>OY970325.1:0-5366867 GCA_963717145.1 uncultured Armatimonadota bacterium | reverse complement strand
GCCACGTATTGCTAAGATTTACGCGGGCATGCTGGCGGCGATGGATGAAGCCGTCGGGCAGATTGCTGACGCGATCGACGCCGCCGGGCTGAACGACAACACGCTGTTCGTTTTCTCGAGCGACAACGGCGGACCCGCGCCGGGTCGCGTGACGAGCAATGGTCCGCTGCGCGCGGCAAGGGAACGATTTACGAAGGTGGCGTGCGGACCTGCGCCTTTGCCGCCTGGCAGGGCAAGATCTTGCCGGGCACGACCGTCAACGCGCCGCTGCACATGGTGGATTGGTATCCCACGCTCATCAAGCTGGCCGGCGGTTCGCTCGACCAGCCGCTGCCAATTGACGGGCGCGACCTGTGGCCCACGATCACGGCGCAGGCTGGCTCGCCGCACGAGGAGATCGTGATCAACACCACGCCGCAGCACGGCGCAATTCGCGCCGGCGACTGGAAACTGGTGCTCAATGGTCAACAGGGAGTTGGTGACGGCGAAAAGACCCCGGCAGCCGGAGAACTGCCCGTCGCTACGGTCGAACTGTTTGACCTGGCCACCGATCCGGGCGAAAAGCACAACTGTGCTGATGAGCAACCGTCGATTGTCGCGCGGTTGCGCCAGCGCTACGAGGCAATCGCCAAGGAGGCCTTGCCGCCGAAGGCCCGCCCAAAGGGCCGCGACTTCGTGACCCCGCGGGTCTGGGGTGAATTGTCGACGAGCGAAGCTTCGCGCTAAAGTCTCGTTGCGGGTTTCTGCTCGCCCTTGCTTCATTGGCTTGCGACGGAGTGCGATTGTGCGTTGCGCGCACAATCGCACAGTCCACTGAGTGCAAAACCACCAATCGGTCCGGTGGTCGGGGCCAGGAACTAGGATCGTCTAGGCATATTGCCTAGTTCGACCCTTCGAGCGGCGCCGGGTGCGCGGGATGGCCCAATTCGATGCTACAGGTTTAACAGATGATCGTTTTACCTGTGGCAATCTCGGTGCGTCGATTGGCCCGACTGGGGCGTTGCTGCGGCATTGCCGTTGCAGTGGTCGCCCTGGTCGTGATGTCGGGCTGGGTATTTGATCTGCCGCTGCTCCAAAGACTTGCGGTTGCGCATGGCCCCATGTCCGCCAGTGCAGCCGTCGGATTTCTGCTGTTGGGCGTGGCTGTGGCGACATCTCAGTCTGCCGAAGGCGTTGGTCGTGGACAATGGGTCGCGCGCACCGCGGCACTCATGGCTACGGCATTGGGAGTGGCGGCAATGGTCGCCGTCGCGTCGGGCAACGGACTGGAGCTCTGGCGGGCGTGCTGCCAATTTCGCCACCTGCCCGCGTGCCCTATCGCGGTGTGCTTCGCTCTCTTGGGCGTGGCGTTGTTACTGCCCCAATCTCTAGCAGGAACCATCGGGCTGCAAGTCCTCGTCATCAGCACCGGTCTCCTCGCGCATGTCGACCTTGTTGCGATATGTATACGGCGTGGAAGACGTCTATCGAAGCGATTACTCCGCGGCGATGTCCGCACCAGAGGCGGTGAGCGTATTGCTGCTGGCCTTGGCATCGCTGTGCGGTCGGCCTCAAGCATCGCTCGTTGAGCTGTTCACTAGTCGCGGCGTCGGGGCACGGTCGCCCGCGGAATGCTGCCGCTGACGCTCGCTCTGCCGGCCGTGATGGGTTTGATACCAATCCTGGGCATGCGCTATGGATGGTTCGACGCGCAGTTCGGCTGCCTGCTCCGCACGATTGCAGACGTGGTGGTGTTTTCGGCAGTCGTGTTCGTCGTTGCGATGCAGTTGAATCGAATGCAGTCGCTCCGCGCTCAAGCTGAGGAGAAATTTCGCTTGGCCGTGGAGTCGTGCCCAGCGCCATGATCATGGTCGACCGCAACGGGCAGATGGTGATGGTAAACTCGACGACAGAAACGCTGTTTGGCTACAACCGCGAAGAGCTATTGGGTCAGCCGATCGAGTTGCTCGTGCCCGATCGTGTGCGGGACCGCCACGTCGCCGATCGCGATGCGTACTTTCAAAATCCTGTGACGCGACCCATGGGCGTCGGCCGCGACCTGGCCGGGCGCCGCAAGGATGGCAGCGAGCTGCCGGTCGAAGTGGCCTTAAACGCCGTGGACGTACCAAGGCTCGCTGGTGCTGGCTGCCGTCGTCGACATTACGCGTCGCAAACAGGCGGAGGACGCGGTGCGGCTGGCTCACGCCGAGCTTGAAGAGCGGGTGCGCGATCGGACTACGGAGCTGCAAGCCGCCAATCAGGATGCTCGAAGCATTCTCCTACTCGGTTTCGCACGACTTGCGGGCTCCCCTGCGCGCGATCGACGGCTTCTCGCGGATTCTGCTGGCAGAGTTTGCCCAGAGCATTCCGCCCGAGGCGCAGGAATACTTGCAAGACGTGCGGCGCAACACCCAGAAAATGGGCAACTGGTGGACGACCTGCTGGCGTTCTCACGACTGGGGCGCCAGCCGGTCAAATTGCAACAGGTGTCAGTAGACAAGCTGGTCGCGCAATGCGTGCAGGAGCTCGCTGTGACCAACGAGCAGCCAGTCGAGGTGACCCTGGGGCACTTGCCGGATTGTCAGGCGGACCCGGCGATGCTCAAGCAGGTGTGGATCAACCTGCTGTCCAACGCGATGAAGTACTCGGCCCGGCGAGAATCGCCGCGGATCGAGGTCGGCTGCCGCGCCGGCGATCAGCCGGGCCGCTGGACCTATTTCGTCAAGGACAACGGCGTGGGCTTCGACATGCGCTACGCCGACAAGCTGTTCGGCGTCTTCTCAGCGGCTGCACCGCGCCGAGGAGTACGAAGGCACGGGCGTCGGGCTGGCCATCGTCCAGCGCATCATCCGCCGCCACGGCGGCCGCGTCTGGGCCGAGGCCGAAGTGGGCCAGGGCGCGACGTTCTACTTCACGATCTGAGGAGGCATCATGAACGATCATACCGGTTGAGATCCTGCTGGTCGAGGACAATCCGAACGACGTGGAGCTGGCGCTTGCATGCGCTTCTGAACGCACAACCTGGCCAACCGGATTGCAGGTGGCGCGCGACGGGGCCGAGGCGCTGGAGTTCATCTTCGCCACCGGCGCTTCGACGGGCGGGAGCTCCGGACCAGGGCTCCGCGAGTTGATTCTGCTGGACCTGAAGCTGCCCAGGGTGGACGGCCTGGAGGTCCTGGCAGCGCGTCAAGTCGGACCCCCGACACGAGGACCATCCCGGTGGTGGTGCTGACCTCCTCGCGGGAGGAGCAGGACATCTAGCCGCTGTTACGAGCTGGGCGTCAACAGCTACATCGTCAAGCCGGTGGATTTTGCGCAGTTCACCGAGGTCGATGAGACAATTGGGGTATGTACTGGCTGCTGATCAATAAGTGCGCGACCCATCGTCATCGGCTGAGCCGGTGGCCCTCGACATGGTCGCGGATGCGGTCGCGGCGCAATAGCGGCTCGACGGGAAGGATCTTCGTGGCGACACCCCTGAGAGTTCTGCTGGTCGAGGATTGTCTTGCGGATGCGCGGTTGCTTGCCGACCAGCTGGCCGCGGCCGACTTTGCGCCGGCGATCGTTCGCGTTGAGACGGAGAAGGAGTTCCTCGCCCAGCTCACCGCCGAGCTGGACGTCATTCTCTGCGACTACTCTCTGCCGGGGTTTGACGCGCTGTGCGCGATCGAGCTGCTCGGACAGCAAGGTCTGGATGTTCCCCTGTTGATCGTTTCGGGCGCGGTGCCCGAAGAGATGATTGTGGCGGCCGTTCGCGCCGGCGCCTGGGACTATCTGCTCAAGGACCGCCTGGCGCGGCTGGGAGACGCTGTCCGCTCAGCTCTGGCAAACCGCCAGCTCCGCACCGAGCATCGCCGGGTCGAAGAAGCGCTGCGCGACGTCCAGTTGCGTACGCGCGTGATCCTCGATACCGCCAACGATCCCTACGTTGAGATGGATAGCGCAGGGCGGATCATCGAATGGAACGCCCAGGCAGAGGTCGTGTTCGGCTGGAGCCGCGACGAGGTGCTGGGCCGGCTGATGCAGGACGTCCTGGTGCCGCCGGCCAACCGGGCCGCGCACGTCGAGGGTTTACGCCGTTACCTGGCTAGCGGGCAGTCGCGGATTCTCAACAGCCGGATCGAAGTTTCTGCATTGCGCCGCGACGGCGGCACAGTGCCGGTGGAGCTGCTGGTCTGGCCAGTTCGCGCCGCGGGCAGCCTGACGTTCAGCGCCGTGGTGCGCGACATCACCACGCAGAAGCAATTCGAAGTGCGCCTGGTGGAGCGAGCGCGGCTGGCAGCGCTGCAGGCCGACGTCGGCTTCGCACTCACGCAATGCGATTCGCTGGGCGAGATGCTGCGCCAATCGGCCGGTTCAATTGTGCGAAACCTCGATGCATCGGCAGCGCAGATCTGGACCATGTCCGACGTCAATGCGCGGCCAGAACTAGCCGCTGCCGCGGGGGAATGCCAGGCGTCGGCTGATCCTCGTTCCGCGCTGGCCCCCAACATCCCCAGCGTCCTAGAAATAGTCCGGCTTGGGAAACCGGTCACCAGCAACGACGTTCAGGATGTGGGCGAACGAGGCGAGCGCGGCGACGATCGCCCGCACGGAACGTCGTTTGCTGGCTATCCGCTGATTGTCGAACAACGCATGGTCGGGGTGATCACTCTGTTTGGCAAAACCCAGCTTACTTCCGCGGTGATCGAATCTCTGGCCACCGTCGCGAACCAAATCGCGCTAGGTATCGAGCGTAAACGGACGGAAAGTTCGATCCGCGCGACCAACGCCATCCTCCAGTCGCTGATCGAGGCTTCGCCGCTGGCGATCGTGACCATCGATCGCAGCCACCGTGTGCTGATGTGGAACCCCGCCGCCGAACGGTTGTTCGGCTGGACCGCCGAGGAGGTGATCGGGCGACCATCGCCGTTTCTGCAGCCCGGCGCCGATGGGTGGCTCGAAGGGCCGATTGCCGAGGAGTTCACGGGACACCGATCGTTTGCTCGGCGAATGCAGCGTCGTCGCAAGGAAGGTGCGCCGGTCGACGTCAGCTTGTGGACCGCATCGCTCCGCGACCACAAGGGCGAGGTCGTCGCGGCGCTGGGTATGCACGCGGACATGACCGAGCAAAACCAATTGGAAGAGCAAATTCGCCAATCGCAGAAGATGGAAGCAATTGGCCGGCTGGCGGGCGGGGTCGCTCACGACTTCAACAACATGCTGACCATCATTCTCGGCTATGCGGACATTCTCCGCAGCAGCTTAGGTCAAAGCGATGCGCTCGTTGAGCCGGTCGAGGCCATCCACGACGCGGCCCGTAAGGCGGCCGATCTCACCCGTCAGCTCTTGGCCTTCAGCCGCAAGCAATTGCTTCGCCCGCGGGTGGTCCGGCTTGACGCCGCCGTCGACGGCATGAAGAAGATATTGTTCCGGTTGATCGGCGAGCAAGTCACCCACGTGCTCTTGCTCGCTCCCGATACGGGCAAAGTGCTGGCCGACGTCGGACAGCTCGAACAGGTAGTGCTCAATCTGGTCATCAATGCGCGAGACGCCATGCCGGACGGAGGCGTCTTGACCATCGAGACCCGTAACGAGCAAATTCCTGAGTCAGTCGCCGCCGGCGAAGTGCCGCCAGGCGACTATGTGGTGCTGTCAATCTCCGACACCGGACAAGGCATGGATGAGGCCACAAGGTTGCGCGCCTTCGAACCGTTCTTCACGACAAAAGAGCCGGGCAAAGGCACCGGTTTGGGATTGGCCATGGTGTATGGCATTGTCCGACAGTCGGGAGGATTTGTGACCGTCGACAGTCAGCCACAACAAGGTGCGAGGTTTCAGGTCTATCTGCCGCGCGGCGCAGGAAGCTGCTGACAGCACACATTCACTCGACCCGGTGTCGGTCGCGCCCAAAGGCAGAGAGACGGTCATGGTGGTCGAAGACGACCAGCGGGTCAGAGAGCTGGCGTCGGCAATGCTGAGGCGCCAAGGATATAGCGTGATCGAGGCGGCTGACGGCGCCGAGGCGTTGTCGATCGCCGTGCGACACCAAGGACCGATTGAGATGCTGGTTACCGACGTCGTAATGCCGCGGTTGAATGGCTGCCAACTGGCCGAACAACTGCAAGCTTCGCGACCCCAGTTAAAAGTGCTCTACATCTCGGGCTATGCCGATTCGGCCTTGTTGCCGGCGGGCATCGTGCCATTCCTTACGACAGGTACCCATAATGGCTAGTTACTCCTCCTCTTGGGCAACAGCTTGCTCGGCCAACTTGCCCTCGGCAGGCAGCGGTGACCGTCTGCACTACCCCTGGTCAGCCGATGACCTTCGAGCGGACAATTCTCGCCTTCCGACCGCCTGAGTTCACAAACCGCACGTCGAGTTCCCTGCCGAGGGCGCTGGCGATGCGGATGAGCATTCTCAGCGAATGGCCCCTGTAGTCCGCGTCCTCAAGGCGTGCGATCACTGGCTGAGTCGTGCCGACGCGCCGGGCTAGCTCTCGCTGGGTCATGCCGGCCTCTGTCCGAAGATCGTAGATCGCCTGGGCGACTCTGGCGTTGACCATCTCCTCCGCGACCATCCGCTTGAGTTCGGGATCGTTGCCAATCTCTCTGTTGAGAATCTCGATCGCGTCACTGGTCTTCATTCTGGGCATTCCCTACCCCCTATGATATACCATTTCTGGTATATTCGCAACCAGTATTTCTGTGTGGTCCCTGAGATAATCGTTGTTCACTCCACAGCTCCGAACGCGCGGGCGAAGGCGGCGGAGATCGTGGGGTCGTGGCGATCCTTGACGGCGTCGTGGACCCGGCGGCGGCTCCTGTCATCGGCGTAGACGGCGAGCGCCGTGACCGCTTCCGACGCGAGTTTCGGGCCGGTGCTCCCTATGACCTCGATCAGGAAATCGAACGCGTCGTCCCTTCGAAGCAGCGAGATCGGGAGGATCAGCATCCGGCGGAAGTCGGGGGTGATGTTCGTCTCCCAGTGCTCACGGAGCAGCTCGAACGCCTCAGCCTCGTGCGATTGACCGAGCGCGAGCGCGGCCTGCTCGGCCACCACCGGGTTGCCCGAGTCAAGGAAGCCGCCGACGAAGCCGATCGCCTGAGGGGACATCGACAGCAGGGCGGTGAAACACTCGCCGATGATCTCGGCCTCTTTGTCGCCGACGAGCGACTTCAGACGGATGGCCATCTCAGCGCCCTCGGATCCGAGGTGAGCCAGCGCCCTGATCGCCGCACGACGAGGGTTGATCTCCGGGTCGATGAGGAGATTGGTCAATTCGAACGGCGCACGGGGATGCCGCATGTTGGCAAGGGCAACCGCACAACTCGCACGGAGATCGGCTGCCACATCGATTGGTTTGCCAAACGCAGGCTGCATCTGCACGTGCCTGATGCCTCTGAGATATACCTCGTCGCCCGCATAGTCGAGCTTCTGCAGGGCCTCTGAGACGGCGATCTTGACCTGGCAGTTCATGTCGGCGGTCGTCATGAACCGATTGAACGCGCGGACCATATCCTGCTCGAGATCGGCGATCCGTCGGATCCCCGCGATCTCGGCGGCGAATGCGGCCAGTGTCGCCTGGGATCCCTTCAGGGCATGGCGGATGGTCTCGACCGCCTCGTCCGAGATCGTCCCCCGGGCGATCGTCTGCAGTCGGGCGAGTTCTTCATCGAATGTTTTCCGCATGAGCTAACCCTTCCATCAATCAGCGACGCACTTGACCTCGAGGGAATCGCGGTCGGCGGTCGGACGGAACTCCATCGTGCAGCCCCTGAACCGGAAGCGGGCCACATCAGGCGGACCGAGGAATGGCTTCAGTTCGCTGGAGACCGCCGGGTCGGTGAACGAGTCCACGATCACCCACTTGCCCCGGAGCTTGCCGGACGCGTGCGCATCGTAGAGCCTGCGGGCGATGATGCAGGTTGCGCCATTCGCCACGCGGGCGGCGACATCCTTGAAGGTCCGCTCGGAGAGCGCATGTCCGCACACCACGAAGCACTCCACCGAGTCGAGCACCTTGCCGCTGACGAGGTGATCGAATACCGCCACGCTGTCTATCGGCACGAAGAACGGCCATGGATACTGAGTGTACACCGTCCCGTTGTTCAGAGAGATCGCTCCGTCTCTGGCAACCCCATGCGTGAGGATCGGCCAGACGTGCAGCCACTCCGCCGAGATGTCGTCCATCGGATGCTCGCGGTTGCCGAGCAGCCTGTCGCGGAACATACTGCCCTTCTGCCCCCAGGCGCCGTCCGGCAGTCGGATGATCGCCACCCTTGGCCGGTAGTCGCGCCAACTCACCTTCCGGACGTGCGAGGGCACATAACGCCGGTAGAAGTCAGTAACAACGCTGCCGTAGGCCGTGAGTTCGTAGCCGCCGTCGTCATTCCAGGTCAGAAGCGATCCCTTTGGCGGAGCATCGGGATGCCGCTGATCCCATTCCTGGAAATCCAGGTTCTCGACATACAACGCATCCGCCCCGAGCCAGTAGCCCATCAGCAGAGCGGAGCGCAGGGCTTGCGGAGAGTGGCCCGGGTAGTGCGTTCCACACCACAGGTCCGGCGACACCCACCATTGGCTGTCGGGCTCGGCATACTGGAGGGCCGCTCCGAGCGAGATCGACATGACGACCGAGCTGAGATTCTCCTTGAGGATCTTCGGCGTCGTCACCCAGCCGGCCCTCGCGAATATATGGAACATGTCGGGCCACACCTGTTCAGTCACGTTGGCCAGCCGGCCCTTGTAGTGCCGGTCGTGAATCCTCTTCAGGGCCGCGAAGATGAGGTTATACGCCGTCTCCATGTCCTTGCCGTCGGTGTCCGCGAACCTGGGGGCGTCCAGAGCGGGAGGTTCGGGGTAGGTGGCGAACTGGTGACTCGTGAGCTGCATGTGCTCGCACTCATCGTGTGTGATGCCGATCAGCGCGGGAGAGCCGGGCTTGGCGGGCGGGAGCACCTGCTCGAGCCACTGCATTCGGAGGTCCCATCTGTGCGTGCCGTCCGGATGCGCAAACTCATTGACGCCAGGTTCGAGTTCGAGTGACTTCGACCAGCAAGCGGATTCGTCATTGAGAGTATACTTGAGGCCGAGGGAGCGCATGGCATCGTCGATCTTGGCGACTCTGCGGGCCATCGCTTCCGGGCTCGCGGCGCCGTCGGGTATGAGGTGGTAGACGAAGAAGTTCACGCCCAACTCATCGAGCGCCTTCTGCAACTGCTTGTCGGAGGCCAGCTCGCAGTCGGACTTGTAGATCCAGTCGCTCCCGGCATTGTCCACTCCGAGGAGTATGGGATGCTCGCCGGCACGGCAGACACCGACCGTGAGGAGCAGGATGATGGTAAGGAGAAGCGCATTGAGAGACAAGATCACACCTCGACTTTTCGTCTGTTTCATTCCATCCAGTAGGTCGCCGGATGTGGTCTGCTTATCATGTCAGGGCACGGATTCAGACCTGGTGATGCCCGGAACCTTGGAGAGCTTGGCGTCGAAGGAATACAGCCGGCCATCACAGTCCTGGTTGGCCGCCGCGCAGGCGCACGCATCGCCGAAGCTCTTCACTCCCCCGGAGAATAGCCTGAGTGCGAGAAGATAGCGTTCCTTGTCCGGCACGAGGAATCCATCAGGATTGATGATGGGAAGCAGACCTTCACAGATCTGCTGATTGGTCAGCTTGTAAAACGACCTCAGCACCCACACCACCTCCGCAAGATTCACTGGATCACAGGTCACAACGGTCTGTCCAGACTGCACCGCTTTGAGTATCCCGTAGGCTTTGGCAAACAGCTTGGGATCATCGTGCATCACATAGCGAAGGATCACGTTGGCATCTATCGAGTGGAGTTCACTCACTGGTTTCACTCATGACCTCCTCCGCAACTATCCTCATCGTTTCCTCGCGGATGGTATCCCAGTCGGTTGTCTTGCCCTTCGCATACTCGCGGAATATGCCCGCCACTTCAAGGATGGATTTGACCGGCTTGATTACGATCTCTTTCTCTCCGACCTCGACACTGACCTTTGACTTCGGCTTGATGCCCAGCTTCCTGCGCACCGCCGCTGGTATGCTGATCTGGCCTCTTTCTGAAACTGTGATGATCATCATACTCACCGCCTTTCATCATACATTATACCATCATTTCCGATGAACGCAAGTCTGTCAGAATAGGTCAAGTTGCCTCGGGACGAACGATGCATTGATCTGCGGCATTTCGTACATCAGACTGAGGCGGCGGCATTCGTCGATGAAGACCTGACGGAGCTTGGCTTGGTTCGGCGACGGGCATATATAACGGTTGCCGTATGTCGCCTCGTACTTCGACCGCAGGCCCGGGAAGAGATCGTCCATGCGATCGTAGAAGTGCTCCCGCGAGCCATTCCGCATCGTCGTGCCGAAGGATGGAAAGACGTACTCCGCCCCACACTCGGCGGCTCTTCGGGCGATCGATAGGATGTTCTCCTCCGTGTCCTCGATGAACGGAAGGATTGGCATCATGTCGACCCCAACGTGGATGCCGGCTTCGTGCAGGAGGGCCATCGCCTCGAGACGCCTCGATGGCGAGGGAGCGCCGGGCTCGACCTTGCGCGCCAGTCCTTCGTCGGTGGTGGTGAGCGTGAATGACACTGAGGCGCGGACCCGGTTGATACTCCTCAGCAGATCGATGTCCCGCGTGATGAGGTCGCTCTTGGTGGTGATGTGGATACCGAATCGGAAGCGCTCGATCAGTTCCAGTGCCCGGCGGGTCAGCCCATAGTCCTTCTCCGCCGGCGTGTAGGGGTCGCTCATCGCCCCGGTGCTGATCGTGCCCTTGATGCGCTTCCTCGGCAGCTCCTTTTCCAGCAACTCGATCGCATTGACCTTCACGAGGAGTTCGTGGTCGAAGTCGGCGATCTGGTAGCAGTCACTCCGGGAGTCGCAGTAGATGCACCGGTGCTCGCAGCCCCGGTAGATGTTCATGTTGTACCTGGCCGCGAACCAGGCGTTGGGATCTGCGATGGGGCTGAGGATGGTCTTCGCACATATGGGTGTGATGGTCATGGCACGGATCGAACAGTGCGTCTGCCGACGGGACAGACGGCTCGACAGAGGCCACAGGCGTTGGGATACCCGAGTGGGGACCTGCCGCCACGGGCGGTGCGGAACTCCATGCACTTCTCCCTGTCAACAGGCACATACTGGGCAGGCGGAACCGGGGCCTCTAGAGCGCCGGCCGGGCACTCCCGGATACAGAGGTCGCAGGCGGTGCAGGGATTCTCCACGAGGAGGGCACTCGGAGGTAGATCGGCATCGACCAGGATCGCGCCCAGTTGCACACGCGGCCCGAACTCCGGGGTGATGAGCATGGCGTTCCTGCCGATTCGGCCCAGACCGGCCAACTGCGCCGCGTGCCTCAATGAGATCCGTCCTGCGACCTCCTCTCTGTCGGCAAACGGCCACATCGAGACCGATTCGACCATCGGGAATGCGAGATACCTCTGCTTCTCGAGGAGGCGCGATATGCGGTAGACCTGGTGCAGCGTCTCACGGTTGGTGATGTCCTGAGAGTACGCCTGACAAGCGAGGTCACGGGTAGTGGTGAAGACGTCGAGGTGCTTCAGGGCGATCACGATCACGGACCGGCATGGGGGCATGAGGTCGCTCGGATGAGCGCCGGCGGGCGCTCCATCGAACAGATCAATGGGCGCGATGCCGAACTTATCTACGCCTTCCAGGGCAAATGGCTGAAGCTCCCGGTCCGTCATGCCTGATTGTAGCAACCGGACAACCCAGTGTCAAACGCCATCAGTACACCGGGCAGGCGGGGGCGATGCCCTTCTTCTCGTAGTACTGCTGGTGGTACTCCTCGGCGGGCCAGAACTCCCTGGCCTCGACGATCATTGTGGCGATCTGCTGGCCCGACTTCTTCTGAAGGGCCGCTTTCGACTCCTCTGCCAGCTTGCGCTGTTCGGCCGAGTGATAAAAGATCGCAGCTCGGTACTGGGATCCCACGTCGGGTCCCTGGCCGTCCGATCTGTACGGATTGTGCGACTTCCAGAACAGGTCGAGCAACTGCTTGTAGGCGATCTTCGAAGGGTCGAATGTGACCTCGACCGCCTCCGCGTGGCCCGTCCTGCCCGAGCAGACGTCCTCGTAGGTCGGCTTCTTGAAGTCGCCGCCGGTGTACCCCACCCTTGTGGACACGACTCCCTTGCTGAGTAGCTCACGGAACGCCGATTCGCTGCCCCAGAAGCATCCCAGGGCGAAGGTCGCCTTCTCAGTCTTGACCGCGGGCTTCAGCGCCACTCCATTGATGCAGAAACGCTTCCCAGTCGGGGGAGGACCGTCATCAAAGACGTGGCCGAGGTGGGCGTCGCAACGGGCACAGAGGACCTCGGTGCGGCTCCGTCCGAAGCTGGTATCCGACTCATACTTTACGTTCAGCTCCGAGATGGGATCCCAGAAGCTGGGCCATCCGGTGCCGGACTCAAACTTCTTGTCGTACTTGAATAGATCGGTCCCGCAGCAGACGCACTGGAACACGCCCTTCTCCGCCTCGGGAAGCGCCCCGCACGTTCCGGGCGGCTCGGTCCCTTTCTGACGAGTGATGCGGTACTGCTCCGGCGTGAGGAGCTTCTTCCACTCCGCATCGGTCTTGTGTATCTTCTGCACCTTCTCAGCCTGCCCAGTCGAGGCGTTGTAGATGCTGATGGTTTCGCTACCGCGTGGCTTTTCCATTTTCGCCCCCTGAATTGCGAATGAGCCGACCAGTGCGGCCAGAACCGCAAGAATCGCTATCTTATACATGTATTTCTCCACTTCCGGTGCAAGTCACACACCCATCTATGAAGACGCAGAACTGGAGCGATGCGTTCCCGAGATCAGATGTCCCAGCCCAGGTGGGGCTGAGGGAGGAGGAGCGCGCGGTCGAGGTCGACGAGCAGATCGCGCGGGCCGGAGAGCGCATCGGTGATCGCCAGTCCGGTCGCGGGGCGGACTCCGAGCCACATGCGGGTGAATGCACCGACCGAGGCCTTGAGCGTCGGGAGCGAGAGCTTCTCGCCCCGTACCGCGCTGGAATCCGGCCCCAATGTGATGATGTAATCGCCGCCGGTTCCACGCCAGGGAGCGGACTCATCCAGCAGGGACTCGATCGGATCCGCCAGTCGGAGGTTGAAGCGTAAGTCGGCGCACGGGAGGTGTGTCTTGGAGAGACATCCTGGCAAGTCGAGGATGCGCACCTGCCAGTAGGCACAAGTGGTACACGTCTTCTCGAACTCGGAACGTTTCGTCAACTTCCTTCCCTTGAAGGGCTGGCGCAGAAGATCCTGCAGTTGTATCCCCGCGGGTTCATCCAGGCTCACGAGATGCACCTGGTCGCCGAGGCTCTTCACAATGGCAAGCAGCTCGAGCAACTGCTCGCCGGTCTGCCATGACATCCACTTGACGAAGTATGGGCCGGGGCCTGCGTTCTCAGCGTGGATCCAGAGGTGATGGGTGATCTCTCCACTCGGCGCGAAGTAGCCGAGTCCGAAGCCTTTCTTGTCGCCCTCCATCTCGGCGCGTGTCGTCTCCGGGGCATCCACATTGACGGAACCGTGACCCCTCGGGCGAGCCATCCGCGAGGCATGGACCGCCTCCCAATCATCCTTGGTGATCCGGCGAGGCGGGCTGAGTTGCACATCAACAGTCAGGTCGGAGGGATCGAAGGCGAGGCGGTGTTCGTAGCTGCCGGTACCGAACCCGAGCCTGTTGTAGTACCCCTGCTCGAACATCCCGAGGCTCGAAACCAGCGCGCCGTCCGCGGCATCGGCAGCGATCGCATGGGCGGTCAACCGGCTCGCCATCCTCTGCTTGCGGGCGATCCGGCTGGTCGTGACGGCACTGACTACGCTGAGCGGGAGGTCCTCCTGCAGGTGGCGTATGGAGCCGGGGATCGTGACAACGTAGGATTCGGGAGAGCCGTCGATATCGGCGACCCACGCGCGGCCTACCGACAGAAAGCGGCTTACAACGTCCTCCTGCCCTTCCTCGAACCATCCGACCTCGCGCCAGATTCGCTGGACGGCCTCTCGGTCTCGCTCGTGGTCATACGGCCTGAACTGCATCGTTCCGTGCCTCCTTGTCACCAGGCGTGATTGTAGCAACCAGATGGCACTCTGTCAAACGATCGCCTGCACTCGGCCGACGCGTCCATCCTCGAGCATGACCTTGATCCCATGAGGATGGGAGCCGCTGTTGGTGAGGATACGTGAGACGATACCCTCGGTCCGGAGGCCGGTTTGCTGGTTCTGCTTTTCGACGATGCTCACCCGCTGGCCCGGGTGTATTTCACTTCGGTTGGGAACTGCCATGTCGAACTCTCATATTGTGCGCGGTTGGATGGGTTATTATACCACAGCCGTTGCCAGGGGCGCTGGGAACGCAGTATAATTGACTAGCTTATCCTCAGGAGGAAACGGACCAATGCACTCATCAACTATTCGCATCCTGGCTGTGGTGGCGGCTATGGCGTCGCTCTGCTCGATCGCAATGGCAGAGCCGCTCTTCAAGGACAAAGAGCCCATTCCCAAGGATGCCATCGTCCTGTTCGATGGCAAGGACTTGTCCACGCAGTTCGTCATGTGCGGCTCGGACAAGGCCCCGACATGGAAGATCGAGAATGGTTACTGCCAACCTCAGGGCGGGGACATCTGCTCGAAGCAGCTGTTCAAGGACTGCCAACTCCACATCGAGTTCTGGGTGCCTCTCATGCCTGAGGCGACCGGGCAGGCACGCGGGAACAGCGGCGTCTTCTTCAAGGGTTTCACGTACGAGATCCAGATACTCGATTCGTACGGGCTGAAGCCGGAAGGCGGGGACTGCGGCGCAATCTACTCGATAACGCCACCGATGGTGAATGCGTGCCGTCCGCCGGAGCAGTGGCAGACTTATGACATGGTCTTCCACGCACCGAAGTTCGATGCGGATGGCAAGAAGATTGCCAATGCCCGCATAACCGTTTTCCAGAACGGCGTCCTGATCCACGACAACGCGGACATCCCGTCTGCCACACCGAACCACTCGGCTGCCGAGCCCAAGGAAGCCGGCCCGATCCAACTGCAGGATCACGGCTACCCGGTGCGGTTCCGGAACGTGTGGGTGCGCCCACTGCCCTAAGCCACTCGAGCTATGTACCCCTCCTTCCCTCTGGCTTAGAAGGTGGAGGGGTACATAGCCAGGAATGGATTGCCCACCTGTTGGTTCACAGTCGCCAGGTTCGAGGTCGCCTGCAAAACCTGGTATAAATACTGTATTGACGCTTCGAGTTTTTGGTGTTAATCTACCCTTACCACCTGTAACTCGTTGGTGTAGTACGTCCCCCCAGTAGTTACGCCCCAATCGAGTATGTGCGCCGGTGTCGTGCGGCGACAGGAGTGTCCTTCCGAACGACCCATTGCCCAGATATTGATCACTTCCCAAACAAACACGAAACATATTCGTGATTTTTGGAACAAAATCGTTGCTACAGGGAATCTAACTCGATAGGGCAGCTTGTGTCGAGCTAGTTCAGGTGGAACTCCCAAGGGCACCACAGAAAGGAAGACGGCCTATGGAGAGACGAGAGATGTTGGAGCAGAGTTTCAGGAGTCTGGCGAAGTCACTGCCGGCGATGCTGGGCATCGGCTCGGGACTCGCCGGACTCCTGAAGGACAAGGACGAGGATGCCCCTGTCAAGCGTGCGGGATGCTTTCCGGCACGCCGCGATGACACGGGGGCGAACGCGCTCCCGGAAACTGATACCAAGGAGGACTAGAGAATGAGGGTATCACGCCGAGATTTCCTGAAGTACTGCGGGATCTCAGCCGCAGCACTTGGAATCAGCGCCACCGAGTTAGGAAGGCTCGAGGAGGCGCTTGCTAATCCGAATGGCCCGAAAGTGATCTGGCTGCAGGGCAGCGCATGCACCGGATGTTCCGTGTCATTCCTGAACCGGATCTCCGCTGCCGCACCGACCAGTGCGGCCGATGTGTTGATCAACTCGATCAACCTCGCCTACCACACGAACGTGATGTCGGTCGCCGGGCAATCCGCCGCCGAGGTCGCCGAGCAGGCATATCAGGAGGGTGGCTACATCCTGGTCGTCGAGGGCGGCGTACCGACCGCGTTCAACGGAGCGGCCTGTTGGGCATGGACATTCAATGGCGTGGATGTGACATTCCAGGAAGCAGTGACAGACCTCGCATCGAGGGCATCAAAGATCATCTGCGCCGGAACGTGCGCATCTTGGGGAGGCGTCCCTGCTGCTCCCCCGAACCCGACTGCGATCAAGGGTGTCAAGGCCGCTACCGGCAAGACCACCATCAACATCGCCGGCTGCCCCCCACACCCCGACTGGATCATCTGGCCGATTGTCCAGGCCTTGTTGGGCAACTCCATCGCGCTCGACTCTTCCGGGCGTCCAACCGCGCTCTACAGCCGCACGGTTCACGACCGCTGTCCACGCAGAGACAGTGACGACGACGATGGCAGCTTCGGAACCGACGGAGGCTGTCTGAGGGAACTCGGCTGCCGTGGACCACAAACCAGAGCGAACTGCCCGGTAGATCTCTGGAACAATCGCACGAACTGGTGCATTGACGCCAATGCGCCCTGCATCGGATGTACCGAACCGACCTTCCCCAGCGCCTCGGCCTTCTACAGCGGAGAAGCGTTCGGAGGAGGAGACGACGGTGGGGGAGGCGGCGGCGACGGTGGCGGCGGTGGCAATGACGGCGGCGGCGATGATGGCGGCGACAATGATGGCCGCGGCGGTCGCGACCGCGGTGACAGGGACGATGACGATCGTCGCCGTCGACGACGGCGGGGCGACGACTGAGGCCAGTAAGGAGGAAGTTCAATGGCAGTTATCACAGCGATCGATCCAGTAACCAGACTGGAAGGCCATCTCAAGATCCAGGTCAAGGTGGACACCGTCAACCGTGCACAGCAGGTCGTGGATGCATGGGCCACAGGCACGCTGTTCCGTGGCTTCGAGAGCATTCTCGTCAACCGTCACCCATGGGATGCTCAGCACATAACCCAAAGGATATGCGGGGTCTGCCCGGTGTCTCATGGACTGGCGTCGGTGCTGGCTCTCGACAGTGCCGCGGGAGTGACCCCCCCGACAAACGCACGGATCATGCGTAATCTTGTACTGGGCGCGAATTACGTCCAGTCGCACATCCTGCACTTCTATCACCTCTCCGTCCAGGACTTTGTGGATGGGCCGAACATGCCCCCCTGGCAGCCGAGTTGGAGCGTCGACAAGCGCTTCGATCAGAACACGACTGATGTCCTGGTCGATCACTATGTGGCGGCGCTCGGCATGCGCAGGAAGGCACACGAGATGGGCGCGCTCTTCGGAGGTCGCCTGCCTGATCCGCCGACGTACATTCCTGGCGGGTTCACCACGACGCCGAGAGCCGATCGGATCGCGAAGTTCAAGACATACATCGCGGAGTTGATCGGCTTCATCAACAGCGTCTACATCCCGGATGCTGAGGCGCTGGCGGCAACGTACAGCGACTACCGAAGCATAGGCAGAGGCACGGGCAACCTGCTGGCATACGGGGTATTCGACCTCGATTCCGCAGGCACAAATAAGCTCCTGCGCCGTGGCCGGGTCACAAACGGCTCGACTTCGGTACAGACCGTCGACGTGAATGCGATCACCGAGCAGGTGACCTACTCATGGTACGCCAACGGCACGAACAACCTGAGACCGTCCGCCGGCCAGACGACGCCCCAGTACCCGAAGGGCGCGGCCTACTCCTGGCTGAAGGCCCCGCGGTACTCCGGTCAGCCCTACGAGGTCGGCGCACTGGCTCGAATGTGGGTAAACGGTGATTACCGGCGCGGCATATCCGTCATGGACAGGCACCTGGCGAGGGCCTACGAGGCGCTGAAGGTCGCTCAGGCACTCCAGACCTGGGTGGGACAGCTCACCACCAATGGCGCGTACTTTACGCCGAGTTCAGTTCCCTCGACCGCAACCGCCTACGGACTCACGGAAGCCCCGCGCGGCGCCATCGGTCACTGGCTGCAGATAGCCGGCGGAAGGCTGTCACGCTACCAGGTCGTAACACCGACCTGCTGGAACGCATCGCCGAGAGACGGCGCCGGCAATCGAGGCCCGATCGAGCAGTCGCTGATCGGGACGCCTGTCGCGAATGTGGATGAGCCCATCGAGGTCCTGCGGGTGATCCACTCCTTCGACCCGTGTCTATCGTGCGCGGTGCACGTTGCGAGACCGTCGGAGGAGGCCAAGATCTTCACCATCGGTCACTACCATGGCGAGGAAGAGGTCTACACCCACGATCATGGTGATGGACACGTCCATGCCCATGACAACTCAGAACAGGCGAGATGACAGAAAACGGTAGAGAGCTCAGGATATTGATCGCGGGTCTGGGCAATCTGCTGCTCAAGGACGACGGGGTCGGGGTCCATGCGGTGAACGAACTGCGGAAGACCCCGGCCTCGGACGTCATAGTAGCGGATGTCGGAACCGCCGTGCTCGACGGGCTCCATCTGTTCGAATGGGCGGACAAGATCCTCGCGATCGACGCCATGCAGGCCGGCGGGGAGCCTGGTACGGTCTACGCATTCGGTGTCGGAGACGTGGAGGACACCGGATGTCAAGCCTCGCTTCATGAGCTGAGTCTGGTAGCCGCCCTGCGCCTCCTGCCGACCGCACATGAGCCCGAGATCGTGATGCTCGGCGTCGAGCCCGAGGTAATCGACTTCGGACTGGAACTGTCGCCCGCTGTAGAGGCTTCGCTCCCGCAGGTCCTGAGATCGGCGCACGAAATCGTCGCTCTCTGGCAGGGACAGCCTGATGCGGACCGCTCAGTGTGCGCCGGACTGCTTGCCGAGATTCGCAGGCGTCCCCGGACATAGGCAGTCGATTGACGATTGCGCTCTGAGGCTGTAAACTGCGTGGTACCTGTGGTCCCAGCGCAGAGTGAGTGTGACAGATGGCTAGTACGATTTGTCGGCTGAAGATTCAAGTCAGTGGAATCGTCCAGGGCGTCGGCTTCCGGCCGTTCATATACCAACTCGCGAAGAGATGCGGGGTCACCGGATGGGTCTGCAACACCGGCGACGGTGTGCTCATCGAGGCTGAGGGCGATGAAGGAGAACTGGACCGTTTCGTTCGGGCGATCAGTGCAGAGGCCCCGAGTCTCGCGCTCGTTTCGGAGGTGCTGACCGAAACCCTCGATCCCACCGGCTACGACGACTTCCGCATCCTTGGGAGCCGGAACGGGACCGGAACCCAGACGACGATCCCGCCCGATATCGCCACCTGTCCCGACTGCATCGCGGATACCTCGACTCCGGACAACCGGCGTCACCGATATCCGTTCACCAATTGCACCAACTGCGGACCGAGGTTCACGATCATCCGCGGCATCCCGTATGACCGCCCGCAGACCACGATGGCCAGTTTCGACATGTGCCCCGAATGTCGGAGGGAGTACGAGGATCCCGGCGACCGACGATTCCATGCCCAGCCGAACGCCTGCCCGGTATGCGGCCCACATCTGAGTCTTGACGGCCGAGATGCTGATGATTCGGAGATCATCACTACGACTGCCAGGCTGCTCCACGAGGGCAAGGTTCTGGCGATCAAGGGGCTCGGAGGATTCCACCTCGCGTGCGATGCTCGGAATGACGAGGCTGTCCGCACGCTCAGGGAGCGCAAGGGTCGCGGTGGCAAGCCATTCGCGCTGATGTGCGCCGATATCGAGGAAGTCAGGCGGATCTGCCAAGTCGATCCAGAATCCGAGAAGCTGCTCCTGTCACCCGAGAGGCCAATAGTGCTGATGCAGGCAAGACCCAACAGCGGCATCTCGCCGCTTGTCGCTCTCGGAATCAACTCGCTGGGGGTGATGCTGCCGTATACGCCTCTGCACCAACTGCTCCTCGCGGAGAGCCCAAAGTCGCTCGTGATGACGAGCGGCAATCTGAGCGAAGAGCCGATCGTCCATCTGGACGAAGAGGCGTTCGAGAAGCTCGGGAACATCGCCGATCACATGCTGACCCACAACCGTCCGATCCACATGGCGTGCGACGACTCAGTGACGCGAGTGCACGAGGGCGTCCCGATGATCATCCGGCGCGCGAGGGGATACGTCCCCAGGCCAATTGATGTCGGCATGACATTGCCGCAGATCCTGGCGTGCGGGGCAGACTTGAAGAGCACGTTCTGCCTGACGAAGGGTAAGCTCGCGCTCATCAGCCAGCACCTCGGCGACCTCGACAACGCGCCGACCCTGGAGCATTACCAGCAAGTCTCTGAGCACTTCCAGCGGTTCTTCGACGTGCGGCCCGAGATCGTTGCGCACGACATGCACCCGGACTACCGCTCGACTCGATTCGCCCAATCGCTTGGCTCGCCACAGGTGATCCCGGTCCAGCATCACCACGCTCACATCGCGAGCTGCATGGCCGAGAACAAGCTCGACGGCGAGGTGATCGGGGTCGCGCTCGACGGAACGGGCTATGGGACGGACGGATGCATCTGGGGCGGGGAGTTCATGGTCGCCGACTACGAGGGCTTCCAGCGGGCGGCCCATCTCTCGTACGTGCCGATCCCCGGCGGTGAGGCGGCGATCAAGCGACCGGGCAGGATGGCCCTCTCGTATCTGCTCCAGGCGTTCGGGGACTCACTCGAATCCGGCTTGGTACCGGGGCTCTCGCCGGAAGAGGAATACGCCGTCCGGGCACAGATCGAGCGCGGCCTGAATGCACCGCTTACTTCGAGCGCGGGCCGGCTTTTCGATGCGGTCTCGGCGCTCCTGGGGATATGCCCGGATGTGACCTACGAGGGCCAGGCGGCGATCGAGTTGGAAGGCATCTCCGCCGGTCCGACCGAACAGTCCTACAACTACGAGATCATCCACGGCTCACTGGGCGAGATGGAGATAGATATGCGTCCAACGATCCGTGATATCGTCGGCGATATCCGCTCAGGCGAGGGAGTCGGCATCATATCGAGCCGGTTCCATTCGACCGTCGCACAGGCCGTAACCGATGTCTGCTCGCGGATAGCCGCCAACACAGGGTTGAGCAGGGTCGCGCTCAGCGGAGGTGTCTTCCAGAATGTGCTGCTCCTCAGCATGGTCATCGAGAAGCTGAGGGGTCGAGGTCTCGAAGTGTTCCGACACAGCCTGGTCCCGACGAATGACGGCGGAGTCTCGCTCGGCCAGGCAGTCATCGCAGCCAGGAGGGTCAAAGGCTGATGTGCTTAGCGATACCGATGAAGGTGATCGAGATCGACGGCGTCACAGCCGTCGTCGAGCAGGAAGGCGTGACCCGGCGGGTCAGAATCGACTTCCTCGATGAAGTGCAGCTCGGCGAGTACGTGCTGATCCACGCCGGGATCGCCATCGAGCGCGTGCGCCCTGACGACGCCGAGGAGACCCTGCGGCTGATAAGGATGATCAGCGATGAGGTACATTGACGAGTTTCGGGACAGCGATCTTGCCAGGGACGTGGCGGAGTCGATCCGCCGGGAAACCGCTCGCCCGCTCCAGTTGATGGAGGTCTGCGGCACGCATACCATGGCGATCGCGCGGTTCGGCATCAAGAGCCTGCTGCCGGAGAAGCTGCGGCTCGTCTCCGGCCCCGGATGCCCCGTGTGCGTGACTCCTCAGTCGCAGATCGATCGCTTCATCGAACTCGGCCGATCATCCGACGTGATCCTGACCACGTTCGGTGACATGGTCCGCGTGCCGGGGAACGACTCGACGCTCGAGATGGAGCGCGCCCGGGGAGCGGATGTGCGCATCGTCTATTCGCCGCTCGATGCCGTGACGATCGCGGAGGAGAATCCGGGCAAGCGGGTGGTCTTCTTCGCGGTCGGCTTCGAGACGACGACTCCCTCAGTCGCGCTGGCAGTGTTGGAAGCGCACGGCAAGGGGCTGACCAACGTGTTCATCCTCCCGGCCCACAAGGTCATCCCGCCGGCGATGGACGCCCTCGCGAGCGATCCGGAGGTGGCGATAGACGGGCTGATCTGCCCCGGACACGTGAGCGCCATCCTCGGGAGCGACGTGTATGAGCCGCTCGCCTCGAAGTACCGCATCCCGTGCGTAATCACGGGCTTTGAGCCGCTCGACATCCTCCAGGCGATCCGGATGCTTGTCAGGCAGGCGATCAATGGAAAACCAAAGGTGGAGATCCAGTACTCGAGGGCGGTTTCCAGAGAGGGCAATCCGGCGGCCACGAGATGCGTCTACACGGTGTTCGAGCCGGGAGACGCCGAGTGGCGCGGCCTAGGGACGATCCCCGGGAGCGGATTGAAGCTCAGGCCCGAGTTCGCGGCGTTCGACGCATCCATGTTCCTCCCGGAGGAGACGGCATCGACCGTGAACGAGGTGTGCGAGTGTGGGATGATCCTCAAGGGGCGGAAGTCGCCGTCCGACTGCCGGGCGTTCGGCACGGCATGCACGCCGGAGCGCCCGCTCGGCCCGTGCATGGTCTCGAGCGAAGGGGCCTGCGCGGCGGAGTACCGGTACTCCTCGATCCTGTAGGGGCCGTGCCTCTGTGCCGGCCGACATGTCATCGTTCTCTCACAACCTGTAGGGGCGTGCCTTGTGCCGCCGTGCGACCACCTGTCGGGCGGCACAAGGCACGCCCCTACAGGAAACTCCCGGCAAATCCTCGGCAGGTGTCGGGCGGGCACAAGGCACGCCCCTACAGGACAGTCCTCAGCATATCCTCGGAAGGAGGTCGCCCGCGGGCATGTCGAGGATCCGCAGGCTTCCCATCGGCGTGCGAAGATGCACCCGACCTGCGTGGCCTGACTGCACACACCCGATAATCGCCGCGCGTTCCCCGTACCGATCCCGACGCATGGCATCGAGCGCCGCATCGGCTTCGTCCGCCGGGACGATCACCACCATCTTGCCCTCGTTCGCGACGTGAAGCGGGTCGATTCCGAGGAGTTCACATGCAACCCGCACGTTCTCATTCACCGGAACGCTCGATTCCTCGATCTCTATAGTGGCGCCCGACTGCGATGCCAACTCGTTCAGCACGGCGGCCAGTCCGCCACGCGTCGGGTCGCGCAGGCAGTGCGTGTTCGGAGCAGCCTCCAGGACGGAAGCCACCATGGAGTAGAGCGGCGCGCAGTCGCTCCTGATCTCGGATTCGAAGCGTATCCCCTCTCGGCACGTCATTACCGCCATGCCGTGATCGGCGACCGTCCCGCTGAGAAGCACCACATCGTCCGGACAGGCTCTGTCGGGCGCGGGAGACTCTTTCCCCGCGGGAAGCACTCCGATCCCGGAGGTAGTGATGAACATCCGATCGGCGAATCCCCTGGGCACGACCTTCGTGTCACCGGCGACGATCGGCACGCCGACTTCGGTGGCCATATCGCGCATCGTCGAACACACGCGTTCGAGCAAATCGATCTCGAGCCCTTCCTCGAGGATGAAAGCCGCACTGAGGGCGATCGGACGTGCGCCGGCTGATGCGAGGTCGTTTACGGATCCGCACACGGCGATCTTGCCGATGTCACCGCCTGGGAAGAAGAGCGGCTCGACGACAAACGAATCGGTCGTGAAGGCGAGCTGTCCCCCGCCGGCATCGAGCACCGCGGAGTCTCCGAGGCTGTTCAGAGCCGGATTCCCGAAGTACTTCAGGAATACTGTCTGAACCAGGTCCGCGCTCTTCCGGCCACCGGCGCCGTGAGCCAGGAGTATGATCTTGTCATCCATCGATAACTACTGCAATTCGTCGATCTGGGCGTCCGTGCTCATCAAGACCGCCGCACCTGTTGATAGGTCGAGTGTTCCCGTGGCCGCCACGCAGTCGCCTGTAGCGATCCGCGTGTGACTGTAATCCGGCGCGTAGACCTTGACCGAGGCGCTGGACCCGTCGCTGATCCAGAAGCTGTCCGAGGTCTTCTGTGTCACCTTTCCAATCAGCCTGAACCGCCATTGGGTGCATGCCGTCGACATGATCGCATCACTGACATTCCTGTTGACCACGGCCACGCATGGAGTGCTGTCAGCAAGGGCTACAGCGAAGCCGCCCGACAGGCAACTCGACGGGCCGCCGGTCTCGGTGACGACGACATCCCAGAATCCGGGAGACGCGCCGGTGAGATTGAGCCTGCACGTGACGTTGGCGGCATCCACTACCGACACTTCAGTTGCGTGGATATCAGCCTGGCCGGCCCGAGTCAGCCTGATCGTGTCTCCGGTCTCGAACCCAAGGCCGGTCAGGTTGACCAGGAGCGCGTTCTCGGAGTTCGCCGCCAATTGCGGCGCGATCCCGCTCACTTTCAGGTAGCTCGGAGCAAGTATGATCAGCTTGCCGGTGGAGTCTGCGACATAGACGTAGCCGTTGGCGACTGCGATGTCATTGGCGCGATATTCGCCGTATTGTGCTACCAGGCCTGGGTCAGTTGGAGTGGCGATATCATACACCATCAGCCCGCCGCTTCCGGCTCCCACATAGGCGTAGTTCCCCGATATGCTCACCTTCACGGGTCCGATACTGCCCGCGAAGTATCCCGTGCCGACAAGTGTAGGATTGGCAGCAACGGCAATATTGACAACCTGTAAGAGATGAAGTGAGCCGTCTGTCACATACGCGCAGTTGCCGGATATGGCCACGTCGCTGAAATTGCAGTCCGACACGGAATAATGGCCGGCCACCCACGGATTTGCAGGGTTCCAGGCGTCTATGATCTGCAGGCCGCCGCTTCCGTCTGCGACATAGACGTAACCATTGGCAACATCCAACCCCCAGGCATCCCCACTTGTATTGCACCCACCGACCCACACCGGAGCAGCCTTGTTCGAGACATTGATGATCTGCAGCCCCGACAGGCCATCTGCCACGTAGGCATAGTTCCCGACCACATGGACGGCGCGAGCGGTACCTGGGGTATTGTATGAGCCGACAAGACCTGGCGCGGACGGGTTCGATATGTTCAGAATCTGGAGTCCCGCGCTGCCATTGGCAACATAGGCGTAGTCACCGGAGATCTCCACGTCATGGGCCAGTCCGAATGTGGACAGCGCCACCGGACTAGCAGGATTCGACACATCTAGGAACTGCAGACCCGATCCGGACTGGACGGCTGCCGTCCCATCTGAGACTGCGATGCGCGTGAGGCTATTGCTGATGTTGGTGCTGGAGACGAGATCGAGCGACATGGCGTCAGCCAGGCGGAAGTTGCAGAACGTCTCCAGTCCCGAGCTCACATTGACTTTCTTCATCACCATCGCGTATCCGGCCTTTGAAACAATCAGGCTGATATTGGCGCCCGCAACCATGCTCGACATTCTGTAGTGTCCAGCTGAATCGCTGGTCGCCGTATAGGTAATGTGGGAGTAGGTTGTAGTCAACAACGCGCCGCTGATCGGCAGTCCTGCACTGTCCGTCATGCTACCGGAGATCGACCCCGCAGCAGTCAATACGAAATCGGAAGTAGTCGTCTGACTTCCGGTCACTGAGATCGACTTCGTCTGTGGAAGCCATCCCTCTTTCGATGCGGTGAGGCTGTGCGATCCGGGCAGAACGTCGCCGATGACATAGGTCCCACTGCCTCCCGTGATCGCAGTATGGCCGCCTGTCGACGTTGAGACAGCCACGCCACTGATGGGCCCTCCGGTGCTGTTGGTCACGGTACCCATGATGCTCCCGCGTTGCAGGGTGAAGTTCGACGTGGTAGTCTGATCATTCGCAACCGGCACGCCATCGTTCGTCACCGAGGTCCAGCCGTTCTTGCCGGCGGTCAGGTTGTATGTCCCTTCCGGGACATTGGCGAGAGCATACCATCCGGTGCTATCTGTCAAGCTTTCATACGGATACTGCGCTACGCTGACGCCGCCGACAGGATCTCCCAGATTGTCCCTCACGTAACCCGAGATCGTCCCGCCGGCCTGCAGCACGAAGTCGCAAGTCTCAATCTGGCCATCGGCGACAGCTACATTGCTCGTTGTGGGAACCAGGTTCGACTTGAAGGCCGTGAGGTGATACCTGCCGGGGAGAATGCTCGGCATGCCGTAGTAGCCATCGAGACCGCTGATGGTGGAGTACCCGCCCGAGTCGGTCGAAACCGTCGCACCGGAGATCGGATTGCCGAGGTTATCGGTCACGCGCCCCGCAAAGCCGCTCCACGCAGTGTGGTCGATCCGGTATATGACCAGGCCCTCGCTGCTGCGGGCGGAATACAGGTAGTTGTTATCTACCGCCATCTTCACGACACTAGATGGCGCGTAGCTGCCGACCACGCTTGGGCTCGCCGGATTAGAGACATCTACTATCTGCAAGCCCCCGGTATAAGAGGGCAGGAATGCGTAGTTTCCGCAGGCGACTATCTTTGAGACCGTGCCAAGCCCAGCCAATCCACCCGTGTAGACTGGAGCCGCGGGATTGTTGACGTTTATCACGACAAGGCCCTGGTCATAGTCCGCAATGTATGCGTAGTCGCCTGCCACAGCCACGTCACTTGCCGTTCCGGCGGTATCGTAACTGCCTGTCACAGCCGGGTAGTTCGGATCAGCGACGTTCAGTATCTTGAGCCCGGCCGTGCCGTTGGCAACATACAAATATGCTCCTCTCAAGATGATCCTACTCAGTGGCGCAGTGCCCATACTAACCGATGCAACGAGTACGGGATCTGCGGGATCCGAGATGCTCATTGTTTGCGCCACCCCGTTACCGTTGTCGCAGTATGCGTAGCTGCCTGACACGGCCACGGTGGACGTCGCATTCGTGATCCAGTCTCCCTCATATGAAGGGGCAGCCGGATTCAATACGTCGAACACCCGCAGGCCGGCAGACGCCGCGCAGACGTATCTCCCGGATATGGCGATGTCGTCGAGAGTCCGATCTATTTCGCAATGGCCGGATCGAACGGGATCGGACGGATCGGAAACATCGATGACCTGCAACCCGCGTGTGCCAACATAGGCGTACCCGCCGGAAACGGCCAATCCATAGGCATACCCGCCCTGGTCGTAGCCGCCGACTCGGGTCGGGCTCGACGGAGTGCTCACGTCCATTATGTGGAGACCGGGCCCCTCGTCCACCACGAACACATAACTCCCCGACACGACTGCTGCGTTAGCATAGCCTGCGGTATCGTAGCCGCCTACTCTCGTGGGTCCAGCCGGATTCGAGATGTCTATGACCTGCAAGCCTGCGGTCCAGTCAGCGACGTATGCATGACTGCCGGATACGGCCACCCGTTGCGCGGACCCGCTGGTATTCCGTGTCCCGACTTGGACCGGCAAGGCCGGGTTGGCGACATCTATCACGCGCAAGCCCGCGTCACCGTCGGCCACATACGCATAATGGCCGGAAACCGCTACGCCTTGAGCATATCCGGACGTGTCGTAGCCCCCGACGCCTAAGGGGTTAGCAGGGTCGGCGATGTCGATCACCAGCAGGCCCGAGGTACCGTCTGCAACGTAGGCATAGTGGTCGGAAATGGCGACTTCGCTGGCGCCTCCACTCGTGTCGTAGCTCCCGATCTGGATCGGGTTCGCCGGGACAGAGAGATCAAAGACGATCAAACCCGTGGCCCCCGTCGCAACGTAGGCGTAACCGCCCGAAACGGTGAGGCTGGAGGGTCGGCCAATAGTGCTGCACTGTCCGACCTGAGTTGGATGCTGAGGATCCGATACATCGATCACTCGTAGTTCACTCGCGCTCGTAGTGACGTAGGCGAGGTCGCCCGATACTGCAATTGCGGTAATGCCGCTCGCCAGGAGCAGCTTCCCCAACTCGACAGGCGTCGTCTTGTTGGAAACATCGAGCACGACGAGACTCGTGCCAATTCCGACGTAGACGCGATCGCCCACAACTGCCGCCGCATTGCATGGCCCTCCCCATTGACCCACGAACTCAAGACTGATGCCGGCATGCGCACTGCCAAGTCCGAGGACGACGATTGCGGCGAAGACCAACGCAGCCCTGGCGAATCTCCATCTTTGCATCGACCTCAACCATCCCTTCCGATATCTGCGCCATCGAACACGTGCCGATACGCAAAAAACCGACGCACTACTACACTATGAGTCGCGGTCGGTTTCACCATTAGCTCCACGCCGTTCGGGTGACCAGGGTATTGCCGGAACGGCGGTTCACAGCTACCACGCCAGCGGGAATTGACACGGGTATTGCGTAGGCATTATATCACGGTTGCCTGCCAAGTGCACCTGTTATTATTACCAGGTTCCCAGTCGAGCGTTGGAGAAGCTTGTGGTCTTGGATTGGGATCAGGGGGTTTCGATTGGAGTATCGGACGAAGAACTGGCTGCCGGACAAGGACTCGAACCTTGAACACCCTGCTCCAGAGGCAGGTGCTCTACCATTGAGCTATCCGGCAGCGTCAAACGTATTCTAGCACGCCCGTCACGGCTTGTCAAGAGCGTGGCCGGATCGGTTTTCCGTGACCTTATGCGCCCGCTGGATGACGACGATGGCTGTGTCGTCCCTCAGCCTGCCTTCCGCCCAGTCTCTCGCCGCGTCGAGAAGTGCTCGGCAGATCTGATCCGGCGCCGCCCCCGCTTGCTCCCTGAGCACCGACTCTATCCCATCCAGGCCGAACAACTGCGCGCCATGACGAGCTTCCGAGATGCCGTCGGTGTACAGGATGAGATGGTCGCCCGGGTCGAGCTGCATCTCCCCTTCCCCGTACAGGTGTTCAGGTACGACGCCCAGAGGAAGATCGCCGCACTTCAGGAAGTCGACGCTGCCATCGGCGCGCAGCAGAGCGGGAGGCGGGTGGCCCGCGCCGGAACAGCAGATGCGCCCGCTCGGCGGATCGAGGATCGCGAGGAACACGGTCACAAAATGCCCCTCAGCCACCTGCTGTCTCGTGAGCAGAGCGTTCGTGTTCGTGAGCGCATGGCCGCACGAGGAAGCCTCATAGGCGAAGGCTCGCAGGGTGCTCCGGGTGATCGCTCCGAGAGATGCCGCTTCCGTCCCCTTGCCTGAAACGTCGCCGATCAGTATGCCGACCCTGCCGTCCGCTGTCTGGAAAACATCGTAGAAGTCGCCGCCGATCTCTTCCCCGGCGAATGCGGGGATGTACACCGAGTCCAACTCGTACCCCCGTCCAATCGACGGCTTGGCGGGGAGCAATGCCCGCTGGAGTGTGAGAAACTGCTCTCTCAGCGCCTCCTCGGCCTCCTCGCGTTCGGCTACCTCAGACTGGAGTTGTGCGTTGGCTCTCTCCAACTCGCGGGTCCGTTCTCGTACCAACTCCTCGAGTCGATCGCGGTGCTTCGCCAGCTCAGCCTCCGCCTGCCGTCGCTCGGTGATGTCGATCCCCATCTCCATGATCATCGGCGAGCCGTCGCTGTCGGCGAATGGGAAATCGTAGATATCGTAGATGCGGCCGTCCGGACCGGTCCATTCCCAACGGTGAGGCGCATTGGTCTCCAACACCTTGTACGTGTCACATATCTCGCAGGGCTCATCGAGGCCGAATAGATACTTGTGGCAGCGCCGGCCAAGGGATTCCCCGAAGCGCTCCCTGAAGAAGCGATTGGCGAAGGGCACGTGATAGTCGGTGGTCAGCAGCACGAGGTAAGCGGGCAAGGTCTCCAGCACATCATAGAACCGCTGACGTTCCGCTTCCGCGGCTTTCTTGACTTCCTCCAGGTCCCTGATGCGTTCCTGCACGCGCATCTCCAGCTCGTCGTGGGCACTTCGGAGCGCCTCCTCTGCTCGCCTGCGCATGAACGCCTGAACGATGGCCGGGGTGAGCGTCTCGAGCGATCTCAGGTCTTCGTCTCGGTAGCCGCCGACTCGGTTTCCCACCGCCACTATGCCGATGGTCTTGCCGTCGTGGATCAGTGGTGCGCCCAGGAATGAAGTCAACTGCGGGTGTCCGTCCGGCGTGCCGATGCTGCTGGGGTGGGAGGAGGGGTCATTTGTGTAGAAGCCGCACCCTTCCAGCACCACGCTCCCGCAAATGCCGTGCACCTTGAGTTCGGTGAGCAGTTTCCTGTGTCCTGAGTGCTCGGGCATCCGGCAGGCGTCCCAACCGGGGTCGCTGATCGCGATATCAACCATCATGCCCTGGGCGTTCATCTCTCCGATAAAGCCGAACTTGCTCTCTGTGATCTGCTCAGCTACTTCCAGACACACATTGCCCAGTTCTTCCTCCGTCGTGCTCGTCAGGGCGCAATGGAGGATCCGGTTGATACCCTCCAGGATCAGGTTCTGACGGTAGAGCGCCTCATCGGCCTTACTGGAACTCATGCGTTAACTTCCTTGGATGCAAGCCCCTGCCTCGCGGAATCGAGATCCTCGAAGATGCGGAGATTCGCGAGCTGCTCCAGGTGAACCACCTCCAGCACGCTCTTGATCCGAGGGTTCCCGACTACCAGCCCGAGGCATCCTTCCGCGTCGCGGATACTCATATATACGCGGAAGATCGCCTGGACGCCCGCGCTGTCGATGTATGTCACATCGGACAGGTCGACAATCAATCCCTTCGGCGCTTTCCCCGCGGCCTCATTCAGCGCCGTCTCGAATTCGGCGATGTTGAAGAGGTCTATCTCGCCGTCGCCGCGGACGATCGTGTGTGTGTCCTGGATGACTTCCATGCTCATAGCCTGCCTCCTGTGATTCTGCTCCCGATCAACCGCTCGGACTGCGACGATTCCGTCGGATGTATCTTTACCTCGAGTGCGACCGCAGTTCCTTCGTCGCTCGTTGCCAGCCGGACCTTGTCCGCAAACTCGATCATCAGCTTGTAGCCCATGCCCAGAGTGCCCGCCGTGGAGTATCCGGGCCGAAGCGCAACGTCGGGCAGGGCGAGAGCGGAAATCCCGGGGCCGTGATCCGAGATCAGAACGATCAGCGAGTCCTCCGTCTTGTGGAGAGATGCCTGGCCCTGTCCGGCATGCTTCACGACGTTCATGACGGCCTCCCCCACCGCAACCGTGAGTTCACCAAGCCTGCGATCTGATATCCCCACTGACCGTGCGACCTCCTCCACCCCATGCCGTGCTGTCTTGAGGTCCTGGGAGCCGCGAATCTCCCAGGTGGCGACGGCCGGCCCGGCGATCTTCTCCATCTCCGCCCACTCCATGATGACGAGCTTGCCGCCCGTGGCGGCGTCGATCGTGCGCCGATAGAACTCGAGCATATGCTCCTCGCTCTCTCTGAGCAGTTCCTCGGCCTGCTTGCGCTCGGTAATATCCTCGGTGGTCCCGAATCCGCCGATCAATTCGCCATTCTTGTCGAACTCCAGTTCCGCACGCTCCCGGACCCACTTGACCGTGTCACCGACGATGATTCGATGCTCGATGTCATATGGCTCGCCACGCAGGGCCACCGTCCACTCCCGGTCTACGTACTCCCGATCGTCCGGGTGGACGCTGGCGAGGAACATCTCATACGTCATCGGCGTTCCCTCAGGGACACCGAACACGCGATGGTTCTCCTCCGACCACTCCAGCACATTGCGCTGGACGTCCATGCGCCAGCTCCCGATATGAGCCACTGCCTGTGCCCGCTCCAAGTCCTCCCGACTCTCCCTGAGCGCCTCCTCGGCCTTCTTGCGCGCGGTGATGTCCGTAAACAGGACAGCGAAACGCCCTCGAGCCGGGCTAAAAGCGTACACACCGTACCAGCGGTCGAGAAGGCCGTGGTAACTCTCAAACCTCGCTGACTCTCCGGTCGATGCGACCTTCCCATATGTCTCGATCCAGTAGGGTTCAGTATCAGGAAGGACCTCAAGCACCGTCTTGCCGATCACATCTTCACGCTTCAGTCCCGTCTGCTCCTCGAATCCGTGGTTAATCTCCAGGAAACGGTAGTTCACAGGCTTACCGGCATCATCATAGATCATCTCATGGAGACCAAAGCCCTCGCTCATACTGCTGAAGAGCGTTCGGTATCGCTCCTCGCTCTCGCGCAGGGCCTCCTCGTCCTGGCGATGGGCGATATCCGAGCGGCTCAGATCCCGGGCGCTCCGCCAGAGCATGAGCGCGAAAACAAGGATGAGTGCAATAACCAGTGAGCCGGTCCCGGTAGCTACGTCTTGCAGTCCCCTGTGCTCTCTCATAACGAGAAGATAGCCGAGCAACAGGGGAACGAAGATCACCCAGGGCAACATCCTGCGGAGAAGCTTGCCACCGGCATCGTCTCGCAGAAGGAGCGCCATCGGGCCGCCGTCAGTCCGCGCGAATGCCAGCCCGATGCCCAGGGACATCAGGGCGATGACCGTCGGCCAGGCGATGACCGTCAGAGTCGTGTGATAGAACGCTCCGATGCCGTAGAGGTAGCCCACTGCCGGGACGAGGTTGACGACGCACACTATAAGCCCGATGTATGGGACAATCGCACGTCTCTTGAACACCAGGGCGAGCAATCCGAAGCCCAACAGCGCGAGGCTCGACGCCCCGGGATAGCCGATGCGGTTCGGGCTGAGTGTCGCCGCTGATCCGGCGGGCTCCTTTGCGAGAAGCTGGTCTATGCCGAGGTTCCATCCCAGGAGGTGCTCGCCGAGGGTGAGAGTACCGATGAGAAGCACGACCGACGCGAAGAGCGTCCCGACCCAACGGCGCGCGCCGGTTGGCCGCCCCACGCCGAGCAGCAGAAGCGCCATGCCGCCCAAGAGCTGGCCCAGCGCCATATTGGTTTTCACGGTGATGAAACCTGCGAGCGAATGCCTGGCGGCATATCCGGTGAACCACGCGCCGAGCCAGAAAGCGCCGATCAGCATGGTGAGCATACCGGCGATGATGATGCCGTAGCGCGCGGCGTCGGGAGGAGGCGTGCCGTTCCGGTGGTGCATAGGAGATTGTGAGGTTGTTATCTGGCCATCCGACCCATCATCCGCCGTATTCGCAAGGCCCAGATGTAAGATCATTGCTATTGCCTGCACAACAAGACAGCTTTTCCACGTCGGCAGGGACGCTCTCGCGGAAGAGTGAGTAAGGCGGAACGAACGCTGATTGCAGCCTGCCGGAATGCGACTGCGGGTCGTGCGCTCTCTAATTGACCAGTAGTGTACCCCCGATACGGCTGAGTTGAAACCAGCACATTCCCGATTGACCGGTAGCGCGCGGCTACCAGTCCCATTCCTTTGCATCCCAGGCGGTCGGAGTCGGTTCATCCAATAGCCGATCGTCTGCGCGTTCGGCCATCTGCTGAAACGCGTCGGCCCAACCGTCGCGCGGTTTGCGGCCGGGACGCAACTCGAGGTGGTCTTCCTTGATCACGATCTCAATGTCGTCGGTGAGGCGAAGACGCTCGGCCAGGGCCTTGGGAATCCTGATCCCTTGCGAGTTGCCGATCTTGATGAGTTTGGTCCTTGTGCTCTGGCTCATTGTGTCCGCCCTGCCGTGAATCGAACTGTGATTCCTTCGCCGGAGAATGTCAAGCGCCCGTCTTCATCGCCTTCTGCATCTTCGCCCAGGTGTCGCGCAGGGTGACCGTGCGGTTGAAGACGAGCTTCTCCGGGCGTCGAGTCGCGGTCGACGCAGAAGTAGCCCTGGCGCTCGAACTGGTAGCGCGTGCCGGGCTCGGCGCCGACGACGCTCGGCTCGACGTAGCACGTCGTCACCACCAGCGAGTTCGGGTTCAGGTTGTCGATGAACCAGTCCTTGCCCTCCTCGACGTCGTCCGGGTTCGGCTTGGCGAAGAGGTGGTCGTAGAGCCGCGCCTCGGCGGGGACCGACGTGCTTCGCGGAGACCCAGTGCAGCGTGGCCTTCACCTTGCGGCCGTCGGGCGCGTCGCCGCCGCGAGTCGCGGGATCGTAGGTGCAGTGCAGCTCGACGATCTCGCCGCTCGCGTCCTTGACCACGTCCACGCACTTGATGAAGTAGGCGTAGCGCAGCCGCACCTCGCGGCCGGGCGCGAGGCGGAAGAACTTCGGCGGCGGGTCCTCGCGGAAGTCCTCGCGCTCGATGTACAGCTCGCGCGCGAACGGCACCTTGCGCGTCCCGGCGCTCGGGGTCCTCCGGGTTGTTGACGGCGTCCAGCTCCTCGACCTGCCCCTCGGGGTAGTTCGTGATCACGACCTTGAGCGGGTTCAGCACCGCCATCACGCGCGGCGAGCGCTTGTTGAGGTCCTCGCGCACGCAGTCCTCCAGCACGGCGACATCGACGATGCTGTCGGTCTTCGCCACGCCGATCCGGCTGCAGAACTCGTGGATCGCCTCGGGCGTGTAGCCGCGCCGGCGCAGGCCGGCCAGCGTCGGCAGGCGCGGGTCGTCGTAGCCCTTGACGTAGCCGCCGTTGACCAGCTCGATGAACCGCCGCTTGCTCATCACGGTGTAGGTCATGTTCAGCCGCGCGAACTCGATCTGCCGCGGGTGGTAGATGCCCAGCTCGTCGAGGAACCAGTCGTACAGCGGGCGGTGGTTCTCGTACTCCAGCGAGCAGAGCGAGTGCGTGATCCCCTCGATGGAGTCCTGCAGCGCCGTGCGCCCAGTCGTACATCGGGTAGATGCACCACTTGTCGCCCTGGCGGTGGTGCTCGGTGTGCAGGATGCGGTACATGACCGGGTCGCGCATGTGCAGGTTCGGCGAGGCCATGTCGATCTTCGCGCGCAGCGTGCGCGCGCCGTCCGGGAACTCGCCCGCCTTCATGCGCTCGAACAGATCCAGGTTCTCCTCGACGCTGCGGTTGCGGTAGGGGCTGTCCGCGCCGGGCTCGGTCAGCGTGCCGCGCGTCGCGATTGACCTCCTCCGGCGACAGGTCGCAGACGTAGGCCTTGCCCTTCTTGATCAGTTCGATCGCCCACTCGTACATCTGCTCGAAGTAGTCGGAGCCGAAGAACAGCCGGTCGCCCCAGTCGGCGCCCAGCCAGCGCACGTCCTCGATGATGGCGTCGACGAACTCCTGCTCCTCCTTGGTCGGGTTGGTGTCGTCGAAGCGCAGGTTGAACAGGCCGCCGAAGTCCTGGGCGATGCCGTAGTCGATCCAGACGGCCTTCGCGTGGCCGATGTGCAGGTAGGCGTTCGGCTCCGGCGGGAAGCGCGTGTGGACGTGGTCGAACCGCCCGCTCGCCAGGTCCTCCTTGACGAACTCGCGGATGAAATCTGTAGTTTCCGGTGTGTTCTCACTCATGGCTTTGGCAACCTCTTTCCTCAACAAATCGCCTCATTGTGCCATATCTGAGCGGATAAGGTCAAGTTTCAGAGGGAATTCCATAGCTCTGTTGCTGCCCAAGACTTGACATTTTCCGTGCAATCTTGCATTATGATTGCAAAATAACACCAAGAGGGACGCTGTATGTACATCAAGAGAACGCTCGAACCGGTGTTGCGCCAGGCCGCAGCCGATTTCCCCTCGGTCGTACTGACAGGGCCTAGACAGTCGGGCAAGACAACGTTGCTCAAGAACATGTTCGGTGACCGGTATCGCTATGTCTCCCTCGAGCCCCCGGACATCAGGGCATCGGCATCTGCCGACCCTCGCGGCTTCCTGGCGATCAACCCACCTCCGGTCATCATCGATGAAGTGCAGTACGCTCCGGAGTTGCTGCCCTACATCAAAGAAACCATCGACGCCAACCGGTCGCGCAAGGGCCAGTACCTCATCACGGGGTCGCAGAATCTGCTGATGATGACACGGGTGACAGAGTCACTCGCCGGTCGCAGTGCGATATTGAAGCTCCTGCCACTTTCGTTCCACGAGCTGTGGGGTGATCCGCAGGCCGTATTGCCTTGGGAGCCGGGCTATGCGTCAAGGAAGCAAGAGGCATCGCTGCCGGATCTGTGGAAGCAGTTCCTGAGAGGCGGTTACCCGGAACTCGCCGCCGAGGCGGACAGAGATGCAACGTTGTGGCACTCCAGTTACGTCCAGACATACCTCGAGAGGGACGTCCGCGAACTGAAGCAGATCGGCGACCTGACGCAGTTTCAAAGCTTCCTTCGCGTGCTGGCCGCCCGAAACGGTCAGTTGCTCAACCTGTCGGATGTGTCGCGTGACCTCGGGATCGCCGTCAACACCGCCAAGGCGTGGCTGTCGATACTGGAGACGACCTACCAGGTGATCGTCCTCCGCCCATACTTCAACAATGTGGGCAAGCGACTGGTGAAAACGCCCAAGGTCTACTTCACAGATACCGGAGTGCTCTGTTACCTGGCCGGGCTACGCGATCCCGAGCACGCTTCGTCCGGTCCAATGGGAGGCGCTATCGCCGAGACCGCGGTCCTGATGGAGGTCGTGAAGAACGCGCTCCACCACGGAGCCGACCCGCGGGTCTACTTCTGGCGAACGACCCATGGCGCCGAGGTGGACATCGTAGTGGAGCAGCAGGGACGACTTGTTCCGGTGGAGGTGAAGCAGGCCGCCACTCCTCGGCCCGCAATGGCTGGTGGTCTAGTCTCCTTCATGCGCGACTACTCTGACAAGACGGACACCGGTTGGCTTGTATACCTGGGCGACAGGGTCTTGCCGCTCGCCCCGGATATCACGGCGGTCCCGTTCTCCGAGATCTGACCGAGGAGAATCGATCGTCTCACGGGAACAGAGCAGCATGAACACCTACCTGACCAAGTCCCTCTTCGCGTCATTACTCATCTGCGGGATGATCCTGTCATCCGCGGCCATCGGAGGAGAACAGATGGAACGACTGCAATCCCGAAGCTCGAAATCGCAGCAGATCGATCTCACAGGCAAGTGGCAGATGTCGGGACGCGATGCTGAAACCGCCACGATGCTCCCCGACATGGCGGGCTGGGAGTGGCACACGGTCACGGTCCCCGGCTCGGTCCGCTCGGGACTGCTGGAGGCCGGCGTCATCGAGGATCCGTATTGGAGCGACAACGCCGGCAAATCGAGATGGACCGAGAAGCAGGACTGGTGGTTCAAGAAGTCCGTCGTGGTCCCGAAGGATTGGGCCGGCAAGACCATCGTTCTCGGGTTCGATGGGGTCGACTACTATTCGAGCGTCTGGATCAACGGTCACTTCCTCGGAGACCACGAGGGATTGTTCGGCGGCCCGGTGCACGATGTGACGTCGCTCGTGCGGATAGGTGAGAGGAACGAGGTGGTCGTGCAGATACATCCAGGAGGGACAGACGAGCCGGGCAAGGTGTTCAAGGGATGGATCTTCATGAAGTGGCACTATCAGACGGACATCAGCCCGCGTGGAATCTGGCGCGGAGTCCGGCTGGTGGCGACCGGGCCGGTGAGGATCGAGAACCCGTTCGTGAAGACCGTCAGCCTCAACGATAGGGAGGCGACTCTGGAGATCGCGGTCGATATGCTTGGTGCGAAAGATGCCGTCATCAGCGGGATCATCACCGGCGAGAACTTCAAGGGGAAGAAGCAAGAGTTCTCCATCCCGATCGATCCGACGCAGGGAGAGCAGACCCTCAAGTACCAACTCCGGGTACCCGATCCGAAGCTGTGGTGGCCCTATGGAATGGGCGACGCGAACCTGTACCGGCTCGAACTGCGGGCAGGCATCGACGGGAAAGCCTCGGATGCGATCTCCACGACATTCGGCATCCGTACACTCGAGTATGAGCAGAACCCCGGCCTCGACTCCGAAGTCAACAGCCGATTCATGTGCAAAGTCAACGGCAAGCTGATCTCCATGCGAGGCGCGGGCGGCTACTCCGCGCACGACCAGATATACCGCTATCATGCGCGCAAGGACGCCTGGTTCATCAAGGTCGCGCAGGACCTGAACTTCAACTTCATCCGGCTCCACGGCGCGGGGACGATCGCAACCGACGAGTTCTACGACCTATGCAATCGAATGGGCATGATGGTCTGGCAGGAGTTCATGATCTCGAACATGGGCATCTCTGGCGAACACCCGGATGTCTGGCGCTCTCAGACCGTGACATCCATCCTGAGGCTGCGGAATCACCCGTCGCTGATCCACTGGTGCGGCGGCAACGAGTTCAACCCGGACAACACGGCCGATGACACCAAGATGATCGTGGACATGTTCGAGGAATCCGTCGCCAAGTACGACGGCACACGGCCGTTCAGCCGGGCCGCTCAGTACGTCAACGACCCGCACTACAACGACGAGAGCGGGTACTACGGCGGACAGAATCCTGCGGCGTGCACGGAGTATTCGGGAGTCTACGCAGGCAACATCATACGGGACCGGTCGCTCAAGATGTTCCTACCCGAAGCCGATGTCAAGGCCTGGCCGCCGGTGACAGCGGAGGGACTCGACCAGTTCCTGCCCCCGGATGTATCGGCGCGATTGGACGCCTCGAAACGGGGACCGTTCGTGTTCCACACGGCTCTGACCGGAAGACTCGAGGCAATGAGTTGGCCCGGAGACCTGACGGTCCTGATGCCCCAATGGGTCTTCTACGGCAACCCGCGCACCATGGACGAGGCGTTCGAACTCTCGCAGGTCTGCGGCGGATACACGACGAGTTACATCATGGAGACGTATCGGTCTCGATGGCCGCATCCGAGCCTCTATGCCTCGTGGGACTACGCGCCGATCTGGCCGATGTCGATCATCTGGGGGCCGGCCGACTACTATGGAGTCGTGCAGCCGTGCGCATACTACTACAAGCGCGCACAGGAGCCGCTCCACGTGCTGATGCAGCTCGATGCCAGGGAATTCGTCAAGATGCCGGTTCAGCCGCTGACCGCGTTCACAAAGCTCTATGAGCCGGGCGAGGAATTCAAGGGACGCGTGTACGTCGTGAGCGACCTCGATCATCCCCTCGGCGCTCACGCGGCCGAGGTGCAGGTGCTCGACTCGAAGTTCGATCTGCTTCATAGGGAGCGCATAAGTATGAGCAGCCTCGAGCGCGGCCCCTCGACGCTCCTCCTTGGCACGTTCACCTGGCAGATCCCTGTCTCGACCACGAATCAGGTGGCTCTGGTCTGCGTCTCCCTGAAGGACAACGCCGGCAAGGTGGTGTCACGATCGGTCTACCCGTTCTGGATCAGCACCGAGCGCGCCAAACTCGTGACCGATGTGCCGACTCGCCGGGACCACGGGCCGTGGCTCACCGAGTTGAAGAACTCACCGACGAAGCTCCGGATCACGCCGATCACCAGGCAGATAGACTTCTCCCGCGATGACTACCTTCCGTCGGGGAAGCAGCACTGCGCGAGTGCCGTTCTGGAAGTCGCCAACATCGGAGACAAGCCGGCCTTCCACATTGGGATCGAGATCACGAACGCCGAGTGCCGGTACACGTGCGACGACAACTACTTCATGCTGATGCCCGGCGAGTCGAAGCGCGTGAAGTTCGAGATCGATCGGAGTATCGAGCCGTTCTACGAGTACGTCAGGAAGGAACTGATCGAGCCGGTCAGGGGCAAATTGGAGTTCACGGCAACCGCGTGGAACGCCCCGGCGGAATCCACCACTATCCCGGTGGACAAGTAGGTTCAGCGCATGAGGAACGTGATCACGTAGTAGTAGAAGAGCGGCGCGGCGAAGAGGAGGCCGTCGAAGCGGTCGAGGATGCCTCCGTGGCCGGGAAGCACCGTGCCGAAGTCCTTGATCCCGATGTCGCGCTTCATCGCCGATTCCGCCAGGTCGCCGACAACACTCACGAGAGCGATCCCGATGCCGACCGGGATCGTCTGCCACCACGGCCAACCGATCAGCCCGCCCATCAGCGCGCTCATCAGCGAAGAGGCGACTACGGCCGCAATCAGACCTTCCCAGCTCTTGCCAGGACTCAATACCGGCGCGAACCTATGCCGCCCGAACTTCCGCCCGACGAAGTATCCACCCGTATCGGCCGCCCACGCTGTGAAGACGACGTAGAGAACGAGCCATGCGCCCAACTGCAGATCGCGATTGAACAAGGCCACGTGTACGTCATTCCCCGTCAGGCTCCTCAGGGCTACGAGATAGCTGAACAGCCATCCGACGTACACCGCGCCCAGAAATGTCGCACCGAGGTTCTTGATCGGCGCTCGGTCCGGGCGGATCAGCTCGATGGACAGGCTCGCGATCACGAGGAGTGTGATGACCGCAGGGAGTTCGAATTCGAGCGACTTCAGTCCCTGGCGCGCGGCGAATAGGAAGAGAAATGCACATGTCAGACCGAGCCAGACCTGGGGGCGAGCGCCGGTCTTCCTGATGCCGTGGTAGAACTCGAGGACGCCGACGATCGAGATGACGCCCACGCCCAGGATGAACGGGAGACCTTTCTCCGTAAACACGAGCAGCACGAGCAATGGGATGCCCACTAAGCCACTGATTATCCTGGCGATCATGCAGTCAACCTCAGTCCAAGCGTCGGAAGTGTGCGGTCATTATACCATGAGGCAGATCAAGCGGCAACACGGCGAACCATGTTGGGGAGGGAGTTGGACTCCCTCCCCAACATGGTTCGCCGTGTTCGATGCTTCGGCAGCGCCACTTCGTTCTGCTACCGAAGCATCTGGAGGGCCTCGCAACCCAAAAAGTATACCGGGTTTCACGCTCGTTGATGGAATATTCCCTTTGCGTGGCATGTCCTTTCCGCCTTGCCGGACACCCATGCCTTTCTTATGATGGGCATGGGCCGGATCATCCCAGGGCGGATTTCGCGATCGCGTGGCCTTCGGAACCGGGGAGTATTATATATGTTTCTTCTGGTAGGCATAGTCGCACTCTTTGCCAGCCTGCTCATCGGCTATACTATGCATGGCGGCAAAGTCGCGGCCCTTATGCAGATCAACGAGTTCATCATCATCGGCGGCGACGGGCTGGCCAGCGTCATCATCGGCTACTCCCCGAAGGCCGCTGTCGGCATGCTGACGGCGGTGATCGGTCTCCTCAAGGGCAATCCCTACAAGAAGTCCGCATATATGGAACTGCTTCAGGCGATGTATCAGGTGTTCCAACTCGGCCGCCGGGAGGGACTGATCGCCCTGGAAAAGCACGTTGAGAACCCTGAGCACTCCGATATCCTGCAGAACTATCCGTCGTTCATGAAGAATCACCACGCGATCGAGTTCTTCTCGGACACGATGAAAGTCGTCATCATGGGCGGTGTCAACATGTACGACCTCTCCGACCTGATGGACCTCGATCTGGAGACCCAGCACGAGGAGGCAATGAAGATGTCACAGGTCTTCAGCACCGTCGGCTGACGCGATGCCCGGATTCGGCATCGTGGCGGCGGTCCTGGGCGTCGTCATCACCATGCAGGCGATCGGCGGCCCACCTGAGCAGATAGGCGAGAAGGTCGGAGCGGCACTCGTTGGTACATTCATTGGCGTTCTGCTTTCCTACGGCGTATTCGGCCCGATATCGAAGGCGACGGAGGCCATCGCGAAGTCCGAAGGTCAGTACCTGAACTGCATCAAGAACGGGGTGGTCGCCTTCGCGCGTGGGGATTCTCCGCTGATCTGCGTGGAATTCGCGCGCAGGAACATCGAGCCGGAGAGACGCCCGAGCTTCAAGGAGGTCGAGGACACGTGCAAGGGACGCACAGGCAAGTCGTCCTCCGGCGGCGGTGAGGTAGTCGAGCTTCCAAAGGCGGCATAGCTTTGGAGTGCGGGAGCGCAGTCTGCGGACCTTCCGCTTTCCAATACCTTCGTTCGGGCAGGAGTTGTACTCCTGCCCGCAGGACTAGCCGGGGAGTTGAACTCCCTCCGGAAGTGGCGCGGGCAGGAGTACAACTCCTGCCCGAACGAACGTGTTCCCCGGCAACACAAAGAGTGGAAAGGAATCCACATCGTGGGAAGCCAGGAAGGCGAGATCCGCATAGTCAAGAAGAGGCCGAACCACGCCGGTCACCATGGCGGGGCGTGGAAAGTCGCCTACGCCGACTTCGTGACGGCGATGATGGCCTTTTTCCTCGTCATGTGGGTCACCGGCATGAGCCCGACCATCAAGGAAGCCGTCGCCTCATACTTCAAGGACCCCATCGCATTCAACAAGGCCGTGGCCGCGGGTGGTGCGCCGTTCCAGGTCTCCGAGTCCTCCAAGACGATTCTTCCCGAGAAGAGCAGCAAGCCCGAACTCGCGGAGAGGAAGAGACTCAAGGAGGCAAAGGAACGCATCGAGAAGCAGGTCGCAAAGGCCCCTGAGTTCCAGAACATCAAGCAGCACGTCGATATCCAACTCGTGAACGAAGGACTCAGGATCGACCTGCTGGAGAACAAGGAGTCGCTCTTCTTCGACAGCGCGAGCGCCAAGATCAAGCCGAGCACCTGGCATCTCCTGGCGCTCATCACCAGAGAGCTGAAGAAGCTGCCGAACAAGGTGATTATCGAGGGCCACACCGACTCCCGACCGCTCGCGCGGGATGACGGCTACACGAACTGGGAGCTTTCGGCGGACCGTGCGAACGCGGCGCGCCAGGTGATGGAGTTCTCCGGCATGCAGACGACACAGATCGCGCAGGTGAGAGGTTATGCGGCGACTCAACCTCGCAATCCGAAGGACCCGACTCACTTCTCGAACCGGCGCGTGAGCATCATCGTCGTGATGAAGGAAGCGATGAAACTCCAGCAGTTCGGTAATGGGGGTACGGATCTGAAGCTCACCCCGGTCAGAGGCCCCGGCCCGTAGGCTGCCTGAGCACTCAACTCTCTGTGGTGACGAGCTTCACCTCAAAGAGCGATTCGGGACGGAAGCTGAGAAGGCCGGAGACCATGCCGGTCGTGCCTGTCTCGAGCATGGTATTGTACTTCCGAACCGCTGCGTTGTACTCGCCGACCGTGTGCGCGATCTGTTTCTCAGTCTTCCTCAGACGTTCGAGATTCTCGGCGAAGTGGGTGTCCTGCACTAACGGCGGCGCACAACCTGCCAGGGAAAGAAACTGCTTGAGATGACCTGTCAGGGCGGTTTCCGCATCGGCCTTCTCCTGAAGTCCACCAACGCTCATGCAATGCGTGCGAATCTGACCGAGCGCATGGAAGACGGGGGGCTCTTCGTCGGCATACTCCCGCGCCCTCTCGACCAGCGGTGGAATCAGATCGTGCCGGTTGCCCAGGTACACGTTCACCTCGGATAGAAGCTCATCCACCCGGTTTCTGGCGTCTGTAAGGCGTGTGAACCCGAGGACTGCGATGGCGACGATCACGGGAAGAAGCAGCGTCAGGTAGATCATGGAGCACCTCCTCGGAGTGCGGTGGCTTGACGCCGCTTTGGGTCTTCGCTCCACCATCGAAAGCGGTGTCAAGCCACCGCACTCCGAGGATCACTCAGGCTGGATGACCTCGAGGCCGCCCATGTATGGGCGAAGCGCCTCGGGGATGACGACTGAGCCGTCCTCCCGCTGGTAGTTCTCCAGGATTGAGATGACAGTCCTGGGCAGTGCGACCCCCGACCCATTCAGTGTGTGAACGAACTCCGGCTTCGCGCCGGCTTCCGGTCGGAACCGGGTGTTCATGCGACGCGCCTGGAAGTCGACGCAGTTGCTGCACGACGACACCTCGAGCCACTGCTCGACGCCGGGCGCCCATGCCTCGAGGTCGTAGGTCTTGGCGGAACCAAATCCCATATCGCCGGTGCAGAGCAGCTTGACACGGTAAGGCAGTCCGAGCGTCTGCAGGACTTCCTCGGCGTTGTTCGTAAGCTTCTCCAATTCGTCGAACGATGTCTCGGGCCGCACGATCTTGACCATCTCGACCTTGTCGAACTGATGGACCCTCAGCAGCCCGCGAGTGTCCTTCCCAGCGGCCCCTGCTTCACGGCGGAAGCACGGGCTGTAACCGGTCATGTACATCGGCAGCTTGTCGGCGTCGAGGATTTCGCCCTGGAAGATATTGGTGATCGTCACCTCGGAGGTCGGGATCAGGAAGAGGTCGTCGTCCGGCAGGCGATACATGTCGAACTCGAACTTCGGGAGCTGCCCTGTGCCGGTCATGGTCGGACGATTGGCGACGAACGGCGTAGTGACTTCCCGGTAGCCATGCTTATTGACGTGCATGTCGATCATGAAGTTGATCAGCGCCCGCTCGAGCCGGGCGCCCCACCCGGTGTAGAGGATGAACCCGCTCCCCGCAAGCCGCGCCCCACGCTCGAAATCGACCATCCCGAGTCCGGCGACGATATCCCAGTGGGGGATGGGCGTGAAGTCGAACTTCCGAGGCTCGCCCCAGTTTCGAATGATCGGGTTGTCGCTGTCGTCCTTACCGATCGGGACGCTCTCGTGGGGCGGATTCGGGATCACCATCGCGGCAGCTTCGACCCGCTCATCGAACTCCCGGACCTGGGCGTCGAGTTCCTTGATGCGATCAGAGACCTCACGCATCCGAGCGATCTCGGCGGACGCATCCTGACCGGCGCGTTTCATCTGGCTGATCTGCTCGGAGACCGTGTTGCGCTGTGCCTTGAGCGACTCGGCCTCAGTGAGGACCTTGCGCCTCGACTCGTCGGCCTCGAGGAACTGATCGAGGACCGCCTCGTCGTTGTTCCTGTTCTTCAGACTCTGACGTATCAGGTCAGGATTCGCTCGGATGATCTTCGGGTCAAGCATGGGCACACTTCCAATCAGGTACCAGTCGTTCGTGCCGGAGTTGCACTCCGGCACGCCGCAGCGCGGGGGAGTTGAACTCCCCATGCGTCCTGCGGGAGGGAGTACAACTCCCTCCCGCACGCGTGGTCACTCCCGTATGATCTTCAGCAGTTCCTGTGTCCTCGCCTTCAGCGCTTCGGCGGTCTTCGCCTCGACGTTCAGTCGGAGGAGCGGCTCGGTCTGGCTCGGGCGCAGGTTGAACCACCAGTCGTCGAACTCCACGGTCAGGCCGTCAAGCTCGAACTGACAGCCATCCTTGTAGAGATCCTTGATCTCCGCAAGCTTGGCGTTCACATCCGCAACCTTGGAGTTGATCTCCGGGCTGTGATGGTACCGCATGATCGGACCCGCAAGCGCCGAGAGCGGCTGCTTCTCGTCCACCAGAAGCTGGATGACCTTCAGCATGGCAAGGTCGCCGTTGTCGGTTATGTAGAAGTTCGAGAAGTAGTAGTGGCTCGACAGCTCGCCTGCGAAGTACGCGCCGATCTCGCGCATGTAACGCTTGATCAGGCCGTGTCCGACCTTGTACATGACGGGGATTCCGCCGGCCTTCTCGATCTCTTCCTTGACGGCCCAACTGCTTCGGAGGTCGTATATGATCTTCGCGCCGGGCTTCTCTTTGAGCATCTCCTTCGCGATCAACGCGGTGATGATATCGCCCTGGACGGTGTTGCCCTTGTCGTCGACGAATCCGACCCGATCGCCGTCTCCGTCATACGCGACTCCGAGGTCCGCTCCCTCCGCGATCACCTTCGCCTTGAGAGCATCAAGGGTCTCGTCCTTGAGGGGATTCGCCTCGTGGTTCGGGAAGGTGCCATCGACCTCCCAGTAAAGCGGATACACCGTGCAGTTGGCTTTGGCGAGCAGATGGGGCAGGATCATGCCGTCCATGCCGTTCGCCGCGTCGATGACGATCTTCAGGCCGCCGAAATCCTTGACGCCGCTCGCCTTGAAGATCGCCTCCACGTAGCCGTCGAGAGTCGAGACCTGCCCTTTGAACTCGCCCTGCTTCTCGACGGACTCGAACACCCCGGCGTTCGCGAGCGCATACAACTCGTCGTTGCTGACATATGCGATGCTAGGGATCGCCTGCGGGCCGGTCATCTTGAAGCCGTTGTAGCCCTCCGGGTTGTGGGAGGCGGTAATCATTACGCCCGCGTCGCCGCTCAGCGCATTGACCGAGTGATAGAACATCGGCGTGCTCGTCATGCCGATATCGACGACGTCGCACCCCTGCTCCATCAAGCCGCGAATGACGTCTTCGGTGATGCTGAGGCCGCTGGTGCGCATGTCTCTGCCAACGACCACAAGCTTCGGCTTGAGTTTCTGGGCATAGGCGCGCGCGATTCGGTACGCCACGTCCTCATTGAACTGATCGGGATAGGTCCCGCGGATATCGTATGCTTTGAAGATGCTTGGATCGATCTGCTGCACTGGTTAGCCCTCCCTGAGAAACCGCACAAACATCGAGAATTATAGTTGCCGAGCAATCACGTGTCAAGGCAAGCGGCTGTCTTGACCCCGTGCGGCTCTGGTGGTAACATGCTTTGGAGTGCGGAAGCGGAGTCTGCGGAGCTTCCGCTCTAGACCCAAAGCGGAAGCTCCGCAGACTTCGCTTCCGCACTCCAAAGTGAGAACATGAAACCAACTGACAAGGCTTTTACCCACAAACGAAGGGCGATGACTCTGCTCTTCATCGCTGTTTCGATCTCGGTCGCGTGCTGCGCGGTCGGAAAGGAGACGCCGACCGTGGCCAAGGACGGTGGCAGCATCGCCCTCGAAGGGCGGAAGTACCTGCCCATCGACGATGCCGGAGTCTACTACTATCCCGCCGACTCGGTCGCCGGAGTTCCGATGCCTTCGCCCAGGAGTTCGTTGAGCGAGATACTGAGCAGGAACGGCTTCCACGGAATGCTCCGATGCGAGTTGGTGGACTACGTCGACTGCGCCCGGACGGATCACGGCTTCGTCGACGACGGGAAGTCGCGCCTGGTCCAGCTTGGTGGACAGCCATACCGCCTGACCGCCGGATCCGGCGACCTCTCGTGGTACGCCTACTTCCTCAAGACGCGACCCCAGCCGGGCCGACCGCACCTCATAGTCGTCCAGACGATCAACGACATCGAGCGATACACGACGGTCACGACGACCGTCCCCAAGGGCAAGCCGTGGGCCGCTCCGTACACCGGCGAGGAGATCATCCCCGTCGACTGCCAGGAGGACAACTGCTACAACCCGGATGTCGGCGGGACACTCTACACCGGGCGCGAGTATCCGACCGACGGCAAGTCGCTGAACTACATGTTCCTCTACTATCCGAAGGCGGCGGAGGTCAAGGTCACGATCTCCCATCAGGCGAGCGAGGAGACTCCCGGCGAGAACAATGGTGCGGCGGTCGCTCGGATCTGGATCTTTGATGTCATCGACCCACTCGGCAACATGGCGGCCGTTCGGGAGGGAGTTGGACTCCCTCCCGCAAGACTGGGACGGGAGTTCAACTCCCCGGTGAGTTCTGCGGGAGGGAGTCCAACTCCCTCCCGAACGGCCGGGTCGGAGCGGCGGTTGGCGCTCTATGTCCCCCACCCCTGGTTCTTGTACTCGCACTACGGAACGCCGGCCACGAGCAAGGAGAACCGCCTGCGCGGGCTGAAGTCGTTCGTCGATTACGCGAGATTCTGCGGCTTTAACGAGCTTCAACTCCACATCATCAACGGCTCGGACACCGCGAGCCGCGCCTGGTACGACTCGAAACTCTACAAGCCGTTCGACGCCAACCTGTTCGAGGAGCTGCTTCCGCTGGCGTCCCAACAGGGGATCGATGTCGTGCCGATCGTGACGCCGATATTCGTGCCGGATTACGGCGGCGACATCGACAGGATTCCGCTCACGCCTGACAAGAACGGCTTCACCCGGCTCTCTCTGCAACTCGACCGCGATGGCAAGACGTACACCAACACGATGGGCCAGTTCGCGCTCGACCCGTTGAGGCCGGAGGTCCAAGAGTGGATGTTCAAGTGCCTCCGCGAGGTCGCCGAGCGCGCGGCGAAGTACCCCAACGTGCCGGGCGTCGGATTCCGCGTGAACGCCAAGCTGGGGACGTGCTACGTCGGCTTCGAGGCGACGAAGTGCGGGCAGGATACCGGCTACTCCAAGTGGGATATCGCCGAATTCGAGAAGGATGCAGGCGTCAAGGTCCCGGAGAACCTCCAGGCGTACGACTGGCTGCGGGCGAATGCATGGGAGAAGTGGATCGACTGGCGATGCAGGCGCACGCACGACTTCTGGCTCGAGGCGCGGGACATCGTGCGCTCATACAGGCCCGAGATGAACCTGGTGATCGCATGTGACCTCCCGAGCGAGTATCCCGGCTACAACATCGAGTGGGTGAATGGCACGTCTCCGCGCGACCTGATGAGGCATCACGGCTTCGACCCGGAGATGTTCCGTCAGGACGAGGGCATCCTCATCCAGCGCGGGATGATGATCGGGAGCGACCGATACTTCGGCAAGTGGGGTCCGCCACAGGGAACGAACGCCTGGGCGCACAAGGCGTTCAACTATGCGGACGGCGTCACCGAGTGCTATCAGACGCCCGCCGGTCAGTCGGTCGAGTTCTACCACAACTACTGGGAGGAAGTCCCCCACCCCGATCCCGAGTACGGCACGTCGCTGCGGACCTCGACGGCGGCTCCTCCGGGGCAATTCTACTTCGAGCCGGCGACATATTCCATCCGCAAGGCCAACGTCCACACGATGGCGTTCATGGGCTGGGAGCGCGCGAGCATCGGGCATGAGACCGACCTCAGGCGATTTGCGCGGGCGTTTCGGGCGCTGCCGTACGCCGAGCCGAAGGACTTCGAGGGCGACGTGAAGGTGATTAACACCGCTCCGGGTGCGAAGTACCGCAAGCCCGAGGACCCGGATGTCTGGGTGAAGTGGTTCGGCGACCGGCTCGCGGTCTTGAACGACACCGGCAGCCGGAAGTACGCTTCCGTCGCGATCCCGAAGCCGCTTGCCAAGGGAAGCTGCCTGATCGACCTCGCGGCCGGGCGGATACTCGTGCAGGCGGACAAGCCGATGCCGAGCGTCGAGGTGAAGCTCGTTCTGGAGGCGCACGATCTCCATACTCTCGAGATCATGCCGCTCGCGGAGGCGCAGAAGCTCGCGGCGCAAGCGGTCCCGGTCACCGTCGAGCAGGGGCAATTGAAGCTGAGGATCGAGGGGGACCTCTATACTGGTCAGGAGGTCACCTTGCGATGCTCACTGGTCAACACCGGCAAATCGCCCCTCGTGAACGCGCAAGTGGATTTGGCTCTCCCGAAGATCTGGGGAATAGTGTCGGATTCCAACGTCCGGATAGCCGAGCTGCCGGTCATCAAGAGTGCGCCGACCATTGCACCGGGAAGATCGTTAGATATCGCTGTTAGGCTGTACATAGGGCATGGAAAGGACCGAGATGTCGCATGGTTTACGGGAACAGCGGTGTACACCGTGGGGAACAAGGAGGCTACCCAACAGAGGTCGCTAGCTGTTGAGCCGGACCAATCGTTTGATCTGTCCATAAGTCCGACAAGCATCACAACGGGCGCAGGCAAGGCGATCGATTTCGAGATAGTGTTGAGGAACAAGGTCGCGACTCCCGTGGATACGGATCTGCATTTCTACCTCCCACAGGGATGGAACCTGATCAGCGATGCAGTCAAGCTGTCTGCCGGACCGAAGACATCTGCCAAGCTGCAGTTCAAAGTCGTAGTGCCGAATATGACCGGAGGACGCAGCTACAAGGTCGGAGTGACCGCGGGACCCGATAATGACTTCTCCGCGTATGCCGAGTGTGATGTCGAGGTAACAGCAGAATGAGCGAGCATCTGGCATGCTGTCTGGTTCTGATGGTCTGTCTCCTGGCGACGACGGGTGATGCATCGGCGACGGGGCGCATCCCCAAGGTGATGACGCCGATCGCCAAGACGGATCTGGAGTTTCGGGGCTTCGTCGGTGACAGGATCAAGGTGAACCAGGAGAACTGGCTGAAGCAGGCGCCGAAGTCGAATCCGGGGATGCTCCAGATGTTCCGCGACCGGGAGCGCAACCAGCCCGCGAACCTGAACCCCTGGTCCGGAGAGTTCGCGGGGAAGTACCTGACCTCGGCCGTCCTCTGCTACCGGCTCACTCGCGACAAGGAGTTGCTCTCGTTCCTCAGGGAGTTCATCAATGAGTTCAGGGCGACCCAGGGCGACGACGGCTACCTCGGCCCGTGGTGGGCGGAGAAACGCATGCTGGGGCCGGGAATCTGGGACCTCTGGGGGCAGTATCACTGCATGCTCGGCCTCTATCTCTGGTATGAGGAGACCGGCGACAGGGAGGCGCTCGACTCGTGCCTCAAGTGCGCCGACTACTTCACCCGCTACTTCCTCGACGGCGGCAAACGAGTGGCCGATGCGGGCGACTACGAGATGAACGAGTCGTGCGCCCATATCTTCACGCTGCTTCATCAGGAAACCGGCAACAAGCGCTACCTCGACATGGCGACTGAGATCATGAAGGACTTCGAGAGGCCCGGCTCGGGCGACTACATCCGCCAGGCCCTGGCCGGCAAGGAGTACTTCGAGATGCCGCAGTGCCGATGGGAGGGCCTCCACGCGATCCAGGCGATCGGCGAGATGTACCACATCACCGGCGACGAGAAGTACCGCACGGCCTTCGAGCGCATTTGGTGGAGCATCGCCAAGCTCGACCGCCATAACACCGGCGGATTCTCATCCGGCGAGAAGGCGCAGGGCAACCCGTATCACCAGGGCGCGATCGAGACCTGCTGCACGATCGCATGGATGGCGATGACGGTCGATATGCTCCAACTCACCGGGGACTCGAGGGTCGCGGACGAACTCGAACTTTCGACCTTCAACGCGGTTCTCGGCTCTCAGGAACCGAATGGTCGCTGGTACACGTACAACACGCCGATGGACGGCGTCCGACGTGCAAGCACTGATGAGATTGCCTTCCAGGCACGACCCGGCACGCCGGAACTGAACTGCTGCTCGGTGAACGGCCCGCGCGGCCTCGGATTTCTGTCGGAATGGGCGATCATGACCGGCAGGGACGGCAGCGTCACCGTCAACTACTATGGGCCGTCGAAGTTCGAGGTGACCGCCCCGAACGGGAGGCGTCTGACTCTCTCACAGGAGACCGACTACCCCAGGCATGGCAGGATCCGCTTCAAAGTCGGCATCGACACCCCGAGCAGTCTGGCGATCAGGTTCCGCATCCCCGCTTGGAGCGAGAAGACGAGTGTGCACCTGAACGGCGGTGAGGTCGAGGCCGTCGCAGGAACCTATCTGACGCTCGACCGCGAGTGGAAAGACGGCGATACGGTCGAGATCAGTCTCGACATGCGCCCGTGGTTCTGGGTTGGCGAGCGCGAGTGCGAGGGCAAGGTGTCCGTCCACCGAGGACCCATCCTGCTGGCACACGACCAGCGTTTCGGCGGGCCCGATACGCTCCCGGAACTCGGCCTCGATGCTGAGCCCGAGATGATCCCCTCGCATGGATATCGGCCTGAGCCTTGGATCCTCGTCCGCCTAGCGACGAAGGACAGCCCGGTCGTCCTCTGCGATTTCGCCAGTGCGGGAAATGCGGGCAACCGATACACTTCATGGCTGCCCACATCGGGCCGGACGCCGGCCGCATTCTCGACGTCCAACCTCTTCCGACTGCAGCGTAAATGAAACACCCCCCGGTGGGTAGACATCCGCGTCATCACTCAATATAATGGATGTACCCGTGGGGCGATCACTCACGGCAAGGAGGAAAGGCCCTGAAACTGAATACCGCCATACCTCCCGATCCGGCAGCGCCGATCAGCGCGCAGTCCCGAACCAGACTGCTCGGAATGGCATTCGGCATATGCGCGCTCAGCTTCGCGCTCGTCGGTCTGCTCCCGGGCATCTTCTACGGGGTGATGCCCATACACGACTACATCGTTTTCCACATCGCCTTCGAGTTCCTGAGCATCGTAGTCAGCTTTGCCGTATTCACGATAGGCTGGTATGGCTACAAGCAGACTGCCAACAGGCAGGACCTGGTCATCGGGATCACATTCCTTACCGTCGGCCTGATCGACTTCGCACACGTACTGTCCTACAGCGGAATGCCGGCGTTCCTGTCTCCAAACAGCGTCTCGAAGGCGGCCACGTACTGGGTTGCCGCACGCTTGGTCGATGGAATCGGCATACTGATCGCCGCATTCGTAGTCGCCGACAGCCGTCGCAGGCTGCCTGCTCCCGGCATCCTCGCTGCCGGCGTCACCGCGCTGGTTGCGGCGTTTGTGGCAGTCGTATCCTACTATCCTCAGGCCCTGCCTCCCATGTTTGTCCCCGGGCAAGGCCTTACACCTCTGAAGATCGGACTCGAATGGACGGTTATCGCGCTTTATGCTCTGTCGGTCTACGTCTTTGGGAGGCGAGGACACGGTGCGTCGAACATAGTCCTCCTGCAGTCAGCTCTCGTCGTCGGCATCTTCAGCGAACTGAGTTTCACTCTCTACGCCAGCGCGTTCGACACCTATAATGTTCTCGGCCACCTGTACAAAGTCGCCGCCTACCTGATGATATTCCGGGCGGTGTTCGTATCATCGCTGCAGCGACCGTACTACCAGCTTGTGAAGGCCAGGGATCAGATCGAGCAGTCGTTCTCTCGGATTGGAACCGCGCTCGCCTCGAGTCTGGATTCGAAGCAGGTACTGCAACTGATCGCGGAGATTGCATCCGATATGCTCGGAGCCCGATCAAGTGCGGTGATGCTCACCCATGATGGGGAACTCCGCATCGAGGCACAGATCGGAATGCTGGTAACCGGCCGCGCAGTGTCCCCGGAACACACTGCGGCCGGGATGGCCATGTCCGGCTACAATCCGGTGGTGATCGACGACGTAAGCACTATCCCCGGCCACGACCCGGATTGCCACTGCCAGCATCTCGAGGGACCGCCGGCCAAGTCCGTCGTCTCGGCGTCGATCATATCCGATAAGCACACGTTAGGAGTGATCCAGGTGTACTCGCCCAGGTCAGCCGGGTTCGGCCCCAGAGAGGCGGAACTCCTTTCGAGTTTCGCCAGGCAGGCGGCCGTCGCGATTAGGAACTCCATTGCCTATGAGCGCGAGCACCACATAGCGGAGATGCTGCAGCTCAGTCTTCTACCCAAGGTACCCGACATCCCCGGCATGGATATCGCCGTGCGATACATCCCCGCAGAGCAGGTGGCTGAGGTCGGAGGCGATCTGTATGATGTGTTCGCCCTGGACGACGGGAAGCTGGCTCTGGTGATCGGCGATGTCTCCGGACACGGTCTCGATGCTGCGTCCATGATGGCGATGACTGTCTACACACTTCGGGGTCTACTGCTTCACGGAATGCCGCCTGGGGAAGCATTCGAACTGACGAACTCAGCGCTGGCGAGGAATCGTTTCGGGGATATGCGATTTGTCACCGTCTTCGCTGGCGTGCTCGATACGAAGAACCGGACCATCCAGTATGCGAACGCCGGGCATATGATGCCGGTGATGCTTCGGGAAGGCGTCTGCATATCTATGGAGCAGCACTCGGGACTTCCCCTGGCCATCGATGAGTCTGCCAAATACCAGACAACTGAGGCCGATCTGTCCGGAGTAAACGGCATCCTTCTCTACACCGACGGCCTGACCGAGGTACGAAGGCAGGGCAAGATGTTCGGCGTGGAGGGGCTGACCGCTGTGTGCGCCGAACTCCTCTCCCTGCCATCCGAGGGGATGATCGACAAGATCGTCGACCGTGCAAGATCATGGTCCGCCGGAGTGCTTCATGATGACATCGCCTGCCTGGCCGTGAAGTGGGAGAGGACGGCAGATAGCGACGCGTAGACAATCCCTGTTGACGAAACGCCGCCCGCGTAGTATGCTGTGCTCACAAGCCTGATGCCCATCCCGCCGCAGTTCCACCGGGCATCAACTCGCAAAGCATCTGTTCTCATGGAACGAATCTACCAACCCCAGACTGGAGGTTCAATAATGAAGGGCAAGCTGCTCGGTCTGCGCGTGGACCTGCTGGTCTGCCTGCTCCTCTCGCTGATTGTCCTGGCGGCATTCTGGCAGGTTTTCGGCCACGGTTTCACCAACTGGGACGACGATAAGTACGTCACTCAGAACCCGCACGTTCAGGACGGCATGACTTGGGATGGGTTCGTCTGGGCGTTCACCACCGGCCACGCGAGCAACTGGCATCCCCTGACGTGGCTCTCCCATATGCTCGACTGGAGCATCTTCGGATCGGGGGCCGCCGGTCCACATGCGGTCAACCTCCTGTTCCACATCATCAACACGGTGCTCCTGTTCCTGGTGTTTCGGCGGATGACTGGCTTCGTCTGGAGGAGCGCGTTCGTCGCGGCCCTTTTCGGGATCCATCCCGTTCACGTGGAATCGGTCGCATGGATCGCCGAGCGGAAGGACGTCCTGAGCGCATTCTTCTGGATGCTCACGATGCTGGCATACGTCCGGTATACCGAGCACCCGAACATCACCAGGTACGCACCTGTCTTCGTCCTGCTCGCACTCGGATTGATGGCGAAACCGATGCTCGTAACGCTGCCGTTCGTGCTCCTGCTGCTCGACTACTGGCCGCTTCGGCGGGTGTCCGTCTCCCGTAGGGGCGGTGCTTCCACGCCCGCCCGGACCGATGATCTCTCGCGTCTGTCGGGGATCGGGAGGCCGTTGAAGGCCTCCCCTACGGCGCTGGTCCTGGAGAAGGTTCCGCTGATCGTTCTGTCGGCGGCATCCTGCGTAGTGACGTATCTCGTCCAGCAGCGGGGCGGCTCGATGGCCGAAACACAGAGCTTCACGCTCGGCGTCAGACTCTCAAATGCCCTTGTCGCGTATGTGGCATACGTCGGCAAGATGTTCTGGCCGGCGAAACTCACCACGCCGTACCTGCATCCCGGCGCAAGTCTGCCGATCTTGGGGGTGATCGCATCGGCGACGGCTTTGGTGGCGCTCACCGCAGGGGCGTTGTACTTCGGACGCAAGCGCACCTATCTCACCGTCGGATGGCTGTGGTTCCTCGTGACGCTCGTGCCTGTCATCGGACTGGTGCAGGTCGGCTTCCAGGCGATGGCGGACCGGTATACGTACATCCCGCTGATCGGGCTGTTCTTGATGCTGACGTGGGGAGTGGCTGAGTATGGGAGTGTGGGAGTGCGGGAGTATGGGAGCGAGAGTAAGAGCAAGGGCAAGAGCAAGACTAAGATAGAGGACCAGACTCCCGCACCCCCATACTCGCATACTCCCATACGTGCAATCCTGGCAGTCATCGTCCTCGCCGCTCTCTTCCCCGTCACCTGGAGGCAGGTCGGCTACTGGAAGAACGGTCGGACTCTGTTCGAGCACACTATCGCCGTGAACCCGAGAAACGAGGTCGCTCACAACAATCTGGGCGTCTACCTGGAGGAGCACGGCAAGCTCGACGAGGCCGCCGCGCACTATGCCGAGGCGCTGGAGATCAACCCACGATACGCGTACGGGCATATGAATCTGGGCAACATCTACTCCGAGCGCAAGGAGTTCGACAAGGCGGTGGAGTGTTATGTGGCCGCCCTGGCATGCAATCCGGATTACGCTGAGGCTCACGGCAACCTGGCAAATGCATATGCGGTGATGGGCAGGTATGAGGACGCGATCGGGCAATTCAACGAGTTCCTGGAGCAGTCGCCCGACCAGTCGAGTGCTTACTACGGCGTCGGGAAGTCCCAGATGGCGCTCGGCAGGATGGACGAAGCGGCAGAGTCCTTCAGGAGGGTGATCGAGCTGGATCCGAAGTTCGCGGAGGTTCACTACAACCTGGGCCTGGTGTTGAAGCAACTCGGGGACGCGGACGGCGCGATGGATGAATACGCGGAAGCCATCCGACTGAACCCCAAGTACTCTGAAGCGCACAACAACCTGGCGAATATGCTTCTGTCGCAGAAGAAGTACGACGAGGCGATCGCGGAGTACCTCGAGGCGATTCGGATCAGTCCGACCAATGCGGCGGCTCAGAACAATCTGGCAGGATGTTACTACTACAAAGGCGACTACGCAGCGGCCAGGGATCAGATCGTGAGAGCCGGGAAGCAGGGCGTCAAGCTCAACCCGCAACTGATCGCCGTGCTCTCCCAAAAGATACCGGGGTTGCAGACTCCGTAGGGGGGCTTCAACGCCCGCCCGCGACCGGGAGTCCGTTGAAGGACTCCCCTACAGCAAGAGGCAGGTTGCATGAACAAAAACCGCCGGTTCATTGGAGTGGCCGCGCTTCTCGCGGTGGTGACTGCGGGAGCGTTCTGGAGGGTATTCGTCGCCGGCTTCGTCTTCGATGACAAGCTGTACATCCTCGGCAACCCGCACGTGCAGAACGGCTTGAACTGGGCGGACATCAACTGGGCGTTCACGGCAATGTTCGCCTCAAACTGGCACCCGCTCACGTGGATATCCCACATGCTCGACAGCCAGATCTGGGGGCTCGATCCGTTCGGCCCACACCTCGTCAATCTGCTGCTCCATGTCGCCAACGTCGTGCTCCTTTTCGCCGTACTTCGCCGAATGACCGGATTCATCTGGAGGAGCGCATTCGTGGCCGCGCTGTTCGCCGTTCACCCGCTGCACGTCGAGTCGGTGGCATGGGTCGCCGAACGGAAGGACGTGCTGAGCGCGCTGTTCTGGATGCTCACGATGCTGGCCTACGTGCGGTATGTCGAGCGCCCCGGCATCGGCACGTATGCCCTTGTCACAGGGCTGTTCGCTCTCGGGCTGCTGTCGAAGCCGATGCTCGTCAGCCTCCCGCTCGTGCTGCTGCTGATCGACTTCTGGCCTCTAGAACGGTCCGGCGTTTCCCGTATGGGCGGTGCTTCTACGCCCGCCCGGATCGGGAGGCCGTTGAAGACCTCCCCTACGGCCCTGATAGTCGAGAAGATCCCTCTCTTCGCCCTGTCCATCGGCTCCGCGATCGTGACCTATCTCGCGCAGCAGGCCAGCGGGTCTGTAGCGATCAGCGGGTTCCCGCTCGGCGTACGAGTAGCGAACGCCCTTGTTTCCACGGTGTGGTACCTCTGGAAGATGATCGTTCCAACGGGCCTGGCGGCCTTCTACCCGCATCGGGGGATCACCATCCCTGTGTGGCAGGTGATCGGTTCGACCGTACTCCTGACCGGCATCACCGCGCTCGTGATCCTCCTCGCGAGGAGAAAGCCCTATCTGGCGGTCGGCTGGTCGTGGTTCGTCATCACACTCCTGCCCGTGATCGGCCTCGTGCAGGTCGGATCGCAGTCGATGGCGGACAGGTACACCTATGTGCCGCTGATCGGCGTGTTCATCGCGCTGACGTGGGCGGTTGCGGAGTATTGGAGTATGGGGGTGTGGGGGTATGGGAGATCGAACTCCGGCAGCGCTCCCACACGCCCATACCCCCATACTCCCGTACTCTCCGTCCCCGCCGTCCTCATCATCGCCGCCTGCGTGGTCGGCACGTGGCGGCAAACCGGGTACTGGAAGGACGAGATATCCCTCTGCAGACACGCGCTGGCGGTGACTCAGAGGAAACTTCATGATGCACAACAATCTCGGGGTGGCGCTCTATGACCAGGGCCATCCCGAAGCCGCGATCGCCGAGTACCGGAAGGCGCTCGCGATCGTTTCGACCTACGCTGATGTGCACACGAATCTTGGGAACGCGCTGTCGGACCTCGACAGGTTGGATGAGGCCGTCGCGGAGTACAACAAGTCGATCAAGGCGAATCCCCAGGACCCCACGGTATACAACAACCTGGGCTCTGTCCTGGAGCAGCAGCAGAAGATCGACGAGGCGATCGCGGCATACAGGAGATCGATCGCGCTGGACACGAATCTGGCCGCGCCTCATGGGAACCTGGCTCATGCACTCCTCCAACTGGGTCAGACGGATGAAGCCGTTGCCGAGTACCGCACCGCTGTCGAGCTCGACCCAAGTGACCCGCAGGCGCACCTCAACCTGGGGGAAGTCTTCAGGACACTCGGCAGCGTGGATGAGGCCATGAGCGAGTACTCCAAGGCGCTGTGGATCCGGCCAGACTACCCGGAGGCGCACCTCAATATGGGGGTCGTTCTCATCAGCAAGGGGGATCCGGACGGGGCGATAGATCACTATCGCCAGGCTCTGAGATCGAGGCCGGATTACGCGGAAGCCCACCACAATCTGGCGATTGCGCTATATGCGAAGAGTGACTACGCCGGCGCATGGAAGGAAATCGCTCTGTGCCGGGAGTACGGACTCACGCCGAGTCCGGGGTTCCTCGAGATGCTCTCAAAGGCGATGCCGGAGCCGGGGAATGGTTGATGGTTCATGGTCAATGGTTCATGGGGAGCATTCCGCCATCAACCATAAACCATGAACCATCAACCATTCCCCATCCCCTCGTAGTCCTCGCGGAGCATCCCGTAGTGGAGGACGTCGAGGTACTCACCGTCTTTCCGGAACTCGTGGCGGAAGCAGCCCTCGAATGCAAACCCGAGCTTCTCGATCACGCGCGACGAGGCCTTGTTGCGCGTGAAGCATCCGACCGAGATCCGCTCGAAGCCGAGGTCCTCGAATCCGAAGCGGAGGAGTTCCCTGCCGGCCTCAGTGATGTATCCCTTGCCCCAATGCGGCTTGCCGATCCAGTAGATCATCTCGCCGTTCATGTGCTCCCACGAGATGCCGATAAGCCCGCAGATGCCGATCGCCTTGCCGACCTCCCTGGGCACGACCGCGAGCATGTACCGTTCCTTGTTCAGTAGGGCTTCACGACGCTCACGAATCCAGGGGAGCATCCGTGACTTGGGGAAGGGATGCGGAACGAGCAGGTTGTTGCTCACCTCGGGGTCGTTGATGATCGGATACAGATCGGCCGCATCTGAGTCCTTGAGCGGGCGAAGGAGCAGACGTTCGGTTTCAAGTTTCATCGTCCGAAATCCTCCCTGATGATCCCGAAGAGCAGCACGTCGTGGAACTCGTCGCCCTTCCTGACGGCGCGCCTGATCTTCCCCTCAAGCGTGAGCCCCGCCTTCTCGAGCACCCGCGCGGATGCCTTGTTGCTCTCCAGGCAGTGGGCATGTATGCTCTCAAGGCCGAGTTCCTCGAAGCCGAATCGGATCATCGCCTCGGTGGCCTCGGTCGCATATCCTCTGCCCCAGTACGTCTTTCCGAGCCAACAGCCCGTCTCGCATCGCAGATGCTCCCAAGCCATGTTGAAGAACCTGATCGCGCCGACCGGAAGCCCTGTCTCCTTCAGCACGATCGCCATCTCGTATCGCTCTCGGCGCTCCAGCGACTCCCGAGCGTTCCTGATGAATGCGCGGAATTCGCCTTCCGGGTACGGATGCGGAGTGCTGAGCATCGTGGCCGCGACATCAGCATCGTCGATGAGCGGATGAAGGATCGCCGCATCATCCTCTTCCACCGGTCGCAGTATCAGTCGCTCGGTCTCAAGCTCCATGGCACTCCAGGGGGAATGGGAGATGCTTGATGGTTGATGGTTGATGGCAGATGGCAGACCGGATCATCCCCATTAACCATTAACCATTCCCCATCAACCATTCTCTACACTAGCCCCATCGCGTTCAGATTCCGCAGGCTGATCGCCAGGCTCTCGAACGGGTCGCGCTGGCAAACATCCTGCTCGATGATGTACCACTCGACTCCGGATTTCTTGGCGGCATCGAGGATCTTGGGCCAGTTGAGGTTACCCTCGCCGATCTCCATCATGAGCGGCTGACCGCCCTGATTGCCCATGTCCTTCAGGTGGAGCAACGGAGCGCGTCCCTTGCACTTCGTGATCCACTCCGCCGAGTCTCCGCCGCCGTGCTGGATCCAGTAGGTATCGATCTCCAGGAAGAAGTACTTCGGGTCGCTCTCGGAGCGCAGGATCTCGAGGCCGATCTTGTCGCCGAACTTCTCGAGTTCGAAGCTGTGGTTGTGGTAGCTCCAGGTCAGCCCACCCTCGGCCAGTTTCTGTGCCACCTCGGAGGCTTCTTTCGCGAACGTGTGAAATCCCTCAGCGTTGCGAAACTGCTGAGGGATACTGGCGTACCGCCGGATGCTTGCAGCCGATCACGTGGTGCTCCTCGATGACGGCGGCGGTCTCGTTCTTCATGCGGTCGTAGGAAGTGTGGGTCGAGCAGATCGTGAGCCCCTCGCCATCGACGATCTTCCTCAGCTCATGCGGGTCGATCTTCCCCATGCCTGAGACCTGTACCGATTCGTAGCCAATCTGGGCGACCTTCTTCATCGTGTCGGCAATCTCGGCAGGAGTCTTAGTGAACTCGCGCAGTGTGTACAGTTGAGCAGCGATTTGTGAGCTGGCCATGTGTCATCCTCGTTTCGAATGGAGTGTTACGGTTTCATTACACCACCGGCGAGCGGTATCCTTCCCCTTGGAATCCGGCGGCTCGACACCGCCCTCGGAGTGCGGTGGCTCGACACCGCTTTACTGAGCCGTGGCTTGACACGGCGGGTCCGGCAAAAGCGGTGTCGAGCCACCGCACTCCGAGGGCTGGGCGATGATCTGCTCGGCCACCAATTCGTCCGACTCGAGCAGTCCATCACGAAATCGAAGGATGCGTTTGCAGTGCTGAGCGATATCGGTCTCATGCGTGACGATGACGACCGTCTTCCCCTCCTCGTTCAACTTCTGGAAGATCGCCATGATCTCCGTGCTGGTCGCGGTATCGAGGTTACCGGTCGGCTCGTCCCCGAAGATGACGGGCGGATCGTTCACCAGAGCGCGTGCAATGGCCACACGCTGCTGCTCGCCACCTGAGAGTTCCATGGGAGTGTGGTACATACGTTTCTCGAGGCCGACGGCTACCAGGGCCCGCCTTGGCGCCTGGCTGTCTCTTCGTCCGCTGGAATACATCATGGGCAGGCCGGTGTTCTTCAGCGCCGACATCCTGGGGAGCAGGTTGAAGCTCTGGAAGACGAACCCGATCTTGCGATTGCGGATGGCGGCTCGGGCGGCATCGCTCAGGCGGCTCACATCCTGTCCATCGAGGACGTAAGTGCCCGAGGTCGGCTTGTCGAGGCATCCGATCAGGTTCATCAGCGTGGACTTGCCCGATCCGGACGGGCCCATGACGGCGACGAACTCGCCCGGCTCGACGCGAAAGGATACTCCCCTCAACGCCGGCACTTCGATCTTGCCGATAAAGTACGTTTTGGTAAGGTCTTTGACCAGAATAAGTGACATGGAAAACCCTTTATGGTTGATGGTTCATGGTCTATGGTCAATGGGGAATGGCTCCACATCAACCATGAACCATCAACCATCAACCATGCTTTACGAATATCGGAGTGCTTCGATCGGGTCGACGGCGGCGGCTCGTGCGGCCGGATACAGCCCGAACACTATGCCGACGATCGCCGAGACACCAAACGCCAACACGACCGCCTGCATCGACACCACCGTGCTCCAATTCGCGTATACCGAGATCGCGCGCGCACCGCCTATCCCGAGTGCGACACCGATCAGGCCGCCGGCGCATGTGATGACCAAAGCCTCCACCATGAACTGACGGATGATATCCCATCTCGTTGCACCGATGCAGCGCCGCACGCCGATCTCTCGGGTGCGCTGGGTCACCGTCGCGAGCATGATGTTCATGATGCCGATTCCACCGACGAGCAGCGAGATCGAAGCAATCGCCGCCATGACGATATTGAAGATCCGCTGGGTCTGCTGGCTCTGACGCAGCAGCTCAGCCGGGATGATGATCTCGTAGTCGCGGATCCCTCGGTGCAGACGATCGAGCACCGATCGGACGACGGACGCTGTGGGCACTGTCGCTCCCTCGTTTTCCACCTGAACGATCACCTCGGTGATCGGGCTCTTGTCGAGGCTCGGCTTATTGCGCAGACGCCAGGCGATCTGCCTCAGCTTGATGTAGTCGGAGGGAATCGACTCCTGAGACGAAACCTGGAAGTCGGACAGCGAAATCGTGATGGGAATATAGATGTCCGAGTTCAGGTCACGCAGGGCCGAGAGGGCCTTCGCCGATCCTACTTCCTTGGCTTCCATTATGCCGACGACGCGGAACAACTCGCGACCGATCGTGACCATCTCGCCGATCGGCTCGTCGAACCCGAAGAGTTCCCTCTTCGCGGCTGCGCCGATCACACACACCATCATTCGATCGCGGATGTCGCGCTCGTTCAGGAACCGCCCGCGGGATACATTGGAGTGCGTCACGTCCTCATAGCCGGGGACGGTGCCGACGACCTTGACCGCGACCGGTGTCTCCCCGACTCTCACATCAGCGAAGACCTCGCGCAAGGGGATAACCTGTCGGGCAAAGCTGCAGACCTGACGTATGCTCTCACAGTCGGCGTACTTCAGCCCGTAAGGTGAGCGCTCCTGTGCCTTCTCCGCAAGTTCCCCGCTCGTCAGTGCGCGCTTGATGTGCACGACGTCTATGCCCATGAGCCGAATCTGCGCCAGTGCCTCCTGCTTTGCGCCCTCACCGATCGAGACCATTGCAATGACCGCAGCAACGCCGAAGATGACGCCGAGCATGGTGAGCATCGACCGCATTTTGTGGGAAAGAAGCTCGGACAGGCCGGTTCGGATCGCGTCAATAACTCCCATACTGCTCCCTACTGGTTGGCGCCCGGTATCGGCGCTGCCTGTTTCTTGTCCTTCTCTTTGTTGGCGCCCGGAGCTTTGCTGCCGGCTTCCTGCTGCTCGAGATCGCGAGTCGGATCCCTGAGCGCCACTGTCTGCCCAGCCTTGAGCCCATGGGTGATGCAGATGAAGTTGTCGTTGCTCTTACCGGTCTTTACCGGCACTTTTTCGTATCGGCTGCCTTCCCTGATGAAAGCAAAGGTCTTGCCGTTCTGCTCGATGACCGACTCGATCGGAACGAAGATCGCCGACTTGAGCTGGTCGACGACGAACTCCACGTCAGCCGTCATGCCGGGCTTGATAGTCGAGGGATCGCGCTCAGCGACCGCGACCTGCACCTCGAAATTCCGCTTCCCGGGCGTGCCGCCTTCCCAGGGATTGCCCTCGGTTGCGAGAGCGGATATGCCTTTGACGGAGCCGTGGTAGATCTTCTTGGGCGCGGCCTCGAGCCGGATGAGTACCGGCATGCCGAGGGTCACCTTCGGGGCGTCAGCCTCCCCGACCTGGACCCTGACCAGCATGCTCGACAGGTCCGGCAGTTGGCACAACGCCTCGCGCGGATCCACGTCATCACCTTCCCGGATCGGCCGTCGGCTTCCGCTGTCATATGTCTTGGACAGCACGACGAGGCCCGGAGCGGGAGCCAGGATCGTCGCACCACCCATGCGCTCGCTCACGCGGTCGAGACTCCGTTTTGCCATCTTGGCGCGGAAACCCAGGTTGCCTATCTCGGCCTGCTTCTGATCTTCCTTTGACTTTATCTCCTTCAGCTTCAACTCGAGCTGTGCCTGGTCCTTCTTGACTGCAAGTTCTTTGGAGCGCTTCACGGCCTCGGCCTGGTCCACCTGCGTGCCGGGTATCAGTTTCTCGTCAGCCAGCCGCGTCTTTTTCTCCAAGTCCTGCTGGGCGATCTGCAGCTCACTCTGGTCGAAGTTGAGCTGGGCCTCGGTCTGCTCCTTGTCGATCCTGTTGGACTCCTGGAGCAGCGCGAGTTCCTCATTGGCGCGCTTCACGTCCGCCATCTGGTTCTCATACTCAAGAGTCGCGCTGTTGACCTCGCGTTCGAGGTCTTCGGTGTCGAGGACCGCGATCTCGTCGCCGGCTTTGACCACAGTGCCCTCGTCAACAAGCGTGATGATCTTGCCGTTGATACCGGAGTTGACCGCCACGGACCGTTCCGCATCGAGAGTTCCGATCTCGTGGAAGCTGACCATGAACCCGCCCGCTTTGACCTTGGACGTCGGGATGTAGACCTCGGTACTCTTCGGAGTAAAGTATTGCTTGTAGAGCGGCATGCCCCACTGCTGGCCTGCAAACACCAGTATCACTATCATGATGGTGCGTGGCGCCCAGGCTTTGATAATCTGTTTCATTTCAATACCACCGTTGACAAGTCTTCGCCCATGGCGTACATCAGTTCCACGCCGGCGAGATAAAGGTCGGTCTTGGCGGCGAGCAGTCCGCTCTCCACACGCGTCAGTGAGTTCTGCGCATCCTGAACCTCGCGGTTTGATCCCAGGCCTTCCAGCACCATGCGTTGGGCCAGATAGAGCTGCTCGTTCGCCGCCTGGAGGTTCTGGCTGTAGATCGATAGCGAGGTCTGCGTCGCATCGAGTGATCGATAGGCACGGCGGACCTCCTCGATAATCTGGTCCGCTCTGTAGGCGCGCAGTTCCTTCAGCACTTCGATCCCCCGAGCGGTTGTGTCGCGCTCTTCCACCCTCGTGACCCTGTCCAGCGGGAGGTTGACCTCGAAGCCCGCCGTGAGCGACCCCGAATTGAAGAGTGACGTCGAAATGGCCCCTGTACTTTCATTCTGTGACCGATAGCCGATGACCGCATCGACTCTCGGCCGCATCTGATCCTCGGCGACCGCCAGACGGCGTTCCTGATCTGAAAGACGCCAATCATAGACCGCAAGTTCCGAACGATTCTGGAGAGCCGTGTCGATCGCCGTACCCAGGTCCACGACGTTCAGTCCCGATTCCGGGATGCCGTCGGTCAGCTCGAGAGTCCGACCGACACCGACTCCGACGGCGATCATCAGCCGGTCGACTGCCCCTCGCGCGGTCTGGTGCTGGAGGTTAAGCGCATCTTTGGTCTGAGCAAGGTTCGTCTCCGCGCGGGAGACCTCGAGACCCGTCACGAGTCTCGCGTCCAGTCGCTTCTTCGCGCCATCGAGGGCCTCCTCTGCGATCTTCACGGCCTTCTCCTGCACCTTGATGCGCTCGGTCGCCAGGACCGCCTGGTAATAGGCATCGATGACCGCGGAAACGGTGGCCTGCCGAGATTGGTAGAACTGGCGGCTCTGGACGGCGGAAGCACTCTGTGCCCCAAGGACGAGATTGGCCTTATCGGACAAGCGGCCTCTGCCACCCGCGAGTGGATGCCGTATCGAGAGGCCTATCGAGCCACGCTGGCTACCCATGCCGAAAGGGGAAACGTCCAGGGAAGCCTCGGTGCCGAGTCTATTGAAGTAGTTCAGACTCCCGAAAACACGTCCGGAGAGGCCGGAGGTATTGGGCGACTCCTCCATCTGCGTCTCGCTCCCGACGCCGTATGTCGCTTCGACGTTTGCGATGCGGAGTTCCGACCGCGCCGACAGATAGCTCTCCTCGGACTGCTTCAGATTGGGGTTCTCTCCCAGGGCCATCGACACCGCATCAGTCAGAGAGAGCTTCTCCGGCGGAGCGTCCGCAGCATGGAGGACGCCGGAAGCCAGTGTCGCCATCAGCATCAGCGATATTAACCGATATGTTCGCATAAACCAGATTGCCTTTCCTGCAGGGGTGAGGCGCAATATACTACGAAGTACACGGGACGGGGGGCATCGCGCGATTCTCCCATGTTTAGACGCAACTGCCTGTGCGATAGGTTAGCACACAATGGTGAGCAAAATCAACGAAGGTTGGGGAAGTTCGTGACATGACGCTAGAGGCTGAGGAATCTGTCTAAGCCAATGCCGGACTGCTTCACGATGGCGCGTACTGTACCCTCAGGCAGACCGCCAGGGTGGTTCGGCACCGTAACTCGGGCTCGTGTGGAAGGATTGAGCCAGATCTCGTGGCTCCCTTTGGCCATCCGATCAAAGGTGAAGCCGGCGGCTCGCAGCTTTCGGATTACTTCGGATGCGGAGATTCCTGCGAGTCGGCCCATCAGGCGGCCACCGGGATCGAGAGTTCGAATTCGGGCGGAAGCTCTGCGGACAGGCCCTCGGGCAGCGCATCGCCGTGTTCTATGTACGACTCGATCAGCTTCCGGGCCACATCCTGCGCCACCTCGATTGTCTCGGCGATAGTACGGCCCTGTGCGAGTAATCCGGGAAGATCATCGCTCGTAGCGAGGTATACATCCTCAGGAAGTCTCTCGAGTCGCAGTCTGATCAATCGCTCGGTCACGGTACCCTCCGCTGTGTTCTCGGCAAACCGGTTAGACAGTACATTCGATGGAAGCTACGCAGCTACCTTCTCATTGTTAAAGGCCACCAGGTCCTTGTAGGCGATTCCCTTGCCTCCGTAGAGGTCGAGAGCGCTGCCCACGGTGAAATCGAGCCTCTCGCCGGCGAGTTCACGGATGAGGTAGACGTCCTCCATGCTCTTGATCCCACCTGCGTAAGTGATCGGTATGCCTTGCCAATCGCCGAGCTTCTTCACGAGTTCCGTGTCTATCCCGATGGAAAGGCCCTCGATATCGGCAGCATGGATCAGGAACTCGGAGCAGTGCTTCGATAGCATGTCGAGGTTCGCCGGGGTGATCTCGACCTGGGTGAACTTCTGCCATCGATCCGTGACGATATAGTAGCGGCCATCCCACTTCCGACAGCTCAGGTCGAGAACGAGCTTATCCTTACCAACTGATTCGACCATCTTCTTGAGATTGACGAGATTCACCTCGCCATCGCGGAACACGTAGGACGTGACGATGATGGCCGCCGCGCCCCGGTCGAGCCAGCCTGGAGCATTCTCGGGGTTGAGTCCTCCACCGAGCTGAAACGCATCCGGCCATGCCATGAGGGCGTCCACCGCAGCTGCGGCGTTCAGCGGGTCGGGGTTCAGCATTATGATGTGGCCGCCTGAGAGATCGTCACTCTTGAACTTGAGAGCGTAGAAGCCTGCGCGGAAAGGCGACTTGAAGTTCGTGACGAGCTTCTTCCCGTCCTCGGTCAGCGAGCCGCCTACGATTTGCTTGACCACTCCGTCATGTAAGTCGATACAGGGCCTGAATTTCATTGCGGTCCTTCCTGGTAGTATCGGAGCCATATTCTATATTCGGCACGCCCAGGCCGAAATCCTTACAGGTAGATGACAACATACTACCGGGTTTTGGCCGGAAATGCTAGTCGGTGACCCGTTTCACCTGCCAGAACTCCTTGAGGATGACTCCTGGGCGTTCCGAGAGCAGGTCGCGGAGTATGTAGCGGTGTGAGGCCCCTGTGACAACCGCGATCCGCTTGCCGGGATACCGGGCGGCGACCTTCATGACGTTGTCGGCCATTATGCGGTTGCGCTCGACCCATTCCTGCTCCAGGAACTCCATCTCAGGAGTCAGCTCCTCGTTCTCGGAATGCCGGAGGATCGCTGCCATCGCCATATCCTCTGCCAGCTTCTTGCTTCTGATCACACCGTCGAATGCATCGGAATTGATCATATCGGCGGATGCCCGCGACGTGAAGGAGCGCTCCTGGTCCTCGATGGCTTCTGCCAACTGGACAGCCTTCAGACTCGGATCTTCCGGATCCTCGATCTGCAGCTCCTTGATCCATGAATTGAGTCGGTTGTTGACCGCCTGCTGCCGTTCAAAGTAGCGGGTCTTCTGGTAGTATTCGTCTCTATCGTCCCTGTCGAAAGGAACGGACTTGATCCCCAGAGCCCTGGACGCCCTGTCCACCGCGGCGTTTTCGGGGAAGCCTGTGTTCCCGACGATCTCCTTCTTCATTGTGCCATCGGCGTTGTAGTAGACGCTGAGAGACTCAGTGCAAATCACCGCCGGATTGAGATCGACGAGGATCCTCTTGACATGATCGCCGGTGTAGCGCTTGTTGTCGTTGTGTCCGCCATGGATAGTGCCGATGATGACGATCTCCGTGGACTTGCTGAGGTCGACATCGGTGATCGTGCCCGGCTTGGCCACCGGTCTGCTCCTGCCATTCGGAAGGTCGATATGGATGATCGATTCCTTGTCGGTCGTGTTCAGGAAGAGCCAGCGGTCCGGATCGATCTGGGTGACGAAGATGCCGTCCTTCTTCCAGTCACAGACGGGAAGGCCGATCTCACGAAGCATATCGACAGCAACACTCGCCATGTGATGCCAGCCGTTGACACGGGTGATATGTCCTTTGCCGAGTCTACGGTCGTTACCGGTGTTGCTGAAGAGCACCTTCTCCGGCTCATGAGTTCCCTCCACGCTCTCGAACTTCGGAACGTCCATGACGACGACTCGTCCGCCCTTCTTCACCCAGGCGGCGATCTTCTTCGCATCCGACGGCTCCATGACCTCGCCGTGGAGGATGATCAGCAGCTTGTGCCGATCGAGCGCGCCGGTGCGGAGCATCGTCTCGTCGATGTAGTCGAAATCGGTGTAGTCTCTGAGTTGCGCCGCCTTCTCGATGTAGCCGCCCCACTTCAGGGTCAGCGAGACGTTCGGATACCAGAGCGCGACCGGAACGACCGGCTCCTTCACGTGGAAGAGATACTCTAGGTGCTCGCGCTGGGCGTCCATCCGTTCCTGCGACTGAGTCACGTTCGGCGCATAGTCGTGAAGCTGGTTCGCGCCGGATGCGGTGGCGTTGTAGATTCGGGCGACGATGCCCTTCTCGTCCTCAGCGCCCGCCGGCTCGAAGCCATAGTATGCGCCGTAATGCTTCCCCGCCGACGCGACCCACCGCGTGATCGCGAAGTTGGCGGCGTAGTCCGACGCCTCGTTGGTGATGCGCACGCCGGCGTCATGCTTGGCCGAGACGCGTGTCTGCTCGGCGAAGTTCGAGCCGTGATGCGGCTCGGCGTCTCCACCGGTGCAGAGGTAGATTGGCGTCTTGGGGAAATGCTTGCGGGTGGTCGCCATCCACCAGTCGGACCAGTCGGTCATGGCGGCGCGATACCAGTCGATGAAGTCGATCCATCGGCGACGAGCGCCGGGATCGCCGGATTCTACCTTCTGCTGGAATGCGGTCAGCTCATCCTTCCGACCAGGGAAATCGACCTCTGATAGGCTCTTGAAGTCGCTGCCCCACGCCTTGTTCACCGCCGCCACCGTCTTGTAGCGCTTCCCGACGAACTCGCGGTAGTCTGCGAGGGCATACGGATCGTCGCACCAATAGCCGGGATGATTGTGATACTCGCCCGGGACGTTGAACGTCCAGCCGCCGCCCCAGACCGAGTAGATCGCCTCGCCGAAATCGCCCTGGATACCGAGCAGCACCGACTCGATCACGCCCGTATCTCCATAGCGCTTGGCGAACTCCTTGATGAAGCGGTCGATCCACTTCGGCAGGTTCGGGTTCCAGAGCGACTCGATCTTGCTGTCGGTCCCGTGCTCGAGGCATCGGCAGGGGAAGTGCTCCTTGCCCGCGCGGAACCAGTTCGGCGTCGAGTATGCCGGGCTGAGGATGATGAACGGCACCCACTTCAGGCCGTTGTCCTTCAGTGCCTTGACCGTCGCATCCCAGTGCGTCCAGTCCCACTGCCCCTCGCCCGCGCGCTCGCAGTTCTCCCACGTCACGTAGCTCTCGATGCTCGTGACGCCCATCGCGCTGTAGAGGGCGGCGGATTCCTGGTCGATCTCGCAGCCGAACGTGTAGAACATGTCCTTCGGTCGAGGGATTCGCTTTATGTTCTTCATGATTCGCTCCTGATCTGAGGGTAGATTGAGCTTCGGGTCCTCGGCATAGATCTCCAGCCGTGACACCGCCAGCGATCCGATACCCGCGAGCCGGAAGTCCGCGCCGCCGTTCTGCGCACCCTGAAACTTCGCTCCATTGAGACGCACGAGTCCGCGGTCCCACTCCTCGTTCCCGAGGAGCAGGAATCCTCCTGCGCCGGCGTAAGGGTTCTCCGCGTGGTTGAACTGCACGTCGAACCGGCCGACGCCCCGGTTCAGGAAGTCGACCACGACATACGCGTCCGAGCCGAGCCTCCCCTTGGCCTCCGGTGAGAGCCTGAAGTAGAGGTAGCGGCTGGCGGGAGTGGTGTTCGGCTTGACAGCGACGGCCTCCCGACCGGCGATGGTCCTCGTCTCCCACTGCCCATCCTCGACCGTCGAGATCAACTCGATCCCTTCGCTCTTCTCCGGCGTGAACACGGCGATTGGAGCGGAGAAACAAGACACACCCAGTATGAGAGTAAGGAGAGCGGGTATCAACGGTCTCACGATGGTGAGCCTCCTGGTTTGCATGGAGTTCAGAGAGTCGTTCCACGACCCGTGAGCGAATCCCTTCCCGGCGGCCGTGATCTTCCGCAGAGAAGGGCTATAACCCTTGCCCGGGGAACTGCGTATACTAAGGCTGGAGGACACTGCTATGAAACTCGCGCTCACTGTGGTTCTGACGATATGCCTGATCTGCTCGACGGTTGTGCTCTTCTGGGAACGGGAGGCAGGCCCGCCGAAGGATGGCTGGGGCAAACCGAGCGACGGACTCCAGGCGATGGTATATGCTACTCGTCCGGTCGCCAAAGTCGGCCAGCGCTGTGACATACGCCTCAAGCTTCGGAACTGCGGGGAAGAGCGTCTCGTGCTTCCTTCGTCCGCATATGTGACCAATCCCTCATGGCTCAATGGGCGGCTCTATGGCGAAGAGATCGGCGACATGGAGTTGTCCGAGGAGCCGAGTATCGTTCTCAGAGCCAGGACAGGTGAAGGATTTGTTGTACCCCACCGGGCATTCCGAACGGATTGGCGTTCACGGATTTCTAGCTCAGCTCAGTCTCTCCGGAGGCGTCCGGAGCAACAGGATAACGATGTACGTCATCCCCGGAAACGCGTTCTGGACTGTGACGATCGCGTTCGAGTTGGCGGCTCTCTACCTTCTGCTCAGGCGCAAGAACCCGGTGGCCACGAACGCCGCATCTGAAGTCCTCCCAACCTCGGGCGAAGACAACAAGGAGACTTAGATAAAGACTTCTCGCCGGCAAGGAGGATATGCAGAACGAGTGGCGAACAGCATTGACAGGTATTGACCAGCATAGAGGGGTGTTGATCGCCGATGACTGATGCCAACTCCCGCAGGTTCCTGACAGTCGAAGAAGTCGCAGCGCTCGTCCGCCTGCAGCCGGAAACAGTGAGACAGATGTCCCGCGAAGGCCGCTTGCCGGGCCGTAAGATCGGACGTGTGTGGAGATACGATAATCTGGAGATAGATGCATGGCTTTCATCGGGGCCGACCACGAGCCAGCAGGTTCCGGATGGCACTCCAGAGGTGGTTGCCGCTGATCGTGTGGCCGAGCAGCAGGTGCTGGAGCTTTACGGCAAAGGCGCTGAGAACGGCACAGGCCTCAAAGACCCTGCGTTCACGGAGAACCGCAACCAGGGCGTGCATCGATGGGTGCCGTGGATCGCAGGATTCTCTTCACAGTTTGTGCGCGGGTGCTTCGATCAATATTGCCCGACGGACGTTGATGCAGCCTCCATCTCCATCCTCGACCCATTCGCCGGGGTAGGGACGACCCTCGTCGAGGCAGTTCGTCGCGGGTATACGACCTATGGCTTCGAGATCAACCCCTATGCTGCGCTGGTCACCCGTGCGAAACTGGAATGCTGCGAGACTTCACCCGACGATCTCCAGCGCTCCAGAGAAACGTTCATGCAGTATATGGCAAGCGCGATGAGAGATGGCTTGCCTCCACCTGACGACATTCGACCTCCTCATTTCCGTTCTCGCATACCGTTCTACAGCGTATCGATAGAGCGGCAGGTGCTTCATGCCCTCGCGTTCATCCGTGCAATCGAGAACAAGGCGATCCGCGACCTGTTCCTTGTGGCCTTCGGAGCCGTGATGGTCCGCTTCTCCAATTACTCCTATGAGCCGAGCCTGGGGTCTCGACCGGGCAGTGGCAAGCCACTCGTAGAGGAGGCGGACGTCTCAGCGATCATGGCTGCCAAACTGAAGGATATGATCGCCAACGTTCGCGCGCTTCAAGCCGAGCCCCACACGAGGGAAGCCGCCACACGAGCCAAAGTGTTCCCTGACTCGATATTCAGATGGGACCTCTACATGGAGGAGAGTTCTGTTGACCTTGTGGTCACTTCGCCCCCATACCTGAACAACTACCACTACATCCGCAACACACGCCCGCATCTCTTCTGGCTGCAACTCGTTCAGGAAACGAACCAACTGAAGCAGATAGAGATCGAGAGCTTCGGCAAGTTCTGGCAGACCGTGCGCGATGCCCCGCCAATGGACCTGGTCTTCGAGATGGCGGAACTCGAGGCGATACTGGCGCAATTGCGGACGATCAACGTCGATCGAAAAGCATACGGTGGTGGCGGATGGGCGAACTACGCGGCGACCTATTTCAATGACACCTTCCGTTTCTGCAAGGTGCTGCGCAAGTTGCTGAAGCCTGACGGGCGAGCGGTCGTTGTAATAGGCAATTCCATCCTGCAGGGTGTCGAGATCAAGACGGACCAGTTCCTCGGGCGAATAGGCGAAATGTGCGGGCTGAAATGCGAGGCGATTCACCAGTTGCGGAAGAAGCGAGTCGGCAACAGCATCATCAGCTCGGAGGCCCGGAGTGGACCTCTGGGCAAGGCAGGCGTAAGGCTCTACGAGGTGGCAGTAGTGCTCACCAAGCCCGGCTAGCCGTCTGCATCCTCCTGAACTGCAGCGCCAAAATCGCGCTCCCAACGATTTGGCCCTACAAGACCGGGCCTTCCGCGACCGGGCACATGGCTGCCGAACCCGCTCCTGTCCCATGCCGGTCGATAGTGCCTGCGCAGAAAACTCTCTGACGCATCGATCATGAAATCGTGACAGATCACGAGCCAGCGGCAACTCATTTCATCGATAGGGATGGCCGATTCCCTCGTTATCTTCCGGAAGTGCTCGTTCAGCCGCCTGCCAAGCGTCACTCCACCACCAGTCGCCAACGCCTTCCCAATGTAGACGATCTCTCCACGGTGATACAGCCCATAGACTCCCGTTGCAGGAGGCGCAACATTCAACTGAAGAGGCTCCATCGGGCTCTTCTCAAAGGTATCCAAGAGATAATGGGCCAGGTCTTGTGGATCAAACTCATGATTGGCAGCATTCGTCATTGGCGACACACCGTCCTTCTGTACGGCTGGAGTCTAGCATAGCTTGCGTTGGTGGTCAATGATGGCGTTGACACTGGAGGCGAGACGGCGTAGACTTGCGACGGTCGATCCGCATGGTAGCGCGAGGAGGAACTGATATGAATGACCGAGAGCGATTTGTAGCCTGCATGGCGGGCGAGCCGGTGGACCGAGCGCCCTTCTATCTTTTTTGGGGGCCTTGGGGAACTACCTGGCGGCGGTGGCAGGCCGAAGGGAAGCCTGAGGACGTGACCGATCACCGGTCGATCTTCGACCCCGATCAGGCGCCCAGGGCAGTTCCCGTGAACTGCGGCCCTTGCCCTCAGTTCGAGTACAAGCTCCTGGAGGACACCGCCAACTATGTCGTCCATACCGATTCCTGGGGCATCATCCGCAGGGACTACAAGCACGGCGAGTCGATGGCGGGGTTCCTCGAGTTCCCGGTCAAGACTCGGACGGACTGGGAACGCTACAGGGATGAGCGCCTGAACCCGGATGACCCGGCCCGCATCGCAGGCAACTGGAAGGAAACATGCCGGGATTGGCATCGGCAGGGCGTTCCCATTCAGCTCGGCTACTTCCCGGACGTCGGGGTATTCGGCTCCGTGCGCTGGCTGCTGGGTGACGAGGAGTCACTCATGGCATTCCATACCATGCCGGACCTCGTCAAGGACATCATGGAGCACATGACCTCGCTGTACCTGACCGTGTTCGAGAAGGTTGCCCGCGAGCTTGCCGCCGACGGCATCCAGATCGATGTCGTCCACATCTGGGAGGACATGTGCTATCGAAACGGACCGCTGATATCGCCAAAGCACTGGACCGAGTTCATGGGGCCGCAGTATCGCCGCATCAAGGATTTCACGCTCAGACACGGCATCCCGGTCCTGTCGGTCGATACGGACGGCAATCCGGACTTGATCGCTCAGCCGATGATCGATGCAGGCGTCAACCTGCTCTGGCCGATGGAGGTAGCCGCCGGATGCGATGTGAACGTCTGGCGGGCGAAGTACCCGGACCTGGCGCTCATGGGCGGGATCGACAAGCGAGCCCTGGCCCTGGGCCATGAGGCAATTGATCGCGAGTTGGAGCGCATCCGCCCGGCTCTCGAGTCGGGCCGCTACATCCCGGATCTCGATCATCTCATCCCCAACGATGTCTCGTGGGATAACTACTGCCATTACTGCCGGCAACTAAAGCGGCTGATCGGCAAGCAGTGAGCGGAGTCGGGACGCGAGGGCGGAGTACTCATCCGGGTCCAGCGACTGCTCGTCTGGGAGGGCGCACCAAGCGGCGCGGTCCCAGGTGGGATCGGTCGTGTACCGTGGGATTATGTGGACGTGGATGTGCGGGACGACGTTGCCCAGGATCTCGTAGTTGAGCTTGGTCGGACTGCAGACCGCCCGGATCGCGTGCCCTACCCTCGCGATGTCCTCCATGAGCGCCGCCCGCTCCTCCGGGCTGAGGTCGTCAAGCTCGACGGCATGCCTCTTGAGCACGAGGATGCAGTATCCCCGAAAGCTCGCGCTCGGCTGGAGGTAGGCACGAGTGATGCTCCCATCGGCGACCATGGTCATACCCTTTGACGGATCGTCGCACAGTGGACACTCCTCGCCTGAGGTCTTCTTCAGCCAATCGCTTTCCATCGTCACATCACCTCTTCCCGATGACGCCGAGTTCCTCGATCTTGAGCCCGCTGGTCCGGGCGTTCTCCCCAAAGTCGAACGTGATGTACCTGGCCCGAACCGGCGCAAAACGAATGTGCGGTCTCAGCGATATCTCGTCGCCCGAGATAGTCGCGACCTCCGTGAAGCTCGCGCCGTCCATGGAGGCAGTGATCTTGATCTCGCGGGGCAATGCAGACGCCGGCACGTCCTGCCCGTCGCCTTCGTAGAACTGCACGAACGCCCCGTAGATCGCTTTGGACTGAGTGAGCTTGAGCGTGACGATCTCCTGCTGGCGCTTGTCCGCGAATGTCACGCCCTCGTTGATGCTGCCGTCGATGAGCTGGCTCAGGTCATTCTCCCTGCCCGGGATAACGACATTCTTCTCCGCCAGTTCCGATAGAGAGGAAATCGTTGTTCCGCGAAACCTCCACGCGAGGTTGTTCTCCTTCTCCTCGACTCTCCGGAACGCATCGAGCAGTTTCCCGCCATTGGGGGTAGAGAGCAGCCTGGCATAGAAGTCCTTGTCCGTGGACTTGCGGTAGTGCCGGTCGCCATACTCGTCCACGAAGTACTCGTGTGGACAGATCACCCGAGTTCCCAAATCATCGAGCAGGCGGATGGCCTTGAGCGGGATCGTCCTCTCCAGAACGTAGATCACCGCTCCGGCCGGCAAGCTCCCGAGTTCGTCGGTCAGAACGGGCTCCAACTCCTCGGGGAGCATGTTGTCGCATACATGCTGATACGCGTCCATCTGGTTGCGCGCGGTGATCGAGTAGTAGTATGTCTCCTCGGGGAAGTAGACCCTGATGTGTCCCGGACAATATTTCTGATAGCGGCCCGGAGCGGCCAGCGTCTTGTCGCGCAGCTCCCTGAACTTGCGGGCGTTCTCCTCGCGCCTCGTTCCATCCCATTTGATGAACCCGTAGGCGTCCTCTTTGCCGCACCAGGCGAGCGTCCCGGCGGTCGGCCCGCCGAGGTTGGCAATCCAGGCGAAGGTCTCCGGCTTGGAAGCCGCAGCCTCGACGATCGAGTACCTCCTGCCCTCGACGGCGCATATCTTCGCGAGCGTTCGGTAGTACGAATAGTAGAGATGCTTCGGACCGTAGAGATCGGCCGATGCCACGTCGCTGGTCGTCACGCAGGTCCGCATGGTGGCGTTGGTCCTCGGGACGCTCACCGACCTCATGTCGTTCAACCCGCCGAGTTCGTTGAGCATACACCCGCCGAACCAGCGGGCATTCGGGGCGGTCTTGTGGATATAGTTCCTGATCTGCGTCAGCACCTCGCGCTGCATGAGGTCCATCGCCCTGCGCAGATCGTAGCTGCGGATGTTGTTAACCGCCTCCTCGGCGATCTCGCCATTGACGAAGAGCACCGGCACCGGAACGCCGTCGAACGATCGGTAGTCCGACTTCCACGCCTTGTTGAGGTCGCCGATCTTGCCGCCGTACATCTTGCCGAGCATCCGGCGGAAGGCCGCCGGGAACTCCGCACTCTTCTCGTGCTTGTATGAGTTCCAGAACCAGTTCTCATACCAGCCGTAGATGACGTTGTCGCCGTACTTCTTCGTGATGTGGTCCACGATGCTTTCGGTGAACCAGACCGATCTCTGCGCCTGTTCGGGGACATGCAAGGACATCCAGGTCTTCGTGGTCCAGTCGCCTCTCACTTCGATGGAAGGACACACGAACGGGGTCAACTGGTGCTTGACCATCCAGTCCATCAGTGCATCGAGACTGCGCCAGTCAGGGGTCCAGGCTTTCGGGTCGAACTCGTCGCCCGCGTTCCATACGACGAGCTTCGTCTCATCGATCCCGACTTCGCTCGGATACAGGGGGAACTTGATCGTGTTGCATCCGATGCTCTTCAGGTAGACCGCGTCATCGTCCGTGAGCGGCCATCCCTTCGCCAGTCCTTCCGGTGGACCCACGCTGTACTGATTGACGCCGAACACGTACTCGGGGATCGCGGGCAACCCGGAAGCCTCGGCCGCTTGGCAGAGGACAGCGGACAACAGCGCGATGACGGCGATCAGGCGCATGACCTCACTCATCCGTCACCTGACGCAGCAGCTCGAGTATCTGGGGGACGCCGGCCTTGATGGCGAACTGGAGTGCCTGAAGTCCCCGCGCGGACGACGCGTCGATGCGCGGGTCGCCGCCCATGATGCCGTCGACCTTCGTGTCGAGTTCCTCCTCGGTCGTCAGGCGGCTGAGATCGACGAGTTCGGGGTGGAAGAGCATCATGTAGGATGTCTCGTTCGGCCCGGCATGATCTCCGCCGATGCCGTCCGGCTTGGTCAGGTCGTAGTCGGGAAACGCCCAGGCGACGACGTCGGTCTGGCCCTCATTGAACTCCTCGACCGCTCCGATAAGCAGCTTCTGGTGCTCGCCGCCGTAGTGCCCCATCATGATGACGATGACCTTGAACCCCTCATCGGCGAGCTGACTGAGGTACTCCCGGGCGAGCATCGTCACGCACTCGGGGCTGAACTCCAGGGTCGCGTCGAACCCGGCGTAGGGCTTCATCGTCTGGTGACCGCAGTAGATCTGCGGGAAGACGATCCCGCCCGTCGCGGCGCAGAGTGCCTGGCAGATCCCGTGGACCTTCAGCGTGTCGAGGCCGAGCGGGTTGTGCAGCCCGTGCCACTCGTGCGCGCCCCAGGGCAGGTAAGCGATCGGGACGGTCGCCTTGATCGCGCGGTATTCTTCCGGTTTGGTGAACTCGTATCTCATGGTCTCCCTCTCTTAGTATGGGAGTGTGGGAGTATGGGCGTATGGGCGTTCCGGACTCCCACACTCCCATACCCCCATACTCCCATACTCCCTACTTCCCACTCCCCACCAGCAGCGCCAGGTCGATGAACTGCCCGCCGCCATCCTGATGCGTATGCACCGCGATGGTGTTCTTCCCAGGCCTGAGCACATCTTTGATCGTCTTCATCACGTTGAAGCCCGAGTAGCGGTCGTTCCATCCGGTCCCGTGCCAGACGCGCTTGCCGTTGATGTAGACCTCGGTCTTGTTGTCGTAGTGCGCGACGAGCATCGCGCTGTCGAACGGCTTCCCGTCGTACTCGAAGGTCTGACGCAGCCAGATGTCGGGGGTCGCCCATGGAGTGCGGATCGCCCACTCCCATCCGCCCTTCGAGCCGAATCCGCCGAGCCCCGACCTCCACGCGGAGTCGTCGAACCCGGCCTCGTACCACCGTCCGGGAGGGCGAAGCTCCGTCCGAGCCTGTAGGGGCGTGCCTTGTGCCGCCTGCGCCAACGTATCGGGCGGCACAAGGCACGCCCCTACAGGCTCATCGAACGTGTACCGCCACTCATGCGCCAGGTCCCCATCGGGAGATGCCCCGATGATCACCCGCCAGTTCGACGCCGGCACGTCCACCATCTTCGCCGTCTTCCAATGCGAGTGCGTCTCGATGTACGCCGGGCGCGCGGTGATGTCGTGGATGCGCTTCACATCAAACTTCGGCTGCCGATCGTATGTATAGAGGCCGTTCTGCTCCTGCTCGACATCGGTGAGCTGCGTGTAGCAGAATCCGAACTGCGACGGGCTGTCGAGCAGCGCATCACAGAGCCCCTTGTAGCGCGTGTAGAACTCCTCCTTGTTCGTGGGGGCTGCCCCATATCCCCATCCGCCGGTCACGCTCCAGCCGATCCCGCCGAACTCGCTGACCATGAATGGGACCTTCGCCCTGCTCTCCGGTCCGCCGTATCTCGCCGGGAGGACCACATTGAGCGCGAAGCCCTCCCCATACCGCGCTTTGAACGACTCCGGGTTCTGGTCGTAGTCGTGCGTGTCGAGGACGTCCGGCTCGGCCAGGCTGTGGACGTACCCGCTCGTGTCGATCACCGGCCGCGACGGGTCGATCGCGCGGGTGGCCGCGATGATCGTGTTCTGCAAGTCGCCCGCCGCCCCGTTCGTCTCGTTGAACGGACACCAGCCGACGATCGAGGGATGGTTGCGGTCGCGGCGCACGATCTCCATCCACTCGGCGATGAACGGCAGGTTGATCTGCGGATTCCCGTAGTCGACGCCCCAGCTCGGGAACTCGCCCCAGACGAGGTAGCCCAGCTTGTCCGCCCAGTAGAGGAATCGCGGCTCGAAGACCTTCTGGTGCAGGCGCGCGCCGTTGAACCCCACCGCCTGCGACAGCTCGATGTCGTGCCGGAGCGCCGCGTCGGTCGGGGCGGTCCAGATGCCGTCGGGGTAGAAGCCCTGGTCGAGGATCAGTCGCTGGAAGACCGGCTTGCCGTTGATATTGATGATCGTTCCCAGGATGGAGACTTCCCGCACCCCGAAGTACGACTTCACCTCATCCACTATCCGCCCCTTATGGATGATGACGAGTCGCAGGTCATAGAGGAACGGCGTCTCCGGCGACCAGGGATGGTTCTCGTAGAGGTTCAGTACGAGGCGGGCGCTGCGCCATCGGGCGGTGACCACGCCGACCCCGACGACCCTCCCTCCGATAGATGCGACCGCCTTGATCGCCATGTCGGCCCACCAGCCGTCGATCTCGGGCTGGATGATGACGCGGCCTCGATCGAGGTCGGTCTCGATCTTGAAGTCCTTGATGTACGTCGAGCCGACGCCCTCGAGCCAGACCGTCTGCCAGATGCCGGTCGTGCGCGTGTAGACGCATCCCGCGCTCTGCTCGGAGTGGGCCTGCTTGCCCGTCGGTTGGAGGCCCGAGCGCGTGTCGTCGAAGGCATGGACGATGACGGTGTTCGTCCCCTTGATGAGCTGCTTCGTGATCTCGAAGGTGATCGGCGAGCTTCCGCCCCGGTGCATGCCGAGGAGCTTGCCGTTCAGCCAGACGGTGGTCTCATAGTCGCACGCGCCGATGTGGAGGAGCGTCCGTGGCGACTTCCAGGTCGAGGGCAGGTCGAAGGTCCGGCGGTACCAGACGTTCTTGACGAACCCCGTGCGCCCGAGGCCCGAAAGCTTGCTCTCCCGGCAGAACGGGACGATGATCTTGTCGGGATAAACTCCCTCTCCGTTGCGGGGAGGGTTGGGGAGGGGTTCTGCCACCCCCTCTCCGTTGCGGAAGAGGGGGCTGGGGGGTGAGGTCTGTTCCGGCTACTCCCTCTCCGCTGCGGGGAGGGCTGGGGAGGGGTCTTCCGTCGCTCTCGGCGAACTCCCACGTGCCGTTGAGGTTCATCCACTCGCCCCGCACAGCCATCGGGTTCGGATGCTCCGGGCGAGGGATATCGGCGCACGCGGCGCTCGCAAGGATAGCGCAGAAGATGATAGCCGGGAACAGATACTTCAAGCTGTGACCTCTCCACAAGTACTCGGGTCACAGTTCACCCACCGCCCCCGCGTCTCCTTCACAGGCAGGTGACCTTGAGCAATACAACAGCCAGATCGTCTGATGACCAAAGTGTCGGAATGTGCTAGAATACGGCCATGACGAAGCCACGGTACGGGAAGACCTTTGATTCGGTGGCATACATGCGCAAGGCCCGCGAGCGCCTCTCCAAGGAATGGGAGCAGAAGTCCTCATCTGATGAGATACGCTATCTGCGGGAGAAATACGGCCGCCTCACCAAACGCAAGGGCAGGGCCGCGTAGCGTATGGTCGTCTGGTGACAGCAGGCGCCCCACCGCTCTCTCCTCTGCAGAATCCTACTCGTACTCGGCGCGCGCGGCGCACGCAAGGATTGCACAGATGATGATAGCCGGGAACAGATACTTCAAGCTGTGACCTCTCCACAAGTACTCCGGTCACAGTTCACCCACCGCCCCCGCGTCTCCTTCACGGGGAGGTAGGCGCAGGAGTGTCATTGGGTGTACCTCCGCCTAATGGACGGGCAGGCATAGCCCACCGAGCAAGGCGGTTGGTCTTTCTTCCTTGATGACAACTCAAGCGTCAGATGCCATCCTTTGTTGCGCTTCCTCCGGCCCTATTGTCCGGCCTCGGCCCCATACAGTATTGACCGATCCAAGTTCATGCCTTAGAATGGAACCCTTGGGCTTCGAGTCTTCTAGTTGCGGAGGGCTGGTAGAGTAATATGGCGATTGTGCGGAAATCCACCGCCAAGTACACCTATGAATGCGCCTGGTGCAGTGGCATAATCTACAAGCGAACAGGCTACTACCGACTGGAGCCTGACCCCTGGGCAAGACACTTTGGCGGTGAGCAGGTCCAGCATATCTGTCGCGCCTGTATTGAGACAGAGGTGCCCGAAGAGAGAACACAGGGGCATTCGGGCCCAGAGCAGCCGCTTGCCTTGGATATCGGCGCTGAACTCACGATAGTGCCAACAAAGGTCCAAGTCGTTGATATAACCAATCTTCCGATATGGCGTCCGCGTAGGGGCTTTCACGGCCCAGGCCCGGCAATGCACGAATCGCTGGCGGAGACACCGGAATTGCTGGAGTCCCGGCTCTGCTCCATACTGGATGCCATGGGATACGGCTCTCACCGCGTGGGCGAGATCAACAGGAAGGATGGCGGAGTAGACATCATCGCGTGGCCGAAGGATTCTGCAATCCCACATTTGGTTGCAGTTCAGGTGAAGCACCACCGGTCACCAAGCACAAAGACAGGACCTGGCCCCGTGCGGGAATTGCTTGGGGTTGTACAAAGCAGGCAATTCAACGTTGGTCTGCTGGTCACAAACACCACGTTCACTCCTGATGCTATCTGGCTAGCCGAACAACACAAGGTCTTGATACGCCTCAAAGACATCAATGACCTCAAGCGCTGGATCGCTGGCAATTTTCTCGACGAAGAGCGTTTCAGGGAGTTCCCAACCGAGATCACACTGTGTCCCGGCGTTACGATACCCATCGCATCCCTGATCTCCGAAGGTGAAAGATGACGGGAAGCGTTGCGGTCCACCCCGTGTGCCGTTCCCATGCTTGACTAGCTCGTATCGGTTCGAGGCTGATCACTAGTTACCTGCACCGCCGGCTGATTGCTTCTTGGTTCGCATTTCCGCTTCGTTAGGGCTGTCACGTACTCTTCGAGCTTCGCGAGATCTGTTGCCAGTTCCTCAGGGGGTGGCATGGGTTCATTGACTGCCTTGGGCTGGTCATGTCCCGCGAGCCACGTAGAAGACTTGCTCATACCTTCGTCGACCGTGTCATAGTCTGCACTGGTTAGTTCAACCACTTTCCGGAGTCGTCTTGTTTGCACTTCACGTGAGAATCTGATGACTACGCTATTGAGCACCAGCTCTTCAATGGTGCGTTCCCAAGTCTCTCTGAGGTCGCCATACCATAGCTTGGCTTGGCGGTTATACTCATTCGATCCTGGATCTTCGGAGTATAACGCCTCAAGCCTGCTCAGGTCTTTCTTTAGAGTGGGTATTCGCGTCTTCACCGCCTGACCGATCCAAGGGAGACCTTCACAGACAACTCCTACATGCTCTTGCCGGCGGAGAACATAGCATGTCTTGTAGTCGATCATCTGCCTTCCCGCCTCGCGCAGGAGGTCATCCAGGAAAACAAGGTCGTGAGTTAGTATGATAACTTGGCGGACACTAGCCTCTTTGACAAGCCTTGCAGCAACTCGACCACGGTGTATGTGATCCAGAGAACACACCGGATCATCAACGACGATAGACGACTTGTCGGGTGACTGGCCCAGCTCGGCGAAAAACGCGGCTAGAGCGATGGCCCGGTACTCTCCTTCGCTAACAACATCTTTGACTTCTGAATCCGGGATCGTCTTTCCGTCGATGTCCACGCGGTGAAGCTTCGATCCTTTGTCCGTCTTACCCGTCAGGGTGATGCGAAGACCGCTGGCATTGATACCCTTGAGTTCAGTCTTGATTCTGACCTGAAGGTCCGCTGTGACATATTTGTTCGTCAGCTCGGTGGCCTTCCGGGAGATCCCAGTGGTCTTGGTAGTCGCTATCGCTTTGTCTATCTTACCGGCTCGTTCCAGACGAGCCAGCTCTTGCTGAAGATGGCTCAGATTGGCATTCAACCATTGCTTCGCTCGTAGTTCCAGCAATGTTTCCTCTGCCTTTGTCACTGATGCTCTATCAGAGTTGGTGTCCCAACTCCTGGCTTCTTCCTCCAAGGCTGCGATGATCCCGCTGAGAACAGACGTGTCGAAGCTGCAGGGTTGTACAGACCGCCAGTTTCCCGATACCAGGGCGCAGAGCAACTCCGCCTGCGCCGTGGCGGCTTTCGATAAGTACTGCCTGACTGATTCACGTAGATCGACTGAGTGGACCGTAAGCTCCTCGTACATTCCATTATCACTCTCGGCAGTGGTGATCAACTGCCGAACCTTGCTCTGGTCCTTCTCAATCGCTTGTTCGCACGTTTCTAGCCTCTTCGCCGATTCCTGCTTGATATAGTCCGCGAACAGGAGAAGCCGCTGTCTGGCTTCGGCAAGGAGGGGCTGTTGGCAGAGCACGCATAGAGCATCATCGCCTATGTTGGGGAACGGAATGGATGGGTAGGCCAATCCCTCGGAGTATCTACGTGCGTACTCCCAGAGTTGCTTCCAAGGGTCGGAGCCCGTACCTGGAAGGCAATCGGAGAACGCCTGTTGAGAGACAACTCGTGCCGTTTCCTTGGCAGTTGCCAGGTCATCGATGTCTTTCCGATACACGACATACTGGTCCCCTGAGAGTGTTGAGTTGATCCCGTCAACGCGCTTCCTGAACTCCTCGACGATGCTCTTTCTGGCGCGCACGGCCGCAGCCTTCGTAGCTGGGTTCTCCTCTCTCAGCAGCTTCACAAGCCTCTTCAGCTCTGCGCTGTTGGCGTCACTCCATTGAGCTGCGTTCACGATATCTGCCATCTTGGTGCCGATTCCTAGCGGAAACAGGCTACGGATGATGACTGCTTCGTCAATGTCTTCGGGTACGCCGGGACATTTGCTGGCGACACTATTCTTATCGTGCTCGAGTTCCCGCTGGATATCGTCAGCCAAGCTGGCTAGCCGATCGAATAGGTCTAGACCAAACGGGCGGTACGCAATATCGTTGTACTTGGTGACGTAGAAATCTGCACAGTCGGTATCGAAGATCGATATGCGGGAGAAATCGATGGGTGCTTCCTGTTCATACACCCAGTCAAATGTGGTTGGTTCAGCCTCACCCACAGAATATGCGATGCATGCGCACGCTGGTTCTCCTGATGGCTCTTCGAAGATATTGGGGTGGATTGGGCCTCCCGCATCACGCGCACGGCACATTTTCTTGAGGATGCGGGTATATCCCGATTTGCCCGATCCGTTGTCACCGTATACGATCGTGAGTCCCTTTGGGCTGAAGTTGAGTGTGGATTCGGGGTCAAGAAGATTCACATTCTCTACGGAGCAGATGGAGTGAAGAGTGACGCTGCTAGCCGCAGTCTTGGGTGACGGCAGATGCTGAGCAGTGAGCGGCTCCGCTTGCACGTCCTTACACCCAGGAACGGCAAGCTGGAACGCTGACAAGCAGAGATGTCTTAGTTCCTCAAAGTCCTCCGGCTGCAAGCCTCTCACGAGCCTGCGCAATGCATCCCTCTGCCACACGGGAATGGATTGTGACCACTCCAACAATTCCTCGTATACCGTACTCATGTATGGGCCTCCAGCCTGCCTAGCCGCCACTACACGGCCTACAAGTATGGACTTATCGTGCGCCATTGGTACTATCGACTTGCTAGTAGCTGGATTCGGCGACGAAGGCTCTATATCCTCTTCTGGGTATCCACCTCCGCAATGAGCATGGAATGGACGAGCAACCCGCTCTTTGCCAGCACGATTCGGCGGAGGGTGGAGGCGCGTGGTTTGTGCCCCCTGCGCCGGCATCAAGTGCGTCTCGGGCTCTGCGTCAGGCCTTGGGGGGATCCCCGGAAGGCTTCCGGGAGCCGGTCGGAGGCGTCACTTCCATCGACGGAACCTCTGTTCACCATGGTCGGAAAGCCTGTTTACCACGGTTGGGAGGCCTGTTTACCACGGTTGGGAGGCCTGTTTACCATGGTTGGGAGGCCTGTTTACCATGGTTGGGAGGCCTGTTTACTGCAGGTTAATGGCCTGCTTTCCATAGACGGAAGGTCATCTTCCCAGAGACGTGGGACAAGAAATCGCGAAAAAAGACTACAGTATAGGTAACTTTGCCGGCCCGGCCCTCCGACAATGGAAATGGACGGCTAATCTGAACGCAAGCCGTTGCAGTACCTGACCGATCATTGTCGGGAACGACGGATCGGAACATAGGAGAGTATTACTATGGGAGGTTATCTCCCCGGATCTGACTTGGAACTCCAGGTATGGATGAACAAGTTCATGGCATACCTGGGCGCGAATCTCGCTCACTTCGGGCTGCTGCCGGCGGATGTCGTCGACCTGGCGGACTCTGAGCCGGAGTTCAGCCTGGCGAGAGTCACGGCTGAGGGCACCTGGACTACGTATCGAGGCCAGGTTCAGGACAAGAACACCAAGCGGGAGACCATGGAGAGCCTGATCAGACCGATGGTCGCTCGAATCCAGGCCTATCCCGAAACTACGAACCAGGACAGGGAAGAGCTTGGCATCCCGACGCGCGGCAATGCACCGTCCGTCCCGACCGAGATCGAGACATCGCTCGACAGGCCGACAGCGGGTATCAACATCGGTGCGCCCCTGAGGCATACGCTCCGCATCCAGAATGACAACGAGGGCACAGTCTCACCGGGGAAGCCGCAGGGTGTGAAGGCGGTCGAGGTCTGGGTGAAGATCGGCGAAGTGCCGGCGAGCCCGCCGACCGACATGCGTTACGTCAACATGTCGAGCCGAAACACCGTGGTCGTGCCGTTCGCGCCCGAGGATGGAAACAAGCAGGCGCACTACAAGATGCGCTGGGTCTATACGAACGGCGTGAAGGGCGCGTGGTCCGATCTCGAGAGCGCGACGATCGCGGCGTAGGGGGAATGGTTGATGGCTGATGGTCAATGGTTGATGCCGGAGACCGGAATGGCTCATGGGGGATGGTTGATGGTTCATGGCCGGACCATTGCCCATCCCCCGTTCCCCATTAACCATCAGCCATAGACCACAAACCATTACCTGGCAAAAAGACCTGAAGATTCGCGCGGGTTGGCCGATAATAAGTATTGATCGTTGTTCGGGAAGTAATCGGTACATAATCACTCCTTTCTGACTCGGCTCGGTCTGCTTCGGCGGACCGGGCCACTTTTTTTGTGTCTGTTCCGAACCTCCCCGCGATGCCTGCGACGGAACGCACGCATGACAACCAACTGGTAATAATACCGGTTTTTCGGCAATCCCTCTTACATCTATTGACTTTTCCATCAGATGAGAGTAGAAGATAACTATACCCGCTGTACACTCCGAGCTTTCCGTGGGTTGCTCGATGTAGTGCACGCGGGTGTTCTGTTTTATGGGCTATGAATGAAAGGAGGGAAAGATGAGCAAGCTGTACATTGTTGTGCCGGTGATCCTCTTGATGGCGGTGTGCGCCGGGCAAGTGGCGGCGGACGACTATGCGATTAGCTGGTCTGCCAACACGTGCGGCGGCGAGCGAATGGTCGGCGGGAACAGCGTCGCCACTGTAAGCATTGGCCAGCTCACCATCGGGGCAGCCGTGGCGGGGCAGCGAATGGCCCAACTCGGCGTGTGGTCTGCCGAGGAGTCGCCGCCATTGCTCGTATCGTCACCCGGATTGGCGAAGCTCCAGGGAGACGGGATGCGCCTGGCACTCGCGTCTCTGGTGGTGACCGCCGAGCCGGGCTGCTTTGCCGACCGCATTTACGCCGAAGCATCGGACAGGTCGAGCGGCATTGCACTGGTCGGAATCGGAGGAGAGACCGCCTCGCTGCTCGAGGGATGCCTGATCAATGTGGTTGGCAGTGTATCTACTTTGAACGGAGAGCGGATCATTCTGAACCCCATGCTCGCGGTAGTGGGCCAGGGAGATCCACTCGCAGGGATCTTCATGATCAATCGCCAGGTCGGGGGGCCAATCTGGGTGTTCCGCCGCTGGGCCAGCGGGGGGTACTCGGCGCAATCGGGGTGAACAATGTGGGCCTCTTTATTCGTACCAGCGGGGTAGTTATCGACAACAGCTACGCCGACTACATCGTGATCAACGACGGATCGAAGTCACCGTTTTGGGAGACGGGTCTCAGAGTGGCCAAGGCGAATCTCACCACGGTACCGGAGGTCGGGGGGTACGTGTTGGTGAGCGGAATATCAGGTGTGCGCGTGCGGGGGAGCGTGCTCGACGCGGTTGTCCAGCCTCGCAAGGCCGATGATCTGGAGGTTGTGGAGTAGCTATCGCTGGTGTACTGATGGAGATATCACAAAGGAGGAAAGAGGGATGAGGACGCTTGTGTTGCGATATGCCGTAGTAACAATGATGTTATGTGCACTGGCCGCCGGTGCATTCGGCGAGGTGCCGAGAGTATTGACACTTCAGGGCAAGCTGACCGATTCGCTCGGCCAGCCGGTGAGTGACGGGGTGCAGAGTGTGACATTCCGGCTCTACGACGTGGAAACGTGCGGGCAAGGCACAGCTCTGTGGCAGGAGGTCCAGAACGTTCAGACCAACGGCGGAGTGTTCAACGTGAACCTCGGTGCAGTAACGGCGATTGGTCTGCCGTTCGACAAGCAGTATTGGCTCGGGATGCAGCCGGCAACGGGTTCGGAGCTGTGCCCTCGCACGCGACTGACGACCGCGCCGTATGCAGTGAGGGCGGAGATAGCGGATACGGTAAAGGACGGCGCGATCACGCCTGAAAAGCTTGCGGCAGGAGTCGGAGTAGTACCGTCCGGTGTAATCCTGATGTGGTCGGGCTCGATTGCCACGATCCCTCAGGGCTGGGTGATCTGCGACGGGACGAACGGGACGCCCAATCTGAGGGACAGGTTCCTTGTCGGGGCAAGCCAGGATGTCGGAGGAGTAGCCTATACCACCGTGAAGGGGAGTCCGATGCTCACCGGCGGAGAGCATCAACATACCCTGACCGTGGCCGAGATGCCGTCGCATACGCATACTGAGAGCGGCCATGCTTGGGCCGGGTGTAATGGCGGCCAGGATGGCGTGCAGCGTCCCGAGAGTGTACAGACGGGCGCAACGGGCGGCAACCAGCCTCATGAGAACTGCCCGCCGTTCTATGCCCTGGCGTTCATCATGAAGCTGTAGCATCCGGCTCGGCAACTATGTCCGATCAAGGGTTCGAGTAGGGAGAAACGGAATATGAAGACACACTTGGTTCCATTCGTGATGCTGCTAACTTTGTCGCATCTGTTGGCCGCTGGAGTTCTCGGTGACGTGCCGAGGATACTCACGTTACAGGGCAAGCTGACCAACTCGCTCGGCCAGCCGGTGAGTGACGGCGTGCAGAGCGTGACATTCCGCCTGTATGATGTGGGAACCTGCGGACAGGGCACGGCGCTCTGGCAGGAGGTTCAGAGCGTTCAGACCAGCGGCGGTGTATTCAACGTCAACCTCGGCGCGGTGACACCGATCGCTCTGCCGTTCGACAGGCAATACTGGCTCGGCATGCAGCCTCTCAGTTCGGCGGAGCTCTGCCCTCGCACACGGCTGACGACCGCGCCGTATGCAATACGTGCGGCAGACCTCTCACTGCCGTTCGCAGGGAGTGCGTCGAGCGACCTGCCGGCGTTCCAGGTCACTAACCTTGGCGCAGGACCGGCGGGCCGGTTTATCGGCAACGTGTACGTCACCGGGTCGTTGGGGATCGGAACCGGGAGTCCCCTGACAGCACTGGACGTGATCGGTGTGATCAGATCGACCGGCGGTGTCCAATTCGCGGATGGGTCATTGCAGGTGACCGCGGCGACGCAGGGGTTGCAGGGCCCTCAGGGTGAACCCGGTCCGCAGGGACCGCAAGGCCTGCAAGGACCCAAGGGTGATGCCGGAGCACAGGGACTTCAAGGGCTTGCGGGGGCTAAGGGCGACACAGGTGCAGAAGGGACGCAAGGTCCGCAAGGACCTCAGGGCCCGCAAGGACCTACCGGGGCCACTGGTGCTACCGGACCCACCGGACCACAGGGAACTGAGGGTCCAGCAGGTCCTGCGGTGCACACAAGTGCGGTGTGCCAGTCAGCCGAAACGCCATGCAGCAACATATGTGTTGGCCGGGTCATCGCCGAATCACACGGTTCCTGCGGCGTAACCTCCGACACGGGTACTTGTAACCGCAGCGGCCCCACTGGAACTTGCTGTGTCTGTTCACCATAGCAACTCACTGGGCGAAATGGCCCGCAATATGCTCCTCGGTCGGCGGAGATTATGGTCCAGGTGGATTGTCGTTGTGACGGTCCTGGGATCCTTCGCTCTCGCTACCGCTGTCTGCGTACGGGCCGCGTCGGATCCGGGATTAGCGAGCAGCGGGCTCCGCTATGAACTGAGCCTTGCACCGTTGGAGTTCTCGCTGTTGGTGGACGCCGCTCAGCGGAGTCTGAGCGCACAAGGAGGTAGGACCGAATTCACCGCCAAACTCGAGCGAATCGCGACCGATGTGGAGTGGACCATTACCGTCAAAGACTCTGCGCTGATCGATTCCTGGCGAGTCTCCCTGGCATCGAAGGCAGCCGATATGGTGAGCGCGGCGGACTTCGGCAAGCTGAGCGATACGGCGAAGAAGGAGTTCGCAGCTCTCAAGTCGCTCATGACGAAGCTGGATGAGGCGAAGGCCCACCCGGTCTGGGATACGGTGACGTTCGCGGGAACTCTATCCGCCGCTGATGGCAACGTATACATCCGGAACGCTTCCTACTCCTACAAGGTCACGGGCTCTCTGCTCGACAACCTGCGATCGCGAATCGGCAAACCGACAGTCGTGACCGGCTACCTCAAGGCCGGCGATGAGATAGAGGTGACACGGTTCGCGGAGCGGAGGACGAACACTCTCGACCTACTGGTCATGAGCCAGTGCCCGTTCGCCAAGCGCGCGGAATCGGCCATCATATCGTTCCTGCGAACGGCCACACCGGACGGTCAGACTCCCCAACTCGACGTTCATTACATCCTCTACAAGCGTCAGGTCGACGGTAAGGACAAGTTCACATCGATGCACGGCGAGGATGAGCTCAACGAGGACCTGGTGCAGATCGTCATCCGAGACAGGTTCCCGAAGTCGTTCCCTGAATACCTGGGTCAGCGCGCCGCCGGTGATGCGCCGTGGAAACAGATCGCAAGCGATGCCGGAATGGACGCCGCAGCGGTCAACGCCATTGAGACCGAGATCAAGGCAAACCGGGAGGCCCTCCTCAAGCGCGAGTATGACTATGTGGCCGAGCTATACCTGGTCTACGATGGCAGCCCGACCTACATCTGGGAAGGGGTACGCATCCCGGACATTCGACAGGTGAAACCGTTCGCGGGACTGGACGTGACCAAAGAAGCGTGCAAGGGTCTGTAGTGCGCCAGCTCTGCCTCATTGGCCCCGGAATGCCGCGAACCTCCCGCTTCTCGGCGGGAGGGTGAGGTGGAGGGTGGTCATGCCGTTCTTCTTCGAGGCGTCGGCGGGGGAGGTCTCGGCGGTTTGGGGATTCCAGACCTCAGGCTTGCCGGATGCGCGGAAGGCGAAGTCGCCGGTGACGGGGTCGGTCGAGTTGTTGACGAGGAAGAAGATGTCGCCTGCGGGGAGGATGCGGTGCTGGTAGTAGATATGGGGAGTCGATGGAGTGATGACGAGGTCGGGGGTGCCGCTCGACCTCAGAGCCTCGCGGAATGAGGGCATGGTCTCGGTATGGATGACGCCCTTGCCATCCCAGAGGTCGTCGACGAGGGCGCGATGCTCATCCGCCGGGCCTGCATCGGCGCGGGTGTAGGGGAGCGTCTCGTAGGAGATCACCGTCCCGCCGGCATCGACGAACTGCTTGATCCGCTTGAGGGTCGAGTAGTCGAGCGTCGTGACGTGCGGGAGGATGAGGACCGAGTAGGCGTTCTTCCCGATCATCAGCTTGCCTGAGGATATCTTCGCGCGCCGGACCGCATCCTCATCGAGGTAGTCGAAATCGCGCTGGCAGGCGAGCACCTCCTGGGAGATCGCGCGCCAGGCGTCATCGACATCCTTAGCCTTCGGGTTGTCGTCGAGGTGGTGGACATGGCGGTTCGTCGGCTTGAAGTCGGCCCACACGGAGGCGATCGGGTAGAGAATCGCCACATCCGCCGTGAAGCGTCCCTGTGTGAGCATGTAGCTCAGGCGGCCGGTGTAGTCGTTCAGCAGGCGGAACGACTCCGCCGGGTACTGGTCGTTGATGCTCAGCGTCGTGAAGCTGTTGATGCCGAGCACCTGCTGCCAGGCGATGTGCGCGAGGAGTTCCTCGATCGGCGTCTTGCCGGTGACGAAGCAGAACGACTCGGACATCGTGCGCTTCTTGTCATAGATGTGCGCCGCCGAGCCGATCAGCTTCGGGGTGACCGGCCCGCCCTCGACGTGCGAGCCGGATGTGTTCCCATATCCCGCGCCGAGCACGTCGATCCCCGGCCAGTCGAGTTCCTTCAGCGAGGGGAAGACGCTGCCGTAGAAGTTGGCATGGAAGATCAGCGACTCCTCCCACAGCAGATGGCCGGTGGACGCGACCTTGTGCGCCTCGCACCATTCGCGGACCTGCTTGAAGAACGACTCCGCGACCTGCTGGGCGATCACTGAATAGTAATCACATCGCTTCCGGGCGGTATCCGGCCCGACGTTGTTGAAGAGAGCGGGCAGGCACTCGCGGATGTCGTAGCCGGTCCGCTTCCGGAAGATCTCCGGCAGGCCGTGATACCAGGCGACCGCGGGATGGGGCTGCGCGTCATCGGTGAGGAAGCCGCTCATCAGCGAGACCTCGTCGTTGAAGACGGCCTTGATCGTAGTGCCGAAATCCGGGCCGCAGTGGGCATAGAAGGCGTCGTGGGTGATCTCGATGAAGCTTCTTACTGCATCGGGATCCATGATGTTGATGTATGGCCCGAATGCGATCGAGGCGTGCGTGCCTTCCCGCAGGCGGTTCTGGACGAACGCCATCAGCCGCCAACTGCCGGGCTTCAACTCCATCTTCAGGACGCCGTCCGTCACCTTGTCCGTGACCTCGGTAATGTCGTAGAGACCGCCGCCCCAATCGACCTGCGCGACCGCCACGTAGAACGGCGCGCCCTCGGGGACGCGCCACTCGATCGTCTGCCCATCCTTGCCGACCGCGATGTCTCTGGAGTCATAGAAGAGGCCCTGGGATTCGTACTCGGGATGGCCCTCCAGGACGTGGCCGCCCGCGCGGCCGCTCGGGTAGCCCATTTCGTCGTAGATCCAGACGTTCAGCCCGCGCTCCCGGCACGCCGCCACCGCCGCCTTGTACTGGTCCCATCCCGCCTCGTCGCGGAGGTATCCCGGACCGCCGTGGGGGTAGTTGAAGTGCGCCCCACCCCACTTGCCATCGACGAGCTTGTCGGCGAACTCGGTTGGCTTGGCATAGTCGAACTCCATCGGAATCGCGCGGTAGTCGTTCCCCGGATTGGCGAACTCGGTCCTCAGGGTGTCCATGGTCCCTCCGTGTGCGGCTGATATTGCGAGCAGGGCGACTATGAGAGCGAAATGCATATGGTCCTCGACTGCCTGGGCATCAAATCCCCAGGCCAGTGGTACGAGAAGCAAGCTGAGGCAAGCTCGGACTCAAACTAGCTTGCTTCAGCTTGTTTGGACATCGATAGCCTCGCCATTCGGTGGTGAGGAAGCAGTCACTCGGGCCTATCAGGCTTCGATAGCAGGTTTGGGTACACTATCTGGAGCAACTGACTCAGGGCTACAAGCACCCAGACAATGGCGAACAGGACGGCAGTCGAATCGCCGTTCTGCCACTGTGTCCATCTTCTGAAGGCCAGGTAGGAAGCACCGACAAAGAACAAGACCCGTAGAGCGATCTTCCACGGAATTCGCTTTGCCGGCATACTGGGCGAAGAAGCCATGTCGTCAACCCTCCAATCGGTCCACAGGCGGGCGGGAGGCCGTCGAAGGCCTCCCCTACGGACTACCGATGCACGTCCGGATCGGACTGCTTGACCCTCAACTTCACGGTAAAGACACCGTCGCCGGTGAGGACCGCGGCGCGGGCGAGGAGCCGGCCGTTCTGCCAGTTCGAGAGCCCGAGTTCCGGGCGACAGAGCGCGTACTGGCCGTCGACCCAGCGAGTGAAGCCGTTCCCGATGAATGGCGCGTTCAGTTCCCGTAGGAGCTTCTCGTGCGCGGCCTCATCCTCGCTGATCAGCGACGCCACCATCAGCGGCGACTGCTCGTTGAAGAGCCGGATACCCTCATCGAGATCGTGGATCGCGACCACCGTGACCTCGGGCGTCTGCTCCCACTCCCACTCGTGGCCGAGCTGATCGGCGGGCCAGACGGTCGCGGTCAACTCGTGCACCGCGCCGGTTGCCCGGAGGACCTCGGTCTCGGTGGTGAACAGCTCCTTGGGGATTATGTCCTCACTCCCGTGAGCGACGTGCAGCCGGTAGCCGTGTCCGAGCTTCTCGCCGCGTTTCTGAAGGGCGCTCAAGAGCTTCGGGACGAGATCGCCCGCCCGCGAGTGGGGGATGCAGATCACAGTGACCGTGTTGCAGACCTTGCGGTCGAGGGAATTGTAGACCGCGAGTTCGAACTTGTCGGGGTCGGCGTGGGTATCGGCGATGATCCACCCGCCGCCGGTTCCATGGAGGCTCACGTCGTTCCCGGCCTCCCGGGCGATGGCGCCCAGGTGTATCGACCGTTCGGCCCGTTCCGCGAGCGACCGCCAGCGCGAGCCTGGGATCGGCGAAGAGCGCCCATCCGGCGGAATGCTCGGCGCTCTCCAGAAGCGTGACGGAATACTCGGGCAGTCCGGCGTCGATCAACGCGGGCCGGAGCGCGAGTTCCATGATCGCTTGTGCCGTGTTCAGGGCGTCGCTTCCGATGCGGAAGACGGCGGTGTTGCCGCTCCGGAGCACGCCGGTCGCGTCGGCCAGGACGTTCGGCCGCCCCTCGAACACGAACGCGACGACCCCGCACGGGCTGACGACCTCCTCGACGACCCAGCCCTCGTGCTCGACCCGGCCGGTCACCTTGTCACGTCGCGATTCCAGTTCCGCCCACTGTGCAAGTCCGGCGATCATGTCCCGACGCATCTTGTCGCCGGCGACGAGGCGCGTGGTCGAGCGCCCCTTGGACTTCGCGCGATCGACATCCTGCACGTTGATCCTGGCGATCTCGTTCCATACCGCGTCGTCGGCGAGGCGGCCTGCGAACGAATTGTAGAACAGCGTGAACTGCTCGTCCGATGCGCTCTGCTGGTCACGGAATGCCTGAAGGGCGCGGCTGACGGCCTCGGTCGCCAGTTGGTCGACGGCCGCGGGTATGTGCAGTATCTCGCCGGTCTTGCGCACGACGATCAGCTTGTCACCGGGCCGGAACCTGTCCGCCAATTCCTGCGAGACGTGCACGACCCGGTCGCCGCCGATGAGTATCGGCATGCCGGGCTCGAGTCTCGTCAATCTGGTTTCATCCGCCATGATGAGTTCCTCTTAGACACTTAGGCTGTAGGGGCGCGCCTTGTGCCGCCCGCAGCCCTATCTCGGGCGGCACAAGGCGCGCCCCTACAGCCCATGGTCACTTCATCTCCCCGACGGCTTTGCCGCCGAGCTGGACTGTGAGCTTCGTCTTGGTCTGGATGCGGGGCAGCGGCTGAGTGTCCATTCGAGCCGCGCCCGGGCCATAACCGGTCATCGTTAGCGAGGCCATATCGCTCTCCTTGAAGATGCCCGCGGGGACGACAAACTGCGTCTGCGCGCCGGGCATCATGATCTGGTCCTTGACATACTGCTGGACTTCCGCCATCTGGAGGTAGCCCCAGTCGACCGACATGATATCGTCGCGCCAGATTTCGGCGGAACTCCACATGATGAGCGTGTCCTTGCCCTCCATGCCCATGATGACGGCATGAGAGCCGAGCAGGTTCGGGATCGGCTTCCATTTGAGCGTCAAGACGCCGGAGAGATCCACCGGATCCGCCAGGCTCGGGCTGACGAGCTTGATCGGCGCGAGGAAGTCGACGTTCGGCGGGCAATCGAGTTCGACATTGCCGGTGTAGCTGGTCGTCAGGGCGTACTTCCCGGGCAGCGCCGCATCCTTGGCGATCTTGCCGGGCTGCTTCTTGGTCGGCCAGTATGCGGTGGTCCAGTCGGGCTTGTAGAAGTAGGATGAGCCTCCCCTGGCCGCCGGTCGCTCCTTCTCCATAAGCTGTTTCGCTTCAGCGGTCATCGACTTCGAGCTGATGATCTTCGGCTGGCCGGGCCTGACTGTGGCGGACGATCCCCAGTAGTACTTGATCGTGAAGTCGGGAATCTTGCCCCCATCCTGGCCCGGACCGGTCTCACCGCCGGTTTCGGACTTCTCGGCCTTGGGTCGATAGAGTTCGAGGTCGAGTCTGTTCCCCTGTTTCAGGCCCTCGGGCGGAACGATGCCTGCCGTTGCGCCCTCCGGAGCGATCCCAGGCGACCAGAGTCTCACGGTGAACGATCGGACGGGTTTGCCCATGCTCATCATCCCCTCCATGCCGGGGATGTTCGGCATCTCGATGCCGGGCGGAATGGGCGGCATCTCGGGCATGCCCGCGATCTGCATGATGCTCGTCTCGGCAAACATGCCGAGGAATGCTTGACCATCGGCCGCGCAGGCCGCTGTGACTATGCTGAGCAGAGCCAGTATTACGAGAGTTATACGCATCGGATATCCTCCATGACGTGTTCCAACACGGAGTTGGTTTCCATAAGTGATTATCCGGTATTTCGGGGACAGCGTCAAGCGGTGCATGACGGAACTCCGGCCTACATCTTCCCCGGCCAGAAGTCGTAGGTCGGGATGCCGAGCACGATCCCGATGATCGTCCAGAGGCTTCCGACCGTGATCTCGCCGAGGATCAGCCCGAAGAAGAAAGGGATCGCCTTCCGGTACTGCTTGAGTCCCCCGAACCGCAGCACGAGGAATTTGGCGGTGCTCCCGATGAAGATCGGCATCCAGAGTTGCGCGATCCCCCAACTCGGGCCGAGGGCATACGCGAGCGGATGGAATGGGAACCAGAAGAACCGCATTCTCAGCCACGCGAGGATCGTCGAAATCGCGAACCCGACGCCAACGAACCCGAGCGAGAGCACGCTCGGCTGGGTCGGCTGCTTGATCCACGTGCCGAGCCTGTTCCAAGCCTCGCTTCCGAACGTGAGCGCCCACATCTCCATGTTGGCCGTCGCGCCGCCGTTGTGGTAGTACGTGTGCAGGAGCTTCCAGAATCCGATCGGGAGCGCGAAGATGCCGGCGATCATGACGGCGAAGAACATCTGCCTCGCGGGATTGCCGACTCGCTCCGACAGCTTGAACGCCTCCAACTGGTGCGGTGACGGATGGCTCGCGTAGGTGCGGTTGAACCAGTAGAACAGCGAGAAGCCGACCAGGTTCTGCGCGTCGATGTTCTCCGTGCCCAAAGCCGTCGTGATGGGGTACGGTGGGTTCATCTGGTGCATATCGTGAGTCGGGAAGCCGAGTTCGGCCCGGATGCGGCTGATGATGATCGCGAATGTCAGATAGAGCACGAAGAATGCGATGATGATCGGGATCGACATGCCCATTCGGTAGGCGAATGTGCCCAGGAACAGCAGTCCTCCGATCAGGCCGAGGATCGCCGATCGGTAACTCAGGGCCTCCCGGGACTCGTCCTCCTCCTTCGTGCCGAGGAAGGCGGTCCGGAAGACGCGCCTGAGGTAGCGGCGGCTCGACCACATGCTCATCGCGAAGAAGCCGAGGTACCCGCCGTAGGACTGCGAGATCAGGAACGGATAGGTCCGGTCGAAGCTCCCGCCGACGACATTCAGCTCGTTAAGGCCCAGGATCCGCGTGCCGACTATCTCCATCTTGACGACCCAGTAGAAGAACCAGCATGAGAACGAAAGCTCGAGCGGCATCAGGAACGCGATCCCGATCGCCCAGAAGTAGAAGCCGACGATGATCGCGCCGATCGCATTCCACGGTGGGTTCACGATGTACTGCCCGAAGTTCTGGCGCACGATCCGAACGCAGGGGATCGATGGATAGAGATAGTTGAGGCCGGCCAGAAACGTGAGGAAACCGGCGATGGCGAACCCCATCCACATGTAGCGGTTTCGGAAGAGCGAGCCGGATTCTTCGGTCATCTCGAGGGGGAGCATGATACACGGGAAGGTCAGCCGCTCGGCCTCGACCCACTGCTTGCGGAGGATGCTGTTGATGCACAGCATGGTGAAGAGCAGGACTGCCGAGAACGCCGACCACGAGAGCACCGGCACGATCCACGGAGTGTAGTTGACCGGATCGTAGAGCGTGGAGTGCCCGTAATAGAAGTGCTTCAGGCTCTCCGGGTCACTTACAGTCAGCCACTTCGGAATCTTGTCGATGAAGAGCTTGCCCCACCCGTTCTCCGGCGTCTGGAAGAAGAACGCGTAGCCCATCAGCGAGACGAGCACCTCCATCATGTTGTGGGAGCAGACGGCGCTGGTGATCGAGAGCATGACGTAGACGGTTATCAGCTCGACCCGGCTGAGCGCGAGCCGCGGGAATCGCCGCTTGACAAGGAAGCTCGCCGCCGTGACGACCAGGAGGGTGAAGATGCAGTTGTAGAACGGCGCGGCATAGGTGGCGAAGGAGTAGCGCACGACCTCGATCTGGACAAGCCAGTAGTCGTTGATGACCGCAAGGATGAGCGACAGGATCACCGCGCGCGGTGTGACGCGGTCGTATCGTGTTGCCGTATCGGTTCCGGGTGCTGTCGGGGTGTTCATTGCGTGGGACAATGATAGTGGAAAGCGCCCGGGATTGTAAACCATCCGTTTCCCTGCCTCGCAGGACAAGCAGGCCGGTGCGACGAAAACCGTAGTGGCCGTGCCTCCGTGCCGGCCATCCGGCGGGACGGCGGCAACGGCACGTCCTGGGGGAGTGCGCGACTTACCGCACTATGCGGCAAGTACAGCACGGTATATATACCGTAGTTGCCGCAGAAGAAAGCTGCGCTAGACCAGACATCTCCGGGTGTAGGGGCGAAACATCGGCCAATCGGACTGTACCGACTTCGGGACAGAATCGCCAGTTCTCCGCCCAGGATGTAGGGGCGAAGCATTGGCCCTTCGGACTGCGCCGACTTCGGGACAGAATCGCCAATGCTTCGCCCCGGATTGAGTATGAGTATGAGTATGAGTATGAGTATGAGTAGGATTTCTGAAGGAGGTAGAGAGAATGGCTTCGATCATCGAGATGGCTAAGGGCGGGACGATGCGCCAGGCCGAACTTATCGTGAAGGACGCGAAGTACATACCCGAGGATAAGTTCTGCTTCTGCCCGGCGGGATGTGCGAAAACCGCCAAGGATATCCTCGCCGAGATCGCGCGGAGCAATGTCATGCTCGGAGTCGCCATCGCATGTGCGGCGCCCGATGAGGAGTTCAACAAGCGAGTGGATCAGGCGACGACCCTGGAAGCGCTCGGGAAGCTGGTCATCGAGAGCGCCGAGAAGGCTTGCCTGGTACTCGACTCGCTGAGCGAGGCCGACCTGGACAGGGAGGTCACGATGCCCTGGGGCGCGAAGTTCCGGATCGGAGAGGCGATCCTCCTGCCGATCAGCCACATGACCTATCACGACGGCCAGATCAACTACATCCAGACGCTGCTCGGGGATTCGTGCTTCCACTGGGCGGAGTAGGGCCGGTGAACGGTAAGCAGTAAACGGTGAACGGTCTCGGAACTCACTGCTCACCGTTCACCATTTACTGCTCACTACCCGACCTTCCCCACCGGGGCGACGTAGATGGTGAACTCGTCCTCGCCGTCGACGCTCAGAAGGGTGTCCATCTCCTCCTGGAAGTATGCCCCGATCGCACACGTCCCGCCGCCGACCGACTCGGCAGCGAGATAGAGGTTCTGGCAGAGATGGCCGGAGTCCTGGGCGATGATCTTGTGCGCGGCGACCGAATACCGCCATTCCTTGCGGTACGGGAGACACGTCCAGATGAAGACGACCGCGCTCGTCGCCACGAAGTCCTGACCGGCGCACCCGAGGGCAGCCTTCTCCATGAGATCGGGATCCGAGCGCATGAAGAGCAGCTTGTGCTCCATCGGGAGGTATCGGTACAGGCCCGCTTCGACGCCGGTGACCCGGTTGACGGCCAGGTAGGTCTCGAACGGCTGAAGCGCGCCTCCCGCCGGGACCGTCCGGTACGTGAGGACACCGTCTCGGAGGTTCGCGGCCTTCGTAACGCCCTGGGTCGCCCAGAGCAGGTACGACAACTCTTCGAGTGACAGCGCCTCGTCTGTGAACTTCCGCCGGCTTCGTCTGCGGCGGATGACGTCCTTGATCGGGACGTCGCCAACCGTGAAGTCGGCGGGATCGACGAGGTCGATCAGCCGGGCGTCGCTCGGGAACGGCTTCTCGGGATCAGGTCTGGGCGCTCCCATACTCTGGCCGGTGACAAGCTTCTGGTCGCTGAACTCCTTCCACACGTGGGCCTTGAGGAACTCGCGGCCTGCAACAAATGGGCTCATTGGTACCTCCTTGGATGTCGGACCGGTCGGACACTACATGAACTTGGCTCTCAGATACTCGACAAACGGCTGATCGCTGAGGTCGTGCCCGGTGATATGGCGAATCAGGTCGGCGGCGCGAAACGTCATGCCGTATTGGTGGACGTTCGTCCTCAGCCAGGCGAGTAGTGGTGCGAACTCCCCGCGCTCGATCTGACGCGGCATATCCGGGAGCGCCTCACGGGCCGTCTGCATCATCATAGCGCCGTAGAGGTTCCCGAGCGAATACGTCGGGAAGTAGCCGACCCCGCCGGTGTACCAGTGCATGTCCTGCATCACGCCGTCCTTCGCGTCGGGCGATCGGACGCCCAGGTACTCCTCGTAGAGGTCATCCCACGCGCCGGGGAGATCGGATACGCTCAGGTCGCCGGTGATAAGGCGCTCCTCCAGGAGCATGCGGATCACGATGTGCTGGTTGTACGTGACCTCGTCCGCTTCGACGCGGATGAGGCTCGGCTCGACCTGGTTCACGCGCTTCCACAGGTCGTCGCAGGTCAATGCACCGGTCTGCTCCGGGAAGAACTCCCTCATTACTCCGATCAGGTGCCCACAGAACTCGCGGGACCGGCCGACTAGGTTCTCCCAGAACCGCGATTGCGACTCGTGGATCCCGAGGGACACCGATTCACCCCTCGGAGTGCCGGCGCGCTCCTTCGGGAGGCCCATCTCGTAGAGGGCGTGGCCGGTTTCGTGCATAGTTCCGTACAGCCCGGCGAGCAAGTTGCCCTCGTTGTAGCGAGTCGTGATCCGGAAGTCATGCGGGCCGATGGACGTCATGAAGGGATGCGCGGTCGTATCGAGCCGTCCCTGTTGGAAGTCGAAGCCGAGATCGCTCGCGACCTTGGATACAAACCGGTGTTGGCAGTCCTTATCGAAGTGGCCCTTGAGCTTTCCCTCGCCGCTGAATCTCTCGGCGATCGGTGGGATCATCTGCTTGAGTTGGTCGGCCAGATCAAGGAGGAGCGGCTTGACCTGTGAGAGCCTCATGCCGGGCTCGAAGATGTCGAGTAGCGCGTCGTAGGGATGCTCCTCGTAGCCGACGAGATCCGCCCTGCGCTTCGATAACTGGAAGATCCTCTCCAGGACCGGCTCGACGGCATACCAATCGTTCTTCGGGCGCGCCTCTGCCCAAATGCTGTAACCGGTCGAGGAGGCCTGCGCGAATTCCGCCACGAAATCCTCGGGGAGCTTCCGCTCGATGTCGAGTCCTCTCTTGATCTCACGAACGTTCACCTGATCGATTTCCGAGAGGCTCTCACGCGCCTCGGCGAGTTCATCCACCACCCGACAGAACTCAGGGTCGGTCGCCCGCTGGTGGGCGAGGCACGAGATATACTCCTGCTGGTCGGCCCGGGCCTGGGCGCTCTGCGGCGGCATGTAGACCTGGTGGTCCCATCCGAGCAGCGCCTCGATGCACTGCAGATTGTACATCTCCTTCAGCTTCTCGTAGAAGAGCTTCAGGTTGTCATCGACATTCATGCGATTCCTCCGTGGCGGTAGATCCTAGACCCTAGACGTTGGACTCTAGTTCCCACGATCCGGGTGGCCGGTCCAAGGTCCAAAGTCTAAGGTCTCCCGTTTCTCGGTATTGACAGAACCGGCGTTTTGTGCGAATATATGACGTATTCTTAACATTCGATTGGCAGGAGAGCACTATGGCAAAAATGGAGCATGTCAAAGACCAGTTGGCAAAGGGCACCTGGTTGACATACAGACCCGAAATCAAGATTCTGGACTGCACCGTTCGAGACGGCGGCCTCATCAACGATCACGGCTTCGAGGATGGATTCGTCAAGGCAGTGTACGATACCTGCGTTGCCGCCGGAATCGACGCGATGGAACTCGGCTACAAAGCCGACAAGAAGATCTTTGCGCCCTCGGAGCACGGCAAATGGAAGTTCTGCGACGAGGATTGCATGCGGCGCATCGTGGACGACAATCCGACCGACCTGAAGCTCGCGGTCATGGCCGACGCCGAGCGGACCGACTACCACAATGACATCCTCCCGAAGTCCGAGAGCGTGATCGACATCGTCCGGGTCGCGACCTACATCCACCAGCTTCCAACGGCCCTCGACATGATCAAAGACGCGCACGACAAAGGCTACCGCGTGACGGTCAATCTGATGGCGATATCCACGGTGCAGGAGCGTGAACTCGGCGAGGCGCTCGAAATCCTGTCGAACCAGCCATTGTGCGCGATCTATATCGTCGACAGCTTCGGATCCTACTATTCGGAGCAGATCAGGGACCTCACTCTGCAATTCCTGGCGGCGGTCGAGGGCAAGGATATCGAGATCGGCATCCACGCGCACAACAATCAGATGCTCGCCTATGCCAACACGCTCGAGTCGCTGATCGTCGGCGCGAACCGGCTCGATGCGACGATCAACGGGATGGGCCGAGGCGCGGGGAACTGCCCGCTCGAACTGCTGCTCGGATTCTTGAAGAATCCCAAGTTCCAGCTTCGGCCGGTGTTGAAGTGCATCCAGGACGTCTTCCTTCCGCTCGAGCAAGCGGGCGACATGGAGTGGGGCTACAAGATCCCGTACATGATAACCGGGCAGATGAACATGCATCCCCGCACGGCGATCAAGATGAGATCCGGCGACAACCCGCACGACTATGTGGGCTTCTACGACCAGATGATCGAAGAGGAATAGCGCGGACCGGATGGTCCTGAGAGATCTTCTGTGCCGGCCTGTCTCATGACGGGCCGGCACATTTGCTTTTGTCTAGCCGGAATTCGAAAGATGCGGTATAATGAGCATGCAGACCTGCCCTGCACTGGAGATATTGGAGACGCTTCCATGGAGAAGGTTCTCTCCGCACAGGTACTCCTGATTGCAGACAAGAACCTCAAGATTACAGACGCGCGGGAATCCGCCTGCGTCGGGCCGGCACGCGCCGTCCAAACCACGAGTCTCGGCGACCTCATCGGCAAGTCGCTCCCCGAGTCCATAGCCGGCCTCGATCCGTCCGAGGCTCTCCAGGCGTGCGAAACCATCCTGTCGGGCGGCCGGTTTCCGAGCGGGTTCTCCGTCTATCGCAACGCAGTCATGCTCTTCCACCCCGAGCCCGAGCGTCGGGTCATACTTCTCAGTCCCAATCTCAATGACGCCGGAGTCTCCGGCATCACCTGCAGGATAGCGAGTACCTTCCTGCAGTATCCCCAGGCCGACGCTCTCACACCCGAAGACTACCAGGCCATGGTCGAGAACTCCATGGAGTTCATGTTCGCCATAGACCAGCTTGGATTCCACACGTATGTGAGCCCGTCCATCCGAGCGACGATGGGAGCGGAGCCGGACAACGTCTATGGAATGCACATGTCCGAGATCGTCCATCCCGAGGACATCGAGCGGTGCCAGTCGATCCTGAGTGATCTTTCCAAGCAGGGCGTGCCCATGACGGACATTCAGTATCGCCTGATACTCCCGGATGGCAGCCAGCGTCACATCGCGGTTAGGGGAGAAAGGCTGAATGTCGGCGGTGGAGTGCGCTATATGGGCATCGCCAAGGATGTTACCGAGACCATGCAACTGCGCGAGAAACTCCAGGCCCGACAGGAGGCGCTTGCAGTGCTGAGCAGCATAGTGCTGACCCTGTCCAGGGCCGAGAGCATCAACGATGCGCTGAGAGCAGCAATGGAGCAGATCCTCGCGTTCCTCGGCCTTTCCAGTGGAGGCATCATCGCGGTGAGCGCGGACGGGACCGAGTACATGGCATCTGCGCTTATAGGCGGTGGGGGGATCATGATCGCCCCCGAGCACATCCTGGCAAGTCTGGATGCTGTCTGTCCCGAGGCGGAATCCGTGAAGATCATCGATGATGTAGCAACCGATCAGCGGCTGGATGAGGTCGTGCGGGCAAGCGTGCTGGAGATAGGCGTCAAGTCCTTCGCACTGGTGCGCCTCCGATCGATGCTGGGCCAGCACGCATGCATCGGCCTCGCGGGCCCGCCTTCCGGCGAGCTATCGGTGGAGCAGATCGAGTTTCTCGACCTGGCTTCGCGCATACTCGGCGCAGCGATCGAGAATGCAATACTCCAGGGTGAAGTGGCGGACAGGGCAAACCGATTGGCGATGCTCGAACGCATGGCGCTCTCCATCAACTCCGGCCTCGATGTGCCCAGCATATTCACCGCCTGCCAGGCGGGACTGCGAGAGCTTATCGACTGCGACGATGTCTGTCTCGTCGTATTCGGCGGGAATCAGATTGCGGACGTATACTCCTTCGAGGGCGGGAGCGAACTCGTCCACACTCGCAAGAAGCTCACCCAGCAGCACTTTCGCACCTTCAAGGCCACGTATGAGATGCACTCCTGGGCCAAATCAAGTGAGATGCAGAGCTACCGAATAGAGCACAAGGAGCGCGAGATCACCTCGGGAATGGTCGCCGTTTCCCCGCTGATATATAAGGGCACGGTGACCGGCCTGCTCAAGATCTGGTCTCAGAAGGAAGACGTCTTCGGACGAAGGGAGGGCTCGATACTGCAGGCGGTCGCCGAGCATCTGGCGATCGCCGTCGCCAACGCAAGGCTGTATGGCGCCGAGCATGCCAGAACGCTCGAACTCGAGGTCCTCGGCAGGGAGATGCAGCACCGCATCAAGAACAACCTCCAGACTATCGCAGGCTTGCTGAGCATCTCCTCTCAAGAGGGAGAGCAGAGCACGAGGGCGCTCGAGAGGTGCATGGGCCAGATCGGCGCCATATCTACGGTCCATTCGCTGCTGACACCAAAGCACTTGGCATCCGGAGTGCGGCTAAAGAAGCTGCTGACCGAAGTCGCGCAGACGGCAGTGGCTGCTGCCGGTCGGAGCGAAGATGTCCGCGTCACCGTGGAAGGTCGTGACCGGGCTCTCTCTCCTGATACGGCAGTCGCTATCGGGGTGATAGCAAACGAACTGGTGAGTAATGCCGTCGAACACGGACTGGCGGGCAGGAACTCCGGAGAGATCGCGATCAGAGTCTCAGTCAGCCCCACAATGACTGTGGTGGAAGTATCAGACGATGGAGTCGGCCTGCCCAAGACCTTCAACACGCCTCGCAAGGCGAAGTCGGGGCTCGGGCTGGTCTCGTCTCTCGTGGAGCACGGGCTGCACGGCAAGTTCAGCATCTCGAGATCCGAGCCGGGCACGCTCGCTCGCATAGAGTTCTGACACTGCGAAAGGAGTGCAGACAATGAGGTTACGCGTAATGGTTATTGAGGACGAGCCGGTGGTCGCAGTAGGGATCCGCTCGATGATCGAAGACTCGGGCCACGAGGTAGTGGCGATGGCGCGGGGCGGGGAAGAAGCACTGTCACTGCTTGAAGAAGCTCGGCCGGACGTCGCCGTCATCGACGTCAAGCTGCCCGGCATGGACGGCATCGAGACCACGCGCGACATTGTGCGGCGAGCCGATGTCGGGGTGGTGATACTGACCGCGTACAGCGATCCGGAATTCGTGGAAGGATCGATCGCGGCCGGCGCTTTCACCTATCTGCTCAAGCCGGTCACCAAAGAGGCTCTGGCGGCTAATATCGCGATCGCCGCCAAGCGAGCGATCGAGTTCGCCGAACTGCGGAAGGAAGCAGCCGATACGAAAACGGCGCTTCAGGTCCGAAAGCTCACCGAGCGCGCGAAGTCGATACTCATGGAGCGAGTCTCACTCAGCGAAGCCGCCGCACACTCGCATTTGACGCTCAAGTGCAGGAATCAGAACAAGACGATGCGACAGGTGGCTGAGGAGATCATCGCAGCAGACAAGGCATTCATGTCGACAGTGGGCAAAGATCCGTCTCGCCGAAAGGACGCCGACGCTTCGGAATAGAGTATGCCGATCGGCGAAAAAACTTGCCGTCAGCGTTGATGCATTGTTGACAAGTTAGTAGGTTTAGGGTATACTCTTAGTGCTTGGTATCGCCATGGCTGCGATACGAGAATCATTACCCCTTGATTGGGTAGCACCAGACCGTTCCGGACAGCGGTTGCGCCGAAGACGGTGGCTATCCACCACCCGCAGAGATTCACAGTATTTCAGTATGTCAGACTGTCGGTGCGTCAGTATGTCTGTTCGACTGATGGACCGGCACACTAAGTTTGGGCAGCGGCACGATGGCGTAAGCGGGACTGGCAGGGCCTGCTCTAGGTTACAGATATGCGGACCGGCTGGGCGGAATGCATGTTCTGGATCTTCCATCGACTCATGTCGCTGCCCAATAATATTTGACAAGTGCGCCTCAGCACGGGTATCTTAGGGCATACCTTTCCACCTTGCGGAGGCCCGTAATGCGCTGTCTCGCCGTCATCCTGCTCTGCATCGCCCTGATCTCTCCCTGCACCGGATCGGCGCTCGTTCCGACGATCAACAACCCCGGCTTCGAGGAAGTCGCTCCCGGCAACGACTCGCCCGGCTGGGGATGGTACACCCGCGCCGATGCGAGCTACCATTCCAGCACCACCAACCCGCACTCCGGCGAGCGATGCCTCGTCTTCGTGAACAGGAGCAGTCTCGCGCCCGAGGTCTACGCCCGCCTCTATCAGGGAGTCGGGGTTCTACCGGGGATCGAGTACGAGCTGAGCGTCTGGGTCCGCGGCGAGGGAGTCGCCACCGGCATCCACTTCACCGACTGGAGCACGTACACGCTGGACCTCCCGGCGGGCACCTACGACTGGCGGCGCGTCTCGGTCCGCTTCAAGGCCGGCGACGGGCAGACCGGCGTCAACATCGGGATCAACATCGTCAATGTGTGCAAGGAACTCGCCATCGATGACATCTCTCTCCGGCCCGTCGGAATGCCTCTCAGGGGCGGCGGCTTCGAGGGATCGGTGATCATCCCCGGGCAAGTCCAGGGCGACGACAAGCCGGCGCTCCTCGCGGTCGCAATCGACTCCGCGCCGGAGGGCTGTATAATCGAGGCGTCCGTCGTTGCCGGAAAGACGACGCTCTTCCAGGGAATAGAGAAGCTCAAACCGGGGCAGAACTCGATCGAATGGCAATGGAATACCGGCAAGGATGCGGTGAGGAATCTCCAGTGCGAGGTTACGGTATCGGGCGCAGACAGCAAGATCATCGCCACCGCCTCCCGCACGATCGAGAAGCTCAGCCCCAAGGTGATCAGCGCGGACCTCGATGCCGTCGAGAGGAAGTTCGGCCTCTTCAAGTCACTCTATGCCAAGTGCGCCGCGAAGAAGATCCCGCTCGACTATCCCACGGCGACGAAGACCCTCCTGGAGCAGTTCATCCCGCTCACCCGCACGGACCTCGTGAAGGGCGAGGAGCGGCGCGCCGGTTTCGCCGTCAAGGACCTGAGTGCCTCGCTCGACAACGCGATGGCTGAGATGAGGGCCTACCTCGCCGATCCGAAGACGGTCCCGACCGCTCGACGATACAAGACAGGCAAGCTCGAGATCGAGGGCATCAGCTTCATCGGCGACAGGAAGGATGCGAAGGGGAACTCGGACCGCGGGCCGGTCTTCTTCTGCGGCTACGGGCACTTCTCCCAGGTGCGCAAGGACATCCCGCGCTTCCCAGGCTACGGGGTGAATATCATTCAGATCGAGGTCGGGCCGGCGATCACCTTCCCGACCGAGGACGAGATCTCCCTCAAGGCCGCGCGGGATGTCGCCAAAGTGCTCGACAACGCCGCGAAGAACAACGTCATGGTGAACGTCCTGCTCTCACCGCACTACTTCCCCGCGTGGGCGATGGCCAAGTGGCCGAAGCTCGGTCAGGGCGGCGGCGGATTCCTCGGGTTCTGCGTCGATGAGCCCGAGGCCAAGCAGGTGATGGAGCGGTTCATGCGGACCGTCATCCCGATCATCGGGAACAAGCCGGCGCTCAACAGCTTCTGCCTCTCGAACGAGTCGATGTTCGACCGGGGCCAGGGATGCGAGATCACGAGGGCGATGTGGCCGAAGTACCTCGCGCGCGTCCACCGCGACGTGGCGACGATGAACAAGCTCTACGGAACGACCTACGCCGACTTCGCGTCCGTCCCGCTCCCCGGCAACGGTGACTTCGGCGCGCCCCAGTTCTATGACTACTGCATCTTCAACCAGGAGCGCTTCGCAGGCTGGCATCAGTGGATGGCCGACATCATCCACGAGATGGCGCCGAACATCCCGATCCACACGAAGGTCATGGCATGGACTCTCCTCCAGCGCCCGCATGTCGCCTGGGGGATCGATGCCGAGCGGTTCGCCGATTTCTCGCAGATCAACGGCAACGACTGCATCATCTGGGGACGCGAGGGCGGCGGATGGGCGCTCGGTTGGCATGGGCAGAACCTCGCCTATGACCTCCAGCGCTCGGTCGGCCGGAAGCCGATCTTCAACTCCGAGAACCATATCACGCTCGACGGCTCGACGAACTACGTCCCGCCGGAGCACTTCCGCACCGCCCTCTGGCAGGGAGCGATCCACGGCCAGGGCGCGACGACGATCTGGGTCTGGGATCGCGCCTCCGACCGGGACGATCCCTCCTACGCCTGGACGGCACCGTTCTACGGCAACGTCATGGACCGCCCGGGATGCGCGGAGGCCGTCGGTCGGACGTGCCTCGACCTCAACCGGTTCGCGGATGAGGTGACGGCCCTGCAGAACGCGGACTCTCCGGTCGCGATCGTCTACTCGATGGCATCGCTGATCCACAGCCAGGGATACGCCGATGCGGTCGGGAGGGCATACACCGCGCTCAACTTCTGCGGCGTGAACGTCGACTTCATCTCGGAGAGGCAGCTCGCGGCGGGCAAGGGTAAGGACTACAGCCTGATCGTCCTCCCGGAGGTGACTCACCTTCCGAGGGCCGCGTTCGACGCCCTGATCAGCATCGCCCCGACGACCCGTCTGATCGTGATCGGACAAGCGCCGCAGAAGGACCAGTACGGCCGTCCCTTCGGCGAGCCGGAAGTCACCCTGCTGAAGAGCTTCTCCATCCCGTATGATGCGGATTCCGAGAAGGATATGTGGCCGACGTTCATGAACCGCCTGGACGACGCCCATGCATTGCCCGAAGTCCGCGTGGTCGATGCCGATACCGGCGAGCCCGTGTGGGGCGTCGAGTGGCTCGCGGGGGAGATCGATGGCCGCACGGTGATCAACATCGTCGACCTGCTCAGCAAGCCGGTGAATGTGAAGATCATCTCCCGCAGGTATGTGATCTATGAGCGGACCAGCCCGGACGATCCCGTCCTCAAGGCCGTCGATCTGCTCAGCCTCGGCGGTAAGTCGGAGGTCCGCACCCTCCTCCCGATGACCCCGGTCCTCGCGGAGGTTCAGCGATAACTTAAGGAGCACAAAGATGACCACGATTACACGACGTGACTTCATGACTGGAGGAATTGCCGCGGCCGGGGTACTCGCCGCCGTGCTCTCCATGAGTGAGGCCAGTGCAGACGAGCGGCCGAACATCCTGTTCATCCTGACCGACGACCAACGCTTCGACGCCCTGGGGTTCATGGGAAAGACGCCGTTCCTCAAGACGCCGAACCTCGACCGCATCGCTCGAGAGGGGGCGCACGTCCGGAACGCCTATGTGGTACTGGCGCTCTGTGCCCCCAGTCGCGCCACGTTCCTCACAGGGGCCTACCCCCACAAGCACGGGGTGGTCAACAATGAGGGCTATGACCCCGATCCCTCATGCCCCAACTTCGCCCAACTTCTCCAGAAAGCCGGGTACAAGACTGCCTACATCGGCAAATGGCACCAGGCACCGAAGTCGGATCCCAGGCCGGGCTTCGACTACTGGCTGAGCTTTCTCGGCCAGGGAGTGTACGAGGACCCGGACCTGAATGAGAACGGTCGTGAGTTCAAGGCCGCCGGTTATATGACGGACATCCTGACCGACTATGCCATCAAGTGGCTGAAAAGGGACCGTACCCAGCCGTTCTGCATGGTGCTCGCCCACAAGGCGATCCACGCGCCGTTCACCCCTGCTCCCAGGCACAAGGATGCATTCGCGAACGAATCCCTCCCAGAGCCCGCGAACTACAGGGATACGTTCGCCGGCAAGCCCAAGTGGATGAGGCGTGCCTTCACCTCTGGGGCAGGTCCCGGCACGTGGCCCGAAAGCGAGGGCAAGCCGATCCCCGAAAAGGTCGAGAGGAAGCCCTGGGACGGCAAGAACGGGCTGGACTACTATCGGACCCTACTTGCGATCGACGACAGCGTCGGGCGAGTGCTGAGTGAACTTGAGGCGTCCGGCCGCCTCGACAACACGTTCATCGTCTTCGCGGGCGACAATGGGTACTTCCTCGGCGAGCACGGATTGAACACCAAGCGGCTGATCTATGAGTCGTCGATCCGCATCCCGATGCTCGTGCGCTATCCAAAACTCGTGAAAGCGGGGAGCAAGGTCGATGGGACCGTCCTGAATATAGACCTCGCTGCCACATTCCTGGAACTCGCCGGCGTGAAGTCGCCCGAGAGCGTGCAGGGCAGTTCGATGCTCCCCGTCCTGCAAGGGAAAGCGGGGCGTAAGTCGTTCCTCTACGAGTATTTCCGCGAGGAGAGCCTGCCGGGCATGCCGCTCATGCTCGGAGTTGTAAGCGGTCGATGGAAGTACTGCTCGTATCCCGACATGAATGACATCGAGGAGCTGTACGACGTGAAGAGCGATCCAAACGAGTTGACGAACCTCTCCCAGGATCCGGCTCATGCGGAGAAGCTCAAGGAGATGCGGGACGAGCTTGCCCGACTCAAGAAGGCGAACGGATACCCCGAGGGCGTTCAAGTTGGCCGGCCTCCGGTGACCGCCGCCAAGACCGAGCCGGTAACCGGCGGCGAACGCAAGGATTAGCAGGAGAACACAATGACCACAATCACACGACGTGAATTCCTGAGTCGGGGGATGGCAACAGCCGGGGTACTCGCCGCCGGGCTCTCCATGGATGAGGCCGATGCAGGCGAGCGGCCGAACATCCTCTTCATCCTGACCGACGACCAGCGCCATGACGCAATGGGGTTCATGGGTCACCCGTCGTGGTTCAAGACGCCGAACCTCGACCGCATCGCCCGCGAGGGAGCGCACGTCCGGAATGCGTTCGTCACGATCGCGCTCTGCTCCCCGAGCCGAGCGTGCTTCCTGACCGGGACCTATGCCCACAAGCACGGCGTCGTCACCAACGAGGGCTTCGATCCCGATCCCTCATGTCCCACGTTCCCCAAGCTTCTCCAGGATGCTGGCTACGATACCGCGTTCGTGGGGAAGTGGCATCAGGCCCCGACGTCGAATCCTCGCCCGGGATTCGACTACTGGCTCAGCTTCCTCGGGCAGGGAGTCTATGAGGACCCGAAGCTGAACGAGAACGGTCGCGAGTTCAGGGCCAAGGGGTACATGAGCGACATCCTGACCGACTACGCCCTCAGGTGGCTGAGGAAGGATCGGACCCAGCCGTTCTGCATGGTGCTCTCCCACAAGGCGGTGCACGGGCCCTTCACCCCGCGCCCCGGCACAGGGATGCATTCGCCGACGACTCCATCCCCGAGCCCGCGAGCTTCAAGGACACGTTCGCCGACAAGCCGAAGTGGATGAGACGCGCGTTCACCCATGGTATGCAGCGCAACCAGTGGGCCGCGAGCGAGGGCCAGCCGATCCCCGACGAGATAAAGCGCGGTGACTGGAACGGCAAGGGTATGATGGACTACTACCGCACGATCCTCGGGATCGACGAGAGCATCGGGCGCGTGCTCGATACGCTGGAGAAGGCCGGGAAGCTCGACAACACGATCATCGTCTTCGCGGGCGACAACGGATACTTCGTCGGCGAGCACGGACTCGGCGACAAGCGGCTGATGTATGAGGAATCGATCCGCATCCCGATGCTCGTGCGCTACCCGAAGCTCGTCAAGGCAGGCAGCAAGGTGGACGGCACTGTGTTGAACATCGACCTTGCGCCGACCGTGCTCGAACTCGCGGGCGTGAAGATCCCCGAGGGCATGCAGGGGCGCTCGATGGTCCCCGTCCTGAAGGGCAAGCCGGGCCACGAGTCGTTCCTGTACGAATACTTCCGCGAGTCTTGGGCGGCGGGCCTTCCCCTCATGCTCGGCGTCCGCACGGATCGATGGAAGTACTGCACCTATCCGGACATGAACGACATCGACGAGCTGTACGACCTGAAGGCCGATCCCATCGAGATGCACAACCTCGCGCAGGATCCGGCTCATGCGGTCAGGCTCAAGGAGATGCGGAAGGAACTTGCACGGCTCAAAAAGGCGACCGGCTACCCCGAGGGAGTCCAACTCGGAGCGCCGCCGGTCGTCGGTGAGAAGGTCGAGCGGGTGATCGGCCCGGTGCTGAGTTTCGACTTCAGCAAGGGGAACGCTGATGATCTCTCCGGCCAGGGGAACCATGGCACGCTCCACGGCGGGACGTTCGTGGAAGACGGCGGCAAGAAGGTCTTGAAGCTCGCGAAAGGCGATTTCGTCGATGTCCCACCCTCCAAGAGCCTCGATCCCGGCGCGATCGACTGGAACGTGGAGGCAATGGTGAAGCCCGAGTCGGATGGCGTCATCCTCGCCCAGGGAGGAGAGAGCCACGGGTACGCGCTCTACCTTAGGGATAGAATCCCCACGCTCGCGATCCGCATCGACGGGGCGCTGACCGAGGTCGCGGCGAAGTATCCGATCGGCGAGGGATGGTCCCGCATCAACGCCAATCTCACGTCGAAGGGCGCGCAGTTGTGGGTGGACAGGAAGCTCGTCGCCTCGAACGACATCGGCCGGCTCCCGGTGAAGCCGGTCGAGGGTCTGCAGGTCGGAGTGGACCACGGCTCGCTCGTCGGGGGCTACAAGGACGCGAACCCCTTCGCCGGGTTGATCGAGTACGCCCGTATTCGGTCCGGCGAAAGCCCGGCCAAATTGGAGACCAAGACATAACCACCCTGTTCGTGCCGGAGTTGTACTCCGGCACGCGACACTAACCAGGGGAGTTGTACTCCCCGTCCGAGCGGAGTCCAACTCCGCGGTCAGTTATGCGGGCTGGAGTACAACTCCAGCCCGAACGTGATCGGCGCTCCCGAAGGAGATCGAACTATGAAAGCGGTGATTCTGATGATCGCAATATCCACCATATCCGGCGCGATGGCCGCCGACATCCCCGAGCCGCCGAAGGCGTTCACCGGCATGCTCCAGAACGGGAAGCCGTTCGTCTCCACGATGTACTACGAGCGGTACTACGACTTCCCCTCCGAGTACGCGCTCATGGACCGCGACCTCGAGGATGTCGTCGCCCGGGGATGGACCGTCGCCTATACCGACTACACGCATCTCTCGCTCGGCGAGGTCTGGGACCACTACTACGCCACCGCAGAGCGCCTCGGCCTGATGGTGATGCCCGATCAGTGGAACGCGAACTACCACGCGGGCGGTCCGTTCGCCCAGCGCCATGAGCCGCCGATCACCGAGATGGGCGCGCCGCCGACCAACTTCTGCCCGGGATGCGTCGCCCGGTGGGGCGATCCCGAGTGGGTGTCCGCCATGGTCGATTACGAGGCGCAGATGATCGCCCGCTACATCGACCATCCCGCGTGGCCCCGAATCCTCGGGCCAGACGGCAAGCATCATCCGCTCATGCTCGTGATCTATGAGACAGGCATGGCCGACTACAACGGCGACTGGCTGGAGTACTCCGCCGACACGAATGCCGCATGGATCGAGTACCAGAAGCAGCACGTCGGCAAGGTGATCGCCGATACGCCGCCGAAGTCGACCGACACCGACAGGCAGGACGCCCTCCTCCTCTGGGGCGAGTTCCGCGCTCAGTACATTGCGGACGGCTGGGGCCAGGTCGCTCGCGGGCTCAAGGCGAAGTTCCCCGGCCTCTACACGATGGTCGCGTTCCGCCAGCACGGACTCCTCGAAGGCAGCAAGAGCGGAGTCAACCAGGGCGGCATCGGTCGAAGGGCGATCCGGCCCGAGCTTTGGAAGGATTTCGACGTGATCGGCGACGAACCGGACGGCGACGACGGCCTCGAGTTCGTCCTCGCCGACGCCGATCTGATGAAGTCGGCCTCCGTGGGGCGGATCGGCGCGCTGATCTACTACCTCGACTCGGGCTACAAGGCGTGGACCGCCCGCCCGGTCGAGTTCCACCGCCCGTGGGGTCAGTCGGAGATGCTCGGCAGTATGTCCGCGCGCGGCTTGCTCCCCCTCCACTACGGCTACAACGAACGTGACGACCGCGCGGGCGTCATCGCCACGGGCCGGCGGGAGGCGGACGCTCCCCTCTGGCAGAAGAAGGCGTCCGAGGAAGCCGCCGACGCGAACAAGACGTTCCTGGAGGTCGCGCCCTACCTCTACGCCGCGAAGCCTGCACCCTCACGAGCCGCCATCGTGATGCCCTACGAGGCGTATGTGATGCGCAATGCCGATGAGATCCCGCTCGACCGCCGCCTGGTACGAATCTGGCAGACTTTCCACGACGCGGATGTCCCCGTGGACTGGGCATTCTCCAGCACCGACAAGATCGACCCGTACAAGCTGCTCGTCGTCCCCGATGCGCCCTACTCCGACGCGTTCCGGGACGCGCTTGCCGATGCCGAGAAGCGCGGGGCGACGATCATCACGCTCTCCCTCGACGGCGGCGAGGACTCCGGCCTCGGTCCGCTGAAATCGACTCTCAGAGAGATGTCGGACGCCCTCCGCGCATCCCGTCTGCCCGCGACCCCGGGCGTCGAGACCGCCCTCCTCGTCGGGGATGGCTACGAGGTGGATGTCGCGGTCAATCACTGGGACTCGCCCACCGCCGTCAGCGTCGAGTCGCCCGGCAGGGCATTCCCCGCGACCGGGCTTTCATCCCAGAGGCTCGCTATCCCCCCGCACAGCACGGCCTGGATGGTCAGAGGCAAGGAGTGAGGGAGTATGGGAGTAAAAGAAACTCCCTACTGGGTGGGCGGGCGGGTACAAACTCCGGATGCGGTCGCCGTTCCCGGAGTTTGTACCCGCCCGCCCACCCAGTAGGGAGTTTCTTTCGAAGGAGCATGTTGGGCACAGGTGTTCGCTCCCCCACCCCGTCAGCCCTGAGTATGCCGGTGTCTTTCGTCCGGCTCAGACAAGAATGCAGGATGGGCGGGGACCCCATCGTCCCCGCCCCATTCCGCAATCCGCATTCCGCATTACGCCGCGATCGTCGCGATCTTGATTCCGCTCCAGCCGCCCTTAACACCCTGGCGGCCGACCCAGCGCAGCCGGTACTGCACCTGCTTGCCGGAGTCCTCCTCGCGATACAGGATAGCAAACGGCTTGCCCGACTTGCCGCCAACGTATTTCCAGTCGCCGGTCCCATCGCCGTTCCGCCTCCAAAGCTCGCAGGCGACGACATCCGACGGCCGAGCCTTGTGTATGCCCTGTGTATTCTCGTTCATGATGCGGAAGATGTGCCTCAGCCGCTGCCCGGTATCTATGATCGCGTGCGGGCGGTCGTCGGATACTCCCATCCGCGGGTGTCGAGGCGACTTGCCGATGACTGCCCGTGCCCCGTTCTTGACCTCGGCATCGATGGTCATATTGACCTTCACGCGCGTGGCGATCGAGCGAAGTCTGTTCACCAGTGGCCGCCGGGCATCATCCTTCACGCTGCACATTGCCTTTGCGTGAACCCGAGCGGCGTCGTGCGCGGCAAAGGCGCTTGCGAACTCATCGAACTCCGACCGGACCGCCGCCAGTTCCTCGGGAGGCAGGCCGGTCTCGGCGGCATGATCCTCCAGGAAGCCCACGAACTTCTCCGCCCAACTGATCAGCTTCAACTCCGAATGTGGAACATAATCTCCAGCCATGGGTATCCTCCCGGTAAGGCGCAATGGGTAATGGGTAACAAGTAATGACCGGCGAAAGATGAGCGCGCGTTCCTCCTGCTTACTCATTACTCGTTACCTATTAGATATTATGGCCTGCCACTCGGCTCTCAGCAGGGTTCCCTCGGCTACCGGACGGCGCAAACTCCCCAGCAGTGATTCCCAATCGGCATGAAAACGCCGCCAACTCCGTCTACAGACTGTCTGTAGACCGCGTTGGCGGCGTCTTTCCGTGAGTTACCTCCACCAAATACCCCACTTACCGGCGTCAAATCGTTCTACAGAACCCCTGTAGAACGATTTGGTCACATCTTTCCCTGAGATAGCCCCACCAACCACCCCACTTACCGGCATCAACTCGTTCTACAAGCACCCTGTAGCTGGTTCATCGCAACCCACACATGATGGATGGTGATAGGCTGGCCTGATCTTGAGGAAGTCCTCGAGTGAACTGAGCAGTAGCTGGTAACGCCACCGGAAACACTGCAATCGATCTCCGATAGAACCTCGTCACTGCTCCAAGTACATCCATCGGCCGGAGTGCCGTTGCATAGCTCAAGAATCCATCCGTTGATTGTGCTATGCCAATGTGGAGCGGTGGCCTCCTGGAGAAATCCAATCATACCCGCGACATCGGTGTCAGAACCATGCAAACCCAATTTGAAACGTTGTATGCCGCCGCTCCGCTTGTTCGCATCGCCTGTCACATACTCCCTCTCGCGTTTTGGATCTGGAGGGGGAAGTCGCTTGCACTCTAACACCAGAACTGGGTGAAATACTGAGAAGAGTCGGGCATCGATCTGCAGGGGATCCAACGGATGTACTGATAGATCGACGCTTCGACTCCGGGGCTGCGGTAGCTCGTGATGGAACTGGATCATAGAGAAGCGAGCCTGGCGCGCCCTGGCATTGAGGAATACACAGAGTTGGGAGGTTAGGCGGAACTCCGACTGGACATCATCACGGTCGGGGTGGTCCCTCCATGCTGGCAGCTGCTGGCGAACGAAATCGATAATCTTGTTAGCGAGTGTGCCCAGCTCAATACCCGCTGTGATCCTCCCGATTGGCGCTGAGTAGGGATAACCGCTGTTCATGACTAGTAACCCCACTCCTGTAGGTGAAGCAATGTTTCATCTGCATCACGAATGGCCGTAGATCTGATCCAATACCGCAACCTGTCAGGCTTGATCAGCAGCAGCACATTATCCAGGTATAGACGCAATACACGGACCGTTCGCAGATGCTGCCGCTGGTCATAGATAAGCGCGTCCAGCTTGCCCGACATCGGCTCATCTAGCCATGACAAATCTGGCAGTTCGTCGAAGTAGAAAGGTTGGCAGATGAGGCCGTTCGTGAACCGTGGAAAGGATGCCTTGAGGTTCGGGTAGATGCTTCCTAGCATCTGGACAAACGTGCCTGAGTACTGATCAAGTTCTCCATTGCTTGCCGCTGTCCTGAGAAGGATTGACTCCTCTCCCTTCAGTAAGTAGTCAAACATCAGGCCAGTGACGTCATCACAGAGTGACTGCTCCCAATCACAGAAGGCTAGCTCTTCCGCGTTTTCGGGATATGGAAGGGCATCCAGATCCTGCTTTCGGATGGAGGTAGCTCTGTCTATCCCCGCTTCCGTACTATGTAGAGCGGTACAGAACCGATATGTAGCATGCCGCTCTCTGAGCATCTGATACATAGACTGCAAGACGGCTGATTGCGCCGATGGCGCGTGTATGCCCACAATCCTATGTCCGTATGCGATCGGCCCCTCATCCCATAGGACTATGGGAAGAGAGGCTGTTTCCTTAATTAAGATAAGTGGCGGCGTGTAGAATGCTTCTCTGCGGGGAGAAGCAAAGGTGGTCTCCTTCACGGTAGACAGCTGGGTGTGATCTATCCCTTCATCTGTGAAGGCCACTGCTGGCAGGAGCGGTTTGCCAGTTAGGAACAGGGCTCTCGATCTCTTGCCCTTCTTTCCTGCGATATACCCTTCCCCATACTCCCATCCCCTGCGTTCAGTCATATGGTCGAGATGCTGCCGCAGTGTCGGCATCTCTCTTAGTCTTCTGGAAAGATCGAGAAGACGACCTCCACCGAATAGATTCACCCTCCATACATAGGGGTCGGTCTGCGCGTCATGCTGGGACACCGTGAAACGATCATAGTGATCTAGCTCGAAACATATCCGTTCTCTGACGCTAACTGTACGACGAAACACCAGATGCTCGATCCAATGATCGCTTCTTGGCGGGCTGTGTGTGGCCGAGACTGCGATGGTCCTGGGATCGGCCCCGTCGTAAAGATTACGTATGGAAGCCAAATCCAGAATCGCATGGATCGTCTGCTTCCGAAACAAGCCCTGCTGGAACGCCTTGGCCATCCTGTTGTGAAGCAATCCCGCAGGCTGAATAAGGCAGACTCGACCCCCAGGGCGAAGAATGCTAAAGGATTGCTCTAGAAACAGATAAGCTAACTGCTTGTCGGAGACTGGTACACGGGAAGTATCTCGTCTAGAAACGCGGTTCACTTCACTGGCTGCCTCAGACAGAATGCTCACGAAGGGAGGATTGCCAAGCACTACATCGAACTCATCATTCAGAATCGTACGCTTGCCTAACCTAGAGGCAAGCAGTACCTCAAAGAAGTCGGATTGTAGCACATTCGAATGACACAAGGGATCAAACTTCAGCCTGTCCCAGATAACGTTGGGATGTAATGAGTCACAGATGGCCAATGACAAACTGAAAGCCGTGAGACTGACCGCGAACTCATCAAGCTCAACGCCAAATATGCTATGCTTTGCGATGGATTTGAGCACCTCTACATCGGGCGGCTTCCACCCGTGTTTGCTTCGCCAGTGATTGACGAGTCTACGAAAAGCAGCGACTAGGAATACGCCGGAGCCGCACGCCGGGTCGAGCACTCGTTCGTCACCCCGTAGCCCTTCGTAGGGCATCGCATGATCTAGTAGAAGCGCAGCGAGGAACGGTGGGGTGTAGACTGCCCCATGACCACCTTCAACGAAGCGTTGATACAGATGACTTATGATCTCCACCGGCAGGTATTCGAATGAAAACTGGTCCAGAGATATCTCTGGTGCCCTATCGTTCTCGCTTCAACAAGACGAGCGAAGCTGTGTAGTCTCTCAGAGGTAATATCGACGCGGGGTAACGCGAATATATCGCCATCAAACCTGGATTCCAGGGCATCCAGGCATTCGTAGACTTGGGATGGATCGCCACCTCGGAGTATGTCGAAGAAGGTCTCCGCACTCGGCCTGAATTGCGATAGCCGACCCTCCGGAAAAACACGGCGATCCTCCAGGTACTTGATCAGCACCATCAGTAGGAGGAGATGACGGAGTGTCGGGTTCTCCTTACCTCTTAGGTCGCGATCCGCCTCGACAACGGCCTGTATCAAACACTGGTGTGAAGCTTTTGTATAATCGGCAAGTTCCCTGTTGGCCGGGTCTTCCCAAAACGTCCCTTCGGCTAGGCGTTTCAGTTCATTAGTTATGTCACCGGCAATCTGTATACATTTCACAGGGTTGTAGTGGCATCTGTCCTCGTCATCTCTCCAGAAGTCCGCTCCTCTTGCACAGGCGAGCAGGTCTATGTGAGTATGCTGGAAGACGTAGAGCAGGGGGACTGTGCCACGCAGCCAGACTTTTCGATGCAGTTGGGCAAGCCCATCGTGAGTAAGCCTATCGTCGGTGTTATCGACAACGTACGCAGAGATAACAGAGGAGCGACCATCCGAGTAACGCCGAAAGAATATGTAGTCGACTTCGGTGAGCGCCCGAGCGTCCATGATAGCCGCTTTCTCGTCGATCCTCAGATCATCTGCGAACGGCGGGCGCACGGGAACCAAGCCATTCTCCGGTCTTCCACTCGAGTCCAAGACGCCAAGAGGGACTCCGATATTCCCCTTCTCGGCTTCGTCAAGAGGTCTGGACACATCCTGCTGACCAACCAGCCTGCGCATCTCTGAGAAGATGGTGTCCTTGATAGCGAGCAACTCATCTTGTGACGCGCCGTGTGAGAGCATGGCCTGCTTGATCATCCGGCAAGCTTTCTGGTCGATCTCCCCTCTGGTTATACGCGCGTGACAGATTGAACAGAGAACAAGCAGATTCGTGGAATCATGATTGCTCGCGTCTTCATCGATATGGTGGATCTCCAAGACTGACGTGCTTCCACATCTTGGTATGCTGCAGCGAAAGCCTGCCTCGACTTTTACTTGCCGCTCGATCTCCGCCGGTATCGGTGTCCGAACCTTCTTTGGCTTGTCGCCCATGCGCCCTACCTCTGCGGGTTAGCTAGTGATTAGAGCATTCATCTTTATGCCGAGGAGTTCCTTCACCGGACAGAAATGAGGGACAAGAAACGGGGGGCAGGCACAACTAGCGGGAACTGCCCGTCAGCGGTCGTCGGAATGTCCTCCCTTCGGTGGCCCGCCCTTCTATACACGACGTCATTCACCAGCACACTCAGGGCTGACGTTTCCCCATCAACCATCAACCATCGACCATCAGCACGGGAAGCAGCGGTACATCGTGATGCCGAGGACGGAGCCCGCGAGGGCCCAGAGGGATGAGGCGATGTAGTCGCCGAGGACGAGCCCGAGGAAGAACGGGAGCGCGGTCCGGTAGCCCTTGATCCCGCCGTAGCGGATGATCAGGACCTTGACGAACCATGCCACCATGAACGGACACCAGAGCCAGTACATCGTGCCGGTGTTCACCAACACGTATCCCGACCGATGCAGAGCCGATGTGGTATAATGCTTGCGAGGTGAATCCCATGGCAATGAGAATCCGCGCGCATTATGATGGCAAGACCATCGTTCCCGACGATCCGGTGGACCTGCCGATCAACCAGTCGCTGGTAATCCAACTCGCGGTTGAGAAGCCTCAGCGTCGGCGCACTTCGTCAAAAGATGCAGCCTGGCGGAGACTCCTTGCCGGGCGGGTATCCGGCGTCCGCATCCCCGATGAGGCCCTCAGGCGTGAGAATATGTATGAGGACCGGCTGTGACCTTCCTGATCGACACCAACGTGCTCCTCAGGTTCTTCGAACTGAGCGATCCGAGCAACCCTGAGATCGTAGCGGCGCTGGATTCCCTTCGCAAGTCGGGTGTGCCTTGCCATGTGTGTGCTCAGGTGCTGATAGAATCCTGGGTTGTGGCTACCAGGCCGCTGGATGTGAATGGACTGGGGTTCGACCTCGAGAAGGCCGACGGCCACATGGACGAGATCGAGATACTCTTTCCTTGTCTGCCTGAGCCTGAAGACATGGCGGCTCGTTGGCGGACGGTAGTCCAGTCATACTCCGTCCTCGGCAAGAAGGCCCACGATGCACGGATAGTCGCCTTCATGATGGCGCACGGCATCACTCATCTGGTGACCCTGAATCCCTCCGACTTCGCTCGATACCCCGAGATCACCGCGATCACCCCGTCGGAGATCGTCGCCACTACTGCTTAGCGCGCGACAACCCCAAGACCGCGATTACGAGTACGATTACGAGCACGAGTACTAGTATGAAATCAGCAGGGGAAGCAGCGGTACATGGTGATGCCGAGAACGGAGCCCGCGAGGGCCCAGAGGCTCGAGGCTATGTAGTCGCCGAGGACGAGGCCGAGGAAGAATGGGAGCGCGGTCCGGTAGCCCTTGATCCCGCCGTAGCGGATGATCAGGACCTTGATGATCCACGCCAGCAGGAACGGACACCAGAGCCAGTACATCGTGCCGGTGTTCGCGAGCACGTATCCCGCCGGATGGAGCGGAAACCATACGAACCGGCTCCGCATCAGACTGAGCAGGAACGTGAACCCCGTGCCGAAGACGATCGCCAGGATGCCCGCGACATCGGCCCTCTGCGGGTTCTGCATGTAGTCCGTGACCCGGTCGAATGGCGCCGCGCCCATACCGGTGCGCCACGGCTCGACCTTCGCCGTCCCCGCGCCGAACTTGTACCATACCGCGAGGCACGCCCAGAATCCGACCGCGATCCCGATGACCATCGCCGCGAGGAGAACGATCGTCATCACCCGCTGCTTCGTTCGGGTCGCCTGCGCCATCTTCATCCCCTCGGCCTGCACGCCCATCGGACAGCACCTCATCTCGATGCTGAACCAGTGGAAGTAGGCGAGCGCGACGAGGTTTCCCCCGCTGAATGCCCCGGTCCCGATCGGGCGGGTGAGGCTGTCGAGCGCGTCCCACCCGGGCCCATCACCCATGCAGGCCCGGCTTCGGCGCGGAGTCGGCTGATCGTCGTGGCGAAGAGCATGTAGAGGCCGAGATACGCGATCCCCACAGCCGGAGAGACGCCGACCGCCACGCAGAATATCACCATGATGAGGAATCCGAGCCCCAGCCCGAAGACCGCCATCCGATAGCTCATCGGCTCTTCGGAATCGTCAACGCCGGAGTCGCGGGTGAAGACCTTCGCGAAGACGTCCCTGAGGTGATTCCTCGCGAGGTAGATCACCACGACGCCGATGCCGATAAACCCGCCGACGCTCTGCTGGGCGAGATACGGCGGAGCGCTCATCGCGCCCGCCCCACCCGTCCAGCCGAGCGCTGAGGTGAGGACTCCCTCCACCTTGGTCACGAGGTAGAAGAACCAGCACGAGAAGCTCACGTCGGTCGCGAGCACGAACCCGAGTCCGATGGCGAGCGGGTAGAAGGTCGTCGGGAAGTACCCCACCCCATTCCACGGCGCGGTGCTGAAGAACGGCTGAAGGTCGAACGCCCGCAACTGCACCTGGGGAACATTCGGATAGAGGAACGCGAGGCTGTTCAGCGTCTCGAGTGCGGCGGCGGTGAAGAACCCTGCCCACATCAGCCTGTTCGAGAAGAACCGGCTCTTCGGGTCGGTCATCTCCAGCGGAAGTTGGACTATGGGATATGTGAGCCGTTCCCGCTCGATCCACTGCTTGCGGAGGATCGTGTTGATGCACATCATGCAGAAGAGCATCGCGAAGAGGAATCCGCTCCACAGGAGGATCGGGTTCGTCCACGCAGACCAGGGGATCGGCTTGTTGCCGACGTAGAAGCCGTCGATGGCGGAGAGCTTCGGCATGATCCAGTGCGGGACCATGTTGAGGTAAGCGCCCCATCCGTTCTCGGGGGTGGCAAAGTGCGGGACCGCGCCGAGGGATGTCATCAGGAACTGGAGCATCCCCATGCCGGAGAGGATCACGGAGACGGTAAGCATCGCGTAGATGGTGATCAACTCCGTGCGGCCGAGCACCCATATCGGCCTGATGCGCCTGACGATGCCGTTGAGGACGAGGAGCGCCATCAGGATGAGGACCGGCGGCATCATCAGCGAGGTCGAGGTCAGGTCGGTCTGGGAGACGACATCGCCGTAGACGCCCCAGAAGACGCCGGGGATGATGGCGATGAACCCGATCAGGAGCGCGCGCCAGGTGATGCCTCCTGAGCCTGTCGAAGGATCGGCCTGGGCGGATTCGTGCTCGGTCGCGGTGTCTGCTGCGGATAAGAGTCGCGGATCGTAGGGTTCGACTGCCATGGTGATCTTCGCGGATGCCTCTGGGGTATTCTTCGCCCTCGGGCGTCGGAAGTCCTACCGCCAATCACGATGTAGGGGCGTGCCTTGTGCCGCCCGACACGCGGCAACGGGCGGCACAAGGCACGCCCCTACATTGTCAGCATAAGGGCCGGGAGCAGATGCCCCCGGCCCTCGCGCCTATCGTGTGGTGAGGTGCCCGTTATCCCGACACTCCACCACTCCATTCCCTCGGATTCCTAGAACCCGCTGAACAGCTCAATGAAGAACACATCGTTCCCGACGTCCCCGCCGGTGTTCGTGCGCTCGGTGTTGATCTCGTACTCGTACTGGATCCAGACCGACTTGGCGATCGGCTGGACCACCGATATGCTGGTCTGCTGAACGTCCCATGAGAGTGGGTTGCTCGTAAGCGGTGTATCCATGTTCTGCTGAGCATACCGCAGGATGACCTTCCACCCGCTGGTGAACTCCTGGCCGGCGAGTACGTTCCACGCGTTGTAGTCCAGCTCACTGACGCTGGCCCCGTAGAACTCGCCCTGAGCCATGAATCCGGATGACCACTTCTTCATGAAGTCCAGACCCCACTGGCTCATATTGTTGTCTGATCCAACCGGAAGCAGAGCAGGTGTTGCGCCGGGAGTCAGCGGATTGGTCGCGCCGGACGTCGTGAGGTTGGTCACATCGCGCCGGTCGAGACCGGCAAACGAGAGCGAGACACCGGCCTTCCATCCGTCCGTGTTCATACCGACTCGTCCTGAGACCTGGAGCTTCTGGCTGAGATCGCCGTTTGCTTCTCTGAGGGCCAGGTGAGGCACCTGATGGGTTGCGTTGCGCAGGCTATCTCCCGGGATTTCTCCGATGTTCCGAGTGCCGAGACGATATGCGGTGTGCAGCGACAGGCCGATATCCAGATTGTTCTTCGTGCCAAAGTACTGAAGACCCTGGATGCGGTCCTGCGTGAACGCCTCTGAGACGATCCCGTAGTTGGAGGTCTTCCGGTTCGGATAGGCGGGTGTGATACCGAAGGTCTGCCTTCTGCCCTTGCCCACCCTGAGGTGACTGTCAGCCAGGACCTTGTCGTAATAGGCGCTCTCGAGGTAGAGCCCGGCTGCCGGAGCCCATGGATGATAGTACAGCTCTACGAACGCGGTGCTGGCGTCCGCGAAGGTCGCGAGCGTTGAGATCGATATCCTCTCCGACCGGAACTCGGGATTCGCGCCTTCACCGAAGTAGAACCTGTTCTGCATGTAGCCATGCACGCTGATGGTAGGCGGTCCAGGGGCGGCCGCTGCGGGGGCCGCGCCTCCGCCCTGCGCAAACAACATGCCTGCTGAGACCATCATCAGCACGGCAATCGTTGCGAGCAGGATGCGCTTCTTGCTGTGTAACAATTTCCTTACCTCCTCTGTATTTTCGAATCGCGGACCGAAATCCGCTCGTACTATGCCGGCATTCACCGGCCACTACCTGATAAGGCTGTCCTTGTTTCGCCTTATCAGATAGAAACCAAGCTCAGGTGCAGTAAGATCACCTCCTCGAGCAAAATGGATGTGAAATAGCATGTAGTGGCCGTGCCTCTGTGCCGGCCTTACCACCTCAGTGGCCGGCACGGAGGCGCGGCCACTACATGAGCCATCTGCTAAAGATTGCGGTTATCGACTACCTTCTGTCCACCCATATCCTGGAGTGTCCTGGGCTCGACCAACTTCAGCTTGGGTGTCAGGCCGATGACGGCATGCATCCGGGACTTGATCTTCTCCTCAAGCTCCGCGAGCCTGCGCATCTGGTCGGTGAGGATCTCCTTCGATACCTCCACCTGAATGGTCATCTCGTCCATCGCCGCCACGCGGTCGATGACGATGCGGTAATGCGGCTCGACGCCCTCGATCTCGAGCAGGATCGACTCGATCTGCGAGGGATAGACGTTCACGCCGCGGATGATCAGCATGTCGTCGGTGCGGCCGGCGATCTTGCTCATGCGGACGTTGGTGCGCCCGCAGACGCATTTCTCGGGATTCAGCGTCGTCAGGTCTCTGGTTCGGTATCGGAGCAGCGGCATGCCTTGCTTCGTGATCGTTGTGAGAACCAATTCGCCCTCCGCGCCATATGGAACCGATTCGAGCGTCTGGGGATCCACCAGTTCGGCTAGGAAGTGGTCCTCATTCACGTGGAGGCCGCACTTGCACTCGCACTCGCCCGCGATCCCGGGGCCCATGACATCGCTGATCCCATAGTTGTCGGTCGCGCTTATTCCGAGGCGCTCCTCGATCTCGCTCCTGAGATGCTCGGGGAACGGTTCGCCCCCGAAGAGCCCGAGCCGCAGAGAGAACGCGCTCCGATCCACATCCATCTGGTCCATCACTTCGGCGATATGGAGGGCATAGCTCGGAGTGCCGACGAGCACCGTTGTTTTGAAGTCCTTCATGATGCGGATCTGGCGCTCGGTATTCCCTCCCGACGCCGGGATGACCGACGCGCCGACTCGCTCGGCTCCGTAATGGATCCCGAAGCCGCCCGTGAACAGCCCGTAGTCGAACGTCACCTGAAGCACATCATGCTTCGTGACTCCGGCCGCACTGACGACGCGCGCGACGAGGTCGCTCCACGTGCGCAGGTCATTGCGCGTATAGCCGATGACCGCTCCCTGCCCTGAGGACCCGGACGAGGCGTGGATGCGCACGATCTCCCTCAGAGGGACGCTGAACATCTCGTAGGGATAGGCGTCGCAGAGGTCCTCCTTCGTCGTAAACGGCAGACGCTTGAGATCGTCGAGCGAGCCAACGTCCTCCGGCTCGATCCCGAGCCTCTCGAACCTTCTGTGGTAGAAGCGGACGTTCCGGTACGCGCGGTTGACGGTCGACTGGAGCCGTTCGAGCTGCAACTGCCCCATCTCTTCACGCGACATCGTTTCGCATCTTCTGTTCCAGATAGGCATAGGCTTCCTCAGCTTTCTATCATGTGCTTGTAACCCTTGCCCAGATAGGCTCTCTGGACCTCGGGATTGCGCTCCAGCTCGTGAGCCGTCCCCTCGAGGATGACGCGCCCCGTCTCTATGACGTAGCCTCGCTGGGCGATAGAGAGCGCTGCCTTGGCGTTCTGTTCGACAACCAACACAGTCGTACCCTGCTTGTGCAGTGCGCTGATGACTTTGAAAATGTCCTTGATGACGAGCGGCGCGAGGCCCATCGATGGCTCATCGAGCAGCAGGAGCCTCGGCTTCGACATCAGCGCTCGTCCGATCGCGAGCATCTGCTGTTCACCGCCGGAAAGCGTCCCGGCGAGCTGACCGTGTCGCTCCTCCAGCGTCGGGAAGATAGAGTAGACGTTCTCCAGGTCGCCGCGCATCTGAGTTCGCTTCTCGGAGCGGCTCCTTCTGTACGCGCCGAGAACCAGGTTCTCGTAGACCGTCATGTCGGGGAAAAGCTGGCGTCCCTGAGGCGCGTGCGACATGCCCATCCTCACCAGGCGCTCCGGGGCGGCCCCGGCGACTTCCTTCCCGTCCAGCTTGATCGACCCCGACTGCGCCGGGAGCACTCCACATACCGTATCGAGGAGCGTGGTCTTGCCCGCTCCGTTCGCACCGATAACCGCGACGATCTCGCCGGCCCCCACGTGCATCGATATGCGGCGGAGGACCGTGATCCTGCCATACCCCGAGACGAGGCTAGTCAGTCTTAGCATGACCGTGGACCTCCTCTCCCAGGTATGCGGCGATGACCTTCCGATCGGCCTGCACCTCCGTCGGCGTTCCCTCGGCGATCTTCTGCCCGTGGTCGAGCACTACAACGTGGTCGGATATGTCCATCACGAACTGCATGTCGTGGTCCACGAGGATGACTGTGATCCCCTCGGCGACGATTCGCAGGAGGTAATCCGCGAGCGTCTCGGTCTCATGGGAACTGAGACCGGATGCCGGCTCGTCCAGCAGAAGCATCTTCGGCTCAGGCGCGAGCGCGCGGGCGATCTCGAGGAGCCGCTGCTGTCCGAACGACAAGCTCGAGGCGGAGTCCTCGCGCTTGTCCGCGAGCCCGACCGAGTCCAGCCGCTCGAGCGCTGATTCGAGGATCCGCCGCTCTTCCCTGATCTGCCCGGGGAAACGGAGCGCGGCCGCCAGGAGTCCCTGACTGGAGCGCAGATGCCGTCCCACCATGACGTTTTCGAGGACGGTCATGTTCGGGAAGAGCTGTACATTCTGGAACGTCCTGGCGATCCCCAGGCCGGCGATCTCGTATGGCGGGAGGCCCGAAGTGGCGGTCTGCCGGAAGAAGATCTCGCCGTCCGTCGGCTTGAGGACGCCGGATAGCAGGTTCAGCATGGTGCTCTTCCCTGCTCCGTTTGGCCCGATGACCGCAAACAACTGCCCAAGCGCCACGTCGAACGTAACATCATCGACGGCTGTGAGTCCGCCGAAAACCTTGCGTGCCTTCCGCACCTGGACCAAAGCGGCTGAGGTCTCCATCACTCCACCGCCTTCTTTCTCCGCGCCAGGCGGATGGCAGACTTCGCGCTGTCGACGATCGTCCGGAGCAGGCCGTTGGGCATGTATATCATGATGAGCATCAGGATCAGGCCGAAAATGATCACGTCAAAATCTGAGGGGGAAGCACCGAGTCTATCTCGGATCAGGGCAAAGACGCCCTTCTCCGCGCCCAATGTCTGGGTCGTTCCCAGCCCGCGCAGCAGTTCGCCGAGGATTGTTATCGTCGCTGCCCCAAACACCGCGCCCCAGATGCTCGCCAAGCCCCCGATGACCACCATGACCACCAGTTCGATCGAGAACTTGAACCCGAACGGCTCGGGGCTGATGAAAGTGACGTAATGAGCGTAGATGCTGCCGGCGATCGAAGCCAGGGCGGCGCTCAGCACGAAGACCTGCACCTTGTACCGAGTCGCGTCGACCCCGAGAGAAGCCGCCGCAACCTCGCTTCCGTGCACGGCTCGGAACGCGCGCCCGATCCGCGAGTTGACGATGTTGGCGGATAACGCGATCACTACCGCAACCAGCGCCCATACCAGGTAATAGACGGAGATATCGTTGTCGAGGGCCAGCTTGCCGAGTTGCAGGCTGGGAATGCCATAGATCCCCGATGTGCCGCCCGTCATCGGCTCCCACTGCACGAGGATGATGGCGATGATCACGCCGAAGCCGAGAGTCGCCATCGCCAGGTAGTGTCCATGGAGCTTCAGTGCCTGAGAGCCGATAAGATACGCGATCAGGCAGGTGAAGACCAGTCCGGCGGCCATCGCGTACCAGGGCGACATGCCGCCCGTGGCGTGTCCGAGTAGCCAATAGGTGACGAGCCCGACCACCGCTCCGATGGCGTAGGGGACTGCCAGTTTGATCGGCGACATCCTGTATGCAACATACGAAACCATCCAGCCCGCGACCAGCAGAATGTAGGGCACCGGGTGTGCGAGTCCGAAGTGGACGGCGGAGACTGCTGCAAGGAGGAAGCCGCCCACCGAGAGCAAGAACCTGCCGGACTCGGCTCGAAGCATGGAGATGATCGCTGCGGCGGACGCCATTACGGCGATCACGGCGGCTGCGGGGGCCACGATACCGGCAGGGACGCCACGGGTCGTCAGAACGGCGGACGCATACGCGCCAAGACCGTAGAAGGCGGCGTGACCGAGCGACACCTGGCCCGCATACCCCATGAGCAGGTTCAGTCCGACCGCCAGGATCGTGTTGATCCCGACGTAGATCAGAACCGTGAGGTAGTAGTTGCCGCCCGTTTCGGACGGCTTGAATACCAGGTTCGGTATCGCCAGTATGGCTGCGACGAGCGCGATGAACGGCAACAGGCGCAGGATCGCAGGTCTAGTCGAAAGTCGAAAGTCCAAAGTCGAAAGCCTACCGTCCCCGTTCGGGATGGAGTTGCACTCCATCCCGCCGAACCGACGCGGAGTTGAACTCCGCCAAACCAGTCTCCGGTTCGGGAGTACAACTCCCGACCCAACAGAGACCCAACAGATGCTATCTATCCCTTCTTCCCGCCGAAGACCCCTTGCGGGCGGGCAAAGAGGATGATGAGAAGGATCACAAAGGCTATGGCATCCTTGTAGCCACTCGATATGAAACCGGCGCCCATCGCCTCCAGAATGCCGAGTGCGAGTCCGGCCACGATGCCGCCCGTGAAGTTGCCCAGCCCGCCGAGGATTGCGGCACAGAACCCCTTCAGCCCGAGCATCGTGCCCATGTCGTACTGGGCCATGGTCATCGGAGCGATCACGACTCCGGCCACCGCGCCGACTGCCCCGCCAAGAACGAACGACAGGATCGTCATTCGGTTGGTGTTGATGCCGACGAGCTTCGCGCCCGGCTTGCAGGATGCGCAGGCCCTCATCGCGCGACCGAGCAGAGTGTACTGATAGAAGAGCCTCAGGAGGATCACGAGCACAGCCGTGACAGCCAGCACCCACAGGCTCTGGGGCTGCATCGAGGCGCCGCCGAAATGCAGCGTGTTCTCACCGGAGAACGCCGGCAGCGGCATTGCATCCTTGCCCCAGAACAGCATGGCGATTCCGCGAAACAGGATCGAAGCGCCCACGGTGATGATGATGAGCGTAACCGTGGAGCCGGTCCTGAGCGGTCTGAGGAGTGAAGATGCGATAAGCCAGCCGACGATGCCGGTTATGACGACCGCGGCAATACATGCGACGGGAAGCGAGACGTGACCTGCCACGACGAGAACCGCCGCGATCATCGCCCCGAGCATCACGAACTCACCCTGCGCGAAGTTGACGACCTGCGTGCAGTTATAGATGATCGTGAACCCGATTGCGGTAAGCGCGTAGATGCTGCCTACTGTCACCCCTGAGAGTAGGAACTGCAGGAACTGTGCTGAACTAGTCAATTGCTTGATCCTGAATGGGAGATCGCCCCGGAACCTCCCCCCGATGGATGCTGAATCAAGTTCAGCATGACGGTAGCGCGACGCGTCATGCTGAACTTGATTCAGCATCCATCGCGGGAGATTTCCGGGGACTTAGATCCCTATTCCTTCAATCTGCTACTTCAGCAAAGTCCACTTGCCGTTCTTGATGAGCACCATCTCGAACGCGTCCTTGGTCAGGCCATTGTGATCCTTGGCGGTGAAGTTGAACACCCCACTGATGCCGATGAAGCCCTTCGTGTTCTCGATCGCGGCGCGGATCTTGGCGGGGTTGTCGCCGACCTTACCCATCGCCTTGAGCACGATCTTGGCGGCATCCCAGGCATGACCGCCGAACGTGTCGGCGTCCACCTTGGCGAAGTTCTTGAACTGAGCCGCATAGCCCAGCAGGACCTTCTTCTGCGGATCCTTGTTCGGGATCGAGCTTGCCACTATCAAGTGACCAGCGGGGAAGATGACACCATTGGCGGCGTCTCCGGCCAGCTCGATGAACTTCTTGTTCGCAATGCCGTGGCTCATGATGAGCGGCGACTTGATGCCAAGCTGTTTCATGTTCTTCGCGACGAGCGCCGGCCCGGGATTCGTGCCCCAGCAGATGACCGCCTGCGGGTTCTTCGCCTTGATCCGAGTAAGCTGGACCGTCATATCCGTGTCTTTGCTTCCGAAGGCTTCCTTGGCCACAATGGTGATCTTCGCCGTCGCCGCCTGCTTTATCATCTGCTCGAGTCCGCTCGCGCCGAAGGCATTCGAATCGTTGATGAAGGCGACCTTTGTGATCTTCTTGGCCTTCAGGTAGTCGATTACCTTCGCAATTGCGAGCGTATCGGGCTGGGCCGTCTTGAAGACATACGACTGGACCGGCTCAGTGATCTTGATGCCGGCGGCGCAGGAGATCAGTGGGATCTTAGCCTTCTGGCAGATGCCGGCGATGGCGAGCGTGGTGCCGGTGGTGCTCGGGCCGATGATCGCCTTTACCTTGTCGGCCTCAATCAGCCTCTTGACCGCCAACACGGCCTTCGATTCCTCGCTGGCGCTGTCATAGATGATGAACTTGACCGGGTGGCCGTTGATGCCGCCCATTCCGTTGAGCCCCTTCTGGAGCATCTCGACGGTCAGCTTCTCAGGGGTTCCGAGAGGAGAAGCCGGGCCCGTTACGTCGAGCACCACGCCGACGAGGTACGTCGACTTCGCCGCTGCATGGGCGCTCACGGCACAGAGCGCGGCTACCATGCAGACGAGCGTCACTACTGCGATTCGTTTCCCTAGCGTCACTTCAGACCTCCATAATCTGGATTTAGCCGCTGCCGCAGGCCCGGTGTCACTCTTGGACACTTCCGACTAGGCCGGCAGTCATACGACCGATGTCCATACACGGGCGCGGAAGTTTCGCCCGTTTCACGCCGACGATGGCGCATATGCCAAGAGGAAGTCGCCTCCCTCTAGAGCGCGTGGAGTTCGTCTCCCGTAAGTATCCTGGCGCCGCCTTCCCTGAGCGCCTCTATCGCCTTATCGACCGGTTCGGTCCGGAACACAACAATGGCGTTCTCGCCCGATGTCCCGACGAAGGCGTACATGTAGTCGATGTTCAGGCCCTTGGAGGACAGAATATCTATGATCCCCGCCAGGCCGCCCGGGTTGTCCGGCACTTCGATCGCCAGGACTTCGGTCGCCGCGACCGTGAATCCCTGATCGGTAAGCACATCGGTCGCGTGCTTTGGGTCATCGACGATCAGGCGCAGGAGCCCGTAATCGGCGGTGTCCGCGATCGAAAGGGCGCGAATATTGATTCCGCTCTGTGCGAGGGCGTGGGTCACATCACCGAGACGCCCCGACTTGTTCTCCAGGAATACGGATATCTGTTCGACTTTCATAGGCTTAGTTGCTCTTCCAGCGAACAATGTGCACTTTTGCACAATCATTAGCGCTTAGAGAGCCGGATTCCTCCCTCGCAGCCGGTTATATGTGAATTCTTGCTCAAAGTCTTCCGCCCGGATGATGTCCGGAGAAGTCTTTAGGAGGAAGTGGCTACAGCGCGTACACCTGCTCTGCCGAGAGGATTCCCACTCCCTTGGACCTGAGCCTCTCGATCGCCTCGTCCACATTGTCGATGCGGAAGATGACGACCGCGTTCTCTGAAGCCTTCTGAACGAATGCGTACATGTACTCGATGTTGATCTTCGCGTCGCCGAAGATCTTGAGTACGCTTCCCAGCCCACCCGGCCGATCGGGATCTCGACGGCGATCACGTAGGTCTCCCGAACGGTGAACTGCCGGGCCTTGAGGATATCGCGGGCTTTGTCTATGTCGTCCACGATCAGCCTGAGGATTCCGAAGCCCGATGTGTCCGCGAGCGAGAGCGCCCGGATGTTGATCCCTTCGTTCCCGATCGCCTCGGTTACCTCGGCGAGCCGTCCGGACTGGTTCTCCAGGAATATGGAAAGCTGTTTGACCTTCATCTCATTCTCCTTTGAGAGCTGGTGACGGCTTAGCGCCCCCATCGCCAAAACACTTGTCGAGATGTGCCCTCCCCATCGGTTTCGTCAGAAGGCTGACGACCGGCACAACGACAAAGGGCAACAGAATGGCCACGGCCGCCGAGAGCGGTATGCCCGGATCGCCGTAGTGCCTGACGATCGTGATCACAGCGCCGACTCCGACGATCATGCCGGCAACCGCCCCGGCAGTTGTCGTTCTCCGCCAGAACAGGCCATAGAAATACGGGGCCGCGAAAGCGCCTGCCAACACGCCCCAGGATATCGCCATGAGATTGATTATGATCTTCGGCTGCTGGAGGGCAACATACAGCGAAACTGCCACGAACAGGCCGCATAGTATCCTCATCAGCAGAAGCACGGTCTTGCGGTCAGCCCCTGGATTGATGGACCCGCCGTAGAGGTCCATCGCCACGGCCGAACTGGAGACCAATACCAGCGATGACAGCGTGCTCATGGAAGCCGAGAACACAAGCAGCGCGATGACGAGTATCACCCATGCCGGCAGCTTGTTCCCCAGGTATGTCGGAATCCATCTGTCCCAGTCGACGTCGGGCTTTCCGCTCGGCAGAATGACCGGCTTGCCGTCCCTCATTTTCACCGGCAGGTCCTTCGGAGAGGTGTAGTCGCCGGTGGATGCACTCGATGCGGAGACGTGGGCGGCGTTCGGCACGTTGATGTGCGTCATCGCGCCTGTGAAGTAGCCGCCGAGGGTGACGACCAGCGCGAACAGGGTGGCTACGATCATCGCGCGCTTCACCTGGTCGCCGCTCTTGATCGAGTAGAACTTCTGTACCATCTGCGGGAGACCCCACGGCCCGAGACTCGTCAGGACGACCAGAGACGCCAGGGTAAGCCAGTTCGGGATCGGCGGGACAGGCGCTCCCGGTGGCAGGTTCAGGGCAGGGGAGCAGGTCTTCCAGTCGGTGAGAAGTTGGAGAGTGTGACCGATGCCGCCCGCCTTGCCGATCAGGAGGGTCAGCATGACTCCGACTCCCGAGAGCATTATCAGGCCCATGAGGAAGTCAGTGAGCGTGATGGCGAAGTAACCGCCCATGACCAGGTACACCGCCGTCAGAGCCGCCAGGATGCCCAGTGCCGTAGTGTAGGGCATGTCGAATGCCGTCTGGAACAGGTAGCTGAGTCCCATGTATACGGACGCGGAGTACGGGACCAGAAAGATGAAAATGAGCAGGGCAGCCAGCACCTTGAGCGCCGGACTGCTGTACCGCTTGGCAAGGAAATCGGGCATGGTCATCGCGTCGATCCGAGAGGTCATCTCCCGAGTCCGTCTTCCCAAGACCCACCACGCCAACAGACTTCCGACGAGCACGTTTCCGGCGACGATCCACATCGTGTGGAGGCCGAATCCCCAGCCGAGCTTCCCGCCGTAGCCGATGAAGAGTACCGCTGAGAAATACGTCGTGCCGTACGCAAACGCCGACATCCACGGTCCGATGTTCCGCCCACCGAGGAAGAAATCGCTCACGTTGTGGGTCTTCCTCATCGCCCAGTAGCCCAGGATGACCATGGCTACGACGTACAGAACGATGACCAGTATTCCCGTGTTCATCTACCGTTCTCCTTTGAACTACAGATTCTGCACTACTTCGGCCGATTGTCTACCACGCGCTTCGCCTTGCCCTCACTCCGCTCGATCGTCTTCGGCTCGACCAGCTTGACATCAGCGCTGATGCCGACCACGCTGTGGATCTCGTGCTCGATCTTCTTCTCCAGCGCTTCGAGCCCCTTGATCTCGTCGGAGAAGAACTTCTCGCTGACCTCGACCCAGACTTCCAGGCAGTCGAGGCTGTCAACGCGGTTCACGACGATGAGATAGTGCGGCTCAGTGCCCTCGATTTCGAGCAGCACGCTCTCGATCTGGCTCGGGAACAGGTTCACGCCGCGGATGATCAGCATATCGTCCGTCCGGCCGGTGATCCTGCCCATGCGGAAGTGAGTCCGCCCGCACTCGCACTTATTCTCATTGAGCACCGAGAGATCCCGCGTCCGGTAGCGGATGATCGGGAACGCTTCCTTGGTGAGCGATGTAAAGACCAGCTCACCGGGCGTTCCGGCAGGGACGACCTGCTCGGTAACCGGGTCGATGATCTCAGGGACGAAGTGGTCGTCGCACACGTGCAGGCCGTCCTGAGCCTCGCACTCACTCGATACGCCGGGGCCGATGACCTCGCTGAGGCCGTAGATGTCGGTCGCGCGGACGCCCATCTTGGCCTCGATCTCTCTGCGCATCTGAACGGTCCACGGCTCAGCGCCGAATATGCCATACTTGAGCGGGAAATCGCGGATGTCGAGGTCCATCTCCTTCGCGGTGTCGGCGAGGTATAGCGCATAGGACGGCGTGCAGGCGAGCATCGTGCTGCCGAAGTCCTGCATGATCATGATCTGGCGCTTGGTGTTGCCGCCCGAGATCGGGACGACGGTCGCGCCGACCTTCTCCGCGCCGTAATGGACTCCGAGGCCACCGGTGAAGAGACCGTATCCGTAGGCGACCTGGATGATGTCGTGCTTCCCCGCGCCGCCGCACCCGATCGTGCGGGCCATCAGCTCGGCCCACATCTCGACATCGTTGCGCGTGTAGCCGACGACCTTGGGCTTGCCCGTCGTGCCGGAAGACGAATGGACGCGGACGACATCCTCCATCGGGACGGCGAACATGCCGAACGGGTAGTTGTCGCGCAGATCGTCCCTGGTGGTGAACGGCAGGCTCTTGAGGTCGTCGATCGAGCGAACGTCGTCCGGCTTGATCCCGGCGTCATCGAACTTCTTCCGATAGACCGGAACGTTGTCGTAGCACCGCCTGACGGTCTGACGCAGTCGCTCGCCCTGGAGCTTCCGGCGCTCCTCAACCGGCATGCACTCAGCTTCTCTGTTCCAAATCATGGCTCCCGCTCCTACTCATACTCATACTCATACTCATACTCAAACGGCCCGCCCCAGCGCAAAGGCCTTCAGGTTCGCCTCGAGCCCCTTGTTCCTGAACCGCTCGGTGAGAACGCTCTCCCACACCGATTCCTCGACTTCGAGGAACCGCGACAGCGCCCCGAGCAGGCAGACGTTCACGCTCCGGACTGAGCCGGCTTCCTTCGCCAAGTCCAGCGCATCGATCGAGATCACCTCGCCCGCGTGGTCCGCGAGCCGGCTCTCGATGTCGGCCGGGTATTCCAGCTTCCCCGAGGCGACCGCCGACGGGAGTATCCGCTGCCGATTCACAATCACGACTCCGCCGGCCTTGAGTGACGGCAGATACCGAAGCGCCTCCATCTGCTCGAATGCCAGCAGCACGTCCACATCACCCTCCGGTATGATGGGGGAACACACCTTGACCCCGAAGCGCACGTCGGAGTTCACTGTGCCGCCGCGCTGGGCCATCCCATGGACCTCACTCTTCTTCACGTCGAAGCCGCTCGCGAGCAGCGCATCGCAGAGCGCCTCACTGGCTACGAGTATTCCTTGCCCGCCGACACCGGCCAGTCTGATGTTCGTCGTGCGATTGCTCATTCCTCCGGCCTCCCAATGGCCTCGAAGCGGCATACCTGGATGCAGACACCACAGCTCTGACACAGGTTGGCGTTGATCCGCGCGCGCAACTTGTCGTCGACCGCCACCGACTCCATCGCCGGGCATCCGATCCGGAAGCACACCTGGCAGCCGGTACACATTTCCAGCGCGATGGAGGACTTCGGCGGCTTCTCCGACCTGTCTCTCAGCACGCACGGCCTGTTCGTAATGATCACCGAAGGCTTATCCGTCCGGGTCGCATACCTGAGCGCCTTCTCGACTGCCTCCAGATCGTATGGATCGACCACCAGCACGTCCTCGACACCGATCGCACGTGCGAGGGCCGCCAGATCGAGCTTCGGCGCCGGACTGCCCATGAGCGTCTTCCCCGACGCCGGATGCTCCTGCCCGCCGGTCATCGCGGTCGTGGAGTTGTCGAGGATGCATATCGTCGCGGCCGTGCCGTTGTAGACGGCATCGATCAGGCCGGTGATCCCGGAGTGGACGAAAGTTGAGTCGCCGATCACCGCCACGACCGGGCGCTTGTCGTCGGGCGACTGAGCGCGCTTCATGCCGAGCGCGGTCCCGATCGATGCGCCCATGCAGATGCAGGTGTCCATTACCTCGAGCGGCGGAAGCACTCCGAGCGTATAGCATCCGATGTCGCCGGTCACGATGGCCTTCATCTTCTTCAGAACCTGGTAGAACCCGCGGTGAGGGCATCCCGGGCAGAGGACCGGCGGCCGCCCGGGGATATCACCCTCCAACCGCTGGGTTGTAGGGGCGTGCCTTGTGCCGCCCGTGGCCTGTCCATCTCCGCCCGGTACCTCGTCACAGGCGGCACAAGGCACGCCCCTACCCAAGTCGAATCCAGCGGCGACGAGCCTCGGGTTCAGCTCGCCGATGATCGGGAAGCGCTCCTTGCCGATGACCTCGATTCCGAGCGCCTTGATCTGATCCTCCAGGAACGGATCGAGTTCCTCGACGACGTACAGCTTCTCGACCTTCGACGCGAACTCGCGGATCAGGCGGTCGGGCAGCGGATAGGTCATCCCGAGCTTCAGTACCGACGCCTCCGGGAGCACCTCCCTGACGTACTGGTATGCGATCCCCGAGGTGATCACGCCGATCGACGTGTCGACCCATTCGATGCGGTGCAGGTCGCCATTGCCCGTAGTGGCCGTGCCTCTGTGCCGGCCAGTGATCTCGGAGGCCGGCACAGAGGCACGGCCACTACGGGCAATGGCGACACCGGAGGCGTTGGACAACTCCCTCAGGCGGATCATCCGCTCCTCCACGATCACATGGCGCTTCATCGCGTATGCGGGGATCATCACGTATTTCTGAAGGTTGCACTCAAACCTGCCGAAGACCGGCTCCTGCGGCTCAGAGAGGCTGACGGTCGATTTCCCGTGGTTCACGCGGGTGGTCGTTCGGAGCAGCACCGGGGTATCATACGCTTCGCTGATCTCGAAGGCGCGGATGGTGAAGTCCCTGCACTCCTGGCTGTCGGCCGGTTCGAGCATCGGGATCTTGGCGAACCGGGCGTAGTGACGGTTGTCCTGTTCGTTCTGGGAGCTGTGCATGCCGGGGTCGTCGGCGCTCACCAGCACGAGTCCACGGTTGATGCCGGTGTACGAGGCGGTCATCAGCGGGTCGGACGCGACGTTGACGCCGACGTGCTTCATGGTGCAGAGCGCCCGAGCGCCTCCGAGAGCAGCGCCGAGAGCGACCTCGAGGGCAACCTTCTCATTCGGCGACCACTCGGCGTAGATCGTCTCGTACTGGGTGATGTTCTCAAGTATCTCGGTGCTCGGGGTGCCGGGGTAACCCGCGGCGACCCGAACACCGGCCTCATATGCGCCTCGGGCGATCGCCTCATTGCCCGACAGCAGAACAGTCGTCTTCAATATCTTTCCCTCACGGGCCACAAGACTGGCAAATCGTACCATTTTTCACATCTGATCGTCAAACCATCGAGTTCGTGCAGATTGACAGATTCCCATGCGCCAGGTAGACTGCCTGGTAAAGGAGAATGCACATGGCCTGGTACGAAGAGTTGTTCGCTGAGGAAGACCCTCTGAGGTTCGAGATGTACGGCGAGAGCGACGCGAGCCGGACGCAGGTCGACTTCGCGATCGAGAAGATGGCGATCCGGCCCGGCGCGCGGGTGCTCGACCTCTGCTGCGGGCAGGGTAGGCACCTCCTCGACCTCATGCGTCGGGGAAGTCGTGGGCGTCGATCTATCCGAGTTCATGCTTGGCAAGTGCCGGGAAACCGCCGCACGAGAGGGCCTCGAGCCCAATCTCGTGCAGATGGATATGCGCGACCTGGCCTTCGACTCGGAGTTCGACGCGGCAATCAACATGTGGACCTCCTTTGGCTACCTGGAATCCGACGAGGAGGACCAGAAGGTGCTCGACGGCATCTCGCGCGCCCTCAAGCCCGGCGGGCAATTCCTCCTGGAGACGCACTGCTATGAGTCGCTGATGCGGCGGTTCCAGCCACGCGACTGGCGTGAGAACTCCCGGGGCGATATCATAGTGTCCGAGCGATCGTTCGATCCTGCGACGGGCCGTACCAATGCCACGGAGCGAACAATCTACGCGGACGGTCGCCGAACCGAGAGTTGTCAGTCCCTGCGCGTCTACACCGAGCCGTGAGATGCGGAGTATGATGAGGCAGGCCGGCCTCACCATCGAGTCGGTCTGGGGCGACCTCGACTCGTCGGCACTCACTATCGACTCCAAGCGGATGTTGACCCTGGCGGTCAAGCGTCCCGAAGGGAGATAGCGCATGAACATCGAGATCATCGAGGCCCGTGAGGAGGACATGCCGGTCATCGAGAATCTGATCAGGTTCTATATCTACGACATGTCTGAGCACATGGGCTGGGATTGCCCGGAGAGCGGCCTCTTCGGCGGATGCGACGAGCTTCCGCAGTACTGGGGCAAGCCGTGCGACCCTGAGTACGCCTGGCCCGAGGGTTGGCGTGGATACCCATTCCTGGTGCGGGTAGATGGACGCCTCGCCGGGTTCTCGCTGGTTCGTCAGACTGGAGAAGACAGCTACGATATCGGCCAGTTCTTCATCCTGCGCAAGTTCCGCGGGAAGGGAGTCGGCAAGTATGTCGCCCGACGCATGTTCGACCTGTTCCAAGGCAACTGGGAGGTAGGGGAGATGCTTGAGAATGCGCCCGCCCGTGCCTTCTGGACCAGGATCATCGCCGAGTACACCGACGGGCACTACGAGGAGTCGGTTATGCCCGATCCGCTCTTCCCCGGCCTCGACCTGATTGCCCAGCACTTCCAAACCAAGAGGAACTCATGAAACTGACTGAACTGCGGGAATACATCACCGACCTGTTCGGCGTCGAGAATCTGGAGAAGCTGCAGAACGAGCACATCTTCCGGTTCGATGGGGTGGATGATGTCCGACGGATCGGCTATTGCACCAACCTTACGCCGGAGGTTGTCGATGAGGCGATCAAGAATCGGGTGAACGTCATCATCACGCATCATGATGCTTTCGATTCCCTCTACGGCATGAAGGAGGTCTGCCTCTCACGCATGCAGGTGCACTGCGTCTCGCACTGCCAGTTCCACTTGATGCTCGATGGCGCGGACGACTTCGGCAACGGTGTCATGCTCGCAGAGAAACTCGGCGCTCGCGTCGTGGAGAAGTCGCACCTGGAGGAAGAAGCCTTCTACTGCGGCCGTGTCTGCGAGTTCGACGAGCCGATGACCTTCGAGGCGCTGAAGTCGCGTCTGGAGGGAGTCCTGGAGGAGCCGATCCACGCCTGGCGTAACCATGACCGGCCGATCAGGCGCATCGACATCGTGACCGGTGGGGGGATGTGGACCAATCACGTGAAGGAGGCAGTCGACAGGGGCTGCGACGCCTACATCACCGGCGAGAGGATGCTCTACACGCTGGAATACGCCCGGTTCGCAGGCCTCGATCTCTTCATCGGCAGCCACACGTTCACCGAGCTATTCGGCGTGGAAGCCATCGCCCACAGGATCAAGGACCGCTTCCCCGAGGTCGAGATCATCCGCCTGCGTGAGGAACACATCGAGACCTCCGGGGCGGGCTGACTCACCGCGCCCGGTGGCGCAGGCGATCGAGGGCTACCGCGACGACGATGATGCCGCCGGTGATGATCTCCTGCACCCAGTTCTCGAGGCCTATCTGAGAGCATCCGGATCGGATGACGGTCATGATCAGCGCGCCGATCAACGCCCCGAACACCGATCCCTCGCCGCCGGAAAGGCTCCCACCGCCGATCACGACAGCGGCGATAATATCGAGTTCGAGGCCCGTCGCGGCGGTCGGGTCGCCGACGGTCAGGCGCGAGAACTGCATCAACCCAGCGAGCCCGGCGAAGGCGGCGCTCCCGGCATAGACCATCAGCTTCATCCGCTGCACATCGATCCCCGAGAGCCTCGAGGTCTGCTCGCTCGATCCGATCGCGAAGACGTGCCTGCCGAATCGCGAGTAACGTAGCATCACCGCCACCCCGACCGCCATGATGAGCATGATCCATACGCCCGGCGGGACGATCATCCAGTGCTTGTCGGGAGGGAGAGTGGCGAGCAGGTCGTTCAGCGAGGTCCACGGCGCGTTCACCTTCTGCTCGTGGGCGAATCCTTTGGCGATGCCCCGAACCGCGAGCAGCGTGCCGAGCGTGACGATAAACGGCACGACTCGCAAGCGGGTGATGATGAAACCGTTGATGAGGCCGCAGATCAGTCCTGCGATGATTCCGGCGAATGCGGCCGTGAGCGGGCTGAAGCCCTTCGCAAGGCATGAGGCGATCGTGACTGTGCTGAGCGCGATGATCGAGCCGACCGAGAGATCGATCCCTCCGGCGATGATAACCATCGTCATCCCGAGCGCGGCGGTCCCGACGACTGCGGTCTGACGCGCGATGGTCTCCATATTCCGCACGCCGGTGAAGCTCTCACCTGCGAGCGCCGCGAACAGGCCGTAGACCAGCGCGAGCCCGAGCACCGGCCCGAGCCGGTTGAGCCACGTGAGCATGACGCGCATTCTGGTCTCTGACTGCGAAATCTCCATGTCAAGACAACCTGGCGCAACCGAGATGTCCCCCTTACGAAGGGGGACCGGCCTCTGGGCCGAGGGGGTTTTCCGGCGTGGCCTCGCAGATGGCTTGTTGTATCGTCACCAGCACACCGTCTAAGTTGCGCAGAACCTCCCTGTTTGTGAACCGAAGCACACGGATGCCAAAACCCTCAATGTAAGCTTGCCTCTGTCTATCACGCTCACCAGCCCCCTCCGCAGAATGGGTGTCGCCATCCACTTCTATGGCAAGCTTGGCCTTTGGCGCGAAGAAGTCGATGATGTACGGACCGACACTGTACTGCCTGCGAAACTTGACGCCGTCCACCTGCCTGCCCTTCAACTTGGACCACAGGACGACTTCCGGCTCGGGCATGATAGCGCGCAGTGCTCGACGTCTGGCGGTCACCGTCTTCCGGTTGAACAACTCGGTCAAGCCTCTAACCTCCTCCGGCCACCCCCCTGCAAGCGGCAGCGCATCCAGCAGCCCATCCGGAAACCTCCCCCGGCCTGCTGGCCGGCCCCTCCTTCGTAAGGAGGGGCTTACTTGAGCCACTTGTCGAGGTCCGGGCGGAGGAGGGCCTTCATCTCGGGCGTATCCATATTCTCAGGCGTGACGAGTTTCGCGCCGGTGTCGATCCGATTCTCGACCTGGGCGCCGCGGATGCTCTGGACGACGGTTTTCACCGCCATGTAGCCCATGAACATCGGGTCCTGGAGCACGAGACCGTCGATCTGCCCCTTCTTCATGCCGTCGATGAGCTGCTGGGACGCGTCGAAGCCGACGAACTTCACCTTGCCGGCATATCCGCCATCCTGAAGCGCGCGGAGCATGCCGAAGGTGGTCGACTCGTTCGGGCAGAAGATGCCGTCAACGTCCTTGAAGCGGGAGAGCAGGTTCTCGCCCGCCTTGTACGCGCTCTCAGTGGTCACTCCGCCATACTGGTTCGAACTGACGACCTTGATGCCCGCATGTCTGGCGATGGCATCGAGGAAGCCCTTCTCGCGCTGCATCGTGCTGTTCGATCCCTCGTTGTACCGCAGCATCATGACGCTGCCCTTGTCGCCGAGCAGCTTGGCCATATAGTCGCCCGCGATCTGTCCGCCCTTGTGATTGTCGGTGGCGACGAAGCTCATGAAGTCGCTTCCCTGGAGGCCGGAGTCGAAGATCACGACCGGGATGCCGCTCCTGGTGGCATTGGCGACCGGTGCTCGGAGCGCCATGTCGTCGAGGGGGGCGAGCGCGATGCCCGAGACACCCTTGCTGATGAAGTCCTCGACGACCGCAATCTGGGCGTCCCTGTCGTCCTCCTTCATCGGGCCTTTCCAGATGATATCTACGTCGAGTTCCTTCGATGCCTTGACCGCGCCGGCATGGACGGTCTTCCAGAACTCGTGCATCGTGCCCTTGGGGATGACGGCGATCGTGATGCGACCGGATGGTTTGGGCTGCTTGCTGCACCCGACGAGCGTCAGTATCGAAAGGATCACCAGCAACCTGGCGAGGTTCTTCATGGCATGCCTCCTGGGGAGAGAATGGGGGTGTGGGAGAATGGGGGTATGGGCGTTCCGGACTCCCACACTCCCATTCTCCCATTCTCCCACACTCCCATACTCCTCCAGGACGACGGATTCCTTCACCCGGAACCCCTGGGCCGAGTGACGCGTAGAGATGAATGAGGGGTCGGCGGGCATCATTTGTTTACATCCTCCGAGAATGGTGATAAACTTGAACTGGCAGTGCCGCCTCAGAAAAGCCGTCGAAACCGCCGATAATCCTGGTATAAGTACCAGTATCCCCGACGACGGGAGTCGTCAGGGAACCAAGCGAGGGATGATTCGTGTCACCAGATTTCAGCGAGAACATGAAGGACAAGCTGCTCAGAGCGCTCAAGCACAAGGCTGTTCTGGCCGAACGGAGCAAGCTTCTCCAGCAGCAGGTCGAGGACTTCCGCACTCGCGAGACCTCGATGAACCACATCGCCTCCGAACTACTTCAACGCCAGCGCGAGTTGAACTATATGCTCCATCGCGCCAGTTCGGTGCTCCACCAGATGCAGGACACAAACCTGGCGCTCTCCGCCGAGTTCACGCATCTGGTGAAGGAGCTGCCTGCCCCCAAGGAGAACGAAGACGGCGGCACTCCCGAGTGGGAAGAGACCATGTCCAGGGTGAACGACCTCTTTCACCGGACACACGAGCTTGCCGGCGAGATGCAGGACGAGATTTTCCGGACGACGAGCGGGCCGGTAATGGCTGATCCGACCAAAGAGGTCTCCGCGGTCACGACGCCCGTGACCTCTCCGCCGCAGGTCGAGTCGCCGAAGCCCGAGATGCACGTCGAAGCCGAGCCGGTCGAGATGCCGAGTGCACAGACCACTTCCGCCCAGACGGTGGACGCTCCCGCCCCTGTCATGGAGTCACTGGGGGACGTTCGACCCACGGAGACCCGGTCAGCCCGAGGTGAGGAGGTGGTCGCTGTTGAGGCCGAGGTGGTCGAAGAGACGCGCTCCGCCTCTGAGGCTGAACCCGAGATCGCCCAGGTAACAATTGTGAAGCCGCAATCTGAGGCCGACTCCATGGATAAGACCGAGCAGGATGAATCCGCGGACGATCTCTTCCGCCGACTGAATGCAGCCGCGAACGATCTCCACTGGCCGGACGATGAGCCGGCGGAGGTCGAGAGTCCCCGGAAGCCAGGCCTCCTGACCCGCATCTTTGGCAGAGGCGACGAGGAGTAGTAGCAGAGTATGGGAGTATGGGAGTGTGGGAGTATGGGCGATCCGGACTCCCACACTCCCACACTCCCATACCCCACACTCCCATACTCCCACACTCCCTTACTCCCTGAGCCGCGGGTTCACCGACGCGAAGTCGTAGTAGTGCTCGGAGCATGAGCCGCGCTTCACGAAGAGGATGCTCAGTTTCGCCTCGGAACTGCGCCGGATCATCTGCAGGACGATCATGTTCTCGCCCTTGTTGATCTTCACCCCGTGGATGTGCGCGTTCTCGGCGGTCCACCAATCGACGTCGTCCCGCCGGCTGATCAGTTCCCCATTGATCCACAGCTTGTACGCGTCCGTATGGCCGACGAGCACCCCGAGCGTTCGGTCCTCCGGCGAGATCATCCGCCGCACCATATACACCGCGCACGGCCCCTGGAATCCGACCGCGTCCGACATCGACATCAGGTCCTCGCCGAAGCAGACGACCTGCCCTTCCTTCGCCGCGTCGCCGGTGATCTTCGGCCCGAGAATCTCGTCGAGCGTCATGTACTCCCGGTCGGGATCGACGCGCGTGTTGAGGTGGTATATCCGGCCGACATCCGCCATCTCGTCCTTGGTACCCTCTGAGATGAGCCCGATGTTCTGCCAGAATGGACCGAAGACTTCCCACACCGACGCCCCGACGATGCCGAATGGGTAGCGAGCCGGAAACCCCTCCCCAGCCCTCCCCGCAACGGAGAGGGGGCAGAGAGTGCGATTCCCTCTCCGTTGCGGGGAGGGCTGGGGAGGGGTTTCCGGTCTCTCGGCGGAAGAATCGAATCCCAACTCGAACATGTTCCGCTCATCCAGCACCGGAATATCCGCCGGAACGGTCACCTCGATCTCCCAGGAGTTGACGCCGGGATCGAGAAGCAGATCGGCGGAGGTCGGGGATACGTCCCAGCCATCAGGGACGGTCAGGGAGACCGCTATCCCGACTGGGCTGACGCGCTCGTTGTCAAACAGAATCTTGATCTTTCGCGTCTCACCGATGCCCATCGCCGGGACTCCCTGGTAATCGATCGAGACCTTGACCGTTTCGTACTCCGGCCGCTCGATTTGAGGCGGCTTCGGCGCGTCAATGATCGCCACATCCCTGTTCAAGTACTCGGCGAAATGGAGGCCCATCAGGCACGTATCCTCGGCCAGATCGAGGACGCGGTCGGATCGGCGAGGCGCATCGACTCCGAGCTTGAAGCGCTGCTCGGGGAACTCGTGCGTCGTGCTCAGGTACTCCGCGCCCTGGATGATGCCGAGCACCGAGCCGGCGGTCGCGCAGGTGCAGTCGGTGTCGAACCCGCAGTTGAGCGCCATCATGGTCGTGTCGAGGAAGTCCCTTCCCAGGAAGAGCGCCAGGAGCGTGATCCCCATGTTCTGGTACATGTTCGTGCAGTCCGGATGGCCGTACTTCCGCAGGATTTGGCTTCGGACATACCGCCAGTCCGGAGCGCCGGTGTCCTCACTTACGGCAGGCGACTGTAGGGGCGTGCCTTGTGCCGCCTGGTCGACGGTCACAGGCGACTGTAGGGGCGTGCCTTGTGCCGCCTGGTCGACGGTCACAGGCGGCACAAGGCACGCCCCTACAGTCGCTCCCGAGTCGTCTCCCACAAGCTGGCACCAGTCGCGGACGTCGCGGATCAGGCCGGCGATCTTCGAGTCCTCGGGGATCACACTGAGTCCGATCTCGACGAGCTTCCCGATGTCGCTCTCGAAGAACGCGGCGGCCTCGAGTGCGGCGAGGAACTGCTCGGCGTAGACCGAGTTCCCCGCGTGATCGAGCACCCCGTCCTTCGCCGCGAGTTCGGCGGCGAGTTGCGGGTTGCCGGGAGCGATGCAGGCCCATACCTCGGAGCGGATCGGGCAGCCCATTCCCTCGATGTAGTAGCGGTTGTTGTACGCGCCACTCAGCGGCGGATGGATGCCTCTGGCATAGTTCTTCTTGAAGAAGGCGTACTCCCCGGGCGCGTACTTGCACCTGTTGAGGAACGCATCGGCGAGGTCGTCGGAGGTGAAGGCGATCCCTTTCTCTTCCAAGACGGACAGCCAGAGCACCTGGAGGTCGAGGTCGTCGTTCGGGAGCATCTTCTCGATCAGCTTCGGGTCGTACTCGAAGTCGAACAGCTCCTTCGCGCCTTCATAGGGAGCGCCGATCGTGCCGGCGACGCACTTGCCGATCCAGCATCCGTACACTTTGTCGAGATATGTCTTGTAGTCGATCTGTCGCATGTTGAAACCTCCTCGGCCAGCAGGCCGTCTGCGCCCCTCCTTACGAAGGAGGGGCCGGCCAGCAGGCCGGGGGAGGTTCGCTTGGCGTCCTTGGCGTCTTGGCGGTTCCGTTTCGTGGACCCGCGCGCGGCAACCCCCTCGGCCCGGAAGCCGTCTGCGCCCCTCCTTACGAAGGAGGGGCCGGCCAGCAGGCCGGGGGAGGTTTGTATGCGCACCCACACGCGGAAACCCCCTCGGCCCAGAGGCCGGTCCCCCTTCGTAAGGGGGACATCTTGGCTGCGGAACGGCACGGCGGCACGTTCCCTACTTTTTACGGCCAGGGGAACTCCGGGACGGGCGCGCCGGTCGTCGCGCTGATGAGCGTCCAGAGCGCCGCCATGAAGAACTCCCCGAGCATCATCCCGATGAACACCGGCCTCGCCCTAATATACATGCGCATCCCCCCGTAGCGCAACAGGAAGCCCTTCACGATCCATACGAACGCGCATGAGAACCACAGGACGACCATGCTCCACGAGCCGCAGAGCGCGTACCCGAGTGGATGAAGCGGCCACCAGTAGAACGCCGCCCGCATGTACGAGAGCAGGATCGTGACCACCACCCCGACCCCGAAGAACGCCGACGCCTGCCGTCCCAGATCGCGCGTCATCCCGGTGATGTGCCCCTGGTAGTCCCACATCGCCCACAGGTTGTTCCCGCGATACGGATACCAGTACATCGTCAGCCCCGCGAACTTGTATGGCAGCCAGACGTGTGCCGCGCCCGCCACCAGGAGCGCCAGAACGATCGCCGCGATCAGGCCGGGAAGGAACGATCGGCTGCGGATCTTCGCGCTGTCCGTCATCTTGAGCGCGTCCATGATCCCGGTCAGCACGAGTCCCCGCTGATCGCGCATGAAGCCCGCGTCCATGAACGTGAGCATCGTGATGTTCGCCGGACCGAGCGCGCTGACCGGCGCGAACATCCGATAGAGGTCGATCGGCCGCCACGACACCTCCGTCATGAATAGGCCCGCCTCGGCGGTGGCTCGGGTCATCACGAGCGCCACCACGAAGATGAAGATGCCCATCAGCCCGACCGCGACCCAGAGCGACATCCCCGCGAGACAGCACCACGCCACGATCAGCACGAAGGAGAGCGCGAGCCCCCAGACCGCCGTCCGACACGGCATCAGTTCCCGCGAGTCATCGACCTGCTCCCTGCCCATCGCGGCGCGGAGGACTCGCTTGAGGTGCGGACGCGCGGTGTAGAGCATGTAGATCGCCAGCACGATGTATGCGCCCGCGGTCTGATAGCCGATCATCTGGCTACACGGATACATCGGCATGCCCTGCATCTCCATGCCGAACGACGTCGCGATGACCGCCTGCAGCTTCGAGAACATGTAGAAGAACCAGAGCGAGAAGAGCATCTCCATCGGCAGCAGGAAGCAGAACCCGATCGCCGCGAAGGAGAAGTACATCCGCGCCCCACCCCAGGCGTTCCAGGGCGGGCTCGTGAAGAAGTCGAGGCTCTGCGCGACCGGCATCATCGGGAGGTTGGGATACCAGTTGTGCAGTCCGTTGATCGCGTACACCACGACCGGCAGGCTGAACCCGATCCAGAGCGGCTTGTTGCGCAGAACCGAGCCGCCGGTGACCGAGTCGCGGATCAGTTCGAGCGACGGCTGGACGAGCGGGAACGGGAGCTTCTCGTTATCGACCCACTGCCGCCTGAGGATCGAGGCGAGACAGAGGAATGCGAAGAGCACCATCAGGCAGAGCGCTCCCCACGCCGCGAGCGGGACGATCCACAAGCCCCATGGGATATGCTCCCCCGCCCTGAGTCCCTCGAAGAAGCGCGTGGCCACGAACTGCTTCGGATCGCCGGCGGGATCGAACGCGACCAGCCACTTCTTGATGTGCGGGAAGAACAGCTCCTGCCAGCGGTTCGTCGGGTCGGCGAAGTAGTTGGCGGTCACCAGCATCGTCAGCAGCTTCTCGACGATCCCCCTGGCGGAGATCATGGCGGCGATCAGCATCATGCAGTAGACCGTCACGAGGTCGGCGGGACTGAGACCGAGGCTCCTCTTCAGGCGGCTCAATCCCGCGTTCATCAGCACGATCACCATGAACACGGCGACGACCGCGGGCGGCATCTGCTGCGAGCCGACGAGGATGACGGCGGTGACCAGTTCGGCGTAGGAGACCAGCAGGCATATCACGACCACCATGACGAGCCCGACGATCACGCCCCTGAGCGACAGACCGTGGCATCCTCCCGGCGTCTCTCCTCCCCCCATCTCTCCTCGCGTCCCCCTCGGCGGCTGTGTCAGTGGCAGAGCGCATCGCACGGATAGATTCGACACGCCCGCCGTGCAATCATCCCCCGGCATACCCCCATTCGCTATCGGGCTTCTCGCAAGGCGACGGGCGGCGTCCCGACAGGCAGGAGGTCTGAACTCCAATGTAACGCTGACTCCCAGCACATAACAAAGGGCAGAGGCAACTCCGCTGTGCCTCTGCCCGCATTCGGTCTAGCCCATCCACTCCTGGTCCAGGCCTATGGATCGACTCTCGGCGCGATCAGAGCCAGCCCGTCAACATAAGTCTCGACCCAGTAGCCGTGTCCCGGGTACCACTCTTGGACTGACGCCCAATCCTCCTCCAAACCGAAATCACAGATTCCCTGCTCGCACCAGAAGTACCCGTAGGAGTTCAGCCAACCTGCCCCGTAACCAGAAGCCGCCGTCAATGTCTTGGTTTCTTTCCCGTTGGTAACCAGGTAGCTTGCCCAAGGTACGTTGTAGGCGAATGGATGCGAGACTATCGACCATCCAGTCTTGGGAAGACTAAGCCAGTGATCGGAATCAGATACGTCTACACCCTGGTACTCAATGGTATCCGATTGTGCCAGGTTGAGCAGCCAGTAACCTTCTCCAATGAGCACAGAGCCGAAGCCGTCAGGCATCTCCGCGTCATAGTACACGTCCAATCCCGTGCATGCATCCCGGCGGACGAGATTCCCGTCCAGTGACCAGTTATCAATGCTTGAGAAGACACTCGACGGATCCGGGTCTATAGTCGCCCGATTCAGCCCGATCAGCATAGACCCTGGAGATACCTGGAGTTGGACAACAGTGCCTGAGAGCACATCCACATCCGCTATGCTGCTGACCAGGAGCTGCGGATGCCCCCCACTCATGGAACTGATGCCGATCACATGAACGTAGTCGCCGACGTCGTACGGGGGAGCGAACCCATAGCACCTCGCACAGACGCCTACGTTGCTACTCCCATCCTGCAACTCAGCGCCATCGTCGATGTAGAAATAATCGTCCTCCACAGCGGTGACGACACCCCAGGTGTTTACCAGCAGGCCGATGTTATAGAGATCGCAGGGCCCATTCGGGGGATTGGGTTGGGCAATACCGGATGCAGTTCCATAGCTGATTCCGCCCAGCCAGTTGTTCCTCATTCCCAGAGACTCGGGAATGGCATTGGCACTCGTCGTGGTCATGATTGACAGCACCTCGACATACCGTTCTACTCCGCTGCCGGTGTGAAGGATGCCAACGACGTCAACCTGATCTCCCTGTGCAGGCAGAGGCATCCAGGGCTTCGGCGCGACCCTGACCCCGGACGAACGATCCGCTGATTCGACGTAGAACACGTGATCGGCGTCGAAAGCTCGACTCACCGTGCAGCCGGCAAGACGCACCCTGGTTCCATCCGCACAGTCGGCCAAGTCACCGATTCTGGGCAGACTGGCCACGGTATGCCAGAATGCGCCCGTGCGCTGGTTATCCCCGTGGAACGTCGTCCACGGGAATAGGGATGCGGGAGTGGATGCGGTGTCGGCCGGGCCGATCTCCCACCTGTGGATGCCGCCGTCACCGGATCCGACAACCGCGTCCCAGTAGTTGTCGCCATCCAGGTTGCCGATAGCCGGGGTCGACGTCATGGGTCCTCCGGTCGCCTTGGGCCATCCGGCTACGAGAGAACTGTTGGAGTTGAACGCATAGAGCTTGCCATCCTGACATCCGATCAGAACCTTGAGCGAGGTATCGCCGTCTACGTCCGCGAGAACCGGTGATGACTGCCTGTAGGTACCATCATAGGGAGTAGCAGCTCCCAGATACGGAGCGGACCAACCTGTCACTGGAACAGCGGATGGAGTGACGGCGTACACTCGGCCGTTCATGCCGGCCACCACGATGTCCAGCAGGCCGTCTCCATCGAGGTCACCGATCGCCGGCGAAGTACATACCCCGGTGTTCATGGTGATGGGCCAGCCGCTCAGGTAGGAAGCATCTTCGTTCAGGGCAAGGAGGTAGCCTGTGTGGTCAGGCCGGCAGGTACCGACGACGATCTCCATCTTGCCATCGTCATCGAGGTTGGCCAGAGCCGGGCTGCTGAGGGCGTAACCGAGCCCGAACTGCGGCTCGGACGGCCATGTGGAGACAGGACTCCCATCACCATTCCATGCCCAGATGTACCCTGTGTAATCACCGGCCACAACCTCCAGGTCGCCATCGCCATCGATGTCACCGATGGCCGGAGTAGCGCATACCGGGTCCATGGCATTCTGTGGCCAACCTGCCGCCACTGTTCCATCATGGTTGTATGCCCATACCTGCATCGTGGAGGACCCTACGATGATCTCCAGAGACCCGTCTCCATCGATATCAGCGACTGCCGGTGACGAGCTGGCCTCAACGGTCGTAGGCTCTCCATCTCCCTGCGGCCAGCCGGGAAGCACAGTACCATCATAGTCCAGGACCCAGACCTGCCCCCCGCCGGCGTCACTGTCGGTGGCAACCACGATCTCCGGCTGCGGGTCCGAGTCCATGTTGGCAATTGCCGGAGCGTAGCTGATGCTGCACAGACCGGACTTGATCTCCAGCACGGTTCCATCAGCCTCGATGCTGAGAAGCCTGCCGTCCCGGGTGCCGACGACCGCCTCAGTTGAACCGTCACCATCGATATCGGCGATGGCCGGAGACGAATAGACAGAATCGAAGCCGAGGAATGAGGGCCAGCCCTCCGTAACAGGTCCGGTCACGTATCCGTGCAGAGTAACCGTCTGCAGACCGGTGCTCATGGCCGTTACTTCGATCGCACCCGGCACGGTTGTCGCCGTGCACGTGACAGTCACAACGCCATTCTGAGGTGTGATAGGAGTGGTCTGCGACAAGACGGCGCTGTTCTGCCCCTGCGTAATGGCGATAGTGACGGGATTATTGGCGGTAACAGCCGGGTTCCCGTACACATCCTTCAGCACCACCTTCAGGGTGGCGCTATCCGTCCCGTTCGCCTGCAGGCGTATGTAGGATCGCTCGAACTCCAGTGAAGCAGCGTTGCTGCTCATGCTCGGCGTACTGAACGAGGTCAGTACCCAATCGCCGAAGGATCGACACCCACTCGTGCCTCTCGCACCAGGCACTCCGAGCACATAGCTTCGATTCGGAGCCTGTACACCAGTCGTGAGTCTCACAACCGGCCCGTACTCGTCCACAAGTGTGCAGGCGGTCACCGGCAGACCATCGTTGATGAAGTAGCTGCTGGGTTCCAGAACGCTCGCCTGGGAGAGGGAATTCTCAGCCGGATCGAATGCGACGTCCACACTGTCACTGTCAACCCAGGCTGCACCAAGCACACGAGGTCTGGGTACAATGAAGGCCCCTGCCTCCACTGTGCCGCCTGCCAGGCCCTGAATGCCGGTCACCCAGACATCTCTATACAGCGGCGGGCCCGTCAGTAATACAACCGTCTCATCGCCAAAGTTGGCTGATATGCCTGCGCACTGCTGCCATCCGTCGTACCAGAAGTTGCTCCCGTCCGCGCTCAGAAGAGGCCGGTTGAAGAACACTTCCGATTGGATCCCCTCGATAATACTCGAACCGGTCAACTGAAGCGGACCGGTGCGGAACGAGGCCTGGTTGTTGGTACTCATGAGATTGCCCCAGAGATCGGATACACCTGTTACCGTCACGGTGATCGGCAGGTTATTGGGCAGCGATGACGTAGTGAGCGTGACGACTGTTCGGGCAGACTGCTCGGAGGCCGTGGCACTCTGGACAGTCACGCCGTTATCGATGGCGTAGTTGCCCGGGTTCTCTGCAGATGCCTCATCCACGTGCTCGTCGAACCACACGTTGACGTGCGTGCCGTCCGTGTGGTAGGCATTGGCGACCGCCGGGCCACTTCCGCCCGGACCGATACCAGCATGGCTCGCACTCTGCTGGAGCGTCGGCCATATCAGCGCCTCATTGGCATAGGGTCTGCGGATTTCCCAGCGATACGTCGTGCGCCCGTTATCCGACAACAGCACCTCGATCTGTCCGTCGCCATCCACATCTCCCGCCGATGGGGTGGAGCTGCCCGGATCACTACTTAGCGGAAACTGCCAACCAGGGCTGACGCTCCCATCGCCGTCCAGACCATAGAGCATCTTGTCCCCAGCCGCTACCAGTATCTCACCGAGCCCGTCCTGATCGATGTCCACAATGATCGGGCTGCCCTGTACACCGCCGCCCAAAGTATTGGGCCAATCGCCGTCGGCAAGAGTGCCATCTGCACCGAACAAGTACACGGTACCATCGGACGCCGTGGCTGCTATCTGCATAGCTTCTTCACTGACTTCACCTGCGGCGAGACCGGAGATCCCGGACCCAGACACCGTGGCGGGCCATGAAGTGCCCGCCGGTGACCAGCCGTCGGCCCGGAGTGCATGGACCTCGCCGCCTGCAGCCATGATGATCTCCGGAGAACCGTCGCCATCGAGATCAGCAAGAATGGGAGCGCAAGCGGGCGATCCCAGTTGCATAGGCCATACTCTGGAGTCCACGGCGGATCCGTCGTGATTCCAGGCAAATACCTTGCCCTCCTGGCTGACGGCGACTACCTCCGGATCACCGTCGGCATCTATATCGCCTACAACGGGCGCGAGCATTGTGCCCCCCGTATGCCGGCGCCAGAGCAACTTTCCGTTGCCTCTGTATACGGATACCCGGCCGGAGTCGGCAATGGGTGTCCCATACATCTCATCTATCTCATTGGCCCCGGCCACAATCTCGTTGGCGCCATCCCCATCCAGGTCCGCGAGGGCCAGGTCCCGAGCGAAGACCGACTGCGGCCAGCCCGGCATCATTTGACCCCGGCCGTTCCAGATATACAGCTTGCCCCCTACATCGACCGCGATAATCTCCGCACGACCGTTGCCGTCGACATCCCCTGCTACCAAGGGATGCGTGATCTCGATGTCGCTCAGATACAGATCAAGTATAGTGGAGGAGCCGTCTACGCCGCTCTTGACGCGTATCCTCCAGTCTGCCCACGGCGAAACGATACTCGGCGGGTCGATCCACGTGTAGGCGATCTCATCGTCAAACCCGTTGGCGTTCACGTCCGCGATTATGGGCGAGATGCCGTGCATATTCATCAAGTGCTCGATCGGCCATCCTACCTCCGTGAACGCCCACGACACAATCAAGTTCCGCGACTGGATCGGCATCAGCAAGTCGTCCACTGTCTCCGTACCTCCAACAGTGATGCTGGAGCCGGATGCGATCCGCAGCCCGAGAGTGCGGCCGACCACCGCCGTCGCGGATATGTTGTAGACCGCGAGCATATGCCTGCAGCCACCGCCAGTTATGCTGTATGACAGGCCTGTTATGGATGCAACCCCGTTCGCGAAGTTGGACGATGCGATAAGGGTCTCTCCCTCATCCAGGATTCGGTCGCGGTCCGCGTCATCGTATACATCCACGGATGGAACGTCGGCATCGGTCGCCGTCCCCGTCCGCTCGATGGCCATACCTGTGATTGTCACCGACCCGGTCGTCTGTAGACACAGGTCCTCCATGGGCGCCGATGTACCGGGCTGCGCGTTCCCTTCAGGAGTAACGTCCATTCCGTAGGGTCGGACTGTGCCGGCATCGAGCGTAACCGATATGTCCGCGATCACGTTCGATCCTGAGGTATGTATCGCGCTCAAGTGGACTAGAGAGGAATGATATTGTCCCCAAGCCAGGCTGTTCGGATCTGATACGGGGTCGAAGCTGGTCTTCCCCAGACTGCCGGGCCATGGGTCACTGCCATCCCCATCCGGAGAGTAGTATTTCGTAAGGTCAAACCTGCCGTCGGCTTCCTCCACATGCATGAACTGATGCACGTTGACCGTGTCTGACAGCACATGGTAGATCAGCAGGCCACTGCCGGGAAGCTGGGTGTCGAAACCAACCTTCTGGCGGTTTTCCACCAGGAAGTACTCGCCCGAGGTGTTTCCGTTGTTCCATAGCTTGTATGCGACGGGATCGGTCTCCACGGGTGGTACGGTCACAGCGGTCAGATTCGTGCTGGGTATGCTCGGCGATATCCATCCCAGTTGCACCTTGCACCAGGCGTCCGGGTGTGAGAAATGACCGTGAAGGGACACCGTACTCATCAGAGACCAGACACCGATATAGGCGCAGTTGCCGGGATATGGATTAGCCGCATAGAGATCCGGCAAGCCCATCTGGTGACCCAACTCATGGGCAAATGTGACGGCAGGTTTATCCTCTGGCAGAAACTGGACGTTGCCGATTCTGACGCCGTCTACCAGGATTCCCGGATCGAGGTGATTGGCAAAACCACGCCATCCCGCGCTCACACTGATAGGTATGATGAGCGCGTCGACGTATCCGTCACTGTCGCTGTCGAACTGGCTGAAGTCAGTGCCGGCCGCGTCGGCCGCAGCTACCGCATCGACGATCATGGATGCAAGACTGTCCGGTCTCGACTCATATACGGAGAAGGTCTCCGGCATGCGATACCAGCCCTGCGCTGCACCGTCGAGGTCCATCAGGCCGTAGGATGCTTCGAGGAAGAACTCGGTAAGGCTTCCGCCGGGCGCGGTGCCGAAGAACAGGTCGTTGAAATGTTGTATCGTCTGCGTCCCAGGCCTGTTGCTGAAGTCCACGCAAAGGGCGATGCCCTTCGGGTCGCCCGTAGATGGGCAGACGTGTGTCCAGTTCAGCATTGCCTGCAAGCCAATTCCGCCATCCCTGGAGCTTTTCACGTGCGACTTCTTGATCTTGCCATTCTTGATGACGGCATCCATCTCTACATACTTGACACAGCCGTCAGGCAACAGAGGTTCTTCGGCGCTACTACCGTTGTTAGCTGCGGAGGTCATCCCACAGACGAGCAGTAGAGCGATGCAGATGAGTATGAACGTCCGGTAAAGCAAGATACTTCCTCCTTGACTCTGAGTTGGCAGGCAATACTCCTGCGGCAGACCGATTGGCAGCACTGGCGATAAGAGTGGTCACTATCCGTGCCGCGTCCCAGCCACTCCCTATGTAGTCCGAAAGCGCCGGCAGCCCTATCCAGCCAAAGCCACGATGAAACCGGAGAATCCGGCTGATAGCCCTCCCGAGCTTGGCTGCAGAAGAGCAATGCTGTCAAGAGGCCATCTGTTCTTTCCATCTGAGTCCAGATAGTTCCTGCACAGCGCGAAAATGTTCTTGTCAGCAACTTTGGCGCAATACGGATGGGCCCATTCCGATGTAGCTCACATTCAGGACGACTCCCAAATCCCCCTGATGTGCGGGAAGAACAGCTCCTGCCAGCGGTTCGTCGGGTCGGCGAAGTAGTTGGCGGTCACCAGCATCGACAGCTGTCCCTGTGTATTCACCGGTTATCTTTGCACCTTGCCGACATTCACCCCACTACCGCTCATGGGCTCTCGATCCCGATTGTGCTTAGCTCCTGTCTCCAATCCCAATCCGGGGGTGGCGACTCCAGTCAGAAGTCAGAATGGGGCGGGGCGCATGGGTGCTCCGCTCTTTTCTTTGGGGAAACACTCCCCAGCCCTCCCGTTGCGGGGAGGGCTGGGGATCCCACAACGTCAGTCCTGACGGTTCGTTCTCGCCACCCTCACAGGCTCACTCGGACTTGACGCGACGGGCATTTTCTGCTATTCTTATAGAGGATAAGAACAGCGCTTCCCTGCCTCAGTGTGCGTTTCCACGGTTTACAAGTATGACAAAGCCCCGGTTCGCAACGATGACGTATATCCGGCCGGCAATCCTCCTGTTGGTTCTCCTTGCGGCGATTCCCTCGCAGGCAGCGCCGCCGTTGTGCCCGCACGTTCTCGGATGGGGCGGCGGAGTTCAGGCGTGGGCGAACGGCGCGCCGTGGATCAAGGTCCTCTTCTCAGGCGATATCCCTACCGCCCAGGCGTGCGGCGCTCAGGTCTTCTACCGCCCCTACGATACCTCCATCGGCACGGATGACGGCGACCTTCCCACCAACGTGACCGGCACTCAATACGCCGATGCCGTGTGGGCGAAGATATCGGGGCTCGCGGTGAAGCCCGCCGCGATCGGTTACCGCAACGAGTTCCCCTGGTACGGAAGCGTCGCCAATCGCCACACCTCCGCGCAGTTCCGATCCTACCACGACAGGCTTCATGCGCTCGGATTCACCGGCATGGTCGTGTACGGATCATACGGCGTCGGCTGGCCGGACTCGGCGGTGTGGGATGAGCCGGAGGTCGCCGATGCCGCCGCGAGCGCGGACGCGATCGAGACCCACGAGTACTTCGACTTCGACGTGAACTGCATGTCACCATGGCTCACATTCCGTCACCGGGACATCGCGATCGGCCAGCATCCGGCGCTCCTCGGCAGCAAGCCGTGGTTCGATCGGCGAGTTCGGATCGGATCACGTGTGCAACCCGTCCGTGGAATGCGACGACCCGCTCTGTCGTTCCGGCTGGCTCGAGAACGGCAAGCTGACGGCGTCGGCATACGTCACCCAGATGGCGGCTTATCGGGCCGGATGCAGTCCCAATGTCGTCGCGGTGTTCGTCTTCGCGCAGGGCTCTCCATACTGGGCGAACTTCGAGACGATCAACAGCGCCACGGTCTCCGACTACATGAAGTCCACATGGGCGACCCCGACCGGCACGATCAGCGGCTGGGTCAAGGTGACCGGCGGCGCGGCGATCGATGGGGCGACCGTCTCCACCAACATCGGCGGATACACGACGAATACCGACCCGAGCGGCAACTACTCGCTGCCGGGCGTGAACGTCGGGTCGTATACCGTGACGGCATCGAAGACCGGTTATGCGCCGTCGAGTTCTCCGGTCAGCGTGACCGAGGGGAACACGACCAGCGCGAACTTCACCCTGGCCATTCAGGACACGACTCCCCCTACGATCGCCAATATCGTCCCGACGCCGACGTGGGTACTCCCCGGCGGGACCGTCACCATGACCGCCAACGTGACCGACAACGTGGCGATCGCGATGAACGCCATCGCACTGGTGAAGACGGCCAATCTGCTCGCGAATCCCAGCTTCGAGTCGGGCCTCAGCGGTTGGATCAACGCGAGCAGTCCGCCATACGCTCAGGATGGCACGTATCCCAATCCGGTCACGGCCAAAGACGGCGCGCACTGGGTCGGCACATCATGCGGCTACGACAGCGGCATCAAGACCCCCGAGCTTCGTCAGGTCGTGAGCGTGAACGCTCTGACCAAGTACTTCCTGTCGGTGTGGGTCAATACACAGGGGAGCCCGAACGCCTGCAGTGCGTTCCTCCAGTGGAAGAACGGGACGGCGACCGGCGATGGGCAGTGCACGACGATTGCCTCCACGACGAGCAACACCAGCGGGTGGAAGAGGCTCTATGCCATCGTCACGCCCACGACTTCGCAGTTGACGATAGCGCTGAAGCTGAGTTGGAGTTGCAGCGGACTCGGAGGCGGCGGGAACTTCGATCTGGCGGAGGTTCGCCCTGCGCTCACTCCCAGCACATATTCCGGAGGGGTTGCGACCTGGAACAACGTGCCTGTCCCCGAGACCTGCGCCTTCCCGATCTATGCCAGGGACACTTCGTTGAACGCGAGCCTCGCGGTATCCCCGACGATCACCATCATCGAGACGCCGCTCACGGTCTCAGCGGCCAAAGGATATGCCGACGGGCGCGTGGTTCGTATCACGGACAAGATCCTCTCAGCGAAGATCGGCTCGGTGTCGTGGGTGCAGGAGTTCGACCGGAGTTCGGCGATCAGGGTCAATGCCGCCACGACTTCGGTTCTCGGGTCGAGGATGACGGTGACCGGCAAGCTGCTGACCGTCGACGGCGAGAGAACTCTCGATGAGGCAATCATGGGGGAGACCGGGACTCCCCTACCCCTGGAATCGCTTCTCCTGCGGAACGGCGTACTCGGCGGCGCGAGCCTCAACCTCTACACGCCGGGGATCATGGACGGCGTGGGAACGAACAACATCGGGCTGCTGGTGACGACGTTCGGGAGCGTGACGTTCGCGGGCGACGGGTTCTTCTACGTCGATGACGGCTCGGCGCTCGACGACGGATCGGGCCATCGGGGATTGAAGGTCCTGGCGGCGGGATACACCTTCCCGTCCACGGGGTTCGTCAAGGTCACGGGCATCAGTTCCTGTGAGAAGGACTCCGACGGCCATGTCATCCGGCTTCTCAGGGTCAGAAAGCAGGAGGACATCGGCGAGATCGTCGGAAGTTGAGCCGATGATCCCTCCTGCTCAGAAACGATCAGAACGCCCAGTCCACACGGGCGGCGACGAAGTTCTCGGTCAGATCACGGCCGGGAGCAGCGCCGTTGTCCACGTTCCGATGGGAATACTCGACCTGGAGCATCAGCGGATGCGCCAGATGTTGACGCCAGCCGATCGTGAACCGACGGATGTCGTGGTTGTCGGCGGACGGCGTGTTCACCCAGTCGAGGCGCGCGAACTGCGCGGACTCCATCGCGAAGTGGTTGAACTGCAGGAACCCGCCGGAGAACTTGTACTCATCCCCCGGAGCGGCATCGTTGAACGCGCCGTCGTCCCGGCCTGTTATGTATTGGAAGTCGACGTTGTACTCGCTGAAGTTCAGGGTCGCATCGAGCCCGTAACGGTGGAATGACTCCCGCCCGCCGCCGGTTGTCGGCCTGGCCTGCCCGAAGTATGCCAGCGCGCCGATCCTCGTCCCGGCGGTCTGACCGAATCCATCGCCGATGACATACGCCCCTCGCAGATAGACGTCCGAAGGCCCGTCCTCCGACGTGTTGCTGTCCGAGCCGTTGACGACGCCGAGCGCGTACTGCAGAGGACTCCGACCCCAGCCGGTCACTTCCACTCCGGTAGCCGTACCGGCCAGCGAGAACGAGTTCAGCGACCCCCGCGTTCCCGCCGCCGAGACGCCTGGAGAGCCGTCGAACTCATAGATCTCATAGGGCGAGATCGTCATCGAGCGCAGGGCGGAGAATGCCACGTACTGCCCCTCGAACTTGCCGATCCTCGCGTTCAACCACGTCGATCTCAAACCGCTGAAGATCACGTTCGCCTGCTCGAGTGTCGCGTCCTGGGGCTCTACGCCGTTGCTCCCGTTGATCTGAGGCAGATACGCGAGGAAGAAGCCTGCATTCTCGCCGAGGAGTCCGCCGCCGAGCACGTCGAGCCCGTTGAGCTGGAACTGACTGGTCTCACCCTCCGCTCCGTTGGGCGAGAACTTATCGCTGGTGTAGCCGGCCTGAGTCCGCAGAGAGAGGGGTATGCCGGCCATGTCGAGGACGGTCTTCTCGGTGTTCTCCTGGCCGGGTATCCTGTAGCCATTCATGCGGTACTTCTGCCCGAAGTCGTTCAGACGCGGCCATGCCACGTGGCACATGCCGCACATGAAGCCATACTTCCGCGCGAAAGCGGGTATGGCCTGAGACGGACTCTGGCAGAGAATGGTGAGTCCCATGGAAATCGTAAGAAGCGTTAGCCAGCGCAGTCTGCTCATTTGGCTTCCTCCTTCATCATGCTGCTCAGTTGTTCCGCGGTGATCTCCGGATTCGGCAGCATGGGCGGCTCGGTCATGGGGTACGGACCGGTCAACGCTTCCAGGAATGCGACCAGGTCCATCTTCTCCATCTTCGTAAGATTGAGCGGGAACATCACATGGTCGAGATTCGGGTTGCGAACCCCGCCCCGGTTGTACAACTCCACGACACTCTCCAGAGTCGGCTCGGAGCCGTCGTGCATGTAAGGCGGAGTCTGTGCGATGTTCCTCAGCCGTTGGGTCAGGAACGCGCCCATGTCTTTCGGATCCTTCGTCACATTGTACCGGCCGACGTCCGCGTGCTTGCCCTTCGAATAACCGACGCCCAGATTGTGGAACTGGGAATCGCTGAACGCCGGGCCGCTGTGACAGACGTTGCAGTGTCCCTTCCCGCTGAAGATCTCCATGCCATGCATCGCCGACTCGCTCAGCGCCGTTCGGTCGCCCCTCAGGTACATATCGTATGGCGAGTCGCCCGTGACGACCGTCCGCTCGAACGCCGCGATCGCCTTCGCCATCAGGTCGATGTTCGGCTCAGCGCCGAAGACCTCCTGGAACTGAGTGACGTAGCCGGGGATGTGGTTCAGGCGAAAGTTGAGCTGCGCCTCGGTCAGGTCCATCTCGATCGGGTTCTGGACCGGGCCGACCGCCTGCTTTTCGAGGTGCAGAGCGCGCCCATCCCAAAACTGGGGCACGATGTAGGCGGAGTCGATGATCGAAGGCGAGTTGCGCCCGCCCTTCTGGTGACCGACACCCTCAGACACGGGACCGGCGTCGGCCCACGCCTTCTTGGGATCGTGGCAGCTCGCGCAACTGATCGTCCCATCCGACGAGAGCCTGCCTTCGAAGTACAACTGCGCCCCGAGCCTGACCTTGGCATCGGTCATCGGGTTGTTGGCGGGAACGGGGACCGCCGGGAGCAGGCCGTTCGCATACATCCCGTTGGCGATCGAGATCCCGCAGAGTGAGAGGATCAGGAAGCCGGTGACGAGAGCCAGAGCCAGTAGAACAAGTACCAACCTCATGGAGCACCTCCTTGTGTCATGGTATGTTGCCCATCGCCTACTCTGTTACCCAGTGATAAGGACACGCAAACAACGGACAAGTGAGCATCTGTCATTCTGAGCGCAGCGAAGAATCTGGCCCGGCCGGATTCTTCGCTGCGCTCAGAATGACAGAAGTGGGCTTGCATTGACATTCCCGTCTCGTTTGCGATACCTTAGCTTACCGTGCCCACACGCAAACTACAACTGATCGCCCTGATCCTGCTCATCCTCATCACCGGATGCACTCACCGCCAGCAGACGAACACCGGCGTGATCACCCTCGAGTTCTGGAACGGGTTCACCGGCCCGGACGGCAAGACGATGGAGGCGATCGTCAAGCAGTTCAACGCCGAGCACAAAGACATCCAAGTCCGCATGCAGATCATCCCCTGGAACACCTATTACGACAAGGTCACGCTCGGACTCGCGTACGGCGGCGCGCCGGACGTCTTCATCCTCCACACCGACCGCCTGCCCGAGTACGCGAACGTCGAGGCGATCAGCCGCATTGACGATCTGGTGGCGGACGGCGGCCTCGATCCGAAGGACTTCATGGAGCGTCCGTGGGCATCCGCGCGATGGAAAGACCATCAATACGCGCTCCCGCTCGACTGCCATCCGATCGGCTTGTACTACAACACCGAGTTATTCAAGAAGGCGGGGATCAGGCATCCGCCGACGAACCTGACGGAGTTCATCGAGGCCGGGAAGAAGCTGACGATCGACGCGAACGGCGACGGGAAGCCCGAGCAGTGGGGGTTCGCGTTCACATGGATGCGGACGAACGCGCACACCTTCCTCTCCCAGTATGATTCGGGCTGGATGACCCGGGACGTGAAGCATTCGGACCTCACGAGCGAGAATGCGAAGGAAGCATTCCGCGTCATGACCGATCTGATCTACAAGCACAAGATATGCCCCGCGCCCGAGGGTCAGGACGCATGGCTCGGATTCCGGACCGGCAAGGTGGCGATGGCGATCGAGGGGATCTACATGCTCTCCGACGCCGAGAAGCAGGAGGGCCTCCACTTCGCCGGCGCTCCGTGCCCGCAGTTCGGGCCGGTCAAGGCGGTTTGGGGCGGCTCGCACCTCCTTGCGATGCCGGCGAAGATATCCTCCGAGCGGCGGAAGGCGTCGTGGGAGTTCATGAAGTATCTCTCCGATCACTCGCTCGCGTGGGCGAAGGGCGGACAGGTGCCGATCAGGAAGAGCATCCTGGCGACGGCGGAGTTCAAGCAGATGTCGGTACAGTACCAGTTCGCCAAGGGAGTCCCGTATGTCGTCTACCTCCCGCAGTCGACTGCGATCAACCAGGTGCTCCCGTTCTGCGACGCCTCGGTGGAGGCGATCCTGAACAAGATCAAGCCGACCGACTACGCGCTCTCCGAGGCCGCCCGCCGGATAGACCGCGTGCTCGAGAGGCAGTAGGGAGGACGAACTATGAGGCTACTTAGGGTATTACCGATCGCAGTCGCGTGCTGCATCATCGCGCCCGGCACGTGGGCAGCGCAAAGCACGAACGACACAACGCCGAAGCCCCCAGCGGAATCGCGAGTGTGGAAGGTCTCCGACAGCGCCGGGTTGGTCGCGGCGGTGAAGGAGATGCACGCTGAGGGCGGGATGATCACTCTCGCACCGGGAAAGTATGAGATCACCGAAACCCTCGTCTTTCGTGACAAGAGCCAGGTCAACATCGAGGGGAGCGGCTGGAGCACGGTGATCCACAGGCGCGGGGATGGGGACGCGATCCTCTTCGACGGCGGCTCCTATTGCCGGGTACACAACCTGACAGTCGAAGGGGAAGCGACGGCCAAGAAGGGTTCGGGAATCATCATCCGCAGGGGCGGGCTGAATACTATCGATCTCTGTCACATCAACATGTTCGCGGAGAGCGGCGTGCGTTGGGAGGGTACCGACAAAGAGGCGATATCGTCGAACACGCTCAGCAACTGCTGGCTTACCAACAACCTCGGCGACCAGTTGTACAGCTTTCAGAGCGGCGATTTCTATGTCACAGGCAACCAGTTCGGAACCGGTCCCGGTCGCACCCCGCGCAGTGGAGCTTGGCTCGACCACAGCGGAGCGGGCACCTATTCGATGAACTACCACTGGAGTAACGTGGTGGCGCTCCGTCTCGGACCCGGGTCGTATTTCAACCGCATCGAGAACAATCGATTCGAGATGAGCCGTGAGATGGGGATCCTCATCGGCGACCCCAAGGGCGGTGATCCGAGCCGCCTGAACATCATCACCGGGAACACGATCCATACGAACGGTGAGTTCAGCGTTGGGAAGTACAATGCCGTCGAGGCATATGGCGCTATGGACACGACCTTCTGCCAGAACCAGGTCTTCAGTTGGAACTCGGCGCAGACCAAACACAAATCCGCTCTGTTCCTGGGCGCGGGGTGCCTGAGGTGGATCGTCAAGGACAACATACTCTGCCATTCCGCGGACAAACCGATCGTCTATGACAAGAAGGCCGGCCACATCGTGAAGGACAACGGTATTGTGGACTAGCTGAGGAGGAAAACGTGAACTCTGTTAGAGGTATCCCCATAATCGTCGCGCTATCGTTCTGCTTGTCCACGATCGCGTGGGCAGCAGGCAGCGCCATCGATGTCAAGGCATTCGGCGCTGTCGGTGACGGCAAGCACGACGACACGGCTGCCATACAGAAGGCGCTGGATGAGGCATCCTCGCTCAAGAGGGGCGGGAATGTGGTGCTCCCGGCGGGCGAGTACCGGGTGACAAAGACGCTGACAATCGAGGGCGCCCTACTCTCCGGGCTGTCGGACGGCGGATGGCCGGCGGACAACCGGCCACTTCCCATGATACGGGTTGATTTCACTGACGGCCCGTGCATCCTGGCCAAGATGGGAGCATCCGTTCACGGCCTCACCTTCGAGTACGATCATAAGGGTGAGAGGCCGCGCAAGTTTGGTCCCACGATCCTCTTGTCCGGTGGCGGCATATCCCTTACCAACCTGACCATCCATTTCCCGTATGAGGGCATTATGGCTGACGGTGAGTCGAACATAGGGCGGCTCAACCTGGAGAACATATTCATCATCTCGGCCTGGAAATGCGGGGTGTACGTCACGCATACGCTCGACATTCCTACGCTCAGGAATGTCGAGGTCTGGAATACCGTTCCAGAACTGGTGCAGGAAGCGATCGGCTTCAAGTTTGGCAGAAACGATGGAATACGCATAGACGACTGTTTTGCCTTCAACTGCAAGGTTGGATACCTGTTCGTCAAGGACAAGCACGGTAATACCCGAGGCCAGATGACCGGATGCTGCGTCGACTTCAGTGCTCAGGGCGTGGTGGTGGAGGACGCCACCGAACTCGTGATCAACGGGCTCAGCTCGTGGTCGCACGGTTGCAGCCTCAGGCTCGATGGTCCGGGACGCATCACGGTTGCGGGATCGGACCTGCGGTCGAACGGCGAGCCGGCGATCATCTCGCGGAAGTGCGGCAGCCTCACCGTCACGGGATGCTCGCTGGGCAAGAATGGCGATGGCTGGCCGACCGTGCCCGCGGTGCGCATCGAAGGCGGCGACAATGTGCTGATCAGCGCTTGCACCATGGACGCCAACGGGCCCGGAGTGGTGATCGAGAAAGGCGCCAACAACTTCAGCATCACGAACAACATGTTCCAGCCTTCACCGTTCGAGGCGATGACCGATCACTCCGAGCCGGGCGCGAACAAGATCATCTCCGGCAACCTGTCGAAGAAGATTCCCGCGCCCCCGAAGGACAAGGCTCAATGAGCAAGCTTGTGTCCGCAGTGTTGATGCTGGGATTCTGCACTGGAGCCGCTTTCGGCTCGACCATTGGCACGACGGTCAGAATCGGTATTGTGGATCACCGTCTCCTCCTCACCGATGACTTCATCAGGGAGTGGAAGGCAGACTGGGAGAGCGACACCATTGCTGAACTCTTCGGAAAGCATGGGGTACAGGCTGAGATCATCGGCGCCGATGTACTCCGAGATGTCGGGAAGCTCAGGGCCTACAGGGCGATAATGATCCCGACGGACCACTGTTACCCTGAAGAGGGCAACCTGAATGGCGTGATCTCCAAGGCCATAACCGAGTATGTCAGGTCCGGCGGCATATACATCATGCCGATGGGCGCATCGCACTACAAGTGGCGTGATGTCAATACCGGGGCTATCGGCACCGGCGCGGGTGAGGGTCAGCGCGACTTCCTGGGCCTCACCTGGCGCATAGTGGGCGACCCAGGCTCGGACGGCCGCACGATGAGGCTGACGGAGGCCGGTGAGAAAGCCGGCATCCCGTCGCCGAATCTCGGTCAGCACGTGGTCAGCTACTCTCGGTCGATCGATCAAAGCGCCGTTCCGGTGTACTCATACGTGGACAACCTCTTCGGCCACTCCTGCCTGTACGCCGCGAGCATCTCCCAGGGCGCTGTCATCCACTACACAGGCTGGACCCCATTGGACGCCGGTGTTCGGGACTGGTTGATCGCAGGCTATGCCGCGATACTCAAGAGCGGCCCCGAAATGGCCGCCATCCATACACGGCGGGCGGCCGGATCGAGGGTCTACACATCGGTCCCTATGGCGGACAGATCCGACTCGCAGGAACTGCGGTTGGATGGAGACTGGGAACTGAGCCAGGCGAAGACGCCTTTCTCTATCAAGCCCGATGTCCCGGCCCGCGACCAGTGGACGACGGTGGAAATGCCCAACACCATCCAGTACGCGCTCTACCTCGCCGGGAAGACGCTTAGTCCATGGTGGGCGGACAACTACCAGCAGCTTCAGTGGATACAGAACAGCGATTGGTACCTCCGCCGTCGGTTCAATGTCCCGACAGAGTGGTCGGGCAGGCAGGTCAGACTCCGGTTCGATGGCATCGACTACCTGGCGGCCGTCTGGCTCGACGGCGAGTTCCTCGGGAACCACGAGGGCATGTTCGGCGGGCCGACGTTCGGTGTATCGGATCGCCTCACGCCCGGCAAGGACCATGAGATCCTGGTACGCCTCATGCATGATACCGGACCTGCCTTGAAGCCGCTCGCGCTCAACGGCTGGAACCTCTGGGGCAACAGGTGCAGAACCATCGGGCTGTGGCAGTCTGTCCGCCTCGTGTCGACAGGGAAGGCCTGCGTCGAGGCCCCGTACGTGCGAACGGAATCGATCGGCAAGGGCAAGGCGACGCTCTGGGCTCAGGCGATGATCGCGAACTCAGGTGAGCGTTTCGACGGAACGGTGCGCGCTCGGATCACCGATCTGACCACCGGAAAGACTGCGTGGGAGGTCGTCACCAACCAGCCTGTTGCGGCAGGCACTTCCTTCTGGGAGACGCGGATCGAGCTGCCGAGCCCCCGGCTCTGGTGGCCAAACGGGCTCGGCGCTCAGCCTCTCTACCGCCTGGAACTGACTCTCATGAACGAGGCCACGGAGCACGACCGCATATCCACGCGATTCGGCGTCCGGACTGTGGAACTCCGCCGCAACCCATCGCCTCCTGGCTCTCCGAGGAGCGAGAGTTGCGTATGGGGCGCAGACCCGGTCTCGGAGCCGCTGGTGTACGACGCCATGAAGCTCTCCGACGAGTCCCATCGCTTCCTCTTTGTAGTGAACGGGATTCCGTTCTACGCTAACGGTACCAACTGGCACACCGCAGAAGGGTTGTTCGCCCACAAGCAGGTGCGCCAGGAATGGTACGTCAAAGCCGCAAGGATGTCAGGCATCAACCTGTTCCGCCTGAATGGAGGGAACGCGCTCTACGAGGACGAGCACTTCTACAACCTCTGTGACGAGAGCGGGATTCTTGTGTGGCAGGACATCCACGTGACCGGAGGACGCGGGACCGACATCCCTCTGTCTACATGGCGTGAACAGCTTACCCAGACCGTGCTCAGATTGAGGCAGCACCCGTGCTTGGCTCTCTACTGCGGAGGCAACGAGTACGTGCCGTATCGCAATGAGATGATGGCGGTCCTGGGTGTGGCTCGCGACGTCGTTGCGTCATACGACGACAGACCGTTCCGCATGTCATCCACCGGCGGCGGGTCCTGGCATTACCCCCACTACGATCAGCCCGAGCTTGGGTTTGCGGCCGAATGGCACTATGCCTATGGCTTCACGAACTTCTCCCAACTGAAGAGGGTGCTGCCGGAACGGGAACTCGATTCGAACCCCGTCGGCTATGACTTCACGAAGTTCGGCGATGCGCACCCGTTGTTCCGTGAGCAGTTTCTGGAGTGGAGTTGGCTGACCCCGGTGTACTGGCCGCCTGCCTCGTGGTACGTAGACCTCTCGGAAGCCGGGATTGCCGATTTCGTAGAAGCTCAGCAGATGTTCCGCGCTGACTGCAATGCCTACGCCGCGGAACAGATGCGGTCGAGGTTCCCGGAGGTCGGGGGTCAGGCGTTCTGGGGCTTCAACCCCCAGGCGCCGACATCGGCATGGCATGTGATAGACTGGTTCGGGCAGCCGCAGGTCGCATACTACACGATGAAGCGCGCGCACGAGCCTGTTCACATCCAGGCCAGGGTCAGCACGAACTGGACCAAACCCGGAGAGATGTTCGTCGGGAGCTGGTACAGCATGGCTCAGGGCGGGGACTTCCGTGCGTCTGTATGCGCGGTGAACAGCACAGGGAAAAGCGTCACAGGGGCGCGGATCACTGCGAGGATCCTCGATCCGGGGATGCGGCCGGCACTGGAGAGAAGCTGGGCCGTGAGCATACCGTCAGGCGGAGTTCCGAGCACAGCGACCGATATCTCGTGGAAAGCGCCGCCCAATGCGCCCAGAGCATTCTACTTCTTCGAGCTGACTCTCCAGGCCAGGGGTGGTGAACGGCTCTCCCGGCAGTTGTACTACTTCAGGGTCCACAACGAAGACGCCAGGGCACTATCAAAGGAAGGCCCCTGGCTCAAACCGCAGATACAACGTGTCCCCACCAGGCTCGCTGCCTCCGTCAGAGCCGTGCGCGTGCTCTCGGAGAGGGAAGCCATTGTCACTGTCGAGGTACGGAACGCCGGAACACGCCCTGCGTACCCGGTGAGCCTGACCATCACGCCTGACACTCATTCCGCCATCTGGTCAGACAACTACATGTGGCTGCGACCGGGTGAGCGGGTCACAGTGGAGGGGTTGGTTCGAACTGACATGACCGGTCTGGACCTGATATCGCGCGAACTGAAGTCGCCGATCTCAGACCTCAGCGTGGAGGTAGCCGCCTGGAACGCGGAGGCGCTGCGCCTTGGTCTCAACAGTATCAAGCAAGAGAAGTGACGGGGACGATCCCCATGAAGGTGAGCAACGGAGCTGAGGAGAACACGAGTGAGGAACACATGAACCGGAATTACGACATCGCGGCTTACTACTGGCCGGCATACCATGACGAACCGCTGTGGCGGAGGTTCATGCCCGAGGGACAGGGCGAATGGGAGACGATTCGCAAGGCAGTACCGCGCTTCCCGGGCCACAACCAGCCTCGAGTTCCCTTGTGGGGATATGAGGACGAAGCGGATCCATCGGTGATGGCAAGGAAGATCGAGGCGGCTGCCGACCATGGCGTCAACGTCTTCATCTTCGACTGGTATTGGTACAACAACCAGCCGTTTCTCGAGGACGCCCTTCGCCGGGGTTTCATGGGAGCGGCAAACAACGATCGGATGGGCTTCTACCTCATGTGGGCCAACCACGACGCTTCGACCCTCTGGGACATCGAGCGGTCGCATAAGCATGAGGTCATCTGGCCCGGAGCGGTGGATCGCGCCACTTTCGACCAAGCGACCGATCGCGTTGTCAGCGAGTACTTCGGCCATCCGTCGTATTACAGGATTGACGGCAAGCCGGTATTCGCGATATATGAACTGAAGACCTTGATCGACGGACTCGGCGGATTGGAGGCCGCACGGGATGCGCTGGAAGCCTTCCGAACCAAGGCCAAGGCTCACGGACTCCCTGGCATCCATCTGCAGGGCCTTCTCTGGGCGCTATTCCCGGGATCGCCGACCCAGGACGACACAGTCCGATACCTCGGGTTCGACAGCCTGACCAACTACCAATGGGCTCACTATGTGGGTGCAGGCTGTGACTATGCGACCTGGGCGGATCACGCTGTGGCGGCATGGGACGGATGGGCGGGCGAGTTCTCAGTGCCCTTCTACCCGCACATCTCGGTGGGCTGGGACACGAACCCTCGCTACAAGAGCTTCGATGCGAATGTCGTGACAGGAGCGACACCCGAGCTTTTCGGCCGGTATCTGCGGCGCGCGATTGAGCATGTCGATTCCCATCACCTGTCGCCGCGGCTGATTACTGTGAACGCCTGGAACGAATGGAGCGAGGGGAGCTATCTCGAGCCGGATACCGTCAACGGCATGGGATACCTCGAGGCCGTGCGCGATGCCATCTCGGAGCACAAATGAAGCTCTGGAACCGAAACAAATACGCCGCAATGTTCCTGCTGCCATACACCACGCTCTTCCTGGTGTTCGTAGTCGCGCCGGTGCTCTATGGCTTCTTCATCAGCCTGCACAAGTGGTACATCCTGGCACCCAGGCCGGAGTTCATCGGATTCGGCAACTATGCAGATGTCCTGAAGGACGACTTGTTCCGGACTGCCGCCCTGAGAACCGCGTTCTTCGTCATCATGGTCGTCCCGGCGGGGAATGCGCTCTCCCTGCTTATGGCGGTCGGCCTCAACCAGAACTACCGGGGCACGACGATCTACAAGGTCGCCTACTACCTGCCCGTGCTCACGTCGGTCTCGGTGACGGCAATCCTCTGGCGGTGGCTCTACAGCTCGGATTTCGGCCTGCTGAACTACTACCTGGCGCGGATGGGTGGCATGTTCCACTCGATCGCGCCGAGCATCTTCTCCGGCAACTGGGAGGTCGGCTGGCTTCGGAGCACATCGACCGCGATGCCGGCGATCGCGCTCCTCTCGGTCTGGTGGGGAGCGGGCGGAAACATGCTGATCTACCTCGCCGGCCTGAAGAACGTGCCGAGGGAACTCCTGGAGGCGGCGGAGATCGACGGCGCGACCTCGATGCAGAGGTTCTGGAACGTCACCGTACCGCTGATCCGCCCGACGATGCTTTTCTGCCTGGTGATGTCGGTGATCGGCTCGTCGCAGGTCTTCGGGCAAACTTATATACTCACCGGCGGCGGTCCGTATTACTCAACGCTGACCGTCATTCTATATATGTATCAGCAGGGATTCGGTCTCTACCAGCTCGGATACGCGGCGGCGGTGGGATATGTCCTCTTCGCGGCGGTGCTGGTATTCACGATCCTGCAATTCAAGCTCTTGTCGTTCAAGAGGACGTGACCAGGGGAGAAGCACGAAACTCGAAACTCGAAATCCGAAACAAACTTCCAATGACTGAAGAAGCAGAAAGGCAAACGAGCCTCCGCCGGATGGTTTTCGGATTTGCCCTTTTTCCCATTTGCCTTGTTGTTTCGTATTTCGTGCTTCGAGCTTCGAATCTCCCGAGCATGGAGGGGGAGTATGGAATCACAAAGTCCATGGTGGAAGGGAAAACACGGCGAGTGGTACGTGATCGGGCAGCTCGCCTTGATGGCGCTGGTGTTCTTCGGCCCTCGGACACTACCGGGGTGGCCGGTGTGGCCCTCGACCTACGCGCGGGCGGCATCCGTCGTCGGCGCTGTGCTGATGGCAATCGGCGCGCTCCTACTGGCTGCCGGGATGTTCAGCCTTGGATCGAGGAGTCTGACGCCAATGCCCTATCCCAGGGAGGGCGCGGTCCTGGTGCAGACCGGTCCGTATCGGTTCGTGCGCCATCCGATCTACAGCGGCGGAATCCTGATCGCTTTGGGATGGGCGCTGCTCGTCAATGGATGGCTGACGATCGGGTATGCGGTGCTGCTGTTCGTCTTCTTTGATATCAAGTCGCGCCGTGAGGAGCATTGGCTGAAAGACAAGTTCCCGGGCTACGCCGCATATCAGCGCCGGGCATGCAAACTGATTCCGTTTTTGTACTGAGCATATGCACGGCTGGGGAGAGTGGTGACATGTCACGCGGGCCCAAACGAGGCAGCGGAACGCGCTCCAATATGTACTCAGAGAGCAAGTATACGAACTGGCGGGAGTTCGATCCGTTGGATGGCGAGATCGAGGCCCTGCCGCCATCAGTGCGGCCGTCTCTGATTCTGGAGTTCGGTGACGAGCGAATCCCTATCTTTCAGCACGGTGTTCACCATCTGTTCGTGTCACCGGTTACGCCGCAGGATGTGTACGACACCCTGTGCCGCGTTCCGGTGGAGTACCTGAAAGGTCTGGAGGGCGTTCACCTTCTGGGAGGAACTGCAAAGCAGCACAAGGTGGCGCTCGGGGAACTCGCTTGCTATGGACGCTACGTACATACCCGAATCTACCTGAGTGCATTCCCGAAGAAGCTTCTTGTCGAGCGGCACAAGAGACTTCCGCCGCCACACGTTGTTCAGGAATATGAAAGGGTCGGTGCCTCGTACCGTCAGGATCGTAACGGCTGGGTGTTCACTTTCACGATGGAATCTCTGCGGGATTTCTACCTCAGAGATGTGTTGTTGCATGAGATTGGCCATCACGTTGACCGACGGAACACGTTCGACAAGAACGCTAAGGCCGCCGAAAGGTATGCAGCGTGGTTTGCCAGATACTGTGAGAAGCAGATGGAGCCGGCCAGCAACGAATAGAATCATGGATTGCACAGATAACCTATGGCAACAAGACGACGAAAACCTGTACCGGTAAGACACCTGATCGCCCAGGGGATCATGACCCTGGGGGCGATCACGATGCTCGCGCCGATCGTGTGGATGCTCTCCACATCCCTCAAGCACGAGTCCGCCGTTCTGAGCGCCGTGCCCCAGTGGATCCCCCACCCCGCCACGACCGAGAACTTCGTCGGCCTCTTCACCCAGGCCAAGGACTTCCCGGTCTTCCGATGGCTCTGGAACAGCATCTTCGTCTCCTCGATGGTGACCGGCCTCGTCCTGCTCATCGCGAGCACCGCGGCCTATGCGTTCGCCCGCCTGGAATTCAAGGGCCGGGAGCTGGGGTTCATGATCGTCGTCGCCACGATGATCATCCCGGCGCAGATCACGCTCATCCCCGTGTTCCTGATCGTGCAGAAGCTCGGATGGTTCAACAGCTACTACGGGCTGATCATCCCCGGGCTCGCGGGCGGATTCGGAGTCTTCCTGCTGAGGCAGTTCTTCATGCAGATACCGGTCGAGCTGGAGGAGGCCGCGTTCATGGACGGCGCGAGCCCGATCACGATCTACTGGAAGGTGATCCTCCCGCTTGCGAAACCGGCGCTCGCGGCACTTGCGATCTTCACGTTCATCGGCTCGTGGAACGATTTCGCCTGGCCGCTGATCATCACGAACGACATCAACCTCCGGACCCTCCCGATCGGCATCATGATCTTCCAGGGCCGATACACGCAGGAGTTCGGCCTCACGATGGCGGCGGCCGCCGTCTGCACCGTCCCGATCATCCTCGCGTTCCTCGTCTTCCAGAAGCGCATCACCGAAGGCATCGCGATGACGGGCTTGAAAGGATGAGGGAAATGGTTGATGGTTGATGCCGGACCGGGAAAGAGGAAATAATACGTGAATTTTGCACAAACATGTTGACCTCCTCAGCAATATAGCATAGAATCATGCCCAGAGGAAGATGGTCAACTCCGCAGAACGCCACCTTCTGCTGGGCGTCGACTTGCTCCCTCGGACTAGAACGCGAAAGGGTAAGGTAATGTCCAGCACCACATCACGTCTCGGGATTCTCTTGGTTTTCGTGGTGGCCGTAATGGTCACGGGCTGTATGTCGGTGGCATCAGCAGCCGAGTACAGGGCTTTCTGGGTAGATGCCTGGGGAGCGGGTGTCCTCAGCCAGGCCCAGGTAGACACGCTCCTCGGAGTTGCGGGCAATGGAAGCAGCCTCGGCCAGATTCGCCAGGCAAACTGCAACACGGTGATCGTGCAGGTGCGTCGGAACTGCGACGCGAACTACCCATCCTCGATGGGTGAGCCGTATATGAGTGGCTTGAGCCCCGCGCAGTTCAACTCAGTGCAAGCCGTCATAGACGCGGCCCACGATACCACCGGGGGCAAGAAGCGGATCGAGGTCCATGCATGGATGGTCACGTTCCGCACATCCGGCGGTGCTGTATACGCCGCTCACAGCGACACACCGACCGGCAGCCTCATCAATCTCGACAACTACTGGCCGTCGCGCACCTCAGCCGGCGCGGAGACGGCGGACAAGGCGTTCGATCCCGGCCATCCTCTCGCCGAAGATTACACCGTCAACGTCGCCATGGACCTGGTGAACAACTTCGACCTGGACGGCATCCACTTCGACTACATCCGTTTCACAGGAGGCAACGAGGGCTACAATCCCACCAGCATCGCCCGGTACAACGCGCGCTACGGTCTGAGCGGGCAGCCTTCCTCTACAAACGACCAGTTCGATCAGTGGAGACGAGACCAGGTCAGCAATCTCGTCCGCAAAGTTTATGCGAAAGTACAGGCCTCGAAACCGAGTGTGAAGGTGTCCGGTTCGTTCGTCACTTGGAACCCGTCGCCGACTGCATCCACGAGGGCCGCGTTCCAGGCCACCCGTCCATACGGAAACCGCACCGACGGCGTGTTTTGCGACTGGGACGCCATGATGCAGGAAGGCATCGTGGATCTCTCGATTCCGATGACCTACTACGACTACGCGTCATCGCCCTCCGACTGGACGAGATGGATCAACTTCATCAAGGACCGTCAGTTCAATCGGCAGGCGATCATCGGCCCGGGAATCTACCTCAATTCCCTGTCGAACGCGATTCTCGAAATCCAGCAGACGCGCACAGCCTCGCCTGCCGGACACTATGCGACGGGATTCTCCGGTTACTCGTACCGCGTCCCCTACGAGAGTGGAACTTGGGCCGGATTTAGCCCGACGCTGGTCGCACAGGTGACGCCGACCTGGGACGACATCCCGGATATGCCCTGGAAGACGAATCCAACAGAGGGACATATCAGCGGCACGGTCACCGACGCGGCGACCACAAAGTGGATCGACGGCGCAACAGTGTCCCTCACCGGTCCGGAGAACCGCTCGATGCTTACGGACGGCACCGGGTTTTATGCTTTCATCGATCTCACTTCAGGGACCTACACGGTTACGGTAAGTAAGACCGGATATCCGAATAGCGTGAGGACGGTCTACCTGATGATCGGAGAAGTGACCGGCAACATGTACGTCCGAGACATCGCGCTCGGCGGGACACCTGACACGACTCCTCCGAGCGTTCCGACCAACCTGTCGGCCACCGCTGTGTCGGCGACACAGGTGGACCTGACATGGACTGCCTCGACCGACAACGTCGGAGTGACCGGGTACAAGATCTTCCGAGACAGCGTCCAGATAGACACAAGCGCAACGACGAGCTACTCTGATCCGACCTGCTCACCGAACACGACGTACAGCTACACGGTGAGCGCATATGATGCTGCGGGGAACAACTCCGCTCAGAGCGCTGCAGACGTTGTGACGACTCCCGCGGGGGGCGGCGCGGACTTGATCATTGACAACCCGCAGGCAACCTTCACCGGAAGCTGGAGCACCGGTACGTCGTCGGGCGATAAGTACGGCGCTGACTACCGCTTCATCACGGGTCAGACCGGCGAGACCGGCACTGCGCAGTGGAGGCCCAATATCGCGCTTGCAGGCAACTACGACGTGTCCTGCTGGTATCCTCAGGGCGCGAACCGCGCGACTGCCGCTCCGTACATCGTGTATTGGAACGGTGGAAGTCAGCAGGTCAACATGAACCAGCAGTCCGGCGGTGGAACCTGGCACGTACTGGTCAGCAATAAGCCGTTCGTGACGGGCACCGCAGGCTACCTGAAGCTCGGGAATGCCACAGGTCAGACAAGCCTGGTGGTTATGGCAGACGCCGCGAGATTCTTCCAGGTCGGCGGCGGGCCGGACACCGAGCCTCCCACCGTGCCGACGAACCTGGCGGCAACCGCCGTGTCGAGCAGCCAGATCAACCTGACGTGGACAGCCTCGACCGACAACGTCGCAGTCACCGGCTACCGGATCTTCCGGAACGATGTCGAAGTCGGCACTAGCCCGACAACCTCGTTCTCGGACCCGGGACTGACGCAGTATACGACCTACACCTACAAGGTCACGGCCTATGACGCCATGAGCAATGAGTCGGCCCAGAGCACTCCGGCCGGCACGACCACCTGGGACGGGCAGGCCCCGACCGTTCCGACCAATCTATCGGCGACTCCCATCTCTTCGACCCGGATCGACCTGACTTGGACCGCCTCAACGGATAACGCAGGCGTGACGGGCTACAAGGTCTTCCGGAACTCCAGCCAGATAGGGACTTCCGGGGATGCGACCTACAGCGATATAACCTGCTTGCCGAACACAACGTATACATACGAAGTGTCGGCCTACGATGCTCGCAGCAACGAGTCTGCGCACAGTGCGCCTGCAATAGCGACCACACCACCAGGAAGCATGGCTGAGATCATCATCGACAACCCGGCTGCAGTCTACGTCGGCACTTGGAGTACCGGCACGACGGCGACGGAGAAGTATGGCGCCGACTACCGATTCGCCACCACGGCTGTGACAACCGGTAGGACCGCCAAGTTCACGCCGACCATCGCAAATGCGGGAGGATATGACCTCTACGCCTGGTGGTCTGCGGGCTCGAACAGGGCGACGAACGCGCCGTATTTCTGCCAGTGGAACGGCGGCTCGCAGACGGTGAACGCCAACCAGTCGATCAACGGCGGCATGTGGAGGAGCCTGCTCACCAACAGGAGCATGGCCGTGGGTACCGCCGGCTTCATCAGGCTGGGGAACGGCACCGGCTCGACCACCAAGGTCGTGATCGCCGATGCCGTGAGGTTCCAACAGGTCAACTAGTTGACCGCCGAAATGCGGCGCATCATAGTAACACCAAGGGCAGGGAGAAACGTCTCCCTGCCCTTTTCAGCAGATCTCCGTCTTGACATCGGGTAGCCGGGGTCGTGGAAGAAGATAGTCGGGCGCTCACCCCTCGACAATCGAGCAGAAACTCCAGTATCCTTGCCTCCCACCGGCCACTCGTTGTACAATCGCAGTCGAACCTACCGACTGATCGATGGAGGCCCTGAGATGAGATACCTTCGACCTGGCTTGTTCCTGATAATCGCGCTGATCCTCTGCAGCATCGTACTCCCCGCCGCCGGGAGCATGGAGGCGGACTTCAAGACTCCCCCACCCGAGGCGCGGCCGTGGGTCTACTGGTTCTGGCTGAACGGCAACATCACCAGGGAAGGCATCACCGCCGACCTGGAGGCGATGGCGCGCGTCGGGATCGGCGGCGTCCTCATCATGGAGGTCGATCAGGGCGCGCCGCTCGGGCCTGTTCCCTTCATGAGTGACCAGTGGCGGGACCTCTTCAAGCACGTCGTCTCTGAGGCAGAGCGCCTGGGCCTCGAGGTCAATATGAACAACGACGCGGGCTGGAACGGGAGCGGCGGTCCGTGGATCAAGCCCGAGCAGTCGATGCAGAAGGTCGTCTGGACCGAGACCGAGGTTGCTGGGGCTAAGCAGTTCGACGGCATCCTCCCTCAGCCCAAGGCGGTCGCAGGATACTACAAGGACATCTCCGTGCAGGCATTCCCCACCCCGGGCTCATATCGCATACCAGGCATCGAGTCGAAGGCGGGTTACTGGGGCGGTCCGAACAGCCCGGGGAGCGGAGGTCCGGCGGCGGACAAGTTGTCGCCGGACGCGATCATCGGGCAGGACAAGATCGTCGATCTCACGCCGAAGATGGATTCGACCGGGCGTCTGGTGTGGGACGTTCCGGCGGGCAAGTGGACGGTCATCAGGTTCGGTCACACGAGCACCGGCGCGCAGAACGGTCCGGCGCACGATAGCGGGCGTGGCCTCGAATGCGACAAGTTGAGCAAAGAGGGCATCGAGGCGAACTTCGACGGCATGATGTCGAAGTTGGCAGCGGATAGGGATGATCTCCGTGTAGGAAGTCCAGTCACACCTCAAGATCGTGGACTTATGGCCACACACATCGATAGCTGGGAGATCGGCTCGCAGAACTGGACGGCACTCATGCGCGAAGAGTTCCGGAAGCGGCGGGGTTACGATATGATGCCCTACCTGCCGGTAATGACCGGCCGCGTGGTCGGCAGCCTCGAGGTCTCGGAGCGCTTCCTGTGGGACCTCAGGCGGACGATCTCCGAGCTTGTGGTCGAGAACTACGCGGGCCACATGAGGGACTTGGCGCGCGAGGTCGGAATGCGGTTCACCTGCGAGGCATACGGGAGTCCGTGTGACAACATCCCTTACGCGGGGAAGGCCGACGAACCGATGGGCGAGTTCTGGTGGGGCGGCGGCGCGATGGAAACGTGCAAGGGAATGGCAAGCGCCGGGCACGTCTTTGGGAAGCCGATCATCGGCGCGGAGGCATTCACGGCGGACAGCCGGGAGCGATGGACGGAGGATCCCGGCTCGGTCAAGGCGCTCGGCGACCGCGCGTTCTGCGAGGGGATCAACAGATTTGTCTTCCACCGCTATGCGATGCAGCCATGGGTCACGCCGGAGCGAGTCCCCGGCATGACGATGGGCCCGTGGGGACTCCACTACGAGCGCACGAACACGTGGTGGGAGCAGACGCCCGCCTGGCACGAGTATCTCTCCCGCTGCCAGTACATGCTGCGGCAGGGGCTCTTCGTCGCGGACATCTGCTACCTGCAGAACGAAGCTCCCCCCCAGTCATTCCGCGGCCTCGATCGCAAGGGATATGAATGGGACGAAGCGAGCGCGGAGGTAGTGCTCGATCGGATGTCGGTCAAGAACGGGCGGATCGTTCTGCCGGACGGGATGAGCTACCGGGTTCTGGCGCTCTCCGATTCGAAGGTGATGACTCCCCGACTACTTCGCAAGATCAAGCAACTGGTGGAAGCCGGTGCGACCATCGTCGGCCCGCCGCCCGAGCGGTCGCCGAGCCTGAACAACTACCCGACGTGCGATGAGGAAGTGAAACAGATCGCCGCCGAGTTGTGGGGCGATTCCGTGATCGGGCAGCGTCGTGTCGGCAAGGGCCGCGTCATCTGGGGGATTCCGGCGGAGAAGGTCCTTGCGGATTCCGGCGTCCAGCAGGACTTCCGCAGCACGGAGCAGTTGCGCTACATCCACCGTGTAGTTGGCGCCACTGACATCTACTTCGTCTCGAACCAGCAGGCGTTCGCGACCTCGGCCGTCTGCTCATTCCGAGTCAACGGGAAGGTCCCCGAGCTGTGGTGGCCGGACTCAGGTCGGATCGAGCGGGCGGCGGTCTATCAGGAGAAGAGCGGCGCGACCAACGTCCTCCTCCCTCTCGGCCCGAGCGGATCGGTGTTCGTTGTATTCCGCAAGGAGGCCGCATCGAACCCGATCACATCAGTAACACTGAACGGCAGGCAGGTGCTCTCGTCGATGCCGGAGTCGCCCCGGAAGATCACCGTCCGCAAGGCAGTCTACGGCATCCTCGACGATCCGGCTCGCACTCGTGATGTGATGGGGAGGGTCCAGGCCAAGATCGAGGCGGGCGAGTACAGCTTCCGGGTGTCCGACATGGCAGCCGGCGACGACCCGGCGTTCGGGATCGTCAAGACGCTCATCATCGACTACACTTCCGAAGGGAAGGATTTCACCGCCAGGGGGACTGACCCCGAGACCATCAGTCTCAGCGCCGGCCCGAAGTCATCGCCCGCGTGCGAGTTGCGGAACGACGGCGGACGTCTGACGATGACCGCCTGGGAGCGCGGGACGTTCACGGTCACCGGCTCGGATGGCAAGAAGGCGGAGGTACGCGTTCCCGCTCTCCCGAAGCGCACCGAGATCGGCGGCCCGTGGGAGGTCCGCTTCCCCGAGGGCCACGGCGCACCGCCGAGCATCAGCCTCGATCGACTGATCTCGTGGAGCGAGCACGCTGATCCGAGCGTGAAGCTCTTCTCGGGCACGGCGACCTACCGGACGACCTTCGACGCGCCGAGCTTCATGTTCCTGGATGGCCATATCGTCCACCTCGACCTCGGGGACGTGAAGGTCATCGCAGAGGTGAAGCTCAACGGCAAGAGTCTCGGCGTGCTCTGGAAGCCACCGTTCAGCCTCGAAGTGACGGACGCGCTCGAGTCCGGACCGAACGAGATCTATGTTAAGGTGACAAACCTGCCCATCAACCGCATGATCGGCGACGAGCAGCTTCCCGAGGACAGCGACCGGAATCCGAACGGCACGCTCAAGTCGTGGCCGGCATGGCTCAGTGAGGGCAAGCCGAGTCCGACCGGACGCCTCACCTTCACGAGTTGGCGGATGTGGAAGAAGGACGATCCGCTGCTTCCCTCCGGCCTCCTCGGCCCGGTCACGCTCAAGGTGGGGTATGAAGCGGTGGTTCAGTAGGCCGGATGCCAGGTATTGGGTGTTCGGTGTTGGGTGTTGGGTATTGGGTGTTGGGTGTTGGGTGTTGGGGCGGGAGTTGGACTCCCGCCCCTTCTTGGTGGGCCGAAACCATCCAGCACTCAGCTCCTTTGCTCCCTCGAATTCTCCCCGTTTTCCGGTATTGCTACCAGTTAACCAATCGCCGATTCCGTGATACACTGTTACAAGCCCATCTGTGTCACGGGGAGAGAACAAATGAGACTATCACTGACCAGTGTCCTCATCGCCTGCATCTGTCTGATGATCCTGAGTTCCGCTGCCATGGCGGAGAACATCGCGCTCGGCAAGGCGACTTCGAGCAACAGCGTCTACAGCGTGTATGGGCCCGAGCATGCCGTCGACGGAGATCTGGGTATGCAGTGGTCGTCCGCGGGTCACGCATCTCCGAGCAACCCGCTGTGGATGAGAGTCGACCTTGGCGCACTCTACAACCTCGACAGGATCCTGTTGTACGGCCCGCAATCCTCTTATGTCGGCTACACGGTCGAGTATAACGTCCTGATCAGCAAGGATGACGTGAACTGGACGAACCTCCGGCGCGGTGTCCTGATTGACAGCATCGACTTCAATCATACCATCTATGCGTCAGGCAGGTCCGCCCGCTACGTGAAGTTCGAAGGCGTCGGCGGGAGCCATTGGACCGGCTTGAACGAACTCGAAGTCTACCCGGTGTCGACAGGCACGGCATCCGTCCCGCTGATCAATCCGACCGCCACCTTTTCTCAGTCCCTTAACGCCGATCTCAGCGTCCACTACTCCACCGATGGCGTGAGCACCGGCGGGAACGGCTGGGCGCTCGCGAGGAACGAGGCCACGTTCTGCGAGGCCGAGACCGCCGTCTTCGAAACCGCCTCTAACGTCGGCGGAAGCACCGGAACGGAACTGAAGTTCAGGCTTTACTCCAACTATGGATCCGGCCACGTCCTCGGCCGATTCCGGCTCTCGATAACGACCGCCGACCGATCGCGTTTCGCAGACGGATTGGCGACCGGCGGAAGCGTCGGCCCGGATGGAATATGGACCGTCGTCAGGCCGTCGGAGTGTCTCTCCGCCAACGGTCAGACCTTGACGGTGCTCTCGGACGGCTCGATCCTGGCAAGTGGGACTCTTCCCGATACGGACGTCTACACGATCTCCGCTCGGACCGGCATCACCGGGATCACCGGCGTCCGTCTCGAGCTGATGAAGGACCCGACCTTGCCGTACGACGGACCGGGTCGCGGATGGAACGGCAACCCGGTGCTCACGGAGATCACGCTCGATGCGACTCCGCTCGATATGCGCACGCTTCATGCCACCTGCCGCTCGCTCGCAGAGCCGTTGATCCCCGCGGCCTCATCGAGCTTCCGGTTCACCGTGATGGGTCAGGTCACCGTACTCGATGGAGACAGCCTCCTCATCAGCAACGGGTCCGGCTCGATCAAGGTGGTCGCGCCTGGTCACATCGGCCTCTCGACCGGGCAGTTCGCCCGGGCCACCGGCACACCGGTCATCATCGACAGCACACCCGCCCTCGTCTGCTCCCGCGACGAAGTCCTCCCGATCCAGTAGATCATCCCCTGTTCCTGGGTATGAATCACTGATCGGAGGGCTTCAGCATGCCGGGCGAGACCGTCGTTGTTAATGACCTGATGCAGCACGGCTATGTGTACGTTCTCATCGAGCCGGTTGGCGCAAACTTCCATCCCGACTTCAAGCCCGACCTCACGCCCAGGGAGACGCTGGAACTCGGTGTCTTCGGCGGGAAGTACATGACCGACTGCCGGGAGGAGTTTCCAAGGGATTGGTTCGAGCACACGAAGCTCTGCCACCAGTTCCACGATCCCGAGCTGAACTACTTCGGGGTGAACGCCTCCCAACCGCTCTCCTACTGGCGGATGAAGGGCTGGATCTACGATGAAGATCCACGCGGCTGGTTCCAGTGGTACTGCCGGTACTACATGGGCCGGCGCTGCCCGGATGACGAGCGACAGATCCGCCGATGGAAGGCGATGACGAGACACATCGCCCAGATCAGGAGGAACTGCCTGCCCGGCGATGAAGACTGCCGGCGGAAACAGCGACAGGCGCTGCTCCATTGGGCCTACGACAGCCGTGCTATGTGATCGCCTCCCTCTCCTCATCAGCGACTCCTGAACACCCTCTGCCGATAACTCGGAGGACTGCCGTCCCTGTGGCGCGAACATACCCTGGGTCAATCATAGGTCCTATCAGTCCCATGAGTCCCATATTGCTCTCAGAGGAGTGTGCGTGATGGCGGAATCGAAGCTGGCGATCTTGGGCGGTGAGAAAGCGGTGACGAGCGATCCGGGCGACATGTTCACCTGGCCGATCGTCACCGAGGAGGACGAGGCGGCGGTCCTCGACGTCCTCCGCCGAGGGGCGATGTCCGGCACGGACGTCACCCTGCAGTTCGAGAAGGAGTTCGCCGAGTGGCAGGGCCGCAAGTACGCCCTCGGATTCAGCACCGGCACGGCTGCGATCCAGGCCGCCATGTGCGGCTGCGGAGTCGGCGTCGGCGACGAGATCATCTGCCCGAGCGTCACCTACTGGGCGTCGGCGCTCCAGTCTTCTCGCTCGGCGCGACGGTCGTCTTCGCCGAGATCGATCCGATGACCCTCTGCATCGACCCGCAGGACATCGAGCATCGGATCACCGACCGCACCAAGGCGATCATCGTCGTCCACTACCTCGGCCACCCCGCCGACATGGACCCCATCATGCCGATCGCCAGGAAGCACGGCATCAAGGTGATCGAGGACGTCTCCCACGCGCACGGCGGGCTCTACAAGGGGAGAAAGGTCGGCACGTTCGGCGACGTGGCGGCCATGTCCCTGATGACCGGCAAGTCGCTCGCCATCGGCGAGGCGGGTATCCTCGCCACGGACGACCTCGAGATCTACGAGCGCGGGATCGCCTGGGGTCACTACGAGCGGAACAATCAGACCATTCAGACGCCGGAGTTGCAGCCGTACATCGGGCTGCCGCTGGGCGGATACAAGTACCGCATGCACCAGATGAGCTCCGCAGTCGGCCGAGTCCAGCTGAAGCACTACGACGAGCGGATGGCGGAGATCGACCGGGCGATGAACTACTTCTGGGACCGGCTGGAGGGAGTCCCCGGTCTGAGGGCACATCGTCCGGCGAAGGGATCGAACTGCACGATGGGCGGATGGTATGCCTGCCATGGGATCTATGAGGCGAGGAACTCGGCGGGCTGTCGGTCACGCGGTTCTGCGAGGCGGTCAGGGCCGAGGGATGCCACACGAGCCCCGGCGTGAACAACGCGCTCCACCTGCACCCGGTCTTCACCGAGTGCGACATCTACGGCCACGGCAAGCCGACCCGGATCGCGAATTCATCGAGGGACCTGCGCCAGTACAAGGGCGACCTCCCCGTGAGCGAGGCGGTCGGCGCGCGGACGTACCACATCCCGTGGTTCAAGCACTACCGGCCGCAGATCATCGACCAGTACGCGAACGCCTTCCGCAAGGCCGCGGAGAACTACAAGGATCTCCTCGAAGGTGATCCCGGCAACCCTGAGAACATCGGCGGCTGGCACTTCTTCCGGCACAGCGGCTGAGGGGAAACACGAATCAGGCGAATGGACGAATATTGGGGAAACCGGCTTATCTGTCTTCGACAGCTTGGATTGGAGAGCGATAACTTATGCTGTCAAGGTAGCTGAACACGAATGGGAGGCCAATCACGCAAGTGCTATTCGTCCATTCGTGTCATTCGTGTTTCTGCTTCTCCATTCGTGTACCGGCAACTTGAGTGTATGAGTCTCCGCAGCCGAATACAAGCTACCGGAGGCTACAGAGTTGCTTTTCCCTTTATTCGTCCATTCGTGCGATTCGTGTTTCCCAGAGGTTTGAGGAAAGAGCATGCATCTGAGAAGCGTCAGCCTGCCAGCCGGATGAGTACCCCACGAGGGAGCACTACCCGTTCAACCTGCCCATCTTCGGGCAGGTGACGAAGCTGACGTTCGACACGCCGGTCACGATATTCGTCGGCGAGAACGGCACGGGGAAGTCCACGCTGCTGGAGGCGCTCGTCCACAAATGCGGAGTCCATGTCTGGCGCGATGAAGGGCGGCGGCGCGTTCAGCATAATCCCTACGAGCATAAGTTCCACGAGCACATCTCGATCGAGTGGGCGGATGGACGCGTGCCGGGGTCATTCTTCTCGGCGTCGGTATTCCAGGATTTCGCCGAGATCCTCGACGACTGGGCGGCGGCCGATCCGGGGCAACTGAAGCATTTCGGCGGGAAGTCGCTGGTGACTCAGTCGCACGGTCAGTCGATCATGTCGTATCTGACCGCGCGCTACCAGATCAAGGGGCTCTACTTCCTCGACGAACCGGAAGCCGCTCTCTCGCCGAAGACGCAGCTCCAACTGCTCGATATGTTCACGGATATGGCATCGGACGGACACGCGCAGTTCATCATCGCGACACATTCGCCGATCCTGCTCTCATGCCCCGGCGCGACGATCTACAGCTTCGACCGGATGCCGATCGCTCCCGTATCCTATAAGGATACGGAGCACTATCGGATCTACAAGGAGTTTCTCGATGGCAGGTGAGCAGTGAACAGCAGACAGACCTGCAAGGCAGTCATATTCGACTTGTACGGTACTCTGGTCGATTACCTTCCGACCGAGGAGTATGCGCAGTGCCACCTTCATATCGCCGCCGTGCTCGACATCCCAGTCGAGGAGATGCGGCGAGTCTGGAATCAATCCATCGGCAAGCGCTATGCAGGCGAGTTCTCCCGATACGAGGATTGCCTCGTCTATCTGTGCGAGCGACTGGGCAGACAGGCGACTGCCGAACAAATACGCAAAGCTACGGACATCCGCCTCGATCTCATCAGGCGAAACCTGCATCCAAGGGACGGAGCCATCGAAGTCCTGTCGCACCTGCGGTCGGCGGGATTCCGACTGGGTATCATCTCCGACTGTGTGCCGGAGGTCCGACGCGTCTGGCACGAAACGCCGTTCGCCGAGTTGATTCACGAGGCGGTGTTCTCCCCCGAAGTCGGCGTCACCAAGCCTGACAGACGCCCATACATCATGGCATGCGAGAAGCTGGGAGTCTCTCCGGACCAGTGCCTCTATGTGGGAGACGGCGGGAGTCACGAGTTGAGCGGTGCACAAGAAGCGGGGATGCACCCGGTCCTCATCAGGGCCGACGCAGACGGTGTCCACATCCCGAAGCGACCGGATGCGGATGGCTGGGACGGCCCGGTGATCACCGATCTCCGGCAGGTGTTGTCGATGATCCGCCTGCAGCTTTGAAAGGACGAGATGAAGCAACTCCGAACTACTGCGCTCATGTTCATCGCACTGGGCATATGCACGCATGCATTCGGCGCGAACGTGAACCTGCGGCTCGGGCCTGATGGAGATATACTCGGGTGGCTCGTGGCGGGGCCGTTCCCGAATCCGGCGGACAAGGAGTTCAAGGACTGTAAGGGGTTCGAGACGGACTACATCGGCGAGACCGGCATCAAGGCGGTCGAAGGTCAGAAGGCATCGTCGGGGAAGTGGCAGTTGGCGGTCGAAGATGCGAAGAAGGGCCTCGACTTCCTTCCGATCTTCAAGACGGGGGAGCCCGCGGTCGGGTATGCCTATGCGGCCCTGATCAGCAAGTCATCGATGGACGCCCGCCTGCTTGTCGGCAGCGACGACGGCGTGAAGGCCTGGCTCAACGGGAAGCTCATCCACACAAACCACCTGACGCGAGGGGTCGAGGGGCAGACCGATCAAGTCGATATCAAGTTGGACCCCGGCGCAAACCGCCTGCTCTTCAAGGTCGATCAACACTTTGGCGGCTGGGGACTCCGGGTGAAGGTCGTGGCAAGGGACGGGTCGCCCGCATCCGATTTGATCGAGGCCCTTGACGTGCAGCAACACGTCAAGGGAGACCCGCTCGCCAATTCGATCCTTCGCATGGCCGTTGGAAAGGCCGGCGGGCTGAACGTGGATTCGCTTGCCGAGTACGCGTCCATCAGGCACAAGATCGACATCTGGATGCCGTGGTTCAAGGAGTGCTCGCCGATCGACCTTCCGCTTCGGACGGCGATCGGCAGTTGGACGGACAAGCTCAAGGCGGCACAGGCTACTCGGACGACCGATGCCTTGTCGGCGACCCTCAAGGAAGCGGCTCTCGACCTAACGGGCCGGTTTGCAGCAGCGTCAAAGGCTCTTCAGTCGTCTATACAGAACCCCACGCCGCTTGCCACGGCCAATCCCGCCAAGGAAGATTACGTCCGAGTCGCGCCCGGCGGGAAGTACTTCGTGCATGCCGACGGCAAGTTCTTCACGCCCCTGGGCTACAACCACAATCCCGACTGGCCCTCGACATACGAGTCCGCGATCGGACGACCTGAGTACGATCCCACGGTCACCGATGCGTTCTTCAAGCACCTGAATGAGTGCGGCGTGAACCTCATCCGGCTGATGCTCGAGTCACCGGCCGGCGGATTCCTTCTGGAGGACCCGGTCGGCACGTTCAGCGCGGAACAGGTGGCGTTTCTCGACAACATCGTCAACCTGGCGAGGAAGCATGACATCAAGCTGATGATCACCCCGTGGGACACTTTCTGGATGAACCATACTTGGGACCGGAATCCGTACAACGCGAAGAATGGCGGCCAGGTGGGAGAACGCGCCGAGTTCATCACCAAGCCGGAGGTCGTCAAGGCGCAGAAGAAGCGGCTGAAGTTCATGATAGACCGGTGGGGCAACACCGGGACGGTCTTCGCCTGGGAGCTTCTGAACGAGGCGGACAAGTGGTGGGACGCGTCCGGGGAGCAGACGCAGGCATGGGCAAAGGAGATGGGCGACTACGTGCGCGAGTATGAGAAGCAGAAGTGGGGGCGCAACCATCTGATCTGCATCTCCACTGGCCACCCGATACCGGACGGCGCGTGGGGCGAGTTGGCATACAGGCAGCCGGGGATGGACCTTGCCACCACCCACCTCTACCTCGACGCAGCGATGTGGCCCGACGAGCCGATTGGCCCGGCGCTCGCGATCCGGAGAGGTGTCACGTATGCGCTCTCGCAGATCAAGGACAACCGGCCGTACATCGACGGCGAAAACGGCCCGATTAACCGCTGGATCGCGGATCAGAACCTCGATGACAAAGTCTTCCACAACATGAGTTGGGCGCACTTGGCGTCCGGCGGCGCAGGGAGCGGCCTCCGATGGCCCTACCGAGGCCCGCACCATCTCTCGGAGGGGATGTATCAGCATCTTGGCCGAATGGGCAAGTTCGTGAAAGACGTCCCTTGGGCGAAGCTGATCGGGACTCCCTCGGAGATCAAGGTCGCGGTCCCGGAGGGATGGGTTGCCTGCTCGACAGGTACCTCCAAGGGCGCACTGGTGTGGGTTGCATCCCCGAAGCCGTCAGAGATGAGGCTGTCCATCACATGGAACGGCCCCGAGACAGCCAAGTATCGCTGCTACGACACGACCTCCGGCGAGTGGATCAGCACCGGGACCGTGAATGAGGCTGACGGGGCGTTCTCCGTATCGGTCGCCGGCGAGCGATCGTCCGTGGCGTTGGTGCTGGAATGAAACATACCAATCCGGTCTACGATCAATACTTCGCTGATCCGTTCGCCTGGCGGCACGACGGAACATACTATGCCGTCGGGACGAGCCGGGCGGCGAAGGACACATCCGGGCCGAGCAGGTTTCCCCTACTCCGTTCGGCCGATCTGGTGAACTGGGAGTCGCTGGGTTACGCGCTGATGGCGGTCAGTCCCGACCTCGGGAACGACTACTGGGCGCCGGAGGTTGCATACTCGGACGGACGGTTCTACCTCTACTACTCCGTCGGTCACGGCGACAAGGGGCATCACGTCCGGGTCGCCGTGAGTGAGAAGCCGGAGGGCCCATATGAGGACACCGGCACGCCGGTGATCGATCCCTCAACCTGCCCATTCTCCATCGACGCCAGCCCGTTTCGCGACGACGACGGCGAGTGGTATCTCTTCTACGCCCGCGATTTCCTCGACACCGACGGCGGCTTCAGGGCGGGCACGGGATTGGCGGTCGATCGGCTCATCGGCATGACGAAGCTCGCCGGGGAAGAGCGAGTCGTCATGCGCGCGAGGCACGACTGGCAGCGGTTCATGGCCGACCGCCCGATGTACGGCTGCGTCTACGACTGGCATACCCTCGAAGGCGGGGCCGTTCGGAAGCACAACGGCCGCTACTACTGCTTCTACAGCGGCGGGTGCTGGAAGAATGACACCTACGGCGTGGATTATGTCATCGCCGATTCGGTGATGGGGCCATACGTGGACGACAATGATGGAAGCGGCGCGAGGGTGCTCCGCTCAGCGCCGGGCGTGATCGGTCCGGGGCACAACTCGTTCGTCGAAGGCCCGGACGGCTCGGAGATCATCGTCTGCCACGCATGGGACCCCGCCATGACCGCCCGCCTGATGTGCATCGACCCGCTCATCTGGACTCCCGCCGGCCCGAGGTGTCACCCGACGCCCAGGACGAACTCGCCTCGTCGATAGCGGTGTAGGAGGGATTTGCCGGGATGATCGTGCCCGGTAATCCCGAAGGTCGATGCGTTGCGTTCGGGATTACCGGGCACGATCATCCCGGCAAATCCCTCCTACGGATTCGATGCGTTCGCCATCCCACTCCGATCAGCCCTTGACCGCGCCGGCGGTGAGGCCCGCCACGAACTCCTTCTGCAGGACCATGAACAGGATGACGACCGGCAGCACGCTCAGGAGCGTCCCCGCCATCAGCGTGCCGTACTGCTGGGAATACAGCCCCACCATCTGATTCAGCGCGATCGGGAGCGTGAACCGGTCGCTGTGGTGGAGGATGATCTGCGGCCAGAGGAAGCTGTTCCACGACCCCATGAAGCTGATCAGGCAGAACGCGCCGATCATCGGGCGTGAGACGGGCATCACTATGTCCCAGTAGAGGCGGAACTCCGAGCAGCCGTCGATCCGGCCGGCGTCGAGCAGTTCGCTCGGCACCTGCAGGATCGACTGGCGGAACAGGAATATCCCGAAGATGCTCACCGCGCCGGGGATGACTAGCCCCATGTACGTATCCACCAGGCCGAGGCGGTAGATCAACTCGTACAGCGGCGCCATGACTACCTGGCCGGGGATCATCATCGTGGCAAGCATCAGGACCATGACCGCCCTCTTGCCCTTGAACTCGTACTTCGCCAGCGCGAACCCCGCCATCGACGAGAAGAACAACTGCACGCTCACGACCGTCCCGGCGATGAAGATGCTGTTCATCATGTGCCTGAGGAACGGGATGGTGGTGAATAAACCCCTGAAGTTGAACCACGAGAACCTCGGCGCGAAGAACGTGTAATGGAAGAGGTCGTCCGGGCCTTTGGTTGTCGCCGCCACGAGCCAGAGTATCGGAGTGAGCGCGATAGCCGCCCCGACGATCAGCAGCAGATAGGCGAGTCCTCGAACCAGCAGCCTCATGGTGTTTCGCTCCCGGGTTCTTGGGTATGAATATGAGTATGAGTATGAGTAGGAGCCCCAACACCCCTGAGGCGCTCCCGCGCCGCCTCACCCAACACCGAACACCCAACACCCTTTCTCACGACGTCCCTCCCTTCCACGCGCCGGTGACCCGCATCTGAATCAGGCTGATCACCAGCACGCCGAGCGCGAGAGTCCACCCAATCGCCGATGCATATCCGAGGTCGCCGGTCACGAAGCCACTCTCGTAGAGGTGCATCACCACGGTCAGCCCCGCCTTGTCCGGTCCGGGACTGTTACCCAGCATGGTATACGGCAGCTCGAAGAGTTGGAACGAGCCGATGGTGCTCATCACCAGCACGAAGACGGCGACCGGCTTGATCCCAGGCATCGTCACCGCGCGGAACGTCTGCCATCCGTTCGCCCCATCGACCTGAGCGGCGTCGTAGAGTTCGCGGTCGACCGCCTGAAGCGCCGCCAGGAAGTAGATCATGTTGAATCCGACGTACATCCACAGCGACGTGAGCACGAGCGCCGGCATCACCAGGGATGGATTGGCGAGCCACTTGGTGTCCAGCGGCACCCCGGCGATCGCGTGCAGCACCTTGTTGAGCAGGCCGTACTGCGGGATGAAGATCACGCTGAAAAGCACTCCCACAAAGACCTGTCCGAGCAGGTGCGGCGAGAAGAATGCGAGCCGGAGGAACTCCCGGCCCCTGAGCCAGTTCCGGCTCAGCAGGATGGCCAATCCGAGGCTGAGCGGGAGTTGCAGGAACACGGACCAGAATGCGTACTGGGCCGTGTTCGAGACTGCCTTCAGGAAGTCGGGATCGTCCATCAGAAACCTGAAGTTGCTCAGGCCGACGAAGACCACGTCCTTCGGACCGTTGGTGGTGTGGAACGAGAGGATCAGGCTCTTGATTATCGGCCAGGCTCCGAATACGGCGAATATGAGGAGGAACGGCGAGACGAACAGATATGGCGCGTACCGGTACTGGAACGCGAACCACCTCGATCCTTCAGAGCCTCTTCTGCCAACGGGTTCTCCCATCATCTCTCTCACAAACGCACAAATGCGACCGAGCGCCTGGGCAGCGTGACGTTCATCCGAATGACGCCATTCTTTGGACTGAGCATCTGCTCATCAACTTGTTCGAGGCCGTTCTCCCGGCCGGTTCGCGCGGGGTTGGAGTGGGTTTCGTCTATGCGATAGACATGTGCCCTGACTGCCGACTTGCCGAGCCCCGATATCGTCAGGTCCACGGTCTCATCCAGCTTCAGGCTCGTGTTGTAGAGGACCACATCGAGCGTCTTGCCCTTACCGACCGCCATGCCGCCTATCCTGGCCGGGGACTTGCTGATGACCTCGCCGCCCGGAAGCTTCTGCGCGCCGGCGAATGACAGGCGGTTACCCTCCATATGGGCGAACCCGAGGAATGCATAGTAGGACGCCTTAGGGTGATGGTCGGCGGTGAACAGCCCCCAGCGCCCCCAGTAGCGGTTCTCGTTCGAGCCGTCCTTGATCTCGAAGAACGGCGCGCGGTCGATGCCTGACTCAGTCATCCTGCATATCATGTCGGCCACGATGACTGCGCCGTTGTGGTCGTCGTTGCCCGGATCGAGCTGCGCGTTGTAGTTCCACTCGTCGACTATCAGCTCCGACTTCAGCCCCAGTTCCTTCAGCAAGGCGCGAGCCCGCGTGACCTGCTGCTCGACGCCTGCGCGCGAGTCCTTGTACACATGCCACGAGATGAAGTCCATACGCAGACCCTTCGACTTGGCTTGTTCCGCCATGGCGCGAATCCAGTCATCGGGGAATCCGTAGTAGCCCGCGCCGCCGAACTTCACGGTGGGATCCGCCCGAATGACGGCTTTCTCAGTGACCTCGTACAGCTCGAGGAACTGCTCCCTGTTGCCCGTCCAGAATACTCTGAGGTTCGGCTCATTCCACAATTCCCAGTACTTCACCCCAAGTTTGCGATCGCCGTTGACGTACTTCACCACTCGGTAGACGAGTTCTTCCCAGAACTTCAGATCGTTTGGTGGGTCTATGTTCGATTTCTGCCCGCTGATCGTCATCGGAGAGAAGCTCAGGCACATAAGCGGCTCGGCGCCCATCGCGCGGATGATCTCAAGCCGCTTGTCCAGCGCTGTGAAGTCCACGGTCATCTTGCCATCCTTGACCTCGGCCTTCACGCAGTGATTCAGGACGTGGTCCAAGCGGATCAGCCGCGGTTTGAGCGCCCGCATTGGCTCGATCAGCGGACGGAGGTAATCCGGGTCTGCGCTCTCCCCGCCCTGTCCAAAGTCACGGCAGATGGGGTTGAATGGGCCGATGGACTTCGATGCGTCGACAGACACCGCGACTGTGCCCATCGCCATTCCGGCGCAGACGGCGGTCAGAAGTATGCACAGCGTTGGGACAAGATGCTTGCTCATCAATAGGGGTTCCTCCTGATCATCGCTCGGACCTCATCAGCGCTCTTCTTCAGTGTGGCGCGGACGGACTCCTCGAAGCCTTCATCACCGTGCTGATTGTATCGCTGGACGCACTCAACGAGCGCCTCGCTCATCTTCGACTTGGCGGTCACGACGAACGGGCTCGTGTACTGTGGGGGGACTTCCGGGGCAAGACCCACATACATTTGCCCGATCCGCTGGCCACTCCAGTACGGGCGCGGCTCATTGAAGGCCGGCTCGAGCCACGCCTTGCGCAGAGCAGGCAGGGTGTTGGTCGATCGGAAGCGCTCGGCGAGTTCGCTGCTGTCGAGATACAGGTGCCTGGCGAACTCCCACGCCAGGTCCTGATTCCTGCAGTGCTTGGTGACGCCGATCATCGTCCCGCCCCATGTGCTCGTGCACCGTCCGCCCGGTTTCACGGCGGGGAGCGGCATCAGTGCCATCTTGCCAGACATGCGCGGGATGTCCATCTCTATCTGCTTCGTCCGCCAGTCGGGCGCGATCAGGCAGAGTATATAGGCGTCCTCAACAGCTCGCGTCAGCATCTGGCCGCTGCCCTGGCCGCTTCCGAGGCTGTTGCCGATCTTCTTCGGGCCGGCGACCAGCGGCACATACCAGCGCATCGTCTGCACGGCGATCTCGTCATCCATCGTGCACCGGCCCTCGGCATCGAAGTATCCGCCGCCTCGCTGGAAGAGGAGCATCTCCAGCGACCACGGGCTGCTGTCAGAGAACTCGATCATGTACCGCTTGTTCGGGATCGTCAACTTGCGCCCGACCGCGACGAAATCGTCCCAGGTCTTGATCTCGCTTACATCGACGCCCTCCTGCTCGAAGATGTCCCGCCGGTACGCCAACATCACCGGATGGATATCGTTCGGCAGGCCGAAGATGCGTCCCCGGCTCGGTATAGGGAGCGAACCGCGACTGGACCATTTCGTCCCAGAGCCCCGACTCATGAATGCGGTCGGTGAGGTCGACGAAGCCCACGTGCTCGAGCGGTCCCCGGAAGAACATCCCGGCGGCGCTTATCTCGGTCTCGACCAGATCGGGGACATCGAGGTCGCTCCAGAACGCGGCCTGCAGCCGGTGGGTCACGGCCGGACCGGCCACCAGTTGCACGTCCACAGTCACGCCCGGATGGGTCTTCTCGAACGAGTTGGCGGCCTCGAGACAGGCATCATAGTGGTTCTTGGCAAAGATCCAGAAAGTGAGGGTGGCGGTCTTCTGGCGTACGGGGTGGGCAAGCAACCAGACGCCGGATATCACGGCGGCTGTCAGTATACACAAGGCGGCTTTACCATAAGGGAAATAGCGCATGGTTCTTCCTGGGAACTTCACCGAGACCCGAGGCAAATCCTCTTGCCGAGGATGCCCTGACGACGCCTGTGGAGTGCGTTGATCCTGAACCAAGTTCAGGATGACTAGAGTCGCCGTCATCCTGAACTTGGTTCAGGATCAACGCACTCCACAGGCGTCGTCAGGGCATCGTACCACGCTTCACTTCATGTCCCCGGGGGCCGCTGTACTGCACGAGGAGCGCGCCCTTCCGCTCGCCGTGCCTCAGCTCGCAGACCCCTGGGAAGTAGATCGGGTGATCCGCGTCAATGACGGATGACTTCGACCAGGTCTTACCCCCGTCGCGGCTGATGATGTACTTAAGTGACTGGTCCATTACAGCGGTGGCGGCGACTCCCGGTTTCTCACGGTCCTCGTCGGTCGTGAAGACGCAGAGGATGTCACCCGTCGAGAGCTTGATCATCCACGAGGCGAGCGCATTGAAGTCCGGGTTCGGCGGCTGATAGAGCAGATCGCGCTCCTTCCGCTGCCAACTCCACGTCTTGCCGCCGTCGTCCGAGGTCACGGACATGAGCACGCCTCTGTGCGGCGGATACGTCTGCACGGTCTCGAAGGCGCAGAGCAGCTTGTTCTTCGACAGCTCGACGACCGTGCACATGCCGTCGCGCGAGAGATGCACCGAGTTGTGCGCCCGGCTCACTGTGACGGGGTCGATCCATGTCTTTGACCTGGGCTCCCACGTCTTCATCGTGAGCCACTGATGCCGATGGAAGCCGGCCTTGCCGGGGGTATCCTCGTCATCGTAGTAGCATTGGAGCGTGCCGTCGCTTTTCTCCAGCAGGAAGGTCGACCAGAGGCCGCGGAATTCGCCCTCGGCTCGTGCGACCTCCGAATGCGGCTTCCACGTCGCGCCATTGTCCCTGCTGATCGCGACCTCCAGGCGATACGTATGCTGCCTGCCCAGGTTCCTGCGGTAGGAGTAGAGGATGTCGCCGTTGCGCAACCGCATCATGTGCCCGTCGCCGATGTCGATGCCCGGCTCGTCGCTATGGACGATATCGCTGAACCTGCTCCATGTCAGGCCACTGTCGGTGCTTCGGAAACAGGCGATCGAGACGCCTCCTGAGGGGACACCTACCGTCCTGTTGACGAGGATGTCGCCGTTTCGCAGTTCGAGCGGGCATTTGAAGCCCTCACCGGCATGGGATTCGCCGCTCCATGCGATGGTCGTGGGAAGAAATCCCGAGATCTTCTCCCTCAGGGCCTCACGACGCTTTTCCAGACCGGCATCCGCGACTTGTCGGAATAGCGGCGGCGTATTCCCGGCGCTCGTGGAGCGAACGATCTCCCCAAGGTAGTCCGTGCCGAAGCGCCCCAGGGAGACCGCGCCGTCGAGCCGGGCGCTGATCTTGTTGCCGAGGTGATCGACCTGTGGAATTCGGCCCGAGGTGACAAGCTTTCCCCCGCGCTTCATGAAGTCTCGGAGGATACCGGGAACCTCAGGCAGGGAGTACGCACAGTCCGGAAGGAAGATCACATCGTACCGCGCCCGGAGGTCGGGCCTCTGCTCGGCGAGTTCGTGCAGTGTCCAGATGTCCGGGATTATGCTCAGATCCGTGACAGCCTTGTACACGCCGACGAAGTCGCGGAAGTCGTTGTCCCTCGGCCCGCTTGCGAAGACCGTCGGCAAGATCGGCTGGATGATCGCGACCCGGGAGGGCGCATCGGCCGCGGACCTCCTGCCCCGCGTGAGCATCTTCTCGAGATCGGCGAGCGGCATGCCGGTGTAGTAATCGTAATCGGGAGTGCCATACCAGCAGTAGTAGAACACGCCGGTCGCGCCGTGACGGATCGCCTCCTTAGTGACATTATCCATCGCCGGGTAGCCGACCGCGACGCCGGACGTGAAGTCGATGACGTCAATCGCGTAGACCGGCTTGCCATACTTCCGCGCGAGGTCGATCGCGGCCGTGATCCTCACGGGGTCACCGTCGGCGGAGCAGATCTGCATGCCGATGACATCCATATGCCGGAGCTTCGGAAGGATGACATCGAGCGCCATCCCGACGTGCTGCGTATAGTCCCACTCCACAGAAAAGGCGAACGCATAAGTAAGGTAACCGACCGTGAGCCGCGATGGATCGGCATGTTTGACCAGCTTGCAGAACCCTTCGATGTAGTCGCCGAGGAACTCGCTCCCGAACGTGAACCAGTCGTACGAGACGGCCCGCATGTTCCCGAACTCGCGCTTTTCATCCGAGCGAGGCATGTCGATGGTGAGGGAACCGCTCTCGAATCTGCCCTTCGCCCGAGGGCTCTGCGTCCAGTTGTCCAGGAACCAGGCGTCGGGAGTGTCCGTGCCCTGACTGAGATCCGGGTTCGGCGCGAGGTTAAGCTCCGATCCCTTCTCGCCGAAGAAGACGTCGTCGAAGCTGACCGTGCCGTTGCCGTGCAGCTTGAGGAGCAGCCACGCGGACTTCGCCCGGTCCGGGGCCTTCACGATCATCTCCAACTGTCGCCAGGATGCCGTGCCCTTCAGCCGGTCGCTGTTCGAGGTCCATATCGGCGTTCCGTTGTCGCCCTGACGCCACGCGATTTGGAGGAATGCGCCCTCCCCTCGCACGTCTTTCGTCCGGACCTTCGCGCGGAAGACGTATTCCTTGCCCGCTTCGATAGGCACGTCGGTGTGGATGCTCCATGAGAGGTCATTGGCGATGTCCTCAGCGGGCTCGAAGGGCGAGAGGCGGTCCGCCGCCCCCAACTCGGAGCCGGTCAGCTTCGGTGGATTCACGGCATCGAAGCTGCTGTAACCGCTCTTCCAGGTCGAATTCAGGCGGTCGATCGATCCGTACTTGGCCTCGAGCCACTGCCTGAACGCCGCGATCTCCGCGGGGTTGAAGCGAAATCCCGACTCGTACCACCACTCCGCGCCGGGCTGATAGCCGATCACTACGCCGGTCGTATCGCGCTCCCGGATATGAGCGATCACGGCGCGGACGAACTTCTCGTGCCAGGCCTTGAAGATGCCCGAGGTCATCGACGGCGTGGTGTGAGGTCGTCCGTTGAAATCCATCTGCATTTCGCCGGCTGCACGGCATTTCTCCGTCAGCCAGGCAGGCGAGTAGACCGGGTTCGCCTCCAGGAGCAGGATGATCTTCAGCTTGTTCTTCTCCGCGAACGCGATCTGCCAGTCGATACTGTTCCAGTCATACTTCCCCTCCTCCGCCTCGATGCCGGAGACCGCACGGAAGATCACGGCATTCGAGCCCGATTTCGGCACGTCGTCCATCCCCTTGTCGATCCAGGGGAAGTGGTTGACGAAGCCGATCAGCGGCTCATCGGCACGCGACGCGCCGATCGCGGACACAGCGATAACAAGCGTCAGAAATAGCATCATCTTCATCATCTACCTGCCGTTCAATGATATCGAGGCCCGCATGCCGCCCCGAAGGTCGCCGACGGACGCATCGACGATGATCTCGGTCGCACCGTCGGCGAGTTCATACTTCTCGGTCGAGGGATTGTAGAACAGCGGGAGGTCCTCCCTCCTCAGATCGATACGGTAGACGCCGGGAGACGTCTCGTGCAGCGCGGACCACTCGAACTTGCCAGGCACGAGCCGCATGCGAACCCGGGCGTTCTTCGCGGGTCGTCCGTCGGCATCCCACGCCAGCGCCTCGACGCGCAGTCCGTCGACTGAGTTCCGAAGCGCCAGGGAGTGGGTGATGCTCCGCGCGAGCGCATAGGCCTTCGATGGACGCTCCGCCTTGAGGTGATCCTGTGCACGTGTGAGGAGAGAAGCGAAGTGGCCCTCAGCGCCAAGTTTCGTCCACCGGGCGGCGGCGGCCTCGGCTTTCTCGACCTCGGATTTCGCCATCTCAGCGCTGATCGGCGTCTCGAGAGAAACGAGCGCCGTCCCCAGCGGCTCGATGGTGATGTCACCGGGGACCAGCTCGCCAGTAAGGAGATCTCTGACTTGTCCGACTGGTCCGACCGGTCCGACATTATCAGACGAGAGCCGGACGTTCCTGCGTTCCTTCGTGCGGTTGACCAGGACCACCTGCATGTTCGTCCCGTCAGTGAGGAGCAGCGGCTCGATCCCTTCCGCGTGCTTGCCGTTCTCCAGCACAATCACCGGGCGAAGATCAGCGGGGACGATGGCGGCCTCGATCGCATCCATCGGGAGCGGTTTCACCTCGACCGGCCAGGTGTTCGCGCCCTCGGTTGTCTGCGTCTGATGGATCACACGCACCGTCGGGCCGTCCACGTCCTCGGGAATGATGATCCGTCCGCCCGCACGCGTGTATTCCGAGAGCCGCACCTGCGTCGTGGGAGCGATGTCCCGATTATCCACGCTGATGAGAACCGGTGTCCTGGAGGCAAGTCCCGCATCGATCTGCGGGTCGGTCAGCAACACGACCGACCATCCGCGCCGGATCGCCTCGTCATAGAGGAGCGTCCAGCGGTCCTGCCACCAGCGGCTCCAGGTCGCATCGGAGATGAAGACCCCCACGCGCGGCTGAAGTCGGGAGCAGCCGTCGAGATACGGCCCAGCGAGTCGAAGCTCCTCGAAGACGCGCTTCGCCTCGACCTCGGCGGGTCTGCCGGCGATCCCCCACTCGCCGTCAGGGAGGTCGCCCGCCCATTGAACGAGCCCGATGTGCCCGACGCCGAGCCCGAGCGCCTCGTAAACGGTCCGGCGCAGGCTCGCGGGAGTGAAGGTCCGCCCACCACCACGAGCGGACGGGTCCAGCTGCTTGTTCCCGAGCCGGGGTGCGGCGACCGGCAGGCCGAAGCTCGTCTGCTGGTCGAGCGTCATTCGGATGAGGCGCTCGCAATCGTCGTCGATCGAGATCGGGCCGGCCTCGAATCCATCCGCGACGCCCACCAAGTCCGCGATCGGATATCCGAGCTTGGATCGGAAGTCGAACGTGAACGGATTGCCGTGCGTCGGGATCATCGCCGAACGCGTCGGATCGAGCGCATGGAGGTGCGCCGTGTATCCGGCATATCGGTCGATGACGACGGGGTCACGGAACTCGCGCCACGAGGTTCTCGACGCTTCGGCAGCGCCGCTCTGCTTTGCTACCGAAGCATCAAGAACCTCGTTCTGTCGTGTATGGAACGCCTTCCATGCGGCGAAGTGCCGGCGGGCGGCGGGACGGTAGTCGCCCTCGGGGAGGCCGAAGTAGTCCGGCCACGACTCCTCGCCGCCGATGACCCAGTAGCGGACCCAATCCCGATCGCCGAGCAGGCGCACCATCTCGGTCATCTGATCCTTCGCCAGTCGAGTGAGCAGCGGATCATCCATCGCCGGCACTCGGTTGTCGCCCGCGAGGATCGTCCTGCCGTCCCGATCCTTCATCCGCGCCTCCTGATGCAGTCCCCAGAACCACTCGGGGTAGCGCACGAAGAAAGGATTGTTGTGCTCGCCGACTCCGACTCCCGCGCTGACCGGCATCTCCAGCGGCGGACTCGGCGCTCGCATTCTGACCTCAGCCCCATCCTGCTCGACGCCCATCATCATGTGCACGGAGGTGGCGTTTGCCCCAGTTCGATCCATCTGGTCCGCGATCGAACGGGCACCGGTACAGAGCCAGAAGCCGTACATGGCGCCCGGACGCATCGCCCAGTCGCGATAGGCGGGCTGAACCATCCCCGGCAGCAGGGAGTCCGCCTGAGCACACGCGAGGCACAGAATCAAGATCGGCAGGGCATATCGCATATGCCTACTATTCGCCATCCGAACCGAATCTCCCTGAGAGGGAGTGACGAACTCGAAGGCGAATCATACATCATGGCACAACGTCAGCCGAATCTCGTGTTCTTCGTGGCCGATCAGCTTCGATACCAGTCGTGCGGTCACGCGGGCGATCCGAGGGCGCGCACGCCGAATATCAACGCATTCGCAGCGGAGGGCGTCGACTTCCGACAGGCCATCTCGGGCCATCCCGTATGCGCCGCTTATCGAGCCTCCCTCTTCACCGGCCAGTATACGACCTCGACCGGCATGGTGATCAACGAGCTGCGTATCAATCCGAACCATGAGTGCATCGGCCACGTGCTGACGCGCAGCGGATACGACACCTCCTACATCGGCAAGTGGCATCTCTGGGCGAACCAACTCGGCAATCACCGCGATCCGAAGAACTCTTTCACCCCGCCGGGGCCCTACCGCCTGGGATTCGACGGATTCTGGACGTCTTACGGCTTCAATCACGAATACTACAAAGGCTTCTACCATACCGACTCGCCCGAGCAGATACCCGTGGAGGGGTATGAGCCCGACTTCCAGACGTCGCTGGCGATCGATCGGATCGAGAAACATGCCCGGGGGGACAAGCCGTTCGCCGTCTTCCTGTCCGTCGGCACTCCGCACGCGCCGTGGGGGGCCGACAACGTCCCGCCGGAGTACCTGAGGATGTTCGCCGGCGACACCGAACTCCATGAGTTCGACTACCCGCCGAACTACAAGCCCGAGAACGATCCCTACTCGGACAACTGGGGACTCTTCAGGAATCCGGGCGAGCGAGCCGCGCTCCCGGACTGGATGCGGGTCTACTACGCGATGACCGCGAACCTCGACTGGAACTTCGGCCGACTCCTGAAGGCGCTCGACAAGGCAGGCGTGGCGGACGACACGATCGTCGTCTTCACGTCGGACCACGGCGAGATGTTCGGCGCGCAGGGACGGCTCGCAAAGAACATCTTCTACGAGGAGGCGGTCCGCGTGCCGTTCCTCATGCGCATGCCCGGGAGGACTCCCGCCGGCAGCGTGACGGATGCCTGCCTCAACACCCCGGACATCATGCCCACGCTTCTCTCCGCGATGGGACTTCCGATCCCATCGAAGGTCGAGGGGACAGATCTAAGCCGCTCTGCCTTCAGGAAGCCCGGAACTGGTCCGAAAGTTGCGTTCCTGCAGAACACCGGCGCGTGCGCGAGTTGGGACCCCGGGTTCGAGTGGCGCGCGGTTCGGAACCGGCAGCACACTTTCGCGGTCTACCGGCGCGACGGGAGCGAACTGCTCTTCGACAACATCGCCGATCCGTATCAGATGCGCAACCTGGCAGGAAATCCCGCGCACGGAGAGGTTCGAGAGCATCTCCGCTCGCTGATGCAGACGCGCATGGAAGAACTCGGCGATACCAACGAGTCGAGCGCCTGGTACCGCGATCACTGGACCGACGACCGATGTATCAAGGAGATCAGACGGTGAATAGAAGAGATTTCATGCGAGGCTGCGCGGCGGCGGGACTCGCGGGACTGATCGATCCCCGAGTGGAAGCCGCTGAGCGCCGGAGCGGGCCGCCGAACATCCTGTTCCTCTACTCCGACCAGCACAATGCGGACGTGCTCCAGTGCGCCGGCCATCCGGACGTTCGCACACCGCACCTCGACAGGCTCGCCGGGGAAGGAGTGCGCTTCTCGAGGGCATACTGCCAGGACGGGATATGCGTGCCTTCCCGAGCCTCGATGATGACCGGGAAGTACTGCCGCACCCTGGGCGTCCTCGACAACTCGCACTGGGGCGGCGGTCCGACCGGATTCCTTCCGCTGGCGAAGTACCTGCAGGACAAGGGATACCGCACGGCGGCATTCGGGAAGCGGCATCTCCCGCGCACGATGGATATCGGATTCGACCGCACATGCACGATCCTCGATCCGCGGCACGAGAAGTCGGATGAGACGTACTATGAGTGGATAGAGCAGCGCGGCCAGATGGACGCGTTCATGCGCGACTGGATGGGCGAGAACGGCAAGGGCAAAGCTGTTCCGATGGGCAGCCACATCAGCGACCTGAAGCCGGAAGAGACGATGGAGTCCTACGCCGCCCGCAAGACGATCGATTTCCTCCGCGATATGAAGGGCCGAAAGCAGCCGTTCTTCTGCTGGGCATCATTCCTCCGCCCCCATCAGCCGTACACTCCCGTCAAGAAGCACGCCGATATGTACGACCCGGCGAAGATTCAGCTTCCCCCGAGCCTCTATGAGCCAAAGGAGAACCTCCCGCCGGGGATGGCCAAGCTTCGGCAGAATAAGAATACCCCCTGGTGCCTCGCTCTGGCGGCCAAAGATGTGAACCTCTACCGGCGCTACATCGCATGTTACTACGCCTTGGTGTCGGAGGTCGATCAGCACATCGGCGCTATCCTCGACACCCTCGAACGGGAAGGGATGGCCGACAACACGATCGTCGTCTACACCTCCGATCACGGGGACTTCGTCGGCGCTCACGGGATGATCGAGAAGTCATCCGCCGCGCATAACGTCTACGAGGACACGCTCCGTGTGCCGCTCATCGTCCGGTATCCCGGCGTCAGGAAGGGCATTGTGGCGAGCGATCTCGTCGAGCTGATCGATCTCTATCCGACGCTGCTCGATCTTGCGGGCATCGGCCATCCGAAGGACTACACGCTGCAGGGCCGAACGCTATCGGCTCTCCTGAAGCGCGGTGAGCCGCTGGGTCGGAGTTTCGCCATGTCGGAGAGCGTCGCGCAGGTCACCGTCATCACGGACCGGCACAAGCTCGGCAAGTGGATCGTCCCGCAGGCAAACGGCTACGGAGATATGCTCTTCGACCGCGAACTCGATCCGTATGAGACGCACAACTTCGCCGGTGACCCGTCATACACTGAGATCGAGAAGGAGCTTCGAGGGCACATCGACCGCTGGGCTCGAAGCAGATCGGGGGAAAGATCATGACCAAGCGCCCAAACATCATCCTGTGCAACCTCGATCAGTTGCGACCATTCGAAGTCGGCTGCTATGGGAACGCGGTAATCCGCACGCCTAACATCGACCGGCTGGCCGCGGAAGGCGTGCGCTTCGAGACCGCTGTCACGAACTTCCCGGTCTGCATGGCCGCGCGTTCGGTCATGCTCTCCGGGCAGTACAACCGGACATGCACCGGCGGGGTCGCGAATGTCGGCTTCCCATGGCGTCCCGGGCAGGGCCACATGCCCGAATACCCAGACCGCGGCCGTCCGCATCTCCCCGATCGGACGCTCCCCGAATGCTTGAAGAACCTCGGATACCACACCTCAGCGATCGGCAAGTGGCACATTCACTCCTGGCCGCACGACATCGGCTTCGACCACTACGTGATTCCGCGCGTGCATCACTGCCATACGGGACAGTGCTTCACGGAGAACGGTGGGCCGGAGTTCGCGCCGGAGGGATTCAGCGTCGATTTCGAGAGCGCCCGCGTGGCGGAATATCTGCGCGCGCAAGCGGATCAGGACCGTCCATTCTTCCTGTACCACAGCATCTCGCCGCCCCATTGTCCGGTGGCCGATGCGCCGGAGAAGTACCTGGGGATGTATCGCCCGGAGGACGTTCCCATCCGCCCGAACGTCGATCTGACCGAGCGATTGAAGGACCAGGACCACTGGTTCAAAATCTACCGCTATGATTTCCGCTACTACGAGATGAAGCTCCCCTACACGGAGCATCTGCCGGAGGGATACGACCTCCGCGCGCTGATCGCGGAGTACTATGGATTGACCACCTGGGCCGACGACGCGGTGGGCAAAATGCTGCGCGCGCTGGATGACACGGGGCTGGCGGAGAACACGATCGTCGTGCTCACGTCGGATCACGGCGACAACCTGGGGAGTCACGGCCTGGTGCAGAAAGGCGGGCCGAACCAGGAGGCGATCCGCATCCCGATGATCGTTCGCTGGCCGTCCGGGATGGCATCCGGCATGGTCGCGGATCGGCAGGTCGCCTCCCTGGTGGACCTGATGCCGACGCTGCTCGACCTCGTCGGTGCGCCATCGGAGCCCCATGTGCACGGCATCAGCCTCGCCCCGGTCATCCGAGGGAAGTCCCAGGTGACTGATCGACCGCATGCGTTCGTCGAGACCGCAAACGGAGCGGCGGTCAGGAGCACCGATCACCTGTACTTCGTTCCGTTCCAGGAGAAGACTCACACTCTGTCGGACCGCCCGGCTCAAGTCTATGACCTCGCGTCCGATCCCTACGAGATGCGGAACCTCGCCGATGAGGCGCGTGCGTCTGAGATATCCGTCGATCTGGACCGCGTTCTGAGGCGCTGGGACGCATCGACGTCCTGGATGTAAGCTTTGGAGTGCGATGGCTCGACATCGCACTCCAAAGACCTCGCCTTGTTTCCACGTGGCGTGCGTGGTAGAATGCGTTGACATTGTCGGCAAGGGGGTAACTCGGAGTGGGACCTAATCCTTTTCTCGGCGTCGTACTGCACGCAATCGGCGGGTTCGCGGCCGGGAGCTTCTACATCCCGTTCAAGAGAGTCCGCAAGTGGGCGTGGGAGAGCTACTGGCTCGTCAGCGGATTCTTCGCCTGGATCGTGGCACCGTGGGTCGTAGCCCTGCTCGTATGCCCGAACCTCATGGGAGTACTGACCAATGCCCCGGTGAAGAGCATCCTACTTGCGTTTGGGTTCGGTGTGCTCTGGGGGATCGGCGGCCTGACGTTTGGACTCTCGATGCGCTACCTCGGGATGTCGCTAGGTTACGCCCTGGCGCTCGGATTCTGTGCGGCGTTCGGCACGATCATCCCGCCGATCTTCAATCACGAGTTCGGTGATCTGGTATCGAAGCTCTCGGGACAGACCGTCCTCCTTGGCGTGCTCGTCTGTCTGGCGGGGATCGCAGTCTGCGGCAGAGCGGGCATGAGAAAGGAAGGCGAACTCACGACCGATCAGAAGCAAGCGACGATCAGTGAGTTCAACTTCAGGAAGGGTCTCTGGATCGCGATCTTCGCCGGCGTGATGAGTGCGTGCTGGGCCTACGGGCTTGCGGCGGGCGAACCGATCGCTAAGCTGGCTGAGGGCATGGGAACCGGCAACCTGTGGGTGAACTCGCCAGTCCTCATAGTAGTCGCCGCCGGCGGATTTCTGACAAACTTTGTCTGGTGCGCGATCCTTAACTACCGCAACCGGACGGCGATCAACTACATCCAGGGCGACCGCAGATCACTCGCATCGAACTACATCTTCTCGGCGCTCGCGGGGATCACGTGGTATTGCCAATTCATGTTCTACGGCATGGGCACCACCAAGATGGGAGCGTACAAGTTCTCGAGCTGGACGATCCACATGGCGTTCATCATCGTCTTCAGCAACATGTGGGCGCTCCTGTTCCACGAGTGGAAGGGCACGAGCCGACGGACGCACAACATCGTCTTCGCGGGGATCATCGTGCTGATCGCGTCCACCATCGTCGTAGGATTCGGGAATTACCTCGGGGCGCTGAAGAAGTAGTGGCGGGCTTCCACGCCCGCCCGGCAACCGTAGGGGCGGGCTTCCACGCCCGCCCGACAACCGTAGGGGCGATCCTTCTACGGTCGCCCACGGGAGGCCGTTGAAGGCCTCCCCTACGGACAATGGAGGATGTAAATGATTGAGAGAGCGCCGAATGAACTGGCGGGGATAATGTTGGCGGCGGCGCGGAACGGGATCGTCGTGCCCGCGTTCAACATCCCGTACCTGCCGATGCTCGAGCCCGTCGCGGGGGCGCTGGCCGAGCACGACACATTCGCGCTGATCGAGGTCGCGCGCCTGGAGTTCACCAAGTTCGAGGCGATAAGCCCTTCCGCGGTCGCGGAGGAGTTCGGCCGACACGCCGACACTCGAGTCACGAGGCTGCACCTCGATCACACGCCGGTGATAGATGAGGATGGGCTCGTCTGTGACTGGAAGTCGCTCATCCAGGAGGCGCTCGATCTCGGCTACGATTCCGTGATGATCGACGGCTCGCGGCTCTCCCTCGAGGAAAACATCGCCGTGACCACGGAAGTCGTGCGGATGGCGCACTCGGCGGGAGCGCTCGCGGAGGCCGAACTCGGATCGGTGCTCGGGCACGAGTCGGGGCCGATGCCTCCATATGAGGAGCTTTTCGCGCAGAAGGCGGGATTCACGCGAGTCGATGAGGCGCGCAGGTTCGTCGAGGAAACCGGCGTGGATTGGCTGTCGGTGTCGGTCGGATCGGTCCACGGAGCGATCGCCCCGTCGGCCAGGCATCAGGCGAAGGTGCAGGCGAAGCTCGATATCGAACACCTGCGGCTGCTTCACGATGCGACCGGCATCCCGCTCGTCCTGCACGGCGGTTCGGGCATACATCATTCGTACATCGAGCAGGCAATTCGCAATGGAATCGCGAAGATCAATATCGGGACGGACATCCGCCAGCCATACTTGAAGGCGCTGGACGAGACGGGCAGCGTCCAGGCCGGACAGAAGGCCGTCACCGAGAAGATGAGGCAGTTGATATGCGACGTCTACCACATCGAGGGCACGGCGTCGCGGCTCCATCTTCCCTCTTGAGGAATCACATCTCAAGGGGCCGTCACCGTCAGTCCTGAGTAGCCGGTGAATGACGGCATAACGAAGGACGGTCTTATTGCACCGAGCCGTCCTTCGTTATGCCGTCATTCACCGGCTACTCAGGACTGACGGTGGTGATTCTCCAGGTAGCAAACAGGAAAGGAAGTGTTGATATGGCAAGTGGCAAGTCGAGATTCGCTTTGTACTTCGGCAACCGAGGGTTCTTCCCCGGCGCCCTAATGGCATCCGCGAGGGTCGAGGTGGACAAGGCCCTGAAGGCATTGGGGCACGAGACTTTGATGCTCGATGCGGGCGCGACGCGTCACGGCGCGATCGAAACGCCGGCGGAGGGCGAGGTCTACGCGAAGTTCCTCAAGGCACACGCGGGGGAATTCGATGGAGTCATCCTCTCTCTGCCGAATTTCGGCGATGAGACCGGAGCTGTCGCGGCCCTCAGGGATGCGGGCGTCCCGATCTTCGTCCAGGCTTACCCCGATGACCTCGATAAGATGGCCCCGAGCTTCGACGTGACTCGTTCTGCGGCAAGATGTCGGTTTGCGACGTGTTCTACCAGGCCGGCGTCCAGTTCACAGTCCTCGCGCCGCACACAGTCGCGCCGGACAGCCCGAGATTCGCGGCGAACGTCGATCACTTCGACCGCGTATGCCGGGTCGTCGGCGCGCTCAAGCGGATGAGGGTCGGCGCGATCGGCGCACGGACGAGCGCTTTCAAGACGGTGCGCATCGATGAACTTGCGCTCGAGCGTCACGGGATCACGATGGAGACCTTCGACCTGTCGGACGTCTTCCACCGGCTGAAGAGCATCTCGCCGAACGACGCCGGATATAAGGATAAGAAGAACGCGCTGAACGGCTACACCAACTTCTCGGGGGTGCCGGAGAAGGCTTTCGATGTCCTGGTGAAGATGGGCGTCGTCATCGATAAGATCATCGAGGAAAACGAACTCGATGCGATCGCCGTGCGCTGCTGGGTCGAGATGCAGCAGGTCTTGGGCATCTCGCCCTGCGTGCTGCTCTCAGAGATGAACAACCGGCTGGTCAACGCCGCGTGCGAGGTCGATGTAGGCAACGCCGTCTCGATGTATGCCATCAGTAAAGCGTCCGGGGACGTCGCGGCGTGCCTGGACTGGAACAACAACTACGGCACCGACGATGACAAGTGCATACTCTTCCACTGCGGCCCGGTCCCTCAGTCGATGATGACCGCAAAGGGCAACGTAACGGAGCACGCGATACTCAGCAATGCCGTCGGTCAGGGCTGCTCCTACGGCTGCAACGTCGGGCGGATCAAGCCATCGCCGTTCACCTTCGCGAGCATGCTGACTGAAGAGGGAATGCTCAAGTTCTACCTCGGCGACGGTCAGTTCACAGACGACCCGATTCCGGAAAGCTTCTTCGGCTGCGCGGGCGTCGCACGAATCGACCGGCTGCAGGATGTACTGATGTATGTTGCGCAGAACGGGCATCGGCATCACGTCAGCGTGACGCCCGGGAGCGTTGTCCCGGCGGTGACCGAGGCGCTCGGCTACTACCTCGGCTTCGACGTGGCCTGCCCTCAGGGGATGTAGGGGCGGGCTTCTACGCCCGCCCTGTAGTGGCCGTGCCTCCGTGCCGGCCTCCAACGTCGCATGGCCGGCGCGGAGGCACGGCCACTACAGGCTGAAGGAGTGACACGCCATGATGACACCGCGTGAACGCCTGCTCACTGCACTGGATCACCGGGAGCCGGACCGAGTGCCGATCGACCTCGGCGGCAACCAGACCGGCATCCACAAGTTCGCGTATCAGAAGCTGATCGACCACCTCGGTCTTCGGGAAGAGATCGAGATCATGGACCTCGTGCAACAACTCGCGAAGCCCTCGGAGGCGGTCCTGGAGCGTCTCCATGTGGACACGCGGTACGTCTCCGCCGGTGGCGCGAAGAGCTTCAACGCCGAGGTGGTCAAGCGCGAGCGGAATGGCCGCGTATGGAGCGACTTCACCGACGAGTTCGGCGTCACGTGGTCGATGCCGGAGGACTTCCCGTACTACTTCGACATCTCCCACCATCCGCTCGCGGGGATGTCACTCAATGAGATCGAGGATTACCCATTCCCCAGGGGCGACGACCCGACGCGCTTCGACGGCCTGAGGGATCGCGCGCTCACCTTGAAACGCGAGACGCCCTACCCCGTCATCAGCGGCATCTCGGGAGTCGTCTACGAGATCTGCTGGTACATGCGCGGGCTCGAACAGCTTTTCATGGATATGCTCGATCACCCGGCGATCCTCGAGGCGATCATCGACCGCACGCTCAAGTTCTGGCTCGACTGGTTCCGGCTCTTCCTCGATGAGGTCGGCGATGTGGTGGATGTGATAATGATCGGCGACGACCTGGCCGCGCAGAACGGGCCGCTCTTCCCGCCGAGGATCTACCGCTCGATCGTGAAGCCGCGACACAAGGCGCTCGTGCAGTACATCAAGTCGCGGACGAGCGCAAAGATCTGGTATCACTCCTGCGGCTCGGTCGTGGAGTACATCCCCGACCTGCTCGACAACGGGATCGACATCCTGAACCCGGTGCAGATCAGCGCGGAGAACATGAATCCGGGCGACCTGAAGGCGCGGTTCGGCGACAAGCTGACCTTCTGGGGCGGCGGGATCGATGCGCAGAGGATCCTGCCGAACGCATCGCCGGAACGCATTCGGGAGGAGGTCCGACGCAACATCGAGGCGTTCAAGCCCGGCGGCGGGTATGTCTTCAACAACGTACACAACATCCAGGCGGACATCCCGCCGGAGAGCATCCTCGCGCTTTTCGACGCGGCATACGAGTACGGCAGCCATGTGGGAGGCGACTCCAGTCGGCGATGACTCTTGTGGGAGGCGACTCCAGTCGGCGAAACCATCTCGGGGGTAACAGAGTGCCTATTCCTGCTGATAAACCACACAGTGCGGATCTTCGCAGAGGCAGACTCTCCTATCCAGGTCAGACATACTTCATTACAAAGTGTGTCGACCGTGCATTGGGCGGCATACTGACCCAGACAAAGAACGCTGACGTCGTAATAGGCAGTCTGCTGTGGGCACGTGACCAGGGGTGGTTGCGAGTTCTGGGTTTCTGCATCATGCCTGATCATTACCACGCCATAGTGGGTCTGCGAGCAGACAAGACCCTGGACAGCGTCCTTGCCAGCCTGGGGAAATTCACCGCACGCAGAATGAATGAGAATCTGGGGCGTGCCGGTCCGTTCTGGCAGGATGGCTACTACGAGCACCTGGTCAGGGATCGGTCTGATTTCGATGACATACTTGCATATGTGCACAATAACCCGGTGCTCGCCGGCCTGGCTGATTCCGCTGATCTATGGGCATATTCAACAGCAGCACGGTTTGCGGAGGAAATCGACTGGGGGTGGCTAGGGCCGTCAATGCCGGTTCTTGTACGCAGCGACTATCACTTCGATCCACAAAGGATGCCACCCCATTACCGCTGATCGCCGACTGGAGTCGCCTCCCACAAGGTGGCCTCGGCGCGGAGATCGCCGACTGGAGTCGCCTCCCACAAGAAGGTGATGGGCGCTCTGCACTTGAACGGTGCATGTGTGAAGACTAACCAACTGGAGGAGACTCATTGGGCAACTACATGCTGATTCTGCTGGCGGTTCTCATCGCTTTCGGCTGCTCGGCCTCGTGCGCCCAGCCATCGCAGGTCGATGTCAGGGACTACGGCGCTAAGGGCGACGGAGTCACGGACGACACCAAGGCGTTCACCGATGCGATGGCCGCCGTCGCCGAGAAGGGTGGAACAGTCTCCGTCCCGGTCGGCAACTACATGATCAAGACACACCTCAACATTCCATCGAAGGTCACCCTCGAGGGAGTGTGGAAGATCCCGACCGCCTTCGCCCAGATGAGCGGGAGCACGCTCCTGGCGGTCGAGGGCGCGGGATCGGAAGAGGGGACGCCCTTCATCACGATCGGCATGAATTCGGCCCTCAAGGGGATGATCGTCTATTACCCCGATCAGAAGCCGGAGAGCATCGTCCCCTACCCCTGGTGCCTCGCCTGCGCGGGCGGGGACAACTCCTCGATCATCGACTGCCTGCTGGTGAACCCCTACCAGGGCGTCGATTTCGCCTCGAACGCATCGGGACGGCATTACATCCGCAACCTCTACGGCCAGCCGCTGAGACGCGGGATCTCCATCGACAAGTGCTACGATGTCGGCCGGATCGAGAACGTGCATTTCTGGCCGTTCTGGAAGTGGGACGCCGAGTCCGGCATCCGCGAATGGCTCTGGAAAAACGGCGAGGCGATGATCTTCGCGCGGACCGACTGGGAGTACGTATTCAACTTCTTCTGCTTCGGCTACGGGATCGGGATGCGCTTCACCGCGGGACCGGAGGGCGCGACGAACGGCAACTTCCTCGGCTGCGGGGTCGATGCGGCCAACATTGCCGTCCTTGTGGAACAGACTCAGTCGCCGGGACTGCTCTTCACAAATGGCGAGTTCGTGAGTTTCGGGGGCGACAAGCCGTGCGAAGTCGTCGTGAGGGATACTCATACGGGCGTCGTCCAGTTCTCGAACTGCTCATACTGGGGCAGCTCGGACCAGATCGCCCGCGTCGCCGGAACGGGCATGGTGAGTTTCAACGGGTGCAACTTCCTCGGATGGGACAGCAAGCAGAATAAGACGCCGGCGATCGAGCAGTTCGGCGGACATATCATCGTGAACGCCTGCAACTTCCAGGGCACCGGGCCGCAGGTCGCGCTCAGGGGCAAGTCGAAGTCAGCGATCGTCACGAGCAACCGCATGGGCGGTCCTCAGGCGATCACGAATTCCGTGAACGCCGACCTGCAGGTGGGCTTCAATGTCTTCGCCAAAGCTCCGGAGCACCCGAAGGAAGAGACGGACGCCATCGTCGTCGATGACAGCGATCCCGGTGTGACGTTCACCGGCGACTGGCTGACCGCGCAGAACACGAGCAGCGCTCAGATCGGCTACTACCTCGGCACGCATTGGGCATGGAAGGGCAAGGGCGACGCGACGGCCGTCTTCACGCCCGAGATTCCGTCAGCGGGAGAGTACACGGTGTACGCGTGGTTCGGCCCCGATGTGGCCGGCGACCATGCGAGCAACGCGCCGGTCACCGTTCAGTCCGCCGATGGGAAGGCTGACGCTGCTGATCGATCTCCGCACGACGAAGGGCGAGTGGACGAGCCTCGGCACACACACCTTCGAGGCGGGGAAGACGGGCTCGATCATATTCACCAATGACGCGGACGGGAACGTACTTGCGGATGCCGTCAAGCTCGTGCCTTCCACGTAGGGAACGGCGGCCGTTCCCTACGTGTTGAGCGACTGGAGAGATGACCGAAATGGACATGGAACAGCTTTACCAGGAACGGCTGGCGAGATATACGACGGCGATGCGGAACGAGAAGCCGGACAGGATGCCGATCCGGCCGTTCGTGGCCGAGTTCACCGCCAAGTACGCCGGCTTCACCTGCCAGGAGGTCACGCACGACTACAACAAGGCGTTCGTCGCCGCCCGGAAGTGCGCCGCCGACTTCGACTGGGACGCCGTCGTGGGCAACATGGTCTACGTCTGGACCGGCCTGACGCAGGCGATCGGGCTGAAGTACTACGCCGTGCCGGGCATCGACATCCCGCCGAACACGGGTTTCCAGTACCGCGAGCCGGCCGAGGACGACGCCTTCATGAAGGCGGACGAGTACGACGCGCTGATCGACGACCCGACCGGCTTCCTCTACAACGTCTGGCTGCCGCGCGTGTCGGCGGACGTGTCGGACCGGGCAGCGACCGCTACCGGAACAACCTCGCCCTGGTCAAGGGCGGGATGGCGATGCTGGAACTACTTCATGGCGTTCGGGCCGCAGGGACAGGCGCTCGCGGACGGAGTCCGGCACGGTCGGCGCCATCGCCGGCATCCTCAAGGCGCCGTTCGACATCCTGGCCGACAAGCTGCGCGGCTACATCGGGCTCACGATGGACATGATCGACCAGCCCGACAAGGTGCTCAGCGCGTGCGAGGCGCTGATGCCGCACCTCTATCACGTGGCGCTGATCACCGCCGACCCCAGCGGCCAGGTGCCCATCGGCTTCTGGATGCACCGCGGCTGCGTGCCGTTCGTCTCGCCGGGGCAGTTCGAGTCACACTACTGGCCGACGATCAAGCCGATCATCGAGGAGCTTTGGGCGAACGGGCACCAGACGCTGTTCTACGCCGAGGGCGACTGGGACGCGCACCTCGACCATATCGCCGAACTGCCGGACGCGAGCATCGTCTACCACGTCGATCGCGGCGACATCTTCGAGGCTCACCGCAGGCTCGGCCACAAGTTCTGCCTCAGCGGCGGCATCCCGAACTTCCTGCTGGCGTACGGCACGCCGGATGAGGTCCGAGAGTGCGCGCAGGAGAGTGATCGACGGCGTCGCGCGGGACGGCGGCTACATCATGGACGCCAGCGCGATCATGCAGAACGACACGTCGATCGAGAACCTCCGCGCGCTGACCGACTTCACGCGGGAATATGGCGTCTACTCCGGCGGGCACGCGTCCCATCAGTCCCATGTGTCCCATCCGTCCCATCCTCTCCCGCAGGGGAGAGTACCGCCGGGAGTGTGCGTCCCATGGGACCAGAAGCGCAAGGAGCTTCCGGCGGAGATTCCGGGTGACGAGGCGCTCGCTCAGCGTATCTGGCAGGAGATCGACGGCCTCGGGAACATGTTCATCTGGCAGGTGCTCGAATCGTTTTGACGTGAGGCTGAACACATGGAGATAACTATGCTATCAAGACCCCTGTTCGCTGTCTGCTGCATGATAGTCGCTTGCACCGCGATGTCGGTCGCGGCGAAGCCGGATGCCAACTGGAAGATCGGCGCTCCGATCGTCACCTACTGGGCGGGACCGGGACACACCATGCCTGTGAACGATCTCACCGCTGCACAGGTCAGCGCCGGCGGTTGGAACCTCGCCTGGGCCGCGAAGCCCGAGGACCTCGATGTTCTCCACCGCCACGGCCTCCGAGCCATGCTGGTGCTCAACACCCCGAACGTCGACGATCCCACGCAAGCGAAGGCGCTCGATGCGCTGATCGAACGGGTCCGCTCCCATCCGGCGCTCTATGCATACCATCTGACCGATGAGCCGGGCGCGGGCGCATTCCCGGCGCTGGGAAAGCTCGTCGCCTACCTGCGCGAGCGCGACCCTGCGCACCTGGCCTACATCAACCTGTTCCCCACATACGCGAATGAAGCGCAACTCGGGGTCAGCGCCGATGCCGCCGAACGGGCCAAGGTGGGCATTCCATCGGATTTCGCGGGGATCAAGACCGATGATGGCACGACACTCCGATATCGCGAGCACCTCAGGCAGTTCGTCGAGACGGTCAAGCCGGACCTGATCAGCTACGACCACTATCACTTCCTGAAGAACAGCGACGGCGCGCAGTATTTCCTGAATCTGGCGCTCATCCGGATGGCAGCGCTGGAGGCGAAGAGACCGTTCCTGAACATCATCCAGACCTGCGACTCCCCCTCCGAGGGCTGGCGCGGGCCCGGCGAGCACGAACTGCGCTGGCTAACCTACACGTCCCTGGCGTATGGGGCGCAGGGGATCAGCCATTTCCGATACGACATCGGCCTCTGGAAAGACCCCGCCGACGCAACCACCCCGTTGCCGCTCTACTGGGCGGTTTCCCAGTTCAACCGGGAGTTCCTCGCGATAGCGACGGAACTGCAGCCCTTCAAGTCGCTCGGCGCGTACCACTGTGGGACAATGCCGATGGGAGGGCGAGCACTGCCGCCGAAGAGCGTCTTCCATCCCGAGCCTGCGTCGCAGGAGGTCCTGCTCGGCTACTTCGGGAAGTCCGCCGACCGCCACACACACGTGGTGGTGGTGAACCTTGACTACAAGAATGTGGCCACGACCACGCTTGTGGGTCCGAGTCGAATGCAAGTATTCCACGCACCAACGTCGTCTTGGTCGGAAGGACCGGCAGGATCGCGGCTGAGACTCGAGCTTCCACCGGGCGGTGGAGTTCTGGTAAGATTGAAGAGGTAACACTATGAGACATCAAGAAATGATTTCCAGACGGCAGTTCCTTCGGGCGGCCGGCGCGGGGGTGGCGGCGATGGCCCTGCCGACCGGCCTCTTCGCCGCCGATGGACGCAAGCCGAACGTGATCGTCATCCTCTCCGACGACCACGGCTATGCCTCAATCGGATGCCAGGGCGGGAAGGAGATCCCGACGCCGAACATCGACTCCATCGCGAAGAACGGGGTCCGCTGCACGAACGGTTATGTGACCTGCGCCTTCTGCAGCCCCACCCGCGCCGGGCTGATGACCGGGCGATACCAACAGCGCTTCGGCCATGAGGACAACCCCGGCCCACCGGCGGGCGCCTCCCCGATCTTCGGGCTCCCCGAGGGCGAGAAGACGATCGCCGACTACATGAAGGCCGAGGGGTACGCAACCGGCATGGTCGGCAAGTGGCATCTCGGACATCGACCCGAATGCCATCCTCAGAAGCGCGGTTTCGACGAGTTCTTCGGATTCCTGACAGGCGCACACTCGTACACCAATCCAGGCGTCGGCACTCTCGAGCCGATCCTTCGCGGCACGAAGGAGGTCGACGAGAAGGAGTACCTGACCGACGCCTTCGGACGCGAGGCCCTGTCGTTCATCGACCGGAACAAGGAGAAGCCATTCTTCCTCTACCTCGCCTTCAACGCGGTGCACCATCCGCTCGAGACGCCTGAGCGGTACAAGGACAGCTTCAGCCAGTTCAAGATCCCCGAGAAGCGCAAGTATGCGACGATGCTCACCGCCATGGACGACGCGGTCGGCAAGGTGCTCGCGAAGGTACGGGAATCGGGGTTGGAGCAGGACACGCTGATCTTCTTCCTCGGCGACAACGGCGGATACCGCCTGCCGGGATTGGCACCGAACATACCGCTCAACGGCTTCAAGGGCGACGCATTCGAGGGCGGGATCCGCATCCCATATCTGGTCCAGTACACGGGCAAGCTCCCGGCGGGGAAGGTCTACGAGAAGCCGGTGGTTTCGCTCGATATACTCCCGACCGCCGTCACACTCGCCGGCGGAAAGCCCGCCTCGAACATCGAGGGGGTGAACCTCCTGCCGTTCCTCGGGGGAGAGAAGAGCGCCGCCCCGCACGACAGGCTGTTCTGGCGGATGATCGACAGATCGGGCGCGCGTGTCGGCGACTGGAAGCTCGTCCGGAACGGCGACGGCGCAGAGAAGCTCTTCAACCTTGCCGATGACATCGGGGAGGCTAAGGACCTCGCGGCGACGAATCCGGAGAAGCTCAAGGAACTTCAAGCCGCCTACAAGAAGTGGGATGCGAAAAACATCCCACCGAAATGGCTCGATCACCGGAGGAAGCCCAAGGCGGAATAGGACCCATAGGACACCATGGTACCCATGCTTTTTTTGAGGAGAAACACATGACCGACAGATACTCTCGACGCGATTTCGTCAGACTTGCCGGAATGGGGGCCGCCGCGATGGCGATTCCGACCGGGCTGTTCGCCACGGACTACATCAAGCCGAACGTGATCGTCATCCTCGCCGATGACATGGGATACGCCGAGATGGGCACCCAGGGATGCAAGGATGTCCCGACCCCGAACCTCGACTCGATCGCGAAGAACGGCATGCGGTTCACCGACGGCTACGTGAGCTGCCCCGTATGCAGCCCCACGCGCGCCGGGCTCATGACCGGGCGATACCAACAGCGCTTCGGGCATGAGCAGAATCCAACCCCCGATCTGGACAGGAAGAACTGGGGGCTTCCGCTCGACCAGAAGACGATCGCCCAGTACATGAAGGCCGAGGGATACGCGACCGGCATCATCGGCAAGTGGCATCTCGGCGACGTCGAGCAGTTCCATCCGAACAAGCGCGGGTTCGATGAGTTCTTCGGCTTCGTTGGAGGTGCCCATCCTTATATGAATCCCACGCTGGACTCGTTCAATATGATCCAGCGGAACGGCAAACCGGTCGACGAGAAGGAGCACCTCACCTATGCCTTCGCGCGGGAGGCCGTCTCGTTCATCGACAAGAACAAGGAGAAGCCGTTCTTCCTCTACCTGGCGTTCAATGCAGTCCATGCGCCGATCCAGCCGCCGATCCGCCTGGCGAACGATTTCCCCGACATCAAGGACGAGAAGCGGCGCGGATTCGCCAAGCAGCTCAAGGCGATGGACGAGGCGATCGGCTCCGTCCTGGCGAAGGTCCGCGAGGCCAAGCTCGAGGACGACACGCTGATCATCTTCCTCTCCGACAACGGCGGCCCCACCCCAAACCTTACCTCGCGAAATGACCCGTTCAAGGGCTACAAGGCGCAGGTCCACGAAGGCGGGATCCGTGTGCCGTTCATGGCGCAGTGGAAGGGCAAGATCCCCGCGGGCAAGACCTACTCCAAGCCGGTCATCTCGCTCGACATACTTCCCACCGCCGTCGCCGCCGCCGGTGGGAAGGTCGCCGATAACGTAGACGGCGTGAACCTCCTGCCGTTCCTGAAGGGCGATAAGACAGGCTCTCCGCATGAGTCGCTCTGCTGGCGGTACGGCAATCAGTCGGCGATCCGTATAGGCGACTGGAAGCTCGAGCGTCACGATGAACTCGGCTACAGGCTCTTCAACCTGGCGGACGACCCTGGTGAGAAGAAGGACCTCTCCTCGGAGGACGCGGACAGGGTCGCTGAGCTGTCGGCCGCCTGGGACAAGTGGAATGAGAAAAATGTGAAGCCGCTCTGGGAGACCAACTTCCATCCGGAGTGGGAGAAGACTGGTTGGTAGGAGGCAAGGACCCATGTTTGGAGTGGCGCTCATCTTCACAATGATGTTGCTGGTTGCCGGAGAGACACTTGCCGCGGGCAAGGTGAACCAGCGGATGATCGATATGGTCGCGGCGGGAAAGGCACAGATGGCCGTCGCCTCGTGGTGGGGATTCGACGCCGAGGATTCGACCGACGCGCTCCAGGCCGCAATCGACTCCGGCGTGAGGAAGCTGATCATCGACAATCCCGGCAAGCCCTGGATCGTCCGGCCTATCAGCCTGGCGAGCAACCAGGAGATCGTCTTTCGCAAGGGAGTCGAGGTCGTCGCCAAACGAGGCGAGTTCAAAGGGACGAACGACGCCCTCTTCCGCGCCGACGACAAGCAGAACATCACGCTCAACGGCTATGGCGCGACCCTCCGCATGTGGCGCTCCGACTATGCCGCCCCACCCTATGAGGATGCCGAGTGGCGACACACTCTGAGCCTCAAGAGCTGCTCGAACGTCAAGGTCTACGGCCTGACGCTCACTGACAGCGGGGGCGACGGCATCTACCTCGGGACAGCGACCAGAGGCGTCACGAACAAGGACATCCACATCAGGGATGTGACCTGCGAGCGGCACTACCGCCAGGGGATCAGCGTGATCACCGCCGAGAACCTGCTGATCGAGAACACCGTCATGCGCGAGACCGGCGGCACCAATCCTCAGGCGGGCATCGACTTCGAGCCGAACCGCCCCGACGAGAGGCTGGTGAACGTCGTGATGCGCAACTGCACGACCGAAGGCAACCAGGGCGACGGATATCTGTTCTTCCTGGCGCTGATGGATGCCACGTCAGCGCCGGTGTCGGTGCGGTTCGAGAACTGCAGGTCGATCGGTGACAACGCGAGTGGCACGCGGGTGATCACCGGGAATGCGCCGGAGAAGGCGGTGGGAGGCCGGATCGAGTACGTGGATTGCGTGTTCGAGAGATCGGGTAAGGCAGGCATCACTCTCTCGAACATTCCGCTCGGGCGCTTCGAGGTCCGCTTCACAGGCTGCTCGATCCTCGATTCGGCGCTGTCGAGGCCGGAGACGACTCCGATCGTGTTCCAGAGCCGTGACGACGCGGTCGAGCCGATCGGCGGGGTGGTGTTCGACAACTGCACGGTTCGCGACCCACTCGATCGCAGCCTGATGAGCTACGCTCCGAAGGCCGGGGGCGTGCCGATCCGGGCGGTGACAGGCACGATCGTCCTGGAGCGGAATGGGAAGCGGCAGACAATCAAGATCACGCCGGCGTGCCTCAGGGAATGGATTCCCGCGCCGAAGTAGAACTAGGTAATGGGACTGTCATTCTGAAAACCACCACCGTCAGTCCTGAGTTCGCCGGTGAATGACGGCGTGTAACGAAGGACGGCTCGGTGCAGTAAGGCCGTCCTTCGTTACACGCCGTCATTCACCGGCGAACTCAGGACTGACGGTGGTTTCTGACGGAAACAACTGGCTACAATGCAATCATCGTGTATGACAAATGGAGGAGATCGCATGCGGATACTCAAGTATTGCCTGATCATCACCTTGGCGCTGGGACTTGTCTCGGGATGCTCGAAGCAGTCGAGCCAACCGACTTCCGCGGAGAAGCCCAAGATCGCGCTGGTCATGAAATCGCTCGCCAACGAGTTCTTCAAGACGATGGCGGATGGGGCCGAGGACTATCAGAAGGAACGTGCCTCGGAGTTTGACCTGATCGTCAACGGCATCAAGGACGAACTCGACGTCAACAAGCAGGTCGAACTCGTGGAGCAGATGATCGCGCAGGGAGTCGATGCCATCATTATCGCGCCGGCCGACTCGAAGGCGCTCGTGGCCGTCTGCAAGAAGGCGTCCGGCGTGGGGATCATCGTCATCAACATTGACAACAAGTTCGACTCGGACGCGCTCAAGGAAGCCGGCCTGACCGTGCCGTTCGTCGGCCCGGACAACCGGAAGGGCGCGAAGCTCGTCGGCGATGAACTGGCGAAGACCCTCAAGGCGGGCGACAAAGTGGCGGTCCTGGAGGGCGCGCCGAACGCGTTCAACGGCGAGCAGCGACGGCTTGGCTTCGAGGACGCGATGAAGGCCGCCAAGATCAATATCGTGGCATCCCAGAGCGGCTACTGGGAGACGGACAAGGCAAACCGCATCGCCCGCGACATCATCACCGCCAATCCCGACATCAAGGCGCTCCTCTGCGCGAACGACAGCATGGCGATTGGGGCGGTCAAGGCGGTCGAGGAGTCCGGCAAGTCGGGCAAGATCGTGGTCGTCGGCTATGACAACATCAGCGCGGCCCAGCAGTTGCTCAAGGAGGGGAAGATCCTCGCCACTGCCGACCAGCATGCGGACCAGCTTGCGGTCTACGGCATCGAGTACGCGCTGGAGATGATCGGCAAGAAGGCGGCTCCCGCCGATAAGGAGACTCCCGTCGATCTGGTCACCGCGAAGTCGTTGGAGTAGGGGCAGAGTGTGGGAGTATGGGAGTATGGGAGTCCGGAATCACTCCCACACCTTCACACTCCCATACCCCCACACTCCCATACTCCCATACTCCCATACTCCCCTGAGAGGTTTCAATTGCGCAAGATGGACCGGCACAACACGAAGTGGCTGACGGACGTTCTCGGCATGGGCGCGGTTCTCGTCGTGCTGATCGCCTTCTTCGGCATCAAGTGCGAGAACTTCCTGACGACGACCAACTTCCTCGCGATCGCGAACCAGATCCCGGCGGCGATATTGATCGCGGTCGGAATGACGCTCGTGCTCATCACCGCGGGGATCGATCTCTCGGTCGGGTCGATCGTCGGGCTGTCCGGCGCGCTGCTCGGATTGCTCCTCGACAGGTTCGGCCTGCCCCTGGTGATCTCGATCCCCGCGTGCCTGGCCGCCGGGTCGCTCTGCGGGCTGATCAACGGGCTGGTCATCGTCCGATGGTCACTCCCGCCGTTCATCGTCACGCTCGGGATGCTCGAGGCTGCGAGAGGAGCGACGTACCTACTCACCGACTCCCGAACGGTCTACCTCGGCTCGAAGATCGGCGGAATGTCATCAGCAGGAGTCGGCCACGTGTCATCGCTCTTCATCGTGGCGATCGTCGCGGTGGCAGCGGGCCACATACTGCTCAACAAGAGCGCATTCGGACGGCATCTCGTCGCGCTCGGATCGAACGAGCAGACCGCTTACCTCTCGGGGATCAGGACATCTGGGGTGAAGATCGCGGTCTACGTCCTCTCGGGCCTGCTCTGTGCGCTCGCGGCGATCGTCATCACGGCGCGGTTTGCCTCGGCAAACCCGAACGCCGGCAGCGGGTTCGAACTGGAGGCGATCGCGGCAGTCGTCATAGGAGGCACGAGCCTCATGGGCGGACGAGGATCGGTGGTGAACTCGTTCTTCGGAGTTGTGATCATCGCAATCCTCGGAAGCGGACTGGCGCAGATGGGGACCGAGGAGGCTACGAAGCGGATGATCACCGGCGTCGTGATCGTGCTGGCGGTGATCCTCGATTACTACCGGACCCGGCTCGTGGCGCGGCAGTCGATGAGGAACCAGGAGGGCGGCGACTGAGTTTTTTTGGCATATTGCTTTTGCCCTGTGTATACAGGTGTAGATTAGCAGGCTCGACGGGTATCAGGAAAGGTGGTATACTGTCTTCACCATTTCTTCGTAATCCTGACAGTGATCTGTAGAGCCGAGGAGAGATCAGATGACGCGAAAGGCCCGCAGGGATCAAGACGCAGCCACAGAAGCCGCCGAAGCACCAGGCGAGAACCCGTCATCTGATCGAACAAGCCCGCGACACAAGAGTGACGCTCACTTCCCCGTAGTCGGCATCGGCGCTTCCGCCGGGGGGCTGGAAGCGTTGGAGCAGTTCCTGAAGAACGTGCCGGATGGCAGCGGAATGGCCTTTGTCATCGTGCAGCACCTCGACCCGACACACAAAGGTATCATGCCCGAGCTTCTCCAGCGCGCAACGGCCATGAAAGTCGTCCAAGTCAAAGAACGACAGAAGGTCGAGCCGAACTGCGTCTACGTGATCCCGTCCAACAAGGACATGACCATCCTGCACGGAGTTCTCCACCTGATGGATCCCGTGGCGCCCCGAGGTCTGCGCCTCCCCATCGATTCGTTCTTCCGCTCCCTGGCGGAGGACTTCCAGGGTCATTCAGTCGGCGTCATTCTCTCCGGCATGGGGTCCGACGGCACGCTGGGACTTGGAGCCATCAAGGAAAAGGCGGGGTTGGCGCTGGTGCAGGATCCGGCCTCGGCCGGATTCGACGGAATGCCCCGAAGCGCCATCGACGCCGGGCTGGGCGACATCGTAGCCCCGGCGGAAAAGCTTCCCGGCAAGCTCATCGCCTCTCTGCGACACGTGCCCCCGGCCGCCACGCCCGAGTCGGCCACGGATGACAAGGCCGGGAGCGGGCTGGAGAAGGTCATCACCCTCCTGCGGTCGCACACGGGTCACGACTTCTTCCAGTACAAGAAGAGCACCCTGTACCGCCGGATCGAGCGGCGCATGGGCGTCCACCAGCTTGGCAAGATCGGCGACTACGTGCGGTATCTGCAGGAGAATTCCGGCGAGCTGGACCTCCTCTTCAAGGAGCTTCTGATCGGCGTGACCAGCTTTTTCCGCGATCCGGAGGAGTGGGATCGGTTGAGAGATAAGGCCATCCCCGCCCTCCTGACCGACGGCCAGCCAGGCCGGGAGCTTCGCGCATGGGTGGTCGGCTGCTCGACAGGGGAGGAGGCGTACTCCCTGGCGATCGTGTTCAAGGAAGCGTTGGAGCAAGTGAAGCCGGAGGGGCGGTTCACGCTTCAGGTATTTGCGACCGACCTGGACCGTGACGCCATCGACCGCGCCAGGCAGGGCGTCTATCCGGCGAACATCGCCGCCGACGTGTCGCCCGAGCGTCTGAGCCGGTTCTTCACTGAGGAGCATGGCAACTACCGCGTCAACAAAGAGATTCGCGAGATGGTGATCTTCGCGCCGCAGAACGTGATCAAGGACCCGCCCTTTACCAAGCTGGACATCGTCACCTGCCGGAACCTGCTGATCTACATGGAGCAGGAATTGCAGAAAGTGGTCGTGCGGCTGTTGCACTACAGCCTGAAGACCGATGGGATTCTGCTCCTGGGCAGCGCAGAGACTGTTGGCGAGTTCACAAACCTTTTTGCGCCACTGGATGGCAAGTCAAGGCTGTACAAGCGGATCGCGTCCGACCAGCCGTTGGATCCTATTGAGTTTCCACGCACCGTTGTCCCGGCTTCGAAGGCCACAGAACGCCTGCAGGAGACGGCCGCCTCCGGGGTCAACATGCAGTCGCTGGCAGACCAACTGCTCCTGCAGAAGTATTCACCTGCCGCCGTTCTGGTCAACAACAAGGGCGACGTTCTCTACATCAGCGGGCGGACGGGAAAGTATCTGGAGCCGGCGGCCGGAAAAGCCAACTGGAACATCTTCGTCATGGCCCGCGAAGGGCTTCGCTACGAACTGATCGGCGCATTCCAGAAGGCCCTCCGGCAGAAAGAGAGGCTGGACGTCCGGAATCTGACGTTCGGCATCAACGGCGGCACCCAGACGGTTGATCTCGCAGTCCAGGTCATCGAGGAGCCGGAGGCGCTGCGGGGCATGGTGATGATCGTCTTCACTGATGTACAGCCATCCGCCGAAACGACACCGACGGGCATCTCCAGACGGGGCACTCGCGGTCACTCCCAGGCTGGCGCAGATCGAGCAGGAACTGCAGTATGCCCGCGAGGAGACACAGGGCGTCCGGGAAGAGATGCAGACCTCTCAGGAAGAACTCAGATCGACGAACGAGGAGCTGCAGTCCGCCAACGAGGAACTCCAGTCCACCAACGAAGAACTGACGACCTCCAGGGAGGAGATGCAGTCGCTGAACGAGGAGCTTCAGACGGTCAACAACGAATTGCAGGCCAAGGTGGACGAGCTTTCCAGGGCGAGCGACGACATGAAGAACCTGCTTAACAGCACGGACATTGCCACCGTGTTCCTTGACGGTCAGCTCCGAGTGCGGCGGTTTACCTCGGAGGCGACAAAGATACTCAGGCTGATCCCCGGCGACGTGGGGCGTCCCATCTCCGATGTCACTTCCGACCTGCTCTACAATGAACTCCAGGATGACGTGCAGGCTGTGCTGCGGACGCTGGTGTTCACGGAAAGACAGGTCGCCACCCGTGACGGAAGATGGTTTGCCGTGCGGATCATGCCCTACCGCACCGTGGAGAACCGGATCGACGGCGTGGTGATCACCTGCATGGACATCACGGGTTCCAAAATGCTGGAGGCAGAACTGCGCCAGCTCCCGGACTCCTTGCCACAACTCGTCCTGACCTGCCTGCCCAACGGATCCTGCGATCACTTTAACCGCCAGTGGGTCGACTACACCGGTATCCCGGAGGCGGAGCAACTCGGCTACGGATGGCTGCAGCAGATTCACCCGGACGATCGCGATCGGGTGGCGAAGGAGTGGAAGGCTGCGATGGAAACCGGGGAGGACTATTGCAGCGATTTCCGAATACGGAACAGAGAAGGCGAGTACCACCGGTTCAGTACCCGCGTCGAGGCTGTCCGAAGCGGGCACGGCAAGATTCTGAAATGGTACGGGGCCAGCACAGACGTCGAGGAGATGAAACGACTGGAGGATGCGCTTCGAGACAGCGAGGAGCGCCTCCGCGTGGCACTCAACAGCGCGGAGGTCTGATGAGGAGGTTAGGCTGAGTGGCAAAGCATACATCAGAGGATTCTGCCGAACTGCGTCGCCGGGCTGAGGAACGGCTGGAAGAGCATGAAGCAGCGGACGCCAACTCTCGGACGGCGGAGGACGCGCAACGTCTGGTCCACGAGCTGCAAGTCCACCAGATCGAGTTGGAGCTGCAGAACGAGGAGCTTCGGCGGGCGCGGGCGGAGGTGGAGGTCGGCCTGCAGCAACATGTGGACCTCTACGATTTCGCTCCGGTTGGCTACTTCACCCTCGATCGCGAGGGCGTCATCCGTCAGGTGAACCTTACCGGCGCGGGACTCCTCGGGATGGAGCGATCTCGTCTGGTCGGCGCGCGCTTCGGGCTTTTCGTTTCCACAGAGAATCGGCCCGAGTTCAACGCATTCCTCGAGAGGGCATTCCAGGGTGGTATAAAGGAGACCTGCGAGGTGGGTCTCCTCACGCAGGCAGATGGCCCGCTCTACGCGCGGATAGAGTCCGGGGAATGCAAGGCCGGAGACGAGTGCCGCATTGCGCTGTCGGATATCACAGAACGCAGACAGCTCCATGACGCCCGAACCTTCCTGCTGCAGACCGGCTGGTCGGCCTCGGGTGACGATTTCTTCCATTCGCTGGCACGTTACCTGGCCGAGACCCTGGGGATGGACTTTATCTGCATCGATCGTCTGACGGGAGACCGCCTGTCGGCCCAGACGGTGGCGGTATATTCTGACGGCAAGTTCGTCGACAACGTGGCATACACACTGAAGGACACCCCTTGTGGTGATGTCGTTGGGAAGACGGTTTGCTCCTTTCCCAAGGGGGTTCGCGATCTATTCCCCAAGGATGAAGTGCTCCAGGAGATGAAGGCCGAAGCTTACGTCGGAACCACTCTCTGGGACTCCAAGGGACAACCTATCGGCCTGATCGCCATGATCAGCCGCAAACCCCTGGCAAACCCTACACCTGCGGAATCAATCCTGCAACTGGTAGCGATACGCGCGGCCGGCGAACTCAAGCGCAGGCAGGCGGAGGAAGCGCTCGGGAAAACCAGGGAGCAAGTGACGCGGATATTCGAGAGCATCTCGGATGCGTTCTTTGCCCTGGATAGGGATTGGCATTTCACCTATGTGAACAACGAAGCGGCGCGCATTTTACTGAAATCGCAGAAGGAACTGGTAGGCACGGTCATATGGGACCAGTTCCCTGCGGCAGTCGGCACGCCTTTCCAGACCGAATACGAGAGAGCCATGCGGGAGGGAATTGCCGTCCAGTTCGAAGCTTTCTATCCTCCATTCGATCGATGGTACGAGGTGCGCGCTTATCCTTACGAAGGCGGATTGTCGGTCTATTTCCGAGACTCCACCGACCGCCGGGCCGCGCAGGACATTCTAGTGCTCGCATCCGAGCGATACGCTCACATAGCCGAAGTGCTGCAGCAGACATTGATTCCACCCCCGCTGCCGACGCAGCCGGCGGGATACGAAATAGCCGCCAGGTATCAGCCCGCCATGTCGGAGGCGGAGGTATGCGGCGACTTCTACGATCTGATCGACCTGGGCGACGACAAGATCGGCGTCGTCATCGGGGACGTAGTGGGTAAGGGACTGCGCGCCGCCGGACGCGTCGCTGCCGCAGTGCATACGATGAGAAGCTACGCCTTCCTCGATGAGCGACCATCCTGGGTCATGACGCTCACCAACAACGCCCTCTTCAGAGGTGCGGCGGCGGACAGCGACTTGCTGACAGCCTTCTATGCCGTGCTGGACACTCGAGCCGGCGAGTTTATATACACCAACGCAGGCCACGTGCAACCGTTGCTGAGGCACGGAGACGGAAGTGTCGAAACGCTGACCGAGGGCGGACCTATGCTCATGGGGTATCGCGCCGCAGTATACGAGGAAGGCCGTCGGAAGCTCCAACCGAGCGATCTGATCGTGCTGGTAACGGATGGGATAACGGAATCGAGAATAGCTGGTCAGCCGGGACTCTTTGGCACGGAAGGCATCCTGGACTCCCTTGACAGAAATGCAGGCGCTTCCACCGAGCAGATTGCCACGGGCCTCCTGGACGATGCACAAGCCTACGCGGAGGGGGCACTACGCGACGACGCTGTAATAGTTGTGATCCGGAAACTAATGACCGGGGAGGAGAATGACCATGGAACTGATGGAAGCGATCAGCAAGCGGAGGTCGATCCGCGCGTATAAGCCTGAGTCTGTGTCAGGCGAGGCGATCGACGGGCTGCTTCATGCGGCGGTCCAGGCGCCGAGTGCGATGAACGCGCAGCCCTGGGTCTTCGGCGTGATCCAGGACAGCTCTATGCTCAAGAAGTATTCCGACCGCACCAAGACGTTCCTGCTTGGTAAGATCGTGGAGTGGCCGTGGCTCGAGCGATACAGGGAGTACTTCGAAGATCCGGGCTACAGCATCTTCTACAACGCTCCGACTCTGGTAGTCATCTACGCGAAGGCCATCAGCCCGATCGCCCAGATCGACTGTACGCTCGCCGCCGAGAATGTCATGCTCGCGGCGACCGACATGGGACTCGGGACCTGCTGGATCGGGTTCGCAACCGAGGTCCTCAATGCGCCTGAAACGAAGAAGGAACTCGGCATCCCCGAGGAGTACACTGTTATTGCCCCGATCATTGTCGGTTATCCCGACGGACCGCCACCGGAACGCGAGAAGAACCCGCCGGAAGTCATCTACCGGAAATAGGCGGAGGAGATCCGTATGCTGCCGTATTCCCTCGATCTGCTGAGCGATTGCCTGCCCGGAGTCCATGTTCCGACTGAGCCCTTCGATCCGAACGGCGAGTGGGAGTCCAACTACGTCATGTGGAATCCCGCCCGTTCGCAATCCACCAAGAGCGAGCTGGCGGGGAGCCTTCGGATACGTCGCAGACTCACGCCTGACGGGGAGATCCGCCTGCAAGTGACGCAGATCATCAAGATGGCCGGCACGAACGGCTCGGGGAAGACGAGAGCAGGCGTCACGTGCGCGGCGGATGATCTCTCGACGCCACTGAGGTGGAAGATCGACTCCGAGATCCTCGACCCCAATGGCAAGCAGGTGAAGCTGACCGCCGTCAGCATCTCCGGCGAGGAGGCTATCCATGCCTCCCGACGGCTGAGCAGCAACTGGTCGCTCTTCGATGCGGTCCAGCGCCTGCCATTCGACGCAAAGGAGTTGCGGTTCGACATGCTCGAGGAGTTGGAGCTGTCCAGGCCCGAGCAGAGGCTATTCCCCGGCGAGACTGCCGAGGTGGAACTCGGGGGGCGGATGACGAAACTGCACTCATTCGAGCATATCGGCCGGGGAATCCTGCCCACAACCTATTGGCTCGACGACCGGCACCGGCTGCTGATCGCCGTCGGAGGACGACGCGCGTTTCTTCTCGACTCAGTATTGCCGGAAGCGGCGCCGTAGGGGCGTGCCTTGTGCCGCCTGTAACCCGGTGCCGGGCGGCGCAAGGCACGCCCCTACGGCGGTGGCAGTGAGAGGTATGAAATGAGCAATCCAATCACCAGGCGGGAATTCATACGTGGGACGGCGCTCGGCGTCTCCGGACTCGCGCTCGCGGGGAGCGGGGCATTCGCTGAGACCCTCGTCCCGAAGTCGAAGCCGAACCTGCTGTTCATCCACACCGACCAGCAGCATTTCGACGCCATCTCAGGTCTGGGCAACAAATGGCTGAAGACACCGAACATGGACCGGCTGATGAAACGAGGGACCGCGTTCACTGACTCCTATTCCGCGAGCCCCGTATGCTGCCCGGCGCGCGCGTGCTGGTACACGGGACGCACCGCCTCTGAGAACGGGATGCTGGACAACAACCACAAGCTCGATCCCGATATGCCCGATCTGGGCCAGTGGTTCAAGAGCAGAGGATATGCGACCTTCTACACCGGCAAGTGGCACATGCCCGGCCGCACGAACCAGAGCGGATTCACCGTGCTCACGTCGAATCCATCGCACCTTGGGCAGCACACCGATTCTGTCGTCTCGAAGTCGGCGCAGGCGTTTCTCCGGAACTACTCGGGCGACAAGTCGTTCTTCCTCAACGTCGGACTCCTTCAGCCGCACGACTGCTGCTACTGGCACACCGCGCATGAGGGGTACAGCGGCGACCTTCCATATCCGCAGATCAAGGGCGAGTTGCCTCCGCTGCCCGACAACTTCGAGTCCGTCGGCAAGGAAGCCCAGGTCCAGGCCGAGCATCTGGCAAGGCTCCGTGGCAAGACAGCCGCATGGACCGACGAGTTCTGGCGGTTCTACATCTGGAGCTACTACCGCCACGTGGAGATGGTCGACGCCGAGATCGGACGAATCCTCGATGCGCTCGATGCTTCGAAGCATGCGTCGAACACACTGATCGTCTGGACCGTCGATCACGGCGACGGACTCGGGCGCAGGAAGCTCGTCACCAAGTTCTTCACATACGACGAGGCGATTCGAGTACCGACGGTCGTGTGCCTCCCGGGAGCGAAGGACGGCGGCACGATCGATAAGACTCATCTCGTCTCGGGGCTCGATATCGCGCCGACCTTATGCGATTTCGCCGGGGTCGAAGCGCCACCTCTGGCAAGGGGAAGAAGCCTGAGGCCGCTCGTGGAGGGACGATCCACCGAGTGGCGGGAGTTCATCGTGAGCGAGTGCCTCATCACCGGGCGGATGCTCCGCACGCCGGAGTACAAGTTCGTGGCCTTCAAGGACGATCCCGTCGAGCAGCTCTTCGACATGCGGACCGATCCCTGGGAGATGCACAACCTCGCGGAGGAGTCGAAGCACGCCGGAACGGTCTCGGATCTCCGAAAGCGCCTCGCGGAGTGGGAAGGCAAGCTGGAGACGGGGTGAAGCGCCCCGACCTGATCTTTGTCCTCGACATGCTGGAGAGGGCTAGACGTGAAAACGGCCCGGGAGAAGATCCCCGGGCCGTTTTCACCTGTCTTACATGGAGGACTATGCCAGACTACATTCCAACCCATATTATCGGGCGGTGTTCCGGCTTTCCTTAGCTGAGAATCATACGGGAAAATGTAACCACCCTGCGCAACTTATCGCTCAGCCGATCCTGCCTGACTACTGGAGCAGCCCTTCCTTCGCGGAATCCAAGTCCTCGCAAACGCACATGTTGGAGAGCTGCTCCAGGTGAACCACCTCCAGCACACTCTTGATTCGGGGGTTGCCGACCACCAGAGCGAGACAGCCGTCCGCCTCGTAGATCTTCATATACACGCCGAAGATCGCCTGGACGCCCGCGCTGTCGATGTATGTCGCTTCCGACAGGTCGATGACAAACCCCTTCGGAGCCATCGTCGCTGCATCGCCAAGAACTCTGTCGAACTCGGCAATATTGGCGAGATCGATCTCGTCCGTCGCTCGGACGATCGTTCTGCCGTCCTGGATCAGTTCTATGCTCATAGTCTGCCTCCGTGGGCGTTAGCGGTCTTCCCCAGTTTCATCTCGAGGGCAACCGTCGTTCCCTCCTCGTCCGTGGCAAGGTAGATTCTGTCCGCGAACTGGATCATCAGTTTGTACCCCATTCCGAGCGTCCCCGCGGTAGAGTAGCCTCGTTTCAGGGCCACCTCAGGCAGAGTCAGCGCCGGAATGCCCGGGCCGTTGTCCGACACTACCAGTATCAGGCAACTGTCCGGACAGTGCAGGGACGCGCAACCGCTGCGGGCATGCTTAATCGCGTTTGTGGTCGCTTCACCGACTGCGACGGCGAGTTGCCCGAGCCTTTGTTCATCAACGCCGGCGGACCGGGCCGTGACCTCAACCCCGTGCCGGACGGTCTTGGTGTCTTCCGGGCCGTGGATATCCCAGGATGCGACCGAAGTCCCCGCGATCCGTTCGATCTCGGACCGTTCGGTGATGACCAGTCTCCCATCCGTGGCCGCCGCGATCGTCAGGCGGTAGAACTCGAGCTTGCTCTTCTCAGCTTCGTGTAGAGCCTCCTCCGCCCTCTTGCGTTCGACCACTACCCATGACAAGTCGCCCAGACAACAGACGGCCTCCACATCTCTCTCATCGTAGTCGGTCGGCTTGTTGCCCACTCCGATGATTGCCACGATTCGATCGCACCTCACGACGGGGACGACCAACTCGCGGATGATCGGCGCGTGGCCCGGCGGCAGTCCCTTGCGATTCGAAAGGGAAGCGTAGTCGTTGTGGATGACCGGACGCCGCTCCCGAAGGCAGTCCACCCAGACTCCGGCCTGGGACACCGGGTAGTGGCTGCCCTTTCCCTCTGCTGTACACATGGTCCGCAAGGTGTTGTTCGACCAAGCCTGCAACGTAAGCGTTTCCTGATCGGCGTCAAGGAAATGGTAGAAGCTGATCGTGCTGCCCGTCAGAGTCTCGATCTCGTCGAGCACTATCTGAATCGTCTCATCTACGGATCTCGCTGCCGTATTGGCAGCGGTCAGCATTCGGACGCTCGCCTGTACGGTATTCTCCGACCGCTTGCGCTCGGTGATGTCGATATTGACACCTGTCATGCGGAGCGGCTCCCCGGATTCGTCCTTGAACACCTGCCAACGCGCGGAAAGCCAGTGAAGGCTTCCATCCGGCCAGACTACACGCCATTCGCCCTCGGTGGGCCGGCCCGTCTCGAAGGAATGCTCCACTAGGCGCACTGCCTCGGCGCGGTCTTCGGGGTGGACGAGATCCTCCCAGTCCTTCTGGGTTCCTGAGAAGCCGCCGGGCAGAAGGCCGTGCATCGCTTCCAGTTCCGGAGTCCATGTGTTCACGTTGGTCTTGACATTCCACTCGAACGTACCGATGCGAGCCGCCGACTGCGCCAACCTCAACCGCGCCTCGCTCTCACTCTGTGCCGCGAAGGATCGGCTCAGGCGCCTGGCGCTCTGCTTCAGCATCACCGAGAAGACCAGGATCAGCAAGATAGTCAGCAGGCCGGTAGCGGTTTCCACCGCATATATCCCCCGGCGCTCGATCTGTACCGCGAAAAAGCCGAGTGTCACAGTGATCAACAACACCGTCGGGAGAAGCCGGCGCAATAGCCTCCCACCCGGGTCGTTGCTGAAGAAGAGCGCCACAGGACGTAAGTCGCCGGACGAAAGCACTAGCCCGATCCCGAGTGACATCAGCGCGATCACCGTCGGCCAGGCGATGAAGGTCAGGTGTGGTGCATCATAAAACGGACCGATCCCATACAGGAAGCCGACCGCCGGGACGAGGTTGATCACACAGACCGCCAGCCCCAGGTAGGGCACCATCGCGCGTCTTCTCAAGGCCAGTGCGAGCAGCCCGATTCCCAGGAGCATATGACACAGCGATCCGGGCGGACCCATGCGATTGTTGCTCGCCACTCCCACCGGCCCGGGAGGCTCCGTCGCCAGCAACTGGTCTATGCCGAGGTTCCACCCGAAGAGGTGCTCACTGAGGGTAAGCGCTCCGAGAAGCATCACCAGTGCCGCGAGGATTGCCCCGACCCAGCGCCGGGCTCCTCCGGCCCTCCTGAGGCCCAGGAGCAGCAATGCGACCCCGCCCATGAGCTGAGCCAGCGCCATATTGGTCTTCGGCGTGATCATCCCTGTGGCCGACCACTGCGGGACGACCCCAGCCATCCAGGCAGCGAACCAAAAAAGCCCGATCAGCGCAGTCAGTGTGCCGGTGACGAGAATCCCCCGGCGCGCCCTGTTGGGAACACAGGAGAACTCGCTTCGGTCATTCGCGGGAGATGTTGTGCCGCCACACTCGTCATCGGCTGGGCCAGCCGAGTGCAGATACCAGATCATTCGATATCACCTGTACAGCGGTCGAGTACCACTAGATGAACTATTCTACCCAATCGGCTTTGTCGCCAAAACGGCTCCGGAGCGCATCCCAGACCTCTCTACGCCGGGATCGACCGTCCATAACTGTGCCCTTCTAGATCACCTCGAGGCAATCCTTCTCCGGGAGAGATGGAAATGCGGCATGTGGCTCGGCCTGATACCAGAACGCAACCGACGCGATGTCATCTTGGAGCGGAAGATACCGTCCGCCACTCCGCCAGCCCAGCGCCTGGATCGTCACCTTGAGGTCGCTCTCGAAGCGCACCGGGTCCATGATGTGCCAGCGATAGAGCCCGAACCGCTGCTGCGACTGGTAGAGTCCGTCCGGGCGTATCACCTGCGGGAGTCCGGCGTAGGGGGTCGTGAACTCCCTGTATCCGCCGTTTTCCTTGCCGACATCGAAGTTGTACGAGCCGCAGAAGTAATCCTCCGTGCCGGTGCCGCAGATCGTCGGAAAATCGGTGTCCCCGTCCATGAAGAACTTGATCTCCCCTTCGCCCCACCAGCCGGTGTTGTTGACGCCCCACGCCATATATGTGCCGACGAACTGCCCCTGCCCCTTGATGCCATCTGCGATCGTGTAGACATCCTTGTGCGGGAGCGGGTTCGTGCGGCGGAACTGGGCATGGAAGTACGCACAGTCCTCCGGCACTTCTGTGAGCGTGTAGTCGATCTGGTAGTAGAGCGTCATCTCCTCTGGCGCGATGTTCGTCATCGTGATGCGGCACGAGTTGCGGAACGGCATCTCCCAGTAGCAGTTGAACGCGCTCCCGGGGTTGACGCAGATCGGGAGCGATGAGAGCTGCGCGTACTTCTGCCACCCGCATGCGAAGAAATCGCCCACGGGGCACTCGACAGACGGGGTCGGCTCGCCGTCCCAGTAGAAGCGGATGATGCTGAACCGCCAGTGGCCGGTCGGCGTCATCCATATGTGCTGGATCGCGCCCGGCCCGTCGATATCCGCGAGCAGGCGCTCCTCGCCCGGCTGGATGCGGATGTAGGGCGAGACCTTCCATCCCTGGCCGAGGTCGCGGGCGGCGTTCATCGCGGGGCCGTCGGTCGACATCCCGGCCTTGCCCTTCTCGCCGGTGAAGTTCTCAGGGCTGATCGACCGCGTCCTGGCCGATGATAGCCGCGAGAGGTTGCCCAGGTTCATCCCGAGTCCATTGAAAGACATTTGTGCCTCCGATCGCTCATACTCATACTTCAGGCGTTCGGGCCGGATTACAAATCCGCACCAACGCCGGGACACCCAGACTCTACCACAGCACGGAGAGGAGGCGCAAGACGGCCCGGTAGTGGGTGTTGGGGATGCGCAATTCTGCATTCGTAATCCCGCATTCCGCATTTCGTCAGGGCATCTTGAGGACAACGAGGACTACATCGTCTTTCAGGCCCTCGCCCCGGAAATTCCTGACCTTTCCCAGAACGGCCTGGCAGATCTCATCCGCCGTGCGGTCCGCATTCGCGACTATGACCTCGGACAATCCGGACTCTCCGAACCACTCCTCGCCGCGTCTGGCCTCGGTTATCCCATCCGTGTACACGCACAGGATGTCGCCGGACTCCAGGCGAGTGGACACGTCCGTGTACGTCGCGCCCTGCATCACTCCGAGCACCATTCCCTCGGCGGTACCGTATTCCACCTTCCCCGTGGCCCGACTGTAAAGGATCGGCGCTGTGTGTCCTGCATTGGCATATGACAGGTCGCCCGATCCCGTGTTGAGTATCCCGCAGAAGACCGTTATGAACATGCCGGCCCGCTCCTGGAGGACGAGCGCGCGGTTGCTCCATGAGAGCGCTTCCGCCGAATCGCCGTATTCCAGGACGTACGACCGGATCACGTACTTGACGGTCGCCGTATGCTGGGCAGCCTCCAGGCCTTTGCCCGATGTGTCGCCGACAATGATGCACCAGCGATCCTCGCCCAGCGGAACGAGGTCATAGTAATCGCCTCCGAGACCCGCCATCTCCTCCGCCGGAGCATAGACTGCGCCTACATCTACTCCGGTGGACGGCATCTCCGTCGGTACCAGAAGCGATTGGAGGGCGGCCGCCGTGCGCGACTGAGTCTCGGCGCGCAGCCTGGCCATGATGACCGGGCCAGCGGCGTTTCCGATCGCCCGAGCGATCACCCTATCGTCTTGCGTCATCCATCGCCCCGACTCCGGGAACGCCAACGCGAGCACGCCGGCAATCCCCTCCTGCGTGATGAGGGGCAGTACCATCGCCGAGTCCGCCGACAAACCGGGAACGATCTCGGATCCCGCCGGGAGATCGGCCTCCACGCCGCCGATGATCAGGGTCCGCCTCTCAATGGAAGCTCTGCCCGCCGCGATATCCGGCGACACCGCAACCGGCTCACCCACCGCCTCGCCATCCTCAGCCGGGACCGAGGACAGTGTGCGTGAAAGCTGGTCCATCACCCAGATGTACGACTTGGCTTCCATGATCGACCGGGCGAACTGGCGGATCGTCAACGCAATCGCCTGAAAGTCTGACGCCGGAGGAAGATCGGCGGCCATCTGGTTCAGGAGTTCGAGCCGCCGCAACCGCTCCCTCACTTCGCCCGACATCTCGTTGAACGCCGCGCCGATCTCTGCGAGTTCCGGTCCGCCGGACGCCGGGACCGGTTCCGCTGCCTCGCCTCTCTGCAGACGTCGGATCGCCTCGAGCAGCCTCTGGAGCGGCCGAGTGATGACCTGCGCGGCAAAGAACGCGAGCCCGCTCCCTGCTCCGATGCCCGCCAGTGCCAGCAGCAGGCCCATGATCCGACTGCGTCTCTGCGCCGACTCCAGGTCCGCTGCCGGGAATTCTATCATGACTCCACCCAAGACTTGGCCGAGATCATTCCGGACCGCCATTGCGCCCCACCAAGATCCCGCTTTGGGCTCGATGATGATACCTTGGGTCGTGAGAGCGCGCTTCATGAGCAACGGTGTGTTGAGGTAGTCGCTGTGCTTGCTGTCTGCCATGACGGCGCCTGTACGATCGGAGATCAGGACTCGCGAGATCGTCTTGTCCGCAGCCGTCTTGTCGGCGACCTCGGCCAGGCGCAAGATATGGCCCTCCTCCAGCGGTTGCTGAGAGACCTCCTCGACCAGTCGTGTAACAACGCGCGCCCGCCTGTACTGCTCGTTGTAGAGATAGCGACCCTGCAAGCCGAGCCACAGGCCTATCAGCGTCAGGGTCAGCAGCGCCAGGAATATCGCCGTAACCAATGTTGCGCGCGCTCTTATCGACATCGGTATCTACCTCGCCTCCGCCTGAGCAGCATTCAGCGCACTGGATGGTGTCGTCGTTCCTCGAACGACATTCCGCGCGCCGGTGTATAGCGTTGACAAGACGCGAGGACTCTCCTCATATCGCAGTTCGGTCGTCGAGTAGTTCACGTAAGGTGCGAACGCCCGCAGGTGACTCTCCAGCGAAAACGACTTCGATGCCCTGATAGATACGGGTATGCTGTCCATGGCGTTGGCAAGCTTCACCTGCTGGGCGGGTTCGGTCAGCCACCGAAGGAACCGCGTCGCCGCCACCCTGTTGATGCTGCTGTTGTTCACGACCGCCCCCTCGGACACGCCGCCGGGAAGCCGAGGCAGGAACGGAGACCGGTTGTCCACCGGTGGGCCGAATACCCCCCACTTCGTGAAGCCGGGATTGACCGCCTGACGCATCGTCTCGAACCACGGCCCGTCGAGGATCACCGCCGCCTTACCCGAGAGGAAGTACTTCTCCGCCGTGGGCCGGTCCATCTGAGCCGCGCTGTACGTCGTCATGCCATAACGGCGCATCTCGTCGTATATCCTGAACTCGTTCTGCCAGCGGGATCCCGTGTACGGATAGCGCCCAAAGTAGGTTTCCAGGAGGTAGTTAGATCCGAGATAGCTCCACTCATAGATCACCGGAAAGCTGGGATATGTGCCGTCGAGACCACCCGCCAAGGGGACGACACCGATGCTCTTCAGTTTCCGTGAGATCGCGAGAAACTCGCTCCAGGTGCGCGGCGGGGAGACGCCGGCCCGCTTGAACAGATTCTTATTGTAGATGAATGCCCTCACGTTGACGGTCAGCGGCACTCCATAGGTGCCGGTCTTGCGGTTCGGCGCATCGCTCCCTCGCAGCACGAATGTCTCGAGGGGACCGGTCCACAGGTCCGCGTACCAGCCCTGGGTAATCGACGGCTGCATGTCATAGAGGCGACCAAGACGTGCGTTCGTCTTCACGGAGAGCTTGCTCGGGAAGCTGAGCCCGATGATGTCGGGCCTCGAGCCGCCCTTCCAGGGGTAATAGCCGTTCGGATCGAATACCCGCAGCTCGATTCGCACTCCCGTCTGACGAGTGTACTCCGCCGCCAGGGCCGCGACCGTGCTCCTGCCTTTGACCCACGGGTGCCACATTATGACCGTGTCCGCCGAGCATTGGGCCAGGGACACGCCAACGACCAGCAGTATCAGCGCCGACCGGAATACGGCTCTCACGACTCCCTGACTCCCGGGCGGTACATCTCTCTCGCGCTCCAAGTCGGATTCTCCTTGCCAGTGGAATGAGCAACGTGCGTTTGTTGTTTCTACCCGCTTTCCGGCACTCCGCACTCCTATCATCTCTTGACAGTTGTGGACGGAGGCAGTACAGTGTGATTGATCTGGAGCCCACAACCAGGGAGGTAGGCTGTTTCCAATGAAACGACCCCGCGTGTATATTGATGCGTCCGTCGTAGGTGGATGTTTCGATTCCGAGTTCACGTCCGAGAGCTTGGCGCTTTTCGACATGGCCCGCCGCGGAGACGCGGAGCTTGTGATCTCGGATCTGCTCGTAGCAGAGATCGAGCTTGCGCCCGAGAGAGTACGCGATTACTTGGCCGCCTTGCCGGCGGATCTGATCGAGACGGTTGAAACTACGGATGAGGCTGTTGTCCTGCACCGAGCGTACCTTGCCGCCGACGTCGTGGGCCACTCCAACGAGAACGATGCGCTCCATGTGGCTATCGCTTCGGTGGCCAATTGCGACATTATAGTGAGTTGGAACTTCAGGCACATTGTGCATTTTGACAAGATACGTGGTTACAACGCAGTCAACCTTCGAGAAGGATACGGCGCGATCGCGATACATAGTCCCAAAGAGGTGGTATGAATGAGCGCAAGAGATGGATTGGATGTCTTGAGGATGAAGGACGAAATACAGCGCAAGGTACAGGACGAACTGGCGGGCCTTCCCGTGGACGAACAGATCAGGAAGATCCGCGAGATGGCGGGGACAGGCGCGCTGGCGGATTGGTGGAACCAGGCCCGGTCCAGCCGCCGACGAAAGCGCCGTGTCTAGCGATACCATTCACCGGAACGAACCCGCCTGTCCTCTCGGGTTCGTCAACCGGTTACTTCGCAGGCCAGATCCTGGGGGTCGTGTTCTGAGTGTAGCCGAGGCCGTTTTCGGTGTACTCCGCCTCACCGAAGAGGGCCGAGAAGCCCTTCTCCGGGCGGGGCAGGGTGAAGACGTAGACGCCGGATTTCCCCTCGACGGTGTGCGCGGTCCATCTGGCCTGGCGGAAGTCCTTCGTGTCCGAGTTGGCCGTCCAGACGCGGACCGCTTGTGCCTGCTTCCCCGGGCGGATCGTCAGTTGCAGTCCGTCCGGCTTCGGCGCATAGCTCCAGGTCAACTTCTGCAGATGCTCCCCCTTCCCGCACGCGACCGCGAGCGCCGCCAGCGCATATGCAGCATCGAGTTCGTCCGGTGAGACATGCCCCTGGTTCGGCGAGTAGTGGATGTGGTTGTCGCCGGGCAGGTCGCGGAAGTAGAGGCTCGGCGATTCCAGCGTCCAGTACGGGTCGTTCGAGCCGAGGAGGATCATCTTCGGCATTGTGAGCTGCTTCCGAAACGTGTAGGGATCGACCATGGCGGCGAACTCCCGGCCCTCGGGAGACATGGCAAACTGCACCAGCCCCTGCTGGTCGTACTCCGAGACCATCGCGCTGGCCGAGCCGTAGGTCTTGATCTGGTGCGCCATCTGCTTGGACATATTCAGGCAATCGTAGACCCCGGGGCCGATCCCGACGACGCGCTTGTCGACCGCGCCGGTCATGTAAGTGGTCCATCCCCGCTTCGATGCGCCACTCACGACGAACCCCTTGACGGGCGCTCTCCACTCCTTCTTCGCGAGCGACTGGATCGCGTCCATAGCGCGCACGACGCTCTTGGTCATCGGGAAGAGGAGCGGCCAGGTCAGGTCGCCGGTCTCGATCGCCTTGACGAGGGTGTGGGCGATGAGGTCATCTTCATACTTGTCCCACAGCGGCTGGTTGGGGATGTCGCCGAGGATGGCGATCGGCATGCCGATGACATCAGCGCCGGCTGCCACCCGCTGAGCGTAGTTCTGATCGGTTGCATCCTGCCTGATGAGGAGGAGCACGGTCGAACCATCGCGGATCGTCTTTGGGAGGATGATGCTCAGGTCATGCTTCCAGACGATCTTCTGCCAGGTCTGGGAGGTCAGGCCCACCTTGACCCAGGTCGCGCCCCCCTCGAGCTTCGTCTCCGTGGCTTTGGTCCAGGCATAGGAGCTGTCGGGCTGATTGACGTAGGTGAACAGCGGCGAGGTCTGCACCGGGTCCTTGGCGAGGCACTGTGCCCCGACGATGGTGAGGATGGCGAGTATGATGATCAGGCACTTCTTCTGCACTGGCTTCTCCTTTGGTCGTGGATACAGGCATTGTAGCTGCTGGTGGCTCGGGCGTCAATGGCTGCTTGACAGTGAGGGAGAAGGGAATGTATCGTGTGGTCATGCCTGTGCCGGACAAGCCGAACGTGATCATCATCATGACCGATCAGCAGCGGGCCGATCTATCCCGGCGCGAGGGATTCCCGCTCGACACGACGCCGTTCCTCGATGCGCTCGCAGACGAGGGGACGTGGTTCGACCGCGCGTACACGTCCATGCCCGTGTGTGCCCCGGCGCGCATCAGCATGCTGACCGGCCGGTATCCGAGCGCTCATCGTGTGCGGACGAATCACAACGTCCCCGACGCCTGCTACTCGGCGGACTTCTTCGATCTGTTCCGCGCGAACGGCTACAAGGCGGCGCTCATCGGCAAGAACCATTCGCACCTCAAGCGGGAGAAGGCCGACTTCTGGTACGAGTGCGGCCACCTCGGCATCGACGGGCATGAGCGCGCGCCCGAGGAGAAGGCGTTCGACGACTGGCTCAGGACGACGCACTTCCACATGTCGGTCGAGCCCGCGCCGTTCCCCCTGGAGTGCCAGATCCCCTACCGGCTCGTCACTCGGGCGGAGAAGTGGATCGAGTCTCAGGGCACGAACCCATTCCTCCTGTGGCTGAGCTTCCCCGAGCCGCACAATCCATACCAGGTCCCGGAGCCTTATTATACGATGTTCCCGCCGGAGACGCTCCCGGATCCGGCCGCCGGTGAGGAGGCACTCAGCGTCAAGGGCTTCCCATTCCAATGGTGTCGAGAATCGTTCATCAAGGCGTTCCCGGACTTCGTGGAGCAGATTCCCCGGATGCGCTCGAACTACATGGGGATGCTGAGGCTGCTCGACGATCAGATCAAGCGGTTCGTGCAGTTTCTCGACACTCAGGGCCTGCGGGAGAACACGATTGTCGTCTTTCTCTCCGACCACGGGGATTCCGTGGGCGAATACGGCCTGATGCGCAAGGGGCCTGAGCTGCCCGAGGCGCTGGTGCGGATTCCGATGCAGTTCACAGGCCCGGGGATTCGCCCCATGGAGGAGCCGCATCCCGCGCACGTCTCGATCGTCGATCTCATGCCGACGCTCTGTGAAGCAGCCGGGCTTCCGATGCCTGACGGGGTCCAGGGACGGAGTCTCTGGCCGCTTCTGACCGGCGGCGATTACCCGGAGGAGGAGTTCGAGAGCGCTTACGTCGAGCACGGGTTCGGCGGATTGCACTACACCCGACACGAGGACCTCGATCCGGCGGAGGACGGGCTGACTCCTGCGAAACTCGAATGGGGAGGATTCGACTGCCTGAACTCATGGACTCAGAGCGGTCAGATGCGCATGGTCCGCAAGGGAGACTGGAAGCTGGTATTCGACATGCAGGGTTCGGGGCAACTCTATGACCTCGAGCGCGACCCGTCGGAGGTCAGGAACCTCTACGGGGTGCACGAGCATGCCGAGAAACAGACGGAACTCCTGGAGGAGCTTCTCACCTGGCGGCTGCGAGTCGAAGATCCCCTGCCCCTCCCGCGGGCGCGCTATGTCATGAAGCGAGACCCCCGGAACTACTGGACGCCTCACGAAAGAAAGGGCAGGCCCTGAGCGAACCTGCCCTTCCGAACGGTGAACGCTAGAGCTTGACGACTAGAGGAGGCATGGTCTGCTGGTCGGCAAGGATCATCTCAGTCGGCTTGACGATCAGGATCACGTAGTTGGGATCGTCCACGCCTCCCGGGAATACCATCTTTAGCTCCTCCATCCAGTGGCGCTCCCGAAGGGCCTTATCGTCAGTTATGCTAGCCTGGCCCTTGATAAGCACCGACTGCCAATCCCTCATCGGCTCCACAACGTGTGTCCAAAGCGTGCTGACCTTCGGATTCGCCTTGATCTGTCCGCACTTCGAACTCATCCGGCCGGTGATGTAGTGGAGTGTGAAGTCGTCCTCGACCGCAACCGGCATCATGGCGCGGATCTGCGGGCACTGGTCCTCGTCCACGGTCGCAAACGCCGGGAACATGCACTGGCGGATGATCTCTCTCGCCTTGGTTCTGATCTCCTGGTCATTCATTCCATCTGCCTCCTTGTGATAGGATTGCGCCGGTCGAACCGGTGTCCCTCCGTAGGGCAATCTTGTCATTACATGCAGTCTTACCCGAACGGAGGCACAAATACACAGACACCGGAATGACCCTCACCCCGACCCTCTCCCTCGAAGGGAGAGGGGGTTTGGCGCTCCCTCTCCCTTCGAGGGAGAGGGCTGGGGTGAGGGTCATTCCGGTGTCTGTGTATATTTCAACCAGAGGGTCAGAAACCCCCGGAGGCTCTACGGCTCGATGATATCCCGGGAGAGCACCAGCGGGTAGACAACGCCGCCCGTGCCCACCCTGCACGACACAACACCGATGACGATCGCGGTCTCATTCTGGGTCGCAGAGTCGGGCGCACCTGTCCAGATCTTGATGCCCTTGTTCACCGAATCATCCTGCAAGCCGGACCCGTCATCCAGGTAGAATCCGTCCCCGACGACCGCAGTCACATCACCGGCAAGCACAACCAGCATGCCGACGTTGTTCAGTCCACTGCCACCCGTAATCCCCGGCGTGTAGAGGCCGAAGGGCTCGCCGCCTACCGACCTGGTGTTGAGCAGGAGTGGAACCACGGTTGCCCCCAACCCGCCTGGCACTATCTTGCAGTTGAGCAGGGCTCTCTCGCAGCCGTTCACGAGGCCAAGTCGTCCATACACCTGCACGGTGTAATCCTTCGCCGGACCGACGCTGGATTCCACACGAATGCCCGATTCTCGACCAGTTTCCTGCATGTAGAACGCACTGGCGAACTTCGCACTCACGCTGGTCACTGGAATGCAGACAGGCGTGTCGTTGGCGAAGCCCTTGGCGTCCGCTATGCCCGTCACGAGGCGGGCGATAGTGACCCCGTCTGAAGTCATCGGATCAGATTCCAGCCCCTGGTCGTTGATGGCACGAACCGAGATGAAGTACGTGCCTCCGACCGCCAGGCTGATCTCCGTGATGGTCGCCGAGGTTTCCGTGCCCGCGCTCGTCCAGCCCTTCACGTCCACGGCTTCGGGGTATGAGCCGACAGCATAGTCGTACCGGGTGATGGTGCTCTCGGGCTCAGTCGCGGCCCACGACGCCTGCAGGCTCACGGTGGATGTCGTGTACAACTCATCGGTCACCGAGGTCATCACAGGAGCGGTCGAGTCGGCAGCTACCTTCAGCACCCACTTGGCTGCATCGGCGCTGACAAGTTTGGTATCAAGCGACATACTGGTCAGCTCGACATATCCGCTTGTCCCCGCCAGGAACGGCAGATCCTGACCGATTATGAACCAGTCGCCCTGGTTACCTTCGGTGGAGTACTGGTTCTGGATGCTGGTGACGTTGCCGCCATCGTAGTACACCTTGTATGGGGCCGCGGTATTGCGGTTGTTCCCCTTCTGGTAGAAGGCATAGACATCGTAAGTCCCGGCGACAGGCAGAATCGGCGTCCAGCGGCATTTCCTCGTGGAGACGATCTCGGTGAGAGAGCCGTCGCCGGTCCTGTAGAGGTAGTTTATGCCCACCTTCGGTACTCCGGCAGCGGATGCTGCCGTCCACATGCTCGACGGATTAGTGGACGTATTCGTCCAGACCGGGATCGGTATTGTCCACGATGACATCAGCGCTCGTGGACGCCGTCGAGAACGTGCGATCCGTAGACTGGGTGCTGCCATAAACATTCACGCTGACGCACTGGTAGTGATACGGCGTTGAAGGCGTCAGGCCGACGATCGTCACGGAGTGCGAAGTCATGCCCGAATATGGATCCACGGCCTGGCTGCCGTACGCTGAGGTCGGGCCGTAGTTCACCCGACCGTCGGACGGCTGGCTCGTCGTCCACATCACCGTGGCGGTGGTCGCTGTGGTGTTGACCGTAATGGGATCAAGTATCGACGGAGGGCCGAGCGTCGTGAATGTGTAGTCACCGGAAGTGCTCGTCCCGCCGGCCGTCGAGATCACACGGTAGTGATACAGCGTGTCCGGTATCAGCCCGGAGAGCCCCACCGAATGCAACGTGACCGGAGTATTGTTGACCGTGGTCTGAGAGCCGTAGGATGTCGTTGTTCCGTATTCCACCTGGCTCGAAGACGCCAGATCGGTCGTCCAGAGAATGGTCGCCGCGTTGTTAGTGATGCCGGTCGCCTGGACAGCCGATATGACCGGCGAAGGAACGGATCCCAACGCGAAATCCCTGACGTACATGTTGCCGGTGACCTGTCCGATGGCAACGGTCACCGGAACCTGTATGTTCGGATATCCGGCCTTGCTGGCCGTGACCGTGTATGAACCCGGTGTCACGTCGATGAAGGCATAAAACCCCGTGCCGTCGCAGGTCATGGTTCGGACGTCCGGCCCCGAGATGGCCACCGTCGCGCCATCCGCCCATTTGCCATTGGATGAATAGGTAACCGTGCCGCTGATGTGTCCCTTCGTAGGATTGGTCTTCCAGGACATCGTCGGTATGGTATCCGGAGTCTGGGTCACCTGCGACAACAACTGCGGACTGAAGTTTGCCCATGAGCCGCTCACGTACGGCACACGGTACGAGTACCCGCAGAAGCCATGAGCGTAGTTGCCGGCCGGTGATGCTGTCCGAGTCTGTTGGATCTCCAGGATCGAGTTCGACTGGGAGTTCAGATATATGCCGGGGCCGATGATCATATGTCGGTTGCCCTTGCGGTCCTTGAGGAAGTTGATCCACTTCGTCCAGTCGGAGGGCAGCGAGGCGTAACTGTAATAGGTCATCGGGACCGCCATGTCCACGATGCCCTCCTGAATCCAGCTATCCCAGTCCGAGTACACATCGTAGTAAGGGCGTGTTCCCTGGAACGCAGAGCGCGTCGAAGCGGTCGGGGACGGGTTCCACGTGACGAACGCTCCGGATTGCTTGACTTGCGGCTTCACAGCCTGAATCTTCGCATAGACTCTTCGGACGAGCGCAGATACCTGATCGCGCCGCCACTGCTTCCACTGCTCGTTGGTGGAAGATGGGTTTCCGGAGAGACCATATCGCGCATTGTAACGCGCGACGCTCGTCGGGTTGTATCCCTCGTTGTTCCCGGTGAAGCGTATGTAGTCGTAGTGTATGCCGTCGATATCGAAGTTGGTCACGAGGTCCATCGCGACATTGGTCAGATACTGCTCCACGAGAGGATGGCCCGGATCGAAAGCCTTGTCACCCGTCTCCGCGCCGCTGTCGGTACGAGACGGCCAGTAGTTGTCCAGCGTGGTCAAGCTGCCGGTTGGGGTATCGTCGTGAAGAGTGTAGACGTATCCGCCGGAGGTGCGGAAGGTGACGATCCATGCGTGGACTTCCAGTCGCTGCTTGCCTCCGGTGGTATCGTGCGCCGCATTACATAGTGCCGTCACGGCATCGAAACCTGGGGTCACACCGCTGAAATACGGCTCTCCCACGCCGGAAGGATAGCAGACATCGGCATTTCGCCGTACCTGAACGAACACAGCATTGCAGTTTGCGTTTCGTATGTCACCCTTGCTGTTGGGATCACCCACAACGCCCAGGAGTTGATTCACCTCAGACTGGGTGTGCATGCCGGCTCCCCATGCATCTACCCAGAATGCTCTGTACTCCGCAGCCTGGGCAGTACAGGCACAGCATATCGCAAGAACGGCGACCATGAGAATCGTGGAAAGCCGAATCACCGATGTAGTCTTCATTATTATACCGTTGCCCTTCAAGTCTATTCGGAGATGAACCGCAGCCAATGGGCAGGATCTTCGCTTAGATCCTGCCCGCAATGCGCGAAGTGAATCGTGCGCTGTCGGGTCTCCGACTTTGGTCGGATCTCCTACTCTCATTCTAGGCTATATCCGGCCTCCAGTCAAGGTTATCCGGCAACAATCAGGTATAAATACCAGGTTCCCGACGCCCAAATGAGTAGTATGGCAATCTCTCACTCTGACAGCGACAGAAATGCGCAGACACCGGCATGTGTGTTACACACCGGTGTCTGCGCATGTTTCGATCCAGGGGTCAGCGACCCCACGAGTCTCTACCTCTCGACGATATCGCGGGAGAGCAGTTGCGCGTAGACGACGCCACCCGCGCCCACTCTGCACGAAGCAATGCCGATCACGACATAGTGGTGGTTCTGGGTTACGGAGTTCGCTGCACCGGTCCAGACCTTGATGCCCTTGTTCGCCGAGTCATCCTGCACGCCGGATCCGTCGTCCAGGTAGAATCCATCGGACGTCAGGGCAGTCGCGTTGCCCGCGATGGCAATCAGCAGGCTAACGTTATTCAGGCCCGTGGCGTTGTTGACTCCCGGGGTGTAGCTCCCGAACGGCAGACCGCCCACTGCCTTTATGTTGAGCAGAAGAGGCTCGACAACCGCTCCGAGCGCGCCCGAGACTACCTTGCAGTCCACCAGCGATCTCTCACATCCGCTCACCAGGGCCAGCCGACCGAACACCTGAACAGCGTAGTTCGTAGCCGGGCCGTCAGCGGAATCCACCCGAATGCCCGAAGCCCTGCTTGCATCCTGCATATAGAATGCACCGGCAAACCTGGCACTGACACTCGAGAGCGCGATAGCGACCGGCGTGCCGTTCGCATATCCCTTCGCCGCTGCGATGCTCGCAACTGCATGGGCGATCGTCACACCGGCCGAGCACATCGGATCGGATACGAGATCCTGGTCGTTGACAGCGCGAACCGAGATGAAATACGTTCCTCCGACCGTCAAGCTCAGGCCGGAGATTGTCGCAGCGGTCGATACTCCCGCATCTGTCCAGCCTCGAATGTCTACCGCATTGGCGGACGATCCCACGGCATAGTCGTAGCGCATGATGGCGCTCTCAGGCTCGGTCGCCGCCCACGTGGCCTGCAGGCTCGCGGTGGATGTCGTGTACATCTCGTCGGTGACCGAGGTCATCACGGGCGCGGTGACGTCAAAGGTCGTAACGTTCGCACCCGTGCTCTTCGCCGACTCGTTGGGCACGGCGTCGTATGCCGAAACCTGGTAGGAGTAGGTCGTCGCCGGAGTACAGGTGGTATCAGAGTAAGAAGCGGTCGCGCTCGCCCCGATCTGAACGCCGCCCCTGAAGACCTTGTAGCCGGTGACCGCGACGTTGTCCGTCGAGGCGGGCCACGTCAGATCGACGCGCGTGCCGGACATCGGCATGGCGTCCAGGTTCATCGGGACGCTCGGAGGGATCGTGTCGGGAGTAGTCGCTCCAGCGGCCGTGCTCTTCGCCGACTCATTGGTCGCGGCGTCGTATGCCGACACCTGGTAGGAGTAGGTCGTCGCCGGAGTGCACGTCGTGTCGGAGTATGACGCCGTCGCGCTCGTTCCGATCTGAACGCCGCCCCTGAACACCTTGTAGCCCGTGACCGCGACGTTGTCCGTCGAGGCGGTCCACGTCAGGTTGACCCGCGTGCCGGATACGGCGGTGGCCGACAGACCCGTGGGCACGGTCGGAGCGATGATATCAGGTGTCCCGCCGAGCGGGATGTCGGTGACGTACATGTTGCCGGTCACCGCTCCGACGGCCACTACGACGGTTCGCACGGCGTTGGGATATCCGGGCTTACTCGCAGTGAGTGTATAGGAGCCGGGTGCCAGATCGATGAACGCATAGAACCCGGTGCCGTCGGTGAACATCGAGCGGCTCTCCGGACCTGTGATGGAAACCGTTCCGCCGTCAATCCACTTGGTGGTCGCCGCATCGGTAACCGTGCCGCTGATATGCCCCTTGGTTGGGGTGGTCTTCCAAGGCATGGGCGGTATGTCGGCCCACGTGGGCGTGACCTGGGAAACCAACTGAGGGCTGAAGTTGGCCCATGTTCCGCTCGCGTATGGCAACCTGTATGAATAACCGGCAAAGCCCTTTGCATAGTTTCCGGAAGGCGATGCTAAGCGGGTCTGCTGAAGCTCCAAGATCGCATTCGACAGAGAGTTCAGGTAGATTCCAGGGCCGATAAGCGCCTGCCGATTGAACTGACGGTCCTTGATGAAGTTCATCCACTTCGTCCAGTCGGCGGGCAGCGAGGCGTAGTTGTAGTAGGTCATAGGGATCGAGAGATCCACTATGCCTTCCTGCATCCAGGCATCCCAGTCCGAGAATACGCCGTCGGTTCGGTTTCCAAATGGACGGGTAGTCTCGAACGCGGCCCTTGTCGATGCGGTTGGCGAGGGGTTCCATGTGACGAACGCGCCGGATACCTTCACATTGGGTTTGGAGGCCTGTGTCTTCGCATACACCTTGCGGACCATATTGCTGATCTGGTCTCGCCGCCACTGATCGAACTGGTCGTTCGTAGAGGACGGCTGTCCGGTCAGACCATAGCGCGCGTTGTACCTGGCGATGCTGGTAGGATTGTAGCCCTGATCGCCCCCGGTGAAGCGGATGTAGTCATAGTGGATGCCGTCTATGTCGAAGTTGTTCACCAGGTCCATGCAGACGTTTACGGTGTACTCCTCCGCGAGGGGATGACCGGGATCGAAGGCCTTGTCGGATGTCTCCGCACCGGCTGAGGTGCGAGACGGCCAGTAGTTGTCGAGGTTGGTGAGGCTGCCGGTCGGGGTGCTGCTGTGAGCAGCGTATACAGCGCCGCCGGACGTACGGAATGTGACTATCCAGGCATGCACTTCTACGCGCTTCTTGCCCCCGGTCGTATCATGCGCCGCGTTGATTACCGCCTGGAGCGAGTTGAAATTCGAGGGCGTAAGACCGCCCATATACGGCTCGCCCATCGAAGACGGGTAGTTGGCATCGCAGTTCCTTCGTACCTGCACGATCACCATATTGCAGTTTGCCTCGCGAATCTTACCGAGGCTGCTTCCATTGCCCACCACTCCCATGAGCGTGTCCACCTGGCCCTGGTTCAGGGCGCCTGCTCCCCATGCATCTACCCAAAAAGCTCTGTACTCGTCAGCCCTGGCGGTACAAGCACAGAACATCACAAGCACAGCAATTATGAGAATCTTGGAAAGCCGCGCTACCGACGTGCTCTTCGTCATTCCAGTGTTACCTTTCATGTCTTATTCGGAGAGGAACCACAGCCGATGTGCAAGATCTTCGTTGGGGTGCTCGCATTTACGCGAAGTGAATGCTGCGCTGTCGGGTCTCCTACTTTGGTCGGATCTCCTACTTTGATTCTAGGCCGAATTCGCCCTCCCGTCAAGGTTATCCGGCAACAATCAGGTATAAATACCAGGTTCCCGACGCCAAAAAGAGCCAGGGAGCAATCCTCCGCCCTCCATGCGTCAGATGTTGGGGAGGGAGTTGGACTCCCCCCCAACAATCTTGGTGACTATGGAGAAGTAATGCCCCCGACTGCATGGACGAGGGCGGATCTGGCGAGGTTGACGGAGGAGATCGCATTCACGCGATTGGTGCTCGCAGTCACGAGCGCCGTCTGGGCGTCGAGCACGTCGATGAACGTTCCGAGTCCGCCTTGATAGCGCCCCTCGGTCAGGCGGACGGCTTCCGTCGCGTTGGCGACCTCTGAATCGGCGGTTGTGACCCTCTGCTCGGCGGTTTTGAGGTTGAGGTACGCCTGCGAGACGTCTGAGATGACTGCAAGCCTGACGGACTCGGCCTCGGCCTGAGCCGATTGCACGCCGGCGGAAGCCTCCCTGACTCGGCCGGCGGTCAGACCGGAGTCGAACGCGCTCCACGTGATCGCGAGTCCTATGCTGAGCGTACTGCTGTCAAGCGATGGAGTCGACCCGCGCTGGAGCCATCCGACGCTGGCGCCGAGGCTTGGTGAGTTGCCGGTCTTCGCGGCATCGAACCCATGTCCGGCGGCTTCTTTCGTCGCCTCCGCCTGCAGGACTTCCGGACGGTGCCCTGAACGCGCGCTCAACGAGCGCGTCCACATCCTGCGCATCGACTGCCCGCTCTTCCGAGTCGGCGGCCTGGATCGGGGTTCGGGGATCTATGCCCATCAACTCGGCCAGGACCACACGCGAGACCGAGGTGCTCGCCTGAGCCAGATTGAGGGCGAAGATTGCATTGGCCCGCGCGGTCTCGGCTCGGACGACATCGGAGGGAAGGCCGACTCCGGCCTCGAGCCTTGCCTTCGCGAGGTCGAGATGCCCCTGCCGGCCCTTGATGTTGGATCCCTCGACCTCCACCAGCCGAGCGTTCTGCACATAGGTGTAGAACGATTGCTTGACCTGGAAGGCCAGGTCTGACTGCGCCCGCGTGAGATTCGCCGTCGCCGACCGCTGCTGCGCCGATGCCTGACGGACCAGTTCCCGGGTATGGCCAAAGTCGAACAGAAGCTGGCGGGCCGTGGCGGAAAGCTGGTATCCCCGGGACCCTGTCGATGAACCTCCTCCTGATAGTCCCCCGCCGTTCGATGTTCCGTTCGTATCGAGGCTGGTATGCCCTACGCCGACGGTGAGCGACGGCAACTGACCGGCTTGCGTCTCCTGCAGCCTACCCCGGGCGGCATCCACGCCGGCATGAGCAACGGCTATGTCCGACTGATGGCGCAAGGCGATCTGCACCGCTTCATCGGCCGTAAGCGGCCTGTTCGGGACATCGTCGGGGATGCCCGGAGGGGCAGGCAGCTCGACGGCGGGAGGCATCGGGGTCTCCGTGATCTTCGGCTCGATCGGCGGGGTCTGCTGCGCCAAACAGATCGACGCCAGGCATAGTATCGCAATGAGTGCAGCCATGTAGTGGCCGTGCCTCCGTGCCGGCCATCGGCGTGGTGAGGCCGGCACCAAGGCGCGGCCACTACGTATGATCGGGTCCATGGCCGGCACGGAGGCGCGGCCACTACGGGATTGTGAATGCGTCATTACAGGGTCCCTTTCGCAGCTAGGTCACAAGCGGCTCGATGACGTCCTCATCGGCATCCATCACGGGCGACGGAGACGCCGACAGCAGAAGATTCAGTCCATTGATCACTGCTTCCCGTCCCTCGGCTGAAAGGCGCTCCATCGCTTCGAGTATCCGCTTCGTTCGGCTCTCCCTGCGCGCACGAATCAAGTGCTCCCCATGAGGAGTCAACCTGAGCGTCTTCACCCGGCGGTCATCGACTTCCGGGATGCGCTCGATCAGACCGGCGCGCTCCAGGCGATCCGCGATCTGCGTTACCGCGCTGAGCGATATCCCCAGTTCCTTCGCCAGGCACGACATCGCTCGCGAACCCTCGTGCAGGTGAGAGCACAGGCGCAACTGGGCGATGGGCAGTTCCATGGCCGGATCACCTTCGGAGAGCGCGTTGAACCGCCGCATCAGCTTCGGGAGTATCGAGGCAATCGTCGATGCCTGCTCGATCAGTCCTGAATCAAGTTCAGGATCATCTGTCATTGCCTGTCTCCTTCCTGCGCCTGAAGAACAGGACCGCATCGTCCAGGGCGGTGTAGACCGTCGGCACGACGAACAGCGTCAGGACCGTCGAGGTCATCAGCCCGCCGATGACGGCCGTCGCCATCGGCGCCTGCACCTCGGAGCCCTTGCCGAGGCCGAGCGCGATCGGCAGCATGCCGAGAACAGCGGCGGAGGCGGTCATCAGGATCGGCCGCAGACGGGTCGGTCCGGCTCGGAGTAGGGCCTCCTCGCGGTCAATGCCGCGGCCGCGCAGAGTGTTCGTGTAGTCCACCAGCAGGATGCCGTTCTTCACGACGATCCCCACGAGCATCAGCACGCCGATGAACGCGGTCAGGCCGAACGAGCGGCCCGTCAGGAACAGCGCCAGTATCACGCCGGAGATCGCCAGCGGCACCGAGAACAGGATCGTCAGCGGATGGATGAACGACTCGAACTGCGAGGCGAGCAGCATGTAGATGAGCGCGATCGCCAGGAAGACGGCGAGCCAGAGCCCGCCGAACTCCTCGGCCTGGCGCTTCTGGTCTGGTGCCCCAGTCCCAGTAGTAGCCCGCGGCATCGCGCAGATCCGAGAGCGCCTTCTGAACGTCCGCCTGGATCTCGCCCGGCGACCGGCCCTGCGGCACGCCGGTGACGGCGATGTAGCGCTGGCGGTTGTGTCGCGTGATCTCGCTCGGCCCCATGCCGTAGCACGGGAGCGGCGACCTGGCTCAGCAGGATGCCATCGGGAGCGCCGCCGGCCGAACTCGAAGTCACGATCAGGTTCTTCATCTCCGCGACGGTCTTGCGGCGTGACTCCGGCATCTGGACGATGATCGGATACTGGAACCCCTTCTCCTGGTAGTAGCTGGCGATGCGTCCGTTGGTGGCCGTGTTGATCGTGTTGGCGACGTCGGAGAAGCTCACGCCCAGCTGCAGCGCCTTCTGCCGATCCACCTTCCACTGGATCTCCGGCATGCGCTTCCTGCCAGTTCATGTCCACGTTCTCCAGTCCGGGGACGTCCCGCACGCGGGACATCACCTCCTTGGCAAGGTGGGACAGGGTGCCGAGGTCGTCGCCGAAGATGTCGATCTCGATGTTCTGACTGCCGCCGGTCATGATACGGCTGACGATGTCGGTCTGCGTCAGCCGCGCCTTCGCGCCCGGCACCGAGGCGAGCTGCCTGCGCAGGTCGTCGATCACATCGAGCGTCCGGGTATTCCGCTCCTCCTTGAGCTTCACGGTCACCGAGCCGCGGTTGGCGATCGACGAGGATGAGAAGCCGCGAGTGACCCCGGAACTTCCCGCCGAGGCGAAGACGGTCTCCACATTGGGGTTCGCACTGACGATCTGCTCGATCCTCTGCATCGCCTGGTTGGTCTGTCGAGCGCTGTGCCGACCGGCATCTTCACGCTGATGCTGAAGTCGCCGCTGTCGGTCTTCGGCATCAGCTCGGTGCCGATCATCGGGAAGAGAAGCAGGCTGCCCCCGGTGATCGCCAGCGCGCCGACGACAACGGCCGTGCGGTGGTGGATCGCCCAGCGAAGCGCGCCGCGATAGGTGCTGTCCAGGGCTCGAACCAGCGCCCGAAGAGCGCGAAGGCGCGCGCAAGCGGATGCCTGTGCCCGTCAGAGTTGTTGAGCGTCTCCGCATGGGCCTCGCCTGAGATGAGCCGGGTGGCGAGCATCGGCACGACGGTCGTCGCGTCGAGCAGCGACACGGCGAGCGAGAAGATGACCACCAGCGCGAACTGCGTGAACATCTGCCCCGCCTGTCCCTTGATCAGCAGCAGCGGCAGGAACACGACCATGACCGTCCAGGTGGAGGCGACGACCGCCGAGATGATCTCGTTCGTCCCGCTGATGGCCGCCTCCCTGGCCGTCTTCTTGTCGCGCTCGATATGCCGGAAGATGTTCTCCAGCACCACGACCGCGTCGTCGACGATCAGGCCGGTCGCGAGCGCCAGTCCGCCCAGGGACATCGTGTTGATCGTGAAGCCGCACATGTAGAGCAGCGCGAAGGTCGAGATGATCGAGGTCGGGATCGAGAGCGCGACGACGAGCGTGCTGCGGACGTTGCGCAGGAAGAACAGCAGGATCAGGATGGCCAGGATGCCGCCGATGATCGCGGCGTCACGGACGTCGTTGACCGAGTCCTTGATGAACTGCGCCTGGTCGTAGGCCATCGCGAACTTCAGGTTCGGATAGAGCTTCTTGACCTGCTCGATCCGCTCGAAGACAGCATCGGCGGTGGCGACGGTGTTCGCTCCGCTCTGCTTGGTGATGATCAGGCCGACCGCGGGTTCGCCGTTAAGTCGGTGTATAGCCTCCGCTCGGGGGCCTCGTCCCTGACATCGGCCACATCGCGAAGATGCACGAGCTGGCCGTTGAACGCGCCTACCGGCAGGTCGGCGATCTCCTCGGGACTGGTGAACCAGCCCAGGCTGCGGATCGTGTACTCCGTTTCGCCCTGCTTGGCGATGCCGGCGGGCAGGTTGAGGTTCTCCTGAGCGATGCGCCTCATCACGTCGGCAAGGGTGATGTGGTGGGCTCGCAGGCGCTCGGGATCGACATCCACGATGATGGCGCGCTGCTGGCCGCCGGTGACCGACGCCGAGGCGACCCCGTCGGCCGATTCGATCATCGGCGATACCTGGTTGTCCAGCAGCGTCCGGAGCTTGACAGGATCGTCCTCACCCGAGACGCCGAAGATGAGGATCGGCATCTGGGTCGGGTCGAACTTGAAGACCGTCGGCGTCTGGAGCGTCGGATCGGTGGGGAACTGCCTCTTCGCGCGCTCGACCAACTGGAGCACATCCACCGCCGCCTGCCCGATGTCCGTGCCCCACTGGAACTGCACGCGGACGCTCGAACTGCCCTCACGGCTGCTGGAGGTGACCTGGTACAGGTTCGGCGCGGATGAGACCGCCCGCTCGATGGCTCGTGAGACCTGGGCCTCGATCTCCTCGGGCGCGACATTCGGCCACTGCGTGCTGACCGATATAGTAGGCAGAGTGACCTTGGGCAGCAGGTCCACCGGAAGCCGTGTCAGACAGATGAAGCCGAGCAGCACCAGCGCGGCGATGCGCATGACGACCGCGACCGGCCTGGTAACGGCGAAATTGGCTATGCTCATTTCTTGCCTCTGCCCGACCCTCCGGTGCGGACCGTCTGGCCGTCCCTTATCGGAGACGCGCTCATGATGACGACTCTCTCGCCCGGTCGAACTCCGCTCTCGATGGCGATCCCTACCGCATCCTGTGCGCCGACCGAGACGACCCGGTGCGCAGCCTTGTTAGCCGCATCGACGACCACCACGTATGACCCGTCCTTGCCACGCTGAACAGCCTCCCGGGGAACCACGATCGCGCTCCTCACGCGGTCGGTCTCGATTGCGACACGGGCGTACATCCCCGGCTTGAAGATGCCTTCTTTGTTGTCGAGGATGACGCGGGCCATCAACTGGCGGCTCTGCGGATCAGCGGCGCCGTTCACCTGTATGACGCTGCCGTTGAACAGGCGACCCGGGAGCGCGTCGAGGGTAACCTTCGCGGGCTGACCGATGTGGAGCTTCGGGCTGATCTCTTCCGGGACCGCGATCGTGACCCATATCTGCCTGACGAACTGGACTGCGATGATCGGCTGGCCCGAACTCGCAATCGCGCCCGGATCGGCGAACCTCGCGGTGACCACTCCATCGAGCGGGGCTTTCAGCACCGTGTCGGCTCTCTTGGCCTGCGCCAGTCGGAGGGCGGCTCGCGCGGCATCCGTGGACGATCTGAGCGCGGAGAGGCTCTGCTCGTATGCCGGCTTCTGGGCCGAATTGGCATGCGCATACTTCGAGCGCGGCCTTCGCCTGATCGAGCTTGGCGCGTGAAGCCTCGATGTCTGCGAGGCCCTTCGTCCTGACGATGGCGGCCTGCTGCTCGGCGGATTCCTTCTGCGCCAGCGCCGAATTCAACTGCCCCTGTGCGATCTCGACGTTGGCCTGCTGCACGCTGACCAACGCCTTGGCGTCATCGACATCCTGCGCGGCGGTGAACCCCTGCTTGTAGAGGTCGAAAATCCTGTTGTACCGGGCGGTGGCGTTCTCGAGATTTGCCTGAGCGCCTTTCACGGCTGACCGAGCGTTTCCGACACGTGATTCGGCGTCCCGGACGTTGGCCGATGCCGCCGCCAGTTGAGCCTTGTAGTTCTCGTTGGTCTGATTGTAGTCAGCGGTGGCGCTCGATACGGCTGCTTTCTGCTGACTGATCTGTGTATTGACGGCGACGTTGGTGGGGCTTTGGTTCAACTGTGCCTGCGCCAGGCGGTACTGAGCCTCCGCAAGTGAGGCCTGCTGCTGTTGGACGCCCGCCTCGACGTCAGACGGATCGATGCGCACGAGGACCTGTCCCTTGCGGACGCGGTCGCCCTCGCGGACCAGCAGGAAGTCGATACGACCGGTGACTTTGGCGGCGATCTTGACGTTCAGAGGAGCTTCAACGGAGCCGGTGGCATCAAAGACTCGGATGATGTCCCGCACCACCACCGGCGATACGGACACACTCGGAGCCGATCTCATTCTGGCGGAGCGCTGCTCCGCCTGAACAGCGGCTTCCGACCGTTGCTGGGAGAGTCGCCAGACGATTGGCAGACTCAGCAATATAAGTGGAATGAGAACAAGAATCCATCGCTTCACGGTCTTTCCCCCGATTACTTAATCAGCATGTATGGTTAATATACCTTAAGCAACCGGGGATGTCAAGACTTCCTGGAGTGCGGGGTGCATTTCCGCAGAGTGGGTCAGCCTCTCGTTATGCCACCAGAGTGGCTACTCGAGGAGGACGGTTGGGTGGCTTGCCAAGCTTCCCAAGCCCCAAACCCGTCTAGTCTCGAGTAGGTTTCTCTGGAAACCATAACGAGAGACGGTGGGCCTCCCCGGAGGCGTCAAGCCGCCCGAGACCAAAGCGACGTCGAGCCATCGCACTCCAAAGAGGTCATTCGCGCTCGATCACGACGATAGCCGTGTCGTCGCTGAGATGGCCGTTCCCCCATGCGGTGGCGGCTGAGGCGAGTTCGCCGATCACCTCGTCAGGCGGCTTCGATCCATGCTCTCGAAGGACTCGTCCGATCCCTTCGATTTCGAACAGATCGGTGCCTCTGCGCGCCTCGGAGAGGCCGTCGGTGTAGAAGACGATCCTGTCGCCCGGGTCCAGGCGGTATGTGCCTTCCCCGAACTCGTATCGGGCGATCACGCCCACCGGTGGGTTTCCCAACTCCAGGAACCCGACCTCACCGGTATCGGCGTGCCAAATGGCGGGAGGAGGATGTCCGGCGCTGCTGTACGTCGCCTCGCCGGTCGCCGGGTCGAGGATCGTCACGAACACGGTGACAAAGAACGATATCTGTCCCGTCTCCTGCTGCGCGGATATCACCGAATTCGCATGAGTGAGCGCCTTGCCGGCCTGCGAAAACTCGTAGGCGAATGCATGGACCGTGGCTCGGGTGATGGCAGCCATCGAGGCAGCTTCGAGGCCCTTGCCTGAGACGTCGCCTATCACGATGGCGATCTTGCCATCCTCGGCCCTGAAGACGTCGTAGAAGTCGCCACCGATTTCGCGGTTGGCGTAGGCAGGGATATACTTGTGGGCAACATGGTAGCCCTCCCCGATCTCCGGTTTCGGCGGCAGGAGTGCGCGCTGGAGTTGGCGCGAGAGATACGACTCCACATCGAGAGCCTGCTGGAGTTCGGCTCGGCTGCGCTCGACGTCGCCGTAGAGCTTGGCATTCTCGACTGCAAGTGAAGCACGGCCGGCCATCGTTTCGAAGAGATCGACCTCTTCCGGCGAGTACTCGCGGACATCTGACTCAGCCACGCATATCACGCCCAGGAACCGCCCGCCTACGGCCAGGGGCGCGCCGAGAACCGATCTCAGTCCCGCCTGCTTGATACGCTCGGAGACAACGAGCGGATCTGTGGAGGCGTCGGCCACGTATACCATCCGAGACTCCTTCCGTATCAGACCCACGAAAGACTCCTCGCTGGGGACTCTCAGGCCGACGAGTTCCGGGAGGTTGCTGGCCGAGCGAGCGACAAGCTCGTCGGAGTCCTGATCATAGGTGAACAGAATGGCGGCGGTCGAACTCATCCCCTCGCGGATTCGGGTCACCAGCAAGTCGAACAGATCCTGTGTGTTCAGCGTACTGATGCCCGCTTCAGCGACTCTCGCCACGGTCGCTGTCCGACGCCGGTCCTCATCCAGAGCGATCTCGGCGCGTTTCCGGTCCGTGATGTCCTGGGCCGTTCCGAATCCGCCAAGCAGGACACCTTCCTCGTCGAACTCCACCTCGGCGGTTTCGCGAATCCACTTCTCGTGCTCGCCGTCACAGATCCGGTGGTCGATGTCGTAGTGCTCGCCCTTCATAGCAGCCTTCCACTTCCGATCCACATACTCCCGATCGTCCGGGTGAATGCGGTCAAGGAAAGCCTCGTAGGTCAGTGGGGTGCCCTTCTCGATGCCGAAAATCCGGTATGTCTCGTCGGACCATACCAGTTCGTCCCGTCGTGTGTCGAGTCGCCAGCTTCCGACCTGGGCGACGAATTGTGCCCGGCTCAGATCGCGCTCGACCTCCTGGAGAGCCTTCTCGGCGGCCTTGCGGTCCTCGATCTCATCGTTCAGAACCGATACGAGTTGCTGGACGCGCTGCCTGGACCGGCGAACGATTGTGGCGGCAAACCCTACGATAAACGTGCCGAGGATGTATGACATCTGCGCCGCCCAGCCCTCCGGAGAGTCTGCAAGCGGCCAGAAGCGTTGCGGCGGGAGGAACAAGTGTGTGAAGGCCACCCATCCGAGCAGGAGCGAGAGGATCGCCGGCCCCTCTCCAAGTAGATAGGCGGAGAGCATGACCACCACTATGTAGACCATAGGGTAACGGCCCATCGTGATGACGGGATCGACAAGGATGAGCGTTCCTACGAGCAGGGCCTGCGCGAGGATGACGATGAGGTATCCGTACCAAGGCCGCCATGAGCCACTCATGCCTGCACCTCCCCGACGAGAGCGAGGCAAGCATCAGTTATTCTGTTCGGCAGATCAGTGCGCCGTCCTGGTGCTTCGGCAGGAGACACGTATCATCCTCCGCGGGCAAAGCGGTGCAAACTGATACTGTCTGTACCCATATCTGAGCCGGTCAACAACATGGTAACGGAGAAAGCACTCACTCTGCGAACAGGACGGTGCTGAGGTAGCGCTCTCCGGTATCGGGGAGAATGACGACGATCAGCTTGCCCTTGTTCTCGTCCAGCTTCGCCAGTTCGATCGCTGCCCATGCTGCGGCGCCGGAGGAGATACCTACGAGGATGCCTTCTTCTTTCGCGATCCGCCTGGCGGTCTCGAGCGCGTCATCGTTCGTGACCTTGATGATATCGTCAACCAGATCGAGCCGCAGGACTTTCGGCACGAAACCCGCGCCGATTCCCTGGATCTTGTGAGAGCCCGGCTGCCCACCCGAGAGCACGGGGGAATCCGCCGGCTCGACAGCGATCGCCTTGAACTCCGGCTTGAGCGGCTTGATGTACTCCGCAATCCCGGTGATGGTGCCGCCGGTGCCGACCCCGCTGACCAGGATGTCGACCTTGCCGTCGGTGTCGCGCCAGATCTCGTGGCCGGTAGCTTCCCGGTGTATCTCGGGGTTCGCGGGGTTGTTGAACTGCATCGGCATGAACGAGTTCGGCGTCTCCTTTGTGAGTTCCTCAGCCTTGGAGATGGCGCCCCTCATGCCCTCCGCGCCCGGGGTGAGCACCAGTTCAGCGCCGTATGCCTTGAGGAGGTTCCTGCGCTCGACGCTCATCGTATCCGGCATGGTCAGGATCAGCCTGAGTCCGAGCGAGGCGCATACCAGCGCGAGCCCGATGCCCGTGTTGCCACTGGTCGGCTCGATGATGATAGCTTCGTCGTCGATCAGACCCTTCTGGAGCGCATCGTTGATCATGCTCATGCCGATTCGATCCTTGACACTCCCCCCGGGGTTGGCTGACTCGATCTTCGCCACGACCTGAGCGCCTGCGTCTCCAACCACCCGGTTCAGCTTGACCAGTGGAGTGCCGCCGATCAACTCGGTGATGTTGTTCGCTATCTTTGCCATGTGATGCCTCCTTGTACCATTGTCGCCGTAGGGGCGGTGCTTCCACGCCCGCCCGAATACCGTAGGGGCGGTGCTTCTACGCCCGCCCGAATACCGTAGGGGCGGTGCTTCCACCCCCGCCCGAATACCGTAAGGGCGGTGCTTCCACGCCCGCCCGAATACCGTAGGGGCGGTGCTTCCACGCCCGCCCGAATACCGTAGGGGCGGTGCTTCCACGCCCGCCCGAATACCGTAGGGGCGGTGCTTCCACCCCCGCCCGAATACCGTAGGGGCGGTGCTTCCACGCCCGCCCGAATACCGTAGGGGCGGTGCTTCTACGCCCGCCCGCAGCACGGGAGGCCGTTGAAGGCCTCCCCTACGGTTCTTATATGTTCATTGCAAAGGAGCTTGCCCGCTCCCTGTTCGCTCGTTCATCGATCATGTCCTGGATGGACGTGCCCTCCAGGACTTCCGTCATAGCTGTCTGTACCCTCTGCCATAGACTGACTACAACGCAGTATTCGATGTTGTCGCAAGATTCGCCGGAGTCGATCACATCGGTGCGGGGGATAGGGGCGATCGGCCCGCTGAGCGCCCGAACGACGTCACCGGCCGTGATGTTCCGAGCGGGCCGCGCGAGTTCGTATCCCCCACCCGCGCCTCTAACGCTGCGCACGACTCCTGCTCTGCGAAGTGCGGCCAGGACCTGCTCCAGGAACTGCTCGGGGATGCCCTCCACGGAGGCAATCTCCTTGGCCTGCACCGGCCAGGCCGCTTCGTGAGTGCCCAGATGCATCATCGCGCGGAGCCCATATTCCTCTTTCGACGTGAAGTTCAACCGCGGCCCTCCATGCTAAAGTGATCCGCTCGACTTACTCTGTATACCCCGGACTGCCGGGGAATGTCAACATCCCTGCCTGTGCCAACAAGGCAGGAGAGAGTCTCCGCACAGGCCATACGATCCGCCTGGACGGAGACTCGTCCTCCGGCTGGGCGGCATCACTGGCCGACGTACTTGCTGGGATCCTTATCGAAGAGCGGTTTGCAGCCGGCGCAGCAGAAATAGTATGTCTTCCCTTTGTAGACGCTGTGACCCGCAGCCTTGGTGATGTCCGGAATCCGCGTCTTCATCACCGGGCAGACAGCAGACTGGACCTTCTTCTCAACCGGCGGCTTGACGGTTGCCTTGGTAACCGGCTTCGTCGCCGCTGGTGACATCACGGGACACTTCTGCCCCTCGTCGGTCGGCGCAGTCTTGGCGCCCGGCATGTGGGGGTTCGCCGCCGCATCCCCGGACTTGCCCTCCACATACGGACAGGAAGCGCCTTCCTTCATGGCATCAGCCTTGCCCGTCGGTTGATCGGCAGGACAGCACGCGTCCGTCGTCTTCTCCGTCGCCTTGTGATTGACGGCGGCCCGGTACCTGTTCGCTGTGATAGTGGCCGGAATGCCGACCGCCAGGATGATTGCGATGATCAGTAGTGTTCTTTTCATGTCGATTCTCCCTTCGAGGGTGATGATACCCCTCCGCAACGACGCGCACACGGCAAGCCGCGTTCCGTCTTTCCTTCGCACGGCCCGTTGGCGTCCGGGATAGCAGTTCCGCCCGACACGGAAACGGTCGCGGAAATAATCTTGATTAAGTATATCATCAATGTCGAGTTTGCGCAAGAGGTGAACTCACATGTTTTTTTGCCAAAGCGCTTGACAGACCGGAGTTCGGTGTGATAATCTTGACTAAGTTGATATACTTAATGCACAATTCTCGCCAATGGGTTTGCGCACACACACAAGGAGGATAAAATGAAGCACCGAACGCAAGTAGGCATAACGATGGCAGCAATGAGCGTGATGATGATGTGCATGGCCCATGCAGCACTCGACCTCGAAGGACAAACAGATCGGAGGAATCAGAATGGCTAAGAAGCAAGGCATAGACACACAGGCACTACATGCGGGACAGCAGCCCGACCCGACTACCGGATCGCGGGCCGTCCCCATCTACCAGACGACATCCTACGTCTTCAAGTCGGCTGAGCATGCAGCGAACCTCTTCGGACTCAAGGAGTTCGGGAACATCTACACTCGGATCATGAATCCGACAACCGATGTGCTCGAGAAGAGACTGGCCGCCCTCGACGGCGGTTCGGGTGCACTCGCGGTATCGTCTGGACAGGCTGCGACAACCCTGGCGATCCTGAACATCGCCAAGTGCGGGCAGAACATCGTGTCGACCAGTTTCCTGTACGGAGGCACGTACAATCTGTTCCATTACACTCTGCCGAGGCTCGGTGTGGAAGTTCGGTTCGTCGACTCGTCCGACCCGAAGAACTTCGAGCCGGCGATCGATGAGAACACGCGGCTGCTCTATACGGAGTCCATCGGAAATCCCAAGAACAACGTGGACGACTACTCCGGGATCGCAGAGATCGCGCACAAGCACGGGATTCCGTTCGTCATCGACAACACGGTCAGTCCGCCGCCGCTCCTCAAGCCGTTCGAGCACGGAGTGGACATCGCCGTTTACTCACTGACCAAGTTCATCGGCGGGCACGGCACGAGCATCGGCGGCGCGATCGTCGATTCGGGCAAGTTCAACTGGGACAACGGCAAGTTCCCCGAGATGACGGAACCCGATCCCTCCTATCATGGAGTCAGCTACTGGGGGGCATTCGGCCTGCACGATCAGGCGGTCGTTCAGGGAATCGCATACATCATCAAGGTACGTCTGCAGCTCCTGCGCGACATCGGGCCGGCGCTCTCGCCGTTCAACTCGTTCCTGTTCCTGCAGGGACTCGAAACGCTGCCTCTTCGCATACGACATCAGTCGGCGAACGCGCTGGCGGTCGCGCGGTGGCTCGAGGCGCATCCCGCCGTGTCCTGGGTGAACTACCCGGGTCTGCCGAGTCATCCTGACTACGAGAGGGCCGCCCGGTACCTCCCAAACGGCCAGGGGGCGATCATGGGCTTCGGCATCAAAGGCGGACGAGATGCGGGGGTCAAGCTGATCGACTCCGTCGAGTTGTTCTCGCATCTCGCGAATATCGGCGACTCGAAGAGCCTGATCATCCATCCCGCGTCGACCACGCATCAGCAGTTGACGCCGGATGAGCAGATATCGACCGGGGTCAGCGATGACTTCGTCCGGCTGTCAATCGGCTTGGAGAGCATCGAGGACATCCTGGCCGATCTCGACCAGGCGCTGAAGAAGTCGCAGCAGTAGAACACTATCGAGGCCGGCAGAGACGCGCGGCACTACAGACTCGGGCCGGTCCTTCGGGGCCGGCCTGTTTTGTTTGCCGATAGGTTAAGGAGGATTTATTTCGAAAAAACGTGGAACCCACGTTAGCGGTGCTCGTCTTCGCTAGGGACGGCGACGCTAGCGGCTGCTCGTTACCCCAAGACGAACCACTTCTTGGATCCTAACACAGGCGGAGGGAACCGGTGATGAATCTCGGCACGGCCCCAAAGTGGGCGTTTACACACAAGTGGAGTTTGTTGCTTCTGGTGGGACTCTTCGTGGTCTCAGGCTGGGCGGTCAGGCATTTCAAGCGGCCCGGGCAGATGACCGTCATCGAATCGCAGGCCATGGACATGACCACCATGAAACCCCCGCTCGGCTCCGTGCCTGTCGCCACCGAGTTCGTTACCCGACGGCCGTTCAGCGCAATGGTCAAGTACACCGGTTCAGTTGCGCCCTACAACGAGCAGAATATATATCCGAGGGTCCAGGGCTGGTTGACGAACCTGAGCGTCTACAATGGTGACAAAGTCACGGTCGGGCAGACCCTCGCCGTGCTGGATTCCCCTGATCTGCAGAACAAGTATGCGGAGGCCCAGTCCGGGCACACGGCCGCCTTGAAGGAGATCCCCGTCGCCCAGGCGGACCTCGCCCGAATGCGCGCGGAGAGGAGCGCCGCCCAGAGAGAGATCGCAGGCGCGACTCAAGATGCCGCGGCCGCCAAGGCGCGTGTCACGGCGACACAACGCGGAGTGACCAAAGCCGAGAAGGAACTCAAGACCGCCCAGGCCAACCTGACCTACTGGAAGGCCGAGATCAAGCGAGAGACGAGCCTTCTCAAGAGCGGTGCCGTCTCGCAGCAGGAATTTGACTCCGAGCAGGCGCAGTACGTAGCTGCCGAATCCGAGGTCGGGAACAAGCAGGCCATGGTCGAGGAAGCCCGCGCCGACGTCGAGGCCATGCAAGCCGAGTTGGGCGGCAAGCAGATAGGCATACAAGTGGCCCGTGATCGAGCCAAGGCGGCGGATGCGGCACTCTCCGGGGCAACAGCTATAGTTTCACAGAAAGCCGCCTCCGCGAACATGGCCGGAGCGGCGAGAGTCACCGCCGCCACGTTCAATCAGTACCGGCAGATACGCGCGCCGTTCGCCGGCGTTGTAACGAAACGATATCTCAGCCCGGGCGTACTGGTCAATCCGGGAACAGCGATCCTGAACATAGCGCAGATCGACAAGGTTCGGCTTCAGGCTAACGTCGCGCAGCAGGACTTGGCCGCCATAAGCATCGGGGCGGCGGTTGTCGCTCGCACGCTCAAGGGATCCGGGCAGACATTCCGAGCGGTCGTGACCTCGGTTTCGCCCGTAGCGGATCAGGCCAGTCGCACGGCCGTGGTCGAGGCCATCATCCCCAACTCCGATCATTCCCTCTTCCCAGGCGATTTCGTCAGCCTCCAGATCGCCACGTCGCGGAGTACGGATGCCATCACGGTCCCGTCCACTGCGCTGGCAACCAAGGAGGGACGTGACGCTGTATGGGTCACCCAACGCACGGCGTCCGGCGGCAAGACGACATATTTCTGCACCATGCATCCGGAGGTCACCTCAGACAAGCCGGGGCTTTGTCCGAAGTGCAACATGAAGCTCGATCCAAAGGAAGCGACGACCGGCAAGACCGCTCGCCTCATCTACGTCACCGTCGGCAGAAGCGACGGCGAGCGTACCGAGATTATCTCCGGCCTCAATGTGGGCGATGAAGTCATCTATGCCGGACAGAGGTACCTGCGCGAGGGAGATGCAATCACCGTCACGCCCTGGGGTAAGAACGGGCCGGCGGAACTGCCCAAGCCTGCGGGCGGCGGCATGGAGAGCATGCCAGGGATGGATATGGGCGGCAATGGCGACTCCCATGACAATATGCCCGGCATGGACATGAGCCACAAATCATCGCCACCCGCCGCCAGGACAAAGGGGGCAGCCGACAAGTCCCCGCAGCTCTACACATGCCCCATGCACCCGGAGTTCATCACCAGTGACCCGAAGGCACTCTGTCCTAAGTGCAACATGAAGGTCGAGAAGATGCTCAAAGACGCGAAGAAGAAAGGCCAGGAGGGTACCAGGCCGTGAACGAGAGCAATTCGACACCTGCAGCCAAACCCAGGCTCGAGACCAGAGCGGCAAACGCTCTGCACATGATCCACAAGTGGTCGATCGAGCACCCCTACGTCATCATTTCGTTCTATCTCGCCATGATCATCACGGCGATCATCACCGTGGGCTTCTACATGCCGAGGCGGTTCATGCCCTACGTGGAGAGCCCGATGATCGGCGTCGTCACGATGATGCCCGGCCTGTCGTCGCAGGAGATGGAGACGTACATCTCCAAGCCCATCGAGGAACAGCTCGTCAACGTCAAGAATCTGCACTACATTCGCTCCACCTCGCAGGACGGTTTCTCGATCGTGAGCCTGGAGTTCAACTACGGCACGGACATGAAGAAGGCCCTGTTCGATGTTCAGTCGCTGATGAACGTCATCCAGGCCAACCTGCCGGCTACCGGCGCGAACATAAAGCCTTCATGGGTGCTGGCCATCGACCCGCTGAACCTGCCGATCCTGTCGCTGTCCGTGACCGGGGATGAGCGGTGGGACAAGGTCAGATTGCGCGAGTTCGTGGACAATGAAGTCGTCAACCGACTGAAAGTCATCCCGGACGTGTACTCGGTGGTGCCGTTCGGCGGCTACAAGCGTCAGTTGCAGGTGGTCGTCGACCGCGACAAGCTGGCCGCCTACAAGCTGTCCATTCTGGACGTGCGGAATGCCATCGACCGCTACAACGTCAGCCGGTCCGCGGGCACGCTTACCGACGGAGCGAACGAATCCATTGTTCGCGTGGACAGCCGGGCGCTCAATGCGCAGACGGTCCTGAACTACCCCGTCGCGAGTGTTTCCGGATCAGGAGTGCAGTCGATGCCGTCCGCTCCCAGCGGCGGTGGAATGGCCGGCGGGATGGGTGGAGGAGGCGGGGAGTCGCCCGCGATTTCCTCGGGCGCGGAGAGTCCGTCCGACGCTCTCGGCACGAATACGCTCGGACAGCCTCGGATCGTCTACGTGCGGGATGTCGCGAACGTTTCGGACACCCACTGGGAGCGGCGCAGCGCATACCATTTCGTCGATCACGGCAAGATCAAGGAGTCGATAGAAGTCGCGGTCATACAGGACCCGGGAGCCAGTTCCGCAAAGGTCGTCCCCGCAGTACAGAAGGTATTGGGACAGCTCGAGAAGGAGAACCCGGGCGTCAAGTTCGAGGTCGCCTACGACAACGCGCAGTTCGTGAACATCCTCTTCCAGAACATGTTCGAGGAACTCGGCATCGCGATCCTGCTGACCGGGATCGCGGTACTTCTCTTCCTCGGCGAGTGGCGCGGGACTCTCATCTCCCTGATCACCATTCCGATCTCGCTGGCCATGGCCATCACCGCCCTTGTGCCGATGGGGATGACGCTCAACTGCGGCACGCTGATCGGTCTGCTGCTCTGCATCGGGCGACTCGTGGATGACTCGATCATCGACATCCACGCCGTCGAACGGCACATGCGTATGGGCAAGGACCCCAAGACCGCAACGATCGACGGCATCGCCGAGGTGCGGCTTGCGGTCATCGCGTCCACCATCATGCTCGTGCTGGCGCTCGCTCCGCTGCTCTTCTCCGGCGGCATCGTCCAGTTGATGTTTCGCGAACTGGTATGGCCGATCATCTTCGGACTGATGGCCTCGATGCTTGTCTCCTTCACGCTCACGGCTCTGCTCTGTGCGAATCTCCTGAGGCCGCACGCCGAGCTGCAGCAGGAGCGAAGCAAGTGGTTCTATCGCACATTTCTCGGCTCCGATCCAGCGGTTCCTGGACAGGCTGGAGACAGGCTATGCCAACATCATCCGCTGGATGCTCCTGCACCGATTCTCGAATATGGCGCGAATCCTGGTGACCGTCATCATCGGCTTCACGTTCTACCACTTCATCGGAAGTGAGATGATGCCGCTCGCAGATGTCGGCCAGGCCTATGGAGTCCTCGAAATGGACGCGGGCGCGTCCTTTGCCGAAACCGAGCGCGCAACGACCGCCGTCGAGAAGATGATGGCCAAGTACCCCGAGATCGAGAAGATTTCGACAGAGATCGGCCAGGAGTCCATGTTCGAGTCATTCAGCCCTCTCTACACCGGCTACGCCATGCCGTCCGTCAATGCGGCGACCTTCATGATCACCCTCTCCGACAAGGATGAGCGGAAGCCGACGCTTTGGGACAAGATCACCAGGAACAAAGATCTGACCGGGAAACGCGACATCTGGCAGGTGATCGACGGCGTGCAGAAGGAAGCGATGGCGACGATTCCGGGAATCCGGCGCTTCCAGATCAAGGAAATGGGCTCGGACGTCATGGCGTCGTCCCTGGCGCCGGTATCCCTCATCGCGTATGGTAAGGATACGGACCAGTTGTCGATGATCGGCGAGAAGGTCGCGGACATTGCCAAGAACACGCCGGGGATGTACCAGGTCGCGACAAGCTGGGGGCTCGACAAGCCGTCGTACAAGATCGAGGTGATCCCCGAGAAGGCGCAGGCTCTCGGCCTGACCCCGGAGGAGATATCGCAGCAGGCATACTATGCTCTGCGGGGCGGCCTCACCAACGAATGGTACAGGCTGCCCAACGTGCGGCAGGACACCGTACTGGTACGCTACGACCAACAGGACAGGCGAAACAGCGCCGATCTGGGAAGCTTGTACATCACTGCTCCCGGTGGCGCGCAGGTGCCGCTGAAGAGCGTCGCCAACATCAGTGTACGAGGAGTCCCCTGGTCTGATCGAGCACGACGGTGTGCGCAGAGTGGTCAGTATCAACGGCTTCTACCGGAAGAACGGCCCGCCCTCGATGGACCTCACGATGGATGTGCAGATGAAGGCGATGAGCCAGATCAACTTCCCGCCGGGCTACGGTCTCGAGGCCCGCGGCGACATGACCCAGATGATGGACAGCTTCGCTCGGCTGTTGAAGGGGCTGCAGATCGCACTCATCTTCATCTTCCTGGTGCTCGTCGCTCAGTTCCGGGGATTCCTGCAGCCGCTGCAGATGGTGTTCTCGCTGCCGCTGGAGCTCTCCGGCGTGTTCCTGGCATTGTTCCTCGCGCACCAGGCGTTCTCGACCGTGTCGATCATGGCGGTCATCGTCCTCACCGGCATGGACATCACCACGGCGATCCTGCTGATCGACATGATCGCACGATACCGGGATCGTGGGGTCCCGAGGGATCAGGCCGTGATGGAGGCGTGCCCGCAGAGGCTGCGGCCGATCCTGATGACCTCGATCATCACCATGATCGTCATGGTCCCGGTAGCTTTCTTCCCGAAGACGGGCATGGACGCATATCAGCCGCTGGGGACCGTCATCCTCGGTGGATTGCTGATCGGCACGATCCTGTCGCTCTTCGACATTCCGATCATGCACACCTACGTCGATGATCTTATCGCGTGGGTGCACAGGAAGTTCCTGAAGCGTGAGTGGAAATGGCCGGTCACGGATTCGTTCCATGAGAACGAAAAGCGCATCGGATCGACCAGGGAAGAGACGGAGGCTTGACCCCATGACCAAACCGCGCAGGCGTTGGATAATAATCGGCCCGGGCTTGGTGATCGCGATCATTCTGGCGCTCCAGGTAGCCATAAACAATCACAAGACCTCCGTCGGCCCGCCGATCGTAGAGCGACAGGTGCTCGGCGGCAAAGCCGCTGACGGTCCTGTCTCTGCCCCCGAGATAGACTACGTGCTCAAGCAGAGTGACCACCTTGCTCTGACCGCGCATCAGGCGGCGGTCCTGACAGATCTCCAGTCAGATTGGAAGACGAAATCCAAGCCGTTGGTAGATGATCTGCAGAAAGCCGCCGACCATTTCCACATATTCATGCAGAATGTCGGGGACAAGGCGCCCATGCAGGATATCCAGGCCCATGCCGCACCCGTGTCGGAGCTGTCCCGACAGGTATCGAGCCTGCGCAGGGTATACTGGGAGAAAGCCCTTCAGGTGCTCGACAAGGGACAGCGCGAGAAGATCCAGAGGCAGCTTTCAGATGAAGCAGCCAAGCGCGATCGACTCGCAGTCGGAAAGGAGTCGCCGAAATGATGCTCAAGTTCCGCCTACCGCTTGTTGTATTGATCCTGCTGATGGTCACGGCGACGATCGCGCCCGCCGCGGATACATCGAATCTCCTGCCCAACATATCCAGCGACCTGAGCCTTGCCGATGCAGTAGCGGCCGGCCTGAAGCACAACCCGATGGCACAAGCTGCCGGGTACCAGACGCAGGCAACACAGGCACGGATCGGTATGGCCAGGGCGATGACCAGACCGCAGTTGGCCGGGACGGTTTTCGCCGGCAATTCGACCATGGGGGACATCATCACCTCGCCACCCGGCGTCATGCCGTCGAGCGTCTTCCTCGTCCCCGATAGGACTGCCGCTACCGGTCAGGTGGGATTGATGATTCCACTCTACACCGGTGGACGGCTGACCGGGAGTGTAAAGAGCGCTCAGGCCATGAATGCCGCCACTGCCTCAGATCGAGCATCCATCGAGCGCAGCGTGGCACTCGAGGTCAAGGCCGCATACCACCGCGCACTGCTCGCACAGGCAACGGTGGACGTCTACAGCAACCTGGTGAAAGAAGAGCGGGAGCGGGTCCGGATTGCCGAGCTGACATTCAGCGAGGGGAAGATCGCCAAGTATGATCTACTTCGCAATCAGGCCGGTCTCGCCGAATCCCAGCAGCAGTTGACCAATGCCCGGCGTGATGCCACGATTGCGGCGGTCGAGCTGAAGGCGGCTATGGGCGTGAGTCAGGATTCCGACGTCACACTGACAGACAAGCTTGCCTATGTGCCGGTATCGGACACGTTGGAAACCTACAGTGCGCTGGCGATGAAGAACAGACCCGAGTTGGCCGCGGCGCGCGCTCGGATCAGTTCCGCCGAATCCACCGTCGGCGTGGCAAAGAGCGCCTACAGGCCCCAGGTGTACGGGAACGCCATGCAGGGGTTGTCCGTCGGCTTGGGAGGCACGGAGTCCGGGTTCACCGTCGGCGTGACTATCGGCCTTCCGATACTCGATGGCGGACTGCGCCGTGCCGCCGTCGACGAGGCCCAGGCGATGCTTGGCGTGATGAGACTGGACGAGAAGCAGGCGCTCTTGGCGGTACAACAGGACGTGAACACCGTGTGGGCCGAGTTGCAGGCCGCTGACACCAACGTCAAGCTGTCTGAAGCCGCGGTTACCCAGGCGGATGAAGACTACCGGGTCATAAGACTTCGCTACGAAGCCGGAAAATCCATCAACGTCGAAGTACTCGATGCTCTTGCCGCCCTGGTCGGGGCACAGAACAACCGGTTGATGGCATTGTATGAGCACAGTATTGCCCGAGACAGGCTCGCGCGAGCCATCGGCGAGTTGTGACCACCTGGAACTACCCTGGCGTCATTCCGAGCAGAATCTGCGGCGTTTCGAAGAGGATATCCCGCGCGATGCCGGCCGCCGTCTCCTCATCGTACTGCCCGGCCTCGACCTTCGACGCCAACACCCGCGCAAGCTCCCCTCGGACCATGACCGACTTCGCATATGCCCACTCGATGCAGTAGGCGTCCGAGAAGAAGCCGATCTGCCTGTTGGTCGGAAGCATGTCGAGCCGCTCCTCCATCACCTGGCGGATCGTGGAGGGGAAGAAGTTGTGCCACCAGTACCCCGAGAGCGAGAGGTTCGGCAGCTCGCGGCAGAGCGTGCAGAGCGACTGGTTCGCGTGCCGGCTCGAGAGGAAGCACTGGAACCGCAGCCGGGGATGACGGCTGATCATCTCCGCGAGCTGGGCGATGGTCCGCTGCGAGAGGCGGCTTCCGGTCTCGAACGGCAGCGGCTCCGCGCCGAAGCTGAACTGGAAGACGATCCTGTCCCCCATGCGCTCTTCGAGCCTGCTCAGGAACGCCTCGTTGATGTAGGAGGCATAGATGTCCCGCTCCGCCGCTCCGGCGCTCTGGCGCCGGCCCACGGCGTCGGCCATCTCGTCCTCGGTCACGGGCCGGAAGTCGATGTCGGTCGAGATGTGCGTCGCGGTCGCCAGGACGTTCGCGGGGAACTGGCCGATGTACCAGTCGAGCGCCTCGTGGATGTCATCGACTGTGCGGATGACGCGTTTCGTCGCCGGTCGCCCGCCCGAGCCGATCGGCGCGGATGTGCCGGGCTGCTCGCCCCAGCATCGCTCGAGTTCGTAGAGCGCGGTGTCGAACTCGCCCCACTGGCATCGCGTGAAGAATCCCCATTCGAGCGCGTACTGGAGGATGTCGTCGTCCGTGCCCGAGTCCGCCGGGCGATCTCCGTGCCGAACCGCCGGATGCCGGCCTTGCGGGCGACTTCCCGCTGCCATGCGCGGTCGTCGGCACGCTCGCGGATCAGGGCGTCGAGCGTGCGCCAGTTGTCCTCGTCGATCTCCTGAGTCCAGCCGTAGAGGTCGCGGAGGATGATGCGTATCCCCCACGAGATGCTGGTGTTCCGCACGAATCGGCGGTATGGGAGCGCCTCGTTGATGCGCCGGTGGGCTTCCTCCTCGTCGGGCCAACCGGGGTACTGGGTCAGCCGGCTCCCGCTCGGGCATCCGGCGGCGTAGAGATCGCTGACGGCCATGTGGTAGAGCAGGATGTCGTGCAGGCCGCGCGCGCCGAGTCGGGCGTCGATGAGGTGCGTGTGCACGTCGATCGCCGGGAGATCCGCGATCCGCTGGTGGAAGGTGTTGTCAGGCATGGGCATGGGTCCTATGGGACGTATGGGACGTATGGGACACATGGGACATATGTGCGGGAACATTATACCGTTGACCGCCCCGGCGATCAAGCGGCGGTCATTCCTTACTTCACTCCTGCGAAACCTACCACCGTCAGTCCTGAGTTCGCCGGTGAATGACGGCGTGTAACGAAGGACGGCCTTGCTGCACCGAGCCGTCCTTCGTTACACGCCGTCATTCACCGGCGAACTCAGGACTGACGGTGTGCTTTCGCTTGACAGTGCGCGGAACCGATTGATAATATAGCGCAGGCCATCCATTCAACCTCTCTGGGAGGAATCCATGCAGATCACGCTCTCCGCACTCGATTGGGTAGTCTGCCTCGTCGCCCTGATCGGAAGCATATCCGTCGGTCTGTGGCTGGCGGTCCGGGCGCGCTCGTCCGAGAACAGCGCGGGGTTCTTCCTCGCCGGACGGACTCTCACGTGGCCGATCATCGGCGCATCACTTTTCGCGACCAATATCGGCGCGGAGCACCTCGTGGGCCTCTCAGGCGACTCCTACCGGTACGGGCTATGCGCCGGGACGGTCGAACTCACCACCGCGATCTGCCTCGGGTTCGCCGCCGCGGTCCTGCTGCCCTACTACATGCGGAACAAGGTCTTCACGATCCCCGAGTTCCTCGAGAAGCGCTACTCGCCGCACGCGCGGAGCGTCTTCTCCGGGCTGATGCTCGTGATCTGCATCATGACGAAGACCGCGTTCACGCTCTATGCCGGGGCGCTCGTTCTCCACGCGCTGACGGGATGGAGCATCATGACGACGGTGGTCGCCCTCGGTGCGATGGTCGCCGTGATCACGATGATCGGCGGTTTCACGACGGTCGCATACACCGATACGATCCAGACCGTCATCATGCTCATCGGGAGCGGCGCGATGACATTGATCGGCCTGCACAAGGTCGGCGGCTGGCACGCACTCTGCGCGGCGGCTCCTCAGGCGATGCACATGGCGAAACCGTTCGATGATCCGAACTACCCGTTCTGGGGGGTCATCGCCGGCGCGATCTACGGCGGCATCTTCTACTGGGGGATCGACCAGGTCAACGTCCAGCGAATGCTCGGGGGCCGCGACCTGCAGCAGGCTCGATGGGGCGCGATGTTCGCGACTCTCCTGAAGCTCACGCCTGTGTTCATCTTCGCGCTCCCCGGCGTGATCGCGCTAGTGCTCTTCCCCGGCGGCGAATCGAAGACGACCTTCGTGACACTGCTGAACGAGCTGCTGCCGAGCGGGATGAGGGGACTCCTCCTCGCGTCGCTTCTGGCCGCGATGATCTCCTCGCTGCTCGCGGTGATGAACTCGATCTCGACGCTCGTGGTGCGCGATTTCGTCCTGCACTTCCGTCCAGGGACCGGCGAACGGGCACAGGTCGCGATCGGGCGGTTGGCGATCCTGATCGGCGCGGTTCTGGGCATCGGAGCGGCGTATCTGGTGTACAAGACTCCGGACGGGCTGTACAAGTACCTGCAGACGATCTCGATCTACCTGGTGATGCCGATCACCCCGGCGATCGTGTTCGGGATCATGAGCAGGCGGGTGACGCTCACGGGTGCGGCCGTCTCGGTGCTCGTGGGGATCGGGCTGGCGTCGATATTCGTGGCGGACCAGCTCATGGGCGTCCAGGCCGGACAGCAGGTCTTCCCGTGGCTCCACCACAAGATGACTTTGAACTACACCTATCGAGGTCTATGGGGGACGCTGATCGTAACGGCGGCTCTCTTCATTACCTCGGCGTTCACGCGGAAGACCGATCCCGAGCAACTGAAGCTGACGACTGTGGACTGGCATGCCAAGCGCGAGGCCTTCGAGGGGCTCCGCGACTGGCGGCTTCAGTGGGGCGCGCTCAGCCTGGTGACCGTGGGGCTGTATTATTGGATACGGTGAAGGCGGAGTATGGGGGTATGGGAGACTTGTGATGCTGGGGGCGTGTCTGCTTCTGTCGCAGTCGGTTGGCAATGCGGACCAGGCGAAGGTCCGGTTCGCGGTGATTCCGTGGCAGATGGAGGCCGATCTCGGGACGGCGATCGCGTTCGACCTGGAGAAGCGGCTCGAACGTTGGCCTGGGATGGAGCCGGTCGACCGGCTCGATCTCGCACGGGTACTGCGGAAGACGACATCGAGGGAGTCGGCGGTTACCGGGGTGATCGAGAACCTGCGGGCGGATGTGGTGATCATCATCTCCGGCTCGGAGAAGGAGGTAGAGCTTCGGCTCACGGTCGACGTGTGGAAGACGCCGAAAGCGCCTCAGAGGTCGTTCCCTATCTCGGGCAAAGTGCAGGATTTCTTGCGCTGCCAGGACGAGATGACGGCAAAGGTCGCTGATGCACTTCGCTCCCTCTGTCCCGGTCTGCCTGCTCCGTCCGATCAGATGAAACTTCACCCCTCAGCGTCGTTCGATGCGTGGATGCTCGCGATTCGAGGCAAGCTCGCGATGGAGAAGGGTGACAACGCCGAGGCGAGGTCGCTCTTGGCCCAATCGCTCGAGAAGGATCCGAAGCTGTGGTGGTCGCACTACTGGCTCGGCGCTGTCGAGTTCCACGACGGGGACCACCGGAAGGCGATCGAGCACTGCAAGGATGCACTCGCCCTCGACCCGGACCTGTACCCCGCGATCTATGCCAATCTCGCGTATTGTTACGTCGGCCTCGGTAATAATGCTCAGGCGGCGAAGTACCGTGCGGAGTTCGAGCGCCGCACGGGAAAGAAGCTGCAGATGACCAGGTTGTAGGGGCGTGCCTTGTGCCGCCCGCAACGACCTATCAGGCGGCACAAGGCACGCCCCTACCACATTGGAGGAACAGACATGAATACGATGACGATCTTACTCGCTCTCTTGCTCTTGATCTCGATGGTCGGTGTATCGCGCGCGGACGCCCTCGATGTGTTGAAGGACTTCCAGGGAATCAAGTACACCGAAGAGGGGAGGCCCGTCGGTATGCCGATGGGCGGTGTCGGCGCGGGATGCGTAGAGATCACGAGCCAGGGGACGCTGATCGAGTTCGCCAACGTCAACAACTGGGTCGCCCGCATTCCCGCGATCCCCGGCACGGGCCTCTGGGTCACGCGGACCATCGGCGGCAAGACGGAAGCGTTTCCCCTCGGCGGAGGGCGGGTCCGCTTCGAGGGAAACTTCCCATTCGCCAAGCTCACCTTCCCCGATCTGCCCGTCGATCTGACGCTGTGGTGCTGGTCGCCGTTCGTCCTGCACGACGTCCGGCACAGCGCATACCCCACGATGATCTTCGACGCGCAGATTCGCAACTCGGGCGACAAAGCGGCCGATATCGGCCTCGTGCTCGCGTACGGGACGGATTTCAGCGAGTGGCTCAGGGGAATCGCGACGAGCCATCTGGATATGGAGCCGTCAACCGGCTTCCATGAGTGGGAGGTCCTTCGCGACGCGGCCCCGAGCCACGCCGTGGATATCTCCATCGAGAGCAAGGGTGAGGAATACGCGGGGAAGGCCGCGTCCGGACTGACGTTTTCCACCAAGGCCGTGATCGGCCCGTCCGTTCGCGACAGGGTAAAGGCAAAGCGCGCTGAGATCGAGAGGGCATACCTCCGCGCGTACGACTTCACTCCGATCGACATCAGCGGCGCATGCAATCGGAGCTACCTGCACAACCCGTTCAACGAGCCGATTGCATCCAACCTCTGCTTCAGCGACCTGAAACCGGGCATTCGAACGATCTACGACATCCCCTTCGACATTGCGGATGACGCCGCGAACGGCGGGAAGTCGTGCGTGATGGCGGGCCCGGAGGGCGGCGAGAAGAGCGTCAGTATGCCCGTCAATCAGGTCGCCGACTGCCTCTTCTTCTTCGGCAACTGCGCGGGCTGGGCGTTCGATGGCGCCGCTCAATACGTGATCCGCTACACCGACGGCACGGAGTCGATCGTCCGCCTCCACAGCGGACAGGAGTTGAGCGATTGGATGGGTGGAGCGGCGTCACTCTCGCCGGCGAGTGTCAGCGGCCCGAACGGCCGAAACGAGTCCTACACGATCAACGTCTTCGCGGTCCCGACCGACGGCTCGAAGACCATCGAGTCGGTCGAGCTTCGGAAGACAGGGGCTATCGCACCGATCGTCTTCGCCATCACCGCTGGCCGGCTCTCATCACTTCCGCTCGCAGAGGGTGTGATCGCGACCCGGAACCTCGATATCAACCGCATGGTGGGCGATTTCGACGCCCTCGATCTTGCATCCAACACGGACGCGGAGTACACGATCGCCGCCCTCCGAGGCGACGGCATAACACGCACCTACCGCATTCCGGACAGCGCGTCGGTTCCCGAGGCGCTTGAGGGAACGGCCGCATCTTCGCCGAATCCCAGCGTATATGCCGTCGAGCAGCGGCTGAGCCTTAGGCCGGGCGAGTCGGGGACCGCCTCGATCGTCTGCGGATGGTACGCGCCGAACCACCGCAACCTGGAGGGACACGTCTACGGCCACAAGTATCAGGACTGGTTCGCGGACTCCGCCGAGGTCGCCGAGGAGGTCGCGCGGGATCATGACAAGCTCCTGCGCAAGACCAAAGAGCACTACGACATCATCGCCACCAGCACGCTCCCCAAGTGGTATCGCGAGATGGTCCAGAGCAACTTCTACCTCATGCCCGCCTGCACGTGGCTCACCAAGGACGGCATCTCGTTTACCTACGAGTCGCCCGACCGATGCCCGCGATCGGGACGATGGACGTGCGCTACTACGGCTCATTCACGAAGCTCGCGGCGTTCCCCGAACTCGACGACATCGAGCTGCGCGGTCTCGGCGAGTCCCAGCATGACAACGGCTTCGTTCCTCACGACCTGGGCGTCGGGAGGGGTCTCGCCGACATCTTCCTTTTCCCGCAGAAAGCGCCTCCCACCGAGCCGAAAACCGGCGCTCACGACTACGACGGCTACTGGGTGAACCTGCCGATCAAGTTCTGCCTCGAAGTCGCGCGCAACTACCAGTGGACCGGCGACAAGGACTTCCTGCGCGAGATGTGGCCGCACGTGAAGCGGGCGGTCGCCTGGGTCCAGGCGCAGGACGACGACGACGACGGCCTCCCTGAGACCTACTACGGCTACGACGGCTGGACGATGGCCGACAAGAGCGGCTACGACGCGAACCAGTGGGTGGCGATGCTGGTCGCCGTCGCACGACTGGCCGATGACCTGGGAGAAGACACGTATGCCGCCGCACTCCGCGCGACACACACCAAGGCGCTCGCCCAGACCGAGAAGCGCCTCTGGACCGGCGAGTATTTCCGGCAGGGCGCGCTCGATGGCGGCAAGGACAACAATATGATATCGTGCCTCCAGGTGGCAGGCGACTGGTATGCCGACATGATGGGCTTCGAGACTGGCATCCCGCAGAAGCAGGTGCGCTCGTCCCTGCAGGTGATCGACGACGTGCTCGGCAAGGACTCGCTCTACGGCGTGACGGTCTGCCTCAACCCCGACGGGAGCAGCAACGGCATCTGGCAGTGCTTTATCTGCGGCACGGGATGGTCACTCTTCTACGCATCCCATTGCATGTACCAGGGGATGGACGACATCGCCCTGCGCGTGGCCGACGAGATATGGACGCAGTACATGGTCGAGAAGGCACGCGTCCCATGGAGACAGGAGGAGGCGATCGAGGATCCGCACACAGGCGCGATCACTGACCGGCTCCTTCGCGACATGCGCCTCGGCGTGACGATGACACTCGCCTACTCCGCCGCCGGGCTCGGACTCGACGTACCCCAGGAGACCGCTGTCATCAAGCCCGCCGACTGGGTATGGAAGGACCCGACGTTCACGCTCCCGATCATCATGCCGAAGTGGCTCGGCCAGGTCAGTTACAAGCGCTCGCCTCACGGAGAGGTCTATACCCTGACTAACCTCGGGGATACGATCCGGCTGAAGTCGCTTAAGCTCCGAACCGCGTCCAATGGGCGGGTCTCGGTCACCTCCGGCGGAAGAACCAGGAGTGTCCGGGCATCGAGCGACGGCACGGTAGAGGTCGGACCGGTCACACTGGGGAAGATGCTATCCATCAGCCTGTCCCGCCGCTAGGCAGTGTACCCATTCGGGAAACGAACTCATATGCGAAAGCTATGCAGCCAAGTCGTGATAATGTTCGGTGATTGGTGGGGTTATGTAGGGTGGGGATCCTTCCTGGGAATCCTGTTCATCCCTCTGCTGGCGCGCGACTACACATTCGGCCTTGGCCTGATGCTTGCCGCTATGGTCATAGCCTTCGTGACCTGGTGGATCGTTGACCTGGTCGATCAGGAAGTGCCGGCGTGGATGGTTGTGGTTGGCATCGTTATGCTGGCGATAGGCGTATTGCCTAGAGGAGGCATTCTTACCATTGCATGTTGGGCCATCTACTGGTTCAAGGTACGTGAGTAGCCGTCGAACTTGACCGTGCATCTTCCACTTCTCCTGACTACCCGCGCCGTCGGTCAACGGGCAAGCGACCGAACGTACATGACCACCTGCCAGCGGTAGGGCGGCAGAACCGTCTCACTCATGACGGGATCGTGACCTGGGCCGTGGAGCATGCGGTAGTAGATCTCTCCATCGGTCAGATTCCTGACCTCGACGGACGTCAGATTCGTCGGAGTCGGCCTGAGAATGTAGCCGAGAGTGACCGCTCCGGTTCCATCGGGGCCGTGACAAAACCCGCAGTAGCGACCATAGTGCGTCTTGCCCTGAGAGAGATTCGCTTCATTCGGCGCTAGAGGACTCGTAGCGAGTTTCGACTGCTCCAGAGTCAGGGTGGAGAGCCGACCCGTTGTGGGAACCGTCCCGCGAGGCGAGGCCGGCATCCGACGTTCGTATGTCGTGACGGACGGCGAACGAACCATGCGCGGTCCGCATGAGACGCACATCAGCGCGGTCAGAGCCGTCAGCGCAATCATCATCTTCCTCGCCAGTCGCATATCATCCTCACTCAATGGTGGCACACATAGCAGTCCCGCGAGACGCCCTTTTTCTGGTGACAACCTGTGCAGAAGCCCATCTTGAACTTCCTGACCGGCCGAGTCGTCTCCATCGATGCGATGTCCCCGTGGCAGTCTTTGCACACCTGACCGGCGGCTATGTGGCGTTCGTGATTGAAACGGACATAGTCCGGCAGCCGATTGACGCGGACCCATGGGATGCCCTGTCCTCGCCGTTTGTAGTCGAGCAACTTGTTGGTAGCCTTAGTCCGAATGGTTTCGTGGCAGAGGAGGCACTTGTCCAGGCTCGGCATGCCCGCATTCGCCGAAACCGCCGCATACGGATGGCAGAAGTAGCAGTCGATCCCGACCTCCTGCACCATCCTCTTGTGCGGGAAGTTGATCGGCTGCAGTGGTGGCTCGCCCCGCGCAAAGAGGGCGAACAGCACTATCGGAACGGCCGCCATCATCACGATCGACTTCTTCGAGACTTGCATCCTCCCGAGCCTCATAGGTCCGCCACCATTCTCCTGTCAACCTCCTCATCCATCTCGCAAAGCGCGACATCGGCCGCGGAAATCGGCGAGTATCTGCGAAGGAAAAGGCTCACCGCCAGCACGAAAGCACCCAGGAATCCGAGGATGCTCAGGGCCGGCATCAAGTTGAACATCGGATCCCCGGGAATGATGGACGGCGCGACGAGCACGTATCTCTCCAGGCCAACTCCGATGATGATGAGCGCTGACACCGCAGAGGCCCATGCGGGATGTCCTTTGATCCACCGGCTCTGGAGCAGCACGAAAGGAATCGCATATGCCGTCACGAATCCGGCCCACCCGAGCCAGGGCCACTGCCCCCTGTAGTATCGGACGATCATGAATCCCGTCTCCTCAGGCAGGTTTCCATACCAGATGGTCAGGTATTGTGCGAAGAAGAGTCCCATCGAAAGCAGCGAGAAGGCCAGCGCCAGGTTTGCGAGGTTCTGGACCTCCGGCGGCCCGAGGTACGACCGTGAAGACCCTCGGAGCATCGAGGCCATAACGATGAGAACGGCCAGCGCCAGGTACATGTCCGTGACCCATATGTAGGGCGCGAACATCGTGCTGTACCATTCGGGCGAGAGCGACATGATGAAGTCGTACGCCAAGATGGTCTCCGTCAGCACATAAACTATCGCCGCCGCAATGGCGATCGCCGTCAATCGGTACTGCGCGGCCTGGTCGATGGTCTCCCCCCGCCGAGCCCGGGCGTCGGCTTTGAGCGTCCACCGAACCATAGCCAGGTAGACCAGGAATACAACCAGAAGTAACAGCGAATCCCGGCCCGCCATGAACGGCACGTTCAACCATCCGGCCTTCGCCGGCACCGGGTGAATCACCCAGGGCATGTACGCTTTGAGCCCTAAGAGCAGAACGATCATCACCAGGTATGAGACCGGAATGAAGGCGATCGCTGAGTGGCCGAGCCGGTTGACCGCGGGGTCCACCGGGCCTGGGCGATCCTGAATGCACTCGACCAGAGCAGCATCCCTCGGGCGATCCCTCCGAACAGGACGAAATTCACGATCAGCCAGACCCAGGCTTGCAGCGGAGACGTCCTGGCTGCCAGGAGGATGCCTCCCAGGCCGATTATGACCGCGGCCCCCGATGCCGCGAGGAGCCACCTGGCCGGGCGGAAGGCGGGCTCGAACTGATCTCTGGTGGTCTCCGTCCTACACACTTCCACTGTGAACATCCTCTCCGCGGGAGATCACGCGCACGTCATGCGCCCCCAGACTCCGCAGGCGCTCCGATATACTATCGCAGTCCTCCGGCTTGCAGGCCACTTCCACGCCGAACATATCCTCGGTGGCACCCGTCTCGGGCCCGGGTTTCCTCGGACGCATCCCAGCCGCGATCAGGAAGGCGATGAAGACAGAGATCGCTCCGAGCAGAATCGTCCCGGCGTAGGTCACGACCAGGAACGGAACTCTCGACACAGGCGGCTTCCCTCCTACTATCAGTCCGAAGACAGCAGAACTGGCGACACACATATGGTAGGCAATCGCCATCCCTGCGAGCGCGCCGAAATATGCCCAAAACCGCACCGTGCTGCCGCGCTTCGGCATGAGGTCGCCCAGCGTGTCGAGCCGCACCGGGGCGAATGCCTCCGCCTGGCCGCTGAACGCTTCCAGCGCGCGCATGAAATCGTCGTGGTCCCTGTATCGAGCCCGGACAATCACCGGATCAGCCATCAGAACTCACCTCGCCTCTCGAGGGTCTGCTCTCGTCCCGTCATTACCTGCTCCTTCAGTTCGTTCATGGAGATCGACGGGAACAGCTTCACGAACATGAGATAGGCCATGAAGAAGAATCCGAACGAGAGACCCGTGACCGCGATCTCGACCGGCCTCGGCGCATAGACTCCCCACGAGGACGGCAGGTAGTCGTGGGAGAGCGAGACGACTATGATCACGAAGCGCTCAAGCCACATTCCGATGTTGACGAGGATCGCCGAGACGAATAGATACCTCAGGTTCGTGCGCAGTCTCTTGAAGAAGAAAGTCATCGGAACGACCAGATTGAACACGATCATCGTCCAGAACAAAGGCGTGTACGGTCCGTTGCCGAATGCGCGGTATGCCGTGAACTGCTGCTCGAACTTGTCGGCGCTGTACCAGGACATGAACGCCTCTACCGCGTACGAATAGCCGATTATCAGCGACATCAGGATCATCAGCAGCGCCATCTGCTCGAAGTAGAAGGCCGTCAGTATCTTCTCCAGCCGCAGCACTTTTCTCAGCGGTATGAGCAGCGTGATCACCATCGCGAGCCCGGAATGGATCGCCCCCGCCACGAAGTATGGCGCGAATATCGTCGTGTGCCACCCCGGCACAAGTGACATGGCGAAGTCCCACGAGACGATGCTGTGCACCGAGATGACGAGCGGCGTGATCAGCGCGGCCAGGGCCAGGTAAGTCCGGCCGTAATGCCTCCATTGCTCGTACCGGCCGGTCCAGCCGAGTGCCAGATAGCTGTATGCCGTCTTTCGCCGGCCGGGCGGCGCATGGTCCCGAGCGGTGGCCAGATCGGGCAGCAGTCCGAGGTAGAAGAACAGGACGCTGACGATCAGATACGTCGTAACGGCGATGACGTCCCACACCAGCGGCGACTTGAAGTTCGGCCACAGCGCCGGCCGTGTTGGGATAGGGAATGACCCAGTAGAAGACCCAGACGCGTCCGAGATGGATCAGCGGGAACAGCCCGGCGGTCATGATCGCGAACATCGTCATGGCCTCAGCCGCTCGGTTGATGCCGTTCCGCCATCTCGTGCGGAAGAGATACAGGATGGCCGAGATGAGCGTGCCGGAGTGAGCGATGCCGATCCACCACACGAAGTTCGTGATGTAGACGGCCCATCCAATCGGAACAGACAGGCCGGTGACCGACATGCCGACCGTGTACTGGATTCCGTAGGCCATAGCGCCGACCACTACCAGCAGCGCGCAGACCATGAGGACGATCCAGTATCCCCGTGACGGCGCGCCGATTGCGCTCAGTACCTCGTTATCGATTCGGCTCAGCCTGCTGGTTTCCAATTACCTACCTCTAACGTAGTGGCCGTGCCTCTGTGCCGGCCTTCCCGGTGTCATGGCCGGCACGGAGGCGCGGCCACTACATTGTTCTCAGTCCCATGGCCGGCACAGAGGCACGGCCACTACATGGTGATGCTCAGGATCGGTCGATGATCCGCTTCAGGTACAACACCGCGGGCTTCGTATTCAAACCCGCGAGCACCTGATATGCCCGGGGGTCGGATGCGAAAAGCCGGGAGACGGCGGAGTTCGGATCCTTGAGATCGCCGAAGGTGAATACGCTCGCCGGACATGTCTGCACGCACGCCGGGACCACCTCGCCGTCCCGAAGCTCCCTGCCCTCACCGCGCGCAGCGAGTCTCGGCCGCTCGGATCCGCTGGATGCAGAACGTGCACTTCTCCATCACGCCTCGGCAGCGGACGGTAACGTCGGGGTTGAGCTGCCAGTTGAGCGGCTCGGGCCACTTGTAGTCGAACCAGTTGAACCGTCGGACTTTGTATGGGCAGTTGTTGGCGCAGAACCGCGTCCCGATGCATCTGTTGTAGACCTGCATGTTCAGCCCTTCATCATTCTGGGCCGCCGCAAACACGGGACACACGGCCTCGCAGGGCGCTGCGTCACAGTGCTGGCAGAGCATCGGCTGGAAGAGCACGGGAGCGTTCGGATCGTCCCAATCGAGGTATCGGTCTATCCGTATCCAAGACATCTCCCGGCCTCGCCGAACGTTGTCGAGGCCTACCGTGCCGATGTTGTTCTCCGCATAACAGGCCGCGGCGCACGCATGGCAGCCCGTGCAGCGGTCGAGGTCCACAACCATCGCCCATCGGTGCGTCTTGTACTGATGCCCAGGCATGAAATCGTGAGACCCATACCCCTTCGGCAAGGGATAGACGATCTCGTGGTCCCTGCCAAACGGTCTGCCGAGATCGGCGGTCTGAGCGATCTCTCGTCCGGACTGACTGTCACCGGCCTTGATACGGATCACGTATCCGCGTCCGGCGGGCGATACTTCTACCGCGCCCGGACCCGCTAGCAGCGGGTACACATTCACCCCGATGCCTTTCGCATAGCGTCCATAGTGCTCGTGGCCCTGCCCCATGGGGACGGCGATCGTCTCAGGCGCGACTCCCTCCCAGACGTAGACAGGTACGCGGATCGAGTTGTCGTCCCGCCGGATCTCGACGAGGTCGTCCGTCTTCACTCCGAGTTTCCCAGCGGTCGATGGGTACATCTCCGCCCAGGTTCCCCAGGCGGCCTTGACCAGCGGCTCCGGCAACTCCTGAAGCCACCGCTTGTTCGCACTGCGACCATCATAGCTGTAGATGTGGGGATAGGCGTAGAGGCGTATCCCTTCTATTTGCGCCTCTCCATTGGAGAGAACTGGCGGGGCGAGGGGAACCATGGACCTCATGCCCGACGGCTCCTGGGGGACCACCGACCGCCTCGCTGGACCTCGGCCTCCCAGCCCGGGGAAATCGTCTCGGCCGTCTCCCCCGGCGCAAGCGGATGCCCTCTTTCCGCACGGATGAACTCGTAGAAACTCGATGCCTTGAATGCTTTGCGGGCCAGCGACATGAGGATATCGCCGGTCTGCATGGTGTCGAAGACCTTCCCCATGACCGGCTGCATGACGTTGACGACTCCGGGATAGGGTTCATAGTCGCCCCACGACTCGAGAGGAGTGCTGGAGGGCAGAATCCAGTCCGCCCTCACGGATGTCTCGTCCATGTAGCTAGACAGGCTCACAACGGTCGACACTCGCTCCAGAGCCTCCACGAATCGGGCCGCCTGCGGGAGGGAGTACACGGGGTTCGCACCGTATACGAGCAGGACATCGATCTTGCCCGCTTCCATGTCACTGATCAGCGCATCCATGTCCGAGCGGGCGGACACATGTGTGAGCGCATGAGGTCGGCCGGCGTCCACGAGCGGGGTCCGAGTCGCCGAGTTCACCAGTGCGGCAGCACGCGCCGCACTGGGCGAGATGCCCGGTAGAGCAAGGGGTGATCTCGCGGCCGAGAGGTCTCTCGCGATTCTCCGGATCACCTCGGGGTCGAATTGCGAGCCGGCCGGTCCCGCCCCCGACAGAATCGCCCTCGCCGCGGATTCCTCGGAGCCGGGCGGCACAATCAGCCTGCGATCGGCGCTCGCGGCGGTCGTCGAGACGCGTGGTCCCACAAACGCGAAGCCCGAGCGCCTGCCATTCTTCAACTCGCGCATGGCAGTGAACTCGCGCGTGTATTCCACGGGCGAGATCCAACAGCTCAGGAAGTCGGCGTCGAAGGAGAGCAGGTAGTCGCTGCCGGCGATGTCGTAACTCGGCAGGACACCGCCATTCGTCGCTCTGATGGCCTCGTAGTCGATCGGCTCATAGATCAAGAGCCGATCCGATCCAAGAGCCGACAACCACTGACGCATGATCGTCAGTAACGACGAAGTCTGGAGGTCGGAAACCAATGCCACTCCCCTGGCACTCGTCAGAGCCGTCCTCACGCCTTCGAGAGCTTCCGGCCATGTCGCCGCGTTGAATGCGTCACCCGACCGATGCATCGGGGACCCGACCCTGTCGGGGTCGTACAACGCCTGAAGTGATGCCTGGCCGCGAGCGCAGAGACGTCCCTGGCTTATCGGATGAGCCGGGTTGCCCTCGCACTTCAGCGCGCGGGAGTCGCTCGTGCGCACCAGCATGCCGCAGCCCGCCGGACATTCGCGGCAGGAGGTGGCATACCATGTGGACGTGCCGGGGACGAGGTCTTCGGGCTGATGGACGTATGGAATCAGGTGGTCGACGGCGGATGACAGCCCTATGCCTCCGACCGTCGCCCCCATTCCTCTGAGGAAATCACGCCGTGTGAGAGGCATGCTGCGTCCATCCTTTGGTCATGTGTTGTCGGCTCAGCGGCCGGTCGCTTGCCGAGATGCGACAAAGAGTGCGTGCGGTGATCACATGGATTATTGTGCGCTGTATCGCCGTTTTCTAAACCCCACCGACTCTAGCGCTGATGGTACACGGGGCACCACGATGCTTCGGTAGCAGAGGCCTGGCGGCGCTGCCGAAGCACCATGTCACGACACCACGATGCTTCGGCAGCGCCGCCAGGCCTCTGCTACCGAAGCATCGTACCCCCTCAGGGCTGATGCACGAACGCCTTGACGTTGTCCTTCGTGATCACGAAGGTGCCCGTGTCGATCAGTGGCGGTAGAGGGCTGATGCCGATCTTCTTCCAGTCGCCCACCATGCGGATCTGATCGTTTCGCAGGTTGTAGACGAGCTGGAGCGCCGTGTATGACATCGTGTAGGTGCGCTGGCCGATCGACGCATCGATGATGCCCTGATCGATGAACTGCAATGTCGCCTCGTCGCGGTCCATGCTGATGATGTGCACCTTGCCGATCTTGCCCGCCTCCTTGACGGCGACTGCGGCGCCCTGTCCGCCTCCCGCATCGACGCATCCGAAGCCTGCCAGCTTCGGATGCGCCTGCATGATCGTCCGGCAGACCTTCTGGGCCTCGGTCAGCGATCCCTGGTCGTTCCCGACAGCGACGACCTCGATGCCCGGAAACTTCTTCAGCGCGTCCTTGCAGCCGTTCAGCCGCTGAGTCAGGTTGTCCGCGCCGGGGATGTAGATCAGCGCGACTTCGCCTCGGCCGTCGAGCTTCTCGGCGAGCAGCTCCCCGACCTGGCGACCCGGCATTGTAGTTGCCCGTTCCGACGAAGGTGTATCGCTTGCTCGACGGGGCATCGGCATCCGCGCAGACCACAGGTATGCCGGCGTCGATGGCCTTGTTGATCGCCGGCGTCACCGAATCGGCCATCGGGACCATGATGATGCCATCGACGTGCTGGGCGATCGCGCGGTTGACGGCGTCGATCTGCTGGTTGACATCGACGGTCTGCGGGCCGGTGAAGATCGCTTTGACGCCCAACTCCTTCGCCTTGTCGTAGAGACCGGCCTTCGAGTCGATCCAGTACGGCGCGCCGGTGGCGGCGGCGATCATCACGTATTGCTGGTCACTGACATCGACGAGCCGTGGATTTCGGACGGTCTCTACGCCGAACCTGGCGAGCACGAGGCCGATTATGACTAGGACGAGGACTACGTTGATCGCTCTTTCCACTTTCTTGCTCCTGGTTGTCGTTAACAGCGAGACGACGCGGCTGCCCCACGATGACCCGACCTGATCGATGACGGCCGCGAGAATCAGCACGAGGCCGACCGCGATGAGTTGCGCCTCCGGGGCGACGTTGATGAAGACGAGGCCGGTGGTGATGATCTGCATCAGCATGAGGCCGAGGAACGAGCCGAGTATCGTGCCGCGCCCGCCGGAGAGGCTCGCGCCGCCGACGATCACCGCCGCGATGACGCGCAACTCAGCGCCCATGCCGCCGTTCGGGTCGACCGCATTCGCCCTGGCCGCGACCAGCACCCCCGCCACGCCGCGAGGAATCCGGTGAGGACGAACGCCACCGTCTTCACCCTGGCTGTCGGAATGCCGGTGAGCTTGGCGGCCTCTTCGTTGCTCCCGACGAAGTAGACCTGCCGGAGGTATCGCAGGTGGCGGAGGAACAGGTCGCCGACGATGATCGCGACGATCAGAAGGACTATCGGCAGCGGAATCCCGAGTATCTTGCTCCACGCGAGGTTCAGGAAGCTCTCGGGGAATCCGGTCGGCGGGTTGCTCTTCGTGACCACGAGGACTATGCCGCGGAAGATGCTCATCGTGCCGAGAGTGGTGATGAAGGGGTTGATCTTCAGCTTGGTGACGATCGTGCCGTTGATCCATCCCGCGAGCACGCCGGTCAGCAGGGCGCACAGCACCGCGATCGGCACGGGCGCTCCTGCCTTCATGAGCAGCGCGGCCACCAGTCCGCAGAGCGCCATCTGGCGACCCGACCGACATGTCGAACGCGCCGCAGACGATCACGATGGTCATGCCGATCACCATCAGGCCGTCGGTGGATGCGCCCTCCAGGATGGCGGTTGCGGGCTCGATGCCGATGAACCGGCGGTTCAGCAGGCCGAAAACCCCGATGGCGATGAAGACCGACAGCAGGATCGTGATCTCCCGCATCCGGAATCGGCGTGTTGGCGTGGCAGCGCTCATCTGAACTCCTTGATTGCCTCGTACATGGCCTCGATGTTCTCATACGGCCAGACGGGCTCAAGCTCGAATCGGAGCATGACGCCCCCCGAGCGATCTAACGTAGATATCGTATTCCTCACGAATTCCCTGGACTTCCTCCGGTGTGCCGAAGGGCATGACCCGTTGGCGGTCGGCATCCGCAAAGACGCAGATTCTGCCGGCAAGCTTGTCCTCCAGAGTCTTGCGCTCGAAAAGCGTGTTCTGCGGGTTGATGACGTTCACACCAAGTTCGATCAGATCGTCCCAGATGTCCACTGTCCAGCCGCAGGTGTGGAAGAAAACGTGCCGCCCCGCGTCACGGATAAGCTCGATCATCCGACGGTATCTCGGCTTGAAGAACTCCCGCCACCGGGTCGGATTGATGAGCAATCGGTCCTGCGAGCCCCAGTCGTCCGAGAGCCAGATGCCGTCCGCCCCGGCTCGTATGTACCCCTCTATGAGCCGCAGGTTTCGCTGAACTATGCGGTCGGCGAGTTCGTCGAGCTCAGGCCGAGCTTCCGCGAAGTCCATGAGCAGGTTCTCGGTCCCGCGCAGGAACTGCATCCGCTCGAACAGGTCGATCCAGCCTGTCAAAGCATACCAATCGCGATCGGGATCCAGAAGCGAATTGGGTCGGCCCTCCGGTGGGAAGGTGTATTCCCGCCAGCGGTCCCACGTCTCCAGGGCGGGCTTCATGACCTCGCCCGCGGAGTAGCCCTTGCTTCGACGCCAGATCGTTCCCCATTCGTCAGCGTATTCTTCGATGACCTCTGCCGGCTCGGGAGGAATCCGGAAGTCCCGGTTGCCGAAGTCGTCGGGATGGCGCTCCATCAGCTCGATCACCTCTGAGCCGTGGGTCCAGAGTGCGCCGGGGAAGTAGACGTGAGTGAACGGGACCATGTCCGGCGATCTGAACTCTATGGCGGCGTTGACCCTCTCCCGAGATGTCACAGTTGCACCAGTACCAGTACTCCCAGCGGTGGGATATCGAGCGACTGAGCAAGAGGCACTTCCGTGAGGACATCCTTCATCGGCCTTGGGAGGGCGACGGATTGCTCGGACTGCGAATGGTTGATGATGATGAGGACCTCGCGGCCTTCGCCTACCCGCCTGCAGACTTCGACGCCGTCGGGGACCGGCCCGAATGCCGGTTGGACGCCGCTCACTTCGACCAGCCATCGACCGAGAGACCCCATGACCTTCTCGTCGAACCATGTCCCCACGTAGGTTACGCGACCTCTGCCGACACAACGAGTCACAACAGCCGCCTGCCCGTCCAGCCAACCGTTGCATGGTTCATAGCGCGCCAGCACATCCGTGCCCGGCGAATCCACCTCCAGTAGCTCGGCCCACAGTCGCGCCTCTCCATCGCCGAACTCCCCCGAAACCGGTACGGGCTTGTCGAGCCCGTAGAACTCATCCACGTGCGCGCCGAGCAGCCCTGCAAGCGGGCCCGGTTGGCGCAACTGCAGCCACCTGCCGTGCACATCCTTCCCCCCGGACCGAGCCCCCAAAACGAGGTGTCCGCCCGATTCGACGTAGCTGATATAGCGGCGCGCGCGCTCCTCATCCACGATCATCATGTGGGGCGCAATCACGAGCCTGTAGTCGTCCAGAGGATCGGTCGCACGCACGAAGTCCATCTCGTGGGTTATCGACCTGACAGCCCGATAGTAGGCTGCGAAGTGGCTGACCGGCTCGAAGTTCTTCTGATGCCGATACGCATCGAGCAGCCAGCGGTCTTCATACGCATGGATCATTGCGACATGCGAGACGGGCTGAGTCCCGTCCAGAATCGGTGACGCCGACGCGAACTCCCTGCCGATCTGCTGAAGCTCCGGATAGAGTCGCGCAGGCAGGCCGTCCTGCATCACCGCAACGCCGGCGTAATACTCCTGACCTCCCGGAGCAGCGCGCCATTCCCAGTAGAGCGCCGCATCAGCCCCGTGACCGGCGTGGTGCCACGTCAGGGTCCGCACCTCCCCGGCATCGAGCGGAGTCTGAACGGGCAGATGTACGGAACCGCAGGTCCGTCCGATCTGCGTCTCCAGGACCCAGAAGTTCTTCTTTTTGAAGCTGCGGGTAAGGTCGTGTGAGCAGCCATTCGTGTGGTAATCAAGTCGCCCGATGCTGATGTAACTGTCCCACGAAGCGATATCCAGATCCTCCGACAGCTCAAAGTGGTCAAAGGTGGTCGGCCAGATGCCCATGAAGTTGTGCGTGATCAACTGCCGGGGTTCGGCGTGCTCCCGGATGACATCGATCTGCGCGCGCTGGAACGTCTTGTAGACATGGGTGATGAACCGCCGGAAGTCGAGCACGAGCTGCGGGTTGTCGAAGCCGGACGGGAGCGGAATCTGCTCCCAGGCCGAGTACTCCTGGCTCCAGAACGCGGCGGACCAGTGATCGTTCAGGGCGTCGAGCGTGCCGTGCTTCTTCCTCAGCCACTCCTGCCACTGCCCTTTGGTCGCGTCGTCATAGGAGACAGGCCCAAACTCATTGTCGATCTGCCAGCCGATGACGTGCGGATTCCGGCCGAACCGTGTTGCCATCTCCTCGGCGACACGGACGGAGAGTTTCGTGTAGAGCAGACTCGAGGGAGAGTAGTGCTGCCGGCGACCATGTTGGGCACGGCGTCCGTCCATGCCGACCGCCAGCGTCTCGGGGTACTTGTGCGTCAACCACGCGGGCGGCGAGGCGCTCGGCGTGCCGAGGATCGTCTCGACGCCATACTTGGCACAAAGCTCGACCACTCGTTCGAGCCAGCCAAGCTCGAATCGGCCCTCCTCCGGCTCCATCCTGCTCCACGCAAACTCGGCGATCCGCACGACGTTGAAGCCGGCCTCGTGCATCAGCCGAACGTCCTGCTCCCAGTACGACTCGTCCCAGTGCTCCGGATACCACGCGCTTCCGAGATACATTCGGTTACCTCCTGACACTGCAACTGGCCGCATGATTCATGTCATTCTGAGCAAGTCATGAATAATGTGGGTTAGTGAAACATCTGATAGGTCGGCACGTTCCAAAGTGCGCCAACCAGCGACCATAGCGCACAAGTTATGTAATCTCCGAGCACCAGGCCAAGGAAAAAGGGAAGTGTCCTGCTGTACATCCTCAAGCCGCCGTAGCGCAGGACTAAGAGCTTGGCGAGCCAGGCAACGAAGAACGGCGTCCAGTGCCATCGAAGCTCGTTGCCTATGCAGTAGCCAAGTGGGTGGAATGGAAACCACTCATATCTCGTGCGCAGCCAGGACAACAGTGTCACAAACAAGGCGGATGATCCCACGGCCGCCCATCGTCCCGTCTCCGGGTGGAGGCCATTGTGTACCGAATTCTGCAGCCAGCCGAATGACTCATTGGCAGTCCACACGGGATTGCCGAGACACTTGGCGAGCGCCCCTTCGCTATACCCGACGTGCAGGCATGACCAGAAGCCGAAACCTACCGAGAGCACCAGCGCTAGAATGAGCGGGCGGACAAGGCTTCGCAGGTTCAACCGACAGTCTTTCGCGAGCTTCAAACACTCGAGCTGGCTGGGCATTATGTGGCTGCGTTGCAGCCGCCAGAACCAGTGACTGAGCGCCGAGGCGGCCATATTGCCCGGACCCAGGTAGTTCGAACCGAACAGGCCGGCGAGATTGATCGGCTCCAAGTCCCAGACCGCGTGTTGACCGCCGGCTTCGGCGCGCACCCGTGTGATGCTTATGGATACGAGCAGGAACACGCCGATGGTGAACAATGTCCAGAACGATCCCATCCCGGCCGCGCGCCAGAACCATATTAGAAGCAGCACGCCCGCGCCAAGACCAAGGAATGCAGCACGATAGGACATGGCTTCATCGGGTTCGCGCTTGCTCTGAGGATCCAGAGCGGAACGCCAGGCGCTGCGAAGGTACTTCCGGCTCATGTAGAGCAGCATTATTCCGAACGCAAACCACGCCCCGATTCCCTGCTCATGCTGGAATGGGAAGTCGCGCACGCTGCCATAGCCCAACTGGTAACCGATCACGGACTGAGCCTTGATGAAGAGATGGAAGAACCAACAGGAGAATGATACATCGAGCGGCACCAGGTAACCCAGCCCAATGGCAAATGGATAGAATGTGACGGGCAATGCGCCCATCGCAGACCACGGTGGATTCTTGAATTCGAGGAACCAAGCGCGTGTCTGGACATGCGGCAGGTTCGGATACCACATCTGCAGTCCATTGAGCACATCTATGGCCGCAACTACTGCGAATCCGATCCAGAGCCCGCGAGACCGTAGTGTAGAATCGTTCGTATCAGGGTCCAATAGCGCGAGGGGCAGACGCACTATGGGGAAAGAGAGCCGCGTGTCGTCAACCCAGGCTTTCCTGAAGATGGAGCTTAGGCAGAGCATCACCCGACCACAGACCACCATGAACCCGGACCAGAAGGCCGCGGGCACGATCCACGCGCGCAGAACCGCAAGGTCATACATGTTCGCGTTGCCCGTGAAATAGCCTGCAAGGGCATTCCTGTCGTTCACTATGAGCCATCTCGGAAGCAATGGCAGCACGTCGCGCTCCATGCCGTTCGATGGAGTCGCGCTCCACTTGGCCCAGGTCATCGTTGCCATCAGGTTGATAATGTAGTCGTGAGATGCTATCGTGCACGAGATGACCAGCATGGCATAGATGACGACAAGTTCGCCGGGATCAAGCCTGTGCTTAGGGGCAAACCTGCGAAGCAGAGCATTCACACCTGCCAATACGAAAAGATAGAAGACCGGTGTGACGAAAAGCGGATTCAGCGTGAGGATGTTATACCATCTGAACTCCGCTATTATCAGCCAGTGGATGTTGAGCGGGATCAGAAGCAGCCCGATTATGACGGCTCTTCTTGTGGCGACCCGTCTAACGGGCAAAGTGGCTTCTGTCTCCGTCTGCTTGCTCATTGCCCAACTCCACCGACTTATACGTTCACTTCATTCGGCATTCGATCGCGACCGGGTAGTCGCGCACGATCAGCCCCTCGACGGTGAGCATGCCGTCATCATATGACCAGACCGCGGACTGCGAGACGCCCCAGTAGAGATCGGTGAGTACTACCTGCTTCGGGCGGGAGTCCAGCTTGAACGACAGATTGCTCGGGCACGACTTCACATCCTCGTTGAACGTCTCGGCCGCCCATGCCAGGACGAGCGTCTCGCCGCTTCGGTCCCTGGTGTAGCCGATCACCTTCGGATCGGGCGATTCGCCATAGCACGTGTAATCGAGCTTGCGTATGGGCTCGACGTCGCTTACGATACTGCAGACGTTCTGGACCGCGTATGACATCGGCCTGAGGCTGTAGTCGTGCTGGTCGATGATGCCCCAGTCCTGGCTCCTGTTCATGTTATAGAGCGCCCACCACGCTGCAGGCGACTTGAGCCATCCACTGTAGATGTAGAAGCGCATCATGTACTTAGCGCAGCCGTATTCGCCGATGCCCGGCTTGTAGGTGAAATCGAGGCCCGAGAGATTGGTGCCCCACTCGTTCAGCCAAACCTCAACGTTGGGCTTGCCATGTTCGGCGAACGGCTTCGTAACGCCCTCGATGATCTCCTCCAGGTGGTTCCAACCGGTCTGCTCGCGGCTCTGAGACAGGTTCTTTCCCTGATAGTACTCCATCGTGCCCATGCCGCCCTCGGGCTTGTCGATGCCGTAGGGATGGAATGCAGTTGCGTCCAGATATGGGGCCGCTCCCTCGCGCAGGGATATCTCGGTGGTGATGGGAGCAGGGGCGGCGGTACCTCCGAACATGACCTTGCAGGTCGGATCGATCTCCTTGATGTGCTTCGATACTGCGAGGAGAAGCTTGCCGTAAAGCTCCGGCTCGAAGCCCGGGTACCAGCCGTTCTCCTCGTTCCAAAGCTCCCACCACTTGATCCGGTCGCCGTATCTGCGCACAACATAGTCGACATACCGCACGAATGCCTGACGCCCTTCCTCCGTTCGAGGCCCGCAATTCAGCGAGAAAGGATGCCCTTCCATGTAGATCGGCCCGATGTCGCCCGGCGGGTCGGGGCGTTCGTACAGGGCGTTCCCATAGTCGAGGGTATAGAGGATGTCCACGCCGTTGTCGAGTAGCCTGCGGATCCCGGCGTCGGTCTTCGGGTCCACTTCGAACTTGCCCTTCTCGCGCTCGATGGCGGCCCACTCCGTCTGATCGCCCCACTGACTGATGCGCACCCACTTGTACCCGATATCGAAGATGCGGTCGAACGACTCGTTCACGGTCTTGGCGGTGTTCTGCCAGCCTGTGAAGTAGTCGCACGTCCTGACGGTCGCACCCTGATCGAGGAGCGCGACGTTCCGACTCCTGGTGTCCAGCACCTCGATGCCGGAGAGCCGCGCCTTCCATCCCTGCGAAACCTCCGCGTAGTTGCCGCCGGAGAGGGGAAGCCGCTCGAACTCGATGCGCACGTACCGCGCCTTCACGGCCTTGTCGAGGACAAACGGCTGGGCGAGCTTGTCGCCCCTCTTCTCGCCGTGATCTGCGAGGTCGTAGTTATCCTGTTTCAGAGCGGTCTCCCACGACTTGCCATCGAGGCTCGTGAGGACGCTGAACCCCTGAGGGAAATCGGTATTGTGCCAGTACGGGATGAGGTTGACCTGCCTGAACGTGTGCTGCTTGCCGAGGTCGATCTGCGCCCACGGGGGCACGCCCGGATAGGCCGAGGGATTCTGATGGCTCGACCAGCACGACTCCGCGTCTCCGTCAATGAGATGCGACGGGTTGAACGGGTCCTCGTAGTCCTTCGACCTCGGCACGTGCGCGCAGATGCCGTAGGTGTTGCGGCCGATCTCGGAGGATTTCTTGTGCTTGATCGGCGTCAGGGAACTGTCGTTCCCCTGCTGGAGGGTCGCCGGTCTGTCGAGAATATGCCAGTAACCGTCCGCATCGGTGCAAAGCTCCTGCCGGCTGTACTTCGCCGACCGATCGATGACCAGAATCCGGTAAGACGCCTTCTGCGTGGATGCAGTCACTTCCAGATCGACCGGACCGGGCTTCTCGGCCTTCAGTCTCCAGTCGATCCGCTGATACGAACCGGCAGGGATCGAAGGCACTCTGCGCACCGGCTCGGCGACTGAAATGCCTGAGGGAGACTTCAGCTCCACCGAGACATCTTTCGCCTCGACTTCGCCCGCGTTCTCCACAAACGCGGCGAACATGATCGTGTCGCCCGTCTTTGCGAGCGGTCTGTCGGACCACACGTGGGCCAGCTTTATCTCCACGTTCTTTGCCTCCTCCGCGACAGCGGCGTGCCCACCCAACAGCAGCACGACGGCCGTGATGATACCGAGCCTACCGATCATTGTCATACTCCTCCACGGCCCGCAGATAGGCCAGGATGTTCTCCCAGGGGACTTCCGGCTCGAGGACGTGCGTCGGGCATGGGAAGTATCCCTGTGGGCCGAGGATGTCGATCGTGCGCCGGACAGTCTCATAGACCTGCGCCGGAGTGTCGAACGGCATGGTCGTCTGAGTGCCGATCCCGCCCCAGAAGACCAGGTCGCGGCCGAATTCGCGCTTCACCGCCGCGAGGTCCATGCACTCCGGCTGGATCGGGTTCAGGACGGTCACGCCTGCCTCGATCAGGTCGGGGATCGCGTCCCAGCAGTTGCCGTCGCTGTGGTAGCAGACCGGGATCTCCGGCCTGACCCTCCGCGCTGCTTCGATGACTCGCGCGTGCCTGGGCTTGAACCACTCGCGGTAGGTCGCCGGGCTCATCAGCATCGAGCGTTGAGTGCCGATGTCGTCGCCGATCTTGATAAGATCGACGCCCGCCTCGGCATGACGTCTGGCCTGGAAGCAGCGCGCCTCGGTGATCTTTTCGAGCAGATACTCGGCGAACTCGGGGTTGAAGACCAGGTCGGCGAAGAGGTTCTCCATGCCGCGCATGTGCCAGGCGATCTCGAAGATCGTCCACTCCATGAACCCGATGACGAAGAGCCCCCGGTCATGCAGAGCCGCGACCTCAGCTTCCAGGTGCCCATGCCGCTCGGGACGCGTGAGGTCGGGAAATGGATACTCCTTCAGGTCGGAGAGGCTGCTCAGATTCTTCATCGGATGCTCGATGTGGATGAAGTGAAGCTGCGAGCCGGGGACCTGGCCGACTCCCCACTCGCCGACTTCCCAGCCGGCGGGGTTCAGGAGCGGCGGAACGCCTTCCGGGTAGTACCGGCTGAAGTCGGGCATCTCGGTCGGTTGGCTGAAGAAGACGTCCCTGACCTCGAGGTCGAAGTACTCGGCGGGATCGTCGCTCCCGGTCCGCGCCTTGAATTGTTCGAGCAGCGGGGACGTGAGCTTCAGTTCCCTTGGCAGGCGATCGGGGAACTGACGGTTCAGGACGGCCAGCACGCGCTCTCGTGGTGTCATGCCTGCTCCTTTGGATTGTGATACTCGACGCCCAGGAAGGCACAGACCTCGGCGATCTCACGTGAGACATCCGACATCGCCACCGCGAGATGGTGAGGGAATCCCTCGCGGATGATCAACTCGTGCAGTTGGCGGTATTCCTTCACCACCACGTCGGCGGCGCTGTAGAGCTTGTTCTTCGCTGAAGCGGGCGTGTTCTCGCCGGTGAATGAGAGCACCTTGAAGCCGCCTCCCGGTTTCGGAGCGATGCCGATCCCCGTCTTCGGCCCATACGCAAACTGGCCGATCAGCGCGGGGGCATTGAGGTCGCCCCCCTGGCGGTCGGGCGACTTTTCCCCGATCGCCTCGCCGTCGCCCATCTGCCCGGCGATACCGACTCCGCAGTGGCCGAGTTCGACGCATTCGCAGCCGCCGGTGTAGTTGACGAAATCGAGGCAGGCCGCGGGCTTCCCCGAGAGCAGGGTGCCGAGCGTCTGCATCACGGCGGTCGGGCAGTCGGCCTCGCATGCCGCCGCCGTCACGATGCCCTTGGTCAGCAGCCAGGTCATCGAGAAGCATGGCGCGATGTCGATCGCCGGATGGAGGATCTCGGGCCAGCACTTCACCGCGATGGAGGTGTACCCGTTCGCCTCGATCTGCGCCTTGAACGCGTGGTACAGCTTGGCGCCCTTCAGAAGCTTCTCGTCGCTGATGAGACACTTGCGGCCGGACTTCATCTCGGCCATCGTCGCCTCGACATCGGCATCAGTGAAGCTCTCTTCGCTCAAATGCCCCTTCGCCTTGCCGTGATAATAGGTCGTCATGAGGCCGAGCAGGTCTACGGTATCGACTCGCGTGCCGAAGGTCCGGAGGAACGCCGGCTGATCCGCGTTCGCCGAATGGAATCCGCCGGGTGCGTCTCCGAATCGTCCGAGGAAGTCTCTCCTCAACCTCGCCACCGCGCGGTATGAGTTCAACAGCATCTTCAACTCATCACGGAAGCTCTCGGACTCGGGATTTCCGCCGAGAGCCCGGATCGGCCTGCCGACCTGTTTCGCGAGGTAGTTGTTCATGATGACGCCGCACCACGCGTTGGTGGTCCACTCGGCGTCGCCGACGTCCGGCTCGTGGTCGGAGGTCACGATCACCGGTGTGCGGCTCAACTGCGGATGAAGGGCGATCGTCGGGAACACATGGCCGTTCGGGAAGGCGCTGTTGCAGATGACGATGACATCGACCATCGCCCGCGCCAATTCGTCGGCAACCGTCAACGCCTCGTGCGGCCCGGCGATCCGACGCGTCAGAATGGAATCGGCATGGATCGCCCCTTCGCGCTTGAGGTCGTCGAAGAGCACGGTCATCCGTCGGTCGGCAAGATCCTTGCCCTCGCTGCTGAAGACATCGATCGAGTTCAGGACCAGCCCGAGCTTCGGGGCGGTCCGGGCATCATAGTGAACGGTATATGCCATGTGTCGTCTCCCCATCCTCCTGTAGTGGCCGTGCCTCTGTGCCGGCCTGCTACGTTACTGGCCGGCACAGAGGCACGGCCACTACAGTCACGCCTTGTATATCCTGATCGCTTCGTCGACCGAGGCGTCGTCCATGATGATCGCTCTCAGGGCGTCGAGGGTCGCTTCCGGGCGGTCGCTCCCCCAGACGCGCCTGCCGATCGCCGCCCCGCACGCGCCATTGGCCAACGCTTCCTTCACCTGGCGGAAGATCGACAGGTCGTCGCCCGACTTCGGTCCGCCGGCCATGATGACGGGCAGGTGGCCGGCCGCGATCGCCCGCGCGTATCCGTCGGGATCGCCGTTGTAGACAGTCTTCACGAGGTCGCAGCCGTATTCGAGGCCGATTCGGATCGCGACGGCGAGATCGTCGGAGGTCGGCATCGTCTGAGCCGGATCCTTGTACGACACCCTCGGGATGATCTCCGCGCACATCGGCATCCCGATGGCCTCGCACTCCGCCGAGGCGTCCGCCAGCTTGGTGAGCAGCGCCGATTCGACCTCAGGGTCGCCGATGCCGACGTAGCAGTTGATGACCACCATGTCCGCGCCAAGGACCGCCGCTTCCTCCACACTGTGCAGGAGGTGCATGACGGTATCCGGGCCGCCGATCTTCGTGATGGTCGTGTCGATCCGCATGATGATCCCCATGTCGCCCACCTCGTCCATCGCGCACCGGAGCGCGCCGGCGGTCACGAGAAGTGCGGTGCATCCGTGCTCGCGCGCGAGCCTGACGACGCGGGCCGGATCTTCGTTGCCGGGCTGCGGGCCGAAGTAGATCGGGTGATCGAACGGCATCACCATGACCCGCCCGTTGCGGAAGACGCGCCTCATTCGAAGCTGCTTGCCCATGCTGGTAGTGATCAAATCTCTGTCCTTTCTCTGCGCCCCTCCTTACGAAGGAGGGGCCGGCCAGCAGGCCGGGGGAGGTTCGCGCAGGCAAACCCCCTCGGCCCAGAGGCCGGTCCCCCTTCGTAAGGGGGACATTCTATCTCAGTGAAATATCGTACATCGCCAGGATATTCTCGGTGCTGATGTCCTGCTGCAGGTTGTGCGACGGCGCAAGGATGTATCCTCCTCCATCGCCGAGGATCTCGACTCGACGCCGGACTTCCCGGCGGACGGCTTCGGGCGTCTCGAGCGGCAACAGGAACTGCACGTCGATCCCTCCGTGGAAGCACAAGTCGCGGCCGAAATCACGCTTCAAGGCCTCCGGTTCCATCCCGACCGCCGCGGGCTGGATCGGGTTCAGGATGTCTACCCCAAGCTCGATCAGCTCGGGGATCGCCTCCCTGACCGCGCCGCAGGAGTGGAACATGAACTTGACGCCATGCCGATGCACCACGTCCGCGAGGGTCCGGATCGACGGCGCGATGAACCGCCGGAACGTATCCATGCTCTGAAGCAGCCCCAACTGCGTGCCGAGGTCGGTGAGCGCGTAGTAGATATCGATCCGGCCGCGGGTCGCCTCCATCGTCCTAATGAAGTCTTCGACAAAGAAGTCCAGGAATACCTTCGTCAGATACTCGACCCACGACGGATTGAGCGCCGTATCGCAGAGCATATTCTCCAGGCCGCGAACAAGTGCGGGCCGTTCGAAGATGTCGGCGTTCCCGAATGCGATGGCATATCCATCGTAACGGTCGCACTGCTCGGCGAGGCTCGAGTAGTCCACGTCGTCGCAGGTCGGCCAGGGAAACGCCTGCAGTTCCTCAAGGCTCGATGCGCCGGCAAGCGCGCCGTCGATGTGCTCCCAGTTCTCGCCCCAAGGAGTGTTCGCCCTCGCCCAGCGCTCGCCCCACATGTTCTGTCGGACGCCGTCTTTCTCGACATCGGGGGGACAGATCGGCGACACATAGCGCACGTCTATCTTGAGCGCCTCGCGGACTTGATCGTGCGTGCGGAAGCCGAGGTCGCGTATGAGGCGGTCCCAGACCTCGGCCTCGGCCCAGATATCCGCCGGACACCTGTCCGGCTGATGACGATCGATCGCTGCAAGGACTCTTTCACGGCTGGCAAGCATCATCCTCAGATCACCCTTCTGCGCAAAAAGGCAGTTGCCGTCCGACTGGACGGCAACTGCCTTTTCTACACGTCTGTTCGGTTTACCTACCTACCTACCGACTCAGGCTCAGGTTCCAGCCGGCACCCGGTTTTTCCGGTTTGCCCTCTTCCGCCTCGGCTTATTGGGCGGAGTTCCTGCCGCCTGCGCTGGGGGCGCCGACTGCTTGCCGGATGCCGGATCGAGCTTGTCGAGTACGGCCTGGAGGCGCTTCCTGCCTGCGATGGCCTGAGCGTCCTTCGTGTCGGCCGGCACTGGCTTCTCCACGAACGGCGCGTCCTTCATGTCAAACAGCTCGCCCGATCGGGTCAGCTTCCACCTCTCACTGCGGACATACCAGCCGCCGGTCAACTCGACGTAGACCCACTCCCTCGGCTTGCCCGTCTGTCCCTGGACCTGCGGTGCGAAACTGTGCCCATCGATCGTCACGCCCTCGGGGAGCTTCGCACCGGCGAGCGCCGTGAACGTCGGGAAGAAGTCGCTGAAGTCGATGAGGTCGTTCCGAGTCTTGCCCGCCGGGGTCGTGCCGGGCCAGTTCACGATCATCGGCACGAGGCTGCCACCTTCAAGCATGGTGCCCTTCTGGCCGGAGATGCGCTTCCCACGCACCGTCGCGCCGTCGGCCCATCCGGGAGCAGTCCCATTGTCGCCGACGAAGATGATGAGCGTCTTCTCACGGAGCTTCAGCCGCTCGAGTTCGGCCACGAGCTTGCCGACCAGCTTGTCCATATAGGCGATGTTGTCGGCATAGAGGTCCGCGCTGTCCGGAGCGCTGTCGGGAGTGCGCACGATCGGCCCGTGAATGTGAGACATCGCGTAGTGAACGTAGAACGGCTTGTCCCGGTGGCGTGTCATGAAGTCCACCAGGAAGTCGTGCATCAGATCGGGAAGGTGCTTCCCCTCCGGCAGGTCCTTCTCCTGACCGCTGAGCGTGTAGCTGGTGGTCTGCTGTCGCCAATACCTGCCGCTTCCGGGGAATCGGAGATACTCATCGAATCCCCACTCGCCGGGTCCGAGCGGCAACTGGCTCCACTTGCCGACCTGCGCAGTCACGTAACCCGCCGGCTTGAGCACCTTCGGCATCATGGCCTCATTCCCCGGCTTGATGACGCTGCCGTACTGGTTGCCGATCATGCCCGTACGGAACGGATACCGTCCGGTCAATGACTGGCACCTGGACGGCCCGCAGAGAGGTGTCGAGTAACAGTGCTCGAAACGGGTTCCTCCCTTCGCGAGGGCATCGATGCGTGGCGTCTTGAACTGGTCGGATCCGTAGCAGCCGATATTGCCGATACCGACATCATCTGAAAGTATGAAGATGATATTCGGTTTCCTGGTCTTGTCAGACGCAGTTGCCGCCTCCAGGCCGCTCTGCTGCGCCCATGCCGGCAGCGAGAGCGCTACTGCACCCATCCCCGCCTTCTTCAGGAACTCCCGTCTGTTCATACCGTTCTCACTCATTACTAAGCCTCCCCTGGCTGAAGCGCCGAACACGTCCCGTCCTGAAACGGTACGATCGGCAAGTATGCCGGAGTGCTGGACGCACAGCGGCGCGAAAAGTTCAGGCTACTTATACTTCGCCGTCGCCAACAGCCATTCTACCCACTGATCCAAGCCATCGCCCGTCGAGCAGGAGACCTCGACCAAAGCAGCGTTCGGGTTGATTCCCTTCAGAGTACGTCGGAGGAGCGGGAGATCGAACTTCACGTGCGGTAGAAGATCGAGCTTGTTCAGCACGACGACGTCGGCAACGCTGAATATCTCCGGGTACTTCGCGACCTTGTCGTCGCCCTCGGGGAGGCTGCAGACAACCGCTTTGAATGATTCCCCTAGATCGAACTGCGCGGGGCAGACGAGGTTGCCGACGTTCTCGATGAGCAATATGTCGAACGCGGATGTGTCCAGATCGGCGAGCGCCCTGCGGATCATCGGCGCGTCGAGGTGGCATGCGCCCCCGGTGTTGATCTGCACGACCGGCGCTCCGAATCGAGCGATCCGATCGGCATCCAGAGACGTCGCGATATCGCCCTCGATGACACCGATCCTCAGCCTCCCAGAGGTGTGTCGAAGTGTCTCCTCCACGAGGCTCGTCTTGCCCGCGCCCGGCGACCCCATGAGGTTGACGACAAGCAAGCCGTCGTCCGCGAACCTCTGTCGGAGTTCGCCGGCGACCTGATCGTTTGCCTCAAGGACCTTGCGCACCAACGGTATCTGCATGCTGAACCTCTATCGAATCGATGTAGAATTCCCTCCCGCCGATGATCTTTCCTTCGACGCACGTGCATTGAGGGCATGCGAATCGGCCCTCGACGGGTTCGTATTCCATGCCACATTCACGGCAGAGGTATCGCACCGGGAGCGTCTCGATCTCGATGCAGGCGCCTTCAGCCGGAGTGCCCCGAGACAGTGTGCCGAAGTAGAACTCAATGCAGTCCGGCTGGAAGGTGGACCATTGGCCGGACTTGACCTTCACTCTGACGACCCGGAGCGCACCCGCCTTCGCGGCCTCGGTGAGGACAATGTCGAGGATGTTCTGTGTCGCGGAAAGTTCGTGCATGGGAGTGATCTCGCCATCATCGACCGTCTAGTCCTGAGTGCGCCTCTGGGCGTGTAACGAAGGATGGTGGCATAGGACTGTCCTTCGTTACACGCCCAGAGGCGCACTCAGGATTAGACGGTTCCTGTTCGGTGGACTCAGGGCTCGCGGTTGTGGAGCGCCGCGAAATAGGTGGCCTCTGCCGTGTCACCGACAGTCTGGACAACAGATGCCGCCGCCCTGAGAGGCTCATACACGGCACGAGGGTATATCCCGATCACCAGCGCCAAAGCGGCAAGCACCACCATCGCTACTGCCACGGTCAGCGGAGCTTCCTTGACCGCCGGCTTCGAGACTGCCGCGGACTCCGGTCCCCAGAAGATCGACCTTGCCGCCTTCCCCAGCACAACCAGGGTCAGCAGGCTGGCGGCTATCCCGATGATGACCGCCCACCAGGCATGGATCTCCGCACCCGCGACCAGCAGAGCCAGCTTGCTCTGGAATCCGTTGAACGGTGGAATTCCGGATACCGCGAGCGCTCCGCAGAAGAAGCAGAAGCTCGTCACCGGCATCTTCTTCGCCACGCCGCCAAGGTCCGACACCCTGCGCGCGCCGGTCGCGTATATCACCGATCCGGCCGCCAGAAAGAGCAGAGCCTTGGCCAGCGCGTGGTCGAGCAGATGGAAAAGGCCCGCATATATCCCGAAGTAGGTGCCGATGCCGAATCCCATCAGGACGTATCCGATCTGGCTCACGGAGGAGTAGGCGAGCATTCGCTTCAAGTCGTCCTGAGCGAGAGCCATCAGATCGCCGATCACGAGGGTGAAAACGCCGAGCGCCAACAGGAACGACGCGACCGGCGGGAATCCCGGGAAGAACATGGTGACCGTGCGGACGAGCGCGTAGATCGCCACCTTGAGCATCACCCCCGAGAGGAGCGCGGACACGGGGGTTGGCGCCTCCGCATGGGCATCGGGAAGCCATGGATGGAACGGCGCGACGCCCGCCTTGGTCCCGAAGCCGACTATCAGGAATGCCGACGCGAGGATGACGGTCGTCGGCGGGAAAGTGGCCGCCACAGTCCTCAGATGCGAGAGAAGCAGTCCGTTGTGCCCGCCGAGGATGCCCGCGCCGGTCGCATACACCAGCACGCAGCCGAACAGGGAGAAGGTGATCCCTACGGTCAGGAGCATGAGGTACTTATATCCGGCCTCGAGCGCTCTCTTGTCCCAGTAGAATGCCACCAGCAGGCCGCTCGCGATCGTGCTGGCCTCGACCGCCACGTAGAGCATGATGATGTTGTTCGAAATGCAGGCCCAGAGCATAGTGCCGATGAAGAGCATCATCCAGGTGTAGTATGCCGTCAGTCGTCCCGCGGTGATGGTGTGAGAGAGCCCTCCCTCCTGCACCTCGTGGCGCATGTACTTGAAGGAGTACACCACGGCTAGGAATCCGATGCCCGATATCAGCACCACGAGCAGCGCACTGAGCGAGTCCGCGTACAACTGGCTGTTGACCGCCGTGAGCACATCGCCTCGGAGCGCGCGGCTCCCGATCATCGCGGCGACGATCAGCGAGGCGGCCGACCCGAGTATCGCGATCGCCTCCCGGAAAGCAGTCGCGAACCGGCCGAGCGCGAGGATCAGTACTCCGGCCGCCAGTGGGAACGCCAACAGCAATACGGGCAGAATCGATGGTACTTCACCGTGCATATCCGCACCTCTCTAACACCACCGTTCGTGCGGGAGTTGCACTCCCGCACGCGCCGGGGTCAGGAGTGCAACTCCTGACCCAACATCATATGGTCTCGTTCGGGAAGGAGTTACACTCCTTCCCGCCCGGGGTCAGGAGTACAACTCCTGACCCAACGTCGGTCTGGCTACCAATGCAATTCCGAAAGCCTGTACGTATCCGTCGAACCGAACTTCGACCGTATCCCGCCGATGATATACAGCAGGAGGTAGACCGTGACCACCACCTCGGTCGCGATGCCGGCGAGCGCCGTCTCCTCTATCCCCGGCGCGAGGCTCACGAGGCTGAGGTGGACTCCGTTTTCCAGAAGGCACAGGCCTATGACCGTCTTGACGGCATCGCGTCTGGTGAGAATAGCATAGATCCCCAGAACGAAAACGGTGAACGCGACTGCCAGATTCGTCTGCGCCATCGCCGCGAGATTCCCCGTAACCGTGCCGATGAAAGCTGCGGCATGCATGTGAGTCAGCTTGTACATGATGGAGAGCAGCGCGATCAGCAGCACCGCCGACACTCCGAAGCCGATGATCGGCTTGGTCTCCTGCTCGGCCCCGGACGTCGCGCGCCAGAGGAACCACGGCACCAGTATGGCCTTCGTGACCAGAGCAGTGGCCGCCCAATACAGCAGCGCGGTATTCTGAACCGAATATGCCACCAGCAGCCCACATATCAACAGCGCCTGGCAGAGATAGGCGACGGTCGCGTGGCGGAGGTTCCTCGCCTCGACCGCGGCGAAGCTGGTGAAGATCATTATCAAGCTCAGGGTGTGCACCAACGCAGGGTTTACCATATCATCACACTCCGATCGCTGCAAATGCCAGGGCCGCCAGCGCTACAAACAGCAGCCTGCTCATGTAGGTCATCGACTGGTCTATGCGAAGTCTCGGGCTCACTGCTTCCATCACCGCGGCGAGCACGAATAGGATGAGCACTTTCACAAGGGCTGCGATCACGGTCAGCGGCCAGGGACCGATCGCCGGCCAGGGAATGAATAATTGCACAAGCAGAAACGCATAGACCACCTGGCGCACCAACAAGGCGAGTTTCATGATCGCGAGGTTCGGTCCGGTGACCTCGATGAGCGGACCCTCCGCGATCTCACTCTCAGCTTCGGCGATATCGAATGGAAGCCTGCCCATCGTTGCCTGAAGCGCCAGGAAGAACGCGATGCCCGCGCTCACCATGGAGACCGTCGGCCCGTTGGACACATTCCAGCTCATCATGTCCTGAAGCTGGATCGAATGGCTCTTGATGGCGGCGGTGATGAGTGCTGCCACGACGATCGGCTCGACGGACAGGAGCATCATGATCTCGCGGGCGCTCCCCGTCTGCGCGAAGGGATTCCCGGATGCGGCCGCCAACACGGTGATCGCCGCCGCGCCGAGCGTCAGGAAGTAAATCCACGTCACCATGTCGCCGGGCGCGCCTGAGGCCACTCCCATCGGAGTGAGCACGGCCGCCACCAGGAATGCCGCTAACACGACGGCCGGCGCGAACCTGAAGACAAGGCTCGCGGTACAGCGCAGGTCTTCCTTTCCGAGCAGCTTGAAGATGTCGATGTAAGGCTGCGTTATCGGCGGACCCTTGCGCGAGTGAATGACGGCCTTGACCTTCCTGGCGACTCCATCGAACATCGGAGCCAGCAGCAGGGCTATCGCGCTGTTTATGACGAGTGCTTGCACCGACATAGTATCCTCCCAACCTACCTGACGAGCGCGAAGAGCAGCGCTACGACAATGATCATCCCGGCGACCTGCCAGATCATATAGACCTGGGGCACGCCCATATGCGAGCGGCTCAGCTTGTCCACGAATGCTCCCCCCGCGCGCATCGCCGGGCCGTAGAGCCAGTTGTCCAGGTCGAGCACCGATCTCAGCCGCGCGAGACTCGGCAGGCGTGGCAGCGGTATGTGTGGATAGACTTTGGCAAAGGCTTCGTTGAACGGTGAGTAGAAGCCGTGCGCCCTGAAGCGAACCTCGTCATCGGTATGCTCCTCCCCGCCCAGCCAACTCGGCACTACCCTCGTGTGTACGCGACCCGAACCCCGGAGGGCTTCCGCTATAACGAAGAAAACCAGGAACAGCCCGAGCAGCAGGATCGGACTCCATGCAGCGGGGATCGCCCCGTTTGCGGCAATCGTCGAGAGGCCGCCGATTCCACCGGGCGCGAACATCCCCGTGGTCGATACGCCTAGTGCGGAGGAGACCAGCTTGATCGTCCAGAACGGAGCCAGACCTATCGCTATGCACGCGAGCGCAGGCACGATCTGGGCGAAGGTCATCGTGCCCGGCAACTTCACCGCAGACGCCGATGTCTTCGCGGGCTTTCCCAGGAATGCCGTATTGTAGTACTTCAGCGAATACGCCAGGGTGCTCAGGCTGACGAAGAACGCGACGACCGCCGCAGCTATAAACGGGGCGAAGTGCAGGCCGCCCGCGATCGACGACTGGTAGATCAGCCACTTGGACGCAAAACCGTTCATCGGAGGCAGGCCCGACAGGCTAGCGACGCCCACCAATCCGGCCGCCGCTGCGAGCGGCATCACCGCTGCCAGTCCGCCGACCTTGTTGATGTCCCGGGTATTCGTCGCATAGAGGATCGAGCCTGCGTTCATGAAGAGCAGCGATTTGTAGATCGCGTCGTTCAGGATGTGGAATCCCGCGGCCAGGAGCGCCAGGAGTGCGAGACCGGACAGCCCCTTCACCGCTGAGAATGCTATCGCCACGCCGAGGGCCAGGAAGATATATCCCATCTGGCTGATGCTGGAGAACGCGAGCAGGCGCTTCGCATCGTTCTCCTTCATCGCCGTCACGCCGCCGACAAATGCCGAGAGCGTGCCGAGGAACGCGATGATCGCGCCCCACGTCAGCAGTTCCACTCGGTTCCCGGCCTGCGGAAGTACGTCCCAGAACACGCGGAGGACGCCGTATGCCCCGAGCTTGATCATCACGCCGGACAGAATCGCCGACACCCCGGACGGCGCGGAGGGATGCGCGTCGGGCAGCCAGTCGCCCATGGGGAAGATGCCGGCCTTAGTCGAGAATGCGATCAGGTAGAGTGCGAGCAGCAGGCTTCTCAGGGCCAGCGACATCGTGGACAGCGCCGTCCCATGCGCGGCAAAGGCGAATGAGCCGGTGCTGCTCCACAGCACGATTGCCGTCACGAGCAGGCCGGCGGTCGCGACGTGGGTCATGATGAAGTACTTGAAGCCCGCCCTGACTGCCTGTGGGTCGGATCGTTCGAAGGTCACAAGGAAGTACGAAGCAAGGGTCATCAGTTCCCACAGCACGATGAAGAAGAGCCAGTCCTGAACCGCCACGACCCCCATCATCCCGGCGATGAAGAGCAGGAGCAGGGGGTAGAACCTGCGCGGGCTCTCGTTCCTGTACCATCCCATGTAGCCGATCGAGTAGATCGTCGCGATCAGCGAGACGGCGGTCACGATCAACAGGAATCCAGCGCCGAGAGGATCGAGCGATACCGCGAGTTTGCTGCCGAAATTCGGAAGGGCCGCTATGAAGCCTTCGACCGGATTGCCGGTGGTAAGCACCCTCAGTCCATCCGTCCAGGCGAGCGCAGTGGCAGCGCCTACGAAGAAGGTCGCGATCCATCCCGCCGACCGCCAGGACCGCGCCTGACTGGCGACCAGTGCACCGACCAGCAGGAGCAGAAACGCAAGTTCAACGTTAGTGTAAGCCATACTCACCTCGATAACTCTTGTAGCCTAGCCCCTCGTGGGCGTTCGCCGTGACGGGCATAAAGCCCTAGGCTACAGGGCGTTCGCCCCGACGGGCATAAAGCCCTCCTCATCAGGGTACGCCGATAAGCCGAGAAACGAGAGGGATGCCCGCAAGCGGGACAACCAGCGTCAGAATGACCATGATCATCAGCACCCAGTTCATGCTCGCAGGCGGATCGAGGGCCGAACCGACGAGAACCCGCGTATCTCCGACCGCTTTGCCCTCCTTTTCGGGCTTTATGACCCCCATCCGACCTCTCCCAAAGAAGACCTTCTGCCCGATCCAGAGGAACCAGCCGAACGAGACGAGGCTCTCGATGAGCACGAGCGTCAGGACGATCGGCCCGAATGCGCCCGTGACCTGCAGCGCCCCGGCCAGGACGTACATCTTGCTCCAGAAGCACGCCAGCGGTGGAATGCCGGTGAGCGCGAAGGCGCCCACGAAGAAGGCAAAGCGCCGCAATCGGCATCTCCGAGGCCAGACCGGAGAGCTTCGATATGCTCCGCGTGCCGGTGGCATACGCGATCGCGCCGACCGTCAGGAAGAGGGTCGTCTTGGCGAACGCGTGCATGAGTATGTGGAGCACCGCGCCGTGGTATGCCATGGACGCGCCGAGTGCCCCGATGCCGAGCCCCAGGAATATGTATGCCGAGCTGGGCGATCGTCGAGTACGCAAGCAGGCGCTTGAGATCGTCCTGGAAGAAGTAGAGATAGAGCGCCGCGAACATCGTGACGAGCGCGCCGATCGCGAGCAGTAGGCCCATTCCGGTCGGAAGCTGCCAGCCTGCGGATAGGAGCCTCGCGATCAGGAATACGCCGGCCTTGACCATCGCCGCCGCGTGCAGGTAGGCGCTGATGGGAGTCGGGGCCGCCATCGCGTCGGGAAGCCACGTGTGGAACGGGATCTGCGCGCTCTTCGACCACGCGGCGATCATGAACAGCGCGAATGCGCCCGCCCGCATCTGTGGCGTCATCATCCCGAGCGCGCTGAATCCCATCGAACCGGTGGCGCTGAAGACCCAGACCAGCCCGCCGATGAAGAACAGTCCGCCGATCGACGGTGACCACCAGCGCCTTGATGCCTGCTCTCAGGCTCTCCTCGTTGTCGTAGAACGAGATCAGCGCCCACGAACAGAGCGTCGTCATCTCCCAGAAGATCAGCAGCTGGAGCAGCGTCGGTGACAGGGCGATCCCGGCCATCGAGCCGACGAAGAGCATCAGCCAGAAGTAGTAGCGCGCCTGGCCCGCCGTGCACGGGATGGTCCTTGTTCCCGGGCGACAGATATCCGGCGGAGTAGATCACTATCGCGACGCCGATGACCGTCGAGGCGAGCAGCATGATGAGCGCGAGGGCATCGATCTGGTAGCCGAAGAATCCGTTGGATCCCGCTGCTCCGAGCCACGGCATTGCGCCGAACAGATGCGTGCTCACCGGGCAGTTTCCACGCGAGTGCCACCGCGCTCGCCGGCGGTGACGAGCGAGGCCGCCGCCGCCAGGTACTTCGCCGCACGGTCCCTTGCGGCGAGAGCATGCTATCGCCCCCAGGAATGGAACGGCCACCACAGCTATTGCCAATGGTTGCATATCCGCTTCTTCCTCTCTGAGTCATCGGTGATCGGTGATCAGTGATCGGCAGGCACTGATAACTGACAACTGATAACTGATAACTGACAACTACTTCCGCGTCATGATCGGCACGTCTTCCCAGGCCTTCAGGTGCTCCTCGAGATCGAAGCCCGGCGGCAGGTGCTGCTCGTGCTGGCCGCGACTTTCTTGGGCACCAGACCGAGCGCCAGCGCCGCGCCGTAGACGATCGCTTCCGGCCTCGGCGGGCAACCGGGGATGTAGACCGTCACCGGCACCACCTTGTCCGCGCCGCCGAGGACGTTGTATGTGTCGAACCAGATGTTGCCGCCGACCGCGCACGCCCCGACTGCTATCACGACCTTGGGATCCGGGGTCGCCTCATAGAGCCGCCTGAGCGCCGGCGCGACCTGCCTGCTCACGCCCCCCGAGATCACGAGCGCGTCCGCGTGCCGCGGGCTGCCGACCAGCTTCATGCCGAACCGCTCGACGTCATAGTAAGGCGTCAGCACGTCGATGATCTCGATGTCGCAGCCGTTGCACGAACCGCAGTTCGTCTGGAAGCAGCCAGATCGACTTACCGAAACATCTTCTTGTAAAACTCGCGGATCATGAGTCGTCCCCCTCTCCCGCACCAGCGATCCCGTGCGGCATGAAGTCGAGTGGCGGCTTCACCGGGAAGATGCCGTGCTTGTTCTCCTCGCCGGGACCGCGGCCACGCCAGCGCTTGCTCTCGAACTTGTCGATCGCGTTGTCGATCTCGAAGCACCGGCCGCACCGCTGGCAACTCGACATCCAGACGGATCATCTCGGACTTCAGGTCGGCCTTGTCCGGAGTGGCGGTCTCGAACTGCTCGGTCGGCCAGATCGCGCTCTCCGGGCAGACCTCCATAGCACCGCGCGCACTGGATGCATCTGTCGAGATGGAATGTGATCCGTGCGACCTCGCCGATGTCCTCGATCACGATGCACCTCGGAGGGCAGACGTTCGCGCATCCGCCGCACGCGATGCACTTGCGGGCGTCGAACTCGACCTTGCCTCGGAACTTCGGCGGCGCGAAAGCCGGCTCGAAGGGATACTTGAGCGTCACCCGGCCCGCCCCGAAGCAGATCACAGCTTCCTTCAGCTTGGCCTTGAACATATGACCTTACGTCCTTTCGCCGTTTCGCCCGCACATCTCTTCCAGCTCATCCCTCGTATAGATCCTGATCGCGTCGGTGTTGACGTCGAGGGTCTCGACGCGCTCGGTACACGAAAAGCACGGGTCGAAGCTCCCGAGGTCTATCGGCACATCCGCAAGCTGCTCGCCCTCGATCATGCAGGCGACGGCCTGCAGGTTCTGATAGGTCGGCGCTCTCACACGCCAACGATATGGCCGGTTCTCGATCGCCGCTGAGGACGTAATGGTGAGCCTCGCCCCGTGCCGCCTCGACCGAGCAGAGCCCGATCTCTCCCGTAAGGCAGGCTGTGGTCGATACTCGCCATGATCGGGCCCGCCGGGCATGTCGTCGAGCACCTTCCGCACGAGCCGGATCGACTCGAATGTCTCGAGCACCCGGACCAAGGTCCGCGCCCAGATGTCGCAGCCGTCCTGGACCTGGATCTGGACGCCGAGTTCGGCATAGGCCGCGTATGGGTGATCGACCCGCGCGTCGATGGGCACGTTCGATCCGCGTGCCACCGGTCCGACGACCGCCCAGCTTACGCGCCTCTTCTTCCGTGAGGATGCCGACTCCCTTGAGCCGCGCGAGAATCGTCGTATCGAGGACGACGGCATCGACAACAGCCTTGAACTCGGTCTCGACCTTGTCCAGCATGCGCCTGATGTCCTCCACGGCGGCTTCGTCGATGTCGAAGCGCACTCCGCCGACGAGGTTCGAGGAGTAGTGCTTGCGGTTGCCGGTGACGCGCTCCATGAGCCACATCACCGGTTCTCGGATGCGCCAGCCTGCATGAGGATGGTGTCGAACCCGATGATGTGTCCGGCCAGTCCGACCCAGAGCAGGTGGCTGTGGATCCGCTCCAACTCCAGGAGCAGGCGAGCGGATGTACTTGGCGCGCATCGGCACATCTATGCCGCACGCATCCTCGACGGCCTGGCAGTATCCGCAGGAGTGAACCTGCCCGCATATCCCGCATATCTGCTGCGCGACGAAGGGAATCTGGTTGTAGTTCAGCTCACTGTCGCCCAGCTTCTCGACCGCGCGATGGTTGTAGAAACCGCGGTAGTCCGAGCCGACGACGCGCTCGCCGTCGAGGAACAGCCGGAAGTAGGCGGGCTCCTCCAGGGTCGGATAGAAGGGGCCGAGCGGTACGACCGTGGTGCCCTCCGGGGCTTCCTGTCGCGGAGGGGCATTCTGCGGCTCGGATGCAAATCGCTGGTTGTAATCGAACTCCCGGCGAAGAGGATGTATGCCCTCGGGGAAATCGTCGGGCAGGATCAATCTGCGCGGATCGGGATGATTCACCGGCACGATCCCGATCATGTCGAAGGCTTCTCGCTCGGACCAACCCGCAGCAGGGACATCAGGGGTCACGGAACCGATCTTTGGATCGTTTGCGGGAACGGCCGATTGGACGACGAAGAACTTCCGCTGCTTGTCGAACGAGAGAATGTATGAAACCAGGAACTCGCCGGTCTTCTCGCGCATATCCGTAGCCGCGCTGATCACGAACCGCGCGCCAAGCTGGTTCACCGCGCGCTTGACGAGCATCGGCAGTTGATCGCGAGGGACAGTCAGAACATACTGGTCTTTGACGTGTTCCTGGACGTCCTCCATGATATCAGGGAAGTGCGTGAACAGGTCCATCAAGAATCCCTGTTGTTCCATAGCCGTTTTCTCCAATCAGCTCTCATCCGCACCGCCGCACCATCGCCGTAGGGGCGCGCCTTGTGCCGCCCGGCGTGCCTTGTGCCGCCTGTGGCCGCATGCCGGGCGGCACAAGTCACGCCCCTACGGCGATGGTGACGACAGAACAGACGAGACCAGAATCCCCGCCAGGTCGGTCGCCGAGGCCCGGACTTCCCGGCACATCGGCGCGCCATGCCTCACGTCCCTCGGCTCGACCGCCAGCAGAAAACATCTGCAGCCCAGATCTTTCTCCAGGTACTCCATCGTCAGCTTGAGTGGCGCGCGATGCGTGTCGAACCCCGTGTTGCGCAGTTCGGCCGGCGACAGGAGCGCCACGTCCCCCGGCGAGCCGCCGATCGTGGCCGCATCCACGAAGAGGATATTGTCCGGGCGCATCTCCCGAAGCCTCCAAGTGTCGAGTTCCGGCGAGACACCGCTGTCGATCACGTCCCCCACCCCGGCCTGAGCGAGCAAATCCGCGACGAGCGGCCCGACGCCGTCGTCCCCTCGTCGAGCATCGCCGACCCCTACGACTGCGACTTTGCCTTCAAGTCTCGACTCGAGTTCGTCGTTCAGCAATATCTCAGAGCCCCAACTCGGGTAACATGCGCATCTGCCGGTAGGTGAACACCGGGCCCTCCGTGCAGATATAGACATGGTTGACACAGCAGTGACCGCACTTGCCGACACCGCACTTCATATACCGCTCCAGACTCGTGATCACACGGTCCTCCGAGAACCCGGTCTTGATGAGCCCGATGGTGGCGAACTTGATCATGATCGGCGGCCCGCACATCAGGGCGACGGCCTTCTCCGCATCAACCTTGATCCGGTCGAACAGCGTGGTCACGACGCCGACATTCTCAGTCCACGTGTCGTCGGCGATATCGACTGTCTGAAGCAGGTGCATATCGTCCCGCTTCGACCAGGCCTCGAGGTCATACTTGAAGTCCCGGTCGGCCGGGGTCCGCGCTCCATAGAGCATCCATATCTCCCCGTAGTCCTTTCGGTCGGCCAGAATCTTGAATATCGCGGGCCGAAGTGGGGCAAGCCCGCATCCGCCGCTGATGATGATGATGTCTCTGCCCTTGATCGCATCGAGCGGCCAGCAGTTGCCGAGAGGTCCGCGGATGCCGACCTTGTCGCCTTTCCCGAGCACGTGCATGGCCTGAGTGACAGCCCCGCGTTCGACAACTGTAAGCTCGAAGAAGTCCTTTTCCAGCGGGCTCGATGCGAACCCGATCGGGGCTTCCCCTGCGCCGAAGATGGTCACCTCGACGAACTGACCAGGCTCCCAGGAGAACGACCCGGCGTATTCCTTGTCCTCGAATGCCAGCTTGAAAGTCTTGGTATCGGGGGTTTCGTCGATGATATCCTCGATCACGGCGATCATCGGAACATAGAGGTTGCCGCTCGGATTATCGGTGACGCCCCACATTTTTGCCGGTTTGGCAGCGGTCAGTTCCATGTCCTACACCTCGGCTTTCGTCTCTAGCGGTTCGAGATAGTCGTGCATCATTCTCCGGAGGCGTTTCACGACGGTCGGCACCCCCAGGTTCGTCAGACACGCGCTGATGCATCGTCCGCATCCGGCGCACCCATGAGTGGTGTCGCGAGTAATGTACTGGTAGCTGTTCTTGTGATAGAACCGGCGCTGTATGCGCGTGCCGAATGTCGGTCTCGGGTTGTGCCCGCTTGCCTCGCGAGTGAAACCCGAGTACTGACAGGAGTCCCACGACCTGCACCGGACGTAGCAGTCGTCCTCGACCTTGAGATCGTCGACCGTGTAGCAGGTACAGATGGGGCAGAGGTTCGTGCAGGCGCCGCAACGATGGCAGGTCGATCCCAGCGTCTCCCAGACGGCGTTCGGCACATCATCGGCCGATATGTAGTTGATCGACTTTGCGACGTAAGAGATGGTCTCGAACAGGCTGTCGGCTTGCAGGTGAAGCCGGTCCTGCTCCATGAAATCCCGGTCACCCGCCTTTGCCAGGATGTAGCTGACCGGTTCGGTAGCCTGTGCGCCCTTGTCGGAGCCGACCTCGTACAGGAACCTGTCGCCAAGGTCTGTGAGCTGCACGTCATAGCCTGAGTCGAGCCACGGACCCGCGTTACAGCAGATGCAGAAGCATTCCTTCTTCGGCGGCTTGTTGCACGCCAGGCTGAACAGGACAGTGTTGTCGAGGCGCGCCTTGTAGTACGGATCGACGATCTGCCCGCCGAAGAACCTCTCCTGGAATCTGACGGCGCTGACGTCGCAGGACCGGATGCCGATGATCGCCTGTTTCGGCGCATCATCGCACGGTTGGATCTCGACGGTCTTGCCGTCCAGGTAGCGGAACATGTCCTCATAGTGAGGGAATATGAACCGCTTGCCCGGCGGATAGAGGTCATGGCGGTAGTCCCAGTAGATCTCCATCGGCGAGTCGATCACGTCGAGCCTCTCGTCGCCGTCGAAGAGCCGTGTGGGAGCAATCAATCTCATCTCTTTCGCGAGAGTGGCGAAGAACACGACCGCATCGGGTTTCTTGAGGATCCAGGCTTCGCGAGTACTCATTTCACCGCCTCAACCTTCACTGAATACGCCTTGTACACCGGCACGCCCGAGATCGGATCGCAGTCGTACGACGCGAGCGCATTCGGCGAGTCTCCGCCGAAATAGTGCGGGACATGGACGTGGCCCGAGGGCACATACTCGCTGAGCAGCATCTTTCGCATGATGCTTCCGCACCCCGAAGAGATCCTGATCGGTGATCCCGGTCTCAGGCCCAGTCTCTCCGCATCGGACTCATTCAACTCGGCGAACGACTCCGGGTATTCCCGCGCCAGCACGGTGCTCTGGCGAACCATGGTGCCGGTCATCTGGTAGTAGTTGATCCTGTCGGCGATCAGCTTGAACATGCCGTCACCGGCCGGGGCCGCTGCGGGACTGCCATCCGGTACTGGAGCCAACGTCGCCCCATCGCTGCTGATCGGCCACGGCTCTCCCCACGCCTGGTCAAGCTTATCGTAGGACATGCCCCTGTAGAACGGGATACCGCCGGCTATCTCCGACATCACCTTGGCCGGACTGCGCTCGATCTGTTTGCCGAGCGCCGAAGCGAGATCGGCGATGATCTCGAGGTCGGACCGCGACTCACCGATCGGATCGAGCACCTTGCGGATCCTCTGAACCCGTCGCTCGATGTTGGTGAACGTGCCATCTTTCTCGAGGAACGAGCACGCGGGAAACACTACATCCGCCAGCCGAGCGGTTTCGGTCAGATACAGGTCGGTAACTGCGAGGAAATCGACCTTGTCGAGGGCAGCCAGCGTCGCCTCGGTATTCGGAGCGGAGAGAGCAACGTTTTCGCCGAAGACCATGAGCGCCTTCAGCTTGCCGTCTCCGCACGCCTCGATCATGTTGACCGCCGACATCCCGGGGGACGAGGGAAGCTCGCAGTTCCAGATGACCTCCCACGTTTTCCTGGCATCAGGATCGCTCATGCTGCGGTAGCCGGGCAGAAGATCGAAGGTCAGGCCCATGTCGCAGGCGCCCTGAGCGTTGTTCTGCCCTCTGAGCGGGAAGACCGCGCCGCCCAGAAGGATGGCAATGTCCGCAAGGGCGCTGACGATCTGCGTCGATTGTGCCTGCTGAAGGACTCCGAGCCCGAACATGACGATCGGTCGCGGATTGCTCGCAAGGAGTTGGGCTACCTCTCTAAGACTCTCGCCATCCAACACGCAGGCCCCGCTCACGTCGTCCACCGACAAGCCGTTCAACGACACCCTGAGTTCCTCGAAGCCCGGGAGGCCTGGAGCGCTCTCCGTGTGCAGCCCCTGGTCAACTATCGTCTTTAGGAGCGCGCGGACCCAGACGAGATCGGTCCCGGCCTGCGGATGGAGGAACACCTCGGCGAACGGCGCCAGACGTGTGGTCCGAGGATCGGCGACCACGATGTGGCAGCCGTTGTCCCTCGCGGTCTCGATCCTCGAGCCGACGTGGGCCAACTGCTCGAAGGCATTTCCGCCGACGATGAGCATTGAGCCGGCGGTCGGAATCTCGTTCAGCGTGACCTGCGCCGCCGGGGTCCCGACCGTACCCATGAGGCCTGAGACGACCGATGCGTCGGAGAACCGACACGGGCCGTCGACGTTGGGGGTGTGCAGGACGCTTCTGGCAAACTTGACGAGCGAGTAACACTCCTCGTTGGTGGTCTTTGCGGATCCGATGACGCCGATGGTTTCAGGGAAGAAACGCTGGAGGGAGGACACGGTGAATGAGATTGCCTCATCCCAGGAAGCCGGCTGGAGCGCATCGCCCTTCCTGATGAGCGGCGAGCGCAACCTTTGTCTGCCGAGGACGGCAGGAATCCCGTTCCATCCCCGTGTGCAAAGCTTTCCGTTCGCAACGGGGTGGCCGGTGCTCGGACATAGGGCGACGACACGACCATTCCTCTGCTGCACATACGCCCCGCATCCGCAGCTACAGAACCCGCAGGTTGTGAGAACTGCACTCATAGAGCCCTCCCTGATACCGAGTTCGCGTCGTTTCATTGATTCGACACGTGACTTTGTGAATTCCTTCTCGAACGTTAGTGTACGGTTAAATTTTTTTTGGCGAACGGCGCGCCCCGCGATTCCGGGCTTTTTGCCCCGTTCCGATTGACCTCTGCCGTCCCGGCTCGTGAATTCGTTCACAATGCGCTCAGACTGGACAAATCGAGGGAAATCGTGTATAATATCACAGAATCAGTTGCGCCTGAAGTCCCCTTCGCTTTACGGGAGCTAAGGACGCACGGATTCCGATCATCTGCTCTCAGCGGGGATGGCGCGGAATGAGGTTAGCCAGGTTGGTTGTGGCTCTGAAAGTGCTTCTCGCAGTCGTCGTTTTGTTCTGTTGTGCATTCACAGACGGCATCTCGCGCGCTGCCGTCTTTGACCAGGCGGAACAGGACTTCACATTCCGTTACGCGGTCAATGGCTATGATGGCAAGAGCTGGTTTGGCGACCCCGCTTCGCTGGCCCTGAATGAGCGATCAGGGCTGATATACGTGTCAGACGTCAAGACGGGAACGCTGGACGCGTTCAGCCGGCAGGGCATACCGAGATTCCGATACGGGCCGAAGCAAGGCCTGAAGTCCCCCCTGGCGGTGGCAGTTGACTCCAAAGGCGACGTGTACGTCGCCGAGAACGAGGGTGGGCCGATAAAGATCATCGGCGCGAAGGAAGAGCTGACCACTCTCGAACTCCCTGCCGTTGAGGGCAATGAGCAGCCCAAGCCCGGGAGAATGACCTTCGACCGGGATGGCAACCTGTATGTTGTGGATAGGGCCAACAACGAGATATGCGTGTTTGACAAACAGAGAAAGATCAGATTCCGCATTGCGGCTCTCGAGTCGGACCAGTATAAGTTCAAGATGCTCCAGGATGTGGCCGTAGACCGCCAGGGCCGAATATACGTGCTCGATTCCATTGGGCCTCCGATCCAGGTGTTCGACCGGAACGGAAAGTACCTGTACCGGTTCGGCCTGCACGGCGAGGCTGAGCAGGATCTGGCGTTTCCGACCGCAATGTTCCTGGATCGGAATGACCAGATTTGGATTGTGGACAGGGCGCAGCACGGGCTGAAGGTATTTGACAGGACCGGCATGTTCCTTCGGAGATTCGGCAACTACGGCTTGGGCGAAGGCATGCTCTTCTACCCTGTCGATGCTGATATAGACAGCTTCGGGCACGTGATCGTCCTGGAGTCAGGATCCCGCAGGATGCAGGTTTTCGCTCTTGCCCGGCCCTTCGAACCGTTCAGACCGGCCGGGCTCTAACCCGGATTATACGTGTCATTCTGAGCGAAGTGAAGAATCCAGCGAGTCGCCTTGCTCGATCAGCCGGATTCTTCACTTCGCTCAGAATGACAGAGTGTGCGCGTGAAGCAGGGTCAGTTTATGCGTTTCCAGACCAAGAGGCTGATAGCCGCCATAGTCGCAGTCGCAGGCGTATGCCTGCTTCTTCCTCGGAACACAATGTCGGGGGAGTATCATCACGTCACCGAGAGCATCTGCTCGGACTGCCACACCCAGCACGCCAGCAGCCAGGGCGAGGTATTGACGCCGACCGAGCATCTGCTGAAGAACTCCATGGGCCAGATAGGGCTCTGTATGAGTTGTCACAATGGCACGGATTCCCGAGCGCCCGACATCGTCTCGACCGGTACATCCGCGAGCCCGACGAATGTCGTTTCGAACTCCTACGACAGCAAGTACGGATCCAGCGCCGGCTTCTTTCAGGGCGACTTTATCGGTGCGGCGAATCCCTATGGCCACGACGTGAGCCCCACCGTCTCAGTCACGGCTCCACTGTCGAGCACCTACACGAAAGCCGGCGGGCTGCTCTGCTCGGACTGCCATGATACTCACGGCGCCCCGAACTACCGGAATCTCATATCGGATCCGAATCCCAGGCATCCGGGCTCGTGGGACATTCTCATCGGCACGCAGATCAAGGAAACCACGCCTGTTGATATCGTGAATCCGAATCCGTCTGTAGCCTATAACGCGTCAAACGTGGCATTCTACGCACAGAACAACATCAGCTCCTGGTGCGCGGACTGTCACGATGCGCTGTCAGAGAATTCTGCGGGGAGCGCCCCTGCCCACTTCAAGGGTCACCCGAGCAACGTCGAGATCGGCGGAGCATACCCCCACGCAGACGCCACGAACTGGCAATTGGGAACGCCCGGCGACTACACGGGCTTCGGCGGTGATATCGGCGACTCGGCCCTGGGCGTGCCGAGACTCAGGTACGGCAGCCAACTGGGAAGCAACACGACCGGCGGCGTCGGAGACACCGTGACTTGCCTTTCGTGCCACAAGGCTCACGGGAGTAAGTACAAGTATGGTATGGTCTGGCCTTACATCGAAAGCGGGGCGGACACGATCTCGGGGTGCCAGCAATGCCACTTCAAGTAGGATGCGATAGTCATTTGAGCGCATATCTCCGGATAGCATGGGCAGCGATCATGCCTCTCATCCTCGTCGGCCTGACTCTGCGCGCCGAAGCAGATGGCGGATACTACACTCGCACGCCTCATGGAAGCGCCATATCCGGCGTGCAGCGCGATACGTCTCTTCCGAAGGGCAGTTGCGCCCAATGTCACGTGGGCCATGGAACGGCCAACCAGGATTTCGGGCTGTGGACAGCGAACAACAACGATCTCTGCTACACCTGCCACACGGGGAGTCTGCGCTCATACTACGGGCAGACGCAATATAACATGAGCGGCCACTCGGCTTCGGCTTCCAGCATGAACAGCAAGCCCGTCGGCTCTTGTACGCAGTGCCACAATCCGCACGGCTCGGGCGATCTCACAGGCGCATATCCCCACATGACCGGCCGGACCGAAGAGGAGACATGTTTCACGTGCCATGGAACGGGTTTCAGGCCGACGGGCGCCATCGACATTCAGACGCAGATGAACAGAGCTTATTCCCATCGAGTCGCCAATCAGCGCGGCAAGCACGATAGTACCGCGGAGGGTGCATCGGTCGCCGTGAATCCGAACCCGCTTCTCAGCGGATCGAACCGTCATGTGGAATGCGTGGACTGCCATAACACGCACTTCGCCAAGTCGGGCCTGCGAGCGCCCCAGTCTTCGAATATCGGCGAGATGCTTCTGGGCTCCTGGGGTGTCAGACCGACCTTCTCAACTGCTCCATGGACGGCGCCGACCAGTTATGCGGTCGAGCAGTTCCAGTCCACGGCGACGGAGCACGAGTACTATCTCTGTCTCAAGTGCCACTCCTCCTGGTCATGGGGGAGTGTTGCGCCCTACACGACTGACGGGACACGCGAAACGGACCAGGGGCTGGAGTTCAGCCCCGGCAATCCGGCCTATCACAATGTTACGGGTCAAACGGCTTCATCTGTCCCTACCGATGATGTCGTGTTCGGGTCAGCGAATCCGCCTGCTTATGTCAGCCCGTGGGGGCCGAACTCCGCAATGGCCTGCACCGACTGTCACGCGAGTGACTCGAGTCCCGGAAGCGCACAGGGCCCTCATGGATCGCAATTCAACTACTCGCTCAAGAGGCGCTTCAAGGCGGTGGCGGGCGCTTCCGATAACACCGGGAGGACCGGCACCCAGTCCGATCTGTGCTTCGTCTGCCATGACTGGAGCACGTATGGGCAGGGCGGAGGCGACGCGAACCGGACGAATTTCCGCAAAGGGAGTGACAATCTCCATCGCAAGTCAGAGCATGCGCGGGCCGGGTGTTTCCAGTGTCACTCCGCCGTGCCGCATGGGTTCAAACGGAGACACCTCATTGTATACGTGAGTGACGGTCCGCCTTATTATCTGGCGGGAGGACAGGGAATCACGTCCTACACTCATGCCAACGGTGGAGCGTACTCCGAGAACAGTTGCGCTACCACCTCGGGATGTCACTGAGACTGATAATCGATATGTCAGAATACGCGAATACCGCGAACATTGGCGGTTACGGCGCACCGATGATACTGTTGACGCTCTTGATTGCACTGGTCTTACTCGCGCAGTCACATGAATGCACGGGTGCGCAAACTCTGGGTCTGCAGGTACAGATGCGATACGACTTCTTCGAGAACAAGAAAGCGGGGGAATCGCCGAATGGTGACGGTCATCTTTCGACGAACTACAGCCTTGCCATGCGCGGGCCTGTTATGCCCTTCTCCGCCCTGATAAGCGATGTAACGCTCGGTACATCCTCCACGAACGACCAGTTCGGCAGTCAGGACAACAGAAGCCTGGGGATCAACCTGTATTACCGCCAACCCAGCTACACCCTGATGGGCAGAGTGAACCGCAACGACTATCAGAGCGAAACACTCGGCCAGGGCGGCACGTCGATCGGAAATTCGTCCAACTATAACCTCAGCATGCTTATCTCGCAACCGGCATATCCCGTCCTGAACCTGCAGTACTCGCGAAATGTGTCCGGCAGCTCCTTCGGGGATTCGGCGTCCAGCTACGCCTCGAACACCTGGCTGCTCGGTTCCTACTACGACCTGATGCCGCTCCGATTCACCTTCGACCAGTCAAGGCAGACATCGGCGTACAGCGGATCCTCCGGGAATACGCAGATGACTCGGAGATCGTCGGTCTTCCTGAATCAGACTCTGCTGCAGGGACTCACCCTCTTTGGCGAACTGAGCAACTACGCGACGGACAATGAGCGCGCCGAGGGCAACTCCAGAATGGATACGAAGCGCCAGGTCCTCCGACTCCAGGCGACCCCCACCAGGGCGATCGCTGCGAGCCTGGAGTATTCTGACCAATCCAGCCACCAGGGAGCAGCCGCAGTGAACAGCAATTCCGGCGATAATGCGCTTTCCCTCAATGTGAGAGCACAGGTATTGCCGGGTCTCAGCGCCGATTACACCGATCGGCGACAGGAGACGTCGATCACCGACGCTCTGGGCCGCGTCATCTCCTTCGACTCCAACAATCGCAACCTGGGGGTGTCCGCTCGGTTGAGCGACCAGAGCGTCCTGAACGCATCGCTGTCCAGATCGGATTACGCCGGTGCGCTGAGTTCCGGCTCTTCGCAGAATTCGCTCCAGGTTTCACTCCAGAGCGCACTCAGCCGTGCCGCGGATATCAGCCTCGACTATGGACGAAACAAGTCCACGATTGGGTCGGACGGGGGGTTCAGTGGGAGCTTTGCGGGCATCTCCTTCAGGACCAGGACCGCCGGCGGGATGTCGATGGGCGCCTCCTATCGTCGCTCGCAGACCGATTCATTCAGTGCGGACGCCAGTCCCGTATCACAGACCACGGATGCGGTGGACGTCGACGCTCTGTGGATGCCCAACTACCAACTCAGCCTGAACCTGAGGCTTTCCTACCAGGTTAGCAATGGATCGAGCATATCCGAAACGCTGTCACCGGCGCTGGGCGTGAGGTGGCAGATCGATCCCGCGAGTAACCTTAGCCTGAACTACAACTTCCAATCGGACAAGCAGTGGGATTGGATCAACTGGCAGTTTGTTGGCCAGCGGAGAAGAGGATCCGTGCTTCGTCTATCGCATTCGTTCCTGGATCGTTCATCGCTGGAGTTATATTACGACTTTCACAGTGGGAATACCGGACTGATAGACTGGCAAAGACATTTTGCCCTGTATTATGCTAGATATCTCTGAGGAATCAACCAGAACATGAGGATTGGTGCAACATGAAGAAAAGCTCTCTACTCGTAAAAGCCCTGATGGCATTCTCGGTGCTTGCCCTGGTCTCCGGGTGCAATGACGGAGGCCCTTCGACTCAGGTGTTCGTCAACAGGCCCGCGGGTCAGCGGGTAAGGATAGCCGTCCTTCCCTTTGACAACGTCAGCAAGGATCAGGATGCCGGACGCGTGCTTACGAACACGGTTGTCACGTACCTGCTCTCAACCGGCGGCTTCGATGTTGTGGAGCCGGGGGTGGTCTACTCGGCCCTGCAGGCACAGAGCGTTCGGATCACTGAGGGCATAACGCAGGAGATGTGCCAGAAGCTTCAGCCCGCACTTAACGTGGATGCGTATGTCATCGGCGTAGTCGAGGAATATGGCGAGGTGCGGGTCGGCTCTGACTCGTATCCGTCGATCTCGTTCAGCGCGCGGCTCGGTGAACGCTCGAACCGCGGATATTATGTGGGCCGCCACCATAAGCAAGACGGGAGCGGAGGGCGTCAAGGTTTTCGACATCGGCCGAATCTCCTCGCTCGGCAAGCTCTCCAAGCTGGCCGTATCCGCAATGGCGAAATCCATGATGAAATCCTCGCCGGATATACTGGTGAGCCTGGGCGGAAGCACGGCTGCCGCGCACACGGCCAATAACACAGCCACCGAAACGGCTCCGGTCAAGAACGACACATCAGGGGAGTCGCAAGTCGCTGCCATTGCGCATCAACAGGGAGCAACTGGTGGGACGCCTCGATATCTGGACGAGACTGCAACCTACGGCGAAGCCGAGCTGAAGGTGCTACTCAAGGATGTCGGCAACGCGAAACTGGGTGAAGTCACGTACAAGAAGCATTTCCACGATGCGATAGACACGCGGTATCAGCTCAACGACGGCGGGAAGTTTGTCGACGTTCGGCTCGTGGACTATCGCACTAAGGCGACTGCGGAGAAGTTCCTGCAGACCTACCACGCCGGACAGCAGCAGACCGTCTTCGAGACGCTGCCCGCGTACACGGAGCTATCCGGTTTCGGATACTACCACCTGGATTTGGCTGTAGGTCGGTTTGGCGTATTCCTCAGCGGCCCGAAGGATCTGCAGAGTGGGATAGAGCAGACCGCTACGGGAATCGTGGGCGTTCTGAAGTAACGTCACTCGCGGGAGATGTTGTGGCATTGGTTGCAGCCGGAGCCGCCGGCCGCTCCGTCACCGCTCCCGTACGGCCAGATCATGCCGAATGCGTGCACTGAGCCGTGGGCTTTGTGGCATGACAGGCAGGACACCTCGTTGGCGGCGGACACCGTCCTGGCATCGGAGTAACTGGTGGCTGAACTCACCGCGAACGGCACGCGCGGCACTACGAGTTCGCCCGCCGTGAAACCGCTGCCCTCTCCGGAAACCCAGTGGATCGGGTCGATACTGGATCGCCCGGATTCCATGGAGATGACGGCCTCGCTGCTGGTGCTGGGGTGCCGATTGAAGTGCTGTCCGCCCGAAGAACGAGTATTCGATATCGCGCCAAAACCGTGGCAACCCCCGCAGAGCTTGTCTCCGATATTCCCTCCGTAGCCCACGTTCGCACGGCTGTACTTGTCCAACGCGGCCGCGGCGGGGTTTACGAAGGCCACCAACTCGTCTCCAGAACCGTCGAGAGTTCGCAGGTTGCGGTAACTGGTGTTCCCATGAGGCTCGTGACAGGAGTCACAACCGCCTGGTCCGACGCTGCCCTGTCCGGGCAGGTTGTGCCCTTTCCAGTTGTCCGCGGTACCATCGGCGAAGGCGCCGGCCGCCCGTTCCTGTCCATCATATGGCTCAGACGGCTTGTTCACATCCCCGGCGACGACGTCAGGCACACCGGCCTGTCCATCGTGGCAGCGCAGACACACGTCGCTGGATGATGAAGACTTGAGCAGGTTACCATTCGGAGGCTCGCCGTAAGAGGCCGCGTCGCCTCCGTCCCCGTGGCTGGCGCTGGCGTGCGAGATGTGGCAGTCAGAGCAGATCAGCGTATCGCGGAAGTGATAGTTCGCCGCCTGGGCTGAACCGCATGTCGCCATGATGCCTACGGTCAAGACCGCACATTCGATAAGTACTAACAACCTCGACATATGCCATCCCCCCAAATACCTCTCGCCAGGAATGAACCGTGCCTCGAAGGGTTCGTGAAATATTTCACGAGAACCCCCGTAACCCCAGTTTCATTCGCCAGTTGATGAGATAGCGTTGTCGCATGCCCTCGGGGAATCCCTCGAGCACGGGCAAATCCGTGGCTTGCAGCACCCGGTTCTGTCGGATGCGCCCGCCACTTACTACTCATTATCGCACGTTTTTCAGTTCTTGTCGAGTCCGCCAAGAATATTTTACCCATCCTCGTATGTTTCTGACCGCCTCAGGGCATTTCAGCCTAACTGTTGTATACCCTCATTTGCCACTAGTTACGGCTGACAATATGTGCCACGATCCTGGGATTCCCTGGTAATAGTATGTGCCACGGTGAGGGGCTGGAACGATACTGGTAGAAGTGACAGGTTTTGCCTGGAATGGCACCAAGTGAGAGGATGATCCTGGATTCGAGGTGGAACAACAGTTTTCCCCACCGCTAGTCCTGAGTTCGCCGGTGAATGACGGCGTGTAACGAAGGACGGCTCGGTGCAGTAGGGCCGTCCTTCGTTACACGCCGTCATTCACCGGCGAACTCAGGACCAGCGGTCGGCGTTCTCGTGAGAACAACTACGCAAACTGCGCAGCGACCGGCTCTATTGCTCGTGACACTGGCGACATAGATCTCGCACGCTATGAGACCCTCCGGTGTCACCTTCCTCAGTGACAGTTCCGCTTCCGGACATGTAGATGAGGGCAAACGCGTTCTTGTTCCCGTGTGCCTTGTGGCAGGAGAAACATGAAGGGGTAACATCCGCAGCCGAGGCCCACGTGCCGGAATGGCTCATGACTTTCGCCCGGTTGGCATGGGACTGGAACTCAGCCAGGCTGGACATCTCTGCGTCGTGCGCACCAATGTTGGTATCAGCGTTCGGATGCCTGACCCAGGCGACTCCGTCGGAACCGCCCGTATCGCCACCACTCACGCCCCCGACCTCAGACCCACCGGAAGCGCCGTGGAAGTTCGTGTGGCAGCTCCGGCACCAGTTGGCGTAGGCCGACTTCGTCTCGTCGGGTTCGTTGAAATCCGTGCCGAGGACGCCATATCGGTAGGCGACGTCGAAGCCGTCGTGGAGAAAGACGTCTTTGTTCGTGTCGTTGGTTGCGCCGTAAGCGTAGGTCAGGGTCTTGTTCTCGAAGTTATGGCCTGCAGCACTGTCTGTCCACAGATTGCGAAACTGAGTCGGAATTCCATGAGGCGCATGGCAATCGATGCATCGAAGCCCGGTGGTGGAATTGGACCACGTGCCTCCCGGAGCGACATCGGTGCTTTCCAGTGTGTGGCCCGTCCATGACTTGTAGCCGGACTCCTCTACCCCCAGCCGGTTAAGCGCGCCTGCCTGCCTGACATACTCACCGGACGGCTCTCCGAGCACATCCGGCGCGAAGCTTGTCTGATCGTGGCACGCGAGGCACAGCTCGTTAGGTGAAGCCTTCAAGAGATTCCCAAAGGGTCCGTTCGCATCCGTGACCAGATCGGTTGCGCCGCCGCGGTAGTTGTGCCGCATGCTATAGTGCATCGAATGACAATCAGAGCAGACCAGGCTGTTTCCAACGTGAGTCAGCCCTGCCAGGGAAACGCTGGTGAAGGAAAGGAATAGACAGGCCATTCCGAAGGTAAGGTATCGTGCGTTCACATCCATGTCCCTTCTGTAAGTCAACGGCGCACCTAGCAAAACAGCTTCCGAGGGGTGCCCCTCGGAAACCGTTTACTCACAAGGCAACCTGTCGAGGCGAGAGATCCATCCCTCGCCTCGACAGGCAATACTACAACGACATTACCGTGATGTATGTCGATTCGCGGACTACGTGCCCTGCGAATGGCACTGTCTGCAGAGACCTCTCACGTTGTTGCCGCCGCCATCGTCGCCCTGTTCGCTCAGAGTTCCGGTGCCGCTCATGTGAATCAGACCGAAGGCATTCTGATTTCCGTGAGACTTGTGGCAGGAGAAGCACGATGGGGTGACATCGGTGCTCGTATTGCCCCAGTCGCCGGAATTGCTCATGACCTTGACCTTGTTCACATGCGTGACATGGTTGTACTGGGTCAGCTTGGAGTTGCCGTTCTGACCAATGTTCACGTCAGCGCTCGGGTGTCGGTGCCAGGGCACTCCTTCCACTCCGGTCGAGTGGCTGCTGATGTCGCCGCCGGATGCGCCGCCGACCTCAGTTCCACCGGATACGCCGTGGAAGTTGGTATGGCAGCTCTTGCACCAGTTGGCATAGGCCGACTTCGTCGAGTCAGGCTCGTTGAAGTCAACGTTGGCGACATCGTAGTGCGTCGAGACCTGGTTGAGGGTCGCATCGCGCTCGAAGACATCCTTGGTCAGGTCGTTGGTGCCGACCGCATACGTGACATAGGTGTTGTCGGCTGAACCGCCCGGCTTGTTCTTCAGGTTGCGGTAGTAGGTCGAACCGTGCGTGCCGTGACAACTGCCGCAGGTCATACCCTCTGCCTCTCCCTCTGCCGGAATTGTTGGCGCCCACGTGCCGCCGGGAGCGGACGCAAGTGAGCCCAGGGTGTGTCCCTTGTACTCAGCGTACAGGCCGGCATCACCCAGCTTGTTCAGAGCGCCTGCGTTGCGAACGTGGGACCCCGTATTGGCTGCATAGACGTCCGGAGCATAGGCCTGATTGTCGTGACACGTCAGGCACAGAGCATTGCGGGTCGGAGCCTTGATCAGGTTCTCGTTCGGCCCAACTGCTCCCAGCGTGATCGGAGTAACTCCGTCATAGCCGTGCTGAGCGCTGTAGTGCATCGTGTGGCAGTCGGAGCAGACCAGGGTGGCGCTATTGTGATAGTCGCCGGCCAGAGCCGCGCCCCCACACAACGCAAGCGCCGTGATTAGAAGCCCTACCATCACTTTCATTCGGTTGTGTACCTCCCTTTCGTTTAATCATGCCTCACCCTCGTGGCTGTTGGCCACAAGGGGCGGCTGTTATGTAGAAGTCTCGCCGCACGCGTCAACCCCGCGATACTCGCGAAACCACTATCATCAGGTTTTCACACCCGCCTGCTGGGCGGGCGCCGCGAAATCTATGCTGAATGCCTGGAGCCTCGCGCCTGCTCCCTCTAGTATGAACAGTTTGCTCGATCCGTCACCGGCAAGCGCCGTCGGGAATGACATCTCTCCGGCCCCGCTGCCGTATCCGCCGAGCGCGTGGATTACGGTCGCGGTGAGACCGGAGTCCGTTGTCTCCTGCTTGAACGCGCTGACGATGTGCCTGAGGGTGTCGACCACCCAGATGTTGCTCTGTGCGTCCGTCACGACACCGACCGGCAGGGAGAAGTTCTCGTAACCGACATCGTGTCCGCCGAAGCTCGTAAGCTGCTTCCCATCCGCCGCGTAGACTCGCACGCACTCACCCTGGGAATACGTGGCATATACCTTGCCGCTGTTGTCCACCCAGAGGCCGGTCACCGATTTCATGGTACCGCCTCCTATGATCCGGCCTATCTCGGACTTGAGTTTGAACTCGGGTGTGAAAACCAGGATACTGCTGGCCGCACCTGTCACGCTCACGTAGATGTTCTGTGCAGCGTCGATAGCAAGGCAGCGCGGTTGAACCTTGGTTCGGGACAAGCCGAGCAGGTCCGCGGGCCAGATCTTCTCGAGCGAACGGCCACGAAAATCGAGGACGTCCACGTAGTTGCACAGGTTGTCCGTGACCAGGATGTCGCCGTTCTTGCGGACAAGAATGCTCTTGGGCTCTCCAGGGAGTGACTTTCTGTCGGTCGATGAGGCGACCTCCACGTTATGCCGGATCCGCGCGGTCGGCATCCCCTTCTTATCAAAGATCACGATCTGGTTGTTGCCCGTGTCGGCAACATACAGCTCGTCACGGTTCGTATCGTAGAAGAGACCGCTCGGCTTTGAGAACCGCTGACTGGTCGAATACCCGTGGGCTACGTACGAGTAGGTGAGCTTGAATGTCCTGCTTTCCGGAGCAGCGCTCGCCTGTATACTTAGCGCCATCACGCAAATTATCGAGGCTGCAAAGAGCTTAGCTGTGCGATACATCTACTTGTGCTCCATCTGGTGGCACAGCAGGCAGAGGTCTCTGCCTTTGTCCGCCTTGGCCAGGATGGCGAATTTCGATCCGTGCAGGTTATGGCAACTGGCGCACACCATCGGCTTGCTGGTATTCGGGTCGATGACGGGAGTGCCGTCTTTCCTGGTTCCCATCGGATGTGAGCCCGAGTGCTTGTGGCACTGCCCGCATAGGTCACCCTGAGCCTTGACCAGGAGTTTCTCCTGCGGCGAGCTGTGCGGCTTGTGGCAACCGGTGCAGTCCATATTGCTGTTGAACGCCCCATGCTTGTGGGCGGATAGGGTATCGATCTCAACCTTGCTGTGGCAGGTGAAGCACGCATAGGCAGTACGAGTCTTCTGCAAGCCCTTGGCATTCGACGCGTGCGGGTCGTGGCATACCGTGCAAAGCCCCTCCTTCGCCGGAGCATGGGCTTTCTCGCCGTCCTTCATGATGCTGCCCGTCGGATGGCAGGATACGCACAGCTCCTTGGCCGGCTTAGCCAGAGTCGCTGCCCCATCAGCCCCGGGCTTGCCATGACAGAGCACGCAGTTTCGCTGCTTGAACGGCATGTGCTGTTTCGTCCGCATGAGTTTGTCGGAAGCTTTGTGTGAATGCGGGTCATGGCAGGAAATGCACTTCGCACCCTTGACGGCAAACCCTTGATGGCCGGCTGCCATCTCGGGAGTCCCGGCATCATGACACGTTTCGCACGCCTTATTCACATCATCCGCCACCATACGCCGGTCAGCCGCCCCATGCGGATCGTGGCACAACGTACACTGTCCCTGCGCAACAGGCGAATGGGTGTATGCCGCCGGTTTGCCGGGAGCGTCCTCCATCACTGATGCATGGCAACTCAGGCACAGGTCCTTGGCCGGTCTCACGAGCGCCTTCTCGTTCGCGTTCGGATGTCCGGAGTGGCATGACAGGCAGGACAGATCCTTTCGCGCGTGCGCGCTTCGTGTCCATTCAGCCTTGGATAAGCTGTGCGGGGCATCGGGTGCAGTTGACGGCTCGCGATCGAAATGACAGGATCCGCACAGGCTGTTTGCCGCCGGCGGATCCGCCGCGATCGGAATAGACATCTTGCTGGCCGATGCACTTCCGACATGCGCGCTCCCCGCTCCGTGACAGGCCTCGCAGCCTCGCCGTTCCTCCGGCAAGCCCTCTTGCGTGAGAGCCCGACCGTGCGGACTGGCCAACCAAGGTTCCGCGACCTGCGAGTGGCAGGTCTGGCATCCCTGGCTACCGACGAACCTCGCGGTAGAAACCACCTCCGCCTTGGGCGTGGGCGGTTGCGGCGGCGCACTCTGCGCATCCGCTGCCCACGGGATCAGCATCCCACCGACCAGGAGCGAGATCCCGATGGCGATAAGAGTCAGAACTGGTTTGGTCTCAAACTTCCTTGACATATCTAGTAACGGTGCGCCTACTTAGTCACAGAATGGATATTTGTCGCCTGATGACAGCCCTCGCACGTCCCGGCGGGCGGCTTCCTGGTGATCTTGGTCTTGTCGCCCATATGACCGGCGCCAGGTCCGTGACACGATTCACAAGCCGTGCCTTTCAATCCGGGGGTTGTGGCTTCGTCCACGTAACCGCCCTTACCGTATCCGGTGGTGTGGCAAGGGAGGCACTCAGCGTTCTTCTCCTGGCCGACGTTTGTCAGGAGTTCGAATCCTCGCGCATGGTCGGACTTCGACCATTCGGTGTAAATGTCCGGGTGGCACATCTTGCAGTTCTCCACTCCGCCATAGGCGCTGCCGCCCTGCGCGGAGAGTATCCCGTGGCCCAGAATCATCGCCAAAACCAAACATGGGACCAATAAGATGAGCACTCTGATTCTCATATGAACTACGTCCTCTTCCTAAGGCGAGCGAAGCGCGAATCCGAATGCGCTTTGCTCCAAAGTCTGTGAAACCTTGCACAAACTATTGTGCAATTCTGCACAATACTGGGACAGTATAGCACACGGAAATCCTCCCGTCAACAGGTAAAATTACTGTATGTTCAACGAAGATTTTGGCGATTTTACGTTGCCGGGTGGCTTTGTGAGGGGTGTCACATCCGGTCGTTGCTCTTGACATCTACCCCCCGCCGAGCTATGATAACATTGTGACACATGTGGCAATGTCCCACACTGATGCCACATACGTGATTTTTTGCACGAATCGTTTCGGGCCTTGTCTGAGTCATCGGAGGACTAATGTCAGAGCGTCTCGCCCCGGAAGACACCGCCGAGCATATCGTTGATACGAATGACGGCACGAATCTAGGAAAGATATTGTGGACGACCTTCAGCTCGATGCGCACGGCGGTGACGTTGCTCCTGTTACTGGCCGCCGTCTCGGTCATCGGGACCATCATCCCTCAAGGAGCTTCGCCTGAGGACTATGCCCGGTTTGGGCCCGGGGGTTACGCCACCCTCAAAGCACTCGGTTTCACTGATCTGTACCGCTCGAGTTGGTATCAACTGATCATCCTGCTCATCGGAGCGAACCTGGCGGTGTGCAGCATCAACAGGTTCAGCCGTACATGGAAGCAGGCATATCGTCCGGAGGTCGCGATCGGCCACGCGCGGGTAGGCAAGATGCAGGGATCACAGACAATCCAGACTGACTCCGGTACTGATGAAACGGCTGAGAAGGTCAAGGGGGCGCTTCGCGCGGCGCACTATTCGGTGCGTGAAGAGCGGACGGGCGACGAGATCTCGATCTACGCAGCCAGGGGAACCGCCAATCTGTGGGGCCGATATCTTGCTCATGTCAGCGTTCTTGTGATCTTTCTTGGCGGTATGGTGGGGAGTATGCTGGGCTTGGAGGGCTATACAACCATCGTTGAAGGCCGATCCACGAACAGCTACTTCCCGAGCCGTTCGGAAAAACCGGCGGACCTCAAGTTCCGAGTCGCACTGAAGAAGTTCTACATCGAGCACGACGACGAGCACAACCCGACCGCCTACAAGAGCGATCTGCAGGTGTATGATGCGGATAAGCTCGTCGCCGGCAAGGTTGTCGACGTCGACCACCCACTGACCTATCGCGGAGTGTCCTTCTATCAATCGGATTATGGGATCGTGGGCTTCTATCTGGTCGTGACCGGGGCGAATGGGGAATCCGTGAGAGTCCCGATCAGCGTCGATACGAAGAACGGGCCGGAGGGCAAGTTATACATGGTTTCGGAGCAGGAGCCCCGACAGATAAAGATCGGCAAGCAGAAGCTCAGCATATTCGTCCACGATTTCGCTCCGGACTACGTGGGAGGGGAAGAGATCAGTGCCAGCTTCATGCCGATTCACCCGGCTGCGGAGGTCATGGTGAACGACAGGTTTCCGGAGTATAAGGGCCAGGACGCGTGGTCGAACCTGGGTTGGATACCAATCTCCGGTTCCGCCAAGTACAAAGGATTCCGGATCACCATGGAAAGCGCTGTGAGCTACACGGGCCTCCAGGTGGCAAGCAACCCGGGGTTGCCCGCGGTATGTGCCGGTTTCGCGATATTGCTGCTTGGGGTATTCTGTTCTTTCTATGTGGCCCGGACTGTGGTCAGGGCCAGCATCATGCCCTCATCAGGTGGTACGCTTCTGAGGGTCGCCACTTCGTCGCGTTCGGGCAGTGCGGTCATCGAGCGTGAGGCCGCGCGATTGCGCGAGGCAGTGGGCTAGGAGATAATGCAGTCATGGTAGTTGTCAGCTCGAATTGGCGGGGGAATGCTCTGCCCTTCCATCGTCCGGAGGCTAACTTGTCGAGATTCCTGAGGTTCTTTCTGGTCATCGCCTTACTGGCATTGCCGGCGTTCTCGGAATGCGCGGGCTTATCGGCCCCAAACGGGGGATGGGAAGCCGCCTGGTCTCCGGACGGCACGAGCATCGCTTTCTGCTCGGGTTCCCTGCATGGAATACCAAACCTCTGGGTCATGAGAGCCGACGGAACCGGCGCTCGGCCACTCACGAGCAAAGGAGCGCACGGCCCGATGTGGACACGCGACGGCAAAGCAATTGTGTTCGGGAGCGTTCGTAGCGGCGGTCCGGCCTATTGGTCCATAGATCCCAGCGGAGGTCCCGACCAGGAGACACCGCTGACCATCCTGCCACCCGGCGCGAGTAACCCATCCTGGTCACTCGATGGTTCTCTCGTCTCCTTCGCCACGGTTTCCAAGGATGGCAATGCGAGAGACCTGTCTTTCACACGCGTCGGCGGAGTGGGCACGACCGGACTCACAACGAAGTTCTGGGTGCGTGAGTGGGCCTGGTCACCGGACGGATCCACATTGGCCTTTGTGGTTGGCAGATCCACCGGCGCCAGCATCTGGACGGTCGGGGTGAAAGACAAGGAGCTAACGCTGCTCTACAAGGGTTTTTGCAGCGCGCCTGCCTACTCACCCGACGGGCGCAATCTTGCTTTTGCCGTGCCCGACGTGATAAGTGGGTCCAAGATCAAGGTGATAGATCTCGAAACCCGATCCGACAGACTCATCGCGGTGCGCACCTTTGACGGCGGAAAGATAACCTGGTCACCGGATAGTAGCAGGCTGTTCTTCTGTGCAGGGAGGAAGAGCCATGCAGCCGTGTGGAGCGTCGCATCGACAGGCGAAGACCTGAAGTGCCTAACTCCCGACAGCGTGTACCCGACATCGGCATCGTTCTCGCCTGATGGGAAGACCGTCGCATTCACTGGCACATCATCCGACTCCTACAGTCCCGAGACCTATATCTGCAGCACCTCCGGGACGGGACTGAAAAGACTCAACCGCAGCCGGAGTTCATACTGGATGCCGATGTGGTCACCCGATCGCCAGCGCCTGGCCTTTCAGTCAGATGTGAACCACTCAACGGAGCTGTTCGTCGGGTCCAAGTCAGGCAGCCGCGAGAAGGCGATCGCCGCTCTTCCCGGGAACGGTCTTGTACGGTCGATCTCCTGGTACCCGGACGGCAAGAAGCTTCTCCTCGGTTTCGCCGGGAGACTGTTTGTCGTGGATTCCGGCAAACGCGTGACCGAGGAAGAGGCGCTGAAGCCTTTCTCGAGCCTCAAGAATGCCGCGGATCAGCCCAGAATCGGCGGCGATTCGGTATTCTTCACTGACTGGCTGAACCGTGATGCGGGAGTATCAACCATCAAGCTCGACGGTCAGGGCTACCGGCTCTTGACGAACAAGCCCAAGCCTGAGGCACCTGCGCCGACCGCTGAGGCGCCCGCGCCAACCCCCGAGGCGCCCGCGCCGACCCCCGAGGCGCCCGCGCCGTCCTCTGAGGCGCCCGCACCAACCCCAGAGCCCACTCCGTCGCCGGCCGATCCTTCGACCAACGAAGACAAACCCTCGAACGATCGGGCATCCGCGGGCATCCTCGTGGCAAGCGCAAGTCTGAGCTTCATCCCTCAGAGCGTACTTGTGGCAGCCAATGAGGCTGCTCCACCCCCGGCGGAGGAGGGCAATCCGCACTCGGGACTCGGCATGATGGGGCCTCAGGAGAACCTGGCGAAACCTGCGCCGCCCGGCGTGGTCGATCTTCTCCCCACCGTCTCGCCTCAGGGCAACCTGGTTGCGTTTATCCGAAACGATCAGATATGGCTGGTGGACACCGCCGGAGAGGGTGAGCGCCAACTGACTCAGCTCAGATCCGAGGATGAGCGCGAATGGTCGTTATCCGATTGCACCTGGTCGCCGAAGGGAGACTCGATACTTTTCCAGGCGCTTGCGAGTAAGCCGGGAAAGCTGATGATCGAGTATTGGCTGGTCGGCCTGGAAACCGGCACAGAGCGTCTCGTGCGCTCGGAGGACGTGGTCTCAGAGTACGGAGTCTATCTGGCGGAATGCACGAGTCCGCCGGTCTTCTTCCCGGATGGCGACCGCATCCTGTTCACGTCGATATCGTCGGGAGAGCCGCATGTTGCGTCCATGAAGCTCGATGGTAGTGACTCACGAGAGTTGGTGGCCGTGCCGTCGAGCATGCCGGCCATAGACAGCGACGGCAGGATGATCGCCTTCGTGGATCTCTCAGACTCACTGGAGCGCATACGTGTTCTGGATCTCACGTCCGGCAAAGTGACGAGACCCCTGTTCGCGAAATAGCGGAGAACACTGATTCATGCCCACATGCGGAGTCATTCTGTGCAAGAGGTCGTCAGTGGCCTTGCAGATCGAGACGCGGCTGCAGGAAGCCGGGTTCGATGTCGCGATGATACCCGTGCCTCGGGAGATATCCGACGACTGCGGGGTGTCCGTGCGCTTCGTTTGGGACGACTTGGAACAGATCGATGCGCTCCTGAAGAGTCTCGGAATCGAGACCGACGGAATACAGCCACTCGGGTAAGCCGCGACCTACTTCCCGCAGAGTTCCATCAGGGCCTCGACCCTCGTCCTGATCTGCTCGGCATCGCTCTCCGAGTAGTCCGTTTCGAGCTTGAGAAACGGCAGCCCGTGCTTCTTCGACACGTGCTCCCTGATGGTGAACGATTCGACGTTGTATGTGTGGCAGCCGCTGAGGACGACGTCGACCACCGCGTCGGGTTTGAAGTCCTCGATCAGGCGGTCGATCAGTTCCAGGCGGTGATGATTCGGCGTCATGCACGAGCAGGGGAGCTGCAGATACCTGCGGGCGATGGCGGCAAGCGGATCCCCGGTTTCCTCTTCGACCGGATAGAGCAACGGCTTTATGCCGCTGCATGCCTCGTGCATGACAACCACTCCACCGGCTTCCTCGATGATCCGGAAGACCTTCTCCGCATCGCCACCGATCGGGCATCCCGTGACCATGACGCGGGGAGCATTTTCTAAGGCGGTGTGCTCGCCTATGGATCGGCGCATGTGGAGCTTGCGTAACACGTCCTCCAGCAGATCGTCCATGGCGCTCGTATCGGCGGAGGGATAGGCCGTGCCGATGATCGCCTTCACCTCCCACCAGCTTATGTGCGGCGGCGTGTGACCGGCGAAGGCAATGATCTCGGTGAGCAGCTTGCGGCGTCTGTTCGCGGCCTTGATTGCCGATTCGAGGTCATCGTCGGTGATGCGCCTGCTGAAGGTCTGCTCCAGGAACGCCTTCATCTTCCAGACTTCCGCCTCCCAGTGGATCCGAGCATCCACGTCATCGGGCTTCTGCGGGAGTTCGAGCACGATCATCGATTTGATGTCACGGATCAGCTCGAACATCTTCTTCTTGCCGTCGCACGTAGTCTCGCCGATGACAACGTCGCTGATCGCATAGAACGGACACTGGTCGGTGATGATGAAGCCGTAGCTCGACTTGATCAGAGGGCAAAGGCTGGAGGGGAGGACCGTCTCGGCATCAGGAATGGTCTTGTTCGCATAGGCGCACAGGTCGGCGACGGTACCACCCATCGCCCAGATCAGTTCGATCGGCGCGTATGAGCAGTACACACCCACAACCGGCATGCCGGAAGCCCGCTGGCGGAGCAGCTTATCCAGAGTTCTCTGCCTGGGCGTATCTACATAACTGTCATCGATCAGCGGATCCAGTGTCACGTGCTTACCTCTCGCCCTATGTGGTTCTTTGCACTCGGACGCGGAAGTGACCGCCTTCATCAGCAACGGACACGACTTCCTGTCCCTGATCGGCAAAGCTGGCCGGCACGTTCCGAGCGGGCTCACCTTCATCGAGCAGGATGTCCAGCGCCTCTCCGACGTCGATCTGCTCCAGTTCGATCTTCGCGCGCACGAAGTTCATGGGACAGAGCACACCGCGCAGGTCCAACTCACGGGCTAGCCCCTGCTCCTGCGCATCCGAACGAATCTCAGCCTGCGAAATCGGTTCGACACGGAAGCTGAGGTTCGAGTCCAGCGACCGGAACAGCTCCTTCACCCGATCGAGCAGCGCCCGGATGTCATCCAGCAGGTCATCGAGCGAATCTCTGTCGCCGAGCTTGAAGTCGAGCGCCGCATCGAGCAGGACCTGAGATCGCGGGCTGACCCAACCGGGAACGATCAGGTGCTCGGTGAAGGCGGCGAAGACCTCGCGGTCCTTTTTGGGCTCGATGCCTCGCGTAACCAGGAGGGCTCGAGCTGCGGCGACAACAGCCTCGTAGAGCCGGCCCTCATCGAGCGCTCGTGCAGCCTGATCGATGTCGAGCGCGATCACATCCATCACACCCGCTCCGCACTCGCCCGGACCGCGACCGGCGAGCGAGAACTCCTCGTCGCTTCCGAAGTCCCGGTAGAACTCCGGCGCTTCATCGTAGGCGGGTATGGACGCGTGCTTCTCGCTGAGCGTTCTGAGGCAATCCGTGCCCCAGCGGTCCATCAGATCGTGCACCGATTCGCCAACAACTCGCTCCCGTGCGGCGGTCGTCAGGAACTCCCCTAGCAGCGCAGGGACGGCCTTTGCGGGAACCTTGCCGATCGGTTGTGCGAGCTTTGCTTCACCCTCTGCCAGGTTTCCGCCGGCGAGGATCGTATATGTCGGAACGAGCCTGCCATCCGAGCGCACGGCGACTCCATGCAGACCGATCGCCGCGATCGGATGATGGCCACACGAGTTCGGGCAGCCGCTGATGCGGATCGGGGCATCGAATGACGCACCCGACTTCTCCAGTTCGGCCTCGATCGCGTCGGCCAATCCGCGCGAAAGGCAGAGTCCCAGCTTGCAGGTCGATGCACCCGCGCAGGCCACAACCATGACCGGCGGCGCGATCGTGAGCGACTCGTCAAGTTCCAGCAGCGATCGGTACAATCCCGGCAGCCGGCTCTCATGTATATCTCTGATCAGCAGGTTCTGCTCCTGTGTCGTCCGCAGCGTCCCGTCGCCGGTTTCGTCAGCTATATCGGCAAGAGCATTCAGTGCCTCAGTCGGGATATCCCCGAGCCTCAGAGGAATGCTCGCCGCGAAGAGCCCCTCCTGCTTCTGGGGAAAGACGCATCCCAGTCGCCATGACAGATATGCCGGACTATTCTCCGCTTCAACCGACTGATCCTTCGCCCCTTCGCGTGGTTCGCAGTCCAAGTTGATATCGGGGGTCGATATGCCCTCTTGCCGAACCTTCGCCAGTTCCATGCGATACAGACGGATGAACTCGTCGCGGCCCATGCGCTCCAGGACGAACCGCAGTCGAGCCTTGTGTTTGTTCGTGCGGTCACCGTGCTCATCGAACAGCCGCTTGACGGATTCGGCCACCTCAAAGATCGTCTCTGCCGGGATGAAATCCTCGATCAGCGTACCGATGGATGAATGCGTGCCCATTCCACCTGCGGCATAGACCGAGAAGCCCCGGACGCCGTCCCTCTCGCGCGCGAAGAACCCGAGATCGGCAACGGAGCAGAGCCCGCAGTCATCCCCGCAGCCGGAGAACGCGACCTTGAACTTTCTGGGCAGGTTGAAGTTCGCCCGGTTCGTGATCAGGTACTCCGTGAGCGCGAAAACGTAAGGCGTGACATCGAAGACCTCGTCCGCGCAGATGCCTGCGAGCGGACATGCCGAGATGTTGCGGACAGTGTTCCCACCGCCGCCTCTGGAGGAGAGCCCTTCCTCGAGCAGCCGCTCCAGCACGGTCGGCGTGTCTTGTATGAGCGCCTTGTGAATCTGCAGGTCCTGCCTGGTGGTCACATGAACGATACCGTTTCCGAACACCTCAGCGAGTTTCGCGATCAGCCGAACCTGGTCGGACAGGAACACACCCGCGGCGCCCCGTACCCGCACCATGTAGGTGTCGCTCTCCCGTTGCTCGTAGATGCCCATCGGCACGCGGATCGCCCGGAATGCGACCGGTGATGTCTCGCCCGACAGGAACTTCTCCACATCGCGACGGTACGCATGCGTGTCTTCAACGACGCTGTCCGGTATTCGGTAGGTTGTCTTGCTCACTGCTCCAACTCCTGTATCGAGACTTCTTCTTCGACCGGACTGCCGTCGACGATGCGAAAGCTCTTGACGACCGCCTGATCCGGGTCCGCGAGCGAGACGATCACGTAGGCGATCCCCGGTGTGAACGCCAGCTTCAGGTCCTCCGCGGACATTCTCGCCGGTGTCGCCGGATGACTATGGTACACGCCGAGCATCTCGATACCCGCCGTCCGCATATCCTTCACGGCGGCAAACTGTTCCCGGATGTCGAGGCTGAAGTGCTCCGGGCTTGCGTCGACATTGGTCAGGCGATAGCACTTTTCAATGGTAGATTCGCTGCCCGCGAGCAATCCACATGCCTCGTTCGGCGCATCGTGTCTCGCATGCTCCACAATATCAGCCAGAATTCCCGCCGGCATGACGATCATGCTCTCGCCGCCTTCAGATCACACGCGACCTGCTCCTCGTCACGCAGTTCGGTGATCGTCGGATTCTCTCCGCAGAGCGGGCATTTCGGATTGCGCTTGAACCTCGCCTCTCTGAACCGCATTGCGAGCGCATCGAATATCATCATGCGGTCCGTGAGCAGTTCACCGACGCCGAGCAGGTACTTCAGTGCCTCCGTGGCCTGCAGGCATCCGATCACGCCCGCGACTCCTCCGAGCACTCCGGCCTGGGAGCACGACGGCACGGCATTTGCAGGCGGTGGACCTCCGAAGAGGCACCGATAGCACGCCGTCTGGCCGGGAATCACTGTGAAAAGCTGACCATCGAAGCGCAGGATGCCCGCATGGGAGAAGGGCACTCCGGCGAAATAGCACGCGTCATTGATGAGAAACTTGGCCGGGAAGTTGTCGGTGCCGTCGATCACGAAATCATAGCGGCTGATGATATCCAGGCTGTTGTCGGCCAGCGCGAGGGTCTCGTAGGTCTCGACATTCACCGCCGGGTTGATCGCGTTGAGCTTGGCCGCCGCTGACTCGACCTTGGGCTTGCCGATGTCGTCCGTGAAGTGGACGATCTGGCGCTGGAGGTTGGTCAGGTCCACCTTGTCGCCGTCGATCAGGCCGATCGTTCCGACTCCCGCCGCCGCGAGGTACATCGAAGCAGGCGAGCCGAGACCTCCCGCGCCCACGAGCAGCACCTTCGAGGCGAGCAGCTTCTCCTGCCCCTTGCCGCCGACTTGCTGAAGGAGTATCTGGCGGCTGTAGCGTTCGATCTCCTCGAATCCGAGGCTCACAGTTTGCCTCCGCCCATGAAGTAAAGGAACTCGACCGTGTCTCCATCGGAAACCTTGGTGGTGGCGAACTGCTCCCTGTCGAGGATCTCGCCGTTCAGCTCGACCGACACGTACATCGGGGTGGCCACTTTCAGCTCCGTCAGTAGATCAATCACTGTGATGTTATCCGTCGCTTCGACGGGTTTGCCGTTACTTGTGATCTGCATTTATCGCCTCCATTTTCCAACCGAGACCCCCACCGTCAGTCCTGAGTGCGCCGGTGAATGACGGCGTGTATCGAAGGACGGCCTTGCTGCACCGAGCCGTCCTTCGATACACGCCGTCATTCACCGGCGCACTCAGGACTGACGGTGACTTGCGTATCATGCTCACGGGTCTATATCCGTTCGAGCGCCGACTCGAAGTCGGCGATGATGTCTCTTGTACTTTCCACTCCGACCGATACGCGCACCAGGTCATCGGGAATCCCCTGGGCATCACGTTCGTCCGGCGGGAACTCCTGGAATATGGTGGATGCCGGATGGATCACCAGCGTTCTGGAATCGCCGATATTCGCCAGGTTCTGCGCCAGACACGTGCCGTCCACCAGCTTCATCGCCCGCTCCCGATCTCCCAGGCCGACCGCGAGCACGCCGCCATACTTATCACCGAACAGCTTCGATGCCACATCGTGATAGGGATTCGATGCCAGGCCCGGGTAGTTCACCCATGCCACCTTGGGATGGGCTTCCAGATACTCCGCGAGCGCCATGGCGTTCCGGCAATGAGCCTCCATCCTGAGCGCCAGTCCCTCGATGCCCGTGAGGTGCATGAAGGAGTTGAACGGCGATGGACAGCAACCCAGGTCGCGGTAGATGAGCCTGCGCAGATGTGCCAGGAACGCCAGCTTGCCGGCCCTCTTCGCGAGCGATGCGATGTCCTCGAACGGTCCTTTGGCCCAGTCGAACTTGCCGGTATCGACAATCGCCCCGCCGATCGAGTTGCCGTGGCCGTTGATGAATTTCGAAACGGAATGCACCACGATATCCGCGCCCCATTCGCCCGGTCGGACCAGGATCGGGGTCGTCAGAGTGCTGTCAACTACCAGAGGGATGCCCGACTGGTGAGCGATATCCGCAATCGCGGACAGGTCCGGCACGGCCATCTGCGGATTCGTGATGGTCTCCACGAAAACAAGCTTCGTCTCGGGCCTGATCGCGCGGCGGAAGGACTCTGCATCCCCGCTGTCGACGAAGGTAGTGACAACGCCGAACCGCGCCAGCGTCTTCGAGAAGAACGAGACGGTCCCGCCAAAAATGCCGTTGCCCGCCACGATGTGATCGCCCGCGCGAGTAAGCCCCATGACGGCGGATGCGATGGCGGCCATCCCTGATGAGCACGACAGGCAGCCGATGCCGCGTTCGAGTTCGGCCAGACGCAGTTCGAATGCCGTGGAGGTGGGATTGCCAAGTCTGGAATAGACGTATCCCGGCGCGCGACCCGCGAAGACATCGGCGATCTCCTCGGCTGAGGCGTAGGCATAGGCCGTGGTCTGGTGGATCGGCGTCGCCGTGGAACCGGTGTGCGGATCCGGCGCATACCCGCCGTGCAAGGCTGTTGTCTCGATGTCCATATACTTCCTCGTTCGATATACAGCCGTTCTGACCCTCACCCGTCGTTGGGGATGGAGTTGGACTCCATCCCCGGTAACTAGGCCAGGGGGATGGAGTCCAACTCCATCCCCAACGACGCGCAGTCACGTGCTCAGAATGACAACGCTAAATCGCGTAAGTGACCGGTAGCTCCGTCTGAGTGATGATGCCGCCGCCCGCAACGTCGTAGCCATCCACGATCACGAACCGGCCGGTCTCGACGATATCGCTGAACCGGTCGAACGCGACCGGTTTCTTGAAGTCGAGGATGACGGTGGCGACCTCGTTCTTCGCCACCTCGGTCGCGATCTCCCCCACTGAAGCCAGGCTCGATGTGTCGATGACATCGCTGATCGACGCCACCTGGCACTCGACCTCCTGGGTCGCCAGCTTCAGCATGTATGTCTTCCCGGTTCTCAGGTGCCGGTCGCCGAGCCAGAAGAGGTTCGCCATGATCGAACTCGAGCACGGCGGACGCGTTTTCGACGTGCGAGATGATATCCCCGCGCTCGACGAATATCTGCTCGGTGAGGGTGATGCCGATCGATTCGCCGGGGAGCGCGTAGTCCCGATCGGCGCTGTGCCACCGCTCGATGGTCTTGACGATCCCCTCGTGACCCGATGGGCTGAACCTGATCCTGTCGCCGACCCGGATCGTTCCCGACTCCACGCGGCCGGCGATGATGCGGCGCTTGTCGAACTTGTAGACGTCCTGCACCGGCATCCTCAGAGGCTGCTTCTCCTTGGTGGGCGGACGGCGTGAACAGGTCCAGCGACTCCAGCACGGTCGGCCCGTCATACCACTCCTCAGTCGCCGCTCCGGGCGTGGCGACGTTGTCGCCGTCGCGGCGGAAACCGGGATCACGAACTGCGCCTTGACCTCCAATTGCGATAGGAAGTCCACATACTCCCGCTTCACCGATTCGAATACCTCCTCGAATAGCCGACGAGGTCCATCTTGTTGATCACGACCGCGACCTGCCGGATGCCGAGCAGCTTCAGCAGGTAGCCGTGCCTGCGCGACTGCTCCTGCACGCCCTCGTCCGCGTCGATCAGCAGGATCGCGGCATCGGCGGATGCCGCGCCGGTGACCATGTTCTTCAGGAACTCCTTGTGTCCCGGCGCGTCGATGATCACGTAGTCGCGCTCGCGGTGTGGAAGTAGGTCTGCGCCGTGTCGATCGTGATGCCCTGGTCGCGCTCCTCTTCGAGCGCATCGAGCAGGAACGCGAACTCGAACTGCTTGCCCGTGTCCTCGCAGACTCGCGCGACGGCCTCGTACCTGCCGTCCGGCAGGCTGTCGGTATCGTAGAACAGCCGTCCGACCAGCGTCGACTTCCCGTGGTCGACGTGTCCGACGATCACGATGTTCATCTGTCGGCCTCGGATGGCCGCTCTGCTCACTATACGCATTACTCCGCATACGTCCCACACTCCCATACTCTCCAGCACTACATATATCCCTTCGCCCGCAGCTTCTGCATCGCGTAGGTGTCTTCCTGGTCCTGCGCGCGCACCGACCGCTCGCTCGTGGTGCATGGTGCGCAGTTCCTCGATGATCTCGTCGACCGTCGTCGCGTTGGACTTGATCCGGCCCGTGCACGGCGCGCAGCCCAGCGAGCGGTATCGCTCGCCGTCTCGGGCGAAGTAGAGGTCCACGATCGGGATCTTCTCGCGCTTGATGTATTGCCAGACGTCGATCTCCGTCCAGTGCAGCAGCGGATGGATCCGGATGTGCGTGTCCTTGTCGAAATCGGTCTTGAACTGGTCCCAGAACTCCGGCGGCTGGTCCTTGTAGTTCCACTCGAAGTTCTTGTCGCGCGGCGAGAAGTAACGCTCCTTGGCGCGAGTGCCTTCCTCGTCGCGCCGGATGCCGAGGATCAGCCCGGTGAACTCGCGCTCGGCCATGAGCTGCTGCAGCGCCTCGGTCTTGAGCGAGTTGCAGCAGACGATGCGGCCCTTGTCCGGCCCCATACCGTCCGCGAGAGCCTCGGTGTTCTGCCCGACGATGAGGCGCACGTTCCACTCCTTCGCGATCTTGTCCCGGAACTCGATCATCTCGGGAATCTTGCGGCTGGTGTCGATATGCACGAGCGGGATCGGGCAGTGGCCGAAGAATGCCTTCCGCGCCAGCCACAGCAGCACCGTCGAGTCCTTGCCGATGCTCCAGAGCATCGCCAGCTTCTTGAACTTCCGGTATGCCTCTCGGAGTATGTAGATGCTCTGGTTCTCGAGCGCATCGAGATGATCCGCTTCTCTGATCACATTGACACTCATCGTCTGGCTACCTTTCCGTCTCTGCTATGAAGCCCGCACTCCTTGTGTTCGGGCGACTCCCACCACCAGCGACCGGCGCGCAGGTCCTCGCCGGGCTGGATCGCCCGCGTGCACGGCGCGCAGCCGATCGACGGGAATCCCTTGTCGTGCAGCGCGTTATACGGCACGTCGTTTGCCCTGATGTAGTCCCACACATCCTGCTCAGACCAGTCCGAGAGCGGGTTGATCTTCACGATGCCGCCGTGCGTCTCATCGACTTCGATGACCGCCATGTCGGAGCGCGTAACCGACTGGTCGCGCCTGAGCCCGGTGATCCATGCCCGCGCGGTGGACAATGCCCGTGCGAGCGGCTCGACCTTCCGTATCCGGCAGCACTCCTTGCGATCCTCGATCGAGTCATAGAAGCTGTTCGGGCCCTCAGTCCTGAGCAGCCTCTCGACCGCTTCCGTCTGAGGGCAATAGACGTCGAAGCCTATTCCGTACCGCGTTCGAGCCAGTGCGATCAGATCGTACGTCTCCTGGTGCAATCGTCCCGTATCCAGGAAGAAGATACGCGGCGAATCGGTGACTCGGCACAGCATGTCGATCAGCACCATGTCCTCAGCGCCGAAGCTCGATGCGAGCACCAGGCCGTCGCCGAATTCGTCCAATGCCCGGCGCAAAACGCCCTTCGCATCGGATCCGCGCAAGGCGTCGTTCAGTTCCATGAGGTCCTGCATACTCAATACCTTCCTGCTCATCGTCTACATCAGAACCATGTCGGCGCTGGTTTCCCCAAGAGCTGCGATCAGCCGACAAACCTGCGCGTAGACCAACCGTGCAATACGCGAAATCATGTCGCCTCCAACTCCTTCTCCAGGGATGCGGCCCTATCGTCCCGAATCCCCTTGAACAGACCGTACAGGATCGGCGCTACCAACGCGATCCCGAGGGTCAGCAGTATCCCCGCGGACAGCGACTTGAAGCCGAGCTGTTTTGCGGTCACCGCGAGGGCGGTGCAAAGAACGGTAACGGCGAAATAAAGCCTTATCTTGCCCGACTCGACGTATTTCGTCGCGAGCGTTCCCAGGTGACTCCCGACCGCCGCGCCCATCAACATCACGAGGGCGGCTATGACATCGACACGTCCTTCGCGGGCATACAGGTAAGTGCCGAATGCGCCGGAAAAAGCCACCTCGATCAAGTCCGTGCCGATCGCCAGGCGGGTCGGCATGCCGATCAGATAGATCAGGGCGGGCATTCTGATGAACCCACCGCCGACGCCCAGGAATGCGGCCAGGAAGCCGGTCGCGAACCCAAGGAGGATGATCCCCCAGATGCTGATGCTCTTTATGTTCGATGCGCTCAGGCACACCAACGGCGGTATCCGGAAGCACCTTACCAGCAGAGCGCGGTCTCGTTCTCTTTCGTGTCCCCGGTTTGCTCTCAGACTCTCTCTCAATACGAGCGCGCCGATCAGAGTCAGAATCACGATGTACGACAGCCGGATAACGATTTCGATGGCGCCGATCCTCTCCAGCTTCATCACCGACATCGCCCCGAGCTTGACTCCGGGAAGAGTGCCTAAGAGCAGAAGAGCCCCCGCGCGAAAGTCGATATGCCCGAGTCTCCTGTGTCTGATCGAAGCGATGATCGACTTCCCGGTCATATGCGCCAAATCCGTGCCGATCGCGTAGGCCATCGGGAATCCGAGAATGTTTAGTGCGGGGGTAACCAGAAAGGCCCCGCCCACGCCGAAGAAACTGCCTGCGACACCCACACAGAAGCCGACCGCGACAAGTGCGATCGCCAGTGGAAGTGTCGGTATCGACCCGGCGTACATTACTTCTCCACCCGATCGATCTGCAGACCGAACAGGCCCATCACACGGTCGAGCACACTTCCGAGCGCAAACCCGATGGTCACCATCCCGGCGACAACGACGGCCGCATAGACTCCCGGGCTCGTATGCAGCAACACAGCTCCTGTTTCCACTCGAATACCTCCCCTTTCGACACAGCGATCATGAACTAATCGGCCCAGACCCGACTTCAGCGGCCGGAGTTAGTAAACTAAGTTGATCTGCTTTGTCAGGATTATGCCACAATTCCCGAGTTTGTCAACCGGTTTAGTAAACTTTTTTTCAAAAGGGGAGACTTCGGCGTTCGAGGCGTATTATTAACCGCCGTGTTGCCTCATTTAACTTTGTTACCGAAACGCCATTCGTTGCGTCATTGATAATGTTACCAAGTAGTGTGTTCAAGTATGTCAGATCGGCTCTTGATCGCCGCTCAGGGCCGCGCCTTGCTCGCTTTCGATCTGTCTTTATTCGGCATCCTGTCAAGCTTTGATGATAGCCTGTGGATGCGTCTTAGTAGCTCCACCGGGTTCGTCGCTCTACGTTCTTTATCGAGGCGATCCTTTGCTTCATCGTCAAGCCATCCTTCAACACTTATCAGCTTGCGGTACGGCGTCATCGCAGGCTCATAGCGTTTGATCACTTTACTCCCAATCCGCTCCTTTTCTTTAAGACGCATCATGGGCTGACAGAAGTTGTGATACGCCACGATCAGCGGATATATCGCCTTTAGTACCGCAAGCTGCTCGTCCGTCTCGAATCGCCGGTAACCTATAAACTGCCGGACTACGCTCCAGTTCTTCTGCTCTACATGACATTGATCGTTCTTCTTGTAAGGCCGACTGCGCGTAAACGTGATCCTGTGCGCTCGACAGTACTTGTTCATGTGATGGTTGATGAACTCGCCGCCGTTGTCGGTATCTATGCCTCTGACTGCAAACGGTGCGCTCTTGGACGCGGACTGCACCGCAAGCACGGTTCCGTGCTCCCCTCGGCCTTTCATTCCATCAAGCGCTACCCATCCGGTCGCTACATCAGTCATAGTCAAAGTATACAGGAACTCTCCGCTCCCGTCACCTCCGCAATGACCCACCAAGTCCATCTCGAAGAACCCAGGCTCAGCTTCATCCCAGTCGGCAAACGTCCTCACCGGGATCTGAGACCGAAGCAGTGTCCCCGGCTTTGTTAAGGTCCTCCCTGTTAGCGATAGGGCAGACCGCTCCTTCTTCATCAACCTGTCGATGCTCGACGCGCTGATCGAGTTAAGCAGCCTCTCTTCTTCTGGTGTAACCGTTATCTCCCCGAATGACTCCAGTATGGGTAGAAACTCAGTCAGAAACGGCTGCAGACGCTTACCGCACGCGTAGAAACTCGCAGCCCAGAGTGTCTTCAGCTTGTGGGCTATCGGCTCGTATTTCGACTTCCTTGCGCGTCTCACTGGACTCCTCGCTGGTGGAACTCCTTTCGCGAACAGCCTCACCAGCGACTTCCTGTGGTAACCGGTCAATCCCTGGACTTCACTCAATACCAGCTTCTTCTCCGATTTGGTGGCTTTGCCATATTCTTTGCGTTTGCGCCTCACGACTTCTCTTACGGATGCAGTTGTCATCTTCTCCATGCCTCAGTTTCGGTAACATTCTTATCTGAGGCAACGTTTCCGTTTCGGTAACATCGTTCGTGAAGCAATTCGACCGCTTGACATTCGGGCGCATTGAAGTATAATGGACGAGAGCGCGGATCATGAACACGAGGTTTTCACTATGCGTTCAGCGCCACACGCACTGATCCTGGCCCTGTTTTTTCTCGTCTCCGCTGGTTTTGCCCAGACTACTTCGCCTCGAAACTCCACGAGCGTCTTCGATCTTCAGACGTCTCAAGGCCCGATTGCGCTTGGCTCCGGCACTCAGTATGTATCCGGCACGGGCATCCGACTCACGTCTTCGGCGACGAGCGGTACGGCCAGTTTCGCTGGGGTGAACGCCCCTTTCCCCGTGGACGAGATAGTGGCGTCGTGGAACCTGGACTTCCCTGAGGATACCGGCGCCCGAATGGAGATGCGGGCGGTAAACGGCGGCACTTCGACGATCTGGTATGAGGTGGCCCGCCAGGGATATATTCCCGGAGGCGTCAAGCGCGACAGGAGCGATCCATACGGCTATATTAACTGGGATACCCTCGTGCTGTATGCGACCTGGCCCCGAATCGAGTACCGAGTCACGCTTTATACACGCGACGCCGGCGTTACACCCACCCTGCGCCTGATGTCTGTCTCCTATGCCGATACGGGGTACTTGATAGCGTACTCGCCGCTGCCCGGCCCTGGAGTCACGACCTCTCTGCCGGTTCCGTGGCGCTCGCAGTACTGGGTCCCCGGGATCGGCGACGTCATCTGCGGCCCCACATCACTCACCATGGCCGAGGACTACTACGGCTGTGATCTGCCCACGGAAACCGTCGCGGACGATTGCTATGACGAGTACTACCATGCCTACGGCAACTGGCCGTTCATCGCGCAGGCGGCGGCCAAGCGTGGGTTCAAGGCATATACGTTCCGCGCGAACGGTCAGCAGCCCCTGAGGGACCAGTTCGCCGCCGGGAACGCTGTGATCATGAGCATGGCCTACGGCGCAGGCGAACTCACGAACTCGCCGATCACCTCCACCAACGGGCACCTTGTGCTGATGGTCGGCGTGACTGCTTCCGGCGACTACATCTGCAACGACCCGGCCGGCGCAGACTCGCGCTGGGATCATGTGGTCTACAATGCGACTCAGATCGCCCATGTTTGGCTCTACCACGCAGGCGGCGTCCTCATCGCGGTGATGCCGAATCTCGTGTACGGCCGGTATCCGTACTACACGTACCGCTCGGTGGATCCGGTCGCCACGAACACCAAAGGACAGATGTATGTTTTCGCGCGCGGCATTGACGGCGCGATCTACGTGATGCGGCAGGCGACTCCGAATGGCGGCTGGATTGCATGGTATGCCATGGGCGGCACGGCGGCCTCCGAGCCGGTTACGGCCACCAACATCAGCAAGGGCAATACCGTCTTCGCGAGATTCGGTGACGGCAACCTCTACTACCGTATGCAGAGCACTCCGAACGGAAGCTGGTCGGCATGGACAAGTTTCGGCGGACCGATTGAGGGCAAGCCCGCTGTAGGCAAGAGCCCCGACGGCCGCTTGGACGTCTTCTGCAGGATGCCCGACGGAAGCATTCAGCACAGGTGGGAGGCCTCGGGCGGCGGATGGCAGGCTTGGGAATCACTTGGCGGCAGTTCGGCCGGTGATCCTGTGGTCGCGCTGTCATGGGAGGGCCGACAAGAGCTGTACGCGCGCGGAACCGACAACCTGCTCTACTGGAAATACCAGCTCAACGATGGATCGTGGTCCGGATGGGCTTCCCTCGGCGGACCGATCGCCGGGCAACCTTCGACGGGCAGGGCCTCCGACGGTCGCACTGAGGTCTACTGCCGGTTCGCCGACGGTACTCTGCGGTACAATCGCCAGTCCAGCACGAATGTCGGCACGTCCTGGGGCGGATGGACTACGCTCAGTGCCTCTGCCGGTTCGGATCCCGTGCTCGCCCGTCCATCTTCCGGTCTGCAGGAGATGTTCTACACCGACGCGGCCGGGCAGGTCATGCGAAGCGCGCAGACGGCAGTGGACGGTGGCTGGTCTGCCTGGCAATCACTCGGCGGCTCCGCAATCGGAATGCCTATAGTCGGGCACCACGACCATGGTCGCCTGCAGATCTTCATCTACCAGGCGGACGGCAAGATGTGGGGCAAGTCGCAAGTGAGCGGAGGAGTATGGGGGACCTGGACGGCGCTAAGCCCAGCTTACTTCGCTGATGTGACGCCGCCAGTGATCAGCTCAATAGCGGTGACTCCATCTCTCGCCGCGGACGGGGACCAGGTGCGGGTACAAGTGAGTGCGTCCGATAACGTGGCGATCCAGACGGTGACCGCCAACTCATTGCCGCTCACCGACAACGGGGGCGGAAGTTGGTCGGGCTCGATACCTGCGGACGGAGCGCTCGGTCTTCATTTCGTTCAGGTGGAAGTCCGTGATGCGGGGGGCAACACCACAGTCGACGCGAACCACGCGTATACCACTGCCGCCGTGGTCTCCTTGACCAACCGAGCCGTCTTTGACGCGCTTACCCTCGACGTACAATCGAGATTCCTGTTCATGACCTGGGGTGAGGTGCACAGGCTGGACAGCGGCTCCTTCACCGTCGACGACGGGTCGGGCATGCCGGTCACAGTGTATGCGACAGATCACGGCTTGGCCACCGGCCAGTACGTGACTGTTCGGGGCATTCTCAGCCGGTTATCGCCAACGGACGCATCTCTGACAACCACGTCCGACCTGATTCAGATACGGGACTAGAATCGCGTCACCTGCTGGTTACTGTATCTTTGGTACTCCGCGACACTCACCGGGCTTAACATTTTTTCAGAGCAACCGAAAAATAGTTGAGACAGTACTTGACGGACCGGTAACGGAGGACTACAATACTTGTTGTAGTTCGATACCGTAGTTCTTTGCCCAGGGCGTATAGCGCTCAGGGTGATGGAGGGGGGAATGATCCATATGACCAGGCCCTAGAATCAGTTCTAAGGGCCGGAGTTCTCGACAATCTGTATTATGTGCTACCGATTTGGCTCGGCCACCAGCCAGCAAGAAGGTTGCCCACATATGCGCATTCCAGGCTCGTTTCCGAACAGTCAGGTTAGACGAGGTGACATTGTCCTCCGGCGGAAGTAACGCCACCTGACGAACCGAACCGGGCTTGTAACAACGGCGGGACTTCGAACAGCGGATTTCTCTGCTGCCGAAACGCTTCTCCGTGAATGAGCACATGAATGGGCGACCCGTATGTGCTCTGAAAGGAGAACGAAACGTGCGAAGATCAGGTATCCTGATCGCGCTGCTGGTGGGATTCGCCCTGCTGGCGGCGGCAAACGCGCCTCCGGTCCTGTGCGACGAAGGGTCGCAACCCGATGCCGTATTCCATGCCAAAGTGCCTGGCGGGCCATGGGCAGCTCCGCTCATGCCAATGCTCCAGAGAGCCGCAGAGAAACACGGTGTTCCTCTACCTCTCCTCATCACACTCGCCAACTTCGGCTGCGGCTTCGAAAACCGCGGCGATGCTCCCACCGTCGAAGGCGGCTACGGAGTTATGGCGCTCCGTGATAACAACTTCATGGGAGCCAACTCACTTGGCGAGGCGGCATCACTAGTCGCAACTCCAATGGCTCATCTCAAGGTCAACCCCGAGGCAAACATCAATGCGTGCGCCGCGGTGCTGGCTTCCTATGCGAAGCAGATGAAGGTAGACACGAGTCAGGGCTATGCGGGATGGGTCGAACCCGTCATCAAGTTCGCCGGCCTTGACGAGGAGAACAGTCGCTTCTTCGCTGCTGAGATCTTCGAGAGACTTCTCATAGGTCTGGAGAAGACCAACACCGACGGGGAGAAGTTCTACTTCCCGCCGCAGGACATCAGCGGGATAGACATCGGCGACCTGTGGCCAAAAGGCGCGGAAGTATCCCCGGAGGACTCAGCGGCCAAGTCTGAGGCGATCGTGGCGTTGAGGGACGCGATTGGCGGGATCCTGTCCACGGACTACGGGCCTGCGATCTGGGATCCTGCGCCCTCATGCAACTGGACTGCGGTCTCCACTTCGAAGGACACCGTCGTCATCCACACGATCGAGGGGTCCGCTGCGGGCGCTCGTTCCTGGATGAAGAACTGCAACTCCAGCGTGACCTCTCACTATGTCACATCGGAAGCAGGCGGTTGCTGGCAGATGGTACGAGAGATGTACAGGGCATGGCACGTCGGCTGCCTCAACTCGCGCTCCGTCGGGATCGAGAACGAGGGATATGCCGGATCGTCCAGCCACCCCCAGAGTCTGTACAATGTGGCCGGTCTGCTGACCCGCGACATCTGCAACAGCTGGGGCATCCCCAAGGCGCATCGAGGTTGTGCTCCCGGAATCCTGGGCCACAATGATGCCAACAACTGTCACTGCGGCGGAACTCACTGGGATCCGGGCGGCGGCTGGAACTGGTCCGCCTTCATAGCAGTTGTGACGGGGGGAACTCCGCCTCCTCCTCCTCCGCCACCACCACCTCCTCCTCCCACGTGGAACAGCACCTACCATGCGGCGTCTTATCCGTCCAGCATGGTGGCCGGCTCGACCGCAGTGGTGTGGGCCGAGTTCACGAACCAGGGCACGGGTACGTGGGGCCATGCCGGCACGAGGCTGGGTACTTCGAGCCCTAACGACCGGTCGAGCGCATTCTGCAACACTCCAAACTGGATCGGCTGCAACCGACCCAGTGAAGTCGACCAGAGCGCCGTCTCCACGGGTCAGGTAGGACGCTTCACGTTCATCCTGAAGGCGCCGGCTAGTCCGGCCGCATACGCGGAGAAGTTCCGTCTGGTTCAGGAGGGCGTGGCCTGGTTCGGCCCCGAGATCACATGGAACATCAACGTCACCGCGGCGACCGGAAACATCAGCGGCACGGTGACCCGTTCCGGCAGTGGTGAGGCCCTTCCGTGGGCGGCAGTAGCCGTCTCCGGCGGACCTTCCACGACCGCGAATGCCTCGGGAGTGTACACGTTCACCGGGCTGAGTTCGGGGACCTACACAGTAACCGCGAGCAAGGCCGGATACGCCACACAGAGCGCATCCGTCGCCGTGACAGCGGGCCAGACGGCAACCAGGAACTTCGCACTGGTGCCGAGTGAGACCACCGCGCCGACCGTGCCGACAGGCCTGGTCGCGATCGCAGGCGGACCGAACAGGATCAGCCTCGACTGGACGTCGTCAAGCGACAACGTCGGAGTCACCGGATACAAGATCTTCCGGGGTGGCGTCCAGATCGGTACCGCTCCCAATGCGGACGGTTACAACGACACGACGTGTGCGCCGAGCACAAACTACAGCTACACCGTGAGCGCATATGATGCAGCGGGTAACAATTCAGCCCAGAGTTCGCCTGCTTCGGCGACGACCCCTGCGGCCGAATACATCATCGACAACCCAGCCGCCGAAATCTCCGGCGTATGGACTACGGCAACTGCCTCGACCGACAAGTATGGCGCGGATTTCATCTTCGCCAGTACAGCGGTGGCCGAGGGCAAGACCGTTACCTGGAGGCCCAACTTCGCGTACGGCGGTACTTATGACGCCTACGCCTGGTGGACTCAGGGAACTAACAGAGCTACCAACGCACCGTATACCATCAACTACTATGGTGGATCGGTGGTCGTGAACACCAACCAGCAGGGCAACGGCGGACATTGGAACCTCCTGCGTTCAGGGAACATCTTCGCAGCAGGTACGGCCGGTTACGTTAGACTGGGCAATGGCACAGGGGCGACGGGCTTCATCGTCAGCGCCGATGCCGTTCGTTACGTAACGATCTCGGTCGACAATGGTCCCGATACCATCGCACCGAGCGTTCCGACTAACCTGTTGGCAACAACAGTGGCTCCAACGCAGGTTGACCTGACCTGGTCGGCCTCGAGCGACAACGTCGCAGTCACCGGGTACAAAGTCTATCGCAATGCCGTATACCTGGCATCGTGCGCTGGAACGGCATATTCGGACACGACTGTCGTTGCGAACATCAACTACACCTACACGGTAAGCGCCTACGATGCGGACGGCAATGAGTCCGCGCAGAGTGCGCCTGCCAATACGGCCGGCAAGGACGAGTTCCGTGCATTCTGGGTGGATTCGTGGGGATCCGGATTCGAGAATGCCACCGCCACCGCGGCAATGCTGGACTACGTCGTGGCATGCAACGCCAACGCGGTTATCCCTGAAGTCAGGAAGCGTGGTGACGCATACTACACCTCTACATATGAGCCGACCGGTATTAACATTACACCGCAGGGCGGCTATGACTGTCTCGCGGACCTTGTCACTCAGGGACATGCCCGCAACCTGGAAGTACACGCATGGGTGGTGGTCAACCGAATATGGACCAGCCAGACTGCTCCGGCGGTCACATCACCGAACCATGTCTATAATGTACATCCGGAGTGGTTCTCGCTGAGCGACACGGGTGCGCAATTCTATGCAGACGACACCTGGCTCGATCCGGGACATCCCGGGGTCGAGAATTTCCACAAGGACGTCTTCATGCAGATAATCCAGAACTACGCCATCGACGGCTTCTGTCTGGATTACATCCGCTACCCGAGCACGAGCTACGGCTACAACGCCACGGCCGTGTCCCGGTACAATGCCGAGTACGGTACGTCCGGGAGTCCTTCGTCCGGCGATCTCCGATGGGCGAACTGGCGCAGAGATCAGGTCACCAACATGGTGAAGAGGATCTATCTCGAGGCCAAGGCTATCAAGCCATCGATCAAGATCGGCGCCGCCGTTTGGAGCCCGGCCAGCAGCGGTAACTCCGGCTGGTTCCAGAACTGGGATCAGTGGATGATGAACCACTGGCTGGACTATGCTTGTCCGATGAACTACACGACAAGCAATTCCACCTTCGACGGCGACAATCAGGACAACGTCGGCAGGATGTACGGCCGGCACATGTACCCGGCACAGGGCTCTTACCTGAACACGATCAGCAACTCGATGACGCAGATCGCTTCGGCGCAGGCCCTGGGCTTCCCGGGTGTGTCGCTGTACACCTACAGGATCACTAACAGCGGTACCGTTGACAGGACCGCTTTCAAGAACGCGTTGATCGACGCAGCAGCAATCGGCCCCTTCTCGTATGAGAAGAGCGTTGCCCCCATGTCCTGGATCGATAACCCGACCCTCGGCATGCTGAAGGGCTTCGTGAAGACCGGCGCCGGCGTGGCGATCTATCCGGCGACCGTCGCCGTCCAGACCTCGACTACGAAGAACAGTGGAACTGGTTTCTACGGCTTCGTGGACCTCGCTCCGGGCGTCTACACAGTCACGGTTAACGCGCCTGGTTACAGCCAGAACAGCGGACAGGCAACGATAGTTGCCGGTCAGGTGGCGAACCTGGACATCGTTCTCGGAACGGACTCCACAGCGCCTGTGATCTCGAATGTCGGTACTCAGAATGTCTGGGGATCGAATGCACAGGTGAAGTGGGATACGAACGAGGGAGCGAAGAGCCAGGTCGAGTACGGGTTGACGACCGGCTACGGTAGTCAGACTACCGAGGATTCGCAGCTCGTACTGAACCATCAGGTTCAGCTCGTCAGCCTCTCGCCGAACACCCTCTATCACTACCGAGTGAAGAGCAGAGACGGCGCAGGGAATCTGGCGCAGTCAACTGACTACACGTTCACAACACTCGGCAATGACGTGGTTGCAGACATCATCGTCGACAACCCGGCATGCACGTATGTTGGTTCGTGGTCCACGGGTACTGCCTCCACTGATAAGTATGGAGCAGACTACGCCTACTGCACCTCTGCAGCCACTGAGACCAAGTCCGCGACGTGGAGACCGAATATCCTCGTCGGTGGTACCTATGACCTCTCATGCTGGTACCCGCAGGGCGCGAATCGCTCGCTGGCGGCGCCGTACGTGGTCTCATACAACGGTGGCACCCAGACCTACTATGTCAACCAGACATCAGGCGGAGGCCGATGGAACCTGCTCGGCAGGCATCCGTTCGCTGTCGGTACTGCAGGGAATATAAAGGTCCACAACGGTACGGGCGAGACCGCGCTGAGCATCATGGCCGACGCGATCAAGCTGTCGTACACCGACACGACCGCGCCGACCGTTCCGACCAACCTGGCCGCGACGGCCGCGTCTGAGACCCAGGCCAACCTGACCTGGACGGCTTCGACCGACAACGTCGGAGTCACCGGTTACAAGGTCTTCCGGGACAGCGTTCAGATCGGCACCAGCGCGACGAACTCCTACTCGGATATGACCTGTGTAGCAAGAGCCAGGTACGTGTACGAAGTATCGGCCTACGACACTGTAGGAAACGAATCGGCGAAGAGCGTTGCTGTCGACATACTGATGCCCGGCGCCGATATCGAGCCTCCTTCCGTGCCGACCATCACTGTGGCAAACGCCGTGTCTACCACCGCGATCGATCTTGCCTGGACGACTTCGACCGATGATACCGAAGTCACCGGATACAAGATCTTCCGCAATAGCGTACAGGTTGGCACGAGCACTGTCACGTCGTATTCAGACACCGGCCTGACGGAGTACACCGAGTACTCCTATGAGGTGTCGGCTTACGACGCGGAGGATAACGAGTCGGCCAAGAGCCCGGCCTATACAGGCCAGGACCTTGGATGGCACGCCTCCGAGCGTACCGACCGGTCTGGCCGCGACACCGATATCCGAGACACAGATCAACCTGAGTTGGACCGCATCCACCGATAACGTGGGCGTAACCGGCTACAGGGTTGTTCGCGATGGCGTGGAGATCGCCGTTACGACGACGAACTCCTTCTCGAATACCGGTCTGATCGCATCTACTACTTACACCTATCAGGTGCAGGCCGAAGATGCAGACCACAACCTGTCCGCGCTGTGCACCGGCGTACAGGGCACGACCACCACGGACGTGACTCCTCCGACCGTACCAACGAACCTGAACGGGACTGCGATCTCGCGGACCCAGGTGAACCTGACGTGGACCGCTTCCACGGACTACGTCGGTGTGACCGGATACAAGGTCTTCCGCGGTGGTGTGCAGATCGGCACCAGCGCCACGACCAGCTACTCCGACCTCACCTGCTGGGGTAACACCACGTACAGCTACACCGTGAGCGCCTACGATGCGCGGTCAAATAACTCCGCGCAGAGTACGGCGAAGGTCATCACGACTCCGTCAGTGACGGACATCATCATGGACAACCCTGCGGGCACATACGTGGGCGCATGGACCTCAGGTACCTCGACGACCGGTAAGTACGGCGCCGACTATGTCTTCCGGAGCACTGCTGTTGCCGAAACTGGTTCGGCGACCTTCACTGCACCGATTGACGTAAACGGCTGGTACACCGTGTACTGCTGGTACACTCAGGGAGCCAACAGAGCGACTAACGCTCCGCATGTCGTCACGTGGACTGGCACGGGTGGCGGTACGCAGACCGTCAACATCAACCAGCAGGCGGGCGGCGGAGCATGGGTGACCTTGCGCACGAACACGCACATGCTGCAGGGTTCGGGAAACTCGGTCGAGCTGCATAATGGCACAGGAGCGACAGGCTTTATCGTCGTTGCTGATGCAATGCGCTTCCTGTTGACCTCAACTACTGACCCCATACCGCCCAGCGTTCCGACCGGTCTTACCGGTCATGTCGTTGGGCCGAGAAGGGTCAGTCTGAACTGGAATCCTTCCACGGATAACGTCGCAGTCACCGGGTACAACCTGTACAAGAACGGTGTCTGGCTGACTACATCAGTGGACGAGATCTGCGAGAGTGGTTTCCTCACGCCGAGTACGACATATACCTTCACGGTAAATGCCTACGACGCGGCGGGAAATACATCTGGTCTTAGCGCTCCGTTCCAGATCACCACTCCTGCGTATGCAAACATCATCATCGACAACCCGGCTGCTACCTTCACGGGTGTGTGGACGACATCTACGTCAGGCACGGATAAGTACCTGACTAACTACAAGTACGCCAGTACTGCCGTGACCGAGGGCAAGACGGCGGTATGGCGGCCGACGATCGCTTATGCCGGATACTACGATACCTACATCTGGTATGCGCAGGGATCCAACAGGGCGACCAACTCGAAGTTCACTGTCTATTGGGACGGCGGTTCACAGCTCGTGAACTGGAATCAGTCGATAAACGGTGGAGCTTGGAGACTGCTGCTTGGTAACAAGCACTTCGCCATTGGGACTGCCGGCTACCTGAAGCTCGGCAACGGCACGGGAGCGACCGGTAAGATCGTTGTCGCTGACGGCGCCAGGTTCCAGCAGATCAATGGTGACTAACCGACTGAAGTCGGGGGAGCTACGCTAAGCGCCCCCGCATGATAAAGACAGACCGTGGGGTGCTCGCCGATGCCATCAGGTTGAGGCACACCGCACGAGCCTGAAAGAGAGTGAGGGCCGGCAGTCGCCGGCCCTCACTTCTTCATCGGGGCTACAGTGTCTTGCGCTCACTCATGTAGTAGAGCACCGGCACCGCCATCCTCGACAGCAGCGTCGAGGCTACCTCCCCCGCCATCAGCGAGATCGCCAGCCCCTGGAAGATCGGGTCGAACAGGATCACCCCCGCGCCCACCATGACCGCGGCGGCCGTCAGGAGCATCGGCCGGAACCGGACCGCGCCCGCGTCCACGACAGCCTCCTCCAGCGGCATCCCCTGCCTCCTGCGCAGCTCGATGAAGTCCACCAGGATGATCGAGTTCCGTACGATGATCCCTGCGCCGGCGATGAAGCCGATCATCGAGGTCGCCGTGAAGAACGCATCCATCAGACCGTGGGCGGGAAGTATGCCGACGAGCGTCAGCGGGATCGGCGCCATAATCACCAGCGGCGTCTTGAACGACTTGAACCAGGCCACCACCAGGAAGTAGATCAGCACCAGCACGGCTGCAAACGCCATCCCCATGTCGCGGAAGACCTCGTAGGTGATGTGCCACTCGCCGTCCCACTTCACCGCGGGGCGCGAGGTGTCGTCCGGCGCCTTCGTCGTGAGCGGCGAGATCCTGTAGCCCTGAGGGAGATCGATATCGCTGATCGCCCTGGTTCATCCTGCCGATCGCGTAGACCGGACTTTCGAGGCTTCCGGCGACATCGCCTGTGACGTAGACGACCGGCTTCAGGTTCTTGTGGTAGATGCTCTTGTCCTGAACAGTATCTTCGACCGTGACCAGCTCGCCGAGTGGGACCATGGCTCCCGATGCGCCCTGGACCTGCAGGCCGAGGATGTCCTCGATGCTGCTCCTCTGCGACTCGGGCAGCCTGAGGAAGATCGGCACGTCCTCCGGGGCGTTGGCGATGTGCGCCAGTTCGAGTCCTCCGCCACCACCGGCGAGCGCGATATTCTGTGCGAGCGCTCGGACGTGATGCCGCTCAGCGCCGCCTTCTCCTTGTCGGGTATCAGACGGATCTTCGGCTGGTCGTCTTCCACGTACCAGTCAACGTCGGTCACGCCCTTCGGTCGTCTCGAATATCCGCTTGATCCTGCTCGCCACATCCAGCCGAGTCCGCTGCGTCAGGACCGTATACCTCGGCGACCAGCGTCTGCAGCACCGGAGGCCCCGGCGGAACCTCCGCGACCTTGGCGTTTGCGCCGTATTGAGCCGCTATCTGATGGATTCGCGGCCTCACTGCCTTGGCGATTGCATGACTCTGACGCTTCCTCTCATGCTTGCCGACGAGGTTGACCTGTATGTCGGACACGTTGGAGCCGCGCCTGAGGAAGTAGTGCCGCACCAGGCCGTTGAAGTTGTACGGACCGGCCGTTCCGACGTAGCTCACCACGTCGGTCACTTCGGGAACGCTCCTGAGATAGTCCGCCATAGCCTTCGTGACGGCCGCGGTCTGCTCGAGAGGAGTGCCCTCCGGCATGTCGATCACGACCTGGAACTCGCTCTTGTTGTCGAACGGCAGCATCTTGACCGTCACCAGCTTCAGAGGCAGCAGCGCCAATGCACCGCCAAAAAGCACTCCAATGACCACCAGAAACGTCAGGCGCTTTGTCCTGCTGGCAATGAGTGGATTCATCAGCTTTCGATAGAAAGCGATGGTCCAGTTTTCCTTCCCGGCTGCATCCTCGTCAGAATTGTGAGTACAACGTCCGGTCGCCTCGCCTTTGAGTATCCTATATGCCGCCCACGGAGAGATCACAAAGGCAATGATGAGCGAGAAGAGCATCGCAGCAGTCGCGCCGATCGGTATCGGGAGCATATACGGACCCATCAGGCCTCCCACGAATGCGAGAGGCAGGATCGCCGCGATGACCGCGAAGGTCGCGAGTATCGTCGGATTGCCGACCTCGTCCACGGCTTCGGCCGCGACTTCCATCAGGTTGCGCCCTCTGTTATCAGGCATCCGGAAGTGGCGCACGATGTTCTCGACGACCACGATCGCGTCATCCACCAGGATGCCGATCGAGAATATGAGCGCAAAGAGAGTGATCCTGTTCAGCGTGTAGCCGTACAGGTAGAAAACGAGGATCGTGAGCGCCAGGGTGACCGGCACGGCGATCGCCACGACGAGAGACTCCCGCTTGCCCAGCGTAAACGCGATCAACAGCGTCACCGAAACGACGGCTATCATCATGTGCAGCAGCAGCTCGTTCGACTTCTCGTTCGCCGTCTCACCGTAGTTGCGAGTGATGGTGTAATGCACATCCGACGGGATGAGCTTGCCCTTCAGGGAGTCCACCTTCGCGAGCACCGCATCGGACACGTGGATGGCATTCTTGCCCTTGCGCTTGGCGACTGCAAGGGTCACGGCATGGTAGTGCCCCGCCAACACCTGTTCATTGCGGCCATGCTCGTTCTTGCCGAAGGAGAAACCGACGTAGTTGTCAGGGATCCTCCGGCCCGTCTTCCACCTCAGCGACATCCTCCAGGAAGACCGGCCTGCCGGACTGCGCGGACACGACGACTCGCTTCACATCTTCCGCGGTCCCCAGGAACTCGCCGGATTCCATGAGCATGGCGCTGTTGTTCTTGTCCAGCGAACCGGCCGCGATGTTCTTGTTCGACCCTGAGACGGCCTGCTGCACCTGGCCGGGACCGACGTTGAAGGCCGAAAGCCTCGCCGAATCGAGCGTGACCTTGATCTGGCGCTTGCGGCCTCCGATGATCGTAGTCTCGGAGACGTCTTTGACCGTCTTGATCTGGTCATCGACCCTCGCGGTCAACTGGCGGAGCGTGTAGCTGTCATAACCTTTGCCCCAGAAGGTCAGTGCCAGAATAGGCACATCATCGATCGATCTCGGCTTGATGATCGGCTTGCTCGCGCCTGAAGGGATCTTGTCGAAGTTCGAATAGAGCTTGTTGTAGACCTTGACGATGCTGTCTTCGATGTTCTGGCCCACGTAGAACCTGACAACCGCCATCGAGACTCCGGGGCTGCTTGTCGTGTAGACGTACTCGACGCCGGGGATCTCATTGATCAGCTTCTCCATGGGCGTCGTGACGCGCTGCTCGACCTCGACCGAGCCTGCACCGGGCATCTCCACGAAGACGTCGATCATCGGCACTATGATCTGAGGCTCCTCCTCGCGAGGCGTGACGATGACGGCAAATATGCCGAGCAGCACCGAAGAGACGATCACCAGCACCGTGAGCTTCGAGTCTATGAAATACGATGCGATTCGTCCGGCAAGTCCCAAGTGTCTCATTACAGCCTACCTCCCCATGATCTCAACGGGAGCATCATCGTGCAGCGAGGAAGAGGCGGCGACGATGACTCTGTCGCCCGACTTGAGGCCCGTGATCACCTCGACACCCTCGCTTGTGGTTCGACCTGTGCGCACTATCCGCATGTCGGCGCGATTGTTCGGACCGACGACATAGACGTTCAGGATGCCGCCCTCATCGTGGACTGCGGTCTGAGGCACACGACCCCCTGCGTATGGCCCCTCGCGAACGACATTCGGCCGAAGTCACCCGTCAGTGCCGGCATCGAATCGGGGATATCGACCTTCACCAGGAACTTGCGGGAGGCAGGATCACCGGATGGCGACAGGACGCTGACCCGGCCCCGGCCGAGTCGCTTGGCGGTCCCCAACTCCAGGCCGACGGTCATGCCTTTGAATACCACACCGATGTCCCTGGCGGCCACGGTCGCTTCCAGTCTGTACAGAGAATCATCCTCGATCATCATCACGGGAACGCTGGGCGAGACCATATCTCCTTTGTCCACAAATCGAGCGGCGACGACTCCTGAGAACGGGGCAACGATCGTGGCGTAACCCAGTTGCACTCTGGCCGCGGACTCACCTGCCCGCGCCTGGGAGACCATGGCGGCGGATGCCTGAGCGTCGCGCTTCGCCATTTTGTTCTGCACCGCAGAAGCCTTCGCCAGACGCAGAGCCTCCTCCGCCTGTCTGACCCGCTCCTGCGCGGCCTGCACATCCTGGCTGCGTCCACCTTCCCGGGACATCTCCGCCTGCTGTCTCGCTATTCCGAGTTGGGCCTTCGCGACCTCGAACTGCGTCTGTGTCGAATCGAGCCGCTGCTTGGGGATCACGTCCTGCTCATAGAGCCTGGTCATGCGCCCAAGCTCGGTCTGCGCGTGATTGTACTGCGCTTCCGCCTGTACGACGGCGAGGTCGGCCTGGGTCTTCTCCTGTTTGCGCGGGCCCTCCTTGGCAGATGACAACTGCTGGCGGGCCATCTCCAAGGTAGCCTGAGCGCTGGCTATGCTCGCGCTGGTCTGAGCAGCCTGAAGCTCGATCGCGGCCTGAGCCTTCCTGCTCATCGACTGCGCCGAGTTGACTGCGGCACTCGCGGATGACACCTGAGTCGAGAGGTCTCTCGCTTCCAGGCGGACGAGCACCTGCCCCTTGCGGACGTGGTCGCCTTCCTTGACGTAGACCTCGGTCACGGTGCTCATGATCTTGGCCGCCAACTGCGCATCCTGGAGAGGCCTGATCGTCCCGGAAGCCGATGCCTCGTCGGCGATCGGACGCGACGTGACCACGATGGCCGCCACTTTCACAGGTCGCTCAGTGCTCTCAGACGCGTTCTCCACGCCCCCACCCCTGCGCGTCATCATCCACAGTACCGCGACCAGGCATGCGACAACCGCCAAGGCGATTCCGATAGTCTTCTGTCTCTTGCCCATCATCGGACCTCCAATCCTATCCTTCCCGCGCGCCAAGCTTGCGGAGTAAGGTGATCATGGGGCACCAGTCAGTGAAGGCGGACTGCACCAGGTTGACCCCGACAAATGCGGTGAAGAAGAGCCACTTCATGTTCACGAAGTAGGCGAGCGCAACGCTCAGTATGATGAACGAACCGGCGATAAGCCTCAGCATGCGGTTGATAGTCATAATATTCCTCCTATTCTGTCATCCTGAACTCGATTCAGGATGTCGGTCTGCCCCAACGCGAGGAGCAGGTTCAATTCGGCGATCTTGAGGTCGTACTCCGCGGCGAGCACGGAGACCTTGGCCGCCGTAACCATGGATTCGACGGACAGAACGTCGGTCATCACGTTGATGCCTTCCGTGTACCCGGCCTGGACGACGCGGAGGCTGTCCTCGGCTGACTTGACCTGTGTGGCCAACGCGTTCACTCTTTCTCTGGCGGAGTTTGCCGTGAGTCTCGCCGACTCGAGTTGGAACTCGGTTGACTGAGTCACGCTCATCAGATCGGCCCTGGCTCGGTCTACCGAGGCCTGCGCCTCGTGTTCGCCCGCCTTGATCTGACCGCCGTCCAGGATATTGATTCTCGCCACGACACCTATTCCGAAAGTGTTCGAAAGACGGGGGAACTCCGCGCCCGTGGGTTGGTTCTGGAAGTCGGCCACCAGCCCCACTTGCGGCTGTCTTGCCGCCCGAGCAGCTCGCAGTTGCTCACCCACCGCCTTCACTGAGTACTCCGCTGCTTCGACCTCCGGCCGGCGACGAGCGGGGAGAGCGTCGATGCCTCGAAGCGCCGCGTCGGGCGAGTCGGTACTGAGTTCTATCGCTGCCGATTGCGGCAGCCCGATGGCCGTTTTGAGCGCGGCGAGGGCCGTGGCGTAGTCATTCTGCGACCGGATCAGCCGGTCTTTCGCCGTTGTAAGCGCTACCTCCGAGCGAAGCACATCCGAATTGGTCACGACACCTTCGACGTGCATCTTTCGGGCGGCATCGTAGCTCGACTCCAGGTACTTGATGCTGCTCTCCGCCACCTTGATCGCTTCCCTGGCCTGCTTTGCCCGGAAGTAGGCCGCGGCGGCGCCCGTCACGACCTGACTCTTGACCACCGACTGGTTACTCCTGGCGGCATACAATCCCTGTTCGGCGGAGCGGGCTGCTGCTTGCTGTGCCCCACCGGTGAAGATCGGCTGCATGAGTTCGACCCTGTTGACGACGGTGTTCTGCTCGAGAATCGGCGTGCTGCCGAACACCGTCTCCTTGCTCACGTACTGGTACCCGCTGCTGACCGACACCGACGGCCGCATCACTCCGCGCGCCTTCTTAGCGGCTGCAGCGGACAGCTCCACATTCGCACGGGCGCCTGCCAAGGCAGGATTCGTCTGAGCCGCCATCCTGCAGACCTCCTGCAGATCGAGCGGCCCGGTAGTATCGGCGAACCCTGACGCGCTCAGGATTGCCAGCGCCGATATGAGAATGAGATGCTTGTTGAACATCGAGACACCCCCTGCTATAGTCCCCGCTTGGCGAGATCGATCAGCGTCTTGATGGCATCGCCCAGAGCGGCGGTCGGTTCCTCGCCCGTCGCCATGCTCCGAGTCGCGCAATCCTGCACGCTGTGACTCACCACCATGAATCCGACCTTGTCCAATGCTTTGCTCGCGGCAACAACCTGTGTGATCACGTCGGAACATGCGCGTTCCTCTTCGATCATCTTCTGAAGGCCTCTTATCTGGCCTTCGACTTTGCGCAATCGCGCCAACAACTCGTCCTTCTCTGACATGACATGATCCTCCATACCCTACCGGGGTATGGTATAGTTATACCCCATCTTGTCCGGTTTGTCAACACTTTGCGAAAAAAAACTCACGATCATTGATACTTTCGCTTCGCGGATGTCATTCTGAGCGAAGTGAAGAATCTGTCTGCGCTCGGCCAGATTCTTCACTTCGCTCAGAATGACAACCACTATCCTTGATCGTGAACTCTTTCCGAAAAGACTTTTGCCGACAAGCCCGAGAGCGGATGGCAAAGCACGATCCCCTGACGACGGGAGTCGTCAGGGGATCGCACTTTCTCAAGGGCAAAGTACCCCAGCCCGACGTGGAAGAGGAAGTGCAGCCAATCGCGAAGAAACGCACAGTGAGTCATCCATGGGAGTCAAACAAGAATAATGGTCATCAAATGCGCACTCCTCGCCGCCGCTGCCCTTCTCATCTTTAGCATGCCTTCCGTTGCAGGTTCGCCGCAGAAGATCGATTGTCGGATGCTGCGGGAATCGATCAACGGGCCTCGATGGCTCAGCATTCCGCAGAGCCGACTGGTCATCAATCCCGCCGGGGGATATGACTTCCTCCCCATGAAATCGCCGATTGCCGAGGGATTCGGACCCGCGCTGCCCGTGAACCTTGCCTATTGGGTCGGCGGAGATGAGCCGGTGAAGCTGCCGATGTTCTGGTCATGGCAGCCCTCAAGGAAAGGGGTCGATTCTTCCACAGGGATCGTTGGGAGATCGATCGATCTGCTGAGAGGCAAGCCGATTGCCTGGCACAACCAGGATGTCAGCGCCGATTTCGCCGAGTCCGGGGTTCACGTGACCCTCAGTGGCCGGAGTTTCGGACACGTTGCGGGGACACTTACGGTTGATCTGGATGAGACTCCGTATCTCCTGTTCAGTGTCCAAAGCCATGACGGATCGCGATGGGCGCTCAAGGTGAGCGATGGTACGCAAGCCGCCGATACGTACCTGAAAGGCGACACCGCGGACTCCGGAGATTTCGCGGCCGATGTGCGCGCCGTCACCGGCTGGCACGGGAAGAAGAAGCTAGCCGTTAAGCTCTTCGTGGTTGGAGAGCCCGGCGCGAGCATCGACTGCTCGACACTCCGGTGGGTCGGTTTGAGCAGCGACTTCCCCACGCTGTCACTGAAGCGCACCGTCTGGGCGCCGCATGAGATCGTCTGCGAGGCCGAGTGCCCCGAGATACGGCTCGATCTGCAGACCACGACATTCTTCCCCGACGAATCGACCGTCGCGCAGATGATCCACATCAGCCGGGCGTCCTCCACGTCGCTTATCCTGCGAGGCTGCTTCCCGGACGGCAGCGTTCGATGGGATGGCAAACGTCAGGCATTGGTACTCGCGTCCGAGCGACTGCGCGCCGTGATTGCGTTGAACAGACCTGCGAGATGGCTGGGGGCGGCGACTTCACCTGTGAAGGCACTGACCGGCGACCTCAGCCCTGATGTCGCCGAGGGCACGTGGGCGCTGGCCCTCGACGGAGTGAAGTCCGGCGACGATATCGCCGTTGTCGCGCGATTTGCCCCTGGTACCGGAGCGACTGCGGATCTGGTCTCGCAGGCGGCGGGAATGGCGGAGGTCCCTGCTCTCAAGAAATCCCTGCAGGAACGGGAGGCGACCTGGAACACGATGCTCAGCCGCGCGCCGCGTCCGGCGGACTTCGATCTGCATCTCATGAAGTACCGAGGCGTCACTCCCGAGCAGATCAGGCGCACCTACTACCGCGCATGGGTCTTTCTGGCGGCGAATGTCCTGCCGCCGATGCCCGAGAATGGCTATCCGTACCCGCAGTTGGCAGCCGGCAAGCCCTCGCTCTGGGCCGAGGGTCACCCCAAGTCACGCGCCTCCGCTCAGTGGGAAAGCATGATCGCCATGCTGTTCTACGCCTGCATCGATTCCGAGACGACTTGGCGGGCGTTCGAGGGCATGATGTCACTGGTGGACGCAAACGGGACTATGGGAGGAGAGGGACTCCCGTCGCGCCATGCACAGGTGGCCTGGACGCTGTACTCGGAGACTCCGGACAAGGAGCGCCTGCGGAAATGCTACCCGGCCATCAAGCGCCTGCTTCAGTGGAAGATCGACGATCCCCGCTGGATCTTCAAGGGCCTCACCTCGCCCGGGATGAAAGACATCGAGTTCGTCGTTCACGACCTCATGGACATGCGGTATGCCGGTTACATCACGGATGCTCTGGGAATGCCCCAGGAGTCCAAGTACTGGCAGGCGCAGACTGTGGAGCTTGCGGGCAAGTTCCGGCAATGGTTCTGGGAGACGCCGGGAGGTCCGGTCTATCGCATCTACGATGATCAGACGAAGCAGCGGGCCGCGCCTGACAACGCGTGGTCAGTCCCAGCCATCGTGCTGCCCATAGGCATCCTTCAACAGCCCGAGAAGGACAGCCTGGTCAAGCTCTTCAAGTCGAGCCTCAGCTCGGAGACGCCGTTCATGATCTGGAATCTCAGCAAACATCCGAGCATGAGCTACACCCTGAGAGGCGCATGGCAGTATGGTCTCGTGCAGGAGACGGCCCAGTACGCCGAGTCGATCATGCGCGACATCGTCGCCGCCGGGGAGTTCTCCGAATGGTACAACCAGGACGCGTACCCGCCGCGCCCGATAGGCGTCGCTCCATCGATCTTTGGGGCAGCGAGCATCATCGACGCCTCACTGTGGCACAACGGCATCATGTACGGGGACGGCGCGCCGGTTCTTGTCCGCCTGCCGAACGCCTCGGGTGTGAGCAATCTCAGTGTCCGCGGATCCCGTATCGACGTGAGCTTCGACCCCAGAGGCGACGGCGTCATGATCACCGGCAAGGGGCTGCGCTATCTCGCGCTCCCGAAGGGATTCCGTGCCGAAAAGGCCGAGGGTGGCGTGACTGAATGGCGCGGGGTGCTGCAAGTGGGCGGCACACTCGGCCTCTCAGTGCATAGCGAGGCACGAACAGCCACGCCGAGTTCTCCGGCGGATGAGGTGCGATGATTCCACAACCAGGAGTCCGCCGAATCGCCGCCGGGCGTGGCGCGCAAGAAAATGCCGCCTGGTTTTCACCAGGCGGCATTTGTCGTTAGTCGGTTGAGCCGAGGTTTACCGGTAGTAGACTATGTCCCCGTCGCCTCTCAGCTTGGCTACCGGCGCCTGCAGACCGTTCACCGTACCGACCTGGCAGATGCCGGTGACAACCACGTTATCCAGGCTCGCGAGTTCAGCCTTCTTCGATGCACTCAGGAGTGATACGTCCACAGGTATCCCGACGATCACCGCATCGTATGGCATGGCTGATCCGTCGTCCACGAACCAGAAACCGCTCTCGGTCTTGGTCAGTCTGCCCGTGACGGTCACGAGCAGTCCGATGTTGTTCAGACCATACAGTCCGGCTATGCCGGGCGTGTACGCGTTCAGACTCGCGCCGCCGAGGTTCTTATTCAAGAGGAGCACCGGTTGAGGCATTACTCCGACAACTCCGGCGGTCACGGACGCGTTCTGGATGATTCGCTCGCCGTTCAGCAGGTTCATGACCCCCGCCACGTTGACGAAGCTGCCCTGCGCGAATCCGCCCTTGTCTACTCTGATTCCGGAGAATCCGTCTCCAGGCTCCTGGATGTACAAGTGACCACCGAAGTCCGCAGTAACGGCCTTGTTCAAGAGCGCTACTTCCTTGTCACCGGCGTTGTCCAGCGCCTTTGCGGCCGGGATAGTGCCGGTATCCGCGACTACCCTGATGTCGGCGCTTATCGGCTCGGTTGTGACGTTGCCGGCCGCATCTTTGAGCTGCGCGTACACGGTCTTGTCGCCGGCGCCCGCGCTTAGGGACCAACTCCTGCTCGCCGCGTAAGCCTCCCAGCCACTCCATGCGCCGCCCTCATTGTTGAACTGCATCTGCGCGGAATCCGTGGAAGACAAGCTCAGCGTCACAGTGCTCGAGGCCGCATAAGGCGCGCCGTCATTGATCTCAATCGTTCCCGTCGGGGGAGACGTATCGACTGTTATGGTATCGGAAACGGGGGCGGACCAGTTGCCCGATACGTCCTTGTACTTCACATACACGGTCTTCAGCCCATCGCCCTCGGGAAGCGTATAACTCTTGCCGGTCGCATACGTCTCCGGGGCCGAGTAGTTGGTACCATCGTTGCTGAACTGCATCTGGGACATGCCGCTCGGGAAGTCCGCCGCCGACAGAGTCAGAGTGACCGCGGCGCCGGAGGTGTACGCCGCTCCGCCGTTGATGCTGATGGTGCAGCTAGTGGGCGCGACGATGTCGTAGTAGTCGACCTCCAACCTCGGGAGAGTTGCGCCGCCGGTGCCGCCAAAATTCTCCAAATCATTGAATATCTTGACCATAGAGCCCTCAGTCTCCGCCTGGTTGTAGACCTGAACGCCTCGACTCTGCTCTGGTAAGCCGGCGTTGAATCCGTTCCACGACCACGTGTAGTCCCCCACAGCGCCGACGGGAGTGGTGGCAAACACCCCGGAGTAGTTCGCGCTCATGTTGGCCCAAGTCGCAGTTCCCTCAGTCCAGTTCGCATTGACCTTACGCAGGTCTATGTTCCTCGCCGAGTTGGATGAGCGAAGATAGCAGTACATCTTGACCCGAACACTGTTCCCGGCATTGACGATCGCGGCCTGAGCCGGAGCGCCAGTCATATTCCACTGCACGAGACCGCGACGAGCGGCTATAGCAGTGGACGTACTCCAGCCCGCCTGTATGCCGGCGTTGTCGCCTGTGGTACCGGTGGCGCCACTTCGGATGTAGCAGTCGCCATTGCTCGTCGTGCGTGTCCATGTGTAGAAAGAAGGTGTCTGGGTGCTCAGCACGGCCGGTGTGCTCTTGGCCGAGTAGCTGGGCACGGCATCGTAAGCATCGACCTCGTAGGTATACGACGTGGTGTAGTTCAGGCCCGTATCCGTGTAAGTGGTCCCTGCCGTCGTGCCCACCTGGATACCGTTGCGATAGACCCTGTAGCCGACGACCGCCACGTTGTCAGTGGAGGCGTCCCACGCCATCGAGATGGTGCTGGTTGTTGAGCCGGTACCATGCAGGTTCTGCGGAACGGTTGGCGGCGAGGGAACCGGAGTAGTAGCCAGGGCGGGGAGACTTCTACCTGATTCATTGAAGAAGTCATCGTAGGCGCTGACCTCGTATGTGTAGGCAGTGCTCGGCTGACAAGTCAGATCAGAGTAGGAGGTCGTCGCGCTGGTGCCGATCTGGACGTTATCGCGGTAGATCTTGTAGCCGATGACCACTCGGTCGTCGGTCGAGGCAGTCCAGGACAGGTTGACGCGTATCTCGTTCTCCGGGGTAGCCGTCAAACCAGTGGGGACAGTCGGTGGTTCGGTGTCGGGGATGCCGGTGACTTCGATGGTCTGCGAAACGGTCGGGCCAAACCACTGAAAGCCGTCCCTGACCATCTGCCAGTCCGTAGTGTAAGTTCCCGTGGCCAGTGGCGCTCTAAGCTGGAATGTGAACGTGTATTCCGAGCCAGGATTCACCTCGCCGCTGATCGGCTGCCGGGTAGTTGTCGTACACGGATCGGAGTCACCGACCGCACCGAGATGGAATCCCGCGGCGTCATTCCAGAGCACGCCCCTGTTTCTCATGGTGACATGGACCGTATAGCGTTCACCAACCGTCATGGCGGCGGGAATGTCATGGCTGACGAACTCATCGGAGTAGTAGTCCCAGGTCGGCGTCGTCCCGAAGTAGTCACACGTGCCCTTGTAGACCGCCCACATGGTGGTCGAGCGGAAGAAGTTGTCCCGAAGTTTGAGCGCATCCATGTCGCAGGAGTCGTGGAATGCCAACTCGATCAGGATGGCCGCTCGGTCAGGAATCCTGATCTCGCCAAAGCCTCCGCTAGAATCAAGCACGCCCCTGTTGGACCAGCCTGCGTCCGGGTACCGGTTTCGGATCGCCTCGATCATGGCATTGTTCACGTCGGTCGCAAGGTCCTGGCTGACGGCTCCCCAGGGGCCATGCTCGGTCCCTGCGTCATAGTACGTGCAAGTCCCGGTCGGGCAGCTCAATCCTCCACAGTCGCCTGCCGAACCGTTGGTGTGCAGGGATATGTAGATATCCGAACCGTCATAGTCGGAGGAAAGCGGCCGCGACTGGATCTCGTTGGTATCGTCTGATCCTCCTTCGCCGAGATTCGTTCCTCCCGGACCATACACCCATCCTGGATAGCCCAAGTGCTGCAACCAGTAGCACGCGCCCATGCGCCACCACTGCTCACCGCCTGCCCAGGGTGAAGCCCCATAGTTCTTATCCGTACAGCGCATCATCTTCACAGTCGCGCCGTCCTGAGCCAGGTACGTTTCCAGATACTGAGCATTCTCCAGGTTGTGGTAGTCTTCCTGATTCAGGGGAGAGCAGTAGACCGGCCGAGCCGTGGACCAACTGCTGCCGTTCCATCGCTTGCCGTGACCCGGTGAGAGTGTGATCATCCTGCCGGCCAGGTTGTTCACGCCGACCAGAGGTGGAGCAAGCTCCATGTCCATGGATTGTGGAGCTACCGGGGTGGGCGGCAGGTAGTCGGACAACGCCTTTCCATCGGCGAGCATCTTGATGCTCTGATCGACCCCGAACTGGCGCAGAGTATTCCTCACCTGATCGAAGATTGCCGCCAGGCGAGCCTCGCTCAGACCTACCACGATGTCCGCGGAGAAGGCGACGACTGCCGTATCCTCCTCAAAGCCGAAATCGGCGACCACCGTTCCGACCGGAACGGCGCTTGTCAGCACGATTCCTGCTTCCTCCAGTGTTGGAGCGGTCGGCAACAGATTGAGCGCTGATCTGACGTCATACGCATCCGCACGCTGATAGCCATAGGGTGTTCCGTTCTCATCGAGGTAGAATACTACGTTCGAAGCGGAAGCTATGCCTGCAAGCGAGCAGATCGCAACAAGCGTGATTAGCAGAACGACGGTTTTCTTCATGTTGAATGTCCTCTCGCCGATTTCGGCTGATATGGTGCGCAAGTACTGCAGGTGAAACAGGGGCTAGTCAACAAGCCTCCTGGTATTCATCATATTGGCATAAAGCCCTCCTGTCAATACCGTCGGCGCAAATCAGGTATAATTGCCAGGTCCTCGATGCTATCCGGCAGGCAGCGTCGCATCCTCGAATTCAGGGTCCATAGCCGGCGACGACGACCGCCTTCCCAGCCAATCCCTTCAGTTCGATGATCTCCTTGCCCGGGTTGAATCCTTTCCACGGCCGGCCGTTGACCGTCACACTCCTAATCGACTTCGCCTGGGGGTGACGGAATCGCAGAATGATGGTCTTGGCTGGACTGCGAGTCGGTATCTCGATGGTGGCAGTGATCTTTCCGTTGTCCGCGTCCGAGATGATCTCATACGCCAGAGTTCCAAAGTAGGTCGGGGCGTTCTCTACGGCAATCCTCTTACCCTGCTCCAGCCAGGACCGGGGTGTGGCGCGCGCTATCCACAGTGACCGGCCCTCCTCCATGACGAGCAGGTTGCGGAAATTCTCCATGAACCAGCCCGCCGTCCCGTTGTCGGGAGCTTCACACACCCCGTAGCCGCCCAAGTGCCAGTGTTCCCACAGCTTGCCATCTGCGCCCACCACCGACGCATAGGAGTTCATCCAGAACCGCAGGAAGTTCGGCACATCGTCCTGCAGCAGGTAGATATTGGCATTGTGTGAGGCCTTAGGTAAGATCACGAAACAGTTCCAGAACCAGGCGTCGTCCGCGGAAAGGCCCTTCTGCCTCCGAGCTTCTTCCTTCTCCCGCACGGCCTCGACCGACGTTCCCATCTCTTCCATCAGATCCAGAGTATCGACCATGCGGAAGTCGCCGGCATCGAGTGCCGCGAATGGTTCAGCCAGTGGCAGTGCCCCGATGAACTTGTCGCAATCCGGAAACTGGGGAGCGCCCAACTCCGGGCCGGTCAGTCCCCGGGCATACGCCATTCTCGGGATATAACTGTGGTACATGCCGTCACGCCCGAGCCGCACCGGCGCAAGCGTCGCTTCCTGCTCCACCGCCCGGCGAAGGTCCTTACGAAACGCCTCCGCCTGTGTGCGGTACTTCCGGCCTGCTCTCGGATCGAACTGCGTCAACGCGTCAGCGAAGCGCTGTAGGCCCTGCAGAGATAAGGCATTGTCTACGTAGTACCAATGCCAGTCGCACGTCGGAAGGGCATAATCGCCGAGCATCTGCGGCGGCATCAGACCGGCGACGAAGAGATCCTGCCGGTTGGGAACATCCTTCATGTAGAGTGTCCGCTGCCGGATAATCCAATCAGCCGCCGCCTGAAGCCGGGCTCGGTTCCGCCCAAACCACTCCTTATCACCCGTCAGGAAATAGCGCTCGGCCATGGCGAACAGGAGTCTGCCCGTCGAGGCGTGCGTCCCATCGTGGCTGTAGCCCATGTCGTGTCTCATGGCCGTCGCCCACTCCAGTGCCCCATCACCATCCGAGTAATCGCCGTCGGACTTCGCCCCCGGGGCCTTCAGGAAATGCTCATATACTTTATCCGCTTCTTCATGCAGGCCTATCATATCCATCTCATGGGCGACGCGTCCCACCTCGAACGCCAGCCCTCCCCACATATGCTTGCCTGTCAACTGGAACGAGGCTGCCCGCCACGCGTCCGTCCAGCGTTCGTCAGGCAGCTGCACCAGCATGGCAGGCTCGTCCACTTTCGGAAACCGCGGCACGGCCGTTCCCTCCGGGCACGTCCACAGCCTGACCTCCTGCATAAGCTCGTCCCACGAGGAAGCCTCACGATGCTCGCGGGTCATTTGGCTAACGCTCTTGAGGTTCCTCACCGCCAATTCTTTAATGAACTTCTGTGCGGTTTGCCCGCTGCCGGCTTTCGTCACGAACACACCATGCTCCGGTATCAGAATCGGCCCGTTCTCCAGATCGCTGATGCGAAACGTGAAACCGGACTTCCCACTCCGGACGGTGATCCGGCTGTCCAAACCCGGGCGGGCGTCGGGAGCATACAGTAGCGGTACGACGATGCCTTGTCGAGCATTGGTCAAGGGGGTCACGGGGCCGACCATCGCCATGTAGGGCTCGAGCCCGCCGCTGAAGTCCTTCTTCTTCCCGGTCTCGAAACCCCATTCGATCTCTATGTCCATCCGTTTCCATACGCCCATGCTCGGGCCGGCGATACGGATACTCGGCACAGCAGGCTCAACACCGGACTTATCCTCTTCGCAGAACACCGCCACCATCTCCGTAGCCGCAGGAACCCGGGTGCTGTACGACGAGTCCATTTTCGCGGTAGGATCGCTCTTGTACGTCCAGGTACGCCCGTCCTCTGATATCTGCGGACCACTGAGTACTTTGTCCACGGTCCACCCAAACCAGCCGAACGAAGTGGGATAGGCCCTGACCTCCACTGCATCCGGCGAAGGGATCGCACCGGCGGGCCAATGCAGTTCCACCTCATAGTCCACCAATCCTCCGGTCCAAAGCAGCCCTGCCCTTAGCCGGCCCTTCGGTTTCGGGAGCAGCGGTTTCAGCAGGTCAGGCATGTCGTAGAATATGCTCTTCAACTCTTGCTCAGGTAGCGCATCGAAGGCCGTCCGGTACACCTTGTCCAGCCGGTCGAGGCGACGCGGGATGAAATACGCTTCCGGCTTCTCCTGGACCGCACGATCGGCACGCCAGATGTAGGTCCACGGCGCGATGTCTACCGGCTTGCCCACCAGTTCCGACTGCAAGCGGATGTCGTTGTCCTTGTTCATGCTACCTACCCACTCTCCTGCATTGCAGGCCATAGCCGCAAGCGTTGTCATGGCGATCAAGATAAGTGCTGTCTTCATAATGCTACCAGTCCTCCAGCGGAGTCTCGCCCACACGTAGGACCCACTCGCGGGTCCACTCGACCGTGTCGATGCCGAGGTCACAGATATTGGTCCCGAGGAAGATTATCCCCTCGATCTCCCCCGCCCTGAGGCTCCGAAGCGCGAAATCGCACTGCCACTTCATGAGTTCCATGGACAATGGTTTGCCAACGCTGAAGTCCCACATGTAGCATCCGAGCCTGATCCTCTTGCCGGGGAACAACCTCCGCGCTTTGGCCAGATTCTCCGGCATGTTCTTGATGTCCTCCGGACGCCAGGTCCAGAGCAGTATGACGTCACAGGCATCCAGCACTTGAGCCAGACTGGCTTCCATCTGGTGCGTATAGACGACCACAGAGAGATCCAGCCGTCGCCCATCGATGTTGTCGAGCCGTTTCCGGGCCTTCCCCAACTCCTCCGGGGTCAGCATCAGCTTCGGCAGTATGGTTCGCTTCTCACCGGGCTCCAGTGTCAGACAGATGGATTCGTGCGTAGGGAACTCCGATGTCGCCGACACTATGGCGTCGTGTACGGGAACGGGTGAGTCTCCGTCAAGGAGACGGACCGATCCCAGGCCGCAGCTCAAAGAACCTGATTTGTCGTGCGTGCTCAGCACACTTATTCTCACACTGCTAAGCATCATGTCTCCGAGTGGGATACTGACCCGGGCGCCGGGGGTGTTCGGCATCTCACCTTTGAACACCTGTTTCCATAGACTGCCGTCCGACGACGCCTCCACCTCGAAACGCCCGGTCCTGTAGTCACCTGACGGCCATGAGGTTTGCGTCAGTTCGATGGATGTCACGCGGCAGGGCTCTGGTAGTGTGAGGCTGAGTACCACGGGAAACCTGGGATTGTTGTCCGCAAGCCAAGGACCCGCAGTCGCCTCACCGCCCGGCCTCATGATGAAGTCGTCCATGACAACTCCCGTCATGTTCGGACGCTTCGCGGCGAGTCGATACACGTGCTCCTGCTCATTCCCCAGGTGACTCATCTCGTTGCTGTTATTTAGAAGCGACCACTCGAATGACCGCAATGAGCGAAAAGGAACAGTGTACTGCTCGAACGGTGGCTCAGGTATGCCCTGATAGCGAATGAACATCACGTTGGGAATGCCCATGAAGAATGCCCCCTCTATCGGCGTAATGTGGGCGACTTCCGGCAATCCGGAACCGGAACCGTAGAATGCGGCGTCATGCGCCCATATCCAAAGATGATCTTTGACGATATCGTGTCGCTCGGGCTGCGCCATCGCCGCCTCCTTGCTAATAGGCGCGGGAGTGCTCGCCGCCGGGCAGTTCGACACGGCAAGCACCGTCACAATGACGACCGAGGTCCATATCCATCCCATAGTATCATCCTCCATCCCGCAAGGCTGATCCGGTCCGCGCTACGCGAATAGCATGGTGTCTCCGGACTCACCATGGGTCTTCTACGCGATCGATGGCATTCCCTGTTTCACGCCGGGAGGAGCACTCTGTTGTCGGGTCGGACGCTTGCCATCGGGTACGCTCCGGGCGTCCATGAGTCTTCAGCGGCTCTGGCTGCTGGATCTTCTGGTATAATGGGGCAAGCATTCGCTGCGAGAGTTGAAGGAGAGATGAATGAACCCGCTGTACGTTGGACTGATCGTGATTGCCGTTTCCGCCATGATGACCCCTGCTGCCGCTCGGCCCGTAACGCTCTACGTCTCCAAGCTCGGTGACAACACCGACGGCTCATCGTGGGCCCACGCCTTCAACAACGTCCAGACCGCACTCAGCGCACTTCCGGACGACTCCGGCGGACACCGCATCATCGTCCGCCCCGATACGTACATGGAGGCGAACCTGTTCCCATCGCAGAAGGGTGTGGTGGGACGCTACAACGAACTGATCGGGGACACCGACGGACGGCTGGGCTCCGGTACGACCGGCTGGGTCGTGCTCGACTCAAGCGATCCGGGCCAGCAGGGCTTCAAGAGCTATGACTGGTGGGGCAACGTGCGGGCGTACTCCAAGGGATGGTCGCCGGAGCATACCGAGTCCACTTTCTCCGCCATCGGCTGGGATCGCTGGCATCTCAAAAGCCTGTATGCGACCGGCGGCGATGGCGGCCTCTTCTTCGACTGCACCGATCAGGTCAAGCCTTTCAGCGTCATCGTCGAGGACTGTGTCAGCATCGGGCGGGCATTCGGCGGCGGAGTGGCGAGCTGCCTGTCCCGACCGGCTGAGCCGATCACCTTCCGGCGCTGCCACCTTTATGCCGTCGACTGGTGGGGAGATACCACCGCCGCGTACGTCCGCTGCGAGAACTCGTCCATGCCCGAGAAGCCCGACGCCGTGTTCGAGGACTGCACCCTCGTCTCCCCGCAGTGCGCGCTCAAGGTGAGCAACTACGGTATGAAGTCGTTCACGCGGGTGGCCATCAAGGGCTGCCGGCTGATCGTGCTCAACTTCTCGCAACCGGTCGGGACGCCTTCCGACGGCATCATCCAAAGCATGGAGGAAGGACGCCTCCTGCACGTGGACCTGGAAGACTCGGCTCTCATGGGCTACAAGGTCTTCGGCGTGAAGGTGCATCCGGAGACTGCCGGCGACATCGAATACACCGTCAAGGGCGATGTCAGAGCCTACGTGCAGTACCAGCAGGAAACGCTTAGGGAGATGACCAGGCTCGGTCACTGGCCGGCCGACATCTTCCAGTCGGTCGCCCCACCCTCACTTGCCCGTCCGTCGAGGCTCACTGAGCGTCGGCTCGTAAGCAAGGACATGTGCGAGGTGACGCCCGTCGAATGGAAGGGACGCCTCTGCCTGCTGGAGTCCGTTCGACCCGCATCCGGCGGTACGGTGAAGGACTACTACCTCAGGCTCAAGGATGTTGAGAGCGGCAAGGAGATCGGACGGTGCGGCGAGGGCTACGGGCTGGCGTCGGCGCTGGTGCACGACGGCAGATTGTATGTCTTTGCCTCGAAGTGGGAGGACGGCCAGTGGCGCAACGTGACCGCATTCCACTCGTCAGACCTGAGCAAGTGGGAGTCGTCGCTCGTTCTGGAGGGCGAGAACGAGGGGGTCTTCAACACGTCGGTCTGCAAGGGGCCGGATGGTTTCGTCATCGCGTACGAGACAGACGATCCGGCCTATCCGGCGTTCACCATCAAGTTTGCGCGCTCGAAGGACCTGCTCCACTGGACGAAGCTGCCGGACGCGACGTTCGGCACGAATCGCTACACGGCATGCCCCTGCATCCGATATGCGGGTGGCTACTACTACGTGCTGTACCTGGAGCACCGGACCCCTCGCTGGTTCTTCGAGACCTACATCACGAGGTCCAAGGACCTCCGGCACTGGGAACTCAGCCCGGCGAATCCCGTGCTCACCCCCGAAGGGCTCGACGAGGGCGTGAACGCATCCGACCCCGATCTGATCGAGTGGAATGGCAAGACGCTGCTCTACTTCGCCGTGGGAGACCAGCGGACTTGGATGAATATCAAGTCAGCCACCTGGCCCGGCTCGATGGCCCGCTTCCTGGCTTCATGGTACGAGTCGCCCGGCATCCCGGACTCGGGCTCGGTGGGGTGGAACCAGCAGAAGCAGTAGCGAGCGGGACCGAAGTGCGAGAACCAAATCTCGGGATACGCTCGCAAATGCTGAACTGTGCTGCTCTCTGGACCGAGGTTCGAGTCCCTGCGACTCCACCAAATAGGTCAGTACAAGGATTCTCTCTACCGAGAGCTAGGGCGATGTGATTGCCGGGGCCCTTGTGATACTACGCGTGTATGTCACGTTCAGAAGGACAAACACAGCCTCCTGCAGAATCAAGGAGTGAATCTGAACGTCAGCGTGATCGCTTCGCTAGACAGCACCGAACGCGCAGAAAGGAGCGTAGCATGAGCTTCTTGAAGAGGTTTTTTGGCAGCGGGCCTTCGACCCCTCGTGATCCGGAGTTGGTCATCAATTTCCCGCTGCATGTCCCCGTCGAAAACCGCATCGCGTATGACGAGGCCGAGTTTGCCGACCTCCTCATAGGCGGCGAGCGACCGTTGTCGCTCGCACTTGAAGTGAACCGTATTCGTTCGTTTGTCGCAGAATGCCTCACGGGCCGAGGCCCGGGGTTGAGGGAGATTTCACAGTCATTTGAGGTACCGCAACGCTATATGCTCTTCACCAGGATGGAGATTGACTGCGGCAAGTGCGGACAGAACTATATGACCAGCGAAGTCACTCCAGCTCTAGTTGACGAGGCTTCGCTCCCAGCATGCTCAAACTGCGGTAGCACGACAGCCGTCCTGCTGTTCGATGAGATAAGCGCAGCAGATATTCTTCCGAGCGATGCGGACGCAGTGCTGAGTTACCTGCGCTCTATAGCCGAGGGGTGTTGGTCTAGCGGGGCTGTCTCCAAGGTTACTTGTTTCACCTGCGAGAAGACCATCCCACCGGGTACCGGATTCAACTATGGTCCCTGCGGGGAGGAGATGAGAATGGCCTGTGCCGAATGCGGCGAGAAGCTCCGATCAGAACTCGCTGACAATCCGCTCAAGTTCGGTGAGCGTCAGTTGCGGCTCGCGAGGCACTACTTTGGTGATCCGCAGGCTACATCAACGTTACATATGAGCGTTGCCGAGTATGTTCGCGGTTTGGGCGTCAGATGTACCAACACTGACCTATATGATGCGTCGCGTGATGGTAACGCGAACGCTGTTGGATTGCTTCTGCAGAGAGGTGCGGATGTCAATGCGAAGACTGGCCCAGATGGAGCTACTGCTCTGTGTACCGCATCCGGTAATGGCCATTTGGACATTGTCAAAGTGCTATTAAAACATGGTGCGGATGTCAATGCGCACGATGTCAGTCTGAGAGCGCCCCTCCACATGGCGGCATCCAATGGCTACGCAGAGATAGTCAAGCTGCTTATGGCAAATGGCGCATATGCTAATGCGATGAGTGATGGCAATCTAACGGCCCTGCACATTGCGGCATCAAATGGGTATGTGCAGATTGTCAAGCTCCTAGCGGCAAAGGGCGCAGATGTTAATGCAGGTAGGGTAACGCCCCTCCATCTGGCAGCGTCAAATGGCCACGTGGAGGTTTGCCAACTTCTCATGGCAAGGGGCGCAGATGTTAGCGCATCTATAGATGAGCATGGCATGCAAACTGCCTCACGGATTGCGGCAAAGAATGGCCATGTGGAGCTTTACCAACTCCTAAGAACACCAAAAGACTGCGAACAAGAAAGAAAACTGCTAGAAGGGCTGAGCAGGGACCGCAAGACTAGTCGATAGCCGGAAAGTGGCGTATCAAGCTCAAATGTGCGGGCAAATGGGCTGCAACAGTACTTGGGTTCGTCGACTAGGCTCGGCAACTGCACCGACCGTGGGTTGCACGCGGTGGAAATGCAGATGAGAGTTCGCCTTTGGACTTGAGAGAAGACCGCCGTCGCCTTCTGCGGAAGGAACACTTCCTCCACCACAACAGCCGAATACGAGGATCCTCAACAGGGAAAGCGCCGGTGAGGTATGATCCGGTGCTTTTGGCGTCTTGAGCGTGGAGTGCGTGTCCGGAAGGACAAGAAGGGCTTCTTGCCCAATTCAATGGTGAAGCTGAACGTTGGCGGTTTTCGTGAACGCTGTGTATGAGATGGTGTTCATCGGATGGGAGTGGATCATGCACCTTGTTGCCTGTGTCTTATGCTGTGCCTCCGCAGTGGCGGCTCTCACTGGCGCGTGTGACGCCCGGAGCCGGCCGAACACAGGTCCATGGGACCTCGCTTCTCTGCAGAAGGCCCCGGAGTTCACCGTGGCCGATCGCGATGGCAACCTGGCGTCGATCTACTACACGGGTGAACCTTACCATGGCAAGCCGACTCGTGTGTTCGCATACGTCGCCTATCCCGAGAAGACAGACGGGCGCGCGTCAGGCATGGTGCTGGTCCACGGCGGGGGAGGCAAGGCCTTCGCCGAATGGGCGAAGATGTGGGCGGACCGTGGGTACGTTGCCATCGCCATGGACTGTCGCGGAAACGGGCCGGATGGGCAGCACCTCCCCGACGGCGGACCCGAGCAGACGGATGAGTCGGTCTTCTTCCAGGATCAGCTCAAGGAGTTCTGGACGTACCACGCGGTGGCCTCAGTGATCAGGGGCGTGTCGCTGCTCTCGTCATTGCCCGAGGTGGACCCGAACAGGATCGGCATCACAGGTATTTCCTGGGGCGGATTTCTGACCTGCATAGTGGCCGGTCTGGACCAGCGGCTGAAGGTGGCCGTTCCCGTCTATGGCTGTGGGTTTATCTATCAGCCATCCGCGTGGAGCGATCTGTTCACATCGCCCGGAGCGCCCGGCAAACTGACCGCGGAGCAGAACAAGCTCTGGATCGCCAACTATGATCCGTCCGTGTATGTGGGCCAGGCCACTATGCCGGTGATGTTTGTCAACGGAACCAATGACTTCGCGTACTGGATGGACATCTACCAGAAGACCTATCGCCTCGTGAAGAACCGCACCATCCGCATTACCACGGACCTCAAGCATTCGCACGAGGACGGCTGGGCGCCCGTGGAGATCGGCCTGTTCGTTGACCAGCACCTCAGGGGCGGCATGCCGCTCGCCGCGATACGGGCCGGCAAACGCCGCGGCTCCGAAGTAAGCGGAACATTCACGTCGCGAAGACCGATCGTGACGGCGTCCCTGCACTACACAACCGACCTGACCGCGAAGTCATTCGAGCGGAAGTGGACTTCCGTCGATGCGACAATCGATGGCTCTAAGATAAAAGCCCGGCTCTGCGACGCACGGCCGGTCATGTATTTCCTCACGATAACCGACGACCGGGGCGCGACCGTGAGCACCGAGCACGAGATCGTGGGGCAATGAATGGCAAGATTGCTTCTGTGCACGACGATCGTATTGTCACTGGCTGCGAGCGCCTTCGCGGTGGATTGGGACCTAAGAAGTGATACCTGGACTGCAACCGATGCCCTCGGACGCAGACTCCCCCAATACAAAGAGTGCGGGCCTCCGAGAAAGGACAGGTACGTCGGAGTATTCTACTTCATCTGGCTCGGTGAGCACGGACAGGGTGGCCCGTACGATATCACCAGGATCCTCTCAGCCAACCCGACTGACCCGCAATACGGACCCGAGAATGCCTTCCATCACTGGGGCGAATCGGAACTCGGCTACTATCTTTCCACCGACCCGTACGTCATCCGCAAGCACTGCGCGATGCTGACCAATGCCGGAGTCGATACCCTGATCTTCGACGTCACGAACGCATTCACATATCCCGCCAACTATCTCAGGATTTGCGGCATCTTTTCGCAGATACGCAGAGAAGGCGGACACACTCCTCAGATATGCTTCCTTACCCACTCGTACAGCGGCAAAGTGGTTCAGGAGCTATATGACAACTTCTACTCCAAGAACCTGTACCCCGAGCTGTGGTTTCGCTGGCAGGGGAAGCCACTCATCCTCGCCACGCCTGATGAGTTGACACCCGAGTTGAAGGAATACTTCACTGTGCGATACACCTGGTTTGGACACGATCCGAAGGACTGGGCCTGGTTCGGCGATGGACAGGACAGGTGGACGTGGCTCGATCCTTATCCTCAGGAGCCGGGCTGGCACGAGAAGGGCGTCGCGGAGGAGATGTCGGTCGGCAGCGCGACACTTGCACTCGCACAGGTGGGACGCAGCAACGACGGCACGAAACAGCCGGCCGACACGTCGGAGACAGGCAAGGGGATATACTTCGCCAAACAGTGGGAGCGGGCGTTGAAGATAGACCCCAAGTTCATCTTCATCACGGGATGGAACGAGTGGGTCGCCATGCGGTACATCGAACCAAAGAGCGGGCTCTCCTACTTCGTGGATGAATACAACCAGGAGTACAGTCGGGATGCCGAACCGATGCAGGGCGGCCATACCGACAACTACTACTACCAGATGATCGACGGTATCCGGCGCTACAAAGGTGTCCGCGAGCCCGAGATGCCGAGTGCGCCAAGGACGATGCAGATCGACGGCCGGTTCGCCGACTGGACGCTCATCAAGCCGGAGTTCCGCGACTGGATCGGCGACACCGAGCACCGCGATTGGAAAGGCTGGGGCAGCGCGGGTCCGTATGTCAACACCACCGGGCGGAACGACTTCGCACGTGCCAAGGTGGCCTATGATGCGGAGAACGTCTACTTCCACGTGGAGACGAAGGACGCGATCACGCCGCCCGAGGAGGGCAACTGGATGCTACTCTTCATCGATGGGGACTGCGATCCCTCGACCGGTTGGCACGGCTACAACTACCTTGCGAACTACCAGCCGGGTTCCTCAATAACTTCGCTCATGGGAACGTCCGACGGCTGGAACTGGAAGCCGGTGTCGGCCGTGAAGTACCGGGTGGCCGGCAACAAGATGGAGATCGGCATTCCGCGCAAGGAACTCGGGCTGTATGGGAAGAAGGTCGTGCTCGACTTCCACTGGGCGGACAACATCCAGAAGACGGATGACGTCATCGAGTTCGCTGTCAGCGGCGATAGCGCCCCGGACAGGCGGTTCAACTACCACTTCGAGCAGAAGTAGCCGGAGAAGTGAACACGTAGCAGCCGGATCCCACCTCGAAGACCGCCCGGCCGTCCTCCATCCGCAGGAATTCTACGCCAACTGCGTCCTTCGCGGATTTGCCGCTCTCCAGGATGCTCTCGGGGTCATCTGAGGGCATATAGACAGTGGCCGTCGTATTTGCCGGGACCTCGATCCGCCACTCAGAGGTTCCGTTCTCGATCTTCCAGTCGCTCAATATCCTGCCGTACATGGACTTGTGATACGCCTTAGCGGACGTCAGGTCCCCCATGACCCGGGGGCGCATGATCGTATGCTTGAACCCCGGGCAAGCCTCGTCCGGCGCTATGCCTCCGACATACTCGTGCAGCCACGTCAGGAGATCCCCGATCTGCATGACGTGGTTGCCGGAGTTCATCAAGGGGTCACCATGATCGCCATTCCACAGCTCCCAGACCGTAGTCGCGCCCTGCTCCACCATGTAACCCCAACTCGGGTAGCTCGTCTGTACGGCCAAACTGCAGGCGACATCAGGCCTCCCGTTGTCCGAGAGCGCCCGCATGAGCCATTGGCAGCCGATCATGCCCGTACCGATGTGACAATCAGTCTTGACCAGTATGTTCTCGACCAGATTGGCGAAGACACGCGCCTTGTGATCGTCCGGAACAAGGCCGTATGCCAGAGGGAGGACGCTCGATGTCTGAGTGCCGTTGTCGTAAACACTAGTCACGGGATCGAAGAACTTGGCGTTGAACGCGACCCTGACGTGGTCGGCGAAATCGTTGTAGCGAGAGGCGTCATCATTCATACCCAGAAGCAGGGCGTAACGGGCCATCAGACGCAGGTCGTAGTAGAAGTAGGCCGTGGAAACCAGCGCCCGGTCGGTCACCCGGTTTGGGTCAGCCGACCAGATCATCTCCAGCGATTCGGGCGGCACGCACCAATCCCCATACGTGTCCCTGGGCATCGTGAAGTCGGTCAGGTTCGGGATCATCTTCTCGACCCACCGTCGCATGCAGGCATAGTGAGTCTCCAGTATCCGCAGGTCGCCGTACACGTGGTAGAGATGCCCTGGAATGACGAGCGCGGCGGTAGGAAACGTGATGCTGCCGGTGTAGAAAGGCCAGAAGGCGGGCGCGATATCCGGAAGGCTTCCGTCTGAGACCTGAGAGTCTTCCATGTCCCTGATCCACTTGGTATCGAGCGCGGCGGTGTCGAAGATGTACATCTCGCCCTTCGATACCTGCGCCCTGTCTCCAAACCATCCCTGTCGCTCGTCTCTCTGCGGACAGTCCGTGGGAATGCTTCGGTAGTTCCCTCTCACGCCCCAGTAGATGTTGCGGTAGATCCGATTCAGGAGCGGGTTTGAGCATGAGAACTCACCTGTTCGCTCCAAGGCATCGTGTACGACTACTCCCTGAAGCGCGGAGAGATCAGACGTGCCCGGGAACCCTGTTATCTCGACGTATCTAAAGCCGTGATACGTGAACCTGGGTTCATAGACCTCGATTCCTTCGCCCCTGAGGGTATAGACGTCGGTGACTTTGGCCGATCGTAGATTGTCGAGGTAGAGCGTGCCGTCGGGTCTCAGCTTCTCGGCATGCTTCATATAGACCCTGGTTCCCGCTGGCCCCTCGACCCGCAGGCGGCACCAACCAACCATGTTCTGCCCCATGTCGAAGATGTGGACTCCGGACCTCGGACTGGTGATCGCTATCGGACGCAGCGTATCCATCACCCGGATCGGCTCGGCCATCTCGGAACTCAGCGCGCCCGCCGGCGCATCGACCATCTCGGCCTTCTGCCAGCCTGAATCCTGGAATCCCGGCCTGTTCCAGCCGTTCAGTTCCCTCCTGGCGTCGTAGATCTCGCCATCGTATTCGCTGTTCGCGCGGATAGGGCCCTTGTCGGTAAGCTTCCATGACTCATCGCTCAGAACGGTCTCGATCGAGCCATCGTGATACTCGATCTCCAACTGCAAGAGGAGCTTGGGATAGCCGTAGTTGATGGTGTTCGTTGGCGCACTCCGGCGGGGCGCGAAATACCGTCCGTTGCCGAGGATCACTCCGAGTGCATTGACGCCGGCCCGGAGGTCGTCTGTAACGTCATACGTGACGTAGAGAGCGCGCTTGTTGTAGTCGGTGAGGCCCGGCGAGAGAACGTGATCGCCGATCCTGCTGCCGTTGATGTACAACTCGGAGAGCCCGAGGCCGCACATATAGGCGGTGGCTCGCCTTATCGCCCCGCCCACATTGAACTCCCGGCGGAGCATGCGCGCGGGCAGCCGCCGATAGTCGTCTCCCGGGACTGTGGGGAATGGGGGTGTTCCGTTCCTGCCAAGCTCTTCGGCGCTCGGCCAGCCGGAGTCGTCGAATCCCGGATCTTCCCACCCATCCATCTCGCTTGCGCAGACTTTCCATCTCGAGTCGGAGGTAATCATCAGCGGCTCGCCGGGTTCAAACTCGGCAGTCAGCGCGCAGATGAGCCCCGAGGGATGATCGCTCTGGTCGCTCACCGAAGCCGCCACCGCGATGATATTCGCCCCCGGCCTCAGATATCTCTCCAGATCGACCTCAGAAACCGGCGCGAAGACCGTCCGCGCCCATTGCGCGACCCGCTCGCCGTTGACTGAGACCGCGAACCTACCTTGTGTGCCGATCGTCAGACGGGCGCCGCTGATCTCGTCCCCATTGGGTATGTCTACCGTTCGGCGGAAGTACCGTGTCTTGCCGGCCGTCTCTGCCATCTGCACGGATTCGCCCGGGAACCAGATCCACTGTGCGTCCGCCAAGCAGTCGGGGTTGTCGCCGCCATCGAGGCCGATCCACCCGGCCTTCCAGTCCGATCCATCGAGGAGGCCCATCGTCCACGAGACAGGAATGCTCCATTTCGAGAGATCTCCATGATTGTCCCAGACCCGGACCTTCCACCAGCACCCAAGGCGGGATGTCAAGGGGCTGCCCGCGTACACGACGTGGATAGACTGGTCCGACTCGACCTTGCTGCTGTCCCAGAGATCGCCTTTGTCGCGAGCGAGGGCATCTTCGCTTCGTGACACGAGTATCTGATAGGCGGTTTGAACCACGCCCCGTTGGGCTGATTCCAGCACCCAGCTCAGACGAGGGTTCGTCACATCAACGCCTTGGGGGTTGACCAGATACTCACACCTCAGGTGTGTGATAGCTGCTCTCGATCTGCCACAGCCTCGCGCTGAGTTCATTCGGCATTCGGTCCGTTCCGCGGTTTCACCGCAAACCGCAAAGTCACCCTCCCGTCCAGGCCGGTGATGTCCACGGTGCCGTGATCGTCTACCGCAACTGTCTTGCCGGCGACCTGCGCTGACGCGGCGACCAACCCATCCGGCAGGCGGGCACGGAGAAGCGTCCGCTTTGGAGCATACTGGGGGAGTGTCACCTCCGCAAGCACTTCACCCTGTTTCACATACGAAGTCATGCGTATGGATACTGCTCCGAATGCCGTCGGGACTTGCTCCAGCCGGATGGTCTTCCCGTCTTCGAGCCAGCGTTGCGGCGTGGCAAACATCAACCGGAGCGTGTCAGGGCGGCCGTCGTCGTCCATGTCCCAGTCCTGTACCATCAAGTACCGTAGGTTCCACAGCCAGAGCGCGTTGCTGGAGCTGTTCGGCGGCTGGTCCTCCCAACGGCCAAAAGGAGTGGTCGGGTTCAATTCGACCCTCTCCCCTCCGACGTACGTGTCCCGCGTCAGTCCCTGAGCCATCTTTCCGTAGAATGAGACCAGCGCTCGCTCGGTTTCGTCGCGCCTCAACAGCGCCAGGACATATCGGAGACCGTAGAGGTCATCGGTCGTGGCCTCATGGAAACGAATCATCCCCATAAAGATGCCACCGCGCTTGTGCAGGTAGTCGAGCACCCAGCCCGTCTGCTCGGAATCATCGCCGAGCACTCCTGAGCCGAGAACATATGGGATCATCAGATCCCAGTAGCTGCCCATCCGTGTCTCCGTCAGCTCCTCATAAGGTTCCTCTTCGCCAAACAGGGCAATTGGCATGAACGGAGGATCCACGTCCTTGCGCACACTCTTCTCCACTGCGTCCAGGATGAAGCTGCGGTACTCCCTGGCTTCGTTTGAGACCCGCTCCGCCAGTTCTTTCTCGCCGATCTCCTCGAGCACCACGGCAAAGTCGCGCAGCCCACGCCAACTGCTGGCGTTTGAGTTGAGCGAGAAAATCGGGGTCTTGATGTCTCCGCAGTAGTCCTCACGCGGAAGCAGACCGGTCTTCGGGTCGCGGCCCTGCATGATTCGGTCCAGCGCCGCCGTCCAATGCTGTTTCTGTGAGCGGATGAAGTCCGCGTCGCGGGTGAGCCAGTAGTAGCGCGAGAGTGTCTGAAGCTTGAACGCCATGTCGTGGAACTCGATGCCCGGCTGGAGGTACTCCATCAGTGACGGGAGCACTTCTCTCGTGCCTTTCACGTGCCCGAAGAGCAGAAGTGACAGGGCGGAGTCACTGCATTCCGCTTCGCAGAGGGCCTGGTAGACATTCGTGTTGCTGTAGTAGATCGTATCGCCCCTGCGGAGCACCATAGTTCCGATCTGCAGCGACTTCAGGCATTGGTTTACACGCAGCTCGGGGGTCTCCACAAGACAGCCCGTCTTCAGTTTCTCGTCCCAGTAACGAACGCACTTGGTCCGCTCGCCTCGGTAGGCGGCTGCGGTGAGAGAGTCACTCGGTTTGAACTCAGCCGGCTGAGTGAAAATCACAAGGTAAGCGTCTCGTCCGGCTGTGATCCGAACACTCATTTCGCGGGCTTTCTGGTCCCATTTCCAGTTGCCGCTGGACCAGACCAAAGCTTTCCCGCCGGGATCGGTGAGCAGGGACCCGGACTGTGCGATCTCTCCCTCCGCTCCGACCTTGGCGATGACCTTACCGCTCTTACCATCCGCCAGGCTGAATCGCACAACACACGCCACGTGCGCGCCGAACGGGGCGGAGACGCCCACAAACACCTCTTCTCGGTATGACGACCCTCCGTCTCGATAGACCGTTTCCACGATTGGAAGATAGCCGAGCGAGTAGCGGGGGCCGTCGAGTCGCCCCAAGTCACCACCGAAAACGGCCCCGTCTCCCAGGGAGAACGTGACGGGGAATCCTGTGTCCAGCCAGGCATCGCTGTTTGCCCGAGCATTGATTGCGCTGCCGTTGCTGACCAGCCTTGCCTTGTGCTCTCCTCCGGGCAAGCCCAATACTATCGGGTAGTGCTCGAACCCTGCCAGTCGGGCGTAGCGGATCGGTGGGATCAGATCGGCAAAGAACTCATAGCTCGCGCCGTTAACCTGGCGCATCGCAGCCTCGCCGTAGACGTCTATCTTTGCCGAGATGGCCCTATGCAAAGCTGCCTGGTTACTCGATTGATTCGAACTCATTGGCTGCGCCAATCCTTCCGGCGCGATCACGCAGGCGACAAGGATCAATGCGACCGCATGGTAAACACTCTGCGCGTTTCCTGTTGTCTTCCGATGAGCAAGAAGGTTCTTCACTGCGTTCTGTCCAACCAGCCGTGTAGCGCGCGAAGTTGTCTGGGCTCGCTTCTGAAGGCAGCATAGCATTGGCAGCCCAGCCTGTCAATCATGTTACCAACAGATGGAAGGTTTTGACAACTTCGAGAAAGCGGCATAGAATACTGGCAAGTCACCTGCCACTTTCCACTACTGTAGGGACAAGCTCCAAGGATTGCTGACATGGAAGGTAGAGGGATATTGAGCACATTCGCGATCGTTCTCATTGCGCTGCTGATCACCGTCGTCACTCAAGGTGATGCATCGTCGGACGTTAGGAAGTCGGGGAGTGATCTGGACGGACTTGCGGGACAGCCTGTCGACATTGCGCCGAGTGCCTATCAGTACCGTGCGGACCGTGAGGCAGAGGACAATCCACCGGAGAGCTGGCTTGCCCTCATGCGTTACGCCAAACTGCCGCTGAACAAGCCCGTGGACGTGAACGATCCGGCGATCAAGCAGGCTCTGTGCGGATTGCTCTGGGAGGAAATTCGCCCGGTGCAGACAATTGGAGTTGACCTGGGCGGCCAACGCCAAGCGCCGGCCCGCGCCCGAGGAATTGGCAGTCGCGACGCTGAACAACGAGGGTTCTGCCAGCTCGTGGTGGAATAACCTGATCTCCGTCCAACAGGCTGTCAAGCCAACGGTGTCCGGCGATGGAATGACCTACGTCTATGCTCTGGATGAGAACACCTGCGGCATCGTTGTCAGTGTAGTCGGCGACAAGAACGCCTCAGAATACGATGTGCCCGCAGTGCGAGTACTGGTGGCCGACACCTGGAAGAAGATGGACAGTCGAGATCGAGTGGGGGTTCGACCGGACTACCGCCAAGAAGGACTACAGCGGGCGGGTCGAAAGCTATGACGGCATCGTGGCCGGACTGCGCCCCCTGGACGGCGACGCAGGTACCTCGAGTAGCGGACCTCGAGTTCGTGGCATTCCGTCGGCAAGGGCTCCGGCCGCCGGGGCATACAGGCTCTCCCTGCTTGTACATGGGCACGTCGAAGTGGCGGAGGGAACAGCCGTTCACGACCCAACCGGACGACGTGGCGCGCACCATCGTCACCCTGTGGACAAAGGCGGGCAACTTCTCGTTCCTGGCGGCGGACCTGGAGAACGGTCCGATCCTTGCGCCCGAGTACGGATTCTTCGTCCGTCGGACTTCCAAACCTGGCGTCCACTCCCGGAGATCCCTCGCAGCCTCCCATTGCGCTGGCCTCGCAGGCCACGAGCGCGAAGGCGTTCATCAAGGAACTCGAGACCAGGAAACTGACCACCATCCGCGAGCAGACCCGCGCCCGCGAAGAACAGACCTGGGAAGGCGCGGTCACCGCGATGTGTGGTGACAACCTGCCGCCGCATCCCACGCCCCCGGCGGGATTCGAGCCGACGATGCAGGTGGAGGTTCCTTCGGAGCGATTGACGGCCCAATGGAACCTGGGAGCCTGGCATCTCCTCCGGCACGCGCAGAAGAACCCGAAGAACGGGCGGCTGTGGTTCGACGATTATCCCTACGGCATCCTCGGCGCGGAGACCTACATGATCCTCGCGGTGCTGGACCTGATGGGCTCGCATAAGGCTGCCGAAGACGGATTCGACCAATGGGTTTCCCTGCCGATGGATCCCAACTCCGCCGGTCATCACCCCTGGGCGCTTCCTGACCGTCCCAACGGACTCTTCTCGGAAGGCCACGGATGCCTGACGCACGCCGTAGGTCCCGAAGGCGCCGGCGGACAGATGGATGGAGTCCATGCATTCGGCCCGGGATCCATCGGTCTGGCCCTGACCGAGCACTACTGGATGACCGGCGACACCGAGTGGCTGAGAGCCTCCGCGCCCCGGATCAAGGCCAACGCCGAATGGATGCTGCGTCAACGGCGAGTGATTTCGAATGCTGGTTCCGGGCGGTGACCGACTCTGGTGCAAGGGGTTGCAGCCGGCGCTCCAGGTGACTCCGGACAGCGGTGGATTGTGGATGCAGTTCTACGAGTGCGAGGCCTACTACTGGGCCTCCATCTCGCGCCTGGCGGCTGCGTTGAGCGTGGTCGATCCCGATGGCGGCGCCAAACTCATGGCCGAGGCGGAAGCGTATCGCAAGGACCTGCGCGCGGCAGTGGAGCGGTCCATCGCGCTCTCGCCGGTGGTTCCGGTGCGCGACGGCACCTTCCATTCGGTCGTTCCATTCGCATGTTACGTGCGCGGGTTGGGCACTGGGGCCTGGGGATGGCAGCGCGATGGTTCCGGCGAGCATGTCGGACCCCTGTATTGGGAGACGGTCCAGTCGGCGGCGGCGCTGATAAGCCCGGCGGGCCTCTTGCCCGCGGACGATGTGCGGGTGCAGGGCTACCTCGATGTGTTGGAGGACAGGCTGCTCCTGGAGAACCGGTATGTCGGCCAGCGAGCCAAGGGCGATTGGTTCATGGCGGGTTGGCAGTATCAGGGTGGCCTGGAACGCACCGCGAATATGCACCTGGCCGGCGATGACATTCCGGTCTTCCTCCGCTCGTTCTTCAACTGCTATGCCGTCGATATCCTTCCAAACGACGGGTACATCTTCAATGAGCACGCGGTCCACGGCCCGCCGGACAAGATCTTCGAGGAAGCCGCCTTTCTCGAACGCTTCCGCAACATGTTGGTGATGGAGGAGGGCCGATCCCTGTGGATCGCGCGGGCCACACCTCGGGTCTGGCTGGAACAGGGCAAGAGAATCTGCGGTCAAGAACGCTCCAACCCACTTTGGAACTCTGGCGTATGAAATCGTCTCGGATGTAGACAACGGAAAGATCACCGCCACCATCGAGATACCGAGTCGCAATCCGGCCAAGAGCATCCTTCTGCGATTCCGTCACCCGCAGGCAAAGCCGATCAGGAGCGTGACGGTCAACGGCCGGCCGTGGAAGAGATTCGACCCGGGCAGAGAGGTTATCGAGCTAGAGGGATTAGCCGGAAAGGCGGTCGTTGTCACCAGCTATGGGCCTTGAACTCCAGGCGGCAACGGCACCTCGCCTGGAAACATGACGCCGGAGGAGTTCGTCAGGCTGCAGGAGAACAGGGAATCAAACGAGGCGGTTAAGGGAGTGACTTTGGATGAACCTCAGACAGCGATTCCTCGAGGTCATGAGCTTCAACAGGGATGTCCACAGTGTCAAGTGGGAGTTCGGCTACTGGGGCGAGACCATAAAGAACTGGTATGAGTCCGGCCTCCCTCAACACAACTACCCCAGGCTTCCCACTCAGGTCACTACGCCTACCTCCTCGCTGTATATTCCCGCGTGGACGTGCCGGAGCAAGACCGTCCTTCCCAACGGCATCGGCGTGATGGCCGGGGGACTGTACTGGCCGACGCAGGGCTTCCCGCTGGACACGGATGTGCGAGATCACCTCGCCCTGGACGCCACCCAGCAGATGGTGGACGTGAACCTCCACTTCTGCCCGATGTTCGAAAGCGGGACGGTCGCTGAGGACGAGGACACGCTGACCTACACGGATATCGATGGAGTGACCCGCAAGTTCCTCAAGGCGCAGGCGACGATCCCCGCCGGCATGGATTGGCCGATCAAAGACAAGGCCGGTTGGGAGAAACTGAAGTCCGAGCGACTCAACCTCTCAAATGTCAAGGACCGCTTCCCCGCCCACTGGAGCGACCTCGTCAACGAATATCGGACCCGGGACTACCCGCTTGCGATCGGCGGCTATCCGTTCGGTCTGTTCGGCACGCCAAGCCATCTGATGGGCTACGAGAAGCTCTTCGAGCTATACTATGACGATCCCGCGCTGGTCCACGACATCCAGAACACGTTCACCGAGGTCTGGCTTGCGATATTCGAAGAGGTACTTGCGCAGGTCGAGGTGGATCACATACACTTCTGGGAAGACATCAGCTTCGGCAAAGGGCCGATGGTCTCGCCGTCGATCGTGCGCGAGTTCATGATGCCCTACTACAAGCGCATCATCGACTTTCTGAATGCCCGTGGAGTGAAGATCATCCTGCTGGACACGGACGGTGACTGCAACGCACTCATTCCGCTGTACCTGGAGGTCGGTGTGACGGGGATGTATCCGTTCGAGGCGCATTGCGGGATGGACATAGTCAAGGTCCGGCGGCAGTATCCGGAGTTGCAGATCATGGGCGGCATTCCCAAGGCAGAAATCGCCAAGGGCAGGACGGCTATAGACGCGGCCCTGAGGCCTGCCGAAGAGGTACTGAAGTCGGGGGGCTACATCCCGTTTGGCGACCATTTGATCCCGCCCGATGTGAGTTGGGAGGACTTCGTCTACTACCGCACGCGACTCAATGAGATGATCGATAGGATTGGCAAGTGATCGGAGGACTATCCGTGAGAACAAGGCTTATTCTCTCACTCCTGGCACTGACCGTCACGTTGGGCGCGCTGACTTCATGTGATCGCAATGCCAGGCGCAAGGCGGAGGCGGAAGGGGGCGCGAATGCGGTTACCAGCGGGGCATCGGCCGGGAAGCGCGCGGAGCCCGGCTCCGGCGGGAACTACAGGTTCACTCTCGTGATCTACGGTACCGCCGGCAACCCTTTCTTCGCTAAGGTCGTCGCCGGCGCGAATGAGGCGGCGCAAAAGCTCGGCTGCAGTGTAGACATCCAGTTCGCCGATAACGATGCCGCCAGACAAAACAACATTCTCGAGACAGCCATCTCCAACAGGGTCGATGGCATCGCGTTCTCGATCAACCAGGACGACGCGTATGACGCGGTCATCAAGAGGGCCGTGCAGTCGGGCGTACCGGTCGTCGCGTTCAACATCGACGACACCAGGCGCGGCAAGGGCAATGCCCGCATGGCGTACATCGGCCAGGACATGGAGGCGGCCGGCTACATCATTGCCAAGCGGCTGATCGCCGATGGAAAGCTCGAGAAAGGCAACAAGGTAGTCTGTCCCGTGGAGTATCCCGAGGCCGTGTATGCGGTCCAGCGCTATGCGGGGGCGAGTCGGGCCTTCAAGGAGATCGGCATCCGGTCGGAAGTGCTGAACACCGGCGGAATCTCCCTGGAGGACACGCTCAACAAGCTCACGCAGTATCTGCTCGGACACAAGGACACGTCCGCGGTGTTGGCGATGGGCGGAATGCCGATGGAGGTCACTCCACAGGCCATCAAAGACGTGGGGCTCAACATACCAAATGCGGGGTTCGACATTACCCGCCGGATAGCGATGAACATCATCAGCGGCAAGTCGATAGCCACAGTCGACCAGCAGCCGTTCTACCAGGGCTACATGTCCATAACAGAACTCTACTACAACCGCAAGTACGGCCTGCTGCCCTGCGATATCAACACGGGCGGCGGAGTCGTGGATACCACCAACGTCAGCAGAGTGGTCGATCTCGCGGACAGCGTCAGATAAGGCATGGTGAACCAATGAAGGCTCTTTGGGCAGCGCTTAGAAACCACAAGGCGGGCAACATAGTCATAGTCTTTGCCGTGACTCAGATCGCCTTCATCATCGCGTCGCTGATCATCCCCGACAGGTTCGCTTACACCAGCATGTCCAGCATCCAGACGCTCCTGAGATCGCTCTCACCGATAGCGATAATGGCCGTTGGTGTCGGAATTCTGATGATAGCGGGCGAGTTCGACCTGTCTGTGGGCTCCAACTTCGCGTTCACGGCCTACATGATGGCTCTGGTCTACCAGTGCAACTACTCGGAGTGGGCGGGTGTTGCGTGCGCTCTGGGCTTGGGAGCACTGATCGGGTTGGTCAATGGGCTTATCACACTCAAGGCGAAGATACCCTCGTTCATCGCCACACTCGGGGCATTGATGTTCTGGCGCGGGATGCTGCAGATTGTGTCCGCCGGCCAGACCGAGTCCATGTCGCCGGGCGGAACGTTCGAGATGCTGTTTGCCGGCAACATCGGCCCGATCCAGGCCCAGTTCATCTGGGCGATTGCCATAGTGATTCTGGGCTACCTGCTTCTGGAGCGTCACAAGCTGGGCAACCACATATTCAGCGTCGGTGGGAACGTGGAGTCCGCCCGGGCGATTGGCGTCTACCCGGCCCGGGTCAAGATGGTCTGCTTCGTTATAGTCGGCATTCTCGCAGCCTTTGCGGGGGTGATCAGCACCGCGCGGGTGCACTCAGTATCGCCCGACCAAGGGCGCGGATATGAGCTGCAGGCGATAGCGGCGTGCGTGATCGGTGGCTTGAGTCTGACCGGCGGTGAAGGCAGCGTGCTCGGCATCCTGCTCGGCACGGCGCTTCTCTTCGCCATTCAGAACGTGCTGCTGCTCCTCAGGGCGCCGGGGTTCTACCTGGACATGTTCATGGGCATTCTCATCGTCATCGCCGTTATCTTCAACCGGCTGACCAAGAAAGAGAGAGGTTAGTATGGAGCAGTCCTCAGACACGCATTGGCTCGTTGAGCTTCGCGGTATGACCAAGTGCTACGGCGCCGTGACCGCGCTGGAGAGCATTGACTTCCACATCGCTCCGGGCGAGGTAGTGGGACTGCTGGGAGACAACGGCGCTGGCAAGTCTACGCTCATCAAGATCCTCTCCGGTGTTGTGGAACCCACCGAGGGCAAGTTCATCCATATGGGCAAGGAAGTCCGCATCACGTCGAGGCGCGACTCCTACAACCTGGGTATCGAGACGATCTACCAGGACATCGCGCTCGTGGACCAGATGGATATCATGCGCAACATCTTCCTGGGACGCGAGGAAACCGGCCCGCTGGGCTTCATGAACATCAAGAGCATGAGGGCGAAGGCGATGCAGGTGCTCGAGCACACGGTCGGGATATCCGGCATCACTTCTCCGGACCAGATCGTCAAGGGGCTGTCCGGCGGGCAGAAGCAGGCCGTGGCGCTGGCGAGAGCTGTCTACTTCAAGAACAAGATACTGCTGCTCGACGAGCCGACCAGCGCGCTGTCGGTGCGCGAGACCGAGAAGACGCTTGACTATATACTTCAACTCAAGCACGAAGGCATCTCCAGCGTCCTGGTAACGCACAACATGTACCATGGCTACAAGACGTGCGACCGCTTCGTGGTGCTGAGTCACGGACGCCAGGTCCTGGACGTGCCGAGGGATCAGACAAGCATTCAGGAACTCACCGACATCATCGTGGCTAACTAGATGTCTTCGGGCAAGAACAAGGGGACGGAAGCCCGATCTCCAGACGACTCCGTCGGCGGCGGCGGCCGGCTGCGGACGACGACGGAGTCGTCTGGAGATCGGCGCTTTCTGCTCGAAATAACCGCGTACGATGCTTCGGTAGCAGAGGCCTGGCGGCGCTGCCGAGGCATGGCATGGTGACCGTGCGTTTCACCACGATGCTTCGGTAGCAGAGGCCTGGCGGCGCAGCCGAAGCATGGCGTGGTGACCGTGTGCTTCGGCAGCGCCGCCAGGCCTCTGCTACCGAAGCATCGTGTTATCAGATGCGTTGGCCCTGAGGAGGTCCGGATGGCAACTCGCAATGAGATAGAGAGGGCTTTCGATCAGGGGAAGGGCATACTCCGGCTCTCCCCGGTCTTCGTACCGCGACGGTTCAGCTCGCCCGGGTGCCGACTGCGGCTGCACCCGGACGACTACTTCGCGCTCGGCACGGCTCGCGGAGCCATCAAGGAGCGATGGTTTGCCTCGGTGATCCCTGCGATGAACGGCCCACTCGCGCCTGAGGACGAGGGGATGAGCTACGTCGTCCCCACGGACGATCTCAGGGACAAGTTCACGCTCAAAGAGGCGATCGACCACCTGGGCAGGGATATCGTCGGCGAGAAGCTGATGAGCGAGTACGGCGGCTGGCCGATGTACTCGAAGTTCTTCGATTACTCGAAGCCGCTCTTTCACCATCTGCACCTGGACTTCGACTCCGCGGGCCGGGTGGGCAGGCTCGGCAAGCCCGAGGCTTACTACTTCCCCCCTCAGCTCAACAACTACATGGGCGAGTTTCCGGCCACTTATTTCGGCTTCGACCCGGACGTCACCATCGACGAGGTCCGCGAGAGGCTGCTGCAGTACGAGGACGCGGACAACCGCATCACCGAGCTTTCGCGGGCGTACCGGATAGTGCTCGGCACCGGATGGTATGTCCCGCCTGGCGTACTCCATTCGCCCGGATCGGTGCTGACCTACGAGCCGCAGTGGAACAGCGATGTGAACTCCGTCTATGAGAACATCGCGGGCGGAGAGGTCTATCCATACGAGTTCCTGGCTGAGAACTGCCCGGAGGACAGAATGCGCGATGTGGATTACATCCTCGGTCTGATGGACTGGGAGCGCAACATCGACTCGCATTTCAAGAGAACCTACTTCCGTCCGCCGGTGCTCATTCACTCGGACGCGGCCTATACCGAGAAGTGGATTGCCTACGCAAACGACTACATCGCCGCGAAGGAGCTTACGGTGAACCCGGGACAAACGGTGACGATCAAGGACGGAGCGGCATACGGCTGTATCCTGCTGCAGGGACACGGCACGCTCGGCGTCCACGACGCGGAGGCCGCGATAATGCTGCGCTATGGCCAGCTCTCGCAGGACGAGTTCTTCGTGGGCGAACCTTCAGCGAAGGCCGGGGTGAGGATAACCAATCACAGCCGCTTCGAGCCGCTGGTCATGCTCAAGCACTTCGGCCCGAACCATCCCGACGTGCCGAAGACTGTCAACCCGAATGGATAGGAGAGAGCCGATGAGATTCCCCGCAAGGCTTTGTGCCGCAATCGTTCTGATCGTGCTAGTGACAGGAGCATGCAACTCCGCACCGCTCGTTGTGGAGGACAGCCGCGTCCTGGTGGAGGTTTCGCCGGATAACGGGGCGATCACGCGCATCGTGGACAGGCCCTCCGGCGCCACGCTCGCGCCGGATCACGCGCCGGCCGAGAACTTCCGGCTTGTGCTGGTGAAGCCTGACAAGACCACCGTCACGATTTTGGGCAAGGACCAGACGCTCTCGGACTCCGCGACTGAGCCCGGCGTGATGCGGCTGCGATGGGACGGTCCCCTCAAGGACACCAAGGGAGACGAGCACAAGATCGATGTCCGGATGGGAATACGGGTCTCCGGTGGCAGGCTGGAGTTCACGCTGGATCTCGACAACGGCGCCGAGTACAAGCTCCAGGAAGCGTGGTACCCGCTCATCGGCGGGCTCCAGAAGCTCGGCGCGGACGCCTCCGCCTGGGTCCCAACGTCCAACCCATGGCAGAAGCCGCTCGAGTCGCCGTTCGGCGCGAATGCGTTCGGCTACCCTGGGCATATGAACATGTCATTCGTGTGCGTTGGGAGCAAGTCCGCGGGCAGGGCGATCTACTTCGCGTCGGAGGACGAGATCGCGCGGTACAAGGTGTATCACCTCATGGGTGTGCCGGGCAAAGATGGCGAGGATGTCTTCGCCTGCATCCACCACGTCCCGCTCACACCGCCGGGCAGAGAGCTTCAGCGGGTCTCCGGTCGTGCTGCGATTCGTCGAGGGCGACTGGCGCGCGGCGGGAAAGGTCTACCGCGATTGCTTCACCAACGCATTCGGGCTGGCCGACCCCAGGACCGACTGGATCCGCAGGCAGTCGTTCTTCCTCATGACCATGTTCATGCTCCCCGAAGGCACGATCAACTACACGTTCAAGGACATCCCACGCTGGGCCAAGGCGGCCAAGGACCATGGGGTCAACGCCGTTCAGATCAGCGGCTGGCAGGTTGGCGGCCACGACAACGGCTACCCCTACTACATGCCCGACCCGCGCCTGGGCACGTGGAAGGAACTCGAAGACGGCATCCGCGCCTGCCACAAGATGGGCCTCAAGGTCTTCTTCTTCGTCAACTACCAGCCGATGATGGTCGAGTCCGACTGGTACAAGAACGGAGCTGCACAAGTACCGCGAGTGGAACGCCGGACGGCGGCCTCACCTGGAACGCCGGCTGGGGCATGGGCACGCTCTGGGCCAGGATGGGTCATCCAAAGCTGATGACCTGGGCCGACCTGGCGTTCCCGCAGTTCCGCAAGATCATCGTGGACCAGTTCGCGAAGCTGGCCGCAGATCGGCGCGGACGGCGTGCACGTGGACAAGATGTTCCCCGCCGCCATCGACTACAACCCGGACATCCCGATGAGCCCGGACACCTCCACCTGGGAGGGCGCGATCCTGCTCTCGCAAGGAGATCATCGCGGCGTGCCGGCAAGCTCAACCCGGACTGGGCGATGTCCTTCGAGTGCAACTGGGACCGCATGCTGCAGTTCGGCGGATGCACGTGGTGGGTCGGCAACCAGCTCGTCACGCGGACGGTCTTCCCGGAGAACGCCGAGACCCTGGCGATCACCAATGCCTACGACTACCTCGGCGTCAACAACGCGGTGCGCGACGGCCACGATGTGATGCTCGCGCCGATGAACTTTTCGCCGTGGCCTGGACTGGGCGCCGTTCGCCGGCCTCGCGACTACATCCGCGAGGTCAAGCGCATCCGGGACAGCTTGCAGGAGACCGTCTTCTTCGGCGAGGCGCTCGGCCGGGATGGAGTCATGATCGGCGGGCAGCTTCCGCAGGGCGTCGAGTACAACGTCTTCCGCAACCGCAACACCGGCCACCGCGTCTGCATCCTCACCAACAGCAGCATGGACGCCGCAAGAGCAGATCATCGAGGGGTTCGCCAAGCCCGGCGGCGGAGCGCGCGTGCACGTGCCGGGCCGCAAGAGCTTCGAGGTGAACCTGCCCGGCCGCGATCGACGTTCCCGCCGAGCGGATCGTGTTCGTCGAGGAGTTGGCACAGGAGACGAAGATCACCGCACAGAGCGCGCCGTCAAGCCCTCGGACCATCGAACCATCGGACCGTGGGTCGAGCATCCCGAACGGCGACTTCGAGTCCGGCGGCTTTCGAGGGCTGGACGGCCGACCCGAACTGGGTGGTCGCCAACGACTCCCGCGTCTACTACTCCGGCTGGCAGGGCAAGTACTGGGCCTGGAGCGGCGGCACGGGCGAGGCCGCGATGGGCAAGCTCACGTCGAAGCCGTTCGTGCTCGACAAGGACGGCGTGCGCCTCCTCATCTCGGGCTGGAACTCGGTGCGCGGCACCGGCAGCCCGCGCAAGTGGAACTACGTGACGCTGAACCTCGCGGACGGCACGGAGATCGACCGCATCTACGCGCCCAACACGACGGCATTCGTCTCCGGCATTCCTGGATGGCTCGAAGCACAAGGGCAAGATGGTCTACGTGCAGGCGGTGGACGACGCCGACCAACCCACGTTCTCGATGCTCTGCATCGACGACGTTCGCACTGCCGACCTGCCCGCGGACTACGCCACGCCCGCGCCCAGACTTCCCGCGTTCGACCCGAAGCGATCGGTCAAGCTGGAGGACGAGAATCTCCTGGTTGAGGTCAGCCGCGCAAACGGGTCGCTCACCCGAATCCAGGACAAGAAGACCGGACTGGAACTGATCCTCGAGCCGCGCCTGGCCGGAAGCTGGAAGTTCGCGCTGCCGCTGCCGGGCAAGGAGCCGTGGCAGACGATCGAGGCCAACTGGATCATCGGCCGTCAGCAGAAGCTCTCGTCGCTCGATCTTCAGGGAACGAAGCTGACCCTGCGATGGAACGGTCCGCTGACCAACTACCTGGGCGAGAAGTACGACGCCTCCGTCACCGAGACCATCGAGCTGATGGACGGCGGCGCGCTTCTCAGCCTCGAGATCGACAACCGGACGACCTACCAGGTCGGCGAGACCTACTTCCCCATGATCGGCGGCATCCAGGGCCTCGGCACGACACGCGGGCAACTCAAGTCCACCGAATTCGTAAGGCCGTCCGTAGGCGGGTCGGCTGCGACCTCGGACATCTTCCGCACGTTCGGCAATATGTCGTCGTTCGGCGATCAGGGGCCGGAGCAGTTCTATGCGTATCCGGACGCCCAGCCGGAGCCGTGGATAGCGTTCCAGTCAGGCAAGCTCGGCCGGTCCGTCTACGTCGGCGCACGCGACCCCTTAGACCGCAAGAACGTCGTGCGCATGGAACTCGTTCCGAGCGGGTCGGGCACTGCGCGCGAGGACGGCAACTGGCCCCGGCAGGACGAACTCAAGGGCATGCCGGTGGGCGTCGAGCTTTCGTTCGTTGACTGCTTAGGCGGCGCGGTCGGCAAGGACTACGTGGCCGCGCCCGTCTTCATCCGCTTCCACGACGGCGACTGGCACGAGTCCCGCAGAGTGTATGAAAAGTGGAAGGCGGGAGAATGAGAGGGCATCCGGATCGGATGTTGGGATAGCAGCCGACTTAGTGGTTGATTACTGGCTCCCCGGCTTTGGCGATTGGACAACATAGATCCCGATGCACTCTTAGAGTGAGGGCCACCATACCCAGCACGTAAGCAACGAGCATCTTCAGCAACCGGAGACAGACATGTCGTGCATGTTTGTGTCCCGAGAGCTCCTATTGCCGCATGGGTACGCTGAAACCGGGCTACACGTGGATACCATCCAACCCAAGCCCAAACGGGATGACCCGGCTGCCGAGTTGCTCCGCTATTTGCTCTACGTCCATACGACTATCTGCCTTCACAAAGAAGAGCACACAACCTCCTCCTGTGGTACAGGCCTTTCCGAGGATAACGTCATGCTTGAATGCCTGTGCGACAGGTCTTCGGCCTGCTCATTGGCATTGGCCGCGTCGAGCCGCTTCTGATGCCTCCGGTTCTGGTTCAACAACTCGGCAAACACGTCCAGGTGCCGTTCTCGATCGTTGTCCTCATCCGGATGGCGACGTTTCTGAGGCTGTAAAGCCCTTTGACTATGCCCGGTACACCCGCATGATACGCTCCCCATACATGCACGTGGATACTACCCGAGAGCCTCGGCTTGCCAGTGGAGACGAGGGCAAGCTGGTCTTCCATCTCTGCAACAGTCTCCGGAACGATTTCTGTCCGAACGACCTCGATTCTTTCGCCGAACGTCATATAGTTGAACCCACCTATGGCCCGGGCATACTGAACTCGCTTGCCTCCTGGTATCCCGAAAATCGTCTCCAGGTCGTAGGCCAGGTTTTCTATGATCATTCGGTCCTCCGGAGAGGAGATATGCAACTTGATGATGAGCGAGGAAGATGTGCCCAGCCCCGACCCGAAGGAAGGTCGGATGATACGACGCGGTGACGCCTTCGGGACTGTCATTCGACGACGTGCCGTCGAAGACCTCCATCTTGCCGGTGACGTACTTGTCGATCGTGGCGTTCAGCACCACCTCACCCGCTTTAGCTGGGTCTTCACATTACTCAGCTAGTGAACATTTCCGTGGTCTCTCCCCTCTCTTCTTCTGAGAACAACCACTTGTGCCTAGAAGGCAGTAGTCCGGTAGAGTGTCTAGGGAATGGCAACCTGATAGCGCTTCCTCTTCAAGCCTTATGTCGTCCGAGTGTTGCGGATCCATTGTTCTGTGAAGGTACACTGTTCAGGATTGCATCCATCCGAACTTTGCCCAACTCAGTCCTGGGGATCTCTTGGTGGAACATTATTACAGCTGGGATTTTGTAGTTATCTAGCCTCATTGCGAGATGCTCCCTCAATGGGGGTTCCTCTACGTTCTTGCCGACAACGACAGCCGCGACCCTCTTCTGCTCCTGTTCAGCACCCATACCAAAGACAACGCAGTCTTCGATACCTGGAAAGCCCAATATTGCTTCTTCGACTTCATGCGGATTGATCTTTCTGCCGCCCAGGTTAATCAATCGTGCCTTTCGGTATCGCAGAAACAGATTGCCAGCTCCGTCCTCTACGGCTATGTCTCCCGTCGGGAAATAGCCCTCGGCATCAAATGGCAAGGCATCGTCTCCATAATACCCAGACAGCATGCTTTCACACTTTAGTCGTATCTCGCCCTCCAAACCTACTGCAACGCGCCTGCCACACTCATCGCACAGCTTAACGCTTACGCCCTTCATGGGCTTTCCGATTGACGTATGCGGAGTCGGCTCCGTTCGCGAGATGACTCCCCCAGTTTCTGTACTTCCGTAGTTGCTCAACAGCGAAATGCCATACCGGCGCTTGAAGGCGTTGTGCAAGTCGGTGGTTATCGCGCCTGCCCCTACAAGAACAACCCGTGCAGAGGGCAGACCAACCTCTGCATCAGAGTAGACATCGCAGAGTGCCCTGGCCATAATGGGTACCATGACAAGGATGGAGATCTCGGCATCTCGAGCCACCTGCAGGACTCTCCTTGGGACAAAGCGGTCCATCACGTACAAGCATGCGCCCGTTACGATGGAGGCACAAAGACAGGCCCCCATGGCGAAAGAGTGATGCAGTGGCGAAACACTTAGTATTCTATCCCGTCCGGAGATATTGAAGGTGTCAGAGTAACTCAGGCCTTCCTTAAGCAGCGCATTGAGTGTTCGGATACATAGCTTAGGTTTCCCGAGAGAGCCTGAGCTTAGATGATATATACCAGTATTTTCTGCTCTTGGCCTGGAAAGACGCTTCCTTCCTTGCGCTCCTACACCAGGCGGTTCGAGCCGGCCACTGTCATAGACCTTGGCCCCAGTATGATCAATGAGTCGCTTCAGCTCGAAATCAGTAATGCTCGGGGGAACGGGTATCACCCAACAGCCTACCGACAGAAGACTGAGGAAAGCTATGACCGAATCTCGCTGACCGCATGTTGTTAGTACCACTCTATCCCCAGGTTGGTAGCCAGCTTTCTCAAGCAGCGCTTGATAGTATGGCAGACATGCATACAATTGCCTATGCGTCATGATGCTCTGGTCGTCCCTGAGCGAAACGCCATCCGGGTCACAAACTGCATTCGACTCGATGTAGTCCCATAGGTCCACTAGCCACTCCGATTTCCTACACCTCGCACCAAGTCCCTGCCAATGTCTCTGGTCTGCTTGCCATCGCACTCGTCATGTCTGAAACCGTTGGTGATCGTGATCATCGTCAGGATCACCTGGCCGTTTGCAGGCAGCCTGGTTGCTGACACAGTGCTACCAGTCTCCAAAGAATCGGGTGATGTTTACTCACGGAAGTTCATTCATTTCTTGTGGGACCTCTCACCAATCCCAACAAAGTCTATCGATCGGCCGCTTTCTCGTTTGCACATGAACTAAGGACATGCAGAAGCCAGCCATCTTGGTGCGAGTTATCATCACTCAACAGCTAGCCACGTGTACCTGACTGCAATACTACCCCTAACCCATTCAGTATTCATTGATTCAATGCATTGCAGAAGTAGTCCACGATCTTTGTGACCGTGTTCAGTGACTTACTGTCCCAACAATCGTCCTGGATGCACACCTCGAATCGCGTTTCCAGAGCAATGAGGAGTTCGAGATGATTCACCGAATTCATGCCTTGGCCAAGTGGTCCCAAGTCTACGTCAACGTCCACAGCAACGCCTTTCGCAGGCAGATGATCTTTCAGGGTTTCCAGGACAATGCCTTGTATACGCCTTCTGTCAACCATCACTACCCCCAACGATACCATGCCGGTCATTTTCGCCTGGGACCACACCGCACGCCCTGGAACTGCTCTACTTATCTACCGATTGGACTCAGGGAGCTCTGGCATAGACACACCAGTGAGTTCATGCCAGCAATCCGCCTTGGACGACACGGAACGGTTCAGCATACGATGGGTCAGTCATACCTGTCCGCACGGCACCCAACCTGTTGCTTAGCGAAGCTAAGCTCAGAATCCTGCAATCTGCCTCACTCTCATACAGTGCCAATAGTCCGGCTTTCTCGTTCCAGCAGTCGGTGATGCAACCGGTCGATACGCTGAAAAGCACACGCTAGTTCTCGAGGATCCTTGAGCATGTATGCCCTGGCGATTCCATCCATGAACATCTGAAATGTCGCACAGTGATCTGGGTGCTGTTCCCGCGGAGACGGGACAGACACCAGGGATGCCGCGTGTTCCTGCAGAAGCACTCTCATCGTGTCCACAACAGCATCATCCTTCTTGTCCTCCAGATCAGAAACGCTCCAAGATATAGCCGCCGATCATCTCAGCAGCGCATTCACGAGGCTGTGCGAACCGATGCCTTGATCGGTACAGGGTGACTGGTAATGGTCACCCAGAGCTGATCCACATTGTCGACTATATAATCTGGAAGCGACTGCTCAATGACCTCCCTAGGAGCGTCTCCCCAAGTTACTGCGATTATCGTCATTCCTGCGTTCCTTGCGCAGAGGATATCATTCCTGGCGTCACCCACCATGACAGAGTCCTCAATCCTCGCGCCTATCCTTGTCATGGCCAGAAGCAAGCTATCTGGCGCCGGCTTGGGGTGTTCCACATCGTCCGAACAGACGACTGCATCAAAGTACTGGTCGAGAGAGAACTTCCTGAGCATCTCCATAGTTCGACGGCGCTCCTTGCCCGTGCATAGCGCACATCTGTAACCGACCGCATTTAGCTTTGCGAGCAGCTCCCTCATCCCATCGTAGACAATGATCTCACCCATTCTCTCCCAGCTGATTCTTCTATAGATCTCCACCATCTCTGAGGGAAACCCCATTTTGGCGAAGATGTTCTCCAAACTATCGCCGCTATGGCTGAAGAACTCGTCAACGGATGGACTGCCTCTGCCAACAACTAGGCGGTAACTCTCCTGTAGCGCCCACTTCTGGATATGAGATGACTTTATGATGACCCCATCGAAGTCGCAGATCACACAGTTGTTCAACAATACTACCTTCCTTTTGGTTTAGGCTCTGCTGAATCCGGACGAGGCATGCTGAATCTTCTGCACCGCACCTCCAATCTCTTCCAGATCCTGCCTGTCGCCTAGTAGAGTTAAATGGGGGAGCCAGACAGTGTCGGCTGCTATGCTTCTTGCATTGGACAGATCAGATTCATTCTCGCTACAATAATCCGAGATACGTCCACCGAACCTGTTCTCTCTGAAACATACCGTATCAGAGAGAACGGGGTACGCGATGAAGGCGGGTATTCCCTCTGCTATCAGACAATCAACAAAGTCCTGTCTTGGCAGGCCACCAAAGTGGTTAGCATCATATCGAAACATGTACATGTAATGCGAATGCAAGGTGACGTCGGCACTTCTTCCTTGGGGCCGTGTTCCAGGGATCCCAGCGAATAGCTCATCGAGCACACGAGCGTTCTCTTCTCTTCTTCGGTTCAGACCGTCGAGTCGTTCCAGCTGCGCGATGAGAACAGCCGCCTGGAACTCATTCATGCGGCAGTTAGACCCGAGTATGACATGGGCGTAGACTCTATCCTGTTTTGGCCTCCCTACCCCATGCGCAAGATAGACGGTTTCGTAGAGATCCTCATCATTGGTTAGGATAGCTCCGCCCTCTCCACAGGTCATGAGCTTGCCGTTTTGGAAGCTGAAGATCGATATGTCCCCAAACGTGCCCAGCCTTCGGTTCTTCCATTCTGCCCCGTGAGCGTGTGCTGCGTCCTCTATCACCTTTATGCCAGCTCTGCGAGCGATCTCACAGATAGCGTCCATATCGCATGAATGTCCGGCCATATGCACCGGAATAACGGCCTGGGTTCTTGGAGTGATGGCCTCTTCGAAGGCTTCGGGCTTCATGCAGAATGTTCGCGGATCGACATCAACCAGAACTGGTGTGGCGTTGCACCATGCCACTGCTGAGCCAGTCGAGATGAAGGTAAAGGCCGGTACGATGACCTGGTCGCCCGCACCTATCCCCAAAGCATACAACGCAAGCTCGATGGCCTGCGTTCCATTGGTTACGCCAAGGCAGTATCTCGCGCCTTGGAAGGCCGCAAACTGGCTTTCAAACGCGTCCACTCTGCTGCCGCTCATCCTCCACCATTGCCCACTGGTTACAACCTCTTGAACCAGCTCAAGCTCTCTCTCATCGTGCATAGGCCATTGAGGAAAGGGCTTGCTTTTATGGGGCCTGCCGCCGGATATCGCCAACTCATTCATGTTTTCTTTTCTCCATTCCATCAAGGTGATTTCTCACCGCTCTAACACCCAGGGAGTAGACATACCCTCCAAATCCCATGATCTGACCAACAGCATTGGCGGAGAATACCGATTCCGAATGCCAGCCGCCTCTCGCGAGGATGTTCGAAAGATGAACTTCCACAAATGGTAGATCGACAGAGGTTAGCGCATCCAGGATCGCGTATCCCGTCTTGGTGTAAGCTGCAGGGTTTATCACTACGCCATCCATGGTGAAGAGATTGCCCTGGATGAACTCGACAATGGCACCTTCGTAATTGGACTGAAAAAACAGCAACTTGACTCCCATCTCCCCTGCCTCTGTTTCCAGTCGGTTCTCGATATCGCTCCACCGCTCGTGACCGTATATCTGTGGCTCTCTTATGCCAAGCAACTTGAGGTTCGGACCATTAATCACAGCGACGGTCAGCAATTGATGCGCCCCCTCCGATGATTCCACCCCAGACGGGCACTGCCTTGTTGTTGACATACTGGTGAATAAGGTTCAGCGCGCCGATCGTCCCACTGCTGTCTCCCAGGTGACAGCGTACTATCTTGACGTCACGCTGATGAACCCCAAGGCAGCGACGGACGCTGTCTCGGACAGGTTCCGATAGCAGATCACCTGCGCCCGTGGCGCCACCCCCAAGTATGATCAGGGACAGATCCAGCGTCATGACGAGACCAGCTATCATCTTGCCGACATAGGCACCGGCCTGCAAGAGAACGTCGACAGCCTTTGCGTTCCCATGCGCTGCCACACTGACTACATCTCTCAGGTCTAGAGCCTCCGGTCCCTCATGGCCGTCTGTCCTGCCCGGTCCATTGAATGTCCTCACGATCGCAGGCGCAGAAGCTATGGACTGAAGACAGCCTCTCATGCCACAACTACATTCCTGTCCATCCTCGGCAACTCCGATATGTCCGATCTCTCCTGCCCAGCCGTTGGAGCCAATATAGAGCGAGTCGCGGAGTATCAGTCCGCAGCCGATTCCGGTGCTTATCGTAATGTATGCCAGGTCGCGGTGTCCTCTGCCGGCCCCCATCTGGTGCTCGCCGACGGCAGCGGCATTTGCATCGTCCTCCAGCAGAATCGGAACTCTGAACTTGTCTGTCAAGTACCTCTTCAGTGGAAACCCGTTCCAGGTCCCATTGTTCGGCCACATCGTGATGTCGCCACTGATCCTGTCAAACAGCGCAGCCAGTGACAGCCCGATGCCTGCCAGTCTTCCTCCCTTTTTGGACTTCTCTCTAACTAGCCTCTCTACCGGTCGGCACACATTATGATCGACTTCGGTCCTAGCATCACCGACTCTCTTGAAGGAATCCTGTTCCGTGGTGAACACATGAAACGTGGAGACGTCATATGATGCGATCCGGACGTTCGTTCCACCGATATCTAGTCCCAAGAAGAAACCAGCCACGTCACTGTCCCTCTGCTTCCTGCCCCAGTGAAGAGTCGCTGAAGGCGCGCTTCCATACTAACCTGCTTTGCCTTGGCTGTCAATGCCTTGTTCTTGCTGGTAGTGTCAAATCCTTCTTTGTAGAACGGCGAATGGGGCGTGAGTCCTATTGCTCGTTGAAGGAATCGAACACTGTTAAGGTGATCCGATCGCAGCTGGCCTTGTTCGCAGAGCAGATCATCCGCCGAGTCCTTCGCCGGACTTCTCTGAATGATCCCCCGATGGGGTTGGTGATCCTAATCTTCTTCCAATGATGCTCCGGCATCTGGTAGAAGGTGAGCAGTTCTTCCAGGTCCTTTGCCAGACACTCTACCGCGTGGTTCCTTCGCCCTCCATCTTGCCCCCCACTCATGGTATGCTCGAACAGCTTCCTGCCGGTTAGGCTGATTGTAAATCCGTTTCATGCCCGCCAGACACTCTTCCTGGTTACTCCGCTGGACCAACCGACCAAGAAGTGCCCTCAGCGCCCCATACGTAGTGCACAACAAATGCAGTTATACCATCGATGGGTCATCAAACTGTGCAGATATTCGGCGGTGTCACCCAAGCGCCCAGGTTGCACAGGGTGTCCAGGTAGCCTGTCCAAGGATAGATTGTCCGTTGAGCCCTGCAGTGATCGGTAAGCTCCATGAGATGAACCTTGCCATGAGTCTCCATGGCCCCCAGGGATTCACAATAGCTGACGAGAACACTGGAAATGCCGGAGTGCTATCTGTCATAGCCTCCAACCCCTCGTATCATCGCCAATCCATCGACTGACCAGTTTCATTAGATACTGTTGCTGAGATATGGGCGTAAATAAGTGGTCCGTCTGCAATATTACTTCCACCTGCAGCTTGCGAGATGCTTCCAAAGCCCTGCAATGCTCCTCGAATGCTAATCGGAACCTATCGTAGGCTGCGCTACCTTCCGAGTACACGAGAAGCAGCTCAGTGTCTCGCTCAGTCAGTGTTTGCCATACGGATCGCCGTTCGACCTCGCCGTGAGCCGGAACATCTCTTCCCTTCCCTCTGCTGAGCCTGTAACGGAGGGCAAGCAACAACCTCCGTAAATCGTGTCTCCGTGTGAGAACCCTTCGCCAGCTCTGGACGTTGAGGAGATGTCTTCCGATGTTTCTTGCGAGGAAATGTGCATACATGGCTGGCGTGGATTCCTCGGGCATCTCGCTGAAGTAGAAACCGTTGATCAACACTGCGCCTACAACCGCTGCATCGGTTACGGCGACGTCTAGTGCGAGATCCGCTCCTGAGCAATGTCCGATAAGGATAAACCGCTCTACGCCCTGAGCCGAGGACAAATATGCCATTGCGTCACGCACATCACTGGTTGCAGATTGCTTAGACTGTAGATGATCATGGCGGTTGCGGCTGTCGCCTATCCCTGAGAGATCAAACCTTAAGGTGGCAAATCCCAAGTCCGCCATACTCCTTGCCATACCAACATATATACGATTGGGTCCAACCCGGTGTAGCCACCCAGCATTGAGAAAGAGTATACCGGGGAGATCTGGGGGGGACTGGGTCGACGCGGGTTCGGCAAGGATTCCGATCAACGACTGGCTCTCTCCGAAACACACAGCCCTTTCTCTCATGAGCCTACCTTCAGTAGCCAGTCCAGGATACATTGGAACACTTGGGGATTCATGAAACTCCGAGTGCCGTCCTGCCTTATTGACTCTCTCATCTCGGGTATACGCTTATAGCTCACCTGAGTACCGCCTGCTCGCAGTACCCCGGTAAGCCTCCTGGCTGCAATAGTCTTGCGACTCTCGAGAATGAGTGCGTTGCGCAGCAGAGGTTCGCGAAACGTGGTGAGATCAATATTCATTATCTCCTGCATTAAGGTCTCTACCAGTGGAAATCCCAGTACCTCTGATAGTTGTTCCTGGCGACACGAGGGTGACATGTAACTTCGTTGCCAGTCCTCTTGCTGCCGATGCAAGTGCCTGATGTATGCACGGCCGTTGACGACCGGTTCCCAGAGCACAACGCCGCTGACGTCCTCTTGCAGAGCGCCAGCCATGAGAGATAGTGTCGCTCCAAACTGACAGCCTATCAGGAACAGTCTCGTTATACCTGTACCGGCTTCGAGTTCACGGATGGCAGCAGAAATGTCATCTATCCATTGACTAGCTGTGCCCTCCGTGCTGTCGCCTTCTGAATCCCCGCAACCAAAGTAGTCAAAGCGGAGCGTGGGTATCCCACTGGACGCGATCATACTTGCCAGCCGGACATAGGCATGGTGAGCAGATAGATATTCCCATCCTATGGGATAACATAGGATAACACCTATCTCGTGCGGCGGGTTGGCGATCGGCGGATGGTATACGCCGAAGAGCCTTCTAGATTCCTTGCAAAAATACAACGGTTCCATGGTTTCCTTGACAGCAGCCAACTCCGCGGACTAGGTCTGTATGCGTGAACTCGAGAGCACAGATATCGCAATTCAGTACTGGGCCAGCACACCGTGTCTCCTGGCGAATCTCAGGCTGTACTGCAGTGCCAGGAATCCCAGAGGAGTGAGCAATAGTGCCCAGACCGCCAAACCCAGTACCTCGTTCCCCAGCGCCTGAATAGGCATCCCTTGCAGAAGGGCTCGGCGCAGCCCGCTCAGGGCTATAGTAAACGGCAATGACTCGGCAAACAAGCGCAGAAACCCTGGCAAGACGCTGATAGGATAGATCACGCCTCCCAACACCGTGGACACGGTGCCGACCAGCCACGTAAAGGGATCGGTTTCCTTTATCACGAGGGTAAAGGCAGCGGACATAATGCCCAGGCTGCAGAGCGACAGAAGCATAAGCAAGAACAGAACGCTTACAGATAGCAAGTCTGCGTGATCGAATCTGACGCCAAACACCCAAGCCCCAATCGCCAGATAGAGTAAGACCACAAGGGTTGCCCACACAAACTGATAGACTGAGGAGTAGACAATCACTTCATAAGTATTGATTGGGCTCTGCATGATCAATTCGAGCGAGCCAGTGAATTGCTCGCGCCGTATGATCAGCCTAAATGAGTTGAGGGATACATCCAGATACTTCGAGAAGGCTACACCTATTAACGCGAAAGTGAAGTAGTCACCTCCATACGCTGCCAGCCACTTTTCGGCGCTGCCACCCACGATCAGCGACAAGAAGTAGAATGAGAACACCGATCCGAAGGCGCCGACGATGTCTATTCCAAAACCAGCCGGATAGCTGCAGGCAAAGGCAAATTCGCGCTTAAGATAGGCAAACAACCTATTGGGAATCCGAAAGCTCACGGGTAATCCTCAAGAATGTGTCTTCAAGAGTGGAGAAACTCTTGGCTAATGAATCTACTTCAAAGCCGGCTTTAAGGAGATCTGCAATCAATTGGCCGACTAATCTCCCTGAGTCCGCCCTTACCCTCAAACAGATCTGGTTGCCCGCTACTACGGACATCTGAAGACCCGAGAGACCCAACGCATCAGCTAGTTCCAAGAGACGCTTGGGGCACCCGCGAAAAGCGATCTGATATGAATCTTGATCGGATTCCGGGCAGACGTTCACTACTTCATCGATCGTGCCCGAGACCAGTATACGCCCGCCGCTCAGAACAACCACACGATCACATATCGCCTCGATCTCCACCAGGTTATGGCTCGCTATGATCACGCTGCACTTCTGAGATGATCGTATCTCGTTTACCAGTGCTCGCACGGTGCTGGCGGAAAATGGATCAAGGCTTCTGGTCGGCTCATCAAGGAGCAGCACTTCTGGTGCGATCAGCAAACCTCTAGCAATTAGCAACCTTTGCTTCATGCCGCTGGAATAGTTCATGAACTGCTTGTCAGCTTGTTCAGCCAGCCCCACCCGCTCCAAGGATCGCATCACCCTCGACTGCAATTCCTTGCCAGATAGATCATTCAGTCGTGCAAAGAACTCTAGATTCTCAAAACCGGAGATTCTCCCTAGGAGACCCCTCTCATCAGCAGGGACATAGCCAACCTTACGCTTGATCTCATGTCCTTCGTGCGCAAGATCAACTCCGCAAACGCGCACACTCCCGGAATCCGGCAGCAGGAGGCCGCACAGGATGCGAAGGAGCGTGCTTTTCCCTGCACCATTCGGGCCAACGACTCCCAGAATCTCCCCACAGCGCAGTTCAAGATCTATATCGCTAAGTACGGGCAGCCACTGCCATCTGAACGGATGAAGGATGGCCGCCACCATTGGTCGCCGTTTAGGGAGGTTCTTGCACAATCCCGAGACTTGTACAACTGCGTCCGATTTCTCTGCGTTGATCGTAGCCTGAGTGCTATACTGCACGTGTCCCTGATTCCGCCTTCCCGGGCTTGGGCCAGAACTCACCTGGCTAAGATCAGATCTCCAGCCGATTCGGAGCCAAGATAGACCGCAGATGAGCTGCGCGGAGGGTCATTCCGGTGAAGACATAGCCCATGTGAAGCCCATAGGTGCCCAACAGTGACGCCCCCTTGCGAAACCTGTTTCCTTCATCGAGAAGGAATTCTGCTCTGAACCGCTGATGCGACACATCGATGACAATGCGCAGATCGTGAAAACCCAAGCGCTGTTTCGTAGCCGAGCACCAGCACTTGTAAGTGCATTCCTTCGCACTGAAGATGAGGTAGGAATATGTATGTTTCTCCCCGCTATCCAAGGATCTGAGCCACGAAACCTCCTCCTCAGTGCAAACAAACCGCCATACGTCTGGATCAACAGTTCCAAGCACCTCCGCATCCAGACCGATACCCAGTATTCCATCATTGCGAGCAACAGCTGCGCCAACATACCCTTCCGTGTGGGAGATACTGCCCACGATGCCAGTTGGCCAAATGGGAGCTCTGTCTGGTTGTACAAGGATAGGCGTATCATATACTCCCAGTTTCGACAGCGCTCGTCGAGCACAACATCGGCCGGCTGCGAACTCGATGTATCTCTTCGTAGACATGCTGGAAGTCAGAGCTTCTTCCTCAGGGTGGAGGCCGGCAAGGGTGTCGCTCCCCCAGGACTCCTCAGCAGTCACGTCGTCCGGAAAAAGAGAGGCTATCAGCGCTTGGCTCATACTCTTCTGGTACCTGATGTATTGAGGGGTGCCACGTGCATGTGTGCTTACCCCACAAGTAGTTCCAGCATGCCAAGAGTGCAGCAGCATGGGAATAAACAACGAAACTTGATATGCGCACCGCGCTGCATCTGCTGGCTAGTCGTTCGGATAACCCTCCCGCTAACGCGAGTGAGTAAACAGCAAGTTGGGCTACCAGTGCCAAACCATATACCTCCGAAGAACCGTAGAGCACTATGCTGGAAATGAGCAGGAATGCCATGAAGACCCCGCCAGCCCAGCGCAGTAACTTGTGGCTAATCAGTTCTAGGGAGAATACGCCATATCGAAACGGGTTGAGAAGCTCCATCATTTTTGGCAGGCACTCAACTCCTAACATTACAGTGCGAGCTTTCCTTCGGAACTCCTCTCGCTGAGTAGCCACGCTACCAACGCTCATGCGGGCTGCAGGTTCGCTGACCACTTTGAACCCACATCGTACGGCTTCCAGTGCCGATACCAGATCTGTTGCCATGTGTGCCGGAAACTCAGGGCATAAGACCTTGCGAGCAGCATACAGCGGACCGCATACGCACGTACAAGAGCCAATCTGCCCTTCAAGCCTCCGAAGAGTCATCAGATACCTAATGTACGTACCTTCACTTCCTCCAGACCCTTGAGCGACCACCTGCATCTCCGCAGAGACACATCCCACCCTCGGATCTGCGAAATTCGCAACGAGTTTGCGGATGCAGTCCGGTTCGGCCAGTGCAGCCACATCAGTGAAAGCTATTATCTCGCCCTGCGCCAACTCGAGCGCACAGTTGAGGGCAACCGCCTTGCCTTCCCATTCCGAGAGTACGAGGCATTGCACTCCGTGCTCCTCGAACTCCACGGCAATCTCGGCGGTGCGATCGGTGGATCCGTCCGATACCAGGACGATCTCGCAAAGGTCCTTCGGATAGTCGAGAGCCAGGGTGTTCTCCAACTTGCGCCTAATGCCTGCCTCCTCATTGTGAGCCGAGATGACAATGCTCACGCTCGGCAACACCGACGCTTTTCCCGTCTTGTTGCACCAGATCCTAGTGAGACAGAAAAGAAGCACAGGGTAGCCAATATAGATATACAGCAGCAGTCCCAGACTCAGCCAGAACAGAAACAGCATCTTGCACCCAACCAACATCTGCAGGAAGCTTGTGACCCTACGGAGTACCCATTTTTCTGCGCTCCCACTGATCCACAAAAAGTATCTAGAGATTGTATTATCATTTCAGGTATGCCGACAGTATAGAGCACACCAGCAGTCCGAGTAGCCCAGGCACAAGGATGGTCCTTTGGTCCGATCTTAGGCCAAGTAGAACGCCGATAAATCTGCATATTGGCGTAGGATGTGCCACGTGCCGCATATCGGGTCACTAGCCGATCCCCAGTTCAAGCAGAAACAGCTACTCATCTCCGAGCCGCGCGCTCAGATAGCATAGAATGCATGAGCATCACTTGTCGCTCGATACCGATACCTCAATCCTATCCGATGCCAGCTCTGCCGCCCTTTCCCGCGGCAAGTGTGCGGCGTTCTTTCTCGTCAAGGCGTTCGAGTCTCGCATTCAGCGGCACGCCGCGAGGCGTGCCGTCCGGAAGCACAAGCATGAACTGGAGGCTGTTCACAGGATCACCCGATTTCTTGATCTTGATCGTACATTTGAGCAGGCCCTCTAGTGTCTCCTTAATCCCCATGACGCCGGCCCAGTCGGCGATGCGGCTGAACTGGTCCGCGTCGAGTTTGGAGACAGGCAGACCCGCCGGAGTACACGCTTCATCCTCGAGCGCCGAGCCGAGCATTCGCACCATCCTCGCAGTCCTGGGGAACAACCTTGCCTGCTGTGCCTGGGGTATAAACCGGAACCCTGCCCAGAATGTCTGCTTATCCCGCAGACACGCGATATCCAGAAGATCATCGAGCGACAGGCCGCCGGTTTCCTTTACCTTTCTCCACCAGAGTTCCTGAAGTGCCGATGGCGGCTCCTCGGGCAGCGGCTGCAGATACCACTTGTTGAATTTGAAGCGCAGTGTATCCTTCTCCACCTGGCAGGTATAATCCATCTTGAGGCATACCTCGGAGACCAGTTTGTCCAGCGGCTCATCGGAACAAGCGGGCAGCTCCGTCTCCTGGAAATAGTAGTCGGCGACGACATTGAGTTTCGCCTGCCTGGCAACCGCCTCCAGCACGTCTTGGACCAGGATCGCGCCATAGTTGAACACCTCGTGCTTCTTCTCGACAGTGATCTTGACGTCGCTCGGCAGCGGATCGCCGATCACTCTCCCCGCGGGCTGCTCCGGCATGCTGAGCAGATCAGGCTCTCCTTCGTCATAATCCGTCCACATGCACATCCGCCTCCCCCCGCCGGTTCCATCCTCCTTTGCAGGGACCGACACCACGAGCATGACGTGAGGAGGCGTGAAGAGGTTCATCCGCCAGCGCTTGAATCTCACGTAGGCCTTCTGCATCCGATCGGCGGTCAACGGCTCGTACCCCGCCCCTTCGCGCACACCATACTCCCCGTTGATAGCTTTGAGGACTCCGGACTGCATCTCGGCCGACATATCGGGAAAGTCCCACGCTATCCCGACGTCATTCAGAAAACCGCGAATGGTCGGCTTGTCCATGAGGTTGATGAGATTGAGCAGTTCCCTCTTGCCGGGGTCCGCCACCGTTAGGTGCAGACGCGGATTAGTCCGGCGCAACTGCTCGAGCGCGGCATCACTCTTTATCGCCCTGGTGGCCTGATCGATGCAGTCGAGGAGCGCGTCGACCTGTGCCGCTTCCTGAGAGTCTCGCACCTGATCCCTTCGCTTGGCGTGGATCATGTCCTCGAAGAGTTCGTAGGTCCAGGCACCCTTTTGCCCCTTGGCCAGCCAGTAGTACCCGTAGAGCGCGGAGATCTCTGTCATAACGTCGCGCAGGGGTTTGTCGTGGCAAAAAACTATCGCCCTCTCACCCGACAGATCCTTCGCGGCGACGATGTTCACGCCGGTCCGTTTACGGATCTCCCAGAAGAGATCTTTCATGTTCTTGCTCTTCACTGAGATCGTAACCTTCGTGTCAAGGCGTATGTCGGAGAGGATCTCTGCGGGTATCTTCGGCTTAGGCTCATCGAACGGCGAGTAAAGCTTAGGTGCTTCGGAAGACAGCTCTGCCGATTCTGGCTCCCCCGCCCCAGCACACTGGACGGAACTGAGCAGCAGTAGGCATATTACAGCAATAGCAGACAGTGGAGAACTGTGCACCCAATCCGAACACATTTTGTCTGGCAAGCAGTAGCGATGCCTTCCGGTCCGTGAGCGGAGACTTCTTGATAACACATGGACAGCCCTAAGAAGCATTATGAACAACCCCTTTCCTTCACAACAGACATCCCCTGCTAGGGGCTTTGATCTTGTTTCACTGCGAGTAGATACGAAGTTCCATTCAGGTAGAGAGCAGAAGTATCCAGCGACCGGAACTCCCGGTCGCTCCTTAGAAACAGACGGCCATACCTGGCCATCTGTACTGGCGACATATCACCATCCTGATTCCAGGCCCATAGAGCCAGTCTGCAGACCTGTTCAGCGTTCAACTTGCGGCATTGCTTGATGAGGGCCTTTAAGAACTGCTGCTGGTTCTTCTCTCTCTCCACGTCAGAACCTGGACGAATCATCACATAATCAAGGGCTGCCTGATCCTTGAGCAGAATAGACTTCTGGCCATTCTGATCTGAAGAAACCGACTTGGGGTCTCCGCTGGTCAAACCTCCACCGGAATCCGTGGGTATCGTTATCCCTCCGATGATCTTGACAAACTGCAGGCTCTCCGGTACGCTAAGCACAATATAATGCTGGATCTCGTTACCCATCAACTTACCCACAACGTCGCGGCTCTCTCGTGCCCCAGCAAGAAAAACGCTAGAGTTGACCTTATCTAATCCCAACTCTGGGCAGATATAGGCCATAGTATCCCTGGGAACCTGTGTAACAACAATTCTCTTTTCTTTCTCTCTTATCTCTACGATAAGCATAATATCTGACCTATAGTGAGAAATCTTATCGGCGGGTCCGGATGTAATCAGAGGCCCTCTGAGGTCCGTGCACATAATCAAAATACGGGTTGTGTCGCTACCCCCTTCCATCTGTACAATGGACACTACCACGAACAAGATGGCTACTGCCACAGGAGTCCAAGCCAACTTGCGCCGCCACCGACTAATGATACCAGCAGACATAAGTCACATCCTCTCTGCGTGCGGACGGACACGCACAAGATTGCTTTCCGCATATTGCCAAATCGACGGTCTACAGTCCTCACAATATGACAAGTAGCTCTCATCATATGGCCCCACTATATGTCCAAAGGTGCTACCAGAATAGATTTACACAGAGACCGCTCATGGGCAAGGCCGCTTTAAGGCTTAGCCGTATATGGTGCAAAGCTAGTGATACCTTGCGACTGCAGATCCTCTTCCTCCAAGAAGTGCGGACTTCCTTTGGTAGGCCGGATCAACACGAGCTTCGAGTCGGAACGCCAACATACAGCGATTCCCTTGAGCGTGGAAGCCAGTTGCCACTCATCTGTGGTGGTGGCCGTCTTATTGGCCCTGAACAGCAGGGTCTCATACTTGATGGCGATTGCCAATATTCTGCCCGAGGGGGACCAGAGTGCATGTCGAATGTAACCTTCATAGAGCTGCTTCGATCGCCGTGGTTGCAGATCAACCAATATGGCGCGCTTATCGTTGGCTGTTATGGACTCGCAGACAAACATCAGCCTATTATTTGGGGCTGCTGAAACCATGCACGGGGTGGTGAAGGTGATCGGCAATCGCTCTGCAGGTTTCCGGATAGGCCTTATCCACACCGCATCATTGTACGTATAGGCTATCCTGTCTTCTCCCAGCACATCCCATGCCTGAGGCCTGTTATAGGTTGTCTCTGCGAGAGAGATTGTCCGTTTTGTCTCAAGATCAACTGCACATATGGTCGATTGGCCTGCCACATCCGGCCGGCTTCTCAAGAAGAGGATAGTCATACCATCGTGCGACCAGCACGGCTGCGATATCAGGGGTTGTTCCAGGAGTACGGAGTCTGTGCCGTCTGTCATGCTGAGCACCCGGAGTGCCAGTTTGCCGTGCCGGCCTAATGATACGTATGCAATACGCGTGCCCGCCGGGTCCCAAGCAGGGTCTGCATCTAAGTTGCCAGATGTTACAGGAATGAGCTTGGCATGCCCCTGCTCCACATATATACGCACCTTGCCGCCAGTTTGAACGCTCACTGCAAGTCTGCCAGACTTACCGGCCACTGCGGTCAAATACCGAGGCTGCTCCATCAGATAGCTATGGCCAAGATGCCGTGAATGGAATAAACTAGGTGGGCAGAACAGGAACAATCCTGTGACCACCAAGCTCCCCGACAACAGGACTGACAGCCAGATCCGCAGACGATTCGGTTCCTTCATTACTTCTTAATCTCCCTCTCCTGCTGGTCTCGTCTGGATTCTTCAAACACGTCGTTCGGCAGTGTGGACTAGAGCTGCCCCGAACTGACAATGCTACTTGTAACCAGCATAGCTTTCGACCGCTCGCAAACATACCGCTTCGTCACACTCGAAAGCTATTCCTTCTTGCCTCATCGGCTATCTTGGCTGAGCTTGTCCCAGCCGTAGTGGAAAGTGGCCGGTGACTTGCTCCCATTCTATGCCGCTTTCCCAGAATTGTCAATATCTCTAAACAGTTCACGATGCTTGATGGAGAAGCTGGTCAGACAGGACGGGTAGAGAGCGCCGGAAAGCATCCTGCAGCATGACTACACTGGCTCTTGGCCTCTCATAGAAGCCATGTCCCAAACAAACCCATGAGCCTCATCCAGGCCCCAGACCCCTTCGCCGATCGTGTCCCTCCACTTACCTCCCTTGCCGTTACCGCAGACCAGATCGCTCGCCCTGCAGTCTCGCTCTCAGAGGGAGCTTCGGGCATTTGACCAACACAGGTGTCTCAGCCGGAGTCTCCATCAGGCGCAGAAACAACTTCTACCGCTTATTGCGATCCTTCTTCTCGCGCTCGGGCCGGGTTCGGCTTTGCCCAGGCAGGAATCGTCCTGCTGCAGCCGCTGGGCTTGGACGACAGATCGTCCTTCTCCTTCTCGAGCATCCCCACGCTCTCCGCAAGGGTGTCCACGGCTTCACGCAACTCCAGGACAGCCTGATGCTGCTCCTAGACTAGATCGACAGTTCTTCTCCTGATAGGCTGCCGAGACCGTTCACAACCTACCATTCGACAGCCCGCTCCAGTGCACCTGCCCGGATCATCAATGATCGTGAGCTCTTACCTCGGGTTGGCACCTGCAGCGGATCGATATCGGGTTCTCTGCCGACGGGTGGCGCATTAGCGCTCAGTCACAGGACAGACTGTCAGTCGACCCATGCATGAAGCATTATCGGTTTTCCCGCTTCCGGGCATATCCCCCTCAGCAGGACTTTGTAACCCAGATTGAGCTCCGTGAGGAACTTGGAAAGCAGCTCTGCATCCGCACTGCTATGGTATGCTGCTATTGCGATCTTGGGGCGCCACCTCCGGATTGTCTGTTCTGCTCCTCTTAGCAACTGCAACTCGGAGCCTTCTACATCCGCCTTTATGTATGTGACCGGTGTGTTTCCGAACAGCGAATCGATGGTCGTCACTTTGATCGGAATGTCGAATGAACCTTCCCGCGAACATGCCGTGATGCACGAGGCCGCTCCGTTCTGATAAAGGCGTGCCTCTTCCTCCACGTCCGACAATGCCACCGGTACGATGGTCACATTGCGACAAGAATCGAACGTCATCTGTAGAGACCGCACGAACATGGGCAGAGGCTCTACGCAGAAGACTCTCTTACATCTGGGCTGCACTTGCAGACTGAAAAGCCCTTCTGCGGCACCACAGTCCAACACGACGTCTTCCGGATGTACTCGCGTCTCAGAAGTCTCATAGTAGTGCCAGTGATCCCGGCAACAACACTCGTTCACAGTCATATACAGACAGTCCAGCCCAAGCTCACAAGGCCAGTAGAGCGGGCGTTCTGTCTCGTGCAGATGCACGACGTGATACAATTCGCCTACCCGCGTCCCGCTGGTAACACCTAGCCTCCGTATCCTGCGCTTGGCTATGCGTTTGGCTCTGTGCTTGGCCGACCTAGCGACCACCCTCCCGATCAGTTCCATCGCACCGATCCCATTCCTCCGGCCGCGCACCCAGTAAGCCACTATGCGAACTCTGTCATAGACACCCGCAAACACGTAGCCTAGGATGCAAGCAAACTGTTGTACAATATGGAGACCTGGCAACCTCATGAAATCATCTCATGCGCTCATAGTGCGAAACCATTCGAGAACCCAAACCGCTTAGCTCTTCCAGCAGTAATATGATCTATCTTACTGCAGAGGCAAATCATCCGTCAAGTGGCGACATATCGTACTTTTGCGAGACAGGTCTTCCTGGGCAGCATCGGGCGGTACTCAAGTAGCCCACGCCGGCTGAGAACATGCGAACGTGCCTTCTTCGAAACCAATTCAGTCTCATGTGATCTCTGGTCTTGTCTCCGCTTTTCGTGCTCCGTTCACCGCTCTTTCCGGCGGTACCTTTCCCTGGCGACCTGCTCACCAGGGAGTAATGCGCCAGCCGGTCCAGAGCGGCTCACACGCGGAGCGAACCCCCGAAGAGCTCACAGCCATCCCGATGGCGATCTGTTCCTGGTTAAGATGATGCTGTCTGCATGAGCGGAGGATACTCGAAGTGGATGCTTGGCTCTTAGCGGCAGAATCGGCGTTGATGTTAGCGAGGCAAGAACTGTCGCTGACTCCGAAATCGTGAAGGAATGCGCGGTCTGACCTGATCAAGGGGTACACGGGTGTAGAACTCCGCTTACATGCCAGGAGTCCCCTGGCGGCTTCGAGCACTGGTTGTACACTGACGGCATCCACACATACTGCGTCTGTCGTGCTGCATATCGGTAAGACCTGACGGCGTCTCTTCTCCGACATGCAGGCATAGACGGGGCATTCTGACCGCGGAGGGCAATCTGCTGGTACTCGGATAAGACGGCACCAGTCTGGTGGATTGAGTCCTACAATCTTGTCGGGATTCGTCAGACCGAATACAGCCACAACGGGAGTGCCTAAAGCTATTGCCATGTGCATCGGCCCTGAGTCGTTGCAAAGAAGCAGATCAGCTCGCTCTATCAGCGCCTGCAACTCACCCAGATCGAGCACTGATACGATAGTCTCGACCTGCGCCCGGCATTCTGCAGCGATATGATTGATCACAGCAATCTCTGCTGTGACCCCTATAAGCAGAATGCGGATCGGCTGGTCAGCTTGCAGGTCATTGATGACTTTGGCAAACGATGCTTCTGGCCATCGTCTACAGCAGTCATTGCTGCCAGGATGAACAACGATGAGCGGCCGAGAATCGACCGGTCCCAAGAGGTTAGCAACGCTCTTTCTCCATTCGAGAGATACATAGCATTCAGTTTCCTCACCATCCGGTATGCCGCCGGCAGCGACCGCGACCTCCATGAACCTGACGACTTGCGTGCTATCTGTTAGCAAAGGTACTCGAACAGAATAGGCCTCAGGAGAATGGTATTGGTTGGTAACCCGGGGGCCATAACGATGCTCGATACCTGCCATCACAGGAATCTGCCTCAGCATGGGGGGTACGCCATGTGACAATTCGACGCTGAAATCGAAATGGTAAGCTGCCAGCCGGATTACCAGCCTTAGGTACTTGGCCAACTGAGTGACATACCTTAGCCTCGAGGCTGCCGCCTGCTCAACGCTGATAATCTCATCTATATAAGGGCATCCCAGGAGAACTGGACTATGTGCCTTGCTAACCATGCATGCAATATAGGCATTTGGATGCCCACGTCGCAGCGCCCTAAGGCTGGGTGTACACATGATAACATCACCGGCACCGGCGCCACCGTGTATCTTAACTAGAATACGCTTTCCGTTTTTCACGGCGGTATGATGTCGTACAGCAGGATGGAGCCTCACAAGTGGTCTGATCATGCGGGCCACAGATGCCCATATCAACGTCCTCGCTGACCCAAAGTACACTAGCACGCCTCCTTCTTTCGTATACTACCATCGATGACCCCAACAGACCTAGGGGACAACCGCTCTGTAGAACTCCGCTTGCATGCCAGGAGTCCCCTGGCGGCTTCGAGCACTGGTTGTACACTGACGGCATCCACACATACTGCGTCTGTCGTGCTGCATATCGGTAAGACCTGACGGCGTCTCTTCCCCGACATGCAGGCATAGACGGGGCATTCTGACCGCGGAGGGCAATCTGCTGGTACTCGGATAAGACGGCACCAGTCTGGTGGATTGAGTCCTACAATCTTGTCGGGATTCGTCGGACCGAATACAGCCACAACGGGAGTGCCCAAAGCTATTGCCATGTGCATCGGCCCTGAGTCGTTGCAAAGAAGCAGATCAGCTCGCTCTATCAGCGCCTGCAACTCACCCAGATCGAGCACTGATACGATAGTCTCGACCGGCGCCCGGCATTCTGCAGCGATATGATTGATCACAGCAATCTCTGCTGTGACTCCTATAAGCAGAATGCGGACCGGCTGGTCAGCTTGCAGGTCATTGATGACTTTGGCAAACGATGCTTCTGGCCATCGTCTACAGCAGTCCCGGCTGCCAGGATGAACAACGATGAGCGGCCGAGAATCGATCGGTCCCAAGAGGTTAGCAACGCTCTTTCTCCATTCGAGAGATACATAGCATTCAGTTTCCTCACCATCCGGTATGCCGCCGGCAGCGACCGCGATCTCCATGAACCTGACGACTTGCGTGCTATCTGTTGGCAAAGGTACTCGAACAGAATAGGCCTCGGGCGAATGCCACGGGTCGGTAACCCGGGGGCCATAACGATGCTCGATACCTGCCATCACAGGAATCTGCCTCAGCATGGGGGGTGCGCCTTGCGTCAATTCGACGCTGAAATCGAAATGGTAAGCTGCCAGCCGGATTACCAGCCTTAGGTACTTGGCCAACTGAGTGACATACCTTAGCCTCGAGGCTGCCGCCTGCTCAACGCTGATAATCTCATCTATATAAGGGCATCCCAGGAGAACTGGACTATGTGCCTTGCTAACCATGCATGCAATATAGGCATTTGGATGCCCACGTCGCAGCGCCCTAAGGCTGGGTGTACACATGATAACATCACCGGCACCGGCGACACCGTGTATCTTAACTAGAATACGCTTTCCGTTTTTCACGGCGGTATGATGTCGTACAGCAGGATGGAGCCTCACAAGTGGTCTGATCATGCGGGCCACAGATGCCCATATCAACGTCCTCGCTGACCCAAAGTACACTAGCACGCCTCCTTCTTTCGTATACTAACATCGATGACCCCAACAGACCTAGGGGACAACCGCTCTGTAGAACTCCGCTTGCATGCCAGGAGTCCCCTGGCGGCTTCGAGCACTGGTTGTACACTGACGGCATCCACACATACTGCGTCTGTCGTGCTGCATATCGGTAAGACCTGACGGCGTCTCTTCCCCGACATGCAGGCATAGACGGGGCATTCTGACCGCGGAGGGCAATCTGCTGGTACTCGGATAAGACGGCACCAGTCTGGTGGATTGAGTCCTACAATCTTGTCGGGATTCGTCGGACCGAATACAGCCACAACGGGAGTGCCCAAAGCTATTGCCATGTGCATCGGCCCTGAGTCGTTGCAAAGAAGCAGATCAGCTCGCTCTATCAGCGCCTGCAACTCACCCAGATCGAGCACTGATACGATAGTCTCGACCGCGCACCGGCATTCTACAGCGATATGATTGATCACAGCAATCTCTGCTGTGACTCCTATAAGCAGAATGCGGACCGGCTGGTCAGCTTGCAGGTCATTGATGACTTTGGCAAACGATGCTTCTGGCCATCGTCTACAGCAGTCATTGCTGCCAGGATGAACAACGATGAGCGGCCGAGAATCGACCGGTCCCAAGAGGTTAGCAACGCTCTTTCTCCATTCGAGAGATACATAGCATTCAGTTTCCTCACCATCCGGTATGCCGCCGGCAGCGACCGCGACCTCCATGAACCTGACGACTTGCGTGCTATCTGTTAGCAAAGGTACTCGAACAGAATAGGCCTCAGGGGAATGCCACGGGTCGGTAACCCGGGGGCCATAACGATGCTCGATACCTGCCATCACAGGAATCTGCCTCAACATCGGGGGTGTGCCTTGTTTCAATTCGACGCTGAAATCGAAATGGTAAGCTGCCAGCCGGATTACCAGCCTTAGGTACTTGGCCAACTGAGTGACATACCTTAGCCTCGAGGCTGCCGCCTGCTCAACGCTGATAATCTCATCTATATAAGGGCATCCCAGGAGAACTGGACTATGTGCCTTGCTAACCATGCATGCAATATAGGCATTTGGATGCCCATGCCGCAGTGCTCTAAGACTCGGTGTACACATGATAACATCACCGACGCCGGCGCCACCGTGTATCTTAACTAGAATACGCTTTCCGTTTTTCACGGCGGTATGATGTCGTACAGCAGGATGGAGCCTCACAAGTGGTCTGATCATGCGGGCCACAGATGCCCATATCAACGTCCTCGCTGACCCAAAGTACACTAGCACGCCTCCCTCTTTCGTATACTACCATCGATGACCCCAACAGACCTAGGGGACAACCCTGCAAGATAGCATTCAGACGAGACGACCTCTGTGCGAGAGATCACAGCATTAGGTGGCCACAGGCCTGTCGCTGGCTTCTTCGCCGTACAAACATGCTTTGCGAATCGTAACCTATCCATTCATCAGTTGTCAAGGTCACGTCAGATGAGGGGTGGAATTCCTCAGAGTGGGTAGAGCACGGCTCAGGCGGCACGTGCTGCGTGCTCGATCCGAGCCAGTTCGCCGCTTAGGAGGGCAGTTCTCACCGCGAGCACTGCATCTGCGCCGTCCTTCGTCCATCGCATCCCGGCTTGCTTTAACCTCTGGCCTACTATCACCTTGCACGCCGCTTCCACCGGACCGCTGCCTATCATCATCCCCTTGGCCCTGTATGCCGGGTAGTTCATGTACTTGCGGTACTTTCTGAAGTAGCCTGTCTCGATCCGAAGCGCTTCCCTCTCAGAATCGTTTCGTGCTCTGCGCCGCTTCATGGCTCTAAGCAGACTCCCCGGCCCCTTCTCTTTAAGCTTCCGGCAGTGTTCGTTTGCCCAGCGCTTCCCTTTGGGATTCCCCTCTCCGTAGAGTGTCCGCGCCAAGCCGTATATGTGCTCACAGGCATGCCAGTAGTCGATGATCTTGATGCTCTCCGGCAGATGATTCCTGACCTCTCTCCATATCCAGTCTGCGCCGTCGGCGATCACTATACGCTCTTTTGCCCCGTCATAGCCGGCTTGCAGTGCTCTGGTGTATACCCGTCTCCCGAACTCGTCGCTCGTCTCTTGCGCCGCTATGTAGCGCGAGTTGGTGACGGTATCCGTGTCTTTGCCTGCAGCCGGAACGCCTTCGTATACCACCATGGTCTTGATGTCATGCCACTGGCCATCGGTGTGCGCTTTGGCCGCGTCTATGCCAATGTAGAGCCTCTGTGGCGTCGCCTCGCAGGAGACCTCTTCACCTGTGTCTACCACAGAGATGATCGCTTCCTGCTCCTCTCGGCGGAGGCATTCCCCAACATCCCGGACTATCTCTTCTTCGCTGCTCTCTTCGATCGCAATACCCGTGGTTCGCTCGATCAGCCTTGCGGCTGCTTCATATGGAAGCGCGGCGCAGATCGAGGCGGTGAGTTCCTTCACTCTGGCGGTCCATACTCTCTCGGACAGCCCCTGCTCGCGGTCCCATGGAATGTAGCCCCGCCTGCAATGGTCGCAACGGTAGTATGACCTCTCGACCTCTATGTCTCCGTGCAAAGTCCGAATGAAGCGTTTCCGGTATCCCTTGAACCTGGCCAGTCTGCCGCATTCGCATTCTATCCCAACACCCTTGTAGGTGGGCTTTCCGCTCATCTTGGCGGCAACCTCACTCATCATTGCGCCGGCAATCTGACGCGCCAGGATCTGAATACGCTCCTCGGCTGACCCTAAGTCCGTGCAATCGATGTAGCTGCGCGCAAAGTCGCGAGCGGCCTGAAGGAGGGAGTCTGTGTGCAAAAGTGTAAGCATTCTCTGGGAGTCTCCTTTCGGAATGTTTGTCCTTCAACAAACCGTTACCGACTATTACAGGAGACTCCTTCCTTACTTGCTACCCACTCAACGCGAATGCACCCGTTATCCAGAGTAGCTAGATCGGTGCACTCAACGATTCCAGGAAAGGCCAAGCGTAGGTAAGGTCCGACACCTCGCTGGAAATGATGTCCCTCAAGAGAACTCAAAACATTTCCGATCTGTATGATCTGAGCTTTTGCCTGATACTCCAGAAGGTGGACTCCAGGGGCAAGCCCGAGGTAGAGAAGCTTCTGCAAGCGGTCAGGGGAAGCCCTGCGGTGAACGCGGATGAAACCGGCTGGCGAGAAGATGGGAAGAACGGATACATCTGGAGCTTCTCGACGCGAAACGTGCGCTACTTCGTTCGCAACAAGAGTCGGAGCGGAGAGGTCGCAAAAGGTGTGCTGGGAGAGGACTACGGCGGTGTAGTCGTAAGCGACTTCTACTGCGGCTACAACGTGCTCTTGGGTCGGCATCAGCGGTGCTGGGTGCACTACCTTCGAGACTTGCGAGACCTTGTGGAGGCGAACACTGGGGATAGAGCGGTTGCGATCTGGGTCGGCAAGGTCAAGGCCGTTTACAGACGCGCGAAGAGATATTCGAACGAGGAGTCGAAGGCTCGGCACGAGCAGCGGATCGCATTCGAGGAAGAGTTGTATCGGCTCGCCAGGCCATACCTGAGGCGGGACGTTCCACAGCGGATACTGGCTCAGCGGATCGAGAGGTTCCTGCCGGAGCTGTTCGTCTTTGTGGAGCATCCGGAAGTACCCTCTGAGAACAACGCAGCAGAGCGAGCGATTCGGCCAGCGGTGACGGCTCGGAAGATCAGTGGAGGCACACGGTCGGCGAAGGGGTCTGAGACCCGGATGGGGCCGATGAGTCTGTTCGGAACCTGGCTTCTACGGGGCGAGGATGCGATGGAGTCATGCCGACGGATGCTGTCCGGCGTCTCCCAGCCGCTCTCCGCCAATCCCGCCTGAGCAACTTCAGTATCAACGATCGTGAACTGTTTCCGGTGGGCCGCCAAGTGCCCTGTTCGCCATGTGGTAACAGTTCAGGCTTGTGGATCATTTTGCGAGAGCAGTGAGAGTTTTTCCGACATTGTCGGCTTGCAATAGGAAGGACCCTTGGCCGGGCGGGTGGAACATGCCTGTGTGGAAGAGTTCGACGGTCTGACAAGAGAAGAATTGGTGGGCATTGTCCTGGAGCAGCGGGAGATGATCCAGCGTCTCGTCAAGGAACTGGAGGATCTCAAGGCAAAGCTCTCGGGTGGCGGCAGTTCCACCCCCATACCTGACTGGGTCAAGCCGAACCGCAAAGAGCGCCGGGCAGCCGAACGAAAGAAGCGCCAGAAGTCGTTCGTTCGCAGGCGGGAGACCCCCACCCGTGTAGTCGAGCATGCGCACTCGAAGTGTCCGGACTGCGGTCGGGCACTCACGGAGGGCACGGTAAAGAGAGTCCGCCAGGTTATTGATATACCGATCGTGCCTGTGGACATAGTCGAGCACAGATTCATCGCCAGAAGATGCGGATACTGTGGCAAGGCGCATGTGCCGAAGGTTGACCTGTCGAGCCAGGTTGTAGGCAAGCATCGAGTAGGCGTGAACCTGATGAGCCTGATATCGTATCTTTCGACAGTAGGCCGTATGACAAAGCGAACGATACAGGGGTTGCTGAAGGCTCTGTATCGTCTTCATCTCTCTGTGGGAGAGATAAGCGAGATATTGCACACGGTGGCAGGCTGTGGCAGAGGCGAGATGAAGGGACTTCTATCGCTTGTACGCGGAAGTCCATACATAAACGCAGACGAGACGGGCTGGAGAGAGGACGGGCTCAACGGATACATCTGGACCTTCTCCACTAAGAACGTGCGATACTTCATCTACCGGCGGAGTCGGAGCGGAGAGATACCTAAGGAAACGATAGGCGGCGACTACGAAGGGGTGGTGGTAACGGATTGCTACGCCGGATACAACCCCGTAGTTGCAGACCGTCAGATATGCTGGGCACATCTGGCCAGGGAACTGCACAAACTGAAGGAGAAGAACGCCGATAACCCGGACGTCATATCATGGGCGGATGCGGTGAAGGGTGTTTACGATCAGGCAAAGAAGTTCCGGAGCAAGAAGGCGGAGGTTCGCAAGTGGAAGCGAGTGCTCTTCGAGGAAGAGGTAGAGACGCTCTCAGGTCCGTATGTCGGCTTAGAGGTTCCACAGCAGGTGCTGGCAAAGAGATTGACGGATCGCTTGCATGAGTTGTTCATGTTCGTAGAGTACCCGGAAGTACCGTCGGACAACAATGGCGCAGAACGAGCGCTGAGGCCGTGTGTGATCGCCCGCAAGGTATGCGGAGGCACACGAAGCGCGAAGGGTTCCGAGACAAAGATGACGCTCATGAGTCTGTTTGGCACATGGCACGTCCGAGGGCTGGACATGCTCGAGTCCTGCAGGCAACTGCTCGCAGGCAAGTCTGTCCTCTTCCCCGCCTGATCAAACTCGTTATCCCCAAGCGTGAACTGTTACGTCATGCGTGTTGCCTCATTAATCCTTGTTACCGAAACGGTGATCATTGCCTCATCTGGATTGTTACCGAAAGTGGTCTTACGTGTCCGGGTACGTAAGCAGGCGTGCTCCTGGGTCACCGTACCCTGGGATCGGCCTGCTCGGTGGGCATGTCCTCCAGTTGTCTGAGCAGCATTCGTATCCGTCTGAGCAGTTCGGCCGGGTTTGTGGATTCATACTCTCGCGCCAGTTGACCCTTGGTAGCCTCGTCCATGCATCCGTCGGCCATGAGAAGCCTCTGGTATGGAGTCATCGCTTTCGTATAGCGCTTGGTCACCTTGCTCCCATCACGTTCCTTCTCGGCAAGCTTCATCATGGGAGAGAAGTAGTTGTGGTAGGCCATGATCAGCGGATAGACCTTCTGGAGTATGGCCAACTGCTCATCAGTCTCGAATCGCCGGTAGCCGATGAACTGCCTCACCACGGTCCAGTTCTTCTGCTCCACATGACACTGATCGTTCTTCTTGTACGGCCGGCTGCGGGTCGGCAATATGTTCTCCCGGCGGCAGTACCGTGCCAGATGATAGTTGATGAATGCGCTGTCGTTGTCTGAGTCCATCCCTTTGACCCTGAATGATAGCTGAGCGGACGCGGATTTGATCGCCAGGACGGTGCCTCGCTCTCCTCTGCCTTTCATACCGCCGAGCGCTATCCAGCCGGAGTGCACGTCCGTCATGTTCAGGGTATACAGGAACTCTCCTCTCGCTGTCCCACCGCAGTGGCCTACCAGGTCGAACTCAAAGAATCCAGGCTCGTTCTCGTCCCACTGGGCGAAGGTCCTTATCGCGATCCTGCTCCGAAGCAGCGTCCCAGGCTTGGTCGTCGTACGTCCCTTCACCCTCATGGACTCCCGATCCGGCGTCAGCATCCTGTCTATCGTGGCCGCGCTGATCGAGGCAAGCAGCGACTCCTCACTCACGGTTGGCCGGATCTCTCCGAACCTCTTCATCACCGAAACCAGTTCCAGCAAGAACGGAGCAAGCCGCTTCCCGCAGGCGTAGAAGCTTGTAGCCCACAGGACCTTGAGCAGCGGCAGGATCGCCTCGTACTTCGAAGCTCGAGGTCTCCTGATCGGCGCATTCCTCCTCTTCACGCCTCCTCGAAACATCCTTACCAGCGACTTCCGGTGATAACCGGTCAACTCCTCCAGCTCGTCCAGTATCACCTTCTTGGCCGATTTCCCACTCCTTAGATACTCCTTTCTCCTTCGCCTCATGATCTCTCTTGTTGTTGAAGTGCTCATCCTCTCCATGCCTCTGTTCTACAGTAACATTCATTCGTGAGGCAACGAATCCACTTCGGTAACATCTTTGGTGAGGCAATTCGTCATGTTGTAACAGTTCAGGCTTAGGGATTATTTTGTCTGTAAGAAGAAGGAACCTGCTGGGAGCGTCTCGAACCAAGGAGTGTGAGCGAGCAATCCAAGCCGACATACGAGGAGCTTGAGGCCAGGGTCAGCCAGTTGGAAGGTCTAGTTCCCCAACTCGTGGCGCGTATCGGCGACCTGGAGAAGGAGAACGAAGACCTTCGCGCCAGGCTTTCCGGCGGTGATGGCAGTTCCCCATCCGTGCCTGACTGGGTGAAGCCGAACCGCAAAGAGCGCCGGGCAGCTGAACGAAAGAAGCGCAAGAAGTCGTTCGTGCGCAGGCGGGAGACACCCACCCGTGTAGTCGAGCACGCGCACTCGAAGTGTCCGGACTGCGGCCGAGCGCTCACAGGGGGCACGGTAAAGAGACTCCGCCAAGTCATCGACATCCCCATCGTGCCTGTGGACGTAGTCGAGCACAGGTTCATCGCCAGAAGATGCGGATACTGTGGCAAGAGTCATGTGCCGAAGGTTGACCTTTCCGGCCAGGTTGTAGGCAAGCATCGGGTAGGCGTGAACCTGATGAGCCTGATATCGTATCTTTCGACGGTAGGTCGCATGACAAAGCGGACGATACAGGGATTGCTGAAGGCTCTGTATGGTCTTCAGCTCTCTGTGGGAGAGATAAGCGAGATATTGCACACGGTGGCAGACTGTGGCAAAAAAGAGAAAGAGCGGCTACTCTCGCTTGTACGTGGAAGCCCATACATAAACGCAGACGAGACGGGCTGGAGAGAGGATGGGCTGAACGGATACATCTGGACCTTCTCCACTAAGAACGTGCGCTACTTCATCTACCGGCGGAGTCGGAGTGGAGAGATCCCGAAGGAAACGATAGGCGGCGACTACGAAGGGGTAGTGGTAACGGATTGCTATGCCGGATACAACCCGGTAGTTGCAGACCGCCAGATATGCTGGGCACATCTGGCCAGGGATCTGCACAAACTGAAGGAGAGGAACGCGGACGACACGGGCGTCATCGCATGGGCGGATGCGGTGAAGGGTGTTTACGATCGGGCAAAGGAGTTCCGGAGCAAGAAGGCGGAGGTTCGCAAGTGGAAGCGAGTACTCTTCGAGGAAGAGGTAGAGGCGCTCTCAGGTCCGTATGTCGGCTCAGATGCTCCACAGCAGACGCTGGCAAAGAGATTCATAGATCGCTTGCACGAGTTGTTCATGTTCGTAGAGTACCCGGAAGTACCGTCGGACAACAATGGCGCAGAACGAGCGCTGAGGCCGTGTGTGATCGCCCGCAAGGTATGCGGAGGCACACGAAGCGCGAAGGGTTCCGAGACAAAGATGACGCTCATGAGTCTGTTTGGCACATGGCACGTCAGGGGTCTGGACATGCTCGAATCATGCAGGCAACTGCTCGCAGGCAAGTCTGTCCTCTTCCCTGCCTGATCAAACTCGTTATCCCCAAGCGTGAACTGTTACGTCATGTTGACTTCCGGGTGACTGAATGATATACTGACTAGGATGTACAGTGCATTGAAGATGAGCAGGAAGCACTCTCCTTTCAACCTAACGCAAGGTCGATTCGAGTTGAGCGATAACGTGGTCAGAACTGCGCCCATATCATTGCTGGATCGCCAACAGCAAGATGAGAGCATGATGCTTCCAAACGCAGCGATATCCATTACGCACATTACAGGCTTCATGTCCATGTTGTGATGCCATCGTTGGGCCGTCGGGAGTGCTGCTTCTGCTTCGGTGCACGATAGCCAAGGTGAGCAGGACGGTAAGGGGTGTCGGTTCGCCAGTATGGGTCGATACGTGGCGGCAATGCTATAGAGTCGATGCACAACTTCTGCTGAGAGGGAAATGTGCTGTGCTTGGATCTATGATAACTCGACAGGGCCCAAGCCCGGATGACTACCAAGTCCTTGGTGTTCATCTCGCGATTGATATCTGGGGAGCGACTCGGTTGGATGATCCCGAGTTTGTGAGAGACACGTTGCTGGCTGCGGCTTCGGCTTGTCGTACTACGGTGATAGATACCAGAGTACACACGTTTCCATGTACAGCCGGCGTGACGGCTGTGGTCTTGCTCTGTGAATCACATATCAGTTTCCATTCGTGGCCGGAGAAGGGCTATGCAGCCCTAGATGTGTTCGCCTGCGGAGAAGGCGTTCCGCACGAGGCTATTCCCGTGTTTCGACAGGCATTTCAGCCTGAACGCATGGAGATACATGGAGTTCTGCGAGGCTTTCCGCAGCAAGATGAACAATACGGCGATGATATGGTAGCAGGACCCTAGGACGCTGGTAATGGAATCTGTCCAGTGCATGGGAGCTAAGCGTTATCTCATAAGCTCAACACTCAGGGGTTACAAGGCGTAGCTTGGACAGGAAAGGAGTGGGGGTCTGTCGGCGGTGTGAAGAGAACTCAGGCCGGGTAAAGTACCAAGCAGCACAAGGCCCCGTTTGGTTGATCACGCTTCCATGCACCCATTGACAACATGCCCTATCTTGAGCGAGATACGTGCAAGCTAGCGATATGTGGAGGACAGAAGGTAAAGTCCAAACCGTTCCCAGCCTGGCCGCAATGGGATGCGAGTGATGAGTCAGCAATGTTGGATGCCCTGCGTCTTGGTCGTTGGTCACGGGTGAGTTTGGCAAGGCAATCTCCACAAGGGAACAATGATGGCTATCTTGAGCGGCTGGAGCAGGCCTTTGCCCAGCGGCACGCCGCCCGCTACGCGTTGGCTGTCGCTAGCGGCACTGCAGCATTAGACATGGCGGTCAGTTGTGTGGATATCCAGCGAGGCGACGAAGTCGTTGTGTCGCCGTATTCCTTCATTTCTAGCGCTACATGCATTCTCCACGCGGGCGCTGTTCCGGTGTTTGTCGACATATGTCCCGATACATGGAATCTGAACGTTCACGACATCCCAGACCACCTTACCGATAAGACACGCGCCATCATCGCGGTGCATTTTGCAGGGCAGCCATGCGAGATGGATACCCTGTGCACCTTGGCCGAACGGCACGGACTATCCGTGATAGAAGATGCAGCACAAGCCGTGAACGCGAGTTGGTGCGGACGTCCGATCGGCTCAATGGGTGACATCGGATGCTTTAGCCTGCAAGGGTCGAAGAATCTCACATGTGGCGAAGGTGGAGTCGTTGTTACCAACAGCGAAGATCATTACCACAAACTCTATGCACTGCACACCCTGGGAAGAGCTTTCGGCAGCCCCTGGTATACGCATTCGGAGTTGGGGTGGAACTACCGGTTAACAGAGTTGCAAGCTGCGGTGGCTTGCGCACAGCTGCGCCGCTTTGACGTCCAACGTGCAACCCGTGCGGCGAATGCGGCGTACCTGACGGAGTTTCTGAGCGGCATGGAGGGAATCCTGGTCAAACACCTCGATCCCCGTGCCACAAATCCGATCTTTCACCTGTTTGCCTTCCGTTTCCAGCGGGATGCCTGGCCGGGGCTCAGTCGTAGGCGGTTCGTCGTGGCGCTGAATGCAGAAGGCATTCCATGCACCGAGGGTTATTCACATCCAATCTATAGGAATCCGCTGTTTGGGTTCAGTGAGGATGTTTCTTCCGCGTATGCCGACCGCTGTCACGTCGCTGAGCAGATCTGTCGTGAAGCCGTCTGGCTGCCACAGAACCTGTTGCTCGGTGATCGCCATGATATGGAAGAGATCGCCGGAGCAATCACAAAAATCCGCCTGCATCTTCAGGAGTTGGTGAGGTGATCTGCTACGAAGACCGCTATTACTATCTGTGCATTTGCCGGGGGTCAGACTGGGGAGCTTTCCACTAGCGATGCCGCAGCGTTGGCTCGGCATGCAGGCTTTGATGCCTTGGAGATAAGCTTCGACGCCAGCGGTCTGATTAGTTTCTATACAACGATAGCGGGACTCACCGCACTGCGTAAGGCAACCCCAAAAACCGGTGCATTCTTGAGCAGTCTGTCAGCGCTGTTGTTCAACACCGTCCGCATCACGGTGGATGACACTGAGGAGCGTGACTACGCGTGCCGAATCGCCGCCGAGTTGGGGATCCCGACCGTCCAACTCGCTCCCGGCAAGGTTACCTCTGATGTCAGCTATCGAGCAGTTTACCAGCGTGCCTCAGAGCACTATGACTTTTGGGCGCGCCGGGCTCAAGCGCTTGGCGTGGTCATCTGCCTTGAGAATGACTGGCAAGGCTTCCTGTTGAGCCCACTAGAATTTGCTGGATTCATTGATACCCTCGACAGTTCCAGTGTCGCGGCTTGTCTGGATACCCGGAATGCCTGCTTGGCCGGCTACCCACGCCACTGGGTCGAAGCACTAGATCATTGGATTCGCAAGCTACATGTCACCGATATCCGGAGGGTTCGCAAGTTGTTTACCGAGTTTGCGGCTATCGGACAAGGCGATTTCGATTGGCCCACGACATTCGCTGCCCCGTACTCCGTGAGCTATGACGGCTATGCGACGATTGAAGCCTTTCATCATGGTGACCAGTCTGATTCGGTCAGGATCAGTGAACTCTCAGAGGCACCGCGTCGGTGCATGATATCAGGTGGATATGAGTAATACGATCCTGCTTACATCCCCACATTGTGATGACGCTTGTTTCTCACTGGGCGCCAGCATTGTACAACCCCGTCGATCGCAGGTGATCGTATGGGATATCTTTACAGTGCAGGAGTATACAATTCTTCCCGAGTCCCGTGCGGAGGCTCGGCAACGGATCCTAGACGAGGAGCAACGCTTCTCTGAGATGTCGAGCGTAGCACTGCAATTCGAAGCGTTGCCGGATGCCTACTTGCGTGGCTATCAGCGGCTGCGCGACATTCTGGGCTGCAGTTTTACGAGTTCTGACATTCCGGAGGCTGAACGTGAAGTGTATGATACCATTATAGTGGGGTTCTCTCGGATATACAATGCGGCGCTGCCAAATCAGATAGGGCTTCCGCTGGGAATCGGGGCTCATGTTGACCATGTGCTCGCGCGTGAGGCCGGATTGTCCTGGTGGCAGGGCTTACCGGTGAAGGATAGGCCAACGCTGTTCCTCTATGAGGAATTGCCCTATGCGCTCCACCCCCCTTGGGTGGAGCGTGCGTTGGACACTTTGGCATCTGCGGGATGGCGCCTCGTCGAACATCTGATTCCCGTCGATGGGTGGATCGAGAGGAAGCGCGAGTTAGTGGGGCAGTACCAGAGCCAGATTGGGCCCAGAGAGATCGAAAGACTTATTGAGCACGCCAGTATTCTTGGTCAAGGCGGCCAATATGAGCGCATCTGGTGTGTGACGGGGCAGAGGATATAAGCCAAGTGGATGCCATATTGATAGGGCCTCGTGAATTGTCCCTGCGGAATTCTGTCTTGTTCCGCGACGGTATAACGAAGAATGACTACGACAGATTGTCCGGCAGTCCCATGAGTAGCGTCTATGTCAAGGTACTGAAGGATAATCTCGGTTTATGCTGTCTGGCTTCCTATGCGCGTTCATACGGCTACACTGTTCAGATATTGAGCGCCCATCTGCATGATCTGGATATCGATGATGTTTGTGATCGGGTGCTGGCCATCAACCCACCGCTTGTCGGTATCAGCCTGCTATATGACCTGCATACGGTTGAGGCGTGTCGGATTGCACGTGCTCTGAGGCAACGTGGCTACCACGGGCATATCAGCATAGGCGGTCCGTTTGCGACAATGACATATGAGTATCTGCTGGCCGGAATTCCTGAATTCGACTCGGTTGTTCGGGGAGAGGGAGAGGTCACCCTGATACGCCTCCTTGAACGTTTGAAGCGGGGAGAGGAGTGGCAAGACCTACCTGGTCTGGCTTGGCGGGATGGCACACGTGTTGTAGTCAACGCGTGCGGGCCGGTGGTCGAGGATCTATCGAGCCTTCCCTTTGCCGCCCGCGATACGTTTGCAGAGCTCAAGGAGCGCTTACTGCGTGATGGAATCACCCTCCGTACAGCCTCCATCTTCACCAGCCGGGGATGTCGTGGTCGGTGTACATACTGCGGGGCACCGGCATGTGCAGCCCTTGTACCTACGGCATGGCGCTGTCGTTCGGTTGATTCGGTATTTGAAGAGATTGAGTACTTGGTACGAGAGTTTGGTATTGAGTATCTGACGATCATTGATGAAAACTTTTTCGGCTACGGGGATTCCGGGCATCAACGGTTGTATGAACTCGCACATCGCATTCTTGACAACAAAATGAGGCTGAGATTTTGGGTGCAAGTCCGTGTCGATATCAGTCTCGACCCGGAACTATTCACCCTATTGAGAACTGCTGGATTGCAGGATGTGCTCCTCGGCATTGAATCCGGTGCACAGAGCACCTTGAATCGCTATCGAAAAGGAACGACAGTTGCACAGAATCGCCATGCGATTGAGTTCATGCGAAAACAAGGGTTTCATCGGGAGTTGGCGATGATCCTTGTCGATCCATATACCACCATTCAAGAATACCGGGAAACGGTTCAATTCATCGAAGAGATGGAGATTCATCGGGAAGCTTTTCCTTTGTTTTTATTCAACCGACTAGTCGTATTTCCTGGTACAGCGATTGAATCACAGTTGCTCACTGACGGTCTGATATCCCGTGTTGATCCTTGGCAGGTTCGAGAGAATATGGATGATCCCGAGCAGCTGATGAGCTTCTGCCGACGAATCTCGAGCCGTCCGTACGAGATCATCGATCCGTTCATCCGGGATATCTGGGACGTCCTAGCTACCCAGAGTAACCGTCTTGCACTGCTAGACGATGATATCTTCCCTGCCTTGCTTGGTCATTGGCGGCTATATACAAAACAAAGGCGCGCCGTGTCGGCTGACACAGAGACAGAGCGGTATACATCTTTTGTCCATGCTGCCGGTCGTTGGCGGCACGATTTGGGCTCGCTGGTGATGGACATGATGCGCCAAAGTATCGAATGCACCGACAGCCGTCGGCCCATATATCCCGGGTTTGCTCTTGCCCTAAGCACCCGGATCGCAGAGATGATCGATTGCTACAACCGGGCGTGTTTCGGCGAGGAGCTTGACGGATTATTAGCCAGAGTGGCAGCAAGAATAGGCTGCTATGGCCAACCTCAGCTTTGTTCATACTTGGATCAGCCACAGTGTTGACGAGTCAATTCACCGATGTGGTTATCAAGAGGAATGGCGCAGATAGAGCGTTCAGACAGGTTATAGTACGATTCATTGCAGGATGCGCTGGCACAGTCTCGTGCCGCGTGAGGCCTTCACTGGAAGACGGATCCATCTGAAGAGCCGCTTGCCTGTGAGCTGACCATGGAGCAGATCAAATGGATGTCATATTAATCGCCCCAAAGGAGACATCGCTTCGCGATAAGACATTGTTTCGAGAGAAGAATGTCAGAAATGATGTCGAAGTTTTCACGGGCGGACCAATGAATGCAGTCTACGCCAAGTTCCTGAAGGATAATCTCGGTTTATGCTGTCTGGCTTCCTATGCGCGTTCATACGGCTACACTGTTCAGATATTGAGCGCCCATCTGCATGATCTGGATATCGATGATGTTTGTGATCGGGTGCTGGCCATCAACCCACCGCTTGTCGGTATCAGCCTGCTATATGACCTGCATACGGTTGAGGCGTGTCGGATTGCACGTGCTCTGAGGCAACGTGGCTACCACGGGCATATCAGCATAGGCGGTCCGTTTGCGACAATGACATATGAGTATCTGCTGGCCGGAATTCCTGAATTCGACTCGGTTGTTCGGGGAGAGGGAGAGGTCACCCTGATACGCCTCCTTGAACGTTTGAAGCGGGGAGAGGAGTGGCAAGACCTACCTGGTCTGGCTTGGCGGGATGGCACACGTGTTGTAGTCAACGCGTGCGGGCCGGTGGTTGAGGATCTATCGAGCCTTCCCTTTGCCGCCCGCGATACGTTTGCAGAGCTCAAGGAGCGCTTACTGCGTGATGGAATCACCCTCCGTACAGCCTCCATCTTCACCAGCCGGGGATGTCGTGGTCGGTGTACATACTGCGGGGCACCGGCATGTGCAGCCCTTGTACCTACGGCATGGCGCTGTCGTTCGGTTGATTCGGTATTTGAAGAGATTGAGTACTTGGTACGAGAGTTTGGTATTGAGTATCTGACGATCATTGATGAAAACTTTTTCGGCTACGGGGATTCTGGGCATCAACGGTTGTATGAACTCGCACATCGCATTCTTGACAACAAAATGAGGCTGAGATTTTGGATAGAAGTCCGTGTCGATATCAGTCTCGACCCGGAACTATTCACCCTATTGAGAACTGCTGGATTGCAGGATGTGTTCCTCGGCATTGAATCCGGTGCACAGAGCACCTTGAATCGCTATCGAAAAGGAACGACAGTTGCACAGAATCGCCATGCGATTGAGTTCATGCGAAAACAAGGGTTTCATTTGGAGACATCCATGATCCTTGTCGATCCATATACCACCATTCAAGAATACCGGGAAACGGTTCAGTTCATCAGCGAAACGGACATGTGCATCGAGAATTCTCCTTTTTTTTCGCCCTTATATTTGTTCAATCAAGTAATTGTATTTCCTGGTACAGCGATTGAATCACAGTTGCTCACTGACGGTCTGATATCCCGTGTTGATCCTTGGCAGGTTCGAGAGAATATGGATGATCCCGAGCAGCTGATGAGCTTCTGCCGACGAATCTTCGAGCCGTCCGTACGAGATCATCGACCCGTTCATCCGGGATACTTGGAACGTACTAGTGCTCCAGACGAATCGGTTGTCTTTCTGGGCGGATGAGGTGTTCCCTGCAATGCTAGCTCATTGGCGCACCCATGCGAGGGAAACTCGTTTCTCATCGACCGACGATGAGATGGCTCATTTTCTGGCTTTTGTCCAGGCTGTCGGTCGGTGGCGGCACAATCTTGGTCACCTTGTGGTCGATATCTTACTGGAAAGCGTCGCACATTTGGGCGCTTATCAACCGGCCCAGAAGGAGTTCGCTGGGGCATTGGAAGCTCGGATCTCTCAGATGATTGACGCATATAATCGAGCGTATTTCAGAGGGAAACTTGAGGATGTGTTGGTGCAAGAGGCTGCACAGATTGGCTTTGGTACGGCACAGTTCCGTAGCCTCTGACGTGCTACTTCTCAGCCAGATAACTGCTATGAAAGCATCAGTGATCGTCCCGACATTCAACAAAATATCGCGATTAGTGTTGATGGCGGCGTCGCTGGTCAACCAATCGTGCCTGCATGATGATGTCGAGGTCATCTTTGTCGATGATGGGTCGACCGATGGGACGGCGCAGTTTCTGCGCCAACTCGAGCTACCATTCCGGTGGACGGCGATCTCGCAGCACAATAAAGGACGAGCCGCTGCGCGCAACGCCGGAATCGCTAAGGCCGTACATGAGTTACTGATCTTCACGGATGATGACGTACTGCTGTGTCCGGAGTTCATAGCCGCACATGTAGATATGCAAGAGCAACAACTGCGCGCTGTCCACGGGAGAACCGTGAACCTGGCGCATCTGAAGTTCTTCGCCGATCCCACGCATGGTGTGTTTTACCCGGAAGTTGCTGCGACGGCTGCTCATTATGATGCGCTGCGAGAGCAATGCCTTAGTGAAGCGGATGTGCGTGAACGTTTTGATCAGAAGGTGTCCTGCTATCAGAGGCGTTCCGCGATCGAGCGGATTATTGAGACTGTGCTGACGCGCGAAGGGGCGCAGGCACCTTGGATTGGTTTTATCGGTGGCAACATGGCAGTGCATAAGGCATGGGTTGAACAGGCGGGAGGGTTTGATGAGGGATTCGGACGCAGTTGGGGTTGTGAGGATGTTGAGCTAGGTTATCGCCTCTTCAACCAGAACAGGCCGTTCGGCTACTGCCCACAGGCCACGAACTATCACCTTGCCCATTATCGGCGGACGTTTGATGCCGAGCACTCTGAGACAAGTGCCTATTTCTATGAGAAGCATCACGATGAGAACATCCTGTTGTTCCACAAGTTCGTCACTGGCGGAATCGGTGTTGATGCCTTCATGCGATGGGCTACGGGACAGATGCCGACAATGGGCACAGACCATCCAGGGGCCTAGATGGATGTGAGGAAGTGACTCATCTGTAGAATGGCCGCCATCTTGAACGTTCATATACAACACTGCCGCTGATCTTCAATCTGTGCTCCGATCATCTAGTGATCACCTACGAGATGTACGGCAGTGGCGAGGGTGGCTTAACTAGCCAACTACCTGTATGAGCAGAGCATATTTTGATGAGACAGGGGTATTCTGCTTCCTGGTGAATCTGCGGTGTTACCTCCAGTGTTACCATCTGGATATGTCGGAGAGCACGCTGGCAGCGATGCTGGGGTACTGGGGATTCTACTACTCAGCTGTTGCCGTACCATCAAAGGAGGTAGTTCATGGTAGAAGCGGCACCCACGAGGACTTATTTGCCAGGTTCATGCACTGCCTGGCTCAGCCACTCACACATGTTCAATTGGCTACTGGAAAAGAGTGCTTGCAATCCTTGCGCGAGTTGCTGGAGCAAGACCATATCCCTCTGGTATGGATAAACGACTTCTACCTGGCTCACACGGAGTACGCCGGCATTGCCTCCTATTGGAGCGTGGTCCCCATACTCGATGTGAGAGAAGATCAGGTGCTATTTTTCGATAACGGGCGTTACCGACTGAACCCTCAGGTATTCTGCAAAGCCGTGGATCGAAATGGACAAGTGGACATACACTATACATCTCTACGCACGATATGGCAGTCGGAGTCCGCGGAGAAGGCGATCGCACGCGGGCTGATGATTACGGTTGACCGTCTGGGTGGCGCAAGCATCGACAACGAGTACCAGGGAGTCTATGGTATGGTTGCCTTCATGCGAGACGTAGAGCGAAGCCGCGATATGCCCGCATTATACAATTACTACCGCCAGCTGAACCGACCAGGTGGATTGAGTATTACACGAGGGCAGATGCACGACTTATGCACAGCATTGCAGCATCGGTGGCCTGCCTTGTCTACAGAGCACTGTGCTGCCATATATAATCAGCTGTCTAACACATGGCGTGTGATCGCCAATCTACTCTTCAAGCTTAGCAGGACAGACGATCGCCAACTACAGCAGCGTCTCGCACAGCGTATTCGCGACATTGTCGATCTCGAACAGGAGGGCTTTGAATCTGTCAAGGCCATAGCAGAGCAACTGCAGGGCATGCGTTCATGAACTACAGGCATGCGCCCATGACTCGGGTTCCGCACAGTGAAGCAGATTGCTGCCAGAGCTTCAATGGTAAGATGAGGTATGAGTTGCCGAATGGCGAGGTCTTTGATACCCTGCTCGAGGCAAGGAACTTATCGAGCGCTAGCGGACTCGCTACAACAGGATGCTTCCGCACAGCTCGCCGGGGTATCGCCCGCCGTCATCTGGTAAGAGTTCACGAACATTGATAACGTAGGCAGGAACCTTGGAGCGGGCTGTCGAATGGCAGGTTGTGAACGATCTCGGCAACCTATCAAGAGAAGAACTGATCGGCATCGTCCTGGAGCAGCACCAGGCCGTCCTGGAATTGCGTGAAGGCGTGGACACCCTCACCGAACGCGTCCGAGCGCTTGAGAAGGAGAATGAAGAACTCCGTTCCAAGCTCGGTGGCGGCGGCAGGACGATACCGGCCTTTGTGAAGGCAAACCGCCCGGAGCGCAAGAAGAAGGACCGCAAGAAGCGGCAGAAGTCGTTTGCACGGCTGAGGGAGACTCCGACTGAGATCGTGGATCACGCGCTCGACACCTGTCCCGACTGCGGAAGGAAGCTCTCGGGCGGCACGGTGCATCACAGTCGGCAGGTAATCGAGATACCGGTGAGGATCATCGAGCACAGAGTGATCGGACGGTACTGCGGAGTCTGCCACAAGAGGCATGTGCCAAAGCTCGATCTCTCCAGGGAGGTAATCGGAACGCACCGTGTGGGCATAAGGCTGATGAGCCTGGTGAGCTATCTCCACACTGTGTGCAGAATGCCGGTTGAGCGTGTGCAGAAGCTTCTGGAGTCGCTCTACGGTCTGCATCTCGGGCTCGGAGAGATCGCGAAGATACTCCAGAAGGTGGCCTCCATGGGCAAGCCGGAGGTAGAGAAACTTCTGCAAGCAGTCAGAGGAAGCCCTACGGTGAACGCGGATGAGACCGGCTGGCGGGAAGATGGGAAGAACGGATACATCTGGAGCTTCACGACGCCACGCGTGCGCTACTTCGTCCGAAACAAGAGTCGGAGCGGCCAGGTCGCAAAAGACGTGCTGGGAGAGGACTACGAGGGTGTAGTCGTAAGCGACTTCTACTGCGGCTACAACGTGCTGCTCGGTTGGCATCAGCGGTGTTGGGTGCACTACCTGCGGGACTTGCGAACGCTCGTCGAGGCGAACCCTGACAAGAGAGGGGTAGCAGTCTGGGCCGGCAAGGTCAAGGCCGTTTACAGGCGCGCGAAGGCATTTTCGGGCGATGATTCGAAGGCCCGGCAGAAGCGGCGAATCGCATTCGAGGACGAGTTGCTTCGACTCGCCAGACCATATGTGAAGCGGGATGTTCCGCAGAGGATACTCGCTGAGCGGATCGAGAGATTCCTGCCGGAGCTGTTTGTCTTCGTAGAATGTCCGGAAGTACCAAGCGAGAACAATGCGGCCGAGCGAGCGATCCGGCCTGCGGTAACAGCTCGCAAGATCAGCGGCGGCACACGATCGGCCAAGGGATCTGAGACCCGCATGGCGCTGATGAGTCTATTCGGAACCTGGCACTTGCGTGGTGAAGATGCGATGGAGTCATGTCGGCGAATGCTCGCGGGCGTTCCTCAGACACTCGCGACCGATCCAGCCTGACAACTTCACTATCAACGATCGTGAACTCTTACTTGTTTCGCGGCGACCCGTGTTGCCTCATTTAACTTTGTTACCGAAACGCCATTCGTTGCGTCATTGATAATGTTACCAAGTAGTGTGTTCAAGTATGTCAGATCGGCTCTTGATCGCCGCTCAGGGCCGCGCCTTGCTCGCTTTCGATCTGTCTTTATTCGGCATCCTGTCAAGCTTTGATGATAGCCTGTGGATGCGTCTTAGTAGCTCCACCGGGTTCGTCGCTCTACGTTCTTTATCGAGGCGATCCTTTGCTTCATCGTCAAGCCATCCTTCAACACTTATCAGCTTGCGGTACGGCGTCATCGCAGGCTCATAGCGTTTGATCACTTTACTCCCAATCCGCTCCTTTTCTTTAAGACGCATCATGGGCTGACAGAAGTTGTGATACGCCACGATCAGCGGATATATCGCCTTTAGTACCGCAAGCTGCTCGTCCGTCTCGAATCGCCGGTAACCTATAAACTGCCGGACTACGCTCCAGTTCTTCTGCTCTACATGACATTGATCGTTCTTCTTGTAAGGCCGACTGCGCGTAAACGTGATCCTGTGCGCTCGACAGTACTTGTTCATGTGATGGTTGATGAACTCGCCGCCGTTGTCGGTATCTATGCCTCTGACTGCAAACGGTGCGCTCTTGGACGCGGACTGCACCGCAAGCACGGTTCCGTGCTCCCCTCGGCCTTTCATTCCATCAAGCGCTACCCATCCGGTCGCTACATCAGTCATAGTCAAAGTATACAGGAACTCTCCGCTCCCGTCACCTCCGCAATGACCCACCAAGTCCATCTCGAAGAACCCAGGCTCAGCTTCATCCCAGTCGGCAAACGTCCTCACCGGGATCTGAGACCGAAGCAGTGTCCCCGGCTTTGTTAAGGTCCTCCCTGTTAGCGATAGGGCAGACCGCTCCTTCTTCATCAACCTGTCGATGCTCGACGCGCTGATCGAGTTAAGCAGCCTCTCTTCTTCTGGTGTAACCGTTATCTCCCCGAATGACTCCAGTATGGGTAGAAACTCAGTCAGAAACGGCTGCAGACGCTTACCGCACGCGTAGAAACTCGCAGCCCAGAGTGTCTTCAGCTTGTGGGCTATCGGCTCGTATTTCGACTTCCTTGCGCGTCTCACTGGACTCCTCGCTGGTGGAACTCCTTTCGCGAACAGCCTCACCAGCGACTTCCTGTGGTAACCGGTCAATCCCTGGACTTCACTCAATACCAGCTTCTTCTCCGATTTGGTGGCTTTGCCATATTCTTTGCGTTTGCGCCTCACGACTTCTCTTACGGATGCAGTTGTCATCTTCTCCATGCCTCAGTTTCGGTAACATTCTTATCTGAGGCAACGTTTCCGTTTCGGTAACATCGTTCGTGAAGCAATTCGCGACCTTGACGGAGCCAGCACATTATTGTATACTTAGGGTCAAAACTGACGCATCGGTATGTACTCCTGTCACGTTCCACGCAGCGACAGGTTCCATATCAGCCAACACTTCGAGTTCAACCTAGAGGAGACACCAGTGGAAGATATGTTGCAGGATGTCGCCCATGCAGTGAAGCTGCAGGAGGGCACTGTTGTACTGGAGAATATCATGCTCTCTCTGATGCTCAACACCGGTCTCTCAACCAAAGAGCTTGCACTCAAGGTGCTGCTGCCCGTGCCGGTGATCGCCGCGATCAAGAACGAACTCAAGAAACGGGGATTGGTTGCTGCTCAGGGCAACGGCACCATCCTGACGCATCAAGGCAGAGTTTACGTCGAGCGTACCCTAGGGTACGCCGGCCTCGATATCCCGCAGTATACCCGCTTCAAGAACGGCACCTGGGACATGGCGCATGACTTTGCCAGCGAGCAGCCCGTGTTAGCGCAGATCTTCGCCGAGCGTCCCCAGGTGGACGTGTCCATCGATCAGTCGAAATGCACTATAGAGACCAGCCTTCGGCGGGCCGTCCTCTGCCTCCAACATGGATCGCTGGTTGGCAAACGCATCCTATGCATTGGCGATGATGATCTGGTGAGCATATCACTCGGAGTATTGCTTAAGAAGGTCATCCCAGAACGCACCGGCAGAACCGGCGTCATTACGGTGCTGGATATCGATTCACGGTTCACCGCATACATCTCGCATGCCGCACAAATGCTGGGGTTGCCGATCGATTGCCAGACCGTTGATGTGCGGCAACCGTTGCCAGATGTGCTACAGGACCAATACGACTGTTTCCTTACGGATCCTCCCTACACCCTTCCCGGCATGGAGCTGTTCCTCTCGCGTGGCATTGAAGCCTTGAAACAGCAACCAGACCTTGCAGTCTTCTTCTCCTTTGCCCACAAGCCACCGGGATTCACGCTGAACATGCAGCGGTCCTTGCTCGATATGGGCCTGATCATCACCGAGGTGATTCCACGTTTCAGCCAGTACGAGGGCGCAGGGATTATTGCTGGCACCGGGCAGATGATGATTCTGCACACCACCAGCAAGACTTCACCGATGGTGAAGGAAGCATTCGAGGGTGCCATCTATACCGGGGAACTAAGGTGCACGGTACGCTCCTACCGCTGCATGAGCTGCCAGCTACTTATTGAAGTCGGGACCACGCAGGAGATCAAGACAATCGAGGCACTGAAAGCAGCCAGTTGTCCTGCATGTCACGGGCAATCATTTGAACTGCGCAAACGTACCGCCACGCCGCACTAGAAAGGATCATTCATGAACCGACAGCATAGGCCTCGACAAGTATCTACGACTCGCGGCCACTCGGTTATATCGTCTCCGTCTTCAAGCACTACAGGAGAATGGCGCGGGCGCACAAGCACTTATCCAATCGATAGCATCGTGGAGAGGGCTCGGTCTGATCAAGGGATATAGGAAGAGGGCACCGTAATCCTCGTGCCAAGAGGCTCGGGGAGATCCAGGTTGCTCAAACTCCCCAGCGGAGTTTCACGGCCCGATACGTGTGAGATCATCTGTGCAGATAGGACAGTAGCACCACCCGCACCGCAGGATGTGCAAGCTGTCCGGCGGTGAGGTGAATGAACCCTACAACGAATTGCCTGGATTTCAGAACGCCGGTGCCGCTCTGCGTGGTGGTGAGCGCCACGTTCACCGCTGAACCCATTGGTGAGTACATCACCTCGTGGGGTGCGCGCTTCGGCGAGGAGATCGAGGTGCGTTTTGCCCCCTACCACCAGGTACACCAGCAGCTCATGGACGCGACGAGCCTGCTTGCAACCAATACGGGGGTAAACGTGTTGCTGGTCCGTTTCGAGGATTGGCTCAGGTTCAACAACGCGCCACCCGCCCAGCAGTGTCGTCTGCTCGAGGAACTCTATACCGAGTTCGTCACACTGTTTCAGCACACGCCCAAGCGTGTGCCGTACTGCGTCGGCCTCTTTCCAGTCTCGCCATACTTGGAGCCATCGGTCGCGGAGTGCCTAGAGTTGCTCAACGCCCACTGGCGGCACGACCTCGCGCAAATGGATCATGTCTTCGTGGTCGACGGCATGGCGTTGACCCAGTTATATCAGATCCCGGCGGTGTTTGACCGCACTGCGGATGTGGCGGGACACATGCCGTTCACCGAGATGTACTACGCCGCGTTGGGCACAGCTATCACCCGCATAGTGCGCGGCATCCACCGCCAACACCCATTCAAGGTAATCGTGGTGGATTGCGACAATACGCTCTGGAACGGCGTCTGTAGCGAAGATGGTGTTAATGGTGTCACTATCGACACACCGTACCGATATCTTCAGCAATTCCTGCTCTCGCAGCATGATCGAGGTTTCCTACTCGCACTGTGCAGCAAGAACATGGAAGACGATGTCTGGAGGGTATTCAATGACCACACAGATATGGTGCTCTCCCGCAAGCACTTGGTTGGCTGGCGCATCAACTGGGACGCCAAATCCGCAAATCTCCAAGCACTGGCTGAAGCACTACAGCTCGGGCTCGCTAGCTTCGTGTTCCTCGACGATAGTCCACTTGAGTGCGCCGAGGTGATGAAGCACTGCCCGGAGGTTCTGACCCTGCAACTTCCCGAGGATCACGCGCAGATCCCGCTCTTCCTCGCTCATGTATGGGCATTCGATGCCCTGACAGTGACAGAAGAGGATCGGCAACGGACGGTGATGTACACCCGCGAGCAGGAAAGGCAGCGCTTGAAGGCGACAACCGGTACTCTGGCGGACTTCCTTGCCAACCTCAACCTCCAGGTCTATATTCAACCGATCCAGGAGGAACAATTGCGGCGGATAGCACAGCTGACTCAGCGGACCAATCAGTTCAATCTGCGCCCCCACAAGCGGACAGAAGAAGAGATCCGGCATCAGCTCATCGCGCCGGGGTGGGTCGGTTGGAGCATCAGCGTGATCGATCGCTTTGGCGCCTATGGCCTGGTAGGTGCCATCATTGCGGAGACACGTGGCAGGATCATGTATCTGAACACATTCCTGTTGAGTTGCCGCGTATTGGGACGCGCCATCGAGGATGCCATGCTCACCTTTCTCAAGAGCTACTGTGAAGATCACGGGATCGCGGTCATTACGGTGGAATTCCAACCCACTGAGCGCAACCTGCCAGCCGCTGATTTCCTGGCACGCACTGGGTGGGTCTGTGAAGGGGAAGCCTCTAACAAGCATGCATTCACGATCGCGGCCGACACTATTGAGGAGATCGCCGAGGGCGTGACCATCGTCAATGGCGAGCCCTCGCAACCGGAAAGCCCAGCCACACCAGTTGGGTGCCCCTCCGCGGTTCAATCGCCGACCGATATCAGGCGAAGCGACGAAGCCCCACGCTGGGAAGTTCGCATAACAGATGACGTGCAGCTGACCCATCGGAATGAGTATCTTCCCCTGATCTACAGCACCGGCTGCGCACTGCTGGAACTCCCACTCCGTCCCATGCCATCCGTGGTGCCACCCGGAAAAGTGCCCGCTGGTACCATATAGTAAGCACTGGTATCAGATGGCATTGGGGCGAGATCGACACTGGCACCTATCTCGGCCGGCTCATCGAACCCGCTATCTCAGTTGAGGCCGAGCTGGAGCGATTGGAACCGCCGGTGGATGACCAGGAAACTGACCTTCTGCCTACGGAGTCGATATCTGAGGGCAACCTAGCCTTTGTGCCGGAGGGACCGGCGAGAGCACAATGCAGGCTTGCCATACCTGTCTACTTGCCGATCTGTGCACATTCCTCAGCAATCTGTCCAAGATTCCGGGTAAAGAGTCTAATCGGAGGAATCTGTACCCCTAAGGCGTCGTGGATTCTCGAGATCACAGTGAGAGCAGACAGTGAGTGCCCTCCAAGATCGAAAAACGTATCCCTCAGCCCAACCCTCTCAACGCCAAGGACATCCTGGAACACTGCTGCAATGGCTTTCTCAACCAGACTGGTCGGAGGAATATAGCCTAGTCCGGCGAGCATCATGTCACCACCTAGTAATAGGAGTCTCTTTCTATCAACGTCTCCACCCGGAGTGCAGGGCAGTTCGTCGGACACAACAAACGACGAAGGAATCATGTAATGGGGCAATCTTCCCCTAAGAAAAGATCGGAGTGACAGTGTTGAGGTCTGACTTGCTTTTGCCATAACTACATAGGCCACTAGTCTCTTGTCTCCAGGACTGTCTTCCCTGGCTATCACCACTGCCTCTCTCACATCGGCATGCTCTGACAGCACTGACTCTATCTCACCAAGTTCGACTCTGAAGCCTCGGACCTTTACCTGGTTATCGATGCGACCAATGTATTCAATCTCACCGTTGTCCTTCCAGCGCGCAAGATCGCCAGTGCGGTAGATATACCCACCTGGTGAAAAGGGATTGGGGAGAAAGCTGGCTGCAGTCAGTGCACTCCGGTTCAGATAGCCGATAGCCAGCCCGTGTCCGCCGATGAACAACTCGCCAGGCGTCCCTACCGGCATTGGCCTTAGTTGGGCATCCAGAACATACACCGCAGTGTTTGCGATGGGGCGACCGATGGTGAGGTCTTCCTTATTCCTGACGCATTTCACCGTGCAGCAGCCGGTGGCCTCCGTGAGTCCATACGTGTGATATATTGTTGCAGACGTAGCACCGGACAGAGCTTCGAACAACTCAGCCGAGAGCACCTCTCCACCGACCAGTATCTCAGATAGATTCGCCAGGCAATAGGCCTCCGTCTCAACAATCAGTTGCATCTGCGACGGAACGGCCTGTATCATCTCGACGTTATTGCGAGCGATGACTTCGGCAAGGCGTTCGGATCCTTGTTGCTGCTCAACCGTTGCTATGACAACCTTCATCCCCTGCGACAGCGGGATCAACGATTCCAATATGAACCTATGAGACACATGTGGCGCACTGCACAGCATGCACTTCCCCTGGGAGAATGGTATAATATCCCTGATGCCAAAGACAAGGTTCAGTATCGCACGATGCGAGATCAGAGTCGCGTTGGGAGTTCCGGCGGATCCTGAGACATAAATGAGACATGCCGCATCGGTGGATGCTGATAGCAGCTTGACTGGGTCGAGATGCCTTGGGTTGTCTCTCACGGTGTCTATGCAGACCACTTCCCCGGCATATAGGGCAGCCTCTGAGAGAAAGAGGCTTCTTGTCAGAAGCAATGATGCGCCGGAGTCTTTCAGCATGAAAGATAAGCGCTCTTTCGGATGCATCGGATCTAAGGGTAGGTACACTCCCCCGGCATGGAGTACAGCTAGCAACCATATTAGCGCCTCTATAGAAGCCCCCAGCAGTATGCCAGCTACCATCCCGGGACCGAACCCCCGGTCGTGAAGATATGCCGCCCGACAGTTCACCTTCGATACGAGTTGCTGATACGTCAACCTATCGTCTTCACACACAAGTGCAGTGTTGCCTGGATACTGCCTGGCAGCTTCTTCGATCAACTCCGAAATGAGCCGGCCCGTGGGATACGAGTAGCCAGTGTCGTTAAATCGTCTGATAACCTGGTCAAATTCCGCGTCGTCAATCAGGCTGATGGACGCTAGGCTGGCATCCGGTGACTGAACCACCTGCGACAGAATATGGATAAACTGTCTGACCATCCTAGCGATGTGTTTCTGGGTAAACAGATCAGTTGCATACAATACTATTAGCTTCATTTCACTCGACACGAGCCCATTCTTGAAATTGACGACATGCAATCCGATATCCGCCTGTGCTGATGTGTTCACTTGGTCATCCATGAAGTGAAGCTGGAGGCCTAGGAAGGACTCCTGATCTTCTGCTCCACTAGTGCTAATAAAGTTGAATTCAGCCTGGTATGGCGAGACCTGCAAAGCATCCTCTGCCGACCCGATCGCACTAACCATATGATCAAAGGGACTGTTATGATGCGAGTAGGCTTCGTCCAGGCACGTGCCTATTCTCTGCACGCAATCCAGTACACTGCGTCCAGCCCGATCATACGAGATTCGCACGGGGAGAGTGTGGACGAAATTCCCGACTGTGTGATCAAAGTCGAATCCGTAGCAGTGCCGTTTCGAGTAGTGGATCCCGACGGCAATATCCTGCTCTCCGCTATGCCGGGACAACAACAGGTAGAAGTTTGCCAACAACACAGTTGACAACGGCAGCCGATGCCTGATGGCAAATGCATTCAGCCGCTCATGCAAACGCTTATCCAGTGTAAACTCCTCATAGTCGCCCATATACGACGGGATTGGCGGTCGAGGATAATCCGTAGGCAGGTTCAATGGCGGCACTGGTTTCTGGTACTGCGATGCCCAGTAATGACGGTCAAGCTCTTGTGCCCGACGATCAGCTTGCTGATGCACAATGTAATCTGAATATTGGGCGACATGTGAATCACGGATCTGCCCACCGGTATACAAGTGGTTGTATACCGAAATCAACTCTCGCTTGATAGTACGGGCCGAGAGGAAGTCGCTGATCACATGATGAATCACCGCGATGAAGTATGCTTCATGGGGCTCGGTCGTCAACAACTTGCATCGAAACAGTGGCCCCTGTTCCAGGTCAAATGGTTGGCAGATCTCGGCAATGCACATGCGCCGAATCTGTTCATCGCTCACACCTGTCGCACTTGCATGCAGTGGGATATGCGTGAATAACTGGGATACTGAATAACCGCCATCCACACAACAGGGCACTTTGCCATCACTCTCATCAACTCTAACGCGTAGTATCGTGTGTTTGCGTACAAGATGCCCTACTGACTGCCGCAAGCATTCAACGTCGAATGTGCCTTCATACCTCTCAAAGAAGCCGGCGTTCCACATAGAACTAGTTGGTTGGAGTTTCGCCAGGCTATAGATGCGGCGTTGTTGGTTAGACAAAGGATGCTTGGTCACGTTCCACCTGCTATCCCTGATTCTACCCCACGGTGGGTATGGTCAGGGCGACGTCATAGTTTCTTGAAGATGGTCTGCCTAGTAGTAAGTTGCGCAAATCCATTGCTGATGAAAATGCCACTATTGAGCGTGAACTCAGCCACATTTGATGTCAGGAACTTCCGCAACTAGGTACTAGGGTGGAGCTGACATACAGATATCACCCTGTCTACAAGTTGGATCGGCACTATCGAGGAATCCATGATATTGGTATGCAACGGCGGGGCACCCACCTGGGCACGAGTTCCAATAGGCACAGGAAGAGCAAGTCTCCTTGGTTTTGAGGGACGTTTCCCGATCCTTTAGCCACCCTCATATATAGATGAGACGTTTACATAGGACCCCCATGGCTCCCTTCTGGCATTTCCGACGTAGCAATCATCTGCCGAAAACCGTGGCAGTACAGCCCCTGACCATGCCGGTTGTCGAGATGATGAGGCCATCCCGGAGAGTCTGACACCCGCGTATAGGATCGAATACAACCTTCAAGTGACTGTCATGGTGTCCGCCGGCATAGCTCATGGCACACGCCAGATTGCAGAGCAGGTTGGGATATAGATACTCCGTACTCGGTCGGCCGCCAATCCAGGTCGCTATCATCCATTAGATCGCCTCATCGCTGCCAGGCGACTTGTTTACAAGGTAGGGTCCCAGCACCAGGTTATCGATACCGGTTCCGAGAAAGCATTTCAGCGCGTCCACCGGGCTCTCGACTATCGGTTCTCCTTTTACGTTGAAGGAAGTGTTGAGAACGATGGGTACACCTGTGATCTCGTAGAACGCATGTATCACGTCGTAGAAGACGCCATGATCTTCTTTGGATACGCTCTGGACGCGAGCCGTACCGTCAACGTGTGTGACGGCGGGAATGGCGAACCGCTTCTCGGGCTTGACCTCAGCAACAATCAGCATGAATGGCGTATATTGCCTAATCTCGAAGTAATCTGCCTGGTGCTCGAACAAGACTGCGGGGGCAAATGGGCGGAAGGGCTCGCGGAACTTGACGCGGTTGTTCAGATGATCCTTCATTCCGGGCAGCATCGGATTTGCGAGAATGCTCCTATGTCCAAGGGCTCTCGGACCGAACTCAGAACCTCCTTGGAACATCCCGACTATCTTGCCATCGACGATCAAACGTGCTGTGGTGGCGGGCAGATCCTCGAGTAGTTCCCATTGTATGGATGGGAACTGGCGCAAGGCTTCCATTATCTCGTCTTCCCGATACTCTCGCCCAAGATAAGCATTGCGCATTATGAGCCGATCAGTGGACTTGCGTTCATGCCCCTGGATACCATAGTAACCCCATAGTGCCGCACCAAGAGAGGTGCCGCCATCACCACTGGCAGGTTGCACAAAGATCTCTTCGAAGGGCGTGTCCACAAGAATCTTGCCGTTGGCAACACTGTTTAGCCCTACGCCGCCGGCGATACACAGGTACGGACACTGCGTTTTCGTATAAAGGTAGCGCGCTGCATGAACCAGTGCTTCCTCGAGGACCTTCTGCCCTGCCCACGCCAGATCAGCACGTCGCGTCAAATCATCTTCTGCACCCAGCGATTCCCGGACAATACTCTCTAGGACTTGCTCAAACTCGCCAGAACGCAGATCAATGCGGATTTGACCCTCATCTAACAGGTCGACAAATGGGCGAATGAGTGGCCAGTACGCATCAGAGCCATAGGGAGCCAGCCCCATCGTCTTCCCGTCCTCCGTGAAGAAGAAGTGCTCGGTGTTGACATAGTTGAAACCACAATAGTGGGAGATGAGCCTGTAGAAGTACCCGAGCGAATTATCCGGATCGCCTTTTTGATAGGGCGTAGAGTATCCGAGCGGTGCGATATGGTATTTCTCTCCGATGATCTTGTCAAGGGTGTGGATGGTATTGCCGGTGCCATAGGCATACGTAAGGCACTCAATACCCCTCTTGCCCCGATACTCGATCAGCGATCCTGCACCGTCGACGATCAGAATGGCAGCGGCTTCGAAAGGTGATGGGTAGAACGCACTCGCGGCGTGTAGCAGATGATGATTGACAAGGTGTACATTATGGCCACGCACCGTGAAGGTTGCAGTCTTGGGTAATATGTCGTCCACTACTACCATATCAACTTGGTCTAACCGGAGTCTAGCCTCGCTCAGAACATGTCTGCGGGCCTGACCGAGCAATAGATTTCCGCCCAACCCGTACTTCATTCTGCTGACGCGTTCCTCCTCGATTGCGCATACGATTCGATCGTTTTCTAGGAGGGCCGCAGACACGTCGTGGTCAGAACCACCAAGACCTAGTATGTACATCGTGCATTCCCCGCTGGAATACCATCAGCAGATTCCAGCATACCGGAGCTACTCGTTGCGTTGTGTTTCGGCCAGGCAGCGAACAACGTAGGCTGCCAGGCTATGCTGATTCGTAAGTAGATCGGCATTGAGATCCTCATCTGCAATCTCGATGCCGAATTCCTTCTCGACGCGCAGCAGCACCTCAAGCGCGTCTATGGAGTTCAGGCTGTATGTATCAAGATGAGGTACCTGACTGGCATCTTCCCGCTCGGATAGGCGCAGAAATTCCGTGAAGATGTTGGCAATTGTGTCTTCGACGGCAGCAATCTTTTCGTTGTAATTCATGGTTTGTGTCCACCTCTTGTCTTAATCAGGGCATGCCAAGGTTGCAGCGATGTGATCGTCTCTCAGATCCACCGACACCTCGCAGAGCATTCTTGCCAATCGCTCCTCTTCTTCAGTAACCGCTGCCAGACGTCCGGCAGCACGTCGTACGCACTCCGATTCATCGGTTGAGGCCGCTTTCAGTAACAGCGTCGACAATATGCGCCATTCCTGGCTTATCCGTGCATATGATTCATCGAGACCAGGCTTAAGGCAAATGGCTTTCTCCGCATACATTCTACCCAAGAACCGCGCGAACAGGCTGCGGGTGGGAACTGGGCCCCCGAGTCCCGTGATCGACATATGCAACCCACGGAGTTTTTCCGACCACGCTTGTGTGGGCACTGCCACGGCCAGGTCATTCAGATACTCGGCCAGTTGGCGGAATGCATCTCCACCACGGTAAAGTCGGCCATCTTTGCCGCCAGCAAGAATGGCAGCGCCCGAGCGCTGAAGTTGCATAGGAACTTCTGAAATCAGGAAAGGCCTGGCGTCTGCAACAGGATGCATCGTCCAGCATATGGCAGTCAGGGAGGAATCCGTCTTCCGAAGATCGATCGCCTTCATTAAGTCGGAGATTGGGATCGTTCCAGCAAACGTGTTTGATGCCAACGTTGCGGTATGGTTATCGGCGATCCATGCCGTCCCGGCAGCCAAATCCATCCCACACAACACGACCGTATGGCCGGCATGCACCTTGCTCACACTGGGGTGGTAACCAAGGTAGTAGATATCGACTGAGATGAGCACGGGTCGAGCCATGCGTAATTCCTCACGACAGCAATCTTGCATTTCCTGCAATGCCGAGAACTCGCGCTGTGCCAGATTAACGCCATAGGTGCGACAAATGTGCACCCAATCGCACAGGTTTGCCATGGTATCGACACAACAGACCTTCAAGCGCTGTCGTTGCCGGGAACGGGGCATCTTCTCGCCGATGATTAGACCAAAACGGAAGTCCAGCCCGACCCCCATCGCAAAGAGAATATCCTCAGTAACTGGGCTTCCCAGGTACGACAACATATCGGCCATGGAGGCGAGAAAACAGATCTCTCCCCGCCTGCTGGTATAGCCTTCCAGAGTAGATCCACTCGTCACGATAGCTACCTTCCTCTGCCCCGCTACTTCATGGGCCTATTCTTACGGTTATTCGTCGCAGCCCTTTCCTTCTCAATATACTCCAGGAGACTTCTTCCAGACTCAAAATCAATCATCTGCAGATCTTCGTCTCGGAATATGATATCGAACTCCTTTTCGACCAAGACGATCAATCTGACCAATGTCACAGAATTGAGGCCCAGCTGGTCAAACTTGTCATCCAAGGTGACGGTTGGCTGTTGATATGGATCGACAACCTGTCGAATGGCATGCAGTAATCGATGCCGCATATTGAGATCGCTCCCATAAGTTAGCACTTACTTGTAAGCATTAGAGAACCAAGAATACCCTGCAGCAGGCCTTCGCCACACGAGCGGTTTGGTGGTGAGGCTGCATGCGGCGATGGACGCGCCAATGGCAGACTGCAGGACGTCATTGGTGCGAGAATGCATTATCATAACACCTGAAGTGGTAACAGGTCAAGCCATATGTTGGAGCCGGGTGGAATTCCTCAGAGTGGGTAGAGCACGGCTCAGGCGGCACGTGCTGCGTGCTCGATCCGAGCCAGTTCGCCGCTTAGGAGGGCAGTTCTCACCGCGAGCACTGCATCTGCGCCGTCCTTCGTCCATCGCATCCCGGCTTGCTTTAACCTCTGGCCTACTATCACCTTGCACGCCGCTTCCACCGGACCGCTGCCTATCATCATCCCCTTGGCCCTGTATGCCGGGTAGTTCATGTACTTGCGGTACTTTCTGAAGTAGCCTGTCTCGATCCGAAGCGCTTCCCTCTCAGAATCGTTTCGTGCTCTGCGCCGCTTCATGGCTCTAAGCAGACTCCCCGGCCCCTTCTCTTTAAGCTTCCGGCAGTGTTCGTTTGCCCAGCGCTTCCCTTTGGGATTCCCCTCTCCGTAGAGTGTCCGCGCCAAGCCGTATATGTGCTCACAGGCATGCCAGTAGTCGATGATCTTGATGCTCTCCGGCAGATGATTCCTGACCTCTCTCCATATCCAGTCTGCGCCGTCGGCGATCACTATACGCTCTTTTGCCCCGTCATAGCCGGCTTGCAGTGCTCTGGTGTATACCCGTCTCCCGAACTCGTCGCTCGTCTCTTGCGCCGCTATGTAGCGCGAGTTGGTGACGGTATCCGTGTCTTTGCCTGCAGCCGGAACGCCTTCGTATACCACCATGGTCTTGATGTCATGCCACTGGCCATCGGTGTGCGCTTTGGCCGCGTCTATGCCAATGTAGAGCCTCTGTGGCGTCGCCTCGCAGGAGACCTCTTCACCTGTGTCTACCACAGAGATGATCGCTTCCTGCTCCTCTCGGCGGAGGCATTCCCCAACATCCCGGACTATCTCTTCTTCGCTGCTCTCTTCGATCGCAATACCCGTGGTTCGCTCGATCAGCCTTGCGGCTGCTTCATATGGAAGCGCGGCGCAGATCGAGGCGGTGAGTTCCTTCACTCTGGCGGTCCATACTCTCTCGGACAGCCCCTGCTCGCGGTCCCATGGAATGTAGCCCCGCCTGCAATGGTCGCAACGGTAGTATGACCTCTCGACCTCTATGTCTCCGTGCAAAGTCCGAATGAAGCGTTTCCGGTATCCCTTGAACCTGGCCAGTCTGCCGCATTCGCATTCTATCCCAACACCCTTGTAGGTGGGCTTTCCGCTCATCTTGGCGGCAACCTCACTCATCATTGCGCCGGCAATCTGACGCGCCAGGATCTGAATACGCTCCTCGGCTGACCCTAAGTCCGTGCAATCGATGTAGCTGCGCGCAAAGTCGCGAGCGGCCTGAAGGAGGGAGTCTGTGTGCAAAAGTGTAAGCATTCTCTGGGAGTCTCCTTTCGGAATGTTTGTCCTTCAACAAACCATTACCGACTATTACAGGAGACTCCTTCCTTACTTGCTACCCACTCAACGCGAATGCACCCTCAGATGAATAAGAGTTCACGATCGTTGATAGTGAAGTTGTCAGGCTGGATCGGTCGCGAGTGTCTGAGGAACGCCCGCGAGCATTCGCCAACATGACTCCATCGCATCTTCACCACGCAAGTGCCAGGTTCCGAATAGACTCATCAGCGCCATGCGGGTCTCAGATCCCTTGGCCGATCGTGTGCCGCCGCTGATCTTGCGAGCTGTTACCGCAGGCCGGATCGCTCGCTCGGCCGCATTGTTCTCGCTTGGTACTTCCGGACATTCTACGAAGACAAACAGCTCCGGCAGGAATCTCTCGATCCGCTCAGCGAGTATCCTCTGCGGAACATCCCGCTTCACATATGGTCTGGCGAGTCGAAGCAACTCGTCCTCGAATGCGATTCGCCGCTTCTGCCGGGCCTTCGAATCATCGCCCGAAAATGCCTTCGCGCGCCTGTAAACGGCCTTGACCTTGCCGGCCCAGACTGCTACCCCTCTCTTGTCAGGGTTCGCCTCGACGAGCGTTCGCAAGTCCCGCAGGTAGTGCACCCAACACCGCTGATGCCAACCGAGCAGCACGTTGTAGCCGCAGTAGAAGTCGCTTACGACTACACCCTCGTAGTCCTCTCCCAGCACGTCTTTTGCGACCTGGCCGCTCCGACTCTTGTTTCGGACGAAGTAGCGCACGCGTGGCGTCGTGAAGCTCCAGATGTATCCGTTCTTCCCATCTTCCCGCCAGCCGGTCTCATCCGCGTTCACCGTAGGGCTTCCTCTGACTGCTTGCAGAAGTTTCTCTACCTCCGGCTTGCCCATGGAGGCCACCTTCTGGAGTATCTTCGCGATCTCTCCGAGCCCGAGATGCAGACCGTAGAGCGACTCCAGAAGCTTCTGCACACGCTCAACCGGCATTCTGCACACAGTGTGGAGATAGCTCACCAGGCTCATCAGCCGGATGCCCACCCGGTGTGTCCCGACCACCTCTTCGGAGAGGTCGAGCTTCGGCACGTGTATCTTGTGGCAGACTCCGCAGTACCGTCCGATCACCAGGTGCTCGATGATCCTGACCGGCATCACCGGTATCTCGATCACCTGCCGGCTGTGATGCACCGTGCCGCCCGAGAGCTTCCTTCCGCAGTCGGGACAGGTGTCGAGCGCGTGATCCACGATCTCAGTCGGAGTCTCCCTCAGCCGTGCAAACGACTTCTGCCGCTTCTTGCGATCCTTCTTCTTGCGCTCGGGCCGGTTTGCCTTCACAAAGGCAGGTATCGTCCTGCCGCCGCCACCGAGCTTGGACCGGAGTTCTTCATTCTCCTTCTCAAGCGCTCGGACGCGTTCGGTGAGGGTGTCCACGCCTTCACGCAATTCCAGGACGGCCTGGTGCTGCTCCAGGACGATGCCGATCAGTTCTTCTCTTGATAGGTTGCCGAGATCGTTCACAACCTGCCATTCGACAGTCCGCTCCAAGGTTCCTGCTCAGACTATCAATGATCGTGAACTCTTACGTCGCCGCAAGGCCCCTGATCCTCCACCAGATCCGGGCGCTGTGTCATTTGGGCCGGCATGAACTCGTTTTTTGCGATGATCATGGCCGTCAATGCCGGATCGTTATGTCTTCAGCCGTCCGATGTGCATGCAGCAGAGCCTCGGGCTGGTCGGATGTTGCTTTCCCGGCTGGTTGAGGCATGACTACTCCCCGCACCCTCTCTTCGGGCGCATCCGATGGCTTTGGTTAGTCTGCCAGCCTTCGCCTATGTTTCGCAGGGAGTCAGCATCCCTACCTTGCGGCGTATCTCCAGAAGCCAGATGAGCGCGGAATGACCCTTCGCAAGCCTCACGTATAGCTGCCGTCCGTGCTCCACTATCCGACCGGATGCGTCTATCAACGCAAACCGAACCGCCTTGACCCGCTTCTTTACAAGCACCTTCGGCAGCGCCAGGTGTATCTTGGCCGCATGCAGATTGTATGCCAAGACCATTATCCCCCACCATACCGCGCTCGCTCCATCCAAGACTGGGTACGTTGCGTGTACGCTGATTCAGAGGGGAGTTCCCTGAGTCTGACAGGTACTGGGTGGGGCTTCGCAGATCTAGACATTCAAAACGTATACTCCATGGTGATATGCGTCGGTTCGAATTGATAAGATTTGTACAGGACGCGCATCGGCAGGTTGCTTGCATGTACTTTGCCGACAATGCGCTTTGCGCCGGTATTTCTGCTGAAGGCCATGCCTGCATCGAACAAGACCTTCGTGTATTCCGTGCCCCGGTAGGCTTCTTTGATATAGAAACTCCTGAAATTGACATACTTCTCGTTTGTGACGGAATTCCGCTTTGCGGTCATCCAGAGCCATCCGCAGATCTCCCCATCGTGGTCAAGCACCAGCATTCCTGCGTGCTCCTTCGCCATGGCCGTCTCCAGCTTGCGCATATGGAAATCGAGGTCGGTGACCGCTTCATGGCCAAAGGAGATCAACGAGATATCCTTCTCAAATTCCGCAATCTCCACTAGATCACTCTGTGCGATCTCTCGTACTCCTGCCAAGATGTCTGCCATCCTTTCAATCATTGGCTTTGACCCATCATCTATCCCTATCCGCAGCCGCTTCATGTAACGATGTATTGTACCATAGTTTCCTCCGAAAAGCGCAGGCCGTTTTTTTCCGATCGAGTCGGGCTTACGCTGACGAGCGAAGCCGGACATGATCCTGCCGGTGGCGGATAACTCCGTGTCAAAGGTAGTTTCACCCAAAAAGACCCGAATCAGGCATGATGGCTATAGTGCTATGCAGTGGCCAGCCTTCACGCTGTAATAATTAGCATTACTATACTCCAATTTCAAGTAGTATCAAGACACACTACCACATTAGACAGGTCAGCCCTGATTTGTCGCTGCAAGAGCTCACGATCATTGATGATCTGAGGAGGTACCCCAGGATCGGCTGTCGAATGATCGGTTGTGACGATCTCGGCTGCCTGTCAAGAGAAGAACTGATCGGCATCGTGCTGGGACAGCACCAAGCCCCCCACCGATGTCTGCCCTCCGGTGCTCTGGGACGGCCCGCAGCAGAGACTCTATCGTCTGTTCTCTGCTGAGACAGTCGGTTTGCCGTCACCAGCCGTAAGACGAGCAGATCGTGCTCAACGCTCGGGGAGAAGAGATCACTTACATCAATGCGGTGGCCTCTGTGGGCGAGTAATACCCCCCAATGACGACTGCGATCCGGTCATCACCTGGCTCTTGTCCTTGCTTTCTGGCTTTCCTTCTGCGTCTTCTCTGAGCCCCGGTATTCTGCGCACGGAAGCATTCGGGGTTGGTATTCTTCGACCGGATCCCAACATATACACCGTGCCTTCGATTATGGCAGAGCTTAGGTCAGCCCCGGATGAGTTCGTGACTCTTATTGCTGCAGGAACAAAGCGTCCGAGGGCGGAATGTACGTGGGATTGAGGAGTTGAGTGACCGGATACTAGAAGCAAGGTGAAGCCGATCAGATGTGCTGTTGGATAACCTTGACAATCCCTACTGTACACCCAACGGTTCACCTGATTCGCGAGCATGGGACGACGGATTCCGTGATGACACCACTATGACTTGGCAGGCAAAAGCTCAGATCATACAGATCGGAAATGTTTTGAGTTCTCTTGAGGGACATCATTTCCAGCGAGGTGTCGGACCTTACCTACGCTTGGCCTTTCCTGGAATCGTTGAGTGCACCGATCTAGCTACTCTGGATAACGGGTGCATTCGCGTTGAGTGGGTAGCAAGTAAGGAAGGAGTCTCCTGTAATAGTCGGTAACGGTTTGTTGAAGGACAAACATTCCGAAAGGAGACTCCCAGAGAAGGCTTACACTTTTGCACACAGACTCCCTCCTTGAGGCCGCTCGCGACTTTGCCCGCAGCTACATCGATTGCGCGGACTTGGGGTCAGCCGAGGAGCGTATTCAGATCCTGGCGCGCCAGATCGCCGGCGCAATGATGAGTGAGGTTGCCGGAAAGATGAGCGGAAAGCCCACCTACAGAGGCGTTCGGATAGAGTGCGAATGCGGCAGACTGGCCAGGTTCAAGGGATACCGAAAGCGCTTTGTGCGGACGTTGCACGGAGATGCAGAGGTAAGCCGGGCATATTACCGCTGCGACCACTGCGGGCAGGGTTACATTCCATGGGACCGCGAGCAGGGGCTGTCCGAGAGAGTATGGACCGCCAGCGTGAAAGAACTCACGGCCTCGATCTGCGCCGCGCTTCCATATGAAGCAGCCGCAAGGCTGATCGAGCGAACCACGGGTATTGCGATCGAAGAGAGCAGCGAAGAAGAGATAGTCCGGGATGTTGGGGAATGCCTCCGCCGAGAGGAGCAGGAAGCGATCATCTCTGCGGTAGACACAGGTGAAGAGGTCTCCTGCGAGGCGACGCCACAGAGGCTCTACATTGGCATAGACGCGGCCAAAGCGCACACCGATGGCCAGTGGCATGACATCAAGGCTATGGTGGTATACGAAGGCGTTCCGGCTGCAGGCAAAGACACGGACACAGTCACGAACTCGCGCTACATAGCGGCACAAGAGAAGAGCGAAGAGTTCGGGAGACGGGTATACACCTGGGCAATGCAAGCCGGCTACGGTACTGCAAAAGAGCGGATAGTCATCGCTGACGGAGCAGATTGGATATGGAGAGAGGTCAGGGATCATCTGCCGGAGAGCATCAAGATCATCGACTACTGGCATGCCTGCGAGCACATACACAACTTGGCGCGGGCGCTCTATGGAGAGGGAAGTCCCAAAGGGAAGCGCTGGGCAAATGAGCACTGCCGGAAGCTCAAGGAGAAGGGACCTGGGAGTCTACTCAGAGCCATGAAGCGGCGCAAGGCTCGGGGCAAAGAGGAACAAGAAGCACTTCGGCTGGAGATGGGACTTCAGGAAGTACCGGAAGTACATGAACTACCCGGCATACAGGGCCAAGGGGATGATGATAGGCAGCGGTCCGGTGGAATCAGCGTGCAAGGTGATAGTGAGCCAGAGGCTAAAGCAAGCCGGGATGCGGTGGACAAAGGATGGGGCAGATGCAGTGCTCGCGGTGAGAACCGCCCTCCTGAGTGGCGAACTGGCTCGGATTGAGCACGCGGCAAGGGCTGCCTGAGACGTGCTCTACCCACTCTGAGGAGTTCCACCCCTGGATAACTCTGGAGTTGACTACATATCCTGGTCGGATAGTCAGCCGTTCCCTCTGGTCATACAGTGCAAGGGCTTCAAAGTGACAGACCAGGAGGTAGGCATCAGACAGGTCGCCAACTGCAGGAAGTCTGTCAACTCCTTCATGAAGAGCCCCTTCCGGGCCAGGAGGTACGTCCTTGTACTGAATCGGAATGTACATAGCGCGGACATTCGTGACGAGCTCGTCCGCCTGATGAGTCAGCTCATGGAGTCTGGAAAAGCTGAGACTGCTGAGGTGTGGTATCGTGATATCATACCGCGGACCATATTTGAGACCGCCAAGCAACAGGTAAAGGCATTCCTGCAGGAACAGGCTTCGTCTCCCGGCAAAAGGCCAGGTATCGAGGCCTTTCCAGGATACGAACCGATCTCCGAGGTTCCATTGCGCGAATGCCTGGTAGTCGTTGGTCCCAATAAGCTTGAGAGGATTGAGATTGGCGATTCCTTCGTAGCTGATCCTGCATCCGTGCTCTTTGGTGACAAGAGAAGACGAATCACAGTTCTCCTGGGGGAGTTTGGTTTCGGAAAGTCAACGGCGGTATACCCTGCAATCGACCAGAAACTCCAGACAGTATTCTACGTGCCTGGAGCGGCAATACAGGGTGCGTTCTCCAATTTCGCTGACTTTGTGGACAAAGGCGTTGATATTGATGAGATCATGCACAATGTACCTGAGGAGGACCTGAGTATCCTGCGCCCCCTCTTCGGCATTGCCACTTGTGATATTCTTCGCCATGATGGCACCGCCCCCTGTGTATTCGTTCTCGATGCCCTAGCAGCCTGTCCACGAAATAACCTCTGGCACAAGGTGCCAGATATATAGTAAAATACTGGTATGAGCAAGCCATACCTTCCTTATCAACCCGACCAGATATTCTTGATGCCGCCGTCGATCTCGGAGTGGCTTCCCCAAGGACATCTCGCATACTTTGTGAGCGATGTCGTAGACGGACTCGACCTTTCCGCGATATACGCCTCATACGAGAAAGAGGCCCGAGGAGCGCCGCCGTTCCATCCGGCAATGCTTACAAAGATCATATTCTACGGTTTGTGCCGGGGAGTGTATTCATCTCGAAAGCTCTCCCTGGCCACGTATGAAGATGTAGCCTTCCGGGTGCTTGCGGCAGGAAATCATCCCGACTTCCGCACGATAAGCGAGTTCAGGAAGAGGCATCTCAAGTCCCTTGCGGACCTGTTTGTGCAAGTGCTCAGGCTATGCGCAAGCGCCGGGCTTGTGTCGATGAAACACATAGCCATAGACGGAACAAAGCTGCTTGCCAACGCAAGCAAGCACTCCGCCATGAGCTACTCTCGGATGGTCGAGAAAGAAAAAGAGCTTCAGGCTGAGATCGAGGCGCTCCTTGCGAAGGGTCTTTCTGTGGACGACCAGGAAGACGCGGAATATGGTCTTGACCGCCGAGGAGACGAACTCCCGGAGGAACTCGCAACCAGAGAGAAGCGGCTCGCCAAGATCAGGGAAGCAAAAGAAGCGCTGGAGCGCGAGGCCAAAGAGCGAGCATCAGCCGAAGAAGCGATGCGAGCCCAAGAGAAGGCGGAGCAGGAAGCATCCGGGAAGAAGCCTCGCGGCAGAGAGCCGGGGCCCGTAAAGACAGAGCCGGAAGGGAAGGCACAGCGGAACTTCACAGACCCGGAAAGCCGGATAATGAAGGACGCAAAGAAAGCCTTCGTGCAGGCATACAACGGACAAGCTGCGGTAGACGCAGATCATCAGATTGTAGTGGCGTGTGATCTCACGAACCAGGCAGCGGACTCACCGCATCTTAGTGACATGATCGAGGCAATCAAGGAGAACACCGGAAAGAAACCGGAAGAACTATCCGCCGATGCCGGATACTTCAGCAGCGACAACATAGAGATGGTCGAGCAGCAAGGGATCGACGCTTATATACCGCCTGACAGACAACGTCATGGCAAAGAGCCGACGGCGCCTTCCTGCCTTGATCCGGCAAAGCAATCCGCCGCAGATCGCCAGAGAGCAAAGCTCTTGACTCCTCTTGGCCGAAAGATCTACGGGAGGCGGAAGGAGACGGTAGAGCCGGTGTTCGGCCAGATCAAGAGCGCACGGAACTTCCGAGGCTTCCTACTCCGAGGCCTTGCGAAAGCGAAGTCGGAGTGGACGCTTGCGTGTCTTGGGCACAACATGCTGAAGCTATACCGATACGGCGACCGGAAATCGATCTTCGATACGTAGATATATGACCTGGATCAGGCTGATTATCAAGGTACAAGGGGTCTTTACAGACCCTCGCCGGAAATCCGGCGAAAAACACTATCGAACAGCAGCCAGCGCGACCCCGCAGATGGGAAACTCACCCACATAGCGGGGAATTCTCAGACAGGCTGCTAGAGATGCCTCGTGGCGGTGCTCGACTTAGAACCAGTGAAGGGAAGATGAACCAGGTGGGCCCTCGTGTAAGGGACCGCCGTCATCACCTTGGGATTGTCCAGGATGAACTCTGTGCCCGAGTCGCCCGTGCCACAAACGGAATGTGGAACCCGGCTTGGCAGGATATCTCACGCATCGAAAACGGATCAAGGCTCGTTTCTGATCTGGAAGTACTGGCTCTAGCCGACGCCCTGGAATGCTCTACATGCTGGCTACTTGAGGGGGCAGCGGCCCAATCTGAGCGTCACGTATGAGAGCGCTACCACCTTCCTGTTCTACTATGCTGTAGCAGCCCGTGGTCGATCAACCACCGCTTGGCTCACAGCTCGGCGCTGGAAGGTATCTGCCACCGCAGGCATTGGGACTGGAAAGTAGACCCCTAGATTGGTGATGCTTAGCACCAGGATGTAAAACGATGACACCCATGCCTGACAGACCCCATGAGCTGATAATGGCCCAGGATTTCGCACAGCAACTGAGCAAGGAACTTGGAGATCGTCATCCTGCAGCCCAATACGTGGAGTATCAGATCCAGCTCACTAAGGCTAGTGTTCCCACGCACCTGAGAGAGATGGTAGATGAAGACTGGATCTGGTTTCTGAACTATCCGTTCCATATTCTGGCCCGTTTGGCCAAGACGGGCGAAGTGCATCCGGTCTGCTGGATCAAGCGCGATCAGATATGCCGCATCAGACTAGCCGCCAGCGATGTCTTCGGCTACGATCCGGAGCGTATGGACAGGGAGTTCACAGCCATTGACCGGAGTTGGGAGGCGGCATATGATGCAATGGCCGACGATGGCAGCCTGCGCCTTCATCCCCCGCCCGATCTCGGGGAGTACTGGTTCGGGATGCTAGTTTGGCGCACAACCACCGAAAGGGAACGCCAACGGCTGCCTACACCTGTCCTGCCGGAATACGGCTGGACACCTCTATACAGGTACGGAGACATCAACCGCGTAGCTACCATACTCTCCAACGACGTCAACACGACCTCGCCATTTGGAAATCGGCCGATACGGGAAGTTACTGGTGAACTATCCGGGCTCAGGGCTAAGTACGGTATCCAACTTAGCAAGCTCCCGCGTACGTTTCGCGGATCGAAGACTACGGAGCTTCTGCAGCACAGACGTGAGATGCTACGACAACTGCGGGATGCCGGATACTCCGTAATCCAAGTGATCAATGAGTTCAGCTATTGGGCAAGCCTCGCTTCAGAGATACGACAGGCAATGGCGTCTGGCGAGTCACAGATGAATCATGCTGTGCGAGTTCAGCACGTCGCCCGACGGATGCATGCGCCGAGTCTGATAGTGGAGATGGTCCAAAGCCTTCTCGATCGATATCCCGCAGAAGAGATCGATGCTGGCATCTTCCGCCGAGACGAGAGAACACTGAGGAGGGACTGGGAATCGCTGAACCTGTAGACCCTATAACAAAAAATCGGCAACGCTAGCGTGCACACTAGCGTTGTCGAGGCACCCCATCCGCCGGTCGCTATTCTTTGGGTAGTGGCCGGCGGTTTTTGTTTGTCAGCCGGCGGTGGGGTCATCATGGGCAGAAAGCCGCGAGGCGGATACACCGCAACAATCAAGTATGTTCCGACACCAGACGCCGTCGAGCGCTACGCCCGTGCTCTGGAGATTCTCCTTCGGGCTAAGAAACGCCTGGAGGCCCGGAAGGCACAGGAGGGGGGTGAGAGCAGTGAGCAGTAGCGTACCGGATAGTCAGTCGGAGCTGTACGCACGCTTGGCGAGACTGCTAGCACAGGTCGCTGTCAGACTCATTAGACAGCGAGACAAGCCAAGGGTCATCGAACCTCGGCAGTAATCATTACAGCAGGCTTCATGCACTCAGTAAAGCCACATTCTTGAATCAAACAGCGGGCGTTTGTTGTAATATATAGTCAAGTGTTGACAAACAAGCCGCCAAGTAGTATTATGAAGGAGAAGGTTCTGATGGAAAATTCTGAAAGCGAAAACCTGGACAGTGTGGGCCCGTACTGGCGAACAGCGAGTTTGGGCGACGCAAGCTCTCTGGTCGACCAAGAGCGAGTGTGCCTCGACTTCCTGGACCAAGCGTACGGTCCCGGAGGCTATCAGGTCAAGGTGTACACCGACGACGGGTTCGGTGGAAACCGAGGCTCTACCGTTCCTGAACGGTGCCAAGACAACGCCCGCCCGGGGCTTTCGGCCCTCGCTGCCGCCGTGGCCACGGGGGAGATCCAGGTGGTCATAGTGCACCGCTTGGATAGAATTGCTCGACGCTTTGCTCTGTGCCTCGAGTTTCTTGTGAATGTCATCGAGAATCATGGCTGCTCCCTGATCTTTGCAGCCGAACAGCGAGTGATTCGAAGTGCACACGAATACCTGAAAGGAGTAACCGGAATTGAAGTCTTTGGCACACGAAAGTAGCCAACCCTCGGTTGGCATACCAATCCGCGTAAGCACATCGGAACAGGCGGACTTCGGATATTCTCTTGAGCAACAAGAGCGAGTATGCCGTGAATACCTGGACCGCGTCTTCGGGCCCGGCAACTACACTGCCAAGGTATTCGCTGATGAGGGTTACAGCGGAAAGCTCGGCTTCGCCAAGCCGGGATCGCCAGCAAAGAACGTCAGGCCGGGTCTATCGGCGCTCGTCCAGGCAATAGCCGACGGGGAGGTATCGGTAGTCATCTTCTGGCGACTCGACAGGTTGAGCCGCAACGCCAGGGTCTGGCATGAGTTCTTACAGGACTATATCCTGAAGTACGACGTCACGCTGATATCAGTTCAGGATAGCATCGATACAAGCCGTTCGATGGGTCGTTTCGCCGCCGGTATTCTCATATTGGCAGCCGAGCTCTTCTCGGATATCACGGCAGAGAATGTCAAAGCCGCGATGGCAAGAAGGCGTGAGGACGGCTATCCGACCGGCCAGGTCGGCTTCGGCTGGCGGCGAACTGCAAGGGAGGTGGATGATGAATAACTCCAGTCGCCGACCGGGTATCGCTCCTGATGAACGAGAGACACCTGTGATCCGCCAGATAGCCAATTCATACCTGAGGGGGCTGGGGCTTCTTGACATCTGCCGGGAATTGGAGCAGCAGGGAGTCCCCGCCCCAAAGGGTGGCCCAAGATGGCATCCGAACGTAGTCCGGAGCATACTACGCAATCCTCTCAATGCGGGGTTGATCCGCCATGGCGGCAAATGCATAGCAGGTAGACACCACGAGAACCGCATCTACGACGAAGCGGTGTACTACCAGATTCAGGAGGAGATGAAGAAAAGGAAGCATTTCGGGCCGAGAACGGAGTCTTGCGCGGAGGCCCCTCTCGCGCGGCTGACGTATTGCGACGAATCCGGCGGTCGAATGAGGATCGTCCATCCCAACGGCCCTTACAGAGGGTACAGATGCGAGGATACACGGCGACACGGCATACCATGTGCGTCGAGACCTTACATACCTGCGGGGTTCTTGGAGCCTCGAATCGACCACGAGATCATGAAGATCGCTCAAGACCCGCTCGTCCTGGACAAAGCGGAGACCGTAGCAAAGGATATCCTGGAACGGCTGCCCCAGGATCACGATTCAGAAGCCGAGAGTCTCCGGTCTGAGCTTACCAGGATTGACTCCAAGAAGGAGGAGCTTTCCAGGGCGTTTGCCAGGGACGAGGTATCGCTAGACACCCTGACAGCCTACGATAGGGCCGTATCGGACCGCAAGACGTTCATCACCACGCGCCTGTCCGAGTTGGAGAATGTGCACGTCAGGTTGGAGACACTGGAGGCCCAGCAGTCCCGAGCCGTACAACTGCTTCGCGACTTCCCCACTATGTGGTCGGCCATGCTTCCCAAAGAACGCCGTGCCGTCTACGAGATGCTGATAGAACATATCCGAGTCCGCCGCATGGACAGCGTGACACTGATCAAGCTTAAGATCAGGTTCATCGACGAGATCCATTTCACGCTTCCGGTGCACTCGCAATGGGAGCGGGCCAGGAACGGCATCAAGAAGCCGCCCGTGGGGCGCAGGCAGTTGGCCTATCTCGCTCTCGCCGCCGATGGATACAGTAACGCGCAGATCGCGGCCAGATGGAATGTCAAGGTTGGCACCGTAAAGAGGCATCGCAGGGATGCGATAGTTGGCTTGGGTGTTACATCACTGGAGGAAGCCATTGAGAAGATCAAGCCGTACTTGTCCGACTGGGCGCACTGCCTTCCACTCGATGGTCGCTGGGGCAAGCCAAAGGAGGACGCCTGTGCACTCAAGTCACAGGAGATGCTGGTGCTCAAGGCGATGGCTGCCGGCAAGACCGATCCTGAGATAGCGGAAGAACTGTGTGTTCCGGAATCGACGGTGTCGGGCAGGCGTGCCCGGATCCGGGTGAAGCTCGGAGCACACTGTAGCGAAGCTGCAATAGCCAAGGCCGCCTCGCTCGGCTTACTGGCCCCGGATGACCCATCGCCGCTCATGCTTCTCAAGGCATGCCAGCATCTGGCATCGCCCAACTACTCCCATCGAGCTACGGCGCTTGGACTAACGCCTCCGACCAAGCGGCAGATGGAGTGCCTGCAATTGCTGGTAGATGGATACGGCGGCGAAGAGACAGCCAAGCTAATGGGCATAGGAGTCCAAGCGGTGGTGTATATGAGGATGCGGATATGGCGAATAGTTGGCGGCGACAGCCTGAGGACGGCGCTGGAGCGAGTGCGAGAGCTCGGCATCCTGGATTGGCCCGAAGAAGGGGAGGCAGTATAAGATGCGCAAGAGAGTACCCAAGCGTGGCGCCAACATGGAGCGAAAGGGCGTTGTTCGAGCAGTGTCGTATGGCCGTTGTTCGACCGTGGAGCAGAGTGAGGGCGACTACAGCACGTTGGAGTCTCAGAAGGACTACGTTCGGAACTACATCCAAGCGGTCCATCCCGACTGGGAGATCGTCGCCTTCTATGAGGACGGCGGGTTCTCCGGAAAGGACACAAACCGTCCCGGACTACAGTCTCTTCTCGCGGACTGCCAGATGGGGAAGTTCGACGTGGTGGTGACCTACAAGCTGGACCGGATCACCAGGTCCCTTCGGACTTCTTTGACCTCGACCGTACCTTCGAGCAGTATGGCGTCAGCTTCATCTCGGTCAAGGAGCAGTTCGATACCTCAACCGCGATGGGACGGGCTATGCGGAATATCGCTCTGACCTTCGCCGAACTCGAACGCGAGATGGTCGCAGAGAGAACGAGAGACAAGATGACCGCAATGGTCCGACAGGGAAGATGGCCGGGTGGCAATTTGGCCTTAGGCTATGATGTACTCGATGGGAAGCTCATTCCGAATGAAAGGGAGGCGTCAATCGTTAGACTGATGTTTGAGACCTATCTTGAGACCAAATGCCTTGGGGCTGTGAGAGACAGGTTGATAGCCCTGGGAGCCCAGACTAAGCGCCCCAAGTTTCGGAATGCTACCAAAGACGTGGTCAGCGAATGGTCCAGGCAGAAGGTTGACTACATCCTGAGAAACCGCGTGTACCTGGGCGAACTGAACTATGACGGGATACGCGTCGAGGGTACGCATCCTGCCATCGTGGATGCCGATGTCTTTGATCTCGTTCAGGGCTTGTTCGCTGATGGATTCAGGCATCCCCGGATCGATAGTCCTCATGGCTACTATCTAGTCGGCAAGATCTACTGCGGCGATTGCGGCTGCCGCCTTGTGCCAAGATCGACGAATCATCCCCGCCGCAAGAAAGGCTATACCCCATACTATGAGTGCTACCGAACCGGCAGGTACCGGGGGATCGACTGCGATATTCGGCGAATGAATGCCGACATCATAGAGGAGATGTTCTGCGATACTGTCGCTAAGTTAGCCGAGGATCGGACGCTCATAGAGGGGGCTGCGGCTCAAGCATGCATGACGGACGAGAACACCGAGCAGATAGAGGTGGAGGAGAAAGCCCTCGTCCAACGTGGCAAGGAAGTCGAGGTCAAACTCGGCAACGTCATGAGTGCAATAGAGCAGGGCCTTGCTAGCACATCAGTCCAGACGCGCCTTGCGGAACTGGAGAATGTGCTTGCCACCATCAAGGCTCAACTGAACATCGTTCGCACCAGGCTGAAGGAGGCAAAGCCAGACTCGGTGGATGCAGAGGCGGCTCAGCAGGTCTTCGCTGAGTTCGCAACTGTGTTTCCGGGCTGCACGGAGGAAGAGAAGGAACACCTGGTGGACTTCATCCTGAAGAAAGCCGTGGTGCAGAAGGATAAGACGGTCGAATTCGAGTTCTATGCGCGGGAAGATGGTGCTGATGTTGTCCAGTACGTAAAGGTTGAGCTCCCCGGCGTGGACTCGAACCACGAACCCCCTGGTTAACAGCCAAGTGCTCTGCCGATTGAGCTACCGAGGAGCATCGACGGATTGGCAGGTATGAATGCTGATCCCTGCCAGCCATGGAATTATAGCACGATTCCTGCGTGTTGTCTATACCTCGAATTGCTTCACGAACGATGTTACCGAAACGGAAACGTTGCCTCAGATAAGAATGTTACCGAAACTGAGGCATGGAGAAGATGACAACTGCATCCGTAAGAGAAGTCGTGAGGCGCAAACGCAAAGAATATGGCAAAGCCACCAAATCGGAGAAGAAGCTGGTATTGAGTGAAGTCCAGGGATTGACCGGTTACCACAGGAAGTCGCTGGTGAGGCTGTTCGCGAAAGGAGTTCCACCAGCGAGGAGTCCAGTGAGACGCGCAAGGAAGTCGAAATACGAGCCGATAGCCCACAAGCTGAAGACACTCTGGGCTGCGAGTTTCTACGCGTGCGGTAAGCGTCTGCAGCCGTTTCTGACTGAGTTTCTACCCATACTGGAGTCATTCGGGGAGATAACGGTTACACCAGAAGAAGAGAGGCTGCTTAACTCGATCAGCGCGTCGAGCATCGACAGGTTGATGAAGAAGGAGCGGTCTGCCCTATCGCTAACAGGGAGGACCTTAACAAAGCCGGGGACACTGCTTCGGTCTCAGATCCCGGTGAGGACGTTTGCCGACTGGGATGAAGCTGAGCCTGGGTTCTTCGAGATGGACTTGGTGGGTCATTGCGGAGGTGACGGGAGCGGAGAGTTCCTGTATACTTTGACTATGACTGATGTAGCGACCGGATGGGTAGCGCTTGATGGAATGAAAGGCCGAGGGGAGCACGGAACCGTGCTTGCGGTGCAGTCCGCGTCCAAGAGCGCACCGTTTGCAGTCAGAGGCATAGATACCGACAACGGCGGCGAGTTCATCAACCATCACATGAACAAGTACTGTCGAGCGCACAGGATCACGTTTACGCGCAGTCGGCCTTACAAGAAGAACGATCAATGTCATGTAGAGCAGAAGAACTGGAGCGTAGTCCGGCAGTTTATAGGTTACCGGCGATTCGAGACGGACGAGCAGCTTGCGGTACTAAAGGCGATATATCCGCTGATCGTGGCGTATCACAACTTCTGTCAGCCCATGATGCGTCTTAAAGAAAAGGAGCGGATTGGGAGTAAAGTGATCAAACGCTATGAGCCTGCGATGACGCCGTACCGCAAGCTGATAAGTGTTGAAGGATGGCTTGACGATGAAGCAAAGGATCGCCTCGATAAAGAACGTAGAGCGACGAACCCGGTGGAGCTACTAAGACGCATCCACAGGCTATCATCAAAGCTTGACAGGATGCCGAACAAAGACAGATCGAAAGCGAGCAAGGCGCGGCCCTGAGCGGCGATCAAGAGCCGATCTGACATACTTGAACACACTACTTGGTAACATTATCAATGACGCAACGAATGGCGTTTCGGTAACAAAGTTAAATGAGGCAACACGTACCTTACCACCCAGGAATTTCGGAGGAATCGTCCCGATTCTTCAGTCTGCTAGCCCGGATCATCCGTGTCATTCTGAGCGAAGTGAAGAATCCGGCGTTCTTGAGGTATGCTCTCGCCAGATTCGTCACTTCGCTCAGAATGACAGAGCGCACGCCCTCTGAACATATCATGAGCAACCCGGGCTACGCAGCACAGAGGTGATCTTCCACTTCGATTCGGCCCATCGCGTTCAGCCTGGCGCGAATGATCTCCCGCGCGCCCTCCGATCCCACTGCGACGATGACGAATGCGTTCGGATGACCTGCAAGCTGTTCCGGCGGGATGATCGGAGATCCTCGCATCGTCCGGCCGATCTTGCGCGGGTCGATGTCAACCACCGCGATCGGCTGGATACCCTCCCGGACGAGGTGCTTCGTCAGTCGGCGGCCCATCATTCCTGCGCCCCAGACGATCAGCGGCCGGTTCTTGGCCTGAATCAGTATCGCCAGGAAGTGTGCCTTCGCCCGTACGAAGTTCTCGAGCGAGTAGCGAGAATCCGTGAACGTGAGCCGCCCGGGCGTTTCGCGCCAGAAGAGGAGAGTCCGCGCCACCTTGCCGAAACGCTTGTCCGCCATGAAGAACCGCAGCCAGAGGTCGTAGTCCTCCGGCCAGCCCATCTCCCGGTACCCCCCGATCGCTCGCAGGTCGGACGCCCGCATCATGACGCTGGGGTGGGCGAGCGGGCTCTCGACGAAGAAGTCGCGCGCGATCTGGTCGTGCGTGGTGAGGGAGTTCAGCCACGCCTCGTAGCGGAGGAAGCCCTCTCGGATCACATTCCTGGGAAACGAGCGGACCAGGCACCCGCATACGCTTACATCAGGATGATCGCGCATGTACTCGACCTGAAGCCTCACGCGCTCAGGGTGGCATATGTCATCGGCGTCCATGCGGGCGATGAGGTCTGCGCCGCACCGCTTGATTCCGGCATTGAGCGCCTCAATCAGCCCCGAGTGCGGGAGATGGACCGGCCTGATGCGCGTGTCATCGAGCGCCAGCTCATCGAGAATGTCACCCGTGCCGTCGGTCGAGCCGTCGTCCACCGCGACGACCTCGAAGTCGGCGAGGGTCTGACGCTGGAGGCTCGTCACGGCCTGACGGATCGTGTCCGCGGCGTTGTATGCAGGCATGAGGACCGATACGGATGCGGTCATCGCCCCTCACTTCCGTAAGAGCAGAACGCATCGAGCATCGGTCACTTCATCGACCGTGAAGCTCAAGGTGTCGCCTTCGATCGTGGCCCCAATCGGATCCCCGGTGTCCGCGAGACGGACCTCCAGATCCGAGGCCTCGATCCACGGCGGGATGCGCACTCTTACCGTGAAGTCTCGCACCGAGATCGCGGTGAAGCTATGGAGCGACGAGCGGTGACTGAGATTGATGAACACGACCGCCATCTCGTCCCCGCAGAGCAGCCCAGTCGCCAGCACGTTCGCGGAACTGCATTTCACCCAATTGGCGGGCGCGGGCGTACCGGAACCGACGATCTCGCCGACGCCGGCAAGCTCCTGATGGAGGCCGGTCATAGCGTCCCAGAGAGCCGGAGTTCGCCCGCCTTCACCGCCGCCTGTCGAGCCGGAGAATATGTAGTGAATCAGCCCGCGAGCGCCGCCTGCGACCATGGTGTAGCACTGGAGGCGCATCTCCTCGATGGTCGGCGGACGTCCCGCGCGGCCCGGCCCGAGGTTGAAGAACTGGGGCACCATGAAGAACGGCTTAGGCTCAGTAGCACCGCGAAGAAGTCGTAACGTCTCGACCATGTCCTCGAAGAAGGGCAGGCGCTTGACCGTCGTCTCGCCCGCCTCGCTCTTGAGATAGCTGCCGAGGGAATACCTGTGCGTCGCCAGCAGATCGGCGCTCTCTCCATAGACTCGGTAGTTCCTGGGCCGGAAGGTGTTGTCGAGCTGAACGAAGGTGTAGCGCCCGGGATCGTTTCGCTCGTAGAACTCGTCGCGCGCGATAAGCTCCATCCCGCTCGCGCCGAGCGTGTGGTTCACGTAGTAGTCGGAGACATCCGGCTCGTCCACGAGATGGTGGTAGAGCAGGCTCGGCTTGTCGATGACGGCATCCAGCGCGGACTTGGCTTTCTCTTCATCATAGATGGAGACCTTGCCGGCGGTACGGTCCACCAGGTGCTCGGGGATGTATTTCGCCCCGACGCTGATCTTGTGCTCGGCGAACGTATCCAGGAGGTCTGTCGAGACTCCGCCGAACGACAGGTAATGGTTGAGGCCGTGCTTCGCCCAATCGGCGATTGCCTCGGGACTCGGGCTGCCATAGACGCCGATCAGGAATTCGGCGGGGATCGCGCGGATCTGACACGCGGTAGATGCTCCTCCCTCGGCCTCGACTTCGAAGACGTGGAATGAGTTCGGCGCGAGCGGCTCTTTCAGCCTGATTCGAGTAAACGCGAGGCCGTCGAGGCTCTCACCCGATCTGCCGACATCGGTGCCGTCCATACGTATCCGGCGCAGGGCCTCAGTCGTGCGGACGTAGACATCCACGGTCCGCAGGTCCGCGCTGAACCGGACGGCCTGGAAACGGATCGGCTCCGGCACACATCGGATGACCTTCCGAAGCTTCTGCCCGGACGACGTAGTCAGTTCGACGGTCACCGGTTTGTCGGTCGGAAGGGCCAGGGTGATCGTCAGGTCGGCGATCCCACCGGGCGGAATGGGATTCGGACGGCTTCGGAACCAGAGGACGTTTGTAATGTGGAGGCCATCCCTGCCGAGGGTGGCGCAGTCCTGACCATCGACGACAGGTGGCAGTATCGACACCGGCTCATTGCCGTGGTTCGCCAGGAAGAGATGCAGGCTGGCGTTCGTATCTCGGTAATAGGCGTGGGATATCTCCAGATCTCGGGCGAGGGATTCGGAAACGATAAGCATAGTCAGCAGTAGAATAGCGGCTAGTCGCATGTGTGAACCTCCAAGTTGAATCTGATCGTCACGATCTCCCTGGGGCGGAGAGTAAGTTTCACCTGCCCATGATCGAGCGTCAGGGCACGGATCGGGCGCTCGACGTTGTCGACAAGCCACGGGTTGGCGATGGTCAGCAGTCCGGGCCTGATCGTCACATCCGACTCCGAGCCGCTGGTCTCCATCAGGCGCATGATGTAACCATCGCCGTCTTCAGCCTGTTTCAGCGTCAGAAGCACGATGTCCTTGCCGTCCACATGGAGGAACTGCCCGGATTCCGGAAGGATTCCCTTCGGATTCGCGCTGATTGGGACGGCGACGAGCGGATTCGCTTCGTCGAGCATGAACCGCCTGACCGCCGATGGATCATCGCCCGAGTGAAGCATGAAGACGGCCTCGTAGATGCGCTCCTGGGGCGCGCCGGGCTCGGTGACGACCGGGCCGATGCCTTCCTTGTAGCTGGCCTCGTCGTGCTTGCTGAGCAGCCGCATCATCAGCGGCGTCGATTCCGGCGGGATGGCAGTGCCCCAGAGGCCGTTGATGCCGCCGAACTCCCACATGAACGCCTCAGGGGATGCGAAGGCCACTCCGCACTCATCGCCGCTGACATCACCGCCGTGGTGGACGTTGATTATGTGGTGGGCTTTGGGCATGAAGTCGAGGTCGGGGTCGAGCATCCCCGCGGGCGTGTCGAATGCGAGCTTGCCATTGAGAATGTCGAGCGGATAGGCGACGTCGTACCTGATCGGGCCTTCGTCGTATGTCCTGTGAGACGTGCGCGTCATGTCGAATGTGTGCCGGAAGCGGACGATCGGCTCCCCGGCGAGGAGAGTGATCTCGGTCCGCCTCAGCGGGCACTGCGCGTCCTCGATGATGAGGCTCGCGGCGAGTGGATGGCTCTGGCCCGCCTTGATCTCAGGCTGATTGAACGGCAGAGAGTCTGAGGAGAGCTTCGTCGCCTGAACGAGCTGACCGAAGCCGTACTTGGACCCGCCGTCGACCAGTTCGCGGCCCGTCCGCTTGTCCCTGATGCTCGCGACCATGCCGTCCGGGCCGACTTCGAGGCGGAGGTGCTCGTTCTCGAGTGAGTTGGGGACTGCGGCGACGCCGGGATCATGGGACGTATGGGACATATAGGACCTATACCCGAGGCCCGGCAGGTCGTCGGCTCGGATGATGAGATCGCCGGTGCGGACGACGTCGGATCGGGAATGCGCCGTCGGATTCCAGACGAGGATGCCGTCCTCCTCGATGCGCACCGAGGACGAGATCGCTTCGAGTGAGGCGTGGTGAACGCTCGATGTACGATCGAGCGCGGTCTGCGCGTGCCCGAGCGCGACGACATTCCCCTCGGCGGTCTGCTCCGGGGTGAGAGTGCCGGGCCAGCCGCCGCCCCCGGAGTGCTCGTCGAAGGTGATGACGTTCTCCCATGCGGTATCGAGGTCGGCCTTCGGGTACGCCTTGAGGCCGAAAACGCCCGCGAAAGACGCGAGCGCCTCGGCCTGAGGAAGCTCGTCGTGGACCCGGCGGGAGAGCGAGACGCCGTACGGGACGACCTGAGCGTTCTGGTCCCAAAGCCCGGACCAGTCGCCGCGATACACGGGGTATGGGCCGGCGTTCTCCTCCCTGAGGTGGGCGAAGAACTCATCGGGCGTGCAGATGATCATCGTCGGCGTCGAGTGCTTCGAGTTCCATTCCCGCGCGCCTTCGACCATTCCGATGAACGTGTTGGCGTTGTCACCAGTGCCGGACATAATGAGGACGGAATCGTGCGGGTAGCCGGCATCCTCCAGGCGTTCGAGCATCTCGGGGACGGTCTGCTCGGCCCGTCCACCGGGGCCCCAGCCGTGCTCCCAAAACCCGTGGAGGTATCCGCTCTCGTTGATGCCGGGATCATGGCAGATGTAGGTCAGGACTCGGCTGCCGTCAGGCCCTTCCCACCAAAACGGACGGTCCTGCCAGGGAATCTCCGCGCCCTTGCCGATGAAGTGGTTCGTGCCGGTTACGAAGTGCTTGACGCCGCTCTTCGCCAGTATTTGCGGGTAGGCCCACGAGTAGCCGGGGATGTCGTTCTGGATGATCGTCTCGATGGTGACGCCATACTCGCGCCTGAGCTTCTCCGCCGGGTAGAGCGACCGACAGAACTCCTCCGCGCCCATGGTGGCGCTCAGTATCCCGGCGTACCCGGCGGTCAGGCCGATCCGCCCGGCCTTCACCAAGCTGACGAGTTCACCGATATGCTCTGGGCTCTTCCCTGCCGTCCACTGCTTGAGCTGCCAGATGCTCTCGATCGTCCACTTGTAGTCAGGGTGTTCGTGACAGAACTCGATCGCCCGGTTGATGGTCTCGGCGGAGATCTGGGCCACCTCGCACTGAGTGCCCGTGAAGCCGATGTCGAGATGTGAGAGCTGGATGATGTATATGTGTTTGACCTTCGAGCGTTCGAGGATGTCAGACATGGATGCGCTCCCGTGTCAGGTGTTCGCTGCATTGTAGCATAACGAGCAGAAACACGAATAGCCGCACTCAACGATCGTGGCGGGGTGTGCGTCTAAACTGGTGAGAAGAATCGTGGAGGAAGTTTGAATGGAAGACGAGAGCCTGATCAGTCTGCGAGACATAACGAAAACATATCAGATGGGACGAGTGCCGGTGCTCGCGCTCCAGGGACTCTCCCTGGAAATCGGCAGGGGTGAGATGGTTGCGATCATGGGACCGTCGGGATCGGGGAAGACGACGCTCCTGAACGTGCTCGGATGCCTCGACTGGCCTAGTCGCGGCTCCTACAAGCTCAACGGCCAGGAGGTCGCCCGGCTCACCGATCGGCGTCGCAGCGACATTCGCAACCGCGAACTCGGCTTCATCTTCCAATCCTACAATATGCTCCCACGCGTGTCGGCGATCGAGAATGCCATGGTCCCATTGGTCTACGCGGGCCTTTCGAAGAAAGAGCGACGGCAGAAGGCCGAGGCCGCCCTGACGATGGTCGGCCTGCAAGATCGGATGCGCCACCGCCCGAGCGAACTCTCCGGCGGTGAACAGCAGAGAGTCGCGATCGCCCGAGCGCTGGTGAACGACCCGTCGGTCATCCTGGCCGACGAGCCGACCGGAAACCTCGACAGCAGACGGGGCGGCGAGATCATGGACCTGCTTCAAACGCTGCACGAAGAGCGGGGGATCACGCTGGTGATGGTGACCCACGATCAGAGCATCGCCGACCGTGCACACCGGATCGTCAGCCTGCGGGACGGCCTGATCGACCAGGATTCGGTAAGGGTGACATCGTGAGATTCAGGGACACCATCGGAACAGCATGGAAGTCGATCTGGCGGCGGAGACTGCGTTCGGTCCTGGCGATGATCGGCGTGGGGATCTCAGCGACCTGTGTCGCCGCCGGAGTGCTGATCATCCGGCATGAAGACCTCCGCAACCTGCAGATCAGGCGCAAGTTCGAGAACATCACGATCCGCATCATGGTGAGCCAGAGTAAGGAGGAGTTGGCCGCGGGGAGGCGTGTCGCTCGCATGTATCTCACCGATGCCGATGTGGCGGCGCTCCGTAAGCTCCCCAACGTCCGAGAGGTCATCGTCTGGCTCGGCCTCGATGTCGAGAACGTCAAATGTGGCGAGAAAACAGCGCCGTCATGGCCGGTGATCGCCACGGACAACACGATCAGCCCGATTATCTGCGGCCTCGATATGGGGTATTTCGCCGTTGTGAAGGGACGCATGTTCACCAGGGAGGAGCAGCGGAGGGGCGACCGGGTATGCCTGGTCAGCAAAGACGGAGTCGGCACACTTGTGGGCAAGACGGATCCCATCGGCCGCGCGATCAGCATGGCAGGCCAGGATTTTAGAGTCATCGGCGTCACCAAGCTCAGTTCCGCCAAGACAATGGTCGAAAGTGAATCCGAGGATCGAAGTCCGCAGCCAGTCTCCAACGCCAACACCAGCATCCACGTTCCGCGCCTGGCCGCGGAGAGCTTTTCCGGTCACACTTACCGTCGGGTTGAGGTGCTTCCACGCGACGAGAATCGGGCCGCCCGCGAAATCGATGATCTGCTCTCCAAGCGCATCGGGCCGATCGAGGCAGGATTCGCCGCGTCGGCGTTCGTGATGCCGAAGATCGCGCGCAGCATTCTGCTGGTGATCGCAATGACCGGCATCATGATGGTGATCGCGGCGGCGGCCGGGGTCGTCAACGTCATGCTGGTCTCCGTGACCGAGCGCAGGAGGGAGTTCGGCATCCGCCGGGCAGTGGGCGCCACCGCGAGGGACATCGTATCGCAGGTGCTCGCGGAGTCCATCATGCTCTGCTTGTTCGGCGGAGGAATCGGAGTCGCGCTGGCGACGTTTCTCGTGTATATGGGCGATCGGCAGGCAGCAGTGAAGTTCGATGCGATGACCTACATGCCGGAGATCCTGACGGGAGTGGCGTTCGTCGTCCTTATCGGCGTGATCGGCGGAGTGAACGCTGCGATCTATGCGTCGAGGCTCAGGCCGGCTGAGGCGATCGCCTCCGGGGCACGGGGGTAGGAGACTGCGATGAGGTTCACCCGCAACATTCAGTCCGGAATCACAGCCGCCTTCCACCATCCGATGAGGCTGGGACTTACAGTGATGTCCGTCAGCCTGGGAGTGGTCGCGCTGATGGCCTTCACCTCACTTGGTGAGCGCCAACTGAATACCGGTCCGCAGGCATGGACTCCAACACAGCGAAGTGAGGCGGCTCTGATGATTCACGGCCAGGGACCTCGCGGCACGAAAGTCGTGTCACTGGAGGAAGCAAGGCTCATTGCCGCCGGGATACGCAACAGGGACAAGAGCATCCTGGGCACCGCTCTCTACCGCAAGTACACGCTGGATGTCGGTGAAGACAAGCAGCGGCTCTCGGTCAACATTGCGACGAAGGTGGCATCGAGCGGTGAGCAGCCCTATCTCCGAGACTACCAGGTCGCGATGGGTCGAGACTTCACGGCTCGGGAGATACGGAACGGGGACATGGTCTGCCTCATCTCGAAGAACTGGCTCCTCCGGCTTACCGGGTCGTCGGATCCGATCGGCAGGCCGCTTACTTTGAACGGCTGCCGACTCAAAATCGTTGGCACGTTCGATACGGATGGAAGTAGCAAACTCCATGTATATTCCTGGCAGATCGGCGATCTTGGCCAGGTGGTGATGCCCTTCAAGACGGCCGAGGAGGTGCTCGAACGTGGAAGTATCCCTGGTTCATCGATCGTTCGTGTCTACTACCCAAGCCCGAAAGATGCGCTGGCAGGCGGCAAGAAGCTTGGCATGCAGGCATCGATGGTAAACCCGAATCCAGGATACGCGGTGGCAACCGTCGAAGGTGAATACGAGAACTGGGAGAGAAACACGAGTGTCGCACGCATGGTCCTCGGCATGATAGGAGGATTGACGCTCTCGATAGCGCTGATGTCGCTGCTGAACATGACCCTCGTCGCCCTGTCGGAGCGCATCCAGGAGATCGGACTCCGGCGAGCGCTCGGAGCGCGGAGGGGCGAGATCGTCATGCAGTTTGCGGCCGAGGCGTCGATGGTGGCGATCGCGGCGTGGGGGATCGGCATCGGGCTCTCGGCGCTACTGATCGCCAAGTTCACCAGCATGACGGGGCTTATCCTGCCGTTCTTGAGCTACTGGGTCCGGGCGTCCCTTACGACGACTCTTGGGCTCAGCCTGCTGGTGTCGGTAGTGCCCGCGTGGCTTGCGACCCGGGTGACCCCGGCAGTGGCACTGAGGTATGAGTGACAGGTTTGACAGCGATCAACGAGGTCGGTATCATGGAACAGACGAGCATCCTGGGGCGGCTGTCCGCTCAACGGTTGCGCAACCCAATACGCCAGATACTGCTGGAGAGAGCTGACAGGAGTGATCAGCGCGTGATCAACCTCGCAGACGAAGAGCTGATGTCTTTGTGCGCCTGCGGAAACAGGCGCGCGATGGATATTCTCGTCTCCAGATACCACAGCAAGCTCCTCGACTTCGCGTATCGCCACCTGAGCGATCGGGATCGGGCGGCGGACATCGCTCAGATGGCGTTCGTGCGGGTCATCGAGGCCGCATCCACCTTCCAGCGCAAGTCGTCGTTCAAGACCTGGCTCTACACGATCGCCATGAACCTCATCCGCGACGACTTCCGCCGCCGAAACGTACGGAAAGAGTCCCTGGTATCCGAGATGGACGCCATGGAGATGCTGATGGAGGCGAAAAACCGGGCGGTCACCACGATGGAAACCACGGTGGCGGATCGGATGGCGGCCTCGGAGATGTGGGACGCCGTCGACCAACTGCCGGAAGCTCAGAGATCCGCCGTGATGCTCCGCTTCCGGCACGACCTGACCTATGACGAGATCGCACAGGTGATGGGCGCGCCGTCGGGCACGGTCAAATCCTGGATACACTTTGCTCTGAAGAAGCTCCGAGGGGAGCTTCGGCCTCCGGAAAGCGAGGGGCGGATATGAACTGCGAGAGATGCGAGCAGATGCTTGCGGCATACGTCACCGGCGACCTGGCGACACACGAGGTCGAGGCGGTCGAGCATCACATCGACCGATGTGACGACTGCTCTGCCGCGCTGGAGGAGTACCGGGCGCTCGTGAGCCTGATCGGCGACGCGCCGACTCTCCGCCCGACACTCGCCGAGTCCCGGGCGCTGGCGAAGGCGCTCGCCGCCGTGCCGATATGCAGGCCGGCGATGGAACGCGTCAGCCCGCGCACGGTATACGCGTTCCTCGGGTTCGCGTTTGCCTCGGTGATCGTGTTTGCAGTCATGGTGTCGGTCCTCGCCCTGCAGTTGACGGGACGGATCGATGTAGTCGCGATTACGAGCCCGCTCGGCTCGCTGAGGCTGGTAGCGATTGCGGTCACGATCATCTTCGTCACTTCCTTTGTGCCGATCATGGTCACCGCCCGGCGCAGGCCGCTCAACGGGATGACCTTTAAGAGGTAGGGGGTGTAGACCATGCGTATTGCCAAGACACTTATCGGATGGCTGTGCCTGCTCTCGTTCTTGACGGCGATCGGCTTGCTCGTCGGCAGCACCTACATCATGGTGGAGCCGTTCTGGAACGGAGCGACCGTCTACCGCTTCCCTGATCCTGACCTTCAGGGAATCGTCAGACCGATCGCCCAGGGGGCCTCGATGCGTCGGACAATGCGATTCTCGACACGTACGTCAAGCAGCAGGCCGAGCCCGTAACGATCTATACTGGATGGGACGCTGCAGTCAGGGCAATGTCAAGTCCGAGCATTCTTGAGTCAGATGATCACCGCAACGTCGTCGCGGCCGCCGTGCTTGACGAAAACGGCCGAGTTGTGTCAGCGAGTCCCAAGCCACTGGTCGGCAAGGTGTTCCCGTTCGGTCGGCCGATCGAGGATATACTGGACAGCCCTCGATCCGAGGCGGACGGCCAATGGGACGATTCGGCCGGCGACACGTACCCGTATTGGACGTCCACATTCGTCGGTGAGGTCAACAAGTATACCGAGAACGCCGGGAAGGTCTACCTGGCCAGGATCAAGAACGACAGTGGCCAGGCCATAGGCATCCTGGCTGTGGTGCAGACCGACCGCCGGGTCGCAATGGATATGCCTCACCAGACTCTAGACAGGATGGTGATACTGGAACTACGCTGGGCCAGTCTCTTCGCGTTCCTTCTGTATCTGGCGCTGCTCCCGATCTGGGTCGGAATGGATGCTTACCGGCGGGGAATGAGGCCGTTCGCATGGGGCGCGCTCGTGGCGATCACCAACGTGATCGGGCTCGGGGCATATCTTTTGGCAAGGCTGCCGGGAGCGTATCCCTGCCCTAACTGCGGTGAGGAGGTGCTGGGAAAGTACATCCGATGCCCGGCGTGCGGCGTCACCCTGATGGGCCGGTGCCCGGTCTGCCAGACCCGGATGAGACCCGGCTGGCAGTACTGCCCGGTCTGTAACGTGTCGCCCACGCATGTGTTGGAGACGATCACGCCCAGGAGTGCCGGTGAGCCTCTTGCCTCCCGGTTGATGGAGAGCACGAGGGCAAACCTGTGCGTCACGGTGCTCGATACCGAGACCGGCGCTCCGATGCCGAATGCACGCGTCTCGGTGACCGGCCGGCTCGCCAAGGTCGACGGCATCACCAGCGTGGCAGGCGTCTTCGAGGCGCGCAAGCTTCGAAGCGGAAGATACACGATCACGGTGACCAGAGCAGGCTACGAGCCCGCTGAGGCCGAACTCGATATCGGTGAAGCGCCGGAATCGGTGCAACTCAACCTGAGGGCGCTGCCCTCCAGGATCATCGGCCGGGTCATCGAGCGAGGCACTGCGAGGCCTATCGCCGGGGTGCGCGTCTGCATCGACTCGAGCCGCCTCGACCGCTCGGCCCTGACCGGCGCTGAGGGCGGATTCGTGCTGGAGAACATCCCAGCGGGTCCGTATACGGTCGCGGTGGACGCGGTCGGGTTCAAGCATCAGACCCGCCTGGCCGAGGTTACGCCCGGACAGCAGGTTACGCTGGACTTCACTGTCGAGCCCGCCGAGTCTGTCGTGTAGCCTACCCCTTGTGGGCGCCGAACGGGCATGAAGCCCCAGGCTACGGGGAGACGAACGCCCACAAGGGGCTAGGCTACGGGCCCAATCCGCGACGGATGCCATAGGATACACCGATGAATGAACATGAATTGACTATGCTGCGCCGGAAGGCGATACTCGGGACCATCGCGATTGCCGCATGGGTGCTCGGGCTCATCACGGCAGTGACACTACCTGACGCCGGCGATGGGATGGGCCCGTTCCTCATAGTGGTGGGCTGGATTCTGACAGCGACATGGATTGCGGTGGATGCGTCTCAGTGCGGACGCAGGGTCGTCGCATGGACGGTCTTCGGTCTCGCCGCAGCACCCCTCGCCCTATTGGTCTATGTACTGACGGCGGAGCCAACCGCAGCCATCTGCACTCAGTGCGGTAACCGATTGCTGAGTACGGCTCAGGCGTGCCCAATCTGTGGGACGCGGCACATGACGGGACGGGTGACCAATGCCCTCAACCGAGCGTACACGAGCCTGGCGGATTCGCTCATGCGAGCACCGGTAGAGCAAGCCAAGAACACGACCAGGGCCATTGCAATCGCTCTCGGTGTGACTTCCCTGTTCGGCATGCTCTTTGCGGATACCGGAATGGGGTTCGTCGCGTTCTTCCTCGTGCTCTCCTTCGCTGGTTACTGGATACTGGTACCCTGGTGGGTATATCTCGACGCATCCTGGCGGCGGATGGAGCCGATCCCGTGGGCACTTCTTACACTCCTGACGAACGTCGTCGGGCTCGTGACCTACCTGGTGATCCGCTACCCCGATCCGCGGGCGTGCCCGAAGTGCGGCGCGGACCTTCCTGTCGGGCTGAAGCGCTGCCCATTCTGCGGCTCCGAGGCAGAGGCGACGTGCCCGAAATGCCAGTCGCCGATCCGTCCGGATTGGGTGTTCTGCCCGTCCTGCGCGACCCAGTTGCCTGCCGTCCCCTTCCAGGCGAACGGGATTGGGGCAGGGACGACGGTCAAGCCGCCCGCGATCAGCATCTCGGGAACGGTGATCGACGTCTCGACAGGGCTGCCGCTCCAGGGCGCCGAGGTGAAGGTGGATTCTAAGGACGAGGCCGCGCGCTCGATATCGGACGCAGCGGGGAGGTTCCTGCTCTCGGAACTCGATCCCAGGCCGTATGTGCTGATCGCCTCTGCGCCCGGGTACACGTCGCAGGCGAAGGCATTCACCCCGATGGCGGTCGGCGCAGGCCAGTGCCACTTCACCCTGATGCCGAGCCGTGCGACTGCCGAGGTGGAAGCGGTAAGAGATAAGGGGCTGTAGGGGCGTGCCTTGTGCCGCCCGATACCACAGCGCCGGGCGGCACAAGGCACGCCTCTACAGCGCTTGCTCGTCGAAGAACCGCGCGATCTCATCCCGTGGGAACGAGGGCAGGTCGATCACGCCTGCGGACGTGCGCATCTTGAGGCCGTGGTCGCGGGGCATCATGCGACCGATGACGTTGGCAGTGATTCCCGCCTGGCCGAATGCCTCGAGCAGTCGAGGGGTATCCGCCGGGGAGACGGTCAGGAGCAGCGAGCCGGACGCGATCAGCCCGAGCGGGTCGAGCCCCAACTCCCGGCAGAGCGATTGAGTCTCCGGCAGGACCGGGATCGCCTCCCGATCGACCTCCAATCCCAGGCCGGACGCCTCCGCGATCTCCATCAGCCCGGTCGCCAGCCCGCCCTCGGTTGGGTCGTGCATCGAGTTCACCGTGACCGCCTCAGTCGCGATCCGAGCATCCCTCACGACGCTGACCCCCGGCTCGAACAGTAGTTTCGCGCACCGATCGAGGAACTCGGGCGTGAACCCCATCTCCCTCAGCCGGTCGCCGGCCTCACGCGCGAGGAGCGACGTGCCCTCGACCGCGATCCCCTTCGTCAGGAAGATGTCGTCCCCCACCCCGGCGCCGCTCGCGGTCACGAGCCGGGAGCGGTCGGTCTCGCCGAGCATGCATCCGACGACGATCGGCCGATCCAGGTCGTGGGTGATCTCCGTGTGGCCGCCGACGAGAGTGATCCCCAGGTCGCGACAGGCGGAGGTAATCTGGTCGAAGATCGCCTCGACATCCGAAGGCTCGCAGGTCGTCGGAAGCAGGATCGTCGCCATGAACCACTTCGGATCCGCGCCCATCGAGGCGATGTCGTTGGCGTTGATGTTGACGGCGTACCAACCGATGAGGTCGGTAGCGAAGGTGATCGGGTCGGTCTTGGTGACGAGCAGACGGTCGCCGAACTCGATCACGGCGGCGTCGATGCCGATCCCCGGCCCGACGATCACTCGCCCATCGAGTTCGACCTTCGAGAGCATCTCAGCCAGCAGTCTGTGCGGAAGCTTACCGACGTCCATGGCATATCCTTGGAACACAGATGAAACAGATGGCAGAGGATGAAACGGATGTCCAGAATCAAAATCGGCATTTCATCTATCCCATCCTCCGCTATCTGTGTTATCTGTGTTCCATGCCTTACTTCTCCGAGGGGATGATGATTCCTCGCATGATCACGTTTTGGCAGAAGATGAAGACCAGAAGCGTCGGGATCGCCGTCAGCACGAGGGCCGCGTAGACCAGGAACTGCGGCGCCAGATCTGCATCTGATAGAGCCAGACCATCAGCGTCCACATCTTCGGGTTCTGCAGCACGAGGAACGCCCACATGAACGATCCGTATGCCGCGGTGAATGTGCCGAGCGCGATGACCGCGAGCACCGGCTTCGATAGCTGGATCGTGATCTTCCAGTACATCTGCATCTCGGTCGCGCCATCGATCATCGCCGCTTCGTACAGCTCCGTCGGCAAGCTGTCGAAGAATCCCTTGAGCAGAAAGACCGAGTACCCGCTCGCAAGCGCCGGAAGGATGATTGCCCAGTATGTGCCGAGCAGATGCAGGTCCTTGATCAGCAGGAAGCTCGGGATCGCCGAGACCTCCGCCGGGAAGGCCATAGTCGCGAGCAGGAAGAGCAGGATCTTGTACGTCGAGCGCAGATTGAACCGCGAAAGGGCATAGGCGCAGAGCGGATTGACCAGCAGCACCGCGAGCACCATACCGAGGCACAGGATGGCCGTGTTCATGAGCGCCCGTCCGTGCAGCGCGATGTACTCCAGCACCTCGCGGTAGTTGCGGGAGATGAACTCCCGCCGGATCGGGCCGCGGTTCTCTCGCAGTTCGAGCAGGTTGTTCTCGGCATACGGAGGCGCCACCTGCTCGAATGACGCAACCTTCAACCCAAGCGCCTCGTTCATCCGGTCGGGCGAGCCGTATTTCCTCGCCACATGTTGGCGGAACAGGACCTCGGGACTCCGCAACTCGACCATCTCGATCGGCGCGGCGTCTTCCAGGAACTCGACCCAGTCGACGAGCGCCATGCCCGCTTCAGGCGCTCTCGGGGAGAACGATACCTCGGCGAAGGAGGCGATGTTCGTCTTGTACGCACGGTTGTATGCGGCGAAATCCACATACTTCCGCTTGATAAAGGCATCGTAGTCGTCCGTCGCACCCGGATCGATATGGACGAAATGGACCGGGCACTCCTTGCGGATGTACTCCTCCCAGATCGGGCCGAACGGTCCGCCGGGCTTTCGTGCGGGCATATGGACATCCGCCCGGTTCGCACACGCGAGCCCGAGCCCCCTGTTGATCGCATCGAGCTTGCCGCACGTGAGGCGCAGGTAGTCCTGGAAGAGGCCGTCCACCGACACAGTCGTCAGGTAGCGCACGGGCCGGGCGGCCTTGAACACCAGGAAGTCGCGGTACTTCGGCGTGCGCTCGGGGCTGAAGTTGCGCATCGTCCAGTCCTCGATCGGCATCCCGGGTTCGAGCCAGGTCTCGTTGGCTTCCTTGTAGTCCTTGTTGAGCTTGTCGAGGTCGCCGCGGAACTTCTTCCTCAGGAACGCCCGGTAGTCGACCAGCATCTCCGGCGTGAGCTTCGAGAGGGAGTTGGAGTGCGCCAGAGTCGTGTAGTCGAGCGGGAGAGTGCCCTTGAACTCGCGCCATTCAGCGACGAACCGGCGGTTGATCCCCTCAGGCGGCTCGAGTTCCTCGAACGTCGCAAGGTCCGTGCCCAATGCGATGTTGTAATAGACGATGTCCTCGTCGTACTTCGCCTCGACGTACTTGCGGTAGAGGCTCGCCTCGTCGTAGAAGTAGCGCGGGACGACCTTGAACTCGTTCTGATCGACCGGACTGGTGAACGAGGTCGAGACCATCAGCAGAAACGGGTAGACCATCGTCAGCGCGCCGAGCGTCAATATGACGTACAGCGCGGCGATGAGCACCCGGACCTTCCTCTGTTTTCGACCGATGACGGAGATAATTGGCATGGGAAACCCAACCCAGATGCTTCGGTAGCAGAGGCCTGGCGGCGCTGCCGAAGCATCGACTAGATCAGAAGGGCTTCGGCAGCGCCGCCAGGCCTCTGCTACCGAAGCATCTCAAACCTATGGTTGATGGTTCATGGTTAGTGGGGAGCCGGTCCGCCATTAACCATAAACCATCAACCATTCCTCCTACGCTCCCGCGGTCTTGAACTGCAGGCGGGAGAGAATCCTAAGCTGGAACACAGTGAATCCGACGACGAGCGAGCCGAGCAGCCACGCCATCGCAACCGCATAGCCGAACTTGAGGTACAGGAACGCGTTGTACCAGATTTCGAGCCCGGCGACGTGTGTGGAGTACATCGGGCCGCCGCCCGTCATGACGAATATGAAGTCGAACGATCGGAATGCGGCGATGAATGCGCCGACGAAGTTGATGATGATCAGCGGGCGAAGGAACGGGATCGTGATATGCCAGATCTTGTGCAGCACACCCGCGCCATCGAGGTCCGCCGCCTCGTAGACATCCTCCGGGACGCCCTTCAGCGCCGCCAGGTAGATGATGCATCCCGGCCCGACGTGCGCCCAGATGATCGGCATGATCACGCAGAGCATCGCCAGCTTCGGGTCTCCTAGCCAGGTCTGCGCGCTGAACATGGGTATCTGCGCCGGGACGTGAAGCCACGCCAGCGCCGAGTTGATGTGCGCCAGGATCAGATCGTTGAAGCTCGCGAGCAGGCGGTTGAGCAGGCCGGCCGGACTCGGGCTGTAGAAGAACTTCCACAGGAACATGATGACCAGGCCGGTCGTGACCGCCGGGAGATAATACAGCGTGCGGAAGAGTATCTTGCCGCGTGGGATCTCGTGGAGGATGAGCGCGAGGATGATAGGCCCGCAGAATCCCAGTCCGAGGCTGAGCAGCATGAAGATGACGCTGTTCATGAATGACTTCCAGACCTGTGGCGTGAACAGCACCTCGCTGAAGTTGTCGAGCCCGACCCACTTGGTGCCCGCAATGATCCGGAAGTCCTGGAACGCCATGAGCGAGCCGCGCGCGAGCGGGTAGTATGCCCAGATAGCGACGGAAATGAGCGCGGGGGCCATCAGCAGGAACGCGATAATCGTGCGACGTATCACGGCTCTCGACGGCTTCTTCGCGCGGTCCAGCTTCTTGTCGTGGCCTGACTCGTAGTCGCGGGTGAAGCTCTTGATGACATGGCGGAACACAAGGGTGAACATGATCATCAGGACTATGACGACAACGAGCGCGACCCGGCGTCGGAACTCTAGCACCTTCGGGTCGATCACGCCCATGAGTTTCTCGTTGCAGTGGGCGACCGCCTTGTCGAGTTCCTGCTTGAGGTTCAGATCGCCCTTGAGCCACGCGGCGTCGAGCGGAGGAGTCATCTCGGAGTAGATGTTCTCGCAGTTGCGCCCGTAAGGCTCCGGGCGGCCGGATCGGAGCGCCTCTTCGAGGGTCTCGGCCCAGCCCTTCGGGACCTGGCGGAGGTATTGAGTGTAGCCATACTTTTTGAGGTACTTCGGCGCGATGAACTTGCCGAATCCCGACTCGGTGTAGACCTTGCAGCGCACGCGGATCGCCTCATCGCTCGCCCAAAACTTGATGTACTCCCAGGCGGCATCCCGGATGCGCTTGTCCTTGCACTGGGAGTTGATCCCCATCATCGCGCAGTTCAGCTCGTTCCCGCGCTTACCCGTCGGACCGAGAGGCATCGGCGCGATTCCGATCAGGTTCGGGTTCACGCCGGACATCATCTGGTCGTTCATGTAGCCGAAGACGATGCCGATCTTGCCGAGCGCCCAGAGCTTCGCATAGTCGGTATCCCGGTATGCGACGCCGGTGTAGGTCTTGCCATCGCGGCTCCATTTCTCGCGCCCGAGCTTCTGGTAGAACTTCAGCGCTGTGACTGCGGCCTCGTCGTTGAAGACCGCCTTCCAGTTGCCATCCTTGTCCTCGGCGACCGCCTCACCGCCGGCTGACCAGAGGAAGTCGATCCACCACCACGCGGCATGCGGTCCGGAGAAGATCGCCATCCCGTACTGACCCTTCTCCGGAATGGTCAGCTTCTGCGCATACTCGTACAGCTCATCCCAGTCCTTCGGCGGGTGGTCGGGATCGAGCCCGGCCTCGCGAAAGAGGTCTTTGCGATACTGGAGCGCCATGACGTAGGTCTGATAGGGGATCGCCCAGATGTGGCCCTCGCGCTTGATGACTTTCCACACCGGCCCGTAGATGTGCTCGGAGAGGTCCTCTTCCTTCGCCCATTCCTCGACGTACTCGTCGAGCGGATAGAGGAACTGCTGCTGGATGTAGCTGTCGGAGATGCGGAAATTGACGTAGAGGACATCAGGCGCGACCCCACCGGCCATCGCGAGGAGCGGTCCGACCTCCATATCGAGCCCGGCGGCCGTGATCCCCTGGAAGCCCTCCAACTTGATGTTGGGATGAAGCTCCATGAACCGTTGGACGATCGCCCAGTTCGCCTTGTCCGGAACGCTTCGGGCTTCCTTGAGGGGCAGCTTGTAGACCTTCAGGGTGAGCTGTTCGGCGGCGAACGCGCTCGATGCGACCAGCAGGGACAGCAGTATTACGGTTAGCAGTTTCCTAGTCAGGGGCACACTTTCACCTTTGGCGGGGAGACATCTCTGTCTGCGCCCCTCCTTACGAAGGAGGGGCCGGCCAGCAGGCCGGGGGAGGTTCGCACACGGAGACCCCCTCGGCCCAGAGGCCGGTCCCCCTTCTAAAGGGGGACATCATCGGCAGCGCAAGTCAGTACTTCAACAAAACGCCGAGGGTTTCCTTCGGGCGCTCGAGGATCTGCTCATAGGCGTCCGCAGCCTGCTCCACGGGGAACTCGTGGCTGACGAGGTCATCCACCCGTACTCGCTTCTCTGAGAGCATGCGGATGAACTCGCGGAGGTTGCGGCCCTCCGACCAGCGGACGTAGGGATACGGCATATCGACGCCTTCACGCTCGTAGTTCGGGTCGTATCGGCCCGGACCCGCGGCCCGTGAGATGACGAACTCGGCTTCCTTCGCGAAGAACTTCGTGCGATCGATCTCCATCTTCGTGACGCCGACCATGACGATTCGTCCCCCGAATCGGATCATGTCCAGGGCCTGCGTGATCGGCTCGGCGGAGTCGGTGGCGGCAACGATGATCACCGCATCGGCGCCCTGGCCGTCGGAGGCGTCCTTCGCATGCGAGATCACATCCTCGGCAGCATTGATGGCGGTAATCCCGGCGCTCTGGGCGAGCTTCAGGCGGTCCGGGAGGAAGTCGCTGGCGATGGTCTTGTACCCGACCGCTTTGCAGATTCGCGCGATGATCTGGCCGAGCACCCCGAGCCCTGTGACGACGGCAACTTCGCCGAACGTGAGGCCGGAGCGCCTGACCGCCTGCATCGCAATCCCTCCGAGGCCGGTGAACGCGGCGTCCTGGAGTGTCACGTTCTCGGGCAGCTTGACGGCGAGGTTTCGGCCGATGAAGCAGGTCTCGACGTGCCCGCCGAACGCAGACGGAGCGCCGTAGTTCCCCACCCGATCTCCCACGGCGAACTCACTCTCGACGTTCTTCCCGACCGCGATCACCGTGCCGGAGTTGGTGTACCCGGTCGCCTGATCGGGCCGGTCGGCCTTGGGGTCCTTTCGCCGACTCCTGATGCCCATCGTCTCAGTCCCGGTGCTCACGACCGAGTAGGCGGTGTCGACGAGGACGCCGTTCTCGCCCATCTCAGGCGGCTCGACCTCCCGCACGACGATATCCCCTCTGCCATCGATGAAGACTTGTTTCATGATTCCCCTCGTCACCCTGCCACCTACGTTCGTGCTGGAGTTGTACCACCTGTTCGTGCTGGAGTTGTACTCCAGCACGCGCCACTGACCGCGGAGTTGTACTCCGCCTGCACCTACCGTTCGGGCCGGAGTTGGACTCCGGCCCGCATAACTGAATCCAGGGAGTTGCACTCCCATCGCCACCACCGGAGATGGAGTACAACTCCAGGTCTAGTCTTGAGGGACGGAGTACAACTCCATCCCTAACGTTGTGTCGCCTACAGCTCGATCGTCCGGCCCTGGCAGGAGGACTTGTATGCTGCGAGGACCGCTGAGAACGATGCGATCGCTTCCTCGGCGCTGATGATCGGATCGGTGTCGTCGAGGATGGCGTCGGCGAACGACTCGATCTCCGCGCGATAGATGTTCACCGGATCGGGGGTCTCGACTCGGACCGCCATCCCGCTCGCATCCCGGGTCTGAGCGGCCTCATAGCCCTTGTCCTCGGCCGAGGAGTGGACCGTGAAGCTGCCCTCCGATCCCTGGCCGATCGTCCCCTTGGCGAGGATGCATCCCTTCGTGCCGTAGACCTCGAGCGCGTTCTGAGCGGCCGCATCCGGGATGTTGAAGTAGCTCTCGACGACTCCCTGAGCGCCGGACTTGAACTTCATGAGCATCAGGGCGCTGTCATCCACCGGGTAGTCCTGAACGGTGGTATCGACGAACGCGGTCACGGCATCGACCTCGCCGAGGAAGAAGCGCAGGAGGTCGGCGGTGTGGACGCCAAGGTCCATCAGCGCGCCTCCTCCACCGCATTCGGGGATCTGACGCCATGCGCCGGGGATCTGCGGATACCAGCATGTCAGTTGCGCGCGTCCCATGACCGGCTTGCCGATCTCACCCTGGGCGATGATCCGCCTGATCGCCTGGTGGCATGCGTGGAATCGCATCATCAGGCCGACGCTGAGCTTCACCCCCGCCGAATTGCACGCATCGACGATCAGCCGGCTCTCATCGAGCGTCAAGGCGAGCGGCTTCTCGCAGAGGACGTGCTTGCCCTTCCCGGCGGCGGCGACGGCCTGCTCGACGTGGACGTTGACCGGCGTGGCGATGTAGACCGCCTCGACCGCTGGATCATTCAGCAGATCGGCGTCTGACGTGTACCACTTCGGCACGTCGTACTTCGCCGCCACTTCCTTGACCCGCGCCTCATCGACGTCCATGACGGCGACGAGTTGCGAGTTCTCCGCCGGCACTATCCCCTCGGGAATCGTCCGCCGATCCGCGATCCCCCCCGCGCCGATAACGCCCCATTTGACTGTGGACATGATGCTCTCCTTTGAACAAACCTATCGTTCGTGCCGGAGTTGTACTCCGGCACGCGTAACTGAATCCGGGAGTTGCACTCCCACCACCACGGAGCGTGGAGTACAACTCCGGGCCTAGTTCTGAGGGATGGAGTCCAACTCCATCCCTAACCTTACGTAACCCACCATCGTTCGTGCCGGAGTTGCACTCCGGCACGCGTCACTCCACCGGGGAGTTGTACTCCCCCTCAGCCGAGCAGATCGATCTCAATCGGCTCCGGCACTTCCTCGATCCACGCCCGCGCACTCGAGTAGCACCAATGCTCCGGCCTAGTCACCAAGCCCTTCCGCACCGGGTTGTCGTGAATATAGTTCAGCTTCTGCAGAAAGAACTTCTCGCTCACTAGCGACTCAGGGTGGAGATCATCCGACCACACCTTGTACTTCGTGTCGGCTCTCCCCTGTGCCTCCGCAGCCTTGCCCAACACGTACAGAAAAAGCCTGTTTTCATCGGCCTCCAACTGCGCCGTAATCGCCTTGGATGTGTGACGTCGGAAATCGCGCATAGTGCCCGACAGATCATGCTGATCGTCGGCTGACCCAATCAGATGCAGGTGCGTCGGCATGACGACGTAGCCATGAACCAGCAGGCCCTTGTTCTCCCGGCAGAACTGCAGGCTGTCGGTGATGATCTTGAGATAGGGCTCGGACGTGAAGATAGGAAGCCATCGCACCACGGTGCTGGTGATGAAGTGCGGCATGATGCCTTGTTCTGCGATTCGGTAGCGTCTCATGTGCGTTGCGTTGCGTTGGTGGGAGTACAACTCCCGATCTAGTTTCGAGTGCCGGAGTACAACTCCGGCACTAACATCGTTGGTTTCACCGTTCGGGCCGGAGTTGGACTCCGGCCCGCATAACTCCACCCACCGTTCGTGCCGGAGTTGCACTCCGGCACGCATAACTGCACCCGGGAGTTGTTCTCCCGCTCCCATGGCGGAATGGAGTGCAACTCCCGATCTAGTTTCGAGTGCCGGAGTACAACTCCGGCACTAACATCGTGGTGATCCGGTGTGGTCAGATCAACGGCAGCTTGACCGGGCGGCCCTCTGCCGCCGAGATGTCCGCCGCGATGCAGACCTCGTGCGTCTTGACCGCATCCTCCAGGTTCACGTGCGACTCGGTGTCCGTGAGGATGCAGTTCACCAGATGATCGATCTCGCCCTGGAACGGGTGATGCGTCACGTCGCCGCTGTCCGGCAGGATCGTCGGTATCTCCATCGGTCGTGTCTGGCCGGGCAGGAGCACCTTCGAGTAAAGCTGATTGTTCCGCAGCGTGCCGTGATCGCCGAGCAGCTCGATGTTGAAGACGTAAGGCGACCGGATGTCCCAGCTCGCGGAGACCTTGCCGATCGTGCCGTTCTCGAACTTCATGATCGCGATGATATTCGCGTCATACTCGCACGGGCCGGCGTTGTTCGAGTAGGCGGTGACCTCGGTGACCTCCGACTCGATGAAATACCGGATCGCATCGACCGCGTGGCATCCGGCCGAGAGGAGCATGCTCCCGCCGCATTCCTTAGTCGTCACCCAGTCGTACCCCATGTACCAGCGGCCGAGCGGGTGCCAGTAATCGACCTCGGCGAGGAAGATCTTCCCGAGCGCGGGAGTCTTCTGCAGGCCCTTGATGCACTCGAAGAGCGGATTCCACCTCAGCACGAAGCTGACGACGGTCTTGACCCCGGCCTTCCGGACGGCATCGCGCATGGCGATCAGGTCCTCGAGGTTGAGGGCGACCGGCTTCTCGATGAGGATGTGCTTCCCGGCGTTCGCGGCCTTGATCGTCTCGCCCGCGTGGAGGTGGTTCGGCGTGCAGATCGAGACGATGTTGACGCGCTCGTCCGCCATCAATTCGTCGTAGTCGGTGTAGATGGCGCATTCGAGGCCGGCGGTCTTGGCGGCCTTCTTCGCGCTCTCCGCCTTCCGACTTCCGATGGCGACCATCTCACAGTGGGGATTGTTCTCATAAGCGCGGATGTGCTCGCCGGCGACCCATCCCGCGCCCCACACGGCAGCTCCGAATTTCTGTCCCATGGTTCATGCCTCCTGTACAGTCCCACCGGGGGGACGGGTAGACGGCCTCTGCCCTGACCAGCCTATCCGCTAGTACAGCGGAGTAGGCTGCCCCGTTTGGTGGCGATGACGATCAATATGCGCGGCTTTCACCAGATTGTGCCAGCGGTAGACATCCCTCAGACCGTCCTCGTCCACTGCGCCTCTTATCCGGTAAGTTCTTCCCTCCAGGCCCTGAATCGTCGCCTCGTCATAGTGGAATTCGACGCCACCGCTTTCGCCACTCATCGGCGGGATGGATTTGCCGGGCAACGATCTGGTGTCGAACATATCGCCGTACGTGATCACGAGCAGAGGATTGTCAACAGCGACTATTGTCACCTTGGTATCCGTGAATCGTGCCTCCCACCAGCTACCGGTCGGAGTTGCGCCTATCGCGTACAAGCCCCACAGTTGCTCCCCATCAAGCACACCCAGGGATGAGGTCTTGCCGCCCGCGAATCCACTCCTGGTCAATGCAGTCGATGCTCCGCCCTGAAGGAAATGCCGCCGTAGAGTCACCAACACGGTTCTCCATTCGTCTTGCATATCAGCCATACGACTCACGTCCTCACAAGACAGGGTTGGCCGGTGCAGAAATCCTCAGCATCCTGTGTGTGCACCCGCGGACGGGACACACCCGCTTAGCCAGGATGTTTCCTCTACTTAGCGTAGGCCGATGCGATCTTCGCCACCGCCTCGGCCGCGTCGGACATGTCGGACTCGCCGAGCGTCGGGTGGACGAGCAGCCAGACGGTCTGCGCGCCGATCTTCACCGCGGTCGGGCACGCGACCTGGTTGTAATCCACCTTCCCCTTGTACCACGGGCACTGGAACGGGCACGGGGTCTTGCCATACCCGACCTGCTTGAGGAAGACTTCCTCCTTGTAGTTCTCGGGCGGGACTCCGGCGGCGGACGGGATTCCCTCGGCCCTGAGCGCCTGGATGAACTCGTCGCGCGTGCAGGTCAGCGTCTCGGGCCTCACCTTGAACGCATACTTGTAGAACGCGTGCTTCACGTCCGGCGACTCATACGGCGGCTCGACCTGCGGGATCTGCGCGAGCTGCGCGGAGAGGAAGTGCGCGTTCGCACGGCGCTTCTCGACCCATGAGGCGAGGCGCTTCACGCACTCGATGCCGATGACGCTCTGCATCTCGGTCATGCGGTAGTTGAAGCCCATGCGGTGGTGGATGTATGGATAGAGCGCCTCCATCTGCAGGAGGTCGCGGCGCTCCTCCTCCCAGTAGCCGTGATCCTTGAAGCTGCGGGCGATGCTCGCGAGGTCGTCATCGGCGGTCGTGACCGCGCCGCCCTCACCGCCGGTGGTCATGATCTTGTCCTGGCAGAAGCTGAACGCGGCGATGTCGCCGAGCCCTCCGACCATCTTGCCCTTGTACTCGCCTCCGTGTGCCTGAGCGGCGTCCTCGATGACCTTGATGCCGCGCTTGGCGGCCATCGCCTTGATCGGATCCATGTCGGCGGGATGGCCGTGGAGGTGGACGGCGATGATCGCCTTAGTGCGCTCGGTAATCAGCGACTCGACCGATTTGGGGTCGATGTTCCATGTCTTCTCATCGACATCGGCGAAGATCGGGACGCCGTTCTGATGCAATACGGCGGCGGCGGTGGCGATGAAGCTGTAGGTCGGGACGATGACCTCGTCGCCCGGCCCGATCTCGATCGCGGCGAGCGCGACGTGCAGGGCGCTCGTGCCGGAATTGACCATGATGGCATGTTTCACGCCGCAGAACTCGGCGTACATCTTCTGGAATTCCATCCCGCGGAACCCGGTCCAGTAGTTGACCTTCCCGCTGTCGAGGACCTCCATGACGGCCTTCTTGTCCTCGTCCCAGAAATACGGCCACGGTGCAAACGGTGTGTTTCGAACGGGAGTCCCCCCGTTGATCGCGAGCTTCTCGGACATGATACTTCCTCCTAAGTCAAAATCGAACACAGAAACACAGAACGAACACGGAAACACGGAAAAAGGCTTTATCAGGAAACCAGGAATTTCAGGAATCCATGAAGGAGAGAATGGGGGAAAGGGTGAAGGGGAGATACGGAGTTCGCCCATTCGCCCACTCTCCCATTCTCCCACTCCCTCATTCCCCTTCCTGCCTTCCTTGATTCCTGGTTTCCTCATAAAGATTCTTCTGTGTTTCCCTCCCCTTCCGTGCTTCCGTGTTCTATGGTAACAGCCGCTCGGTGCGGAGGCGGGGCCAGCGGTCGCAGACCCGGAACGCCTCGGCGAACGGCACTCCGCACTGAATGCCTCGGTACTTCGCGCACGTCGCGATGAAATCCGTTATGTCAAGGTTATCGTGCTCCTTGAGCCAGACGACCTGGCTCTGGTGGCACTCCATCATCGCCTTCTTCATCTCGATGAACTCGGTAACATCCACGTACTCCCCGGGCTGGAAATCGACGCCGGCGACGTTGTCCATGTAATAGACCGGCGGGCACTTATCGTGCGGCGGCATGGTCGTCTTCCAGTTCGGGAGCGTCGCATGGAACGACGCATCGTAGACCAACTGGCCGGTGACGGTATGATCGGGCATGTAGTCGGTCGGCGAGTGGGTGATGATCACGTCCGGTCGGGCAGTCCGGATCATATCAATGAACAGCGCGAGCGTCGGCCGGTCGTTGAAGATCTCGCAGTCCGGGATGCCGACGCACAGGCTCTCGGCGCCGATCCGGGACGCGGAGAGTTGAGCCTCCTTGCGTCGGAGCGTCGCCAGCTCCTCGTTGGGGATGTGGAAATGGCCCTTGTCGCCGGTGCAGGCGTGGCACATGACGATCTCATGGCCCTGACTCGCGTACTTTGCGAGCGTGCCCGCGCACAGGATTTCGATGTCGTCGGGATGCGCCCCGACTGCCAGGATTCGCATGAATGCCTCCATTCGGCGGAATCCGGTCTCAACCCACCGATCTCAGGCGACTCCGTCGCCGGCCGCCGGCGACGGAGTCGCCTGAGATCGGTGGGTTGAGACCGGATTCCGCACTCCAAACTACTTCCGCTTCACCCGAGCGCCGTCGGGCGTATCCTCGATGATATATCCGGCGGCGGACAGTTCGTCGCGGATGCGGTCTGAATTCGCCCAATCACGCGCCTTGCGGGCCTTCTCGCGCTCGGCCATCAGCGCTTCGATCTCCGGAGGGATCTCCGTCGTCATCGGCTTCGAGCGCTCGACGAGTTGGAGGCCGAGTACGCGGTCGAAGTCAGCCATCGCATCGAAGACTTCCTTGCCGCCACCGCCTCGGGTGTTGACCTCCCTGATCAGGTTGAAGATCGCCGCCAGCGCGACCGGGCTGTTCAGGTCGTCGTCGAGCGCCTCTCCGAACTCGTTCTTCGCGCGCTCGACCGCATCCTCCATCCCGGTCGGCTTCGATGGATCGAGTCGGCCCATGAAATCATAGAGGTTGTCGATCGTCGTCTGCGCGGCGTCCATCGTCTGCCAGGTGAAGTTCAGCTTGCTCTTGTAGTGCGCCGAGATGCCGAGATATCTGAACGCCAGCGGATCGTACCCCTTGGCGATCACGTCGCGCAGGGTGTAGAAGTTGCCGAGCGACTTGCTCATCTTGCGGCCATCGACCTGCAGGTGCTCGGAGTGCATCCAGTAGTTGACGAACGCGCACCCGCACGATGCCTCCGACTGGGCGATCTCGTTCTCGTGATGCGGGAAGATGTTGTCGACGCCGCCGGTGTGGATGTCGAACGGCTGGCTGAGGTACTTGCTGCTCATGGCCGAGCACTCGATGTGCCACCCGGGCCGTCCCTTGCCGAGTTCCGTCTCCCAGAAGACGCTGCCGTCCGCCTCGTCCCATGCCTTCCAGAGCGCAAAATCGGAGACCTGCGCCTTCTCGTATTCATCGGACGCGACGCGCGCGCCTGACCGCAGCTCGTCCATGCGGAAGTGGGAGAGCTTGCCGTAGCCGGGGAACTTGGAGATGTCGAAGTAGATCGAGCCGTCGTCGGCCTTGTACGCGAACCCCTTGTCGAGGAGCGTCTTGATGAGCGCGATCATCTCGGGCACGTGCTCCGTCGCGCGGGGATAGACGTGCGCCGGGAGGACGTTCAGCGTGTCACGGTCCGCGTAGAACCCCTCGATGAACGGCGCGGTGTACTCGTTCAGGCTGATATGCTGAGTGTTCGCGCCACGGATCGTCTTGTCATCGACGTCCGTGAGGTTCATCACGTGCTTGACCTCGAAGCCGCGATACTCGAGGTGCCGGCGGAGGAGGTCCTCGAAAAGGTAGGTCCGCCAGTTGCCGATATGGGCGTAGTCGTAGACCGTCGGCCCGCACGTGTAGAGCCGGACCGCCATGTCGTCGATCGGCCGGAACTCGTCCTTCTCGCGGGTCATGGTGTTCAGGAATCGTATGGGCATATGAGCCTCCCGCTCCTACTCATACTCCTACTCATACTCATACTCATACTCAAAAACCGGATCGAGTATGAGTATGAGTAGGAGTATGAGTATGAGTTATTCTCCGAATGTCCGTCTCAGGTGAGCCAGACTGTCTCGTGCTATCGTGACCGGATCGGGCTCGTAGTCGAAGACCTCGACGGAACAATAGCCATTGTAGCCGATCCCCTTCAGGGCCTTCCCTATCGGAACGAAATCCGTATCGCCATCCCCCGGTCCACGGCCGCTCGCGTCGTTCACGTGGACGTGCATCGCCATGCCGTCCGCCTCCTCGATGATCGCCGGGAGCGGGCGGCCGTCGTCGCTGATCGCCTTGATGTCGATCATCGTCCGGAAGCTCGGATGGCCGACCTCGCGGACCATGCGCAGGGCGTCGGTGATCGTGTTGACGAAATCGGTCTCACGCTTCGCGAGCGCCTCTATGCAAAGGTATGCGCCGACTCCCTCGGCGGTATCGGCACAATGGGCGAAGGTCTCGCAGGCGTAGTCCCATGCTTGATCGTAGGTCAGATCGGGATGCACGCTCCTCTGCTTCGGCGATCCGAAGACCAGCACCTTGCCGCCCAGGTCGCCGCAGAACCGGATCAGCGCGTCGAGGTAGTCCCTCGTGCGCCGACGAATCTCCGCGTCGGGATGGTTGATGTAGAGCCCCTCAGGCTTCATCAGCAGCCAGTGGAGGCCGACGATCTCGATCCCGTTGTCGACGGCCGACTGAACGATCTCCCTGCGGCGGGAAGGAGTGATCTCCTCGACCGAATCGGCGAGCGTGAACGGAGCGATCTCTACTCCGTCGTAGCCGATCTCCTTCGCGGTTCGGAAGATGTCCTCGATCTCCCAGCCCTCGAATGTCTCGTTGCAGATGGCGAACTTCACGGCGGTCATTATATCACAGAGCAGGGGGAAACACGAATCAGACGAATGGACGAATATGGGGGAATTGAGACCAGGCATTGCGCATCCGAAGCCTTATCGGCTGGCAGATGGGTTATGCTGTCGCGAAAACAGCACACGAATGGAGAGTCCGAATCCAGGCATACGATTGGCCTGCATTCGCTTCCCCATTCGTGTGCCGCTATCGAATATGCATAACCTATCTGGTCACCAACAGAGTTCCCGATGACCACTCTCTGGTCTTGATTTCCCCTCATTCGCCCATTCGTGCTATTCGTGTTTCCCCTGCCCATTCGTGTGCTGTGATCGCAAGCGCATAACCTATCGGGTTGCCAACAGAGCCTTGGACGACCACTCTCTGGTTTTGCTATCCCCGTTATTCGTCCATTCGTGCTATTCGTGTTTCCCCAGCAGCCTCGCGCTCGCGTCGAGGATGACATCCTCGATCTCGGGCTTGAACATCTGCTCGGCGTAGAGCTTATACGCGAGATCGACCTCGTAGCCGCCCTCCGCGAAGGCGTACTTCGCCGGGACGTAGCCGACATTGCCGTTCGTGTAGCCGGAGACCATCACGTTGGGGCGCATCTTCTTCATGGCGAGCGCATAGTCGACGAAGACCTCGCCGGGAAGACCCACGAGGTGCGCGCCATCGAGGGTGAAGCGCTGAATCTCGAACGGGACGCTCTCGTCGCCCTTGCCGTCGCGAGCGATGATGATCTCGGCCCAGTCGTGATACGCCTGCTCGATATGCTGTTCCCAGAGCGGAATGTCCTGGGCCAGCTTCTCCGCGGCGTCGCGCATCGTCTTCTCGGCTTCCTCCAGGCTCATCGGCGGTTCGAGCGGGAGATCGACAGTCTCAGACGCAATGCTGATCTCGGCGTCGTCCGTGAGCTTGATGCCCGGTATCGCGCCGATCACCGCCTCAGCGACCTCGCCCCCTGCCCGCTCGACCTCCTCGAATGTGCCACGATATCGAGGGTTGGTGTTCCCGCAGCAGCCCTGGAGGAACATCGCCTGGCCGCCGACCCGCTCCTCGATCAGCCGCTGGGTCACGCCCGGCCAGTCCGCCGAGACGAGCCGGTTGTCGCCGCCCATGACGACCGCATGGCACGCATAGTTGAAGATGGTCGCGAACGGCTTGCCGCTCTCGTCGGTGAAGTGCCAGACACCGACCTCGCTGTCCACGGCGCCCTCGGGGTTCTCGCCGAGATCGATCGCTGACCCGGACGAGTGGCGGCGGTTGATCGCCATGGTCGACTGCCCCGAGCCGAACCCGAACTTCACCGGCCTGAGGTTCTCCGACGCGGCGTCGATGACCTCGACGATCCAGCGCAGGAGGCTGCCGACGTAGCCTTCGACGGCATTACCGCACGCTCGAATCGTCTGGGAGGCCGGTCCTGCGTGAGTGTGCGATGCGCCGACGAGGATGTTCTCCTCCGGGATGCCGGTCTTGTCGGACGCCTCCTGTCGAATCCAGGCGACCTGCTGGTCGTTGAGGCCGACGACATCGATGGTGACGATCGCGGCCCTGGTCTTGCCGTCTTCGAGGACGATCGCCTTCGCCTGGAGGTCGTCATGGACGCCGACATTGCCGGGAATGCGGCCCGCATATCCGCAGAGGTCGATGCCCTCCGGCGGGGTGGTGACTGCTCGTGCGATACCTGCTCTCAGATTGCCCACGGTGATGTCTCCTTCGTTGAGATGTCATGCTACCGTTGGACACCACGCGGGAAGTTTCCTGTCTGCCAAAACTCCGAAGACGCTACCCGGTGAGAATGCCGGTTTGTTCAAACTTTCACATGGTTGGCATGTTTCTTGCACCGCTGAGTCCGTAATATCCGTGCGCCTCACGTCACACATCAGGAGAGGAACGTGCATAACATCGAGCGTCATATGCGACTTATCGCTTGCCTTGCGATTCTTTCGGCGGTCGGAGCCACCCCACTGTGGGCCGTATCTCGAACCACGCCGGTCGAGGTCACGAACAAGCCGTTGGTGGGCATAGAAAGCGGCAACAATATCGTCCAGGCCACCCAAAAGGACGCCTGGTACGTGAACATCATGGGGACCCCGAACTTCAACGTCGCCAACAGCCCGACCGTGAAGATCGACGGCACGACCAACACTGTCAAGATCGATGGGACAACCAATACCGTGAAGATAGATGCCACCACCAATACCGTGAAGGCGGCGCAGAGCGGCACATGGAGCGTCGTACTGACCGGTACTCCCGCCGTCGCCCAGAGCGGCCCGTGGAACGTCGGGATCAACGGCACTCCCAACGTCAACATCGCCAACGCGCCGAGCGTGACTGTCTCGAACACGCCCAGCGTCAGCGTGTCGAACTCGCCGACGGTGAAGATAGACGCCACAACCAATGCGGTGGATACTCCCACGAAGCACAAAGCGGTTCAGCTATGGGCTGCAGATCAATCGATACCGACGGGTAGTAGTAGAACGTCACCACTGATTGACTGCGCCGGCTACAATGAGGTGAGACTCCTCCTGGTTGCGAATACAGCTTCCGCAAGTCTCACGGCGTGCATCTCCTTCCGCGCACCGTCAGGCGCCTACCTGATCGCAAAAACAGTCAATTGGTCGGCCAACACCATGCCTATCACCTGTCCCGTCTACGGTGATATCTGCATCATAACTATTCTCAACAGCATCGGATCCACTGTCACGGTCTATCAGGACAGCTTCGCCTACCTTGTGAACTGACCGTAGGAGGCCCGACATGGCATGCCGATCGATCGCACTGACTCTGATATTCTTCGCTTCACTGCTCGGCCTCGCGTACGGGCGGGCGGGATATACCGACCCCGAGGAGTTCCGGCACGACACCGGGGAGTTCAATGTCCAGTACACTATCAGCTTCGATGACCTCGCCGCGGGAGCCGATTCGTCCATTCGCGGGATCACATCGATCCTGGCGGACGGCCTTGCCTCTGATGGAGCAAGCTGGCAACATTTGACGCCGATCGCCGCCAATCTGTTCGCTCCTCACAGCTCCCCGAACTCACTCGGGGCGCAGACCGACAACCAGTTCCTGGCCGGGAACAGCGACACGGTGACCTTCACGTTCTCTCGACCTGTCTATGCATTCGGGCTATACCTGATAGGCAATCCGAGCCCGACCGGCGTTCCGGCGATCCCGTTCTGGCGGATGCGCATCAACGTTCCCGTGCCCGAAGCCCTCAGCGCCACCAGTCCGCTCAGTTCGCTGGGACACGGCAACGATGTCTACTTCCTCGGCATAGCGTCGGAAGTGCCCTTCACGGAGGCGCAGTTGTTCTCGGACAACGATCCGGCAGCGGTCTTCAGCTTCAACATCGATGATGTTATCTGGTGCACTGAGGCCCGTGAACATGATGTGGCACATGCGAAGTCAGCGGCATCTGGGACAGATGTCCTACTCTCGGGCGTGATCGTCACTCGCGAGCATTCTGACCGGTTCAATGTCGAGACGGCTGATCGGTCTGCGGGGATCGCGGTGTGCGGACTGGGAGGCTACAGGGATCGGGCCATCAGCCTCTACGGCACTCTTGCCATCAATCCTGACGGCGAGAGGGTCGTCAACCTGCTCCAGATCATCAGCCAGGTCCCCGACACGGCTCCGAGTCCGCTGGGCATGACGACCCGCGCAGTGGGAGGCGGAGCGACGAGCGGCATGCAGGTCGGATGCGCCGAGAGCACCGGCCTGAACAACATCGGCCTCGATGTGAGGATCACCGGAAGGGTCACGGCTGTGGCTGCCGATTACTCATGGATGACGGTGGACGACGGCTTCGGCCGACACAGCGGGATGGAATCGCCGGGAGTCTGCGTGGTCGGAGAGATCGGCAACAGGCAGGAGGGTGAACTGGTGAGGCTCAGCGGCTCGGCGTCTCTCTTCAAGCCAGCCGGGAAGCACTACCCACTCATCCGGGTAGCTCACGGCAAGGACCTCTTCGTGTTCCCCACCGAGCACTGGTAGACTGCCAGCATTGACTCTCATCTCTGTCGATGCTATGATCGCCCCATGATACGACTTCTCTGCGCCCTCCTGATCGTCGGCGCATCGGCATCCAAGGCCGCCATCTGCCCCAGAGGCGTAGCACCCTCTGGAACCCTCTATGTCGCCGATACCCGCGGCATGACCATCCAGGAGCAGATCTTCTTCAGCTCGATCCAGGGCATCACCGCACAGCGCAAGCCACGCATCTATCTCCTGCGCCAGGAGGCCGGCCAGGATGAGTTCTGGCTCGACTACCTCAGGGAGAAGAACTACATCAGGACCGTTCGCCCGGTCGATGCATGGTCGCTCCCCAGGCTCTTCAGGTACGAAATCAAGGGAGCGGTCATCATCGATCCCGATCTGGCCGCGAGCGTGAACGTTGCCACCATGCTCTCGGGAGTCCACAAGGTTGCGGTCTGCACCCCGGAGATCGCCGAACGTGCGGGGCTCGAGATCACGCATGACCTCCGCGGGAAGTGGAAGAAGAACACCGAAGCGTACACCTGGGCGCTCGAGAGCCTCTACCCGAAGCTGAGCCAAGCCGCGCTCTGTTCGCTCGAACCCTATGCGGGTGGCGCATGGCTCAGGGACTACCTGATCCAGCACAGGATATTCACCTTCTGGACCGCCGGCAAGGACGACAAGGGTCGGCGCGGCGCGAGTGATGATGAGATGCAGGTCATTCGGGCGGCGCTCGCAAAGTGGCCGACCAACATCCCCGTCCTGGGCTTCTGGTACGCCGGTGAGCACGCGGCAGGCATCTCCGAGTATCAGGGACTGGTCCTGGGCGGCGAGTCGGCGAAGTACACGATCGTCAGCGACTGGATGAGCAATGCATCGGTGCACAGCGGCGTCCGCGTGCCGGCGCAGGTGTTCAGGCAAAAGCACGCACCCAGGCTGAAGCTCGATCGGTCGAAGGTCTACGTCATGCTCACACAGTTCGAGTCGGGTGATGCGCCCTGGTACTGGCAGCGCGTTCAGTACAAGCACTGGCAGGACGAGAACCGGGGCAAGTTCCCGATGAACTGGTGCCTCGGCCCGGCGACCGCTGATCTGCTTCCGGACGTGCTTCAGTGGCACTACGAGCACGCCACACCGAACGACTACTTCTTCTGCTCGATGTCCGGCGTGGGCTATATGATGCCACATGCCTACGCCATGAAGGTAGCCGATCCGGAGAAGGTCTGGCGGGCGTTCATGAATCAGACCGCCGACGGCATGAAGCGGCTCGACCTGGACATGGTGTCCCTGCATACCGACGCGTGGCATGCGAGACCCCAGTATGAAGACAGCAAGGTGTTCAAGCGGTACGTGGACGGCATTCCCGGACTGCGGGCGATCCTGGCCGATTTCGGCAGGCTCGATGGACTGGATGTGACCCGGGCGAACCACTATTCCGGTCGCGCGCCGGTATTCCACACGCTCAACCGATGGCTCGTTGAGGGCGACCCGGCGGAGTATCTGGCCGCACAGATCCGGGCATCAACGCCGACGACACGGCCCGGGTTCCTCAGCATCATGGCTTTGAGTTGGACCTACAGCCCGTCGGTGATCAAGTCTGCGGTGGACAAATGTGGAAACGAGTACGTGTTCGTGACGGCGGAGCAGTTGGTGGATCTCTTCAAGCAGTGCGGTTCAACACGTCAGCCGGGGTGACGGGGGTGACTTCGGGATAGCGAGTGAAGTCAGCAGCGTTGAATGTCAGAAGCTCGGTGATATCATGAGCGGCCATGAGCGCCACAAGTCGGGCGTCATGTGCCTGCTTGCCCAGCACCGAATGGGCAGTCACAAGGTCGATCCATCGTCTCGCTATATCCGATGGCTCCTGAAGTAAGCTGAATGTCTCCTCGGTCTCGGCGAGTCGGGCTCGTGCCTGACTTGCCGTCAGCCCCAGGCCATTCACGGCAACAGGTCGTGTCGCGACAACCCAGAACTCCACCAACACCTGTGCGCAAACGCAGACATCGACCTTCTGACGGAGCAGGGCATCGACTGCCTGGACACACAATCCATGTTCGGGATCGTCGCTCTCTATCCATCGGAGCAGGATATTGGTATCGGCAAGCAGCCTCATCCACGATCCTCATACAGATTCTCTCTGCGAAGGGCCTCAAGCGGGATGCTAACACCGCGAACGCCTCGCGCAGCTATTCTGTGCAGTGCAGCCCGCCTGCGCTCGAAATCGTTTTCATGCTCTTTCGACTCAAGATACAGATCGGCCTCAAACGTCTGATCGACCGGTACATCGATCGGCTCATCAGGAACTATCGTCTTGCCGTCATAGTGGGCGCGGATTCTTATGGCCATGGGATTTCACCTCTGCCAGCATTATACCACATGCGGATTTCAGACCGATTCGGAAGAAGCAGCTATTGGAGCGCCGACCAGTTCGGCGGCGACTGCGGCGATGTGCTCGGCATCGAGGCCGTAGAGTTCGCGGAGGATCGATACCTTGCCGTGGACTGCGAACTTGTCGGGCAGACCGATCTGACGAACCTCTGCGCCGCTCACTCCGGCCTCTGCGAGCAACTCCATGACCGCCGAGCCGAACCCGCCGTGGATCGAGTTCTCCTCGACGAGCACCAGTCGCCGGCACTTCCGGGCGGCGCTGATGATGGCCTCTGAGTCGAGCGGCTTCACGAACCTGGCGTTGATCAGCGCCGCAGAGACCCCCGATTCCGCCAGGATCCGGCATGCCTTGAGCGACGGATGGACCATCGAGCCGACCGCAAGGATGCAGACGTCTTCGCCATCCGCCAGCAGCTCCGACATGCCGATCGAGAGCCCGCTCATATCGGAATGGCTCGGCAGAATCGGGCTCGATCCGCGTGGATACCGAATCGCAACGGGCCCCTGATGCGCGACCGCCAGATCGAGCATCGCCCTCAGCTCGATGACATCCGACGGTGCGGCGAGCACCAGATTGGGTACATGGCGCAGATAGGAGAGGTCGAAGACCCCGTGGTGAGTCGGGCCGTCTTCGCCCACGAGCCCGGCACGGTCGATGGCGAAGATCACGGGCAGATTCTGCAGGCAGACATCATGCACGATCTGGTCGTAGGCGCGCTGAAGGAAAGTTGAGTAGACTGCCACTACCGGCCTAAGGCCTGATGCGGCCAACCCGGCTGCGAAAGTGACCGCGTGCGGCTCGGCGATACCGACATCGAAGAACCGCCCGGGGAACCTCTCCGAGAATTTGGTAAGCCCCGTTCCATCCGGCATCGCGGCGGTGATTCCAACGATGCGCTCGTCCTTCTCCGCGAGATCGACCAGGGCATCGGCAAAGGCATCGGTGAACGTCTGGCCGCCGGAACTCGGCTCAGCCTCGCCGTTCGTGATCTCGAAGGGCGGCGTCCCGTGGAACGTGCGGGAGTCGTTCTCCGCGTGCTCGTAACCCTTGCCCTTGGTCGTGATGACGTGGACCACGACCGGCTCGTCCATGGTCCTCACGGCGCGCAGGATCTCCATCATGAGGGCGATATCATGTCCATCGATCGGGCCGAGATACGTGAAGCCCATCTCCTCGAAGATGACGCCGGTCTGCGAGCCGATGAGGCGGGTGACGCCGTGCAGGATGCCCTCAGCCGTTCGGGAGAGCGTCTTTCCACCGACGGGCAGGTTCTCGACGACACTTTTCGCGCGGTCCTCGACTCTGCGGTACAAGGGAAGCGCACGGAGCTTGCTGAGGTGCATCGCCAGCGCCCCGACATTCGGCGAGATCGACATCTCGTTGTCGTTGAGGATGACGACCAGCTTCGAGCCGAGCTGCCCGGCATTGTTCATCGCCTCCAGGGCCTGCCCGCCGGTAAGCGCGCCGTCACCGATCACCGCCACGATCTCCTCATCCGTGCCCCTGATGTCACGCGCCTTTGCGAACCCGAGCGCTGCCGAGATCGACGTGCTCGAATGGCCGGTGCCGAATGCGTCGTGACAGCTCTCGTCGCGACGTGGAAAGCCGCAGATGCCGTCGTACTGGCGCAGGGTACCGAAGCAATCGTATCTGCCGGTCAGCATCTTGTGGGCGTAGGACTGATGACCGACGTCCCAGATAATCTTGTCCTTCGGTGAGTCGTAGACCGCATGCAGGGCGATGGTGAGATCGACCGCCCCGAGGCTCGACGCCAAGTGGCCTCCGGTCTTGGAGACGGTCTGCACGATGGTGTCGCGAATCTCCTCGGCCAGCTTTCTGAGTTGCTCGCCCGTGAGCCCCTTGAGGTCCGACGGGCTATGAATCTTTTCGATCAATGTCTTCATCAGCTTATGTTGCCGCATGTAGTGGCCGTGCCTCCGTGCCGGCCTTGCTGCATCGCTGGCCGGCACGGAGGCACGGCCACTACATGTTGAGATCGAGCTTCATGCATCGCTCCATATCAGCTACGTGGTCCATCCGGTCGACATCCGCTGCGATCTCGGCGCATGGAGTCGGCACTGCCTTGACCCGGCCCTTCATGACGCGGCCGGCGACCCGCTCGAGGTCACAAAGGCGGATCGCACCCGACCAGATCGTCTGGGCCACGACCATCCGCACAAGCACTCCAATGCCGAGCAGGCCCGCAAGCTTCGTTACACTCTTCCGCTGCCGTATGACCTCGCGGATCGTGTCGCCGTTCTCCAGCATGAACCGCCGCCGGAAGAGCATGATGTTCCCGCCGGTGAACGTTCCCTCGGCCATCTTCGCGTAGGTCCGCTTCACACCGGGGAACCGCCGCTCGCTGTCCTCCCTGGTCACGACCGGGTAGAAGAAATCCACATCAGGGTCCGTACACCGGCCGATGAAATCGTCGATCACGCCAGCAGTCACCGCCGGGATGTCCGACGTGCAGACCAGGATGCGATCAGCGTCGGAGCAGGCTTCCGTACCCGCGATCAGGTTGTCTATCAGAGTATCACGCGGCTCGACGTGCTTCACGTCGCCCATGCAGTCAATATTCCCAATAATGTATATATCCCTAACTTGCGGGGAAGCGCCAAGGGCGTCAACGACATGCTGGATCATCGTCTTCCCGGCGATCGGCAGCTCAGCCCGGTTCTTGATGGAGTACTTCTCCGCCATCTCGGGATCAGCAGGCGCTCCCGCGAGAACTATCGCCGGCAGTCTGGTGTCCGTGCTATTCAATGCTGAGCGCCTCCCCGCGAGTAATAGTCCGCGTGACGAAGACCTGGTTCGCGCCGTGCTTTGTGGGAGGCGACTCCGGTCGGCGATCCGGAGAAGCCATCGCTGACTGGAGTCGCCTCCCACAAAGCACGGCCTGTTCCTCGGTTTCAAAGAGCCCGCACACCGCCGAGCCGCTCCCACACATGAGCGCCGCCTGCGCGCCGAAGCCGATCAACGCTGTCTTGATCTCGGCGATCTCGGGATGCTGCTCGATGGCCGGCAACTCCAAATCGTTGGATAGAGAACCGCAGACTGCAGACTGCGGCTTGCCGGACTGCATACATTCTACCATACGCTGTGAAGCCGTCTTCCGTTCACTGTTCACTGTTGACTGGTCATTTGTAGCCCGTATTTCGTCCAGCCGGCGGTACGACCAGGCTGTCGAGACTCCGAACGGCGGCTTCACGATGACCATCCACATCGGCGGGATGTCCGGCAGCGGACGAACGCGCTCTCCTCGACCCGAAACAAAGGCCGTTCCCCCGATCAGGAAGAACGGCACATCAGAACCGATCTGCGCCGCCAGGTCACACATCTCGTCCACGGGCGTCGCTAGCCCCAGCAGACGATCCAGGCCTATGAGCACGGCGGCGGCGTTGCTGCTCCCTCCACCGAGTCCCGCCTCGACGGGAATCCGCTTCTCGATGCGGATGTCGAGGCCGGGCGCGATCCCCGTGGCCGCAAAAAGGAGAGAAGCGGCACGGTGCGCCAGATTGCGCTCGTCCGTCGGGATACCCGGCATGTCACACACGAGCCGGATTCCGTCGCCCTCTCCGACACTCAGGCGGACGGTGTCGTGCAGGCTGATGGTCTGCATCACGCTCTCGAGGTCGTGGTATCCATCGGACCGGGTTCCCAGGATGTCGAGAGTCAGGTTGACCTTGGCAAAGGAGCGCACGATGGCGTTTTTTCGGACGGAAATCACTCGTATAGTATACGTTTGTGAGGGGCCAAAGTCAACTTAGCCTGCGCAACGAAAGAGTTCACGATCGTTGATAGTGAAGTTTGTCAGGCTGGATCGGTCGCGGGTGTCTGAGGAACGCCCATGAGCATCCGCCGGCATGACTCCATCGCATCTTCACCACGCAAGTGCCAGGTCCCGAATAGACTCATCAGCGCCATGCGGGTCTCAGATCCCTTGGCCGACCGTGTGCCGCCGCTGATCTTGCGAGCCGTTACCGCAGGCCGGATCGCTCGCTCGGCCGCGTTGTTCTCGCTTGGTACTTCCGGACATTCTACGAAGACAAACAGCTCCGGCAGGAACCTCTCGATCCGCTGAGCCAGTATCCGCTGGGGAACATCCCGCTTCAGGTATGGCCTGGCGAGCCGATACAACTCTTCCTCGAATGCGATCCGCTGCTCGTGCCGAGCCTTCGACTCCTCGTTCGAATATCTCTTCGCGCGTCTGTAAACGGCCTTGACCTTGCCGACCCAGACTGCTACCCCTCTCTTGTCAGGGTTCGCCTCGACGAGCGTTCGCAAGTCCCGCAGGTAGTGCACCCAGCACCGCTGATGCCGCCCCAAGAGCACGTTGTAACCGCAGTAGAAGTCGCTTACGACTACACCGCCGTAGTCCTCTCCCAGCACATCCTTTGCGACCTCTCCGCTCCGACTCTTGTCTCGGATGAAGTAGCGCACGCGTGGCGTCGAGAAGCTCCAGATGTATCCGTTCCTCCCGTCTTCCCGCCAGCCGGTCTCATCCGCGTTCACCGCAGGGCTTCCCCGCACCGCATGAAGAAGCTTCTCTACCTCCGACTTCCCCATGGATGCTACCGTATGTAGTATCTTTGTGATCTCTCCGCGCCCGAGATGCAGACCGTAGAGTGATTCCAGAAGCTTCTGCACACGCTCGACCGGCATTCTACCGACCGTGTGGAGATAGCTCACCAGGCTCATCAGCCGGATGCCCACCCGGTGTGTCCCGACCACCTCTTCGGAGAGGTCGAGCTTCGGCACGTGTATCTTGTGGCAGACTCCGCAGTACCGTCCGATCACCAGGTGCTCGATGATCCTGACCGGCATCACCGGTATCTCGATCACCTGCCGGCTGTGATGCATCGTGCCGCCGGAGAGCTTCCTGCCGCAGTCGGGACAGGTGTCGAGCGCGTGCTCCACGATCTCCGTGGGGGTCTCCCTCAAGCGGGCAAACGACTTCTGCCGCTTCTTGCGATCCTTCTTCTTGCGCTCGGGCCGGTTTGCCTTCACAAAGGCAGGTATCGTCCTGCCGCCGCCACCGAGCTTGGACCGGAGTTCTTCATTCTCCTTCTCAAGCGCTCGGACGCGTTCGGTCAGGGTGTCTACACCTTCACGCAACTCCAGGACGGCCTGATGCTGCTCTCGGATCGCCTGGTGCTGCTCCAAGACGATGCCGATCAGTTCTTCTCTTGATAGGTTGCCGAGATCGTTCACAACCTACCATTCGACAGCCGATCCTGGGGTACCTTCCTCAGATTATCAATGATCGTGAACTCTTACTGCGCAACTTTGGTGCTCCCCGCGCGTCTATATGGTTGACGGATAGCATATCCTAGGCTATTATGTGTGCGTTCGTCACCCAAATCCAGGAGGGTTGAAGCATATGTCCACCAATCAGTATCCAGGCGAGCCTCCGCAGAAGAGCGGGACAAGCTCATGCCTCAAGATCGGAGGGATCGGATGCGGCGTCATCATCGTGATCCTGATCGGTCTGACCGTCTGGGGCGTAGTTTTCGTCAAGAAGAACCCGATATTCCAGAGGGCAATGCAGCAGGGTCAACTCATTGCCGGATGCAGCCAGAATCTCGATCAGATCGGCAAGGCCCTCAACAAGTATGCGGCGGATAACAATGGGAAGTACCCGGCTATGCTGGCGGATCTGTATCCCAAGTATGCAGCGAACCAGGGGATGCTCCAGTGCCCGTCGAGCGGTCAGACAGCCGCAGTGTGCGCCTATGAGTACACTCGGCCCGCGCCGACGGCTCCGGGTGATACAGTCGTGGTGGTATGCCGTCACCATGCCATGGTACCGGGACAGCCGCCGACTCCGATCAAACTGACAAAGGATGGTCGAGTCATCACCGAGCAGCAGGTGGGTGGCACGACAAAACCGCCCGCATCCACGCGACCGTAGCGGCGACTCAGAGGTTCAAGGTTCGGGGTTGGGGCGGGAGTTGAACTCCCGCCCCAACGCGCTTCCCGCCCGGGCTTCACGGTATGATGTGAGTGGGCGAAGCATTGGCGATGAGGTCCGGAAACTAGTTCGAATCCGACTGGCCAATGCTTCGCCCCTACTTGTGTCCGGAACCACACCGCTTGCTTCTCCGTAGAGCAGAGTATGAACGCTCTGCGAAACCTCATGCGCCGCACCCGGCGATTCAGACTGGCCGCCCTCCTGATCGGCATACCGATCCTGGCGTTGATGATATACGCCATGTTGATCGAGCCCAGGATGATCGAGGTCACCCAGCGGCAGATCACGATCACTGACCTCCCTCGGGAGTTCGACGGCTTCCGAATCGTGCAGATCAGCGACATCCACGTTGGGGCGTGGGTGAAGAACGAGCAGGTCCGAGGGTTCGTCGCGCTTGCGAACGCACAGAAGCCGGATGCGGTGGTCCTCACGGGCGATTTCCTCACCAGGCTGACGAAGGATATCCCCGGGATCGGCAAGGCGCTCAGCGGATTGAAGGCCAAACACGGCGTCTACGCGATCCTGGGCAACCACGACTACTGGGAGGACGAAGACGCGATCACGAAGGCCCTGCTCGACAACGGCATCGACGTCCTGTTCGACGAGTCACGGGATGTGAAGATCGGTGCGGGGCGCATCCGGATCGTCGGCACGGACGACCTCTGGGAGGGCGATCCCGACTTCGCGAAGGCATTCGAGGACATAGAGGAGGATGACGCATGCATCGTCCTCGCCCACAACCCCGATTCGGCGCTCCGGATGGATGGCCGACTTGCCGACCTGGTGCTTTCGGGCCACACGCACGGCGGGCTGATCGTCCTGCCGGGCATAGGGGCGCTGTTGTCGAGTTCGGACCTCGGTCGGAAGGTGGTATCGGGCCTGCACGAGGTCAATGGCATGCCGGTGTACATCAACCGCGGGGTCGGCACAGGGACGACCCTTGTCCCCGTGCGTTTTCGCTGCCGGCCGGAAATGACGGTTCTCACTCTGCATCCGGCTGCGGAATAGACTGCAAGGCTGCGGGTGCATTCGGGTCGAGTGGTGGCGACCGTCTCTCGTTATGGTTTCCAGAGAAACCTACTCGAGACTAGACGGTTGGGGCTTGGGAAGCCTGGCAGACCACCCAACCGTTCTCCTCGAGTAGCCACTCTGGTGGCATAACGAGAGGCTGACCCACTCTGCGGAAATGCACCCCAAGGCCGCCGGATTGTTGACAGGTCGGCGGGAAGCTGGTATACTCGACAGGTTTTGGGAAAAGCGAGTGGATAGCGCCCCTCGGATGAGGGTAGTTATCCACTTTGCGCGTTTTATGAACGCTTGGAAGGACGTGGGCTCATGGCAAACACCGTCGTCATAGGCGCCCAGTGGGGCGACGAAGCAAAGGGAAAGATCATCGACTACCTCGCCGGCAAGGCGGATGTAGGCGTCAGATATAATGGCGGCAACAACGCGGGCCACACAGTGGTGGTCGGCTCGGAGACGTTCAAGTTCCACATCGTCCCCTGCGCGATCCTATACCCCGACGTTATCCCCGTCGTGTCGGACGGCGTGGTCATCGACCCCAAGGTGCTCGTCGGCGAGTTGGACGGGCTGATAGGCCGCGGGATCGTTGTCGACAAGCTGAAGATCAGCCGGAATGCGCACGTCATCATGCCGTATCACCCGGTCCTCGACCTCCTGGAGGAACAGCGCAAGGGCGGGAAGGCCATCGGCACGACGGCACGAGGCATCGGCCCGGTCTATGCCGACAAGGCGTCGCGTATCGGGATCCGAGTCGCCGACCTGGTCGATCCCGACCGGTTCAGAGTGCGACTGGCGGAGAACATGGCGTTCAAGAATGCGCTGCTGGAGAAGGTCTACGGCGCTGAGCCGCTGTCGGAGTCGGCGATCTACGAGGAGTACTCGGCCTATGCGGCGCGCATCAAGCCCTTCGTCGCGGACACCGACTACATGGTGGCCAGAGCCGCCTCTGAGGGGAAGAAGCTGCTCTTCGAGGCCGCGCAGGGCACGCTGCTCGACATCGACTACGGCACGTACCCGTTCGTGACGTCATCGCACACCGGTGCAGGCGGCGCATGCATCGGAACCGGCGTCGGTCCGAGGTCGATCGAGCGCATCATCGGCGTAGCGAAGGCATACACGACCCGAGTCGGAGCGGGAGTTTTTCCGACCGAACTGCTCGACGAGACCGGCAACTACATCCGCGAGCGCGGACACGAGTACGGCACGACGACCGGCCGCCCGAGACGATGCGGCTGGCTCGATGTCGTCGCCATCCGGTATTCGGCGATGGTGAACGGCATGACCGGCCTCTCGCTGACTCTGCTGGACGTTCTTGGCGGGATCGATAAGCTGAGAATCTGCAAGGCGTACCGATGCGACGGCGTCGTGAGCGCGGACTTGCCCGGGGATTGGGACTCGATCACCGAGTGCGTACCGGTCTACGATGAAGTCCCCGGCTGGCAGGAGGAGATCTCGGACATCAGGCGGTTTGCGGACCTCCCGGCGAACGCGCAGGCATACGTGAAGCATGTGGAAGCGCTGGTCGGGGTCCCGGTCGAATTCATCAGCGTCGGCCCGGAGCGGACTCAGACGATCGAGCGGGGGTAGGGAGAGTATGGGAGTATGGGGGTATGGGAGTAGACTCCCGCACTCCCATACTCCCCTCCCCCTACCACCAGTTCTCCGCGAGCGGCGCGCCGTGGGTCACGCGCTGGTTGTGGAACGGGCCGTATCTCCAGTTGTCCGAGAGTTCGTCGATCCGCGCCAGGTCCGCCGGATCGATCTTCAAGTCGCCCACGCCGTAGATCGGCTCGAAGTGCTCAGGCTTACTGCCACCGACCAGGATCGTGGTCACAACGCGCTTCGAGAGCAGCCACAGGAACGCAAGCTGGTTCATCCCGACATTGTTCTTCTCAGCGATCCCTCGAAGCTCGTCCAGGAGATGCCATGCGTCTTCGGTCAGTTTGTCCTGGTAGCTCCGAGCTTTCTGGAGGCGCGATCCCTCGGGCGGCGGCTCGCCCTTGTGCAGCTTGCCCGCGAGGATGCCTCCGTTGAGCGGCCCGTAGATCAATGTGGCGATGTTGAACCGCTCGCAGAACGGGACGGTCTCGTTCTCGATCACGCGGTCGATGATGTTGTACCGGCACTGGATCGAGACGAGCGGCTCCCAGTTGTGGAGGGCGCTGACCCCGAGCATGTGCGCCATCTGCCAGGCGTAGTGGTTCGAGACACCGATATACCGGATCTTCCCCTGCTTGACGAGCACATCGAGCGTGGAGAGGACCTCCTCGACCGGCGTGTTGATGTCGGGATGGTGGAGCTGATAGAGGTCGATGTGGTCGGTTTGGAGGCGTCGGAGGCTGTCCTCGACCGCCTGCATGATGTGGACCCGCGAGCATCCTCCGCCGTTCGGGCGCTTGTACATTACGGCCCAGAACTTGGTTGCGAGGATGATCCGGTCGCGTTTGCCCTTGATGATCTTGCCGAGGATCTCCTCGCTCTGACCGTCGTCGTATGTATCAGCGGTGTCGAGGAGGTTGATTCCCATCTCCATCGCTCGGCCCACGAGTCTGGCGGACTCGGCCTCGCCGAGTCGCACCGGGAAATCCATGCACCCCAGCCCGAGGCGCGACACCTCGATCCCCGCGTTGCCTAGTCGAACGTATTCCATATCAAGCTCCTACTCATCTCGACCGTAGTGGCCGTGCCTCCGTGCCGGCCTGCAACACGGCATGGCCGGCACGGAGGCACGGCCACTACATGCCCACCTAGTCCCCTGATGCCTGATCGAACGGGCGGCGGATGGCATAGTATCCCGCGGCCTGCAGTTCATCAACCATCCGGCCTGCTGCATTCCGACTGTGCGAATGGACGATGAACGCCGTGTTGCGCACGTGCTCCGGCTTGTGCCTCACAATCCAGTTGACTACGCCCATCCCCGACTCCTCGACCTCGGGATCGGTCCGAACGCCCCATCCGAGGTCGTAGTCGAGGTCCACCTCGTCCCAAGTCTCCCCGAGTCGCTCGACGCACTGAGCGGCCGTCTTCACCCAAACCGCATCCGGATGCTCTCGGAGGAACGCCCGCGCGCGGGCCGGGCTGTCATCCAGAAAGAGAATTCGCTTCGATTCCGCAGCCATCCGTCACTCCACATGCGGGGCGAAGCATTGGCATGTTGTCCCAGATCTGGTTGCTGTCCGATGGGCCAATGCTTCGCCCCTACAGTTCAATGGGTTGCGTGCGCGTCACCCAAGACACTCGGCCACTTCGGCAAGCTGGTCCATGATCGGGAGCGTGTTCGGGCACTTCGGCTCGCACTCGCCGCATCGGACGCATGCATCCGCGCGCTTGCCGGCCTCCATCGCGGCGTACTGGGCCCGCGCGTAGTCCGTGAGGCCGTAGACGTTCGCCGTGTTGTAGAGGCCGAAGTTGCCGGGGATATCGACTCCCGTCGGGCAGTCCTTGCAGTATCCGCACGCCGTGCAGAACTGCTTCCCGAGCGATGAGAACTCATCGAGGATCGCGTCCATGCGCGCGAAGTCATCCGACCCGAGCCCTTGGAACGAGTTCACGGTCTCGATGTTCTCCCGAAGCATCTCCATCGTGTTCATCCCTGAGCAGGCGCAGCTCACGTCGGGATTGGCGAGCACGAATTGGAGCGCGGCGGCGGCGGTCGTCTTCGCGCCGCCGGGGATGAGCTGCTGGATCTGCGGCGACGGGCTGGCGAGCATCCCTCCCGCGACCGGGCACATTGCGATCACACCGACTCCCAGCTCACCGGCGCGCTTGATGGTGCCGGCATAGGCGCGGTCGAGGATGCTGTACGGGATGGTCAGGCTCTCGAACAGCCCGGTCTCGATGAGCTTGATGAAGTTCTCGGGTTTGTCGTGGCCGGTGAATCCGATGTGGCCAATGATCCCCTCGGTCCGCGCCCGGTCGAGCGCCTCGAGGGGGCCGCCCTTCTTTGTCAGGAATGGGAGCTTGTCAAGCGAGATCCAGCCGACCTGCCAGAACTCGAGGTAGTCGACGCCGAGGCATTCCATCTGGAGGTCGATCTCCTTGCGATAGCTCTCGGCGGTTGTCTCGGCGTTGATCCCCGCCTTGCCCGAGACGATCAGCCCGCGGCTTCGTCCTTTGAGGCCGAGCCCGGTGAGCTGCTGGCACTTGCCGTTGATATAGAGTCGCGCGGTCTCGAAGTAGTTGATCCCGGCAGCGATCGCGGAATCGACGATCTCCTCCCCCACTTCCGGCTTGTCCTCGGGGAATCGCATGCACCCCTGTGCGAGCGCGGAAACCTTCAGCCCGGTCTTTCCCAAATCGCGGTATTGCATGTTTGTTACCTCTATGTCATTTGTAGGAGGGATTTTCCGGGATGGTTCGTGCCCGGTAATCCCGAACCGACGGCATTCGGGATTACCGGGCACGAACCATCCCGGAAGATCCCTCCTACACAGTGCGCTACTTTGTGGCAGCCAGCTTGATGTAGTCGAGGCCGAACATGTAGGCCTTGATCGCCCTGTCGTTCGCACCGACGATCTCGACGGTCAGCTTGTGGTTACCCTTCGACAGGTCCATCTTACCCAGCGAGATCTCGCCGGTCGCGACCACGCCGTCATTGTAGAGATCGAACGGTCCGCCGACCTTCTGCCCGTCGAGATAGATCTGAACAATGCCGTAATCCGCGGCCTTGGTCATGCGAACGATAAGGTCATAACTGCCCGACTTCTGCACCGGAATCTCGAGGTCGAGCTTGTCGCCGGGCTTGGCCTGAGTCCACCAGAGGTGGGCCTCTCCGCTCCAGCTTCCACCGATGAACGGCGCGAGGTCCTGACGCTGGGTATCACCGCCGGTCTTGCCCAAGACGTTGAGCGCCTCGCCCTCGATGACGCCCGGCTTGCTGACGACCCTGGGCTGGACGAAGTACCGGCGATCCTTCAGCGGTACGGCCCTGTACGGATCGGCGCCGTTGCGATCGAGATACCAGTAGGCGGTGGCGGCATAAAGCGTCGGGCGGGCGTTCGCGTAGTACTTCTCGATATCGCCCTCGAACGACTTCGCGAACGGGATGTTGTCTGCTATGTGCCAGCGGTTGACGGCGACGTGGCCGACGTTGCCGTTCACCCTCGTCTGGTTGTGGTAGGCGTTTTGGAACAGGGTCGGATCGCACCACGCGTACCCGAAGTAGTCCTCCGAGCCGGTGCCGATCGTCGAGGGGAACTTCTCACCGTCGACGAACCACTTCTCGTCGCCCTCACCCCACCATCCGCCTCGCGGGTTCCAGACCTCGAGGTTGACGCCGAGGAATCGGCCCGCGCCCTCGGTCTTCACGATCGGCCAGTCGATCCATCGTTCCGGCTCGGTTGGGAGGAACGCGTCCCGGTGCCACTTCGCGTGGAATCGGCCGAGCGAGTCGATTGCCTTTCTGACCGGCGCATGGGTGATGCTGACGTCGCCGGTGAATGCAGCATTGCCGTCGTTCGAAAGCCGCACAACGGCCTTCTCCGCGAACGGCATGTACCAGTACGAGTACATACCCTCGTCGGTGACACCCAGTGGCAGCGACTTGTACTTGTTGAACCCGGGACCCGTGCCGAAGAAGTCGCCCAGAGGCGACCAGACGCTCGGCGACTTCTCGCCGTCCCAGTTGATCGAGAGCGAAACGTCGCGCAGGGCATCCGCCTCACCTGTGAGCAGCGAGGGATCGACCTTCACCCGCATGCCGGTGATCGCGCGCTTGCCTGTGATGTCGGCCACAGTCACCTTCTTGCCGGGAGCGATCGAGACGCGCCTGGTTTCGACGATCTGATCGGTGCGCCGTCCGGCGGGATCAGTGCCGAGTTTGATGCGGAGGAAGCGGTCGGCCTTCGCGAGAGCGGCGTGTTCCTCTGCGGAAAGATCGCGGGTGAAAGTCGGCACTTTGATCTTCTCGGGAAAAGTCGTATAGACGAACTGGTAGTACGCCCCCCACCCCTTGTCCATCGTGATGCGGCATGACTTCTGGTACGGGATCGGCGTGTAATTGTTGCAGCCCTTCGCCACTATGTGCACGAGCGAGGGAAAGACGAACGGTTCGTTCTTTCGATCGAAATAGCCCGCGAACGGCAGATCGACTGCGGGCTCGGTCGCGCCATCGAGGTATATCTTGACGTGTCCCTCCTGCGCGAGAGCGGACCAGATGCGCCAGATGCACCCCGGGCCTTTCATCTCCGCCACCAGGGAGCCGTCGCCCTCAGCACGAATGACTCCACCGCCGTCACCGTTGGCATCCCAGCCCACGTACTTGCCGGTCTTCTCGTCGTAGTAACTTGCGCGGTCGTAGCTCGACCACTGCGTGCAGGTCTCGCCCTTCGCCGGAAGGACCGAGAGGCCCTCCAGGTCGGTCAGTCGGTTGACCAGATCGACATAAGTATACGTCTGAGCCGCCATCGCGGCACTGCAGATCAGCATCAGAACGGTTATCGGTAAGAATCGTCTCAACAATCAGCCTCCCTGTTCCGGATATGATGGATTGTTAGTCGCAGGCGGTGCGGATTCCTTTGAGGCGGGAGGCAGCCTGTCCGAGCGATCTCTCTCCAAGTGAGCGCCTCCAGTATTTGCGCTTGTGCTAGTGATACCCGAGTTGACCTGTGACATAGTGTTATATGTTTAGATGAGACCCGTCGCGGATACAGTTATTATCGGGTCGTGCAACACTGCGGCCCGTATCCAGCCGAGCATGGCATAATGCGCCGATAGACCGGCCACATGAGCCATGCCAGCATTTTCGCATGAGGAGGGATTACTTTGAAAGGGCAACATGTTCTACCACTGGTAGTACTCCTGGTTCTCCTGCTGCTGCCGGTGAATGCACACGCCGCTTGCGTCAATCTTGGGACAGCGGCTGACTTTGCACTGCTCGGTGGCAGCGGCGTTACAAACTCCGTCCCTGGTACTGTCGTACAGGGCGACGTGGGCAGTTCTCCCATCCCCGCGGTCGTGGGATTCCCACCCGGGGTTGTCGTGGGCACGCTGTACACCACCTCCAATGCAGTGACCGCACAGGCACAAGTCGATCTGACCGCCGCTTACAATGCCGCGGCTGGCGCTGCGACCACCGGGGTTCTCACCGGCATCGATCTGGGCACATACAATGCGGGGAACCCGCTTCTTCCCGGGGTCTACTTCTTCTCGACGTCGGCAGCACTTACCGGCAATCTGACTCTGGACGCCCAGGGCGATCCGAACGCGTGCTGGATCTTCCAGATCGGCAGCACTCTGACCACCGCCACAGGCGCCAGCGTAACTCTGATCAACGGTGCATCGCCCTGCAACGTCTTCTGGCAGGTCGGCTCATCCGCGACCATTTTCTCAGGCACTGACTTCGTAGGCAATATCATGGCGCTCGCGAGTGTTACGCTCGATGGCGGCACACTTCAGGGCCGGGCGCTGGCCAGGACTGCCCATGTGACGATCAGCGGCTCGGAGTTCGTCAACAGCATCTGCGTGCCGAGCCACCCCTGCGTCAGCATCCTGAAGGACGCGAACCGCCCCTCGGCCGCCATCGGTGATACGATCATCTACACGTACACCATCTGCAACTGCGGACCGACGACGATCACGGTGGACAGCGTGGTCGACGTGCCTATTGGCACCCTGACCGGCACGTTCACGGCGGCGAACGGGGGCGCGACGATTCCAGTCGGAGGATGCTCGGTGTTCACCGTGAATCACCTGGTGACGGGCGCCGACGCTGATCCGCTCGACAACACGGTTACCGTCAACGTCCATGACACCACAGGCACCGCGACGGACAGCGCATCCGCGAGCGTGGACATCGTGCCGACTACACCAACCGTTTGCGTGGACATAGTGAAGACCGCCGACCACATCATTGCATCGGTTGACGATGTGGTGACCTACACGTTCGTGGTCTGCAACTGCGGGACGGCGACACTCACGGTGGACAGCGTGTCCGACACACTACTGGGACCTCTGACTACCGACTTCACAACGGCGAATGGCGGCGCGACCCTTCTCGGCGGCGCGTGTACGACATTCACCAAGACCCGCACGGTGCTGGACACGGATACGAGTCCGATTGGGAACATCGTTACGGTGGACGCCCACAACGGGGCCACACTTGTGGAAGCAACAGACAACTGGGACATTACGATCGTCCCGGGCCCGTGCGTGAGTATAGCAAAGGTCGCCGACCGCGCTACGGCCGCAGTCGGCGATCTGATAACCTACACGTACACCGTCTGCAACTGCGGAACGCTTCCCGTGACGGTGACCAGCGTGGTCGATTCGCATCTCGGCGACATTATCGCCGACTTCCTCACAGCGAACGGAGGCAGCCCGATCATACCGTTCGGCGAATGCGTGGTGTTCACCGAGAGCCGTACTGTGCTGCCTACCGACCCGACGGTCCTTACCAACTCGGTCACTGTGACCGGCGTCGTCGGCACCGTCCCTGTGACCGACACCACTGAGGAAACGGTGATCATCGGACCGCAGTTGGTCTACCAGGCGTTCCAGTCTCCGGGGGGCGTGAACACATCGTACCAGGGCTACAATGGGACGGGCGCAGACGTGATATCGTCGATGGCCGGCGTGTTCGCGATCGTTCCCGGCGACGCCTGGGCCAACTTCGTAAGCGCAGCCCAGTTGGGTGTTGACTACGAGATCAAGAACGTGCTCCTCTGCAAGGAGCATCCATCGATCATCCAGTGTGCGGACGTCTTCCCCTCGGGCACAATCTGCCTGCAGGGCACACCGAACATCCGCCTCTGGTGGCCGTTGATGTATGAGGTGCCGGGAACGACGTGGACGCTGACCATCGTCTACGGGACAGGGGCCTTATTCGACGACGACGGCCCCGGCCCGAATCTTCCTTCCTTCGTCCATACGGAGGTTTGGACCTGGCAGGTGGACGCAACTATCCAGAGCATGAAGGATCTACTGGAACTGTTCCACGAGATACCGTTCGGCCTGGACGAAGTCCCGCTGGTTTCGGATGAGGTGCTCTATCCGATCCTGCAGGCCAAACTCGATGCGATCCAGGATGCCCTGGACATGGATCCTCCCGACCTTGTTGCGGCCGCCGCGATCCTTGGCGACTTCGAGATGGAGGTCATGGATGCCTGCATCGGTGTCTCGCCTGCGCGACCAAATCCGACTGGAAACGGCACGGGTATAGCCGCAACGTTCGAGAACCCGGCGTGCTGCAAGTTGCTTGCCGATGCGGAATACGTCGGCTTCCAACTCGGAATCCTGCAGCCCTCGAAGTAAGCTCTTCACGAGACAGGCCCGGCGGCGTCCGCCGGGCCTGTCTGCTTTCTCCCGCAAACACTGATTGACAGCCGCCCGGACCGCTGCTATTCTGGACTCATGGACGGACATGCCGTGATTCTTGTGCTTTTGGCGCTTCTGGTCGGTGGCGTCGCTCATTCGGAGACACCGAAGCTCGATTGGGTCAAGGTTGGGACGGACGGGAAGTCGTTTTCCCTCGCCTCATCGGGCAAGCCGTTTGCACCCCGTGGCTTCAACTACGACCGCGACTCGAACGGCCGGATGCTGGAGGACTACTGGGAGACCGAATGGCCCACCGTGCAGGAAGACTTCGCCGAGATGAAGGCACTCGGGGCGAACGTTGTGCGCATTCACCTGCAGTTCGGGCGGTTGATGGATACTGCGAGCAAGCCGAACCGGAAGGCGCTCGACCGGCTCGAACGCCTCGTCTCTCATGCGGAGAGTCTCGGCCTGTACCTCGACATCACCGGCCTCGCGTGCTACAAGAAGGAGCATATCCCCGACTGGTACGACAAGCTCTCCGAGAAGGATCGGTGGCGCGCGCAGGCCACATTCTGGGAGAGCGTTGCGGCTCGATGCGCCGATCATCCAGGGGTGTTCTGCTACGACATCATGAACGAGCCGGTCGTCCCGTCGGGCCGCCGTGAGGACTGGCTCGCCGGGCCATTCGCCGAGGTCTACTACTACGTTCAGTTCATCTCCCTCGATCAGGGCGATCGCAAGCGGACCGATATCTCCCGTCACTGGCTGAGGGCGATGCGGTTGGCGATCCGGAAGCACGACAAGCGGCATCTCATCACGGTTGGCCTGCTGCCCTGGAAGCCGACTGACGATCCCGAGTCCGGTTTCGCGCCAAAGACGGTCGCCCCTGAGGTCGATTTCCTCTGCGTGCATATCTACCCCGAGAGTCCCAAGCTCCAGGAGTCGTCCGACATACTCAAGGCGTTCGCCATCGGGAAGCCGGTCGTCATCGAGGAGACGTTCCCGATGCACTGCTCGGTCGACGAGCTTCGGGAGTTCCTCGCCAAGTCCGAGAAGGACTCCGCCGGATGGATCGGCTTCTACTGGGGCAAGACGATCGAGGAATGCCGCAAGTCCGGCTCCTGGTCGGACGCATTCATGGTCGGCTGGCTCGAGCTGTTCCAGCAGATGACAAAGGTGGGCCAGTGAATCATCGGTCTCCACTGCATAGGGTCAGAACGGATATCGAGAGCGGGCGACTTGGCAAGGCGCGGGACCGGCTGCACGGACTGATCGCTGCCAATCCGAACGACCTGTCGTTGAGATCTATGCTCGCGGAGATACTCTGGAGGCTGCAGTTCCCCGAGATGGCCGGGCGCTACTGGTACCTCGAGGAACACAAGAACCCTGAGATGCAGGAAGCGGTTGCTGCGTTCGAAGGTTCCGTGCACAAAGACCCCACGTTCATACTTCGGATGCTGAAGTTTCGAGGCGATATCGATCAGTTGCCGGAGTTCCCGCGACAGCGGCTCTTGAGCCTCCAGCAGGAATCGATGCGCAAGTACGGGGAATACCCGCGGTATGGCACGAAGTCCAGGGCAGAATGGGTGACGCGACCTGCTCGCAAGCTTCGCGATCGCATCTTTCCCATCGGATGTATGCTTCTTTGGACTCTCTCTGCCGCGCTAGCCGTGATCGGTCTGATCCAAGTCATTCGCTGGTTGCTATGACACTCGCCTGGCTGATCCGTGAGTGGCCACGAGCAATCGCGAACAGAGCTTGACAAAACCAGTTCGGATCCGTTATAATGATGGAAGATAAGATTAAGACCAGCGGCCAGGTTCCGCGAGGAGCTTTGGCCGTTTTCGCGTTTGTACTCCCCGACGACTCCCGTCGTCGGGACGGTTTGACTGATAGCTGAGAACTGACGACTGACTATGATTGCAGAACCGAGAACACAAGTCCGCGAGGACATGCGCAATATCGCCATCATCGCACACGTCGACCACGGGAAGACGACGCTCGTTGACGTCATCCTGCGCCAGAGCGGCACGTTCCGCCTCAACCAGATCGTCGCCGAGCGCGTGATGGACTCGAACGACCTGGAGCGCGAGAAGGGCATAACGATCCTCTCGAAGGTCACGGCCGTCCACTACCACGGCGTGAAGATCAACATCGTAGACACGCCCGGCCACTCCGACTTCGGCGGCGAGGTCGAGCGCATCCTCCGATCGGTCGATGGCGTCCTGCTGCTGGTCGATGCCTGCGAAGGCCCGATGCCGCAGACCCGGTTCGTGCTCAAGAAGGCGCTCGAGCAGAAGCTGAAGCCAATCGTCGTCATCAACAAGATCGACCGGCCCGGCGCGCGCCCATGGGAGGTCGTCGACGAAGTGCTTGATCTCTTCATCGAACTCGGATGCCACGAGGACCAGCTCGATTTCCCGTACATATTTGCCTCCGCAACCGACGGCTATGCCATCGACGATCCGGCCGATAAGCCCAAGGACATCGACCCGCTGTTCAAGATGATCATGAAGCATGTGCCGCCTCCCACCGCCGAGTTGGGGATGCCGTTCCAGTTGCAGGTGACGAGCCTCGATTACGACGACCACCTCGGTCGGATGTTCGGCGGCAAGATCCTCAGAGGCACGGTACGGCGAGCGGAAACGGTCGCCATCATGAAGCGCGACGGCACAATTGATACGTTCTCTGTGACCAGAGTGTTCATCTACGACGGCCTCAAGCGGGTCGAAGTGGAGGAGGCGTCGGCGGGCGAGATCGTCCTGCTCAGCGGCTACGACCACGTCGATATCGGCGAGACCATCGCTGATATCAACAACCCCGAGGCGCTCGACCCGATTCACATCGACGAGCCGACCGTCTCGATGGACTTCATCGTGAACGACAGCCCGTGGGCCGGACGGAGCGGCAAGTGGGTGACGATGCGCAGCATCGCCAACCGCCTCGATCGCGAAACCAAGGTCAATATCAGCCTGCGAGTCGAGCCGACCGACAGGCCGGACACGCTCAATGTCTCCGGACGAGGCGAACTCCAGCTTGCCATCCTGCTCGAAACGATGCGGCGCGAGGGCTTCGAAGTATCCGTCAGCAAGCCGCGAGCGATCACCAAGACGATCGATCACGTGCTCTGCGAACCGATCGAGGAGCTGATCATCGACGTCAACGACGATTCGCTTGGCACGATCATGGAAGAGGTCGCCCGCCGCAAGGGCGAGTGTACCCACATGACCAAGGACGAGGTCGGCATCAACCGCCTGGTCTTCGATGTGCCGACTCGCGGACTGATCGGATTCCGCACGGACTTCCTGACGTGGACGAAGGGCCTCGGCCTGATGTCGCACACCTTCAAGTACTACGGCGCGCACCGGGGCGACATCGTCCTGCGGACCCGTGGCAGCCTCGTCTCGAAGGAAACCGGTCGCGCGACCAGTTACACGATCGCCACTCTCCAGGATCGGGCGGCGTTCTTCACCGCGCCGGGCGACGAGGTCTACGAGGGCCAGGTCGTCGGCGAGAACTCCCGGCCGGGCGATATGGTCGTGAACGTCTGCAAGGCGAAGAAACAGACCAACATGCGCTCCTCGACCGAAGACGCGACCGTGATGATCACACCGCCAAGGATCTACACGCTGGAGCAGGCGCTCTCGTTCATCGGCGATGACGAACTCCTCGAAGTGACGCCGGACGCGCTCCGGTTCCGCAAGCGGATCCTCGGCGATCTGGACCGAATACTCGCCGGGCGACGTGCGGGCCGGCAGTAGACGCCCAGCCGGATTCTTCACTATGCTTCCCGGATGGCCCACACCGTCAGTCCTGAGTTCGCCGGTGAATGACGGCGTGTAACGAAGGACGGCCTTGTAGTACAGAGCCGTCCTTCGTTACACGCCGTCATTCACCGGCGAACTCAGGACTGACGGTGGTTTCTCATCCCACCCCGGCGGGCATCTGCTTGACCATCGATAGCCCTCACTGCTATTCTTACCTCATGGAAACCCCACGGCTCGTCAACATTCGATGTAGGTCGTCAATGATGCTGATGACGCTGGTCATTGCAGGCTTGGTCATATTTCCTGCCAACTCGGAGGCAACCATGAGCGAGAAGAAGATCGAGGCATACGGCGCGCTCTCGACCGAGTACAAGGGCAAGTCAGCGGTGAGAGTGGACTTCGCCGAGCCGCAGATCGTCGCGAAGTCCGACAAGCCGGAGAAGTGGGGATGGTATCAGTTTCCCTCTCTCGGCGCGTGGGCGGACGGCACGTTCTGTCTCACGTACAGCGCGGCCGCTGACGCCGCCGAGAGCTACGGCACTCCCCGGCCCGTGATGACCTCGCGCGATCGGGGCAAGTCCTGGACGCTGCACACCGGCAAGTGGGGCGCATCCGGTCTGCTCCTCCCGAACGGTGACCGAATCGGCGTCCTGACCCCGAAGCCCTATAAGGTCACGGACCTGAAGCTCCCTGAGCCGATCGGGGTTATCACCAGCAGCTACGGCGGGATGAAATACATCATGTATCGCGTGACCGACCTTTCGCCGAAGTTGCAGACGATCCGCATCAAGCGTCTGCGGAAGGGCTCGGAGGACGCCGTGACCGAGCATGCCGTCGTCGACGATCCGCAATCGCTGAGATACAGCCTCAGGGACGTCTTCCCGATCATCTGGTGGGGCGATCTGCACCTGGCCACCGACGGTTCGATCCTCGCCGGCATCTACCCCGGATCGTGTCTCTACGAGGACGGCACCATGGACCCGCGGAAGCACATCTTCTTCTACCGCTCGACCGACTATGGGCGCAGTTGGAAGCTCCAGGGGCGCATCCTCTACGAACCCGACCTCAGGGCGGACCCGAAGGGCGACAAGCGCGATGGATTCGGTGAGCCGACCTTCGAAGTCCTGGCCGACGGATCGCTCCTCTGCGTCATCCGCACGACCGACGGCGTCGGCATCGGCCCGATGTACTCCAGCCGCTCGACCGATATGGGCCGGACCTGGTCCGCGCCGAAAGTGATCGCCCCGAACGGCGTCCTCCCGAAACTCCTGCGCCTGGAGAACGGCGTACTGGTGCTCGCGTCCGGCCGCCCGGGTGTCCAACTGCGGTTCTGCACCGACGGGAAGGGCGACAAGTGGACCGACCCGTTCGAGATGGTCCCGGTGGTCCAGAAGGACCCCCATGTAGACACATGCGGATACACGAGTCTGCTCGCGACCGGACCGGACAGCTTCCTGATCGCCTACTCGCACTTCAAGCATCCCGCCGATGACGGCCAACTCGTCAAGGCGATCAAGCTCCGTGAGGTCACCGTGAAGCCGCTCTGACATGGAGAAACAATGCACATTTGCTGCCTGATACTACCGGCCATTGTGATGATCGGACTGCCCTCAGCCGGATCGGAGACGACGATGGACAACAAGATCGAGGCATATGACGCTTACTCAGCCGACTATGTCCGCAAGGGCAAGCCGTCGGTTTCGGTCGAATTCGCGGAGCCACAGGTAATCGCCAAGTCCGATACCCCGGCGAAAAACGGATGGTATCAGTTCCCGGCAATATGCGAATGGGCGGACGGCACGATCTGCGTGACCTACAATGCCGCCGCTGATGCCACAGAGAGCTACGGCAGTCCCCGCCCGACCATGATCTCGCGCGACCGAGGCAAGACTTGGACTCCCTTCGACGGCAAGTCGGGCGACTCCGGTCTGCTCCTCCCGAACGGCGACCGGATAGAAGTCGTGACCCCGAAGCCATACAACGTGGCCGACCTCCGGCTGCCGGAACCGGTCGGCGTCTTCAGCAGCACCTACGGCGGCGCAAAGTACATCACGTATCGCTTGACCGACCTCCAGCCGAAGCTCCAAACAATCCGCATCAGCCGACTCGCAAAGGGAGCGGACCGTGCAGTCACCGAGCACGCGGTCGTGAACGATCCGCAAGCGTTGAGGTACAGCGTGCGGGACGTCTTCCCGATCATCTGGTGGGGCGATCTGCGGCTGGCGTCCGATGGGTCGATCCTCGCCGGCATCTACCCGGGTTACCGGCTGCTCGATGACGGTACGATGGACACCAAAGGCCATGTCTTCTTCTACCGTTCGACCGATAGTGGCCGGAGTTGGGCGATTCAGGGAAGGATTCTGTATCGGCCCGACATGACGGCTGATCCGAAGGGCGACAAGCGCGAGGGTTTCACGGAACCTGGCTCTGAGGTTCTCGCCGATGGATCGGTCCTCTGCGCCATGCGGACGAATGACGGCAATGGCGTCGGTCCGATGTACGCCAGCCGATCGAAGGACGACGGCAAGACTTGGTCCAAGCCGAGGGTGATCGCCCCGAACGGCGTGCTCCCAAGACTCCTGCGCCTGGAGAACGGGGTACTGGTGCTCGCATCCGGCCGTCCGGGCGTGCAGGTGCGCTTCTGCATCGACGGCAAGGGCGACAAGTGGACCGACCCATTCGAGATGGTTCCGGTCATTCCCGGCGGCAAGGGCGCCGACACATGCGGATACACCGGCCTGCTCGCGACCGGCCCGGACAGCTTTCTCATCGCCTATTCGCACTTCAAGCACCTGACTGAGAGCGGCCCGAGGAAGGCTATCCTCGTCCGCGAAGTCACCGTGAAGCCGCTCTGACGGAGGAACCTGATGCACGTTCGTTACCTGATACCGCTGGCAATTCTGATGATCGCCGGATCGACGGCAACCGGATCGGAGACGACGATGGACGAGAAGAAGATCGAGGCCTATGGCGCTTACTCAGCCGACTACGTCCGCAGAGGCAAGCCTTCGGTGCATGTCGACATCGACGCGCCTGTTGTCATCGCGGTGGCCGACCAGGAGTACAAGTGGGGCTTCTTCCAGTTCCCATCGATCGCGCGCTGGGCGGATGGCAGTATTGCCGTCAAGTACAACATGACAACCGATGCCGCGGAGAGCTATGGCTTGCCGAATCCGACTATGGTCTCATCCGATGTCGGCAAGACATGGACGGCGCACACCGATCCGCTCGGCGTCACGGGCCTACTGCTCCCGAACGGCGATCGGATCGAAATCTCGACCCCCAGGCCATACGGTCTCAAGAACCTTCGGCTGCCCGAACCGGTCAAGCCGGGAACGAGGCTCTATCGGCTCGGCGACCTGTCACCCAAGCTCAGTACGATACGAATCAGCCGGATTGCCAAGGGGTCGACCGAGCCGCGCATCGAACACGCGGCGCTCGACGATCCACAGGCCTTGAGGTACAGCCTGCGCGACGTCTTCCCGATCGTCTGGTGGGGCGATATGCACGTTGTATCCGATGGTTCGGTCATCGCGGGGATCTACCCGGGCCGCTACGTGCGCGACGATGGGACGATAGAGGATAAGGGCGGGGTGTTCTTCTACCGCTCGACCGACTCAGGCCGCAGTTGGAAGATTCAGGGACGCATCACCTATCAGCCCGACCTGAAGGCCGATCCGATTGGCGACAAGCGAGGCGGATACACCGAGCCGGCATACGAGGTGCTCGCGGACGGATCGCTCCTCTGCGTCATGCGCACAACCGACTCGAGCGTCGGCCCGATGTACTCCAGCCGATCGAAGGACGACGGCAAGACTTGGTCCACACCGAAGGCGTTCACACCCAACGGAGTGCTCCCGAGGCTCCTGCGCCTGAAGAACGGAGTCCTTGTGCTCGCGGCAGGCCGCCCGGGCGTTCAATTGCGCTTCTGCACGGACGGCAAGGGCCAGAAGTGGACTGACCCGTTTGATATCGTTCCTATCACCTCCGATAGTGTCAGCGCCGACACTTGCGGATACACCGGCCTGCTCACAACCGGCCCGGACAGCTTCCTGATCGTCTACTCGCACTTCAAGCACTCGACTGAGAGCGGCCACAGAAAAGCTATCCTCGTCCGCGAGGTCACAGTGAAGCCCTGAAGGTCTCGAGGAGTGTCGGACTCATATGAGAAACAGGCATGGAGTCCGATGCCATGACAGGAGGAGCGCAATGCGCTCATGTGCAGTACTGGGTTTGTTTCTCATCATCAGTTCGTCGGTCGCCCAGGGGGCCTGGGAGATCCGCAGGGATGACGCCAGACCTGAGCGGCCGCCCGTGCTAGACGAGGTGGTGACCGTTCAGATCGGGGACGAAGCCCTCAAGTTCCCCAGGTACCTCAACGAACTCGGCGTCAAGACGATCTGCATCAAGTTCACCGACGCCGGCGGTGACCGCCGGAAGCTCTCAGTCGTCTGGACCGGCGGCTCCCAGGGCCCGGACAAGTTCGCGGTCAGCATCGACGGCATCCCGGCGGGCGTGAGCCGTACCCTCGACAGCACGCGCCTCCCTTACTTCTGGCAGCGCGATAACTTCACCGTCAAGCTCGCCGCCGGATCGGAGCACGTCCTTGAGATCGAGTCACTTCCCGAGTATTCCAGCTCCGTCGAACTGGCGGGCATCCGTCTGTCGCCTGTCGATGCCGGGGAATACCAGCCGCTCTGCTACGAGTCGATCGGATCGCTTGCGGCATACGAGAAGGCGCTCGGGGCAAAGGGAACGATGGTCGAGTCGGCGCACATCTGCGTGTTCGCTCCGGAGGCATACGCGGCGGAGGCGAAGACGCTGTCAGCGTTCCTTGAGAAGGCCTATGGGGAGATGCGCGACATCTACGGAATGGATCCGCTCTTCAGGTTCTCCATCGAGTTCTACCCTCCGGGTCACAAGCGCGGATGGGGCGGCATCAGCGGCATGGGTACGATCGGGTACACGACGGAAGCGCTCGACAGGTGGAAGCAGTACGGCACAGGTAACGTCCGCGGCTTCGCCGGCTGTACGGAGGAGATGTCGCACGGCTTCAAGTCATACTACAAGTGCGACGGCACCTATGAAGCGCTCGGAGTCGCGGTCCAGGAGGACATCGTGCGCACGCTCGTCTCCAAAGAAATCGCTGATGAAATTCTGGCTGCCGGAGCACAAGCAGTGGGACGAAACCCATAAGGCGTACCTGGCGGCAGGTCGAAAGAACCCCGATCCCGAAAAGTACCCGTGGGGTGTCTTGTTCACTCGGATACTGAACGATGTGTTCCTGAAGCTTCGGACTGAATACGGCGACCGTATGTGGCCCGACTTCTTCGCGACGGTCAGGCAGATGGACTACCCGCTCCATCGCGCATCGAAGACCGAGCGGATGAGGACCTACGCAGGCATCTTCTCGGCGATGTTCGGCCGCGACATGGGTAAGGAGTTCGAGGGCTTCGGGATCGATCTGAGTGCCGACCCGCCCTGGGGCTGGGAGACGTACAAGTGACGAGTGTTGAGTGTAGAGTGGGGAGTGAGGAATCATGAGCAAGACGCCTGAAGAGATCCTGGATGTGAACAAGCGGTGGCTTCCGCCGTCGCCGCACGTCGAGAAGGTCATCGAGACGGTCGAAAGAGGCGACGCGCACATCGAGAAGCGCGGCCACAATGAGCCGCCTTTGATCATGTTCGAGGACGGCGGCGCGATCGAGCTTCCCAAGGCGCGCTACGAGGAGACCTATCGGGGTTTGCAACTCGTCTCCTCCGATGAGGCCGCCGAGGAAGGTGTCACGAAGTTCCGCGACGTGTGCGGCTGCATCGACTTCATCAAGGGCACGCTCAAGGACAGTCCCGAGTCGATCGAGGCCGATCCCCATGCCTTCGACCAGCTTCTCGACCACGCGCTCTACATGGTCTCCCGGATGAATAAGCGTGAGGAGGAGTATCGGCAGTTCCTGGTCGACGTCATCGCCGTCTGCGCGCAGGTCCCGCAGGGTCCGTCCGTGAAGATGGCCTCGAATGCCGCCGAGGAGATCAAGATGCTCCTCCACAATCATCCCGAAGATGTGCGCAAGTACACCGACCTCCTGAACCAGCTTGCCGAGGACGTGCGCCACGTGGCCTCTAAGCAGGAGGGCGTCCTCAAGCGACACAAGGAGCTGGCGGTGAAGGTTCTCTCCCTCTACAAGTCGGTCAAAGGCGCGCGCAACTGGGACAGCGAAGAGGCGGGATCCTAGTCGTGCAGCAGATCGCCTGGATGCTCGGGGAAGCCGGTGACTCCGTGCGAGCGGTCGAACTGGTAGATCCTCGTCGCGGGCCTCTTGCGGTAGTCGACACTTCGGAGTGAACGGCCATCGAGCGCGCGGTCCGCGTTCGGCTTCGAGAGCGCCTCGACCGCGACCTGTCGGAGCCGGGTCGCCACCTCGGGCCGATCCGTCAGGCGCTGATGAAGCTCGTTCGGGTCTTCCCTGACATTGAAGAGCTGCTCGCGCCCGCCGTTCGTCATATAGATGTACTTCCACTCCTTGTCCCGCACCATGATCCTGAACCAGGGCGTCTCCGGATGGCAGTGATAGCCGATCACGTGCTCCCTCGGCTCCGACTTCCCCTCCACGATCCCCAGGACATCGACTCCCTCGCGGACCTCCGTGCGTCCGGCGGCATGAGTGGCGATCCCGAAGAGGTCGGTCAGGCAGACGAGTTCCTCGCGCTTCGATCCCTTCGGCAGGCGGTTCGGCCAACTGACCAGGAACGGCACGTTCGCCGAACGCCTCGAAGAACGTCTCCTTCTGCAAGGCGTTGTGATCGCCGATGTGATCGCCATGGTCGGAGAAGAAGCAGATGAGCGTGTTGTCGGCGTGAGGGCTCGCCTCGACCGCGTCGAGAATCCGCCCGACGCACTGGTCGATGTACGTGATCTCGCCGTAGTACCGCGCCTTGAGCGTCCGCGCCTGAGTATCGTTGATGTCCTCAGCCCAGATGACGTAGTTCATCCATGGAATCTGCTCGTCCATGTGATCGATCGCGATGTCGCCCCTGATCGGATTCGGCATGCGGTCGGGATTGTACATGCGGTTGAACGGCTGTGGCGGGGCGAACGGAGGATGCGGTCCGACAAATGACACGAACCCGAAGTACGGCTTATCTCCGCCCGCCTGAATCTGCTCGACCGCCCGATCAGCCGCCCACGCCTCGACGCCGAGTTCCGCCGGGAGCGGGCTCATCTGCGGCTGATAGTACATCTCCGTGCGCTCGCCCATCAACGCCTCGACCCACGCGTATTCCGGGTGCTCCTTCTCGATGAACGCGGCATAGGCGTCCTGCGCGCGCACCTCAGGCGAGCTGTACAGCTCCTCACTCCGCAGATGCACGTCGAAGCCGATGTCCTCGTACCTCGGATGCGTATGCGACTTGCCCACGTGGAACGTCCGATATCCCAACTCCTTCATCGTGCGAGCGAGATACTTCCCGCAGCGCGCCTCCATCTCCGCCGGCTGCCCGGGCACGAGGTTCTCCGCGCCGTTGTCATAGGTGGCGGTGGTAGGCGGCTCGCATCCCGTGCGGATCGTATACCTCGCCGGGACGCACACCGGACAGGTGGAGTACGCCTGAGTGAACGTGATCCCTCGCTTGACCAGGCGGTCGAAGTTCGGCGTGTAGATGTGCGGATTCCCGAGCGCGGCGATTGCGTCGGCTCGCAGTTGATCGCACATGATGAACAGGACGTTCGGCTTCTTCGTCATTGGCTCTGCTGACAATGTCGTCTCCCCCAGTGCAAGCGCCCCCGTGAGGCCCACCATCGATTTCATGAACTCGCGTCTCGTCGGCGTCATATTGGTTACCGTGCATTCGACTACGGCTGTAGGGGCGTGCCTTGTGCCGCCCGTCTCCGCGTGCCGGGCGGCACAAGGCACGCCCCTACAGCCGTAGTCGATCTACCGTTCGCCGTGCATGTTCGCGTGTCCTGCGGTGAGAGGGATTCCGCTGTGGGTAAAGAACATACTGGAACAGGCGTTCACACTGCTTCTTGAGAGGATTCAAGCCATGATCGATATGCTGAACAACGAGTTTCAGATCCCGAATGCCGTCACCATTGCCGCCGGGAATGGCGACCTGCCGAAGGTCGTGCTGACCCACGCATCCGGGTCGAGCGCGGAGGTCTACCTCCACGGCGCGCACGTCACCTCATGGAAGAACCCCGCCGGCGAGGAGTTGTTCTTCCTCAGCCGCGAGTCCCAGTGGGCGGCGCACAAGCCGATCCGGGGAGGCATCCCGGTCATCTTCCCGCAGTTCGGGGGACGCGGTCCGCTCCCCCAGCACGGTCTGGTTCGAACCACCGCCTGGAATCTCATCCGCACAGAGGTCTTCGTCAGCGGAATCGTGGCCGTGGAGTTCGAGATCACCCAGTCCGCCGAATCGTTCGCGCTCTGGCCGCACGACTTCGTACTCGGCCTGAGAGTCTTTCTCGATGAGAATGCGCTCACCGTCGGCATGAAGGCGGTCAATACCGGTGACTTGCCGTTCGATTTCCAGGCGGCGCTCCACACATACTTCGCGGTCGCGGACATCGGCAAGGTCGCAATCGGCGGTCTTAATGGAGCCACGCTCATCGACGCCCTGAAGGACTGGGAGAGATGGGTCGAGACGCGGGAAGCCATCCGGTTCGCGGGGGAGACTGATCGCATCTACGTCGACACGCCCGATGCCCTCCGCCTAAGGGATGAGGGCAACGGCCGGACGATCGCCATCGAGAAGACTGACATGCCCGAAGTGGTGGTCTGGAATCCCTGGATCGAGAAGTCCCAGCGCATGGCGGACTTCGGCGATGATGAGTACCAGCGGATGGTCTGCATCGAGACCGGCACGATCGAGACACGCCCCACCCTCTTCCCCGACGAGAAGTGGGAAGGCGAGACGACGCTCACGTTCGGCGGAAAGATGGAGTGATGGAGTCCTGGAGTGTTGGAATGGAGGGATTGCCCTCTTTTCGGCGTACTATGCACTTGAGAGGGAATGTCAGCGGAGGCGGGATATGGAAGAGATTATCTTTGTGGTTGAGCAAGCGCCGGAAGGCGGATTCACCGCCCGTGCGCTCGGAGAGTCGATCTTCACCGAAGCGGACGATATGCAGGGGCTTCATGAGCAGGTGAGGGATGCCGTTCGCTGCCACTTCGACGAAGGAAAGCGCCCGAGAGTGATTCGCCTGCATTTCGTGCAGGAGGAAGTGATCGCAGCATGAGGCTGCCTCGAGACGTGTCCGGGAAGGAACTCGCCCAAGCGCTTTCCGTCTTCGGCTATTCAATTATCCGCCAGACCGGAAGCCATGCGCGCCTCGTCACCGCCAGGAAGGGCGAGCATTACGTTACCATACCTCAACACAGTCCCCTGCGCGTCGGCACACTGGCGTCGATCTTGGGCGACGTCGCCGATCATCTCGGCCTATCGCGAGACGAGGTCGCTGCACAACTGTTCGGTTGATTGCCGATGGACCTGAGTACTGCCATCCGAGTCCGACACGCAACCCCTGAGGACATCGAGGCTGCGCAGGAAGTCGCCGCACTCGCGACCGAGACACTGCGAGAGACGTACCGACTCGTCGCGAGTCCTCCGAGCGACGGGAGCCCTCGGCCCGCGCTCACTCGTCTGGTGGCGGAGATCAAGGGGCGGATCGTCGGCACGGTGCAATACGGCGTCAAAGGAAGCCGGCTCCATTTCATCGGCCTGATGGTCCATCCCGACCACCGGCGTCGGGGAGTCGCCCGAGCGATACTTGAGTCGCTCGCCGGGACCGCCCGCGACCTGGGGCTGACGCATCTCTCGCTCTACACCATCAGAGAGACCGGCAACGTCCCGATCTTTGAGCGCATGGGATTCACCGTCATCCACGAGGAGACCGCCGACTGGGCACAAAGCGACCGATTTGATATACTGACCGACGTGTACATGGAACGACTGATAACTGACAACTGAGGACTGAGAACTTCCCATGAAACTCATCATCATCTACGGGCCGCCGGCGGTTGGGAAGCTGACCGTGGGGGAGGAGCTTTCGAAGCTCACCGGCATCAAGCTCTTCCACAATCACATGACGTGCGACTTCGGCGAAGAGTTCTTTCCCTTCGCCACGCCCGGCTACTCGAAGATTGTCAACGGAACGCGAATGCTCGTGTTCGAGACCGCCGCCGAGCACGATCTCGACCTGATCTTCACATTTGTCTTCGTTCCGCTGGTTGATGAGCCATACATCGACGACATCGAGGGAATTGTGAAGGAGGCCGGCGGGGAAGTATACTTCGTGCGGCTCCATGCACCGGTATCCGTGATCGAGGAGAGGGTCGTCTTGGAGGATCGGCAACGCTTCAACAAGCTGAAGTCGGTGGAGAAGCTTCGGCGGCTCATGGGGTTCTCCGATCTCTTTTCCGAGATCCCCGGCCGCGAGTCGCTCAGCCTCGACACGTCGGAACTGTCACCGTCCGATGCCGCGCAGAGGATCGTCGAGCATTTCGGGCTCAAGCCGTAGTCCGTATTCAACTCATTGAGGCAGACAGGTGTCGCGCTTCAATGGGAGGAGGAGTGCGCCCACGGCCCCCACGAGGGCCACACCGGCGCACAACCAGAGCGCAGGCCAGAACGACTTGGCGGCGTCGGCCATCGCCCCGGCCACGAACGGTCCGGCAGCCTGGCCGATGCCGAAGAAGAGCGTTATGAACCCCAGGGCGGCCGGCGCGAGCCTCGGCCCGAGCAGGTCACCGCATGTCGCCGCCATGATCCCAGGAATACTCCATGCCGAAAGACCGAACAGAGCCGCTGAGAGGAAGAAGCCCGTGGGCGCCGGCCACAAGGGAAACAGGCTGAAGGCGACGGCGTGGACAAGGTAGACGAGGGCCAAAGCTCTCTTGCGGCCAATGATATCCGATACGGAGCCCCAGATAATCCCGCAGAACAGGCTGAACCAGCCCATGATCATAAACAGCCGCCCAGCCTGGGACTGCGTGTACCCACCGTCGGCAATCAGACACTTGGTGAAGAAGGTCATATAGATGATGTATGAGAAACCGAAGGCAACGTAGACCAGGCCCAGAAGCCAGACGATCGGCCTGTTGTAGACGTTGACCAGTCGCAGCGCTCCACTCGGGCCGGAGGTGACCGGCTCGTCGGGACCGGCGCCAACCGGTTTTCGGCCAACGTCAGAGGGATGGTTGCGCAACAGCACAGCGGCGCCCACCGCCAGCACCAAGGTCACTCCACCGAAGATGAACCAACACGTGCGCCATCCGTCGCCGCCGTACGCGGTCAGGATGCGGGGAACGAGCGGGCCGGTGACGATCAGCCCGATGGACGATCCGGCCACGGCCGCGCCCGCTGCGAGGCCCCGCCGGCGTGGCGCGAACCACGAGCACATCAGACCCAGTGTCGGTACGTTGCTGGCGCCGCTGCCGATGCCGGTGAGAGAGCGCCAGACCAGAGCGGAAACGAAACTCCCGGCGAAGCCCGTCATCACCATGGAGATGGCTGCCAGCGCGAGCCCGCTTGCGATGACGACGCGGGGACCAAACCGAGAGGCGAGCGCGCCGCCGATGACGCAGGACGCGAGGTAGCCCACCAGATTGGCGGTGGCAAGCGCACCCGCCTGCGTATTGTCCATGCCCAGCCCCGCTTGCATAGAGGGAAGCACGACGGTGTACGCGAAGCGCCCCAATCCCAGCGACCCGAACACCACCAACGTGCCCATGCCGAGCACTATCCAGCCGTAGTGGAAGCGGGGGTTCTTCACTTGATGCTGTCTTTCCCGTCCGTCAGCCACCCAAGCCCGAAGCGCGCGAATGTGATCGTCTGGTTCGAGTGAGCATCCCCGCACTCATAGAGCAGCCCGATCTCCATGTCCGGCAGCACCGTGAGGCACGAGTATGCCGCCCAGCGGTGATCGAGAAGCTTCATGATCGGCCAAGTCTTCCCCTCGTCGTAGCTCATCCTGACCGTCATCATGTTTCGCCTGAGACTCGCGGGGTTGGCGAACAAGAGCCGGTTCTTCCCGTGTGCCGCCTTCTCCGTGTATCTGATGAAGCTCGCCTGGCAGACCGGCTCCACCAGCGTCTGGTCCGGCTTGCCCTCGGAGAAGGTCAGCCCGCCGTCCTTGCTGACGGCCACCGTGCGACAGTATTGGCCCAGATAACTTCGCATGTTGAGCATCAGCGATCCGTCCTCGAGTTCGACGACCTGCGACTCGTTGACCTTGGGGAACACATCGCCGCCGATCTTCCACGTCTGACCCTTGTCGTCGCTGTAGATCACGTGCGAGCCGTAATCCCGCGTCCCGAGGAGCGCGTAGTCGCACGGGATCACGAGCCGCCCGCTCTTGAGTTGAATGCCGACGCCCGGCCCGGTCGCATACCAGGCCCAGTTCGGCTTCTTGGTCGATGAGGTGATCTCGACCGGTGTGCTCCACGTCTCGCCATCGTCGGTGCTCTTGCAGATCCAGACGGTGCGCGTGCCCTTGCCGGTCCCCATCTTGATCTCGCTCTCGTGATCCTCGCCGATGTTCTTCGTCAGAGGCAGCCAGATCGTTCCGTCCGATTGATCGACCACCGGGCATGGGTTGCCGAACGTGTTCGCCCCATCCGCAGCGACCAACTGCACGGGCACCCAAGTCGTGCCGCCATCGAGACTGCGCCGCAGGAGCGTATTGATCTCTCCCGTATCCGAGCGGCTGTTCCTCCGTCCTTCGCAGAACGCGAGGAGCGTGCCCGCCTTCGTCACGATCAGCGCCGGTATGCGGTAGGTATGGTAGCCGCCTTCTCCCTCATGCCAGACCACCGTCTGCTTCGGCGAATCCGGTTTGGCACAGCACGTACTCCCGAGCAGCAGCGCGAGAGCTAACAGAGCGAAAACCGCGTGAGTTGACACCTGAGCCTAACCTTTCATACTTGTGAGAAGAGTTTCTGCGCACTTCGCGGCGAACTCCGGGTCGTTGATGTTGTTGTCCATCTCGATCACCGCGATGTCGGGCCTCAAGTTTTTCTTGAGCGCATCATTGAACGCCTGATCCGCTTCCGGCCACCAGAAGGGCCCGTCGGGCGCGTCGATCATGCTGACACCTTTGAGCGGGATCAGGACGGTGACCGGCCCCTTGCTCATGTTCAGCTTCTCCGCCATGATCTCGCCCAGCCGCCTGCTCTCATCGACATTCGTGCGCATGAGAGTGACGTTCGGGTTGTGGGGGTAAAACGTGCGGCCTGTGAACTTGTCCGGGACGGTCTCAGGGGCCCAGAAGTTCACCATGTCGACGCAACCGGGAACGACGATCGCCGGGACGCCCATCTTCGCGGCGGCCTCGAGTCTCGTCGGTCCGGCTGAGAAGACGCCGCCCACCAGTTCGTCGGCCCACTCCGTCGTCGTTATGTCGAGCACCCCGGAGATCAATCCCGCCTCGATCAGGCTCTCCATCGTCCTGCCGCCGGTTCCCGTGCAGTGGAATACCAGCACCTCGTAGCCGGCCTCTTCGACGATCGCCTTTGCCGCCTCGACCACCGGCGTCGTGTTACCGAACATCGATGCGGCGACCAGCGGTCTGTCCTCGCCTGTGGGAACGGTCGTCTGCACCATGCCGCAGATCGCCCCCGCCGCCCGTGCGAAGACCTCCCGGCTGATCTTGTTGATGCCGGACACGTCCACGATGCTCGGGATCATGACGATGTCCTTGACGCCGACGTACCCCGAGACGTCCGTGCCCGCGACCGTGGATACCATCACCTTGGGCACGCCGAGAGGGAGCGCGCGCATCGCATTGCACGCGACAGACGTCCCACCGGTGCCTCCCAGCGCGAGGATCCCGTCGAACCGTCCCTCTGCGTACAACTTCGGGAGCAGGATCGCCGCCCCACGACTCATCGCCGCCACAGCCTCTCCCCGATCCCTCTTCGCGGCGAGGACATCGATATCAGCGCCCGCCGCCTGAGCGACCTCCGTCCGTGATATGTCCGGCGTGATGGCGGGTGGATCGATGACCCCCACGTCGATCAGCAGAGTGCTCAGTCCGCGGGACTCGATCACCTGCTTGACGAAGCCGTACTCCGCGCCCTTGGTGTCCAGCGCTCCCAGGAGAGCGATCGTCTTAGCCATTGCATTCCCCTCCTTCTTAGTAAGCCCCACCGTCAGTCCTGAGTGCGCCGGTGAATGACGGCGTGTAACGAAGGACGGCCTTACTCCACCGAGCCGTCCTTCGTTACACGCCGTCATTCACCGGCGCACTCAGGACTGACGGTGTGTTCTGCAGGAAGCCTATCGCCTGAAGGTGATCCGCGTGAACTTCTCCGTCTGCTCCTTGATCGCGCGCTCGGTCGGGAGCCTCTCCATCGAGCTTGCGCCGTAGAAGCCGTCGATGCCCTTGCAGTGGCTGAGGATGTACTCCGCGTCCGGAGGCTCGGCGATCGGCCCGCCGTGACAGAGGACGATGACGTCGCCCCTTATGCCCTTCGCCGTGTCCACAATCGCATCGATCACCGGCACACACTGCTCGAGCGTCCTGGCGGTGGATGCGCCGATCGACCCTGCCGTCGTCAGCCCCATGTGCGCGACCAGTATGTCCGCGCCGGCGTTCGTCATCTTCTTCGCGTCCTCCGTGTCGAAGACGTAGGGCGTCGTGAGGAGGTCGAGGTCGTGGGCCATGCCGATCATCTCGACTTCCTTGCAGTAGCCCATGTTCGTCTCTTCGAGGTTGGCCCTGAAAGTGCCGTCGATCAGCCCCACGGTCGGGAAGTTCTGTACTCCCGCGAAACCGACCGCCTTCACGTCAGCGAGGAAATGGTCCATGAGGCGCATCGGATCGGTGCCGCAGACCCCCGCCAGCACCGGTGTCTTCCTCGCGACGGGCAGGACCTCGTTCGCCATCTCCATGACGATGCCGTTCGCGTCTCCATAGGGCATCAGGCCCGCGAGCGAGCCGTGGCCCGCCATCCTGAACCGGCCCGAGTTGTAGATGACGATCAGGTCAATGCCGCCTGCCTCCTCGAACTTGGCGCTGATGCCCGTGCCCGCGCCTCCCCCGATGATCGGCCTGCCTGATGCTATCTTCTCCCGAAATCTCTTGAGAATCTCACTGCGTTTCTCCGCCATTGTATCCTCCTGTATCCATGTTTGTCATTGTGGGCTTTCTTAGGATCCGAGATCGCCCCTCCCGTCATTGATTGTGTATATGGTGAGCCCACTGAGATCGCGCTTCTTCGCGGGGATGATGAGACTCGCCGCGTATCCGATCACGACACACGCGACGATCCCCACCGCCGCGTAGAGGAAGAAGTGGACGCTCGTGCGGCTCTGCACCATGTAGAGCACGAATCCGCCGCCGATCGCGCCGATGAGCGTTCCCGTACCGTGCGCGCGCCGGGTGAAGATCCCGAGGATGAACATCCCCGCGAGCGCCCCGCCTGTCAGCCCGAGGATCGTTATGAAGGCGTCCCAGAGCGACTTGATTCCGCTGTTCGCCATCCAGAGCGCCGTCCCGACTCCCGCGACTCCGAGGAACACGGTCAGCCAGCGCGCGAGGTTGAGGCATCTCCGATCCGGAGCGTTCGGCCTGAATCTGCGGTAGAAATCGGTGACCAGCGCCGTCGCCACGCTGTTCATGCTGCTGTCCAAGGTCGACATCGCCGCCGCAAAGAGTCCCGCAACCACGAGCCCCGTGATCCCCGCCGGAAGCTCCATCGCGATGAACAGCGGAAAGATCGCGTCGGTCGAGAGCGACGGGTTCAGCAGGCCGGGATGGCTGCGGTAGAAGAGCCAGAGCGCCGTCCCGACGCCGAAGAAGATGAACGCCGACGGGACCGAGAGCCACGCGTTGAGCCAGATCGACTTCTTCGCCGCATTCTCATCCTTGGTCGTGAGGTAGCGCTGGATCACGGCCTGGTCCGCGGTGTACGGCACGAGGTTGCTGAATATGTTGCCCACGACGACGACCCCGACGGCCGCGGTCGTGATGTCCCAGGTCCAGTTGAAGGTGTGGAACTTGTCGGCCGACTGCGCCACGGCGAACGCCTCGCCGATCCCTCCGCCGTACTCGGCCAATATCCATATCAGGCTGACGATCGCGCCGCCGAGCAGGACGATCACCTGCACGACGTCGGTCCAGATCACCGCCTCGATTCCGCCCATGACCGTGTACATCGTCGCCAGCACGCCCATCAGGAGGATGCAGGTCGTGATGCCGATCCCCGTCACCGCCGAGAGCGCGATCGCCGGCAGGAAGAGCACGATCCCCATCCGCCCCAACTGGAAGAGGATGAACGACGCGCTCCCGAAGAGCCTCACGGGAAGGCTGAACCGCTTCTCCAGGTACTCATAGGCCGTCGTGACATTGAGCCGCCGGAAGAACGGGAGGTAGAAGAACACGACCAGCGGCGCCACGAGCACGATGCACATGTTCCCGAGGATGTAGACCCAGTCCGTGGCGTAGACCTTTGCCGGTATCGCCATGAACGTGATCGCGCTGAGCTGAGTGCCGAAGATGCTGAGCCCCGCCGCCCACCACGGCACGCGCCGCCCGCCGAGGAAGAAGTCGTCCGTCGTCTCCTCACGGCCGGCCATAATGAACCCGATCCACACCATCCCGAGCAGGTAGGCGATCAGGACCCCGTAATCGAGCGGGAAGAAGTGTCCCTCCGGCTTCATGCCCTTCGCGCTCAGCACCTCCGCCGATCTGTGGCCCGGACGATCCTCCCCGCCGGGGATCACGATGCTTCCCTCCCAGGTGACGGCGTTTGTCGTGACGAGCCCCTTCGGAAGCGTTCCCATCCAGGCCCATCTGTCTGTAATGGTATGGTAAGCGATCAACTGGCGGCTGAATCCGGGATGCTTGTCCTTGAGTTCCTGCACGCGATCGACGAGCGCGCCGTCATCGCCGCCGAAGACGAGGATGTGCGAGGGACCGTGCGCGATGCTCGGAGCGGCGGTCACCGGCCACGGAAGGTCCGCTACCTTCTTCCATCCCTTTCCGGGCCGATAGCAATAGCCGTCCCAGAGGTACTTCCTGACCGCCTTGCCGTCCGGACCGGGACTCAGCGAGCACCCACCGAAGACGTAGACCGCGCCGTCCTGTGCCGCCACCACCGGCAGGATTCGTCCCGGACCGGGGAGCGGTTCTATCATCAACCACATGGCGTCGTCCGACCGGAAACTGAGAACGCAGGCGGAGTTGAGGGCTTCGGTCGACTTCGGATCGGTCTGTCCGCCTACTACATAGATCAGGTCGCCCAGCAGGGCTGCCCCGAAGAATGCTCTTGCCTCCCACAGATCAGGAAGGGAGACGCTTTCTATGGTGGCGGCTGTTCGCGGAGTCGCGCCCTTGGCATACTGAAGCAGGAATGCCTTCGGATAGTGCTTCTCGGCATCCCCGCCGCCGATGCAGACCAGCCCTTCATCGGTCGAAACCGACGCTCCGTAAGCGAGGGAGTGCGGGAGCGTTCCCCCCTTCTTCCAAGCCTTCTCGCCCTTTGGAAGGACGTAGACCGAGTCGTACCACTCCTTCGTGCCGCCCTCGAACAGCGACACTGGGAAGTTCGTCCCGCCCGCGACGATCAGCGCGCCGTTTGATGTCCCGGCGAAGTGACCGGAGAGCGGCATCGGGAGCGTCGGCAGCGTCTTCCAGTCGAACATCCGTGGTGGGTCACCGGAGTACAACTCCGGTGACAACGCTCTTTCTCTCTTGTCGCCGGCCCCCAACCTGTTCTCGCCGGCCCCCAACCTGTTGTCACCGGAGTTGTACTCCGGTGACCCGGCACAGAGCGGAAGAGCGCTCAGAAGGACAACTGCGAAGAGAACTGCGAGCATCTTTGCGGCGTATCTCGGCATCGGCGATTCCTCGATCCATGAGTAATCCGTTGCCGACAGTATACGTCCCCCACCCCTCCCGGTCAACCCTCCGGCCATCATCTCCGCTTCCCCTCGTACTCGTACCCCTGATCGTACTCGTACTCGGCCTGTCGCCTTCGAGGGATATGGAGTGCGGTGGCTCGACACCGCTTTTCCCCCGGGCGGCTCGACGCCCGCTTCGATCCCGGGCATCGCTCGATCGCTCGCGCTCATCCCGATGACAGTCGCAACCGTCGCGATAACAGTCGCGGCCATCGCGACAACAGTCGCAACCGTCGCGATAACGGTCGCAACCATCGCGACAACCGTCGCAACCATCGCGATAACAGTCGCACCCATCGAGATAACGGTCGCAACCATCGAGATAACAGTCGCCGCGTGCGATCTCGTCGACGCGACGATCGCCGCCCAGAGAATCGCGAGTGCGGATTGCGGAGTAGATCGCTCAGCCCGCGAGTTGCCGGTCATCCCCCACCCGCGCGCGACACATCGATCCGCCGGGCCCATCCTCCGATGCCCTCCCGCCCTCCCCCCTTCCCTTGACACCTACCGGTCGGCTGGTATAATGTAAGCGCGTGAAAGCCTGACCCCAGCGAGAGGTTTCATGAGCGCTAAGGACTCGAAGAAAGACTTCTTCATCAGCTACAACAAGGCCGACGCGGACCACGCGGTCTGGATCGCGCACGAGTTGGAGGTCGCCGGTTACTCCACGATCATCCAGGCCTGGGACTTCCGGCCGGGGAACAACTTCGTCCTCATGATGGATGAAGCCCTCAAGATTGCCGAGCATACCATCGGCGTTCTCTCTCCCGATTACTTCACATCCGGTTTCGCCATGGCCGAGTTCGCCGCCACCTTTGCCGAAGACCCCACGGGCGAGATGCGGAAGTTCATCCCCATTCGCGTTCGGAGTTGCGAGGTAGAGGGTCTGCTCCGATCGATTATCTATCTCGATCTCGTCGGCCTGAGTGAGCCTGATGCCAGGGAGGCCCTCCTGGAAGTCGCCAAATGCGATCCCGCCGCCGCCAGGATTCCGGGCAAGTGTCCGAAATGGCTGAAGGTCTTCCGGGGAACGCTGCCTAAGATATGGAACATCCCGCACCGGCGGAATCCGAACTTCACCGGGCGCGAGGAGATTCTGACCGATCTGCGCGAGGCCCTGACCTCCGGCAAACCCGCCGCGCTCACTCAGGCGATGCACGGGCTCGGCGGCATCGGGAAGACGCAGCTCGCCCTGGAGTATGCGTATCGGCACAAAGCCGACTACGATATCGTCTGGTGGGTCCGCTCCGAAGACCCCAGCACGCTTGCTTCCGATTACGCGGCCCTCGCCGGGGAGCTGAACCTGCCGATAGCCGATCCCTCCAACCAGCCCGAGATCGCAGCGGCGGTGAAAGCCCACCTCGGGCATATCACCGGATGGCTTCTCATTTTCGATAACGTCGAGAAGCCTGAGCACGTGAGGCCATACCTTCCGCTGGGGGAGACCGGGCACGTGATCATCACCTCGCGCGAATCGGACTGGAGCGGAACGGCGTCCGAGTTATCGGTGAAGGTCTGGCCTCGCAAGGAGTCGGTCGCGTTCCTCCTCAGACGCACCGGGCGCGACGAACCGGACGATGCGGACAAGCTGGCGGATGTTCTCGGCGACTTCCCGCTCGCGCTGGAGCAGGCGGGAGCGTATATCCGCAAGGCCGGCAAGTCCCTGGCCGATTACACTGCGCTCTATGAGAAGCACCGGCAGGATCTCCTCGAACGCGGAAAGCCCGCGACTGACTACGAAGCCACGGTTGCGACCACCTGGGAGATCAGCTTCGAAGCCCTCAGGAAGGAGTCCCCCGCCGGCGCGGACCTGCTCAACCTCTGCGCCTTCTTCGCCCCGGACGATATCCCGCTGGATATCATCCGATCGGGCGCGCAGTTCCTCCCCGAGCCGCTCGCGGGAGTCGTGCAGGATGAGTTGAAGCTCGACGAAGCCCTAATCGCCCTCGGACACTATTCGCTTGCGGAGTGTCAGGATGGGAAGCTCTCCGTCCACCGTCTGGTCCAGGCCGTCACCCTCGACCGTCTCAGCGAAGACGATCAGAAGAAGTGGGCCGAAGCCGCCGTGCGCCTTGTCAAGCGTGCGTTCCCGCAGGAGGACTATGATCTGCGGCCGTGGTACGAATGCGCGTGGCTGGTGCCACATGCCATGGCAGCGGTGGCACATGCGCGCGATCTTGCCATTCAGTGCAATGCGACTGGAAAAGTCTTGGATGAGGTGGGGCTGTACTTGCGTAGATGCGCGCGATTCGTGGAGGCGCAGCACGTGCTGGAACAGGCGGTTATGGAAGATGAGAGGAGCAGCGGGCCGAATCATCACAATGTGGCTGTGGACCTGAACGACCTCGGCCTTGTCCTGCTGGATCTTGGAGACCCCAAGGCAGCGAAGGAGCACTTCGAGCGAGCTCTATCTATTAATAAGTCCACTTATGGCCCAAGTCATTCCGAGATCGCCATCAACCTGAACAACCTCGGTCTCGTCCTGAGCACCTTGGGAGATCACGAGGGGGCAAAAGCGTACTATGAGCAGGCGCTGGATATGGATAGGGATCTCTATGGCCCCGAGCATCCCGCCGTCGCTATCCGTCTCTGCAACCTTGGGTTTGTGCTGTACAGATGCGGGGAATTCCGTCGAGCTTATGAGTATTTCGAGCGCGCACTGGCAATAGACGAGACTGCCTTTGGCCCCAATGATCCCAAGATAGTAAGCCACCTCGGCGGTATCGGTTTGGTCCTGCGACGCCTTGGGGATTTGCAGGGCGCGAAGGAACATTTCAAGCGGGAGTTGGGGATATGTGGGCAGTTCCTGGGAAACGATCACCCTGATACGGAGAGGGCGCAGAGCTGGCTGGACATCGTCCTCCGGGAGATCGACGAGAAGGAATCCGGCTAGGGACACGCCGAGACGGACGTGCGGGTGGGGAGCGGAGAAGACATGACCACTGAAGACGGGAAGAAAGACTTCTTCATCAGCTACAACAAGGCCGATCGGGCGTGGGCGGAGTGGATCGCCTGGGAGCTGGAGGAGGCGGGCCATCCGTGCGTCATCCAGGCATGGGACTTTGCGGCTGGGGGGAACTTCGTCGTCGATATGCACGAGGGCCTGAGGAACGCCGAGCGGACCATCCTCGTCCTGTCGCCCGATTCCCTCGCATCCGATTTCGTCGCCGCCGAATGGAGCGCGGTCTTCGCGCAGGACCCCGCAGGGCGGGAGAGCAAGCTCGTTCCCGTCAGAATCCGCGACTGCAAGCCCGACGGTCTGCTCGGTCCGCGCATCTATATCGACCTGTGCGGCCTCGATGAGGGCACCGCCAGGACGAAGCTGCTCGCGGAGGTCAAGGAAGGTCGAGCGAAGCCGGGGACTCCCCCCGGATTCCCTCCGACCGCCAGGCGCGCCGTCGAGAAGAAGCCCCGATTCCCCGGGACTCTCCCGCCGCACTGGAACGTGCCGCATAATCGGAACCCGAACTTCACCGGGCGCGCGGAGATTCTCGACAGCCTGCACAACGCCCTGACCTCCGGCACGCATGCCACGCTCACTCAGGCGATGGCCGGACTCGGAGGCGTGGGGAAGACGCAGCTCGCCCTGGAGTATGCGTATCGGTACGCCGATCTCTACGATATCGTCTGGTGGATTCGGTCGGAGGACCCCTCGACCCTCGCGTCCGACTACGCCGCCCTCGCGCGGAAACTCGATCTTCCCGAGAAGGACGCCGCCGAGCAGCCGAAGATCGTGGAGGCCGTGCGCGCGCATCTCGGGCATATTACCGGATGGCTTCTGGTTTTCGATAACGTCGAGAAGCCCCCGGACCTCGACGGCTATCTTCCGCAGGGAAAAGGCGGCAATGTGATCATCACCTCGCGCTATCAGGCCTGGGGTCGAACGGCCTCTGCTGTGACCGTCGAAAAGTGGAAGCGCGAGGAGTCGGTGGAGTTCCTCCAGAGACGCATCGGGACGGAGGACACAATCGCTGCGGACGCCCTGGCGAAGGCGCTCGGCGATTTCCCGCTCGCCCTGGAGCAGGCGGCGGCGTATATGGAGGAGACCGGCAGGCCGCTCCCCGAGTACCTGACGCTTTTCAACGAACACGCGCAGGAACTCCTGAGGAAGGGCGACCCTCCGGTTGATTACCCGGCGACGGTCGCCACGACCTGGGAGATATCGTTTCAGCAGGTGGAAAAGGAATCCCCTGCCGCTGCCGATCTGCTCAACCTCTGCGCCTTCCTCGCTCCGGATAGCATCCCGCTCGACGTGATCACCGCCGGAGCGAAGTTCCTCCCCGAGTCTCTGGCCGAAGTTGTCAAGGAGCCTCTCTTGCTCGATGAGGCTCTGCGGGCTCTCCGACGCTTTTCGCTGCTAGACGCGGACTCCGGCAACCTCGCCGTCCACCGTCTGGTTCAGGCCGTAACCCGCGCCCGCCTCGATGGTGACGATCACAAGAAGTGGGCCGAGGCCGCCATCGAGACTATCAAGGATGCCTTCCCGCAGGAGAGCTATGACTATCGCACCTGGGAGGAATGCGCCCGTCTCCTTCCCCATGCCATCGCGTCCGCGGGCTATTCGGAGGAGTTGGCGATCGCTCCCGACGCCACTGCTCGTGTTCTCAATCAGGCGGGGCTCTATCTGAGTGGCCGCGCGCAGTTTGCAGAGGCGAAGGACGCTTATGAGTGGGCACTTGAGGCACACCGAGCCTTGTATGGAGAAGAGCGTACTGAGGTGGCTGAAATTCTCAGCAACCTCGGCAATGTTCTGCGAGAACTCGGAGACGTGCCGGGCGCGCAGGAGCACCTCGAGCGGGCGCTCAGGATCGATGAGGCTGCCTACGGGCCGGATCATCCCACTGTCGCCATCCGCCTCAACAACCTCGGCCTCGTCCTGCAAGCCCGCGGAGACCTTCCGGGCGCGAGAGAGCATATCGAGCGGGCGCTCAGGATCGATGAGGCGAGATACGGGCCATACATGGCGATTTATGCCGGCAATCTCGGCTGCGTCCTGGCAGACCACGGAGAGTTGCAGGGTGCGAGGGAGCATTTGGAGCGGGCGCTCAGGATCGATGAGGCGAGATACGCGCCATACGTGGCGATCTATGCCTCCAGGCTCGGCCTCATCCTGCAAGACCTCGGAGACCTGCCGAGCGCGAAGGAGCACTTGGAGCGGGCGCTTACCATTGGCGAGAAAGCCCTCGGGCCGGATCACCCCCAGGTTGCCTTATATGCCAACAACCTCGGCAACGTCCTGCGAACCCTCGGAGACCTGCCGGGCGCGAAGGAGCACATCGAGCGTGCGCTGGAGATACGCCGCAAGTTCCTGGGGGACGAGCATCCCAAGACCAAGAACACGCAGGCATGGCTGCACATCGTGCTCCGGGAGATCGAGGAGCAGGTGTGAGGAGGGACGGGAAGCGAGCATCGAACATCGAACGTCCAACATCGAGCGGCGAACGGGCCGAGGGTGACCGGAGAAAGGAGGGCCGAGGAGATGACCGAAGACGCGCCGAGCAAAGACTTCTTCATCAGCTACACCGGCGATGACCGGGAGTGGGCGGAGTGGATCGCCTGGGAGTTGGAGGAAGCGGGATACCACGTTATCATCCAGGCGTGGGACTTCCGGCCCGGGGGAAACTGGGCCCTCGATATGCACAGGGGCCTGCAGAAGGCCGACCGCCTCATCCTCGTCCTCTCGCCGAACTCCCTGGAGTCAGGCTTTGTCGAGGCCGAGTGGGCGACGTTCTTCGCGGACGATCCCACGGGTGAGGAGAGAAAGCTCTTTCCCATCCGAATCGAGGAATGTGAACCGCCCGGTCTGCTCAAGTCCAGGAGCTATCTCGACCTGGTCGGGCTGACCGACGAAGAGGAGATCAGGGTGGCACTCCTCGACGGCCTCAAGCCGAGAGGGAAGCCCGACACTAAGCCCCCGTGCCCTATCACTGCGACACGGGCGATGCCGGAGCGGCCTGAGTTCCCCGTGGGAGCCCGCACGGTCCACAACATCCCGCACGGGCGCAATCGCAACTTCACCGGCCGCGGGAAGCTCCTCGACGATCTGCGCAAGAAGCTGACCTCGGGCAAACTTGCCGCGCTCACTCAGGCGATGCACGGGCTCGGGGGCATCGGGAAGACGCAGGCGGCCCTGGAATATGCGTACCGGCACATGAGCGATTACACCATCATCTGGTGGGTCCGCTGCGAGAAGCCGTCCACTCTGATCTCGGACTACGCATCCCTCGCGGGGAGGATCGGACTTCCGGAGGCGGACGCCGCCGATGAGCCCGCGATCGCACAGGCAGTCCGCGCGTTCCTGAGCGATTCGACCGGCTGGCTCATCGTTTTCGATAACGTGAATATGCCGGAGGACATCGTGCCCTATCTTCCGCTCGAAGAGGCCGGACACGTGATCGTGACCTCCAGGAATCCGAACTGGCGCGGGGAGGCCGAGCCGCTGCCCGTGACCAGGATGAAGCGGACCGAATCGATCGACCTCCTGCTGAAGCGCTCCGGGCAGACGGATCGGAAGGGAGCGGACGCCCTGGCGGAGGCTCTCTGCGATTTCCCGCTCGCACTGGCGCAGGCCGCCGCGTATATGGAGGAGGCGAACAAGACGCCTGCCGAGTACCTGGACCTTTATCGGCGGTCGGAGAAGGAACTGCTCGCTCGCGGGAAGCCCGCCGACGACTACGAAGCGACGGTCGCCACGACCTGGGAGATCTCGTTCAAGGCGGTCGAGGGTGAGTCACCCGCCGGAGCGCAATTGCTCGATCTCTGCGCCTTCTTCGCCCCGGACGACATCCCGCTCGGCGCGATCACTGCCGGCGCGAAGTTCCTTCCCGAGCCTCTCGCCGAAGCGGTCAAGGATCCGCTTGCGCTCGATGATGCTGTGGCGGCTCTCCGGAAGTATTCGCTCGTCGAGTCCGCGGATGGGATGCTCTCCGTCCACCGCCTGGTACAAGCCGTAACCCGCGCGCGCCTCGACGGAGACGATCACAACAAATGGGCCGAGGCCGCCGTCCAAGTCGTGAACGACGCCTTCCCTCAGCATAGCGATGATGTTCGCACCTGGGAGGAATGCGCGCGCCTCCTACCCCATGCCCTCGCGTCCGCGGGCCACGCGGAGGATCTAGGGATAGCTCCCGACGCCACAGCGCGTGTTCTCAATCAGGCGGGAATCTATCTGAGAGGCCGCGCGCAGTTCGCGGAGGCGAAGGTCGCCCATGAGCGGGCGCTCGCCGCGCACGGGGTGTTCTACGGAGAAGACCATATTGAGGTGGCTGCCATCATCAGCAACCTGGGCGGTGTCCTGAAGGCCCTCGGAGACCTGCCGGGCGCGAAGGGGCACTACGAGCGGGCGCTCAGGATCGGTGAGGAAGCCTTGGGGAAGGATCATCCCCAGGTTGCGATATATGCCAACAACCTGGGGGACGTCCTGCGAGCCCTCGGAGACCTGCCGGGCGCGAAGGGGCACTTCGAGCGGGCGCTCAGGATCGGTGAGGCGACACTCGGACCGGATCATCCTCAGGCTGCCATATATGCCAGTACACTCGGCCTCGTCCTGCAAGACCTCGGAGACCTGCCGGGCGCGAAGGAGCGATTTGAGCGGGCGCTCAGGATCAGTGAGGCGACTCTCGGGCCGGACCATCCCACGGTCGCCATCCGCCTCAACAACCTCGGCAGCGTCCTGCAAGACCTAGGAGACCTGCCGGGCGCGAAGGAGCACATCGAGCGGGCGCTCAGGATCGATGTGGCCGCTTACGGGCCGGATCATCCCAACGTCGCCATCCGCCTCAACAACCTCGGCAGCGTTATGCGAGACCTCGGAGACCTGCCGGGCGCGAAGGAGCACATCTCGCGGGCGCTGGCCATACTCCGCAAGTTCCTGGGGGACGAGCACCCCAACACCAAGACCGTGCAGGCATGGCTGGACATCGTCCTCCGGGAGATCGAGGAGCAGGAGTGAGGAGAGAGGGGCGAGGAGTGAGGAGGGACGGGGAGCGAACATCGAACATCGAACGTCCAACATCGAACGGCGGAAAAGCCGAGTACGATTACGATTAGGAGTACGCGTACGAGCCGGATTCCGCCCCTGACATCCCTGAGGCGCTCTGACGCCGTTCCCGCGACTCTGGTCGCCCCCAACACCTGACACTCGCTTTCTTTCTCCCACCTCCCAGTGCCCGCTAGTCCTGAGTGCGCCTCTGGGCGTGTATCGAAGGACGGTGGGACCTGCACAAAGGTTGGGCTATCTGCCACCGCCCTTCGATACATGCCGTCATTCACCGGCACACTCAGGGCTGACGGGTTTCCTCTTCCGTCTTCTCTGTGTCCTCCGTGCCTCCGTGGTTCCACGATCCCGGCCGCCCTTCGATACATGCCGTCATTCACCGGCACACTCAGGGCTGACGGATCCTGTTCCCGGCCCCTAACACCCAACACCGAACACCCCTGAGGCGCTCTGGCGCCGTTCCCGCGACTCTGGTCGCCCCCCACACCCTTCCCTCCGCCTGATGTGGGAGCGATTCCCTCCGCAGGATCCGCCATTCCCTCTGCGGAATGAGTGATTCCCTCGAAAGGATCCGCCGTTCCCTCTGCGGGGGGAATGATTCCCTCCACAGGATCCGCCATTGCCTCCAAGGAACGAATGATTCCCTCGAAAGGATCCGCCGTTCCTACTGCGGAAAGAATGATTCTTTCTGCCATACCAAACTCCAAGTCATTTTTCTATAAAAGCGACTGCCGGAAACTCTGTGGTTCTACCATAAGTTGGCCGATAATGGAGATAACGATTGCAGGAGAGGAGGTGATAAGAATGGCAAGTTATTTGCCAACCAAAGATGCGAACTTCGACGAGTGGGTCGATAACTTCCTGACCTACGCGACGCCGAGGATGGAGGCGATGGGCTTCACCGATGCAGACCTCACCCCCATCTCGACCGCGACCCCGCTCTGGAAGGATGCGCTGAACAAGCAGATCATGTGGAAAGCGCAGGCCCAGGGCGCGACAGTCACGAAGGATACGCAGCGGACGGATCTCGAGCAGCAGATCCGCGCGCTCGTCAATCGGCTGCAGGCCGGTCCGCTCGTCACGGACACCGATCGCACGGGGATGCGCATCACCGTCCGTGGCAGCGCATACGTCCCGGCGGAGATGCCGCCGACGCTCAGGCCGACAGGTCGCGCGAACGGAGGCCAGCCGCTGAAGCACATCGTCAGCTTCGAGAACGAAGAGGACGCGGGCGTCAGCAAGGCGAAGCCCGCCGGCATCCGCGGTTGCGAGATCTGGGTCAAGGTCGGCGAAGCCCCTTCCGGGCCGAGCGACATGACCTACTCCAAGACCGCGGGTCGCACGCCCGCCGTGGTGAACCACGCGGAGGGAGACGCCGGCAAGATGGCGTACTACCGTCTGCGCTGGGTCAACCAGAAAGGCGAGGCCGGCTCCTGGTCGGACGTCTTCCAGGCGACGATCGCCGCGTAGGGAATGACGAATTGGGAATGCGGAATGCGGAGTATGCATCGCGCGCCGCATTCTCCGTCGGCGGGGTGAGGTCGGATACCGGTCACCGGAAGCAGTGCAGGATCAGCAGGATACCGGATGCCGGACACCGGAGATGTAGCCCGCGCGGCGGGGAGCAGTACCCCCGTAAAGGGACCAAAGAAACATGCAGTTGATCTACCACCGAACACCCCGGGGGTGAAAACCTCCGGGGTGTTTGTGGGTTTGGGAGAGGGCGTTAAATGCTGTCGGTGTTCCGTCCGCCTGGCCCACTGCCTGCTCCGTGGAGTTTCGCAAGAGCCTCTCCCTCACACGAGGTTGACACAGTGCGCCAAGTTTCATATAGTGCTATAGAGTGGATATCCGCTTTCTGGTCTGGAAAGGTATCCAGAGTGATACAAGATGGATTGCTGGTACGTATGATTGGTTGGAGAGGTGATTGGCGTGGACTTCATCATCGATAAGACGATCAGTGTCGGGCACATAGCAACCGCATCATCTGTAATCGTCTCGACGGCAGCCATTGCGGGAAGTTGGTACAAGGATAGACAACTGAGAAGGAAGGAATACGCCGATCGTGTCCGCCGTACTGCCGGTATGGTAGTGGCAAAGCTAGAACGGTGGAAGGAACTAAACCTCAGGTTCTTTGATGACATCGAGCCAGTGATCACGGATGCGGATATCATGCTTATCGAGAAGCGGGCGGTTATTCCAGTCCGTGACTTTCTTTGGCGCGAGTTGGTGAAAGTGCACACGGAGTGTTCTATGCGGATCCTGCAGGAACAGATAGAGATAGCGTATGCCGATTTGTATGGGTATGATCCAAGGGTTCAGGAGCTGTTCACAAACGCGATCCTGGCGCTGAAGCAAACGGATCTCATGACGTCCAGGTACCTCCTAGATGCACTTCAGCGGGATGTCCTTATGTTCCAAGACAAGGAGATAGAGGTCGAGAGTGCACAACTCGGCAATCAGTTGCGAGGAACAGCGGGGAACGCGGCTTGCATCTCTGACAGAGCGATCTCGTATGTTCTCTCGGTATTTCGGGCTGAGATGTCCAAGATCTTGGGAGCTAGCGATAAGGACATTATCTGCAAGAGAATGGACATCAGGCCTGTGGACTATGCCGAGCTTCCTGATATGCTGGAGGGAATACAGGTGACAGATTGGGAAACATCTGGAGCCACCGGGGCATATGCGATGTCATTGATAGAGCCGCGAATCGACCGAAAGGTGCGAGACGACTCGGTGATGCTTTGTCAGAGCCCTGGGACAGACTCCGCCTGGATGAGGTCTTTTGGTCGCGAATGTCAGCAGATCTGGAAACCTGGGACTCCAGAGCCGCGTGGAAGCGTCAGAATGTGTTGTCGGCTTTACCATACCCCCAAGATAGACGAGGGGCAGAGCGCTGATGACGAAAAAGTGGAGTGAGGCGAGCCCCAGGGTCTTGGGATATGGCGACAACAACAGCTTACTGCATCGGCCTGGTTCAGGATGCGGCTGGTGTCACCGCAACTGAGCTAACTGAGTGTCGAGGTGAGGTACCTGCAAACACCCTGGGGGTGAAAACTCCCGGGGTGTTTGTGGGTCCAGTGGGAGTCTTGGTTCTGGCAGCGGTTCGGGCGCCTCTGGGCTATGATATGACTTGACATGCTTGAAAAGCATGGTCAATGCGTCTATACTTACTCATGACTCATCGCATTTGCTGAGGCCGTGCCTCTCGCTATGGAATCACAAGACCTGATCCGTTTGATGATTGCGCCACTAGCGGAAGCGCCTTGGAGGGAATCATGCCCAGAAGACCACGAGCGCACGTTCTGGAGGACGAATCGAGGCGGGCATTCCGCGCTGCAATCCCCGCCGAATGGGTGCCGAGAGATCAAACGCCGGACTACGGCTTTGATTTCCAGGTTCAGGCGTTTAAAGACGGCCAAGCCACACCATTCTTCTTCTTCGCCCAGGTGAAGGGTTCAGACAAGATCAGCCCAGATACCCAAGCGCCCACGTATCGCTTCAAGACATCTCGACTACTTCACTATCTGTCATGCCCTTTCCCAACGATGCTCGTCCTGTATGATGCCCAAGGGAAACGGCTCTTTTATGAATGGACACACGTTGTATACGGCAATCTGGATGAGGAGCAGACAAAACGCTGGCATACTCAGGAGTCAGTATCCGTCCGACTAGCTCAACGCCTTGATCTGGTTGACGCATCGATCCTGCTGAGAGATGTTCGTCATCAATGCTATAGGATGGGGCAGTTCCGTCCTGACAGAGACAGGTTCTCCATTCAGCTGAAATTCGACACCCCAACATGGGGGGATGTGTTCAAACAGACCATTCTGGACCGGTTGTGCTACAGCCGCTCATCCAAGCACGTGACCTACACTGGGTCGAGCGCCGTGGACGGCACGTTGCTATTCACAGATGAGCCCCCGGGCGTCGTTATCGCCTGCGCTGAGCGTGGTCTAGATGGATTCCTCATTCAGAACCCCGGGCGGCCTGATCAAGAGGAGGTGCTGTTCTTGGCGCAATTCGGGGTAGCGTTAATACTTGCGGAAGCGGGCTGCGCAACCGCATCCATTGACATCATCGGCAACATGTTCTCCGATCTCGAAGCCGTTCCCGACAATCTGATCTCCCTACTCAATCATACGTGGTCGCCCAAGATCTATTCCTCAGCGGGCGCAATAGGCGATGCTATCTCTCTTGCCGAGGACCTTGCACATCAGGGGTGCGCCCATGAAGCCACTTGGGTTCTCATGAGTACAATGTATGCCGGTCTCAGCCATGATCTTCACGCAGCACGCGCGAACCGCGCAAGGGAACTCATAGCTGAGAATGCGCGCTCGCATTCGGAGAAAGCCGTTGCGTTCTACAACCTGGGCAACGGCTTGCGGGCTTCTGGCGAGCCCCGGCGAGCCATATCGGCGTATCGTAGTGCTGCGACTGCCGATCCTACCTACCTTCACCGCCCGTATTGGTGGCGCGAGGCAGCGGGGTGTCTCTTTGGGATAGGCAAGCTCAGATGGTCGGAAGCTGCCTACCGCAGATCGATTGAGCTTGAGGTCAAACAGCCACTGGCGCATGGCCTACTCGGGGATGTTCTTCTGCATCAAGGACGCTTTGCAGAGGCAGTGTCCGAACTGGAGATCTGCCTGGAGCAATCTGACCTACCAATCGCCCATTTCGTACTCAAGCACTTCTTTGCTACTCTTGTTACAGATAGGTTTGGGGACGTGGTTAGCCGCAATCCACCTGCTGCACGGGAGATCACAGGCAGTGCGGAAGGGCTTAGCAGGGCAGAGCGTCGAGCGGTCACCGGGGAGGCACTGCGCGCTGACCCTTTGTGCGGCTTCTCCTGGTTCAACTTTGCGGGCTCGCAACCTGCGGATACAGAAGGTGCCTCCCACGTGGAGTGGTTGGCGACTGCGATAGCTCAGGACTGGGATATCGAGGCGTGGGCAAACGCCATCTTGGCGGTTTTCACCGATGTGTTCAGGGGTCTCGCGTTCCCGGGAGCTCTCATCTTCGAGAGCATGTTCTATGAGGCCTATCGACTTCATGGGAACTCAATCGAGCACCAGGTAGAGATGAAACTAGTGGAGACACAGGGGTGGACGGCAGAATCTGCCTCCCAGACGGCCCAGCACATGAGCGATTTGGCGCAGATGGCTCAGTTCATCTTTGCAGATGGTGACACCCCGGAGATTCGCGTTCTGAGTCTGGATGATAGCACGGAGGGGGTGGCGGACTCCAGTGACATTCCTTGACACCTCGGGGGCGCGATGGTATCCTTCCCTGGGTCAGTGGATCGAGCGATGAGCGCTGTCGAAGAGGGAGTACACGGGATGGAGCGGGCCATGTCATTGTTGATTCTTGCCGCGACGGGAATGCTCGTCTGCTCTCTGGCGGCGGGGCGGCCGGCGGGCGCGGACTCGATGGAGATACCCACTCTTCAGTGGGGCGACTCGAAAAGGGCCGACGGGACGACCAGACATTGGAATCCCGAGCCGCTGATCGATCTGCGTGCGACCCTGGTCTGTGTGGCATACAGGCCGCTGACGGAGAGCGGCGAGCGTTGGCATGCGGTCGGCATGACGGGTCCGAAGCTCCTCGCCAAGACGCTCCTCAACACGAAGCCCGAACTCGACACCAGCCACAAACATAAGATCAAGGTGATCGGTTACGCCGATGCCATCATGTTCCACCCCGATATGCTCGAGCCGGAGGGGATCGCCGCCGACGATCTCTATGCCATCGACCGCAAAGGCGCGCGCGTCATCAACACGATGTGGGACAAGGCCGGCGCGGGGGTTTCCTGCGTCAGGAACCCGAAGTGGGTCAAGCTGCAGAAGCAAGTCGCGCGAGTGACCGCCGATGCCGGGTTCGACGGCCTGCAGTTCGACGTCTATCCCTACGCGATCGACCCCGGTTACCTCTGCTGCTGCCGTTACTGCAACTCGGCATGGAGCACGTACAGTAAGTCCCTCTTCGGCGAGCCCCAGCCGATGCCGGGTCTCGATTCCGGCAAGCTGGACTTCAAGCGACCGGTCGATAGAGCGTTCAAGACCTGGCGGCTTCAGAACTTCGTCGACTTCGTGAAGGCCATCGAGGCCGACGTGCGCAAGGCACATCCCGGCTTCATCATCATTATGAACCACGGCGGCGGGACTCCCGACTTCACATACGAAGCCCTGCACGGCGCGTTAGGGTATCCATCCACCGAGCTGTGGCATCTGAAACTCGGCGACGACTCTTCGCTCTATCTCTACAGCAGTTGCGAGGCCGCGAACGGGGCGAAGATGATCGGGCTGATCAACTATGCCGAGCAGATGAAGCCCGACTATCGGTATCGCGTCGCTCTCGCCGAAGCATGGTCGGGTGGCGGCACATTCTACGCCGTCACCGGGAACGATATCAGTAAGGCATACTGCGACTTCTTCCGGTCGCACTGGGAATGGTACGACGGCGCGAAGTCGGAGGCCGAAGTCGCCGTGCTCTACTCCTGGCGCGACCAGGCGTTCATGCAAGGCGACCTCGTGGCGGAATCCAAAGTCGAGTTCGACCCCAAGAGAGATCACTATCAGCGCGCCGCGTCCGTCCTTGCGAAGATGGGAGTCCCCGCGGACTGCCTGATCGTCGAGAGGGGACTTAGCAGCCGACTCAGCCGCTACAAGATCGTCGTCGTCCCGGAGCTTTCTCTCGTCGATGACGAGGATGCCGTCGCCATCGAGAAGTACGTCCGCGAAGGTGGCAAGCTCCTCATCATCGGCGAGATGGGCGACTGCTTCTCATCGGGGCAGGAGATCATCAACCGCGAAACGTCGCTCTCGGCGCTCTGGGCCGGCGATCAGACGATGGGCAAAGGCGTGATCGCATTTGCTCCCAGCACGTCGGATGAGTTCCGTTCGGCCTGCGAGGCCGTTGGTCTGGTCTCGCAACTCAAGATCGAATCCGCGTCGCACATTGAGAGCGCGATCAGGGGCAAGGGTGACAGGCGCTCGATCCATCTCATCCGCTTCGGGGATGTCGATGCCCTGAAGGATCGCGCGGTTTCGGTGGAGTACGAGATACCAAGGGGCTATCGCGCCGATGAGGTTTCCGTGTGGAGTCCGGACTTCCCCTCCGCGGAGATGTCATTCAGCACTGAGAGCATCGGCGGCCGCCTGCGCGTCAAGATCAGCAGGATAGACAACTACGCGCTCGTGGGTATAGTCCTGAAACCGCAGAAATGAGTCAAACATCTGTCATTCTGAGCCCGGCGAAGAATCTGGCCCGTGCATAGCCAGATTCTTCGCCGGGCTCAGAATGACAGCCGGTGGAGTGAGTAAGGGGGGAGCAAGCATGAAACCCGCAGAAGTGAGACAGCCGAACATACTTTTCATATTGAGCGACGACCAGGGGCCGTGGGCGATGGGATGCGCGGGGAACACCGAGATCCGCACGCCGAACCTCGACCGCCTGGCGAACACCGGGGTGCGCTTCGACAGCTTCTTCTGCGCGTCACCCGTGTGCTCTCCCGCACGTGCGTCGATCATGACGGGCCGAATCCCGTCCGCGCACGGTGTCCACGACTGGCTTCGGACCGGCGATACCATCGAGAAGTACGAGAAGGAAGGCGGCGGGCGGCTGATCGAATACCTCGCGGGCATGCCCGGATACACCGATCACCTCGCGGCCGCGGGATACACGTGCGGGATCAGCGGGAAGTGGCATCTCGGCGACTGCCATCATCCGCAGAAAGGATTCTCGTTCTGGGAGGTTCATGCAAAGGGCGGAGGGCCATACTATAATGCGCCGATGGTACACAACGGCGAGACGTACGAGGAGCCCCGCTACGTGACGGACGCGATCACGGATACTGCGCTGGTGTTTCTGGATGAGTGGGCAGCACCACCCACGACGTTGGGGATGGCACCCACGATGTTGGGGTCGGAGTTGGACTCCGACCCCGCAACACTCAGTGGTGTGGGGTCGGAGTCCAACTCCGACCCCAACATCGTGGGTCCGGCTGTCAACATCAGGAGCGCGGGGGATGGAGTCCAACTCCATCCCCAACATCGTGGGCGCCATCCCCAACATGGTGGCACGCCGTTCTACCTGAGCGTGCACTACACTTCGCCTCACTCGCCGTGGGATAGGGGGAATCACCCCATCGAGATTTACGACGACTACTTCGAGAACTGCCCGTTCGACTCCGTGCCGAACATGGTCACCCCGCCGGAATGGGTGCGCAAGGTCCAGAGGTTCGCCGATACCCCGGAGAAGAGGCGGACCATGCTCAGCGGATACTATGCGGCGGTGACGGCGATGGATGCGAACATCGGCCGCCTGCTCGATTGGCTCGATGCACACAACCTGCGCGAGGAAACGCTCGTCGTCTTCATGAGCGACAACGGAATGTGCATGAGCCATCACGGAGTCTACGGCAAGGGGAACGGCACGCGGCCTCTGAACATGTTCGAGGAGTCGGTGAAGGTACCGTGCATCATCTCGCAGCCCGGCCGGATTCCCGAGGGGATCGTCTGCTCCGAACTGCTCAGCCAGTACGACTTCATGCCGACGCTGCTCGACTACGTGGGGATCGAGAACCCGCAGGCCGAGACGCTCCCGGGTCGGAGCTTCGTCCCGCTGCTGATGGGCGAATCGTGCCAGGGTCGGGAGCACGTCGTGGTCATCGACGAGTACGGCCCGGTGCGGATGGTGCGGACGAAGGAGTGGAAGTACGTGCGCCGCTACCCCGACGGCCCGGACGAGTTGTACTACCTCACGGACGATCCAGTTGAGCAGACGAACATGATCTCCGATGCGGCGTGCAGATCGATCGTCGGCGAGATGCGTCGGCGGCTCGACGGGTGGTTCGAGCGCTACGCCGATCCCATTCGTGATGGTAAGGAATGTGTCGTCACAGGAGCGGGCCAGGGCGGTCTCATGGGCGGGCCGGATGGGACGACGTTCTACGAATACATGCCCGGCGAACTGAAGGATACCCCGAGGCCCTGACCATCCTTTGCTGTGGAGACTATTGATATGAAAACGAAAGCAGTCCGATTCTATGGCGACCGATTGGCGCTGGAAACCTTCGCGTTGCCCGCTCTGAGGGAGGATGAAATCCTGGCGCGGGTGGTAACGGATACTCTGTGTCTCTCGACATACAAGGCGGTGAAGCAGGGGAGAGAGCACATTCGGATCCCTGATGATGTTGCGGAAAGACCAGTCATCATCGGCCACGAATTCTGCGGGGAAATCCTGGAGGTGGGAAGCAAATGGCAAGACAGCTTCTCTCCGAACGAGAAGTTCATTCTCCAGCCCGCACTCAACTACAAGGGCAGCCCGTCTGCCCCAGGGTATTCCTACCAGTACATTGGAGGAAGCGCGACATTCGTGGTCATCCCGAACGAAGTGATGGAAATGGGATGCCTGCTGAGATACGGTGGCGATTCATACTTCTCTGGCTGTCTGGCTGAGCCGATGTCCTGCATTATCGGCGGTTTCAAGAAGATGTTCCACACCCTGCCGGGGTCGTATGAGCTCAAGACCGATATCAAACAGGGCGGACAGCTCCTTATACTGGGTGGAGCAGGTCCGATGGGGATCGGTACGGTAGACTACGCGGTGAAACGCGATGTAAAGCCCCGCAAGATAGTAGTGGTTGATAACGTCCGGGAGAAACTCGACAGAGCTGCCTCCATTGTTTCGGTGGAAATGGCGAAGCAGAACGGTGTTGAGCTTGAGTACGTCAACGTCGAGGGGCTCTTGCTGAGCGAACAGAGGGAGCTTCTGCTGAACGCAAGTGGGAATAGCGGATTTGACGACATATTCCTCTATGCCGCGGTCCGCGACCTCGTGGAACTGGGCGATGAGGTACTTGCGCATGACGGCTGCATGAACCTGTTCGCCGGGCCCTACGACAAATCGTTCAGATCCGAGATCAACTTCTACAATATCCATTACAGATCCACACACATGGTCGGGCTAAGCGGGGGTACTACACAGGACATGGTCGAGTATCTGAGGATGGTTGAAGCAGGCATCATGAATCCGCAGGTCCTCATTACCCACATTGGTGGACTCAACTGCGTCGCAGATACCATTGTGAACCTACCGGCTACCCCGGGAGGAAAGAAGCTGATCTACAACAACATAGACTTGGAGCTAGCTGCCCTAAGCGACTTTGCGGCAAAGGGAAAGACCGATCCGATGTTTGCGCAGCTGGCAGAGCTGATTGAGAAGACAAACGGGCTTTGGAACAGGGAGGCCGAGGAGTATCTCCTGCAGAATGCCCCGGAGATATAGGCTGCCGACGAACAGAGCTGAGCAGACGGGAACCACTCCCGTCACTCTGGACGCTCCGCGCTCTGCACTCATCACTTGTTATACACCGCGAGGATGTTCGCCATCGGAAGGCCGGGGAGTTCGAGGAAGTCGCCGTCGCGGTAGAGCGCGCACGCGCCCCCTCCATCGAGGTTCATCGCCTCCACGCATTCGAGTTCGAGCATCATCCCCGCGAACTGAGCGAGCGTAAACCGGCTCGTAGTCGTCACGAGGAGCAGGCGATTGTCGGCGGTGACCCCCACCCCTGACCTGGGCGCGCTCAGGGTCACGCTCCCCGGACCGAATCCATCGGCCACCGGATCGCAGTCGATCTTGCCCTCGTGGACCAGCCTAGGTCCTGCGGCGAGACCGAGCCTTGAATCCGCTCCAGTTGAACCTGCCGCTTGCCCGATGTCGGAACTCGATCGTGCCGTCATTCCTGACGCCGATCGCAGTCCGATAGTGCCCCCGGTTCACGAGCTTACCGCCGATGACCACATCTCCGAGCGGGCGCAGATTCTCGTCGTAGAAAGTGCCGTTGATCGCGGCGTAGGGCTTCAGGCGGGTCACCATTTCGGCGAAGAGATCGCCATACGCCTTGTCCGAGGCCATCACGGGCTCGATGCGATATCCCTTCGTGAGGTCGATCTCGACCAGTCGCACTCCCGGCGGCGGGGCCGGCCGCTTCTCCCCGCGGTGAGGCATAAGGACCAGGATGACGACCACGAGAACGGCGATGAAAACGAGCTTCGGCCCGAGCCGCTTCTTTCTGCGTGACAACTGGCTAACCTCCGAGGCTGATCGATCCGGGAAGCGTCAGCGGTAGTCCCGCCAGAGTTGGCCCCATTCAGTTCCCATGAACTCGTTGATCGCTTTGCGGCCCTTGGTGGGATACCAGTAGTAGTCGTGATAGATCGTGGATGCCAGCGGCGCCCAGAACACCAGGGGCGAGTGGAGAAGCAACTTCTCCAGCGGGCGGAGACAACCCCTGCGGATCATCTGGTCTCCCGCGATGACGAAGCTGCGTTTCGACGTGAAGCCGAAGTTGACGCCGGAGATGTCCTCGCCGACGACCTCGATCTCCCTGGGATCGCCGCATCCGAGGCCCATCTCGGTCGCCATGCGGATGTAGGGGATGCTCATCGGGTCGAAGCCCATCATCTTCGCCGCGATCGCGTCTATCGCCACGGAATCCCCGCTCGCGAGGATGTAGCCTTTCACGACTGGATCCATCGTTCGCGGCCCGGCCCCATCGCCGCAGACTGTGCCATCCATGACGCCGAAGACGCCGGGGTGGAGTTCCTTCTGCATGAGCATGAGGTCGACGAGTACCTCGTGTATGTACTTATGCGCGTAGTGCCGGACCTCTTTGAGCAGGCCGCCGAATGAGTTCTTGATCGCGCCGGTGGTCACGCTGTGGCCGTGAGTCTTGACCGTCGGGAGATGGAGAACGTTCCTGCCGACGTACATCTTGGGAATCAGAATGCCCTCGGGGAAGATGTCGTTCAGCTTGAGGAGCTTCGACTTGAACTCGTACTTGATCCATTCGACTTCGGGCAGCGGCACGAACTCGAGGCCGCATTCCTCGAGCACCGGCATCCACTTGTTGTTGACCGCGCCCTTTCGCGGGTTGGTGACGACCGTCTTATTCTCGATGGGGATGATCTTCGCACGGTCCCGCCCATCCGCGATGAGCTTGCGGACGACACCTTCGAGTTGCCAGGGCGCGCTCGAGCACGCGGGGAAATACTTCGTCCAGGAGAGGTTCAGCTTGATGAGCGTATCGTACTCGGGCGGGAGGAAATCGTTGTATCGCGCCAAGTCCATCAGACGACTGTAGTCGTCCAGCACGGTCTGCGGAGTTGTCTTGAGCACGGCAACGGTGGACATCTGTTCCTCGACACGGGGCGCTGGCATCCACCGGATTATACCATGCGCCGTCGGTCCGAACAAGGGGGCGGACGATCCTGCGGATCGCGGGTTCCACTTGTGGGGAAAGAGTGAGGATAGACCAGGACATTTGCGCTAGTGGAGCGCCATGCCGCTCCCTACCGAAAATGTGTCCCGTCGATATATATTATCGCTATGGCGACGATCAGCCACAGGGCGATTGCGATGGCAATGCCGCTATCAGATGTAAGTACCTCGGTCGGATCGCCTTCCTTGCTCCTGCCGAGTACGTGCATGTACCTGAACACGCCGTATGCCACAAATGGTACCGTGTAGAAGAGCTTGTCTGTCCCGAACTTGGCCGCAACGCCCGCGTCCAGAGTGTACAAAGCGTAACTTATTATGGCAATCGTGCCCGTGGATACGATAACCTGATCCAGCAGATTGCGATCATAGTCGCCCAACACCTGCCGGTGGCCAGCACCGCGGTTCTCGAGCAACTGGATCTCTCCGCGCCTCTTGCCGAATCCAAGGAAGAGCGAAAGGAAGAAGGTCGTTACGACTATCCATCCGGTCGCCTCGACATGAATCGCATATGCGCCGCCGATAACCCTCAGGACAAAGCCTATGGCGATGCAGAACGCATCCAGGATCGCTAACTGCTTCCCTCGCAGACCGTAGAACAAGTTCACCAGAATGTAGGTGACGACGACGAAGAAGAACGCCCAGCTAACTTCGATGGCCAGCGTCAGGCCCATGGCCGCAAGCACGCCTGCAAATACGCCGGCTTCCATAATGCTCACTGCGCCGCTTGCGACCGGACGCTTCTTCTTGCGCGGATGAAGCTTGTCGCAGTCGGCATCAAGGATATCGTTGAGCGCGTATCCCGCGCTCGCCGCCAGCCCAAATGCGAGAAAGGCCATGCCGGCGGCGATCACATCCGGCAAGTGGCTCATCCTTCCCGCAAACACGAGAGGCGCAAGAACAAAACCGTTCTTGATCCAGTGCCCTATGCGAGCAAGCCGTATCAGAGCTTCGACTTTGGACATGACGTTTCCCTTATCGGCCGGCTGACTCATGTTCGCTCACTCTTACATTCAGAGCAGCCCTGCGAGGAGCGGCAAACAGGACGAACTTGCGCGCCCAGAAGTTGAAGAAGAACACCAGGACGACGGCTACGGACTTTGCGACGATGATCTGTGAAGCGTGTACGGTAATATGCATGCTTCTCGATGAGAGCCCCGGTATGACTGCGAAACACCTGTCTACCCATGCCTGAATGAAGCGACCGCAGCCTGCCGATATCACCGGTTGGCTCTGCAACCAGTGCAGACTGAGCAATATCACGATCTCGGTGAGCACTAGCCCTATCACACCGATGACGGCGAAGATCGCAAACTCCAGGTGCTTGTTCGAGACGCTTCGGTGGGAGAACACCCAGGCTATGCTGAACACGTAGCTCAAGGCAAGCCCAACGATGTAACCACCCGCAACGGCAACCAGATTCGGGGCATGTGCAAACCTGTAGAGCGTAAGAAGCACTGCATAGTCGAGAGCAGTGGCTACCGCGCCAACGATGCCGAATCGGACCATTTGCTGGAATCCGGACTCCGTAGGGGCCATGAATCCCAGCGCGCCGGGCCGATCAATGGCTATCGTTGCGTCTCTACCCATGGTCCTGTTGCTCATATGGAAATCACTTGGCTTCAGGACCTGGCCGCCCTGCTTCCGACTGAGAAAGGAGACTATCGCGCTCCGCCAGGACGACCTTAGAGGCGAAGTCCGGGCGGAACAGAGGGCATTTGATCCGACCCTTTCGGTGAAGAGTGTAGAGCCCGGCGACGGTGAGAGTCGACAAACCATACCTGAGACTTCTGACGAAGTTGATCGACGATGCCTCGGGCATGTAGCGGCAAGGGACACTGATCTCGCCTATCTTGAACCCGAATGCGACTGTCTGAAAGAGCACCTGAGAGTCGAACACGAAATCATCGGAGTTTCGCAGGAAAGGAATGGTGGTCAGCAGTTTTCTGGAGTATGCCCTGTAACCGGTGTGCAACTCACTGAGTCCCGTGCCCATCGACCTGTTCTCGACGGAGGTGAGGAACCGATTGGCGAAGTATTTGTACGCCGGCATGCCATACCGGCGACCGTCGACCCCAAGGAGGCGGGATCCAAGGACGAGATCCGCCTTGCCTTCCTGGATAGGGCGGATCATCTCGGGGATCAGCGTCGGATCGTACTGATAGTCGGGATGCAGCATGACGACGATGTCCGCCCCACGCCTGAGCGCTTCCGTGTAGCATGTCTTCTGATTCGCTCCGTAGCCGCGGTTTTCGGGATGGACAAGTGTCGGTATGTTGAGCTTGGCGGCCTCGCTGACTGTCTCGTCATGGCTGGCGTCATCGACCAGCAGGACCTCAGTTACGATGTCCTTCGGTATCTGCTCGTACGTCTTGAGCAACGTGGATGCCGCATTGTAAGCCGGCATCACTACTATGACTTTTGCCATGAGAGAACCTCTAGGTCTCGGTGCTGTCCAGCATCGGCATCTCGCCCCGGAGCACCCTGCGATACAGATCCTCGGTCTTCGCAGTCACCTTGTCGTAGTTGTATTCCGCCACGCCATGCGCCCTGGCCCGCTCGCCGAGTTCCCGTGCCAGCGCCGGGTTTCCGATCACCATCTTGAGCGCCTCGCAGAGATCGTCTACGTTCATGCTCTCGAAGACGACTCCATTGTCCTCGACCACTTCGGTGTTGGCGGGGATGTCACTTGCGATGACGCAGTTGCCGTAAGCCACTCCCTCCAGCAGGGTCACGGGCAGGCCCTCGATGGTCGATGGATGCACGTAGCAGTACGCGTTGCTGTACAGCTCCTGAAGCTCTTCGCCATAGACATATCCGGTGAAGATGATCTTGTCGGAAGCATGCTTCTGGAGTTCGGCCACGTACTCGTCCGAGTGGCTGGATCCGCCCGCAATCACGAGCGGCATGTCCGGATTCAGGCGCTCGTATGCTTCGATCAGGAAGTGGGCGCCTTTTTCCGGCACGAGGCGCGCCACGAGAAGCAGGTAGTCGCGCTCCCCAATCCCATACTTCTTGATGATGTCGGGCTTGCGGTGGATCGGATCGGTAACCGCGCTGGGGATATAAGTGACAGGCCTGTGATATTTGTCCTCCAGGTATCCCTTGAGGAACTTCGACACGGTGATCGTGCTGTATGGGAGGTACACAGAAGCGCGCTCACCGAGCTTGAGGAACAACTTGGCCTTTCCGCCCCACTTTTCGCGCTGCCAGTCGAGCCCGTGGACTGTTACGACGGCATTCTTGCCCGCAAGCCGCGCCAGTAGCGCGAGCGTCGCGGGGCCGATCGCATGGTAATGCACTATGTCGTAATCCTCGAGCATCACGTGCAGGGTGGCGATGAACGTGTGCATGATCGCGTCGAGGTTCTTGCTGGGGATCGTCGGCAGTTTCTTGAGGTGCACGCCCTTGTAGGTTTTATCGCGCGTTTCCGTGTAATACGGGCGGCAGTAGACGGTCACGTCATGCCCCATCGCAGCCAGACGTGTGCTGATCTCCTCCACATGGCGCTCGATCCCGCCCCACGTCGCCGGTATTCCTTTTGTGCCGAGCATCGCGATCTTCATGTCTGGCCTGCTGATTCTTGCTCTATATCATATCGGTCGAGATGCGATCGAAGTGCACCTTCTGCGCGGGAGAACAAAACTGCGGTTGTAACATATAAGAGATTCGCGCTTCGGCCCCTCGATTCCTTCGAACACTCACGGATCACCGGTTCAGCATTCGTTCGTAGATGCCGAGGAGCGACTGCATATATCTCTCGATTGAGAACCGTTCCTCCATCTTGGCGCGACCCCTCTTGCCCATCTCGCGAGCCATATCCGGGTTGTCGATCAACTGCCGCATGCACGACGCGAGTTCGTCCGCGTTGCCCGCCTCGAAGATCAGGCCATCGACGCCGTGATCGATCAGCTCCGGTATGCCGCCCATGTTCGACGCGATCACCGGCTTCCCCGCAGAGAATGCCTCCAGGATCACCATCGGGCAGTTCTCGTACCACTCGGCGGGAAGGAGCACGAATCGGGATTCGCTGATCTGACGCTTGAGATCGTCGCCGGTCTGGAAGCCGAGGAAGCTCGCCTTGAGCCCCTCGTCGGCTGCGATGCGCTGCCCCTCTTCCAGCAGTGTGCCTCTCCCCGCGAACCTGATCTCGAAATCAGGGATCTGCTTGCAGGCCTCCAGCAGAGTCAGCACTCCCTTGAACGACTCCACCTTGCCCAGAAACAGGCCGTAGTCTCCCGGAGTGTAGTTCGGAACGAACGACTTTGTGTCCGCGTAGTTGTAGAGAACTTCGACCTGTTCTGCTTTCAACCTGCCATGCTCAACCATCTTATCCTTGAGGAACCGGCTTGGCGTTATGAACAGGTCGATGTTACGCTCGTAGTTCCCCAGCATTCGGTGGATCGTCTCCTCGACGCAGCATATGAGGCTGCTGGCGTAGGAGTCCTTTACACACTGGTTGAAGACGGCGTGGTGGAACCGCCTCCCTGCGCACTTCTCGCACACCTTTCCGTGGGTCAGGAAGAGCATGTTCGCACACAGTAGCTTCCCGTCGTGCAGGGTCATGATGGTCGGGATGCCGGCCTTCTTGAGTGGAGCCAGGATCGATGGCGAGAGCTGGTGATAGATGTTGTGCAGATGAGCGATCTCGGGACTCGTGTCGATGATCAGCTTCTCCATCTTCTCTCGGGCTTCGCGTGAGTAGATGATGCCCGATGCCTCTTTGACGAGGTGTCCAATCCCTTTCGACTGCCTGGCGTTGTAGTCGATGCCCGGCACGAAGTAATCGGAGTACTTCGACTCCAGGTTTTCCGGATGCTGCATGGCGAATGCGATCGCCGTGTGGCCAAGCGCCTCCAGTTCGCGGATAGTATCGAATACTATGGTCTCCGGGCCGCCGAACAGGCCGGTAGAATTTGTTGCATACGAGTATCTTCATCCAACCGTCCTTCTCCTTCGAGCCGGCGCAGCACTTGCCCTGCCCTAACGCATGAGCCTGCGGAAGAGGCTGATGTAGTCCTTGACACCCCGCTTGACCACGCACGTGGCCAGACAGGCCTTCTGACATCCGATCAGTGCTCGTCTGATCTTCCGGGTTTCAGGCAGATACCAGATATCCCTGATATGACCGTCCGTGATGTTGCCGATGTTGGCGTCGACGAACCCACACAGGCGGATCGTGCCGTCCTGCGCGACACTGAGACTCCTCAGCGACACCACGCATGGGCCCGTATGTCCGGCGAGCGTGCCGTCGAAATACTCGATCCATTGGCGCATGGATGCGTCGGAGTTCAGGATGGGATAGCCGCTCTTCTTCATCTCGATGAGCCGCTCGATAACCTCGTTCAGAAGCGTGCGGTCCACCTTCGACATCTCCTTCGACTCTTCCGACCAATCGAAGACCGGCTGGAAGTTGACTCCTTCCAGGCCCAAGTCCTTCGCATACTCGGCTATCTTGGGCAAGCCTGGGAGAGTCTCTGTGCAGACCATCGGCTTCAGGATGATGCGCACCTTGCTGCCGGTACTCTTCCTGTACTCGACCAACTCGTCCATATTGGTACGCAGCTTCGAAAGGAGGCCCGGCACTCCCCTCAAGTCATCGTGAACGGCGTCTTCCATGCTGTCGAGCGATATGTTGATGTTGAACACTTCGCTGTCGATCAGCTTCCTGATGTTGTCTCCCTTGAGCAGGAGACCGTTGGTGGTGACGCCCGAGATAATGTGCTCGCGCTTGCAGAAGTCCAGGATCTCGAACATGTCCTTTTTCACCAGGGGCTCGCCCCCGCTGAAGCTGACGTTGTAGGTCCCGGAGAACTCCTTGAGCCCCTTCAGGAAGGCGATCCAAGCGGATGCGGGCAGCTCAGGTGGGTCCTTCTCTCTCCAGCAGACGCACATCTTGCATCTGGCATTGCAGCGCATGTTCACCAGACTGTAGATCTGGATCGGCCGGGTGTTATCTATGCCTGTCTTCACGTACAGCTTCTCTGCAGCAAGGTTGCGCAGATTCGCCGCGGCAAGAGCCATAGTCGGGTTCTTCAATGCCATCTCTTCTCCTCCTCAAGCTACGGTGTTCTTATCACAGCCCCCATGCTCTCAGGCGACTCGATGCCGAGCATGCCAAGGATCGCAGGGGCGATCGATACGATGCTCAGCTCTTCACCCGCCAGGATAGGCGACCTTCTGTTTGCAACCAGTACCGCCTGCGGCATGTGTCCGCCGGATATCTTCCTATGAGTCGGGTTGATATCTACCAGTGGGCCGAACAACGACCTGCTAACTCCGTAATCGAAATCGAGCTGGAATATGATCTCAGGGTAGACCTTAGCGTGCGGCCCGCGGAACATGTCCTCGCGCCTCTTCACCCATTTCACTATCTGTTGACCAGTCTTCGGATCCTTGAGCGTCCTGAGATCGCCGATCAGACTCTCGAGGAGAACCTCGTAGGCCTGGTCATCGCCGTCAAACGCGGTCCACGGAAATTCGATGCCGCCGTACGGGTTCATGCCGGCGAAACGTGCCACTCGAGCGGAACTCCCGGCGCTGTCTATCACGAAAGTCGACTTCTTGAGCGACTTCGCCCCGGGGATCAGCCTCGCAATCTTGAAACTGAGATCCTGGAGGTCGTACCTGTCGAGCATTCGCAGTGTGAAGACCTTGGCCTTTTCCAAAAGGTACTTCGGATCCAGCTTGCCTCGGGTGCTGGACTTGAGCAAGCCTCTCTGCCTGAGCAGTTCGTTCACGAGCAGCGCCTTCGTGCAGCGCCGGCCGTGTCCGTGGTCGCTGAGGACCATCAGGGTCGTGTCGTCATCTATCATATCGAGGAATTCCCCCAGCACCCGATCGTGCAGCAGGTAGAACTCCTTGATGACCTCAGAGTGCTGATTTCTGCCCGGATATGTAGGATCATCCGCGTCGAAATACCGCCAGAATACATGCTGCACTCTGTCCAAGGTCAGGAAGTTGATGAAGAACAGATCCATTTCTCCCGGCCGAACAGCTCCTTGCTGAATCTCAGGTGCTCCCGGATCAGGTTCCTGGCTCTCTCCGCAAACGGTCCGAGGGTCTTCTTCGTCGGCTGATCCACCATTCCGCCGAGTTCCGGCACATCGTATTCTGCGAGCAAGCACTCGGGATAGGCCTGAATCTCCCCGGTGACGAACACCGGACCGTTGACCATGATGCCGTTCACCGGCCAGACCGGGTATGCCATGAACGGGTTGACGACGCAGACCCGCTTTCCACCTCGGCTGGCCGCATCCCAGAAGCAGTTCCCCTGAAGGCCGGAGGTATCGCACTTCATCACCTGCTTGCTCGCATCCAGGTAATCCACGGAATCGAGTATGCCATGGTGGTCAGGCGTCGCACCCGTGTAGATAGATGCCCACGCAGGGATGGAATCCGGCGGGAACACCGAATCGACCCTCCGATACCATCCTTCTTCCAACAGACGGCGGAAATTGGGCATCTCCTCCGACCATCTTTCGAGGAGGTCAGGATCCAGTCCATCCATCCCTAAGACTACTACACGGCTCAACTTTTGGCCTCGCTAGCATCGCCTTGAAAGTACTTGGCGCAGTGTTCCAGAACAGTGTCCGCGATCTCCTCTATGGTCCTGGTGCCGTCTATCCGAGCAAAGCCCAGATTGTCGCACAGGATCGAGTACACCTTCGCCCGATCCTCCACATACTGCTGGCCCTTGAGGACGGGATCCATCTTGCGCGCCCAGGCTACATCGGGCGGCACATCGAGCAAGAAGACTATGTCCGGCTTGGGAAAGCGACGCACCAGCGGATGACGCATTAGACGGAGAAGCTCGTCGTCCTGGTGATCGAAGTTGACAGCCACATCTGCGATCATATCATAGAGATACCTGTCACACACCAGCGTCGCGCCTCCTCTCCTCAACTTTTTGATACACGACCCGGCCTGCATCAGGTACTCCAACAGGCTGATATTCAGCCAGATCCATCCAATCACGGGCTTCCGGAAAATGCCCTTCTTTGAAGACGTATACCCGGCGTATTCCGATCCCCCCTTCCTGCGGCCGATCAGGAGTTTCGCCAACTGGTTGAGCAGCCTCAGAACGTGCGGGGCATACCTGCACCAGGTGTAGGTACACGGAATCCCTCGGGCCTTCAGGTTCTCGACCAGACGCTCTGCCTGGAGAGTCTTGCCTGAACCGTCAATGCCTGTGAAACAGATGAACATCCCTTTTGCCGTACTGCCGGACTTCGAAATCATCCTCTATTCCTTGTCTTCACGAGAAACGATCGCTATGATTGTTTCCGTCACGACTGACGGTTACGTCCTCTTTCAGCCAGCTCGTCCACCTCCGCAAAGAACTCCTCGGCTACTGCGCTCCAGGTGTAGTCGGCCATCTTCGGCCTGGTATGCGCCATACCGGCTTCCTTTGCGGTCTCGATCTTCTCCAACATCTCAGCGGATGAGTTTGCGAAGTACAGACCATCTCCCTCCTGGAAGCACTCCGGCAGCCCACCGAACCGAGTCGTCACCACCGGGAGGTTGCAGGCCATCGCCTCCAGCACGGAGAGCGGGATTTCCACCGCATGGCCGTGGTCAATGACAGGGAACAGGTAGAGATCCGCTAGCCGATACACGTCCTCGATCCGCTCGATGAAGCTATCGAGTATCCTGACGCCCTTCCCTTTCAGCCATGTCGCCAGACTCGCATCCTGAGCGGTACTCGTACTGCCCACCAGCACCGGGCAAGCATTTGGCACGGAGGCTACTTCGCCGAGCATGCGCAGGTTTCGACCCTCGTTTATGTGGCCGACGTGAAGCACGACGTAGGCTGATGGATCGATCCCATACTCCGCTCGAAGTCGAGCTTTCTCATCCGGATCGGCCGGACGGAATCGATTCGAGTCGGCGCCACTGCGTATGATCCGAGCGTTGTAGCCGACTTCCTGCAGAACCTTCCTTCCGGACTCTGACTGCGCATAGATCACGTTGGGCGCGATCGTCCGGAGCATCCGGAGCAGCAACCTTGAGCTTCGAGGCGGCTGCAGGCAGATCATGGCCAAGGGTGCATCCCCTGCATACCACCTGAGCATCTTGGCCCGGATGAAGTTCATCAGAGTCACGGGCCCGGCCGGAATGTATACTATCGCCTCAGGTCTATAGCCGCGCAAAGCATCGCGCAGAGCCCTGTTGACACCCAATCGGTTGACACCGATCTGGACGTCGATGACCTCCGGGTCGCCGTGACCCAGACGCAGGGCTTTGCGCTTGGAGGCAGCTTCCCTCAAAAGGTTGTAGGTGAAATTCTTGAAGCCCTCGTCATACGGAGGCTCCAGCTGCAATACATATAGACATATCTTAGAAGGCATTCGGTCGTCCTAATATAGCTCATTCTTTGGGACTGGCACAGATCATCCGTTGTATCTCTTCAGTCTGCCTTCTTCTCCATGGTCAGGCAGAAGCGGCTCCGGAGGAAGAAAGCCGCAGCCTTGTTTCCAAGCAGCAGACTGCCGATCCGGCCTAATCGGTTGAACGATCTCCACCGGATAATCGGCCTGGAGAACCCGGCGTCCGACAGCAGCTTCACCCAGTACGTCGGTGATTGGTGCACACTCCAGTCAATAGTCGGAGCCAGCGGATTCCTGAGGCCGAGCATCGCGAAGAAGTTATACCTCGATGCGTCAGTGATAATCAGTTTGGCGCCATCCGCCGCCAAAGCATGTATCTTGCGAAAGATCTCGGCGTAACTCTCGATGGCCGCCTGGTCGTGCTGCAGGTTGATGCAGGCCTCCTCATCCAGGTGGTTGACGGAATCATCGAGGAGGATCACGTCGAACTTTTCGTCACCTGGATCGAATTCCTGGAAAGTGACACCATGCAGGGTCGCGTTCTCGAGGTTCAGGCTGTCGGCCAGCTTCTGATACTTGCTCGTCACGCCCGCGGTGGAGCCTGCGGCCTCGGGTTCCAGGCTGACGACCTTGCGAGCCCCGGCACATGCTGCGTAGATACTGACCAGGCCCACTCCACAGCCGATATCCAGCATGGCCACGCCGTTGAGATCGGCGTCCTGAAACACATGGGCGACATACACCCTCAACCTGTCCGAAGAGGAATAAAGACCGAGTTCCCGCACCACATCGAAGTATCTGCTGACCAGTGAGCTACGCTCCATACCAATCGACTCCTTCCAGGCAATCTTTGACACTATGCATTCGCATCACTCGCGCTGTACGTCAGGCGCTCGATCAACTCGCGATAGCGAGCGCTGACGACCTCTGGGCTGTGGTTCTGCTTGACGTACTCCATCGAGCGCCCGCTGGTCTCTTCGTACGAGCTGCCGCAGGAGAGCAGATCACGGACCGCCTCTATCATATCACATAAGGTGGTGCAATGCCGCCCGATCCCGTACTTCTCGATAGTCCCATCCGGGTCGAAGGTAGATACAACCGGTACGCCGAGACTCCAGGCTTGCAGAAACGTGTTTGGAAAACCTTCCATGATCGACGTACACACCAGCAGCCTGGCCTTTCGGAAGTACTCCCCGACCTCTTTGAAAGGCACCATGCCGGTCAACTTCAAGTTCGGGATCTCATCGGCCCGCCTCTTGATCTCCTCGAACAACTCCGGATGGCTATAGAACGGGCCGCCAACCATCAGGAACTCCTGTTCGGGCAAGCTCCTGGCAAGCTCCACGAACCATTCCGGACGCTTGTGATCGCGGAAGCTGCCCACCCAGATGACGGATCGCCGCTCGCGATCCGAACTCTCGGCGGGCACACGAATGTATTCCGTACGATGAACCCTTCTCTGCCGAATCGCTTCCGCAGGTCCGAGTCTTGCTTATCCGTCTGTACGACTACAGCGGTGGCGTTGCGGATACCATATCTGTACACCACGCGCTTGACAGGATTCAGCCCCGCTTCCTTGGTGCCGTCCAGATCCAGGTCAATGGATGTGGCATGAGCAAAGGGCTTGCCCAACAGCTTGCACAGGATACAGAGGATACCCGTCATAGTACCGGTAGCGCGCTGGTAGAACAGATCGGCGTCGGCCCGCTTCATTGCTTTCCAGAGCGGATGTCGCCAGAAGAGAACCAGATCGCTCAGCCGCCTGCGCGCTCTGTATGCCTTGATGAGACGCACCCCCTCCTCGGTAACCACCTCATCCGGCTGACCAAGATCGTGAACCAGAACGCTGACCTCGCAGCCGATGTCCTTGAGCATCTGCACGATGAGAGTCTGCTGCACCTCGGCGCCGCCAACGTACTTATAGCTCTGGTCCAACATCAGATTGCTGAGTATCTGAGATGTCGAGACTAGACAGACTCGCGGTTTGGCTTCACTCATAGTGTCTTTGTCAGTCACAAGCTCTACTTACTCTTATGGAAATCGATTGCCCGGCGGTAGACGTCTTCCGTCTCCACCGCCAGAACAGCCGGGCTCAACCTGCCCTGGCTTAGCTCCGTCGCCCCCTGTGCCAGCTTCTGCCGAAGCGGCTCGTCCTCCAGCAATCGGACGATCGCATCGGCCAAAGCTTCCGGATCCTTTGGCGGTACGATGAGTCCACTCCGATTCTCGTCCACCATTTCCGGGAGGCCGCCAACATTTGTCACCACGACCGGCTTTCCGAACGCCACGGATACGGACAGTGGACCGCTCTGCGTGCCCTCGATATACGGCATGACAACGATGCTTGCCTCCGCGAATAATCGGGACATCTCCGGTGTTGACACAACTCTGTCGACCAACTCACAGCTCGGATCCGCCAGTATCCTGTCTCGATGATTCGGCAAGTCGTATCCCGTGCCGGCGACGACGAGCCGCGCCTCCGGTGAAGCTCGGCGAACATGCTCCCAGGCATCGAGAAGAACCCCAGAGCCCCTTGTAGGCGTTGATCCGTCCAAAGAAGAGAACGGACTTCGGACGCTCCCGGTACTCCGGCTTCTTCCATGTCAGCACGTACTGCCATGCTCCAAGCAGTACGACCGAGATTCGCTCCGGATCCAGATCGGGATTGACCTCCAGAAGCTGGTCCTTGACTCCCTGGCCGTGGACGATGATCCAGTCAGCCCGCCGCTGGAGTTCCCGGGTCAAGGGCTCCTTCCGACGGAAATCCAGTATCTTGTCACCCAGGTGGGGTGCAGGATCGTGCACCGTGAGGACTATGGGAAGACGGTCCAATCGGACGAACAGATGGTTCAGGAAGTGGTCGGAAGGCTGTTGGATGTGGAGCACGTCAGGTTTGAACTGATGCACGCCTTTCCAGAAACCGATGATCCGATCCGTGTAGTACAGTGGATCTCTGCGCGCCCTGTCTCGCTCGACCCTGAGGCGAACGCGCGGATCATAGAGTTCTCGCCAACCGTCTTCGACTATCCACTCCACCGCCCTGCGTGTCGTGATCACCATGACATCATGGCGCTTGACTTGCTCATTCGCCAGATGAAGGGTAGCTGTAGCAAACCAGTAAGCGCCATGCGTTATCTTCAGCCTACTCGCATCTTCACTCTCAGATCTCACTTGACAACCTCCTTATCTTGCATGTTCACGACAGCCGAACATCTAACCCACCGCAGGCTTCCGACACTTTGCCATGAGGAATAAGCCCTTTGTCTTGGATCTGCTGCGGTTCTCCTCGCGCTTCAGGCGGATGTATCCAAAGAACGTCTTGACAAATCCAGAGGCAAATCTCCCCTCGACAAGCCCCTCGATGAATACCTGCTTGGCATAGTCGCTTCTTAATAGCGGGCTAATCCGAATATCGGTAAACCCGACTCGCTCGAGTAGTTCCCTGAGGTCGTCCTCTCGGAAATACCTCTCGATATAGCAGTCAACTCTGTGTTTCTCGATGAGCTTCGGATCATCGATGCTCTCCAGAGAATCGACGTCGAATATGAACTCGCCACCCTTTTTCATTATGCGGTAGATGCAACGGAGCACCTCCTCGTAGTTCGGCACATGTTCGATCACACAAAAGCTGAAGACCTTGTCGAACGACTCATCTTCGAGCCCCGCCTCCTCGATCAGTCCATGATGAAACTTGCTGTTGATCCGTCCTCTCAGGAGTTCCGACTTTGGCTTTGCCCTCGTTGTCAGGTTGTCGGATAGGTCCAGACCAAGAATGCTAGCGCATTTTGTTCCAATAAGAAAGGCCTGTAAACCAGCCCCGCAGCCGAAGTCCAGGACGGACTCATTTCCGGAGAACTTCACTCCCCGCAGAAGTTCAGTGAACTCGTGAGCTTTTCTGGGTGACGGCAAGAAATACCTACTTGGGTAGACTCTCAAAGCAATCAGAACTCGCAGTAACCCTCGTTTGACTAGATCCACAATTCAGCCTCCATCTTGGTGTGTTAGAATTCGGCAACCGCCGTGACGGTTGCGCTCGCCCGTGTACCACATGGCTTCTCAAGCCGCCTTCTGGCGTCGGTTCCGGAAGTCGCTAACCAGACCAGCCAGTAGTCTTCTATCATCCGAGTCTATGGCGCCCAAAGCTGGCAGTGCCAGCACATATGCGATCATTCCTGCTGCGGTGGCCACCACGATGCCAAGGGGACGCACCAAGAGCACCACCCCTGCCATCACCAATCCGGCCAATACCGGACGAGTCAGCAGGGCAATCCAGTTGAAGCGCTCAGGTCCCCTGAAGGCAATCACGTACAGCAGGATGAAATACACGTTTTCCGTAACAAGCATGGCGATACTGGCCCCGATGCAACCGTACCTGGGGATCAGGTACAGATTCATGGCCAAGTTGATCAACACCCTGATCACCGCAGGTGGTACAAGCCAGAGCTGGGCATTCCTCGACTGGACGGCCTGCAGACCCGGGAAAATGACAAAAGACAGCACCCTGCCCCAGATCAGAATGGCCAGACACGATCCGGAGATGGCGAACTTGCTGGAGTATAGCAGGACCATGAGAGGATGGCTCAGCAAGAATATGCCGAAGCACAGGGGGATGCCGAGCATGGTCAGATACTTCGTGGACCTCTCGATGGCACGCGCATAGGCGTCCTTGGAACCCTGCGCCCTTCTGGACATTATCGGGTACAGAGCAACACTACTACTCCAGGCGACCATCGTCACAACGTCCATTATGCGATATGCCGCCGAGTAAACGCCCACCTCGCCGACACCCTTGAACCAGTCGAGCATGACATAGTCAGCGCGGTCGAAGACCTTGTCGAAGAAATAGGATGCGAAGAACGTGGAGCCGACGAGCAACATGTGCTTCATAGCCGACACACTGGGCCGCCACACACCGCCCAGCAGCCGGTGAATGGCCACGAAGTGCAGGATAAGTGTCACAACCGCCGCACCTATGGTGACCCAGGCTACGGCGATCACGTTGTAGCCCAGGTAGATCAGGATGACGACGGCGGCGACTCTCACTATATTGGTCACCACCGCCACTCCGACGGACACGTCCTGCCGCTCGATCCCGATCAACACAGCTCTGCAACTGGAATCCAGCGTCTCGAATAGAACCATCGAGCACAGAATGTACCCTACTGCGATCTGCAGTCCCCCATAGCCTCTCATCCGCAGGTATACGACTATGCCCGCGTAGCACAGGCTGGCAGAGAACAGCTTCAGGACAAACGAACTGAGCAGATATTCCGGAGCTTTCTCCCGATTCTGCGCAGCGTCACGCGTGATGACATTGTCCAGTCCGATCGTCGCGATGGCCCGGACGATCATGACGAGTCCCAGCGCCCAACTGAGCATGCCGAACTGATCTTTCCCGAGGGTCCGCGCGACGTAGACGCTCGATACGATGCCGACGAGGAGGGTGACCATCTGCCCCGCAATGCTGGCTACCGAGTTCTTCAGAACGCTTCGGGCGTCTTTACCCATGGCTGTGTGACCGTATCCTATGGCTGTATGCCAAGTGTGGTGGATTCGAGGACATTGGGCCCAATGGGCGCTGTTCCATCGCTCAAAACCACCCGGTGTAGGAGTGATTCCGAATCTCCTACGCGCTACGGCCTCGCATGAAAGCGCGTTGCGGGAGGCCTACCCGGCCTCTGAGCCTTGCGCCGGGCCGCGGAAGCGCCGGAACCTCGCTGGATGCGGACGTGACCGGATCCTCATTCCCTTCCGTGAGCTGACCTTCGTCGTGCAACCGTGAGATTACTTCTATGATCCCCCACACCAGAGCGGCCGTCACGATGTAGTAGACGTCGTGCATGATATGAGGCTGCGTGATCGACCTGATCAGGAACCCGATATAGCCCGCGAAGCATCCGATGGCAACCGCCTTCCATGACGGGTGCGGCACACGCCTGAACACGACGAACGACCTTATCAGAAAGGCTATGGAAATCCAGAGGAAGCTGACGATTCCGAGGAGACCGTATATCTCCCACAACTCCAGATAGCTGTTATGGATATAAAAGATTGGATATAATAATTGGGTATACGTGCCCGGCCGAGTCCAGTGAAGGTATTGACGCGGCGTTCCGGAGCCGATACCGATGATGGGGCTCCGCTTGATATTCTCAATCGCTTCACGGTCCTCCCGCACTCGGTTCCGATACGACTCGTCCACAGCGTAGGTCTCCGTTGTGAAGAGGGAGACGAATCTCAAGGTAACCAAGCTCACTACTTTCGATCCCGTGCCCGCTTGGACGAATGTCCCAATCGTGATCGTCCCCAACACGGTCACAAGTACCACTACTGTGCCATAGACCATCAACCGGCGCTTTGCCTCGGCGCCCGATGCCAGCCACATGATAAATATCCCCAGCAGACTGCTGATCATGAAGCTCCTGTAGAAACTGAAGATGACTCCCACGCCGAGAATAACCGCCGCCATAGAACTGATAATGGCCGCGCGAGATTTCTGATATCCGGCAGCCGCTATGGTAACAAGGAAAAAGATGCATATGGGTGCTAGCCCAGGGGGGATCGAGCGAGCTATCTCCTGCTGGTCAGGTGAAAAGGACTCCGTGTATGATTGCTGAAATTGTCCGCCAATGAACAGGTTCTTGCCGTGTGGCCCCAGATAGGATTGCAGAACTATCATCACAGAAACGATCGCGCCTATCCAGACGACGGTCCTGAGCACAAATCTGAGTTGTCGCTGAGTCTGTATCCCAAATGCAACCACAAAGAAGAAAGCATAGTAGAACATCGGGCGAGCGTTGCTATAGATCTGGCTGAGTGAGAAGAGGTCCGCCTCATTTCTGGTCTTGAATAACCTGAATGATTCGACCATAGACATCATAACAGCTACATATAGCAGAAGGAGCGGCAGGGTGATCGGGCTCTGGAACAGCCGAACCTTGCGGTGCCTGCACGAGTGGAGGAATACGATGCCGAGCATGATGATGACGAGTAACTCGGGTGAATTAGGACCCATTCCGCCAAGTGCGAGTTTCGGCAGGGAAGCATGGTGGATGAAACTGGCGACGAAAACCATCACTGCAACTATCCCCAACTCTAATCGCCGTACGAAAACCGCCAAGGCAATGAGGCCGAATACGAGTGTGAACACTTTGGTCGGGGGTAGCTGCAGAATCGCGTACGCAAGACCGCCGCAGCAGGCCCAGGCAACCAGCCAGTACCATACCTCGTGCTTGCCCAGAGAGCGACGTGCCAAGCCTATCGACCGCGAGGACCATCGCCAAGCCGGCCACATGAGCCGACTCCACAGAAAGACCAGCAGCCATCGCACAACACGAACTGCACGCAGCCGAACGATCCGACGAACAAGAGAGGAACCAGCGATGAATCGTCCCGCTACAACAATCCTGACCCATATGAAATTGAGCACTCTCCGAATAAGCCTTCTATGCCAGGCTCTTCGGGCTCGAAATCGTTTGACACTCAAAGGTTTGGCAACTCCGATTGTTACGCCACGCGCTCATTCCGCATCGCCCACAGGCGACTCTGCCTCACCCATATCTGCTGATGAGAGCCCCTCGTCAACTCACGGAACGATGATCTATCGCGGACTTCAGATCCACGGCATCAGTCCATGCCCACAGTCGGTCGCACGAATTCCTTCTTCAGGAATGGCAGTGCCGCATCTGCGAAACCGATGAGCTGCTTCGTCGCGTCCTCATCGCCGTTGGCCGCAGGGGCTGACAGCCTGATCATGGCGGAGGGATGAACCTCCCGCAGCATCAGACGATTGACCAATACCTTCGTCTTGTAGTTCCCGAGAGAAGTTGAGATCGTACCTTCGGACATGAACCAGTACAGAAAGGCCGTTCTGCCTTGCGCCTCGTGTGTCATGATCAGGCTCATTGCATCGAATGATGATCCGTCGGTATTCTTGATTCGCACCATACGGCTCGACTGACCACGCCAACCTTGTCCTTCGAGACATATCTCGGGCTGATGGAAATTGCCCAGATCCGCTCCGTAGACTATGGCAAGCTCAACGGCGCCATCGTAATCGGAATGCTCGTAGAAGCGGCGCATCAGGCTACTGGACGGTAGCAGCCGCTTCGACTCGTCGTCGAAACCGGGATCGTCCAGGGTAGTCCAACCGGCGAATTCGAACGGAATCGCAGAGAAATCGGTGGTAACCCTACCTGTCTTCGTCGGAGCGACTGCCTTCGTGCCGGCAAGAGTCAGGGCACACAGGACGATCATGATGAGAGCATGGAGTTGAAATTTTGACATTTCACCAACCTCGCGATCTGGGGAAGAACAATGAAGGCCAGCAGCAGAACGAGATAGCCTGAGTAGTCGTGAAACGAATGCATCGCATCCACTCCCCCATACTCACCGACCATGCATACCAGCGCTATCCTTACTGAGTTCGCCACGAGACTTAGCGGCGCCGTCACCGCGATGAGCGAGAGCCGTCCCCACAACGGCCCCTCTTTCAGAAACGCAAACAAGACTGAAAACGCGAAGAGCGAGATGAGAAGACGGAAGCCACTGCATGCCTCTGCGACCTGCGCCTCGACTCCATTCGGCATCGTTATGATCTGGCCGGCCTGAGTGACACCGAGTCCTATTCCTTTGAGGATCATAGCGGCCCCGGCGGTGGAGAGCATCTGTATGCGGAATGACATGGGCGCCAACAGGTGACCAGGCAGTACACACATGAAGTACAGGTAGAATATGGGGAACACGAGTTGCTTCAACATTGCTTTCCCCAGCAACACCAGTACCAGCCCCCCGATCACGATGGGGAATAAGAGGCCTCGAACGCTTGCTGAGTTGGCAACAGCCGAGAAGAGCACCAGGAACAACGCAGGCACTAGTACCGCATACCCCCACGCACACGGCTTGACCGGAGTTGCCAGAATAGCCTTCCTCTTGAGCCACACAATGAAGCCCACGATAATGGGGATAAGTATGCCGTGAGAGTATGAACTCTCCTTGGCCATCCATGCGTCATACCACCATCTGAAGCTCGGCATGTAGATCCAGGCGACCAGTCCTGCAAGCACAGCCACGATGACGTAGTCCAACCGGCCGAGACTGCTGATCGTGGCCTCCCGTTCGGGTGAATGCTCCTCTTTACCTATACCTCTAATGGAATCAGTGGTTGTCATGCGGATACCTCTCCACCCCGGGCCGATACACCCCATTGGCCCAGGATCGCTCAATCGAGCAGGCAACAAAACTCACGCTTACCAAGCCCCTGTACCCTTCAGTACTGCGGGTATCGTCTTCAGCATGATCGTCAGGTCCAGCCACAGGGACTGCCTGCGGATGTATTCCAGGTCAAGCTCGACCCAGCGATCGAATGATACGCTGCTCCGTCCCTGCACCTGCCACAGGCAGGTTAGCCCAGGCTTCACGGCGAGGCGTCCCCTCTGGTAGTCGGTATACCTCTCGACCTCCTGGGGAAGCGGCGGTCTCGGACCAACCAGGCTCATCTCGCCGCTCAGCACATTCATGAACTGAGGCAACTCGTCCAGGCTGAACTTCCGAATGAAGGCCCCTATCTTCGTGATCCTGGGATCACGCTTGATCTTGAAGACTGGACCCTCGGCTTCATTCATGTGGCCCAGGCTCTGCTTGATCTGGTCCGCATTCTCGTGCATCGATCGAAACTTGTAGAGCGTAAACAGTCTACCATTCCGACCGACCCTCGCCTGCTTGAAGAGCACAGGCCCTCTGGAGTCCAGCTTGATAGCGACGGCGACCACCGCGGCCAGCGGGATCAAGACCAACACCGCGACCAGTGATATTGCGATGTCGATCATGCGCTTGACCGCAAGCTCGTACATCGACAAGTGTGGTACGGGCAGAACTGCCCTCGGTTCGTCGGCAGACTGTGCAACCGCCTTATTCATGGAACGTTGTTCTTCCGATCCTAAGCTCATGTATTGCTCCGATTACGTCTCGGTATTGCCGGCCCCTACTTCCTGCTTCGGGGAATCATCGGCCACTTCTGAGATACGCCCCAGGGGCAGAGCGCCAGCATGCTTGCCATTGCCAGTGGTCTCCTCGTAAGCTGCCTTGAAGTGGTAGTAGCCGTGACTGTCCTCCGGCTTGACCATATTCAACACGGCGCCGAGGAGGTTCGAATCTATCTGTGCCAGTCGGGCGTTGAACTCCGCCTCCGCACCTCTCGGCACACTCCCAGCGGCATGGACGATGACGACATTCTTGACCAGTACTGCCAGCAGGGTGGCATCGGCAAATGCTGCGCCCGACGGGCTGTCGAATATCACGAAATCGGCCAGTTCATTGATCTCTTTGACGAATCTCGCCATCTCAGGCGAGCGGAACATCCTGACTGGGTTCGCAGGCAACGGCCCAGCGGGAATCAACAGCAGGTCCGTCACGGAAGTCGGCTGCAGGGCATCCTTGAGGGCCAACTGACCGGCCAGGATGTTGCTGAGTCCCTTCTCGTTGACCACCTCGAAGAATTCATGCTGCGACGGCTGTCTGAGGTCACTGTCTACCAGGATGACTCTAGCGCCGTCTCTGGCCAGCGAGATGGCCAGATTCGCGGCCGTAGTCGATCTGCCGACATCCGGCTCGGCGCTCGCCACCAGGATTGTGTGTCCCTGCATCTCCGCATGACTTATCCAGAGATTGGTGGAGAGCATCTGGTAAGAAGAACCGATCACTGCCGACACGTGCTTCCTATCGGACAGTGAATGAGACCTGGCCATCGGGACTACCGCAAAAACCGGCATGTTGAGCAAAGCCTCTGCTTCTTCGGGTGTCTTAACGGTATTGTCCAGGTAGTTCATAAGGAACGCTATGCCGGCGCAGAGGATCGGAGCCAGGAGTAAGGCCAGGAGCAGCTTCAGCGTCTTACGAGGATCAGCCGGGCCCGATCGCGCCTGGTCCACAACTTGGATCGAAGTGACATTTGCGGCTTCCTGCTCTCTGATAGTTGCCTCGTCGAGCTTCTGTCGCAGAAGGGTGTATGTGTTCTTGGCAGCGTCCTCATCGAGAGTCAACTGAGCGAGTTTGGCTTCCTCGGCGGGAAGCTTCTGCAGCTTTGGTTTTACGACCGCTATCTCCCCCTCCGCAGCCACCCGAGCCATTTCCATCGCAATCGCTTCCGCTGCAGCCGCTACATAGTTCTGGATGAGACTGTCGTATACAGGATTGTTCGCGGTGACCGTGCTGCTGAGAGCCGTTTCCCCCGCTTCTACCAGCTTCTTCTTGTTCTCATCAATCGCATTCTGAAGAGCCATGACCTCGGGGTGAGCCGGCTTCCGATCGCGCAGCATCTTCTGCATCTCGATCTCTTGCTTGGAAAGCTCGATCCTGAGCGACTGCCAGACCGGATTGCTGGCCACTGTCGTCTGAGCATCTCGAAGCGCCGGGAACTGCTTCTGATCCGCGAGCTTTTTTTCAAGGCTCTCGGCTTTGCCGCGCGCCTGCACGGACTGCACCTGGTACTGCGATAGCTGTGTCTCGAGCTGCGCCAGCTTCTGGATCAGGGTGCTGGTCTGCTGTGTCAGCATGACAGCGCCGGTGTCCTCTTTGTACTTGCGGCTGGCTTCCCGAGCTTCCGTCAGTCGCTTCTCGACCTTCGGCAACTCGCGCTTGATGAACTGCTTCGTGTGGGTTGTCCCCCCATAATTCATCTCATTATAGAATTTGACGAATTCAGCAGTGACGACGTTTGCCGTCGCCTCTGATTCTGCCTGAGTATCCGACCGAACGATGATTCGGAGCATCACCGTATCGAGCACAGGCGTCACATCCAGTGTGCCGACAACCGACTCAGGTTTCGCGACAATCCCGAGGCGGTAGAGGGTTTCCACTGATCGCTGCATGACCGTCTGGCTCTTGACGAGCTGGCCCAGGTTGGATAGACGCATCTTCGGGTCCATCTGTATGGCATACGGCGCGTTGTAGATGGAAACCTTGTCATCGCCCGGCATCTTCTCCATGACGGTCGTCCAGGCTTCCCACATCTGAGGCGTGAAGTGGTTGGCCACCACGACGATCCCGACACAGATCAATGTGCCGATGACGATCAGCCATTTGCGCTTCCGGAGTATCCTATAATATTGCCAGAGTTCCAATCGAGCTTCCTCCTACTTACAGGATCGCAACCCTGCTTACAGCCCCAGCATGCGGAACAGGTAGCTGGAGTTGAAAAGGGCGGAGATGATCTGAGATACCTTGCTCCAGTCAGGTTTGGTAGTCTCCGGGACATACACTACGTCGCCCGGAAGCAGCTTGATGTTCTGAGTCAGATCAGCCTTGCCGATGAACTTCCCCAGATCGAGCTTGATGCGCTCAGACGGTTTCGAGGGATCAATACCTCCTCGAATCACGACGGTGCCTTTCAATATCCCTCTCGGAGTCGGGCCGCTTGCAGTTGTGATGGCATCCATGACGGTCATGTTCTCCTTGAGCTTGAACTGACCGGGACGCTGCACTTCACCCAGTACATAGAACTTGTTGGTAGTGTCCTCGGGGATATAGATGGCGTCCCCATCCTTGAGTTCCAGGTTCTTCGACATGTCGCCCGCAAGAAACAGGCTATGAAGATCGAGAGGCACCGAATCGATCTGGCCCTTGCGGGTCAGTGTGGCGCCCTTGAGGTAAGACGTTTCCCGGAAGCTTCCCGCCAGCGCGATCGCTTCCATGACCCTGTCGCCCATCTTGAACTCGTGGACGCCCGGCCTGTTGACTTCGCCGAGCACGTGGACTTTCGGCTGTCGGAATTTGGTGATCGTGATCTCGATCTTGGGATCTACCAGCCAGGTGTCGAGCCCCTTACGAAGTGTGTCTACCAGCTCAGCCACGGTCAAGCCGCCCACATGCACCTGGCCCAGCAGCGAAAGGCTGATATTGCCCTCCGGGTCAACCATGTGCTCTCCAGTGAGGTTCTGCTCGCCCCAGACCGTGATCCTCATAATGTCCTCGGTCTGCAGGCGATACTGGACGGGAAGCGCTTCGGTCACAGGTGTCGGCGACTCTTGCACTGGCTGCAATTCGGCCGAGGGCTCGATCGCCATCGGCGTCGTAGCCATCGACGGCTCATCTTGCGCCCACGCCCCCGCGACCAGTGCGAGCAGCAATAAAGGTAAAAGCGATATGACAGATATGCGTTTCATCATCCGACTCCCTCCGAATAAGGAGACACGAGGCAGCACAGCCGGAAAGAGACATCCGCTGTACCTGTACGAGATGGAACGGCGGACATCCTGGTAAATATACCGGCTTTCTCTATAAACATTATGGCCTTTCCTGACTCTGGCTGGAGAACTGAGTGCCTTGAATCTGCAGAATGCTCACTTGAATTTACGCAACTCATCGTCCCAGGGTTCCTTGTATTCCTGCTGGGTCGTCGAACCGGGGACGATGACGCACCGAAAACTACTGCCCATCCTTGAACGACGCGGCGAGCTTCTCGAGACCTTCCCGAAATCCGATGGACGGCGGGAATCCGAGCCGCTTCCGGGCCTTGTCGATGCCAGCCACGGAGTGCTTCAACTCTCCGGACCTCGCCGGCTCGAAGACCGGTTCGATGCTCGTGCCCAGGACGTCGTTCAGCCCGGCCACGAGATCGAGCAGGTTGAAGCTCTCCCCGCAGGCGATGTTGAACACCTCGCCGGCGATGCCCGGCGTTCGGCAGGCGAGCATATTGGCGTCCACGTTGTTGGACACATAAGTGAAATCTCGAGACTGCAGGCCGTCGCCGAAGATGGTCGGCGGCGTGCCGTTCAGCATTCTGGTCAGGAATCTGGGGATCACAGCAGCGTACTGGGAGTTCGGATCCTGCCTCGGGCCGAAGACGTTGAAGTACCTGAGCGCCACAGTCTCGAGGCCATAGAGCCTCGTGAACATGCGGCAATACTCCTCGCCGGCGAGCTTCGTGAGGGCATACGGCGACAGGCAGTCGGTCGGCATGCCCTCCGTCTTGGGGAGACCGGGCAGATCGCCGTAGACCGCCGCCGACGTGGCGAGCACCACTCTCCGGACGCCCGCATCCCTGGCGGCGATGAGGACGTTCAGTGTGCCGGTCAGGTTGACGTCATTGGACGAGAGAGGGTCTTCGATGGAGTTGATGACCGAGGCGATGGCGGCGTGATGCAGCACGTAGTCGGCGCCTTCCGTGGCCTTGCGAACCGTCTCGGGGTCCGCGACGCTGCCTTCGATGAGGCTGATCTTGTCGAGATGCCGGCGGATGTTCTCTATCTTGCCGCTCGAGAAGTCATCGAGGACGCGGACATCCTCTCCCCGGTCCACCAGGTGGTCGACCAGGTGCGATCCGATGAAACCGGCTCCGCCGGTCACGACGTATACGCTCATAGCATCCTTTCGGGGAGATGGTTGATGGGGAATGGTTGATGGTTAATGGGGAAGGGATCCGCATCCGCCATTAACCATCAACTGTCCAGTCTCATGACATTATGAACACCGTGGGTTGAAAAGAAGGAGGTGCATGCGGTAGTCTCTTTGATGATCGCCAAACCAAAAAAGGAGACCACTCGCATGCAGATCCATTCTAACGCAACCAGCAATATGAAGCAACGGCGGTTTTTCAGGCAGAGTCCCAAGAGCTGCAGAAAGCTCGCAGATATCTGCCATGTATCGCCGGCAACAGTCTGCAAATGGAAGGCCCGGGGTGACCAGCAAGACCGCAGCAGTCGGCCCAGGAAGATCCATTATGCATTCAGCCCCGAAGAGGAGGAGATCATCCTCTCGCTCCGGGACAAAGGTCTAGCACTCGATGCACTGGTGCGTGCAGTAGTCACAGTTCTGCCGAATGCAGAACGCGCCAGTATACATCGCTTACTGAGCAGAAAAGGGGTGAGCAGACTCCCCCAGTACCAAAAAGAAAAGAGAGAAAGTCCAGGCAAGTTCAAAGAGTATCTGCCTGGATACCTTCACATAGACTGTTTCTACCTGCCCAAGATCGGGGGCAAGAGGAAGTATTGCTTCGTTGCGGTAGACAGAGCAACAAGGCTAGCCTTCCTCCAGGTGTACGACAACCTAACCAAGGAATCCGCAGTGGGCTTCCTTGGACTGTGCATGTGGTTCTATCCGTTCATGATCCACAAGATCCTGACAGACAACGGTAGAGAGTTCACTCTGGCCAATTGGAGCCGTTGGGGCAGTCCGGCGAAGAGACCTCACTTCTTTGATGAAGTATGCTCAGCCTGTGGTATTGAACACAGGCTCACCCGGCCGTATACACCAAAGACCAACGGTCTGGTGGAACGCATGAACGGACTGATCCAGGAGGGCACGTACAAGATGCACAGATATCCTGGATATCCGGAGTTGATAGATGGACTCCACCAGTGGCTGACCATCTACAATCTAAGGAGACAGCACAGCGCGATCGGTGGCAAGACACCCTATGAGAAGGTCTGCGACTGGTACGCGCAAAGACCAGATCTGTTTATCAAAGAGCCTACCGACTTACTGAACTACCGTTCACAACGTGGTGGGACTTGACAATCAACCATCAACCATCTCCGACACAGGAACGCCCGGCCCGGCAAGCATGCGCTCGAACGCATTGCCCTGCTGGGACAGGCGCTTTCAGTACTGCACAATTGACCCGATATTAGCACTGCTCAAGAACTGTGTCAAGTGCGAGACAGGCCTCGCTTGGACACCTCGCGCTTGGTGCTATTTGACATCGGGGCGGAATTCTGGTAGATTATGGGCGAACCAGTCCGCGTGTTCTGCGGCCCACTGGTTCCTTTTTTATATGTCTCGGGACACGACCCGGGCGAGGAGTCGGAAGATGCTTTTCGGGACGCAGAAGATCAACTCAAGAGGCCACCTCGAGATCGGTGGATGCGACACAGTCGAACTCGCGCAGAGCTTCGGGACGCCGCTCTACGTGATGGACGAGGCGCTCGTTCGACAGAACTGCCGCGAATACCTCGAGAGCTTCAGGAAGCGCTACCCGAACACCGACATCGCCTTTGCGGGCAAGGCGTTCCTGAACACCGCTATGTGCCGGATCCTCGACCAGGAGGGGATGTCGCTCGATGTCGCCTCCGCCGGGGAACTGTATACGGCGCTCAAGGCCGAGTTCCCGGTCGAGCGGATCTACTTCCATGGGGTGAACAAGACCGAGGGCGAGCTTTCGATGGGCCTCGACCACGGCGTCGGGCGAATCGTCGTCGATAACCTGCGCGAGTTGGAGCTTCTGAACTCGCTGGCGGTGGCGGCGAGGAAGAAGGCGGACATCCTGCTCCGACTCACTCCCGGCATCGATCCGCACACGCACAAGCTGATCCGGACCGGCCAGGCGGACACGAAGTTCGGGATGAACATCGAGGACGGCACGGCGATGACCGCGGTCAGACGCGCGCTCGAATGCCCCGGCATCAGGCTCTGGGGGGTCCACTGCCACGTCGGCTCGCAGCTTCTCGACACCGAGGCCCACAGTGGCGCGGTGTGCATCTTCGTGGAGTTCATCAAGCAGGTCCTCGACGAGACGGGTTACGAGGTCGAGGAGGTCAACACCGGCGGTGGGCTCGGCATTCAATATGTGGAGGAGCAGATCCCACCGACGATCGACGAGTTCGCGGCGACGGTGGTCGGCACGTTCATCCGATGCCTGAAGGAGTCCGCGATCAGCCACGAGCCGAAGTTGATCCAGGAGCCCGGGCGATCGATCGTCGGCACGGCGGGGACGACTCTCTATGCTGTCGGCCCGATCAAGACGGTGCCGATCACAGAGGATCCCGGGCATCGGACCTACGTCGCGGTCGACGGCGGGTTGATGGACAATCCGCGTCCGGGGCTCTACCAGGCGGTCTACACGGCTCTCATCGCAAACAGGGCGAACGCGGCTGCGTCGGAGATCGTCACCATTGCAGGGAAACACTGCGAAACGGACACGCTGATCGCGAATACCACGATCGCGCCCGTCGAGTCCGGGGACATCATCGCGGTCCTGTGCACCGGCGCGTACAACTACTCGATGGCCAGCAACTACAATCGTTTCCCGCGCCCGGCGGTGGTCCTCGTCGCCGACGGACAGGCCGACGTCATCGTGAAGCGCGAGACGCTCGATGATGTTGTCAAGAACGACGTCATCCCTGAGAAACTGAATGGTTGATGGCTGATGGTTGATGGGAAATGGTTCATGGCTGATGGCTAATGGGGAATGAAGGACCGGCCCCCATCAACCATCAGCCATGAACCATCAACCATTTCCCATCAACCATTCCCCACCAACTTGAGGAGTTAGATGTTTCGAGATATTCCGAGCGTTCAGGAAATGCTGATAATGGCGGTGGCGTTCCTGACGGCACTGACGGTCCACGAGTATGCGCACGCCCGGGCGGCCCTCGCTCAGGGCGACGACACGGCTCAGCGCGCCGGGCGGGTGTCGTTCAATCCGATCGATCACCTCGATCCGCTGGGCACGATCATGTTCGTCTTCATGATGCTCGGCGGGTTCGGTATCGCCTGGGGGAAGCCGGTGCCCGTCAATCCGATGCGCTTCAAGAGCCCGAGATGGGGCAACCTGAAGGTTTCGCTCTGGGGACCGTTCTCCAACATTCTGTTCGCGTGCGCGCTCTCCGTCCTCCTCAGGCTCATGGTCCATCAGGTAGCAGGGATGAACTACCTCGGACTCGTGGCAACGTGCATCCAACTGAACCTGATGCTGGCTCTGTTCAACATGATCCCCGTCCCGCCGCTCGACGGATCGCACATTCTCTCGAGCCTGCTCCCTTACGACCAGGCCCGGCGTTACGATGTCTTTATGGGCAAGTTCGGGATGCTCGTTCTCCTCGGCTTGTTGTTCACGGGAATTGTGGGCGACATGATCCGACCCCCGCTGCGCATCCTGTTCGCGTTGTTGACCGGCATACCCTACTAAGAGCCCTGATTTCGTGCAGACAACCCCCGATGCGGGGAGGAACTGCACCCCATCGAGCGCGAATACTCTGTTAGCCGGTCAGTATCTCGGTTTGTCAGTCAGCTACCTGATCTACTGTCAAACTGACGAACTGAAAAACTGAAATACTATCATGTCAGTACAGACCCCACCACAACCCGGATACACGATCAAGCTCCCGGCGTTCGAGGGTCCCCTCGATCTACTCCTGCACCTCATCCGCGAGCACAAGGTGGATATCTACGACATCCCGATCGCGGAAGTGACCGATCAGTACCTGCACTACCTCCAGCTCATGGAATCGCTCGATCTGAACGTCGCCGGCGAGTTCTTCGTCATGGCTGCGACCCTGCTGGAGATCAAGTCGCGGCTGCTCCTGCCGATCGAGAAGAGCGATGAGGAAGGCGAGGAAGGGATCGACCCGCGGGCGGAACTGGTCGAACGGCTGCTGGAGTACGAGCGGTTCAAGTACGCGGCCGAGTCACTCAAACAGTCCGAGGATGACCGGCGGACGACGTACTGGCGCGTCACGGATGAGCTGGCCGGCTACGATGCGCCGGTGATTCCGATGAACGCGCAGGCGATGGACCTGCTCTTCGCGCTCCAGCAGATGCTGGAGGAAGTCGGCGAGGGCACGGAAGAGGTAACGAGCCTCCAGCGGCAGAAGATAACACTCAGGATGAAGATGAGCGAGGTCTGGCGGCACGTCCGCGCGCATCCCGATGGCCTCGGCTTCCGCGACCTGTTCATCGGGCCGCCGACGCGGGTGGATATAGTGATCACATTCCTGGCGATACTCGAACTGCTGCGCCTGAGGAAGATCCGCCTGCAACAGAAGAAAGCCCTCGGCGACATCTGCATCAAACCGGCGCCGGAGGAACACAGGGCGGAAGAACACAGAAGCACGGAAGGATAGGAAACACAGAAGTATATTGGGACGGGAGGACACGAGGGAGATGCCGTTTGTGCCACAGCCTGATGTGGATTTCGACGGGCTGTACAAGGAGTTGACGGATCGGATTCTTGGCTGCGCCATCAAAGTGCACAAGACACTGGGACCGGGTTTCCTGGAATCAGTATATGAGAACGCTTTGGCAATCGAGTTCCAAGCCTGTAAGATCCCTTTCGGCCGCCAGATCACCATCGACTTGCTGTACGAAGGACAGGCAGTGGGGGTCCATCGGCTTGACATGCTGGTGGATGACAAGGTGATTGTCGAATTGAAAGCCAAAGAGCAGATATGCCAGGCTGATAAAGCTACCACTCTGTCTTACCTGAAGGCTACTGAGAAGCAGGTCGCGCTGATCCTGAACTTCGGCAGGCCTACACTGGAGATCAAGCGCTTGGGCAACAAAGAGAGAATTCCCTAACCCTTCTGTATTTCTGTGTCCTTCCGTGTTTCTGTGTTCTGCATTTGAAATCATGAGCGAAGATACTAGCATACTTGACGTAAACCTGAAACCGGTGCTGGAGTGCATGTTGTTCGTGTCTCCGCAGCCCTTGATGACGGCTCATGTCGCCAAGTCGCTCGAGATCGACGAGGCGGTCGTCGATGCGGCGATCCACGAACTGCGGCTCGACTACGGCGGTCGCGGGCTGCAGATACTCCGGATCGCCGGGGGGTACCAGATGTGCACGCGGCCCGAGTACGCAGATCACGTGTCGAAGCTCCTCAAGCCCGAGCGGATGAAGCTTTCCCGTGCGGCGCTCGAGACCGTGGCGATCATCGCGTACCGTCAGCCGATCACTCAGCCCGAGATCGAGGCGATCCGAGGCGTAAACTCCGACGGAGTCGTCCGGACTCTCATGGAGCGCCACCTCATCAAGCAGGTCGGTCGCAGAGAGACCGCCGGGCGACCGATGCTCTATGCAACGACCGAGGAGTTCCTGAACCACTTCGGCCTCAACGACCTGACGCAGTTGCCGGACTTGGAGGACGTCGTGCTCCCGGAGCAGACGCCGGAGACGCTGGAACTGGTGCAGGTAGAGGAGTCGCCTCAGATGGAGGAGGTGGCATTATCAGAATAGCAAGGCTCGCGACACTCTTTCTGTGCGCGCTTCTGATCTCATTCGGCGCATATGCGTCAGATGCTCTGGCGCCGCCTGAGGTCACGGCCGAATCCGCGATCCTCGTCGACGCGACCACCGGCACGGTCCTTTCCCAGAAGGCGTGTCACGCGCGCCGTCCGCCGGCCAGCACGACCAAGATGATGACCGCCATCCTCGCTCTCGAGCACGGCAACCTCGACGAGGTGCTGACCGCTTCGGCCTGTGCCTCCAAGACTCCTTTCGGTTCGCTGCACGTCAAGCCGGGCGAGAAGATCACGCTCAGGGACATGCTCTACGCGCTCCTGATGCGATCTGCAAACGACGCGGCGGTCTGCATCGCGGAGCACATCGCCGGCGCCGAGCCGAAGTTCGTCGCCATGATGAACGAGAAGGCGAAGGAGATCGGCGCGAAGGACACTCATTTCGTCAATCCGCACGGGCTTCACGACCCGAAGCACTATTCCACCGCCTATGACCTCGCGCTGATCGCTCGATATGCTGCGGCCATGCCCGAGTTCAACGAGATCGTCGGCACGAAGCATTACCGGATCACGCGATCGATCAGCACGCTCGACGTCACTCTCAAGAACACGGGCAGGCTGCTCTGGAAGTTCGACGGGGCGGACGGCATCAAGACCGGCTACACGAAGGAGGCCGGCCACTGTTTCGTGGGATCGGCCACCAGGAACGGCTGGCGACTGATCAGCGTCGTCCTCAAGAGTGCGAAGACGATGGACGACAGCACCGCGCTGCTCGATCATGGCTTCACGAACTACAAGCTCGTCTGCTTTGCCCACAAGGGAATGGTGGCGACCAGGCTGCCGGTCCGCGGCGGAGTCGAGCGCAGCGTGGACCTGATTCCGACGCAAAGCCTCGGGAAGATCGTTAGAAGCACTGCCCGCGTGGAGACGAAGTATGAGATCGATGGGTCTCGTATCACCGCTCCCGTGCAGGATGGCGAGAGGGTTTGCGCGCTGGTCGGGTATATCAACGGCGAGAAGCTCGGATCCGTTCCGCTGGTTGCGGCGTCCGGCGTGAAACGGACATTCGCCTTCGGCCTGTGGGTATGGACTCGGAATTTCCTGGCCGTGTCGGCACTCGGATTGGCGGCATTTCTGTCTTATGGAACAGCGGTTGCAAAAGTTGCTCGCCGCCGCAGGCGTCGCGTCGCGGCGGGAAGCTGAGGAACTGATCAGGGCGGGACGCGTCGCGGTCGACGGGCAGGTGGTCACTGAACTCTGGACGAAGGTCGATCCGGACGAGGTAACCCTATCCGTTGACGGCAAGCCCATCGCCCTGCATCCGGAGAAGGTCTACGTCCTCCTGAACAAGCCGAGAGGATACACCAGCACCACTCAGGACCCCCATGCCAAGCGCGTGATCGTCGACTTGGTGAAGGATATCGGCGCCTCGCTCTACCCCGTCGGCCGGCTCGATGTGGACACCGAGGGCCTTCTCATCCTCACGAACGACGGCGATTTCACCTACAAGATGACCCACCCGAGCCACCAGGTGCCGAAGACTTACCGCGCGGACGTGCGGGGTCTGGTGGCCGAGCAGACGGCTCACCACCTCGCGACCGGAGTTGTCCTCGACGACGGCATCACGGCGCCGGCGAAAGTGCGGCTGATCGGGGTGAACACTCTCAGGGAGACGAGCGTCATCGAGCTGACGATCCACGAGGGTCGGAAGCGTCAGATCCGCCGAATGCTCGACACAGTCGGCCATCCCGTGATACGATTGACCCGGATCAAGCTGGGCAACCTGACCGTCGGCGACCTGCGTCCCGGCGAGTGGCGCTTCCTCAAGCCCGAAGAGGTCGAGGAGCTGCTCTCGATGGCATCGTAGACCCTGTCAGAACACAGATAAAACAGATTGCAGACGATGGAATGGATTGAATGGGATTTGGTCAATCTGAGACCATCCCCATCATCCCTTCCCGTCCGTGTCATCTGTGTTCCACAGAAATGAGACTTATGATAAGAAGATTGGCTACCATATTCCTGACCCTGTTTCTGCTGCCGTGTGTCGCGGGGGCGACGAAGTACCCGGTGACCGTGAAGGACTGCCGGGGGAAGGCGATCAAGATCGTCCGCGAGCCGAAGCGGATCGTGTCGATCGCGCCGAGCAACACGGAGATCCTCTTCGCGCTCGGGCTCGACAAGCAGATCATCGGCGTGACGAAGTTCTGCAACTACCCCGCCGCCGCGAAGAAGAAGACTCAGGTCGGCGACCTGACGACGAGCGTCGAGAAGGTAGTTTCCCTCAAGCCGGACCTCGTGCTGGCGCACGGATTCCTGAACGACGAGGCGGTCCGGTCGCTCGAGAAGCACAAGATCGTCGTGGTCGCATTCGATCCGAAGACTCTCGACGAAGCGATGCGCGACATCAGGACGATCGGGCTGATGACCAACCGCGAGAAGCAGGCGGTGAAGATCGTCACGAACATGAAATCGACGATCTCGCTGATCAAGAAGAAATCCGCCGGCATCAAGGCCAAGCCGAAGGTGCTGGTCGCGGTCCAGGGCGACCCGCTCTGGGCGGCCGGCCCGAAGACCTTCATCGATGAGATGATCCGGCTCTCCGGCGGGACGAACCTCGCCTCGGACGCGAAAACGGGCTTCAATCAGTTCTCCGCCGAAGCGGCGGTCTGGCGCAAGCCGGACGTTATCATATATACTACAGCCGGCGACAGCAAAGTTTTCTCCAAGGGGCTCTGGGCCGGCACGAGCGCCGCAAAGAAGAAGCGAGTGCACGCGGTCGATCCTGATCTCCTCGTCCGGCCCGGTCCGCGACTGACCGACGGCCTGAAAGCGATCGCGAGACTGATCCATCCCGATGTCTTCGGCAAACTCTGAAACGGCGCACATACCCCAGGTCAGGCTCAATCTGACGGCGAGACTCCTGCGCGCATCGGCGATCCTGCTGGTGCTGCTGGTCGCGGCCGTCATCGTCAGCGCCGGATTGGGAGCCGTCAATGTCCCGTTGGCCGATGTGGCAAAGACCGTCGTCAATCATCTTCCGATCATAGGCAAAGCCGTGCATTTCCGCCTGCCCGAGGGAGTAGACTCGATCGTCTGGCAGTTCCACGTCCCACGGACGCTTCTGGCCGCGCTCGTCGGGCTGTCGCTCGCGGTGGCCGGAGCGTCGCTCCAGGGCCTGCTGCTGAATCCGCTCGCGGACCCATACATGATAGGGGTCTCGTCGGGCGCGGCGGTCGGCGCGGGCATCGGAGTGATCCTGGGGATTCAGGGCTGGATGATGGGCTTCGGCATCCCTGTTCTGGCGTTCTTTTTCGCGCTGATCGCGGTCGGCATCGTCTACGGTCTGGCGATGAGAGCCGGCAAGGTCTCCGTGCTCTCGTTCCTGCTCGCCGGAGTTGTGGTCGGCTCGTTCATGTGGGCGGTGCTGACATTCCTGATGACGTTTTCCAGCGAGAACCTGGAGACGATCGTCTTCTGGACGATGGGCAGTTTCGCCGGATCGGATCCCTGGCAGCGAGTCTTGGTGATCCTTCCATTCACGGTCGTGGGCTCGTTCGTGTTGTATGCCTACGCCCGCGACCTGAACCTGTTCGCGCTCGGTGAGGAATCGGCGAGGCATCTCGGGATCGAGACCGAGTCGCTGAAGAGGAAGCTGATCGCCGCAACAGCGCTTCTCACGGCGGCGGCGGTATCCGTTAGCGGAACAATCGGATTCGTAGGATTGATGGTGCCGCACATCACGCGTCGGCTCGTCGGGCCGGATCATCGGATACTGATTCCATGCTCGGCCCTGCTCGGCGCTCTGATGATGATCGCGGCGGACACGGTCGCGCGCACGGTGATGGCCCCGGGTGAGATCCCGGTGGGGATCATCACCGCCCTGCTCGGCGCACCGTTCTTTCTGTATCTGTTAAGGAGAGCGTCGTAGTGGCCGTGCCTCCGTGCCGGCCTTCCCTTTCCGACCTTACTCGCCTGACCCGGAAGGCCGGCACGGAGGCACGGCCACTACGAGAGACTGAATATGCGCAACCCGAAAACCTGGATAGCAATCATATTGGTCATTGGCGCGGTCACTTACCTTCTGATGCCAAGGCTGCCGAAGGTGGAGGTCGCCGAGGTCACCCGCGCCAACCTCGAGACGGAGCTTTCGACGACCGGCGTCGTCGAGGCCGACCTCGTGGACCTCGCACCGAGGATGGTCGGCCGGATCAAGTCGCTGACCGTCCGGGAGGGCGACATGGTATCCGCCGGCCAGACGATCGCACTCCTGGACAACGCCAACCTCAGCTCGCAGGTCGACGAGGCCCGAGCCGCCGTATCGGCGTCCGAGGCCGACTTCTCACGCGCGCAGGCCTCTGTCACGGCTCAACGCAAGCAGAGCGCCGCATCGATCAAGAGAGCCGAGGCCGGAGTGAGCGCTTCGGAGGCTCAACTCGCCAACCTGCAGAGCGGCGCGCGATCGCAGGAGATCGAGCAGGCTGAGCAGAACGCCGAGCAGGCACGCGCCCAGATGGAACGCGCCAGATCCGACCTCGAACGCGCCGAGAAGTTGCTCGCAAAGGGCGCGATCCCGGCTCAGCAGCGCGACGCCGCGAAGGCGACATCGGATTCCGCCACCGCCGCGTACCGGACCGCTCAGGCACAGCTCGCACTCCTCAGAGAAGGCGCCCGACCCGACGCCGTCAGGGCCGCGAAGGCGCAGTTGGCCGAATCGAAGGCCGCTGTGAATGAAGCGCTCGCATCGAAGGATGGCGTGCGGGTAACCGAACGTCAGGCGGACACCGCGTCGGCGCAGGTCGCTCGGGCCGCCGCCGGACTCCGGGCCGCTCAGTCTCAACTCGATTACGCCGTCGTCCGCAGCCCGTTCAACGGCGTCGTTGCGCGGAAGCACATGGAGGTCGGAGAGGTCGCCGGCCCGCAGAACCCGATCTTCACGCTGTCGCCGATCCAGAAGACGTGGGTGACCGCCGAGGTCGACCAGGAGGACCTGGCATCCCTCGACATGGCCCAGAAGGTCGGGATCACGACCGACGCGTATCCGGGCCGGTCCGCGAAGGGACGGATCATCCAGGTGTCGCCGATCGCCGAACCGAAGGCGGTCGGCCGAGTCCGCGCCAAGATCGTGCGCGCGAAGATCGAGGTGGAGTCCAGCTCATTCCCGCTCAAACCGGGCATGGAGGTCGATATCACCGGACGGAAGAAGATCGGGAGCGATCTGGTCCTCGTGCCGAACGAGGCGCTCATCCAGGTCGGCGACCGGCAGCAGGTCTACCTCATCCGCGGCGGGCGGGTGCATCACCAGTTCATCACAACCGGCCCATCGAACTACGAGCAGACCGCCGTGCTGAGCGGACTCGAGCCCAGGGATGTCGTCGCCGTCTCGATGCCCGACCGCATGGAGGACGGCATGCGGGTCAAGATCGTGAGGGCGACCGGTGAATCCCGCTGATCTGATACGCCTGGAGGGAGCGGAGAAGACCTACCTCATGGGCGAGGTCACCGTGCCCGCGCTCAAGCCGACGGACCTCGCGATCAGGCCGGGCGAGTTCCTCGTGATGCTCGGCCCGAGCGGCTCGGGTAAGACGACGCTGCTCAACCTCATCGGCGGGATCGACCGCCCCACGTCCGGCAAGATCTACTTCGATGGCCGAGACATCACCCACATGGCCGAGGCTGAGATCACCGAGTACCGCCGCAGAAGCGTCGGATTCGTCTTCCAGTTCTTCAACCTCATCTCGACGCTCACCGCGCGCGAGAACGTCGAGTTCGTCGCCGAGTTGGTCGACAGCCCGGCTGATGTGATGGAGGTGCTGGCCGAGGTCGGCCTCGGTGAGCGAGCTGACCACTTCCCGTCCGAGCTGTCGGGCGGCGAACAGCAGAGGGTCGCGATCGCCCGCGCGCTCGTGAAGAATCCCACACTGCTCCTGGCCGACGAGCCGACCGGAAACCTCGACTACGAGACTGCGAAACTGATCCTGAAGCTGATGCGGAACGTGAACCGGGCGAGGGATATCACGATCGTCTTGGTGACGCACAACTCGGCGATCGGTGAGCTTGCGGACCGGACTGTGCGCCTCCGTAGCGGCGAGGTCGTCTCCGTCGAGGAGAACGCCGAGCCGCTCGACCCGGAGAGCTTGAGATGGTAGGGAACGGTCGCCGTCCCGTTCCGTGATAGCGTTCACCGGCGGAACGGGACGGCGACCGTTCCCTACACATTGCGGTGCTTTCGACTCAGATGCTGAAGATCAACCTCAAACTGATCCGTGACATACGATTCTCGCCCTGGCTGTTCATCGGCGTCGTGCTGATGGTCGCAGCCGGGATCGCGCTCTTCGACGCCACATATCTCGCCTATCTGAACCTCGACAGGTCGTACAACCTGTCGTACCGGAAGCTCCACATGGCGGACTTCACCATCGATACCCAGTCCGCGCCGGAGCAGGTCGTCGATCGGGTCCTCCGCATCCCGGGAGTCATGCAGGCCGAGGGGCGACTGATCGAAGACCTCGAAGCCGAGCAGAAGAATATAGTGCCCAAGCGCGTGAGCGGGCGGATCATCTCGATCCCCGACAAGAGTCTCCCGGCGGTGAACCAACTTCAGATCATTCGAGGTAAGATGCCCTCCGCCGGAAACAAGCGCGAGCTGCTCCTCGAATCCGGGTTCGCAAGGCGGAACAACTACGAGCCGGGCGACTTCATGTACCCGGTCGTCGGCGGCGATGAGATCAGGTTCCGGATCGCAGGGATCATCAAGTCGCCGGAATACATCGTGGTCCTCAGAAGCCGCGACCAGCCGATGCCCAGCCCGAAGCACTTCGGCGTGATGTTCATGCGCAAAGAGATGGTCGATCGGCTGTTCGGCACATCCGGCGCGATCAACCAGGTGCAGGTGACGATCCGGCCGGGCGTCCGGAGGGAGGCCGTCATGCAGGCCGTCCACCAGGTGCTCAGGTCATACGGCGCGGACGATCCGCTTCCGATGGAGAAGCAGGCAGGCTACGAGATGCTCAACATGGACCTCATCGCCCTGAAGAGCCTTGCCATCTTCTTCCCGATCCTCTTCCTGAGCATCGCCTCGTTGAGCGTCTACAACCTGCTCAGCCGGATGGTCTATGCTCAGCGCCCGCAGATCGGGTTCATGCGGGCGGTCGGATACAGCCGGGCCGCCGTGCTGCACCACTACATGGGGTTCGCGGTGCTGATCGGCATCCTGGGCTCGGTGATCGGAAGTCTCCTGGGGTACCGCATGGGCATCTACATCACGATGCTGTATACGCGGATGGTGAACGTGCCATTCTACGACATGCATCCGCGTCCCGGGCCGATGGCGCTCGGAGTCGGGATCGCGCTCGTCGTCACGCTCGTCGCAGGGATGCTCCCCGCCTTCTCAGCGGCGAAGCTCACCCCCGCCGAAGCGATCCGCACCGACGTCCCGAGCGGTCACCGCGTGCCGATGGTCGAGCGGGCGCTCCCGATGATTGGGAAGCTGACCTACACCTGGCGGCTGCCATTCCGCAACCTGTTCCGCAATCCGAAGCGGACGTTCTCCACGATCGCCGGAATTGCCTCCGCCATCACGCTGATCCTCGTCTCATCGGGGCTGATCGACTCGTCGCAGTACTCGGTGCTCTTCTACTTCGACAAGGTCCAGCGGTACGACGTCTTCGCGCGATTCCTTCACCCACAGACCGAGTCCGTCATCGGCCAGGTGCGGACCTGGAAGGGCGTCGAGCGCGCCGAGCCGATCATGGAGGTGCCGGTCAAGCTCGTGAACGGCGGCTTGGAGAAGACGACCGTCATCTACGGCATCCCGCTCGACTGCCGCCTGTTGAGCCTGACCGCTCCGGACGGCAGCACGTTCTCCGTGCCCAGAAAGGGGATCGCGATGGGAACGCCGACAATCCAGGCGCTCGGCCTCTCGATGGGCCGCCGGGTCACGCTCACGCTCCCGGAGAACACGATCCCGGAGTTGGCGGACATATCCCCGACGGAGCGGGAGGCCGTTGAAGTCCTCCCCTACGGGCCCTCGGACTCCGTAGGGGCGGTGCTTCCACGCCCGCCCGCGCGCTTCCGGAAGGAGGTCGTCGCCCTGAGCCGGAGCCTGCAGGAGGTCGAGATGGAGGAGCAGGTCCCAATCGTCCGGACGCTCTTCCAGCCGATCGGGAACGCCACGATCATGAACATCGACGAGGTGCGGCGCATCTACGGGCGACCGATGGAGCTTCCGCCGAACGCGATCAGCGGGATCATGGTGCGGACGGACATCCGGCACGCGGACTGGGTCGCCGATCAGTTGTACGACATCCCCGGAGTGGTCGCCGTGATCAACATGACGGACACCAGGCAGCAGGTCGAGGAGATGATCAAGGGGTTCACGACCTTCGTCAACGTCATGCTCGGGTTTGCGATGGCGCTGGCGATCATCATCGTGTTCAACGCCACGACGATGAACATCCTGGAGCGGACGAGGGAGATCGCCTCGATGCGCGCGCTCGGAGTGAGCGGCCGGCGGGTGGCGCTGATGGTAACGATCGAGAACCTCAGCACGTGGATCGTCGGCACAATCATCGGACTTCCGCTCGGAAACTGGCTCGCCGACAAGTTCGTGAAGCTTTACGTCAGCGAGTCGTTCCACATGCAGACGCACATCCTGCCGAAGACCTATGCATGGACGATCGTCGGAATCCTCGCGGCGGTCCTGATCTCCCAGGTCCCCGGAATCCGCTACCTCAGCCGCCTCGACCTCGCAAAGGCGACGAAAGAGGTCAGTGGGTAGTTTGGGATTCTGGCGAGTATTCCCACGCCTTAAGCACATAGATACACTGCGGTCCATAGGGCATCCAGCGTCGTGAGAAGCGTTGTTCCACAATCTCGTAACCATCAATCGGCGCAAAAGTCACCGCGTAATCCTCGACAATCTCATGCCACATGCCCTGCTCCATCCTGGACTCGTAATTGTATAAGCCATTAAATTCATAACCTCCGTCGATCTTGGAGGCTGGGATACGCTTGTCGATGGTCAGATGGTTGAGGGCGGCCCACCGCATCCTATTCCACGCCAGGTAGTCGTGCGTCGCACAGACACTGAAGACGGCTCCGAGCAGGAGCACAATAACAATAACGACCATCCGCGTTCTTGTGATCAAGGGTCGTCCGGCCAGCACAACTGAACCGACGAGAAACGGAATCAATGCCAGGAAATAACGGTCAAAGTAAGCGAAATAAAACAGCACGGTTATAGGTACGAGTGATGCGAGAGCGCCTGTAAGCATCATAGCCTGCAGCGGTCTCGCCGGATTGCAGCTGCCCCGGCACCTTCGAAGACACACCACCGCAGCTGAACCAACCTCAAGCACCAGCAGGCCCGCGCCGGTAACGGATACGAGTGTGACCGATGACCAGAATGCCTGGGGGAGAGGCGTAAAGCTGAACAGCTTCATGACGACAACATCGCTTAGCGTCATCGGCCCCATCCCGAACGGAGTCATGATATCCCCGATATGAAGACTAAGTGGCATGCCTCCCATCCAGCCAAACGTGCGACCCAGCATATAGATCGTGAACGTCAAGACCGCAAGACCGATGGCTCTCGGCACAGAAGGATGGGACTTCCAGCGGCTGAGAAACGCTGGAACTAACAGGGGAAAAAGGAAGAGGCCCAGATAGACTAGCCCCGTCAGGCTGACTGTATATACCGCAAGTGCCATCGGACCAGGTCCGTAATCGAGAAACTTGGGTGCCATCCCTACTTGAAGCCCAAAAGTCTCCGAGAGATTGCCCCGCGAGTTCAGCCAGGACTGGTATGCTATCAGAGCACCTGCTCCAAGAACCAGCGGCAGTCCGGCTTTCACGACTGCGCGAAGACGTAGGCCGTCCTTGACAAGATACGCGGCGCCGAATGCGATAGGAAGCGCCAGGCCTGATTGCCTGAGCAGGATCGCAAGGACCGCCAGCACTATGCTCGCCGCGTAGTACGTGCTTGATAAGCGGTTCAGGGCGCGGACGGCCGCATAGATGGCGAAGACCGCAAGCGTGTAGAACGGCACGTCGGTCATAAAGGTATTCGAGAGGCCAAAGTAAATCGGGTTGACGGCAACCAAAAGGGCGCCTATGAGAGCGATTCGTTGGCTGGCGCCAAGCTCTTTCAGGAGAAGATAGGTACCAATCAACCCAAGGAAGCCGGCGGCCAGTCCGGAGAATCTCAACGCGTTGTGGGAAAAACCGAACGGCAGGCAGAATAAGGCGCCCCAGAACACCTGCGTCACAAGAGTCATCGTAACTATGGAGACGAGGCGAAATGCTCCTTCCTGGACGAGCGACCGGACAGATACCGCATAGCACCAGTCATCATTCAGCGGAAACTCGCCGATCGGATCTGTGATAATCACCATTGCGATCCAGACAGCCGCGATGATACCGATCGCCTGGAGATCACGAACGCGCGTGTGCCCAATATCTGCAGAGTCCGCCACTACTGTTGCTCCCTTTCCTACAACTGACATGAGAGCCTACCTCTGCACCAGCTCATGAAGAAGCTTCGTATAGAACACATAGTTCTCGAACGGGACGTCCGGCGGAACGGAGTGATCGATCGCGGGGATGAATCCGCCGGAGTCGATCATCTGCGGGACCTTGCGCATCAGTTCGTGCTCGATCGCCGCCTTGTCCTTCGAGAGCACACGCTTGTCGATTCCGCCCCAGAGAACGAGCTTCCGGCCATACTTCTCCCTGATCTCGACCGGCTCCATGTTCGCCGCGATCTCGAGCGGGAGAAAGACGTTCACCCCGGCCTCGATGAACAGGTCGAAGATCGGGCGGTTGTCGCCGTCCGAGTCCACCACTATGTTTTCGACGCCGTGTCCCCGCATGCAGCCGACGACCTCCTTGTAGTAGGGGAGCATGAACTCCCTGAACAGGTTCGGGCCGATCAGTGGGCCGTTCTTGAACGCCATGTCCTCCCAGATGTAGATGAAATCGAGGTCGATGTTCGGAAGCGTGGCATCGCAGATGCCCTTGTAGAACTCCATCCAGTGCCGCATGATGTCGTGCATCAGACCCGGATCGTCGTAGTACATGTACGCGAGATGCTCCTCGCCGAAGAAGTTCCTCGGCCAACCGTAACCGCCGCATATGTACAGACTGAGGGGCATCGTGCGGTGGGCGAACTGCTCCCGGGTCTCCTCCCAATTGGGGTATCGGCCCGGATCGGATGGGTCGAGCCGCCATTTGAGATCCTCCCAGTCCTTGCGGCACTTGACCGGGAAGTCGAGGAACTGCGACATCGACAGCTCCGGCCGGTCTTTCCTGTCACGCTTGGTGATGCCGCATCCATCTCGGTAGGTAACCGTTCGCTCGTCCTCCTCGATGATCTTGTGCTCGAAGGGAGGTCGGTAGGGGACATGGGTGATCCCGGAATCGACGCGCAGCATGTGCCACATGTCCATCCCGAAATGCTCCTCCGGTGGAACATCCGGCGGAAGGCCCTCGCGCCGCCAGCGCTCGATCGTTGGCCCCCAAAACCCCAGGCAGTCCCAGTAGGGCGGATGATCGACGGGCTCGAACTTGCATACTTTCAGGAATCGTTCCCGCGCGTTCATTGGCACACCTCCAACCGCTAGTCCTGAGTTCGCCGGTGAATGACGGCGCGTAACGAAGGACGGCCTTGCGTGCAATGACCCGTCCTTCGTTACGCGCCGTCATTCACCGGCGAACTCAGGACTGACGGTCTTGCTTACTAGACAAAGCACTCGATAGCTTGATGCTCGCCTCCGCGACTTTGCGGCGGATGTCGGTCAGAAATGCGGACTCCTCGGCGGCGGTCCGGTTGTTCTTCGTCATCTCCTGCAGGCCCGCGCTCCCATTCACGGCTTCTTTCAGGACGGAGCGGGCCTCGGATACACTGAGCCCCGCCTTCTCTGCGCGCGCGACGAGCGACTTGAGCAGATGGAGCGCGCGGAAGTCCTCATGGCCTTTGAAATAGCATTCCCACCGGCGCGACGTTACCGGGCCATTCACGCCGGGGTAGATGGTCGAATAGGTACCGAGATACTTGCCTCGCATGTTGGTCGACTCCCACGGGTCCTCACCCGGCCACATATGGGCGAAGAATCCCCAGCCCTGGAGGTCATATCGAAATGCCTGCCAGGGGAGGACCCGATAGTATGCGATCGGACTGAGGCGCTTCGAGTCGCCCGCACAGACGTACATCCACATCTCCTTGCCGGTCCGCTTCATGAACTCCCGCGCGGCGGCATCCTCCAGTACCCTGCTCTGAGGGACCCAGATATCGACGTAAGGGCTGATCCGTTCGAGCTTGTCCGGCTCGATGAAGTTGGTGGTAGTAACGATGCGGGCCTTCGGGTCGGCCTCGCGCATCAATCTGCCGGTATCGATGTGCATCTGAAGCTTCTCATCCGGCGCCGGCTCATCGACCAGCTCGAAGGCATAGTCGTCATACGAGAGACCAAGGCTCTTGAGGTGACGTACCCAGTCGCGGATCCAGGCGATGAACCCCTTCCGGTAGGCATCGCTCATGTACGCGATGCCGGCGTCCTTCGCCCAGTCGGAGTACTGGATGGAGATATTGTATGCGCCGATCGCCAACGAAATCCCCTCATGCTCGCGGAACTGACGGTCGAGGTCCGAGTAGTCGATCGACTTGAAGTTTCCGTTTCTATCGAGCTTCGGCGCAACCGAGGCCGGGTTCATCAGGAATACGTTGACCCCGCGATCGAGCGCATCCTCGAAGTAGGCGCGGCTACTGGGCCTGGTCCACGGCATGTTGAGCAGGCCGCCCCACGTGCATATCCAGGGCTTCGGCTCATCGGGCAGGTCGAGCGGATAGACCTTGACGTGGAGGGCGACCTCCTGGGCCGAGCCACCGTTCGTCGGACCAACCTTGACCGAGCCCGAGTAGTCCCCGGCCTGCAGGCCCTCGGTTCGGATGACGACGAACGCCTGTCGCGTCTCGCCGGGCGGGACAACCTCCCTGCCCGCACTGTCGGACAGAGGAAGCGCGTCGCCGATGAGATCGCTCGATCCGGCTTCCTCGGGCACAAATGCACAGGTGTGAAGCTCGACCTGGCCCGGCGGGATCCCTCCGCCTTTTCTCGCGAACGGGCCGGGGACAATGCGGAGGTCCAGGGTGCGCCCGCTCAGATTGGTGACGTTCACGGCGGCGTAGGCCCTCTCGCCCCGGTATGCGATCGCCCAAGTCTCACCCGGAAGCCGACCCTGCGGAGGGAGGTCGCCGGGCTTCAACTGCACCCAGGGATCGGTCGCCCATACGACAAACGCCGGCGACTGACCGCCCTTGGGGTCCATCTCAAACGCCACCCGCGCGGCGAGAATGCCGCGTTCGATCTCCGCGAGCGTTCGCATCATCTGCCCCACCCGCTCAGGCGCGTGCTGATATGCCGTAGCGATTCCACTCGCGACCAGGTCGACCTCGGCTCTGAGAGACCGGACCGAGTGCGCCAACGCCGAGTCCTCCGGCACGCCGGCGACTGATGCCTCGACCGACTCGAGTCTGGCGGTCAGTTCCCGGAGCCGCGACCTGACCGGGGGCACGTAGAACGGTCGCACCGCGCGGTAGACCGTCTTGCCCGCGACCGAGCATTCGAGAACGGCGGTGAGCGCGCCCTCATCGGCAATGCTGTCCACGAGGTCGAACGCCAGCGGCTCTTCGGCGTCGATAGTCATGGGGCGAGCGATCGGTTTGCTCTTTCCCCCCACGATCAGCGTGTTGAGCGATATGTTGACGGGTTGACCCGAGGGATTGCGCACCTGGCCCGATCGCCTGATGATCCCATTTGGCAGGCCCAGGAACTGAGTCACATCGACCAGGGGAACGGATTCATCGCCGAAGACCATCGTCCCGAAGCGCTCGGGATCGCGGAATGTGCTCTCGCCAAAGAGCAGCGGCGACCACGAGCTGTTCTCGACCCACGGCTTCCTCTCCCGACAGATGTTCAGTCGCCATGCGTCCCCCGCCTTGACGGATTCTATGCCGAAGGCGCTGATCGGCATCTCGATCTCGACGAACCATGAATCCGCGCGCTTCGAAGCTGCGACTTTGAGCGCCGGATTCCATGAAGTGTCCGGCTCAAGCACCTTCGCGTAAGACGCATCGTAGGTCGTCCCGAGGGCATTGATCGCGATGTGGTAGTACGGGAGGTCGCTGCCGGGCTGGATGAACAACTCGACGCAGTCATCGCGCCAGACGATGCCGTCGTGCTCCTCCTCCTCCGCCACGAGCTTCGACATCAGGTCTTCATGGCAGACGATCGACATGTAGATCGCGCGGTCGGTGTAACAGATGCGGGCCGTCGTCGCCTGATCGGGCGCTTCGCCGCCCACGGTGACGAAGTACGGGATGAAGGCGGCCGAGGTCCACTCGCCTTCCGACAGCTTGCCGTCGACGGTCGGCGCGGACGATGTCCTGGGGATCGTGATGAGTGGGTTCACTATGGTGGTCTCCGTGAGTGCGCGGCCGGCACACAGGCCGAACAATGCGAGCATAAGTATCAAACGCATCCGATCACTCCTGGACAATCCAAACCCGTTGGGCCGATGTAGTGGCCGTGCCTCCGTGCCGGCCTGCGACGCCACTGGCCGGCACGGAGGCACGGCCACTACATCGGCCCAACGGGTTTGAGGGCGTCTCACTTCATCCACGGCCTGACGCCCTTCGCGCTCGTTCGGATGCGGTACAGGCCGGTGCGCGCGGTCATATACAGCGTCTTTCCGTCCTTGTCGCCCCACGCACAGTTCGCCGGCAACTCGGGCACGCGAATGATGCCGAGCAGCTTGCCCTTGGGGTCGAGCACCCATACCCCGCCCTGGCCGGTCGTCCACAGGTTGCCCTTCTCGTCGACCTTCATGCCGTCGGGGCCGCCCGGCTCGCCGATATCCATCTTGACGAAGACGCGGCCGTTCGCCAGCGTGCCGTCGGGCTTCACGTCGAACGCGCGAATATGCAGGCGGGAGGACGAATCTGCGATGTAGAGCGTCTTCTCATCGGGCGAAAACGTGAGGCCGTTCGGACGGTCGAAGTCGTCCGCCACGACGGTGAGCTTCCCGTCGGGCGAGAGGCGGAAGACGCCCTGGAACTTGATTTCGCGCTGAGGATCGGGGCATCCGTAGGGCGGATCGGTGAAGTAGATGCTGCCGTCGGACTTCACGACGACATCGTTCGGGCTGTTGAGCCGCTTCCCCTGTAGTGGCCGTGCCTCTGCGCCGGCCTGTAGTGGCCGTGCCTCTGCGCCGGCCTCGAAGTGCGACGCGAGGACGGTGATCGTGCCGTCCTTCTCCTCGCGCGTGACCCGGCGGTTTCCGTGCTCGCAGGCGACGAGGCGGCCCTGCATGTCGTAGGTCAGGCCGTTCGAGTTGCCGCTCACCTTGCGGTGGACGCCGACCTCCGGCTTCCCGGCCTTGTCCCACGTAACCTTCACGATGTTGTCGCCGGGGATGTCGCTGAAGACCAGGAATCCGGCCTTGCTCCAGAGCGGGCCTTCGGTGAAATGGAATCCGTCCGCGACCTTCTCGACCACGGCGTCCTTGGGGACGAGTTTCCAGAACTCGGGGGATTTCGCATCCAGCATGGGCTTGGTTTCCTTATTATCGTTAGTCGCCGGGACCGCTGCGATGATCGCGAGTATCCCGGCCGCGATGAGCATGTTCATAGGGCCACCGCCTTCCAGGGAATCAGTATAGCGGAACGAGGATGTTGATGCAACGGGCGCTCGTGCTCGTACTCCTAATCGTACTCGAATGGGGGGCGTGTGAGACGGAAGAGCGAAGGGAGCAGGAGGGGCTGCATGGCTATCACTTCTGGACAGCCGTTCTGTCACGCCGTCGAGCCAGAGCGACGCCCGCCAAGCCGGCAAATGGAATGGTGGCCAACCCAGCAACCCAGGTCACCGGCTGAAGACCAATGAAGTCGGGGTGTCTGACGACCGGCAGCGCGAATGGCAGCACCGCCGCCACGAACGCGACTGGAAGCATCGTCCCCAGAAGCCACGGGCGTCGGGCATATGCGCCAAGCACAAATCCACCTGCGAGCAGCCCCACGAGCACACTCCCCAGAATCCACAACTCCAGGTGAGGTGACAGCAACAGGCCCTCCCACGAGCCGTCCCGCCCACTCGCGATGAGATCGAACACGATATAGACCGCCAGTGACGTGCCCGCCGTGACGCAGACGGCCAGCAGCAGAATGAGCACATCGAGACCGAGTTGGGCAAGACTTGTTCGCGAGCTTCGCTCCATCAGGCTACCTCGGATACGGATTCGACGAGATGATGTGTCGCCTGTCGCGATGATCGCGAACAGCCCGGCCGCGATGAGTGCGTTCATGCGTGCCACCGCCTTCGAGGGATCCAGTATAGCGGAACGAGTGCGTGGATGCAACGGGCGCTAGCGGCGACTCTCGTAACTTGCAGACAGGAGGTCGGCCAGTTCCTCTCTCGTGGCAGACTTGTCCAGATCTCTGAGCGTCTGGTGGAAGGCAGAGACCCGGCGGTCGAGGTCATGGGGATAGGTGTATCCCAGGTGCTCCCCGACCTTGATGGCTGCCTTGCGGAAGAGCGCGGTCGTGCGGAAAAGCGACTCCCACAGCTCATCCATGTCTCCGCCGGCATAGGTGGCTATCATCTCCCGGCGCATCTCGGCATCCAGCGCTTTGTCCAGGTGTCTGCCGCATGACTTCGGTTTCCACGTCCAGCCGCTGTCCGCTCCGACTGACCACTCGAGCATCTCGCGGACGTAACCTGCCAGACCGCCGAACTTGTTGTCCGGGAAGCCCAACCTGAACTTCACGGCCACGATGTCGTCCCTCCAGAGGTATTTCGCAGCATAAGTGGAATCCATCCAAAACGACTCGATTCTCGATTGATACTGAGGTTCGGAGGGAGGCTTCAGGATGAATGCCGTGAAGGTCGGGGGCTTCATGCCCTGGGTCACGCCGTCTTTGTCCAGCAGCACCTCGTAGCCGACATCATAGCCCTTGGGTAGAGAATCCGCCTTGGCGATCGCGCGCAGGTCGTCCAGGTATCCCAGACAGATATCCATCTTCGTGCCATCCTGGAAGTAGCACATGGGCATCCAGTGGCGGCCGTTGCCCGGCTCCCAGTCCCACTCGTTCGGAAAGTGCCAGAGAGCCATGATGGGGCCGAAACCCATCTCTTCGATCCAGTCGTCTCTCTCAGCAAAGGGCGTTGGGTCCTCGAAAAAGATCTCGATATCAAAGTCCGAGAGTATGTCGGCAGGCGCATTGGGATTGCAGAGGGAGCTGGTCAGCACCATGGCCCTGACCGGATCATTCCTCTCCCCAAACTCGATGAACTTCCGGATGATTGCATTCTCGTAGTCAGATCGCATCTTCCCTACCTCACACTTCCTGCACGGCTTCTCAGCCATTATACATCCGCTCTGGGTAATGTCAACCAAACGTCGGGCTCGCGTGTCATATAGTACAGGTACGGCATCAGGTCCCTGGCGGTTGAAACCGCGGCAACAAGTGCACGAAGGCCACCTCCGCGGACTGGTGTCCCCTGTCTCCAGTGTCCGCAGGGACACTTCGTGCTCTTGTAGCCGTGACTTCAGTCGCCCGGCACACGGTGGAACCGGACGGTACCACCAGGCGTAGATAAGCATGTGGCACAGGCGGTCGGCTCGTGTTGCCTCATTTAACTTTGTTACCGAAACGCCATTCGTTGCGTCATTGATAATGTTACCAAGTAGTGTGTTCAAGTATGTCAGATCGGCTCTTGATCGCCGCTCAGGGCCGCGCCTTGCTCGCTTTCGATCTGTCTTTGTTCGGCATCCTGTCAAGCTTTGATGATAGCCTGTGGATGCGTCTTAGTAGCTCCACCGGGTTCGTCGCTCTACGTTCTTTATCGAGGCGATCCTTTGCTTCATCGTCAAGCCATCCTTCAACACTTATCAGCTTGCGGTACGGCGTCATCGCAGGCTCATAGCGTTTGATCACTTTACTCCCAATCCGCTCCTTTTCTTTAAGACGCATCATGGGCTGACAGAAGTTGTGATACGCCACGATCAGCGGATATATCGCCTTTAGTACCGCAAGCTGCTCGTCCGTCTCGAATCGCCGGTAACCTATAAACTGCCGGACTACGCTCCAGTTCTTCTGCTCTACATGACATTGATCGTTCTTCTTGTAAGGCCGACTGCGCGTAAACGTGATCCTGTGCGCTCGACAGTACTTGTTCATGTGATGGTTGATGAACTCGCCGCCGTTGTCGGTATCTATGCCTCTGACTGCAAACGGTGCGCTCTTGGACGCGGACTGCACCGCAAGCACGGTTCCGTGCTCCCCTCGGCCTTTCATTCCATCAAGCGCTACCCATCCGGTCGCTACATCAGTCATAGTCAAAGTATACAGGAACTCTCCGCTCCCGTCACCTCCGCAATGACCCACCAAGTCCATCTCGAAGAACCCAGGCTCAGCTTCATCCCAGTTGGCAAACGTCCTCACCGGGATCTGAGACCGAAGCAGTGTCCCCGGCTTTGTTAAGGTCCTCCCTGTTAGCGATAGGGCAGACCGCTCCTTCTTCATCAACCTGTCGATGCTCGACGCGCTGATCGAGTTAAGCAGCCTCTCTTCTTCTGGTGTAACCGTTATCTCCCCGAATGACTCCAGTATGGGTAGAAACTCAGTCAGAAACGGCTGCAGACGCTTACCGCACGCGTAGAAACTCGCAGCCCAGAGTGTCTTCAGCTTGTGGGCTATCGGCTCGTATTTCGACTTCCTTGCGCGTCTCACTGGACTCCTCGCTGGTGGAACTCCTTTCGCGAACAGCCTCACCAGCGACTTCCTGTGGTAACCGGTCAATCCCTGGACTTCACTCAATACCAGCTTCTTCTCCGATTTGGTGGCTTTGCCATATTCTTTGCGTTTGCGCCTCACGACTTCTCTTACGGATGCAGTTGTCATCTTCTCCATGCCTCAGTTTCGGTAACATTCTTATCTGAGGCAACGTTTCCGTTTCGGTAACATCGTTCGTGAAGCAATTCGCGGCTTTGACAATATGGCCCTCAAGTGGTAGAATTAGCCGTTTACGAAAGCAGGCTATGATCTAATACTATGAATGTTCTAAACTGGATTTTCAGCAGCAACGAGCGCGAAGTCGGGCGGTTCCGGAAGGTCGCGGAGAAGATCAACGACCTCGAACCGGAGATGGAGGCGCTCTCGAACGACCAACTTCGGGCCAAGACGGAAGAGTTCAAGGGCCGACTCGCCAACGAAGAGACGCTCGATGACATCCTCCCGGAGGCGTTCGCGACCGTCAGGGAGGCGGCCAGACGCGTCATCGGGCAGAGGCATTTCGACGTGCAGATGATCGGCGGCATGGTGCTCCATGAGGGGCGTATCGCGGAGATGAGAACCGGTGAGGGAAAGACCCTTACGGCTACTCTCCCGCTGTATCTGAACGCCCTCGAAGGCAAGGGCGCGCACCTGATCACGGTCAACGACTACCTCGGCAAATTCCACGCTCAGTGGATGGGCGGCGTCTATAACTTCCTCGGGATGAGCGTCGGCGCGATCCAGGGGTCGAATATCGAGACCGGCGAGATGGAGGCATCGTACCTCTACGACCCGGACTACTTCAACGAGGACGAGCCGACCTACCGCAACCTGAAACGATGTGACAAGCAGGAATCCTATCTGGCCGACATCACCTATGGCACGAACCACGTCTTCGGGTTCGACTACCTGCGCGACAACATGGCCCATTCCAAGGAGGAACTCGTTCAGCGCGAGTTGAACTACGCGATCGTCGACGAGGTGGACTCGATCCTGGTCGACGAAGCGCGCGTCCCGTTGATCATCTCGGGGCAGGCCGCCGAATCGAACGAGATGTACTACAAGATGGACAGGGTCGTGGCGCGCCTGATGCACGAGCGCGACTACACCATCGATGAGAAGGCCAAGACCGCGATGCTGACCGAGGACGGCACCCGGCGCGTCGAAGAGGCGCTCGGCGTCGACAACCTCACCGAGGATGTGGACCTGATGCACCACGCCAACGCGGCCCTCAAGGCGCGGACGATGTTCAAGAGCGACATAGATTACGTCGTGCGCGACAATCAGGTCATCCTCGTCGATGAGTTCACCGGCCGCCTGATGTTCGGACGCCGGCTCAGCGACGGCCTCCACCAGGCAATCGAGGCGAAGGAAGGCGTCAAGATCGAGCACGAGAGCCAGACGCTCGCGAAGATCACTCACCAGAATTATTACCGCCTCTACACTAAGCTCGGCGGCATGACCGGTACGGCCAAGACCGAGGAAGAGGAGTTCCGCAAGATCTACGGCCTCGACGTGGTCGTCGTCCCGACGAACATGCCGATGGTCCGCGCCGACTACCCGGACGTGATCTACAAGTCCGAAGAGGCGAAGCTCCGCGGGCTGACGCTCGAGATCCTGAAGCTCCACTGCAAGCTCCAGCCGATACTGGTCGGCACTCGCTCTATCGAGACATCGGAACGCCTGAGCGGGCGGATCGAAGCCGACAAACTGCAGCTTCTGGCGGCGATTTTCGTCCTCCGCTCGATGATGGATGAGTCGAAGAATTTCGACGGCGAAATGAAGAAGCAGTTCAATCAGCTTCTGAACCTGAAGTTCGGCGAGCTTACCCTCAGCAAGCTGTCCGAGGTCGCGCGGTCGGTTGGCGCATCGCTCGATATGCTCAGGGACGATAACGTGAAGCGGCTCGCGAAGATCATGGAACTCGATGCGCCTGAGGAGATCGAGAGACTGCTCGAGAACCTCTCGCAGGGCATCGGGCATAACGTTTTGAATGCGAAACAGCACGAGCGCGAGGCGGAGATCATCGCAGACGCCGGAGGACTCGGCGCGGTGACGATCGCCACCAACATGGCGGGCCGTGGCGTCGACATCATCCTCGGCGGGAAGCCCGAGGGCTCGACCGGCCGGAATCCCGAGGCCGATGTGGTCGTCGGGACCGGCGGTCTGGCGATTTTGGGCAGCGAGCGGCATGAGAGCCGGCGAATCGACCATCAGCTCAGAGGACGTGCCGGTCGTCAGGGCGACCCGGGCATGTCGCGGTTCTATGTCTCGCTGGAAGATGAGCTATGGCGGGTGTTCGGCGATCGGATGCAGAGCCCGTGGCTCGCGTCGTGGCCGGAGGAGATGGCGATGGACGCCAAGCTGCTCTCGAGGATGATCGAGCGCACGCAGAAGAAGATGGAGACCTACCACTTCGGCATCCGAAAGCAGGTCCTCCAGTACGACGACGTGATGAACGTCCAGCGCGAGATCATCTACGGCGAGCGCAGGAAGATCCTGGAGGGCAGGGACCTCAAGCCGACGATCACGAGCTATCTGAACCAGACGGTGCTCGACACGATCGCCACGTACTGCCCCGAGAGTTCGAGCGATTGGGATACCGACACGCTGTTCGAGATGCTGAACGAGATATTCCCACTCTCGCTCTACATCAGTGCCACAGATTTGCACGGCAAGAGGCGGCTCGAGATCGAGGACCTGCTCACCGAGCTTGCGGAGAAGGCCTACGAGGACCGCGAGAAGCAGATCGGCTCGGAGTTGATGCGCGACCTGGAGCGCCAGATCGCCTTCCGCGCGATCGACAACAAGTGGCTCGAGCACCTGGACGGGATGGACTACCTTCTGGAGGGCATCGGCCTGCGTGGATATGCGCAGATCGACCCGCTGATGGCCTACAAGAAGGAAGGCTTCGAGATGTTCGACCAGATGCAGCAGGGCATCCAGGACGAGATCGTTCGGTGGATGTTCCGCGTGCAGGTGCAGGTCGTCAACGAGCCATATCGGAATCCGTATCGAAACGTGAGCATGAACACGAGCGAGTTGACACCGATGGGTGCGCCGTCTCCGGCCCAGGGGTTCGACGAGCCGGGGCCGTACAGCGACTTCGACGAGGGGCTGCCCCGCCCGAGGAAGCTGGCGCCGATGAAGACGCGCGCCAAAGTCGGCCGGAACGACCCGTGTCCCTGCGGAAGCGGGAAGAAGTACAAACGCTGCTGCTTGAAGGATGAGGGAGAGTAAGAATGCTCAAGGTGCGCGAGAAGTACTTGATCGATGAGCGAGGACGGAAGACCGCTGTGGTACTCCCTGTGCGCGAGTACCGCCGGCTCATGGAACGCCTGGAGGACTTGGAGGATGCGCTCGAACTCGATGAGGCCAGACGAACCTCGACTGGGTCGAAGCCCTATGAGGAGGTTCAGTCCGAGCTGAAGCAGGCGGGCCGACTGTGAGCTATGAGGTGCGCAACAGACAACTGGCAGTGGTGATTGAGCGCGAAGGCGATACGTACGTCGCGCTCTGCCCTGAGTTCGATATCGCCAGTCAAGGGAGCACCCCTGAAGAAGCTCAGGGCAACCTTAACGAAGCAGTTGAGCTGTTCCTGGAAACCGCTGAACCTTTTGAGATAGACCTCCGTCTGAGTAGGAAAGAGGTGCAACAATGACTTGGAGAGTTGTACTGGAGCAAGATTCCGAGACCGGCGACTGGGCGATCTGGGTCCCGGAGTTGCCGGGGTGTGCGTCCGCCGGACGGACTGAGGAAGAAGCGATGGACAACATCCGGGAGGCCATCGCTCTGTACCTGCAGCCCGATCCGATCGACCTGGAACCTGGCTCGATCATTCGAGAGGTCGCCGCCTGATGGGTATCCGGCACATGACAAGCCGTGAGGTCGAGGCTATCCTTCGCCGTCACGACTTCCGGCTTGTGTCGCAGAAGGGCAGCCATCGCAAGTGGCGGCATCCCGCGCGGCATCTGCAGGTAACTGTCCCCGAGCATGCGGGACGCGTCTTGCCTGCTGGTACACTACACGCAATCCTCTCCAATGCGGAGATCCCAGACTCCGAGTGGAGAAGCTAAGGAGTAACCGATTTGCTAGCAGATCTGAAAAAAGAACTGGATGCTCTGAAGGAGAAGTCAGAAGAGCTTAGGAGGCATCTTTGACCTCGCCCAGAGGCAGGATGAGATAACCAAGCTCGAGGCGCAGACCGCTCAGCCGGGCTTCTGGGACGACCAGGAGAAGGCGCAGGGCGTGCTCCGACAGCTCACACAACTGCGGCAATCGGTCGATCCGTGGATCGACCTCGAGAAGAAGATCGGCGACCTCGACGCATACGTCGAGTTGGCGGCCGACGAAGAGGATGGTGGCGAATACGAGGTCGAGATCCGAAACGACCTCGACGTTGCCAGGCGTCGGATGGACGACCTCGAGCTGTCCACCATGCTGAACGAGGTGCACGATTCGTCGGATGCGATCGTCGAGATCAACTCCGGCGCGGGCGGCACCGAGTCGTGCGACTGGGTCGAGATGCTCCTCCGCATGTACCTGCGCTGGGGAGAGCGTCGGGGCTACACGACCGAGGTCATCGACTCCGTGGAAGGCGACGTCGCCGGCCTGAAGAGCGTCACGTTCACCGTGCGCGGGTTGAATGCATACGGCTACCTCAAGTCGGAGCGGGGCGTCCACCGGCTGGTGCGCATCTCGCCGTTCGACTCGAACAAACGGCGGCACACGTCGTTTGCGTCGGTGGACATCGTGCCGGAGATCGCCGAGACCGAAGACATCGAGATCAACTCGGACGACCTGAGGATCGACACCTACCGTGCGAGCAGCGCGGGCGGCCAGCACGTCAACAAGACGGACTCGGCGGTCCGTATCACGCACATCCCGAGCGGGATCATCGTGAGCTGCCAGAACGAACGCTCTCAGCACCAGAATCGCGAAGTGGCGATGAAGGTCCTGAAGGCGCGACTCCTCGAATTGGAGCGGCGTGAGAGCGAGGCCAGGCTCGCGGAGTTGAGAGGCGAAAAGCGGGCGATCGAATGGGGAAGTCAGATTCGCTCATACGTCTTCCAACCGTATCAGTTGGTCAAAGACCTGCGGACGGATACCGAAACGGGCAACATCATCGCGGTCATGGACGGAGACCTCGACATGTTCATCGATGCGTATCTGCGGTGGCGGCTGTCGACTGAAACCGAATAGCTCGATCTGGAGTATAGTGATATGAGACGTTGCATTGTAGCGAACGGCAAGTAGTTCAGCCCGGGAGATGCGGCATCCAGATGAACGACCCTGTCGAAAACCCTACTCCAAAGGACAACCGAGCACTGGCTCTTGGATGTATAAGCGCAACTGTCGGGATACTGCTCTTCTTCGCGGCTTCCGTGATCGTGAGGGTCGGCACTCCTCCGGAGCGCTCACTTCACGGACCACTGGTGGTTACAATGCTGTGGTGGGCGCCGCTTATACTCGCGGGGATCCGGCGCAGCAGGTCGCTCCCCGGCAGAGTTGCATACGTGCTGCCAATGGCCGTGATGAGCTACGTCGCCTTCCGGTTCGCAACCGAGCCATACGTTTCATCGAAGCTTATTATGGTGTGGGCATTCGCATTGGTCGGCGGGGTGGCCGCTTCCTATGGCGTAGCGGCAGTCCGTGTCCAGTGCCGAATGTAGGCTTTTATACCGGTGACGAACGGTTTGCTGTGCGCAACATCGAAAGGGCAGTCAATGGCTTTGCATATTCATTTCCGGCTCCAGACCATCCGCGTGCGCGCGGCACTGGTACTGCTCTTTGCCCTCACCACTCTCCTCTTGACCGGGTGCGCGGCCGGGACCAGCCGTCCGAAGTTCGACGCCGAGAAGTCCTTCGCCGCCCTGAAGAAGCAGTGCGACTTCGGCCCGCGACCGCCCGGCTCGGAAGCTCACAGGAAGCTCAAGGATTGCCTGGTCGCAGACATGAAGGCGTGTTCCAACCGCGTGGCCGTCCAGAGCTTCGAGCACAAGCGCGGGAACGAGAAGTTCCAGATGTGGAATGTGATCGCCTCGTTCGGGCCGACCGAGGGCAAGGAAATCCTCCTGTGCGCCCACTGGGATACGCGCCCGACAGCCGATCAGGAACTCGATCCCGCCGATCAGAGGAAACCGATCATCGGCGCGAATGACGGCGCATCCGGCGTGGCGGTCCTTCTCGAACTCGCGCGGATGTTCAAGCAGCAGTGCGCCAAGGTTCCGGTCACTATTATGCTTTTCGACGGCGAGGATCTCGGTCCCACCGGCAAAGATATGCTCCTCGGCGCGCGGTACTTCGCGTCGAAGCTGGATAAGCCCGAGAGGATCAGGTACGGCATCCTCCTCGACATGGTCGGCGACAAGGACCTGCAGATCTACCGCGAGCGCAACTCGAATGGGTCCGCCCCGGAGATCGTGACCAAGGTGTGGAAGACCGCGGCCAGGTTGGGCTATGAGAAGCAGTTCATCGACAAGCCGAAATACGCGATCGCGGACGACCATCTGCCGCTGATCGAGCGCGGCATCCCGTGTATCGACATCATCGACTTCGACTATGCCTACTGGCATACGCTCGAGGATACGGTGGACAAGTGCAGCCCGGAATCCCTGCGGATTGTGGGCGAAACGGTGGCTGAGGTCATATACTCGGAACAGCCGGCCCGGTAGTTCGTCCTGCATGATGATTCGCAACTATCGTTGGGGATGGAGTTGGACTCCATCCCCGGTAACTAAGCCAGGGGGATGGAGTCCAACTCCATCCCCAACGATAGCCGGTCAAGACGGTGATTCACATGACATGTCGGAAGATCAGCATATCGCTCGGGCTTGTATGCATACTCCTGATGCCATCGATGGCGCAGGAGCCTCTGACCATCGATGACGCGGTGAAGAAGTCCATCGCCCGGAACCTGTCAGTGCAAGCCGCCCATGAGCGAGTCGATCAGGCCCGGGCGCAGATCGGGATCGTGCGCTTGGGACGCCTGCCGTCGATCGAGCTGCGTGCCGAGTATGAGCGCAATCCGGCAGGCGGGGCATTCGACATTCCATCTATCGCTCCCGGGGTGCCCCCACAGACCGTCACCGTCTATTCGGCCGAAAACACGACTGCTACGATCGAGGTGCGCCAGGCGGTCTATGCGGGCGGTCTGTTCGCATACCGAACGTCGCAGGCGAACGCTCTCTATGACGTCGCACTCGAGAGCCTGGCAGCCACGGAGGCTCAAACGGCGCTGCAGACTCGGGAGTCGTACTACAGCGCGCTGCTTGCCCAGAGCCTGATCGTCTCTCAGGAGCTGAACCTGGCAGCGGCCCGGCAGCATCTGAAGGTCGCACAGGACAAGTTCGAGGTTGGCACGGCGGCCAGGTTCGACGTCCTCCGCGCACAGACGACGGTATCCGAGGCCGAGCAAAGCCTCGAGGAGGCCCGCAGCCAGGCCCGTTCGGCGGTGTTCAATCTCAATCGGCTGATCGCATCGCCGATCGCACAGGACCAGCAGCTGGTCCAACCGCCGATGGTGACGTTCCCCGCGGAGGACGTCGACGCGCTCGTCAAGAAGGCTCTCGATCGGCGAGGGGAGGTCCTGGCGGCACGAGCGCAGTTGTCAGCCAATGAGGCCGCGATCGAGGCCGCGAGGTCGGAGCGCCGGCCGAGGATCGCCGTTACCGCGAGCTATCAGCAGGTCAGCAGGGAATCGCCCGTGTTGTCGTCCGGCATGACATTCGGCGCAACCGCGAGCCTGCCGATCTACGATGGCGGCAGGATCAGCTCCAACGTCTCGAAGGCCAAGTCGGCACGTGACGAGGCGCACTCGAACCTGGAGGAGAGTCTCCTCGAAGTCGAGCAGGATGTCAGGCAGCAGTACCTCGACCTCCGGACCGCCCGGTTGACGATCAGCACTGCTGAGACGCGCTTGACCCAGGCTCAAGAGGCATACGACATCTCAGGTGTCAGGTACGAGGCCGGTGTCGGCACGGCGGTCGAGGTGGCGGACGCCCTCGCATCCTTGGCGGCGGCTCGCACGAACCTGGATAAGTCGCGGTTCAAGTACAGCGTCGCCTATGCTCGGCTTCAACGAGCGCTCGGTGTGGTGACATTCTGACTTCGTAGCGGCTAGTTCGCGAAGTTCTGGGTGAACATGGTTCCGTATCGGCGGTTGGAGGCCGCTCCAATGCCGATCCTGCGGTACCCCCTGTGCAGTATGTTCTCCCTGTGGCCCGGACTCTTCATCAGGCCCGCGTGGGCGATCTTGACGTTGCGTGCGAGCGCGAGGTTCTCCCCTGCTTCGGCATAACGCACCCTGCCCCGCTTCATGCGTTGGAATGGATCGACTCCATCCGGTGTCGTGTGCGCGAAATACCCTCGCCTGAACATATCGCTCGAATGCTTCCGGGCCACCGCTCGGATCGTGGTGTCCATCTTCAGCGGCACCAACCCCCTGCTGACGCGCTCCTTATTGACCAGACGAAGCATCTCGACCTCGGCCCTGGGATCGATCTCGGGGGACGCGACCGTATAGGGAAGCTTGACTATCTCACCTGACCCCGGATGTACGGTCAAGAACCCGAACGCGGACTGAATCGCCTCACCGAAGACATCGATGGCGTATTTGGAGACAATAACACTTGATCTGAGTAGCGGGCGGGCAATCACCGAGTCATCTATGGCCCGGTCGCTGAGAAACGGGACCACCAGAGTGGAGGCGACGGCGAGGAGCAGCGTGATGATGACCAATCCGCGAGCGATGCCGGGAATCACGCCGAGGGCACGATTGATGCGCGACTGACGTACCCCCCGGGGCAGGCGGCGATAGAACCGGCGTGCCAGGATGAAGTATGCGTTCGAGATGATCAGCCAGATCGCGAAATAGGTGACGGCGCCGGCATAGCCCCTGGGCACGCCCAGACCGACCGCAAGCTTGCTCACAGGTACATAGGTGAACAGTGGGATAGCAATCGAGGCAGCAAGTCCGACAAGCTCCAGCAGGCCCACAAGGAAGCCGTTCCTCGTCCCAAGATACGCGAACAGGACTATCACGATCGGTATGGCGATATCCAGCCAACTCAACCCCGGAAACCCCCTGTCAGAGCGCTCAGCCCCGACTCTCCCTATTATACCCGATCCGCTCGGCTAAAGCCGGGCAGGTATTTCTACCATAATTGATAATGGCGGCGACAGCGGTCTCAGCACGTCAACGGAGACTTCCGCCCGGAGTATTCGCACTTGAATGGGTTGTTTACCAAGTTTCTAGGCCCGAAATCCGTACTGGCACTGGACATCGGATCGAGCACGCTGAAGGTGCTGCAGATCGAGCAGACCGGCGGTCTTCCGATATTGCGCAACGCAGATTCGTGGCCGACGCCTAAGGGCGCCATCGAGAACGGCATGGTGAAAAACAAGCACGCCGTCGCGGATGCGCTTCGCACGGCACTCGACCGCAATAGCGTGGGCAGCGGACGGGTGCTCCTTGCGGTCGGCGGCCCGAGTCTCGCGCTCAAGTGGATCGAGATGCCGTTGATGTCCGAGTCGGACCTCAAGGAGGCGATCCGGTTCGAGGCTCGAAAGCATCTGCCGTTCTCGGCGGACCATGCGGTGATCGACTGCCGAATTCTCAGCCGACGAGCCAGACAAGCCGACGACAAGATGCGCGTGCTGCTGATCGCCGTCCCCCGCACTATTGTGGACAGTCGCTTCGAGGCCGCGGAGATGGCAGGACTCGATCCCGCCGGCATGGACATCGAGCCGCTTGCAGCCGTGCGAGCCATCGCACAATCCGCGCCGAAGAGCGAGTTGTCATGGGGGACTCAGCCGCAGGCGGTCCTGGTGCTCGGCTCGGCTGGAACCGATTTCTATGTCACGAAAGACGGCGAACTGGAGTTCTCTCGCCGCATTCCGATCGGGGGAGGCAATCTTGCTCGTCTCATTGCCGAGAACATCGGCGCGGACAGCAGTCGGATGGACGAACACGAACTCCTGGCGCTGATGAGTTTCGACGACGAAGGCGCTCTGATGTTATCACAGGGACAGCCGGACTTGCTGGAGGGCCTGCGCGGCGAAATCGCGCGACTCGACCAGGAGATCCGGCGATCGTGCAGTTACTATCAATCGCTTTTCCCAGAGGGCAGCTACGAAGGGATAGTGTCGAAGCTGTCCGTGGGCGGAGGACTTGCGTCCCTTCCCGGGCTCAGCAGGCATCTGTCCAGCGAACTCGACATACCTATCGAGATCGCCGATCCGCTGTCAACGCTCCCGCTCAGCAACGTCGGCGGTGCGTTGGACAGACTGAATGGAAAGCGTATGTCATTCATAGTCAGCGCGGGGCTGATCGCCGCTCACGTGGCATCCTGAGGCACTAACCAATGGCAATGCGACCCGTCAACCTCATAGAGGATAAGCTGGCCGAGCGCATATCGCTGAGAGACCAGGCGATGCGCATCATAGCCACATGCCTGGCGTGTGTGCTGCTGACTTGCATTCTGACTTCAGTGTTCCACGTGGCGAGTGCCAGAGCTGCCGGGCGACTTCAGGCAGTGACCGCCCAGAAGCGAGTGCTAGACCAGCGCGAGAAGTACCTGCAGGCGACGAAGGACCGCCAGACTCAAGAATACGGGGAGTTCAAATGGGCGGTCGAGATTCGAGAGGTGAACAGGCAATGGCGTGGCACGTTATTCGCGCTTGGCAGGAGCACACCGGACGGCGTCTTTCTGAACCAGGTGGTCACTGAGAAGACTCCCAAGGGAGAGTGTCTGAAGATCTCGGGCACGGCGATGTCCCTGGAACAGGTGGCGCTGCTCATCAGCAACCTGTCGAGATCATCCCGGTTCGGCTCAGTACAGCTCGAATCCACGCAGGCCGGCGAGATCAACGGCCTGCCCACGGTCGGTTTTCGCTGCTATGCGTTGATCGCAAAATCGAAGAAGAAGTAACGATCACTGTCATTCTGAGCGAAGCGAAGAATCTGGCCCTCGGGAAACAGATTCTTCGCTGCGCTCAGAATGACATCGGCGGATAGGTGAAGAATGAGACGATTTCCCAAGTGCTCCTTCGGAAAACAGTACATATCCGTGCTCAGCGGGATGAGACTGGCGATGATTCTCGCCATGGCGCTCGCCGTCTGCTATCACGGCTACCGGTTCTATGTGAATGTGACCGGCGTCAGAAGCACGCAGATCGCGATGGCCCAGCAGACGAAGACGATCGAGGGCCTGACTGCCGAGATGGCGTCAACCACAGGCCTGAGCGAGGCCGTGATGCCAGTGGAGGTCCCACTCGACGGCGGCAAGTTCATGTCCACCTTCATTCGACAGATCACCGACCTGTCCGTCCGAACGGGGTGCAAGCTGAACACGATCAAACCGAAGCCGATCGAGGTCATCACCGATCCGAACGCGCCGAACAAGGAGGCGATCAAGTACAAACCGATCGAGGTCACCATCGAGATGCTCACGGATTACCGTGGGGTGAACGATTTCATCGCCGGGCTCTCGAAGCTGCCCAAGGTGATGAAAGTGACCCAAATCGAGCTGTCCCGACGGTCGGTCGACTGTAAGACTCACCGCGCTCTGCTCGATGCAAAGCTCACGTTGACGCTCTGCATGATCGAGCCCGGGGGGAAGACGATATGAAAGACGCAAAGAACAATCCCGCGGTCACAATCGCCCTGATCGTCATCCTGATCGGAGCACTGGCGGTCACGTGGATGCGCATCAGGGGAGGAGCAGCCAGCGCCGGCAACCGTGCAGCCGTACAGGAAGCACAATCGGCCGCGCAGACCGGGTCGGCTCCGGCGCTCGATGACATCCCGCCCGCGCGAGATCCATTCGGGCATCCGGTGCTCTTCACGCCGCCGATGCCGGGATCCAAGCAGACGGGAGCGCCAAACGGCCTGCAGTTGCCGCCGGGCAACCTGCTGCCGATGCCGCCGCTGAAGGTCGAGGGGATGAGGCCGATCAACCCTCTGCCACCCGGGCAGACATCGAGGCCGGCGTCCGATAAGCCTGGAGCCCAACCGCCGAGCTGGAAGCTCCAGGCGGTGATATCCGGCGATGCGCCTCTGGCCATCATCAAAGACGGTTCGGGCAAGACACATTTTGTCCATGAGGGAGATCAACTCGGCGACGGAGTCATCGTCGCCAAGATCATAAGTGGAACGGTCGCCATTCGGTATGGCGGCACGTTCTCAATCCTCAGTATTGAGAGAGGATCTGGAGTACATGAGAAAACTGAGTAGCAGGGATTCGATAGTCATTGGAGTAGCGTTGCTCATCCTGTCCGGCTTTTGCCGGGCGGATCAGCTTCACGATGTGCAGGCGGTCAGCACGGACATCTCCGACGTGCTGAATGCGCTGTCACTGCAGTCGGGCCGGAATGTCGTCGTGAGCAGCGACGTCAAGGGCACGATCACCGTGCAGCTCAAGCAGGTATCATTCGAGAACGCACTCGATTATATCGTCAAGATGCAGGGGTTCGGCTGGCAGAAGGAAGGCTCGGCGTATGTGGTCGCCAAGCCTGAGAGCCTGAAGAACGCCTACCCGGACGCGGTCACGCCTCCTGTGACGCCGGATCCACCGGTCATGGCGCTCTATACGTCCAACTATCTCAGCCCTGATAAGCTGAAGGAGACCCTCGGTTTGATGATATCCGGCCTCACCGTCGCATGCGCGCCGGACACGATCACCCCGACGCTCGCATCCGGATCGGACCGTCCGTATCCGGGCGGCGACTCGGCCGCCGGTGGTTCGGCAGCCCAGAGTCAACATACGTCCGCATCGCAGACACTCATCATCAGGGGATCGAAGGCACAGGTGCAGGAGGCGATCGATCTCTGCCGTCGGCTCGATACGCCCCGCCCCCAGGCTCGCGTCGAGGCGATGATACTCGACGTAACGGAAACCGGGCTGAAGGAACTCGGAGTGCAGTGGTCATGGAACAAAGTGGGCCTCACCGAGGAGAGCCCTGCTCCCGGCGTCATGCAGTTCGGCAAGTTCTCGCGGTCGGGCATGAGTCTGGAAGCAACGATCAGCGCCCTCGTGACCAACGGAAACGCGCGCCTTCTCGCCAAGCCAAGTCTGTCAGCCATGGATTCCGAGCGGGCGAGCATCCTCATCGGTGACCGGCTGCTCTACCCGATTCTGATCGGCTACACACAACTCGGCACTCCCATCTTTGACAAGGCCGAGGAGAAAGTCGGCATCTACCTCCAGATAATCCCGAAGATCAGCTCGGACGGCTACATCACGCTGGGCATCTACCCGCAGGTCAGCACGGTCACCGGCTACCTGAAGACTGATGTCGGGAGCTACCCTCAGATCAGCACGCGGGAAACCCAGACGACGCTCAGAGTGAAGAGCGGCGAGGCGATCGCGATCGGCGGCCTGTTCAGGGAGGAAGACATCCAGTCCATGTCCAGGGTCCCTCTCCTGTCCGACGTGCCGATCCTCGGCGAGCTGTTCAAGTTCCGCAAGAACAACAAGACGAGGTCCGAGATCGTTATCGTCATAACACCTCAGATAATAGGCGATCCTGAATCCCCTGAATCAAGTTCAGGGTCAGGACCGGAGGCCAAGTAACGATGAGACACAGGATGCTCGGCGATATCCTGGTCGATGAAGGCCTGATCACGCGAGAGAGACTCGACGAAGTCCTCGGCAGCAGGACCGATGCAAGCGAGCCCCTGGGACAGGTGCTCGTCCGCATGGGACTGATCTCCGAGAAGGACAAGGTCAGGTGCATCGGAGTCCAGCACGGGATTCCATTTGTGGACCTCGCGAATCGAGAAGTCGAGCCGGAAGTCGGACGTCTCATCACGCACACGATTGCCCTGCGCTTCAAGGCGATTCCCGTCGAGAAAGACACGACCGTCCTCTCCGTCGCGATGGCGAATCCTCTCGATGTGACCGCCATCGATGAGATGCGGCTCACCACCGGACTCAATGTCGAACCGATGATCTCCGTCGAAGACGACATCATGGAGGCGATCTTCCGCTGCTTCGGCGCAGGGGAAGACGTCACCGACATCATCGGCGAGGCGATCAAGGACGTCGAGGTCGGCGAGATCCAGGTCGCGGACGACGATGAGAAAGAGGCCGAGTTCTCCCTCACCGAACTGAAGGAGATGGTCGAGGGAGCGCCGGTCGTCCGCCTGGTCAACGCGCTCATCGGTAAGGCAATCGCCGCCCGCGCGAGTGACATCCATATCGAGCCCGAAGTCGGACGGGTCAGAGTACGGTTCCGCGTCGATGGTATGCTTACGGAAGCGATGTCAATCCCCAAGGACCTGCAGCACTCGGTCATATCGCGGATCAAGGTCATGGGCAACATGGACATTGCGGAGCGGAGAGCGCCCCAGGACGGGCGCATCACTCTGATCGCGCACCAGGGTCAGTTCGACTTCCGAATCTCGACATACCCCGCTGTCTACGGCGAGAACGTGGTCATCCGCATCCTCGACAAGAACAACGCGCGGATCGGGCTGAACAGGCTCGGCTTGCAGGATGACGTGCTCCAGCCGTTCGAGACGCTCATCCACCGCCCGTATGGAATGATCCTCGTCTGCGGGCCGACGGGTTCGGGCAAAACTACAACTTTGTATTCGGCGCTCAATGCCATCAACTCGGTCGAGCGGCATATCATCACGATCGAGGACCCGGTGGAGTATCAGCTCCCGGGCATCGTGCAGGCAAACGTCAACAAGCGAGCGGGAGTCACGTTCGCGAGCGGTCTACGGACGATTGTGCGCCAGGACCCGGATGTGGTCATGGTCGGTGAGATCCGCGACACCGAGACGGCCGAGATCGCGGTCGAAGCGGCGCTGACCGGCCACCTGGTCTTCAGCACAATCCACTCGAACGACTCCGCGGGAACGATCAGCCGCCTCGTGGACATGGGGATCGAGCCGTTCCTGGTGGCCTCGTCCATAATCGCGATCATCTCGCAACGGCTGGTGCGCATCGTGTGCCCACGCTGCAAGATGTCGTACACCCCGCAGGAGGACGTGCTCAAGCGCCTCAAGTTGCCGATCCAGACGGACGGCACGTTCACGTACAGCAAGGGCACGGGCTGCGAGTCGTGCAGCCGTAGTGGCTACAAGGGGCGGATTGGCATCTACGAGTTGATGGAGGTATCCGACAAGCTTCGCGAACTGGTGATGGCGAAGGAGTCGTCCGCCGAGATCAAGCGTCAGGCGCGGGCGGAGGGGATGCGCACGATCCAGGAAGACGCCGTCCAGAAGATCCTGCAGGGGATGACGACAATCGAGGAAGTAGTGCGAGTAACGCATCAGTAGTCTGTGCAGGTTCACCCTCCTGCATGGATGCTGAACCGAGTTCAGCATGACGTATCGGGCAAGCGTCATGCTGAACTTGGTTCAGCATCCACGGTGGAAGGGTGACCCTGCACAGATAGGAGAGAGTATGCCCGCATACGCATATAGAGCCATAGGCGCCGGGGGACAGGTTCAGACCGGCGAGGTGGAGGTGGACGGAGAGTCCGCCGCGATCGACCGCGTCCAGGAGATGGGACTGCAGTTGATATCGCTCTCGTCCGCCCATTCGAAGTCACGTCACAGATCGGTCGCCGCTCGCAGGTCAAGAAAGACCAAGGTCAAGCTGGAAGAACTGGCGATGTTCAGCCGCCAGCTTGCCATCATGATCGCATCCGGCGTGCAGATCATCGAAGCGCTCGAATCGCTGGAACTGCAGGTCAAGACGCCCTCATTCCAGGCGGTGGTCAATGATCTGAGGCAGCAGGTGCTCCAGGGACACAGCCTCAGCCAGTCGCTGGCACGGCACCCGAGCGTCTTCTCGCAGCTCTACGTGGACATGGTGAAGACGGCTGAGGCCGGCGGTGAGCTTGCTCAGGTGATGGACCAGCTCGCCCAGTACCTGGAGAGCAACCTGGAGATCATCCGCAAGGTCAAATCGGCGATGATGTACCCGATCATCGTCGTCGTCGCCTCGCTGATCACAGTCGTCGCGCTGGTGACCTTCGTACTGCCGCGGTTCATGACACTCTTCAAGCAGATGGGCGCCGAACTGCCACCTACGACAAAAGCTCTTCTCGCGATCAGTCGGTTCACGCTCGCCTACTGGTACGCCCTCATCATCGGTGTGGTGATCGCCTATTTTGCGCTCAGAGTAGTGGCGAACAGCAAGAGCGGGCGCAGATGGCTCGACTGGCTGAAACTCCATGCGCCGCCCGCGGGCGACCTCGTGCGGAAGATCGTACTATCGAGATCACTCCTTGCGCTCGGCACGCTACTGAACGGAGGGGTGCCGCTCATGGTCGCGCTCGAGACGGCGGCAGAGGCGTCCGGGAATCAGATCATCGGCGCAGTCTACCGGTTCACGAGAAGCAGTGTGGAGAGCGGAAGCTCGATCGCCGAAGCATTCAAGTCGAGCCCGGAGTTCCCGCCTCTGCTCATCCAGATGACGTCCGTAGGCGAACGCACCGGCCAGCTCCCCGATCTACTCCTCAGGGTTTCCCAGTTCTACTATCAGGAAGCCGACGCACGGATCAAGGGGCTCACGTCGATCATCGAGCCGGTACTGATAGTCATACTCGGAGCGCTGGTTGGGTTCATCGCGATCTCGATCATAGCGCCGATCTACTCGCTCGTAGGCGGGCAACACTGACCGTAGGGGAGGCCTTCAACGGCCTCCCGGCGGGCGCACCCGTAGGGGAGGCCTTCAACGGCCTCCCGGGATATGGAAACACCGGGAGGCCGTTGAAGGCCCCCTACAGAATCCAAAATTCAACACCGACAATGATAAAGACTGGTAGAATTCCGGGGGTTCGGTCTGCTACCACTGCAGGACGACGGAAGTCCAGCAGAAACTATCTCTCGCGCGAAAGCGCGAATCCGTTTCAGACGGGGAGGTGAAACGTTAGTATGTATCTCTTACGCAAATCGAGAAAGGGCTTCACGCTGGTAGAACTGCTCGTGGTCATTGTCGTCCTGGCGGTACTGGCAGCCATAGTCCTGCCGAAGTTCGTCGGCGCAGGCACGAGGAGCAAGGAATCGGCCCTCAGGAGTGACCTCAAGCTGATCCGAAACGCGGTGACCCTGTTCTACACAGACACAGGTGCACATCCCGCATCCCTCGCGGCCCTGAGTGCCACGAGCGCCCCAGCATCGGGACTTGCCGCCGATGGAACCGCCAAGTCCATCACGGCCACCGACTGGCATGGACCGTATCTGGATACCATCCCGAACGATCCGGTGTCCGGCAGTGCATTCACTTACAGCACGGCAGACGGCTCGGTCGGTAAGGTCACGGCGAGTGCGACAGGAAAAGGTGCAGACGGGACAGACTACAACACCTGGTAGTCTGAATCCGTGAGACGTGGGGTCCTGAACAGCCGGAACCGCGAGTCGGTGCCGGCGGTCAGGACCCCCTTTGTTTTTGTGGACGGAAGGTACCATGCTTCCACTGAGCAGACCCGAGTCAGAGGCCTCCAGGCGGGCAATCGGTAACCGAGGCATGACCCTGGTCGAGATCCTCGTAGCCGTAAGCATTCTATCGATTGCCGTGGTCGTGCTCGCCAGCCTGTTTCCCGTAGCGATCAACTACCAGAAGAAGGCCACATACGAGCGAATCGCATCGCTCGATGCCCAGGGTACGCTGGACGGCGCGATGACCGTCACTTACGACACCCTCCAGGTCGGCAGCACGACGTACACCGTGGACGAGCTTCCTGCGGGCAATTCCAAGACCGTGCAGGTACAATGCTACCCGACAACCGACTCCAAGTACCTGAAGCTCGTGACCGTCCAGATCTCATGGCCCGGGAATGACAGAGCCAAGTACCTGGCAGGGAGGGTCGTCTACCGTACCTTGATCGCCAGGCCCTTCAAAGAGGGAAGCATGACCTATGGCGATATCTAGCCGCAACCATCGCTCCGGCATGACACTGATCGAGCTGATGATCGCCTGCGGACTCACGGCTCTCATAGTGACGGCTGTCTGTGGCGTCTACGTGTATGCTTTGCAGCTATGGGACCGGGGACAGGCGGCAAGCAGCACGTATATGACAGCCTCGCTCGGGATGACTCGCATGTGCAAGGTGATCGATCTGGCTGCAAATGCCGATACGGACATTTACGGCACCTTCAAGATTTGGGTCCCGAGGGACAAGGATAGCGGCGGGGACTATCTACCCTGCTGGGAGAGCAACGCTGAGCTTAGATATCACACCGGCGACGAGGTGATCTTCTACCTGTCGAACTACACCGGTTCACCATCGACCAAAGGTGACATCCTTTGGAAGCGCGTCAATGGCAGTCCTGACGCAGGCTGGAGTCTGCTGCCGAATTCGCGGATCGGGCGCGTATCGCCGGTCCAGTCTCTTTCACTTCAGGTGATCTACACCTCGGGCACACGCAAGCTCGTACAGGTGACGATGACGGCCCAGCAGAAGCACGGCAAGGATACCGAGAGCCTGACTCTCAAGCGTTATGTCTATCTGCGCAATCACAACTAGGAATAAGAACAGCGGCGCCGCGTATCTGATGGCGATGATCACTCTGATCGTTGGCTTCATGCTCGGCATCGCGCTCTTGCGCATGGTTGGCGGGGCAACGCTCCAGGGTGGCAACAGAGTCGATGCAGATCGCGCCATCTACCTGGCAGATGCCGGCATCAACTATGGATACTGGAAGTACCGATACTGCGGCGTCACACTGCCTTACACAGAGACAAGGCAGCTCGGGAAGGGCTCGTTCACCGTCACGATATCCGACAATGCCGGCCTGCGGGACACGGTCCAGATCGCCTGCACCGGCCAGTCGGACAATCTCTCTCAGCGCAGACAGCGGATCGTGCGGAGTCGCATACGACCATCCGAATGGGCGCTGATGCTCGACTCCGGGTACACGAGTTGGTGGTCCATCGATACCGGCAGTGGAGGGCAGAACGGCGACGTGTACATCAACGGCTCACTGGACCTTAACGCCGGAATGGCGGTGAACGGAAGAGTGTGCATAGCAGGTTACCTCTACAGCAGCTACCTGCTCTCTGCATCCGCATCCCAACTCACCGTAAGCGGGTACTACCAGCTTCCATCAGTCGACTTGTCGTACTACGCCTCGCGGGCAAACCGCACATTCAACGGCGACCAGACATTCAACAGCGGCCTGACGTTCAACGTTCCATACGAGGTCGTCTATATCAACGGCAGACTGACTATTAAGGGCGCCATATCGGGCAAAGGCTTGATCGTCGTGAACGGCAATGTCGAAGTTACGGACGAGCTTCTCTACGCCAACTCGTCCACGGACAAGCTAGCAATGGTGATAACGGGTGGTCTCTGGACCAGGATTGCCAATAATATGGTTGATGGGTTCTATTTCGTTCACAACAACGCGGGAACGGCCTGGTTCAAGGCGGACTGGGACATGACTTTCAGGAAGGGCGGCCTCGCCGCGGACTCGTTCAGCAGCGTGAGAAGGCTGAGGTTCACCGCTGATCCGGACTACAAGACGTCGGACCTCGGGTACCGAATGCACCTGCCCGGCTATGAGACGGCCGACACATCGGATGCCGGCAACCAGGTCGTTGTGACCGATTAGCCGGCGGATCCCGCTGAAAGGAAGTACTGATAGTATGGAAGAAAGACGCAGAGCAGAGCTTCTCGTTGTCAGGTTGCGATGGGCGGTCCTCATCGCCGGCGCGCTCATGGTGGATGATCATGCGCTCAAGCTCGCATCCCTCGTGGTGATGGGAGGCGTGTTCGTCTACAACGCGATCGCCTCGCAGATAGCCTCGGACAAAGAGGCCTACATCCGCTACGGCCGGACCATGATACCCGTGACCCGGGTGCTGGATGCGGGCGTCATCACGTTGGCCTCCTGCGCGCACGGCTCCGCCGGCGCGGACCTCTGCCTGCTGTATGCATTCGTAATTGTCGCGACCGCCTACTCGTACAACCGCTTCATGGCAACTCTGGTCGCTCTCGTCGGGACGCTCGTGCTTGACATCGGCTGCGTCTTCTACACTCTGTCCGCCGGTCACATGATGGGCAACTTCGTCAGCGAGATGACCCAGGATGTGGTGGCCCTGCTGGCGTCGACGCTCGTGGCAACCTACATCATCGCTCTTCGCAGGCAGGACGAGAACATGCGCATGAAGGAGAAAAAGCTCTCGGCCCTGTTCGAATGCGGCACAAAGTTCACCACAGCGGGTGATCTCGATCAGTTGCTCAACCACGTGCTCGATACCGCGGTATGCGAGACCGGATCGTCCGGCGGTGGAATAGTCCTGGTGGATCCAGTCTCGGGAGAGCTTCGCCAGTCCGTGTCAAGACACGCGGCCGGCGATGTGCCGGAGGGTACTGAGGCTGACGACTTCGTGGTGGAGCGCTCAGTGGTCGCAACGGGTCAGGCCGTGATGCTGCAGACCGGGACGGCGGAGGAGGCGGCCGGAGTGCCGGGCGCTCGCGAAAGGCCGATGATGTGCGTACCGTTGGTCGAGCGAACGAGTCAGGCCGTGGGCTCTCGCAGGGTCGGCGACGTCAAGATCGTAGGCACGCTGAGCGTCTATTCCGACGTCGCGGGCGCCGTATTCGGACAGGAGGACCTCGATCTGCTCCGGACACTGGCGATCCATGCATCGATGGGCATAGTGAACTCGAATCTCTACCGCGAACTGCGATCGACCTTCCTGAAGGTCCTGCAATCATTGGCGAGGAGTCTCGAGGCGCGAGACCCGTACACGCAGGGCCATTCCTACCGCGTCTCCGAGATATCGAGCATCGTGGCGACCGAACTCGGCCTCCCGGACCATGTGATCGAGATCATCAAGAACGCGGCGCTTCTTCACGACATCGGGAAGATCGGGGTGCCGGACTCCGTGCTTCAGAAGCCGAGCAAGCTCACCCCCGAGGAGCGTATCATCATCCATACGCATCCGACCATGGGCGAGAACATCTGCCGGCCGCTCGATCTCGGCCAGGAGGCGCTCTTCCTGATCCGACACCATCAGGAGCGCCTGAACGGGACCGGCTACCCGGACCAGCTTCCGTCCGACCAGCAGCCTCTGCCGCTGAGGATTATCTGCGCCGTGGACTCTCTCGATGCGATGAGTTCCGACAGGCCGTACCGCAAGGCGCTGTCAGCCGCGCAGAGAGTCGAGCAGTTGAACAGAGGAGCGGGGTCGGAGTTCGACCCGGTGGTCGTCGAGGTGCTGAAAGGTCTTCTGTCGTCGGGGGTACTCGATCGGTTCTACACTTCGACCGACGACGAGCTTCCGATGGCCGCTTAGTCAGACTGCGGCGAGACATGTCCCCCTTACGAAGGGGGACCGGCCTCTCGGCCGAGGGGGTTTGCACGGCGGTGTCACCCGGAGATGGAACCGCCAAAGACGCCAAGCCGACGTCTCCTTATCAAGGAGGGGAGTCCGTGTCTTACGCTGCTGCCCGAAGCGGCCCGAGCCTGTCCGCCAGTTGATCAGCGTGGTTACCGCAGAAGCAGGTTGACTTACGGTCGGTATCCGCTATGGTGTTCGAGAAGTACATCACGCACTCCGAATCCGAGCAGTGCCTGAGCCCAAAGGTATGCCCCAGTTCATGCACTGCTTCCTTCACCGCGCGCTCGCCCAAGAGGTCCTCGTCGGGGATCTCACCGTAGAACTCCGGACGGAGGCGGTGCAGGGAGATGATGCCGACGGCGCCCTCGACCGTCGCCTCGCCGAAGACGAAATTGAGCTGCGGCACGAACAGGTCCACATCTGTAACCCCGAGCACTCGGAACGCATCGTCCGGGACTTGCCCCATCAGATATGCCAACACCGCCGTAGAGTGGTACTGGGCTCTCTCGGGGCTGAATGCGCGGCTTGGGACTTCGAATGGGCTCAGGCTCTCCGCGTGGAGGCCCAGGTCGCTAGTGACCGCCTGACGTATGCTCTCGAGCACATCGTCATCTACCCGGCCCAGCGGCTGGAGGCATATCTTCTCTGCCATTGTCTACCTCTGATAACCAACCATGTAGTGGCCGTGCCTCTGTGCCGGCCATCCAAGACAGCGAAGCCGGCACGGAGGCACGGCAATGATACCCGAAGGCCGGCACGGAGGCACGGCCACTACATCTCGATGAGAATCACGCGGGCCGGAGCGGCGTCCCCCTCCCGGATCTTGAGCGGGAGGCACACCAGGAAGTATGTACCCCGAGTCACCTCCCTCAAATCCAAACCTTCGATGGCCACCGCCCCCGATCCAAGAAGTCGCATATGAGTGGGGTGCGTGCCGGACTTGAAGCGGTCCACCGAGAGATAATCGACGCCGACGAGTTGAATGCCCCGATCGACGAGCCACGTCGCGGCGTCCGGATCGAGGTACACGAAATCCGTGTGGAACTGGTTGTCCTCCCACAGACGGGAGTTGGAGGTCTTGAAGAGGATCCTGCGGCATCCCTGAGGCAAGCCGCACGATTCGAGGTCGGACACGGTGATGGCGCCCCCACCCGATGATGTTGGCGGAATCTCACAGACGTAGCACTCTCCCACGAGCACATCGAGCGGCACGCGGTCGATCGTCATGCCGCCTTCGACGAAGTGGAATGGCGCATCGACGTGCGTGCCGGTGTGCGATCCGAGCTTCAACAGGGAGACATTCGCCCCGTCTCCCCTGGCTATGGCGCTGATCAGCTCGATCTCGACCGCCGGATCGTCGCCGTAGATCGGCATCTCGTCCGAAATGATCACGGAAACATCGTAGATTCTCACGGCTTCACCTCCCGGCATCTGCCCTTTCCGATGGCGACGGCGCAGGCCAGTCCCACGAGCAACAGCATCGCGTAAGCGAACCAGTCTCCGTGCCGCGTGTAGAACGTCTTCCCACCGAGGCACTCCACTGTCGCCGAGATGGAGCCCTGCTCGAATATCGGAAGGCCCTCGAGCACTCTGCCCCTGGGATCGATTATGCAGGACACCCCGGTTGCCGCGCCTCTCAACAGGTACCGCCGGTTCTCGACCGCCCGGAGCACCGACATCTCGGCATGCTGTTCGGCGGCGGCGGAACGGCCGAACCAGACGTCGTTCGTGATGACGCAGAGCAGTTGCGCCCCGGAAGCGGTCAGCGTTCGGGATATGTACGGGAAGGTCGACTCGAAGCATATCGCCACGCCGATCCTGCAAGGCCCGCCGTCGAGCAGGTTGAAGCCGCGACCGGGGGTCACGTCCATCGGTGTCACCCGGTAGTTGGCAAGCAGCGGGAGGTACTTGCGCGCGGGAACGAACTCCCCGAACGGCACGAGTCTGACCTTCGCATACCGAGTGAGTATCCCCTTCCCAGGACCGACGAGAAACGCGGAGTTGAATACGTGACCACGCAGATCCTCATCCCGACCACCGACGATCAGGGGGCCTTCGCCTGCTGGGAGAGAGCCGACAGCCAGCCCTGCAGATACGGCTCGTAACCCGGCGAGCCGGGCATCGAGGTTTCGGGCCAGATGATGAGCCCGGTGCCCTTCGAAGCGGCGTCGAGCGTCATCCGGCGGTAGGTCTGCATGGTTCGGTCGTAGTAGTCGAGGTCCTCCTCGGCATCTTGATTGATGTTCCCCTGGATCACGGCCGCGCGGAATGACTTGCCGTGTACCGGCGCATCCATGGCGACCAGGCCATACCCGATCGTGACTGCCAGGACTGCGGCGGTCACCAAGAGCTGGGCGTATGATCCCCGGATGCTGCGATTATTCGCCCAGTACCCGCCGATATTCGCCAGCATGGAATTGACGATCGCCGCGAGAAACGAGACTCCCCACACGCCCGTGATCGATGCAATCTGGATGACCGGCAGCGCATAGGCCTGGGAGTAGCCGACATCGCCCCACGTGAACCCGAGCAGTCCCTGGGAGCGGATCCACTCGAATGCGACCCAGAGCGCGGGCATAATGATCAGCCTGCCCCACGCATTGAGGCGTCCGGCGATCAGGTTCGCGCTCAGGCCGAACACGGCGGTGTAGAGCGATTGGATGATCGTCAGCAGCACCCAGGGCAGTGTGCCGAATATCCCGATCCACCAGAGCAGGCTTCCGAAAAACCCGAGCCCGAAGACGAAACCGCAGAGCGTCGCCATCAGCCATCCCCTGCGGACCGTGAGGTAGAAGAGCGGCGCGAGTGCGATCCAGGCGACCAGGTATATGTCCGTCCTGGGAAACGCCAGGGTCAGAACCAGGCCCGATATGAGAGATATGAGCAGTGATAGAATCATGTTGTCAATCCACGCGGGCGACCACGGACCGGGACTGCATTATAGCCGAGCAGCGCTCCGATCCGCAAATCCGACGGGGATCGCTTGAACCGAACGGCAAGTCCTGATAGAATGAGTCATATGAAGCTCAAGCCTGTCAGACTTACGGCGCTGCTGATAGTGGTCCTGACGCTCGTCATGCTCTCAGGATGCGCGCGGGCGCCCAAGGGTGGCCCGATCGTTGCAGTGAGAGCATTCACGGTCGAACTGACGCTCGCCGGACCGATCAATAACGCCGTGCACTACTACACCGCCATCGATGTTGACGGCGGCATCACAGGGCCAGTCCCCGTGTTCCCGGGCATCATCCCCGGGCAGGGATGGGTGACCGGTGCGGCGACGCATTACGTCGAGTACACCGGCGGGCAGTTCACACTCTATGAGTTCCTCCCCAAGGGGCAGTTTCAGAATGCCGTGCGAATCGGGGCGCCGATCCGTTCGAGCGCTCAAGGTAACACCCTGAGCTTCACCATCGACCTCAACGACATCGCGGCAACCGGCCAGTTGATCAACGTGAACTTCATAACCGTTGACGACCCGCTCGGCCAGCATCGGACTATCGACGCGCTCCTTGTGGGCTCAGCATCGGTGTTCCCCGTGGACATCACCAGGGATGACACGTTCAACAATGCGCGGCTCGGGGACGCTGAGCAACCGAACGACCTGCTGAACGAGAACGGCACAGGCGTTCTGACGACGGACACCACGCGTTCCCTCGACATGATCCCGGGCTGGAGAATCGACATCGACATCTGAGTTCCCGAGTGGCTGTAGGGGCGTGCCTTGTGCCGCCCAACATATGGCCACCGAGCCTAACAGGTAGCCGCGGGCGGCACAAGGCACGCCCCTACAGCCACTGTTCTGGTTAGTAGAAATACTCTCCCATGCTCGTGTCGAATGCCTGGCCGAACTGACCAATCCCGAAGCGATCCTCCCCGGGGAATGCCTTCAGCCGCAGATCGAGCATGATCGCCTTGTCCTTCCGGAAGCCAACCTCATCCGTGAAGACAAGCGATGCCTCCCAGCAGTGCAAGTCTCGCGTGATCCTGAGCGCGCGGTAATCGAAGCTGTTAGTCGATCCGTTCCAGCCCACAAGCGCATCGGCGCTCCACTTCTTGCCGATCTTCAGCGCCAATCTGCTCCTCAGCGCGTCCATGTTGCCGCTCTTTATGTTGTACCTCGACCCCAGATCGAGGGAGAGCCAATCCGGCGCGGCATACCTGATCCGGCTGTTGAGCGACCTCCACTCCCCTCGGTTCAAGTCGAACCCGGTGGAGAACGAGCCGGCGAAATACTTGCTCGGGTTGGCGGAGAGCCTGAGGCTCATGTCCTGCCAGGGGTTCCTCTTCCTGTTGAGATCGTAACCCGTCGACAGCGTCCATCTCAGCCGCTGCTCATCCTGGTAGTCCATGATCGCCCGAGTGTAGTTGTATCTCCCCGCGTAGTCGAAGCGGAATGGCGTGAACCCGTCGGGCTGCTGGAAGGCATAGGTGACTCTCGTTGTCAGGTAGTCGTTGTACCGCGTTGTCAGCAGGGCATTGGCCCGAAGTACCTGCTGGGCCATGTCCGCCGCGTAGATCGTCTGCCTGAACCCGGTCGAAAGGCTGAGGTCAGTATTGTCGCGGATCGGGAAGACTTTGTTCAGCAGGTCGGCCTGGAAGAGCAGACGCTCGTGGGTGGCGTCGGACGGCATCTCGTGGTAGCGCCCCACCCCGAGCTTCAGCCTTACGGGGAGATCGAGCAGAGGCTTGTCGGTCAGACGATACGAGTCCGTCTCCAGGATGAGTTCCGGCATGCGGTCGATGCTGCTGTAGAACTGATCGCCCGTGAAGGAGTTGCCGTCCAGGTCATTGCGATTGCTGAACACGAGCAAGCTGTCGAACCGATCAGCCTGGTTGCTGAACTGCAGCTCCGATTCCAACTCCTTGTCGACGCCCGGGAAGAACGACGAGCTGTTGGTCTTCATATCCATCGAGATCCGGCCGGTGAACTTCGGCGAGAACTGCTGGGTATGCCTCAACGATGCCTGACTGGTGCTGCTATTCCCGACGCTGTCAACGCGGCTGTTGTGGAATGTCAGTGCGCTTGTCGACGGGCCGACCGCTCTCGAGAGTCCGACCTGGTAGTCCGAGTACCGGCTGGACGAGAAAAACAGGTAGTTGTTCGTCCGATAGTCGCCCCGAAGGTTCAGATTGATATCACCGAACTGCTGCTGATGTTGGAGACTGCCCGTGACGTTGTTCGTCCCGAGTTCCCGGTCGTGCAGGAAGTAGAGGTTCAGCAAGCCGGATGCGCTTCCCCATCCGTAGGACTGTTCCGCGCCGACGCCGACTCCTCGTCTGGTCATGAGATCGAGCTTGAGGAAGCCCTGCGCGCGCTGGGTCGCCATGTAGGCATAGGTAGTCTTGAGGAACATGCCCTCTTCGGCGCTCGATCCGACCTGCGGCAGGATATTCCTGGCCAGTCCACGCATCGGGATGACGAGCGAATCCACACTGAAGAGCCGCTTGTCGAGCGCGACAAATGAGACACCGTGGGCGACTATGCGGCTTTCGGGGTAGATGTCGATCTGCCTGGCATTGATGCTCCAGTGCGGGTGATCGAGAAGGCAGGTCGTGAAGCTCCCCGAATGGACGGATATCTCCGTCTCGTTGCCGGTCAATTCCCTGGTACGAATGACCGCGCGGGCGTTCGGGTTGTCGCCGAATGTCTCGGCGCCGAGATGCGTGACCGCACTCTCGAATGACCAGTCCTTGGTCTTGAGGTTGATGGTGATCCGATCGCCCTGGACGCTTCGGTTGTTCGTGGTGAAGTTGACGTTTCCCTCGAACACTGCGATGTTCGTCCTAAGGTCGGCGTTGGCGGAATCAGAGGTGACCTTGTAGTCCTCGAAGACCGCCACGACGTTTCCGCTGGCGGTCACCTTGTCCTCCCCCCAGCGCGTGACATCGGCGGTCAGCGTGATGGCGCGTTCGGCCGCCACCGCGCTCGATGCGATGGACGCCGTGAGGATCGCCAGGATAAAGAGCGACGGAATACGCATGCGACCGTGTATCAATGCTGATCTCACTCTTCGCGCCAGATCAGGTAGATGCCGATCAGTCCGAACACGATATTCTGGGACCAGCCGGCGAGGAAGGGCGGCGCCATTCCCCCCATGCCGAGCGCTTTGCCCAGCCAGATGTTGTTCTGGTAGAGAAACATGACGATGATCCCGAGCAGTATCCCCGAGTAGCTCCCACTCCGGGCGAACCTGAGCCCCAGGGGGGCCGCACAGAGCGCGAACACCAGGCACGAGAGCGGGATCGAGAGCTTGAAGTGGTAGTTCACCTGCATCTCCCGCACGTCCCTGCCCAGGCCACCGAAGGCGGAAATCTGCTGCTTCAGGTCGCCGAGACTCATCTCCTCGGATGTCCGCTGCGTCGCCCAAAGATCGCTCGCTATCCGCCTGAGATTGAGCTGCATCGAAGGGAACGACATCTCGTACTGCATCACGCCGTCCTTGTCCAGCTTGTGCAACACGCCCTTTCTGAGCGTCCAGAGGTTCTTGTCGTTCGATGCCTCCGCCGCCGTGATGAGGGTCGGGAAGCCGGCGGGTGAAGGCTCGTAGATCATCACGTCGCGCAGGATCGTCTTCTCACGGCTCGGGCGCTCGACTCTGCCGACGTAGAACCAGTAGCCTTCCGACTCGAAGAAGACCTGCTCCTGGATGATCGGAATGGCCTGCATGCCGTAGATCGTGCGAATGGTCCGCTCGGACTCCCGATTCGCCCACGGGGTGACCCTCTCGCCGAACCACAGTGCGAGCAGACTGCATGCGAATCCGACGACGAAGATAGACAGGAATATGCGACGGAGCGGCGTCCCGGCCATTCGGATCGCGGTCAGTTCGCTGTCCCTCGCGAGCCGGTTGACGCAGAGCGACGTGGCAAAGAGGACCGCGAGCGGGAGGACCATCCCCATCACCCAGGGGATGCGGAATGCGATCAGTCTGGCGGCCAGGCCGAGTGGAACGCCCAGCTTGATCATCTGGTCGATATTGTCGAAAATGACGCGCCCGATCAGCAGCACGACGAATGCGAACATGCTGATCATGAACGGCGCGATCATCTCTTTGAGGACGTACTTGTCCAGTGTTTTCATGCTGATTTCAGATCACCGAACCGACAGCCCTGGCTGTTCACTCCAGCCTCGACCGTCAGCCCTGAGTATTCGCTCCAACCTCGACCGTCAGTCCTGGTGTTCACTCCCACCTCGACCGTCAGTCCTCAGTGCGCCTCTGGGCGTGTATCGAAGGACGGCTCGTGGCACAAGGCCGTCCTTCGATACACGCCCAGAGGCGCACTCAGGACTGACGGTTCCTCTCTCGGGTCACCCCACCCTGCGCTGTTACAGGTATTATAACAGAGGCAACCATCCAAGTCGAACTCAGAATCGGGGAGGGGGAATGCAGAATGGAGACTGTAAGAGTTCACAATCAAGTGCAGCGGGTGTCATTCTGAACGCAGTGAAGAATCTGGCCGTCTGCCATTCTGAGCGAAGTGAAGAATCTGACCGTCTGTCATTCTGAGCGAAGTGAAGAATCTGGCCCTGCTGAGTTGGGCCTTCCTGCAGCCGCCGTACCCGAGGAATGTCAATACGCTCCGGATGTTCGTCTACGTCACGAGCCCGGCGGTACTGGTGACGGGAGTCGTCTTCTTCCTGGCCTACATCTACGGCCTGGCGGACGCACTCGTCACCGCCGGCAAGACAACGAAGAAAGCCCCCGCCCTCGAGCCTCCCAAGCTCGAACCGCCGGTATGAACGATGCGCACGGAGGATAAGCAGTGGCATGACTTGCGTCACCTGCACAGTTGTCGTCGCTCCTGAGTTATTGTGCCTATCCCGAGTCCCTTGTCCCCAGTTTCTTCCTCCCAGCGCCGACCCCTCGTCCACCATGGCTCTCAGCATGGCACGTTGTCGGCGGGACCGTGTTGCCTCATTTAGCTTTGTTACCGAAACGCCATTCGTTGCGTCATTGATAATGTTACCAAGTAGTGTGTTCAAGTATGTCAGATCGGCTCTTGATCGCCGCTCAGGGCCGCGCCTTGCTCGCTTTCGATCTGTCTTTATTCGGCATCCTGTCAAGCTTTGATGATAGCCTGTGGATGCGTCTTAGTAGCTCCACCGGGTTCGTCGCTCTACGTTCTTTATCGAGGCGATCCTTTGCTTCATCGTCAAGCCATCCTTCAACACTTATCAGCTTGCGGTACGGCGTCATCGCAGGCTCATAGCGTTTGATCACTTTACTCCCAATCCGCTCCTTTTCTTTAAGACGCATCATGGGCTGACAGAAGTTGTGATACGCCACGATCAGCGGATATATCGCCTTTAGTACCGCAAGCTGCTCGTCCGTCTCGAATCGCCGGTAACCTATAAACTGCCGGACTACGCTCCAGTTCTTCTGCTCTACATGACATTGATCGTTCTTCTTGTAAGGCCGACTGCGCGTAAACGTGATCCTGTGCGCTCGACAGTACTTGTTCATGTGATGGTTGATGAACTCGCCGCCGTTGTCGGTATCTATGCCTCTGACTGCAAACGGTGCGCTCTTGGACGCGGACTGCACCGCAAGCACGGTTCCGTGCTCCCCTCGGCCTTTCATTCCATCAAGCGCTACCCATCCGGTCGCTACATCAGTCATAGTCAAAGTATACAGGAACTCTCCGCTCCCGTCACCTCCGCAATGACCCACCAAGTCCATCTCGAAGAACCCAGGCTCAGCTTCATCCCAGTCGGCAAACGTCCTCACCGGGATCTGAGACCGAAGCAGTGTCCCCGGCTTTGTTAAGGTCCTCCCTGTTAGCGATAGGGCAGACCGCTCCTTCTTCATCAACCTGTCGATGCTCGACGCGCTGATCGAGTTAAGCAGCCTCTCTTCTTCTGGTGTAACCGTTATCTCCCCGAATGACTCCAGTATGGGTAGAAACTCAGTCAGAAACGGCTGCAGACGCTTACCGCACGCGTAGAAACTCGCAGCCCAGAGTGTCTTCAGCTTGTGGGCTATCGGCTCGTATTTCGACTTCCTTGCGCGTCTCACTGGACTCCTCGCTGGTGGAACTCCTTTCGCGAACAGCCTCACCAGCGACTTCCTGTGGTAACCGGTCAATCCCTGGACTTCACTCAATACCAGCTTCTTCTCCGATTTGGTGGCTTTGCCATATTCTTTGCGTTTGCGCCTCACGACTTCTCTTACGGATGCAGTTGTCATCTTCTCCATGCCTCAGTTTCGGTAACATTCTTATCTGAGGCAACGTTTCCGTTTCGGTAACATCGTTCGTGAAGCAATTCGGGGACGTAACAGTTCAGGCTTAGGGATTATTTTGTCTGTAAGAAGAAGGAACCTGCTGGGAGCGTCTCGAACCAAGGAGTGTGAGCGAGCAATCCAAGCCGACATACGAGGAGCTTGAGGCCAGGGTCAGCCAGTTGGAAGGTCTAGTTCCCCAACTCGTGGCGCGTATCGGCGACCTGGAGAAGGAGAACGAAGACCTTCGCGCCAGGCTTTCCGGCGGTGATGGCAGTTCCCCATCCGTGCCTGACTGGGTGAAGCCGAACCGCAAAGAGCGCCGGGCAGCTGAACGAAAGAAGCGCAAGAAGTCGTTCGTGCGCAGGCGGGAGACACCCACCCGTGTAGTCGAGCACGCGCACTCGAAGTGTCCGGACTGCGGCCGAGCGCTCACAGGGGGCACGGTAAAGAGACTCCGCCAAGTCATCGACATCCCCATCGTGCCTGTGGACGTAGTCGAGCACAGGTTCATCGCCAGAAGATGCGGATACTGTGGCAAGAGTCATGTGCCGAAGGTTGACCTTTCCGGCCAGGTTGTAGGCAAGCATCGGGTAGGCGTGAACCTGATGAGCCTGATATCGTATCTTTCGACGGTAGGTCGCATGACAAAGCGGACGATACAGGGATTGCTGAAGGCTCTGTATGGTCTTCAGCTCTCTGTGGGAGAGATAAGCGAGATATTGCACACGGTGGCAGACTGTGGCAAAAAAGAGAAAGAGCGGCTACTCTCGCTTGTACGTGGAAGCCCATACATAAACGCAGACGAGACGGGCTGGAGAGAGGATGGGCTGAACGGATACATCTGGACCTTCTCCACTAAGAACGTGCGATACTTCATCTACCGGCGGAGTCGGAGTGGAGAGATCCCGAAGGAAACGATAGGCGGCGACTACGAAGGGGTAGTGGTAACGGATTGCTATGCCGGATACAACCCGGTAGTTGCAGACCGCCAGATATGCTGGGCACATCTGGCCAGGGATCTGCACAAACTGAAGGAGAGGAACGCGGACGACACGGGCGTCATCGCATGGGCGGATGCGGTGAAGGGTGTTTACGATCGGGCAAAGGAGTTCCGGAGCAAGAAGGCGGAGGTTCGCAAGTGGAAGCGAGTACTCTTCGAGGAAGAGGTAGAGGCGCTCTCAGGTCCGTATGTCGGCTCAGATGCTCCACAGCAGACGCTGGCAAAGAGATTCATAGATCGCTTGCACGAGTTGTTCATGTTCGTAGAGTACCCGGAAGTACCGTCGGACAACAATGGCGCAGAACGAGCGCTGAGGCCGTGTGTGATCGCCCGCAAGGTATGCGGAGGCACACGAAGCGCGAAGGGTTCCGAGACAAAGATGACGCTCATGAGTCTGTTTGGCACATGGCACGTCAGGGGTCTGGACATGCTCGAATCATGCAGGCAACTGCTCGCAGGCAAGTCTGTCCTCTTCCCTGCCTGATCAAACTCGTTATCCCCAAGCGTGAACTGTTACTTTCAGGGGTAACAGTTCAGGCTTAGGGATTATTTTGTCTGTAAGAAGAAGGAACCTGCTGGGAGCGTCTCGAACCAAGGAGTGTGAGCGAGCAATCCAAGCCGACATACGAGGAGCTTGAGGCCAGGGTCAGCCAGTTGGAAGGTCTAGTTCCCCAACTCGTGGCGCGTATCGGCGACCTGGAGAAGGAGAACGAAGACCTTCGCGCCAGGCTTTCCGGCGGTGATGGCAGTTCCCCATCCGTGCCTGACTGGGTGAAGCCGAACCGCAAAGAGCGCCGGGCAGCTGAACGAAAGAAGCGCAAGAAGTCGTTCGTGCGCAGGCGGGAGACACCCACCCGTGTAGTCGAGCACGCGCACTCGAAGTGTCCGGACTGCGGCCGAGCGCTCACAGGGGGCACGGTAAAGAGACTCCGCCAAGTCATCGACATCCCCATCGTGCCTGTGGACGTAGTCGAGCACAGGTTCATCGCCAGAAGATGCGGATACTGTGGCAAGAGTCATGTGCCGAAGGTTGACCTTTCCGGCCAGGTTGTAGGCAAGCATCGGGTAGGCGTGAACCTGATGAGCCTGATATCGTATCTTTCGACGGTAGGTCGCATGACAAAGCGGACGATACAGGGATTGCTGAAGGCTCTGTATGGTCTTCAGCTCTCTGTGGGAGAGATAAGCGAGATATTGCACACGGTGGCAGACTGTGGCAAAAAAGAGAAAGAGCGGCTACTCTCGCTTGTACGTGGAAGCCCATACATAAACGCAGACGAGACGGGCTGGAGAGAGGATGGGCTGAACGGATACATCTGGACCTTCTCCACTAAGAACGTGCGATACTTCATCTACCGGCGGAGTCGGAGTGGAGAGATCCCGAAGGAAACGATAGGCGGCGACTACGAAGGGGTAGTGGTAACGGATTGCTATGCCGGATACAACCCGGTAGTTGCAGACCGCCAGATATGCTGGGCACATCTGGCCAGGGATCTGCACAAACTGAAGGAGAGGAACGCGGACGACACGGGCGTCATCGCATGGGCGGATGCGGTGAAGGGTGTTTACGATCGGGCAAAGGAGTTCCGGAGCAAGAAGGCGGAGGTTCGCAAGTGGAAGCGAGTACTCTTCGAGGAAGAGGTAGAGGCGCTCTCAGGTCCGTATGTCGGCTCAGATGCTCCACAGCAGACGCTGGCAAAGAGATTCATAGATCGCTTGCACGAGTTGTTCATGTTCGTAGAGTACCCGGAAGTACCGTCGGACAACAATGGCGCAGAACGAGCGCTGAGGCCGTGTGTGATCGCCCGCAAGGTATGCGGAGGCACACGAAGCGCGAAGGGTTCCGAGACAAAGATGACGCTCATGAGTCTGTTTGGCACATGGCACGTCAGGGGTCTGGACATGCTCGAATCATGCAGGCAACTGCTCGCAGGCAAGTCTGTCCTCTTCCCTGCCTGATCAAACTCGTTATCCCCAAGCGTGAACTGTTACTCGGGGACTTGCGCAACCAGTTATGCCGTGGTATACTATATCGACGGGTAGGCGGTGGCATCTTCATACTACGGTCATCGTTAGAGTAGAGCTAATGACCATCGCAACCACTAGGTGTCCTACGCTCTGCCTTGAACTGTTGCACTGAGCATACTAACTCACCAGGAGGAACAGCGATGTCTTCACTGGATCCATCGTCTGAGGAAGGTGTCAAACGCAGCCAGATAGGCATCTACCTGCCCGGGATCATCAAGACCCTCGGACAACACCTCTATTCCGACAGATCCGTCGCCATCCGTGAGTTGATCCAGAATGCCAACGATTCACTTGTCAACCGGCAGTTGACTGATCCGAGTTGTCCACAGGACTTGCGCATAGGCATCGAGTGTGATACGGGCAATGATCTTCTCGTGATCCGAGATAACGGCGCAGGTATGACCGAGGCCGAGATCATGGACTACTTGTCGACTGTAGGCAGAAGTGGAACGGCTGAGTTCCGTAAGGTGTTGGAACAGGAGAATCGGGAGGAGGCACGGCGGCTGATTGGGCGCTTCGGCATGGGCCTACTCTCCGCCTTCGTGATAGCAGAGTCTGTCGAGATCCGCACACGATCTTTCAGAGGTGATAGCACAGGTTTCACATGGAGATGTGATGGCGGCGCAGAATACACTCTGCAGAAGACCCCAGGCCTTCCGATCGGCAGCACAATCATCCTTGATGTGAAGAGCACAACCGACGGATTCACGAGCCCGGATCACGTCATCGAGTTGGTACGGCGTTATGCCGACTTCATCGAATTCCCGATCTACATCGGTGACAAGCCTTTGCCCGTGAACGCTCAGACAGCTCCATGGTACAGCAGGGGATCGACCATGGAGTGCGCCGACTACATTGCCAATCGTTTCCACCAGCCGCCGATGGAGGTCATTCCTCTGGATAGGAGAGCGGATGGCTTCGATATAGGCGGCGCTCTCTTCATCCCGCAATCTGGAACCGGGGAACCCCCGGCTTTGGAACTCTACGTCTCCAGGATGTATATAGGAAAAGAGCGCGAACTGCTGCCGGATTGGGCCAGATTCGTAGGAGGCGTGATCGAAACATCCGAACTGGACGTTACGACCAGCCGTGAGAGCGTGGTCCGCAACACGAGATTCCAGAGAGCCCAAGCGCTGATCGGAGAGCGACTTGCCGGTTTCATCACCGAACTGGCCATATCTGAGCCATCGCGATTCAATGCGATTCTCAGGGCACATGAGCTTGCCGTGAAAATGGGTGCGTTGGAGGATGATCATTTCTTTGGCATGGTGAAGAACCATGTGCAGTTCGACTCCGACTCCGGAAAGACCACTATTCCTGTCTATCTCGAACGAGCTTCAAGACGCGTCCCGAGGGGTGAGAAGACGATCTACTTCCATTCCGGCGGGGTCGAAAGCCGACAGCATCAGCTCCTCTTTGCGGCGAATGGGGTTCCTGTGATTGACGCTGAGGAGAAGATCGATCGGGCGTTCATCGAGAAGTATGCCGAAGGAGAGCGCGGACTGCGGGCAAAGATGATCGATGAGGCTGCGGATGCTCTCTTTGACTCAGTCCCCCCGGGCACCCTGGAGGCCTTGATCGGGCGTTATGCCGACATGGACATAGTGGCCAAAGCAGTGAGCTTCAAACCGGTCTCTATCCCATCCCTGCTGGTGCGTAGCGATAGGCCTGCGGCTGGCCGGTTATTAGAGGAACTCGGTGACGATCCCGACATCCCCGATCTGCTCCGAGAGTTGTTCGAGGCTGCACTCAGCGGACGGATGGGGCAGAAGGGGTCCGGCTGGACGCTGTATCTCAATTCCGGAAACGAAGTGATACGGCTATTGTCAGTCTTGGAAGAGAGCGATGAGGTCGGTCTGCAATGCATGAAGGAAGTCTATAACTCGGCCTATCTGGTCGCCACCAAGGGTCTTTCCATTCAGGAGGTCGAGAAGATGGCCGAGATGCATACGCAGACCGTGGCAATGTTGCTGCGGCTGTCCGCAAGCCTAGCCGAGGATACAAGGCAGACCGGACGGGGACTAAGATCTTGGTTCTTGAGACAGCGGAGGGATTGACGTGCCCGGTACCATTCCTGTGGACCTGATAGCCGAGAGCATCCTGTCGGGAAGGTGTGTGTTGCTGGTGGGGGCCGGTATCTCCAGTGGGTGTGCACCAAGTACGGAGGAACTGCGCAAGACACTGATAGACGAGATCAGAAAGCATGATGGAGCGCAGGCTGAGCTTGCAGCCAGAGGCAACGAAGATCTTCACAGGACAGCGGAACGACTCCGCCGCGTTGATAGACACCACGGGCCCGGCAGGCTGAATCGTGCTTTTTTGCGTGCCTTTGAAGCCCATCTCGATGACGACGTACTAAACAGGCTCCACATCGGTGCGGCAACAGGGCTAAGAGCGGGATATGGTGAGATCCACTCACTCATTGCAGAAATACCTTTCCGAGCTATTGCGACGACAAATTATGACACACTGCTCGAAACTGCAATCTACGATGCAACGCTACTGTGGCCCTGGTGCATTGCCGGCGATAGCGATCTTTCCCAGCCTCCGAATGACCAAGGGCAGGTAGACCGCACACAGATCGTCAAGATGCACGGCTGCTTGAACGCGATTCAGAGAAGAATACGAGTCCCCACCTCGATCGATAGGGCGGAACTCCTGGACGACTACGTACTAAGTACCTCGCAGTACGCCGTCTTTTTTAGGAATCGACCGCTGATCGCGTGCCAACTCAGACTCTGGTTTGCCACGCGACCTCTGTTGATACTGGGCTACAGCATGAGGGACCTGAACTTCCAGCGTATCCTCCAGGAAGCCAGGCAAGAGGACAACATGCCGCCGTCCTGGGCCATAATGAATGATCCTGATCCTGTGGATCAGAGTTTTTGGGAGGAACGCGGGGTCGACATATACGCACACGATATCCAGGGCTTCCTAGAGCAGCTGAAGCGCGAGCTTCTTAGCCAGCAGATCATTCCTGATGCGGCCGACCTGCGAAGAGACCTTCACGATTATTGGCTGAGGAAACAAGATGGCTCGTTCCCAGTTGCTGTATTCGCTGCTGTTCTCAAAGGAGAGTTCGACGCCGAGTTTGTCCTAGGGCGCGAGGAGGGCGACGGTAAGGCGGAGAAGCAGCAGCGACTAAGCAAGTGGCTGCACAATGGAATGCTGTGTCATGTGTATGGACTGCGAGGACCGTGTCTGACGTTCTCATCTGGGGTGCGGCGGGGCCTGCTCGACCATATGACTCGCTCGGACGCTGTAGGTGACCGCCCGAGTTGGGAGCCGTCCTATGATCAGGTGTGGAGGTACTGGGATGAACGGAGTTGATCTTGATCGCAGCGTTGCCGCTGCTGTCCGGAACCTGCTCTCACCGGATCCCAGAAAGAAGCGGGAAGGACTCGTTTACCTGGCACGAATGGTTCCTGCGAAACAGTCTCGTCTTGAACGGCGGGTCGCCAGACACGTTGCTGTCAGTATCGATTTCTACATGAATAACGCTCCGCAAGTAGTAATGGGCAGTCATGACGCTGCCGTGCGTATACCGTTGCTCACTGGTCGGCTGTTTCGAGTGGCGGGGAACGAAGATGACGCGATCAGATGTCTGCACGGAGCGTGGCGGGAGATAGAACGGAATGCGGGTGTTGCCGCCAACATTGCGCGCTTTGGCCCGCCGCCGCTTGGGTCGCAGGAGTGGGGGCTGCTACAAGCTAAGCTGTGGTCTCTTGACGCTGGTGATCGCTTGGACGAGGTGGTGCTTGCTGCGCAGGTGCTGAGGGAATGCGCTGACAGTCATATGCTCCACGATCTGGCGCTTTGGCCGGTGACCGAGCTACAGCACATGCTCAGCGCAAGCATTGCGCTCTTGCTGCCACCTGGTTTACCTGACGGTCGCAGCAGCGAGGGTGCAATGGGGGTTCTGGGCTTCGATAGTCAAGCGCTGCATAAGGAGATAACCAATATCGCGAATCAGACGATAACAGGAGAGTATTTCTCCTGCCTCTTTGAGTGTTGTGTCAGCTACGGTGAGTTCATCCTGAAGAGCGTTGTGCGCAATCGGCACGGCGGACAGGGTCTTCACACCAATGAACACCTCTCAAGTGCTGAGGAGATTCTCACTCGCGCAGATGGGGTAGCCAGGTATACCAATGGCAAGTGGGACAGGACGCACGTAGGTAATCTCCTCTCATTGCTTCGAGCCGAGAAGCTGGGCCAGTCGGTATCCGAAGAACAGGTTGTGACTATCATCAACACCGAAGACGTCGAGGTCTTGCTCAAGTCGGGAAGCATATTCCTGCTAGATGACTTACTCGATAAGCATGGTGTAGAGGCGACTAGCGCCAGGCTGTGGTTGTGGCGCAGGTTTCTCACGAAGTTGTCGTCCAGCAATCGGCTGGAGGCGACAGATGTGATTGCATCTATACTTGTTGAGCCCAATAGGAGCCAGCTTCTGCTGGTGGTGATCACGGCGATAGCTAACATGCTGAGTGACGGATCTTGCTTGGAGAATCGGGATACCTTCCTGCACGAACTACTTCGTTTGGCTGCTAGGCAGTACTCGCAGCTTGACGAGTCATCTCCGCGTGCCGATGGTGTCTCAAGTCCAGCGGAAGACTGTCTTCAGCGTAGCCTGGAGCAGCTTCGCGATCTGATTGTGCAAGAGCCATCTCGTGCGGGGCCCGGCCTGGAGGATATTCGATGGGTGATCAGCCATCTACGGCAGATGCGATTTCCATCGGCCATACAGGAATTGGTGGAAACGATTGCCACTATGATCTGAGGGATGAGGCGTTAGGATAGGAGGAAACAGCATGACAACCGAGCACACGGCTGCAAAGGAGCATGAAATCCAGATTCACCTCCCGGGACTGATTAAAATCCTGGGCGAGACACTATACTCGGAGCCGGAGGTCTCCGTGCGGGAGATGATCCAGAACGCTCATGACTCGTGCCTGCGTCGGATGGCAGAAGACAAGAGCTTCAAGAACCCACGCATCGGCATCGAGGCAAATGCGTATGCGCGGACCCTAACCTTCCGTGACAATGGCTCTGGGATGACGGAGTCAGAGATCCACGAGTTTCTGTCCACTGTAGGGAAAGGATACACGGCCGAGCTGAGGAAGGCGCTTTCCGAGAAGAATCGCGACATCGCTGAGAAGCTGATCGGTCAGTTCGGGCTCGGCCTGCTCTCGGCGTTTATCATAGCGGAGAAGATACAGATTCTTACCCGGTCATATCAGCCAGAATCGCGAGGATACTGCTGGGAATGCGACGGCAATGTTACCTACACACTTGCGGAAGCCGACAAGAAGGATGTCGGCACGGAAGTCATCATCACGGTATCGCCGGATCATGTGGCGACCATGCTCAACGAGGAAGTGCTCACAAAGGTAGTCAAGACCTATGCAGACTTCCTGTCGTTGCCGATCTACCTCAATCAGGCGAAGCTCCCTGTGAACGTGATGGATGCCCCGTGGCACCGGCACGCGACTAGATCGGAGTACTTGGAATACGTGAAAAACCGGTACCAAGATACACCACCGCTCGAAGTCATTCCACTGGAATACGAGGAAGGCGACCTTTCTGTTCACGGGGTACTCTACATTCCTCGCCATGCAATGGTATCCATCAAGGAATATGGGGACCTGGACATCTATATCTCGCGGATGTTTATCTGCAACGGAGATCAGGAGTTGCTCCCAGTGTGGGCGAAGTTCGTGCGTGGAATAGTGGATAGCTCTTCCCTTACTCCGACCCTGTCTCGCGAGAGCGTCCGAAAGGACGAAAAATACCACCGCGTGCGCGAGGTGGTGGCCCAGTCAATCCTGAAGCATCTGGACCGACTTGCATCGGACGATCCTCAGCAACTGCGGGAGGTTGTGACGAGCCACAACACATTGATAAAGGCGTGGTCACTGGAGGACGACAGCTTCTTCGACAAGATCTGTGATCTGGTGCTTGTGGACACCGAGTATGGAAAGATGAACATTCCCGCGTACCTCCAGCGCTTTGTTGGGTCTGACCCCAAGGCTCTGGCGAGCACTGAGGCCGGTGAGACGCCGGCGGAAGGGGAGACACCTCGCAAGACCATTCATTACTTCAGCGACGTTGGCAGTGGAACGCAGCAGAAGATTCTGTTCCGTGAAGCCGGACTATGCGTGATCGATGCAAGCTATGGAGCTGAACAGGCGTTTCTCGAGAAATATGACGAGCGCCATGAGGACGTGGATGTGAAGAAGCTGGATGCCGCCGCCGGCTATATCTTTGAACCAGTGGACGATGTGGACGGCCGATGGTCGAAGCTTGAAGAGGATTTTGCGCTCAGGAATATGGCTGCTCGAGTGGTAAAGTTTCGGCCGACTGATATCCCCGCAATCCTGCTGCAGGTTGAGGAAGATGCCGAACACGAGAACACAGTCCGCAAGCTGGCTGAGGATACAGACGTCAATCCGGAGCTAAGGAAGTTCTTCACGCAACTTCTGCAGGAACGAGATCGCTACCGCAAGGGTTCGCTGACCGGCGGGACGGTTCTTCATTTGAACGCGTCTAATCCCATAATCCAGCTACTTGCCGCATCCGACAGGGAGGTATCCCGTCCGCAACCTGGCGATGACTGTCCTCTACAACAACGCTGTGCTATTCGAATCTCACTCAGTGACACCTGAGAACGCGCAGGTCATGTTCCGCGGTACCAATATGGCTATTGAGCAACTGATGGCGAAGCATCAGAGTCTCCTGGAGGTCGAGGCTGAACTGACCCGGCGGAAACTGGAGCATGATGACGCTCTAGAGGAACTCCGGCAATACGCCAAACAGCAGGAAGAAAAGGCTGCGAGAGTAGCGCGTGAACTGGACGCCTTCCAAGCTGAGTTCAAGAAGGCTCAGATGGCGTTCGATCATGAGATGACGGAACTGCGCTGCAAGTTGGCCCAGCCCGAGCTTTCTGACCACGTGACATGCTTTCTGGCGTATCCGTTCGACGATAAGTATGACCCTTTCCTTGAGGCGGTGCGCGCTGCGCTTCAGTCGCCTCCCTATTATTGGCAGGTGATCACAGCGCGCGATCTAACACATGATCCCACAGTGTCCGGAAATGTGATGGACCACATCAAGAATGCCCATTGCTACCTGGCGGAGATCTCTGATCAGAACGCGAACGTTATGATGGAGGTGGGCATGCTGAGGATGCTTCCAGAGCGGCCTTCAGCATTGCTTCGTGTGAGGAAGGGAAAGCCTGTGCCAAGCGATCTCCAAGGTTGGATCTACATCGAGTATCCCCTTGTTGACTCCGCCACCGATGTGAGTAAACTTGCTAGTCATCTTAGGAATGAGATTCAGAAGAACGCGCAGTTGTCTGGTCTGAAGGGTGGCAAGCGATTCCTATCGGCAATTTTGCTAGCAAACAGCGGACTCGCTCAGAATGTGATTGAGGCAATCACCGATGCATATATGACCGTGGAGGCTTTCCTATCAGCCGATGCGAAGTCGGTAGCTGATGAACTGGATCTGGACGAACCGCTTGTCAAGACGGCTCAGAGTTTTCTACAACGTCTGAAGTGAATCCCTGTCTCGCACTGAGCATCTTGTGCGTGTCTTACGCATTCCTGACTGCGGACAAGATCGATGCCCGTAGGAACGTGATGTGAGACCCGGGTAAGGCATGTTCTTGGGGGGAACTAGCAAACGATTCCTCTTACAAGTAGCCTGCAAACTGTATTTCGATAAATAGTCATTTCAGGGTATTGTCCTATGGCGAACAGAAAGCCCTTGGTGGTCTGCGTGGCCGCATAGAAAAGGCTCTCGAAGCCATTGTAGCTGCAAGGAAACGCCGCTGATTGGGTGCGGCAGCCATCGGTAGTATATGGGAACATGGGAGTAGGCACAGGGGGAAACCAGGGAAACCAGGGACAGGCACAGTGTTTACGATTTGTTCACGATTACGTCCACCTGTCGTCATGGCGGTTGGCGGGTCAGCTATGTTGCCGTTGGGTCAAACTGATGAACAGACTGCGGTCATTGCGCCTGTCCCCCTTTTCCCGACGCTGCGGCTTTCGCAGGTATGAGTACGCTGTTCAAGCGCACCCTGTCCGTATTTGGAACCGATGCGTCATTTGGCCACTCGTACCGCAAGATATACGAAACGACATCGCCGCTAGGACTCCTCCACTCGGCCATCCACTGCTTGACTTTCACCCAAGGCGTCTTGGTGCCGTCCTGGAACTCCTTCCAACCGGTCACATGGGACGATGGACGGTCTGGTTGCAGATAGCTATTCTTCAGCGGCTTCCAGCCCAGGCTGTCCAGTCGGTCTGAGATGCTCTTGAGAGCCGTCTTCGCCGGATACGGCTCAACGAACTCATACCTCATCTGTCTGGTGCCGTGGAAGGTCACGAACGCAGCTTTCTCAGCGTTCGGCAGAACAACGAAGGCTTCGGGCCGAGACCCTGAACGGCTGTGTGCGGCATAGAGGACTGCGACCACGATCGCGACCGCCAAGAGTACTGCCGCAATGATGGCAATGGATCGTTTCTTGCGAGCATTGCTTAACATATAGACCACCTGTAGAACCTTTCTGGAAACCAGAGAAACCAGGGACAGGCGCGGTATTTACGATTGGTTCACGATTACGTCTACCCGCCGTCATGGATTTTCCTCGGGCGACCGCCTCGACGAAGGATAAGCTCCCTCCCAAACAGGTTTGAGATCCTTCCCACAAACGCCTCATCCCCGCAGGGAAACCCGACCCTCGTGCGTTCCCCTCTGCGGTTGCCCCTCTGGGTGACGTGATAGGGAATGCCCTCCAGCACTGATCGAGCGGTTCTCGGCATGCTTCCTCATTCGATGCCTATACCTCTATTCCTTCTTTTGGGACCTCTGCTGCCGGAGAACACTCTCTATGACAGGACTGCGGCCCGAGTGTGACCATTCTGTAGTAACTGTGCCTTTCCCGGCTCTCCGTCCCGGTTTTCCGGGCGGAAGGAAGTTGTTTCCGGGCGGGAAGAGATTGCTGCGGGGGATCAGGAAGATGTCTCCGGGCGGGAAGACATTGTTGCGGGGGATTGACAACTTGCTTCCGGGCGGGAAGAGATTGTTGCGGGGGATTGACAACTTGCTTCCGGGCGGGAAGAGATTGTTGCGGGGGATTGACAACTTGCTTCCGGGCTGGAAGATCTTTCCCCCGGGCGATTGGAGGATGTCTCCGGCCGGAATATTGGTATTCGACGCGGAATCCGTATTCGTGAGAGTTCACGATCGCTGATAGCTGCGCTGCGCGTATGTCATTCTGAACGCAGTGAAGAATCTGGCCGTGCGCAAACAGATTCTTCACTGCGTTCAGAATGACATACGCTGCGCTCAGAATGACACCCGACTATCCTTGATCGTGAACTCTTACCTGGATTCCCTGGCATTGACACTCCGGCCCTTCGTGCGGTATATTTCGTTATACGCTGCACGAAAGCGCCTGAGCGTCGCGGAGGAAGAAATGACGGATCACAGACTTCTGAGACTGAAAGCGGACCTGCTTGTGGAGGGGATCAGCTTCGAGCCGGGTGCGTTCGATGAGGTCGGGGCGCGGTTCAAGGAGCAGAATCACGGTCTCTTCGGCTGGGATTTCGTGAACCACAAGGGAACCGAGCTGCCGGACGATTTCGTCCTCTCCGACGGGACGGTCACCCAGTTCCGCTACAACCCATCGTCTCGCTACAAGATCACCGCCGATCATCAGGTTGCCAGAGACGGTGAGGCATTGGATCGGGTGAGCCTGATCCCGAGGCCCACGTATTACGATCAGCAGACCGAGAGCGGCGCGACCATGCGTCAGATCGCCCAGATCGGCGGTGAGGACTGCTTCTTCATCTGCTACCAGAACTACTGCTCCCATTTCGCCAAACAAGAGGAATGCGCGTTCTGCAACCTCGTTGACACGAAGAAGACCTACGACTCGGTGCTGACCAGGAAGGATATCCATGACATCGGCGAGGTGGCCGCGGCGGCATTTGCCGAGGGGATGTGCAAGCATATCCTGTTGACAGGGGGCTGCTTCAGCCATGAGAAGGAAGTCTCGCTGGTGATAAGCATCCTGGAGAGCATCCGGTCCGCCCTCGGGGTCACCACCATCCCCGGCACGATTCTCCCCTCCGCGACCATCGATGAGGACGACATGCGGCGGTACAGGGATGCGGGAATCGGCGCGATCGGTTACAGCATGGAGCTTTGGGACGAGGGCTACTACAAAGCGATCTGTCCCGGGAAGGCAAAGAGCGTCTCGCACGACACGTTCTTCGATGCGATCGGGCGGGCGGTCAAGGTGTTCGGCGCGGGCAACGTCTACGGCGTGCTGGTGATGGGGCTGGAGCCGCGAGGCACCTTCATCGAGGGGATACGCGCGCTGTCGGATGTCGGCGCGAATATCGTGCCGTTCGTGTGGAGTCCGAACCCCGGCTCGAAGCTGGAAGGACATCGCGCCCCGTGCGCTGAATGGTATGCAGATACGATTCTGGAAGCCGCCGAGATCGTCCGTGGGGCGGGCGTCCCCCGGGGAGATGACAATCACTGCTACCGGTGCGATGGCAATTCGCTGCTCCACGATGCCGTGCGACTGCTTGGCTGATCGGCAAGAAAGCCGATACCGTTAGTCCTGAGTGCGCCGGTGAATGACGGCGTGTAACGAAGGACGGCTCGGTGCATCAAGGCCGTCCTTCGTTACACGCCGTCATTCACCGGCGCACTCAGGACTGACGGTGGGTGACTTTCCCAGGAATACCCGGAGAGAGAACGCATGATCATCGATTGCCACATCCACCTGCAGGGCGCCGGGATCGAGCCGGAACTGATCGAGAGTGCCTCCGCGCTCGGGGTCGATCAGTTGTGCGCGTCGTCGCTCGGACGAAAATGGTCCTACGAGCCGACGCCCGAGGTCTTCATCAAGGCGAACGACGATGTCGCGAAGTGCATGAAGCGCTATCCCGGCCTGGTGCTCGGATTCGCTTACCTCAACCCGGTCTATCCCAAGGAATCGCTGGATGAGATGCGCCGGTGCATCGAAGAACTCGGCATGGTGGGCATCAAGCTCTGGGTCGCCGCATATGCCGACGATCCGCGCGTCTTCCCGCTCGTCGAGAAGGCGATCCAGTACCGCATTCCCATCCTCCAGCATGCATGGCACAAGGCGACCGGCAACCTGCCCCACGAGTCTAAGCCCCATCACGTCGCGGAACTGGCGCGGAGGTATCCCTGGGCCACTATCATCATGGCCCACATCGCCGGCGACTGGGAGCGCGGGATCGAGACGGTCAGGGATTACCCGAACGTCTACGTGGACACGAGCGGGAGCATCATCGAGGCCGGGATGATCGAACACGCGGTGGAGGAACTCGGCGCGGAACGCGTGCTCTTCGGCTCGGACGCACATGGGGTCGATCTACCCGTCGCGCTGGCGAAGATCATCGGCGCGGAGATCTCCGATTCCGACCGCGAGATGATCCTGGGCGGCAATATGCAGAGGCTTCTCAGGAGGAGGGCGCGCCGATGAGCTTCGATGCATGCGCTTTCGTCGGCAGGCGGCCGTTCGTACATTCGCGCAACAGCAGCGTGCCGGACCTCGTGCGGCTCATGGACAGGGCCGGGATCGACCGCGCACTGGTCACCCCGCTCTCCGGCGCCTTCTACTCGAACGCCCATGAAGCGAACGAGGAGATCCGACAGGAAATATGGCGAAAGAATGACCGCCTGATGCTGATGGCGGCGATCAACCCGGCGTACCCCGGATGGGATCGGGACCTGGTGCGCTCTGCGGGGCCGCTCCGTGCGGTGGCGATCCGCATCTTCCCGGGCTACCACAAGTACACATTGACCTCACCGGAGGTCTCGGCGCTGGCGGATCAGGCGGCGGAGATGGGACTGCCGGTGTTCGTGAGCATCCGGCTCTGGGACGAACGACATCATCCGCCGATATGCATGGTCCCGGCTGTTCCCGCTGGGGATGTCGCGGACCTGGCGATTGCGCATCCGGCGACGAAGTTCGTGCTGAGCATGGGGCGCTTCGGGGAGATAGTGTCTGCGTTGAAGGAGACATCCGCTTCGGGCAACCTCTTCGCCGACATCGCGGGGGTCCAGGGCCCGACGAACTGCATGAGGAAGCTCGTCGCGGAGGTGGGATCCGAGCGGCTGCTCTTCGGCACGGAGTTGATGCTCCAGTACGCACTCCCCGCGCGGTACAAGATCGACTACGGCAACCTCTCCGACGACGACCGCCGGCGCATCTACGCATCAAACCTGGCAGGTCTGCTCTCGATCTCGGTCTAGGGCCGCCTCACCTCGGGGCCGTATCGTTCCAACAGGCGGGAAAGGAACAGGTTATGGGGCGATATCTTGCTTTCATCATGCTCGTTATTCTCTCCGTGTCGGCATATGCCTCCGACGGCACAAAGCTCACCGTGATGGCCTACAACGTGGCGTACGGGGCGGGGGTCGATCCGGCGGAGGCGAAGATCGTCGAGCGAGACACCGTGGGTAAGCTGATCGGCAACCGCCTGGACCGGGTGATCTCGGTCATCAAGTACGTGAACCCCGACATAGTGGGCATCCAGGAGGCCTGCTCGTGGGAGAAGAACGACAATGCTGTGGCAAAGCAGGTCGCAAAGCAACTGGGCATGCGTTATTACGTGGCGAAATCCGGCAAGAGCCGCTTCAACGTCGCGCTGTTCAGCAAGCTTCCCATCATCTCGGCGAAGGGGTTTCCCGACCATTTCACCCGCGCGGCCCTGCAGGCACGACTGAAGCTTCCCGACGGACGCACGCTCGATGTCTTCGTGGCGCACTTCAACCTCCTGCGGTCACCAAAGAGCCAGTTGAGCGAGATACGGTATCTCGCCGAGCAGATGAAGCCGCATTCATCCCATCTGGCAGTGATGATGGGCGACGCGAACTTCCAGTACGGGGTCCAGAGAGAGAGCACTGACGCGCTTCGGGCTTCAGGGTTTGTCATCGCTCCACCGGTCGGACAGCGGATTGACCAGATTTGGACTTCCAAGTCGCTCGCGGACGACATTAGGGAAGGCAGCGAGATCCCGGCCAAGCTGACGGATGGGACTTCGGATCATCGCCCGACGGTGGTGGTCATAGGCGTGCCAGGCAAGTGAGTCCTGAGTATGCCGCGAACAAGCACACCGCTAGTCCTGAGTATGCCGGTGAATGACGGCATGTAACGAAGGGCGGTCGCATCTCCACCCAACCTCGGTGCAGCAAGGCCGTCCTTCGTTACATGCCGTCATTCACCGGCATACTCAGGACTGACGGGTCCCGGTTTGCAGTACCCAAGGCGTGGTCTGCGAGCCCACCGTCAGTCATCTTCAGACTCAGCGGTTTCGGGTGTGCAGTTCGCGGGTAAAGGAGTAGGCGACACACCAGCCATCCCAGCGCCGCCGATGCATCCAGGCCATCAGCGCCGGATGCGCTTTCTCGCTCAGAGCACGGATGAACCATGAACTCGACTGATCAACCATCGCAGCCGCCGGTCGTCCGCTGGGGAATCCGCCTCGCAGGCACGATCGCCATCCTCATCGGCGCTTTCTGGCTCGTCGCGTGGTTCACCGGGTACGGCGCTCATTGGTCGGCGGGCGGGGTTCTCACCGTCAAGACGAACACTGCCCTCGCGCTGTTTCTCGGCGGTCTGGCCCTGGTGCTCCTGAGCGCGGGACGACCGAATACCGCGCGGCGGACGGTGGGGACCGTGGCCGCGGTCGTAATCCTTCTGATCGGCGCCCTCACTCTGAGCCAGCACCTTTTCGGCTGGAATCTCGGGATAGACCAGCTCCTGGCGACGGAAGCGCCCGGGGCGGTCTCCACAAGCAGCCCGAACCGACCCGGCCCACCGGCATCGGTGAGTTTCACTCTCCTCGGCATCGGCCTGCTGGGTCTTGCGTCCGGAAGGCGCAGGATCGCGCCGTATCTGGGCTTGGCGATCTCCATGATCAACCTGATCCCGGCGGTCGGTTTCCTCTACGGCGTCGGAACCTTCTTCGCGCAACCCCGTTTGACGCACATCGCCTGGCCGACGGTCATCGCGCTGATATCCCTGGGCATCGGGCTGGTATTCAGCCGGACGGACGGCGGCCCGATGGCGCTCCTCCTGCGGGACGATGCGGGCGGGAAGCTCCTCCGCCGGATGCTCCCGTGGTTGATCGTCGTTCCCCTGGTACTCGGCCACGCGAAGATGCAGTTCGAGTACGCCGGGCTCGGGATAACAGGATCGAGGACCGGGCTGCTTGTCGTCGCGTTGATCCTGATCTTCTCCGCCGTCCTCTGGCGGAGCGCCCGCGACCTCAGCCGCTCGGACACCGCGCACCGCCAGGACGAGGAGGCGCTGAGGGAGAGCGAGGAGCGGCTGAGGTTGGCGCACTCGGCGGCCCGCCTCGGCGCGTTCGAGTGGAACATTCGGACGGACACGAACACATGGACGCCGGAGTTGGAGGCGATGTACGGCCTCCGACCGGGCGGCTTCGCCGGGACGGCGAGTGCCTGGCAGGAGTTCATCCATCCCGACGACCGCGCCAATGCCACGCGCCTCGTAGAGCATTCCATCCAGACGGGCGAGACGACGGAAGGTGAATGGCGAGTTGTCTGGCCCGACGGCAGCATCCACTGGCTGGCCGCACGCTGGCAGGTGTTCAGGGATGAATCCGGCGAGCCGCTCCGCATGATCGGCGTCAACATGGATATCACCGACCGCAAGCAGGCCGAGGAAGAGCTTGAAAAGGAACGGAAGCAGTTGTTGGCCATCATCGAGAGCCTGGATGAGGCGGTCGGGGTTTGGAATACGGATGGCAGTTTGGCGCTGATTAACGATGCAACTGCGAAGCTGTATGGCTACGAAATGAAAGAGCAGATGCTTAGACATCTGAGTGACTATGCGGATGTACAAGTGCGGACGATGGATGGCTGTGAGCTTCCTCCGGAGGAATGGCCTCCCTCTCGCGTGTTGCGAGGTGAAACTTTTTCAGACTGGGAACTGGAACAATACATTCCCTCGATCAACAAGCGGTTCATCGGAAGTAATAGCGGCCGTCCGGTTCGGGATGCGAATGGCAAAATTATTCTCGGCGTGACCTCGGTCCGCGATATCACCGAGCGCAAGCAGGCGGAGGAGGCGCTCGCCGCGGCTCAGAGGCAGATCCAGAGCATAATCGACAACGCCACGTCTCTTGTCTATGCCCTCGATCTCGAAGAGCGCTTTCTGATGGTGAATAGGGCACTCGCAGAGCTGCTGGACTCCACGCCGGAGCAGATGATCGGAAGAAGACGGCACGAGTTCATGCCCAAGGCCGACGCGGACCGGCACGAGGCAAACGATCGGCAGGCGATCGAGGCGGGGAAAGCCCTGGAGTTCGAGGAGTACAGCGAGCTACCAGGCCGCTCGATTACCTGGCTTACGACGAAGTTCCCGCTTCGCGACGCGCAGGGGACGATATACGCGGTAGGCGGTATCACCGCCGACATCTCCGACCGCAAGAAGACCGAGGACGCGTTGAGGGAGAGCCGAACGAAACTGCAGGCGGCCTTCGCGAGCATGACTGAGGCGATCTTCATCGCCGATACGGAGGGGCGTCTAGTCGAGTTCAACGAGGGATTCGTCCGCTACCATCGTTTCAAGGACCGGGAAGAGTGCAGCAGGACGATCGCTGACTGCCCCAAGTATCTCGAAGCCTATTTCCAGGACGGGACCCCCGCGCCGCCGGAGATGTGGGCAATGCCCCGCGCCCTCCGGGGAGAGATGGCATCCGATGTCGAGTACATGCTGCGGCGCAAGGAGAGCGGGGAGACTTGGTGGGGCAGCTACAACTTCGCGCCGATCAAGGACGAGGACGGAAAGATCGTCGGCGCGATCGTGGCATGCCGCGAGATCACCGAGCGCAAGAAGGCGGAGGAAGCGCTCAGGCAGAGCGAGCAGACCTTCTCGGAGCTGATCGAGCGCGCACCGTTCGGAGTCTATCTGATTGATTCTCAGTTCCGAATAGCGCAGATGAACACCAACTCGCAGGACGACGCGTTCCGAAACGTGCGGCCTGTGATCGGGCGAGACTTCACCGAGGCGATGCACATCCTGTGGCCCGACGACGTTGCCGAGGGCATCCTCGCTCTGTTCCGCCACACCCTTGAGACCGGCGAACCCTACTACTCGCCGCGCTTCACCAACCCGCGCCACGACGTGGAGATCGTCGAGTCATACGAGTGGGAGCTTCATCGCATGAAGCTGCCCAGCGGGGAATACGGCGTAGTCTGCTATTACTACGACTCGACGAAGCTGCGGCAAGCCGAGGCCGCGGTGAGAGAGGAGCAGGATCACAAGCTCGAGTTCTATCAGCGCACGATCCTCGCGGCCACCGACGGCAAGCTCTCGATCGCGGACAGGACGGAGATCGAGCGGATCGCCGGGCCGAGCGTGGCATCGTGGGAGATTCGCAGCCCGAAGGATATCGGAACGGTGCGGCATGGGGTCCAGGAGATCGCCGTCTCAGCGGGCATCGAGGAGCCGAGGCTCGGGAAGCTGATAGTCGCGGTCGGCGAGGCCACCACCAATGCCGTAAAGCATGCAAGCGGCGGAGAAGCGTCCTTGCATCAGACCGGGGATTCGCTTATAGTAGTTGTATCCGATCGGGGACCGGGCATCCCGGCGCTCGCCTTGCCGGATGTGGCGCTGCGGAACAGATACTCGACGGCGGGGACTCTGGGGATGGGCTACAAGATGATGATCCAGTTCGTTGACAAGATCTACCTTGCGACGGACGAGAGCGGCACGACCGTCGGCATCGAGATCAGCCTCGAGCCCGTCACGGCCGAGCCGCTGCTGATTGAGAAGGCGGCGTCATGAGCATCGAGCCCGCGAGCAATAAGATGAGCCGTCTGAGCCGATGGGCGTGGCTTCCGATCCCGATACTCCTGGCGGCGATCCTGGCGCTTTGGGTGGCGAACCTGCAGGTTGTCGGGCATTCGCCCGCCATGATCTGGCTCCTCCACTATGGGTCGGTGGCAATAGGGATTGCGTTCATTGCCATTCCGGCGGCGTATAGTTTTCTGTCTGGTCGGCAGCCCAGCGTCCTGATGCTCGGCTGCGGCATCCTGATGATGGACATCGGGGTGGTCGCCATACGGGTGGCATTGGGTACGGGGGAGATGAGCGCGGGCTTCGCGGTCTACAACACATCTACCCTACTCGGCGCCCTCTGCCACTTCACCGGCGTGGTCGTTGCCTCCCGCCGCAAGATACGAGCGACGCGGGCCGTTCCCTGGTTGATAGTCGCCTATGCGGGCAGCATGGCGGTTATGGCCCTGATCGTCCGGCTCGCGTTCACGGGCCGGATGCCGGCCTTCTTCGTCGAGGGCCAGGGCGGGACGCTCCTGCGCACCGTTGTTGTCGGCCTGGCCGTGATGCTCTTTCTCGTGACGGCGGGCATTCTCCGGCAGACGAATCGCCATAAGCCCTCCCCATTCCTCCAGTGGTACGCGCTGGGCCTGGTGTTGCTGGCCACGGGTCTCGGGGGGTCCGCGTTGATTGCCATCGTAGACTCTCCCCTGCAATGGGTCACGCGGTCCACGCAGTTCGTGGGCACGCTGTACATGGTCTTCGCAGTGCTGGCCTCGCTGAGAGGGAGCAGTACCAAGCGAATCCCGATGGAGCATATCGAGGAAGCCTGGCGAGAGCGTGGTCTCCTGGCGAGCCTCGAGCAGCCCACGACTCTGGGATGGGTCCTGCGCTACGGGCTGGCGATCGTGATGGTCTGCCTCGCTATGGGACTGCGGGTGGCGCTGACGGAGAGCGTCGGCACCGGATTGCCCACATACATCACGTTCTACCCGGCGGTCATGGCGGTGGCGGTCATGGCCGGCTTCCGGCCGGGGTTGCTGGCGACGGCCCTGGCGGGCGCGCTGGTGTGGTATTGGGTCCTGCCGCCGACCGGTCAGTTCGGCATAATAGCTCCTGTGGACCGTCTGGGCTTGATCGTCTTCACCGGCATGGGGCTGTTCATGAGCGCCGTCGCCGAGTCGTATCGTCGGGGCCGGCTGAAGGCCGCCGCGTATGATCGCGAGGCGGCCGTCCGAGCCGCCGTCCAGGAGGAAAAGGCCAAGCTCCAGACGGTACTTGATAGCCTCGCCGAAGGCCTGATCGTAGCCGACCTCGACGGCCGCCTGGTCTACTGGAACCCGGCCTCAGTAACTATGCATGGATACTCCAACGCGGAAGAAGGAGAGCGGCTGCTGACAGAGCTTGACGATACCTTCGTGCTCTCGGAGTTGGACGGCAGGCTCATACCAGTGGATCAGTGGCCTATGGCACGGATACTGCGCGGCGAGCAGATACGTAACCGGGAGATACGAGTCCGGCGTATCGACAGGGATTGGCAGCGTATCTTCGATTATTATGGCGGCCTGGTGAAGGATGATAGCGGCAATCCGCTGATGGCGACGCTCAACGTCTCTGATATCTCCGAGCGAAAGAAGGCCGAGGAGAGAGAGCGGAAGGAGCATGACGGGACACTGTTCGCCAACCGCGTCCTGCGCGCGTTTGTCGAGTATGAGGGGGACGCCATATTCGACCATGCGCTGGCCGTGGTTCAGGAGGAGATGGACAGCACGCACGGAGTCTTCGGCTATATCTCGGAGCCCGGCCATCTGACTTGCCCGAGCCTGTCGAAGATGCTGGATGAGTGCGAGATCGAGGGCAAGTGCATTCACTACCCGCCCGAGAAATGGAACGGCCTGTGGGCCCGCGCGCTGACGGAGAAGCGCTCGCTCTTCACGAACAAGGCGCCGCGTGTGCCGCCCGGTCATCCGATCATCTACAGCAATCTGGCCACGCCCATCTTGTTCCAAGGGGAGGCGATCGGACTCCTGAACCTGGCCAACAAGGAAGGCGGATACACCGAAGAAGACCGTGAGAGCCTGGACGCTCTTGCCGCCCGGGTTGCGCCCGTGCTCTACGCCTGGATTCAACGCAAGCTGCGCGAAGAGGAGCGCAGGGAGGCCGAGGAGGCGCTGAGGGAGAGCGAGGAACGAAGCCGGGCACAGCTAAAGGAGATCGAGTCCATCTATGATGGCGCGCATGTCGGGCTGGCCATATTTGACCGAGACTTGCGCTATGTGCGCATAAATGAGCGGCTGGCGGGACTCAACGGCATTCCTGCCAGTGACCATATCGGCAGGACGGTACGCGAAGTGCTGCCGAATATCGCCTCGTTGTTCGAGGAGCTTGCGGGCCGCATCTTCGAGTCAGGCGAAGGCGTTGCCGACTTTGAGTTGAGCGGAACGACGCCGGCCCAGCCGGGCGTGATGCGCACGTTCGTCGAGCAATGGATGCCGATCAAGGACGAGTCCGGCGAGGTGATCGCCATCAACGTCGTTGTGGAGGACATCACCGAGCGCAAGCGGACCGAGGAGGCGCTGGCGCGCAACTACTCGCTCCTCCAGCGGGCGCTCCTGCCCGATAAGACGCCGAAGTTCCCCGGCTACGAGATCGCCTCGACATACCTGCCGATACCCGGAGCGGAGATCGGCGGCGACTTCTACGATCTCTTCCCGACCGAGAAAGGCCTGATGGCCGCCCTCATCGGCGATGTATCCGGCAAGGGGATACCCGCCGCCTCGCTTGCCGCCGCCGCCCGCAGCACGGCTCGGGCCTTCACCTATGACCTCAACGTTACCGACGAGGCGCTCAGTCATACGAACAACGTGCTCAAGGACGCGAAGGAAGACCCGTCGCTGTTCCTCACTCTCCTCCTCGTGACACTGGACTCCGACGGGCGCATGTGTTATTCCAGCGCGGGACATCCCCCGCCCGCCATCTATCATGCGGGGACGGGTGAGGTGCACTGGCTCGAAGACGGCGGGGCTGATCCTCGGGGTGCTGGATCAGCATCGGTACGAGGAGGATTGCGCGCACATGGAGGTCGGGGACAAGCTGGTCCTGTATACCGACGGCCTGCACGAGGCGAGACGCACCTCGGACCTCTTCGGGCGCGAAGGCATCGAGCGCGTGGTGAAGGAGAACGGCGGGCGTCCCCCCGAGGAGATCGTTCAGGCGCTCGTCCAGGCATCGACCGAGTGGTCAGGCGGAGATCGCCGGGACGACACGGCGATCATCGTGATCGAGCGAACGGGATAGCAGACGGGCATCGCCCGTGCTCTGTGGGTGCATTCGAGTTGAGTGGGTGGCGACCGTCTCTCGTTATGGTTTCCAGAGAAACCTACTCGAGACTAGACGGTTGGGGCTTGGGAACCTTGGCAGACCACCCAACCGTTCTCCTCGAGTAGCCACTCTGGTGGCATAACGAGAGGCTGACCCACTCTACGGAAATGCGCCCGTGCTCTGTGCAACAGTCGCATGTGCTATCAGCGGTGTGCTATAATACGGGGAGTTAGGTTGTGAGCGTTCGATCTTCGAGGAACAAGCCACTTCCGGAACGGAGCGGTTTGCATGACGCGTATTGCGCAGGGCAGGTTCCATGACAGGCAGTTCGACAGTGCCACTAGACTGAAGCTGGAGATATTCCGGGGATATCTGCAGGAGTGGATTCCCGTATTCCTCACTCCATCGAGTCGGTGGAAACATGTCAATATCTACGATTTCTTTTCAGGTCCTGGATGTGACGCTAGCGGCAATCCAGGCAGCCCGCTGATCATCATCGATGAGATCACGCGGTATCTGGATGATCCCGCGAGGCAAAAGACGGCCGGTGTACAGGTAGGCTTGTTCTTCAACGATGCAAAGCGTGAGAATACCGATCGACTGAAGCATGAGTTGGCGAAGATCGGAAAGCACCCCGTATTCTCCGTTTGTGTCGAAAACATGGATTTTCAGCAGGCTCTGGCACAGGAACTGGCCGATATCGAAGCCAAAGACAGCGCCAATCTTGTGATCTTGGACCAGTGCGGGTACAGTCAGATTGACAAGGCGGTATTCTCGAAACTAGCCGGCTGTTCAACAACTGACATCATAATCTTCATCTCCTCCTCCTTCATAAGACGGTTTGTGGATGAGGAATCGACCCAGCAGCGCTTCCCGATTCCCAGGGAAGATATACAGGCCGTCCCACCGAATGACATCCATCGGTTCATCGCAGACTACTACCAGCGGTGGATTCCGAAGGACAGGGAATATTACCTTGCCCCGTTCTCGATAAAAAAGGATGAGTCGGGGAACATCTACGGACTGATCTTCGGCAGTGGCAGCCTGCTGGGACTCGAGAAGTTCCTGAGAGTCTGCTGGAACAAGGACAAAGTCACGGGCGAGGCGAACTTCAATATTGACCGGGATGCTATTCGGGAGGGTCAGCTTTCGCTGTCCGAGGCGGAGAACGTACCGAGGAAGTATGACAGATTCCGCCGAGACACGATCAAGTACATGAGCGGCGGGCAATGTGATAACCTGGATCTTTACCGATTCTGCCTGCGGTCGGGGTTTCTTCCATATCACATGAATACGGTGCTCAAGGAACTCCAGGATTCACGTAGCTTGGAAGTGAAACCAGCGCCTGGCAATGAGAAGCTCAGAAGAGGTGCGTTCTACGTCTCATGGGAATGCTACAAGCATAGCACAGTGAAGGCGTTCTTCGAGTACAAAGGCGACGAACATGCGGACATCTAAGATTGAGTGGACGGAAGCGACGTGGAATCCGGTGACTGGGTGTACACCGATAAGTCTCGGATGCCAGAACTGCTATGCCAGGCCGATGGCCCTGCGTCTGCAGGCGATGGGCCAACCGAACTACAGGAATGGTTTCGAGGTGACTTGTCATCCTCACGCCGTGGACTTGCCGCTTCGATGGCGCAAGCCCCAGTTGATCTTCGTGAACTCCATGAGCGATCTGTTCCACGAGGACGTGCCGTTCGAGTTCATCGAGCGGGTCTTTTCCACCATGAACCGAGCTACGTGGCACCGCTTTCAGATACTCACCAAGCGCTCGAACCGACTGCTCCAACTCTCCGAACGCCTAATATGGACTGACAACATATGGATGGGGGTCACGGTTGAGTGCGGAGACTTCATCGACCGGACTACGGACTTGGTAGCTTCGGGAGCCCGAAGCCGTTTTCTGTCGTGCGAGCCCCTGCTTGGGCCGTTATCGGCATTGGATCTCACTGGTATCGACTGGGTGATTGCTGGTGGCGAATCAGGCCCCAAGGCGCGGACGATGTCAGAGGAATGGGTTACCGAGCTTCGGGACCAATGCATTGAGACAGCCGTTCCGTTCTTCTTCAAACAGTGGGGCGGCGTCAACAAGAAGAAGACAGGCCGGGACTTGCAGGGCAAGACTTGGGATGAAAGGCCTCGCGGGCTGCTTAGCCCGTCGGGTACACTGATCGCGTCCCCAGCCTACCGACCCTGACCGCTTCAGCCGTGTTGGGGAAGGGCGCTGAGAGTGCCATCACTCAGCCGCAGTTCAGCGCCCGACTTGGCGGCGTTTGAGCCAGAGTTCCATTCCGGGGGCATCCGGAGGGCGGGCCTTGAATCCGAACTGCTCGTAGAATCCGACCGCTTCCCGTGCCGCCTCCAGTCCCACGAAGGTGTCTTCCGCGCACACGGAGTCGATCCAGCCGATGAGCCGGGACACGATCGCCTTCCCGAGCCCCTTCTTCTGGTGGTCGGGGTGGACGATGACATCCTGGATGTAGAACGCGGAGCATCCGTCTCCGAGCACCCGCCCGAAGCCGACCAGTTCACCGCCCTTCCTGACACACACGCACAACAGGCAGCCCCTCAGCCCGCCTGCCAGGCTCTTCAGGTTCATCCCGCCCCACCCTACGGAGGCTCGCAGGGCCTCGTATTCATCGATGCCGGGGATTTCTTCGGTGATCTGGTATTCGGTGTTCATGGTTGGCCTCCGCATGGGACGGCGCGCAACCGAAGGAAGCTGTCCAAGATGAGGTGGTCTACCGGGTTGATCTCGGGTGGCAGATCCGAGAGGGCGAAGAACCGGGCATCCGACGCTTCGTCCTGGTCGGCGGCAAGGGTCCCGGAGTAGTCACGGCAAAGATACGAAGCCGCAACGACGTAGCTCTCATCTCCGTTGGGATATCGGGAGTAGAACTGCGGGCCGGAATGGACTGCGAGGAATTCGAGGGCATTGCACGTCAGGCCGACCTCCTCGAGGGCTTCGCGCCTGGCGGTTTGCTCCAGGTCCTCCCCGATCTCCATCGCCCCGCCCGGAAGACCCCAACTGCCGTTGTCGGTCCGCCGCTGCATCAAGATTCGCTCCGCGTCATCCATGAATATCACGCACGCCGCGCAAGCGATCAGCGGCCTGTTACCGATCAGTTCTCTTAGATCCTTGATGTAGTTCGACACGCTGTCTCCTTCGAGGCCGCTTGGGGTTGGTCATGGGTGGCCTCCGGATGGGACGGCTATGCCTTCCCGTAGGCTCTCTTCAGGACAAGGCCAACCACCATCTCAAGGTCATCGTGATACTTTGGTATGTGCATGGCAAGCGCCTTCAAGAACAGCAGTCTCTCCAGTGACACCACCAGAAAACCGGGCTCTTCTATCGCGTTGGCCCTCAGGTACTCGTAGTCGAATGTGCAGATCTGATTCCATATCTCAAAGCCGAACTCGCAGATGCCGATGTCTCCGTACAGATCCTTGACGTTGTCGGGATACCTGGCGAGCAGCGCCGCATGGTCGTCCGGATGGATCACCAGATCGGTGTCGGCCCCGGCCTTCCGCAGGCCGTGGTACTCCATGGCTTTCCCGCCGATCAGCAATGGTTTATGAAGGAAGGCGTATTGCAGAACACCAAGTCCCAAGTCCATGCGCTATTCGTCCTTTCGTCTTGCGGAGGCCGCCCTTCGATACATGCCGTCATTCACCGGCACACTCAGGGCTAGCGGTCTTCCGGCCCCCCAACACCCAACACCCTTACTTCCCCACCTTGATCATCCACGCCGCGTGCGGGAGGACGGTCGCGGAGAAGGAATCGGAGAAGACGCCGAGGTCCTTGTGACGCCAGAGGTCGCGGACGGGTTGTGGGCCGATGATTCCGATATCCGACCAGCGGACCGTTACCTTCGCCTTGTAGGCGCTCCGGTTGAAGAGGCCGACCGCATGCGTGCCGTCCGCGAGCGGGCGGGCCCAGACCTCCAGGTCGCCTTTCTGCCATATCCGACTCGCCGCCTTGCCGAGCGGATCCTGGTCGACCGCGATCACCTCGTCGTTGCTCAGGATGTCGAGCGTGAACTCGTCCATCTCCATGATATCGCCGCCGATGAGCAGCGGCGCGGCGATCAGACTCCAGAGCGTCATCTGCGTGATCTGCTCGTTCTGCGTGAGCTTCGACGGGCGCAGGTTGCCGAATCCGACCTTGCCGATGCAGAGCATGTCGGGGTCGTTCCAATGCCCCGGGCCGGCGTACTTCTCCCGACCGGCGTGGCCGAAGCCGATCCGCGCCATGTTCCCCCAGCTATCGAGCAGGTCGCCCGTCGTGCGCCACATGTTCGCGCCGACGAGGTCGCCCCACTCCCAGACGTTGCCCATGCCGTACTGGCAGAGGCTGTAGACCATGTCCCGGCCGCTCGCGTCGAGTGCGTAGCGCATGATGGCGTAGGGCTTCTGGAGTTCGGGAAGGCTGCCGTCCTTCGCGATCTTCCCATAGCTGCACCAGTCGTGCTTGAAGAAATCGACGCCCCAGCGCGCGTAGGTCTTCGCGTCCTGGACCTCATGGCGGTAGGTGCCCTCGTATCCGGAGCACGTCTGCGGACCTGGGGAGGAGTAGATGCCGAACTTCAGGCCGCGGCCGTGGATGTAGTCGGCCATCGCCTTCATGTCGGGGAATCGCTCGTTAGTCTGGATCTCGCCGGTCGAGTCGCGCCCGCCCTCCCAGCAGTCGTCGATGTTCACGTACTGGTATCCGTGGCCCGCGAGGCCGGACTTGACCATGATGTCGGCGTGGGCCATCATCTTGTCGGCGGTGATATGGCTGCTCCAGCAGTACCAGGAGTTCCAGCCCATCGGCGGAGTGAGCGCGACCTTGCGGTTGCCCCCGACGATGGTGAGCGTGGCGGATGCGGACGACCCCTTCGCCTGTAGGGGCGCGCCTTGTGCCGCCCGCAACCCCGCGGCGGGCGGCACAAGGCGCGCCCCTACAGGCGAAGAGGATTCGGCGACGGTGAGCCCGACGTTCCACTCACCGGCTTCCTGGAGGGAACCAGTGATGATGCCCGTGCTCGGATCGAGAGTGAGTCCCGCGGGGAGGCCCTTGGCGGAGAACCGGAGGGGCGGGATGCCGGTCGCGGGGATGCGGAAGAGGAACGGACGCCCGGGAGTCGCGCCGGTGATCCGCGGATAGTTGATTCGCAGGGTCGTGTTGTCGGCGGGGGCGATCTCCATCGGCTCCTGCCCGAGATGCGCGATCGACTGCGGGTACAACGCCTTGTCCGTGTCTCCGGGGAGGAATATGCACGCGTCGGCCCAGTCCGCATGGTCGAACATGATGTTGTCGCCGGCGTCCTCGACGGTCAGGATCATCGTCTTCGCGCCTGCGAGGGGAACGCCGAGTCGGATCGGCTTGTCGCCGCCCTTCATTACGGCGGTCCGTGCGACTATCTTGCCATCGACGAGGATGCTGAAGATCACCGAGCCCTTGCCCTGCGTGTTGTCATCAACGCCGACTATGGCGATGAACGCCTTCGCCGCTCCCTTCAGGTCGATGATCAACTCGCTCGCGGCATGGCTTCCGACTCCGCGCTCGAATACGGTCCCGCCGAGGGTGAGCGGCTTGTCGATGATCGACTTGGCGATCTTCGGCTCGCCGTACTCCTGCGACATGTTCCTCAGGTCGAGGCTCTCCAGCGGGACGCACGTCCACTGGGCGTCGATCCCGGGCATCTCCGGTATGATCGCGGTGATGTCGGCGGTCGCCGGGATGCACATCAGGATGCACAGGCTGATGATAAGCTTGGTCATTTCAGACTCCTTTGTTTCCTACCGGTTGGCACGGGAGATCAACGCTGTAGGGGCGTGCCTTGTGCCGCCCGCACCCACGTACCGGGCGGCACAAGGCACGCCCCTACAGCCGTTTACGGTAGATCCACCGCCAACTCACCGGGCTTGCCAGGCGGGAGGGACTCGATGCCCTTGAACTCCTTGTCGCCGACCCTGATCGTGTACGTACCCTCGCGGAAGACCTTCGGGCGGAACTCCCGGCCCCGGATGCGAAGGGTGTAGACGATCTCGCCGGCATCGTCGATCACCTGGACGACGGGATCGGTCATGCCCCGGACCTTGAGCGTCGGGAGGTAGGCAACTGCTTCTCGCCCGTAGTTGTCCATCTGAGTCACGGTGCGCGGCCAGCCGGGATACTGCCTCGCCTTCGGATCGGTGACATCGACGTTTCGCGGCCAGCATTCCATCTCGATCGTGCGCTTGGTCTTGTCGAACGTGACGACGCCGAATCCCGCCGAGCGGATGTCGAGTGGGCCGTCGGATCGCGGCTGGGAAGCCGCTCCTACACCGAGGCGGGGGTTCGCGGCGGCGAGGACCGTGATCCTGTTCGTGAATCCATCGAGGAACTCGCCCGTGTACTTCGGCTGCCCGATCCCCCGATTCTTCCCCGGTTCGAGCGGCTCCCACCAGCGCGGATAGAGATTGGCGATCGAGGGGACGCTGAACCCATAGCCCGCGTCGTTCCAGTCGTCGATTCCGTAGTGGACGATCATCCCGAGGTGCTGATCGCCTGCGAGGTGGAACGCGAAGCCCTTCCGCATCTCCGCCAGCGCCTTGTTTCGCCCCGTGTGCGGCCAACCGTTGGAATCGAGATCGGCGAAGACCCGATAGTCGCGGCTTCCATGGAGCGTCGCGCCGCCACAGAACGTCGTTTGGGAGAGGACCGCTTTCATCTCAGCGCCCTTCCAGTCCTGAGCCCAAAGCCGGAGGAACTTCAACTGCCGCTCTCCCAGCAATTCCGCGCCACTTACGTCGAGGTCCTCCGGATCGTAGTTCGGGTCGGTGACGTGGTCCGGGCGCGGACCCTTCTGCTCGATAAGGCCGGCCGGGCCCGACTTCCACTTGCGGTCCTCAATGATGGCAAAGCTGATGGCGCCCCAGTTCAGCGCCGTGTAGTAGACGCCGATCCCCTGCTCGACCGGCGTCGGATCGAAGGGATCGGGGAGGTGGCTCGTCTGCGCCCTCTGGACCTCCTGGACGTACTCCACCGGCTTGACGTAGCCGCCGTCATCGCCGTTGGGCTTGTTCGACTTCTTGCCGCCCGCGCCCCAAAGGTTCGGCTGGCCGACATCATGGTCGTCGGGGATGGTGATCGTCGGGTAGTTGCGGATGACATCGCCGAAATCGCGGCCGAACTGCAGCCAGCGCGCGTAGTGGCGGTTGTGATCGTAAACCTGATCGCCCGAGAAGAACAGGAGATCGGGATTGAGGCGCTTGACGTTCTCGACGATATCCTGCTTGGAGACATCGCCGCCGTGCGCGGGGTTGATCGAGTTGCCGGTGAATGCGACCACGACGATCTCGTCCTTGTCGACCGGATTCCGGCGGATGATGCCCTCGTAGACGGCCGACTCGCCGTGTCGGACGCGGTACGGCACTTCCTTCGTCACGACCCAGCCGGTCACGCGGAATGTGGCGTTCCAGCCGGGGTTGATGATATGGGTGGTGGCGATCTGCTTCCATTCCGCGCCCTGCTTGACCTCCAGGCGGACGACACGCGGGTCGGCATCGTCGAGCGGATAGAGCTGGGCGGTAAGCTTCAGGGTGTTGTTATGCACTGTGTAGAGGGCGAAACAGATCACCTTGTCCTTCGTGACCTGGATATCCGCCGGCTGCTGTGCGAGGACGCGCATGCATGGCAGGACCAGCACAACGGTAAGCCACAGTGGGCGGTTTCTTTTCATTTCGGTGTCTCCGGTCGATCGGCATCGAGGTTACATCTTGCTCAACGGTACGTCGCTAGTATACAATGAGCGCAACCCAAGGGGCAAGGACTGATTGGCCCATCAAGGAGACAGAACCATGCGGATCGAGCGCATTCTCACCCTTTTTTCGATACTGCTGCTTCTGACCGGCGCATGTCTCGCGGATACCCCCGCTCAGATGCTGGCGGCGGACGGCAAAGTTGTCATCCGATTTCAGCCCTCGAGCACCAAGGTCCCGGACGGGATGCTGGTGAGCGACGGATCGGTCTACTCGGCGGAGAAGGGCCTGGGATGGGACCAGGACCTCCGCGATCAGGCGCGCGACCGGGGCGATGGATGCACCGGCGTCGCGCTCATCGACCGCGCGATCACGACTGCGACGTTCAGCGTCGCCCTCCCGGACGGGAACTACCTCTTCAGCGTCACGGCATGGGACACCGGTTTCTCGACGGGCATCACGCCGCTCATCGAGGGAGAGACCGCGCTCGGCTCGATGCGTCTGCGGTCTGGCGAGAGGGGCGCGATGACAATCCCGGTCACGAGCAGAGGCGGAAGGGCGTCGGTGACGCTCATGGGAGGCCTGAGCGCCTACCCGAACTGCATGGTCCACGAGATCACGATCACTCCCGCATCGGCCGAACCTCAGAAGTGGAATCTCGCCAACCAGACGGTTCAGACCTATCTCGCAGGCATAAAGAAAGCCAGGGTCGATCAGGAAGAGAAGCACTCGCGGCAGCGGGCGGCGTACAGGGCAGTCGTGATCGAGGACGCGAAGACTCCCCGGCAGACGATCGATCTTACCGGCGACTGGCTCTTCATGCCAGGAAATGCATCATGGGCTGAGGATCCGAACGTCATTGATCAAGGCTGGCACGTGCTCGGAGTTCCGCAGTTCTGGAACCCGACCGAGTGGTGGATCTACACCACCGCCAACGGCACCTCGCACAACTACATCCGCAAGGAGATCGAGCGCTGTGAGGACTTCACCTTCGACTACAAGACGACCGAAAGCGGCTGGTATCGCCAATGGATCGACGTGCCCTCCTCGATGAAGGGCAAGCGGCTCGTGCTGAAGTTCGACGCTGTCGCGAGCATGGCGGAGGTCTACTGGAACGGGAAGAAGGTCGGCTCGCACGTTGGGATGTTCGGCCCGTTCGAGGTCGAGGTGACGCCTCACGTCCGATTCGGCGAGAAGAACCTGCTCGCGGTGATGGTCGGATCGAGCAAGGCGGACCCAAACTTCGCGAAGGACAGCGTCGGGGTGGCGGTGACGGTCAATATCACCAAGGACATGCTGAACTCCCTCCCGCACGGGTGGTTCAAGAACGGCATGGCGGGGATCTGGCAGCCGGTCTCGCTCGAGGTCACGGGCAAGGACCGCATCGCAGATATCTACTTCAAATCGAGGCTCGACGGAGCGGAGATCGAGACGACGGTGGACGGCAAGTCCGGCGGCAAGCTTGAGGTCAGGCACACGATCGTCGACGCCGCGACCGCCCACATCTTGTACCGCGATACCAGGGGCACTCCCGTCAACTCCAAGGCGGTATGGACAAGCACCGGGCGACTCACACCGAAGCTCTGGTCGCCGGAGCATCCGAATCTCTACAGACTGAAGACGGAACTGCTGGCTAATGGCATTGTGGTCGACAGGAAGATCATCACCGTCGGGTTCAAAGTCTTTTGGGCTAACGGCAACCGCCTCTACTTGAACGGCAAGCCGTACTTCATCCGCGGCGCGGACATGCCTCCGCACGGACTCATGCCGAACGACAAGCCGCTCGCGGACAGGTTCATGAAGCTCATGCACGACGGCAACGAGATGGCGACTCGCTTCCACATGTGCCCTCCGAGCAAGATCTGGATGGACGCCGCCGACAAGCAGGGCGTCGGCACCAGCGTCGGCGAGACGTGGCCGTGGGTGCTGATGGGCAGCAACCCGATCCCCGACACCAGGCTGATGGAGGTCTGGAGGGACGAATTCCGGGAGGTCGTCAAGGCCAATCGCAATCATCCAAGCCTGATGCTCTGGACGATCAGCAACGAGAGCTACTTCGAAGGAGGCCGCGATCCTGACAAGGAACGTCAGACCGAGAAGTACCGCTGGTTCTCCGATGTCATCAAGGGCGCGAGGCAGCTTGATCCGAAGACCCCGGTCGTCCTGCACTCCGGGTACGTCCGCGATCAGGGCGACTACGACTCGATCCTGAAGCCGAACGGCCTCGATGACGGCGATGTGGACGACAAGCACGCCTACTTCGGCTGGTACTCGGCCTCACCATTCCACATTGACGTCGCTCAGCACATCGAGGGCGGCATGGAGGGCAGGACTCGGCCGATCATCAGCCAGGAAGCTTCCACCGGCTACCCCGACCAGGACACCGGCCACCCGGTCGAGTCGTACATCCGCGATCACGTCGTCCCGCAAGCGTGGGTCGGGAAGTACGGGACCTTCAACGAGCGGCCGGATATGTTCCTCGAGACCCACGGGCAGATCACCAAGGAGTACGCGGAGAAGATCCGCCGCGATCGCGAGGTGTTCTCGGGATGGATGCTCTTCGCCAACTGCTGTTGGTTCAAGGACGTCTACAATGCCGAGACGATTGCCCCCTACCCTGCTTACTGGGGAGTGCAGAAGGCGCATCAGCCGGTGCTCGTGTCCCTGGCGCTCCACGACCGGCATTTCGAGGCGGGCCAGACGTTCACCGGCGAGGTGGTCGTTGTCAACGATGACCCGGACCGGCCCAAGATCGACAACCTGACGATGAGGTGGCACATCTTCGGCAAGGGCCCCGACTGGGGGACATCCGGCTCGGTCCCATTCCCCGGATGCGCGTATGACGGCAAGAGCAGGCAGTCGGTCGAGTTCATCGTCCCGGCGAAGCTCTATACCGAGCGCGCGCCGATGACGCTCGAACTCCAACTGCTTCAGGGCGACGAGGTGATCTCGAAGAACGACTATCCGCTGATCTGCACGACGAGCAATTGGTATGAGCGGGGGAAGGGCACTGTCTACACGATCGGCGTCGACCTTCCGGTCGCTCAGTATCTTCAGCAACTCGGGATCGGATGCCAGCAGGCGCCGGATGTGACCGCGATGCTGGTCGAAGAGGAGCCCTGTTTGTTGTCGGCTCAGGGATCGGAAATCCGGAACTGGTCAAGAACGTCCTGGCGTCCGGGGCGAAGGTACTGATGATCGAACCGAACGTCGAGGCGATCAAGGCGATCACCGGTCAGGACTGGACGATGATCGACACGTCAGGCGACTTCGTCGAGGTGTACGCGCCCGACCTTCTGTCAGGCATGGATCCGATGGACATGCACTGGTGGAACGCGTCGCCGGGCGGACTCGTGAGGGTCTGTTCCAAGTCGTACCAGATGCCGGACGCGCCGGGGATCACGAAGCTCGCCCAGCACATTCAGCCGCACAGCTACCTCAGACAGGGGAAAGAGCAGATCGCCAGGTACACGTCATGGCCGGTGGTCGAGATGAAGGTCGGCGAGGGACGGCTGATCATCAGCAGCATGCTCCTCGCGGACGATCCACTCGCGAAACGGTTCACGGCGAACCTGGTGGATTACCTGATGCGCAACTAACGACCGTAGGAGGGATTTTCCGGGATGGTTTGTGCCCGGTAATCCCGAACGCATACGCCGACCTTCGGGATTACCGGGCACAAACCATCCCGGAAAATCCCTCCTACGTGTTGTTGATATCCTGCCTTATGGCTGCTTGAGCAGGAATGCGGCGGTATTGCCGCCGATATCCTCGGCTTCGCAGAGAATATGCAGCTTGCTCTGATCGTTGATCGCAACCGCCTTCGTCAACGTCCAGCCCACCGGCACTCCCACGCTGATCATGTTCAGCGACGTGAGTCCGCCACCGATCCAGAGAGCCGCGCTCTTGTCCCCCAGGAGGTCCTCGCCATACCCGACCATGCAATTGCGATTATTCATCGCCAAGACCCTGCCGGATATGCCGAGCGTTCCCAGGAGCAGCCTGGTGTACGTGCCGGCCTTCCATCGGGCCGGCCGCTCAACCGAGCCAACCAGCGCCATACCGGCGATATTGCCCAGATTGTCGACGGCGAAGGCCTCTCCCAAGCCGAGGTTCGTTGCGACGCCGTTCTTCCATCTGAACGCGTCTCCGTTGAACCCACCGACTACGACCCGGTACTCATTGAGAGCGTTCGCGCTTCCGGTGCCGGGGATCAGGAATAGCGGTATCGTGTTCCGGTATTCCCACAGGACGGGCATGGAGTTCAACTCACCCGCCACTTGGCCAAGGGTCGAGATCGCCCTGGCCACACTCGGCTGGTCGGTTAGCCAGGTTTGGGATCCTCTGGTCCAGACGGTGGCGATGGATACGGAAATGATATCCGTGAAGATGGTTTCTCCGACAACTGCCTTGAACCTGTTGATCCCGTATGCCCGGCTGTCTCCCAACAGGACCATTCCGGTCGCGCTCGACCACATGAAGGCGGTGTGTTCCCCCATAACATCGGTAAGGTATCCACACGCCTGGTCGTTGATGTTCAGCCCTGTCGGATGCACATCATAGCCGGGTGGCGCCACCAGCATCGTGGCATTCAGACTCAGAGCGCACCACGCGGGCGTCACTCCAATCAGCAAGACTAGAACCAATGTACACAATCTCGTCGCTAATCTCATTTCGACCTTCCTCCTCTCACGTACAATCCCTCGCGGCCAAGGGCGTCAGTCAACTGTCTTATTGTGCAAAACCGACTCGGTTTAACCATCTTTTTGTTGCTGACAGTTTACGTAACTCAAGTCATAAGCGCCTGCTGATCAGCACGACGGAGGATTGGTATGGGCAGTCAGTGAATGCGTATCTGGTAGGGGATAACTCGATCAGATAGTGGGAAGGGAAGATTCATGCGATCGCACAACAGGCTGACTGCATTGTTTGTCGTCGCGCTCGTGGCAATGTGCGTGTGTGCCACTGCCGCTGAGCCGTTCACGTTCATCCACATCTCGGATGTGCATGTCAACTCGCAAGGGAAGTACACGGACAACCTGAAGGCCATCGCCTCCGAGACAAACGCGATGAACCCAAAGCCGGCGCTGGTCGTCTGTACGGGCGATCTCGTAGAGGTCGGCTTCGAGGCGGAGTTCCAGCACTATAAGGCCGCGATGGAGAGCTTCGGCATCCCCGTCTACAACGTCTCCGGCAACCACGAGACCAAGTGGTCGAACTGGGGCAAGTTCGGCCCCACGAAGTTCCTCGGCCAGGACCCGTACTACAGCTTCGATCATGGCGGCGTGCACTTCGTCGGCCTGGACAGCGCCCTCTGGCTGGAGCATTACGGCATCCTCGACCAGCACATGCTCACGTGGCTGAACAGCGACCTGAAGAAGGCCGGCAAGGATACCCCCTCGGTGCTCTTCTATCACCACATGCCCGGATTCATACCGAACGAGGACCAGCTTCTCCGCACGATCAGGCCGTACAATGTGAAGCTCATCCTCGTGGGGCACGGCCACAACTTCAAGACCTGGAAGAAGAACGGCGTGCTCTTCCAGGAAGTCAAGGGCGTCATGAATGCTCCCGGCGGCTACCGGATTCTCGAGGTCACCGGCGACGAGATCAGGAGCTACACGAAGATCACGGGCGGCGAGAAGAAGGCCGATGGAACCATCTCCCTCAAGCCGACCGCCAATCCCGTCCTCCTCCTCAGCCCGAAGACCGGCGCTGTCGTAGAGGGCCAGGTGCAGGTTCGAGCGCGGGTAGGTGCCCCGATGGAGAAGGTGGAGTACGCTATCGACGGCGACTACAAGCCCATTGAGCCTGGCAAGTCCGGCATCTACGAGGCGAAGTCGGACTTCAGCGGCACACCCGGCCGGCATCTGGTCTCAGTCCGTGCGACCGACAAGGATGGCATGGAGTGGTCGGACGCGGCGTGGATTCGCATTGGGGCGGGCGACAAGGAAGTCTGGCACATCAACGTCTCAGGCGCGGTGGAGCGTCCGATCCGGGCGGATGGAGACAGGCTCTACTTCGGCTGCTGGGGCGGGGACGTGTACTGCCTCGATGCGCGCACGGGCAAAGAGGTCTGGAAGAAGAATGTCGGCGCGGACACGATCAGCTATCCCTCAGTCGCAGATGGCCTTGTCTACCTGGGATCGGTGAACGGGAAGATCCTCGCCCTCAAGGCGGATACCGGCGACCAGGCGTGGGAGTACAAGACCGGCGGCCCGGTGGTCGGCTCACCGGCCGTGGGCGAGGGCAAGGTCTTCATCGGCTCCGGCGACTGTTCGTTCTACGCGATCGATGCGAAGACCGGCGATCTGGCCTGGCGCTATGAGATGAAGCGTATGTGCCAGACCGTGCCGATCTATATGAACGGCGTGGTTTACTTCGGCGCATGGGATGGCCATTTCCATGCCGTCAATGCCACGACCGGCAAGGACGTGTGGCAGTACAAGACCGGCGACACCCTTTTCTGGTCGCCATCGAACTCCGATCCGTCGACGGACGGCGAGCGCATCGTAGTGACCGCCTACCAGGGACCTGAGCCGGGCGCGCCGGATGTCTTCTGCATCGACGTAAAGACCGGCCACGAGGTATGGAAGCGCAAGAACCCGGGCGGGAAGTCGCTTGCCATCTTCAACAGCCCAACTGTCGTCGGCGACAGGTTCTATCTCCCGGACGTCGGCGGCAATCTCTACTGCATGAAGATGATGGACGGCAGCGAGATATGGCGCACCACCATCGGCCAGACCTGCTACGACAACTGGCCGGTATTTGCGGACGGCAAGCTCTATGTCTCGGGCCTGCGGGGGAACCTCGTCTGCTTCGACGCGGAGAGCAGCAAGAAGGAATGGACCTACTCCACCGGCAACGGATACCTGCTCGCATCGCCGACGGTCTGGAAAGACCTGGTGATCGTGCCATCGATGGACGGAAGCGTAACGGCGGTGAAGCGGTAAGCGGGAGTGTGAGAGTATGGGAGTGTGGGAGTGTGGGAGTGCATCAGCGACATCGCCTATCCTCTCTCCGGAACTATGATCGGGAGGCCGTGAGGGATGATCGAGACCTCGGTCGGAGTCGTGCCATGTGAGTCGCCGTCGAGTTGGACCATTACATCGGGCGTCGAGCGCACTGTCACCTTCGGAGTCTTGAAGCAGCGGACGGCGCGGTGGTAGACGTGCCTGCGGATGAAAACCTCCAGTATCTGGCGGAGGAACCCGATGCGTTTGGTGGCTGCCTGCTCGAACACGATCACGTCGAGCAGGCCATCGTCCGTCGAGGCATACGGGGCCATTCTCATCTTATGCGCATAGGTCGGTGAGTTCGCCACGACCACGAGATACGCCTTGCCGGTGTACGTCTCCTGAGGCATCTCGAGCGTCACCTCGGTGGCCTCGTACTTGGTCAGCATCTCCAGCGTCTTGATGACATAGGCCGATGCGCCGATCACATCCTTCAGCGGCTGGAGGACGTTCCCCACGACCTCGGCATCGAAGCCGAACCCCGCCATTAGCGTGAAGTACCGATCATTCGCGCGCCCGATGTCGATCTGCCTGACGTTGCCCTCAGCGATCGTGCGAGCGGCTTGACGGGTCTTCATGGGAATTCGAAGCTGACGGGCGAGGACGTTCACAGTGCCGAGTGGGAGGATTCCGAGGGGGACGCCGGTTCCTATGAGGCCGGCCGCGACTTCGTTGACGGTGCCGTCACCACCTGCGGCGATCACCAGGTCGCATCCCGAGGCAACCGCCCTCCGAGCGAGGTCCGTGCCGTCGCCGGCTTTCTCGGTCGTCGCGATCTCGCATTCCAGGGCGCACTCGCGAAGCGCCCGCTCAACCTGCTCGCGGGTATCCGAGGGTTTCCTCTGACCGGCGGTAGGGTTCAGGATCAGGAATGCGTTCATGGCAGTCGGTGTCCCCATCTGCCCTGAAACTCGTTGGGGATGGAGTTGGACTCCATCCCCCAAGGCTTAACGGGGATGGAGTCCAACTCCATCCCCAACGAGTTTCATCGGATGCCCTGACGACGGGAGTCGTCAGGGCATCGACAAAGCGCACTTACTCTACAGTCACGCTCTTGGCGAGGTTCCGCGGCTGGTCGATCTCGCGGTTGAGGATCTGGGAGGTCCAGTACGAGAGCAACTGCAGCGGGATCATCGTCGGCACCGGCATGAACAGGTCGTTCATCTTCGGGATCCAGACGACGTAGTCCACTACCTCGCTCAGGTCGGGATCGCCTTCCTTGAGCAGCGCCAGGATGGTCGCGCCTCTGGCCTGCATCTCCTTGATGTTCGAGATGGTCTTCTCACGGACATGGTCCTGAGTCACCGGAACGATGATCCACGTGTCCTTGGTGATCAGGGCGAGCGGGCCGTGCTTCATCTCACCAGCGGCGTAGGCCTCCGCGTGGATATATGATATCTCCTTGAGCTTCAGAGCGCCCTCGAGGCCGACGGCATAGTCGAGTCCGCGTCCGAGGAAGTACGCATGCTCCTTCTTGGAGAGCGCTTTGGCGATCTCCTTGATCTGCTCCTCGGTCTTCATGGCTTCGGCGGCCAGCTCGGGAAGCTTGCGAAGCTCCTGTACGTATTCCTTCTCCATCTCGGCGGTCATCGTGCCCCTGGCGCGCGCCAGGAAGATGCCCATGACGTAGAGGCCGATGATCTGGGTGATGTACGCCTTCGTCGAGGCGACGCAGATCTCAGGGCCGGCCTTCGTGTGAAGGATGCTGTCGCACTCCCGGTAGAGCGAGCTTCCGACGACGTTGACGACCGTCGCGGTGGTCGAGCCGTGCTTCTTGGCGAGGCGGATCGCGGCCAGGGTGTCGGCGGTCTCACCGGACTGGCTGATCGCGATGACCAGGCTCTTGTCGTCGAGGATCGGGCCTCGGTATCGGAACTCGGACGCCAGATCGACCTCCACCGGGACGCCGAGTACCTTCTCGAAGAAGTACTTGCCGACGCAGCCGGCGTAGTATGCAGTGCCGCACGCTACGATGTAGATGCGGTTGAAGTTGCGAATCTGCTCGGGGGTGAGCTTCATCTCCTCGAGGTTGACCGTATCGTCGGCGGTCAGCCGGCCGCGGAGGGCATCCTTGATGATGGCGGGCTGCTCGTGGATCTCCTTGATCATGAAGTGCTCGTAGCCGCCCTTTTCGGCAGCTCCGGCGTCCCACGTGATCTCGAGTGTCTCGCGCTCGACCGGCGCGCCGCTCACGGAGGTCAGCGTGATGCCGTCCTTCGTCAACACGGCCATGTCGCCGTCCTCGAGCACCTTGAAGAAACGCGTGTGGCCGAGCAGCGCGGGGATGTCGGATGCGATGTAGTTCTCGCCCTCACCGACGCCCAGGATCAGCGGGCTGTCCTTGCGCGCGGCAACTGAATACGCCCGGGTTGTCCTTGCTGATGACGCCGATCGCATACGATCCCTCGATCTCCTTGACGGCGCTCCGAACCGCCTCGAGGAGGTCGCCCTTGAAGTGCTTCTCGATCAGGTGCGCGATGACCTCTGTGTCGGTCTCGGACTTGAAGACGTGGCCCTGCTTGATCAGGTCGGCCCTGAGGTCGAGGTAGTTCTCGACGATGCCGTTGTGAACGACCGCGATGTTCCCGTCGCAGCTCGTATGGGGATGCGAATTGGGGGTCGAAGGCGCTCCATGGGTCGCCCAGCGGGTGTGACATATCCCGAGCGTACCCTTCATGTCGGCTGTGATGGCCTTGAGGTTCTTGATCTTGCCGACCGACTTAACCACATTGAGCGAGCCGCCATCTACTACGGCCACGCCGGCTGAGTCGTATCCACGGTACTCGAGTTTCGACAACTGGTCAAGCAGCGACTCGACGCAGTTCCTGCTTCCTACGAATCCAACGATTCCACACATTGAAATGTCCCTCGGTTCTTTCTTAGAACACGGAAGCACGGAAGGGAGAGGAAACACCGGATTGCTGTTAGACATTAGACCTTGGACTTCAGACTCCAGACCCAAAGTCTAAGGTCTAATGTCTCAGTCAGTCTCTTCTGTGTTTCCGTCTTCCTTCTGTGCCTCTGTGTTCTCTGTTTTAGTAAACTTCTGCCGCCTGACACAATAAATCGACGCGGCCCGAAATGCCCGCGTCGTGGCGACAATGAATCAGTCAATAGCAATGACGATAAGGTTCGGTTCCGGGCGCGGGACTGCCTCCACGGAAAGGGGGGCGTTCCTCATACGGTGCTTGCACGACTATCAACCGGAGGACATGATACCACAAACGGCCCGCGTTCGTAAAGGGGTAATGAAAACGATTACACTGGCGGTTCAGTCCTCGTAGCAGTAGACGTACACTATCGCCCGTTTGGGATCATCAAGGGTCACTAGGACGTTCGTTGAGTCCCATTGCAGAACGCCTGGATGAAAGACCTCACACTTCTGATGCGGCGGCGTGAACCACTTGGGGTAGACAAAGTCACCAGCGGGCCCGTTTCCACGGCGGAGGTCACTCGCATCAGCACTCGGTTTGTCGCCCCAAGACGGCGGAAGCGATCGGATGAACTCCTTAACATCGACGCGGTCAATCTCCACCTTCGCCAGGAGCATGCTGCTCATAGCGTCGAAGTTGGCATACCCATTGACGAGCCTGGCGCTTTGTGGGAACCGGACGGACGATGCCCTCGATACTTCCCAGAGACAAGTCCGATGGCTGGGCCACGCCATACCTTCCACACGAAAGCCGGAGAGAAACATGACGAGCACCACGATGGAGGTCAGAGCGTGGACTGCTATCATCGGTAGGCCAAGGGATCGAGAAGCAGATACAGACTCAGATTGCTTGGAATCCCTCCATGCGCCGTAGCCCACCAGGATCTGCGAGGCCGCAATCGGCAGGAGGGAAGCAAAGACCATCAGGGCGAACAGCGGAATTGCCAGCGGCAAAAGGTAGAACCAACCGAGTAGCCAATGTGCCGCCCAGATCAGCCCGTTGCGACCGGATCTGACCATGCGGATCCAAAGCAGTAGAACTCCGCCTACTCCGGCACCGATCAGGCCGACAGCAGGCCAAAGCATCGCCGAATGGAAGTAGAAGTCGGCGATACTCCAGCCGGCCAGAGTCAGGGCGAAGGCTCCGAATCCCAACCCGATGACTGCCATGATCCGCCACCTGAGGGTTTCGACGCGCCATACGTTCATGGATATGACCTCACCGGATCTGGACTATGCGTCCCTCGACTTTGAGTCGGGACTGGGCGAAGAGCTGGATGGCTTCGGGGTACGCGTTGTGCTCCTGGACGAGCACTCGGGCGGCGAGGGTCTCGGCTGTGTCGCCCTCCTCGACCGGGACGCACTTCTGGAGGATGATCGGGCCGGTGTCGTACTGCTCATCGACGAAGTGGACGGTCACGCCGGTGACCTTCATGCCAGAGTCGATCACCGCCTGATGAACGTGCTCGCCGAACATACCCTTGCCGCAGAAGAGCGGGATCAGCGCGGGATGGATGTTCATGACCCGCGACCGGTAGCCGCTGATGACGCTGCCGGGGAGGATGCGCATGTAACCCGCGAGGCAGATGAGATCGACCTCGTGATCGGCGAGGACGTCGAGGAGCGCGCCCCCGTATCCCTCGTCGGTCTCGAATGCTTTTGGGCGCACCTCGACCGCCGTCACGCCGTTGTCACGGGCGCGCTGCATGGCGGGCGCATCGTCCCTTGTGCCGATGACGATGGCGACCCGGCCGTCGATGCGGCCGTCCCTGCAGGCGTCGATGATAGCCTGCATGTTGCTCCCTCGGCCGTGCCCGGAGATCATGACAGCGATGTTGATCATCCGCTCCTACTCATACTCATACTCATACTCATACTCATACTCGAAATCCGGGCGAAGCATTGGCGATTGTTGCCACACGTCAGCGCAGTCCGAAGGGCCAATGCTTCGCCCCTACACAGAAACATATACGACTAGTTCAGGACCTTGATCACGTCGGCCTCGCGCTCAGCTTTGCGCTGCTCGATGATCGCCTTGCGGTCGTCGTCGCTCAGAGGCGGTGACAGGTAGAACGGGTTCGACATCAGCACCTCATCGCCTGCCTTCAGGTTCAACTGCTGGTACTCCATCGTGCCGCCTCGGTAGGAATTCTGGCTGACTTCCGTGGTAACCGTCAGCACCGCCCGTGCTATCTTGTCAGGAGCGACCGGGCTCCGTGCCGTGGCGATCCAGGCGTCGAGCAACTTCTTCTGTTCCGAAGAGAGACCGGCGACCGCCATGCCCTCTGCGGGTACCTTAGCATCAACCAACGATGCCCACAGCCTGAACGCTGATGGTGACCGCAGCGCTTCTCTCGAGCCGGGCAAGTTGCGGACCTCGGGCAACTGCATCTGATCGGGCGGCAAGCTCGCCAGCGCGACAAGATCGGCCATGGACAGCTTGCCGTCCTTCTCGAGGTCCTTCCAGCAGGTTTCCAGCAGTTTCGTCGGGCCCTCCGCGAGGAGAGGCTGCGAGAACCACTGAGTCAGACGCAGGCGCAGGGTGGAATCATCGACCTGGCAGGAGTATCGCTGGTCTCTGCACAGTCGCTCGACGAGCGCGCTGAGCGGGACTCCTGCGATCAGCGGACCCTGCTGTTCCTGCTGGATGTTGTCGGCGATCACGTCCATCGGGGCCTGTTCGGCGATGGCCTGAAGGATATCCGACGTCGTGAGCCAGAGCCGGGTCTGAGGAATCGCAGGGCTGATCCTGATGTCGCTGGAAAGCACGGGTGCGGTTGATGTGCCCATGTCCGTGTCCCACCCCGCGACGAGGCTCAGCTCCTCGTACCGGAGTTGATAGGGCGGCCACTGGAGTGTCACGGGATTACCACTTGGGGTTGTGACGCTGAACTCGAACCTGGGGAAGCTCGATGAGCCGGCTTCAGCGCGCCTGATCGACACCTTCTGCGCGGCCATGCCCGCCGGGTCGATGACCGTCACAGTGATCGCCTGATCGCCTCCGCGAAATCTCCTGCCCCTCTCGATCATCGCGTTCGACCAGTCGCAGAACGCGGTCTGGAACGCCGCCGGCGCTTCCGAGAAGCCCATGTTCACGCCGCCGTCGGTCAGTGCGCGGCGAAGGGTGTCCTCGCCAAGGCTCGAGAGTATTGCAGCGGTAGACTTGCCGGTCGCACCGAAAAGCATCTGGTACAACATGTTGTTGGTCATGGAGAGCTTCACGATGTTCTCATCTTCGGGCTTGGCAGCGAGGTACTTCCGCGTGAAGTCGAGAAGCTGCGCATCCTGCTTCTGCCTGCCTTGCTTGACCAGGGACGTGCGCAAGTTCACATGCTTTGCGTCCTCGGACAACTCGTATCCCTGAGCCTTCACGCGCCACGTATATCCGTAGAAGCCGGACAGTTCCGTCATTACGTCGCGAAGGGATTTGCTCTTGAAGAAGATGATCGGGTGCTCGGACGCTATCTTTGGCTCGACGGAGAGCTTCACGCCGGTCTTGGACCTCAGATCGCCCAGAAGCGCCCTGAGGTCCATGTTCTTCGCGAATACCTGGAGCTTCTGATCGAGCCGCTTGTCTGAGCGGATCTCCCGTGGGATGGCGGGCTTCGGATCATCGAAGGGGCTATACTGCTTGATCGTCATCGGGTCCGCGCCGTCAGCCGTCCCGCAGGAGACCAGCAGACAGACGGCGGAGACCAGAAGAGCGATGGCGAGAGCAATCAGGTGCTCGCGGGGTATCCCTCGGAAAGCAATACGGGTCATCGAACGTACCTCCTTGCACGGTGGGGCATACTGCTACCTAAGTTTAGACGTTCTCCACGGTCGGTTTGTGTTCAGGGGCTTGCTCGTGAATTTCGTCCAGCACCGACCGGCTGTGTTCGAAAAGCTGCTTGTACGACTTGCAGAAGTAGGTCTGCTCGGGCGACGCGCATCCGATGAGCAGCCTATGCTTGAGGCATCCTCCGTGGCAGAATCCTAGCCACTCGCACTCGGCGCACTCCTCGGAGTATTTCGTCTTCTCGTCGCCGAACTCCCGGATCTTCTCCGTGTACATGATCTCCGCGAGGGTCGTCTCGTTCACATTGCCGAGCTTCCACTTCGGCAGCACGAAGAAGTCGCATGGGAATACGTCGCCGGTGTGCTCGACGACGACGTATCCGCCGCACCTCGGGCCCCAGATGCACGTGTTCGGGCGCTGACCCTGGAAGAGCATCATCAGGTCGTCGAAGTCGCGGATCGAGATGTCCATCGAGCTGTCGAGCCAGAGGTCGAAGAGCCGGCAGAGGAAGTCGCCGTACTCCTCGGGCGTGATCGAGAAGAACGCCGCCTTGCCGCCCGGTCCGGGCTCGACGCATGGCACGAACTGGAAGTACTTGACGCCGGTCTTGAGCAGGAACTCATACACGCGGTCCGGCTCCTTGACGTTCTTCTCGTTGAGCAGCGTCAGGATGTTAACCTCCACGCCAACATCGAGCATTGTCTGTAGGTTACGCATTACGCGTGCGTGAGTCGGCGACTTGTTCTCGTCGCGGCGGTAGTGGTCATGGATGCCGGAGGGTCCGTCGAGGCTCACTCCGACCAGGAAGTTGTACTCCTTGAGGAACTCGGCCCACTTGCGGTCGATCAGCGTACCGTTGGTCTGGAGGGCGTTCGAGACGATCTGGCCCTGGTGCAGGTTCTCGCCCTGAAGCTGAGCCGCGCGCTTGAAGAAGTCGAGGCCCATGAGCGTCGGCTCTCCGCCCTGCCAGGAGAACATCGCGAAATCGCGCCCGGCGTCCATCGCCTGGTAGATCGTCCGCACGAGCGTCTCGTCGGTCATGCGGTGCTCTTTGGCCCCCGGAAACATGCCCGATTTTTGGCGGTAGAAGCAGTATGTGCACCGGAGATTGCAGTCAGGCCCCGCGGGCTTGATCAGAAGAGATATGGTGGATGGAACTAGTGACGACATGGTGGGTCTATCATACGGTCTCGGGAGGCCCTCGGTCAAGGTGCTTGCCAAAGATGCGGCGGGAGTGTATAACAGAGCCTGGAAGGACAGAAGGCGCAGACATGATGACATATCGCATACTTACAGGAATGGTGGTGCTGATGATGGCAACGTCGCTCAGTGCAGCGATACCGACCGCGGATGAGATGTCGGAGGCCCGGTTGTGGACGTCCGCGCGGTTCGAGGGCAAGGTGGAGACGCCGACCGCGAAGCCGGGGCTGATGGTGCTGGCGAACAACGATCCCGTGCAGCGGAACGGCCGCCACGAGAAGCCGATGGTGATCGCGGGGAAGCAGTACACTCGCGGGCTCTATTGCCACGCGGTCAGCAAGGTGATCGTGCGGCTTCCGAGTCCCGGCAAGACTCTCAGCGCGGTCGTCGGCGTCGACAGCAACGAGCAGACCTCGGGCGGACGAGGGAGCGTGGTCTTCGTCGTCAAAGTCGGCGGCGGCGAGAGGTTCAACTCCGGCGTGATGCGCGAGGGGATGCCCGGCGTTCCGGTCTCGATCGACCTCGGCGGGGCGACCGAGTTCGCGCTGGAGGTCGGCGACGCGGGCGACGGAATCTCGTGCGATCAGTCCGACTGGGCCGATGCGCAGGTTACGCTGACCAACGGTGAGAAGGTCTGGCTCGGCGAACTGCCGATCATCGAAGATCGGGCGCGCACCTACTCGACCGATCCGCCGTTCTCGTTCGTCTACGGAGGCAAGCCGTCCGCTGAGCTGCTGAAGACCTGGAAGATGGAGAGAAGCTCGAAGAAACTCGATGCCAACAGGGAGCAGCGGACGATCACGTGGACCGATCCGGCGACGAAGCTGCAAGTCCGGTGCGTCGGCGTCGAGTACAAGGATTTCCCGACGGTGGAGTGGACGGTCTACTTCAAGAACACCGGTGCCGCCGACACGCCGATCCTGGAGAAGATCCAGGCGCTCGACGTCGACGTTCGAGCGCAACGCGGAGGGCGAGTTCGCGCTCAACCACAACACCGGCAGCCCGTGCATCCCGACCGACTACCAGCCGTTCAGGGATACGCTCGGTCCGGGCGCATCGAAGCGCATCACCACAGGCGGCGGGCGGCCGACGAACAGCGATCTGCCGTACTTCAACATCGAGTGGCCGGGCGAGGGAGTGATCGCGGTCCTCGGCTGGCCCGGCCAGTGGGCCGTCGAGTTCACTCGCGATCAGACGAACGGCCTGCGCGTCGTCGGCGGGCAGGAACTGACGCATCTCAAGCTGCATCCCGGCGAGGAGGTCCGGTCGCCGCTGGTCGTCCTGCAGTTCTGGAAGGGCGACTGCGTCCGCTCGCAGAACGTCTGGCGGCGGTGGATGATGGCGCACAACATGCCCCAGCCCGGCGGCAAGCTACCCCGCGCCGCACATGGCGGCGTGCAGCTCGCACCAGTTCGGCGAGATGATCCACGCCGACGAGGAGAGCCAGAAGTTCTTCGTCGACCGCTACCTCGAGGAGAAGCTGCCGATCGACTACTGGTGGATGGACGCGGGATGGTACATCAACAAGACCGGCTGGCCGAACACCGGCACGTGGGAGGTCGATACGAAGCGATTCCCCGGCGGTCTGCGTGCGATCACCGATCACGCGCACGCGAAGGGCGTGAAGATCGATCGTCTGGTTCGAGCCGGAGCGCGTCACGCCCGGACACGTGGCTTTATGACACGCATCCGGAGTGGCTGCTCGGCAAGGACGGGGAGCAGAAGCTGCTCGACCTGGGCAATCCCGACGCGCGGGAGTGGCTCACGGAGCACGTCGACGGACTGCTCGTGTCGCAGGGAATCGATCTCTACCGCCAGGACTTCAACATGGACCCGCTCGCGTACTGGCGGGCGAACGACGCCGAGGACCGGCAGGGGATCACCGAGAACCACCACGTCACCGGCTACCTCGCCTACTGGGACGAGCTTCGGCGGCGGCATCCGAACATGCTGATCGACACCTGCGCGTCCGGCGGGCGTCGGAACGACATCGAGACGCTCCGGCGGGCTGTCCCGCTTCTCAGGAGCGACTGGCTGCTCGAGCCGACGAGCCAGCAGAACCACACCTACGGCATCGCCTCGTGGATTCCGGCATACGGCACGGGCGTGAACCAGTTCGAGCCGTACAGCTTCCGGAGCAACATCTGCCCATATATCAACGCGTGCTACGACATGCGCAAGCGTGATTCGGACTGGGATGCGGCGCGCCGCCTCATCGGCGAGTGGAAGAGCATCTCGCCCTACTACTCCGGCGACTACTACCCGCTGACACCCTTTAGCCCGGAGAACGACGTCTGGATGGCCTGGCAGTTCGACCGCCCGGACATCGGCGAAGGAGTCGTGCAGGTGTTCCGCCGGCCGAACAGCATCTACGAGTCGGCGCGGTTCAGGTTCCGTGGCCTCGACCCCGAAGCGAAGTACAGCATCTCGGGCGAGGCGCACACCGGCAAAGAGTTGATGGAGACCGGCCTGCTCATCACCCTGTCGAATCAGCCGGACTCCGCGATGGTGACATACAAGCGGCTGTAACGCGCCAGATGCTTCGGTAGCAGAGGCCTGGCGGCGCTGCCGAAGCATCGGTCGAGTGAGGGGCTTCGGCAGCGCCGCCAGGCCTCTGCTACCGAAGCATCGAGTGGAGGTACCGACATTGAGTATCGTGTGGATGGTGGCATTCTGGTTGATGCAGGCGACGGCGCAGGTCTTGTTCAAGTATGGCAGCCTGACGCCCTCGCGCTGGCTGTTCGGCTTCATCGCGGGCAACGTGTTCGGCGCGTCGAGCATCTGGCTCTTGATGCTCCTGTACAAGTCGATGAACCCGGCGATCGCGCTCGGACTCGGCACCGGCGGCGGATTCCTGTGCGCACAGATCGCGCTCCTGCTCATCTTCCGCGTGGGTGTCTCGCCGGTCCAGTATGGTGGGATGGCGCTCGTGTCGGTCGGCATGGCGCTCTTCGCGATGGGGATGAAGCCGCAGTGAGACAGCACAACCCAGATGCTTCGGTAGCAGAACCCGGTGGCGCTACCGAAGCATCGGTCTAGCTCCGAGGGGCTTCGGTAGCGCCGCCAGGCCTCTGCTACCGAAGCATCTGGGTACCGACGGATTGGAGACCACGGAATGAAGATAGTCAGACTGATCACGGGGGTTATCGCGCTCATGACTATTGCGCAGACATCGTATGCGATGGAGCCGACGAAGGGCGAGATGCAGACCGCTCATCAGTGGGCGGTGGCGAAGTTTCAGGGGGTGCAGCCAAAGGAGGCCTTGGAGGCCGGGCTGCTCGTGCTCGAAAACCACGGGCCGGTGCAGTTGAACGCTCGCGGGAACGAGCCGCTGAGGATCGGCAGCAGGAATTTCCAGCACGGCCTCTACTGCCATGCGCCGAGCCGGGTCGTCGTGCGCCTCCCGTCGCCGGGCCGGGAGTTCGCGTCGGTGATCGGCGTCGATGCCCGCGCGGGCGGTGGGAGCGTCGTCTTCTCGGTGAGCGTGGCGAGCAAAGAGGCGTTCAACTCCGGCGTGCGGCACATCGGGGATTCCCCGCTGCCGATCAGCGTCGACCTCCATGGCGCGACCGAGTTCGTGCTGGCGGTCGGTGACGCGGGCGACGGCATCACGAGCGACCAGGCCGACTGGGCCGATGCGGCGGTCACCCTGGAGAACGGCAAGTCGATCCGGCTCGGGGACCTGCCGTTCGGTGGGAAGGGCTCAGCGCTCACATCAGACCCGCCGTTCTCGTTCATCTACGACGGCAAGCCGTTCGACCCGAAGGCATGGAAAGTCGAGCGCGCCTCTAAGAAGCTCGACGACAACCGCATCCAGCACACACTGATCTACACCGAGCCGAAGGGCCTGCAGGTGCGGTGCGTCGGCATCGAATACACCGACTTCCCGACCGTGGAGTGGACACTTTACCTCAAGAACACCGGCGAATCGGACACTCCGGTCATATCCGATATCCAGGCCCTCGACCTACGCCTGGAGAGGACCGGTCAGGGCGACTTCATCCTCCACCACCATGCCGGGACGACCGTCACTCCACGCGACTTCGAGCCGCTCGAAACGAAGCTTGAGTCGGGAGAGAGCATCCGGTTCGCGCCGCCGGGAGGTCGCCCGCTCGGGGTCGTCTTCCCCTACTTCAACCTCCAGTGGGAGAACCAGGGGATGATCGCCGTCGTCGGTTGGCCCGGTCAGTGGGCGGCGGAGTTCACCCCAATCGCGTTGGGGAGGGAGTTGGACTCCCTCCCCGATGACCAGGTCAGGGGAGGGAGTCCAACTCCCTCCCCAACGCGATTCGGGGGCCTGCGCATCAAGGCCGGCCAGGAGTTGACAAAGCTGACACTCCATCCCGGGGAGGAGATCCGGACGCCGCTCATCGTCCTGCAATTCTACACGGGCGACCCAGTCCGCTCGCAGAACATCTGGCGGCGCTGGATGATCGCGCACAGCCTGCCCCGATACGGCGGCAAGCTCCCTCAGCCGATCATGCCCGAGGTCAGCGGCAACCATTTCCCCGGCCTGCTATGCAACGAGAAGGACGAGATCCTTTTCCTCGACCGCTATCTGGAGAACGGGATCAAGCCGGACTACTGGTGGATGGACGCCGGCTGGTATCCGAACAAGGGCAGTTGGTCGAGCGTCGGCACGTGGGAGGTCGATAAGACGCGCTTCCCCGGCGGCCTCCGCGCGGTGAGCGACTATGCGAGAGAGCGGGGAATCAAGACGATGGTCTGGTTCGAGCCGGAGCGCGTCACGCCGGGTTCATGGCTCTACGACACTCATCCCGAGTGGCTGCTCGGCGCGGACGGCGGGACGAAACTCCTCGACCTCGGCAATCCTGAGGCCCGCAAGTGGGTGACCGATCACACCGACAAGCTGATGACCGAGCAGGGCATCGACGCCTACCGCCAGGACTACAACGTCGATCCGCTCTCCTACTGGCGCGCAAACGACGCCGCCAATCGCCAGGGAATCACCGAGAACCACTACGTAACCGGCTACCTCGCATTCTGGGACGAGCTTCGGCACAGGCGGCCCGACATGCTGATCGACTCCTGCGCGTCCGGCGGGCATCGGAACGACCTGGAGACGATGCGCCGGAGCGTGCCCTTGCTCCGAAGCGACTACATCTTCGATCCCGTCGGCGAGCAGTGCCACACCTACGGGCTGGCGTCATGGCTGCCGTTCTACGGCACAGGGTTCATCAAGTTCGATACCTACATCTTCCGGAGCACGATGTGCCCGAACACGACGCTCGGCCCGGACGTGCGGCGCACGGACATCGACTGGCCGCTCCTTCGGAAGCTGATCGGCGAGTGGCGGCAGGTGGTCGATTACTACTACGGCGACTTCTACCCGCTCACGAAGTATTCGCTGGAGTACGACCAGTGGATGGCCTGGCAGTTCGACCGCCCGGACCTCGGCGCGGGGATGGTGCAGGCGTTCCGTCGTCCGAACAGCGCCTATGAGTTGGCGCGCTTCAAGCTCCAGGGCCTCGATCCCGAGGCGCGGTACAAGGTGTCGAGCTTCGACTCGAAGGAAACCATCGAGGCGACCGGGAAGGACTTGATGGAGACGGGCTATCTCGTCACGCTCAGAATGCAACCGGAAGCAGCCGTGATTGTCTATAAGAGAAAGTGAATTCGGAGGAGGCAATGATTATGCTATCGCGTAAGAGTCGATTCTCGTGGGCTGTGCTGGCAGCGGCTATGATCCTCGGCGGATGTGCGAAGCAGGATCCGAAGGCGTTGATAGTTGTGAAGGGCGCCAAGGACGTACACTACAGCGTTGTCGGCGGCTCGAGACAGATTCGGTATGAAGTGAATCAGCCGTATCCGGCAGATGCTGCACTGAAGGAGATCTCTGATCGCTTAGATGCTCTTGGCTATAAGCCTCTGAGGGACGATGTCCTGAACCCTGGCCTGCCGTCTTCGCATGTTAGAGGTTGGGTGTTCTTCGTTGACGGAACGACGAAGCCCGAGGAGGATGTCCAGCGCTGGATTGCTCAATGGCAGAATAGCAAGGGAAGTGTTATTGAGTACTCCCTGGAATATCGCTCGGTGAGCGGTGGCCCGACCAACAGGGACAAGCTGCTGGTCTACGGTATCCCGATTCGCTGATGCACGTTCCCCACGGGTTCGATGTTCTGGATTCTCGACTGACAAGGAGCACTCCATGCGACGACAATGCATCATGTTCCTGATCGGCATTCTGATCTGCGCGGTATCCGCATCCGCCGAGACGCTCGCCGAGCTGAAGGCGAGAATGGACAAGGTGGCCGAGGGATTCCACGGCACGCTCGGATACAGCCTCCACTACCGGGGCAAGCCGGACGAGCGGATCGAACTTCGGGGCGACGAGACCTTCCCGACCGCCAGCACGATCAAGACCACGATCATGTGCGAGGCGATGCACCAGATCGAGCAGGGCAAAGTCGGCTGGAACGACCCGATCGAGGTCCAGCCGAAGGACGACGACCGCCAAGAGGGCGGGTTCGCCTGCTACTTCAAGGAGGGCACGAAGCTCCCGCTCTGCCAGTGGGTCCACCTGATGATCACCGTGAGCGACAACACCGCGACGATGCTTCTCCGCGAGCACCTCGGCCAGAAGAACGTGAACGACTGGCTCGACGCGCATGGGTTCAAGACCACCAAGCTGCTCAACGGCAAGAAGTGCGACGAACTCGGGCTCAGACCGCTCCAGCAGAAGTGGGGGCTCGGGATGACATGCCCCAACGAGATGGTCAAGCTGTTCGAGCTGATCGTCGACAAGAAGGCGGGCAGCACCGCATCGTGCGACCGGATGCTTCGGGTACTGACTCATCAGTACTGGGACGACTGCATCCTCTACACCGTGCCGCCGGACATTCATACGGCCGCGAAGAGCGGGGCGATCAACCAGTCGAAATCCGATGTGGCGGTGGTCGACAGTCCGGGCGGGCAGTACGTCCTCGCTGTCTACACGAAGGAGCAGCAGGATCAGAGTTGGTCGCACAACAACGAGGGCTCGGTCGCGATCCGCACCCTCGCCGAGATGGTCTGGAAGCACTACAACCCCAAGAGCAAGTGGAAGTCGCCCGAGGGCGCGGAGAAGCTCCTGCCGGGAGGATAGCAGAGAAGTGCTCCTTGACAATTCCGCCCGGACCCGCATAATATGTGACTGCACCATGGCCCGGAGGAATGCATGAGATGAAGCATCTGGAAGAGGCTCTCACAATCCGACCCGTAGACAAGCGACTCCTGCTCGATCTGAAGCAGAAGGTGCTCGCGCTCATCCCCGACGCCGCAATTCTCCTCTATGGAAGCGCTGCCCGGGGTGATGCCGGTCCTGAATCCGACTATGATATCCTCGTGCTCCTGCCCGAGCCTCTCTCCCGTGCACAGGAAGACAGGATTCGCGATGCGGTCTACGACCTGGAGATCGCGCGCGAAGTCGTTCTGTCGCTGATGTTCTATACCCGCGAACAATGGGATGCCCCGGTAACCGCGGCGAGCCCGTATCGCAGAAACATCGAACGGGATGGGGTGCTCCTGTGACCTCGATGGAGATCGAGTACATCAAGCATCGCCTTTTCAGGGCTAACAGCGCGGTTGGAGAAGCCGAACTGCTCATATCCGGCGGGTTCACCATGGCCGCAGTGAACCGGCTCTACTACGCCTGTTTCTATGCGGTTTCCGCTCTGCTCTACTCCCAGGGGCATTCCTCCGCGAAGCACAGCGGCGTGGTCGCGCTCTTTGATCGACACTTCATCAAGACGGGCGTCCTCCCGCGTGAGATGGGGAGGCTCTACCACGATATGTTCGACCGCCGGCAGGAAAGCGACTATAGGGACCTCATCGAATTCGATTCGGGCGACGTGCAGCCATGGCTCGTTCAGACCCGAGACTTCGTGGCGCAGTGTTCTCTCTGGCTCACCCGGAGCATCGACGGGCTCGAGTAGGCGTTTGTTCCCGGAGGATAGAATGCAGAAGACCTTTGTCACTTGCGGGATCATAGTCGGGGCGCTGATAGTGCTGGTGATCGCGGTGGTGATAATCGGCGGCGCGTATCTGAGCCGTCCGCTGCCCCCGATCGTCATCCCTCCCCCACCCCCGCTGCCGGCGGACAACGGCTTCGATGACTGCGTGCGGGCGGCGTCACTCCTGAAGGACACCGACAAGCTCGACCGATTGGATGTCGCCAAACAACCTCGACAGGCAGCCGCACTGGTGAAGCTCAACCGTCCGTCGCTCGATCTGGTGCGCGAGGCACTACCCAAGGACTACATGACCCCGCAGGTGAAGCGCTGGGATGAGGAGTTCCGGTATCTGAAAGGCTACCGGGATATCGGCAAGCTGTTGCTCATGGAGGGGCGACTGAAGGCATCCGGCGGCGATCTCTCCGGCGCGGTCGAGAGCTTCCTCGACGCCCGGCGGTTCGGCGCGCTGATGCCGAGCGGCGGCTCGGTGATTCATATGCTGGTCGGACGCGCCGTCTCTGAAACCGGGTTCAGAGGGCTGGAGTCGATCTACCCGAAGCTCGACTCCTCCGAGTGCCGATATGTGCTCAAGGAACTCGGCAAGGCGGATGCCCGAGAGCCGCTGCTCCATCAGACTCTGGAGTGGGATAAGGCCATGGGATTGGCCTTCATCAAGGAACTGCAGGAAGGCACCATCAAGGATGACAGCGGCAAGCCCATGGGCGAGCCGTTTCCTCCGCTCATCGACCGTCTGTTCGGGCGGGGACGGTCGTCACGCGAGGACTACGAATCATACATGCAGGCGCTGGGGGACGAACTGTCCAAGCCATTCTATCTCAGGAAGCCGCCGCCCGAGCCGCAGACCATAGGGTCTGCCTTCGCGACTCCCTCTTTCGACCTCATCACGAGAACGAGTCTGACCTCAACCAAAGAGCAGATCCTCAAGCTGATGATCGCGCTCAGGTCATACGAGTTGGAGCGCGGCGCGTATCCCGACAGCCTCGCCGGTCTGAAGTCCTACGGCATCGACACCACGGACGAGTTCACCGGCAAGCCACTGAAGTACAAGCGAGCGGGGAACGGCTACCTGCTCTACAGCGTCGGCCCCGACGGCAAGGACAACGGCGGGGCGCCTCCAAGGAACATCAACGGCAAGGACGACAGCGGCGCGCCTCCAAGGAACATCAATGACAAGGACGTGGGCGACATCGTGGCCGGCAAGCTCTTCCCACCGAAGAAGTAGGGGCGAAGCATTGGCTTCCGATATCCGACAAGTGCTGGCTTGCGGTAGCCAATGCTTCGCCCCTACATGCACCGATATTCCTCTAGCCCCCATTCCGCCCACATTCGAATCCCCATTCGTGACCGGTCCCGCCACAGCATGACCTACCGCCTGATGATCATCTCTTCCGACCGTGGATCACCTGATCCTTCCCCATTATTCGTCCATTCGTGCGATTCGTGTTTCCCCGCCTCTGGAACAATGGCCGCAAGTCAACTAGTCTAATAAGTGAAACACGCCCGGCAAAAACCTCCCGTTGGAAAGATCTATGCTTAGGGGACATGAATGTGCCCCCGGGGGAGGTTCGCCATGAAGTACCGCAGGGGTTTCACTCTCATCGAGCTTCTCGTCGTCATCGCGATCATATCGATCCTGGCCGCGATGCTCTTCCCCGTATTCGCCACCGCGAGGGCGAAGGGACGCCAGGTCTCGTGCCTGAGCAACCTGCGCCAGCTCGGGATGGCGATGACCCTCTACTACGAGGACTACAACGGGCTCTACCCCGCCTCGAACTGGGCGACGAACGCGAGCCCGCCGGTGCCGCCGTTCGATGTCTCCACCGGCGGCCTGTACTCCTACCTGAGGAACAAGGCCGTCTACTCCTGCATGTCCGATCCCGACGCCCCGAAGAAGCTCCTCAGCTATGAGATGAACGCGTGGCTGATGAGCCTCCCCGAAGCGTCGGTGGACGACCCATCCGGCACTGTGATCCTGCTCGATGCGCTGGTGAACGACTCCTCGTTCGTCGTCCCCGATTGCGATGAGGATGAGGACCCGGCGGTCACGGTGTACGACCGCGACTCCGACGAGCCGCCCACCGGGGATGCGATGAACCCGACTCACCTCGACCAGACGGACGTGCTATTCGCGGACGGCCACGTCACGAGCGTCCACCCCGGGCAGCTCACCGTGGGGATGTTTCGCAGGTAGGGGAGAAAGAATAGCGCAGACACCCGTAACCTGCGCCTGTTCATTTCCGTCTATACTGAGCAGGAGTTTAAGGTTACACGTCGAAGCTGGGATTATCAGCGCTCCCGCAAACTACGCGAAGGAGGTATGAGGTATGCGGTTCAGGTTTCTTCTCGCGCTCGCGGTCATTGCAGCCCTGGCGGGTCTGCTCCCGGCGCGGGCGGCCGAATTCCGAGGCTTGTACGTCGATGCGTTCCATCCGGGGTTCAAGACCCACCAGGAGGTGACCCAGATGGTGACCGCCGCAAAGGCGGCCAACGTGAACGCGCTGATCGTGCAGGTTCGCAAGAGAGGGGATGCGTACTACAACTCGGCCATCGAGCCGAAGGCATCCGATATCTCCGCGGACTACGATCCGCTCGCAGACGTTATCACCCAGGCTCATGCTCAGGGCATCGAGGTACACGCCTGGCTCTCACTTTATGAGGTCGCGCTCGACTCCAAGTGGTTCAAGCCCGCCGCGAACTCAGTCCATCTGACCCACCCCGACTGGCTGATGGCCGACCAGCAGGGCAGGACCGCCCTCGACCACGGCAAGGTCTACCTCGACCCCGGAGTTACCGCCGTGCAGGACCGCATGGTGTCCGTCGTCAGCGAGGTAGTCGCCAACTACAGCGTAGACGGCATCCACCTCGATAACGTCCGCTACCCGGATGTCGGGAGCGGCTACAATGCCCTGAGCGTCGCACGGTTCAACACAGAAACCGGCAAGTCGGGGAGTCCCAATCCGAACGACCCCGACTGGCGCAAGTGGCGGACTCAGCAGGTGACAGGTCTGGTGGCAAGGATCCATACCGCCCTCTCGGAGGGAAAGCGGATGGTCAAGCTCTCTGCGTCCGTCATGCTTTCCGATCCGAAACTCGCCGCCATGCAGTTCATGCAGGACTGGGATGGGTGGACGCGTGACGGCCTGGTCGATTTCCTCGTGCCGATGGTCTACCTCCAAACCGACTCGATGCCCGCTGCGGCCGTCAAGTCGCTGGACGCATCGCACGACAGACACATCTACGTCGGGATCGGCGCGTGGCGGATACCCGGAGCGCTCGCATCGAAGCATATCGCCGACTGCCGAGCCGTGGGCGCGGAGGGAGTCGTACTCTACAGCTACCACTACCTTGGCCCGAACTCCACCAGCGCCGATACCGCAAAGCTCTCAGACGTAAAGTCATCATCGTTCAAGGATCAGACATCGACCGCGCCGATGGCATGGATGCAGGAAGGAGGAGTCCAATGAGACTGCGATCTAGTATCTATTGGGTAGCCCTGATAGCCCTCCTGCTCGCCGCGAATCTCTCCGCCCAGGCGGGCTGGGTCGCCCTGAATGTCGACGTTGAAGGAACGGGGACTTGCTCTGAGGGCCTTGAAGTATGCAAGGGAAGCACCGTGAGGATCATCGCCACAGCAAGTGACTGCGACCAACAGGGCGACTGCGGTTGCTGTTGGGACGACTTGACGTTCACCTGGCCACCTGAATTGCCGGCGCCCACCAGGCAACCGAACGGCTCGTATCGTATGGAGAGCATCATCACCTGCGATTGGTCAGGTGAGAGAACGTTCAGCTTCTCGGCAGATGACCAGGCACACTGCCCTCCCGCGGAAAACGATTTCCCCGGCACGCAGACGGTCAAGATCACGCCCATTGAACTGATCAATGTCACCGGGCCGTCGGACCCAGTAGTGGTCTGTCCAAGCCCGGCGTACATCGATTTTGAGGCGACCACCACGGGTGGACGCGGGGCGCAGTTCTTGACCTGGACCGGCGGAGAGAATGGAACGGTATGGCCGTTGAACGGTCTCAAGTACAGTGCGGTGTTCAGCGCGCCCGGCGTCTATGAGGTTACAGCAAAGCTATGCGGCACGGAGGTGGGCAAGTCTGTGCAGGTGGTGGTGCAGGATCCCATCTGCGAAATGACGTTCCTCGGCCCGACCGGGACGATCGGTGGCATGACTCCGATCAGGATCCAGGTCAGGACCACCACCGGGTGCGCAACACTCCACGGGGGAGAGTCCGGCCTTCTGATCCAGGCGGAGGATCCCACTGAACCGACAGGATGGCACTCGTTCATCACGATGCACGAAGCGGGCACGTCATCGTCGGAAAATGGGATAGATACGGAAATCTACAGATTGCTCTATGACTGGGACACCACACCCCTCAAGAACGGCCCGATCTCTCTCAGGGCATCCGCGAACTTCGATGTAGGCTCTCAGATGATCCCGGTGACAGTGACACAGAGCGTCGAGGTCAGGAACCTCTCGTTCACCTCGGCGGACCCGGAGGGAGTTGTGGTGTGGAAGGATGACGGAGAGCCGAAAACCCTAACAGTGAACATGGAAGACAACGATCTAACCGATCCGATGACCCTAACCTTCAGGTTCTACCCGACATCCATGGACAACAGCCACAGTACACCGGACGCTTATCCGGTCGTCCCCCCAATCGATCTGCCACAGGGTCTAGGGGGATCGAGCTATACCTTGCCCCTGAACAGTGAGACGTTTGCTGCCCCACGGGGGCTGTACACGTATAGCGTGGAGGCTTCGCAGACTGACATCAATCGTGATGACTCCTGCGCCACCAACCGCGACCCCGAATCGCGGATCGAAGACCACGCCAGGTATCGGAGCGAGCATGTCAACATCAGGCGTGGCCTGGATGACTATGACGAGCCGATCTTCAGGGTCGAATACGTCGGAACCGACAACAACGGTACGCCGTGGACCTTCGACGACGAATACGTATTCCTTCTTCGCCGCTACGTGATGAGCAGTACGGATATGATCATTCCCAGCTGGGGAAATTTGCTCCTGTATGGCCCGGACCTTGCGCTGGCCAGATCCTGGAACATCTCGGACCTGCGATGCACCGAACACTCAACGGTTACCAATGAGGTGAAAGACGGCCTCGAGCCCGGTCGCCATGGCCTACTGCTAAAGCTCTCGCCAAGTGACATCCCGTACGGAGGCATATACCGATTCGTGCTGCACGTCAAAGATGCCCATGGCGACTTGTACAGGAGGACCGGCAACAGATGGGCGGTTGATCTGAGCTATGCCTGGGACCAGCGTTCAGCCACAGTCTATGTATGCGCAGATGAGGAGATTGATGACACGCCCAACGGTCAGTATGCTTACAACATGTTGGCAAGCATATACGACCCAAACGACCAACAAATGGAACCAGGCTATCACGGACGGTGGCAGCTAGGCTATCCTTCGATCGGAGGGAGCGGCTTATGTTCGCAGAAGCCTGCTGACGACATGGTGCATACGCTTGATCGGCTGAACTCCGCCGAGTTGCGTAACCTCCCACAGCACCCGGAGTATTCTTATAAGCCTGCGCCGAGCGCTGTCTGGGCCTTCTTCGGCCACTCTTCACCCGATTATGTGGAGTTTTCATCCGGCGGGCTGACTAAGGAATACGAGGAACCGGGTGATGCGTATAGTGTCTGGTATACGCCTGGGGTGGATTATGTTCACCTAGCATACCTGGCTGGCTGCGGCACTGCGGGAGGAAAAGTCAGGGTGAACGGATGGGGACCTTGGATCGGCGGCACGCTATACGATTGCCCCAACCCGGCTGATTCCGTGGCTGCGGCCTTCTGGGACGAAGGCGCCGACTCTGTTGTGGGGTTCCGCGACGGACTTTGGACTACCAACGATTTCGTCTCCTTCAACCAGCTCTTCTGGGAAGGCTTGTGCAGGAAAGGCCTGACCGTGTATGAGGCGGTGGAGAGGGCGCGCCTGAGTCTGCCACTCGGCGCAGCACTGAATTACCCTCAGTGGTGTGACCTCAAGCTTGGCGCCAAGACCGTTATCTGGGGCGGGGAGTACTATCTGTGGGATCATAGGCTTCAGGATGGCTACTAGGCAGAGCAGCGTCGGGATAGATGACCGGGCGACTAATCCGGAAAGGAAACAAGCATGAGGCGCAGAATTCGTCTCTATCTGGTTGTCGTCGTGCTTCTCGTGATGGGCGGTGTCACTGGTGTTGATCTCTACAGGAAGATCACCCAAGTCCCCGTGACATATGCCGATCTGGTCTGGAAAGGCTTTGTCCAGACAGACATCTTGTGTCTCGGGTTCTCGAAGGATGGACGTACTTTGGCTGTGGCAGATAAAGTCGCCCGGGTGCGACTACTTCGTCCCGACTGTGGCGAGATACAGGAGGTTGCCCAGGGTCCGCCTGCGAAGCTGTTCCGCGCCGAGTTTTCTCCTGGCGCAGACTACCTAGCCTGTGAAGGCCATCAGCTGGAATTGCGGGGTGTTCGGAGTGGAGTTCGCACGTCTGTTCCCACTACGGCCAGCGCGATGTCTCTGGACTTCTCCCCAGATGGTCGGTATCTTGCTGTCGCCTGCTATGATGGAGACGCACTGATATGGGACGTAAGGCGGAGCAGAACCGTCAAGATTCTCAAGCATGATCAACCGCGCCGGGGATATCCGGTGTATATGGCGACCTTCTCTGCGGATGGCGCGACGCTGGCAACACAGGATTACAATCGTGCCATCCGCCTCTGGGATACTCGGTACTGGCGCTTGATGCGGACCATCGTCCCTGATTCCGATCATCGCAGGGGACAGTTACTGGGGTGGGGACCTGATGGTAAGTCCCTGGTGGTCTGGACATTCGGTCACTCCAACCGCAGACTCGAGGTACGCAGTACCAGTGCAAGCAATAGGGATCATACACTGTGGGTATCATCCCTTGTCCGCTTGATATCAGTGGATCCGTCGCCGAAGGGTATGCTGCTGGCTTACGGCGTGACAAGGGATATACCAAACATTGAAGGCTACGAGTCATCGGTTTCGGTCTGGAGCCTCGAGTCAGGCAACGTGAGTGAACTGGCGCTTGAAACCGGCGCATCGGTGTCCGTTGCATTCTCACCGGACGGGAAGATGCTCGCCGCCGGATTCAGCAACGGCATGGTGTACGTGTGGCGAGTCTCCTACCCACCGGAACGGCGATCTCTGCTCGATACAGCAGAGAGCTTAGTATCCCGGCTATGGAAGGCGCCGTCAGCGCCGGCACCACCGAAGTAGGCTGCATCGGAAAGCACAGAAATCAACACTAGGAGATACTGCAATGAAACTCATCATTCGCGTTGCCATTGCCGCTTGGCTCGTGCTCCAGTGTGCACTTGTCCTCGCACAGGGGCTGATTACGGAAGAGGCTGCTAAGCAGGCTGTCCGTGACTTCGAGAACGAACCTTCTCTGGCGCTTACGTGCGTAGAACTGCAAGAGGATGACAGCGGACCGGCATGGAGTCACCGCTCTTGGTACACATTGAGGACTGCGGACTATCCGGCGTCCCGTCGCCTGTGGACGGTGGATGGACATAGTGCAGAGGTGAATCACGCCTCATATGCCGATCTAGGTGAGTCAGTGCCATATGGCGAGCCCGGCGAGCCATTTACCAAGGAAGCATATCGGCCAACTGCGGAGGACTTCGCTCAGTCGAAGTACAATGGATTCGATACCATGGGATTCGTCTTGACGATGGAGAGATGGATAGGCACCGGCTGGCTCTACGGTTGGCAGCAGAGGGTCACATACGACGCGTTGACCATCAATATGGTTGCTGTAGTGGTTGCACCTGAAACCGGTTACATACTGGAGTATACTTCCATTCGCGTTCCAACACCGAATCCCCCTCCACCCCAGGTGACCTCCGCTGAGGCGCTCGACCTTGCTGCCCAAGCCGCGGGGATCGTGGAAGTTGTGGACGTGCAAGGGCCGCTCCTGGTCGCGGACCCGGACGGGAACGTGTCGTGGAACACTGAGATCGGCGGGCTGGATGCGGAAGACCGGTATGTCAGCAATTCAGTAGCCATTGACGCGGAAACGGGGGAAGTCCTCTCCGTATCAAGGGCACGTCTCCCGTCCAGCCCGCCAAGAGATGGGCGTACCGGCAATCCCATCTCCATCCGCGACCTCGCGGCCAAGGTACCGGGCGCGCGGGTCCACTGGCTGGGGAAGGAAGCAAAGCTCTTCGTCGGCAGGAACCGGTACACGCTCGTGCCGGGGAAGGACACCATCGAGTGGACCGGCGGCACGATCAAGCTCTCCCAGAAGATGAAGCTCGTGAACGGACGCCTCATGGTCCCCTCCGGCCTCCTCGATGTCCTGAAGAGCCCGCCCGCCTCGAAGAAAGCTCCATCGACCCCAGCTAAGTCGAAGTAGGTCGTATTACCGGAGGGAGCCGCAAGCGGCTCCCTCCTTGCGGAAACATGGGGGAACGGATCACTCGCGAGGTAGATGTGACGATGCCGAGTCAGCGTCTTGATCGTACTGTAAATACTGTGCCTGTCCCCGTTTCCCGCCCCTGAGTAGAAAGGATGGATTGTCGATATGAAACGTTTGCGAATGCTTGCTTTGATATGCTATGCGCTGGTAACCATGGCCGCCGGATGCAGGGGCCAGTCGGTGATCAGTCGGGGGCAGGCTATGGATGCGGTCCGAGCGTTCGAGGGGAATAGCACGCTCCAGCTTACCTGCCATCCCATCGAGGAGGACCTGGAAGGTGTCGAATGGGAGCATGAGAGAACCTATCGTATCTATGACTCCCAGAATGAGGACCATAGGTGGACCGTCGACGCCGTCACAGGTGAGGTGACGAGGGCCAGTTACTACGAAGCCCGTTCGGAGGTGCGAACGGAGGAACCTACGGGTCCACTCACGCAGGAGCAGTGCCGGCAGATCGCGGAAAACTTTGCCCGAGCAAAGTACGCCGAGTTTGATACCATGGGGTTCCAATTGAAGGAACCGAAGTGGAAAGGCGATGGATGGTGGTTTTCCTGGCGACGGAAGAATACTTACGGAGCGTGGATTCCCAATAGCATCAGCGTGAGGGTGAGCCCCGCAGACGGTCGTATTCAGTATTACGGCTGCTCCCGTCTTGCAGTTCCGATGCCGCCTCCTCAAGCGCCGCAGATCACCGCAGAGCAGGCGATAGAGATAGTGAAAACCGCGAAAGGGCTGGTAACGGGAGGCGCAAACTACGATCCGGAGCTCTCTCAAGACCCGGATAACACCATGTGGGCCTTCGATGTGCTTGGCGACAATGCCCAGGGGGAGCACCTGACCTATGCCGCGGGGGTAGATGCGATCACGGGTGAGATCCTTTATGCCGACGAACCGATGGGTGGCTCACAGGTTCCCTCGCCCACTAAGCCATCCGTGGTGGCAGGCAAGCCTATCTCGACCCGCGATCTCGCGGCCAAGATCCCCGGCGCGAAGGTGGAATGGCTCGGGAAAGAGGCGAAGCTCTTCGTCGGCAAGAACCGGTACACGCTCGTGCCGGGGAAAGACACCATCGAGTGGACCGGCGGGACGATCAAGCTCGCTCAGAAGATGAAGGTCGTGAACGGACGCCTCATGGTCCCCTCCGGCCTCCTCGATGTCCTGAAGAGCGCGCCCGCCCCGAAGAAAGCGCCACCGCCCCCGGCCAAGTCGAAGTAGTCCACACAGGGAGCCTCCACCGTGGGTGCTGAATCGAGTTCAGCATGACGATGTCGGCTCCCTAGCGTGTCATTCCTGGGTTCTACGCCGCTTTGCCGAGGGCTCTCGGGTATAGTGGCGTGAGCTTCCGGGTGTAGTGCCGAGAACTCCTGGGTGCAGTGCCCGGAGTTCTCGGGTGTGTTGCCGTCAGCTCTTGGGGCTAGTGGCAAGAACTCTTGGGCATGCTGCCGAGAGTACTCGGGTATGGTGACAAGAACTCCCGGAGGTAGAGCCGGGAGTTCTCCCCTAAAGATACTGCCATCGATACCCGATGATTATACCGGGTGGCCGGCATCAGAGGCCGGCCGCGAGATCATGGACCGACTCCCGTCGGTCACGCCAGCCTGGAGGTATCATCATCGTGGGAAGAGACTATTTGCCGGAGAGCGATCTGAAACTACAGGAGTGGGCGAACCGCTATGTAGCTTACCTCACCGCCAATCCGGAGCAGTTCGGACTGACGGAGGCGGACCTGGCCGAACTGGTCGCCACAACGCCGGAGTTCGCTCAGGCCAGGGCCGATCATGATAGGGCGCGGACCACTGCCAGAGGCTTGTGTTCGGCTAAGAAGGCCAAGAGGGCTACCCTCGCGAAGCAGATCAGGTCGATGGCGGCGCGCATCCAGGGGCATCCGAATATGACAAACCAGCAGCGCGCCTCGCTCGGGCTGCCGAAACGCGGCATGTCTTCACCCCCGCCGGGTCCGGAGGGGTCACGGGATAAGCCGGTCGCAGGTATCAACATCAGCGCCCTCCTGAGGCATACTCTCCGCATCCGGAACCAGAACGCGAACGACATCACAAAGGGCAAGCCCGAAGGCGTCAGGGCGGTCGAGGTCTGGGTGAAGGTCGGGGACCCACCGGCGGACCCCGAGGCCGATATGCGGTATGTCAATATGTCGACCCGGAATACGCTTGCTGTGCCGTTCCCGCCCGGCGATGGAAACAAGCAGGCGCACTATAAGATGCGCTGGGTCTACAAGGACGGCAAGAAGGGCGGCTGGTCCGATCTCCAGAGCGCGACGATTGCGGCGTAGGGGGAATGGTTGATGGGGGATGGTTGATGGTTGATGCCGGATTCTGAGTTCAGGTCCGCACCAACCAGCCGAGTTGAGAAGGCCCGCGGATCGGGTGATCCACGGGCCTTGTTGGTTCTGGTCGGACACGTCGGGGACGAAACCCCCTCGGCCCGGAGGCCGGTCCCCCTTCGTAAGGGGGACATCGTGAGTGCCCGGAGGCCGGTCCCCCTTCGTAAGGGGGACATCTATCAGCCGGCGGAGCGTTCGTCGCGTCTCGGGCGGTCGTCGCCTCTCGGGCGGCGATCGCCTCTCGGACGCGGCTCGGCTTTCTCGCGCGGGGCGGGCGGTCGCTCGCCGGGCGCTTTGACCGGGTTGAGGACGTCGCCCTCCGCGTATGAGCGGGAGACGCTTATCAGCCGGGCCTTGACCTTCTGGCCGATGAACTTCCCGCCGTTTGCGAGGTCCACCATGTAGCCGTCCGCCCACGCCGCCGCCCTCGGCAGGCTGACGAACGGGTTGCGCACGACCTCGCACTCCACGATCTGCGACCTCTGGAACGGAAGCATCTGCTTCTCGATCTCCTGAAGGTCGCCGGGCTGTATCTCGTACTTCTCGATGTGCTGATCGTGGCTGCTCCGCACGTAGACGGCGCGCCTGATCTGCTCCTCGATCAGCTTGACCGTCTCTCCGCGAGGGCCGATCAGGAACTCCGCGACCTCGGGGTTGACTGTGATGAGGAACGCCTCATCGTCGACCTCAGCGGACTTCTGCATCAGCTCGCGCTCGACATTGATGCTCACCGACTCCGGGGACAGGATGCTTCCTCGTCCCTGGCAGTACGGACACGCCTCGCTGATCAACTCGGAGATGGTCTCTCCGGTCCGTTTGCGGGTCATCTCGATCAGTCCGAGCGGGCTGATATTCGAGATCTTGGTCCGCGTGCGGTCCTTCTTGAGGGCGCGATCGAGCGCGTTCACGACGTGCGAGCGGTCTCTCGCGCTCGACATATCGATGAAGTCGATGATGATGATCCCGCCGATATCGCGCAGCCTTAGCTGCCGTGCGATCTCCCCGGCGGCATCGAGGTTCGTCTTCAGGATCGTATCGGACAGACTCGTGCTGCCGATGAACTTACCGGTGTTTACGTCAATGGTGGTCAGTGCTTCGGTCTCATCAATGGTGAGGTGGCCACCGGACTTGAGCCAAACTTTGCGTTTGAGCAACCGGTCGATCTCTGTCTCGATGCTGAAGTGCTCGAAGATCGGTTCGGAATCATCATACAGCAGCAGTCGCGATTTGAGCTTCGGCGACATGAGATGGACCACATCCATGGCCTTGTCATACTCGGTCGGCGAGTCTATGAACATCCGCTGGATGTTCGCGCCGAACACGTCGCGTATGGTCTTGAATACCAGGCTGAGGTCCTGATGGACGACTCCAGGGGCCGAGGTAACCTTGGCCTTCTCCTGGATCTGCGACATCATGCGCGTGAGGAACTCCACATCCGCGCGGAGTTCGCGGTCGCCCCTGCCCTCAGCCTCGGTCCGAACAATCATGCCGCAGTTCGGCGGCTTGATCTTGTCGGCGATCTTCTTCAGGCGGTCGCGCTCCGCGGGGTCATCTATCTTGCGCGAGATTCCGATGTTGTCGGCATCGGGCATGAGGACCAGGTACCTGCCGGGGAGCGATATCCTCGTTGATACGCGCGCGCCTTTGGTTCCGCGCGGGCCTTTGACTACCTGGACGACCAACTCCTGACCGACCTTGAGCAGGTCCTTGATGTTCACGGACCTCTGAGGTTCCTTCTTCGTGGCGGGGAACTCCTCGCCGGCTTCGGGAAGGACGTCGCCCGCATACAGGAAGGCATTGCGCTCCAGCCCGATATCGACGAACGCGGCATCCATTCCGGGAAGCACGTTCGCGACTCTGCACTTGTATACACTGCCGGCGACCCGCTCCTCGCGCTCGACGTGAAGCTCGACGAGCTTCCCGGCGTCGATGAGCGCCATTCTCGTTTCGCGGGTACCGACGTTTACTACGATTTCTTTTGACATTGTTTCACCTCCTTTCTCGAATGCGGTATTGCGAATGCGGAATGCGGAATCCCGCACTCCTGGTCAGACTGCGTACTGTCTGACCTTGTGAACAGTGTCCACTTCCAAACCGGGAAGGCGGTCTGCGAGCGCCTGGACGAGGTCCTGAGGCCTCGCGCCACCGGAACTGCCTGCCATGAGTCGGGCAGTCAGCACCAGCTTACCCATTGCGCATTCGTCGACTTCGATCCCCAGGATATGGCGGCGGATATCTATCTCTTTCGACTCGTCGCGCTTCCGGACGACTTTGATCTCATCCGCAGCCATCAGTTCGTCCACTGCGGACCGGACCGTCTGCGGATCCGCCGGACAGCGCAGTCCGATCCGGTACTCCGCCGCATTGAGAGCGCCGAGTGGTTTCGTCCCCTCCGGCACGTCCGCCGCCTCGAGGATCTCCATCCCCACGGGCATCACACGGTTCAGCCGGGCCATGATCTCCTTTGGAGTGCGATGGCTTGACATCGCTTTGGTCTCGGGCGGCTCGACGCCGTTCGCCGAAAGCGATGTCGAGCCATCGCACTCCAAATCGAGCACGATCCGCTCGTCATCGCTGGTAACCCCGACGCCGATCGCCCCGCCGAAGTGCATCTTCGGCCTCGGGTTGAACCCCGACGAGTAGAGCACCGGTATGCGCGCCCGCCGAAGAGCATGCTCGAACGCGCGCATGAGATCAAGATGAGCGATGTACTTGATCTGCTCACCTTTCTTAAGCCGCAGCAGGACACGGAACATCATTCCCCCGTGACCGTCACCGGAGTACAACTCCGGTGACAACGAGGAGTCTTGGTCACCGGAGTACAACTCCGGTGACAACGGTCTTTGAGAATGTTGTCACCGGTACCTAAGGTGTTGTCACCGCATCCTGACATGTTGTCACCGGAGTTGTACTCCGGTGACGGCGGCAGAAGCCTTGTCAGTCCACAGCCGGAACATCTATCCAGCCGGCAGTCGGCGGTTGTATCGCCCTTCTCGGCGCGCTCATTCTCGGCCCGGAGGAACGCCTTTGTCACGCCGCAGTCGATATGATCCCACGGGAGGACCTCATCGTAGCTTCTCGTGCGGCTCGCATAGAAGGACGGATCGATTCCGGCCTCCCGGAAGGCGTCGAGCCACGCCTGGTAGTTGAAATGCTCGTGCCATGCATCGAACCGGCTGCCGTTCTGCCAGGCGCGATAGATGACATCCCCCACCCTGCGGTCACCTCGAGCGAGGACTCCCTCGAGCATGCTGGTCTTCGAATCGTGCCAGCTAACCTTGACGGCACGATCGGTGATCGCGTATCGGACGAGCGTCTGCTTTCTCTCGAGTTCCTCGACAGTATCCTGTGCACGCCACTGAAACGGCGTATGCGGCTTCGGGACGAACGAGGCGACGCTGACGTTCACAGTCGGCTTCCGGCCCATGACTTGACGCCCGATCTGAGTGACCTTCATCGCGAGCCGGGCGATCCCGCGCAGGTCCTCCTCGGTCTCGGTCGGGAGGCCGATCATGAAGTAGAGCTTGACGGTCTGCCAACCGCACTTGAACGCCTCACTGACCGCGCTGAAGAGATCCTCCTCGGTCACGTTCTTGTTGATCACATCGCGCATCCGCTGAGTGCCGGCTTCCGGCGCGAGTGTCAGCCCGCTCTTCCGCACCTTCTGTATCTCGGCGGCGAGGTCGACGCACGGCGCATCGACTCGGATCGACGGGAGCGACACCCCGATCCTTTGGGGCTCGTATGTCTTGATGATGTCGGCCACAAGACCGCTGATCTCGCTGTGATCGGTGGCGGAGAGGGACATGAGCGCAATCTCGTCGTAGCCTGTGTTCTCGACGAGCGCCTCCGCGGTTTCCATCAGCTTCTGTTTCGAGCGCTCGCGGACCGGGCGGTAGACTGTGCCTGCCTGACAGAACCGACATCCACGAGAGCACCCGCGCATGATCTCCAGGGCGATGCGGTCATGCACCGTCTCGATGAACGGCATCACGGGCCTGTCCGGGAAATCCGCGTGTTCGAAGTCCCAGATGAGGCGACGCGTGACGACCTTCGGGACATCGGCGTCGCGCGGGGTGACTTCGCGGATCGTGCCGTCGTCGTTGTAGGAGACATCGTAGAAGCTGGGAACGTATACGCCTTGGACCTGTGACAGTCGCCGCAGCAGGGACGCCTTGCCCTCGGACTTGTGCTCCTTCACGAGGTCGATGATCTCGTGGACGATCTCCTCGCCCTCGCCAATGACGAACGCGTCGATGAACTCCGCGATCGGCTCGGGGTTGACGGTGCAGCATCCACCGGCGATCACGAGCGGCAACTGGTCATCGCGCTCGGATGAGCGGACCGGCAACCCGGCGAGATCGAGCATATTCACCATCGTGGTGTACGCCATCTCATAGCCGAGGGAGAAGCCGATGATGTCGAACTCGCGGAGCGGCGTGCGGGTTTCGATGCTGAAAAGCGGGATCTCGTTCCGCCGCATCTCGTCCTCCATGTCAGTCCATGGGGCGAAGACTCGCTCGGCGGCGGTGTCGTCTCGCTTGTTGAGCGTGTGGTAGAGGATGCGGACTCCGAGATTCGACATGCCGATCTCGTAGGTATCGGGGAACGCCAGGGCGAATTTGACCTGCACTGAGGCATGGTCTTTCACCACAGCGTTATATTCGCCACCTGTGTACCGCGCGGGCTTGGTGACGCGCGGAAGTATCTTATCAAGTTCGTCGAACATTCAATATATCACTCCGACGAGTTGCTCGCCGGAGAAGAGATCATTTTCCGAAGGCGCCGGCCCTGTGAAGCAAGCATGGAAAACGGAAGGACCGGCGTATCCGCCGGCAGGGCCACTGGAATTATACACCTCCGTTAACGGAGTGTCAAATCCGCGCCGGAACAGCTCAGCGAATGTCCTTCTGAGCAGGTTACCGCGCGGAACGCGGTTGTTTCAGAAAGAGAATACCGATCTCCAGACGACTCCGTCGTCGATCTGCGGCGGTCGACGACGGAGTCGTCTGGAGATCGGCCAGGGGATCGGTGTTTTCTTAGGAATCCGGCATGTCCCCTCGGGACACCACTATAGATGAAAACAGCCGATGGTCGGCTATTTTCGAAGGAGCGGCGCGAAGAATCTGGCCGTGCTGCGCTCCGCTCCCCAAGAGGCCACTGTCGGAAACAACTGCACAAGAAAGTGTGTCGCTGCTATCTTGCACGGCCGCAAAGCATGAGTTGGATTCCGCGCTTTACCGCACCAATCCCCCAGTGATTCTGCATGGCCTGGCGCTTCTCCTGCGGGATGGATCGCCACAATCGCAGCGCGCCGTAGGTGAGGCGGAATCGCGCTTCCAGAGCCGACGCTCCGATGTCTCGAAGGCGACCGGGAAGAGGACCTTGCGCCTGGTATTCGTCAATCATCTGCTGATAGATGCCGGTGAGTTCCGCGACTGCATGGCTCAACCCCGCGCATGACCGGAGTTGCTCGCTGACCTTCGCCGCGTCCTCTGCATCATAGTGCTCGATCTGATGCAATACGTTTTCCGGCGTGTGCGTCTCGGTGAGCGCCTGGAAGCCGAAGTTCAATGGCCGCAAGCGCTCGAAGTTCGACGATGTAACCATCGGCCCCACACCGCCAAGGTCGCAGAGTATCACGGCGTTTCCGACGGCCATGGCTTCGATTGCCGCCTTGGCTTTGGCGAAAACCATGTCATACTGCCCCAGGATCTCCTCAGGCCGCTCAACCGGGTTCCCTACGCCACTTCCGGCCACCGATAGCTCGATCCCCGCTCGCCTGCATGCTTCGGCAACGGCAGGCACATAGGTCTCATTGGTGGCATAGTTGCTGAAGATGAGCGCGCGGCGAGGAGTTGCGGGCAGGGGCGGGCGAGGACGGAATCGCTCCAGATCGACGAAGTTGTACAACCGACCGATCTTGTCGCTCGGAACCCCCAGAGCGCGGAGTCGCTCGATGTACATCCCGCTGACCCCGAAGTATCGGAGAATGCGCGAGTGAAACGGCGGCTTGTCGGTCCACCGCGTATGAGAGTGGCAGATGAACAGCGCCGGAGCGGATGGAAAACGGAGGACGGCCGACAGCGTCTCATGCCGGTGGTGGCCGTGGATGACATCAGGCTCGAAATCGAGCCGATCGAGCGAATCCGTCACGGGAATGCCCGCCGCCAGCAATTCCTCAGCAGTTTCCCCCAACCACGATGAATACACGGCCGGCGTGTGTCCCTGGCGTCGAAGTTCCAGCGCGAGGTCGCGGACGTACAGTTCGGTGCCGGTGCGCGAAATCAGGCAGTAGTTAGTGATCAGGACGCGCAAACTCCAACCTTCTTTCGGCGTCCGGCGGAACTGACGTATCGAGCCCGATGATCCTCCTGGCCTCGGCGGGAGTGGCCGGCTCTCTGCCCATTTCACGGGCGATCCGCGCGATCCGACTGATAAGCTGAACATTATCGGCGAGTTGAGTGCGCTCCCTGTCGTAGTGTATGCAGTCCTCGAGCCCGACGCGAACGTGGCCTCCTGCCGAGATGGACATCACGTTAGCGTCCAACTGATACTGGCCCAGGCCGCCGACCGCCCACGTCGAGCCGGTCGGCAGAAGACTGACCATGTGCCCCAGACCTAACAGATCAAGCGGGGCCGCGCCCAGCGAGCCCAGGATGATGTTGAAGTAGTAGGGAGGGCGCAGCACCGATTTCTTGATCAGGAAAGAGGCGTAGTTGATAAACCCGGCCTCGAACACCTCGAGTTCCGGTACTGCTCCCGCTGCGAGAGTGCGCTCGGCCAGCCCACGGATCGTGTCGGGTGAGTTGACACTGGGCTGGGTGGCAAAGTTCAGTGACCCAATCGTGAGACTCGCCATATCGGGCCGCGACGCCAACGCCGCCGCCCGCCTGTCGAGGTCCTCGACGTGCCGTCCGCTCAGGGAAACGCAGACGATCATATCATCGCATGCCCGCCGCACGCGGTCCACGAGTTCGCAGTATGCGTCCTCGTCATAAGACGGCGACCCATCCGCGGTCCGCGCGTGCAGGTGCACGATGGACGCTCCGGCATCCTGTACGCGCTGGGCGCATTCGACGATCTCCGATACAGTGATCGGCAGATGGGGAGTGTGGTGTTTGCCGAGTACGCAACCTGTGATGGCCGCGTTTATGATGAGCTTGTCTGTATCAATCACAGCCGATCCTCCGTCCGCACGGTTCCGACTATCCGCGCCGGATTGCCGAAGACAATGGCATAGTCCGGCACGTCTTTGGTGACGACTGAGCCGGCGCCCACCAGTGCATTCTCGCCGATGGTGACTCCAGGCAGGAGCACACTGCCGCCGCCCACTCTTGCCGCGCGCAGAATGCGGGGCGCGTTGCGCTCGAAAGTGAGGTTCGCGCGTCGGTACGTCATGCGCTTGTCGTTCATGGTAATGACGCGCGGGCCGCAGAATACCTCATCCTCGATGATCACCCCACGCGTGATATAACCGGCGCTCTGCAGGGAGACGAGACTGCCGATGGAGACTTCGCCTTCGATGTCCACGTAGGACCCGATCGTGCATCCCTGCCCTATCGACGTGTCGGCCCGGATGAGGACGAAGTTCCCCAGACGTGTGCCCTCACCGATGGTGACACCGGGATCGATGACGCAGTATTGTCCCTGAGTGAACGGCTGCACAGTTGCGTTCATAGTCAGCCTGTTCGACGTTGGAGTTGGAATTCCTTTGACCTGTGCAGCTGTTTGGGGTACAAAAGCAAAACGCCAGGCATCGCGAATGCGATGCCTGGCATCTTGGTTTCAGGGCTGATAGGAACGGGCTACCGGGGCAGGATGTCCCTGGCAAGGATCATCGGGTAGATCACGCCACCCGTGCCGACCCTGCAGGAGACAATACCCGTGACGATCACAATGTCGTTCTGGGATGCGGAGTCGGGTGCGCCGGTCCAGACCTTGATACCGGCGTTGGCGGAATCATCCTGCAAGCCGGATCCGTCCTGCAGGTAGAACCCATCGGAGGTCAGCGCGGTCACCGAACCCGCCATCACGACCAGCATTCCGACATTGTTCAGGCCGTTCCCGCCGGTGATTCCGGGTGTGTAGCCTCCAAACGGCTCGCCGCCGGCCGCCCTCGCATTGATCAGGAACGGCTCAACGGGATCTCCAGGCGCGCCCGGTATGATCTTGCAGTTCAGCAGGGCTCTCTCGCATCCGTTTACGAGGCCGAGTCGTCCGTACACCAGGACGGTATCGTCCTGCGAGAGGCCGGAAGCCGACTCCACTCGGATGCCCGATGCGCGGCTCGGCGTCCTGCATGTAGAACGCCGTCGGGAACTTGGCGCTCACGACGGTAAGCGGAATGCAGACCGGCGTGGTATTCGCGAAGCCCTTTGCATCTGCGATGTTCGCCACGGTCCGTGCCACTGTGACTCCTGTGGAGGCCATGGGCAGGGAGACGAGTCCCCAGGTGTTCACGGCGCGTACCGAGATGTAGTAGGTGGACCCCACCGCGAAACTCGGGCCCGTGATCGTGGCGGAAGTCGAAGTGCCGGCGTTCGTCCAGCCCTTGACATCGATCAACCCGGCCGATGATCCAACCGCATAATCGTAGCGGGTGATAGCACTCTCGGGATCGGACGCACTCCACGATGCCTGCAGGCTCGTCGCAGACGTAGTGTACATGTCGTCGGTGACCGAGATCATGACAGGAGCGGTCGAATCGGCAGCGGCCTTGTATACCCACTTGGCGGCATCGGCGCTGACATACCTGGTGTCCATCGAACAAGTCGTCAGTTCGACGTACCCTGCGCTTCCCGCCGCGAACGGAAGATCCTGCCCGATCAGGAACCATGCGCCCCCGTTCGGTTCCGTCTGGTACTGGTTCTGAACACTGGTGGCGTTGCCGCCGTTGTAGTACACCTTGTAGGGCGCGGCGGTATTCCGGTTTGTGCCCTTCTGGTAATACGCATAGACATCATAGGTGCCTGCTGTGGGCAAGCTCGGTGTCCAACGGCACTTCCTGGTAATGCTCGACTCGGTAAGCGATGCATCTCCAGCGCGGTACAGGTAGTTGCTCCCGATCTTAGGCACGCCGGCAGCCGACCCGGCGGACCAGGTGTTGCCGCCCGGAGATGTATTGGTCCACCCCGGATCGGTGTTATCCACGATGACATCAGGCGTTGTGGACGAGGTCGTGAACGTGTTGTCCGTCGTCTGGACGCTTCCGTAGGCGTTCGCGCTAACACACTGATAGTGGTACGGCGTCGAGGCCGTCAGTCCTGTGATCGTCACGGAGTGTGATGTCGTGCTCGAGTTGGGATCGACAACCTGGCTTCCGTATGACGATGTCGCCCCGTAGTTGACCAGCCCACTCGCCGCGGAGTTCGTGGTCCACGTGATCGTCGCCGTCGTCTGAGTAGGAATGACCAGGGGCCCGCTGGTAATGGTCGGAGGGCCGAGGGTCGTGAATGTGTAGTCGTTGGACGTCGATGTGCCGTTCGCGTTGGCGGAGAGGACCCGGTAGTGATGGGTCTGATTCTGAGCCAGCCCGGAGAGCCCCACCGAATGGGATGTCACCGGTGTGCTGTCGAGCGTAGTCAGCATTCCGTAGGCGGTAGTCGTCCCATACTCGACTTGGCTCGATGAGGCCAAGTCGGTCGTCCAGTTGATCGTTGCGGAGCCGTTTGTCACACCCGTTGCCCCAACGTTCGATATGACCGGAGTGGGATCGGACTCGGACATCACCACGTCGGTAACATACATGTTCCCCGTCACTGCGCCAATCGCTACGGTCACCGGTACCTGAATATTCGGATACCCTGCCTTGCTGATCGTCAGGGTGTACGGACCCGGGGTGACATCGATGAATGCGAAGAACCCTGTGCCGTCGCAGGTCATCGTCCGGCTCTCAGTGCCCGTGATGCTCGCCGTCGCGCCGTCCGCCCATGCGCCGTTCGTGTACGTCACCGTTCCGCTCATGTGTCCCTTGGTGGGACTTGTCTTCCATGGCATAGTCGGGATGTTGTCCGGCGTCGGGGTCACTTGCGCTACCAGATACGGAGCAAACTCCGGCCACGTACCGCCGGTCCAGGGAACGCGGTACGAGTAACCGGCCCATCCCTGCGCGTAGTTGCCGGCGGGTGAGGGCGTGCGCGTCATCAGAAGCTCCGTCAGCGCATCCTGCATGGCGACGTTATGGTAGATCCCCGGGCCTATGATCATGTGCCGGTTGAACTTGCGGTCCTTCTCGAAGTTGATCCATCTTACGTAGTCGTTCGGCAGAAGCGCCAGGTCGTAGTACGTCATCGGGACGGCCATGTCCACGATGCCTTCTTCCATCCAGGCGTCCCAATCGGAGAAGACGTCATAGTAAGGCCGAGTGCCCTGGAAGGCAGCCCTGGTCGAAGCTGCCGGTGAGGGATTCCATGTGACGAACGAGCCCGATACCCTCACGTTCGGCGCGACGGCCTGCACTTTGGCGTAGACTCTGCGAACGAACGCAGTCACCTGATCGCGGCGCCACTGCTTCCACTGCTCGTTTGTCGACGCCGGCTGCCCGGTGAGGCCATAGCGCGCGTTGTACCTGGCTACGCTCGTGGGGTTATATCCCTCGGTGCTCCCCGTGAAGCGGATGTAGTCGTAATGTATTCCGTCAACGTCGAAGTTGGTGGCCACGTCCAGAAAAACGTCAGTCAGGTACTCCTCGCACTTGGGATGGCCCGGGTCGAATGCGCCCCCATCAACCTCTGCGCCGGACGAGTTGCGCGTGGGCCAATAGTTATCGAGATTGGTAAGGCTCCCGGTTGGTGTGTCGTTGTGGGCCTGATATACAGAATTCCCGCCGTTCCGGAAGGGGATCATCCAGCAGTGGACCTCGATCCGCTGCTTGCCGCCGGTGGTGTCGTGCGCGGCGTTGATCATCGCCTGCAGTGCATTGAAGTTGGAGGGACTCAGGCCGGAGAAATATGGCTCGCCCATGCCGGAGGGGTAGCAGACATCGGCGCGCCGCCGTACCTGCACGATCACCATGTTGCAGTTCGCGTCTCGAATGGTCCCCCTGTTCGTCGCACTACCAACGACGCCGAGGAGAGCGTCGACCTGCGACTGGCTGAGGAAACCGTTTCCCCACGCGTCAACCCACAAAGCTCGGTATTCATCGGCCCTGGCAGTACCCATGCAACACACGGCAAGTACCGCGATCATGAGAGCTATGGAAAGCCGCATCAGCGATTGGTTCTTAGTCATTACTTCCGGCCCTTCGCGTAGTATTCGGAGTCAGACGGCGATCCCGTAGAATCGCTGATCGCCTGATCTCCTGCTTCGATTCTACGTTAAGTTTCGCCTCCCGTCAAGACTCTGGGCAACAATCAGGTACAAATACCAGGTTGGCAGAATAACAATAGGGCGACGGAGAATGTCTCCATCGCCCTTGCGTTCTGCATGATGTGTCGGTAAACGGCGGATGCAGGCCGGCACGGGCACCGCCACTGCAGGATTTTACTCGGCTACTCGTCGACGCCTTCCATCTCGCCGACCTTCAGGTCGAGGTCAGAGCGCTCTTCGATTCGCTCGATCTTACCATCGCGAATCCATACGACGCGGTCAGAGACATCAACCATTTTCAGGTCGTGGGTCGCGGAAATGATTGTGACGCCGCGAATCTTGTTGAGTTCTTTCAGCAGCAGGATGATGTCCTTGCCGGTCTTGAGGTCGAGGTTACCCGTGGGCTCGTCGGCAAGGATGATCGCGGGGTCGTTGGCGAACGACCGGGCGATGGCCACACGCTGCTGCTGCCCGCCGGAAAGCTCGGTCGGCTTGTGGAACAACCGATCGCCGAGACCGACCAACTTCAGGAGTCCCATGCCTTTCTCGCTGGCCTCCTCGGTGGGTGTGCCGGCAAAGATCATCGGGAGGGTGACGTTCTCCAGCGCGGTCATGACGGGGATCAGGTTGAACGACTGGAATATGTAGCCGATGGTGCGGCAGCGCAGGTACGCAAGTTCCTGCGCGTCGAGCTGTGCCATGTCGACATCGTTGATGAAGACCGAGCCCTCGCTCGGCTTGTCCAGCCCACCGATCATATTGAAGAGCGTGGACTTCCCGGAGCCGGACGGGCCCATGATGGATATGTATTCACCTCGGCGGATGTCCAGATGCACTCCATCGAGCGCGCGCAGGACTTGGTCGCCCATGGTGAATTCCTTGGCAACGTCCTTCGTTCTGACTACATATTCGTTTGCCGACATTGTTTTTCACCCTCTGGAAATTCGAAGCACGAATATCGAAACTCGAAACAAAGAAGCAATCACCGGAATCCGAAAATGCGGGAAAACAACCGTTTGCTTCTTTCGCAGTTCTCCTGATTTGCGGTTTGTTTCGAATTTCGAGCTTCGAATTTCTGATTTGTCTCTAGATCTCCGCCCTGAGTGCCATGGCGGGTGGCATCTTGGCCGCTCGGACGGCGGGCGCAATCGTCGCGATCATCGTGAGACTGACCCCAACGAGCATCGCAATTCCAAGCGTGCCGAGGATCGGAAGGATCCCGATCTTGCCAACGATCGCCACCCCATGGCCGCCGATCGCCAGCAGCAGGATGCCCCCGGCGCCGATGGACCACCCGATGAACGATGAGATGACTCCCAGCATGCCGGATTCCAGAATGAACAGCTCCACGACAAAGCTGTCGAGCGCTCCGAGGCACTTCATCGTCCCGATCTCCTTGTAGCGCTCGGTTACCGACATCAGCATCGAATTGGTGATGCCGACGGTACACACGAGCAGCGACATGATGACAAGCCAAATCTGACGGTTCTGTGCGGCCTGGAGCGCTTTCGCATCCATCGCGGCATCCGGCAAATGCGACTGGATCAGCGTCGTCGTCAGCACCGATGTGAGGAACGCGATCCCGAGCATGATCCCCCCGGCCGTGATCATCGACCGCCAGAACCTGATCTTGATGCTCCTCAGGCTGATCTCGAAAGCCTTCTTCAGCGGCAGTTGGACCTGCCGGCCGACAGCTTCACTTCCATTGGTATTGTTCATTGTCTTCTTCGTATCTTTCGCGGCCGAATCGGCGACGCTTCGGGCTTCCGAGCCTCGGGACGACTGGCCATCCGCAATCCGACGAGGTGGCGCTCGCCGAGAGTCTTCAGGTATACGCCGATGGAGGTTTCGCATTCCCTCCGTGTGATCTTGTACTTCTTCGCGACAGCACTTACGATCGCCTCGACAGTGTTTTCACCGTCGCACAGATCCCAGACATCCGAGCCGACCTCGTCAAGCACGATCTCCTTCTCGGGCGGGGCTCGAAATATGAACATCAGTGCCCGGGCGAACCGATCCTTGCGCCGGGGGAGGTACAGGCAGATGTCGCCCTCCTCGTTGCGCTCGAACCGCACCTGCGGATGGCGAATAGGAATCGCCCTCAGCGCCTTCTCCCGGTCGACGACCGGCTTCTTTCGTATGAACGGCACGTACTGCGAGACTATATTGTAAACCGCACCCATGTCAGTGGCACTCTACTCTTGCTATCACGTCTTCCAGGATGCGTTCCTTCGCCGTATGCATGCTCTGCGCGGCGTAGATCTTGTTCGATTCCTCGCACACCCAGGCGTATGTATCGAGCCTCATCGCCGGCACGCGGAGCTTGGTCAGATCCCCGATGGTCCGGTAGATCCCCAGGATTCCCGACCTTCGCCCGATCGCCTGAACCGCGGGCTCCGGCTCGTCGGTCAGGTCCTCTACTTTATACGCAAAACCGGTCAGGTCGGTGCGCATCCGCTGGCGGAACCACTCGGCCAAGGTCGCCTTCTTCAGAGCGATATTGGCAAGACCCCAGCGCTCGATGATGAGCTGGCAGCTTCCCTTTCGAAACTGAAGCTGTAGGTACCCCGACATCAACTTGTGCTTCTCGAGCCTGTACCCCTGAGGCACATCCGCCTGCAGGTCGTACATCGCCCAGGTGCGCCACCCGCCCTCGGCATGGTCCCTTACGGAGGGCAGCACGAATGATGCGACTGCCGAGACCGGATCGCCCGGCACTCCGCTGACCTGCACAATCACCGCGCGCTTGCACTCGGAACACCGATAGAGGCGTCCCTCGGCCTTGCGGTCGGCGCGCCAGGTGAAGAGCAGGTCCCCGTCCTTCTCTCGAACCTTGCTCTGGAAGTCGAGCCGCTGCTTGCGAGACTTGCGCTCGAGGTCTCTCAGGTAGGTGTCCAGCTTGGAGGCGAGGTCGACCTTCTCTGATGCCTCGGACCACCGAACCTCGACGGCCGCCGTGCCGGGACTGGAGACCCGGTAGTAGCCGGACTTCTCGTCACCACTGATCGATGCGAGGCTCCAATCAGCCGGGGCCTCGATGGTGACCCCCTGCCATGCTACCAGGGCGTGCGGGTTGTTTTTGCTCATACTTGTATTTTATAGGCTTCAAGGCCCGATGTCAAAGTGCTAGTAGGGCAGGTACGATACCGACTTCGATATGAGCGCGAGTGCGATGGAACTCATCCCCATCAGGCCCATCCCACAGAAGAACCCGGCGAGCAGCACCGGGGTGTATTTCTGCCAGTTCTCCAGGCCGAACCGCCTCGCGAAGTAGTAACGCCCGAGGAGCGCTCCGGCGAACCTCGGGATGACGCCGTGTGGGATTGCTCCGACACCGCTCGCCATTCCATAGAAGTACAGAATCGGCAGTTTGAGCGCCGCTGTCGCTCCGAGCAGTCCGAAAGTCGCCAGGCCTCCATATACGGCTATGTTGGGCTTCAGCGCCTGCATAAAGAAGTTACTTCCTCCAGGCTTGTTCGCCGTCATCCAGATGCTCTGCATCGTCGCGTGCAGAGGCCAGAACTTCTGCGCGAATGGGAACTGCGGCGACGGGACCGGGCTTGTGTGCCAGAAGAACGCCCAGTACAGGAAACTCGATATCAGCATGACCGGGACCATGAAGAGTTCCGCCTTGAGAATGCTCGTGAATTTGGTGCCGGTCAGCTCGATCTCGCGGAACCTCTGGGCGGCCCCACCCATATCGTACATCGGGATCGGGGCGAACCAGATATCCGCCTTCTGGTAGCCGCTCTTGATGACAACGGCCTCCTTCACAAACGGGAAGCCGACACCGCCGCCGGTCAGACCGATCATTCTCGCCGATATGTAGGACATCAGCGGCGAGTAGAAGAGGCCGAAGCCGATGAGGAATATCAGCGGGAATGCCGGCACCAGTCTATGTGCGATCACGATGTACGAAACCGTCGCAAAGAGCCATGCGCCGATCGCGAGCTGGATTGGGAAATCACCGCGCCCTGCGGGGATGGTATACGCCGCCGTCCGTCGCTCCCTCATCGCCCGTTGAGCCTTTCTGGCGCCGACTACCACGCTGACGATGCCGATGATCCCGACAGCAACGCCAACGCCGATGCCGACACTCAACCAGAAGTCGATGCTGGTCGAGAGGTTGGTCTCGATCGTGCCCATGCCGTACCGCCACGTGGGCAGCAAGCCCTGTTTCTGGAGTATCGGGTTTCCGATGACCTGACAGGCTATCGACGTAATCACCTGCCCGGCCATGATCTCGAATGGAATCACGAAGCCGATCAGTATGTTGCCGAGGTCGCCGCTGATTCCCGTTGGCGCGCCCGGCAGGATAGTCTCGGTGTTGCGCGTGAAATCTATGAACGGAATCGGTATGATCATCAGCGGTTTACTGAGGACCACCCCCGTGAAGATCGGCACAGCGAGATAGAAGAACCCGAAGACCAGACCGACCATCGTGCCGATGGAGAAGACCTGCCACCTCCACGACTCCTCCTTGGATGACGCCTCCGCCAGGGCGGTCGCCCCGGACGCCGCGACGGGCGCCATCGGGAAGGGCAGTCGCTCCGTGTCCGACGTGATGCGGAATAGGACGTATCCCAGACCGATCCAGTTCAGTCGCCCGAGAATCTCGTAGACCACCAGGAGCAGGATGGGGACCACCCACGCGGAGTCCAAGAACGTCCGCTCGATGAGCGCGCGGCTGCCGGGAGCGGGGACGACCCATCGAGGAATCTCGTTCACGAGCGACTGGGCCTGAGGGGATTGGACAAAGTATTGGTTCCATATCAGGCCGCTGAATGCTCCGCCGGAGAGTCCCCTATCGGCCAACGTGAGGTGCGCCAGCGCGCCTGCGACGTACCAGAGGATGTAGATCTCCTGTCGCTTGAGAGGCACGAAAGATCGCCGGGCGACCTCGGCGAATAGCACGATGGTGACCCACTGCGCCGCCGGGCCAAGGTCCTGACCCGCGACCAGTCCCAGGTAGAGCGCTCCGGGCAGCATGAAGAGGACGACGAAGAGCGCACCGATGACGGTCTTGATAGTGAACCCGTCTTCGAACTTTGTCGGTTCGCCGGTGTCCGTCCCCTCCTCTATGCGTTCCCTGACGTTTTCCATGGCATCTGTTTCAGTAGCCAAATCTGCGTCTTCCCCCCTATCCTGCCGGGCCCGGCTCTACGGCGACACTCGCGCCGGCTGATGGTGAACCGGCCTGACCGCCTGCCAGATACTTGTCGCGCTCCTCGGCCCTCAACGTCCGCCAGATCAGGAACTGCTTCCGAAGAGTGTTGAGGAACCTGCGGTTCACTCGTTTCCAGTTCGATATGTCACCGCTCTCGCGGTTGATGATCAGTTGAACCTCGTAGACATCTTCCATCACGGTCGGCACCGTCTCCAGCGTGACATACTGGCTGACTCCGAGATCGAACGGGGCCAGCCACGCTCGGCACTGGACGCGATGCGCGTCCCCGAAGTCCGTTTCACGCAGTGAGGTCTTGACATCCTGCGTCACGAAATCGCCGACTGAGTACTCCTCATACGCCCCAAACCACTCGGATATGAAGCTCGTGACGCCCATGGCCTGCTCGCCGGTGACCGCGAACGGCAGCTTGATCTGCCAGATGTCGCCCACGGGGTCCGGCACCTTCCAACTGCGCTCGATGGCGGGGGTCGCGACCTCGGATGCTTTCCTCGCCGGGTAGATCGTTGAGAGAAGCACTACGGCGACGACGATCAGCGTCGAGAGCACCGCCGAGAGCGAGCTGAAGTTGAGATAGAGCCCCGGGAGCAAGCCGAACGTATATATTATCTTTGATGCTATCTGCCCGATCAGGTATCCGGCGACCGCGCCGAGGATCGCATAGACCAACGCCTCTGCGATGAAGAGCATGGCGATGTGATTCGGCGCCAGGCCTAGCGAGCTGAAGATGTGTATCTCCTTTATGCGCTCGTAGACCGATCCGAGCATCGTGTTCAGAACAATCAATGCCGCGATCAGGATCGGGATGAACACTGCGCCGAATCCTTTGCCGGACTGAGTGGCGATCGAGCTGAATCGGAATGTTTGCTCATCCAGACCCGCATACAGGTTGAGGCCGAGTCTCGGCATCAGCTTCTCGAGCACCGACTTGACCTCGGTGGGGGTCACGAAGTCGATCGCAATGGAGCGGATCTCGCCGCCGAGGTTGATCAGCGTCTGGTACGGGACGAAGAAGGTGGTGTCCGGCTCGAGGTGCGTGTATTCGCGGAATCCCGCCTCGCCCATCGACTTGCCCTGTGAGGTGAGCTTGTTCATCAGGATGAAGTCGACCGGCGTGAGCGTCTCGTTGTCGAGATCCGTGATTGCCTTGACCTTGGCATTGTCCATGATGCCGATGACTGTGTAATCGACGCCGCTGAAGGTCAGCTTGGCTTTCCCGATATCGCCCTTGGTGATCTCGAGTGCAGTCGCTATCGCGCCGGGAATGACTACGGAATAAGTGTCTTGATCGTTGAACCATCGTCCGGCGATGAGCGCCCTGCTGACGCCGGTGACTCGATCCTCGTCCGGAGAGAGGCCGACGGCGCCTTTGGCATCGTAAGTCTTGTCATTGCGCTTGAGCGTGAGGAACGTCTGCTCGCCGAGAAACGCGCCGAAGAACCATGCCCTCGGAGCGACGGCCCTGCTCTCGCCGAACTCGTCCTTCAGCAGACGGACAGCCGGCTCCTGAAGCGGCTCCCACATGGCGGTCCGAAGCATCAGGCCGTTGTACCCCGGCTTGCCGGGAGCGGGCACCTTGTTGAAGCGCATCGTCTGCACGATCGAGGTGAACGACAGGACCGTGAAAGTCAGCAGGACGAGGGTGATACACGTGAGGACCGTCCTCGCTTTTCGGCGTCTCATGTTCGACACGCCGAGCGAGAACGCCGCCGCCGCGATGCTCATGCGGCCGATGTCCACCTTGTGTACGCCGGACATGCTCCGGTTGAGCGCCTTGAGCTGCTCCTCGAATTTGTTGGTAACGAGTACCGTGACCAGCACGCTGAGCGCCAGCATGATGAACGCGATGAATACAATCGCGGGATTCATCGTGATGTCGAACGCCGGATGGAAGTACCTGAACAGCATGAATATTGCCACGAAGACGATGAACACGCCGACGATCTGGCGCTTCAGGTCCGGGAATCCGAAGAAAAGCCTCTCGCAGAAGTACGAAAACGGCAGGAGGAGCGCCAGGTAGAATAGAACTCCGTTGACTACGTCTTTCGCCGTCTTCTGGACGTCAGGATACGCTCGTGCCTCATATCCCCACGCGGCTCTCGAATGCGAATCGAACGTCGAGTACTGCATGGCCGCGAGGTCTCTCTCGGCCATACCGATCTCGCTCTTCGCGAGGGAATGAAGTTGGTCGATTCCCTCGTTGATGATCCGGTACTTTCGCAAGCGGCTGATGCGGAACTCATCGAGGTTCCACATGTCCTTGGCGACCTTGAGCGATGTGTTCGTGATCGCCTTCCCATTGCCGACGAGGTACCCGTTGCCCTCGGGCTCCTTCTCGGTCGAGTTGATCAGCACGAGCCTGACCGCCGCCGGTCCCGCCGCCATCACGATCTTCAGGCGCGTCTCCGGCATGGTGAAGATGACCGCCACGTCCTCGACGTGCGATACCTGCCATTCCGGGACCGCGAGCGAGAAGCCGTACATCCTCGGCCGCCCGTTCGTGTCGCCGTCGTAGATCTCGATCGCCGGGAGTGTCCGGAGCGCCTGCGGGTCGATCAGATCGAAGACGGAAGTCGCCTTGCACTTGAAGAGCACGATCGGGATATTCTTGATCCCCGAAGCCACAGTGACGGCGGTCGGATAGTAGTCCGCGCCGAAGATCCCCATGTCCGGCGAGTAGATGATCTCGCCGTCCGCCGGGTCGAGCTTATACGCCGCGACGTTCGTCATCCGAGCCGCGCCCTGGTAGGCCGTCAGAGGGGCCGCGCCGGGGAAGGCGAACCGCGCCTCGTCGTCGACCATCCCGATCATATTGCCGCGAACGCCCATCAGCGTCTTGTTGAGGGACACGTGCCGGATCACGACCAGCGTGCCGAGCACCGGATCGTTCGGGATGAAGCCCTTCTTCAGGTTCAGGATGAGCGTCTGCCCCTCGATCCGCGCGAATCCGCCCTGGAGGGTCATCCTGGAGAAGATCGAGGGCTCGGTGATCGGGAACTTGGAGACATCGACCGCCTCGGGAGCGTTGGTGTCGTTCAGAATGTGGCTGAACAGGCATGCGAGCAGCTTCGTCTGTTGGGCGAGGTTCGCGAAGTTGACCTTGTCCGCTGTGTCGAATGGGGTGTCCACCATCGCGCGGGAGTCATCGGTGCTGATGAACGAGATGCCGCGCGCGCCGGCGAGTGTCCATGCCTCCGCGTCGCATGCGATCTTGCCGGGGATGAAGTTCCGCCAGTTCTTCCCCGCGATCGGGTTCACACCGTCCGCGAATGCCTTGGCCGAGTCGAAGCCGAGGACAGCGCCGACCTTCTCGGAGTTCTCGCGGCAGACACGCGCTATGTCGGAAAACTTGTTCTGGATGTCCTCTCGAAAATCGTAGAAGTAGCCCTTGTAGAAGATGCCGACGCCCTTCGTCTGGCTCGAGAGGTCGAGGCCGGCCATGAGGTAGATCTGCGGCGGCTTGTGAACCGTGCGATGCTTCATGCCGGGGACCCATCGGCTGAACCATGCGCCCATCCTCGCGCCTGCTCCGGGCGACTGCAACTCGGGAAGGTGCTTCTCCAGGTACTCGCGCATCCCCTGGAGGCTCTGGAAGTGCCCGCTCGTCGCAATGAACCAGATCGTTCGGGCGGGCGGATGATTCTTGTACACACGTGCCAGTTCGAGCAGCGAGGCGATTCCGCACGCGCTCTCTGCGCCGGGAGCGAGGCTCGGCACGACGGAGGTCGCGTCGTAGTATGCCTGGATGACGATTATCTGATCGCGCAACTTGGGATCGCTGCCGGGGATGACCCCTGTGATGTTGCTGGTCGGGAGGCGCTCCCACTTGGACTCGCAGGCGAGCGTGACCTTGGGCATCCCCTTCGCACAGAGCGCCTGGAGAGATGCCGCGTCGGCTTTCGAGATCCAGTAGCGGGGGATCGAGATCGGGATCGAGATGAACTTCGCTTCGGCCTCACCGCGCATCGTCGTGTCCGGCTCGACGAATACAACCGCCTTCGCGCCGAGCCTCGGTGCATTGAGCCACTCCGAGCCGGAGTTGAAATCCATCAGAACGATGCTGCCGTCGACTGGATAGCCGTCGAACGCGGAGAGCTTCCCTGAGCCGGCGTACATGAGCGGGCCGCTCATGCCAGCCTTCGGGAGCTGGGAGGTCCGCACCAGATTGGGCCAGACGGAATGAAGCTTGTACGACTTGCCGTTCACTTTGAGGGACGCGCTGACATCGACCGGCACCGTCGCGAAGAACGGCTCGCGCTTGATGTCCTTGAGGCCGATGTTCTTGAACTGCTGATGGATGTAGTCGCCGGCGGATTCGCATCCGGGATAGCCAGCGATGCGCGATCCCTTCGAGGCGAGCAGTTCGACTGTGCTCGCGAGGTTCGAGGTCCTCACGTCCCCGGCGAGGCTCTGGTAGACCTTGGCAAGCTTGGGATCGATCTTCGTTTTGGGCGCCGCAAAACAGGCGCACGACAGCAGCGAACACAGAAGGAAGACGAGTGTGGTAACCCTACGGTTGGTCATTTGAGCTTAACTCTCTAGGCTACTGGTTATCCGACAAGGCCGGAGCACGCCTGCGATTATAGCATAGGGCAATCCGAAAAGCAATATCCGCTGTTGTGGAGTGTTTTGGAGTGCCAAAGCGGAAGCTCCAGAGCATCCGGGAATCCGCATTTCGCATTCGCAATTCCGCATTCCGAGTGTGGCTCCTGTCTCTTCCGGGTAACAACTGAGCATGACATACGCAACCCAGGATCTACGAGACGAACACGAAGGAATCAAGGTCGCGATCGCCGTTCTCGACCGTCTGGCCGGGGATCTCGAGGCGGGCCGGGCGGTGGAGGTCGATGATCTCGACAACCTGGTGGATTTCATCAAGACTTTCGCGGACCGATGCCACCACGGGAAGGAAGAGGACCTGCTCTTCCCCGCTCTGGAAAAGGTCGGAATCCCACGGGAGGGCGGGCCGATCGGCGTCATGCTGACCGAGCACACACACGGGCGGGAGTTCGTCCGACGGATGAGCGATGCGCTTCCAGGGCTTCGCGAGGGTGATGAGAGTGCTCGGCAGGCGTTCGCATCGGCGGCGCACGGATACGCTCAACTTCTCACAGAGCACATCGAGAAGGAGAACAACATCCTCTTCTGCATGGCCGAGCAACACCTCTCTGAGGATGAACACACGAAACTGGCGGAAGGCTTCGAGCGCATCGAGCAGGAGCGCATCGGGCCGGGAGTCCACGAGCGGTATCACGCGCTCCTCGACCGCCTGCGCGCCAAGTATCTCACACCCGCCGCCTGAACCTCCGATGCTGTCCCCTTGATAGGGGTGACCGGCCTCCGTGCCCAGGGGGTCTGCAGGCGGATCCTGCTCTCACATGAAGTCGGCGGACTGGCGTTACTCGTTCAACCGCTTCGCCAAGCCGCTCGCGTTTGCGCAACCCAGGTCCGCCAATCTGTCGCAGACGGCCCTTAGGGTGTCCCTCGGTGCGCCGGTGGCTATCAAGCGAGAAACGAGTTCGCCAACTGCTTCACACTCATTGAACGGTGGTGTGGTGCTGTCCAGCAAATGCTTCAATAGCAGCGCCAACTCATCTGGGTATCTTTCGTGGTAATCAGAATTGTGCACTAGGTAGTAGAGGGGGATATCGTGAATGACCGGCAGCACACAGCCATCCATGGCTCTCACGGCATCCGGGAATGCTGGTCCCAGAGAGGTAAGCCAGCGAAGCATCGGGACCCATTCCTCTGCATCCAGTCCCCACAGGGTGCCTTTGAGCCTTGCCTTCCAGTACTCCCTCAGCCATCGATCCCACAGCCCAGAAGTGCCAGCTTCATCCAGTTCGCGCAGGATGCCCGCCATGGAGGAAGCCCACTCCGCCCTGTCATGCGATTCTACCTGGCTGAGGAATGGTCCCAGGTACCCCTCTTTGACAGGGTTGGCGGAGTGATAGACGGCGATGTGAGCCAGATGTTCGCTGAACCTATCCCGAGATTCGCCAAGGTATGCTGAAACCCTTGAAAAAGACCTGAGGTAGTGCGGCATTAGCTCAACGACCAGAGTGTCGTTCAGCCGGCCCCAGTACAGAAACCCTTGCCACGCTTGCTGAGCGCGCAGAGTGCTGTTTCTCCAATCGTAGAGTGGTATGATGTTTTGGCGCGTCCACTCACGATCGAGCGCATAGAGGACGGTGGTATGGCTGGCAAGTAGCGTCCGAGCCATCCCTGCCGCTAGAGAATCGCCATGCACTGCTTCTCCGAAGATGCACTGATACTCACGCGGTATGCTCCTCCAGTCTGCGCCTTTCCGGTTACGACGCATCAGAAGAGCATTCATCCAGAATAGCGTCGTATTGCCGGCCGGATGGTTGATTGCCGATGCCATCCAGTCGTCGCTGCTCTCTGGGATGTCCTCGGCCGATGCTGTGCATGTTTCCCAAAGCCTTCGGGCTATCCGTTCCGCTAGAGGCAGACTAGAGACACCAAATCCCTTTTCCGGACGCGAAACCAATGTGTAGAGGAGATGTGCGGGGCCATAAGGGAATGCCATCACCTGGGGGTGCTTATCGATGAGAGTGAGGACTTTGCTCCACTGTCGAGGCTTGAGCACCGATCCCTCCCAACCAAGTAGGATAGACCGCCAGACGTCCTCCCGCCATGGATCCACCTCCGCCAAGAACTCGGCTAACCTCTGCGCCCACTTATGTGACATGGTGACGGCTCGGGTGAGTTCAGACATCAGGCCCTCACGGCTTGGTCCTCGATATCCGGTGCCTTCATACTTCAGAAGGAGAGCAGCCGCCTTGTCCGGCTCCTTCTGCAGCAACTCCTCGGCTGATACAGGGCTTTCACCCCCGCCAACCCAACTCCCTGTCCAGAAGTCGCGATCAGGGTACTCCCGTGGCTCGAAGTCAACCTTCTCCTGAAAGGCGTCAAACCTGCTGTTCGCATGATGGCAACTGGGGTCGGAACGCTTAAGCCAATAAAGCAGATTGTAGACTTCATAGCTGTCGGTCTCAGCTCTCGCCGAGGGCCGTCTCACGGTCTGGGCCTCTTTCCACTGCATCCAGCAGCCTGAGCCGTGACGTTGTGCCGGCGCTGAGATAAGCTTCGCTGAGCACATGGAAAACCTCCGGCTTCGCATAGTGCTCGTACAACAGGCGATTCTCCAACAGCCAGTTGATCTTGCTATCGGCGTCCATATCAGTCCTGCAGCTCACGCCGTGGACGGCCAGACGCCGTAGGATTGGTGCTTCTGACGCAAACCAGGCATTCAGGAGAGCCACTCCTCGATCTTCCTGATGTTCCAACAGCCAGGCGATAGTATCCTTTGCGGCAACGGCCGTAAGCTCGAGAGGTCGCCGTGGGTAGTCAATGTCAGCTTCCTCGATCGGTTCTCCGGCGAATGCGAATCCGTCTCGCGCAATATCCGCTTGCCCCACACTCTGAAACATGATATGCGCCAAGCTCAAGTGACCGGTCACGACAGCAGCGATCTCTTCCGCGCAACAGGCCATGTTTGGCTTAAGCAAGTCAGACCAAGCTCTGGCCAGCCAGTTTGTGCCAACGTTGTGATGGCGTTCTTCCCAGTACACCGAGTGACTCTCGTATCCCGGGACGTGCGACATCCAAGACTCTCTGAGCTTCAGGCGAGGTCTTGTCAGGTACGAGAACAAGAGCACTGCAGCACCAATATCCTTGGCGGGGTCACAGTTGTATAGGATCCACTCTAGGTACCAGGACTCGATTCCGGGATATGCAGCAGCAACTAGAAGGTTTATCCAGTTTGACCGTTCGCCGTCTTGGAAACCGCCTCGCTCGTTAGCCACGGCTTCAGCGATGGCAATCCACAACCTGAAGTTGACTTGCGCATCTTGACGGGCGATCAAGGCAAGAGCATCATTGGCGTGCTGCTTCACAAACTTCGTGGCAAACCAGTGAGCCAGCTCCTTGGCCACGTCGTCGCATTCGTGGCCATACGTGAACAGAGGTTTCCAGGCTCCCTTCTCATCCGCCCACTTGAGCCAATCCGGGGCCGTGGCATGGCGGGTAAAGAACTGGACGCGTTGCGGATGCTTAAGCGCTCCAACAAGGTAGTCTTCGGTCTCGGGATCGAGCACCGTGGAGCCACCGACGATCTCTCTTATCCGATGCTCATGTTCCAGCGATCCCCACTCCGTGCGGTCTGCCCACCTCCCAAGCATCTTCACCAGAGCGATATGGTTGCCTTTGGCTGGATAAGGCACGGGCCTTATGTCCAGTTTCTCCCAATGCGCCGCCTCCCTGGGTACTGTCAGTGCATAGCGCTGGTTCTTGCCGCTGGGGGGCAGACCCCGGGCAAGATAGTCCGTGATAGGATCTTTGTGGCCGTAGCCGATGAACAGCACTGTGAACTCGTTGTATAGCTCGCGTAGAAACTGAGCGGCCCAACCTTCGGTAACGTAAGCGCGGCCGTAGTCTCGATCAGTCAGGACGAGCCTTCGATCGTCCTGCTCCACGCTGCCATGCAGATACACTATCCCATGAAAGTCGCGCCCCAAGGGCAGTGCCGGCGCGCGGAACACCGCGCACCCATCGTCAAATACGGCCGTCTTGCTCCCGAACTGAGCCCGAGCCGCGCTTGTGAAGTGCCTGTCGAAGTTGGTGGTGACGATGCGGACGCTCTCCGGCCTCTGAAATAGGCGGAGCGTGTCACGATGAAGGCTGTTAGGTTTGGACGCCGGGTTTGTGAGCATGTCCTTCGCTGCCCGTCGCACGTTCCTCCCGCCCTCTTCAAGCTCACTGAGGACCCGGTCGAGGTGGCCCATCTCGCCCTTCCTGAGCCGACGGCCTGCTATCTTCTCAACTAGTTGCACGAAACTCGGGTAAGAGGAGGGCTTGGGTACAGACACACCGGCACCGGCGAAGACAACAAGCTTATCACTGTCCTGTGCCTCCAATATCTCGGAAGGAAGATCGACCTCTCCGATACGCATTGCCGTAACCTCTTGTGCTGAATTGACTGGCGGGCGTTCGTTGGTACAGCGACTCAAGAGCCTTTCAGTGAATATCGCTACCCATTATACTACAAACTGAAGAAAGACTACCGCCCGACGGTGACGACGGTCGGGGGCGAGGTGAAGATGTCGGCGCAGACGCGTTCGAGGTCCGGGCGGGTGACGGAACGGATGGCGTCAGCGTAGGTCATATCGTACCTGTGGCCGAGGCCGAGCGCTTCGTCGAGCCCGCTGTCCCCTCTCTCAGGACGTGCCGCCCAGGAAGTCGTAGCTGATGCGCTTCTGGACGGCCGCGATCTCTGCGAAGGACTGGTTCAGGAGCGTTTCCTCGAGTTGACCCAACCTGCGGTAGTTGATTACGTTATCCGGTTCCTGTCCCGAAGGGATCTCACCCGCCTGATGCTGGAGGCGCAGGCGCATCAGAAACTCGTAAGCCGTGGTGACCTCCTGACGACTCGACTCCGGGAGTACCTTCGCCTCCACCAGTGCGTTCAACCGGTCGAGCGTATGCGTGTCGTCCAACTCCGCTCGAAGGGCGTAGAGCCGGGCGAAGCTGACGATCGGCATCATGGCATCCTTGAGATCGAGAAGCCCATGAGACTCGCCGCCTGCCCCGCCCACCAAGATCCGGCCAAAAAGCCGAACCGGGGGCTTGAACAGAAGAGAGTTCTGAGCGAAGTAAGGGAAGAACAACGCGCGTGAACGTAGCGCCGTGTACACGTGGCGTCGCAGCTCGTGGGCAAGTTCCATCGCACCCGACACAGGCCGGAAGTCAAAGAAGATTGCGAACTCCAGCAACTGCTGGGGCTCGGCACGTTCGATCCAGTCGCTGAAATACTGCTTCCACACGGAGAGCGACTTGCACCATTTGGGGTTCTGCGCCATCACATCCCCCCGGCAGAAGGGGTATCCCGCCCGATCGAGAGTCTCACACACGAATCGGCTCAGCTTGCCCAGGTACTCATCCACTTGCGGCTGAGCACCGGCGTCGGGCGGCGGAGCGTATACGATGGCGTTGTCCTGGTCGCTAGACAGCGTCATCTCCTGCCGGCCGTGACTGCCGAGTGCCAGGAAGACGAATGGTAGAGGCGATGGGCCGAGTTCCGCTTCGGCAAGGGCGATCAGGCGCACTGTCGCGGCATCACAGACGGACGAGATCATGCGGGTCACATGACGCGGATGGGCCCCGCAGTTCAGGAGCGATCTTGCCAGGCCCGGGGCGCGCCGACAGCACGCCACTACTTCCTCCGGCGTACCGGCTTGCTCCACTTCCCGCGTCAGCACGATCGGGCCGTAGCTCTCGAACTGCAGAAGCTCCTGGTTTCGGACGACCCCCACTATCCGCCCCGCCTCATCGGCGACCGCCAGGTGCTGGACACCCTTCTGTTCCATCAGCAGCAGAGCCTCGTAGATCTCGGCGCTCTCGGGGATGACCACCAGAGGGGAACTCATGATCCGCGAGACGGGCTCTTGACGATCGAGTCCGGCGGCCACGACGCGCGCTCGACAGTCGCTGTCGGTCACAATCCCCACCGTGCTGCCGTCATCCGATTGGATCAGGGCGGCGCTCGACCCCTGCTCGGACATGAGGGCCGCGACGGAGCGGATGGGAGTGTCCAGTTTGCAGAAGACGATGCTGCGGCCGATGTGGCTTACCGGCTCGTGGAGGAAGAGCAGGGTGGCCTGGAGCTTATCCACCACCGCGTTCAGCTCCGTGGCGCGCTTATCCTGAAGGGTGATGTCCTGTACGATTCCGTCGATGTAGTCGGCCCCCCCTCCACTGTCTCTCACAAGAACGGCGACGATCGCCACCATCTTCGTGCCCGGGTCTTTGGAGGTGACATGGAAACGGCGCTCGGCCCTTCCCTGCTTGCGGAGATCCTGCAGGAACATGTCGTAAAGCCTGGCGTCATCGAATAGACCTGACAGAGTGATCGGCGCGTCATCGGGCGCATCCGCGACGGTCAGAAGCCTCACAGCGGCCGGATTGCTGTCGATCAGTGCTCCCCGTGAATTGGCCCGCGCACGGAAGAGACCGACCGGGAGGCCGTCCACGACCTGCTGAAGGCGATGCCAGCGCTTGTCCAATCCGTCCCGCACTCCTCCGCCCTCGGGGGTGATGCCGACATCCCGAGTCAGCAGGATGAAGCCGCTTCCACCCGCGAACGAGATCCGGCTTGGGGTCAGAACGCACTCGATGAGCGTGCCGTCCCGTCGCTTCATTGTGGCGTCGAAGCCCTCCACCGACTCATCGCCGCGCAGTAGGCGATTCACACTTGCCCTCGCGCGCTCGTTGTCCTTGATGTCCGGGAACAGGTCCGACAGATCGAGGAACTCGAGTTCGCGCTGCGTGCATCCGAGCATCTTGAGGAAGATATGATTCGCATATCGAGGGCGGCCGTGCATTACCAGCAGCGTGCCTTCGGTGGTGGCCTCGACAAGCGAGCGATACCGTTCCGTGGATTCCTGAAGGCTCTCTTCGGCCTCGGAGCGCTCGCGTTCCAACCAAAGACTCTGACGCATCACGTAGAGGAGAAGCAGGACGACGATCAAGGAGATGCCGAGCGATGTATGAACGAGACGCCGTTCGACTCGCGCGATCTCCTCGTTCACATCCTCGATGTAAATGCCTGTCCCGATGATCCATCCCCACGGCTGGAATCCCTTGATGTACGACTCCTTCGGGACGAGGCGGCTCGGGTCGTCCTTCCACTGCCAAACGTATTCGATGTAGCCCTCCCCGTGGCGACGGACGAGGTCGGCAAACTTCACGAAGATCCGAACGCCGCGCGGATCCTGGAAGATCGACACATCCTTGCCGTTCAGATCCTTCCGGTAGGGATGCATGATGATACGCGGGTGCATGTCCTGCAGCCAGAAGTAGTCCTTGCCTTCGCGGCCATAGCGGAGCGACTCGACACGCGACCGAGCCATTTCCTGAGCCTGTTCGCGAGTCAGCCTGCCCGCTCGCTCATCTCGCTCATACCCGGCCAGGATGCTCCACGCCGAGTTGGTGAGTTCCCGTATCATCTCGCGCTTGCGGTCGAGGAGCGACCTCTCGAACGTCGGGAGGAAGACGGCATAGATGGCAGTCACGAACAGCGCGATCGCCAGGAAGGTGGGAAACATGAAATGGAATGCGAAATGCCGCCACTGCAGACGTCGCCGCGGGTGCAGCGGGGTCGAAGCGGGAACGCCCTGCAGCGCCTGCGGATTGTTGAAGCAGACGGAGTCGCGGAACTCCTTCCACAGCTCGGTCGGCATCTGGATGCCCGCCTCTGAGCTGTCCTGCGGCTTGCGGTCGTGAACGTCCGTGCCCCCGCTCACGATGAGGTCGAGCCTCTTCGCCATCGCGCACAGATGCTTGCGCTGATCGTTGGTGAACGATTCGTAGATCGCCTCAATGCCGTCAAGTCCGTCGTCCTTCAGAGCAGCCAGCAGACTCTCCAGCTCGGCGAGGTCCGGTTCGAGGATCAAGGGATGCGCCAGGACCGCGCATCCGCCCGCACGGTGGATGAGGGCGATCGCCTCGGAGATGTCGATCCGCCCGTCAGAGCCGGCACTCTCCGCGCCCGACTCGGTCTGAGGGGGCGAGCCCATCTTGCGGATGGAGCCGGCGATGCTATGTACGTCGAGAGTCCTGCCCTGACGCAGTGACGGCAGGACCGTCCGGAGTTCCGAGTGCGCGGGATCGAAGCCGAAGCCGAGCAGGTGCGCCTCTTTCCCCCGGCACGTGGCCGTGATCTCGACGCCCGTGATGTGTGCGACTCCCCGACGCGCCAACGTCCGCGAGAACTCCGCGAGGCCGTCGATGCTGTCATGATCCGTGAGGGCGGCCGCAGTCACGCCGTTCGCGGCGAGGTGTTCGGCAATGTCGCGGGGCGCGAGTGTCCCGTCGCTGTAGATCGAGTGACAGTGGAGATCGACGCGCGTGGTACCCTTCATACGCTCTCTCTCGGCCCTCGAACGGACGCCTCCCCGCAACGCTGTAGGGGCGTGCCTTGTGCCGCCTGGTCTCACCGCGCGCCGGGGGCGGCACAAGGCACGCCCCTACAGCGCGCGGGAAGGCGTCCGTTGGACTAATCTCCTAAGCCGCGGCCTCGACCCGCTTCGTGACCAGCGACACCACGATCAGCGTGAGGAAGCTCAGCGGGATCGAGATGATGCCCGGGTTGGTGAACGGGATGGGCGCCGTGGTCGGGTCCAGGCCGTACAGCTTGTACAGGTCCGGCGAGAAGGCGATCAGCGCCAGCGACGAGACGATGCCCACGAAGATGGACGCCGTGATGCCCTTGGCGGTCGTCCTCTTCCAGAACAGCAGCATCAGGATCGGCGGGCAGGTTGGCCGACGCCGCCACCGCGAAGGCCAGGCCGACCAGGAACGTCACGTTCATGCCCTTGAAGAGGATGCCCAGGACGATGGCGATGGCGCCGACGACGAAGGCCGAGATCTTGCCGGCTCGGATCTTCTGGTGGTCGTCCATCTGACGGTTCAGGAAGCGGTCGCATGAAGTCGTGGGCCACCGCGCCGGAGGCGGCCACGATCAGGCCGCTGACCGTGCCCAGCACGGTGGCGAACGCGATGGCCGAGATGACGGCGAACAGGAAGTTGCCGAAGGAACGGGCCAGCAGCGGCGCGGCCATGTTGCTGTCGGCCGGGTTCATCACGCCGTTGATCATCGCGCCCAGGCCCATGAACAGCGTCAGGATGTAGAAGAACCCGATGGCGGCGATGGCCACGATGGTGGACTTGCGCGCGGCTGGCCGGGTTGGGCACGGTGTAGTAGCGGATCAGGATGTGCGGCAGGGCGGCCGTGCCGAGGAAGAGCGCCAGCATCAGCGAGACGAAGTCGAGCTTCTCCAGCGGCGTGCCCTGCACCTTGAACTTCAGGCCCGGGCGCATCAGCTGGTTGCCCTCGGTGTGCGCACGGGAAGTAGACGGTCACCTTGGCGCCGTCCTTGTCGGCGAACTTCGCGTCCTTCCAGCGGCGCACGACCGTGTCCTTGTCGGACAGGGCGGCGAGGAACTCGAACGGCGAGACGCTGCCCTTCGGCGCTACCTCTTGCCCGCGCAGCTGCTCGATGTTGCCGACCTGGCGCAGGGCGTTCTCCTTCGAGGCCGGCGCGCCGTTGATGAGCTTGCGGCCGTCCTTGGTGATCACGACGGACTGCGTCTCCTCCAGCGATACCACGCCGTCCTTGTCGTCGACCAGCCACCAGGTCTCCTTGCCGTCCTTCGCCAGCTTGAGCGAAGCGTCGCCTTGGCGGCCTTGACTTCCTGCACCTCGACGACCTGCCAGCCCGGCTCGGTCACCGCGAGCTGTCCGTCGACCTTCTGCGCGGCCAGCGTCTTGTACTCGTGGAACGGCACCTTGCCGCCCTGGTCGGGCTGGGTGTTGAAGCCGCGGACGCAGACCGCGATCACCAGCACCGTCGAGAAGACGATCAGCAGCGCGCCCTTGAGGAACTGCACGTAGGTCGTGGAGGCCATGCCGGCCGTGGCCACGATGGTGATGACGATCGCGCCGACCATGATCACGCCCCAGTGGTGCGCCAGGCCCAGCAGCGGCTCCACCAGCACGCCGGCGCCGACCATCTGCGGGATCAGGTAGCAGACGGAGACGACCAGCGTGCTGATCGCGGCCGCCAGCTTGATGCCGCGCGAGTTGAACTTGGAGTCCACGGCGTCGGTGAAGGTGTACTTGCCCAGCCGCTTCATCGGCTCGGCCACGACGAAGAGCGCGACGATCCAGCCGGCCAGGTAGCCGATGGAGTAGAGGAAGCCGTCGTAGCCGACGGTGGCGATCATGCCGCAGATGCCCAGGAACGAGGCGGCCGAAAGGTAGTCGCCGGCGAAGGCGATGCCGTTGACGCCCCAGTGGATCTGCCCGCCGGCGGCGTAGTAGCCGCTGGAGGTCGTCGGTCTCTGTTGCCGAGGTAGAACGACAGGCCGAGGACGAAGAGCACGAATCCGAGGAAAATGCTGATGCACCATGTCACTTACTCCTCCTCGGTCGACCGCCCGCCGAGCAGACGCTCCTGGCGGCGGCAGAGCCCGTCGTAGACCAGGGCCTGGATCAGCGCCACGATGATCAGCGCGAACCCGTAGACCGTGGCCAGGTTCAGCCCGAAGAGCACGATCTTCTCCATGAGCACCGGGCTGTACAGGTTGATGGCGACGAAGCCGGCGTAGAACAGTGAGTAGCAGATGAACATCCAGACGCCCAACCGCATCTTGAACGCCGCCGCGTAGTCCTTCCCTTGAGGTGATGCTGGTTCGTGAAGCACTTGCGAAAACTCCTCTCGATGTTGCTGCGACTCTGCGGCATTGTCTCAGCCCGAGATACCCTCGGATAGCGCCGCAGGTGCATTCTGATTTTACTACATTACGCTATGCTTCGGCATGCCGGCGATTGTTCCTTCCTTCACAAAGATATTGTGCTCCATCCCTCCGTCAGAGTGACCTGCTGACAAAGGAGAATGCCGCCCCCCATTCCCCGATGCTTCGGTAGCAGAGGCCCGGCGGCGCTGCCGAAGCACCGGGGACCACGTGACGTGTAGCTGCACTCGCTTCCGGGTAACAATGATGCATGACATACGCAACCCAGGAACTGCGAGACGAACACGAGGGGATCAAGGTCGCGATCGCCGTCCTCGACCGCCTGGCCGACGACCTCGAGGCCGGACGCACGGTGGAGGCCGACGATCTGGACGGCCTGGTGGACTTCATCAAGACATTTGCCGACCGATGCCACCATGGGAAGGAAGAGGACCTGCTGTTCCCCGCTCTCGAGAAGGTCGGAATCCCGAGGGAGGGCGGGCCGATCGGCGTGATGCTGACCGAGCACAAATGTGGGCGGGAGTTCGTCCGAGGGATGGCCGATGCGCTGCCCGGCATCCGTGAGGGCGATCCGGATGCGCGGAAGGCGTTCGCATCGGCGGCCCATGGATACGTTCAGCTTCTCACCGAGCACATCGAGAAGGAGAACAACATCCTCTTCTGCATGGCCGAGCAGCATCTGTGCGAGGACGAGCATGCGAGGTTGACGACTGAATTCGAGCGGGTCGAGCAGGAGCGCATCGGGCCGGGAGTCCACGAGCGATATCACGCGCTCCTCGACCGGCTCGGCGAGAAATACATGTAGGGAATGGTTGATGGCTGATGGTCGATGGCAAACGGGGAATGATCCGGCATCAACCATGAACCATCCCCCATCAACCATTCCCCCTACGCCGCCTCCAACCCACGGGCCGCGACGGTCATCTGATGCGAGCCTTGACCCAGTTGGGTGGCCTTCGTTCCCCGATACTGGACGTAGTACGTGTAATCCGATCCCGCTCCTACCACCTCATCGACATACGGAGATGCGCTCGCGAAGCCGACCATCCGGAAGTCAGACTCGCCGGCCTTGCTGCGGTAGATGTTGCATCCCTTCGCCCATCCCGGTTTTCCATTGCGCTGCTCGTTCGCCGGCGCGGTCCCAAAATGAATGATCACCCGGCCCGGGGCGGCCTCGGTGAGTATCGCCGGGACCTCTGGTCCGACCGGCAGGATTCCTTTGCGGACTCTCCGAACCGGCAGGCCCAGTTGGCCCAGGAGTCCGTCGGTCATCGCGGGATGGCCCGTGATACGGCGGACGAGCGGGCGCAGGACCGCCTCCGTCGAGACCCGCCTGCTCATCTTGTTCTTCGAAGCCGAGTTCAATGCGATTCGCCGCTGCTCCAGTAAGGTAAGCGCGGAATCGAAGGCGGTGGATTCGCCCTCGATGGGCAGCAGGTCCTCCGGCACAAGGCCGAATTCCGCCGAATGCGCACTCAGACTGGTGATGAAGTTCGCGAGCCAGGCATTGAACTCCTGGTCCTTCCGAACGATGTAATCTCTTGCCACGATGATTTCCTCCTCCCGAGGGTCGCACGGTCGCTCGATCCGCCCGCCCATCCCCCGTTACGAATCCGATCGCTATCGGTCCGCCGGGGATAGCTATACCGGTGCGAGGGATCGCTATCCCCCGCGCCGAGATACATATCCTTCCCGGCGAGATACATATCCCGCCGCCCGGGATAGCTATCTTTTCGCCCGGGATACGTATCCCTTCGCCCGGGATAAGCACCGTTTCGCGCCGGATAGCCGCCTGTGATGTTTCGATATCAGGGGCAACGGCGCATGGAGCGATCTACCCCTATCTTCGGCATCGGAGTGTGCTATCTTTAGGGGTGGCTACGGGGTATAGGGGTTCCATTTGCGGGCACTTCTGTGGCGAAGAGCTGGAATCGAGAAGGTACTAGGGATCGTCCGATCTGATCCCCATGAAACAGGAAACGAATCCGCGCTGTTTACATCTGATAGGCTGATCGATGTCCCGCATCTCGCTCAACACAAGCTGCCGACCTCAGGCTATCCCACTACTTGCGCAGCCTCCTCGGGGTTGCGGCACTCCTAGTCGAGGAATCGTCAGTCATGGTCCAGTACCACCGTCCCCCGCTCATGTGGATGTTGGCCACTCTGAGTTCCTCCATGCTACTCAGATACTGGGAGACGATGACGAGAACATCGCTGTTTGAAGGTAAGACGTCCTGATCGAACATGCAGAAATCGGGGAACGGCTTGCGCTTATCACCGAGCATCTCGTTAACCCGCTTCAGGATCGAGTTTACAAGCTGCAACTTGAACTTATTCATCAAGTCATTCGGGCTCTTCTTTACGAGGGTCTGCATCTCGTCGTACAAGCTGGCAAGCTGTCCTTCGAGCGCCTCGAACGCATCTACTTCTTGCCTCTTCATCGTCCCTGGCTTTGCGCCTCTCTGCATCACTTTGCGTTCACTCGGAACCTCGACGGTTGTCGTGACTTGATGCTGCTACGATCATCAGTCTTCCAATACCATTCGTAGTCGCTGGGGTTGTATACTACGTTGGCCGATCTCCATCCCTCAAGACACTCCAGATACTGGGATAGCACCATCACGACGTCACTGTTGGATGGTAAGTCCTCCTCGGGAAAAGTCTCGAAGTCCTCGAACGGGGCGAAGCCACCTACGAGGATAGTGTTGGCTTCCGCCAACTTCTGGTTCATTAGCTTCAGCTTGAACTTGTTGACGGGGTTGTCGGCCTTGCTCTTGGCAAGAGCACTCATCTCTTTGTGTAGCTGTCCCAACTGCGCCTGCACCTTCTCAAAGAAATCGACATCCTCAGCCTTCATCGCCTATACTCCTTTCCGCTGTCATGCTGGACAAGCACGAGTGAACTCTAAGTATACCTTCTTGAGTACTTCCGCTGGCAACCGCTGCTTGCTCTCAAACAGAGTCACCATCATCTCGACATCAATGTCAGTGAGCGCGATAATGCACCTTCGCTGACCTGACCATAGGTCTATGGTACTCTGAAACATGGCTTTGGGCAAGGGGTTCCGCGTAAGAATCACGCCAAACTTGCCGAATTGGTCCGCCATGTATCGGTTGATCTGGTTTATGTGCTCTCGCTCGATCTTCGCTACGTTCTTGAGTTCGAAGACGATCTGACGGCTTCCATAGTCCTCGCGGATGTCCCGCAGGAAGTCCATTGCTCGGTTGTTGTAGAAGATCAGGTCACGAATCAAGACGCCGGAATCCGTCCTGCTCTGCTCATCGGCGAAATCCAGTTGAGGGTAAAGCATCGACGCCATCAACTGGCACGCGAGATCCTCATATCGTTTGTCCGCGTCGCCGGTCTTACCGGTAGGCAGTCTGCGTATCTCCGCCAGCTTTCGCTTCGCCGAAATGATCGGTATCGCCTTGAACAGCGGATCGTTCTTGCAGTCGGCCTGCGTACGCTCTTTCTCGCGCACGTAGGTCTGCACCATGCCGTAGTTCTGACGGTTGTAGTTCAGTACGGCTATCCTATCGACCTTGCCATCGCCTGGCTGAGCAACAGCTTTGCAGTACGCATCATCGAAATAGTCCTCGTAGTTGATCCACGGCTGGTATCGCAGCCATCGCTTTGGCACTAGGAGCACAGGACTTCCACTGTTCGGGTTCACAGGCAGTTCAAGAGTCTCCGAGGTCAGACGCATGCGCTTAGTGTCAAGCAGTTCCGTCACGACTACTGCTGTCCTCGGTATCCCCCACTTCACACACTGGTCGATCGTGAAGTCGATCAGGAATGACTTGACCACGCTGCAGGTGATGTCGCTTATGCGGTCCGCCGCAATCTGGTCCACGAAAAGCTGGACCTCCTCGATATGCTCAAATCCCTGCTCTGCCACCTGTGGAATCTTGCCGAAGAGCGACAGAATCTCCAGAGCGGTCTTCTTCCCTATCCTATGGCCCTGCTTGTTGCGAGCGCTCCCCAGTCCGACCTCGCGGCACTCAGAGAGGGCAACGAGTATCGCTGCTGCCTCATCCTCCTTGCCCTTCCGAGCCATGCGTCCCAAATGATTGAAGGCGCTGATCAGAGTAGTATGGAGGGAGTTGTCCTGCTGTGAGGGGGAGTTCCACAGCAGGAATGGATCAGCATACAGAGGGATGTCCTCGTCCAGCAGAGGAATGGCGAAGTCTACGTCCGATTGCGTGAATGGAAGGTCGTAGTGATCATTGAGCCGGGGACGAACCAGTGCCATGAAGATGACCTCCTCATTCAAGTAGAATCGACGGCCTAGCGCCGCCTTATTATAGCATGGACGGGAGACTCAGCCAATCAGATGTCACACTCCGAGGCCTCGCACCAACAGCAGTTGACTCGGAGGGAGATCGGCGGTCTGCCGAGGCACAGCCCCAGTCCGCGGAGGCGGACTTCGTGCCTTTCGTCGCCCGCGGTCTCAACCGCACGTGCGACCTATTCTCACCGACGGCGCTTCCCTTACTCTCGGGCACGCTTTATCTTCTCATGCAGTTCCTGCGTATCCCTGTCGTCTGGCTGGAGTCTGAGCGCAATGCAGCAATGGCGCTCCGCGTCCGCGACACGATGTCTTTCCAGGTAGGCACGCGCGAGCCAGTGGTGTGACATCCATTCTCCAGACATCTCGGTGACCGCCAGTTCCAAGTTCTCACATGCTTCGTCCATGCGACCGAGCGAGTAGAACATGACGCCCAACTTGTGATGCACATGGCTGCGGTATAGCGGTTTGCCTGTCTCCTTCAATGATCGTCGGTACAACCCCTCGGCAGCATCCCAGTTTCCATCGTCCTTCTCCATGTCCGCCCACTGTTCCCAAAGCCAAGCGTAGTGCGGATCCGCCTCTGTCGCCCTCATGAACAGCCACCTCGCGGTGTAGGCCTCGGGGTCTTCCTTCTCCCCGGTGTTCCCCAGTGCGTTCTCTACATGCGCCCATTCGCACCAGGGATTAGCATTCTCAGGCTCCTCTTGCGTTGCCTTCCTGTAGAATGCACGGCTGCGCATGAGCTCGGCACAACGCTCATCCCATAAGGGCCAGGTGGGAGCCATCCCGACATCCCCGAAAGAGCCTTTCTTCTCACGCCTTATCAGATGCATCGCCAGACGGAGATTCGCACCCACCGTTGCGCTCAACCAGAAATAGAGCAGGAAGTCATCTTCCTCCCCCCCCGCGTCAATAATCCGCTCGCACCACTCAGGGCTGTCGCCGGCTTCGGACTTGTAGATGATCTGGGCGACAAGAGTATGGCGGGTGATCACCGACTCCTCTTCGTCGGAAATCAGGGTGATGAGGCCGTGGGTCTTGGAGAGGACCTGGTCTTCGAGGAGGACATCCTCCCCGAGGAGGCGCTGGAGGAGGCGCTTCGGCATGCGAAGGTCGAAGCGGTGGAGGGCGCTGACGTAGATGCAGGCCTGACGGACGAGGTCATCCTCACCCCCGTCGAGCTTCCGAAGCTCGTCGAGTACGTGCTGCTCGAACCCCTGCCCGCCCTTGGCCTCGATCAGCGCAACCAGGAGCTGCCGCTTGGCATCCTTCGTGAACCAGCTGACCTGCTGCTCCCTGCTCAGCCTAGCCAGCTTGCCGAGGTTCTCGGATGCACGCTCTTCGTCCTCGGAGAGCTTGTCGAGAAGCGTTTCCACATCGGCCAGGCTCATGTGCGCCAGTTCGATCTCCCGGACATCGGCGAACTGGCCGACATTCAGCCTTGACCCGTCCCATTGGGAGTTGATCGCCGCTGAGATCACGATCGGCCGGATCGGGAAGTCCCTCAGCCGCTGGAGGAATCCCCCGATCGCGTCCGGGCCAAAGAGCATGATGCTGTCGATGAAGATATAGACCAGCGCGCCTCTGGGCATATGGCAGAACTGCTCGGCGGACAGGTCGTTCCGGCCGGGCTTGTGCCAGAAGACCTCGTTGCGCCCGGAGCGGACCAACTCGGCGGCGAGACGACGCAGGACGGTCGACTTCCCCTCCCCGCTCAGCCCGGTGAGCACCGCGAACGGCACGAGCGCCCCGGTGCTCTTCTCGGCCTCGAGCACGAAGTCCCACAGCTCGCCGATGATCTCCCGTCGGGCGTCCAGGTCGTCATAGATGTCCTTCCAGTCGGCGACAGCGCCGTTGTAGAACTCGCTCTCGGTCTTCGTGGGCAGCTTCTCCTCACTCAGGCGCTCGCTCACGAGGTCGAAGTCGGTCAGGAGGTCGAGCACTTCCTTCGCGATCCGCTGATCGGTCGGCAGGAGGAAGTGCGCATCGAGAAGAGACCGGTTCTCCGGCTTGCCGAGGAGCGCCATGATCGCCGGGGCGTCGAGCGGCTCAGTGATGCGCCCGGGGTATTCCTTCCGCAGGTCTTCGAGCCACCTGCGGTCGCCGAGCGAGAACTCGAAGGGGACGCAGAGAGTCCAGCTATCCGGGTCCTGGGTCGCGATCACCCGCTTGAGGGACTCTCTGGCCTGTTTCTTCTGGCTCACGCCTAGGCCCGTGGGGAAGTGCTTGACCTGCCAGACGTGGAGCTTCTCGCCCGCGCGCTCGTTCTTCGGTGTGTCGAGCGGCCCCTTGTATATGTCGACGCCCTCGTCGCCGCCCGCGCCCTCGACGGGGACGACCGAGGGGTCCTCGGCCTTGAGGAGTTGGCCGCAGAGTTCCTCGAAGCGGTCGCGACTGAACAGCTTGAGCTGCTGGTGGAGTGAGTATGGCATCCGGAATGTCCTGGGAATCCCCCGGCGACGGATTGCATGCTTGTGATAAGGGTATCACGTCTCAGGCAGGCGGTCAATGGCGGCGCGACGGCGGCGGGGGGAGGCGATGTCGTACCGGTAGCCGAGGAGGAGGTGCTTCTACGCCGCCATGTATTCCCTGATCTCGACCTCGGTGCCGGACTTCACGAGCTGTTCGGCAGTCGCGAGTAGGCCGGAGGTGGTTTCCTCATCGACATACGCCTCGCCGCAGTTGGCACATAGCTGCGCGGGCACTCCCTTGATGACGAGAGTCATGCCGTCCCGCTCAAGGGTGACCGTAGTCGTCCCAGGCTCTGTCTCACCATGCTTGCAGATGACGCACTTCACTGCTTTCTCCTTCTGAAATCCACCGACCACCGCTTGGGGTCCGGCTCGTAGACCGTGATGACCACGGTCTCATTCGCATCGAGGTTACATGCGGCCACGACGTGAACCGCACGATTGTCACACCAGCCAAGCATCAGCCGACTGGGATATGGCGTGTCATGAGGATAGTCCTCTATGACCTCTCCGGATGAGAGCACACGCCGCACGTCGTCGGCGGAGATGGATCGTCTGAACATTCGCTCGATTCGTGCGTTCTGAAAACCAGGCGGCCGATATGCATCATGTCCTCGCCCGGATATTATACCACAGAACAAGCGGAAGAGACGAGAGGCGGGGGACGAGTACGATCACGATTAGGAGTATGAGTAGGAAGGCTACCTCCCCACGGTGACGACGGTCGGGGAGGCGATGAAGATGAAGGCGCAGACGCGTTCGAGGTCCGGGCGGGTGACCGCTCGGATCGAGGCCGCGTAGGTCGAGTCGTACCGGAAGCCGAGGCCGAGCGCTTCGTAGAGGCCCAGATAGTAGGACCGGTCGCGGGCGCGCTCATGCTTCAGGGCGTGCGATCCGATGAGGTAGCTCTTGGCGCGCTCGATGTCCTCATCCGTGAAGTCGCCGGTCGCGAGGGTCGTGGCCAATCCCATCACCGATGTCTTGACCGCCTGCGTGACCTCCGGGCCGCCGCGCGAGGAATCGAGCCCGACATACGCCGCGATGTGCCCGGACTTCCTGAGCGGGGGGTAGATGCTCCCGACCTGATACCCGATCCCCTGCCCTTCCCGCAGCTTCGTGAACATCAGCGAACTCTTGTTGCCGCCGAGGAGCACGTTCGCGATGCACGCGGCGGGGTAATCCTTGTCCGCCGCTCCGGGCGCGACCCAGCCGAGCATCACGTATGAGGCTGCGGTTTGCTCGGGCGCGGGCGGCTCGGGCTCCTCGGGCGGTTCGGGACGGAAGCGGAATGGCACGCCGGTCGGCTTCTGGGGCGCGAAGTCCATCCCGCCGAACCGCAACTCGACGAGCCGCGAGATGCGCATGGGATCGACGTTGCCGACGACGGAGATCACAATGCTGCTGGGGACGACGTACTTGCGGTAGAATGCCTCCAACTGCGGGCGGTTGATCGCCCTGATGACGTCCGGATCGCCGAGGTAGGGCCTGCCATAGGGATCGCCCTTGTGGGCCTGCGCGGCGAGCATGTTGTACCCGGTGCTGTACTGATTGTCCTCGAGCGCCTTCATCTGCTTGAGGATCGCGGACCTGGCGCTCTCGATGGCATCCGGCTCGAAAGAGGGCCGCGAGATCGACTCCGCGAGCAGGCCGATCGCCTCGTCGCACATCCCCGGGAGCGTCACGGCGTAGATCTCGATGTAGTCCCACTGCCAGACGGCGTGGAAGTTGCCGCCAACCTCCGACACGAGTTCCGAGAGCTTGCGGGGAGTGCGTCCTTCCGAGCCCGATAGCAGCGTGCCGGCGAGGAGATGCCCGATCCCGGCGGTCTGTTTGTTCTCCTGGGCCGCGCCGACGCGGATGAAGACCTCGATGGCGGCGGTCCGGGACTCGGGCTCGCGCTTGACCATGAGGGTGAGGCCGTTGCTCAGGATGGTCTTCTCGACTGCGGCATGTGCGATCGCCGGGAGGAGGAGCATCAGGGCGCACAAGCAGATCATGTAGTGGCCGTGCCTCCGTGCCGGCCTTGCTACGTTGGAGGCCGGCACGGAGGCACGGCCACTACACGATCCGCTCATTTCGCTGCCTCCGGTTCGAGGATGGCGACGGCGTAACGATCGGTGGTGAAGTACTTCCGCGCGAGGGCGGTGATATCGGCGGGGGTGATGCTCCGAACCGTCTCGATGTACTTCAGCGAGAGGTCGTAGGACTGGAGCGAGTCATAGAATCCGAGCGCCCGCGCCTGGCCGGCGAACGTCTCCTGCTCGAAGAGATCGCTCCCGACGATCACCCGCTTCGCATACGACAGCTCGTCCTCGGAGACCGCGTACTTCGTCGGCTTGGCGAACTCGCCGACGATCGCCAATACTACTCGGTCCGCATCCGCGGGATCGACCGCCGCGATGACCGAGAAGATGCTCGGTTCGCGGTGGGTGATGTAGTCGGCCTTGATCCGAATGAACGGAATGCCCGCTGCGGTGAGCGCATCTGCGATGCGTCCGTGGGCCGTTTCGCCGAAGAGGATCAGCATGGCATCGAGGGCGCAAGCCTCCTTGAAATCGGCGACCCCCGGCGCGCGGAATCCGACGGCCACGTATGCCTGGGAGACCTTGCCTGTCACTCGCTGAGTGCGCGGAGAGGTGAACGGCTCATCTGTCAGCGTAGTGGCCGTGCCTCCGTGCCGGCCTTCGTTCGTATCTTGTGGGCCATCCACCGCATCAGGCCGGCGCGGAGGCACGGCCACTACGGCGTCCACGGGAGCCGCGCGGTCATAGCCCTGGAACGCCTTCTCGACGAGGGCGAGGGTGTCGGCCTTCGAGACGTCGCCGGCGATCACGACCGACGTGGTCGCCGGGGTGAAATGCGCCGAGTAGTAGGCTGCCAGGTCGTCGCGGGTCAGCTTGCCGATCGTGTCACGGGTCCCGGCCATCGAGCGACCGTACGGATGGGTGGGAAAGATCAGGCTGTCGAGCACATCGAGCGCGCGCTGTGCCGGGTCGCTGTCCCTGCGAGCGAGTTCATCGAGGATGACGCGGCGCTCCTTCTCCATCTCCTCCGCGCTGAACTTCGGATGCACGATCGCATCGGCGATGACGTTCAGGGCGGAGGGCAGATCCGCGCTCGGAACTGTCGTGTAGTAGTGCGTGTAGTCCTCCGTCGTGCCGCCGTTCAGGTCCGCGCCGAGACTCTCGATCACGCGGTCGATCTCGCCGGGACCGTGCTTGTCGGTGGCCTTGAAGATCATGTGCTCGATGAAGTGGGAGACGCCGCAGTTCGCCGCCGTCTCGTTGATGCTCCCCGCCCGGACCCAGATGTCGATCGCCGCGAGGTTCACGGCGTGCCCCTCACTGACGATGACCTTCAGCCCGCTCGGGAGAGTCGTGGCCGAGACTTCATCCGCGCGAACGGATGCCAACGCGAGGACGAGAAGCGCGGCTATGATGATGTGAAGCCTTGGTTTCAGCATTACTCGTTACTTATTACGCAGTTACGCTCCTTAACATTACAGGATTTTGGCCAGTTGCGCAACAGTTCACGCTCGTTGATCGTATAGCCCAGCGGCTGTCATTCTGAACGTAGTGAAGAATCTGGCTTAGCTGCACGGCCAGATTCTTCACTACGTTCAGAATGACAGCCGCCATCATGGATCGTGAACTCTTTTGGCCAGTTGCGCAAACTCGGCTTTTGTGGTATTATTGTGCGCAGTCGGGGTGTAGCTCAGTTTGGTAGAGCGCTCGGTTCGGGACCGAGAGGTTCGCGAGTTCAAGTCTCGCCACCCCGACCACTCAGGCAAGGAGGTCTCTCACTTGACCGCAAAGGCCTTGCTCTCACGCATTCCCCTACTCATGCACGCCCTCTTCTTACTTGTTTTGACGGTTTCCGCCTCATCCGCTGTTCCCGCGATTCCGCAGACCATCCGCGTCGGGCTTCAGTCGTGCGTGGGACATCCCGCCTCGCTCACGATCAAGGCCGACGAGCCGATGACGGTCACCGATCTGGATACCAAGACGGTGATCGCAGAGATCGAGGCCGGCAAGGAGATCACGATCCGGCTCAGGGAGAAGCTGTTCGAGGTGGAGACAACGTCCGAAGCACCGGAGGTGTCGGACGTGTCGGACGTGTCGGAACCGGCTCAGGAGCCGCCGACGTTCAAGGGGCCGCTGAAGATCGCCACGCAGACCGCGGAGGGGATGCTGGAGATCACCGACCCGAAGCTCCGGTACAAGCACTACCGCGAGACACTCGAAATCCGCGGCGGATCGAGGCTCACTGTCATCAACGAGTTGAGCGTCGAGCACTACCTCTACGGCGTGACCCCGACCGAGATCCCCGCGAGCTTCCATCCCGAGGCCCAGAAGGCGCTCGTCGTCGCGGCGCGGACGTATGCGATTCGAAGTGTCGATCGCCACAAGTCCGAGGGCTTCAACGTGTGCGACGGCGTCCACTGCCAGGGTTTCGCAGGCGCGGACCGGGAGGCGGACTGGGTGCGGAAGATCGTGGATGCCACGCGGGGTGAGATCATCACCTACAAGGGCGAGCCGATCTTCGCGTGCTATTCGGCCGATTGCGGCGGGATGACCCAGTCGAGCGAGGACTCGGGGATGATGAAGACCGCCTACATGAAGTCGGTGGTGGACAACGCCTGCGGGGAACCGTGTCTCGTGAGGCCGGTGATCGGTGATCAGTCATCGGTGATCGGTGAACAGTCGGACGGGTCAGACGGGTCAGACCAGTCAGAAGCCTGCCCCAGGCCTGCGATGACCGAGTTCGAGAGGCCGACGGATGGTGACTACTGCGCATCAAGCCGCGCGCACACTTGGACGAAGACGTACTCCGTCGAGGACCTGGCGAAGGTGTTCTCGCGCTCATCGAGCACAAAGGTCGGGAAGTTGATCTCGATGGAGTTCGCGGAATACGACGGCTCGGGGCGCGTCCGGACGATCATCATCAAAGGTCAGGATGGCGAGAAGCGGATCAGCGGCTCGCGGTTCAGGGACCTCTTCGGCTTGAGCACGATCATGAGCACCCGGATGGCGCTCACCGTGACCCCCGAGGGCAAGTACGTCATCGAGGGGAGAGGCTACGGGCACGGCGTCGGGCTCTGTCAATGGGGCGCGAACGGCCTCGCGAAGTCCCGCGACGGAATCACCTACGTGGACGTCCTCAAGCACTACTACACCGGCGTGGAGATCACCCGACCGTAGCTTTGGAGTGCGATAGCTCGACATCGCTTTCACGAACCGTGGCTGGACACGGCGGCCTTCCGGAGGGCGTCAAGCCGCCCGGATCAAAGCGATGTCGAGCCATCGCACTCCAAAGCTACCGCCTCTTCACGATCTCGCGGGTCGCGATGACGCCCGCGACCGATGCCTGGACGAGGCCGCGTGTGACGCCCGCCCCGTCGCCGATGGTGAAGAGGTTCTCGATGTCCGTCTCCAGCGATGGAGTGAGCTTCAGCCTCGATGAGTAGAACTTCACCTCGACCCCGTAGAGGAGCGTGTGCCTCGACGCCACTCCCGGCGCGAGCTTGTCCATCGCCTCCAGTATCTCCATGATGCCCGAGAGATAGCGGTACGGCAGCACGAAGCTCAGGTCGCCGGGGACCGCCGTCTTGAGCGTCGGTGCTGTCAGCCCGCTCTCGATGCGCGACCAAGTCGAGCGCCGGCCCATCTTCAGGTCGCCGAGCCGCTGAACGATCACACTTCCGCTGATCAGGTTCGAGAGCGACGCGATGTACCGGCCGTAGGTGATCGGCTCGCGGAACGGCTCGGTGAACATGGTCGAGACGAGCAGCGCAAAGTTCGTGTTGGCGGTCTTCTGATGCGCGTAACTGTGGCCGTTGACCGTCGTGACGCTCTCGTTGTGCTCGATCACGACTTCACCATGGGGGCAGACACAGAAGGTTCGCACCTTATCACCGAAGAGGCGCGAGTAGAAGATCAGCTTCGGCTCGTAGACCTTGCTGGTAATCTCCTCGAGGATCGGAGCGGGAAGCTCGACTCGGACGCCGACATCGACCGGGTTGTTGATCGCTTCGAGCCCGAGCCTGCGCGCTTCCTCGAGCAGCCAGTCCGCGCCCTCGCGACCGGGAGCGGCGATGACATAGTCGGCCTCGATCGCGTCGCCCGAGGTCAGTTCCACGCCACCGACGCGGTTGTTGTGAACGATCAGGCGAGCGACGTTCGTCTCCATCATGATGTCGACCCGCTGCTCGATTACCTCGTGCATCGCGCGGAGGAGGGTCGGCCACTGGTCCGTTCCCACGTGGCGGATGGCGCTCGGGATCAGCTTCAGGTCGGCAAGGATCGCACGGTGGGCGAGCTGCTCCACCTCGTCCTCGTTGGTGCCGTAGACCCTGTCCGGCGCGCCGAAATCGATGTAGATCTGGTCGACGTACTTGATCAGGCGGAGGAGTTCCTCGTCGGAGACGTAGGCATTGAGTTGGCCGCCGACCTCGGTGGAGAGGGTGAGCTTCCCGTCGGAGAATGCGCCGCGCCTCCCCAGCCCGAGAGGAGGGAGCGCTTAGGCGCGCTCACACGGTCTTCGATGTCGGAGCCCTTGTCGATGATCGCGACCTTGAGGCCGTCGATCTTCGCGAGTTCGAGGGCCGCGAAGATACCTGCGGGCCCGGCCCCGATTATGATGACGTCGTATTTCTTCATTGACCCTTTCGCTCCAAGAGTCCCCAACCTACTCGCACTCGACTTGCTCTTTGATCGCCCGGAGCATCCCGTCGACGTTCTGCTGCATCTTCCGTGCGACCAGGGCCTTCAGAAGCGGACCGAGCATCGGGATATCGTACTCGAAGTCGATGACCGAGGTGAACTTGGTGACCCCGTCCTCGGTTTCAAAAACCCACTGTCCCGAGTAGCTCTTGAAGTCGCCCTTCCTGAGCGTGAATCGGCACGTTTTGGCCTGGTCGTCCCACTGATCCTCCTCGACCCACTTGAGGGTGGTCCGAAACTCCCTGACGATGCCGACAAACTCGGTGAGCACGCTATTGCCATCTTTGTCGCGCTCCAAAACGGTAACACTCTTGACGTCCGGCATGAACTCCGGGAAGGCCTCGACGTTCTTGGCCAGCGTGTATGTCTTCTCCAGATCACCGTTGATCAGCACCGAACTCTCAATCCTTGGCAAGCGCTTTCCTCCTGGGACCGTAATGGGTAACGAGTAATGAGTATGGCCGGCGGCCTATCCGATTACTCATTACTCGTTACTCATTATGTATCTGAATTCCTCTTGTGTTCGTCAACCGAGCGCTACATTTTTCTTACGAGGCCGACGACTTTGCCGACGATGGAGACATTATCGGCGAAGATCGGCGCCATCGTCGAGTTCGCCGGCTGAAGGCGAATCGTGCCGTCCTCGCGGTAGAAGCGCTTGACGGTGGCTTCATTCTCGATCAGCGCCACGATCACATCGCCGTTCTCGGCGATCGGCTGGCGGCGGACAATGACGAGATCGCCGTCGTGGATGCCGTCCTCGATCATGCTCTCGCCGTGGACTTCGAGCATGAATCCTTCGCCGCCCGCGAGGAAGTCGGCGGGGAGCGGATAGGTTTCCTGGATGTCTTCCGAGGCCAGGGACGGCTTGCCGGCTGCGACCCGACCGACTATCGGGAGATTGACCACGCGCCGTGGCTTGGCCTTGGTGTCGGTGCCGGGAAGCAGCTTGATGGCGCGGGTGAGAACCGCGTCGCGCCTGATGAGGCCGGAGTCCTCCAGGCTCTTGAGGTGCGCGTGAACGGTCGAACTCGAACTGAGGTTCACCGCCTCGCCGATCTCCCGGACCGTCGGAGGATAGCCCTTGAGGTCGATGTGCTGCAGGATGCACTGCAAGATCTGCCTCTGTCTGGGTGTCACTTGTTTCATCATACCGCTCTCCTTCGGAGAAATTCGAAGCACGAATATCGAAATTCGAAACAAATCCCAGATACGGAAATCCCAAAACCGCTTGCCTGATTGCTTTTTGGGCTATTCAGCATTGTTTCGAGTTTCGAGATTCGAATTTCGAATTTGCCCCTCACACGTCGAATATCACTTGCGCTTCCCACCGGTCATCCGTTCGACGCACATAGAGATCGCAGAGCGTCACGGCTTTGACCGACGGGCCTAACCACTCGATATCATCGCTGAACGGCAGGCCGCTTACGGTCGACCGGACTTTGCCGCCCTCGATAGAGTCCACATGAAAGTCCACGAAGAGCATTCTATCGACTTCGAACTGATAGAGCAATTCCGCGAGCCAGGTCCGAAGCAGCGACTCGACTTCGGACGCCTCGACCTCGATCTCGCGGCTCTCGACAGGCGTGTATTTCTCCAGGTCCGCCATGAGCGAGAACATGCCGAATGCGGCATTCTCGAAAAGCTCCTCAGGGCGCAACCCGTATGCCTTTATACCCTTGTCCGCCGTATGTTCCAGCGGTTCAAAACGATCAGGCATCGAAAGGATGTTCCCCCCTAATGCTTCGGCAGGGGCAGGTCTGAGACCTGCCCCTGCATGGTATGTTCTACTCTTCTTCTTCGTCCGCCTTGGTCGGGACGATCGCGACCGATGCCACGGTGTCGCCCGGCTCGAGGTTGATCATCTTGACGCCCATGGTACTGCGCCCGCAGGCTCGGACTTCGTTGAGCCTCATACGGATCGCGATCCCGTTCGAGGTGAGCACGATCGCCTTGTCTTCGTTGCAGACTACCCGCCCGCCGACGATCTCGCCGCCGCGATCGGTCATCGCCATCGTTTTGATGCCCTTGCCGCCCCTGGTCTGAGCGCGGTAGGAGTCGAGGTCGGTCCGCTTGCCGAGCCCCTTCTGCGAAACGACCAGCAACTCGCACTTCGGGCGGACGATATCCATGCTGACCACGTAGTCACCCGGACGAAGCGTGATTCCCCGGACGCCGCCGGATGCGCGGCTGGCGATCCGGAGGTTCTTTTCGGAGAACCGAATCGACATGCCGTGTCGGGTAACGAGGACCGCGTCGTCGGCGCCGCTGGTCAAGCGGACCCATCGAAGCTCATCGCCCTCTTCGAGGTCGAATGCGCGCAGGCCGTTCGCTCGCAGGTAATGGAACTCCTGGATGGCCGTGCGCTTGACCTCGCCCATCCTGGTCGCCATGACGAGGTATCCCTCGCCCTCGAGGACCTTGACGGGGACTGTCGCCGTGATCGTCTCGCCCGATTCGATCTGAATCAGGTTGATGATCGCGGTACCCATCGCCTGGCGGCTCGCCTGCGGAATCTCGTATGCCTTGAGGCGGTAGACGCGGCCCTTGTCCGTGAAGAAGAGGATGTAATGATGCGTGGTAGCCACGAAGATGTGCTCCAGCTTGTCCTCTTCCTTGGAATTGGCCGCCAGGACGCCCCGTCCGCCGCGCCTCTGAGTCTTATATGTGTCGATCGGCACGCGCTTGACGTAACCATCGCGGGTGATGGTCACGATCATCTCCTCATCGGGGATGAGGTCCTCGTCGCCGATCTCTTCGGCCTCGACGGGGATGATGCGGCTGCGCCGGTCGTCGCCGAGCTTCTCCTTGAGCGTCCGGAGTTCCGCCTTGATGATCTCGAGGACCTTCTGCGCGTCGGTCAGGATGTCTTCCAGGTGAGCGATCCGGCGCAGAAGCTCGCGGTACTCGTTCTCGATGCCTTCGCGCTCGAGTCCGGTGAGCTGTCTGAGCTGCATATTGAGGATCGCTTCAGCCTGTACCTGGCTGAGGCCGAACCGGGACATCATCTCAGAGCGCGCGATATCTGTGGTCCGCGACTGGCGGATGATGCGTATGATCTCGTCGAGGTACTGGAGCGCAATCCTCAAGCCTTCGAGGATGTGCGCCCTTGCCTTGGCCTTCTCCAGCTCGAACTTGGTGCGCCGTGTGATGATCTCCTTGCGGTGCTCGATGTAGTAGTAGATGATCTGCGCGAGGTTCAATGTCCTCGGCGTGCCGTCTACCAGCGCGAGCATGTTGACGTTGAAGTTCATGCGAAGCTGAGTATGCTTCAAGAGGAAGTTCAGGACCTTCCTCGGGTAGGAATCGCGCCGAAGCTCGATGACCACGCGCATGCCGGTCCGATCGCTGAAGTCGTTGATGTCTGTAATGCCGTCGATCTTCTTGTTCTTGACCAGATCGGCGATCTGCTCGATCAGGCGGGCTTTGTTGACCTGATAGGGCAGCTCCGTGATGATGATGGCGGACTTGCCGTTCTCCATCGTCTCGGTGGTCGACTGCGCCTGCATGGTTACCTGGCCGCGCCCGGTCTCGTAGGCCGAGCGGATGCCCTTGACGCCGAGAATCAGGCCGGCGGTCGGGAAATCGGGGCCCTGGACGTACTGCATCAGGTCGGACGGCGTGGCATCCGGGTTATCGATCAGATGGATCGTGGCGTCGACAACCTCGCCCAGGTTGTGTGGCGGGATCTTCGTCGCCATTCCTACGGCTATTCCCTCTCCTCCGTTACAGAGAAGGTTGGGGAACCGGCCGGGAAGGATCAACGGCTCGTCCCGCGTCTGCTCGTAGTTCGGCTGCCAGTCGACGGTGTCCTTGTCGAGGTCGTCGAGCATCTCGACTGCATACGGCGACATGCGGGCCTCGGTATACCGCTCGGCCGCCGGCGGGTCTCCGTCGATGGACCCCATGTTCCCCTGCCCGTCAACGAGCGGGTATCTCAAGCTGAAATCCTGCGCCATGCGCACCATAGTGAGGTACACGGCCTGACCGCCGTGGGGATGGTAGTTGGCGGTGGTGTCACCGGAAATCTTGGCGGATTTTCTATAGTGGCTGCCCGGAGTGAGATGAAGATCGTGCATCGACATAAGTATCCGCCGCTGCACGGGCTTCAGACCGTCTCGAACGTCCGGGAGGGCTCTTGCGATAATCATACTCACGGCATAGCCGAGGTACGATCGCTTCATCTCCTCTTCGATGTTTACGGGTACGACTTCTCTCGCTATATCACTCACAAAATCTACTCCTCATCTACCCGAATCTCGGTACACATGTTCGTTGCCATTATAGGACAAGGCGCGCAGCCATGTCAACCGAATCGGAGGGATGGCAAGGAGGCGCAACGCGCGTTGTCCCTCGCTGTCATTCTGACATTTCCGCCGGAAAGGCCTCACCGTCAGTCCTGAGTTCGCCGGTGAATGACGGCGTGTAACGAAGGACGGCCTTGCTGCACCGAGCCGTCCTTCGTTACACGCCGTCATTCACCGGCGAACTCAGGACTGACGGTGGGTGTCTATGAAACAAAACGCTGCCGGAGGGAATCCCCATCCGACAGCGCTGATCTGAACCTTGAACTTGGAACCTAGATTCTACCCGTCCTTGATCCTGCGCGCGCCGGCGTACTTGTTGCGGAAATATGCGCTGTCCAACCTATCAACTCGGACGCCGCCGCGCGAGGTTGAGGCATGGATGAACTCGCCGTTGCCGACGTACATCCCGACGTGCGATATACCGCGCCGGTAGGTATTGACGAAGAAGACGATGTCGCCCTGACGAAGGTCGTTCTTGGCGACGGGTGATCCGCAATGGTACATGTCGCGGGACGAGTGAGGGAGCTTGATGCCCTTGGTGGAATACACGTACTTCACGAACCCGGAGCAGTCGAACCCGCGGGAAGATGTGCCGCCTCTGCGGTATCGCGCTCCGCGATATGCATACGCTGTGCGCGTGATCTCGCGTCCGAACTGATGGCGGTCGACAATGGGCCGATCGGTGAGAAACTCGAGCGAGTCCGCCGGAACGCAGCCCATCCGGCCGTTGGAGAGCCTCACGGCCAACACGCCGTCCTTCTTCTCCAGGAAGGTTACCTCGGCGCCTTTGGCGAGTGTGCCGGCCGGCTTCCCATTTGCTCTAAGCTCGACTTTATCCTTGGAAACGCGGGCGATCGTGCCCGAAACGGGAACGTCCGTGGGGATGGTCAGCTTCTGATCGGCGCGGATCGGCTTTGAGGAATCGATCCCATTGGCCTGCGCGATCTCCGATATAGTGGTGGAGTACTTGTTCGCGATGGACCAGAGAGTATCACCTCTGCGGACGACGTAGGACTGGTCCGCGAGGGCTAGATTCGATATGAACAACAGTGCTGTCACTGCTGACAAGGTATACCGTAAGGTGCGATTTGCGTCTGATAACAAGGCGCTATCTCCCTTTCGGGCCTGCAGCCCGTGTACTCATGGCGCCGGCAGCATATCGGACGGCTTCTTCCCGGCCGGGGCATTGCTCCGGGGGAAGCACAACCCAATCAGACCGCTGTCCAGCCATGCGGCACCGTCGGGTATGATACCCGAAGTGGGTTTGCAGTGTCAACCCACTTCGGGAGATATGGCTGTAATATCCAGGACCCGTCACGCTTCGTTCACGTTTTGGGGCCTGTCATCAGAAAGTCCCCCACCGTCAGGACTGATGGTGTTTCTCACGGAAACAACTGCGAGACCGACGCAGTAACGTGCTCAGAATGACATGAGTGAGCTTCAGTTACAGGCTCTCGACTTTGACTGTGCAGCCCTTCTCCGCGGATTTCCAGGCAGATTCGGTAAGCTCGATGACCCGGAGGCCACAGATCGGCGGCGACCAGACGATATCCCGGCCGAGGATCGCGTCCACGAGGTTCTGATCCGGATTCCCTCCCTCAGGCAGGTTCTCCGGCGTAAAGATCTTCCCGTCTTCTCCGCATTCAGTGAGTTGTCCGTTCCGATAGAAGAGCATCCCCTTATCGCCCCAGATGGTGAAATCCTCATAGAAAGGCGGCGCGTCTCCAACGACTGCGACCGTTGCCTGGGCGCCGTTCTTGAACTTCATCGAGAGCGCCGAGTTGATGTCCACCGGAGTATCCAGGTTGTCTATGTAGCCGAACAGCTCATCGACCGCGAGGCCGGTCGTCCAGAGGATGATGTCGATCAGGTGGCTGCCCGAGTCGTTGAGCTGCCCGCCTCCGCTGAGTTCCGGGTCCTGTCGCCACATACCAACGGTGCCCTTCTTCCAATTCTGGCACTGGAGGGCCGATATGTAGGTGACATTCCCGAGCTTGCCCTGCTGGATTGCATCCCGCATGTAGCGGAATTCCGGCTGGTAGTGGCGCTGATATGAGATCACGACGACGCGCTTCGTCTTCTCGGCCCTGTCGATCAGCTTGTGCGCGTGGTCGACGGTGCAGACCATCGGCTTCTCGAGGAGGATGTGCTTCCCCGCATCGAGGCAGTCCATCGTCTGCTGGAAATGCAGCGTGTGCGGCGTCGCGATCTCTACGGCGTCCATCTCGACCTTATCGAGCATCTCTCGGTAGTCGTAGAACACCGGCAGGCCCTTGACCTCGGGAACCGCCTCGTAGAACTTGGCGAGCTGGTCCTCGCTGATGTCATCGAGGGCGACGATCTCGACCTCAGGGATGGTCAGCAGGCGTTTCGCATGCCCTCGCATGACGCCGCCGCATCCGATCAAACCGACTCTGATCTTGTCTGCCATTGTTGTGTCTCCTCCTACGTCGTTGGGGATAGAGTTGGACTCCATCCCCCATGGCTCAGTGATCGGGGATGGAGTCCAACTCCATCCGCAACGACAGGGGCCCCGCCCACGTAGGGAACGGCCGCCGTCCCGTTCCGATCCGCCGCACACGGAACGGGACGGCGGCCGTTCCCTACGTACGCGCGAAAACTATCCTACAGATTCTTCACTACCCTGTCCACCGCCTTGGCCTGTGCGAGCACAGACCTGAGCGTGTCGAGCGGAATCATCGTCGCCGCGTCGGACAGCGCCTTCGATGGATTGGGGTGAGTCTCGATGAACAGGGCGTCGATGCCGACCGCGCATGCCGCTCGCACGAGGTACGGCACGAACTGCGGGTCGCCGCCGGATTTCGTCCCGAGCCCTCCCGGCCGCTGGACGCTGTGGGTCGCATCGAAGACCACCGGGTATCCGAGTTCCCTCATTATTACCAGGCCCCGCATATCCACGACGAGGTTGCCGTATCCGAAGCTCGATCCGCGCTCGGTGAGCAGGATGTCGCTGTTTCCGCTCGACGCAGCCTTGTCGGCGACCGGCTTCATCTCGGCGGGCGACATGAACTGCGCCTTCTTGAAGTTAACGGGCTTACCCGCCTTCGCGGCGGCGATCACGAGGTCGGTCTGCCGGCAGAGGAACGCCGGGACCTGCAGGATGTCTACGACCTCGGCGACCTTTTCGACCTGCCATACCTCATGCACGTCGGTCAGCACCGGGAGGCCGAGCGTCGACTTGATCTCGGCAAGAATCTCGAGGCCTTTCTCGATCCCAGGCCCACGGAACGAGTCGATCGACATGCGGTTGGCCTTGTCGAACGAGGCCTTGAAAACGTAGCCGATGCCGAGTTCATCGCAGACCGCCCTAACGCGCTCGGCGATCTCGAAGCAGATCTCCCGGCTCTCGATAACGCAGGGCCCGGCGATGAGCGCGATCGGGCTGTTCCCGCCTATGGTGAAATCCCCGATTGATATCTCTCGTGTCATGTTTGCTCCAGTATTCGCCTTACTCTCTCCAGGTCATCGGGCGTATCGACGCTGGTCGGCGCGAAATCAGTCTCGACCATTCTGATCCGGTAGCCGTTCTCCAGCGCACGAAGCTGCTCCAGGGACTCCGCCTGCTCGAGCGGAGTCGGGGCGAGCGCCGGAAACGTGAGCAGGAACTCGCGCGTGTACGCATAGAGTCCGATGTGCTTCCATGCCTGGGCGGGATGCCTCGGATACGGAATCCCGGCCCGCGAAAAGTACAGGGCGAACCCCTGCAGGTCCGTCACTACTTTCACGACTGAGGGATCATTCTCCTCGTCCTCGGGCAGGGGACACATCAAGCTGGCCATCGGGATCGCGGGATCGGCGAGAATCGCCTCCGCGAGCAGGTCGATCGCCGCTGGATCGAGGAGCGGCTCATCGCCCTGGATATTGATGATTACCTCGGCGTCCGGGCACCCCTCGAACTGCACCGCCTCCGCGAGGCGGTCAGTGCCCGACCGATGTGCCTCTGATGTCATGATCGCCTTCCCGCCGAACGACTCGACGGCCTCGAAGATCTCCTCGTCGGGGGTCGCCACCAGGACGTCGGTCAGCAGACTCGCCTCGCGCGCGTGCTCGTAGACCCACTGGATCATCGGCTTCCCCGCGATGTCGAGCAGCGGCTTGTTCGGCAGCCGAGTCGCGGCCAATCTCGCGGGGATGATGCCGATTGCGGTCCTGCGGAAACCCTCACCCCCGACCCCTCTCCCTTCAGAAAGGGAGAGGGGGGTTGCGCCTCCCCTCTCCCTTTCTGAAGGGAGAGGGGTCGGGGGTGAGGGTTTCCGGGGGTCGCATTCCATAACACGGTTCACAAGACTCGTGGTCGATTTGCCCTCGACCTCCTGCAGGATGCGCACCTCGCCGCCGTAGGACTTCACGATCTCCGCCTCGGGAAGCTCATCGGCGGTGTAGTCGCCGCCCTTGACATGGATATCCGGCTTCAACTCGCCGATCAGCGCGACCGGCGTCGTCTCGGAGAAGAGAGTGACGTAGTCGACACATTCGAGGCCGGAGAGGATCTCGGCGCGCTCGAACTGCGGCACCAGCGGGCGGTCCGGGCCCTTGAGTTGGCGGACGGACTCGTCGGTGTTGACGCCGACGACCAGGTAGTCACCGAGCGCTTTCGCTTCCTGGAGGTATCGAAGATGGCCGATGTGCAGGATGTCGAAGCAGCCGTTGGTGAAGACGATCCGCTTCCCCTTCCCACGCAGTTCGTCGAGAATGCCCTTGAGGACTGACCGCCGAACGATCTTGGTGACCGTCATCTCGGATCACCTTCGTTCAGGAGGGCGCGTATCTCGGCCAGTGTGACCGTCGCGACGCCCACTTTGCGCACGACCGCTCCACCGGCGCAGTTGGCGAGGACGGCCGCCTCACGGATCTCCGCGCCACTTGCGAGCGAGAGCGCCATTACGCTGACGACGGTATCGCCCGCGCCCGCGACATCGTAGACCTCGACCAGGTGCGCCGGGATGTCCTCGGCATCTCCATCGGCGGTGAGTACCCTCATGCCCTGCGGCCCACGGGTGATCAGCAGCGCTTCCGGCTTCAACAGACTGAGCAGTCTCGCCGATACGCGCCTGAGATCGCGCTGGTCCGTAATCCCGATCCCCGAGACGCCCTCGGCCTCCGATTGGTTGATCGAGATGATCGCAGCCGTCTTGAACTGCCTGGCATTCCTGGGCTTCGGATTCACGACCACGCGCTTCCCATGCTTCCGGGCGCCTTCTATGACCGAGTTCACGAGCGCCGAGGATGCCATGCCTTTGTCATAGTCCGAGAAGACGATGATGTCCACGCTGGGGAGGCGCTCCTCGACGAGCGCGGCCACCTTCTTCATGACCGATCCGCTCAGTTTCCTGCGGCTCTCACGATCGACCCGGACGACCTGTTGACTGTGGGCGATGATCCGGGTCTTTCGCGTCGTGGGCCGCGCGTGATCTATCACGAGCCCGCTGACATCGACTCCCGTGTCGGAAAGGCACGCGGCAAGCCGGCGGCCGTGTTCATCGTCGCCGATGACCCCGATCATCGATGTCTTCCCTTTGAGCGCCTGGACGTTATTGACGACGTTCGCCGCGCCACCGGGCATGTAAGATTCGCGGTCGACTTCGACGACCATGACCGGCGCCTCGGGGGATATCCGGCGGACATTCCCCCAGACGTATTCGTCCATCATCACATCGCCGATCACGAGCACGTGGCGTCCGGCGATTCCATCCATAATCTTGTCGAGGCGGCTGTTTGGCAAGGTTGACTCCTCGGGTCAGGTACAACGAGCGCGGTGTTTCGGGATTTGAGTGAGTCTGCGAACGGAAATCCCGAAACACCTCAGGGCAATCTGTCATTCTGAGCAGTGACTGCACTGCATGCAGTGGCTTCCGTCAGAAACCACCGTCAGTCCTGAGTTCGCCGGTGAATGACGGCGTGTAACGAAGGACGGCCTTGCTGCACCGAGCCGTCCTTCGTTACACGCCGTCATTCACCGGCGAACTCAGGACTGACGGTGGGGACTCCCCGCAACCAATCCACTGAACACTCATTACGCCCTCAGCTGTTCATCTCCTCCAGCACTGCGTGGGCGAGCAGCGGAACCATGATCTCGTGATGCCCGATCAGGCTCATCCCCGTTCCACCCACCAGTTCGAGCCGGCTGACGATCTGCTGAGTCGAGCGATACTGCTGAATGAAATCCATGTTCGCGCCCACAATGCCTGTGAGGTCGTATCCCAGGTTGCACAGGACCGAGACCGCCTTGAGCGCCACCTCGGGGAGAACGACGGCTGAGCCTATGTTGAGCAGCACCCCACCGCCGCCCATGTCCTTCATGGCCGCAGTGAAGATGCGGAAGTCCCGAAGGCTGGCGTCACCATAAGCCGCGCCGTCGGCCTCCGGGTGCATGTGTGCGATATCGGTGCCCATCGCGACGTGAATGGTGACCGGCAGATCGAGTGAGTAGGCAGTTGCGATCAGGCTGAGATCGGCGTGCGGCGAGTTGCACTCGACCAGCTTCCGGCCGATCGACTCGCCAAAGCCGAACCCCCCGTCGCGGGCCTCGGTCGCTGCTGAGTTGATGAACTCGGCGGTCTCGCGGGCCATCCCGAAAGTCCCCTCAGCCAGCGTGGCGCCCACATCCTCAGAGGTCTGGCCGAAGAGCGCGATCTCAGCATCGTGAATGGCGACCGCGCCGTTGCCGGCGATTCCAGTGATCACACGCCGGCGCATCAGGTCGCCCAACACCGGGGCGAGCCCGCACTTGATCACGTGCCCGCCTATCGCGACGATCACCGGCTTTCCCGCACGGCGCGCATCGGCGATGGCGGCCGCCAGTCGCCGGATCGTGCGCCCGGCAAGGATGTCGGGCATCGAATCGAGCAGTTCACGTGCGCTCCGTCCCGCATCGGCCGGTGTCGCGAACCGGTCGATGCTCACCGTGCTCTTGCGCTCTGTTATGCTTGTCGTCCTCAGTCCGGACAGGTCGATCTCTTCATACTTCGATGGCATATGGTGTTCCTGCATCACACCTGTAGCCTAGGGGCTTGTCCCCGTCTGACGCCCATAAAGGGCTAGGCTACAGGCTAAGTGGCATCTCATTCCGATTCTTTCATGGTACGCGCCCAGAGCTTGGCGGTCCGCATGTATACGCGCGATGACACAAGAGTCGCGGCTACCAGGCCATGCATCCCGTCGCGCCATCCCTGCTTGTAGAGATAGACCTCGGCGAATTTCCTCGGGAAGGCGGTCAATAGCGCAAGGGTCAACTGCTTCGGAATCCTGTTCGCCGCGATTCGGGCTTCGACCTCTATGTCAGTGTACAGGTCGGATTTTCGAACAAAGTCCTTCACCTCAGGGTAGGTGTAGTGCAGCAGCACGCTCCGAAGTCGTCCCAGGGTCATGCCGTCATTCAGCACGATATGCTCGTGAACGGGCACGATCTTGAAGCTGCCGGACCCGCGCCTGAGCAACCTGAGCTGGCGGTCGGGATACCATCCGCCGTGACGCATCCACCTGCCCAGGAACCGGCTGAGCCTCGGCATGTCGTACGCGTCCGCGCTGCCCGATTCGACCGCGGCCTGCATCTCCCGGGCGAGTTCCGGCGTGACCTCCTCGTCGGCATCGAGGCTGAGGATCCAGTCGCCGGTGACCTGAGCGATGGCGAAGTTCTTCTGCCCGGCATAGCCCTCCCACTCGCGCTCGATGATCCGGCAGCCGTACTCCCGACATATGTCGAGCGTGCCGTCAGTGCTCCCGCAGTCGACGACGACAGACTCATCCGCCCATTTGACCGACTCCAGACACCGGCGGATGTTGGCTTCCTCATTCTTAGTGATGATGGCTACGGAAATGGTTGGCATGTGAAACTCTCAAGGGCAGTAATCAGTGATCGGTGATCGGTGATCGGTTCTGATTCCCGACTGATAACTGATCACTGATCACTGATCACTGGCGACTTCCCAGCCCTTCGTACACGGCCATGGTCTCCCGGGTCGTGCGCTCCCACGTGAACGGCTCGGCGGCCCTGCACCCAGCTTTACCGATTCGCTCGCGCAGTCCTTCGTCCCCGATCAGGAGGCCGAGGCGTTCGGCAAGCGCTTCCGGGTCGTTCGCATCGATGACGTATGCGTCGCAGCCGTCCTGGAGGATCTCCGAAACGCCGTTCGAACGGGTCGTGACCACCGGAACGCCCGATGCCAGCGCCTCCATGGTCGAGTTGGCGAACGGATCGTACCTCGTCGGCAGGGCGAATACGTCGGCGGCAGCATAGTAACCCGCCACATCGTCGGACTTGCCGGCCCAGATCAGCCGATCCCCTACCCCGCAGTCCTCCGCCAGCCGACCGAAGCGTTCGGTATCCCCGCTGCCCACGACGATGAGTCTGGCATTCCGAGGCTTCAGGATTCCGAGCGATCCGATCAGCGTATCAAGTCCCTTGCGGTCGAAGCCGGTCCCGACGTACAGGACCGCCACGTCGTCCGGCATGAGGCCGAGGGCGCTCCTCGCACTTACTCGACGCTCGGCCCGCATCGACGGCGAGAACGTCGCATGATCGACGCCGTTGTGGACGACCGTGACATCCTTGGCCGGGACGCCGTAGTACTCGGCGATCTCGCGCTTGCACATCGCCGAATTCGTGATGATGCGGCGGTAGTAACCGGGCGTCAACATGCTCTGCTCGATGCGCAGTATCGCCCTGTCGAACGCCGAAAAAACGGGGACAGGCACGATTTTCCCCAAGCTGAGCTTGCTTGCAGGCATACCTGTGCTGGGGAAAATCGTGCCTGTCCCCGTTTTTTCCATTTTTTCGAGGTATGCTCGGTGGCAGCCGACCCCAAGCGTTGCCACATCACACCGGAAGATCCGCGCCTGGGTATGCACCAGGTCATGCCCCCGCACTCTCCGTCCGCAGAACCAGGCGAAGCTCAACGCCTTCATCGACCTGCTGAGCGGAAGCATCGGTATCCTATGAAACTCGACATCGAGCCCCAGGTCCGAGTCCCAGCGGTGGGCATAGACATGGACCTCGTGCCCTGCGTCAAGCAGGCCTCTCACCAGCTCGGAAGTCCGGCGCTCGACCCCTCCATGAGTGTGCAGCCTCTCCACGACTATGGCGACATTCAGGGACATGGTTGATGGTTCATGGTTGATGGTTAATGGCGGATGGGAGGGTTGTCCCCATTGACCATCAGCCATGAACCATCAACCATTCCCCACCCCCTCCGCCATCAGTCTCCCGTAGAGCTGCTCTGTCGCGTCGAGCATGCCCTCCAGGGAGAAGCGCTCCTCGACCAACCGGCGTCCGTTGTCACCCATGCGAGCGGCGGCATCGGGATTCTTCAGCAGCGTCAATATCCCCTGCGCGAGCTGATGCCCATCCGCCTTTTCGACCAGGATTCCCGTCTGGCCGTTGATGACCTGCTCGCTCACTGCGCCAACATCAGTCGCAACGACCGGCCGCCGCATCGCCATCGCCTGGTTGATCGCCTGGGGAACGCCTTCATAGCTGATCGACGGCAGCACGAAGACATCGAGGCCCGCCATGACCTGAGGTATGTCGTCCCGGTAGCCGGCCATGTAGAAACGGTCGGTGATCCCGAGTTCGGCGGCGCGACTGCTCAGGCGCTCCTTCAGCGTACTGGCGGAGGGTATATCGCCAACGAGAACGAACCTCGCCTGCGGATACTCCTGGAGCACCTCGACCGCAGACTCGACCAGGTATATGTGTCCCTTCATGTGCCGAAGCATGCCCACACAGCCGATCAGCGGCGTCGTGTCCTGAGCCCGGCACTCCGCGCGAAAACCGTCGCCGCTCACCACATCGGGGTCGAAGCGGACGAGGTCTATGCCTGTGGGAATCGAGACCGCCCGGTCGGGATCGAGATCCACGCGCTCGATGATGTGCTGCCTGAGGGACTCGCCGGTGGTCACGACCGCGTCCGGCAGCGACCCGTAGAGCAGTCTCGACTCGAAGCTCCTCTTGACCGGTATCGACAGGTGACGGGTGCGGATGACTTTCACAGTCCCTGAGAACTTGGCCGCGAATCCTCCGCACCAACTGTCCTTCGAGCTGTGCGTGTTGACGATATCGACGTTGTGCCGGCGGAGGAATGACCGCATTCGACGGATACCGACGATGTCGAAGGCGCCGCCGAGCGACATGATGAAGGTCTCGATCCCCTGTTCCCGAGCGCGTCTGGCGATCTTGGCGCCCGGACGGCACGCGATCAGTACCCGGTGGCCGCGCTTCATCATCCCGACGGACTCGGTGATGATCCGGATCTCCTGTCCGCCCCACCCGGTGGATGATTCGGTATGCAGAATGACCAACGGGCGCATGGATACTTTCCTTTCAGACAGTGCGGTCATCTCGAGATCGAGTTGCCGCCGATGAAATCCAAGATTGATTGCGCCCGCCGATCCCAGGTGTAGCTCTTCACATCCTCTGATGCCCGAGAAGCAAGGCGCTCTCCCAAGGCAGGGTTCTCCAAGACCGTCCGGATACCCTCCGCCAGCGCGTCAGGATCATCGCTCTGAACGAGCAACGCGTTGACGCCATCCTCCAATACCTCACGAATCGCGGGGAGGTTCGATGCGACGATCGGGCGACCTGAGGCCATATACTCGAAAAGTTTGAGCGGCGAGGTGAAGTAGCTGCCGATGCTTGTGGGCTTGAGCGGCAAGACGAACACGTCTGCATCGGCCATGTGCCGGGACCTGTCTGAGGGCTGAACATATCCCTCGAAATGGACTCGGCCTTCGATGCCGAGCTTCCGGGCGAGGTCCGTATACCGACCGATGGTCTCATCCGTGCCTCCGACGATCCTCGCGTGCACCCCGGGCAGCCGCTCGACCGCGCCGAGCAGAACGTCCACTCCCTTCCATCGGTGCAGGCTGCCGAGGTAAAGCACCGTGGGAGGCCGATCGGACCTCGACGGTCGATCGGGCGATCGAGCGAACGCATCGAGGTTCACTCCGTCGGGTGCGATCAGTGTCGGTCTGTCGATGCCATACCGCTCGCGGATCATGGAGTCCAGATGCGAGGTGATACAGATGAGACCATCGGCATGCTCATAGACGTAGCGTTCGAGATCTCCGAGACGGGCGAGCTTCTCGGGGCGCTGCTCGCCGGCCCTCTGCAGTTCATCCTGGTAGGAAAGCACGAACAGCTCATGCGTCTCGAAGACTACCCGTGGGAGCTTGAGCAACCCCCGGTGTCGAAGCAGGAACTCGGCCAGCCTGAGATTTCGCACGAGTATCGCATCGGCGGGCTGGGACGATCGCATGATTCCGAGGATGGTCGCGGCGACTCGGGCGTTGAAGGGAAGATTCCAGAACAGGCGCACCCCGCCGAGTCTGTAGTCGAAGCCCCTCATCAGATGAAGGTGGAGTCCGCCCGGGACATCAATACCGTAGTACGACGCCACCGCCTCCCTCGCATCGTCCCCGGCCCGCAGATCCGTGCCCCGTTGAGCGATGAGGTGCACTTCGGCGCGGCTCGCCATCGCGGCGACCGTATGGATCACCTGCAACGACGGCGGACTGGAGGAGGGCATGGGGTTCGGGTTCGCGTAGATGAGCCTCACAGTGGATCAGCTTCCTTGCCGACGCATGATACGGTTGCTCAACCGTCTCCACAGGTGCGTCGCTTGGAAGACATGGCAGCCGAGATCGTCATCGCATACCCGGCTCGGCGGTAACTTCTCCCGCCACTTCTCGGGGTCTCTGGCGGCCACTGTCAGAACGTAGACGCCGGTGTGCGTCGGATGATTCGAGCTTTCGAAGACAACCGTCAGGCCCTGCTCGGCGAACATCTTTCTGAGCGCCTGAGGGGTGAAGCGCCAATAGTCCTCGTAGGATGAGGTGATGTGGCTCGGCTGCATGAAGGGAACGACCACGATGACGACATCGCGGCTCATATCGCAGAGATTCGAGAATGCCTTGCGCACATCATAGATGTGTTCGAGAGTCGTGTGGTTGAACACGACATCGAACCCGCGTCGAAGGCCATCCGGAAGGTCCCGGCTGAGGTCGAGGATGACTTCATCCGCGCGGCCGGTGGCCCCACAGTCGCCCGTGTAGTTGGAGATTGAGTACCCGGACGCACTGGTGAAGTAATCGACATACCTGCCGCCTTCTTTGTCCTCGTCCTGCCACGCGCTCACATTGATGACGCTGCCTGTGAAGAGAGGCGAGATCGTCCGGAGCACGCGGTTCGACCAGATCCGCGGCTGTCTGAAAGCTCGGCTCTTGTAGGCTCTGCGTCCGAAGGGCCATTCAATCCGCACGGCAGTCCTCTCCCAAGTCCCTGACCGCCCGGATCACCATCTCGGGCGTGATACCTTCCATGCACGGACGCCCTATGCCGCACTTGTTGGCCCGGCATGGAGCGCACGGCAAGTCGAGGCGCACGATCCGATGCACTCCCTGCGGACCGGTAATCGCATGATCGGTCGGGCCAAAGAGCGCGATCACCGGGACGCCGACCGCGCCGGCCAGGTGCATCACGCCGGAGTCCGTACCGATCATCATGCGGGACCTCGCGATGACTCCGGCCAGGACCGGTAGTGATGTCCGGCCGGTGATATCGCGAGCGTGCCGACTGGTTCCAGAGATGCCGTCCGCATCGCCCTGCATCCCGACGATGACCGGAGTCAGTCCGAACTGCTCCTTCAGGGCATCGGCGACCTCCGCACAGCACTTGTCCGGCCAACGCTTGATCTCGCGCCCTCTCGACGTGGCCGGTGATAGAACGGCGATCGGCTCTCCTTCCGGCACACCGACGGAGTCGAGGAGCCGGTCCGCTTCGGAAAGCTCGGCGTCGCCGGGGGAAATCAGCCCTACGTAGTCCCTCTTCGCCACCGGGGATCCGATTGCCTCTATCATCCGCAGGTTGTTCTCGGTGGACGCCGGGAAAGACCACGGCACGCGGCACTGGAGTCCGATCCCGGGGATATCGTGATCGAATCCGGCCTTGACCTTGGAGCCGGAGAGATGGCCCACGATCCATGCGGAAGGGGAGGTGGAGAAGAGAAGCATGAGGTCGAACGGCTTGCGCCGAATCTGCAGACCGAGCCTTACTGAGTCGATCAGCGATCCGCCCGGCCGTTCTATAACGTCATCCACCATGCCGGATAGGAGCAGCAAGTCCTTACATGCAGGCCGGGTGATGCCCGTGATGTGCACCTTGGGGTACCGCGCTCGGAGATTGTAGAGGGCAGGCAGGGAGAAAAGCAGATCCCCGATCTGGTTGAGGTGAAAGCAGGCTATGTGCAATGGCTTTCCAGGCAACTGGCTGCCCTTCCGCCCGCCTCCGGGGTACCAGGCAAGGCGATCCTCCAGCATATCCATCAGCCGTTCTCGTGCTTTGACTATGCCGATAGCATGCTTGCCCGGATGCAGAACAAGATAGTGCTCCCACATGAAACAGAGGAAGTGCTTTCGCAGTCGGTAGTCTATCGGGTCCGAGAGGAGAGTCGGCAGGATGTCGGCCAGTTCCTCATCGGCTTCGAGATGACGCACAAGTCCCTTCACATTGTAGAACGCCTGGCCCAGCGTCAGGACAGGCAGATTGGAGAACAGGGCTTCCACCGCAACAGAGGAGTTGATCGCAATGACCAGTTTCGCATGCTTTATCAGGTCGCGTATGGGCGTACTCCGCAGGAACACTGCATCGGGCATCGACGCCCGAAGGCGGCTGTAATCGACGCGTCCGAAATCAGACGGATGCTCCTTCACCACGAGGGTCAGAGGCTCCTTGGCGTGTCGGTTGTACTCCTGCAACTGCCGATACGTGTACGTTACCGATTCCTCCATGTTGCGGAAGCGCGGCGAGAACAGCCGTATCTGACTGTCATCGTTGACCTGCATCGCGTAGAGGACATAGTTCGCGGGTAACGGCGTGTTCTCATCGCCGACAACATTCCCCTGGCGCAATCCGGCGGTATGAAGAGGGCGTTGAGGCCAAACGGTCGCGAACAGCTTCTCGGCTGCGGCCTCATCATACGGAAAGGACTCGTAGAAATCGGCTTCTTTCCCGGTCAGGGAGCATCGGTAGTTGACCCCCACCGGGTCAATGGCGATTGTTCCCGGCAGTACGCCGTTTTCGCAGAAAGCGACTCGCTTGCCCAGTTGCTTTGCCGCCGCTGCTGCGGCCGCCAGGGGGACGGGAAACCCACTCCACATGACCAGCAAGTCCACGTCTTTCAGTTCCCTGAGGAAGAACCGGTACCACTGAATGGCTCGGCGGCGAATCCTGGCGCGCCAGGCCGGCGTATCGAGTTTCGGCTCCCGCAGAGTCTTCATGCTGACGTACGGAACTATCATCTGGTCGAAGAATTCCTCGGGAACACCATCCGGCGGGGTCGAGCTGCAGCAGAGGCTCAGTGGAGTGAGCGCGTACACGAGTTTCAGGTCGCCTCTGACATCTTCTGGCAAGCTGCGCTTCATCTGGCGGCACAGCTTTGTGTGCGGCGAATAATATGCCAGAAAGTATATTCTCTTGCTGCGACTCATCTCTAGCTCAACTCGTTTCTCTGGCTACCTGACGCGCATCGCCCAGCCATTGTCGGCCCGCCTCAAGGATGTCTTCAGGAGTGATCGCCTTCATGCAGTCGTACTCCGTGCACGTGGGATGCCTCATGCACGGCATGCACGGCAGGTCCTTGGCCACCACGGACACGTTTTCGCCGCTGATAAGATGCTGCCAGCCGGTGGGCCCGAAGATACCGACGGACGGACGGCCGAGCGCGGCGGAAATGTGCAGCATGCCGGTGTCTACGCACACCACAAGATCGGACAGCTCGAGGGCCGCCGCCGCCTGCTTGAGCGTGGTCTTACCCACCAGGCCCCCTGCCCTGTGACGCATCAGAGCGTGGATCTGACCGATCAACTCAGAGTCCACCGGCGCTCCGAGGAGAACCGGGAGCGCGTTGTACCGGTCGATCAGGCTGTCGGCAAGCCCAGCCCAACCCTCCACGGTCCAGTGCTTCTGCGGCCAGGTGGTCGCCGGCGCCAGAGCCACCACATACCTGCGCCCGGGGAGACATCGAGCGGACTCCCGGTCGATCAGGTCGCGGACATAGGCGCGGTCGTCGTCGCCGACCGGGATGTGCATATCGAGATCCGTGCAGTTGATCCCGAGGAGTTGGAGCATATCCAGATAGATCTGCGGGCCGCGTGAGTTCTGGCTCGCGGGGAAGCGATCGGTGTAGAACCACGGGCTGCCTTCCCTGCCGTTTTCATAGCCAAGGATATGCCGGGCGTGGGACAGTTTGGCGATGAGGGCGCTGCGCAGGAGTCCCTGCAGGTCGATAGCAATGTCGAATTCCCGCTTGCGCAGTTCCCGGCCAAGCGCCCTGAGACTGCCCGTCATGGTCACCCAGTCCCGGGGATTCCGGCCTGCGAAGGGCGGCCGTTCCCAGACGATAACCTCATCGAGATATGGATTGTCCAGGAGGATATCACGCGCCCTGGATTCGACCACCCATGAGATGTGGGCGTTCGGGAAGGCGGCCCTGAGCGCCTTGGCGACGGGCGTGGCCATGATGACATCGCCGATCGAGCTGAGCTTTACTATGAGAATTCGGCTGCTCCCGGCAACCTCGAGGCTTTCGAGCATCAGTTGGAACTCCAGCCGTAGGGGCGACCTTCTACGGTCGCCCGCAAACCGGAGGCCGTTGAAGGCCTCCCCTACGGGATAGCACGCTAGCGATGTCCTGACGACTCCCGTCGTCGGGGACGGCCCCGACGACGGGAGTCGTCAGGGAATCGGGCGCAGGGCGGCATTACGCCACCGCACTCCATATGATATCCCAGAAGCGGGCCTCATCGCTGACAGAGAATCGCGTTCCGATCGCGAGGAATGACAGATCGGTGCGAATGCCTTCCAGCTTCACGGCGTCCTTCTCGGTCGTGACGACGAATTCCGCGCCGCATTCTCTGGCCTTGTTCTCTATATCAAGGATGTCTTCCTGCGTGTAGAGGTGATGGTCCGGGTAACAACCTCTGCCGGCAGACAGCGCGCCGGTCTCGCCGAGGGTCCTCGCAAACGACTCCGGATGGGCAATCGAAGAGAGCGCGAAGACCCTCCGCCCGTGGAGGTCGCCCAAGCCGATCTGTTCACCGCCGCCGATGGGACGGAGGGCCTCTGCGACGTGCCTGGCGGAGAAGATGGACGCGCCGGGAGCGATACGGGAGACTGCGGCTGTGACGTCGCCCGAATCGATGCCTGTGATTACAATGCACTTCGCGCGCCGAAGCGCGGATGGCGGCTCACGAAGTCTGCCTGCGGGGAGCGTTCTGCCGTTGTCGAACGGGGCGGTCCCATCCACCAGGACTATGTCGAGGTCCCGATGGAGCTTCCAGACCTGGAAGCCATCATCCAGAACCGCGATGTCTGTGCCGAATTCCCTGACCGCATGAGTCCCAGTCTCGTGGCGGTGCTTCCCGACGAGGACAGGGACTCCGGGCAGCTTCGACGCCAGCATCACGGGTTCGTCGCCGGCCTCGCGCGCGGTGAGACGCAACTCCTCCGGCACAGAGACGATGCCGAACCGTCCCGCGAGCGATCCTCCATAGCCATAACTCAACACCGCGGGCTTCCGTCCACGGGCCAGCAGTCCCTCGCACACGTACCTCGTCATCGGAGTTTTGCCCGTGCCGCCCATGGTGATGTTGCCGATACTGATCACGGGGACCGGGAGGCGCTTCCTTCGGCGGATGCCGAGATCGAATGGGAGCATGTAGAGTTGCAGGCCCGCGCGGTAGACGCACGACAGCCCTCTGAGCGCTCCGAGGACCGGCAGGTCGATCAGCCGGCGACGATCACCATAGACGACCGACTCGAGGTACTCCAGCGCGGCCCTATTCCCGGCCATGGTCGGGCTCCAGCAACTTGACGATCGCCTCCGCGCAGCGGGTGGAGGCCCCTCTGTTCCGGGCCACAAGCTCCCGGCATGCGGCGTCTATCTGAGCAAGGAGGTCACGATCCGAGAGCAGGGATTCGGCCCGCGAGGCGAACTCCGCCGCGTCCCTGACCTCGAAGCCGACGCCCGCAGAGAGCGCCATCTGCGCCACATCGCGGGTCTTGTGCGTGTACGGACCGAAGAGGACCGGTTTCCCCTGCAGGATCGGCTGCACGATGCTGTGCCCGCCCTTGGGAATGAGGCTGCCTCCGACGAACGCTATCTCTCCGGCAGCGTAGACCGACGCCAACTCGCCGAAAGTGTCGAGGATCAGGACATCGTAGCCGCCGGGGGTGACCGACTCCTTCATCGACCGCCGGGCGCAGGTGAGCCCTCGCGACTGGGCCAGGGAGCATATCTCCTCAGCCCGATCGAGCTGCCTCGGTGCGATGACGAGGCGCATTTCCCGCGCGCCATCAGAGGTGTTGCGCAGGATGCGGAAGGCATCGAGGACCGGCTCGTCCTCACCCGGATTGGTGCTCCCCGCCACGAGGACACGCGACGAGTCGGGGATGCCGAGGTCAGCGCGGAGAGCGATCACATCAGCCGGGGGGAGCTGTCCGCCGTCCTGGTCGAACTTCGTGCTGCCGACGATGTGCACGGAATTCGGTCGGGCGCCGAGCGATATGATCCGGAACCCATCCTCGTCGGTCTGCATCAGGCACTGATCGATGTTGGACGTGGCCCACTTTAGCAGCGACGGCCACCTCTTGCTGCTCTTTATCGTCTTATCGGAGATCCGCCCGTTCGCCAAGACGGTCTTTACGCCTCGACTGTGCGCCTCCGAGAGGAAGTTCGGCCAGATCTCAGTGTCTATCATCACGAAGACGTCAGGCCTCACCCGGTCGAGCGCGCGATTCACGGAGAAGAGGAAATCGAATGGGAAGTATGCGGTCGCATCGGCCGACTTCGCGGATTTGCGGGCGACGTCATGCCCCGTCTGTGTGATCGTCGTGTGGAGGATGATTACGTCCGGCATCAGACGCTTGATCTCTTCCTCCACCGGGAAAGATGCGACGGTCTCGCCTACGGAGACCGCATGGATCCAGACCAGCTTACGTCCGCCGCGGTCGGCGAGACGCGGGAGCGCCCCGAGATTCTGACGCCAGGACTCATTCGACTTCCCGCTGATGAAAATCCGCCAGAGGAAGTAGATGAAAAGCGCCGGAGAGCAGACCATGAGAAGGAGATTGTACAGAAACGACGCCACCGTGTTCAGTGCTCCTCTCCGACGAGCATCCTGGCCTCGCACTCCGCGCGATCGAGGGCGCTCTTGAGCATGTCCCTCAGCTCGGCATCATCTGCTTCGGCGGCGACTGAGAGCGGATCTCCGAAGACCAGTCCGCACCTGCAGAACGGCATCGGAAGCGCATAGCTGTCCCACGTCGGCATGAGCTTCCGGCGGCTGATCCCTACTCCGACCGGAACGATCGGCACCCCGGCCTTCTTCGCAATAAAGATCGTTCCATCCTGAATCTCGTTCGGGGACCCAGGGGTCCATCAGGCGTGATGGCAAGCATCCCGCCCTCCCTCAGGCGCTTCACAGCGGTCAGAGCGGCCTTGACGCCGCCGCGACCGGTCGAGCCCCGGATAACGGCGAAACCGAATCTCCGGAATATCCGCGACTGAAGCTCGCCATCCCGCGACAGCGCGATGATCGCATGAACGCCCATGTTGCGGTAGAAATAGACCGGGAGCATCGTGCGCCCATGCCACAGCATGAAGATAAACCCCTGGCGGCTCCGGATCATCTCTTCTACCCGGTCATAGCCCACGATCCTGCACCGGCTCGTAAGTCCGATGAACTGCATGAGTAGCCAGCCGAAGAAGGAGATGAGACCAGGCTTTGAACCCTTGGGGAGCAAAGTCACCGCTATTTCCTCCCGCCCGCACTCTCCGGTACCTTCCGGCTTTGGATCGCATACAACTGGGCGTACACCCCGCCTTTCGCCATCAGCTCCGTGTGATTCCCGATCTCCACTATCCCGCCATCCTTCATGACGACGATCCGGTCCGCATTGACGATGGTGGAAAGCCTGTGAGCGATCACCAGGGTCGTCCTGTTTGCCATGAGCCGCTCCAAGGCCTCCTGAACGACCTGCTCCGATGCCACATCCAGCGAGGAGGTCGCCTCATCGAGGATGAGCAGCCTCGGATCCTTGAGAAGCGCCCGTGCGATCGCAATCCGCTGCCTCTGACCGCCCGAGAGCTTCGCGCCACGCTCGCCGACCAGCGTGTCGTACCCCTCGGGCATGGCCTCGATGAACTCGCGGGCGTTGGCGGCTTCCGCGGCCGCCTGTATGTCCGCATCGGAGGCGTCCATCCTCCCGTAAGCGATGTTCTCCTTGATGCTCGAGCTAAACAGCATTGTCTCCTGCGGGACGATGCCGATCTGCCTGCGAACCGAACTGAGGGTGACATCGCGCACGTCCATCCCGTCGATCAGTACAGCGCCGTCCGTCACGTCGTAGAACCTCGGAATCAGGTTCGCGATCGTGGACTTCCCCGCGCCGCTTGGACCGACCAGCGCGACTTGTCGGCCGGGCTCGACGGTGAACGATATGTCGTGGAGTACCGGCTTGTCGGGACTGTAGCCGAATGAGACCTGTCGGAACTCGATCCGTCCGGCGATGTCGGGCATCACACTTGCCTCGGGCGACTCCCGGACATCGGGGACCTCGTCGAGGACATCGAATATCCTCGTGGCGCCGGTCATGATCTGATGATAGGTGATGTTGATCCTGCCGAGCTGCCTGGCGGAATCCGAGATACCTCTGAGCAGCATGAGGAAGACCACCATGTCGGCGGCGTCGAAGCCCGGCATCGTGTTCCGCACGACCATCAGGCCGCCATACCACAGCACGAACGCGATCCCCGTGACGCCCAGAAGCTCGATGGTCGGCGACATCAGGGCGCTCCGTCGGATGGCGCGCATGGCGGCTCCGTAGGTGCGTTCGTTTTCGCCGGCGAAACGGTTCGTCTCGTAGTCTTCCATCCCAAAGGACTTCACGATCCGAACCGCGGAGAGCGTTTCCTGAAGGACGGCGGCGACGTCCGAGAGACTGTGCTGGAGGAACTCGGATAGGCTGCGCATGCCCCGACTGATCTTGACTAAGGCGTATGACATGAACGGCAGCACGACCACAGAAACCAGGGCCAGCCGCCAGTTCGTGACGAAGACAGCGATGAGGCCCCCGACGATGCCCACTGGCGCTGAGACGGCCTCTACCACCTGCTGGGACGACGACTGGATGACGTTCACGTCGTTGGTCATCCTCGACATCAGGTGGCCGATCTTGGTGCGCTCGAAGAAACTGAGGGAAAGCGCTTGGAGATGGGCGTACAACTCGTTCCGGAGCCTGACCGCGATCTTCTGCGTAGCGGCGGAGATCAGGCACGTCTGTCCGTAGGTCAGCCCCCACTTGATGACATGAATTCCGACTATGGCGGCGGCGACGAGGGTGAGTTTCGACTGGTCCTTGCCGAAAGTGGCGCGCAACACATCGCCCATGAGGAACGCGAAGACCCAAACGGTTCCCTGAATGGCGATCGTGCACAAGAGGCCTGAGAGGAACAGTCTCCTGTGCCGTCTGTAGTACCCGGCGAGCCGCTTCTCAGCATCTCGAGAATGGGTCGCTCGTTTGTCGTCTTTCGAATTGGCCATAATAATGGTGGATGGTTGATGGTTGATGGCTGATGGGAGACCTGGGGCATCCCATCAGCCATTAACTGTCCAGTCTCATGACATTATGAACACCGTGGGTTGAAAAGAAGGAGGTGCATGCGGTAGTCTCTTTGATGATCGCCAAACCAAAAAAGGAGACCACTCGCATGCAGATCCATTCTAACGCAACCAGCAATATGAAGCAACGGCGGTTTTTCAGGCAGAGTCCCAAGAGCTGCAGAAAGCTCGCAGATATCTGCCATGTATCGCCGGCAACAGTCTGCAAATGGAAGGCCCGGGGTGACCAGCAAGACCGCAGCAGTCGGCCCAGGAAGATCCATTATGCATTCAGCCCCGAAGAGGAGGAGATCATCCTCTCGCTCCGGGACAAAGGTCTAGCACTCGATGCACTGGTGCGTGCAGTAGTCACAGTTCTGCCGAATGCAGAACGCGCCAGTATACATCGCTTACTGAGCAGAAAAGGGGTGAGCAGACTCCCCCAGTACCAAAAAGAAAAGAGAGAAAGTCCAGGCAAGTTCAAAGAGTATCTGCCTGGATACCTTCACATAGACTGTTTCTACCTGCCCAAGATCGGGGGCAAGAGGAAGTATTGCTTCGTTGCGGTAGACAGAGCAACAAGGCTAGCCTTCCTCCAGGTGTACGACAACCTAACCAAGGAATCCGCAGTGGGCTTCCTTGGACTGTGCATGTGGTTCTATCCGTTCATGATCCACAAGATCCTGACAGACAACGGTAGAGAGTTCACTCTGGCCAATTGGAGCCGTTGGGGCAGTCCGGCGAAGAGACCTCACTTCTTTGATGAAGTATGCTCAGCCTGTGGTATTGAACACAGGCTCACCCGGCCGTATACACCAAAGACCAACGGTCTGGTGGAACGCATGAACGGACTGATCCAGGAGGGCACGTACAAGATGCACAGATATCCTGGATATCCGGAGTTGATAGATGGACTCCACCAGTGGCTGACCATCTACAATCTAAGGAGACAGCACAGCGCGATCGGTGGCAAGACACCCTATGAGAAGGTCTGCGACTGGTACGCGCAAAGACCAGATCCGTTTATCAAAGAGCCTACCGACTTACTGAACTACCGTTCACAACGTGGTGGGACTTGACAATTAACCATTAACCATTATCTGTCTCCCAGCATTTCCAGCACCATGCCGGCGGTCCGGTCGACTGCGCCGGGACTGCCGAGCGCATCCCTGACGTCCCCCAGGCCGTCGAGCATCGCCCCTCGCTCGTGGGAATCCTCGATCAGGCCGTGCATCAACTGCGCGATCCGGGCCGGCGATGCCTCGTCGCCGATCAACTCCGGGCAGATCTCCTCGTTGGCGATGATGTTCGGCAGGCCGATGAACTCGATGCCCCTGCCGAGGAGTCTGTACTCGAGCCGGCTCAGCTTCGAGGCGCGGTAGATGATCACCATCGGGCAACCGAGCACCGCGGCCTCCAACGTCGCCGTTCCCGAGCACACGACCGCCGCGCGGGAGTATGCGAGCACGTCCTGGGCCATTCCCCGGATCAGGTGGACCGTGACCTTCCCCTGCGGCGGTGGGAAGCCCTCGCTCCGCGCGAGAGCGTCCACCGCCCGAGCGATCGGCAGGGCACGTCCACCGAAACTCGCCGATCCCCCACCCCGCACATCGATCCACGGCACGGCCCTCAGGCCGTCCGCGACCACACGGATGTCCATGGTCGGCGCGACGGGCACGACGAACTGCAGGCTCGGCATCGACTCCGTGAGCCGAGCTGCCGCCAACATCATGGCCGGCAGGTTGTGCCTGATCTCCTGGACCCGGCTCCCGGGCAGCAACCCGACGATCGACCCTTTGGAGTGCGGAAGCGGAGTCTGCGGAGCTTCCGCTTTGGATCCGAGAGCGGAAGCTCCGCAGACTCCGCTTCCGCACTCCAAAGGGTCGAGGAATTCCTCATAGCTGAGCGTGGGCTTTGCGGTATCGAGAACTGGATGACCGAAAAACTCAGCACGGAATCCCTTCTCCCTGAGCGTCTCGGCCGACCACGGGAAGGGGGTCACGACGGCATCGACCAGGCCCTGGAGCTTCTCGTAGGTACTGCTCCGACTCCATGAGCCCGGCGGGAAGTAGTACAGCACCTTCATCCCGGTCCGACGAAGCCTTCTCGCCAGCCTGATATTGAACGCGCCGAAGTCTATCAATATCAGAAGGTCAGGGGGATCGGACTCGAGTTCCTTGACGAGCCGAGACTGGATCAAGAAGAGCCTGGGCACAAGCCTGAGGGCCTCAACGACTCCGATTGCGCTCCATTTCGAGCTATCGCGGAGCATCCGCACGCCGGCATCCCGCATCCTCAGCCCGCCGACTCCCGATATCCTGATCGCGGGACACCTCTCGCGCAACCGGGCCGCGAGCATGGCCCCCTGCAGATCACCCGAGGCCTCTCCGGCAACAATGGCGATACTCGGGGTGGATTTGCTCATCTATCGACGATCGAGTTGTCTTCCGGCAAACCCGACCTTCACGCTCCTGATAAACTCCAACAGGTAGTCCCGCTCGGGGCTCGGCTCGATCTCGCTCTCGATGCTCTCGACAGACTGCGAGAGATTGAGGTTCGACCGGTAGAGCAGCTTGTACGCCTGCCTGAGCCCGTTACGCACGTTCGGACTGACCCCGCTCCTCCTGAGGCCGATCACATTGAGATCGTACACCTTCGCGGGACGGCCGTCGACCATCGCGAAGGGAGGCACATCCTGCACGATCTTGGAGTACCCGCCGACCATCGCCATCTTGCCGATCCGCACGAACTGATGGACGCCGACCATCCCGCCGAAGACGACCTTGTCCTCGATGATCACGTGGCCGCTTATGCCGACCATGTTCGCCATCATGATGCCGCTTCCCAGATGGCAGTTGTGCCCGATGTGGCAGTACGCCATCAGCATGTTGTCGCTGCCGATGGTGGTCTGTTTGTCCAGGCCGGTGGCGCGGTGTATGGTCACATACTCGCGTATGATGTTGTTGCTCCCAATCGTGAGGTAGCTCCGCTCGCCCTTGAACTTGTGGTCCTGGGGCTGGCCGCCGAGTATCACGCCTGAGCAGATCCGGCAGTTGTCGCCGACGGTCGTGAACGGCTCGACAATGGCATGCGGCTCGATCACGCATCCATCGCCGATCCTGACATCCTGCCCAATGATGCTGAAGGCCCCGACCTCGACCCCGGCTCCGAGTTGTGCGCCAGGGTTGACGATTGCTGTCTCGTGTATCATGACTTCCCCCGATCCAGCGGGCCCTGTCTCACGTGGCAACGAGAGTTCGGTCGCACTCTGTAATGACTTCATCTGGCTCCTCCACGGACTCCATGCCGTCTCGCTTGACCAGGGCAAATATGAACTCGCCCTCGCATACGATCTGCCGGTCAACACGACCAGTCACTCGCACTTTGCCGATGCCGCCTCGGTTCTTCAGGAGTTCTACCTCCGTGATCAACTGATCACCGGGCACCACGGGCTTTCTGAACCGAACCTTGTCTATTCCTCCGAAGTAGGCCAGCTTCCCGGCGTTGCCGGTCATGCTGAGGAGCAACACTCCCCCTACCTGGGCCATCGCTTCGAGCACGAGCACACCCGGCATGACGGGATGCCCGGGGAAGTGCCCCTGGAAGAAGCTCTCATTGAACGTCACATTCTTCACGCCGACCGCGCGCTTCCCGGGCTCAAGCTCGAGTATCCGGTCGACCAAGAGGAAAGGGTACCGGTGCGGTAATATCGCGAGTATCTCCTCCACATCCAACATGTCATCAACCTCCTTTGCCCTGAACGTAACCTTCCGTAGGGGCGATCCTTCAACGGTCGCCCTGTCCGCGGGCGACCGTTGAAGGATCGCCCCTACGGAAGGTTACGTCGAGAGTTGTACAATCCGCCTGACCAGTTCAGTATTCAACGCATGGCTCGGTCTGATGCCTGTCACATCCGCTGCCAGGGTCCCGCCTGCAAGCGACAGGTCGCCGATCATGTCCAGGACTTTGTGCCGAACGATCTCATCCGGGAAGCGCAGACCCGGCGAATAATGGTTACTGTGTATAACAAGTACGTTGTCGGCGCTGCCACCCAGACCGAGACCCGCCGCATGCAAGGTCTCGATCTCTTCCGCGGTGCAAAAGGTCCGCGCCGGAGCGATCTCTCTCTTGAAGATCTCAGGGCTCACACAGATACTTACCGCCTGCTCCCCGATCATCGGATGGTCGAACGAAACCAGCCCACTGACCCTGAACTCCGACGACGGCAGTGCAAGCGCGCACTTGTCCCGGTCGATGGCCCATACCGGCTTCTCGATCTCCAGTACCCGCCGCTCACCGGGCTGCATCTCGGTCCCCGCCTGCTCGATAAGCTCAACGAAGGGCAGAGCGCTTCCATCGCCCGCCGGAAGCTCCGGGCCGTCTAACAGGATACGGGCATTATCCACCCGCATCCCGTAGAGCGCCGCCAGCACGTGCTCTACCGTGATGACCTCGGCGTTCCCGGATCGAATGCATGTGCAGCGGTTGGTGTCATAGACATTCTCAACCGACGCCCGGACCTCGCCTCGAGGGGTCACGAAGGTGATCCCCGTATCCGGCGAGGCCGGCTGGATCGCCATAGTACAAGGTTCGCCGGAATGCAGGCCGATACCTTGCATGGAGACGCTCGATCTGAGCGTATACTGCGGCCTCGCGGTCATTCAGCATCCTCTTCGAGCGCCTTGACCCGCTTTTCGAGGCTGCGGATCGTCTTCAGCAATGCAGGCAACCGGAGAAGCGCCGCCTGAGCGCGCATCTGCTCGTTGTGCGGCACGGCGGGCATCCCCGAAACGGATGACCCCGGCGGGAGGCTCCCGATCACGCCTGCCTGAGCACAGATGCTCGAACCGCTGCCGATCGTGAGGTGATCCACGATGCCGCACTGTCCGCCGAAGAGGACGTGGTCGCCTATCTTCACACTGCCCGAAATGCCGACCTGCGCGACTATGATGCAGTTCTCGCCTATCGTCACGTTGTGCGCGACGTGCACGAGGTTGTCTATCTTCGTCCCACGCCCGATCATCGTCTTGCCGGTTCGCGCGCGGTCTATCGTCACATTGGCCCCGATCTCGACGTCGTCGCCGATCACAACCGAGCCGACTTGCGGAATCTTGAAGTGCTCCCCACCAGCCACAGTATATCCGAATCCATCCGCGCCGATGACCGCTCCGGAGTGGATGATCACGTTGTCGCCGATGGTGACGCTATCGAGTATCGTGACCGCTGGGTGGATGACGCAGCCCCTGCCGATCGTCACATTGCTCCCGATGTACACCAGGGGATGGATCCAGACGTCGCAACCCAGGACGACATCATCCCCAATGCACGCGTTGAAGCCGATGGAGATGCCGTCGCCTGCCTGAAGATTCGCTCCAATGCGGCTTGTCGGGTCGATACCGATCGGGCGTTCGGATCGGGGCGACAGCGCTCCGAGTACCTTGGCAAACGCCAGCCTGGGATGCCGTATCCTGATCAAAGGTTTGACCGAGTTCGCCGCCTCGGGAAGAGCAATGACGGCCGCCGCATCCGAGTCCAGTGCCCGCTCCAGATGCTTCGGCGACTCTGCAAAGACTATGTCGCCTTCGCGCGCATCGTCAATGTCCGCCGCTGCGAGGATCTCGATCGCCGGGTCGCCGACGACCTCGCCTCCGACCAACGCGGCAAGCTCTCCGAGGGATTTGCGGATCATTGCGCGTCCTTCCCAATCATCGGCACTGTCTTCAGTCGAGCGATCTCGATCTCGGCGGCGTATGCCTTGTCGACCGCTGCCAGCTCGGTTTTGGCAAGCTCCAGTTTCCGGAGCAGGACATCTTTCGGTGCACCGCTCGCGTCGGCCAGCCGCGACTCGAGCAGCCGGATGCGGATCCGGCAGTTGAGATACCGGGGAGCGTACTTCCGCTCAATCGCGAGCATTCGATCCGTGACCAGAAGATCCGAGGCCTTGGAATCCGCGCGCGCACCAAGCTCGGACGAAGCGGGCAGCACGGCGAGGTCGGACCTCATCTCCCGGCCGCGCGCTTCCCACTCGGCTCTTGCGTCGGCCATCTCTCTCTCGATGTCGGCCGACACACCCGGGATCGTCGATTGGCCGTCCCCGATCTCACGGCTCCTATGGATGTCTGAGTCCTTGAGGTGTGGGACGCTAACTGGGCAGTCGTGCGAACGGTGGGACGCCGAAACTGCGCGTCCTGCGCTGTGTACGGCGGACGGTGACTTCGGCGGCGGTACCTGTGCAGCCTTGGGAGCGTCCCAGATACCGCAACCTGTGAGAAGAGTCACCGTCGCCAGCCAGCAGGTCCCGAGAGCCGGCGCAAGTCGCATAGTTCTTTACTTCTTGTTGAGCTTCTTCAGGACTTCGTCCGTGATGTCGTTTGCAGAGAAGACAACCAGGACGGTTTCGCCGACCGATTTGTTGAAGACCATGGTGATCCCTTTGGCCTTCGCAACGGCGGCGACCTGGGTCTGGACATCATCCATGACCTGCTTGCTCAGGTCGTACCTCTTCTTCTGCCAGTCGGTGTCGGCCTGCTTCGCGGCATCCTTCAGCTCGGTACCGGTCTGCGTGACCTGGGACTGAAGCGCCGCCATGCGGTTCTTCTCTTCATCGGTGGGAGTTGTCTTCTGCCGAAGAGTCTGCAGCTCCTGAGCGCGCGCCGTGGATGCGCCCTCCAACTCCTCGGTCCGCTTCTTCTCGGCGTCGGTCGGCTTGACTTTGGCCTTGAGAGTGGCGAGTTCCTCGAACTCGGCCGAGCTGAGCATTTCGTGAGTCTTGCGCAATTCGAGCTTCGACTGCAGGCCTTGCAGATCGGTCATGATCTGCTTGTCGAGATCCTGCTTCTTCGTGTAGTCGTTGAAGGCTTTCTCGATGTCAACGGTCGCGAAGACCTGCGCGTCTGCTGCGAGCGCAGGGGCGACCATGAAAATGCTCAGAATGATGGCGACCGCGGCCACTAGTGCCGCGGTTGTGCGGGTTTTTCCCATTTGATGACTCCTTTCGAATGCGAAATAACTAGTTCTTCCAAACTGTTCGTGGCGATGGCTTGATCGCTGGATTATAGCAGATCGTCCACTGGCAGGCAAGCGCTCGGGCTTGCCTTAGAATGCATGTCCGAGGCTGAAATGCGCCCGGGATCCCTCGCTGCCGAACCCATAGTCGAGACGGATCGGACCTATCGGCGTGCGCACTCTGATACCGACACCGTAGCCGAAGCTCGGATCGAAACCGGAATGCTGAGGCAGACTCTCGCCGAACGCGTCGCCGACATTCAGGTAGTCGGGGATCGCGCCCCACGCATCGCCGACATCAGCGAATCCGACGCCGGTGAGACCGGACGTTATCGGGAACCGATACTCCGTGTTCAGCAACACCATGTTCTTGCCCCAGAAGCGATCCTCCCTGTAGCCGCGGAGGGACTCAGCGCCGCCGAGGAAGTACTGCTCGAAGAACGGCACGTTGCCCGTCAGACTCCCCACCATCAACCGCACGGCGATGGTCTTCCGCCGTTCATTCAGGTCCTCGCGGTACCCTCCCTTGCTGAAGTACTTGCGAAAATCGAGGCTGTACTTGCTGAAGATCGAGTTCCCTGACTTGGCCCCCTCGCTGGTGAAGTCGGACTGGCCGACCTCCACGGCATAGGAGCTGTAAGTGCCGAGTACGGGATCCAGCTCCGAGTCCCTGGTGTTGCTGGTGAACCGCAGAGTACCCGATGAGACTGTTCCATCCTGCAGAAGGATGGGGTTGACGACATTATGAGTATCGACCGACTCGTGCCGCAGCGTCAGGAAGCCCTTGTTGACGCGGTTGAGTGGTCTGGCCAGTGTAAGGCTGGCTCCCTGGCGGCGCTCATCGTAGTCGCTGTCCGAACCGCTCGAGGTGAGTGGATTCGACGTAAACCTGTAGATAAGCTTGTTGTAGACGCTCGCAGACAGCGAGGTATGTTTCGTGTCGAGCCACGGCTCGTAGTATCCAAGCTCGTAACTCGATCCACGGCTTGCGCTCCCGACTTCGATCAGGGCGTTGACTCCCTGACCGCGCCCTCGGAAGTTCGTCTCCGAGATCTTTGCCTGTCCGACGATCCTCTGCTGCGAGCTGTAACCGACGCCCAGGGTGATCTGACCGGTCTTCTTCTCTTTGAGCGGGATGACAACCTTGAGCTTGCCGATGTCCGATCCCGGTTCGAGCCTGTACCACTGCTCGACATCGACCTCGAAGAAGTCCAGATCATAGATCCGTGTCAGGTCGCGGACGAGGATTTTGCTGTTGTACACGTCGCCGGGCTTGAGATCCATCTCCCGGAGAATGACGCTGGTCTTGGTCTTCTTGTTGCCGGTTATCTCTATGGATTCGACTACATTCTCCAGCACCGGGATGGACAACACCCCTGAATCCGGGTCGATCCCGATCTCCTCTGTGATGTCGGCGATGTACCCCTGCTCCTTGTACAGCGTGCGAATAGCATCGGCGTCGCGCTCGAGGGTATTGGTGTTCAAGACCTGACCGACGCTCGTGCGCATCACACCGAGCAGCGCCTCCGTGGTAACTACGGTGTTGCCGGTGAACTTGATCTCCTTGACAAGCGGGTTCTCGACGACGTTGAGCATGACATTGACGCCCTGGTCGGTGGTCTCCGTGCCGACAACAACGCGTTCGAAGAGGCCCATCCCCTCGATGGCCGTCTTGGCCTGCTGCACGGCTTCCTCGGTGAATTTCGTGCCGGGCTTGAGCGCCACGACGGTCATTATGGCTTCTTTGGAGATATTCTCGTTTCCGGCTATGACAACTTCGCCGATCACCTGGTCCTGCGCCGATACTATACCCGGCAGCAGCATGTTGACGATCAGCAGCAGAGTGACCATCCTGGCCATTAGTCTTGTGACGCGCATATGCAATCCTACCTTCCTGTCCGTTTGATCTCGGCATGGAACGCCCGCGTTCCGTTCCCGTCCGGGCCGGCGCCGAGTCCCGGCCACTACTCACGCTAGTCCTCCAGATACCCTGCAAGACGGCGTCGAAGTATTCCTCTGGCTCTGAACAGCCGGGTCTTCACGATATCCACCGACAGACCCGCCACTTCGGCGACCTCTTTGTATGACAGGCCGTTCATGTCCCGCAGAACGATGACCGTCCGATACTCGACTGAGAGCGCCTGTACCGCCTCCTGGATCTTCCCGTCCAACTCCTGCCTCTGCACCAACCCCATGGGATCGGCCGAGTCGTCCCCCGGCTCGCTGTGCAGGCAGGAATCCGAGTCGCTCATGGGTCCGTCCAGGGAAAAAGCCTCGTGCGAATGGCGGCGACTCAGCTCTTTGAACTTGTTCTTGCCGGCATTGACGGCGATCCGGCACAGCCAGGGATACACCGCTGACGAAGCGCCCCTGAATCGGGGATATGCTCCATATGCACGGACGAATGTCTCCTGGGTCAGGTCGGCCGCATCTTCAGCGTTCCCGACGAGCCTGAAGAGCAAGTTGTAGACTTTCTTATGATGACTCGTCAAGATGGATTCGAAGCTCGGCAACCCACCATCCAAGGCATCACCGCCAACGCCGGACCCGTCGTCACCGTCCGCACGTTCTCTGCGTCGGAGGATGGCGAGAAGCCTGAGCGAATCTGCAGATACCTCCGACGCGGAGAGCGCGTGACATCCGTGTTGACTTGCTTCCGGACACATAGTATATGATTTCCCATGCCGGCGCAACTATCCTCTCGTGGCTAGAATCGGATCTTGCCCTCGGCGCTGATCTGCATCGTCCTGTTCTCATCCGTCTGCACGCCGATCTCGAGATTGTTTCGTATGCGGTACGAGAGCTTCAACTGATAGCTGCTGTCCGCATAGTCCGGCCTTGCTCCGAGAACCGCCGAGTAGCTCAAATATGTATCGTGCCCCAACTGATTGCCTATGCTCAGCTCCATCGGCTGCTGGTAGCCCATCTCGAGCGCGAATTCGTCGAATCCGAGAGCCTCTCGGAAAGCCTGTTCGATCGGCCCGAACATGACGGGCATGACCGCCGAGGAGAAGAGTCCCGACAACTCCTTGCCCACATCCTGACCGGAGTTCCCACTCAGTATCTTCTCGAAATGGTACTGACCCGTGACCAGAGCCACGATCCGCTGCTCCGCCAGACCAACCGGAGACGATGTGAACGTCGGACGCAGCTTATCGAGCGGACCGGTTGCCTGCATCGTGACGACGTACCTCGTGCGCTTACCGAGCGGCGGGACGTCCACAACGCTTCCGCGCGCCTGTACGTCCACCAGAACAAGCGCCGGCTGTCCGGGTGACGTCCTGATCTGCATGTCGCTCCCCGGCAGGATCTTGAACGTCCGCATCGGGAACGCGATCGTGCCGTCGGCCAGATCGATCAGGCCATCGACGATCGGCTCGCCGAGCGAGCCGCCCACGGACAAGGATCCCGGGAGCGCGGTCTGAAGCTGAGCCGTCCTCAGCACGACATCACGCCCAAGCGTCACTCGCAGATCGAACCCGGGATCGAAAACCCGTACCGCGCTCTTCCGCGCGTTTCCGTTCGAGCCGATGCCGATCGAGCCCCTCGGGACCGAGACCGTTCCCGCGATGCGGGGCTTGCGCCACTCGCCGGTAAGCTTCAGGTCCGAGTCGAACACCGCGTCGACGCTCTCACCGTACTTGCCGCTGATGTCTCTGCCGGAGACCCTCAGTTCCGAGGTCGTCAGACTGAGATCGAGGATCGGCTTGAGTCCCGTCAGGTCCACGGGGCCGGCGATCCGGAAGCTGCCACCTTCCTCCGACCGGCCTGCGAGCGAATCGACCGACATCGTATGTCCGCTGAGCGACACATCCGCGTCGATCTGCTCGAACGGCTTGTTCAGCCCGGCCAATCGGACGCTTCCATCGCGCCATTGCAGTCCCCCCTGGAGACTGGGTTGATCGATCGTGCCGCCGTAGCTGACCTTGCCGCTGAGACTTCCTCCGGCCTCGCCCTGGATGGCAGATCCCGCGAAAGCGGAGAGCAGCTTCAGGCTCTCATCGTTCAATGCCGCCTCGACAAGGATCTCCCTGTCACGCGGGATGGAGTGAGCAGTCCAGTCTACCGGAAGGTATCCGGACGCGTCCAACTGACTGCTGCCGAGCACGATCGTCAGAGCGTCGATGTTGATCCTGTTCTGCGGCGAACCGGCTTCACTCAGCCGCCGCGCCGAGAGACCTGCATGCAGGCTGTCGAACTTCGTGCTCTCGATCGCAGGGTTCCTGAATGTCAAGGTTCAGTTGCACGTAGGGTGACTCGGCAGTCCCCTTTGCAGTAATGGTTACGTCGGCGGCGCCCGAAATGTTTTGGTCGAGTTTGAGCCAGGTGGCCACCGACCCCAGATCGAGACTGCGCGCGTCGGCATGAAGGTCGAGCCTGCCATCAGGTCCGTAGACACCGCCGGCGGTGAGACGCGTATCGCCGTCCAGCGCCTCGAACTTGTCCACGTTGATGGTATCGTCCTCCCATGCGCCTGCCAGCAGCACCGTCTTGATGCCGCTGAGGCCGACATCGGCGTCGGATACCTTGCCCTCGACCTGAAGGTGTGGAGCCGGCCGCGGACCCGAAAGGTCTATGCCGCCGGTCACCGTCAGGTCCAGAACGCCCCGGCACGGCTGCGGAAGAGATGATAGATGTCCCCTGAGCGACGCGGTTGCCCTGCTCTGAGGGCCTCTCGCGACCAGCCCGATGAGCTTCTCGATCGCCCCATTCCTGACCTCAGCGATCAAGTCCACCTTATCATCGGCCTGCGAATAGGAGCCGGACACGGAGTATGAAGCCGCGCCACTTTCGAGCGATGCCTTGCCGACCTGGAGCTTGTCATCGACCCATGACAGGTCGGCCTGGAACGCATCGAACCCCTGGCCGTTGATCTTCGTGCCGACGGAGTCCAGATTCGCCTTGAGCACGGCGTTCTCGAATGAGCCGGTCAGTTCCCCATGCGCATTCAGTCCACCAGAGAGCAGAACGTACTCTCGCAAGTGGCCGGCCAGCTTGTCCATGGGCAGATCGCGGGCATCGAAGTCGAGGCGAACCGCCCGGTCTTCGAACCCGAAACTGCCGTCAGCCGTAAGGATACCGTTCCCGCTGCGGGCCTCCAGATCAGCGACGGTGAGGCGGTCGTTCTGATACGTCACCTGCGACCCGACGGAATCGAGCGGTATGTCGGCGATCCGACCGTGATCGATGCGCGCGGTGCCCTGAATGTAGGGATTGGGAAGCGTCCTGCTGACTTTCACGTCCGCGGAGAGGCTGCCTGTGATCACGAACGGCAGCCCGGCGGATACCGCCCACCGCTCGATGTCGAGATCCTCGATGCCGAGCGCCAGATCGAGACGGGGGGACGATGAGAACGGCCTCAGAACCTCACCCGAAGCGATGATCCGGCCCGCGGGGTCACTGATCTCGAGGGCATGCAGCCGAATGTATCTGCGCGTGACCTCCAGGTCGCCTGAGATGCGCTCCGCCGATATGCCCTGTGACATGACATGGTAGGCTTCGACCTGCCCGCTGAACGTGGGCGACTCGGGCGTTCCCAGCAGCCGTCCATCGAACTGCAGCATGCCGACCGTGGGCCGGCTCCAGTAGATATCCTGCACCTCGCCGAGGTTGATCCCCGCGCCAGATACCTCGAGGTCAAGATCGCCGTTCGGCAGGACATCACCGGAAGCCGCCACCTTGCCGCCGAACATCTCGGCGCTGACCTCATCCAGATGCACGTTGGCGCCGTCGTACGAAACCGCGATCGCTCCCCGCCCGAGTTTCTGGCCGTGGACTACGCCATCGGTCATCGAGCCTCGGTACGTCCCCAGGCCGCTCGATGCGCCCCATTCGAGGCCGAACCGGCCGGACGTGATCGCATCGATTCCGCGGCCCTTGAGCGACTGCACCTGGGACAGACGAACGCCGGATGCGCTCCCGTGGAGCGAGATGCCTCTCCGCGGCCCCCAGCCGAACTCGCCGCGCGCCTCGACCGAGCCGCCGTACGCGCTCCCGGTTGCCCGGCGGATTTCCACGTGCTGAGGCGAATAGCTTCCTTCGGCGCGAACTCCGGCGGCGGTGAAAGTCTTGTAGATGAACGTCGGACCAGCCAGCTTGAAGAGGGCGTTCGGCTTCTTTGACGGCCCGCTCAGGGAGACGAGAGCGTTGCCCGTGGTAGGAAGTGTCATGCCCTTTGGAACTGAGATGGAGACCAGCCGGCTGATCTCCCGAAAGTTGGCTCGGTCGGACTGAAGATCGAGCGCGAGCTTCGATCCCTTCAGACCGAGCACCTTGCCGGAGATGAGGAATGGTGAAGAACCGAGGCTCGCCCGAAGTGAGAGGCCGACCTCATCATTCGCCAGCTTGACCAGTCCGCGCACGTGCCTGGCGGGCGACCGCATCATCTTGAGCTTCACAGACGCATCAGTCACCTGAAACTCGGCGGAACAGCGGAACGGCTTGCCGTTGCCGCTCGACAGGTGCGCACGGGCATCGAAACCGCCGGAGGACACGTCCATGAACTTCATGTGGAAGGGGTACTTCGTCCAGTAGGAGATATCGGCGCTCAGGCCCTCGAGATCGGCGTCGAACGATTCGCTCTCGAGGTCATACCGTCCTCTGACGGAGATTCTGCCCATTCGCCCGGCGGTTCCGTCGGCGGTCAGCCGGAAATCGGCATTCGGATCGGCAAAGTCGATGACCCCGCCGACGTTCCGCAGGGCGTTCTTCTCGGGGTTGCCCGCGATCATTCGGTCGAGCACACTCACAGTGCCCGAGGTGATGACGACGCGCCCCCTGAACTCCTTCCGCGGGCGCTGGGCTGATGGCTTCAAGAGGTCGGCGACGTTCCACCGCCCATCGACGCCTCGTTCGAGGGCGACTCTCGGGCGGATGATCTCCACCGAATCGATCGCGCGCACGGGATCCTTGCGGTTGGCAATCAGATCGGCGAGTCCGAAACGAACCCTCACGGCCTCCGCCGCCACGATCGGCTTCGAGCCGTCCTCGCCGGCGAGCGACACGTCTCGGAACACTGCGCCGCCGACATAGACATCGACACTGCCGAGCGTGAGCTTGCCCTTCACCTGCTCCGAGATCGCGGTCGAGAGCGTCTGTGAGAGCATGCCCCATGCGGACCGGACGTTGGAAAGGACGTGGACCGCCGCGATGGCAGCCACGACGAGCATGGACAACAAACCTATGATAACCGCTGGACTCTTGGGTCTGCGCATGGGAACTTCTGTAGTGGCCGTGCCTCAGTGCCGGCCATCCGTTCCGTCTGAAACCCGGATGGCCGGCACTGAGGCACGGCCACTACGGGCGTGGGTTCACTCGATCCCGCTGATCTCCGCCGCGTGGTAGGAACTGCGAACGAAGGGACCTGACGCGACATGCTTGAACCCCATGTCGCGGCCGATCCGTTCGTATTCCTCGAACTGAGACGGCGGGATGTACTCGACTACCGGGAGATTCTTTCTGGAGGGCTGAAGATACTGGCCGATGGTGACGATGTCGCATCCCTTACTGCGTAGATCGCTTAGAACCTCGACTACCTCTTCCTCCCGCTCGCCGAGCCCGACCATCAAGCCCGACTTTACATATATAGACGCCGGGAAGCGTTTCGAGGTTTCAAGCACTGCCAGTGATCTGCGATAATCCGCCTGAGGTCGCACCACTGAGTAAAGGCGGGGCACCGTCTCGACGTTATGGTTGAGCACGAACGGCTCGGCCACCAGCACCGTCTCGAGGGCATCCCGATCGCCCTGGAAGTCGGGGATCAGCACCTCGACTCTCGCCTCGGGGATCGCCGCCTTCAAGCAGCGGATCGTCTCGGCAAACTGGGACGCACCGCCGTCGGGCAGGTCGTCCCGCGTGACCGACGTGACGACGACGTACCTCAGCCCGAGCTTCATCGACGCCTCCGCGACCCGGCGCGGCTCGTCGGGATCGACCGGAAGCGGTTGATCGTGCCGGACGCCGCAGAACCCGCAGCTCCGAGTACACTCGTTGCCGAGGATCATGAACGTCGCGGTGTGCCGCCCGAAGCACTCGCCGATGTTCGGGCACGAGGCGCTCTGGCAGACGGTATGGAGACCCATCGACTCCAGGAAGCCTGCCATCTCCTCGTACATCCCGCGCCTGGGCGCCTTGACTGTCAGCCATTCGGGTATTCGTCTGTTCACCAAACCTCCAGTGAGCAACGCATCCTACTACCGTAGACCCTGAGTATGCCGGTGAATGACGGCATGTAACGAAGGGCGGCCTGGGAAGCACCAACCCCTGGGCATGTGTGACCGTCCTTCGTTACATGCCGTCATTCACCGGCATACTCAGGACTAGCGGATCCTGGCACTGAACTTTTGCCTCCACTCCGGCGTAAGCCCGAACACCTCCGCGACCTTCTCCGCCGCGAGGGACTTGACCTGAGCCATATCGACCGGAGCGCCGAGAATCCGCTCGATCGACGTGACTTCCTTCCCCACGAGCCCGCAGGGATGGATGAACGACCAGTGCCGAAAGTCGGGGCTCACGTTGAGGGCGAACCCGTGATATGAAATCCACTTCCGGACCGCGACCCCGATCGAGCAGATCTTGTCGCCGCCGACCCAGACGCCGGTGAGCTTCGGGACCGCCTCGCCCCGGATGCCGTAGTGGCCGAGGATGCCGATCACACTCTGTTCAAGTTGTCGCAGGAATAGATGGACGTCCTTGCCGTGCTCGCGGAGGTCGAAGATCGGGTAGCCGACGAGCTGTCCCGGCCCGTGGTAGGTGATGTTGCCGCCACGGTCGGTCCGGTGAAGCTCGATCCCCGCCTGTCGGAGGCGCTCCTCATCGACCAGCACGTTCTCCTCGCCGCCCGCCGTGCCGATGGTGATCACGGGGTCGTGCTCCAGGAGGAGAAGCGTGTCGGGGATAAGCCCGGCGAGCCGGCGATCGAGGAGCTTCTTCTGAAGATCCAACGCCGCCCCGTAGCCGATCCGCCCGAGGTCGATGCAGTCGAGTCGTCCACTCATGGAGCAAGTATAGGTTGGCCCGTGCGCGGAGTCAAGGCGGAATGAAGGAGTCAGGGGTCAGAAGTCAGAAGTCAGGATCGGGGATGGATGCTGAATCAAGTTCAGCATGACTCGCTCGTCTACCGTCATGCTGAACTTGATTCAGCATCCATCCCCGTCACGATAGTTACAATGCTTCGGTAGCAGAGGCCCGGCGCCGCTACCGAAGCATCGAACAGGGATAAGGAGGGCACAAATGTTCAAGAGAATCGACCACTTCGAGATCGTGCCGAGCGACTTCGAGCGAACGATGCGGTTCTACATCGATGTGCTCGGCTTCAAGATGGGCGAGCGTGTGACGGTGGATGCGCCCAGGCTGAAGGAGATCGCCTACGTCCACCTCGGCGACACAACCATCGAGCTGATACACGTCGACGGCCCCGGCCCGATGCCTGAGGACCCGTGGACCGTCGGCTACAAGGCGATCGCCATCGAGATCGACAGCATGGACGAGGCAGTCGCGTATCTGAACGGCAAGGGGATCGAGGTAGTATGGGGTCCGCTCACAATGGGCAACTTCAAGCGCGCCGAGATCCGCGACCCCGACGGGCTCACGATCGAACTCCGGGAGTGGCTGACGCGCTGAGTATACCTGACTGCCTTCCAGTGAGGCAGGGAATGTAAGATGCATTCGACGACGGCAAGGCGGAGTCTCCGTCAGACTTCGCCCGAACTCCACATAGATAGGGGCGGACCGCTTTCGCGGCCCGCCCGTGTCATCCTGACCGTCGAGGGCCTCCCTGCCGAAATCATGCCCGCTCGGCCCTGGCTGCAGGATGCCGAGTGGGAAGCCGACGCACTCCGAGCGTTCTGCGCGCGCGTCTGCTCCACTCACCTCACCCTGAGTACCCAATGCACCGAGATGCCTAAACATAGTCTCAATGTATGGTTCTATAGCTATGGCAGGCTACCCTGCCGGTCGCAGTCCTTGTCATTCGGTGGCTTGTGTCAAACCACTGGCCGTCTTGGTCCATAAGCGGTTGCAGTACTACTGTGCAATCAACCACCGTAGGCGAGGCAGAGGGAGATAAGAAGGAGTTCACGATCAAGGATAGTGGATGTCATCTGAGCAACGTACCGCGCAGGAACGCGGCTATTTCGAGCAGAAAGCGCCGATCTCCAGACGACTCCGTCGTCGTCGGTGGCCGGCTCCGGACGACGACGGAGTCGTCTGGAGAGCGGCGCGGTGGAGGGGTATTACTCGAGCGACAAGGGTCGGACCGCAAGAGCGGTCCGCCCTTGTCATCGTGGCGTTCAGGCCTTACGCCGGAACTACGGTTACTTGACCGGCTGGAAGACGCCGAGTTGGAAGCCGATGTACTCCGAGTCGACCATCAACTTGCAGCACCCCGGATTCTCGAAGGTCTGGGCGATGCCGGTGCCATTGCCAGTGGGATTCGGTCGTGCCGGCGAGGTAGCGATGCAGGCATCCATCACCTCCATCTCGAAGTCGCCGAGGATCTGTCCCGCGCCGACAAGGTCTTGAGGATCCATATCGAGGGCGTCCTGGATCGCATCGAGTTTGGCCTGAAGGATTGGATAGAGCGCCTCATCTGAGATGAGAGGAACTTCATCCAGGCCGAACGGCGTCTCGTGGAACAGCTCCAGCAGGTCCTTCATGCTCTGAACTGTCGCATCCACCTGCCAGGTCCACACCTGGGTATGCACATAACCCAGGGGCTCGGGACCCGGGCCATCGGGGTCATACGGGGTTCCCGTGCCGTAGAGGATCGTCAGCGTCCAAGTCGTGCCCGGCACTTCATACATCAGCGGCCAGTGGAGCCGGATGTTCGGCGTTCCCTGCTGGCAGATCACGCCTGAAGGGAAGACGTCCGCACACTGGATGATGTCCGGATGGGTCTTGCAGAGAGTCACGTCCTTGAGAGTGTAATCTACCTCGTCCTGAAACGCCTGTACGTAGTTCGCCCATGCAGGATCTCCGGGATTCTGCGGGACGATCACGAAGACGCCCGGAACGGAACTGATCACTTCCCCGGGCGAAGCCAGATAGCCCGCAAACGCGGTGTTCGTTCCGCCCGAATCGCCCGGATAGGCTTGGAGGAGAGGAGGCAATTCGTCGAAGAAATGCGCCGGATCGCTGTCCGTTACGTCAGTCCCCCCCGTGGTCGTGCCTGTGGCCGTGGCGATATCGGTGTGGAAGCCGGCGGTGGCGGTCACCGGCCCGTAGACGTAGGTGTAGGTGGCCGATGTCGCCAGCGGATCAGGTATCGGTGGAGTCGGGACGAACGGCGGAGTCGAACCGGCATTATAGACGCTGTCGGTCAGGGTCACCCCGCTCAACGGTACCGAGCCAGTATTGGTGATGACGAACTGGAAGTAGACGTCGCTGCCCACCGTCACTTGCGGCCCCGGGGGCGAATTGGCGTCATCCCACGGTCCGCTCGCGGTCGTGCTGACCGACTTCACGACCGAGATCGACGCATCTTCGCCGAAGTAGTTGGCAGGGTCGCTGGCCTGCACGTTGTCTCCAACGGACGGCGTGCCCGTGACCGTGGCCACGTTGGTATATTGGCCGTTGATAACCGTGCCGCTCTGATACACAGTGATCGCGGCCTGCGGAGCCAGGGTTGTGGGACTGAGTATTATCGGGCCGATCACACTGTCGATCAAGGTGAGACTTGACAGGGTCACGTTGCCGACGTTAGTGATTACGTACTTCCACTGCACCGGCTGGCCCGTGATCGCATATATCCCCGGGGCGGCGTTGGCGTCATGCCAGGTTGCGCCGCCATCGACTGAGACGTACTTGACCAGACTGATCCCCGGCGTCTGCGCGAAGGTCACAGTCTTCTCATCCGGATCTGTCACATCTGGTCCGGTCGGCGGTGTGCCGGTCGCCGTTGCGATGTTGGTGTGCGAGCCGGCGTCGAGCAGAGCCTGGGTCACGGTCAACGTGGCGGTTCCTGTGGTGGACGCTCCGGGGGCGAGACTCGTCGCAAGCAGCGTGATCGGTCCGAGTTGGTCGTCACTCACGGTAACAGGGTCAAGCGTCACATTGCCGGTGTTCGTCACCGTGTAGGTAAAGGTCACTATGTCACCCACCTGCGAGCCATCGCCTGTGGTCCACTCGAATGACTTGGCAATGTGAATGGACGGCATCGTATTGAAGGTGACGATCTGGGTATCCTCGTCGGTCACATCGGGTCCGCTCGGCGGAGTGCCGGTGGCCGTTGCGATGTTGGTGTGAGTGCCGGCATCCAGCAGTTCCTGGGTCAGAGTCAGAGTCGCGGTGCCGGTCGTCATCTCGCCGGGAGCGAGGTTCGTATCGAGCAGCGTTATCGGCCCAAGTTGGTCATCGTTTACCGTGACGGGGTCCAGGGTCACATTGCCGGTGTTGGTCACCGTGAACGTGAAGGTCACTATGTCGCCGACTTGATCACCAAACCCGGTGGTCCATTCGAATGACTTGGCAATGTGAATGGACGGAGTCGTGGTGAAAGTGACGATCTGTGTATCGTCATCCGTCACATCGGGTCCCGTCGGCGGCGTGCCGGTCGCGGTCGCGATGTTGGTGTGAGTGCCGGCATCCAGCAGCACCTGGGTCAGAGTCAATGTCGCGGTGCCCGTGGTGAACGCTCCGGGCGCGAGACTCGTCGCGAGCAGCGTGATCGGTCCGAACTGGTCGTCGCTCACGGTGACGGGATTCAGCGTTACATTGCCGGTGTTGGTCACCGTGAACGTGAACGTCACTATATCGCCCACCTGTGAACCATCGCCGGTAGTCCAGGCGAAGGTCTTCTCGATATCTATGTGCGGGCCCAGAATGAAGTCAACCGTCTCGGAGTCCGTATCGGTCACATCGGGACCGGTTGGCGGCGTGCCGGTCGCGGTCGCGATGTTGGTCTGCGAGACGGAATCTATGAGCGCCTGGGTCACGGTCAAAGTCGCGGTGCCCGTGGTGAACGCTCCGGGCGCGAGACTCGTCGCAAGCAGAGTGATCGGACCGAGTTGGTCATCACTCACCGTGACAGGATTCAGCGTCACATTGCCGGTGTTGGTCACCGTGTAGGTGTAAGTCACTTCATGACCCACTTGCGAGCCATCACCGGTCGTCCAGGCAAACGTCTTCTGGATACTGATGGACGGAGTCTCAGTGAAGGTGACAGTCAGGGTATCCGGATCGGTCACATCGGGTCCGCTCGGCGGAGTGCCGGTCGCCGTTGCGATGTTGGTGTGCGAACCCGCATCCAGCAGCGCCTGCGTCAGAGTCAATGTTGCGGTACCCGTCGTGGAAGCCCCGGGCGCGAGACTCGTCGCGAGTAGAGTGATCGGTCCCAGTTGGTCATCGTTCACCGTGACAGGATTCAGTGTCACATTGCCGGTGTTCGTCACTGTGAACGTGAAGGTCACCACATCGCCCACCTGCGAGCCATTCCCGGTGGTCCATTCGAATGTCTTGGCAATGTGAATGGACGGAGTCTCAGTGAAGGTGACAGTCCGGGTGTCCGTGTCGGTCACATCGGGCCCGATCGGCGGCGTTCCGTGGGCAGTGGCAATGTTGGTGTGCGAGCCGGCGTCCAGCAGGGCCTGGGTCAGAGTCAGTGTCGCGGTACCAGTTGTGAACGCTCCGGGCGCGAGACTCGTCGCAAGCAGCGTGATCGGACCGAACTGGTCGTCAGTCACCGTGACAGGGTTCAGGGTCACACTGCCGGTGTTCGTCACGGTGAAGGTGAAGGTCACAATGTCGCCGACTTGGTCACCATCCCCGGTCGTCCAGACGAATGACTTCACAATGTCAATCAACGGATTCGGGATGAAGAAGCCGGCGTCCGCGTTCATGTTGGTCTGTCCCGCCGCCAACGCGAAAACGACGGTACGGCCCGTGGTGATGTTGGCGTCGGAGTTGACGGCGCCGTTGAGACCCTGCGCATCGGCATTCTGCACCGTGAAAGTGTAGCCGCCGGGCGCAACGAACTCGACGATGTACGAGCCCGCCAGGAGACCGGTGAATGTGTAGTAGCCGGGATCGCCGATGCCGTTGTTCGCCGTCGTGGTCGTGGCCAATACATTGCCCAGGCCATCCAGGAGGCGGACGGTGACACCGTTGACGCCGGGCTCATTCACATCCTGCAGACCGTTGCCGTTCGAGTCGGTCCAGACGAAGTCACCGATGCGGCCGTGCAGTGGCGTATGGTCCTCGAGGTCGGTGGTTTCGCCGACGGCACTGACTGAGCCCAGGTTGATGATCTCCGTCGTGCCCGGAGTCAGGTTCGGGAAGCTATCGATCGTGACCCGGAAAGTCACCACGTACGAGCCGCCAACGGGAAGTGCGGTGATCGAATCCAGGATGATGCCGCTCCCGTCCAGCGGGAATGCAGTCCCCACGCCGTTGTCGGGAATCTGGGTCGTAACATTGGAGGCGTTCGTGAAGAAAGTGGTGTTGGGAACGTAAGTCGTGTCTACCGGCACCGTGTCCTGGAGCAAGACGTCCGGCACGGGGGCACGGCTGACGTTGTCGATGGCGATCGTGTACAGCAGTACGTCACCAGGGCTCACAAACCCATCGCCATCGGTGTCGGTATACAATACGCCGTTCTTGCCGGCGGAGAACTCAGGCGCGGGAGGTACTCCCGTGCCTACGTCCAGGCCCGGAGCGCCGGCGCTCGCCGTCTGCGGGTCCTGTCCCCAGGCCACCGCCAGTTTGACCCCGGTCGCGAGGGCGTACACCAGGGTACCGGTCTGGTCACCATCGGTCGTGTCGTAGACCTTGGCCCGCTCCAGTTCCTTGAGACTCAGCGCGAGGTCGTACTTGTTGCCGTTAGGATCGGTGAGCGCGCCCGTGGCGGGATTGGCATCAAAATCGACATAGACCGTAACCGGGGTATCACCGTTGCCGACGGGCGTGACCCAGATTGGATTGCCGTCTTGACTGGGACTGCTGCCGGAGGTGGGATCGCGGCCGATACCGAGGCCGATCAAGGCCTGCGACGTCAACGAATCCTTGGGAATGAGGGTGAACCCCCAGTCCCAGGCCTGGTTGCCGTCCGTATCGGTATCTGTGGAGTTGGTGGTCGAGAACGGGTAGAACTTCGCTCCGGATGTGGAGAAGTGCGCCCCATACCCGTCAGGTATGACCTGCGACAGGTATCCGCCCTGAGGCCCGCCGGGAACCGTGAGGGGAGTAGTCGTCAGGTTGCCGAGTCCGTTCCGGGTCTGATACTGGACGGTGATGGCGCTGACGTCGGGGTTGTAGAGCCAGACCGTCGTGGCGGTCCCGGCGATGCTCTGGGCTGTCGCTGAGGTCGAGACCGGCGTGTAATAGTCACTGAACCACAAGCTGATCGGCAGGAGTTCGGAATCCCGGCTCTCGTAGTTGGACGCGATGTCGCCGGTGAGCATGTCCACCTGAACCAGCTCATCGGACAGGACCCTGCCCCCAACATTGACCCCGCCATTCACAAAGTAGGACTGCCCCTCGGTCAGTGTCTGCGTCGTCTCAAAGACGCCGTTCGCATCCGCATCGATCTGTATGGTGGCCCCCTGTTCGCCCGCCAGAATCGCCAAACCGGTGTACTGAAACATCTGGTGATCGTCGGCAGAAGGGATGTCCTGACCTACCGGGGCACGATGGTCAAGCCCCCAGTTGGTGGTATCGAAGACTTCGACGGCGCCCGCCAGCAGGCTGTTCGGACCTGCGGCGTATCCAACGCGGGTCACGGCAATCGTCTTCGTCGCCGCGAACTTGTCCCCACCGTCAAAGTCAATGGCCAGGAGATTCGTGGTAGTAACGGCGTTCTGCAGGATGATCACCGTCCCGGCGTTGATTACATCGCTGGGAATGCCCGGAGGGGCCCCGTTGGCAGCGTCGGCATCGCCCCAGATCTGCGTGCCACCGAGGTTGCCTACGTTGTACAGGTTCACCGGATTCGATATGTCGGCATCGTATCCGTTCTCCCATTGATCGTAGTAGACGATCGTGTCATTGGCGATAGCCGCGATTGAGATATAGGTCTGGACGGGGTCGACGGGCGCGGATTCCGAGCCACCGAGTTCTATTGCCTGAAGCCCCGCCAATAGCTGATCTTCGGGGAACGGCACATAGAAGTACTGCACGGGCGTCGGATTGGCGGCCGCGGCTGGGTTCGTCTGCCCGAGCGTAACAAGAACAAGCGCGAATATTACTGCCAGCAGTTGGCGTAATGACATTGACATGCGTCTCTTCCTCCAAGTCGTCTGGATTGCTGGCGAACAGATTGCGCGGTTTCTTACACGAGCGCGGGCCGTTCACACTGGAATGCTGAAGCAGAACGTCGGACACACGCGTCACGGAGGATGTGTGCCCAGAGCATCTGCCCAACTCAGCGCAGAATGTGTACCCAGTTCAAAGGCCATACGAAACTAGGCATCAATGTAAGCTCATCGTGTGATTGGTGATGGGTTAATCGGTCACAGTCTTTCACCTTCGGCGGTCTGTGTCAAACCACTGGCCGTCTTGGTGGGCAGTGGGTTGCCGGCTAACTATGGGATCAGCCGCCGTAGGCGAGGCAGAGGGCGAAGATGCGCTCGACGCCGGCGCGGCGGAGGGCGATGCTCGCCTCGTGGATCGTGCTGGAGGTCGCGGAGACGTCGTCGATGAGGATGACGGTCTTGCCGCAGATCGGGACGGGGTTCAGGACGCGGAACGCCTTGATCAGATTCCTGCGCCGCTCATCACGGGAGCACTCCACCTGCGGCTTCGTGTAGCGCCGACGGATGAGCAGGCCGGTCACCAGCGGGATGCCGGTTCGCTCCGAGAGATGTCGGGCGAGGAGTTCGCTCTGGTTGTAGCCCCGGAAGCGACTCCTCCGCGGATGGATCGGCACGGGGATGATGCAGTCGGCCTTGCGCCAGGGGAAGTCGGCGTGCTTCTCCAGGTACGCGAACATCAGGTCGCCGAGTGGGCGCGCGAGCATTCGCTTGCCGTTGTATTTGAACTCCTGGACCAGTTCGCGGAGGACTCCTTCATAGACACCCGCGCCTCTGGCCGACGTGAACGAGCGCACCCTGTCCGCGCAGTTGTGGCAGTCGGAGGTCATGAGGGTGTGTCCGCAGAGACGGCATGCGGGCTGTGGGACGCGCTCGATCTGCTTGAGGCAGGCGTCGCAGAGGTAGTCCTCGCCGAGGGTGTCGCACGCGAGGCATCTCGGCGGGTAGACGAGATCGAACAGGCCGTTGATAACCTCGACGACAGGATGGCTCATCAGCGTCACCGAAAGATCGATTGGTACAGCGCCATACCGCATACTGCTCGTGTCAGCCAGAGAGCGCTTGTGTAGATCGCCCTCTTCGTTTGCAGTCCATAGGAGACTCGCGGATCAAGCAGCCACAGGGCACTGATCGCGGCTAGAACACCCCACATATTGGCGGCAATGAGTGAGATCAGATTCGCCTCCCGCGCAAACCATGAGAGACCATATAGCGCCAGATATGTTACCAGCTCAGGGACGTTTCTTCTGCCAACTCCTGAACGTATGGCTTTCAGCGCATAGGGCCGGAGTTCCCAGGAACCAAAATATACAGAAGCGAGAGGGTACATACCAACGCAACTCACCACGATAACAGCGGAAACGAGCCACAGCCCCGCAGACGGCATGTGTGGCAACGCAATACCTAATAACGCTTCGGCAACTCCCGCTGCCACGAAGCCTGCTTTCGACGTCGTGTGCGGTCCCGCGAGTGCCACACCAATCCCTTGGACAACAAACAGGGTCGCAACTGCGAGCAGTTCGTTGCTCAGAAGCTCATAGAGCATTTGCGGTCCTTCCGGCGGTCCGTCAGGCTTCGCGCAGAGCCTGCGGCTACGGGGTCCGCGCCATCCCCGCACCTGTCATTCTGAACGCAGTGAAGAATCTGGCGTTGGCGCAGAGCCAGATTCTTCACTGCGTTCAGAATGACAGCAGCCAGCGCCGTATCCGCAGGCTTGATGCCTGCGCGGGTTGCACGCTGCGCTGAACACCTAGCTCGGAAGTTGGCGATACCAGATCAGCATGCTGCACCACTGCACCGCCCAAAACGTCAGCAAGTATATCATTAGGGCCGACGAAGATGAAGCGGCCTCATACTGCTGGGTGGAATTCCTCAGAGTGGGTAGAGCACGGCTCAGGCGGCACGTGCTGCGTGCTCGATCCGAGCCAGTTCGCCGCTTAGGAGGGCAGTTCTCACCGCGAGCACTGCATCTGCGCCGTCCTTCGTCCATCGCATCCCGGCTTGCTTTAACCTCTGGCCTACTATCACCTTGCACGCCGCTTCCACCGGACCGCTGCCTATCATCATCCCCTTGGCCCTGTATGCCGGGTAGTTCATGTACTTGCGGTACTTTCTGAAGTAGCCTGTCTCGATCCGAAGCGCTTCCCTCTCAGAATCGTTTCGTGCTCTGCGCCGCTTCATGGCTCTAAGCAGACTCCCCGGCCCCTTCTCTTTAAGCTTCCGGCAGTGTTCGTTTGCCCAGCGCTTCCCTTTGGGATTCCCCTCTCCGTAGAGTGTCCGCGCCAAGCCGTATATGTGCTCACAGGCATGCCAGTAGTCGATGATCTTGATGCTCTCCGGCAGATGATTCCTGACCTCTCTCCATATCCAGTCTGCGCCGTCGGCGATCACTATACGCTCTTTTGCCCCGTCATAGCCGGCTTGCAGTGCTCTGGTGTATACCCGTCTCCCGAACTCGTCGCTCGTCTCTTGCGCCGCTATGTAGCGCGAGTTGGTGACGGTATCCGTGTCTTTGCCTGCAGCCGGAACGCCTTCGTATACCACCATGGTCTTGATGTCATGCCACTGGCCATCGGTGTGCGCTTTGGCCGCGTCTATGCCAATGTAGAGCCTCTGTGGCGTCGCCTCGCAGGAGACCTCTTCACCTGTGTCTACCACAGAGATGATCGCTTCCTGCTCCTCTCGGCGGAGGCATTCCCCAACATCCCGGACTATCTCTTCTTCGCTGCTCTCTTCGATCGCAATACCCGTGGTTCGCTCGATCAGCCTTGCGGCTGCTTCATATGGAAGCGCGGCGCAGATCGAGGCGGTGAGTTCCTTCACTCTGGCGGTCCATACTCTCTCGGACAGCCCCTGCTCGCGGTCCCATGGAATGTAGCCCCGCCTGCAATGGTCGCAACGGTAGTATGACCTCTCGACCTCTATGTCTCCGTGCAAAGTCCGAATGAAGCGTTTCCGGTATCCCTTGAACCTGGCCAGTCTGCCGCATTCGCATTCTATCCCAACACCCTTGTAGGTGGGCTTTCCGCTCATCTTGGCGGCAACCTCACTCATCATTGCGCCGGCAATCTGACGCGCCAGGATCTGAATACGCTCCTCGGCTGACCCTAAGTCCGTGCAATCGATGTAGCTGCGCGCAAAGTCGCGAGCGGCCTGAAGGAGGGAGTCTGTGTGCAAAAGTGTAAGCATTCTCTGGGAGTCTCCTTTCGGAATGTTTGTCCTTCAACAAACCATTACCGACTATTACAGGAGACTCCTTCCTTACTTGCTACCCACTCAACGCGAATGCACCCCATACTGCTCTCCATGCGTGTGGGCTGCCATGCATGCCACAACAGGCCATCGGAGATCAGGATAGGCACCCAACACATGATGCATCAACGCGCCCATTCCAAACAGCCCAGCGATCAGTATCGCGGCGACAACTGCAGAAATCGGGAGAGCGCCACGCCCGGTAAACGGTCCAGTTATGAGGCTGCTCCATTTGATCGATGGTTCCTTCTGCGCCCTCAGAGCCATGCGAGCCAGGCCGATCAGCCAGATCCGAGAGCATAGATAACCGGAGATCAGGCCAAACCCCAACCCGGCAGCCAGTTCCAAGAGCCCCGGCCTCGGTACCCCGTGCGCAATCGCAAAAGCAAGCATCGCTGGAATACTAAGAAGACCTGCGCACGTATACAGAGGGTGCGCAACATAGGGCGCATCCCGTCTGGTTATACCGCTGTTCATTGCAGCCGTCCTCACAATCACACGCAGGCATAGAGCCTGCGGCTACAGCCCTTCGAAGTAGCAGATGTTCCGGAACTCGCCGTACCGCTCGGAGATGTCATCCCGCGTCAGGGTCGACATCCGGCCGAGACTGAAATCCTCGACGTTGAACGACGCCACCGTGCTGCCGCAGACGACCGCCTTTCGCAGGTTGGCCTCGCTGATGTCGTCAGTCGAAGCGACGTAGCCGATGAACCCACCGGCGAATGAGTCCCCCGCGCCCGTGGGATCGACCACCTCGTCGAGCGGATACGACGGAGCTGAGAAGAAAGACTCGTCGGTGAAGAGCATCGCGCCGTGCTCGCCCTTCTTGATGACGACGCATCGCGGCCCGAGTTCGCGGATCTGGCGCGCGGCCTTGATGACACTCGACGTGCCGCACAACTCGCGGGCCTCGGCATCGTTCATGAACGCGATGTCCACGCGCTTGAGGACCTCCAGGAGTGCGCTCTTCTTGCTCTCGATCCAGAAGTTCATGGTGTCGCAAACGGCGAGCTTGGGGCGGTCGATCTGATCGAGCACCTGAAGCTGTAGTTCCGGGTCGATATTGGCGAGGAAGACGTACTTCGCACTTCGGTAGTCGGCCGGGATATGCGGGCGAAACTGCTCGAAGACGTTGAGCTGGGTGTCCGTCGTATGCGCCTGGTTGAGATCGTACTCATAGTAGCCGGCCCAGCGGAACGTCTTGCCGGGGACTCGCTGCAGGCCCGCAAGGTCGATCCCTTTGGAGGCAAGGAATTCGACGTGCTCCTCGGGGAAATCCTCGCCGACGACGCCGACGAGCTTGACCGGCGAGAAGAAGCTCGCGGCGACCGACGAGTATACGGCCGCGCCGCCGAGCGCATCGTTGACCTCGCCGAGCGGGGTCTTGACGTTGTCGAAGGCGACGCTTCCGACGATCAGAACGGATTCATTGGGCATTGTTTTCCTCCGGAATTAGGACGTATGGGACACCTCGGCCGTTGGGGATGGAGTTGGACTCCATCCCCAGATAACTAAGTGACGGGGATGGAGTCCAACTCCATCCCCAACGGCGTGTGGGACCCTATGAGCGGCGCATGTTCTTCGAACCGAGCACCAGCGCCACGAAGACCGGCAGGGTCATCACCTTGCCGATCTTCTTCGGATTGCTCGCGAGCCGGTAGACCCACTCGAGGCCGTAACGCTGCATCCACTTGGGCGCACGTTTGACATTGCCTGAAATGACGTCGAAACTCCCACCGACTCCCATGCACACGGGCACGTTGAGCCGGTCCATGTGCGTACGGATCCATTTCTCCTGCCGCGGGATGCCGAACGCCACGAACAGGAGGTCCGGCTCGGCGGCTCGTATCGCGCTTACGACAGACTCGGTCTCCTCCGGCTTGAAGTAGCCGTGCTGCACGCCGACGATCTGGAGTCCGGGGAATCGTTCCCTCAGCTTCTCCGCTGCCGCATCGGCAACCCCGGGCGCCGCTCCGAGCAGGAAGACTCGATGTCCCAGACTGCTAGCCCGCTCGCAGAGATGCACAACCATGTCACAGCCGGAGACACGCTCGGCCAGCGGCTTGCCGTTCAGCCGGGCCGCGAGGAGTATCCCGATGCTGTCCGGGGTGACGAGGTCCGCGGAGTTGACGATCGTGCGCAACTCGGGGTCCTTCCGGGCGAGCACGAGGCACGACGCGTCGGCGGTCACCACGATGTGAGGGGTGCGGCTGCGAATGAAGCCTTCGATGGCCTCGAGCGCGGCCGCCATATCCACGTCATCGATCCTGACGCCGAGCAGTTCTATGCAATTGCGGGCCTCTACGTTCCCGTCTCCCACGATGACAGGTACTTCTCCTGGTGTCCGTGCATTAGCATGACGGAGGTGTCATTCTGAGCTGAGCGAAGAATCTGACCCGCCGAAGCAAGATTCTTCACTCTGCTCAGAATGACACCCACGTCACTTTCCGTTATTACGCGCCGGATTGACGATGACGCCATCGAATACCGCCGCGTTCGATTTCACCTGGCACCCGGAACCTACGACGCACCGCTCGAGGATCGTCTGCCTCATGACGCGAGCGCCGCTCCAGAGGATGCTCTCCTCGACAACGGCATCCTCCTCGATTATGCAGTCGTCCGCCAGCACGCTGTTCGCCAGTACCTTGGCATTCTTCTCTATCCGGCAGTTGTTCCCGATCATAACGGGGTAGCCGATCTCCGCGCTCGGGTCGATATCCACATTGTCTCCCATCCAGACGTATTTCCGCAGCTCTCGGAGAGGAAACTTGATGTTGATGCGCCCCTGAAGGGCATCCCGGTGCGCGTCCTGATACTGCCTGAGGCTTCCCACATCCTTCCAGTAGCTCGATGTGAGGTACCCGAAGAAGCGTCGCTTCTGCTCGAGGAGCATGGGAAAGACGTTGTTGCCGAACCCGTAGAACGTGTTCTTGGGGATCAGTTCGAAGATCTCCGGCTCGAAGATGTAGACGCCGGTGTTCGCCATGTTGCTGAAGATGACCTCACCCTTCGGCTTCTCGAGGAACCGGGTGATCTTGCCGCGCTCGTTGATGAGGACGATGCCGTACTCAGTCGGATCGTCCACCAGGCTGAGCGCGATCGTGCTGAGTGCCTTGTGCTCCCGGTGCTGCTTCACCAGGCGCTTGAGGTCGATATCCGTGATGTCATCGCCGCCGATGACTATGAAGGTGCTGTCGAAGAACTGCTCGCAGCGCTTGACGCTTCCCGCGTCGCCCCAGAGCTGGTCTTCGTGGGAGTACTGAATCTTCACTCCCCAGCGCGATCCATCGCCGAAATAGCCCTCGATCTGGTCCCCGAGGTAATGGAGGTTCACCATTATCTTCGAGAAGCCGTTCCTCGCCAGCAGCTCGACGATGTGCTCCATGACGGGCTTATTGACCACCGGAACCATGGGCTTCGGCATATTGCGCGTAAGCGGATCGAGACGGGAACCTGCGCCCGCGGCCAGGATCATCGCTTTCATATTGAACTCCTATCTATACGTAGGGGCGTGCCTTGTGCCGCCCGCAACCGTCTTATCGGGCGGCACAAGGCACGCCCCTACGGTGTCACGTCATGGTTCGGGCGGCACGAGGCACGCCCCTACGGCGCTGCAACATGATTCGGGCGACCGTGGAAGGATCGCCCCTACGGCCTTACCGCTCCAGGAATGACCTTATCGACGACGCGACGCATTGAAGTTGATCAGCGGTCAACTCCGGGAAAACGGGGAGCGAGAGCACTTCTCGGCACGCTCTCTCGGCCTCCGGGTAATCGCCCTCGGTGCACCCCAGAGAGCGATATGCTTCCTCCAGGTGCAGCGGGGTCGGGTAGAACACCCCAGTATCAATATCGAGGCTTTTCAGGTAATTCTTCAGCTCGTCGCGCCTCGTTGATCTGATCGTAAACTGGTGATACGTATGCTTGCAATTCGCGGCCGCGATCGGCAGCTCGATCCCCAGGTCTTCCAGCAACTCACGATACGCGCTCGCGTTCCGACGCCGGGCTTCGTTCCAGGCATCGAGATGAGGCATCTTCACCCGGAGGATCGCCGCCTGGATCTCATCGAGCCTGCTGCAGTAGCCGACGTATTTGTAGGAATACGAGCCGGCGCTCCCGTGGAATCTGAGATACCGCACCTTCTCCGCAAGCTCGCCGTCATTTGTGACGATCATCCCTCCATCGCCGGCGCCACCGAGGTTCTTGGTCGGGTAGAAGCTGAGCGTCAAGGCATCCGGATAGTCGCCGACTCCCCTGCCGTCATACTCGCTGCCGATGGCCTGCGCGCCATCCCAGACGAGGCGCAGGTTGTGGCTCTCGGCCAACCGGGAAAGGGACCTGATGTCGGCGGGCTGACCATAGAGGTGCACCGGGAGGATGGCCCGCGTCCTGTCCGTAATCTTTCGCTCCGCGGCGGCGGGATCCAGGTTGAACGTCTGAGGGTCTATGTCGGCAAATACCGGTCGCGCGCCCAGGAGACATATCGCCTCGACTGTGGCCACGAACGTGAACGGCGAGGTGATGACCTCATCACCCGGTCCCACACCGACGGCGGAAAGCGCCAGGATCAGCGCGTCGGTCCCTGAGGCCACGCCGATTCCGTGCTCTGCGCCGCAGGACCGCGCGATCTCCTGCTCCAGGGACTTGACGTTCTCGCCGAGGATGAACCGCCCGTTCCGAAGCACGTCCAGGACAGCGGCATCCATCCCATCCCTGAGCGATTCGTATTGGCCCTTCAGATCGGCCATCGGCACTTTCAACCCGCGGACCTCCGTGAGCATCAGCCTGCCTTGCCTTCCACCACCCGACGAACGACCGGCGACAACTGCGAGTCGAGCATGCACATGGCCGTGAATGCCTGGCAGTACGTGGAGATGCTCCCAATGTCATACCGGTTCTCGCCGTCCCCAAGAACGACACACCACACTCGATCACCGTTCTGCATGCTGAGTTTTATCGCATCCGTGATCTGGAGTTCCCCGCCGAAACCGGGAGGAGTTCGCCGGATCCATTCGAATATCTCAGGCTTGAAGATGTACCGCCCGGCGATCGCGCAGTTGCTCGGCGTGTTCTCGGGCTTCGGCTTCTCGACGAGGTCGCATATCTCGAAAGCGCCCTCGGCCTTGTCGACCGGAGTCACCATTCCATACTTGTGCGCATCCTCGATCGGCACCCGCTCTACGATGATCGCCGCGGATGCGGGATTCGACTCGTACGCGCTGATCAGCCGCTTGACCGGAAGCTCCCCCTCGCCGTGAGTGATGACGGAATCGCCGAGTGCGACCAGAAAATCCTGGCCTTCGACCGCGTCTTCCGCCCGGAGTATGGCATCCCCGAGGCCCTTCTGAGTCTCCTGAAAGACATAGCTGATGCGCACGTCGCCCCCGCAGGCGGCATGGCCGAAGTACTCCTGGATCCCCGCCTTGTGCGGCGACACCACGAATATAATATCCTCAATCCCGATGGCGTGCAACTCCTCGACTATGAACTGCGCGGCCGGTTTCGAACCGAGCGGCAGGAGTTCCTTCGGAGCGATATTCGTCAGCGGGCGCAGACGCGTGCCATAACCGGCGGCCGGTATGACGGCCTTTCGAATCCGGGACTTACTATTGCTCAAGGGCTGATACCTCTGTGAGAGTTTACCACAAGAGAGGATGAAGATGAAATGGAGCCGACGGTCAGGTTCGAACTGACGACCTGCGCATTACGAATGCGCTGCTCTACCAGCTGAGCTACGTCGGCTCGTAGGAATGCCGGTCACGGCGTTTGACTGGTGCCGGGACCCAGAATTGAACTGGGGACACGTGGATTTTCAGTCCACTGCTCTACCAGCTGAGCTATCCCGGCCCACTTGGAGTACAAAGTACGGAAGTACAAAGTACAAAGACCCGGACCGAGGGCCGGTTTGTCTTTGTACTCTGTACTTCCCATCTTTGTACTTGAAACATGGCGGGGATGACGGGACTCGAACCCGCGACCTCCTACGTGACAGGCAGGCGCTCTAAACCAACTGAGCTACACCCCCACGTGCAGTACTAAGTACAAAGTACAAAGACGAGCCGGCCCTCGCCGACAGAGTCTTTGTTCTTTGTACTCAGGTACTTTGTACTTCCCTGTGCTTCCCTGGTGGGCGAAGAGGGACTTGAACCCCCGACATCTTCCTTGTAAGGGAAGCGCTCTCCCAACTGAGCTATTCGCCCGCTCTCGCGCCACCAAGCTGAGCACAAGCCAAAGTATATCAGGCTGCGAGCTTGGTGTCAACCAAAAAAACAGGTGTCTCCACCTGTCAGATTCGGCCTATCGCACGCTCGCAGTATACCACCTCAAGGACCTTTTGTCAACCGCCGGGAACTTCCGAGGACTGTTCGCCGTATGAGAAGTAGAACTGATCGCAAACATCTTCTTCTCCTTTTCGAGAGGGACATGGTCCCATCCAGGGGGTTGCCGATCCAGGCCACCGGATACGGATGATCCCCTGAACCTCCCGATGCCCCGTCGGACGGAACGCTCCGCCGACGGGGTTTCTTTTTGGGCAGTCTTCAGTGGTCAGTCATCAGTTATCAGTGCAGCTTCCCACTGACAGCTGATGACTGATGACTGAAAACCGAGTGACTGATCACTCCATGACGCGGGAGAACTGTACGATCGTGACGGGGTCGTCGGCCGCCACAGGACGGTCGTAGATGCGGCCGAGAAGGTTGATGACTTCTTCGACACGGCGCAGTTCGGGGCTCTCCTTCTCGATCTCACGCGGAGTGAGGTCAGAGGCGGATTTCACGATGACGCTGTCTATGATGGCAGTGAAGATCTTCTGCCGGGCGCCATATCGCCTGCCGACCGTCACCCAGACCAACTGCCCGGATCGGTACTTATCGCTCTTATCGCCGAGACGGATCGTGGCGGTCTTTCGGCCGGACCTCAGCATATCGGCGTACGCTTCGGAATAGAAGTTGATCGCAAACATGCGCCGGATCTCCTCAAAATGACGTTGTCGGCCTGCTAAGCTACCGACATGTACACGGAATTATAGCCTCTTATGCGCTTGCTGTCAAGGCAATGTGAGCGGAGCCGGCGAATGAGTGACCTTCGTGAATGCCCGGCTTTGTGTTGGTGAAAAAACATCCCGCCGCGGGTGATCGGGATTCGGCCATACTGGGTATACGGCTATGTGGAGGTGGTCACCAATGGAATATAATCGAAGCATACTGAAAACTCGCAGCATATGGCAACAGTTGTCGCTGCTCACATACGTGCTACTGACAATCGCCGGAGCCTCTGCAGGAGGCGAACTCCTGACCTTCGATGATGCGTCTACACTCGACGGCATCATGGCGAAGCATCCCGGTTGGTCCTATGTGCAAGCCGGCGGCGGCACGGTATCACTTACACCGGGAGTCAATGGGAACTGTCTCTGCGCCAAGTCTGCGGGAGGCTACGGACTCACCTATATCAAGCGGTCATTCACTTCAGGGCAGCGGGACCCTTTACATCGGCTTCACTCGGAAGTTCACTTCGGTCTCCGGGATGCAGTCGCAGATGGACCTTGTCCGGCTGATGTCGGGCGGACAGATTGACGCGAAGGTCAGACTGATCGACACCCGGCAGATGACCTTTATCACGAACATGACGGCATCCGCGATCGAGCACTATCCCGGGGCTTACTGGTGGCCGGAGAAGTGGTCGCGATTGGTGCTCGGCATCAACAAAGGCCCTCAGGGCTACCTCAAGATATGGGTTGATGGAGTCTGCATATACACCAACAACTTCGACACCGACAGCAGGCTGATAGACGAACTGCTTATCGGAATGCCATACGGTTGGGATGGAACGCGCTTCACTGGCAGTATACTTCTCGATGATGTGGCAATCGGCACGACCTTCGCAGAGGTCGGAACGGAGCCGGCGCGCACGGTGACCGTGAAGTCGAACATTCAACGGCTCGTGAATCCGGATTGCTTCGGCGGTCAACTGGGCAACTACAACTGGGGGTGGACAACCGACTATCCCAAGGTCAACGCATTGGTGAAGCAGGTAGGCTTTGCCACGGGGCGCGCGTTCCTTCAGCCATATATCAACTGGGACCACCATTGGCCCAACCTCATGTACAAGCGTGAGCCCGCGGACCCGCCCGGCGCCAGCATGCCCGAGCAGCTCTTTGCGATGGCGGGCCAAACGGATCCCCTGATGGTATGCGTCCTCAACATGTTCGGCGAGAAGGGTTCGGATTGGCGACCCGAGGAATCAGCAGGCCTCGTCCAGTTCAACGAACTCTACCCCCGGCCCAGCGGGCAGACCGGGCTGAGGACTATCTATGAACTCGGCAACGAAGTGTGCCTCTACAAGGCGGCGACCGAGGGCTGGTACTATCGTCCTGCCACCAATGGGTATGTGCAGATCGGGAACGGCAACAACACGTACCTGAAGCAGTTGAACCCAGCCGACTGGCAGTATCTGGGCAACTACTATCCGGTTTACAACTACCGCCTCGATTTCGCGCCTGGCGATTACCTCTATATCGGGGAAAGGTGGCGTTTCCACGCATTGGCTTACGTCCTGGCAAACGGCGCAAAGGTTTCCGGGGACAAAGCGTTGGGCTGGGAGTACTGGAACGGTGCGCAATGGGTCCGATTCGGCGATGTCCCTTATTGCCCGTTCACGAATGAGTACCCTGCGTCCGCACACAATATGATCAGTTCCGGTGACTGGAACTTCATGGAGTGGGACGACACGGCCCTGGAGAACTGGACACGAGCGTCGATCGCTGACATCTCCGGAGACAACAGCCTCTCCAATCAGGCGCTATATTGGATCCGGATCGCGCATCAATCCGGTGGCTACACCGGGGAGTCGCCTGTCGAATCCTACGTGTCCATCGCTGTAAGTCCGAGCGGCTATCTGGAGGCGATGCAGGCGTTCTATCCTGTCATTGCCGACGCGGGCGCTGAGTTGTATGTTGAATCCGGAAATGATGGATTCGCGAAGGATTTCCTGGAAGTCACAGAACAGAACCCTGCGCTGTTCGATGGCATAGCGTGGCACAGCTACCCCGGCCTGACTATCTCCACTACCATGGTCCCAGGACAGACATACGCGCCAGCCACTTCCATGCTCTGGACAGTCGATATCCTTACCGACCGCTTCAATGATCTGCGCCAGCGATTCCCGAACAAGAGGATCGCCCTGACGGAGTGGAACGCAACAGGTACGCCTACGGATCCGATCCGAACCCTGGCAGGCGGGCTGCGGACCGCGATAGGGCTCTGTCAGATTCTCCGGTCCGGGTGGGATTCGGCGATATACCACCAGCCGTACTACCCGTACTACGATCCGTTCTGCTTGATCGTTGGCCCACCGGACAAGCCGCGTCTCAGGCCCAGCGGATGGGCGTTCCAGGCGGTCCACGATCACAGCAAGCAGTATGTGCTCGAGACGACGAGCACATATGGGGGGATATGCGCCTACGGATTCGGCGGGGCTAGTCCTCAGGAAGGGTCGCTCATTCTGGTCAACCGGACGGAGAAGGCCGAGAGCGTGAAGATCAGCCTGCCCAGGACGTGGAAAAGGCTGGTGGCTGTCTACGAGATGACGGCAGCATCCCTGAACGCGGACAATGAGACAGCGGACAAGGTAACATTGAAGCGCAAGACGACCATTCAGGTGTCGTCATCGATGGTACTCACCTACAAGGTCCCGGCTTACTCGCTGACGGTGTTCGACACGAAGTACTAGGCCATGAGCGCTGCAGGGGCGTGCCTTGTGCCGCCCCTGCAGCGCCAGTTCCCCGTTCCCCACTCCACAGGGTGTATTCGAGCTGAGTGGGTGGCGACCGTCTCTCGTTATGCCACCAGAGTGGCTACTCGAGACTAGACGGTTGGGGTTTGGAAACACTGGCATACCACCCAACCGTTCTCCTCGAGTAGCCACTCTGGTGGCATAACGAGAGGCTAGCCCACTCTGCGGAAATGCACCCCACTCCACATTTCCCATTGACAACCCCTCGATATGGCGGTATATTGCGATTAGGAGTCTGCGCTCCAAATCGCATCGAAGTGCGGCCGGATTCTACCGGACGGCCACCACCGTACCGGTAAGGGGGTGTTTCCCTGAAGTTTGGGCGATGATTGCGGCCCGGAAAGCATCATGATACACGCTAGCCAGCGCTCCTGCTGAGCGTCGGCGTTCGTCGTGTGCTTGACGGGACATTGATCGAGGCTTCCACCCTAAGAAGTCCGAAAGGAGCACAGAATGCTAAGGTTCAAGGTAATGCTATGCCTGGCCATGCTGCTCGTTCTGTCCGCAGCTTGCCAGGCCCAGGAATTCCGATCCATTGAGGCAACAGCATGGGGATCGGCATTCGAGAGTGCCGCGGCCGTCACGGCGTATGTCAACTATGCAGACTCCTGCAATCTCAACTGCGTCATTCCCGAACTCAGACTCAGGTGCGACGCATACTACAATTCTACGATCGAACCGCCCGGCACAGGCGTGGCGCCATCGCCCGCCGGGTTCGACTCCCTCGCCGACCTGATTTCAAAGGCGCACCCGCTCGGCATCCAGGTCCAACCATGGCTGGTTACCTGGCGAATCTGGACGACGGTCACCGGTCCAGGGCACATGACACCGGAGCATATCTGGTGGACACACGGCCCGGGGAACACCGACCCGGCTCAGGACTGGCTCATGTACAGCGACACGGGCGCCTGGGACTACGGCGGCATCGTCAACCTCGATCCGGGAGTCCCGGCGGTCGAAGACTACCTCATCAGTGTCTTCATGGAGATCGTCAACAACTACGATGTGGACGGACTGAACCTCGACTACATCAGATATCCACAGACCAACTGGGGCTACAACCCCGTGTCCGTCGCCAGGTTCAATGCAGAGTACGGGCGAAGCGGGAACCCCTCCTCCAGCGACACCACCTGGCTGAACTGGCGTAGAGATCAGATCACGAACCTGGTCAAGCGGCTCTACCTGGAGATGAAGGCCGTCAAGCCGATGTGCAACCTCAACGCCGATGTCTGGAACTCGGCGGCCACAGGGAACAGCAGTTATCTCCAGAACTGGGATAACTGGATGTTGAACCACTACCTGGACTTCGCGCACACGATGTCCTATACGAGCAACAATTCTACATTCGACAGCTGGTGCGCCACTTATGTAGGCAACCAGCATGGGCGCTATGTCTACCCATTGGTGGATGCCTCCCTCAGCCCCAGCGGAAACGTCTTGCCGCAGATTGCATCGGCGCGCGCGTATGGGTTCCACGGCCTGGGGCTGTACAGCTATCAGTCCATACCTGACAAGCCGGGGCTTCAGGCCGCGCTGGTAGGCGGCCCGTTCCCGACCAAGGCTACGCCGGCCGACTTGCCGTGGCTCAGTGCGCCGACTCTCGGCATGCTGAAGGGTGACATCAAGAACGCGGGCGGAGTGCCGGTCTATCCCGCGACCGCCACCGTCCAGAGCAGGAGCACAAAGAACACAGGGACCGGCTTCTACGGTTTCGTGGACCTGAATACCGGCTCCTACACGGTCAACGTGACTGCTCCGGGCTACATCACGGCTAACGTGCCTGTTACGATCGCGGCCGGACAAGTCACAAACCTCGATATCACACTGCTTACGGACACGACTCCGCCCGTGATATCGAACGTGCGGACAGCCAATGTCCAGGCGACCAACGCCCAGATTCTCTGGGACACGAACGAGGGCGCTACCAGCCAGGTGGAATACGGACTGGACACCTCCTACGGTACTTTCACCACAGAGGACATGGCGCTCGTCACCGCTCACACCGTTCAGCTCACCAACCTGAGCGCGAGCACGACCTATCACTACCGAGTGCTGAGCAGAGACGGTGCGGGTAACCTGCAGACGTCCGGTGACAACACATTCCTCACCGCCGCCAATGACACGGTCGCGGATATCATCATCGACAACCCGGCATGCACACTGGTCGGCAGTTGGACGACGGGTACATCCGCTACTGACAAGTACGGCAGCAACTACTACTACTGCACCACCGCCGCCAGCGAGACCAAGTCGGCCAGGTGGACACCGACCATCATCACCGCCGGCAACTACAACGCCTACGTCTGGTATCCGGCGGGATCGAACCGCTCGGCAGCTGCACCCTATATTGTCTACTATAACGGCGGCTCCGCGACAACATACGTCAATCAGAAGGTCAGCGGCGGGGTGTGGAACCTCATCTCCAGCAACAGGCCGTTCCTCGTCGGTACCGCCGGCTCCATCAAGGTGCACAATGGCACCGGCGAGTCAGCTCTGAACATCATGGCCGACGCGGTGAAGCTGGTGTACCAGGCCGGTGACACCCAGGCGCCGACCGTGCCGACCAACCTGAGTGCCACGCCGATATCCCAGACGACGGTCAACCTCGCGTGGACCGCATCTACGGACAATGTCGGCGTGACCGGTTACAAGGTCTTCCGGAACAGCGTGCAGATCGGCACGAGTCCGACCAACTCGTACTCCGACGCGACCTGCTCGCCGAACACCACCTACAGCTACACGGTGAGCGCATACGACGCGGCCTTGAACGAGAGCGCCCAGAGCGCCCCGGCTCAGGCCACGACTCCCGGAGTCACATCGAAGAACTACGCTCCGACGGCGATCACCATGACGAGAGGGACGGTGACTTCGGGCTCTACGCCAACCTCGCCGCCAATGACGCGTCCTACCTGGTGATCACTGCCCAGAAGGTCGGCAGCACGCGCTATGTTGACTGGTACAGCTCCGTGACCATTGCGGAAGCGCCGGCCAGCATTACGAAGCTGACCATCACGTTCGATGGCAAGCTCTCGGCCAGCTTGAACCAGACGTTGTATCTGTACAACTTCTCGACTTCAACCTGGACGCAGATCGACGCCCGAACCGTCGGCACGTCCGACGTGACTGTCTCCTGGAACACCACCTCGCCTGCGAACTTCATCTCGTCCGCGAGGCAGATCAGGCTCAGGCAGTACGTCACCCGATCGACGAGCTTCACGAGTTCCTCGGACTTCGCACGGTTCACCGTGGAGTTCTAGGCACTCAAATAAGCAGAACCACCAAGAGGGGCCGCTCTGGAGTCAGAGCGGCCCCGTTCCTACATTCCGCATTCCCCCATCAGCCATCAACCATCCCCATCACCCCTTGATCCCCGTCAGCGCGATTCCCGAGATGAAGTACTTCTGCGCGAGGAAGAAGAGGACCAGGCACGGGGCCATCACAATGAGCGACACCGCCATCAGGTAGTGGAGCGTCACCCCGTAGTGCCCCTGGAAGAACTGCAGGCCGAGCGCGAGGGTCAGCTTGTCGGGCGTCGTAAGGTAGATCAGAGGGCCCATGAAGTCGTTCCACGTGCCGATGAACGTGAAGATCGCGATCACCGCCAGGCACGGCTTGATGAGTGGGAGCATGATCCGCCGGTAGATCCCGAACGAGCCGCATCCGTCGATCCGCGCGGCGTCCTCCAGTTCGAGCGGGATGGTGAGCATGAACTGCCGCAGGAGGAAGATGTTGAACGCCCCGCCGCCGAGCCACGCGCCGATCGTGAGCGGCTTGAACGTGTTCAGCCAGCCGATGTCGCGGAACATCAGGTAGACCGGGATCATCGTGACCTGCGCCGGGAGCATCATGGTCGCAAGCGTGACGATGAAGAGCGCATCCCGGCCTGGGAATCGCAAGCGCGAGAAAGCGTACCCCGCCATCGAAGCCGTCAGCAGCACGCCGATGATAACCGTGCCCGTGATGACGCACGTGTTCTTGAGGTAGAGGGTGAACGGCAGGCTCGTCCATCCGTCGACGAAGTTGCGCCACACCATCGGCGAGGGAATCCACTGCGGCGGATACGCCATCACCTTGTCGGCGGCCTTGAGGGCGGTCGAGCACATCCACAGGAACGGCAGGGCCATCCCCACCGATCCCGCGAGCAGGACGGCATATGTCAGCGTCTTCGTCGCCGGATCAGTGATTCTGCGGTTTGGTTTCATAGGCGTGGCAGCGGCAGACGGACGCGGAATGTGCTCCCGTGTCCCTCATGGCTGGTAACCTCGACCGTTCCGTCATGCGCCTCGATCACGTTCTTGACTATCGCGAGCCCGATGCCGGAGCCGTCGTTCCGCCGCCCGGACTTGTCCACACGGTAGAACCGCTCGAAGATATGCGCGAGATCGCCGCGGGGAATGCCTTCCCCGGAGTCCGAAACCTCGATGACGGCGCACCCGGAATCGCGCCGCGCCTTGATCTCGATGCGTCCGGAGTCAGGCGTGAACTTGATCGCATTGTCTGCGAGGTTCACTATCGCCCTGACCAGTCTGGACCGGTCCCCGACAATTGTCAGGTTCGTCTCCACCTCTACTCGTACCTCCTGGGCCTTCTGATCGGCGCGAGGGGAAACCGTGGTCATCACCTCGTCGATAAGCGTTTCGAGGTCGAACGTCTCCCTGTCGAGCACGAGCGCTCCGGACGCGATCGTGGCAAGCTCCGTGAGTTCATCGATCATGAGTTCGAGCCGTTCAGTCTCCGAGATGACCGTTCCGAACAACTTGGCTGAATCATCACCGAGTCGCTCCGCTCGCCTGGACAGGACTTCACTGGTGATGCGGATGTTGCTGACCGGCGATCTCAGGTCGTGGGAGACGTTGCCGAGGAACTCCCGGCGGGCGTTCTCGAGTTCCTGGAGGCGCGAGGCCATCGTGTTCAGGTCGGCCGCAAGTTCGCCGAGTTCGTCGCGGCTCGTCCTGTCGATCCGGATCCCGAAGTCCCCCCTTGCGATCCGCCTTGAGAGTTGCTTCATGTTCTTGATCCGGGTGGTGAGCGCATAGGCGAGCAACATCGACAGAGTGATACAGAGAACTACAATGCCGACCAACGCGAGCCCGGTGATCCGCTTGATCGGGTCGAGCGACGCCTGGTAGTCTCGCTCGAGTATCCAAGAACGGACTATGCCGATCGGGACGTGATCGCGTTCGATCGGCACATCGACGATGATCCGCTGCTGATCGGGCGAGTACACTTCGGGATGGTAGACCTGCGGGCCTCCGCTCAACAGCCCTCTCATCAGTGGGAGCTTGCTGCCCGCCCGTATCGATGGATCGGTGGATGCTGAGACGATGCCGCGCGCATCGATCACCGCGAACTGCGCCTTCTCCTCGGTTGCGAGTTCGCGCATCGCATGCTCCACCAGGACCTGGCCGTGTGATGTGCCGAAATCGGTCTCGATAGCATCGGCCAACGCGTAGGCGCTGGAGAGCAGGGCGTGCTCATTGTAGTGGACCTGCAGCCTGGTGAACGAGATGAACAGGTATACGGAGGCTGCGACGGCGGCGATGAGCGCGACCGCAACATGGCTGAGAAGCAGGCGATACTTGATGCTGACAAACACCGGTCTCAGCCTCCAAACAGCTTGTAGCCGATTCCTCGGACTGTGAGAATGCGCCGGGGCGACGCGGCGTTGTGCTCGACCTTCGCCCGGAGTCGCCGGATGTGCACGTCGAGGGTCTTCTCATCGCCATAGAAATCGTCTCCCCAGATGCGCGTGAGGAGTTCGTCGCGCGCGAGCACGCGGCCGGGGGAGCGCGCCATGACCGCAAGGAGTTCGTACTCCTTGAGAGGGAGTGGGACGAGCCTGCCATCGAGCCGCACTTCGCGTCGGGAGAAGTCGATCGTCAGATCATCGAAGGCGGCGATGTCGGGACTCTCCGAGTCTTCGTAGCCGTCCATCTCCGGACGCCTGAGGGCGGACTTGATGCGCGCGAGAAGCTCCCGAAAGTTGAACGGCTTGGTGATATAGTCATCCGCGCCGACCTCGAGGCCGACGATCTTGTCCACGTCATCCTTCTTCGCGGTCAGCATGATGACCGGCACCGGGGAACTCCGCCTGATCATGCGGCAGACGGTCATCCCATCTACTCCCGGCAGCATCAGATCGAGGATCACCAGGTCCGGCTCCTCCCGCTTCAATGCGTCCAGCGCCTCCCTGCCGTCCCCAACGGACGCGACGGAATACCCTTCATCTCTGAGTCCGGCGCTCAGCGATGCCACGAGAGCTTTGTCATCATCGACCAACAGAATCTTCTTCGCGGGCAAGACGGTCTCCCAACTGCAAATCGTCCCTCAAAGTTAACCTCGGCGCTACCCTGTGGCAACCTTGCACTGCAATAATGTGATTGTATCATCCGAGCGCGGCTACTGCAAACGGGCATAACCACGGTCATGACGGGTATAAGGAGTAGCATCCTTTGAGCATCCAGGAAGAGTCCGACATAGGCAATCTGCTGGATCAGCTGGAGACCCATCCGAGCCTGGGTTTGACCGAAGGCGAAGCTCGGAAGCGCCTCCGAAAGCATGGGCGGAACGAGTTGACACGCTCGAGTCTGCGCTACCTGCAGGCCAAGAGCGCAGCTCTCTTCTGCACCGCCATGTGCGTAGTATTCGCCTTTAATGCGGCATACCGACTGCTAGTTTGCGCGGTCGCCCTTGGCCTGATCTGTCTGCTTATCGAGGCCACCCTGAAACGGCGGGCGGAGAGGGATCGCGAGGAGACCGGGGCGACCCGCGCATCTGTACTCAGAAACGGTCAGTTGCTGGATCTGCCGGCCGCACAATTGGTGCCGGGCGATATCGTCAGAGTACGAGCCGGAGACATCGTGCCGGCTGACGGACGGCTCACCGAAGCCGTGGGCCTTGTGGTGGAAGAGCTGGGAAGCGCGAGTGACTCCGCGCCGATCGAGAAGGATGCTCTCTGCGCCTATGATCCGTTGGCGTCGCCGGAGGATCGCAGGTCCCGGGTCTTCATGGGTGCGAACGTTGTCCGCGGCCGGGGGACGTTCGTCGTGACCGAAACCGGGAGTAGAACGCGGGTCGGCCGAATGAGGCCGCGTTCTCGCAATGACCGGCGCCGACTCTGATCGGCCCACCGGAATTCTACAAGGGAGAATGGAACATGAGATGCCCCGTATGTGATGAAACACTGAGAGAGATCGAGAAGGGCGGAGTCCGCATGGAGATATGCACCGGATGCAAGGGAGCATGGCTCGAGCGCGCGACATTGGAGACCCTTATGGGGAGCGCTGGATCGCGTGATCGCGAGGTTGATGTCCGACCCGCCGGATACGATGACAGAGGTCGGGGCAGTCACGACTCCCACGACCGTGACCTCGGTCACCATGACGAGCACGATGATCGAGAGAGCCACGGCGGGGAACGAAAGAAGAAGAAGGGGTCCTGGTTGGGGGATATCATCGGCGGCATAGGCGGAGAAGATTGATCGCACTTCGACTTCCAACTCCCAGCCTCCAACTCTCGACTTGGGGCTCGATATGACATACAGCTTGAGCAGCAAGGAACACCAGGGTCTCACCCAGGAAGAAGCGGAGAAGCGGTTTGCAACCGACGGCCCTAACGAGCTGCCGTCAGCTAAGCCGCGGAGCATCTTCGCCATCGCAGCCGAGGTGATCCGCGAGCCGATGTTCCTGCTCTTGGTCGCCGGCGGGATCATCTATCTTCTGCTGGGCGACTTGCAGGAGGCGCTGCTGCTGCTCGGCTTCGTCTTCGTGATCATCGGAATCACCCTGAACCAAGAGCGCAAGACCGAGAACGCACTCCAGGCGCTGCGCAACCTCTCGAGCCCGCGAGCGCGAGTGATACGCGGTGGCGAGGAGAAGCGCATCCCCGGCTGCGAAGTCGTGCGAGGCGACGCGGTGATCATCGCGGAGGGCGACAGAGTCCCCGCCGATGGCATCGTGCTCGCGTCGATCAACCTCACAGTCGATGAATCGCTGCTCACCGGCGAATCCGTGGCCGTGCGGAAGTCAGACTGGGATGGCCGCGACTCGGATCCCCTTCCCGGGGGTGACGATGAGCCGTTCGTCTACTCCGGTACGCTGGTCGTTCAGGGCCAGGCGCTGATCGAGATTCGGGAGACCGGCATCGAGACCGAGATAGGCAGGATCGGCAAGTCGCTGCAAGCTCTCGAAGTCGAGAAGACCGCGCTGCAGAAGCAGACTGCAAAACTGGTGCGCACTCTCGCTATCGGCGGCGGTTCTCTCAGCGCACTGGTGGTTATCGCATACGGGCTGACGAGGGGCGACTGGCTGAAGGGCATCCTCGCGGGGGTCGCCCTCGCGATGTCGCTCCTCCCCGAGGAGTTCCCCGTCGTCCTGACGATATTCCTCGCGCTCGGCGCATGGCGGATCTCCCGACACCAGGTCCTTGCGCGACGCATGCCGGCCGTCGAGATCCTCGGGTCCGCCACCGTCCTGTGCGTCGATAAGACAGGGACGCTGACGATGAACCGCATGTCGGTCAGCCAACTCTATGCCGATGAGCACCAAGTCGAGGTCGGTCGCATCGAGCGCGGGGACTTGCCGGAGCACTTCCATTCCCTGGTGGAGTTCAGCATCCTCGCGAGCCAGCGAGATCCCTTCGACCCGATGGAGAAGGCGTTCCACCAGCTCGGCGATGAGTGTCTGGCGCAGACCGAGCACGTGCACGGGGACTGGTCGCTCGTGCAGCAGTATCCGCTCTCCAGGGAACTGCTCGCCATGTCCCACGTATGGCAGTCGCCCGGCAAGGAGAGGTACGTGATCGCGGCAAAGGGCGCTCCCGAGGCGATCGCGGACCTCTGCCACTTCGACGACACCCGGAAAGAAGCGCTCTCCGAACAGATCGGCGTCATGGCAAACGCCGGATTGCGCGTCCTCGGCGTTGCCAGAGCGTTCTTCATGCAGACGGATGACCTGCCGGACAAGCAGCATGATTTCGACTTCGAGTTGGTCGGACTCGTCGGGCTCGCTGATCCCATTCGGCCGTCAGTGCCCTCCGCTATCGCGGAGTGCTATGAGGCGGGCATCAGGGTTGTCATGATAACCGGCGACTACCCGGTCACCGCGCGAAACATTGCGTCGCAGATCGGACTGAAGGACCCCGATCACGTCATCACCGGCGACGAACTGAACGCCATGAGCGATTCAGACCTGCGCGCGCACATCGGCTCGGCCAACGTCTTCGCCCGAGTCGTTCCCGAGCAGAAGCTGCGGCTCGTCCAGGCGCTTCAGGCGAATGGCGAGGTCGTGGCGATGACCGGCGACGGCGTGAATGACGCGCCCGCCCTGAAAGCATCCGACATCGGCATCGCGATGGGAGGACGCGGGACCGATGTGGCCCGCGAGGCGGCGGGCCTCGTCCTTCTCGACGACGATTTCTCCTCCATCGTCGCCGCCGTTCGGATGGGGCGGCGAATATTTGATAACCTCCGCAAGGCGATGGCGTACATCTTCGCCATCCACGTGCCGATCGCCGGCCTGTCTCTCATCCCGGTCGCGCTCGGCTGGCCGCTGATATTGCTGCCGATCCACATCGTCTTCATGGAACTGATCATCGACCCGGCCTGCTCGACGGTCTTCGAAGCCGAACCGGGCGAAGCGAACGTCATGAAGCGGCCGCCGCGCGATCCAAAGGAGTCGATCTTCAGCAGGCGGGCCGTCGTGATAAGCCTTCTCCAGGGGATGAGCATTCTGATCGTCAGCCTCGGAGTCTTCGTCGTCGGACGGGCCATCGGGCACGGCGAGGAGGGCGCGCGCACCATGGCGTTCACGACCCTGATCGTCGCGAACCTGGCGCTCATCCTCACGAACGTCTCCTGGACGAGGAGCATCATCGCGATCCTGCGCTCGCCGAACAGAGCGATGTGGTACGTGGTCGGGGGCGCTGCCGTCTTCCTCGTTCTGGTGCTCAATATGCCGTTCCTCAGCCGGCTCTTCAAGTTCGAGGCTCTCGGTGTCACGCCCGCGATGCTGAGCGTGGCAGGCGGACTGCTCGGGGTCTTGTGGTTCGAGTTGTTGAAGCCAACCATAGCACGCGGCGCCGGCAATCTATCCACGCAGACAGGGGCGGTCAGCATCTCAAGCTGAGTGTTCGTTTTTGGAGATGTCAATGGGGCACGGAAAGAAACTCAAGAAGAAGTTGAAAAAGCTCGTGATGGGCTGCGGCTGCCTGATAGCTGTCACAGCCATCGCCGTGTTCGTCTTCTTCGGCTCGGAGACCGGCGTCCTCGGCCGGCTGGTCGACACGATGAGGAACGTCGGGATCAACATTCCCAGGGAGATCGCGCTCCCACCGGAACTCGGCATCCCTCTGAGCATCAAGGTGCCGCAGTTACCCGTCAACCCGTTCAAGCTCTCCCAGCAGCAGCAGATCGCGCTGGGAAACAAGGTGGCGTCGTCGCAAAATCTGGATCAGCAGGCCACCAATGATCCAACGGTCCAGAAGATATCCGCACGACTCGTCAAGGCACTGCCCGTCAAATACCGCGGGCATAATGCTCCCAGGGACTGGGCGTGGACATTCCGTATTGCGACCTCCAAGAACGGCGCAGTGAACGCCATAGCACTGCCCGGCGGAAGAGTCTACGTCTCTGACGGACTTGTGGATATGACCGGCGGCGACGCCAACCAACTTGCCGCGGTAATCGGCCATGAAATGGCGCACGTGGTCGAGGAGCACTCCGCCGAGCAACTCCGAAACGCAGGGCTCATCAAGGCCGCGACCGACGCTCTACTCCGTAACGCTGGCAGCGAAGGCGGGCAGCAGGACATGATCACCGTGCTCGCGGCCCAGACCGGCGAGCAGTTGACGACGATGCAACTCTCCCAGGCCGCGGAGTATCAGGCGGACGACCTGGGCTTCAAGTTCATGTCCGCAGCCGGTTACGATCCGACCGCCGGGCTGAAGGTATTCGAGAAGCTCGGCAAGCTCTCCGGCGGGAAGAAAGGACTCCTCAGCGGCGTATTCAGCACCCACCCGCCGACCGCGAAACGCATCGAGAAACTGCGCGCGAAGATGCCGACCTACAAGCCCGCCGATGGAGGAGTAAGATGAGCCTGAACCGCGCGATCGCTGTGGCCGCGCTCGCAGCGCTCGCAACCCTCGCATGTTCCGGGCTCGGGACGCTGATCGGCATCTGCGAAGAGAGCGAATTGCTCGAACTCCACGAAGCCACGGCCATCGCGTTCGTCGGGCTCGTGGGCATCCACCTCGCACTCCACCGGAGACAGATCCTCGCGATTGTCAGACAGTGCTCCGCGAGAACGAGACGCGTGATGGGCGAGTACACCCTCCTGCTCGGCCTGACGATCGCCTCGGTCGCCACAGCCGCGATGTCACCCTGTGACGACGAGGGCGGAGATGAATGCGGGGTGCTCGAGAGGGCTACTGAGAGTATTGCCGGGGATGTCCACGCGGTCGCCGGGATTCTGCTCGTCGGGTTCGCCGCGTATCACCTGTTCAAGCGCCGCCGGCTTCTCTTCGGAGCCCGGAGCCTCTCATTCTCCAGGTGAAGTCCTTCCTTCTTCCGGCATGCAGCGCTCGCCGCGGATTGAACGACCACAGCAGGCCTCGTGTAGAATGAAGGAACAGATAACTACCTGGAGAATCATGGAGTAGACCTCCGGCACTTATCCCGGATGAAGTGGTATCGCCGGCATGGTCGCACCAGGAGAGCAAGCGCTATGAAACACACACTGGTTGTCCTTATCGTCGTGCTCCTGGCGGGGATCGCCGGAGAGAGCGCGGTATCGGGGCTCGACCCTGAGCGGGCCGGCGACGGAGGAAGGTTAGGCGACTTGATGATCGGTTACTGCGAACTGCGCACCAACCTGCCGGGTGGACGGCATGCCAACACCCGGACGATGCGAGCCGTCACGATCAACGCCGACGGGTCGAACCGGCGGCTGGTAGCCGAGGAACTCGCCGACGAGCGCAATGTGTGGACTCAGTTCGCCGGTTGGTCGCCGGACGGAAAGCAGGCGATCATCCTTCGAGGGTGGGAAGATCCGGAGAATGCAGCCTGGGAAGAGCAGAACAAGGCGTTCCGCATGGACCCGGGGAAGTGGATGCTCGATTCGTATCTGCTCGACATGCAGTCGGGGAAGACAGTCAACGTAACAGCCGTGGACAGGGTCAGCCACTATAACGGCGGCCTGTTCTTCAAGCCCGGAGGAGGGTTGGGCTTCACCGCGCTGATCAACGGCGTGTCGAAGCCGTTCGTCATGGACCCGGACGGCCGGAACAAGCGGGATGTCTCAGGGGATGGGAGCGGCTTCACCTACGGCTACACTGCGTCCCCGGATGGAAAGCTCATCAGCTATCACGAGGACTATCAGGTCTACATCGCCAATGCCGACGGATCAGAGAGGCGGCACATCAACACCGGCAACCAGTTCAACTTCGGCCCGCGCTGGTCGGCTGACGGCGAGTGGCTGCTGTTCGTCAGCGGCGTGCGAGGACGCAGCAATCCATACGTCGTCCGCCGCGATGGGACGCGCCTGAGGAAGCTCGCGGACCTCAATGGCTATCAGGGCTGGATACTGTTCCTCGATGTGCCCGACTTCCACGAGGGAAGCAGTGACGTTCCGGTCTGGTCGGCAGACGGGAAGTCGGTCTTCTACACGGCCAAGACGGGATCGAACGTCGAGATGTTCCAGGCCACGCTCGACGGAACGATCACTCAGCTCACGAAGACGCCGGATGGGACGCTGCACTACCACCCGCAGCCCTCACCGGACGGCAGGTGGCTGCTCTATGGCTCGAAACGCGACGGCGTGCGTCAACTGTATGTGATGTCCCTGGCCGATCGCGTGGAGAAGCGCATCACCGATCTCAAGACCGGGCACGCCGCGATGTTTCCGCAGTGGCGTCCGGGGGAGGTTGCGGGTGTTGGGTGTCAGGTGTTGGGGAGCCCATAACCCAAGACCCGACACCCAATACCTACCTCCGCCGGTCACCCTCGTAGTAGACCCACGCGGCGGATGACTTGAAGACGAGCATCGTGAGCACGAGGATGATCACGAAGAGCACCCAGGCCATCGCAGACGCGTAGCCCATGTGGTAGTAGTTGAACGCCTGGCGGAACAGATAGAGCACATAGAAGAGGGTGCTGTTCACCGGGCCGCCGTTCGTCATCACGAACGCCTGCGTGAAGACCTGGAAGCTGCCGATGATCCCCATGATCAGGTTGTAGAAGATCACCGGCGTGAGCATCGGGACCGTCACGTGCCGGAACTTCGCCCATACGCTCGCCCCATCGAGCGACGCGGCCTCGTAGAGATGCTGAGGCACGGACTGCAGGCCGGCGAGGTAGATCACCATCCCGCCGCCGACTCCCCAGAAGCTCATCAGGATCAGCGACAGGAGCGAGGTCCGCGGGTCGGAGAGCCATCCCACCGGAGGGATGCCAAACGCCCGGAGCACGACGTTGCCGAGCCCGTACGAGGGGTCGAAGATCCATATCCACAGGAGCGCGACCGCCACGCCCGAGACGACCGCCGGGAGGTAGTAGATCGTGCGAAAGATGGCGATCCCCTTGATCTTCTGGTTCATCAGCAGCGCGACGGCGAGTCCGAGGCTGAGGCCGACCGGGACGCTGACGAACGAGTAGATCATCGTGACCTTCAGGCTCTGCCAGAAGAGCGGATCGCGCGCGAGTTCGGTGTAGTTCGCGAGGCCGACGAACTTCGGCGGGCTGAACAGATTGTACTTGCAGAAGCTGATAACCAGCGACGCGAGCATCGGCCCGGCGGTGAAGACGATCAATCCCACCAACAAAGGCGCGACGAACAGATACCCCTCGATGGATTCTCGGCGACGTAGGTTGCTCACGAGGTACTGTTCTGCGCCTCCGCCTCCGCTCCCTTCGCCTCTGTCGTACCCCGTAGGAGGGATTTGCCGGGATGATTGTGCACGGTAATCCCGAACGGTGGCCTCGACCGTCGGGATTACCGTGCACGATCATCCCGGCAAATCCCTCCTACGGGTTCCATGCCAGTTGTGATATAATGGACTCATCAGGCCCTCTACCGGGAGTGAGAGAATGCTGACACGATATATCGAGCGCGCAATGAGCCACGCGCATTACGAGATAATGGAGAACGGGCCCTTCTGGGGGGAGATCCCAGGTCTGCAGGGCGTGTGGGCTGAGAGTGATACCCTCGAGCAGTGCAGGGAATCTCTCCGCGAGGTCTTGGAGAGTTGGCTGCTCGTCGGCCTGCGGAAAGGGCACGAGATTCCTGAGGTTGATGGGATTGATCTGAACGAGCGAGTGGAGGCAGCGATCTGCCATGAATGACGCCGTCAAGAATGACATCGAAACAGCCGCACGGATACTCCGCGAGGAGGGAGCGACCGAAGTCTACGTCTTCGGATCGGCCGCCCACGGCAAGATGAGGCCTGACTCGGATATAGACATCGCGATTCGTGGCCTTCCGCCTGAGAAGTTCTTCCCCACAATGAGCAAGGTGGGCGATGCCATCCAGCGCCTCTTTGATCTCGTGGACCTGGATGATAACAACCTCTTCACGCGCTTTATCGAAGAGGAAGGGGAGTTGGTCCGTGTGGCCTAAGACGCAGAAGAGAGCCAACCTCGAACTCGCAATGCTTCGGGAGTTGCTGGATTCCTTTCGCCCGCTCCTGGAAAAGGTACGAGCGTCCGAACCCGATTACGTGGAGATGAGCGCCCTGGCGGCCATGCTCCATTCGTTCTACACAGGCATCGAGAATATCTTCAAGCGTGTCGCAGAGGAGATAGACGATTCGCTTCCATCAGGGTTGTCTTCGCATGCCGCCCTGCTTGGGCTGATGGCGCAACCTACCGATCTCCGACCGCCTGTTATCTCCGACGACCTCCGCCTGCGACTCCGCTACTATCTGGACTTCCGCCACATGTTCCGCCATGCGTACACGACCGAGGTGAAATGGCGCAAGATGTCCGACCTCGTGCTCCACTGCGAGGAAACGCTGGACAGGCTTCAGACGGAACTGGAAGCCTTCTTCGCCGCCGAGTGATCCGACGTGGAATCGGACACGAGGTTGCAGGTTATTGGTTCCCCATAACCTGCAACCCATAACCCGAAACCTTCCTCCTACGCCGCGATCGTCGCGGAGAACGTCCCACTCCAGGAACCCACCGCCGAGCGGCGGCCGACCCACCGCAGCATGTACCAGGCCTTCTTCCCCCCGTCCTCGGCCGAGAACTCCACGACGCGCAATCCGTCCGTTGCCGTTCCGACATACCTGAGTTCTTCGTGACCCGACGGCGAGTCGCCGACCTTCACCCAGACCTCGCAGCCGGTCGCGTTCCCCGGGCGTGCCTTCGACGACCCCTTCTCGGTCTTGTTTGTGATCCTGAGCACGTGCTTCAGCCGCCCGAAGCTGTCGATCGCCGCATACGGCAACTCATCGGAGAACTCGAGGGGAACATGCTCCCTCGGTAAACCGAGCGACAGCCCGAGGGAGGCCCGGTCCCCATTGTTGATCGCCGGGCTCGTCTGGATGCGCATGGCGATCTCCCTCATGCGGTCGACGAGACTCCGGCGGGCTTGGTTCTTCATCTTGCACGCACCACGCGCCTGGGCAGCGAGGACATCATACTCGCTCCGGGCACTATCGAAAGCCTCGTGATCGTTGACAAGTGCGGTCAGCTCATCCTCGGTCAGGCTGATATCTTCTGCATGCGCCTGGGCGAAGGCGACGAACTTGTCCGCCCACCCGGCCAACTCGTGCTCGGCATGCGGCATATAGTCACGGGACATGGCATCCATCTCCTCACCGCCGGTCTCCCCGGCGACAGAAATCGGCAATCATTCTCATTATGGCAGGAAACGGGTACTGCTGGAGGGGTATTGCATACTACGCGACGGGTGAGGTGTACTACGGAGCGGCCGGATGATACTACAGGGCTACCGGGTGATACTACTGCGGCCCTGGGGCATACTACTGACCACCCGTGCGATACTACGGAAGATCTGGATTGTACTACGGACCGTCTGTAGTACAATCCCGTCTGCCCGTAGCATACTTCCCCAGGCCCATCGCACCGCAATCCTCCCACCGGCAGCCGACGGGGGGAGGTATGCCACGAAATACACCGCGTGACAGCCGCCGTCCTACCGTTTCGGGGTCAGTTGCCGATGGTAACCGTCCCACTCTCTGCCTGCAGGGTCATCGGCTTGGAGATCGTCCCGGTCCATGATGTAGACCCGGGCCTGATGTGCAGGATGCCACCGGAGTTGAGAGCGTCGATCGCCGTGGTCAGGCTGCTGAAGGGTGACTGCTGGCAGCCGGTATAGGGCCCGCCCCATCCGAAGTCGAGCCAGATGTCGCTAGCGTTGGGTATACAGCCAGTACCTGCGGGCTGGTGCGTTGATAGGTAATCCCATGGGCCTACAAAACCGTTCTTGTTCAGATCATTCTTGTTACCATTCCATCCGGCTGGTATACTTCCACGGCCCCATCCACTTGTGATATAGCCGTCCGGTCGGATGCCGAAATGCAGATGGTTGTTGCCGGGCCAACTTGCAATGGTGGCAATCACATCACCTTTCGCAACGTCATTCCCTGGTTTGGTTCTGTTCACGTGGCCGTAAACAACATAGAAGTGACCACCGCTGGAAAGATCGAATTCCACCCACATGAACTTCTGTTCCACGTCACTTGTCCCAGTACCATCATGCACGATACGTCCCGGGCCAACCGCATAGACATCAGCGCCTGCTGCTGCACCGATGTCTTTTCCCAGGTGGTATTTGCCACAGAGATACTCATTTAGCACGTCGTCACAGCTTGGCGTATCGCCACCTCCCGCCGCCAGCCAATTCCAGTTATCCGTCCATGTTGCACTAGTCGGGTAGTTGAAACCCGAGGGCATAGTGGCAGCAACGGCCCTACTTCCCAACATGATAGCAAGCAGGATGTAGCCATATTTCACAACAAAGCGATATCTGTTCGTAGTGGATGATCTGTCCATGATGAGCCTCCAGGTTACCTGGTCTGACTTGAGGTAGGTACGCTAGTTGTAGCTCACCTGCTGGTCCTCAGTTTCTCAATCTCGCCTGCCAAGGCCGCATTTTCCGCCTTGAGCGCCTCGATCTCCTTCTGCTGGGCCTTGATGCCCTCGATGGTGAGGGCGATCAGGTGGGCGTAATCCATGCCCACCGCGTTCTCACCGTCTGCTTCCATGGTAACCAGTTCCGGGAGCACCTTCGCCACATCCTCGGCAATGAATCCCATATCTCGCTTGCCGCCGTGCTCCTCGTCCCAGTTGTAGCTCACGCCCTGGAGCTTGCTGATGGTATCGAGGGGGTTCGCGATAGGCTCAACATCATCCTTGAAGCGCCGGGAGGAAGTGAGGGTTAGGACACCACACGATACGCTACCCGCGAGTACGTTGCTATGGAAGTAGACATCTCCATTCACATCCAGTGTCCTGCCTGGATATGCCGTACCGATTCCGACACAGCCGTTATCGGCCAAAGTCATCAACGGGGCGTTCCCAATGCCTTGTACGAACGCAAGTTTGCCGCCGCCGTAGCCGCTTGAGTTGTTGGTGGAATCTATATACCAGTTGCGCCCCCCAGTGCCTGTGTTCGCTATCTTCAGTCCGATGTCGCCGGCTGTAGTGCTCGTGCCCTTGATGGTGATTCCCCCGTCTGGGAGGCCGGCACCTAGATCCACGACTAGCTTGTCTGTCAGTTGAGTGGTTCCAATGCCAAGGTTGCCACCACCTAGTACGCTTACAGGACCATTGATCTGGAACCGAAGGCCGCTCTTCATCTCGAGCTCCAGCACGCTGTTCATGGTCCCATAGCCCAGGTATGCGTCACGATTGCCGTCGGTGTCAAGCCAATCGATGAACGGGTAATGGGTGGAGCCAGGTGCACTCGCAAGGGTCATCCAGCCCGGATGAAACAGGTATCTCGTTCCAGAGGCGTTGATGTCCATCGATCCAGCTATATCGAAGGTCACCCCGTCCTTCATTGTCAGCCCAAGTGAGCTGTTCTTAGTGCCCCAACCAAGGTAGGCGCCACGACTGCCGTCGCCATCATACCAGGAGATATACGGATAGTGAGTCGAACCGGGCACCATGGCTAAGTCCAGGGAAGCAGGTCGAAACCTGTACTCCGTACCGGCGACGTCCACAGTGATCGGACCGGCAGGGCTCACCGTTATGCCTGGGAGTCCGAGCGCATAGGGTACACTTTGGAGCGCCTGGCGAGGGGTCATTTCAGAACCAGTGCCGACCTTCACCCCCAGGAAATACTGCGTGTCAAAACCTACAGCCTCTCCGAAAGCCGTACCGCTGCCCAGCGCCGTTGTGAACAGCCCTTGGGAAACGGAAATGCTCTTCATCTCAGACCACAGTGCCGTGCCGCCGGTGGCAACGTCATAGAGGCTGAAGGTGATCGAATATGTGCCGTCCAGTGGAGCGCCGGTGTCGTTCGTGAGACGGCCCTGGTAGGAAATCGTTCTCGGCACTTGTGCCCAACCATAGGACGCCAGCAGCGTCAGCAGGAGAACGATCTCTATGAGATGTATCGCTTTTCGTAACACGCTTATGTTTCTCCTTTTGATCATAACACCCACCTACTTAGCCGCTGCCTGCTCAAGGACGTTGATGCGAGCCTTGAGCGCCGTGATCTCCTCTTGCTGGGCCTTGATGCCTTCGATGGCGAGGGCCATGAGGTGGGTGTAGTCCATGCCGACGGCGTTCTTGCCGTCTGCTTCCATGGTCACCAGTTCCGGGAGCACCTTCGCCACGTCCTCAGCAATGAATCCCATGTCTGGCTTACCGCCATGCTTCTCGTCCCAGTTGTAGCTCACACCCTGGAGCTTGCTGATGGTATCGAGGGGTTCCCGATGGGCTTAACATCATCCTTGAAGCGCCGGGAGGAAGTGAGGGTGAGTGTCCCACAGGAGACGGCATTGCCGATTACAACATCGCCTCCGCTTGTTATGCGCACGCGCTCGACCAGCGGCGAAGTATGTGATGACCTTGTAAGAAATCGCAAGAATCCAGAATCGACGCCGTCGCCCGCAAACTCCAAGCCGAACTGCATGCCTGCGCCTGGCGCATAGCCGGGATTGGCGCAGAGAAATACGGCTCCCCCTTCTCCAGCATTATTGCCACCATTCTGCACTTTGACATCGCCACCTGCTACGTGCAATCGCGACTGAGGGGCTGTTGTACCGATCCCTACACTCCCGCCATCGCAGATGATATGCTTTGGAGTGCTGCCAGTGAATATGACATTGCCATCGGCGTCCACGGTTACCCCCGGCAATGCCAATGCATACGGTGCACTCTGAAACGGCTGGCGTGGAGTCATCTCGTCCCCGGATCCCAACTTGAGCCCAAGGAAGTATGGCCGGTCGAAAGCGATCGTGTCTCCGAAAGGCGCGGTGTCTCCAAGAGCGGTTGATAGTAGCCCTTGGGAGACAGCAACATCCTTTGTCTCAGACCACAGCGCCGTGCCTCCGGTGGCAACATCGTAGAGGCTGAAGGTGATGGAATACGTGGCGTTCAGTGGAGTGCCGGTGTCGTTCGTCAGACGGCCCTGGTAGGAGATCGTCCTCGGCACTTGTGCCGACAAACTGGACGCCAGCAGGGTCAGCAGGAGAACGATCCCTATGAGATGTATCGCTTTTCGTAACATGCTTGTGTTCCTCCTTTTCATCATATCGTCCACCTACTTGGCCGCTGCCTGCTCCAAGGTCTTAATGCGTGCCTTCAGCGCCTCGATCTCCTCTTGCTGCGCCTTGATGCCTTCGATGGCGAGGGCAATGAGGTGGGTGTAGTCCATGCCAACTGCGTTCTTGCCGTCTGCTTCCATGGTGACCAGCTCCGGCAGGACCTTTGCCACGTCCTCGGCGATGAATCCCATGTCACGCTTCCCGCCGTGCTCCTCGTCCCAGTTGTAACTGACGCCCTGAAGCTTGCTGACTAGATCAAGCGGGCTCTCAATGGGCTGCACATCCTCCTTGAATCGCTTGGAGGAAGTGAGGGTGAGGGACCCTACGGATAGGTTCCCAGGGGTGAAGGAGGCGATCTGAGCGCCGTTATCTTGATTCACTACATCGAGTCGGTTGGCCCGTGCACATATCGCAGTCCTACCCTCAGTCGTGTCGTCCCAGACCTGCGTGCCATGCGTCCAGCCGCCGAAGGAAAGCTTGTCACCTACCTGAGCGCGAATCTCTCCCGGCGTGAATGAAACCATCTGACCGCTGTTGTCCTGAGACACAATATCTAAGCGGTTGGCCCGTGCACAGATGGCGGTCCTGTTGACATTGGTGTCATCCCACACCTGCGTACCATTTGTCCACCCGCCAAAGGAAAGCTTAAAGCCGCTATCCAGGCGAATGTCCCCACCGGCAACGGACAACTTCGCTGACGGCGTGATCGTGCCTACTCCTACGTTTCCTCCTCCTGGCATAATGAGCAGACTGCCATGGTTCGTGGGGTATGCGTTATCCCACTGAAGCAATGTCACATCCGGTCCGTCGCCAGAGCCACTGGGATAGGATGGACGACCACTGATGCGCCAACCATTGGTTGCTCCGGATATGTTCCCTGGCAATCCATCGAGGACAAAGCCGGTGCTAATCCCTGGATCACCGTACCTCAGCTGATAGTTGGCGGCGATGCACGAGCCGCCGACATCCAAAGTGGCACGTGGCTGGCTTGTAGCGATACCGACACCACCGCCTTGTGGCATGAGCAGAAGGCTGCCGGTGTCAGTAGGATAGATATTTGACCACTGGAGGAGGGTGACATCCGGCCGTCCTCCTGAACCGCCGTCATACGAAGGCCTCCCAAGTATCCTCCAGCCGTCTGTGGAGCCGGACAAGTTCGGGGGCATTGCGGAGAGTAGGAAGCTTGTCTGAATCCCAGGGTCGTCATATCTCAAGGAGAACCCGTTGGCGATGCACCTGCCGCTTACATCAAGCGTCTGTCGCGGGTTCGTGGTCAGTATTCCTACGTTGCCATCTATGGCTGTAATGTATGGAAGGGCAAGCGCATACGGTGCGCTCTGGAGTGCCTGGCGGGGAGTCATCTCCGAACTATCGCCGACCTTTACTCCAAGGAAGTACTGATTGTCAAACTTCACCGAGTTCCCAAAAGGCGCAGTGTCTCCAAGAGCCGTTGAGAACAGCCCCTGGGAGACAGCAATGTCCTTTGTCTCCGACCACAGGGCCGTGCCTCCGGTGGCAACATCATAGAGGCTGAAGGTGATGGAATACGTGCCATCGAGGGGAGTGCCGGTGTCGTTCGTCAGTCGGCCCTGGTAGGAAACGGTGCGGGGAACCTGACCGAATGCAGAACAAGCGACGGCGAGGATCAGGCAGACCAGACAGGCAAGAGACATCCACTTTGCTTTCACAACGACCTCCTTGAATCTCGGCGGTGTACCGAAGAGATCAGCCCTGCCCTGGGAGAAAGCGGCGGGTGACTAGCCCCTATTGTAGGCTATCCTGACCAAATTGTCAATCTTTTTGTGGCTGGCAGACATGTGATAGGTTGACAGGCCTGTGAACTGTGGTATACTTGGCGTGTTGCATAACCCTGAACTGCGACACAACTGCGGAGGTTGCTATGGCCTGGCGAGTGGTAGCATGTCTGATTCTTGTCATCAATATGTCTGGGCGATGTCATGCATCAAGGATAGACTGGTACTCGGTCAACTCCGGGGGCGGGGCAAGTAGCTCAGCCGCTCACACCATCGTTGGAACGGTTGGTCAGCCCGTTGCCGGACTGGTTGCAGCCCCTCCCCCTAGTGCCCGGCTGCACTATATCGGCTTTTGGTACGGCACGCCGGGTTCGGTTACTTCGATTTCGGCGCTCAGAGGGCTTAGCGATGGGACGTACGTGTACATGCCTGCAATGTATGCAACCTCTCTCTCTCCCAGCGATTTCGACGACCGCATCTATATCGAGCAGGGAGACCGCGCCTCAGGCATCCAGTTCTACCACGGTTCTGGCCAGATCCCGGCGGTCGGCGAAGGGGACTTGGTCGCTGTTCTCGGCACGCTTGCGACTGAGAACGGCGAGCGACGACTCGTGGGATCGGCAGTCTTCGCCACTCCTTCATCAGTAATGCTTCAGCCGCTCGGCATGCAGTGTAAGTCGGTCGGTGGGACCGACACTCCAGGTCAAGCCGGGGTCAGCGCCTGGGGAACGAACAACGTCGGACTTCTCGTGCGAATCTTCGGTCGGATTGTGGGCACTCGCATTGAGGGCGGTAAGACGTTTGTGCTTCTGAACGACGGCTCATGTGCAGTCGGCGACGAGCTGAGAATCGATACCTCGAAACTCGATACGATTCCGGAGCCAGGCTGGGCAGTCGTAACCGGCATCAGCTCAGTCGAGCTTGTATCGGACGGACTGAAGCCGATCGTGCGCCCCAGAAGACCCTCTGATCTGATCATTCTGTGAGAGCTAGTCGCTCGTCTCCCGCAGCACCTTGTTGATCTTCGCGTCGGCTTCTTTGAAGGCGGACTCGATGGTGGCCTTGCCGAGGAACGACTTCTCGAAGGCCTGGTTGACCGCGTCCTGGACCTCGGGGCGGGTGAGGATGAGGAAGTCGTCCCAGCCCATGCCGATCTGCACCGAGTCGATGAAGGCATCATAGTTCAGAATGGTTGATGGTTGATGGTTCATGGTTGATGGGGGAGCGGAATTGGGCCTGCGCCAGACCGGGTCGTTCGCCATCGACTTCAGGCACGGGATGCCGCTGCCGGACGTGGCGAGGATCGTCTGGCCCTCGCGGCTGACGATGTACTTCAGGAACTCCCAGGCCTCCTTCGGGTGTTTCGTGTTCGTCGACATGCCGTATCCCGCCGCGCCCATGTTCGTGACGTGCCTCACCGAACCACGGGGCATCACCTGAACGTCCCAGTCGAAGTCCTTCATCGTCGCCCGGTAGAGCGGCACCTGCGGGAAGACCTGCGGCTGCATGGCGATCTTCCCCGCCGCGAACGGATCGACGCCGGGGATCGTGATGCTCCGGTTCGGCGGAAGCGCGACCTTCTCCACGGTGACGAGTTCGATGAGGTTCTTCAGCCCCTTGATCGATTCCGGCGAGCTGAACGCGGCCCACTTCCCGTCCTTGGTCACCACTCGTCCGCCCTCCGATGCGACCCACGGCGCATAGACCCCGCACCACGTGTATCCGGCGGTGAACCCGTATTGGATGATGCGACCGGATGACCCCACCCCAGCCCTCCCCGCAACGGAGAGGGGGTTGCTCGGTGGACTCCCTCTCCGTTGCGGGGAGGGCTGGGGTGGGGTCATCCGGTCGCCCTCGTAGATCGTGAGCTTCCGGGCCATGCGGAGGAAGTCCTCGTGGGTCCAGTCCGGCGGCGGGTCGGGCAGCCCGGCCTTGCGGAAGAGCGTGCGGTTGTAGAACATCACGACGACGCCAAGCTCGCGGGGGAGTTGGAAGATGCGCCCCTGCTTGTCCATCCCGGTGGCGAGCATCTGGGGATATATGTCGTCGATCGGGAACTCGGGGTCGTCCTTGATGAACTCGTTCAGGTCGCGGACGACGTTGTACTTGGTGAACGTCGGGACGAGCGAGTCGGCGAGGAAGAGCACGTCGGGGAGCGTGCCGGACGCGGACTGCATGATGAGCTTGATGTCGTAGCCCATCCCGGCGACCGGTTCGACATCGATCTTGATGCCCGGGTGGCTTGCCTCGAAGCCCCTCACGAGGGCGTTGGCGAGTTCGGTCTCCTGCTTCACGCCGAGGATGCTGAATCGCAGGTGGACGCGGGTGTCCTTAGGCGGGTGGGAGCAGCCGGGGAGCAGGAGAGTGGTCAGGATGAGCCAGAGCACCAGGCGACTGAAGTCACGGCAACAAATGCACGAAGTCCACCTGCGTGGACTGGGATCTCCAGTGTCCGCAGGGACACTTCGTGCACTTGTTGCCGTGACTTCAGTCGCCTGGGGCCTATGGAACCGCCAAGACGCCAAGACCGCCAAGGATCCGGAGGAGAACCGGCGTGGGAGGCTGTCATTCTGAACGCAGTGAAGAATCTGGCGTCTCGGCAGGGCCAGATTCTTCACTGCGCTCAGAATGACGGCCTTCGTTCTCATCTGTTCACCATCCCCGGGGCGAGGAGGAATGTCTCGCCGGGCTTGAGCTTGCGCTTGATGGTGGTCGGGTTCACGACGGTGAGCGGAGTGATCTCGACCGAGTCCTTGGTGACCTTGATGTCGTACCTCGTGCCGGCGTAGGAGAGGTTTCGGACGCCGGCATACTTGACGTTCGACGGGAGGTTCGGCTTGATCCTCATCCCAGTGATATCCGCGTCGATGCCGAGGAACGCGTAGAGGTACGACGCCGGTGCGAGGCCGCTCTCGGGGAACTCGCCCTCGACTCCGACCGAGCCCGCGCCGTTTCCCCCACCCTGCGAGTTCTCGCCGGTGACGAGCGGGTTGCCGCCCATCAGGCGGTCGGGCATATTGTATCGGCCAAGCATCTCGGTCAGCCGCTTGTACGCATTGTCCGCGCCGAGATACTTCGCACGGGCGATGATGTCGTAGCCGGACGTGTAGAGGATCGCGCCTCCGTCCTGGCACTGATCGCCATAGGGAGTGCCGCTCCAGCCGAAGAACCACCAGGGGGGCGCTGATTTCGGATTTCGGATTTCGGATTTCGGATTTCCCTCCCTGGGAGGGTTGTGGATCGTGTTCGCGCGGGGGGCGAAGATCCAGGCGGAGTAGGTGTCGGGCTTGCCGGTAGAGGTCGGCTCGGTCTCCATCCACTTGTAGACCCGCTCGACCTGCGCCTTGTCCGCAAGGTCGTAGGCCATCGCCTCGACGTTCACGAAGGTGAAGCCGTAGTCGTGCTTCACGCCGTCGATATCGACGCAGCCGACGTATCGGCCCTTGGCGTCATCCCAGAACGTCCGATTGTATGAGAGCCGGACCCGGTCGCGGAGCTTAGTGTAGAACGCGGGAGTCCGCTTCTCGCCGGGGAGATCGAGCCCCTGGTCGATACAGAACTGCTCGAGGTCGCCCATCGCCTTGAGCGACGCATAGTAGTAGGAGTTGCAGAAGGCGTCCTTGTACCCGAACGGCAGGATGTCCCAGTAGTTGCTCCCGATGCCGTCGTGCCTGCCCTCGTGACCCTTGGCGTCGATCACGATGATGCCGTCCCTGCCGTGAAGGTCGTTCAGGTTGAACTCGTTCATCAGACGGAGTTTCGGCATCATCTCCTTGAGGAAATCGACATCCCGCTTCCAGACGAAGTATCGGTATGCGCCGAGGATGATGCATGAGTTGGTCGTGAAGTGGCGCGTATCGTAGTCGTTCTTGCCGTCCTTGTCCTCGTCCTTGTAGGGGAACGGCCAGCCGTCGTCCGCGCCCCAGGATCGGACGTACCCGTCGTCGCGCATCTGGACACCGGTGAAGTGACCGCGCTGCTCCACGGTCTGCGGGCTGTCGGTCCAGTCGAGGATGAGCGCCTGCCATTCCTTCCAGTCCGGCGGAGTACCGACCCCGAAGTTGAGACCATGGCTGTAGTAGAACTCGTTCACCACATCGGTGGTCTTCTTGTCGGACGAGTAGAAGACGGGATAGTAGTTGGGGAGCGCATCCGTGTGCGGGAGGAGGTCGATGTCGAGAGCCGAGAGGTCGAACTTCCACCGCGCTTCGTCGTCGGTGAACTCCCAGGAGAGATGCTGTCCGTTGAGGTTGAACCGCAGATCGTAGTTCTTCTTCCCCATGGCATAGACCCAGTTGCCGTGCTGGATGCCGTTCGACGGCCTGCGCTTCCACTGCTGCGGGATCACGTGTCGGCCGGTATCGGTGTAGAACCGGCTGAACGGGAACTTGGAGAGATCGTAGCCGGCCTTCTCCCAGGGCGTTACGATCACGAGTGGCACATTTCCGCCGCTGAATGTGCTCTTGAGGTTGCCGGCGTTCAGCGTGACGGTCCAGTCGCCGGTGACCTCATCGAAGCCGGAGTACGTGAGCGCGAGGTCCGATCCCGGCTCCTCCTTGCCGTCGATGATGGCGGTCATCGAGGGGTCCATGTCCTTCTGCGCGCCCCACCATCCGATCGTCTTGCCCGTGTGCCCGGACATCTCGAGGTAGAACACCCCGGCGGGCTGCGGATCGAAGTCGATCGACCGCATGCTGTTGTCCGCGATGCCGGTGAGCTTGCGGGCGACGACCAGTTCCTTCTTCGCCATGTCGCCGTCCGGGAGGCGGTAGATCGAGAGCGTGCAGGCGGAATCGGGCTCGCCCCAGGTCGGGAACTTGCCGCCCGCGCGGGTGATCTTCCCGGACTTGACCGTGAACTTGGCGCCGAGAGTCGTGCCGGGGGTGAGTTGGAAGGGATGCGAGCTGTCGGTGTGCTCGACCGTGTATGGGCTTCGGACCGGAAGGCCGCGGAAGGACAGGCTGTTCCCCTCTGATGTGGGAGGCGACTCCAGTCGGCGATTCCCATCCGGCTTCTCGCCGATGTACAGTGCCTTGATCAGATTGTCGCCATACTTGCCCTTACCGGACGGATCGAACCGCATCACGTCGAACCAGCCATTCTGCGCATGAAGTTGGAAGTGGCCGTTCGATAGATCCTGGGCCGCGACGGCGGATATGGTCAGTGCAAAGATCAAAGGGATGAGTTTCATGGTGGTTTACGCTCCTGTAGGGGCGAAGCATTGGCTGCCGGGATCCGAAACTCAAAGGTACGCGGCAGCCAATGCTTCGCCCCTACGCCATCTGTTGTATCGTTCATGCTTTCAAGGGGAAACTCCTGCGGGCAAGCGATCGGGGTGCTGGTTTCGCGCAACTCGCGGGCCGGGTAACCTGAGTGCATGACGAGGGTGCGGACCCAGCAGAGCCTTTTGCCCGCGCAGGTGACGATCCCTGAGGAGAGCAAGCGCGTGTTCCGCGAAGCGCTCACCGCTCTGAACGAAGCCGGCCTTCCATATGCGATAGGCGGCGCATTCGCGATGCACCACTACAGCGGCGTCTGGCGGTTCACCAATGACCTCGACGTCTACATCGAGCGCGGATACGTGCCGAACGCGGTCGAGGTGCTCTCGAACGCCGGATTTCGTGACTTCGGCGAGCAGGCCGCAGGCGACCGGGAGTGGATCTACCATGCGATGAAGGACGGCACGCTGATGGACGTGATCTGGCAGCCGCCGAACCACGTCGTGAGCCTGAACGGCTCGTTCTTCGAGCGCGGATCGGATGGGACGTTTCTCGGCATTCCGGTGCGCTTCATGGCGGCTGAGGACTTGGTGCTCTCCAAGGTGTTCACGCTGAACCACCAGCGCTCGGACTGGCCGGACGTGTTTCAGATCATACGAGGTGTCGGCGACCGGCTCGACTGGAGCTACGTGGTGGAGAAACTGGGCGACAACTGGCCGGTATTGCTGTCGTTGATCGTGCTGTATGATTGGACGTACCCGTCGGAGTCGTGGAAGGCGCCGGACTCCATGCGCGAGGAGCTTCTGCGGAGGAAGCTGGCGCACAAGCCGTCGGAGGACGAGCCGGTCCGCGAGGCGGTCCTCGACCCGTGGATGTATTCGAGACCGCTCTGAGATGTCCCCATCAAGAGGGGACATCGTGGCGACGGAGATGTCCCCCTTACGAAGGGGGACCGGCCTCTGGGCCGAGGGGGTTTCTGCGTCCGCGGCCCAAGAGTTGGAACCGCCAAGACGCCAAGATCGCCAGGCGGACCATTCATAGCAGCGGATGAGAACATTGGTTGGTGCGGATTTGTAATCCAGCACCCGATGGCAAACCGGCATCTGTGATGCCATCCCGGCCGTCGCAGGATCACAGATCCCCAGATTGCCAATGCGGGCTGGATTACAAATCCGCCCGAACCAGCGTTTTCAAGGAAGAAGCCAAGATCGCCAAGCGAACCTCCCCCGGCCTGCTGGCCGGCCCCTCCTTCGTAAGGAGGGGCGCGGAGACTGAGGAGTAGAGATGCGAATCGGTGCGATGAACCATCCGATGCACGACGTAGTCGGTGAGATCCGATCCTTCGCCGACGCCGGGTTCGATTTCATCGACCTGACGCTCGAGCCGCAGAAGGCGTACTCGGGCACGCTTTCGGTGCCGGATGTCAAGAGAGCGCTGGAGGATGCCGGGCTCGGGATCGTCGGCCACACCGCGTACTACCTGCCGATCGCGACTCCGATGCCCGAGGTTCGTGAGGCGGCCATACAGGAGATCGAGCGTGACATCCTGATCTTCGGCGAACTGGGGACCGAGTTCGTCAACATCCATCCATTCATCCGGGCGCCGCTCCACGATAACCGCTGGATCCGGGAGTCCAACATCGACGCTTTTCGCCACCTCAGCGCGAAGGCACGAGAGTCGGGCCTCGAACTGATGCTGGAGAACATGCCGCCGAATTTCAACTCGCCCAGAGACCTGTCAGAGGTCTTCGCAGCCGTGCCGGACCTCAGATTCCACCTCGACGTCGGTCACGCGAACCTCGAGAACGAGCACAACATGACCGTTGAGTTGGCATCGCTTTTCGCCGACAGACTCCGACACGTGCATTTCTCGGACAACAACGGCGGCAACCTCGACCTGCATCTGCCACTGGGGGTCGGGAAGATCGACTGGAAGTGGGTGATTCACATCCTGAAGCGTGTGGGATATGACCGCACGATCACTCTGGAGGTCTTCGCGGGCGATCGCGAGTATCTCTACCACAGCCGTGACAAGCTCCGCGAGTGGTGGGACATGACATCTGATGGTTGATGGCTGATGGGGAATGGTTAATGGGGGATGCTCCGCCATTAACCATTCCCCATCAGCCATCAACCATTCCCTAAGCCGCCTTGGGAAGCTCGATCGGGATGACCCTTTCCAGTTCCGTTCGCGCCAACGAGATCAACTTGCGGGCCGATCGCGCGTCGGACGGATACACCGAGCAGCCGGAGTGGACTTCGAACTGCGCCGCCGGGGCATTCCTCGTCGTTTCGAATGTGGCCTGAGTGAGCGCCTTGCAGACACGAGCGCAGACCTTGCGGCTCTGCTGACCGGTATACGGCATGATCAGCGCAAACTCGGCATCTCCGAGCCTGCCGATGATGTCACACTTGCGGACCGCCTCTTTGAGAATGCCCGTCATCGCGTACAGGATATCCTCCGTGCGCATCAGACCACACCTGCTCCTGAACTCCTCGAAGTCATCGACTGCCAGGATCGCAAACGACAGCTCTGCGTGGGCACGCGAGGCGCGGCTCACCTCTTCCTGCAGACGTTCGGATATGTACGCGGCGGTATATAGCCCGGTCACGGCGTCCACGACCGCCGACTCCATGTCCTCTGCGGTCTTGTCGGACCTGCGGCTGGCGAGTTGTCGCTGGACCTGAGTCTCCTTCACTTCCTCGGTGATCAGTATCCGCCTGAGCTTCTTGGTACCGTTCCGGAGGATATGGGAAACATAGTTGCAGGAGATGCCGAGCGCCTTTGCGATCTCCGTCTGGCTCAAACCCGTGTAGTAGGACTCCTGAATGACCTTCTGCTCGATGATCTTGAGCTTGTCCATCGCCGTCTCGAGAACGATCTTGTCCTCGATGGGGAGCTGGAAGGTGGTGCACTTGTCGTCCTTCACCTTGTCCAGATCCACTCCGCTGTTCGAGTTCTCGTCCGGATCCAGATCGAGCGATGTGACTTTGAAGACCTCGCGCGTCGTCAGGAGACCCGCCACCTGCTCCTCGGGGAGATGCATGACTCGCCCGATCTCGGTGTCCGTCGGCTGACGGCCGAGTTCCTGGTAGAGAGCGTTGATCACTCCATCCATCCTGTAGTTCAGTTCCTGCAGCCAGGCAGGCTCCTTGATGATCTTGCCGCGGTCTCTGAGCGCGTGCTTGATCTGGCCGATGATGAAGTGGGTGGCGTAAGTTGAAAACTTCACCCCCTTATCGCCGTTGTACCTGTCGGCCGCGATGATCAGGCCGATATACCCCTCCTGGACAAGGTCTTCCAGCGGCTCCGCCGAATTGGCGAACCGACGGGCGATGCTCTCCACGAGGTTGCGGTACTGATGGACCACCTGATCGCGGAGGCGTATATCGCCGTCCTTCAGATACTCGGCCAGGAGTTTATGTATTTCTTGCTCTGACAGCCTTTCCTTTGCCACTTCTGCGGTATTCCTTCCCCGGATGCTTCACGTAGGAGGGGTTTTCCGGGATGACTGTGCCCGGTAACCCCGATCGATGGCTTCGGGGTTACCGGGCACAGTCATCCCGGAAAACCCCTCCTACCACTTATCCTATGCTGCTGACGAGCTTGAATATCGGGCCCATGACCGATACGGCAATGAAGCCGACGACGACACCCATGAAGACGATCAACAGAGGCTCGATCATCGAGGTCAAGCCCTTCACAGCAGCGTCGATCTCCTTGTCGTAGAAATCGGAGACTTTGATGAGCATCTCGCTCAGGCGACCTGTTTCCTCGCCGACGTCGATCATGTGCGTCACCATAGTCGGGAACATGCCGCTCGATTCGAGCGGAGCGCTGATCTTCTGCCCCTCGCGGACACTCTCGCGCGCCGTTTCGATCGCCTTGCAGATGACCGAGTTGCCGGACGTCTCGCCGACGATCTCGAGCGCTCGCATCATCGGAACGCCGCTGCTCACGAGAGTGCCGAACGTGCGGGCAAATCTGGAGATCGCCATCTTCTGCACAATGTCGCCGACGATCGGCGCCTTCAACTTAAGGAAATCTATGTGGAATCGTCCCTGCGGCTTCTTGCCATACCACCGGATGAAGATCGTGCCGCCCACAATCAGGCCGAACGGTATGTACCAGTAGGCCTTGAACAAGGAGGCGCCGTCGAAAAGCAGGCGCGTGGCCGGCGGCATCTCGACGTTCATGCTGGTGAAGATCTCCTTGAACTTCGGCAGAACGAACAGGAAGAGCGCGCAGATCATCAGGAACGAGAAGATCAGGACGATGATCGGATACATCATCGCGGACTTGATCTTCGTCCGAATCTCCATCTCGGTCTCGAGGAAACCCGCGAGCCTGTCCAGGACGGCGTCCAGCACGCCACCGAGTTCCGCCGCACGGATCATGTTCACATAGAGCTTCGAGAACACGTTCGTGTGCTTGGCGAACGCATCGGTGAGGCTCATTCCGCTCTTGACATCGCGCATCGACTGCCCGATGACCGGCTTGAGGACCTCATCCTTCGTCTGGTTCTCCAGGATGTCGAGACACTTGATGATGCTGATGCCCGCGTCGATCATGGTGGCAAACTGACGGCTGAAGACGACGAGCGTCTGGAGCTTCAGCTTCTTGTACTTGTTGAATCCGGAGAGAACCGAGAGGCCTCTGCCGGACTCGCGGATCTCCAGCACGTGGTACTTCTGGTCGTGGAGCTTGGAGAGCACCAACTGCTGATTGTCGGCGTCTATCTTGCCCCTGACGGACCTGCCTGACGGATCAACCGCCGTATATGCAAATGTGGACATGTTGCTTTTCCCTTCCAGTCATCTCTTGCCCCGTAGGGGAGGCCTTCAACGGCCTCCCGTCTCGGCTCGTGCCGTAGGGGAGGCCTTCAACGGCCTCCCGTCTCGGCTCGTGCCGTAGAGGAGGCCTTCAACGGCCTCCCGTCTCGGCTCGTGCCGTAGAGGAGGCCTTCAACGGCCTCCCGTCTCGGCTCGTGCCGTAGGGGAGGCCTTCAACGGCCTCCCGTCTCGGGCGGGCGTAGAAGCACCGCCCCTACGGGTGATCAACCGCCGTTCAGTAGCCGGCTGAAGTTGTCGCGATCTATCGCCCTGCTTATGGCTTCCTCGAAACTGATGGCGCCGTTCCTGTGCGCATCCGCCAGGACGCGGTCCATCGCCTGCATCCCCAACTGGCCGCCCGTCTCGATCGAGGAGTAGATCTGGTACGTCTTGCCTTCCCGGATGAGGTTCCGGATCGCCGGATTGGCGACCATGATCTCGATGGCGGCATAACGTCCGCCCCCGACTCTCGGGATGAGCTGCTGGGCGACGACCGCCTCGAGGGTGTTCGAGAGCTGGACCTTGATCTGGTCCTGCTGATGCGCCGGGAATACGTCGACGACGCGGTCGATCGTCTGGGGCGCATTCCTCGTATGCAGCGTGCCGAACACGAGGTGACCGGTTTCCGCCAGGGTCAGGGCCGCGGCGATGGTCTCCAAGTCTCGCATTTCACCCACCAGGATGACATCCGGGTCCTCGCGCAGGATGGCACGGAGCGCATTCTCGAACGAATCAGTGTCGGTGTTCAACTCGCGCTGGTTGACCATGCACTTCTTGTGATAATGCAGATACTCGATCGGGTCCTCGATTGTCATGATATGGCCGCTTCGCTCGCAGTTGATCGTGTCGACCATCGTCGCGATGGTCGTCGATTTGCCGCTTCCGGTCGGCCCCGTGACCAGGATGAGTCCGCTGTGCTTGCGAGTCAATGCCCGAAGGATATCCGGCAAACCGAGCTGTTCCATGGTCGGGATCTTGCTCGGGATTGCGCGCATGGCCACGCCGATCGAACTCCGCTGCCTGTAGACATTGATCCTGAACCGGCCGGCGTTCTTGAGGCCGTACGAGAAGTCCAATTCGCGTGTCTTCTCGAACCACTGGATCTGATCGTTCGTCAGGATGTCGTAGATGAGCCTCTGGGTATCCCTCTGGCCCAGTTCGGCGTAAGGCGTCGCCACAAGATGTCCGTCGCACCTGACCATCGGCGGGAGACCGACTGTGAGGTGGATATCCGAGCCGCCCATCTCGCATCCGAGACGGAGAAGGTCATCTATGTGGACATCGGCGACGGGCTTGCCGTCCGGGTTCACCAACTCCGGCTCTTCGTCCAACACGCTCAGAAGATCGATTTCCTGCATTATGATATCTCCTTGCTCTGGAATGCGGCGGCTTGATCCTGAATCAAGTTCAGGATCGAGCCGCCGCATTCCAAGGCGACTAGCCGGAGTAGATAACCCTCAGGGATTCCTCCAGCGTTGTCAGTCCGAGGAGGATCTTCTCCATGGCATCATCTCGAAGCGTCTTCATACCGGCCTCGATGGCGGCTTCCTTCACGGTGAAGGAGGAAGACCGAGCCAGTATCAGATCGCGAATCTTGTCGGTTATCGGCATCAGCTCATAGATGCCGATCCTGCCCTTATAGCCGGTACCCTTGCAGTGGTCACAGCCCTTTCCACGACAGAACGTCACCTCGGATCCCTCGTCGACGTTCATGCCGAGCCGCCGGATCGCGTCTCTCGGCGGGGTGTAAGTCTCCTTGCACTTCACGCAGATCATCCTCAGCAGCCTCTGCGCCAGTACGCCGACGACGGAGGATGCGATGAGAAACGACTCGACTCCCATCTCCTGAAGTCTCGTGACGGCGCCCGGTGCATCATTGGTGTGCAAAGTCGAAAGCACCAGGTGTCCGGTGAGCGCCGCCTCGATAGCAATGGTCGCGGTCTCCTTGTCTCGAATCTCACCGACCATGATGATGTTCGGGTCCTGTCGCAGCATGGTCCGGAGCCCGCTGGCGAAAGTGAGGCCGGCTTTCACGTTGACCTGAGTCTGAGTGATGCCTGCAAGCTCGTACTCAACCGGGTCCTCGATAGTCAGGATGTTCTTCTCGCTGGAGTTCAGCTTGCTGAGCACCGAGTAAAGCGTCGTCGACTTGCCGCTGCCTGTCGGACCGGTTACCAGAATGATGCCGTAGCTCCGACTGATGATCGACTCGAACATCTCCTGAGTCTGCGGCAGAAATCCCAGCTTGCTGAGCCCGATCATGATCGAGCTCTTGTCGAGGACTCGGAGAACGACCTTTTCGCCGTAGACCGACGGCAACGTGGAGACGCGGAAGTCGTACTGCTTGCCCTCCACCATGGCGCTGATTCGGCCGTCCTGCGGCGCCCGTTTCTCAGCGATGTCCATCTCGGCCATGATCTTGATGCGCGAGATGAGCGACGCCTGCGCCTTCTTCGGCACGAGCAGGCCGTCCTGCAGTATTCCGTCGATTCTGAACCGAACTCGGAGCGATGTCCTCCCGGGCTCGAGGTGGATGTCGCTGCACTTGTCCGATATGCCACGATTCAGTATCAGGTTGGAGAGCCGGACGATCGGAGCTTCTTCGCTGAGTTCCCTCAGCTCTTCGATGCTGACGTCGTCTTCCTGGTTCTCGTCGCCCCCACCGAGTGCGATCTCCGCGGTCTCGATATTGTCGATAAGCTCACTGACAGCTTCGGCCGACTGAGTGCTCTCATAGTGGCTGCCGATCGCTGCCTGGATATCCTCTTCCGTGGCGATGACCGGTTCGACATCCAGGCCCGTGATGAGTCGGACCTCATCTATGGCGAAGATGTCGAGCGGGTTCTTCATCGCCATGGTGATATGACCGTTGTTCCTGGCGATCGGGATGGCCTTGTACCGGCGGGCGATATCCTGAGATATGCACCGCACCGTCTCCTGATCGATAGGATAGTCGGTCAGATCCACGTACTGGACGCCCCAATGCACGCCGAGACACCGGGCCCTGTCGCGGTCTGTGATCAGCCCCATGCTCACGAGAACATCGCCGATTGTCTCCCCGGTTCCAAGCTGGCGTTGCTTCTCGAGTGCCTGGCTGAGCTGCTCTTCAGTTATCAGATCGGCGCTTACGAAGAGGTCACCGATTGACTTTTTCTGCATCTGCGATCTCGATCTGGTAAAGACTAATGTGAGGGCGGGCTGACCCGCCCTCTGTCTGAACCGAAATGGAACCCATGGGGCCCGTAGGCCCCATGGGAAGAATCGGACTACGGACTGGACGTCAGGATCCGCGGAGTGATGAACATCATGATCTCCGAGTGATCTTTCTGCGTCTCACGGCTCCTGAACAGAGCGCCGATCAACGGCAGATCCTTGAGGATCGGGATGCCGGACATGGTTTCGATCTCCGTGTCCTTGATCAGGCCGCCGATGACAATGGTCTCGCCGTCCTTGATGCGGATAGTGCTGTCGACATACCGTCTCGATATCTCAGGCAGCGACAGACCGACGGACGGCAACTCGATGAAATCGGTGATCACGCTGACTTCCGGGTGCAGGTCCATGGTGATGAAGCCGTCCGAGCTGACCCTGCTGATGGCGTGAAGCTGCACGCCGACAAGGGCCGTCTCGGTCGTCACGTTGACGCCGGTCGGTGTCTGCTGGATGTTGATGACGTACTTGAACTCGTCGCCGATGAAGATGCTGGCCGGCTTGCCGTCCAGGGCCGAGACGCTCGGATTCGCGAGGACTTTCGCCTTACCGGTGGTCACGAGCGCATTCACCTTGGCGATGATGGTTTCCGGCCAACGATTGAACTTGCCGAGCGTTATCCCGATCGGCTCCTTCTTGGGGTTCTTCTCCAGTTCACTGAGTTCGACGTCGTTCCAACTCCACTCGATGCCGAGTTCCTTGGAGTCGTCGTTCTTGATATCGAGGACCTTCGCCTCGATGACGATCTGCGGCTGCTGAACGTCGAGCTTGGCGAGAAGGTCCCTCGCCCTCGCGATCTCGGCGGCGCTGCCCTGAAGCATGAGTGTCTTGGCCTGAGCGGTGTTCTTCGCCGCGGACGCCGCGGACGACCCGCCCGAACCCGAGCCCGAGCCTGAACCCGAGCCTGAACTGCCGTTGCCCATTGAGAGTGCTCTCGGGCTCTCCAGGTTGAAGCCCTGATTCGGGCCGATGGTGACTCTGAGGCCCGGCACATAGGATGCCAGAACTGCCGCGATTTCGTTAATATCTACGTACTTGACTTCGTAAATATCCATCTCGGTGGCAGCGGCATTGGTGGCAAGCGAGTTCTCGACCTGGGCCACCAGGGTCTTGGCGGACTCGACCTGCTCCGCCGTGCCACTAAGCACGAGCATGCTAGTTCCATTGGGAACGCCCTGCTTGGCATCTCCTACCGATTCGTTGGAGACGTCCATGCCCTTGAACTGGGCGGCGAGCATCTTGGACAGCATGGCGGGATCCGCGTGTCGGATCATCGCAACGGCCGCGACGCGGTTTACCCCGGCTTCCGGGGGGGCCGCTCCGTTTGCCAGCGACTCGAGGTTGCCCGGCGTGCCCACGACATAGGTGCCGTCGACTTGCTGGAACTTGAAGCCGCTCAGATTGGTGACGAGCTTCAGGGCTTCATTGACCGTCACGTTGTTCAGCGCGACAGTCACCTCGCCCTTGACCTCCGGACTCGCGACGATGTTGCTGTTACTCTGCAGAGCCAGCGCCTTCAATACATCCTGTATGTCCGTGCCGACAAAGTCGAGATTGACCCTGTTCCCCGCCACGACGGCGGGTGCGCTCTCGACCGCTGTGGAGTGTATGGCGATCGGGCGGGTGCTCGCGATGAGTACGGGCTTGTCCGCCACCTTGACCGGCTCGACCGCGACCGGTTCACTCGTGGCGCAGGTCTGCTGCTCTCCCTGCACCGCAAGCAGTGTCTCCGAGGGCTCTGCGGCCTTGGCAGCAGGCGCAGGCGCAGGCGCAGGCTTCTCAGCCTTGGGAACGACCACAGGCTTGGGCGCCTTGCTTGCCGGCGCCGGGATCTTGGCCGTAAGTGCGGGTTCAGCCCCACGCTTCGCTACTGTGATGGTGGCCTCGTGCTTGTCGCTCGAATACTTGATCGTATACGGGCGCTTGCTGGAGACCGAAACGGCGATTCTTGCAACCGGCGGACTCGACTTGTACCATCCGCACTTGACGATGCCGATCTCCCCTGATTGGATCTTGACCTGCCTGGTCTGATCGTTGTTCAGGTGGCCCTGGATGTCGAACACCAGGTGCTGGGATAGCCGTCCGTCGCTGATCGTGAGCGGGCTGCTCCCCTTTACGACGATCTGCACATTCGCCGCAGAACTCGTGATCTGGACGCGGCTGATCGTCTGGCGGGCATCGGCCGAAACCGAGCACAGCAGGACGAGCAGCATGATCATGGCGACCAGGACGCGCGGACCTGCCATGTGATTAACGTGCCCCTTTGCTTGCATCACTACCTCCTAATGACAACAGATAACTCTTGTTGTTGAAACTCACACGTACCCCAAACCGAGTGACCAGATCGACTCTGTACTTCCCGTCGATGAGCTGGCCCTCGCGAACGATGTATCGGACATTGTTGGCCCCGCGCAGAATGGCGACGTTGACGGAGCCCTGGATAATACCCGTCAGCTTGAGCGTTTGTGACGGATCCGGCTCCGGCTCCTGTGCGGGCGGATTGTTCGTGGTGACCCTGATGTCCCGGCTGAACGGCATCGGCATCGGACCGAGACCCGATAGTTTCCCGGCCGGGAATATGGGTGGCGGCAGCATCTTCATCGGCTTGACGGCAGAAGATGCGGCGTCGCCCACCTGCGGGGTGAACGGGTCGCGCCCCGCTGCATCGCCCGTGATACTCTGGGCGACAACAGCGGTCTTCACAGGCGATTGATCATCCACCTGGGCGACCGGTTCCGTGCTCTTGTCCTGTGCCTTCGCCGCTGTCGGGCTCTGCCTCGTCTGGGCGTGTGAGCCTGACCCGACAATCTTGAGGCCCGCGTAAGCGAGGACGAAGAGGATCAAGCAGCACAGAACGATGAGTTGCTTCTTTTGATCTTCGGCGATTTTCATCCCTTATCTCCGTTTTGTGCTTCAGCCAGCACCTTGGCGCTCTTGACATCCTTCTCAGCAGCACCAGGCTGCTGCTTCAGGATGAATGCCGTGGCGTTGAACTTTACGGACAGCGACGGCGATACAGAGCGGCAAGGTATGCCTATCGGGCTGACCTGGATATCGTTCACCGCAACTATCTTCGGGAACGAGGTAATGTCGAACATGAGACGGACGACATCCCAGTACTTGCCCTTGACCTCGATGTCGAGATCGAGCTTGTCATACGGCTCGGGAGGCGCCGGCTTGGGCTTGACCTTCTTGCCGTCCTTGTCAACGTCCTGGGCAGCGGATACAGGCAGCGGCTTCGCTTCCGCCGGCTTGGGACGAATACCGATAACCTTGAGGTGGTTCTTCCGGCCCAGATCTTCGATCTGGCGCAGGAATGTCGGCACGTATACCTTGCTCGACACACCCTGCTCGAGGAAGCCCAGCTTCGCCTGTGCGTCCGCGAACTCCTGACGCGCGACCGGCAGTCGGTCGGCGATCTTCTGGCTGTTATCGAGCTGCTCCTGCTTCCGGCTCTGTTCTGCCCGCAGAACGTTGAGCTTGCCGGCCCTGTTGGCGTAGATGAACCCGCAAACAACGAGGACCAGCACTGCGCAGCACGCGAGGCCGATACGCATTCGTTTGAGCATACTAGTGGCTGTCATTCGTAGTCACCCCTCCTTTCGCGCTGCGGTCCAGAAGTGGAGCATTGATCTCGAACTCAACAGTGTTCGCGTCTTCTCTGGCGCTCTGCTGAGTGTAACTGAGATCTACACTCTCGAACTCCGGCCACGTGTTCAATCTGAGCATGGTCTCGCCGACCATCATTTGGCTGACCGAGGTGCCGCGCAGCTTCAGGCTGACTTTCTGTGTCGGCTTCGGTCTGGCCGATGCCGGAGTGCCCTGAGACGGCTGAGAAGGCTGAAACGCCTGGGTAGTCGTCTTGATGGTGCTGACATCGGTCAGCCAAGTGTCGGCAGGCATGCTGCGGCTCAGATCCTGCATGACACTGTACCAGAGGAGTGTCTTCTCCCTGGAATCGGCAAGAAGCTGCAGGCGAGGTTGGAGTTCCTTGGTCTGCACCTCATAGTCGGCGATCTGCTTCACGGTCGGCTGAATACTGCTAAGCTGCTTATCGAGTTGATCTATGGCTCGGTCTGTCGCGAATATGCGCGCCGTCATGAAGCTCAAGACTCCAAAGGCGATGACCACCAAACACAGCACAATCAACCCAGCCATGCGTATCTGGCTCTCCAGATTCCGGCGCTCAGCCCGACGTGTCGCGATCATATTGATCGAAGGCATAGCTGTCCCTTCCCTTTCGTGTCCCTTATCTCTGGTAGTGGCCGTGGCTCTGTCCCGGCCTACCAGCGGGTGCATGGCCGGGACAGAGCCACGGCCACTACACATAGTTGTGGGATCAGGCGGCGGCCGCCAGCGTGGCGACCGGCAACTCCTTGAGAGCCAGCCCGAGACCCACTGCGAGCAAAGGCATGTCGTCCTCACTCACGCCCTCAGGGGCGGACGAAAAGTCGTACATGCTCGGCGACACCGGCGAACCGACCACGGCCTGGATATTCAGGCGGCTCTTGGTATACTCCACGAGCCCTTTCATCCTGGCCGTACCGCCGGTGAGTATCAGCTTGTCCACCATGGCGTCACTGCCCTCGGGTAGCTGAGTCTGGTAGTAATTGATGGAACGGCGGATCTCCCTGAGCAGTTCATCCACGAGCGGCTGCACCGCCCTGAGAGCCGCGTTGTCCCTGGCCGCCTCGGTCTGCTCCAGGAGGTCCTGGAGGTTGACCGCGAACTTCATCTCTTCGGCCTCGTCGTCGGTGACGCCGGTGGCGTTCCGAATGGCGGTCGTGAGGTTGTTCCCGGCGATCGGGATGGTCCTTGTGAGAGCCAGATCGCCCTTGCTGATCAGGTTGATCTCCGTATGGCTTGCACCCAAGTCGAGCAGTGCGACGGTTCCATCGGCGGGGATACCGGAATCCGGACGGCTCTGCAGTGCCCGGAGGAGGGCGAACGCCTCCACATCAACGGCGAGAGGTTCCAGCCCGGCCTGCTCGAGTGCGGCGACCTTGGTCTCGACCATAACTCGGGGCGCGGCGACCAGAACTATGTTGACCTGGCCTTCCTCGTCCGCATCACCGAGTATGTCGAACTCGACGATGCTGTCCTCGATGTTCGATGATATGAACTTGCCTGCTTCGAAACGTATCGACTTGCGCAGGACGTCTTCACTCATCTTCGGGACTTTCACATTCCTGACGATCACGCCCGGCCCGGCGATGGCTGTCACCACAGTTGATGCCTTGATGCCGGCGGATCGCATACAGAACTGTATGGCGCCCGCAATCTCAGCCGCACTTGTCACCATTCCCTCCTTCACCATGTTGGCGGGAGTGGGACAGACGGCGATATGAGATATGCGCGGCCCCTGCTTGGTCGGCTCGACGCAAACTACCTTGATAGAGTTGCTGCCAATATCTATGCCGACCACGCTCTCCTTCGATAGCAGGTGAGAGAAAAACACCAGAATGCCTCCTTCGACAGGTGAGCTTGCTGCTGAAACGGCATGGGAGGGGTGTGACGTAGTCAGGCCTAAGCCTAGCTTCAAACCTCATAGAGGAGAAACTCAACGGACCCAGCAGATCTGCCCCTCCATCTGCTCATCCACTCTCATATTATCGTCAGACGGCGGGAAAAATGGAGGGTAAGAGGCCAAATCAGGCAGAAGTGCGTGCAAAGCCGAGAATTCGGCACGACAAGCGGATAATCGGGCTGTCACTGCTATCTATATGCCATACAAACCGCTCGGTCCGTCCTGGTTTTTTTCGATTCCCGGGCGTTTTTGCATCGAAATGGGCCTCTCGCGCGTCTAAACCACTGGTGTGTGTGGCATGCCCTTCCGCCCGGGACGGGTTCCGCCGTCCGTCGCACGGAGGAGATAAACGCGTGGTGATCGAAAATGCGTAGGATGCCGGGCGGCGCAAGGTCGCCGGGAACAACGGGTCCATTTTCGCAGTATCAACAAGAAAGAGCTTTCCAACACGAACAGCCAGGAGCATAGAATGACGAATCATCGTCCCACCGGACTGCTACTGCTTGCCGCCATGACCCTCGCCCTGCTTGCGACTGTCTCGACCGCGGCCCATGCCGTGGACATCGAGGTGTTGGCCGGCTTCGACGGCGCGGTCAAAGCCGCGGTGTGGTCGCCGATCGCCGTCAAGCTCGTGAACCCCGGCGGTAAGACGGTCGAAGGGGTGCTCGAGGTTCGGCAGGACACAACGAACCGACGCGCGATGCCGGTGTGTTCCGCAAAGGTGAGCCTCCCGGGCAACTCGACGAAGCTGTATTACGTGTATACCAGAAGGCCCGAGTATGGCGGCAACATGAAGGTCGCACTGGTACGCGGCAGTCGGATCATCGCCAGCCGGGAGATGAATCTCGTTGCCATAAGCACCCGCGACCGAATGATCGTGAGTCTCGGCGACAGGTCGTCCAAGCTGTCGTTCATGACCGGAGAGAAGATTCCGTTCGTGATGAACAGGAGAATGGCGATGCTGGCGGGGCCCGGCTATTCCCCGTCCTCAGGACCGACCGATTCGACGATTCAGGCAGCGGCGCTCTCGCCGTCGACGCTTTTCGACCGACCGGCGGCCTACCAGGGCGTGGATGTGATGATCGTCTCTGACTTCGGGGGCATCTCGCCGGACCCGAAGGCCCTGAAGGCGATCAGCATGTGGGTGGCAGGCGGCGGCACACTCGTCGTCTCGACCGGCCCGAACTTCCGCAGCTTTCAGACTGAGTTCTTCAACGATCTCCTCCCCGTGACCGTCACCGGATCGGCGAGCGTGCCGGCCATGAACGCAATCGCTTCGATCGGCAGGACGGGTTCCCCGCAGGACCGGTCGCCGTCACCACCAGCGTCCCGAAGCCGGGCATCTCCAGTCAGGTTCTCCGGGAGGGCGCGGTACCGATCTACGCCGAGCGCAGATACGGCGCAGGACGCGTTGTGTTCCTGGCATTCGACTACAAGGCATCACCTTTCAGGGACTGGAACGGGCAGGTCGGATTCTGGAAGAACATACTGATGACCTCAGTCCCGGGCGCAACCGTAGACGAGAACCTCGAATGGATAAACAATCTCGGCCCTCGAAGTCGAGGCGGTTATACCTCCTCGATATCAGCCATGAGCCTCCAGGATGTCGTCGACCAGAACCCGGCGATCAAGACGCCTTCGTTCAATATCATCGCCCTCTACCTGCTCGCCTACGTGGTCTTCCTAGTGCCGGTGAACTACTGGTACCTCAAGAAGCGGCGACGGATGGAACTCGCGTGGGTGAGCACTCCGGCGATCGTGCTGCTCTTCACTCTCGGCGCATACGTGATCGGATACACCATCAAGGGCGGGAAGATCGAGATGGGGGTCGCGACGGTGATCGAGGGAAGCACGAACGCCAGGTATGCGCGGTTGATCAGCGAGGCATCGCTCTTCTCACCGGCTCGTCGTTCATACGACGTAGATATCAATGATCCTTACGCTATCGGGCAATGCATCCCTGAAGAGGAAAAAGAGCAGATGCCGACGGCTTATCTGGGCGAGAAGACCGCAATCGAGGGCATAGACATGGCGATGTGGTCGGCCAAGACGATCGAGTCGGTCAGCGGCGTGGACATGGGCGGCAACTTCACCTGCAATCTGACGCTTGTCGGCAATGCCGTTCAAGGGACTGTCACGAACAACACCAACCTCGATCTGACTGACTGCGCGATCCGGTTCGCCGGTATGCAGCAGGAACTGGGCAGTCTGCCAAGAGGCCGAACGGTCCGAGTAGACGCAAAGAGTTCACCGTACTCGTCTTCCACCAGGTCGAACCCGTACTCGAACTACGCGAAGAACATCAAGAGCAATCTGCAGGGAGTCGCCGGAACGGTATCGTCGGCTTCGAACGCGCCGACTCTCGTGGGCTTCGCGAAACGGAACGCCCCTTACGGTCTTTCCGGTCGTCGCGGCAACGTGATATCGCAGACATGCATCATGATCCGGCTCGACGTCTCGACGGGCGGTGTTCTGGTCTTCTCACCGAACTCGATCAGCTCGACGATAGTCAAGTCCCAGAGCGCTCAGCCGATTCCCGAAATGAACGTCAATCCCGGCACAATGGTGGTCGATCTTCAACCCTCAGGATCCTTCATGGTCCTCTACCAGTTGCCGGTACCAGGGAGGCTTGATCTGGTCTCCCTGTCGCTTGCCTCTTCAAACAAGTTCAAGTTTGAGCATACCGGGGCTATGCGAGTGAACTATTCTCTGCAAAACTTGGCCGGAAACTGGGTGACAGTCAAGGGCGTCGGCGATGTGCCAAACCCGGCGCAGTATCTTCAACCAGGCAACCAGATCAAGCTCAAGATCGAATCACTCGACGCTCGAGTACTGATATCCAGCGTCAGTATCAGCGCGATGGGAAAGCAGAAATAGGGAGGCAGCGGCGTGCTCAGAACAGAGAATCTCACGAAGCAGTACGACAAACTGACGGCGGTGAACGACTTGAACCTGCAGCTCGATGCGGGTGACATCATGGGGTTCATCGGCCCGAACGGCGCCGGCAAAACGACCACAATCCGCATGGTGGCGACCCTCCTCAAGCCGACTTTCGGCACGGCGTATGTGAACGGGATCGATGTCTTCCAGTATCCGGAGGAGATCCGCCCGCTGATCGGCTATATGCCGGACTTCTTCGGCATGTACGACGACGTGCTGGTCTGGGAGTACCTCGATTTCTTCGCAGCGGCCTATCGCATTCCCGTGAACAGGCGCAACACCGTGATAGACGAGGTGCTGGAACTGACGGACCTCTCGATCAAGAAGGAGAACTTCGTCGCCGAGCTTTCCAGAGGCATGCAGCAGAGACTATGCCTCGCCAAGACGCTCCTGCACGACCCGAAGCTCCTCCTGCTCGACGAGCCGGCGTCGGGGCTCGATCCGCGCGCGCGCATCGAGATCAAGGAGCTGCTGAAGGAGCTTCGGAAGATGGGCAAGACGATCCTGATCTCGTCGCACATCCTCCCCGAACTGGCCGATTTCTGCAACAAGATCGCGATCATCGAGCAGGGCAAGCTCGTGGTCAGCGGCGACGTCAATCAGATCATGGCGCAGTGCCGATCGGGCATCTGCCTGAAGATACAGGTGGTCGACCGCCGGCAGGAGGCGCTCGGCTGCCTCGCGGGCCTGAGCGTCATATCCGACGCCAAGCTGGAGGACGATGGGTACATCCTCGCGACTTACGTCGGCGAACCGGGCGAGCAGTACGCGGTCCTCGAGGCGCTGACGGTCCAGGGGTTCAAGGTGCACTCATTCGACGAGGCGGACCTCGACCTGGAGGACGTGTTCCTCAAAGTCACGCGCGGAGCGGTTTCGTAGGCGGAGTATGGGAGTGTGGGAGTGTGGGAGTAGTGGAGTGATGGAGTAGTGTATCTCCGGAGGACATATGCCGTCCATACCGCAGCTTGTCAATCGAATACGGCAGACAGAGTTTCCGGTGGTGAAGCACGAGTTCCGAATGAGGCGCAAGCTCAAAGGCCTGCTCACCTCAACGCCGTCTATCGGAGTTGGAGTGCTCATTGCATGGATATTCATCTCGGCTTTCGCAGATATCAGAGATCCGGATGGGAATCGTGCCGCGTTTACCGCGTTGTCCATCATTCTGCTCATCATTGTCTGCGTGCTGATACCCGCTCGCAGCGCCGGCATGATTGCAGTGGAGCGTGAGAGGCACACGTTTGACCTGTTGGCACTGACGCTACTGCCGTCCTCCGGCATCATCCTGCAGAAGCTGATGGCGGCGGTAACCGAGGCGGTGGTTGTTGTGACAGCGGCCGTTCCGACTATGGTGGTCATCGGTATCCGTGGAGGGCAGTCACTGCTCGATATCGTGGCGACTTACGTCATACTCATGGCGACCGCGTTGTTCGTCGCCGCGGGCGGGATGTTCTGGTCGTGCGTTCTGCGGAATGCTCGCACTGCGACGCTCATGGCATATACAAGCGTCGTGGGCCTGTATCTGGCGGGGATTTGGATCAGAGCATGGGATATCACCGGTCCTGCGCATAGCGACTGGTTCGATGGCTGGATGCCCATTGAGTTCGTCGTCTTCATGGGCATGGCGGCTGCACTGATTATCGTGTCCGTGCACCTCGTGAGGAGGATGACCGGTCGAGGGACTCTGCAGGGCATCCGGATGTCGGATATCATCGGAACAGCGGTCGCCCTGATTCTCATGGCGTTCCTGGTGATTCGCATGGGGCCGAATCAAAGCCTGTTCCCGTGGCACGCGCCTCTCGCAGTCAATCCGCTGTCGGCCATTATCGGCCTGCTGACGGGAGAGCCGCATGCATGGGAGATGGTAGCCACTACCTTGGGCTTCTCGATCGCGGGAACCATGCTGCTCACGCATCTGTCGGTGCGGAAGTTCGAGGCCTTGCGGCGCGCGTAGCATTTGGCTGCTGATGGCAAAGCTTAGGCTGCTTACCAATCGAATAAGGGAGATCGAGTTCCCGGTGCTCAGGCTGGAGATGCGCATCCGGCAGCGGAAGGCCCGGCCATTCATCGTGATGGGGGTATACGCTGGAGTGCTGTCGATACTGGTGATCGCGTTGTTCGCGACCTGGCCCGGAGGGCCATCGCCAGGGGACCTCAGCCGGCTCGGTGAGGACATCTTCATGTGGATGTCGCTCCTGCAGGTCTCGATGGTGTGCCTTATCGTGCCGGCATACAGTGCCATGACTGTTTCAGCCGAGCGCGATAGACGAACATTCGATCTGCTGGCCATAACGTTGTTGCCAACGTGGGCCATTGTAGTGCAGAAGTTGGCGGCGGCAGTTGCTGAGATAGTGATGCTGCTCGCGGCATCGCTCCCGGTCCTGGCAGTCGTGTTCATGCTTGGCGGGATATCGCCTTTGCAGGTTGCCGAGATGTACGGGGTGCTCCTGGTGGCCGCGTGTACCTACGGAGCACTCGGAGTACTGTGCTCGTGTGTGTTCAAGGATTCGCGAACGAGCATATTTGCGGCATACCTGACTACCATGGTTCTGATCGTTGGTGTACCTGCCGCGTTGGTATTCCTTGGCGACCTGATGCGAGGTTCTGCGAACGCGCTTCTGGGCTTCACTGATCTGGTGTTCTACCAGGCAGCGCCGGTGAGCTTCGTAGTATTTGGAGTCGCGTCCTGGGTGATGAGTCGTATTATCGGCAGACGAGCCAACTGGGTGATACCCCTCGGCCTGTCGTACATGGCGGTCATACTGGTACTGCTCGGCACCGGCCGGATATGGTCAGCGGTTACCAGCGTCTCGGCAGGCGATGCGGAGGCGTTCACGATAGCCAACCCGCTTAGAGCTGCGTCCGAGATCGTGGACAGCTATAAGGACGCCAATGAGGTCTTGCGGTTTGCGCTATCATCAGTCGGCATATCGATATCATACGCATATGTATGTCAGTGGTTGTCCGTCCGAAGACTCGACCGCTTGAGAAGATCATAGGCAGGAGAAAAGCATGAGCATTGCAGCAACGGTGAGTATGCAGCTTAAGGATGTATGGGCCAATGGGATTCGGGACAACCCCGTGGTCGCGAAGGAGCTTCGCACGAGGATGCGGGGACGGAAGGGCTTCCTGGTCATGGGAGGCTACGTGCTGTTCCTCGGCGTCGTGCTGCTGATCTCCTACTACACCATGTGGATCATGTCTGCGACCGGATACGGCGCTCAGTCGCTCGTGAACGCCAGGCTCGGACAGAAGCTGTTCATGAGCCTCAACTGGACGCAGACCGTTCTGCTGGCATTGATTATCCCATCGCTCACATCCGGTGCGCTCACCCTGGAACTCGAGAAGAAGACCATCGAGATGCTGGTGCTGACCAGGTTGTCGCCGGGGAATGTGGTTCTCGGGAAGCTTCTCAGCGCGATGCTCTACTCGCTGATCCTGCTGATGTGCTCTCTGCCGCTCTCCGGCATCTGCCTGATGTTCGGCGGAATATCGCCCGCTGAGGTTTTCGTCACCTACCTGCTGCTGATCGCATGGACCTTCGTACTCGCTGCGATGGGTGTCTTCTGGTCGTCGCTGTTCAACCGCACGGCCGCCGCGGTACTGCTGACCTACGGCACGTCCCTGGGTTATCTGCTCTCGACGCTGGGATCGGGCGCGGCCCTGCTGCAGAGCATGTGGTACGGAGGAGGGGCCGTCAATGCAATGGCGTTGATGAACCCGGGCTGGGCGCCGTGGGGACCATTGATGAAGGCGACAGTCTGCGGTCTCAAGATTCCGATCTACCTGCCTCCGCTGATCCAGCATTCCCTCTATGGCGCGGCTCTGCTGTTCGTCGCCGCGATGCACGTGAAGTACCTGAGGGCGGAGAAGGCCCTCCCGGCGAGGATACTGCTGATCGCATCGTCGCTTTTCACCACGTGGATCACATTCGGCGACGCGACCTACAGGGGCGCGATGGGTTCCATGGGCATACAGGCGCTGGTCACCATGTCCGCCGCGAGCATGTTCATCATGTTCGTGCATGTCGCGCCGATCTTCGCGACCGGTCGCATGCCGGCGCAGGGGGGAAAGCCGAGCATAATGGGCCTGTTGGATCCCCGCAAGATGTTCAAGAGCGAGATGTCGGGAGCGTTCTGCTTCGTCCTGATGTGGGCAATACTGGAGTATGTGGTATTCGGCCTCACGCTCCGCTGGTCGGTCGGGTCTACGCATACGCACATGACCCATGCGAACTGGCTCAGCGTCTACAAGATCGGGGCAGTATGCGTGACTGTAGCAGCCGCAATGGCCGCGATATCCATATTCGCATCGGCAGTCGTCAAGCTGAGACGAAACGCGGTGGTAGTCGCGGTCGTCGCGATCATCATGATGTTCGCGGGCTATGCGATAATACTGGCCAACTACAACTTCGGGCTCTCCAGGGCATCGGGAGTGATCTGGCAACTGGCCGCGTTCTGGCCGGTGACGCCGCTCATCGTGGAGGCTCAGGGGTGGTCCCCGACCATGCCGAAACTCTGGTGGCCCAAGGATCTGTCGTGGATGCTGGTCAGCGGGTTTTATGCCGCCCTGACGCTCGGGCTTCTTGCCGCCGCCCCCTGGGTTGCGCGGAAGTCAGGCGGCGGGGTGCAGGAAGAGCAATACTGAGGCTGCGGACACCGTAGGGGCGATCCTTCTACGGTCGCCCGTGCACTCTCTGCGATTCCACGGGCGACCGTAGAAGGATCGCCCCTACGGTGTCACGGGCAAGGTAACGGTGAGCAGTGGACAGTAAAGGTCTCGATAGTCAGATATGGCGGTTGCGACGGCGGGTCCGGCTCCTGCTGATCGAGCGATACGGGCTCTTCGGCGGCGGAGTGGGAGCGGTCCTGGCCACGTGCATGGTGATCCTGTCAACACAGGTGACCTCGCTGCTCGACTACCGCATTTGGTTCTCGACGGTGATCGCGGGCATACTCGGCGGGTGCGCCTTCGCATTGACTCGCCCGCTCAGGGACCTCACCGTCGCCATCGCCGCCGACAAGCGCACCGGCCTCAAGGAGCGGCTCTCGACCGCCATCGCCTTCGCCGACCCCTCTCCCTCAGAAGGGCGAGGGGGGGCGGTCTCCCCTCGCCCTTCTGAGGGAGAGGGGTCGGGGGTGAGGGTCGGTTCCCGGGCGTTCCCTACTGACTTCGAACAGGCGCTCGTCACGGATGCCAACGAGCATTTCTCGGGGCTGAAGGCGTCGGAGGTCTTCCGCCATCGATTCGGCCCGCCGCACGTCGCCTTCCTCGCGGCCGTCGTCCTGCTGCTCGGGGTCACCTTCATCCCGCAGATGGCCCGCTTCAATTCGCCGGCGCGTCAACAGGATATCGCGACGATGAAGCAGGAGGGAGCGACACTCCTCAAGATCAGCAAGGAGATCGAAAAGCGGGCCGGCGACAGACAGAAGGACTTGAAGAAGCTCGCAGGCAAGCTCGACGACCTCGGGCGCAAGATGCAGACCGGCCGCATGCCGAAGAAGGAAGCGATGATCAGCTCCCAGCGCCTGAACAAGCAGATCAAGGCCGAGCAGGATCGCCTGGCGAAGGAGAACTCGACCACTAAGTCGATGGCTGAGGCGCAGGCCGAGATGAAGAAGGCGGCGGAGGAACTCGCGAGGGACATGGCCCGCAAGATGGCGGAGAAGCAGAATATTCCGCCGGCTGAGGCGCTCAGGAAGCTGGCGTCCGACAAGCGGATGGCCGAACTCGCGCAGAAGTCCGAGCCGCTGACCGAGTCCGAGCGCAAGGAACTCGAGAAGGCGGTCGAGAAGTACACCAACCCGAACAGCAGTCTCGCGATCCCGAAGGAACTCGGTGAGGCACTTGCCAAGCTCGCGGAGAACGAGGATTTCAAGAAGGCGTCCGAGCTGATGCAGAAGCTCACCCAGAAGGCGCAGGGCGGTCAGATGAAAGAGGCCGACCGTGAGGCGCTCCAAAAGCAGCTCGATGCGCTCGCCAAGGCACTGAAGGGCACGGACCTGAACAAGCTTGCGAAGATGATGCGCGAGAACGCCGAGAGATTGGCAAAGATGAGTCCCGAAGAGCTGGCGAAGATGACCAAGGAGATGCAGAGCCAGCAGCAGCTCGCGGAGGCGCTCAAACATGCGGGCGGCACTTGAAGCGGCGCAAGTTGTTCGCTCGGTCAGAGCGGCTCAAGCGGATCGATCGCATCCGGCCTTGGCGGAATGACGGGTAAGGACGGCAAGGGCACGGACGGCGAGAGTCAAGGCCCGAGCGGCAAGGGCGGCCCCGGATCGGGCAGGGGCGGAGACGATGCCAATACCGGACCGAAGGGCAAGCTCAACGATGTGAAGGACATCTCCCACTCGCCGTCGATGCTCGGCGAGAGCGGTCAGGTGTTCTCAGCCGGTGAGTCGAAGGGCGCTCCCACCCTCTCATCGCCCGCCTCAGTGCCGTATACCGATGTGTACTCGAACTACAAGAAGTCGGCCGAGAGCGCCCTCTCGAAGGAGAAGGTCCCCCCGGCGTACCGGAACAGGGTCAAGGATTATTTCAGCAGTTTGGAATAGACATGTAGGAGGGATTTGCCGGGATGGTTTGTGCCCGGTAATCCCGAACACCGATCGTTGCGCGTTCGGGATTACCGGGCACAAACCATCCCGGCAAATCCCTCCTGCATGTTCAGGGAGGTATCATGCAAGCCGAAGAGCGAGTAGCTCAGTTCAATCAGTGTTTCAAGCAGCTCAGCGATGAGATATCGAAGGTCATCGTCGGGCAGTCGGAGATCGTCGAGGGCGTGGTCATCTGCCTGGTGGCGAACGGCCATGCGCTCTTGGAGGGCGTCCCCGGCCTCGGCAAGACGCTCCTCGTCCGGACGCTCGCGGAGGCGTGCGAGCTTCAGTTCTCGCGCATCCAGTTCACGCCCGACCTGATGCCCGCCGACATCGTCGGCACGAACATCCTGGTCGAGTCGGAATCCGGCGCGCGGGAGTTCCGTTTCCAGCACGGACCGGTATTCGCCAACGTCATCCTCGCCGACGAGATCAACCGCGCGACGCCGAAGACTCAGTCGGCGATGCTCGAGGCGATGCAGGAGCACTCCGTCACGGTCGCCGGCACGATCCGGCAGCTCGATGAGCCATTCCTCGTGCTCGCGACCCAGAACCCGCTGGAGATGGAGGGCACGTACCCGCTCCCCGAGGCGCAGCTCGACCGCTTCCTCTTCAAGCTGATGGTCGATTTCCCGACGCTCGACGACCTGATGATGATCGTGGACCGCACGACCGGCTCGTCCGAGCATCATGCGGGCAGGGTGATGGACGCCGGGACGATCCTGGAGATGCGCTCGCTCGCCCGTGAGGTCGCGATCGCCGATCACGTGAAGGAGTACGCGCTCCGTGCGGTCCTGGCGACCCATCCCGAGAGCGAGTATGCGACCGACATGACCAGGAAGTACGTCCGCTACGGCTCGAGCCCGCGTGGGGCGCAGGCGCTCGTCGTCGGCGGGAAGGTGTGCGCGCTGCTCGACGGGCGGTTCAACGTGGCGTTCGACGACATCAAGCGCGTGGCGAAACAGTCGCTCCGGCACCGGCTCATCCTCAACTTCGAGGGCGAGGCCGAGCGCATCAGCACGGATTCGATCGTCGAGGACGTCCTCTCGAACGTCGGGACGAAGGAAGAACTGCCGGTCTAGTGTGGAGTGCGGAAGCGGAGTCTGCGGAGCTTCCGCTTTGCAGTCGAGGATCAACAGTGGAGCCATCTGAGGAACGGCAGAAGACGAACCGAATCGCGCGAAAAGTGATCGTGTACGAACTCGCCTTCGTGCTCGTAGGCACAACCGGGCTCTTACTCTTGCCGGAATACAAGGAGTGGGTTGCAGGCGGGACTGGCATCCTGTTCGTCGCGGTAACGGCGTTTCTCATCGGTTACTACCGGAATAGCTATCCGCTGACAGGTCCGAGCCTTGCTCCTTGGCTGGTGGTCGTGCTGCTCTCGATGTATCTGTCACCAATTGTGATAGTCGCAGTTCAGTTTGCTCTATCGGGGAGAGCTACCTATGCGCTAATGGTTGTCGCGGCGCTCTTCGCGGCCGGGTTGATGTTTGTTGTCGCTCCATTGATGCTCGGCCGCAAGCTCGGCACTGGTAGGAGCGCAGGGAGATTGAACGGCTGATCGCGCCAAGCAGAGCGGAAGCTCCGCAGACTCCGCTTTCGACGATGGAGGACGCATATGCAGGACAACCAGACCCCCAGTGACGCGGTGATGATTCTGCAACTGCTTGGCTATGTGCTGGCATTTGCAGTCCCAACGACGATTGCGGCTGTTCTCCTGCCGGCGTACGCGGGGCAGATTGTGGTCGGCGCCGGGCTGCTGTTCTTCGCGGTTTCAGCCTTCATCCTTGGGTGGCAGTGGGATGATCCGGGGTGGACACGCCAGACCCGTATGCACATGCTTCAGTCGGCGGTCTCGATCCTGGTCTTCGTGATCGTCATTGCCGTCATGGATGGGATGCGTGAAGGCGCTGTCCATCATCGTCTGGCTAGCTCGGGGATTGCCTTTTCCGTCATCGCGGCCTCAGCGCTGATCGGTTTCTTCGCCGGGCGGTCGATACATCGGCACCGGCAGCGGGCTCAGGCCGACTAGCCGAGTTCATGCAGACCAAAGCGGAAGCTCCGTCCGGAGACTCCGCTTCCGCACTCCATAAGGGGTAACACTTGGATACAATAGAACAGATAGACGAACGCGAGGAACTGCTCGATCCCGAGTTTCTGCGGAAAATCGAGCGGCTGTCGCTCGTCGCTAAGCGGGTGTTCCCCGGGCGGCTCCGGGGTGAGCGGCGATCGACCAAGCGCGGCTCGGCGGTCGAGTTCGCCGACTACCGAAACTACACCACAGGCGACGACCTCCGGCGCGTCGACTGGAACGTCTATGCGCGCCTCGAGAAGCTTTTCCTCAAGTTGTTCGTCGAAGAAGAGGACCTGCACGTCTATATACTCGTGGACACGTCGAAGTCGATGGATTTCGGCCATCCGAAGAAGCTGCTGTACGCCAAGCGCATCGCGGCTGCACTGTCGTATATCGCGCTGAGCAACCTCGACCGCGTCGGTCTGGCGGCGCTCAGCGGGGAGTTGGCGGCGATGCTCAGCCCGAAGCGGGGTAAGCAGGCGGCGTTCACGATCTTCGACTACCTGCGGACTGTGCAGGCCTCGGGGAAGACGCAGCTTGGAAGCTCGATCCGCGACTTCAGCCTTCGGACGTCGAACTCCGGGCTGGCGATCGTGATCTCGGACTTCCTCGATCCGACGTATCAGCAGGGGCTCACGGCGCTCCTCTCGCGCAAGTTCGAGGTGACGATGGTGCACCTGCTCGACCAGGAGGAGGTCAACCCGACGACGGTCGGCGACCTGCTCATGGTCGACTCGGAGACCGGCGAGAAGCGGGAGATCACGATCACGCAGACGCTCCTCCGACGGTATCAGCAGCGGCTCGGGGAGTTCCTCGGGGAGATCGAGGGGTTCGCGATGCGGTACGGGTGCAACTACGTCCGCGTGACGAACCAGTCGCCGTTCGAGGACCTGATACTGAACTACCTGCGCCGGCGGGGAGCATTGAAGTAACCGCCGATGAACGCGGATGCACGCTGATGAGGGAGGATGAAATGACTGGTACGTGGTCTCTCGTTCCTGCCGCTGTTGGTGCTCGGGCTGGTCATCTTCGGGGTTGTCGCACTGGTGGCGGTGCTGATCAACAACAAGAAGTAAGCGCACTGTTCGGGAGGGAGTTGGACTCCCTCCCGCAGGACGATAAGCGCTACGTTCGGGCTGGAGTTGTACTCCCTCCCGCAGGACGATACGTTCGGGCTGGAGTTGTACTCCAGCCCGCGCAACTCGCCGCGGAGTTGTACTCCGCACGGTTCGGTGTGTGGGGGAGTGCAACTCCCCTGCTAGCTCGGCGCACCGGAGTACAACTCCGGTGCGAACGTTAGGTGGTTAGTCTAGCGTGCCGGAGTACAACTCCGGCACGAACGGCTTACTTACCGTTCACTGTTCACTGATGACTGACAACTGATAACTGATTACTCACCCATGAGCTTACTATCACCCTGGTCGTTACTGCTGATCCTGCCACTCGGCGGGATCATCGTGCTCTTATACCTGCTCAAGCTGAAACGCAAAGAGCAGGTGGTTCTCGTCCGTCATGCTCTGGCAGGATGCGGTCGCCGACATCCAGGCGAATGCGCCGTTTCAGAAGCTCAGGAAGAGCCTCCTGCTGCTGCTCCAGGTCATCGCACTCCTGGCTGTCATTGGAGCGATAGCGCGCCCATACATCAGGAGTCAGAGCGGTCAGGGCAACCGGATCGTCGTCATCCTCGACTCATCCGCCAGCATGCAGGCCACCGACGTGAAGCCCTCTCGATTCGATGACGCCAAGTCGAAGGCGCTCGGGATCGTCGGACGCATGGGCGGCGGCGACACGATGCTCGTCATGACCGCCGGCTCGAAGGCGCGAGTCGTCGCATCGTTCACCTCGGACAAGAAGTCGCTCAATGAGGCGATCAGGCGACTCGGGCCGGTCGATACCCCGTGCAACATGCGCCAGGCTCTGGTCCTCGCGCTCTCACTCGTCGCGGGGAAGTCGCGCACTCCCCCGCGGATCGTCGTGCTCTCGGACGGCGGGTTCGAGGCGCTCTCCGACCTCTCGGCCGAGAACGCGCGGCTCGATTACATGCGCATCGGGCGGGAATGCGATAACGTGGCGATCACGGGCCTGTCGTCACGCAAGACGCTCTCCGGCGAACAGCAGGTCTTCATCGGATTCCGCAACTACTCGAAGCGCGATCAGGCGTTCAACCTCGAGGTCTACCTCAACGACGAGCTTCTCGACGTGCGCGAGGAGACGCTCAAGGCGGGCGAGTCGAGGCAGGAGTTGCTCAACAACGTCGGAAACCTCGACGGCCGGGTGACCGCCAAGCTCGATGTGAAGGACGACCTGGCCGTGGACAACAGCGGCTCGGTCTACCTAACGAAGCCGCGCAAGATCTCGGTGCTGATGGTCTCGAAGGGCAACATCTTCCTCCAGAATGCGCTCAACCTCGATCCCCGGACATCGGTCACGAAGGCGGAGGCGATTCCCGCGAGCTTCAAGGATTCGAAGTACGACCTGGTGGTCTTCGATGGAGTTACCCCGCCGGCGAACGTCCCGCAGGGAGGATACCTGCTGATCAACTCATCCGCGCCCCAGGGACCCGCTGGGATCGGTGAGATGATCCAGCGCCCGTCGATCGTCGATTACGCGCGGAATCATCCCGTGAGCCGATACGTCGACTTCGGGAACGTGCAGGTCGCGGAGGCACGCCGTCTCTCGCCTGCGAACTGGGCGACGGCACTCGTGGAGAGCGCAGGCGGAGTGCTCGCCGTTGCCGGATCGAGGGGCGGCCGGAACTTCGTGCAGCTTTCGTTCAGCCTGCTCGACAGCGATTTCCCGCTCCGAGTCGGCTTCCCGATATTCATCACGAACTGCCTTGATTGGCTCGTCCCGGCGCAGACATTGAGCGCGGGCGAGAGCATTCGAACGGGCCAGCCGATGTACATCGACGTGCCCGCGGGCCTGGCGCAGATCGACGTGACCGATCCACTCGGCCACAAGCAGGCGATCAAGGTGACGCAAACGCCTGTGATTTTCGACAACACGGAGCGCGCGGGCGTCTACCGCGTGACCGGCAAAGGCGTCAGGCGGGAGTTCGCGTGCAACCTGACCTCGATGCAGGAGTCATCGACCGCGCCCAGGGAGGCGTTCTCGGTCGGCGGCAAGAAGTTCGCGTCCACCGGGAAGCCGGTGCAAACGAACCGGGAGTTCTTCCAGCCGCTCGTGCTCCTCGCGCTCGGAGTCCTGGCATTCGAGTGGTATGCGTACCACCGGCGTATCTGATGTAGGAGCAGCTTCCTAGCTGCGATGGGGGCCTTCATAGCTAGAAAGGGAACCCCATCGCAGCTAGGAAGCTGCTCCTACATCAGGCAGAGAAACATGATCCAGTTCACCAAGCCGTTGTGGCTACTGATTCTGATACCGCTGGGGTACTATACGTACCGGATGGCGGCCCACAGCCTCGCCGATATGTCGAGGTTCCGGTCGAAGTTCGCGCTCGTCCTGCGGTCGCTCATCCTCGTCATGCTTGTGTTCGCCCTCGCAGGCGCGCGCACGGTCCAGAACGTCTCCCAACGGTGCGTCGTCTTCGTGATCGACATCTCGGACAGCATCCCGAAGACTCGACAGCAGACGGCACTGGCGTATATCAACACCGCCCTGAAGCAGCTCAAGACCGAGAACCTCGTCGGCATCATAGCATATGGAGCGGATGCCTCCGTGGAGATCTCGCCGTCGAACGTCCCGAAGATCGACAGGATCTACTCGATCCCCGACACCGGGAATACCGACATCTCGCAGGCACTAGGCCTCGCACTCGCCCTATTCCCGGAGAAGACCGCGAAGAAGATCGTGCTCCTCTCCGATGGGAACGAGACGCGCGGAAAGGCGATCGAGCAGGCGATGCTCATCGGCTCGAACGACGTCTCGGTCGATGTCGTGCCGCTCACGAACGAGCTTCCGCACGAGGTCCTGCTCGACAAGATGGTCTGCCCGAGCGCGGTGAAAGTCGGCGAGCCGTTCGATCTCAAGGTGGTTGCGATCGCCAAGGAGCCGGTCTCGGCGCAGATCCGTGTCCTCAGAAACGGCGTGCCAGTCGGGGTCAAGTCCGTGCAGCTTACGAAGGGCAAGAGCGTCCTCACGTTCCAGCAGTCGATCGACAAGCCCGGAAGCTACGAGTACGAGGCGATCCTGGAGTGCGACCAGGACACTCGCATGGAGAACAACACCGCGCTCGCCTACACGATGGTCAACGGCAAGCCGAAGGTGCTGTACGTGGAGGGAGTCCCCGGCCAGGCGAAATACCTCGCCGAGGCGCTCAAGACCACCGACATCGAGGTCGAGGCGCGCGACCGCTCGGGGATTCCGACCTCGCTCGCGCAGTTGAGAGGCTACGACATGCTCGTGCTCTCGGATGTTCCGGCGATCGGAATGTCTGCCGAGCAGATGCTGCTGATCGAATCGGGCGTCAAGGACCTGGGAATCGGGTTCACGATGGTCGGCGGCGAGGACGGCTTCGGCGCGGGCGGCTACTTCGACACGCCGATCGAGAAGGCGCTCCCGGTCGATATGTCGGTCCGCAAGACGAAGGTGCTGCCCTCGCTCTCGGTGATCGTGGTGATGGACAAGTCCGGCTCGATGAGCGCACCGGAGGGCGGCACGACGAAGATCCAGCTGGCGAACGATGGCGCGTCTGCGGTCGTGAAGCTGCTCCAGCCGATCGATTACGTCGGGGTAATAGTCTGCCACACGAGCCCGGTAGCGGCGGTCGAGCTTCAGCAGGCGAACAGCAAGGGCCCGATCTACGACCAGATCTCCACCATCCGCGCGGAAGGCGGCGGGATCGCCGTGTTCCCCTCGATGCAGATGGCCTATGAGATGATGAAGAAGAGCAGGACCCGGCAGAGGCATATCATCCTGCTCGCGGATGGTGGCGACTGCGATGACCAGGACGGCGTCGTGCCGCTCGCCAAGCAGATGGCGGGCGAGAAGATCACGGTGACGGCGGTTGCGATCGGCGACGGCCCACACGTGCCGTTCCTCAAGAACGTGGCGGCGGCCGGTCGGGGCAACTTCTACCTCACGCTGCAGGCGTCCGACTTGAAGGCGATCTTCACCAAGGATGTCATGACGGTCTCGAAGTCGCTGATCGTGGAGGAGCCGTTCATCCCGACGATCGATCCGTCGAGCCCCGAACTGGCGGGCATCACGTCCGTCCCGGCGCTGCTCGGATACGTGACGACGAGCCCGAAGCCAACCGCGCGCATCTCGATGATCTCGAAGCACAAGGACCCGATCCTCGCGACGTGGCAGTATGGGCTCGGGAAGTCGGCGGCGTTCACGTCGGACTGCAAGGCTCGGTGGTCGTCTCACTGGGTCCAATGGCCGGACTACGGGAGGTTCTGGGCACAGGTCGTCCGCTCGACTATGCGCAAGAATCCGCCGACCGACTTCCAGACGATGGTGGACGTACAGAACGGAACGGGATATGTGACCATCGACGCGGTGGACGACAAGGGCAACTTCCTCAACCAGATCAAGTTCAAGGGATCGGTGGTCGGCCCGAGCATGAAGGGCAAGCAGCTCTCAATCGATCAGACCGGCCCGGGTCGTTACGAGGCGACCTTCGACGCGCGCGAGGTCGGAAGCTACGTGGTGAACGTGGTGAGGCGCGATCAGGACCAAACTTCGCCGGATGTCAGCGTCATCACGATCCCCTACCCGCCGGAGTACAAGGACATCGCGCCGAACACGGCGCTCCTCAAGCGGATCGCGTCCGAGACCGGCGGGCGGTATGACTCCAAGGCCTCGGAGGTGTTCACTCAGGCATTCCGCCGATCGAGGGCATACACGGACCTCTGGCGGCTGCTCGTGATCCTGGCGGCGATCCTTCTCCCACTCGACGTGGCGGTTCGGCGGCTGGTGATCACGCCGGAGCAGTTCGTGGAGGAGTACTCGAAGCTGAGGGAGTTCATCCGCGCGCACCGTTTGCGAAGGAAGACGAGACCGGTCACTCAGGAGCCGGAGATGGTGTCGAACCTCCTCCGCGCCAAGAGGGAGCGCAAGCCCGTCGAGAAGGTCGAGTTCACGACGAATACCGTCCCGCCCGGCGCCCGGCCTCAACAGACATCCGCGCCTGGGCCCGAACGGGCGCCGGCACAGGCATCTCCATCCGAGCCCAAGCCTGCATCCGAGGGCGGCACCCTCTCCTCACGCCTCCTCGATGCCAAGCGCAAGCGGCGCAACTAGTTCTGTGTCGGGAGGACTTGCCCCATGAGTCCGCGAATCCAGAAGAGGGGTGTTAGGTATATGGCAGGCAATCCGAACGCAGCCAAGAGCAGTGCAATCGAGAATGCGCGTGTTGGGTATCAGGTTGCTGCTTTGCTTTGGACCTATGAAGGATCCCTCCTGTGGGCGAAGTTCAACGCCATGCTACTCGCCAATAGTGTCCTCCTCGGTTCCATTGGGGTAGCTCTCACCGCCAGCAGACCGCTACCACTCATAGGACTACTGATATCAGCACTTGGTGTAGTTCTCTGCCTCGCCTGGTGGGCAATGACTTCCAAAGGTGTTGCTTATCACAACTACTGGGTTCACTCCGCGAGAGAGCTGGAGGAGAGGTACCTGGGCGACTCAGTCAGCACCGTGTCGCGAGGGGGATTCTTTTCTGACGGCAAACCAGTTGTGATCAGATGCCAAACAAAGCGGTCGCACCATCGAATGAAGGGCGCAGTCCGTCGTGCTAATCTGACCCGTATATGTAATGTGATTATCTGCATTTTCGTGATCATATACCTCGTTGCCGGAGCGATGTCAGCTAAGATGCAGATGAGCGAGCTTTCACACAGAGCAGGGGCTTCCATTCAGAAGCCGAAGACAGGGGCGAGCTTACCTCCTGCCGTGAGGGAAGCCGCTCCTGGCCCGAAGGTGGGGACCGAGCAGCACAAAGCCCAATCCTCGGAAGCATCTCCGCCAGCCAAGTCTGAGGATGCCAAGGCTGGTCAGAAACCATCGTCCGACACCGGCGGACACCCTTCGAGTCTTCCCAATGCCAAGCCCAAACAGCCAGGCGATTAAGCCCGGCGGCGGCGCAGGAGCAGGGCGGGCAGGCCCATGGCCAGTGCGCAGAGCGATGACGGCTCGGGAACGACATCGGTCCGCAGGTTGTCGATCCGGTAGACCTTCGGATCAGCCGGAAAGTGGGACGCCGGGTTCCACATCCGTATCGTGAGGCTGTGCAGACCCGGGTAGGCCGATCCCAGAGGAATCTCGATGCCGAGAGTCGTAGCCGTATTCCCCCAGCCGGATCCGACTCCGCCAGGCCAGCCGTTGTTCTGCCACTCGCCCACGAGATTGGTATCATCGATGATGAACTGGAGCGGCACCCAGTCGATGCCGGTATCCTGGCAGTCGAAGATGAACTTGGTCGCTCCGGTGAGATCGATGCCTACCTGCGAGATCTGGATATAGTTGCCGGCGGTCACTGAGCCGGTTCCCCGATGGAATGTGAAGTTCCCGCTTCCCTCGCTGGCCCAATCCGTTCCGTAGTAGGCGCTGTACTTGCCGTCCAGGTTGACGCCGCCGATCGTCCAGGCAGCAACCGATTCGAAGCCGGCGTTGGGGATGGTCGCATGCGCTACTCCGGCCATAGTCAGGAGAACTGCGATTGCCAACACGATGGTCATGATCACTCTAGCCATTTCGGTCACCTCTCTATTCAGAATGCGGCAGGTGTGACAAAGTAATACATGAGGTTGAGGTGCAAGAACCGTGCCATCTATTGCTGTGTCGGCAACTGATCGGTCCACCTGAGCGTGGGAGGCCGCCAAGAACCGGCACTATTGCCGGTATGGAGGGCCGGAGCCACGGGGCGGCGAATGTGAGATCGGAGTTCACTACCATGGCTGACCTATTCGACACGGAACTGATACGAAGCACGCTCCGGCTGGCTACGCCGCTGGTGCTCGCCGCGCTGGGAGGCGTCCTCTCCGAGCGGTCGGGCGTCGTCAATATCGCGCTGGAGGGCATGATGCTCGTCGGCGCGTTCTTCGGGATGCTCGGCTCGATGCTGACCGGCAGCCCCTGGGTCGGCGCGCTGCTGGGCATGATGGCGGGCGGGATGCTCGGACTCATCCATGCGACGCTTACACAGAAGGCGCGGATGAACCATATCGTGAGCGGCGTGGCGCTCAATATCCTGGCGCTCGGGCTGACGACGTACATCCTGCGATATGTGATGCAGAGCGTCGGCGGCTCGGCATCGGTGAATGGCCTTCCCACATGGCGCATTCCGATCCTCGGGCCTGTCCTGAGCGGCCAGAACGCCATGTTCTACCTCGCCGTCCTGCTGATCCTGGGCCTGAACTTCATGCTCTTCACGACTCCATTCGGCCTCCGAATCCGCTCGGCCGGCGAGAACCCCGAGGCGGCGAGAAGCGTGGGGATCAAGGTCGGCTGGGTGAGGTATCTGGCGGTCACGGGGAGCGGGATTCTGGGCGGACTGGCGGGCGTCTATCTCTCTCTGGGCCAACTCAACATGTTCACGGAGGGCATGTCAGGCGGCCGAGGGTTCATCGCGCTGGCGGCGGTGATCTTCGGCAGGTGGACTCCGCTCGGCGCGGCGGGCGCGGCCCTGTTCTTCGGATTCTTCGATGCGCTCCAGATGCGGCTTCAGGGGCAGGCGATCGGAGGGATCGCGATCCCGTCGGAGTTCATGCTGATGCTTCCGTACCTGCTGACGATCGTCGCACTCGCGGGATTCGTCGGGAAGGCGTCGGCGCCGGCAGCGTTGGGGAAGGATGGTTGATGGTGAATGGCGATGACTGATCGCAGACTGGTCATTCTGATATGCCTGATGCTCGCTGTCGTCACGCTCGCCGCGTTTTGGCAGGTGATCGGGAGTCAGTTCATCAACTACGACGACGATGACTATGTGACCGCCAACCCGCACATCCGGTCGCTGGACATCGCGTGGGCATTCACCACCTTCCGTGAGGCCAACTGGCATCCGTTGACCTGGATCTCCCACATGATCGACTACCGGCTCTTCGGCATGAATCCGGCCGGCCCTCACGCCGTGAACCTGCTGATCCACATCGCGAGCGTCATCCTTCTCTTCCTGGTCCTTCGGCGCATGACCGGCCTCATCTGGACAAGCGCATTCGTCGCGGCGCTGTTCGCCGTTCATCCGCTGCACGTGGAATCGGTGGCGTGGGTTGCCGAGCGGAAAGACGTGCTCGGCGGATTCTTCTGGATGCTGACGATGCTCCTGTACGTGAGGTACACGGAGCGCCCGGGTGTGAGGCGATACATCCCGGTCGTAGTCGCATTTGCACTCGGCCTGATGTGCAAGCCGATGCTGGTGACGCTGCCGTTCATCCTATTGCTGCTCGACTTCTGGCCATTGCAGCGGCTCGGCATATCCCGTAGGGGAGGCCTTCAACGACCTCCCGCCGGGCAGGCGTCGAAGCCCACCCCTACGGAATGCCGGCCGGAGGGTGGGAGGCCGTTGAAGGCCTCCCCTACGGTGATCGGTGTCATCTACGAGAAGATGCCACTCATCGGGATGGCGGTGGCCTCGGGGATCGTCACGTTCGCCGCCCAACACCGGGGACTCGCGGTCGGTTCGCTGGAGCACTATCCGCTCGGTGTCCGGATCGCCAACGCTCTGGTCGCATACGTCGCCTATCTCGTGAAGACGGTCTACCCGACGAAGCTGGCCGTGTTCTACCCACATCCCGGGAGCAGCCTCCCAGGTTGGCAGGTGATCGGATCAGGAATTCTGCTGATCGGCATCACCGCGCTCGTGATCCGGTCGGCGCGCAGTCGGCCGCATCTTCTGGTGGGATGGCTTTGGTACGTCATCACGCTGCTTCCCGTCATCGGCCTGGTGCAGGTCGGGATGCAGGCGATGGCGGACCGATATACGTACATCCCGCTGATCGGAGTGTTTCTGATGTTAGGGTATGGGAGTATGGGAGTGTGGGAGTATGGGCGTCCGGACTCCCGTACTCCCACACCTCCACACCCCCATACTCCCATACTCTCCATCCTCGTCATCGCCGTCCTGCTCCCGATCACGTGGCGGCAGGTCGGATACTGGCACGACAGCGAGACGCTGTTCCGACACGCGCTCGCCGTCACCAGGAACAACGCCGTGGCCGAGAACAACCTCGGGCTCGCGCTCATCGCGGACGGAAACCTGGATGAGGGGATCCGGCACCATTACTGCGCGGTGGATGCCAATCCCGGCTGGGCGGATGCGCATTACAGCCTTGGGGCAGCGCTGCTGGAAAAGAGCGATATTCCCGACGCTGTCTCGGAGTTCGAGAAGACGCTGGCTCTCGATCCGAACCACGCTCAGGCGCTCAACAATCTGGGGACGATCCTCATGCAGACGGATGATCTGCTCCGCGCCATCGAGAACCTCCGGCGGGCAGTGCAGGTTCGACCGGACTACGCCCAAGCCCACAACAACCTCGGGATGGCATACTCGCTCCAGGGAAAGCTCGACGAATCGCTCGAGCAGTTCATCAAGGCGGTGAAGGCCGATCCCAGCCTCCCCGATGGGCACTACAACCTGGCGATAGGGCTCGGCGCAGAAGAACAGGATCAGGGAGGCCATCGTGGAATGCAGGAAGGCGCTGGAACTCCGCCCGAATTGGCCCGAGGCGCAGAACAACCTCGCATGGTTCCTCGCCACTGTTCCAGGCGCGACCGCCCGCGACTCGAAGGAGGCCGTCCGTCTTGCCGAGCAGGTATGTCAAGCCACGGGGAACAGCAATCCTCAGTACCTCGATACCCTCGCCGCCGCCTATGCGTCCGCCAGCCGTTGGGATGATGCCGTCATCACCGCCCGGAAGGCCCTCGCACTGGCGAGGGATCCGGATCTATCCGCACGGATCAAGGCGCAGTTGGACGCATACCAGGCACATCGGAGATAGGTTCCAGAGGACCGCCCGGAAGACCACACCGTCAGCCCTGAGTGCGCCTGGTGAATGACGGCGCACTCAGGGCTGACGGTTCCAGGTCCCCAACCCCCAACACCCAACACCCAACACCTCCCCCGCCGCCCTTCGCCTTTACTTCCGCGCCTGTTTTTGATAGAATTCAAACGTAATGACGAAGAACAACCAACAGAACATCCGGAATTTCTGCATCATCGCTCACATAGATCACGGAAAATCGACGCTGGCGGACAGGATCCTCGAGGTCACCGGCGCAATCGAGCAGCGGGACATGCAGGAGCAGGTGCTCGACAGCATGGACCTCGAACGGGAGCGCGGCATCACGATCAAGATGGCGTCCGTCCGGCTCGACTACACAGCGAAGGACGGCAAGAAGTACGTCCTGAACCTGATCGACACGCCCGGGCACGTCGATTTCTCCTATGAGGTATCTCGAAGCCTCGCCGCGTGCGAGGGAGCGCTTCTGATCGTCGATGCCGTACAGGGCGTCGAGGCTCAGACGCTCGCGAACGTCAACCTGGCGATCGCCGCCAAGCTCGCGATCATCCCCGTCATCAACAAGATCGACCTCCCGATGGCCGACCCCGAGCGAGTAATCGAGGAGATCGAGACGGTCCTCGCACTAGAGGCGCACGACGCCATCCACGCGAGTGCCCGCGCCGGAACCGGCGTCGGTGACGTCCTGGAGGCGGTCGTGAGCCGCATCCCTGCGCCCTCGGGCGACCCCGATGCGCCGCTCCGAGCGCTGATCTACGACTCGCACTACGATCAGTACCAGGGAGTCGTCGCCTACATCCGAGTAGTAGATGGCGAACTCCGCCAGGGCACGCGGATCAAGATGATGACCGGCGGCAAGACGTTCGAGGTGTCGAGCGTAGGTGTGTTCAAGCCCAAGATGACTTCGGTCGATGCGCTCCATGCGGGCGAAGTCGGATACCTGATGGCGGCGATCAAGGTCGTCGCCGACAGCGAGGTGGGCGACACGATCACATCCGCCGACAACCCGGCCACCGAGCCGCTGCCGGGATATAAGCACCCCAAGCCGATGGTCTACTGCGGCCTCTACCCGCTCGACAGCAACCAGTACCCCGACCTGCGCGATGCGCTCGCCAAGCTCCAGCTCAACGACTCGTCGCTCATCTATGAGCCGGAGAGTTCCGCGGCGCTCGGATTCGGCTTCCGCTGCGGGTTCCTCGGACTCCTGCACATGGAGATCGTCCAGGAGCGACTGGAGCGCGAGGCCGGCATACCGCTGATCGCCACCGCGCCGAGCGTCATATATCATGTGACGAAGACCGACGGGAACATGATCGAGGTCGACAACCCGTCGAACCTGCCGAGCGCGAACCTGATCGAGCGGATCGAGGAGCCGTATGTCGATGCGACGATCATCGTCCCCGCGGAGTACCTGGGGAGCGTGATGGAGCTTTGCCAGGACAGGCGCGGGACGTTCGTTCACATGGAGTACTCCGGCACGAACAGGGTATTCGTCCACTACAAGATTCCGCTGTCGGAGATCCTGATGGACTTCTTCGACCAGCTCAAGAGCCGGACGAAGGGCTACGCGTCGTTCGACTACGAGTTCTGTGGATTCCAGGTGTCGAAGCTGGTGAAGCTCGACATCCTGCTCAACGGCGACTCGGTCGACGCACTGTCGTTCATCACGCATCGGGACCGCGCATATCCGCGTGGGAAGCTCCTCGTCGAGCGGCTGAAGAGCATCCTCCCGAGGCAGCAGTACGAGGTGCGCATCCAGGCGGCGATCGGGAACAAGGTGATCGCGGCGGAGAACATCAGCGCGCTCCGGAAGAACGTGACCGCGAAGTGCTACGGCGGCGACATCACCCGGAAGCGGAAGCTCCTCGAGAAGCAGAAGGAAGGCAAGAAGCGGATGAAGCAGATCGGCCACATCGAGGTCCCGCAGGAGGCGTTCCTCTCGGTGCTGAAGATTGGGGAGTAGGAGCAAAGGAGTCGAGGAGTCAAGGAGCAAAGGGGCCGTAGGGGCGGCCTTCAACGGCCGCCCGTCTGATGTCGTGGCCATACTCACGACATCGCACGGATGACTGATATGGAAACGACTATCGAACTGCACCAGAGACCGACCGGCGGAGTTGCGGAGGAGGTCGTCGCCATCGCCCGGATGCTGATGGGCGAGTGGTTCACCGACGGCGTCCCCGAGGAGACCAGGCGCGATCTCATGTTTCAGGACCTCTTCGTCCTGAAGTTCGATGGTCAGGTGGTGTCCTTCATCGTCTTCACCTGCTGGGACGGCTCGATCCAGATAACCCTGATGGGCACGCATCCGGACCACCGGGGCAAGGGCTTCGGCTCGATGCTCATGGAGCGCTTCTTCGAGCACGTCAGGGAGCTTGGGTTCGATCGAGTGGTCGCACTGACGGTCCCGCCGGATGCCAAGCCCTCCTATCAGTTAACGGTGCGGTTCTACGAGAGCCACGGCTTCCGTCTCACCCGCAGGTACAACGAGTTGTGGGAGAGCGGCGCGATCGAGTTGGTCAAGGAGTTGGTGTAGCACGTATGTCCGAGAACAAGTACTCGGTGACCATGACGGCGTTCAAGGTTGACCTTCAAGGGTTGTACAACGCCGCGCCGGAGGTGCTCATCCTGGTTGGGCCGGAGTAGCCAGCATGCAAGTGGAAAAGATCGGAATCGCCGTCGTCGGGTGCGGGGCGATGGCACAGATGATGCATCTGCCGAACGTCGAGCGGCACCCGGAGCTTGAACTCCTGTGGTGCTGCGATATCGATGAGGGCACCCTGCGGAAGGTCGGGGAGCGATTTCATCCCCGGCGGCTGACCGTTGACGCCTCAGAGGTCGCCGCCGACCCGGAGGTCCGGGCGGTAATCCTCTCGACCACGCAGACCGTCCGCCTGCCGCTGATCGAGCTTTTCGCCCGCGCCGGGAAGCACATCTACGTCGAGAAGCCGCTCGCCGACTCGTTCGACGAGATGAAGCGGATCCTCGCGGTCGTCGAGGAGACCGGAATCCGGTTCACCGTCGGGCACAACCGCCGGATGGCGCCCGCCGTCCGGGAGGCCGTCCGCGTCCTGAACAAGCATCGCGCGAATCCCGTATCCCCCCCCTGGCGCTGGGACCGCGAGGGGCCGACCGCCCGCATTTGGACGGCGAGCGGACGACTCAGGTGATGATCCGCGTCAACGACGACTACTGGTCGTGGAAGAAGTGGGCGTTCGCTCACGGCGCGCTCATCAACGAGATGACCCACTTCGCCGACCTCGCCTGCTGCTTCATCGAGAGCGCCCCCGTGCGCGTGACCGTCAGCCGCCCTTCGATACACGCCCCAGAGGGCGCACTCAGGGCTGTCGGTATTGCTGGGAAGGTCCAACCGACAGCCCTGAGTGCGCCCTCTGGGGCGTGTATCGAAGGGCGGCCTGATCGGTACTCAGTCGAAAGCCAGGTTATCGCCATCGAGTTCGCGGACGGATCGCTGGCTGCCATCTTCGCCACCGCGTTCGGGAGTTTCGGCTACCCGAAGGAGCTGGTCGAGGTCTACCACAACGGCGCGGCGATCATCATCGATCACCTCGTCGAGATGAGGGTCGCCGGCGTCATCGATGAGCCATTCCGGACCGTCTTCCCGATCCCGAACGACCGCTATCCGGAGATCGAAGCGCAGGGCATCGAGGGGTTCTACCAGCGGACCGAGGCCGCTCAGCGGGAGGCATTTGAGAAGGGCGACAACTCGATCCTGCCGCCGATCCCCGACAAGGGGCACTTCGCCCTGCTCGGCGACTTCGTCCGGTGCATCAGGAGCGCCCGTGTCCCCACGGGCATTCCAGCCTGTGAGGACACAGGCGCTCCGTCCCCCGACGAACCGGAGTGCAGCGCCCGGATCGCCGCCGTCCCGACCGCCATCATCCTCCGCGCCCTTGAGTCCGTCGAGCGCGGCGGCATTCCGGTGGAGATCAGGCAGGAGGATTACTCATGACTCTACACGCTGTCACCGGGGCATTCGGCTACTCCGGGAAGTACATCGCTCACCGGCTACTCGATGCTGGCGAGAGCGTCATCACGCTGACCAACTCCACGCACCGGGAGAACCCCTTCGGCGACCGCGTCAAGGCCTTTCCCTTCCATTTCGATGAGCCCGACAGGCTTGCGGAGACCCTTAAGGACGTCGATGTCCTCTACAACACGTACTGGGTGCGCTTCAACCATCCGAACTTCGCCCATGCGGACGCCGTGCGCAATACCCTTGCGCTTTTTCAGGCTGCGAAGTCCGCCGGTGTGAAGCGGGTGGTGCACATCAGCATCACCAATCCCTCGGAGGACTCGCCCCTGGAGTACTTCAGTGGGAAGGCCCGCCTCGAGCGCGCCCTGATCGAAAGCGGGCTGTCGTATGCGATCCTCCGCCCAACCGTTCTTTTCGGCAAAGAGGACATCCTCGTGAACAACATCGCGTGGGCACTCCGCCATCTCCCGGTGTTGGGAGTTTTCGGTGACGGGCAGTACAAGCTCCAGCCGATATATGTCGATGACCTGGCCCAACTTGCGGTTGAGCAGGGCAAGCAGATGGATAACGTCATCATCGACGCGATAGGGCCTGAGACGTTCACATATCGCGGGCTCGTCGAGACGATAGGTGAGATCATCGGCAAGCGGCGGCCCGTCGTGTCCGTGCCGCCGTGGATGGGATACGTTGTGGCATGGGTCATCGGGAAGCTGGTCCATGACGTGATGATCACGCGCGACGAGATCCGGGGGCTGATGGACAACCTGCTCTACGTCGACTCACCACCCACGGGCAGGACGAAGCTCACGGAATGGGCGAAGGCACGCTCGGCGACCCTCGGCCTCCACTACACGAGCGAGATCGCCCGCCGGGAAGACCGCCGATCCGAATATCGGAGCAACTAACAAGCCCATGGATCACTGATGTGGAGCTGCTCGGCCGGGAAACGGCTACCCGGGAAACGGAGATGAAGATAGATGAAGTGTTCACTAGTGATGGTCGGTTTGCTGTTGCTCGCCAGTTGTGGTTGGGTCACGCCGGCAGCCGTTCAGGCAGGTGCGCCGCAGAACGGCTTCCTGCAGGCGTCGCCTCAGGACATCGAGTGGTTCCGGGAGGCACGGTTCGGGCTGTTCATTCACTGGGGGCCCGTGAGCCAGAAAGGCACGGAGATCAGCTGGTCCCGTATCGGAGCCGGCGTGGAGCCGCCCAGGAAGAAGCGCGTCATCCCCTGGGAGGAATACGACAATCTCTACAAGACCTTCAACCCGACCCGATTCGACGCAAAGAAGTGGGTAAAGATCGCAAAGTCCGCCGGGATGAAATACCTCGTCTTCACGACTAAGCATCACGATGGCTTCTGCATGTTCGATACGAAGATGACCGACTACAAGATCACCAATTCGCCCTTCAAGCGCGATATCGTCGCCGAGATCGCCAAGGCCTGTCACGAGGAGGGCCTGAAGCTCGGATTCTACTACTCGCAGCCGGACTGGCATCACCCCGACTACATGACCGAGAACCATCCGCGCTATCTGGAGTATATGCGCGCGCAGCTTCGGGAGCTGATGACGAACTACGGCAAGGTGGACATACTCTGGTTCGATGGCCTGGGCGGCACGGCCGAGAAGTGGGATGCCGAGAACCTGTTCAGGATGATCCGCGAACTCCAGCCCGGGATTCTGATCAACAATCGCGCGGGACTACCGGCGGACTTCGACACGCCCGAACAGAAGATCGGTTCATTCCGGGCGGACCGGCCGTGGGAGAGCTGTATCACCATCGGAACCCAATGGGCGTACAAGCCGAACGACGATGTGAAGTCAACGGAAACCTGCGTCCAGACGCTGGTCCGATGCGCTGGTGGGGATGGGAATCTGCTGCTGAACGTGGGACCAAGTCCCAAAGGTGAGATCGAACCTGTGCAGGTCCAGCGGCTCACGGAGATCGGCAAGTGGCTCAAGCGCTACGGCAAGAGCATCTACGGAACCAGGGGCGGTCCGTTCCTCCCGTCGGACTGGGGAGTGAGCACTCACGAGGGAAAAACGATATACCTGCATGTCCTGGAATGGACGAGCGATACTCTGAAACTGCCGGCCATCCCGGGCAAAGTCGTGAAGTGCTACGCCCTGACAGGAGGGAAGCCCGAGATGATCCAGTCCTCCGATGGAATCCAGGTCACGATCCACAAGGAACACCGTGACGGTACCGACACGATCATCGTCCTGCAACTGGATGCTGAGCCTTGATGACGCATCTCCCGCAAGCGTTCACGATTGTTGATAATGCGACCGAGCGGATGTCATTCTGAGCGTAGTGAAGAATCTGTTTGCGCACGGCCAGATTCTTCACTACGCTCAGAATGACATCCGCTATCATGGAACGTGAGCTGTTTCCATCTCCCTGTGCAGTGTCTGTGCGTGCAGGAGTCCGGTTGCGGACGTTTAACTGTATATGCGATGCGTCGTCCTCCCCCCAGATAGATCGGCGTATCGCTCGGAGGATGATCTTGCGCCTGAATCGCCTACTGCTCTTATCTCTCATCCTGATAGGCGTCCTCAGCCGGGGAAGTTGCCAGTCGTCCGGTCCCGCTGACTTCACCGGCGCGAAATGGATCTGGCATCCGGACGCCGGCCCGGGAGGGAGTGCAACTCCCTCCCGAACGATGTACTTCCGCAAGGTCGTCTCGTTCGACAAGCCCGTCACGGCGTTCGACGTCCTCGTCACCGCTGACGACTCGTTCGAGCTGTGGGTCAACAGCCGCATGATCGGCTCCGGGAGCGACTGGCAGAATCCCCATCGGTTCGAGGTCAAGGCGCCGATCGCGCGCGACAACTCGGCCATCGCGATCAAGGCGGCCAACCTCAGGGACGCGGCGGGCCTGATCTGCAGAGTGACCGTGCGGTTCGATGACGGCACAACCGCCGACATCGTCTCCGATGAGACCTGGCGATCTACCGCCGATCTCGCGGATGGATGGAATGCCCTCCGTTTCGACGATTCGGCGTGGAGGCCCGTCAGAGTGATCGGCGAGTACCCGTGCGAGCCCTGGGGACGAGTGATCCCCGAGCCGTGGGAGAGCATCCGGGCGCGGCTGATCGAACGCAAGCAGCAGATGTCGCTGTCGGTCGAGACCGGCCGCCATCCGCAGTTCTCGGCGTTCAAGGACGAGTACTTGAAACCGGAGTACGCGGGCCGATACGCATCGTTCATCAAGCTGAATCCCAAGACCGGCCTCCTGGAGCGCGACCGGAGGGTCTTCCGCCCGTTCTTCACGATCTACAGCCAGCCGAAGCAGGACGGCGGGTGGATCATCAACATCCCCGAGTTCGACTACGACCTCCTCGAGAAGGATTTCGCCCGGATGAAGCAGGCGAGCATCAACGTCCAGCCGCGCTTCTGGAACTGGAGCGAACTGCTGAACTACGACGGCACTTGGCAGAAAGTCGTCAAGCAGCCGAAGGGGAATACGCTCCCCTACTTCAACTACGTCTACGAGATCTACGACTACTTCCTCGATCGGGCGCAGGCGCATGGGCTGTACGTCAACATCGAGCCGTCGTACTACTGGGGGCTGCATCCCGAGGTCGTCCCGCCGCTCTACCGGGGCAAGATCCTGCTCCACGATGAGCTGTGGGACGCCGCGAGGGACGCGTACTCCAAGATCATGGCGTACTACAGCCAGCGGACGGTCATCGTCGCGGCGATGGTCGGCGAAGAGGACCTCGTATTCGACAACTGCCTCGACGCCCCGGCGATGCTCGATCGGTACAAGCGGTTTCTGCGCCAAGACTATGGCACCATCTCGAACCTGAAGCAGGCGTGGGGCTATGGGTACGACATCACCGACCACTCCACGTGGGTGAAGAAGACGATCAACGAGCGGGAGGTCATGTGGCCTGAATACCCGTTCGTCGCCGGCGCATTCGACTCATGGCAGTCGTTCGATGACGCTCGCCTGCCGCTCTTCGACTACTATCACTCGTCCGATCCTCCGTATGCACCCCTGACCGACCTGCGGACCTACCAGGAGAACCTACTGCGCGACCCGATGTGGATCGACTTCGGGCGCATGAGGGAGGATCTGATCGTCAGCCGGCTCAACTCGCTGGCCGATGCGCTCCATGAGGCCGATCCGAACCACATCATGTACTACAGCGATCCGTTCGACTTCATGCCCTCCTGGCACTCGATCATCTGCTTCGACCGGGCGAAGTTGCGCTTCGACGTGATCGGAGTCGGTCAGCACGACCAGGGGATCGAGCCCGCCGATGTGCCCGAGTGGGCCTCGTGCAGGGAGTACATCCAGAACGTCGCGTCCTATGGACCGTACACAGGCCTGGGTGGCGCCAAGGGATTTGCATGCGGCGAAGGTATGGGCGGAAAGACGCGTGAGGGCGTCCGAGCGTACTATCCCTGGTGGCTGACCGATATCGTCGGCGGCGGTGGCGCGTTCTTCCAAAGCTACGACTGGAACGTGATCGCCGGCCGGACCTTCGAGGAGCCGGAGGTATATGACTCCTCGACGCTCGACTCCCTCGGCGGGTTCCTCAAGCAGATCGAGAGCGTGGCGTTCACTCTCAATCGGAACGCGCCGATCCTGATCTTGCGGAACCGGAACGCCATATACGGCATGAGCCCCGGCTTCGACTACGGCAACACGCGCTATCTGGCGAGCGTTCTGTACCAGCTTCACATCCCGTTTGACATCCTGCCCGACTCGGACATCAGTCCCGGCGGATTCGAGCCGGGGAAGGTCAACCTGAGCAAGTACAAGTTCATCTTCGTGCCGGCGCAGAACCAGATGCTCAGCGGTCGCACGTGGCAGATGCTCGACGACTGGCTCACCGACCCGCGCGCGGCCGGCCAGCGGGGACTCTGCCTCGGCCTCTACCAGGACCAGGACTGCTACTTCAATCCGTGCTCGCCCACGGCGGTCTATCCCGGGTTCGAGCGCCTCACGGGGATGACCGGCTTCAGCCGGAGGATGCCTGCTTCAGGCCCGATCAGGATGCAGTTCGCCAGGTACTTCGGAAAGGCCGCGAAGGGCGATGAACTAGCCATCCAGTTCCCGGACAACGGCGAGATCGGCGTCTTCGACACGGTCGCGCCGCCGGTCGAATCGGTGCTGGAGCTTGACGGCAAGCCGGTCGTCGTGCGGAATGTGATCAACGGCAACCCGGTGTACACCTGCGGGTTCTACCTCGGGATGGCCTACAACGCCATGTGGGGCATCGAGAAGGAGCAGTATCCGTACGACGCGCTCAACCCGCTATACCAGGGGATGCTCCTCCTCGCCGGGGTCGAGCCATCGATCACCGCGCCGGGCAACTTAGGGGTGTATGTATCGGACGACAACGCAACGATCCTCGTGAAGGAGCGGTTCGGCAAAACGACCGAGTTCGACCTCGGCGTCACGAAGCTGGCGGGCGCGATTTTCGATGGGACGACCGTTCTCCACAGCGCCGACGGGAGCACCGTCATCAAGGGTGTGAAGGTCGAGCCGTATGGGGTCACCGTCCTGCGCAAAGTCGCGGGGATATCCGCCCTGAACGTCGCGTGGGAGGCGAAGTCGCTTCCCACCGGTGGGATCGATTGCGCATTGACCGGGAAGGGCAAGGTCGCCGTGACCTTCGAGTTGGCGCCGAAAACGATCTACAGCATCCACGAGAACGGCGCGCTCATTAAGGTCTTCACCGCCGACGACAAGGGCCGGCACACGATGACCTTCGACCTCAGCGCAAAGCCCCGCCGGATCCTGATCGAGGAGAGCAAGCGGAAGTAGAATGCCCCGCAGGGTTTGGCCTCGATAGGATACCGGGGATAATCTCATCTGATCGAACTGCAACAAACATCAACCCTTTTGGAGATAAGATCATGATGAGAAAGACTCCTCACCTGTGTGTAGCATTCCTGTTCCTGACAGTGCTGATGATGGCAACACCGGCTAACAGCCAGGCAATCAATGTCACCGTGGATGGAGAAGCGGTGCAGTTCGAGGGCACTCGTCCAATGTCGGTATCCGGCCGGGTACTGGTGCCACTGCGAGGCGTGCTGGAGAAGATGGGAGCATTGGTCGGGTGGATCCCGGAAACGAAGTCGGTCGTGGCGGAGAAGGGCGACACGTACATTGAGCTTCCCGTCGGCTCCACTACCGCCAGGGTCAACGGCCGGAAAGTGATCCTCGATGTGCCGGCGACGATCATCGGCGGCTCGACGATGGTGCCGCTGCGTTTCGTTGGGGAGGCGTTTGGAGCTGATGTGCGGTGGGATGCGATTTCGCGCACCGTCCTGATAGATACCGTCCCCGCTCCCGAAACGGACGGCACTACTCCGCAGGTGCTGAGCATCTCATCGTTTTCCCATAACGCGACTACCTGGCTGCGGGCCGGATCCCAGCTACAGGTGATAATGAAAGGTACCGTGGGCGGAACAGCGTCCTTCGAGATCCCCGGCGTGGTGGATCAGACGAGGATGAGGGAAGACAGCCCCGGCAGCTACAGCGCGATCTGGACAGTCCCCTCCACGGCGAACCTTACGGTATCCGGCGCCAGCGTCCTGGGGCTGTTGAGAGCAGGGGCACAGGAGCGTCTGATTCAGGCGGGAACAGCCGTTTCCATAGATACAATGCCTCCGAAGGTGAAGAACATGCTGCCCGCGCCGGACAGCACCGTTGCTCAGTCTCACCCCAGTATCTCAGCCGTCCTGGATGATGCGGCGGGCAGCGGCATAGACGAAGACAGCGTGCAGCTAACCGTGAATGACACGGATGTTACCGCGCAATCCACGGTAACCGCAGGCTTCGTAAGCTATCGCCCGCCGAACGCACTGACGGCCGGAGTCAAGACGGTTGTCATATCCGTGAGAGACAAAGCCGGAAATGCCGGTTCCGGGAAGTGGAACCTGACTGTTCGAGGAGCCACGGATGTCATAAAGTCTTTCACGTACACCGCGCTGGCAGGACTGCAGCCGGGAGATGTCATTACCGTGCGAATGGAGACAGAGCCCGGGGGGACGGCAAGCTTTTCCCTGGTGCGCGATGAGCAGAAACTGCGCACGGTGCAAATGCAGGAGGCGTCCTCCGGCGTGCATACCGGTGAGTATACCATTCGCAAAGACGACAACCTTACCGGCGCGAGCATCGTAGGCTCGTTTACCAAGGGAGGCGTAACGTACACGACCCAGACGCCCGAGCAGATAGCAGCACCCACCGGCACGCTCACTCCCCCGGTGATCAGCTCGCCCAAGGCAGGAGCGTCAGTGGTGTCTCCCATTACCATTGTGGGAACCGCGCCTGCCAGTACCAAGGTGCAGTTGAAACTGGAATACGCGACTACGGTGCTGGGCGCTCTGAGGATGACCGGGACGGTGACCGAGCAACTGGTGGATGTGGACAAGGCTGGGAAGTTCAAGACAGAGCCCATCGCCCTGGGCACGATGATCAAGGGCAAGAATACGGAATACACGCTCACCGCGATAACCATTGGTCCTGGGGACAAGGAATCCAAGCCGACAGTAGTCACCTTCAAGGGCGGGTGAGCTTGGCCGTTGGCACCCGTCAGTCCTGAGTGCGCCTCTGGGCGTGTAACGAAGGACGGCCTTGTGGCACTCCGCAGGCCGTCCTTCGTTACACGCCCAGAGGCGCACTCAGGACTGACGGGGTGGTGAATCCAACCGGTCACACAAACTCCGCGAAGACATCATTCGCCAGGAAGAGACCTCTGTGCGTGAGCCTCAGGAAGGCGTCTGTGCGCTCCAACAACCCGCGCTCGATCAGCCGTTCGATCTCCGGCCCGAACATATCGATTCCCTTGGCGTACTTGGCGTCTTGGCGGTTGACTCCCTGGAGCATCCGAAGGCCGAGAAACATCGTCTCGCCCATCGCCTTCCGACCGGTCAGATGCTCCTCCGACTCGGCCGCGCTCTCGTGTGCCTCGACCCGTCGGATGTACTCCTCCACGTCGGCCACGCTCGTCGCGCGCGTGCCATCGATGTAAGAAGTCGCCCCCGCGCCGAAGCCGAGGTACGGCTTGTTCCGCCAGTAGGTGATGTTGTGCCGGCACTCGAAGCCGGGCCTCGCGAAGTTGGAGATCTCGTAGTGGACGAACCCGGCGTCGGTCAGCGTCCGGATCGCATCCTCGTACATGGTGGCCTCGATGTCGTTCCCCGGAAGCGCCAGCTTTCCCTCGCACTGCATCCGGTGGAACGGCGTGCCCTCCTCGACCGTGAGCGAGTAGAGCGACACGTGCTCCGGCCCGAGATCGATCACCCGGCCGAGGGTCTCCCGCCACGACTCCGTCGTCTGGCCCGGGATGCCGTACATCAGATCGACGCTGACGTTCTCGAACCCGGCCTCCCGCGCCCCCTGAAACGCCTCGATCGCTTCCTCGGCGGTGTGCACTCGTCCGAGTTGCCGCAGTTCCTCATCGCAGAGCGACTGGACACCCAGGCTCAGGCGGTTGAATCCGGCGGCCCGGAGGGAGTGGGGGAGTGGGGGAGTGGGAGAGTGGGAGACCCCCGGATTCGCTTCCGTGCTGATTTCCGCATCTGCGTCCACGTTGAAGCAGCGCCTGATGTCGTCCAGGATCGAGGCGAGAAGGTCGTTGGGCAGAACGTTCGGCGTCCCACCGCCGAAGTAGACGGTGGGCATGCGTGTCTCCATGAAGTGCTCGGCGGCCCGACAGATCTGGGCCCTCAGCGCCCGCACATACGGCTCGAACAGCGACTCCATCCCGACGTACGACGCAAAGTCGCAGTACAGGCACTTCCGCGCGCAGAAGGGGATGTGGACGTATAGGGACGCGCTATCCATCATCCAACAGCTTCTCGGCCTCTTCCTCCAGCGGATGGAATTCCTTCTCGATCTCCAGGTAGACGTCCGCCATTTCCTCGCAGCCGACAGCTATGTCGCGGCGCAGCTCCTCCAGATCAGGCTCATTCTCGTCTCCCATTCTCCCATTCACCCATTCTCCGAGTACCGCCTGAGGTTCGCCAGGCCGATCTCGAGCGCCATGCGGTTGTCCTCCATCCCCTCGAACTCGATGGAGAGGAAGCCGTCGTAGCCCGAATCCTTGATGACCTTGATGCACGCCGGGACATCGACGTTCCCGTGCCCGATGATCGAGCCGCGATAGAGGTCGCCGCCGCGCGACCGCCCCCACCCCGCTCCCGGGTCGGCGCATCCCGGCTTGCGGTGGAAGTCCTTCGCATGGACGTGGAACGCATACGGCGCCATCCGCTTCGTCGCACGGACCGGATCGTCGTCCGCGCAGATGAAGTTGCCGAGGTCCAACAGCGCGCCGAAGTTCGGGTGTTTGACCGCGCGCATCAGCAGCTCGCACCGGTCGCTGTCCTGCACGAAATGTCCATGGTTCTCGACCATCGTCTTGACACCCTTGGTCGCGGCGTACTCGGTCACGGCGCGGCACCCCTTCTCGAGGATAGGGAGCGCCTCCAGGAAGTCGCCGAGGCTCAGGCGGTCCGGCCCGAACCCACGGGTCGCATCGTGACGCATCCTGGGGGCGCCGAGTGCGGCGGCGACATCGACCTCTCCCTTCAGCCGCTCGATCTCCTTAATGCATCCGCCTTCCGCATTGACGAAATCCGCGCCGATGGTGTAGCTGATGATCGGCAGACCGGCTTTGGCGCACGCGGCCTTGATCTTGCCTGCGAACCCGATCATGTCGGTCGTGCCCTCGGGGGCATTCAGGCCGGAGAACTCGATGCCGTCGAACCCCAGCTCGGCGGTCGCCTCGATCGCGCCGAAGATGTTGAACTTGCCCTCTCTGAGGTATCTCGACCAACTGTATGAACTGACTCCGATTTTCATGTGGTGGCTCCTTGGTTGGCAATCTACCATACTGTTCCACCTGCCCCACGGTTATCCTTCCGCGAGCACAGGCGGCGTTGGAGGCAAAGCCGTTCACTCAGAGGAGTGGGTGAGGAGACGTTCGTCGCCGCGCAGGCCCTCGCGGCTGTAAGGTCGCGGACCGGAGAAACGGCCGACATGGGGGGCAGGTGATGTCGGGCCACCACAGGCGGGGGTCTCCGCATCGCGCGGAGACCCTTGCTGCTCGATCAAGCCGATAGCTCCCCTTCGTAGCCGCTCGTCAGATGCCCACAGTAGGAACAAATCGCGTCTTCTGCGAGCATTGGCTTGGCGCAGTTGGGGCAGCTCTTGGTGATCGGACCGGCGGAAACGAGAGCCGGATTCACCTGGGCTACTTCGGTCATCTGCCCGCACAGGTTGCAGACCTGAAGGGTGCTGTTCTTGCTGATCGGGAATACGGGGATGAAGAACAATGTGAACCACATCTGGCGCGTCAGGGTTGTGTGCACGGTCTCACGCCCGCAGCGAAGGCAAGCCTGCATATCCTGCCCGAGTTGCTTTACCCGGTACCTAGTTCCGAAGATGATGAACATGAGCAAATCCTCCCTGGGCAGGTGCGCCCGATGTATTGTTCCATGTTATGGAGGCTTATCCTCTCACAAAGCCCAGGGACCACCCGATGCTTCGGTAGCAGAGGCTTGGCGGCGCTGCCGATGCATCGGTCGCGCAGTCGATCGGTGTGTTTTCTAGATGCTTCGGTAGCAGAGGCCTGGCGGCGCTGCCGATCCATCGGTCGCGCACTCGATCTGTGTGTTTTCTAGATGCTTCGGTAGCAGAGGCTTGGCGGCGCTGCCGATGCATCGGTCGCGCAGTAGATCGGCGTGTTTTCTAGATGCTTCGGTAGCAGAGGCTCGGCGGCGCTGCCGATGCATCGGTCGCGCACTCGATCGGTGTGTTTTCTAGATGCTTCGGTAGCAGAGGCTTGGCGGCGCTGCCGAAGCATCGGCCTTGTGACGGTAGCCTTCGGCAGCGCCGCCAAGCCTCTGCTACCGAAGCATCGCCTCACGGATCATTTGGGCGAAGGGAATGCATCGCAGAGAAATGGTACCTCTGTGTCCCCTGTTGCCAACTGCCGTAAGCTCGAGTGTGGCCACGCGCTCGCATCATCTACAAGCCCTCGTCTCACAGGGTTGCGATGGATGTACTCCACTTTCTCCTTGATCACCGACTCGGAGTAGACGGGGAAGACCCTCGGCCTCTCTTTCCACATTCCGCCTTCACCAGGACAGAGCCGCTTGGACATCTCTCCCAATGTGCGCTGAAGGAACACGGTTATGTTTCTCCCCAGGGGCGACCACAAGAGCACATGCACATGCTCAGGCATGATCACGTAGGCAAGTATGCTCACGGAGAACCTGGCGCTTGCCTTCGTCCACTCATCGTAGAGCGTATCTACGGCCTTGCCAACGAGCAGTGGCTTCCAGGCCCGCACCGTGAACGTGCAGAAGTGAGCATACCCGTCTACATAGTTGTTGTGCCATCTGCTCATATGTACCGCCCCTCCAGATGCTTCGGTAGCAGAGGCCTGGCGGCGCTGCCGATGCACCGTGGTGCCGTGACATGCATCGGCAGCGCCGCCAGGCCTCTGCTACCGAAGCATCGCGTGGCTGGTTGTCATACAATGCGACCTTTGACGTTGCCGACGACCTCGCTCGCGGCGACCGGCTCGGAGGCCTTGGTCGTGCGGTCGCGGACCTCGACCTTGCCCTCGGAGGCGAGCTTGCCGGCGACGATCTGGATCGGGATGCCGATGAGGTCCGCGTCCTTGAACTTCACCCCCGCACGCTCGTCGCGGTCGTCGTAGAGCACCTCGATGCCAGCAGTGGTCAGGTCGGCGTAGACCTTCTCCGCGAGCGCGCGCTGGGTCTCGTCGGTCACGTTGGCGCAGATCAGGTGAACCTGATACGGCGCAATGCTGACCGGCCAGATCAGCCCGTTGTCGTCGTTGCTGACCTCCGCGATCGCCGAAAGCATCCGGCTGACCCCGATGCCGTAGCACCCCATGATCATCAGCTTGTCCGTGCCGTCCTCATCGGTGAACGTCGCATTCAGCGGCTCGGAGATCGCGTATCGGAGCTTGAAGATGTGGCCCATCTCCATCCCGCGCTTCTCGTCGAAACCCGTCCCGCAGCACTCGCAGACGTCGCCGGCGACCGCGAACCTCAGCCGTGACCAGGTGATGTGCCCATCCACATCGGTCCAGTTGACGTTGATCAGGTGCGCATCGGCCTCGTTCGCGCCGGTGATGAAGTTGACCATGCCCTTGAGTTCCTCATCGCCATACGTGGGGATCTTCAGGCCGACCGGGCCGCTGAATCCGACCGGGCCGCCGGTCGCCTCGAGGATCTGCTCGGGAGTCGCCATCTCGAGCTTCGACGCGCCGAGGAGCACGCGGAACCGGCCCTCATTCAGGTCACGATCGCCCCTCACGAGCGCCGCGACCGGCTTCCCGTCAGCGATGCAGATCAGCGTCTTGACGAGCCGCTCAGCGTGGGTGTGCAGGAACTCGCAGACCTCATCGACGGTATGCGCGCCGGGTGTACTCACCTTCTCCATTGGTTTGAGCGCTTCAGAAGGCTCAGCGACGACGAGCCGGAAGTCGGCGATCTCCTGGTTTGCCGCATAACCGCACTGCGGGCAGAGCAGGATCGAATCCTCGCCGGCGTCGGTGAGGAGCATGAACTCCTTCGTCTCCTTGCCACCGATCGCGCCGCCGCTCGCATCGACCGCGATCACCGGCAGCCCGCATCGCTTGAAGATGTTTGTGTAGGTATCGAACATCTTGTTGTACTCGGCGTCGAGCCCGGCCTCATCGCGGTCGAAGGAGTAGCCATCCTTCATCAGGAACTCCCGCGCGCGGACCAATCCACCCCTCGGTCTCGGCTCGTCGCGAAACTTCATCTGGATCTGGTAGAGATGGAGCGGCAGATCGCGGTACGACTGGACGCCCCGCCGAACGATGTCAGTGATGACCTCCTCATGCGTCGGCCCGAGGTAGTACTTCGTGCCCTTGCGGTCCTCGAGGCCGAGTAGCACATCGCTCATCGTCGCTTCCCGACCGCTCTCCGCCCAGAGTTCCTGCGGAGTGAGCGTCGAGAGCAGAAGCTCCTGAGCGCCGGCCTTGTCCATCTCATCGCGGATGATGTCCGAGACCTTGTTGAGCACCCGCCATCCCAACGGCAGAAACTCGTACACCCCCGCCGCGAGTTGGCGTATGAACCCCGCCCGCAGCAGGAGCGCATGGCTCCTCATCTCTACATCAGCCGGCACTTCTCTCAGCGTCGGCGCAAATAGTCTTGAATAGCGCAATGTCCGATACCTCCGCTGCAATCTTCGCCAACGAAGCGCCCCCGTCCTCCCATCCGCACTCCCATACTCCCACACCCCCACACTCCCATACTCCCTCCCCCCGGTATTCTTACCAGTTTTTCGCGCCATTTGTTGACAGATGCCGTGAGCAGTAGTAAACTGGTGTTGGGTCAGCACCTCCGACCCGGCATGACTTATCTCCGACCGCACTGCCATGTGCGGCCAGGCAAGGAGTAATAACATGCGTTCGAGCGGCAGGTTCTTTCCCATCCTAGTATGCGTGTGCATTCTCGCGCTCGCCTTCTCTCATGCCCACGCCGGCGTCACTACCTGTGTCTCCGTGATAGACGACGGCCCGCAGGCGAACATCATTGGCTGCCACTCTCGCATCAGCGCGGACGGGCGGTTCGTGGCGTTCCACAGCGATGCCCCCAACCTGGCCCCCGGGGACAACAACAACCTATCAGATGTCTTCGTATGCGACCGACAGACCGGCGTTACCGAGAGGGTATCGGTGCCCGAGCGATGGCGCGCAGGGGAACAACACCAGCTATGAGCCCGCCATCAGCGCGGACGGGCGGTTCGTGGCGTTCCTCTCCTTTATTACGAACCTCGTTCCCGGCGGCACGAACGGAGGGACATCTTCGTGCGCGACCGGCAGACCGGCGCCATCGAGGTGGTGTCCGTGTCGAGCGACGGCGCGCACGGGAACGGCAGGAGCTATGAGCCCTCCATCAGCGCGGACGGGCGGTATGTGGCGTTCGAGTCAGATGCCACCAACCTGGTCCCCGGCGACACGAACGGCAGTAATGACATCTTCGTCCACGACCGACAGACCGGTGTCACAGAGAGGGTCTCCGTGTCCAGTGACGGTGCGCAGGGGAACCAGTACAGCTACTATCCCTTCATCAGCGCGGACGGGCGGTACGTGGCGTTCGAGTCCCGGGCCACCAACCTGGTCCCCGGCGACACCAACATATCATATGACGTGTTTGTGCATGACCGGCAGACCGGCGTCACCGAGAGGGTCTCCGTGTCGAGCGGCGGGACGCAGGGGAAGAACAACAGCCAGCACCCCGCCATCAGCGCGGACGGGCGGTACGTGGCGTTCATGTCCTATGCCTCCAACCTGGTCCCCGGCGACACGAACGGGACATACGACGTCTTCGTGCGCGACCAGCAGACCGGCGTTACCGAGAGAGTCTCCGTATCGAGCGATGGGACGCAGGGGAACTCGATCAGCTACGCGCCCTCGATCAGCGGGGACGGGCGGTACGTGGCGCTCTCGTCCTATGCCTCCAACCTGGTCCCCGGCGACACGAACGGGACATCCGACATCTTCGTGCGCCACCGGCAGACCGGCGTCACCGAGAGGGTCTCCGTGTCGAGCGGCGGGACGCAGGGGAACGGGGACAGCAGAGTACCCGCCATCAGCGCGGACGGGCGGTACGTGGCGTTCGAATCCGACGCCTCCTACCTGGTTCCCGGCGACACGAACGGGGCATGGGGCGTCTTCGTGCGCGACAGGTGGGGCCTGGCCCGCACGAAGGCCCTGTCGGACGGGATTGGGGCAACCCTCTCAGGCAATACGGCCACCTGCGCGCTGCCCGGCCTTTTCTACGCAGAGGATGCGGATAGATCCACCGGCATCAAGGTCCTGTGGGGCAACCCGGTCACCGAGGGTGACCGGTATCACGTTGACGGGACTCTGGCCACAGATGACAACGGCGAGCGCTATATCAATGCGTCGAACGTCAGACGCATAGACAGCCTGCCTCTGAGGCCCGTGGGACTGAACAACCGGACTATAGGTGGAGTGCCCTTTGATCCGGGCACGGGCGGGGGACAGGCAGGCATCTTCGGCGCATTGGGGCTCAACAACATCGGACTGTTCGTCCGCACGTGGGGATCGGTGACCCAGGTAGGAGAGGGATATCTGTACATCGACGACGGGTCGAGGCTGAGGGATGGGACTTCGACCGGCGAGACGGAGAACCTCGGGGTGCGGGTGATCTGCGACCCGGCGGGGTACTCCAGCGGCGAGAAGGTCGAGGTCACCGGCATCAGTTCCTGCCTCTGGACGCCTTCCGGGACGGCACGCCGCATCCTCACCCGCAGGCCGGAGGATGTGCGGAAGATCGTTCCTTAGGTGTCACGTTGTGGGTTCCAGGTTATGGGTTTTGGGGTTGTAGGTTCTGGGTATCCCCGTAACCCGTAACCCGTAACCCGTAACCCATAACCTACAACCTACAACCCAAGACCTCCATCAACCATTCCCCACGACCGCTGCCTTCACCTCGCGCCAGTGACGGCGGAGAGCATCGCGGAGGTCCGGTCGACAGATCACCTGCAGGCGGCGGCTGTAGCGCTCGAACTCCTGGGCGAAGTCGGCGGTCAGGAGCGTGAACCCGAACGAGTTGAATGGCACGAACCGCCCTTCGCCGCCGGTCTGGGGTGTCACGAGGACGCGCAAGTCGCGGAAATCATCCACGTCGAACACACTTGCGAGCCGCGGGATGTCGAGCAGGACCTCGAACCCGGCCAGATCGAGCCCCTCTCGCTCGCTGAGCAGGCGGCAGACGGCGATCTCCCGCTCCCGGCGCTGCTCCGGATGCCGGTACAGCTCCTTCACGCGCTCCATCTCGTCCTGCGAGAGGGCGAACTCCTCCTCGCCGGCGGGATGCTCGGGGTAGAGCGTGAACCCGCGCTTGTACAGGTCGCGGGTCCTGACCCTGATGAGCAGATCGCCGGAGATCACCCGATCCGCTGTGGACGCCAGTTCCTCGATCAGGGCGTCATCGGACAGCTCATAGAATCGCGAGGGGTCTACCTCCCCTGCATCGAGCGCGTCCTGGACGAAGCGAGTGAACATGGCGACGGCGATCCGGACGGCGTGGTGCCAGTAGATGTGGCGGAACATCATGTACTTGGCGAACACAAGGCTTTCGAGCGGCGCGATGCCTTTCTCGGTGATCCCGAGACGTTGATTCGGTCCATCGAGGTCGAGAACGAGGGATTCGATCAGCCGGTCGGTGTCTATGTTGCCGTATGGGACGCCGCACGCCCACGCGTCGCGCATCAGGTAGTCCATCTTGTCCGGGTCGAGGATCCCGCTCAGCATCCGGCCGGGAAGGCCCGAGTCCTCCGGCTCGGCGATGATCCGCGCCACCTGCGCCGGGTCGCCGATCCCCCATTCATCTCTGAGGATCGAGTATATGCTGCCCGCCGACCGATCGCCACCGATGTACTCCGTCGCCCGGTCCTCGTGCGACGCGAACGCCTTGCTCTCACTCCTACTCCTACTCATACTCATACTCATACTCGTACTCGGAAGAGTATCCACCAGATGCGCGAACGGATAGTGCCCGATGTCGTGGAGCAGTGCCGCCGCCAGGAACAGTCGCGCGTCCTCCGGGCTGATGCAGGGATCGCTTTCGTTTCGCCAGTTGGACGGGTTCAACACGAGCCTCTGAAGAATCAGGACCGACAGATGATATGTCCCGATCGAATGCTCGAAGCGAGTGTGTGACGCCCCGGGGAAGACATCATTCACAAAGCCGAGCTGCCGGATCCTCTGAAGCCTGACGAAGTCGGGGTGCCCTATGATCCGGCGTGCGGAATGGCTGAGCGGGATATGCCCCCAGATAGGGATGCGCAGATACCCGCCGTCCTGGGAGAAGAGGAATGAGAACTGCTCCAGTGCGCGCATTGAAACCTCGGGAGACTGCGGACTCGGTCGTGTGCCCCCTACTTCTTCAACGGGCAGCCGGGCATTTCCTTGTGGTGGGATATCCAACACAGTGCAAGGACGGTCCTGCACTGTTCACCGTTCACCGATCACCGTTCACCGACCTACGGCCCGGTCTGGATGACCAGGCCGGCGACATCCCGAAGCCTGATCTTCGAATACAGGTCTCCGCCAACCGCATAGCACGAACTGATACCGATCACGCTCACCTTGTCATCGACAGCGGGGACGGTCGCTCCGGCCACCAGATCGACCATCAACTCGCCGGAGCCATCCGTGATTGTGATGAACGTCGGCGCGCCGTCCACGGAGGTCACCCTGCCCCAGGTCTTGACCAGCAGGCCGATGTTGTTCAGGCCGGCCTTACCGAGGAGGCCTTTCTGCCCGGTCGGTGGTGGACCGAGCTGATAGTCAAGCGCGGAGCCACCGACCTCTCGATTGTTCATACCGATCGGGATCGGCACGAGAGCATCGGGATCGGTCCACGTCACCGTGTCGGCGGCTATCATGCGCTCTCCGTCCATCGTGACCATCAGGCCCCTCACAGTCGCAAGATCGCCCAGCGCCGGCGTCGGGCCGTCATACAGGACTCCGATGCCGGACGACCGATCCTCCTCCTGAATGTAGAGGCCGTCTGCGAACACTGCGCTGGTGCGTTTCGCGTTCAACACCACCGGGACTCCGTCGGGATACAGCTTGCAGTCACGCGTTCCCCGGACGGCGGCAATCCTGAACCCGGCGTCCGACGAGTCGTTCACGGTCGCATCGCCATTCCGGACGACCCTGACCCGATAGGAGTTCGACGGAGTGACGCTGGTGGTATTCCAGTTGAACAAACCGGTATTGTATGCCAGGCTTCCGGCTCCGGCGATCGGGATCCAGGTCGTGCCGTTGTCCGGCGAGGAGTCGATCCGCACTGTATCACCCGACTTCCAATCCAGTCCGACGGCATCCCACCGAATGGGCACAATGTCGCCAATGATGTAGCTCTCCCCACCGTTCGGCTGGTTCACTCGCAGGTACATTCCGCTGGTGACGAAGTTCACCACCTGCGAGCGCTCTGCGGTCGTCATGCCAAACAGTGAATTCTGAGACGCATCCACAAGCGCCAACTGGGACGCCTTTGCCAGGGCTGATGCCCGATTCGGGCTCTGTACGCCGAAGTGCATCACGATCTTCGTCTCATTGGGAGCGAGGTTCAGGACGTATTCATAGCGCATGGTGTCACCGCTGCGGTTCACCGTACTCGGCGACTGAGGAGCCGCCATGCCGGCGATGACATGCGTGATCGTCGGATCACCCGTGCCGTCGGCGTCGTCAGTCACGATCCACTGGTCGGTCGTCTCGAGGGTCGTATCCCCGTCCGAGGTACCGACGACGACCGTCTCGGTATCTGATCCCAGATTCGTGTCTATCCTCACCGTGCGCACAGCGGGAGTGCTGCTGTCATTGGTTACAATCTCGAGGAAACGAGCGTAGGCCCGATCGGAAGGCACGTAGACCTTGCGAGTGATCTGTATGCCGGAACTCGCGCCGTCGTTGATGGTTATCTCGCGGTCACCATCCTCCGCGCGACCGGTCGGCTGGTTGGCAAAGCCATTCAGGACGAATGCACCATCAAATGCGTCGTTCGAGCCGATGAGGATGCTTCCATTCTGTTGGATATCCCACAGGAAGCTCTCGCTATCGTTCAGGTTGATCGGCAGGCTGACTACGTGGCATACGGTGAAGCAGTGTGTCTGAGCCGGAGCGCCGTTCGGACTGACGGATACGTTCCCTGCCACGGAGCCATCGATGGCGCGTATGTAGTAGCAGTACCGATCGCCATCGACGCTCGGGCCGGGGATATCGGCGCAGTACTCATTCGACTGACCTGAAGGGGTCATGGGCGTGGAGGCAAACCCGCCGCCGTTCTTACTCCAGTATAGTGTCACACCGGCTACTCCGAGCTTATCGGTGACAACGGCGCAGACCCGATACGGGCCGGGGAGATTGTTGTTATCGACAAGCGGCGTGTGAGTGATCAACGGCGAGAGATTGTCCTGTGATACCACGAAGTTGCTGTCGGAGGCATCGGTAATCTCACTGCCGCCGTTCCACGTGACCCTGACTCGGTAGCGATCCGACGAGATGACGCCGGTAGTGTTCCAACCGAACGAGCCGGTATTGTACGCCAGCGCGCTCGCACCCGGGATCGGAGCCCACGTCGCGCCACCGTCCGACGACGATTCGAGTTTCACCGTGTCGCCGGTCTGCCAGTCACTTCCGGCAGTAGCCCAGGTGATCGCCAGAGGACTGCCCGGCTCATACCACTCGCCACCGTTCGGGCTGAGTATGCGCAGTGAACGACCTATTATCGTGAAGTTCACGACATGCGCGCGCTCATCTACGGTCATTCCCATCAGACACTCCTGCGCAGTGGCGAGGCCGGCAATCTGATCGGCTTTGCCGAGAGCGGCAGTCCTGCTCTGTCCCTGCACACCGAAGTGCATTATGATCTTGGTCTCCTGCGGCTCCAGCACCAGATCGTAGATATACCCGACGAATCCGGGTGTGAAGGAAACCTGGCTCGGAGACTGAACGGCTCCGGCGCCCCCGATCACATGCGTAACGACGGGGTCACCCGAGCCTTCGAGGGTGTCATCCGTTACGATCCACTGATCGGTCGTCTCAAATGTGCTATCGCCATCGGAAGTCCCGGCAACCACGGTTGCGGCATCCGATCCGAGATTCGTGTCCAAGCGCACAGTATGTGTTGACGCCGTCTCGCCGAGGTTCCGGACGATCTCGAGGAACCGGCAGTATGCATTGCCGGTCGGAACGTAGATCTTGCGACTGACCTGGATGCCCGTGGTGGCTCCATTGCTGATCAGAACCTCTCTACCTCCATCCTCCAAGCCACCAGTCGAGACATTCGGGAAGCCGGAGAGAACGAATCCGCTATCGAATGCGTCGCTGCTTCCGTCCAGAATGCTGCCGTTCTGCTGGATATCCCACCGGAAGCCACCACCATCCGTCAAGTTGACCGGCAAGTTGATGACAGTGCGGGTGATGAAGCAGTAGGTCTGAGCCGGGGCGCCGGCCGGATCCGTGGCCGCGTTGAGTGCCGTCGAAGCATCAACAGCCCTGATGTAGTAGCAGTACCGATCACCATCAGTGCTCGGGCCGGGAATCTGACCCGAGAATTGGCCGGGGGTCTCAGTGGCAACCATTGGAACCGCCGCAAAGGAGCCTCCGTTTCTACTCCAGAAGAGCGTCACGTTGCCGACAGCGTAGTTATCCGTAACGCCCGCGTACACAGTATATGGGCCGGACATGTCGCCGCTATCAGGCAGCGGCGAATGAGTGATCAGGGGCGGGGTCGTGTCCGCGGCAACGGAGAAATCGGCATCGGAGCCATCGTATATGCCCTCGTCGTTCGGAAACACGACCCGTAGCCGATACTTCGAAGACGGCGGGAAACCGGTCGTATTCCAAGCGAATGTGCCGTCGAGACAGTACATATACTCTGATCCGGGAACCAGTGACCAGGTCAGGCCGCTGTCCGCGGACCAATCGATCCTCACCGGATCCGAGTATTGCCAGTCGGTCCCTATCGGCGTCCAGTTGACACTGACAACCGTCCCCGGCTCGTACCATTCGCCACCGTTCGGGGAATCCAGTCGAATGAAGCGTCCTGCCCGCACGACGTTCAAGGTGACGGATATCAAGGTCGTGGGATGCGCGAAATCGTTGCTCGCGATCGCAATCCTGGCTGTCTCCATGAAGCCGTCGTCAAGTCCTGCGGCATCGGCGGACACGGTGACGACCCTGCTCTCTCCTGGAGGTATCTCCCCACGCTTAGGAGTCTCGTCGAGCCATGAGATCCCTGCAAGAACCACCGAGTTGTGCACGTTGAGTCGTCCGCCCGTGACCATCTTCCCTGCGAGTGCAGGCTTCGGTTCCGCTCCGGTCAATATCCAGTGCTTGATCTGCTCATGAGTCGCATCGGGATTCGCAGCGATGCACAGGGCGCACGCTCCTGCCACATAAGGAGCGGACATCGAAGTGCCGCTCCAGCTCTCATAGTTGGCCACCGGCACCGTGCTCATAATGTCCAAGCCCGGAGCAGCGATATCGACGGTATTCAGTCCCCAGTTCGACCCGCCGCCGGTGGACCATACTGCCAGATTGTCATTGCGATCAGTGGCTGCGACGGAGATGATATTCGGATGGCTGTAGCTGCTGGGGTAGTTCGCTGACGCATCATTATTCACGCCTGCGTTACCCGCGGCCGCGACGAATAGCTGTCCGGCGGTCCGCGCCGCTTCGATGGCATTGTAGAGCGCCGTCGAGTATTCACTGCCGCCCCAGGAGTTGCAGGAAAGGGTAACATCCTTGCTGATTGCGTACTGGATGCAGCTTATCGCTTTCGACGTTGCGCCCTGCCCATCTGATTCGAGGAACTTGAGGGCCATTATCTTTACGTTCCAGCTCAGGCCGGCGACGCCTATCCCGTTATCGCCCACGGCGCCGATGATTCCGGCCACATGAGTGCCGTGCCCATAATCATCCATAGGGTTGCCATCACTGTTTGCGTAGTCATAGCCGTAGACATCGTCCACCAGGCCGTTTCCGTCGTCATCCACGCCATTGCCGGGGATCTCGCCCGGGTTCGTCCACATGTTGGCAGCGAGGTCCGGGTGAGTGTAACAGACGCCACTGTCGATAACTGCGACCACGACACTCGGGCTGTCGGTGGTTATGTCCCAGGCATCCGTAGCATCGATGTCCGCATCAGGCGTGCCGACCGCCTGACCAGTGTTGAGCAGTCCCCACTGATCGGTGAACAGCGGGTCGTTCGGTACCCCGCTGGCCGACACCATGTAATCCGGCTCGACATATATCACCCCCGGCATGGCGGCATACCTCGCGGCCACGGTCTTGAGATCGTCGCCAAGATCCACCTTCACGACATCCGCCGATATGAACTCGAATCGCTGGATGGCTTTGGCCCCGGCCTGAGCGTGAACAGCGGCACGTTCCGCGGCCTGCACTTCGGGCTTGATGCCGACAATCAGACGACCAGGGACGTGTGGCGCAGACCAGTTTACCGGCGGGCGCTGCTCGGCGGTCTGACCCGCATACGGCTCGAATAGGACTGAGGAGGAAGCGGCCCTCTCCATGATCTGCCACTCGAGAGGCACACAGCCATTGTTGGTAAGAGTGATATCCTCACTGCCGGTACCATTCGGCGGCAGTCCGAACATCATCGAACTCGTTGACACGTCGAGGGTAGGGCCTGCGACGTTGAAGCAGTACTCGCCTGACGCTGGGCTCCGGGTTGCGTTAGGAATGCCGGCAGCGTCTGTCGCCACCATGTAGTAGCAGTAGCCGTCGGTGCAGTTCGCGCTCGGACCCGGTATGTCGCCCCAGTACTCGTCGTTAACCCCCGCCGGGACCATGGCAGACGGGGTAAAGGACCCGCCGTTCCTGCTCCAGTAAAGGATCACTGATGCGACCCCAAGGTTGTCTGTGACTGTGGCGCCGATTCTGTACGGGCCTTCCGCATCATTGGTGTCGGAGAGCGGCGTATGGGTGATCACCGGTGGAGCATTATCTACCGCGATCGAGAAGTCGCCATCGGACGCGTCGTTGATGGCGGAATCCCTGTTTGCGATGACCATGATCCTGTAGCGTGACGACATAGCCCAACCTGACGTATTCCAGCCAAACGAGCCGCCATCATAGGCCAAGCTCTCCGCTCCAGGTATCTGTATCCAGTTGGCGCCACTATCCGCAGAGGCTTCCAATCTGACCGTATCATCCCCCTGCCAGTCGCTCCCTACCGCCGTCCAGGCTATCGTGGCTATATCTCCAGGCTCATAGAACTCACCGCCGTCCGGTCTCACTACGGTCAGCCTGGGACCACACGGGTAAGCGGACAGATCGCTCCCGACGTAGTCTTCCGGCATGCCGAGCCCGGCGGACAGGCCGACCACCCCTGCATCCGACTCGACTGTGAGGTATGACAGCGTTATCCTGCCGTCGAAGAACATCTCGATCTGGAACGTGTTGACATTGGCCACGCCGTACTGGCGAACTCCGTCAAAGGTAACCGCAATGCGATCCGGCATTTGGGCACTGGTGACGTTGTCGCTGGGATACAAGTCGGTAAACAGAGCGGAAATCCGTTTGAAGGCAAAGTGTTCGAAGAGCGCGCCGTTCCAGCCGGGGTCACCCTGTTCAAAGGTGACAAATCCATTGCTGCCGACATAGAACCCGCTGTATGCTTCCCCATAGAGCGACACCGTCTCGCCGTACATCAGGTTGATCTGGATGAAGTTGTCGTCGCCGAGCGGTACGAGCGCGCCGGCGGCGGGATCCGTCGGCAGTTGCGATATCGGATGAGCGCAAGCCGCATAGAAGCTGTTCGAGCCGTCAGGGATGAACTCTATGCTCGTGTTCTGCAGATCGAACGGCTCGCTTATGAACGCCTGGGCATAGTAGTCTACCTGCTGGATGATCGAGAAACAGAACGTCTGGCCCAGTTGCGTGGGTAGCCTGCCGACATTGTGGGCCAGCGACGAATCCGTGGCCTCGATGTAGTAGCAGTACCTGTCGCCGACGACGCTGGGGCCGGGGATGCTGCCTACATATCGCCCTGTCCCGCCCGACGGATTCATCACGACTGCAGTGAACGACCCATCGTTCTTGTTCCAATACAGAGTCGCCGATGCAACTCCAAGGTTATCCGTGACATCGGCGTAAACGTCGTACGATCCGGTGGCGCGCGACGTGTCGACCAGCGGTGTGTGCGAGATGACAGGGGGGATCGTGTCCGGGCCAACCGTGAAGTCACCATTGGAAGCGTCTCTGACAGCGTCATCGCCGTTGAAGGTGATCCTGATCCGGTAGTGCGTGGACTGAGGGCATCCCGAGGTCAGCCAGTCGAAGTACCCCGCGTTGTATGCCAGACTTCCGGCGCCTGGGACAGGCGACCATGAGGATCCTGAATCGGGTGAACACTCGATTCGAACCATATCGCTGGGCGACCAACTGCTCCCGGTGGGGGCCCACAGGATCCGTGCTGTGCTTCCCGGCTCGTAGCATTCACCACCGTTCGGCTTGACGAGCGACAAGGCTCGGCCGGCTATCACGCACTGCGGATAGCCAGACAGATCGCTCTCGACGAAACCCGACGGTACGCCCAGTCCCGCAGACAGCCCGACAAGTCCATCGGAGGCGGCGATGTTCAGGTACGACAGAACTATTCGCCCGTCAAAGAACAGCTCGATCTGGAACGTGTTCTGCGTGGTGGCGCCATATTCCGACACGCTCACAAAGGTCACGGCCGCATGGTCAGCCAGTTGTCTCCAGGTCACGCTGCCGGCTCCGCGTATGAGGTCGTCGAACAGGGCGGAGATGCGCTTCATGCTGAACTGGTTACTGAGGGTCTCGGAGTAGCTGTTGTCGCCCGAATCGAAGGTGATGTAACCGTTGCTGCCGACGTAGAACTGACTCCGGACGTTCCCATAGAGCGACACCTGTGCTCCGGATGCGAGCGATACCAGGACGGAATCATCGTCGAGGAGCGCCAGAGTCGAGCCGCCGCTGGGACTCGTTGGCAGTTGCGCTATCGGTCTGACGCACATGGAGTAGAATTCGTCCGAGCCGTCCGGGATGAACTCGAGCGACTTGTAGGCCAGATCGAACGGAGCGCTGTCGAACAGCTCCGTGAAATGGCCGGAGCCCTCCGTGGACTTCGGGGTGATCGACATGCGGTACTCGGCATTCTGCATGCCGATACCGGTGACCCTCAGACGCAGCGTGTACAGCCCGCCGGGAATGCCGGTGACGTCCCAGTTGGCAAGTGTGCCGTTCACGACCGACGATAGTCCGGTGCCGATGGTGGTCCATGTGGTCGGCTCATGCCCGAAACCGAAATCGAGAGTCCACTGCGAAAGGTTGTTCCCGGCCGCAGTGCCCCGAATAGCTGCGACACCGGAGACTTCCGCCCCGCTGTTCGGCGATTCTATGAAGGCCGTCATCGGTTCGGCCGAGGTGAGCGTGGTCTTGGCATTGATGCGCCCAAAGCCGGCGTACTTGTCGAAGCCGGGCGCGAGGATGTCATCGGCGCGCATCTGGATCGCTTGCCTGACCTGTTCGTTCGTCCACGAGGGATGGGCGGCTTTCACCAGGCCCGCGAGTCCTGCCACGTGCGGACAAGCCATCGATGTGCCGGCGAGCCTGTAGTAGTTGCCGCCAACCACTCCGACGCCCGCCCCGCAGTCACCCGCGAGTGCATCGGTCGTCCCTGCACGGAGCGACAGGCAGTTGTGCACGGCGCATGGCGGAGGTGCGGTCGATCCGTTCCCGCCCGGGGCGGAGACCGCGGCTTTGATGCCCCAGTTGGTAAACGAGCATGCCCCGTCGGTCGTATCGCTGGCGGTGACCGTTATGACGTTATTGTCGCTCGCGGGATGGAAACTCGCAATGTCGCTCGATGAGTTTCCGGCGGCGGCGCAGAGGATCACTCCCAGACCGTGGGCATACTCGAGGGCGGCATGAACCGTCTGGGAGAATCCGGGGCCGCCCCAGCTCATGTTGATGATCTGGGCGCCCTCATCCGCTGCATACGTGATCGCATCGGCGAGGTCGGAGTCGTAACCGCTTCCGGAATCGTCGAGTGCCTTCACGGCCATCAGCTTGCAGTTCCAGTTCACACCCGCGATGCCGATGCCGTTATTCCCTACAGCGCCGATGGTACCCGCCACGTGTGTGCCGTGACCGTTGCCATCCATCGGGTTGCCGTCTTTGTAGGCGAAATCGTAGCCGCGGACATCGTCGATCCGGCCGTTGCTGTCGTCGTCGAGTCCGTTGCCCGGGATCTCGGTGGGGTTGGCCCACATATTAGCGGCGATATCGGCGTGGTCGTAGTCTATGCCGGTGTCGATTACCGCGATGATGACGCTCGGGCGCCCGTCGTGAGGTCCCACGCCTCCGGGCACTTCATGATCTCCATGTCCCACTGGTCGCGGTAGTTCTGTGCCCAGGAGTTGTTGGAAAGCCAGTACGGGTCGTTCGGGTCGGTTCGGAACGTGTGGCGAATATAGTCGGGCTCGGCGTATTCGACCTCGGGCAGCTTGGAATACTCACCGGCGACGACGCGGGGATCGGCTTTCTTGGAGAACGAGACCGTGTAGATCCGGTCGAACTTCTTCGCGTGGCCGTTCGGGAGGGCTTTCCCGTGGGAGGCGCGACGAAACACCGGCTTCATGCTCTTCACGCCGAACCTGACGTTGAGCTTGTCCACCGGTGCGATTCTGGTCGTCACGTTGCCATTCAGACCCTGGGCGACGGCCGGAGTGGATGCGAACTTCACGATTATGTGGTCGGTCGCATAATCGGGCGGTGCATCCTTTGTCGGGATTCCGGCTCCGGTCCCGCCAGGACAGGAAGTGCCGCAACTATGAACGCCAGTATGATTGCGGGAAATAGTCTCGCGAGCGTGCGTTGTCCATCCACGGACACACCTCTTCTTCGAGCCGCGCGCAGATCCGCCTCACTCCGGTGAGGCGTTCCTCGGATCGGGGTCAACTGCTACCACATTCCCGACCCATCGTCTGGAAAACCGATACCTGCACGGAAAGACGCGAAGCGAGCCTTGTATATGATAACAGACTGATGATACTACAGAAAGAGTGCTTTGTCAACCCGGCAAAACCACCGGTTTTCGCTTCGGCCCCGTTGATAAAATACTGATATAGCCTAGTTGTAAGACGCCTTTGACCGCCTAAAGGTTCGACAAATCGCAGCATTCAACGGGAATTCTTTCCTATACATAATATCGGCACGCTCGCGCACGCACACCAGAGCGCAATCAGCACGTATAGGGCGGAGTGGCTGTCTGGCGGTGGGGCACCTCTCGGGAACAGGAGTCGGGCTACCGCGCGTCAAACATGCTGAATAGGACTCTCAGGTTTTCGCTGTCGCCGGACCGCGTGGGATAAGGACGGACGAGCGTAGTCGCACAACTGCCCGGAGTGTAGATGTAATGATGCCGAGTCAGAATCTTGACGGGATTGTAAATACTGTGCCTGTCCCCATTTTCCAAAGAACGGAGTTAAAATTATGAAGCGGCACAGTTTTATTCGTAATATAGTCCCGATGCTAACCCTGCTCGTCCTTGCCATAGCAGGCCAAGGTGCTGAGCCGAGAAGTGAGCCTATCTCTGCCGAGGTAACTCAGCGAGAGATCCGGTTCAAGGTATCTCTCGAGAAGACCGCCTATGTAGAGAGCGAACCGATCATCGTGACTCTGGCCTTGACGAACGTAGGCGCAAATACGCTAGTAGTGGGTGAATTGTCTGAGTCGTGGACCTGGCGACTTGAAGTGATCCAGGTATCCGGCGACAAACCGATGCCGGGCATGATAACGTACCTGGTACCGTCTATGCCCAAAGACTTTGGTCGGGCATTCCGTCCCGGCGAATCACAGTCTACTCAATCGGACGTCAACTCGCCCTACAGCGGGAAGCTTCCGGTGGGGCGATATATCCTGAGGGCAGAGTACTATTCTGAACCGGATGCCGTCGGTAACAAGCGAATCGAGTGGAAGGGGAAGATAAGCGTCGCTGACCTCTCATTCGAGATAGTGGCCCCACGCAATGATGCTGAGAAGGCGGCGTTTGATCTGTACAGACAGGGCCAAACCTACATCCATGGAGAGAAGCCTGATCTCCATAAAGCTGCTATCATCATGCACGGGTTATCAGACTCTGCGCGGGGTGGTGTCTTTGCATCCGATGCCGGCTACCGGGAGGCGAAGGCCGTAGGCCTGGCCGGCGACAAGGCCGGATACATCAAGACACTTCGCGAGTATGCGGAGAAATACAAGAACGAGCCGCACTACTACCGCCTGGCCATCGTATCTTTAGGCCATGCGTTCGCTAACGATGGGAAGTACGCTGAAGCTCGTGCAGCGTACGAGAGGCTGCCTGATACCTGGGAACGGGAATTCCACCTGAAGCTGCTCGCTAATAAGATGGCTAAATGACGGATGGATAGCGGAAGGCGATCATATCGCAACGAATAGCACCTCTTTCGCAAGAACAACAGGAGGGAGCCGGTCACCGGCTCCCTCCTGTGTCTGTGCCTATGACCTATGCCGCTTTGCCGAGGGTCTCCTCGCCGGGCTCCCATTCGACCGGGCACAGCTCGCCGGTCTGGAGGGCGCTCAGCACGCGGATCGTCTCCTCTATACTCCGGCCGACGCTGAGGTCGTGTATGACCGAGTAGCGGACGATCCCCTCGGGGTCGATAATGAACAGGCCGCGGAGGGCGATCCCATCCTCCTCGATCAGGACGCCATACCGGCGGCTGACTTCCTTCGTGATGTCGCTCAGCAGCGGATATGCCTGCTCGCCGATGTCATCGACCCAGGCGAGGTGGCTGAATTTGCTGTCCGTGCTGGCCCCGAGCACCTGCGCGCCGAGATGCTCGATCTCCTTGATGTGCTTCGTGAACGCGGTGATCTCCGTGGGGCATATGAACGTGAAGTCGAGCGGCCAGAAGTAGAAGACCACCCACTTGCCCTTGTAGTCGGAGAGGCTGACCTTGGTGAACTCCTTGCCCATGACGCCTTCCATGGTGAAATCCGGCGCGGGCTGCCCAATCTTGATTGACATCGTGCTCCTCCTTGGCTTTTGATGAGCTAGTACCCTCGCAAGTCGCTCGGCTAAACGCGGGGGAAACACGAATCACACGAATGGACGAATGCGGGGGGAATGCTGGATAGTACCAGTCCGGTAGATATCGGTGACGGAGATAGGTTATTCTGCTGCCGTACCTGAGCACGAATGGGATGCGGGATGCCCGATACCGGATGGTAAACCGCCATGACGCCGGGGGACGCCAAGACCGGAATCCGGTATGCATTCGTGTGCGGGCATCGAAGCAGCATGACGTATGGCGTGACACTGATATCCACCAGGTTGGTCCTCTCCGGGATTCCCCCACATTCGTCCATTCGTGCCATTCGTGTTTCCCTCTGCATTCGTGTGCCGGCATCGAAGAAGCATGACCTCTCACCAGACGTTCACACGTGCTGGACCACTACGATCCGGATTTCCCCCTAATATTCGTCCATTCGTGAGATTCGTGTTTCCCGACTCCCGGTATTGTTCACAGTAACCGTGCTCGGCCAATCCACCGAAGTATGATTAGGGGAGGACGAACAATGCCCAGGGATCTGGTCGTCGGGAACGGATCGCTCCTGATCAACATCGACCGCAACCTGAACATACGCGACCTGTACTATCCGCACGTCGGCCTGTTCAACCACGTCGGCGGACACCGGAACAGGGTCGGAGTCTGGGTCGGCGGGCAGTTCGCGTGGCTCGAGGACACGTGGTCGATCCGCCTGGGATACCTCCCCGGGACGCTGACGACCGACGTCCACGCGTCGAACGGCCGGCTCGGAATAGGTCTCAGGTTCAACGATACCGTCCATCCCGAGATGAACATCTTCGTCCGACGGGTCACCGTCGAGAACCTCCATCACGATGAGCGCGAGATCAGGCTCTTCTTCGGCCATGACTTCCGCATCGGGGAATCCGATATCGGCGACACCACCTTCTTCCACCCGTTCACCGGCTCGATGGTACACTTCAAGCGCGACTGCTACCTCATGATCAACGGCCGGACCGCCACCGGAGGCATCTTCGAGTATGCCGCCGGGGTCAAGGAATTCGGCGGCGCGGAGGGAACGTGGCGTGATGCCGAGGACGGATCGCTCAGCATGCATCCGATCGAGCAGGGATCCGTGGACAGCACAGTGAGCTTCCGACTGGCGGTCCCTGGCGACGGCACCGCGACTCTCGACTACTGGATCGCGGTCGGCCGCACACTGGAGGAGGTCGAGGACCTGAACACAGTGGCGGTCGGGACGCCGCTTGAGACGCTGCTCGGGGAATCGGCGAACCACTGGAAGACGTGGCTGAGCAAACGGACGGCCCTCGATGCGCCCGTGCCCGCGTCGGTAGCCGAATTGCACGAGCGCAGCCTCCTCGTGCTGATGACGCAAGCGGACCGATCGGGCGGGATACTGGCCGCGAACGACACGGACATCATGCAGACCGCGCGGGCGCATTACAGCTATGTGTGGCCGCGCGACGGGGCATTTGCCGCTCGCGCGCTCGATCTCGCGGGATGCGCCGAGCCCGCGCGGCGGTTCTTCTCATTCTGCGCCGGGATTCTGCCACGTCACCGTCCGTACTTCCTGCAGAAGTACTCGCCCGATGGGAACGTCGGGGCCACGTGGCATCCGTGGATCACGGACGACAGCATGGAGGTTCCGTGTCAGCAGGACAGCACCGCGCTCGTGCTGTGGGCGGTACGGAAGCACTACGACCGCTGGCGGGACAAACAGTTCACGGAATCGATCTACGGCGACCTGGTCGTCCCGGCGGTGGACTACATGATCGGCGGCATCGACGAGCGGACAGGTCTCCCTCGTCCGAGCTATGACCTGTGGGAGCAGACGCGCGGCGTCCATATGTTCACGTGCTGCGCCGTCTATGCGGCGTTCTCCGGGGCGGCGCGGCTCGCGCGGATCTTCGACAAGGAGAATGCGGAGAAGTACTCCGAGGCGAGAGATCGGCTCAAGGCGTCGATCATCCAGCGGTTCTTCGACTCCGAGCACGGCCGGTTCGTCCGCAGTCTGATCGACCCCGACCTGGCCCAGGATCCGACGATCGACGCGAGCATGACGGCGCTCTTCCTGTTCGAGCTTCTCCCGCCGGACGATCCGCGGGTGGCGTTCACGATGGAGGCGATCTACGACCGGCTGTGGGTCCGCTCCCCGGTCGGAGGAATCGCCAGGTACGAGGACGACCACTACTTCCAGGCGAGCAACGACGTAAAGCGCGTGCCGGGAAACCCCTGGTTCATCTCGACGCTCTGGATGGCGGAGTGGTACATCGCGGTGGCCCGGAGCTACCGCGACCTCGAGCCGGCGATGGACCTGATCCGTTGGGCGACGCGTCATGCGTCGGAGGCGGGGCTGCTTCCGGAGCAGGTGCACCCGTTCACCGGTCATCCGCTCGCGGTGATGCCCCTGACGTGGAGCCACGCGGCCTTCGTGACGACGGTGATGGCGTACCAGGCGAAGGTCGAAGAGCTTTCCAAGCGCAAAGCAGACCGGGCGTAGAGCGGATTATGAATGGGGCAAGATGATCAGATGATTGACAGGCTGATTACGAGTTGGTATTATTCGGTAGCAAGCTTTGTGATGTCAAGCTGGCTATCGGAGGCTTTGCGTGATCAACAGGTCCATAGGTTTGATGCTTCTTCTCGGATTGCTTACGGTCGCATCGTGCTCAAAGGGGACTCGGACCAACACCCACTATTCTACCCCACCCTCTTTGACCGTAGAAGCCGGGGCTGAGTATGAATTCAAGACACAGAAGGTTCAGGTTTTCAGTATCATCCCCAAGGGGAAGCCGAGTTGCGAGTTCGCCTTGAAGGTGGTCCAGAACGGCAAAGTAGACAAGATTCAGAGCTACACGTTCGAGGAGATATCGCAGAAAGGGTCTCTTGCCGTCTGTACCTGGGATAAAGGCATCGATCTCACGTTTGATCTGAAGTCCCAAGGCAGTGAGAGTACTAGACGAGAGGTTGTCATTCCAGACGATTCCCGCCGTGCAGGTCTAAGTACCCAATGCGAGTTAAGTGATGCCTCGGGTATCGAGGACGAGTTCTGGCAGCAGGCCTATCTGATTGGAGATGCCCCATCAAGCTATGGGATGGCCGGCGGGAATCTTGAGGACATTATCGAGAATTCGAAGGAATATCCGGGGCTGCGATCGTACTTACTTACATTGAAACTCAAACAGAAGCCCTAGGAACCAGGGGTCAGGAAACCGATCCTAAGCACATACATGCTGGACAGACCGGCTGAGGGTGAACTCTATTCTGCTTCTCTCTTGACTACATCGCTCACCTTGGCCCGTCCGTCTGTTATGGCGACACAGGCTCGAAGCACATGCAGCTCCTGCATCATCTCGTCCCCAGGAAACTCCTTGCCAATGGCTTCCACTATCGTCTGTATGTCATCATCCGACAATCCAGCCTCACGCGCAGTCGATTCGTAGTCAAAGTGTCGCATAGTCCGGAAGTCTCCTACAACAACTTCCCCTGGCCGGGGGTCGGTGTGTCCGTGAATGTCGCGCCGAGATGCTCGTAGGCGGTGCGGGTGGCTTTCCGGCCGCTCGGGGTGCGGTTGAGGAAGCCGATCTTGAGCAGGTACGGCTCGACCATGTCCACGAGCGTGTCGGTCTCCTCGTTCAAGGTCGCGGAAAGCGCCTCGATCCCCACCGGTCCCCCGCTGTAGAACTCGATGATCGTCCGCAGGAACGCCCGATCGAGCTTGTCGAGCCCCATCTCATCGACCATCTCGCGCTTGAGGGCGATGTCGGCGATCTCCCGGGTGATGACTCCATCGGCCTCGACCTCGGCGTAGTCCCTCACGCGTCGAAGCAGGCGGTTGGCGATCCTGGGTGTGCCTCTTGAGCGACGGGCAATCTCGACCGCGCCCTTCGGATCGACCTTCACGCTCAGAATCCCCGCCGACCGCACGACGACGCGGGTCAGCTCCTCAGTCGAGTAGTAGTCCATGTGCGCGAAGATGCCGAACCGGTCGCGCATCGGGGCGGAGAGCATCCCGGCGCGGGTGGTCGCCCCCACGAGAGTGAACCGCTTGAGCGGGATCTTGACCGTCTTGGCATATGCGCCCCGATCGAGCACGAAATCGACCTGGAAGTCCTCCATCGCCGAGTAGAGGAACTCCTCGACAACGCGAGAGAGCCGATGAATCTCGTCTATGAACAGGACATCGCCGACCTCGAGGTTCGAGAGGATGCCCATGACGTCCTTGGGCTTCTCCATCGCGGGGCCGGATGTCGCCATGATGCTCGCGCCCATCTCACTGGCGATGATGTGGGCGAGCGTCGTCTTCCCGAGGCCCGGCGAGCCGTGGAGTAGGACGTGATCGAGCGGCTCGTTTCGGTTGCGGGCGGCGGTGATGGCGATCTGCATGCTGTCGACGACACCGATCTGGCCGATGTATTCATCGAGCGTCCGCGGCCGCAGGTTCCACGACTGCCGGTCCTCGTCCTCCAAGGCATTGGCGCAGACCGCACTCTGTTGTGTCTCTTCCGGGTCTTCTCCTGTGATGATCTTCTCTCTCATGTGGCTACGTTCTTCTGGCCGAGTGCCCAGGTGATGTCCTCTCGCTGAAACCGTTCCTGGAGTGCGAGCTTCTGCGTTTCCACGAGCTGCAGAATGGCAAAACGGACGGCCTCCCCTTGGTTCTGAAACCACCCTTCCCGCAGCATGGCGTCCAGCTCCTCGGCCAGTTTGTCAGTTATCTCCACTTGGATCGTCTTCATGAGACCCTCCGATCTCCTGTTCATTTCCAGGACACGGCAAGAACTAGTAGTCTTCGCCGCGGATCATTTCGAGCAGTTCGCCTCGGGTGGTGACTCCCGACTTGTACGCCTCTGGAGCACCGGCTGCGGCCTTCTCGATCCACCGGTTGGCGGTCTGCTCGTCGATCTTCTCGCCCAGCTTAGCATTCCATTCGCCCGAAAACAAGCCCCGGAGCGCAAGCATCTGCAGGGACTTGTAATGCTTATCGCCGGGCGATGCGTCACGGAAGTAGATGAGCACCGCGCCGTGATCGAGCAGGTTCTCCTGGAGCTTGCGGATCTCTACCTTCCTCGGCGTCACGGAATCCCTTACGCTGATTGCGGCCGCAGTACCGGCGGCCTCCCCGAGCGCCATCCAGCACGGCTCCATGCGCAGGGTGCTGAATCCGATATGCGTCCCCGACACCGGCACCGGCGTCAAGAGGTTCTCGACCTTCTTCGGCATCATCACCCCGTAGGGCACGGTGTACGGCGCGCTCGCTTTGCTGAAGAACCCGTCGAGATGCGCCCTGCCCGGCTCGCGCTTCAGGACCGCATGCGAATCGAGCGCGTAGTGGCTCGCGGTGATGCTGTCGGCATACACCGGCGGTCGAGCGCCCTGTTCGACCGGAAGCGCATCGTGCGCCGTGAACAGGTGCTCTCCGACGATCCGCCTGCCCTCGCGGACGTATGCCTGGCGGGGGAAGTTGCCGTTATCGACATACTCGTCGTTCGCCAGACCCCACTCCCGACATCGCGAGCGGTAGTCCTCGGGCAGACCGTGATCGTTCTGCGCGAACCAGAGCAGGCCGAGGATGTAGTCCCTCAGACGCCCGGCGAATCGGTCGCGCCAATCCCAACCGGCGGTCGGCCAGGGCCAGTTCTCCTCGGGCAGGTCGGTCGAGATGAAAGCGGCGTGTTGATTGTTGCCGTCAGTCTTCCCATTGGGCAGCAGGACCATGTTGGTCACCCGGCCGATGCCGTCCCACGCCATCGCAACCCTGTTGGAATCGGCTGGAGCGGGAAATCGGTTGAGCTTTACATCGTCTATCAGCGAAACGTACTCGTCCCGATTGTACGTCGCCGGTTTCGTGATCGCAGCGCGCTTCTCCGGGTCTCGGGTGAGGCACAGGCGATAATTGTACGCCTGCACGGCATTGTCGCCGAGACCCGTCGAGCCCGGACCGATCGGTCCGGCCCACTGCTTGTAGAGCTTGCCGGCCATCGGCTCATCGAACTCGCTCTGCCCCTCCCGCCCGATTCGGAAATCGGCGCCGGCGGCGGCTGGCCAGGTCGCCCTCGTACGTGGCGTCGATGAAAACCTTGCCGCTGTACGACTCCGGCTGCTTCGTCTCAAGGTTCGTGATGGTGATCTGAGTCAGGCCACCGTCCACAAGAGCGACGTTCGCGGGCTCGGCATCGAACTGACGTTGGCGCAGAACGGTGATGCGGTCTTTGTGCTCCTCCAGCATCGTCTTCGAAAACCTGCTCGCCCACATGCGGCTCGAACCGGTATCCGTCGCTACAGTCGACCACCTGCTTGGAGTCCGCGCCATAGGTGTCGACGTAGTGCTTCCGGACTCGGCCCACGAAATCGGCAAACAGGCCGCCGGTCGCTCCGCGCGTCGCGATATCAGTCGCGCCGAGGCCGTTGGCCGGAAGCCCGCCGATGTGGGCGCGTCGCTCCAGGATCACCGCCGAACAGCCGTTTCGGGCGGCGGCGATGGCGGACATGATTCCGCCAGGTGTCCCCCCGACGATTACTACGTCGTAGCTCGTCTGCGTTTGTCCGAGAACCGGCGTTGTCATCAGTATCGCCATCGCTGCAAATATGATGTATCTGCCCACAACATGCCCGCCTACTTCATCAGCTTGAGTTCGTAGATCTTCTGGATCAGTTCCTCGGAACTCTTCGGCTTCGGGGAGGCCGATTCGAACGCGCGCTTGACCATCGACTGGGCCTCGACGCGCTTGTATCCGAGTTGGAGGAGCACATCGACGGCGTCGATCTCGATGTCCTCCTTCGGCAGCGGCTCGGATGCGATCGCCTCGTCCTGGATGAGGGCGAACTTGCCCGCCTTGCCCTGGAGCGTGGCTATGATCTGACGGGCCTTCTTCTCACCGATGCCGGGGAGCGTCGAGAGCGCCTTGTAGTCGCCGTCCTCGATCGACTCCGCGATCGAGTGGAACGACTTCGACAGCGCCCGGACAGCGGTCTTCGGGCCCATGTTCGCGACGGTGATGAACATCTCGAAGAACTCGCGCTCGACGTCGTTGGTGAAGCCGACCAGCCGAGGGACCATCCTCGACTGGTTGTTTTCGTAATAGTGATACGTCACCAGGATGACATCGCGGCGTTCCTCGTCGGTCTTCTTGAGCAGCGTCTTCATCACGGTCGCCGGCGCCATGACCTCGTACCCGATGCCGCCCGACCAGATGATGACTTCGCTCTCCCCTCGCAAGACTGTGCTTCCTCTGATGTATGAGATCATGTTTGCTGTTTTCCTCGGCGCACGAGATGACAAAGGGCGATTGCCAGCGCGTCGGTCACATCCAGAGGCTCAGGGACGGTCTTCAATCCGAGGCGCAGCCCCACCATGCGGCCGACCTGCTCCTTGCTCGCACGTCCGTTCCCCGTAAGGCAGCTCTTGATGTGCGTTGGCGCATAACTGAAGACCGGGACCTGGTTGACCGCGCCGGCCAGACAGATCACCCCTCGCGCGTGGCCCATCAACACCGCGACTCTGGGCCGCTCGTAGTGAGTGTAGACCTCTTCGAGCGAGAGCGCGTCCGGCTGGAACTCCTTGATCAGCTCCTGGATGCCGTGGAAGATGGTGGAGAGCCGCTGCTCGATCGGAAGCTTCGTGGAGGCGCGGATGACTCCGCCTTCGAGCAGGCGGGCATCGTCGCCGACAGCCTCGATCATGCCGTAGCCGGTCGTGATGAGGCCCGGATCGACTCCGAGAATCCGAAGCTTGTTATCTCGCTCTACGGCCATCCTGGTCACCGAGCTACAAATCGCACATTTGTTCCTGCGCTGATTGTAGCAGTTACCACCTGTGTTGTAAAGGCATCATGGGCGCGTCGGTTGCAAACGGGTATTGACTATGGTAAACTCAAGCTGAGGCTAAACGATGCCTATTCGACGGGCCGGGACGATCTCCCGGCTTATTCACATAGCAGTTTGCATAGCGATTCTTCCCGCCGGATGTGGGCATAAGCCGCCTCCGAAGCAGAGCCCTGCTCGGACGCTCACAGAGAAGCCGTCGCCCGACCGAACGAGGACCGAGGCCAAGTTCGAAGGCGCCAAGGTCACGTGGGACGACGACCAGGGCAAGCGGCTCTGGGAAGCCGGCTTCAAATCGGCTACGGCCGACGAGGCCGGGGGATCCGCGCGGGTGGAACTCACCGATGTCACGGCCAGTCTGTATAAAGACGGAAAGGTCGCGAGCCGGATGGTCGCGCCGAAGGTCGTGGCGGACAGCGCCAAGAAGGAAGTCCGGGCTTTCGGCGGCGTGAAGGTGACTTCGCTCGCGGATGGCTCCACCGCCAGCGCCGATCAGATGATCTGGATGCCCCGCGAGGACAAGATCGTCGGGACGGGCGGGGTGCGCATGGACAAGGGAAGCATTCATATCCGGGCGCAGAGCATCACGACTGACACGGCGCTTACGAAAGCAAAGCTCAGCGACGCGGAGGCGATCCTGTGAGGAAAGATTTGAAGAAGACACTCGCTCTCGCCGCTATCATCGGCGCGCTCTTCGTCTACGTCGGGTTCACCTCGGCGGCAAGCATGGCGGTCGGCGGAATCCGACTTGCGGGCGACATGGAGATCAGTGACGAGAAGATCGATCTGACAAACGGCGCGACTCTGGAACTCACCGGGGAGCCGTGGAAATGCGAGATCTGCGGCAAGACGATCCAGGATGCGCTCATTACCGCCAAGACGATCTCAGCGGACCTGAAGAAGGTCGAGAAGAAGCTCGTCATCGCGAAGGCAACCGCGACCACCGATGTCCTGATCCATGCCAGGCAGGTCGATAAGGCCAAGAAGACCACCAGGTTCATCCACGCGACCGCGGACAAAGCGGTGTTCACTCCGGCGGCCAGTGGGGACGATGAGAACATAGTGCTCACCGGGAACGCGGTCGTCAAGCTGGTCGATCCGGAACTGGAGCAGCCTGCGACACTCACCGGCAGCAGCGTCACCATCTACCTCAATAAGACCAAGATTAGCGTCAAGAAGGGTGACTTCTCGGTCAAACCCAAAGAGGGGGCCACAAAATAGGACCCGAGACGCAGATCACCACCGAGAGCCTCGTCAAGACCTACAAGGGTCGGCGCGTAGTCGACGATGTATCGCTCGACATCAAGCGCGGTGAGATCGTCGGCCTGCTCGGACCTAACGGCGCGGGCAAGACGACGACCTTCTATATGATCGTCGGCCTCGTTCGCCCGGAGTCCGGCAAGGTGTTCCTCGATGGCCGTGAGATCACCGGCATGCCGATGTATCAGCGCGCGCGTCACGGAATCGGCTATCTCGCGCAGGAGGCATCTGTATTCCGCAAGTTGACCGTGTCGGAGAACATCCTGCTGGTGCTCGAACTCGCCGGAATGCCGAAGAAGGAGCGCTGGGCGCGACTCGATGAGCTGCTCGACGAACTGCGTATCCGACACGTCAAGGATCACAAGGGGTACATGCTTTCCGGCGGAGAGCGCCGCCGGGCGGAGATCGCGCGCACTCTCGCGATGTCCCCGGCGTTCATGCTCCTCGACGAGCCGTTCACAGGGGTCGACCCGATCGCCATCAACGACATCCAGGACATCATCGGGGAGTTGAAGGCGAAGAACATCGGCATCCTCATCACGGATCACAACGTTCGCGAGACCCTTGCGATCACCGACCGGGCGTACATCATTTCGGACGGTAAGGTGAGGACCTCCGGCGTGTCCTCGGAGCTTCCGAACGATCCGATAGCCCGCAAGTATTACCTCGGCGACCGATTCGAGGTATGAGTCACGTAGTGGCCGTGCCTCAGTGCCGGCCTGCTACACCATCTGGCCGGCACTGAGGCACGGCCACTACGCCCCGGTGAGTGCAGGGGGAGGGAGTCCAACTCCCTCCCCAACATCGTGGGGGGATGGCCCAGCAGTAAGCAGACATGAAGATACTCGACCGCCACATCCTTACCGAGTTGGTCGGCCCGTTCGTATTCGGCGTTGCCGCGTTCACCAGCCTGATGTTCGCCGGCAAGGAGCTGTTCCAGATAACCGAGCTTCTCGCCGAATACCACGCATCGGTCTGGCGAGCGGGCGAACTGGTCGCGTTGAACCTCCCGGCGCTCGTGGTGGTCACTCTGCCGATGTCGATGCTGCTGGCGACCCTGCTCGGGTTCGGCAGGCTCTCCAGCGACAGTGAGACGGTTGCGCTCTTCGCAGGCGGAGTCAGCATGTACCGGATCGTGCTGCCGGTGATCGTGATGGCAGTCGTGGTCACGGCCGCGAGCTTCGTGCTGAACGAGTATGTAGCGCCTTCTGCAACGCACCGGCACCAGCAGATCCTACAGGAGATCAAGAATGAGCCGTTGTCGAGCGACAAGCCGTTCTTCGTGATAGATGCGGACAATGGCGTGACGAACAGCGTTTTCTTCGTGCAGGGAGGATTCGATCTATCCACCGGCACGCTTCGGAGGGTCGCGCTGACTCAGTATGTTGGCAACAAACCGACGGCTTTTATCTATGGTGAGCAGGCGAAATGGCTCGGCACGAATAATTGGGAGTTCAGGGACGGGTACATCAAGACGCTGGGCACCAAGCCGACCTGGGTGACCGAGTTCCGAGGCACTCAGGCCCGCCAGACTCGGATCGACAAGACGCCCGAGCAGATCGCGCTCTTCCAGAAAAGGGACAACGAGATGAGCTTCCGACAACTCAGGAGCTACATCAACATGCTCACCCAGCAGGGAACCGACGTGGCGGCGTTCGAGGTCAGCCTCTACCAGAAGATCGCGATGCCGCTCACTACTCTCGTCTTCGCGCTGATCGGCGCGCCGCTCGGCCTTCGACCGCATCGAAGCAGCTCGGCGACGGGCCTCGGGCTCTCGATCGTGATCATCTTCGCGTACTGGATACTCATGCACTACATGACCATCCTGGGGCGAAACGGAGCGGTCTCGCCGGTTCTCGCAAGTTTCGCACCGACAGCCGCCTGCGCGGTCGTAGGCGCATTTCTTATCATGAGGGCGGCTAAGTGAGATCACAGCCGGTCCGTAGGGGCGATCCTTCAACGGTCGCCCGGTCTGCGGATGACTACTCAACCATTACTCGTAGACCGGGCGACCGTTGAAGGATCGCCCCTACGGACCGGCTGTGGTGCACTGCTCACCGTTTATTGACCATGACTTGGCGAACGATTCTGGCAGCCGCCGTCTTCATCGGCATGTGCGGCTTCATAGCGTACTGGGGTGATCTGCTGGGCAGGCGCTTGGGCAAGCGACGGCTCAGCCTTTTCGGCTTGCGTCCCAGACATACCGCTATCGTTTTCACGACGATCACCGGGATGTTGATCGCCATCTTCACCATCGGGTTCATGGCAGCTATCAGTCAGAGGGTCCGACTCCTCATGCTCGAAGGCGAGGATATCCTCCGCGAGCGCGACACGGTGATGCAGAAGTACGAAGCCGCCCGCCGGACCGCCGATAAGGCGAGCGCCGACGCGAAGCAGGCCATCAAACAGCGCGACAGTCTCATCGGCGAGGTGACTCGCATTTCGACGAACCTCCAGCAGTCGCGCCTCAAGCTCGTTCGCAGCGAGGCGGCTCTCGCGTCTGCGTCCACGGACATAGCGGCGCGTAAGAAGGATATTGCGAGACAGCGCCGGGCCATCGCAGTCTTGGAGGAGCAGCGAGCCAACCTCACCAGCGGGATAGGAATAGTCGCGGCTGAGATGGGTGAGGCGGTCTCGAAGTACCAGCGGTACATCGCACTTCGCCAGCGGACCATCATCTTCCAGTCCAACCAGGAGCTTTCCCGAGCGGCGATCGACTGCACCCAACCCAGGGCGAAGGTCCGCGCGGAGGTGCTCAGAGTGCTCGAGGAAGCGGACAAGTCCGCACGGGAGAAGGGCGCTCGGATCGGCGACAACGGCAGGGCGGTCGAGATAATCACAAAGAAGATCACGGGGACCGAGGGTTCGAAGGAGCAGACAGTCACCGAAGCAACGAGTATAGATGCGCTCGTAGACCAGTTGTCCACCGGATCGGGCAGCGTCGTCCTGCGCGTCGTCTCGATCGGGAACACGGTCGAGGGCGAGCAGGCACTCGTGGAGTTTGTGCCCAACTACAACCGCCTCATCTACTGGAAGGGCCAGGACGTCGCGAAGACTCCCATGGACGGCCGCACTTCTCAAGGACAAATCCTCGGCCAGGTGATCAGTTTCCTGCGTTCCGATGTACGCAAGGCGGCGGTAGCCCGGGGCGTGATCCCCTACTTCGATGAAGAACAGGATCAGCCGGCCGTCGGAGCGATCTCTCCGGACCAACTCCTCGACATGGTGAACCAGGTGAAGAGCCGCGGGAAGCCGGTGACCCTCAAAGCCATCGCACGCCAGGATACATGGTCCGCCGGACCGCTGGATCTCGATTTCCGTGTCGAGGACCTCTGATGAGTGTACTCATTTCGATAGACCCGGGCCGTGAGAAGTGCGGTGTGGCGGTCATGGACGGCGAGAACTCGCTGCACAGAGCGATCCTGACGCCCGACCGATTGCTCGAGCTTCTCGCCGAGTTGATAGCTCGCTACTCCCCCAACACGATCATCGTAGGGAATGGGACCCGGGTGCAAGGGTTCGCCGACAGATTGCGCGAGTGTTCCGGCTCGCTGCCGATCGAATTCGTAGACGAAACGAACTCCACCCTCAAGGCCCGCGCCCGCTTCTTCGAGGAGAACCCGCCGAGGGGACTCCTTCGCCTCGTCCCGCGAGGTCTGCTCACCCCGAACAGGCCGATCGATGACCTCGCTGCGGTCATCCTCGCCGAAGAATACCTCAGGAAATAGCACCCCCAGGGCGAACGCCACTAGGTTCCGTAAGAGGGATTACGGACACAAGCCATCCCGGCAAATCCCTCCTACGGAACCTCGTGGCGTTCGCCCTGAATAGCACCCAACCACTGCTTACTCGCCGCGTTTTCCTTTCCAGATGCATGGGTAATGACTGTCGGACATGCGGGCGATGATGGTTTTTCGCGTTGCAGAATTTCTGTAACCTTCCGGAAGTGGTGGGCGTATAAGACCTCAGCGGCTTAGCATGAGCTTGTACGCAGTCCTGCAAACTTCAAGGAGGAAAAACAGGAAGCAGGGTTGTACAAAGATTCTAGAGAAACTTTCTCATCCAGGAACTTGACAATACCTGGTATATTTGCTAGGATGCCTGGCAATCGGACTATCACATCGCGCGGCACAAGGTTGAAAGGAGGTGACAAACACCTTGAATGGCCTGTGATCTTGCGCGGTGATAGCATAGGCTGGAGGGAAGACGCTTCGATCTGAACGTGGTTGATGCAGAGGAAACATGGATACTCGCGCAGATGCCACAGACGAGAGAAGCAGAGACGCCTCCGGCCAGAAGTGACGTTAGTTACATTCAAGGAGGATGAACATGAACAAAGTAGCGTTCGTTATGATCGCTGCACTTCTGCTCGGACTGGGCACCGTCGCGTTCGCGCAGGAATTCCCCGATGTCCCGCCTGATCACTGGGCATATGACGCAGTACAGGAACTGGTTGATCAGGGGATCATTCAGGGATACCCTGACGGTACGTTCGGCGGCAAGCGCGCAATGACCCGATACGAGTTCGCTGAGGCCCTCGCCAAGGCCATCCCGGTCATCATCGACATGATGCCGAGTGATAGCACTAGTCAGGGAATGAAGGGCGACAAGGGCGACGCTGGAGCACCCGGAGTCAAGGGTGACAAGGGCGAGCCCGGAGTCGGTGCAGAGCAGCTTGCATCCATCCAGAAGATGATGGATGAGTTCCAGGATGAGCTAGCCTCCCTGGGCGTTCAGGTCGAAAGCGTTCGCAGAGACCTGAATGCGCTGACCGAGAGAGTCGGTATCATCGAAGAGGAACAGGCCCGTGTCAAGATCAATGCCGACACGAGCTTGATCGTCCGCGGCGAAGTGGCCAACGGACCCGTCCGGCCCACTTTCGACAAAGATGCCAGACTCATCGGCAACAACGGCAATCCCAATGAGCGGGACAATCCGCTCTCCAACTCCTCCTTCTTCAACGACTTCCAGCTCGGAATCGTTGGGAAGGTCGCTGAGAACACATCCGTGGATGCGCAGATCGCGGCAGGTAACTACCTGCAGGACTTCGCTCTTCCGGGAGTCGATGACTTCACACTGTGGAAGCTCACGCTGAACACAGCTATGAAGCTCGGACCTCTGGGCCAGGGCGAGGTGACTGTTGGTCGGTTCCCGTTCCAGTTGACACCTCTGACACTGAAGCTCGTCGATACGGACAGCTACACCTACGTGAGCAAGCTGGACGACGGCAACTTCGTGCTAGACGGTGGCAACATCATGTTCAACTGGAGCAAGATCTCGCTCACCGCGTTCGCGGCGAAGGTCGGCGACAACGTCATTGCTGACCTGATCACCCCGGATCTGCTGCTCGGCGGCGCCGGTGGCGTCGACGTCAGCCAGATCGGTGGCGCTCGTGCGGTCATCGGCATCACGGCCGATGGTGGCTTGGGCCTGACCTGGTACCAGGCGGGCGTTGGCGTCGGTGGTGTCAATGCCACGACCGACGTCATGGGAGCTGATATCAACCTCATGTTCGGCAGCATCGGGCTGATGGGCGAGTGGGCTCAGACGAGTCCGGATGATACGCTCAACGGCCTGTTTGCGGCCGATCTGGATAACGACAACACGGCATGGAACGCGAGTTTGGCATTCCAGGCCGGCAGCCTCGGCATCAAGGGCGGATACTCCGACATCGAGCAGAACTACGACGCTCCTGGTAACTGGTCAAGACTCGGCGCAGCGGCGAACCTGGTCAACGTCAAGGGTCCGATGGCAAATCTGACCTATGCGCTGACCGACAACATCTCGCTGTCGGCTGAGGGCCAGTGGCTCGATCCCAACGACGACACAGCCGGACTCAGCGTTGACGGCCGCACTGCGACCACGCAGGGCAGAACCGTCGGCGTTGCTGCCAACGCCCTGGACAAGATCACCTACTGGAAGGCCGGTCTGAAGTACGGACTGACCAGCTCCAACACGGTTGATCTTGGTTTCGAGCAGGTAACATGGGAGCCGACGGGGGCCGGAACAACCGACACTGAGGAGAGATACATCTCCCTCGGTCTCGGCCACACGTTCAACCCGAACGCGAGCATGAAACTCCTCTACCAGATTGTTGAGTACGAGGATGGAACACTGACTCCGTACGGAGTAAGCAACAACTTCCACGGTGGAGTTGCTACTGCACAGTTCGCCGTCAAGTTCTAGGACCTGACGCGAACCTGAAGTTGCTACAAACCCCGCCTCGAGCTTCTCGAGGCGGGGTTTTTTCTTTGGAGTGCGGAAGGGAGGGCGAGGCTCCGTCCGAGCCACCCAACCAGGCTCGGACGGAGCCTCGCCCTCCCTTCCGCACTCCAAAACGAAACCCCAGGCTTCCCTCCATCGTATACACTGACGTACAGATGAGTCTACCCGGGCCATTCCAGGATCGGCGCCGGATACCGATAATAACCATGTCGAGTCGAGATCAGGAGGAAGCTAACATGAAGAACAGACGAAGAAAGATCACACTGGTGCTTGCCGTAGTCTTGATGGCCGCGTCACTCGCGACCGTCGCCCCGGTACGGGCCGGCATCGGCGACATCCTGAAGGGAGCGGGAATCGTCCTGCTCGTAGATAGGTTCGGCGACGATATCAACAAGGCCATCAACAAGCTGACCGCCAACAAGGGCGTCGGCGTGGAGGACAGGACGGCGGTCGTGCCGATCATCAGCGTCGGACAGGGCGGATATGCGGGCGCGGCGCAGATCAGCGGCCCGGCTCACCTGGTGGACAAGGTCAAAGCCGTCGCACAGCTCGAGACCAACGTGAACGGCAAGATGTTCCGCGTCAAGGTGCTGGTCCCGGTCGAGTCGAAGGACGTAGTTAAGGACCTGAAGCGCGTGTCCGGCGTCGGTGTGAGCGCCATCATAGATGTGAGACTTTAGATTTCGCAGCACCGTGCCCGGGGTCGAATGGCCCCGGGCTTTCTTCTTGCTCCCGTAAGAATTCACGATCAGGGTTACCGGCTGTCATTCTGAGCGTAGTGAAGAATCTGGCCGTGCGCAGACAGATTCTTCACTACGCTCAGAATGACAGCCGGTGGGTTGCAGTATCAACGATCGTGAACTCTTTCTTGCACCCGAAGCGATTGCCGGTCCATCCGAAGCCGTGATATAATCTGTCGGTATGGTACGCACAACAGAGTAGGGGCGAAGCATTGGCCCATCGATGATCAGCGTTCTGTGCGATATCAGCAGCCAATGCTTCGCCCCCATGGGTGTTCCTCATGCAAGAGCGAGTCAGAGCTGAGAACCTGAGCAAGCGGTACGGCCACGTCGCCGCGCTCGATAAGGTGTCTATCACGGCCCTGCGAGGGGAAGTCTGCGGCGTCTTCGGGCCCACCGGCTCTGGGAAGAGCACACTCCTTCGAATGGTCGCGGGGATCGAGACGCCGGACTCCGGTACGATCTCCTGCACCGACGGAAAGGCTGCCATATCGTTCGCTGACCCGGCCCTGGACGAGTCGTTCACCCCGCTGGAGATACTCAACCTTCACGCCATACTTTATGGCATCCCGAGGCCGAAGCGCCGAGGCCTCGTGAGGGAGACGCTCGCTTTGCTCGATCTCGATTCAGCACGGGACTCCCAGGCCTCCACACTGCCATCGGGATTGCGCAAGCAGGTCGAGCTGGCCCGAGTCCTTCTCTCCCCGTCCGCTGTCCTGCTCCTCGACGAGCCGATGTCCGGCCTCGACAACATCGTCCGGGAGCGCGTCTGGAACCACCTGCTCATGTTGAAGTCGATCGAGCACAAGACGATCGTCATCGCCACCTCGCGTCCGGACGACGCCGAACTGTGCGACCGGATCACCATCCTGAACAGGGGCCGAACGCTCGCGGACGGCACGATCAGCAAGCTTCGGAGCATGGTCGGACCGGAGGCGGTGGTCATCAAGCCGATCGGGCTCAAGAGGCCCGGCGGGAGAGGCGCATGGGCCGAGAAGCGAGCGATCACAATGGGCGAGCAGGACGGATCGCTGGTAGTCGAGATGAGCCCTGATTCGAGGCCGGCTGAACTCGTGCGCGAGATATCCGGCCAGCGCCGCCGCCGTGCGCCTGCGCCCCAAAGGATTGGACGTGGTGCTCGAGGAACTGATCGCCCAGTCGGAACCCGGGAGGGCTGAGTGATGCTGTCCACGGCGGAGAGAGTATGTGCGCTGACAACTCGTGAGGTGCGGCTGCTGGCACGCAGTCGGGCGCGGCTCCTTCGAGCGCTGGCGGTTCCACTCGCAGGCGGAATCGTATGCGGCTGGATAACGCAGCGGACCGCTCTGCCACCTGTCTACTGCCTGGCCGCATTCCTGATGCTCGGCTCAATCGTCTTTGCAGCGGATCACCGAACCAGGGCATCGCGAGCGTTGTCTGCGATCACAGGCCTCGCTGTTTTCGACAGCGCGTGGGTCGCAGCGGCGTGCCTGGTTCTGATCGCACAGGCAGCCGTCCTCGTGACCTCAGCCTCGCTCATCGGCGGACTCGAGATCCCGACAGGCATCCTCGCCGGAGTCATTCTCATTTCCCTCGCGGCCTCTGCGCTGATCCACCGGTTTCTGCCAGGCGATTGAAATCGCGGCAACGAAGGCACGAAGTCGGCCTCCGCCGACTGGGAGGGCGAGGCTTCGTCCGAGCCGTATGCTTCGGCAGCAGAACGAGGTGGCGCTACCGAAGCATACGGCTCGGACGGAGCCTCGCCCTCCCGTTCCCGCCTGTTTCGCCATCCACTCCGTCTGGACACCGCCATTGTGTTGTGCTAAAATGCCCCCGGATTCGATGGCTGAAAGGCCTTTTATTTGTATTTCAAGCGCCTGCCGGCGGGTTAGCATGGTAGCCTAGGGGCTTGTCCCCGTCTTGTACGCCCACAAGGGGCTAGGCTACATGTGATATCTTCATGGCAGGCAGCGGACAAGGAGATCGAAGTTGGCAGCGAAGTCGAAGAGCAAGCTCGAGAAAGTGAACGTCGGCATCATCGGAGTCGGAAGCATCGCGCGCGTCCATCTCGGGGCCTACGCGAAGTGCCCCGAGGTAAAGGTCGTAGCGGCCTGTGACCTCATCGATGAGCGCGTGCAGTGGGCGGCGTCCCAGTACGCAGTCCCGCACACCTTCAAGGACTACAGGAAGATGCTGCAGCTGGCCGAGATCGACGCGGTCAGCATCTGCGTGCCGAACTACCTCCATGCGCAGATGGCAATCGCCGCGTTCGAGGCCGGCAAGCACGTCATCTGCGAGAAGCCACTCTGCATCAATCCCAAAGACGGCGAGGCGATGGTCGAGGCCTCCAAGAAGGCGAAGAAGCTGTTCATGACCGCCTTCAACAACAGATTCCGCGGCGACACCCAGATCCTCAAGAAGTTCATCGAGGACGGTGAACTCGGCGATATCTACTTCGGCAAGACCGGATGGATCCGCCGCAAGGGAATCCCCGGCATGGGGAGCTGGTTCACCCAGAAGGCCAAGTCAGGCGGCGGCCCGCTGATCGACATCGGCGTCCATGTACTCGACCTGGCTCTGTGGCTGATGGGCAACCCGAAGGCCGTGTCGGTCACCGGCTCGACCTACTCTGAGTTCGGCTGCAAGGGTGAGGGAATGGGCGACTGGGGTACCTCCGAGTCGGGGGGCACATGCGATGTCGAGGACCTGGCGTGTGGGTTCATCAAGCTCGATACCGGTGCGTCGCTCATGCTCGAGGCGAGTTGGGCTTCCCACATCGAGAAGGATCTCATCTTCACCAACCTGATCGGCACCAAGGGTGGCGCGGACGTAGAGCCGTTCCGCGTCTACAAGGATATGCACGGCGCGATCGCGGACATCACCCCGGGCTTCCCCAATGTCTCGGGCCACGAGATGGAGATTCGCCACTGGATAGACTGCCTGGTGAACGGCAAGACACCGATCTCGACCGGCGAGCACGGCCTCGAGGTAGTGCGCATCCTGAACGCGATCTACAAGTCCGCCGAGACCGGCAAGGAAGTAAGGCTCAAGTAGAACACAGATAGCACAGATGAAACACAGATTTCACGGATGAGTTCGTTATCAGGAAACCAGGAAGTAAGGAAGCCAGGAACAGGAGAATGGGGGAAAGGGAGAATAGGGGATCCGGAGTCTCCGATTCTCCCATTCCCTTCCTGCCTTCCTGGCTTCCTGATGAATTCTTTCTGTGTCATCCTCTGCCATCTGTGTGATCTGTGTTCAAGAAGGAGGTATGAAAGTGAAAATCGGCGTTTTTACGGTAGCATTCAGCGACATGAAGCTGGAGGAGACCCTCGACTACGTCGCCTCGGTCGGAGTCGAGGCAGTCGAGATCGGGACCGGCAACTATCCCGGCAACGCGCACTGCAACATGGAGAAGCTCCTCGGCAGTGAGGCGGAACGCAAGAAGTTCCTCAAAACGATCGAGTCTCGCGGCCTGGTGATCAGCGCCCTGTCGTGTCACGGCAACCCGCTGCATCCGAACAGGCAATACGCGGAGGAGAATCACGACATCCACCGCCAGACGGTCGAGCTGGCCCAGAAGCTGGGGATCGAGCGGGTCGTCAACTTCTCCGGCTGCCCCGGCGATTCGCCGCACGCGAAATCCCCGAACTGGGTCACCTGCCCGTGGCCGACCGACTTCTCGGAGATCCTCGACTGGCAGTGGAAGCGCAAGGTCATCCCCTACTGGCGGAAAGAGGCCAAGTTCGCGAAGGAGCACGGCGTCAAGGTCTGCTTCGAGATGCATCCGGGGTTCGTCGTCTACAACCCTGAGACGCTCCTCAAGCTCCGCAACGCCTGCGGTGATGCGCTCGGCGCGAACTTCGATCCGAGCCATCTCTTCTGGCAGGGGATCGACCCGGTGAACGCGATCCGGAAGCTCGGCGACGCGATCTACCACTTCCATGCCAAGGACTGCAAGATCGACGACATCAATACCAAGGTCAACGGCGTGCTCGACACGAAGAACTACACCGACGAGATCAACCGCTCGTGGATCTTCCGCACGATCGGCTACGGCCACGGTCCGGACGTCTGGAAGGATATGATCAGCGCCCTGCGGATGGTCGGCTACGACTGGGTTCTCTCGATCGAGCACGAGGACAGCCTGATGTCGCAGAAGGAAGGCTTCGAGAAAGCGGTCTCGTTCCTAAAGCATCAGGTCATCACCCAGAAGCCCGGCGAGGCGTTCTGGGCGTAGGGCGGATGGGGAATGGTTGATGGTTCATGGGGGATGGCTCTTGTAGGAGCAGCTTCCTAGCTGCGATGCCACTGTTCGCAGCTAGGAAGCTGCTCCCACAAGAGCCATTCCCCTCTGCCGTTCTGCCATCCGCCATTAACCATCCACCATCAGCCATTCCGCCGCGAACCGGCATCATTGCGAGTTGCGGTCGGGGCGGGTGCTATGATATACTTTTCATACTGGATTCCAGGGGGGAAGAGATGAGCCCGGTAGTCTATATCAATGGAAAACACGTCCCGATCGAGGATGCCAAGATTACCGTATACGATCACGGACTGCTGTACGGTGACGGTGCCTTCGAGGGTATCAGGGTCTACTCCGGCAAGGTGTGGAAGCTCCACGAGCACATCGACCGTCTGTATCATTCCGCGCACGCACTGATGATCGACCTGCCGATCACTCACGAGGAGATGATCGAGGCCGTTCTCTCAACCCTGCGCAAGAATGGGATAACAGATGGTTACATCCGCATCACGATCACCAGAGGCGTAGGTCTCGGGCTCGATCCTCGCGTATGCGGGGAAGCGACGGTCATCATCATGACCGACAAGCTCTCCCTGTACCCCGAAGAGATGTACCACGTGGGCCTGCATGTGGTGACCGTGTCAACACGCGTATGCCCCGCTCAGTCGCTCGAACCGAGGATCAAGTCGCTGGGCAAGTACGTCGCGAACATTCAGGCCAAGCTGGAGGCCAACCGAGTCGGCGCCGGCGAGGGCCTGATGCTGAACATCCAGGGCTACGTGGCGGAGGCGACCGGCGACAACATCTTCATCATCAAGGACGGGAAGATCGCCACGCCGCCGTCGTATGCCGGCATCCTGGAAGGCATCACTCGGAACACAGTGATGCAGATAGCCCGCGACATGGGCATCAAAGTGAAAGAAAAGCTTTTCACGCTGTTCGACGTCTACACCTGTGACGAATGCTTCCTGACAGGCACCGCCGCCGAGGTGATCCCGGCGGTGAAGGTGGATGGACGAACGATCGGCGACGGCCGACCCGGCGAGATGACCAACCGGCTGATAGCGGCGTTCCGTACCTTGACAAAGACAGAAGGCGTACCGATCTGATGCGTGCAAGGCTCTGCGAGTCGTGCCGCAGCAACCCTGCGGAGTTCACGGTCAGCAGGGTAGTCGGTGGACAGACCCGACAGGAGCACCGTCTGTGCGCTTCTTGCACCGAAAACCGCGAGAGGGTCCGGTTCGGCGACAAGGGGCTGACTTTGACCGATCTGGTGCAGTCCACGCTGGCGGAGGATTCCTTCTCCGATGACCAATCAAGCCGAACAAAGGTTTGCCCCGGTTGCGGCAATACTATAGAGGAAGCGCGGACGACGGGTACGCTGGGATGCTGCATGTGCTACATCGCGTTCAGGGATCAGGTCGATGAGCTGATAGCTGAGTTGCACGGGTACGTTCCCGGCCATGGGAAACCAGGGTGAAAATGCAGGCGCAGAGGGTACATAGTAGTACACCGTTCCCCGCGTGGGTCAGCAATGAGGGACCCGCGGAAGACGTCGTACTGTCCACTCGTGCGCGTCTGGCCCGAAATGTGGAGGGTATACCGTTCCCTTCCCGGATGAAGGACGCCGATCTCAGGCGCGTGTCAGAGATTGTCTCGCACGCAGTCCATGGTTCCGAAGGACGATTCGGTAAGTTGAGAACCATCCATCCCGAGCGTATGTCGGGATTCGAACGCGCGACCCTCGTGGATGCGCATGTCGCGAGCAGGCAGCACGTCAGCAGCGGAAACCACCGCCTGGTGGTGGTCAACGAGTCGGGCACTCTCAGCCTTATGGTGAACGAAGAGGACCATTTGAGGGTCCAGTGCATCCTGCCGGGGCTGCAACCGATGACCGCCCTGCACATGGCCAGAGAGTTTGATGCATTCTTAAGCGGAAAGATCAGGTACGCGCGTGCCGATAATTATGGATACCTGACAAGTTCACTGGGGAACATCGGAACCGGTCTGCGGCTTTCGGTGCTGATGCACCTTGCCGGGCTGGGGTTCACCCGTGAGGCGACCGATACTCTGACAGCGGCCGCCGAGTTGAAGACGTCCGTTCGCGGGCTGTTCGGCGAGGGAACCGACGCGATCGGATATTTGTATCAGGTTTCGAACGTGACGACGATCGGCTACTCCGAGAAGGAGATAGCATCGAGGGTACGCGCGGCCGCCGATCACCTCATAGCCAGGGAGAGAAGCGTGAGGCGCGGCCTGGCACGGGACGGCGAGTTGCTGTACGCCGTGCAGAAGGCCCGGGACAAGGTAATGGAGTCCCGAAGCCTGAGCAGTCGGGACGCCGCGATGTGCTTGTCGATCCTGCGTCTGGCATCGGCGCTCGGGCTCTCCGACGATCTGTCTTTGAAAGATTTCAACGAGCTGCTCGTCTCCACGCACTTGGGAGCGACGAGTAGTGTCAGCGATGACACAAGGCGCGCGAAGTTGATCCGCGCGAAACTAAGTGAAAAAGAGGAAGCCGGTCAACTGACGCTCCCGGAAGAAAACTGAGAACCAGTCTTGCATTCCGAACGTCATACAGATAGAGCATAACCCGTAGGGGCGGGCTTCAACGCCCGCCCGGAACGATATGGCCGTAGGGGCGGGCTTCAACGCCCGCCCGACACGCAGGAGGCCGTTGAAGGCCTCCCCTACGGGTTCCGATAGTGCAATACCATTCCAGCGAAAAGGAGGGACGGCGGAATGTGGCAGAGGTTTACCGAGAGGGCGCGCAGAGTCATCTTCTTCGCTCAAGAAGAAGCCGGAAGACTCGGCGAGAACTTCGTCACCACTGAGCATCTGCTTCTGGGCCTGGTCCGCGAGAACGACAGCGTGGCGGCCCGGATACTCGACCGGATGGGCGTGAGTCTGAATCGCATCCGATCCGAAGTCGAGCGGCAGGTCACCAGGGGCGACGGTCGACTCGGTCAGGACATGCAGTTGACACCGCGAGCCAAGCGGGTCATCGACCTGGCCTATGACGAAGCCCGACAACTGAACAACAACTACATCGGCACCGAACACCTGCTACTGGGCCTGATCCGTGAAGGTGAAGGCTTGGCGGCTCGCGTTCTGGCGAAGCTCGGTGTGGATCTCGAACGAACCAGGCGAGAAGTAATGAGCCTTCAAGATAACGATACGACGATGCAGACCACCAAGACACGGTCGCGCACACCAACGCTCGACGAATTCGGTCGCGACCTGACCGAGATGGCCAAGCAGGACAAGCTCGATCCGGTCGTCGGCAGAAACACGGAGATCGAACGCGTCATCCAGATACTCAGCAGGCGGACGAAGAACAACCCGGTCCTCATCGGTGAGCCCGGAGTCGGCAAGACCGCCATCGCCGAGGGACTGGCACAGCGCATCACGTCCGGCGACATCCCCGAGATGCTCAAGGACAAGCGCATTGTGTCGCTCGACCTCGCGGGCGTGGTCGCCGGCACGAAGTATCGCGGCGAGTTCGAAGAGCGGATGAAGCGCGTCATGGACGAAGTGCGCAAGGCCAGCGGTGAAGTGATCCTCTTCATCGATGAGCTGCACACGCTCGTCGGAGCGGGCGCGGCCGAAGGCGCGATCGACGCTTCCAACATTATGAAGCCCGCACTCGCTCGCGGCGAGCTGCAGTGCATCGGCGCGACCACGATGGACGAGTTCCGAAAGTACATCGAGCGCGATGCCGCTCTCGAACGCCGATTCCAGCCCGTCCAGGTACGCGAACCTTCCGTCGAGGAAGCGATAGAGATCCTCAAGGGACTGAGGGACAGATATGAGACGCACCACAGTGTGAAGATCAGGGACGACGCTCTCTTCGCAGCGGCTCACCTGGCCGACCGATACATCACCGACAGGTGCCTGCCGGACAAGGCGATCGACCTGATCGACGAGGCCGCATCAAGGGTTCGACTGCAGCGGTCTCTTCCGCCCACGGAGCTTCGAACGGCCAAGACGGAGCTTCACAACGTGACACAGGAACTCGAATCGCTGCCAACGACGTATCAGTACGACCGCGCGATCGAGCTTCAAGCTCAGGAGCGGTTCCTTTCGGACAAGATCCGCGATCTCGACCAGGCGTGGCAGGACAGCAAGGAAAAGGACGAGCCCGTCGTCACCGAGGATGAGATCGCTCACATCGTCTTCAGTTGGACCGGAATCCCGGTTTCCAGGCTGGTCGAAGCTGAGACCGCGAAGCTGCTCAACATGGAGCAGTCGCTGCACGAACGCATCATCGGCCAGGACGAGGCGATCGAGGCTGTTTCGAGAGCGATCCGCCGAGCGAGGTCCGGTCTGAAGGATCCGAAGAGACCGATGGGTTCATTCGTCTTCCTCGGCCCGACCGGTGTCGGCAAGACCGAGCTTGCAAGGGCGCTGTCGGCGTTCCTGTTCAACAACGAAGACAACCTGATCCGCATAGACATGTCGGAATACATGGAGCGGTTCGCGGTATCGAGATTGGTCGGCGCTCCTCCGGGATACGTCGGGTACGAAGATGGCGGTCAGCTTACAGAAGCGGTCCGTCGCCAGCCGTACTCGGTCGTGCTGCTCGATGAGATCGAGAAAGCGCATCCCGAGGTGTTCAACATCCTCCTGCAGGTCATGGAGGACGGACGTCTGACTGACTCGCAGGGCAGAATCATCGACTTCAAGAACACGGTCATCATCATGACCTCGAACATCGGCGCTGCACAGATTAGCGGCGGCGACGCCATCGGCTTCCGGTCGGCGAGGAAGATGGACGAGGACGCGCGGGCGTACGAGGGCATGAAGAACCGCGTGATCGAGGAGATGAAGAAAGTCTTCCGGCCCGAGTTCCTGAACCGCGTGGACGAGGTCATGGTGTTCCATTCCCTGACTTCGCAGCAGATTCTGCAGATCGTCGATCTGATGCTGAGCAGAGTCGGCGTGCAGCTCAAGGCTCAGGGCATGAGCCTTGAGACCTCGGACGACGTGAAGGAAGTCCTGGCCAAGGAGGGTTTCGACCCGGCGTTCGGCGCTCGACCTCTGCGCAGGGCGGTCCAGAGAGTGATCGAAGATCCGCTGAGCGAGGAGATCCTGCTCGGCCGGTTCAGCGATGGTGATACCATCGTGGCCGAACTCGAGGATGGCAAGGTCACCTTCAAGAAGGCCGAGAAGATCGAGCCCGCAGCGGTGTAGCGAATGCGGAATGTGGAATGCGGAATGCAGACCACACACCGGATCGAATAGTGAACAACGAAAGCCCGCTCCGAGATTTCGGAGCGGGCTTTTTGCTGTCGAAAGAGCTGGTTCGGGCAGATTTGTGACCCGCTCGAACCGGGATTCTCAAGGAAGCACAGAGGATTCACACCACGGCTTGACGAATGGTTTCCCAGGCGATGATCGCCTCGAATGTTACCAGAAAGCGACCACCAGCGAATATGACCAGCGACAACTCGACAATCAAGCGCACCGAACGCAAGGAACCGGTGCCGCCGTTTCTCAAATTGGCTTACAGGAATCGCGGCCTGCTCGTCGGCCTGCCGGTGATCTTCGCCATCTTCTGGCGAGGCGGCGAATACCGGAACGAGTTGGCCGCATGGGTCGCAGGATCACTCATATTCGCGGTGGGTCTGTGGATAAGAATCTGGGCCCAGCAGCATCTTCACTTTCGGCTCAAAGTCGGGATGAGCCTGACGAGCACAGGCCCGTATGCGCTGATGCGCAATCCCATATACATCGGCAACACGCTGATCTGCATCGGGCTGGTCGTTGCCTCAGGTCTGCTGTGGCTCGTGCCCGTCATGCTACTTGTATGCATGCTGACGTTCACGTTCGTCGTGCGGTTTGAGGAGCTGTATCTGCTGGCGCGATACGGCGAGCCGTATGTGGAGTATATGAAGGAGATCCCCAGATGGCTTCCCAAGTGGCCTAAGGGGTACAAGCCTGCCTTCGTCACGGAGCATCTCAAGGCGTCGGTAGCCGCCGAAGCCTACAACCTGCTTTTCCTGATTCCATTCATCCTCAAAGAGCTGTTCCTGTAGGAGGGATTTGCCGGGATGATTGTGCCCGGTAATCCCGAAGGTCGGCGCGTTGCGTTCGGGATTACCGGGCACAATCATCCCGGCAAATCCCTCCTACCGAGTTCGCCCGGTCGATTGACCGGGACCGGAATCGTGTGCTAATATCGACCCATGCTTCTTGCCATAGACGTCGGGAATACGAATATGACGGTCGGCGTGTACCGGGGCGACTCGCTCGTCGCCGACTGGCGGATCCGAACGCAGCTCGGGCGCACGGCTGATGAGTACGGAATGCTCCTTCGCGAGCTGTTCGAGTACTCCGGTCTCCACCTCCACGACATAACCGGTGTCGCCATCTCGAACGTCGTTCCGCCCACGATGGCGGAGGTCCACAGTGCGTGCCGAAAGTACCTCGAAGTCGAGCCGTTCGTGGTCGATCCCTCGGCTGACCTGGGGATAGAAGTCCGATACACGCCCAAATCCGATGTGGGCGCTGACAGGATCGTGAATGCGATCGCCACTCATGCGCTCTACGGCGGCCCGGCTGTGGTCGTCGATTTCGGCACAGCCACGACCTACGATGCCATCTCCCGAACTGGGGAGTACCTCGGCGGCGCAATTCTTCCCGGAATCGGCATCTCGATGGAGGCGCTCTTCCGATCGGCGGCGCGGCTTCCCAGAATCGATCTGGTTCGTCCGCCGACGGTGATCGGAACGACTACCGAGAGGAGCATGCAGTCCGCGGTATTCGGGTTTGCGGGCCAGGTGGACGCGATGGTCGCCCGCTTCAAGGCGGAACTCGGCTGCGAGTCAAAGGTGATCGCGACCGGCGGCCTGGCAGAACTCATCGCGGATGTGAGTAAGTCCATCGAGATCGTGAACCCGCTGCTCACCCTCGAGGGCCTGAGGCTGCTGTTTGGAAGGGTGAGGGGCTAGGCATGTAGTGGCCGTGCCTCTGTGCCGGCCTTAGATGCCACTGGCCGTGCCTCTGTGCCGGCCTTAGGTGCCACTGGCCGGCACAGAGGCACGGCCACTACAAGAGTGTGCAGATCAAGTACAAAAGCCTCCGAATAGGAAACATCACCGTTGACCCCCCGATCGTGCTCGCGCCGATGGCGGGTACGACCAACCACGCATTCCGCACGATCTGCCGACGGCTCGGCGCAGGTATGGTCTACACCGAGATGATCAGCAGCTATGCCCTGCACTACCACAACCCCAGGACGCTCCACATGTTCGACTGGACGCCGCCCGAGCGCCCGGTGGCGGTCCAGCTCTTCGGCGCGGATCCGGACAAGATGGCAACAGCCGCCAGGGCGATCGCCGATGCCGGCGCAGATGTCATCGATCTCAACATCGGCTGCCCGGTCCCCAAGGTGACTAAGACCGGAGCAGGAGCCGCCCTGATGCGCGACCTGGAGACTGCGGGCAGGATCATGGCAGCCGTCGTCCGCGCCGTGGATTTGCCGGTCACAATCAAGACCCGCACCGGCCCGGACAGCACAACGGTCACGGCGGTCGAACTCGCCCGGATGGCGGAGGGCGTGGGTATCTCCGCGGTGGCGATCCACGGGCGGACCGCGGCACAATCATACTCAGTCGCCGCCGATTGGACGGTGATCCGCGAGGCAAAGGAGGCCGTCGGTATCCCGATCATCGGCAACGGCGACGTGAAATCTCCCGAAGATGCCAGGCGCATGATCGATGAGACCGGTTGCGACGCCGTCATGATCGGGAGGGCGTGCCTTGGGAATCCGTGGATCTTCCGGCGAACGGCCCATTACCTCGCATCCGACGAACTGCTCCCGATGCCGACGCTCCACGAGCGGATCGAGGTCGCCCGGGAGCACCTGGCCGGGATGGTCGAGTTGTTGGGGGCGGAGATCGGCGCTCGTGAGGCACGTGGACAGCTTCCATGGTACATCAAGGGCATGCCGGGCGCACATGTGCTCAGGCGAAAGCTCACCGAAGCGGCATCATTGGAGGAAATGGAGGCGGCGCTCGGTGAACTAGACAGTATACCGTAGGGGCGGCGCTTCCATGCCCGCCCGACGGGAGGCCGTTGAAGGCCTCCCCTACGGCGGCATCCACGTGCCGCCCGACGGAGATACAGCGCAGGACAACACACATTGGAAAAGTTTGGTTTCATAATACACCCCCTGCAGGCCAAGGCTGATGTCGCTCGGAAGTATCCGTTTGTCAAATACCTCCCGGAGCGGTGGGTCGAATGGGGACTCAAGCACAAGGGCCCGATGGATATCTCACACATCACGGGCGTAAGATCGATCGCGGGGCCGGAGGCCGAGGGCTGGTTCGTCGGCTGCCCGCTTACATCGAGGCAGTTGGTCGGTCTGCCGGTCGATCAGGTGTATGAAAAGATCATCGCGGCCGGGCGTCTCGCAGAGGAGCACGGGGCGAAGATCGTCGGACTCGGAGCGTTCACATCGGTCGCCGGCGACGGCGGAATCACCATCGCCAAGAACCTCGGAATCGCCGTGACCACCGGGAACAGCTACACGGTCGCCACCGCACTCCAGGGGACGATCAAGGCCGCGGAACTGATGGGCATCGATCCGGCGCGGGCCAGAGCAGCGGTCGTGGGCGCGGGCGGATCGATCGGACGAACTTGCGCGCGGATACTCGCTCCCCAGGTCGCTGAGATGACACTCGTCGACAGAAGTCTCGAGCCGATCAACAAGGTCGCCACCGAGATCACCGGCGAGACCGACAAGACGCCGAAAGTCTGCACTGACGTTCCCACAGGAATACGGGAAGCCGATATCGTGATCACGGTCACGAGCGCTGTACACGCGATCATCCATCCCAGCGACATCAAGTCAGGAGCGGTCGTTTGTGATGTCGCCCGCCCCCGGGACGTCTCCTGGCGGGTGACAAAGGAGCGCGATGATGTGCTCGTGATCGAAGGGGGCGTGGTCGCTGTTCCGGGCGACGTGGATTTCGGCTTCAACTTCGGATTTCCGCCCAAGACCGCCTATGCCTGCATGTCCGAGACGATGATACTCGCACTGGAGGGCCGCTATGAGAGCTTCACGCTCGGCAAGGATGTGAGCGTCGAGCAGGTGCGCGAGATTTCCGCATTGGCCGATAAGCATGGGTTCAAGCTCGCGGGTTTCCGCAGTTTCGAGAGGGCCGTCAGCGAGGAGCACATCGAGCAAATACGAAGGAACGCATCCAATCGCGTTGGGGAGGGAGTTGGACTCCCTCCCCGGTAACTCAGTTGGCGGGGAGGGAGTCCAACTCCCTCCCCAACGCGATTGGATGTGTTCTGAGTATAGAACAAAACGGCATCCCGGATACCCGGGATGCCGTTCGAGCTAGAGCCAAGCGGAAAGCCTAGGTTCCGGCCTTCCCTCTCTCGATGAGTTCCTTGACCTTCTGACCACCCTTGTGGCCGATTTCTTCGTAGAACTCGTGGCCATACTTCGAACTGGTCGTCTGGCCACCCTTGGCGCCGATCTCTTCATAGAAGGGCGAGCCATAGCGCTGGCTAGTGGTCTTGCCACCCTTCTTACCTATCTCTTCATAGAACCCATGGCCGTAGCGCTCGCTGGTGGTCTCGCCACCTCTCTTGCCTGCTTCGCTAACGGTCATTGCACCTTTTTTCTCTTTGGCCATCGGGAACACTTCCTTTCATTCATTACCGACTTATGTCCATGCTTCGGATTCCTTCCGAAGCCTCTATGTGATGAGCCTCAGATACCATCACCCGCAAGTCCTACTTTCGAGGGGCTTCCGGAGCCGGATATCTATGGCTCTGTTACCTTCCTCAATGATCTCCGCGTGCGGCTCTGCTTTTTCGTGCCGCCGCCTTACTCCTTCGGTCGGACGACTGCCTGCCGAAAGCTACTCTCTCTCTATTCTTTTACCCTCTTCAACCAAATGCTTAACCCTCTGACCGCCCTTGTGGCCGATTTCTTCGTAGAATCCTTGTCCATAGCGCTCTGATGTGGTCTCGCCACCCTTATGTCCACCCATCTTGCCCATCTCTTCGCAAAACTCATGGCTGTGGGTTTCCGAGGTCTTCGCGCCGCCTCTGCGTCCCGCCTCGCTCACAGTCATATCGCCTTTGCGTTGGCCTGCCATCCTCGTCCACCTTCAACAGCGCGCCGTGCGGACACTTGAGAAGTCGCCCACCAAGCACATGATCGAACGATCCCCCCTCGCCATCCCTTGTTGGGGGAGATGGGGAGGGGGGATCATCTAGCTTCCGGTCATTTCTCGCCGGTTGCCTTCTTGCCTTCTTCGATCAGCTCTCGGACCTTCTGACCACCCTTGTGGCCAATCTCCTCGTAGAAGGGAGTACCATATTTCTCACTCGTGGTCTCCCCACCCTTCTTACCGATCGCTTCGTAGAAGTCATGACCGTGAGTCTGTGAGGTGCGCTTTCCACCCCTTCTCCCGGCCTCGCTTACCGTCATACCACCCTTGTTTTCCTCGGCCATCTCATTCACCTCCTGTGTAATGTGGAAGGCTCTATGGAACTGCCCATGATGGGCGTGTTGTCTCATCCTGATGTTCTTAGGGTCGCAGTCAAACTACTTCTTAGCAGCCTTCTTGCCCTCTTCGATCAGCCTCTTGACCTTCTGGCCGCCCTTGTGGCCGATCTCTTCGTAGAACTCATGACCGTACTTCTCGCTGGTGGTCTCACCACCCTTGCGCCCAGCTTCACTTACGGTCATTCCGCCCTTCTTCTCCTTGACCATTCATCTCACCTCCTAGTCATTTCGGCCCAAACGCGGATTGGGCCGCAGGTTCGTTTGGTATGCAATATTGACTCGGGCAGCGACCCGATCACAATCTTAGTCGCCCTTGGATTTCTTGCCCTGTTTGATCAACTCTCTAACCTTCTGGCCACCCTTGTGACCAATCTCCTCGTAGAACTCGTGGCCATACTTCTCTTTGGTGGCCTCGCCACCCTTCTGGCCACCTGCCTCGCCACCTTTGTGACCGATCTCCTCGTAGAACTCATGGCCATGGGTCTCTGCGGTCTTCTCGCCGCCTCTGCGCCCGGCCTCGCTGACAGTCATTTCGCCCTTTTCTTCCCCACGCATGGAGGTTCACCTCCTCAATCGCGTTATAACCATTTGCCAAACCTGCCAAACATCCTGTCAGCATAATATTGCCCCTCTTGAAACTCACCTCTATCCTTCCCGGCCATAGCTCGGATGGCATCAAAGGGCATACGCAGCAGCACACTGAGACGCGACAGGCTGCCTCGCAGGCTGCCCGCTCGCGAGCTTATCCAGCACATATCCTACGATGTCAGCAGCCATGTTGCGATCCGTAGTCTCAGACAGGCCATACCATGAAGGCGCCCCGTTCAGCTCGATGATCGTCGGCCCATCCGGGCCGTCGATGAGATCGACACCCGTGTAGTCCAGACCCGCTACACGCGCTGCCTCCAGGCATATCTCGTGCATCTCCGGCGTCAGTTCACACGGCCGGCAACTGGCGCCCTGATGCACGTTGGTCTTCCACTCGCCTTCAGCGGCGAACCTGTGCATCGCGGCCGGCACGTCGTCCCCCACAACAAACGCGCGGATATCTTGCCCATCGTTTGGAACGTAATCCTGTATGTACGCGACTCGGTTGTGCTGCATGAACTCCAAGAGTATCTCGGGGGGCGTGTCCGGAGTGATAAGCTCGATCCCGATCCCATATGAGCCGTAAAGCGGTTTGAGAACACAGGTCCCGAACTCGGCGACAATTCGCCTGGCCTCATCGACATCCTGGGTGACGGCGGTGCGGGGAACGGGAAGGCCGGCCTCCCTGAGCCGATACGTAGTGAGCGGCTTGCTCTCGGCGGTGGAAAGGCCCATCGGAGTGTTGATCACGAGCTTCCCCTGGCTCAGCAGAAGCTCGAGTATCTCGTATTGGTAGTCGATCTCGCCACGCCTGTTGAGACCGCGAACGATGTAGGCTGAATAGTCATCCAGCGATTGGCCATGCATGCGTATCGAGCAGTGGCCGTCAACGGAGAGGTCAAATCCCATTGGGTCCACGACGCCACCGGCGCATAACTCCTGCGCGGCGCCCAGCAATTGCTGGCTGGTCCAGTCCCTATCGATGCTCGACGTAACGATTCCGATTTTGTGCATTGACGCCATTAGTGCTGGAACGACATTTGGGATTACAGGTGCAGGTTTCCGCGCGCCTGTGCTACCCACTGCCTCCTCTGGATTTCACGCCACTCCTGGCGTGGTCCAGAAGACGTTGTAGGCCGTTACCCCTATACCCCTTGGACAGCAAGCCGAAACACTCTAAGGCCTGAAGATCTCGTAAATGCCCTGACGCATCAACTGGATCGCGAGCGTAGCGAGGAATGTGACAGGGGCATGGAAAAGGACGGCGGTGGATACCGCCGTCCGTGTCAGAAACGTCCGTCCAAATGTCGACTCAGGCCGACCTAGGTTTCCTCGTAATCCGGGGGAGTGGCGGTCGTGTTGGTTCCGACGCTCCCTTCGGCGGGCTCGAGATCGAGCACGTCGTCAGGCAGCACGAACGAGTAGCTCTCGATGACGGTTTCGTCGCCCATCCCTTCGTTCGGGTCGGGATCGGTGAGGAGCATCGCCTCGGCCGAATCCTGCCAGTCGACCCCCATGTCCCGTTGATCGGGTGTATCCATCAGTTCGACATCGAGTCCGAGCTTGTGATCCTCAGAAGGCCCGTGCTTGTGAGGGTAGGTCAGCTCTTTCTCCGGATCGATCTCCAGGTGATCCAAGTCGATGTCCTCCATCGCATCGACATCATCGGCGATGGCCGAATCGCGCTCCTCCCTGGCCGCGATCAGATCGCCGAGGTTCTCGACGACGTCATAGTCCTTGTGCAGACGATCCTCAGGGTTTCTCATGGTCTTGTTCCTCGTGCGGCGCGTAGTGGCCGTGCCTCAGTGCCGGCCTCCTGTCGCCGCTGGCCGGCGCTGAGGCACGGCCACTACGGTTCCGGGCGACTAGGCCGCGCGGCTGATGAACTGGATGATCGTCCTGCCGTCCGGGCTCTCGATGTCCAGGGCCTCGACGTGACCCTCGTCATCCGCCTTGACCCACACCGCGTTCGGATCGACGACCTCATGTGTCAGCGCTTCCGGCTCCCCGCCTTCGGGATCTCCCGCGATCAGCGTGATCACGTTCTCTTTCCCCTCAGTGTCGGCCTCGGCCGCGATGAAAGGCTTGCCCTCCACCAACCGCTGCGGGCCGAGTTCGTTGCTCTCCAGATCGATGTTCACCGGCCTGGTCTGGTTGTTGGCGCTAAAGGTGGTAAGGTAGGTTATCCACTCGTTTCTCGGTATCTGTTGTGTTGTCATCGGTAACTCCTTCTTGGGGTGGCCGCACACGGCAGCCGACCCCGTTCTTGAGAATCAGGAGTTATGTACCATGTTGGCGGGCGCCGCCAAACGTGTCGGGGAGGATGCGCGGAAGGAGGGATGAAACGCGGCCCTCACCCCCGACCCCTCTCCCAGAGGGCGATGGGGGACACTCCCCTCGCCCTCTGGGAGAGGGGTCGGGGGTGAGGGCACGTTCCGCACTCCATGTCGTCTAGTACACGATGCGCATGAAGACGTGACGAAGGGCGGGGTACCACTCGGAGATGAGAAAGAAGACTCTGCCTATGAGAAGCGACATGCGCGCCATGACCGTGGAGCCGAACATCGCTCCGAAGGCGAACATGAGGAACCAGCGCCCCAGATTGGCCGGCGCTCGGTGAAGGCGGGTCTTGTGTTCGAACGAGAAGAAGAAGTACATCATCACGGTCAACAGGATGATCATCGCCAGGATGTTGCTGATTCTTTGGGGCCACTCCACACCCAAGCCCCAGAGCGGCTTGAACGACGCCTCGATCCGGTCGACGTTCAGGCCCGCGAATCCCTTGAAGGCAGCGCCGGAAACGAGTCCGAGCAGCGCGCCGAAGATGATACGGCTGACCCATACGTGACGCCGGCTGTAGATGAAGTAGAACATCGAGCCGCCGATGAGGGCGAATATCCAGGGCCACTGTCCGGCCGTGATGCGATCCCACCACAGCGGCTTGAGCGTCTGAGCCCAGCCGATGTAGGAGTAGTAGCCGGCCGCCGCGCCGATGTAGATATGCTCCACGAGGCGGTAGACGGGGTTCTCCTTATACAGGATCGAGTAGATCCCGAGCGTCGCGCCCACCGCGAGCCAGAGCGCTATGCCGTCCGTTATGCTGCTGTTCGACAGCCATGACATCAGTGTGTGCATACTGGTTAACCTTCGCTTCGTCGGCGTCGGGAACTGATGTACCCGATGTTGCCGATGATAATCAAGACTATAATCAGTAGATGAGACGTGGACAAGGAGCCGGTCGCCCGAGTGGCGAAGTCCCTGCGCCCGAGTAGCGACTCGTACTCGGCCGCACCCTTCATGCCGGTCAGCATGCCCGTGATCTGACCGGCGTCGAGCGGGTTGTACCCCTCCGTGCGCCATCACCGCGGTCGGGCAGTAGATGATCGGCGTGCGATACGGACCGTAGACGAACGCGATCCAGTAGTCCAGAGTGCCGGAAGGAGTAACCTCCACTATCGCGCCTACGTCGCCGTTCTTGATGCTCTTGACGCCCTGCATGATCGGGTAGGACGTGACCGGCTTGCCCTCGATGTCGGACTTGACTGTGCCGGGGATGTCTCGTCCAATGCCCATCATGAACTGGATCATCGCGCCGCCGGGCCTGTATCCCCAGTGGATCCAATCCTTGCCGTACTCCTTGCCGAGTTCCTTGCCGATCTTCTTGGCCGAGTCGTATGCGAGTTTGTTCCCCTGAGGCATGAAGGCGACGATGGCGAACTTCTTGTTCCGGATCATGAGGTGGCGTATGATCGCCTCGGTCTGCGGGCGGCTCTCGGCGATGGTGCCGGAATCCCAGAGTATGTCGATGATCGCCAGCTTGTCGGCGGGCATCTTCTCGATCGTGTCGTATGCGCCCTTGACGGGCCATGTGACCACGAGCGGCTGCCTTATGTTTAGTGCCGGAATCAGCGGAATAGCGACAACGATGGCCAGGAGGGCATACATGATCCGCCGGTCGATGTGCTGGAGGCTCTCGAAGGCCGTAAGGATGCGGTCAGTTGTAGATCGGTTCTGTCTTTCCACGTTACAACTCTCTCTCGAAGAAACTGCCCCGCTCGAGGCTCAACCAGGTGCGCAGTGCCATCGCCAGCGCGCCGATCTCGACGCCGAAGGAGATCCCGCGCCATGCCGCCATGTTCGGTTCCTTCAGTATCCAGAGGTTGACGTTCTCCATCCGGAGGTTGCTCCAGAAGCCCGTCGCCGGGAGTCCGCTCGTCAGATACTCGCCGACCGGGACGCTTCCGAGCATGACTACGAACGCCGCCGCGAGCATGAGGGTCGCCTCAGCGGACCTGATGCGGAAGGCTCTGTAGGCTGCAGAGACGATATAGAATGCGATTATGGAGAACATCGTCGCGCCGGGGGCCGCGACCATGCCGCGGAAGAGCGCATCGAACGTATTCTCGGCGGCAGGAGCCTTGCTCATCATAGTCCAGAAGCCCGTGAGCAGCATGGCGAAAAAGGCGACGTACAGCGCGAAGCTGTTGTGCCATCCCGGTCGCCGCCGAGCCAGAATGCGCCCGTGGAATCGGAGCAGGCTGTATATCCCGAGGCCGAGCGCGAATGTCGAAAGCACGAGCACGACGTCCGTGACCGTCTTCTGCGCGAAGTTGGTCAGGAAGTTGCCGTCCCGGCCCGCAGGCACCGGCACGAAGAACTCGACGGAGTAGATCAGTCCCGCGGCGAACGTGACTATGGCGACGAGCGTCTTCCTGAACCTGCTCGGGACCATCCTCAGCAGGAAGAAGAGCGCACCGCCCAATATCAGGAAATCGCCCAGCACGGCGAGCAGCCACAAGTACTGGGGCGCGCCTGGTTTCACCACCCATTGTGTAAACAACTAGTCCTCCGAAAACGCCCCCGGCATCCTAACGACCCGTTGGGGATGGAGTTGGACTCCATCCCCCAGGGACTAGTGGGGATGGAGTCCAACTCCATCCCCAACAGGTCGTTACGAAGTCACGCATGTCAAGATCCGCTGAACAGCGTAAGCAGATGCGGGAACTGATGACTCACCCATGGAATCGAGGCGGTCACAATGCCCAGCAAGACCACGATGATCAACACCGCCTTTGCGTAATCCTGGCCCACGAGGCTTCCGAGAAGCGTCGGCTCCCGGCTCAGGTAGGCGCTCGCGGCGTAGAACTCATCGCCGATGATCGTGTAATCGCACGATGTGATGAAAAACGGAATCTGCGTCGTACTCGGCGTGCCGGCAACCTGCATCGCGCCGACGTTGTGACCGGTCTCCGCAAGGATCAGCGCCTCGGCGAAGAATGCGCCGAACATGAAGCTCGATGCGACCTTCTCGCGGGTCAGTATCCCTACGCACCCGGAGGCATACGCGAACTGGTCATCCGACAGGTACCTGATGTCGTCCGGATTGAACTGCTCCGGCCTGCCCTCCGAGTTGTAGGCATCCTTGCTGATCTCCTCGGCGATCGTGTAGACCACCGAATCGCAGGTCGGCACGATGACTCGCGTCCGGTACTTGGCCGCAATCGCCGTCACGTGCCGGAGGATCGAGAGCGCCTGCAGTGTCGGCAGGTTCAGGGTGTTGATCCCGGGAGAGAACATGATCGGGCGGCCCATCTCGGTCGCGCGACCGACGGCCTCGTCGATGGCGTTGAGCCCCGGGATTCGGCGGATGTACAACTGCCTGCCCCGCCGAGCGGAGAATATCTTGTACAGTATGAGGAAGACCAGGATGGCTTCCAGGACTGCTATCGGGTAGTTCGCGTGTTCCATGGCAACTATAGTCCGTAGGGGAGGCCTTCAACGGCCTCCCCTGTCGGGCGACCGTGGAAGGATCGCCCCTACAGTGTCGGGCGGGCGTAGAAGCCCGCCCCTACGGTATTCCTGTCTCGAGCAATTTCAGCACGTGATGATCGGCGCCGAGCACCGAAGCAGTGATGATCCCAACTATGATGATAAGCATCAGCAGCGACTTCGCGTAGTCCTGGCCGACGAGACTCCCCAATAGCGTCGGCTCCCGGCTCAGGTATGCGCTCGCAGCATAGAACTCATCGCCGAACATCGTGTAATCGCACGATGCGATGAAGAACGGCACCTGAATGACACCCGGCGTACTCGCGACCTGCATCGCGCCGACATTGTGACCTGTCTCCGACAGGATCAGCGCCTCCGCCTGGAACGAGCCAAACATGAAGTTCGACGCGATCTTCTCACGGGTCAGGATACCCACACATCCCGCCGCATATGCGAACTGATCGTCGGAGAGAAACCTGATATCCTCCGGGTGGTGCTGTTCCGGCCTGCCCGCCGTGGCGCAGGCGTCCTTGCTGACCTCCTCGGCGATCGTGTAGACGACCGAATCCGCGGTTGGAACGATCACTCTCGTCCGGTACTTCGCCGCAATGATCATCACGTGCCGCAGGACCGAAAGCGCCTGCAGCGTTGACAGACTCAAGACCGCGTACCCCGGGGTGAACATGATCGGACGGCCCATCTCGGTGGCCCGGCCAACCGCCTCGTCGATGGCGTTCAGCCCCGGTATCTTGCGGATATAAAGGTCCCTACCCCGGCGGGCGGACAGAATCTTGTACAGGATCACGAAGCAGAAGACCGCCAACATGATCGCTACGGGCCAGTTCGCATGCTCCACAGTGCCCCCGAGTGTCACGAGCTGTAGGGGCGTGCCTTGTGCCGCCGGCAAGCGTATGTCGGGCGGCACAAGGCACGCCCCTACAGCCCTCCATCACTACTTGTCCGAAAGCTCCTCGATCCGCTCGATCAGAAGCTCCACGTTGTCCACCGATCCGAACAGCCGGGAGTACTTCTGCACGCCTTCCGCGCCGAAGAGCGGCACGAGAAATGGGCTCGCCACCAGCATTGACTGGCTCGCGAGAAACGTCACCGGCTTGTGCATCTCGAGGAACATGATCGCGGGCGTCTCCATCCGTTTGTCCACGACCTTCTGCGCAAGCTCGGTTATCAACTTATCGCGCTCCTCGCGAGTGAGCTGGTCGTCCTCGTAGTCCTCCGGATCAGTCTGCGCGCCGCGTCTGAACAGCATCTCTGATCTCCTTCACCGCCTCGATGACCTCATCCCTGCGGTCGCCGAACATGAGGTAGACGCCTCGATAGGCTTCGAGGCGGGTCTGTCTGGAGAGCGGGCTCAACTTGATGCCTCGGTCGTCCAGGTAATACTTCTTCACCCGGCTCCATTCGATCCGAGTGCGCGCTGTGAGTGTCCGTGCCGATGCGCCCTGCGAGTCGATCTCGAACCGAATGGGAAACAGGTATTCGGCGAGCGAGGCCATGATGAGAAACATGGCGATGAGGCCAAAGGTGAAGGTGTGGAAGAAGACGTGGGATGCGACCAGGCTCATGGCGGCGACGGGTATCACCAGAAGCAGCTTCCTGGGCTGCTCCCGGAGCAGATGCACCTTCCAGGTGAGGATCGGTTCGGCATGACTCTTCGTCGAGCCGGCCTCGAGGATTTCATGCGCTTTCTGCATACGGACGTCGCAACTCCCGAGAGCGATTACGTGCGGGTATTATGTCAGGTTCCCGAAGCCGTGTCAACTTCGCGGGGAAACATGACCGGAGTACCAGAGCCCCCACCGTCAGTCCTGAGTGCGCCGGTGAATGACGGCGTGTAACGAAGGACGGCCTTGATGCACCGAGCCGTCCTTCGTTACACGCCGTCATTCACCGGCGCACTCAGGACTGACGGTGGTCGGGTTACGGGCGGCACAAGGCACGCCCCTACAGCCTCATCTCCGACTGCACCGACTCGCGCTCGGGGATGTGGATGCGGACGGTGGACGTCTCGCCCGAGGGAGCGGTCACCGTCACGTCATAGTCGCCCGCGAAGCCCCGGAATGCGTACACGCCGTCACTCTTCGTCCGGCCCTCCGAGACGGTCGTCCACTGCTTGTTGATCAGATCGTCGAGCACCAGGTACGCCGGCTTCGGACTCATATCCTTGCGCACGAGTCCCGCCGCGACTCCCTGCCATGCGCCGGCATCCGAGAAGTCCCACCATGTGATCGCCTTCACCGCGCGATGGCTGAAACATATCCGATAGAACCGCTCGATGTATGCCGCCTGGAGCTTCTCCTGCGCCGGATTCGTGGTCTCCTTGCCGGAGAGGATAGTCGCCTCGGTGAGATGGATCGGGAGTTCGAGCCGCTGATACCAGTCGAGCGTCTCGATGATGCTCGCGAGCGACCACGGGCCGCCGTGCATGTGCGTCTGGATGCCGATCGCATCGAGCGGCACTCCATCCGCCTTCATCTGCTTGATAAGCCGGTAGAACGGCGCGTGGCCCTTCCGGTCGCCGATCACGCCATACTCGTTCACGATCAGAAAGGCATCCGACCCGACCTCCCTCGCCCATCTGACCGGCTCGCCCGTGAAGTCGACGACCGACTTCTCGCCGAACCGCTCGCCGTGGGTCGACTCGTTCACCACGTCCCAGATGCCGATCTCGCCCTTGAACTGCGGGATGATCTCCCCGATGCGCTCCTCCACGAGCCGCCAGACCTCCTCCGGCTTGTCCTTCGGAAGCCAGGGCGGGACTCCCGCATCGTGGCACGCCCAGACGAGCGGATGGCCCTTCGTCGTGATGCCGTTCTCCCTGCACCACTGGGCGATCGTGTGGTTGCGCTCGTACTGCGGCTTCCCCTGCTCCGGCTCGGTCCACCGCCAGTAGAACGGGAGCGTCGCGTAGTTCATTACACGCTTGAACAGCTCCTTGTACCGGGCGTTCTTCTCCGGCGAATCGAGATGGTCGAACATGTAGATGTTGCAGCCGAAGAGGAAGTCGTGGGTGACCTGCCGGGCCTCGATCGACGCGCCTTCGACCGGCCGGCCGTTGCGGTCGAGAACGGTGACGACGGCCTCGCCCTTGCGGTACTTGTCGATGTCCTGCTGGACACGGACCGCCATCGCCGGCGTCATGTCGAGCGGATTCGTCTGGGCCATGGCGGTTCCCCCGAGAAGGAATATGAGAACAGCGATGATAGGCATTTCCATCTCCCTCTGTTTCTTTCGCCAACCAGGGCGCTCAGCCCTGCTCGCAGATATGTGGTGTTGATCGCGCATCGTCAGGCGGAGTATAATCGGCTGTGCTGAGAGCACAGAGGTACGGACATGAGATGTAGGATTCGGATTTGTCTGCTGATGGCCGCCGTAGGCCTCATACAACCCTGTTGGAGCGCACCCATGACACTCATTCCCTCGCATCCACTGGCGAAGGTCCTACTCAGCCCGCAGCCGGCGATTCCAGCCGGTCAGGAATTGCGCCTGGATGGAGCGCCGGGCGAGACGATCAGCGCGCAAGCCGTCCTGCTTCCGGCTGATGCGCCTGACACAGTGACTGCGCGGGTCTCGGCGCTCCGGCATTCGGACGGCAAGTCGAGCATTCCATCCCGCGCGGTCCGGATCCAATGGGTGCGTTACATGGAGATTACGGCCAACTCACCCACGATCCCCAAAGACGAACTGGTCGCGGTCGCCCCGGTCAGCATCCCGGATCCATTCTGGGAGGATTCGGAGCGCTCCGTCGCGCCTGGTTCCCCCCAGCCACTGTGGATCGAGGTCGATATTCCCCCCGATGCTCAACCGGGCGAGTACCGGGGCGAGTTGACGGTCACCGGCGCGGGCGGGCGGTGCAGCCTGCCGATGTCGGTGCGCGTGCGTGCGTTCCGCATGCCGGAGGAGCGCCACCAGAGGGTCATCCAGTGGTGGGACTTCCCAGGTCACGGATTCGAGGCTCTGAAGCCGGGGACAGACGCCTACTGGAAACACCTCGAGGGAATGTGCGCACTGGTTCGACGCCATCGCCAGACCGACGTCCGCGTCGGGTGGGAGCTGATCGAGCGTAAGGGGGACCGGTGGGACACATCGCTCTTCGAGAAGTTCGCTGATGTCGTCTTCAAATCCGGGCTGCAGGCCGTCCAGTTCACCGCCGTCGGTCGCCACACCAAGAGTCAACTCGAGCCTGACAGCCGCACCGAGGCGGTCGAGGACAACATGGGACGACTGGCCGCGGTTCAGGAAGTCGTGGCGAAGCGCGGATGGCGTGGACGGGTGCTGACCAGCCTAGCCGACGAGCCGTTCATCTATCACGAAAAGTCTTACCGCCAACTCCTGGAGCGTGTGCGTCAAGTCGCTCCCGATGTGGAGGTGATCGAAGCGATCGAGACCGAAGACCTCGGCGACCTCGACATCTACGTCCCAAAGCTGTCTCATCTGAACCTGTGGTGGCCGCACTTCGAGGAGCTGAAGCGCCAGGGGGAGAAGGTCTGGTTCTACACCTGCTGCCACCCTCAGGGGCGGTATCCGAACCGATTCCTCGATCAGCCGCTGATCAAGGCGCGGGAGCTTCACTGGATCAGCTACCTGTATGGGCTGGACGGCTACCTGCACTGGGGGCTCAACTGGTTCGCGGCCGACCAAGACCCGTATACCGAGAAGGGAGCGACCCAGTGGAACCTGCCGCCGGGTGATTCGCAGGTCGCCTACCCGGGGCGCACCGGATTCCTCGGCTCGATTCGACTGAGCGCGATGAGAGACGGCCTGCAGGACTACGAGTACCTCCTGACGCTCGAGAACCGGCTGCGTGACCTGAAGACCCGGATCGGCGAGGATGCGCGCTGGCTCGATCCGCGCCAACGTCCGCTCGAGTTGTGCCGCCGGGTGGTCCAGTCGTTCTACGATCACACGCGCGATCCGCAGGTGCTCTTCGACACGCGAGCGGCGATCGCGGACGAGATCGAGGGGCTCGATGCGTCACCCCTGCTCTACGTGCAGACTTCGCCGCCGGACGGCTCGGTCACACCAGTGGGCCCGACGCACATCAACCTGCGGGGAGTGACGACTCCGGGTGCGGAGGTGACGATCAACGGAACTCGCGTCATCCCGGAGAACATGACGAGCACCGGCTGCTTCGTCGGATTCGTTTTCATCACGAAGGATTCGCCGGAGATCGTCGTGACCGCCAAGTCGAACGGCATCACGCGGACGGCGACGCGGACATTCAAGGTAGTGGAGTAGAGGAGAAGAGATGGATAACTCATTGAGCAGAAAATGGTCTAAGGCGGCGCCGATCTTTGACCCGGCGACCGGAGTTGTGGTCAGGGAGGCTCCGGGGCCGGGCGCGGGCAACTGGGTCGGGGCGTGCAGCGCGACGTACGACGATTCGACGGGCAAGTTCTACCTCTACTTCCGCTATCGGAAGCCGAGAGGCGTCGAGCCCGACCGCGGGTTCAAGTGCTGCATCGCGGAGAGCGAGGACGGCATCCACTTCACCGACATCTGGTCGGCGACGAAGGACCAGTTCGGGACGACTTCGATGGAGCGATCGAGCATCTTCAAGTCGCCGGAGGGCATCTGGCGGCTCTACGTCAGCTATGTCGATCCGGCCGACAGCCGCTGGAGGATCGACGTGATGGAGGCCGACTCCCCAAGTGGCTTCGACCCGGCGACCCGACAGACAGTGCTCACGGCAGGCGAGGTCGGCCTGGAGGGGGTCAAGGATCCCTACGTCGTGCTGATCGGGCGCGCATACCACATGCTGATTTCATACGCGGCGATCACTCCGGAGGGAGCTTCGGCCGGCGCGGAGAAGCTGCATGGCACCTCCGACGCCTACAACACCGGGCTCGTGAAGTCGTACACCGGGCTTGCGACGAGCAACGACGGCCTCAGCTTCCAGTGGCAGGGCTGCGCGCTCGATGTCGGGACCGGTTGGGACGCCTACGAGAGCCGCGTCACGGCGGTTGTCCTGTCAACCGGTGGCTGGGGAGGGAGTACAACTCCCTCCCCAACGAAAGAGGGTAGTTGGGGAGGGAGTTGTACTCCCTCCCCAGCCACCGGGCCGGTGTTCAACGCGTTCTACGATGGGACGCCCAATGTCGAGGGGAACTACGAGGAGAAGACGGGGCTGGCGGTCAGCACGGACCTCCGCTCGTTCGACCGGATCACTCCGGACGGTCCGGCGATCGTGTCACCGCACGCGTCGGGAGCGCTTCGGTATGTGGATGCGGTCCAGATGGACGGACGGATCTTCTACTACTACGAGATGGCCCGCCCGGACGGGGCGCATGACCTGATGGTAAGCGTGGTGGGATGATCGTAACCCCTTTGGAGTGCGATGGCTCGACATCGCTTTGCTCTGCGGCGGCTTGACGCCGTCCGGGGAGCCGCCGTGTCGAGCCACGGCTCGTCAAAGCGATGTCGAGCCATCGCACTCCAAAGGTTGCTGCTCATCATTCATCGAGGGCCTTCTTGCCCGCAGCGATCAGATCTCTGACCCTGGGACCGCCCTTCTTCCCGCCCTTGTGCCCGATCTGCTCATAGAATTCGTGTCCGTGAGTCCGAGAGGTGCGCATTCCGCCCTTGCGGCCGGCCTCCCCGACGGTCATCGGCTTCGACTCGCGCTTACGCATGGCACCGCCTCCTTCATGCTGTTCTCGGTTTACGATTCCCGTTCTCGTAGACCTCTAAACCCTGGATGTCCCCCTTACGAAGGGGGACCGGCCTCTGGACATCCATGATGTTCCCCTTACGAAGGGGGATCCGGCCTCTGGGCTCCCATAATGTCCCCCTTACGAAGGGGGACCGGCCTCTGGGCAGAGGGGGTTTTCCGGGAGGTCGAGACGAAAGAACCGCCGGGTTCGAAAACCCGGCGGTTCACAGTACTTGCTGTTTCTGTTCCCTTGGTGGGACGACTTATCGGGTATGCTTCCTGCGCAGAATCAAGCCCATCAGGCCGAGCACGCCCGTGCCGAGAGCCACAATGCTCGAAGGCTCAGGAAATGGGGCGTAGAACGCAATATCATCAACCCATGCGTTGGTCCCGAAGGTATTGCCGCTGCCAACGTACAGGCCGACGAATCTCTTCAGGTTGTTGTACCTGGGCACACCGGAGCCGGCGTCCAGCCTGGCGTTCGGCCGTGGGTCGTTCCAGTCGATGTTGATGTAGATGTCTGCGCTCATCGTTCCTGCTACGGGGTCGCCGTACCAGGCGATCAACATCTCGTTCCAGCCCGCATACGGTCTGCGAGGAGCGGGATCAAGGCCTACTGTGGTCAGCGTGTAACCGGTGACGGTGCTTATTCCGCCCGTGCCTCCACCGTTCATCACAACGAAGCCGCTGCTGGCATAGGTTGTCCAGTATGCACCACGGGTATCCGTGATACCTGCGGCCAGGGCATAGGTCATGTATCCGCCATCACCCGCGATAGCCCAACCACCAGTGTCGGAGAGCACGCCGACTCGGGTGTCTACCTGGCTCGTGAGCAACACGCCGTTGCTATCTGTGGGGTACGGATCATATATCCAAGCGGACACCATGCCAGAATAATACGAGCTATTGTTGTAGTTCAGATACCTGAGATCCTTCTTCATGACGGCACGTGTGCCACTAGGCTGAAGCGCTGCCTTGTTCCCTGAGACGCCGTCCGAAGTCGGGGCCAACGAGCCCCTCAGCGAGGCATTGACGGTACCGCCACACTGGACCCATCCTCTGTTGCCGGCGATGTTGCCGCCAGGGACAACCCAATCGAAATTGTCCGACCATGTGGGGTACCATGGAACGAGGTACTGCGCGGACGCCGGGACCGCAAGCGCAACGACGAGGGCCGCTGCGGCCGCCATAACCAACAGCTTCTTCATCTTCCTACCCCAAACCGTTTCGAGTCGTCCAATCAGACTTGCATAAAGTGGATCGCTTACATTCTGATACTACACCCGGTTCGGCTTCTTGTCAATCCATATGGCGAAAGACCGGTACAAATACCAGGTTCCCGATGAGCGCTACGGTGAATGTCCCCCTTACGCGGAGGGGGACCGGCCTCTGCGTCCCTCTCGGGACGGCCTCCGGCGTCTCTCGACGCCTCTGGGCCGAGGGGGTTTGCGACAGGTGCAGACGAAAGAACCGCCGGGTTCGAAAACCCGGCGGTTCACATCGGCTGCTGTTTCTGTTCAATCAGTGGGAGGCCTATCGAGTACGCTTCCTGCGACGAATCACGCCCATCAGGCCGAGCGCGCCTGTGCCGAGAGCCAGAAGGCTCGACGGCTCAGGGATTGCTGTGGGTATGCCTGAGAAGACAATGTCATCAACCCAGGCATTGGTCGAGAAGGTTGAGGGGCTGCCCATGAACAGCCCGGAGAAGCTCTCAATGTTACGGTACCTGGTACCGGTGCTATCGGCGTCCAAGCGTGCGTTCGGCATCGGGCCGGTCGCACCCCACCAATCGGGGTTGATGTAGAAGTCAGCGCTCATCGTCTTCGCTACGCGGTCACCGTACCAGGCGATCAGCAGTTCGTTCCATCCGGCATAGGGTCGGCGAACAGCGGGGGCCATGCCGGCTGTGGTCAGCGTGTAACCGGTAGCGCTGGATATTCCAGCGCCGGCACCCGAACCGTTCATCACAACGGAGCCGCTACTGGCGTAGGCCGTCCAGTACGGGCCACGCGTATCCGTGATACCTGCCGCCATTACATAGGTCATGGCTCCGGAATCACCTTGGGTAGTGCCGGTGTTGGAGATCATGCCGACTCGGGTATCAACCCTATTAGCGAGCACCGCATCGTTGCTGTCTGTAGGATACGGATCATATACCCAAGCGGACACCATGCCAGTGTAATACGTATAATCAAACAAGTTCGAGAACCACGGTAACTGCGTGAGATCCCTCTTCATCGCTGACCGATAGCCGCCTAGCTGCAGTGCCGCCTTACTCCATGAGGTGCCGTCCGATGTCGGGGCCATGGAGACTCTTGGCGAGGCGCTAACAGTACCGCCGCACTGGACCCAGCCTCTATTGCCGGCGACATTGCTGCCAGCGACACCCCAACTGAAATCCTCGTGCGAGTTGATGTCAAACTGCGCGCACGCCGGAACTGCGAGTGCGGCGACGAAGGCCACTGCGGCCGCCATAACCAACAGGCGCTTCATCTTCCTACCCCCCATCCATTTGGAGTCATCGAATCAGACTTGCATCAAATGGATCACTTACATTCTGATGTTACACCCGGTTCGACTTCTTGTCAATCCCTATGGCGAAAGACCGGTACAAATACCAGGTTCCGGTGAACTCACTCGGTCGCGCGGAGGATGACCTGCTGATTCTGAGCCTGAATGATGTCCTCGAAGAACTTCCGGACCTCGGCGTACCGGCTGATCGGCACAACGGCATCCTGGCGGATCACGTTCTCATTGATCTTCAGCGTGCGACCGTCCAGCGCGCACTTCCGCTCGTAGACGGCGAAGTCGGATTTGAGCGACACATCGGGCGGCAGTTCCTCGACCGTGAAGCCGTATGGGAGGTTCACGACCGTCTCCGAGTTGTTGCTCGATGCGCCGGAGAACCACATGTCGAGCTTGCGGTCGGACTTCGAGAACGGAGTCTTGGCGGCGGGGTTCTGATTGAGCTGCGGATTGAACATCAGGAACTTGCCGGTGCGGTTCGCCCATTTTCCCGCCGTGAACTCATAGGCGACCGTCATGTTCTTCTCCCTGTCCGAATGATCCGATACCGAAAACGGGCCCAGCTTGGCGTCCGGAGCGATGCTCGACACGACCCCCTCGAAGCTCTCCTTGACCTTGCTCGGCTTCAGGTACTTGTACATCGCCCGTGTTGAGAGATCAGCGCCTCCGATGGTAGTCCACTGAACCGACGATGAGATCCCGCCCTGTGCATCGAGATCGATCTTGACCGTCTGGACAACATTGTTGGATTTCGCGTCATAGCCGGTTGTCGCGACGAACTCGCCCTTCCCATCTTTGATGACCAGGACATCGCGTCCCCGATCCTGTTCCGGGAGATCGCCGAACCTGCACACCTCAGCCGTGGAGTCGAGCCAGTACTGCGCGCTACCGATCTCGGCCAGCGCGATACAATGGTCGAACTGCCCAGGAGAGGGAAGCCGCCGGTTCAGATCGCCCCGATACCCGACCGACAGCAGGACCGGATACGCCTTGATGCCCGCCTTCTCCAGCATCGTCACCAGAAGACTCGCCTGATCCTTACAGTCGCCGTACTTGTTGGCGAAGACATCCCTGGCGCTGTGCGGCTCATATGCGGATGCGCCGAACTCGAGGCCGACATATCGGATGTTGTCCTCGACCCAGTAGTAGATCGCCTTGGCCCTCTCCTCATCCGTCTGCTTGCCCTTGATCAGATCGGCGACCTGCTGATCGATCTCCGGGGACGACTTCATCTGCGGCTCGATGAGCTTCCAGTACCAGGCGGCGACATCGTCCCATGACGTGACCGACGATATCTCGAACCACGGCAGGAATTCACCTCGCGGAGGCATATACGGCTCGTACTCGACCTCTGGGAAGTTGCGTCCCTCCCACACGTAGGTCTTGGTCTTGCCGTCCTTCGATGTCGTCACGACCGGCTTGATCTCCGTGTTGTAAGGCTGGCTTCCGAAGCCCTTGTCCGCGGGCGTCTGCAGCGTGAACCGGGAGAGAACGCTCGGCTCGCTCGACTGGTAATACCAACCGTTCCAGAAGTGCGGGGCCATGATGGTCTTCTTGCCGGTGACTTCCCATTCGTAGTCGATGATGCAGTCGTCCTCGATCGCCGGCATGATGAGCACCTTGGCCTTGACGGACGAGTACATCGCATAGCCGGAGTACGGGGTCACCTCCTGGATATCGGCCGGCTTGATATCGATCACCGTGCCGTCCTTCTTGATCGTCCTGGCGCGGAGGATCTTGATCTTCTCGAATGCCGAGTTGTAGCCGATCTGAACGTCGGCTGCCGAGCGTCCTCGATCGTTGAGTATCTTCTGAGTGGTCCTCGTCCTCGAGGTCCAGCTTCCGTCGTCACGAATCGTGTACCAGGCCTCGTCAATGAGGTTGATATAGCCGGCATTCGGGTAGTCAGAGGAGGATGGGGCGCTCTGCAGTAGCGCTTTCACGTCGGCATCCTGGGCCGCGAAAGCGGCGCCGGATATGTACGCGGTGCAGATGAGCGCCGCGGTCAGAAATCGGAGTCGGTTGTTCATTGTCGTTCCCTGCTGTGTGGATTTGAGGCAGTCACAGCCAGGTACATTATAGCAGATGCAGGAGGTTCCATCCAGCAAAATCGGGAGCTACGTCGACCCCCTCAGCAGGGACTGATATGCGGTCTCGAAACTATGTGGTATGCAGCGCTGCTACGAAAAGCGCGAAGACAGATTCATCGAGCTGATCCGGCCAATACGCGAGAACGTGTGGGACTGTGATAGCAGTGGTGACAAAGAAGGAGTGTATTACACAAAAGAAAAGCCGCTTAGCGCGGCAGTGCTAGGGATATAGGGTCTCCTGAGCTAGTCAGGACCACACGGCATGGAGCCGATTTTTGTCCCTAGCAGAATGATTATACCGCATTCCTGTGAGTTTTCATAGCTTTTTCTGGACTTGCTTGGTTTTCTGAGCTTTTTCTGGGAAGAACACTCTCTGGCGCACAAGGAGAATCCGACACAGCAATGACTGCCGGGGCATGAACCGCTGCAGCGCTGCCAACCTTCTGCGCAAATTCCTCAGCAGACCCATTGACACGGCGACCAAACGTGCGTATAGTATGTCTTTGGCATTAGCACTCTCCGGGTGTGAGTGCCAGCACTCGTAACTTCAATCCGATAGATCAAGGAGGTGATACGTTCAATGCTGAAACCGATCGGTGATAAGGTCATCGTCAAGGCAAAGGCTGAGGAGGAGAAGACCTCAGGTGGCATCATTCTTCCCGATACCGCGAAGGAGAAGCCTCAGGAAGGCACCGTCATCGCGGTAGGTCCCGGCAAGGTACTCGAGAACGGCGAGCGCAAGCCGATGACCGTCAAGGAAGGCGACACCGTCGTCTACTCGAAGTACGGTGGCACGGAAGTCACTGTGGAGGGCGAGGAGTACATCATCCTCGACGAAGACTCCATCTACGCTATCCGCAGCTAAGGGGATCTGCAGTTCGAATTTCGAGTTTCGAATTTCGAATTGATCCCCTACAAAGGAGGAATGGAATTCATGCCTGCAAAGATCATCGCATACGATGAAGAAGCCCGACGCGCGCTCGAGCGCGGCGCAAATGCCGTCGCAAACGCCGTCAAGGTGACGCTCGGCCCCAAGGGTCGGAACGTCGTGCTCGACAAGAAGTGGGGCGCACCGACGATCACCAAGGACGGCGTCACCGTGGCCAAGGAGATCGAGCTGGAGGATCCCTATGAGAATATGGGCGCTCAGCTCGTCCGCGAAGTAGCATCCAAGACCAACGACGTTGCCGGCGACGGCACCACCACCGCCACCGTGCTCGCACAGGCGATCGTGAACGAGGGCCTGCGATACGTGGCCGCCGGTGGAAACCCGATGGTCGTCAAGAAGGGGATCGACCTCGCGGTCGAGAAGGCCGTCGAGGAGATCAAGAAGCTCAGCACTCCGGTCACCGACAAGGAAGCCGTCGCCAGCGTCGCCGCGATCGCCGGCAACGACAAGGAGATCGGCGACCTGATCGCCGACGCGATGGACAAGGTCGGCAAGGACGGCGTCATCACCGTCGAGGAGTCGAAGGGCACCGACACCACCCTCGAAGTCGTCGAGGGCATGCAGTTCGACAAGGGCTACATCTCGCCCTACATGGTCACCGACCCCGAGCGGATGGAAGCGGTCTTCGAGGACCCGCTCATCCTCATCTACGAGAAGAAGATCAGCGCCGCCGCGGACCTCATCCCGCTGCTGGAGAAGATTGCGGGATCGCGCCGGCCGCTCGTCATCATCGCCGAGGACGTGGACGGCGACGCGCTCGCCACCCTGGTCGTCAACAAGATCCGCGGCACGCTCATCGCCATCGCGGTGAAGGCGCCCGGATTCGGCGATCGGCGCAAGGCCATGATGGAGGACATCGCCGTCCTCACCGACGGCAAGTTCATCTCCGAGGACCTCGGCATCAAGCTGGAGAACGTCGACCTGGCCATGCTCGGCTCGGCCAAGAAGATCATCGTATCCAAGGATGAGACCACGATCGTCGAGGGCGCAGGGCCTGCCGACGCAGTCAAGGGCCGGATCGAGCAGATCCGCCGCCAGATCGAGAACACCGACTCGTCATACGACAAGGAGAAGCTGCAGGAGCGACTGGCGAAGCTGGCCGGCGGCGTGGCCGTCATCAAGGTCGGCGCGGCGACCGAGACCGAGCTGAAGGAGAAGAAGCACCGGTTCGAGGATGCCCTCTCCGCGACCCGCGCGGCCGTCGAGGAAGGCATCGTCCCCGGCGGCGGCGTCACTCTGATCAACATCATCCCGGCGCTCGAAGGCTTGGGCGGCAACGCCGACGAGAAGGTCGGAGTCGCGATCGTGCGACGCGCGCTCGAAGAGCCGCTTCGACAGATCGCGGCGAACGCGGGCCTCGAGGGCTCGGTCGTGGTCGAGAAGGTGAAGGGCCTGCCTGCGGGACAGGGCCTGAACGCGCTCACCGAGGAGTACGTCGACCTGGTGAAGGCCGGGATCGTCGACCCGGTGAAGGTCACCCGATCGCGCTGGAGAACGCGGCGAGCATCGCCTCGATGATCCTCACCACCGAGGGTCTCGTGGCCGAGAAGCCCGAGAAGAAGTCGGCGCCCGCCGGCCCTCCAGGCGGCGGCTACGGCGAGGACATGTACTAGGCATTCGAGAATCGGTACATCGTCAAGGGGCAGTCGGCTATCCGGCTGCCCCTTCTGTCACTTGAGCCTGCGCCTGAACTCCGCAACTAGTTGGTCTGACGGGAACCTGGATCTCCCGCAAATCCCCTGAGCGGTGTCTATCGCGTCAGCTCGAACTCAATTCGCCAAGCGCGACCAGTTCGACAAGTATCTCCAATCCCCATCGCGCATCGATCCCATCGGCCAGCGCGGCATTCAGTAGCGGCTTGTCGTTTGTGTAGAGTCGGCAGGAGTGCCTTCTCGCAAAGCCGAGACACAGCCTGTCACGCAAGGAAAGCCCGCCTCTCGGTATGATGGCCTCGAGGAGCAACTCGACTTCTGGCTCGACCACCTCCAGGTTGAGGCGGGCACACTCCGAAGCGTCGAGTTCATGCACTTCCTCCAGTATCGGCGAGAGCACGACAATGGGCCCGAGGCATCGGCCCGCCAGCATGAGTAGAGTGCTATCCTCCTGGCAGAAGTCGATGAGGACGCACGCGTCCAGAACACACGGCTGGTCCATGGCTAGGCAACCCAGTCCTGAATGCGCTGAACCATCTCCTCGGGCGTGAGACGCAGCACTTCGGCAGCTCGATCCCGGGTGATCAGTTCTCTCTCCAAAGCCTGGCGCACCAGCTTGCTGAGGCGGTCCTCGGTGAAGTCAATGTCCTCCAATCGCTTGGGCTCAAGCGAGGCCTTGTCTTCAACAACCTTTCTGAATGCCTCAGGACCTAGCGGCCTGGGTTCGTCTTTTCGGGAGAGAGAGTGCCCATACCGGCGCTGATACTGGCCGTAGAACGATTCCCAGACACGGGGATACCCTTGCTCGTGGAGGCGGTACAGAACGGTTGCATAGCTCACTCGAAGCATCCTCTTGATCTTGAGGACGCGATCGAGAAACGGCAAGCCGGAAGCCTCTGCCCACTCCCGGTCGAAAAGCTGATCCGGCATCAGGAAGCGAGAGGCAAAACAATTGGCTTCGTCTTCCTGCTGATCGACCTCCTCCTGCTTGTTAACGTCGAAGGACTCTGCGTGCATGAGGATGTGGCCCAGTTCGTGTGCCGCGCTGAATATCCATCTCTCAACCGGTATGCGCTCCCATGTGTTCACGATGATCGCCGGCCCCCCATCAGCAGGCCCGATGGACAACCCGAAGAAGAACTCGGAGGCTACAGGTCGGGGAAGGACCTTGACTCCGCAGCTCTCCATGAGGCCACAGATATCCCTGACAGGCTGGCCGGCCAATTCAAGCGCAGCGCGGACCTGAGCCGCCATTTGTTCCGGAGTCCCGGCCCTCAGACCGCGGAGTCTCCACTGCGTCTTGTCCTGGGTGATCTCCTCCAGACTCACGAAATCATCCAGCCAGTTGGCGACATCGAACAGGATCTGCTCGCGGGTGTTCAGCTTCCTGTGCGCTCGAAACCTCACGGCGGATAGGTGGCGGGGCTCAGCAACCAGGTCGTTAAGGCCTGCGCCCAACTGCCTGCCGATGGCCATCAGGGTGTTGACCTTGGGTATCGCTCGCCCGGATTCGTAGTTGCGGAATCCGGCGACGCTTACCGCCGCTCCTGCCGCCACATCTTCCTGGGTGAGCCCGCGCGCCAAACGCATTCTGCGGATGTTGCTGCCGATGGTATTGGTGTCCATGCTCCTCCTCCTCTCAGCTCCAGTATAGCGCTGTTATCGGCTTTTGTCAACAGTAGTGCAGACGACAGACATTGTCAACACCTATACACTATTATCGGCTCGGAGGGCACAGGCCTAAACCCGGAGATGCTATACGAGGACTTGTCTCTCTACTCCCAGCGGAAGGTCTTGGCGGAGATCAGGACGCCGATGATGAGCATGCCGACGAGGACTCCTACCTCTGTGAGGTGCTTGCCCCATGCCTCACCGAACCAGAGCCCTCGCAGGAGGGTGACCACATGCGTGAGGGGCAGGTACTCCGAGAAGTGCTGGATCGTCTTCGGCATGGCGTCTCTGGGGATCGTCGCGCCGGACAGGAACAGCATCGGGAAGTAGATGATCATCGAGGCGGTCTGCGCGATCCTCGCGGACCTGGCTAGTCCGGCAAGCACGAACCCCAGTGTGAAAAAGCTCAGGCAGGATAGGATGAGACCGGCAGTCACGCTCAGCACGTTCCCCGCGAATCGAAGGTGGAAAACCGCCTTCCCCAGGATGACCAGCAGTCCGGTCCCGAACATCGTCATCAGAAGCATCACGACCAGCTGGGCGCCGAGGATCGCCTGAGGGGAGAGCGGAGTGATCTTCAGCCGGCGCAGGATCGACTTCTCCCGGTACGTCGCCACTGTGACGGGCAGGTGCATGAGTCCCGCGGTGGCGATGGTCATCCCGATGTATGCGGCAACCGAGGCATCGATGTAGCCGAACCGACTGTGATCGGACATCGGCTTGTTCCCGAAGATCATGCCGAACAGGCTCATCAGCAACGGGGCGAACGCGATTGTGAAGAACACGGACATCGGCTCGCGCATGACGACCTTCATCTCGGTCCAGGCTAGCTTCCAGAATGAACGCACTGCACGTGTCTCCTATCTTCAAACCACCGTTCGGGAGGGAGTTGGACTCCCTCCCGCAATACCGGGCTGGGAGTTCAACTCCCCATTGAGTCCTGCGGGAGGGAGTCCAACTCCCTCCCGAACGGTGGGTTGCGAAACCGGTTCCCATGAACCATCAACCATCAACCATCAACCATCTCCCATATCCCTCTAGTCCCTCATGGCCCGGCCGGTCGTGGCCAGGAAAACGTCCTCCAGCGTCGGCTGCTCGGTCCGCAGGTCGCGGAAACGCGAGCCATTCGACACAAGCGTGTTGATGAGCTGTGCGAGTTGCTGGTTCGACTGGCAGTTCACGGCGATCCTATCGCCCTCCTGCTCGATCCGGTCAATCTCGACTGATCGACGCAGCGCATCGACGTCGAGTGGCGCTTCCATCGTAAAGACCACGCGCGTCCCCACCCCGAGGCCACTGATCAGATTCGAGGGTGTGTCGAGCGCCACAATGCGCCCATGATCGACGATCGCCACACGGTCGCAGAGGCGCTCGGCCTCCTCCATGAAATGCGTCGTCAGGACCACCGTCTTGCCTCGATCGCGAATGGAGCGTATGAGGTCCCACATCGCGTGCCGTGCCTGAGGGTCCAGGCCGGTGGTCAACTCATCTGGGAACACCACCTCGGGGTCATTCACAAGTGCCAGCGCAATGAAGAGTCGCTGCTTCTGGCCGCCGGAGAGTTGGCAGAACATGGAGTCGCGCTTCTCTGTAAGGCCCAGCCGCTCGAGCAACTCCCGCCAGTCCACCGAGCACGGGTAGAGTGATGCGAAGAGATCGATCGCCTCCCACACCTTCATGCGCTCTTGGAGAGCCGATTGCTGGAGCTGGACACCGATTCGCGGCCAGAGCGCCTTTCCATCGCGCTGCGGATCGAGGCCGAGCACCCTGATACGGCCGCCGTCGGGACTACGCAATCCCTCGATGCACTCGATGGTGGTCGTCTTGCCCGCCCCGTTCGGCCCGACGATGCCGAAGATCTCGCCCTGGTAGACCTCGAACGAGATGTCGTCGACGGCCGTGACCGAGCCATATGTCTTGCGCAGATGCTCTACCTGTATGACAACCTTCTCAGACACAATGATTCCTCTCTGGCGGAGTATGGGAGTATGGGGGTGTGGGAGTCCAAGTCGCCCATACTCCCACACTCCCACACTCCCATACTCCCATACCCCCATACTCCCATACTCCCATACTCCGCTACTCCTTCCGCCGCACCGGATACCGGATCAGCGTCTTCGGCACTTTGGCATCCGGACGAGTCAGGTACTCCTCCTCGTGGACGCCTGCGATCTCGTAGCCGCTCTCCTCGATGAACTTGTGCAGCCGCTCGATGGTCGGGCCTTCCTCGGTGTACAGCCCGAGGTGGAGGATCTCGGCGACCGTGCCGTACTCCCACCGCTCGATCGTGACCTTCGGCTCCGGCACTTTCGCAGGCAACTCGGTCGTGCTGTCGGGGATCGGAAGACCCCAGTGGCCGGTCCACTGGTCCTTCGGGACTAGGTGGGCATCCGGCCACCGCGCGCGCAGTCCGGTTACCTTGAAGTCAGGCTGCCCGGACCTCTTGAGTTGGAACTTCAGCGTGAACACCGAACCGAAGAGCGCCGGGAAGATGCTCTCCCCGACGACGTTCGGATCGCCCTTTGAGGTGACCACGGCCATCGTCTGGTATAGCTTCTCATAGATTCTGGGCGACTGATCTTTCGATCTGGCTGGCATGAGCTTCCTCCTTTGCCGGCTGCCTCTTGTATCCGAGTATCGTGGCGTAGAGCGATATCAGGAACAGCGGTGCGTGCAGGACTCCGTTCCACCAGAGGGTGGCCGGATGCATCATTATGAACATGAGATTATATAGTGCGATGATCACACCGAAGATGCCGGTCACTCTCAGCGTCACCAGGTTGGCGCGTGGATAGCACAGGATCAGGACGGCGAGAAACACCGGCGTCATGAGGCAGAACGCCAGCCCGGTCGGTCCGAGGATCGCATGCAGCGGACTGAAGTCCGGCTTCATAGAGGGAAAGCTGATCGGATACCAGAAGGCCAGCATCGCGAGTGGTATCACCCAGACGCGCCCGGGTGTGAACCTCATCGACCGGAAGTCGGTCCTGCGCGCGCCCACATCCAGGAACCATGCCAGCGCCACCAGCAGATACATGATAACGTTGTTGGTCACAATCCCCACGCCTCTTGGCGACCAGGCTACGTTTTGCACGAAGTTGAACAGCAGATAGGACACGCCGGCATAGATCGCGAAGGGTCGTTCCCATCGGCTTCTGAAGATGAATGCTCCGGCTACCATCGCTATCGCCGTCAGGTTGGCTATCGGGAACAGAGTCTGCAACACGGGCTTGCACGAGTATGCCTTGCGCAGGATCTCGCCGATGACCTGCGGAGTCTGAGCACGGTCGTACTCAAACGTCGTGATCGGCCATGAGCATTGGATGAGGACGACGATCAGCCAGAACCACCACCGCCTGGTGGCAACCTCCAGCCTGTCCTGCAAGCTTCTCCTATCGCTCATTCTCCACCTCCATAGCTTTGACGACTGGGAACTGAATCTCGGTGAGGCAATCCGATGGATCGGCGACATCGGCGAACGTGCGCAGATAGATCTGCCGATCAGTGCCTGCGATCTGGTAGCCGTTAGCCCCGATCCAGTTCATCAGAGCCTCATATGACTCGGGAAGGAGATGATAGTCTCCCTTGTGGACGAGGCAGGCGGCGGTCTCGATCCTCGGAAGCTCATAGACCTTGATCCGATCCGATCCGACGGCGGTAGGATCGACCGGCGTGGCGACCTCCATATCGACATCCTCTTCCTTGTACTCCGTATCGTGGCAGAGCCCCATCGGCGGTCCGTCGAACTTCACCCTGTGACTCATCAGGTATCCCATCAACTCGCCGAACAACTGCCCGGTGTAGTCATACGTCGGGATGACATCGCGAACCGAAGCTATCGTGAAGGGCTCGATGCTCCTGACGGTCACATCATGGACCGGCATGGCACCCTCCCGCTCGATCTGCGTGAGACGCATCTCTACGAGTTCGAGCCTGAGCTTGTCGGCCTCGATCTGCTCGCGGATCTCCGTCTGCCTGAGCGCGAGCAACTCGCGAATGTGCACTGCGGGCAGGCCGTCATCCAGCAGGCGGGCGATCTGCTCCAGCGAAAACCCGAGGTCCTTCAGCGCAAGGATTCGGTTGAGCCTCGGCAGCTGATCGGCCGAGTAGTAACGATAGCCGGTGAACTCGTCCACGCGCGCCGGGGCGATCAAGCCGACTTCGTCGTAGTAACGAAGCGTCTTGACCGACACGCGGGCCATTTTGGAGAAATCGCCTATCTTGAACATCGCATCTCCTCGTTCCGGGCTTGCAGATACAGAATACACCTTCCAGTAACGGGAGAGTCAAGAGGAAATTTTGCGCTACACAGGATTCCGACGGGTCGCCGGAGGTACAGGAACGCCCCGCCTCATCTGAGACGGGGCGTCTGAATGTACATACATCGAACCGGGAGCTACGCTTCCTTCACCGCAGGCTTGGCCTCGGTATCCACACGGACTATCTCCGCGCCGAGGCTTGCCAGCTTGCCCACAATGTCCTCATAGCCGCGATCGAGATGCTCGACGCCGGTTATCTCGGTGCGTCCCTCGGCAGCGAGTCCCGCGATGATCAATGCGGCGCCCGCGCGCAGGTCGGTGGCGGTCACCTCCGCGCCTGTCAGTTTGGGCACGCCCTTGATGATGGCAGTGCGACCCTCCTGAACGATGTCCGATCCCATCCTTTGCAGCTCGGAGACGTACCTGAACCTGCGCTCGTAGACGTTCTCGCTGATGACGGAAGTCCCCTCCGCGACGGAGAGCAGAGCGCCGAACGGCTGCTGCATGTCGGTCGGGAAGCCTGGGTGCGGCATAGTCTTGATATCCACGGCACGGGGTCGTCGGTCGGTGCACACACGGATCCAGTCATCGCCCGAGGTGCACTTGATGCCGGCTTCGTGCAGCTTCTGCAGCACCGCCGTGCAATGCTCGGCGAATGCGCCCCGCATAACAACATCACCCCGGGTGATAGCGACGGCGATCGCGAATGTGCCGGCTTCCATGCGGTCCGGGATCATCGGGTAGGTCACACCGTGAAGCCTCTTGACTCCCTCGATTTCGATTGTGCCCGTGCCATGGCCTCGGATCTTCGCACCCATCGCGATCAGGAAGTTGGCCAGGTCGACGACTTCGGGCTCCTGAGCGACGTTCTCTATCCGGGTGATGCCTTCCGCGAGGGCCGCTGCGGTCATCAGGTGCTGAGTAGCTCCTGCGCTGGGGAAATCGAGGTAAACCTCCGAGCCCCGGAACTTATCTGCTTCGGCGGTGACGTAACCGTGTTCGATGCTCACCTTGGCGCCGAGGGCCTGCAAGCCTTTGACGTGGAAGTCGACAGGCCGCGCGCCGATGTCGCACCCGCCCGGCATTGGGATCTTAGCTGATCCGAGTCTCGCGACAAGAGGCGCGGCGACGCAGAACGACGCGCGCATCTTCTTGACAAGCTCATAGGGGGCTTCGTTCGTATCGATCCGGGAGGCGTCTATCTCGACGGTATTCCCTTCGATCCTGGTCCTGACGCCGAGTTGCTGAAGCATCTCGACCATCGTGTGGATGTCCCCGATCCGGGGGACATTCTCCAGAACCGTCACATCCTCCGCAAGCAATGCTCCGGCCATGATCGCCAAGGTGCCGTTCTTGCTCCCATTGACCCGAAATTCGCCCTCTAGTCTCTGTCCGCCGGCTACATAGATCGTATCCAAATAACGGGTCCTCCCGAATGGCTGGCTTGGGAGCGAACGGCTCAATCCGTGCCGTGCGGCCCTCTTTGCCTGGAAAAGTATACAGAATGACTCGTGTCCTGTCAAGCAACCGCAGGCACATCGGGTGCATTTCCGCAGAGTGAGTCGGCCTCTCGTTATGCCACCAGAGTGGCTACTCGTGGAGAACGGTCGGAGGTCTGCCAGGCTTCCCAGACCCCAACCCCGTCTAGTCTCGAGTAGGTTTCTCTGGAAACCATAACGAGAGACGGTCGCCACCCACTTCAACTCGAATGCACCGCAGGCACATCAGCCGTCGTCGGGCCTGAGCATCGGGCCGTCAGCCGTGAACAGCCCGGACGTTCCCGGCTGCTCGGCGAGAAGAAGGTGCGCGTCGAGGTCGAGCCGGCCAAAGACGCCGGTGCCGGCCGCAAGATGAATCGCCGCCGAGAACCCATACGCGGACTCGATCATGCACCCCAGCATCAACTGCTTCTGCGCGGCGCGACAGATGGCAATGATATCGAGCGCGCCCGAGATGCCGGATTTCATCAGCTTGATGTTCATGCCGTCTACAGCGTCGAGTTCCACGAGCTTGATGGCATCTGCGGGCTTCTGCACGCTTTCATCGGCGAACACGGGTATCGATGTGTGCTGCGTGACGTAGCGCAGTCCGTCCAGGTCCTTGTAGTCGACCGGCTGTTCGAGCATGTCGAGCTTGATGCCGGCGTTCAGGAGCTTGTGAACGAAGCCGACTGCGACGGTCGGCACGAATCCCTGATTCGCATCGGCGCGGATGAGACACTTGGGCGCACCCTCGCTCATCGCGCGGACACGGGCGATGTCTTCCTCGACGTCGTCAGACCCGACCTTCACTTTGAGGCTGTGGAACCCGTTCGCGGCGGCCTGACGAGCCAACTCACGAGCGTTCTCGGGCGAGGTGATCGGGATGGTGACGTCGGTCTCGACCTCGTTGAGCGCGCCGCCAAAAAACCGGTGCATCGGCAGGTTGTACAGCTTGCAGAACGCGTCCACGGCTGCGATCTTGAGCCCGGCGCGAGCGGATGGATCGTCCGGGAGGGCCTCACAGAGCACGTCGAAGATGGCTCGGTAGGATCGAGGGTCCATACCGATCAGATCGTCTTTGCACATGCCGACCGCCGTGATCACCGACTGGATATCCTCGCCGGTGACGTACTTCACCGGCGTGGCGGCCCCCATTCCAACGACGCCGTTGGCGAGACGCATCTCCATGACTACGGCGGGAGATGAAGTCTTCCGCCCCTTCGCCGTCTCGAACGGTTCCTTGAGCGGAAGATCGGAAACCGATGCGGTTATCGCGCTGATCTGCATCCTTGCACCTCGCGGTTGAGCTATGCGATTATAACACTCGCCCGGCCAAGGTTCAAGAGAAGGACAAGAACCCCTCCTTGGCGGAACATACTGGTGGCAGGACATGGGGAATGGTTGATGGTTCATGGTTGATGGGGAATGCAGACTCCGGCATCAACCATCGACCATCAGCCATCAACCATTCTCCATCAGCCATTCCCACATTCGAAAGGTTAGTGCTCATGAACATGATCTTACGCAGAAGAAACCTGCAGTACCTGGTGCTGCTGATCCTGGCAGTCTCGTTTGCCGTTCCGATGGCTCAGGCCTCCACAGAACCCGAGGTCGCGCAAGCCATCGACCAGGCGCTGACGGATCCGGCGCTGGCTCACGGACTGGCAGGCGTCGTCGTTCGATCGCTCAAGGACGGGCGAACGATCTATGAGAAGAACAGGGACCTGGTGTTCATTCCGGCATCGAACTTCAAGCTCTTGGTCTCGGCCACGTCACTCGACAAGTTCGGGCCGAACTACCGCTTCAAGACTGAGCTGTACACGAGTGGCGAGCGCACCTCCGATGGTGTCCTGAAGGGCGACGTGATCCTCGTCGGACGCGGCAACGCCGTGCTCAAGCCGGGTGAACTGCAGCAGATGGCCGATCAGATCAAGGGAATCAAGGTCATCGAGGGCAACATCATCGGCGATGACACCTGGTTCGACGACGTGCGTTTGGGCTGGGGTTGGAACTGGGATGACGAGCCGTACTACTACTCCGCCCAACTCAGCGCGCTCTGCCTCAACAAGAACGTCGTGGACGTGTACGTTCGTCCCGGAGTGAAAGAGGGCGCAAAGACGACGGTGTGGATAACACCGGCGACAGCGTATATGACCGTCCAGAACGACTCCACGACGGGCAAGGCGGACTCAAAGAAGACGATCTCGGTCGACAGGATCCGGGGTCGAAACGTCATCCACGTGACGGGCAGTGTGCCCCTCGCCCCGAACCTGGCTGAGGGCAAGCCGGAGAGCCCGGAAGAGGCGATCACCATGGAGGAGCCGACGCTCTTTGCCGCGACCGTGCTGAAAGAGATGCTTCAACGGGCGGACATCGTGGTCAAGGGCAAGGCGGTTCGGGGCGCCAAGCCGGAGGGCGCGGAGATGGTGGCGTTCCACCAGTCCGTTCCGATGTCCGAGATGCTGCTTCTTCTGAACAAGCCGAGCGACAACCTGATCGCCGAAACGCTCCTCAAGGCGCTAGGGGCGGAGTTCAATGGAAGAGGCAGCTCCGCGAAAGGCGCGGAGGTCGAGATGGAGTTCCTGAAGAAGGCGGGGCTCGACATGACCGCACTGAGCATCATCGACGGCTCCGGGCTCGCGCGTATGAACTACGTCTCACCGAGCAACCTGGCGACCCTGCTGGCTTATATGTACCGCCACAAGGACGGCAAGCTCTACATGGATTCGCTCCCGATCGCGGGAGTGGACGGCACGCTCCGCAGCCGGATGAAGGGCACTGCCGCCGCTGGGAACTGCAAGGCGAAGACCGGCTACATCAGCCGGGTGAGGACGCTTTCCGGCTACGTGACGACGAAGGCGGGCGAGCCGCTGGCGTTCTCGATCATGATGAACCATCATCTGTGCAGCTCGACAGAGGTGAATGCGGTACAGGACAAGATCGTGACGGCGCTGGCGGAGATGCAGTGAGTCAGGGCGAACGCATCTAGTGGTCTCGACTGGAGAGCGCGATGCTTCGGTAGCAGAGCGAAGTGGCGCTGCCGAAGCCACACGCTGGTACATCCGCTTCGGCAGCGCCACTTCGCTCTGCTACCGAAGCATCATCGTCGTGTTCAGTAGGTGGAGGGGGCTTGACCGTTTACTGCTTGCTCGTTCCCTCAGCCGGGGACTCTTCGTCCTTGATGTAAAACGTGCCGGTCGCCTTCTCGGCCTCGACCCATTCGTCGTCCTGCTTGAGAGAGACGGTGACTTTCGGCGCTGAGAAGGTGTGCTTCTCCTTCTCATCCTTTGCCTGGATGTTGCCGGTGAGCTTCACGATCTCTTCCTTGCCGAGATACGTGCCCGCATCGGCGGTGATGATCCTGTTCTTCTGGACGATCTTCAGAGTCCCTGTCGCCTCCGCGCGCTTCTCCTTGTAGAAGTACTCGATCTTGTCGCAGGTCACCACGACTTCGTCCTTCCACTCGGCGCTGACCGGCTTCGGCTTGTTGTTGGCGGCGGGATTCTCCGGCTTGGGCTTGAGCTTCGGCCGCGCGGTCATGTGTACCTTCCCGGTCAGCATGGCCTTCTTGTCCTGGAAGTTCACAGTGCACAGCTCGCCGGTCGCATCGGTCTGCGGGTCGGTGATCTTGAGGTTACCGGACACCTGAGCGGTCTTGGTGCTTTCGCGGTAATCGGCCTTGTCCGCGGTGACGGTCGTGTCGCCCTGGACGAATTTCACATTCCCCTTGAGCGCGATGATACGGTCCTCGCCGTCCCAGCGGTATGAGGAGGTATCGGCGGAGTACTTGATCTCGGTGTACTTCACCTCGGCGGGCGGCTTCTCAGCCTGCTGGGCGACAACCACGACCGCCGCGAGCAGAAGCGCCGCCAATGCCGGCACAACCGCAAGCCTCATGGGTCTCAACTTCTCAACCATTCCGTGCACTGCTGTCCTCCGGTCACTCCGGGATGCGGATGACGCCTCGAACCCTGGTGACGGTCAGCTCCCTGTTGTCCAGGTTCGCCACCATACTGTCGCCCTGGAATGAGCTGCCATCCATCGTCGCCATGACCCCGCCGGAGCATGCGAGCCTCGATCGGGCGGCGTCCCAGAACATGTTCTTCGTCTTGAGCACCGGCCCATCCTTGACGCTCAACTTCACTGCTCCGGGCAGCGAGACGTTACGTGTGATGGTATTATAGACAGCCTCACTCGCCGTGATGGATGCAAGCCGCTCGCCCTTGCTCATGAGGTAACTGTCGGTGACCCCTCGAAATGTCGCAAGCCGGCGGTCACGGCTCACCTCGACCGCCTTTGCGTGAATCTGCCAAGCCTTACTGTGGTTCGACCAGCCGACGAGAGTCGCCCTGTCGAACACCAGTCCGACGTTCTGCAGGCGCTCGTCGCCCAGATCGGTGACGGCCGAGCCGAACGGATGCAGGGCTCTCAGGTACATGAACGACCAGAGAAGCCCTGCAACCAGAACGACAACCGTTAGCAGTGGAACCAAACGCTTCAACATCTATCTCGTGAACGATCGGAGTTCGCTGTACGAATACGCGCTCTGCGACGTATCCTGCCCGGTCACGATCCAGTAGTACCTGTGACCCGCACTGAGTGCGGGGCCGGCGTACTGAACCGAGTCGACGTCCTCCCAGTCCGAGGTCCAGATCGGGAATACGCCGTATGAGGGCGGACTGCCGCCGTAGTCGCCGCCCGGATCGAGCGGGATGGTCGGGAATTCCGCGTACACGTACACGGAGTACGAATCCGCTCTCGAAACGGGCTGCCAGGTGAAGATCGGGTTTCCGCCGACGGAAGCATCATTCGACGGGTTCTGGGCCTGAAGGCTCCCCAGCGGAGTCACGCCCAGCACATTGCTCCAGTTGCTCTCCGTCTGATTGACCGGCTTATCCAGGAAATCGAGGTTCACCGCCGACACGCTGTAGTCGTAGTTGACGCCTGGCTCGATCTCCCCGCCCATATCGCCGTAGAAGTTGGCGTATGGATCGCGTACCCAGTCTATCGCGAAGAAATCGGCGGAACCGACGCTGCGGTAGATGCCGTAGCCCGCGATGTCCCTGGAGAGGTTCACGTCGAGAGCGTTCCAGTAGAGATCGATCTCGATCAGCGAGCCGGACGAAACGGCCCGGACCGCCATCGGAGCGGCGGCGGCTGATGTCTTGCGATTCTGGAGCGACGCCCGGAACTTCTTCGAGGTGAATGCCTTGACGGCGTCATAAGGATTGCCCTGGGTCGCCTGCGTCGAGAACGATCTGACGAGCGGGTTCGGCATCGTCCATGACTCTACACCGGTGAGTTCCGGCGCATCCGGAATCTGCTGGGTTGAGGCGATCAAGTTGAAATCGATGGACATGCCATCGGTGATCTCATCCACCTGCACTTCGTCATTGTCGAAGCCTGCGTTGGAGGCGCTGATAACCGCGCTCCGGCCCATCGGGACGTCCTCCAGGCGGTAGTCCCCACGGCCGTCCGTCACTGCCACGATCGAGCCGTAAGCGCCATCCTGACTGGATGATCCGGACGGCAGCAGGATGCGAGTGGTGACCAGGACTCTCGCGCCCGAGATCCTCCTGCCACCGGCGGTGACAGTGCCCGTTATCGTAGTCAGGTCGGCGGCGGGCGCGAGCACGATGTTGGCATTCATCGTCGGCTCGTTCTTGAGCACCTCGACTGCCGTGCTGCCTTCCCACTGCCTGCCATCGACGGTCGCTCTGGCGTGGATCGTCTGCCACCCACTCGGGACGTTTTCAATGCCGAAGGCGCCTGTGACGAGGCTCCGGGCATGATGAGAGCCGATCCAGACGTCTGCGTCGATTACGACATTGCGATCGAGGTCGGCGACAGTGCCGTGAACGGCGCTGCTCTTGCTGCTTCCTCCGCCACAGCCCTGGATGAGAGCAGCGATAATGACGATTGCTGCCAGGAGGATCGGAATGCGGTATGTTCTTTTCATAGTATGGCTACACCCTTTCTGCGAGAGTATCCGCCGGGCGAGGCGGTATCCGGGGGGTCAAAGTCGAGAGTCTAGAGTCTTCCGGCCAGCAACTCGGCGGCCAAGCGGAAATTCCGCTCGGCAAGCTCCCGCAGCTTCGGGACTCGCTCAGTTAGTCGGACGGCGAGATCAGACCGCCGGTTCCATGATTCGATCACACGGTCTACCAGCAGGCCGGATGTCACCTCTCTCAGAGAGATGCCGTCCTGGCCCACCGCCGCGATGAAACTCGTTACCTTGGGATCGTAACTGATCCCCAGCGCCGGTATGCCCGCTGACGCCGCGAAGATCAGCGCGTGCAGGCGCATCGCCACAACCATTCCGCATACGGACACCGCTCCCATCACTTGCTCGGGAGAGCATCCATCGGGCAGGACCGCGATCCGTTCGCCGATCGCACGCCGGATCCTGCGAGCCATCTCGACATCGCCCGGCATCTGCATCGGAATGAGCAGCAGCCTCGCCGGGAGCCGGTTCGCAAGATCGGCGAGCGCGTCGATGGCGGCGGACTCGATCTCCGGCGATTCCGGCCACTCCCTGAGCGACACCGCAACGATATCCTCATCCGGAACGACGCCTGCCTCGGCCAGCAGCCGGTGCGCCTCCTCAACAGGACACGGACGCAGGGTGAATGTCGGATCCGCCGTGACCTCTATCCTCGGACGCCTGACCCCGATCTGCGCCAGGAGGTCCGCCGACTCGTCGTCTCTCACGGTGATGAGCGACACTCTGTCCAGCGCTCGGCGGGTCAGTATGCGAGAGATACCCCGTCGAAGCGGGCCGATCCCCTGCCCCAGGACCATCACTTCCCGGCCTGCTCGCTCGGCCATCTCGATCAGAGCAAGATAGTACACGAGCGACTTGAAGCTGGTCGCGTCCTGAAGGAGGCTTCCACCTCCGCTGATGAACAGATCGCACCCACGGATGCTCTCTCTCACGCGGCGAAGATCCATCCGCCCGACGGACCTGACGCCATGGGTACGAGCAGTCTCCTCGGGCCGCGCGGAGAGGACCGCGATATCGAGGTCGTCGCCCGCCTGCCGTCGAAGCCCGGAGACAATCGAGGCCAGAACAGCCTCGTCACCGGTGTTCGAAAATCCGTAGTACCCTGCAATTAATATACGTTTGGGGGCCGTCAAAAGTTACTTCTCGTCCGCTCTTTCTGCGGTAGCGCGCACGATCGGTCTGCCAATAAACCACCAGGCGGCCAGACCGATAACCATGCCGAGAATCAGTCCGTTGAACGCACGGAATGCGGTCAGTAGCAATGGCGTATGGATATGGCAGAAAGTGTTCAGCATAGAGACCTGGCCGAGCACTCCGAGAGCGACCAGGGGCAAGCCGATCGATCTGCGCCGCGCGAAAAGGAATGCCGCGCCGAGGATCAGAGCCGGGTGACCGATCAGGAACTCCTTTGTCCTGGGCCTTACGACCATGATCCTGTCGAGGATCGCGCGGAACTTCAGCTCGAAGACGCTGACTCCCACACCGGGGTCGTTGCCGGTCCTCATCAGCGCAAACCCGATGATCCCGATCACGAACACCACCGCGATCGCCTGCCAGATGAAGAGCGGGCCCGCGACGATCTCCCTCAGGTTCGTTCGGATCCTTTTCCAGACGGTTGGCAGCAACTCGTTCATGAGCGGGAGTCCGGCGGCCATAACGAAGACCACCGTCAAGAGCGGAAGAAGGTGAGCTGCCTTGATGCCGACGAACTGCTCGTTCTTGATCATGTAGGCCCGCGTGCCGAGCATTCCGGCGATCATAATCGCCCCGGTGAGCGAGTATGCCGAGGCGCGCAGGAACCTCGATGTCGATCTGAGCGCGGGATGTATGTATGAGCCCTTGATCTCATGCCCGAAATAAGGGCCGTACACTCGGATGATCCCCAGCGACGGGAATGTGATCGCGATTGCCAGCGCCGTCAGTTGCTTCCCAAAGTCAGCCGTGAAGGTGAGGCCCGTGAACGCCAGGAACGCAAGCAAGAGCAGCCCGAACTGCACGGCTGCCGAAACAGTAACGAGCGAACCAAGGAGAAGCGCAAGCCCCGCCGCCGCCGAGAGCGCGATCAGGCCCAGCAGCACGGGCGACTGCTTCGTGTCGTCGAATGGGTGCGCCGGGCCGAGTGTATAGCCTGCGCTCGTCACCGAGCGACGAATGTTGTACACGAATGACCTGTTGACACTGATCGGGTCTTCACCGGCGGACTCGAAGAGCCTGATGTAACACAGCCGGATATTGCGCTCTTTCACCCCGCGAGCGAAGCGCTCGACGGCGTCGACCGGATCCATCGTGGCCATCTCGGCGTTCGGTATGCTGTGGACCCGGACAAACCGCCCGCCAAGGTAGCGACACATTCCCGAATCGCCCTTCTGTTTCGCGAACTCTACCGAGCCGTATACCAGCCCGGCGGACTTGATCTGATCCGCCGCCGATTCGACGAGCCCCCGGAATCCGAGCACCGAATCGCCCGAACAGATCAGTTCGCGGATGCCGACACGCTGCATCTCCGAAATGGCGGCGCCGATCGCCCTGTTCGTCATCGCCGGATTGTTCTGCAGGCGCGCGACGACCTGCAGGCCGGAATGCTTCACGACCGCGACCTCGTCAGGCGGGAGCCCGATCCCCATAAGATTGAGCGTCGCGGGCGCGACGGACACCTGCACGCTGGGAACAGACCTATCGCTCGGTCTATTGCCGAGGGTGAACTTATCGGTCCCGAGACGCTCGACGAGAGAACGAAACACCCGCTCCGACAGCGGGGCATCCGGGACATACACGATCGTGACCGGACCGCTCAGAGATGATACTCCCTGATACGAAACCTGGCCGGTCGAAACCAGATCGCCGAGTAGAGTCTCGGTGACGGCGACGCTCGTCACTCCAACGGCCTGGAACTGCTGGAGCAGCGCCGGCACCGGGGTTCCGGACGATGCGGACAGGCTCTGCAGTTCGCCGTAGTCGAGCGCGAGTTCGACGGCCTTGTTGCGCGATTCGAGCCTGTACCTGTTGCCTGCCAGGAGGAACGCCGAAATGAGCCCCGGCAGCAGTAGGAGCCATAGCAGCCAGTTTCTCTTAGTCAATGTGTACCCCCAGTGGGAATGGTTGATGGGGAATGGTTGATGGTTTATGGGGAAAGGAATCGTATCCACCATTAACCATCAACCATTGCCCATTCGCCGGTGCGACTTCCCGCCGAACAGATATATCGCGACCACACCGGCGAGGAACCCGCCGACGTGCGCCGCATATGCGATCCCGCCGCCCGGCGTCATCCCGCTGCCGAAAACGAGCCCGTTGAGCAATTGCAGCGCGAACCAGAAGCCGAGCACAATGTAGGCGGGCAGCGCGACGACCTGAATAAAGAAGAAAAGGAACACCAGATTGATGATCCTCGCCCCCGGAAAGAGCATGAGATACGCACCCAGTACCCCTGCGATCGCGCCGCTCGCACCGACCATCGGCACGGTGGAATCCGGGTCCATCATCACTTGGCCCAGAGCGGCCGCCAACCCGCAGGCCAGATAGAACAGCGTGAATTTGAAATGCCCCAACCGGTCCTCGATGTTGTTGCCAAAGATCCACAGATAGAGCATGTTGCCACCGATATGCAGCAAGTTCGCATGCAGGAACATCGAGGTGAAGATCGTCATCCAGAACGGCACCGAAGTCGATACCCCGACATTCCGGCCCGTCGTCAGTTCAGACGGCACAAGTTCGAATCCCGCCAGCGGGTTATGCGCCCCGGGGGCGAGCGTTCCATTGTAGACGAAGACGATGGCGTTGACGATGATCAGCGCAAAGACTACATATGGAACGGTGCGGGTAGGATTCTCATCACGTAAAGGGATCAAAGCTCCACTCCGAATGCTCTCTCCACGAGCATTCTATCACAAGGCATCATCGGTGTAAACGCACGAGAGGCCCGGGGATGCGTTCCCCGGGCCTCTCGTGCGGAAATCTGCTGAGCCGCCTGCTACTTTGCTTCCGTATCAGCCTCGGCTGCGTTTGATCTGTCGAACTCCATGAACTCCGCAAGCTTCGAGAGCGCCTTGCCCTCGTCGAGTGCGAAGTGGAAGTCGATAGCTTCGTGGACGTCGATGCCGCCCATGGCCCGGAATCGGTGCTGCTCGTCGGTGTTCACTTCGGAAGGGCGGTCCTTGAGTATGCCGTCCTCCCATTCATCCTGCTTGACGAATTGCTCGCCGAGCTTCTTGCAGCGGGAACATCTAAACTTAACATATACGAAACTGGGCCCGAAGAGTCGCAGGTAGTAGCCGGTCTGCATGACATCCTTGGCGACGACTCGCTGGCCGCAGTTGCACTTGATCATCGGCTTGACATTCATGACATCCACCTCCATAGATCAGTTTGGGGAACAGCAATCGGCAGTACACTCCATGGTCCGAGTGGACGGGAGAGATCACTGTCGTGGATCCGTGCCCATTATACCACAGCGGCGAAGTTCTGCAAATGGCGGCTCACAGGTAGATCCACCTCCTCGCTGCCTAGAACGAAGGCCAGTTCTCCGGCATAAAGTACTCCGCGTAGCGCTGCTCGGCATAGCGATCGGTCATGCCGGCAATGAAATCGCATACAGCGCGTGCCCTGCCCGGGGTATCGTTCAGTTCAGCGGTCCGCCAGGCCGGCAAGTGCCCTGGCTCGGCCATGTAGTAGCGAAAAAGCTCCTTGACGAGGCGCTCCGCCTTATCGAGTTCCGCCAACCGGCGGCTGTCGAGGCTGTATACGTGCCGGAAGAGGAAGTCCTTCAGCGCGTCCATCGCTTCGATCGTCTCTCGGCTCATACTCAGCTCAGGCCTCCCCTGGCTGTTCTCGACCAGGTCCGCGACCATTGTGGCTATCCGCTCGGAGTGCCTGCGCCCGAGAACCTCCACGCAGTCCTGAGGCAGATCCTCTTCGCGCAGGACTCCGGCGCGGATGGAATCGTCGATGTCGTGATTGATGTAGGCGATACGGTCGGAGATGCGAACTATCCGGCCCTCCAGGGTATGGCTGATCTCACCCTCCCCAACCTCCCGATCACGGGTGGCGAAATCGATGTCGTCGCTGCCCTTGGAGTGGTGGAGTATACCGTCTCGCACTTCCCACGTGAGGTTCAGTCCCCGACCGTCTCGCTCGAGGAAATCGACGACCCGTAGGCTCTGCTCGTTGTGCCGAAAGGATGCGCCGGGGACGTACTCGGCGTAGACTTCATCGAGTGCCCGCTCGCCTGAGTGCCCAAACGGGGTGTGTCCGAGGTCATGTCCGAGGGCGATCGCCTCAGTGAGGTCCTCATTGAGTCTCAGAGCGCGGGCGACCGTGCGCGCGATCTGGGCGACTTCGAGGGTATGCGTCAGGCGGGTGCGATAGTGGTCCTCCTCGGGGTCGATGAAGACCTGCGTCTTGTGCTTGAGCCGCCTGAACGCCTTGGAGTGCACGATGCGATCCCTGTCACATTGGAAGTCGGTGCGGATCGGACACTTGTCTTCCGGGCGCATCCTGCCCCGCGACTCGGCGCTCAGAGCCGCGCAGGGGGAGAGGTTCAGCCGCTCCAGGTCTTCCTGCTGCAGTCGGATGGCCGCGGTGCTGATGGTAGACATCTCAGGTTTCGCCCTCCTGACCGGGACAATCAACGCCAGGGCGCACTGAAGACGGTCGTACGCGCGACCGGCCAGTAACGAAGCCAGGCCTTTGCCTGGATGTTCTCGATGGGCAGGTCTCCCCAGAACCGGCTGTCATTGCTGGAATCCCGATTGTCGCCGAGAACGAAGACGTTCCCCTTCGGGATCCTCTGCGGCGGGAAATCGCCGTGGGCGACGTTTCGCATGTACGGCTCGTGGAGAACATCGCCGTTGACGTAGACCTTGCCCTCTCGTATCTCGACGGTCTCACCTGGGAGTCCGACGATCCTCTTGATGAAGATCTTGTGCGGATCCGGGGGGAACCGAAATACGATGACATCCCCACGGCTCGGATCTTCAAACCGGTAAACGAACTTGTTGCCAAGCAGCCGCTCGCCGGTAAACAGGTTCGGCTCCATGCAACTGCCGTAGACCCTGAAGCCCTGGACCACGAATGTTATCAGAAAGACGAAAACCACGACGGTCATCAGCGTGGTCTCGGCGAATTCTCTGAAGATGCGCCTGCGTTTCTTGCTCACGATGACGGACTCCTGGCAAAGTGTCGGGACGATCAGATAGTGGCGGGGCATCTACGCCCGCCCCAACCGGGGAGCCGTTGAAGGCCTCCCCGCGGCTGTCATAGGGGGACGATACCGGTCAGTGCTCGATCATGTCGAAGGGTGTGCCGGATACTTTGCGCTTGATCCGCGCGAGTGCATTGTCCACCGACTTGGTCTTGCACTGCAGTTCGGTGGCGATCTCTCGATATGATTTGCCGACTTTGTACCCGGAGAGCACTCGCCACTCGAAGTCACTCAGCACCTGCTGAAGCATGTCGTGGAGTTGCTGCGAGTCCTCTCTCCTGAGAACCAGTTCTTCAGGATCGACGGTGTCCTCCGATGTCAGTATGTCGGAAAGGGTCCATTCGGAGTTGGACTCATCGGAGGGCGACTCGAGCGAAAGAGACGTGTTGAGCGGAATCTGTTTCTGCCGGGTAGCCGTCTTTATTGCCGTGATAATGTGCCGCTGGATGCAAATTCGGGCAAAGGCGGGGAAAGAGATGGCCTTGTCCGCGCGGTAATCGACCATCGCCTGCCAGAGTCCTATCATGCCGACCTGGAGGAGGTCTTCCTTTTCCGCGCCGATCAGGAAGTATGATCTGACTTTGTTGCGAACGAGGTTTCGATATTTGTACAACAGGTGCTCGGCGGCGTCCTCCGCGCCTGTCTGTGCCCGCCTTACAACTTCGGCGTCGAGCAGGTGGTCGTATTTCGCATGTCGAGCAAGGGAGGACAGTATGCTCGAGGTCCGGGCTTTCTGCAGCGGGAGATCATCCACAAGGTCACTCATCCGTTAGCCTCTTCCTCGTCTTTGACCAGTTCGATAACCAGCTTGCTGATCAGCACCGCCGCCACGCCGATAGCGAGAGCAGCGGCCGCCGTCAAGGTTACGGGGGTATCCGTTACAGTCCTGTCGCCATATCTGATTTTCAACCGCTTGACCGGTGAGCCGGCAGCAACCCGCTGTGCCTCGTCGATCATCTCCATCCCGAGTGCCAGCAGATCGGGCCGAGTCCCATTCTTCCTCTCGAAGCAGACCAGAGCCTTGACGACATCGCCATCGGTGGCGCAAAGCGCCTGGACGGCCTCGTCGTATCCGACCCTGAACCTGCTGCGTATGATGTCGATCTTCTCGAGTTCCGACTCCATGGGCCTCACCTCGCACATTATACATCAGGCCGTTCGAATAGGCAATAGCGTAAAAGGAGGATTTCGGTGGTTTTTCGGTGTCAAGCGCAGAAATGTGGGGAAAGTCTTCGATCTGCAGCCAAAGAGATACGGCCCGTCCTCCCACTTGGGGAGGACGGGCCGTTTGCTATCTACCGTATAGTTACGGACGGATCCGTACCTATGGCCGGGGCCACTCAGTAGCCTCAGGAGTGATCAGAGCAAGATCACCCTGATAGGTCTGTATCCAGTAACCGTGCCACGGCAGCAGGGTGTCCGAGCTGCACCAGCAGTCAGGGATGCCGACGTCCGTCAGACTCTGGGTGGAGTTATCCCACCAGAAACCTGTGCAGTCGATCCACAGGTTGGACATTATCGCATCGTACATGCTGTAGACTGCGCCGCCGTCATGCACCTTCACCTCGTCCAGGTAGACGTTGTGGTCCTTGGGATGACCGATGATCATCCAGCCGGGAGAGCAGATGCCGGTCCACTGATCGAGCGCACTGTTTCTCCCACTGTAGCTGACTGCCTTGTCGGCGTCGAGCTGCATCCAGTAACCATCGCCAAGCACTACTGCACCGAACGGGCCGTGCGAGCCGACTTCACTCCACTGATCCCAAAGGTAGAGACTGCCCGTGCAGTTCTCCCATCGGTACATGCGGCCGTCGATGTCGTTCGGATCCGCGGTCGGGCTGAACACCACATACGGTTCGAAGGACTTGGCGTCCCACTCACCGCCGGTGCCAGTTGCGGCAGGCACTGCGGGCACGGACATCAGGTTCCAAAGAGCCGTCAGTGCCGTTCCCGAAGCAGCGGTGATCGTGTCGAACGCGGTGACCTTGGTAGCCGTGGCAGTTGGAAGCAGGGTCGGTATGACAGACCCCGCAACGAAGTTCCCATCGGTCCCTACGACAGCGGTGACGTCGACCCATGTCTGCCACGGCACACAGCCGGCAGGCGGTGCGGCTTCGACGTGGATTCCGATGTTGCCACTGCCATCAGAGACAGGCTGGTCCGCTCTGTTAGCGCCGTCCCACAGGTAGTACCATGTCTTGGTAGCGGCGGGATCGACTGCGGTGACCATGCCCGAGAAGTGAACCTTCAGACCGACGTTCAGAGCGCCGCGTCCGTTGGTCACACCCGGGGTCGTTCCGCTTGCGTTTCCACCGATCTCCCTCGACCGTATGTCGAGTACGCCGGGCCATGGGTTACCGCTGCTCAGTACTATCGCGGGCAGCGTCGGGACGATGGTCATCTCACCATCCCACAGGTCCATGGTGCCAACGACCTGGATGATGTCGCCAACCTTGTTAGTTGTGTCGCAGGTTACCCATGAGTAGTTCTTCCTGACGCGAATGCCGACGCTTCTGTCAGCAGCTTCGATCCACATCGAGGTTCCGGCCTTGTGGACAACGATACCGGAGATATTGACCGGATCGTTGTCGTTCAAGGTGCGAATCACACTCAACGGACTCGGAGCGGCAGGAGCAGGTGTCGTCAGAACCATGTCGCCAGCGCCTCTGACTCGGAGAGCGCTACCGCCATACCTGGCCCTGCGGCCCACGGCGCCTGTGAATGTGTACGTCCCTCCGATTGCAGGGATCGTCGGACTGCCCAGACTTGTCGGCATGTCGATGGCAACCATGGTCGTGTTACCGGCCACGTTCGCTATCGTCAAGTAGGGAACAGGGTCCGTCGTAGGCGGAACCGCTACGCCGACCTCCTCGCCGGCCGCATTGTAGGCGATGACGGTTGCGTCGGTGACCTGGGCGAACTTGCCCCAATGCTCGCTGAAGCTCTGCGTGATGGGCGTGTAGATCTGCGGGATCGTCAACGTGACCGGAGTTGTAGGCAGTCCAACGCCGGGGTTCGGCTGAGCATTGTAGTACCACTGCGTAATGGTCGACGGAGAATTCCTGATTGCGTTGATGATCTCAGTGTTCTGAAGCAGCACCCTACGCTCGTGGCCGGGCGGCATGTCGATCAGACCGGTGACCATGATGGTCTCGCCCAAAGCCGGCCTCTTGCCCATGTAGGACGTGAACGCCGTTCTCGGGGGAGGCTCTTTGCCGAGAACGTTGTCCCACTGAGGAAAGAACCCAGGGCCACTCTGTGTGACCATGAACACCATGCCGTTCGCGGGATCGTCCGGATCGCACATGTACCACTGGTTGCGCTTGGCCTGGGTATCCGTCCTGACGTACAGGCCGTCCGCAAGAGTCGGGTTAAGGCCCATGGGCGGTGCGTAGCAGACGGCCTCGACGTTGGCCATCGTGCCGTTCGGAGTCTTGACGAGGTCCTTGGCCTCCGCGATCGTCAGTGGCTGCAGATAGAGAGTCTTCGCAGGCTCCGGGTCCGAGTACATCGCTGTGTCAACGGGGACCACCTCTGAGTCGCCGAAGCCGACCTTCTTACCGACCACATTAAACTGACCGGCACTGGTCTCGAGCCACTGGAAGCCGTCCACGGTATTAAGCGAGGTGTAGGTGAACGGACCGGCTGCCCGAGGATCGGTCGCGCCGGGGATGCCGCCACCGACTGCCACGATGTTGGCACTCGCTATGTTCCAACCGGTGTTTCTCGAATGGACGGTGTAGGCAGAAAGGGCCGGCAATTGGGACGAGGCACTCAGCACACCGGTGACTTTCAGCTTGATCTCACTAGAGTCAATGTTAGTCTGCGCCGTCGAATCTGTTGCCGTTGCAACGAGATAATGAGGCGCCTGGCCGGGACTGGTGGTGCAGCGAGCGCCCACCTTTGCCTTGATCCCGGTCACAGTCGCAGTCTTGATCTTGTCTGTGGTATCGCCAGGATCCTTCGCAAGCGTGCATGCCTGGTCGCTGGCATAGCCAAGCGGGGCCAGATCGAGCTTTACGCTGGTGATATCCGCATAACCATTGACGTCCAGCACCTTGAAGGTGACGGATGCGGAGTCGGAGTCGTCCGCTTTGATCTCGTTGTCGGGAGTCCATACCGCGCTGTTCGGGATTATTACCGGCGCGGGCTGAGCCGACAGATAGAAGACGACTGTGGTCTTAGTCGAGCAAGTGTATGTGCCTTCCTCAGCGAACATACCCCAGTAGTACTGGGGCCAAGTGGGACTATTCTTGGCGAAGGTCACAACCAAGTTTCCGACGGCATCAACGGTGCTCAGGTGAGCGTGCCTGACGACGTCATACGGGGCGTCAGCGATCAGAGCACCGGTAAGCGGATCGTACTTACCGACGGATCTCGAATACTCCACCACATCCGTGGTGGCGGTGTCGTCGGTTGTGTAGGGGACCTGCCTGGTGACCCACAGGTACGGAGTGGGACCGTCGACGAATGTGACATCCTTAGCAGGACTGCTGGGAGCGTTCAAGAAGGCCGCATCCCGCACGAAGACGCCATTGAGATCGGGGTCATCCCATTTGGTGACACCGGCGAGGGCCCCCGCGTGATTCGCCTGGTAGGCGGTCTTAAAGTCGGGAGAAACCCACATGCCATACGCCTCGTCGTTGGTGCCGCTGTTATAGGCGACTCCGACGTAGGCGAAGGTCAGATGGTCGGCTGAGACAGTGTAATGAGTTGTCCCGGTAACGTAAGGTTTACCGCCGGTGAAGTACAAATGGGTGATGCCGGTCGCTGCATCTACGCGAGCGAACGCGCCTTTGGTATAGTCCATCAGGCTAGCTGTGACGTTGGGGCTGCTGGATACCAGCGCACCGGCGCCGTTGAAGCAGAAGGTCCTACGGGTCGATCGGTTGGTTACATAGACGAAGTCGTCATCCGCAACCGACACAGTCCACGGGCAGCTGTCGCCGCTCAGCCAGACGACTTGGGAGTCGTCCAACTTACCCAGGAACTCGCCGTCCGGGCCGTACATGAAGATACCCGTCTGTTGCTTGTCTGATACATAGATTCTGCCGTAGTACGGGCTTGCCTCGCGGGTGTTCACGGCAATGTCGTAGAATCCCTGGCCATCAAGTGGGTCCGGTAGGCTCCTATCCCCCATGCCCGGCGCGGGAAAAGTCGTCTCCGTTGTAGGAGGGATCTGATTATAGGTGAACACACCGACGATCGGATCCCAGTATTGCTGGTTACTCGTCGCGCTGACCTGTGCGACATAATAGCCTACCGGAGCATTAGTGAGGTCATCCTTGTCCCCCATCCAGATGAATCTGTTGGGACCTCTTAGCTTGGGCAAGGTGACCTCCCTGATCGCGGGACCGGAAATGATGCCGTTCACATCGCACGGCAAGATTTTGACGGTCACATCTGCAGGACAGTTCAGCTTGTAGTCTACGAACGCAGGCGCGACGGTATTCGCTGTGACTTGGTATAGCTCTACCGCTGCATGCGCGCAGATTGCCAAGGTGATCAGAAGCGTTACCATCAGAAGACCAACTGTGGTTTTGCGCATTTACGTGAATCCCCCTTTCCGAATTATGCCCTTTGCTCCAATCGCTCCTTCCGCGGGAGATACCTGCAAATGGAGTAATCGAGGTCGGGCTGATACAGGTTGTGCATCTCCCCCCGGTTGGTGGAAGATGTATGCATCCTGGAAGACTGTCAAAGATTCAGCAACGTCAGAAGCTGTAAGGCACTTTTTCGAGTTCAGAGACGGCGGGCGCCGCTGGGGCAAACGCTGCCCCATAATCTGAAAGAGGCCGCCGAATCCGATGACCCGGCGGCCAATAGTGCACCAAGAAATTCGGTCTAACTTACAGCCGCGTTCTCGGATATCAACTTACTTGCGGCGTCTGGTTACGAATCCAACCAGACCCATGAGACCTGCTCCAAGAGCAAGCAGACCGCTCGGCTCGGGAACCGGCGGCATCTGGACGAACTGGAGCTTGTAGCCGTTAGCTACCAACTGGGCCGAAGTACCCACCGCGAGGTTGAGCCTCGGCAGGTTGATCGGCGAACTCCAGAACATCACGTTACCCGCAGTGCCGACCGCCGGAGTGGGAATCAACCACAAGGAACCATTGGCCGGTGCGTCAACCATGCCCCTGTTGTTGACCATTCTGATGGCGTACTGGAGAGGAGCAGGAGCCCCGGCGAATGTCGGGGTCGGCAACTGGTTCGCCACTGTCATGGCTTTGATGCGGATCCCCTCACCTACGGCATTCGCATTGCCGGCCACGTAGAAATCCCATGTCTTCTCAGGCACGGGAAGCGTCGCGGCCTTGATGCTCTTACCGTAGAGCGGTGTCGCACCTGTGACGACAGCCGACAACAGGTTGGTCGTACCCGGAGTGTCAGTGCCGTACGAGGCGGTGGCGCCGTCCTGGCTGTCCAGGCCTTCCTGACCCGTCGGTGCGACGCCTACGTAGCGCCGGGACCCGGCGTTGTTTCCAAAGCCGTCATCGGCGAGCAGGAGAATGCGCCAACTGTTTTCAGCGGCCATAGCGGCTGTTGCGACAAGCAACAGCATTAGGGTGATTGCAAGAACCTTCTTCATAATGTCACCTCCCTTCGTGGCTTCTGAGCACGGCTAGGATGCAACCTTGCCGGTGAGTGCCGAAGCCTCACGCTGGCTGATCACATCGCTGGTCCTGTTCCTGGCTACGGACCAGGACCCATTTTCTGCAACGACTGCCTCGGTTCCTTTGAAAAGCTCTGACGCGGACCTTTCTGCGGATCTGAGCCTCTCGTTGTAGAAACTTTTACTCGAAAATGGAGAAAACCTGTTACGGTTTTTCTTTCTGTTTGTCGAACGAAGGATGGATGGCTTGGTACTTCAGTGTACGTTTGCAGTATACACTTTTGCCACCGTCTTGTCAAGCCCTCGGCGCAAAATCAGGTAAATTTACCTGCTTCTGCCGGGGAACTCGCTCTGCCCGGTTTCGGGCTCAGTTTGAAAGGTACAAATGTGACGATTCTGTAACACTCTGGAGTATACACCCGGATGGCTGATGTGTCAATGGTTTTGGACGAAATCAGGTATTTTTACCGGGTTTCGAGCGGATGCACGAGGACCTAACGGCTGCTTAGGACTATCATCGTGCTTCTTAGTCTGCCGATTTGGGGGTATACTCCTCCCGGATGGTTGCGGAAACCCTCTGCAGTTGTGGAACAATCTAGAAGGAGGTAGACACGCATGTCGAGCGGCAACAGCGGACCGGCGGTACGCGTACCGGCGGTGGCCGGCATGTTCTACGGCGCAGGAGCAGATGAATTGCGAGCCGAGATCGAGCGCTGCTTCCTGTCTCCATTCGGGCCCGGACGGCTCCCGCAGTTGGAGTCGCAGGGTCCACGACGGATCATAGGATTGGTGAGCCCGCACGCGGGACTGATCTACTCGGGGCCGACGGCGGCTCATGCCTACTACCGACTGGCAGAGGACGGGCTGCCGGAAGTCGCCGTCCTCATCGGCGTCAACCATCGGGGCTACGGTGACCCGGTGGCGGTCGACACGCAGACTGCGTGGCGCACGCCTATGGGCGACATAGAGGTGGATGTGGAGACGGCCCGGCGGGTGGTCTCGTTCTCCGGCTATGCGGCAGAAGACGAACTCGCCCACCGGATCGAGCATTCACTGGAGGTCCAGCTCCCGTTCCTGCAGTATCTGGGGCAGGGACACATTCGGATAGTGCCGATACTCATCGGTGTGTCGGTCAGGGACCTGAGCGCGCTCCCCCTGATACAGGATCTGGGGACAGCGGTGGCAAAAGCGGTGGAGGGCCGGAGCGCCGTCGTGATCGCCAGCACGGATTTCAGCCACTATGAGAGCCGGGAGTCGGCCGAGCGGAAGGATTCCGAGGCCATCCGGCATATACTGGCAATGAACGAGAAGGGTCTGCTGGACACGGTTCGCGACCTCGACATATCGATGTGTGGAGTCGTGCCGACCGCGGCGGTCCTGGCGGCGTGCAAGGCACTGGGGGCGAAATCGGCCCGACAGCTAGCGTATAGCACGTCAGGGGACATCACGGGCGATCACTCTCAGGTGGTCGGCTACGCAGCCATCGAATTGGATAAATGACGGGCAGGTGGTTTTATGCCTAACTGGATCGATGCTTCCATTGCAGTGTTCTTCGTCGGAGCATTCCTCCTCGAGTGGAAGCGAGGGTTCGGCAAAGCGGTTTTCGACCTGGCGGCGTTGCTGCTGGCCCTCAGGATTGCGTGGGGGCTGAACGACGCGCTGTCGGGATCGGTTCAACTGGTAGCGAACGAGCACGCGAACCAGGCGATCCTCTACATCGGAGGATTCGTGATCACGGGGCTGGTGCTCGTCTTCCTCGGGAAGCTCGTACACTCGGCGACACTGGTATCCACCGATGTGTTCGACCCGATACTTGGCGCACTGTGCGGCCTGGCGATGGCTACTGTAGCAGCACACGCGCTGGTTCAGACAATCGCGCTCGGCGCAGGTGGAAGCAATGTGCCTATTGTGATTGCCGATTCGGTGCTCGGCACCGAGTTTCTGCAATTCGGCACCTACCACCAGGTGCTGGAGCTGTTGTACAACTTCAACCGCCCGCCTGTGGGGTGAGGGGACGGTGAACAGTGAACAGTGAACGGTGAACAGTGGGGATTTCGGACCGTTCACCGTCTACTGTTCACCGATCACTCGCTCTTGCCGAGAGAGCCTTCAGGAATCCCGGGTGCGGCTCCATGCCGTACTTCCTGGCCAGGCCCACCTCCCGCCACGCCTCCGCATATCGGCCGGTGGTATAGAGATCGATGGCGAGGTTGTTGTGCGCCTCAGCGAGCTTCGGGTTGAGACGAATCGCTTCCTCATACTCGGCGATCGCCTCGTCGATGCGATCGAGCGAATCGAACGCACCGCCCAGATTGTGGTGGGCGTTGACATAGCTCGGGTTGATGCGGATGGCGGCTTCGAACTCCTCGACCGCGGCTGACGCGTCACCCTGAGCGTTCAGCAGCACTCCGAGGTTGTAGTGCGCCAGGTAGTAGCGCGGATCGACCTGCACGGTCTGCCGATACGCGGTGATCGCCTCATCGACCTGTCTCATCTCCGCAAGTGAGAATGCTAAGTAGTAATGCGCGTCGGCGTTGTCCGGCTCGCGATCGATCACTTTTCGGAAGCACTCGGCCGCCTCACCGTATAGGTGCTTGGTGAACAGGAGTCGCCCCAGGTTGTACCGGGCCCTGGCGTAATCCGGGCTGAGTTCGAGGGCTCTCTCATAGTATGGAATCGCCTGCTCCGGTTTGCCCATGCGGACGAGAGCGACACCGATGTTGTTGTAGGCCCTGGGTTCCGGCTTGATCCGTATTGCCGCCCACATATGCGTAATACCCTTTTCGTACTGCTTCCGATTGATGTAGGCCATACCGAGATTGCGCTCCGCAATGGCGTTGTCCTTCGTCACTGCAACCGCTCGCGAAAAGAGCGTCACACTATCCTTCCAGTAGCCGGTCTGTTGCCACGTGCCGACCGCACATGCGAGGATGATGATGGCTGCGGGGAGCCAGAGAATGGGAGCATGGGAGTGTGGGAGTGTGGGGGTGTCCGATGATCTTCTCCCATTCCCCCATACTCCCATACTCCCGTACTCCGCGACGCCCCACGTGACGGCCATGAATATCCCGATCAGCGGGATGTACGTGAACCGGTCGGCCATTCCGTGTCTGCCGGTCTGGATGATGCCAATCATCGGGAGCATCGTGACCAGATACCAGAGCCAACCAACGGCCAGGTACGGACGCGTTCGCGCGGATCTCGAGACGATGACGGTCACACAGACCAACACGACCACCGATCCCACGACTTGCCACATCGGAAGAGTGCCATATGGATGCGGGTAGAACACGGCGAGTTTGGCCGGCCAGACCATCTTGACCAGATAGGCGACGTATGAGAAAGCCGCATTCGCCAGACGGACGCCGCTCGGGAGACTATCCATTGCCGCGAATCCGCTGGTTACGACGTGCGCAAAGCCGGCCGCCGCAACGGATGCCGCCGACAAGCAGAACAGGGGGATCTTCTCGATCGCCAGCCGGCCGAACGTCCTGCCCTTATTGAGCCGTCCGAGCGGCCAGTAGTCGAGAGCGAGAAAGGCAAGCGGCAGCGTCACGAGCGTCGGCTTGGCCATCAGTCCGAGCGCCATGAACACGCATATGGGAACGTACCTCTTCCACCCCAGCTTTTCCTTGTATAATACATAGGCCCCCATGCTGAGCATCCAGAAGAGGCCGCTGAGCACGTCCTTCCGCTCAGCGATCCACGCGACCGACTCGACTCGGAGCGGATGGACTGCGAACAGGGCGGCGACGAATGCGCTCCTCCAGACCGATCCGGTCATCCTCATCAGGATCAGGAAGAGCAGTAGGACGTTCGCCAGATGCAGGAGCAGGTTGGTCAGATGAAAGCCCATGGGGTTCTGGCCGTAGATCTGTTGGTCGGCCATGTACGAGAGCCAGACCATCGGCTGCCATGTGGACTGATAAGCGGCGGTCAGCGCCCACTTGACGCTCCCGGCAGTCAGGCCGGCGAGCACCCAGCGGTTGCCGGTGATGTAGAAATTGTCGTCGAAGTCGACGAACCCGCTACCGAGCACCCGCCAGAACGAGGCGAGAGTCAACACGGCCAATACTACACAGATGAGAATTGTGATCCGGTTCTTGTTCACTATCTACCATCCCCACCGTCAGTCCTGAGTGCGAAGCGTAACGAAGGACGGCCTTATTGGACCGAGCCGTCCTTCGTTACGCTTCGCACTCAGGACTGACGGTGTGCTTCCTGCCCGAAACAATCGTTCACGGTCCCGGCGGCATCTTGGACGAAAGCGCCTTCAAGAAGTCAGGAGGAGGCTTCATACCGTGGCGCTCCGCGATTCGCACCTCGCGCCAGGCGTCTGCGTACCGACCTGCCGCATACAACGCCCCTGCCAATCCGGCATGGGCCTGGACATAATCGGGGTCGGCCTCGATAGCCTTTTCGTACTCAGCAATCGCCCCAGCGATGTCGTTCTTTGAAATGAGCGCGAGAGCGAGATTGCAGCGCGCCTCGGCGAACCCCGGGCTGTACCTGACCGCATCGCCGAAATGCGCCATCGCCTCATCTACGCTGCCTTGCTGTGCCAGGAGGACGCCGAGATCATTGTGCGCCTCCGCGAAGTTCGGCTTCAGCCTGATCGCCATCTGGAAGTGGGATGCCGCCTCGTCCGTCCGACCCTGTGCGCGAAGCACAAGTCCCAGACCGTGATGTGCCTCAACGTAGTTCGGGTCGATCCGCAGCGCTTCGTTGAAATGCTCGCCAGCCCTCTCCGCGTCACCCCGCCGAAAAGCAATGATCGCCAGACCGTAATGCGCCTTGGAAAATCCGGGGTTCAACTCGATGGCTCGTTTGAAGTGGTCGACGGCCTCATCCGTCTTGCCTTGCCGGGACAGAAAGAACCCCAGGTTGGCGTGAGCTGAGGCGTCATCAGGACTGGACTCCACTGCCTTGGCGTATTCAAGGGCGGCCAGATCGCCGTGCCCCTGTTCCGCCATGATGTTTGCGGCGGCAAGTGAGGCGTTTGTGAAATCCGGGTCGATCTCCAGCGCTTTCTGGTACTGCAGCAGGGCCTCTTCGGGCCTTCCTATCTCCTTGAGTGCGTGACCCAGGTTCAGATAGGAATACACATAGTACGGATCGGCCTCTATTGCCTTCCTGTACTGCTCGATCGCCTGATCATATTCGCCTCGCTCCGCCAGCGCAATGCCGTAGTTGCTGAACGCGAGGGCACTGCCCCCGGTAACCCTCACGACTCGCCCGAACAGAGTGTAGTTGCTCTCCCAATATCTCACCTGAGCCGATGTCGCCACCATGAGCGCGACTACAACCAGCCCGGAAGCACCTGCCAATGCCAGGGCAGTCGGACGAGTGAGCGAGAGGCGGCCCGGCGCATCAGAAGGTCCGGAATGCCCCAGGCGATCATGATCGACAGCCCGATGAGCGGGATGTACATGTATCTGTCGGCCATGGACTGCTCGCCGACTTGGACGAGTCCGATGACGGGGATGAGCGTGATGACGTACCACAGCCACCCGACGGCCAGGTATGGTCGAGATCTCACCTGCCTGATCACAAGCACGGTCACACCCGCCATCACGGCCAGCGCGATGACCAGAGAGAGCACCGGCACGCCTGCCTTGGGGTACGGATAGTACGCGGCCAGCCCCGTCGGCCAGATGGCCTTCCAGACGTAAGCGGAGTAAGCCACCACAGCGTTGGCAACTCGAAGCCCGATGGGGAACTTCTCCAGTTGAATCACGGCTCCTCCGCTTCGCTGAGCCAGATAGGTTATCACGCATGACGCGAAACTGAGGGCAACTAGAGGGACTTTCTCCATGATGAGCGCCGTAGGGGAGGCCTTCAACGGCCTCCCTGGCGACTGAAGTCGCCGAAGCGGCCAATAGTCGAGCAACAGGAGCAAGATCGGCAGAGTGACCAGCATCGGCTTGGCCATTAGCCCGAGCGCAAACGCAAACGCAACGAGCAGGTACCTTCGCAGACTCGGACGCTCCGTATACCTCCAATACCCCCAGATGGCGACCAGCATGAAGAAGGTGCTCAGGACGTCCTTGCGCTCGGCCGCCCAGGCCACTGACTCGACGTGCAGCGGATGGAGGGCAAAGATAGCCGCCACGAAAGCGCTCTTCCATACGGACCCCGTCATTCGCCGCAGGACAATAAGCAGCAGGACGATGTTCGCGATGTGGAACACGAGATTGGTCGCGTGGTGTCCGAGGGGATTGGAGCCGTACAGGCGATAGTCCAGCATCTCCGAGAGCCATGTGAGGGGCTGCCAGTTCGCGCCGTAGAAGGTGGTGAATGCCCACTTCACCGCAGCAGGTCCGATGCCCTGCTGAACGTGGGGATTCTCGACAAGATACAGTGTGTCGTCGAAGACAAAGCCGTTGCGGGTTATGTGCCGGTATGATATCAGCGTGGACAGGATCAGAGCTGTTACGATGAGAGGCAGAACGTATCCGCCTGACCGGTTTTCCGCTGGAGTATTCCTCGTGCTCATGATGGCCAAACCCTCCCCGTTGGGTATCAGGTGCCCTCGCAGTATAGCACGATTCCCTAGATATTCGCGAGATGCGTTCGCACTGACGCAGGGCGAACGCATCTAATCGTCTCGACTCGGGAGTACGATGCTTCGGTAGCAGAGGCCCGGCGGCGCTGCCGAAGCACCAATCGTCTCGACTCGGGAGTACGATGCTTCGGTAGCAGAGGCCCGGCGGCGCTGCCGAAGCACCAATCGTCTCGACTCGGGAGTACGATGCTTCGGTAGCAGAGGCCCGGCGGCGCTGCCGAAGCACCGATCGTCTCGACTCGGGAGTACGATGCTTCGGTAGCAGAGGCCCGGCGGCGCTGCCGAAGCACCGATCGTCTCGACTCGGGAGTACGATGCTTCGGTAGCAGAGGCCCGGCGGCGCTGCCGAAGCACCGATCGTCTCGACTCGGGAGTACGATGCTTCGGTAGCAGAGGCCCGGCGGCGCTGCCGAAGCACCAATCGTCTCGACTCGGGAGTACGATGCTTCGGTAGCAGAGGCCCGGCGGCGCTGCCGAAGCACCAATCGTCTCGACTCGGGAGTACGATGCTTCGGTAGCAGAGGCCCGGCGGCGCTGCCGAAGCACCACGGTGTCGTGACATGCTTCGGCAGCGCCGCCGGGCCTCTGCTACCGAAGCATCGTTGTGTTTTGATGCGTTCGTCCTGACGCCCGGATGACACAGCCTTGACATATCTGTGGCGCAGGCGTAAACTGGCGCTTGTACGGGCGGCTGCCACTCAGTTCTATGTCGGAACCAGGTATTTTTGCTGGTTTTTCGCCGTAGGGCTTGACAAGAACTTGAACTGGGTGTATCATTCGCAATGTAAGTGGTCCATCTGACGCATGTGCACCAATTACAAAAAGCGTCCAGTTCGCCGGCGCAAGCCGAGCAAGAGACGGTTGACAACAAACCGCACATGACCTGGACAAGTCTGATTCACAGCCTCTAAAGGGAATGGGTTTTGACCGCAATGGTCACAAACCTCGAACCCTGTGAGAGGCGACTCCTGTTCTATTGGGAGCGCCATCCACAGAGGAAAGGAGAGAAAGATGAAGAAAGTACTGATGATGGTGGCCGCAATGGCCATCGTGATCGCACTCGCAGTTCCGGCGTGCGCGCAGTATGCCATCAACTGGTCGGAGAACTTCGACTATGGTTACGCTGGCATGAATATCGCCGGCAACAAGGGCTGGGTCCAGACTGGCGGTACTGTGAACGGCTCGCCGAGGATCTCCGTGGCCCCGTCATCGGACGGCATCTCGGGAACCAAGGCGGCACTGCAGCCTGGTGGCCTCCGCTCTGTCATGAAGAAGGACCTCAGACCCTATAACCTGACAGGCAGTGCGTATTACACCGGCATGGTCTCCGCTTGGATATATGATCCGTATCCCACGGTAGGCGGCGTATTACAGACCAGCAAGGTAGACACCCGAGTCGGCGTGATGTCCGACACTGGTGGTTGGGGTATCGCGGGTGATTCCGGAGCCGTAACCTATGCCCTGGCCGCAGGTATCACAGATACCCGTGGCGCGTTCTGGACGACCTATGCCAGCAGCGGCTTGGTTGTGATGGACGGTTCGGGTACAAATAGCACCGTGACTGGTTACACGCTGACCACAGCCGGCCTTGCTCCCGCTCCTCGCAGACCGTATGCGGGATGGAACGAGATGGCGATCTATTGGTACGGCGACCCCGTAGCAGGAACGATGAGCGCCAACGTCTACATCAACATGGACCCCATGAACCCGATGCCGAACGCCAGGCTGGACTGCGGTTCTGGTGCGGCCAGGTACAACAACCTGAAGAGGTTCGTCGGGCTGTACGTTGGCAGCGGCTCAACCTTCGCGACCAACGCGTGGGTTGATGACATCGTCTTCTCAGGCGAAGGCGTCGTTCCTGAGCCTTCGAGCCTTCTGGCTCTCGGCACAGGACTCTTCGGCCTGATGGGCCTGATTCGCCGCAGGAAGTAAGCTCGATACCACGTCCCGGTTTACCAGGGACTAACGAAACAAAAACAACAAGTACTGTGAACCGCCGGGTTTTCGAACCCGGCGGTTTTTTCGTCTCTCCCTCCCGGAAACCTCCCCCAACCCCTCCTTCGTAAGGAGGGGCGCAACAGGACTCCCCTCCTTACGAAGGAGGGGTTGGGGGAGGTTTCCGGGTACGGATGCTGGAATGAGCCACCCCAAATCGGGGTACACTACTACCGACCCGTTGAGCTTATTCTCACCGACTCGCACCTCGGCAGTCGCAGCCGAATGTGACAAGGAGGAACTCACATGAGAGTGGATCAAGGACGAATCACGCAAGACGCAGGGCAGCCCAGCTTCGGGAACCAGGACGAGTACGAGCAGTATATGCAGGGAGTGGTGTTGGTAGAGGATGTTCCCGAGTATGCGTACCCCCCGCCGGAGGAGCCGACGAGTCCTCCGCACCTCGACGGCGAGCCCGAACCGCCGGGTATGGACTGAACGGGTACCTCCATAGCGGGCTTCACGTTGACAGTTGCCGGCTCCCCAAGCTATACTTGTGCATAGAATTCCCTCGATTGCTTGGCAAAGGCTGACTGGTCGTGAAGATATCTGCGCAGAAATCGAAACTCGCGGGCGCCGTCTTGATACCGGCCTCGAAGTCGCACACCATCCGCGCGGTGGTGATCGGGTCACTTGCGGATGGGATCAGCACGATACGGAACCCTCTCAGAGCGGCCGATCCACTCGCGTCGGTCCACATTTGCGGCAAGCTCGGCGCTCATATCGAGCAGAACGGCGACTGGACTGTGCGTGGGGTCGGCGGCCATCCAATCGTGCCGGACGACGTGCTCGACACGGGCAACTCGGGGACGACGCTCTACCTGACGATGGGCACAGCGGCTCTGGTCGACGGCTACTCGGTCTTCACCGGCGACGAACAGATTCGCAGCAGGCCCGCGGGTCCGCTCCTCGAGGCGCTCTCCAGGCTCGGTGTCGAGGCGTTCTCCACGCGGGGCAACGGCAAGCCGCCACTCGTCATCCGAGGGCCGATCAGGGGTGGGAGCATTGAACTCGACGGCAGCAAGACGTCGCAGTACCTGAGCGCGCTGCTCCTGAATTGCCCACTCGCACAGGGCGACACGGCGATCCGCGTTCACAATCCGGTCGAGCTGCCGTTCATCGAGATGACTTTGGGCTGGCTCGACGCTCAGGGCGTCAGGTACGAGCGCGACGGCTTCGACCGGTTCAAGATTCCCGGCGGGCAGGCATACCGCGCATTCGACAGACAGATCCCCGGTGACTTCTCATCGGCAGCGTTCTTCCTCTGCGCGGCGGCGATCACCGGCTCGGAGCTGACACTCCTCGGCCTCGACATGGACGACTCGCAGGGCGACAAGGCAATCGTGGAGATGCTCCGGGCGATGGGCGCGGAGATCGAAGTGCTCCCAGAGGGCATCCGGATCACCGGTGGGAAGCTCGTCGGTGGTGAATTCGACCTCGCCGGCACACCGGATGCGCTCCCGGCGATGGCGGTCACGGCCTGCTTCGCCGAGGGTGAGACTCGACTCGTGAACGTGGCACAGGCGCGTTTGAAGGAAACCGACCGCATCACGGTGATGTGCCGGGAACTCCTGGAGATGGGCGCGCGGATCGAGGAGCTTCCGGACGGCCTGGTGATTCATGGCAGCGAGATGCACTCGGCGACGGTTCACGGTCATGGGGATCACCGAGTCGTGATGGCGCTGGCGGTCGCGGGACTGGCGTGCGATGGCACGACCGAGATCAACACCGCTGAGGCGGTCTCGATCACGTTCCCGAGCTTTGTGGAGCTGATGCAGGGAGTGGGCGCACAGATCCGAGTTGGCGGAGTTCAAGAAGATGGATGACCGAGCGGATAAGAGAACAGTTCTTGACGAAGTAAGAGAATACGCCGAGGTTGTCAGACGATCGTTCCCCGTCACCAAGGTGGTGCTCTACGGTTCCCACGCAACGGGTACTGCAAGAGCCGACAGTGACATAGATGTTGCGGTGATTCTTAGGCGAGTCAAGGGTGACTATCTGGACTCGGCCGCTCTTCTGTTCAAGCTTGCCCGGAATATCGATCTCAGGATCGAGCCGGTTCTACTCGAGGAATCGAGTGACAGAAGTGGCTTCCTCTCCGAGGTCCTAAGGACCGGAAAGGTAGTATACAGCAGAGATGGGTGACAAGGAGAGTAGACGGCGGTTCGTTCGGGTAACGGTCCGCTTCCCGGATGAGCAGTGGAGTCGGATCAAAGAAATGGCTGCGAAACACGGGGTATCTGCCTCGGAATTGATTCGTCGGAGCCTCGACCGTACGCTTCGTGAGGAGGACACTAGTTGCTAGGAAACACATTCGGAAGAGTATTCAGAGTGACCGCATGCGGCGAGTCGTATGGTGACGCGCTGCTCTGCATAGTAGACGGCGTGCCGGCCGGCATGGAATTATGCGACGCCGACATCCAGCATGACCTCGACCGCAGACGGCCCGGTCAGACGCCGCTCGATTCGCCGAGAATGGAGACCGACCAGGTCCACATCGTCTCGGGCATGCTCGAGGGCAAGACCACCGGCGCTCCGGTCGGCATGATCATCTACAATGTCGATCGGCACGACATCCACGTCCAGCAGTATCGCGACGTGAAGGACCTGATCCGGCCCGGCCACGCGGAGTACACCTTCTTCATCAAGTACGGCGACTATGCCGACTGGTGCGGCGCGGGACGTGCGAGCGGCCGTGAGACGTGCATGCGCGTGGCGGCGGGGGCACTCGCGAAGAAGATCCTGGCGACCGAAGGCATCCAGGTCGTCGGCTACACGAAGGCGTGCATGGGCATCGAGGCGACGAACATCCCTCCGTTCGAGAAGATCGACGAGGAGGCCCACAGGAACATGATCATCTGCCCCGACCAGGAGGCCGCGGAGAAGATGATCGCCCGCGTGATGGAGATCAAGGACGAGGGCGAGACCGCCGGCGGGAATCGTCGAGATCATCGCGCACGGAGTCCCCGCGGGCCTCGGTGAGCCGGTGTTCGACAAGCTGAACGCGTGCCTCGCGCACGCGCTGATGAGCATCGGCGCGATCAAGGGCCTCGAGTTCGGCGCGGGCTTCAAGGTCGCTGAGATGAAGGGCTCGGAGTCGCAACGACTTCCCGTACCTCGATGAGAACGGCAAGGTGCGCTTCAAGACGAACAACTCCGGCGGATTCCTGGGCGGCATCTCGAACGGTGAGGATCTCGTGATGCGGATGGCCGTCAAGCCGACGCCGACGGTGTCGGTCGAGCAGCCATCGATCGACATGGAGAAGATGAAGGAGACGCCGCTGGGGGCGATCACCCGCCGCGACCCCACCCTGCTGTCGAGGATCATCCCGGTCGCGGAGTCGATGGTGGCGATGACGCTCGTCGACCACCTGATGATGTGGCGCGGCTACGACAGCCTCCAGAAGTTCGAGCATAAGTGGAAGTAGACTGCAGAGTGCGACCCGGAAACGTCGCAGTGCGAGACGGTAATGAGAGAGTGGAGCATGGAGACTCTGGTCGGTATACTGGCAAGCTTTGGTATCGGATTCACTGTTGCCCTTCTCGCCTACTACACGTTACGGGCACTGTGGTATAGCCGCTTGCCCGAAGAGCAGCAGTTGAGGCGTAAGCGTTGGCTGGGTGCAATCGCCGGTGGATTGGGAGGAGGCTTGGGAGCCTACCTCGGCCGGTTGATATCGGATTACTACGCAGCCCAACATATCATCAACACTATTCGATGACGAGGCAACCCATGAAGGTCTTAGCAGTCAACGGAAGCGCGCGGAAGGATGGGAATACGGCCATCCTGATCCGGACTGCGTTCAAGGAACTCGAGGCTGAGGGCATCGAGACGGAGATGGTCCAGTTCGCAGGCAAGAGCATCCACGGGTGCATCGCCTGCTACAAGTGCTTCGAGAACATCGACCAGCAGTGCGCCTTCAAGGACGACCTCAACCCGGTGATCGACAAGATGGTCGAGGCCGACGGAATCATCCTCGCGTCGCCGACGTATTTCTCCGATGTGACCTCCGAGATGAAGGCGCTGATCGACCGCGCGGGATTCGTCGGGCGGGCGAACGAGGGCATGTACCGGCGGAAGGTCGGCGCGGCGATCGTGGCGGTCCGGCGTGCGGGCGCGATGCATACCTTTCGACACGCTCAATCACTTCTTCTTCATCCAGGAGATGATCGTCCCCGGGTCGAGCTACTGGAACATCGGCATCGGGCGTGAGGCCGGCGCGGTCGAGTCCGACGAGGAGGGCCTTCGAACGATGGCGACCCTCGGCCGGAACATGGCGTGGGTGCTGAAGGCGTTGCACGGCAAGCCGTAGGGGAGGGCTTCAACGCCCTCCCTGGGTGGGTATCGCAGACCTCCAACGGGAGGGCGTTGAAGCCCTCCCCTACGGTTTAGTGTTGTTTAGTTGCGTTTAGTGGTGTTTGGTGGTATAATGGGCTTGAGGTGAGCGATCATGACCAGTATGATGACCGTGGAGCAGGCGGCGGACAAGTTGCAGGTCAAGCCGAATACCATCAGGACATGGATCAAGCAGGGACGCATTCCCGGGCGCAAGATCGGACGCATCTATCGGATACCTGAGCAGGCGCTCGACCAGCTTTGCAGGTGGATCATCGCCTGTGAAGCCGGCTACGCGGAGCGCCCTCTCGCTCCTGGGCAAGTACCCGAGACCTGGTCGGACTCTTGACGACATTATGCGTGAGAAACACGAAGAGACCGACGAGGAAGAGCGCAGGTGGGAAGAGGATCATCCGAGCTCTCCGCAAGCCTGAGGATGAGGCTGCATGAACCTCGTCCTGGATGCCAATGCTCTGATCGCAATAGTCCAGAATGAGCCCGGAGGTCGATCAGTGACTCGCATGATCGACGATCCCTCTAACACCTGTTTCGTCCATGCCGTCAATCTCTGCGAAGTGTACTATGACTACATGAGAACGAACGATGAACAGGCGGCAAAACGGATCATAACGGAACTGATCGAGATGCCACTAGCGGTTCGAGACGATATGGATCCAGACTTCTGGCAATTGGCTGGCGGATACAAGGTTACTTTGCGACGGATCTCACTTGCCGATTGCTTCTGCTTGTCCCTTGCCTTGCGAGTTGGCGGAGAGGTAGTGACCGCTGATCACCACGAGTTCGATGCTGTCCAGCAGCAAGGGATATGCCCGATCAAGTTCATCAGGTAACAGCATGATCACGACGGAACAGCTGGACGAGAGAATCGGTGGGCGCTTCGAGCGGATGTCGCGCGATGAGTTGACCGACTGGCAGGTCGAGGCGCTCAAGCGATCGTCGAGCAGGCGAAGAAGTCGCCGTGGTACGCATCGAAGCTCAAGGAAGTCGGCGTCGAGCCGGGGGACATCAGAGTCGCTCGATGATGCCGCCCGACTGCCGTTGACCATCCAAGGACGACCTCAGGCTCAGCTATCCCACCGGGATGCTCTCCGTCGCGCCCGAGGAGATCATCCGCATGCACACCTCGAGCGGCACGACCGGCAAGCCGACCGCCATCTTCCACACGCGCGAGGACGTCGACAACTGGGCCGAGCTGATGGCCCGATGCCTCCACGATGGCCGGCGCTCGCCCGCACGACGTCTTCCAGAACATGAGCGGCTACGGCCTCTTCACCGGCGGCCTCGGACTGCACTACGGCGCCGAGCGGCTCGGGATGTGGATCATCCCGGCCGGCGCGGGGAACACCGCGCGCCAGATCACGCTCATCCGCGACTTCCACGTCACCGTCATCCACGCGACACCGAGCTACGCCATGCACGTCGCCGAGCGAATGGTCCAGGAGGGCGACGACCCCCGATCCCTCGGGATTCAAGATCGCGGCGCTCGGGGCCGAGCCGTACACCGAGGAGATGCGCCTCAAGCTCCAGGACCTCTACGGCTTCAAGGTGTTCAACAGCTACGGGCTGAGCGAGATGAACGGCCCGGGCGTGGCGTTCGAGTGCGAGCAGCAGGACGGTATGCACATCTGGGAGGACTCGTATCTCGTCGAGATCATCAACCCGGAGACGCTGCAGCCGGTCAAGCCCGGAGAGGTCGGCGAGCTGGTCATGACCACGCTCCGCCGGACCGCGATGCCGATCATCCGCTACCGGACCCGCGACCTGACGCGCGTCATGAGTGACGGGTGTCCCTGCGGGCGGGCACATGCGCGACTGGCGAGGTTCGTAGGCCGCTCGGACGATATGCTGATCATCCGCGGCGTGAACGTCTTCCCGAGCCAGATCGAGGAAGTCCTGATGCGGCACAAGTGGCTCGGCGGGAACTACGTCATCTGCCTCGGCAAGAAGGAATCGCTCGACCAGATGACGGTGAAGGTCGAGATCGCGAAGTCGGAGTTCGACGGCTCGATCGAGCACCTGCGCGACCTGCGCGCGGAACTCGGCAGGCAGCTCAGGGAGCAGGTCGGCTTCACCGTCAACATCGAGATCGCCGAGCCGGGCAGCCTGCCCGCGAGCGAGGGCAAGGCCAAGCGCGTCATCGACGAACGGACATGATCTTTGTAGGAGCAGCTTCCTAGCTGCGAAGGAGCGGATCGCAGCTAGGAAGCTGCTCCTACAAGCCACCGCGCTCCAAGACAGGAGGATCGCCATGTACAACGAGGTGCGGGTTTTCGTTGAGAACAAGCCGGGCAAGCTGTCGCGGGTGGCCGAGCTGCTCGGGCAGGCGGGGATCGACATCCTGGCGCTCGAACTCGCCGACGAGGGGCAGTTCGGGGTCCTGAAGATACTGACCGCCGAGCCCGCGCGCGCCAAGGATATCCTCTCGGGCGCAGGGATCGCCGCCGCGCTCAATCCGGTCGCGTGCATCGAGATCCCCGACAAGCCGGGCGCGCTCGTGACGCTCTCGAAGGCGATCGAGAAGGCGCAGTTGAACGTGACCGACGCCTACGGGTGCATCCTCGAGCGGGGCAAGCGCGCGGTGTTCGTCGTCAAGGGCGATAACCTCGAGGCGATCGAGGCCGCCGCGCGTGATGCGGGTCTGAAGCCACTCGACCGGCTGGAATGATCGGTCCGGCGGGGTGATGGAGTATTGGAGAGATGGAGTGGTGGGGTGTTCTGCCACTCCATCGCTGTATGAGACTGCAGTAGGGGGGCGTCCGAGTGAACAGCACGCCGAGAACAACCAAGATCGATTTGGGGCTGGTTTCCATCTGGCCGCTCGTATGGTGCTTCCTTTTCTACGGGGTATTCGGCAATGTTGGCATGATTCTGGCATTTCCGGGCTCATCCGTGTCACCGGAAATGATGGCGTTCGGGACAATCCTGGTGTTGATCTACCTGGCCACGGTAGGGATAGTGATAGCGCTCATGGTGCTGTACATCCGGGAGATCGCGAGTTGGAGCTGGGCGACAAGAAGCCGCAAGGCTCTCTGGATCGGTCTGTTAGTCGTGGGAAACGTGCTCGCGCTGCCGGTGTACTGGTATCTGTACATCTGGAGAACACCTCAGACGCAGCCTGGGGAAACAGCGCCCGAAGGAGGTTAGCCCGTGGAGTTCGCACTACCCTTCTTTGCCTTTGCGGTCTTCGTTCTGGGCGCGTGCATCTTCGCGCTGATCGTCGCGATTGCGGTTACGGTCCTCGCGCGGGCCTTGAAGAAGTCGTGGCGGTTCTCGATCGTCGCCGCCCTCGTGTGGCTTGTCGGTTTCGGCGTCTTGTTCGGCCTGGCGTTGCTGACGGCTCGATATGCTGCGCTGTTGGCCCTCAAACCACTGATCGACCAGCACATACCCAGGAGCGACGTGGTCGGCATCTACGAGGCGCGCTATGACACGTTCGGCGCGGTCGGCGGATTCGAGACCCTGGCGCTCAAGCCGGATGGCACGTATCTCCAGGTCTACTTGCGCAGGAACGGCGAGATGATCACGAACACAGGCAAGTGGGAGTTCAAAGACGACAAGGAGTGGGGCACGTCAGTGCGCCTGGAGGGCGTGCTCTCCCCCGAGGAGGACACCACGTTCAACAAGACCGTGCCGAAGGAGAACGTCCACACCGGAGCGCATTCATTCTTTGGCAGGATCACGCTCCCTATCGACGAGGACCTCGGCTATCATTACACGAAAGTCATGGGCTTGACGGGCAGCACGAGGAGTGACAAGGCCGATGATTGATCTTGTTACCGCGGCATATCGCGGCGACATTGAGACTATCAGGCGCGGGCTGTCCGAGGGCGGAGACGTGAATGCCCGGGATGAGTCCGGGCTCACGCTCTTGCACATCGCCTCAGAACACGATGAACGCGACATGGCTGACCTCCTGATAGCCAAGGGAACAGATATCGAGGCACTGAACGACTACGAGGAGACGCCTCTGCACGAGGCAGCGCTCCACAACTGTCCAGAGGTCGCCAGGCTTCTGATCGAGAAGGGCGCGGACTCCCGGCGCGAGTTCGGCTGGGAGGGAACTCTGCTGCACGTAGCTGCTCGGTTCGGCAGCACACAGGTGGCGGAGATACTGATCGACTCCGGCCTCGAAGTGAATGCTCCGGATGAGGAAGGCTGGATGCCGGTCCATCATGCTGCGTTTCACGGATACAAGGATACTGTGAAGTTGCTCCTATCGAAGGGAGCAGTGCCCGACATCTGGGTCGCAGCGGGGCTGTGCGACCGGGTGATGGCTGAGAACCTGCTGGCTCAAGGCGCAGACATCAGCTCAGCGGACGGGCACCAGTACACCCCGCTTCAGGCGATGGTGGAATCGAAGCGAAAGGGTGCAGTAGAGTTCGTGCTTGGACTGGAGGCGGATCCTAATGCCCACAATGATGAAGGTGACACCGCGCTGCATACAGCCGTCGTCCACGTTGACAAGGCGATCATCAGAATCCTCATCAAGCATGGCGCTGATCCGAATGCGAGGAACGGCTATGGACACCCGCCGCTGTATTATCCTGCGGTATCCGGCCTGACAGCGGTGGTCGCTCTGTTGATTCGGTCAGGGGCGAAGGTCAACGCCAAAGACAAGCGCGGTGACACGCCGCTACACGGAGCGATGTCAGAGAATCAGGTCGGGGTGGCGAGGTTTCTGATTGCCGCCGGAGCCGATGTGAACGCCCGCAACAGACGGGGACAGACTCCGCTGCATGAGGCCACCGGATGGGGACCGACGGGGCACAACCACTCCGGCGTGGTCCGCCTGTTGCTCTCCAGTGGAGCGGATGTTACCATTACGGATAATAAAGGCCGGACGGCGCTGGATCTGGCTAACAAATATGGCAACAAACGGATAGTGAAGCTGCTGCAGGGAAGTGCGGGCAGTCGCTGACCCGTTTTGAGTATGAGTAGGAGTATGAGTATGAGTTTGGTACACGTCAGCCTTGCTGAGAGAAGCTACGACGTACACGTCGGGGAGGGAGTCCTCGATCGGGCGGGCGAGCTGGTTTCGGGCGCGTCGACGGCGCGGGTTGCGGCCATCGTGACCAACCCCCGCATCGGGAAGCTGTATGCCGAACGCGTCGTGGAGAGCCTCCAATCCGCCGGGATCACCGGACACGTCATCATGATCCCGGCGGGCGAGCGTTACAAGACGCTCAGCACCGTCCGAGGCGTCTACGAGAAGATGCTCGACCATCGGATCGACCGGACCGGCATGGTGATCGGCCTCGGCGGAGGAGTCGTCGGCGACCTGGCCGGCTTCGTCGCGGCCACCTATCTGCGCGGCATCGACTTCGTGCAGATGCCGACCTCACTCCTTGCTCAGGTCGATGCGAGCGTCGGCGGGAAGGTCGGCGTCGATCTCCCCCGGGGCAAGAACCTCGTCGGCGCATTCTATCAGCCGAAGATCGTGCTCGCCGACACTGGGACTCTGCGCACACTCCCCAAGTCCCAGTATCGGTCCGGGTTGGCCGAGGTCATCAAACATGGTATAATCCTCGACAGTGGCTATTACGCTTATCTGGAGCAGAATCTGCCCGCCATAATGAGCCTGGACGCCGAGCCGCTGAGGCATGTGGTCCAGCGCTCGGTCGAACTCAAGGCGTCCGTCGTGACGCAGGACGAGCGGGAATCCGGGCTGCGGGCGATCCTCAACTTTGGGCACACAGTCGGCCACGCGGTCGAGTCGCTCACCGGGTACAAGCGGCTGCTCCACGGCGAGGGGGTGGCGATCGGGATGGTGACATCGGCGTTCATCTCTCAGGAGATGGGCTTGCTGGATGACTCGATTACCTGGCGGATCGTGGAGCTGCTGCGGCGCGCCGGCCTGCCCCATCGGCCGCCCGAGGGAATCAGTCCCGAGGCCGTCATCCAGGCGATGAAGCTCGACAAAAAGGTAGCGCACGGGAAGCTTCGGTTCGTACTGGTGAACGAGATCGGCTCGGCGGTCGTCTCAGAAGATGTGACGCCGGAGTTGATCGCCCAGGCGCTCAAGAAGCAAGAGACGCTGAAACCGTAGGGGCGGTGCTTCTACGCCCGCCCGAACGGGAGGCCGTTGAAGGCCTCCCCTACGGACACACATAGATGCGCAAACTCGGTGATCTGGCAATCGAAATCGCGGCGTCGGTGTGGTTGATGATCGTGGCTGTTCAGTTCGTGGACAGGTACTTCGGCACATCGCGCCTCGATCTGACGTATACATACTGGGCGATGCTCGCGCTCCTGGCGGCGGTATCGGGCGTCAGGGCGGTGAAGTGGTTTCGCGATCGGAAAGGCTAGACGGCAGACGTGGTCATGTAGTGGCCGTGCCTCTGTGCCGGCCTGCGAGGTCGGATGGCCGGCACAGAGGCACGGCCACTACATGACCACGCTGTAACTGAGTAGGAGTAGGATTACTTGACCGGAACGGTGTTCAAGCACCGATATGAGGTGCAGGAGAAGATCGGTGAGGGCAGTCTCTTCACCGTCTATAAGGCCGAGGACAAGATCGACAACCGGGTCGTGGCCGTCAAGGTACTGCTCCCACAGTATGCCTCGAACCGCATGTTCGCGGAGCGGATACTCGTGGAGGCCCAGGCGATGGCGGGGATCTCGCACCCCGGTATCGCCGATGTCTACGATGCCGGCGAGGAAGACGGCAGCTATTTCGTCGTAGTCGAATACGTTCGCGGCGTCGACCTGAAGGAGCGCATTCGACGGAACGCGCCATTCAGCCTCGCGACCGCGGTCGATGTCGGAATCGCCATCTGCGACGCCCTCGATTTCGCGCACAAGCGCGGGTTCACCAACAGCGACCTCAGGCCCGGCAACATACTCGTCACCCCCGAGGGCTACATCAAGCTTACCGACTTCTGGGTGGGCAACGCGGTCAGTTCATCACAGGCGATCCGGACCAGCGCGATGATGCGGTCGGTCCACTACATGGCGCCCGAAGTCGCCGAAGGAGTCGCGGCGAGCCCGGCATCCGATATCTACTCGCTCGGCATCATTCTCTACGAGTTGCTGACGGGGAGCGTCCCTTACGACTCCGACACGCCGATCTCGATTGCCCTGAAGCACGCCAAGGACCCGATTCCTTCGATTCGAGCGGCCAATCCGGGGGTGCCCAAGGCGTTCGAGACGCTGATCACCAAGGCACTGCAGAAGGAGCCTGACAGCAGGTTCCGCTCGGCCAAGGCGATGCTCAACGACCTGAAATCTGTGCGGGACGGACTCAACCTGTCCAGGCCGCAGACTTGGACGCCGACGACTGAGAAGAAGACACCCGAGCCGATCGCCGTCGACGATGACTTCGAGGAAGATGCGCCGGCTGTGCTTTCAGTCCTGCGCAAGACGCTCATCGTTGCGGTCGCCGTCATAGCGGTGATCGCAACGGCGATGGTCGCATACGTCTGGATGAACCCAGGCGAAGCTGTCGTGCCCGATATCATCGGCAAGGACCTTATCACTGCGCAGACGATGGCCAGGAAGGTCCATATCACTCTGGTTGTCAAGACCGAGGAGTTCAACGAGAAGTACGATCAGGGCGTGGTTCTACTACGCGAATCCGGGTCCCGGGCGAACGATCAAATCCGGGAAGACTGTGGAAATATGGGTAAGCAAGGGATCGAAGTACGCCCTGGTCCCCAGGCTGAGCACACTTCCCGAGGAGACCGCCCGCAAGCGGCTCATGGACGAGGGATTGGTGGTCGGCGAACTGACGCAGGAGTACAGCGACACCATCGAGACGGGCAGAATCATCAGGCAATCGCCCGTCCCGGGCACCCGTCTGATGCGCGGCGATCCGGTCGAACTCATCATCAGTCTCGGCCAGAAGCCGACCGAGGAGGTCTTCACCCCGCCTGAGCCTCCGACCGACAACACGGATGCAACCGCTCAGCCGCGAACGTTCAACGTGAAGTTCGAGGTGCCCTCAGGCCGCGACAATCAGATGGTGCAGATCACCGTGGTCGATGACTATGGCGAGAATGTCGTCTACTCGGACATCGGCCACCCGGGCGACGTGATCAGGCAATCGGTACAGGGCCTGGGCAAGCAGGTTACCATCCGCATCTACATAGACGACAAGCTGATCGAGGAGCTGAAGAAATGAGATTTCAGATCGCTCCGTCATTGCTCTCGGCCGATTTCAGCAACCTGGAGCGTGACGTCCGAATCGTAACGGCCGCAGGAGCCGACTGCCTGCATCTCGACATCATGGACGGCCGTTTCGTGCCGAACATCACGTTCGGGCCGCTGGTGGTCCGAAGCGTGAGGGACAAGACGACACTCCGGCTCGACGGCCACCTGATGATCGAGCACCCGGAGCAGATTCTGTGCGAGTTCGTCGATGCCGGATGCGACTCGGTCACCGTGCACGTCGAAACGTGCCCGCACCTGCACCGCACGATCCAGCAGATCAAGGAGGCAGGCGCGCTGGCGGGTGTCTCACTCAACCCTCATACGCCGCTCTGCACAATCGAGAATGTGATCGGCGACATCGACATGCTGCTCATCATGACGGTCAACCCCGGATTCGGCGGCCAGGAGTTCATCCCGGCGATGTTCTCGAAGATCGCGGAGGCCCGTGCGATGGCCCCCGAACTCGACATCTACGTCGACGGCGGCGTGAACCTCGATACCTGCGCGCAGATCGTCGCCGCTGGAGCGAATGTGCTGGTGGCGGGATCGTTCGTTTTCGATAACCCCAGCGGCCCTGAGGCGGCGATCGCTTCCCTGCGGGCCGCCTGCATGAGGTGATGCCATGGAATCGCCGGTGCTTCAGGTACTGCTCGGCCTGGGTATGGTGCTGGTGATCGTGCTTCTCAGCGTCGATATCCACGGCTGGGTCACCGGCGCGCGGCTAGTCAATCACAGGCAGAAGGTCCTGCGCGTCACGTCGGCTGCCTTCATCCTCATCATCCTCGCGATGATCCTGATCGGCGACGGGCCGGCTCGGGCGTACAACCCGCTGGCGGCGATCGGCTGGTGGACCTTCTGCTTCTCACTCTCTGTGGCCGTTGTGCTGATGACGCTGGCGGATATGAAGCAGGTGGCGCTCCGCTTCGGCGAGGAGAGGAAGCAGAGCTTCGAAGTGTTGAGAAGCGCAGACTGCGCCGATGAGGCAGATTCCACAGATGGTGGATCGGCATGACTACTGTGTACATCTTCTCGGGGTCCATTGCGTTAGTAACTGTGGCTTGGATCATCCGCGATTTGGCGGCATTAAGGAGATTGGACCAGACGCGGAAGGTGATGTGCGTACTGCGCATGTGCGTGTGGAGCTGTATGCTGTATCTTGCCTCCATGACCGCGTGGCGGGTCTACTCGCATGGCGATACCAAGGCGGCGGTGCCCTTCATCGTGTGGCTGGTGCTCGGACTGTGGCCGGCCATCCTTATTAGCCGGTTCCCTCCTGGCAAATGGCGTAGAGATTGACGGACAGCGTATCCTACATGAAACGAGCGCTGAGACTCGCGCGGCGCGGACGAACCAGTCCCAACCCGATGGTCGGGGCTGTGGTCGTTCGGGATGGGCGGATCGTTGGCGAGGGATTCCATCCGAGGGCGGGTGAGCCGCACGCGGAGGTCTTCGCTCTCCGTGGCCGTTGTGGTGATGACGCTGGCGGATATGAAGCAGGTGGCGCTCCGCTTCGGCGAGGAGAGGAAGCAGAGCTTCGAAGCGTTGCGGGAGAAGACTGAGGACGAGAATCGCAGATTACGCTGATGGTAGATGGAGAGAGCTTGTTCCAAGCCCCCCACCCTGGTTATCTCGATGCACCATGTGCTTCACAGGAGGACTCAGCATGGACTGGATGTACGTCGTCTTCGCGGTGTTGGCACTCGCCTCTGCAATCAACATCGTTGCCCACGTTAGGTCATTCCGCCGTGGAGCGGAGACCGTCGGCCAGACGTTGCTCCATGTTTTGGACAAGGTCGTCTGGTTGGCGCTCCTGGGGGTGTACTTCGGGCTCTACTGGTCAGGTGCTCACCAGCACTATGTTGATGTAGGGAAGTTCATCCGGTACGGACTGCTGGTAATGATCGCCATGGCGGTGCTGGGTGTGGTCAAGCTCTTCGTCGGCCCACTCGTTGACCCCAAGGAGAGGCAGAAGATCGACGAACTCGTCGCAGCGTACAAGGACAACCATGGCGGACGATAGCCAATACATGAAACGAGCGTTGACGATCGCGCGGCGCGGGCGAACGAGCCCCAACCCGATGGTCGGGGCCGTGGTCGTTCGAGACGGGCGGATCGTTGGCGAGGGATATCACCCCCGGGCGGGAGAGCCTCACGCGGAGGTCTTCGCGCTCCAGTCGGCGGGCGATGTGGCGAAGGGCGCAGAGCTTTATGTCACCCTGGAGCCGTGCTGTCACCATGGGAAGACCGGGCCGTGCACGGAAGCCATCATCGCGGCGGGGATAACAAAAGTCTATGCCGCGATGGTCGATCCGTTCCCCGAGGTCGCCGGCAAGGGGATCGAGACACTCCGCTCGGCGGGGATCGAGGTCGAGGTCGGGCTGCTCGAGGCCGAGGCGCGGGAACTGAATCGCGGGTTCATCAAGTGGGTGACCTGCGGGCGGCCGTTCGTGCTCTGGAAGGCGGCGATGACGCTCGATGGCAAGATCGCGACTCGGACCGGCGACTCCCGCTGGGTCACCGGCGAGAAGTCGAGGGCACACGTCCACCGGCTTCGAAGTCAGTCGGACGCGATCATGGTCGGCATCGGGACGGTGCTGATGGATGATCCGGCTTTGACCAACCGCCAAGATGCCAAGACCGCCAAGGACCAGCCGATAAGGATAGTAGTGGACAGCGAGGGGCGGATACCATTGAGCGCCAGGGTGCTGAGTGACGAAGCGCCGACGCTCGTTGTCACCACTAAGGGCGCTCCGGACGAGAATGTCGACAGGCTCAGGGGCGCCGGCATCCGTGTCCTGCAGGTGAATGACAACGGCAGCTTGATCGACCCGGGATGCCTCCTCCGAAAGCTCGGCAACATGGGGATCCACAGCGTTTTGCTGGAGGGCGGCGGAGAGCTTGCCGCCTCGATGATCGCGGCGGGGGTCGTCGACCGAGGGCTGATCTTCATCTCGCCGAAGATCGTCGGCGGCCGGGACGCGAAGTCGCCGGTCGAGGGCGAGGGCATCGAATCGATGGCCGATGCACTCACCACTTCGAAGCCGCTCATCCGCCGCTTCGGGGATGACGTGGCACTGGAATTTGAGTTTGGACCGCAGAGATCGCTGTAGGGGCGTGCCTTGTGCCGCCCGCAACGTGGGACCGGGCGGCACAAGGCACGCCCCTACAGCGATCTCTGCTTCCGGAAATGGAATGCCAGCATGTTCACAGGACTGATCGAAGAAAAGGGCAAGGTGATACGCGCTCAGCCGAGTGGAGGCGGGCTCAGGCTGACCGTCGAGGCTCGCGTGGTCTCGGAGGGCACGGCGATCGGTGACAGCATCGCGGTCAACGGCGTATGCCTCACCGCTGTCTCCATCAAGGGCGCGCAGATCGAGTTCGATGTCGTGCACGAGACCGTCGACCGGAGCACCCTGGGCGAACTCAAGCCGGGACAATCCGTCAACCTCGAACGAGCGCTCCGGGCGGGCGCGCGCATGGGCGGGCATATGGTGCTCGGCCACGTGGATGGGATCGGCGTCATCCGTGAGATCCGCAGGTCCGGCGCGGAGACCGTCTTCCGCTTCGAGGCGACTCCTGATGTCATGCGGTTCGTCGTCGAGAAGGGCTCGATTGCGGTCGACGGGATCAGTCTGACGATCGCCGACTTCGGGCGCGACTGGTTCACGGTGGCTGTGATTCCGCACACGCTTGGGGCGACGACCCTCGGCGAAAGGGCCGTGGGTGGCAGAGTGAACGTGGAAACTGATATAATAGGTAAATACGTACTGAAGTTTGTGGGGAAATCGGCGGATTCCGATGACCGGATGCTCGGCCTGCTCGAGAAGGGCGGGTTCCTGGAGTGAGCCGATTACTGAACCGCCAAGACGCCAAGGATCCGGTGTAGTGGCCGTGCCTCCGTGCCGGCCTGTGACCGTCCTGGCCGGCACGGAGGCACGGCCACTACACAGCCCGGCGGACGAGTACGATTACGATTAGGAGTACGAGTACGAATTCATGGGCAAGTTCTGCTCGATCGAAGAAGCGATACAGGAAATACGCGAGGGGCGAATCCTCATCGTCGTCGATGATGAGGACCGCGAAAACGAGGGCGACTTCATCATGGCCGCCGAAAAGGTCACGCCGGACGCGATCAACTTCATGGCCAAGCACGGCCGGGGTATGATCTGCCTGCCGACGACCAGGAAACGCGCCGAGGAGTTGAACCTCTCGATGATGGTCGGCCAGAACACGGCGCTCCTCGGGACGCCATTCACGGTCACCGTCGATGCAGTCCACGGCACGACGACCGGCATCTCCGCCTACGATCGGGCGCATACCATCAAGGTGAGTATCGACCCGGCGACCAGGCCGTCGGACCTGGCTCGGCCCGGACACATCTTCCCGCTCGTCGCACGAGAGGGCGGCGTCTTGAAGCGTGCGGGTCACACTGAGGCGGTCGTCGACTTCGCGCGGCTCGCGGGCCTCTATCCGAGCGGCGTGCTGTGCGAGATCATGAGCGAGGACGGCACGATGGCGCGGCTGCCGGAACTCCAGGAGATCGGCGAGAAGTTCGGGCTGAAGATCGCCACGATCGCCGACCTGATCAAGTACCGCCGCCGGACCGAGAAGCTCGTGACCCGAATGGCGACGACCTACCTGCCGACCAGGTATGGCGAGTTCAAGCTTCACGCCTACGAAACTCCGATCGAGGATAATCCGTATGTAGCACTGGTGATGGGCGATGTATCGGACGGAAAGCCCGTACTCGTGCGCATCCATTCGAGCTGCATGACCGGAGATGTGCTCCATTCGCTGAGATGCGAGTGCGGTGAGCAGCTCGAAGGCGCGATGAAGAGGATCGCCGAGGAAGGACGCGGCGTGCTGGTCTACATCTACCAGGAGGGCCGCGGCATCGGGCTGGTCGAGAAGCTCAAGGCATACGAACTTCAGGACCAGGGATTCGACACCGTCGAGGCGAACGAGCGGCTCGGCTTCCCGGCGGACCTTCGGGATTACGGCATCGGAGCGCAGGTGCTGCTCGACCTGGGCGTCAAGAAGATTCGGTATATGACCAATAATCCGGCTAAGCTGGCGGGCCTCGAGGGCTATGACCTGGAGATCGTCGAGCGCGTGCCGCTCGTGATCACGCCCAACTGCGCGAACCAGCGGTATCTGGACACCAAGCAGGACAAGCTCGGACACTTGCTGGATTCATAAACTCGAAGCACGAAATTCGAAACTCGAAACCTGCTTTCGGATTTCGGATTTCGAGTTTCGAATTTTCCCCACGGGAGGTTGAAATGGCAAAGACATTCGAGGGCAAGCTGCTCGCAGACGGACTGAGATTCGGTATCGTCGTGAGCAGGTTCAACGAGTTCATCACCGGCAAGTTGCTGGCGGGAGCGCTCGATGCGCTGATCCGACACGGGGCCGTTGATGAGAACATAAACGTCGCGTGGGTGCCGGGCACATTCGAGATCCCGATCGTGGCTCAGAAGATGGCGACTTCCGGCAAGTACGATGCGGTCATCTGCCTCGGCGCACTGATCCGCGGCGCGACCCCGCACTTCGACTACCTGGCGGCCGAGGTCACCAAGGGCATCGCTCAGATCGGCCTGCAATCGGGTATACCTGCAGTATACGGCGTGATCACCGCCGACACCATCGAGCAGGCGATCGAGCGCGCAGGCACCAAGGTCGGGAACAAGGGCTTCGATGCAGCCGAGACCGCCATCGAGATGGCGAACGTTCTCAGGAGCATCGATTCGGAAGGCTAACCTATGAAGAAACTCATTCCATACGTACTCGTTTTCATTCTGGGCTTTGCGGTGTGCGGCTGGGTCCTTAGGGAACTCGGGTACACCACGATATCACCCGGCAAAGGAGGCGTGCTCGCCACTCTGAACCGGTCTCCGGCGCGCGGCATCCTGAGCGCGAAGGACAACGTGATCGCCGACGCGGTCGCACGGCTCGGCCCGGCGGTGGTGAACATCGACACCATCGGCGAGCAGGAAGTCACAAGCCCCTTCGAGCAGCTTTTCGGCATCCCGATGGCCCCTCAGAAGACGCAGGTGATCGGCCAGGGATCCGGCGTTCTCATCAGCACCGACGGGTATATCCTGACGAACAACCACGTCATCGAGGGCGCGAAGAAGATCACCGTCCGACTCGCTGATGGGCGGCATTTCAAGGGCCGGATCATCGGCAGGGACCCGCGAACCGACCTGGCGGTCATCAAGGTGGATGGCCGGAATCTCCCGGCGGCGCAGTTCGGCGATTCCGGCGCCATCCGCGCGGGCGACTGGGCCATTGCGGTGGGGAATCCGCTCGGATTCGGCAACTCGGTCACTGTGGGCGTCGTCAGCGCGACCAAGAGGACCGACCTCCCCGTCGGCCCGGGCAAGGTTCTCGCAGAGGCGATCCAGACGGATGCGGCGATCAATCGCGGCAACAGTGGCGGCGCACTCGCGAATATCGACGGGCAGCTTATCGGCATCAACACCGCTATCTACTCGACAGAACCAGGCCAGGGAAGCATCGGCATCGGGTTCGCGATCCCGAGCAACACTGCGCGCAAGGTCGCCAAAGAACTCATCGACAAGGGCCGGATCGTCCGCCCGTGGCTCGGTGTGCAGCTTGCCGGAATCTCCGGCGACCTCGCGGCATGGTATGAGCAGCATGGCTACAAGAGCCGAGACGGCGCCGTGGTGATGCAGACCGTCCCCGGCGGTCCCGCCGCCAAAAAGGGCTTGACGCAGGGCGATATCATCACCAGTATCGACGACAAGAAGACCGCCAACCCGGACGTGCTGATCACTGAGATCAACAAACACAAGGTCGGCGATGTAGTGAAGCTCTCTATCTGGCGGATGGGCGACTCGCAGATGGTGGTCATCAAGCTGGAGGAGATGCCTCTGGACGCGGGGTAAGGCATTGAGTGTCATGTAGTGGCCGTGCCTCTGTGCCGGCCTGCTGCGCCGGTATGGCCGGCATAGCAGGCCGGCACAGAGGCACGGCCACTACATGATGATGCTTCTACAGCTTCACGATCTTGAGGCCGCCGTCGGCCGTGGCGCAGACGATCGACTTGCCATCGGGTGACCAACTGATCGCGCTTCCCACCAGGCTCGGGCTCGCGAGTCCCTTGCTGACCACCTTGAAGTACCAGTTCGCGGTGTTGCCCACGTAGAGGTTCATCTCGGGCTCTGCGCCCTTCTTTGGGATCAGCTTCGATACGCAGGCGAACTGCGTGCCGTCTTTGCTCCAGGTGACCTGCTCGGACCGCAGGGCGACGCACTTCGTAAGCTTGGCGGTCTTCAGGGCCACCTTATAGATCCCCTCGCCTCGCGCAGGACTCGGCATCAGCCAAAGGTAGGCGAACGCATCGCCTTTGGGAACGAATGCCCCGGCGGCACATGAATCCTTGAGCAGCACCCTCGAGCTTCCGGATGCAATGTCGATCAGCTTGACCGATGCAGCATCACCGCACTGCCAAGCGATCAGCTTCCCGGCGTTTGTCCATACGCCCCCGTCACCGACCGACTTTCCCACGTTCTTGCCGGTGTTCAGGTCCATCACGAGATATGGAAACCCGCAACACGCCAGTTCGTGCAGTAGATAGCGCCCGTTCGGCGACCACGCCTCGGCATAGTAGACACTCTCTGGTCCGTTCGTGGTCAAACGTCGCACCTTGCCGGTTGCGACGTCGACGATCACCATGCCGTTGTTGTGGCATGCGATCTGCTTCGAGGTGGGCGACCACACGGGGTTGAGTGCATCCTTGATGAGGACGCGGCTCTTCCATGCGCCGCCTGACACAGCGGCGAGCATGATATTCGGCGCGCCCTCGCTCGGTTTGGATACATAGGCGATGGAGCGGCCGTCCGGCGACCATACAGGGATGATGCAGGCGATTCCTTCCTGCGCTTTGACGATGACGCTCTCCGAAGCGAACAATGCGGCGGCGGAGAACAGAAGAAACGTGGCGATTAGTAGCGATATCCTTCTCAATGGCGTTACCTCCTGGGATTCTATACGTATCGTTCCACGGATTTGTTGCCTGACGTGCTGTTGACGTTGCGGGCTGCCGGTTGATATAATGTGCGCGATTTGGCATCAAAATGAAACCGATGGAACATCCAATGCGACACTCAGTCATGGAACTGCACACGGGTCAGCACAGGGATAATGCTGACCCTTTGTTGTGAGTCCACGAGCCGGTGAAGAGCGGAGGCGTGAAAGTCAATGAGAATCCTACCGAAACAGGGAGCCTTCTTCGATCTGTTCGACAAACAGGTGCACATGGTCAACGACGCGGCGCATACCCTCGTCGGGCTCGTCACTGACTACAAAGACGTAGAGGACGCCGCGTTCAAGATGAAGGCGGTCGAGCACGACGCCGATGAGGTCGCTCATGAGATCCTGAAGAAGCTGAACATGACCTTCGTCACGCCGCTCGACCGCGAAGACATCCACGCCCTGACCAGCGCGCTCGACGACATCATGGATTTCATCGAGTCGGCTGTGGACCGAATGGCTCTGTATGAGGTTGCCGAGCCGACGGATTCGGCGGTGAAACTGTGCGCCATTCTGGCGGAGGCCACCGACCTGACCGTCAAGGCGGTCACGGGACTCCGCGATATGAAGAATTCGGAAGCGATACGCGAGGCATGCGTCTCGATCAACCGGCTCGAGAACGAAGGCGATCAGGCCAATCGCAAGGCGCTCTCGAAGCTCTTCCAGATGCACGACCAGCCGATCGAGGCCCTGAAGTGGCGGGAGATCTACGATCACATCGAGACCGCCATCGACAAGTGCGAGGATGTCGCCGACATCATCGAAGCCGTGATGCTCAAGAACGCTTAGGGCAGGAGGCGAACCGTGAAGAAATTCCGTTTCATGCCGACCGAAGAACCTTTCTTCGATCTCTTCGACGACATCGCGAAGGTGCTCGTCGACGCCGCAGTCTGCCTGCACGACTTGATCACCGACTACCAGAACGTCGACGAGAAGTGCCGCGTGCTTCGCGAGATGGAGAAGTCGATCGACGACGCGACCGACGGCATATGCCGGAGACTCGACGCCAGCTTCGTGACCCCCATAGACCGAGAAGACATCCATGAACTAGCTGCGGGCCTGGACGACGTGCTCGATTATATCGAAGCCTCGGCGGATCGCATGAAGCTCTACGGCGTCGAGACGCCTCGCGAGGAGGCCGCGGAGTTGGCCGCGATCCTGATCGAGTCGACGAAGCAAATCCGTGACGGCATCCACGGGCTTTCGACCTTCAGGGACATCGACACCATCCTGAACCCGTGCGTCGAGATCAACAAGCTGGAAAACCAGGCCGATCAGATCCAGCGAAAGGCGCTCCGCAGGTTGTTCAAAGAAGAGACAAAACCACTCGAGATCGCCAAGTGGATGGAGATATTCGACCGCCTGGAGACAGCCACCGACAAGTGCGAGGATGTGGCGAATGTTCTGGAAAGCATCGTGGTGAAGAATGCCTGAGACCAAGATCATACTTCTCGGCGCCGTCGTCGTATTCGCCATCGGTTTCGATTTCATCAACGGTTTTCACGACACGGCCAACGCCATTGCAACCTCGGTCCTGACCAGAGCCCTGTCCATACGCAACGCGATAGTCCTTTCGGCGCTGATGAACTTCATCGGCGCGATGATCTGGACCGGTGTCGCCAAGACCATTGGATCGGGAATAATCGATCCGACGACAGTATCCGGCGCGACCGGCCAACTACTCGTGTTGTCGGCTCTCATCGGCGCGATCATCTGGAACCTCGCGACATGGTGGCTCGGACTGCCGAGCAGTTCGTCACACGCGCTGATCGGCGGACTCATCGGCGCGGTAGTCGTGGCAGCGGGCGGCGGCGCGTTGAACATGGCGGGCCTGCACAAGATATTCACCTCGCTTATCTTTTCGCCGATCGCCGGGTTTGTCGGCGGCGCGGTTCTGATGATCATCGTCATGAACATATTCGCTCAACATGCGCCGTCGAAGTTGAACAGGCACTTCAAGGTGCTCCAGGTCTTCTCGGCGCTCTCGATGGCGTTCACTCACGGATCGAACGACGCGCAGAAGTCGATGGGCATCATTACGATGGCACTGGTCGTGGCGGGGATGCAGGGATCTGTGACCGTTCCCCTCTGGGTGAAGATTGCGTGCGCAACGGCGATGGCGCTCGGCACTGCGGTTGGCGGCTGGAGGATAATCAAGACAGTCGGCAAGAAGATCATGGGCCTGCAGCCGGTACACGGATTCGCATCCGAGACGGCTGCGGCGCTCGTCGTATTGAGCGCCACTCTCTGGCATGCCCCCGTCAGCACAACACACGTGATATCGTCCTCGATCATGGGGGTCGGCTCTGCCAAGCGGTTGAGCGCGGTCCGATGGGGCATCGTCGGACAGATTCTGCTGGCATGGATGATGACGCTGCCGACCTCAGCGCTGCTCGGCGCGCTCTGCTACCTCGCGCTGAGCCAAGTCCTGTAGCCGCCGAACTGGTAATTATACCAGTTGACACCTGCCCTCCCACCTGGTAGACTCGCAGTAGTGGGATCCTGCCTTCCCATGGGCAACCAGAATGAGCAACACAAACTCTTCTGCAGGGAGGGACCAACATGCCAAGCTACTGCTGGCGCCGGTTTCGAGGGCCGCATCTCACTCTCCTCGCCCTCGCTCTGATTTGCGCGAGTCTGGGTACCGCGCTTTCTTCACCAACGCCCCAGACGATCACCCTGAAACAAGGGACAGGCGGCTATTCAGGCTGCACCGACACGTTCCTGGACCAGTATGCGCCCAACTACAACTACGGCAACTCCGACGAGGAGTTCTGGGTACAGAAACGAACGTCGCATGACAGAACCGCCCTGATCAAGTTCGATCTCACGGGCCAGCTTCCTTCGGGCGCGTGCATCAAGTCGGCCACCCTCAGGCTCTACCAGTTCGAAACCTACAACTTCGCAACTGGAGACTGGCTGGATGTCGGGGTCTACCGATGCATGCCGAACTGGCAGGAAGGCACCGGCGGCGATGAGGGCGGACTGGAAGTCGGGGCGTGCTGGGTCTATCGGACCTGCAACCCGTATGTCGGCTGGTCCACAGCAGGCGCGCGGGGATCCAACTCCGACCGACACGACACGCTGGAAGACACTGAGCGCTGCACGGAAGTGAACGGCTGGCACGAGTGGGACGTCACCCCCGCCTGCCAATACTGGCAGAACAACCCCACCAAGAACTACGGTCTCGTGCTCGACTGGACGGCGATCGGCGGCCACAGCATCGGCGGCATCAACTTCCGGTGCAGTGAATGGGGCAGCGAGCGGCCGGAACTCGTCGTGATTTATGTCATTCCTGAGGCCGAATCAGCTGTGGATATCAACATGTCGGACCTTAGCCTGAACTACTGGAACACCGACCCGACGATCACATTCTCCAACAGCGGTGGCCTGCTCCTCTGCAGCGGAGCGACCTCGGATACAGCCTGGGGGGCCGACGGCTCCGCAACGAACTACACGATGAACAGTAGCTTCGAGGCCTCGATCAAGGTCAAGCTGCAGCAGGGCATCGTTGGCGTCAATCAGGGCCAGGTAGGCTTCGGCTTGTTCGAGCCCAGCACGAGCAACTACGTCCGCATCAATGCTATCGGATACTCGGCTCAGTACTATGAGATCAGCGGACTCTGTACCGCGACAGGGAACGGGGAGCGCCACGACGGCGCCGCCTACTGGGCTTCCTACTGGGATGACCATTACCCGGTCTCCCCGCCGTCCGGAGCAGTGCGGTTCTTCTCCCAGACCTCCGAGAACGAGACGACGACCTATCTCACGTACAAGATCCGATACGACAAGACCAACGGCATGTTCTACGTCTACGTCAACGACGTGCTGGTGACCTACTACTCGAACGTCAACATGTCGAACTGGCGGATCGGTATAGAACACGAGAACAACTACTCCGGTGTTCCGACCACCGTCTGGTATGATCTGCTTGACTTCACACCGCCGACGCCGAATCCGATGACGTGGTCGGTGCAGCCTCATGCGACGGGCACCGGCCAGATAGAGATGACTGCGAGCACAGCCACAGATGCGGAGAATCCGCCCGTCTGGTACAACTTCACCGAGACGACCGGGCATCCCGGCGGCAACAGCGTCGAGCAGGCCGGCGCCCCTTACGCGGACAGCGGCCTGTCAGCCAACACGCAGTACGGCTACAAGGTCAGGGCGAGGGACAGCTACAGCCCGCCGAACTACACCGGATACTCATCGGAGGTGCTCAAGTACACGCTGATGCCCGCGCCGACCGGCATCAACGTGTCCGGTATTACTGCAACATCTGCCGACATGAGCGCGACTGATACGTTCCCGAACCTCACACTGGGCCAGTCAGGGATCTACTTCGATGCGGACCCGGATGCGTCAGGCGGGATCAACGCGTGGATACAGACAACGACCGATACGGTCACGCTCACGCCGAACACTCAGTACACGTTCAAGATCAAGGCTCGGAACGGCGATGCGACTGAGACCACCTGGGCGCAGACGGTCAGACGGACGCTCGCGGCGGTCCCGGTCAGCATGCCGTATGGTCCCGTGACGCGGACGGCAATCCAGGCGAACTGGGGGGCGAACGGCAATCCGAGCGGCACGGAGTACTACTGCGAGGAGATGGTGACGGGCAAGCATACGGATTGGGCAGCCACCAACTCCTGGGCGCTCCTCAAACTCGATCCGGACAAGCAGTACCACTTCAGGGTGAAGGCAAGGAATGCCGACCTGGCGGAGACCGATTGGTGCGACCTCGGGCTCGTGCGGACGACGCTGACCGTCGGACAGATCAAGTCGCGATTCGGGCCGCTCGATCCGGTTCACCTGGGCTACAAGATCGTCACCGCGTCATTCCCCGCGCTGAACCTCTTCTTCGTTGAGGACCCGCCCGCATTCGGGTGGCGTGACGGCAGTTCCGGGATCGGAGTTCACTGGAACGGCGGTTTGCTGATCAGAGAGGGCGACATCGTCGACGTGGATGGCGTCCTCAAGCTGAACGATGCGCCCTACGACCAGGAACTGCTGGTGAACGCATTCATCGTGCGACCGGCCGGCCACATGCTCCTTCAGAAGCCTTACTTCTGCATTGGCCGTGACGACGGCGGGGAGACCTTCGGGAGCCAGTCGGGCGTGTGCAATGATATCACCGCTGATCCGCCGGTCACGCGCGCCGGACTGAACCAGATCGGCCAGTACGTTACGGCAACCGGACTGTTACGCGACGGGGGACTCGGGGGCATCCACTACTTCTGGATCGATGATGGCTCGGGGATCAACGACGGTGCAGAGATCGGGATCAGGGTCGATCTGACCGGCATCGGCGGGTCGATGGTACTGCCCCCGTTGCCTCAGTACTTCGTTGTATCGGGGATAATGCGGTGTGTGATGCTCGCGGGCGCCGATGGGAATAAGCACAATATGAGGGTGCTCTGGCCGCGAATGCCGAGCGACATCCGGCAGTACATCCTTCCTATGACGCCATAGACAAGTGGAAAGCCGTAGGGGAGGCCTTCAACGGCCTCCCCTGGATGTCTCTGGGCTCGCCTATAGGGCGCATTAGGACCTAATGACGCATGGCCGGCAGCACGGCCACCACACGGGCGGGCGTTGAAGCTCGCCCCTACGGATTCTCGTCCTTCACCATGTCCAGCGCGCGGATGCGGAACTGCATCGGCGGGCAGGAGTAGACCATTTGCAGGCGGCCGTCGAGCAGCAGATGGTTCCGGAGGCGGACGATCGACTTCGAGCCGAGACAGCAGTCGCCCAGCATGATAACCCTGCCCGGAATGTCCTCCGGAGCGTCCGGCTCCTTGCCCAGGACGATCGTCAGCTTGGGCTCCCCATCGAAGAACCCCGCGTCCTTCAGCTTATCGAGTCCGCGCCGGATGTAGTACTCGCACGAGCGGCAATACTCGCCGGCGATGATCGACAGGCCGGGGAACAGCTCCTTGTCCAAGACGACATCGGGACGCCTGAACGGCCTGCGCACGCTCTCGATGCTCTCGCCTAGCACCTCGATCGCCGAGAGGTCCGCGACTCCCAGGCCCTGCTCCGCGGCGACACGGTTGATATCGACCTCCATCGGGTCGAAGCCGATCACCGAGCATGCGACCGCATCGACCGCGACGACATCCCTGCCCGCAAAGATCAGGCCCATCGGGACGGGCGTGCCCTCCTCGGCATGATCGCCTTCCAAGCCGACGACGGCGTCCATCACGGTCAGGTCGGGCTTGCGCACGCGGAGGAAGTCGGTCAGCTTCTCGGGGAGCGCGGGATAGCTGTGTCCGAAGAGCTTGTCGTCGTCCGAGATGACGCCGTGCAGGTTCTTGATCCCAAGCGTAACGAACGTGAGGCTGTGGATCTTGAGCACGGGCATGTCGATGAAGACATCGGCATCGAGCGCGATCTTCGGGACGTTCACCTTCTTGAGCACCAGTCCGCCGGGGACTTCGACCTCGACCCGCTCGGCCTCCTCGAAGAAAAGCATCCTTCCGCCGGCCGCCTCGACCGCCTGCGTCATCCCGATCGCCTCGGAGCAGAGGCGTGTAGTGTTGTTCGCCTTGCGGTACTTGGCGGTCGAGATGCTCCTCCCCTCGCCCACGATCACGTCGCCGGCTCCGAGTTCGAGGGCGACGGTCACCATCGCCGCCACGACGCGCGGATCGGTGGTCAGGGGCGCGGGACTCGGGCAGAAGATGTTCGGCTTGAGCAGGACGGTGTCGCCCTGATGGATCAGCGGCTCGTTGCCGGCAGCCGACTTCACGGCCCGGCGCACGGCGTCGAGGATGCTGTCTGCGCTGACCGGGCCGGTCACGCGCTCGATGGAAACGGTGGTACTCATGTTATCTTCTTTCTGACGGGTGTAGGGAACGGGCGCTGTCCCGTTCCGTTCGTGCAGGTCTGAACGCGACGGCGGGCGTTCACTACGGTCTGGCTCTGAACCAGTCGATCGTGGTCCGGAGGCCCTCCTCGAGGTCGATCTTCGGCTCCCAATCGAGCAGGGTGCGCGCCTTCGTGATGTCCGGCCTGCGCTGTTTGGGATCGTCGACCGGCATCGGCCGGTGTACGATCTCGCTCGCACTGCCGGTGAGCCTGATGATCGTCTCGGCGAACTCCAACACCGTCAACTCCTGCGGGTTGCCGATGTTGACCGGCGCGTGCTCCTTCGAGAGCGCAAGCCGGTATATCCCCTCGATGAGGTCCGACACGAAGCAGAAGCTCCGGGTCTGGCTGCCGTCACCGTAGACGGTGAGCGGCTCGCCCTTCAGCGCCTGGCCGATGAGGGTCGGCACAAGGCGTCCGTCATTCCTGCGCATGCGGGGACCGTAGGTATTGAAGATGCGCACGATCCTGGTATCGACGCCGTGGGCGTTGTGGTAGGCCATCGTCATCGCTTCGGCGAACCGTTTGGCCTCATCATAGACACCGCGCGGCCCGACGGGATTCACGTTGCCCCAGTAGTCCTCGGTCTGCGGATGGACGAGCGGATCGCCGTAGACCTCCGATGTCGAGGCCAGCAGGTAAGTCGCGCCCTGAGCATGCGCGAGCCCGAGCGTCTTGTGCGTGCCGAGCGAGCCGACCTTGAGCGTCTGGATCGGGAATTGCAGGTAGTCGATCGGGCTGGCAGGCGACGCGAAATGGAAGACGCAGTCGACCCGGTCCCTGAGGTACAGGTACTCGGTGACGTCGTACTTGACGAACGAGAAGCTCGGGTTGCCCAGGTTGTGCGCGATGTTCGCGGTGCTCCCGGTGATGAGGTTGTCCATGGCGGTCACTGCGGATCCCCGTTCGAGAAGGAGATCGCAGAGGTGCGAGCCGAGGAATCCCGCTCCACCGGTGACTAAGGCTCGTTCCATCGTTCCCTCCGGCATCTCAGCCGATCCACAGATGGCTATAACTGGTCAGATGATACTCGACTGCACCGTCGAGTGTCAAGACTTCGGAGTGCGGACCCGCACTCCCCTCGCCCTCCGGGAGAGGGGTTGGGGGTGAGGGTCGCACTCCAAGTGGGAGGAATCGGCGTCTCCAAAGGCTAATAGGTAACAAGTAACCCGGACTGCTTACAAACTCCGCCAGTTACTCATTACTTATTATGCATTAGAGGTTCTCCCATTGCCGATCGAGATTCGTCAGATTACCACGGGCTCGGAAGAGCTGATGGGGCAGATACGCTCGCTCTACGAGGCTTCGTTTCCGCCGGAGGAGCTGCGGCCGTTCGAGAAGATCAGCGAGGAACTAGTGTCTCCGAATGGCAAGCGCCTGTCGCGGCTGATCGTCGCGTTGGACGGCGACAGTGTGCCGGGGATAAGCATTTTCGCCCTGTTTCCGGAGGCGTCGCTCGGATACTTGTGGTACATCTGCGTGGATCCGGACACCCGTGGGTCGGGCCTGGGTGGCAGGCTGTATCGGGAGTCGCTCGAAATACTCAATCGGGATGCGAGCGACCTGGGTATGAGCCTCAAGGGGATGATCTTCGAGGTCGAGAGGCTGACCACGGAGGCACACCCGTTATACGGAGACCCGCTCAGGCGAATACGGTTCTACCAGCGGCTCGGCGCGCGACTGATCGAGGGATATGATTACCATCAGCCACCGATCCCGCCGCATGGGCCGGTCCCACTGCAGTTGATGTTCCACCCTCTGGAACTGGCCGGCGCCCGATGCACGCCGCCTGCCCTTGCGGGAGTCGTGTCGGACTTCCTGCGGCTGGCTCAGGGCGTCGATGAGTCGCTCGACGGACACGAGCTTCGGCTGGGGATGCTCGAGTGACCGGACTGCCGTCTAGTCGTCATCGTCCTCGCGGCTGGCTCGCACTTTCGCCAGGTGCTTCGCCTTGACGGCCTGGCTCTGCCGGCGCTTCATATCGCATTTCTCGTCCCAGCCCGAGCACTGACATAGTTCGCCGACCATATCGCACCACTGTACGTCGCCCGCTCTCCACCAGAAATTGCACTCAGACATTGAACGACCTCCTCACAAGAAGCCCTCGGGGCATTTCCATTAGCCATTATCGGGGAGTCTGTGATGGAGGCTTACCTGTGGAGTTTACCGGGATTGAGGCCGGAACCAGCGGCGGCTCAGCGGTCAGTTCGCAAAGGGGGAGGAGTATGCCGTATGGAGCGTGACCACCGTGCTGTTTTTCCTGCGCTCGATGCCCATATCGGACACGAGGTTGCGCATGAGAAGGATTCCCCTGCCATGGAGTCCGGACGGTTCGGAGAGACCATCCTCGGCGGGTGACGGACATCCCCGGCCGTGGTCGCGAACCTCTATCGTGAAGCCGGTGGTCTGTGGGAAGAAACCGACGTGGACATGACATCGTTCCTGGGCCAATCCTGCGCATCCATGCTCCAGGGCATTGGTGAACGCCTCACCCAGCGCCAACTTCATGTCCTCGATCTCCGGCATCGTCATCGGTGTGCGAGCGGCGAGTTCCTCGAAGTGCCGGCGACATTCCGTCGCGTATTGTGCGCCGGCCGGGTAGGTCCTGGAGACACGCTGGAACCGGTAGAACGTCGTGAAGAAGCGGCCCGGCTCGACATACCCGCGGTTGGTCTTTAGACTCCGAACACTGGCGAGGAACGGATGCAGGCTCTTCATCTGTACCAGCAGGGCGCGCGGAGTGGTGCTCGACTCGTAGCCACAGAGCGCCATATTGATCCGCGATGAGGACAAATTCACCCTCGATTCGTATTCCAGCAACTTGAGGCGCATGGTACGGCTATCCAGACCCATGACTGGGCTCACCAAAGATGCGTATGCCGTTCCACTGCTTACCGGCGGCCTCGATCCTCTGCGCCCAGAAGGCCATCGTTCGGCGGAGATCAAGAACACCCTCGTGAACGTAGACCTTGGAGGAATCGTAGACGCCAAGTTGCCCGGTCCTCACGGCATACTCGGTGTCCACACCGAGTGACTGCATGTGACCCAGCATCGAATCGACAGCCACCGGGGAGGCGCAGACGCACATCTCGCCGACATCGAGACCCGCCTTGATATAGGCGGCAACGCGGTCGCAGTAGACGGCGTCTCTCTTGGGGTAGATGAACATGCAGTGGGCGCCAACGTCCACTTCGCCAGGCAGGAATCCGAGTGGTGTGTTCTGTCCAGGCACGGTTTTCATGACCAGGCTTAGGTGCAAATGCACTAGGAACCCATGCCGACGCTGTATCGCAGGTGGTGCAGACAATACGGCGCGGTCAGAGGCACCATTGCGGCCGCCTGTCCTCCGGGGAGCATTCTAGCAGAATGGAGTAAGGATTTCAAGTCATCGAATTGCTTCACGAACGATGTTACCGAAACGGAAACGTTGCCTCAGATAAGAATGTTACCGAAACTGAGGCATGGAGAAGATGACAACTGCATCCGTAAGAGAAGTCGTGAGGCGCAAACGCAAAGAATATGGCAAAGCCACCAAATCGGAGAAGAAGCTGGTATTGAGTGAAGTCCAGGGATTGACCGGTTACCACAGGAAGTCGCTGGTGAGGCTGTTCGCGAAAGGAGTTCCACCAGCGAGGAGTCCAGTGAGACGCGCAAGGAAGTCGAAATACGAGCCGATAGCCCACAAGCTGAAGACACTCTGGGCTGCGAGTTTCTACGCGTGCGGTAAGCGTCTGCAGCCGTTTCTGACTGAGTTTCTACCCATACTGGAGTCATTCGGGGAGATAACGGTTACACCAGAAGAAGAGAGGCTGCTTAACTCGATCAGCGCGTCGAGCATCGACAGGTTGATGAAGAAGGAGCGGTCTGCCCTATCGCTAACAGGGAGGACCTTAACAAAGCCGGGGACACTGCTTCGGTCTCAGATCCCGGTGAGGACGTTTGCCGACTGGGATGAAGCTGAGCCTGGGTTCTTCGAGATGGACTTGGTGGGTCATTGCGGAGGTGACGGGAGCGGAGAGTTCCTGTATACTTTGACTATGACTGATGTAGCGACCGGATGGGTAGCGCTTGATGGAATGAAAGGCCGAGGGGAGCACGGAACCGTGCTTGCGGTGCAGTCCGCGTCCAAGAGCGCACCGTTTGCAGTCAGAGGCATAGATACCGACAACGGCGGCGAGTTCATCAACCATCACATGAACAAGTACTGTCGAGCGCACAGGATCACGTTTACGCGCAGTCGGCCTTACAAGAAGAACGATCAATGTCATGTAGAGCAGAAGAACTGGAGCGTAGTCCGGCAGTTTATAGGTTACCGGCGATTCGAGACGGACGAGCAGCTTGCGGTACTAAAGGCGATATATCCGCTGATCGTGGCGTATCACAACTTCTGTCAGCCCATGATGCGTCTTAAAGAAAAGGAGCGGATTGGGAGTAAAGTGATCAAACGCTATGAGCCTGCGATGACGCCGTACCGCAAGCTGATAAGTGTTGAAGGATGGCTTGACGATGAAGCAAAGGATCGCCTCGATAAAGAACGTAGAGCGACGAACCCGGTGGAGCTACTAAGACGCATCCACAGGCTATCATCAAAGCTTGACAGGATGCCGAATAAAGACAGATCGAAAGCGAGCAAGGCGCGGCCCTGAGCGGCGATCAAGAGCCGATCTGACATACTTGAACACACTACTTGGTAACATTATCAATGACGCAACGAATGGCGTTTCGGTAACAAAGTTAAATGAGGCAACACGGTCAAATCATTCACCTTTTTGTGACCTTTTCGTGACGGAGCCTGGCAAAATTACCGGGGAATGTGGTACAATACTTTCGTTGTGTGCCGTCGGCAGCATGTCGGCACAGGTAGAACTGCATCCGGAGGCTTCGGTGAGAAGAGGTTTTCTGCTATATGCGGCTTCGATTCTGGCAGTCGGCGGACTCGTTGCCTACGAGTTGGCGACTGCTCCCCTGGCAGGCATGGAGACAACTCCGATCTCGGCGAGAACAGCCGTGGGTCTCCCCGGGATCTCCGGGCAGCAAGCCATTCCGGTATCGGGCGAGGCCCGCGATGCCGTCCTGGAGAAGGCATTCACACCTGAGGCGACCGCGCTGCTCGGCGTTCGGGTGCTCGATCTGACAGGGCGGGATGACGAATCGGCCATCAATGTCCACCTCTCGGCTGAAGCGGTGGATTTCACGGTTCTCCATCGGAACGAGACGTTTTCATTCAACAAGATCGTCGGAATCCGCACGACCGAACGCGGCTACCAATCGGGGCTGATGTACTCGAGCGGGCAACTGGTCAGCGGGGTCGGCGGCGGGATATGCATTACAGCGACTGTCCTCTACAACGTGGCGCTCGAGACGGGTATGAAGATCATCGAGCGCCATCCGCACTCAGGCCCAGTGGCCTATGCGGATCCCGGTCGCGACAGTGCCGTCGCTTATGGAGCGCTCGATCTCCAGTTCAAGAACAATACCGGCGGAGTCGTGCTCATCCGCTCGATAGTATCAGATGGCAAACTGGTAGTGGCATTCTACGGCAGGAAGCAGCCGGGCCGCGAGATCGAGATTGCCGCCGAGGGTTTCGAGCCGATCGCGTATGATGTGACGCAGAAGGAAGACGCGACCGTCCCAGAGGGCGAGCCCGTCGTCGAAACAAAGGGCAAGCCGGGCTACTCCGTCACAATCGTGCGGATCACCAGGCAGGACTGCAAGGTCGTGGCGCACGAGTTGATCAGCAGGGATGTCATGAGGCCGAGGAACAAGGTCGTGCTGGTGCATGCTTCGTCAGGAGAACCGGTGGCGAATCCGCTCGAGCTTTCGATCCCGACATACGAACCGACTCCGACGATGACGGACGTGCCGCTCGCACTGCCCGAGCCTGTGTTACCGAGCGACAATGCGAGTCCCCTCCCGGAACAGAAGCCGGACGCGCCATAGCAGCCTTCAGGTGGTATCCGCCGGCCCCCGAAGCATCACTCGGTCGCGGATGCCCTGCTCGCACCATCCGAAGCCGAACCACCGGCATGACCCGCAGACACCCCTGAGCCCGTCCTCCCCAAACCGCTCGGAAGCAAGCGTGAACAGCTCCCTGGCGGTCAACCGGTCGCCGGGTGCAAGGTCGAGGATATGCAGGATGGCTGCGTCCTTGCGGCTGATGCGGTCCTCGCTCTCGTCCCCACTCCTAACACATCGCGCATTCGACACATGAGGGCACGAGGCACAGATATCGTCGGGCGAATCGAGAACCTGTACGAGCATATCCGGCGATGATTTCAGGCGGTCGCAGATGGAGTGCATGTTGGCGGTGAAATCCGCGCTGTAGCCGATTCCCCGCCAGCCGTGAAGGCAGAGAATGTGATGACCGCGGAGTCTCAATGCTCGAACGCGCCAAACGAGCGGATCAGCCCGCGGCCGGCGCGCCCCCCGACGGCCAACCCGGAAGCCGCGATCGCCTTCAGCAGATCGACCCCGATGAACGGCGCGATTCCCAGCGCCCAGACGGCATGGAGCGTGAGGCCCTTCGAGGAGAACATCGACAACCAGACCGCCAGCCATGATGCGCCGCAGAGATAGATGGCGCAGACACCTGCGATCCCGGCAACCCATGCGCCGAAGCGACTTCCGGCCCCCATCCGCTCGAACGCCCATCCCACGATGAACGCCCCGGGTACAAAGCCGACGAGATAGCCCGCCGAACGGCCCAAAGAAGGCGGTCGGTCCGCCCGACAATCCGGCGAAGACCGGGAATCCCATCGCGCCGAGCGCCAGGTACTGCATTTGGCTGATGGCGCCCCATCGGCTGCCGAGCACCAATCCTGACAGCAGCACGCCGAAAACCTGGAGTGTGATCGGCACGGGGGTGAATCCCAGGGGGATTGCGATCTGGGCGCTCACGGCGGTGACACCCGCAAACATCAGTGACTTGATGATGTTACTTTGAACCCGGGTTCTCGGGTATGCGTATCCTCTTACATCGCCGGCCATTTGTCCTCCAGGTGGGGTCTCAACTTTCGACTACTCTTCCGGGATGATACCGGATAAACGCCCTGATGTCAAACCTTGGCGGAGACGAAAAAAAGCCCGCTGGGTTATTGAGCCAACGGGCCTGCGTGCCACAGGACCTAGCCATGCCGGGCACGTAAACGTGGTAAGATTGGAGAAAGAGATGTTGCTTACCGGTAGGAATACCTGCAAGTTCCGTGCCAATCGCCAACTTCGCGCGAAAAATCTCCGAGGAAATCCATACTGCGACCAACCGGCTGTCAATCTGAGAGGATCACTGCATCCCTCTCGCAGTTGTTTTCGCGAGAAACTACCGTCAGTCCTGAGTTCGCCGGTGAATGACGGCGTGTAACGAAGGACGGCCTTGCTGCACCGAGCCGTCCTTCGTTACACGCCGTCATTCACCGGCGAACTCAGGACTGACGGTGGGGGCTTTCTCAGCAGCGCAATACAGCCTCCCAAGCACAGTTGTAACTCCAAGAAGACACGATCCCCAGACGACTCCGTCGTCGGGGCCGGCGACCGACGACGGAGTCGTCTGGAGATCGCGCTTGCGGGGCAGTGACCTGCCCCGAATGACAGATGCTATCAAGCAAGTTTCGTGTTGACTTATTGGCGGCAAACAGCTATAATAATACCTGGTCTCCCCAACCCCCGGGACCTGCCTCGATGTGCTCCAGCCTGACGATAGTGAACTCTTACGGGCAAAGGAGGAATCACGTTGATACTGCCAGGCAACCTGCGCATACTCTTGACGGCCGGATTCACCCTGCTTCTGTGCGTCTCAGCCGCCACCGCCGCGGTGTTCGTCGATTGTAATGCGCCATCGGGAGGCGACGGCCTCACCTGGGCGACTGCCTTCCAGCGCGTCCAGAATGGCCTGGATGCCGCCTCGGACTCCAACAGCGAGGTCTGGGTCGCCACAGGCACGTACGCCGAGAATGTGATCCTCCGCGCAGGGAGACACCTCTACGGAGGCTTCATCGGCACTGAAGCCGACCGCTTTGAGCGATCTCCGGCGGCGAATGAGACGATCATCGACGGCGGGCAGGTGGGAAGCGTCGTGAATGGGGCGAACAACGCCGTCATGGACGGTTTCACCATCACGAACGGCAAGTCCAACGGCAGCGGGGTCTACTGCTCCTACGTCTCGCCCACGATCTCGAACTGCAGGATCACGGGCAACAAAGGCTCGGGCGTCTACTGCTATCAGTCATCACCCACCATCGTCGACTGTGAGATCACTGAGAACACCGACAAGGGCGTCTATTGCTATATCGGTGGGAACGCGAGCATCATCGGCTGCACTATCGCCAACAATTCCGCAGTTCAATACGCCGGCATCTTCTGCAACTCCGCATCCCCCACTATCAAGCGCTGCGTTGTGACCGGCAACGAGGCCACCGGGGCAAGTGCTCGCGGAGGCGGAATATCGTTCCTGTCGAGTGGGCCCACCGCCTCGGTCGAGAACTGCTTGATCGCGGAGAACTCCGCGCCGATGGAAGCCGGAGTATACTGCAGCATGTCGTCGCCATCGTTCACGAACTGCACGATCGCCGCCAATTCCGCCGCTTCGACCGGCGGGAACATCTACCTGGTCACCTCCAGCCCTGCTTTTCGAAATACGATCGTGGCATTCGGTACGTCGCCGATCGGCGGCGGAGCGTACAAGAATGCCGCGTCCAACCCGTCGTTTGTCTACTCCGACTTCTGGCAGAACGGAGCGCAGCCGTTCGATCCGATCGCCTGGGATCCGTCGGCGGGGAACGAGAATCTCACTAAGGATCCTCTGTTTGTCCAGATGGCGCTCAGCAACTATCACCTCTTGCCTATCTCGGGCTGCATCGACAAGGGAACGGACGTATCCGCGCCAACGGATGACCTGGACGGCGTTCTGCGGCCGCAGGGCGGAGGCTTCGATGTGGGGGCGTACGAGTATGGTCCGGCCCCATCCTTCGATAGCATCGTGGAAATCAAGCGGGAGTGCGACGGGGAGCGGGTCGGCATCTCGAACGTGGTGATCAGCACGGCATTCGATGGCTTCTTCTACATCGAGCAGCAGGATCGAGTCGCGGGCATCCGAGTAGCGTGGGAGGGCAGTGTACCGACGAATCATGCGGTATCCGTCTCAGGCTTCCTGGAGACCAGGAACGGCGTCGAGCGCCAGATACGGGCCGACAAGGTGACGGTCGGCGACCCGGCGGGCCTCGATCCGCTCGGTATGGGACCTAGATCGCTCGTTGGCGCCGACTTCGAGTATCACGCCGGGCCACCGGCGTCGGGACAGATTGGCAAGACCGGCGTCGGCCCGAACAACGTCGGCCTGCTGGTCAGAGTCTGGGGACGCGTCATACCAACAGCAGTGAGCGGCGTCGACGCTGTCATCTACGACGGTTCGGACAGCATCGTACTGGACCTTCCGCCTGAGATCACTGCACCCCCGGTTGACAGGTTCGTGCGCATTACCGGCATCTGTTCCATTGGACCAGCCGGTAGCGGCGTGGCCTCGCTGATCCTGGTGCGCAACGACTCCGATATCATCCTCCTGGACTAGTACCTCACCTGGATGCGCATCGGCCCGCGAGCGTCCTGCAACTCGATCGTATCGCCGGTGAACCGGGAGTGTCGCCGGCCGTTGACCGTGACCGATCGAATCGGCGACTCGTTCGGATGGCGCAGACGGATCCGTATGCGATCCGGCGGCACTCGGTCGGGCGAAGTAATCTCTACGTCGATGCTCCCGGACCTCACGTGTGAAGCGATCGTGAACGAGACCTCCCCGAAGCGTGTCGGCGCCTTGTCAACTCGTATGACCTTGCCGTCTTCGAGCCAGGCTCGTGGGATGGCATCCCCAATCAGCAGCGAGTCCTCGTCCTCGCGCAGGAGCATCATTCGAAGGAGCTTCAACTGCTGCGTGTTCGAGTAGAGGTGCGGAAGCGTCCAGTAGTTGTTGCCCGTCACCACGTTTGTGACCTCGACCCCTGAATACGTCTCCTGAGTCATCCCGTATGCCAGCATGCTGTAGAAGCCGAGGATCACCTTCCGCGCCTCGTTCCGCTTGAGTTGGGTCAGCAGATAGCCGTAGGTGTACGCGTGGTCGATGCCTCCGGACTGGAACTTGCAGAGGCCTGCGATAAGTCCGCCCTTCTGCTCCATCAGGTCCGTCACCCACCACGCGCGCTTGTCATCGGCGGGAATAAGCTCGTTCTCCAGCATCGAGGAGGCGACGAGGCCGTAGTAGTCGCCACCGGTGTAGCGACTGTCCTTGAGCAGGCGATGAGTCTCCGGCTCGAAGGGCAGCATCATCATTCCGTCTTTCTCGAACGCAGCGGATCCCATCGAGGTCATGATGTCGGCCCGGTATCGGATCGCTTCGGCTCGGTACTTCTGCGCCTGATCCTTCATCCCGATAGCATCGAGCGCCTCGGCGGCCTTCGCCAGTCCGACCGCGCAGTAGGAGTCGGCGTAGTAGTCATACACCGGCTCGGCGTAGTCGCAGTACGCGCGGAACTTGATCATCCCGCGGGTGACCCCGGTCTTCGGCGCTTGATCTCGCCTTCGGAGGAGCCAATCCGCCGCGCGAACCATGTTGTCCGAGACACGCTGAAGCCAGGCCTTGTCGCCGGTGTAGTTGTAGTGCTCAGCCAATGCGAGGAGCAGACCGCCGGTGTCCGGCAGTCCGAAGTTCTGGGTGTAGAGGCCGTCCGGCTGCTGGAAGTGCAGGAGCGTGTCGAGGTACCGCTCGGCTTGGTCGTGCATGCCGTACATGTCGAGCATGATGCAGTAGAGCGCGGCGCTGTAGCCGTAGATCTCCTCGTAGAAGCCGGTCCCGTCGTGCGGCTCAGGGAAGCCGTTGACCTTGTCCACGTCGAGCAGGGAATACGCCGACCACGCCTTGTACGCATCGTTGACCCTCCTCTCAGGGACCTCGATTCGCTCTCCGGTCGCGAGGGCCTTTTTCCAGGAGTCGGCGTACCGCTCCAGAGTCTGCTCGAACTCCTGAGAGGTGATCAGGAGCGGAGCATCCGCGCCCGGGAACGGCATTCGGAGGCAGACCTCGCCGTCAATCAGCGGGAAGGCGAAGTGCTTGCCGATGGAGTCCGATTTGAGCGTCACCTGCTTGGGGAGATCCTTCCCACGCGCTCGGAGTCGGATATACGCGAAGAGCGGCGTATCGGCGCTGAATCCCTCCGACCAGCCGAAGACCGTCTGCTCGTACTTCACGCCGGCGTGCTCAGTCGTGAGGATCACGGCCGGGATCCAGCCGTCGAGGAGCTTGCGGGCGATCGGGGTCGTCTCGTCGCCGAACGGGATCGCCGGATCGCCGATCTCGAGCCGGGCGATCAGCGGCGTGTTGTAGTTGAGTTGCAGCCGGCCAAGGTGGTCGACGCAGATGTCGACCGGATGCTCGGGTACGCCAACCGCCTCCTTCGGGTACTTCATCGGGGGATAGTACTTCGAGATTCGATCGTAGGTCGTGTCGCCCTTGCGCGCGAGTTCGGTGGTCCCCACGGCATCGACCCCCGCCTCGCCGAGGATCTGGCGCTCGATTTTCGTCAATGTCAGCATCCCGACGGGCGTCTGCTCAATCTTGACATCATCGACCTGGGAGACGACCTTCGGGCCGCGGTCGGAGTAGTCGTTGTCCAACTCCGGTACGGCGAACGGCTCCTTCCCGCGACCATATCCCTTGCCGACTGCGAGGGTGGCAGGCGCTCCCGACAGTTCCGCCGGGCGCTCGATCACGCGCAGGGACTTCCACTCCTTGCCGTCGTCGCTCGCGAGGTAACGGATGCAGTCCGTGCCGAGCTGGATGCGGACGTAGCTCCATCTGGAGAGATCGCACGCCGAAAGGTAGGTCTCGAGCGTGCTGCCGCCGATGGTCTCGACCGCGTAGAAACCGCTGCCTCCGGCCGGGGCGGAGATCATGCCCATCTGACACCAGTTGCCGCCATCCCAGACCAGGAAGATGGAGGTACACCAGGTCACCCCGGCAGGCATCGACGGCTTGATTCGCGCCGAGACGGTGACATCATCGACACCGAGCGGCCGAGAGAGATGGGCGTAGGTGTTGAGGTCGGCGTTGATCTCGGCGGAACCGTCACGGATTGTGATCGCATTCCCCGCCGAGCAGTGTATCTGCCACGGAGCCTCCAGATTCCCGCTGCTGAAGCCTTCCTTGATGGCTGCACCAGCGGGAATACTTGCCAGCAGCACTATTAGCGGAACGAACGCACGCAGAATCATCCTCAGGTCCCTCCCATTGGGCGGTCTGCCGCCCAACTCCCTATCTGCCGGAGACCCCTGGAATTCCTGCGTGCGCTCAGCGGATCGAGAAGGTCACCTCGACATCGTAGGTGAACTCCTGCTCTCCGGGACTGATCGGCGTCTTAGCGATTGAGAACGCGGCCTCCATCGGCCGTGCCCGAGAGTACGTATAGGCGGGTGCATTGTCCCCTTCCTCAGTGACGGAGAGGGGTTCGCCCGCCTCCACGCCGAGCGTCCTGGCAATGGAATCCGCCTTCTGCTGTGCGTTCTTCACCGCAAGGGACAGAGCCTTCCGGCGGAGTCCCTCTTCGTCCGCAAAGCCGAAGCTCACTCCCTGCACGTCGTTTGCTCCCGCCTTGACGCCGGCATCGATGACATCGCTGATCTTGGCCAGGTCGCGCACGGTAACTACCATGGTGTTTTGCACCTGGTAACCGAGCTGGCGGGAAGTGTTGCCCGTGTACTTGATCCACGGATCGATCGAGTAGTCGGTGGTGCGGATGTCTTTGGCAGCCACGCCGGCCTTCTTGACCCCAATCAGAATGCTCTGGGCGATGGCGGCATTCTTCTCCGCCGCCTGTTTCGAGGTCTTTTCGCGAGTCACAATGCCGAGCGATACCTTGGCCATGTCGGGGCTGACCATCATCTCCGAGTGCCCGCTCACCTTGATCCCGGTCGACCGCCCGCTTCGGGTCATCAAGTTCGACGGACTGGAGTTACGAGCGTACAGGCCCGTGAGCACAAGCAGCATCACGGCGATCCCATACAGCGCCACTACCGTTGCCTTGCCATTCCGTTCCATGAGAACCACCTCCACCGTGTTTGACCGCCTGCAAATCGGGAACCTTCAACCATGCCGGGAATGGTTTATGGCTGATGGTTGATGGCGGACTGCCCCGTCCCCCATCAACCATTAACTGTCCAGTCTCATGACATTATGAACACCGTGGGTTGAAAAGAAGGAGGTGCATGCGGTAGTCTCTTTGATGATCGCCAAACCAAAAAAGGAGACCACTCGCATGCAGATCCATTCTAACGCAACCAGCAATATGAAGCAACGGCGGTTTTTCAGGCAGAGTCCCAAGAGCTGCAGAAAGCTCGCAGATATCTGCCATGTATCGCCGGCAACAGTCTGCAAATGGAAGGCCCGGGGTGACCAGCAAGACCGCAGCAGTCGGCCCAGGAAGATCCATTATGCATTCAGCCCCGAAGAGGAGGAGATCATCCTCTCGCTCCGGGACAAAGGTCTAGCACTCGATGCACTGGTGCGTGCAGTAGTCACAGTTCTGCCGAATGCAGAACGCGCCAGTATACATCGCTTACTGAGCAGAAAAGGGGTGAGCAGACTCCCCCAGTACCAAAAAGAAAAGAGAGAAAGTCCAGGCAAGTTCAAAGAGTATCTGCCTGGATACCTTCACATAGACTGTTTCTACCTGCCCAAGATCGGGGGCAAGAGGAAGTATTGCTTCGTTGCGGTAGACAGAGCAACAAGGCTAGCCTTCCTCCAGGTGTACGACAACCTAACCAAGGAATCCGCAGTGGGCTTCCTTGGACTGTGCATGTGGTTCTATCCGTTCATGATCCACAAGATCCTGACAGACAACGGTAGAGAGTTCACTCTGGCCAATTGGAGCCGTTGGGGCAGTCCGGCGAAGAGACCTCACTTCTTTGATGAAGTATGCTCAGCCTGTGGTATTGAACACAGGCTCACCCGGCCGTATACACCAAAGACCAACGGTCTGGTGGAACGCATGAACGGACTGATCCAGGAGGGCACGTACAAGATGCACAGATATCCTGGATATCCGGAGTTGATAGATGGACTCCACCAGTGGCTGACCATCTACAATCTAAGGAGACAGCACAGCGCGATCGGTGGCAAGACACCCTATGAGAAGGTCTGCGATTGGTACGCGCAAAGACCAGATCTGTTTATCAAAGAGCCTACCGACTTACTGAACTACCGTTCACAACGTGGTAAGAGTTCACGATCATTGATAATCTGAGGAAGAGTACCCCAGGATCGGCTGTCGAATGGTAGGTTGTGAACGATCTCGGCAACCTATCAAGAGAAGAACTGATCGGCATCGTCTTGGAGCAGCACCAGGCGATCCGAGAGCAGCATCAGGCCGTCCTGGAGTTGCGTGAAGGGATGGACACCCTGACCGAACGCGTCCGAGCGCTTGAGAAGGAGAACGAGGAACTCCGGTCCAAGCTCGGTGGCGGCGGCAGGACGATTCCTGCCTTTGTGAAGGCAAACCGGCCCGAGCGCAAGAAGAAAGACCGCAAGAAGCGACAGAAGTCGTTTGCGCGGCTGAGGGAGACTCCGACTGAGATCGTGGAGCATGCGCTCGACATCTGTCCCGACTGCGGCAGGAAGCTCTCCGGCGGCACGGTGCATCACAGCCGGCAGGTAATCGAGATACCGATAGCACCGGTCAGGGTCATCGAGCACAGGGTGATCGGACGGTACTGCGGAGTCTGCCACAAGAGGCATATGCCGAAGCTCGATCTCTCTGGAGAGGTAGTCGGAACGCACCGGGTGGGCATCCGGCTGATGAGCCTGGTGAGCTATCTCCACACGGTCGGTAGAATGCCGGTCGAGCGTGTGCAGAAGCTTCTGGAATCACTCTACGGTCTGCATCTCGGGCGCGGAGAGATCACAAAGATACTACATACGGTAGCATCCATGGGGAAGTCGGAGGTAGAGAAGCTTCTTCATGCGGTGCGGGGAAGCCCTGCGGTGAACGCGGATGAGACCGGCTGGCGGGAAGACGGGAGGAACGGATACATCTGGAGCTTCTCGACGCCACGCGTGCGCTACTTCATCCGAGACAAGAGTCGGAGCGGAGAGGTCGCAAAGGATGTGCTGGGAGAGGACTACGGCGGTGTAGTCGTAAGCGACTTCTACTGCGGTTACAACGTGCTCTTGGGGCGGCATCAGCGGTGCTGGGTGCACTACCTGCGGGACTTGCGAACGCTCGTCGAGGCGAACCCTGACAAGAGAGGGGTAGCAGTCTGGGTGGGCAAGGTCAAGGCCATCTACAGGCGCGCGAAGGCATTTTCGGGCGATGGTTCGAAGGCCGGGCAGAAGCAGCGGATCGCATTCGAGGAAGAGTTGTATCGGCTCGCCAAGCCATATCTGAAGCGGGATGTTCCCCAGCGAATACTCGCTGAACGGATCGAGAAGTTCCTGCCGGAGATGTTTGTCTTTGTGGAGCATCCAGAAGTGCCGTCTGAAAACAACGCCGCCGAGCGGGCGATCCGGCCTGCGGTAACGGCCCGGAAGGTGAGTGGCGGCACACGCTCGGCCAAAGGATCGGAGACCCGAATGGCGCTCATGAGTCTGTTCGGGACATGGCACTTGCGCGGCGAAGATGCGATGGAGTCATGCCGGCGGATGCTCATGGGCGTTCCTCAGACACCCGCGACCGATCCAGCCTGACAAACTTCACTATCAACGATCGTGAACTCTTTCACAACGTGGTGGGACTTGACAATTAACCATCAACCATTCCCCATCATGCCAGAAAACAGATCGCCTTGCGGGCCTGCGGGTCGGCGATGACGTGGGCGCGCGCCCCGTTGGCGGCGGCGGGAACGTCGATCACCCGCACGAGATGCTCGAACCCCTCGGCGTCCGGGAGCAAATCGGGCAAGGCATTCGGGCCGTAGTCGAGGAACGCGCCATTGAACTCCGCCTCATCGTCATCCGGGTAGACCGGCAGATAGATGATCTGCGCCTCGACGAGGTCCTGGAAGAAGTGAGTGCCGTACGAAAGCTCGGGCGTCTGACCGGCCTCCTCCCGCGCGACCTCCACGAGGACCGAGGTGTTGTCGATGTCCGCGTACCCGACGTTCACCCCCAGGTCGATGTTGCTGCTCCCCCAACGGCCCGGGCCCATCATCAGCATCTTGCCCTCGACCACCTGAGGGTGCTCGTTGATGCGCCCGACCAGCCTGCCGAGCATCTTCTTGGTGTCGATCGGCTGGGCCGCATAGCGCTTCGGGTCGATGTAGACGATGTAGCGGATATCCCTCACCACGCCGCCGCTGATCATGCGGCTCGACCGGAAGAGAGTGCGCTCGGGCGAGATGCCGTCGGGAATCGCCACCGGACCGGCTGATCCGGGCAGGAAGAGTGGCCGGCACTGGAGCAGGTTGATCGACACCTTGCCCTTGGAGTCCACGTGGGCGGTGAACTCGGTGTCCACCGGGTGGCCGTATGCCGCCTCCAGCTTCGAAACCATCTCGCCGAGCAGGTTCACGAAATCCGTGCGGCGGATGAGGTTGTTGAACGTGAGCACCCAGTTGTGCGGGGTGCCGTCGATATGAGCGCTGATCGGGTCGCTGATGTGGTCCTCGACCTGCACGGAGACCAGGAGATGCAGGTTCGGGTACTTCTCCTCCGAGAGTACCTCGGCAACCGGCTTCGTCACCAGTTCGTTCGCCTCCAAGTCGAGCAGATCGATCTGGCGCTGGGAATACTTGGCGATCTCGTAGCCGATCTCGGGCCTGAGCTGGGGCGCGCTGACCGCGATCATCCGGGGATAGTCCCCCACCCGCTCGACCGCCCGCGTGCCGAGCCCGAAGACCAGGCGTATGACGCCCTGCTCGGGGTCGATCCGGTCGCTCCAGGCATAGAGGTTCCGCGAGAATGCAACGCCCGCCGCGCTGGGGAAGAAGTAGTGGCCGAACGGCATGCCGGAGACGCGCTGGACGAGGATCGCCATCTGCTCATCCCGCTCGCCGAGTCCGCGACGCCGCCGGTACGAGAGCGCATCCGGGTTGAGCGCGCTCGCATAAACGAGCCTTACCGCGTTCAGGAATGCCTCCATCCGCTCCTCGGGGCTGCCCTGATTCGCGCAGAAGACGCTCATGTACTTGCCGGCGAACGCGTTCCCGAAGCTGTCCTCGAGCAGGCTGCTCGATCGGACGATGATCGGCGCCTGGCCGAAGTAGTCGAGCAGACTTCGGAACTGCTCCATGATCGCATGGGGGAATTTACCTTCGAGGAACCGCTCCTCGACCGCCTCGAACTCGTCGCGCGAGATCTGTGACGAGCGCGTCATCTGCAGACGCAGGCGGAAGAGATCGTTATTCACGAGGAAGGTGAAGAAAACGTCCGAGCCGATGTAGAACGAGTCGTGGCTCTCCAGAACGTCGTGGAAGTCAACGGCTGTAGGGGCGTGCCTTGTGCCGCCCGGTTGGTGGTCGCCGGCGGCACAAGGCACGCCCCTACAGTCATCGGCGGAAAGCAGGATCCGGCGGGCGAGGAGCATGCCGGCTGCCTTCCCACCGATGCGTCCCGAGCCGATCAGCCGGTTGCGAATGCCGAAGAGGTCGTCGAGCGTGAGATAGCGGTCGGCCAGCTCGTTGAACTCGGGATGCGCGCCGAGGATCATACGCGAGAACTCGATCTTGAGGGCATCGAGTTCGGGCGATTCTGCGCCCGACTGGCTGTACTGGAGCAGCCGGCGGTAGACGCTCTCCCATGGGGCGATGGCGCCGGATGTCGCCCCGAGAGGCTCCCTGCTCGCGACCGACGAGAGGGCGGCCGCATCTCCACTCTGGAAGACCGGCACCCATTCGCCGTCCGACGCGGAATGAGGGAGAAACATCTGCGGCGAATAGCGGTCCCACACCTTGAGCGGGTGCATGTACATCCGGCCTCCGACGTGGTAGACATCGAGCAGGATCTGCGTCGTGTCCCGGATGCGGGCGACCGCGCTGTGGGAGTGTTGACCCCTGGTGAGCGCGAAGTAGGTGACGGTATCCAGTTCGAACAGAAACGGGCAGGTCACCTGGAAGAAGTTCGCCAGCAGCTCATCCGTCGCCCACTCCTCCACGAGTGCGGAGAGGTTGTCGAAGACGTAGAAGACGCCCTTCCCGTTCTCCTCGATGATCTGGTGGACCTTGGCGCTGAAGAGGTCGAACCCCGGTCGCGGATCGACCTTCACGATGTCGACGCCCTCACGCGGTTCGATCACCGCATCGTGAGGGGCGAACCGGAGATAGACGCACTTCCGCCCGTCCTCGATCGCCCGGCTGACGAACGGCTCGACGAAATGGCGGTAATCCTCCAGATTGTCCACCTGGAAGACCACGTTGTCGCCCGGACGCAGGCCCTGAAGGACCTCGTCGAGCCCCGGTATCCCGCTGCTGACTGCTGCTTCGTTCATATCAGTCAAACTCTATAGGCATGGAGGGTCGTTTGTCAACTGCGATCCGGTCTGCGGTCGCATTTGCGCAGCGTGGGTTAGCCTCTCGTTATGCCACCAGAGTGGCTACTTCGAGTAGCCACTCTGGTGGCATAACGAGAGGCTGACCAACCCTGCGCAGGCCACCCAACCGATCTCCTCGAGTAGCCACTCTCGTGGCATATCGAGAGGCTGACCAACCCTGCGCAGGCCACCCAACCGATCTCCTCGAGTCGCCACTCTCGTGGCATATCGAGAGGCTGACCAACCCTGCGCAGGCCACCCAACCGATCTCCTCGAGTAGCCACTCTGGTGGCATAACGAGAGGCTGACCAACCCTGCGCAGACCACCCGACCGATCTCCTCGAGTAGCCACTCTCGTGGCATATCGAGAGGCTGACCAACCCTGCGCAGGCCACCCAACCGATCTCCTCGAGTAGCCACTCTCGTGGCATAACGAGAGGCTGACCTGCTGAACTCGAATGCACCGCTGATCAGTTGACTGCTTGTCGGCTCATACCCTACAATGTTTACAGTAGCCTGATTCCGCGCTCCGAAGGAGAAACCATGTACCAACCGACCTGGGAATCGATCGACAAGCGGCCCACGCCTCAATGGCTCGACGACGCGAAGTTCGGGATCTTCATCCACTGGGGCGTCTATTCCGTGCCCGCATGGGCCCCGACCGGCGGCGGGGCGGATGCTTACGCGGAGTGGTACTGGCACCACATGAATAACCCCAAGCATCCGACGCACAAGCGCCATCCCGAGGTCTACGGCCCGAACTTCCAATATCAGGATTTCGCGCCGATGTTCAAGGCCGAGATGTTCGACCCCGATCAGTGGGCCGACCTCTTCGACCGGGCCGGCGCGAAGTACATCGTCTTCGTCTCCCGCCATCACGACGGCTTCTGTCTCTGGCCGAGCAGGCATAGTTGGAACTGGAACAGCGTCGATATCGGCCCGCATCGCGACATCTGCGGCGACCTGTCGGACGCTGTCAAGGCGCGCGGCATCAAGATGGGCTTCTACTACTCGCTCTACGAGTGGTACAACCCCGACTACCTCAACGACCTCCCGCGCTACGTCGATGAGCACATGATCCCGCAGATGAAGGACCTCGTCACGCGGTATGAGCCGTCGCTGGTCTGGACCGACGGCGAGTGGGAGAAGCCGAGCGAGGACTGGAAGAGCGTCGAATTCCTCGCGTGGCTCTTCAACGAGTCGCCCGTGAAGGACGAGGTGGCGGTCAACGACAGGTGGGGCAAGGAGACACGAAGCGTCCACGGCGGCTACTTCACGACGGAGTACGGGCAGATCCACCTCGGAGCAGACCTCACGCTCGCGGAGAACCGCAAGTGGGAGGAGTGCCGGGGCATCGGCGCGTCGTTCGGCTTCAGCCGCAACGAGCGCCTCGAGGACTACAAGTCGGCGCGCGACCTGATCCACCTCCTCATCGAGACAGTCAGCAAGGGGGGCAACCTGCTCCTCGACATCGGGCCCGCCGCTGATGGCACGATCCCGGTCATCATGGAGGAGCGGCTGCTCCAGATCGGCGAGTGGCTCGATCTCAACGGCGAGTCGATCTACGGCACGAAGCAGTGGAGGGTCTCCTCCGAAGGTGATGTCTGCTACACGTCTAAGGACGGCGCGGTCTACGCCATCGCCCTCAAGTGGCCCGCCCAGGAGTTGGTGCTCAGCGCCCCAAAGCCCTCCCCCAACACAACCGTCGAACTGCTCGGCTTCGGAACGCTCAAGTGGGGCACCAGAGACGGCACGATGGTCCTAGTCATGCCACAGCTCTCGGTGGATGAGCTGCCATGCGAGCACGCCCACGTCTTCAAACTTACGAACTGCGCTTCGTAGGGAACGGTCGCCGTCCCGATCCGTCTTGGCGTCCTTTGCGTCTTCGTGGTCAATCATCATGTAGGGACCGCGCCGCTGTCCCGTTCCGTCTTGGCGTCCTTTGCGTCTTTGCGGTTGATCATCATGTGGGGAACGCGCCGCCGTCCCGTTCCGTCTTGGCGTCCTTTGCGTCTTTGCGGTTGATCATCATGTGGGGAACGCGCCGCCGTCCCGTTCCGTTCCCTACGTTGGCTGTGACACACTGAACAACTGATCTCCGAGTCCGTCTTGGTAAGTAACCTCACCCAAAGGAAGTGACACCATGAGAAAGCGCATCATCACTGCCATACTGATCGTCCTCGCGATGTGCATCCCCGCGCTCGCACAGATTCCGTCAGACGTCGAAGTCATCCGCGACGTCGAGTACGGGAAGGGCGGCGGGGTGTCCCTCAAGCTCGACATCGTGCGCCCAAAGGTCACGCCGAAGGACCCGATGCCGGTCGTCATCTTCGTCCACGGCGGTGGATGGAGCGGCGGCGACAAGCAGGGCGGCACTCAGCACCTGATCCCGCTCGCACAAAAGGGCTACTTCTGCGCCACGATCAACTACCGGCTCACCGATGTCGCGATCTTCCCCGCCCAGATCGAGGACTGCAAGTGCGCGATCCGCTGGATGCGCGCTCATGCCAAGGAATACAACGCCGATCCGATACGCATCGGAGTCTGGGGCGGCTCGGCCGGCGGGCATCTCGTCGCGCTACTCGGCACGTCCGGCGGCGCGAAGGACCTCGAAGGCAAGGGTGGCTACCCGAAGGAGTCGAGCAAGGTGCAGGCTGTCTGCGACTGGTTCGGCCCGACCGACTTCCTCAAGATCGCCGAGGACGCGAGAAAGGCCGGCATGACCGAGGATCAGATCGCAAAACTCGGCGCGACCGACCCGATCTCGCTGCTCGTCGGCGGCAAGTTCTGGGAGAAGCCCGATGTCTGCAGGAAGGCGAGCCCCATCACATATGTCAGCAAGGACGATCCCCCGTTCCTTATCATGCACGGCGACCAGGACCCGCTCGTCCCGTTGAGCCAGAGCCAGGTCTTCTACGACGCCCTCAAGAAGGTGGGAGTCGATGCCACGCTGAAGATACTGGAGGGCGCGGGGCACGGCTTCGGCCCAAAGTACAACGCGGATAAGCCCGTCGTGGAGTTCTTCGAGAAGCATCTGCGCAAAGTGAACAAACAGAAATGACAACACTGACCGTCTGCTGCGCCCTGATTGCCATTCTGATGACTGCCGGCACATTGGCGGCGGAACCTGCGCCGAAGCCGGAACTGGTTATCCCGTCCGACGTGGAGGTCATCCACGACATCGAGTACGGCAAGGGCGGCGATATATCCCTCAAGCTCGACATCGTGCGCCCTACGGTCCGGCTGAAGAACCCTATGCCTGTGGTCATCTTCGTTCACGGCGGCGGCTTCCGGTCCGGGAACAAGGGCGCCGGCATTCGGCGTCTGATACCGCTGGCCCAGCGCGGATTCTTCTGCGTCACGATCGACTACCGGCTCAGCGGCGAGGCGATCTTCCCGGCCCAGATCGAGGACTGCAAGTGCGCGGTGCGATGGGTGCGCGCTCATGCGAAGGAATACAACGCCGATCCTGGTCACATCGGAGCATGGGGCGGATCGGCGGGCGGCACTCTCGTCGCCCTCCTCGGAGTGACCGGCGGCGTGAGGGAGTTCGAGGGCAAGGGCGGCTGGGCGAAGGAGTCGAGCCGGGTGCAGGCCGTCTGCGACTGGTTCGGCCGGATGGACATCTACAAGACCGCCATGGAAGAGAAAGCTCGTGGTGCGACAAAGGAGACGTGGGTGACGGGCGACATCGCCGAACGGCTCTCGGCACTCGTCGGCGGCGTAATCTGGGAGAATCCGGAGGCATGCAAGAGGGCAAGCCCGATCACCTACGTCAAGAAGGGTGCTCCGCCGTTTCTGATCATGCACGGCGACAAGGACGACACCGTTCCGCTCGATCAGAGCGTGGCGTTCCATGAAGCGCTCAATAGGGCTGGTGTCGATTCTACCTTGCAGATCATCAAGGATATCGGTCACAGTTTCCCCGGGCGTCCCGATCTGGGCGAGCCGGTCGTGGAGTTCTTCGAAAAGCATCTTGGGAAGGGAAGCAAACTGAAATGATCAAGCTTATTCTGGTCCTGGCGATCCTCGGACTGGCGGCGGCTCTCTCCGCGGCTGAAGAGGCCGCGCCCGAGCCCGCGCCGAAGCCCGAGTTCAAGGCGCCGGACGACATGGAACTGATCAAGGACATCGCATACAGCCCCGACGGAAACGTCAAGCACAGGCTGGATATCCTCCGGCTCAAGAAACTGCCGAAGAACCCGATGCCGGTCCTGGTGTGGATCCACGGCGGCGGCTTCGTTTCGGGCAGCAGGACCGATGGCTACAAGCGGTTGGAACGATTTGTGAAGCAAGGCTACGTCGGCATCACGATCGACTACCGGTTCGCCTACGAAGCGCGCTTCCCGGCGCAACTCCAGGACTGCAAGTGCGCGATCAGGTTTCTCCGAGCCCATGCGAAGGAGTACAACCTCGATCCCGACCGCATCGGCGTCTGGGGCGGCTCGGCGGGCGGCAATCTCGTCGCTATGCTCGGCGTCACCGGCGGCATCAAGGAGTTCGAGGGCGACGGCGGATGGGCCGCGGAGTCGAGCCGCGTCCAGGCAGTCGTCGAGTACTACGGCATGACCGACTTCCTGGCTATCTATGAACTGGCAAAGGCCGGGAAGTCAACTGCCCGCTTCCTGCCTCTTGATGGCAAGGAGTCGATATCGCACCTTCTCGGCGTCAAGTACTTCGAGCACCCGGAGCTGTGCCGCAAAGCCAGCCCGACGACCTATGCATCGAAAGACGATGCGCCGTTCTACATCTTCCACGGCGGCCTGGATCCGTTGACGCCTGCGAGTCAGGGCGAGCTGCTCAACAAGGTCCTCAGGAAGGCGGGCGTCGAGTCGGACTTCTACCTCGTGAAGGACGGAAAGCACGGCTGGCCGCCTCGTCCCGATGTGGATGACAAGATCGACAAGTTCCTCGAGAAGCATCTGAAACCGAAAGCAAAGTGATCTCGCGTCGAATGACAGAGGACGTTGGTGCGGATTTGTAATCCAGCACCCGAGGGCAAACCGGCATCTGTGATGCCCAGTCTGCTTGCGACCGGATCACAGTTCCCACTTTGCCAATGCGTGCTGGATTGCAAATCCGCACGAACACCGGTCTTGCATGAGAGGCCGTTTTCCGGTATGGTAATGTCGTCATGAATCCATCGATCCTCCCTTCACTGAGTTGCCCGGCCGGATGCGAGTCGGAGCTGACCCTGCACGCGAACCGCCTCGCCGGAATGGACGAGGTCGTCTCAGGTGCGCTCACCTGTTCCGAGTGCCACCGCGAATACCCGATCGAGAAGGGCATCGTCCGCATGCTGCCCTCAGAGTTGTGCTCCTCCCACGATTCCGGCGACCATGCAGTCTCCCGCAAACGTACCGAGATGCGCGCCCGCGACTCCCAGGTCAAGGACTACGAACGCATGTGGTACCTCAACCTGTTTGGCCTGCTGGAGATACCGGTCACCCTTCGTCAGCTTAGGTTATCAGGCAAAGATCGCCTCCTCGAAGCCGGATGCGGGACCGGGCGCATGACCCGCAGTTTCGCGTCGAAGTGCAGCCGGCTCGGTTTCGGTCGATTTCAGTTGGGAGTCACTCTGCAGGTGCAAGGCCAAGCTCAGACGCGCGGGAATTCGAAACGTCGATCTGATCCAGGCCGACATCTGCCGTCTGCCACTCAGATCGGAGAGCTTCGACCGCGTGGTGAGCTGCCAGGTGCTCGAGCATATACCGACGCACGAGAGCCGGAGGTCGGCGGTCAATGAGCTTGCGCGCGTGCTCAAGGGTGGCGAGCGGCTCGTGATATCGGCATACCAGCATTCGATCCTGACGCGGCTCTTCGGCGAGAAGGAGGGAGCGCACGAGGGCGGCATCTACTTCTTCCGCTTCAAGCTGGACGAGCTGCGTGAGCTTCTCTCCCACGCGCTCGAGGTCGAGGCCGTGACAGGCAAGCTGGTCTACCACTACATCGCCCGCTGCCGGAAGATGGGCTAGATCTGACCGCCTCTCGCTATGGTTTCCAGAGAAACCTACTCGAGGCTAGACGGGTCTGGCTAGCCCGGCAAGAAAAGAACCGATCTCCTCGAGTAGCCACTCTGGTGGCATAACGAGAGGCCAACCCAACCTATGGAGACAGGACATGCCCAAACCGTTCTTTGTCTACATGCTGCTCTGTGCCGATGGCACCTACTACGTGGGCCACACCGATGACCTGGAAAACCGGTTTGCTGAGCACCAGGCAGGCGGCAAGTGTGCTTACACTACCATCAGAAGGCCCGTCGAACTGGTGTGGTCTGAAGCCTTGCCCACGCGCGAAGAAGCCAAGCTGGCCGAACTGAGGGTGAAGAAGTGGAGTCAGGCGAAGAAAGCCGCGCTCGTGCGTGGTGACTTCTGCGCAGTCTCAGCCGCAGCGAAGAAGAAGGACTGGGACGAGTTCGAGAAGCACAAGGCGCAGCGCTTCGGCGGTGGTGATGCGCAGGTGTGACGGCCTCTCGTTATGCCACCAGAGTGGCTACTCGAGGAGATCGGTTGGGGCTGTGCGCAGGGTCAAACCCGTCTGGCCTCTCGTTATGCCACCAGAGTGGCTACTCGAGGAGATCGGTTGGGGCTGGGCAGCCCGGAAAGAGACAGACCGATCTCCTCGAGTAGCCACTCTGGTGGCATAACGAGAGGCAGGCCGTCCGCAGGACATACCGAGGGACTGACCGAACATACCGCAGACAGACCAATCTAAGAAACCGGTGATGACATGTTCCCCAGGACTCTTCTCTTCCTTGCCATGCTGATGCTCAGCACCCATGCCTTCGGGGCGGGGCAGACCGACTATGTCCTGACCTCGGATCCGGCGTCGGAGAAGGCGCACAAGGTCAAGGAGTTCGGATCGAAGATCGAGAAGTGCGGCGGGAGCATCGGCCTGCGGAGCGAGTTCTACCTCTGCCGGACGACGCCCGCGATCAATCCCGAGCCCAAGAACCTCGCCCTCAACCTCGCGAAGGAGGGCTATCCGCGTCCCACCGCCGGCACGACATCCGCGGGATACGACGTCTGGGGGCCGCTCGACGGCGCGGACGGCACGTGGACGAACGACGCCTCGGACGAGAAGGAGTCCACCTGGGACCTTGATTTCGGCCTTCCGACGCGCATCGGCAAGGTGATGATCAAGACGTGGGCGAGCTATGCCCTCAGCGATTTCGACCTCCTCCGCTGGGATGGATCCGCCTGGGACACCGAGCACCCGATCGCGCGGATCAGAGGGAACAAGGGGCCACTCATCGTCCTCCCCGGCCTCAACCTGACCGCCAGCAAGCTCCGAATGCGCTGCATCAACGGCCCGAAGCACCAGGCGATCTACCGTAGGATCCAGGAGTTCGCGGTCTATGCCCCACCCTCTCCCGTGCCGGCGTTCAAGCCGAGGGAGATCAGCTACCAGGTCAAGGTCCCGGCGACCGGCATGTGGACGCTCGAGGTCCAGGAGGTCAACGACGAGGCCCGCAACGGAGACCGCACCCTCTACCGCGTCCTGGTCGACGGCAAGTCGGTCCATCTCAGGGATTTCGTCGATGACGGGCCCGGCCTGATGACCTACTTCGTCGATGTCCCCCCGACCGGCAAGTCCACCGCAAAGATCACATTCCGGGACACGTCCGGCTACGGGATGCGCATCCGGTCGCTCCGGGCCTACTCGGACTTCGACATGTACTGCGAAGAGAGCCGCTTCATGCTGCCGATGGTGATCTGCCCAAGGTTCCCCCGGCTCGACCCCGTGAAGGATACCGCCATGATCGACCGGTGGATCAAGGTTTTCGACGAGGCCGGTGCGCGCGACTCGATCGGGATCGCGGTCGACTTCGCATACCTCCAGCGCGGGCCTGACCAGATGCAGACGCTCGCCGATGGGCTCGGTAAGCTCGTCCTGGAGAAGAACGTCCCATTCGTGCCCGGCTTCCCGACCACCTGGTCGTTCTCGCCGCTCGGCACCTCCGACGGCAAGGGAAAGACCTTCCGCGCGATCGAGTACCAGCAGATCGCATACAGCAAGTTCGACAACTACGACGACCCGGGCCTGAAAGAATACATGGACTCGTGCAAGCCGGGCTGGTACGATGTCCACTACGGTCTCACGACGCCGAACCACTGGTCGAGCGTTCCGTGGCTAACGATGAACAACCCGGTGCTGAACGAGGCGCGGTCGAATGGCATCGCGGATGCCGTTCGCAAGCTCGATCCCTGGCTGCTCAGGATGGAGCAGGCCGGCATGGGCGGCAACCTCCTCGGCATGATCGGCGAGGACGAGCCCTGCTACTGGACGAAGATCGTCGATGTCTTCGAGGACGGCTATGGCCGCGTCAATAGCGGCGTGCCCAGGCTTGATATGCTCATGGATTTCAACTGGTCGGTCATCCAGGACGCGGCCCGCGATGGGGTGAACCTCGACCCGGCGGACGGCCTCGATGAGCGCGAGAAGATGTGGCTGCATCTGAACCCGACGCGCTTCAACCAGATGATCTCCAACACGATGCGGCAGAACCTCCGCAAGGAGGCAATCGTCGTCGAGGGTGACAGAATCGAATTCCCCAAGGATGATCGTGGGGCGAGCAACTACGTCTACTGGGTCGGCGGAAAGGGCTACCCGCTCGATGACCGCTTCCATCCGATCTGGGAGCAGGCGGTCTACCCCGAGGCGGGAGTCGGGCTAGGCGGCGGACCGGAGCCGTATCTTCGCGCCCGTGAACTCGGCAGGGCAGCGTGCTCCGACTACGAGAGCCACGGCGACAACAATGCCTACAGGTTCATCCCGAACCTCTGCGGCATGTATGAGAACGGCTGCCGGTTCTCTCACCATACGAACCAGGGCACTCCGGAGAGCTGGAAGCCTATCGCCCGGATGCTCGCTCAGCCGACGCCGAAGATGTATCGCCGCCGCATGGAGAGCCTCCTCATCACCTGGCGCAGGGACACCCTCAACCTGATCGACGAACTCGGAGAACCCTCACCCCCGACCCCTCTCCCTTCAGAAGGGCGAGGGGGGTCAGCGTCTCCCCTCGCCCTTCTGAAGGGAGAGGGGTCGGGGGTGAGGGTTCTCCGGGCGCTGCTCGTGAGTGCGCAGAAGCTCCTTGACCAGGGCCGATACCGCGACGCCTACGAAGAGGCGCTCAAGGCGAAGTCGATCGCACTCCCGGCGAACTACCGCGTCATCGGTTCCGGCATGCTGAAGCCCTACGACATCTGGATCACCGGCTCGTCCGTGGAGATCACCGTCCGTGGGATCGGGAAGCAGTTCGCCATCGATACCCAATCCGTCGGGGCGTTCACCCTCACCGCGAAGGGCCTCCCTCCCGGCGCGTCACTCGTACTCCGTGCGCCCGGCGACACTGACGGCACGGCGGCCCACGCCAACTCCGCCGGAGCGGTGAACGCCCATGTGCCCGCTGGGAGCTACACACTTGAAACAAAGAGGTAACACCATGAAACGCGCCATTCTCATTCTGATTGCACTCTTGCTCTCCAGTATGGCATTCGCGGCCCCGCCGAAAGTGGCGGTCGAGGGGAAGTCCGCCTTCGTGATCGTGATCGGTCCGGCGGCTGATCCGACCGAGCGGTATGCCGCCGAGGAGCTTCAGAAGTACCTGCAGCTCATGACCGGCGCGAAGCTCCCGATCGGCACCGACGCGGGCGCGTCGCCGTGGATCGCGGTCGGCGACTGTGACCTCGCCAAGCACCGAGTCGTCTCATCGCGCTTCGAGGGCGACGACTCCTACCGCGTCACGGCAGACCGTGGAAACATGGTCCTCAAGGGCGCGATGCCCAGAGGGACTCTCTTTGCGGTCTATGACTTCCTCGAGCGCGAGGGCTGCCGGTGGTTCGCCCCGGGTGCGGGCCCGATGAAGGGTCACAGCGAGTTCGTTCCCCTGAGACCGAGCTTCACCGCGACGTCCATCGACGTGCTCGTCCGACCCGTGATGAAGCATCGCCAACAAGACCCCGGCGGCTCGTACACGGAGTCGAACGGCCCGGCGATTTTGGACTGGATGGTGAAGAACCGTCAGAACACTCTCGTGCTCCGCGACGATACACACGAGTTGACGAAGGCTTGGAGCTTAGCGCTGATCGAAAAGCTTGGCCTCCGGCTGGAAGTTGGAAAGCCGGAGACCACGCCCGACGCCGACAAGGGAAGTTGGCGGTCGCTGCCTGTGATCGTGCCGGAGCAGATCGCGCAGGAGATAGCCCATCGGCAGGCGGCCGGCGAGATCGGCACGAGCAGTCGGTGCGCGCCGAGCGACTGGCTCGCGCGGGAGGTTCACCATCTCGTGTTCGCAAAGGCCTCGTGGGACAAGAAGCTCGATGCGGGGAAGTGGTACGACGCGTACCTCAGGGCACGGTTCGGCGCGTCTGCCGATGCCATGAAGAAGTACAACTCGGCGGCGACCAGGATTTCCCTCGGGGCATTGACACCGGAAAGCCCCACGCCCGACGCGCTCGCGCCTCTCGAGCCGCTGATCGATGAGACGCGCAAACTGATGAGCGAGGCGGTCGGGCTCGCGGATACCCCTGAGGCGAAATGGGCGGTCGGAAAGCTCTCGTGGCAGCCGGACTATGTGGCGGGCGCGTTCAAGCTCAGGAAGGCGATCCTCGACAAGAGGCCGGCCAAGGAGATCGCCCGCATCCGGGAGGAGCTTGCGGCCATCTGCAAGCCCCATGCGGGCGATGGAACGCTTGCCGCCAACATCATCATCGAGTAGGGGGAGATCATGCGATCCACGATGAACACATGCCTCGGCGCGGCGCTTGTCGTTCTCATCCTCTCCGGCTGCCAGCCGCCGCCAACATCTGTGCAGCAGCCTGCCCCCAGACCGGAGGCGCAGAAGCCGATTGTCATCGCCGCGGAGAGTTGGAAGGCATTCGTGGCAGACGCGCGGTCGGAATGCGAGAAGAACCCCGGCTGCACGCTGGACTATGACAAGCTGCATGACCACGAGGGCGCGCACTTCGGGGTGACGGTGATCGGCTACAAAGACAGCGAGTACTTCGTGAACCTCTTCCGGTTCGATCCAGAGTCCGGCAAGTGGATCGAGAGCCCGCGAAGCACTCCGGCTGAAGGCTACGAGGACATCGACGTCCCGGCGACCTCGAAGCAGTGGAACGTGCCCGAGGCGACGATCCGGCAGTGGATCGAGCAGGCGAACCGGACCGTGAAAGAGATATACGCTAAGCGCCAGTGACCGGAGAGCGATCTCACTCGGAGCCGAACAACTTGATGGCCGGATTCGTGTGAATCACAAGTGCCCAGAATGCGGGATCCCTTCCGGGATCCTTGAAGTCAGCCTCGACCGCCGACCGGAGCCGCTTCACGTACTCCTGAGGCTTCTGGTCCCGCAGATCGCCGGGCCGCCAGACGCTCGATGGACGAGTGATGAACTCGTAGTGGAGGTCATTGCATTCCCGGCCTCCGAGTCCGTAGAGGACGGCATGGGAGCGCTCGTCGAACAGGCGCGTGATCATCGAGACCGTTCTGGGAGTGTAGTGCCGGAATCCGTGCGGGCCATAGAGCCTCAGACAGGCGCTGCTCGGGAACAGGTGTACCTGCACGGCGGACTTCCCATAGGCATGCACGTGGTCTCGGATCTGCCGGAAGAACTCCAGATCGTACCTGAAGTGTTCGATTGCCGACTGCGACATGAGAAAGTTCGCGGTCGGCGGGATGTGCTTGTATGTGTCCTTATCCTCGCACTGCTGAAACTTGAAGGTCGGATTCTCCGCTTCCAGAGCCTTCCAATTGTCTCTCGGGAACAGGTCGAGCCCGGTGTACGAGGATATGGCATTGCCGCTCCACTCCATTAGCGTGGGACCGTAGTTGCCCGCGCCGCATCCGGAGTCCAGGACCTGGATCTCGCCGAGTTCCTGCTTGATCTTCGCCCAGGGGAGTTCGTGCCAGAACAGGTTGCACAGCAGCCTGCTGGGCGTCGTGTCCGCGGTGAACTGCGACCCGTACTTCTCCAAATCGCACGCGAAGTCACGAACCTCCAGCCTGTCATCGAGTTGCTCGTACGGATGGCTGTTGTGGAGGCCATTGACCAGAGCATAGATCGGAGCGTACAGTGGCCGCAGTTTTCCGGGCACGAAATCACCCGAGAGCAGATTCCAGGTTGTTGTCTTCCTCACCGCTTCCTCGCTTTTCCACAGGTCTGCCCAATAGTAGCACCATGCCCGGAGCGTGTCAACGGCGGGACCCGGATCGGGTGCATTCGAGTGGAGTGGGTGGCGACCGTCTCTCGTTCTGGTTCGCAGAGAAACCTACTCGAGACTAGACGGTTCTGGGCCATGGACCCACGGCAGACCACCCAAAGGGGCTTGGGACACTGGCAGACCCCCCAACCGTTCTCCTCGAGTAGCCACTCTGGTGGCATAACGAGAGGCTGACCCACTCTGTGGAAATGCACCCCCCCGGATCCCTCGATCGCATGACGACTCCCGTCGTCATGGCCGGCCCCGACGACGGGAGTCGTCAGGGGATCGGAAGCTGAGCCGCGTGACCTGGTAAAACTACCAGTTTCTTGTCCACGCCTTGCATAATCACCATAGTAGTGATAACATGGCACTGTCAGGCTGTCGAAGAGCAGCAGACATCACAGGCTGGGAGGATAAGATATGAAGAAGCTTCTTGCATTGACGGCAGCGATTGTGCTGCTGTGCATGGTCAGCGGCCCCGCACTTGGGGGGTGGACTGTCGTCAGCCTTCACCCTGCAGGGGCGACAATGTCAGATGCCTATGGTATCTCCCGTGGTGAGCAGGTAGGGCGGGTCTACATGAACGGTGACGATCACGCCGCCTTGTGGAACGGGACTCCCGAGAGCCGGGTGGATCTCAACCCTGAAGGAGCGGCGTGGTCGTTTGCCCACGGTGTCTCCAACGGCCAACAGGTGGGCCAAGCCTACGTTCCAGGCACCGGTGATCACGCTGGGCTGTGGAACGGAACTGCCGAAAGCTGGGTGGACCTCAATCCTGTCGGGGCGCCCACTTCGTACGCTTGGGCCGTTTCCGGCGGCCAGCAGGTGGGAGCTGTCGACGTTGGCACCTTTTGGCACGCTAGTCTGTGGAGCGGGAATGCCGGAAGCTGGGTGGATCTCAACCCTGCAGGGGCGACAGATTCAAGTGCCTGGGGAGTCTCCGCCGGTCAGCAGGTGGGATACGCAAACTTTGGCAGCACGTCCTATAACCCTCACGCTGGCCTGTGGAACGGGACTGCCGAGAGTTGGGTGGACCTCAACCCCGCAGGGTCGCTCGATTCGGAGGTCAGGGGCGTTTCGCGCGGCCAGCAGGTGGGCTACGCCGAGGTTGCAGGCACAGGTCACGCCGGACTGTGGAACGGGACTGCCGAGAGTTGGGTGGACCTCAACCCCGCAGGGGCGGAGTATTCTTATGCCAATGGCGTTGCCGAGGGCCGGCAGGTGGGGATAGCCACGTTTGGCGGTTTGTTTCACGCCGGACTGTGGATGGGGAGTGCCGGAAGCTGGATGGATCTGCATGCCCTTCTGCCCGCCGGAGCATACTCAGAGTCCCAGGCCTGGAGCGTTGATGTGTCTAGCGACGAGATCTGGGTTGCTGGCTTGGCTGATGGCGATGCGATGCTCTGGCACTACACCGCAGATCCCATCCCCGAGCCGTCCTCACTCGTCGTTTTGGCTGGAGGTCTGGCCTCGCTTCCCGTATTCCGCCGCCGCAGAGCACAGCATTTCTGAGCAAGGAGCGCATCTCCTCGCACATGAATGCCGATGAGGACATCGGCGCTCCTACTGTCCGCAGAGGGCCAGGAGATCCGCAACATCGGCCGTCGCTAGGCACTCGACGGTGTCCGCTGCTCCGTAGTAGAGCTTCACCTCGCCCGAGTCCTCGAGCACCATCCCACCGGGGAAGATCACGTTGGTCCGGAATCCCTCCTCGACCTCATACGGCGTCTCCGGCGCGAGCAGCGGCTCCTTGTAGAGGCCGATCACCTTCGACGGGTCCTCCAGGTCGAGCAGCATGATCCCCGCCGTGTAGCGCTTCCTCCACACCGGCTCCCAGCCGTTCTTCCCGCGCGAGGGATCGAAATCCACCGCGTGGAACGTCGTCAGCCATCCCCTGGGCGTCTTGACCGGCGGCGCGGCGGGCCCGGTCTTCGTGTTGGCGAACGGAACGTCCTCGACCGCCAGCAGCAGGTTCGAGTTGCCCCAGTACTTCAGGTCACATGAGTCGGAGATCCACGCGTCAAAGCGCTCCCCACCCCGGCTGTAGACCGGGAACGGCCGCTCCAGGCGGACGTACATCCCGCCGATCTTCTCCGGGAAGAGCACCATGTTGCGGTTGTCGGGCACTGACATCGAGATGATCTCGAACCGGTCGAAGTCGTCGGTGACGGCGATCCCGCCACGGACGCCGTGCCTGGTATCGACCGCAAAGCACATGTAGACGCGGCCATCCATCACCGTCAGGCGCGGGTCGTATGCCCGACTGATCTCCTCATCCTGGAGTTCCCAGCACGGCTTCGAGGTAACCTCCCACTTGATCCCATCATCGCTGTATGCGAGCCCCAGGTTCGTGCCCTCGAACCGATGAGGCCCGAACTCGCCGTAGTCGTTGCGGAAGACCATCACGTACTTCCCCTGGTACTTGGTCACTCCGGCATTGAATATCAGGTTCGCCTTGTAAGGGATCTCCTTCCTGGACAGCACCGGATTCCCCGGGTATCGCGTCATCACCGGGCTCGATTTCAGTTCTCTGATCAATGGTTCGGGCATGATACTCCTCCTTGGTGTCAACGCAACTCCAGCAGCATCGGCGTCATCGGATCGAGAGAGAAGCCGAGGCCGGTTTCGCGGCCGGTGATCAGGTCGCGGGCGGTGGTGACTTTCGGAGAGACCGAGAGCCTCACCTTCACCGGCTTCTTCGTGTAGTTGATCAGATACGCGCACCGGCCGCCGGGCATCATCGCAGACCGGCACTCGACTCCCCACTTGTCCGCGCGCACCGGGCGGTTGATCTTCGCCCGCCCGTACTGAGTCTCGATCTCGCGGCTTAGGTACTTCTCATCCTGGCCGGGGATGTCGCGGCATGTGAACACCACGCCCCCTGATCTGCGGAACGACTCGACCGCCTTCTCGATCGGCCTGCTCAGCTTCACGTTCGCCGGGATCACCAGCAGCTTGTACGCGCTCAACTTCCCCGCCTCGATCCGCCGCTCGGAGACCAGGTCGAACTGCGCGTCGAGGAAGTACATCGCCTCGTACGCCCGCTGGAAATCCGCGCCGCCATAGAACAACGCGACCTCCGACTTCTGCCGGGGAAACTCGACGACGTATTCCGCCAGCCGCTGGAGGTCGAGCGCCGTCCGACCCGCTTCCTCGACCGCTGAGGGCTGGGTGTAGAAGCTGTTCAGGTCGTTCTCCAGATCGCGCCCCCAGACCCATATCGCCGAGAAATCGCGCCCGTGGAGGTGAGCGTTCCACAGACATGTCCGAACGTACCCCTCCGGCACGACGCTCCCGTAGGAGATGATATGGTACTCGCCGTCGAGCACCGGCTTGTCCGGCTGGAACGAGCGGTACGTGTCGTGCATGATCGCCTGTGTCCAGACATCGAGCGCGTACCGGCCGGTCGGATCTGGATACCGGGGCCAGCAGTCCATGCCGTTCGCATCGAGGATGTCGCCGATCGCCTCGCGGTCGACTCCCATGACCTCGCCGAGCCCGATGATCTTCGCCCAGGTGGGATGCCTGACGTCATGCTTATGAACCGCCGCCGTGTACCAGCGGAAGAAATCCGTCACGCGGTCGCGGTTGAAATCGTAGAGCGAGACCCAGGAGTCGTCGCCGCCGGGACTCTCCGACATCCATTTGTCGTAGTCGCCGAGATAGAAGTCGCCCATCAACTCGTACCATGCCTCGTTCACGAGGTCGTAGCTGAGGAGAGACGGATGATCTCGGACCCTGGGGATCACCGCGCCGAGATGCTTCTCGACGACCTCCCGGAAGCCCTGATCGCTCACATCCCATGGCATGAAGCCGCCACGATTCCGACGCGCGCTGTCAGCATCGGCGGTCGGGTGCTTCGCGTAGGCCCAATCGGGGAAGTAGTGCGGCGAGAGGAGCAGATCGACCGCCATGTTGTGCTCCTTCGCGGTGTCGAGGATGGACGTCACCTTGGCGATCGACGCCTCGTTCAGCGTCTCATCGGGCTTCAGACTCCCGCTCGGCCCGATCTCCATGCTGATGGCGTTGAAGCCCGTGCCCTTGACGGTCGGGAAGTACGACTTGTCCCACCAGCCGCAGAGCCCGACCATCTCGACGGGCCGGTTGCCGCTGTAGAAGTCGCCGTCCTTCGCGGTGATGTTCTGCATCGCTACCTTCGGCATCGTGATGCGCTTCGTCGGATCGTCGAGCATCGTCTGCAACTCATCGATCGCGCGGTTGGCGCACTCGATGATGAAGTCCGCCTGTTTATGCGCCCTGGACAGCTTGCCCTCCTGCGCCTCGGCCGCGGCGAAGTCGATGAACTGGCCGACGACCGTGCGCGAGACTCGCGGGTAGGAGACGTCGATGCTCGAGGTCTCCGCCTTCACCATCAGTTCATCGAGCTTGCCGAGCCTCACGCGGGCGATCTCGAGCTTTTCCTTGAAGAGCGCCTCGCTCGGAACCTGCTCGTGGTTCGGGGCGGTCCCGGCGGGGTAGATGGCCGCCAGGTCGTCGATGTAGAAGATGTACTCGCCGGTAGCCGGGTTCTCGCCCGCGCCGTCCTCCGTGCCGATGAAGATCGAGTCGAGGTCGGTGAGCGGCTTGGCATCCCGTCCGACCGGCTGCATCGCCTTCGGGGAGAGCTTGACCGTGTTCCACTGCCGGGGGAAGAGGTCGCGCACCGGGCTCTGGATCACCCGGTTGCCCTGCGAGTCCGAGAGGCCGATGATGACGTGCGGCCGCTCGGGATAGATCCGGATGCTCACCAGATTCGGAACCGGCAGACCAAGCTTGCGCTTCTCGATGCCGGTGAGCGAGTTGCGCGGCTTGATGATCTGCGCAGTCCACTTGAGCGACTTCTCGCCCTGCTTGACGACGACATCGCTCGAGCCGATCTTCCCGCCGTTGATCGTGGACCATCCGCTGATCTTCTCGAAGTCGTCGATTGTGTACCGATCGACCTGGGTTTCCTGGCCGAATGCGGTCACGGTCATGGTCAGCACCATCAGCGCCAACACAAGTAGTATGTACCTTCCCATGCTTGACTCCCTATCCATAAGTCACCACCGTCAGTCCTGAGTGCGCCGGTGAATGACGGCGTGTATCGAAGGACGGCCTTGGGTGCACCGAGCCGTCCTTCGATACACGCCGTCATTCACCGGCGCACTCAGGACTCACGGCGGGTTTGCCTTGACATGAATCTGCTTAGCTTGCTTCAGCATGCTTCCTGCTTCCTAGGCTGGGGCTTTAACCCCAGTCGCAGTATCGAAAAGCGCGACGGTGTTCTCCGGCGGGACGTCCGGCTTGATATGATGGTCCGGCCCACAAATGTATCCGCCGCCTTCCCCAAGGACCTCGATGCAGCGCCTGACCTCGTCCCGCACCTCCTCCGGACGAGCGAACGGCAGATGCTGAGTGTTCACTCCGCCGAAGAAGCAGATGTCCTCGCCATACTCGCGCTTCAGGTCCGATGCAGTCATCGGCAGCGCGTGAAGTTGAACCGTCTCCCACACATCCACCCCAATCTCGATCAGGTCGGGCAGAATGGCCGTGATGTCGCCGCAGGAGTGGAACCAGATCAGCTTGCCGGACCGCTTGCCGATCTCGAAGAGCCCCGCGTACCTCGGCTTGAGGAACCTGCGCCACTGATCGGGCGAGATCATCAGCCCGCGCTGGGTCGCGAAATCGTCCGCCAGGCAGAGGATCGGCATCGAGTCGCCGCACGCCTCGATCAGTCGCCGGCAATACTCCGCCAGGTACTCGTAGGTCCGCTCGATGACCGCCTCGAAGAGCGCCGGTTCGAGTGACATGTTGACCATCGCCTCTTCCATGCCGAAGAGGTCGAGCGCACGGCAGAAGAGCGGATTCCAGTAAGGGCCGCGGACGGCGTATGTGTCTCCGAGCGACTTCGCGTATCCTCCGACCGCCTCATAGTTATACTGGGCGGGATCCGGCCAGGGAAACCGCTCGATCTCAGCGATTGTCGTAACCCCTGCCAGCGGATAGTACCCTCGGTCGATCGAGTAGTCCGGCCGCCAGGATGTCCGCCACTCCGAGACGACCGCGCCGTCATCCGCGACCGGCAGTTCGCCCGAGTAACCGGCGGCGACGATTCGCCCGTCGATCCCCAGCCGGTCGAGCACGGCCTCCTGAGGGATGTCGAGGTATTCCGCCAGTTCGGGGATCGTCTCGATGCAGATGGCATCGACCGGAATCCGGTCGGTCGGCTGATGCCTGATTGCGGCTAGTGTACGTTCTCTGTGGGTCATCTACGTTACCTCTTTACACCACCGTCAGTCCTGAGTAGCCGGTGAATGACGGCGTAACGAAGGACGGCCTCTTTGCCACCCAAGGCCGTCCTTCGTTACGCCGTCATTCACCGGCTACTCAGGACTGACGGTTCCCGTATCATTAACCATGAGCCATGAACCATCGACCATCAACCATTCCCTACTCCCGACTCCCCTTCCACGGAGCGCCGGTCCATGGGCCGCCATCATTCTGCTTCATCTGCTCGCGGACGGCATCCCAGTGGTCGATGATCCGGCTGCCGGCGGTCATCTCCCACATCGACGTCCCCTTCTGACGGAGCGCGAGCACCACCGCCGTCCATGCCTGAGCCCATCCCGCCTCGACGCTCCATGCGCCCCAGCCGACATCGCCCGAACTCGCCCAGTAGTCCCACTGCCGATGATCGAACGCCCGGAACCACGTGCCGTCGAGGTACGGGTATTTCTCCGAGCGCACCTGTATCCGACAGAGGAACTCCGCCAGCTTGTCCTCCGACGCCTTGAGCTTCGGATCACCGGTCGCCGCATATCCCTCGTGCAGGCCGAGGAGCGCGAACCCGGTCGTGTAAAGCTGATCGGTCACCGGGTCGCCGTTCTGCTGGATCAGCGGAGTCTCGCCCGTGCCGTACTCCTCGTTCGACATGGCGATCTGGAAGCCGGTCAGCTCGCCGCCGCGCCGCTCGTCGATCGCACCGGAGGGTTGCTGGTATGAAATAATCGACTGGGCGATCCGATCGAGCCACTCGCGATGCTCCGGCGTATCCTCGATCCGGACGAGCCACGAGAGGCAGAGGAGCATCCGCGCGCGCTCCATGCTGTCGTTCCAGCGCCAGCCATCGGGGAAGGCCTCCATCGTCATCCGGATGGCGGTCTTCGTGCGCTCGATGAACGGCTTGTAGCCGGTCTGCCCGTATGCCCAAATGTTGCAGGCCCAGAGGTAAGATTCATGGTGCGTGGAGTAGTTGACCCTCTCAGTATCGTGAAAATGCTTCCATCCCACGGACTCGATCGGCGGCATGTCGATCCGGTCGCCTCGGAACCCCTGCGGGCCGGTCGTTCGGAGGTTGGCAAGCAGCGCCCTGAGGAGCGGCTCGTCCCACTTCTTCGAGCCGAGACATGCCGATGTGAGCATCGTGCCGAGCATCACGCGGCCGTCGTCGTCACTGTAGCTGGCGACCTCCCACGCGCGGGAGACGTTCCCCCAAGCGATCAGGCCATAAGCCGGATGCTTCGGGTTGCCTCTCACTCCGCCGCACATGCCCGAGGTGAAGTAAACATAATCCAGCAGGTTCGATGCTGTTTTCCCGCTCCTGTCATCGCCGTTGAGCATCGAGTCGAGGGCCAGGACCGCCGCTGTTTCCGCATGGCAGTCCGACCGGATCGGGAGGCGCTGGACCTGCGAGCCGTCATACTTGATGGCCGCGGAATATCCCTCCAGGATGCCGAGCGACCCGTCGCCGGTGGGTGCATCTGAACCCGGCTCCTCGATACCTTCGATGTTCTGGGCCAGCAGACGGTGAATCTCAGCTTCACGCGATGGATGGATCAGCAGGCGGGAATCGAAGACCCAGTCCGCCGCCGCATCGAACGCCTTCCGCTCGAAGTCCCTGGGCAGCTTGTCGTCCCGGCCATACGCCGGATGCACCGTCGGCGTCCACCGAAGAACCCCTCCCCAGCCCTCCCCGCAACGGGGAGGGAGTACCTCGGTACGCGCCGGGGACTCCCTCCCCGTTGCGGGGAGGGCTGGGGAGGGGTTCTCCGGGGCGAGCATCGTAAGAATATGCGCCCAGATGACCTTCCAAGCGTGCGTCGGCGCGTATCGGCCGGTCACGAATCCGCTGAGCTTGGTGGTGGCGACGAGGAGATTGCGGTCCGGAACCTCGAAGAGCAACGGAAACGCATTCTCCGGGAGGCCGAAGACGGCGGTATCGAATCCGGCGACCTTCGCCACCACGAGCATTGGATCAGACGCCTTCATCGGCACGAAATGGCAATCCTGGACTCCGACGATGTGAAGCTTCGGCAGCTCCTCACCGAATGCATCGGAGGAAACTACCGCCCGCTCCCATACCGTGTGCTGAGGCGCGCCGACTTCGTTGCCCGTGAGGACACGGGCGCTCCCGGCATCCGGGTACTCGATATACAGCCGCAGGTTTTTCTCCCTCGCACGGTCGAGGACCTCAGGAGGAACAACCGTCGTCGTCTCCGGATAGCCGTCCGCCAAGATCAGGACCGCCGAGCCGTCCTTCGCATGCTCGACGGCCTCAGCCGGCGCCTCATATCGCGGGTAACTGCCGGACTTCGATAGGATCGAGTACAGATCGTTGTCCCGCGCACAGCAAAATGTCAGGTTCAAGCTCTTTCCCTCCGCTCTTCCCATCAGCGCCAGGCCCGTCACAAGAAGGACAAGGCATGTGCGCGCGATTCTTCCATTACTCCACCACTCCATCACTCCACTACTCCCTTACTCCCATACTCCCACACTCCCACACTCCCATACTCCGCACTCCGCTGTGCACCCGCCCATCCGCCGTATGCATCCCTCCGAAGCGGACCGTCTGCCACGCGTCCGGGCACGCCGCGCCGATCTGCGTCTCGCCCCAGTAATCCGAGACGATCGCGTCGTTCAGCGCCTGGAGATACAGTCCGTGGCTCGTGACGTAGAACGAAGCTCCGAGTTGGTCAGAGCCTTCGAATATCTGGATCCAGTCCGGGTCGACGTACCGCCCCGGGAGCGCCTGCCCGAGTTCGTGAAGGAGGCCGTCCGCGTCGCCCATATGAGACGCCGCCAGCCAGTACGCCGCGAGCGTCCATCCATGGTAGGTATTCTCCCGCACGCCGGCGCACAACTCGTACCGACGCCGATAGGCTTGGACGACATGCTCATCCGGATTGCCCAGCGGGAGAAAGATCAGCGGATTGAGCTGGACCGGGTGCTTCTCCTTGCCAAGCTGTTCCGTCCCGAGCAGGCCCTCGCATGTCACCAGCAGGCCGGTCTTGGGATCGAGAAGCCGCTTGAATGCGAGGCCGTCCGCGAGGATCTTCCGCCAGCGGTCGAATGCCGGATCCAACTGCCCGAGTTCTTCGGCCATCGTCAGCGCCGTTTCGAGGGCATACCGAGCGCTCCAGAGCGAGCAGAGGTAGTTCTTCGCATCCGTACCACCTAGCTCATCCTGGCCGAACGACGGGATCACGTGCATGCCCCAAGTGCCGTCGTCCTCGGGCCGGAGCACCGATCCGAAGAACCGCGCCAACTCCCGCACGATCGGCCAGGCGACCTCTGTAGTCCACTGGCCATCATCCATGTGGAGCGCCGCTTCCCGAGCCATCCTCGCGGGGTATCCGGCATTGTGGATCTCGAACTGGCACCAGTTCGGCGTGCCGTCGGAGAGAAGCTTCGAGTCAGGGCCGATGGGATATTCCCACGCCCACATCGTGCCCTCAGCGCCGTAGATGCGCTTCGTGTAATCGCGCATGGTCTCGAGGTCGTTGCGGTACGACTCGACCCAGGCACGTGCTATATCCAAGTGTCCCAAACGAAGGAGCGCCGGATGGAGGTACGAGAGGTCCTGCGGGAACCCGAACGGCCAGCAGTTGCCCGCCCAGCCCATCGGCGGCGCGGGAGGCCGAACGTCCGGCGCGTAACTCGACAGGACGTAGAACATCGACCGTGCCCACAGCGCCTGGTATTCCGGCACGGGCACGTGGATGAATCCCCCACCCCAGCGCCGATGCCATGCCTGGACCGCCTCTGCCGCGAACTCCTCCGGCGCAGGGATCGACTTCAGGTCCTCGCACAATTCCGTCCGCCGCCCGAAGCCCGCTGTCCCGACGACCAGCAAGTGCCGCCCGGTCTCGCCCTCGAATCGGATCGCGAGCCCGTCGGCGACCGGCGTCAACTCGGCGGTCCCATCGGTCGAGATCACCCTCAGGCCAACGACGCTGTCCGCCGTGCCTACCGTGATTCGCCCGAGCCACCAGCCCTGATCGAGTTCGAGGCCCTTCGCATCACCGGTCAGATGCTGGTCGTACTGTGTGTGGATGTCGAGTTCCGGCGCGATCAGCAGGCCGGGCATTCGGCCCTCGAAGCGCACGTCGAAGGCGAGAAGATCCCGGCGCTCGGGATGGAAGTATGAGGTCAGTGAGAGCCGCAAATCCGGCCAGGACATCTCGGTGGTAAGCCGGCCGTCATACAGATCGAGTTCCTGGCGGTAGGTATTCGGCTCGGGCGGAGGTTCGCCCTCCCACGCGATCTTGAGGACGGGAAGCCAGTAGTCGAGGCCCCATGCGCCGCGGTGCCAGTGGTCGGCGTGCATAAGCCTGGTCTGGCTCAGGCTCACGAGGTACTCCCCGCGCATCCCGTTATTCATCAGGCCGTATGCATCGAAGCACGCGCCGGCCCGACCGCTACCCATGTAGAGGTTGAGGTGGCGCTGCATGTTCAGCGGCCACCGGTCTCGCACGATATTCCCCGCCCGAATCGCCTCTCGCATTCCGCTCGCCCTCCCGACTGTCGCGAGGATAGCGCAATGGGAGCGTGGGTGTCAAGGACTGTGGAGTGCGGCGGGCCATGCCGAAACCAGGCTGTAGGGGCGTGCCTTGTGCCGCCTGCGATCGCGCGTCGGGCGGCACAAGGCACGCCCCTACAGCCTGTGATGCCTTCGGGAGAGTAGCAGTACGAGCCAGACGTGCAAAAGGGACGCCGGCTGAAAACTGCTAGAGTATGCCAACGCCCCTTTTCTTGACCAGGCCCGCCTCGTCAACGACCTTCTAAGAGGTCCGCTTGCTGCGTTGTCCTGGAACTACTACTCATTATGGCCGGACAACGCCGCTATCTTAGAGGCAAACGAAAAAACCGGTAGGATTGCGGGGACGGGAGAAATGTAGCGGTGGAGCACTCGAGCGCTGGGCTCCCATTACTCCCACACCCCCACACTCCCACACCCCCACACTCCCTACTCCCCCGCCTTCTCACGCATCAGCTTGATGAACGGTGTGAAGAGGTCGATCGGCACCGGGAAGATCGTGGTGCTGTTGTGCTCGGTTGCGACCTGCGCAAGCGTCTGCAGGAACCGGAGCTGGATCGCCGCCGGGTCCTTGCTGATGATCGCCGCCGCCATCGCCAGTTTCTCCGACGCCTGGAACTCGCCTTCCGCATTGATGACCTTCGCGCGGCGCTCTCGTTCGGCCTCTGCCTGACCCGCCATCGCGCGCTTCATCGTCTCGGGGAGGATCACGTCGCGGACCTCGACGTTGGTGACCTTGACGCCCCACGGCTCGGTCTGCTCGTCGATCACGGTCTGCAGCTTCTCATTCACCCTGTCCCGCTCCGACAGCAGCTCATCCAGCGCATGCTGGCCGACCGTGCTCCGAAGCGTCGTCTGGGCGATCAGCGCCGTTGCCTTCACGTAGTTCTCGATCTTCAGGATCGCGTCCTCGGCGTTCACCACGCGGAAGTACACGACCGCATCGACCGTGACCGGCACGTTGTCCCGCGTCATCATCTCCTGCTTCGGAACGTCCATCGTCACCACGCGCAGATCGATGCGGAACATCTGATCGACGAATGGGATCAGAAACCGGATGCCCGGCAGCTTCACATGGCTGTAACGTCCCCAGCGGAGGATGACGCCCCGCTCGTATTCCTTGATGATCCTGACTGCGGATGGCAGTATGATCGCGAACACGACGAACAGCGCAACAATGGTTCCAACCAGCCCTTCCATTTTCTAGCTCTCCTTTTTGACATGTAGTGTCAGCCCATCCATACTCACAACCCGGACCAGCTCGCCCTGCTTGATCGGCTCGCCCTCCGAGACTGCGTTCCAAAGAGATCCCTCGATGAAAACCTTGCCCTTGGGGTCGAAATCCGTCCGCGCCTCGGTCAGCTCGCCGATCATCCCCTCGCCGCCGGTGACGACTCTTGCCTTCTGAGCCCGAACCGCCGATCCGACCGCGAACAGGAAGAACCCGGCGGTCACGAACGCCAGGGTGATCACCAGGCTGAGCGAAACCCTGAACACCGGCGACGGCGTCTCGAAAAGCATGAGCGCGCCGATGATGAACGAGATCACCCCGCCGGCCGACAGGATGCCGTGCCCGGGAATGAGCAGATCGGCGATGAACAGAATGGCCGCGAACGCGATCAGCGCTATCCCCGCTGTGTTGACAGGCAGAATCGCGAACGAGAAGAGCGCGAGGATCAGCGCGATCCCCCCGATGATGCCGGGGAAGATCGATCCCGGGTTGCTCAACTCGAAGATGATGCCGTATATGGCGATCGTCATCAGGATCAGCACGACGTTCGGGTTGCCGATGATCGCCAGGAAGCGCTCCCTCAGGCTCGGGCCGATGTCCTCCGTCCGGGCGGTGCCCGTTCGCAGAGTCACCGTGCCCGCGTCGAGCTTGACTTTGCGGCCGTCGATCGCCTTCAGAAGCTGTGTGTCGTCATCGGCGATCAGGTCGATGACACCCTTCTTGAGCGCTTCGGACGCGCTCGATGAGATGCTCTTCCGAACGGCGTCTTCAGCCCACCTGATGTTTCGACCCCGTCGCTCGGCGATCGACCGGGCGTAGGCGGCCGCGTCTTCCTCCATCTTCGTGCTCATGACACCGTCTTGTTTCGGCTGACTCCCCTCGGAATCGCCTCCACCGCCGCCGATGGCGACGGGATGCGCGGCGCCCATCGCAGTCCCGGGCGCCATCGCCGCAATGTTGGCCGCGATGGTGATGATCGCTCCGGCGGATGCGGCCCGCGCGCCTTTGGGGGACACATAGACGACGATCGGCACGTCGGACGCGAAGAAATCTTTGATGATCGAGCGCATGGAGTCGTCGAGGCCGCCCGGTGTGTCCAGGTGGATGAGCAGCGCCTGGGCATCGCTCCCCTCCGCGATCTCGATCGCGCGGTGGACGTATAGCGCCGCCGCGGGACTGATCGGGCCGTCGATCCGCATCGTCTTCACGACGGGACCGCCGACCTTTGCGGAGAGAGACGCCCCGCAGAGGAGTAGCATCAAGGCGACCGTCAACGCCCGGTAGTGGCCGTGCCTCCGTGCCGGCCTCCCATGCGGATCAGCGTAGTGGCCGTGCCTCCGTGCCGGCCTTGCGACGTTGCTGGCCGGCACGGAGGCACGGCCACTACAAGATCGTACGATCGCTCGCATTCTGCTCATGATTTTGCCCCGTAACAAAACGTGCCTCAGCCAGGTAATAGTAAGACTTTCCCGCCCTGAAGTCAACCCAGCGGCTGGTGAGGGGTGCATTCGAGTTCAGTGGGTGGCGACCGTCTCTCGTTATGGTTACCAGACAAACCTACTAGAGACTAGACGGTTGGGGCTTGGGAACCTTGGCAGACCACCCAACCGTTCTCCTCGAGTAGCCACTCTGGTGGCATAACGAGAGGCTGGCCCAGTGTGCGCAAATGCACCCGCTGGTGATTCATGGTCTGTATACCCAGAATTGCGGAGTGTGACGGTGTGGGAGTACTGGGTCTGACTCCCACACTCCCACACCCCCACACTCCCACACCGGGCTACTGCTGGGGAGGCGGCATCGGCTGGGGCGTCGGCGGGGCCAACTGCACGCTGTTCGTCTGCTTGAGCGTGCGCGCGTTGAACTGGAAGAGCGTATTGCCCTTGACGACGTAGATGGAATCGGTGCTGATGGCGATCGCCACTCCGCCGGAATCCATCATTCCCATTCCGGGGCGCATCATCCCGCCCGGCATCTGTCCGTAACCACCGCCCTGACGTCCCCCTGGCGGAGGTTGCTGCCCCTGCCAGTCTCCCGGGGGCGGAGGCATCGGCGCATTCTGGTCCATACCCGGCGGCACCTGAGCCAGTGCGGCCCTCGGATACCCCGTGACCAAAGCCACTGCCAGCGCGGCAACGAAAACCACCGCCACGATCCCGATCAGGACTCTGCCCTTCTTGTCTGCAAACATTCGGTGTTCCTCCCTTCGATCATTGACCCGCAGGGAAGGCTTTGACCGATCTCCAGACGACTCCGTCGTCGGTGGCCCTGTTGTACCTCTCCCACGGGCGCATCCCTGTCATGGATTAGACGGCATGAAGGAGCGGAAAGGTTTCACTTCGGAGTGCGAAGCGGTTGTAGGAGGCTTCTAGCCTGCATTATTCATGACCTGCTCAGAGCGTCCACGCTGTCATTCTGAGCGACCCACGTTGTCATTCTGAGCTTGTCGAAGAATCTGGCGTTTGAAGCACTTTCATCGGCCGGATTCTTCGACATGCTCCTAAGAAAGCGCCGATCTCCAGACGACTCCGTCGTCGATCTCCGGCAGCCGACGACGGAGTCGTCTGGAGATCGGTGGTTTCTTTTTGAAATAACCGCGTGCCCGCGGTTCGCTGCTCAGAATGACATGATAATGCAGGCTAGCTCAACCCTATCGGCGTGTCAAGCACTTGTTGGCCTGTTTGCAGGGCGAACGCATCTAGTCTGCGGGGATGTAGGAGGGATTTTCCGGGATGGTTCGTGCCCGGTAATCCCGAATGCCACCTGACGCCGACGTTCGGGATTACCGGGCACGAACCATCCCGGAAAATCCCTCCTACACCGTTAGGTTGGCGGTCATGCGTAGATAAGATGCGTTCGCCCTAGGCCTGCCTGCGGATCGGCTCACGCAGCCTCAGCCCGGCCAAGCGTACGTGTCTGCCTTGACTGCCGTGTAGTTTCTGTCCATGGAGGGCTCAAGCAGGCAGATGCCGGCGATCCGACGAGCCATGTTCCGCACTTCCTCGACCTCCTCCAGGCGAAGAGGCCTGCCAAGGAGCTTCTCCTCACGGTAGCTGAGCCACTTCTTGATGACCTGGTATCCGCCGATGTGATAATCCCATACGCGCGCGGGGACGTTCTTCCAGTACGCGGTATTATTCAGGTAGATATCGAACGTAGTCTCCCCGAGGTGAGCGAACGCCTCAGCGGACGTGATGCCGAGCGCCCCCGCGCCCTGCACAATCGCCGCGCGTTCGTCTGATGTGTACTCGCGCTCGATCGCCTTGCCGCGCGCGGGCATGGTGACGCCTCCCTGCCCGGCATGACCCCATCCCACCGTGACGGCGAAGTCGGTATCGGGGTTCAGATTCCCCCCACCCTCGCGGGATATGACGCCGGTGACCTTGATCTCGGGCCTGAGAGTCCCGGCGGTCACCCCGGCGACGGGGCTTTCGGTGTCGAGGAGCGCGGCGAGTTGCTCCCCAAGGTCGGCGGACGTGTACATCGTCCCACTCGTGTTCGGCAGCGGAATCCGAGGCCAGTCCTGGCGTAATGCCCCGGCATTCTCCTTGCGGTAGTTGGGGGAGTGGAGTATCGCGAGCGTGTGGTGGAAGAGATCGCCCACTCCTCCGTGAATGTCGTCGAGGTACTGCTGTGCCGACGACGTCAAGTTCGCCCGGATATCCGCATCGGCAAAGAGAGATAGGTCGGCCTCAGTGGGCATGATAAAGATGGGAAACATGCCGACATTCGACTCAACGAGATGATGGTCCGCCAGGTGAGTCGTGAACTGCGGCTGATAGAAGTCCATCTTTCTGTTGCGTTGACCGGCGCTCAGCCATTCGTTGCCGGGAGAAACGTGAGGAGTATACTCCGAGCGCTTTTCATCCAATAACTTTGTCTCTGGTTCCCAGTACAGCCAGCGCGAATCGAACGGACGATAGCAGTAACGCAGAACGTTCCCCGCAAGGAAGCCTCTCTTCCGGAGCTGATCGCGGACGGTTTCGGCTTTGAACCGCGCCGTGCTCTCCATTGCGCCGGGAGAAATGCGTCTCATCTCTTCGTGGCTGATCTCGGGATCGAAGTACTGCTCCATGCGCTTGACCAGGCGGTCGCGGTCGATATCTACAACCACATCGTCGCGGCTCGTCTTGACTCCCGGGAAAGAAACCGGGAAGAGGTCGGTGAGCAAAGGCCAGGTGATGTAATCCTCCCCCATCGCTCGCGGCTTGAACGGCAGGCCGATCTGCAGAACCGGCTCCAGGGTAGCATACGATTCGTCGAAGCTCGATGCCTTCAGACCGGTGAGCAAAGCCCTCCGCCGGTCATCCGCCCTGGCTTCGTCGAGATCGCGGTAGTGCAACTCACAGGTCTCACCGCTCTCCCCATCCTTTTTCACCAGCAGGGCTATCGCCGTACCTATCTTGATACCCGGAGACGTGCCCGCCATGGCGAATACGGTTTCGCTCGTTCGGCCATCCGGCGCATACTCTGAGATAATCCGATCGCCATGCAGATTATCGATCCATGCCTCGTCGAAAACCTCCAGATACCTCTCGCGCATCCCTGTAAACGAGAGGCCATCGAGCCAGGAGTAGTTCGAAATGAAGCAGACGACGCCCTTCTGCGTTCCCTCCACGATGCGGCGCTCGGCCATGCGGAAGAACCTGATGTAGAGATCGTTCAGACCCTGACCCTGAGGCTTCGGGGCACGTTTCGTATCGCGGTAGGCGGTCGAAAGCTCGCGCTCCTCCGACACGGCCATCCCCGCGTATCCGTTGTACGGCGGATTGCCGAGAATGACGAGGATGGGGACATCGCGCTTCACGCGGTCGGCGGCCTCGCGTTCCTGCTCCATCTCCGGGAACATGATGCGGGTCTTCGGCCCGGTGGGCGGCTCCCAGCCGGTGAGCGAATTGGTGAGGTAGACCCCCGCGCGCTCGTTCTTCTCGTCGGAGAGTTCCGCGCCGATGTTCTTGAGCATCAGCCCGAGTTGGAGATGAGCGACCACGAACGGCGCGGGCAGGATCTCGAAGCCGAAAACCCTCTCGGTGGCCGCAAGCTTGACCATCGCGCCCGCAACCGCATCCTCGCCCTGTTCCTCGCGAATTGTCCGCTCGATGCGCCGAAGCACCTCCACCAGGTACGCGCCCGTTCCGCACGCCGGGTCGAGCACGTAGACCTGTGGGTTCGCCAGCCCGCCTTCGATGTGAAGCTCCTCGCGCAGGACGGCATCCACGCGCTCGACCATATACTCCACAATCTCCGGCGGGGTATACCATACGCCGAGCTGCTTGCGCAGTTCGGGATCGAACGCTTCGAGGAAGGGCTCATAGAAATACTGAACGGCATGCTGCTCCTCGAACTTCTCGAAGAACGGGCCGCGCTTGACCCGGTTCAGAGCGGCTCCGGCGGAGTCGAGGACCTCCATGAGCCCCAAGTCGCCGAGCTTCTCCTTCGTCGCGACCTGTGCGAAGAGCGCGCCGATCATCGGGACGTGGAGATACCATGCGGCCATTCGCCAGTCGAACTTGGCCTCTGGACCCGGATCGCGGTTGTCCTTCGCCCAGAGCACCCAGGCGGAGAACACGCCATAGAAGAGCGTCTGCACGAGCGTCGATCGGAAGAAGTGCTCGCCCTTCTCGCCCTCGAACTTGAGGCCGAGCGCTTCCTCCAGCGCCGTCCGGACCGCATCGAGCGCCGGAAGTTCGGCCTGCTCGACTTTGCCTCGAGCGACTCGGGCGTAGGATGCGAGCACCCAGGCGACGTCTCTGGGCTCGGTGAGATCGGCGGCGCGGAGAAGCGATCGCATGAGGAACTCGGTGAACTCGGCTTCGATCTCCTGAGAAAGCTTTCGGGGATGGGCGAGCTTCGCCTTGAAGTCGTCGGCGCTCTCCGCGAGGCGGAACGATTCGAGCGTCACGGGATTGCCCGCGTCGTCCCTGCCGACGAGCGCGAAGTCTCGGTAGTTCGTCACGAGCACCTGCGCATATCTTCGGAGGTACTTCAGCACCTGTTCGGTCGCGATGACGGCGGGTACCTCGTCGCGGATACCCTTCACCTCGACGACGCCACGGGATGGGACTTGGCCGCCGATCATGTCGGTATTCTTCTGATCGGGGGTGAACAGCCCGCCGTCGGGAATCCCCGCGCCCTCGTTCCTCGGGTTGATTATGCAGCGGACCTTCGGCTTGAGCGACTTCCCGATCTCGTTGAGGAGAGTCTCCAGGGTACCGTAGAAGGTGGTCTCCTCGACGTGCGCATTGTAGGCGCGGATATCCCGAAGCTCGGTGAGGTAGGTTTCGACTGGGTTCATCGGCTGGCCTCCGAACCTGCCGCCGGGAGTACCATGTCACCGATCTTCACCAAGCCGCCGGAGTACCGGAACATGACCGGGTCTGCAGACGGAGGCGATAGCGCTAGCCTCCTCAGTTCCGAGACCCTTATCTTGACTGTGCCTGGCCAGTCGCCCTCGGCCGACATCCGCGTTGACAGCCTGCTCACATGGAATACAAGTTCGCCTTCTGCGTAGGACAGATTGACCCAGGTGGCGTTCCTGAGCCTCCTCAACTTGACGATCAGCGCCAAGGACGACAGCAGTTCATCGCGTGAGACGTCCAATTGGAACGACACATTGTCGGAAGCGTTGCCCATAAGGTCTACATGCCTCCCGACGGTAAGTATACCAAGCCAACCCGTCGCAGGCAAGGATCCTCCCAACCAACAACCAGGCGCTACTCCCCGCAGTCCACAGCACCCAACCGGAAACAGGGCCCAAGAACCGCTTTTTATAGCCTGCAACCCGCCAAAATGTGGTGTCTAGGCAGTGAACAACCCCCGACAAGGACCCGAAAACGGGGATTTTGTCAAGAAATGCAGGAATTTGTAGTGCCCCACCCACGCTCAAACGGCCCTCGACAGCTTTTTTACAGCAATCGAAGGCCGCTCATCTTTGTCATAGTTTCGGTCAAACCAAATGTGACAAATGCCTGACGGTTAACCTCCGCCGATCAACACATCTCCGTCACAGCCCAATCCCCCCGGAAGCCCGTCTCATACTCATACTCATACTCATACTCCCCACTCCTACTCCCATACCCCCATACCCCCATACCCCCATACTCCCATACTCCCATACTCCGCAATCCCCACTCCGCATTCCAAACCTCAGTAGCTCAGGCCGTAGCCGAACGCATAGAGTCCCGGAACCGTGACCGGGAGCACGCCCGATGGATTCACATCGCCGAAGAGCACGTCCGCCGCCGCCTGGAACCCGCAATTCCGGTAGTTGTACGCCGCAATGTACGCATTTGCCGTCGGGAAGCTCGCCAGTTCATACGGTTCCCTCAGGCCGACGACGATCACCAGTCGTCCTAGCGCCCGAAGCTCGTTCACCAGCGTCGCCTGGCCCACATTCGACGAAAGCTGAGCCCTCGATGTGCCGATTATGGTCACGTATGCCGACGCCGCCGCATTCTTGACGGTCGTCCTCTGCGAGGAGTTCGGGTTCACGACCAAGGGGAGCGACTGGACGTTCGAATGCTTCGCAGTGATGTATGAGGCGAATCGCGATGAGGCGTTGGTGGTCGTCTCAGCTCCCTCGACGGTCACCAGCAGAATCTTCTGGCTCGGAGTCAGGGTCAACGGCAGGATGCTGCCCGTGTTCTGGACGAGTGTGACCGCGGACCGCGCGGCAGCCGACTCGGCGTTCCAGTGAGCCGTACTTCCGACGATCGCATCCGCGGCGGCCGGATCGACATACGGGTTGGCGAAGATCCCATTCCGATGCTTCAGGGCGAGAATACGCTCGACCGCCTGATTTAGGCGGGACATCGGTATCTCGCCACTCTGGACTGCCGCCTTGATAGCGTCGATCGCGGTATTGAGGTCGGGCGACAGGGACAGGAGATCCACGCCCGCCTTGATCGCCAGGACCGAGGACTGCCCGATGCCGTACCCCGAGGTGATCCCCGCCATGCCCATCGAGTCGGTCATGCACACTCCGTTGAACCCCAGGTTGCCGCGGAGGTAGCCTTCCATAACAGCGGGCGAGAGCGTGGCCGGACGATCGGGATCAAGGCACGTGACGACGATGTGAGCGGTCATGATGGCTTGAAGCCCGTTCGCGATCGCATCCCTGAATGGCTTGCCATGTATATTGTCGAGGGTCGCGAAATCGTAGGTCACGATCGGAAGGCCGGAATGCGAGTCGACGGCGGTGTCGCCGTGGCCCGGAAAATGCTTGCCGGTTGCGATCACGCCCGCGCTGTGGAGGCCCTCCACATAGGACTGTCCCATCTCCGACGCGAGGTCAGGATCCTCCCCGAACGAGCGCACGCCGATGACCGGGTTCGACGGGTTGTTGTTGACATCGAGGACCGGCGCGAGGTCCATGTTGCCGCCGACCGCCTTGATCTCCTCACCGAATATGCTGCCGATCGAGTATGCCAGTGCGGTATTCCTCGACGCCCCGAGCCCCATATTGCCCGGCCCCTCGGCGCCGCCGGTGATCCTCGTGACTCGGCCGCCTTCCTGGTCCATCGAGATCAGGAGCGGGATTCCCGTGCCGCTCGGCCCGACCGCGTACTCCTGCAGGTCGTTGCTCATCTGCGCCGACCGCATGGGATCGTTGAGGTTGCCGTTATACTGGAAATAGACTATGCCGCCGACATGCTTGTCGGTGACCAGGCTGATTTCGGATGCCTCGAGCGTGTCGCCGTCGACTCGGACTTGGAAGAGCTGCCCGACCTTCTCATCGAGGGTCATCGACTTGAGCCGGTTCCCCGACCAGGACTGCCGTGAGACGACATCGCTCGGCTTGCGCACCTTGAGCACCCGGACGTTCGATCCGCCCACCTTCTCGACGCAGGCTATCCCGGTGACGACGACATATGCCCATTCCACGTCGATCTTGACGCCGCTCGGACAGACGACCTTGATCTCCGGCCCCAGGGAATCGCTGATCTTGAACCAACTGACGGGTTTCACCGGGTCATCGAACGCCGACACCGGCCCCCAGATTGTGACCAGCATGCCGACGTTATTCAGGTTCGAGTCGCCCGCAATTCCTCCGTGGATCGCCGAGTCGCCTCCGCCAAATGCGCGGCCGACGATTCCCAGCGGCTTGAGGACGAGCGTGGCTCCGGTGGCCTGGGGATACCCGGCCGACGGTGCGACATATCGCTCCTCCGTCACGGGATCGATCTCCAGCGTGCCGGAGACGTTGACGACGGCTCCCTCCGCGAAGATCCCGGGCGTATCGACTCGGATCCCCTGGCTTCGGTCAGACTTCTCAATGTAGATCCTTCCCGGAAACGCCGCGGTCACGGACATCCCTTCAAAGGAAACGGGGCTACCCGCAAAGCAGGTCGAGCACAGAGACAGCAGTACGACAGCCGACAACAGGGCAGAGAGCACGTGGTAGGGTTTCATTTTAATGCCTTTGCAACAGTTTGTGGGGGGAGGCTTGTTGACTTGCCCCATTATACCACAAAGCGGCGAAAAGTCAAGGACTGGATCGCGAGCGAGGAGATCCGTCGTCGGCATTTAGGGCTGCCTCTGCCGATGTGAGGTCTTCGCGGATGAAGAGATTGGGAAGCATCTCCGGGTGGATCAGGGCCAGGAGATCCCTGATGTTGTCGTTTGCGACCACCAGCACGAGTCTTCCTTCGGGGCATATGCGCTGATAGGCCGATATGATGACTGCCACTCCGCCGCTGTCGAGGTAGGTGGCCTCTGAGAGATCGATGATGAAACCGGCGGGCGAAACCTTCGCCGCCTCATCGACAGGCTTCGAGAAGCCGTCAAGATTCGAGTAGTCAATCTCGCCGGAGACGCTCACGACCTGCGCTCCGCCGGATGTTCCCTCAGCAGTCATTGCCTTCCCCTTCTCGATGCAGATAGCCCATTCCTTGGATCAGTCTGTCGGCGAGTTCCACCGCTGTCAATATGAACTCGCCTCGGTCGGTGGCCATAGCGATCACTCGCCGATCCGACCGCCGGGAATGCAAGTCCGGACAGAAGTGGACTCGACTCGGGGACCCGGAACATCATCTCGATGGCGACTGCCGTGCCGTCCGGATCCGTGGCTAGATAGACCTTGTCGGCAAACGAGAGCATGACCTTGTACCCCATGCCCAGCGTTCCGACAGTGGAGAATCCGGGTGTCAGAGCAACATCGGGCAGGATCACGGCATCGATTCCAGGGCCTGTATCGGCCACAAAGAAGATGAGCGAGTCGTGATTGGCGTGCAACGAGGCGATCGCACCTTCCGCGTGCTTGACAGCGTTGGTGGTAGCCTCCCCGACGCACACCTGGAACTTCCCGATCCTCGACTCATCCATGCCGAGGTTTCCGGCCAGGTCCGCCGCCTCGTTTCTGATTCGGCTGAGGTCGCGCGGCTCCCTGACCTCCCATCTTGCCGAAGCAGGGCCGGCCAGTTGCTCGATCCTCTCACGATCCGTAACGATGAGCTTGCCGCTGGTCGCCGCCTGTAGTGTGCGCTGGTAGAATTCCAGTTTATGCTCCTCCAAGTCGCGCTCCCGCCGCTGGACCTCCATGCGCTCCGTGATATCCTGTACGGTCCCAAACCCACCGAGCAGCGCTCCCTGATCGTCGAACTCGAGTTCGGCTCGCTCGCGGACCCATTTGACGCCTTCAGGAGTGACGATCCTGTGCTCGACGTCGTATGGCTTTCCCGTGAGAGCCGCCTGCCAGGCGGCTTCGACGAAACCCCGGTCCTCCGGGTGAACGGCAGCCAGGAATGCATCATAGGTCAGAGACGTCCCCGAGGAAATGCCGAAGAGCCGGTACACCTCGTCAGACCAAAGCAGTTCGTCACGCCGCACATCGAGCCGCCAGCTTCCCACATGCGCGACGGCCTGAGCCTTGTTCAGATCCGACTCACTTTGGTGCAGCGACCGAGCCATCTGCTCCGTGCGCTGCCTCGACCTGCGCATGAGCACAGTTGCGAACCCGACTATCAGGGTTCCAAGCATGAAAGCGACGAGTGCGGCCCACCCTTCCGGAGTCTCTGCGTGTGGGAAAGAGGTGCCGACAGGAGGAACAAAATAGTAATCGAAGGCAAAGAGGCCCAGGATAAACGCCAGGAGCGCCGGTCCCTCGCCGAAAACGTAGGCGACGAGCATGATCAGCAGGACGTAAGGTATCGGGAACCTGGCGAGTGGGAAGAGAGGCGACAATGCGAGCAAACCAACCGTGAGCACGGCTTCGAGGGCAAGCGTGACCACATATCCGATCCACCACGGACCGCGCGGTACTGCGCTGCTTAGGCTTCCGTTGGCTCGTTGTGAATCGCTTCCACGCCTCCCTGGTCGTTCCGGTTGTCTGGAATTTGTTGGTTGCACTACTACCCCGCACTACTAAGGTCTCGGCGGCCTGTTGGATCAGGCCGCTGACTGACCAATTCGTTATACCAGGTTCCAAGGCGTGCTCAAACCGCTCTTCGGCAGAATCGGAAGTTGGATTTGGCGGAGAGGGTGGGATGACGGCAGGTAGCCATGACTGAACTCTCTACCCCAGCAGGTCATCACCCGAGATCAGCAGGACCTGCCACGAATCTGTACCAGAACCGCGTGAATGGGTCACAGTAGTTTCAGAACCTCCCCCGGGTTGTTCAAGTATGCTTTCACAAAGTATACTTGAACAAGGCCACTAATGAACCCAGATCGGGTGCGATCGAACCCAGGATGGGTACAGACGGAGCCGTCAACTCGACAGCTCGGTACTTCCAGCAGTGCCGAAAGATCCGCAACCTCTCGACCTACTCGCGCTCGGGAATCGTGTCCAGCGGAGAAGTGAAGGAGCTAATCGAGGAGGCGGCAAGGTTCGGCCAGGTGGTTCGCCGGTGGGTCGAGGAGAAGTACCCCGGGTACTGCTAAGGGGGTGATATGTCGCCTCGGCCGTGCAGGAAAGTTTGGGAAACCGTGGTGTCGTCTTCCTGGGCTCGGTGTTTCGGCAGTTGAACCCCGGGATATCTTCCCATCGTACGTCCAGCAGTCGCCGAGCTTTCACCCCAGCCGCGCATCGTGCTATCATGTAGTCATGAGATACGCTTTCATGAGTTTCTCCTGTCCCGAACAGGACTTCGACCAAATGCTTTCCACGGCCAGGCGATATGGCTACGATGGGATCGAGCCGCGCATCGAAAGCCGGCACGCGCACGGGATTGAGCTGGATGCGGCGCCCGCCAAACGAGCGGCGATCAGGCAGAAGGCTGAGGACAGCGGTATCGCCATCTGCTGTGTGGCCACTTCCCGCAAGTTTGCCGACCCCGGCGCCGCCGAGCAGGAAGTCGCCGTCACCCTGAGGTGCATCGACCTGGCGGCTGATGTCGGATCGTCACGGCTGCGAGTTTTCGGCGGGCCGATCCCCGATGGCGTGAGTCGTGAGGACGCAGTCGAACTCGTCGCCAGGTCTCTCGCAGCCGTGGCGGAACATGCAGGGCATCGTGGCGTGACCGTCTGCCTGGAAACACACGACCACTGGTGTGATCCAGCGGATGTGGCCGCAGTCATGAGACGCGTGAACGACGACGCGATCGCGGTGAACTGGGACATCATGCATCCGGCCCGGCACGGCCACACGATCGACGATACCTTCTGCACGCTCCGACCATGGATCCGCCATGTCCATTTCCACGATGGAGTGCTCGTAGAAGGGAAGATGAAGCTGGTGCCGATCGGGGAAGGGATGATCGACCATCGTCGAGCGGTCGAACTCCTCCATGGAGCCTCCTACGACGGATACCTGAGCGGCGAATGGATCGGCTGGGAGCCTTGCGAGATACACCTGCCCAGGGAACTCGCGACCATCAGGAGCTATGAGGCCAAGTAGCCATCTTCACCGAAGAACGCCAAATGCCCTCATGAAATGAGGCAATTCTGATGGCGGAGAGGGTGGGATTCGAACCCACGGTGACTTGCGCCACGACGGTTTTCAAGACCGCTCCTTTAGACCACTCAGGCACCTCTCCGTGTACTTCTCAGCGAGGTCATTATACCGGAATGGGCCGGGCATGGCAATGATCAGGATACTTGGCAGGACCGCCATGTCCGCTTGACTCAAGATCTGCGAATGCTCTCGGCGGCATCGTCGGTGGTGACCGGAACCTACGTGGGCTTGACGGATGTCGAGCGGGAGTCTAGAATCGGAGTGGCTGTTCACTCCGAAGAGGATGCGATGTCCGGGTTCAGACAATACCTTCGATTGCTGTGGCTGAGTCTGTTTCACAGCAGAGGCACCTTTGCCCGGCCTACACTCAAGAGAGTGGGCATTCTCTCGATCCTCGCCCCCGTCTTGCTCTTCCTGCAAGTGTGCCATTGGCTTGGGTTCCTATTGGACGAGGTACTCTTCAGGAAATACCGGGCAATCGTAATCCGCACTCCGATATTCATCCTCGGCGTACCGCGCAGCGGCACAACCTTCCTTCATCGGATGCTGTCGCGGGACACCGAGAACTGCACAACAATGCAGTTGTGGGAGATGCTGCTCGCGCCTTCGATCACGGAGCGAAAGCTCCTGATGGCGTTGGCGGCCGTCGATCGGCGGTTCGGCGGCTTCGGACGCAGGTTGGTCCACGCCCTCGATGATCGAGTATTCGCCAGTGGGAGCAAGATCCACAAGGTCAGCCTTTTTCAGCCCGAGGAAGACGAGATGCTGCTTCTTCCCCTGTTCTCGAGCATATTCCTATTGCACCTGTTTCCGTTCCCACAGATCCTCTGGCACCTCGTTCATTTCGACAGCGCGACACCTGCGGCGGACAAGCACCGGATCATGTCGTTCTACCGCCGATGCGTTCAGCGGCACCTCTACGTCCATGGCGCTAGCAAGCACTTCTTATCGAAGAACCCGGCCTTCACCTCCCGGATCGATGCGATCGACGAGTACTTTCCGGACGCGAAGGTGATCTGCAACGTGCGTGACCCGTTCCGGGCGATACCGTCCCTGTTGAGCTACATGTACTATACGTGGGGCTTCCTTGACAATGATCCTCGCGGATGCTCTTTCCGCGACAGGGTGCTGGAGATGGCGGGACACTGGTACCTGTACCCCATGCAACGCCTTCCATACTGGCTGGACAACCGATATGCGATTGTCCGCTATGACGATCTGATAGCCGACCCTTATGCGACCGCCAGGGACCTGTATGCGCGCCTCGGCCTCGAGATCAGTCCGGCGTTCGCGGAGTGCCTGAGGGAAGAGCACGCGAAGTCGCGCACGTACAGAAGCGAGCACACCTACTCCCTGAGCCAATACGGACTGACTCCCAGGGACATCCTCGAAAGATTCGATCACGTCATCGCGTACTACGACTTGACGCCCGATTGCCCCGAGGTTGCCTTCGCAGGCGCAGGACAGGATCGCGCCACTCCATCCGCCCGACCGTAGTGCCGACCTGCAAAGTGCATCCAGCTTCAAGTCTTGGCAGGCTGCTTGGCAACTCGGGCCGCGCGGCGCTTGACGGAGGCGTTGGCGACGACGCCTATGAGGATCACGAGGCCGATGACGGCGAACTCGTAATAGGTCGAGATCTTGACCAGAATGATGCCGTTGTACATGACCCGCATGATGCTCGCCCCGACAATGATGCCGAGCACGGTGCCCTCACCGCCTCGCATCGAACATCCGCCGAGAACGGCCGCCGCGATCGCATACAGCTCATACGCCTGCCCGGTGGTCGCCGGCTGCACCGAGTTCGTGTAGCCGGCATATAGGATTCCGGCGATCCCCGCGAGGACCGCGCAGGCCAGATACGAGCCGGTCTGCATCCTATCGACTCTCACGCCGGAATACCGCGCCGCGTCCGGGTTCCGCCCTATCGCATAGAGGTATCTGCCGTAGACCGTGTACCGCATGAAGAAGTGAGCGATTGCCGCCACTACTACGAGTATCACTACCGGCGCCGGTATGCCGAGCCAGTTCCCATCGCCGAGCGACCGGAACGCGACCGACTCGTTTCCGAAGCCCATCGTCCCGTCACTGGTCAGACCGCGCGCCAGTCCCCTCAGGATCAGCATCGAACAGAGCGTGGCGATGAACGGTTGGAGATTCACCTTGGTGATCAGCAGGCCGTGGGCCAGGCCGATCACCACGCAGAGGGCGAGAACGATCCCGCTGGCGGCCCAGGGCGACATGCCGTAACTCTGCACAGCATAGGCCACGAATAGACCCGTGAATGCGATCACGGAGCCGACCGACAGATCGATCCCGCCCGAGAGGATCACGATGCCCTCACCGATCGCGAATATCGCGAGGAGCGCGATCTGGCGACTCAGATTCTGCAAGTTCACCGTGCTGCTGAATCGGTTGTTCACCAGGTCGATGGCAATGCACAGGGCGACCAGCAGCAGGGTCATGCCCAGAATCTTCTTCATATCGTTCCCCCCGTGGCGAGGCGCATGATGCTCTCCTCAGCGGCTTCATCGTGCTCCAGGATACCCTTCTGCCTGCCCTCGTGGACGACGAGCACCCTGTCGCCCAGGCCGAGGATCTCCTCCATCTCGGAGGAGATCATGATCACCGCCAGGCCCTCGTCCGCGAGCCTGCGGATCAGGCTGTAAACCTCGCTCTTGGAACCGACGTCGATCCCTCTCGTCGGCTCGTCCAGAATCAGGACCTTCGGCTCGATAGCGAGCCATTTCGCCAGCGCCACCTTCTGCTGGTTTCCGCCGGAGAGGAACTCGACCATCTGCCCGAGCCCGGGGGTGCGGATGTCGAGCGCCTTGGCCTGCTCCTCAGCTATGCGCGTCTCCCGGCGTTCGTCGAGCAGGGCCATCCGCGTGCTGCCGGAGCAGAAATCGGGCAGCGAAATGTTCTCCTTCACGGACATCTCCAGGATCACTCCCAGGTACTTCCGGTCCTCGGGCACCATGCCGATCCCGTGATGGATCGCATCGAGCGGCGTACGGATGCTCGTCGGCTCACCGAAGACCAGGACCTCACCGCCCAGCGACGGCTCGACCCCGAAGAGACTCCGGGCAAGCTCCGTCCGCCCCGATCCCACCAATCCGAATACGCCCAGGATCTCGCCCTGGCGGACCTCGAAGTCGAAAGCGCCTTCCGAATCGGCCGGACGAAAGCCTCGAACGGTGAGCGCAGGCCCCCCGTGCGACTTCCCCGCGCCCGGGAAGAAGCGGGAGATGTCGCGTCCCACCATCAGGCGGACCATCGCATCCCTCGATACCTCCTCGCTAGTCAGCTCGCCGACACGGGCGCCGTCCCTCAGCACGACCACTCGGTCGCATACCGCCTCGACCTCAGGGAGCCGGTGTGAGATGTAGATCATCGAGACGCCCTGCGCCTTGAGCCGGCCCATGACTGCGAAGAGGCACTCCGCCTCGTTCGGAGACAGAGAACTGGTCGGCTCGTCGAGCACCAGGATCCGCGCGGACATCGAGAGTGCCTTTGCGATCTCGACGAGCTGCTGCTCGCCAGGTGAGAGCTTCTCGACCGGCGTAGTGACCGGCACATCGAGGCCGACGCTCGCGGTGAGCCTCTTCGCCTCATCCATCAGCGTCCGATTGCGCACGACTCGGAACGGCGAGCGGGTCATCTCGCGTCCGAGGAAGATATTGGTCGCGATGTCGAGGTTGTCCGCCAGATTCAGCTCCTGGTGGATGACCGAGACTCCGAGCGCGAGGGAGTCATGGATGCCCGAGATGCGCACCGGGCAGCCATCAAAGAGGATCGAGCCCTCATCCGCGGGATAGATGCCGGCAAGGATGCGCATGAGCGTCGATTTACCCGCACCGTTCTCTCCGATCAGCCCGAGTATCTCGCCCGGATATAGCTCGAGGTCGACGCGGTCGAGCGCCCGGACCCCGGGGAAGCGCTTGGTAATCCCCTCCATCCGGAGCAGCGGCGGATGTGAGGTTGTGGTGTAGGCTTCTTCCATGACGTTGGCCTGGAGCGCGAAGCTACTTCTGCCCGGTCATTTTTTTCAGATCGGCCCAGAACGACTCGACGTTCGCGGTGTTGACGACCAGAACACCGGTGTCGACAACCTTGCTCTCCGGAATCTTGGCGTCCTCCTTGCGGGCGAGCGCCGCGAGGATCCGCATCGACTCGTAGCCGAACTGGTACGGTTTCTGAACGACCGTCGAGAATACGATGCCGTCCTTGACGCCTTGGAGAGTCGCCACATCTTCATCGAAGCAGACGATCTTGATCTTGCCGATCTTCCCTGATGACTTGACTGCCTCCACGATCGCCGGGCCGTTATAGCTCCACAGCCCTACGAACCCCGCGACGTCCGGGTAGGTCACCATAGCATCCTCGACGTTCGACTTGGCCTTCGTATGATCGGTCTTATCGGTCAGCGTCCCCGCGACGCGGACCTTTGATCCCTTGATCGCATCCTCGATCCCCTTCTTGCGGTCAGTCGCATTCTGGGCGTCAAGAGTGCCGACGAAGAGGACTACGTTGCCGCCTTTCGGGAGCGCCTTCTTGATCTCCTCGCCGGCGGCGAGTCCGGCCTTGTAGTTGTCGGTACCGACGTAACAGACCCTCTTCGACTTGGGCGCATCGGAGTCCATGCAGATCAGATTGACCGATCCGGCGGCATTGTCGAGCATGTCGGTCTGGTTGGCCGGATCTACCGGGGAGATCGCAATGCCCGTCGTGCCGGTGACGATCAGGTCCTCGATGATCTGCTTCTGCTCGGCCGGAGTGCCTGTGGGCGGCATTCGGAAATCGCACTTCACCTTGAAGTCCTTCTCGCCGGCACTCACTCCGGCCTTCGCGATCTTCCAGAAGTCCGATACGTTGTTCGTGACGAACGCGACTGCGGGGACGTTGCTCCCCTGCTTACTGCACGAGAGCAGAGAGCCGGCCAGCAGGAATATGACGATCCATAGGCTAATCCGTTTCATGGCATCCTCCGTGGAACAAGAATGATGGTGCGCAAGTTCGTGATACTGTTACGTCGGATGCGTACCGATTCCTGCTTGGAGGAGGAATGACGGCCGTGGGAATGAGAAGGTGAGAGGTGATGGTGTTGTGAGGAGTGTTTGCATGAGATTCGCTTTGCTATCGTGGGTCATTGCTGTCTGCCTGGCGCTGTGTTGTCACGGGTCCAGGGTGTCTGCGCAGGAGGGAAATACTATGCTGAAGCCGGATGAGTTTGCCATCTTTCCCTGGGGGTCCACTCCGGGTGACGAGGCCGCGCTGAAGGAGATTCGGGATTGCGGGTTCAACCTCGCGGGGTTCGTAGCCCCGGACGATCTGGACAAGGTGAGCAAGGCGGGCCTTCAATGCCTTGTGATTGAGGGAACCAACGTCGTGGGTGACGCTGAAGCTCAACTGGACGAGAAGGAGATCGCGAAGCGGGTGGAAGCGCTGGTGGCGCGAACCGCGAAGCACCCGGCGGTGTTTGGCTACTACCTGCGCGATGAGCCGAGTGCCGGGGCCTATCCGGGGCTCGGACGATGGGCCGATGCTTACAGGAAAGCGGCGCCGGAAGCGCTGGCCTACATCAACCTCTTGCCCAACTATGCTTCTGCCGGACAACTTGGCGTACCGACCTATGAGGAGTATCTGGAGTCCTTCGTCAAGACGGTGAAGCCTAAGTTCATCAGCTACGACCACTATGCCCTGATGGATGACGGCTCGCTCAGAGGCGGATACTACCAGAACCTCGAAGCAGTGAGAAAGTTGGCGTTGAAGCATGATCTGCCGTTCTGGAACATCGTGCTCTCGAACTCTCATTTCCGGTACGCCGAACCGACTCCTGCCGGTTTCAGATTCCAGCTCTACACCACTCTAGCCTACGGAGGGCGCGGGATCAGCTACTTCACGTATTTCGCACCGCAGATCGGCAACTATCGCCTCGCGCCCATTGACCAGTTCGGGCACAAGACCCCGACGTGGGACATGCTCCGAAATGTGAACCTGCAACTTCACAAGCTCGGGCCGACCTACATCACACTGAAGAGCGTCAATGTCTTCCACCATCCGAACGTCCCGGAGGGCTGCTCAGGGATCGGGACCAGCAAGTATCTTGCCTCGGTGAGCGGGGACGATCTGCTGGTTGGCGAGTTCGAAGGACCGGGCGGCGTCCCCTATGTCATGGTGGTCAACAAGAGCCTCCACGTCTCTACGGCGTTCGGAGTGGCATTCAAGGAGCCGGGGCAGGTCAATAGAGTCAGCGCCTACACAGGGGCGACCGGCTCATGGGGCGGCGAAGACTGCTGGCTTGCGGCGGGCCAGGGGATGCTGCTCTGTCTGAAGAAATAGTGGCGTTCATTGGAATAAGGGGCAAGGGGTCAGATGACTCTGTTGTCGTCGTGACCCCTTGCCCTCACTCCTTATCCCTTAACCCAGGTTCTAGGCCGCCTGCGCCTTGGACTCATCGCGGTCGAGCATGCCGATGAAAGCCTCGACCATGTCCGGATCGAACTGAGTTCCAGCGCACTTCCGGAGTTCCGCACGAGCTTCGTCGGGGTTCATGGTGCGCGCGTGGGTCCTCTGCGTCATCATCGCATGGTAGGCGTCCACGACCGCGATGATCCGAGCGATCGGAGGGATATCCTGGCCCTTGAGACAGTTCGGGTAGCCGCTGCCATCCCACCACTCGTGGTGGTACAGTATCCCCGGAAGCATCGAGCGCAGGTGTGGCGACTTCTGCACAATCGCGTACCCCATGGCTGCGTGGCTCCTGATGACGCGGCGCTCTTCTTCCGTGTAGGCGCCGTCCTTGTTCAGGATGTTGTCCGGGATTCCGAGCTTCCCGATGTCATGCAGCAGGCTGGCGATGCGAACAGCTTCCTGCTCCTGCTCAGACATGCCGAGTTCCTCCGCAAGCCGCATGGCGTCCTTCATGACATCGCGGGAGAAGCCGGGATAGCGCTGACCCTTTGCATCGACGGCCGCCGCCATCGCCTCGATCGTGCTCATATCGGTCGCATGGAGCAGCAGGTACAGCTTGTATGGATCGTTTCCCTTGTCCTCACGGATGTCGTTGCTGAACGCGACGGATCGGTTGCGACCCATGCTCTTTGCCTGATACATCGCAAGGTCGGCAGCCATGATGAGGCCTTCGCGTTCCAAGCTGTGGATCGGGTACTGTGCGACTCCCAGGCTGATGGTAACGGAAAGAGACTGCTCATCTCGGCCCATGAAGCAGTGCCTCTTGACCCCCAGCCGCACACGCTCGGCGGCGACCTTCGCCTCGGCGACTGACGTCTCGGGAAGTATGAGGGCGAACTCCTCACCGCCGTAGCGGGCCACCACGTCGATATCCCGGACCTCGCTGCAGAGCACCTTGGCGACGTCTTTGAGCACCTGATCGCCGATCGGATGGCCGTGGGTATCGTTCAGAGTCTTGAAGTTGTCGATGTCGAGCATGACCATCGAAAGCGGTCTGCCGAACCGCTCGGCGCGGCTTAACTCAGTGGCAAGCCGCTCCTGGAAATGGCGGTGGTTGTACAGACCGGTCAGGCTGTCTGTATTCGCGCGCTCGATGAGCTTGTCACGGCTCTCCTTGAGGGCGATGACCATGCGATTGAAGCCGAACGCGAGCACGCCGAGTTCATCTTTCGAGTGGATGGCAATCGTGACGTCGAGGTCGCCCTTCTCGACGTCGCTGGCGGCACGGATGAGAGTCCTGAGCGGACCCGTGATGGCCCTGGCCAGCGACATCGCACCCAGCAGCCCGACCAGCAGCGCGGCGGCGAATGTCCCCAGCAGACGGTTCTGTGACTGCTCCACGGCGATATCGACCGATTTGGAGGAGAAACCGACCGCGATGGCCCCGGTCTCACCGGGTCCGATCTTCGCAGGGACTCGCAGGGTTCTGAACTCGTTCCCACCGGGACGCGCCAGCCGCCTGATGGATGCCGCGAGCTGCTTCACATCCGGAATGCCGGCCCGCTTCTTCTGCTGCGCGGAGCTTTCCCTGTTCAGCGCAAACAGCGGGTTGTTCTTCGAGTCGGTGATGATGACATAGGTGATGTCCCGGTCCGCGCGCATGATGCGGTTCGTGAACTCGCGGTACACTGCATCGTCGCTCTGCTCGCCGAGAGGCATGTATGAGAGGGCGAGGATCTTGGACAGGGCGTCGTACTTCTCGACCTTTTCCTCTATGAGTGCTGACTTCTGCCCGGACATCTCCACGTGTCCGACAGCGAGTAGCAGTGCAAAGAGCAGACCGGTTGTAAGAATGCAGATTCTGGACTCAAGGCTCCCGCGAAACTTCATATGTCTGCTGATCCTCCGTTATCCTTTGATGTGCAGGTAATGACGGGGCGAACCATCGGCCGTCACCGGCGGCCCATGCTACGCCCCGGGGACGTGCTACATCTGGTACAAATACTGTGCCGTGAAGGCACTCCTTAGGATTATCGGAGATTCAACGGTTTTCAGAGAGGGCTGATTGTTGGAGCTAAACGAGGTAAAGAAGGGCAACCGCGTGGCATTCGATTCCGAGGCCCTGGCCGACGAACCCGAGCCCTTCGGCGGTCGAAGCCTTCACGCCGACCTGCGACGGCGAGATGGCGAGCGACTCGGCGATCGCCTCCCGCATCTCCGGCACGCGCTTGGCGACCCTCGGGCGCTCTGCAATGATCGTCACATCGACATTGGCAATACGCCACCCGAGTTCAGCAATGCGAAGCGCCACGCGCGCGAGAAGCTCCGTGCTGCGGATATCTCGGTAGGCCGGGTCCGTATCCGGGAACAGACACCCGATGTCGGGCTCCCCCACTGCGCCGAGGAGCGCATCCATCAGGGCGTGGATCGGCACATCGGCGTCCGAGTGGCCGTACAGACCTTCCTCGCCGAAGAACTCGATCCCGCCCAGGAAGAGCCTGCGATTGGGCGCAAAGCGGTGTACGTCATATCCGTGGCCGATCCTCATCGACGGACACTCACTCTCCCCCCGGGCGGCCAGCACCGCCTCAGCGGTCGCCACGTCGGGCGGAGTCGTGACCTTGATGTTGTCGTATGAGCCGCTCACGATCGCGACCGGCTCGCCGAGCCGTTCGACCAGCGAGGCGTCGTCCGTGCCGACGAAGCAATCGGCATAGGCGCGCTCGTATGCCGATTCAATCAGCCTGCGCTCGAAGGTCTGAGGCGTTTGCACCGAGTAGAGTTGGCTGCGGTCGGGAGTGCCGCTGACGAATCGGCTGTCGAGCGAGGACTTGATGGTATCGACCACAGGCACGGCTGCGATGGCGGCGCCGTTCTCCCTGGCGGCTTCTATGGAGGCGAGTATGATCTCCTGGGTAACGAGCGGACGGGCGGCATCGTGGATCGCCACTATCTCGGCGCTCGGGGAGATGCACGTGAGGCCGTTCCTGACCGAATCCTGGCGGATCTCGCCTCCGGGGATCACGTGTGAAACCTTGGAGATTCCGTGCTCATCGACCAACCGAGAGGCCTGATCCATCTCATCCTGATTCACAACCAGGACAATCTCGTCCACCGCCTCACAGGCCTGAAAGATACTGAGGGTGCGGACGACCATAGGCTTTCCGGCAAGTGGAAGGAACGCTTTGTTGCATAGCCTATTTAGTCTTCTTCCGCGGCCTGAAGCTGGAATAATTGCGGACGTTGCGGTCAATGAGCTGGTCCTCTTCTTCCTGATCGGACTTGATGTTGGCGAAGATCATCTTGCCGGCGACGGTCTGAAGCACGCTGGTGACGATGACGTCGAGCGTCTCTCCGATGTGCCGTCGTCCGCCTTCGATGACGACCATCGTCCCATCGTCGAGGTAGGCGACCCCCTGGCTGAGTTCCTTGCCTTCCTTGATCACCATGACCGTCATCTCTTCGCCGGGGAGCACGACCGGCTTGAGCGCATTTGCCAGCTCATTGATGTTCAGTACGGGCACTCCCTGGAGTTCGGCGACCTTGTTGAGGTTGAAATCGTTCGTGACGATGGAGCCGTCGAGGTCCTTCGCCATCTTGACGAGCCGGCTGTCGACTTCATCGGGGTTATCCGGGTCTACCGGTTCATCTGCCTTGACCTCAAGGTCCAGCTCCTTGCGCATCGCGTTCAGGATGTCGAGTCCTCTGCGTCCTCTCGCACGCCTCAGTGAATCGCTCGAGTCGGCGATGTGTTGGAGTTCATCCAGCACGAAGCTCGGGATATATATCCTGCCCTCGATGAATCCGCTGCGACAGACATCGGCAACCCGTCCATCGATGATGACGTTTGTATCGAGCAACTTCGGCTTCTGGACTTCCTTCTGCTCTTCCTTATCGCGCTGCAGCCCGGGGAAGTAGTACCGCAACTCGTCTTTCATGCTCATCATCGCCCAGATGCAGAAGAAGACGAGAAACAGAATCGTGAGCACTCCGAGTAGAGGCCCGGAGTCTCCGGCCCAGTCTCGAATGTACTGTAGCAGCAGAACGCTGAGCAGCAGGCCCATGATCAGACCCAACAGGGCCGCGACTTTGTCGGCCGCGGTCATATCGTGCAGCCGATCACCGAGGCTCACAATCTGCCTGAATGTCAGCGACGCCAGCAGGAACCCCATCAGTATGCCGATGACGAACATACCGGCTGTGATACCAAGGGCGATGAGGTAGTTATCCTGGTACAACATCATCCACTGGGCCATCAGACCGTCATCTCTCAGATCGCTCTTGAGATTGACGATGCCTTTGCCAACCAGTTCATCGGCGATTCGCCACTCGGTCAGGGGTACTACTGCCACCCAGAAGACTACCAGTATGATGGTTATGGTGTACAGTATCCAAAACGGTCTAGATGACAGCATGTATCACCTCGCTACCGGTCGACCTCGCCCAGAACGATGTCCAGGGTTCCCAGAATTGCCACGGTGTCGGCCACTTTCCATCCGCGCACCATGTCGCCCACAGCAGCCAGGTTGATGAATGATGGGGCCCGCCAGTGCAGGCGGTAAGGACTCGTGGAGCCGTCGCTGATGATGTAGCATCCCAAGTCACCTCTCGACGATTCGACGCGGGCATAGGCTTCGCCCGCCGCAGGTTTGAGCACTCTCGGCACTTTGGCGGTATATTCGCCTTCGGGGATCATATCGAGCGCCTGCTCGACTATCCTGGCGCTCTCACGGATCTCGTCCATGCGCACCAGATATCGTGCCATGCAGTCGCAGGTATCACGCGTCACGACGTTGAAGTCGAGCCTGTCGTACACGGAGTAGGGATGATCCCGGCGAATGTCCATCGGGACTCCGGAGCCTCTGAGGCTCGGACCGCTCACGGCGTAACTCACCGCGTCCTCAGGCGACAGGATCCCGACTCCTTTGGCGCGGATGTAGACGATCTCGTTCTTGCTGAACAGATCGTCGATCTCGTCGAGCCGTCCCGGGAGCTTCTTCAGGAAGACCCGCGTCTTCTGATCGAAACCCTCGGGCAGATCGTTCATGACGCCGCCCGGACGGATGTAGCTGTACGTAAGCCGCGCGCCGCACGTCATCTCGAAGAGATCCATGATATCTTCGCGCTCGCGGAACGCATAGAGGAACGGAGTGGTCGCCCCGAGGTCGAGAGCGAACGCCCCGACGAACACGAGATGGCTGGCGATCCTCTGCAGTTCCATCATAATCACACGGATGAACTCCGACCGCTCCGGAACTTCGAGCCCGGCAAGTTTCTCGACCGCCATGGCGTAGACGGCGTTGTTGAGCATCGCCGAGAGGTAGTCGGTCCGGTCAGTCAGTCCGACGAACTGCACATACGTGCGGTTCTCGGCCAGCTTCTCGATGCCTCGGTGCAGGTAGCCGATATCGGGCCTCGCATCGACGACGGTCTCGCCGTCGAGCGTCAGGATCATCCGAAGCACACCGTGAGTGCTCGGATGCTGAGGGCCCATATTGATCTGAATGGTTTCTGTCTGAATAGTGGTCATGTCGGTTCTTCGCCTACCGGACTGGTGACATAGTCCTTCCGCAGAGGGAAGCCCTCCCAGTCGTCTTCGAGCAGGATGCGGACGAGGTTCGGATGGCCCTCGAACGTGATGCCGAACATGTCGTAGACCTCGCGCTCCTGCCAGTCCGCCGCCTTCCAGAGGGAAGTGACTGACGGCACACTCGGATTCCCCCGATCCGTTTTGACCTTGAGGGTCACGTAATGCTTCATCGGGATCGAGTAGAGGTGGTAGACCACCTCGAATCGGTCGGTCCAATCGACGGCGGTGAGCGACATCAGATAGTCGAACCGGAGCGCCTGATCGTCTCTCAGGAAGGAGCATATGTCGATGATCGACGCGGCCCCGACGGTGAGAGTCGCCACGCCGCCGATCTCCGTGGAGGACTCCACGGCGTCCGGAAACCGATTTCGTATCGCCTGTTCGATCTGCTCTGAATTGCTCACGCCTCGGCCTTCTTCTTCCCCATTCGTTCCTTGCGAATCTTCTCCTGAACCCTGAGGCAGCCCTGGATGAGCGCCTCGGGCCTCGGCGGGCACCCGGGGATATATACGTCAACCGGGATGATCTCGTCCACGCCCATCACCACATTGTACGAATCCTGGAACGGCCCGCCCGAGATCGCACACGCGCCCATCGCGATCACGTACCTCGGCTCGGCCATCTGCTCGTACAGGCGCTTGATCCTCGGGGCCATCTTCTTCGTGACGGTGCCGGCGACGATCATCAGGTCACTCTGCCTCGGTGAGGCGCGGAATATCATGCCGAAGCGGTCGAAATCATACCGGGCCGCGCCGGTCGCCATCAACTCGATCGCGCAGCACGCGAGGCCGAAGAGCATGTACCAGAGCGATGAGGTGCGCGCCCAGTTCAGGACCGTATCGAGTTTGGTGGTGATCACCCCGGGCAGATTCTCGACTACTCCCACTTCAGCACCCCCTTCCGCCAGGCATAGAGCAGGCCGACGAGAAGGATGCCGATGAACACCATCATCTCGACGAAGCCGAAGAGCCCGAGCCCGCTCGCCTTCAGGTTCTGGAGCACGCGGGCCCACGGGAAGATGAAGATCGCCTCCACATCGAATATGACGAATACGAGCGCGAAGATGTAGTAGCCGATCCGGAACTGCGCCCATCCGCTGCCGGTCGGGACCTCGCCGCATTCGTACGACTCGGACTTCATACCCGTGGCCGTGTACTTCGGACGGAGCAGCCACGAAAACCACATGGTCACGACCGTGAAAGCTACCCCGACTATTGCGAAAAGTGCGATATATGCGTAGTTGTTTTGCACTGGAAACCTCTCACTCCGGCCTCGCCGGGCCTGAAAACACTGCATTATAGCATATCTCACCATGATCTGAAAAGAATTCCACCGTCCGATGTACCGACCAGGTACAATTACCTGTTTCCGCCGCCCCTGATTGACGGCTATCAAACTCGGTGGTATGATGAGAGCGTCCATGTCAATTCGGCAACACGCAGTACCGGACGCTCTCTCTCGGAGGTACTCGCTATGACGCACCGCCCAGCGCTTGTCCTGATCGCCGCACTGCTCCTTCTGTGCACGCTCTCCTGTAGCGCCAAGACCGTCTACGTCAAGTTGGACTCTCCCGGCCCGACCTTCGACGGCACGTCCTGGGACACAGCTTACCACGCGGTCCAGGCCGGCTTGAACGCATCCGTGTCGGCCGATGAGGTCTGGGTCGCGAAGGGTATCTACGTGGAACGCATCACCCTCAAGCTCGGCGTCGGCCTCTACGGAGGCTTTCTCGGCACCGAGACATCGAGGAATCAGCGCGACTTCAGGGCCAACGTGACGATTCTGGATGGCGCTGCAGCGGGTAGTGTCGTGACATCGCCTGTTGGGGCGGTACTTGCAACCACTATTGATGGGTTCATAGTAAGGAATGGAAGAGCTCGGTACGGGGCTGGGATATACTGCACGTCATCGTCTCCAACTATCAGCAACAACGTGATCACAGCAAACCGCATATCCCATTGGGATGGCGGGGGTAGTGGGATATACTGCTCCTCTTCCTCACCTCTGATTTCAGACTGCGTGATCTCATCAAACGCCACTGACAACCCGAACTGCATGGGAGGCGGGATAGCATGCAACTCCTCCGATCCCACGATCATCCGAAATACCATAACCGAAAACAGGGCATGGAGCGGTGCTGGTATATACTGCTCTGCTTCTTCACCTGTCATAGATGGGAATGTCATCTCGAAGAACCTTGGCAGTGGCGCAGGAGGCGGAGGCGGAGTATACTGCTGCCGGCATTCTTCTGCCAAGATTACCAACAATGTGATAACACAGAATAGCATAGGCTTTGGTGGAGGCGTGGCTTGCGAGTCGTCGTCCCCCATCGTCGCCGGGAATACAATCACGGCGAACAGTGCAGAGTATGCCGGGGCTTTGGAATGTACTGACTCATCCTCACCGGTAGTTACCAACAATACTATGGTTGCGAACGTTGCAACATATGATGGGGGTGGGATGCGTTCATACTCCTCGTCACCCATACTCGTCAACAATGTCATAGCCTTCAACTCCTCCGGGTTATTCAAGATCGTCCAGTTCTCGGGAACGCCAGCTCTGCGCAATAACTGCGTGTACGCCAACACTGGCTATGACTACTCGGGCATCTCACCGGGGGCCGGGGATATCGCGACAGATCCCTTGTTCGTTGAGCGTGCAAATAGGAACTACCATCTCCTTCCGACATCGCCCTGCATCAACAGTGGCTGGAACGGTGCTGCCAACCTACCTCTTTTTGACATGGATAGCGAAGGCCGTATCTTCGGGCGCAAGGTCGACATGGGCGCGGACGAGTGGTGGTCACCGGTTATGAGCATCACGGATGCCCGACTTGCTGCCGACGGAGCACAGATCAGCGGCCAGGATGCCATCGTTTCTGCCGAGTTCGACGGGTTTTTCTACATCGAAAGGGAGGACAGATCATCCGGCATTCGGGTGGGCAAGGCTGATCACGTTGTTCAAGTGGGGAACAGGGTGATCATCACCGGGAGCATGAACACGAACGCCGATGGTGAGCGGTACATCGAGGCGCTGACGGTCGTCGCGGACGGCGCAGGGAGTATTGCTCCGATCGGTCTGCTGAACAGGTCCATCGGGGGCGCGAACTGGTTCTACAGTCCCACGACAGGCGCGGGACAGAACGGCCAGAAGGAGTACCGGCTTGTACTGAATGGCGGCTCGTGGACCAGAACATTCCTGGATGCGCCCGATCTGAACAACATCGGTCTGCTCGTATCGACCTCGGGCAGAGTGACCCATACGGACAGCGGCTTCTTCTACCTCGACGATGGCTCGAAGCTCGACGACGGGTCGGGGTATATCGGGGTGAAGGTCAGGATCGAGGGGCTCTCGATGCCTGCATTCGAGTCATACGTGAAGGTCACCGGCGCGAGTTCGTGCTACAAGCGGGACGGCAACCTGTTCCGGTTGATTCGGGCGACCCAGATCACGCCTGTGCCGTGAGTCAGAGGCTTGTGGCGTCGTGATTCCCCTATGCCGCGCTGAGGGTCGCGAGGGCGTCTTCGATGGTGGGGTACATCGTGAAGTGCTCGTCGAAGCGGGTGATCTTCATCAGCTTGTGGAAGATCCCGTGGCACCCGACGATCGAGAGCGAGCGTCCGGTTTCGACCAGCTTGCGGTTCGAGGAGAGCAGCGTCTGGAGGCCGGCGCTGTCGATGTAGGTCAGATCGTGGGCGTCCACCACTACCGGGCCTCTCCCGTGCCTGACGGCATCATCGAGCGCCTTCGCGAGCAGAGAGACCGTCGCGATGTCTATCTCGCCCGCAAGCTCGATGATCGTCACGTCATTCATCTTGCCGACACATATGGAGCACTCTTCGGTATACGGTTCTTCAGACATGGTGCTCGCTCCTTGTGGTAACAGATCCACTTCCCTGTGCGTTCCAGGTCATACACATATACCCATCATGCGTTGGCATTAAACTGTCGTGCCGCCTGATGACGCGGGGCGGGGCAGGCCAAGTTCCTCCCGGATGTCATCCACTGTCCGCCGAACGCGGATGAACGTGTCGACGCGAGTGATCTCCAGGACGCGGCGAACGGCGGGCGGGCTGCTCGAGGCTATTACGTACAGGTCGCCGCCCTGAGCCGCGAGCTTCTTGTAGGCAACTATCAGCGTGCTGAGCCCCGAGCTGTCGAGGTAGGATATTTCCGTAAGATCGACCACGACAGCTCTTGTGTCGTCCACGATCACGCCGGATATCGCTTGCTCGAATGCGGGCACGGTGTACAGGTCGACCTCGCCGCTGAGGAAGAGTAAGGGAATCCCGTCGAGCCTTCGGGATTCCACGCGGAGTCTTTGGTCATGCATGGGCTGTTCCTTCCCGTAACCCTCATCGCTAACTGCATATGTGGAGTGTACCCCGAAACTGCGGCCTTGACACTCACCCGGTTGACGGCCGGGATGCTTCGTGTTAGGATACCGCCGACCATGGCAAATCTAATCGACAAATATCGAGCCACTCACAAACGCATCAGGCAATGCCTCAATCCATATACGACAAGGTTCTGCCCCGAGTGCCCGGAACCCTGCTGCCGAAAGCCGACAAAGGTTCGCGATTTCGATGTGATCCTCGCCCGGGCGGCCGGGTACGACATCGAGCCGAAAGCCACCGCCCGCGAATTCGTCGATGCGTGCATCGAGGCGCTCAAGGGGCGCGCGACCGATGACGCGCTCGAGCCCTGCGACTATCTCGGTGAGCATGGATGCGTCTTCCCGGACGACCTCCGGCCGTTCGAGTGTACCAAGTGGATGTGTTCGCTCCTGAAGGACGAGATCAGTCCGGGCGACATGAGGGAGCTTCGTCGCCTCCTCAGCAGGCTCTCCGACCTGCATCGCCTGATACTCGATGCGACTGTTCCCCGGCGGAAGGGGTAGGAGTTCACGATTGTTGGAAGTTGCGCTACGCGGGTGTCATTCTGAGCAAGTCACTACGCAGTTTGCGTAGTTGTTTCTGGCGGAAACCACCGTCAGTCCTGAGTGCGCCGGTGAATGACGGCGTGTAACGAAGGACGGCCTTGCTGCACCGAGCCGTCCTTCGTTACACGCCGTCATTCACCGGCGCACTCAGGACTGACGGTGTGGGCTTTCTTAGGATCCCAGTGAAGTGAGGCCGAGACGCAATGTGCCTCCTGGCCGAAGGTGTCTCGCCGGGTCAGCGGTTAAACATTGGGTCGGCACAGGAGGCACAAATCCAAGCGGAGGAAGGCCCCTCCTGATCCCCAGCGGCAACCCTATGGTGCCATCCCCCTCGCCCGCTTGGTCACCCTCTCCTTCCCCTCAGTGTGAGGGAAGGAGAGGGTGAAGCCTCCGGTCTAGCGGTCGTCTTAATCCTGGGGTTGTTGATGGGGCCTCGTCCCCCTGCTTGTACACTGTCCTATACCCTGCCTGGTCGAGTTATGAAACATAGTTAATTAAGAGTTAGGGAATAGGCGTCCGACTCGGTTTGGCCGGTCAGGAGTAGAAAGGGCGGATTCCGTCGAAAATGCTGTTATCAGCATCGATGTTCCGAGGAGGCGCGCCATGAAGCTGGGAGACATCATCCCGATACTCGAGGGGATCGCCCCGCCGAAATATGCTCAGGAGGGCGACGCGATCGGCCTTCAGATCGGCGACCCTGAGGCGGACCTGCGCACCATCGTCGTCTCGCTCGACGTGACCCCCGGCATCGTCCGGGAGTGCGCGCGCCGGTCCGCCGACCTGCTCATCACGCACCATCCGCTCATCAGCCCGAGTTGGCAGCCGTTGCCGAGCGTGCGACTCGATGTGTACCCGCAGTCGCTCGTCTATCAGCTCATCAACACAGGGATCGGCCTCTATGTCATGCACACGAACTTCGACTCGGCGGATGGTGGCATCAACGACACACTCGCGGAGAAGATGGGAGTAGTGGACACGAAGGTCCTACTGCCGACGTGGACGGACAAGCTGTTCAAGCTGGTGACCTTCGTCCCTGAGGATGCGCTCGATGCCGTCCGGGATGCGATCTCCGAGGCGGGCGCGGGCTGGATCGGCAAGTACTCGCATTGCACGTTCCAGACCACAGGGACCGGCACGTTCAAGGCGCTTGAGGGCGCGGAACCATACGTCGGGAAGGTCGGCGAGCTGGAGAAGACGCCCGAGGTCCGGCTCGAGACGATCGTCCCCGACGAACGCCTGCATGACGTGATCACCGCGATGACCGCCGCCCACCCATATGAGGAGGTCGCCTACGACGTCTATCCCCTGGCGAACGAGGGGCGGGTGCACGGCATCGGCTTGTATGGCAGGCTCGAGTCGCCGACGACATTCGGGGCGTTCTGCTCGATGGTCTGTGAGGTCCTCCGCGTCCCGGACCCGCGCACGGCGGGCGACCCGGAGTCGAAGGTGGAAAGGGTCGCGATGCTCGGCGGTGGAGGCAGTAAGCGGATAGGCCTCGCGCACTCGATGGGCGCGGATGTCTACGTCACCGGCGACGTGAACCACCACCAGTTCCTCGAAGCGAAGGCGCTCGGAATCAACGTGATCGACGCGACGCACTTCTGGACCGAGCGCCCCGGCATGGTCGAACTCGCTCCCCGGCTGCACGACTTGCTCGCGCCGCAGGGAGTGGCCGTCGAGTACCTGGATGATGTCACGCTGAGAGGACAAGATGTGGTCACCGTCCAGCAGGGCGATCTCTGACAAGCACCTATGGATGGTGCTTTCTACTTGATCATTCCGGTTTTTTGCGCTAGAATAGGGTGCGTGCATAGTTGATGGTGGCGAACCGCTCGTCCACGGAGGCATATTCAGATGGATCCGAGAACACGCGAGTCTATACGTTTTCTTGAGCAGCAGGGGTACCGCTACCTCTTCGACAGGGATGTCTTCGTCAACCGCGTCACCATGAAATGCTTCAGTTTGGAGTACGTCGAGGATCATCCAGACAAGCTCGCGGACATGGTTCTCGCACCCAAGCGGAAACATGGTTGGGAGTTCTACTTCAACAGACCGCCTTCCCTGACCCTCCAGAATGAACTTGGCAAACTGCTAACGGAAGCTACCTAGTCGCATGTTGACAGCCGATGATACTTCAACCTTGGTGCAGAACAGGCTGCTGATGGAATACCAAGCGAACGTCAGTATGTATGCGAATGCTGTTGACATAGTCAAGGCCACCTTGGAGTATAGATTGCTTGGGCTGCGGTCGCAGCTCTTGCCCTTTGAACGCATCCAGATTGTCGGCAGAGTCAAGTCATTCGACAGCGCGTCTGCCAAGCTCCAGCAGCGGCAGGAAGGCAACTTCTTCGACCCTGAAAGACTAGATGATTACACGTTTGGCTCCTTGACAGATATGGCGGGAGTGAAGGTACAGGTCTGCCCAAACTCCTACTTGAAGAATGTGCATGATGTTATCAAGAAGGCATATCCTTCCTGCACTGAGGATCATAAACCGGCCCGTGGGAACAAGCCCTATAGCTCCTACGTGGATGAGGTCGATCAGCTTCAGTATTGCGTTCCAATTCCGCCCAGATTCGGACTGCAGTGTGTCTGTGAGATCCAGGTAGTGCCCTGGATTCTTGACCGTTACCGCGAGATCGAACACGATATTCTCTACAAACCACACTCCTCTCTTTCCAAACGGGTCAGAGAGGAACTGACGGAGTACGATAAGCCAGTCGTGCAGAGTATCAAGACCTTTATGCAGGCGTTCGGCAGAATGCTTCAAGATGAATCAAGGTTCAGCTCGATCAGACCGGCTGACATAGCTGACTAACCGATGTGTGGCCCGCATGGGACCTGTCTGACAGTCGCTGGCAGGATCCGTTCTGCAAAGCGACTGATCGGTGCATGCCTGACCTCTTTCGGCAACTGCAGATCACATCCAGGTACTGAACCCCCGCCCGCTCCCCGGTGTCATTGGCAGTGGGAGACGTTTGAGGCATGGCTATGCACGATCTGTCCGATGCGGAACTGATGTCACGGATCGCCGGGAGTGACCCCGAGGCGTTCGATGCGCTTGCCGCACGATACGAGAGGGCGATCACCCTCCGACTCCGCGACATCATCCGTGACTCGGACGCCGCCCGCGACCTGACCCAGGAGGTCCTGCTGAGAGTGTGGACGCACGCCGATCAGTGGGACGGACGAGGGTCGCTCAACGGCTGGATCCTGCGCATTGCCACGAACACGGCGCTGAACTACCTCCGAACCGTCCGCCGCAGGAGGGAATCGCCCCTGGAATTCTCTGCGGAAGAGCATGACTACGAGGCCGACGCGCTTCGTCCGGAAGAAGCGGTCGAGTTGGCCCAGCGGAACAGGCTCTTTCGAGCGCTGGTGGAGGAGCTTCCCGCCGACAAGCGGGAGGTGCTTCGGCTGGTCCACGAGTTCGAGATGGAGATCCAGGAGGTCGCCGAGGCGCTCGGCGTGCCGGAGGGAACGGTCAAATCGCGCCTGCATTATGCCAGAAAGCGTCTCGCTCGCGAATGGAGAAACCTCGAACGCGAATGGGAGGAATCATGATGACATTGAACATTGCTACACCCTGGCATAGGGAATCCTATGACCGGTTTATCAACGAGCGCCTGCCTGAGTTGCTGGCTGACCGCCTGCCGCTCTCCGGCTACCAGGCCGAATGTGACGAGTACACATGCCGGCTGGAGGTCACCGTTGGCGATGCCGAGATGGAGTATGAGATCCTTCGCCCGGATGAATGGGGCATCTTTCAGATCCGCGATGGGCATATGATCGTGCTGCCGGTCGCGTCGAACGAGTACCTGGACACCGCCGATATCAAGTGCGTCGGCGAACAGCTCTACGACTACGTCGGCGAGCGCCTTGGCGAGGCCCCAAAGGACGTCACCTTCGACCAGGCGCTGATGAGATCGTGGCTCCCCCTCGACACCTGGGTCGCCGAAGCCGTGGATGGGATCGGTCAGTGGCTCGACAAGACCGACCGCCTGGCGACCGTGACCCACTCCCGCAGGCTGCTCATCCCAACTCGGGAGAAGCTGATCACTCCCTCGCACTTCGGGCGCGTCTGCCCGTTCGAGACGCCGGAAGGCCCCAACGTCGGGCGCGTGCTCTCCGTCGCGGTCGGCGCGGAGATCCGAGATAGCAGACTGGTTATCGTAGATGATCGGCCGGAAGCCGCTCTGGGTATGGTCGCCTCTCTGGTCCCGTTCCTGGAGCACGATGATTCGACCCGGATCCTCATGGGCGTGAACATGATGCGCCAGTGGGTGGTCGCTCCGGACCCGAGCCTGCGCTCGTTCAGACCGGCAACGAGTTCAGCGCACCGGGATTCTGGTGCGGGCGAAACCTCCTCACCGCGTTCGTCTCCTGGGGCCGCGATACCTTCGAGGACGGCATCCTCATCAGCGAATCGGCGGCGAAGCGTCTCGGCTACCCCAGGCCGCTCGAGCCCGGCGACAAGATCACCAACCGGCATGGCGCGAAGGGCTGCATCAGCCGCATCGTCCCCGACGACGGGATGCCTCATCTGCCCGACGGCACGCCGGTCGAACTGGTCTACAACTTCATCGCGCTCCACACGCGGCTGATCTTCGGCGTCGTGCGGGAGGCGGTCGCCGGCCGGATCGCTCGTGCGGAAGGGACGCCGTTCATTGCCCCGCCTTTCCACGCCCCTAAGGCTGAGGAGATCAGGGAACGGCTCGTGAAGGCCGGTCTGCCCGAGAGCGGGATGGAGACTCTGACGCTTGGCAAAGGCGGCCGGAAGCTCGATCGTCCGAGCACAGTCGGCTATGTCTACTGGGGCAAGACAGTCCACCTCGCCCACAGCAAGCTCTTCATCGGAACCAGGCCCGGCGAACCAGTGTGCAGGCAGGGCGAGAATGAGTACTATGCCATGCGCGATGTCGGCGCATTCGAGAACATCCGTGAGCAGTTCAACACGCGGTCCACTGAACGCGAGGGAGCGGAGTCGTTCGCGGAACGAGTGGTGTCCGGCCCGATCGAACAGGCCGGTCCCCCCACCCCGGATTTCACTGAGGTCGCCGAGCGTCTGGCAGCGGGCGGCATCCATACTCAACTGGAGGATGGCAGACTGGCATTCCGGTTCGCTTCTCCTGAAGGGGAAGTCCTCAACTTGGCATGCCCGGTCCCGCATCCGTGGCTGCCCGAGAGGATGCTGGAGGAGGTCGGTGCGCCCACGGTCGGGGTAGACCGGAAACCCCCTCCTACATGGGCGACGCTCGTCGAGGCGAACACGAAGATAGCCCGCATGATCTCAAGCGGCGCTCCCGAAAGCCTCAGGCAGAGGTCGTACGGCGATCTCGAGTCGGCGGTCAGGGCTTACTTCGATCTGCTGCTCGTGCCGGAGAACCTGCGGTTCCACCAGCCGATCCTCTTCAGCGGGCGAACCGTGCTCTCGCCGGGAGTCGGTCTGCGGACCGATCAGGTCGGCTTGGCGGATGATATCGCATGGGCGATCTTCGGACCGCTCGTCGCCCGCGAAATGGACATGTCGGAGGTAGAGGCTCGGTCCGAACGAGCGACTCAGACCCTGGACGCGACCATGGCCCGGTCGTGGGTGCTTGTCAACCGCTCGCCGACGTTCATGCCGACCGCGCTCCTGGCGTTCCATCCGGTACGAAGCGGCGACCGCACGATCAGGCTTCACCCGCTGGCGTGCATGCTGGTGAACGGAGACTTCGACGGCGACCATGCTGCGGTGTTCCTACCGCTCACCGAGGCAGGCCAGAAGGAGGCCGGGGAGAAGCTCTCGATCGCCGGACACCTGCGCCGAGACCCATCCCTGGCGAAGCTGATCTTCCCTCGCTTCGAGGCGCTGTGGGGGCTCGGCCGCCCTGAGCATGACCGATCTAGGAGAGATCGAGCAGATCGCCGGCGTGGAGATCGCCATCCCGGAGGGATACGTCACCCGCGAGTCGATCATCGACACACTAACCGATATCCTTGAGAGGGACGGAATCGACCGGATGCTCCAAACCTCCGATAAGCTGCTCGACCTCGGCCTCCGTGTAGCCAAGGAGTCCGGAGCGTCACTCAGCCCATTTGTCGGGGAGAGCCTCCATCGGCCCGCGATGCCGGAGAGCGGCGACCCGAAGGAGTGGGAGAAGTACTCGGCCGCGCTCGAGGAAGCACTGGGGGCCTGGACCGACTTCGATAGCTGCGATCTCGGGCCTCAGATGCTCGCGGTGAAGAGCCGCGCGCGGGGGAACATGCGCTGGCTGGTCAGGCTCGTAGGATCGACCGGCACGCAGGACGGCATCCCGATCCGGCATGGCCTGGCGGAAGGTCTCACATCCGAAGAGATGTTCGCTCTCGTCCCGAGCGCCCGCGAAGGCCTCGGAGAGATCGCCCTGGAAACCCTTCGCGGGGCATACGGAGTCCGGGAGTACGCCGAGCCGAAGGGGTTCAACGTCCTCGATCGGGCGATGAGGGCGAAGTACCCGGGCATCGTCTTCGCCGATGCCGCCGCGAATGGAGAGGTCGATCCGCTCACCAGCATCGACGCCCGGCTCTTCGTGGGGCTGTCGGTATAAGCGATCCGGGATGTCCCCCTTACGAAGGGGGACCGGCCTCTGGGCCGAGGGGGTTTCTGCCAGGGTATCGGCACGCGAACCTCCCCCGGCCTGCTGGCCGGCCCCTCCTTCGTAAGGAGGGGCGCAGAGGGAGTGCAGGTGGACTACGGCATCGCCGGGATCGGGCCCCACTGGTAGACGTGGACCTGGAGCGGCGTGTAGTCCGCCGTGAACGAGCCGCCTGTGACAGGGATGCTTCCGCCTTCCAACGGCAGATTGAGCGTCGAAGGCGCACCCGCGGGCAGAGTGATCGTCGCTGTCTGGGCTGAGTACGAGTAATTGACGGTGATGAGCAGACCGGACGCTCCGTTTCGTATCAGTCGCGTCATTATCCAGCTATTCGTATTGCCATGACCGCCTTCGATGGAAGGCAGGCAGTAGAATGGTGTCAGCGCCTTGAGTTCTTGCACGAGCACCCCGACCTCAGCCCATGTTTCCGTGAGCGACGGATAGTACGAGAAGTACAGGATCGCCTTCGAGTTGGCCGCCAGCGCCATGTAGGTCATCGCGCGCTCCTCGGCCGGAGAGGGGATGCCGTAGCCCTCCGTGCCGCCGAATGACTGGATCGCCGGCCACACCGGGAAGTTCTGCCCGTGGATCTGGTGTAGGCGGTTGATGTGATCGGTCATCGACCAGATGTTCATCCGGTGAAGCGGGTAGACGTCCGACATCGTGTAGTCGTCGCAGAACCGGTAGTTCCACAGAGAATCATACAAGAAGTGCGCCGTTCCAGCGGGCCTCGTGGGATCGGCGGCGCGCGTTCGCTCATAGTAGTCGCGCTCATACGCGGGAGTAAGCCCGTGACCCTCCGGCTCGTCGTCGAGGTACCATGCCAGGATCGCGGGATGGTCCTTGTGCGCGATCCACTCCTCCGTGGCATACGGGATCGTCATCAGCCCGTCCGCCTGCAGGCTGTCGAGCTGATCGGGCGTGACGGCATAGATCACCGTGTTGAACTGCTTGGCGAGGACCTCCGGCCGGACGAGCGAATCCCACGCATAGATGAATATGCCGATCGGGAAGAACGGCTTGCCACCGACGAGGCAGTTGCCCTGCTTGTCGAACTTGACGTATCGCTCCTGCCGGCGGATGATCTCGATGTCCTCCGGCTTCCTTGGGCGAACGACCCTGACGTTGCGGACGGTCGCCCTGCCGAGGTCTTCGCATGAGATTGCTCCCACGATGCCGGTGATCTTCACATGATCGCCATGGTAGATGGGAAGCACGTCATCTAGTATGGAGGGATCGGTAATTCGGACGCGGAGACCGTTTGGCTTGAATGCTTCGTCCTCGGGCGTGGCAGTGGCGAACCATCCGTCGTTCGTCAGGCTGCCATCGTCGATGTAGAAATCATAGTTCGTGCCGTACATGTCGTAGACCGTCGGATCGGTGACCTTGCCGATCACCGTCACGAGGAGGCCGGTATTGTTCAGCGGGCCATAAGTGGAGTTCCATGATGAAACGCCGCTGTCACCCCAGGCGTTGAACGGCCAGACCGCCTTGATTGCGGGCTCCGAGCCATTGATGGTGATCTCCATCGGGCCATACCAGCCGCCGCCGACATCCGAGCAGCGCATGAGGAACGGTTCCAGGGGCGTGTTTCCGGTGCTCCGGACCGATACCGACTCGGCGATGATCTCCCGCTCACCCGTATGCCACGTTCCTCTGGCCTCTGAGGTATTGGCGATCCGGCCGATGACATCGACCTTATCGTTCTCTTGCACGATCGTTCCGGATCGTACACGGATGCCCGCGGCGCGCTTGACCCCGGGGCCGTCATCTTCGATATAGAAGACTCCGTTCGAGGTGCCGGCAGTCACGAGCTTGTCCGTAAGGCTGATCTTGGTACTGCGGTCGAGCAGCCGGGCCATCGCGATCGTGTTCACCAGTGTGGTCGGCTCCGGGTCGCCGAGGACGACCTCCACGTTGTCGATCGTCATGTCGCCCGGTCCGTCGCCATCCTTGACGGAGGTGAAGAACGAGATGTTGGCTATCTGGCTGACCTGCGACCCTGAGACTGCTACGAGGAACTGGACGCCACCGGTCGGGGTGATCTCTGCCAGCGTGCCTCCCCTGGGACCGAAGAAGAGCTTGTACATCTTGCTGCCGACGTTCGCCTCCACTCGTACGGTGTACCATGTGTCGGCGGCGTAGGTCGTCAGAAGCGGCGAGCGTGCGTAGGTGCTGGTCTGGGTCTGATATGAGATTGCGCCAGGAATCCCGTTGGGCGCATATGGGATATTGCCCTCGAAGGTGATCGAGGTCGCGCAGTTGGAGAGAGTTGTCGCGACGTCGCCGTTGGTGAGCCGCATGCCGAATCCGGCGGTGATCTGAGAGAGCATCACTTCGAACTGCGCCGTGCAGCGATCCGAGCCCGTCACCGCCGCGAATGACGCCGTCCGTGAGACCGTATTGCTGGTGATGATCCCCGCGCCGTTGTCGTCATGGATGACCAGCCACTTGTTGCCCGCGGGCGTGCCGATCTGCACGAGGGCGCTCGTGCCGGCGACGGTCTTGGCGACCCTCCATCCGGCCGGGATCGTCCCGACGGTCGCGGCGTCGAAGTTGTCATACAGCAGTGGAGGCGACGACTGAGCTATGACGGGCAGACAGAGTATGACCATGGCTGCCAGGATAATTCGTGCGTACTTCATGCGGAACACCTGCTTGATCTCTCTCGGAAAGCATCCCCGACGAGGGATTGCCATGCTCATTATACCTTAAGAAGATGAGTTTGTGGTGTTGTTTGGGTATCAGACGTGAAAAAGGGCCTCCGGTCGTGTGACCGGAGGCCCTTCTGTTCATACCGACAACTGAGGACCGACGCCTCAGAATTTCACGTCGTAGTCGATGCCGAACCAGGTGTGATCTCCGAGCGTGCCGGCCTTGAAGGTCGGCGAGTTCGCACTCGGCTTGTAGGCGCCCGAGATCAGCGTGCTCTCGGCGTCATTCAGCAGCGCCAGGCCGATCTGAGGAGTGAGCATCGCCTGGACTCCGCCGAAGATCCCATTGTGAAGGTTGTTGCCGAGCCCGACATGAAGTCGAACGACCGGCTTGAAGGGCTCGCCGGCGCCGGGCCCGTGATCACCTTTACCGCTGTGATGAAGTACGTCGCGTCGTCGTTGGGTGCGACGTCGCCGTTGCCGAGGTCCTCGCCCAGCACGTTCTTGATTCCGACTGAGATCTGCGGCATTGTGGCGGTCTGCTCCACCACCTTGTAGGTCAGGTTGAAGAAAGTGAGAGTGTCGAAGCCATCCTTCTGATCATAGATGTTGGCTTCCAACTCCAGGTTCTTCGCGATGGCGCCGTACGCGATGAAGACATTCATCCCTGACGGCGCCAAGGGCGGGTCGGGCAGGTCATTGAAGTTGACCGCATAAGCGGCCACATTCACCAGTCCCTGCGGGGCGACATCCGCGGTCGGCATTGTAATGATGCTGCTGCCGAGCACCATCTGCTGGACGATGAGCACGAATGCCACGACCAGCGCAATCCGAAAAGCTGACTTCATACGATTTCCTCCTTGCTTCCTCGGCCGGGCGCAGTATCCTATGTTTCCTGAGCCCGGAGCCCATAGGGCTATATTGCCTGCATGGGTAGCTATCCCACGCAAGGTCGTCGCAATTGTAACAGGAGTGTAAAGAAAAGGCAAGGGCTTTCATAACAGCCGCAGATCAGTTCGGCGATCGCATGCACTACCTGGTAGAAATACCTGATTTTTCTTTTCCGAACAGGAGATACCTCAGCGGCGCAGAATGGGTGTATAATAGAACGTAAAGTAACCCTGCGTTTGTCTGCCACATATCGGCGCTTCGTAATCCTGGGGAGGTGCACATCTGATGAGATTTCCACGTCTACTCATCCCGGTGCTGCTGTTTGTCTTCATAGGAGGAGCAGCGGCACAGGACAATCAGTCTGGATTGCCTGATTTTGCGTCCATGAAGAATCCCAAAGCCACGGCATGGACGACGTCACTTATGCCGGTGTTCGACTCGGCGGCCAAGGAATACAACGTCCCGCTCCCGCTCCTTCTTACCCTCGGCTACTTCGGCAGCGCGTTCGAGAACCGCTATGGCGCTCCGACGATAGAGGGCGGCTACGGAGTCATGGCCCTCCGTGACAATAAGATGGGCGGCAATTCACTCATCGCGGGGGCATCGCTGATGAGTTCCTCCACGGAGGCTCTTCAGATCGACCCGGCACTCAACATCAAGGCCGCCGCCGCCGTAATCAGTTCATATGCGGCAAGAATGAAGATCGATCGCGCAAAGGGGCTCGAAGCCTGGCTCGAACCTGTCATCAAGTATGCCGGCCTCGACGAGGAGAACAGCAAGTTCTTCGCGGGAGAGATCTTCCAGAAGCTCCAGGCAGGCCTTGACTACACCAATGCCGCCGGGGAAAGTTTCGTATTCTCGGCTCAGAACATCGGCTCGATCGACTTCGAGAAGCTGATGCCGGCCGCGATCAAAGCCGCGGCCGGGTATTCGGGGGCCACCTGGTACCCCGCCGCGAGCTGCAACTACAGCGCGTATTACACAGCCAAAGACACCGTTATTGTCCATACAATCGAGGGATCCGCTGCCGGCGCTAGATCGTGGTTCAGGAACTGCAGCTCACAGGTTTCCGCCCACTATGTCGTGTCGGAAGCCGGCGGCGTCTGGCAATGCGTGGACGAGAACTACCGAGCCTGGCATGTCGGCTGCATCAACAGCCGTTCACTGGGCATCGAGCACGAGGGATATGCTGCTTCCTCGAGTCATCCGACCAGCCTCTACAATGCGTCGGGGCTCCTCACCCGCGATATGTGCAACAGATGGGGCATCCCGAAGGCGCATCGCAGTTGCGCCCCGGGCATTCTGGGCCACAATGACGCCAATAACTGCCACTGCGGCGGGTCTCACTGGGATCCGGGCGGTGGATGGGACTGGGGCTACTACATCCAGGTGGTCGCGGGCGCTCCGCCTCCACCATCCTATGCCGCTCACTACAACGCGCAGTCGTATCCTGCGTCCATGACGGCTGGATCGACCGCAGTCGTTTGGGCCGAGTATGTGAATGACGGCACGGCGACCTGGGGTCATGCCGCGACGAATCTCGGCACCTCGGGCCCGCAGGACCGCTGCAGCCCGTTCTTCCAGTCGGGGAACTGGATCGGCTGCACCAGGCCGACCGCTGTTGACCAGAGCGCCGTGACGACCGGGCAGGTCGGACGGTTCTCCTTCGTAATCAAAGCGCCCAGTACTCCGGGAGTCTACGTCGAGAAGTACCGGCCGGTTCAGGAAGGCGTGACCTGGTTTGGAGGCGAGGTCACCTGGACCATCACCGTCGCCGCCGCACAAGGGAACATCACGGGGACGGTCCGCAATGCCGCGAATAGCCAGGCACTCTCCGGAGCCTCGGTCGCGATCTCCGGCGGGCCATCAACGACAACCAACAGCTCGGGCGTCTATACGTTCAACAATCTGGATCCGGCCACGTATACTCTCAACGTTTCGAAGGCCGGATTCGATCCGACGAGCGGCACGGCGGCCGTTACTGCCGGAGCGACGACGACCAAGGACTTCAACCTCGTCTCGACCGACGCCACTGCGCCGTCGAATCCCTCGGGACTCAGCGCGACCGGCATCTCGCCTTCGCAGATCAATCTGGCGTGGACGGCCTCAACTGACACCGGCGGCGCAGGGCTCGCGGGCTACATCATATACCGCAACAGCGCCGAGGTGGGCAGGACTACCGCAACTACCTACCAGGACAACGGCCTCACCCAGAATACGAGCTACAGTTACTTCGTCAAGGCCTACGACAACGCGAATAACGTCTCCGGCGCGTCGAATACCGCGTCCGCGGGGACTCTCCCGGGGACTGTCGCCATCTTCCAGGATGGGTTCGCAAGCATTAACGGCGCTCTCTGGAGCGCCATCGTCCAGAGCCCGATGTCCGGACCGAATCCCCTGGTGTGGGACGGCGGAGCGAACCACCCCGGTGGCTTCCCCGGCGCGGGCTCGATCAGGTCGGTTGACTCCGGAGTCTCGACGCAGGGATGCCTTCTCGGCCACTCGTTCAGCCCCGGATTCGGTGCGGCCAAGTTCGAGAGCTGGTTCTACGATTCCTCGGCCAGCAACAACAGCCGCCAGGGTCTCCAGGTGAGATGCCTCGATGGAAGCGGCGGTGTCAAGGCGATCTACTATCTTGGCACATACTCAGCCGCGCCGGGATCGTTCAGCACGTACAGCGCAGGCTACTACAAGGCCTGTGGCGCGGGATGCACGGGATGGTACTGGCCGGGCGCGGCGAGCAAGGCCAGAGTCGTCGGGTGGCACAAGTTCACCATTGACTTCCAGCCGTACACCGGCGCCGGGAACGAGGTCAAGTTCTATATTGACGACATCCTGGTAAGCACAGTGGAGCGCACGCTCGACACTCAGACCTACGGTCTCAACATGGTGGCGTACGGATATCACTACCGAGTCAACCAGGCGGGCTGGTTCGACGACTGCGCGATGTACGCATCAGCGCCGACCGTCCCGACCATGGGGACGCCGGCCGCTCTCTCTTCATCGAGCATTCGTTGGAGCGTAACGGATACGTCGAACAACGAGATGGGCTTCCGGATCCTCGATGCGGCCCAGACGATCAAGGCTTCCGCAGCCGTCTCGAACGGCACAGGCGCAGGTGTGTCCATCGACGAGGGCAGTCTGGCGGCGAACACACCGTATACCCGATATGCCAAGTCATACAACGGCACGCTGAACAGCCTGTCGTCCGCCGCCGCAACGAGGTGGACTCTCGCGGCTGCTCCAAGTATCTCCTGCGACCGATCGGCAGGCGTGTGGTATGCGACCCCCGACTTCAGCTTCACGGCGGTCGGTGGATTCGGACAGGGCACTGTGTCCCAATATGCGTATGAATGGGACGGCAGCCCGACGCACACCTGGACCGGCGCTGAGCCGATCTGGAATTCGGGCGACCTCATACTCGGATCGGCCGGGAGTTTCTACCTGCACGTAAAGGGCTTCAATGGTGAGGGGGTCGCAAGCGGCACTCTCGATCTCGGACCGTTCAAGTTCGACACCGCACCTCCGCTGAACCCGACCTCCGCTGTCGAGACCGGCGGCGCTGTCGACGACCAATGGCAGGCCGCTGTATCGGATCCTGCCTTCACCTGGAGCGGCGCATCGGACGCCGAGTCGGGGATCGCCGGATATCTCGTCTACTTCGGATCCGATGAATCGGCGACCTCCGAGACGTTCGTGACCGACGCGGCATACGACCCCGCAGCAGTCAGCACCGGCACATACTATCTACGAGTACGCGCTAAGGACAACGCCGGCAACCTCGCGGATGAGTGGGAGACGATCTTCACGTTCAAGTATGACTCCTCGGCTCCGGATGCGCCTGTGGTCAACGACGACGGTCAGTACACCGGATCGAGTTCGACCCTTCACGGAAGCTGGAACGCGACCGACGCCGATTCGGGCATCGCGGAGTACCAGTATGCGGTTGGCACAGCGTCCGGCGGAGTGGATATCGTCGGATGGACATCCGCCGATGCAAATGCCGATGCGAACATCGCCATTCCGCAGCCCGGACTGAGCCTCGGCACGACGTACTACATCTCGGCCAAGGCGAAGAACGGGGCCGGAGCTTGGAGCGATGTGGCATCCTCCGATGGCATCCAACTCGCAGCCGAATCGCTGACGATAGCCGCGGCGAAGGCCCTGACCGACACAACTCCAGTCGGGCTGATCAGCAAGGTGGTCACGGCCAGCTTTGCCAACAGCTACTACATCCAGGAGGGCGACAGATCGTCCGGCATCCTGGTCCTCGACTCAGGGCCCGGGCCGGGAGCGATCGTCACCGTTGGCGGGATCATGGGCGTCAATGCGGTGGGCGAGAGGGCGATCCTCGAACCGGTGACGACTGTGGAGTCGCCCGCGAATCCCGCCCTCGTCCCCAAGGGGCTCTACGTACCGGGGCGGAACCTCGGAGGCGATGACTTCAATCCGCTGACTCCGGGCCTGACGCTCGGCTCGGGACTGAACAACATCGGCCTGCTGATACAGGTCGCCGGCACAGTCGAATCCCCCGGCGAGAATCAGTTCTTCGTCAATGATGGATCGCCCGGCGGCCCGATCAAGGTGATCGCGGCGGGCATCGACATCGGCGCTCTCGCGGAGAACGATCCGGTGATCGTGACGGGCATCTCGTCCTTCGAGTTCGACGGCACGAGCCGGACCCCGATCATCCGCCTCTCCGGCCCGGAGGGGATAGTGGAGAGATAGCCGAATGCGGAATGTGGAATGCGGAATTGAAGACCGCAGACGCAGATAGTACTCCGCCGACCGCAGGTAGCGAATAGGTAAGACGTTGGGGCGGGAGTTGTACTCCCGCCCCATTCCGCTCACGGACTCCCGTTCCCTCTCCCGCACTCCCATACTCCCACTCCCCCACTCTCCCCCTCCCCGCGTCCCCTCTCGCCCGTCGGTTTACAATCTCTCCGCTCTGATGCTATAATCGTTCGGCATATCCGGCGGAATCATCCCGCCAAATTCTTCCCGAGAAAGCAATGGAGGTCATACAAATGCCCACAAGCATTGAACACGTTCAAGCCCGCGAGATACTCGACTCACGCGGCAACCCGACCGTCGAGGTCGAGGTCTATCTCGCCGATGGAAGCATGGGGCGCGCCGCCGTCCCGTCCGGCGCATCGACCGGCGCGCATGAGGCCTGCGAGATGCGCGATGGAGACAAGGACCGCTATCTCGGCAAGGGAGTCCTGAAGGCCGTCGATAACGTCAACGAGGAGATCGCCGGCGAGATCATCGACCTCGATGCGCTCGACCAGGTCGGCATCGATCAGCTTATGATCGAGCTTGACGGCACGCCGAACAAGGCTCGTTTGGGCGCAAACGCAATCCTCGGCGTCTCACTGGCCATCGCGAAGGCATCGGCGGAGTCGCTCGACCTCCCGCTCTACACGTATATCGGCGGCGTCAATGCGCGCGAGCTTCCCGTCCCGATGATGAACATCCTGAACGGCGGCAAGCACGCGGACAACAACGTCGACCTGCAGGAGTTCATGGCGATGCCGGTCGGCGCGACCTCATTCGCCGAGGCGGTGAGGATGACCGCTGAAGTTTTCCACAACCTCAAGACTGTCCTCAAGGGCAAGGGCCTCAACACCTCCGTTGGCGACGAAGGTGGATTCGCCCCGAACCTCAAGTCCAACGAAGAGGCGCTCGAAGTCATCGTCGAGGCGATCGACAAGGCCGGATACAACGGGAAGGTCAAGATCGCCCTCGATCCCGCCGCGACGGAGCTTTGGGACGAAGCCGCCAAGAAGGGCCAGGAGGGCAAGTATTACTTCTGGAAGTCCGACATGATGAAGACCAGCGAGGAAATGGTCGACTTCTACGCCGCGATGGTCGAGAAGTACCCGATCATCTCGATCGAGGACGGCATGGCGGAGGATGACTGGGCCGGCTGGAAGTCGATGACCGACCGGCTCGGGAAGAGAATCCAGCTTGTCGGCGACGATCTGTTCGTGACGAACACGGAGCGGCTCAAGAAGGGAATCGAGATGGGCGTCACCAACTCGATCCTGATTAAGCTCAACCAGATCGGCACGCTCACCGAGACGCTCGCCGCGATGCAGATGGCGATGCGCGCCGGATACACCGCGGTCGTCTCCCACAGATCCGGCGAGACCGAGGACACCACGATCGCCGACGTGGCGGTGGCGACGAATGCGGGCCAGATCAAGACCGGCGCGCCGTCGAGGACCGACCGTGTGGCGAAGTACAACCAGCTCATCCGCATCGAGGAAGAACTGGGCGACACGGGCGTCTATCCCGGGATGGACGCGTTCTACAACATCAAGTAGGTATCAAGCAGATCAGCCCTCACCGATCTCAGGCGACTCCGTCGCCGGCGGCCGGCGACGGAGTCGCCTGAGATCGGTGGGTGGGTTATCTGTTCGGGCAGCAGCCCACCGTTCGGGCAGGAGTTGTACTCCTGCCCGGAGCACTGGCTGGGGGAGTTCAACTCCCGATCTAGTCTTGCGGGCAGGAGTACAACTCCTGCCCGAACAGCGGTCTCATCGGTCTCATATGTCCCATGGGACGGATGGGACATATGAGACCGATGGGACAGTCTATTCTGTTTACCATGCGACGAACAAAGATCATCTGCACAATCGGTCCGGCGACCGAATCCGAAGAGATGCTCCTCGCCCTGGCGGAAGCCGGGATGAACGTCGCACGCCTGAATTTCTCCCACGGCACCCGCGAGGATCACGGCAGACGCATCGCGTGCATCCGTGAGATCGAGGCGAGGCTCGGTAAGCCGATCGCAGTGCTGCAGGACCTCCCCGGCCCGAAGCTTAGGACCGGCGCGATGGCTTCCGACACGGTCGATGTCGTCACCGGCCAACGGTTCGTCTTCACCACTCGAGACGTCCCCGGGACCGCCGAGGAGGTCAACCTCCCCTACCCCGACCTGGTGCGACAGGCGAAACCGGGGCAGCAGATCTTCGTGGCGGACGGCGACTTCGAGTTCCACATCGAATCCGTAACCGACACCGATATCGTCACTCGCGTGGTGATCGGCGGCCCGCTCGGCGCTCACAAGGGCGTCAACATGCCCGGCTCGGACATCTGCCTCCCGTCTGTCACCGACGAGGACATCGAAGACCTCAAGTTCGGCCTGGAGCACGATGTCGATTGGGTCGCCGCATCGTTCGTCCGCACCGCCGCCGACCTCGATCCGATCCGCAAGCTGATCGCCGACTCGGGGAAGTCGGTCCGCCTGATCGCCAAGATCGAGAAGGGCGAGGGCGTCGCGAACATCGACTCGATCATCGAGGCGGTGGACGGCATCATGGTCGCGCGCGGCGACCTCGGCGTCGAACTGCCGGTCGAGAAGGTGCCGATCGCACAGAAGACGATCATCAGGAAGTGCAACCAGGCCGGGAAGCCGGTCATCACCGCGACCCAGATGCTCGATTCGATGATCCGCAACCGCCGTCCGACGCGCGCCGAGGTCACCGATGTCGCCAACGCGGTGTTCGACGGCACGGACGCCACGATGCTCTCCGGCGAGACCGCGATCGGCAAGTTTCCGGTCGAGACGGTGCAGATGATGAGGGCGATCCTGCTCGAAACCGAATCGAATCTGGATTACCTCCAAATGATGCAGGAAAGGGAGCGGCTATCGGCGAACACGGTAACCGACGCGATCGCTCAGGCGAGCGTCTCCCTGGCATGGGACCTGTCGGCTGCAGCGATCATCACGCCGACTTCATCCGGAGCGACCGCGCGCGCCGTGTCACAGTACCGGCCGGTCGCCCCGATAGTTGCGGCGCCGAGTTCGGCAAGTGTATACCGGCAACTGGCGCTCTCGTGGGGAGTCATCCCGGTGCTCGTCGCTCGAAGTGCGAACACCGACGAGATGATCGAGCAGGCCGTCAAGGGCGCGGAGGATCTGGGCATCGTCAAGCAGGGCGACACGGTCGTCCTGACAGCGGGGATTCCATCCGGAGTCCCGGGCAGGACGAATCTGATAAAGGTGCAAGTGGTGGGGAATAGACTTTAGACCTTAGACTTTGGACTGTTGCCCTGAAGTCTAAGGTCCAAAGTCTTCCTCCCCGGAGGTGATCGGCATGACTACAAAGGTAATCCACGTCAAACCCCGACGGACCGCTGGCCCGAAACGGCGCAAGTCCAGGCGGCCCGGTTCAGGAACACGGTCGTCACCGTGCTCTCGATCGCCGGGATACTCCTCGCGGTCGGCGCGGTGATCGGCAAGGGCGCAAAACCGTATCTCGTCGGCCACACTGAGAACCGTGAGATCGCGCAGATCAACCGGCAGATCGCCCAGGAGACAGCCCGGCACAAGAGTCTCGACAAGCAGATCGGGTACGTGCAGACGCCCGCCGGGATGGAATCGGAAGCCCGCAAGCTCGGCTGGGTCAAGGAGGGCGAGGTCGCCGTGGTGGTGGACGATACGAAGAAGGAGCCGATCGCCGATAAGGCCTCGGAGTCCAACTTCCTCCAGCGGATCGGGAAAGGCATCACCGGCCTCTTTGGTTTCACGAAGTCGAAGTAGCTGTCAATCAGCGCCGACTTCTGGTATAATATCAAGGTCGCTGCGCGGCTTCGAGGGTGGAGCGGCCAGCATAATCGACGTTCTTGGGCAGGGTTTTGGTGGACACCACCGGGGTGTCGGGCCAAAGCCCTTAGCGGCGTTCGGCGGTAGGCACTGTAGGGGCGTGCCTTGTGCCGCCTGCCGTCCCATAGGACATATAGGACACATACGACCGATGGGACGGCAGGCGGCACAAGGCACGCCCCTACAGGCTGAACGAAATACACATGAAATCTGAGCATATACTGCAACTGATACAGGACCTCCCGAAGTTCCGGGAGATCAGGGAGTCCCTGCGAGAGAGCGGTGGCGCAGTCCAGGTCGAAGGCCTCGCAGCGGCGACCAAGAGCGCGTTCACGGCCGCTCTCCAGCGGACCATGAAGCGCCCGACGCTCGTCGTCACCTACAACTACGAGCAGGCCGAGCACCTGTACGACGACCTCAGCAGCCTCGGGATGAACGGCGAGGCGCTCCTGGTCGCCCCGTCGGACGGCATGGTCTACCGGGATGGCGACACCGACTACGATGTCATCGGGCGGCGGATCACGGCGCTCTCACGCCTCCAGGACGGCCGACCCGTAGTGATCGTCGCGCCGATCAGCGCGGTCCTCCAGCGAACGATCCCGCCCGAGGTGCTCGCGGCTCATCGGATACGCGTCGAGAAGAACGCGGAACTCGATCTCGACGAGGCGGGCCATACGCTGGTCGAACTCGGATACGAGCGCGCGCTGATGGTCGAACGGCAGGGCGAGTTCAGCATCCGTGGCGGGATCCTCGACGTCTTCCCCTCGACGGAGGAGTCGCCGGTCCGCATCGAGTTGTTCGGCGATGAGGTCGAGAGCATCCGATGGTTCGACCCGGAATCCCAGCGGTCGAGCGCCCATACCGACGCCATCGACATCGGGCCGGCGCGCGAAATCCTGCTCAGCCCCGAACTCGCGGAGTCGGGAGCGAAGGCGCTCGCGGATCTCCTGGAGTTGGAGTGGGAGCGATTCGAGGCCGAGGACGACCACGATGCCTCGGTGCGACTCCGGGCGGCGATCGAGGACGACATCGCGCGGCTGCAGAACCGGGCATACTTCGATGGAGTCGAGTACTACCTCCCGCTGCTCTACAAGCAGGAGCACTGCTTGCTCGACTACCTGCCCGCCGACGCGGTTGTCATCCTCGACGAGCCGCACCAGATCAAGTCGCACTGGGATCAGCTTCATGAGGAACTGCTCGAGGCCCTGCACGCACGAATCTCGCGCGGTGATGTGATCGCGCTGCCGGTCTCGCTGTCGGTCGATTTCAGCCACTTCACCGAGAGGATGAAGCACAGGCAGCGGACCGTCCTCCTGTCGCTACTCGACAGGTCGGTCGAATGGATCGATATCGCCCGGCATATTCCGCTGCCCTCCGCGCCGATGGACTCGTTCGGCGGGCAGATCGAGGCGCTGATCGACCAGATCAAGACGTGGACGGCGAACGGGTGCCGTGTCGTGCTGGTATCGAGCCAGCCGCACCGGGTCGTCGAGGTGCTGACCGAGCACGGGCTGAGCACCTCGCCGATCGAGAGCCTCGGGGGCAGGAGTACAACTCCTGGGATAGTGGAAGGGGGCAGGAGTACAACTCCTGCCCCAACAACGGGTGGTTCGGGCAGGAGTTGTACGCCTGTCCCCGGCGGAATCTACGTCATCGAGGGCACGATCCGCTCCGGGTTCAAGCTCCCCGAGGCCGGCCTGATGGTTGCAGGCGATGGCGAGATGTTCGGCCAGAACCGGATGCACCGCCCGAGGAAGGCCTTCCGCAAAGGCCTCGCGATCTCGTCGCTCCTCGAACTGAACGAGGGCGACTACGTCGTCCACATCAACCACGGCATCGGACGCTATCGGGGCATGACGAAGCTCACCGGACCGGGCGGCGAGCGTGACTACCTGCTCGTCGAATACGCCGGCACCGACAAGCTCTATGTGCCGACCGACCAGATCGACCGCATACAGAAGTACATCGGCTCGGATGCCCAGCAGCCGACGGTCCACCGGCTCGGCGGCACGGAGTGGGCTCGCACGACGAAGCGGGTCAAGGCGTCGGTCCGGGAGATGGCAAATGAGTTGATCCAGCTCTACGCCGCTCGTCAGGCGCTCGATGGATACAGTTTCAGCCCGGATACCCCCTGGCAGCAGGAACTGGAATCCGCCTTCCAATACGATGAGACGCCCGATCAGCTCACGGCGATCGAGGAGGTCAAGTCGGACCTCGAAGCGCCGAGGCCGATGGACCGACTGATCTGCGGCGATGTCGGCTTCGGGAAGACCGAGGTGGCGATCCGCGCGGTGTTCAAGGTCGTGAACGACGGCAAGCAGGCGGCCATCCTCGCGCCGACGACGGTCCTGGCGCAACAGCACTACAACACATTTACGGAGCGACTTGCCGCGTATCCGGTCAACGTCGCGATGCTCAGCCGGTTCCGGAGTAAGGCCGAGCAGAAGAAGACGGTCGATGGCCTGAAGACCGGCGAAGTGGATATCGTCATCGGCACGCACCGGCTGCTCTCGAAGGACATCGAGTTCCGCGACCTCGGGCTGCTGGTCGTCGATGAGGAGCAGCGGTTCGGCGTCACCCACAAGGAGCGGCTGAAGCAGATGAAGCGGACGGTCGACGTACTAACCCTGACCGCCACGCCGATTCCGCGCACGCTCCACATGTCGCTCTCCGGCATCCGTGACATGAGCGTGATCAACAACGCGCCTGAGGGACGCATGCCGATCAAGACTTACTGCCGCGAGTCAGACGACGAGCTGATCCGGGACGCGATCCTGCGCGAACTCGACCGCGACGGGCAGATCTACTTCGTCCACAACCGTGTCGAAAACATCGAGCACATCGCCGATCACCTGCGGAAGCTCGTGCCATACGCGCGGATCAGGGTCGGGCACGGCCAGATGTCGGAGGACGAACTGGAGCAGGTGATGCTCGACTTCTACGAGCACCAGTTCGACGTCCTGGTCTGCACCACGATCATCGAGAGCGGGCTCGACATCCCGAACGTCAACACGATCATCGTCAACGACTCCGACCGCATGGGGCTCGCACAGCTCTATCAGCTCAGGGGACGGGTCGGCCGCTCGGACCGGCAGGCGTATGCGTATCTGCTATTCAAGGCGAACCGTATGATGACCGACATCGCCGAGAAGCGACTTCAGGCGATCAAGGAGTTCTCGGAACTCGGCTCGGGGTTCAAGATCGCGATCCGCGACCTCGAGATCCGGGGCGCGGGCAACCTGCTCGGGGCGGAACAGCACGGGCAGATGTCGTCGGTCGGATTCGACATGTACTGTCAACTGCTCGCGGAGGCGGTCCGTGAGGTCAAGGGCGAGGAGCCGGACACGTTCGAGCTTCCGCCCGCCGATCTCTCGATGGACGCGCACATCCCGTCGAGCTACATCGACTCGGAGAGCGTCCGCATGACCTTCTACAAGAAGATGACCTCGGTCCGCGAGCCGAAGGACGTGGATCAGCTCGAGGAGGAACTGCGCGACCGGTTCGGCGACCTGCCGAGTCCTGTGAGCAACTCGCTCGATCTGCTCCGGCTGCGATTGCGGGCCTTCGAGGTCGGCGTGGGCTCGATCGTGACCGAGCATCGTCAGGTGATCGTCCGATTCGCGGGCGGCATCCGGCTCGACTCGGACGTATGCGTGCTCATGAGGCGCAAGATCGCGGGGACCGTGTTCATGCCGGACCGCATGATCGTGGATGGCGCAAGCCCCGATCTCTTCGGGCTGCTGAACCAGGTCATGGACGCGCTCCCCGACGCGATCAAGGAGTCCCGCGACCTCCGCCGCTACCTGAAGAAGATCCGCGCCGGCGAGGTCATCAAGGGGTAGGGCTTTCACTCGCCGTCGTGAATCCTACTCGTACTCGTACTCGGGGTTTCGGAGGAATCAACCATAATGGACAACCGACCAGTTCCATCACCGAATGCATTTGACTTCTACCGCGCCGCACATGAGTTGCTCACCGATGACCCGCTTCCCAGGCCCCATGACGAGGAAGCCGATGAGTACACAGTAGATGAGAAGCGGTCGATCGTCGAACGGAACTCAGAGGCGCTTCGGATGCTTCGGGGCGGGTTCGAGCACGAGTTCCTGGTACCATCCGGATTCCTTGTCCCGCCGGATCTGATGCCTTCGGACTCCGAGATCACGGCCAAGTTTGGATGCAGACGGTTGGCGCAACTCCTCCGGATGGAATCCGAACTCCGATCCGCCGAGGGTGATCCGGCTGGAGCGATGAGCAGCCTGCTGGATGCCATCCACCTCGGTTCAGACCTGCCCCGCGGAGGATTGGTGATAGACTCGTTAGTCGGACGAGCGGTGGAAGCCATCGGACTCTCGCAATCTGGTGAGATCATTGACCGACTGGATGCCGAGAGCGCCAGGACTCTGGCACGTCGGGCGGAGAGTTCGTACCGTAGAAGCTGGTCGTTCGCCGAGACCATTGAGGACGAGCGAAGAGTAGAGCACCGTCAACTCCTGCAGTACTGCCTCAATCCCCTGTGGAAGTACATAGTCGCGGGCGTGTACACGACGGATCAAGGATGGCTCGCGTTCATGGGTGCGATGATGCGCCTTCTTCCGAGGAATAGGGAGGCACTGTTCCTGGACCACGAGCGTTATGTGGATTCACAGGTCACGCTCGCGCGGATGCCCTTCTCGAAGGCTCAGCAGCAGCCCGAAGTCAGGGGCAAACTGATCACGTACTACATGGGCTTCGACGCGCGGTCCGAGCCAAGGGTTGCAGTGGACAACGGCGCGACGCAGAAGGCATTTCTGGCGGTGGCTCTCACCCTCCGTGCGTACTGGCTCGATCACGGCGCATATCCCGACGACCTGAGCTATCTGGTGCCGGACTACCTCAGCGCCGTCCCGAACGACCCGTTCGCCGGCGATGCTCCCTTGCGTTACCGGATCGAAGGCGAAAGGTACATGCTATACAGCATCGGCCCTGACGGAGTGGACGACGGAGGCACACCAATATCCACGAAGCCAGCGCCTCGCACCAACACTGCGAGATCGAGGTCACATCTGACCGTCGTTGTGGTTCCCGCTCCGAACGAGCCAATGGGACCTGGGTATCAGCACCGGGTCCATGCTGACAGCAAGGGCGACATCGTGGCCGGAGTGAATCGCTGAGCCTTTCTCCGTGTCCTCCGTGTCTCTGTGGTTATCCTGACTTGAGGTGAATAGTGGCAAGAGTAATCGTCATCGGTGGTGGGGCGGGCGGGATGCTCGCGGCGGGGCGGGCGGCGGAGTGCGGCGCGAAAGTCGTGCTGCTGGAGCGGAACAGCGTCCTCGGCAAGAAGCTCCGGATCACCGGCAAGGGACGCGGCAACCTCACCAACACCGCCGCTATCGAGGAGTTCGTCGCCGCATTCGGCCCGACCGGCAAGTTCCTCTACGGCGCGTTCTCCCGGTTCTCCAACAACGACCTGATCGAGTTGCTCAACCGACTCGGCGTCCCGACGAAGGTCGAACGCGGAGGGCGAGTCTTCCCGAAGTCCGACCGCGCGTCCGATGTCGCCGATGCGCTCGAACGCTGGCTCCGTGAGCTGAAGGTGGATATACGGCTGGGCACGACGGCGAAGGGACTGGCAAGGAGTCAGGAGTCAGGAGTCAGGAGTCAGAATCCGGAATCCGGATCAGCAATCCCACGCGTCCAGGGCGTCGATGTCTTCGGCGGGACGATGAGCGCCGATGCCGTGATCCTGGCGACGGGAGGGATCACCTATCCCGCGACCGGCTCGACCGGCGACGGATACCGCATGGCGGCGGAGGTCGGCCACACGATCATTCCGCCCGTGCCGTCGCTTTCGGCGCTCGATGTCGCTGAGGGATACGTCGAGCGACTGGAAGGGCTCAGTCTTCGCAACGTGGAAGCGGCCCTCCATGCTAACGGGAAGCGCGTCGGCCGCGAGTTGGGCGAGATGCTCTTCACGAGCACCGGCGTCTCCGGGCCGATCATCCTGACGCTCAGCAAGCTCTACGCCAGGATCGAGGACAAGTCGAGCGTCGAACTCCGCATCGACTTCAAGCCGGGCCTCACCCGCGAAAAGCTCGAGGCTCGACTCCTTGCCGACTTTACGCGCACGACCCAGTACATGAACTACCTGCCGGAATTGCTTCCCAGGAAGATGATCCCTGTCTTCGCCGAGGTCAGCCGCATCTCGGGCGATGTCACGCTCAACAAGATCACCGCCGTCCAGCGCAAGCGGATCATCGACATGCTGCTCGGCTACAAGTTCACGATCACCGGCGCGCGCCCGGCCGAGGAGGCGATCGTGACCGCGGGCGGAGTCTCCACGAAGGAGATCGATCCCAAGACGATGGAATCGAAGCTGGTCAAGGGGCTCTTCTTCAGCGGCGAGGTGATCGACATCGACGGCACGACGGGCGGCTTCAACCTTCAGGCGGCGTTCTCGACCGGATGGATCGCGGGGGGGATGGGAGATGGTTAATGGTTCATGGTTGATGGGGAATGGGAGAACCGCTGTTCGGGAGGGAGTTGGACTCCCGCCCGCAGGCCTGGATGGGGGAGTTCAACTCCCGGTGTAGTCTTGCGGGAGGGAGTCCAACTCCCTCCCGAACGGTGCACTTTTCATTATCTTCCATGACGGGTAAACCATACTCGACAGGAGGCGTTTCATGGTCCGCTCAATCGCACTCATCATCCTGATCGCGCTGGTCGCCGGATCGCTCTGCGCGCAGTCGCCCGACGCGCAGATCAAGGATGTCATACAGAAGCGCATCAAGGGTATCCCGGTCACCATGACGGTCGAGAAGGGCATCGTCAAGCTGGCGGGAACAGTGCCGACCCTCGCCCAGAAACGCACCGCCGCCGACATGGCCCGTCGGACCGTCGGCGTGAAGGAGGTCGTTGACGGGGTCAAGGTACTGCCTCCCGAGGCGCGCACGGACAGGGAGATATTGCAGGCCGTTGGCGATGACCTGAAGACCAACCTGGGCAAGGATACCGCCGACAAGATCAAGCTGGCCGTCACCGACCGCGTGGTCACGCTGACCGGCACTCTCCCGAGCAGCTACCCCAAGCAGGTCGCGGGATTCCTGACGGGACTCACCACCGGTGTCGTCGATGTCCGCAACAATATCACCGTGAAGCCTACCATCGAGCGGACCGACGCTCAGATAGCTATGGATATCACCAGTCGGTTCCGGCGAAATACGCTCATCAAGGATCAGGGTATCGATCTCAAGGTGAAGGACGGCGTTGTCTCGCTCACCGGAACAGTCGAAGCGTTCCGCCAGGTCGAGCAGGCGGAAGCGATCGCACGTTTCACCCCCGGCGTCGTGGACGTTCTGAACCAGCTCTTCGTCAAGTCCTGAGACGAAGCCTCGCCATCCAGCCCGCAATCGAGAACCACACCGAAGCAGCCATAATATCATTGAATTCTGGGTATGTGGTGATTGTATGAATTCGCCTCTGACTATGATATGCTCATTTCCGCGGAGGGTGAACAATGCTCCGGACGCACACCGATCATGGCATCAAGGTACTGCTGTTGGTGGAGGACAATGGGGCTGATGTGCGCCTCATGAAGGAAGCTTTCAGGGGAACGGATATCGTGGAGGAGATCAGCGTTGTAACAGACGGCGAAGAGGCAATGATGTTTCTGCACAGGACCGGGGAGTATGAAAGCGCCCCGCGGCCGAGTCTGATTCTGCTCGACCTGAACCTGCCACGGAAGGACGGACGACAGGTGCTGTCGGAGATCAAGTCCGACCCCAGCCTCAAACGCATTCCGGTCATCATTTTGACCAGTTCGCAGGCCGAGGAAGATATCCGCATGACATATAACCTGGGCGCGAATTGTTTCATAACCAAGCCCCTGGACTTCATTGAGTTCACGGGGATAACCAAGCTGCTGGCGGATTTCTGGCTGGGTGTCGTCAGGCTGCCGGAAGGATGAATACAATGGATATCACACCGATGCGAATCCTGCTGGTCGAGGACAATCCCGCAGACGCGCGCTTGCTCAAGGAGTTGCTCAGGGATGAGCCGGCGAATGACTTGGAGTTCGCGGACGCTGAGAGCCTCGCCGGCGCGCTGAAGCTGCTGGAGGACGGATCGTTCGAGGTCATACTGCTGGACCTGAGTCTGCCGGACAGCGCAGGATTCAGTACCTTTTCAGCCGTCCATGAGTCGGCCCCGGATGTACCCATCGTGGTGCTCACTGGGCTGCATGACGAGACGCTTGCAGTCAAAGCGGTCGAAGCGGGCGCACAGGACTACTTGATCAAAGGTCAGGTGGATGGAGCGACTCTCTCCCGTTCGATCCGCTACTCGATCGTGCGGCAGAACGCGCAGACTCGTATACCTGTGCATCTGGCCGAACACGGCAGGCTGATCGGCTTCATGGGCGCAAAGGGTGGAGTAGGGACCACGACTGCGGTCCTCAACCTGGCGGCGGCGCTGGCCTCGCAGGGGAAGTCGGTGATCGCGGCTGAGATGCGCTCGCACTACGGCACGTTCTCGGCGCAGCTCGGAGGAGCAAAGACCCAGAACCTGAGCCGCCTCTCCGATGTCCCGGCCGACAAGATCGGCGTCAGGGAGATCGGAGCGCTGCTTACCAACCACTCATCGGGTCTGCGCATAGTCTACGGCCCACAAGCGGTTGATGAGTACCATGACCTGGAGCCGGAGCAGGTGGAGGCGACGATGGGCATCATTGCGGGCATGGCAAGCCACGTGTTGGTGGAGATGTGCAACCATCCATCGACATGCAATCAGGCGGTTGCGAAGCGGTGCGATTACATAGTCCTGGTGACCGCCGGGGATCCGATCTGCATCGCGGCGGGACTTGCCGCATCGGGACTGCTCGCCTCATGGGGAGTGGCGACGGATCGCGTCGGTGCCCTGGTCGTCAATCGGCCGGGGCAGGTCTCCGGGATGGCGGTCTCTGAGATCAGCCGCCAACTCGGACTCGATGTCATAGGCGTAGTGCCGACGATCCCTGAGGACGCCCTTCTCGCGGCTCAGAAACGTGGTGAACCCTTCGTGCTTCTGCAACCCGACAGCGTCGTCGCTCGCATGGTCGCCGAAGTCGCAGAGAGGCTCTCGGCAGGCAGGATCGTCGCCCTCGCGGCGTGATGGACCCTCGGACTCGCATGTAACAAGAAGGGGCGGGAGTACAACTCCCGCCCCAACACCGTCTTCCACTCCCGCCCCAACATCGTCTTCCCGCGCCAACATCGTTTTCCGCGTCCCGGCTTTCATCTAGTCCGCATGTGAGTCACTCGGCTCGGACGGAGCGGCGAAGCGGCCGAGAAGCCTGTCCTTCCGTCGCTGGAGCTTTGTCACCGCGTCGTCGAAGATGGTATACAACGTCGGAATCACGATGAGCGTCAGCATCGTGGAGATGATCAGTCCGCCGATGACCGCGATCGCCATCGGAGCGCGCGTCTCCGAGCCACGTCCGAGTTTCAAGGCGGTAGGGAGCATGCCGCCGATCATCGCGAATGTCGTCATCAGGATCGGACGAAGTCTCGTCGGTCCGGCCTGAAGGATCGCCGACAGCCTGTCCATTCCCTCCTCGCGGAGGGTATTCGTGTAGTCGACCAGCAGGATCGCGTTCTTGGTGACCAGGCCCATCAGCATGATGAACCCGATCATCGCGACGATGCTCATCGTCTCGCCCGTCATGACGAGTGCCAGGATCGCGCCGATGAGAGCCATCGGTAGGCTGAACATGATGATGAACGGGTTGAACAGCGACTCGAAGAGCGCCGCCATCAGCATGTAGACGAGCAGGATGGCAAGGAACATCGCGCCGAACATGTACCCGAAGCTCTCCTTCATCATCTCCGCCTGCCCGCCCCAGTGGAGCTGAACGTTGCCCATCGGAACGGACTCCAGCTTCTTCGTGAGCACGTTCTGCACGTTTCCGAGCGGATACCCGGGCAGGACTCCCGCCGTGACCGACACCTTCCTCTGCCTGTTCTTACGCTCGATCTTGGTCGGGCCGGTGTCCGGCGTGATCTTCGCAACGTCCTGCATGAAGACCGGCATTCCGTTGTTCGCACCAACGACCACCCGCCCGACATCCGAGAGGTCATAGCGGTCGAACTCGTTCAGGCGCACCCGGATGTCGTACTCCTTGCCGTTCTCGCGGTAGTGAGTGTCGGTGCTTCCTTCGATGGACGTGCGGAGAGCCGATGCGATCTGTCCCGCGGTGAATCCCAGCTCGGCGGCGCGTTCTCGATCGACGGTCGCCTGGATCTCAGGCTTTCCAACCTTCCATGACACGTCGGGGTTCAAGGTGCCCTCGGTCGAGGCGACGATGCCCTTGATCTTCTGCGCGACGGCGTTCATCTCATTCATGTTCTCGCCGGTAAGCTCGATATCGATGGGTGACCAGCCGCCTCCCATGCCGGAGACCGCTGTGACCGTGATGCGTCCGCCAGCGATGTTCTTCACCTTCTCCCGGACTTCTTCCGCGATCTCGGTATCGAGACGGACTCTCTTGCGCTTGCCCCGCATGATCGGGCGAAGGAAACGGTCCATGACGCTTTCCTTCTCATGGAGGGAGACGGTTATCTGGCCGTAGTTCGCGCCCGATGCGCCGCCGCTCATGATGCCGCCGCCGTGAGTCGAGCCGACGTTTGTGAAGACGTGCTCCGCCTCGGGGATCTTCTCGACGATGTCCTCGACGCGGCTGACCACGGCATCAGTTGCCACCAGGGAAGTGCCGGTGGGCATCTCGACGGTGACGCCGACCTGCCCCTGGTCGGACTGCGGGAAGAACTCGAATCCGAGCTTCGGGCCCGCGGTCATCATGACTCCTATGAACAGCACAAAGCCCATCGTGATCACCTGCCAACGGTGACGGAGCGCCCAGGACAGCACGCCGCGATACCTGATATCGAGCATGTGGTAGAACTCGTCGAACTTCTTGAAGAAGCCCTTCTTGGCCTCGACATCCTCATGCTTGCGGTACCATCTGGACGCGAGCATCGGCGTCAGGGTGAACGACACCAGGAGCGAGAAGAGGGTCGCAGCCGCGACGGTGATGCCGAACTGCTTGAAGAACTGCCCGACGATGCCGCCCATGAACGCGATCGGCAGGAATACGACGACATCGACCATCGTGATGGTAATCGCCGCGAGTCCGATCTCCGACCGGCCGTTGAGCGCTGCTTCGGCGGGCGCTTCTCCCTTCTGGAGGTGACGGTATATGTTCTCCAATACGACGATCGAGTCGTCCACAAGGATGCCGACCGCCAGTGAGAGCGCCAGCATGACCATTGTGTTCATGGTGAAGCCGGCGAACCGGATCGGGATGAATGCCGCCACGATGGATGTCGGGATCGCGATCGCGACGATGAATGTACCCCTGAGGTTGTGCAGGAACAGGAAGACGATCAGTACCGCCAGGAGCGCCCCGAGCCAGAGACTCGTGTTAACGTCAGCGATTGCCTCTCTTACGTTATTCGACAGGTCCATCGATATCGCGATCTTGACGTCGGCGGGGAGGATCGACGCCATGCCGGCGAGTTCCTTCTTGACCGCATCGGCCACATCGACGGTGTTGGCGTCCGACTGCTTCTGGACCGTGATGCCCACACTGTCCTGACGTTCGAGCCGCGTGTTCTCCTCGCGCTCGGCGACGCTGTCCTTGACCTCGGCGATGTCGCCGATCATCAGCACGCGGTTCGGCCCCTTGTCGACTCCGGGAACGTTGATCTTGAGGTTGCGGATCTCGTCCACGCTGGCGAATTCACCGACGGCCCGCACGGCGTACTCCCGCCCGCCTTCCTTGATCCGTCCGCTCGGGAGGTTGAGGTTCCCCGCGGTTAATGCCTGCGATACCTGGCTGATCGAGAGTCCGTAAGCCTCCAGACGGTTCTTGTCCACGTTGACCTGGATCTGACGCTGTTCGCCGCCGGTAACGTTGACCGACGCCACACCCTTCAGCTTTCCCAGACGGTCCTTGACGACATCGTCGACGAGTTCACGCAGCTCGCGGGGAGGGCGCTTGCTCGATATGCCCATGTAGAGGATCGGCTGCGCGCCGACGTCGATCTTCTGGATGACAGGACTGTCGGTATCATCAGGGAGAGCCCGCCGCGCGCCGTCAACTTTGCCTCGGACGTCTGAGATCGCCACGTCGAGGTTCGTCCCGAGTTCGAACTCCAACTGGACGATAGATACGCCTTCCTGGGAATTCGACGTGATGTTCTTCAGGCCGTTGACCGATCCGATCGCATCCTCGAGCGGCTTGGAGACGAGTGTCTCGATCTCTTCAGGGCCCGCGCCGGGGTAAACGGTCGAGATGACGACATATGGCAGATCGACCTTCGGGTTCAGGTCAAGCGGCATCTCGGACCTGGACTTGATGCCCAGAACCGCGAGCGCCATGAACAGCATCAATATGACTACAGGTCGCTTGATCGCTAGGTTAGTCAGCCACATTTACTTTCACTCCATCGGAGAGTCTGTCCTGGCCGAGCACGACGAGTTCATCGCCCACTGAGACGCCGGACAGTATCTCCACTTCCTCTCTAGTTGTGAACCCGAGGGTGACCTGCTGCAGACGCGCCTTCGACTGCGATACGACATACACGGAGAACCCGTCCCCGCTGATAGTGACAGCGTCCTTCGGCACAACCACTGTGTTCTTGTGCTCGTCGATCTGGATGCTTCCTCGCGAGAACATACCCGGCCTAAGCTCTCCGCCCCTGTTGGGCACCGCGACCCAGACGTGGAACTGCCGGCTGCCTTGCTCGGCGGTCGGCAGGATCTTGAGCACGCTGCCCATGAACGTCTTGCCGGGAAGCGCGTCGATCAGCACCTTGACCGGCTGGCCGATCCTGATCCTGTGCATGTCCATCTCGGAGACAGTCGCATCGAAATAGACCGTGTTGAGCGCCACCAGTTCGATCAACGTGTTGCCCGAGTTTGCCATCTGGCCGGGCTCGGTCATGCGACTCGATACCGTGCCGGTGATCGGGGCCTTGATCGACGCATTGGCCAACTGCTGTCTCGCGTATGCGCGGGTGGCCTCGGACAGAGCGAGTCCGGCCTTCGCCGCCTTGATGTCTTCCAGCCGCAGGGCCTTGTTTACTTTGCCGGTCCGGGCGATCCTGAGGGCTTCCTCGGCCTGCTGAACCTGGTTCTCCGCGGCCTGGACCTCCTCAGGGCGAGCGCCCTCCTGCACCAGACTGAGCTGCTGCTTGGCGCTCTCGTACTGGGCCGACGCGACCTCATACTGGGTCTGCGCCTGGTCCATCTGCTGCGGACTCAGGGCTCCCTCCAGGAACAGCGAGCGCATCCGGTCGCGGTTGGACTTGGCGTTCTCGAAAGCCGCCTTCGCCGACGCGACCGCGCTTTCGGCCTGGGCTTTCTCTTGAGTGCGCGCGCCGCTCTTGATGAGTTGCAGACGCGCCTTGGCGCCCTCGAGCGCTGCTCTGGCCGACGCGATCTGCGCCTCGGTCTGCGTATCCGACACGCTCTCCGAGGTCATCGCCTGTGACAGCCTCGCGCGCGCCGCCTGCACGCCTGCATCGGCTTGCCGGACCTGCGCTCGCAGGTCGGATGTGTCCTGCTGGACAACGACCTGTCCCGCGCGGACGACGTCGCCCTCGCGGAACGGGACCGACACGACTCGGCCGGTGGTCTTCGCGGAGACCTCCACCGCCTTGAGGGCCTTGATGCTCCCGGACACATCGATGGTCAGGGCCATGTTGCCCGTCCGCGCGTATCCGACCTGGACTGAAACGCCGGCATCGGGCTTCGGCTTCTCTTTGGGCTTCTTGCGCATCGTGCCCATGACCACGAAAACCAATGCCATCAGGATTATAGCTGCGATTATGGCTGTTCTTCTCACCTGGCTGCTCCTTCTTTGACTTCGACCGCCGTTGGGGATGGAGTTGGACTCCATCCCCGCCCACTAAGGGGGATGGAGTCCAACTCCATCCCCAACGGCGGTCGAACTGTCATGTCTTCTTCCGGAATATCTTGTCACTCAACCCAACGTTGATCTTGTAGTTCGAGAACTGTACCGTGACGGTGCTCGGCTTGGAGGGCTTTGTCTTGTCCTCCGTCACCTTGTTCCTCGCGTCAGGATCCATCTGCATTCTGGGGAACTCGACCACCGCCAGCGATTTCGACGGCATCCAGTACTTGCCGCCGATCCGCGAGTACCAGATGCTGAGCCTGAGCGACGGCCCGGTGCGGGCGTCCACAAACATCTGGACGACGACCCAGCGCTCTTTGTCGATGTAGATCCTGGCCCGCGCAGTCTGGCCGCCGCCCTGATCGAGCACCGCCTTGATCAGATAGCAGTCCCGATTGAGAGCGCGCTCCGAACCCGCGAGACTCAACCCCGAGTTCTTCACGAGGTTGCGGAGCGGGTTCCCGGCGACCAATCCCTGCTTGGGAAGGACGGCGAAACCGCTCTTGCTCTCGACGTGCAGTTTGTCCGGCTTCTTGAAATAGACCTTGACGTTCGTCACCGGCACATGGACATCCGGCGCGCTGACTGCCACCTTTGCATCGACCGTGTAGTCCTTGACGCGGTCATATTCGTCGGCGGCGCGATTGACGATCTCCTGCGCGGTCATCGTGCGCGCGTAAACTCCGCCCGATGCGAGCACCAAGGCGGCGAGCATCCAGATCCGCAATCCTCTCTTCATGATAGAACATCCTTACGCCGGAAGATGGCCAGTCCCACCGCACAGAACACGACCGAGTATGTCAGCGTCACTCCTGCCGAGCGCCATATGTCCGCGGACAGGATCGGAGTGACGAACAGGCCTTCCCACGAGTCGAGATAGCTCGTGAACAGATACGGCTGGATCGACTCGAAATAGTCCATGAGGCTGATGATCCTCAGCCCGTACAGCACGACCATCGCTCCGATAATCGCGCCGCCGGCGTTCGACAGGAAACTCGACAGCGCAAACGCGATGCTTCCGACCGCCAGCGCCGAAACCGCAGCCAGCCCGTAGGCCGCAATCAGCCTTGGAATGGCCTCCTGTTCCGTGAATATCCACATCCCGCTTTCAACGGAGACGAGGTTGCCCTTGCCGAAAACCAGCCAGCCCGCCAGAAACGCCGCGATCCCGGTCCCAAATGTGAGCGCCAGCACATATCCGATGCCTGTCAGGTACTTCGCAATTCCGACGGCGATCCTGCTGACCGGCCGGCAGAGCATCGTACGCATCGTTCCGTCCGCTGCTTCGGAGGCGATCAGGTCTCCGAACACCATCGCCGAGAACAGCGGAAGGAACAGAAGAACTACCCCACGGATCAGGTGATGCACTACAAACTCTGCATTGAGGAACGTGCCTGCAACGATGAAACCTCGCTGCTCGAGAGTCGCTTCCATGTGCCGGAATGGATGGCCGAATTTCATCGCGAGGAACATCAGCGCGATGACCGCCGCCATTCCCGCGAAACCGATATATGTTCTGGGCTTAAGCCAGAGTTTCAGAAATTCGATTCTCAGCAGCATCAGCATCCTCCTGAACGAGGTTCAGGTAGAAATCCTCGAGGCTCGTCGCCTTCGCGGCCACCGAATACAGATCGATATCCGCCTGCACGATCGCCCGGTTCAACCCCGGCACGAGGTCCGGCGGGATTCGAAGGGACAGTGTGTCCCCCTCCCGACCCACGACTTTGACATCCGGGATCGAATCCAACAACTGCACCGTCCGATCCGGATCACCGACTCGCATTTCGATCAGCCCGGACTCAGCTCGGAGCAGCGTAGAGACATCCCCCTCGGCGACAAGCGCGCCCCGGTTGATGACGCCGACCCGCGAGCAGACCTGCTCCACCTCGTGCAGGAGATGGCTCGAAAGGAAGACCGTCTTGCCACAATCCTTCGCCAGGTGAAGGATCAACTCGCGCACGTGCTTCATCCCCTCGGGATCGAGGCCAACCGTCGGCTCGTCCAGGACGATCAGTTCCGGGTCGGGCAGGAGCGCCTGAGCGATCCCGAGCCGCTGACGCATCCCGTGAGAGAACGTCCTCACCTTGTCGCGCGCCCTATCCAGCAGTCCGACGAGATCGAGCGCCTCATCGATCCGCTGATCCGTGCATGTCCCGGAGAGCCGCGACAGCATCCTCAGGTTCTCCCGCGCTGACAGGTAGATGTAGAAGCTCGGCGACTCCACCAGCGCCCCGATCCGCCCGAGCGCCTTCTTGTGCTCGACCTGAACATCGGTGTCGAACAGCCGCGACGAGCCCTGCGTCGGCCTGACGAGGCCGACAAGCATGCGGATGGTGGTGCTCTTCCCTGCGCCATTCGGGCCGAGGAAGCCGTAGATATCCCCGGCGCGCACTTGCAGGCTCAAGTCGTCGACCGCGCGTCGGCCGCCGAAATCCTTGGTAAGACTCATTGTTTCGAGTACTATGTCAGGCATCGTGAGTTCCCATCTTACGCCTGGTCGTATCCGGGCGAAGCATTGGCGACCAGGCCGTGGGGTTGGCATCTATCCGGTGGGCCAATGCTTCGCCCCTACGTGCCCGCCGCCGACCCGATCAACTTCGCCATCTGATCCGGTCCGCCGACCGCCTTCTCGAGCTGCGCCATCGCCGTGTAGTAATCATACACCGCGTTCACATGGTTCGTCTCCGCCTGGGTCAGGGCCGTCTGTGCGTCAAACAGCTCGAGCTGCGTGGAGACCCCCGCCCTGTAACGGACTTCCGCAAGGCGCATGCTCTCCCGGGCCTGCTCGAGCGCCTTCTCTGCGACGGCGATCTTCTCCCGCCCCTCGTTGGTGCTGAGGTATGCCTGCTGGGCATCGAGCTTCACTCCCAACAGCGTTTGCTCGTACCCGAACGTGGTGCTTGCCTCTTCGGATTTCGCCTGGTCGACCGCGGCTCTGGTCTTCCCGCCGTCGTAGAGGGGCATCGAGATCGTCGCAAGCGCTCTCCAGCTATTCGGCCTCGGGTTGAATACGGTGGTCGTCAGGTTCTGGTTCATCGTCCAGAGCAGGTTTATCTGAGGCTTGCCGCTCTTCCTGGCAATCTGCACCAAATCCTTGGTGAATCCCTGCTGTGACTGCATCCTGAGCACCTCCGGACGCGCGGCGGCGGCGGAATCGAGGACCTGCGCGAGCTGGAGATCAATGAACTGCGGCTGTCCCGGTTCCTCGAGTTCGACCGGGGCATCGAGACTGCGACCAAGTGTGTTGTTGAACCCAGCTTTGGCGAGTGCGACTCCGTTCTGCGCCGTGATGAAGCCCTGCCTGGCGTCGGCCACCTCGGTCTCGGCCCTCAGCACGTCGAATGGAGCGGCTGTGCCGGCCTTGAGATTCAGTTGAGTATCCTTGAGGTGAGCCTCGAGCTGCTCGACCTGCCTGGCCCGGACTCCCTGGAACTGCTGTGCCCTGAGGACGGAGTAGTATGCCTCCTTGACGCTGAGCGTGGTGTCGTTCCGCACCTGATCGTATTCATACTGGACTGAAGACTTGTTCAACTTCGCGGCGTGGAGTCCTGTCTTGACGATACCGAACACATCGATCGGCTGCTTCACGGACAAGTCGGCGGACTGACTGTCCAGCGAGTTCAGCTTCACCGAATTGCCGCCGAACGACACCGAGGAAACCTGGTCCAACCGGGTGTAAGTGCCCGTGAGATCAACCTTGGGCATCCCCGCGGACAAGGCCTGGTCGACCAGTGCCTTCGACCTCTTGATATTCTCGCCGGCAATACCGACGACCGGGTTGTGCTCCAGCGCGTACTGCACGCTCTGCTCCAGAGTCATCACCTCTGCGCAGACCGGCGCGCCTATCGCGAGCAGGGCGACAATCAAGCAGGCACATGCCTCGCGAATCAGCATCCCGTCAGAAAACGTCATTCTCTTCATGGTTCGTCCTTCATTCTAGGTTTCCGGGTCGTTACCGCCGGCCTCTGCCATGCTCAATCCGGCTGCCAGATAGTCGAGGAACTCCCGCATCGCCCCAACCTTGAACAGCATGAACCCGTGACCGCTGGGGTGGCTCATGATAACCAGCTTGTCGCCGGTATGGATATCCAGCCTCTTCCGAGCCTCCGCCGGGATGACGACCTGACCGCGCTCGCCGACGTTCACCGTCCCGAAGAAGCATTCGTCCATGCCTGTCTTGCAGACTTTGGGTTCCGCCAAAACAATCACCTCTTTCGGATTTGTATGAACTTTCATACAAATCATACACCACTCCGATTATAGCCCGACCCGCCGAAGTTGTCAATGCCCGTCCGATATGCTATAATTTGCTGCATCCCGAGCGGATATGCACCGTTCGTCAGCGACCCGATGGGAGGATTCTTTGCCTGATGGATACCAGTGATTTTCGGAACGGTCTGTCGATTATTCTCGATGGAGACATCTTTACGATAGTGGACTTCCAGCACGTGAAGCCGGGTAAGGGCGGCGCGTTCGTCCGGAGCAAGCTCAAAAACCTCCGAACCGGGGCGGTCGTCGACAAGACCTGGCGAGCCGGCGAGAAGATGGATCAGGCGATCCTCGAACGCAGGCCGATGCAGTTCCTCTACAGCCAGGACGGCGAGTATCACCTGATGGACAACGAGACCTTCGACCAGATCGCGGTCGAGAAGTCATCTTTCGGGGATGCGGCGAAGTACCTGAAGGAGGGCCAGGAAGTCAGCGTGCTGAGCCATCAGGAGCGTGTGATCGGCGCGGAACTCCCGATCACCGTCGAACTCGAGGTCACCGAGACCGACCCGGGCGTCCGAGGCGACACCGCATCCGGTGGCTCGAAGCCGGCGACTCTGGAGACCGGGGCCGTCATCCAGGTGCCGTTTTTCATCAATGTCGGCGACAGGCTGAAGGTAGACACGCGCACCGATGCCTACCTGGAACGCGCCAAGTAGGGTCTTCCAACCGTAGGGGAGGGCTTCAACGCCCTCCCGAGGGAGAACCCCAGCGCCGCCGGGAGGGCGTTGAAGCCCTCCCCTACGGTTGGAAGCCGGAGGATTCGGTATGGGGACAAGAGGACCACAGAAGACTCGTCCCATCAGGATGCCGGAATCGGTCTACACGCTCATCGAGCGGATGTTTACGTGGGGCGCTGGCGCGTTCTTCATCGGGATTGCCTACGTTGCCTGGGGAGTGTTCACAGGGCGGATAGACGAGGCGATGAACCTCTCGCCGGCGGAGCGCTTCCAGATCGCCAAGAACGTCATCTTCGCGTGCAAAGTCCTCGGTTACGGCGGGATCTCCTGTATCATCGGCGCATCCGCAAGGTTCTACTACGAGGAGGTCCTCGGCTATCTACTGCTGATCGCCGGCGCGGTGCTCTACTGGGGAGTTGCCGCCATGATCGGGCCTATGGTCCAGACGATGACCTTGAAGGCCGGCGAACTGGCCGTCTTTGCGATCAGGCAGATCCAACTGGTGGGCGTAGTTGCCTTGATCATCGCCGTGCCGTTCATCCTGATGGACTTCGGGGCGAAGCTCAGAGGTGTCAGCCGGTCACCGAAAGCCGAGAGGGTCCGGGCAACCGCGACCAAGGAAGAGATTCCCAAGAGCCGACTCTATCTGTACTGCTGGCAGATGCCGTACTGCCGCGAATACCTCCGGAAGGTCTGCACGGCCTACGAGCAAAGGAAGCCCTGCTGGAGGATCAAGAGCGGCTGTTACTGCGACGAAAACATGATCCTGCGGGTACTGCAGAGGAGCAACACCAGCAAAATACCTGGTTTCGACCAGAGATACAGCAGCGCGAGCGTCGGTCTCACGAAGAACCTGACGCCCGCGCAGAAGAGAGCCCGGTGCAGGCAGTGCTTCCTGTACACCGAGCACCAGAAGCAGAAATACAGGATGCTCAGTCCCCTGGCATTCCCGGGGGTCGTGCTCCTGCTGTGGATATATCTCAGGCCGGTGAAGGCTCTGCTTGCAAAGGCACTGACGCTCACCGACCAATTCGCTGGAACCGTCTCGTTCGGTCCGTCGCCCGAACAGGTCGCAAGCAGTCCCTGGCTGAACCCGACTGCGATATCCAATGCGGTTGAGTGGTTGTTCATTATCTGCATCGGGCTCATCCTGGTCAGCTATGTCCTGAGAGCCATCGAGTACGCGGTATTCGAATTGCAGATGTAGGAGTCAGAAGTCAATGGAAATCGAAGAGATCGAGCAACTGGTCGGCATCGTGCGTGAGGCCGGGATATCCGAGTTGGCGGTGACCGCGGACGGCTCGACGGTCAGACTGCGAAAGCCTCTGCCAAGAGTGCAGCCGGTCGCGGTGGCATCTGCGCCAACTCAGGCAGAGAAGGCCCAACCGCCGCGGCCTGAAGCCGGAAAGCCCGCTGAGACAGTGGACGCAGACCCATTTGTCAGGGCGCCGATGGTCGGCATCTACCACAGCGCCGGCAACTCGATGGTAAAAGGTGTCGCCGTCAAAGCAGGTCAGTCGGTCGGCGCGATAGAATCCATGAAGCTGATGAACGACGTCATCTCCGAGCGTGAAGGAGTCATCGCCGAAGTCCTGGTGGAGGACGGCCTGCCCGTGGAGTATGGGCAGTCGCTCTTCCGCTTCGATGCGGCATAGTTCGCCGAGGGAGGTCTCTCGTGATGAGAGCGCTAAGAGACAATCGCGGTCAGTGGGCGATCATCGAGATCGTTGTCGTTGTGGCGATCATCGTCATTGCGGCATACTTCCTCCTTCCTGGCTACATCGGTGGAGGCAAGGGCAAGAACGGACCGGACCGGGTACATACCCCGATCGGCCAGGCGGAAAGCGTTGACTGCCGGAACAACCTGAACCAGATCCGTAACGCCATCGAGATGGAGAAGTCGTCCGGCGAGGAGGGCCGCGTGCCGGCCTCGCTCGCGGACCTGGGGCCGAGCATGTCGGCGGTCACCAAGTGCCCGATCTCAGGCAAGGAGTATACCTACGATGCGTCCACCGGACGAGTGTCATGCAGCACTCCCGGGCATGAGGGGTACTGAATAGCATGGTTGATGGTTGATGGTTGATGGCGGATGAAGCCGCGCATCCCTCCGCCATCAACCATAGACCATAGACCATAGACCATAGATCATTCGGAGCACTGATGTTCAAGAAGATTCTGATCGCAAATCGCGGAGAGATCGCCGTCCGAGTGATCCGCGCCTGCCATGAGATGAAGATCGCCACCGTCGCGGTCTACTCCCAGGCCGACGCGGATTCCCTGCACGTGCGACTCGCAGATGAAGCCATTTGCGTCGGTCCGCCGTCCAGCAAGGACAGCTATCTGAACGCGCCCAACATCATCAGTGCGGCAGTGATCACGGGCGCCGACGCCATCCATCCCGGGTACGGCTACTTTTCCGAGGTCCCGAGCTTCGCTGAGGCGTGCGAGGCCTGCAAGATCAAGTTCATCGGCCCGAAGCCGTCGTGCATCGAAAAAATGGGCGACAAGGCCAGGGCCCGCGAGATGATGATATCGTCCGGAGTCCCGGTAATCCCCGGCACGAAGGGCATCCTCCAGGGCGAACAGGAGGCCTTCAAGCTTGCGTCCAGAATGGGCTATCCTGTGATGATTAAGGCCTCGTCGGGCGGTGGTGGCAAAGGCATCCGACTCGTTCAGAACGAGGAGGAGCTTTCCCGCGTCCTCAAGATCGCCCAGACCGAGGCCGAGGCCGCGTTCGGCAACCCAGACGTGTACATGGAGAAGTTCCTGGAGGAGCCGCGTCATATCGAGGTACAGATCCTGGCCGATGAGCATGGCCATGTGATTCACCTCGGCGAGCGCGAGTGCTCGGTCCAGAACCAGCGGCACCAGAAGATGCTAGAGGAGTCTCCGTCGATCGCCGTGAGCCCGAGCCTGCGCTCCAAGATGGGCGAGGCGGCGGTCAAGGCGGCCAGAACCTGTGGATACTCCAACGCAGGGACCGTCGAATTCCTGCTCGACTCGAAGAACAACTTCTATTTCATGGAGATGAACACACGCATCCAGGTCGAGCACCCGGTCACCGAGTTCGTCACGGGGCTCGATCTCTTGAAGGAGCAGATCAGGATCGCCGCGGGCGAGAAGCTCACGCTCAGCCAGAAGAACGTGCGCATCAGCGGCCATGCAATCGAGTGCCGCATTACGGCTGAAGACCCTGATAAGGATTTCGCCCCCTCATCGGGCAAGATCGAGGAGATCTTCTTCCCAGGCGGACTCGGTGTGCGCCTCGATACACATATCTACCCCGGGTACACCGTTCCGCCGTACTACGACTCGCTGCTCGCAAAACTGATCGTGTGGGGCCGCGACCGTGACGAGGCCATCAGCAGAATGACCCGCTGTCTGGAGGAGTTTCACATATCCGGACTGAAGACGAACATACCGTTCCATCTGAAGATCATGGCGAACGCATTCTACCGGCGCGGCGAACTCTCCACCAGCTTCATCAAGCGGTGCATGGACGACGCGGGGTAGTTCGGAATGCGGAATGCGGAATTGGGAATGCGGAGTGGGGAGTGAGAGAACCCCACATCCGGCATCGGAGCTAGTACGTGGGCAACAAGAGCAGAAGAGCGGCCAGGGAACTGGCCATCAACGTTCTTTACCAAATTGACGTAGCGCACATTCCTCCCCAGGAAGCGCTCGAGACCGCCATCGAGAACATCGAGATAGATGGAGTTTCTGCGGATTTCGCGCGCGTACTGGTGGAGGGCGTCATGGAGCAGTTGGCGAAGATCGATGAGGTGCTCAGGCGGCTCTCGGTCGGCTGGGAGCTTCAACGTCAGCCGGCCGTCGACCGCAACATTCTCCGCATGGCCATCTTCGAGATCGTCTATCTGGAAGGCATCCCCGCGAGTGTATCGATAAACGAAGCGGTGGATCTGGCAAAGAAGTACAGTACGGCCGAGTCCGGCAGGTTCGTCAATGGCGTCCTGGGGGCACTCGCGCGCGAGATGAATATTGAACCGGAGGCACAGTGAAATGGCAGCAATCATCCTAGATGGCCTGGCAACCTCGAAAGCGATTCGGGAGGAGATCAAGGCCGGAGTGGCCGAGATCGTCGCGACCAAAGGCATCACCCCGCACCTGGCGGTCGTGATCGTAGGCGAGGACCCCGCATCCCAGGTCTACGTCAGCATGAAGAAGAAAGCGGCCGTCGCCGCAGGAATGCTCTCGACCGTGCACGAGCTTCCCGCAGACTCCTCGCAGGAGCAGGTGGTCGAGATCGTCCGAGCACTCAGCGCCGACCCGAGCATTCACGGCGTCATGGTCCAGCATCCCGTCCCGAAGCACCTCGACGAGCAGGCCATACTCGACACGGTATCGCCCGACAAAGACGTTGACGGGATCAGCCGCCACAGTCTCGGAAGCCTGATGACGGGCGACCCGATGTTCGTTTCGGCGACGCCCGCAGGGATCATCGAACTGCTCGACCGCTATGACCTTCCGATCAAGGGACAGCATGCGGTTGTCGTCGGGCGGAGTATCATCCTTGGCAAACCCGTCGCGCTCCTCCTGCTCAATCGCCACGCGACCGTCACCATATGCCACACCCGGACGCGCGACCTGGGGGAGATGACCCGCCAGGCGGACATCATCATAGCGGCAGTCGGCAAGCCCGAGATGGTCACGGGCGACATGATCAAGGAAGGCGCGATCGTGATCGACGCGGGCTACAACAAAGTCGAAGGCCGTGACAAGGATGTCGGCGACGTCGAATTCGAAGCAGCGGAGCGGAAGGCGTCGGCGATCACTCCGGTCCCCGGCGGCGTCGGCCCGATGACGATCGCGATGCTTCTCAGGAATACGCTGAAGGCCGCAAAGAGGTCCGGCGAGCGTTGATCCGGAGACCTTCCGCGTCTGGAGGAATTACATGATCATTGAATACGTCCGAGCGGCCATGAGGACGGCGAGATATGAGACCATACACGATGACGAGCCGTTCTATGGAGAGATCGATGGACTGAAGGGAGTCTGGGCAACCGGAAAAACCTCTGAGGAGTGCAGGGAGAAGCTGGCAGAGGTACTCGATGGATGGATACTCTTTCGACTGTCTCGCGGTCTAGCCATCCCGCCGATCGATGGTGTTGAACTGAAAGCACCCGAGGAGTTCAAAGTTGCCTAGGCTCATTCCCGTGTCATGGCGGGAGTTGGTCCTCCGGCTGAGGAGACTGGGTTTCGATGGGCCATATGCCGGGGGAAAGCACCTGTACATGACCAAGGGTGATCTCGTTCTGACGATTCCAAACCCCCACCGCGGTTCCATCAGCCCTGATCTGCTCAGCCGCATCCTTCGGCAGGCAGATGTGAGCCGTGCGGAATGGCTTTCGGCTCCGGACAGCGGTTGACACCCCCACGAGCGCGTGCTATATTGGTCGCGTTCCATCAGCCATCGTTCGCTCGTGTTACTAACTATGCTTAGGCTGTTCTCTGTAAGTCTCACACTAGTCTTGGTATCTCTGCTTCTGATCGGCGTCTGTCTTACCGCCGAAGCACAGATGTCCGTCGCTCCAGCCGTGCCGGCCCCTGTACCTGTGCCCATGCTCGAGAAGCCGGGCGACAGAGTGCTTTCCACCATTACGAATCTCGAACAATGGATACCGGCGGTCCTCTCCAGGGACGGTTATCGCATCGGCGCCGGCGACACCCTCGGCATATACGTACAGGGGAAGGCATCCCTCAAGTACGTGGCTCGTCCCAACGCCGGGCCCGGTGAGAACGCGAATGAAGTGACCGTTTCCCTCAGCGGCGAGGTCAACCTTCCGCTGGCTGGGAAGATCACCGCGGCGGGCAGGACCGTCGCGGAACTCGAGGAAGCGATCAGGGCCGAGCTGAGCAAGTACATCAGGCAGTTCGACGTCACCGTGTCGGTCGCCCAGGTCCGAACGGTCAACGTCTGGATCAGCGGCGAGGTCAAAAACCCCGGCCCGCAGGTTCTTCCAGCCGTCTCGACCGTTAGCCTCGCCGCTCTCCAGGCAGGGATCAAACCGACCGGATCGACCCGTCGCATCACCCTGACCCGTGATGGGAAGCAGCGAACCGTCGATCTGTACAAGATGACCATCACCGGCCTCATCGACGCCGACATCCCGCTCGAACCGGGCGACTCGATCCACGTGCCGCCGGTCACGGATTACGTCGAGGTCAAGGGAGAGGTCACACGTCCCGGGCGCTATGAGATGACCCCCTTCAATGGCAGCCGGTTCGGCGTTCCGGATCTGATCAAGCTCTCACTCGGGGCGACGCCCGCGGCCGCCCTGAACAGAGCGTCCATCGAGCGGATCGACGCAGACGGGCAGAAGTCGGTGATCGCAGCCGATTTTCGAGACGGGTCCGAAGCGACTTCCCTGCAGCCCGGCGACGTTCTCGTCATTCCGTCGATCGAGGCGTTCCAGCCGATGCTCCGCCTGATCGGCGAGTTCAAAGGCGATGGGGTGTATCAGCGGACTCCGGGCACTACCGAGGTCGACGTGGAGAACAGGACCGGGATATACTTCCTCAAGCGCGGGCAGACCGTGCTCGATGTCATCTCCGCCACCGGCGGCGTGACTCCTCAGGCCGATCTCAAGCGGGCGCGGATCGAGCGTGTGGAGGACGGGAAGGCCCGCAGGATTCCCCTCGATCTCGAGCGATTGCTCGTGGCGAACGACGGGGCCGCGGATGTGACGCTGGTCAACGGCGACTCACTCATTTTGCCCGCTATCGCAGATAAGATCCACGTGTTTGGCGAAGTGCGGAGGCCCGGCGCATACGTCTACAGTCCGAGGCGGAGGCTCGGTGGACTACCTGGGCGATGCAGGAGGACCGAGCGAGCGAGCTAGAATGACCGATGTCAGCATCGTCAGAGGCCCGGTCGAAGCTCCCCAGATCATGAGGTTCGATATCAAGGGCGCAATTCGCGGCGATTCGACCAAGGGCAATCCCGAATTGGAGCCGGGGGATATCGTCTTCGTTCCTCAGGCATTCGTGAGCAACTGGCGGGATGGAGTCCAACTCCTGTTTACCGCCCTGAGTTTGAACTCCCTGTTGCAGAGACAGTAGTGATGCACAATGGATGAGATCAGCCTTCTCGACTATCTGAGAATACTGAAGCGGCGCAAGTGGACCATCGTCTTGACGACGGTGGTCACTTTGCTGCTCGCCGGCATAGCACTGGCTTTGATGCCCAGGACCTATGAGGGCGAGACCAGACTCCTGTTCCCCGACCAACCGAATATGGGCGTCAGTTCCCAGCTCGCCCAACTCGCCGGTTTTGCTCTGCCCAGCGGAATGCCGAGCCTGTCCGGCGCGGATGTGTATTACAGCATACTGAGCAGCCGCACTCTCGCTGAAAACGTCTGCAAGCGCCTCAACCTGGACAGGTACGGACTGGACTCTGAAGAACTGCAGCAGAGCATCACCATCGACAGGCCGAAGGAAGGCGGGCTGATCCTTGCTTGCCAGTCGCCGACATCCTGGCTCAAGGGCCATACCTCGAATGCCGAGTTGAAGGACCGCACCGCACAGCTTGCCGCCGATATCGCGAATACTTATATCGACGAGTTGAGAGTCTATGACCGATCGAGCACTCTCTTCCAGGGTAAGAAGAACCGCCTTTACATCGAAGAGCAGCTTGGGCGCACGAAGTCGGAACTCGCGCTGACCGAGAAACGGCTCAAGGACTTTCAGGAAACTCATCCAATGCTGATCCCGCCGGAAGAAGCTGTGGCATACGGCGAGAAGGCCCTGGAACTCACGTCGGCGCAGACCGAAACCGATATCGCCCTGCAGGAGATCCGGGGCAACTCGCCCAGGCCCGCAGCACCTGGGATGCCCGCGCCCCGGAGGGCATTGCGCCCGAAGCGGTGATAGACAGCCCGGCGATCAGCGACCTCCGTATTCAACTGGCCAATCTGGAGGTTCAGCGCGCGACACTCCTCGAGGATTTCACCGAGATCCATCCGGACGTAGTCAGCCTGGACCAGCAGATAGACAAGATGAAAAAGGAGATCGGATCGGAAGTATCCGGCATCATAGCCGGGACCGACGGAAGCGCGAGCCTTGCCCACCAGGAATTGCTCAAGCAGTTGGTTCTCCTCCAGGTGACTCGAGACGGCCTGGAATCACGACAGTCCGCGATGCACAAGGCGATGACGGCCCTCGAGAAGCAGTTGTCCGGACTTCCGGTGGAGGAAATGGCGTATGCGAGGCTGATCCGTGATGTGAAGACCACTGAGGCCGTTTATACCACGCTCCTGGCCGAGCAGGCCAAGGCACGAGTGATCGAGGGTCGTGACACAGAGAACTTCATCGTGCTCGACCGGGCCATCGCTGCGAGGAGTCCGGCGAGCCCCAGGATGATGCTCACGCTTTTCGGGGCCGGCATGCTGGGCGTCATGCTCGGCGTTTTCGGCGCCATCATTATAGGCGAGCGCCCCGCAAAGAGCTGAACGGCTGGACGGCTGTCATTCTGAGCGGAGTGAAGAATCTGTCTCCGCACGGCCAGATTCTTCACTCCGCTCAGAATGACAGCCTCAATCAAGGCTTGTGAGATTATCACCCGCCCACTACCATGCATCATTTCAGATACTACTTTCTCTGTGTTGCCATACTGGCAAGCATGACCATCCCCCGGGCCGGGACAAAGGTCGGGGAGATTCCCGTCACGCTGCCTATCCTCCTCTACCTGGCGCTGCTCGGACTATACTGTCTTCGGCCGCTATCCAGCGTCAGAATCAGTTTGTCCAGCGGTGATACCTACGACGATTTGGTCGCGTGGAGTGCGGTCGCCTTCATGGTATTCGGTCTGGTCTCGATCTCAGTCGGCATAATGAGGGGAGCGCCTACCACGCAGATGCTTGTCGAAGCGGTTGCGCTGCTCGGCTTCGTCCCCGCGTTCTTTCTTATCAGAAGTCATGTCGCAACGCCTGAAGCTTTCCGCACCATTATCCGCTTGCTCGGCGTCTCCCTGGCGATAACCTGCGTGTACGGGGTCTGCCAGCGCATATTCGGCCATTACCTCGTTATGGTCCCAGGGATCACGATGGCATATTCGGACGCTCAGTCGCCCGATGCCTTTGAGTTCAAGAACAACATGACTGCGGTGGGACTCAAGGTGGTATCGACGTTCCAGAATGGAAACCTGTTTGGCTACTACCTCGCCCTTCTGCTGCCCATTCCCGCGGCGCTCTTCCACGGCGCTCGTGGATCACGCAAGGGGCTATACGCCGTCTTTCTCGGATTGGTCCTCGTCTGTCTGCTCCTGACTCTCTCCAGGAGCGCCATCGTGGCCGGCGTGATCTCTCTGGTCCTTCTGGGCGTCCTGCTGAGGAGATCATTGGCCCTGCGGATCGTGGGCGTGCTCCTTGTCGGCATCGGAGGCATGTTCGTTTATCTGCTGCAGCTTGGCGAACGGCTGCTGACCTTCGATCCGACTTTGGCCGGCCGAACCACGATCTGGGAACAGATGATTGCCAGCTACAACAGCCTGCATCCGCTCGGGTTGCTGCTGGCCGGCTTGGTCGGAGGGGGGATGGGGGGAACTATAAGTAGTGGTCCGTTCGCGATGTACGGCATTGAAAGCTCCCTGCTGACTATCGGGATGAAGATGGGTTTGATCGGACTGTTGCCGTTACTCGGAGTCGTGTTCGGAGTATTCGCCTGCGCCTGGCGATGGTGCCGGCCGCTCGACTCCTTTGAGGCTCAGATGGGATGCGCACTCGCCGCGGGGGTCATCGGGTCTTCTGTCCAACTCGCCATCGACAGTGTCATGCTGATGCCCCCAACATCGATGAACTACTGGCTGGTGATCGGACTGGCGCTTATCGCGTGCTCGATCGCACGACAGCAGATCAGGAACACGGCATGAAGCCTCAAGATGCACCGATAGATGTGATCGATTCGGAGGCCGAGCAGTCGCTGAATGCTCCTCAGCCCGACTTCACAGCCCGCGTAGGCAGGGCTTTCGTATGGACGCAGCTCCTTCGCATCGTCGAGGTAGGAACAAGCGCTTTATTCCTCGTTCTCGTCATCCGCAAGCTCGGCCCGACGGAATACGGCATCTTCGGGGTCATAGTCAGCGTAACTGCCGTGGCCAACATGATCGCCATGTTCGGATTCTCGGACACCCTGCACAAGTTCGGCTCTGAGTTCGCCAGCGGGGGGAGGCATGACGCTATCGCCGCGATGGCTCGGCGTATCATCGGCGTCGCCCTGCTCTTGGCATCGCTGTGTTGCGTTCTGCTCTGGGTCTTCAGGGAGCAGATCGGTCGGGCGCTTCAGCATCCGGGGCTGAGTGGCTTGTACCCGATCATTGCTGTCCTGGTCTTCAGCCAGACCGTATTTGCCCTCTTGTCCTCCCTGAACATCGGGCTGTGGAGAGCCCGGATTGTGTTTGTGATCACCGGCCTGGTGAACATCCTGTCGGCGACGGGGCCATATGGCTCGTGTACGTGGGGAAGGCCACCGGAGCGGCGGCTGCGGCGGCGGCGGCGCTCGCCTTCCTGCTCGGCATGGTGGCGTTTGTCATCGTATCACGGCGCTGGCTGTTCACGAGGCCGGCTCCCCAGACGGAGACGGCGCCGATCTGGCGGTTCGCAGCCTCGGCATGGCTCGTCCGACTGAGCGCGTTTTCGATGAGCAGCAACATTGTGGTGATCCTGATCTGCTGGCTGCTGGGGAGTCAGCGAGAGGTCGCCTTTTTCAACTGCGCTTTCGTGCCGCTTTCCCGCCTGCAGGCGCTCATCCTTGGCTGGTCGGTCTCCGTACTGCCGTCACTTGCCGAGCTAAGAGCGAAGTCCGGAGCATCCAGCATGGTGCTGCCCTACCGCATCTACATAAAGCTGAGTGCGGCGATAGCAGCGCCGATACTCGTCTTCGTCGCCTGGCATTCAAATCCTCTGGTCATCGGGCTGTTCGGCCGGGAGTTCGCCACGGCTGCCGTCTCGCTCAGGATATATGCTATACTATCACTGGTTGCACTACTGGCCGGCTCCGGGCTGACGACCAACCTGCTCTACTCGCTGGGCAAGCACAGGGCCGTCGGCTACATGCGAGCCGGCACTGCGGTACTGCATCTCGGATTGTCATGCTGGCTGATCCTCAGGTACGGGGCCGTTGGCGCAATCATCGGGATCGGCCTGGCCGCAGTCGTTGCGGCCCTTCTGGAGCTTGCACTGACGCCGGCGGCCATGCGAAATGGATATCCGCTCGGTTTCATAGCGAAAGCCTTGATCGTGTCCGGAGTGTGCATGGCTGCCTTCTCGCTTCTTCGACCGGGGACGATTCCGGAACTCCTGGGCGGCGGCCTTGCTTATCTCGCGGTATATGCGCTCCTTCTGGCCCGATGGAAGCCGCTCGATGACGACGAACGAAAGATCCTGGGCAGGGACCCGACCGTTGTCCGGATCTTGAGAGCGTTTGGGGTGTAGACGACAGATATGACACTATCGGATCTGGGGCGAGTTCTAGGAGTGTTGTCCGGAATCAGCATACACAGGGGCCTGACGTGAAGATTGCCTTTGTTCTACCGGGGCACGGCACAAGACCTGTTGGCGGGTTCAAAGTCGTGTACCAGTATGCCAACGAATTGACGCGGCGTGGACACGAGGTCACCCTCGTACACACGCCCTATCAGGAGCGAGGAGATCGTTCGACTCGCTCGGCACTTCACCGGCTGCTGGCCTATACAGCGAGATCAATCGGCGTCGATGGAGGTTACCGACCGGACTCCTGGTTCAGGCTGGAACCCCGAGTCCGACTCAGATGGCTGCCCAGCCCGGATCCCCGGTGGATTGCAGATGCCGAGGTAGTGGTTGCCACTTCGTGGCACACGGCGGAATGGGTGCAATGCTTCCCCGCCCGAAAAGGAATGAAGCTGTATCTGATCCATGACTATGAGCACTACATGACAGCCAACGAACCTCTTCGGTCGAGAATGGCGGCGACCTACCGGGCAGGGATGCGCAATATTGTCACGTCACCGGCGGGAGTGCAGATGCTCGAACAATGCGGAGCTTCCGTCGATGAGTATATACCTAACGGGCTCGACCTCGATGTGTACGTGCTGCGGAACCCCGTGGACGATGGCATCAGAACCTCGATTGGGTTCCCTGCGCGTCACGAAGTATTCAAAGGGACAACAGATGCCATCGCAGCCCTGGAGATCGTCCGCTCAACGGTCGGCTCGGGTATGCGGGTGTGGGCATTCGGATCGCGTTCTGAAAGTCTGCCTGACTGGGTCGAGTACCATCGACGTCCCTCGGATCGAGAACTGGCCGATCTTCATAACAGCTCCAGCATATTCGTGCAAGCATCGCACTACGAGGGATGGGGTCTGCCTGGAGCCGAGGCCATGGCCTGTGGCGCAGCCTTGGCCACAACTGACAGTGTCGGCGTGCGAGTCTATGCGGCGCATGAGAAGACAGCCCTTCTGAGCCCGCCAAAGGACCCTGAGGCGCTCGCGAGAAACATCCTGAGGCTGATGCGAGACGATCATCTCCGCATCGGTCTTGCCCGAGACGGTCAGCGGTGCGTTCAGCAGTTCACCTGGAGCCGGGCCGTGGATGCCTTTGAGGCGTGCATATGCGGGGGAAACGGATGAACCGCGTCTACGTCATCATCCTGAACTGGAATGGCTGGCAGGATACCATAGAATGCCTGGAGAGCGTTTTTCATTCCGACTATCAAGATTATCGAGTCATCGTATGCGATAACTCATCCGAGGACAGCTCGATTGAACGCATCAAGGACTGGGCGGATGGGCGACTGAATGCCGATGTGCCAGAGATGAACCCGCTGAGGAATCTATCCTATCCGCATATTCCCAAGCCGATTCACTATCTCGAGATCGACAGGGAACAGGCAGAGCAAGGGTACCCTGCCGAGGGTAGAGGGGCACGACTGATCCTGATACGGACTGGAGAGAACCTGGGTTACGCCGGCGGCAACAATGTGGGTCTGAGATATGCCCTGGCAAGAGGCGACTTCGAGTACGTTTGGCTACTGAACAACGATACGGTAGTGAGACCTGACGCCCTCTCGCGTATGATCTCACGCATGGCCGAGAAGCCGGATGCCGGGATGTGCGGAGCTACGGTAGTCAGCTATCATGATCCTGATAGGATACGTATGTTGGGCGGCGGTCTCTACAACAAGTGGATCGGTGGTCGGAGATCTCGGCAGTTCAGCCTGAAAGACCGCGATCTGGAGTGCATCGATGTGCACGCTGAAGAGGAGAGGATGGCCTTCGTGTATGGGGCTTGCCTTCTCGCATCAAGGCCATTCCTGCAGGACATCGGCCTGATCAGTGAGGACTACTTCTTGTACTTCGAGGAACTCGACTGGGCAATGCGACTCCGCCCCAGGTATACGCTGGCGTATGCCCCACACAGCATCGTGTACCACAAAGAGGGGGCCAGCATCAACGGGTGCTCCGGCAAGTCCAAGAGTCTGCTATCGGACTACTATTTCATCAGAAACAGACTGGTGTTCACACGCAAATTCTTTCCGTATGCGCTGCCCACGGTCTACCTGGGCCTGCTGGTAAGCCTTTTCAGGAGGATACTCAGGCGGCAGTGGAGCAGCGCACGCCTCGTGTTTGGAATCATGTGCGGACAGAGATCTCCTGAGCGGTTTCGCGGGAGATAACCGCGAAGATCCTAACCGGCTCAGCATGTCGAATACATCTCGAGGTCGTGAAGGCCGGACCGACGGAGTAGACTATGGCGGGCAGATATGATACCTGGTTCTATGATCGACAGAGCGAAAGCTCCTACGCATCCGCACGCCTGGTGGCGCCGATCGTCGCCGAGATCATCAGTCCGAAGAGTGTCGTCGACGTAGGCTGCGGATCCGGCTCCTGGCTGAAAGCATTCCAGGAGACCGGGGTGCCTGACACGATGGGCATCGATGGAGAATACGTCGACAGGTCACGACTCCGGATCGATGCCGATCGTTTTGTGCCGATGGACCTGGAGCATCCCGTGCCCGTGGGGAGGACCTTCGATCTTGCCATGTCGCTCGAATGCGCTGAGCATCTAAGCCCTGATGCGGCGGAGGATTTCGTGCGGTTCCTGACCTCGCTCGCCCCCGTAGTCCTCTTGTCGGCTGCCGTGCCGGGACAGGGAGGCCAGCACCACATCAACGAGCAGTGGCCGAGCTATTGGGTGCGGCTCTTCTCGCAATTCGGATTCGTCGCGGTGGATGCGTTGCGTCCGAGGATATGGCAGATCCCCGGGATACAGCCGTGGTACTGCCAGAATGCTCTTCTTCTACGTCTGTGCGGAGAAGCTCGCGGCCTACCCCGATTTGCTGACCTGCTCGCAGAATAGAGATGACAGGATGATCGACGTCGTCCACCCCGGATTCATGCGCGGAGAGAGCATACCCGCCCGCAAGTTGCTGCAACTCTTGACGGCTAAGGTCGTTCGCCGAGCACTGAAACGGTGGAAGTAGCGCGCCCGCGACCAGGGTATTGCTGTCCAAGCGTCGTATACCTAAGCAGTGGAACGGAGTGAGAAAGAATCAGTGCAAACGCTTTCCATAGTCGTCATCACAAAGAACGAAGAAGCCAATATGGCGGAGTTTCTCGAGGGAAACTCATTCGCCGATGAGATCGTCGTGGTGGACGAGTTCAGCGAGGATGGTACTGCGGAGATTTGCCGAGCGGCCGGGGTCAAGTTGATCCAGAACCACAAGATCAACATGGCGACACAATGGAACGTCGGAGTAGACGCCGCCACGGGTGACTGGATCTTCAAACAGGATGCCGATTACAGACTCACCCCCGAGCTGATCGCGGCAATCAGGGAGATTCTGGCAGAGGACCGGAACGAGTACGACGCCTACTTCATCCCCAGAAGGAACATATTCCTGGGAAGGTGGATCAAGCACTGCGGGTGGTATCCTGATCTGGTGCATCCGCAGCTTTTCCGGCGAGGAACGGCCAGGTTCGACGACCGGAAGGGCATTCACACGAAGCTCCTCTACGAAGGGAAAGCCGGAGTCATCAAGGCGGACATTCTTCACTACTGCTACTCGAGCATGGAGCAGTATGTCGCGAGGCTGAACAACTACACCACGCTGGAGGCGAGAGACAGAATCACCGCCAGAAAGGGAAAGCTCGGCTTCCGGCAGGTTCTTGCGGACAAGAGGATTCCCAGATCATCGAAGGCCTCCTACCTGAAGCATTTCCTGCCATTCCAGCCGATCCTGAGGTTTCTGTGGATGTATTTCTTCAAACTCGGGTTCCTGGACGGGAAAGCGGGACTCCAGCTCAGTGTGCTCTCCGCTTTCTATGAAGTCGTGACCGATGCCAAGGTCCGGCTACTGATGGAAGAAGAAGGAAAGGCGCATTGAGGATCGCAGTCGACGGGAGACTGGTACTCTCATCGCCGACCGGCATCGGCAGGGTGGTTCAGAGCACGCTGAGAGCCCTCACCAAGCTGGATACCGAGGACGAGTACTCCATCCTTTGTCGGCCCGGAGCACTCGATGAGTTGGCCGACCATGGGCGCTTCCATCGAGTGGAAACCGACATCCCCCAGTTCTCGCCCCGAGTGTTCACCGGGCTGCCCACGCTGCTGCAGGGAAGCGACCTCGCGCACTTCCCCTATTTCCTGCATCCATATCGCCTCCCGATGCCCTATGTCGTGAGCATCTTCGACACCATCTATTCGTATTATCCCCGGAGCCTCTCCGTCGCCAAGAGAGCCGTCTATGAGATCGCCATCCGTCTGTCGATCCGAAATGCCCGTGTCGTGATCACGCATTCGGAATCCGCCCGAGCAGATATAGTCAAGTTCTTCGGCGCTCCGGAGTCCAAAATCCGTGTTATTCCCCTCGGAGTCGAAGATCGCTTCCAGCCATATAGCGACTCCGAGAAGGCGGAGTTCAGGTCCAGGCATAGTCTCCCCGACCGTTTTCTCCTGTACGTGGGCAACCACAAGCCGCATAAGAACGTCCCTTCGATTGTCGATGCGCTGGCACGGATCCGAGGCGATGTGCCCCACCCGCTCGTCCTGCTCGATGACGGGAGCCAAGACTGCCAACGGACCGGGGCAAGGATCGAGGCAGCCGGCATGTCGGATCGGGCGGTATTCCTCAGGGGGTTCCCCGACTCCGAGCTTCCTCTGCTCTACAACTCGGCGGAGTTGTTCGTTTTCCCATCCCTGTACGAGGGCTTCGGTCTTCCTCCGCTGGAGGCGATGGCATGCGGCACTCCGGTCATCACATCGAACGCCTCGTCGCTCCCGGAGGTGGTCGGGGACGCCGGTATCATGGTAGAGCCTCGATGTGTCGAGGAGTTGGCCGTTGCCATGTTGAAAGTCCTGCAGGCGCCTGATCTTAGGCGGGACATGAGTATTAAGGGCTTGAACCGGGTACATAGCTTCACGTGGGAGGAAACAGCCAGGCAGACGTTGAATATCTACCAAGGCACATAGAAGACGAGGGGATAGCAGGCTATGAAGGTAGCAATTGTCCACGATTTCCTGAATCAGATGGGCGGCGCTGAGCAGGTAGTCAAGGTATTTCGGGAGGTTTTTCCCGAGGCTCCTATCTACACATCGGTCTACGTTCCCTCCGCCGTGTGTCCATCGTTCCGGACGGCCGACATCCGAACCTCCTTCATGCAGCATCTGCCCATGATAGGCAGGCACGCCCGGCGGTATCTTCCTCTGTACCCCTACGCCTTCGAGCAGTTCGATCTATCGGGATACGATGTAGTCCTGAGTAGCTCATCGTCGTTCGCCAAAGGAGTCATTACATCGCCGGATACCTGCCATATCAGCTACTGCTACACGCCGATGCGCTTCGCGTGGAACTATCACACGTACATCGAGCAGGAACCGCTGTCGCGATTCGTGAGATTCTGCCTTCCGTATGTCATCCATCGGGTGCGACGATGGGACGAGATCACCTCGAACCGCGTCGATTACTTCGTAGCCATCTCGAACGAGATCAGGCGGCGAATCTGGAAATACTATCGGCGCGACTCGGATATTATCCATCCACCAGTCGATACCTCCAGGTTCACAGTGAGCGAAAAGGACGAAGGGTACTTCCTGATCCTCTCCAGACTGCTGCCGTACAAGCGGATAGACGTCGCCATCGAGGCTTTCAACCGCCTGAGATTGCCGCTGAAGATCGTGGGCAACGGGCGCGACTCCAAACGGCTGAAGAAGAACGCCGGGCCGACAGTCGAGTTCCTGGGTCATCTGCCGGAGAAGGAGACGAAAAGATGTCTTCGCGAGTGCAGGGCGCTCGTCTTCCCGGGGCTCGAGGACTTCGGCCTCACGCCTGTCGAGGCGATGGCATGCGGCAAACCCGTTGTGGCATTTGCTGCCGGCGGCGCGCTGGAGACGGTGGTCGACGGAGTGACCGGCAAGTTCTTCCACGAGCAGACGCCCGAGTCTCTGGCTCATGCGGTGACGGATCTCGATCCATCGACGTTTGATCCCTATATGATCCGCTCGCATGCCGAGATGTTCGATGTGTCCGTATTCAAATCGCAGATACTCAGCTTCGTTACCGACCAGTATCGCGAATACCGGTCATCCCCGATGCTTTCGACCAGCCAACCATACGGAATACTGGCCTCCGTGGATGATCGGATCTTCTCCCGGGATCGGGAGCGTACCCCGACAGGCATCGATAGCCGCTGATGCATCATCTGCGCCCCACCCCGTTTCCCAAAGAAGGAGTCGCCGCATGGGCAAGTATGCCGCATTCAGAGTCTTCCTGCTGAGCTTCATCGTGCTCTCCATCATCTCCTCGGCGTCCGCGACACGAAGCGTCGCCTCGACCGACCGAGTTCCGCTGGGCGACTGGACACACGATGCGATGATCAGCCTAGCCGCGGATGGTCTCGTTCCCGGGATGTCCGCCAGGCTCTTCGAGGGCGACAGACGGTTCAACCGGCTGGAGATGGCCGGCGTCATCGCGTCGATCCTTCAGTCCGCGGAGTCTACGCATCCGAACTCCAGACAGCGCGCACTGATCAACCACCTCGTCTCGGAGTTCCGACCTGAGTTGACGGAAGTCGCGCCCGAGACCGTCGGCCAGTGGTCGAGCGGACAGACCAAATTCGAGGCAATTCCCCTCGGCTATCTCACGGGCTTGGCCGTCAAAGACCTGAGGGACGAGTCTGCCCCGGACACATCATACAGAGCCTCCGCGTTCCTGAACTTCTCCGGCAGCACTTTCGGGATATACACGCTGGCTGAACACGAGGAGAGATTCTACCATGACCCCAGAGTGACCACCAAGTTCGACAAGTCCTTCATCGGGGGAGCCGTGGGCGATGTCTCGTGGCTTATCGGACGCGCATATGCCAACTGGGGGCCTTCCTATGCCGGATCGCTCATTATGTCGGAGAACGCGCCGGCGTTCTGGCAGATTCGCGGAAGCAAGGATGTCGATTTCGGGACACTGATAGGCAGCGTCAAGATCACGGAGTTCGCAAGCACGTTCGAAGACGTCCACCAAAGGCTTTACCTCTTCGGGCGAAGGTACGAGAAGCGCCTCTCTGACCGCTGGCATCTGGGGATCAGTGAAACGGCCAAGATGAATGAGACACCGAACCCGCTTATTCTCGTGATGCCCTTCTATCTTTACCAGCATCTGTTCCTCACGGAGGATGAGGAGATCAACAACCTTGCCGGCGCAGACCTGACGTATCGGACTCCCAGCGGGATGGAGCTGTACGGCGAACTGGTCATTGACGATATTACGTCGCCCAGGATCTTCGGGAAGAGCAATACAAGGCCCCGGAAGGCGGGATTCACCTTCGGAGCTTCCATCCCTCAACCATTCGGCGGGAGGAGACACTCATTGTTCGTGGCTGAATACACACTGATCGATCGGCTGACATACGGCGCAACGAGAGCCGAGGTCCCCGAACTGGCATACATTCACGATTTCAATATCATCGGGAGTCCGATCGGCCCGAACTCACAGGCACTCTATCTCAGGGGCGAGTATACAATCTCAGAGAAGTTCGATCTCATCGGCGAATACCTGAATCAGCGGCAGAACGACCCAGGACCGCCGGAGCGTGGATCCAGGCGACTGCTCTCTCTGACAGCGGCCTATGACATCGCACCGGACAAGTCCCTGGCGGTCCGGATCGCCCCATTCAAGATCACCGCGCCCGGCTCATCCGTCGAGGACGGCACTGAGTTCGAGCTTCGTGCGTCTTTCTCGTTCTAGGCAGGAGCGCAACGGTTGGATCTGCAGACATACCTGGCCGATAGCCGCCACATCATAGACACGGCGCTCGATCGATACTTGCCGCCGGAGGATCGCCCTCCGATTACGATCAGTCGTGCCATGCGATACAGCGTCACGCAGGGCGGAAAGCGTCTTCGCCCGATCCTGACGCTCGCCGGCTGCGAGGCAGTCGGCGGCGATCAGGCACAGGCGCTCCCAACCGCATGCGCCATCGAGTTGATCCACGCGTTTTCCCTGATCCACGATGACCTCCCCGCGCTGGATAACGACGACTTTCGGCGCGGCAAACCGACGAGCCACAGAGTCTTCGGAGAGGCGGTCGCGATCCTTGCGGGCGATGCGCTCCTGGCGCTCGCCTTCGAGGTGATCTCGGGGCAGACCACGGGCGCGCCGGCGGACACGGCGCTGAGGGTGCTCATCCGCGTGGCGGCCGCCACTGGATGGGAGGGCATGATCGGCGGCCAGGTGGTGGACATGGAGTCCGAGGGGAAGCAGGTCGACATCGACGAACTGCGGTCGATCCACAGCCGCAAGACCGGGATGCTGATCCAGGCCGCGGTCGTATGCGGGGGAATGCTCGGCGGCGCGACGGAGGCACAATTGGACGCGCTTACCACCTATGGCGCTCGGACCGGGCTCGGCGTTCCAGATCACCGACGACATCCTCGACCTCGTGGGCGATTCCGAGAGGCTGGGGAAAAGCGCGGGCAGTGATCTTCGGAAGCGGAAGGCGACGTATCCCGCGCTACTGGGACTCGAAAAGTCGAGGGAATTGGCTCAGACCGCGCTCAACGAAGCTCTCGACGCGCTGCGCGATTTCGATCACCGCGCCGATCCGCTCCGTGCGATCGCCCGGTTTGTGGTGGAGCGGGAGTCATAGGATATCCCCACACCCGGAGACCCCCTCGGCCCAGAGGCCGGTCCCCCTTCGCAAGGGGGACATCTACTTCTTCTCCAGCACCTTCACACGCTCCTGAGCGCGGCCGAGTTCCTCGCCCTTCAGGCCGAGCTTGATCGCTCGCCGGTAGCACATCTCCGCCGTTTTCGGCATCGGGACTCGGTCCGCCGCCTGAGCCCTCGACAGCCAGTGACCCGAGTTGTCGGGATCGAGCTTCGTGAGCCTCTGCGCCATCTGATACTCATCCCTCGGACGCCCCGCTTCACGGTACTTCAGCATCAGATCGGTGATCGTGGTCACGCTCGATGGGAAGTCCCTGAGCTTCGTCTCGAGAGCATCCATGTCCACACCGAGCATCTCATCCGCGAACGAGGTGGCATTTCCGGCGGCCATGCGGGCGTCCGATTTCATGCTAAGGCTGAAGTCCGTCCCGGCCACCGGCTGGTCGGCAGTGAGAGCACCCCTAACATTTCCTGGGGGAAGCGTCGGGGAGGCCGCTTCGCCAGTGGCGTTGGCCATCGGTCTCCCGGCATAGCCGCCTTCCGACCCACCACGGTACGCAAAGAACTGGTTTCCTCCGGAATCCGACTGCTTGGTGCTCTCGGCCAGTTCCTGCGACGGTGGCCGAGAAGGCCCTGCGGGCGGCTGGGGTTCATCCCCGACGGCGTCGTACCCGAACATATTCCAGTGGTTGGCGGATGACTCCGGCACGGCGCGGGCTCCTCGTCCGCTGGCGATGACACAGCCGGTGCGCTACGGTCAAACCGATTGCCGAAATCCCGGTACATACCATATGCACGATCCCCGTCGGCATCTGACCAGTTGCGTGTCATAAGTGGGAACACGGCCTTCTCTCCCGGCGATCTGCGCTCGATCTTCTTCACGGCCGACTTCCGCGGTGAGACACCGGGCTGCGGCCCCTGGAGCACGATTTGCGGCTCAGAAGGCGCAGGGGCCTTCGAAGGCTGCTCCGGAGTGTCCACGCTCTGGCCGACTTCCCGAGTTGCAGTGACCTCCATGCCGCGTTCGAGCATCGACCACATTCCGCCACCAACGAGGGCGATCAGCAGCAGTCCGGCGGCCGCCGCCGAGTACGCCTGAAGCCTCGCCGACTGCCACCATGACTTGCGCGCGGGCTGCGGGGATATCTGCGCCAATACCCGACTACGCAGGTCAATCGCCGGATCCATCGCCGGGTACTCGACCTGCTTGAGTACGCCGACCGTGCAGGCGAGCGATCGAAGCTCCCGGGCGCACGACTCGCACTCCGCCAGATGTTGATCGAGGGAGTCGGCAATCTCTTTCGAGAGAGAGCCCTCGGCATACGGCATCAGCAGTTTTCGGAACTTTGAACACTTCATATCATGACCCCTGTTCGATCCAGCACAGCTCCTTCTGCAGTTTCTTGCATGCATAGTGCAGGCGGGACCAGACCGTCCCGATCGAGCACTTGAGCGCAGCCGCAATCTCATCGCAGGAGTATTGCTCGAAATAATGCATAACAACGACGATCCGATGCTTATCCGGAAGAGAATCTACCGCTTTGCGCACGGCTTCCGCGCGCTGCTTGTCCTGAAGCAGGTCCATCGGGGACGGTTCGTTCTCGTCATGTATCACCGGCTCGAGGCCGGTGTCCGGATCGTCTATGGAGACCGTTGTCTGACGCTTCATCCTGTTCAACCGCTTCAAGGTAGTATTCACCGTGATCGTATGCAGCCACGTCGTGAACTTGGCATCCCGCCGAAAGCCCCCGATATGTCTGTATGCAGCGACGAACACATCCTGCGCGAGGTCGTCGGCGTCATCACGGTTATTGACCATGCGTGAAATGATGCCGTAGACCATCCGCTTGTGGCGGTCCACCAGTTGCCCGAACGCCGCGACGTCCCCGGACTGCGAGCGGATCACCAGCTCTAGGTCCGAGTCGCCGTCCCGGGCGATGCTATTCGCCGTCTCCGCCGCGACCGGACGATCGCCGCGGATCAGGTCGGTTTCCTGTGCAGGATTATTCATGAGCGCCGTAACGCAGTCCTGAGCATTGGGCCGAAGCACATGCTTCAGCATCGTTTCGTTCGGCCTCCATGCTAGCACGACCACGTCGGATTTGCAAATCATTCCGATAGCTTAGACCCTGTGGCGGGGGGAACCTTCACATCGGAGTGTGGGAGTATGGGGGTGTGGGAGTATGGGAGTGTGGGAGTGGGGAGTCCACACTCCCACACTCCCATACTCCCACAGTCCGCGTCAGCGGCTTCCGAAGGCCGGGATGCCCCAGAGCTTGGCGATCCGTTTCGGGATATCTGTATTGTCGAGAACGCCGGTGAACATCTCAGCGCCGGGGCCGTCCGCCAGGATCGGCAAGTTGCACCCCGAGTGGCCTTTCGTTGTCCAGGCACACTTGAACGGATCGGTGCTGTCTTTGTCCGGATAGATGATCGTCAGGCCGCCGGTCTCATGGTCGGCGGTAACGATCACCAGCGTATCTTTCTTCTTCCGTGCGAACTCGAGCGCCCTGGCGACTGCGGCGTCGAAGTCCATCATATGCCTGACCGTGCCGGCCTGGTCGTTATTGTGCGCCTGCCAGTCGATCTGGCCGCCCTCGACCATCAGGAAGAATCCATCCTTGTCCTGCGAGAGTAACTCAATCGCTTTGGCGGTCATGTCGGCGAGCGGCGGAACTGGGCCGTCCGCGCTGAGGGAACTCATCTGGAAGAGGCCGAGCAGCTTGCCGGTCGTCACACCGGTCATGGCCTCCGGAGTATCGACGACGGAATACCCGGCGGTCTTCGCCTCCGCAAGCAGGTCACGCTCGTCGGCTCGCTTGCTTCCCTCCTGCGACTTCGGCATGAAGTAGTATCGCCCGCCGCCCATGAGGACGTCGATCCTCCTGTCGAGATACTGCGGCGCAATCTCCGCCTCGTCCGCTCGCGCCTTGACGTGCGAGCCGAAGACAGCCGGTGTCGCGTGGGTGATCGTGACTGTGGTCAGGAGGCCGGTCGCCTTGTTCTTCCTGCCCGCCGCTTCGAGAATCGTCTGAACGACCGTGCCATCGGGAAGGGTGCTGATCATCCCGTTGTTGGTCTTGTACCCGGTCGCAAGCGCGGTCCCGGCGGCCGCGGAGTCGGTCACAGTAGCATTGGCGGAGTGCGACATGGCGAACCCCGTGTACTTCATCGAGTCCATGCTCAGGGAAGTCGACGGCGCGGCGAGTGAGAGTCGCGCCAGCGTCACCGTGGCGAGTCCCATGCCGTCGCCGATCATCAGGATGACGTTCTTTGGGGTCGCGGCCCATGAGGCCGAGGTCAGCAGCACCAATGCAATAAGTGCAAGCAGAATCGTTCTGCGCCTGGTCATATTCATCTCCTATACTCCTGGGTGGCTTTACTCATCAGTTGGCGCTCACGCCCCCTGATTCCTTCGCCACACATGGGGAAAGGGCGAGAGACACATCTCCCGCCCCTTCCGATCCACGCTACCATCCACACGGCGCTTATTTCACATACTTCCCGGGGTCCTTGTCAAACAACGGTTTGCAGCCTGCGCAGCAGAAATAGTAAGTCTTGCCCTTGTATACGCTGTGACCGGCCGCCTTGCTGACGTCGGGTATCCGGTTCCCCATCACCGGGCAGACGGCCGACTCGACCTTGTTCCCCGCAGGCGGCTTGACCGTTTGCCCTGGAACCATCGGAGGACCGCCGCCCATCATCTTATGACCGGCGCCCGTCATGCCACAGCCACCCATCATGCCGCACTGTCCGCCCATTCCCAGGCACATCGGGCCGAACTGATCGGGGTTCTCAGCAAGGGACTTCAACTGAGCGGGAGTCAGGACCGATTTCACCTCGGTGAACCGGTCCGCCGCATCGAGCATCAACCTGCTCTGCAGAGTAGTGATCTCATCCACTTTGGACGCCACCTGCGCCTTGGTGGGTCTGCCGGTGATGATCATCTTGTGGAACTCCGCGCGCCTGGCCTTCAGGTCGCCCATTACGGTCGCTTCATCGGCCATAAAACTCTTGATTGCCGTTGATATCTTCTGGTCCTGTTCGGGCGTCAGGTTCAACGCCTTCTTCAGGTCGCACATGGCGCCGTCTTTCGGGCTGAGCGCCTGCGCACCATCGCCCGCGACCGACACCATGGGACATGACTGATCCGCGACGCCCTGCTGGGTCGCGCAACATCCCATCCCTTGAGCCTCCGCACCTACGAGGTGGAATGCGCTCGCCGCCAGGATGACCGCTCCAACCAGCATAAGCGTCACCACTCCGATTGTTACTTTCCTTTTCAACGTGGTTCTCCTTTGAGGAATCAAACTGTGACACGGTTTCGCAGGAGTGGTGGCCGACTCCTGCAAAACCGTGCTTACACCTTAATACGAACAGCGCCCGGGTGGGTTCCCATTTCCTTGAAAAAGGAATTCGGCCTCAGCCCCCGAAAGATACCAGCGTATGAAGAAAGTCGTCAGCGTCAGCCTGGGCTCTCCGAAGGGCGATTTCTGCGCCACAAAGACGATCCTCGGTCAGGAGATCGAGGTGTCCCGCATCGGTACTAACGGCGACCTCAAGAGATATGCCGAGCTGATGCGCGAACTCGACGGCAAAGTCGACGCGATCGGTCTCGGCGGCATCGACCTATACCTCTATGCCGGGAAGCACCGCTACACCATCCGCGATGCCGCCAAACTCGCCGCCAATGCCAAGATCACTCCGGTTGTAGACGGCAGCGGCCTGAAGAACACTCTCGAGCGCGAGACCTTCGAGTGGATCCAGCGCCAGGGGATCATCGACTTTTCAGATAAGAACATCCTGGTCGTCTGCGGAGTGGACCGCTTCGGGATGGCCGAGTCCGCGACCCGACTCGCCCAATCGGTCGTCTTCGGCGACCTGATGTTCAACTGCGGCATCCCGATCCCGATCAAATCCTACGGCGCGCTGATGTTCGTCGCCCGCACACTCCTGCCGATCGTCAGCCGTCTTCCGTTCAAATGGATTTATCCCACCGGCGAGAAGCAGGAACAGATCACTCCGAAGCACGAGAACTACTTCCGCTGGGCCGATGTGATCGCGGGGGACAACAAGATCATCGGCCGGTTCATGCCCACCACCGAATCGGGCGCGCTCAAGGGAAAGATGGTGATCACAAACACCCTCACGCAGGCCGAAGTCGGCAACCTGAGGGATAGAGGAGTGAAGACTCTGGTCACCGGCACGTGGGAGTTTGATGGTCGCACGCCGGGGACGAACGTGATCGAGGGCATACTGATCGCGCTTTCGGGCAGGCGTCCCGAGGAGATGACGCCCGACGACTACCTCGACCTCCTCAGGCAGCTCGACTGGAAGCCGACGGTGCGCGAGTTGTAGGGGAGGGCGAGGCTCCGTCCGAGCCGCGGGGTGGCTGAGACCACCATATGCCTCCGCCACCCCGCGGCTCGGACGGAGCCTCGCCCTCCCGAGTGTAACTTCCCTGCTCTCCACAACGTCTCATCGTTGTACCACGGCATTCCTATGAAAACGCCGGTTGGTGCGGATTTGCAGTCCAGCACCCGGTGGCAAGCCGGCATCTCTGATGCCATCCGGGGCGTCGCGGGATCACAGATCCCCGGATTGCCAATGCGGGCTGGATTGCAAATCCGCCCGAACCAGCGTTTTCAAGGGTAGCCACATTTGAAGGTTTCCGTCCCATACCGGGTCATAACTCACAGAACATCGTCCTCAAGGAGGTCTACGACATCATGAACAGAAAGAGCTTCCGCAGAAGAGCAACAATCCTGCTGGGCATCCTCATCTTCACCAGCCTCGCGATAGTTCAGTACAGCCGAACCGCGAGCGCACAGGGTGACGACCCGATCACGCCGGGAGTCGGCACGTCCGGCGAACTGCAGATCGTCGGCCCGAAGGGGCAGGTGACGAGCACTTGTCCGCTCAAGCATACCTCGGTCGTCGCGGACATCCCGGGATGCTGCGCGCGGGTCAAGGTCACCCAGGAGTTCGTGAACCCGACCCAGGAGAAGATCGAGGCCGTCTACGTCTTCCCGCTGCCGGATGAGGCCGCCGTCGACTGGATGGAGATGAAGGTCGGCGAGCGGACCATCAAGGGCGACATCAAGGAGCGCGAGGAGGCCAGGAAGATCTACGAGCAGGCCAAGAACGAAGGCCACGTCGCCGCCCTCCTCGATCAGGAGCGCCCGAACATCTTCACTCAGTCGGTCGCGAACATCATGCCCGGCGAGACGGTGATCGTGACCATCAGCTACCTCGAAGTGCTCAACTACGAGGACGGCTACTACGAATTCGTATTCCCGATGGTCGTCGGCCCGCGATACATGCCTGGAAATGCAGTCGGCCAGTCAGGAACCGGCATGTATCCCGATACCACCGAAGTGCCGGACGCTTCGAAGATCAGCCCGCCGATCACAGCGAAAGGCACTCGGGCCGGGCACGACATCTCGGTCGAAGTCCACATCGACTCCGGGACGCCGATCACCGACATCACCGCGAAGCAGCACCAGATCGACGTCAAACGGCACGGTAAGTCAGCCGCGGACGTTACTCTCCGGCAGAACGATACCATCCCGAACAAGGATTTGATCCTGCGATACAGCGCCGGTGGGAAGGGAATCGAGACCGGCGTGCTGACACATACCCGCGCGGATGGCGACGGCTTCTTCACATTGATCGTCCAGCCGCCTGCCAAGCCGCAGATCTCGCAGATCATCCCCAAGGAGATGATCTTCGTCATCGACTGCTCGGGCTCGATGATGGGCGAGCCGATCGAGAAGGCGAAGGAGACGATGGACCTCTGCATCCGGCAGATGAATCCGGACGACACCTTCCAGCTTATCTGCTTCGCCAACGATACGGCGAAGCTCTTCGATACGCCGCAGCCGAACACGCCGGACAATCAGCTCATGGGACTCACGTTCCTGCGCGACCGGATGGGCAGCGGCGGGACGGAGATGTTGAAGCCGGTCAAAGAGGTGCTCGCCATCCCCGCTGACCCGAGCCGCGTGCGGATCGTCTGCTTCATGACCGACGGCTATGTCGGCAACGATATGGAGATCCTCGATGTGATCAAGAAGGACCTCGGCCAGGCCAGGATCTTCTCATTCGGAGTCGGATCGAGCGTCAACCGGTATCTCCTGGACGGCATGGCGAAGATCGGCAAGGGCGCGGTCGAATACGTGACGCTCGGCGCTCCGGGCAGTGAATCGGCCAAGCGGTTCGGCGACCGGATCGGCAACCCGCTGCTCACCGACATCACCGTCGATTGGGGCGGCCTGGATGTGCGCCAGATCTACCCCGAGACGCCGTCCGACCTCTTCAGCGCGAAGCCCCTCATCATCAAGGGACGCTATTCGAAGCCGGTCGCCGGGAAGATCACCGTCCGAGGCCGCTGCGGTGACGAACCGTGGAGCCAGACAATCGACGTCAACCTGCCCGCTGTCGACGTGCGCCATGCGGCACTGCCTGCCCTGTGGGCTCGAGCATATATCGGTGACCTGACGGATCAGGACCTCGCAGGCATCCAGAAGGGGCAACCGGATGTTCAGATCAAAGCTTCGATCATCAAGGCCGCGCTCGACTTCCGCCTGATGAGCCAGTACACGTCGTTCGTCGCGGTCGAGGAGAAGATCGTCACCCAGGGTGGCAAGCCGGTCAAGATCACTGTGCCGGTCGAGATGCCTCAGGGAGTCAGCTACGAGGGCATCTTCGGGGAGAGGGATGACAAGATAATAGGCGCGTACGGTGGAATCGCCAAGGGCGCGCGCTTGGCAGCTCCGTCGCCCTCGACATCTGCAAACCTGAACTACAGCATGTCCGCCCCAACGGCTTCGGCGGCCCCCCGATGTCGGCCGGGACCAGCTACCTCTACGCAGGCGGCGACGAGATCGGGTCGCTATCAGTCAAGCTCGATCCCGAACTCGCGAAGCTGATGGAAGCCTGGAAGACGGACGGCAAGGCCCCGAAGGACTGCAAGGCGAAGATAGAGTCGGGCAAGACGCAGGTGATGATCTGGGCGTCGTCTGTCACGACCGCGAACATCAAGAAGCTCAAGGACCTCGGCTGCGAGATCAAGACGTCGTCTGCCGCATCGAAGGCGATCCTCGCCTGGGTGCCGATCGAGAAGCTGGAGGAGGTCTCGAAGCTCGACTTCGTCCAGCAGGTCCGCGTTCCCGAATACGGCGGCGGGAAGCCCACCAAGTAACAACACTCTCCGAGTCCTCCTTCTAACTTGGGGCGGGACCTGTACAGGTCCCGCCCCAATTGCTTGCCTGAATGCTGGTAATATTACCAGTTGTTAGCCCCTGAGATGCCTGCTATACTTATCAGGCGCGACTTGAACTATCCGCGTCTCATCTTCACAGAACGGTTCACCCGGAGGACACAATGTTTCACCCTGTACGCATAATGGATCGCCTGCGCCTGTCGATCCTGGTCTCAGTGCTGCTGGCGTGCATCCTGGCCGGCAGTGCGTCGGCCATTATCACAGAGCAAGTCTCGATGAGTTCGACCGGCGTTCCCGTCAACGGCGGCCCCGGCAACATGAGCGCCGATGGGCGATACGTCGTGTTCGTTTCAGACGTAGACGGCGTAGTTCCGGGAGACACAAACGGCGTGAGGGATGTCTTCGTCTTCGACCGCCAAACCGGCGTCACGGAGCGCGTCTCGGTCGCCTCGGGAGACCCCGGCGGACAGGCGAACGGACCCTCCTGCGAGTTCAGTCTGCTGGATGACGAGGTATGGGATCAACCATGTATCAGCGGCAACGGCAGGTATGTGGTGTTCTCCTCGTCGGCGAGCAATCTGGTGAGCGGTGATGTGAATGGACTCCGAGATATATTCGTCAGAGACACGGTCAACCACACGACGGAGCGGGTTTCCGTCTCGTCATCGGAGGTGCAGAGTAACGGGGTAAGCTGCTATCCCAGCATCAGCAGTGACGGCGCTCACGTCGCGTTCGCATCCGTGGCCACGAATCTGGTCAGTGGGGACACGAACGGCGCGGCCGACGTGTTCCTCAGAGACCTTCCCGCCGGCAACACCTACAGAGCCAGTCTGTCTTCGTCCGGCGCGCAGGCCACCGGTCAGGAGATATACCACACAGGCGGCATTCCTGACAGCGACATCACCGCCCGGATATCGGGCGACGGCCTGCACGTCGCATTCGCCTCCAGTGCAACTAACCTGGTTCCCGGCGACACCAACGACACCTACGACATGTTCGTGCGAGATGTGAACGCAACCAACCATGGCTCAGGGGTTACTGAGAGGGCGTCAGTCTCCACGAGTGGGCAGCAGGGCAACGGGTTCTGCTGGGGCAACAACCAGATCATCAGCAACGACGGTTCGGTCGTCGTATTCTCCTCGTTTGCGACCAACCTCGATTCGATCACGCCCGATACCAACGGCCAGAACGATGTGTTCGTCAGGGATCGGAACGCTCACACTACCCGGAGGGTCTCGCTCAACTGGCTGGGCGGCCAGAGCAATGCGACAAGCAACGATCCCTCATGTTCCGCCGACGGAAACAAGATCGCGTTCCATAACTGGGCCGGCGACCTGCTGCCGGGAGGCGACGGAGTCCTGGATGTATACATCGTAAACAAGGATGGAACAGGCCTGGAGAGATTGGGTGTCGATAGCGAGGGCGCTCCTCTGCCGGGCTGGGACGCCGGCGGATTCATGAGCGCAGACGGCCGCTTTGTATCCATGATCCACCTCCCCGCCGGAGTTCCGGACTTCTTCTCTACGACACAAGCGTTGGTAGCCGATCGGTCCGCGATCACCGTCTCCCAGGCGAAGAAGAAGGGGAACGATCTCTCCGTGATCATCGGCGGTGGAGTGGTGAGCGCAGTGTTCGACGGCTCGTTCTACCTCCAGCAGGACGGCATCTCGAGTCCCGAGCGGGCGTGCGGCATTCGAGTCGACTCGACCGGTGAAGTGAGCGTCGGGAAGAGGTATGTGGTGACCGGCGCCATGAAGACCGATACGACCGGCGAGCGCTACGTCGAGGCCACGGCGGTCGATCCACACACGTCGGGATGGACAGTGGATGCCAAGCCTCTCGGTCTGACTAACAAAGCTCTCGGCGGCAGCAACTGGCACTATGACTCGCCTACAGGAGCGGGGCAGATCGGCGTCACGGGCGGAGTCGGCTTGAACAACATCGGCCTGCTGGCGAAGATAACAGGCTCTCTTACATACGTGGACGCCCACACATTCACCATCGACGACGGCTCAGACGCCTTGGTCACTTGCGTGACACCAACGACAATACTGGCCAATCCCGCCTGGCAGTATGCGGCCGTGACAGGAATCATCTCGATCAAGAAGATGGGCGATGAACATGCGAGGCTACTGAGAGTCACAAGCATCGGAGTGATTGCTTCCAATCCGACGGATGGCGTCACTGGTAGGTGGGAGATAACCGGTACATCTGGGGAGGGAGGCGTCGTAGGGATGCTTCTCACTCAGCAAGGCACAGCAGTCCAAGGCAGCGTGCGTGGTGCTGCTATAGCAGACGGAGCGATGAATGGGAACGTCCTCACAGGCCACTTTGTGATTAGCGACCAGATCGGTGCGATCAGTCTTTCGTTGACCCTTGACGGTGACACACTTGCCGGAACGTACACATTCACCGGCGGCGCGATACCGGTGACACTCCATCGAGTGTCGCCCGACCCTGTATCGCCTTATTTCGGGCATCCTCAAGTGCTGTCGGCCACATGCGATGGCGACTCAATTGACGTCACGTGGGACCGTCCAATCAACGGTTGGGACTCTGTGATCTACCGATCAGGGGTCCGCTTGAGCGCGGAGGCCTGGGCGGACAAAGACAACTTCTCGTATGATCCTGGCAGCCACACCTATCACATGGCGATGTTGCCCTCGACTCCACTTGTGTCTGGCCTGCAGTATACGGTCGCCTTGGACGAGGGTGTCGTTGACTGGCATGATCCATATGGGGTTCCGGCGTGGGCAACGACCGCTTCGGCATACACGTTCACCTTTACAGCGCCGTGATTCGGGAAAAGCGGAAGCTCCGTCCAGAGACTTCGCTTCCGCACTCCACATCCTACTCCACGCCAGTGAGCTTGAAGGCATACGCATGGCGGCAGGGGATTTCATCTACGGAGAGCTGCGGAACCTCGATGTACATCATGGCGTCCTTACTTTTCCACTTCAGCGGCTGAGCCACCCCGAGCATCGTGACGGCCGCGCCTGCGGAGGCTCTCGGTTCGCTAAGGACTAGTTCCTTGCCCGGCCAACGCTTTACGATCGCGTAGACCGTGTCGCCCTTGGATGTATACCAGACGTCGTTCTCGGACGTGATCCTCCAGGGCCTAGTGCCGTAGATCGCCTCGCCGTTGACCTTCAGCCAGTCGCCGATCTCGATCAGCCGCTGCTCCATGATGACTGGAATGCGCCCATCGGCGGTCGGGCCGATGTCGAGGAGCAGGTTTCCGCCCCTGCTGACGAGGTCTGCGAGCAGGTGGATCATCTCGGTCGCGGACCTGTAATCGCCCAGGTCCTCATTGCGGTTGTAGCCGAACGACGCGCCCATGCCCCGGCACTCTTCCCACTTGTGCGTTGCGAGTGCGGGGTTATCAACACCGCCGCCATACTCGGTCGTGTAGAACCCGCCGTGTTTGCCGCGAGTGCCCTTGCCCCACCGATCATCGACGACGACCTCATCCTTGACCGCCGACTCGTTGTAGAGCCATGCGAGGAATTCCGTGCTGCGCCACGTGTCGCTCGGGTGATCCCATTCGCCGTCGGTCCAGACGAGCGACGGCTGGTACCGCGTCACCAGGTCTTTCATCTGGGGAAGCATGTGCTGCTCGACATAGCGCTTGGGATCGGAGCGGTAGATCGGGTTGAACCACTCGTACATCGAGTAGTAGAAACCCATCCTCAGGCCCTTTGCCTTCACGGATGCTGAGAGATCACCGCAGAGGTCGCGGTGCGGGCCGATATCGACGCTGTTCCAGTTCCAGGACTCAGCGCTCGGCCATAGACAGAATCCCTCGTGATGCTTCGAGGTCAGGACGATGTACTTCGCGCCTGAGCGGGCGAAGATGTCGGCCCACCGGTCGGGGTTGAACAGCTCGGCCTTGAACATCGGAGCGAAATCCTGGTACTGGAACTTCTCGCCATACTTCTCGACATGATACTTCCACGTCTCCCCGTTCTTGTTCTGCATGTCGTTCCAGTACCACTCGGAGTACTTGCCCTTCGGCCCCCATGAGGGGACGGAGTAGACGCCCCAGTGGATGAAGATGCCGAACTTGGCGTCGTCGTACCACGCCGGCAGGGGCCGCGAATCGATCGATTCCCACGTGGGTTGGTACGCCCCCTGGGCCGATACCGTGATGACGATCAAGACGATCAGTGTAATGATAGTGCGCATACGTTCCTCCATGTCACTGGTTGACATACTCCGGGTCGTGCAGCCAGCCGGTCGGATTGGCCTCGATGTATTGCCGGATGGCATCAAGCGATTTCTCGCTGCGGACGATGTGTTCGTAGTAGTTGCGCTGCCATATTGTTCGACCCGGAGTGCGGTTTACCCTGTTGATCCTGATCGTCGTGGAGGACTTGAAGCCCTGAATCATAGCTCCGAGCGAACCGGCAGGGGCTCCGTCGGGCGTAGCGTGTAGGGGCGAAACATTGGCCCGCCGGTCAACGCCATGGTGTAGGGGCGAAACATTGGCCCTTCGAACGTCGACCAACTGATCAGATCTAGCCGCCAATGGTTCGCCCCGTTCTCGGAACCAGAGGATCCCGTGTAGATGATTCGGCATGATCACAAAGGCATCTGGGACCACGTGGGGGAAACGCCTGGGTATGCTCTCCCAGTACGCATGCACAATCCTGCCTGCGGGGCTCAAGTCCATTGTTCCACCAATGATCTCGCCGAAAAGGCATTGGCGACCCTGCGTACACATCGTAACGAAGTACATGCCGACGGTGTAGTCGTGGCCTGACACCCTGATCGAACGGCGGTGATGATGTTCCGGATCAAACGGCATGTTGTCCTCCCACCTACCTGTAGGGGCGAAACGTTGGCCCATCTGATACCGGTGACCTGCCTTGGCAATCGCCAATGGTTCGCCTGGTCTGGGGCGAACCATTGGCATGTGCTGCGATCACTCGGTGGAGCATGATCGGCCAATGTTTCGCCCCTACGCATTACGTTCGCTGAAGTAGTGCCATGATACCTTCTTCGAAGCCGAGGAGGCGGGTGGACAGACGCGCCTGGGTGGCGGACGTGTCGAGGATGATGGTGTGCGGGCGGAAGGCGGCGGAGGGGAACTGGTCCATCGTGGCGGGACGGATGAGCGACGCGTCGAGGCCGAAGGTCTCGGCGACCTTGACCGCGAAGTCGTACCGCGCGCTCGACTCTGGACAGACCGCGTGGAAGATGCCGGTGAGCCGACGATCCGCGATCTCGAGGAGCACGTCCGCCAGGTTCCGCGCCGGGATCGGGGACCGGCGCTGATCGGTGAACGCGGTCATCGGCTTTCCGGCCCGGAGCGACTCGATGATCTTGTCCGAGAACGAGTTCAGGTGCGCAGACATCCTCGGGCCGTAGATGATCGAGGTGCGGACGATGGCGGTCTCGGTCCCGGCGGCGAGAACGGCTGCTTCGGCGGCGGCCTTGGTCAGGCCGTAATAGTTCGGCGGGCTGAGCAGATCGCCTTCGGAGTAGGGATTGTGCTCGCCGCTGAAGACGAGGTCGGTCGAGACGTGGACGAAATGCGCATGGACGCACTCGGCGGACCGGAGGAGGTTGTCCGTGCCGATGACGTTGGCGTCGAATGCGCGCCGCTTCTCTTCCTCACAGACGTCCGGCTTGACCCGCGCGGCCGTGTGGATGATGACATCCGGGCAGATGCTCCCTACCACGTCCCACGGATCGGCGAGGTCGAGGCGCACCATCCGGACGCCCGGGAGTTCGACGGGATTGCCGAAGTACGTCGCGGTGACATCCCATCCCTGAGCGGCGGCCCGAGTCGCCGCGTAGCTCCCGAGCATTCCGCTTCCACCGGTGATCATGATCTTCTTCATGGCTGTTTTCGCGCGAGAAGATTGATTCGGCGAAACGTCTCGAAGCACCTGCCGTCCGGCTGCTCCGTAAGCCGAATCATTCGATCAACGACCAGGTCTCGGAACTCCCCCTGGGATTCGGACGGCAGATGCGGTAGAAACGGCACCAGGCTCGGCTGGTCGATCCATCGGGTCATCGTCTCCGCGTCCGGGAAGAAGCGGTCTGCGTTTTCCTCCCAAACCTGGACATCGGTAAATGGGAATTCCTGCACCAGCGCTTCATATTCCGCCAAAGCGGGCATATACCACGGCCATTCCATATCAGCGAAATGAGGGCTGAATCGATCATCCGCCATGACCTCACGGACAACGGCAAAAAAGTTCGAGCAGTTCCCGTCACCGGCGAAGTTGAATCGGACGATCCCTCCACGAGCCAGAGCATGCATTACGTTTCGCAGCAGCCGGCGATGATCCTTGACCCAGTGGAGTGTCGCATTCGAGAAGACGATATCGAACTCGCAGGAGTAGGCGATCTCATTGATGTCCTGCAGGCGGAAGCTCAAGTTGGGCTTTACATGCTGCCGAGCAGCAGTGAGCATGCCCTCTGAGGCATCTATGCCCAGTACGCTACCCTGAGGCACGAGATCGGCCAGGTTCGAAGTGAGCGTGCCGTCACCGCATCCGAGGTCGAGGATTCGATCCTGCCCGTTCAAGCCCAGTTCTGCAATGATGCGTTGACCCCATTCCTTCTGGTGGTCGGATGCTTTTCGGTAATCCCTGCCATTGAAATCATATGTCATAGCTGAGTACTCATTTCAGAAGATCTGTCTGGTTCACTTTCTCAATCGCAAATCTGATGAAGGCTATAGCTTCCGCCTGTCGATTCATTTCCTTGCCGTATACCCACTGCTCAGCTTCCTGTATCAGGTCTATCCACTGCGGATAGACTGATTTCACCCATTTCGCCGCAACCTTCTTGGAACCAGGGCCATCGCCAACGACCGCATGCAAAATGCGGCAAATGTTCAAGACAATATACGCTTGACAATGGCTGTCTGAAAGCCACTCGTAATCATTGATTTTCGGCTCCCATTCCTTGAACAGATCGCGCGCGCTTGCTTTCTTCACTTCTCGCATGTCGAGGGGAGGAATGAGCGTGTCGAAATCAGGGCCGAAAAGTGCAACGCCGTGTTTTGCAAGAAAGTAATGATTGATAATCCACTCATTGCCTGCCGGAGCTTCCGCGTAGAGCGTATCAAAACCCCACCACGGCCGGGGATTCTTCGGGGGCAATGTTTCCTGCATGAGTTCAAGCGGGACATAGGAGCATTCCAAACGGCTTTTCCACGCCGGATAGCGCTCATTCAACTCTTTATGCAAATGCTCAACTGACTCTAGATCGTCTTGGCTCAACGGGCGATGCACCACGGCCTGCAAATCTATATCGCTTCGTCCAGGCATAAAATCGCCGTAGGTTAGAGAGCCGGACAAGTACAAACCGACCACATTCACGCCGAGAATGTTCTTCGCTCCCTCCATCCATTCGGCGAGCAGATCGTTGATATCTTGATAGGGGGTCGGTGTCTTAACTCTTTGTCTCTTCACTATTGGTCACATAGTGTGCAGTTTGACATGAAAATGGCCGGCGCTGAGGCCGGCCACTTACTCTACACTCTACACTCCACATTCCGCACTCAGTAGATCGCTTGCTCGGTTTCCTTGTCGAAGAGATGGGTCTTCGCCATGTCGAGGATGATCTCCATCTCCTGGAGTTCCTTCGCCTTCGACTCGGCGTCGATAGTTGCGACCATGTTGTGCCCGCCGCTCGTGAGGTACATCGTCACGATCGAACCCATCGGCTCGATGACATCGACCATGACCTTGATCGTGTTCTCCTCCGTCGGCGCGACCAGGGAGGTGATCCCCTTATCGCACATATCCTCCGGGCGGACGCCGAAGACCACCTGCTTGCCGGCATACGGATCGAATCTTCCCCCATTCATCTCCTTGGGGATCATGACCTTGAAGCTGCCGGCGTCGACGATGAACCTGTCGTTTTCCTTGAGCAATGTGGCATCGATGAAGTTCATCGACGGAGTGCCGATGAATCCCGCGACGAACATGTTGACCGGCTTGTTGTAGAGGCCGAGCGGGGTATCGACCTGCTGCACGAGGCCGTCGTTCATGACTACGATCCGGTCGCCCATCGTCATCGCTTCGACCTGGTCGTGCGTGACGTAAATCGTGGTGATCCCGAGGCGGCGGTGGAGCTTGATCAGTTCGGCGCGGGTCTGGACTCGAAGCTTGGCGTCCAGGTTGGAGAGCGGCTCGTCCATGAGGAAGACCTTCGGCTCGCGAACGATTGCTCGGCCGAGGGCGACTCTCTGTCTCTGTCCGCCCGAAAGCTGCTTCGGCTTGCGCTCGAGCAGCTCTCCCAGACCGAGAAGCTGGGCGGCCTCCTTAACCCGCCGCTGGATCTCCTGCCTGGGGACCTTGCGCAGCTTCAGGCCGAATGCCATGTTGTCGAAGACGCTCATGTGCGGGTACAGCGCGTAGTTCTGGAAGACCATGGCGATGTCACGATCCTTCGGAGACACATCGTTGACCAGTCGATCGCCGATCAGGATCTCGCCGCCGGTCGCTTCCTCCAGGCCCGCGACCATGCGCAGGCACGTGGTCTTTCCGCAGCCGGACGGACCAACGAGGACAAGAAACTCCTTGTCCTCGATCTCCAGGCTCACGTTATTCACGGCCACGACGGTCTTGAACGTCTTGGTCAAGTTCTTCAGTGTCACACCAGCCATATTTCTGGTTCCTCCTCATGCAGATGCCGACTCGTCCGCCGTTTCGTGCCCTGAACGCTAAGGCAGGCGCATTGCGTTGGGCCGGCGTGTTCCGGATGCGAGATGACGCTTTCGGAGACAAGAGCCGAGATTGCGCCCACCTTCACGATTATAGCCGGGTACAATCCGTGCTGTCAACCAAGTTCTTGCGCAGAATTGTTGAGATACCGGTTCGTGGTAGAATTCACAGCCGTTTTCTTGGCGTTCCTACTCGTACTCCTAATCGTAATCGTACTCGGATCGGGACGAAGCGCTCACGAGTACGATTACGATTAGGAGTACGAGTAGGACATAGGTTTCTACAGGTGAGGCGTTACCTTCGCCATGATCGACTGCTTGGGCATCATGCCGACCATCTGCTCGATGACATCGCCCTTCTTGAACAGGATCAGCGTCGGGATGCTCATGATGCCATACTTCGCGGCGACGGAAGGCGCCTTGTCCGTATCGACCTTCACTACCTTGAGTTTTCCGGCGGTCTCATCTGCGATCGCATCGATCGTCGGGCCCAGGGCCTTGCACGGCCCACACCAGTCCGCCCAGAAATCGGCGAGCACGGGTATTTCGGACTGAAGTACTTCCTTATCGAAATCCTCGGCGGTAACCGCCAGTGCATTGCTCATTTCGTTCCTCCTCGATCCCATTATGTCGTTCGACGCCCATTGTAGTGTGGCCCACATTGCTTGTCAAGGAAACCTTCATGCGTTGCGCGAACCTTTTGGCGCGAAAAGCATTCTGTATAAGTGAGGCGGCGATGATGGAATGCGCGCAACTGTGCTGCGATCCGGAAACACAATTGATGCTCCAAGTGAAAATGGGCGACGAGGAAGCGTTCGATGAGCTGATCCGCAGGTACCGGCGGCAGCTCTCGGGCTTCTTCTACTCCCTGTGCTGGAACGCGGATGCGGCCCAGGACTACGCGCAGGAGGTGTTCGTCTGCCTCTGGCTCGCGAGAGTCAGATACGAGCCGACGGGAGCGTTCCGGTCGTACATCTTCAAGATCGCTCGCAACCACTGGCTGTCGGCGCTAAGGAGGCGCAAATGCCGTCCGGAAGCGATGTTCCTTGAGGAGACATGGCAGCCTATCGAGGACGAATCCGGCCTCGAGAAGCTTCTCATTCGGCGGTATGAGGATCGAAGGATCAGGCAGGCGATCGCGGAGTTGCCGGATCACTATCGGCTGGTCTTTGTGTTGAGCCAGTTCCAGGAGATGAAGTATGCAGAGATCGCCGAGATTCTGGAGATACCGATTGGAACCGTGAAATCCAGGATGTCGGCGGCAGTAAGAATACTGAGGAAATGGTTGATGGCTGATGGTTGATGGTTCACGCCGTCTGCCCATTAACCATGCTTTTCCTACAATGGAGGATATCAGATGAAATGCGAAGAGATTCGTGATGAGTTGATCGCCTATCTGAAGGGCGAGTTGAGCGCGGAGTTTGGCAAGGAGGTCGACGAGCACCTGGCGCGGTGCCACGGCTGCCAGCGCGAACTCGAGACGGCCAGGCGCGTACTGGCCGACACGCAGGCCGCGGACGAAGTGTGGGTCATCAAGATGGCCAACGAGATCATTATGAAAGGCATCGAGAGCGGCGCCTCAGATATCCACTTCGACCCTACGGCTGACGGAATGGACATCAGGTATAGGATCGACGGCGTTCTGCGGCCCGACAGAACGCTCTCGAAAAAGGAGCAGGACGCTGTGACGGCGCGCGTCAGGATGATGGCCGAGGTATCGCTCACTGAGAACCGAATCGCCCAGGATGGGCGGCTTCCCGTGAGGAGAGACGGCAAGGAGTATGATCTGCGCGTATCGATCGTACCGTCGATATACGGCTTGAAGATGGTACTGCGCATCTTCGACAGAGGGACACCGCTCCTCGGCCTGGACAAGATGTGCTTTTCCGACGAACAACTGGAGACCGTGAGGGAACTTGTACGGCGGCCGAATGGGATCATAGTCTGCACGGGCCCGGCCGGTTCCGGCAAGACGACGCTGATGTACTCCATGATACTGGAGCTACCCAGGTCCGACATCAGCATCGTGTCTGTGGAGGATCCTGTCGAGTACCAACTCAGAGGCATACAGCAGACGCAGGTGAACCCCCGAGCCGGCCTCACCTTCGCGTCGGCGGTACGCGCCTACCTGCGCCAGGACCCCGATGTGCTCATGATCGGCGAGGTGCGTGACTACGAATCGATGGTGCTCGCATCGGAGGCAGCACACACGGGACATCTGGTGCTCACTCAGACCTCTGTGGGCAATGCCACCTCAATACCGCAGCACATGGCGGCGTTCGGGGTGGATCCATGGATCATCGGGCAGAACCTGATCGGCGTAGTCGCCGCGCGGCTCGCCCGGATGGTGTGCCCAGACTGCCGGGAGGAGTACACGCCATCAGAGGAGGCCCTCCGCTTCCTGGGTCTGCACGGACTCGAGGGGAATGCCAAGTTCCAGCGCGGCAAGGGATGCGAGACGTGCAAGGGGTCCGGCTTCCGCGGGCGAAGTCAGCTACACGAGGTGCTGATCATTGACCGTGACCTGAGCAGGATGATCGCGAGCGGCCAGGTCGATCCGGACGTCCTGTTGGCACAGGCGGTTGCGGACGGCTTCAAGACGATGGTGGACGACGCCCGACAGAGGGTGTTGGAGGGCATCACGACTGCCGAGGAGGCGCATCGGATATTGGAGTGGCGGTAGAAACTGCAGGATCCGCCGGAATCTGGTATAATCAGCACTGATCACCAGCAAGTACGCGGGCAGCGAACCGAGACGCTGCCCGCATTTTCATGGCATCATCGCCGTAGTGGCCGTGCCTCCGTGCCGGCCAGGCCACATCGGAGGCCGGCACAGAGGCACGGCCACTACGGCGCTCAGTAGGAATGCTCAGGAGGCCGACATGAAGGTCGGAATCATCGGTTTGCCGGCTATCGGCAAGACAACCTTGTTCAACGCATTGACCCACGGCGAGGCGCCCGTCGCGGAATTCGGAGCAAAGCGAGCGGAGGCCAACATCGGGACGATCGCCGTGCCGGATGCGCGGTTCGACCACATCGTCGAGGTCTGCAAGCCGAAGAAGATCAGCCCGGCGCACATAGAAGTCATCGACGGCGCGGCCCCGATCGGGGTCGAGACCCAACGCGGTTTCGGGACGGACTTCTTCACCGGGATCCGAGCGGTCGAGGCGCTGATCCACGTCGTCCGCGCGTTCGAGAGCCCGGCTCACCCCGCCCCCGAGAACGGGCTCGATCCGCTCCGTGATGTCCGCAAGGTAAACGATGAGTTGATGCTCGCCGACCTCACGCTGGTCGAGACGCGGCTCGAGCGCATCGAGAAGAGCATGCATAACAGGAAGATCGTCCCAGGCAGCCCGCAGACGATGGAGCTGGAGCTAATGCAAAAGATCGGGAAGCAGCTCGAAGACGAGAAACCGCTCAAGGAGCTTGATCTGTCGAACGATGAGGCCAAGACGATCCGGAGCTTCGACTTCCTGACGCTGAAACCGATGATCATCGTGGCGAATGTGGGCGAGGATGATATCGGCAAGACCAACCCGCTCGTCGAAGGCCTGCGCGCCTACTGCGAGAGCGAGGGCATGGAGCTGATCGAACTCGCCGCCAACATCGAGGCGGAGGTCGCCCAGCTCCCCGAGGACGAAGAGAAGGAGTACCTGGAGGCGCTCGGCATCACCGAACCGGCGCGGAATAAGGTCGTGCAGAGCGCATACCGCGCGTTAGGGCTGCTCTCATTCTTCACCGCCGGCGAGGACGAGGTCAAGGCGTGGACGATCAACAAAGGCGACAAGGCTGTCGAAGCCGCCGGGAAGATCCATTCGGACCTCGAGCGAGGGTTCATCCGCGCGGAGATCGTCTCCTACGACGACTTCGCGAAGGCCGGTTCCTGGGAAGCAGCGAAGGCGGCGAGCCTGATGAAGCTGGAGACCAAGGATTACGTCATAAAGGACGGCGACATCATGGTCGTCAGGTTCAAAGTGTAACGGCACACTCAGGCCTGGCGGTTCCCGCCGACACCCAGCACCTTTAACCTGTCCCTTCAGACCTTGTCCGGGATCACGAAGGGCGGCCTGGGCGTACGCTTCAGCATGTAGTTCGCCTGCTCGTCGCCGATGAACCTCTCGGTCGCAGGATCGAATGCCAGTTCCCGGCCGAGGCGGTATGACGCGCGCTCGACCTCGATGCCGTTGGCCTTCAGGTGCTCGGCCATGCGCCCGAAAGTCTCGTTTCCGAACTCGTTCGCCTGGAAGGGATCCGATATCCCCGCGAATGTGACCCTCGTGCCGAGACGCTGGGAGATGTTCGCCAGGTGGCAGAGGGCGGATGAGTAGTGCGCCGTCTCGATATTCCAGTCGAACAGCTCTTTGTCGCGGCTGCGCATCACCTTGATGAACTCCGGGAAACTCGCGCTCCTGCTGGTCTTGTCCGGCTCGACCTTGACGACCGGCTCGGGCTCCTTGCCGCCGTTGGGGTAGAACTTGTCGCCCGCGACCACTCCGTCCTCGAAGTGGAAGATGTTACCGATCTTCTGCCCGTAGTAGTCATCGGTTTCCAGTCCGCGGACCTCGAAGATCAGTTGCGTATCACCATAGTCGAACATCGCCACCTGCGTATTGGCTGTCTGGCCCTGATCAATGTAGCCGAATCGTCCGCCGATGCTCACGACGCTGCGCGGTAGAGTGGCGTCGGGGATGGCATGTAGTGCGGCGTGCATCTCGTGTGCGCCCTGATTGCCGATATCGCCGTTTCCGTATTCCCAGGACCAATGCCAGTTGTAATGGACCAGGTTCTCGTGATAGTCCTTCTTCGCCGCCGGGCCGCACCAGAGATCAAAATCCAACTCGCTCGGTGGACTCTTGACCTGCTTGAAGCCGATGCTGGTGCGGCGCTTGTAGCAGAGTCCGCGCGACACCAGCAACTTCCCGTAAGTGCCCTTTCGCGCAAGTGCGGCGATCAAATCGCCCTTTGTACCCTTGTCCGTGCCGTACTGGACGACCCGGCCGTACTTTCGGGCCATCTCGACTGCGATCCGCCCTTCGTGCACGGTCTGGCTCAGGGGTTTCTCGACGTAGACATCCTTGCCCGCCTGACAGGCCCAGATGGTCTGGATGCAGTGCTGATGGTTGCAGGAGGCGATCGAGACCGCATCCAGGTCCTTGTCATCGAGCGCCGTGCGGAGGTCCTGCACGCACGTCGGCGCCCGCTTGCCCGCATCCGTGATCTTCTTGCTCCTGCGCTCGAACAGCCGGGTATCGGGATCGACCAGATAGGCGATCTCCACGCCCTCGAGCCCCAAGAGGCTGCCGATGTGAGAGTCGCCCCTGCCGTTGATGCCGACGACCGCCACGCGGATCGTGTCGTTTGCGCCCAACACCGGACTGAACCTGCTGCTGATGGCGAACGATGCGGTAGTTGCCGCCGCCATACCGAGGAATTCCCTGCGACTTAGACCTGTCATGGTTGCCTCCACGTGATTCCGCGCACACAGACTGTCGGTGTGCTCCTGATAACGCTTTCTCCGTCCCGGGGGAAAGTCCTCTACAGAGCGGATGATAGGTGTTGGGGAGACGGAAAGCCGAAAAACTGGGAAAACCTGGTAATTGTGCGGTTAAGTAAGTCTTACAGGTCAGCCATAATGTTAGTAGGCGTGTCCCTTACTTACCTCCGTCGCGGGCCGTTCCGAGCAATCGGGGCGGCCCGTTCCCTTTCAGACTGCGAACACAGAAGCACAGAGGAACACGGAAACACGGAGTTCTCTATGAGGAAGGCAGGAAGCCACGAACGGGAGAATGGGAGAATGGGGGATTCGGGATCATCCGGTCTACCACTTTCCCATTCCCTTCCTGGCTTCCTAGATTCCTGGTTTCCTGATAGAGATCTCCGTGTTTCCGTCTGCTTCTGTGTTTCCGCGTTCTAGAGCTTTCGCCCGACTGCCTGTGCGATCGCCCCGAGGCTCTCCATCAGCGCCGCGAAGCGCTCGGGTTTGAGCGACTGTTGGCCGTCGCAGAGCGCTGCCTTCGGATCGGGGTGCACCTCGATCAGCAGACCGTCCGCCCCGGCCGCGAGCGCCGCCCGGCTCATCGAGGCCACGAACCGCCAGTCGCCGGTCGAGTGGCTCGGATCGACGATCACCGGGAGATGCGAGATCTCCTGGATCAGCGGCACGGCGGAGAGGTCGAGCGTGTTGCGCATGTAGGTCCGATCGAGCGGATGGACGCCCCGCTCGCAGAGGATGACATTCTGGTTGCCCTGGTTGAGGATGTACTCAGCGGAGTGCATCAGCTCATCGATCGTCGCGCTCGATCCCCGCTTGAGGACCACGGGATGCTTCGTCCGCCCGACCGCCACCAGGAGCGGGAAATTCTGCATGTTCCGCGCGCCGATCTGGAGGATGTCCGCGTGCTCGGCGACCACATCGACATCGTGCTGGTCGAGCACCTCGGTGATCGTGGGCATGCCGGTCGCCTCGCCGATCTCTCTGAGGAGCTTCAGGCCCTCCTCGCCGAGTCCCTGGAACGCATAGGGCGACGTCCGAGGCTTGTATGCCCCACCCCGCAGGACGCGACCACCCGCGCCCTTGACCGCCTCGGCCGCGGATAGGAGCTGTTCCCGGCTCTCGATGGCGCACGGGCCGGCCAGGACCACCACGCGATTGCCGCCGATCTCGACTCCCTTCACGTTCACGACTGTATCCGCCGCATGGAACTCCCTGGATGCGAGCTTGTAGATGCGGCTGACCTGAGTGATGTGATCGACACCGGGGAGCGCCTGGAGCGTCTCGGTGAGCGGCTCGCGCACGTCCGCCGGGATCGAGCTTGCGACCCCGATGACGGTCCGGTCGCCGCCGGGCAGGTTGAGCGCGGTCATGCCATGGTCGGTGATCCGTTGCAGTACGCGGTCGATGTCTTCAGGTCGGGCGTCGGCTCTCATTGCGATGATCATAGGTCTGTGCCTCCGGGAATGATTCTAACGCTTTGCGGCATCGGGGCGCAAGGTTGAGTGTGGGAGTATGGGGGTGTGGGAGTATGGGAGTAGATGCACTCGCACACTACGCCTTGCGCAGTGCCGCCTGTTGAACTATACTGTGCCCATGGGTGCATTCGGTTCACCATCGTGGCTGATGTGGGCTCTGCTGGGCTTCGGACCCACAATCATGATTCTCGCCCTCGGCACTCGGGCGCTCAGACGTGACACGGGCGACTCCTGGGCCGATTTCCGAGACATCAACACCGTGCTCGACTGGATCACGCCCGGACTGGTAGTGATCGCAATCATTTCGCTCGCACGTCTGAAACTCACTCGCTATGAAGCAGCGGCCTTCAGCGCGGGACCCCTGCTGACCTACATCTTCGCAAGCTACCTCCCCTCCAGGCTTTCCCGACGCCGGCGGGAGGCGAGCATCGACCGACTGACAGCGGCCAGGCTGTTCATCGCCGGGAATGGCCGCCTGCTCTCGCTCACGTTCCTGCTGTTTCTACAGGGGTTCATATACACGGGATTCCTGGCGCAGCTCTACGTGATAGCGACCGGCGGCATGCCGACACTGAGCCTGTTCGTCAGCATCGTTGTTGCAGGCAGGATCGGCGAATGGGCACTCGGGCGGCTGGCAGCGGGGATCGGCCGGTGGAAGCCCCTTGCACCCGGTGACCTCTACAAGCGCGTTATCGAGATCGCATCGAAGTCCAAGGTCCAAGTGGACGATGTGCGCATCCTCGAGCATTACCCCGAGGGCTACGTTGGTGCGATCGCACATTCCGGAAGTTGCATTGGGCTCGGCGAGGAGCTAATAACGAAACTCGACAAGGATGAGGTCGATGCCGTCATCGCCCACGAGGTGGGTCACCTTGGAGACGTCGTTCTCTGGCAGTACAGCTATCCGGCCTGCATCATCGTCGCCCTGGCCTGGTACGGGGCGGTCAGTTATATCGAGCGGACCATCAGGTCTTCGCCCGACCTTCGATCCCTCCAGTACCTGAATTGGATGGCAATGTTCATTCTGCCCGGCCTGGTCATCCGCTGGTACTCCAGGTACTCTGAGCGGAAGGCCGACGCCAACGTCGCGGTCCTGGAGAATCCCGGGGCGGCGATCTCCGGCTTCTACAAGCTCTATATGCTCAACGAACTACCGATCGACCGCCCCTGGTGGTCGAGGATCCTGGGCACCCATCCGACGGCCGCAGAGGACATCGAGACCATCGCCCGCAGATCGGGGCTCAGCGTCGATCAGGTAGGCGAGGCCAAGCGCCGTGCCGAGATGGAGGTGCAGTTCGGCCCGAGCGACCGGTACGCGATCGCCTTCCATGAGGAACCCCGGTCGGAGGTCGAGAAGCGAGGCAGCCGCCCGGTCGAGATAGCCATATGGATTGTAGCGATAGTCCTGGCATGCAGCTTCATGTTCGGATCGTTCTTCCTTGCGGTCCTGTACGAGCAGTCCGGATGGAGGATGGCTGCCATAATCGCCGCCGGAGTCCTGGCCACCGCGCTGGTCATTGTGGCACCTATCGAGGCCTATAACAGGCGCAAAACCGCCCGTGTGCAGTCGAGGGTAACGGCCAAACTCGCCGAAAAGTATGGGAAAGAAACGATCGGCTCGATGGTGCTGGTGGATGCAAGACTCACCGGTGATGATGATGTCTGGCAGGGAGCGCTGCTCGGGATCCGGGACGGCAAGCTCGTCCTGCTCGCGGAATCGAGAGAGGTCGCCATTCCCCTTGACGGAAAACTGGAGGTCAGGCGCTGGAACAACGACTACTCATCCGGCGAAGGAGCGCGGATGGTCGTGATATGGTATGAGGTGGAATCGGTCCGCCAGTGGGTTGTCGTCAGGGTCTTCGGGAAGCCGGAAAGGGGGCTCCCGCGCAGTCGGAACGACTTCGAGCGCTATATCAAGGATCTCATAACCGGCGGGGGAGGGACGCTCCATGTGCGGAAGAAGCCACCCATGCGCCAGGTGCTCGTGCGGACGCCGATCGCCCTGCTGATCATGGCCGCCGTGCTGGGATTGGTCCAGCTTGTGGCTTCGCTGGCAGGATTGAAGGACATGCTCTTTATCCATGGCCTCGTTCTGTCCAGCCTGGGATCGGCACTCTACTACTGGGTGGCCAAGCGCCCTCACCCCGGCGAATCCGATGAAGCGGACGGCTGACTTTGACATCGACGCGTGCACGCGGTAGGATTGTCTCGGACCGCTGGAAGCCGAAGCTCCACTCCTTGCGAAGTGGGGACTCGGTGAAGGTCCGCTTGGCGATCTTGGCGTCTTGGCGGTTCCGCCTTGGGGGCAGCCGGAGAGAAACCCCCTCGGCCCAGAGGCCGGTCCCCCTTCGTAAGGGGGACATCGTTTTGCATGGAGGCAGGAATGAGAACGTACTCGCTGATACTACTGATACTCGTGCTCGCGATCCCGGCGCAGGCCGCGAAGAAGGAGCCTACCTCGCCGTTTGCCATGCAGCTTCACTCGATGGAGGGCGATGTCGCCAATCACCAGGCGACGATCGACCTCTGCGCGCAGGCCGGGATCAAGCTCATCCGCGACGAGATCCATTGGGAGCGCGTCGAGCGGGAGAAGGGCGTCCTCAAGATCGATGACAACATCCTGCAAAACGTCGAGAACACCGTCAAGGCCGGGATCGAGCCGATGATCATCCTCGACTACGGCAACAAGTTTTACGACGACAACAACGCGCCTGTGTCGAAGGAGGCCGTCGAGGGGTTCGCCCGGTACTGCGAGTTCATGGCGCGAACCTTCAAGGGCAAGATCAAGTACTGGGAGATCTGGAACGAGCCGAACGGCGAGGGATTCTGGCGGCCGACTCCCAATCCGAAGGACTATGCGAGCCTCCTCAAAGCCGCATACAAGGCGTGCAAGAAGGGCAACTCCGGCTGCACGGTGATCGGGCTGGCAACCGCCGGCATCCCGCTCGACTTCATCGAGGCGGTGCTCAAGGAGGGCACGTCGAAGAGCATGGACATCCTCTCCGTCCATCCCTACCGCTACCCAAGTACTCCCGAAGAGAGCAACCTCGCGGCCGACCTCGTAAAGGTCCGAGACCTGATGAGCAAGTACGGCATGAAGGACAAGCCGCTCTGGATCACCGAGATGGGATGGCCGACGCACGTCGGGTCGACGGGCAGCACCCCTGAGAAGCAGGCCAACATGCTGGTCAGGGCCTACATCGAGTCGATGTCCGCCGGGGTGGAGACGATCTTCTGGTACTGGTTCGGCAACGACGGCCCGGACCGTACGTACAATGAGGACAACTTTGGCATCCGGTTCCAGGACGGCTCGCCGAAACCCGCCTACATCGCCTACCAGGCGATGACTCAGAACCTGGCGGGCACGAGGTTCTCTCGCTCGCTCTGGACCGAGGAGAAGGCACGAATACGTGTCTTCTCCCGAGAGAAGCAGGAAGTCGGAGTCATGTGGTCGACTGAGGGCGTGCAGAACATCACGCTCTACGTCGGCGATGAGGAGGTCACCGTCGACGGCCTCCCGATGTGGCAGCAGCAGGTGACCACAACAGGTTTCGGCAAGTTGAATGTGTCCACTCCCCAGGGTCCCGGGTTCTATGCTGCGACCGGCAGCGTCGTTCTGAAGCCGGTCAACGGCATGGTGACGCTCACGCTGACCGAGCTTCCCTGCTACATCACGAAGAAGTCGCCGTTCGCGCAGGAGCAGGTGATGCCCGGCAACCAGTTCCAGTTCCTCCCACCGCAGATGATCGTCGCCGCCGATGAGACCAACGATGTCGGCTTCCGGGCCGTCAATGCCGGGGAGAAGGCGATCGAGGGCAAGGTGCTGATCCACTCGGAGTTCATCACGCCGAGGGAGATCCCGTTTACTCTCGAACCGAAGTCGAGAGCGCTCCTCGTGGCGAAGATCAAGACGCCCGACAGCGCTCCGGGGAACATCCTCCGCATCCCGGCGGAGGTGATCGTCGATGTGAAGCTCTGTGCGAGCCTTCTGCTTCCGGTCACGCTGACACCTCCGGCGGCGGTCGAGATCATGCCGGATGCTTCGGGTCGGGCAATGATCGAGGTCCGAAGCCGAAAGACCTCGCAATTCACGGGCAAACTGATCGTAACGGCGACTCCTCCCGCTGAATCGAAAGACCAGGTGGTCGATCTGCCCCTGATCGAGTCTGCCGGGACCGCTCGCGTACCGGTGGATGTCGCCGATCCCAGTCTGCCCAGTGACACGCTGTATACCGTCACCGCCAGGGTGATCCCGGACAAGGGGCCGGCGATCGAGCAGACGCGGCTGATCTCGTTCCTCGCCTGCAAGAAGGCGAAGAATCCCATCGTCATCGACGGCAAGCTCGATGAGTGGAAGGACGCCGCGCCGATCCATCTCGGCCGCAAGGAGCAGATCGCAGTCGGCGCTGAGAACTGGCAGGGCGTGGATGACGGCAGCGGGGTCGTCTACGCGATGTGGGACGAGCTGTGGCTCTACGTCGCCGCGCGCATCAGGGATGACGTCCGGAGCGCAGATATCTGGGGCGAGAAGATCTACAACAGCGATGGGATCGAGATCAACCTCGACACCGACTTGCAGGGCGACCGGTCCGAGCGCCGGTACTCCTCGGACGACTTCCAATACGGCTGCTTCAACTCCCCCAAGGGCCCGGTGGTCTGGAACTGGCAGCACTCAGGCGATCCGTCTCCGGGCGGGAAATGTGCATTCGTGTACGACGAGTCGCTCGGGGCCGGTGGATACGTCATCGAAGCGAAGATTCCGATGCCGGAGATCAGCCTGCTCGCGAAACCCGGCACGACCATCGGGTTGACCACGGCTCTCGATGACGATGACTCGCCCGGGAGTTTCGACACGTTCCGACAGGAGTGCCAGCTCGTCTGGGCCGGCAGCAAGGAGAACTGGCTCGACCCCAACCAGTTCGCACAGATCACGCTGATGGACTGAGCAATCCAATGCCCTCACTTGTCATTCTGAGCGGAGTGAAGAATCTGGCCTCCGGGCACAGCCAGATTCTTCACTCCGCTCAGAATGACAGCAGCTAACCTCGATCGTGAACTCCTACCTGCAAAGATTTCATTTGACAAAGGCGCGTTTTTGTACTATTACAGATGTAGCCTTGGCGGTTGCAGGGCAAGGGATATATGAGGGAGGAGATCTACGCATGAAGAGAAGGCTAGTATTCATCGGCATTGTCGCGTTGCTCTTGGTGGCAACAGCGGCAGGAGCCGCGTACCACTGTACGGTGTTGGCGCTGCCGATACCGGCGGGAGTCTCGGTACACCCGACGGCGTTGAACGTCGCGGGCAAGGCGACCGGTTATCTCACGGGTCCATCCGGGGATCGTGCTTTCTTCTGGTCAAGCGGAACCGGCATGGTTGTGCTTACACCGGACAGGGCATACGGCATCGACGAGATCCGCACCTGCGTGGGGTTTGAGAACTTCGGGGTGGATGTGCCCCCGTTCAACATCCCTTACGCGTGCCAGTGGACCAGCTTCGGCCAGCAGTGGATATCAAGCGGAAAGGCGATTGCCCGCGGCAAGGCGAGTTCGCTTATTGTCGGCGAAGAGCAGGTGTTTGAAGGCGGCGCATGGGTCCCGAAGCCGGTGCTGTGGGAGACGGGACGCAAGACGATCATATACTCTGCAACGCCGGGCGAGGGTCGGGCTTATGGCGTGAACAAGTTCCGTTGCGTTGTCGGCGCGTTCAAGGACCACGCATTCTTCTGGAAGTTGGGAGTCGCCACAGATCTGGGGCTGGGAGAGGCCTTCAGCATCAACAACAACAATCAGGTTGTCGGTTACGCCGTTGTCAACGGAGTCGAGAGACCGGCTGCGTGGAAGAGCGGCGTGCGGCGATTGCTCGGCCTTCCGGGGCTGAACGGACGTGCTCTCGGCCAAAACGACAGTACCCTGGTGGCCGGGTATATGGTCGGCACAAGTGGGACCAAGAGAGCTGCTCTGTGGGCCAACGGGTACTACATGGACCTCAACGATCTGTCCGCCGCGAGCCTGCCTCCGGGATGGTTCCTGACTGCTGCGGTCGGTGTGAACAACTCAGGTCAGATTCTGTGCGAGGGCCGTAACGGACTGGGACAGACCGGTGCGTTCTTGCTGAAGCTGCTGATATAACTTCGAGTCCTAGCAGCCTGTCTGAGAATTCCCCGCTATGTGGGTGAGTTTCCCATCTGCGGGGTCGCGCTGGCTGCTGTTCGATAGTGTTTTTCGCCGGATTTCCGGCGAGGGTCTGTAAAGACCCCTTGTACCTTGATAATCAGCCTGATCCAGGTCATATATCTACGTATCGAAGATCGATTTCCGGTCGCCGTATCGGTATAGCTTCAGCATGTTGTGCCCAAGACACGCAAGCGTCCACTCCGACTTCGCTTTCGCAAGGCCTCGGAGTAGGAAGCCTCGGAAGTTCCGTGCGCTCTTGATCTGGCCGAACACCGGCTCTACCGTCTCCTTCCGCCTCCCGTAGATCTTTCGGCCAAGAGGAGTCAAGAGCTTTGCTCTCTGGCGATCTGCGGCGGATTGCTTTGCCGGATCAAGGCAGGAAGGCGCCGTCGGCTCTTTGCCATGACGTTGTCTGTCAGGCGGTATATAAGCGTCGATCCCTTGCTGCTCGACCATCTCTATGTTGTCGCTGCTGAAGTATCCGGCATCGGCGGATAGTTCTTCCGGTTTCTTTCCGGTGTTCTCCTTGATTGCCTCGATCATGTCACTAAGATGCGGTGAGTCCGCTGCCTGGTTCGTGAGATCACACGCCACTACAATCTGATGATCTGCGTCTACCGCAGCTTGTCCGTTGTATGCCTGCACGAAGGCTTTCTTTGCGTCCTTCATTATCCGGCTTTCCGGGTCTGTGAAGTTCCGCTGTGCCTTCCCTTCCGGCTCTGTCTTTACGGGCCCCGGCTCTCTGCCGCGAGGCTTCTTCCCGGATGCTTCCTGCTCCGCCTTCTCTTGGGCTCGCATCGCTTCTTCGGCTGATGCTCGCTCTTTGGCCTCGCGCTCCAGCGCTTCTTTTGCTTCCCTGATCTTGGCGAGCCGCTTCTCTCTGGTTGCGAGTTCCTCCGGGAGTTCGTCTCCTCGGCGGTCAAGACCATATTCCGCGTCTTCCTGGTCGTCCACAGAAAGACCCTTCGCAAGGAGCGCCTCGATCTCAGCCTGAAGCTCTTTTTCTTTCTCGACCATCCGAGAGTAGCTCATGGCGGAGTGCTTGCTTGCGTTGGCAAGCAGCTTTGTTCCGTCTATGGCTATGTGTTTCATCGACACAAGCCCGGCGCTTGCGCATAGCCTGAGCACTTGCACAAACAGGTCCGCAAGGGACTTGAGATGCCTCTTCCTGAACTCGCTTATCGTGCGGAAGTCGGGATGATTTCCTGCCGCAAGCACCCGGAAGGCTACATCTTCATACGTGGCCAGGGAGAGCTTTCGAGATGAATACACTCCCCGGCACAAACCGTAGAATATGATCTTTGTAAGCATTGCCGGATGGAACGGCGGCGCTCCTCGGGCCTCTTTCTCGTATGAGGCGTATATCGCGGAAAGGTCGAGACTGTCTACGACATCGCTCACAAAGTATGCGAGATGTCCCTCGGGCAGCCACTCCGACATCAAGGGCGGCAACAGCAATATCTGGTCAGGTTGATAAGGAAGGTATGGCTTGCTCATACCCGTATTTTACTACATACCTGGCACCTTGCGCCAGAGGTTATTTCATGGACAGGCTGCTAGCCCAGATTATTCATGTCATTCTGAGCGTAGTGAAGAATCTGGCGTTTGAGGAATCGTCTGGCCAGATTCTTCACTACGCTCAGAATGACAGTGTACGCCTTATTTGGACGTGTCAAGAATAATGCGGTAGTCAGGCGGGGAGATTCCTCCCCGCCTGACTACCCTATCCCCGCAGCGCCTCTGCCAGCCAGGGGACGCCCTTCTCGCCGTGCCATTGGTGCTCACCGGGGAAGACCTGCGTGCCCATCCGCTTCGGGACGCCGTAGACCTCGTAGATCTCCGTTGCCTTCTTCACTGCCCGCCTGAAACCCGCCAGCGGGAAGATCGGGTCCTTGTCCCCCTGCTCGAAGAAGGCGTATCTCGGGGCGATCATCCCGGCCATATCCGGCATCTCGTACCAGCGCAGTATCCCCGGCACGAAGTTGTCGGTGCAGTGGTAGATCGAGTACACCGAGTCACGGAATGTGTTGAAGTAGCCGCTCACGAGACAGGCCTTGATGCGGGTGTCCATCGCGGTCGTGAAGAAAGTGATCTGCCCGCCACCCGAGATTCCGGTCATCCCGAGCCGCTTCGGATCGACCTCCGGACGCGCCGAGAGCCAGTCGAGCGCCCGACGGGCATCGAGCACCCGGTAGCCGATCATCGTCCGGCCGAGCATCAGCGCCGCGCATGAGGGGACGATGCAGTACGTGCCGCCCTCCGGGTTCGCCCTGATCGCCTCTTCGTGACGCCGCTCGCCGAACGCAAGTTGCTCTATCGCCAGGGTCGGAAGCCCCGCTCGACAGCACTGGAGCGCATAATCGAGTGGATCGCCCTCGCCGTCGACGCCGCCGACCAGTTCCTCGACCGACTTGCTGTGCCCCGGGACCGCGAGCACCGCCGGACCCTTCGCAGGCCGGTCGTCGGGCAGGAGGTAGTATGCGATCGCCAGGAGTCCCGGCTGCGTCTCGAGTTCGAGCTTTGTGCGCGTGTAGCCGGGGAATACTCGCTCTTCGAGGACGCGCGACTTCACCGGCCCGGTCGGCTTAGGGAGGTCGCCGAGTAGCCTCGCGAGGCGCGCACGCGCCTTTTTCTGCCATGCGATCGCCTCATCAGAGGTCCTGGCGACAAACGGGAGAGCGGGAGTAACGCCTTCGTACTCGCGCTGGAAGAAAACGTGCGGATCGAAAGTCGGTTTCACGCAGTTCACCTCACTATGGTCTTTGGCCGATTATAGCACAACGGGCGTTGGTGCGGATTTGTAATCCCATTCGCCAATTCCCCCATTCTCCCATTCCTTCATCAACCATCAACCATCAACCATTCCCCATTGACTCCCGCGCGCCGGGCTGCTAATCTGTTGCCGGCATACAAACACGCAGGAGGTTCCATACAGACATGACCGTGCTGCCATTCGGTTTATTCGACATCGCCCGGGTCTCGAACGGCAAGACCCGGAGCATATCCGCCGAGAACCCCGACGGGAAGGTCGCCGGGGGCGCACAGGCCGTCCCCGACGAGACGAACGCCGGCGCGTGGCTCGGCAAGGGCTGGAAGGTCCGCCCGTGCATCACGCTCCCCAAGGAATCGAACACCGTGCTGGCCGACATCAAAGGGCCCGGCACGATCCGCCACATCTGGATCACCTGTCGATCCAAAGGCCTACCGCGACTGCATCCTTCGCATGTACTGGGACGGTGAGAAGACCCCGTCGGTCGAAGTCCCGCTCGGCGACTTCTTCGCGAACGGCCACGCGCTCAGGGCCAACATCAACTCGATCCCGATCGCAGTCAACCCCAGCGGCGGGTTCAACTCCTACTGGCCGATGCCGTTCCGCAAGAGCGCGCGCATCGAGGTCGAGAACCAGCGGTTCGAGGAGATCGGCGGGTTCTTCTACCAGATCACTTACGAGCTGGACGAAGTGCCAGATGATGCCGCATACTTCCACGCCCAGTGGCGGCGCGCGGTGACCCCGATCGACGCGCCGGAGCACACGATCCTCGAGGGCATCAAGGGCAAGGGGCACTACGTCGGCACCTACCTGGCCTGGACTCAGCTCGCGAACGGCTGGTGGGGAGAGGGCGAGATCAAGTTCTTCATCGACGGCGACAAGCCCGATTCCCCGACGATCTGCGGCACCGGCACGGAGGACTACTTCGGCGGCGCGTGGGGATTCGGCGAGACGTTCTCGACCGCGTTCCTGGGGTATCCCCTCTGGCGGAAAGAGCCGGGCGAGGTCCCGAAGCACGGGCTCTATCGCTGGCACATGCTCGATCCGATCCGGTTCGAGAAGAACCTCAACGTGACGATGCAGGCGCTTGGGCTGGTGGCCGAACTGGAAGTACCAGCAGCTTCAGGACGACATCGCGTCGGTCGGCTACTGGTATCAGATCGAGCCGCACGCCAAGTTCCCGCCCATGCTCCCGGTCCACCTCCGCTGGCCGAGGTAATGAGAATGTGAGTATGGGGTGCGGGGTTATTGGAGAAGCCCCCGCCTGACGCGGCCGGGTTTCCGGGGTGCATTCGAGCTGAGTGGGTGGCGACCGTCTCTCGTTATGCCACCAGAGTGGCTACTCGAGACTAGACGGTTGGGGTTTGGAAACACTGGCAGACCACCCAACCGTTCTCCTCGAGTAGCCACTCTGGTGGCATAACGAGAGGCTAGCCCACTCTGCGGAAATGCACCCGGGTTTCCGGACACTATTGACAGGCGTAGCGGGATGTGTTAGCATATTCGCGAAGTGTAAGCACGGAGGGCATCATGGTGAGAACGCAGCTTCAGCTAACCGAGGCGCTCGCGGCGAAGCTACGGCGCATGGCCAAGCGCGACAGGGTTTCCATGGCGGAGATCATGCGTCGTGTACTGGAAACCGCGCCCGAGTCCGAGCCGCTTGCCGATCGGGCAGAACTCAAGAGGCGGGCATTGAGCGCGGCCGGTTGCGCCGACTTCGGTGCGCCGGACATCGCGAGGCGGCATGACGAGTACTGGGCGGAGGACCTGGCTGATGAGCACGTTCGTTGACACCTCGGCTTTCATCGCGGTCCTCTCGCGCACCACGGACGAGCACGCGGTTGCCCTGCAGACCTGGGAATCGCTGCTGACCACGGACGAGGAACTCGTCACATCCAACTACGTCGTCGTCGAGACCTGCGCGCTGGCGCAGAGAAGGGCCGGGCTGGACGCCGTTCGCACGTATCTCGAAGATGTGCTGCCCGTCGCGCAGATACAGTGGGTGGACATCGTCCTGCACGGTGATGGTGCGCGCAGCGTGCTCTCGTCCGCTCGGCGGGGGCCGAACATCGTCGACTGCGTGAGTTTCGCCGTGATGCGCAAGCTCGGTATCCGAAATGCCTTCGGGTTCGACGAGCATTTTCGCGAACAGGGATTCTGCCTTCTGCCGGGATAGCAGGCGATCGGATGGTGGCCGAGGTGAACGCTACGGGTTGATGATGATCTTGTTGCGCTCCGGGGAGGCCATTACGTCGAGGGCCTCGTGGATGCGGTCGAGCGGGAAGCGGTGGGAGATGATCCGCTCGGTGTCCACGAGGCCGATCTCCATCAGGCGGATCGCCTTCATCATCGAGAGCGAGGTCGTCCCGAAGCTGGCGTCCTGGCGACCCTCGAGGAAATGTGTCAGCCCGCCGTCGAGTTCGAACTTCTCGTGGGTCGTGATGCCGAAGACGTTCCATCGTGTGCCTCGTCTCCGCAGATCGACCATCAGGCGGACGGCCTCGATCGGTCCGGCGGCTTCGACGATCAGGTCCGGCCCGTCGGGGATGATCTCTCGGATGCGCGCTCGGGGATCTTCTCTGAGCGGATTGACCGCATGTGTCGCGCCGAGTTCGAGGGCGTTTTGGAGCGCGTAGTCGCTCGTGTCGACGGCGATCAGGCGGGCGGCCCCAGCGGCCTTCGCCACCATCATGCACAGGAGGCCGATGCTCCCCACGCCGATGACCACCACGTCGTCGCCGATCGTCATCTCGCTGTGGTGGATGACGCCCTTCCATGCGCCCGCGAGCGGCTCGGTGACGGCGGCGGCATCGAACGAGATGCTCGGCGGCTTGTGGTAGAGCGTGCCCTCGGTCGTGAGCACGTACTCAGCAAATGCGCCGGGCCGCACGTCGTCCGGCCCATCGCCGCCGAGGACGAAGGCATTCTCGCAGTAGTGGGTGTTCCCCGACCGGCAGTGAGCGCACCGCCCGCAGTACCCGAGCGGCTGGACGATCACCTCGTCGCCGACCCTCACGTGTGTGACCCCCGGGCCGATCTCCGAGACGACACCGCTAGGCTCGTGTCCCTGGATCGACGGGAACGTCACATTCGGACGGATGCCCTTGATCGCCTTGAAATCCGTCGCACAGACCCCACAGGATGCGATCCGCACCACCACATCGCCATATTCCGTGGCGCGAGGAACCGGCACTTGCTCCAATCTCAGGTCATCGAAGTCATGCAAAACGGCAGCGAGCATGGTTTCCACGGGCAGTCACCTCGGCGGCATTATACCAGGCAGGGTCACCGATAGTCGAGGAGCAGAGGAGTGCTCGGCAGACCGGTGTGCCGTGAACGTGTTACGATAACATCGGTGGACAAATTGTGCCCTCCGCAAGATCGAAGGGGTTTTTCCCTCGTCCCAAGGATGTCCGTCTTCGGGAACAAGTGCGCCAATTGGGGACGATCTGACAGACGGAAAGTGTGAGCCCACAGCGGGGTGACCCGATGTGGGCTCCAGAGATGATGCAATGTGCCGAGGAGAGAAGGGCCACTATCTCCGTCTTCTGAGCCCCAACAGAACCCCAAGTCCGCCGGCCAGCCCAAGCAGGGATGAGGGTTCAGGAACCGCGGTGACTACGATGTCGTCGAGGTCATCGTCGCTCAGGTAGCGCCCGTCTATATGGAAGACCACACTAGATACGTTGGCTCCGCTATAGCTTACCCAGCCCGTGTCCAGCGGGCTCATGCCTGACTTGTACGCCTTACCACGGACCAGGTCGTTTGCCTCGTCCACGCTTATCTCCAGACCCACCAAGCCACCGTACCCCGCGACATCAAAGCGGGTCTCGTCCATTCCAGATCCACCAAAGCGCAAGTAGCTTTGACCGTTGCTTACGACCGCACTCCAGTAGGCGGCCCAGACTGCCGGGAATGGCATATCAGCGCCGAAGCCGAACGTTGTATTGTGCGAGGTGGTGTACAGATTAGCGGTCAGGACATAACCCGAGGCGGTCGGAACTCGACTGAACACCTTCGCGACCCCCGTCTCCTGGCCGGAGGGCGCAGTACCGCCCTCGATAGCGGGGTTAGCGAGCCCGGTCGAGTTCGTCACCTGAATGTCCCCGGCGTAACCCGGAGCATTGATCCATCCAAGATCCCCCACCAACCACTTACCGGCGGCCGTGTCGAAATGCTCCTCATAGACGGCGGCCCCCGCCATCCCGCCGATGCACAACAACGCGATTGCTGCCAAGACCACAAACACCTTCTTCATCAGTTGTCCTCCTTTGTCTGTTGTGGCTGCTGCTCTGCGGCAACTCGCCCAGTTACTCACTTTACCATCCCCGCTGGAATCCGTCAATTGGCGTTTTGCTGGAATGATCGTGTGCCTGCCCAAAAACTGGTATTATTACCAGGTTGCCACAAGCGCTTCGGTTCCGGGCAATCATCACACCCCCGGCAACACCCTCCTCGGCGCGATGTACTCCTCCTTCGTGCCGAGCGACTCCAAGAGTGCGATGTAGTCCGCATGGAGCCTCTTCGCCACGTCCTTGTTCTTCGAGAAGACGTTGACCGTCTGGTGCGGATCGCTCGGATTGTGATAGAGTTCCGGCATCAGGTCGCCGGCTGCGACGATCAGCGTCCACTCGTAAGTCGTGATCGTGCTCGCCTTGACTGACCGGGCGTACTGGTCCCAGTTGGAGATGTCGAGGCTGATCGGCTTGTCGGAGACCGGCGGATGGACGATCGCCCCCGATGTCACCGCGAACTCCCGGGTCTGCTTCTTGCTGCCTTTGATGACATCGACCAGCGACACACCCTGGATTGTGTCCGGATGCTGGACGCCCGCCAGGTCCAGCATAGTCGGCATCAGGTCGCACGGCTGGACGAACTGAGCGCGGCGGCCTGCACCTACCCCCGGCAGATGCACGATCAGCGGGATGCGGTTCATCTCGCACCACAGCGGTCCGAACTTCCCGATGATCCCATGCTCGCCGAAGTAGAAGCCGTGGTCCGCCGTGAAGATCACCATCGTGTTCTCCATCAGGCCGAGGTCCTCGATCTTCTTCAGGAGCTTGCCGACCCAGGCATCGACCATCGAAACCTCACCCGCGTAGAGGCAGCGGATGTGCTCCAGTTCGGCGTCCGTCAGGAATCCGCGCGGCGCATAGAGCGGGTAGATGACCTCTTCGCCCTTGTACCCGGGGCAGTACAGGTCCTTGTACTTCTTGGGCGGATCCCACGGCTCGTGCGGATCGAAGGTATCGACGTAGAGGAAGAACTTGTCGAGCTTGTGGTTGTCGTCGAGCCAGTCCATCGCCCCGCGCATCGTCATCGGCGCGAAGTAGTCTTCCTCGCCGCGACGATCGGCCACGTTGCGCAGATACTGAGAAGTAGTCCGGTCCGCCCCTCGGAGCTTCTTCACGTCGCACGGAAGCTTGACCTCTCGCGGTTGAGTCTTCCATCGATCGCCCTCCTGGCCGCGAATCCAGTTCCAGCCGTTGAATCCCCGATCATATCCGAATGAGCCCATGATGTGCGGCGTGTCGATGATCATGTAGCTGATGTAGCCGGCCTTCCCGAGCACCTGCGGGAGGACGATCTCCTCGCTGGAGAGCGCCGCCCAGTCGGTGTAGGTAAACGTGTATCGGCCGGTCAGCACGTCCCGGCGGTTCGGGACCGTCGGGAACGAGCCAGTGTATGCGTGATCGAAGACAACCGACTCGCGCGCGAACTCGTCGATATTCGGCGTCTGAATCCAGTTGTTCCCGTAGCAGTCGAGGTTGTCTCGACGAAAGCTGTCCGAGTTGATGAAGATGAAGTTCATGCCAGCCCTCCGGGTGCGCTTGCCTCGATGGCAGCCGAGTGTCAAGTCTCCATTAGGCGTGAGGGGCGGATGTTCCTTTGGGGCTGTGTCCATCGGCAGAAACAACACAGCCCCCGCCGCTGTATGAGCGACGAGGGCTGTTGCACCAGGCCGAGAATAGGGCCGGTTACTTTCTCCTGCGAATGAGAAGACCGCCGAGCGCGCCGATGCCACCGAGCAGCGCGAACAGCGATGAGGGCTCAGGCACGACTGTTCCCACCTTGATCTGGTAGGCCAGCGCCAACTGAGTGGGCGGTGCTCCCGTCCAGGTCATCAGTGAGTTGCCGAGGAGTTCGAAGCTGTCTAGTGTCCCGCCGCGGATCCACAGATAATCCGTGGGAGGCGCCTGAGACACACCGGCGCTTTCCCCGTCGAGAAAGATGTCCCTGACCTCAATGGTCGACTTGCCGGCTTCCGCTCGCGTCCGGATGAAGATGTCCAGGGGGGTTGCGGTGACCGCGGGGTTATATTGCAGTATGGGACGGCCATCTACATTGAACTCAGCCGTTGTTCCATTGAATGCCAAGCGGAGCGCAACAGGGGATCCGTTGGTCCACGCGAATTCGCCGGTCTGATACGGCTGGCTCGTGTCCGGGCCGAGGTCATACTCGAATGTGAAGCCTCCGATCGAGCTGCTTCCGATTCTGCCCTCCGCGACGAAATGCCGGGTGAACTCCAGCGCCAGAAACTGCGACTCCGTTATGTGCGACACGCTGATGGCCGGGTATCCAGGCGACGCTGACACCACGAACACAACGATAAGAGCAGCGAGGCCTGGCGACAAACGGGGTTTGATCATCTTCTTCTCCTCCAAGATACGAACATGCTGGCATTGGCTTTTGAAGCTCTGCTAAGACCGCCAACTATGGCTAGTATAAACCAGTCACTTCGCTACGTCAAGCTGGTAAAAGTACCAGTTTTCCACTCTTCGCCGGCACTGCACGGTCGTCGGAAGGCATGCGTGTCCCCTGCAGTCTCGGGAGTTGAAGTGCCACCTGAAGGACCGTGGGATGGAGGTCGGCCAATAGGCATTGAGTGGCGAGCTCGACCTCAGGCTAACTGCGCCTCCAAATCAGGGTGGCCATCTGCGGGAAGACTGGCGCCGAAGCCTCGTCATCACGCGGAGTCATCGGATTCGTCGGCGCTGCTGCGTTCGATTTGTTCGATCAGGTCCCGGAATATGAACGCGTGAAGCGGGTAAACCGCATACCAGTAGGCCTTGCCCCAGAATCCTGACGGCTCGTAGTATGCGCGAACGGACAGCCTGTTTCCATCTGCCGTGTCAGGATCGAGGCAGAACTCCAGCCACGCCCGGCCCGGCAGTTTCATCTCGGCGCGCAGGAGGAGTCGCCGCTCAGGGACGATATCCTCCACGCGCCAGAAATCCACGACATCGTTCACCCTGAGCATGCGCGGATCACGTCGGCCCCGCGACGACCCAACGCCCATGAGTATCTTGTCCAGCGATCCTCTGAGCCTCCAGAGCCAATTCGTGTTGAACCAACCGTGCCGGCCGCCAATTCGGCAGATGGAGCTGAACAGAGCGGCGGGTGGCTTTCCGGTGATGAGACTCGCCGACTTCGTGTACAGCCTCTCCGCGGGCATCTCGGCCAGTTTCATCATCAACTCGTGGGCGGGTGGGTATGCATCGGACCAACTGGTGTGCACGCGGTCCTGGTCCTCCCGGGACAAGGCGCGCAAGACGGCCTCTCGGTACGGCAGTCGCTTGATCTTGACGACATCCAGGATGTCGTTGTTCTGACAGACGACGTTGTTCACGGCGCTCTCCAGTAGGCAATGGACCACCGAGTGCGCCACGGGAGTTATCAGGCTGACGAGATAGGAAGTCATGCGGAGATTGTAGATTGGCAGGCGAATGTACAGCCTCTTCAGTCCGAATACGTTCGCGAACGTCTGAAGCATCTCCTGGTAGCTCAGGATCTCCGGCCCGCCGATGTCGCAGGAACAGCCTGCCGTCTCGGGTGACTCGAGGACGCCCACCAGGTATGCGATGACGTTCCGGATGGCTATCGGCTGGCAGCGTGTCTGCGCCCAGGATGGCAGCAGGATGATCGGAAGACGCCGCGCCAGGTGTTCCATTACCTCGAATGATGCGCTCCCCGAGCCGATTATCACCGCCGCTCGCAGCGAGGTCAACTTGGCGCTGCCCTGCCTCAGTTCCCTGGCGACCTCCTGCCTGCTCCGCAGGTGCGATGACAGCTCCGATTGAACGTCCCCCAGCGCGCCGAGGTAGATGATACGGCTGACCCCCTGGCGATCGGCCGCCTGCCGGAAGTTCACTGCGGCCTGAATATCCAGGTCTTCGAACCGCTCGTGCCCGCCGAGCAGGGAATGGATCAGGTAGTATGCGGTATTGACGCCCTTCAACGCGGGCAGCAGGCTCTCCGGATCGAGAGCATCGCCCAGCACGATCTCCACGTCGGGCCACCGGTCGCGCAGTTCGGCCGAGAGCGCGCGCACCATCACCCTGACATAATATCCTCGCGCGAGAAGCTCCGGTACGAGCCGTCCGCCGACGTACCCGGTTGCGCCCGTCACGAGAATCTTGCCGAGTTGCGGCTGTGGTGTGGTTTGAAGTTCCTGGCAATACAGATCCGTGGGTTCCAAGTCGTCGTCTCTCCGTTTTCGGTCTTTCGTTAGCGATTGTACCGCATTTCGGAGATGACAACAATCGCATTTGAAAAAGAACGCTGGACTCCTGCGGAATCTGTGGCATAATGTCCCTGCGAGTTTCGCAATTTCGCAGATTCGGAGTTTCGCATGTTGCTCAAGATCAGAAAGAATGCCCAGATAACACTGCCTGCCGGGGTTCGCAAGGCTCTTCACCTCGAGGACAGTGACCTCCTCGACTGCGAGGTCCATGATGGCCAGATAGTCTTGACGCCGAAGAAGCTGATCGACAAGAGGGACACCTGGTTCTGGTCGCCCGAATGGCAGAAGGGCGAAGCGGAGGCGCAGAAGGACATCACTAGCGGCAATGTCGAGGAGTTCGAGTCGGTTGACGACCTGCTCGATGGTCTCAAAGGGGAGTAACCGGTGAGATTCATCCTCACGGGCAGGTTCAGGGCCGCCTACCGGTCGCTGCCGGAGTCACTGCGGAAGAAGGCCGACAAGGCGCTCAGGCTGCTGGCGGAGCACCCGAGGCATCCCGGGTTACGCCTCAGGAAGATCGAGGGGACTCCCGGCATCTGGGAAGCCCGCGTCGACCGCTCCTGCCGGATGACTCTCCAGGTAGAAACCGACGCCTATGTCCTGCGCAACATCGGCAAGCACGACGAGACGCTCGACAAGCCGTGAGCCCACCTGCTCATAACTGTTAGCTGGCAAGCAACCCATCAGCCCACTTGACCACCGAATCTGCCAGGCGGACCGCCTTCTGGTACTCCTCTTCAGTCATCGGTTCGTCCAGTCCGGGATAGCGGATTGTGACGGCGTATTGGGTTAGCTCTACCACTTCGGCATCATCCGGCGGACGAGGTGTATCGGCCGGGAGCAGATCGATCAGGAGGTCGATATAGTGGGTTCTGGGGAATGGGATGCCTTTGGAGATCAGGACGGCCTTGATGCTCTTTTCGACAGCCTGTTGAGCATGAAAGCAAAGAGTATCCAGCATAATGTCGGGAAAGGCCGGGACCTTTGCCATGGCAAGGTCGCTCCTGGCGTAGCGCATCCACTCCTTAGGCGTCTGAAGTTCACCTGGCATAGACTACCCTGCCTTCGTCTAGGATCGTCTTGTAGATCAGCCCGATATTGTCCCTGTGCTTCTCCAGGTCCGACGGCGTGGCTACCATGACATCGTACGGAATCCTGACGCCTCGCACGGTGCTGTATATGCGCTGTGCGGTGTGGCGGCGGTGAGTGCCGTCCGGCATCACGACCAGGAGGTCGAAGTCACTGTCCGGCCCCATCTCGCCGCGGACCGCCGAGCCGAACAAGATGACGCGGATCGGATGCACGGCGTCCGCGATCCGCTTCACCAGCCTATTCAGCTCCAACTCGGTCTGTTTGTCGGTGGAGATCAAGTTGCTCATCTCAGCCCTCGGTGACCTTCCAGAAAACCTGGTCCATCACAGGCATTGTACCGCATTTCCGCCTGGGCAACAACAACCGTGTTGGAGGAGAGACGCTACCTTCGAGCGAACCGGCGGTAGACCTCGTCGTCGTTCCGCTTGCCGATGAGGAGGACTTCGAGCGTGTCGCCGACGACGCGGTAGATGATGCGGTACTCGCCGATGTTGGCGCGGCGGTATCCCTCGTCGGGGCACTTAAGGCGGCTGGAATCGTGTGGCTGGGGATCTCGGCAGAGGTCGAGGATCTTCAGCAGGACCTGTTTCGCATACTTGTGTTGGAGCTTCTCGATGAAGTCACGAGCGTCGGGTGAGAGGTTAGGAGCCGGCATTCAGCATCCTCTCGATGAACTCCCTCGTCTCCTCCACGCCGATCAGCCCCTTCTCGGAGGCCATCCTGGCGCGGATCGCCCACACGGAATCCTCAAGCGCTTCCAACTCCGCATACCGCTCAGTTGACATGACCACCGCCACCGGGCGATCGTGCCGCGTGATCGTCACGGGCTCCTTCTGAGCGGCATCCAGCATCGAACCGAACTTGTTCTGAGCTTCCTTGGATTTCACCGTCGTCATGGTACCACCTCGTCGTAGCCAAAGTAGCTATTATCAACATTATACCTCACTTCGCCACTTTTGGCAACATGCCAAGATGACTGCTATCCAAACAGGAAGGGGAGGCCGTTGAAGGCCTCCCCTACGGTGTATATGACAAAAGGATCGGTTTCTCAGTCGGGGTCGCTTTCGTCGCAGCGTTCGATCAACTCGTGGATCGAGGTCGTGCCCACGCAGATGCAGGTGTCGCCCGCGCCATAGTAGACCAGCATGTTGCCGTCCCGCTCGTCCGCGATCGCGCCGCATGAGAACACGACGTTGCCGACATCCCCTATCCGCTCGTAGTACTCGCGAGGCGAGAGGATCGGGATCGCGGCCCGCTTGAGAACAATCGACGGATCTTCGAGATCGAGCAGCGCCACCCCCAGCCTGTAGACCGGGCCGCCCGAGGTGCATTTGACGCCATGGTAGATCTCAAGCCAGCCGTGAGGGGTCTCGATCGGAGGGGCCGACGCGCCTATCCGGTCGCAATCCCATCGGCCGCCGACACCGGTCATCACCGCCCTGGAATCGCCCCACATCCTGAGGTCCTCGGAGTATGACACCCAGATGTTGCCCAGTCCCGCATGAGGCCGGTCGAGGCGAACGTACCTCCCACCGATCTTCTTGGGGAAGAGGACTCCATCTTTGTTCTCCGGCTCGGATATGATGCCGATCCGGGTGAACTTCTTGAAATTCGTCGTCGTGGCGAGCGCCAGGCACGGACCGTACTGAGAGACCGCGGTGTACATGATGTAGAAGACGCCGTCGATCTCGGTTATGCGCGGGTCTTCGATCCCCCGGCTCTCGTAGGTCCGAAACGGCTCGACATCGGCCCGCTCCATGGCGGGAGTCGGATCGACGGTGAAGTGGAAACCGTCGTGGCCGCGAGCAAGCGCGAACACGGACCGGCCCTTGAGGTCTTCCACGCGCAGAAGCAGGATGTACTCGCCATTGTACCTCGCCGCCCCCGCATTGAAGACCGAATTGCACCTGAAGGGAATATCCTCAACGGTGATTATGGGATTCCCTTCCCAACGGTGGATGATGTCCCGTCCCGACGACTGCCGCCGGACGATGTCTCTCTGCATGACCGCCATAAGAACACTCCCTTGTTCGGCATTCTGGCATTCTTCTGCCTGGTATTATCATCGGGTGTTCCGGCGCTGATGCGCAGGCCCGAAATAATCCTGCACGCCATCCCTCGGGATTCCTTGCCTTGCCGGTCGTGATCTTGCCTCGAATTAGTGGGCACCGGATAATAAGAGATGAGGTGACCCAAGATGAAGAGGCAGTATTCAGAAAGCTTCAAGGCGGAGGCGGTGAAGTTGGCTTTTTCCGGCAGGGCGAGCAAAGCTCGGATCGCAAAGGAACTGGGAGTCAACATCAACAGCCTGGACGCCTGGATCAGGAAGTACAAGGAGAGCCTGGGAGAGATCGATCCCAGGAAGAGAGAGTCCCTTGAGGACGAAGTGAAGCGTCTCCGCAAGGAGAACGATCTCCTCCGAGAGGAGAGAGACATATTAAAAAAAGCGGCGGCGTACTTTGCGAGGGAGCAGCAGTGAAGTACGCCTTCATCGCTGCTCAAGACGGCCGCTTCAGGATCGGGACGATCTGCGGGGTGCTCGGTGTGAGCCGGAGCGGCTACTACGCGTGGCAGGGGCGTCCCGAAAGCGATCGCGCCAGGAAGAACGAGAAGCTGCTCACACGGATCAGGGAGGTCCACGCCGAGAGCAGAGACACCTACGGTAGCCCGAGGGTTCACATACGGCTTCGGCAGGCGGGTGAGACCTGCAGCAGAGGCCGTGTGGCCAGGCTCATGACAGCAAACGGAATCCGCGCAAGACAGAAACGGAAGTTCCGTGTTACGACTAACTCCAGGCACAACCAGCCTGTGGCGGCGAATCTGCTCAAGAGAAACTTCGAGGTAGCCAGACCGAACAGTGTCTGGGTAAGCGACATAACGTATGTGCATACCCGTGAGGGTTGGCTCTATCTTTCGGCGGTGATGGATCTTTACTCGCGCCAGATAGTGGGCTGGTCGATGAAAGAGACGCTTGGGAGTGTGCTCGCAAGTGAGGCGCTCAGGATGGCATACAAGAACAGAAGACCGGTCGGTGAAGTCATCCATCATTCGGATCGAGGGTGTCAGTACGCGAGCGGCGAATTTCGTAGGCTTCTCGAAGCCTACGAAATTCGAGCCAGCATGAGCGGCGCCGGGAACTGCTATGACAACGCCCCGATGGAGAGCTTCTTTGCGACGCTTAAGGCCGAGCTGATACATCATCGAACATACTGATCTTGCCTCGAATTAGTGGGCACCGGATAATAAGAGATGAGGTGACCCAAGATGAAGAGGCAGTATTCAGAAAGCTTCAAGGCGGAGGCGGTGAAGTTGGCCTTTTCCGGCAGGGCGAGCAAAGCTCGGATCGCAAAGGAACTGGGAGTCAACATCAACAGCCTGGACGCCTGGATCAGGAAGTACAAGGAGAGCCTGGGAGAGATCGATCCCAGGAAGAGAGAGTCCCTTGAGGACGAAGTGAAGCGTCTCCGCAAGGAGAACGATCTCCTCCGAGAGGAGAGAGACATATTAAAAAAAGCGGCGGCGTACTTTGCGAGGGAGCAGCAGTGAAGTACGCCTTCATCGCTGCTCAAGACGGCCGCTTCAGGATCGGGACGATCTGCGGGGTGCTCGGTGTGAGCCGGAGCGGCTACTACGCGTGGCAGGGGCGTCCCGAAAGCGATCGCGCCAGGAAGAACGAGAAGCTGCTCACACGGATCAGGGAGGTCCACGCCGAGAGCAGAGACACCTACGGTAGCCCGAGGGTTCACATACGGCTTCGGCAGGCGGGTGAGACCTGCAGCAGAGGCCGTGTGGCCAGGCTCATGACAGCAAACGGAATCCGCGCAAGACAGAAACGGAAGTTCCGTGTTACGACTAACTCCAGGCACAACCAGCCTGTGGCGGCGAATCTGCTCAAGAGAAACTTCGAGGTAGCCAGACCGAACAGTGTCTGGGTAAGCGACATAACGTATGTGCATACCCGTGAGGGTTGGCTCTATCTTTCGGCGGTGATGGATCTTTACTCGCGCCAGATAGTGGGCTGGTCGATGAAAGAGACGCTTGGGAGTGTGCTCGCAAGTGAGGCGCTCAGGATGGCATACAAGAACAGAAGACCGGTCGGCGAAGTCATCCATCATTCGGATCGAGGGTGTCAGTACGCGAGCGGCGAATTTCGTAGGCTTCTCGAAGCCTACGAAATTCGAGCCAGCATGAGCGGCGCCGGGAACTGCTATGACAACGCCCCGATGGAGAGCTTCTTTGCGACGCTTAAGGCCGAGCTGATACATCATCGAACATACTCCTCACGAGAGGAAGCGAGATCTGATATCTTCGAGTACATCGAAGTGTTCTACAATCGACAGCGACTCCACTCGAGCCTCGGCTATCGGAGTCCCGCCGATTTCGAGGCGGCCGCTCTCGAACGAGCGGCCTAGGTGATCTGTCCACGAAAACGGGGCAGGATCAGAGCAGGATCAAATTCGAGTATGAGTATGAGTATGAGTAGGAGTCGGAGGAGGGAGAGGAGAACATGTACGTACGCCGTTTGGAATCGAGGAGGTTAGACCATGACGGAAAAGCAACTGACGCGCAGGGAGTTTATCACGCGAGCCGCAGCCGCCGGGGCCGCGGCCACATTGCCCTGGTGGAGCAAGCCGCTCGAGGCCGCGCCCGCCAAGCGTCCGAACCTGATATTCATATTGACCGACGACCAGCGTTACGACGCGATGGGCTTCATGGGACGAGTACCGTTTTTCAAGACGCCGAATATGGACCGCCTGGCGCGCGAAGGCGCCACGCTCACCAACGCGTTCGTGACCACCGCGCTCTGCTCCCCCAGTCGGGCCTCCTTCGTGACAGGCACATACGCTCACCGGCATGGCGTCGTGAACAACGAAGCCAACGATCCCGACCCGTCGCTGGAGAACTTCCCACAGGCGCTCCGGAAGGCGGGATACGAGACGGCCTACATCGGCAAGTGGCACATGGAGAGGAAATCCGATCCGAGGCCGGGATTCGACTACTGGCTCAGCTTCCTCGGCCAGGGAGTCTACAACGATCCCAAACTGAACGAGAACGGCCGCGAGTTCCAGGCGGAGGGCTACATGACCGACCTGCTCACGGACTACGCGGTGAAGTTCCTGGAGAAAGACCGGGACAAGCCGTTCTGCATGATCCTCGCCCACAAGGCGGTCCACGGGCCGTTCACGCCCGCAGAGCGCCACAAGGATGCCGGGTCGGATGCCGTGCTCCCGGAGCCCGCGAGCTTCAAGGATGACTACAGAGGGAAACCGGAGTGGCAACGGAGGCTGATGGCATTTGGCGGCGGCACGAAGCCCAAGTGGCTCGAATCCAAGGACAAGCCCGTGCCGGAGACCATCCCACCGGTGGAATGGAGTGGCAAGGAGCAGGGAAGGCTCAACTACTATCGCACGCTTCTGGCGGTCGATGAGAGCATCGGGAAGGTCCTCGATACCCTTGAGAAGAAGGGCATGCTCGATGACACCGTCGTCGCCTTCGCGGGCGACAACGGGTTCTTCATGGGCGAGCATCGGAAGGGCGACAAGCGACTCGCATACGAGGAGTCGATCCGCATCCCTTGGCTGATCCGCTACCCGAAGATGATCAAGCCGGGGACGAAGATCGAGGAGATGACGCTCAACATCGACCTCGGCCCGACGTTCCTGGACCTGGCGGGCGCGAAGGTGCCGAGTTCCATGCAGGGTCGCTCGCTGAAGCCTTTGTTCGCCGGCGGTGAGAAGCATGCCCCCTGGCGCAAGATGTTCCTGTACGAGTACTTCCGAGAGGACTGGTATCCGGGGGTGCCGCTGATACTCGGCCTGCGGACGGAGAAGAGCAAGTATGTCTGCTACCCGGACATCAAGGACATCGACGAGATGTACGACCTCGAGAAGGATCCGAGCGAGATGCACAACCTTGCGCAGGATCCTGCGCGCGCCGCCGACGTGAAGAGGCTCAAGGCGGAGTTCGAGCGGATGAAGAGGGAAACGAGCTATCCGGAGGGCAAGCAGATCGGCGCGCCTCCGGTGTAGGGAGTATGGGAGTGTGGGAGTATGGGAGTGTGGGAGTGTGGGAGTGTGGGGGTATGGGAGTGTGGGAGATCACTCCAGACCCCGTCCTACGGCAGTGTCTTGACCGTCTCGACGTACTTCTTGAGATCATCGATCCGGTCCACATACCGGAGTTCATCCGAGTGGACGGCGGCCGCCAGACCGCTGTCCACCGGCCCAAGCTCGGCCAGGTACTGCGAGGCCGCCACCGAACCGGTCTTGTACGCCGTCACGCTCTTGATGCGGTCCTCCGACTTCGGGTGTGTCCTGAACCAACTGACCACCTTCACATTCGAAGCCAGTTCCATATCGTAGAGCTTCCCCAGGACCGAGAACATCGCCTCGGGGTCATAGCTCGTTCGCCTGGCATACATGTAGCCGTATCGGTCGGCCTCAGACTCGTAGCGGCGATCGTATCCGCGAAGGACCAGCTCCTGGACGAAATCCGACAGGATGCTGAGGTTAACCCCGGAAAGAATGCTCACCAGCAGGCCGAGGGTCGCCGACTGCTGTGCGCGTCGGTATTGCTGCACCCCATGCTGCCGTTCGACGTGCGCCATTTCATGCGCCATCACCGCAGCCAGCTCATCGTCTGATTCCACAATGTCCATCATGCCGGTGGTTACGTAGACATAACCCGCCGGCGCGGCGATGGCATTGATCTCGTCGGAGTTCAGCGCGGTGAACAGGTATCTGCGCTTCGTGAAACCGTTGTCGGCGATGATCCGGTTGCCGATCTTCTCCAGGCGGGCATGACGCGCCTGATCGTACGAGACGCGGTAGTAGTACTCGATGAAGCCGGCGGTTTCGGCTTCGATCATCGCCTCGAGGCTATTCGGGTCCAGATGCTTCTGAGCCTCCGGGAAGCAGACCAGGCACGGGTTGTATCCGGCCGTAATCGCCGCCGATCGGGTCATCTCCTCCACGGGTACGGATGGCGCGGGCGTGTGATGCGACTGGAGCAGATGGAAGAGCTTGCTGTTCTTATTGCAGAGCACTCTGGGTTCCGCTACCGGCGCCGGCTTAGCGGACAGAAAGCCCGGAACGTCCTGTTTGAGTTGGTTGATGATCTCATCGGCGGCGACCGGGTAGAACTTGTCCTTGTCGATCTCCGCCCTGAAGTCGATCGAACCGACCGGAACGCTCTCAGTCGAGGTGGCCCGCAAGTCGTAGTAGCTGAGATCGGCGCTGATGTACCAGCTCTTGCCCGCCTTGCCGAACAGTATGACATTCGAGATCAGCAGGCCGTCCGCATGGAGGTTTCGGCGGACGTGGTCGGTCTGGCCGATCAATTCCGGGAACCAGAGCATCTGCTTGATCTGATCGTCCTTGAGCCGTGACGACGGGCCAAGCGCGGACTTGAGGTCGAGCACCTGGACTCCTTCAGCCGCCTTGAAGCGATCCGCCAGGAACTTGAAGATATTGTCGTCGATCTTGCTGTCGTCGACATCGTCGGCCTTCGTGGATATGACGACCAGGGTCTTGACCGGCGACGGCTTGTCGGCGGCCTGGGCGAGCGCGGCCGGAGTGATCGCCGCGGAAAGAACAAGGGCCACAATAAGGAGGAGCGGCGCTCTGCTGAGTCTGCGCATGTGCGGTTTCCTTCCTGCCGATCCACTGCCGCTGACTGGTTCTCTATGCCCATGCAGGCAGTGGATCAAGCTGTACTACAGCCTACCCGCCAGCCCTGAGAGCCGAAACGGGCGGCGGGCGCTTGAAACGTCTGAGTGATGGGGGTATAATCGACCGAAGCTGCCGACCGCACAATCGTAGTGGCCGTGCCTCTGTGCCGGCCATGACACGGTGCTGGCCGGCACAGAGGCACGGCCACTACACGACCGCTGCACAACAATCAGGAGGTAAGACCTGTGCAAGAGCCGATCTCGAAGTATTTCCACGTGGGTGTCATCCATCCGATGGCGTACCCGCAGGTGATTAAGGGCGAGGGGCCGATCCTCGAAACGCTGTCGAAGATTCTGAACGACGAGTACTTCGGCGCGATCGAAGTCACCTGGATGAAGGACGACGCCGTCCGCGCTGAGGCCGCCCGGATGCTCAAGTGCGCGCACATGGACGTCGTATTCGCGGGCCAGCCACCGCTGCTGACCCAGAAGCTCGACATCAATGCCGCGGACGAGTCCGAGCGCACCCGGGCGGTCGATCAGTGCAAGAACTCGGTCGATCAGGCGTACGAACTCGGGGCGAGCGTCCTGGCCCTGTTGAGCGGCCCGGTCCCCGCCGACGGTGACAAGAAGGCCGCGTACGACCGGCTGACCGATTCGCTGATCCGAATCTGCAAGTACGCAAAGTCGAAGGGCGACCTCATGGTCTCCCTCGAGACGTTCGACTACGACATCGACAAGAAGTGCCTGGTCGGCCCGACGGTCGAGGCGGTCGAGCTGGCGAAGAGGGTCAGATCGGAGTCCCCGAACTTCGGGCTTACCGTCGACTTGAGCCACCAGCCGCTGCTGAACGAGTCGATCGGGCAGATGGTCTCGACCGCCGCGCCGTATCTCGTTCATACGCACATCGGAAACGCGGTTGTGAGCGACACGTCCAGTCCGGCATACGGCGACCAGCACCCTGCTTTCGGATGCGCCTGCGGTGAGAACGACGTGGACGAGGTGATCGAGTTCCTGCGCGTGCTGATGGACACCGGCTTCTTCAAGAAGGACCTCCCGACGATGATGCCCGTCGTCAGCTTCGAGGTCAAGCCGCTCTCCGGCGAGGACTCGGACATAGTCATCGCCGGCGCGAAGAGGGTGCTTAACGAGGCGTGGGCAAAGCTGTAGAGAATGGTTGATGGGCGATGGTTGATGGTTGATGGGGGAAGGGAATGGCGGATGGTTGATGGTTGATGGGGAATGACTCCCATTAACCATCGGCCATCAACCATTGACCATTCCCGTGAGGGAATGATGAGTCGGGCGGAAGACTTCAGCGATAATCTCCTGTTCAAGGCCAAGCCGTTCGATGAGGGCTACAACCGCATCGTGTCTCGCGGGGACAAGGGCCTGAAGCACCTCGAGTTCGGGGTGCTCTACCTCACGTCCGGCGAGTGGTCGGGCGATACCGGCGATTGCGAGCAGGCGCTCGACATCCACCGGGGCGTTGTTTCCATTGAAGCGGGCGCGATGAAATGTGCGCGACTCGGCGGGCGGGAATCGGTGTTCGACGGACCGCCGGGCGCGGTATATCTTCCACCAGGCATATCGTATAACGTCAAAGTCGTGGAAGGGCCGGTCGAGATCGCCGTATGCTCGGCCCTCGCGACCGGCCACACGACTGAGCCGGTTGTCATCCAGCCCGACGACATCGCCAGGGAGTCCGTCGGCAGGGACCACTGGCGAAGGGATGTCTACCAGGCCATCGGGGCGAACGTCAAGGCCGCCAAGCTGATTGTGGCCGAGAGGGTGACTCCCTCAGGCAACTGGTCGAGCGCGGTTCCCCACAAGCACGACTCGTTCAACCCGCCGAGTGAAGTGCCGATGGAGGAGGTCTGCTACTTCCGCGTGGATCCGCAGCACGGATTCGGCCTCATCCGCATCTACACCGGGCCGAACGATCCCGGACCGATGGACGAGGTCTACGTGATCGAGGACGGCGACACGGTTGTGATCCCGAGGGGCTATCACATCACAGGCACGGCGCCGGGATGCTCGATGCACGCGACATCTGTCCTCGCGGGCGATACACGTCTGCACACGATCATCACGTAGGGCGTAGGGGCGAAGCATTGGCCACCGAACATGAAAACTCGTCGGATACCGGAAGCCAATGCTTCGCCCCTACGGAACCTCAAAACTCGTCGGATACCGGAAGCCAATGCTTCGCCCCCACAGGTCCCATCAAGATCATCATCTCACCAGATTCGTTCAAGGGCAGTCTGAGCGCGAGGGAAGCCTCCGAAGCCATTCGTGAGGGCGTCCTCCGTGCGATGCCCGACGCCGAGACCATCCTGATCCCTCTCGCGGACGGCGGCGAGGGAACCGTCGAGGCGCTCGTGACCGCCACCGATGGGCGGATCGTCCGCGCACCGGCCACGGATCCTCTCGGTGGCCGGATCGACTCGTTCTTCGGAATCCTCGGCGACGGTGACACGGCGGTCGTCGAGATGGCCGCCGCTTCCGGACTCCCGCTCGTTCCGCCCGACCGCCGCAATCCGATGCTCACTACCACTTATGGCACGGGGGAGCTGATCCGGGCGGCGCTCGACGCCGGGTGCAGACGCGTGATCCTCGGGATCGGCGGAAGCGCCACGAATGACGGCGGCGTCGGGGCGATCCAGGCGCTCGGCGGACGCTTCAGGGACGCCGACGGGAATGAGGTTGGTTTCGGCGGCGGAGAGCTTGCCCGCATTCGGACGATCGACCTGTCCGGCCTCGATCCTCGGATCGCCGAGACTGAGTTCGTCGTCGCCAGCGACGTTGACAATCCGCTCACCGGCGAACGGGGCGCATCGGCCGTGTTCGGGCCGCAGAAGGGCGCGACTCCGCAGATGGTGTTGGCGCTCGATGACGGCCTCCACAATCTGGCCGAGGTCATCCGCCGGGACCTCGGTATCGACGTCGAGAGCATGCCGGGTGCAGGCGCGGCGGGCGGTCTCGGAGCGGCCTCGGTGGCATTCCTGGGGGCGCTACTGCAGTCGGGGATTACGATCGTGCTCGAGGCGACGCACTTCACTGAGCGGATCCGTGGGGCATCGCTCATCATCACCGGCGAGGGCCGGATCGACGCTCAGACACTCGGTGGCAAGACGATCAACGGGGTGCTCCGCGCGGCTGAGTCGGAGGGCGTGCCGGTGGTCGCGCTCGCGGGCGGCATCGAGCCGGAGGGGTACGCGTTGCTCGACCGAGGTGCGGTCGCAGTTCTGTCGATCGTGAACCACCCGATGCCGCTCGATGAGGCGCAATCGAGGGCGCGGGAACTGCTGACCAAGACGGTAGAGCAGGTTATCAGGCTGTCTCTGATGAACAATTGGGTGAGGAAACCGTCATAAGCAGAGGCGGACTAGCCCATGCGTCCGCCGTCCGAGTTCCACTGGGAGGTAGTTCTTGTTCCGCAGATTTCCAGCAATCACAGGCATGATCTTCATATTACTTGCCGCCGTCTCACCCGCGTTTGCCGCTGAGACCGCTCCGCCTCAGGCCGAGCAGCCGGCCAAGCCGACGACCGCACCCGCCAAACCGGCGCCCAAGCCGGCAGCGAAGAAGCCCGCTATCACACGCACGATCGACGCGCAGTTGAGCGGATTTACTTCGCAGGACGCCGATTCGTTGTACGCCAGACTCGCGATGGACGAGAAAAAGAACGATCGCACCTGGTACGTCCGGGGTTCGGTCAATACCACCGCGACCAACGTGAAGCGTCCGACGCATGTCCTGACCTATCGGCTCGATTCCCGGTTGGAGCAGATGCGCAACAAGAGCGACTACACTGTTCTGACCGCCGTGACGAGCGCTCGGGACAGGGGATCATCGACGGGCAAGATCCGGAAATCGGGCTATGAGTTTCTCTCCTATGGGATCGGCAAGCAATTCGACACCAAGACCAAAGGCGATATCGGCATCGGTCTCCTCAACGTGCGCGACGAAGATACGGGCCTGCAACCATCTCTGGTCGCGGCGATACGCGGCAGGAGGCCTCTCAGCAGCAAGTTGGCGCTCACCATGGACATTCTCGTCATCCAGCCGATGAGTACCCTGCGTTCCACCAAAACAGACTCCGACCTGGGCCTGGCCTATGAGCTTGCACCGGGCTTTTTCCTCAGGCTCGACTGGCAGGCGACGAATCTGATTCGATCGGCAATCAGCCTCCGGGAGTGGGATTCTGTTCTGCGTCTCAGTTTCTCCTTCCGCCGAACGTCCACATCTCAGTAGCGACGGAGTTCGGGCGTCCGCGGCGACCCTGAGAATGTTAGGCTCTGGGTAAAAGCAGAGTATGGGCGGCTGGAAGTCAGTCGGTACGACCGTCCGGATAGGGGTGCGGGATGCACGACGTGATCATCATCGGTGGGGGCCCGGCGGGGATGACGGCCGCGGTCTATGGGGCGCGCAAGAAGGTGGACCAGGTCGTTATCGCGCCGCAGATCGGCGGCCAGGCCATGTGGGCGGCCGAGATCGAGAACTACCTCGGCTACCGGTACATTTCGGGTTACGACCTCGTCCAGAAGTTCGAATCGCATGTTCGGGACTTCGGCGTCGAGGTGGTCCAGGAAGCGGTCACGAGTCTCAGGATCGACGGGATGGCATTCACCGTCGAGACGGGAGCCAGCAACACCTACGAAGGTCGGTCGGTGATAGTGGCATCCGGCAGATCAGCCAGAAGACTTGGCGTGGTGGGCGAAGATGAGTTCAAGGCGCGTGGGGTGACCTATTGCGCCACGTGCGATGCTCCTCTGTACGGCGATATGGATGTCGCCGTCGTCGGAACGGGAAACGCCGGGCTCGATGCCGCCATGCAACTCCTCGAGTTCGCGAGTCACGTCTACATCCTCGATACTCAAGACCACCTCACCGGCGACGTGGAACTGCAGGACCGCGTGCGTGCCGGCGGCAAGAAGACGATCATGCTGCGCACACAGATAATCGAGATCTATGGCGATCAGTTCGTGAAGGGGATCAGAGTGAAGAATCTCGACACCGGGGCAGAGACGGAGATCCCACTAGCAGGCGTGTTCGTCGAGATCGGGGCGGTCCCGAACGTTGATTACCTGCCTGCCGAGGTGAAGCTGAACCGCTGGAAGGAGATCGAGGTGGACTGCGGATGTCGCACAAGCGTCCCCGGAATCTTCGCGGCTGGAGACGTGACGAGCGTGCCCGGTAAGCAGATCGTGATCGCCGCGGGTGACGGCGCCAAGTCGCTGCTCGCGGCCTACGACTACTTCGTGCGGACCTTCCCCCCATGACGGGCAGCACTCCACATCTCTGAGCAGAATCGTCCCCCCAGGTATGTAAGAGTTCACGATTGTTGATAGTTGCGCTGCGCGGATGTCATTCTGAACGCAGTGAAGAATCTGTTTGCGCACGGCCAGATTCTTCACTGCGTTCAGAATGACGTCTGCTACCTTGATCGTGAACTCTTTCCGAGGTATATTGGGCTTGACAAGGTTTCGACTTGGCGGTATCATGGGTATATGAACATATGTCAATACGCGCATGGAGGCGAGAATCATGCTGATAGCCGGCGTCTTCAGAGCTCTCGGTGATCCCACACGGCTGCGGATCGTCGAGATGCTTGCCCTTAACGGCGAGATGTGCGTCTGCAAGATCACTGAGGAACTCGAGATAAGCCAATCCTCGGCATCCCATCACCTGGCCACGCTTAGACATGCCGGCCTGGTGCATGTCAAGCGAGTGGGTCAGTGGTCGCATTACTCACTCAACCGGAAGACTGTGTCCGGAGTCGTCAAGGACTTCCTGGATGATGTGATTGTGGCACTCGATGCGGCGCCGACCGAGGCGAGTGTCTGCCCGCCGAAGGACAAGCTTGACCGCATGCCGGTCTCCATCGCGGGAGTGCAGACAGAGTTCGAGTGAGCATGATAGGGCAAGTTGTGGTTGCATCTCCCCATGTGGATGATGCTGAAAGGGGAAGAAAATGCTAAGAAGTAAGGTATTCTACGCAGTAAGTCTGCTGATCGTCGTCGCAGTCGTGGTCAGCGTCGCGACGTATCATCACACTAGGCCTGGAATGGGCGGCCTGGAGCAACAGGCGATGGCGGCATCTGCAAAGCCGGCCGCCCAGGCAAAGCCGGCCGCGCCCAGTGAGACGCCCGCAGAGAAGGCAGTCCGGGCCGCCGCGGGCAAGAATCGCTATGCGTTCGTCACTTTCTACAAGAAAGGCGATGCCGCCAGCAACAAGATGCTGGCAACCGTAAAAGCCATTCAAGGCAAGCTGGCGAGTCGCGCGGACTTCGTGACTGTCGCTGTCGGCGATACCGCCAATCAGCCGTTGGTCAAACGCCTGGCCGTAGACCGAGCGCCGATCCCGGTGGCGCTCGTGGTCGCTCCCAACGGAGCCACAACAGGCGCTTACCAGAATCCGAAAGAGATCACCTCCACCGCTGTCGCCGAAGCCTTCGTATCTGACGGCCAGGCCGCCGTGCTGAAGGCTGTCCAAAGCGGCAAGCTCGCGCTGGTGTGCCTCGAGAATGGCAGGACCAAGTACAACAAAGAGAGCGTGGCTGCCGCCGAGGGCATGAAAGCGGACAAGGCTTTGACCGGCGTGGTCCAACTAGTCAAGATCGACCCTTCTGACAAGGCGGAGTCCAGTTTCCTCAAGATGTGCAAGGTCAACACCGCCTCAGCGAACTCACAGGTGCTGATGATCATCCCTCCGGGCAGGGTCCTCGGCACATTCGACGGCAACACGACCAAGGCCAAGCTGATGGCAAGCCTGCAGAGCGCCATGGCCTCTTGCGGAAGCGGTTGCGGCCCGAGCGGATGCGGCCCGGCAAAGTAGCTGAATGCACGTGGAGGGCCTAGTTCAAAGATGAGAAAGCTCGATATCGTTTTCAAGGAGCTGCTCGAGCGGAAGAGCCAGCTCGTGACCAGCTTCATCGCGATCACACTCGGGATCACGGTCATCGTGGGGATCCGCACGGTGACCTACTTCTCAGAGAAGGCGGTCGCACGTGAACTGGACAACCTGGGCGCGAACGTGCTGATCCTGCCCAAGTCGGCGACCGTGAGCGACTACTACAGCGCCGACTTCGCGAGCGAGGAGCTTCCGGAGTCATACGTCGATCAGATCACGGCCTCCGACCTGCAGGGCGTGGACAACCTCTCGCCCAAGCTGAGCGTGCCGGTGACGCTCAATGGCCGGAAGTTCATCCTGACCGGCATCCTGCCGAAGAACGAGTTCCAGAGCAAGCCCGCATGGCAGATGTCGGCGGACATCTTCAGCAGGCCACAAGGATGCGGCGCGGTCGAAGTCCCCGGCGCGAAGACGCAGGATGATGCCGGGCTCGACAAGGCAGCCGTCCGCAAAGAGGTCATCCAGGACCTGGGGCAGGACCAGGCGATCATCGGCTTCGATGCCGCCCGGATTCTCTCCCTGGCAAAGGGAAGCAAGCTCTCCGTGAAGGGGAACAGCTTCACCGTGCGGAAGGTGCTGCCGCAGACCGGGACGGTTGACGACTCGCGCATCTTCGCCCACCTTCACACCGTGCAGACCATGTTCGGCAAGGGCAGGGTGCTCAGCGCGATCGAGGTCGTCGGCTGCTGCAAGGAGATATCGAAGGGCCTCATCGAGGGGCTCAACAAGCTCCTGCCGGACGCCAGAGTGGTGACGGTCACGCAGATCGCCAGCACGCAGCTCAAGACCAACAACATGATGGCGCAGTTCTCGCTCGTGTTCCTGGTGATCATCGTGCTGGTCGGCGGAGTGAGCATCGCCAACTACATGTTCGCCAATGTCCAGGAACGGCGCAAGGAGATCGGCACGCTGATCGCCATCGGCATGAGCCCGCGGCAGGTGCTCTCGATATTCTACAGCAAGGCGCTCATCCTGGGCGGGGCAGGCGGGCTGATCGGCTATGTGCTCGGGACGGTTCTGGCCATATGGCTCGGGCCGCGGATCGCGCAGATCCCCGTGCTCCCGATGCCGTCGCTGCTCGCCTGGGCGCTGCTCATCTCAGTGGCCCTGAGCGTCCTCGCCACCGCGATACCGGCACGGAGCGCGGCCGGCCTCGATCCGGCGACGATCCTGATGGAGGGATAGCATGACCATTCTAGCCGCCGAATCGCTCTCTAAGAACTACGGACGGGGAAGCAAGGAAGTCGCCGGTCTCGCCGGCGTCGATCTCAGTATCGAGCCGGGCGAGTACGTGGCACTGGTCGGCCCGAGCGGAAGTGGCAAGACGACTCTGCTGCTCAGCCTTGGCGGACTGATCCGCCCCACATCCGGCAAGGTCTTGATCAACGGCGTTTCGATCTACGATCTCCGGCCAGCCGAGCGCATCGAACTCCGGAGGTCGCAGATCGGTTTCCTGTTCCAGACCTTCAACCTGATACCGTACCTGACGGCCCTCGAGAACACGCAGGTGCCGCTCATGATCGCCGGCAAGACGCGAGATGAACAACAGGGCATCGCTGAATCCGTTTTGCACAAGGTGGGCCTGGGAAACCGTCTTCACCACAAGCCGTCGGAACTGAGCGTCGGCCAGCAGCAGCGGGTGGCGCTGGCAAGGACGCTGGCCAACAGCCCGTCAATCATCCTCGCCGATGAGCCGACCGGCAACCTCGACCCAGCAACCGCTGACAGTGTAACCGATATGTTGCAGAATCTGATCGATGAGGGTATAACCATAGTAATGGTCACTCATGATCCACGCATGGCAGCCCGCGCCGGTCGTGTGGTCGAGCTTGTAGAAGGCAGGACCGTTGCAGGATCAGCGGTGCGGATGGGACAAGAGGTCTGACAGCTAAGTAATACCCGGGAGGAGTCACATGAGACTACGTTATCTTACTATGATCGGCCTGCTGTTAGGCCTCTATCTGCTCACAAGCATGCCGTCTATGGCAGCAGCGACGATCGAGTTTGAGAAGACCAGCTTCGACATCGGCACGCCCCTCGAAGGGGAGAAGGTCAAGGCGGTCTTCCCGTTCAAGAACACGGGCGATGCCGAACTGGAGATCAAAAAGTTGCGCGCGTCCTGCGGCTGCACCGATGCCAAAGCCACTCAGGTCAAAGTGCTCCCTGGCAAGTCCGCGTCAATCGAGGCAGTGTTCAGCTCCTCCGGCTTCAGAGGGCCGATCGGCAAGACGATCTCCGTCGCAACCAACGATCCGGACCATCCGACGACAACACTGTCGATAGTAGGCGAGGTGCTGCCTATCGCCGACTTGACCCCTCCCCAGACCACACTCGGCAACCTTAAGCCTCATTCGACTACCGAGACAGAGATTCTGATCACTCCGTTGGTAAAACAGAAGTTCAAGATACTAAGCGTAGACGGCGGCACCAAGCAGGTGACCGTGAAGGCATTCGACAAGACGCCCAGAGCGGATGGAAAGTACTCCGTGAAGGTCCAGGTAACCGCAGGTGAGGCCCCCGAGAGGATATTCGGACAACTGAGCATCGTTACCGACCTTCCCGGTAACCCGTCCATAGCCCACTACCTGTACGGAAACGTGATGTCCGGGGCCGGAAATGGGGCACAACCGCCTCCCGTCGCCGTAGACCCGTCGATGGCGCCGACCATCGAGTTCGAGAAGACCGTATTCGATTTCGGCAAGATTGCCACAGGACAGAAGGGCACGGCGGTATTCGCTTACAAGAACACAGGGAAGTCGCCGTTGGAGATAACGAAGACCACGGCGATATGCACGTGCACCAGGGTCGTCAGGGCCTCGATTCCCCCGATTGCTCCCGGCGCTTCAGAGAAGGTGGAGATCGCGTTCGACTCTTCGGGTTACGAAGGCAAGGTACAGAAGCGCGTCCTGGTCAAGACGAATGATCCCGCGCACGAGAAGATAATGCTCACCGTGCAAGCCGAGATTCAGCCGATTGCCAAGCTCAGTCCCGACACCGTCAGTTTCGGAACTCTCAAGCCTGGCGGGAAGTACGAAACGACGATCACTCTCACGCCGCTGACTCCCAAGCCATTCAAGATCGTCAAGACTGAGCCGGGGAAGTACGCGCGCATCACCAGCTTCAAGCCGCTCAAGGACGGCAAGGGCAGCTACAAACTCAGCCTGGTGGTGACTGCCGGCAAAGTCGAGGACAGGGTGATGGAACAATTGAAGATCGTCACTGACCTCCCCGAAGGCCAGTCAATCAGTCTACCTGTATATGGAAACATCGTAAAGGAGGCCACGAAGGATGCCGGCAGCTCGTAGAGTTATCGCTCAGGCCGGGATTCTCCTGGCCATCGCGATCGTTCTCGGCATCACCTCGAATGCCTTGCGCTCTGACGGTCTGCCGCTCATCCGGAAGCCGCTTTCCGAGACGAGGCTCACGGTCAAGAGGGAGCTGCTGATGGCCCAGTCGCCACAACGCAAGCCGACTCCTGCGCCGAGCGCAAAGCCGACCGCAATCGAGTCGGCGCCGGCAACCGTGTCGCCCGAGAAGCCGATCAAGGAGTCCGAGCCTGTGAAGCCGAAGACTGAAGTCGCACCGATCCCCGGAGCGACGAAGCCCAAGCCTGCGGCGCAGAAGATCCAGGCGCTCTTCACGAACCTCAGTGACGCGAAAGCCTGCTACGACAACAAGAGCGCGATCTTCCTGGACGCACGAGCAGTCGAGGACTATGAGGCAGAACACATAGCCGGTGCGCTATGGCTCGGGTACGAGTCGGTCGAGGAGGACTACGAGAAAGTCCTCGGCAAGATTCCGAAAGATCGGCTGCTGGTAACCTATTGCAGCGATGTGCAGTGCTCGTCCGCGATCAAACTGGCGGATGCACTCGTCGCGCTCGGGCACACCCGCGTGGTGATCATGCTCGAAGGCCTGCCCGGATGGACGGACGCCGGATACCCGACTTCATCCGGAATGAAGGCAGGCGACTGATGCACAGGACGCTGGACTGGATCCTTCGCAACAAGACTGTCGCAATCGTATGCCGCCTGGCCCTGGCCGCGATCTTCATCTATGCTGCGGTTGGCAAGATCCTGAAGCCGTCGGATTTCGCGGACAGCGTGGCAGGATTTCGCCTTCTCCCCGTCCCGACCGTCAACGTTTTCGCCATCGTGATGCCCTGGGTTGAGGTGCTGTGCGGCCTGTCGTTGATCACAGGCGTCTTCCTGAGAAGTGGCGGGATTCTGCTCGCCGGGCTGAACATCGTGTTCATCGCGGCCGCGGCTTCGGCCATGGCTCGCGGGTTGAGCATCGAGTGCGGCTGCTTCACCCTTTCGCACGCCGGCGACACAGTCGGCTGGAGCCTGATCGCCAGGGACGTCGGGTTCATTCTTCTCTGCCTGCCGATAGTGTTGCACCGAAGCATCGAGGCGAAGGAGATCGGCAATGCGGGATGACGATGACGCCCGGGTCTGGAAGCCTAACCCTGGTTTCAAGGTGACGCCGCCCGCCGAGTATCCACCCGAAGAGGGGCGCTACCTGCGCGGGAATGACCTGTCCCCTGTGGCCGTGTGTGCGGTCCTCAAGTGGCCCGACGACGCCATACCACCCGGCATCGAGCAGTTGGTGCGAATTGGGATAGAGACAGGCGCGGCGCTCGCCGGTACGCTCCAGACGGAGAATATCGGCATCGAGAAGGTGATCTGCAACATCGTGGCCAATCCCAACATCCGCTACCTCGTGATCTGCGGCCCTGAATCGCCGGGGCATCTCGTCGGACAAACCCTGAATGCGTTGCTTCTCAACGGCGTGGGTGACGACCGGAGGATCATTGGTTCGGAGGCTCTTACACCGTATCTGTACAACATCCCCATTGATGCCATCGAGCGCTTTCGACGGCAGATCAGGATCATCGATCTGCTGGACGAAGGCGATCCCATGCTGGTGCGCGATGCCGTCTGGTCCTGCTACCAGGAGCAGCCGACACGGTTCCGCGACTATGAGTTGTTCGACCCCGGCGCATTCCCCGACGAGCCGATCTGCTCATCCCTCACCATGAGGGTCCGTCATCCGTGGTACGCGCCGCGCAACGAGGGAGAGGCAGCGGCACTCGACCGCATGCACGACTTGATGGCGGAGATCAAGGCGAAGAGAGAAGCCATGCGGGCCGCCAAAGAGAAGACCGAGCTGTAGGGATTATGCGGGATGGTTTGTGCCCGGTAATCCCGACCTCCCCTCATTCGGAACTAGCGGGCACAAACCATCCCGCAGAATCCCTCCTACACGACCCCTTGACACCATTTGGCTATTTGGCTATAATGCCAAATAGTACGGTGCGCCCCGACGACGGGAGTCGTCAGGGGATCACGCCACGATGCCTTGACGACTCCCGTCGTCGAGGCGGAACAGGGCGGCGACCGTTCCCTACGTGAGGCGGAACGGGACAGCGGCCGTTCCCTACAGAGGAGGTTCGCGAATGGCCGATGGTATCGGCAAGAAGCTATCATGTCTCGACCGCTATCTGACGGTGTGGATTTTCGCGGCGATGGCGGTCGGAGTCTCGCTCGGCTACCTGGTAAGCGGGGTGGTCCCGTTCATCAACCGGTTCCAGGTCGGGACGACGAACATCCCGATCGCGATCGGGCTTATTCTGATGATGTATCCGCCGTTCGCCAAGGTGAAGTATGAGCGGCTCGGCGAGGCATTTCGCGACTTCAGGATCTTGGCGCTCTCCCTGGTGCAGAACTGGGTGATCGGTCCGATCCTCATGTTCCTCCTGGCGATCGTCTTCCTGCGCGGCTACCCGGAGTATATGGTCGGCCTGATCATGATCGGCCTCGCGCGGTGCATCGCGATGGTGATCGTCTGGAACGACCTCGCGGACGGCGACCGTGAGTATGCCGCCGGGCTCGTCGCCTTCAACTCGATCTTCCAGGTGCTCTTCTACTCGGTGTTCGCCTACGTTTTCATCACGGTGCTCCCGCCGCTCTTCGGCCTCAAAGGGATCGCAGTCCACGTCAGCATCGGGCAGATCGCGAAGAGCGTCTTCGTCTACCTGGGAGTGCCGTTCCTGGGCGGAATGTTCACGCGGTTCATCCTCCTGCGACTCAAAGGCCGTGAGTGGTACGAGCGCGAATTCGTTCCGAGGGTGAGCCCGATCACGCTCGTGGCGCTGCTGTTCACGATCATCGTCATGTTCAGCATCCAGGGCGAGAAGATCATCGGTCAGCCGTTCGACGTGCTCAGGATCGCCGTCCCGCTGCTGATCTACTTCGTGCTCATGTTCCTGGTGTCGTTCTACATGGGACGGAAGGTCGGTGCTGATTACGGCAAGACGACTACCCTCTCGTTCACCGCCGCCAGCAACAACTTCGAGCTGGCGATTGCGGTGGCGGTCGCCGTATTCGGCATCAACTCGGGCGCGGCGTTTGCGGCGGTGATCGGCCCGCTCGTCGAGGTGCCGGTGATGATCGGCCTGGTGAACGTGGCGTTCGCGTTCCGCAAGAGATGGTTCGAGCCGATCTGTGAGGCCGCGGGATGACATACGACGAGGGACATTACAGGGCCAAGGCCCAGGTGATAAAGGCGATGTCGCACCCAAGCCGTCTCGCGATGGTCGAGGCGCTCGCGGACGGGGAGCTGTGCGTCTGCGAACTGCAGGCGCTCGTCGGATCGGATATGTCCACGGTATCGAAACATCTTGCGGTGCTGAGGAATGCCGGTATCGTGTCCGACCGCAAAGAGGGCTTGCAGGTTTACTACCGACTCTGCTGCCCATGCATCCTCGATTTCCTCGGGTGCATAGATGCGGTCATCCGCGCGGATGCAGAACACAAGATGGCGGCATGCAAGCTGTGATGAGCAGGGACACCCGCCTAGTCCTGAGTATGCCGTCATTCACCGGCATACTCAGGACTAGACGGTGCTTGATTAGCGAAGTGGTCACATAAGGAGGACAACAATGTCAGAGAAATGTTGCTGCGGTTCGTCGGGTGGTGGGAACACCATCAAGGATTACGTGAAGGAGAAGTACGGCCAGGTCGCGGTGAACGCGGGCGAGCATAAGGAAACCAGTTGTTGCGGCGGTGCCCCGTGCAAGGATGCGATCACCCGCGACCTCTACACCGAGGCCGAGACCCAGGGCATCCCGGTCGAGGCGTTGCTCGCCTCGATGGGATGCGCGAATCCGCTCGCCCTCGCGGAATTGAAGCCGGGCGAGGTCGTGCTCGATCTCGGAAGCGGCGGCGGGATCGATGTCCTGCTCTCGGCCCGGCGCGTCGGACCGACCGGCAAGGCATACGGCCTCGATATGACCGACGAGATGCTCGCGCTCGCACGTCAGAACCAGAAGGAAGCCGGCGTCGAGAACGTCGAGTTCCTCAGAGGCGAGATCGAGAGCATCCCGCTCCCGGACTGCTCGGTGGATGTGATCATCAGTAACTGCGTGATCAACCTCTCGACCGACAAGGACCAGGTGCTCCGGGAGGCGTTCCGGGTGCTCAAGCCGGGCGGTCGGTTCGCCGTTGCCGATATCGTGCTGACACGGCCGCTCTCCGCCGAATTGGAGAGACATCTCGCGCTCTGGGCGGGATGCGTCGCCGGCGCGCTTCATGTCGATGACTACAAGGCCAAGCTCCTCGACGCAGGGTTTGCCTATCCGTCTGTCGAGATCGCTCGGACCTATTCCACTGAGGACGCCAATGGCATCGTGCCCGAGGACGTGATCCGGGAGCTTGGGACAGAGGGGGTCGCCACACTGGTCGGCTCGATCATCAGTGCGTTCGTTCGCGCAACCAAGCCCAGGGGAGGTTGCTGAAGGCGATAGCCCCCATGGGTCCATGGGTATTATGAGTTCTACACGATGACTAACAACGACAAATGCTGCTGTGAGAGCGCTACTGCTCCGGACAAGCCCGGAGCCGGTGGCCGCCTGTATGTGATGCTGGCGGTCGGACTCGTGCTGTGGGTGCTGGTGTACCGATGGCTCAAGCCCGCCGCCAACTTCATCACGTCGAAGTGGCTCGGCCTGTCGCTCGAGAGCCGGCTCGGCAGCAGCGTGGCGTTCTTCTTATATGACGTGCCGAAGGTCCTGATGCTCCTTCTGCTCGTCGTCTTCGGCATCGGGATGCTCAGATCGTTCTTCACCCCGGAGCGGACCCGAGGCATTCTGGCGGGGAAGAAGGAGTTCGTCGGCAACATCATGGCCGCGTGTCTGGGCATCGTGACGCCGTTCTGCTCGTGTTCGGCATGCCCGCTGTTTATCGGGTTCGTCGAGGCCGGTGTGCCACTCGGTGTGACGTTCTCGTTCCTGATCGCCGCGCCGATGATAAACGAGATCGCCATCGTCCTGCTCTACGGCATGTTCGGCTGGAAGGTCACGGCTCTATACGTCGGCACCGGGCTGCTGGTCGCCATCGTCGCCGGATGGGTCATCGGCCGGCTGAGGATGGAGCGGTTCATCGAGGATTGGGTATTCGACGTGAAGATGGCGCAAGCGTCGGAGGGAGCGAGCCTGACCTGGGACGGCCGGGTCCGGTACGGGCTCGATGCCGTGCGGGAGATCGTCGGCAAGGTGTGGCCGTATGTCGTCGCAGGGATCGCGGTCGGCGCGGGGATCCACGGCTACGTGCCTGAGGGGATGCTCGCCTCATTCATGGGCAAAGGAGTATGGTGGAGCGTCCCGGCGGCGGTGCTCATCGGTGTCCCGATGTACTCGAACGCGGCGGGGATCGTGCCGGTCGTGCAGGCGCTGATGGAGAAGGGCGCGGCGCTCGGGACATCGCTCGCGTTCATGATGTCGGTCATCGGGCTCTCGCTCCCGGAGACGATCATCCTGCGGCGAGTGCTGAAGCCACGACTGATTGCCGTGTTCGTTGGTGTGGTAGCGGTGGGTATACTGCTGGTGGGGTATCTGTTCAACCTGTTGCTCTAGTTCGTACTCCTACTCGTACTCGTAATCGTACTCGACGGCGGGCGAAGCATTGGCGTATCGGCCCGGGGCAGTTGGATATCCGATAGGCCAATGCTTCGCCCCTAACATAAGTGATTCGTGGCTGTGCCAATTTCATCCGCTTTTCGCGTCAAATCAGTGGCACTCCTGCGCTGAAAGGAATGGTATAATGAAAATCCGCATTCTCGGGGCCGGCTGCCAGAAATGTAAAGCGCTCACCGAGAACGTCGAACGGGCCGTCAAGGAGTACGGCATCGACGCCGAGGTCGAGAAGGTGACCGACCTGATGGAGATCATGAAGGCCGGGGTGCTCTCGACTCCGGCGCTGATGGTGGACGGCGAGATCAAGTCCACGGGCAAGCTGCTCAGCCCGAAGGAGATCGCCGATCTCGTCAAGTAGCGCCCCGACGATGGGAGTCGTCAGGGTATCCCAACAGCATCACACGTGATCCCCCGACGCCCCCCGTCGTCGGGCCTGAGACGAAGTAGCGAGGGAAGGAAACAGATATGGCCAAGATGTGGAAGCTGATCATAGTAGTCCTGCTGGCGGCCGCGGTCATCACGGCTTTCAGCCTTAGGGGTGACGGTGATAAGCCCCCGGCTGATAATGCCGTGGTGCAGGATGCGCCGGCCTCATCGCCCGCGGAGAAGCCCGAACCGGCCGAGCCGGTGCGCCCTGAGACCAAGCCCGCTGTGGCCACCCCAAAAGCCGAGCCCGAAAAGGCATCGGTCAAGACCGAGGAGCCCGCCACGCAGCCTGAGAAGGTCGCACCCAAGCCGAAACGCCTGCCTCGGATCGTGGATGTCGGTGGCGACAACTGCATCCCCTGCAAGTTGATGGCGCCGATTCTGGATGAACTGCGCGCCGAGTACAAGGGCAAGCTGGAGGTCGTGGTGATCAGCCTGGATAAGGATCCGGGCGCCGGGAAGCGCTATCGGATCTCCACCATTCCCACCCAGATCCTGTACGGAACCGACGGCAAGGAGTTCGCCCGGCATTTCGGGTTCTATGCGAAAGAAGACATTGTCGCCGCCTTCAAGAAACAAGGCATCGAGTTATAGGAGAAGTACGCACCATGATTTCACGCCTGCCGTTGATCATATTCATTCTCGCCACCGCACTCGGAGCAGTCCGTGGCGCGAATACGGTCACGATCGAATCGAAGTACCCCGGCCTCTCATCCGGCGACCTGCGTCAGGCCGTCCCAGGCGCTGTCGCCGGAGCGCTCCTGGAGACAGATGGGGTGAAGATCACCGCGAAGGACCTGGCCGACCGACTGGCCGAGATGAAATCGCCCTCCAAGGAAGAGTTTGCCCGGTATGGCTTCGTCCTTCTGGAGGACATCGCTGTCGGAAAACTCGTCACCAAAGAGGCCAAGGACTGGGCGGCTAAGAGCGGTGTCAAGGGAACTGAGGACCAACTCGTGCAGCAGTACGTGGATGCCATCATCCTCTCAGGGGCTGATGTAAGCGACGCGGACGCGCATGCGTTCTTCGACGCGAACGTCACGATGTTCGGCGGCGCCAAGTATGAGCAGGTCCAGACTGCCATCAAGAACTATCTCCGCGAGGAGAAGGCAAACGCGGCCATCAGCAGCCACGTAGCGACTTTCGGCAGCCGGCATTCGATCCGGATATCCGACGCCTGGGCGAAGCAGCAGTACGCGCAATGGGTCAAGAACCCGATCGAGAAGGCGCGCCGTTCGGGCAAACCGAGTGTGGCGAAGTTCGGCTCGGTCAACTGCATGCCATGCCTGACGATGGCGCCGATCATCAAGGCGCTCGCCACGAAGTATGCAGGCAAGGTCGCGGTACTCGACATCGACCTGGACAAGACACCGGTCCTCGGCGTCCATTATGGGGCGCAGGCCATTCCCCTGCTGGTCTTCTATGACAAGGGCGGCAAGGAGGTTCTGCGGCACGTGGGCGGCTGGGACAAGGCGTCGATCGAGGCGGGGATCGTCAAGATAGTGAAGTGACATGGAGAGGCTGTTCACCGCATTCGGCCATGCAGTCGAGGGCACACCGGCCATCGCGCTGGGGGCCGCCTTCTTGTGGGGCATCTTGAGCATCGTTCTGAGCCCGTGTCACCTGTCGAGCATTCCGCTGATCGTGGGATTCATCAGCGACCAGGGGAAGCTCACTACCCGCCGGGCGTTCGGCATCGCCTCCCTGTTTGCCGCCGGAATCCTGGTCACGATCGGGCTGATCGGCGCAATAACCGCTCAGGCGGGCCGGATGATGGGGGATGTCGGCCCGTGGGGCAACTATCTCGTCGCCGGCGTCTTCTTCCTCGTCGGCCTGCACCTGCTCGGCGTGATCCCGATGCCCTGGTCCGGGCCGGGTCGGATCGGGATGAAGCGCAAGGGGTTTCTGGCGGCGTTCATCCTCGGCCTGGTGTTCGGGATCGCCCTCGGACCGTGCACATTTGCATTCATGGGCCCGATCCTCGCGGTCACGTTCCGGGTGGCCCCGACGAACCCGGCCTATGCGGTCCTGCTGCTCCTGGTGTATGGGCTTGGGCATTGCTCGGTGATCACGGCGGCGGGCACTTCGACGGAACTCGTCCAACGCTACCTGGATTGGAATGAGGGCTCGAAGGGCGCCGATATCTTCAAGAAGATATGCGGAGTCCTCGTGCTGATCGCTGGTCTGTATCTAGTCTACAAGGCGTCCCCGGGGTGATATATGAGTTGGAGAACGATTCGGACAATCATCTTCACCCTGCTGATCTGGGGCGTCCTCATCTTCCTGATCCTGCGGCACTATCGGTAGGGATGTGGGGGTCGATCGTACTCGTACTCGAACCGTAGTGGCCCGTGCCTCCGTGCCGGCCATTCGGGGTTCCAGGCCGGCACGGAGGCACGGCCACTACGGTTATATCTTCTCTCTCCTGCCGAGGATCGGGGTCGGATTGAGGATGTAGACATCGGCGAGTGCGCTCAGACATGCCGGGACCTCACGAACCGCCGCCTTCGGGTTGTCGTGATGCGGCTTGTCGGCGGCGAAACCACATCCCGCGACACCGAGTCTGTCGCAGAGGAAAACCGCTCGGTCGAGATGGAACCGCTGGCTCACTATGATGATCTCCTCGAGGCCGAAGATATGCTTGGCGCGGTAGACCGAGTCGTAGGTCCGCCGGCCCGCGAAATCCATCCCCACATCCTCCTGCGGCACTCCCTGACTCACTGCGTACTCCATCATCCGCTGAGGCTCGTTATAGTGGACGACGCTGTTGTCGCCGGACATCAGCAACTTCTCGATCTTCCCGGCCTCATAGAGCGCGATCCCGGCGTCCACCCGGTCCTGAAGGAGTGTGGAGAGCGTGCCATCCGGGTGGACTCCCGCGCCGAGTACCAGGGCGACCCTGCACTTGGGGACCCGGCCGGCATCGGAGTAGACGCGCCCGCGCGCCGCCGAGTGCATCGCCAGCCTGGCGGTGATCGGCGCGCCGAGAATGAGAGCGGCCAGCAGGATCATCATCTTGATTCGGAGTCGCTTGCGTGTGAACATGTCTGATGGGATCAGTATATGCGGAGAGGACGGGGAATGCAACACAAAATGCCGGAAGACCCTCACCCCCGACCCCTCTCCCTCAGAAGGGCGAGGGGGGGACGCCAACTCCCCTCGCCCTTCCGAGGGAGAGGGGTCGGGGGTGAGGGTCTCCGCACTCCGTATCAGAACCGATGGCGTCCGATCAGCGTGAGGAACTCGGTCCGGGTGGCGACCGACTGATGGAAGCTCCCGAGGATCGTCGAGGTCGTCATCAGCGAGTTCTGCTTCTCGACCCCGCGCATCATCATGCACAGATGCTGCGCTTCCACGATGACGCCGACTCCCTCCGGTTTGAGGCTCTCCATGAGTGTGCGGGCGATCTGCTCGGTCATCCGCTCCTGGATCTGCAGGCGGCGGGCGAACATATCCACGATCCTAGCAGCCTGTCTGAGAATTCCCCGCTATGTGGGTGAGTTTCCCATCTGCGGGGTCGCGCTGGCTGCTGTTCGATAGTGTTTTTCGCCGGATTTCCGGCGAGGGTCTGTAAAGACCCCTTGTACCTTGATAATCAGCCTGATCCAGGTCATATATCTACGTATCGAAGATCGATTTCCGGTCGCCGTATCGGTATAGCTTCAGCATGTTGTGCCCAAGACACGCAAGCGTCCACTCCGACTTCGCTTTCGCAAGGCCTCGGAGTAGGAAGCCTCGGAAGTTCCGTGCGCTCTTGATCTGGCCGAACACCGGCTCTACCGTCTCCTTCCGCCTCCCGTAGATCTTTCGGCCAAGAGGAGTCAAGAGCTTTGCTCTCTGGCGATCTGCGGCGGATTGCTTTGCCGGATCAAGGCAGGAAGGCGCCGTCGGCTCTTTGCCATGACGTTGTCTGTCAGGCGGTATATAAGCGTCGATCCCTTGCTGCTCGACCATCTCTATGTTGTCGCTGCTGAAGTATCCGGCATCGGCGGATAGTTCTTCCGGTTTCTTTCCGGTGTTCTCCTTGATTGCCTCGATCATGTCACTAAGATGCGGTGAGTCCGCTGCCTGGTTCGTGAGATCACACGCCACTACAATCTGATGATCTGCGTCTACCGCAGCTTGTCCGTTGTATGCCTGCACGAAGGCTTTCTTTGCGTCCTTCATTATCCGGCTTTCCGGGTCTGTGAAGTTCCGCTGTGCCTTCCCTTCCGGCTCTGTCTTTACGGGCCCCGGCTCTCTGCCGCGAGGCTTCTTCCCGGATGCTTCCTGCTCCGCCTTCTCTTGGGCTCGCATCGCTTCTTCGGCTGATGCTCGCTCTTTGGCCTCGCGCTCCAGCGCTTCTTTTGCTTCCCTGATCTTGGCGAGCCGCTTCTCTCTGGTTGCGAGTTCCTCCGGGAGTTCGTCTCCTCGGCGGTCAAGACCATATTCCGCGTCTTCCTGGTCGTCCACAGAAAGACCCTTCGCAAGGAGCGCCTCGATCTCAGCCTGAAGCTCTTTTTCTTTCTCGACCATCCGAGAGTAGCTCATGGCGGAGTGCTTGCTTGCGTTGGCAAGCAGCTTTGTTCCGTCTATGGCTATGTGTTTCATCGACACAAGCCCGGCGCTTGCGCATAGCCTGAGCACTTGCACAAACAGGTCCGCAAGGGACTTGAGATGCCTCTTCCTGAACTCGCTTATCGTGCGGAAGTCGGGATGATTTCCTGCCGCAAGCACCCGGAAGGCTACATCTTCATACGTGGCCAGGGAGAGCTTTCGAGATGAATACACTCCCCGGCACAAACCGTAGAATATGATCTTTGTAAGCATTGCCGGATGGAACGGCGGCGCTCCTCGGGCCTCTTTCTCGTATGAGGCGTATATCGCGGAAAGGTCGAGACTGTCTACGACATCGCTCACAAAGTATGCGAGATGTCCCTCGGGCAGCCACTCCGACATCAAGGGCGGCAACAGCAATATCTGGTCAGGTTGATAAGGAAGGTATGGCTTGCTCATACCCGTATTTTACTACATACCTGGCACCTTGCGCCAGAGGTTATTTCATGGACAGGCTGCTAGCCAGCTTGCTGACCCCGATGACCTTGCCATTCTTGGGGATGTAGCCAATGTGGCATCGACCGAACATCGGGAGGAGATGGTGCTCGCACATGCTGTAGAAGTCGATGTCCCGCGCGATCACCATGTTCTCGATCTCCTGGGTGAAGATCGCGCCGTTGACCAGCTTGTTCGCATCCGTCCGATAGCCCGCGGTCAGATACTCCCACGACGCCGCGACGCGCTCGGGAGTCCTGAGCAGGCCCTCGCGGTCCGGATCCTCCCCGATCTCGATCAGCAGTTCCCTAACCAGTTGTTGGACCCTCTCAGCGTTCATCGGCACCCCCACACTCCCATACTCCCCCTACTCCCACACTCCCATACTCCTACTCCCGTCCCCGGCTGATCTCGACTCCGACGCTTCGGGCGTATCGGAGGGCGGTCGGCTTCTCGACCCTCACCTGCGCCTCGACAACCCGTGGATGTTCGAGGCATATCCGGGCGATCCGTTCCGCAAGCGCCTCGATGAGGTGGAACCGCGACTCCTCCGTCATGGCGACGACCCGCTTCTTGAGCGCGCTGTAGTCGATCGAGTCTTCGAGACTGTCCGACTCGCCCGCCTTGCGCAGGTCGGTGCTCAGGATGATATTGATCGTGACGTCCTGCTTCTCCCGGCGCTCTTCTTTCCGAACGCCGATGATGCACCGGACGAGGATATCGGAGATGAGTATTCTGTCCATTCCGCTCGTTCCTACTCCTACTCGTAATCGTAATCGTACTCGAATCCTACCTCGCTAACCTCTGGAGTACGATTACGATTAGGAGTACGAGTACGAGCGATTCAGGGACGCTTGGTCGGATCGAGATACTGCTTGAGATGCCGGCCGCCGTCGACGAAGATCATCTCGCCGGTCACGTACTCGCTCTTCGCAAGGTATACGATCGCCTCCGCCACGTGCCGGGGATCGCCGACCTCCCGGAGCGGCACCGTATCCTTCAGTCTCTCCAGGTAGTTCTCGTCCTTCCCCGGCGGCGGAAGGATCAACCCCGGCGCGACCCCATTCACGGTGATGTCGGGCGCATACTGGAGCGCCATCATCTTCGTCAGCGCCCACAGCACATGTTTGCTCAGGATGTAGCCCACGTGCGTCCAGTCGTAGTCCTTCACTCGGGAGTCGATCAGGTTGACGATCCTGCCCATGCCGACCAGGCGCGCGAACTCCCGGCTCAGCACGAACGGAGACCAGGCGTTCACCCGCATGTCATCCATCAGGCCATCGAAGGTCAGGGTCTCCAGGGTACTGTTGGGAAAGATCGACGCGTTGTTCACCACCACATCGAGCGACCCGGCCAGGTCCAACACGCGCCCGATGAGCGATTCGGTTTCATCCAGTTTGGACAGATCCGCCTGGACCATCCAGGACTGAACTCCCATCGCGGCAAGCTCTGAGACAAGACCCTTCGCCTCGTCCGCAGAACTCCGGTAATGAACGACGACGTTCGCTCCTTCATCGGCAAACGCGAGCGCCGTCGCCCGCCCGATCCGCCTGGCCGCCCCGGTAATCAGGACTGCTTTGCCTTTCAACCATCCCCCATCAGCCATCAACCATCCCCCGTTCCGATCCCCCTGACGACGGGAGTCGTCAGGGGGATCGAACCTCTTGATGCTTCGGCAGCAGAGCCCGGCGGCGCTACCGGAGCTCATCGCCGTCTATGCTTCGACAGTGTTACCAAGCTCCACAACAGACGCATTTCGGCTCTCGACTCCCACCACCTGGTCAAGCGCCAACGCCAGGATGAAGTCGTTCAGCGTCAGGCCGCCGACCTTGTGCGTCGAGTTCTCCAGCCGGACCTTATTGTAGGAGACGTGGATGTCGGGATGGTGGCGCTGAGCCTCCGCAACTTCAGCGACCCGGTTCACGAAATCGATCGCGTCAAGGAAGTCCTTGAGCGTCAACGTCCGCTCGATCGAGTTCTCGTTCAGTTTCCACTGAGGTACGTACTGCGCCTGGTACTCCGCATCCTCCCTCGAGAGAAGCTGCTCGGTATCCATTGGTTTGATGTTCTCTACCTGTTCGCGCATCGGAAATGACATGGTACTCTCCTTTTCTGATTATGCCGCCTGATGCTGCTTCGATCGTATGCGCCCTCGAAGCTCGTCGGGCGTGAACTGCGCGCCGCTTCGGATCAGGTCGCGCGCGTCGTCCATGCGGTCGTAGATATTGCATGTCATCACGCCGCGGACCCTTCCATCGCGGAGGTAATACAGCGCGCCCGTGTCGTTCACTATCTCCCAGTCGGCGATGACATCGAGCTTCGAACTGATCTCCCCGACCGCCTCGTAGCCGAATTCGAACAGGTCCGACCAGAAGTAGGGCATGTAGTCGTACTTCACATCAGCACCCGCCATGTTCATGCCGGCGTACCTGCCCTGATTGAGCGCATGGTCCCAGTGCTCGACGCGCATATGCTCGCCGAGCGCCAAGTATGGGAAGAACGCATTGTCGCCCGCTGCGTAGATGTCGGGGTTCGACGACCGGCAGTACTCGTCCACCACAATTCCGTTGGTCACATCCATGCCCGCCGACTCCGCCAGACTCACGTCCGGCAGGATCCCCACGCCGACGAGCAGGATGTCCGATTCCAGCCGTTTGCCATTCTGCGTTGTCGTAATGTACTTACCGCGACTTCTCTCCACCGATACCGGAAGATCACCTGTGAGCACGTCGATCTCGCGCCGGATGTACATCTCCTGCATGGCTCGACCATAGCCCTCGGGAAAGATCCGGTGGACGAGATACGGCTCGGGGAAGACCATCGTCACGTTAGCCTTCAACAGGCTGAGCGCCGCCGCCACCTCGGAGCCGATAAACCCGCCGCCAATGACGACCGCCGTGGTGTTCTCGAGCGTGTCCCTCCTCAGGCGGATGAAGTCCTCCAGGCGGCGATAGTAGTAGATCCCTGAGAGGTCACAGCCGGGGATGTCGAGCCTGCGTGGAGTTCCACCGGTGGCGAGAAGGAGCTTCTCGTAGTGGTGCTGATGACCGTGCTCGGTCGTCACGGTCCGCGCGGCGGGATCGACCTTGATGACCTTCTCGCCGAGGCCCAGATCGACGCCGTTCCGGTTGTAGAACTCGGTGTCCTGGAAGAAGACATCGTTGATCGTCTGTTTGCCCGTCCAGAGCTTCTTCGAGAGCGGGGGGCGTTCATGAGGGAGCCACTGCTCCGAGGCGATCATGAGGATCGAGCCGTCCTGGTCGTGCTCCCTGATGCCCTCGACCGCCAACCCACCGGCCTGTCCGCCGCCGACAATGATGTACTTATACGACTCCTGCCACATCGCTGAGTCCTCCCACAAGCATGATGAGCTTACGGAAGATTGTACCCAGATTGCGGGAGGGTCATTCGGGAATGGTTGATGGTTTATGGGGGAATGGGGGAGGGAGTATGGGAGTGTGGGAGTATTGGCGGTTCAGGATCAGCCATTCCCCATGAACCATCAACCATCAGCCATCACGCCCATCTCCCCCAGCCGTTCGCGGAGATGCGCGGTAAGATCGTAGGAATCCAACTCGTCGAGGGAAACCCAGCGGGCGTCGGACGCATCGTCGCCGGGACCGAGTTCGCCGCCGGTCGGACGCGCGAAGTAGTCGATGATGACATAGTGGTAGGAGACGCCGTCAGCGCCCTCGGTGCGGAGATCGAGGGCGCCCGCGACCTTGCCGACCTCGATCTCGAGGCCGGTCTCCTCGCGGACCTCGCGCTTGACCGCATCCATGAGCGACTCGCCCCACTCGACGCTCCCGCCGGGCACCGACCACTTGCCCTTCGACGGCTCCACACCACGCCTGATAAGAAGCAGCTTTCCGTCCTCGATTATCACAGCCGCCACGGCGGGTACTGGCCGTCGGGTTGACAGGTTTGCCATACGCGTATTGTAACATGGATGGACTCTCCGCCGTCGCAATGGTATAATCGGCTGTCATCAAGTCCGTTCTGAAGGAGTATCAAGTGCATCACGAATTCATACCCAGGCTCGTGTTCTGGGAGACAACTACGGCGTGCAACCTGAAGTGCATCCATTGCCGCGCGTGTCCCGTCGAGGAGCGACCGCCCGACGACCTGACGCTCGAGGAGTCGAAGACGCTCATCGACCAGATCGCGTCGGTCGCCAAGCCGGTGCTCGTCCTGAGCGGTGGAGAACCGCTCGTGCGGCCGGACATATTCGAGATCGCCTCCTATGCCAACGAGGCCGGGCTGAAGGTCGCACTCGCCACCAACGGCACGCTCGTAACGCCCGAGATCGCGAGGAAGATCCGCGAGTCCGGCGTCCAGCGGGTCAGCGTGAGCATCGACGGAGCAGCCTCTGAGTCGCACGACTCGTTCCGGCGACTTCCCGGCGCATTCGACTGCGCCTGGGAGGGCATAGAGCTTATCAAAGCCGAGGGCATTCCGTTCCAGATCAACACGACGGTCACCCGGCACAATATCGACGAAATCCCCGCCATCCTCGAACTCGCGAAGGAGCGGGGAGCGGTCGCGCTTCACATGTTCCTCCTCGTGCCGACGGGATGCGGGAAGGAGATCGCCGACGAGGAGATGATCCGTCCGGACGAATACGAACGCGTGCTGAACTGGTTCTACGACCGCTCGAAGGACGCCGGGATCGCCCTGAAGGCGACCTGCGCGCCGCACTACTTCCGGGTCATGCGTCAGCGCGCGAAGGAGGAGGGCATCCGCATCACGCCGGAGACTCACGGCTTCGAGGCGATGACGAAGGGATGTCTCGCGGGCTCGGCGGTCTGCTTCGTCTCGCACGTCGGAGAGGTATATCCTTGCGGATACCTTCCGGTTTCGGCGGGCAACGTTCGGCGGGATAACTTCAAGGACATCTGGGAGAATGCGAAGGTTTTCCAGGACCTTCGGGACGAGAACAACCTGGAGGGCAAGTGCGGGATCTGCGAGTACAAGCGCGTCTGCATGGGATGCCGCGCCCGGGCATACGGCATAACGGGCGACTACCTCGCCCCCGAGCCATATTGCGTCTATGAGCCGAAGGCCCGGGGATGAACTGCGAAGACGTGTAGGGGAGAAGCATTGGCCCGTCGGACTGCACCGACCTGGCAAGACAGACGCCAATGCTTCGCCCGGCTGTTTCACCCACGTTGGTGCGGATTTGAAATCCAGCACCCGAGGGCAAACCGGCATCTGTGATGCCATCCCGGGTGCCTTGGAATCACAGATCCCCGGATTGCCAATACGGGCCGGACTGCAAATCCGCCCGAACCCACGGCGGTTTGAGTACGAGTATGAGTATGAGTATGAGTAGGAAGGGCAGACGCGAATGACCGAGAAGATCAGGCTGACGGCATACACAACCGGCGGTGGGTGAGGGTGTAAAGTCGGTCCTAAGGACCTGGCGCAGGTTCTGCGTCACCTACCCCCGATAGTCGATCCGAAGGTGCTCGTCGGCATGAACACCGCCGATGACGCCGCGGTCTACAAGATCCGGGACGACCTCGCCATCGCGTTCACGGTAGACTACTTCACGCCTATCGTGGACGACCCGCGCGACTTCGGCGCCATCGCCGCCACGAATGCCATGAGCGACTGTTACGCGATGGGAGTTCAGCCCGCGATCGCGCTCAACATCGTCGGCTTTCCCGTGCACACATTGCCGGTCTACGTGCTCGACGAGATCCTGCAGGGCGGCGCTGAGCAGGCTCAGAAGGCGAAGGTCAGCATCGTTGGCGGCCACACGATCGATGACCCCGAGCCGAAGTACGGCATGGCCGTCATCGGGTTCACTCATCCGGACGCAATAGTCAGGAATGCCGGCGCGGTCAAGGGCGACAAGCTCATTCTCACCAAGCCTCTGGGGATTGGGATCGTCACCGGAGCGATCAAGCCGGGCGTCGCCTCAGCGCCGACGGTCCGGGAAGCGATCGAACTGATGAAGACGCTCAACCGCGACGCCTCGCTCGTCATGTCCGACATCGGGGTGGACGCCTGCACCGACGTCACCGGCTTCGGGCTGCTCGGCCACCTCTGGGAGATGTGTACCGCGAGCAAGCTGGGGGCAGCGATCAGGCTGTCGAAGATCCCGCTTCTCTCGGACGTCCGCGCGCTGGCCGAGCAGGACATGATCCCCGGAGGCGCATATCGGAACAGGGAGTTCATCGCCGCCGACGTGACGTTCGGCCCGGGGATCGACGAGGTCTCCCAGCTCATCCTTTGCGACCCTCAGACGTCCGGCGGACTGCTGATGGCCGTCGCGCCCGAGAAGGCCGACGCGCTCGTCATGGCGCTCATCCAGGCGGGCGTCCCGATCGCAGCGGTCATCGGTGAGATCACCGAAGACCTCCCGGGAAGGATCACGGTCACATAACTCCCGTGGCCGAACTGAGAGGCGCGCTTGGTCCAACTCACCATCTACAGCCTGGGGGCGGGGATTGCGACGCTCATCGGGGCGCTCGCCGTTCTCGCGCGGGGCCAGATGCCTCGACGGACGATCACCCGGCTGATGGGCTTCGGCTCGGGCGTGCTCATCGGCACGGCGTTCCTGCACCTCATGCCCGGTTCGATCGAGCGAGCGGCTATCCCCGCCGGATGGGCGATGCTCGGCAGTTTCCTCGTGTTCATCGCGATCGAGCAGTTCATCCATTCGAGGTCGTGTACGAATCATTCGACATGCAAAGTCGGCGTCATAGGCACGATGGCGTTCGTGGCCCTGACAGTCCATAGCCTGGTCGATGGGGTGGCGATAGCCGCCGGACTGCGAGTATCCTCCGCACTCGGACTCACCGCGGCGATCGCCGTCATCGCCCATGAAGTACCGGAGGGCGTAACATCGGTCTCGATGTTCAGCGCAGCCGGGTACCGACGCGGTTTGACGCTGCTCCTGTCCACGTTGGTGGCAGTGGCGACTCCCATCGGCGCGTTCGGCGCCTGGTTCTGGACCAGGGGCGTCTCGGAGATCACCCTGGCGGTCCTGCTCGGGATCGCCGCCGGTTCGTTCATCTACGTTGCGACCGCCAACATCCTCCCACGCTTGCACGAGGAGCAGGACAAGCCATCGTTCCTCTACCTTCTACTTGGAGTCGCGATTCCGGTGGCGCTCTTGCTCGTGGAATGAGGGCGGACCATGTCTGTAGGGGCGTGCCTTGTGCCGCCCGACGCCACTACGAGGCGGCACAAGGCACGCCCCTACAGGCTCTGTCGTCTGATCGCCATGCGTGTTGCCTCATTTAACTTTGTTACCGAAACGCCATTCGTTGCGTCATTGATAATGTTACCAAGTAGTGTGTTCAAGTATGTCAGATCGGCTCTTGATCGCCGCTCAGGGCCGCGCCTTGCTCGCTTTCGATCTGTCTTTGTTCGGCATCCTGTCAAGCTTTGATGATAGCCTGTGGATGCGTCTTAGTAGCTCCACCGGGTTCGTCGCTCTACGTTCTTTATCGAGGCGATCCTTTGCTTCATCGTCAAGCCATCCTTCAACACTTATCAGCTTGCGGTACGGCGTCATCGCAGGCTCATAGCGTTTGATCACTTTACTCCCAATCCGCTCCTTTTCTTTAAGACGCATCATGGGCTGACAGAAGTTGTGATACGCCACGATCAGCGGATATATCGCCTTTAGTACCGCAAGCTGCTCGTCCGTCTCGAATCGCCGGTAACCTATAAACTGCCGGACTACGCTCCAGTTCTTCTGCTCTACATGACATTGATCGTTCTTCTTGTAAGGCCGACTGCGCGTAAACGTGATCCTGTGCGCTCGACAGTACTTGTTCATGTGATGGTTGATGAACTCGCCGCCGTTGTCGGTATCTATGCCTCTGACTGCAAACGGTGCGCTCTTGGACGCGGACTGCACCGCAAGCACGGTTCCGTGCTCCCCTCGGCCTTTCATTCCATCAAGCGCTACCCATCCGGTCGCTACATCAGTCATAGTCAAAGTATACAGGAACTCTCCGCTCCCGTCACCTCCGCAATGACCCACCAAGTCCATCTCGAAGAACCCAGGCTCAGCTTCATCCCAGTCGGCAAACGTCCTCACCGGGATCTGAGACCGAAGCAGTGTCCCCGGCTTTGTTAAGGTCCTCCCTGTTAGCGATAGGGCAGACCGCTCCTTCTTCATCAACCTGTCGATGCTCGACGCGCTGATCGAGTTAAGCAGCCTCTCTTCTTCTGGTGTAACCGTTATCTCCCCGAATGACTCCAGTATGGGTAGAAACTCAGTCAGAAACGGCTGCAGACGCTTACCGCACGCGTAGAAACTCGCAGCCCAGAGTGTCTTCAGCTTGTGGGCTATCGGCTCGTATTTCGACTTCCTTGCGCGTCTCACTGGACTCCTCGCTGGTGGAACTCCTTTCGCGAACAGCCTCACCAGCGACTTCCTGTGGTAACCGGTCAATCCCTGGACTTCACTCAATACCAGCTTCTTCTCCGATTTGGTGGCTTTGCCATATTCTTTGCGTTTGCGCCTCACGACTTCTCTTACGGATGCAGTTGTCATCTTCTCCATGCCTCAGTTTCGGTAACATTCTTATCTGAGGCAACGTTTCCGTTTCGGTAACATCGTTCGTGAAGCAATTCGCCATGTTGACACCATGAGCCGGACGCGATACCATAGGGCCGGCTTACTACCACACTTAACCATGGAGCGAGGACCAAATGAGCGATATGGCGGTTGACAAGGCTGAGCGGACCAGTACCGGCACTCTCTGGCTGATCCTGATTGTGGCGTGGCTGGGATGGATGTTCGATGGCATGGAGATGGGTCTCTACTCCGTACTGGCACAGCCGGCGCTGAGAGATCTCCTGCACACCACTGACAAGGGGATGATCACCCAGTATGCGGGATACATGTTCGCCCTCTTCCTGCTCGGAGCATCGGCCGGCGGGTTCATCTTCGGGCGACTCGGTGACAAAATCGGCCGCGTGAAGACGATGATCATCACCGTCATTCTGTACTCGGTCTTCACGGGACTGAGCGCGCTATCCCAGACCGCCTGGCAGTTCGGCATCTGCCGGTTCATCGGCGCGATGGGTCTTGGCGGCGAGTGGGGACTCGGGGTCGCACTGGTGATGGAGACTTGGCCGAATGCGAAACGCCCGCTCCTGGCAGGACTCCTCGGCAGCTCGGCAAACGTCGGATTTCTCATCAGCTCGCTCGTCAATCTCAATTTCAATCACCTCGGCTGGCGTCTCATCTTTTGCATCGGGCTCGTTCCGGCCCTCCTCTCCTTCCCGATCCGATGCTGTATCAAGGAGCCCGCGAAGTGGGTACAGGCGCGTGAGCGGGGTGAGCGGCCCGACCTGAAGCAGCTTCTCGAACCCGCTCTTCGGCGGAATATGATCATGGCCTGTCTGCTGTCATCGGTTGCTGTGATCGGTACTTGGGGCGTCTTCCAGCTTATCCCGACCTGGGTGCAGAACATGTTCCCTCCGGATGCAATCAAGGAGAAACTGGCGGCGGGGGCGGTCGCAGCGATGTGGATGGCATTCGGGCAGATCGCCGGGTCATTCCTCGGCGGCCCGGCGGCCGACTGGTTTGGGCGCAGGTGGTCTTACGCGATCTTCTGCCTCACCAGCCTTGCCTCGGCGATCCTCGTCTTCCAGTTCACCGATGGATACAGCCTGCGACTGCTCGTTCTGGCCGCGATCGCGGGAGTCTTCACGACCAGCTTCTTCGGGTGGCTGCCACTCTATCTGCCCGAGCTGTTCCCGACGCGCATTCGCTCGACCGGCGAGGGTATCTCGTTCAACATCGGGCGAGTCGTAGCGGCGGCGGCGATCCTCATGGGATTCGGGCAACTCAGTAAGGTCTTCGGCGGCTCGTTCGAGCGCGCGGGCACTACGATGGCTTTTGTCTATGTGATCGGCCTGGTCCTGATCTGGTTCGTCCCTGAAACCAAGGGATCCAAGTTGCCGGAGTAGGGAATCAAGTGAACGGTGAACGGTAAACAGTGAACAGTCCGGATTCTCACCGTTCACCGTTTACTGTTCACTGTTCACCAATACTACCATGCGAACTCGCACCATAGCCTTACTGCTGATCCTCGCGTCGGCGATTGGATATGCCGTCCACTACGCCATCTTTCGCGATGCGCACGGCATCGGGTTTTACCTGCTGCTTGATCTCGCCCTGATGCCGCTGGAGGTGCTGCTCGTCACTATCATCATCAGCCAGATGCTCTCCGCACGGGAGATGGGCGAGCGCCGGCGCAAGCTGAACATGGTGATCGGCGCGTTCTACAGCGAGGTCGGCCAGGGGCTACTGAAGCTGATGGCGGAAATGGCAGCGGATCAGGACGAGATCGCGCAGAACGCCGCCGTCGCGCCCGATTGGACGGAGCAACACATACGGGACGCCATCACATGGAGCAATGATCGAACGTTCGCTGTCACCCCGGACCAGGCGCATCTCAGGGGTCTCCAAGCGTACATGACGGAGAAGCGCGAGTTCATGCTCCGGCTTCTAGAGAATCCGATGCTCCTCGAGCACGAGGCGTTCACGGATCTGCTGTGGGCGGTCTTCCATCTGGGCGACGAACTGCGGCTCCGCGAGGAGATCGGGGTGCCGTCCGAGGGTGATCTGATGCATCTCATGGTCGACGCCGAGCGCGCATATACCGCGCTGCTCACCCAGTGGCTGGAGTACATGATCCATCTGCGGAAGGACTACCCGTTCCTCTTCTCGCTTGCCGCGCGGACGAACCCACTCCGCAAGGACGCTCGCGCCGAGATCGGGTAGCGATCGGTGATCGGCGATGGGATATCAAGAGTGCAGCGATGAGTGTATGTCGCGGGCTGCGCGCATGCCGTCGGCGACGGCCTGGACGACGGTCGTGCCGCCGTTCACGATATCGCCACCCGCGTAGACTTTGGGACGTGACGTGCGTCCTGACTCGTCGACCTTGATGAGGCCGCCTGAAAGCTCCACGCCGGGGATCACACGCTCGAAGCCTTCGGGTACGCCCTGGCCGAGCGCCTCCAGCACGAGATCGACTTCAAGCAGCGACTCGCTGTCAGGCACTAGGGCCGGTCGTCGCCTGCCTGACGCATCCGGCTCGCCGAGCACAGTCCGCGCGATTCGGACTCCCTTGAGCCGACCCTCATCGTCGAACTCATACCCCAGCGGCTGAGTCAGCAGTAGGAAGTGGACGCCGAGGTTCAGCGCCTCGTCCCGTTCGGCGGGCCAAGCGGGCATCTCGGCGAACGAGCGCCGGTAGACGAGGTAGACATCCTTCGCGCCGCATTCGACCGCCTGAGTCGCGGCATCCATCGCGGTGTTTCCGCCGCCGAGCACCGCCACTCGCTCCGGCACGACCGCCTCCCCGTTCTTGCACGCCCAGAGGAAGGCGATTGCGTCCTGTACTCCCCTCGCCCTGTGGGAGAGGGGCTGGGGGTGAGGGCTGGTCTTGAGCAGAGTGGGCGACTTGCCGAGCCCCATGCCGAGGAAGACGGCGTCGTACTCCCGCGCGAACGAGTCGAGGTCTCGATCGGCGGTGAGGCCCTCACCCGGATGGAATGTCAGCCGGTCGCCCAACGTCGCCTGCACCTCGTCGCCAAGGATGTCATTCCCGAGCCGCTTGGATGGAATGGATCCGCCCGCCGTTCCGCCAATTGTCTCACCGAGATCGAAGAGATCGACCGAATGCCCGAGCCTAAGAAGCTCGGAGGCACATGCGAGGCCGGCGGGTCCCGCGCCGATCACCGCGATCCGTCCATGACGCTGTAGGGGCGTGCCTTGTGCCGCCTGCGACGGTGAACCGGGCGGCACAAGGCACGCCCCTACAGCGTCAGACACCACCAGCGAAGCCCAGCCGTTCTCGCGGGCGATTCGGCTCACGTAGAGCTGCAGTTCGCGGACCGGCACCGGGCTCTGCGAGAAGACGTTCTCCACACAGTGCCCTTCACATTGGACCTCCGACGGGCAGACGCACCCGCACGTCTCCGGGAGTGCATTCCGGTCGCGGAGGATCTCGTACGAGCCCCTGATATCACCATCCGCAAGCGCGCGGACGAAGCCGGGGATATCGACTCCCGCCGGGCAACCGTCCTTGCACTGAGGGTCGAAGCAATCGCGGCACCGGGACGCCTGCGCCAGGATATAGTCGAGGCTGTTATGCCGTCCCTCGCGGTAGATCGGCCCGTAGACCTCGCGATCGAACGGCACGCATCCGGCGGTCCCTCCGTCGCGCATGATCTGCGTGCATGAGGAGCACGTGATGCAAGTGTGCCGGATGTCGAGCTTGCCGGTCTCGATGATCTCTTTCGCGAAACCGGGGAACGCGAACGCCTGGCGTCCGAGGCCGACCATCTGCACGCTCCCGCGCCTGATCTCCGCCGCCGCGACATACGGCCAGAGGTTTCGCAGCCAACTGTACCCGCTGCCGATGACGGCCATGTCCGACAGCCCCTCTCGTACTTGGCGAGTGAGTGTGATCAGCCGCTCCTCGCCGGCGAGCGGGTTCTCGTGAGGTAGGTCTAAGCCGATACTCGGCGTGTCGTATGGGCGATTCACGTGCGGGTTGAAGTACGGGTTGCCCATCGTGATGTCGATCAGCCGCACGCCCATCTGTTGAAGCTCGCGGATGAGGCGCTTCGGCTCATCGGGGTCCATGCCCCAGCCGTAGGGATGGGGATGCGCGTCGTGGATTCCCAGGCGGGTGGTGACGATCTTATCGCGCCCGAGTTCATCGAATATGCGGCCGATGACGTTCTTGAGGAAGCGCGTCCGATTCTCGTAGCTCCCTCCGTAGCGGCCCTCTCTCGTGTGCGATGCCAGCAATTCGTTGATCAGATACCGGTGGCATGCCTTCACATCGACGGCATCGAATCCCGCCTCGAACGCCAGACGGGCAGCCTCGACGTACCGATCCTGCAGGGCATCGAGTTCGTCGTCCGTGATCACCGGCTGATCGGGCGGAGTGCCTCTGGTCGGATCGAGGAGCGGATCGTGCTGGGCGATGATCGGCGACGGCGACTTCCCGGGCCTGCTGTATCGGCCTGAATGAGTGAGCTGAAGCACGGCGAACGGCCGATGACTCGCCCCCATCGACTCGGCTGCCGCCTTTCGGGAGTCATCGAGCATGCGGGCGAAGGCGTCCTTCGTCTCCGGGCGGATCCAAAGCTGACGGGGATTCGCTCGGCCCTCGGGGACGACCGCCGTGGCCTCGAACCACAGGAGGCCCGCTCCGCCCGCGCCGAACCGTTTGTACCGGCGGACGGTCAGCTCGTCCGGCGAACCGTCGGGCTGGGCATCACAGCCCTCCATCGGCTGGATCGCCATCGAGTTGGGGATCGTCCGTCCTGCGACCTGGAGGGGCCGCGCCAGGATCGACGTGTCCTCGTCGACGGCAATATCGAGGCCAAGCTGGTCGATCGCGGCCCGGAGTTCGTCCAGGCTGCGGTATCGGAACGGAGCGTGAGTTGTGCGGTCCGGCATACGATGGTCCCTCCGCCTAGAGTTTAGCATATTCGGCGACGGATGTCTCGCACACCATGACGAGTAGACACTCTCCTGCCCGATTGGGTGCATTCGAGTTGAGTGGGTGGCGACCGTCTCTCGTTATGGTTTCCAGAGAAACCTACTCGAGACTAGACGGGTTTGGGGCCTGGGAAGCTTGGCAAGCCACCCAACCGTTCTCCTCGAGTAGCCACTCTGGTGGCATAACGAGAGGCTGACTCACTCTGCGGAAATGCACCCTGCCCGATTGGACAAGGCGACGGCCGTTTGCTACAATCCAATCGGATGAGAAAGCTTGCCATAGTAGCCTCACTTCCCATCATCGTGATGGCCTTTCGGTTCCTGCCGGTCAACCATCTGCCCGCGACGTGCGTCTTTTATCATGTGACCGGCTATCCATGCCTCACATGCGGGATGACGCGGGCAACCATCGCGTTGGCGCATCTCGATCTCCGGCGGGCGATGGAGTTCCATCCGTTGGCGGTCGTGTTTGCGGCCGCGTTCGCACTCTGGTGGGTCGTCGGCGTGTACGAGGCGCTGACGGGGCGTCGTACCGCCGTGCTCGACTGGGCGAGACGGCGTGTGTTGGCGCTGACCTTGTCGGCATTCGGTCTGCTGTTCGTTTTCGGAGTGCTTCGGATTGTGATGTAGTGGCCGCGCCTCCGTGCCGGCCAGGTCCGGCGGATGGCCGGCACGGAGGCGCGGCCACTACATCGGCGGGCGACCGTAGAAGGATCGCCCCTACGGCGTTGGGGCCGGCAGTCGCCACATCGACGGGCGACCGTAGAAGGATCGCCCCTACGGCATTGGGGACTTCGCAGGTAGGACTATCGGAGCGAAGGTAGAATAACTGGGTAGTGGAGTATCGGATTAACCCGGCGGGCAGTCCACACCGGCCGGTTCGGGAGGACAATCGTGAACGAGAATCCGAACAGAATCGCGTGCTCGAAATGTGGAGCAGCAAGCTTCCCATCCAGCGCGAACTGCTGGCAGTGCGGGGAGCCGCTTGTGACGGAAACGGAGCAGGAATCGCAGTCACCGCAGCCTGTTCCCCCTGTGCCGCCGGTACAACCCGTATCCCCGGTCCCGCCGACACCGCCGTCTTCACCGGTTTATGCGCCTCCGAGGAACCGCCAGGATACCGATACCCTGGTGATCGTAGGTTTCGTGTGCGCCGGCCTGGGGCTATTCGGGTGCTGTTGCTGCTGTTCGTGGCTTCTCTCGATCGCGGCGATAGTCCTCGGAGCGATGGCGTACTCGAGGGGCGACAATCGCGGCATGTGGGTCATAATCGCGGGAGCCGTTGCTCTCATCGCCGGCTTCATCCCGCTGATCTGGATGCCGTTCGGTCAGCAGTTCAAAGGCCCGTGGCCGGGTCCGTTCCCCGGGCCGTTCCCTGGTCCGTGGCGGCATACGTGATCCCCCTGAGGCTTGCGGAATAGCTCTCGATATGGTTAAATGATGTCTCGCGCCTGCCGGCACCCGACGGCAGGCTTCGTTTTGCGCGGAACCCGCTGGGGTATTTCGCAGTCTAGAGATGCAGACGCGCCTCTCCGATAATGAGTCGCAGGAGCCAAAGGGCGAGGAACACAAGGAGCAGAGGAACCAAGTAGTGGGAAAATCCCTGATCATAGTTGAGTCACCGGCCAAGACCAGGACGCTTAAGAACTTTCTGGGGAAGGATTTCCAGATCGAGGCGTCGATGGGCCACGTTCGCGATCTCCCGAAGCGGGAACTCGGCGTAGATGTCGAGCACGACTTCAAGCCGTCATACACGGCGATCCCGGATCGGAAAGATGTCATCAAGCGCCTCAGAGACGCCGCAGCGGGAGTCGAACATGTGTACCTCGCGACAGACCCTGACCGTGAGGGAGAGGCCATCGCATGGCACCTCGAGCAGACGCTGAAACTCAAGGATGCCAGGCGCATCAGCTTCAACGAGATCACGCGCAATGCCGTCCAGGAGGCGCTCCGCCATCCCCATGACGTCAACGACAAGCTCGTGGATGCACAGCAGGCGCGACGTGTCCTCGACAGACTCGTCGGCTACAAGCTCAGCCCACTGCTCTGGAGCAAGGTAAAGAAGAACCTGAGCGCCGGACGCGTGCAGAGCGTCGCAGTCCGACTGATCAGCGACCGGGAGCGCGAGATCCTCGCGTTCGTGCCCGAGGAGTATTGGTCGCTCACTGCAACACTCACCAAACTGGCTGAGGAGAAGTCGTTCAACGCCAAGCTGGTCGAGAAGAAAGGCGAGAAGATCAAGGTCGGAAGCGAGGAAGAGTCGAGTCGCATCCTCTCCGACCTCGAGGGAGCGACCTGGGCAGTCGCCGACGTCAGAGAGCGCGAGCAGAAGCGTAATCCCGCGCCGCCGTTCATCACCAGCACGCTCCAGCAGGAGGCTTCGCGCAAACTCGGATTCTCGAACAAGAAGACGATGTCAGTCGCACAGATGCTCTATGAGGGCATCGAACTCGGCGAAGAGGGCCACGTCGGCCTTATCACATATATGCGAACCGACTCGACGCGCATCGCGCAGGAGGCGGTCGAAGAGGCGCGCGAATACATCCTCGAAGCATACGGCCCGCAGTATCTCCCACCCGCGCCCCGAGTGTACAAGTCGCGCAAGTCGGCACAGGACGCGCATGAGGCGATCCGTCCGACATCCGTTCTGCGAAGGCCGGAGCACCTCGAGAGCATCCTGAACAAGGACCAGTTCCGCCTCTACAAGCTGATCTGGCAGCGGTTCCTGGCAAGCCAGATGGAATCTGCGGTGCTCGATGTCGTCACCGTTGATGTTTCCGCGACAGAATATGTTTTCCGGGCAACCGGCTCGACCGTCAAGTTCGCCGGGTTCACAGTGCTTTACACCGAGGGCAAGGACAACGGCAGCGGGAAGGAGGAGGACGATGAGAACCAACTCCTCCCGAAGCTCACGAAGGATGAGCTGCTCCGACTGCTCGAACTGATCCCGAAGCAGCACTTCACCGAGCCGCCGCCACGATACACCGAGGCCACGCTGGTCAAGGCGCTGGAAGAGAAGGGGATCGGCCGCCCGAGCACCTACGCGAGCATCATCTCGACGATCCAGGACCGCGAATACGTCACCCTGGCCGAGCGGAAGTTCAAGCCGACCGACCTCGGATGCACGGTCACGGACCTGCTGGTCAAGCATTTCCCCGACATCATGGACGTCACTTTCACGGCCGGGATCGAGGACAAGCTGGACGAGATCGAGGAAGGCGAACTCGACTGGGTCAACGTGATACGCGGGTTCTGGGGTCCGTTCGAGCACGAGCTTGCCGAGGCCAAAGAGAACATGGAGCGGATCAAGAAGTCCGCGATCGAGACCGAGGAAGTGTGCCCGAACTGCGGGAAGCCGCTCGTCATCCGTGAGAGCAGGTACGGCGCATTCCTGAGCTGCTCCGGCTACCCGAAGTGCAAGACCATCGTCAACAAGAAGCTCGGCGAGGCATGCCCCGTCCCGGGCTGCGGCGGAGAGATCGTAGAGGAGTCGCCGGGAAGCTCGAAGTACCGGTGCAGCAACGAAGAGTGCGAGTTCGTTTCACGCGGCGCGGTTGCCGCTCCCGAGGTGACCGATCAGATGTGCCCGAAGTGCGGGAAGCCGCTCCTGAAGCGTCAGGGCAAGTACGGCGAATTCCTCGGCTGCTCGGGCTACCCGAAGTGCAAGACGATCATCAACATCCCGAAGGAGGGCGAAGGAGAGGGAACCCCCTGTCCGAACGAGGGCTGCACGGGGCACATCGTCCAGAAGTTCTCGCGGATGGGCCCGTTCTACGGGTGCGACCGGTATCCCGACTGCAAGCTCATCCTGCCCGGCAAGCCGCTCGACAGGAAATGCCCGACCTGCGGCGGGATGCTTGTCGAGAAGCAGTATCGCGGCAAACCACAGGGTGTGAAGTGCACGAAAGAGGGCTGCGACTACAAGGAATCGCCCGAGGCCGCCGAATCCCTCTCCGAGTCGAATGTCAGGGTGGGGGTCTAGCACTACAACTGCCATGTACAGATATGTGGAACCAAAGCCGATCCGACATCCCCGGATCGGCTTTGGTTTGAAAACGGATTCGGAAGGAAGATTGCGTATGGTTGCCGAACGCATGTGATGAACGGCTCTGTTCTCATGATGGCAAGACTAGCACAGAAAGCGCAGCGGACAAGATGAACCGACCGCACAAGGTTGCACTGGCACAACTCAAGGAGCGATTCGCGAACTCACACAAGATGCTCTGGGAGAGTGGACGGCGTGATCCTGTCACAGCGTTTGATGAGTTCTCCAAATTGCTTTTTGCCAAGGTATACGATGAGGTGCAGGGGAAAGGGGAGTTCAGGAGGCAAAACGGCGAGACGGCTCACGACACAGCCGTTCGAGTCCTGGAGGTGTATGACCAAGCCTGCAATGCATATCCTGGAGTGTTCAACAAACCTCTGGCAGTATCCGAGCAGATCGTATCTAACGTAGTCGAACAACTCCAGGACTTGTCTTTGGTGGAATCGGATTTGGACTCGCCCGGAAGAGCTTTTGAAGCCTTCCTTGGAGATGTTTTTAAGGCTGAGCTCGGTCAGTACCTTACGCCAAGGCCAATAGTTCAACTGGCCATCACGATATTGAACCCTGGACCCGATGATGTCCTCGCGGACCCTGCGTGTGGCAGTGGCGGTTTCCTTCTCTACGGCTTGAATTACGTATCCCAGCGCAACCCAGATCTGAATGTAGCTCAGTATGCTTCCCAGCACCTGGTGGGAGTCGAGCTAAACGAGCGATTGGCGCACTTGGCGATGGTAACCATGGTGCTACATGGAGACGGGCACTCCAACGTTTTTTGCGCAAATGCCCTATCCGCTTGGCCGACCCTCACCGCCGTGTCGCGGCTGACACCCGCTTCATGCGACGTAGTTGCCACAAATCCCCCATTTGGGGGTATCGTCTCTGAGCCGGAAACACTCGAGCAATTCGATCTGGGGTCCAGGGGATCCATCCGACGTGCTCAGAAGAGCGAACTCCTGTTCTTGGAGCGATGTATCGAGCTTCTTAAGGCCGGCGGCAGACCTGGTCGGCTTGCCTTGGTGTTGCCCGACTCTGTATTGACAACAGTTTCACTGCAGTATGTGAGACAGTTCATACAAGACAGGTGCCATGTCCTGGCAGTCATCTCACTACCTTCCCACACTTTTGCCCCAGCAGGCATAGGTGTAAAGGCCAGCTTGGTGGTACTACAACGTAGACAGCCGCATGATGATAGCATGGGGATGACATTCATGGCCTTGCCTTCCCATGTGGGCTACGACGCGACCGGAAGAGTGGACGAGGATTCCCTTCCTGTGGTGGCCACTCTATTCTCTGCTTCCGCGCAAGGGCTACCCGCATCTAATGAAGCTGAACCTATTTGCTATATGGCAGACGAAGGCAGACTTACGCTGCGGATGGATCCATTTTTCCATAAGCCATCTTTCAGCATCTCCATAGACGTTAGACTGGGCCAAAGCAAGTACCCGGTGCGTACGCTTGGCGAGATTGTAGAGAGCATATCAGGGGGTGCAACTCCCGCAGCAAAGGGAGAGGCGTATGTGAACGCTGAGGCAGGTGTGCCTCTCCTACGCATTCAGAACATACAGGAAGGCATGATCGATCTAGCTGATGTGTTATATATTGATAGGCGAACTCATACGGGCACTTTGGCGCGATCGATGCTAACCCCTGGCGACGTCCTTCTTACGATTACGGGCCGGATAGGCACCGCGGCCGTGGTACCTCCCGAACTCCGGGAAGCAAATATCAACCAGCACATTGTTCGACTCAGAGTCAGGCCTGACCAGGCACTGCCAGGATACTTGGAAGCCGCACTCAACAGCGCCCTCTGCCGTACCCAGATGGAACGGATTGCAACGGGCTCTACGAGGCCAGCACTGGACTACAGCAGTCTGCGGTCGATACGCGTCCCCATTCCACCTCTAGGAACTCAATCGGGATTAGTGCAGCGCATAGCGGATCTGCGGAACCACGTGCGGGAACTGGAGCAGCAAGCGCAGGACACTTGTTGTCAGATACAGGCGCTCGTTGAGGATGTCGTGCTGGAGGACGGATAGATGACCACACCTGCTCTCGCAAGTAACCAAGTGGAGTACCTCGCTCTCAATAACTCACCAGATGCTCAGGCCAGTACCGATATGGTGGAGCTAATGGAACTGACAGACTTCGAGTTACAGCCAGGCCTCCAAGCTCAGAGCGAGGTATCCGGGTTGGCACAAGGTGTGTTCGTTAGGATTAGATGGAGCGGAGGATCGCCAAACGTGTTCCAGATCATGCTGGAGGGTGGCGAGGAAGCTGGAGAGACGGAGATGCAAGAGGCCAAGACTCGCATTGAATACGCCGCGTCTGCCTATTTCACATGGTGGATGTTGAGCTACGATGGGATAGGCCGCCAACGGACCATCAAGACATATGCAGACCTGCATGATCTGGAGAACAAACTTCGGCGTCGCATCGCCGCATCTATGGCAAGATGCTACGGCATGGACTGGTGGACGGTCAGCGCTGAGCCAGATCTACTTGCCATCCAGCGCAGGTGTGGCAATCGGAAGTCTGATGAGGAGAACGATCTTGAACATGATTTTGAGAGGATGCACGACATATTCTACGCTGACTTCTCAGACTTGCCCAAGATCATAGATGAGGCGACTTGCTGGGCAGATGTGTTCCGGAATGTCTTTATTCGAAAGGGCGCTTATTACAAACTGAACGAACTTCGGACTCTCCGAAACAGAGTGATGCACAATCGATATCTGACCGCCGAGAATTTCGCAGAAAGTGGATGTATATACTTCCACACTCGAGCGCTTCTTGTCTGCAGCAGAGGATGCTTTCTGGCTCTAGATGGGACGACGCATGTATACCAGCCATACGTCATATCAACCGGTACTATGACGAGCTCTGCAGTTGCCGGAACCTCGGATTCTTGAGTGCACTGCCAACGCATCATCGATCACGTGTGCCTCAATGATTGCCCCCTGCCTCCAACTCTTTTTGACCTTTCCCCGACTTGTTGCACGAATTGGCACGATTCTTGCAGGTAATACTACCTGGAAACAACATCTATTTCTCCTTCCTTACGAGCCTGCGGGAAAATCTCGCAGGCTTCTCTTTTTTTGCCCTCCAAACCGCCTGATAGGCGTTTGTTCGTGAACGCCGCATGTGCTGAATGTGATAAGTTCGTGAAATATGCTACATGGCAGGCATTATTGCCGGGATTGGCACGATTCTTGCAGATATCCCCAGTTGAAAAAGACATCTTTTTCTCCTTACTTACTTGGCTCGCAGGCGAACACCCTGCGGGCCATTTTTCTTGTGCCCAAGGAGAGTATGCCCGGGCCGGATAACATTAGGGGGTGACACACCTGATCGACTACCACGTTCATTCGACCCATTCCGGCGACGGACACGTCTCCGTCGAGGAGATGTGCCGCCTCGCCATCGAGCGCGGCCTGACTGAGATCGCGTTCACCGACCACCTCGACAGCAATCCGGACGACCAGTGCTATGGCCTCTTCGATGCGGCCGACTTCGCCCGCGATGTCGATGACTGCCGGGAGCATTTCGGCGACCGTCTCCGCATTCTCAAGGGCGCGGAACTCGGTGAGCCGCACCTCTATCCCCGCGAGATCGAGCGGGTCCTCGGCGACGAGAAGTTCGATTTCCTCACCGCCGGCATCCACTGGGTCGGCGATGCGGTCGTCTCGGTCGACTTTCAGACCGGTACGACCGATTGGGTCGCCCTCTATCGCAGGTACTTCGATGAGGTCCTGCAGGCGGCCGAGTGCGCCAACTTCGACGTCCTGGCGCACTTCGACCTCGTCAAGCGATTCGGGGTGAAGTACCTCGGCCCGTTCAGCATCGAGCCGTACCGCGAGCAGATCGAGGCAATCCTGCGGACGATGATCGAGCGGGGAATCGCGCTGGAGGTGAACACCTCGGGATATCGTCAGCCGTGCGGGGAGCCGTTCCCCGCGCTGGAGACCCTCAAGCTGTACCGCGAGTTCGGCGGGGAGTTGCTCACCATCGGCTCAGACGCGCATCTCGGGGAGCACCTGGGCTTCGGTCTGGAGCGGGGACTGGACGTGATCCGGTCGGCGGGCTTTGAGGCGATCACTCTCTTCCGCGACAGAATCCCTTCGCAGACCCCGATCCTGTAAGCGCCCCTCCTTACGAAGGAGGGGCCGGCCAGCAGGCCGGGGGAGGTTTGCATGCAGACATACCCCCTCGGCCCAGAGGCCGGTCCCCCTTCGTAAGGGGGACATCTTCCGACGCGTCCCGCATCTTTTTCGCAAAACAGGTATTTTTGCCGGTTGACGGAATTCGGTATCCGCATTATATTGTTATAGAAGACGGCGCCAGACCGTCGAAGTAGGAGAAAGAGATGCGTGGCTGTGCCTTAGATCCTCTTTGACCAGCGTACCGCTTCTGTATCCCTTCTCATTGATTTCACCGCGACCAGCGATTGGAACATATGCCGGAAGATCGGCGACGGGCGACTCCCTTGCCCACGCTGATCCGCCACAGAGAGATTCGGCGGATCATGCGCTTACCAGACCGATCGGTGCGCAGTTCCCCAGGCCTTGCGGGCGCTGGCGGTGGACTGTCTGGGGTTAGCATTCGTCAGCGGCGAGACAACCGCGAGATGCTTTCATTGAGCCAACTTCGTACCTAGCCGAAAGGCCGGCGATCGAGTGATCGCCGGCCTTCTTTCTTTGTGGGAACTTCGTGGGTTGAGCCCTGCACAACAGGACCCGCTAGTCCTGAGTGCGCCTCTGGGCGTGTATCGAAGGACGGCCTTGTGGCACTCCGTAGGCCGTCCTTCGATACACGCCCAGAGGCGCACTCAGGACTAGCGGGTTCCGGTCCCCGTCAGCCATCAACCATGAACCGTTCCCCCATCAGCCATTCCCCATCAACCATCAACCATTCGCCCCATCCCCTCCGCCACATCCATCGCGTGGTAGGTCAGGATGATGTCCGCGCCCGCGCGCTTGAGGGATGTCAGTATCTCCGAGACGACCTTCTGTTCGTCGATCCAGCCGTTCTGCGCCGCCGCCTTCACCATCGAGTACTCGCCAGAGACGTTGAACGCCGCCACGGGGATGTCGGTCGAGTCCTTCACCTGGCGGATGATGTCCATGTACGCGAGCGCCGGCTTCACCATCACGATGTCAGCGCCCTCCTCGATGTCGAGCGCGACCTCCTTGAGGGCCTCGCGCGAATTCGCCGGGTCCATCTGGTATGCCTTCCGGTCGCCGAACTGAGGCGCGCACTCCGCCGCCTCGCGGAACGGGCCGTAGAACGCAGACGAATACTTCGCCGAGTATGCCATGATCGCCGTGTCCTCGAAGCCATGCTCATCGAGCGCATCCCGGATCGCCCCGATGCGGAGGTCCATCATGTCGGACGGGGCGACGATATCCGCGCCCGCCTGCGCATGGGAGAGGGCGGTCTTCGCGAGCAGCATGACCGTGCGGTCGTTCAGGACCTTCTCGCCGGAGATGATCCCGCAGTGGCCGTGGGACGTGTATTCGCACATGCACACGTCGGTGATGACGAGCAGGTCTTTCACGGACGACTTGATCGCACGGACCGCCTGCTGGACGATCCCCTCGGGGTCATATGCGCCCGAGCCGATCTCGTCTTTCGACTCCGGCAGCCCGAATAGCAATATCCCCGGGATGCCGAGCGCCTGGACCTCGGCGGCTTCCTTGCACAGCTCGTCGACCGACATGCGAAAGCACCCCGGCATCGATGGGATCTCCACACGGGATCCTTCGCCGGGCATGACGAACATCGGGTAGATCAAATCGTTGACGGACAGCTCGGTCTCGCAGACCATGCGCCTCATGGCCTCGGAGACCCGCAGCCGTCGCGGGCGTATGCGTGTCATGGGTTACCTCCGGTGAACGGTGAACGGTAATCAGTGAACAGTATACCACATCGGAGTTGGGCAATGGTTGATGGTTCATGGTTGATGGGGGGAGCACATGATGTCCCCCTTACGAAGGGGGACCGGCCTCTGGGCCGAGGGGGTTTCTGCGACGCATGGAGTTGGAACCGCCAAGTCGCCAAGAACGCCAAGCGGAGGAAACTGGGAAACTGGGACAGGCACGGTATTTACAGAATGGTCAACAGTCTGACCCGCTATTATCACACTCAGCCCCCTCCACGAACTCATACACCGCACCGAACGCCCGCGCGAACCTGAATCCGTGGCACGCTTACCTCCTCCCGTGCTTCATCTCCACGAGCAACTCCCTTCAACTGCCCAAGACTCCGCGACGGATACGCTCGCCGCGTCATCACTAACGCTCACGCGAGGTGTTCGCGAATAGGGAGGATGCGACCGGTCAGCGCTTCCAGGACTGGGAGGCATGGCGTAGGCTCGGCCTGTTCGCCCAACCGGCGACGGTTCCGACGCTGAGTTGGAAGTAGGTGCGTGTCCCTTATATACAGGCAAGCTGAGCCTATTCGTCCGTTCGTGTCATTCGTGTTTCCCACTCAGCCTTCCGGGAGCTTGATGCCGGCGGCGGAGAGTTTGGTGCGGACTCGGATCGGATCGGTGAGGATGAGATGCTTGAGGGCGGCCGTCATCGCGTCACGGACCGCGTCGTTCTCCTCGAGGCGGTGGCCCGCGATGAGCTGGTCGACCGCCGTATCGAGGTACGGACGCGACCGGCGATTCCGGACTCCACCCATCACCGCCAGTATGCCGGACGCGCCGGCCCGCATCGCGGGACTGCCGTCACCGAACCGCCTGAGCGTTTCGTAGAACTCCATATCCCTCATGTGCATGCGGGTCGCGTCCCGATTGCCCAGGAGCACGAAGAATGCGAGGAAGAACCCTATCACCGCGCCGAACGCCCCGACCGCGTCGGCCGGATCGTTCAGGAACTTCTTCACCAGCGGCACGGCTTGCTTCTCGCCGTTGGCCTCGGTCTGTGTGCGGTAATACTCCATGCGCGTCTTCTCGGTCTCGATCTGCGCGCGCAGGAGTTCGAGCTGGGCGGCGGCGAATGACGGATCCGGCGGCGCTTTCTGCGCGTGAACCGGGCGAGAGACGGCGATCGCGGCGACGAGGAACAGGATGACGTAGACAGAAACAGAACGCTTGGATGATAGCTGCAAGGTATATATATCCTCCCCCGGTATTTGCATATGAGTTCTGCGGAAGAGGAGGAGAGTCCTGCATATGATGTTGAGGCCAGCCGGAGAACCCGGCCGGCCTCGCAGTGATACACCGATCACGCGGCTAGTCCACCATCTTCATGGGGAAGTCGCAACTGCAGAACGGGCTGGCCGGGAGTCCGGCCTTGTTGAACAGGTTCACAGCCATCCAGTTCGACCATCCGTATCTGACGGAGGTCGGTTTCGGCACCTCCGGACTCGAAACGAGGACGCATTTGTCCCGCCTGATCTCCGCCTTGGCCGGATAGTAGCTCCCATCCTTGCCGGCGATGGTGAAGCCGGCCAGCGTCTCACCTTTGGCCACCAGTCCGCCGTTGACGTGATCGAAGCACAGGATCATCTTGTCGTCGACGATCACAGCCTTGCTGTAGATCGGGCCTGAGTACTCGATCCGCTCACCGTAAGCGAGAGCACGGGCCGCAAGAGCCAGTCGCCCGCCCACCGGCTCTTTCTTCTTGGGATGGATATCATTCTCCTCGCCAAGATCGGTGATGACCGCCATCGCGGTGTTCGGCACTGTCTTGGAGGTCACAAGCTGGGCCTCGCGAAGCTCAGCCCATGTGCCCTCGGGGAGATTGGTCGCATACGGAGCAAGCTGGACGAACAGGAACGGGAAGTCGCCCTGCCCCCAGGCACTGCGCCAGTCGGCGATCATCGAAGGGAACAGGGTGCGGTACTCCTGCGCTCGAGCGGCATTGGCCTCGCCCTGATACCAGATGACGCCTCGAATGGCGTAGGGCTGCAGAGGCGCAATCATTGCAGCGTGGAGCGCGCCCGGTCGTCCCTTCCCGGTGCGAGCCGAGTTCGTGAGCATTCCCTTGAGATCGGGATTGGCCCGAATGGCCAGACGGCTCGTCCACGCCTCGGCGGGAGTGCCACCGACGGAGGAGTCGATCAGGCCGATCGGTACCTTCAAGTCCTTTCGCAGATCCCGGCCGAAGAAGTAGCCGACCGCCGAGAAGCTGCCGATGGTCTCCGGCCCGCACTCTCGCCACGAGACGGCGAATTCGCCTGTCTTGTCGGTCTTCGGAACGGTAAGGATTCGGAGCATCGGATCCTTCGAGGACGCGGTGGCGGATTCGCCGTTCTCGCTCTTGGAGAGCGCAAACGCCATGTTCGATTGCCCGCTGCAGATCCAGACCTCGCCGACGAGGATGTTCTTCAACTCCAGGTCGTTGATCTGCATGGTGAACGGGCCACCTGCCTTCAGTGGTTTCAGTCGGACGATCCACAGGCCACCGTAAGCCGTCGTCGAAACGGTCTGGCCCTGGAACCTGACAGTCACCTTCTCGCCCTGGTCCGCGGTACCCCAGATCGGCACGGATATCCCTCGCTGGAGCACCGCATTGTCGGAGATCAGGCCATTCGGCTTCACTCCTGCAGTCGCGGCTGACAGCGCGATCAGCCCGATGAGCAACAGGGTGGAAATTCGTTGCATCGTGTTGTACATTGTGGATGCCCATCCTCCTTTGGATGTAGTTCATTCGATGGCTCCAGAGCCATCCGGGGCGAACGCCCTCCTATATGTAACAGTTTGCCAGAGTTTCCATAAACTCCTGCAAGGCGGAGGGCAAGAAAGGCTTCTTTGGGGATTTTTTTCTTAATAATCGAGGTACCTGTACCCAATGCCTTGGCAACTGCAAACTATTGTGAAATTGTTTGCGATTTCCGCCCCGGCACGGCTCACCAGCATTGAGGGCCGTGCCACTCGACAGACGTGTGGTAACAATTCGGCCTTTCGGGTAGTATAAGCTATTGTGGGATGCATGGCGATCCGAAAACGCTTCCTGCGAGGGCATTCGAATGGCCCACGCTCGTGTCATCCAGGCACGACTACACACGAATGAGCGCGAACCGGGGCAGAAGCTCTTGCACGAGGAGCATCGGATATGCTATAATCCCACCACTTATCGTCACTTAAGGAGCGAAGTGTATGCGCAGAAGAGTTTTCGTGTTCTCGTCCGTTGCGATCGTCGTTCTTGCCATCTTCGGTCTGACGGCGCTGGCCCAGGATGCCTGGGATGTCCACAAGGCAGCGTACAAGGGCTATGCGATGTGCAAGATGTGCCACCAGAATCTGGAGAAGGGCAAGGCCTTCGTCCCGCTTTTCGATAAGACCTCCCATCCGAAGGCCATGCAGAAGGCCTCCGCGGAGGGCGCTATCGTCGGCGATTTCGCCTCGAATTCCGCCTTCACGAAGGACAAGGTGGCGTGGGTGCTCGGCAAGGGCCGCAACAAGCAGGCCTACCTCGACGCCAACTTCAAGGTCCTGCCCGCCATGTGGTACGTGAAGGAGAAGCAGTGGAAGCCAACGACCGAGTGTGACGGCACCACTCTGTGCATCTCATGCCACACGACCGGTTTCGATCCCGCCACGAAGAAGTTCCTCGCGGAGGGAGTGCAGTGTGAGTCGTGCCACGGTCCGGGCAGCGACCACATGGCAAACAAGACTTCCATCGTGAACCCGGCCAAGCTCGACAAGGCGAAGCAGGCTATGGTCTGCGGCCAGTGTCACTCCTCGGGCAAGGACCCGAGCGGCAAGTTCGCGCATCCCGTAGGATTCATGCCGGGGGACGACCTGACCAAGTTCCTCGTGGATGCCAAGCCGACCATGCCGGGGAACAACCAGCAGTATTCGGAGTTCATCACCAGCAAACACGCACAGGTGGGCGTCAACTGCGAAACCTGCCACGATCCGCACACCGTGGCGAGCGGCAAGTCCCAGTTGAAGAAGCCGGTGAACGACCTCTGCCTCGGATGCCATGCCGGGAAGGTCACCGACATGAAGACACATGCCCCTCAGGCGGCTGCCGATGCGACCTGCGCGTCGTGCCATATGCCCGAAGGCCAGCACAACTTCAAGAAGGCGACTAAGTAAGACGGATTGCCGTGGAGTGCGGAGGCTGATGAGGACTCCGCTTCCGCACTCCATATGGGAGATGATATGACAGTCACACTGGGCTCGACGCTCTTTACGATAGCATTCTGGATCTACCTGGCCGCAGCCGTATTCTACGTCGTCCACCTTTTCGACAAGAGGCGCGCGATCGGCCAAGCCGGGCTCGCGCTCCTGCTCATCGGTCTAGCGTTCCACACAGGGTCGCTTGTCGTGCGGACCGTGGCGGCCCAGCGACCACCGTTCCTGAACCTGTACGAATACATGCTATCGTACGCATGGGGTGCAGTGATCGTCTACCTCGGCCTCGAATTCCTGACGAAGACCCGGGCCTACGGTTCGTTCGCCGTACCGCTTGTGGCAGGGATCTCTCTCCTGGCCATCCGACTGCCGATCGACGTGAACCCGACGATGCCGGCGCTGCGGAGCGCGTGGCGCGTACCGCACATCGCAACGGCGATCCTGGCGTATTCGGCCTTCGCCATCGCCGTCGGTGCGGCGATCATGTATCTCATCCGCGAGAAGAACGAGGGCCAGGCTTCCTTCTGGGCCACCAGGATTCCATCGGCGGCGGTCCTCGATCAGACGATATATCGGCTGATCAGCTTCGGATTCCTGATGCAGACGCTTCTGCTGATCACTGGCGCGATCTGGGCGCAGAAGGCATGGGGCACGTACTGGAGTTGGGACCCGAAGGAGACCTGGGCGCTCATCACGTGGCTGATCTACGCGTCGTTCCTGCACATGCGATCTACACACGGCTGGCGAGGCCGGAAGTCGGCGATCATGACGATCGTCGGATTCGCGGCAGTGCTCTTCACCCTGTACGGCGTGAACCTTCTCGGCGGCCTGCACGCTTACGCGAAATGAGGGAATGGTTGATGGCTGATGGTTAACGTCCCGAATCCCCATCAACCATCAGCCATCGACCATCAACCATGTCCCATTATCCAATCAACCTCAGTCTGAGCGGTCAGACCTGCGCGGTTATCGGCGGGTAGACCCGTCGCGGAGCGGAAGGTCGAATCGCTCCTCGAATTCGGCGCCTCCGTCCGCGTCATATCGCCTGAGATCACCTCCAAGCTCGCCGAGTGGGCATCCAAAGGCCGGATCGAGCACGTCGATTCGGAATACCGCCCCGAGCATCTGGACGGCGCGTTCCTGGTGATTGGCGCGACCGACGATCGGGGAACAAACAAGCAGGTATCCTCCGACGCCCGGGATCGGCGCATACTTGTCAACGTTGTCGACGACCCCGAGCTGTGCAGTTTCTTCGTGCCGGCGTCGGTCATGCGCGGCGACCTCGTCATCAGCGTCTCGACCTCCGGGAAGAGCCCGGCGATGGCTCGCCGGATCCGCGAGGAGATAGAGGCGCGCTACGGCCCGGAGTACGGAATGCTCGCCGACCTGCTCGGCTCTCTCAGAAGCGAGATCAAGGCGAAGTACGCCACGATGGACGAGCGAGCGAGCGCATACAACCGAATCCTCGACTCGAATGCGCTGCGCCTTCTGGCGGAGGGGCGGCATGACGAGGCACTGGAGACAGCTCACAAGTGCATCTGGTAGTCATAGGCCTGAACCACGTGACCGCTCCGGTCGAGATCCGCGAGCGACTCTGCATGCCCGAGAGCGACCCGAAGGCGTTCCTCGATGCTCTACTGAGGAACGAAGGGTTGAGGGAGGCCGTAGTCCTCTCGACCTGCAATCGGACCGAGATCTACGCCTGGACGACCTTACAGAGTCGACCCTCACCCCCGACCCCTCTCCCGGAGGGCGAGGGGGAACAACCGAAGGTAGAGGGTGGAGTCTCCCCTCGCCCTCCGGGAGAGGGGTCGGGGGTGAGGGCAGCCGACGACATCATCGAGGCCATCGCCGAGCGCAGTGGCCTCGCCCGCGAGTCGTTCGAGCCGCATCTCTACTCCCTTTCCGGCCACAAGGCGATCGAGCACCTCTTTCGCGTCGCTTCGGGGATCGACTCCATGATCCTCGGGGAGGCGCAGGTTCTCGGGCAGGTGAAATCGGCTTATGCGGCGGCATCCGAGGCGGGAGCGACCGGCCCGGTGCTCAATGCGCTATTCCAGCAGGCGATCACCGTCGGGAAGCGCTCCCGCACCGAGACTGAGATCGGTCGAGGCGCGTTCTCCGTAGGATACGCGGCGGTCCAACTCGCGCGCTCGATCTTCGACCCGCTCAAAGGCCGCACGGTCCTGATCGTTGGCGCGGGAAAGATGGGCGAACTGACTGCGACTCATCTCTCATCAGCGGGAGTGACCTCCGTGCTCGTCGCGAATCGGACATACGAGCGGGCGGTCGATCTCGCCGAGCGGTTCGGCGGAAGGCCTCTCAAGTTCGATGAGATACAGTCGGCCATGCAGAGATCGGACATCGTCATCACCTCGACCGCCGCCGGGAAGCCGATCGTCACGCGGGATATGGTCTCGCAGGCGATGCGGGTCCGTCGGGGCCGGCCGGTCTTCATCATCGACCTCGCAGTGCCCAGGGATGTCGAACCCGAGGTCGGTGAACTGGACGACGTTTTCCTGTACAACATCGACGACCTGCAGGCGGTGGTCGCCGCCGACGCGGAGGAGCGGGATGCCGAGATCGCGAAGGTGGAGGTGATCGTCCGCGAGGAGGTCGAGAAGTTCATGGATTGGTTCCGCACGTTGGACGCCGTGCCGGTCATCACCGCGCTCAGAGACAAGTTCGAGGAGATCAGGCAGTCGGAGTTGGAGAGACTCCGCGCCCGGCTGCCGAACCTGTCCGAGGAGGAGATCGAGGCCGTCAACCAGACGACTCGCTCGATCGTGAACAAGATTTGCCACCAGCCGATGATCCGGATCAAGGAGTACGCGGGGGACGATGTCTCCACCCGGCTCGACACGATCTGCGACGCGTTCGGAATATGCCCGACCGAAAAGGAGGCCGACCGCGATGTATAGCCACGTGCTGTTCCTGATCACGCTCGTAGTGTATGCGGTCTCGGTGGTGCTGCACGTCGGGAGTGTCACGTCTAAGGCGGGCCGGGTCAAGCGCGCGGCGACTGTGGTAGGGATCGGGGGGCTCGGTCTGCTCACCCTGGCGATCGTCGCACACGGGATCGAACAGCATCGGCTGCCGTTCGGGACGATGGTCGAATCGCTCACCTTTGTCGCGTGGGTACTGACCGCGATCTATCTCACCGCGCAACGCAGGTCCGAGAACACCGCGCTGAGCGTCTTCGCCAGCATGCTCGCGTTGATCGCGCTCGGGTTCTATGTCTCCCTGTCGCTCTCACCGGAGTTGAACGCCGGCGACGCCTTGCTCGGCCAGATGCTCGGAAACCGCTGGGCCGCGATCCACATCATCAGCAGTCTGGCGGCATACGCGAGTTTCGCGCTGGCGTTCGGCGCGGCGCTCGGGTACATGCTCCAGGAGAAGATGCTGAAGGCCAAGCGGATCACCGTCTTGCAGCGGCATCTGCCCTCGCTCGACTCGCTCGACGGCCTGGCGTACAAGATGGTCGCGTTCGGGTTCCCGATGCTCACGCTGGGGATCATCACGGGCGCGCTCTGGGCACAGACGGCGTGGGGGAAGTATTGGGAATGGGACCCGAAGGAGACCGCGTCGCTGATCACGTGGCTCGTCTATGCGGCATACCTGCACGTGCGTATGGTCCAGGGCTGGCGCGGGAAGTGGTCGAACCGCCTGCTCGCGATCGGATTCCTCTGCGTGCTGATCACCTACATAGGGGTCACCTTCTTCCTCCCCGGACTCCATAGCCATGTGAAAGGATAGGAAGGTTGCACATGATCAGATCGTGCTTATGGGTTGTGTTGGTCGTGTTCTCGCTTGTATTTGTCGGCTGTTCAAAACCGGTCGGAACGCCTTCATCAACATCCAGCCAGGTGAACAAGCCTGCACCAGAGCCGTCCAAGCCCGCCACCATTTCGACGATAACGGCCGACATCAGCGCCGGCAAGTATGAGTCCGCAGTGTCGCAGTGCGGTGAAATGCTCGATGCTTTGGAGGGCGTGGATTGCTTCGACAGCATAGCGGTGAATCATCCACTCGAGGTGGCCACCGATCCGTGGATTGGAACCGGCAAGGGAATCAACATCCGCGGCTATCCCTGGGAGAATCCGGACATCGCTATCGGACGCGTTCCGTGGAAAACAGACGAAGGCCCCAAAGCTCCGACCTCTGAAGCACTCTACCAACTGCAGCGTCACGACCGGGATGCCGTGCTCTTGTTCTACTACCGAGCGAAAGCCCTCCGCAAACTGGACCGCACGGATGAGGCGGCAGACGACTACGCCCACGCGTACGAACTCGTCTCTTACGAGCAGTACTGCACGGCCCAGTACGGGAAACTGCACGTTCGACGTGAATACCACTCCGTCCATGCGACGAAGTACGACTCAGAACAGGTCAAACGAGTCTGCAAGACCGCACTGACAAGCATGGGCCGCAGCCTGCCGGGCGAGTAACGGGAACGTAGTAGAGCCGGTCGATCGAGACCGCTGACGCATCGGAAATGGGAATCTGTTGCGGAATGTGGTATGATTTATCGGCAGTTTATCGGCAATGCGTGGTGACGTTATCGGCAATGGAGTCGTTCCCATGAGACCCATCTGGCAACCCAGGTACACGATCACATCGACAATCGCTCGGAATCTTATGGATGTCGAGGCTGCGCGTGTCGTGGTCGAGTCCACGCCCCTGCCACCGGTCGTGGCAGCCGACCTGTCGAGACGGGCAAGGCTGCGGTCAACTCACTACTCGACCATGATCGAGGGCAACAGACTCACCCTCCAGGAGGCTGAGCAGGTAGTATCCCAGAGGCGTCGGGACTTCCAAGGACGGGAGCGAGACGTCGCCGAGGTGCGGAACTACTGGAATGCGCTCGTCCGAGTTGAGGACTGGGCCGCCAGAGGGAAGCCAGTGACGGAAGACACGATCAGGCGGATTCATGCAATCGTGACGAACGGCCCTCGGTCGAAACCACTTCCATACCGAGACGGCCAGAATGCCATCCGGGATTCCGTCTCCGGGCGACTCGTCTACATGCCGCCCGAAGCCGACGACGTGCCTGCCCTGATGAGTCAGCTCGCCGAGTGGATCAACAGAGCCGAGAAGGAGCAGACGCCGGCCGTGATCCTGGCTGGATTGGCTCACTATCAGTTCGTTACCATTCACCCGTATTACGACGGCAACGGGCGAACCTCCCGCCTGCTGGCTACACTGATACTCCACAGGGGAGGCTACGGCCTGAACGGGTTGTTCAGCCTCGAGGAGTACCATGCGCGTGATCTGGGTGCGTACTACTCGGCGCTCGATGTCGGCGAGCATCACAACTACTACATGGGCCGCTCGGAAGCCGATCTCACAGGCTGGCTGGACTACTTCGTAAGTACGCTCTCGATGGTATTCGCGGCTGCGAAGGAGGAAGCCCTGCGGTATGCCGGTCAAGGCATATCCACGGAGCCGGAGGAACTTCGGCGACTGGACCACCGGGCGCGGATCGTCGTGGCGCTGTTTGCCGACCGGGAAGTGATCAGAGCCTCCGATGTGGCGTCAGCTCTAGGGCTCTCGGACCGGATGGCGAGAGTCCTGATGCAGCAGTGGGTCAACGACGGATGGCTGCTCATTGCCGACCCGTCCAGGCGTGGACGCGCTTACTGGCTGGCGGCTCATTATCGCGAGTTCATCCGCAATGATAGGGCATAGCTTCTCCGACAACCCCACTGCCCACTAGCCCTTCTCGAAGACCTCGATCGCCTTGTTGAGCGCGAGTTCGAGTTCCCGCTGGCGGATCGTGACCGTGAGGTCGCCGCGGGTGCGCTCGAGGACCGCGCGCGCCTGATCGAGAGTGCGCCTCAGACCGCCGGTGATCCCGTCCGGGTAGTCGAACGTCACCAGCATGTAGTAGAGGTCGTCCATCGCTTTCAGGATCTCCTCGGCGCGTCCGATGTTGCCGCCCCGGATCAGGTCGAGCACGTCACGCCTCAGCTCGCTCGCCGCCTCAGCCAGGCCGTTCATGTACGGCGCTGACTCCACGCCGATGTCCTTGTGGCTCGGGACCGGCTGATTGTGCATGATCGCGTTGACGGTCGATGCCTCGGTGTACTCCTTCTGGGCGTCCTGAACGTAGCCCGCGTAGTACAGGTCGGGGAAATCCTTCAGCTCCTCGGCGGTTGCCAGCACGCGCACCTTCGCCTCGTTGAGCCGTTCGGCGGCCTCATCCCACTCGGCCCGGTGTACGGCGCGGATCGAATTGGCGCAGAATCGGATCGCTTCACGGGATGTGACCAGCGCCTTGTCGCGCGCGGCGTTCTTTGCATCCAGCTCAGCGCGGATGTCATCGGCGATTGCGGATAGATAGTCCATGGTGTCTCCTTGCAGAATGGTTAATGGTCGATGGTTGATTGTCCAGTCTCATGACATTATGAACACCGTGGGTTGAAAAGAAGGAGGTGCATGCGGTAGTCTCTTTGATGATCGCCAAACCAAAAAAGGAGACCACTCGCATGCAGATCCATTCTAACGCAACCAGCAATATGAAGCAACGGCGGTTTTTCAGGCAGAGTCCCAAGAGCTGCAGAAAGCTCGCAGATATCTGCCATGTATCGCCGGCAACAGTCTGCAAATGGAAGGCCCGGGGTGACCAGCAAGACCGCAGCAGTCGGCCCAGGAAGATCCATTATGCATTCAGCCCCGAAGAGGAGGAGATCATCCTCTCGCTCCGGGACAAAGGTCTAGCACTCGATGCACTGGTGCGTGCAGTAGTCACAGTTCTGCCGAATGCAGAACGCGCCAGTATACATCGCTTACTGAGCAGAAAAGGGGTGAGCAGACTCCCCCAGTACCAAAAAGAAAAGAGAGAAAGTCCAGGCAAGTTCAAAGAGTATCTGCCTGGATACCTTCACATAGACTGTTTCTACCTGCCCAAGATCGGGGGCAAGAGGAAGTATTGCTTCGTTGCGGTAGACAGAGCAACAAGGCTAGCCTTCCTCCAGGTGTACGACAACCTAACCAAGGAATCCGCAGTGGGCTTCCTTGGACTGTGCATGTGGTTCTATCCGTTCATGATCCACAAGATCCTGACAGACAACGGTAGAGAGTTCACTCTGGCCAATTGGAGCCGTTGGGGCAGTCCGGCGAAGAGACCTCACTTCTTTGATGAAGTATGCTCAGCCTGTGGTATTGAACACAGGCTCACCCGGCCGTATACACCAAAGACCAACGGTCTGGTGGAACGCATGAACGGACTGATCCAGGAGGGCACGTACAAGATGCACAGATATCCTGGATATCCGGAGTTGATAGATGGACTCCACCAGTGGCTGACCATCTACAATCTAAGGAGACAGCACAGCGCGATCGGTGGCAAGACACCCTATGAGAAGGTCTGCGACTGGTACGCGCAAAGACCAGATCTGTTTATCAAAGAGCCTACCGACTTACTGAACTACCGTTCACAACGTGGTGGGACTTGACAGTTGATGGTTAATGGGGAATGGTTGATGGGGGATGCAGGTCCGTCTGCCATTAACCATTAACCATCAGCCATTAACCATCTCCCGTCGTCCTTCTCCGGCGCTCCGATATGCCGCCAGGATCGACTTCAGGGCGGCGCGGGCGTCCTCGGCGGTGACGAGCGGCTCGGCGCCCTCCAGTATGCAGTCCACGAAATGCCCGAGCGCGAGGTCGATCGACCAGCTCCACCAGTCGTCTCGATGCTCGACATCGACCATCTCCGGCACGTTGTCGTGGACGTAGAACATCGGCACGACGGCCTCGCTGATCATCGCGATGTCGCCGCCCGTGCCGTAGATGAACTTCTTTTCGCTCCACGGCTCGTTGTTCATCGTGTACGAGACGATCACGTTCGCGATCATACCGTCATATTCGAACGTCACGGCCGCGTTGTCGTCGCCCTTGTTGTCCGGGGTCACGACCAACCGCCTGAGGGTCGCGCTCACGGCGGTCGGCGGCCCGAACCAGTAGTGCATCAAGTCGACGATATGAGTGCCGGTGTCGAAGAACGCGCCGCCCGATCGGTCCGATGCGCCCTTCCAATCGTGCGGATCGTTCATGCGCGCGAGCACGTCGCCGGCGAGGATCGCGTTCATGAGGAACGGCTTCCCCATGTGGCCGCCCTCGATCATCTCCCTGATCTTCCGATGCGCCGGGAGGAACCGCTGGTTCAGCACGACGAGCAGCTTCAGCCCGGCATCCCGAGCCGCCGAGATCATGGCGTCGGCCTCCTCGAGGTTCATGGCGATCGGCTTGTCGAGGATGACATGCTTCCCGGCGTTCAGGGCGTCCATCGTGATCGGGTGATGCAGGTCGTGCGGCGCGCAGATGTCAACGGCCGAGATCGATCCGTCCTGGAGCAACTCGTGGTAGTCACCCACCGCCCTGTCGATAGAGAATCTCTCGGCGAGGGACTGCGCGGCTTGGGCATCCGGGTCCGCGATTGCGACGACCTCCACCTTCGGGTTCCCGGCGAACGACGGCATGTGCGCGGCCGATGCGCAGTCACCCGCTCCGATCATGGCGATTCTCAGCTTGTCCATAGCGTTCTCTTACCCGGATCCGCAGTTTCAACCAGCGGGCGGTCCGGGGGGATTATAGCATTGCACCAGCCAGGCGGTCAAAAACCGGGTAGAAAATGAATAAGGCCGGCCTCATGCCTGAAGCCGGCCCCCCGGAAAGGTTCGGCCCGGCCCCTATTCCGCCAACGGCGGACACGCGCACCTCACGGTGACAGTTCGGGAACCAGGCCATTCTCGATGACATTGTACCATAGAATGTGCTTTGTCAGCCCCTTCCGCCGCAAACGCATCGCAGGGTGCATTCGCGTTGAGTGGGTAGCAAGTAAGGAAGGAGTCTCCTGTAATAGTCGGTAACGGTTTGTTGAAGGACAAACATTCCGAAAGGAGACTCCCAGAGAATGCTTACACTTTTGCACACAGACTCCCTCCTTCAGGCCGCTCGCGACTTTGCGCGCAGCTACATCGATTGCACGGACTTAGGGTCAGCCGAGGAGCGTATTCAGATCCTGGCGCGTCAGATTGCCGGCGCAATGATGAGTGAGGTTGCCGCCAAGATGAGCGGAAAGCCCACCTACAAGGGTGTTGGGATAGAATGCGAATGCGGCAGACTGGCCAGGTTCAAGGGATACCGGAAACGCTTCATTCGGACTTTGCACGGAGACATAGAGGTCGAGAGGTCATACTACCGTTGCGACCATTGCAGGCGGGGCTACATTCCATGGGACCGCGAGCAGGGGCTGTCCGAGAGAGTATGGACCGCCAGAGTGAAGGAACTCACCGCCTCGATCTGCGCCGCGCTTCCATATGAAGCAGCCGCAAGGCTGATCGAGCGAACCACGGGTATTGCGATCGAAGAGAGCAGCGAAGAAGAGATAGTCCGGGATGTTGGGGAATGCCTCCGCCGAGAGGAGCAGGAAGCGATCATCTCTGTGGTAGACACAGGTGAAGAGGTCTCCTGCGAGGCGACGCCACAGAGGCTCTACATTGGCATAGACGCGGCCAAAGCGCACACCGATGGCCAGTGGCATGACATCAAGACCATGGTGGTATACGAAGGCGTTCCGGCTGCAGGCAAAGACACGGATACCGTCACCAACTCGCGCTACATAGCGGCGCAAGAGACGAGCGACGAGTTCGGGAGACGGGTATACACCAGAGCACTGCAAGCCGGCTATGACGGGGCAAAAGAGCGTATAGTGATCGCCGACGGCGCAGACTGGATATGGAGAGAGGTCAGGAATCATCTGCCGGAGAGCATCAAGATCATCGACTACTGGCATGCCTGTGAGCACATATACGGCTTGGCGCGGACACTCTACGGAGAGGGGAATCCCAAAGGGAAGCGCTGGGCAAACGAACACTGCCGGAAGCTTAAAGAGAAGGGGCCGGGGAGTCTGCTTAGAGCCATGAAGCGGCGCAGAGCACGAAACGATTCTGAGAGGGAAGCGCTTCGGATCGAGACAGGCTACTTCAGAAAGTACCGCAAGTACATGAACTACCCGGCATACAGGGCCAAGGGGATGATGATAGGCAGCGGTCCGGTGGAAGCGGCGTGCAAGGTGATAGTAGGCCAGAGGTTAAAGCAAGCCGGGATGCGATGGACGAAGGACGGCGCAGATGCAGTGCTCGCGGTGAGAACTGCCCTCCTAAGCGGCGAACTGGCTCGGATCGAGCACGCAGCACGTGCCGCCTGAGCCGTGCTCTACCCACTCTGAGGAATTCCACCCCGCATCGCATGAACCCTTGTGCATCGATGCAATGTGGGCTATTATGTCCATATAGTCCGAGCGCCCGGACCCGGACGAGGGAGGCTGAGCATGAAGCTGCCTGAGAAAGCACGTAGTGTCGCGAGTTTTCTGCTCTACACCATCGTATCTCTCTTTGCCCTGGCAGCTCCAAGAGAACTGTCCGAGAGACTGGATGAGGTGCTTTGGTACTACCAGGCAGCCGTGCTGTCTGGCGTGGTGATCGTTGCTATGGGGTTCAGTCTGGCCTTTGTGCGCAAGGGAGGCACGGAAGAGAGCCCCTGGGCGATCATTCCTATGTTGATCCTCGCAGGTACGTGGTACGTCGTGATCCACCATAGGAGCGTGTGGCCGATATGGGCTTGGCTCTCATTCCCTGTTGTGACCCTTGCCATGATGATCATGGTGAACCCGTTCCGTCGCAGGAGTTCGGCTTCACCATAGATGGCGAGGCCTCCTGCCGGAGTTGCGCGTTCTGGAGGTAGCGATATGTCACGGAATGGTTTCAAGATCACCTGGCACGATATATGGCCCCACATGCTGTGGATGATGCCGCTCGTGATCGGCATACGGTTTGACGATTGGCTGGACCATCTGCCATCGTGGCAGGAGACAGCCGTTCGCTGCATCGGGTTCTTCATGATCTTCACAGGACTCACGATTCTGAAGAGGCGGGAGTCGCCTGCCGACGAAGCCGCTTATGCCCCGGTCTTGCGGAATTCCGGATGGGCGCTGGGCCTGGCCGTGTTGCCCACCATCCTTGACCTGCTGCCCTGGTGGTCGATCTTTCCCCTACTCCTGGCGGCTGGGGTCGTTTGCTACATACTCGGTGGACGTAGCATCGCCCGCAGGATGAAGCAGGAAGCCGCCTCCCGCTCGCAGGATGGGCTGGAGTAACGGATGCTGGAATCAACCGAACGATTCTCAAGCCGCGTCGAGAACTACGTGAAGTATCGCCCACGGTACCCGCAGGCGGTCGTCGAGATCCTGAGGGAGGAATGCGGGCTGCTGCCCGAGTGGACGATCGCCGACATCGGGTCCGGGACCGGATTCTCGACCGAGCTGTTCCTGGCAAACGGCAACCCGACGTTCGGCGTCGAGCCGAACGGGCCGATGCGCGAGGCCGCCGAGTCCCTTCTCGCGGGCTATCCCGACTTCACCAGCATAGATGGCACGGCGGAGGACACCACGCTCCCCGACGCCTCCGTCGAGATGGTGGTCGCGGGCCAGGCGTTCCACTGGTTCGACCGCGCGAGGACGAAGCAGGAGTTCCGCCGCATCCTCAAGCCCGGCGGATGGGTCGTCCTGATGTGGAACGAGCACCGGAAAGGTCTCCCGTTCCTCGACGCCTACCAGCGGATGCTCGAGGCCCACTCCCCGGAGTACAAGGTGGCCGACCATCGGGACATCGACGCTGGAGTCATCGGGGAGTTCTTCTCTCCGAGCACCTTCCGGGTCCGAACCGTCGAATATGAGCAGGCATTCGATTTCGAGGGGCTCAAGGGACGGCTGCTCTCCTCGTCCTACGCGCCTGAGTCGGGTCAGCCCGGACACGAGCCGATGATGTCTGAGTTGAGGCGCATCTTCGAGCGATACCAGACCGACGGCCAAGTGCGGTTCGAGTACGACACTCGCGTCCATTTCGGGCGGTTCGAGGGCTGACCTGCAGGACTCTGGCGCAGTCTCGTGGTAGATAGAAGTAGGTCACCGAGGACAGGAAGGTGTGGTCTATGAACGGCAAGCGCATCACACGTCGCGAATTCATCCGCAATGCGACTCTCACCGCAGCAGGAGTGGCGGCCGGAGTCAGCACGGCATACGGGGCTGCCGAGAAGCCCAAGCCGCTCAACTACAATGAGAACATGGAGTATCGGCCCCTCGGTAGGACCGGGCTGATGATCTCCGCGATCGCGCTCGGAGGCCACTGGAAGCGCCTGATCGCCGGCTCGGGCTGGGACCGCGACAACTCGGGCATCGAGGAACTGGACAAGAACCGATACGACATAGTCAGCCGCTGCATCGACGTCGGCATCAACTATGTGGACGCATGCTCGGGCGGCGAGATCCTCACCTACGCGAAGGCGCTCAAGGGACGGCGGGACAAGATGTACTTCGGCTACTCCTGGTACGAGCGCGAACCCCGCTTCGAGGAATGGCGCACGGCAGACAAGCTCCTCCAGGGGCTCGACCAGGGGCTCAAGGAGTCCGGGCTCGAATACGTGGATGTGTGGAGGATCAGCGCCGCCATGCAGGGAGAGAACACCGATCGCGAGATTGCGGAGATGGTCGAGGCGTTCAACAGGGCGCACGTCCAGGGCAAGGCGCGGTTCCTCGGCGTCTCATCCCACAGCAGGGAATGGCTCAAGCACGTGATCGAGCGGTACCGCCGGTTCAGCGTCGTCCTCACGCCGTACACCGCCGCCAGCAGGGAGAAGCCGACCGACAGTCTCTTCGATGCCGCCAGGAAGCACAAGGTCGGAATCCTGGGCATCAAGCCGTTCTCCAGCGGATCGCTCTTCAAGGACGGCGCGGGTGCGGGAGGTGCGAGCACGGCGGGTGATGATGAGCTGGCTCGGCTGGCACTTCGATACATCCTCAGCAACGACGCGATCACCGCCCCGATGCCGGGCCTGATCAGCATTCACCAGGTGGACAACGCGGTCCGCGCCATACGGGAGCGCCGTGAACTCGATCTCAAGGAGACGGCCCGGCTCGATGAAGCCGCGAAGGAAATGCTCGCGGAGTTGCCGCCGGATTACCATTGGCTGAGGGAATGGGAGTTGGTATGAATCGAAGCAAGCTGGCCGGTATGCTACTGATCGCGCTGGGAGTCTCAGTGCCGATCCTCGCGGCTGTGGTTAACAGTGGCGCGCCGAAGATGCCGAAGGACAACAGCGGGTGCCTGGTCTGCCACATCAACTTCGAGAGCGAGCAGATCGCCGCAACCCACCTCAAGCGGGGCACGACGTGCGCGCATTGTCACGGCGTCTCCTACGAGCACATGAATGACGAGGAAGCCGCCGCCAAGCCGGATGTCCTCTTTGGGCGAGCGGAGGTGGAGCCGTTCTGCAAGAAGTGCCATGTGGCGCACAAGAAGCCGGATGCCGTCGCCAAGTTCCTGGCCGAATGGAAGGGCAAACGCCGACCCCACGGGCGGCTGATTCTCTCCAACGCCGTGTGCACCGACTGCCATGGCCTCCATCGGATGCCCAGGGGCGGCGCTCATCCCGCCGAGAAGTCCACGCCGTAGACGACGCCGTCGGTGTACTCGAACCGGAGGCGCAAGCACTCGAAGCGGTGGTCGGCGGTCGATGCTTCCTTCCATCGGAGGATGTGGGCCTCGGAGTCGCCCTGGATCGGCGTCGAATCCATGAGATGGAACCCTTCGAGCTTGCGGCCGAACGCATCACACAACTCAGCCCTCAGAGAGCCCCGGATGTCCGCGTCCAGGCGGATTGTCTCTCCCGCCGGGAAGAACGGCTCCGTCATGAACCCGCCCCGCGTGCGATCGGCTTCCAGTCCGACGAATCGGTTCTTCGCAAACGTGGCTCCCATCACGCCCGATCGATACCTGCCGTTGTTGTGCGGCACGGGTGTCCCGCTGTAGAGGGTGAGCCATCGGTCGCCGCGATCGACCAATGCGCCGGCTGCGTAGATGCCCATCGTATCGAGGCCCTCATTCGAGCGGGGAATCCACCCACCGCGCACGGGACGCTCCCAGTTTCGGCCGTCGCGGGAGAAGCAGAGGTCGGTGTCCGTCGTCTGCATCCCATCGGCCACGCGGTAGTATCCCACCCGACCGATCATCCAGTCCGCCTGGCGATGGACGCTCAGGAAGTAGAACTGCAGGTCCCACGGATCTCCGTCGTCCGGCATGATGATCAATTCGGCGTCGCTCCATTCGAGGCCGTCCGCGCTGAATCGGCGATGGATGAGGCGGTGGATGCCGGGTGCGTTGTCGACATCGACCCGCCGGTCGGGGATCGCGGGATGGAGCCAGACCGAGTAGCATTCGAAGCGGTCGAGCTGCGGATTGTAGTGGATATGCGTCGAGTCGTTGCTCCAGAGCCGCTTGCGTCTCAGGAATTCCTCCGGCGTGAGCTTGATCTCAGGCGCTTCGTGTCTTGAGAGGCCCTCCGCAAGCTTCCACAGGCCGCCGTCATGGGGATGGAACAGCGCCGGCTTGTCGACATCGAGGACCCGCCAGCGGCGGCCGTCTTCGCTCTCGGCGATCAGGTAGCGCAGATGACCGTCGCGGTGCTTCCAGAAGTACATCCGCATGCGGCCATCGTTCAGCCGGATGACGTTCGGGAGCGACACCGCGGTCTGGTCGCCGGGCAGGTTCTCGAACTCGATGAGGTTCGTTTCCTTGCCGTCCCGCTTGACCTGGCCGAGGGTGACCGGCGTCCACTCGAGCGCATCATTGGATTCCCACAGGGCGATGCCCATGAACTTCTCGTCGGGAGTCCGCACGGTCCCATAACATCGGTACGTGCCGCCGATCTCGATCGGATCGCCGAAGTCGATGCACGACCAGCCGAGCCCGCCGTCGTCCACGCGGCACTCGACCTTCGTCACCGGCGCATAGGCATGGTGGATGCCGTATGCCTCGTTCGGCGCCTCGAAGAAGAGCAACCTGTGCGAGATCTCGCCCTTTGGTGTCTGGCTGTCATACCTAGATGCCATGCTCGTGCCTCCATTTTCAATCGGTGCGCCGAATGCGGATATGCCGCCCATGCCCACGATTGCACTTCCCGCGAGCGAACCTTTCAGGAATCCTCTTCTGCTTACCGGTTCCGTCATCTTTCACCTTCCTCGGCGATACTCGTAGCCTACCCCTTGTGGGCATCCTCGACGGGCATAAAGCCCTAGGCTACACGTTGTGTCCGCTCACTTGTCCATCCAGATTCGACCGTCGTCCTTCGCCATGTCGATGTCCGCCGGGAGGTAGGAATAGAGATCGGCGTTCTTGACGAAGAAGCGGACCTTCTTGTCGGCGTCGATCAGCTTCTTCGGGAACGATTCTGTCTTCCATTCGATCGTGCCTCGGACCGAGTCGCCCGTGAATGGGATGCAGTCGGCTCGTGAAAAGCCGGGGATGACGTTGTTGTTCCGATCGAGCAGCTCGGCCGCGACGAAGCCGGTCGGGGCGGTCTTCGCGTTGATCGTGACTCTGGGGGTACGGAAGACCTCCCGCCGGCTGATCAGCCATCCCTCCTTGACCCCGGCGCGCATGGAGCAGAATCCATCGAGCCGGAGGGTCGCCAGCCCGATCGCGCCGTGGACATCCTTGTAGTCATCGTGGACCTGATCGAATCCGCCGTAGTAGAACCCGAGCTTGTCGCCCATGACGACCGGCGCGCGGGCGGTGTAGATCATGCCGTCGTCCCAGCTTCCGTCCGGCCCGAGGGCGATGAACGGCTTCCGGTCGGGCGTTCGATTCCACTGGATGAGGTTCCAGCCCCACGTCATCTGGACATCTACGGTGCACGGACTCCCTTCCTGTGCCTCGTACATCTTCTTCGGCGAGTCATAGTCGCCATACTTCATCCATCGCGCGTGATAGATCCAGGGCAGGCCGACATACATGCCCTGGTACGGGAACACCGGCATGCCGTAGACCTGGGAGGCGTCCGGGTCGAGGTCATCCGCGCCGAAGACCGGCCCCTCGACCGGCTTGCTCCACTCCAATCCATCGCTGGAGACCGCGAGGCCGGTCGCCCTGTGCCGGCGGTTCGCGACCTTGTAGGTCGAGACATGGCGCTCCCGATACGGGTCGTAGAAGAAGTTGACGACGTCGGAGGTCGGGAAGAGCTTCGTCTTGCCCTGAGTCCAGCGCAGACCGTCTTCGGAAAACATGACCTGCGCACCCGAGTCGCCGCCCCAGGAGTACATCGCCCATCGCTTGTCTCCGAGCTTCATCACGCTCGGGAGGCCCATTGTGCCGACGATGTTGTTCGCGGTCGATCCCTTGAAGTCGACGATCCCGAGTTTCGGCTTGGTCCAGGTGATGCCATCCGTGGACTCGGCGTAGCACGTATACCCGCTGTCTGAGCCGATGCAGGAGTACCACATCTTGAGCCGCCCCTCGTCCCGCAGCACTGTGCCGTAGAGATACGGCCCCCAGCCTTCCCACGCCTCGGTGGTACGCATGACGGGATTGCCGGGGTGCTTCTCGGCGGAGTGGAATACGCGCGTGAGGCCCTGAGACTCCTCGGTCACCATCGCATCGAGGAAGAGCCGTCGGAACGGCGGATTCCCGGCGATCAGGTCCTCGGCATACAGGCTCGCGGGGATCATGGTGATGAGAGCAAGCAGTGCGAAGAATAGAAAACGCATCGGTGGGTCCTCCAGCGGCATTGTACGCGAAGGGCCTCGATGCGTCAATGGACGTAGGGGGTGCATTTCCGCAGAGTGGGTGCAGCCTCTCGTTATGCCACCAGAGTGGCTACTCGAGGAGAACGGTTGGGTGGTCTGCCGGACTCCCCAGTCCCCAGCCCCGTCTAGTCTCGAGTAGGTTTCTCTCTGCGTCCGTCTGCGGACGGCCTCCGCGTCTCTGGAGGCCCCGAAACCATAACGAGAGACGGTCGGATCGCCGCCCACTCAACTCGAATGCACCGTCTTAGGCAAACGCTACATCGAGGACCATCATCACCGTGAAGCCCACCATCGTTCCGATGGAGGCGACGTCGGCATTGTGGCTCGACTGTGCCTCGGGGATCAACTCCTCGACCACCACGAAGATCATCGCTCCGGCAGCGAACGCCAGCGCAAATGGAAGCATCCATCGAGCGTAGAGCACCCCTACGGCGCCGATCACACCCGCCATCGGCTCGACGATGGCGGAGAGCTGGCCGTACCAGAAGCTCTTGAGGCGGGAGAACCCCTCCCTCCGAAGCGGCATAGAGATGATCAGGCCCTCAGGGAAGTTCTGCAGGCCGATGCCGATCGCCAGAGCGATCGCCCCACCGATGGTCGCTCCCCCGAGACCCGCGGCCGCCGCCCCAAATGCGACCCCGACCGCCATGCCCTCCGGGATATTGTGGATGGTGACAGCGAGGATCAGGAGCAGGCTGCGTCTCCACGTGGATCTCAGGCCCTCCGCCGGCTCCTCCGGATCCTCGGGATGGACGTGCGGCAACAGCCTGTCCAGGAGCGCGAGGAAACCTCCACCTGCGAGGAATCCGATAGCGGGCGGCACCCACTTTATGAATCCGAGTTCGTCTGAGAGGGCGATCGATGGGGCAAGCAGCGACCAGTAGCTGGCGGCGATCATCACCCCGGCCGCGAACCCGAGCATGGCATCGAGCAGCCGATGGTTGATCTCCTTCATGAAAAAGACGCCGGTCGCGCCAATGGCGGTGACTCCCCATGTGAATGTCGTCGCAAGCAGCGCCTGCACGACCGGATTAAGTCCCATCAAGAAATCGGTCAACTCAGTAAGCCTCAGAACATGCGATAGGTATGCGAAATGGCGACCGGCACACCGTATGTACCCCGATATGGCACAGCTCATGCCTACCTGTGTGAATTACCAGATCTTCAATTAATCGCTTGTTTGGCATGGATATTGCAGGGTTTGTTTTCGGACGCCTCGTGTCTTGCGTCCTCCAAACATGGAAAGGATGGTCTGTACATGAAGAAAACTCGGAAGTTTGCTATCATCCTGATCGCAATGGCTCTTGTGCTCTGCGCCACCTCGGCATTCGCCAGCCCGGTGCCGCTGAGGCTCTATCCAACCGGCGAGGGTGACGGGTATGCCGGCCGCAGTTGGTACGGGTGGTATGGCTCCTGGGCGGACACCGGCGGTACCAACGTCTCGTTCTGGCATAACGGCGAGAACAGAGAATCAGGGAGAGGAATGGTGATCGTCAACATCTCCTCCCTGGCAGGCAAGACACTAAGTCCGAACAGCGCTTCTTTCAACTTCTATTCCTACGGGATCAACGGGACCTCGCTCCAGTTCTATGGCGGAGATCCCGGCTCGGCGGTAGCAGCAGGATTCAGCCAAGCCGGCGGATCCGAGATAGCCTTTCTCAATGGCGTCGGCGAAGGCTGGCAGAGACACGACGTGACTTCATATCTCCAGTCCGGCATCGATGCAGGCTGGAATAACGTCGGCCTGATCTTCAACGTAGTATGGAACATGAACGGTGGAAACGTTGGAGCGGTCGAAGGCCCGGCCGGCTCGACTTCCTACATCGAAGTCGTCCCCGAGCCGAGCAGCTTGCTCGCCCTGGTGTCCGGCATCACCGGACTCGCGGGATTCGTGCTGAGACGTAGAAACGGCTAGCAAGCCGTTCGTTCAAACACAAAAGACCCAGATATCGGCGGTGGTTCGATCAGAGCCACCGCCTTTTCATATGCAGGATATCCGAGGTGAAAGTGGAAGAACTAGCATGAACCAGCCTTTGGAGGAGGTAGACTTTGGGCACAAATCCGTTCGAGCATTCCACTTATCTACTGCGCAAACAGGTCCTCAAGTTATTCGGCGGATCGTTCCGGATATACGATTCCACGGGCAGCCTGGCGCTTTTCGCGAGCATGAAGGCCTTCAAGCTGAAGGAAGACATCACCATCCATCCCGACGAGAGCAAGTCGTCCGAGCTGTTCCGCATCAAGGCCAGGAACATCATCGACTTCTCGTCGGCCTACGACGTCATCGATTCCGCCTCGGACCAAAAGATCGGCGCGTTGAAGCGGAGAGGCGTGAAGTCGCTGTTGAAGGACGAGTGGGTCATCATGGATGTCGAGGACAACGAGATCGGCATCATCGAGGAGGATAGCTGGGCGCTCGCACTCCTCAGGCGGTTCGCCACCAATCTCATTCCCCAGTCGTTCCATGGGACCGTCGGCGGCACCGAGGTCTTCAAGTTCAAGCACCACTTCAACCCGTTCGTCACGAAGATCGGCCTGGACTTCTCGCCGGACTGGAACAAGACACTCGACCGACGCATGGGCTTGGCCGCCGCGATTCTCCTTGCCTCCATTGAGGGCAAGCAGCAATAGGATCGGCTGACATCCCATTCCCGGCCCCCGATGGTTAGATATTCGCAATTTTGGATATACTATGTTGGCGGAAACACGTCAACCGCTTGCTTAGAAAGCATGTCCATGTCCAAACGGATAACCATAGCACTTCTCCTCTGCCTGTTGGGCATCTCAGCCGCTCATGGGGCGACGGTCGTCTACGTCGATGCCGATGCGCCTGGTCCCATACATAATGGGACCTCGTGGGCGACCGCGTACACAGGAATCGGGCAGGCCATCAGCGCGACAGGCACCGGCTCGGATTACTGGATCGCAGCCGGGACCTACCGGGAATCGGTCACCATGACCCAGTACAGCAAGCTGTACGGCGGGTTCCTCGGCTACGAGACCTCGCTGAGCCAGCGTCTGGGCGGGGCGTTCCCGACGATCATCGATCCGGGCGGTGCGGGACGAGGTATCGACGTCCCAACACAAGTCTCCGTGACCATCGAAGGTATCACCATCAGGAACGGCAAGGCGGACGACGGCGGGGGCATTCGCTGCCAGATCACGACCACCGCGACCATCATCAACTGCCGGTTCGAGAACTGCCGCGCGACCAATCGGGGCGGCGGAATCTACATGGGCAAGTACTCCTACGGCGACATCATCAACTGCGAGATGATCCACAACAAGGCCGTGAGCGGCGGGGGCATATACGTCGAGTACCACTCCTATCCCGTCGTTCGAAACTGCCTCATCGTCCGCAATCATGCCACAGGGAGCGGCGGCGGCGTATTCGGACCCTATCATGCCGGCCCTGATTTCGAGAACTGCACGATCGCCTACAACAGCGCCGAGGTCAGTGGCGGCGGCGGCTATGACTACTACGGCTCGCCGATGATCCTGAACTACTGCATCATAGCGTTCAACTCCGCGCCGGTCGGAGGAGGTCTCTTCGGCGGGAGTACGTCCTCCGCACTGACATACAGCCACTGCGACCTGTATGGGAACGTGGGCGGCGATCTCGGTGGAATGATCAAACCGGCGGCGCCGGCCTGGGGCAACTTCTCCGCCGATCCGCGTTTCCTTATGCCCGACCGCGATGAGTTCCGGCTGCGGTTCGATTCGCCGTGCGCCGGGGTCGGATGCTATCCGCTCGATTCGCCGTACAACCTCAATCGGATCGGGATCGCGAAGCTCCTGCCGGATGGAACCGCGGCCAGGATCAACCGGCTGGTCGTTAGCTGCAGCGACGGCGTCACGACCTATCTGCAATCGCCCGACCGCTCGGCGGCGATCGCGGTCCAGGGGCTGAACGGATACAACGTCGGCGATCTCCTGGCGAGCGTGACCGGTACTGTGAGCACGAATCCAGGCGGCGCGAAGATCCTTTCGGCCTCAGCAAGCACACTCCATGCCGCGGGGAGGCACATCCCTGAGCCGCTCGGCTCGACGCTCACGAGAGTGAACAGGATGATCGGCCTCCGGACGAAGACGTGGGGCCGTGTGACCGAGATCCTCCCAGGCGGCTTCCGGCTCTCGGATGGTGAGACCGGCGTCCCCGTCCGCTGGGCCGGCGCGGTACAGCTCGACAGCATCGTCTCCGTCACAGGCGTCTACACCCTCGACTCGGACTTTCTCGCTTCGGAGTGCGGTGGCTTGACACCGCTCTAGGGCCACGTCAAACCGTCAAGGCGGTGTCAAGCCACCGCACTCCGAAGGTTCCGCTTGACCTCGTCCCGACCACATCCTATACTGATGGCATGAAACCAGCATTTCTGGCACTGCTGATCATCACGATAGGAGGCGGGGCATTGGGCGCTGATTCACAGGATAGGAACCTGCGCGACATCGTCGGGAGCGCGCACGTCGCAGGGAAGTACAACCTCACCGACAAGGATTTCCTCAACGAGGGCGCGGACAAGCTGCTCGCACTCGGGACGCGGGTCATCAAGCTCTGGTTTACCCCTTCGCCCGCGAAGTCGTACCCCTTCAACTCCGACTGGCCGAAGATCGAGCGGCTCGTGGATGTCGCGAAGACTCCGTACTTCCGCAAGGTCTTCGACAAACCGTTCACGACGTACATCCTGGAGGCATTTGCACCGGGACACGAATGGCATGAGTTCAAGAAAGGCGGCATGACTCCCGAGATGGCGTCTGACGAGAAACAGCAGTTCTACGAACTGACCAAGTACCTGCTGACGACCTATAAGGGCACGGGCAAGACCTTCATCCTGCAGAACTGGGAGGGCGACTGGGTGCTCAAGGACGTCAAGGTCGAGAAGGAGCCCGACCCTGAGGCCGTCCAGGGTATGATCGACTGGCTGAACGCCCGCCAGGATGGCGTCGACAAGGCCCGGCGCGAGGTCGGCATGCACGGGGTCACGGTCGCTCACGCCGCCGAGGTCAACCTCATGGGGCTCGCGATGGAGGGCAAGACAACGGTGGCGAACAACGTCCTCCCGAAGACGCACTGCGATCTCGCCTCGTATTCCGCGTGGGACACTCAGCGGGATCCGGAGAAGTTTCGGAAGGCGCTCGACTATCTGAAGAAGCAGATGCCGGACAGCAAGCTCTACGGCAGCGACAACGTCTACGTCGGCGAATACGGCGCTCCGGAGAACAACGTCGGCGGGCCCGAGAAGCAGTTGGCGTTCATCAAGAGCGCCACGGAGGTCGCCCTCGATTGGGGTGCGCGCTGGGTCGTCTACTGGGAGTTGTACTGCAACGAGCCCTCACACGAGTATGAGGGCCGGCCGACGAACGCCGACTGCCGGGGGTTCTGGCTGATCCGCCCGGACGGCACGAAGCCCCCGGTGTGGGATTACTTCGCCGGGTTGCTCAAGGGAAAGCCGTAAGGACGGTGTTGGGTTGTAGGTGTTGGGTGTTGGGGATCCGGACCCGACGACTAACACCCAACACCCAACACCTCGGTCTGCTAGAGCTTGATGTCCACCAGCGCCGTCACGCTCGTCTGCGGGACGCGTGTGATCTTCTGGACGATGTTTTCGGTCGAGACCGGAACGAGAATCCTCACCCTCGCTACGCTCGAGAAAGTCCCTTCGACCTGTGCAACGGCCACCACTTCTCTCACGCGGCTTCTCGGGCCGGTGACCTGCGCGCCGCCGATCTTGGTACCCTGTCCCAGGCTGATGATCGGAACGATCTTCTCAGACGTCGGTTCGGCGGCGGTAACAGCCATTGCCCCTCCGCTGAATGACGTGCGCAGGTTGGTTGCCCACTGATTGGCGAGTATACTCGGGGTCGTCCCGTTCAGCTTGGCATGAGTCGTATCGGCTGTAACCAGTATCTGTCCGCCCGCAAGCACGACTTCCTGGCCGTTCACGATCCCCGTGGTGATGTCCTCGGGCTGAATCGAGTCGCCCATGAGCTGATTGAGCCTGTCTGCCACGACCTGACTCCGCTTGAACGCCGAAAGCCCGCCGGCAGCCGAACGGATCCGAAGCACCGCCTTGCCGTCCACCATAACCTCACCCACCTGCCGGCCGCCTATGGTGGTCTCCTGGGCAGTTGCATTGGCCGCGGCATAGACCGGAGTTATGAGTCTGCTGTCTCCCTGGGAGATGCCGTAGACCAGCATGCCGACCGCGCCGACCACGATCGTCAGCGCGATGGCGAATCTTTTCCGATTGGTAATCCGTAATCGGTGATTGATCATCACAATCCCTCCTCCTCTGCTAGATCTTGAAATCGACCAGCGCGGACACGCCCACTCCGTTGACGCGCGACAGGTTCTTTGTCGGGTTCGATGTGTCCACGGGGACGAGCAGCCTGCCGCTGAAGCTCGACAGAGTCGCCTCGACCTGGCCGACAGCTTTGACCTTGTCTACCTGGTTCGGCTCCCCGACCACCTGTGCCGCACCTACGAAGAATCCCTGGCCAACCGACACGATCGGGACCACCTTTGTCGCGCCCTCCCATTGGACTCCACGCTGGCCGGCGAGGCTCGTGATGAACTTGTCGATCTGCGGTCCGAAGTGGCTTACCACGTAGCCGATTCCGAACAGCTTCAATGCCTGCGTAAGCAGGTTTGCCGAGTACGCCGGACTGGTCAGCATCACGGTAGACGCAAATACTACCACCAGTGCCAGACAAACTACCCTCTGTACCGTCATGGGTTTCACCTCCATTGACATCCTGTCGGCGCAGTCATCTGCGCCATACCCTTGTTCTCATACCCGGCATGTCGGTGCGCGAAACTGTCGGCGCTTGTCGCTGGGCAGTGCAGGAGTTATAATCGCAGGGGATGCGCGCGTCATCGGTATCGTGCGGGCCGGACGAGGTGCTCGGCATCAACACCCGGGACCAACTTGGCGGAGGCAGAGCGGATCATGTGCCGGGGATCACTGTTGTAGGAGGCGTCTCCAGATGAACCGGTTGTAGGGGCGTGCCTTGTGCCGCCCGGTTCGGTGTCGCGGGCGGCACAAGGCACGCCCCTACAACCTTAACTCTCAACTTTCAGCTTTCGACTCTCAACCTTCGACTTTCGACCCTGCCAACTGCAGACCATCTTCATGATCTCCCAGTACATCGTCATCCGTGCGCCCGTCCCCCGAATGTAGCCGATCTTCTCCTCTTTCATGGGGTGAGTCATTCCCATGAGAGCCACAGTGCGGATGGCAAGTCCCCTGTCCCTGATATGCCTGGTTATTGCCACTTCGACGCCGTATCTGGCCTCGTCGAGGCCCGGTATCGAGAGGAACTCATCCCTCGAAAGCGCCCTCTGTCCCGAGATGAACGGAGCGATGACCTGTGCCCAGTCCGTGCGCGGGCGGCCGCCTTTGAATATGCCGATGGTCATATCGACTTCTCCGGACAGCACGGGGGAAACGAGAGCCTCCACGTGGGAGGGAGTCAAGCCGATCAGGTCGGCGTCGAGGAAGGCGATGAACTCGGACGTGGCACGCTTGGCGCCGGCAACCATCGCGCCGCCTTTGCCGACATTGTGCGGCAATTGGAATGCCGTCACGCCGTTGTATGAGCGTGCCACATCGCAAGTATTATCGGTCGAGCCGTCGCTCACAACGATGATGTCGTCGACGACCGCGCACTCCTGAAGCACACCGAGAACCCCGCGCAGTCGCTCTCCCTCATTGTAGGCCGGAACCACAACAGTTAGTTTCAACGTGCTCTCCTGACGGGCCGGCCCACACAAGGTCTACTTCGGCTGGACTCGACCGGCTTTGAGATCATCCAGATGTGACTGCGCGCGCTTGACGCGCTCAGCCGTCACAGGGTGCGTCCTGAACATCTGCTCGAACTTCGATGGATTATCCTTGTGCAGCTTGTCCAGTGCGCCAAAGAAGTTGACCAATCCCTGGGGATCGTATTGCTTGGACTTGAACATGATGTCGATCCCATCTCGGTCAGCTTCGAACTCATGCTCCCGGCTCCACTGTAGAAGCTGTAAATTCGCGAACAGGTTTGCCCACTGCTGGACATCGCCACGCGTCAGCGTCTGTACGAGTATGCCCGCGTACGTCTGACGCCCGATCATGTCGGCGTGGTGTCGGAGCGCTACGTGCGCTATCTCGTGCGCGATGACTCCCGCCATCTGGTCGGGACTGCCCTTCGTCGTGTCGATCAGGCCCTTGTAGACGTAGATCCAACCCCCGGGCAGCGACACGGCGTTCACGTCCTTGATGTCCAGGATCTTGAATGTGTATTCAACGTTCTGACGGGGTGAGAAACGGGCAAGGTTCTTCCCCATCGTCGTCACCATTCTATTCAGTTCCGGGTCCTTATTCACCGGATACTGCGATTCCACCTGCTGAGCAGACTGTCTGCCGATCTCCACTTCCTGACTGTTGCTGACAAGGCCGGCGGGCTTGCAGCCGGACAGGACTGAGATGGACAGCATGAGCGCCACCAGCAGCAGTGCAATATGCCAACGCTTACGCATTTCGTTCAGCCTCCTTTGTTTTTCGCTTCCCCCGATTTCTCGGTGACGCCGCGCCACATCTTGTCGATGCTCTTGCCGGCATCCCGCCAGGTATCCTGGAGCCGATCAATCGTGTCTTTCGACGACTCCTCGGACGTCTGGCTGAAGCGCTTCATGTACTCGAGGCTCTTCTCCAACTCGACGCGCGCCTTCTTGAACTCACCATCTGCTACATACTTCCGCGCCAGATCCGCATGCTTGCGGGCCAGGTCCACGCTATCGAGAGCGCCGCGGGCCGGCTTCTCGCCGCCGGTCCTCAGCAGCGCCACCTGCGTCCTCAGGACGGTGACCTCTGCGCGGAGCGCACGGACCTGCCATGCATTGTACAGAGTCAAGCCCAGCAGGATGATGATAAAGAACGTAAAGAACGGCCGCCGATGCGACGCCATGACACACCTCCAAAGCACGGCGGCATCGTTGGAGCCTCCGCGCGCAGTTTACCCCCCGCCTGTTATACGCCAAACCCGGGGGAATGGTTGACGGGGAATGGTTGATGGCTGATGGTTAATGGTCAATGGGGAATGGGGAATGGGAACCGGTTCCCCATCAGCCATCAACCACAAACCATAAACCATTCCCTACTTGATCGTTCCTGCTTCCACGATCGTGTACTGATCCGTGTGCAGGTACTTCCTTGCGGCGGCGTTCACCTGATCGAGTGTCACCGCCCGATAGAGGCTCTGGTATTTCTGAATGTAATCGATCCCCAGGCCGAAGAACTCAGCGGCGTGCAGGGTATCCGCGATCGCGCTGTTCGTCTCGAGTCGGCGCGCCGCGAACGAGCCCGTGATGTAGTCCAGCGCCTCCTGGACCTCCACCTTCGTCGCACCCTTGTCGCGCATGAGCTTCATCTGGTCGAGCAGCGTAGTGACTGCCTTGTCTATGTTCTCCGGGTTCGTGCCGAGGTAAGCGTACCACGGCCCGGCGCCGAGCGTCGAGTCGAAGCCGCTGTAGACGGTGTAGACGAGGCCCATCTCGTCGCGGATGACGTTCCCGAACCGGCTGCCGAGCGCTCCGCCGCCGCCGAGGATGTAGTTCATAATCGTCGCGACATAGAAGTCCGGATCGGACCGCTTCAGAGTGCTCGCATAGCCGAGGACCACGTCGGCCTGCGACTTGTCCGGCACCTGGATGATCTCCTTCACGATGGACGCCTGAAGCGGCGTGTCCGGGATCAGGTCCCGAACTTGCTTCGGGACTACGGCGGGACCGGTCGGCTTCCAGTCGCCGAAATACTGCTTGATCTTTGCCAGCGCCGTCTGCTCATCGACATCGCCGACGACCACGATGATCGCGGTCTGCGGGCCATAGTACTTGCCGTAGAAGTCGGTGATGTCATCCCTTGTGATCGCGGAGGTGTTCGCCGCTTCCTCTTCGATCGAATTCTGATGGTACGGATGCCCCTTCGGGTAGACCGTGCCGTAGAACTTCCGGAACGCGAGCGATTGCGGGTCGTCCTGCTCCTGCTTGATGGCGGAGAGGCGTCTCATCCTCAGCTTCTCGAGTTCGTCCGCTGGGAATGTCGGGTTGCGCAGCACGTCGGACAGCAGTTCGAGCGATTTGTCGAAGTGCTTCGAGAGCGAGTACGTGCTGAACGAGGCTGACTCGGTGTCCGCGCCCGTGCCCATGCGGATGGCGAGAAAGTCCCTCTCGGCCGCGAGCTGATCGGCGGTGCGGGTTTTCGTGCCCTTCATGAGCAGTCCGGCGGTCACCGGCGCGACTCCGGCCTTGCCCGTCGGATCGAGCATCGAACCGGCGCCCAGGCTTCCGGTCACGGCGATCGTCGCATTGCTCCGGTTCGGGTAGATGATGACGACCATACCGTTATCGAGCACCACCCGCTTCGGCTGAATTGCGGATGTCGGACTGCGGATTTCGGATTCCTCGGCGGATAGTATGGGTTTGTCTCCCACTCTCCCACTCTCCCGTTCTCCCACTCTCCGTGTCTCCACATCCGGTTTGTAAGCTGCCAACCTCTCAAAGGGCAGTGCCATCTGCTCCCTGCCGACTTCTGACTTCTGACTCCTGACTCCTGACTCCTCAGGAACGAACGTCACGACGGTCCGGCCCATCTCGGTGAAGTACTTCCGGGCCACACGACCTACGTCTTCCCTGCTCACCTTCTGCGCGTTCGACAGGTATTCCACGATGTACCGCCAGGAGTACATGGTCTCGAACTCTCCGAGTTGCCGGGCCTGCGCGGAGACGCTGTCATTGGCGTAGACAAACGACGCCTCGAGTTGGTTGAGCGCCTTCTGAAGTTCCTGGTCCGTGATGCCCTCGGTCTTGATCTTCTCGACCTCGGCCAGGAGCGCGGCCTCGACATCCTCGATCTTCACGCCGTCGCGGGCGGTTCCTCCGAGGAGGAATAGATCGGGGTCCTTGCCGACGGTCGCGCTCGCCCAGGCTTCGGTCGCAAGTTGCTTGTCCACGAGCGCCTTATACAGGCGGCTGCTCGTCCCACTGCTCAGCACGATCTCCAGCACATCGAGCGGATAGTTGTCCGGATCGCCGACCGCCGGGGTCTTGAAGCCCATCATCACTCGGGACGCGTTGCCCGCCCTGCTGACGATCGCGCGCCGTCCACCGAACTGGACCGGCTCCTTAGCTGTGACCTTGGGTGGATCGTCGCCCTTCTTGATCTTGCCGAAGTACTTGTTCACGAGTGCCAGCGCCTTCTCGGCCTGGAAGTCGCCGACGATCACGACCGTCGCATTGTTCGGCTGATAGTAAGTCTTGTAGTAGCTGTACAGGTCGTCCCGGGTGATCGAGCCCAGGTCCGCGACCCAGCCGATCGTCGGCCACTGGTAGGGATGTGCCTTGAACGCGGTGGCATACAACTCATAGTAGATCAGCGAATCCGGGCTGTTCTCGCCGCCTTCGAGTTCCGAGCGAACTACGACCTTCTCCGACTCGAGTTCCTTGGCGTCCATCCGGCTGTTCACCATGCGGTCGGATTCGATGCGCATCGCCAGCTCGAGCCTGTCACTGGAGAACGTCTCGTAGTAGTGGGTCCGGTCCTTCCAGGTGGTCGCGTTGCTGATGCCGCCATTCTTCTGGATCAGGCGGTCGATCTCGCCCTTCCCGAGCGACTTCGTGCCTTTGAACTGCATGTGTTCCAGCAGGTGAGACAGTCCGGTCTTTCCGAGCTGCTCATTCCGAGAGCCGACCTTGTACCAGACCTGGAAGCTGACGACCGGGACGGCATGGACTTCCTTCGTGAGCACCTTCAGGCCGTTCGGCAGGACGGTCTCCCGGACCTCCGCCTGCTGGCCGAGTACCGGCGCGATTGTTGCTGCCAGCACGATCAGCGCCAGCATCAAAAAGAATGGACGAGTATTTCCGGCTCTCATGATCTACCTCCGAACTCGATTCTTCGCGCATTATACCAGAAACCCGCGGGGAGTGGCGTATCTTAGAGGCTGCTCCGGGTGCATCTCCGCAGAGTGAGTCAGCCTCTCGTTATGCCACCAGAGTGGCTACTCGAGGAGAACGGTTGGGTAGCTTGCCAAGCTTCCCAAGCCCAAACCCGTCTAGTCTCGAGTCGGTTTCTCTGGAAACCATATCGAGAGACGGTCGCCACCCACTCAACTCGAATGCGCCTGGCTGCTCCAGAACCCGTTGGGTGATCTCTCACGCAAGAATCCGAGCGCCTGGGGCAGGGAGGGGATCGCGGTCCGGCCGCCGAGGGCGGTGCATTTCATCGCCGCCACCGCACTCGCGAACTCGACCATCTCGGGAATCGGCCAATCCTTGAACACCGCAAACGCCATCGCACCGTGGAAGACATCGCCCGCGCCGGTGGTATCGACCGTATCGACCTGGAACGCCGGCTGATACGCCGTGCCCTCCGAGGTCGCGTAGAAGCAGCCCTCGCTGCCCAGGGTCACCGCCGAGAGCTTCCGTCGCCCGCCAAACATCGCACTCGCCGCTTTCTCGGGATCATCCTCCCCCGTGAACGAGGTCGCGAACAGCTTCGAGGCCGCCAGATAGTTGGTCCGCTCGAACAGCACGTCGGTGTTCTCGCGGGCGGTACCGGCATCGTAGACCACAGGGATTCCCGCCTCATTCGCCCATCCCGCGGCCTCGATCGCCGCCTCAATGTCGTGCCCGTCGACGAGCAGCACCTTCGCCGAAAGGACGTGCTCCCGGTCGAGTTCGTCGGGCCTGAGCGACGGCACTCCTGAGCGCGTCCAGTAGATCGTCCGCTTTCCGGTTTCGCCGTCCACGACGATGAAGGCGAACTGGGATTCCGCCCCCGGCGCGACGGTCACCTGAGACGTATCGACGCCCTCCACAGCGAGTTGATCGAGCATGAACCGGCCGAAGTCGTCGTCGCCAACCTTGCCGACGTACGACGCCCGTCCGCCGAGCCGCGAAACGGCCACCATTGCGGTCGCCGCCGGTCCGCCGCCCTGCTTGATGAACGGCGACATCTCCATCTTGGTATCGATCTCAGCGTACCTGGGCACGATCCCCAGGTAGTCCGTCGCGGTGTATCCGATTCCGATTACATCAAACATGCTAACCCCTCTGGAACACAGATGGAACAGATGGAACACGGAAAGCACAGAAAGGGAATGGATCATCTAATCCGTAACCATCTGTGTTATCTGTGTTCTAAGGAATGCTCGCCTTCTTCAGTGTGTTGCCCTGCTTGTTCGTGCGGATCCAGAGCGCCTCGCCGGTGAACTCGAAGCCGAGGACCCGCTTGGTCTTGCCGATCGACTCTGCGTCGTGGCAGATGACGATGACATCTTCGTACTCCGGCAGGCTGATCGAGATCGCCGAGACCTGCCCCGGCTCGGGATGCTGGGCGTCGATCAGGCAGTGGAGCGCTCGCACCTGAGGCACGACCGCGTCTCCCTGTGACGGATAGAGCACCGTCTCGAAGGCAATCGGAGCGGCGCACGACCCTGTGAACACCGCGGTCGGGGATGGCTCTCTCACGTTGTACACTGGCGAGTAGTACCCGAGGATCGGCCGATCCTCATCCTCAACGATCCGCACCTGTGCGCCGTCCACTCGGACCACCGCCAGGTTCGCGCCGGGATCAAGCGTCCGAACGAGACCCGGCTCTGCGGCCACCTTGCCGGGCATGAAGTGCCACATCTGCTCGAAACTGTGCTCCCCCTCGCCCTTCAAGACGTCGATCACAATCCAATACTCCGGCTTGACGAAGAACACCTTGCGGACGTGCGTAACCGTCTTGTCGTTCGTCGTCCCGAAACCGTCGTTGTAGATCCCCTCGGCGTAGTCGAAGCCGTCGTTCGAGATCCAACGACATCCCGGCGCCGGCTCACTCACGATCCACTTGGCTCGGTCCGAGGCCCTCCGATTCTGGCCCATGCCGTCCACCAGAATGGTGTTGTGCGCACCGGTTGCCTTGAACGGGACTCCCGAGGCGGTGTAGGTGAAGCGACCCGGATCGACGATGAACGGACGACCGTAGCCGTAGACCTCCAGGTTCAGCTTGTCTTCGTGCTGGTGGCCCGCGCCGTAGGGGCCGGCGTCCATCAGCAGATAGAGGCCCTGCCCCCGCATGGTTGAGACGCCAGAATACGGGAGGAAGACCGACTTGCTCTCCAAGCGGATATCGAGCAGTCGGCTGATCTCGGGAATCGTACCGCCTCCTATCGCCCTCGCAGGACGCTGCACCCTGCCGAGTATGTCGTGCTGGTCGGAGTCGTTCAGCATCGTCGCCTTGCCGTCCGGCCGGCTGACACCGGCACTCCACCGAAACATCTGCTCGAGCCGGTCTATGTATTCCCTGGGCAGTTCGAAGTTCCCGGCGGCGTGCATCAGGATCACGGGATGCAGCAGGTTCCACAGGCTGATGCTGTGGTAGGAGGTCGTAAGCTCGAACTGCGCGCCGTCCGGATAGACCTGAATCGCCATCTGATTGACGAGCCGCTCAACGGCGGTCTCTCTCCACTTCTGAGCGTCCCTGAACTCGGGGAACATCGCGCCGACGTGGAGCAGTCCGTTCGACTGCATCAGCTCCCAGTTCCCGCCGTGTGGGTACTTCATCAGGTACTCCGCGTGCTCGGCGAAGGACTTGAGCATCATGATCCGTGCGTCCGTGGTGAAGCTCGGCGAATCCCTGAAGGAGTTCCAGGCCATCTGCCAGGAGTTGAACATCCTGATGCCTGCCTCGAGCGTGCGCCAGGAGTTCCTGCTGGGCCCGGCGGCCTCCGCCACCGGATTGCTGACGATCCAGTCGGTGATGATCTCGTCGAATGCCAGGGCGTACTTCTCGTCGCCGGTCCGCAGATACGCCCGCCCGAGTTCGAGGAAGTAGGTGTGCCGGTTGAGCAGCCAGGTGAACTCCCGGTCGCCATAGGGCACGACGGCCCAGTCGATCTTGCGCTCGTACTGAGCGGTCTTGCTGCTGATGGTGAACCTGCGGGCGAGAACGTCATCGGCGGTGGTGGAGTCGAGCGAGGGATACAGGCCACCTTCCGGAGGCTCGTCGCAGTACCACCCCGGCTTCGTGCGGGTCCTGTAGTACTGAGCGATCCGCTCCTTCGCCTGACCATAGTCGCCCGATTGGACGGCCGCCCTGACCGCCTCCAGCCCCGAGTAGTCGAGGTTGACCAACTCGAAAAACGCCTTCGCCTGAGTATCATCCACCGCTGCAACTCCATTGGAACACAGAATGCACAGAAGAACACAGAAAACACAGAAGGCATGGCAAATGGAACTCAGATCAGAGAGCATTCCGTGATTCCTTTCCTTCCGCGCTTCTGTGTTCCTCCCACACCAAACTCGCGGCCCCAACGAGGCCCGCGTTGTTGCCCAACTCGGCTCGGACGATGCGGACCGGGTCCCATTCCCCTCGAAGCGCGTGCTTTCGGGCGATCTCCCTCGCCGGATCCAGGAGCGCTTCCCCGAGGATGGCCACTCCGCCGCCGACCACGATCATCGCCGGGTTGAGCAGGTTGAGCAGGGAGACGAACCCCCAGCCGAGGTAGTCGCCGGCCTCGCGAACGACCTCGTTCCCGAGCCTGTCCCTGACCGCGTCGTGCATGAGGGTCGAGCTGCGCGGCTCGCCCTGCCTCAACCGCCTGATGAATTGGGAGTCGTAGCCCCGTTCATCGGCGAGTTCGATCATCCGGCCGAGGATCGCCGTCCCGGAGACGTATGCCTCGAGGCATCCGCGACTCCCGCAGTTGCAGGGGCGGCCGTCGCAGTCGATCACCATGTGGCCGATCGAGCCGGCGACACCGAGCGCGCCTGAGACGAGCTTCCCGCCGGCCACGATCCCTCCACCGACTCCGGTCCCGAGTGTGAGGAGCACGAAATCCCTGACATCTCTGGCGGCCCCAAACCGGCCCTCGCCGAGCGCGGCGGCGCTCCCGTCATTGAGCGCGCGTGCCCTGACGCGGAACCGTGTCTCGATCATCTCGGTGATGCGCGTGCCCTTCCAGCCGGGAAGCAGGTCGGTCGCGTGGATGACGACGCCGGTCACGGGGTCAATCTGGCCGCCGGACGCGACCCCGATGCCCTCGATCTTCCCGCCGGACGCCTGACGGAGACTCGCGGCCAGGTCGATCACTCGTGACATGACCGCCTCCGCGCCCTCGGATGCCCGCGTGGGGCACTGAATGCGGTCGCGAATCTCCCCCGAGCGGTCGACCAGTGCCCCCGCGATCTTCGTCCCGCCGATGTCTATCCCGATTGTTTGCATGAGTTGAACACCAACAGAGAGGTTCATTGTGGAGGCACGGGTATCCTTCGGAAAACACGAATCCCACGAATGGACGAATATGGGGAGAATCGGGTTTGGGGACTTCGGTAACTCAGTCTACAGGGCGGTAGGTCATGTTCTCAAGGTAACGGAACACGAATGGGATGGGATGGGATCAGGAAGGCCATCCGCGAATGGATCCCTGGCCCCATTCGTGTTCGGGTACCTTGAGAACATGAGCTATCACTTGATGATCCGAGTTACCGAAAAAACACCATGCCGGGTCTTTCCCCATATTCGTCCATTCGTGCTATTCGTGTTTCCGCAGCCACAACCAATACTCGACGTTGCCTCCACTGCCGACGTATGGGGAGCGCTCCTCGCCGAGGACTTCGAACTCGTCGGGGATGATCGAGTGGACCATCTCGAGCGCCTCGGGGATCTGTTCCTCAGGCAGGACACCCTTGTTGCCGGGGACTTCATACTGCGGCTTCACGAGCGAGAGCGCCTGACCGCCCGGCTTGAGGATTCGCGCGATCACCGGCAGCGTCAACTCCTGGCGGGTCCATCCGAGGTCCGCGACCACCAGATCGACCTGCTCGGGGCCGTCCAGCGGAGCACGTTCGTCCGCTCGAAGACGACCACGCGCTCGTCGGTTCGCAGCTTCCAGGCCAGCAGCCCGTAGGAGGTATCGACGGCATACACCTTCGATGCGCCGGCCTGGAGGAGGGCGTCCGTGAACCCGCCGATGTTGCATCCGAGATCGGCGGCGACCGTGTCGCACACGTCGAGTCCGAAATGCTCGAGCGCGAACTGCAGTTTGAGCCCGCCCTTGCCGACGAACGGGCAGTCCTTCGGCCGATTTTGCTTCGATCGCTTCATGTTCCGCCTCAGGGGAGACTTTCACACAATGCGGCCCATTGTCCTGCAGGGGAAGAAGGCGCATTGATCGAACAGCTTCATGTAAGAGAGCCCATCAGGGGGTATGAGATGAAGCGTTCGCTGGTTATCTGGCTGGTTGTCGCGCTTGCCATCGTGGCAGCCGGTGTGATCCTCTTCATGAACGGTCCACAGATCATGAACGAACGATCTCGTCGTTCCTTGATGAACGGCATGCATGTCGGCATGACTCGCTCCGAGGTGATCGCGGTCAAGGGTCAGCCGAATCACGTGGCGCAGTCGCTCAAGGAAATGCATACTGCGAACTACATACCTGTGCCGACAAGGCCCGTGGAGAAAGAAGTCCTGGAGTACAACGACTTCGTTTGGAGGCTGTACGTCTACATCGGCCCCGACAACCGGGTCACGTACCTTTATCTGGCTCGCACATAGAGGAGAATCGACTTGCTGACAGCAGCCTTGATTTGCAGTGTACTAGTTCTCGCGACAGGAGGGAATCCGATGCGCAACAGCGATGCCTACGTCAAACAGGAGGGCACGACGTGGACCTTCGGAACGGCGTCCGTCGAGCGGACCGTCGCCCTGGAGGACGGCCGATTACTCCTCAAGAGCTTCAAGATCAAGGGCCGTGAGGTCGCCGCCCCGGATGAGCTGCTGGCAGGACGCTGGGAGCTTGTCAGTTCCGACACGAACAAGCTCAAACACGGCGAACTGGAACTCCGTATCGCTCTCCAGCAGGGACCTCTGAAGGCCACCAAGGTTTTCGTCATCTACCCCAAGTCGAGCGTGATCCGGGAGTGGGTCAGCTTTACGAATACGGGCGATGCGCCGCTCCAGGTCGTCGAGCCGGAGTTCCTCAACCTCGGAGTGCGGCTCGGCGGTTCACCCGATTTCCACTGGATGACCGGCGGCGAGAACCAGCCCGGCTCCTGGACGCTCAAGACCGAGTCGCTGACACCAGGCAAGACGCGCACGTTCGATTCCTACGAGCCGCTTCCCGCGGACCACCCCGAGTTCCCCGGCGACGGGATCAGACGCCAGGATCATGCTGAACGATCGGCAGGTCTGGCCCGCGGAGGGCTGGCAGTACGTCCCCAACGCCACCGTCACTGTCCCGTTCGATGTCGCCGCTCGACGTGACGGCGGGCGACAGGCTGGTCTTCCTGGTCAACATGCACGGAAACATCGGCTTTGACACCACCGCCTTCAACCCGACGATCACCTACGAAGACGGCGAGACCCATACAGCCTCCGGGGAGTTCAGCGGCGAGCAGGGGAAGAGCGGCTGGCGATACCAGTACATCGAGGACGGCAAGTTCGTCGACCTGGTCTACTACCCCGAGCACAAGCAGTGGCGCAAGACGCAGGACAACGCGACCGGCACGCCGTTCGTCGGAGCGGGCAATCAGCATCCTGACGCCGGCCAGGACGCCGTCCGCGTCTGGACCGCGCCGAAGGCGGGCAGAGTCCGCGTGACCGGCATCGGTCTGCAACACCGGCAACGCGTCCGGCGGGAGTTCGGGCTACGGCTTCCGGCATGGGCTCATCGAGCTACGCGCCGTGGTACGCGCTGCTACGACCGAGACACCGGCGACGGCCTCTTCATCGGCTGGGACTACTTCGGCCACTGGGCGTCGTCCTTCGAGCTGCAGCCGACGGCGTCGATCACGGCGCAACTGAAGGTCGCCGGCCACAAGCAGACCCTCGCGCCGGGCGAGTCGCGTCACGACCCCGAAGGCGTTCGTCGGCCTCTTCCGCGACGACCTCGACAACGCCGGCAACGAATGCCTCGACTGGCAGTACCGCTATCTGTGGGACTACACCCGCGAGGGATGGTTCCCGGCGATCCGGATGCTCGGCTACTGGATGCAAGGGCACCGGCTGGGGCCAGCCGGGCGTCGGCTGGACCGGCGGCAAGCCGGACCTGGACAGCACCTTCCGCAAGGTCTTCCGCGTCGCCGACCTCATGCGCTACATCGGCGCAGACGTCTACCACCGCGACTGGGGCTGGTGGGATCGCGCGGGCGACTGGAACGGCCCGGACTTCCGCACGACCGGCGAGTACCTGCGCAAGTACGGACATGGGCCAGCTCATCTACGCGTTCCTCTACACGGTCGATCCCGAGTCGAAGGTGGCGAAGGAGCATCCGGACTGGGTGCTCGGCAGACACGCTCGACATGTCCGAGCCCGAAGTCGTCGAGTTCATCGAGGGGCAACTCGACGATTTCGTCGAGCGCTGGGGCGACTTCGAGTGGCGCAACGACAGCTTCTTCACCAGCCCGCAGCGACGGCGACGACACGCCGCTGCTCGGCCAGGACCAGGGCTTCCGCGAGATCCTCCGGCACTTCCTCGACAAGCATCCCAGCTGCGCGTTCCAGGCGGTCAACGGCGGCGGCAACTACTGCGGCTACGACTACATCCGCTACGCCTCGACGATCCAGTTCAGCGATGGCGCGGTCGGGCATCCTCGCGCAACTACTACGCGTCGCTGCTCTTCCCGCCCGACAAGACGAGCGACATGCCCGACATCTGGAATCCCGCCAAGTACGACAAGGCGACGTGGCGCGGCGCTCCTCTGCATCAACTTCGACATGACCGGCGACACATGGGAGCCCGACGAAGCTGGAGGGCCTGCGCGAGCTGATCGACATCTACCACTACCTGCAGAAACAACGGCGTCGTCGGCCGATGGGTCCACGTCTACCGTCCGATCGTGACCGGCGATGACCCGACGATGTACCTTCCAGCGGCTCAGCGGCGACGGCCTGCGCGGCGTGATCATCATCAAGCGGCCCGCGTCCGGGCCGGTGACGATCACGCCCAAGGGTCTGCTTCCCGATGAGACCTATTCCGTCTCATTCGAGCGAATCGAAGCGCACCGAGAAGCGGTCTGGCACAGACCTGATGACGGCAGGCATCTCGATCGAGAAGATGCTCCCCGGCGAGTTGATCTACCTCAACCTGCCGATGCACCCCGGGCAGCAAGCTCGACACCGAGCCGCCGACTCCGCCCAGCAGCGTCACCAAGCGCGCGGCGGAGAACATGGGCTATCCGGGAGTCGAGCTGATGTGGAAGCCGGGGTCGGACAACAACTGGGTCTCCTACTACGAGGTCTTCGCGGAACGGCGCAGCCGCTCGACAGAGTCGCCAAGGGGACGTATCTACTTCGACCATTCGGCGGGAGCGGACCCGGCGGCCAAGTACGAGGTACGTACCGTGGATGGAGACGGGAACGCCTCCGAGCGCATCTCCGCCAAGGGTTCATCCGGCAAACCCGCGCTGATCGTGGATGACAGATCGAGCGCCTTGACGTACACTGGCGACTGGGAGCGCCGATCGGGTCTCCAACCGGCGCATGACGGCACGATCTCATTCTCCAAGCAGAAGGGCGCGTCGGTGGAGTTCGCCTTCGAGGGGCGGAAGGTGCTCTGGTTCTCGAAGCTCGGCGCGGACTGCGGCCCGGCGTCGGTCAGCATCGACGGCGACCCGGCCGAGGTCGTCGATACCTACTCCGCCGATGACATCTGGGGCGTCTGCGTCTACCGCCGGGAGTTCCCAACCGCCCGCCGTCACACGATCCGCATCGAGGTCGCCGACGACAAGCTGGTCCACATAGACGGCCTGAGGGTCGAGGAATGAGACCCTGGTACGGAAATGAGAGGTTGGTGTTTCGGGATTTGAGTGACTCTGGGAACGGAAATCCCGAAACGGGACGAGAGACGCATTTCGGGATTTCCGTTCCCAGAGTCACTCAAATCCCGAAACACCAATGTGAGATCCCGCATCAACCATGAACCATATACCATCAACCATTCTGGAGGTTGGCCATGCCATTTGAAACGAACGACCGACAGATCCTCCGCGAGCTTGCGAAAAAGGTCGCGGAAATCGGCAATCATCCCCGCCAGGCGAAACTGCGCGAGATGTGGAAGCTCCACAACAGCCTGAAGAAGACCAAGCCGATGGTGCTCGTCTCCCCGGAAGGCTCATGGGGCGAGATCTTCCCGGAAGGCACTCTCCGATGCACCGATCCACTCGCCCGTGCCTACGAGAACCACTTCCGCCAGATCATCTACCACGGGGAGGTCCTCCACGACGACTGGCCCATCGAGCCGCACCTCAAAGTCCACCTCGCGTGGACGCACACCGGCTGGGGACTCTCGTGCGGATACACCCACAGCGACATGCCCCGTGGCGCGTGGCACATCGATCCACCGATGAAGGATGAGTCGGATATCGACAAGCTGCAGGTCCCCGACATCGTGATCGACGAGGAGGCGACTCGGCGCAACTTCGACGCCATGCGGGAGGCGGTCGGCGACATCCTCGAGGTCAAGGTCTTCCACCGCATGTTCATCTGGGGGTTCACCGGCCTGGCGAACGTCTATATGTACCTCCGCGGCCTCGATCAGATGATGTACGACATGATCGAAAGGCCGGAGTTCGTCCACCGGGTGATGAAGTTCCTGGCGGATGGAAACATGCACATGCTCGATCAGGTCGATGCCTACCCGAAGCTCGACCTCGACAACAACGATGAGTACATCGCATCGGGCGGCATCGGATATACCGACGAGCTACCCGGCCCCGACTTCGACGGACGGGTGCGCCTGAGAAACCTCTGGGGGTTCGGCGAGGCGCAGGAACTCGTCGGCGTCTCGGGCGCGATGCACGAGGAGTTCGTCTTCCAGTACCAGCGCCCGCTGATGGACCGCTACGGCCTGAACTGCTACGGGTGCTGCGAGCCGGTGACCGACCGCCTGGAATACGTGCTCAAGATTCCGCGCCTGCGGAGGATTTCGATCAGCCCGTGGGCGGATAAACGCCTCGCGGCTGAGGGCCTCGGGAACAGGTATATCTTCTCCTGGAAGCCGAATCCCGCGCAGATGTGCGGCAAGTTCGACGAGGATTGGATCCGTCGGGATATCCGCGAGACGCTCGACGTTGGGAAGGGTTGCGTGGTCGAGATGATCCTCAAGGACACGCACACCTGCGACAACGATCCCCGGCGCCTCGCCTCCTGGGCCCGCATCGCCCAGGAGGAGTCCGGCGGATTGGACTAGCCGCCAAGTCGCCAAGGGACGCCAAGATGGGAACCATTTGGGGTGCTCGTGCGTCATACTACTTGACAACAATGCCATCAAGTAGTATGATGGCGCAGGCATAGACATGGTGACCGCTTGGCCCGATTGGGTACATATTCTTTGCCGTCGTAGTGGCCGCGCCTCCGTGCCGGCCATGTTCGGACAATCGGAACCGCATGTAGTGGCCGTGCCTCCGTGCCGGCCATGGGACGTCGAAGGCCGGCACGGAGGCGCGGCCACTACATGCGGTTGCTGATGGAGGGAGTGTGACCCCATGAGAATGGACAAGTTTACGATCAAGGCGCAGGAGGCCGTCCAGGAGGCGCAGAACCTCGCGGACCAAAACGGCCATCAGGAGATCGGCGCGGAGCACCTCCTGCTCGCCCTGTTGACCCAGGAGGAAGGCGTCGTCACGCCTGTTCTCCAGAAGATCGGCGTCGATCCCCGAGCGGTTCAAGGCCAGGTCAAGGCAGTGCTCGACCGCATGCCGAAGATCCAGGGCGTCACCGGCCAGGTCTACATCTCGGCCGTGCTCAAGACTGCGCTCGACAAGGCGTGGGACGAGGCCCAGAAGATGAAGGACGAGTACGTCAGCACCGAGCACCTCCTCCTCGCGATCTCCGAGGCTCAGGGCGAGGCGGGCAACATCCTCCGCGGTCTGGGCGCATCGAAGGACAAGGTCCTCAAGGCGCTGGTGGAGGTCCGTGGAACCGCCCGAGTGACCGATCAGAACCCCGAGGAGAAGTACCAGGCGCTCGAACGATATGGCCGCGACCTGACCGAGATGGCGCGCAAGGGGAAGCTCGACCCGGTCATCGGCCGGGACGACGAGATCAGGCGGGTCGTTCAGGTGCTCTCGCGCCGCACGAAGAACAACCCGGTCCTGATCGGTGAGCCGGGCGTCGGGAAGACCGCCATCGTCGAGGGACTGGCACAGCGCATCGAAAGCGGCGACATCCCCGAGGGCCTGAAGAACAAGCGGATCGTCAGCCTCGATATCGGCGGTATGATCGCCGGCGCGAAGTACCGAGGCGAGTTCGAGGACCGCATGAAGGCCGTCCTGCGCGAGGTCGCGGAGGCCGAGGGCGAGGTCATACTCTTCATCGACGAGCTGCACACCGTCGTCGGAGCGGGCGCCGCCGAGGGCGCGGTCGATGCGTCGAACATGCTTAAGCCGATGCTCGCGCGCGGGGAGCTTCGATGCGTCGGCGCGACCACGCTCGACGAGTACCGCAAGCATATCGAGAAGGATGCCGCGCTCGAACGCCGGTTCCAGCCGATCATGGTCGATGAGCCGGATGTCGATGACACGATCGCGATACTCCGCGGACTGAAGGAGCGGTATGAGGTTCACCACGGCATCAAGATCAACGACTCCGCGATCGTGGCGGCGGCGATCCTCTCGCATCGGTACATCGCCGACCGTTTCCTCCCGGACAAGGCGATCGACCTGATCGACGAGGCCGGATCGCGCCTGCGCATCGAGATCGACAGCATGCCCTTGGAGATCGACGTGATCGAACGGCGCATCCGTCAGCTCGAGATCGAGCTGATCTCCCTCAAGCGTGAAACCAAATCCGAAATTCGAAATACGAAATCCGAAATCGAGAAGGAACTCGCGGATTTGCGCGAGCAGAGCGCCGAGATGAAGGCTCACTGGCAGAACGAGAAGGAAGTCGTCCACCGCATCCAGCAGATCAAGCAGCAGATCGAGCAGGCCGGGATCGACCTCCAGCACGCCGAGCGCGATGCCGACCTCCAGAAGGCCGCCGAGCTTCGGTACGGCACGCTGCTGACCCTCCAGAAGGAACTCGACGACTCGACCGCCCGCCTGGCGGAGGTCCAGAAGGACCGCAAGATGCTCAAGGAGGAGGTCGATGAGGAGGACATCGCCGAGGTCGTGAGCAAGTGGACCGGCATCCCCGTCTCCAGGATGATGGAAGGCGAGATGCAGAAGCTCGTCCACATGGATGAGCGCCTGAAGCAGCGGGTCGTCGGCCAGGACGAGGCGGTCCGAGCCGTATCGAACGCGGTCCGCCGGGCGCGCGCCGGGTTGCAGGATCCGAACCGGCCGATCGGGAGCTTCATCTTCATGGGCCCGACCGGCGTCGGTAAGACCGAGCTTGCCCGGGCGCTCGCGGAGTTCATGTTCGATGACGAGAAGGCGATGATCCGGCTCGACATGTCGGAGTACATGGAGAAGCATTCGGTCGCGCGGATGATCGGCGCGCCGCCGGGATACGTCGGCTTCGAAGAGGGCGGACAGCTCACCGAGGCGGTCCGTCGGAGGCCGTACAGCGTGCTGCTCTTCGACGAGATCGAGAAGGCGCACTCGGATGTGTTCAACGTGCTGCTCCAGATCCTGGACGAGGGGCGGATGACCGACGGCCAGGGTCGGACGGTCGATTTCAAGAACACGGTGATCATCATGACGTCGAACGTCGGCTCGCAATGGATTCAGGAGATGGCGGGCGTCGACGACCGGGAGATGCGCAGCCGGGCGATGGACGCGCTCCGGACGCAGTTCAGGCCGGAGTTCCTGAACCGGCTCGACGAGATCGTGTTCTTCAACTCGCTCACGGCGGAGCACATCAAGCAGATCGTGGAGATCCAGCTTCAGTACCTGAGGAAGCGGCTCGCGGACCGGAAGATCGAGATCGAGGTGACCGACCGGGCGGAACAGGAGCTTGCGGCCGAGGGGTTCGATCCGACCTACGGCGCGCGCCCGCTCAAGCGGACGATCCAGAAGCGCATCCAGGACCCGCTTGCGATGAAGATCCTCGAGGGCGAGTTCCACGACGGCGACCACATCACCGTCGACGCCCAGGAAGGCGAGTTCGCCTTCACCCGCGCGGTCGAGGCGGAGGTTGTGTAGAGGCCAAGCCACGGCACGGGCAGAAAGCCAGGGATATTATGCGGAGGCCGGATTCATCTCGGCCCCTATATTCTCCTTCGTCTCCACACGATGATTTCTGTTGAGCACCGAGAGGGGGCGTGGTTCTTTGGAACGGGCCTTCGAGTCACTCACCGATATCTTGTCTGCTAGTAATAATACCAGTTTTTCACAGGCCATACGCTCAGTCAGCCAAGACCATACTTGACAGATTCAAGCGGGGGATACATACTGTGGCTCAGTGACTGTACTGCTTACCTAAGGTTATTCTCTCCTCGCCCAAACTCTCTGCCTCCAGGGGATAGGCAGCCAAGGTAAGCTGTATGAGGATTAGTGAGTTATTGTAGAGCAGTTACCAAAAAATGTGACACCATGAGGTTGAATGATGAGACAGGTGTATGTTATGCTCGCAGTGATTGGAGTGCTTGCCACTACCGTGCATGTGCTGGCGGATGAACACTACCCGCAGCCCTATGCTGTATGCGTCTCGCAGAGCACTTACGGCGACGCCGCTTGGCGCGGCGTGGTTGACGCGCTGGCTGCAAAGCACTCAGCTCTTGTCGTAACCTACACGGGCGCAGCTTTCCCAGATACCGTGCGCAGCAGGTTGTCGCGCATAATGCCGCGCCACATCGCCTTCGTCGCACAGCCAACAGAGCTAAGCGGCGTCTACGTGGAGACTGTTCATCAGTTGTGTTGGGCTCTCGACGCTGACCCATACGGCGACTGCATCTGGGGCATCGTGACGGGTTACACGGCGGCAGATGCCCTGAGAATGGCCCAAGCACAGCCGCTAACCGTGCGCCGGGGCTTGCTGAAGACCGGTGGTGACCTTCTCGAGACCTACCTGAAGCTTGGGACGTACCACTCGGAGTCGGCCAGCGACGTCATGTGGGTTCGGGATACCTCGTGCGGAATTGTCGCAAAGTACGACGCCGGCCACCCGCCGGCTGGACCGGCGGACGACACACAAGCACTCGTGGATGCTCTCAACTCCAATACGTCACCGGTGGACATTGTGATAACGAGCGGACACGCTAGCCCACTAGACTGGCAACTACACTACCCGAATTCGGACGGTGAGGGGTACTTCAAGAGCGATCATGGACAGCTCTACGGCGAAGACATCGCGCTCACTAGACATGACGTCAACTCCACGAATCCGAAGCTGTACTTCGGTCGCGGGAACTGCCTACTGGGCCTTGTGGACGACCTTGGTGGGCAACGAGACAACTGCCTCGCTCTGGGCTGGATTCATTCTGGCGGGGCGGTCCAGTATAGCGGCTACATCGTGACTAACACCTATGGGCTGATAAGCGGCATGGTACAGAGCTATTTCTTTCCGCTGGCCGGCAGGTTCACGTGGTCGGAGGCTTTCTTCCTGGGAAACCAGGCTCTGGCATTCCACCGCGAACGAGAAACGCCCGGGTATGATGAGGACATCACGTACGATCGGGACAAGTTCGTCCTGTACGGCGATCCTGGCTACGACTGCCGCCTTGACAGCTGCCAGTCCGCCCTATACGACCAGACACTCACTTATGAACACACAGAGAACCCAGAGGAGTATCGTTTCACTCTCTCCGTGAAGATGAACACTTCTATCCCCCGGCTAGAGAACCCGGTGATCGCCTGGTTGCCATTCCGAGTGACAAACGCTCTTGCCTTACCCGGCAGCAATGCACGCGACTATGACTTCGCGGACGATATGGTCATGATGCTCCCATGGCAGAAGAATGACCCTCCGCTGCAGGCGGGCCAGGAGTTCCAGTTATCGTTCACCTGTACGCGAGCCGATTCGGTCGCGGCTGCAAGACTGCGGACCAACTCAGACTCCGTTACGTGTCTGGGTGGCATCATCACGGCAGTTCTAACGGACGGCTTCTATGTGGAGTCTGCCGACAGAAGCGCAGGACTTAAGGTGCTTGCCTCCGGCTTTACGGCTGCCCGCAAGACGTGCGTCAACCTCACGGGCACCATGCGCACTGATCTGAACGGAGAGCGATACGTCGAAGCGACCTGGGTCGAGCCTATCGGCTATGGATCGGTAAAGCCATTGGGGATCAACCTTCTCTCGCTGGGCGGTGGGGATTGGCACTGCCTGGCATCCAGCGGGGCCGGCCAGTGCGGCGTGACCGGCGGGAGGGGACTCAACAACATAGGATTGCTCGTGACGACCTGGGGTCGCGTCCAGACTTACGGAGCCGGCTTCTTTGTGATCTCCGATGGCAGCCCCGAGCCGGTCACGGTTCTGACGCGCAACACCGTGCTCTCACCCGTCGTCGGTGACTACCTGGAAGCGACGGGCGTCAGTTCATGCATGAGCATCGGCGGTAATACGCTTCGATTGGTGCGACAGACCGACGATTATCCTGGGGAAATGGTCTACGTTCCAGCCGGATCGTTCCTAATGGGGAACAGCGGGAGCGAGGGAAACAGCTACCCCGATGAGTTGCCACAGCACCGCGTTGGTCTCTCAGGTTACTGGATAGGAAAGTATGAGGTGACCAACGCCGAGTTCAAAGCATTCGTGGACGCAGATGGATACGCGAACAACGAATACTGGTCTGAGGAGGGGCGACTCTGGCGTGACCAAGGGCATATCACGCAGCCAACCAACTGGAACCCAAGCGCGAATGGACTTCTCCCAGTGGGTGGGGTGAGCTACTTCGAAGCAGAAGCGTTCTGCAACTACGCTGGCGGCCATTTGCCGTCAGAGGCTCAGTGGGAGAAGGCTGCCCGCTGGGCGACTAGCCCGGCGGAGCATCCAAACGTGTACCCGTGGGGCGACATCTGGGATGGCAACAGGTGCAACGTCATGAACTCATCGGCCGCCAAGCCCGTTGGAAGCTATGTCAACCCTTCGGGCGCCAGCCCGTACGGCTGCCAGGACATGGCCGGCAACGTGTGGGAGTGGTGTAAGGACTGGTATTCGAGCGCCTACTACAGCGAGTACTCGACGAGCAGTTGGCCAGCCGACCCGCAGGGCCCGCTGGGTGGATCTATAGTTACAGGGTCCTGCGCGGTGCGAGTTACCTTCAGGAAGACCGGTACGCTCCCCGCTGCGCCAATCGGAGCAACTACTCCCCGGGGAGCAGGGATAATGCTATCGGTTTCCGCTTGGCTCGCTAGTCGCGCCCCAGATCACTGAGATGGGACTTGGCCGGATGCGGACGGCTATGCCCGGACAAGGTGGCCTACTCCACTTTGTCCGTGGTATACGGACGGTGATGACTACCTGGAGAAACGTGCCAGCCTCGGTTCTTGCCGAGGACACGGCTCCCCCACCAAGAATCGTCCGTGAACAAGAACTCTCCGCATTGGCAGTCCCGGTGAAGTGAACTCCGAGGCGATTGAGGATTCCGTGTGGGCGGTGCGCGCCAGGATGGCCTCCGAGAAGGGGCTGATCGGCGAGGAGAAGACCGGGGAGTTCATCGAGAGAATGCTCAATGCCGACTCCTAACCTCTCACGCGACACCCTCGGAATCCTCCTCTGAGAAACCGGTTGACAAAAGCCGATAATGGCTATACAATGTACGAACGGAGTAAGTATCGCAACTTCCGTGCGGAGGAATACGAAATGATTAAGACCCTGACCAAATGCGGGAACAGCAGGGCTCTCATAATCGATAAGGGCGTGCTGGATCTTCTCAAGATTACAGATGATACTCCTCTGGAGATATCCACTGACGGCAAGAAGCTCATAATAGTGCCGATGCCTGACGCCAAGCGCAGAGAGAAGTTCAGCCGTGTACTCAAACGCTCAGACGAGAAGTTCGGGAAGGCATACAAGAATTTGGCGGATTGATTGCATGAATCCGATATTTCTGACGCTGGAAGAAGTGCTGGAGATCCACGGCCACCAGATAGAACTACATGGCAGCGACCCGGGAGAAATGCAGAAACCAGAGATAGCGGAGTTCTTCCGGAAACACTCAGATCAGGCGATTGGCGAATCTGCGAAGGAGCGGTAGCGGCTTTCTTCCAGCGCTCGGTACTCCGTGTTGCAGGCGCTGGAGGATTCGGTGTGGGCGGGTCCGCGCCAGGATGGCCTCCGAGAAGGGACTGATCGGCGAGGGGGAGACCAGGGAGTTCGTCGAGAGGATGCTGAATGCCGACTCCTAACCTCTCACGCGACGCCCGCGACTTCGTCGAAAAGCTCTCCCACAAGGATTCCCCCACCCTCCTGCTGAACCGTTAACCCAACGATTCTCCCGGAGGCCAACATGACTCGTCGGGTCGCACTGTCACTGCTCATCCTCATCATCGCCGCATCAGGCGCATCGGCTCAGAACGCCGCGCTCAACCCGGTGCAGTTGACGTGCGAGCGGATGGTGAATCCACCTGGCGTCGATCAGGCCCACCCACACCTGTCGTGGGTCTGCGAGGCGGCCGATCCGGCTTCCCGCGGCCTCAGGCAGATGGCTTATCAAGTGATCGTCGCGTCCTCCGCGGCGGAGTTGAGGGCGAACAGGGGCGACCTGTGGGACAGCTGTGGGGTGACCTCGGACTCAACGGTCGCAATCCCCTATGCCGGCAAACCACTCGCATCTCGGCAGCGGGTCTTCTGGAAGGTGCGTGTTTGGGACCAGGACAACCGGCCCTCCGCATGGAGCCAACCCGCCGAGTGGACAATGGGCATCCTCAGCCCGAAGGACTGGCGCGGGCAGTGGATCGCTTCCGACCTCGAGCTGATGTCTTACCAGAAGGAACTGAAGGCGTTTCCCGATCCGGGCCGGAACAATGGGTACTGCGGCATATTGTGGGGACTCGGTGGCAAGATCGCCGAGATGTCGAAGGACGCGAATGAGGCGCCCGCGGTCTATACGCGCCGGGAGTTCGACGCGCCGAAGAGCATCCGACGCGCGGTCGCCTATGTCTCCGGCCTCGGATGCTTCGAACTGCACATCAACGGCCGGTTCGTCGGCCCGAACCTCCTCGATCCCGCCATGTGCGACTACGAGAAGCGCGTGCCCTACGTCGTCCGCGACGTTACGGAGTCGCTCAGGCAGGGCCGAAATGCCGTCGGCATCGTGCTCGGCAACGGCTGGTTCAATCCGATCAGCCCGCTCTTCCACGGATATTACCGCTCGGACTTCATCTCGCCGCCACAGCTCAGGATGGACCTGGAGATCGAGTATACGGACGGCAGCCGAGCGATCATCGGCACCGACCGGCGTTGGAGGTTCACGACCGACGGCCCGGTCCGCTACAACTGCTTTGCGGGCGGAAACACATACGACGCTCGGAAGGAGATGCCCGGCTGGTCCGCGCCGGGGTTCGATGACTCAACATGGAAACCCGCCCTACCCGCTTCGTCCCCCAAGGGCCGGATGTCGGCGCAACTGCTCTATCCGGTGCGAGCGCTGGAGGAGATCCCCGCAGCCAAGGTCGAGAAAGTGGGCGAGGACAAGTGGCGGTTCACCCTGAGGGAGGGAGTCGGCGGCGTCCCCCGCTTGAAGCTGAGAGCGAAGCCCGGGCAGGTGGTGACTATGAACGTCCTCGGCGGCAGCGGTCACACGTTCGGGCGCTATCAGACCGACATCTACACCGCGCGGGGTGAGGGCGAAGAGGTCTGCCAGCCGAGCCTGACGTACCACGGATTCGGCGCGGTCGATGTCTCGGGGCTCGGGTATGAGCCGAAAGCCGAGGACCTCGTCGGCGTCGTGACGGCGACCGATCTGCCGGTGGTCGGCAAGTTCGCCTGCTCGGATGAACGCCTCAACCGCCTCCAGGAGGTCTTCCGCCGCACGGTCTACAACTACATCATCCAGATCCCGAACGATCCGGTCCGCGAGAAGTCGCCGTGGACGCAGGATGTCTGGAACCAGTTCCCGGCCGAGTCGTGGTTCTACGATGTCGGCCCGACGTACCGCAAGTGGCAGCTCGACTTCCTCGATGGGCAGTTCCCCGATGGCTACGTCGCACCGGTCGTGCCCGGTCGGTTCGAGGCGCCGGACATCAACGGCCCGTGGTGGGGCGGCGCGATACTCTATACGCCGTGGCTCTACTACCAGGCGTATGGGGATACATCATTGTTGGCTGAGAGCTACGAGGGGATGAAGGCGCATTTCGCGTACCTGGAGCAGCTCTGTGTGGATGAGAAGGCGCGGGCCGCCTGGCCGAGGCTCGAAGGACCGACGGGCAAGGACGTGCTGTGGTGGGGACTCGGCGACTGGCTGGCAGTCGAGACTTCGAAGGCGAGGGTCGTCTACACATCGACCGCCGCACTCGCGTGGTTCGCACAGATCATGGCCGACACAGCATCCGTGCTCGATCACCCGGACGATCACGCTCTCTACGAGCGTCGCGCAGGTGAGATACGAGCGACATTCAACCGCACTTTCCTCGATACCGAGACCGGCGTCTATGACCTCAAGGGCGGACAGACCGCTCAGTCGCTCCCCTTGGCTCTCGGGCTGACTCCGAGCGAGGTGAAGCCGAAGGTCGAGGCGCGTCTGGCCAAGGCGGTCGAGGAGGCGAACAACCACATTGCGTCCGGCTTCGTCGGAACGCCGATCCTGCTGACCACGCTGTCGGACATCGGCCGCCCGGACCTGGCATGGACAATCGCCACACAGCCGGACACCCCCGGCTGGTTCGGCATGGTGCGGCAGGGGACGTATCAGGAGGCGTGGGACGGCGGTGGAGTGCAGATGCCGTCGCTGGCCGCGCCGATACACGTGTGGTTCATGGAGGACTTGGCCGGCATCCGACCGAAAGTCGGGTTCCGCCGACTGGTGCTCCGTCCCGACCTCGTCGGCGGGCTGACGTGGGTGAGGGCCTGGCACGATGGCCCGAACGGACGGATCGCGAGCGCGTGGTCGCTCGACGGCAAGTCGTTCCGGTGGGACCTGACGATTCCGCCGAACACGACGGCCACCGTCCACGTCCCGGCGAAGGATGCGACCAGCGTGAGGGAATCCGATGGCTTGAAGGCCGTGCGCTTCGAGAACGGCCATGCGGTTTTCGAAGTGGGATCGGGCAGGTATGCGTTCGACTCGGAGAGGTAGAGATCATGCGCGCTATCATTATTCTAACGCTCGTGTTGATCTGCGCTCATCTCTGCGCACAGGAGAGCATCATGAAATGGCACACCGAGGGCCGGAAGCCACTGCTGAACGTATACAGCGCGCAGGACAGTCGGAGGCCGTTGATCGGCGCGCACATCTGCATCGAGCAGTCGATGAAGCCGGTCGTGCCCAACCTGATCGACGTGTTCGATTTCGTCACTCATGACACCCATGACGCGTGGGTGAACGAGGCTCTGGATGAGGCCCGCATCCCGTGGGTGGAGCTGTTCCACAACTACATCCCGATCGGCAGTTGGGACAAGGAGCACTGGGACTACCGGGGGATGGGCGACAAGCTCTACGCCATACAGGAAACGCACAAGTATTGCCTCGGTTTCGATACCGGAAGCGAACCGCATTTCTCGCCCGACTATTACTACACGAACCACAAGAAGGAAGAGGTCGAGTCGCTGATGGTGACGCCCGAGTCGTCGAAGGACTTCGGCGACTGGATGGCCGGTTTGTATGGGGACAAGTCACCCTCGGAGGACAGCAACGGAGACGGCATCACCTTCGAGAAAGACTTCGGGTTCACCTCGGAGAAATGGTCAACACTCGGTACCGCCATGCCGAGCGATTGTCTGTTCAGAACCTTCCTGCACACGCTGTTCAAGGAGTACCTGATCACGCACGTGATCGTCGGCATGGACAACTTCTACCACGGCATCCATGGCGATAACTTGATCGTGACGAGCCGGCTGCTCAGCATCCCCTACACTCCCACATTCGGCCAGAGCATGCGCCAACTGAAGTACCCGTCGGACGCCGTCGGAGTCACGCACTACGTGTTCGAGTACCTGGGGCAGAAGGACCTGCAGGGAAACGACGTCAAGCACAAGTTCGCGCTGTTCGATCCCGTCGTCGTCGAGTTGGCGAGTAGCTGCATCGCGCAACAGGCGCTCCGGACCGGGCGTAGGCCCTTCTACAACGAGTTCCAATCCGGCAGCCTGGACGGCAACACGCCAGATAACGTCTACCGCGCCGTGTTCCACGAACTGCAGTTCAAGCCGGCCGCGATCAACTACTTCGCCTTCAGCACGAATGACACCTGGGACTGGTTCAATACCGACCGTATCGCGACCGAGCTGGCGGTGATGCGCGGTCAGTTGGAGCTTATGACCCCGTACAAGCATATCGAGCGTCCGACGCGCGACCTCGCGGTCTTCATCCCGCCGGCGAATCCGGAGTCCGCGAGAGACCCCGAAGTCGCCAAGCTCGAGAACGAACAGTGGACGATCCTGAAGGCGATGTCCGAGGACCTCGTCAAGTACGGCCCCGATGTACTCCTGACCGAGCAGTTGGACAAGTACGACGACTACGAGAACGTCATCCTGGTCCTCGGCTTCACCGACGGGCCGACCGACACCTATCTCACTGAACTCCTCGCTAACGTGCCCAAGGACAAGAAGGTCCTCGTGGTCTGCTCGAAGACGCAGCTATTCTGCGAGCCCGGACGCAGGACGAGCCGCGATCTCACCCATGCCCTGCTCGACGTTCTGCCGATCAGTCCGATTGGCAGTTTGGCGGCTCCAGTTTCATTCGAGACGTCCGAACGGAAGAAAGTCGAATTGAGCGTGACGCCGAATGTCCGGCGGAATCCTGCTTTCACAGACGGCGAGTGGATCGAGGCAGGTGGCCAGACCGTCGGCTGGCGCCGCGGGAACCTGATGGTCCTCGCCGGCATCCCCAGGAGCGGCTGCGACGCATTGGTGGAGTCGTTCTTCGGCCTTAAGCCGCCGACCATGCGGAGCGCGGGAATGCTGCACATCCTCAATCGCGATGCAGGTGCCCGCGAGCCCGGATACTACTGCCTGGAGAGAGGGCAGCATCTGACGATACCGAAGAACCTGGTGGGCTACGAAATGTCCGGGAGAGAGCCCGTCAGCGGCGTGTTCGCCGAGCCGGGCGTCGTGTGGGTGCTCGATCCGGACAAGCTGCAGGTCGTCGATGCCGGGAGCGCCAACATCCGCCTGGAAAGTCAGAGAGGTGACCGATTCCAATTGCAGGTTTCGATGCCTCACTACAGCTTCCCCAAGCCCGTCGAGCCGGAACTGATCATAGTGAGTCCGCGCATGCCCAAGGTCTCGCTCAACGGCAAGCCGCTCTCAGTGACGCGGATAGCCAGCACGAGCTTCTATCGCTGCCCCCTCACCGAGGATGGCGTATGCGTCGTCAGCAGGTAGAAAGTACATGGATTGGCGGGAACAATCCCACATGCAGCACAGTCATACAATAGGTACAAATACCTGCATTGCAGCGCACCGGACAGGGTGGCCTGGGAAGCAAGTTTTGCCGCAGGAAGTAGGCTACATACCGAAATCCTGCGTGATCAGCGTTCTGTGTACAAACGTCTACACAGTAAAAATACCAGAAAATACCCCCTGTTAGCACTACTGGCACGAATCTTGCAGGTAATCATACCAGGAGATGCCTCACCTCGGACATCGGATGTCCGGGGTTCTGGTCCTGACCCATTGGAGTAGAGACCTGGGTTTAGGGACCGAAACGCAAGGGTAATACATGGCTGCCGGATCATTGGCAGTCAGGAAGGAAACACGCCACCATGATCAAATGCTTCTGGTGTGGCACGTGGAGTAGCGGCACTGACAGACACTGTCATGCCTGCAATCGAGCCCTTCAGTGGTCACCGTTCCTTCAGGCAATCCTGCGCCCGTCGCTGGGATGCCTGCTGGGCGCGCGGACGGAAGCCACTGCAGCACTCGGTACCAATGAGACCTGATCCGGCGATCAGGCAAAATGCACCCGGCGGCGTATCGACCCGGCAACCCGTCGGCAACTGATTCCCTTTTTCACCGGCCGTTCGCCCGGATGTTGGGGCTGTGAGTTGAACTCCAGCCCCAACATCCGGGGGAACGGCCGTCTTCATTCTCCCGAAGGAAAACCTCCCCCGAACGTGTAAACCTCAGATGGATTGATCAACCCGAACGTCATCGCGAGTCTGAAGGGCGGCCTCATAGTCTCATGCCAGGCCGCCGAGGGCACACCGCTCCACGGCAGCCACATCATGGCAGCCATGGCGCGCGCCGCCGAGATCGGTGGGGCAGTCGCAATCCGCGCCGATGGCCCGGACGACATCCGAGCCATCAAGCAGGCCGTCAAGCTCCCTGTGCTCGGCATCAACAAGATCGGCCGCTCCGAGACCGAGCCCTATATCACACCTACGGTCGACGCCGCGGGGGAAATCCTGGAGGCCGGCGCGGATATCATCGCCCTGGATGCTACCCTCCGCCCCAGATCGAGCGGCCTCACCGCCGCTGAACTGATAGGCCAGGTCAAGGCGCTCGGACTCCCGGTCATGGCGGACATCTCGACTCTCGAAGAGGGGATCGCCGCCGCCGAAGCGGGCGCGGATATCGTAGCGACTACGATGAGCGGCTACACGCCCTACAGTGCGCATTCCGATGGGCCGGATTTCGCGCTCATCGAGGGACTCGTCGCACGCATCAGTGTGCCGATCATCGCCGAGGGGAAGATTTGGACACCGGAGCAGGCTCGGCAGGCGCTCGATCTGGGCGCATACGCGGTCGTCGTCGGCACGGCGATCACCCGCCCGCACATCGTCACGGAGCGATTTGTGAGGGCTTTGGAGTGCGACGGCTCGACGTCGCTTTCCTGAGCCGTGGCTCGACACGGCGGCCCTTGGGGCGTCAAGCCGCCCTGGAGAAAAGCGGTGTCGAGCCACCGCACTCCAAAGGAGCACCGGCAATGAAGAAGAGCATCAGCTACTGGTCGTTCCCCGGCGGACTGGACGGATCCAAGCCGGCCGCCGATGCGATGAAGCAGGCCAAAGCCGCCGGATTCGAGGCGATCGAACTGGGATTCGGCGTCACCGGCGAGGTCTCGCTCGAATCGTCTGATGTCCAACTGGAGGGGCTTCGTCAGGCCTCGAATGATATCGGCATCGAGATCGCGAGCCTCGGGTGCGCCCTGCACTTCCAGTGGCCGTTCACCTCCGACGACGCGAGTGTTCGTTCGCAGGCCATGGACATCGCCCGGAAGGCACTAGGGGCGGCCCACGCACTCGGAACGGATGCCGTTCTGATCGTCCCCGGAGCGGTCGATGTCCCGTGGGATCCGAGCATCCCCAAGGTACGATACGACGACGCGTTCGCGCGCGTCACCGAGTGCTTCGATGAGTTGATTGCCGACGCTGAGGCGGCCGGAGTCGTCATCTGCGCGGAGAACGTCTGGAACAAGCTGCTCCTCAGCCCGATGGAGATGGAGGCGTTCATCGACCAGTTCGCCAGCCCCTGGGTCCAGGCATACTTCGATGTCGGAAACTGCGTCATCAGTGGCTACCCTCAGGATTGGATCCGCATCCTGGCTCATCGGATCAAGCGGGTGCACATCAAGGATTTCCGCAGGAGCATCGGGAACATCAACGGCTTCGTGGACCTGCTCAGCGGTGACGTAGACTGGCCGGAAGTGATCCAGGCACTCGAGGAGGTCGGCTACGACGGCCCGCTGACCGCCGAGATGATCCCGCCGTACCGCTTCCATCCCGAGGTCCTGATCGAGAACACGTCTCGGGCGATGGATGCGATCCTGGGGAGGTAAGGGGTCAGAAGGTAACCATAACCGTCAGCCCTGAGTATGCCGGTGAATGACGGCATGTAACGAAGGGCGGCCTGCGGAGCGCCAACCCTTGTACATATGCCACCGTCCTTCGTTACATGCCGTCATTCACCGGCATACTCAGGACTAGCGGAGTTGTTTCGGAAGGTTTGTGGGGAGAGGAAATGCCGGATAAGCGAATATTGATCGTGGGCGCGGGAGGCATCGGCCTCAAGCATATCCGCGCGTTCAATGGGGTCGAGCCGAAGCCAGCGCTCTTCACCATCGACCCGCGCAGGGAATCGCTCGACCGCGCGGCTGAGTTGGGCGCTGAGCCGCTCGATGCGGGATGGGAGTCGCTCGACCTCTCGACGTTCGATGGAGTCGTCATCTGCGCGCCGGCTCCGTTCCATGTCCCGATGGCGACCCGGTGCCTAACAGAGGGCATTCCCGTGCTGTCGGAGAAGCCGCTCTCGCACTCGTGGGACGGCGTCGAGGAGCTGATCGAGCTTTCCGAGGGGCCGATCGCCCCTCCGTCGGGAGTGGCATACGTCCGCCGATACCATCCGGCCCATCAGACCGCCGCCAAGCTGATCGCATCGGGCGAACTCGGCGAGATGCTCGTCTGCCGCGTCAACGCCGGTCAGCCGTTCACGACATACCGCCCGGACTACCGGGAGATATACTACGCCCGCCGCGAGATGGGCGGTGGATGCCTGCTCGACTGTGCGAGCCACTACATCGACCTCGTGCAGTCGTATCTCGGCCCGATCGGGGAGTTCAATGGGATCATCCGTCACCTGGCGCTCGAAGGCGTCGAGGTCGAGGATGCGGTCGCGCTCTCGTTCGATTTCTCGCGGAACGGCGCGCTCGGCACGATGAACGTGAACCAGTTTCAGCCGCCGAACGAGGGGATCCTCGAGTTCGCCGGGGAGGGCGGTTTCCTGCGGATCACCGAGCCGGGGTTTGCATGCCGGATCTTCCGCAAGGGCGCAACGGACTGGGAGGATTTCCCGATCGAGCAGGTCGATTATCTCGAAGCAATGAGGCGTCAGGCCGAGGCGTTCATCGCGGCGATCGATGGCGGCCCGCCCCTGCTCACATCCATCCGGGAAGCGGCACATACATTACGCCTATGTCTCAAGCTACTGAACGCATAGAACACAGATGACACGGATTGAGGAGGATGACACAGAGAAAGAAGAAGCGTGATGGAATAGCGGAGCAGTGGAGCGTTGGAAATGCCTTGCCCTGACACCTTCTTATTCCAGCATTCCATCTGTTCTATCCTCCGCCATCTGTGCCATCTGTGTTCTAAGAGAGGTTTGGCATGACTGACGTTCGATCGCTGATGAGTCTCGATGGGAAGGTCGCGCTGGTGACCGGCGGTGCCGGGCGATACGGCAGGGTCTTCTGCCGGGGACTCGCTGAGGCCGGCGCGAAGGTCTGGATCGTCTCGCGCGACGGGGTGAAGTGCTCCGACCTGGCTGATCAACTCCGGGCCGAGGGGTTTCAGGCCGAATGCGATTCGATGGACATGACCAAGGAGGACGATCTCCGCCGTATCCGGAAGCGAGTCCTCGCCGACGACGGCCGCCTCGACGTGCTCGTCAACAATGCCGTCATCCGGCCGATGAAGAGCTACGACGACGACCTGGCGCACTGGCGGGAGTCGATCGACATCAACTCGACCGGCATCTTCGCGCCGACCCGCGTCTTCGGCGAGATCATGGAGAAGCAGCGCTCCGGCTCGATCATCAATCTCAGCTCGATCTATGGCGTCGTCAGCCCTGATTTGAGGGCATACGGTCGAGAGGGCGACGACTTCCCGCCGGACTACATGTTCCACCGCAGTGGGGTGATCAACTTCACGCGCGCAATGGCGATGCGGTTCGCCCGGTTCGGCGTGCGGGTCAATGCGCTCAGTCCCGGCGGGCTCAGCGAATCGACCACTCCGGAGAAGACGCGCACGTTCTACGAAGGCCGCTGTCCGATGGGTCGCATGGCGGGCGAGGACGACGTCAAGGGCACACTCGTCTTCCTTGCGTCCGACGCCTCGGCTTACGTCACGGGGCAGAACCTGATCGTCGACGGCGGCTGGACGATATTCTGAGACCTTAGACTTTGGACTTCAGACACTCTGCTTCTCCGCTGAGGTCTAGAGTCTAACGTCTAAAGTCTCCCAGAGGTAACCCATGCTCAAACTTGGAATAGTCGGACTAAGCGAAGGAAACGGCCACCCTTACTCGTGGGCGGCGATCATCAACGGCTATGACCTGAGGGCGATGGACTCCTGTCCGTTCCCGGTCATCCCACAGTACCTGGGTGCGCGCCCGGAGAGCGACTTCGGGATCGACGATGCCCGGGTCACGCACATCTGGACCCAGGACCCGAAGATATCTCAGCAGGTTGCCCAAAGCTCGCGGATCGAGAAGATCGTTCCAAGGCTGCAGGACATGATCGGCGAGATCGACGCCCTCCTGCTCGCCCGGGACGACGGGGAGAACCACCTCGCCATGGCCGCGCCGTTCCTCGACAAGGGCATCCCGGTCTTCATCGATAAGCCGCTGACCGACAACGCTCGCGACCTCGAGGCCTTCCGGAAGCGGTATGCCGCCGGTCAGCCGATCGTCTCCACCTCGTGCTTCCGGTACAGCATGGAACTCTTGGCGCTTGCGGAGGAGAAGTACAGCTATGCGAGCGCGTTCTCGCCGAAGTACTGGCGGACCTACGGCATCCACGTGCTGGAAGGAATCCGCACCGTGATGGGGGCGGGCTTCAAGTCGGTCAGAGATGTCGGTACGGGCAACCAGGTACAGGTGCAACTGGCCTGGAACGACGGCCGGACCGCTCTGATCGAAGTCATGTGCGGGGTATCCGGCCCGATCGCGTTCAACTTCTATGGTAAGGACAAGTGGGTCCGGGTAGACAGCTTCGATACATTCAGCATGTTCAAGGCCCAACTTGCGGATTTCGTCGGCTTCGTCCAGACCGGCATCCAACCGTTCCCGCCGGAGGAGACGCTGGAGATGATCTCCGTCATCGTGGGGGCGCAGGCATCGAAGGCGCAAGGCGGCGGCTGGGTGGAGATCCGCGTGTAGTGAACGCCCGCCGATGTTCGGGACGGAGTTGTACTCCGTCCCGCAAGACTGGTAGGGGAGTTGAACTCCCCGTGTCGGTGTTGCGTGCCGGAGTACAACTCCGGCACGAACGTTGGGGGAGTTGAACTCCCCGGTCGGTGTTGCGGGATGGAGTACAACTCCATCCCGAACATTAGACGTCTAATGTCTCCCCAGGAGGTACGCGTGTCATCTGAAGTCATAATCGGCGGACTGACGATCTGGGACTACCTCGTGGTCCTGGTATACGCAGTCGGGATGCTCGCGATCGGATGGGTGTGCAGCCGGAAGCAGACCAGCACCGAGGAGTACTACCTCGGCGGGCGCGGGATGCACTGGCTGCTCGTCGGGCTATCGACCATGGCGACCCTCGTCAGCACGATCACCTATCTGGTCACGCCCGGCGAGATCATCAAGAACGGCTTCGGCATTCTCTGGGCTCAGGCCGCCGTCTTCATCGCCTTTGTCCCGATTGGATTCATCATCATCCCGCGAATAATGTCGCATCACATCGTCTCCGGCTACCAACTGCTGGAAGCGCAATTCGGCATGGGGATCCGCCGGGCCGCCGCCGTTCTGTTCGTGCTCATCAGGCTCGCGTGGGCAGGACTCGTGATCTACACGTGCAGTTTCGCCCTCGCCGCAATGACCGGCTGGCGGATCGAGTACATCCTGGTCGCCGTCGGAATCGTCACGACCGCCTACACCTCGGCCGGCGGAATCCGGGCGGTGATCTGGACCGACACCTCGCAGGCGGTGATCCTGATCCTCGGCGCGGTGGTCGTCGTGGTCTATGCGATGCTCAAGGCCCACAGCTTCACCGGCTGGTGGCCCGATCTCAGCAGCCCGGAGGTCAAGGCATTCCTCCACTGGCCGAAGGTCCCGATCTACCCGACCTCGATCACCCGCGCGGTCGTCGATCAGTCCCAGCGGATCACGATCATCGGCATCATCGTCTACTACGTCACTTGGTGGCTCGCTACCGCCAGCTCGGACCAGATGGCGATCCAGCGCTACCTCAGCACGAAGAACGCCGCCATCGCGCGGAAGAGCTTCCTCACGAACGCATTCGCCAATGTCTTCCTCGGCGCGGTCCTGGCGGGATGCGGGATGGCCCTCCTCGGATTCTTCATGGCGCACCTGAACGTCCTCCCGGCACTCAACGTCCTGAAACCCGATGTCAAACCGGAGGACCTTCAGCAGTGGACGGCTCTCGGCTCGCAGGCGAAGCAGTTCTACACGTTGACCCATGCCGCCGATAAGGTCTTCCCCTGGTTCATCGCGCACATACTGCCGCCGGGAGTCTCGGGACTGCTTCTCGCAGCCCTGTTCGCCGCCGCGATGTCGAGCATATCCTCAGGCATCAGCTCGATCAGCACCGTGCTCATGGTCGACTTCGAGCACATCTTCGCGCGCGGCCTCGATCAGGACGGGCAGGTCAAGCGCGCCAAGCAGATGGGAATCGTGATCGGGGCGGTTGCGATCGGGATCAGCTTCATCCAAAGGTTTATCCAGGGCAACTTCATGGAGGTGGCTCAGAAGATCAATAATTTCTTCATCGCTCCCCTTGCGGCGCTCTTCATCATGGCGTTCTTCATCAAGCGCTGCAACAGGCAGGGCGCGTGGGTCTCGATCGTCGTGGGATTTGTGGTCGCGGCCTACATCTCCTACTACCAGGAGATCACCACCTGGTATCACACCGCGATCCTGCATCAGGCGAACCACGAGCCGGCGTACATGTCGTTCACATTCATCCTGCCGATCGCACTCGCCGCGAGCTTGATCTCGGCCTACATCGTCAGCCTCTTCTTCCCCGCATCGAAGACTAACCTGACGTCGGAGGAGGCATGATATCCGCGACGATGACGACGCGCCGGCCGCCGGTGATCTCCATGATCCGCTCGACCGTCATGCCCGGACACGGATTCACATAGAACACTTGGTCGTCGCGAAGGCCGTGGAAGTAGATGGCCAGGTCCTCCGCCGCCCGGTCGTTGAGCTGCAGGCATTTCAGGGAGCGCATCTCCTTCCACGCGGGGATGTGCTGGGTGTGCGTCCCGCAGAGGTGGATCATCCCGCCGTGGGGATACGTGCTCAGCAGGGCATCGTCCAGTTCGGCAACGAAATCCCGATAGAGTCCCGGCGGGAGAAGCTGGGTCGAGCAGCCGCACAACTGCCCGTGCCCCGGCGGCTGAGTCCGAAATCCCGCCACAACGGGCTGAAGCTGCTCGATCGGCATATGCTCGAGGTACCACTTGTGCATGAAGCAGAGGAGGTCGTTGATCGTGGTCAGGTCGCGCCTGGCCGCTTCCGGGCACTCGTGCATCGCCAGCAGTATCTCCTGGCCGTAGAGGTTGAGGGCGACGTTCAGCGCACTGGCGATCGTCGGCAGCCCGAACAGCGGGACCGACACCCCGAGGTCCACAAATGCCTCCGCCGCACACTTCGCGAGCGCCCAGGTGTCATCCGTATCCATATCGGGAGTCGCAAGGTTACCGATCGGCTGATCGAGCGGCTTCACCTGCCAGTTGTTCTTCTGCAGCTCATAGACATGCGCCCCGAACATCCGGTCCACGAAATGCACTCCGAACGGACCGAAGCCAATCACGAGTGGGCGGAAGACATCGGCGTCGCGGAGGGCGTCGGCCTTCCCGGCGAGTGATTCGGCGGCCTGACGAATCCACGTCTCGGGTTCGCGGTATGGGTCCGCCTCCCCGACGCCCGCACAGCCGTGGAGGACGAACGCCCTGGGGAGGCATTCACCGGCGAATACCGACCGGAGCCGCGCGAAGTGCGCATCGCGCGCGGCGATCAGTTCCGGGTCGTTGAGAGTAGTTCGGAAATCGTTCATGTTCCTATCCGCACCTGAGGGCCGGGTTGCGAAGACATTGTCCCATACTCCACGGTCCGGATTCAACACCGAAAAGCATTTGACCCAGGGCGAACGCATCTAATCGTCTCGACTCGGGAGTACGATGCTTCGGTAGCAGAGGCCCGGCGGCGCTGCCGAAGCACCACGGTGTCGTGACATGCTTCGGCAGCGCCGCCGGGCCTCTGCTACCGAAGCATCGTTGTGTTTTGATGCGTTCGCCCTGACATTTGACCCTCCCAGGCAAAGATGGTAACATCGTCGCAGCCTGGTATGCCCAATACACGCCAGGGGAGGTGGCACATGAACTGCATGGACTTCATCCGGCTGACAATCCTGATGCTGATGGCGGCGAGCATTTGCCTCGGCGCCGATCCTCATCCGAACTGGCAGAACTCACTCAGGCCTGACGGTAAGCCCGGGCCCGAGTTGACGCTCGCATCCCGTGGTCAGACCGACTACATGATCCTGCTCCCCGCGAGCCCGACCTCGCAGGACGAGAAGGCCGCTGAGGACCTCGCGCTCTGGCTCAAGTATATGACCGGCGCCGATTTCGAGATCGTCATCGAGGGCGACGCGTATCGGCCCACCGGCAGAGAGATCAGCATCGGCCGAACCGACCTTCTGAGCAAGGCGAACCTCCCCGATGCGGATGCGGACCTGGGCAACGAGGGCTACGCGATTGCGGTCAAGGGCAAGACCCTCTACCTGCTCGGCGGGAAGACGCGCGGCCCGATCAATGCGGTCTACGCGCTCCTGGAGGAGGATTTGGGCTGCCGCTGGTACGATCGGACTTCGCACACCGTCCCACATGTGCGCGACCTCAAGTTCAAGCCCGTGCCGAGGCGGTTCATGCCCGTCCTCGAGATCCGCGATCCCTTCTACTGGGACGCATTCGACGGCACGTGGTCGCTCAGAAACCGGACGAACTCCCCGTCGGCGGCCATTCCGGAGGAGTTCGGTGGGAACATCGACTACGCCCTGTTCGTTCACACCTACGAGACGCTCGTCCCGCAGGCGAAGTACTTCAAGGAGCATCCCGAATACTACTCGGAGCTGAACGGCGCGCGCAATCCGGTCCAGCTTTGTCTCACCAATGCCGACGTGTTGACGATCGTCATCGCGCGCGTGAAGGAGATTCTGAAGGAGAAGCCTCACAGCGAGATCATCAGCGTGTCGCCGAACGACGCGCAGGGTTACTGTGAGTGCGTCAACTGCAAGGCGATCGACGACGCCGAGGGGTCGAAGTCGGGGACGCTCATCAAGTTCGTCAACTCGGTCGCCGACGCGATCCGCGCGGATTTCCCGAATGTGAAGATATCGACGCTTGCCTACCTCGGCACGTTCATGCCGCCGAAGACCATCAAACCGAGGGACAACGTCGCCATCCAGCTATGCACCGACAGCCACGCCTGGGGGACGCCGTTCCTCCTCGTCACCGAGACGTCGAGCTTCCAGACCGCGATGAAGGCGTGGGCGGCGATCGGCGCGACGATGCACATCTGGGACTACACGTCGAACTTCAGCCACTACTCGCTCCCGATGCCGAACATGCAGGTCGTGACGCCGGACATCCGGTGGTACATCGAGCACAACGCGCGGGGGATCATGCTCCAGGGCGCGTACCAGAGCCCGGGGTCGGACAACGTCTCGCTTCGGTGCTGGGTCTGGGGGAAGCAGCTCTGGGACCCCTCGCTCGACACCCGCGAGTTGATGCGCGACTTCATCTACGGCTACTACGGGTCCGCCGCCGAGCCGATATGGCAGTACAACGACCTGCTGTGGGATATGTGGACGGCATACCACAAGAAGCCGCACACCAACGCCGCCGAGAACCCGTTGATGGATCATATTCGTTACCGGCCGGACATCGCGTTCCTCTCGAAGGACTTCCTGGCCCAGTCGTTCAAGCTCTTCGCCGAGGCCGAGAAGCTCGCCGATGACCCCGAGATCGCTCGCAGGGTGAAGCTGGCGAAGCTCCCGATCATCTACACGGAGCTGTCCCAGGGCCTCGGGTTCACGACCGATCAGGGGACGCTTCAGCCGGGAACCAGGCGCGCGGGCGTCGACTACGACCGGCTCGTAGAGGAGTTCGCGGAGACCGTCGCGAGGGAGAAGATCACCTTCTTCCGTGAGGTCTGGGGCGCATCAGACGCGGAGGCCCGAGTCAAGTTCTACCGCGACCGTCTGGCGGCCGATCAGAAGAACTGACGACCCCGATTGTCATTCTGAGCGGAGCGAAGAATCTGGCCCTGCGGAAACAGATTCCTCGCTCCGCTCCTAAGAAAACGCCGATCCCCTGACGACTCCCGTCGTCGGGGGATCGGCGTTTTCTGCTGGAAATAACCGCGTTCTGCGCGGTTCGTTGCTCAGAATGACAGCACTCAGGATGGCTGATCAAGACCAGTCCCCCATCGGCCATCTCCCCTCCGGATGCCAACCAGGTAATAGTACCAGTTTTTGAGCGCAGTCACGCTCAGTTCCCGTATAATGTGCATACTAGTGCTTGACGAACCGGGCAGGGCTGTGCAAAATGGTACAAACTGTGACTAAGGGCAGGCTGCCGTAGAGCAGCCGCCCGTTGCAGCGCAATGGAGGAGAAAGAGATGAAACAGGTATTCGCCGCAACCGCGGCGTTTGCTCTGCTGCGCCTAGGCAGCCTCGCTCAGGCAAACACCACCATCGAAACCATCCCCGTGGGCGGCGTTCGTGGTGGTTCGTTCCACATCATCCACAACGACCTCCAAGCCTCGAACCGCGCTATCGATTACTCCCCGACGTCCGAGAGCAGCGGCTATGTCGGGTTCCCCGTCTCCCAAGTTGTTCCCGAAGAACCCTCCCTCCCGGTGCTGCTCGGTGGCATCGGTGGTCTGATGTGGAGGAGGTGGAGGTAGGCTAACTGTCGGTCCCCAGTGATCAGTTTTCAGTTGAGCGCTAATGGCAGGCTGCCTCAGAGCAGCCGCCCACTACAAACAATGGAGGAAAGAAGATGAAAAAGGTATTCGCAGTAGCAGCAGTGCTTGCGCTGCTGGGTATGGGATTAGCCGCCCAGGCGGCCATCACGATCGAGACCGTTCCCGTCGGCGATCCGGGAAACGCGCCCGACACGCGGTACTCGACGCCGGGCTACGGTTCGGTGGGCTACAACTACAACATCGGCAAGTACGAAGTGACCGCCGGTCAGTACACCGCGTTCCTCAACGCCAAGGCAAAGACGGACGACCACGGGCTGTACAACCTCGGCATGGACACGGACGCCTGGACATGGGGCTGCAATATCAAGCGCACCGGCCTCTCAGGCAACTACAGCTACAGCGTGGCATCCGACTGGGCGAACAGACCTGTGAACCTAGTGAGCTATTGGGACTGCCTGCGTTTCGTCAACTGGCTGGGTAACGGGCAGGGCGACGGCGACACTGAGAACGGCGCATACACGCTGAATGGCTACATCGGCGGTGGTGGTGGCGCGATCCAGCGCAACGCTGGGGCGAAGTGGGCACTGACAAGCGAGGACGAGTGGTATAAGGCTGCTTACTACAAGGGGGGTACCAACGCCGGTTACTGGAACTATGCCACCCAGAGCGACATTGCTCCGGCCAACCAGGTGCTCGGCACAGACCCCGGCAACAGCGCCAACTACGCCTACGTCATGAACGACTACGGCACGTTTGGCATAGGCAGCCCATATTATCGCACGAACGCAGGCGAGTTCGAGAACTCTGCGAGCGCCTACGGCACGTTTGACCAATGCGGCAACGTGTTTGAGTGGAACGAGGCTGTTACGGCGCAGTATGCGGATTACGCCGATCGCGGCATACGTGGTGGTGCGTACGACCACAGCAGCGTCTACCTCCCGGCAGGGATGCGATTGGGCGGCATGCCGGCGACCGAGTATGACCAGGTCGGGTTCCGCGTCTCCGCGGTTCCTGAGCCTTCCTCTCTCCTGGTACTGCTCAGCGGCATCGGCGGGCTGGGCGGTCTCATGTGGAGGAGGCGGAGGTAGACTGGCTATCAGCTTTCAGTTGAGAGATCATGGCAGGCTGCCTTAGAGCAGCCGCCCACTACAAGACAAAGGAGAAAGAAGATGAAGAAGACATTCGCAGTAACCGCAGCCATCGTGCTGCTGAGCATGGGACTAGCCGCTCAGGCGGCGATCACGATAGAGACCGTTCCCGTTGGTAACGCGGGAAACGCCGGCGAGCTTTCGGGCGCGGGCGCGGGTGGCTTCGGCTCTGATCGGATATGCGGCTTTGTGAGCTACAACTACAATATCGGCAAGTATGAGGTGACAGCCGGACAGTACACCGCGTTCCTCAACGCCAAGGCAAAGACGGACGACCACGGGCTATACAACACGAATATGGACACGGCCAACCATATGTACGGCTGCAATATCAAGCGCAGCGGAGGCGGCACAGAGGCCGATCCTTACAGCTACACTGTGGCGTCCGACTGGGCGAACAGGCCCGTGAACTACGTTAGCTTTTGGGACTCCTGCCGATTTGCCAACTGGCTGGGTAACGGCCAAGGCGGCCGGCTCCACCGAGACGGGCGCATACACTCTGGACGGCTACAATGGCCCTGATGGCCGCACCATCCACCGCAACGCGGATTGGAAGTGGGCTGTGACAAGCGAGGACGAGTGGTATAAGGCTGCACACTATAAGGGCGGCAGTACCAGCGCCGGGTACTGGCTGTATGAGACCCAGAGCGACACCGCGCCGGCAAATCAGGTGCTGGCCACAGACCCTGGCAACAGCGCCAACTACTGCCCGTCCCTCAACGACTTTAGCATCGGCAGTCCGTATTACCGAACCAATGTGGGTGAGTTTGAGAACTCGGCGAGCGCCTACGGCACATTCGACCAGGGCGGGAACGTGTTTGAGTGGAACGAGGCGATTGTAGACGAAGCCTCGGATTACGTTTGTCGCGGCCTGCGCGGCGGTTCGTTCGGCGGCAGCTACAGCAGCACCCTCCAGGCATTGTATCGCGGCTACAACTACCCGTCGTTCGAGGAGTACACTTTCGGATTCCGCGTCTCCGCTGTCCCCGAGCCGTCATCGCTCATCGCATTGGCCGGTGGTTTGATATCGCTTCTGGGGATGAGACGGCGCACGGCATAGCCCTCTGCCGAAAGCGGGGCAATAGACTCCGCGCGACCAACACACAATACACCAAAGGAGAAAGAAGATGAAAAAGCTATTCGCAGTAACGGCAGCCATCGTGCTGCTGAGCATGGGATTAGCCGCTCAGGCGAACATCACTATCGAGACCGTTCCCGTTGGTGACGTGGGCAATAACGGTGAGCTTGCAGGCGCGAGTGTGCAGGGCGGCGCCGGCGTGGATCGGATATGCGGCTCCGTAGGCTACAACTACAACATCGGCAAGTATGAAGTAACCGCCGGACAGTACACCGCGTTCCTCAACGCCAAGGCAAGTGTGTCAGACCCCCACGGGTTGTACAGCAGCGACATGTGGAGCAGTTCCACCGGCTGCAAGATCCAGCAGGACGGCACTCCCGGCAGCTACTCCTACAGCGTGGCAGGTGGTTATGCCAACCGCCCGGTCAACTTTGTGAGCTTCTGGGACTCCTGCCGGTTCGCCAACTGGCTTGCCAACGGCCAGGGCAACGGCTCCACCGAAACGGGCGCATACACTCTGACCGCCGACGGCATCACGAACAACACGATTACCCGCAATGCCGGGGCGACATGGGCGGTGACCAGCGAGGACGAGTGGTACAAGGCGGCCTACTACAAGGGCGGCGGACCCAACGCCGGATACTGGCGCTATCCCACTCAGAACGACTCTATCAACGCCGGCATGGTGAACTACGCCGGTTCCGTTGGGCACACAACTGACGTCGGATCTTACGCGCATCCCAGCCCATATGGCACGTTCGACCAAGGCGGCAATGTCTGGGAGTGGAATGAGGCCATAGTGAGCAGTGTCAATCGCGGCCTGCGCGGCGGTGCGTTCAACACCGGCGACCCCAGCCCTCGGGCAGCGATCCGCGGCCGCATCTTCGAGCCGACATACGAGGTCGAGAATATCGGTTCCGTGTCTCCGCAGTTCCTGAGCCGTCATCGCTCATCGGATTGGCTGGGGGACTGGTGGGACTCATGGGCATGAGACGGCGCAGGGCATAGCCCTCTGCCGAAAGCGGGCGGTAGACACAACGTATCCAACATACAAAACTCCAGAGGAGAAAGAAGATGAAAAAGGTATTTGCAGTAACGGCAGCCATCGTGCTGCTGAGCATGGGATTGGCCGCTCAGGCGAACGTGTTCAACCTGGGCAGTGGGTTCACGAACCTGGAAACGGTCACTGTCGGCGATCCGGGAAACGCCGGTCAGGTCTCAGGCGCCAGAGTATGCGGCTCGGTGTCCTACACCTACAACATCGGCAAGTATGAAGTAACCGCCAAGCAGTATGCCGACTTCCTGAACAACAAAGCCAAGTATGCCGACGAGCCACATGGGCTGTACGCCGGCGCGGGCAGCATCCAGCGCAGCGGGGGCGGCACAGTGATCGACCCCTACGTATACACTGTGGCTAACGACCGGGCGAACAGGCCCGTCACCCACGTGAGCTTCTGGGACGCCTGCCGTTTCGTCAACTGGCTGGGTAACGGCCAGGGCAGTGGCGACACGGAGACCGGCGCATACACGCTGACAGGCTGCAACGAGGCTGACGGCCGCACGATCCGGAGAAACGCCGGGGCGAAGTGGGCTGTGACGAACGAGGATGAGTGGTATAAGGCTGCCTACTACAAGGGCGGTGGACCGAATGCAGGCTACTGGCTGTTTCCCACCAGGAGCAACAGCGCGCCGAGCAGCGTGGGTTCCGACGGGTACACCGACCCCGGCAACCACGCGAACTACCTTGCCTACCCCTACAGCTACACCATCGGCGCGCCCTACTATACCACCCAAGTCGGCGAGTTTGAGAACTCAGCCAGCGCCTACGGCACATTCGATCAGGGCGGCAACGTCTGGGAGTGGAATGAGACGTTGTTCTATGGCCTCGATGCCAACATGCGCGGTTTGCGCGGCAGTTCGTTCAACCTCTACGACAGCAACATGATAGCATCGGACCGCAGCAGCGGCGGCGGCCCGACCTACGAGACCAGCTTTCTCGGGTTCCGTGTCTCCCAAGTTACTCCTGTCCCCGAGCCGTCGTCGCTCATCGCATTGGCCGGTGGTTTGATATCGCTTCTCGGCATAAGGCGGCGCAGGGCATAGCCCTCTTGGACTTGGCGTGTCCAACACGCAACACAATGGAGGAGAAGAAGATGAAGAAGACATTCGCAGTAACGGCAGCCATCGCGCTGCTGTGCATGGGTAGCCTTGCTCAGGCCGTCGTCATTGACACCGTCTCAGTGGGGGATCCGGGAAATGCGGCTGACTCGTTCGACGCCGGCTACGGCTCGGTGAGCTACACCTACAACATCGGCAAGTATGAGGTCACCACCGCACAGTATGCTGATTTCCTGAACCACAAGGCGCAGTCCGACCCTTATGGAATGTGGAGTTCCTTTATGGCCGCCACAGGCAGCGGCTACTTGGGCTGCAACATCCAGCGCAGCGGAGTCTCTGGCAGCTACTCGTATTCGGTCGGGAGTGGCTCCAGTGGAGATGTGGCCGCCTGGGGTAACAGGCCGGTCAACTACGTAAGCTTCTGGGATTCCTGCCGTTTTGCGAACTGGCTTGCTAACGGCCAGGGCACCGGTGACACCGAGACCGGCACATACATTCTGGGCGGCTACAACGGCACCGATGGCCGCACGATCCAGCGCAGCGCCGCAGCGACTTGGGCAGTGACGAGCAGGGACGAGTGGTATAAGGCTGCCTACTATAAGGGTGACGGCATGTACTCTCTATATGCTAACGGCGCGAACACTGCGCCGGCTCCAGGAACAGATTCCAACTACAGTTCTGCCATTGGTTCTACCTGGGACGGAACCGTCAATGGCGCTCTGGAGCAGAATGGCACGAAAGATATGATGGGCAACGTATGGGAGTGGAACGATACCATACCATTAATCAGCGGGAGTCACGTTGCTCGCGGTGTCGGTGGCGGTTCGTTCGCCGATGTCTACGGTGCCCTCACCCGCGAGGCATCGGTGTACAATTACAACAACCCGACGCTTGAGTGCCTGTCCTATGGCTTCCGCGTCTCCGCAGTCCCTGAGCCATCATCACTCATTGCATTGGCTGGTGGGCTAGTAGGACTCTTGGGCATGAGAAGGCGTCGGGCGTAGCCGTTTGCCGAAAGCGGGTAGCAGATTCCGCGTGTCCAACACACAACACATTGGAGGAGAAGAAGATGAAAAGGGTATTCGCACTTGCGGCAGCCATCGTGCTGCTGAGCATGGGATTAGCCGCTCAGGCGGCCATCACGATCGAGACCGTTCCCGTCGGCGACGCGGGGAACGCCCCGGATACCCGCTACCATGGTCAAAGCTACGGCTCGGTGGGCTACGACTACAGCATCGGCAAGTACGAAGTGACCGCCGCGCAGTACACTGCGTTCCTCAACGCCAAGGCAAAGACGGACGACTACGGACTGTACCACCTCGGCATGGACACGGACGCTTGGACATGGGGCTGCGACATCAAGCGCACCGGCCTCTCAGGCAACTACAGCTACAGCGTGGCATCCGACTGGGCGAACAGACCAGTGAACCTAGTGAGCTATTGGGACTGCCTGCGTTTCGCCAACTGGCTGGGTAACGGGCAGGGCAATGGCGACACTGAGGACGGCGCATACACACTGAATGGCTACAACGGCACCAATGGCGGCGCCATCCAGCGCAACGCTGGGGCCAAGTGGGCACTGACAAGCGAGGACGAGTGGTATAAGGCCGCTTACTACAAGGGCGGCGGCCCCAACGCCGGTTACTGGAACTATCCCACCCGGAGCGACGAGATTCCGGGGCGGGACTTGGACGATACCTCCGGCAACAACGCCAACTATTATGCTGATGGCTACTTGATCGGCGATCCGTATTATCGGACCGAGGTCGGCGAGTTCCAGAACTCCGAGAGTCCCTACGGCACGTTTGACCAGGGCGGAAACTTGTTTGAGTGGAACGAGGGTGTTACAGCCCAGTATGCGGATTTCGCTGCTCGCGGCATACGCGGCGGTGCGTACAACCACAACAGCGACTACCTCCCGGCATCGTTCGGAAACTTCGCCACCACCCCGTCGGGCGAGGGCGACCATATCGGTTTCCGCGTCTCCGCGGTTCCCGAGCCCTCCTCCTTCCTGGTGCTGCTTAGCGGCGCGGGTTCGCTTCTCGGGTTCAGACGGCGCAGGGCATAGCCGTCTGCCCGTCTCACCTTTGTATGCCATGAGAAGGCCGCCGGGACTCGAGTCCCGGCGGCCTTAGACGTCTACGGGTGGCACGAGGCGCGCCCCTACAGCACGGGGTCATTGCGTCCTCACGCGGGAGGCTGCTGCTCCTCCCCGGTCGGCATGGGTGGAGGCGGCGGAGAGGCCATGACATCGGGCTCTTCGGCGACGATCGTGACCAGCGGTGGTTCCGGTGTCGCCATCGGTGCGGGCTTCGATGGCGGCTCGATGGGAGACGGACTCCCGCCGGAGCCTCTGCTGAGCCATCCCATCATCGTGGCCGCGAGGCCGTCGATCGCTCCTCCTCCGCCGGCAACAAGGGTCTCCGGCACGATCTTGATCCCCTTCTCCGCCAGCGCGTTGATCGCGTTGACCAGCGCAGTCGGATTCTGACCCAGGGCCTTAACCTGCTGCTCATAGGCCTTCGCTCGCGCCAGACCGACAGCTTCGACCTCCGCGCCCTTGGCCTTACCGGTCTCGCGGATGTAGGTCGCCTCACCATCAGCCTCGGCCTTGCGCGCGTCCGCCTGGTTGGTGAAGATGTCGACGTTTACGGCCGACTTCGCCAACTGCGCCTGCATGTCGGCCGTGCCCTTCGCCTGCTCCATCGAGATTCTCTCCTCCTGGGAGGCTCGCTGCTTCTTGAGCGTCTCGATCTGCTGGTTCGCGATCTCTCTCTGGGTCAACACATCCACGAGGGTCGGCGGGAGGACGACATCCTGGATGAAGACGCCCTTGGTCTCGACCTGATACTGCGAGATCTGATCCGCTATCAACTCGAAGGCGTCCTGCTGCACCTTGTCACGCGACTCGATGAAGTCGACCGCCGGCATGCTCTGCAGCTTGTTGCGGAAGTAGTTGCCGACGACCGCCTGAAGGACCTCGTCGACCAGGTTCTGCATCGTCCCCACGCTGGAAATGACCTTTGGCGCTTTGGTGTCGGGAACGTGGATCTGGACCTGCAGGTCGATCGTGAAGACGAATCCCTCACGGCTCTTGGCCTCGATCGATTCGAGCCGGGCGTCCAGTCTGTGGGCCGAAGAGATCACTTCCGCCCAGTTCAGAGTCAGGATGAGCGTGGGCACGATCTCGGCCTGGTAGCAGCGCGGGTTGATCGGGAACTTGCCCGTCCTCAGCGGTTCCTGCCAGATCCCTCGGTGGCCCGGCCGCACGAGGCTCCCGAACTTGAAGTCCGGACCCGAGGTGTCTTCCGTCGCCAGCCCGACGTAGGCCTTGATAACGGCGACCTCTCCCTGCTCGACAACGAGCATCGGCACGAGTTCGACGCTCACGAGAAACGGGTTGAGCGCAAACGCACCGTACAGCAACGGATCATGCTGGAGTCCGATCCGCCCGCCATTGTCCAGGAACGCCTGGTAGTCCTGGTAGTTGTTGTGGAGATCGTTCTTGTTGCCGAGCACGGCCTCGATGAGGGTCGCGTCCTGAATCTCTCCCGCGGCTTCCTTGGCCTGAATGTCGGTGAAACCTCCCAGGCGGCTGGCGATCGCTCCCTCGGGCAGGGGTTCGCCCTCATAGGTGGTGACTATGCCGACCATGTCACGAATCTGGTTTTCCGGGCCGACGGTCGCGGGCTGGATGCGGACCAGGTTCAATCTCTCCGGATCCAGGCCGAAGTTGAGCGGGCCGAGGGTTCCCTTGAAGTTCCGGAGTTCCGGGCTGACTGCCAGACCGTAGGCCTGACGCTTGGTGATCACCAGGAAGCCGACCGGATGGATCGGGAGCAGTGACCCCGGAGGCAGGACCGGCCGCTGAACGCCCTTCTGCCCGCCTTTTTCGACGAAGCTCCGCAGATCGCTGAAGTTGCCGAAGGCCTCGTTGTAGACCGCGGATTTCGCGCCGATCGGCAGTGGTCGTCCAACCTGGGCGACTACGACCCCGATCTCGCCGGCGGGTATCTCCACCCACGGAAACTTGCTGACCGTGTAGAGAATCCAGAACTTCCAGCGCCACCCGGGCATCAGAAGATCGGCCTCGTAGCCGGCTTCTCCTTCAAAAGCGATCGGGTTGTCTTCGGACAGCTTTCTGAAGCCAAACCGTTTTGTGACCAGCCCGACTTCGGTCGGACCGATCACCCGGATGGACGGAAGAATCAGGATCACGGCGGCAAACACTATGACCCACCAAAGCGTAGATAGCATTCCGGCTGTTGCTGCGACTGGATCCATGCGAATATACCCCCTGAGAGAGTGGTAGACCCCAAGTTGCCTGGCCCGCCTGCCTCAATATACCATACCTCTGCAACATTAGACACCTTTCGGCCCAAGGAGTTGCGTTTCGCTCGGCTTCTAGGAAGGCACCCACCGTCAGTCCTGAGTTCGCCGGTGAATGACGGTGTGCTCTGCGGAGGAAATAGCTGCGTTGGCGATGCAGTAACATGCTCAGAATGACATCGCCTCCCCTTGCACTCAGCGTTCCGGCGGAGTAGAATCATCCCGAGAAACCAGCGGAGGAGTTCCCATGCTTTCATCACTGAGTCTGAACGGCGTCTGGAAACTGAGAGGCTTCGACGGCCAGCACGGTCGGCCCGAGAGTTACATCGGCCCTGACGCCGACGAACGCATATTCATCAATGCCCGCGTCCCCGGCGAGGTCCACCTCGACCTGGAGCGCGAGGGGCTGATTCAGGACTGCAACGTCGGACTGAACGCGCAGGCGGCGCGCTGGGTCGAGGAGCAGGTCTGGGTCTACCGCACCCGGTTCGATGCGCCCGAGGAGTCGCTCTCCCAGCGCGCATGGCTCGTCTTTGAGGGCCTCGATCTCAATGCGGTCATCTACCTCAACGGCGAGGAGGTCGGGAAGCACGACAACTGCTTCGTCCCCTGCCGACTCGATGTCACCGGCAAGCTGCTCTCCGAGAATGTGCTTGCGGTGAGGATCGAGAGCGGGCTCTATTCGGTCGCGGAGAAGCAGGGGGCGGGATATGCTACCGGCCTTGAGAACCAGCTCACGAAGCGCCCCTGGCTCCGGAAGTGCCAGAACTCGTTCTCGTGGGACTGGAGTCCGCGCCTGATCAACGTCGGCATCTGGCGTCCGGTCCGCCTCGAGTGGACCGGAGCCCCACGGATCGACGCGGTCGCGGTCTACCCCGAGCTTTCGGCCGACCACTCGACCGCCCGCATCCACGCCCACGTGTTCGTCGACAGCCCCGAGGCGGCACAGGCAGTTGTGCGAGTCCGTGTCTCAGAGGCTACCCTCGCCCCCACCGTTCGGGAGGGAGTTGGACTCCCTCCCGCAGAACTACAGGGGGAGTTGAACTCCCAGTCTAGTCTTGCGGGAGGGAGTCCAACTCCCTCCCGAACGGCGGGGGCGGCGGCGAGGGCCGAGGTCGAACTACCGGCCGGCATCTCACGCCAGGACGTCTCGGTCGAGATCGCCGATCCGAAGCTGTGGTGGCCGATCCCTCACGGCGACCAGCCGTTGTACACCGTCGAGTGCGAGTTGATTGTGGATGGAGCAGTCGTCGATCGGGCCACCAGGCGGACCGGCATACGGAGCATCAAGATCAACCAGGATCAGCACCCCGAGGCCGGCGAGTACTTCATCCTCGAGGTCAACGGCCGCCCGATCTTCGCCAAGGGAGGCAACTGGGTCCCGCCGGACATGATCTACGCTCGGCCCGATGCCAAGCACTACCGCAAGCTCGTCCAACTGGCGGTCGATGCCAACTTCAACGCGCTGCGCGTCTGGGGAGGCGGGCTCTATGCCGATCACGACTTCCTCGACGCCTGCGACGAAATGGGAGTGCTCGTCTGGCACGACTTCATCTTCGCCTGCGCCAAGTATCCGAGCGACGACGCCGAGTTCCTGCAGAACGTCCGCCGCGAGATCACATATCAGGTCCGCGACCTCTCGCCGCATCCCGAGCCTGCTCGTCTGGTGCGGGAACAACGAGCTGGAGTGGGCCGCATGGTCGTGGGGGTACGACCGCAATCACCCGCATCCCGACTACGCGCTCTATCACATGGAGATTCCGCGCATCCTGAGTGCCGAGGACCCGTCGCGCCCATACTGGCCGAGTTCGCCCTACTCGACCGATACTCGGCATCCGACCGATCCGACGACCGGCGACCAGCATCCCTGGCACGTCTCGCTCGGCGCGGGGAAGAGCGACTTCTGGGAGTATCGGAAGGATGTCAGCCGCTTCCCGAACGAGGGCGGCGTGCTCGGCGCAACATCAATGGCGACCCTGAAGCAGTTCCTCCCCGAGGGTCAGCGGCGCGTCTTCTCGCCCTCATGGGAGTTCCACGACAACGCCTGCAACTACTGGCAGGCGTCGGGTGTGTGTTACGATGCGATCGAGCGGTGGCTCGGCCTCACGGTCGATGACCTTAGTTTCGAGGACTACTGCTTCTACAGCGGGATACTCCAGGCGGAGGGTCTGCAGGAGTATAGCAACAACTTCCGCCGGCGGATGTTCAGCTCGTCATCGGCGATCTTCTGGATGTACAACGACTGCTGGCCCGCGAGCCACGGGTGGACGATCGTCGACTACTACCTCCGCCGGAAGCTTGCGTATCACCCGGTCCGAAGGGCATTCGCGCCGGTGAACGTGATCCCAGTGGTCGACGGCGACACGGTCCGCATCTTCGGCGTCAACGACACGCCCGAGCCCTGGATCGGCGAGGCCCGCTTCGGCCTCTTCCGCCTCGACGGAAAAACGATCGCTGGGGATGGAGTTGGACTCCATCCCCAAGAGACTGAGGGGATGGAGTCCAACTCCATCCCCAACGATGATCTCAGGCGACTCCGTCGCCGGCCGCCGGCGACGGAGTCGCCTGAGATCGATGGGGGTGAGGGTTGCGCGGTCACGCTCCCGGCGAACGCATCGACCGTGATCGGCGAGATACCGATCGAGCGATGGAAGTCGCTCGGCGAGGATTCATCCGGCGCATTCGCCCTCCTGCAGCAGGAAGGCCGGACGGTCGCCCAGAACAGAGTCTTTGTCACGCGGTTCAAGGATCTGAAGTGGGCCGAGCCACAGATATCGGTCGAGCGCCGGGGAGATATGGCGGTGTTCACGTCGCCGACCTTCGTCTGGGCGGTCTGCCTCGACCCCGACTGCGAGTCGCCGATCGCGGACGACGTCTTCGACCTCCTGCCGGGGATCCCATACGAGGTCCCCTGGCCCGAGGATAAGCCGCTCCCTATCGTGCGCAGATGCGGTCAACGGATTTGGAACGGATGAACGGATAGATATCAGCAACTGTAGGGGCGAAGCATTGGCCCATCGAATAGCACCGAGTGTCGGACTCGCATCGCCAATGCTTCGCCCCGTTGGCCATCTATCGGAGGAAAACAATGGACACATCACACCGCAGAAACTTCATCGTGAAAGGGCTGCTCGCACTCGCGGGCGGTCTGCTGGGAAAGAAGGCGTTCGCCGCCGATGAGAAGCCGCCGACTGAGGAGGGGCCGCTCACGACCGAGGGCCAGGTCCTCAAGAGCAGCGTCTACAAGGGCCGCCCGCCGATGGAGCCGCTCGACACCATGATCCGATTCGAGCGCTCCGACGACAACAACGGGCGCGCGATGACCCACGAGATCCTCTCGCTCATGCACGAGGAGAAGGGCAAGAACTCGTACCCCTGGACCATCTATGCCGGCCTCTCGACTCACCATGAGGCAGGCGACGCGTGCGTCATGTGCTCGCGGCTTCACAAGCATGGCCCCGGATGGTCGGCCGGTCTGCACTCCGAGGTCTTCTGTCACAACCGCGCGGTCGGCCTCGGGGTGAACGTCGAGATGAGCAACGACTACACCGGCCCAGAGGAGTCCTGGGTCTACGGCATCAACATCATGGCGTGCGGGCCCCAGCCGTGCCTGGGCGGCCTGGTCATCAAGAACAACGGCAACGGCTCGGGCGCGATCTTCAAGAAGCAGATCTCCCTGGAGAGCAACGGCCCGGTCGGGATCGACCTGCCCGCGAAGTTCGATGTCGGAATCCACATGCACGGGAACGAGATCGCCCTCGACAACGACGGCAAGGTCCGGGTCCGCTACCGGGAGGGCCGCATCGAATTCATGAACGGCGAGAAAGTCATCGGGCACATCAAGGCGGATGGGGATGACCACCAGCTCTGAGGAGTAAACAAGAGGAATGCGGATCCTGTACCTTGTACATACCACGTTGCTGTGCGTGTGGCTGACTGGTTGGGATATCATTCTGCTTCTGTTTGGGATCGGGCCAGGCAAGCAATTCATCACAGGGCAATTCTTCGCCTGCATGTCAGGTGTTGGCCTCCTGTCTTGGTGGATTCGGATATGGTTCAGTAAACTGCCTTCCAACTCCGCCAAGAGTGGTTATATCGTCGTTGCTTTTATTGTAATCCTGGCGGCCATGATGCCGCCTACTTGGGCGTTCCTGTCTCCGTATCGGGACACTCCCTTGATGGCATTGGCCGTAATCACGCTGGTTTCGAGAGTTATCGTGTGGGTCTGCTGGTGGCGGTTGGTGGTAAGTCTGGGACCTGATCAGCGGCCGTCTGTATCCGCTGATGTTTAATGGAGGAAACAAGCAATGCCCGTTTTCAAGTCCGGTAAGGGGCTCGCGCCTGCGTGGTGCGAGATGGAGTACTTCGACATCACGAAGCTCGCGCCCGGCGAGACCAAGGTCTTCGAGCGGGTCGGCGAGAAGGAGAAGGTGATAGTCTGCGGCGGGAAGTGCCGGATCGCGTTCGGCGGCCAGGTGATCGATGCCGGACCGAACGCGAACATCGACCTCACACCGGGCGCTCATTTCGAGGTGTCCGATGTCACCGAAGAAGTCACCCTCGTGCGAATGTGCGGCCGATGGGGCGATGAGGTTGGCGGCTCGGGGATCTTCCCCGTGTGGAACGTCGAGGATCCGAAGGACGGCGGCGACCCGGTACCATACCCGAAGACCACCTGCTTCGACAACCATTTCCACGACTGCGATGAGTACTGGATCTTCTTCAGCGCCCGGTGCATCGCCGTCTCGGAGGGCAAGTTCTTTGAGGTCGGGCCGGGCGACTGCGTGGTCACCGGGATGGGCCATCATCACGACGTCCAGCGCGTGATCGAATCTGGAGCGGCGGTCTTCTTCGAGACCACCATCGAAGGCGCGAAGCGGCCCGGCCACCTCTGGGAGCACACACACGGCCCCGCCGAGCCGAAGACCGAGCGAGTGTAGGGGCGAAGCATTGGCCCATCGAATAGCAGCCCCGAGAACCTGCGGTGACAAAGTATGAAAAGCATCTTGCAGCAACTATGCATTTTCATCGCGTTTGGCTGCCTGCTGCCGGCCTTTACTGGCCTCTTCGGCTTTGGTCTTGACTTGTGGAATCACTTTCACATTCCAGCAGAAGCGGGCATTCCACTCGAATACAGAGGACTTTGGATGGCTTTGCCCTCTGTCATCTTGGGCGGATTGTGCTTTGGTCTTGCCTTCTTGATGGCAGTATTGGAGAGAAGCGATTTCAAAGAAACACTCATTGGCATGGCAACCGGCGTCATACAAGTATGCATTCTCATCATGTTGTTCTGTTTGCTAGGGGCGCTCATCGGCGTTGCCCGCTTTGGTTATGACTTGTGGAATCACTTTCACATTCCAGTGACGAGCATTCCACTCGAATACGGAGGACTCTGGATTGCTTTGTTCTCTGTCATCTTGGGTGGATTGTACTTCGGCCTTGCATACTTGATGGCAGTATTGGAGGGCAGGCATCGTTGAGGCTATGGGGCGGCTCTCCTAGCGCTGGGCGCCTTGGACAATCTGGTAACATAGAGCGGGACTCGATCCGGCATAGAAAACAAACAACCATTTGCTGATATATTTGAGGAACGCATTGCTGAAGGTCACCACAGAATGAATAGTCGCGAACGAATGCTCACCGCAATCAACAACGGCAAACCCGATCGCCTGCCGGGACAGGTTCACTGCTGGATGCCGTACTACCTCAAGACCTACCTCGACGGCGTCGACCAGTATCAGGCATACGAGCGGTTTGGGCTCGACATGGCGATCTACGCCGGGCCTGGTATGTCGTACGACGAGCGTGACCTCGCGAACTGGCAGGACGAGCATACCGACCTCGGCACCGACGCGGACGGCGTCCGGAGCTGGATCGACGTGATCAAGACCCCCGGCGGCGACCTGCGCACGAGCGGCTCGGCGAACGAGATTACCGGCTGGGTCACGGAACATCTCATCAAGACCAAGCAGGATTTCGAGTTGTTCGACAGGTACTTCCCGGTTCCGACCGGCGTGGACGGCTCGCCGGTGAGAGCCTGCCTGGACAGGCTCGGTGACAGAGGGATCGTCAGGGGCGGCATTTGGGGCTACGGCCAGGTCGGCGCGTGGCAGAGCTTCTGCTTCATGGTCGGCACTCAGGAGGCGATCATGTTCGCCATCGATGAGCCGGAATGGGTCCATCACGTCGAGCGGGCGATGGTCGCGAAGCAGGTGAAGATCATCGAGATGATGGCCGGCGAGGTTCCGCTCGACCTGATCGAGATCGGTGGCGGCGCAGGATCGAACACCGTCATCAGCCCGAAACTCCACGAGGAGTTCTGCCTGCCATACGATAAACAGCAGGTGGATGCGCTCCATGCCGCCGGGTTCAAGGTCGTCTACCACCTCTGCGGCGGCCTGATGAAGACGCTCGATCTCGTCGTCGCGAACGGATCGGACGGGCTGGAGACGATGACTCCGCCGAGCATGGGCGCCGACTGCGATCTGGCGCTGGCAGAGCAACTGGTGGGAGATAAGCTGTTCTTCGTCGGCGGGTTCGACCAGAACCGGGGCTTCGAGCACGGATCGCCGGAGGTCGTCAGGGACATGGTTCATGAGCTGCACGCCGCGTGCCCGAACGGCGGCTATATCTGCTGCCCGAGCGATCACTTCTTCCACGGCGATCCGGAGAATCTTCAGGCATTCGCGGATGCATTGAGAGAGTGTAAGTATTAGGCTCGTGCTGCCGACCGACAACGAATAGGGTAACGAATAAACGAATTGCCTCTCGCCGACAGCATTCGTTTATTCGTTCAGTCATTCGTTGTCGGTGGCCCGGTTTGAGTATGAGTATGAGTATGAGTAAGAGGAGGCAGACATGGCATACAAGATGATTCAGGTTGGAACAGGTGGGTTCGGAGGGTGGTGGTGCAGGAACTTCCTGCCACCGAACGTCGAGGAAGGTCTCGTCGAGGTCGTCGCAGCCGTCGACATCAATCCCGAGTCCTTCGTCAACGCGAAGGAAGGCCTCGGTCTGCGGGACGATCAGTGCTACACCGACATCCGCAAGGCGTTCGACGAGAACAAGGCCGACTTCTGCACGATCGTCGTGCCGCCGGCCTTCCACGAGGGCGTCGTCGACATTGCCCTCGAGCACGACCTGCACATCCTGTCCGAGAAGCCGATCGCCGACACGCTTGAGGCGTCGGTGCGTATCGCGGAGAAGGTCAAGCAGGCCGGCAAGAAGATGGGCGTCACCATGAGCCACCGCTTCGACCAGGACAAGACGACGATGCGCCAGGAACTCCGCTCGGGGGAGCATGGTGCGCTCGACTACCTGATCTGCCGGTTCACGCACGACTGCCGGCGGTTCGCGTCCTGGGGCAAGTTCCGCCACGAGATCCCCGATGCGCTGATGGTCGAGGGCGCAGTCCATCACCTCGACATCATGGCCGATTTCGCCGGGGCCAAGTGCGACACGATCTACGCGCAGACCTGGAATCCGGTCTGGGGCGAGTTCGCGGGCGACTCCCAGGGCCTGGTGATCATGTCGTTCGAGAACGGCACGCGAGGCTTCTATGAGGGCGCGAAGACGAACGCGGTCTGCCTCAACGGCTGGTCGAACGAGTACTTCCGCGCAGAGTGCGAGAAGTCGACGCTGATCCTCGATCATCGGAAGGTGACGCGATATGCCTACAAGCCGGACAAGGAGTGGGGCGAAGAAGATGTGGCGTACGATATCCCGCTGATCGAGCAGCCGAAGTGGTCCAACACCTGGCTGATCGAGAAGTTCGTGCGCTGGCTCGACGGCGGCGAACCGATGGAGACGAACGTCGAGGACAACCTCCAGTCGATAGCGCTGATCTTCGCGGCGATCGAGAGCAGCCACACCGGCCAACCGGTCAAGGTCCAGGATTTCCTGGCGAAGGCGAGGGGATAGAACACGGAAGCACGGAAGGATACGAAAACACGGAAGGGGAAAAGCCGAACATCGAACATCGAACGTCGAACATCCAACAGCTAACCCCGAAAGAGAGATGGCTCGCGGCACTGCGGATGGAGGCGGTCGACCGTCTGCCGTTCTGGCCAAAGATCAACCCGGCGTATGCGGTAGCGCAGGATGTTCCTTTCCGCGACTTGTCGGTCCCGGCGCTGCATGATCTCATCGGCAGCGACCAGCACATAGGGCTGCCTGAATGTATCCGCGAGGTCCGGTCCGACACCTGGCTCGACACGACCGTCGAGGGAAACATCAGGCGGCTGACGTACCGCACGCCGATCGGAACGGCGTTGGCGGTCCACCGATACGATCCGGTGTCCCAGGCGTGGCATCCGGCGGAGTTTCCCGTCAAGAGCGCGGAGGACATCCGCACGCTCACTCGATGGTATGAAGACCTGCATCATGAGGTGAATCCGGAGGGTCTTGAGAAAGCCAAGAGCGCCTGTGAGGAGATCGGGCAGAACGCCCTCGCGGTGCACAACATCGGCACGACGCCGCTGATGGTGTTCGTCGAATGGCTTGCGGGGATCGAAGGTGCGCACCTCCTGCTTGCGGACTACTCGAATGAGGTCGAGGCGCTGTTCGACGCGATGCAGAGGGCGCTCATCGAGCGGACGCGGCTGATCTCCGAGCACAGTCCCGCCGATGCCTTCTACCTGACGGAGAACACCTCGACGACACTGACTTCGCCCGATCAGTTCCGCCGGTACTGCAAGCCGGTCATGATGGAATGTGGCCAAACCGTCCGAGATGCCGGCGGTTTGCTGATCCTACACATGTGCGGCCACCTCAGGGACCTGCTCCCCGACCTCGCGCGGGTTTCGGCGGCGGCGTTCGAGGCGTTCACGTCACCCACGCTCGGCAACACCACGCTCCTCGACGGGCGGTCGGCCTGTCCCGACAAGTGCCTGATCGGCGGCACGAACGCCATGCTCTGGACGAGGCCGGCGTCCGAGATCATCGCTCGGATCGAGCGGGACCTCGATGCCTTGCCTCACCATCGAGGGATCGTCGTCACCTCCGCAGGAGTCATGCCGCCACTCTGCCACCCGGAAACAGTCCGCGAAGTTTGCGCCTGGATCCGATTGCTTCCGTTGCATGCGTAGGTTCCACGGATTCGCGCCCCTTACGGCATCCTGCGATTCCTGTTCCCAACACCGGAAAGAACCTTGCGCGTGGCCGGTTTGGCTAGGCGATATTTGGGTATCAAAGCGTCAGACTTGCCGGTGGGTAACGGGCAAGGGCCAGGGAAGGCCGGTAGGCTCGAGCAGGATGCCGCGACTCTTCGCTGTCTCGCCTGCAGGCCGTCAAGCATGACGACCTGCAGACACAATGGCGCAAGGTCCGCAGAGAGCTACAAAATCTCTTCGGAGGAGAAGCTATGACAAAGTCTGTTTTCGTGACACTGGTTCTTGTGGCAGCGCTGGCCACCCTGATGGGCTCTGGGACGGCCTATGCGGCACATGTGCCGACGCACGGCGACACCGTGCATTTCGACCTCAACCCGGACGGAGCTTATGACACGCTGCTCAGATGGCCGGGCATTCCCGCACCGCCGAATCCGGTGGTAGGGAGCCAGCCCCCCACCTTCGCCGGAGCATTTGAGGGCGGGGAGTTCGTCCAATTCACTGACGCACTGCCTTCGAATATGCTGCACATCTGGGAGAACGAACTCCAGAACCCTACGACGATCACCAGGACCTTCAAGCTGATCATCATGGACGAGAACCCCTTCACGCTCCCCCATTTCTTCTGGGTGACTCTGGATCCCGGATGGTCGATCGTGTTCGATCTTCACGTTTCGGAGGGGCTGACGGAGACGGGCAACTTCACCTGGCTCGCCGGCTCGCTCCTTAAGTATCCGATCAACATCGATTCCTCGGTCACGGAGAACAAGCTATTCGCTCCGGACCCGTATCCGTTCCCGTGTGACGAGAACGTTGACGGGTGCCTCGCCGTGCGCTTTGTTGACCCGCAGGGGCACGTACTGGCGCCCAACGCCGCGACCGGCGGGAGCTATATATCGCGGTTCTTCTCCGGCTGCCCGGACGTATTCCTGCTGAAGACCAATCAGCGACTCAGGTTCCCCTGGTTCAGCAAGTTGCGTTGCCAGGACGGCAGGCTTGTGGTGTTGACCGGCAGCCAGTCCACCACGATATACCGCGGGTTTGGTGGCTAACCGCGAGTCCCTGTAGAGTCCCGGACGAAGTACGGTGGGGGTCTGCTTGTCAGTCCCCCACCCACCCTTTCTGCCACCCCTCAGCTCGACCACCCTCCCCTGTGCGCCTGAATACCGCTCATGCCGAAAGATTGCCGTGGTCGGCCAGGTGATCGCCTGCAAGAGACCTCGCGCGGCTCGGTTTGGCTAAGCGATATTGGGGTATCCACTCACATGACTAGCAGCCTGTCTGAGAATTCCCCGCTATGTGGGTGAGTTTCCCATCTGCGGGGTCGCGCTGGCTGCTGTTCGATAGTGTTTTTCGCCGGATTTCCGGCGAGGGTCTGTAAAGACCCCTTGTACCTTGATAATCAGCCTGATCCAGGTCATATATCTACGTATCGAAGATCGATTTCCGGTCGCCGTATCGGTATAGCTTCAGCATGTTGTGCCCAAGACACGCAAGCGTCCACTCCGACTTCGCTTTCGCAAGGCCTCGGAGTAGGAAGCCTCGGAAGTTCCGTGCGCTCTTGATCTGGCCGAACACCGGCTCTACCGTCTCCTTCCGCCTCCCGTAGATCTTTCGGCCAAGAGGAGTCAAGAGCTTTGCTCTCTGGCGATCTGCGGCGGATTGCTTTGCCGGATCAAGGCAGGAAGTGCGCCGTCGGCTCTTTGCCATGACGTTGTCTGTCAGGCGGTATATAAGCGTCGATCCCTTGCTGCTCGACCATCTCTATGTTGTCGCTGCTGAAGTATCCGGCATCGGCGGATAGTTCTTCCGGTTTCTTTCCGGTGTTCTCCTTGATTGCCTCGATCATGTCACTAAGATGCGGTGAGTCCGCTGCCTGGTTCGTGAGATCACACGCCACTACAATCTGATGATCTGCGTCTACCGCAGCTTGTCCGTTGTATGCCTGCACGAAGGCTTTCTTTGCGTCCTTCATTATCCGGCTTTCCGGGTCTGTGAAGTTCCGCTGTGCCTTCCCTTCCGGCTCTGTCTTTACGGGCCCCGGCTCTCTGCCGCGAGGCTTCTTCCCGGATGCTTCCTGCTCCGCCTTCTCTTGGGCTCGCATCGCTTCTTCGGCTGATGCTCGCTCTTTGGCCTCGCGCTCCAGCGCTTCTTTTGCTTCCCTGATCTTGGCGAGCCGCTTCTCTCTGGTTGCGAGTTCCTCCGGGAGTTCGTCTCCTCGGCGGTCAAGACCATATTCCGCGTCTTCCTGGTCGTCCACAGAAAGACCCTTCGCAAGGAGCGCCTCGATCTCAGCCTGAAGCTCTTTTTCTTTCTCGACCATCCGAGAGTAGCTCATGGCGGAGTGCTTGCTTGCGTTGGCAAGCAGCTTTGTTCCGTCTATGGCTATGTGTTTCATCGACACAAGCCCGGCGCTTGCGCATAGCCTGAGCACTTGCACAAACAGGTCCGCAAGGGACTTGAGATGCCTCTTCCTGAACTCGCTTATCGTGCGGAAGTCGGGATGATTTCCTGCCGCAAGCACCCGGAAGGCTACATCTTCATACGTGGCCAGGGAGAGCTTTCGAGATGAATACACTCCCCGGCACAAACCGTAGAATATGATCTTTGTAAGCATTGCCGGATGGAACGGCGGCGCTCCTCGGGCCTCTTTCTCGTATGAGGCGTATATCGCGGAAAGGTCGAGACTGTCTACGACATCGCTCACAAAGTATGCGAGATGTCCCTCGGGCAGCCACTCCGACATCAAGGGCGGCAACAGCAATATCTGGTCAGGTTGATAAGGAAGGTATGGCTTGCTCATACCCGTATTTTACTACATACCTGGCACCTTGCGCCAGAGGTTATTTCATGGACAGGCTGCTAGCCTGCCGATATCGGAACAGGCAATGGGCAAGGAAGCTGGAAGGGCTCGGGCAGGATGCGCGCGGCCGTTCGCTGTTTGGCCGGCAGGATGGCAAGCATGAATACCTGCTAGACACAGTAGCGCAAGGCCGCAGAGAGCCACAAAATCTCTTTCGGAGGAGAAGCAATGGCAAAGTCTGGTTTCGTAACACTGATTCTTGTGGCAGCGCTGGCCGCCCTGATAGGCTCCGGGACGGCCTATGCGGCTCATCTGCCGACGCACGGCGACACCGTGCATTTCGACCTCAACCCGAACCCGGGGTACGACACATTGAAGCGTTGGCCGGGCATTCCCGCATGGCCGAATCCGGTGGTAGGAGGCCAGCCGCCCACCTACGCGGGATCATTCGAGGGCGGAGAGTTCGCCAACTTCACTGACGCGCTGTCTTCGAACATGCTGCATATGTGGGAGAACGAGATACGGAACCCCACGACAATCAGAAGGACGTTCAGACTGGTCATCCAGAACGAGAACTCCATGGGGCCGCTCACCCGCTGGTTCTGGGTGACTCTGGATCCCGGATGGTCGATCGTGTTCGATCTGCACGTTGCGGATATACCGGAGATTGGCGAATATACCTGGGTGGCGGCCTCGCTACTCAAGTACCCGATCGACGTGGATTCCTCAGTGACGGAGAACAAGTTATTCGCGCCGGATCCATATCCGTTCCCGTGCGACGAGAACGTCGACGGATGTCTGGCCGTGCGCTTTGTAGACCCGCAGGGGACCGTACTGGCTCCGAATGTCGCGACCGGTGGGCTCTATCGGGAGCAGTACTTCGCCGGTTGCCCGGACGTGTTGCTGCTCATGACGAATGGCCGCAACAGAGCCCCGTGGTTTGCCAAGGTACGCTGCGTAGAGGGTGAGCTTGTGCTCCTGGTTGGCGATCAGGTCCTGAGGAGACTCTACCCGGCGACTTACCTGTAGGTCTCTTAGAGCGTGGGGCGTAGTGAGGGGGGGCCGAGCTTGCCAGGCCCCCCGCCGAAAGCTTGTCTGGGTGGACCGATCCGTCGGCCTCATGTATAATCCCCATGATGGTGATGGAGTCCACCGAAACCGTCCGTCGCTGATGAAGTGGGCTGATGACTCCTACAATTCGCAAAACCTGTAGGGGCGAAGCATTTGCTACCGGTTACGAAGGCGTCTCGGGACAGCGGTAGCCAATGCTTCGCCCCTACCGAATTATCGTCGCGGAATTGCAGGAGGTTATCATGCTTCAGAAACTACTGTGGCTCGCGCTCGCGGGCGCGGCCGGCACGGTAAGCCGTTTCACGGTATGCGAGTTGGCGTCCAGGGCAAAAACCGGTGCGTTTCCGCTGGGGACATTCACTGTCAACATCCTCGGAAGTTTTCTCTTCGGCCTCATATACGTTCTCGCGCAGAAGAAGATGCACATCAGCTCCGACATTCGCCTCATCGCGCTTACCGGCTTCCTGGGCGCGTTTACGACATTCTCGGCCTACGCTTTCGACACCGCCAGGCTGCTCAAGTCGGCGGAGTGGATGGCGGCATTTGGCAATGTCTTCGGGCACACCGTTCTCGGCGTCGGTGCACTCGTCGCGGGCATCCTGATCGGCAGGATGCTGTAGGGAAAAGTGAACGGCGAGCAGCACCGCTGACCGTTTTCTTTCGGATGCCACCCACCACCACTCGGTATCGGGCAGCTCCTTCATACAACTCACTTCCCCCGTGTTCCCTCTGAACTCCTACGCAGACCCATGATCGGCTTCACTCCGATAAAACGACGAATTTGAACGAAAGGTTCATCCGCCGAAAAACGCCTCGCGCGGGCTGGTTTAGCTAAGCGATATCGGGGTATCAACTCTCAGAACTTGCTTGCGGATATCGGGCAGGCGAGAGCCAAGGAAGGCTGGAGGCTCGAGCAGGATGCACGCGGCTGTTTCGCTGTCTGGCCGGCAGGCCGGCAAGCATGCAGAACTGCAGGCACGATGGCGCAGGGGCCGCCCAGAGCCAATAAATCTCTCTAGGAGGGCAAAGTAATGAGAAAGTCTGTTCTTGTAGCACTGCTGCTTGGGGCAGCGCTGGTCGCGTGCATGGGGTCGGCCTATGCGGCACATCTGCCGACGCACGGCGATGTCGTGCATTTCGATCTCAACGCTGGGGGAGCTTATGACACCCTGTTCCCCTGGCCGGGCATTCCCGCAGCGCCCAACCCAGTGGTAGGAGGCAATCCTCCCACGTTCGCAGGATCATTTGAGGGCGGGGAGTTCGTCCAGTTCACTGACGCGCTGCAGTCCTTCCAACTGCACATGTGGGAGAATGAAATCCGGAACCAGTCTTCGATCCGCAGAACGTTCAAGCTGCTCATCCAGGACCGAGACCCCGGCGTGCTTAATCGCTGGTTCTATGTAACTCTCGATCCCGGCTGGTCAATCGTGATCGATCTTCACGTTGACGAAGGGGTGCTGGACATGGGAGCCCACACTTGGCTCGCCGCCTCGCTCCTTAAGTATCAGATCGGCGTGGATTCCTCAGTCACGGAGAACAAGCTCTTCAAGCCGCACCCGTTTCCTTTCCCCTGCAACGTGAACACTGACGGGTGCCTTGCCGTGAACTTTGCTGACCCGTCGGGGAACCTATTCCCGCCCAATCTGGCGACCGGCGGGCTCGTGGTGCAGCGGCAATTCTCCGGCTGCCCGGACGTGTTCCTGCTCAAGGCCAATTCTCGGATCAGAGTTCCCTGGTTCGCCAAGTTGCGCTGCCAGAATGGCGTGCTCGTGCTGCTTGTTGGCGATCAGGTCGTTCAGCAGCTGTACCCGGCGCCCCCCCCATAGGAGCACCGGACGAAGTATGAGCGGGGGGCCGCGCTTGCCAGTCCCCCGCTCAAACATCCATGGAAGCTTTTCCCCGCCCCGCAGCTTGACTACCCTCCCCAGTGCGCTTATACTGCTCTCACTTGCACATTGGAGGGTCACCATGGCCACTACCGAACCCACAGCCTGGAGGAACGCAGGCGTCGTAGACACGCGAAACAGCCCACATGCGCGGCTTCGATCCGTACCCGTCCGGGCCGTCACCATGCGCCCCGGATTCTGGCTCCCCAGGATCGAGGCCAACCGCAGGAACGGCATCCCGCAGCTTCACCGCCGACTCGAGGAGCACGGCGTCCTCGACAACCTCAGGCGTATCTCGGGCCGCAGGAACGTCGAGCGGCGAGGCGCATTCTGGACCGACTCCGACCTCGCTAAATGGATGGAAGGCGCGGCATGGGTACTTCAGTCGCACGATGATCCCGAGGTCCGCCGGATGCTCGAAGGAGCGCTCGACGATCTGATCGCCATCCAGCGCGAGGACGGCTACATCCACAGCTTTTTCACCGGCGAACTCGCCGATCAGCGGTTCAGGAACCTGCCGGTCGAGCACGAATTGTACTGCGCCGGGCACATCTTCCAGGCCGCGGTGGCTCACTACCGCGCGACCGGCGAGACGAGGCTCCTCGACGCCGCCTCACGGTACGCCGACTTCCTGACCGAGACTTTCGGGCCCGGGAAGATCGAGGTCCCCGACGGCCATCCCGAGGTCGAGATGGCGCTGATCGAGCTGTACCGCGCGACCGGGCAGGCGAAGTACCTCGACCTCGCCGGATACTTCCTCTCACTATGGAAGTTCGCCGAGAAGTCGGAGATCAGCGGCCATTCCGTCCGCGCGGGGTACCTCGCATCGGGCGGCCGCCGACTACTACCTCGAGACCGGCGACCGGGCGACCCTCGACGCGCTCGAACGGCTCTGGGAGGATGCGACTCTCCGCAAGATGTACATCACCGGGGCGATCGGCTCGCGGGCGGCGGGCGAGCAGTTCGGCGCGCCATACGAACTCTCCAACGAGCATGCCTACGCTGAGACGTGCGCCTCGATCGCAAGCATCATGTGGAACTGGCGGATGCTCCTGGCCAGGGGTGAGGCGCGCTTCACCGACGTGATCGAGCGCACTCTCTACAACGGATTTCTTTCGGGCGTCTCGCTCGACGGCGCAGAGTATTTCTACGTGAACCCGCTCGCCAACTTCCGAGACGACTACAAGCGCGTACCCTGGTTCGACTGCACCTGCTGCCCGACCAATGTCGTCCGCCTGTTCCCGTCGCTCCCCGGCTACTTCTACAGCACGAGTGACGAGGGCGTATGGATCCATCTCTTCGACAACAACCGGCTCGACTGGCATCTGCACGACGGCCGCCGAATCGCCATCGAGCAGGAGACCGGCTACCCCTGGGACGGCACGGTCGAGATCAAGGTCATCCCCGACGAACCGTCCGAGTTCTCGGTGTTCATATACGTCCCGGCCTGGTGCGAGACCGCCACAGTGGCTGTCAACAATGAAGCCCCGCGAGGCGCGCGTCCCTGCAGCTACCTGGAGGTCAGGCGCACGTGGCATCCGGGAGACACCATCGTCCTGGAACTACCGATGCCGATCACGCTCCAGGAGGCCGATCCGCGCGTCCGGGAGGATATCGGTTCCGTCGCCATCCAGCGCGGGCCGGTCGTCTATTGCCTGGAGAGCCCGGACAACCCCAATGTGCCGATGAGGGATGTCGAGTTGCATCTCGAGGAGCCGCTGCGCGCCGATGCCAAGCCGAAGCTCCTCGGCGGCATCGTGACGATCGAGGCCACCGGGCTCTATCCGGAGCCGGGGCAGGATCGTGGGCCGCTTTACCGTGATCTCGGCAGCGTCAAGCTCGAGATGGAGGAGCCACGGATGACCGCGATCCCATATTATGCCTGGGCGAACCGCGGCCCGTCGCAGATGGTGGTGTGGATACCGTACAGGGAGTGAGCGGTTCACACTGTCATTCTGAGGGAAGTGAATAGTGACAAATCAGGACTTTGAATTCATCGATCCCGGCCCGCTGGTTGACGGCGAGATTGAGGTTGTGGTCGTCAAGACGTTGCCTGCCGAACCGGAGCGCAGTTGGCTGCCTGCCTATGTATTCGATATGAGGGTTGGTGGGCGGAAGGCAGGCGGGCTCAATCTTCGGGTCGGCAACACTGACGATGTCATCACGTACTGCGGTCACATCGGATACAGCGTCCAGCCGGAGCACCGTGGCAACCACTACGCCGAGCGAGCATGTCGACTCGTCCTCCCGCTGGCCAAGGCCCATGGTCTCGACACGATCTGGATCACCTGCGACCCGGAGAACGCTCCTTCTCGCAGAACCTGCGAGCGTCTCGGCGCGGAGATGATCGAGATAGTGCCTCTGCCCGGGCACCACGATATGTATCAGAGGGGACTCAGACAGGTATGCCGCTACCGTCTGGACCTGAAATGAGAATACAGGAGAAATCATGTACGCAGATCTCTACAACACGATGCGCATCGAGGTTGACAAGGTGCAGATCATCGACACACACGAGCATCTGACGCTCCCGTTCCAACTCGCCGAGATGGGCCGTATCGACTTCGGACGCCTGTTCACTCACTACGCGAGCTGCGACCTGATCTCCGTCGGGATGCCTCAGGATGAGATGGCGCAGGTCCAGAAGATGGATTCCGGCCTGTCGCCTCAGGAGAAGTGGCGGCTCGTCAAGCCGTGGTATGAGCGCTCTTGGAATACCGGCTACTGCGAGTGCATCCGGCTCGCAATCCTGGACCTCTACGGCTTCGACGACCTCACCGACGACACCGTCGAACCATTGAGCGAGAAGATGAACGCGGTCCCGAGGGAGTCGTGGACCCGGGAGGTCTTCAATCGCGCCGGGATCGAATTGGCGCTGGGAAACTGCTGGGATCTCAACCCGGTGATGCCGCGCACGGCGTATCCCGGCCTGTTCATCTATGACATGGCCGATGACTTCACCCCGATGGACTTCGATTACTTGACGAAGGATACCGACATGCCGATGGGGAGCCTGACCGAGTACCTGGCGGTCGTCGATCACTACTTCGAGCAGTATGCGCGCCAGGCGTCGGCGCTCAAGATCGGGCGGGCGTATAACAGGACGCTCGCATTCGAGGATGTCTCGCGCAGTTGGGCCGAGCGGTCGTTCTTGCAGGTCGTGAAGGGCCATCCGACGACATCCGAGCGGCGGTCGGTCGAGGACTTCCTCGTCCACTACTTGATGGGCAAGTGCGAGGAGTACAACCTGCCCGTGAAGTTCCATACCGGCCTGCAGGAGGGCAACGGAAACGACATCAGGAACAGCCGGGCGGCGCTCCTCATCCCGCTGATCATGGCGTATCCGAAAGTGAAGTTCGACATCTACCACATCTCATGGCCGTACACCGAGGAGCTGATCGATATCTGCAAGAACTTCCCGAACGTCTGGATCGACTTCTGCTGGGCATGGATCTTCAACCCGCCGGCCGCGCGCAGGTATCTCTCCGACATGCTGGAGACGGTTCCGCTGACCAAGATCCACGGCTTCGGCGGCGACTTCATCTTCGTCGAGGGCACGTACGGCCACTCCGGGATCGCGCGCCGGGAGATCGCCCGCGTGCTGTTCGAGAAGGTCATCGAGGGACGATTCACCGAGGAGTATGCGGTCTATGCCGCCGGCCGCCTCCTCCGCACGAACGCCTTCGAGAATTTCCGCATCGAGGAGAAAACCAACCTGCCCCATGATGTTGGGGAGGGAGTTGGACTCCCTCCCCGTTAGGCGCAGGGGGAGGGAGTCCAACTCCCTCCCCAACATCATGGGGCAATGCTTCGCCCGGTCAGCCGTAATCCTTCCCGTTGAGGCTCCGAACGACTGATGCCAGCCATGTCTCCAGCTTCGGTCTCATCGCGCTCACCCGATCGGTCTCCCGAGCGGACAGGTCCGTCTTCTCAAGTGGATCCTCCGCCAGGTTGTACAATTCCAGCTTGACCTGCGAATCCTTGTCTTCGATCCGGTGGAGCTTCCACGGCCAGTCGAGCCATGCCGAGTGCCCGGGGAACGCGTCCTCCGCGTACTGCTTCTCGATCTTGCCCGCATCCGGACACAATCGGGCCGGATCGGTATCCTCCTTGCCTTCCTTCTGCATCGCAAGGAGTTCGGTCATCCACTCGTCGGTCGGTGTCCTGATGCCGAGCCGCCTTGATGTCCCAGAACCCGATCGGCTTCGATCTCGCCGCAGACTTCTCCTCGATCAGCGGCATGAGGCTGATCCCGTCCAACGGCCGACCGCTCTTCGGGGTCACGCCGGCGACTTCGAGCAGGGTAGGGAAGAAGTCGGAGGTGACGCAGGGAACGTTCGTCACGCGCGGCCTGGGGATCCGTGCGGGCCACTCGAGGATCGCCGGCACGCGGAGGCCGCCTTCGTAGACCTGGCTCTTCCTCCCGCGTCCTCCGGTGACGCTGTACGTGTCGATGCCGCCGTTGTCGCTGCAGTACCAGAGGATCGTGTCATCTTGTATGCCCAGCGTCTTCAGTTCGCCGCGAAGCTTCCCCAGCGCCCGATCCATGCCGGTGATCTCGCCGTAATAGTTCGCAAGATCGTCCTTCTGGTTGGCGTAGAGCGCTCGATCCTCCTTGGCCGCCTTGTGCGGAAGGTGCGGCGAGCCGAACCACACCACCGCGAGGAAAGGCTTGTCGCTCTTGGAATGCTTGCGGATGAACTCCAGCGCGGCGTCGACCGTCACCATCGAGCTTTCGCCCCTGGTCTGAACGGCGACGCCCTCGCGGCTGAGGATCGGGTCGTTGTCGAAGAAGTTCGGCGCGGAGAACCATTCATCGAAGCCGCACGCGCCGGGATTGACCGGACTGCCCTTCAGGACGGACCGAGGTGCCACTTGCCGAAGTGGCCCGTGACGTACCCGGCTTGCTTGAGCGCCTCGGCGACGGTGACCTCCTGCGGGCGGATCGGATAGCCCCAACTGAAGCAGCCGAAGCGGTTGGGGTCCGGCCGGTCATGCAACTCCCACGCGTCGGCGAGCAGACCGGCGCGGCGGCATAGAATCGGTCGAACCGTAAGGCCTCAGCGGCCATCTTGTCGAAGTTCGGGGTCTTGAGGACGGGGTGGCCATTGTAGGCCATGTCGCCCCAGCCCTGGTCATCGGCCATACAGAGGATGATGTTCGGCTTCCGGGGGCTCTCCGCCACGGCCTCCGAGGTTGCTCCCACGGCTGCCACGCACAAGCCGCCACCGACTGCTTTCAAGAACTCGCGACGCTCCATTCCGTCCACCGCCTTTCCCAGGGCATTGTAGAGCGTTTCGCGTCCTCCGGTCAATGGCAGAGTCTGCAGGATCCATCCCCGGAACTTCCGACCTCCCTCGGTTGTCTAATCTACTGACACGTGTCAGATGCACCTGAGGAACACCGAAGGAGGCAGGCGATCATGAAACGATCAGTAGACGGCGACTACTTCCCGACGCTTCGGCCGATGGGCATGGGACTTCTTCGGCTGGGCAGTCGACTGCGCCGAAGAGCTAAGCCGATAGCGATACGGACGGCGAAGATTCTGCTCGTGTTCCTGGTCGTAGTCGCGGTTGTCGATGGGATCGCCACATTCATCACCGGTCGGATGCTCGCAGCCGACAAGGTGGCCCTCCGAGCGAGAGGCGAACTGCCTTCCATCACCGAGCTGGTTGGACCGAAAGTCCCGGACGCCGAGAACGCGGCGCTTGTATATGCGAAAGCCTTCCAACTCCTGCCAGATTTCAAAGCTGACCGCACGGATAATGAGCAGTTGTGGCTATTCACCGATGCTGAGAAGCGCAAGGCCGACCCCGAGAGCTGGGACAGAGCCCGCGTGATCGTCCGCAAGTACGAGAAGGCGCTGGAGATCGCCGAGCGCGCCGCCTCCATGGAGAAATGCCGCTTCCCGGTGAGCTGGGAGGACGGATTCACAGCAACATATCCGCATTACTCTCAGTTCAGGGCACTGGCCTTGCTTGCCAACGCCAACGCCATCGTTGCAGCGAAAGATGGGAGGATGGCTGATGCCGAGCAGTCGATCTCGTTGAGCTTGCGCATGGCCCACTCAATCACGAACGAGCCGATTCTGATAGGAGTGCTGGTGCGAAGAGCGATCATCAGCATCACCTGCCGCAACCTCCAGGAGGCTCTGCAATATGGCAGCCTGGACGACGAACAGACCTCCCGCCTGTCGAGCCTGCTCGCGGACGCCGATCTGCGGCCGGACTACCGGAAGGCCCTGCAGGGCGAGCGCGCGACGGGCCTGATAACGTTCGAGCAGATCAGGAGAGACCCCCGGTTGGTATTTGAAGTGATGGACCTGAGTGCAGTGCACGTGAACCGCCCGACTTCCCCCAGGCTGTTGGCAGTTGTTCTCAGGCCTCTGCTCTACTCGGACGAGCGGTTTTATCTCCACCACATGGGCAAGATCATCGCCGATGCCGACGTGCCGATCACTGCTTCCCGTGGTAATGAGGAGGATCTGGAAGAAGTACATCAGCTCTCCGTGCCCGTGTCCAGCCTCATCATGCCGGTGTTCAGCAGGGCCAAGATGGCCGTGCACGAGTCCCTGGCCGAGACACGCATCGCCCGGATTGCCCTGGCGCTCAGTTCGTATGAGCGTCAGCACGGGGAGTACCCCGACAGCCTGGCCCGACTCCGCCCCTCGGACACCGAATTGCTCAAGGACCCATTCAGCGGCAAGGATTTCATCTACCGCCGTGAGGGCAAGGGATTCCTGCTCTACAGCATCGGCAAGAACATGAAGAACGACGGTGGCCGTGAGCCGCCGATCAACAGCGACTCGGACCTCGGGGATATCGTGTGGTGGGGAGGGAGTCCTCGGCCATGAACAAGGTCAAGAGAGGGCTCAAGCTCCTGGGGAAGATCGTGATCGTCATCGCGCTGGTCGTGATCGTCACGGACCTCGTGCTCACGCTGGTCCTAAGTCGGAAGGTCGCGTCGGAGATCGCCAAACTGAAGGCAAGCGGCGAGCCGACAACCCTCGCCGACATCGCCCCGAAGAAGGTCCGGAACTCCGAGAACGCCGCCGTCATCTATGCGAGGGTCTTCGCGGAGATGGAAGAGCCGCTTACGGATGAAGACAGTGAGGCCTTCTCAAGCCTCTTGTCGCCTGAGAAGCGCCTCGATGATCCGGCTTCGTGGGCCAGGGGGATGAAGGTCTTGGAGCGCAACAGGCACGTGATCGACCTGATAGAGCAGGCGACCTCTCGCCCGAAATGCGTGTTCCCCGTCGAGTGGGAGAAGGGCGCTGCAGCACTATCCCCGCACCTGCCGAAACTGCGGTCACTGGCGCGTCTCCTGGCGGCAGATGCGATCGTGAGCGCCGTGGACAACCGACCCGACGAGGCCGTTCGATCACTGGCGCTTGGGCCCAAGTTGTCCGAATCGCTCGCAGAAGAGCCGTCGATCATATCGCAGCTCGTCAGATATGCCGCACTGCGGATTCACGCTCGCAGCTTAGAGCTTGTCGCCCAGGAAACGCAGATAGATTCCGATCAGGCGAAGAGGCTGTATTACGCGCTGGCATCCATCGACCTGAATCCAGGATATGCTCGGGCCATGCGAATGGAGACGGTATTCGGCCTGTGGTCGTTCGACGAGTTCCGCAAGAACCCGGAAATGATCAACGAGTACATGACCTTCGGGTGCCTTTGCAGCAATCTGACAGGCCCGGACCCTGAGGCCTGGTACCCGGTGATCGCTCCACTCCATTCGCGCACGCCGATAGTATACGCGGACGAGTTGGTCTACCTCAAAGGCATGGAGGATAGGATGCGGAATACCGTTCTGCCCTACAGGATGCTGAAGACCAAGCGGTCGGCTCTCCTCGAGAAGGAGAAACTCCCTGCTTACGCGCTCGGCTCGGAAACGCTGCTGTCCGTCTTCAGCAGCATCATCGATGATCGCGATGATGCAATCGCCGAGGTGAGCGGCGGGCAGGTGCTCTGCGCCCTTCTAGCGTACAGGGACCGGTTCGGCGGCTACCCACGATCTCTCGGCGAGTTGAGATCGAGACTTGGATGGAAGCTTCCTCAGGACCCGTACAGCGGGAAGGACTTCGTCTACAGGCGACAGGGCAAGGGCTGCATCTTCTACAGCATCGGGGAGAACCTGAAGGACGACGGCGGGATCTCGTACGACCATCCGCCGGAAAAGTTGCCGGTGGAGGCTCCGATCGAGACACCTCCGCCGGGCTATACCCCGGCGACCGCGGGCGCTCCCCAGGCCTCAGGTGAACCTCAACATGGTATTCCGTTGGAGACACCCCCGCCTGGAACGCCAACGGATGAGGTGATCTCGCCGCCCATGCCACCGCCGCACTTGCGTCCACCAAAACCGCCGTTCTCGACGGAGGACATGCGCTACTCAACGTATGACGGCCGCAACGCCGAAGACATCATCTGGCAACTGGCGCGATAATGGCTACTCAGGCGGCGTTTCCCTCACGACCATCGCCTTCTTGACGCTCGTGACCTTCGGCCTGCGTTTGCGGTAGACGGTTGGTGCGGGCTTCTGGTTGTCGCCCAGCTCCTCAGCAACGACCTGTTCCGCGGTAACGAACTGCACGCGCACCACCATCCCGAGCGCGCCGGCTACCCGACGCAGCAACTTCAGAGAGTGCCCGTCGTAGGCCGGGTTCTCGATACGCGCGATGTTCTGCTGCTTGGTACCCACCATCTCGGCAAGCTGCGCCTGAGTCAGCCCCTTTGCTTCTCGGAGCTTGACCAGATCGATGACCATATCCCATGCCTCATTCGCCTCGGCAAACCCCTGGGCGAATCCGGGCTCCTTCAGCTCTTCACGCAGATAGTCGTCAAAACTCTCTTCCACGTCACTCATTCGCTTTCCCCAACTCGTCGAAGGTAGTCCGTCCTTCTTTCGTTCGCAATCCTCAAATCCGCCCTTGGCAGCTCATCGGTCTTCTTCACGAAACCATGCACAAGGACAATCTTCCTCCCGGAATGGAAGAACCATATCACCCGGGATATGTCTTTGTGACCGACCCGCAACTCGAACAACCCTTCGCCGATGCTTCGCGTCAACGGCCATCCATGTCTCCGGCCGTCCCTCAGCTTGTTGATCCCACCGTCGGTAAGTCGGTGTAGCGCCGGCTGGTCGCGCTTGAGATCATTCATGAATCGCCGGACAGGGCAGTCTCCGTTCTTGTCTTTGTAGAACTTGACCTCGAACTTCATCTTTCCACCATTCTATCTCAAATTTCGAGATATTGTCAACTCGGAATTCCATGCCCGGGCCGAGAACGAGGGCTCGTTTCCTTCATATCTGACGATCACGGTCTCGAAGTCGCCGGGCGCGATGAGGAGGTAGTTCCGGCCGTAGTACACAGCCCAGCAGGGAGAATCGGACGATATCTGGACGAAGAACGCGTAGTTCGCGCCGGTGTTCCGAACGGTGAGCGGGACCTCGGTGTGTCCGGCACGTTCGACGGCCTTGCCCTGCTCGACCTGGATCGTCGTCGCCGGGAGCGCGAGCAGGCGGTCGAAGATCGGGGCCGGGTTCGCGCTGAAGAGGTAGCTGTTCCGCGACACCTCCGCTCCGTCCGGTCCGATCAGCCGCAGTTCCAGGACGAACAGCCGCTCGAAGCCCGCCTCGACCCGCCAGACAACATCCTCCGCCCTGAACGCCGAGTTCTCCGCCAGGTCGAGCGTCTTCTCGCCGGACATGAAGCGGTCGCCCTCCGCACTGATGATCGTCCACGCGAGCATGCATCCCTGAGCCGGGCCGGAGTTGTTGACCCACAATTCCGCGCGGAACTCCTCGCCGGGATTCCATCCGAGCCGGTCGTACTTCGCGCTCACGTGGACCGGCTCGTATGCCGCCTTGACCGCATAGTACGCCGGCTTCGGGCGCAGGAAGTAGTCGACCGCGTTGGTGCAACTCAGGTTCGGCCAGGGCTCGTTGAACTGCCAGGGGATCGTGCCGCCGGACGCGTATTTCCGCCGTCGGTTCTGTTCGACGGCATACCGGAGGCCCTCCCACTGGATGAACTGACTCATCCGCACGAAGGCTTCGATGTCGGTGAGCGGGCCGAAGATGCCCTCCAGGACGTGCGTGTTGATCCACCATTCGCCGCGGAAGGTCCACAGCTCGTTCCGGTTCGAGATCGGCATCAGGTCGGCATGCTTCACGACCTGTCGGATCGTCTCGATGTTCGCCGCTCCCTCGCAGCCGAACTCACTGTGGAAGGCCGATCGGCGCGCGTTGTTGATCTCGTAATGGCGGTCCGTGCCGAAGTACTGCCAGTCGCCGTGGATATCGATCTCCTGAGGCTCGCCTTCCTTGAACGTGCGCATCGGCGAGGTGGGGACGTATATCTTCCCCGGGTCGAGACCTGAGACCGCCTCGTGTATCGTGCGCATGGCGGCATCCTCGGTGCCGGTCCAGGTCAGCTCGTTCCCGCCGCACCAGACCGCGTGGCAGGCATGGTTTCGCCGCCGGGGGATGATGTTCTCCGCCGAGCGGCGGATCAGCTCGAGATACGCCGGGTCCGTCGGCGGATCGTTGTCGAGGCCGGAGGACGAGAGGATGAACTCCTGCCAGACCATTATGCCGCTATGGTCGCAGATGCCGTAGAACGCCTCCTTCTCGATCAGGCCGCCGCCCCAGACGCGCAGGAGGTTGACGTTCGCCTCCTTCGCAAGCCGGATCAGGGCTTCGTACCTTGTCACCGATTGTTGGGGAGGGAGTTGAACTCCCTCCCCCGTGACTGGATGAGGGAGTTCAACTCCCTCCCCAACGATCGGTGAGACTATGCCGTACATCGAATCCGCCGGTACCCAGTTCCAGCCCTTGAGGTAGATGCGCTTGCCATTGACCTCGAAGTTCCAGGGGAGCAGTTCCTCCGCGAGGCCGGGATTCGGGATCAGCCGCACGCGCTTGAAGCCGAAGTCGAACTCCCGGCGGTCGAGTTCGTCGCCGTCGGAGAGAACGACCACCTCCGCGCGGTAGAGGTTCGGGTCGCCGTGACCGTTCGGCCACCAGAGATGTGGGTTCTCGATGGTGAACGACTGCGCGACCTCGGTCAGGCCCGACGCGTTCACAGAAGATTCTTGCGATGAGACCAGAGTCTCTCCGAAGAGGATGCGGGTCTGGACGGTGACCGTCTGCGGCTCGTCGGCCTGGACCTTCGTCCGCATCGTGAGGTTCGCGGAATGCAGGTCCTCCGACAGCTCGGTATGCGCCCAGGAATCGGCGATGTACGGGCTGCCGGTGACGATCAGCTTCACGTCATCCCAGATGCCGAGTGGGATGAGCCGGACCGCGAAGTCCCAGCCGTAGCTCATCCGGGTCTTGTATGTGCGAACCTCGCTCGTGTGGCCGATCTGGCCGATCTCCGCCGGCGCGGGGTCAAGGATCACGACCAGCCGGTTCTCATCTTGGAGGATGTCCGTGACATCGAAGTCCACCGGGATGAACATGTTCTCGCTTCGACCGAGATGCTTGCCGTTGAGGTAGATGTCGGCATAGTAGTCGATCCCCTCGAAATGGAGGCGGATCGTGCGGCCCTTGATCGTCGGTGGCACGGCGAACGACTTGGCGTAGACCCAGTCGCGGTTCGGGACCCACTCGATCTGCCGGGCGTTCAGGTCCGCATATGGATCCGGGATGCGCCCCGCCCGCAGGAGGTCCCTCTGCACGACGCCCGGGACGGTGGCGTCCATCCACCAGCTTATGTCATGGTCGGGGTTGAACGGCTGCTTGCCACGAGCCTCCCCGATCGTGAAGTACTTGACCTTCCAGTCCGAACCGTTGAGTGATATGTCCATGAGTCGAATAGCTCCTTTGTATGAACGGTCGCTGGGAGGGCGAGGCTCCGTCCGACCCGGATGCTTCGGCAGCGGCACTCCGTTCTGCTACCGAAGCATCCGGGTCGGACGGAGCCTCGCCCTCCCAGCCATCCGTCTTACCTATTACTCCTCCGCCGCGCTTTCCCCTCGCACTTGGCAATCGGGAGCCCAAAATGCTATTATGCAGTCGAAAGTGTGAAGAGTGATCCCCTGACGACTCCCGTCGTCGGGACCGGCCCCGACGACGGGAGTCGTCAGGGGATCGGAAGAGCAGGGCAGGTAAATGGACATCAAGAGAGCACACGAGCAGGCAGACAAGTTTATCGCGGAGGCCGGGCAGTTCCGACTCGGCGACCTATTGACCGAATCGCCGCACCCCGTCACACGGGAACTCAGCTACGTCGCGAAGGAGAGCACCTCGGAGGCGCTCAAGCTCCTCTTCCAGGTGGACGCCGATGTCGTCGCCAAGATGCGCGAACTGGCGGAGAGCGGGCGGCTGATAGAGATCGCGAACGTCGTCCGCGACGCGATCCTTCAGGGCGGGAAGCTCTTCTTCACGGGCTGCGGCGCAACCGGACGATTGAGCATCCAGCTCGACTCGACCTGGCGGTTCTTCTGGAAGCAGCAGGCCGAGAGGGCTCGTTCCGAAGGACGCGATCCATCGAGGTTCGAGGACCTGGAAGACCGCACGTTCAGCGCCATGGCGGGCGGCGATTTCGCGCTGATCAAGTCGGTCGAGGGCTTCGAGGACTTCACCGCATTCGGCGGCAAGCAGGTCGGCGACCTTGGCATCTCGAAGGGAGACGTGCTCTTCGCGATCACCGAGGGCGGCGAGACATCGTTCGTCATCGGCACGGCCTGGAAGGGCCTCGAGGTCGGCGCGAAGGTCTATTTCGTATACAACAACCCCGACGACGTCCTCCGCGAACACGTCATCCGCAGCCGCGAAGTGATCGACGAGCCGCGCATCGAGAAGCTCAACATCACGACCGGCCCGATGGGGATCATGGGCTCGACCCGCATGCAGGCGACCTCCAGCGAGCTTTGCACGATGATCACGATTCTGGAGATGGTCTGCCGTGACCTGCTCGGCCTCGATTCGTCCACGGTCGCGGGGGACTTCGCATCCTGGCTCACCGAACTCCATGCGACTCTGATGTCCGACGAACTGCGCAGTCAGCTCGCCAAGTTCACCGAGACTGTCGTCGGCATCTATGGCAAGGGGAAGAAGGACAACTATTTCGCCGACCACCTCGGCGTCGATGTGCTGACCGACACGACCGAGCGCTCGCCGACGTTCTGCATCCCGGCGTTCCGGAAGTGGGACGACCCGAAGGCGGACGAGTCGTGGACCTACCTCTTCCTGCCTCACGAGGGCGCTCAGAACGCCTGGACACAGCTGCTCAACCGTCCGCCGCGCGGGCTCGCATGGGCCGATGAGGAGATCCTCGCGCTCGTCGGACCGGAGCAGGCCCCGCGCCAGTATGAGATCATGCGGCAGATCGGAACGGAGGAGATCCTCCGGTTCAAGATCGGATCGGACGGCCCGCAGTACCGGCCGCTGAACCCCGGTGATGGCTTCGTCTGCGTCGTCACCGAGGCGGAGAAGGACTCGCTCGTCAAGCCGGGAGGGTTCTGCCGAACTCAGCTCGAAAAGGCTCGGGATGCCGGCGCTCATGCGTCGTTCTTCTTCATCGGTCGGAAGGCGGCCGTGGAGGAAGTCAAGGCGTTCGCCGCGTCGTGGGATGTCCCGGCCAACGCGATCTACCTCCCGATCCCCGAGAACGACTTGCTGCTCGACGGCCTGACCCGCATCGGCGCGAAGATGATGCTCAACGCGATGTCCACGCTCACGATGGTGAAGCTCGGGCGCGTGCTCGGGAACTGCATGGTCGCGCTGGTGCCGAGCAACCTGAAGCTGATCGACCGCTCGACGCGGTTCATCTCGGCGCTCACGGGGATGTGCTACGACGATGCGTGCCGGCTGCTCCACGAGTCGATCGACTACGTCGCGCCGAGGATGCTCACAGGCCGGACCTACCCGCCGGTCGTGGCGCTCTCCGTCATGCGGCACCAGTACGCCCTCGATCCCGAAGCCGCCGAGGCCCGCGTCTGGGAGGAGCTTGGGACCGCCCGGGGTTGAGCGATGAGTGTCGAGCAAGGGGGTGCACTATGCATGGGTCATACCGCTGCTCAGGATTCCTGCTTCCAGTGTCCATCGTCCTTTTGGGACTGTGGCTGCTCGCGGGATGTGCCACTCCGATGAAGGTAACAAGGGGCGTCATGATAGGCACGTACGAAGCGAGATACGAGGACTACCATGGCGGCAAGGTTTTTGCCAAGGAGACCCTGGTGCTGAACGTGAACGGCACGTACGAGCAGACCTTCGTCCCCACGCACGGCAAAGGATGGCAACACACCGGCCAGTGGACGCTCGATAACAGCCAGGGATCAAGCAGCGTGAACCTTTACGATTACTGGGCGGGGGTGGACTATGATGGAAACGTGCTCCCCACTCCGGTGAAAGAGGGAACAGCGGGCCTGCCGGTTCAGGAGAGAGCGGGTGTCATCTGTATCACGTCAAACCCAGAGACAGTTCAGTACTACGCCAAGATGAAGTGACCGTCCGGGAGATCACCATGTCAAGAATAGTGACGGCTATCGCAATACTCGTATGTCTGCTGCACGTAGTCGGCTGCAGCCAAAGGAGTGCGGTGACAGGAACCTCTCAGTCCCCGCAAGGCCGATCCACGGTCCGGATCGGTGACAAGGCCGAGTATTCGCTCAACAGTAAGGCAGCGAGTTCGGTTGGCAGCAGTGCTACTCTCACAGGGATTGGCAGCAAGAGATATACAGTGGTTGCTGGGAAAAACCATGGCCGAACCGTGCCCTCCTACATTGTCAAGACCTATGATCTCCGGGAGGATTCTGAGCAGCGCGCGGGCTTCATACGCCGATCCAAAACGGTTGTGTCGTGGCTTGGCGAGGATGCGTCAGGCAACGTGTACTTGCTTGGTGAATCTCTGGAGGGGGTGCACTGGGATGCAGTAAGGGATGCCAACCCGCCATTGCAGTGGCCCTGTGCAATAAAGGTGGGCGATTCGTGGGGATACTCGGCGCACTTTGCCAGCGGCGGGGTAGAGACGGTCTCTTTCAAGTGCCTGGGGAAAGAAATGCTGACGACCCCGACGGGGAAATACGAAGCGTACAAGCTCAGTCTGGCCATGTCAGACACGCGGCTGAGAGTAGATATGACTGGCTACACCTGGGTTACCCCGAGTCTGCCTCTCCTATTCGAACTCAGGGACGAATACTCGACCAAGGTCTCTCTGCCAGTTGCTAGCGATGTGGAGCAGGTTCACGTGCTCACGAGCTTCAGCCTGGCTCGATGAGCCCGTGTTTCCCTACGCCGCCTTGCGAATGACATCCCTCGACGGGCCGCGGTGCATCGCCTCATGGATCGCGAGCGTCTCGTAGACCGCCGATATCTCCCCCGCATGAACCGCCATCGGTCGAGGCGCGGTGATCCGCACGCGCAGGTGATGGGGCATAGCCTGGTGCTCGATGATGCACCTCATCTGGAGCGCCAGGCTCTCCGCATTTCCACGCTCGAACAGCAGGCCGTTGACCCCATGCTCCACGAGATCCGGGATCCCGCCGACCATCGAGCCGATGACCGGCACGCGCGCGCCGAGCGCCTCCATGGCCGTTCGAGGCGCGCTGTCTGGCCAGAGGGTCGGCACAACGCAGACATCCATCTCGGCGAGGATCCGGTGAAGCATCCCGGGCTCGTAGTCGTTCTCGAGGCCGACTCCGGGGAGTTGATGCTGAAGCTTGATGACCTGCTCCTCGATCTCCCTGGCGTAGTCCGGATCCGCGAGCGTGCCCTGGATCGAGATGCGGAACCGATCGCGCAGGTCGAAGAGCATCGAAGCCGCCTCGACAAGGAGGTGCGGCCCCTTGCTCCGTGAGATCGCGCCGATATACCCGAAGACGAGCGGGCCGCCGACATCGTGACTGCGGTGTTTCCACGCCCAGAGCGCCTCAGCGGTCTTGGCGGCGGGTCGGATGTCGGTGATCCGGCTCTCCGGGACGCCGTGCGTCACGAGGAACCGGTGCATGAAGTCGGACTCGGCGACCACCATGTCCGCCTCGCTGAGCCAGCCGGTCATGCTCTCATAGCGGTCGACGTAGGTCTGAGCGCTTTCGCAGGTCGGCATGTACTCGATGCACTCGCCGCACTTCGCGCCGTTGCCTGCATCACAGCAGACTTGTCCGGATCGATCGATCAGGTCGCGTTTCGGGCACATGAGCCAGAAGTCGTGCATCGAGACGACACTCGGAACGCCGTATTCGCGGGCGATCGGCATGAGGGACGCGCTGAGGCCGGTCGTGCTGTGGAAGTGAATCATATCCGGCTCGACTTCGGCCAGTGTCCGGCGGAAGACCTTCTCGCTCTCGGGGTTGCTGATCTCGCGCAGGGGATTATGCGGGTCCTCGGCCAGAGCATGCCGGTTCGTAACCGCATAGATATCTGAGTGGCGGTAGGTTCGCCGGCACACGGAGAACTGCTCTTCGCCCTCGGCGTGAACGGGCGAGGCCGCCAGTATCGTATTCCGGTGACCCTTCAGTGCAAGCTGCTCGCACAGCTCCTGCACATATGCCACGGTCCCGTTGCCCAGATATTCCGGGGGATGTCCCCAGCCCACATGGAGGATTCTCATTCATTTACCTCGGAGTCATCAGTTGTCAGTCGTCAGTTGTCAGTCTCGCCGGTTTTCACTGATAACTGATCACTGATTACTGATCACTCGGCTTGCTTCTACGCCGCCTTCGCCGGGTCGATCGATGCGAGCGCCCTCTGAGCCTCAGCGTGACTGGGCTCGAGTTCGAGCGCGTGCCGAAATGTGGCGCGGGCCTCGGCGTACTCCTTGATCCTTAGATAACACAGGCCGAGCGAAGTGAGCGTATCCGGATTCGCCGGCTCGACGATCAAACTGTCGCGGTACTCGGAGGCCGCCTCCCAGTACGAGCCCGAGTCGTAGAGGGCATCACCCATCGCCTGATATGCGCTCGGGTATCCGGGGTCGATCTCGATCGCCCGCGAATAGCACTTCATCGCGTCGGGTATCTTCCCCTTGGCCGCAAGCAACCGACCAAGTTCGACCATCGCGGTTGCAGGCTTCATCATTACGCAGCCCTCCTCTGTGCAGGCACGTACTCAGCATCACGGGAGACGCCGACCGCCGACTCGTAGAGATCGGAGATCTTGTCGACATGCCAGCTCATTGGCCTCGGCGAGTTGATGTTCGCGCGCATACTGGCCGTCATCATCGGATTCTCGATCAGTTGGCGCATCTGAGCAGCGAGGTCGATGTAGTTGCCCGGCTCGAACACGAGACCATTGTAGCCATGCCCGATGAACTCGGCGACGCTTCCCATCATCGATGCGACCACCGGAACGCCGGCCCCGAGCGCTTCCATCGTCGAACGGGATAGCGGATTGCTCCAGATCTGGGGTGCGACGTAGACATCGACCTGCGAGAAGATCTCATCGAGCAGGTCCTGCCTGTACTGGCCGGCGAATTCTATGTCCGGCGCGCGAGACCCGAGGTCGCGTATGGCGGTCTCGATCTCCCGCTGGTATGCTTCATCCTCGATCTGGCCGTGGATCGACACGCGGAATTTGTCCTTGAGGTCTCGGAGGAGTTTCACCGCGTCCACCAGCAGATGAGGAGCATTGCGTCTGGCTACCGTGCCGATGAACGCGAACGACGTGACGCCATCGTCCGATGTCTTTTCCGTGCGGCGCTCCCACAGGCGCTCGGCGACGTAGGAGGACGGCGTGATGACAACCATCTTGCTGGTGTCGATCCCCTGTTCCTCGAACCGATCTTTCGCCGTCGCGGAGGGAGCGATGATCGTGTGCGCGTCGTTTACCCAGTGGAGCAACAGACGCCGACGCTCGGCGTATGCGGCTTCGAGTGCCTGGTCCGCTTGGTCGCCGGCGACACATCGGGCGCATTTTCGACCGTCTTCGGGCCCGCTGCAGACCTCGTTGTCCTGATCGAGCAGGTGGCGCTTGGGGCAGATGTGCTGGTAGTCATGCAGCGACACGATACACGTCTTCCCGAGGGAGGCGGCAACCGGCATCAGCGAGGATGAGAGCCCCTTGAGGCTCTGAAAATGTACGATATCCGGGTCGAAGTGCTCGATCACGTGCTGGAATGCGCGCTCGCACTCCGGATTGCTGAGGTCGGCCATCGGATCCAGGCCGGCACTCCGATCTCGATTCGCCACTCCGTAGACATCCACTCCCTCGTAGCTTCGGCGGAAGACCGAGTAGGGCTGCCCGCCCGTTACCTGAAGCGGCGAGGCTGCAAAGAGCGCGGCCTTGTGGCCGCGGGTGAAGAGAAGCTTGGACAGCTCATGCGTGTACGCAACGGGGTGCGTGGTCATGTGATCAGGGGGATGTCCACCTCCGACGCAAAGAATTCTCATTCCGGGTTCACCTCAATCTTTCATGTTGGCCGCGATCTGATGGTTGGAAAGCATTAGTCTGTCGCGGAAATCTGTTTCTGTGCCGGGGAAATCGTCTTCTTCCACGAATCCCCGCGAATTTACAAGGTATTTTCATTGTCGGTGTTTTTTTTCGCGGACTTTAGGCTTGCCCGGCTGAATAGCCCGCTGTCATTCTGAGTTCCCCTCCTGGGAAACCCTCTACCGTCAGTCCTGAGTTCGCCGGTGAATGACGGCGTGTAACGAAGGACGGCTTGGTACAGCAAGGCCGTCCTTCGTTACACGCCGTCATTCACCGGCGAACTCAGGACTGACGGTGTGATTTCTGGCGGAAACAACCGCGCTTGCGACGCAGTGACTTGCGCAGAATGACAGCCCGTGCGTCGTATCACCAACAATCATGAACTCATACCAGGGAAGGGATTGACTCAGGAATGGAATAATGGAGTGGTGGAGGTAGGCTGAAATGAGCAACGACACACAGACACGTACCGGATTTCTCGGCAAGAAGATCACCCTGAGGTGGGCGCTCCTCTGGGTCGAAGTGGCGCTCCTGATAGGGCTGGTGCTGTGGGCGCTGAAGTCGTTCGAGCTGCGCAACTACGCGCGGACCTCGGACTCGATCCTGCACGAGCAGTCGGTGCAGACCGCCCAGGTCACCGCGAGGTCGATCGCCACGTTCGGCAACAGGCAGATCGTGGAGAAGGACTGGGGAGCGCTTCAGGCAGCGGCCGATGAGCTGGTGGTCCAGAAGCCGCTGGCCTATGTGGCGATCGTGGACGCAAAGGGGATCGCGGTCGTGCACACCAACGGGAGTATGCGCGGCAAGAAGCTTACCAAGGAGCCGGCGTCCGAGAGCCTGATAGAGGCGTCGATACCCGCGATGAGCGCCACGAGCCAGGTGGGAACTGTCCAGGTCGGCGTCAACGTCAAGAAGCGGTAGGTATCTCCGCATTCTGACTCCTGACTCCTGACTCCTGATCCCTACGCCGCGTTCGGCTGATCGTAGTCGAGGTCCCACATCGACAGGGCGATCACATTGTCCGCCGGAACCTCCGGCTGGATGTCGAGCGCGCGGGCCTGATGCTCCTGCTCCGTGTCCTGCACGAAGTCGGCCGCGTCTACCGCCAGACCCATCCTCTGAGCCCTCGCCGCCTGCATGACCTGAAGGCTTCCGGGCCCGGGGATGAAGAGGAAGAGGCCGTCGAGCACGCCCGGTCCGTCGCCGAACCTGCTGGCCACCATGACCGCCTGCTCGTCGGTGGCGAGCGCCATCGTGAAGACGTTCGAGACGATCGCCCACGCCATATCGACCATCATCTGAGGGGGAGTCATCCGAAACGCGAGGCCGGTCTCCTTCGAGAAGGCCGACAGCGAGGATGAGATCAGGGTGTATCCGAGTTCCTTGAGCACCGAGAGCGCCTGAGTGTCCAACGGACGGGTGTCGCCGTCGGACCTGCGCTCGACCTTGTCGACCAGGGCGCCCGCATTGGCGTATGGGAAGAGGAATAGCGCGTGGCCGGGCGCTTTGCCTTCGACGCGCGCGCAGATGCCGACCGCCTTGTTCGCGGGGTCGGTGACCATCTCCATGAGCGAGGCGACCCGGAACAGGCCGGAGTTGATCTCCGAAACCTGCACGTCGGTGCCCACCATGTCGTCCACGGCATGGGCGGCATATGCTGCTGCCCGCGAGCCGATATCCTTCGCAAACGTCAACTGCTGCCTCATTCTGTCTCGATGGTCCATCGTCTTCCCTCCTGGCATTCTTACCGGTATTATCGGAAGGAAAGCGGGAGTATTGGAGTGTTGGAGTGTGGGGGTACTGGAGTACTGGAGTACTGGCGTGATGGGCTACGGGAGCGGTGGTTCGGGGCCTTCGAGGCGGAGCCAGATGTTGCCGTCGTATGGGCCCTTGTCCCGCATATTGTACTGAGCCCGGGTCATGGCCGAGACGTGCCCGTCGATCCAGAGGACGTTCCCCCTGCCCATGTGCCGCTCAGGGAACATGGGGCGGGTCACATCGTTTGGAACGAATTCGCTGGGCCGTGCAGCAAGAACTGGTGCCACCCGACCCACGCTTCCGAGTATCGGCTATCCTGACCGTCCGAGCGGGGTACTTGACTGACTTCAGTCGAACAACAACCGGCTTGTCTCCCGTCATCCAGCCTCCGCATTCCCTGTTCATCCCATAGCCTTCACTAAAGCTGCACTCCTCTTCCGGAGGGAGCGCCGGACACATGAAGACGCGTGCCCGCTTCATCGGTTGGTCGGCAAACCCCGGCAACTTCTGAACATAGGGATACAACAGCTCGTTCCACTTATGACCCGTCCAGGCGAACGGCGAGCCGTACGGGACGAGGACATCATGCCAGTTGGACTGGTACATCGCGCACGCCTCACCCAGGTGCTTGAGGTTCTCGGCACATGTCTGCTGTCTGGATACCTCCCGCATGTGGGGCATCGCGTAAGCCAGCACCGACGCGACCAGGCCAGTGACCACGAGCAGCATCAGCGCATTCCGTATCCAGGTTCGTCCTCTTCCTCTCGGCATTCCAATCACATCCTTGCTTAGCGAAATCACGGGAGGGGTGGCTTGGGGCCTTCGAGACGAAGCCAGATGTTGCCGTCATACGGGCCCTTGTCCCGCATGTTGTACTGAGCCAGAGTCATGGCCGAGACGTGCCCGTCGATCCAGAGGACGTTTCCTTTGCCACGATGCCTGAGGGGAAACAGGCGGCAGAGTTCATCACCAGGCTTGAATTCGCTCGGCCGCGCGGCAAAGAGGGTGTCACCACCGTTCCCGAGCCATTGAGTTTCCGCTATTCTGATCGTCTTGCCGGGGAACTTGACGGCCTTCAGGCGAACGACAATCGGTTTCTCTTTCAACATCCAGCCTCCGCACTCCGCATTCATCCCATAGGACCTCTCGCCGCACGACATCTCGTGTTCGGGAGGGAACTCCGGACACTCAAAAAAGCGTCCGATGATCGGTTCTTCGGCAAGCCCCGGTATCTTCCGAATATAAGGGTCCAGCAGCTCGGGCCACATGTGACCGGTCCAGGCGAATGGCGAGCCGTAGGGGACGAGGACATCGTGCCAGTCGGACTGGTACATCGCGCACGCCTCACCGAGGTGCTTGAGGTTCTCGGCGCATGTCCGCTCCCTGGATACATTTCGCAGGTGGCGGATCCAATATGCCGAAACCGGAACGACAACAGCAGCGGCCGCGAGCAGCATCAGCGCATTCCGTATCCAGGTTCGTCCTCTTCCTCTCGGCATTCCGATCACGTCCTTGCTCTGGCACGAATCATGGCAGGGGCGGCTTGGGGCCTTCGAGGCGGAGCCAGATGTTGCCATCATACGGGCCCTTGTCCCGCATGTTGTACTGAGCCCGGGTCATTGCCGAGACGTGCCCGTCGATCCAGAGGACGTTTCCCTTGCCACGATGCCGAGCCGGGAACATGCGGCAGCAATCATCACCGGGCTTAAACTCGCTCGGCCGTGCAGCAAGGAGGAGCATACCGGTCTCCAGCCAGCGCGTCTCGGCTATCCTGATCGTCTTGGCCGGGTACTTGACATTGCTCGGCCGAACAACAACCGGTTTGCCTCCCGACATCCAACCCCCGCACTCCGTGTTCATCCCATAGTCCATACCCCAAGCCTGCTCCTCGGGAGGGAGCGCCGGACACTCCATAAAGCTTCCCGGTCTGCTCAGTTTGTAGGTATTCTTCGGAAGCTTCACAAAATAGGGACCCAACAACTCGGGCCACATGTGACCGGTCCAGGCGAATGGTGAGCCGTAGGGTACGAGGACATCATGCCAATCGGACTGGTACATCGCGCACGCCTCACCCATGTGCTTGAGGTTCTCGGCGCAGGTCCGCTCCTTGGATACCTCCTTCGCGTGACGGATCCCATATGCCGATACCGGCACGACCACGGCGGCGGCCACGAGCAGCATCAGCGTATTCCGTATCCAGGTTCGTCCTCTTCCTCCCGGCATCGCAATCATATCCTCCAATACCATGACGGTTTGCGATGGTCAAAGGTTTCGCGCCGGTGTCATTCTGAGCACGTCACTGCGCACTCAGGACTGACGGTGTGGGCTTTCCTAGTAGCCGAGCGAAGCATGACACCCGCGACGGAGGATCATGATCTGTGACGCCGTGTCTTCCTCAGGAATGGAACCGGACGGGCGCGGGTATAAGTTACCCGCCTGAGCGGGTGCACGGCTGCATCAGAGAAGTTGTTCAGGGCATGGATGATTTTTTTGTCAAAGCACTTGACAACGTTGGACTCAAGTGTTATCATCAAGGCAAGCTTAGTATACCGTAGTGTCGCCGGACAGTATCAGGAGGCGCTTGTGTCATTCTGAGCGAAGTGAAGAATCTTCCCCGCAGTCACGGAGATTCTTCACTTCGCTCAGAATGACAGGCCGAACGCAGTGGCCGGCTCATTTGAATAACGCACCGGGAGGAGGCACATAGTGGCCCGAACAGTAGGAATCGATCTAGGAACAACAAACTCAGTCATCGCCGTCATGGAAGGCGGCGAACCAACAGTTATCCCGAATGCGGAGGGCAGCAGGATCACGCCGTCCGTCGTCGGATTCACCAAGTCAGGTGAGCGCCTCGTGGGCGCAACCGCGAAGCGCCAGGCGATCCTGAACCCCGAGCGCACGGTCGCGTCCATCAAGCGGAAGATGGGCACCGACTGGCGGATCAACATCGACGGCAAGGATTACACGCCGGAGGAGATCTCCGCGATGATCCTTCAGAAGATGAAGACCGACGCCGAGACCTACCTCGGCGACAAGGTCACCGACGCGGTCATCACCGTCCCCGCCTATTTCAACGACGCCCAGCGCACGGCAACAAAGACCGCCGGCGAGATCGCCGGGCTCAACGTCCTCAGGATCATCAACGAGCCGACAGCCGCGTCCCTGGCATACGGACTCGACAAGAAAGCGAACGAGACGATACTCGTTTACGACCTCGGCGGCGGAACGTTCGACGTCTCCGTACTCGAAGTCGGCGAGGGCGTCTTCGAGGTCAAGTCGACCGCGGGCGATACGCAGCTCGGCGGCGACGACTGGGACGAGCGGATCGTGAACTACATCGCCGATGAGTTCAAGAAGACCGAGGGCGTCGACATTCGCAACGACAAGCAAGCGCTTCAGAGACTTCGCGAGGCGGCTGAGAAGGCGAAGGTCGAGCTGTCGAGCGTCGTCCAGACCAGCATCAGCCTTCCCTTCATCACGGCGACCCAGGAGGGCCCGAAGCACCTCGACATGACGCTCACACGCGCCAAGTTCGACGAGCTGACTGCCGATCTGCTGGAGAAGACCGTCGGACCGTTCAAGCGCTCCATTTCCGACGCGAAGTTGACCGAGAAGGACATCGAGGAGATCATTCTCGTCGGCGGCTCGACCCGCATGCCTCAGGTCTACGAGCTTGTGAAGAAGCTCGGCGGCAAGGAGCCTCACAAGGGCGTCAACCCGGACGAGGTCGTGGCGGTTGGCGCGGCGATTCAGGCCGGCGTGCTCGGCGGGCAGGTCAAGGACATCGTCCTGCTCGACGTGACCCCGCTGTCGCTCGGCATCGAGACCCTCGGCGGAGTGTTCACCAAGCTGATCGAGCGGAACACGACGATCCCGACCCGCAAGAGTGAGACGTTCACCACGGCGGTCGATGGACAGACCGACGTGGAGGTCCACGTGCTACAGGGCGAGCGCGAGATGGCCAACGCGAACAAGACGCTCGGGCGGTTCCATCTCGTGGGCATCATGCCCGCGCCGAGGGGAATCCCGCAGGTCGAGGTGACATTCGATATCGACGCGAACGGCATCGTGAACGTGTCGGCGAAGGACAAGGCTACCGGCAAGGAGCAGAGCATCACCATCAGCGGCTCGACGAGGCTCAGCAAGGATGAGACCGACCGCATGGTGGCCGACGCTCAGCGCATGGCCGATGAAGACCACAAGGCCCGAGAGGCCGCTGAGGCCCGCAACCGAGCCGACAGTCTGGTGTACTCGACCGAGAAGCTGCTCGCAGACCTCGGCGACAAGGTCCCCGCGGACCAGAAGTCGACCATTGAGGCGGCGATCACCGAGGTGCGCGAGGCGCTCAATGCGAACGACACCGACCGGACGCGGACGGCTACCGACAACCTGCAGCAGGCGTCGTACAAGCTCTCCGAGATGATGTATCAGGCGGCGTCGGGCGGCCAGGAAGCCGGTCAGCCGGGCGAAGAGGTGGGAGTCGGTCAGGAAACCGGCCCGGCCGAGGAAGGCGTCATCGACGCGGAGTTCAAAGAGCAGGCCTAAGGGAGTACAAAGTCGGGAGTACAAGGCCGGTTGGTGCGGATTTGTAATCCAGCACCCATTGGCAATCTGGGGATCTGTGATCCCGCGACGCTCTGAATGGCATCATAGATGCCGGTTTGCCAATGGGTGCTGGATTACAAATCCGCACCAACCGGCTACCCGCTGGCGATAACACATGGATTACAAAGACTACTACGCCGTGCTGGGAGTCAAGAAGGACGCCTCCGAGAAGGAGATCAAGCAGGCGTACCGGAAGCTCGCGCGCAAGTACCATCCGGACGTGAACCCGGGCAATGCAGAGGCCGAGAACAAGTTCAAAGAGGTCAGCGAGGCCAACGAGGTACTCAGCGACAAGGAGAAGCGCGAGAAGTATGACCGCTTCGGCCAGGATTTTGCCCGCTATGGCGAACAGGGCGGCTATCCGGGAGGCCCCAGCGGACCGAGTGCGCCGGGCGGGTTCAGGTACGAGCAGTATCCCGGCGGCGGGTTCGATTTCGGCGGAGGTGGAGGCGGATTCAGCGACTTCTTCGAGTCGCTTTTCGGCCCGGGAGGAGTTCGCGGCGCGACACGAGACACCCGCGGCCAGGACATCGAGAGCGAGATGCAGGTGACCCTCCGAGAAGCATTCGAGGGCGCGTCAAAGCCGATATCGATCGCCTTCAACCCGGGCGAGCAGCCTCGCAGGCTGGAGGTCAAGATCCCCAAGGGCGTCGACGAGGGAGCGCGTATCCGGCTCGCGGGCGAAGGCGCTCCCGGACCGACCGGCAAGCGCGGCGACCTCTACCTGATCGTCAGGATGCAGCATGATCCGCAGTTCGAGCGGAAGGGTCATGACCTCTACCGGGATGTCGCCGTGCCGTTCTCGACCGCCGCGCTCGGTGGCGAGATCCGTGTGCCGACGCTGTCGGGGGCGGTCACGATGACCCTCCCGGCCGGCACGCAGGGCACTCAGACATTCCGACTGTCCGGGCAGGGCATGCCTCATCTGCGGGGAACCGGCAAGGGCAACCTCTATGCGAGGATCAGGATCGCCGTGCCGAAGCATCTGAACGACCGGCAGCGCGAGATCATTCAGGAGTTGTCGGAGACCGCTGAGACTGCGAAGGCCTAGAAGGAGCAAAGGATCAGAGGATTTGAGGATCAAAGGATCTGAGGGTCAGGGGATGTATGGCGATTCCGGACCCTTTGTTCCTTTGCTCCTTGACTCCTCGACTCCTCCGAAGGGAAGTGAGATTCGTGGTCGACAGGGATGAGACCCACGATACACGTGATACTGAGCAACCGCTGTACCTGATAAGTGTAGCTGCAAGACTCTGCGAGGTACATCCCCAGACACTTCGCCTATACGAGCGCATGGGTCTGATCAAGCCACAGCGCATCGGGCGGAAGAACAGGATGTACTCCGACGCCGATATCAGGCGACTGAGACAGATTCAGCGGCTCACTCAGGATATGGGAGTGAACCTCGCGGGAGTGGAGGTCATCCTCAATCTCCTGCACCAGATGGACGAGATGCGCCAGCATATGGAGGATGAAATGGACCGCTTGCGCGGCGAAATGGAGGGCGAGATCCGCCAGTTACGGGGAAGGTCGGAGAAATAGTAAGCAACCGCGCAGAATTTCCCTTGCATTTCTGACAGGTTGTGCTATAGTGTAATAGCAGGCACGCTAGATGCTTGGATTACCGCAAGTGCATAAGACCGAACTGCGTTTCGTATTCTGTTACAAACCTCCTGTTCCGGCTATGTGCTTGACGGCCAAAAGGAGGTTTGGTATGGCAACCGGCAAAGTGAAGTGGTTTAGTGAGTCGAAGGGATTCGGCTTCATCTCCCGCGAAGAAGGGGGTGACGTTTTCGTCCACTATTCCGCTATCGAAGGAACATCGGGCCGGAAGAACCTTTTCGAAGGTCAGGACGTCGAGTTCGAAGTCACCGAAGGGCCGAAGGGTCCCAGGCGGCCAATGTAGTAGCAGTAGCGTCGTAAGACACACCTACTAAATCACAAATCCCCCGACTCCACGAGCCGGGGGATTTTTTCGTCTACGGCTGGTTCGATCCCCCGACTTGTGAGTACGGAATCCGCGACGGAAGGTCAACGGTCTGCTCGGAAGAGCTTCCGTCCGCACACCTCACGATAGCCTTGATCACACGAGACCGAACACAGATGAGGTTCTCCTTCGCAGCCTCCGGGTGGTCGGACTTGACCTTATCCCATGCCTCCTGCGGGGTCTTCGCCGAGACTGCCGACGATGTTCCGCCTCCGCCCCTGGTCTTGACCTCATAGAAGAACTGCTCCGTCGTCACATCATCGTTCATCGCTACCGAAACCGGACCGGCGCTGACCCACTTCGGGGGAGTCTCATCCTTGTCGACGCGCCACCCGTCTTTGTAGATGCCGACGAGCGGCCGATCGCGCGGGATCCCAATGCTGGACCTGGGCGTCGGAAGCAGCTTGATCAGGGCATCCGCCTGCGCCGGAGTGAACGCCGCCGTGCTCGTCCCGCCGGAGAACGCCTCTTTGCGTTGACTCGGGCTGAGCAATCCATACAGCCGAAGGACCGGGCTGGTGACCGGCCGCTCCCCGAGCCCCATCAGCCGTGAGTCGGTGTATGGCATCTGGTCCTCGGTCAACTGGGCGATCTCGCCGAGTTCGTTGAGGCCGAGGCACCCCTGCTTCCTCACGACGGCCTGCCAGGGTCGGAGCAGCCGGTTCGGGATTTCGCGCAGGTTGCAGGCCCTGACATCTTTCGCCCGCATGTAAAGGAAGTCGCCGTCCCATCCCGAGTGTGCCTGACAGGGCCGGACGTTCGCATGGTTGTACATCGCCTCGAAGCTCGCGAGTATCTCCTTGAGCGGGCGGTCCTTGGCGGCGGACCAGGATCCCCACTCGCTGTAGTGATCGGCGATGACCTGCAGGCCGAGCTTACTATGCAGCAGCGCGAGGATGTCCGATCTGTTGGCCACCGCGCTCGACTCGCTGGTCGGTTCGCCGGCTAGACTCGCCTCCTCGACGATCTCACTCACTTCCCACGTCACCTTCCGGTCGCCGGTCTCATCTCTGGGCAGATGGTTCTCCGGCAGAGGATAGGCTTCCTGGAGCGTCTTGCGGCACATGGGGATCGGATACATGCAAGATGATGTCGAGAACGACGCCGACTCTCTCCCATCGGGCAGTCTGTACGGCACAGATGGGTTCCCCATGCGCAGAGCCACGGTCGCGCTTGCGGAAACGGATTCACGACCGGCAGCCGAGCGGATCTCCAGGTTGACACCATCAGGGACCAGCGGCTTGCCGTTGACGCTCATAGTGCTGGAAGAAGACTCCGCGAGCACGCGGGCGCTGTCGTCCGGGATGAGCCAGGCCTCCTCGTCCGAGAGCGAGTCGAAATAGAGGGTCATGCCGCAGCGGAAGGCTTCCAGCGCCTGGGGAGACATCTTCCCGTAGAGTCGCGCTACCGGAGCGATGGCAGGATTGTTGATGAAGCTCAGGAGCGCCTCCCAGTCCTTCCTCGCCGCGCTGTCTGATCCCGTTGACAGCTTGGCGGAGAGGCCCTGCCTCAGGTCGTTCAACTGCTCCTCGGTCATGGAGGCGAACTCCGACTTGCGCTGAAGCTCGGCGTCGAGTTCCTCCCATGCCTTAGCCACTGCCTTGTTGAACCAGTCCTCTCGGGCCAACCTGGTCTTCTCGTCCTCCCAGATCTCGTAGACCCTCTTGCCCCCGAGGTCCTTGGCGGTCCAGTGATACTCCAGCAGGAGGGCGAGCCCCTCCATGACCTTCCTGAGCGGCTTGTCGTCCACGAATACCGTGACCTTCTGGTCGGCGACATCACGCGCGGCCCGGAGTTGGACGCCGGACTGCTTCTCGAGCGACTTCAGGGTGTCGGACAGGGATTCACCTTTGATCGCCAGGGTCACCGGCGACGACAGGGCGGCGTCATCGGGCAGCGGCTCGGCCATCGTTGTTCCAAGGCAGCAGAGGACCATCAGTAGAACAATCATTCGCCACATGGTTTCACCTCGCGTGTGGTAGTGAGGGTCAGATCCGTTTCATCAGCGTATGCACCGTCGTTTTCCCCGCGATCGTCACGGTCACCTTCAGCGCCTCAGCCTGCGTCGGAAACCGATATCTCCACCGGGGGAAGATCGTGCTTCTCCGCCTGGTAGAGGGCGACGTAGACCGCCAACTTGCCGATCCGACGGGCCATCAGCATCGGGAACGGCGGTGCGGCGAACGCATCATTCCTCGGGAAGTCGCACTCGATGACCTCAGTGCCGGGCGCGCCAACCATCGTCAGTCGGAAGCGTACGTCACCCTGACGCCAGTCCGCCTGCCAAGTGCCGTCGATCTTCGACGACTGAGCGTTCTTCAGCCAGGTCCACGGCGGCTCGGTCGGGAACTCGAACGGCCGGAAGTCACCCTCGATCGCAGTTTTCCCGTCGTCATCGATCGCATGGAAGAGCCAGTCGAAGGTGTGCTCGGCATCCGAGGTCACCTGGAAGATGTCGAGCACGTAGTCGTCGGTCACAGCGATCGTCCGCTGCATCTTCACGCCGGGGTACACGAGGCCCTTCAAGTCGGCGGCGGTCGCCGTCTTCACCTCGGGAGTGCGCGCAAACTCGAGCAGCGAGAGCTTCTCCCGGATGCCCTGATGGCTCTTTCCGTCGACCATCAATGTGTTGTGGCAAACCGTCGTGCGGTTCAACTCACCCTGAATCTGCGATGAGAATGCGTGCGCCGCCGATGACCTCGCCTCGACATCCGGCGCGAGGAGCTTCCCGCGCCCGAACAGAATGAAGTCGAGCTTGTCCCGATGCGAATGGACGCTGTCCAGTTCGTAGCTCAGGAATGCCGCCCACGAGTCGCTGCCCCAATACTCCTTGCCCTCGATGCTCCGGAGCATCACGTGCCCGTGCTCCGGGAAGTTGCGGCTCTTTACGGCGGGCGGCTCTCCGGCAGAGGGCTCGTGCTCCCGGAAGAGCATCGAGTAATCGGGACGGCGCTGGGTCTGTGAGAGCAGCCATGCATAGATCGGCTTCCGGTAAGCCTGCCACGCGTACTCGTATTGCTGCACGTTCGCCAACCGCGTCAGTCCGCCGTAGGTGTCTCCGATCGGCGGAACGAGGGTGTCCGGGAACGCGACCTGCAGCATCCCCGAGAACCCCTGCTCGAGCGTCCGTCCGCCGGCGAACTTGTGCGTGTACAGATCGAGCGGATACTTGGACATGCGCATCATGTCCGCCGACTGAAGGAGCGCGGTCAATGCGACGAAGTGGTAGTTCAGGCTGCTCTCGAACCACGTGCCGTCGTCCCGGAAGCCGTTCTCCATCAGGTCGCGGATGCCCTGATCGCTCTCCATCGCGCGGTCGATCCATCTCTGCTCGCCGTAGAAGAGCCCGTATGCGAGCATCATCGCCTTGTGCCAGGCCATGTGGTTGTTGTAGCGGCCCCCGAAGTTCTTCTCGATCCACAGATCGTCGTTATCCGCAATCGACCAGACCATCCGCTTGAAGAAGTCGTCGAGCTTGACGCGCTCTTCCGGCGTGAATCGGTCGTGGAGCATGTCATACGCCTGGAGCGCCGATATGCCCCAACTCGCGTAGAAGAGCCCGGTATCGGGGTGCGTCTCTCCGAGAAACCGAAGCTTGGTGTAGTGAAGGAGCACCTGTATGGCCCGATCGGCGTACTCCGTCTCACCGCCCAGACTGTAGACGAGCGCCGACCGCCAAGCAAGGTCGATCGGCGGCTTCGGAACGATCGCGGTGTGCTGGTAGACGACGGCATGCGTCTGGCCGTAGTGCTTCTTCGACGCCTCCTGCCACCACGCGGTCTCGAACTTCGGGAGCTGCATCGACTTGAGCTTGTCGGCGCTCAACTGAAGCTCATGATATACCTGCTGAGCCCACTCGTGATGGTCGATGTTGGCCTTGGCGACCTCGATCCGGTAATCGTTCAGTAACAGGCATGGATGTGCAATCACGGCTGATCCTTTCAGGCCGGGAGATGGCGTTCGTATCCAGTATGGGGATGTACGGCGTCATTGTCAACCGATGTGAGATAGCCACAACCCGGTATTATTACCTGATTTGCGGCAGAAGTATTGACAGAATGGTGACAACGAGCTAGGATGGATGCAAGAAGTCGGCCCATCTGAGAGCGCATGCCTGCCCTCCAGTTGCGGCCCGACTGCCAAAGAGCATTGGCAGCCAAGCTGCCACTTGTGTTGTGCGAATGCTCTGAAACCTGGGCGGGGAACCAGGATCTGCAGTTCCCCATGGTTCCGCAATATCGGAGAGAGGCCGACAAGAATGGCACAGCGAGCCATCAGCGGGCCTCTGCAATCTCCGATACGAAGGGAGGAAAGATGCACAATAGGAAGTATCTCTGGCTTCTGACGCTGGTGCTCGTGGTGATGGGTTCGGCGGCACTGGCGCATGATGGATCGTTCACCTGGGTGTTCACATCTCTGGAGCCGACGACCGAAAACCACGTTGATGCTGATCCTTGGAAGGGATTCGCGTTCGTCTACGTTACGAACACAACGGGCATTGCCTGGACCGATTTCCACTTCAGCATCGTCAACGGCCCCGGCGTGAAGATCATGGCGACACCGGCGCCGGTTATGAGCAAGCCGGTGTACACGACTGCTATCAACGGCGCCGAGACGACCTTGGATTACTACTTCCCCAGCAATCCAGTAGCACCCACCGAGGGAGTGACGTTCACGTTCTACACGGATAACACCCTGAACAGGAACGCGCTCTTCGGCGTGATGGGATATCCCACGGTTCCCGAGCCTTCGAGCATGCTCGCGCTCTCAGGCGGGCTGGTGGGTCTCATTGGTCTGATATCGAGACGCAGACGCTAGAGGCGATCGTGATCTCAACCCAGAAGTAAGGCCGGAGGCGCAATATCCTCCGGCCTTTTCTCATTCAATGAAGGTGCGACCAGTGCGATTCCCCCATTCCCCTATTTCACAACCTTCAGCATCTCCCTGAACTCGTCGGTACCGGCGCAGCCGAGCAACTCGAAGATGACCGCCTCGGCGCTCGTAATAATCGCTCCCGACTGCCGCATCTTCTCGACGCCCGCCCGCCAGTTGGACTCCCTGCGAGAGCAAACCGCATCCTCGGGGATGTGGACCTTGTACCCATGCGCCAGGAGGTCGTGCGCCGTCTGACTGACGCATATGTGCGCCTCGACGCCGGTCAGGATCGCGGTCTTCCGACCGAGCGACTCCACCCGGCGGTTGAACTCCGGGTCGCCGCAGCAACTGAACGACATCTTGTCCATCGGTTCATGCGGCGGGAGAAGCTCTTTGACCTCGGGGACGGTATCGCCCATCCGCTCGGCGTTCTGCAGAGTGACAAGCACCGGCAGGCCGAGGATCTTCGCCGCGGAGATCAGCTTACGGGCATTCTCGATTACCATTTCGCGGTCGCACATCGTGCGCAGGAACGGCTCCTGCATATCCACGACGACGAGGAAGCTGTCCGACCGGTCTGCCAGATTCAGGTGTCTCATGTTCCCATCGCTCGAATGATCGCGTCGGCCATCTCCTGCGTGCCGACGGCGGTCGGGTCGTTGCGGTCGGGCTTCATGTCGTAGGTGACATCTTTGCCCTCGGCGATGACCTTCGCCACCGCGTTCTCGAGGCGGTCGGCGGCATCCTTCTCGCCGATGTATCTGAGCATCAGCATGCCCGAGAGGATCAGCGCGGTCGGGTTGACCTTGTTCTGGCCCTTGTACTTCGGCGCGCTGCCGTGTGTCGGCTCGAAGAGTGCGACCTCATCGCCGATGTTCGCGCCCGGAGCGACTCCCAGCCCGCCGACCAGTCCCGCGCAGAGGTCGGACAGGATGTCGCCATAGAGGTTCGGCAGGGCGATCACGTCGTAAAGCTCCGGCTTCTGGACGAGCTGCATGCACATGTTGTCGACGAGTCGCTCCTGGTAGACGAGGTGCGATCCCTTGCCCGCGACTTCCTTGAGCGTCGGATCCGGCTCGACGTCGGCCAGCTTCGAATCCTCGAACTGAGCGCCGTATGCCTTTGCGACCTGGCGAGAAACCTGGTAGAACAGGCCGTCGGTGAACTTCATGATGTTGGCCTTGGCGACCGCCGTGACGATCTTCCGGCCATTGGCGATCGCGTACTCGAACGCGAACTTCACGATCCGCCGCGTGCCTGTGACCGAGATCGGCTTGATCGAGATCGCGGAGTCGGCGCGGATCTTGCCGTTCGCCATCCCGATGATCTGCTTGGCCTCCGGGGAGTCGAGTTCGTACTCCACGCCGGCATAGAGGTCCTCGGTGTTCTCGCGGACGACGACCAGATCGACGTCCTGATACTTCGAGCGGATGCCGGGGTAGTACTTGCACGGTCTCAGGCAGGCATAGAGGTTGAGTTCCTTCCTCAGCGCGACGTTGACCGAGCGGAAACCCTTGCCGATGGGAGTGGTGATCGGGCCCTTGAGCGCGACCTTGTTCCGCCGGATGCTCTCCAGCACGTGCTCGGGGAGCGGGGTGCCGTACTTGTCCATGACGTCGATCCCGGCGTCGTGGACCTCCCACTCGATGTCGACGCCGGTCGCGTCGATGACGCGCTTCGCCGCCGCAGTCTGCTCCGGCCCGACCCCGTCACCAGGGATTAGTGTAATCGTGTAAGCCAATCGTATGCTCCTTTCCTGACCCATCAGAACACAGATGACACAGATGGCAGAGGATGAAACAGATGGAGTGGGAAATGGTCGGATTCGCATGAACCATCGCCATTCCCCTCCCATCATCCCTTCTCATCTGTGCTATCTGTGTTCTAAGCCCTGCCCTTCGTATAGTTAAGCATGCCGCCTGCGAGAATGATGTCAATCTGGCGAGGCGTGAGGTCGTGGCGGACCTCGAACTCCCAGCCGCAGGTCTTGTTCGTAATCGAGATCACGGGCCCGTGCTTCAACGCCTCGTGGACGTTCGTGATCTCGAGTTCGTCTTCGAATCCCATGTCGTCGTAGTCGCCCGTGTTCACGAACGTCAGCGGCAGGATGCCGAAGTTCACCAGGTTCGCCCGGTGGATCCGCGCGAACGACTTGACGATCACGGCCTTGACCCCCAGGTACATCGGGGCGAGCGCGGCATGCTCGCGGCTCGATCCCTGCCCGTAGTTCTCGCCACCGACGATGAAGCCGCCGTGGGCCTCCTTTGCGCGCGCGGCGAAATGAGGATCGATGCACTCGAAGACGTGCTCTGCGATCGCGGGGATGTTCGATCGCAGAGGCAGAATCCTCGCGCCCGCCGGCATGATGTGGTCGGTCGTGATGTTGTCCGCTGTCTTGAGCAGCACTATCCCACTGATCGTCTCCGCGAGTGGCTCTCGGATCGGGAGCGGCTTGATGTTCGGGCCGCGGACGACCTCGACCGCTTCCGGCTGATCGGACGGCGGCATGATCATGCCGTCGTCGATTGTGTATCTCTCCGGCAGCTCCACCTTGATCGGTTCGCCGAGCTTGCGGGGATCGGTCAGCACGCCGGTGAGCATCGCCGCCGCCGCGACCTCCGGGCTGGCGAGGAAGATCTGGCCGCTCGGAGTGCCGCTTCGGCCCTCGAAGTTGCGATTGAAGGTCCGGACGCTCACTCCGCCCGAGGGAGGCGACTGACCCATGCCGATGCACGGCCCGCACGTAGCCTCCAGGATTCGAGCGCCCGATGCGATCAGGTCCCCAAGCGCGCCGTTCCGAGCGATCATCTCGAACACCTGCCGCGAGCCGGGCGAGACTCCGGCGCTCACGGAGGGATGGACGACCTTGCCCTTGAGCGCTCCCGCGAGCGTCATCAGGTCGCGGTAGGACGAGTTCGTGCAGCTTCCGACGAGCACCTGGGCGACCTTCATGCCCTCGATCTCGCTGACCTTGACGACCCGGTCGGGCTGATGCGGTTGAGCGATCATCGGCTCCAGGCTGGAGAGATCGATCTCGATGGTCTCATCGTATGCGGCATCGGGATCGGCCTCGATTTGTGTCCAGGCGTCCTCGCGTCCCTCGGCCCTGAGGAACTCGCGGGTCCGCTCGTCGCTCGGGAAGACCGAGGTCGTCGCGCCGAGTTCAGCGCCCATGTTGGTGATCGTCGCTCGGTCGGGAACGGAGAGCGCCCTGACGCCCTCGCCGCCGTACTCCATGACCTTGCCGACTCCGCCCTTCACGCTGAGCCGTCGGAGCAGTTCGAGGATCACGTCCTTCGCCGAGACCCAAGGGCCGAGCCTGCCGGTCAGCTTGACGAGCACGACGTGCGGCATGTTGAGGTAGAACGGGCCTCCGGCCATCGCCACCGCGACATCGAGTCCGCCCGCGCCGATCGCGAGCATCCCGAGGCCGCCGCCGGTCGGGGTATGGCTGTCCGAGCCGAGGAGCGTCTGTCCGGGGACGCCGAATCGCTCGAGGTGGACCTGGTGGCAGATGCCGTTCCCGGCCCGCGAGAAATAGAGTCCATACTTGGCTGCGATGGTCTGCAGGAAGCGGTGATCGTCCGCGTTCTCGAAGCCGGTCTGGAGCGTGTTGTGGTCGATGTAGCTGACCGAGAGCTTCGTCCGCACGCGAGGAACGCCCATCGCCTCGAACTGCAGGTACGCCATCGTCCCGGTGGCGTCCTGGGTCAGCGTCTGGTCGATCCGGATCGCGATCTCCTTGCCGGACTCCATCTCACCGCTCACCAAGTGAGCGGACAATATCTTCTGCGTGACGTTATTTCCCATTACCAAACTCCTGGGCGACTGTCATCCCGGCTTGCTTGCAGTCACCATTATTTCCATTTCGTCGAGATCAAACATCCGCCTGCCCCAATTGCCAGCCGTACCGCCCCACACGTTCTCTACTTTGAGGCCGACCACGTGGGCAAGGAGCGTCAACTCAGAAGGTGTATAGCTGCGCTCCCTGAGGCAGATGCTTCTCTTGCCCTCCGGCGTGTCCCAGTCGATTGTGCAGGTCCCTATGCCCCGGACCGGATCGAAGACTCCTTGCCTCACAGCCTCGTCGCTGTGCTCGCGGAACCCGCGGGCCGCATTCAAGGTGGTGAGAACCAGCTTGCCTCCTGGCTTCAATGCGGAACTGAACAGCCGCCAGATCGCCAAGTCGTGCTCCAGCGGATCAACACCTGTTCCGAGAAGGCCGAACGCTCCTTCGCAGAGGCAGATCACCGCATCGAACAGTCCGTCGGGCGTGTACTGGGTGGCATCACATTGTATGAGTTCGACGTTCACGCCGGCGTCGGATGCCGCCTTCCGGGCTTCTGCAAGCATGCCCGAAGAGAGATCGACTCCCGTCATCCTGTACCCGCGCTTTGCCAACTCGACCGAGTGGCGGCCCGTACCGCAGCCAACGTCCAAAATGTGACTGCCCCGTGGAAGCGCCAGTTCCTCCGACAGGAAATCTACCTCGGCCATGGTGTTCTTCGTAAAGCAGTTGTCCATGTAAACGGGCGCGTGCCCGTCGAAGAACTGCTCCCAGTTGCTTTTTGTCACCGTTGCCCTCCATCAAATGGGCCAGTGGCGTTGGCGCCACTGGCCCTTATTCTACAACGGTATCGTCTCTGAATACCACAGCGCTAAGGCGTGACGGTCATGATCTTCGCCGCCTGCTCGGGGTACGCCGCCAGGAACCGCAGTTCCTCCTCGTGAAGCGGCTTGCCGGTGTGCAGGTTGGCATACTGGCAGAGTTCCAGTCCGCGGCTCGCCTGCTCTGATGTCTCGAACTGGATGCCGAGATCCTCGTAGACCTTCAGGAAGCCTCGAATCCCGCCGTACTCACCGGTGGTGATCACGCGCCCGGTATCAGTGCACTCCGGTTCGCCGCGACCGAGTTCCTCGAAGTCGTACAGCTCGTAATTCTTCCGGTCCTTGAGCGCGCCGTCCGCATGGATTCCCGACTCGTGGGCGAAGGCATTCGCTCCGACACCCGGCTGGTTGATCGGGATCGGCAGCCCGAACGCATGGGAACCGTACCGGCTGATCTTCCAGGCCTTCGAGAGATCGATTCGCTCGTCGAGGAGGTTGAGGTCCCTCAGGGTGGAGTATCTCAGGGCGAGAATAACGGAAACCAGGTCTGCGTTCCCTGCCCTCTCGCCGACGCCGTTGACGGTCGTGTTGATGAAAGCGTCCACCCCGGCGTCGATCGCGCCCTTCGCGCCCATGACGGAATTGGCGATCACCATGCCCAGGTCGTTGTGACAGTGCAACTCGATCGGGATGCCGACTTCCTTCGCGATATGGTTGATCCGCTCATAAATGGTGTTCGGGTCGTCAACCCCCAGGGTGTCGCAGTATCGCATCCTGTCCGCGCCGGAGTCCTTGACCGCCTTCGCGAACCGAACGAGGTAGCCCATGTCCGTCCGGGATGCGTCCTCGGAGTTCACACCGACAGTTCGCGCCCCGCCTTCGCGGGCGGCGTGGACGGCCTCGGTCGTTTCCGCGATGATGCTGTCACGATCGAGCTTGCCCTTGAACTTATTCGCGATCATCTGGTCGGATGTCGAGATCGAAAGGTTGAAGTCCTTGATCGTAGTATGCTTGAACGCGTCCTGGACGTCCTTCACGATCCCTCTGCACCAGCCCTCGAGGACGATCGGCTTCAGGACGCCCATCTGCTGGAGTTCCAGGTTGGCATTGATGTAGTTCGCTTCGTGGCGTGTGAATGGGAAACCCATCTCGGTTTGGTAGACGCCCATCTCGTTCAGCAGGACGTTGACCATTGTCTTCTGAAGCTTGGCAATGCCGATCCTCGAGGCCTGCACGCCGTCCCTGTTGGTGACATCTATCAGGTAAATCTTAGGCATTAAGAACTCCTTTCGCTACGACTACCCGGCTGTCATTCTGAGCGCGGCGAAGAATGACAGCCCTCGAAACCGGCACGTGGTTCGGACCGGTTGCTTTCCCGGCGACAGTATAGAATAGTCCGTCAGCCCTTGTCAAGATGACGAGTGCTGACAATTCATAGTATTATATGCTGCCTGGCGAGCAATCTGAGATATCCCCGCAATTGTACTGGTTTTTGCGGGGATTGCTTGACAGACCGAAGCTGCTGGGCTAAACTCGAGTAGTGGCCGCGCCTCCGTGCCGGCCACAGCACAGGGATGGCCGGCACGGAGGCGCGGCCACTACTCGCCGATTCGCAAGGGCAAAGGGAGTTTCGATGGGACTTCGGAGAACGCGCTCAGAGCAGGTGATCCTCGTTTGCCTGCTGATCTTCCTGGCGATGGAAACCTGTTTCGCTCAGACCGCGAAACCGAGCGCTGCGCCTCTGAATCCGGCATTCGTGCAGTACCAACAGGCGGCCTCCTCCGACGGCATCCAGGCCCTGACCGGGGAAGGCCACGGCCTCGGAGCCATCCCATCGCCCGTTGACCTCTCGCACATGAAGAATGCAAAGGTCGATCGCGGCATCCTCAGCCTTCCCGCAACCTATGACCTGCGCGCGACGGGGAAGCTCACGGCGATCAGGAACCAGGGGGGCTGCGGGAGTTGCTGGTCGTTCGCGGCATACGGCTCGATGGAATCATGCCTGATGCCGGGCGAGTCGAGGGATTTCTCCGAGAACAACCTCAAGAACCTCAGCGGGTTCGACATCCAGTGCTGCGCCGGCGGTAACCACCAGATGACGACGGCATATCTGACGAGATGGGGCGGCCCGATCAATGAGGTGAGCGATCCGTATAACCAGTCCAGTTGCACGTCGCCCGCCGGACTCCCGATCCAGAAGCACGTCCAGGACGTCATATTCCTGCCTGACCGAAGCAGCTACACGGATAACGACGCGATCAAGCAAGCGGTGATGACCTACGGTGCGGTCTACAATACCTTCCAGTGGGATGGCACATACTACAACAGCGGCAACTGCGCGTATTACTACAATGGCGCATACAACCTGAACCACGCCGTTTGCATCGTGGGCTGGGATGACAACTTCGACAGGACCAAGTTCTCGACCGTTCCACCGGCGAACGGCGCGTTCATCGTCAGGAATAGCTGGGGGACAGGCTGGGGACAGAGCGGCTACTTCTACCAGTCATACTACGACACCACCGTGGCGCACGACAACATCGTTTTCTGCAACGCCTCAGCGCTCAACAACTACGATCGAGTCTACCAATACGATCCGCTCGGCTGGGTGTCCAGCGTGGGCTATGGGAGCAACACCGCATGGGGCGCGAACATCTTCACCTCAGCCGAGAGCGGACGGATGCTCGCCGCCGGGTTCTATGCCGGGTCGCCCGGAACCACCTACGACGCGTACATCCATGTCGATCCCAATTCGGGACCGATCAACACGTCCGGCTGGGCGTCGCGGAAGACCGGCACACTGACCGACGCCGGCTACCACACGATCGTCTTCGACACGCCGGTGACGGTTTCGCCGGGCCAGAGGTTCTCCATCGTGATCAAGCTGACCACCCCCGGCTACAACTGGCCCATCGCGATGGAATTCCCGGCGGGCAACTACAGCAGCACCGCAACGGCTCATCCGGGGGAGAGCTACATCAGCCCGAACGGCGCCTCCTGGTCAGACCTGACCTCGTCCTACTCGAACACGAACGCCTGCATCAAGGCGTACAGCATCTACGTGAACCCGACGATCCCCATCTGTGATGCCAAGCGGCTACCGAACGGCGGCGACCCGATATTCCTCAGCGGAGGGATCGTGACAGGCGTGTTCGGCAGCACGTTCTACATCGAGGCCGCCGATTGCTCGACCGGCATCGGCGTGTACAAGTCGGGACACGGCATGGCGGTCGGAATGAAAGCAGATGTCCTGGGCACTCCCTCCACCAATGTCGGCGGCGAGAAGTACATCAACGCGACGACGGTGACACACAACGGGGACGGCTCGGTGGAGCCACTGCTCGTCGTGAACCGCCGGGTCGGTGGCGCCGACTGGGAGTACGACCCGGCCACCGGCGCGGGGCAGAAGGGCATCAAGGATGCCATCGATCTGAACAACATCGGGCTACTTGTATGCACCTCGGGGGAGGTCAGCTACGTCGGAACCAACTACTTCTATGTGAATGATGGATCGAAGGCGCAAGACAACAGCCAGTACAAGGGTGTGAAAGTGTTAGCCACGGGACTCACCTTGCCGCCGCTTGGCAAGTACGTCAAGGTCACCGGGGTAAGTTCGTGCTCCAAGACGGGAACCGACCTCTACCGGCTCCTCCGCGCAACCGGCATAACCATCATGAACCCCTAACCCTGGAGCGCAGCATGACCCGCTAGTCCTGAGTACGCATCTGTTCACTGTTTACTGTTTGCCGGATCCACGGCCTCTGCCGCCCGGAAGCCCTCGGCTCGGAGGATGCACGAATCGCACCGCCCGCAGGGCTCATCGAGGCCCAGGTAGCAGCTCCACGTCAGCGAGTAATCGACCCCCAGCTCGAACCCACGCCGGATGATCTGCGCCTTCGTCATATCGAGTAGCGGCGCGTAGATCCGTGTGTGCCGTCCGTCGGCGGTTCCGGCCCTGGTCGCCAGGTTCGCCATCCGCTCGAACGCTTGCAGGTACTCACTCCGACAGTCGGGATAGCCGCTGTAGTCGAGCTGGTTCACGCCGATCACGATGGTATCCGCACCGACGACCTCCGCGTAACCGAGCGCGAACGAGAGGAATATCGTGTTCCGCGCCGGCACATAGGTCACCGGGATATCGGTCTCCTGTCCCCCTTGGCGCTCTTGGCGTCTTGGCGGTTCCTGGTCCTCCTGGCGCCCTTGGCGTCTTGGCGGTTCAAGATGATCGAGAGGCACGTCGAGGTCATCGGTCAAGGCGCTCCCGCCCCAGAGCCGGAGATCGAACTCGACTACGACGTGGCCCGCGACCCCGAGCCGCTCGCCGACCTTCCTGGCGCACTCGATCTCCTTCGAATGGCGCTGGCCATAGGAGAACGAGACGGCGTACAGCTCGTAGCCCTCCGCCTTGGCGATCGCCGCCGCAGTCGCGCTGTCGAGTCCGCCCGACAGCAGCACCACGGCCTTCGGTCTGGTAGATTCATCCCTCATATCGCCTCGATTCTACCTTAGACCGAGGCGCTGAGTCCAGCACGCGATTTGCGAGAAACAGCTCAGGATCAAGGATAGCGGATGTCATTCTGAACGCAGTGAAGAATCTGGCCGTGCGCAAACGGATTCTTCACTGCGTTCAGAATGACATCCGCGCGAAGCAACTATCAACGATCGTGAACTCTTACATTTGCGGTTTTCCAACTCGATGGTTGACATATCGACATATCGCTTGTCTATATAGCTGGTGGGCGGTTGTCCAGGTCAACGAGCCGGACGCCTCAAGCCCCAGGATAGGGCACTCCTCAACTCATCCACCGTCTGTCTGATCACAGTTAATCCAACAGGTGTATGCTCACGCAGTCCGAGCGGCACTCCGCTTTGACTGCGACTGTAATCACCAATTCGCCGATCTACGAGTCGGCACAAAAGGAGAACCAAATCGTGAAGAAGTTGTTGTTAGTCACAGCACTGCTGTGCCTCGTCTGCCAGTTCGCATATGCGGACGACTTCAACCCCGCGCCCTGGCGGGGATCACCCGGAACCACATTCCAGCAGTGGGAGTTCAACGACCCAGATCCCGCTCCACTGCCGACCTTGCTGAACAATCCGTACGGCATGCCGTCGACAACGGTCGTTCCCAACAACGGAATGAGTTGGATCCCGGCGCTCAACGGAAGGATCGGAGTGTGGCCGCTTTCGGGATACATCGAAACGACCATCCCGAACACCCCCGTCCCGAATCCGTCGAAGATCGTCTGGGTAAGCATCACGTGGACGCCTCAGGGCATCGGGTGCAGGCCATTCGTGATCGAGACAACCACTGCCACATCGGGTCAACTCGTACATGAGGACAACCTGACTGGTTGGATACACTCGACGTTTGCGATCACTATGCAGCCGAATCCCACCGTCGAAAGCATCCTGATCACGGGCGAGATCTACGTGGACGAGATGGTGATCGACACCGTGTGCGTGCCGGTGCCCGAGCCCGGATCGCTCGCGGTCCTCGGAACCGGCGCGATCGGCCTTCTCCTCGGCCTCCGCCGCCGCAGGTAGTTGTCCCCGCATGAGGTGATTCGCGAAGAACGGGAGGGCCGATCATCGGCCCTCCCGTTTGCACATTCCTGGTGACATTACCGGCTCGCGGCCCACTTTGGCACGATTCTTGCATATGCAGTTAGGTTGCGGGCCGATCCCCCGTTGGCAAGACTGGACAAAGGAGGTTCAGGATGAACTCAAAGGGTTTGTTCGGTTTCACCGCACTACTTCTTGTCTTCATATCAAGCGCCGTCTCCACGTTCGCCGGATGGGAAGTGGTCAGCCTCAATCCCGCCGGCGCACTTGGCTCTTTCGCCGATAGCATATCTGGCGGTCAGCAAGGGGGTAGTCTGGATATGAACTACCAGAACTACCACGCCGCAATCTGGACCGGTACGGCTGAAAGCGTCGTGGACCTCAATCCTCCGGGCTGTACGTCCTCCGGGATCGAAGGCGTCTCCAATGGCCAGCAGGTGGGATACACCTATGTTGGTTTCCGGGATCACGCCGCCATGTGGACTGGAACGGCTGAGAGCTTTGTCGACCTGCATCCCGCTGGAACGAATAGCTCTCACGCCCGTGGTGTGTCCAACGGTCAGCAAGTTGGACATGTCATGGCGTCTGCCGGCGGTGTAGCTCACGCCGCCCTATGGAGCGGAACGGCAGCGAGTATGGTCGACCTGCACCCCTCCGGGGCCTATGCGTCTAGCGCCTGGGATGCTTCTCGCGGACAGCAGGTCGGACACGCGACCTTCGGCAGCAGCCTCCATGCCGCGCTGTGGAGCGGAACGGCGCAGAGCTTCCTTGACCTCAACCCGGCTGGCTGCACGAGATCCGCAGCCTACGGAATAGCCGACGGGCAGCAGGCAGGTTTCGCATACATCGGCGGCAATGGCCACGCCGGCCTGTGGAGCGGAAGTGCGGAGAGCTTCATAGACCTCAATCCCTCAGGCAGTACGACATCTTTGGCTTGGGACGTCTCGAACGGATTCCAGGTGGGATGCACTGGCGTCGGGACCGGCCAACGAGCAGGAATGTGGAGCGGGACGTCAGGAAGCTGGGTGGACCTCCACAGCTTCCTGGATACACGCTTCACGTACTCCCAGGCACGAGCTATAGAGGTGACGGGCAGCGATGTCTGGGTCGCAGGCTGCGCTGTCGATCCGACCGTTGGCCACGGGGTAGCCATCCTCTGGCACAATGTCGTTCCCGAGCCGGCGGGGATGCTGGCGCTGGGAAGTGGATTGGTTGCGGTCGGGCTCCCGTGGCTGAGGCGGCGGCGGGGCTAGACGGCGGATCACACGTGAAAGGAAGGGGCGATCACCGGCCCTCCCATCCTGAATATCCTGTATATCCCTGTTGGCTCAGCCCTTGATCGCCTCGAAGACCGCATCCCAACGCGCCTGGAACACGTCGTCGGGGATGATGGGCTCGAAGCCGAGTCGGAGGTACGACTTGATCGCGGGGATGCGGTGGTCGTCGGTCGAGAGCCGGACCTCCTCGAAGCCGTGGTCCGCGAACCAGTGGAGCACCGCGAGCGTCAACAGATGCCCGAGCCGCTTCCCCCGGTGCTCCGGGAGCACGCAGACCATGTGCAACTCGCCCGTGTTCCACTCCTGAGCATCGTGCCGCCACGCGCACGCCGACCCGACAGCTTGACCCTCGCATGTGGCGAAGAAGAGCCCGTCCGCGACGAACTGCGGCATCTCCGTGAGGTTCTCACGTACCCGCTCGACGGTCCACTCGCCGACGCCCGTGTTCATGATCTCCGCCCAGGCGGCCTCATCGCCGGAGATGTAGGTCCGCAGGCCGCATCCCTCCGGGACCTCGATCTCCGGCAGGTCGTCGAATCCCCGCCTGACCATGTGCAGTTGAGCTTGTGCCATGTCATACTCCAAGGCAAATTCGAAACTCGAAACTCGAAATTCGAAACAAAACGGCAAATTCGAAATCCCAAGTCCGAAACGGGCGGATCTGCTGCTGCGTGCTTCGAGACTGCTTCGCATTTCGAATTCGAGCTTCGTGCTTGTTTCGAATCTCGAATTTCGGATTTCGAATTTTCCCTCAGAGCGGTCGGATCAGCTTGAGCAGGATCGAGCTTCTCGTCGTCTCCGCGTTCGGGTCGCCGAAGATCAGCCAGACATCCGTGCCGGACCTGACCCGCTGCCTGAACGTGAGGAAGAGATTCGTGTTGCCCTCCTCGCTGACCAGGCGGCCACCGATGGTGCGCTCGTCGTTCAGGTCATAAGAGATTCCGGCGATGAGCTGGCTCGCGGAATACGCATTCGGGCTCGGCTCCTTGATCCTGCTGTGCTCGTAGTTCATCTGCAGGCTCAGTTTGTCGCCGATGTTCCAGCCCTGCCCGATCTCATAGGAAAGGTAGCTTCCACCTGCAAGCCTGCCGAGACTGACGTCCAGGTATCCGCTCTTGTACAAGTCGTTTCTGTTCCAGCCAATACCCATGCCGATCGTCTGGTCGCGATACGGCGGCCGGTGCGTGATGCCAGTCCAGATATCGATGCCCGTGCCGTTCACCCATTCGAGGTCCGCGCCGAAAGATATCCCCTCGTAGTAGAGCGATCCGTCCTGGTGGTCGGCCTTGTAGGCCGAGAGGTCGATCCCCCAGTCATGGACCTTGCCGGACGACGGATCGTCTCCCAGGCCGGTGTAGACGTTCCATGTCTTGATCCCCTTCTCCGGCACGAATCCAAGGTACGGCTCGAAGTCCGAATCGATGACACTGTGCCCTATGCCCCATTCCAGCGTTCGAGGCGGCCCGGATGACGAGAGCGAAGTGTGGAAGTAACCGCCGTGTCCGGGTCCGGAGGCCGTGTTGGCGGAGAAGTAGTCCGTGCCGAGTTCGACGCGCCTGTCATTCCGATCGTAGAGTCTGTACTGTCCAAAAAGCGCGCCGGAAAGGCGTTCGCCGCCCGACACCATGCTTCGAACGCCCGAAACACCCAGATACCCGCGCGCCGGCCACCGGTGCAGGATCTGCAAGGCGGTGTTGTCGTCAGTGCCGAAGTTCCGGGCGTGCAGGAACCCGATACCGTAGTTCCCCATCATGCCGGACACCTTCGCGCCGGCGTCGATCTCGTCGATCCGCCGGGAATAGAAGATCTGCGAATCGGGGAAGTAGTCCGCGCCTTCCTGGAAGAACGGCCGGCTGTCGGAGAGGTATCGTTCCGTATAAGTGAAATCGACGCTTTGGACCTGCTGCTCGACGTTGCGGAAATCCGGGTTCACCGACAAGACTCCGGTCATCGTGGGGGACAGCGAGTGCTTGATATCGAGTCCGGCTCTCCTCGGGGAGTTGCTCTCGCCCGTGCCGAGAAGTGAGTAGGCCATCATCATTGGCCGCGACTTCGTCTTGGGGAGCTGGAGGCCGTCCCAGACGTAGAACTTGCGTGGATCGAGGTCCGGGCTGCAATCGGGCGAGCGCCACTGGAGCCTCGTCCGCGCGTGCCTGCGGTTGAGGGAGATGCCCATGCTCGTCCGACTCGCATCATAATTGAGGATCGAAAACGGCACGGCCATCTCCACGATGTAACCGTCATCGACGATCTTCGCCGCAGATCGCCAGTCGCCGCGCCACTCGATATTGCTGACCTCCCCGCGGTTCGGCAGGTATTCTACCTGTGCACCGCGCGGGGTGACCTTGAACCAGACGCATGCCACATAATTCCGGTAGCAGTCGAGCGTGAACGCCACCCAATCATCCGAATTGACGTCGCCGCCGCGCTTCTTCTGTTGCGCGACGATCTGCGCCGGTTGGGAATCCTTGCAGTAGAAGGCTACGTAGATGTTTGCTTTGTCGCAACAGAGCCATGCGGTAGTCGGCTCTTCGGCCTCCGCCCCGTCAGTTGTCGTAACGAAGTCATTGACGGAAGTCGCCTGCTTCCAGCACGAGTCTGAGAGTTCGCCGTCGAGCTTTGGCGGCTCGGAGACCATGACCGCCGGGAGTGTCGGCCCCTGACCACAGGCCATTGATGACAGGAGGATTGTGAGGAGGGGCAGGATGAAACGCAGGTACTTCTTCAGCATGAGTAAGGGCTCTCCGTCTTGCGCCAACGACATGTAGTGGCCGCGCTTCCGCGCCGGCCTGATAGTGCCGGATGGCCGGCACGGAGGCGCGGCCACTACATGCCTCTTCCCTTGTGTATTCGCCGCTCGCGCCAAGATGCCCTCCCGCGAAAAGTCCCCGCAATAGTACTGGAGAATGGCGCTCGGATATGGAACAACACACATTGGCCGGTAAGGGCTTCGGGGAACTGGTAATAATACCAGTTTTGTCCAAACATCCTTGACAGTCGGCAGACTCGCACTTATACTGGCGGTAGGATGCCTTATCAGGCCTGTACCCCGTATTACCCTGCGAACGGCGTGCGTTCAGTCTGCCAAGCCTTGTCAGCAAACCACGAATCGCTCGATCAGGGATTTGCATCTGTCCGAATCTAAGGGAGGCGTATGGAATGAACAGCCGAATTTCCTGGCTGATCGTGGCCTTTGTCGCCATGATCTCGGTATTCTCACTCATTGGCCCGGCGCAATCCGCTGCGCTTGTCGTCTACTTCGACGAACTGGGCGCACCGACGGGCTATATGCACCCGCAGGCATATGACCCCATGTCGGCGCTCACTCTGCTTGCCACTCCACCGTCCGAGGCTGACGCCGGGAAGAAGCTCTTCTCCGCGGTGCTCCCGGGTACCAAGGTGATCGGAGTGCACCAGGACGGCGACACCACGGTCGTCAACCTGTCGAAGCAGGTCATCGGCGCGGGACTCGATGAGGCCCGGCTGGAGCAGGTCTTCGAACAGGTCCGCGACACCCTGTGGCAGTTCGGGGTCACCGGCGATGTGCGAGTGCTGGCCGATGGGAGCATGCTCTCCCAGTCTGTGCAGTCGCCTCCGTCCGTAGCCCCGAGCGCACAGGCACTCGCGGCGGCCAAGGACCGCGTCGTCGGCATTAGCAGCCTCTCGGGCAGGACGGTCACGCTCTCCCCGGGCCACGGCAAGCGCTGGAACGGCACGAGCTGGAACACGGCCAGACCGGTCTACTGCTCGCCTCTCAACCAGGAGGATTACCACAACCTGGAGAATGCCCAGTACCTGGAAGCCTATCTGTTGCAGGACAGTTGCACCGTCCACACGATGCGCTGCACGAACAAGAGCCAGGGCGCGTCCCCGTGGGCCAGCGGCGAACAGTGGTGGCGCATGGGCGCGTGCTACTGGCTGCAGAACATCGGCTATCCCGAAGCCGTATACGCTCCCTCGCCGCCGATCGGATCGGGCGGCAGTGACGACACCAACGAGATCCAGTCGAGGCCGCTGTCATCCGACTACGACGCCTCTGACATCTATATTTCCCTTCACACTAATGGCTACACCGGCGACTGCACGGGAAGCTGCCCGACCGGCACAGCCACGTACTACGATGCCAGCACGGAGCACGCCGCCTGGGGTGCTGTAAGCCACACTCTTGGCGACGCCGTGCAGGCCGGTATCGTCGACGCCGTCCGAACCAACTACGTCGATGCCGGGTGGTCAGACCGAGGCGTCTTCGACTCAGGTGGAGCTTACGGCGAGATCCGGATCCCGGACCGCGCGGCCGTTTTGATCGAGCTGGCGTTCCACGACTCATGCGACACGGACGCCCTCAAGCTCCGGGACAACTTCTTCCGCTCCGCAACTATGTGGGGAGTCTACAAGGGTGTTTGCGACTACTTCGGCACAACCCCGACATGGGACTTCTACTCGGACGAAATCGTCAGCCATGATGTCCCGGCTGCCATGGGAGTCGGCGAGATCCGGACAGTGCATGTCACGATGAGGAACCGAGGCGTGCTCTGGAACGACGCCAAGGGGTTCCATCTGGGCGCTGTCGATGACACCGATCCCTTCACCACGACCACCCGCCAGGCCATCTCAGGTGAGGTGAACCCGAACGCAACCTACACCTACACCTTCAATCTGAAGGCGCCCAACGCCGTCGGGACATTCACCACCGACTGGCGGATGGTCCGTGACGGATTCTCGTGGTTCGGCGCGACGGTCACACAGGACATCGAGGTTACCGGAACTCCGGACTATGAAGCGCCAACCGCGCCGACGGATCTGGCCGGTACCTCGGATTACTCGTACCGCATGAACCTGACATGGACCGCCTCGACCGACAATGTCGGCGTCGTGAGCTACAACATCTATCGCGACAACGTCAATATCGGATCGAGCGTTACGACCAGCTACACCGACAGTACCTGCTCTGCGGGCACGACGTACACTTACGAAGTCACTGCCTGTGACATAGTGCCGAACGAGTCCGCCAGAAGCGTGCCCGCGATCCTGACTTCACAGGCTGCCGACTCGGTCGCGCCGACCGTGCCGGGGAACCTACACAGCACCGCGGTCACTTTCAACACCGTTGCGCTCGCCTGGGATGCCTCGACGGACTATTACGGCGTGACCGGCTACACGATCTATCGAGACAACGTCAATATCGGATCGACCGCTGCTACCAGTTACACCGACAACACCTGCTCGTCGTCCACGACGTACTCGTATGAGGTCACTGCGCATGACGCGATTCCGAACGAGTCGGCGAGGAGCGCCGCGGCCGTTGTGACGACGGCAGCGGCGTATACGACGATCTGGGCGGATGGTTTCGACGGCAGCGTTGCCAACTGGACGGTGGATGCCGGGTACGTCTATGACACGGCGCAGAATAAGGGAACCCTTCCCGGCGCAGGTTCTGCGTACATATCCACTACCGCGGTCAGCAAGATGTGGCGCGCTACGGCCGCCAGGCCCTTCGCGGAATGCAGGCTTTCGGCCTACTACTATGATCTGAAGAACGGCTATAAGTCGGGCGTATGTGGCGTATCACAGCGCGAGACGATTGCCTTGCGTCCGCTCGACGGCAGCATAAGCATGATACTCGAGCATGGCATGTACTCCGCCCCCAGTTACGCTTCCTATAACTACCGCACTGTGGGTGGCGGTGCTATCGCCTGGTCGGCGATCGGCAATCGGTGGCCTGCCACGAACTGCAGTCCCGCGTGGATTGCCTATGAAACCACGGTGACTCCCGGCAACCCGGGCGCTTCGCCGGTCGGAACCGTCACCTACAAAGCGACGGACGGCGGCGGGACGGTCTCGAAGACGGCTAGCCTGACCACTGACTTCTTCACCTACGGCGCCGGCCGCGTTGTCATCGGAATGAACTTGACCTGCACGACCGCCGGTCGCAGGTGGGACGACGTCAAGCTGGAGGCCACGGCCCCCGGCGCCCCGACCATCGGGGCCGCGACTGCGAACTCTGCCAGCCAGATCACGTGGAACTGGTCGCGAGCCGATAACAACGTGTTTGGCTTCAATGTTGCTGACGGTTCGGGCACGATCAAGTCCCCGCAGTATCCCACCTCGGGCTGGAAGAACAGATCCGCAACTTCCTGGGCAGAAGGTGCTCTGACACCAAACACGCAGTATACGCGCAAAGTCCTTGCCTGGAACGGGTCGCTCGATAGTCCGTACAGCGGCACTGTGAGCAAGTATACTCTATCCGCACTTCCGACTACGGGAAATGTAACCGGAAGCCGGGCCGCGAATAGCTGGTCCGCCGATCCGGACGTCGAGTTCACCGCTGTCGGCGGGTTCGGCGCCGGCACGATCCAGTACTATCGAACTGCGTGGGACCAGTCTCCCACTCATACCTGGACCGGCACGGAGTCCGTGTGGTCTGCAGACACAATCACACACAGTTGCGCAGGTACCGGCGGATGGTATCTGCACGTTCGGGGCTACAACGCTGAGGACGTGGCAAATGGCTCGCTGGACCTCGGCCCTTACAACTACGACGTCACTCCGCCGGGAGCGCCGACGGTTACCGATGAGGGCATCTACACCCCATCCACCACCGAACTCGCGGCCTCCTGGACTGCGGCCGATATCGAATCCGGCATCGCGGAGTACAAGTACGCGATCGGCACAACGTCCGGCGGCAACGACATCTGGGACTGGACGACTACATCGAACGCGTCCGTCACCAAGACCGGCCTGACTCTCTCCGCCGGTTCGACGTATTACTTCTCGGTCATGGCGAAGAACAACGTCGGCCTGTGGGGTGACGCTGGCAACTCCGATGGCATCACCGTCGTGGCCGCGAGCGGCACGATCTCCCTTGCCAAGACGCTCGACAATGAGCAACTCGTCAGCCTGGTGGGCAAGGTCGTGACCGCCAACTTCGGGACGTCGGTCTACATCGAAGAGTCCGACGGCTCGTCGGGCATCCGTGTGGACACAGCCGGTCCGGTTCGCGGTACCTCGGCTGAGGTCGCGGGGAAGATCCGCACCGACACCAACGGCGAACGGTATATCGCTGATGCCACACTGAGGCCGGGAAGCACGACCACCATGCCGTTCATCCCGGTGCTCAAGACGAGCGCACTCGGCGGAGCAGCGCTCAACGGTCTGACTCGGGGAGTCGATGGCGGCATTGACGCCAACAACATCGGAATGCTGGTGATAATCGCCGGCAAGATCACTCACGCGGAGTCGGGATTCGCATACATCGATGACGGCGTATCCCTTCTGGACGGTTCGGGCTTCGTCGGCATCAGAGTGGATCGGACCGGCGTGAGCACGACGTTCACTGAGCAGGACTACGCAGTCGTCATGGGCATCAGCTCGATCCTGAAGGTCGATCTGAGCTACACACGGATGCTGCGGCCTCAGAACGGAAGTGACGTGACGATCTACCCGCACGAATAGCGCGAATAACACGAATACCACGCACTGAAGAAGAAGGCGGTCCGCGATGCGGACCGCCTTCTTTGCGTCAAAGGAAAGTTGGCAGCGCAAGAGTTCACGATCCTGGATAGCGGATGTCATTCTGAACGCAGTGAAGAATCTGGCCCCTGCGCAAGCCAGATTCTTCACTGCGTTCAGAATGACATCCGCCAGGCTGCATTATCAACAATCGTGAACTCTTACTGGGCAGTGGGAGGAGGCAAAAGAATGCCCCAGCCGGCAAAGGAGGAGGCGACTGGGGCATAGACGGAAGGAGGTCGGATTGCTGGGACAAGATGATTGCTGGTATGGATTGTCCGCTGCAAGTATGGTAATCCGACGCATGCGCTATTCGGTTTTCCCACGTATTTGACGACGGGAACGCGGCGATGGTTCCAGAGGTTTTTTCGGATTTCAGGGATGAAACCTCGAACCCGCCGGCCAACTGATATACTGATGACTGACTCGATGGAGGCACTCCATGTCACATGCCGCATTGATTCTGGTCCCGCTGATGCTGCTCACGTCGCTCTCTGCCGCCGATGCAGGAATCCGCTTCTATACCGGCAACCTCAGTGTCGGCCAGTTCCAGGAGTACTGGGGGACCGGCAAACCCTCCGCCGGCGACTTCGCCACGCCTGAGTTCTGCGACCAGATGAAGGGGGTCGGAGTCAGCGCCGTGTGCGACTACATCGGCTTGTGTCTGGTCGAGAAGGACTGCAACGAGTGGGACTGGAGCATCTATGACAAGAACGAGAGGGTCCTGCACGAGAACGGCCTCAGGTATAACGTCTTCTGCTGGCTTCACTTCCCGCCGAAATGGCTTCCATACACGCCTTACAAGTGCGTCGAGCATAACCAGCCGGTCAAGCAGATGTCGCTCTGGGCGCCGCAGACCCTCAATGCCTACGATCGCTTCTACCGGGAACTCGCGGCCCATTTCGGCGATAAGATCGACTTCATCCGGCTCGCCACTCCCTCGGAATACGGCGAGATCGGCTACCCGAACGGCATGACGAACTGGCTCGTCAAGCAGGAGCACGTCCACCCCGGCTACTGGTGCAACGATTACTATGCACGGGAAGACTTCAGGGCTCGGATGGCAAAGCGCTATGGGGACATAAAGGCGCTCAATAAGGCATGGGGCACGAGTTTCGCGTACTTCGAGATCATCCAGTTTCCGGATATGGCGAAGGCCCGCGAAAACCTCAAGGATCCGACGGAGATGACGCCGGGCGAGCGCAGATGGATCCTCGATTTCGTCGGCTGGTACTACGACAGCCAAGCCGAGTTCGTGCGGAAGGCGGTCGGCATCGTGCGCAAGTACTTCCCCGGCAAGGAGATCATCGTCAGCATGGGTTACGGCTCGCAGAACCCCGTCTACGGGAACGACGACGTCGGGATTGCGAAGCTCTGCAAAGAGCTGAAGGTCGCCTGCCAGACGCCCGGCAACATCCCCTATTTCGCGATGAAAAGCCTCTCCAGTCCATGCCACTTCTACAGCGTGCCGTACTTCACGGAGCCGCCCGGCGGAATGGACCGCAATGCGGAGGTGAACCGCATCTGGTCGGACGCCTCATGCGGCACTCAGACGTACTTCGACTACCCGCAGAATCTCCTCGGCGCGAAGGACCTCTTCGCCCAGTACGGGAAGTACCTCGACGGCAATCAGGCGATCGTCGATGTCGCGTTCTTCTTCCCGACGACCGAGCACCGCCTCCGAAACGAGGACTGGCCGCAGAAGACGTATCATTTGGCCGAGTCATGCCGCTCATCATTCGACTACAATCTCATTGATGAGCGCATGATCCGTGACGGCGCACTGAGCCGATATAAGGCCCTCGTGATCTGTGATGGGCGGATCATGGAGAACTCGACTCTGGAGGCACTGGAGAAGTGGATCAAGGGCGGAGGTGTCCTCTTCCACCAGGGAATGAGCACCATCGAGACGGTTGAAGGTGACCGTTCGGCATGGGACCGCATCGTCGCACGGTTCAAGGATCGAGTGATCGAGGTCGACCGGAAGGGACTTCAGGACGCTCTCCTCACGCTGGACATGCCTCACATCATCGACACGCCAACGCCCAATGTGACCGCAACTCTCTTCGCCGACCGGATTCTCTACCTGAACTCCTGCGACCGAGCCGGTTGATCTCAAGATCGACCTCCACCCCTCGGACTTCCCGAAAGGCGGCCGCACTGGTGTCCCCTCTTCCTGGAAGCAGACTCTCCGTCTCGAGCCTCATTCGATCGGCCACGTCGATCTGAAGTGATCATGTGGTATAATGGTATCGCGCGGCAGCCAAGTTGATCGAAAGGCGAATTCGGCCATGAAGACATCGGCCGCCATACTACTGCTACTGATACTCCTGTGCGGGTCGGCATGGGCCGACAGCGTCGTCCAGCGCGACGACTTCGACGACGGCAATCTTACTGCCGACCCGAGGTGGACGTACGTCCAGCCCGGGTCCGTCAGCATCAGCGACGAGCGCTCGACATCGGGCGCATACAGCCTGAAGGTCGCGTCGGCCAACGAGATGGGCGCGGTCCACACCTGTTCAGGCGTGCGGACCGTGGATCAGACATTCACGTGTACCTTCAACCTCTTCATCGAGTCGATGGGAGACGAGGCGATCCCGTGGTCGGTCCAGAACTCGTCCACGGGTGTCGCGGCGATCATCTTCATCCTCCCCGGCGGACGGGTGCAGTTGTACGTCCCCGATTCAGTCTCCGGCAAGTACGCGAACGTCGTCCAGCCGATGTCCTACGGTGCGTGGCACTCCTTCCGAATCACCTATGACGGCTCCACGACGAACCTGTACCTCGACGGCCACGCCGCTCCCGACGCGAGCATCGCCCAGACCTACCTCCGCGCGCCGTTATACGCGTGCATCGGCAACTTCGTCATGCCGCACACGAGCACATTCTTCGTGGACGACCTGGTCTTCACGAGGCCGGGAGACGCAACGCCCGCGAAGGTATACGTCCAAGTCTGCTCCGACACGTCGACCGGCGGGATCAATATCGCCAGCCGCTACATCGATTTCCCGGAACTCGACAACACCTATACGACGCCCGAGGGCCAGGCCGCGCGCGTCATGGCGGAGTCATACCGCGACGCCCACCGCGACAGCCTCGGGAACGCGATCAAGTTCACGTGGTACATGCAGACCGGCTCGCTCTACGCAGCCGGAACCGACTCCGGGCCGCTCCTCCCGTTCGAGCTGATGGAGGACTATCACGGCGACTCGATCGACCGCTGGGGCGACGAGATGGCCTACCACTACCACACCTGGATCTGGAACGATCCGAATGCCGACGGCGCCTTCCACTGGAACCAGTCGCCCGACTTCAGCTACTGCATGGAGGACTTCGACTGCACCATGGCCCACATGCTGATCGACCGGGGGTTCTATCCGTCATCGTTCCGCAGCGGCTGGCACTACATGGACAACCTCTGGCAGCGCCACCTGGACGATTGGATCCCATACCGGTTCGAGAACGACTGGCCAGCCTACCGCACGACGACCGAGGAGCCTGTCGGCAACATCTACGACTGGCGACGTGCGCCGTCGGATTGGACGCCATACCATCCCGATCCGAACGACTATCAGTCGCCCGGGACGCTCCGCGGGTGGGATTCGAGGAGCGAGTCTATCAGCAGCGCAACGACGGCCGTGCTGACAGATGCGTTCTACAAGGCGCTCGACGGCGAACCGCAGCTCATGACGCTCTTCTCGCACCTCAAGGAAACCGATTTCCCGGAGCAGGTCGATGCCCTTCACGCCAGACTGACCGATCTGCACGGCAGCCTCCCGATGGTCGAGTTCGAATACCTCACCGGCCGCGAGTGCATGCTCCGATGGCGAGACGGATCGGATGTCACTCCGCCGAACCTCCAGGTCACGAGCGAGGATGATGCGAGCATTCGCACGGTGACCCTCTCATACGACGAGGAGATCTACCAGCTTCAGCCGTTTGTGGCCCGACTCGGCACGGACGGCTCATATTCGCGCCTGGACTGCACGCACTCAGGTCCGAACCGTTGGCAGATCCAGTTCGAACCGGCCGACACTCTCACCATTGCAGTCGGAGCGACCGACTGGTTCGGCAACCAGTGCGTGGAGTATCTGCGAAGTCCGCTGAGGCTAATCGATCCGGGAGTCTCAGATGTCACCACCACAACGGCTGATGTCGGGTGGAAGACTAACCTTCCGGCCGACAGCAGGCTCGAGTATGCGGTGGTCGGCCCGGACGGTCTCCAGAGCCACTTCGACGCCAAGCAAGTTCTCCAGCACCGCATCAGGCTCGAGGGCCTCGCGCCCGGCGTGGTCTATCGGATCGATGTCGCATCGGAAGACGAGTTCGGCCAGCGCGCCGAATCGGAGCCGATCTACATCGTCACCAGGGCCGATGATGCCGTGATTGTCGACAACCTCGATGCCGCGTTCAGCGTCGAGGGAGGCTGGTCCACCGGTAACGTCACTCCGGGCGCATACGGCCCGGACTACCGCTATGCGATGGCCAGTCCGAGTGGAACGTCGAAGGCATACTGGACTCGGCAGGCACCGGAGACAGGCATCTACAGGATCCAAGCGCGATGGTCGGCAGGGGCAAACCGTACAACGACCGCCCGATACTCCATCATCGTCGGCCCGAATGAGTACAACACGACCGTCAACCAGCAGATCGACGGCGGCCAATGGAACCAGCTTGGCGTAAGCGAACTGTCCGCGGGTGAAACCATCACAGTCCGGCTCACCAATGTTGCGGATTCGGGATATGTCGTCCTCGCCGACTCGGTCCGATTCGAGCCGGCATTCGTGACGGTTCCATCGATCGGTGTGGCCCGCACGTTGGGCGACGGGGAAAGCATACTCGTGTCAGGCGCGGTCACGGGAGTCTTCGGGTCGTGGTTCTACATCGAGGCGCTCGATCGGTCGTCCGCGATCAAGGTTCAGGGCCTTGGCGTCGGGGTCGGCGACGTGGTTCAGGTCGGCGGTCGGCTGACGACGGTGCTCTCCGAGCGCGCGCTCGCAGGAGAACACATCGGGAAGACCGGCGAGACCGTCAATGTGCGTCCGGTCACCATTCTCAGCAGGGATATCGAATCGAGCTGCCCGCCGGGTCTTCTGGTGACGGTCTGGGGACGCATAAGCTCCGTTGGCGATGGGTTCATCTACCTGGATGATGGTTCGGGGCTGCGCGACTGCACGTCCACGCCGGGCATCCGAGTGGATTCGTCCGTTCTGAGCCCGCTTCCTCCGGAAGGCGACTACGCCATTGCGACGGGTGTGCTCTCGATGGCCGCTGGGGACTGCGGACTCGTGCGCGTGGTCCTTCCTCGAACGGCAGCGGACATCTTCACCTATCCCCTCTGAGGACACTATCCTGCGACCTCCGACGCCTTCCTGAAATACTGTGAAAAAGGTGTGACAATTACGGAACTCTGGACACGGCCACGTCGTATCATAAGTAGGAAACCTGCAGAACGCAAGTGATGCAGATTGCTCCTTTCCAATACCTCCTTGCCCAAGCCGGGCCGTTGGTTGTTGCAAGGTCCCGAGCACCGACGACCCGGCATTCTTAGAGCCTCACCGCAAGGTGAGGCTCTTTTTTCGTGGCTGCGTCATTCCTCATGCGATTCCACCGAAACCTGGTATTCTTAACAGTTGGACACAGATCGCACACATGGTAATATGAGGGTGATGAGCGAAACGTCCACGCAGTTGGGGAAAATTTCGCTGAGTATGACAAAAAACCGTCGGCCATAGGAACTTTCCGCGCGCGGCCGGCGTCAGATTAGATGATTGCAGGCGTTGCTTGCAGTGCCTGCGATGCCTGAGACGGGAAGCTGGTTCAATGGCTAGCGCCAACGGGGGGTTGGAATCGATCCCGTCTCGAGGCTGCATAACTAAATACAGTCCTAGCGTAAACGCAGAGAACCGGCCGAGGCAGCCGGTTTTCTGCGTTTTTGCAGGTTTCCTCCGACATGGGGTCGAAACAGATATCAGCGATCACAAGGAGGATTCCGGTATGAAACGTCTCACATTCGCGATTACCCTGATCGTGCTGACCATCGGCTCGATCGCGCTCGCGGGCAAGAAGGTCCCGGAGTGGTTCAAGCCGCTCTTCAATGGCAAGGACCTAAGCGGCTGGAAGCACGATGCCGAGATCGAGAAGCACTGGAAGGTCGTCGACGGCGTCCTGAACTATGACGGCAAGGGCGACTCGCTACGGACCGAGAAGGACTACCGTAACTTCATCCTGATGGTCGACTGGAAGATAGACAAGGGCGGGGACAGCGGGATCTACCTCCGAGGCCAGCCGCAGGTCCAGATCTGGGACAATCCGATCGGCTCGGGGGGACTCTACAACGACAAGAACGAGCCGCGCTTGAACGTCGACAAACCGGTAGGCGAGTGGAACAGCTTCATCATCATCATGAGGAAGGGCTACGTGACGGTGATCGAGAACGGCGTCCAGGTGGTCGATCATGTGAAGATGAACAGCATCAATGGCCTGCCCGAGACCGGCACGATCGAGCTTCAGCATCACAATCACCCGCTCTGGTTCAAGGACATCTACATCCGCGAACTGCCGGATTAGGGCTAACCGCCAAGACGCCAAGAACGCCAAGGGGACCGGAAATGACCCAACGTTGGTGCGGATTTGCAATCCAGCACCCGGTGGCAAACCGGCATCTGTGATGCCATCCGGCGGGTCGTGGGATCACAGATCCCCGGATTGCCAATGCGGGCCGGATTACAAATCCGCCCGAACACCCGATGGGGACCGAGAATGACCTATCAGCCCTCGGAGCGAATCGAACGGCTGCGGGAGAGGATGCTCGCCCAGCCGGAGGAGTTGTTTCACGGACGCTGGTACTGCCCGTACTACTACCTCGAGGGCTGGTTGGCGGCTGAGGGCCAATCCCTGCCGATCCGAAACGCCCGTGGGCTCGCGAACGTCATCGAGCGGATGCCGGTTCGCATCACCGACGGCGACCTGATCGCCGGCGAGCACGGAAATCCCTGCTACCCTATCCCGTTCACGCCTGAGATCCCGCAGGATTGGCGGCAGGACATCACATCCCACCTGACCGCCGAGGAGCGAGACCGCTTCCTCTCCTGGACCGAGCAGCCGCTGTTCGCATGGCAGAAGCTAGCCGGGGTCGCGCCGACTCCGCCGGAGATCACCCTAGCCCAGGAGCACGGCGTCATCTCGGTTTGGGGCACGGAACTGAACCACAGCATTCGGGACTACGAGAAGGTCCTGCGCCTCGGATTCTCGGGCATACGGGCCGAGGTCGAAGCCGCTCTTACTTCTCTCTCTCCGACGGATCCGGACGGCCCACACAGGCGGGCGAATCTCCTTGCCTGGCTCAGGATATGCGATGCGGCGATCACCCTCGGCAGGCGTCACGCGGAAGAGGCCAGGCGTCGCGGATTGGAAACGATCGCCGAGATATGCGAACACGTCCCGGCACAGCCCGCGCGGACCTTCCGCGAGGCCATTCAGTCGCTCTGGTTCGCCCACATGATCACCGTCTGGGAGGACGGCGTCAACGCGAACGGCATCGGGCGGATCGATCAGTTCCTCTGGCCGTACCTCGAACGGGACCTCGCGGAAGGGCTGCTCGACATGGAACAGGCCGCCGAACTGCTCGCGGCACTATGGGTCAAGCTCTACCAGGCCTACGACGTCCAGCAGATGATGATCGGGGGCCAACAGGCCGACGGCCGCGATGCGGTCAATCCGCTCAGCTACCTGGTGCTCGACGTGACCGAGGGGCTCGGCTTCGTGCGATGCCTCTCCGCGCGCCTGCATGGTGGCAGCCCGCGCGAGTTCGTCCCGCGGTGCGTCGATCTCGTGGCGCAGGGCGGGGGCATTCCGTTCTTCTTCAACGACGAGGCGCTCATCCCCGCGCTCGTGTCGAAGGGGATTCCGATCGAGGACGCGCGCGACTACGCGGCGATCGGCTGCATCGAGATCACGATCCCGGGCAAGGCGAATCCCCACGCGGTCAGCCACTGGATCAACCTGGCGAAGTGCCTCGAACTGGCGCTCAACGACGGCCGCGATCTGCTCGACGACGTCCAGGTCGGCCCACAAACCGGCACGCTGGCAGACTTCCGCTCGATGGATGACGTGCTCGCGGCCTACTCGAAGCAGCTCGATTACTTCGCCGAATGGTCGGTCTACGGCTCGAATGCAGCCGAGCTCGCGCACCGGGACCAGTTCCGGCTGCCGTATCTCTCGCTGCTGACCGAGGACTGCGTCTCGGACGGCCTCGACATCATCGAGGGCGGCGCGCGCTACAACTACCACTCCAGCGCGGCGATGGGCATCCCGAACGTCGCCGACAGCCTGGCCGCCCTCCAGACCGCAGTCTTCAATGATAACGCTGTAGGGGCGTGCCTTGTGCCGCCCGAGACCACCCGCCAGGCGGCACAAGGCACGCCCCTACAGCGCCAGGTGGGCAGGCGGTCTCGGGCGGCACAAGGCACGCCCCTACAGTGCACTGATACGAGCCCGGACGAGATGCTTCAGGCGCTCAGGGCGAACTTCGAGGGTCGCGAGGACCTGCGCCTGTACCTCAAGAATCGCCTCCCGAAGTACGGCAACGACGAGCCGCTCCCGGACGAGTATGCGGCGGAACTGGCGCGTCAGTACTGCGAGGTCCTTGGCCGGTATCGGACGCCCAGCGGCGGGGGCTATCACGTCCACCTCTTCACGTTCACACTGATGCTCGCGATGGGGCAAGCGACCGGCGCATCGCCCGATGGCCGGCTCTCGGGAGAGCCGCTCGCCTACAGCGTGTCCCCGGTTCAGGGCCGCGACCAGGAGGGCCTGACGGCGGTGGTGAACTCGCTCAGCCGGATACCGCACCATCTGGTGGCCGCGAGCAGCTCGGCGATCCTGGAGGCGCACCCGAGTCTGCTCTCGGGCAGTGGGAAGCAGGCGTTCACCGACCTCCTGATGAGCGCGGTCCACCTCGGCGTCGGGCAGTTGCAGTTCAACGTGGTGAGCGCCGAATCACTCCGCGCGGCCCAGGAGGACCCCGAGCGCTATTCGAACCTCTGTGTGCGCGTCTCAGGATTCAGCCAGCCGTTCCGCCTCCTCGACCGAGCCATGCAGGACCACATCATCGCCCGCACGAAGCATCAGAAGTAACCGCCAAGACGCCAAGACCGCCAAGGGAGACCGACGCCACTGTCAGCGGTGGGTGCTATGTGCATTCAGCGCCGAGACACTTCAGCGCGTCCGTGGCGGCATTGATCACCAGGCGAGGATTGTTGGCGGAGAGCTTAGCCTCGAGCGCCGGGATCGCGCTCTTGTCGCCGATTGCCGCCAGCGCATAAGCTGCTCTCAGCGCGATCCACTCCTCGGGATGATCGAGCGTGATGATCAGCGCGGGCACGGCATCCTTTGCCTTCAGGCGTCCGAGCGCCTCCACGGCGTCGCGCACCACCCCGTAGGGATCGCTGTCCGACAGCGCTTCGATCAACAGGGGGATGTCCTCGTCCCCACCGACCCGTGATATGGTGCGCATCGCAGCAGATCGGGCGTCCGTGATTCCCCTTTGCAGAAGATCCAGCGCGACCTCCCGCGCTTTGCCGGGATCGATCTCTCTGAGCGCCTCCATCGCGAGCTGGCAGCTCAACGGCTTCGTCGCGCTCATCGCGTTGACGAGTGGCTCGACCGCCGGTGCGCCGATGCGTTTCAGCCCCTTCATCGCATCGCTGGCGACCAGCATGTCCGGGTCTGCGAGCAGCGGGACGAGCAGGTCGGCTGCATCCCGGCTGCTTAACGACCCGACGATTCGGATCGCCGCACGCCGTACACCGACCGACTTGTCGCCCAGCATCGACTTGGCACGCTCGAAGCCGGCCCGGGGATCGATGCTCGACAGCGACACCAGCGCCGCCTGCCTGACCTCGGGCGACTTGTCCTTCAGCGCCCTGGAGAGCGCGGTGACCGACTCCGCCGACGGATGCTTCCCGAGGATCTCGGCGGCGGTGCGTCGAACGTCGGCCGACCGGTCGTCGAGCGCCGAGACGTAGCATTCCATCGACTCGGATCCGGTCAGCTCTCCCCACGTTGGAGCGCGTCGGGATGTCAGCGGGCCGACCTGGACAACCCGAACAGCACCCGTCAGTTGATCGAGCGCCTGGAGCGCGCCGATCCGTGACTCGGGCGACTTGTCGGCGAGATGCGCTCTGACCTGTTCCGCCAACTTCTCCCGGGCATGGGCGTCGAACGAGAGCGCCGTGTCGGACTGAATCTTCTCGAAGGCCTCGCGGAGGATCTCCGAGGCGGCAATGACGAGTGCCGTGTCCAGCATGCCGTTCTCCTCACCGGCGGCGACGAGTGCGATCACCGCCGGGCTGAAGAGTCCCGGGAACTCGGCGAATATGACCGGGAAGCGACAGCCCTCTCGGATGACTTCGTTCAGCCTGGCCTGCAGGTCGGGGAGCGGTTCGGCCGCTCGGACGTGCTGCATCGTGTCGATCGCCTGCACGACCGGCACACCCGCGGAAAGCATCATGGCAAGCGTTCGGAGCCAATATGCCGTATCGACTTTGAGGCCGATGTCCTCGCGTTCCATCCACGAGACGATCGTGCTCAGGCTCTGATCCAGCACGCCGCCGATCTCGCCGGCGCGGAGCATCCCGACGATCAGCGGGTGATTGAGCGATGGTGAGTGCTCCCTTATCGCCGCAGTGAGGAAAGCCCCCTCCATGATGGCGGCTCGGACGGCGTGCGTCTCCGCCTTGATTCGATCGGAAAAGTCGCCCTCCTCCAGGTCTGAGAGCGCCCTGACGAGCGTCACCCCGGCGTTGATGTAGTCGCCGAACTGCCGGCACCAGCGCAGCACGTCGATCCTGGCGGAGACCTCATCGGCGAACCCGGGTTTCGCCTTCTCCGGGCCGATTGTGTCGTGCATGATATCGATCAACTCCTTCTTGAGCCGGGCGCGCGACAGGTTGATCCGGCGCTTGACGGTCGTCACCGGAACGTCGAGGAACTCGGCGATCTCCTTCTGGGAGAGGCCGTCCACGAAGAAGAGCGTCGCGGCCAGGCGGTTGGTCTCTGAAAGCTGAGAGAGCGCATCGTGGATCCGCGTGTCGAGGAGCCATCGTTCGATGCTGTGGTCCTCGGTTGGCGTGTGGTAATCCTCGATGGGGATGGTCTCAGGGCGCGTCCGACGAACGCGCATGTTGCAGACGTTCTCGGCCACCCGCCTGAGCCACGGGGCGAAGCGGTCGAGATCCCTGAGCTGTCCGAGCGCCTGGTAGGCGGCAACGAACGCATCCTGGGCGAGGTCTTCGGCCTCGTCCGGGCGGCGGACCTTGAAGTAGGCCAGGCGGTAGACCCGGTCGCGGTACCGGTCGACCAAGGCGTCGAAGCTCGACCGGCTGCCCGCCAGTGTCCGCCGCACCATCTCGGCGTCGCTCAGGTTGTGACGTTGACTGCGCATCTCTGCTTTCACAATAGCATAGATGCGCCTCGTTCGCCAAAGGATACACTTCGGGAGGAGTCAAGGAGTTGAGGAGTCAAGGAGCTAAGGTTTGAGGGGGATTGGAACCGTCTAGTCCTGAGTGCGCCGGTGAATGACGGCGTGTATCGAAGGACGGCCTGCGGAGTACCACAAGTCCGTCCTTCGATACACGCCGTCATTCACCGGCGCACTCAGGACTCACGGTGGGGGCTTTCCGAACTCTCGGGAAGACGCCGATCCCCTGACGACTCCTGTCGTCGGGTGGCTCGCGCCGACGACAGGAGTCGTCAGGGGATCGACTCTCCCAGTGCATAGCGATAAACGGCATCTGCGGCCGTCAGGCGGGACTGACGCGGTCCTTCACCCGTTCCACGAGGAGATAGACCGCCGGCAGCACGAGCAGCGTGAACAGCGTCGAGGTCACCAGCCCGCCGACCATCACGATCGCCAGCGGCTTCTCGATCTCCGCGCCGACGCCGCCGCTGAGCAGGATCGGCAGGAGCCCGAGCGCCGCGCACGAGGCCGTCATCAGCTTCGGCCGCAGCCGCTGGACGCTCGCCAGCCGGATCGCCTGATCCCTGGTGTGCCCCTCCGTCGATGAAGTCCCTCGTCTGAGTCAGCAGCACCAGGCTGTTCTGCACCGCGATCCCGAAGAGCGCGATGAACCCGACCGCCGAGGAGACGTTGAGCGTCTCGCCGGTGAGCAGCAGCGAGGCCACTCCGCCGATGAACGCGCTGGGCACGGTCGCCAGGATGATCAGCGCCTGCGACGCCGAACTCAGCGCCACGAAGAGCAGCATGAACACGACCGCCAGCGCGATCGCCGTCGCCAGCAGCAGCGACTTCATCGCCCGCTGCTGGTTCTGGTACTGCCCGCCGAAGACGACGAAGTAGTCCTTCGGCAGTTCGACCTTCGTCAGGCCCTTCTTGATGTCCGAGACCACGCTGCCGAGGTCGCGGCCCTGGATGCTCGGCGTCGATGCTGAGCCGCCGGTTCATCGCCTCGCGCCAGATGACGTTCGGGCCCTCGGAGAGAGTGACCTGCGCCACCTGCGAGAGCGGTATCTGCGCCGCCCGACGGGGTATCCACCAGCAGGTTGCCGATCGCCTCCGGGGTCGCCGCGCATCTCGTCCGGGAAGCGCACGAAGACCCCGTAGCTGCGCTGGTTCTTCCAGACCTGGGTCAGCTCCTCGCCGCCGACCGCGAGCCGCACGATCTCGGAGATCGTCCGCCACCGAGACGCCGTAGCGAGCCGCGGCCTGCCGGTCGATCTGGACCTGCAGCTGCGGGATGCCCGTGGCCTGGTCCATCTTCACGTCGGCCACGCCCGCGTGTCGCCCTGCATGATCGCCTCGATCTGCTTGCCCTTCTGGGCCAGCACCTGGATGTCCGGACCGAAGAGCTTCACCTGCAGCGGCGCGGGAGTGCCCTCCAGGCTCTCGTCGATCTTGTTCTGCAGCGGCTGGGTGAACGCGGCCGCGACGCCCGGGATCTGCTCGATCTGCTCGCGGACCTCCGCCAGCACCTCGGTCCGCGGGCTTGGTCAGCTGGTTCGCTGGGCTTGAGGTTGACGAAGATCTCGCCCGAGGTTGACCGGCAGCACGCAGCCGATGGCGCGCTCGGAGCGCCCGTTGCGGCGGACGACCTCGGCGATGTTGGGGTTCGCGAGCAGGACGCTTCTCGATCTGCCGGGTGATCCGGTCGTTCTCCTCCAGCGAGGTCTCGGCCGGTGTTGACGGTCGAGATGAACCACGAGCCCTCGTCGAGCTTCGGCATGAAGTCCTTGCCCACAGCCATCAGGCCGAGCGCCGCCGGGATCAGCAGCCCGAACGCGATGCGCGATGACCAGCCTACCGGTGAGTGAGCGCGTACTCCAGCGCGGGGACGTAGCCGCCGCTTGATCCACCGGACGAACTTCACCTCGCCCTCGGATTCGTCGCCCTCCTCGGGATGCAGGAACCGTGTTCGCCAGGACCGGCGTGAGCGTCAGCGAGAGCACGAGCGCCACCAGCATCGCCGCGGCCACGGTGACCGCGAGCGGACGGAAGAGCAGTCCCTCGATCCCGCCCATCAGGAAGAGCGGGCAGGAACACCGCGATGATGATGAGCGTCGCGAACGCGATCGGCCGCCCGACCTCGATGGCCGCCTTGTGGGCGACGCGCTCCTTCGCCTCCGGCGTCGATCGAGGTTCGCCGCGGCTCTTGTGGAACCGGTGGTAGATGTTCTCGACCATGATGATCGAGGCATCCACCATGATGCCGACCGCGATCGCCAGCCCGCCGAGCGACATCGTGTTGAGGCCGACGCCCATGCTGCCGCATCAGGATGCCCGGCGATGATCACCGAGAGCGGCAGCGACGCCGCCACGATCAGCGTGCTGCGGAAGTGCCCCAGGAAGAGCAGAAGCACGAGGATGACGAGCACCGCGCCGACCAGTATCGCGCGGGTGACGCTGGAGAGCGAGTCCTGGATCAGGTGCGTCTGGTCGTAGTAGGGGGCGATCCGGACGCCCTTGGGCAGCGTCGGCTTCATCTCCTCGATCGCCTTCTCGATGCCCTCCACGACCTTGACGGTATCGGCGTTCGGCTGCTTGATGACGAGCGCGACCACGGTCTCCTTGCCGTTCTTTGCTGGCGATGCCCCTGCGGATCGCGGTGCCCTCCTCGACGTCGGCGACGTTGTGCAGGAAGATCGGCACGCCGCCCGTTCCGCCCACGACCGTGTCCTCGATGTCCTCGACCGAGTCGAAGCGGCCGATCCCGCGCACGGTGTACTCCGTCGGGCCGGTGCTGATGAATCCGCCGGCGGCGTTCTCGTTGCCGCCCTTGACGGCCTCTTCAACTCGGCAAGCGTGATGCCGTACGCCCTGAGGCTGGTTCGGGTCGATCGTGACCCGATACTGGCGCATGTGGCCGCCCATGTTCAGCACCTCGGCGACGCCCGGCACGGTAAGCAGGTTGTAGCGATCTGCCACTCGGCGAGTCTCGCGCAGCTCCGTCAGCGGGAGATCGCCCTCGACGGCGACTCGTAGACCTCCGCGAGGCGAGTGGTCGCGCTGCTCAGAGTCGGCGGCTCGGTGCCCGGTGGAAGCTGCGCCGCCACCTGCGCCATCCGCTCGGTGACGAACTGCCTGGCCCGCCAGAACTCGGTCTCGATGTCGAACTCGACGACGACCGACGAGAGCCCCTGAGTCGTCTGCGATCGGATCCTGCGCACGCCCGGGAGGCCGTTCATCGCCGACTCCATCGGGCGCGTGATCATCATCTCGATCTCCTCCGGGGCCATCGCCTCGTTCTCGGTGACGATGGTGAAGACCGGGATCGTGATGTCGGGATAGACGTTCCGGGGCATCTGCTGGTAGGCCGACGATGCCGAACACCAGCGCCAGCGCGACGAGCATCACGACGATCGCCTGCTGCTTGAAGGAGGCGTGGATGATCCGGTCGATTAGACTGCCGTGTGACTGGTCCATGTGATCCTCCTCAGTGGTCCGTGCATCCGGCTTCGAGCTGGCCGGAGCCGAGCGCCGTCTTGAGCTGGTACGCGCCCTCGGTGACTACGAGCACTCCCGGCTCGAGGCCGGAAAGCGCCTCGATCTTGCTGCCGTGTGCCGGACCGAGTGCAACCTCGATCTTGTCGTAGGCGCCGCAGGCGTTCGTACCGGCCTTCACGTCCTCAGGGCATTCGAGGCAGGGCGTGAAGACGATCTTCTTGCCAGCGTCATCGAGGACCGCCGCCGTCGGGATGAGCACCGCACCGCCGTTCTTCGCCGTGATGATGCTCACCGTGGCGAACATCTCAGGCTTGAGGAGACCCGTGGAATTGACAACGGCGCATCGGATCGTGGCCGTCCGGGAATCGGGGTCGAGCACGTCGCTGATGTGCGTGACCCTGCCGGAGAAGACCCTGTCCGGATAGCTGCTGACCCGTATCTCGGCGACCTGGCCCTTACGGATCCGCGCGAGGTCCTTCTCGTAGACGTTGGCCTCGACCCAGACATCCGCGAGGTTCATGACCGTGAAGAGCGTGCCGGATGGATCGGCCATCTCGCCGAGGTTCACCGACCGCGAGACGACCCGGCCTGAGATCGGGGAGGTGATGGAAATCGTATCGCCCGAGCCGCCCGGAGACGCGCCAAGGACTCGGATCGTGTCGGCGGCGGCACGGAGTTCGAGTTCGGCAGAGGTCAGATCGGACTTGGCGGCCTGGAGTTCCTTCGAGGCGAGGAGGTCGCCGCCGAGGACCTTCTCCTCGCGGTTCAGGTAGGTCTTCGCGATCCCGACGCGCGCCTCGGCCTGCTGGATCTTCGCCTCGGTCTGGTGGATTCGCGCCTTTGCCGACTCGACATCCGCGCTGTCACGCTTGAACTCGGCTTCGGCGCCTTCGAGGTCGTTGCGCGAGACGATCTGATCCTTGTACAATTCCTTCGCCCGCTCGAGTCTCGCCACGCACTGCGCCAGTTCGCTCTCGACTCGGACTAGTTCGCTCTTGTTCTCCGCAAGTTCGCTCCTTGCCTGTGCGAGGTCCCCCTGCGCGGAGTTGAACTCCGAGCGCGCCTCCTCGACGGGACGGCTGGAGAAAGCTCCGAGCCTGGCAAATCTCACCTGACGGTCGTATGACTCTTTCGCCGCCTTGACCCCGGCTGAGGCCTGACGGTATGCCGCACGAGCCTGCGCGAGTTCGACGCTCGACAGAGTCGCGAGCACCTGGCCCTGACGCACGGTGTCCCCGACATTGGCATAGACGCTTACGATCTTGCCGGCGATACGTGGGCCGACTTTGACGACCTTGTTGACGTTCGGGCCGACCTTCCCGGTGGCGGTGATCTGCTGCCATGACTCGCCTGCGACGGCGGGCTCGGTCACGAGCTTGAGGCCGCTGAGTGCTCCCGCACTCTCCGGTACCGCCGGAGTCGTGGCAGCCACAGGCTTGCTTCTCACCAATGCATATGTCAGCGACGCCAACAGCAGCGCCACGACGATTATCAGTATGATGGACCTCTTCATTTGGTTTCCTCCTTAGCGGGCCGGGACTGAGCCGCGGCCCCTACGGTTTGTGTTGGCGACAGGCTTACTCCGGTGGCCCATTCGAGTTGAGCCAGCGACTTGTGGTAATCCGCGAGCGCGGCATAGTACTCGGTTCGGACAGCCTTCAGTGTCCTCTGTGCTTCGAGCACTTCCAGGTAGTTGGTGGCGCCCGCCTTGTAGCCTTTTTGAGCCATGTCCGCGAGTTGCTCGGCCTGCCCGATCACTCCCTGCTCGTACTCCTCGATCAGCTTCCGACTCACTCTGACTTCACGGAGCGCGGAATCCACGTCGAGCACGACGCCATTCCTCACGGCATCGACGCGCTTCGACTGGGCATCGGCGGAAGCTTCGGCGCGTTTCCTGTCATGCCTGTTCGAGCCCCAGTCGATGATCGGCAGGGTGACTCCGATCGCCAATCCGGCATCGCCTCCGAATGTCTCCTGACGCGCCTGGAGTGTCAGATCGGGACGCCTCCGTGCATCGACCGCCTGGATCTCCGCCTTCCGAGCGGCGAGTATCGACCGCGCCTCCGCCAGCTCGGGACGGGCCTCCTCGGCGGCGGACCTCAGCTTGTTCTCATCGATCTCCGTCGGGCTGAACGCCAACTCGTCGGCAAGGTCGAATGGGGTGTCCGCCGGACGACCGAGAAGCGTGTTCAACGACGACTTCGCCTGGAGGAGATCGGACTCGGTGCGCGCGAGGTCCTGACGGGCGCGGGACGATTCCACCTGCGCCTTGATCGCCTGTGCCCCGGGAGCAGATCCGACATCGAGCTGACGTTTGGCCGCCTGATAGATCGACTCGGCCACATCGGCGCTTTGCCTGTTCAGATCGACCACGTTGGCGATCTGGGCGACCTCCCAGTATGCCTGCTTGACCGACCGTACCACGTCGCGCTCGACTGATAGGTGCGCAGCCTGGGTGGCGTCTTTCTCCGCCCGGGCAATTCTTGTGCGGATCGCGCGCGAGCCGTTGATCTCGAGCGGCTGAACGATGAGTACAGCCGAGTCGGAGCCCGCTGTGCCCGCGATCGTCGGGGACACGACGAGTTCGGGGTTCGTCAGAGTGCCCGCCGAGCGCTCATTGGCCCGAGCGGCGTCAACGTCGCTCCGAGACGCCAACAGATTCGGGTTCTGGCGTAGCGCGATGTCTATGGCCTCCTGAAGACCGAGGCTCGTTGTATCGGAAGCCGCAATAGCGGCGGACATTGACACGATGAGTGCCAGTGTTGCTGTGATCAGGCGCATGTGTGCCTACCTCCAAGGATTCGCTCATTCGGCCACCATTGTCCCCCGTAGGAGGATTCTCCGGTCACTGGACCGGTAATCCGATGGGCCACGATTTGACGTGCGGAAACGATGGCTTGGTTACAGATGGAATGGAGCTAGGCCTGTGGGGGGCGGAAGAGCGGATCGGTGGATTGGGAATACACTGAGAGAGAAGCAGTCGGCAGCATGCCGGTTAGCTCGAGGCAAGCGATGTCCATCACGTCGCTACTCAGAACGGCCGCCTGGCAGCATGGAAGTGCACATATGCAGCAGGCGTCGCATTCCTCTTCGTGAGTTTCGCACAGGACCGTCATCCAGCCGGCGAGCATCACTACGGCTGCCAGCAGCATGACCATCCTGAGGCTGTGTGTCTCTGCGGCGAGGTGGTACATTTGAGCCAATTATAGCAAAAACAGCCTACTTTGTCAATGGTTCCAGGATCTCCATAGCTCGTTTGATGTCTGTGACCTGCTGGTCGCCGCTGATCTCGCGCTCGATGGTCAATGCGCCGGTGAAGCCGAATGACTTGAGCTTGGGAATCAGCACCGGGAAGTTCACGCGCCCCTCGCCGAGCGGTTTCTCGACGCCGAGCTTGCCGGGGTCGGTCGGGTACTCGCCGTCCTTGGCGTGGACGCCCTTCACGTAAGGCCCAAGGATGTCGAGCGCATCGACCGGGTTCGCCTTGCCGTACATCAGCAGGTTCGCCGGATCGAGGTTGACACCGAGGTTGTCCGTACCGATGTCGCGGAACACCCGAAGCAGAGTGATCGGCGTCTCCTGGCCGGTCTCGAAGCAGAACCAGATGCCCAGTTCCTTGCATCGGCGGGCTATCGCCGTAAGCGCCTCGACCGTGCCGGCGTAGAGCGGATCGGCGGGGTTCTCGGGGATGAACCCGGCGTGCGTGGTGATCGAGGCGACTCCGCACCTGGCGGCGAATTGTGCGCCCCTCTTGAGCGCATCGACGCGCATCTCGCGGTACTCCGGCGGGACGAAGCCGATGGTGGACGGCCCCTCGGTGAAGTTCCAGACCGAAGGCCCGGGGTAGCCGGTCCAGATCGACGTGACCTCCACATCGTGCTTCGCGCAGGCATCCCTGAGCGCCCGGACGTTTTCGTCGGTATAGGTCGCCGGATCCCAAAGGGAAACCTGGCAGGTCGGCAGCCCGATCTCCCGGACCTTCCGCAACTCCTCATCCGCGCCCTTTCCGAGGCCCGTGATGACTCCGAGGCGTATCTTCTCGGACATGGTTCCTCCTTGCGTAGGAAACTCGAAGCACGAAATTCGAAACTCGAAACAAACGGCAAATCCGGAAAAAAGCAAACATCAAGACAGCGGAGTCCGGTTGCTCCTTTGCCCTATTCGGTTATTCGGAGTTGTCTCGAATTTCGAGCTTCGAGTTTCGAATTTGCCTTTTCGGTTATTCGATATTGTTTCGAATTTCGAGCTTCGGATTTCGAATTTCCCTCAGGGCGACATCAACCTCATCAGGCAGGCGGCGAAGAATTCATGGCCGAGGTCGTCGGGGTGGTTGATCCCGTTCGCCTCGAGCGTCATGTACGGGATGCCGACCACCCGCAGGTTCTCCCAGATGTTCGACGCGTCCGCCAGCGCGACTCTGTTGTCCGCCGCCGCCTTCCTCATCGCCGGGATCGAAACCCCGAAGTTGCCCATCCACTGAGGCATGATGTGGTGAGGCGTGATGATGATGAACTCGACTTTGGGATTCTTCGCCCGTGCCTTGTTGATGAACTCCGCGTAGTTGGCGGCGATCTTCTCGGCGGACATGCCGGAGTCGTTGACGTACTCGACGGTGATCAGGTCGGGATTCAGATCGAGCACTTCCTTTTCGTAGCCGGCGCGCCGGGAGTCAGTGTTCGAGCCGCCGATCCCCGCGTTGATCAGGTTGATCGGCGTCTTCGGCCAGGCTTTCTTGAGGCGTTGGCGGAACAGCTCGACGTAGCACTTGTCGTGGGAACTCGGAGAGCCTCCGTCGGTCACGCTGTCGCCCCAGCAGACGACGGTGACCGGCTTCCCACTTCTAAGCAGGCCGAGCGTGTTCGACAGGTACTCCCGTCCGCTCACCCTGATGAAGTTGCGCCAGGAGATGTCCTTCTCGGGCATTGGATAGATGTTGTCGGCGGTGATCTGCGTAGTCCGATATGGGACGTAGATGCTTGCGATCGAGGCGCATCCCTGATCGGCTCTCGGCGCGCGGGCCAATACGGGGACCGGCTTGCCGGTCTTGATCGAGACCATGCCGTCCTTCGAGACCTGGACGGTATCCACCCGCTCCAGAAAGACCGCGTAGTCGATCATGACTTTCTCTTTCGGGCCGGCAGGCGTGCGACTGATGCCGCCCCAATCGTGATCGAGGAGGTAGTCTTTGCCCTCCTGATAGACCTTGCCGTCTGCATGTACCTTGACCGATCCGGGATCGATGGCATAAGGCATCCTCGTACCCGTATCGACCGGCCCGAGGGTCTTCGCCAGCGAGGTACCCAGGTGCCAAGTGCCCGACTGCTCGTCACCCAACACATGCTCCTCGTTTTCGACGACAACCCTGCTCGCCGGCTCGACCGCCAGTTCGACGGCCACCGGGACCTCGATAGTCTTCCCCCGGACGATATACCTCCCGGCCTCGACCCTGACGCCCATCGTCGGCTTGTCGAGGGGCAGTACCGCCGAATATGAGACGCCGGCAACCAGCGCCAGGATGATCAGCATACCTGCAAATGATGTCATGGTTGTGCTCCTTCTCACTCCTGCACGGGGCACATCAGGCCTCCGTTGTATCAAGCTCATGCGAACATTTCCGGACCGGATGCCGTATAAAGGGTAGGAGTTCACCCTCGTGCGCCCACATATCCCCCATGTTCTCTGCAGGCGGCGTGAATCCTGCGAAGCGAAAACAGGTATAATTGCCAGCTAGCTGTCCTGTCGGTAAGTCCCCATAATATCGAATGATTGTGGTACAACAGGTTGACACTCGGGCGGCGACTCTCTATAATGAGGCACCTCTTCGAGAGAAAGCCGCGCAAGATTCCATACCAGGATCGGGCCCCATTCATGGAATGACTCGATTGGTACTGGAGGAGGGGCTGAATGACAAGTTTATCGCTGTTCTTCGGTCTGCTGATGACCGTTAGCAGTTTCACACCGGCCAAGACAAATGTCACTCCCGATATGGCCGTCGCCCCGAGTGCGATGACCATGCCGGCGACCGTCACATTCCCTGCGGACGCGGGCTATGCCGTCGCTCGACAGAACGGCATCACCATGACCGCCGAGGAACTGAAGTTCGTCGATCTGGTGAACAAGGAACGTGCCGGTCGCGGGCTCAGCAAGCTGACGATCGATCCGATGCTGGTGAGGGTCGGACGGGCGCACAGCAGGGAGATGGGCGACAAGAAGTACTTCTCGCACACGTCTCCGACCTCCGGGTTGAAGTCGCCGCTCGATCGGTATCTGGCGATGGCGCCGAGGCCGTCGTGGGCGCTGATCGGCGAGAACCTCTTCTACTGCTCGATAGTGGACGTGGACCGTGGGCATAACGCCTTGATGAACAGCGAAGGCCACCGGGCGAACATCCTCGAGCCCCGGTACGAGCGGATCGGCGTCGGGGAGTACAGGGCTGCGAGCGGCCAGTACTACGTGACTCAGATGTTCCTCGCCAAGACAGACTAAGCATTAAGTTCCGTAGCCTAGCCCCTTGTGGGCGTCGAACGGGCACAAGGCCCTAGGCTACAGGGCAGAATGGGACGTTGGTCCCGGGCGTCGGGGTATGAGTGTGGGGCTTATACCCCGGCGCTCTTTGCGTTTCCCCCTCCTCCTCTTCGTACTCGTACTCCTAATCGTAATCGTACTCGAATCCGGGCGAAGCGTTGGCAATCAACTCCCGATGAAGATGCGATCCGACCTGCCAATGCTTCGCCCCTACACAATGCCCGCGATCGAACTTGACGCTGCCTCCTCCGCATGACTACAATGGGCCGATCAACGGATACGGAAACGGATCAACGGATAGCTTGTCGGTCCGCGATCAGCCTATCCGTTTATCCGTTCGTGATCCGTTGACAACGCCCGGATTTCGAGTACGAGTACGAGTAGGATTCACGATTAGGAGTACGAACATGAAGGAAGAGCTTCTCAAGCGGTACCCCGGAAATCCGATCCTGACGTACAAGGATCTGCCTTACCACATCAACGCCATATACAACTGCGGGGCGACGAAGCTCGGCGACAAGTACGTCCTGATCCCGCGCGTCGAGGACGGACGGCGCGACAACCACCTCCATGTCGCCATGAGCGACGACGGCATCCACTTCACGGTCAACCCCGAGCCGATCGAGATCCCCGGCGCGCCCGAGCAGTTGGTCTGGGAGAAGCACCGATACGACCCGCGCGTGACCTTCCTCGAGGGCGCGTACTACATCGCCTACTGCGCCCAGACGATGCAGGAGACCGTCCGAATCGGCCTCACCCGCACGACCGACTTCGTGACCTTCGAGCGCATGCCCCACATCACCCAGCCCTGGAGCCGCAACTGCGCGCTCTTCCCGGAGAAGATCAACGGCCGGTACGCGCGCCTCGAACGCCCGATGAGCGGGAACGACGCGGTCACGTTCATCGCCTATTCGCCGGACCTCGTCCACTGGGGCGACTGGCAGCCGATCAACCTGCAGGTCGAGACCTGGATGCGCGAGAAGTGGGGCATCGGCCCGACGCCGATCCGGACCGACAAGGGCTGGCTGCAGATCATCCACGGCGTGTGGTTCGCGTGCAATGTCGTCTACCGGCTCGGAGTGGTGCTGCTCGACCTGGAGGACCCAACGCAGGTGATCGGCCAGTGCCCGGAGTTCATCCTGACGCCGAGGGAGGACTACGAGCGGTGCGGTGAGGTCCCGAACGTGGTGTTCTCGAACGGGGCGATCCTCGAACCGGACGGCGAGCTGAAGGTCTACTACGGGGCGGCGGACACCGTCATCGGCCTCGCGACCGCTCATGTGGATGACCTGATCGAGGCGTGCATCGAGGGCGTCCACCCGCCGAGGATTGTGTCGTACTAAGATTCGGCATTAGTTGCGGGCGATGATGTGGTCCTGCATGGCTGGGTCGAGACGGCGCCGAGGTGACAATCAGAGACCGTCGAAGAAGTCAAGCTTGTCGATCCCGAACCTGCGGAGACAGGCGGACAACTGCCCTTCGGGGACATCTCTTCCCTTGCTGTGGTTAGTGAGGGGGAATATGGGACCCTTGAGAGACCCAGGGGCATTCGGTTTGTAGACAAGCAGTTCGCTGCCATTGCCCCTGGATGGTTTGGGATGCTCCACCACGCCGTAGTCTGCCAGCCGCTTCAGAAGCTCCCGCAGTTTCAGCGTCTTAGGCATAGCAGTACTGGTCCACCTCAAGGCTGCGGAAAGAATTCAGCGGGACAGATAACGGCCGTTGGGACCTCTCATGTTTGCACTGATTCGTTGAGTATCTTATCTGTGCGAGCTTGTCCCAGGCGGCCTTGGGCGCAGGGCAGAACAGATTCTCGAGATTATCTGTCTCGATGCAGGTGCGAACCTGGACATCGACAAGATTGAGTACTTCCTCGACAGCAGCAGCAGTTGTGGGACCCTCTGCGACCAAGTCCAATTCGAGGCAGTGAGCCTCATAGCGAGCGGTTTCCTTCCGCTGGACTATAACGTTGAGGTGTAGTGAGAAATCAGTCGATGTGGCCTGCCGCGCCATAACACGCTCCCTTTCGGATAAACTGCTGCCTCTGCCGCACAACGTAATTATCGGAATCTTTGCCCACATACGCTATGCCTGCAAACCAGCTTCACGATGCGCGATTTCATTGTACACTGAAGACAACAGCCCGTCAATGACGGCTCACACAAGGGGGTGCATTTCCGCAGAGTGAGTCAGCCTCTCGTTATGCCACCAGAGTGGCTACTCGAGGAGATCGGTTGGGTGGTCTGGTCTGCCAGGGTCCCAAGCCCCAACCGTCTAGTCTCGAGTAGGTTTCTCTGGAAACCATAACGAGAGACGGTCGCCACCCACTCAACTCGAATGCACCCCACACCAGGTATTAGTGCGGCTCTGTGGCGAACGGTTCGTGCGATGATACGGTCCTGCAGGGCGGACGATGAAGGGAAACGCGCGGATGTGGAATAATAGCTGAGGTAGCGGTACGTGAATTTCCTCTCCCGGTGGAAGGAGTCCGCCGGGTAATGCCCTGCGCAAGAAGTGGAATCAAGTGGACGTTTCCCGAATCGAGGGCCCGGAGCTCAGTCGCACCTCATAAACGACCTCGCCGGCGCGTTCGCTCAGGATGAGCGGATTCTGGCATGCTGGCTTCGGGGCTCGTTTGCCAAGGGTACGTGCGACCAGTATTCCGACATCGACCTCGCCATCGCAGTCGACGACGAGCAGTTCCACTACGGCTTCCAGAGCGCGCGCGATCGGGCCTGCGGGTCGAGCGAGTGCGTCGTCGCGTGGGACAGCCCGAAGGACGTCAACGGCGCGGGGTTCACCGCATTCTACTCCGACTGCAATTTCCTCGACGTGAAGGTGTATCGAGCCTCACGGATCGCGAGCCTCCCTGCCTCCGAGCCGATGCTGACGGTCTTCGACCGCCGGGGACTGCTCGATCAGCCGCGGATTGTCGGCCAGCCGGAGGACAGCCTCGCGCCTCCCGTGGGCGATATCGTGCGCCGGAAAACTATTTTCTTCTGGATATGCGTCTATTCGGCTGTAAGGTTCATAAAGAGGGAAGAATACTGGTATGCGGCGGGGATGGTCAACGCGATCCGAGGCACGCTCGCGCAGGTGCTCTGGCTGTGGAACCATCCCGACGAGGCGACCGACATGTCGTTCATCGTCTGGGGCGTGGTGCGGAGAGACCTCGATCCGGCGCTGAACCGCGAGCTTTCGGACACGGTCTCGGAGGCCGAGCGCATGGAGATGGCGGCGACCCTCGGGAAGCTGATCGAGATGATGGAGCGCCACGGACCGCAGATCGCCCGCGATACCGATTCGGAGTACCCTGAGGCACTGGCATCCGTGGCGTCAGGGTTCTTCAGGGATCAGTGCGGGCACGGTGAACAGTGAACAGCGGACTGTAGGAACGGTAATGAAACGGGAACCGTCAGTCCTGAGTGCGCCTCTGGGCGTGTATCGAAGGACGGCCTTGTGCAGGTCCCACCGTCCTTCGATACACGCCCAGAGGCGCACTCAGGACTGACGGTTCCTGATGCTCACTGTTCACTGAAAGACAGTGGGGGGCGATGAGAATGCATGCCATCCGATACTGTGTCATCAGCCTGATCGTCCTCTCGATTCTTCTCTCAGCAAGCGCTCTCAGTGCCGCCGAGCAGAAGGCCCCGAGCTTCAGTCTCACCGACCTCGACGGCGCGAACGTATCCCTCGACGGCCTCAAGGGCAAGGTCGTCGGCCTCTTCTTCTGGGCGACTTACTGCCCGACCTGTGATGAATCATTCCCGACGATGCAGCGTCTCAGCGACGCCTACAGGAGCAAGGGCGCGGTCATCCTGGGCGTGAATCCTCAGCTTTCCGAGCTGGCGACGCGGTATCTGAAGCAGAAGGGGTACAAGCTCCGCACTCTGCACGACTCCTACGCCAAGGTATCCAAGAGCTACGGCGTCTACGCCATTCCTGTGATGGTCCTGATCGACCGGAACGGCATGATCGCGCGCAGATACATCGGTGATTTCCCCGAGAAGGAGATCACTACAGCGATCGACAAGCTCCTCCGGGGCGGTTCGGTCGCCACGTCCCATTCGAAGCCGAAATCCCCGTCGAACATGTGCGAGCCGATCAAGCTCGATTCCCCGCCGATGTGGTCATCGGGCCGAATCCTGGTCCCGATGCGCGGGATTCTTCAGTGGCTCGGAGCAAGTGTGACGTGGAACGAGAAGACGCGGACGGTGACCGCGAGCAGAGGTTCGAAACGCATCGAGATCGCGGTCGGGAGCCGCAGAGCGCTGGTGGGTAGCAAGGGTGTTGGACTCGATGCGCCGGCTCAGATGGTCGGCGGGCGGGTCTACGTGCCGCTGAGGTTTGTCGGGGAAGCGCTCGGCGTCGAGGTGGAGTACCGCGCGCAGGACGGCGGAATTCGGCTCAAGTCCGGCGCGAAATGCGGATTTGTGGCGGTCAACGGATGAGAAACGGATAAACGGATGGGTCCGGCACACTCCATCCGTTCATCCGTTTCCCAATCCGTTGATAGCACCCTTAGTACTTCCCATACTTCTCAATCAGCTCGATCGCGTATCGGTAGTTGTCGAACGAGACCGTCGGCGGGACGGAATGGTCGGAGTGGAAGATGTATCCCCCACCCTTCATCGCTATGGGGAGCTTACTGCTGATCTCTTCTTCGATATCCGCCCTCGTGCCGGAGAGCTTCCGGATGTCGATGTTGCCGAAGAACGTGATCTTGTTGCCGAACCGCTCCTTGAGCACCCGAACGTCCTGCCCGCACTTCGCCTCGAGCGGCTGGATCGCGGCGAACCCCGCCTCGATGAACTTCGGGATCAGCGACTCGATCTTCCCGCACGAGTGGAGGATCACCGGCTTGCCGCGCGAGTTGAAGAAGTCGCACATCCGCCTGTGCGCCGGCCAGAGAAGTTCCTCGTAGCAGGCCGGCGAGAAGAGCGTCGAGTTCCGGTACCCGAGGTCGCCGAAGAACCACGCGCCGTCGAAATCCACGCCCATGTCGAGGTACTTCTGCGCCATCCCGACGATCAGGTCGGTGTATGTCTCGAAGACATCCTTCGCGACCTCCGGCTCGTCCATCAGCAGCGTGAAGATGTTCACCTGTCCGAAGACCGGCCAGGCTGATTCGTATGCCTCGACCGACGTGAAGTGCACGAACTTGCCGGTCTTCCGCGCGCCTTCGAATGCCTCAAGCAGGTCCGCGGGCAGCCGCGAATCGTCCGGAGTCAGGCGGTCCTTGTACGCAAACCAGTCCTTGCCGGTATTGATGGTATGGTCGAGCCAGTGAGGAGTATGGCCGGATTCGCCCTTCATGTCCTTGCGTGTGACACCGTTGGCATCCTTCTGGATGATGTACTCGTCGGTGTCCTCGAAGACCTCGCCGGGGAGCATGAGGCTGTTGTTGTGCCCCCAGATCCCATGGAAGTCGAAGCCGAACAGCTCGCCGATGTCCTGGCCCTCCTCAAGGCCCTCGGTCTTCCAGCGGGCGAACGTCTCGCTCCATATGCTGTCCGAGCGGCCGATCCGATCGGGGATGCCGCCGGTGAGTGTTGTCAGAATGCGCTCGCGTGAGTTCATGTCGTGTCTCCTGTCAGGGAAATGGTTGATGGTTCATGGTTAATGGCTAATGGGGGATTCGGGACTGGTCCCCATCAACCATCAACCATTCCCCATTAACCATTCATTTTGCTCTGCTCACATTCGCCAGGATTTGCACGTCGCCCTTGCTGCGGTTGTCGATCTTGACCGGGCCGCCGAGCATCGTGTTGCCCATGATCACCGCCGTCTTCACGTCCGGGCCGAGCGTGACGTGGTTCGTGCCGTGGGAGAACCGGCAGTTCTGGACCGTCACGTCGCCGTCGATCCCCTCGATCGCATAGAGGCCGGCATCCCAGTTGACGAAATTGCACTGAACGAAGCTCGCCGATCCGCCCGCAACCCGGGCGACCCGCTTCGACGGCCCCCAGAATGCGCAGTTGGAGAACTGAGCGACGCCGGTGTGGCTCGCCACGATCTCGATCTCAGTCTCAGCGCCCGTGCCGCCGACGAACTCGCCGTTGGTGAAGAGGAGGCCCGGCTCCTGGGTCTGCTCGATCAGGATAGCCGTCTGCGCCCAGTCGATCCCGTTGCCGAGGAAGTTGCCGTTGCACGCGCCATCCTTATTGGCGAAGAACCGCATCCCGACCTTGCAGCCGTAGGAGAAGGTGTTGAACACGTACTCCCAGTCGCTGCGAGCGAACTCGAACGCGGTGGTGTTCTCGAAGAGATATTTGATGATGTCCGGCCAGGACGGCATGCCCTCAGCGTCCGATCGCAGCCAGTAGTGCGGGTTGAAGTGGACGTTCTCGATCCGGCCGATGTCGGTGCACTTGTCGACGAAGACCCCGATCTTCAGCGGGCAGCCGAAGACGTTGCGGATAAAGTGCAGCTCGTTGGAATTCGTGCCGAAGTCGATGCCCTTGTACGGGTTCACGAGGGTGACATCCTTGACGCTGCAGTGCATTCCGCTGCCCTGGATCGTCCACGGATAGGCGATCGTGCCGGGGACGCGCTGCTCCGGGTAGAAGATCGTCAGCCCCTTGATGCCGCTGCTCGGGGTGAGGCTGATGAGCGCCGGATCGGTCTCCTTGCCCTTGCCCGCATAGGCGAGGATGACCGTGCCCTTGTCGAGTTGAGCGTGGTGCGGCGCTTTCCACTCGCCCTCGAGGGTCACGCCCTCGGGGATGGTGATCGGCTTGTCGAGGCGGTACTTCCCGACGGGGAGCTTGACGGTCGCGCCGGTCGCCGAGGCCTGATCGAGCGCCTTCTGGATCGCCGCCGAGTCGTCGGTCTTCCCATCACCCACAGCTCCGGGGACATCCGCCCCACATGAGCCGGCCGCGAATATCAGTGCCGCCGCCGAGCCCGAAAACCCAGTTCATCGTCATGTTTTCCTCCCAATCGTAATCGTACTCGATCCGCCTACGGTATCTTCGACTTCCGCTTGATGATCGCCCACCCTTCGGGTGACGCGCGCTTGATATGCCCATCCAGAAAGAGCACCGCCCTGGTCCCATCTTCACTCGGGACCGCCTCGTAATATACGGCCATATCCTGTGGAAATTGGATGTGCGCCAGCTTATGTTCCGACAGGACGGTGTTCACCGGGTAGAGTTCGCCAGTCCGGGGATCGGTGAATAGCTCATGGCTCTCCGCACCGGGGCGAATCTGGCTTGCATAGGGTTGGAGCAGTTTCTTCACCTGTTCGGGGCTCTTCATCGGCGGGAGCTTGTCATCCCAGGCCTGTATATACACAGACAGCGACTGCCCGATCACTCTGAGGTTCTGGAAAGACTGATCAGTAACCGGTTCCCTCGCCGCAGGCTCCTCCGCGCCGAAGAGGGCCTTGCTCTCGGCGATCTCCTCCCCGAGGTTGACCGCCCGGATGTCCTTCATGCTGCCCATGGTGCGCAGGTTGAGAAGCGACATTGTCAGTTCGCTCTCCGGGGTCAGTACCAACTTCCTGGTGTCCTCCTCACCCGTTAGCATCATCATGGCGATGGTCGTGAGCATCGACTTGGTCTGGTAGGCGACAAGGTATGTCTCGTCGCCAGAACCCTGGGTCCATCCCCTGGTATAATACACGCTGGTCGGGGGAACGCCGGTCTCTTGTGCCCTCATGATGATCGAGGCATCCACGTAGGCCGAGGGACCAGACGCCTCTGGTCCTACAGTGAACCGCCTCCATTCGCCATCGAGGTCGCTCATCTTCACTATGAGTGGTATCAGCTTCCCGGAGATGGCTTCGGTGAGGTCCGCCTGCGTACGTGCGCCCGCAAGCAGCAACAGCGCCAGGATTGACAGCAGGGTAGCTCTCTTCACTAGCATGCCTCCTTGATGCGTTTGACTGCCTGTTCGCTAAGGAGACGGTCTAGTCCTTCAATGGGGATAGCGGATAGCGGCTACGGTTTGGGCGTTGACCGACGGGTCCGACTCCGGATCCCCAACACCGAACACCCAACACCCAGAACCCCGCCGGCGAGCGCCAGGAGGCCCGACGGCTCGGGGACCATCGTTCCGCCGACGCGCACGCCGAGCTGAGGGATGTCCTGCCAGGTCGCGCCGTCGTCGTTCGTCTTGAGGGCGAGGTTTCCTCGACTCGCGTAGGCCACCGCGCCGGAGAACTCCGAATCGCCCGGCGCGAGCACGAGGTAGTATGTTCCGGCATCGATCGGGATCGGCTTGACGGTGAAGTAGGCGAACATGAGGGTCGGGCCGTAGATCGGGAGGACATTCCACGATGCGAGGGTCGTCTTGGCCAGGTCGCGGTAGTCCTGAGCCAGCGTGACCCGGAAGCCGACGTTGTTCGGATCCTGAGCGCGGGCGATCGCGACCCCGATCTGGTCGATCTCCCCCGCACGAGGCAGGCTGAATGGCTGGGCCACCATCTCGGTCGGCCTCCCCTTGCCGATCGCGATGCCGACGTTGTAGATCGGGTAGCCGTCGTACAGCCAGTCACCCAATGCAGGCGCCGCGACGATAAGCGCCAGTATGCATCCCACAATTCCTCGCATGGATCGTTTCATCCCGGAGAGCAGTAGTGCATGATTCGTGCCATACGCTCTCTTGCGGCCTCGACCTGGTAATAATACCTGTTTATGCGTTGAAAACATTGACTTCCAGGCAATCGAGGAGTAAGCTGGTAGATGGCGCAGGCATCCGAACTGGGTATAGTTATATTGCGCCTACCCCCGAAACCTTCTGTCGTCGAAACTCGTCTTTGTAATGAGGAGGTGGTTCGAATGCATAAGAGTAAGAACACCGGTTACTTGCACGACCTGCTGCCGATCATCGCAGCCATACTCATTCTTCTTCCCGTCCTCGCCTGCACAGTTCACCGTGCCAGGGTGGCATCCGAGCAGCAGAGGTGCACCGAGAACCTCAAGCGCCTGGGCGTCGCGTGCGACATGTACCAGGCGGATCTGGGACGATGTCCTCGTCCCCTATGGCATGCCGTTCGCCTGGACGGGCCACATGTGGCCCGAGTTGTTGGACGCATATATCCACAAGATACCCGGTGGAAGGATGAGCGGGGCCAATCTATCCCCTGAATACCAGTGCCCAAGCCGACCTGATATAGGGTATATGGATGAGCGGACCTATGGCATGAACATCTACTGCGGTGGCGCGATGAGTCAGTCTCAGATAGATCAAGGCACGGCTGATGTTGTTCCCGTATCCGAGATCAGATATCCACATGCCACGATCAGGATCGCCGAAGTGACCTGGCGGGGAAACAGCGGCGGCAGTTTGTTCGCCGCACTGCCTATCGAGTACGACGGCAGCCCATACTCCAAGCAGTTGCCAGAGCGGCACAGCGGAAAGGGCAATGTGCTGTGGATCGACGGCCACGTATCCGCGATGACCCTCGCGCAGTACAACATGATGGACGCTCAGGCGAATCGCAACATCTGGCTCCGGCTCACAGGTCCGAAGCCGGCGGTACCAGCAAACTAAGCGAAAGGAGGATCGACATGAGAAACATGCGGTTGTGCCTTATCATTGCACTTATTCTTTCATCCATCTGCGGCACATGTTACGCTGACTACACCCTCGGGCAGCCGGTCCCACTCGATACCGGGGCGATCGTGGCCGGCTCGACGGGCTGGTTCCAGTCCAACCCCGTGATCACGAGTTCAGGGAGCATCTACCTGGCGGTCTGGGTCGATATGAGGGACGCCGGACGCGGGTCGGACCTCTATGCCACCCGCATCGCGGCGGACGGTACGGTCCTTGATCCCCTCGGCATCAGACTCACCACCCACGCATCCGTCACCGGCAAGCCGGATGTCTGCTGGAACGGTCAGAACTTCTTCGTCGTGTATGCGAACAACACGGGAGTCGTCGGCACGGAGATACTCGGCCTCAGGGTCTCGCCCGACGGCGTGATTGTGGACGAGGCTCCCGCCGTGATATGCGATACAGGGACTGCTCGCAAGCCTTGCGTATCATGGGACGGCGAGAATCACGTGGTGGTGTATGAAGACACCGTGGAGAACTGCATCTGGGTTCCCTGCAAGCTCATCGACGTGATAATGGCTCGCCGTGTGAGCGCGGGCGGCGTCCCGGTTGGCACGGAGCCCACCGGTGTTGCTGCCGGCAGTGATCCGGATGTGGCATCCTCGCCCGACGGCGATACGCTCGTGGTCTGGTCGCAGCCCGATGTGGCCGGCACATCTTCGGACGTCTATGGTGCGATTCTCGACTACGCGCCGGGCGCTCAGATGGTTCCCATTCCGATCTCCGCCACTGCCAATGCCGAGGACATGCCGGACGTGTGCTGGGCCGGCGGTCAGTTCATGGTCGTGTGGCAGGACGGCGATCAGTCTCGGAGCATACGGGGCAGGCGCATCGGGACAGACGGTGGTCTACTCGATCCGGCGGTCCTGAACATCAGCTCGGTCACGGAGAAGCAATCCGATGCACAGGTCGCATGGAACGGCACGAACTCCCTGGTGACCTGGACGCGGAAGGGCTCGGCGGCGGGTCAGCTCGATATCTACGCCGGGCGCGTGTATTCGGACGGAACGCTCCTCGACGGGTCGGGCTTCCCCGTGTGCACCGCGGACGACCGGCAGATCAAGCCGTGCGTGGGATCGCTCGGCGTGAACTTCCTGGTCTGCTGGATGGATTCGAGGAGCGATGTCGGCCCGACCGTGCCGAACCTCGGCTTCCAGGTCCGGGGCAGGCGGATCTACTCCACCGGGATCCTGGCCGGAGAGGAGTTCCCGCTTACGCAGTCCGCGCCTCAGCACAAGATATCGTGCTCGGCCTACAACGGCCGGCAGTTCCTCGTCTGCTTCGATGAGTGGCGGGACGGCGCGCGGAATCTCTATGGGGAGCTGATCGACGCCTACACCGGCGAGCCGGTCACGTCCGAGCCGTTTGTGATCTCTCCGCTGCTGATCGAGAACCCGTTCCCGAGCGCGGCCTGGAACGGCGAGAGCTTCGTCGTGACGTGGCTCGGCGGCGCTGACCTATACCCCGGGTCCGGGGTGATCGCTCACAAGAAAGTGATGGCCGCCAGAGTGACTCCCACCGGTACGGTGCTCGATTCGGAGGGCATCATCGTCTATGATGGGGTCACGAGCCCCATCTACGTCCAACCGGCGATCGCTTCGGACGGCAATCGATGTCTAGTCGTGCTCAGGATGGGGAGCAACGTCAACGGGAAGCTGCTCTCCCGTGACGGCACGGTATCTTCCTCCATCGTCATCGGCGCATCGAAGAGCAATGCGGTCCACGAGGGTGTGGCCGTCTGCTGGACCGGCCAAAGCTACTTCATAGCTTGGAAGCAAGCTTACAGCACGTCGGGAGGCGTTCTGGTGAAAGGCGGCATTGACTACAAGACCGTGAATGCGGACGGCGGGGGGCTCTCCATCCTGAAGAGGATCACCGACGAAACGTACCCCGACTACTTCAGGCTCGCCTGCAACGGGCAGAACGTCCTCCTGGCGGCATACGGTCCGCAGATCGTCACCAGGAGGTTTTCTCTGGCCGGCAATCTGCTGGATACGACGCCTCTGATCATCCCGCAATCCGCCGGCGCCGACTGCGTGAACGTGGCGTGGAACGGCGCGGACTACATCCTTACATGGCTGTCCGGCAAAGAGGACGCTGCGAGCGCTCAGAGTTGGCAGGACGACATGATGGCCGCCCGGGTCAGCTACTTCAACCAACTCGTTGACATCGTGCCCATCTCCGTTACTGATACTCCCTTGTCGGAACTCGGCGGCTCGATGTGCGCCGGACCTCCGAGCCGCGCCTTCCTCGCATATTCGAACTCGGACGGCCCGCCGTACCAGTCCACGCGGGCGAAGGGGCTCTTCCTCGACGCCTGGCTGACGGTGAGCAGCGTCGGGCAGATCGGTCAGCTCTACGAAGGCGCCCACGTCAACGTTCCCGGCGAGGTGGTGACCGCACTGTGGCCAAGATACTACCGTGATTCCGACGGCCGACCCCGTCTGTACGACTACTTCTACATTCAGGAAGGCCGCTCGTTCGGCATAGGGGTAAAGTCTCCCCGCAGCGAAGGTTCGCCGGTTCCCGGTAATGCAGTCTCCTTCAGCGGCAGACTGAGGAGGCTCGACGGCGAGGTCACTATAGAATCATCCGACGTTAATATCATCAGCACATCGAATCCCTTGCCGGACCCGATCGGCATGATCTGTCGCAATCTCGGCGGCGTCGCCGCCAGTCCGTACTTCAACACCATCGAAAATTTGTCAGGTCTCTATAATACCGGTCTCCGGGTGAGGGTAATCGGCAAGGTTACCAACGTTGGCGGCGATCATTTCTTCCTTGACGACGGCGTGGGCACGATGGACAACGAATGGACTCCTGGTGTGATGGTCTTTGCAGACCCTCAGAACCTCCCTGCCGAAGGCAGCTTCATCAAGGTGACCGGGATCAGTTCCCGGTACATGTACGGCACGGTAGGCGTACATAGGATCATCAGAGCGACCGGATGGTCGGCGATCGATTCCGCGCCCGAGTAGTCGTGACCGCGAATCAGAACGGGAGATCAACTGCCAGACGCTGATATCGTGAGTTCATGAACCCGATCCCGATCCGGTGGGCATGGCGATCCGAAAACTCGGCGGCGTCGGTCGGAACTCGGCGTTCAGCAGCGTCGATGGCGCGCTCGGCCTGTACAACGTCGGCCTGCGGGTGAAGGTCTGGGGCAGGGTGACGCACGCCGAGAGCGGCTTCTTCTATCTCGACGACGGATCGAACGTTCCGACAGATCCGGGGCGCATGGGCGTCAAGGTATACGGGACCGCCGCCGAAGATATATATGTCGAGGTCACCGGCATCTCCGGTACGGAGACGAGCGGCGACAAGATCATCCGCGTGATCCGCTCGACGGATATCCAGCCGATAGGAGATGACCCACCGCCACCGCCAATCTAGGGGAAGCTCTGTAGTGGCCGCGCCTCTGTGCCGGCCATGTAACGTCGGAAGGCCGGCACAGAGGCGCGGCCACTACGGACCCCACCGTGCAACCTGGGCCGATTTCGCGTGTCATATGAGTTAGTGACTTCATTGGAAAACCGACGGGAGGTAGTGCCAGTGAAAAGGAAACACCAGCGGTTTGGAGTGAAGGACCTGGCGGCGATCGTGGCCGTCATTCTCGTGCTCGCGCCGATACTTGCTGTGGGGCTGAGGCATGCTCGCGCATTGAGCAGCCAGGTCGCCTGCGCCGAGAACCTGAAGGCCCTCGGAGTGGCGTCCGACATGTACCAGGCCGACTTCGATGACGTCCTGGTACCCTACGGCGCGCCGTTCGCATGGGGTGGGACGATGTGGCCTGACTTGCTAAACCGGTATATTGGCCATTCGAGTAGCAGTCAGGGCAACCCATTCAAGTGCCCGTTACCCGGTCTGTCCGGGCAGGAGAGCTTTAGCGCCGGGCGCAGCTACGGGATGAACATGAAGTGCGGTGGATGGATGTCTGAGGGTAGCACTCCGGTCGTGGTTCAACTCAAGTCGGTCAGGTACCCGGCATCCACGATTCGCATCGCCGAGACGCAGTGGCCTGGAAGTGCGGGAGGAACCATCTTTGCCGCACTTCCAGTGGAATACGTCCCAGGCGATCCGACCTGCCGTCGTTTTGCGACCAGGCACAACAGCACAGGCAATGTGCTGTGGATCGATGGGCACGTGTCGTCAATGACAATCGACCAGTACAACCTGCGGGACAACGGACCATACCAGGGGCAGATCTGGTTGCGGCTCGAAGCGCCCAAGCCTGCGGTGAGCAACTGAGGAGGAGAGTGGACATGAAAACCATACGCACATACACTATCGTCGCTGTCCTCATCCTGTCGATCTGCGGCACATGCTTCGGAGCATACGCAGTTGGGCAGCCGGCCTCCTTCGACTCCGAGGTCGTGAAGCAGTCCACCGGCCGCCTCCAGACCAATCCGGTCGTCGCGGGAGAGACCGATTCATTCATGGCCGTCTGGGTCGACATGAGAGACGCCGGCAACATAGCCGATCTGTTCGCCGCTCACATCGGCCCGACTGGAACGGTGCTCGATCCGGGGAACATCCGGCTGACGAACCATGCGTGCGTCCTCGGCAGGCCCGACATCTGCTTCAACGGCCAGGAGTACTTTGTCGTCTACGCGAATGCCGTCGGCGCTGTGGGCAACCTGATCTATGGTATCCGACTCTCGGCGGATGGGGCAATTCTGTCCCAGCAGCCGATTGTGATCTCATCCTACCACAGCGAGTGCGCGCCCCGAGTGTCGTGGGACGGCGCAAACTGGATCGTCATCTGGTCGGGCGACGGCCCGCAAGGCTTGCTCGGCGTATACGCGGTGCGCTTGACCCCGACCGGCACGGTCCTCGACAGCGCGCCTATCAACATTGCGCCCGGCAGCCCGACCTGGGACGGCTTTGCGGCGACCAATCCCGCAGTCGCATCGACTCCCACAGGCCGCAGCCTCATCGTCTGGTGCAGGAACTCCGTGTCGAACGGAACATCGAACGATCTCTGGGCAGCAGAACTGGTCGGAGACACGGGAGTCGTCAACACCTCCGGCGTGCCGGTATACGCCGGGACCACCTCCCAGGACACGCCCGACTGCTGCTGGGCGGGCGATCACTTCAAGGCCGTGTGGGCCGACGGTGAACCGGCCGGACGCGAGATCAAGGGCATGCGCTTCGATCAGAACGGCGCTCTCCTTGATACAGAGCCCTGGACCGTCAGCTCAGTAACCGAGCGGCAGTTCGATCCTCAGATCGCCTACAACGGCCACAACTGCATAGTGACGTGGACCCGGAGGGTAACCGACGGGGCCGACATCTATGCCGGGAGGCTTGGCGCTGCAGGCACGGCCCTCGATGGCAATGGGTTCGCCGTCTGCTCGGCAGACGGACGGCAAGCCAGGACGAGTGTGGCGCTCATGAGCGACGAGACGCTCCAGGACTCCGTACTGATCTGCTGGACGGATGACAGGGGCCCGACCATGGTCGGATTCGGCACGCAGGTCGTCGAGGCCGTCGTCAACGTCGCCGAAGGTACGCCGAGCGTCGGGACGGAGCGCCGTCTTGCGGAGTCGGCGTCCCAGCACAAGCCATTGTGCTCGGCTTACAACGGACAGAGGTTCCTCGTCTGCTGGGAGGAATGGACCGAGGCCGGCCGGACGCTGAAGGGCGCGTTGGCCGATCCGAACACCGGTCAGCCGATCGCATCCACGCCATTCGAGATCATGCCCATCCCGGACGCCGGCATCGGTCCACGCGCGATATGGAACGGCGAGAACTTCATCCTCGTGTGGGTCGATGGCTCCACTCTCAAAGCCCTGCGAATATCCCCGTCAGGCACGGTGCTCGATCCGGCGCCGATCAGCATCGTCGTATCGACGAACGGCGCCCCGACCGGCTGGTCGATCACGACCGACGGCGAGAAGTGCCTGATCGCATACAGGATCAGCACCAGCAAATACCGGGCGGCGCTTATCCGGCGTGATTGCTCATTGGTCTCGGATATTGGAGTATACATGGGATCCAGCGGCTATAGCGGCGAAATCGCCGCATGCTGGGCGGGGCAGTACTATGTGCTGGTCTGGAAGCATCCGACCACGTCCAATGCCATAGCCTATACTACGATAACCCAGGCTGGGGCACTGGGTACTACACGGCAGTTTACCGACGCCTCCAGCCCATCCGAGTTCCACCTGGTCTGGAATGGCCAGACCTTGCGGCTGATCTCACGGGGATCGGAGATTCATTCATACGGCGGGTGGGACTCCGTGTACAAATGGTTCGGTACGTCTCCCGGTGTGCCTCCCGTCCCCCTTGTGGTGACGGCAAACGCTACGGTTCAGGAGAACATGAACTTCTTCTGGGACGGCCTCGATTATGTGCTCACGTGGACGATCGCCAACCCGGACCCTGCATGCGGGGCCGCCATGCAGTCCGACCTGCAGTTCACGCGGATCAGCTCGAATAACCAGCTCATCGGCATCAACGGGGTGAACGTGCTCAGCAGCTCGACCTCGGAGATCGGCGGAACGATGTGCGCCGGTCCAACTGGGCGCATCCTCGCAGCCTACGCTAGCTACGATGACCGGCCCTACCAGAGCACCCGCGCCAAGGGGCTCTACATCGACAACCAGCTCAGCCTGACCGGGCTTGGTGAGTTGAGAGGGCTCTACGAGGGCGCGTACATTACCATTCCGAACCGGGTGGTCTCCGCCGGGTTCCCCGGCGACCGATTCTACGTGCAGTATCTCAGGACGTTCGGAATCGGCGTGAAGTCGCTCGAAGATTGCGCGGCGGGTTCGATGGTGACTTTCACCGGACGGCTGAAAAAGATCAACGGCGAGACCCTGATCGATGCATCGACGGCCCAAGTGTTGGGCACGGGCAACCCGATCCCCCGACCGCTCGGACTGGTCATCGAGGATCTGGGCGGCATCGGGCCGACCCCGGGCTACTGCACAGTCACCGGCGCATCAGGTCCGTACAACATCGGGCTGCGGGTGAAGGTCTGGGGCAGGGTGACGTACTCCGAGACCGGCTTCTTCTATCTCGATGACGGATCGAACGTTCCGACGGATCCGGGGCGCACGGGCGTCAAGGTGTACGGGACGGCGCCCGGATCGACATACCTCGAGGTCACCGGCATCTCCGGTTCCGAGACGAGCGGCGACAAGATCATCCGAGTGATCCGCTCGACCGATATCGAGCCGGTCGGCGGCGTACCGCCCCCTCCGCCTTTCTAGCCCACATTATTCATGTGCTGACTTCAGCAGGTCATGAATAATGCGGGCTAGACGGAAGCTCCGTAGTTGCCGTACATCTGTGCCGGCCATGCCAGGTCACTTGGCCGGCACAGAGGCACGGCCACTACGGAGCCCCGAATTTCCTCCTCCTCACGTACCCGTTTTTACGAATTTCCTCTTGACTAGATCAGGGCATTGTGTGATATACTACAGTGTCCGGGGCAAATTAGTGAAAAAAGGTACAATAGTTCAAAACGTCAGAGTATTCCACATGACCGCCTGCCTGGCACTTCTGTTCAGGCTTGCGGGTCCGAGCGCGTCTGCCGCATCGATACCCGTGAACCTGGAGTCATCCAGGGATAACGGCGTGTGTCTGGGCTGCCATGACGATCCGAAGCTCAAGAAGACCATGGCTGACGGCAGAACGATCTCGCTGTACGTGGACGGCGCGGAGTTCGCCAAGACGGTCCACTCCCAACGCGCTTGCACCGATTGCCATAACGACATCAAACGGATTCCTCACGGCCTGGATCACATCGAAAAGGTGAACTGCGGGCGGTGCCACTACGTGGAGAAGATCCAGGGCATCAAAATGCCGAAGAAACCCGCCGAATACCGTGAAAGCATCCACAAGCGCGCCCTTGCATCCGGCAATACGAGCGCCCCGACCTGCCAGGATTGCCATGGCAGACACGACATCAGGAAACCGTCGGACCCGAAGTCGCGCGTCAACAAGGCAGAGGTTCCGAAGATGTGCGGCCGATGCCATATCGACATATACAGCGACTACCGCGAGAGCATTCACGGACAAGCTCTGTTGCATGGCAACCCCGACGTTCCGGTATGCACGACCTGCCACGGAGAGCACGCCATCCAGTCGCCGAAGGATCCAGCTTCCTCCGTATATGCGACCACCATACCGGAGACCTGCTCGAAGTGCCATGACAGCCTGCTTATCGAGAAGAAGTACGGAATTCCCAAGGAACGATACGCGACATACCGTGAGAGCTATCACGGTGTGGCGAACAAGTTTGGAAATCCGGCCGTGGCGAATTGTGCAAGCTGTCACAGCGCGCACAACATACGCCCGTCCAGCGATCCCAAGTCGAGTGTCAGCAAGGCGAATTTGCCCAAGACGTGCGGTAAGTGCCATACGGGGTCAAACGAGAACTTTGCCAAAGGAAAGATACACGTCATAATCTCACACGGAGAACAGTCAGTGCTATACTACGTAAGCACCGCGTTCAAGTGGCTGACGATATGCACGATGGTGGCTCTGATCGGTCACATACTGCTCGATCTGTACGCAAAGCGCCGGCGGCGAAGGGCTTCACGGTAGCTCGACAGGTCTCAGGGGGAACACTCTATGCTCAGAAGATCGATACTATCCTGCTTGATGGCGGTTGTCGCTATTGCGCTCGCATCTCCGGCCACGCCGGCCACCATGGTGGACTCCGGCAAGTGCCTCATGTGCCACAGTGCCAAGGGATTGAGCAAGACCATAGGCGGCAAGCAGATGTCCCTGCATGTCGAAGCAAGCGAACTCCAGCAATCGGTGCATGCGGGCAGGAAATGTGAGGACTGTCACACAGATCTCGCGGGCCAGTCTTTTCCCCACAAGCAGAACGCGGACCCCGTGAATTGCAGCCGGTGTCACAAGATAGACAATACGGTCGGCGCGCCGAATCTGAGTCCCATGACGGAATATGCGGACAGCGTACACGGTCAGGCCGTGAAGAGAATGGACAAGGACGCTCCCAACTGCAAAGACTGTCACGGCACACATGGCATCAAGGCGCCGAGCGATCCGAAGTCCAGCACATACAGATCGAGAATCGCGCACACGTGTGGCAAGTGCCACTCCGATACCGCCATGACAGAGCGGCACAATATTCCCGGTCCGGCGACGATCCGGCTGTACCGGGACAGCGTTCACGGCAAGGCAGTCGACAAGCAGGGTCTACTGGCTGCCGCGACGTGCACCGACTGCCATGGCATCCACAATATAGAGGCCGCGAAGGAGAAGGGCTCGACCGTCAGCAAGCCTCACATACCGGCGACCTGCGGGAAATGCCACCAGAAGATATACAAGACCTACGAGGAAAGCATCCACGGGCAGGCCCTGAGAAGCGGGATCAAGGATGCCCCCTCCTGCACCGATTGTCATGGTGAGCATACCATCGCCAAGCCTTCGGAGGAGCGTTCCTCCGTCTATCCGACTCATGTCGTGGCCACTTGCTCCAAGTGCCACGAGGACATGAGAATCGAGCGCAAGTACGGGTTGCCGGCCAACCGTCTGAGTACGTACATCGAGAGCTATCACGGAGTTGCCAACAAGTATGGCGACATCACCGTCGCCAACTGCGCGACATGTCACGGAGCGCACGACATAAGGCCGGCGAGCGACCCCAAGTCATCGATCAACAAGACGAACATGCCCAAGACCTGCGGAGTATGCCATCCCGGCGCCAGTAAGAACTTTGCTGAAGGGTCGGTGCATGTTCTCCCATCGAGCAAGAAGGACAAGGGCGTATACTGGGTGCGCATTTTCTACACCGGGTTCATAATACTGCTGATAGGCTCGTTCTGCGCCTATATCGCGCTGGATCTGATCTCGCGGTGGCGTCGTCGTTCCCGGAATGGCAGCAGGGGGTATGGCAAGTAATGACCGATTCATCCATTCTCACGGGCGAGCGCCGTTTCGAGAGGCTTTCGCGCAGCCAGCGCACGCAGCATATATTCATGATGATCAGCTTCTTCCTGCTGGTGCTGACCGGCTTGCCGCTCCGGTACGATGACGCCGCCTGGGCGCATCACCTGATAGGATTCCTGGGCGGCTTCACGGCGAGATCGGTGCTTCATCGCATCTCGGCCGTCATCCTGATGTTGGTGTGCACTTACCACGTTGGTTGGACCGTGTTCACGAACAGGGGTCACCGCGAACTCATGGCACTCATTCCGAAGCCGAAGGACCTGTTCGACGTGATCCACATGCTCGGATACTACTTCGGTCTGAAGCGGGACAAACCGAAGTTCGATCGCTTCAACTTCATCGAGAAGTTCGAGTATCTGGCGCTGGCGTGGGGATCGGCGGTCATGATCCTCACCGGCCTTATCCTCTGGTTCGAGGAACAAGCGATGCTGGTGCTGCCCAAGTGGTCACTGGACATCGGCCTGGTGGTACACAGCTACGAGGCCGTGCTCGCATTCCTCGCGATCATCATCTGGCACTTCTATCACGTTCATCTCAACCCGGAGGTATTCCCGATGAGCAGGATTTGGCTCACCGGTGAGATCTCCGAACACGAGATGAAAGAGCATCATCCCCTGGAGTACGAGCGCATCGTGGGCAATGAGCGGAAGGCCGACGACAGAGAGCTAATCGAAACGGAACGATAACATGGCTGGAGACAGACCGATAACCGATAAACATATCTCCGATGAAAGCATAGACAGTGAGTTGGATGCCGCTGCAGAGCAGCTTGGGTCCAAACTCGATGCCGAAACGCTGGCACGGGCCAAAGATGAAGTGCGGGAACAGCTCCGGCGCGAACTCCGTGACAGGCTCGAGGTAGCCGCGAAAGAGAAGACTCGCCGGCGGAAGGCTCCGGCAGTCTCGAAGCTCGGCGACGAAGAGGAATTCGAGCGGTTCAGCATCGTATTCCGATTGCAGCACATGGCGCTCTTCACAAGTTGCATCATACTGATCGTGACGGGCATTCCTCTGAAATTCCCGAACACTGACTGGGCGGGCGCTTTCTTCCGCCTTATCGGCGGCGTCGCGCAGAGCGGCCTGATCCACAGGATCGGCGCGGTCGGCCTCATGGCAGTTGGCACATTCCATGTGTTCTACATCATAGCCATGAGGGAAGGACGCCACAACATCATGGAGTGGCTTCCGAAGTTCAAGGATGTTGCCGACGTCTACAGAAACGTCAAGTATTTTCTGGGCTTTTCGAAGATCGGAGCGAGGTTCGGCAGGTTCAGCTACATTGAGAAATTCGATTATTGGGCAGTATACTGGGGAATGGTCGTCATGATCACATCAGGGCTGATGCTCTGGTTCCAGGACACGACGATGGCGCTCCTGCCCAAGTTTGCGCTGGACATGGCTCATGAGGCTCACAGCGATGAGGCGCTCCTCGCCACATTGGCAATCATCATATGGCATTTCTACAACGTGCATTTTAATCCGGACAACTTCCCCATGAGTTGGACGTGGCTGACCGGCAAGATATCCAAGGAGAACATCATGCATCATCATCCGCTGGAATACGAGAAGATCATAGCGGAGCGCGAGAAGCTCAGAAACAACGGCGGCGGGAAGCATGATGCGACGGACGACGGGGGGTACAAGAGTTGAGAGCCCCTAGTTTCGTTTCCAGAGAGGCCTGTATCCGCCTGCTGAAGACCAGAATCACTATACCGATAGTGCGCTGGACCATAAGCTGGGGCATGCTCCTGATTGCCTTCGGGATTCTCGGCATCGCGCTGGTCAGCGGAGTAGCCGCCACAAACAGGTCGATCTTCTGCTCCTCCTGCCACGAAATGGACGTCCACTATGCGACATGGGGTGAGTCTTCGCATAAGGATGTCCAGTGTGAGGAATGCCACCTCATGCCCGGCCTCACGAACATGGCGAAGAGCAAGTTCTCGGCAATGCGCCAGGTGTATAAGCACGTGAAGGGTGGCGTTGACCCGGGAGCCATCCAGGGGCATGTCCCGGATGCAAACTGCAAGAAATGCCATCCCGAAACCCGAGACCTGGTCGTCTACCATGGACTGAAGATTACGCACAAGAAGCACTGGGACCGCGGGATTTCCTGCACATTCTGCCACGACAACGTAGTCCACGGCCCGAACGCTGCCACCAAGAATACGCCGAAGATGGACACCTGCTTCAAGTGTCACGACGGCAAGAAGGCTCCCAATACGTGCGGGCTATGCCATGAAACATTAGGCATGCGACAACCCAGCGTGTTCACTCCCGAGTGGGTCGAGGGCCACAAACAGGAGGTCAAGAACGATCGAGACTCCTGCAAGCGGTGCCACCAGGAGGACTTCTGCAAGAACTGCCACCGAATGGCGACCCCGCACGCGCCGGGTTGGCGGAACTCTCACCCGGCAGAGTTCCGGAAGAAACCCCAGAGTTGCGAGGTCTGTCATGCCAAGAGTTTCTGCACAGACTGCCACTCAGTGAAGAGGGCTCACGAACTCGACTGGCTGTCCAAGCACCCTCAGGAGTTCCGCCGATCTCCCGGGACATGCGACCAGTGCCACGAGCGCCTCTTCTGTTCGGATTGCCATCAGCGCTATCAGACTCATCCGAAGAACTGGCTGCAGATGCATCCCGGACAGGCAAAACAGAAGGCCGATTCCTGCAAGAATTGCCACCAGGAGCAGTTCTGCATCGGGTGTCACCAGGGTAAGACCCCGGCTTCGCACGCGAATGCCACCTGGCTGCGGACTCACGGACATCCCGCCCAGCAGTCGAGCGCGAACTGCACGACATGCCACAAGTCGGAATTCTGCATGAAGTGCCACAAGACGCAGAAACCGGCTTCGCACGCCGCAAACTGGACAAAGCAGCATCCCGCGCAGGCGGCGATCAACAGCAAGCTGTGCAACACGTGTCACACCAGGGATTTCTGCAGCAGTTGTCACGGCATGACGATGCCTCACCCGTCGAACTGGAAGACGGCGCACCGACCGGTGGCGAAACAGAACAGGGCGGCATGCAAGAAGTGCCACGAGGAGAGCTTCTGTGTGGCCTGCCACCGGGGGACGAAACCTGCGAGCCACAGCTCGTCGCCTGCGTGGATGAAGAATCATGGCGGCCAGTCCCGATCGACGACTTGCACGACCTGCCATACCAAGAGCTTCTGCGATGCGTGTCACTCGAATCTGATGCCGTCCTCTCATAAAGGCGAGTGGCTGAAGGCACACGGCAAGACCGCGAAAGCAGGCAACAAGAGCTGTCTGAACTGCCATGACAGCAAAAACTGCATGAATTGCCACAAAACAGAGATGCCGCACCCCGAAAATTGGGTAATGGATCATAAGAAGCATGGTGCGAGCCTGGCGCAGGGTTCGCCCTGCTTCAAGTGCCATAAGCAGGAGTACTGCGCCATGTGTCATCCGAACCCTTAGAGCGCGCACGCAATCAAGGCGGGAGCGGCCGGCGAAGCCGGTCCCACCTTGATTGCAGCAGCATTCCTATGCCAGGAGATCGCTCTCACAACATGAGAATCGGCAATCAACCTCGTTCAGGCGTCTTTTTTTTCCACGCAGGAAGGAACACTCCGCTGTTTCGTTCAAAATAACACGAAATGTAGTATCTCGCGCCGTCAGAACGCTCAAAGGGCAGGCGCTCCCTCGGGAGACGGCCCGGATGGTGACCGAAAGCGCGAAGCAAAATCAACATCAAGGAGGCGTGTGCCAGGCGATGGTCAAGAAACTTGCATTTACCCTTGTGTTCTGCCTGGTTCTGGGATTGGTCTGGTTCTACACGGGCCAAGCACAGGACGAGCCCAAGTACATTGGCAGTGAGGTATGCTCCACGTGTCACGCGGACACGGTCAAGACGTGGTCTCACACCGTTCACAGACGAATGCTCTTCAACAAGGAGCCTTCGCAGAACGGATGCGAGGCATGCCACGGGCCGGGTGGAGCGCATGTCGAAGGCGGCGGCGACATCAAGAAGATCATCAGGCCGCAGGAGTTGCCACCGAACAAGTTGGCGGATACCTGCCTAAAGTGCCACTCCGGAGAGCATGTCACCCAGTGGCAGACGAGCGTCCATGCTCGAGCCAAGGTGAGCTGCATCAAGTGCCATGATCTGCACAGCGAAGGCGAAAAGAAGCTGCTGAGCGACGTGGAAAACGCCAAGCTCTCCGTACAAGGACTCACTCGAGCGATCAAGCAGACGGATGTGGGATCGAACGTCGCTCCCGCGGGCAGCGAAGACAAGCTTGCGGCCAACAAGAAGGTCAAGGAACTCACGGCCGAACTCGAGGAGGCTCGAAAGCAGCTCAAGGGGGCCGAAACCGCTTACCGACGAAGCATCGAACCGTATGTCTGCTTTGACTGCCACAAGCAGCAGGAAGTCCAGAGCAGGATGCCTTCGCATCATCCGATCGCGGAGGGCAAGGTTAAGTGCACGGACTGCCACAACCCTCATGGCGGGCCAAACGGCATGCTGAAACAAGAGAACGTGGACGAGACGTGCAGACAATGCCATGCAGAGAAGGTCGGTCCGTTCGTGTTCGAGCATCCCGCGGTAACCGAGGAATGCACCAATTGCCACAACCCGCACGGCTCGGTCAACAACAAGCTGCAACTCCAGAACGAGCCGTTCCTGTGCATGAAGTGCCACACGGGAACACACTCGCCGAGAGGAGATATCGGCAGATTCGCACAGCGCTACGCCACGTGTACGAACTGCCACACGCAGATACACGGTTCGGATACCCACGAGGCGCTCTTCGAGTAGCGAATGGGAGTGAGAAGAGGAGGAAAGCAGATGAACTTTTGTTGCAGAACGATAGCGATAGTGCTGTTTGTTGCAGTGATCATATGTGTCCCCGCTCTCGGACAGTCGGATCTGCTGAAAGGCCAGGACGAGCGCACTGAGGTGGGAATCGGCCTGTATACCCACGACCAGAGCGGCAATCAGGACACAGTGCGCGAGTATGACGGCCGAAGGTTCGACCTCTGGGGGATCGAATCGATCGACTCATACGGCTACGGTGGAGACTTTCAGTACTGGCTCGATGCACGGGACCTGATAGTCGGTGACGAGGACATATCATTCAAGATGGGCGTCCGGAATGAGTTTTCCCTGAGCGCCAAGACCAGTTCCATGCTGCACAGGCTCGTGCGCATACCCGGGGTCGATCCGTATCTGTCGCCTCTGGGCATCACGGGAGGGCTCGTCGTGGATCTTACGCCGGGCAACCCGCTCGAGATAAACCGGCGAGTGAATGAGATCGGCTTCCGGCTGACCCCGAACACGGGAAGGATTGCCTACAGGGCCAACTGGTGGCAGGAGTCCGAGAATGGCGTCATGCAGTTCAACTACCGCGGCTCCGGTCCGAGTCGAATGGAGAGTGTGGACTTCGGGATCGATCGGAGTAGCGATCAGGGAACGCTGGGGCTCGACTTGCGGCTGGGAAGCGGCACCGCCGTCACCTACAGCTACGAGAATCACAGCTTCGAGGACGGAGGACGGTCGTCGATTGCGGCAGACCGTCCGAGCACGGTAATAATCCCGAGCATCAAGACCACATCCAATGTGATTCGAGCGAGGAGCCGTCTGTCAGACCGTCTGTACTTCACGGGCGTGCATATCCAGCGTGAGAGAACGAACAAGACCGAGAGCCTCGTAAATGGCAGGAGCGTCGATCTGAACTCGACCAATGCCGCCCTCACTTTTCTGGCTACTGGAGCGCTCACGCTTACCGGAAGATACCGGGACTACGAGCTGGACAACCACATGGGCCCGGTGATTGATGCCCCAGGAGATCCGCCGACGAACATAGCGCTCAGTCGAAGAGAACGGTCCGTGGAGGTTGAATCCGGCTATACGGGGATACGTAAGGCTCTCATCCGCGTCGGATACGAGGGCAAGAAGACCGAGCGGACGTTGGCAAACGGTTTCCCGGATGACCCGGACCTCGACGAGTTGATGAATGCGACGACTACCTCGAACATCTGGCGCGCCAGTTTCCGCTACAATCCGAACTGGAAGCTGAGCCTCTCAGGCAAGATGGAGGACTGGAACATCGACAATGCCGCCTTCAAGAGCTCTCCCGGCGGTCGGAAAAAGGCGAGCTTGAATGCCACGTATCTATACAACGACCGACTTGTCTTCTACGGCGACTACCACCGCCTGCATGACGAGAAGCGGGATGACGCGGGGCTCGACAGCAAGTTCACCGATACTATGTTGGGAGCATGGTATGGCATCAATGGCAAGCTGACCCTCGATGTTCTTGCTTCCGCTGCGCGGATCGATGCGACCACGCTCTGGGAACTCGCTCCTCATGCTCTCGATCCTGTCTCGACCGCAGACGTTCCGTATAATGCACGGAACAGGCAATTCTCGGTCGGCCTGAACTATGCGACGTCGCCGAAATCCCAGTTGTACTGGCGATTCCTGACGTCGAAATCCACGGGCAGGATGAACGTCGGCGTGCTCGTACCGGGCGATCCGACTCTTCCTGAGGGTCTGGAATCCCGTCGAGGTGAGAGACAACCGATGGACGATCGGGTTCACCCGCAACCTGACCGAAAGGGAGCGCGTCCTCATCGAATATTCGCTGTCGGACTGGAATGACGAGATCGACCCGAACAACGACGGCATGTTCAACCTCTGGCGTCTCGCCTGGTCGACAGGCTTCTAGACATATCCCTGACCAGCGCACAAGGTGTCCGGGTTTCGTGGGAGATCCGGACATCGAACCTCCTCACGTGGGGCGAGGGCAACCTCGCCCTCTTTTTCGTGGTCTGCGTCTGCGCCCCTCCTTACGAAGGAGGGGCCGGCCAGCAGGCCGGGGGAGGTTCGCAGGACAAGACCCCCTCGGCCCAGAGGCCGGTCCCCCTTCTTACGGGGGACAATCATGCGTCGTGCTTCCGACCGGCAGTCAGCGGCCCGTGGTGTGCAGTCTGGCCTCATCCATGTAGGCATCGAGGTTCTCGGGTGGGGTGCCGGGGACGATCGGGCTGCCGTTCGCGAGAATGAAGGGACCGTGCTCGGCGGTACGGAACTGCCGGCGGACCTCCGTGCGGATATCGTCCGGCTTCCCACGGCGGAGGAGCGTGCTGTCCACGTTTCCGAAGAGGCAGACCTCCGGGCGAAGCATGCGGCGGATCTCCACTGGATCAAGCACAAAGGTCTTCTTGCTCTCCTCGATCATCAACCCGGCCATGTCGAGGCTGTTGATCAGCCGCATGTTCGGGCGCACGTCGCCGAGCCAGTAGCCGATCGGGAGCAGGCCGATCTTCCGGACCTCGGCGTAGAACCACCGCTTCGTATCACCTTCGAGCCGCTCGTGCATCGCGGGTGAGATGTTGTCGAGGCTCCCGGGGAATCCCTCGGAGAAGATGTAGGCGTCCGCGCCGCATGACTTGGCGGCTCGGACGTCGGTCAGGAACCGCTCGCAGTCCTTATATATGCAGTACGCCACCAGGTCGGGCTTGTCGATGCAGGCGATGGCGGTGTCCTCGAACGACCAGCCGTGGATCCACGATCCCGGCGCGCCGTCGTTGATGGCGAGGAAAAATGGGAAAAATGGGGACAGGCACGATTTCCGCTCAGGATCTGTTTCATTTCCCCGTTCGGAAACTGAGCGGAAATCGTGCCTGTCCCCATTTGTCGTGGTCTCCGGCGGATCGAAAGCGGAAGCTCCGCAGACTCCGCTTCCGCACTCCATAGCAAGCATCCTCATGTGATCGAAGCGGCCGGACTCGATGATGCCCTGCTCGGTGGTGGCGATGGCGGCGAAGAATTCGTCGATCTCGGCCTTCGATTCGAGCTTGAGGGTCGGGCCCTTGCCCCACCAGGGAACATCGCTGTAGTCGGAGAGACCGTAGTCGGCTCTGACCTCGATCCAGCGACTCCCGTCGGCGCTCGCGAGGAATACCTTGCCGTCCTCGACCTTACGCGCGCGATCCCAGAATCCCTTCCAGCCCGCCGAACCGAGGTGCATCCAATCGGGCCGGAACCGCTCGTAGAAGGTCCGCTCGATCTCAGCAAGCTCCCGCCCGCCCTGATAGTACTGGAACTTCGGATCGTGGCCGGCGAGTTCGACCTTGTAGTCGCCCCAACTGTGGAGCACGACCGGTGGCGGATCGACTCGTTCGCCGGAGAGGACGCGGATCATACGATCTCTCGGCTCAATCATGCCTCCACACTCCGATACTCCCATACTCCCATACTCCCACACTATTTGTCCCCCGCGGCCCACCACGGGTTCTGCAGCACCCCTACGAGCTGAGCGTACTCGGCGGACTCAGGGCCGATCGACAGCACCGAGTTGCGCTCGGCATCGGCCACGAACCGGATCTCCGCCGGCCTGCTGCCCGATCCATCGTACATGGCCCTCACGGTGAAGCGATCGAGGCCGTGCTCCTTGAAGCACGCCTCTCGCAGCACGATCAGGCTGCTGCGAACGAGAGCTTCGGTTGCGGTCCCCTGAACAGTCTGAGGGCAGAGCACAGTGATCACCGCCGAACGGTTTCTCGGATCTATCAGAATGCTTCGTACCAGCAGATTACGCTGTATCAATACCGGCGACGCGTTGAGCGCCTGGAAGAGCGCGTCCTCGCGCTTCGACATGGACACTTCGGCGGCCGGATTCGCGGGAGTCTGCGTGGCTTCTCCGTTGTCGGTGATCATCGGCAGCCGGTACCTCTGCGGCACCTCGGACTGCCGGTCAGGAGGCGTCTCAGAGCCGATCTTCGGACGGAATATCATCGGCCAGATGGTGGTTATGATGAGCAGTAGCCCTATCGCCAGCGCCGATTCGGCGAGCACTCGTTTGGCGGTCAGGATCGCCTCCGCCTTCCTGTCGCGTTTCGGCGCCCGTTCCGTCAGGGAACTGGCCATGGTCTGTTCGAGCTTTGTCTTGTTGGCGGGGCTGTCGGGATTGAGATCGAGAGCCAGCCTGTACCAATGCATCGCCTCGCCGAACTGCCCCTGATCCCGATAGATGTCGCCGAGGAGCGAGTAAGCGGCCGCATCATCCTCATCCAGGGAGAGGACGAGCATGCATTTGTCGATGGCGCCCTGCCACTCGCCTCTCAGCTTCAGGAGATTGGCGGCGGCGAGGGCGGTATGCGCCTCATCGAGGCACGGATCGACGGTCTCCGGCGGTTCAGCCGCAGGCATGGGCGTCCCGCACTCGGTGCAGAACTTGGCGTCGGGCGGTATGGGCGCTGTGCATTTCGGGCAAGTGGACATGGTATCGTTCCAAGCTCGGAGATCCAGTACCAGATTACTGCTTCTCGGCTTGTGCGTCAATACCCTGCATGCGGAGAAAGAGTTCACGATCGTTGATAGTGAAGTTTGTCAGGCTGGATCGGTCGCGGGTGTCTGAGGAACGCCCATGAGCATCCGCCGGCATGACTCCATCGCATCTTCACCACGCAAGTGCCAGGTCCCGAATAGACTCATCAGCGCCATGCGGGTCTCAGATCCCTTGGCCGACCGTGTGCCGCCGCTGATCTTGCGAGCCGTTACCGCAGGCCGGATCGCTCGCTCGGCCGCGTTGTTCTCGCTTGGTACTTCCGGACATTCTACGAAGACAAACAGCTCCGGCAGGAATCTCTCGATCCGCTCAGCGAGTATCCTCTGCGGAACATCCCGCTTCACATATGGTCTGGCGAGTCGAAGCAACTCTTCCTCGAATGCGATCCGCTGCTCGTGCCGAGCCTTCGACTCCTCGTTCGAATATCTCTTCGCGCGTCTGTAAACGGCCTTGACCTTGCCGACCCAGACTGCTACCCCTCTCTTGTCAGGGTTCGCCTCGACGAGCGTTCGCAAGTCCCGCAGGTAGTGCACCCAGCACCGCTGATGCCGCCCCAAGAGCACGTTGTAACCGCAGTAGAAGTCGCTTACGACTACACCGCCGTAGTCCTCTCCCAGCACATCCTTTGCGACCTCTCCGCTCCGACTCTTGTCTCGGATGAAGTAGCGCACGCGTGGCGTCGAGAAGCTCCAGATGTATCCGTTCCTCCCGTCTTCCCGCCAGCCGGTCTCATCCGCGTTCACCGCAGGGCTTCCCCGCACCGCATGAAGAAGCTTCTCTACCTCCGACTTCCCCATGGATGCTACCGTATGTAGTATCTTTGTGATCTCTCCGCGCCCGAGATGCAGACCGTAGAGTGATTCCAGAAGCTTCTGCACACGCTCGACCGGCATTCTACCGACCGTGTGGAGATAGCTCACCAGGCTCATCAGCCGGATGCCCACCCGGTGTGTCCCGACCACCTCTTCGGAGAGGTCGAGCTTCGGCACGTGTATCTTGTGGCAGACTCCGCAGTACCGTCCGATCACCAGGTGCTCGATGATCCTGACCGGCATCACCGGTATCTCGATCACCTGCCGGCTGTGATGCATCGTGCCGCCGGAGAGCTTCCTGCCGCAGTCGGGACAGGTGTCGAGCGCGTGCTCCACGATCTCCGTGGGGGTCTCCCTCAAGCGGGCAAACGACTTCTGCCGCTTCTTGCGATCCTTCTTCTTGCGCTCGGGCCGGTTTGCCTTCACAAAGGCAGGTATCGTCCTGCCGCCGCCACCGAGCTTGGACCGGAGTTCTTCATTCTCCTTCTCAAGCGCTCGGACGCGTTCGGTCAGGGTGTCTACACCTTCACGCAACTCCAGGACGGCCTGATGCTGCTCTCGGATCGCCTGGTGCTGCTCCAAGACGATGCCGATCAGTTCTTCTCTTGATAGGTTGCCGAGATCGTTCACAACCTACCATTCGACAGCCGATCCTGGGGTACCTTCCTCAGATTATCAATGATCGTGAACTCTTACCATGCGGAGTGCGAGGGTGTGGGAGTATGGGAGTGTCCGGATCGCCCATACTCCCACACCCCCATACTCCTTACACTCCGGTGTGGCCGAAGCCGCCGTCGTTCCTGGAGGTATCGGGGAGTTCGCCGCTCTCGACGAGAACCGCGCGGGCGACCGGGGCGAAGATCAGTTGGGCGATTCGATCACCTCTGCGTACGATGAACGGCTCGTCGCCGTGGTCGATCATTATCACCTGGATGATGCCTCGGTAGTCTGAGTCGATGGTTCCGGGGGAATTGACCATGCTGATGCCGTTCCGAAGCGCGAGTCCGCTCCTCGGTCGCACCTGGCCTTCGAAGCCTTCGGGGATCGCGGCGCGTATTCCGGTGGAGACGAGCCCGCGCTCGCCGGGTTGGAGAACGACATCCGAGTCTACTGCGGCGAGGAGATCCATTCCGGCCGAGCCGGAGGTCGCGTAGTCGGGCAGTGGGAGGTCTTCGGCCCCCGGCACTCTCTGAACGAGGATTCTGACGGTTTCACGAGTCATCATCGGGTAGTGGCCGTTACGTCCTTCGCTCCTAAGCAAGCCCATACCGTCAGTCCTGAGTGCGCCGGTGAATGACGGCGTGTATCGAAGGACGGCTCGGTGCAGCAATGCCGTCCTTCGATACACGCCGTCATTCACCGGCGCACTCAGGACTGACGGTGGTTTCTGATTGGAATAGCTATGTGGTGCGCTAGGGAGCGCCGGCGGCCGCGGCCTCTTGGGCCTCCTTCTCCTCTTCCACCACGCAGGGAGGCTTCAGTGGAAGAGTGAAGATGAAGCTCGAGCCCTTGCCAACTTCGCTTTCGATCCAGATCTTGCCGCCATGTGCCTCCACCAGGTGCTTGACCAGGTAGAGCCCGATGCCTGTTCCGCCGACCTGCCTGGTATCCCTGTTATCGACTCGATGGAACCTCTCGAACACCTTGCCCATGTGCTCCTTGGGGATGCCCATGCCCTGGTCGGATACGCTCATGGTCACCAAGCCGTCGGAGAAGCCGCCGGTGATCGTGACATCGCCGCCCTTGGGAGAGTATTTGATGGCGTTGCTGATCAGGTTGGTCAGGATCTGATCGACCTTGTCCTCGTCGGCAATAATGGATGGGATGCCCTCCGACAGGCTCAGTATCAGTTCATGCTTGTTGGTGTAGGACCTCTGGACGCTGATGACCTTTTCGGACAGGGTGTACAGGTCCACGGACTTCGGGTTGAGATCGAGCGCGCGTCCGGCCTCGATCCTCGACACGTTCAGGAGGTCGCTGATCAGCCTGGTCAGACGGTCGCATTCCATGTCGATGATCGTGTAGAACTCACGCTGGGTCTCCAGGTCGTAGTAACCGTCGGCATCAGCCAGCAGTGTGGAGACGAACCCCTTGATCGAGGTCAGGGGAGTCCTGAGTTCGTGCGAAACCGTGGAGACGAACGCGGTTTTCATGCGCTCGATGTTGCGAAGCTCGGTAATATCGTTAAAGATTGCGACTGCACCCATGACGGATGCGTCCTCGCCCCTGACCAGAGCAGTCTGGACCTGGTAGATGTGCTCCTCTTCTTCATCAGGGCGGATAAGCGAGACCTCACCGGCGGTCTCTTCGCCGGACTCGAGGGCGCTGGACACGATCTCCTTGGCCTTTGCATCCTCGATGATCTCGTAGTAGAGCCTGCTGATATCCTTGCTCTGGATGCCGAGCATCTCGCGGGCCGACGCGTTCGCCTGCATTATCCGGCCCTCTCGGTTCACCATTAGCAGACCGGCATAGACGCTCTCGATGATGTGCTCGAGTTCTTCTTTCTCCTCGACGACCTCACGGAACATCTGAGCGTTCTGGATGACGGCGGTAGCATTTCGAGCGAGGCGTTCGAGGAGACGGACGTCTTCCTCGATGAAGATATTACCATAGCGTTTGTTGAAGACGTGGAGAACGCCGATGGTGTTCGTCTCGATCACGCGGTTCTCATCGTCGCGTTTCTCGACGACCAGGGGGACGCAGACGCCGTTGCGCACGTCCAGGAGCGTCACGTTTTCCTTCATGGTGCGCTCATCGGCGACGGCATCGTAGAGAATGACCGGCTTGCCCTCTCGGAAGACCTCTCCCGAAACGCCATCGGTTGCGCGGATCCTGAACTTCCTCACGTCGTCGTCACTCAGGCCGTACGCGGGCCTCGTGGCGACCAGTTCGCCCTTGTCCTTGTCGAGGAGCATGAAGACGCATTTCTCGGCCTGCAAGATCGCGGCCGTCTTAGCAACGAACCGCTTCAGGGTCTCATCGAGTTCAGTAATCGGTGCGGGCTCGCCCGCTTCGGAGGAGCTGCGGATCCTCTGTTCAAGCTCTTTATTGGCCTTCTCCAGAGCTGTGATATACCGAGTCTTCTCCTCGATTTCCTTCTGGAGCAGTGCCAGGGCCTCGTGCTCAACCATAACTGCTAAAACTACCTTTCAGTCCGAGTGGGGGGCAATCCATCAGGCCTTTGTCGTGCTCGCATATTATAGCATGGCGGACAACTCACGGTCAACCTTTTGCCTCGTTCCCTCACCGTCGGAACTATAGCGCGACGAAGCTCGTCATATTAGTATGATTGGTCAATCGCGCGCAAAGCTCCAGCGTGGGGCGACGCTGTTGCACGACTGGCTGATCGAGGCAAATATTTCACCGTGCAAAGAAGGAGATTCTGCGCATACCGTTGAAGCTTCCTACTTGAATGGAAGCGGAAAGCGAGGGTAACTCGTGTCTCGGAAGTCTAGCATCGCAATTATCATTTTCGTCGCGGCGTTCCTTGTGGTCACAACTGCTGCATCGGCGGCGGAGATCCAGTTAGGCGGCATCAAGCTGGCCAGATCTGCGTTCAGCATTATCCAGAAGTATGGCGACCCCTCCGAAGTGAGACCCGGCGGTGGCGGCGGTCCGGCTATGGGCCCGATGAACGGTTCGCCGTTCGGCATGGAGACGCCCCCGCCAGGAATGGGGACGCCCATAGAGACTCCCCCGCCGGGGATGGGCATGCAGCCGCCCCCGGGATTCGGGCCGAATATGGGAATGCCCCAGCAGACCCAGGCCGGTGGCAGAGAGGTCATCTGGGTCTACAATTTCGCCAAGAACAAGACGCTCGAGTTCATACTGGATAGCAAGGGCCTGGTGCTGCAGATCGCTGCGTTTGGAGTAGAGTGGTCCGGGATGAAGACCGCCAAAGGGATAACTCTCGGCGACACCTACAAAGAGGTCATTCTGGCCTACGGGTTCCCGGAATCGCACTCGATATCGGGGATAAACATGGTGCTGAGATACGCCAACTCGGACCGAGTCGCGTTCACACTGGTCGGCAATCAGGTAGTGGGTATCACTATCGCATTCATGGATTAACGGGTGACTCCGTGTGGTCGACTCGCGGGATTCAGTCGAAGAGATCCGAAGCCGGATCAACATACTCGATATCATATCCGAGTACGTAACGCTCAAACGCGCCGGCAAGAGCTACAAGGGCCTCTGTCCGTTTCATGCCGAGAAAACTTCATCCTTTAACGTAAGCGAGGAGTTCCAGTCCTGGCACTGCTTCGGGTGCGGAGAACACGGTGATGTGTTCTCGTTCCTGATGAAGATCGAGAACCTGACCTTCGCCGAAGTTCTGGAACGGCTCGCAAAGAAAACCGGAGTAGAGCTGACACGCTCTAGCGATCGCCAAACAAGCCGCAGGGAGCTTCTGAGTAGAATCAATAGTCTCGCTGCGGTTTATTACGCCGCCCTGCTGAAGCGCACGCAGATTGCGACAGCGTATCTCAGCGGACGCGGACTGGCCGATCAGACAATCGATGAATTCCGATTGGGCTACGCGGCCCCCGCATGGGACGGGCTGACCCGTTTCCTTGCCGAGAAGAAGGTGAGCCCGGACGATGCGGCTCAGGCCGGCCTGCTGATCAAAGGCGATCGCGGCTACTACGACCGGTTCAGACACAGAATAGTCTTCCCGATCCTTGACATTCAGGAACGAGTCATCGGCTTCGGCGGCCGAGCGATCGACCCCGATGACCAGCCGAAGTATCTGAACTCGCCGGAGACGCCGCTCTTCAGCAAGACCAAGGCGCTCTACGGCCTCAACGTTGCCAGAAAGAAGATCGCGTCCGACGAGTCTGCTCTGGTCGTCGAGGGCTACACGGACGTCATCGCCGCCCACCAGGCGGGATTCGGCAACTGCGTGGCGACGCTCGGCACGGCGCTGACACTGGAGCACACAAGAGTTCTCTCGCGCTATACCAAGAAGATAGTGCTGGCCTACGACGCGGATTCCGCCGGGATGAAGGCCGCTCTTCGAGGAGCGGCGATGTTCATGGATGCCGAATTCGACGTGCGCATAGCTCGGCTGCCGAAAGGTGACGACCCGGACAGCCTTCTTCGCAGGGGAGAGACGGCCGCGTTTGCATCGGCCACGTCGGATGCGCTGCCGATCATAGACTACCGGCTGCATCTGCTGGCCGAGGAACACGACTTATCGACGGCCGCCGGACGGAGTGCCCTGCTGAATGACGCCGTCCACATCCTGGCGGAGATTCCTTCGACTCTGGAACGGGAAAGATACATAAAGAGCCTCGCGGTCGGCCGGAACCACCCGAACTGGGAGACCGGACGGATCGCGGAGAACGACATACGGCAGGAGATCGATCGGCTTCTTCAACGGAGCGCCGCATCCGGTCGGCCAGGCGCTCACAGAGACGCAGCCCCCGCAGGTCCATCGCAGGAACATGTCAGGCTCGGGAGCGCTGAGAAGAGCGTGCTCCTGGCCCTGATTCAGGGCAGCGAATGGACCGGAGTCCTGGTCGAGACCGTATCCGCTGATGATTTTGCCACCGAGGCAGGGCGCGAAGCATGTGCCGCAGTGCTCGAGATGATCGCCAAAGAGGGTTCGGTCAACGTGCCAAGCCTCCTGGAAACGGTCGGTCCCGCTGCCGGCAAGATCATCGCCGAGCTTGCGGTATCCGGCGAGGGGCCTCCGCTGACGGAGGAGTGGCTGCGCGGGTGTGCGTCGGCCGTAAAGAAAGCGCGCCTGAAGAGCTTGCGAACACATGATTTTCTCGAGCCGCGCATCAAGAATGGAGTCATCGATCCCGTAGAGGGTCCGGGTGACGAATCTATGAAGCGATTCAGGGCGTTTCTGAAGGAATCGGGAAAAGTCTCGGATGAGAGTGCCCATGAGGGGATGAACGCTAGTGACAGTTGACGAGATCAAGGACAATGCAGAAGTACGCAAGCTGCTCGACGAGGGCAAGCGGAAGGGCGTGCTCACATACGACGAAATAAGCGATACGCTCAGCCACCAGGAGGATATCGACGCCGAGCAGATCGAAGGCCTGCTCCAGACCTTCGAAGATGAGGGCATCCAGATCATCGATAAGGTGAAGGACGCCGACATCCTGCAGCCGACCGCCACCGAGGAAGAGGGCCCAGCCAAGGACTCAGAGGTAAACGACGCGGAGATCGCCGCCATCGAGGGTCTGCCCATCGACGACTCGGTTCGCATGTGGCTCCGAGAGATCGGCAAGACGCCCCTGCTCACCATGCAGCAGGAGGTCCGCCTCGCGAAGATCATCGCCGAGGGAGACAGCAAGACGATCGAGTCCCAGACCGCCAAGGAGAAGCTCATCCAGGCGAACCTGAGGCTCGTCGTGAGCATCGCAAAGAGATACAGCGGTCGAGGCATGTCCTTCCCGGACCTGATCCAGGAGGGCAACATCGGCCTGATCCGCGCCGTCGAGAAGTTCGACTACATGAAGGGCTACAAGTTCAGCACCTACGCAACCTGGTGGATCCGGCAGGCAATCACACGCGCCATCGCCGATCAGGGGCGCACGATCCGAATCCCGGTACACATGGTCGAGACCATCAACCGGCTGATGAAGACTCAGAGCCACCTCACGCAGGAACTCGGGCGCGACCCGACGCTCGATGAGATCGCCGGGGAGATGGAGATTCCGGTCGAGCGCGTCAGCGAGATCTACCGGATCGCCCCGGAGCCGCTGTCGCTCGAGACACCGATCGGCGAGGAGGAAGACAGCCATCTCGCCGACTTCATCCAGGACCAGGAAACCGTGTCGCCGGATGACGCGGCGACCCACCAGCTTCTCCGCGAGCGGATCGTGGAGGTCCTCTCGGAACTGACCCCGAGGGAGCGCGACGTCCTCCGTATGCGATTCGGCCTGGATGACGGATATCCGAGGACACTCGAGGAAGTCGGGCGGCATTTTCAGGTCACCCGCGAGCGCATACGTCAGATCGAGGCGAAGGCACTCAAGAAACTGCGCCACGCGAAGCGCCGGAAGAAGCTCGAGGAATACCTTACATAGTATGAAGGGCGGCGAAAGCCGCCCTTCTTGCTTATCTCCGCCTGCGCATCGCCAAGCCCACCAGGCCGACAACGCCGATCCCCAGCACCGACAGACCGGCCGGCTCGGGAACGACCTCTTGAGCGGGCACGTTGAACTGGTACTGCTCGAACCGCATCTGGTAGCCTTCGGAGATCATTGCCTGGTGACTCCCCGCGCTCAGTTTCAAGATGGGAAGCCAGTCAGCTTGCGGGAGGGTCCAGTAGGGACTCGAGGAATGGGTCGTTGGTGTAGGCAGGTCCCATACCTTTCCGTTCTGGGGAGCACCGGGCATGCCCTTGTTGTCGACCATGATCAGCCTGTATGCCACCGCGAGCCCGCCGACCATCGAAGGGGGCAGCATCCCCGCACTGAGGGCATAGAAACCTATCCTCATGGGATCGCTGGTCGCATGTGGCATGGCTCCTAGCCGAAGTTCCCAGCTCTTGATCGAATTCGGATACGATGCGGGGCTCGCCGGGGACATGATATCCTTCGTCCATGTCCATGCATCGCCAGGTATGATAGCCGCGACATACCGACCTTGCTGAGGAACATCGAGGAAGTAGTACGCTTGCATATCCTCTCTTGCAGTACGTTCCTCACGAGGGCTGTCCACAGAGCGAGGCCCATCCACAGAGGTGGGAGTCACTCCCATCTGCGCACTGACCCCACTGCCCCCGCCAAAACCATTGTCGGCCGTGATACTCGTCCTCCAATCATTGGCCGCGGCCCACAGGCAACGCGGCAGAAGCACTGACAACGCAACCAAGGTCACAAAGATAAAACGCTTGCCCATCTCATTCCCCTCTGCTGGAGCCGGGTTTGCCCTCGTTAACAATCGGCATGCGGTGGTCTGCTTGCGATTCGGCTCAGTTACTAGACGGATTGGCACATCAAAAAGTTTCGCGTTGCTCTGCCTCATCTATCGGATGCCCGGATGAGCTTGACTGAAAGGCCGAATTCGGGTATCCTATCGGTGCTCGATGGCTTTGCTCCGGCAGCAGCGGGCCCATAGCTCAATGGCAGAGCGACCGGCTCATAACCGGTTGGTTCTTGGTTCGAATCCGAGTGGGCCCACCATTCTCCCGCTTCACAGCCAAGTGTACACTGCGCAATACACGTGCGCATACTCGCTTGCCCACAAACTCATCAATCCACCGGTTTGAACGTTGCCGGATTGGGTATAAACAGACTGAAGCGTAGCACGTTATGGTTGCGCGTGGAACTATAGTCCACCAGGAGTTGTCTAACACTTGGGCGCATCCTGCCGCAAGTAAGTATACCGGAATCCGGCGCATTTCAACCGTTATAACCTGATTCTGGTATTTTTACCAGTTGACTCGCGGCGGAAAAAGCGTTACACTCTCTAGAGTATAGAGCTTACTGGCGGTGCTGCCTGTTCCGCCGTAGCGCGTGTAATGTTCTTGCGTCATTGACAGGTTCTCGGCAATTGGGTATACTTTTTCCGGTTCAGCAGGTGATTCGCGTACGACCTGTCACACGGTTTTTGTCTTCTGCCAGACATTCTTAAACGAGGTGAGGCCAAAATGAGAAGATCTGCAATGATGGTGCTGAGTCTGCTGGTTATCGTGATGCTTTGTGTGCCCGCCGGCGCAGCGATCGAAACAGTGAGTTCTGGGGACCCCGGACCGATCAACATGGGCTGGAACCTGATCTCGCTTCCGGCGATACCAACTTCGCCTGATCCTCAGTTGGTATTCCCTGGGTGTCCCAATGCTCTTGCAGGGGGACTCTACCGCTATGATGCAGCCACGCAGTCGATCCTATTGTATGACCAGTACACTCCGGACGCCTTCGGTAACATGCTTCTGACGGACGGATACTGGCTGCAGTTGACCGGCAGCGACACCAATGTGATCTCTTTCGAGGGCATAACCGACAACGATGACACGGACATGTGGATCAGCCTGCCCAAGACCGGCTGGAGTATCATCGGCTGCCCATTCTCCTATCCGGTGAACTGGAATACGGTCGAGATCACCGACGGCACAGCTACCGTTCCTCTGTCCTATGCTCGGGACAACAGCTGGCTCAGAACCTTCACCTTCTGGTACGACAGCAGTTCCCAGAGCCTGATGAGCATGGGCCTCGATGACGACTGGGGCGACTCTGTGATGCTCGAACCGTGGCATGGCTACTGGGTAAATAGCCTGAGGGATAACCTGGCGCTGATCGTGCCGGCAGCCTCAACTTAGACTTCCATACCGACTGCAAGGACGCGAATTGAACGGCCTGCCCTATACAGGGCAGGCCGTTTTTCATTGAGTCCAGGGAGGGCTTCAGTGGCCGCGAAGGCTCATGTGAGGTGGTACGAAAGGACGGCGAGTTCCTGGATGAAGCAAACGTTACGTACAACGACGTGCTCAGGAACGCGGATAGTCGTTGGCGCGAAATTCAGGATGACCTTGACACCGGCATCCACCAGTTGGTCCGTGACTGTCTGAGCAGCAATGGCGGGAACGGCTATTATGGCAATGCTTGCTCCCAAACTTGCGTTTGCCTCTGCGAGCTTCCGGATATCCAGTATTTCGAGGTCCCAGAGCCGCTTGCCGATCTTGCTGCGATTGTTGTCGAACACAGCGACGATATGAAAGTTGTGGCGACGCAGAGCGGGGAACCCGACCAGCGCCGATCCGAGGTTGCCCGCGCCGACCATGATCACAGGCTGCTCTTTCTCCACTTTCAGGATCTTCGCCAGACGAGCTTGCAGGTCGTAGACATTGTATCCAATCCCCGGTCTCCCGAACTCCCCGAAATACGACAGATCCTTCCGAAACTGGGCAGCATGAATGCCGGTGGCTTCCTCCATCTCAGCGGATGAGATCGTATCCACTCCGGTTGCTTCGAGGTCATTGAGGTAGCGAAGGTAAGTTGCCAGTCGCTCCAGCGTCGGAATCGGTACCTTGGTCTGCCGAGCCCCCATAGTCTCACTCTCCCTTGTGTGGCAGTATTGTGCAGTTATTCACGATTTTGCCATACAATAACACAGCGCGCCCCGGAATGCAATACTCTCACCGTCTGTTCCTCGGAAACAGAGCGGGAACGGACTTCCGGTAACTGCTGTACTCCTGACCGAATCGCTCCTTCAAGACAGGCTCTTCGTACACGCGCAGATACTCCAGGCCGGCGATGGCGATGATCGGCAGCAGCGCCAATCCGGTAATAGACTTGCCATACAGAGCGACCGCGAGCAGCACGAATAGCAGCCCCAGAAACATGGGATTCCTCGTGTAGGCATAAGGGCCCGTCGTCACCAGCAGCTCCGTTGGATGCAGCGCGACTCGGAATACTTCAACGGGAGAGCCGAGCCCCACGAAGTGCAGGTAGGAGTATGCCCAGAAGACCCAGAAGAGCCCGATCACCATGAAGAAAGCAGCGAGGAAAGGGTATACATCGAGCGGCGGTGAAGGCAGCGACGAAAACGCTAGAATGCGATCGGTCGCCGAACTGAAGACGTGGTACGCCACAGGTACACCGATGATAGCTGCCATGACCAGCAGCAGGCCTATCAGCTTGCGAACTTGGGCCATCTTGTATCTCCTTTCGCGGACTGAAATCCGCTCCTAGAGGGGCTCCCGTTCCGGTACGCCGGCTTTTCGCGGATAGGCGGCACCCGTCCGGCGCTCCTTTCGGATCAAGACCAGTGTTCGTCGTGCATCGCCGCGCGGGATCGACAGGGATGCCGCACGGGCCATCGTTCCTCCGAGCTTGCCGATCGCGTTCTCGGCCGCGGAGATCTCTTCGGACGGGTCCGGACCTTTGTACGCGACAAACCATCCGCCGACTCTGCAGAAGGGAATGCACAGCTCGGACAGGACCGCCAATCGGGAAACCGCGCGTGATACCGTGAAGTCGAAGCTCTCACGGTATGCCGGATCACGGGCGGCATCTTCGGCTCGCGCGTGGACCAACTCGGCGTCCTCTATCCCAAGTTCCCGCAGAGCAGCCTCTATGAACACCAGCCGCTTACGGACCGAATCGAGCATCGTCACCTTCAGGTCCGGGCGAGCGATCTTCAACGGAATCCCCGGCAACCCCGCGCCGGATCCCACATCCATGACGCGGGACCCGACCGGCATCTCGATTACCGACAGCAGACTGAGCGAATCCAGGTAGTGCTTGACCGCGATCTCACAGGGATCAATGATGCGGGTGAGATTCACCCTGCTGTTCCACTCGGTCAGCAACCTGGTAAACGATTCGAACCGCTGCAACTGGTTGTCATCCAGGGTGATACCCAGTTCGGCGGCTCCGCAAGACAGTATCTCTCCTGGAGAAGCGCTCATAGCTGTAGGGGAGGCCTTCAACGGCCTCCCGTTCCTCCGGGCGGGCATTGAAGCACCGCCCCTACTTCGCCGGCTCAGTCGCCTTGCGTTCGGGCTTCCAAGAGAGCTTCGGCACGGGAACGGGCTCAGTGAAGACGGATGCCCGGAGCTTTGCGGCGAGATCGGCTTTCGTGGGACCCTGGCTGAATGCAAATCCGACGATCCCGAGGCCTTTCTTGCGGGTCTCCAGCACCTGCTTGACAGCTCCGTCTGTGTTCCCCTTGGCCACCGAGATAGTCGAAGCGGCCATCCGCTCGTAGGACCACCTCTTCATCCCGTCGAGCCAGCCGGTGTACATCGGAACGTGCTTCTCGTTCGCCGGATCCTTGTAGTTCATCGGCAGGTTGATGTCGATGATCCCCTCCTCCATCCAGGCCCGCCAGTCCTGGAAGACGTAACCATACGCGTCGGTCTTCTTGAAATCCTCCGGGCAGGCGCCCCAGGGAATCGTCGCAGCGGAGAGCGTCACCCACGGCTTGAGGCGGTTGATCTCTTTGTTGATTGCTCTAACGGTCGCCGTCACCTGGTCTCGCCGCCACTGACACCACTTCTCATCAGTCTCAGCCGGCTTGCCTGTGGAGCCGTTCTTGGCGTTGAAAGCGCTTACAGCAGCATCACTGTAACCCCATTGGCGTCCGGGGTACCGAACGTAGTCGAGCATGACGCCATCGACATCGTACTTGGACAGTATATCGGTGACGAGCTTGACCAGATGCTCGCGGACGCCCGGCGCTCCCGGATCGAGGTAGGTGCCCTCGCCATTGGAGGACGCACCGTCGAGGCTCTTGCTCAGCCACTCGGGATGCTGGTTGACGACGTGCTTCGGATTGGCCGGGGCGTTCTTGCCGGTCCACGTGCGATAGGTGTTGATCCAGGCATGGACCTGCATGCCGTTCGCGTGGCCCTTCTTGATCACATATCCGAGGGGATCGAAGTCGGCATCGCCCCTGATGTTGGACGCGCGAGGCTCATGGGCCGAGTCATAGTAGGCGTCACCAACGCGTCTGACCTGGAACTGGAGAACGTTGATGTTGGCCTGCTTGGCCCACTTGATCGTCTCGTCGATCTGTTCCGGGCTGAGCCCTCCGTCAATCCAATGGTGGATCTGGATGGCTCGGAACTCCGGCGCGGCGGCGTTTGCGGTCCCGGCAGCGAGGGCAATCAGCAGGATCGCTGTCACGGCAAGTCTTGATGTCATGATGATGGGTCACTCCTTACTTCTGTGGGAGGCGGGCGAGGCCGCCTCAGACGTGCCCCATTCTAGCACGTTTTGCGCTCTTTGGGTATGCTTTGGTAACAGTTCACGCTTGGGGATAACGAGTTTGATCAGGCGGGGAAGAGGACAGACTTGCCTGCGAGCAGTTGCCTGCAGGACTCGAGCATGTCCAGCCCTCGGACGTGCCATGTGCCAAACAGACTCATGAGCGTCATCTTTGTCTCGGAACCCTTCGCGCTTCGTGTGCCTCCGCATACCTTGCGGGCGATCACACACGGCCTCAGCGCTCGTTCTGCGCCATTGTTGTCCGACGGTACTTCCGGGTACTCTACGAACATGAACAACTCATGCAAGCGATCCGTCAATCTCTTTGCCAGCACCTGCTGTGGAACCTCTAAGCCGACATACGGACCTGAGAGCGTCTCTACCTCTTCCTCGAAGAGCACTCGCTTCCACTTGCGAACCTCCGCCTTCTTGCTCCGGAACTTCTTTGCCTGATCGTAAACACCCTTCACCGCATCCGCCCATGATATGACGTCCGGGTTATCGGCGTTCTTCTCCTTCAGTTTGTGCAGTTCCCTGGCCAGATGTGCCCAGCATATCTGACGGTCTGCAACTACGGGGTTGTATCCGGCGTAGCAATCCGTTACCACCACCCCTTCGTAGTCGCCGCCTATCGTTTCCTTAGGTATCTCTCCGCTCCGACTCCGCCGGTAGATGAAGTATCGCACGTTCTTAGTGGAGAAGGTCCAGATGTATCCGTTGAGCCCGTCCTCTCTCCAGCCCGTCTCGTCTGCGTTTATGTATGGACTTCCGCGTACAAGCGATAGAAGTCCCTTCATCTCGCCTCTGCCACAGCCTGCCACCGTGTGCAATATCTCGCTTATCTCTCCCACAGAGAGATGAAGACGATACAGAGCCTTCAGCAACCCCTGTATCGTTCGCTTTGTCATACGGCCTACTGTCGAAAGATACGATATCAGGCTCATCAGGTTCACGCCTACTCGATGCTTGCCTACAACCTGGCTCGACAGGTCAACCTTCGGCACATGCGCCTTGCCACAGTATCCGCATCTTCTGGCGATGAATCTGTGCTCGACTATGTCCACAGGCACGATCGGTATATCAATAACCTGGCGGACTCTCTTTACCGTGCCCTCCGTGAGTGCCCGACCGCAGTCCGGACACTTCGAGTGCGCATGCTCGACTACACGGGTGGGGGTCTCCCGCCTGCGAACGAACGACTTCTGGCGCTTCTTTCGTTCGGCTGCCCGGCGCTCTTTGCGGTTCGGCTTGACCCAGTCAGGTATGGGGGTGGAACTGCCGCCACCCGAGAGCTTTGCCTTGAGATCCTCCAGTTCCTTGACGAGACGCTGGATCATCTCCCGCTGCTCCAGGACAATGCCCACCAATTCTTCTCTTGTCAGACCGTCGAACTCTTCCACACAGGCATGTTCCACCCGCCCGGCCAAGGGTCCTTCCTATTGCAAGCCGACAATGTCGGAAAAACTCTCACTGCTCTCGCAAAATGATCCACAAGCCTGAACTGTTACATGCTTTGTTGACTCATCGGCGGGATGGATGATACGCTTACCATGGCTTGGAGGGAGAACAATGAAGGACAAGAAGCATATCCTCGACGGCATACTCGAGTGCGGGATCGCGGCAGTGGTGCGCGGCGAATCGGAGGAGCAGATACTGAAGGCGATCGAAACCGCACTTCAGGGCGGCGTGAACGTGATCGAAGTGACATTCACAGTCCCGAACCCCCTGTGGATCATTGAGGCGCTGGCATCGAGGCTGAGCGACGATGTGATCCTCGGCGCGGGGACCGTCCTGACACCCGAGATGGCATCGAGTGCGGTGGATGCCGGCGCTCAGTTCATCGTGAGCCCGAGCACGAACCTCGCGACGATCGAGATGGCGAAGTCGAGACATGTCCCGGTCTTTCCGGGCGCGCTCACTCCGACCGAGGTGATCACGGCTTGGCAGGCGGGCGGCGATATCATCAAGATATTCCCGGCGAACGTGATGGGACCGAGCTACTTCAAGGACCTGCACGGACCGTTCCCCGACATACCGTTCATGCCGACCGGCGGCGTCGATCTGAATACTGCCCGGTCGTGGCTCGAAGCCGGCGCGGTCTGTCTGGGGGTCGGCGGCGCTCTGATCGACAAGAAGCTGATGGCGTCCGGTGATTTCGGTGAGATCACCGACCGGGCTCGGAAGTTCCGTGAGATCGTCAAGGAGTTCAGGAGCAGCAGGTGAAGATACTCATTTTCGTAGACATGGAAGGCATCAGCGGGATATCGGGCAGCGATCACGTGCTGTCCGAGGGGAAGCTCTATCAGGATGCACGGCGCTACTATACCTGGGACGCGAACGCCTGCATCCGAGCCTGCTTCGACGCGGGCGCTGACGGCGTCATCGTGCGCGACGGTCACGGGTCGGGCAACCACTTCATCACCGCCGAACTCGACCCGCGCGCGGAGGTCATCCAGGGCTCGACTCCGAGACGGCTGCCGGGGATCGATGAGTGCGACGCGCTCATCCTGCTCGGCTACCATGCCATGGCGGGCACTCGTGGCGCACTCCTGGAGCACACGATGTCGTCCAAGACGGTGCAGAACTACTGGCTCAACGGGCGCAAGGTCGGCGAGATCGGGCTCGACGCCGGGGTCGCATCCGACTTCGGGAAGCCGGTGATCATGGTCTCCGGCGACGACAAGGCGTGCGCGGAGGCCTCCGACTGGATCCCGGGCGTCGTCACCTGCCAGGTGAAGGTCGGGATGTCGTGCCAGGGCGCGAGGATGCTCTCGCTCGATGTGGCGCACAAGCTGATCGAGGAGAAGACTCGCGAGGCGATCGGGCGGATCGGCTCGATCGGGCCGATGCCGATCGAGCGGCCGGTGACCTTCCGCAAGGAGATGGTCGAGCGGATCACCGTACCGAACGGGTTCGCCCGACCGGATATCCGCGTGATCGACGCCCGCACGGTCGAGACGACGGCGGATACGGTGGAAGAAGCATACCTGCGGCTGTAGGGGAGAAGCATTGGCCCTTCGCTCTGTGCCAACCTGGCAGGTTCGTCGCCAATGCTTCGCCCTGGAACGCACCTGGCTTTCGCAGGAGGAGAATCCATGAAGGCTCGCCAGCTAGGAATGCTATTCGCGGCATGCATCACGGCTTTACTTGCCGCAGGCTGTTCAGGAACTCGCCCTGGCGAGATCATCGTCGACAAGAATGTCACTAGCGCTGTCTGGTCGAGAGATAGTCAGGCACTATACTACTTTAGAGGCGAAACCGGTATCTGCCGCTATGACGTGAATACCGGGAAGCGTCAGATGTACCGCTTGCCGGAAGCAGAGGGATTTGATCTCTCGCCAGACAGCAAAGCAGTAGTCTTTCAATGCCGTGGCAAAGGCATGTATATAGCAGATCTGAAGGGCGGTCAAAGAAGATGCGTGCTCTCCGCGACTGACGAGATACAGGCCGTATACTGGCTAACTACGGACAAGATAGTATTCACACGATTATTCGGTCGGACTGAGAATCGTTCCATGTATCTTCTCAATCCGTCAGACCTGTCAGTAGCAAAGATCCGAGATGAAAGCGTTGCTGTCATAACGAGTGCCGACGGCAGCGGCTTTATCTATGTAGACCGGCATGAGCATTACCATCATTATCTGATGAAGGACGGTACAGACCGGATGCTCACATCAGCCTCGCTGGCAAATCCTCGTGCTTCTGCAAAGTTCATCTACCTTTCTCGGCGTATTGCTATCTATCATGTCTGGTATTTGACCAACACCGGTGAAGTCATTACGGAGATGATCGACTTGTCGACCATGGGGACGAGGCGCATAAAGTTACCCGACTCTACGTACGCTATGAGGGTATCGCCAGATATGAGCCAGTATTGGTGGAGTGGGCCATACCATCAGGATACCGAGCCCGTGAAGCTCTATCTGATGGACATCCCGCCGGCGACTGTCAAGCAACTCAAGGCGCCGGTGAGGTGAACGGCTCGGCGAACAGTGATCTTGCCTCGAATTAGTGGGCACCGGATAATAAGAGATGAGGTGACCCAAGATGAAGAGGCAGTATTCAGAAAGCTTCAAGGCGGAGGCGGTGAAGTTGGCTTTTTCCGGCAGGGCGAGCAAAGCTCGGATCGCAAAGGAACTGGGAGTCAACATCAACAGCCTGGACGCCTGGATCAGGAAGTACAAGGAGAGCCTGGGAGAGATCGATCCCAGGAAGAGAGAGTCCCTTGAGGACGAAGTGAAGCGTCTCCGCAAGGAGAACGATCTCCTCCGAGAGGAGAGAGACATATTAAAAAAAGCGGCGGCGTACTTTGCGAGGGAGCAGCAGTGAAGTACGCCTTCATCGCTGCTCAAGACGGTCGCTTCAGGATCGGGACGATCTGCGGGGTGCTCGGTGTGAGCCGGAGCGGCTACTACGCGTGGCAGGGGCGTCCCGAAAGCGATCGCGCCAGGAAGAACGAGAAGCTGCTCACACGGATCAGGGAGGTCCACGCCGAGAGCAGAGACACCTACGGTAGCCCGAGGGTTCACATACGGCTTCGGCAGGCGGGTGAGACCTGCAGCAGAGGCCGTGTGGCCAGGCTCATGACAGCAAACGGAATCCGCGCAAGACAGAAGCGGAAGTTCCGTGTTACGACTAACTCCAGGCACAACCAGCCTGTGGCGGCGAATCTGCTCAAGAGAAACTTCGAGGTAGCCAGACCGAACAGTGTCTGGGTAAGCGACATAACGTATGTGCATACCCGTGAGGGTTGGCTCTATCTTTCGGCGGTGATGGATCTTTACTCGCGCCAGATAGTGGGCTGGTCGATGAAAGAGACGCTTGGGAGTGTGCTCGCAAGTGAGGCGCTCAGGATGGCATACAAGAACAGAAGACCGGTCGGTGAAGTCATCCATCATTCGGATCGAGGGTGTCAGTACGCGAGCGGCGAATTTCGTAGGCTTCTCGAAGCCTACGAAATTCGAGCCAGCATGAGCGGCGCCGGGGATTGCTATGACAACGCCCCGATGGAGAGCTTCTTTGCGACGCTTAAGGCCGAGCTGATACATCATCGAACATACTCCTCACGAGAGGAAGCGAGATCTGATATCTTCGAGTACATCGAAGTGTTCTACAATCGACAGCGACTCCACTCGAGCCTCGGCTATCGGAGTCCCGCCGATTTCGAGGCGGCCGCTCTCGAACGAGCGGCCTAGGTGATCTGTCCACGAAAACGGGGCAGGATCACAGTATGAGTAGGAGTAGGAGGGGAGAATGACTGAGGTAGTTACCCTTGGAGAAGCAATGCTGCGGTTGTCGCCGCCGGATTTCCATCGGCTGGAGCAGACGAACTCGTTCGACGCAAAGGTCGGCGGCGGAGAGCTGAATGTCGCGGTCGGGGTCTCACGGCTCGGGCTCGAGAGCGCGTGGGTCAGCAAGCTCCCGGAGAACCCGATCGGCCGTATGGTCCGCAACAAGGCACGCGAGCAGGGAGTCGATACGTCGAACCTCGTGTGGAGCAAGTCCGGCCGCGTCGGCATCTACTTCCTCGAGTTCGGCGCGAACCCGCGGGCATCGAGCGTCCTCTATGACCGCGCGGGCTCGGCGATCAGTACCCTCGCACCCGGCGAGGTCGATTGGGCGAAGGCGTTCGAGGGCTGCAAGCTCTTCCACGTCAGCGGGATCACCCCGGCGCTCAGCAAGTCGTGCGCGGAGGCGACTCTCGAGGCGATCAAGGCGGCGAAGGCGGCCGGTGCGAAGGTCAGCTACGACGTCAACTACCGCAAGAAGCTCTGGACGCCCGAGGAGGCCAACGCGTGCCAGGTCCCGATGATGGAGTTCGTCGACATCCTGATCACGACCGAGGAGGACACGGGCGTCGTCTTCGGTATCCGGGAGGACAGCTACCAGGAGGTCGCGGTGAAGCTGAACGAGCGGTTCGGCTTCGAGGTGGTGGCGATCACCCTGCGGGAAGACCTCTCAGTGCTGAGGAACAACTGGTCGGCCTTTGCCCTCTCGAACGGGCAGCTCTACGAGAGCGCGACGTACCCCTGCGAGCTGATCGACCGCGTCGGCGGCGGCGACTCGTTCACCGCGGGGTTCATCTACGGCTATCTGACCGGCGACGTTCAGAAGGGCGTCGACTACGGGACGGCGTTCTCCGCGCTCAAGCACTCGATCCCCGGCGACCTGAACTGGGCGACGCTCGAGGAGGTCGAGACCCTCCTCAAGGGCGGGGGATCGCGCATCCAGCGGTAGGGGAAACACGAATCAGACGGATTGGACTAATAAAGTTGGGGGCGGAGTTGGACTCCGCCCCCTTGTGCTATCTGCTTCCTGATACGAGATGGTTCACGGCACGGGCGTGATCTCGGTTGCCCGAATGAGCCGGAAGAGATCGCCGTCACGCTTGTAGCACGAACTCGCGCCGGTGACCTTGACATAGGACTCGAAGGCAGGCATCGACAGCCCCTCGGTCGTGACCCTCACTCCGAGATGCCCTGAACCGTCGTCCATGCCCGAGCCGTCGTCGATGTAGAAGAAGCCGCTGTCCGTGTGGGTCACCTTGCCAGTGCTCCATACCCGGAGGCCGATGTTGTTCAGATCCGCCGCACCCACGATGCCTTGCTGCAGCCCCAGACTCCCGCCACCAACGGACCGGTTGGGCATGCTGAGCGGATCGGGGATCGGACTTGTGGACAGGGAGCCGGTGACTACGGACGCGTCCACTAGCGTGCGTTCGCCGTCGATAGTGTCCATTGTGCCGTGCATGATTCCACTCTGGCCCGGATCCAGCAGCGCGAGTCCGCGACACTGCATTCCCGATGCCTTGTTCGACTGCTCGACATAGTATGCCGGCATGCCGCCGAACCTGGCCGTAACTATCATCGGACCGTTAGCCGAGAGATAGACTTCGCTTCCGTCGGACAGCAACTCCTTAGCTTCGTCCGGCGAGTAGACCGTGTGCAGGCCGTACTCGTCAGCGCCGATGTCCACGGTGCCACCGATGGGCAGTACCCTCGGCTCTCTATCCATATCAAGCCATGTGCTGCTGACGTAGTGGTTCAAGCCTGAGTTGATGCATGGTGAGAGCAGGCTCAGGTGGTAATCGCCGCCGACCCGGTTCACGAACAGCGGATCAACCGAGATATCCCCGGGTCCGGCGGTGACGCCGGAGTAGTCGTAGCTGGTGTTGCCATATACGCAGTTACTCCTGAGCTTCGGTGTGGGAAGGGGAGGAGGAGGACTCTCTGGGTCGACTGGGTAGCATTCGCCCAACATACCTGCGGAGTTGAATGCCACGATGTTGTTTGAGATAGCCGGCGACGATTCACACAGCATGTATATCCCGCCGCTACCGTAGACATTCGTTGTGTTCGCCACGATTGTGTTATTCGTGATGGTCGGCGAGGCACCGAAGCAGGCAATCCCGGCACCGGTATTCCCCACGATGAGGTTGTCCGTGACAACGGGGTTGGAGGAAGCACAACTCACCCCAAAGCCATTGTTGGCGGTGATGATGTTGTTCCTGATGGCAGGCGAAGCGTGGGCAAGGGCTATCCCGGATGCTCCCTGGTAACCGAGGCCGTTGCGTATCGTGAACCCGTCGATTGTGCTCGTCTGTTGGCCTAGACCACTGGCAGTAACAACGGCCCCCCGGCCCCGCCATCCAGTATTGTCTGATCGACAGTCCAGTCTCTCTGTGACCTCAGCGTCTCCGAGCCCGCGAAGCCGCCGAAGACGTGCGCATAGGTCTTCAAGGTGATGCGTTCGTTGTAGACGCCCGCTTTCACCCAAACGTCTCCACCAAGAGTCTTCACAGCCTCGATCCCTGCCTGTATCGTCAACTTGGCAAAAGCCCAGGTCAACCCGTCGTTCGCGTCGTCGCCGGAGGGGCTCACCCGCACGATCATGGCGGGAGTGGCGGGCCAGACCGTACCGTCCGACTCGTCCGCCCCTATGTCCACTGTTCCGCCCGCCGGCTGTATCCTCGGCTGGTCGTCGATGTCGATGGGTGGAATCCCGGGCGCATCGTTCCAGCCCGCGTTCCTGCACGGAGATCCTGGCTGGATGTGAACACTCGGATACTCCGCGCTTGCGAAGAGAGGATCGGCCGAGATATCACCGGCCCCGGCCAATATGCCGGAGTAGTCGTAGCTCGTGTTGCCGTACACGCAGTTGTTCCGAAGGGTAGGAGTTCCTCCGGATTTGTATACCCCCCCAAAGTTGAATGCAAGTATGTTATTCGATATCACAGATGAAGAGCTGGAACACCGTATCCCGGCGTCGCCGTTTCCGGTTATAGTGTTATTGGTGACCGTGAGGGGCGAGGCTGTGGCATATATTCCGCAGTTGCCGTTCCCCTTCACCGCATTATTGACTATGGTCGGTGCGGAGGAGTTCTGGCAGTATATGCCATAATTGGGGTTCGATGCTATAGTGTTGCCGGTCACAGTCGGAGAAGAAGCGTTGCAGCCCAATCCGGTTGTCTTGTTCCATGAGATATTATTGCCTGCTATGATCGGCGAGGAGGAGTTCGCGCAATCTATCCCATACATTCGCGTGGAAATCGTGTTGTTGGCAATAATCGGCGATGAGTAGGCGCAGGACACCCCGCTGTTGCCCTGAATCAGGAACCCGTCTATCGTACTCGCCCGATAGCCCGTCCTCCGCGCGGTGACGGATGCACCATTCAGTACCGTCTGGTTTGCGATCCAATCTCTCTGCGATCTCAATGTCTCCGTTCCGGCAAAGCCCCCGTAGAGGTATACATACGCCTGCAGGAAGATGGGCTCTTCGTAGGTGCCCACCTTGACCCACACGTCGCCGCGCAGCGCCTTGGCCGCATTGATTCCCGCCTGTATAGTCTTCTTTGCAAGTGCCCAGGACGAGCCGTCGTTTGCATCATTGCCGGATGGGCTGACCCGCACGATGGCATTCGGCCCGGCAGGCCAGACCGTAATGGCATCACACTCGTTCGGCCCCGATGTCCGCTGTGCCATCCTGCACTCTGGACTGGCCGTCCATGTCGGTCGAAGGAAGCCCGGGCGCGCCATTCGAGCCGGCATTGATGCACGGCGAACTGAGCTGGAGATGAGCATTCGCATAGGCCTTGTCCGCCAGCAGAGGGTCGACCGAGACATCCCCGACTCCGGCAGAGAGACCGGAGTAGTTGTAGCTCGTGTTGCCGTACACGCAGTTGTTCGAAAGAGTAGGAATGCCTCCAAGACTGGTGATTCCCTTGCAGTTGAAGGCCACGATGTTGTTCGACACAGTTGCCGAGGCTGAGGAGCAGGATACTCCTGAGCTATTGTTGCCCGTAATTGTGTTATTCGTGACAGTTGAAGTGCCGCTGCATACTATCCCATTATTGCCGTTCCCCGCAATAATATTGTTCGTGATGGTGGGAGAGGCACCAGCGCCGCCGCCTATCCCATTCCCGGCATTCCCCAGAATCATGTTATTCGCGATCACTGGGACAGCGGAGGATGCAACGTATATCCCGTAACCTGGCATGCCCACAATCGTGTTATTAGTGATAGTCGGTGAGCCGCTGTTGCACGAGATCCCATAGGCGTTCGTGACAGTGGTAGTATCCGCGTACCGGATGGTGAACCCATCGATCACGGTAGTAGTGGTAATCCCTGCGCCACACAGTATCACCGGAAAGCCCCCCGTGCCTTCGAGAGCGGTGAGGTAAATGCCCATGTCTCTGGCCGTTCCTGAGCCTGAATATCCACCATATAGGACTACTCCGGCTTTCATGGTTATGCGCTCGACATACGTGCCGCGGGCGACCCAGACCTCATCGCCTGAGACAGACGCATTGAGGCCTTCCTGGACCGTGTGGAACGCCGTGTCCCATGACGTGCCGTCGAACGTCGGACCGGGGGAGTCCCACTTGACGTACACAGTCCCCGCGGAACAGGGAACGGTGCAGATGAGAAGAGTGAGTGCAGCGAGAACTGCCAGTGCTGGGCCGTGCTTCATTGCTCGTACCTCCTGGAGGGCATTGGGTACTGCCGCTCGGCTGCTGGTGGCGCAGTCGTAGACTCTCTTAGTGTACACCCGCGGGTAGCAGCCGTCAACGCTATTCTGAAAAAACTGGTAATTATACCGGGATTGGTCACGCGATCCGGCGGCCCGGTGTTGACAGGCCTCGTGTAAAGAGGTATAAAAGTGTGTCACATCCCACATGCGACTGATGCGGAGCGAGCCGTGAGAATGCGACCGGTTCCGCCCGCCGGAGGTAAAGTATGAGGTTGCTCAGGCCATCGAGCCTCGCCGCGATCGGGTTGGTCGTTTGCCTGCTGGTCATCGGGTGCGCCAAGAGTCAGATCAGGCAGGCCGTCATATCGGGAGACATCGGCAGAACCGAGAAGATCCTCAGGTCGCACCCCGACCGTGTGAACGAGCGGGACCCGAAGGGTGACACCTTGCTGCACATAGCGGCCCGGGCAGGCGATCAACAGGTCGTGAATGTCCTGCTCCAATACGGCGCGGATGTCGAGGCGACCAATTCTCGAGGAGAGACGCCAATCGAGGTGGCATCCTATGAGGGATACGCGTCGGTCATGAGGACGCTGCTCGCGAAGCACGCCAAGCTGCGGGATCCGCGCATGCTCCTCCGGAGAGCGGCCTGGTCCGGGCATGTGGAGGTCGCTCAACTCCTGCTCGAACGCGGCACCGAGATCAATGTCAAGGCGGAGACCCAACGCGGAGAGGAGCGGAGCACCCCCCTCCATGCGGCTGTCGCAGCGAACAGGCCCGATATGGTCGAATTCCTGCTGATTCACGGGGCCGACGCGAACGCATCCGACAGCACCGGGCGCACGCCGCTCCATATCGCTGCCGAATCGATCTACACGCAGATCGGCAAGATGCTGCTCGCCCACGGCGCCAAGATCAACGCGGTGGCAAAGACGGGCGACACTCCTCTGCACGGAGCAGCGCGGTTCGGCCGGACGAAGATGGCGGAGACGTTGCTGGGCCACGGCGCGGATCCCAATCCCAGGAATCTCGATGGTCGGACTCCTTTCGATGTTGCCGCGGGCGGTCAAAGCAAGCCGGATACGATCGTCGCGCTTCGCAAGTTCGGAAGCAAGCCTTCGGAGCGGTGGGCGCTACGGGACGCGATCGCACTCGGCGAGACGAAGGAGATCGACAGGATCGTCAAGTCGAGGCCGTCGTCTGCCGCTGAGATCATCAACGGGGACGCCGCTCTGCACTATGCGGCCTACACCGGCCGCCTGGATGCCGTCAAGCAGCTCGTGGCGCTTGGAGTCGACGTGAACATCCGAGGCGGAGTGAAGCAGACGCCCCTTCACTCCGCGGTCGCGACCGGGCAGGAGGACTTGGCCCGATTCCTGCTCGATCACGGCGCGCACGTCAATGCGAAGGACAAAGACGGCCTGACACCGCTTGCCTATCTGTACAAGTTCCTCTCCCCGATCAGGCCGATGGGAGGCGGTCGCGTCCCCCTGAAGCCCGAGTTCCAGCCGCTGGAGAAGCTGCTCCTCTCCCGCGGCGCGAAGGAATAGCCGTTCACATCTCGGTTGGAGGCGCTACATGAGCGGATCATCCAGGCTTCGGGCGGGAATCGTGCTTACGGTCCTGTGCGTCGTGTCTTCGATCGGTTGCTCCCACCGGATCAAGATGAACGACCTGCAGCGGGCTGTCCTCCACAGTGATACCGCCAAGCTCAACGCAATCCTCAAAGCGAATCCCGAGCGCGCAAACGAACGGGGCACATCCGGCACGCCGATCATCTGCACGGCAATCTCGATTGGAGACGTGCAGACGGTCAAGGTATTCCTCGATCACGGCGCGAACGTGAACGCCGCCGATGCGGCCGGAGAGACCATCCTCGACATGGCGCTCAGCCGAGGGTACTACAGGCCTCATCCCGAGATTATCAAGCTTCTCATCGAGCGACATGCGCGCGCCGGAAATCCCGGAGCCGCATTGCAGGGGGCGGCCCGCATCGGAGACATCGAGACCGTGAGGATGCTGCTCGATAGCGGCATCGATGTGAATGCCAGGAACAGCACCTTGTCCTCGCCCAATCTGGGAACCGCCCTGCATTCGGCCGCGGGCAGCCAACAAGGCAGGTATGGTCAAGTTCCTGATCGCACGAGGCGCCGAGGTCGATGCCACTGACAATCAGGGCCAGACTCCCCTGAAGGCGGCCGCAGTATCCGGTGGCAAGGAGGCTGCGGACATACTGCTCGCTCATGGAGCTGATCCCAGAGTAGAAGACGCCTACGAGGATACGCCGTTGCACACCGCAGCCGGGAACGGCAGGCAGGAGATGGTGGCGCTGCTCCTTGCTCACGGAGTGGATGTGAACCTCAGGAACGGCGACGGCAAGACTCCGATGGATTCCGCGTGCCTCAGAAAGCAGCTCGATATGATCTCCTTCCTCCGCAAGCATGGCGGCAAGCAGTCTCCGCGCTTTGAGATGATGGATGCCGTGGCACTCGGCGACGTCAAGGCCATGAAGGCAATCGCTGCCAGAAGACCTGACTCGGAAGATATCGACGGCAATCTGATCTATGCAGTCAGTTCGGGACAACTGCCCGCAGTCAAGGTCCTTCTCGACCTGAAGGCTGATCCCAATGTCCGTGGCACGTGGGGTGGCTCGACGCTCCACCGGGCAATCATGCGCGGCGGGAAGGACTGGAAAGCGATAGTCGAGGAGCTGATCGCGCACGGAGCCGATGTCAATGCGCAGGACGATTCGGGATGGACGCCGCTGGACTACCTCCGCAGGCGCGGAGGTAGGTATCCCAGGTCCGGAGTCGGCGAGACCCGCGAGGTGGAGGAGCTTCTACTCCGCCACGGCGCGAAGGAGCGCAAGAAGTGAGCGATACCACGGCAAGAAGGAGGTTTCGCGCAGCATGGCGGGTTGCTCTCGTGCTCGCCGTACTGTATGGTCTCTGGTACTGGGGGTCGGGCGAACCGGCGATCATTGGTGCGGCGAAACGGAGCGATGTTGTCAGGGTTGAGGCGATTCTCCGCACCAGACCCGGGCTCGCAAACGCCGGGGAGGGCGGCGAGGGCACTCCGCTCCATATCGCGGCACGGTACGGTGATCAGCAGCTCGCGAAGATTCTGCTCGCTCGCAACGCGCATGTGAATGCCAGGGACCGGTCGAACTGCACCCCGCTCGACATCGCTGCGACTCAGGGCAGCGATGAGATGGTCAGGCTTCTTATCAAGAGGGGAGCGGAAGTGGATGCGAAGGACTATCTGGGCCACACGCCGCTCTACCTCGCGGCGTGGGGGAATCATGCTTCCACCGTGGACGCGCTGATCCGCGCAGGGGCCAAGGTGGACGAAGGCGATGGCGTTGGGAACGCCCCGCTGTATGTGGCTTCCGACTATGGTTCCGCGGAAGCCGCGGCCGTTCTCCTGAGACACGGCGCGAAGGTCGATCGCCCCGGACGCAACGGCACCGCACTCTATGAGGCATCAGCGGATGGCGACGTGCAGATGATGAGGCTGCTGCTGGATGCCGGCGCGAAGACAGATCCACCCTCCGTAACCGGCCAGAAGCCTCTGCACAAGGCGGTCCAGTCGCGGAGCGCGCAGGCCGTGGCGCTGCTGCTCGCGCGCAAGGCAAATCCTAACCCGACCGACCACTTCGGCAATACCCCACTCCATATTGCCGCCGGACAGGACAATCCGGCCATCGCTGGACTACTCATCGACCACGGCGCGGATGTCAACGCTGTGACACGCTTCACCAGGAACACCCCTCTGCACGAGGCTGCGTCGAACGGCAACGACCGGACAGCCGAGTTGCTGATCGAGCGCGGCGCGGATGTCAATGCGAGGAATGACAAGGGGAAGACACCGCTCACCCTGGCACTCGAGGCCAGGCGAAACCGCGTTGCCGGCGTGCTCCGCGGTCACCGCGCCAAGGAATAGCCGTTCAGGAGAAGGGGATCAGACTTCGGACACAGGTCGGGTTTCCATGCGGGGATGAAGCGTTTGTGGGGAGGATCTCAAAGCCGCTCGGGAGGGAGCTTATCCTTCGTCCAGACGGTCGCCCGAGGAAAATCCATGACGACAGGTAGAAGTAATCGTGAACAAACTGTAAATACTGTGCCTGTCCCTGGTTTTCAGCACCAATGCAGCTCTCTGCAATGACCTCATGCGAGCCGCCTCCTCCTGATCTTACACATCATGAGGAAGAGTCCCGTGGCTATCAGAGAAAGACCGGACGGCTCCGGGACCACGACGAGTCTGAACACAACGCTATCGCCCGACTGAACTCCTGTCCACAGTGTCTCACGGTTCACCGCCGCCTCTGAAAGAGATTGGGTCCAGAGAAGTTGATCTTCTGCCCAACCGGACCGGTGTTGGTACATTCTGAGTTGAAGCACTCGGGCGTCGTAGTTTGTTCGCCAACTGAACCGTATCTGATCATAGTACGGCGCGGACGACGAGTACGTGCCCCAGTCCTCGAAAATCATGCCGCTTGCCACCTCGGCCGTTTGGCTTATCGTCAACCTGCGTCCATACGAGGTTGCTGGAGAACTCGCCGCAACTGTAAGGGGGCCGAACTGGCCTGTTGGGCTGGTCGCGTACCAACTCACATCCCAGTATTGGTCCGGATACGCAGAGCCTCCTAGGACGATGTAGGCGAACTCTGCATACCATCCCTGCTGAAGCTGCACGGCGTGGGACGGGCCGGGGAGGGCCAAGACGGTGATGAAAACCAGCAGTAGGAACAACATCAATCTTTTCATGATCGACACTCCTTGCCTAGGCTGTGCTCTGGTGGCATCTATCCTAGCCTACGGTTGCTATTATAGCATATGTTGCGAATTGCTTCACGAACGATGTTACCGAAACGGAAACGTTGCCTCAGATAAGAATGTTACCGAAACTGAGGCATGGAGAAGATGACAACTGCATCCGTAAGAGAAGTCGTGAGGCGCAAACGCAAAGAATATGGCAAAGCCACCAAATCGGAGAAGAAGCTGGTATTGAGTGAAGTCCAGGGATTGACCGGTTACCACAGGAAGTCGCTGGTGAGGCTGTTCGCGAAAGGAGTTCCACCAGCGAGGAGTCCAGTGAGACGCGCAAGGAAGTCGAAATACGAGCCGATAGCCCACAAGCTGAAGACACTCTGGGCTGCGAGTTTCTACGCGTGCGGTAAGCGTCTGCAGCCGTTTCTGACTGAGTTTCTACCCATACTGGAGTCATTCGGGGAGATAACGGTTACACCAGAAGAAGAGAGGCTGCTTAACTCGATCAGCGCGTCGAGCATCGACAGGTTGATGAAGAAGGAGCGGTCTGCCCTATCGCTAACAGGGAGGACCTTAACAAAGCCGGGGACACTGCTTCGGTCTCAGATCCCGGTGAGGACGTTTGCCGACTGGGATGAAGCTGAGCCTGGGTTCTTCGAGATGGACTTGGTGGGTCATTGCGGAGGTGACGGGAGCGGAGAGTTCCTGTATACTTTGACTATGACTGATGTAGCGACCGGATGGGTAGCGCTTGATGGAATGAAAGGCCGAGGGGAGCACGGAACCGTGCTTGCGGTGCAGTCCGCGTCCAAGAGCGCACCGTTTGCAGTCAGAGGCATAGATACCGACAACGGCGGCGAGTTCATCAACCATCACATGAACAAGTACTGTCGAGCGCACAGGATCACGTTTACGCGCAGTCGGCCTTACAAGAAGAACGATCAATGTCATGTAGAGCAGAAGAACTGGAGCGTAGTCCGGCAGTTTATAGGTTACCGGCGATTCGAGACGGACGAGCAGCTTGCGGTACTAAAGGCGATATATCCGCTGATCGTGGCGTATCACAACTTCTGTCAGCCCATGATGCGTCTTAAAGAAAAGGAGCGGATTGGGAGTAAAGTGATCAAACGCTATGAGCCTGCGATGACGCCGTACCGCAAGCTGATAAGTGTTGAAGGATGGCTTGACGATGAAGCAAAGGATCGCCTCGATAAAGAACGTAGAGCGACGAACCCGGTGGAGCTACTAAGACGCATCCACAGGCTATCATCAAAGCTTGACAGGATGCCGAATAAAGACAGATCGAAAGCGAGCAAGGCGCGGCCCTGAGCGGCGATCAAGAGCCGATCTGACATACTTGAACACACTACTTGGTAACATTATCAATGACGCAACGAATGGCGTTTCGGTAACAAAGTTAAATGAGGCAACACGTGTTGTGTGTTTGTCAAGCAAACTGCGAGGCCAAGCGGACAACCAGACGGTTGATGTGCGGCTGTAGGCGCTCGCTCTTGCATCTCGATGCCTGGGCATGGTACAACTGGGCCAGAATGATATTTGGAGGCCTGTGTTGTCGCTCATGTTCATATTTGCCATCCTGCTCGCCTTGTGCCTGACTGCCCCGCGGTCGGAGGCGAAGACCCTCTACACTTTCGACCTGACCTACACGCTGAAGCTCAACCGTGACGACCCGAAGGAGCGCCGGAAGGTCTGGGACGATGCGCATTTCGTATCGTCGGTCCAGGGGATCGTGAACCGGAAGGGGCCGCGCCTGTACCTCTATTTCGTCGGCGGCGAGAACGGGAGCATCGACCGGTATTGGTTCGATAAGTTCCGGGAGGGCGGTCCGACCCCGGATGGTTGTAGGGGCGTGCCTTGTGCCGCCTCGCGAGATCAGGACCCGGCGGTGACAGGCGATCAACAGGCGGCACAAGGCACGCCCCTACAACCATCCGGGGACTCGGAGTGGCTGGCGGAGTACGGGCTGGAGGAGATCGCGGACCTCGATGCGCTGATCGAGCGGTTCAAGGGCGACATCAAGGGCCTCGTGGTCTACGATGAGAAGGTCGCCGCCACCTCGAACGTCGCATCGACGATCGCCGGCGTCGAGGACCTGGCGTGCGTGCGGTTCGATCCCGATCCGGGCTCGCTCTACCATCACCTCACCGCCGATCTGAAGCTTCCCGTCAAGGAGTGGCTCGTCAATCCGGACGGCACGAGCATCTTCACCGGCAAGGGCACGATCCCCGGGAGCAAGACTGCATCGACCGGGAGTGCGAAGTGCGACGCCCTGATCTGGGCGAAGGAGAAGTACCTCGACACCGGCAGGTGCGATCCCACCAGGATCGGCTACTACATGGACGCCTACTGGCTCAAGCAGCCCGGGGGATACGTTCCGAACCACACACTCTCGAACCACGACTACTTCATCGCGCACAAGGCGTTCTTCTTCGACCTCGGGCCGTGGGACGACGAGACGCCGGTCGATGACCCGGATCAGCCGCTGGGGACCGACCTGCGGACACTCCAGGCGATCCTGCGCTCGGCATACGATCGTGTGGCCGGGAAGAAGATGATCCACGTCGGCGGGTTCACCCCGTGGGACAAGAAGTACACCGACAGTCACGCGTCCGGCGGGAAGCATGGCGGTGTCCCGACCGAGTGGCGGATGGCCGAGGTCACCTCCTGCTTCAACGCATTCGTCGATGCCGACGCGCTCGGGATCGGGTGCATGGCGAACGCGTCGGTCTACCAGCACTATCCCCTCGATGCCCGCTATCCGCAGAAGCTCCCGACGCTCGATGACCTGAGGGCGAAGGGGTACGTCACCGCCGAGGGGAAGGTCGCGCCGAAGTCGTACGTGACGATCTATGTCGGCGATTACGACTCGGCGGCCTGGCTCTACCAGAAGCTCCCTGAGTTGTGGGACGACCCGGCGCGCGGGACGATTCCACTCGGCTGGGCGTTCAATCCGAACCTCGCGGACCGGTTTGCGGTTGGGATGGCTTACTCGCGGAAGCACAAGTCGGACCTCGACTTCTTCGTGGCGGGCGATGTCGGCGCGGGGTACGTCAACCCGGGCCACCTTCAGGAGCCGCGGGAGTATTCCGGCCTTCCGTCGGGAGTCCGTACGTGGGCCGAGCACTGCAAGCGGTACTACAAGCAGTGGGACCTCTCGCTCACGGGGTTCATCATCGACGGGTACGCGCCGCCGATGTCGGACGAGACGCTCGATGCCTACGCCGAGTTCTCGCCGGCGGGGATCGTGGCGCAGAAGATCGCCCGCTGGGGTGTCCGGAAGGGGCTGCCGTACATCCGGATGTCCGACGACCTGGTGCACGGCCCGGAGCAGTCGGCGCAGTTAGTGCTCGAACGGGTCGCACAGGAGCGGTCGAGGAGCAAGGACCCGTCCGCCGAGCCGGTGTTCTTCATCTTCCGCGACATCCTCTGGACGCCGTCCATGCAGAAGGCGCTCTTCGAGGCGATCAAGGCATCCCCCAAAGGCGCGGACGTCGAGATCGTGGATCCGTATACTCTTATGCTGCTGATTAGGCAGAATGGCGGAAGTCGGGACTAGGGGCTCGGGGAAAGCAGGCGCACATCTGCGGACTTGTTGACGAGGAGGGCGCGGAATCCGCCGTCCATCGAGCTGATGCCGGTCGTCCTGACGTAGTCGCCGATGGCGTAGGGCGGGGCGAATCCATAGCATGTCACCTTGACGCCGCCGGCGTCGCTGCCGTCACTCATGTAGAAGTAGTCCGTCCCGACGCTGGTGATCCTGCCCCAGGTCTCCGCGAGGAGGCCGATATTGTAGAGACCGGTCGGCTTCGCCCGTCTGCAAATGCCCGATGCGCTGCCCAGGGAATTCCCTCCGAGTGAGCCGTTCCCCATGCCCACCGCGCGCGGGATCGATCCGCCGCCGGACGTGACAGTGAGGGTATCGGTCTCGATGTATCTTTCGGCCCCTGCGCCGGTGTGGAGCACCCCGACGACACTCACTACTTCGCCCTCCGCGGGCAGCTCGCCGGAGACTACTCTGATGCCTGAGGCCTGACCCTCCTGGACGTAGATGTAGCCGGTGGATGGAAACACTCTGCTGACAGTGGCGGCCTGCAAGTGCACGGGAATTCCATCGGGCACGCTGAACAGGTCCGTCACCGAATCCGCATTCGCCGTGATGACCGACCTCAGCGCGTAAGCCTGAGTGGCGACCTTGCCCGCCTCGTATGCGATCGCCTCCAGGGTATGCGGGCCATCGGAAAGAGACTCCGTGTCGAGCGGCAGGCTGAATGTCGGTCCGGGGCCGGCGACGGCACTGTGATACCTGTCATCCACCCATAGCTCGACCCTGGCGATCCCCTGCGCATCCGCGGCCGTCACCTCCACTTCCACTGTGCCGTTGAGCACCTGGCCGTCGAGTCCGGGCGAGGTGATGCTCACCGAAGGAGGAGTCGCGTAGGGCGCCATGAGCGGATCGCCGACAGCGAGATACATCCACGGCGTGGACGTTATGCCCATCCAGGCGCTTTCCGCCCACATATAGCCGTCCACGTACCTGGGGAAGGTCAGTTCCGGGTATGTGCACCTGAACCCCGGCTCGGCCACGGAGCCCACGGCGGCGGAACAGCCTTCAGAGATGTAGTCCGCTATGAGGGACTGCCCGGTCGAGTATCTGTACGCCCTTCCTCCCACCAGCGTCGCAGTGCCGGAGGCGGGGTATCTGCCGCCACATATCGGAGCGACCCCATCAGGCCGGTAGACCTGGATGTACCCTTCCGCAGGACCGGCGCAGGGGAGTTCGATCCCGCCGCTCGCGAAGGACGCGCTGGAAACGACGTCGCCGCTCGGATCATGGAGTTTCGCAACCCAGCCGGAATAGACGTTGTATAGCTGGATGACATTCGAATTACTGAAAGACCGGCCTTCGTCAAGTATGGAATTCGATGAGCAACGGAGATACGCGGGCGGCTTACTGAACGATCGGCCGTCGGACGACACGTAGCACATGGCGATCGAACCCGGCTTCCAGGCGAAGTTCGGTTTGCCCCACTCGGAACTCCACAATGACCCCCCGTCGTTGCTCCCCCAACCGGCGTATCCGGCAACCTGGCCGATGCCCGGGTAAGCGCCACTCACGAACTTCCAGCTCTGATCGAAGAGCACGTTCAGACCACGACTGAGAAGCCGACTCGCAGTATCTGCCAGGGAGAGATTGCCGCTCTGGTAGTTGCCTGTGGATGCATCGATGACGAACTGCCCGGTCGGATCAGGCGCGAGTGAGCCGGCGATCATGTCCTCGATGTCATCCGGGACGCCGTTTCCGCCGTCTCTGGTGTCGGTCTCATAGGAATCGAGGCGGCACACAAGGTACATGAGCTTCACCGTCCACGGATGGTTGGCAAAAACCCTTGTCCTGCCGGCTCCGCCGTCCGTCGACCTGTAGATGACGTTGTTCCAGGGTTCTTCGTCGGACCTTGCCTGAACATACCAACCCGTCTGTGAATCCGCAAAGTAGACGGCCTGCCGATCGACCTCACCGGACTGAAGAGTGGTCCAGGTGACGCCGCCATCCGTGGTGCGCAGAAGCCGCCCGCTCGAGGTCTCCCCCTCGTCGTAAGCGCAGTTGGTGACGATCCATCCGGTGTTGCTGTCGATGAAATGGCAGTCCATCAGTGTCTGCTCGAGCAGCCCCGGGATCTGCTGCCTCACCCACGTGTCGCCTCCATCTACGGTGCGGCACAGCAGAGTCTCAGCGCCGGTCGCCCAGCCATTGTCGGCGTCGGCGAAGAAGACTCTGCTGAGCATTCCCTCCGGCGCGCCGTTTCGTGCGGATACCCAAGTCTCTCCGCCATCGGTCGACCGGAGCATATCCGCATCGCCGACCACCCAGCCGTTCAGGCTGTCCGTGAAGAACACGTCTTGCAGTGGGTTTGTGGCGCCGATCGACTGCGGAGCCCAGGTGACACCTCCGTCTGTGCTATGGAGGGCCAACGGCTCGCCATACTGATCTTCCCCGACAACCCACCCGTTCGTCGCAGAAGTGAACCAGACCGCCGACAGCGTGGTCTCGTCCGATGACTGCCCACCTCGGACTCTCTGCCAGGTCGAGCCACCGTCAACCGTCCTCAGGATGGTGTCCCGTTCTCCAACCGCCCAACCTGTCGTGGCGTTGAGGAAATAGGCCCTGGTCAGGGGCGTCAGCACCTCGGAACAGCCGGCCTCAGGCATCTCCTCCCAGTCCACTCCATTGGTGCTCCGGGCGATGAAACGGCCTCCAACAGCAAAGATAGCGCCATCGCCTCTGGGAGCAATGTCCCGGAGCGGCGTAAGAGTGCTCCAGGGGATCCTGTTGGCGCTCGAATCCCTGAACGCGCCGAAGTCTCGGTCCACGGCAACATACGGGTTGTCGGCACGCTCGATGCAGGGGCTAACCCCATCGCTCCACCTCTGGAACGCGAGGGACAGGCTGCTGTCGACGGAGTTGCCGGTGGAAGAAACCTTCAGTGGGATGCCTTTGGTCAGCACGATATACTGAATCTGGTTCACGAGGCCGTGCGCAGTCAGGTAACTCTCGATAGGATAGAGGATCTCGCTCTCGAAGTTGTCGCTGTTGTACTCGTCGGTGGAGCACGTGATGTGGCAGACATTGGCCGGAGGGATGTTTCGTGCTGCGCGGTAATACTCGCCGATCGCCTTCGACACAGGGCTGTTGTCATTCACCACGACCAACACGTTGTGTCTCCCCCCGCCCGCGAGGAGGACAGAACAGGTTAGCAGGAATAGCAGTACCGCGAACGCCAACTTGCCCATGGGGAAAACGCCTTGCCTTACTTTCACCGTCCGCTCGTCAACATGACGGCAGGAGGCGTGAAGCTTTGTGCGGGGGGACCAGAGGCATTATACCCTATCCTCGCCGTCCGGTCAATCAGATTCTCGGCTGGGGCTCGCTGACGGCGGGTGGGATGCATCCATCTGCGCTACAGTCACGAATTCGTACCCGCGGGATTCGAGGGTTTCGATAAGCTTCGGCATGATGTCGATCGTTTGCTGAACGCCGTCGTGCAGCAGGATGATATCGCCGCCCTTTACCAGGCTGAGCAACCGATTCAGGATCACGTTCTTGCCGGGCAGCGAGTAGTCCCTCCCGTTGACGGTATAGAGCACCGTGGTCATCCCCTGACGCCCGGCGGAAAGGACGACATCCGCACTCGAGGAGCATCCCGGCGGCCGGCAGTAGACAGCGCGCTCGCCGGTGATGGAGTACAGGATCGCCCGGCACTGCTCCCACTCGGCGGCGATCGATGGGTCCGACAACTTGGATAGACGTCGGTGACCCCACGTGTGGTTGCCGACGACATGCCCGGCATCGAATATCTCCCGGACTGACTCGGGGTGTCTTGCGGCCATCTTGCCGACCACGAAGAATGTCGCCTTTACGTGATAGCGATCGAGAATCGCGAGCAAGTGGTGGGTATAGGCCGGATGCGGACCGTCATCGAAGGTCAGCGCCACCATTTTCGATTCCGGGTCGCCCTGCCTGAGGATGCTTGCCTCGACTACCAGGTCCATGGGGGTCCGCACAGTGACCTTTGACGTGGGAGTGTGAGGAGGACTGGGCTTCGAAGTGGCTTCGCTGACCGGCACGGTCTGAGCCGGATGCTTCTGAGGCGCGACCGAAGTCACCTGGTTCGCGGGAGACTGACTGGAGTGCGGGCGATTCGCATGGAGGGCGTTCGAACGGACGATCATCAGGGACAGGACCGATGCAAGAAGAAACACGACCAGCCCCCCGCTGATGATCAACCTGCCATGTTTGGTATAACCTGTCATAGGTCAGCCTCGACGGGATGATGAGTCACACCCTGATCATACCGTATTCAGACTCGTAGTGCAACCAAACGGTCTGTAGAACAGAAGGAAGGTCTGCAGGGCGAACGCATCAAGACACGACGATGCTTCGGTAGCGCCACTTCGCTCTGCTGCCGAAGCATCGTCGTGTCTTGATGCGTTCGCCCTGGGAGGTTTGCGACTCGTGTTGATTATGCACAGCGCCTATGATATACTTTCCCGGTGAGATTCCACCGAATTTCACTATTGGGAGCAGCAGGATGGGAGCCATTATTGGCTGGTTTTCGCAACTCGCCGATGTGAACTACGTGAGTCTGCTGACGACGGTCGCGGACGTACTCGTCGTCACCGTCGTGACCTACAAGCTCATGATGCTCGTCAAAGGGACGAGGGCCTGGCAGATCCTCTGGGGACTGGGCATCTTCTCCCTCGCCGTGGTCATCAGCAAATGGCTCAACCTGCAGGCGCTCAACTGGCTGCTGCAGGTATTCCTCCCACTCGGCCCTGTCGCTCTCGTCATCTTGTTTTACCCGGAGTTGAGGCACGCGCTCGAGGAGGTCGGACGCCTGAAGTTCCTCGGCGACGGCTTCGTCATGCTTGGCCGCGAGGACATCAACAACCTCGTGGAAGAGCTGACCCAGGTCGCCACCGATGCGTCGAGATCGCAGACCGGCATCCTGATCGTCGTCGAGCGCGAGGTCGGCCTCGACACAATACTGGCCACCGGGAAAGCGATCGACGCCGAAGTATCGTCCGAGTTGCTGAGAACCATCTTCCACCCCGGTAGCCCTCTGCACGACGGCGCGGTGATCGTACGAGGCGACCGGATCGTAGCCGCGGGGTGCATCCTCCCACTCAGTGACAGCCCGAGGATCGGCACGATGATCCATACCAGGCATAAGGCCGCTGTCGGCGTCACTGAACAGAGCGACGCGGTAGTGCTGGTGGTATCCGAGGAGACCGGCACGATTTCCATCTCCACCGAGGGCCTTCTGCTGCGAGGGCTGACCCCCGAGCAGACGAAAGCGAAACTGCTCAGCCTGTTCCAGGCCGGCCCTGATGGGGATGCCAGATCGCATCTGCGCCGCAGAGTCTCGACCGCTTTATCGAAGGTTTGGACCGGAAGCGATGGTCTCGGCCAGAGAACGAAATGATCAAGCATAACATCGGCTACAAACTGCTCTCGCTGCTGATAGCCATACTGGTCTGGGCGTACGTAAACCAGTACGTCGACCAGGGACGCCAAGCCGCACGGGTGACTCGTGAACTGTCGCTTCCCGTGACGATGCGCAACCTGGGCGGCGGCCTGGTGATCACATCGAAGCCGCAGCTCGTCAAGGTCACGCTCGAAGGCCCCAAGGAATACATCGACACGATAGTCGCCGAGCCGGATTCGGTGACCGCGAACGTCTTCCTGAACCAGAAGCGCGAGGGTCACTATCGGCTGCCGGTGATTGCGAAACTCCCCGAGGGCTACACCGGCCTCGTCTCCACCGCTCCGTCTCCGGCCCAGGTAGTGATCGACATCGAGAGAACAGCGCGGAAGTCGGCGAAGGTCGAGACTGAGTTCACATCATCGCCGCCGGTGGGTTTCAGGTTCAGCGCCCCGGTGATCTCGCCCGGTACCGTGAACGTGTCCGGCAAGGCGGAACAGGTCCGGAAGGTCAGCCGAGTCGTTGTCACCATCGATCCGGCGACCAAGTCCGATCGAGGCGTGATAGACGCCGAACTGCCCATGAAGGCGGTTGACGAAGCGGGGCAGGAGGTCGGCGGCGTCACGATCAGCGCGCAGAATGCCCGGGTGCGTCTTGAACTCGAACGAGCGCCGGTCAGCAAGGTGGTCTTCGTCAGCCCGAACATCGCGGGCCGGCCCGCGTTCCCCTACAAGGTCGTCGGCATCGAGGTGAAACCGCAGTCGGTCACGCTGAACGGCCGCCCGGAACGGCTGATGGAGATCAGCACGGTATCGACGGAGCCGCTTGCACTCGGCCCTCATACGAAGACATTCTCCCAGCGCGTTCAACTCATCGCACCTCCGGGATCATCGCTCGCGAATGGACGAGTCGCCATCATCACGGTCCGCATCGGCGTGGCAGAGGGCGGATAGGGAAAATGAAAAATGCAAAGTGTAAAGTGCAAAATGCAAAATTGCAGATCAGTCTCAGAGGCTAGGTGAACTATGCGCGAGGACGTGCCTAAGCTAGAAGATAGGCTGTTCGATTTTGCGGTGGAGGTCGTGCGGGTTGTGAACGCTCTCCCCAGAACTACCGCCGGTAGACATGTTGGCGGACAGCTTCTGAGATCCGGCACATCCTCCGCTGCCAATTACGAGGAAGCTTGTGCGGCAGAGAGTCGGGCCGACTTCATTCACAAGCTGCGGATCGCCCTCAAGGAACTCAGGGAATCGAGATTCTGGCTAAGATTGATCAAGCACGCGGAACTCAAGTCCGGAGTGGATTGCAGATCGGCGCTCTCCGAAGCTGAGCAACTATGCAAGATTGTCGCGCAATCGATCATTACGGCGAAATCCAACGCGCCATCTCGCTAACCATCGGACCTCCGCGTCCGCCATTTTGACTTTTGAACTTTTCATTTTGCATTTTTCATTCCCCTGATCGGAGTCCCGAATGCAACGACTCTTTGGAACGGACGGCGTGCGCGGAGTGGCGAATACCGAGTTGAGCGCGAACCTGGCGCTTCGACTTGGCGCGGCGGCGGCATACGTCCTGCGCAGCAAACATGAGGGCGCGAAGATCCTCGTCGGTCGCGACCCTCGCATCTCGGGCGACGTGCTGGAGAGCGCGCTCGCGGCGGGAGTCTGCGCGCTTGGCGTCGATATCCACCTCGTCGGTGTCATCCCCACCCCGGCGGTCGCATACCTCGCCAGGCTGATCGACGCCGATGCAGGCGTGGTCATCTCGGCCTCCCATAATCCGATGCGCGACAATGGGATCAAGTTTTTCGGCCCGGACGGCCACAAACTATCCGATGACATCGAGGCCGAGATCGAGGCGCAAGTCGGGCGGTTCGACGAGCTTCCGTTCCCCGACGGCCCGGGCGTCGGCCGCATGTACCGCGCGAGTTTCCTCGTGGACCGCTACATCGAGCATCTGAAGCGGACGTTCCCTCATCGGCTCGACGGGATCAGCATCGCGATCGACTGCGCGAACGGCTCGGCGTCCAACATAGCCCCTCACCTCTTCGCAGAACTTGGCGCGGCGGTGGCAGTCATCAATGCCCAGCCGGATGGTGAGAACATCAACCGTGATGGGGGCGCTCTCCATACCGACCGGATCCGCAAGCTGGTCGCCGGGACGGACGCGACGATCGGCTTCTCGTTCGACGGCGACGCCGACCGCGCGATTCTCTCCGACGCGGAGGGCAACCTGGTCGACGGCGATCACGTGATGGCGTTCTGCGGCCTCCACATGGCCGAGCAGGGACGTCTGCCGGGGAACGTGGTCGTCGGCACGGTGATGAGCAACATCGGCCTCGAACTGGCGCTCAAGAACGCGGGGATCGAGTTGGCGCGCGCGGCGGTCGGCGACCGATATGTCTCGGAGGAGATGAGGCGTCGAGGGGCGATGCTCGGCGGCGAGAAGTCGGGGCACCTGATCTTCGGCGAGTACACGAAGACCGGCGACGGGATGATCACCGCGCTTCAGGTGCTGAACGTGATGATCGAGAGCGGCAAGTCGCTCTCGGAGCTTGCGGGACAGATGGAGGAGTTCCCGCAGTTGCTCGAAAGCGTCCCTGTCCGCGATCGGACCGGCTGGGAGCAGAACGCGGAAGTCCAGGCGGCGATCCATGCGGGCGAGGAACGGCTCAAGGGCAAGGGACGGGTCTTCGTGCGGGCATCGGGCACGGAGAAGCTCATCCGCGTCATGGCCGAGGGTCCCGACATGGACGAACTCCGCTCGGTGGTCGGGGACATCTGCGCGGTCGTGAAGGCGGTTCTGGGGTAATCAACCGCGATTGATGCCGACTCTCTTACCGACCGGCCCCGGCCTTCTTCTGCTGTTTCGCATGGCTGATCCCCATCTCGGTCGCCGTAGACCACTTTGGATCCGACACCGGCTTGAAACCGATGTCTATCAGCTTGTCCGACTTATCGAAAACCAGCTTCATCTCATAAGAGGCAATAGATCCGCTCACCGTCCAGATCGCTTGGGTTGCGCCCAACTGAATCCTCCTGGACGATTTGAACGCGACCGACTTGCTCTGACCGAAGTCCTTCTTGAGTACCGATGCTGTCCCTGCGGACACGAAATCCGGCATCATCTTGGCATAGGTAGGATCGATCTTCGCTCTGAGCGGTGTCAGGGAGCCCGCGTAGACTGAATCAAGGATATCTCGCGCCAGAACCGCGTCCTGGGCGATCTTGCTGCCGGAACTGCAGCCACAGATCACCGCTGCTACCACAAGAATCGCTGATACAACCAGAAGTGTCCTCTTCGCCAACACCTTCCTCCGCATACTTGGTAATCCACCATTGTCCGTCTCAGGATGTTATTCCTTCAGACCTGCTGCTTCCAATCCAACCGATCCTCTGGTAAACTAGTGCCATGCATATCTCGGAGAGCAAGGCATGAGAGCAATCGTTGTCGGACTCGGTGGATGGGGATCGAGCTGGACGCGGGTGATCCGTGACGGCGGATGGGATATCGCCGCGTGGGTGGACGTGAATCCGGCCGCGCTGGATCATGCCGTCAGTGACCTCGGCGCGGAACCGGGATCGTGCTACGCCACGCTCGACGAATCGCTCGGGAACGTCGAGGCCGACGCCGCGTTCATCTTAACCCCGCCGGACAAGGGGCGCGCCGGGGACATCATCGCCGCGATGGACGCAGGCCTGCACGTCCTCGCCGACAAGCCGCTGACCATCTACCCTGATGAGATGACGGCTATCCTGGAGGCGCATCGGCAGAGCAAAATCAAGCTCATGGTCGGGCAGAACTACCGCTGGTACCCGGGATCGGAACTCATGCGCCGGACGATCGCATCCGGCGAGCTTGGCGGGCTCGGATACATGAACGTCTACTACCACATGGCGGAGAACATGCAGGGCCATCACATCGTGGAGATGCCTCATGGGCTCGTCCTCGGGATGTGCGTCCACCACCTGGACCTGATGAGGTTTGCGATCGGCGCCGAACCGGAGAAGATATGGGCGAAGACCTGGAACCCGCCCTGGAGCTGGACGAAGGCGGATGCGTGCGCGGAATGCGTGATGGAGTTCCCCGGCGAGGTGACGGTGAACTACTTCGCAGGATGGGCAGCGCATCACGGCGAAACCGACTGGTACGGGCGCTGGCATCTGGAGTTCGAGCGCGGCGCACTGCTCACCGATGGCGTGATGTCGTCCATCATCAGAGACGGTCAGCAAACGGAGATCGACGGCCCGGAGATCGACCCGCCGGCGTATACCAGGAACGGCGTGCTTCGGGAGTTCACATCGGCGATCGAGGAGGACAGGACGCCCGAATGCTCCATCGAGGACAATGTGAAGACGCTGCAGATGGCGTTCCAGATCATCGAAGCGGCGAAGCGTGATGAATGACCCGGACAACGCGCGACCGATCTCCAGACGACTCCTGTCGTCGATGGCTGGCCGCCAACGACAGGAGTCGTCTGGAGATCGGAGCAAGGAAGGTATGACATGAACACAAGGACATCCGAACGGCTTTTCGAAGAGGCACAGAAGTACATCCCCGGCGGGGTAAACAGCCCGGTCCGGGCGTTCAAGGCGGTCGGCGGCGGCCCGATCTTCATCCACCGGGGCAAGGGCTCGCACATCTGGGACGTGGATGACAACGAGTATGTCGATTACGTCTGCTCGTGGGGACCGCTGATCCTCGGGCACGCCCACCCGCAGGTCGTCTTCGCGGTCACGAAGGCCGCCGAGCATGGGGCGACATTCGGCGCGAGTACCGAGGGCGAGGTCGTGCTGGCGAAGATGATCGTCGAGGCGGTGCCCTCCGTGGAGATGGTGCGCCTCGTCAGCTCCGGGACCGAGGCCGTGATGAGCGCGGTACGGCTCGCACGAGGGTTCACCGGCCGCGACAAGATCGTCAAGGCCGAGGGCGGATACCACGGGCACGGCGACTCCCTCCTGGCGAAGGCCGGATCGGGCGTGGCGACCCTCGGCATCCCGGACAGCGCCGGTGTGCCCGCAGCGGCGACCTCCGACACGATCGTGCTCCCGTACAACGACATCGACGCCGTCCGGACGCTCTTCGACTCGACCGGCAAGGAGATCGCATGCCTAATAGTCGAGCCGGTCGCGGGCAACATGGGCGTCGTCCCCCCGAAGCCGGGCTACCTGGAGGGCCTCCGGGAGCTGACGCAGAAGCACGGCGTCCTCCTGATCTTCGACGAGGTGATCAGCGGCTTCCGGCTCGCATATGGAGGCGCGCAGGAGCTGTTCGGCGTGACCCCCGACATGACGACTCTGGGGAAGATCATCGGCGGCGGGATGCCGATGGGCGCATACGGCGGACGGCGCGAGATCATGGAGCAGGTCGCGCCGCTCGGGCCGGTGTACCAGGCGGGGACGCTCTCGGGGAATCCGGTCGCGGTCGCGGCGGGGATCGAGACGCTCCGAATCCTCCGCGACAAGAAGCCTTACGACGACCTCGACCGCAGGACCTACCGCCTCGCCGATGCGCTCCTCGAGGCGGCCGTGAGCCGTAACGTCCCGATGCGGATCAACCGGGTCGGCTCGATGATGACCGCGTTCTTCACCGATCAGCCGGTCACGGACTACGCGACGGCCAAGACCTCCGACACGGCGAAGTACGCCTCGTTCTTCCGAGCGATGCTCGACCAGGGGATCTACCTCGCCCCGAGCCAGTTCGAGGCGGCGTTCGTCTCGAACGCCCACACGGACGATGACATCGACCGCACGATCGAAGCGGCGGAAAAGGCACTAGAGATACCATGACCCCAGGCGAGCGGATGCGGGCGACGTATGAATTCCGGCCGGTGGACCATCTCCACCGCGCGGAGTTCTCGATCTGGCCGGAAGCGATCGAGCGATGGAAGGGCGAGGGACTGCCGGAGGACTGGCAGGAGACGAACCTCTTCATGTACGACCCCCAGGCGATCTTCGGCTCCGGCCTCGGCCTCGGATGGTGCGAGCCGCCGTTCCTCCCGCCGTTCGAGGCCAAGGTGATCGAGGTCATCGGCGACCACGAGATCATCCAGGACGTCGCCGGCCGGCACCTGAAGGTCTTCAAGGGCAGGCGGCACGGGTTCATGCCCGACTACCTGAAGCATGCCGTCAGCAACATGGCCGACTGGGAGGCCGTCGCTCCGAGGCTCGATCCGACGGTCGAGTCGCGATGGGAGGGCCTCGCGGACCGGGTCACGGATGCGCGGCGGACGACGGACTCGGTGAACGGCATCATGAGCCAGTATCTGATCGGCGGGTACATGTATCTGCGCTCGATCATCGGCCCGGAGGACCTTCTCTTTGCCTTCTATGACATGCCGGAGGTCATCCACGCGGCGATGCAGGGATGGCTCGACATCATGGACGCCGGGCTGGCGAGGGTTCAGGCGGTGGCGGAGATCGATGAGATCTTCATGGCGGAGGACATCTGCTACAACCACGGGCTGCTCATCTCGCCAGACACGTTCCGCGAGTTCCTCATGCCTTACTACCAGCAGCTAATCGGCAACGCGCGGTCGAGGCAGGGGCGCTCGATCTGGCTGCACATCGATACCGACGGTGACTGCCGGCCCGCGATCCCGCTCTATCTGGAGCTAGGGATGACGCGGATGTCGCCGTTCGAGGTCGCGAGCGGGTGCGACGTGGTCGAGATCGGCAGGCAGTACCCGGACCTGATGATGTCCGGCGGGATCGACAAGCGGGTGCTCGCGGCGGGGAAGGACGCGATCGACTCGATGCTGGCGCACATCATGCCGGCGATGGTCGAGCGCGGAGGATACTACCCGACCTGCGATCATGGCGTCCCGATCGAGGTCAGCTTCGAGAACTACCTCCACTACCGCCGCCGGGTGTGTGAGATGGATCACAGGTAGGGTACAGCCCTGCACAACTTCTGTGGAGGCGGGCCGGGATGACCCACCTCCACAGAAGTTGCCCATTTGCAGCCGCCTAAGAAATCGCCTCCTGCCGGAGTTCCATAGGGAGGCTACCCGTGACGATATCGAGTCGGAATGTTGGCGATACTGTAAGTATTGTGCCTGTCCCCATTTTTCCGGGAGAAGATGTCTTGCAAACCTGCGGACACTGAGCTATACTTCCAGTGGGTGGCCGCGGGGATCTGGCGTACGCCTGCGGATCGTGTCGCAATAATGCGGGACCCCGTACACCTTGTCTCCGGTCAGTCCGTGGTAGCCACCAGAAAGAACAGCAGAAGAATGACAGATACCTTCACTCCCGAACAACGCAGCAGGATAATGGGGAGGATAAGATCGGTCAATACCCAGCCAGAGATGGCCGTTCGCAGACTCCTGCATAACGCTGGGTTCAGATTCCGTCTGCATGGAAAGTCATTACCGGGCAAACCCGATATCGTGTTGCCGCGCTACAAGGCGGCTGTGTTTGTCCATGGGTGTTTCTGGCATGGACATGATGAGTGTAGAGACGGACGGCGTCCCAAGAGCAATACGGACTACTGGAACCGAAAGCTCGACAGGGTCAGATCAAGGGATGTGGCAAACCTAGCCGCCTTACAGGCGATCAACTGGAAACCTGTTGTGGTATGGGAGTGCGAGATATCTGATGCTAATGCGTTGCTGCACCGCTTGGAGACTCAAATAAGGGGTGAGTATGAATCCTCCCACTAACAGATGGCGGGTGGCATCTTTCTTCTCGGGCATAGGGGGACTGGACCTGGGGTTTGAGAGGGCTGGCTTCACGGTCAGCTTGCAGTGCGAGATCGATACCTTCTGCCAACAAGTCCTTAGGCGTCATTGGCCTGATGTGCCTTTCGCGCGCAATATCAAGGAGGTCACCAATGCAGCTATCCCTGTTTCAGATGTGTGGGTTGGAGGATTCCCCTGCCAAGACGTCTCACTTGCACGAATGGGCCCACGAGCAGGGCTTGGAGGGGCCAGATCTGGACTCTTTCATGACTTTGCTAGACTTCTTGGAGAGGGCCGTCCCAGAGTTTTCGTCATCGAGAATGTTCCAGGTCTGCTCTCTAGCCACGGAGGACGGGATTTCGGAGTCGTCGTTCGCACACTGGCCAACCTCGGGTATGGCGTGGGGTGGCGTGTGCTTAACAGCAAGGACTTCGGAGTGCCCCAGTCACGTAAGAGAGTCTACATTGTTGGATGTCATCGAGACTGGAGAGGTCCCGGAGACATACTTTTTGAGCCCGAATGCAGCAAGAGGCATGCTGAGAAGAACGGACGAGATGGGGAGATCTCTGTTTCCCCCTTTAAGGAAAGCCTTGGAGATTCTGTCAAAGGGCCCATAGTTCAACGGGTAGCTTACTGCCTATATGCATGCTCAGCCCGTCACACCGGGACGGACTGGAGCCGCACATATGTAACATATCCCGATGGTAGAGTACGTCGCCTCACGCCAAGGGAGTGCGAGGGGATACAGGGCTTTCCCGTAGGCTGGACCATACCAGAGGCCCCCATCATGGACGCCGCACAACTCGACACTCTCCGTTACCACGCGATCGGGAACGCGGTGACAGTATCGGTAGCGGAGTGGCTCGGATCGCGAATAGCCAAGTATATGAATGGCGAGATACAGCACGGTCCAGAGGCTAGAGGTACTGCCCAAGGGCCTGAAGGAAGTCTGGGCGAGGCCACTGCCGTCTGTCTACAGGCAACCTGTCCTGCGGTATAGGACCGGTTGCCTGTATCAAGACATCCATGCTGAAACTGGGGTCGTGGCGAAGCACGATATCGCGGGTCTCGTCTAGCACAATAGTCTCGTACTGCCCAGCCGCATGGTCGATACGAATCAGGCCTTCATCGAACGCCCAGTGATGCAGCTTGCATAGGCAGAGTCCGTTACATACATCGTCGAGTTCATACTCCCTCCAAGGCAGGATGTGAGCTGCGTCAACGCCAGGACTTGGGTTGACCGGAGTCGGCGGGAAGCGTTCGCCGCACACCAAACACGTCGCACTATAGGCGTTTCGCACTCTCTGCCGAAATCGCGCGCTTGCGGGCCCTCGAGCATTCACCCATCTTCTCCACTCTTTCACTGTCCTGCGTCTGAGAGCCAAGTCTTCGATATCTATGTCCTCGAATCCCAGCAACGGTGGGGGATCTCCAAGTGAAGTGCTTCGGTAAGGGCGGGCAGCACATCGCCGGCCTCGCTATAGAGTATGCCAAGGTCGGAGCTGCGTTCGCTGACACTTCTCTGGAGGGCGCTGACCAGCGACTCAGCGGGAGGCCCGATCATCTGTGATCTTTCCACCTGTTGGTGATGATCAGACAACAGATCCGCTATCTCGACTGGGAACTTGTCACTCTCCTGCCATACGTTCCGCAACTGGGCCGCTCGCTCCACGACCGATACCTCTTCTCCCTGATAAGAGCGGTTTACGACAGTGATAGATGGTATGCGCAATACGGCCAAGTTAGGAGGGATGGACAGGGCTCGATTCACCATTAGATGCTCAATGGCATACCTGTTGCGCTGAATGACCGGCGCACCGGCTCCCAGCGCTTCGTCAGCGCGAACAGGGTCTGGCAAGAGAAGTACCGCCGCGACTTGTCGGGGTACCTGCATGAGCGCGTCCTCTTTTCTCAGGCGCATCTTGCCGCCTTGCTCTTTGAGAGTCACCCCCGTGTTGATGATCTGCCCCAGTCCAAGATCGAGACAGATGATTCGACCGAGCAAATCCCTGGGCTGTTCGCCGCCTGGCAACTCGCCACTGATCTCGTACTCACCCCTACCACCACTAGTTCTCCTGGAGATACGCATGCATCATCCCCTTACGCGAATGATCCTTGATAACCAATTGTGGATCGTATGGACAGTGGTTCATTCACCAGGCTAGCACCATTGTCCTCCCATACATGCGCTCCATGCCTAAGCCCAACTCTCATCTCCCCGGGTTGCCCAACTTTCCATTGCTGGACGGAATGGGAGTGCAACTCCAGGGGCGCACAGGCCACCTACTTCCCGATGCAGAAGTCGGAGAAGATGCGGTCGATGACGTCTTCGGTGGCGGTCTCGCCGGTGATGCGGCCGAGGGTGTCGACGGCGGCACGGAGGTCGATGCTGATGAAGTCGAGCGGGAGGTTCGAGGCGACGGTTCGGAGGCAGTGCTGGAGCGAGAGCCGGGCTTCCTCGAGCGCGCGGCTGTGCCGGACGTTCGAGACGACCGCTCCCTCGGCGCAGGCGACTCCCCCGGACATGACAGTCTCGACGATGAGGTCCTCAAGCTCCTTGATCCCTTCGTTCGACGGCGCGGCGGTCCCGATCACGGGCGGGTTGCCGGCGATGTTCTTCCCGATCCATCCGCGGATCTTCTCGAGCAGCGCCTCGGCATCGTCCTGGCGCAGGAGGTCGATCTTGTTGACCACGACGATCAGCCGGGATGCGGAACCTCGGATGCGCGGCGGCCACTGAGCGGAGGATGGGGAGAGGGGGAGAGGGGGCAAAGGCGAGGGGGGGAGGGCGGGAGTGGGAGAGGGGGGAACAGGGACACTCTCGGAGTTTGAACCACGGAGGCACGGAGGGCACGGAGGAATGCCGGATTGGCCGTGATCTTCTCCTTGTTGTCTGTGCCTGTGTGATTCCATTTCCGGTGGCGAGCCGGGTGACAGGCTCAGAAGGAGGTCCTTCTCGGCCTTGGAGAGCCCTTTCGAGGCGTCGAGCATCGCGAGGATCAGGTCGGCCTGCTCGATCGTGCGTCGCGTGCGGTCGATGCCGGCTTGCTCGACGACGCTGGAGGTCGCCCTGATGCCGGCGGTATCGATCGTCCGCACGGGAATGCCTCGGATGTTGATCGTCTCCTCGATCAGGTCGCGAGTCGTGCCGGGGATCGGGGTCACGATCGCGCGGCTCTCCCGGACGAGCGCGTTCAGGAGGCTCGACTTCCCGACATTCGTCCGCCCGGCGATGACTGTCTGGATGCCCTCGCGATAGATCTTGCCGCACGAGACGGTGTCGAGCAGGCCGGAGACGTGGCTGATCGCGTCGTGGAGCGATGCGGCGACCGACTCGAAGGGCACCTCGGCCACCTCTTCCGGGAAGTCGATCGCCGCCTCGATGCCGGCCATCACGCCGAGCAGTTCCTCCCTCAGCGCGCGGATCTGGGCGGAGAGAGCGCCCTCCATCTGACGCCTGGCGACCCGAAGCGACTCGTCGGTCCGGGCGCGAATGATGTCGAGAACGGCCTCGGCCTGGACGAGGTCGAGCCGGCCGTTGAGGAATGCGCGCTTGGTAAACTCGCCGGGTTCGGCGAGACGCGCGCCGGCGCGGAGAGTCGCCTCGAGGACGTTGCGCGAGGGGACCATGCCGCCGTGACAACTTATCTCGACGGAGTCCTCGCCGGTGTAGCTGTGTGGGGCCCGGAAGATGGTGAGGATGCCGTCGTCGATCCGCTCGCGGTATTCGGGGCCGACGACGGCGCCATAGTGAGCCGAATTGGTGGGATAGGCATCGAGCGGCATCCCGGAAGCCGTCTGGAAGACTCGCGCAGCCACCTGCATCGCATTCGGCCCGCTGATCCGAATGACAGAGATTCCGCCCTCACCGATCGGTGTGGCTATGGCTGAGATCGTCTCCTCGATGAACATGGGGGAATGGAGTATGGGGGTGTGGGAGTATGGGAGTGTGGGAGTACTTCTCCCATACCCCCATACTCCCATGCTCCCATTCGATCATTTCTTCGGTGAGATGACTATATGGCGGTCGGGCTCTTCACCTTCGCTGTAAGTGTAGACATCGGGATCGTCGGCGAGCGCGCTGTGTATGATCCGGCGCTCGTTCGCATGAAGCGGTTCGAGCACCGCCTCTTCCCCGGTCTCTTTGACTTTCGAGGCAAGGAAGTGCGCCTGGTTTGTCAGGGCCTCCTCGCGCTTACTGCGATATCCCTCAACGTCGACTACCACCCGGACCTTCTCCGGAAGCCGCTTGTTGGTCATGACTCCCACGAGGTACTGGATCGCGTCGATCGTCTGTCCATGCTTGCCGATTATGGTCGCCGGTTCGCCGGATAGGATCTCGAGCACGACCTGGTTGTCCTCCATGCTTTTGACACTTGCCTTGGCACCGTCTTCGATCCCGTCGGCGATGTGCTGCAGAGCTTCGCGGCTGATCTCGGCGGCTTGCTTCAAGATCTCTTCCATCGGAATCGCTGCAACCGGTGCGAGGGGCGGCGGCGGAAGAGCCGTCGGAACGGCCGCAACCGGCGCGACCGGCGCCGCACTTATCGGTTCGGGTGCGGGAGCGGCCGGCTGAGGCTCCGGGCGGTCCTTCGGCGCGGGCCTCTGCCTCGGAGGGCGCTGCCTGGGCGGACGCTCTTCCCTGGGAGCCTGCTGCTCTCGGACGGGCTGCTCCTCCCTGGGGGCCTGAGGCTCTCGGGCGGGTCTCTCTTGCCGCGGAGGGCGCTGCCTCGGCGGACGCTCTTCCCTGGGAGCCTGCTGCTCTCGGGGGGGCTGCGGTTCGCGCGCGGGACGCTCCTCCCGCGGAGGGCGCTGCCTGGGCGGACGCTCTTGCCTCGGAGCCTGCTCCCGAGCGGGGCGCTCTTCCCTTGGAGGCTGCTGCTCACGAGACGGGCGGTCCTCTCTCGGAGCCTGCCTCTGCCTGGGACGCCTTTCGCGCTGCGGAGGCTCAGGAGCCGCTTCGAACCTGGGTCTCTGCTTCAAAGACACTCTCACCTTTGCCGGAGACTGTCCGAGTCCGAGGAACCCCCTCGCGCCTTCCTCGAGGATCTCGACATCCACGTCGTCTTCGATGACTCCGAGCTGCTTTAGGGCCTTCTGAGTTGCCTCATCGATCGTCTTGCCGGTCTGTTCTATACTGGTCATTTTTCCCCATTCCCCCTGATATTCACCCCGACCGAGTCCCGATCGCCGGGACCGATCTATGTCAGAGACCGTCGCGCGCGGCCTCGTGAACCAACTCAGTATTTCTTTCTGCGACGGCGGGCGCTCTGCGACGGCCGACCTGCGGACGCCTTCTGCAGTTCCTCCACCAGCTTCACGGGCTGCTCAGTCGCTTCATCGCCGTTCTTCACGGCCACCGCACTCTTCTCCGGGAGCGGCTTCTTCATGATGAGGAACTGCTGAGTAGTGCTGATGATGTTGAAAACCAGCCAGTAGAGCATGAATGCCGCCGGGAAGCTATAGAAGATGAATGCAAAGAGCACCGGCATCGTGTACGCCATCATCTTCTGCTGCTGGGCCTGCGAAGGGTCCATTACGGTCATTCGCTGCGAGACTATCATGCTGATCGTGTATAACACCAGCAGTGGGATGTCGGGCTCGGCGAGATTTCCTCCGACGATACCCGGGTACTTGTGAGCAAGTCCGCTGCCGATCCAGAGGAAGTGCGCCTGCACGAACTGGTATTCATAGAGCCGGACCATCCAGTAGAGCATGTAGAGCACGGGCATCTGCACCAGCAACGGCAGGCAACTGCTGAACGGGTTGACGCCGTGCTCCTTGTACAGGGCCATCGTCTCCTCGCCGATCTTCTTCTGATCGCCCTTGTACTTCTCCTGGAGTTCCTTGACGAACGGCTGGATCTTCTGCATCTCCCGCATGCTCTTGAACTGCGCGTGGGTGAGCGGGGTCACCATGAGCTTGAAGATGAGGGTCACCAGCACGAGGGCGAAGAAATAGCTGAATGCCTGATTGCGCCCCGTCAGCGCAACGAAGAAGTCCATGAACCTGTAGAGCGGATGCGGGCGATTCTTGATGTCCGTGGCGAGGCGGAGCTTATCCAGCCGCGTCGTGGCGATCGTGGCGGCGGCGTAATGCTTATTCTTGAACTCCTTGATCACCGATTGATAGGTCTGGACGGCTTTGTTGTGGTTGTTGAGCTTCGTTTCGTAGATGATGGCGGTTCGGAGCTTAGCCTCCGCGGCCTGCTCGGTTCCCTTGTGCGCGCCGATGACCTTGTCATACGCGCCGACCGCCGCCTTGAGCTTCTTTTCGTCAGTGCCCGCCTTGCCGGCCTGGCTCTCGGCCTGCTGAAGCATGACGCCGGCCGGCTTCGGAGGGGCCTTGGGCTGCGTCCTCGGCAGGATGTAGTAGAAGGCCAGCATCATCGCTATCATCGTGATGAGCCATATTGTGGTAGAACGATTCATTATTCCCTCAAGTTAATACAGAACTATTGCTTGGAGCTAGATTGGGCGGCGGTCAGCGGAGAGGATCAGGCACGGGGTCGTCTCCCCCGGGGCTCCAGGGATTGCAGCGTAGGATGCGCCAGGCCGCCATGCCGATGCCCTTGACGGGGCCATGCTTTAGTATGGCCTGAGCTGCGTATTCCGAGCAACTCGGCTCGTATCGGCAGGTTCTTGGCTTGAACCCGGTCGCCTTCTGATAAACACGTATGAAGAACACTAGAACGTGCCGCAATCTACTCCCTGGCTTGATCCTGTTTCGCTTGTGCGCCGCATGGCCCTTGCCCTCCATAGTTGGGGCGGGAGTTAAACTCCCGCCCCAACTATGGAGGGTCGCCCTCGAGGAGCTTCGCCTTCCGGAGAAGGTCCTCCACAGCCTCTGTTATCTGCACAAGAGCCGCTCCGCGGGCCGGCGGCCGCACGATGACAACCGCATCGAAACCTGCATAGCATATCTTTCCCGCGAGCGACCTGATCGACTCCCTGAGGAGCCTCGTCATTCGGTTTCTCAGTACTGCATTCCCCAGTTTCGAGCTTGTCGAGAAACCGAATCTGGCAACCTGCCCTCCGTTCTTTCCGAGCACCCTGAGGACCAGAAGCCTGTTGGTAAATGCCCGACCGCCGGCGTAGACTCTCTTGAAATCCCTCCGGGCGGTGAGCCTCTGTTCCCTGGGCAGCATGTGCTCCTCCGCACCCTTCTCCTTCTCTGACCGTAGGGGAGGCCTTCAACGGCCTCCTGAGCGGGAGGCCGTTGAAGGCCTCCCCTACGGTCAGAGAAGGGGAAGGTCAACGCAATCCTATACGGTCAGTTTTGCTCTGCCCTTGGCGCGGCGGGCTCGGATCACGCTTCGTCCGCCGGCGCACGCCATCCGCCCCATGAAACCATGGACGCGGAACCGTCGTCTGACTTTAGGCTGAAATGTTCTCTTGGACAAGACAAGCTACCTCCACAGAGTGGCATTATACCACACGCGTTTGGCACTGGCAAGTATCGTGTAACAGTTCACGCTTGGGGATAACGAGTTTGATCAGGCAGGGAAGAGGACAGACTTGCCTGCGAGCAGTTGCCTGCATGATTCGAGCATGTCCAGACCCCTGACGTGCCATGTGCCAAACAGACTCATGAGCGTCATCTTTGTCTCAGAACCCTTCTCGCTTCTCGTCCCGCCGCATACCTTGCGCGCGATCACGCACGGCCTCAGCGCTCGTTCTGCGCCATTGTTGTCCGACGGTACTTCCGGGTACTCTACGAACATGAACAACTCGTGCAAGCGATCTATGAATCTCTTTGCCAGCGTCTGCTGTGGAGCATCTGAGCCGACATACGGACCTGAGAGCGCCTCTACCTCTTCCTCGAAGAGTACTCGCTTCCACTTGCGAACCTCCGCCTTCTTGCTCCGGAACTCCTTTGCCCGATCGTAAACACCCTTCACCGCATCCGCCCATGCGATGACGCCCGTGTCGTCCGCGTTCCTCTCCTTCAGTTTGTGCAGATCCCTGGCCAGATGTGCCCAGCATATCTGGCGGTCTGCAACTACCGGGTTGTATCCGGCATAGCAATCCGTTACCACTACCCCTTCGTAGTCGCCGCCTATCGTTTCCTTCGGGATCTCTCCACTCCGACTCCGCCGGTAGATGAAGTAGCGCACGTTCTTAGTGGAGAAGGTCCAGATGTATCCGTTCAGCCCATCCTCTCTCCAGCCCGTCTCGTCTGCGTTTATGTATGGGCTTCCACGTACAAGCGAGAGTAGTCGCTCTTTCTCTTTTTTGCCACAGTCTGCCACCGTGTGCAATATCTCGCTTATCTCTCCCACAGAGAGCCGAAGACCATACAGAGCCTTCAGCAATCCCTGTATCGTCCGCTTTGTCATGCGACCTACCGTCGAAAGATACGATATCAGGCTCATCAGGTTCACGCCTACCCGATGCTTGCCTACAACCTGGCCGGAAAGGTCAACCTTCGGCACATGACTCTTGCCACAGTATCCGCATCTTCTGGCGATGAACCTGTGCTCGACTACGTCCACAGGCACGATGGGGATGTCGATGACTTGGCGGAGTCTCTTTACCGTGCCCCCTGTGAGCGCTCGGCCGCAGTCCGGACACTTCGAGTGCGCGTGCTCGACTACACGGGTGGGTGTCTCCCGCCTGCGCACGAACGACTTCTTGCGCTTCTTTCGTTCAGCTGCCCGGCGCTCTTTGCGGTTCGGCTTCACCCAGTCAGGCACGGATGGGGAACTGCCATCACCGCCGGAAAGCCTGGCGCGAAGGTCTTCGTTCTCCTTCTCCAGGTCGCCGATACGCGCCACGAGTTGGGGAACTAGACCTTCCAACTGGCTGACCCTGGCCTCAAGCTCCTCGTATGTCGGCTTGGATTGCTCGCTCACACTCCTTGGTTCGAGACGCTCCCAGCAGGTTCCTTCTTCTTACAGACAAAATAATCCCTAAGCCTGAACTGTTACCAAGTATCGCAACAGCCGAATCAGGGCGAACGCATCTAACAACCACGATGCTTCGGTAGCAGAGGCCTGCAGCCGAATGACATCCGTGACCTATCAAGGAAAACCAGCTACGTCCAACCGCCAGAAAATGTTTTACCTGGTTCCGGTAGATTTGCTATAATGGCCGAACCAGCCCGACATGTCCGTTAGCGGGCGAGTTCCACGAGAGGTCATTCGGAGGCAAAGGAAGTGCAGGACCAGCTCCATCTCGGAGACGACGATGCGCTTGTGGTTCTCAGGCGGGCCTGGGAGAAGTCCCTGGAACTGCTTGCCCCCGAGATCAACCGTCCGAGCTTCGAAAGCTTCTTCCGGACCGCCAGACCGATCGCCACGGACGGCGTCACGGTCACGATCGGGGCCGCGAGCGAACTGGCCCGCATCTTCCTCCAGAAATACTCTGAACTGGTCAAGACCGCCCTCGAAGCGAACATCGAGGGTGAGATCGAGATCGTTTTCGTCAACGCGCCTGAACAGCAGTCGAAGCCGGAACAGGTGCAGCAGAAGGAGTCGGCGAAACAGCCTGCAAAGAGTTCCATCAGCACGCTCTCCGAGCCTCTGAACGAGAAGTACGACTTCCCGAGTTTCATCGAGGGACCGTGTAACCGTCTGGCGCACGCGGCCTGCATCGCGGTGGCGAAGAGGCCGGGCAAGGTATACAATCCTCTCTTTTTGTACGGCGGATCCGGACTGGGGAAGACCCACCTCCTCCAGGCGATCGCTCAGCGAGTCATCGAGACCCAACCCGCGAAACAGGTGGCGTATGTCTCCGCCGAGACCTTCACTTTCCAGTACGTCTCCTCGCTCCGAGACCACCGGTCCGAGGAGTTCCGGCGCAAGTATCGAAGCATTGACGTCTGGCTGGTCGACGACGTGCAGTTCCTGGCCGCGAAAGAGCGGACCAAGGAGGAGTTCTTCCACACATTCAACGCGCTCCTCCAGACGGGCAAACAGATCGTGATCTCGAGCGACCGCGCGCCGAGAGACCTGCAGCCCGTCGAGGAACGACTGCGCTCCCGATTCGAGTCGGGACTCGTCGCGGACCTCGCGCCCCCCGACTTCGAGACGCGGCTAGCGATCCTGCAGAGAAAGGCCGACCTGGAGGAAGCGCAGGTGCCGAACGAAGTCCTTCTGGAAGTCGCGACCCTGATCCAGACGAACGTCCGGGCGCTCGAAGGCGCACTGGTGACACTCATAGCGTACGGCTCGCTGATGAAGACGCGCCTTACACCGGCGACCGCGCAGGAGATCATCCACCGCTATCTCATCGAGAAGAAGTGCACCGAGTTGACGATCGACGCGGTGCAGCGGGTGATCTCCCAGCGATTCGGCATTTCCATCGACGACCTGGTGAGTTCGGCGCGCAGGAAGGAACTGATCACGCCGAGGCACGTGGCGATGTATCTCTGCCGGGAGCTGACGGCATTCCCTCTCGCCGCGATCGGGAAGGCGTTCGGCGGGCGGGACCATGCGACGATCGTGCATGCGTGCGGACGGGTCAAGAAGCTCATGGAGGCGGATGATGCCCTCAAGCAAACCGTCGATCAGCTCGCGGATGACCTGAGGGCTGGGAGATATTAGACTCTGTATGGCCGGCCCGTAGGGGAGGGCTTCAACGCCCTCCCGTATGCGGATCGGGGTCGTCCCAGGAGGGCGTTGAAGCCCTCCCCTACGGGCCGAAGGTGTTGATAACCGGCCTGGTAGCCTGTTGATGGGCCCGTGGGTAAATGCCGGCTGTGGATAACGTCGGCAAAGTCGATAGCTTGCCACGCCGTCGCTGACAATCGGGGAGTGAGTTGTAAACATACCCACCTGTGCAAGTTCTAAACCGGAGAAGTTGTAACCGACATGTTTGGCCCCCGACCATCCGCAGTGGTTATCAACAATGTCCACGACCTTACATAACCATAACCACTAACCAGAATTCTCTTTTCATGTGTTTCGGATGGGTGGATAACCCACCCTCTTACCTGACATGCATATTCGATCTCTCGGCATTCAGAACTTCAGATGCTATTCGGAACTCACCCTGCATCCCGGTGAGGGCCTGAACATACTCGTGGGTAAGAACGCGCAGGGGAAGTCGAGCATCCTGGAGGCGATCTATCTCCTCGCGACTGCCCGATCGTGGCGCGCAGGGAAGGACTCTGAGCTGATCCTGTGGGATGCGGACTTCATGCGCATCGTCGGTGATGTCGCGCGTCGGGAGCAGAACGACATCGAGGTCGAGGTCGTCATCGGACGCACGGAGAAGAAGCAGGTCAAGATCAATACGATCCGACAGACCCGACTCGCGGACCTTCTCGGCCAGGTAAACGCGCTCTTCATCGGCCCTCAGGACTCGGAGATCGTCGCCGGCGAGCCATCGGAGCGCCGGAAGTTCCTCAATCTGGAGATCAGCCAACTCCAGCCTCAGTATTGCCACCTCCTCGTCAACTACAAAAAGGTCTTGGAGCAGCGGAACAAGCTTCTCCGCGACCTCGCACAGCGCGGAACCTGCGATGGAGTTCTAGACGTGCTGGACGAGCAGCTCGTGCTCTACGGGAGTCAGATCCTCGAACGCCGGCTCGCATTCCTGAGGCGCGCGACCGATCTGGCGAGGGTGATCCACTCGAAGCTCACCGATGATGAGGAGAACCTCGACATCGAGTACAAGCCGAGCATCGGCAGGATCGAATCGTCCGAGATCGCTGAGCGGTTCCGCGGACAGATTGCGGGAGGTCCGGTCCGAGGAACTGCGCCGTGGTGTCACGCTCGTCGGCCCTCAGAGGGATGACATGGTCTTCACGGCGAATGGTATGGATGTCAGGACCTACGGCTCGCAGGGACAGCAGCGGACGGTCGCGCTGAGTCTGCGACTGGCGGAACTCGAGATGATGGAGGAGACCGCCCAGGAGCCGCCGATCGTGCTGCTGGACGATGTGATGACCGACCTGGACGAGGATCGCCGGGCGCACGTTTTCGAGCTGACTATCGGTCGCTGCCAGACATTCGCCACCACCACGAGCCTCAAGTTCTTCGACGAGCAGTTCGTCAGACAGGGAAAGGTATTCAAGGTCGGGAAGGGAATGGTTGTGGAGGAAGCGGAGTCTGCCGTAGGGGCGATCCTTCAACGGTCGCCCAACGGTCCTGTAACGGGCGACCGTTGAAGGATCGCCCCTACGGCAGACTTCGCTTCCGCACTCCAAAGGGCGCCACATGAGAATCAATGCCGGCATGCAGGGCCTCGGCAAGTTCCTCGGGGATTCGCTCAAGGCCCACAAACTCGAAGCCAAGATCAAGGAGCAGACCGCGCTTCTCGTGTGGGACGAGATCGTCGGGAAGCAGGTGTCCGCCGCCGCCCAGCCCGAGTTCATCACCGAGGGCAAGCTCTTCGTCACGACCAAGAGCCCGGTCTGGGCGAACGAACTCACCTTCATGAAGGCCGACATCATGTCGCGCCTGAACAAGCGACTCGGCGGCAAGGTCATCAAGGAGATCATCTTCAAGGTCGGCCGCGTCTCGCGGTCTCGTGGACTCGCTCCCGAGGCCGACGATGAGGAAGCCGTCGATCTTGGAGGGATTCGGCTCACGGACGCGGAACTTGGGGAGTTGGAGGAGACCGCTCGGTCTGTTCCTCCTGATCTTGCGGACAGGGTGAGACGCCTGCTGGAAACCGCCGCCCGCGTCGAGAAGTGGAAGACCGGGCGCGGCTGGACGGAGTGCTCGTCGTGCGGCGCGCTCCAGAACGATCCGGAGGGGATATGCCCGGTGTGCCGGATCGGGGAGGATCGCCAGTTGGGAGTCCCAAGTGAGCCCGCTACAGAGCCGTAGCCTGGCCCTTTATGGGCGTCCGACACGCATACCGCAAGAATGCCCATCAAGGGCCAGGCTACGTTAGGGAGAAACGCATGCGCGTGCTGATGCTGAGCTGGGAGTACCCGCCGAAGATCGTCGGTGGGATCGCCAGGCACGTATACGACCTGAGCCAGGCGCTCGCGGCAAACGGCGTCGAGGTCGAAGTCGTCACCTGCGAGCATCCGGATGCGCCCGCCGATGAGAAGGACGGAAACCTCCGCGTCCACCGGGTGGCCGCCGCTCCCGGCGACGATTTCGTCCACTCGATCCATAATCTGAACGTCTCGATCGAGAAACGGGTCGATGAGTTGCTGGAGGGCGAGTTACGGGGGACGGAGTGCAACTCCATCCCCAACAACACCGAGCTGCGGGGGACGGAGTGCAACTCCATCCCCAACAACACCGAGCTGCGGGGGACGGAGTGCAACTCCATCCCCAACTCATATTCCGGCTCCGTCCCTGACAACACCCGGGGGTTGGGGATGGAGTTGCACTCCGTCCCCCGTAACTCGCCGACGGTCCTGCACGCGCACGACTGGCTCACCCAGTTCTGCGGCAAGAACCTCAAACACAAGCATCACATCCCGCTCGTCTCGACGATCCATGCCACCGAGCACGGACGCAACAGTGGGATCCATACCGACCTCCAGCGTTACATCCACGACATCGAGCGGGAACTCGCCTTCGAGTCGTGGCGCGTCATCTGCTGCAGCGACTACATGAAGGAAGAGATCGCCGGCGTCCTCGAAGTTCCGCCGGACAAGATCGACGTGATCCCGAACGGCATCAACCCCGAGAAGTTCGATATCGAGTTCGACAAGGCCGAATTCCGCAGCTACTTTGCCAAGCCGGAGGAGAAGATCATCTTCTTCGTCGGGCGGATGGTCCACGAGAAGGGCGTGCAGGTCCTGATCGAGGCACTCCCGATCATCCGCGAGGCGTACAACGACTGCAAGCTCGTGATCGTCGGCGGCGGGAACAAGGACCATCTGATCCGGCGGGTGAACGAACTCGGACTGAACGATCGGGTATACTTTACCGGGTACATCGATGACGAGACACTCGTCAAGCTTTACAGCGTGATCGACGTGGCGGTCTACCCGAGCCTCTACGAGCCGTTCGGCATCGTGGCGCTCGAGGCGATGGCGGCGAGGGTTCCGGTTGTCGTGACCGACGTGGGCGGCCTGCGGGAAGTCGTGGATCACGGGGTCGCCGGGCTCACTGCCTGGTCGGACAATCCGGACTCGCTGGCGTGGGGGATAAGTCAGATGCTGAAGAACCCGTACACGGCGAAGATGATGGTCGAGAATGCGTACAGGAAGGTGACCGACGTGTTCAACTGGACGCACATCGCCGAGCAGACCGCCGAGGTCTACGGCCGCGTCTGGTCCGAATTCGAGCAGAGCGATTGGAAGGGATAGAACACAGAAACACAGAGGGAAAAGCGGAAGGCCAGGAATGATCAATGGTTTTTCCACAAACCACAAACCATTCCTCCATTCCTTTCCCTTCCGTGCTTCTGTGTTCTCCGGAGGACATATGCCTGAGTGGAATGGGCCGCTGCAAAAAGCCGGCGAGGACCGCTGGCTCATACCGAAGTCGTACAAGCCGGGCATGCGCGTGGACGGCATGATCTACGCCTCCGAGCGTCTCCTCGCGAGCATCCGGGAGGACCAGGCGCCGGAGCAGGTGGCGAACGTCGCGTTCCTGCCGGGCATCCTCGGGCGGTCGATGGCGATGCCGGACATCCACTGGGGCTACGGCTTCCCCATCGGCGGGGTGGCGGCGATGGACTTCGACGACCGGCGTCGTCTCGCCCGGCGGAGTCGGCTACGACATCAACTGCGGCGTCCGGATGCTTCGGACCGACCTCGAGCGCGCGCAGGTCGAGCCGAAGATGCAGGACCTAGTGAACGCCCTGTTCAGCGACATCCCCTCGGGCGTCGGCTCTGAGGGTCGTCTCCGTCTGAACGAGCAGCAGCTCCGGGACGTGATGCGCAGGGGCGGCAAGTGGGCGGTCGAGCAGGGCTACGGCTGGGCAGAGGATATCGAGGTCACCGAGGAGCATGGACAGCTCGAGATGGCGCGATCCGGCGGCGGTCAGCGACAAGGCGATCAAGCGCGGGCAACCGCAGGTCGGCACGCTCGGGAGCGGGAATCACTTCCTGGAGATTCAGTACGTCGACGAGATCTACCATCCTGACCGGGCGGCGATCATGGGGATCGACCACGTCGGGCAGGTGGTCCTGATGATCCACAGCGGCTCGCGCGGGCTCGGATATCAGGTGTGCGACGACTACCTGGTCGTGATGCAGGAGGCGATGAAGAAGTACGGCATCACTGTGCCCGACCGCCAGCTCGCCTGCGCGCCGATCAAATCGCCGGAGGGGAAGCAGTACCTGGCGGCGATGGCCTGCGCCGCGAACTACGCGTGGGCGAACCGTCAGGCGATGGCTCACTGGACCCGGGAAGCGTTCTCGCACGTGTTCGGCAAGGGGCCGCACAAGCTGGGGATGAGGCAGATCTACGACGTGGCGCACAACATCGCCAAGATCGAGGAGCACGAGGTCGACGGCGTCCGGAAGAAGGTCGTCGTCCACCGCAAGGGCGCGACTCGCGCGTTCCCGCCGGGCCATCCGGACGTGCCGGAGCAGTATCGGGGGATCGGCCAGCCGGTGCTCATTCCCGGCGACATGGGGCGGTACTCATATCTGCTGGTCGGCACGGAGCAGGCGATGGCGGAGACGTTCGGCTCGACGTGCCACGGCGCGGGCCGCCTGATGAGCAGGAAGGCTGCGACGAAGAGCGCGCGCGGCTCGGACATCCAGGATGAACTGGCGAAGAAGGGGATCATCGTTAAGGCCGCGAGCCGGGGCACTCTCGCCGAGGAAGCGCCCGGGGCGTACAAGGATGTCTCGCTCGTCGTCGATACAGCGCAGGAGACGGGCATCTCCCGCAAGGTCGCCCGCATGAAGCCGATGGGAGTGATCAAGGGCTAGACTGTAATGGATGAACAGGAAGCGATTACCCAAGGATTGGAACTGATCGAGAAGTCGAAGATCGCCATGCTCGGAACGAATGGAGAAGGCGGCTTTCCGAACATCAAGGCGATGTTGAACCTGAAATACGAAGGGATTGGCAGATTCTGGTTCAGCACAAACACTTCCTCCAAGAGAGTGCAGCAGCTGAGGCAAGACAACAGAGCATGCATATACTTCGTGGACGAGAACGAATTCAAAGGCCTGATGCTCGTGGGCGTTGTTGAGATCCTGCAGGATATCGAGTCGCGGAAGATGCTGTGGAATGAAGGTTTCGAGATATACTACCCTCAGGGCGTAGAAGACCCGGATTACTCCGTACTGCGTTTCACAGCCAGACAAGGCAATTTCTATCACGGACTGAACAACATCACGTTTGACCTGGATGCAGGATAACGGGTTATTCGAGCATGGGATGCTGTCTGGGAGCGTTATTCGAGGAGATACTCACACTGATCTTCGTGGGGATCATGGAGGGTCTGCTTGCGATACCACGGCTCCTGCTGAGACTATTCCGCAGGAAACGTAAGCAATCCGAAACGATGCCGTAGGGGCGGCGCTTCTACGCCCGCCCGCGGGAGGCCGTTGAAGGCCTCCTCTACAGCTCAAGTCTTGGCTACGACTGGGCGGCTGAGCGCCGCTCGATGAGATAACGAAAGGGGATACGAAGTGGCAAGAAAGGTCAAAGTGGGGCTGATCGGAACAGGGTCGATCAGCCAGAGCGTTCATATTCCGGCGTACGAGAAGCACCCGGATGCCGAGGTAATCGCAACCTGCGACATCAACCTCGAGACCCTGAAGAAGGTCGGCGATCGGCTGAACATTCCTGAGAAGTTCAGGTTCGAGAAGTACGACGACATGCTCAAGCTCAAAGAGATCGAGATGATCGACGTCTGCACGCCGAACTTCGTGCATATGGACCCGACCATCAAGGCTCTCCAGGCCGGCAAGCATGTCATCTGCGAGAAGCCGATCGCGCTCAATGCCAAAGAAGGCCAGAAGATGGTCGACGCCGCGAAGGCGTCCGGCAAGAAGCTGATGATCGCCTACTGCTGGCGATGGAACTCCGGCGCGCAGGCACTCAAGCGGTTCGTGGACGCGGGCCTGCTCGGCGAGCCGTACTACGCGCGAGTTCAGGCGCTCCGGCGTCGAGGCGTCCCGAGCTGGGGCGTCTTCATCAACAAGGAGAAGCAGGGCGGCGGACCGCTCATCGACATCGGCTGCCACGCGCTCGACCTCACGCTGCATCTGATGGGCCATCCGAAGCCCGTCGCGGCGTCCGGCAAGACCTACACCAAGTTCGGCAAGAAGAAGGGCACCTTCAACACCTGGGGTCCGTGGGACTACGACAACTACACGGTCGAGGACTTCGCAGTCGGCCTGATCCGTTTCGAGAATGACGCGACCCTCGTGCTCGAGTCGAGCTTCTGCGCGAACATCGAGAAGGACATCTTCAACACGTCGATCCTCGGCACGGAGGGCGGCCTGCAGTTGGACCCGCTCAAGATGTTCCGTGAGGAGAACGGCACGCTGATAGACACGACGCCCGTGAGCCTGCCGAACGTAGGCACGCACGAGGCCGAGATCTACGCGTTCATCGACGCGATCCAGACGAAGAAGCCGTCGCCCGTGCCCGGTGAGGACGGCCTGATGGTTGCGAAGATCCTCGACGCGATCTACAAGTCGTCCGAGGTCGGCAAGGAAGTCCAGATAAAGTAGGGCAGTGATCGCTGCATGATCACGCTGCTGTCATGCCAGGCAACTCCATTGCGTTCTGCAGCGCAGACGATTGGCGACAAAAGCACACCGTCAGTCCTGAGTGCGCCGGTGAATGACGGCGTGTATCGAAGGACGGCTCGGCGCAACAAGGCCGTCCTTCGATACACGCCGTCATTCACCGGCGCACTCAGGACTGACGGTGTGCCCAGGATGACAGGATTCGAGTTGTTGCGGAGAGCACATTGTCAAAGCTCCTGGCGAGATATGGTCCGTTCTACAAGACCTATCACACGCTCATATATCTAGGCGTAGTATCGGCGGTGGCGGAACTGGCATATGCGGTGCTGAACCAGTCCGCCATCCCGCCGTACGCGCAGCATATCGGCCTCAAAGCTCAGGTGGGAATAGTCATCGGGACGTTTCTCGTCGTCGAGGCGATGTTCAAGTCGCCGATGGGATCCCTGGGCGATCGGCTCGGCAGGCGGCCACTGATCGTGGTCGGCGCGCTGATCTCGTGCGTCACGGCGCTGATCATGACCGTCACGACCAAGCTACCGTATCTACTGGTGCTCAGGGCGTTCGACGGAGTGGCTGCCGCCGCCATCTGGCCGACTTTGATCGCCGCCATCAGCGGGAGCGTCCCCCAGGAGAAGCGCACTATGGCGATGTCCGCCATGACCGTGACCTATATGAGCGGAGTGGCGCTGGGCCCATTACTCGGCGGGCTGGCCAACGATCTCACGGGATCCAAACTCGCCTCGTTCTATCTCGTGAGCGTGCTCTTCCTGGCCACCGCGCTCGTCGCCTGGTTCCTGACGCCGCACAGGTCCAGGGAGGAGATGGAATCCGACGACGTTCACGAAGAGGGTTTCCGACTCTCCCAGCTTTCAATCGGGATCAGGGCCGTGCCGGACATGATGCTCACGGCCTTCATCGCGTTCTTCGGTGTCGGCCTGCTCATCCCGATCGTGAAGTACTTCGCTATGGACGAGTTGAGACTCAACGAGACCGGCTTCGGTGTGCTGGTGCTGCCGATCGCGATCGCAGTGGCAGTCGCGAGCCTGGTGGCAGGTCGCCTGGGCGACCGCTGGGGGAAGGCTCGTTCCGTGCGCCTCGGCATCGCACTCGCCGCCGTCGCAATGTGGGCGGTCCTGGTGTCCCACTCAGCGCTGCAGTTCGCCATGGTCGGGATGCTGCTTGGAGTAGGGTTCGTGATCGCGATGCCGGCGTGGCTCGCACTGGTCTCGGACATGTCGTCGCCCCGGGTACGAGGCGCTGTAGTGGGGGCGCTCGGTACCGCTCAGGGGATCGGCGCGGTCGTCGGGACGGTGCTGGGGTCTCATCTCTACGAGAAGGTGCGGATCGGCGGCTTCATCGGCCTGGACCTGAACTCTCACTACTCTCCGTTCGCCGTCAGCGCGCTCGCCCTCACCGTCTGCTTCATTCTGGTGATGATCTTTGTGAAGGATTGCGACGAGCGCCGGATAGGCGTGCAGTCCGTCTGCCTGGACGACGGCAACGAGCGCAATGCCGGGACTAGTGCGTAATGGTCGCAGTGGTCTGCACGGCCAGGATCATGATCGCAATGTAGCACGCGACCAGGACCGCTCCATTCCATCGCTCGATGCGCCCTCTTGCCAACATCGCCGAGACGAACACGGTCATGATGGTCATCACGAGGAACATGGGCGACATCAGGCCGGGGATCTTCCCGTGCTGCTTGGCGTACCCGACAAACGGGATGATGGCGAGCAGCAGGCTGTTGTGATTCACCTTCGACCCGATGAAATTGGAGATCGAGAGCTGCGCCAGCTTGCCGTTCCTCCACACAGTGATGTATGCCGTCATCTTCTCCGGCATCTCCGAGGCGATCGGTCCGAGCACTATCGCGATCACCACCGGGCTCACGTTGAACGCCTGCGCCAGGAGGATCATGGTATCAACAAACGGCTCCGATACCAGGAAGATCACCGCTCCACCGATCAGTATCTGTCCGAGCGCGATGAAGAGCTTTCGGTGCGGAACATGCAGCAGTTCCTCCCCGTGCTTGCCGCACATCGTGACGACCAACACCACGTAGGTCAGGAACACCGCGGCAAGGATGATGCCTTCCAAGAGGCTGAGCGCGCTGTCGTTCCAGACGAAGAGCAACGCTACGAGCGCGGTAATGAGCAGGAACGCCGCGTCAACGCGTGTGGCTTTGGTCAGTCTGATATTGGGGACCGGCTTTCGGCTGAGCTTCGTGGTCGCGACCAGAATCACGAGCCCATATCCCAGCGTGACGAGCAGAGTGCAGGCCCCGATTGCCGACCCGATAGCCATGTCATAGCGGCCCTTCACCGAGGCCCAGTACACGAACGTGTACTCCGGGAGTGTCGTCAGAAGGCCGAGGATGAGGCTCCCTGCGATGGTTGTGCCCCACTTGTCGGCCATGACTTCTGCTCCGTGACTGAGCAGATACGCGGCGAACATAATCAGTAACAGCAGGCCGGTGAACTCCAAGAATACCATGGCATCATTACTCCCTGATCTCACCAAAAAGACCCTTGGCAAACGCATCGGCACGGCCGACGGAGCCAAAGGTCTTGCATTGCAGCCAATCTTGCAGGTTGCAGGAGGGACCAGCCCAGTGGGCGTGGTGTTGACCCCATCCGCACCGCCGGTCGGCGGCGTGCTACTCCCCTTTGTGCGGGACACTCGGAACGATGTCTACTGTAACGGTTCGCGTCGAGATTGTCAATGGCAGCCACCTTCAATGAAACTTTTCCTGAATCCAGTCGTCTAATCTAGTGGTTGATGGCCAATGGAACTTCTGCATCTGGAGGCCACCACCATTGACCATCAACCACCAACCCCTATCCCTTTGCGCCACATTGACACCACTGGGCCGGAAACCTATACTTAGTCCCGTCATGTCCACCACCACCAAGACCGTAACCAAGGCCGCCGGCATCATGATGGTGGCCATTTTGCTGAGCCGCATCCTGGGCGTCGTCCGGGAGATGGTTATCGCCAGCAAGTTCGGCGTCGGCCTCGAGGTGGATGCGTATGGCATCGCCTTCCAACTGCCGGACCTCCTCTACTTCCTGCTCTCGAGCGGTGCATTGAGTGCCGCATTCATCCCGGTGTTCACCGAATACCTGACCAAGGGCGAGGAGAAGGAGGCGTGGAAGATATTCAGCATCGTCGGCACGTTCATCTTCGGCGTCCTGGTCGTGCTGATAGTCGTCTGCGAGTTCCTGGCCCCTCATCTGCTGCCGTTGGTGGCGCCCGGCGTGTTGAAGAACCGCGAACTCTTCGATCTTTCCGTCCTGCTAACACGAGTGGTCCTGCCGGCTCAGATGTTCTTCCTTATCGGCGGGCTCGTGATGGCGACGCTGTACTCGCGTCAGCACTTCGTCACACCCGCGCTCGGTCCGATCATCTACAACGTCGGCATCATATGCGGCGGGCTGTTCCTGGCAGGCCAGCTCGGCATCGTGGGACTGACCTGGGGCGTGCTCGTCGGCTCGTTCGTCGGCAACTTCCTGCTGCAGATCCTGGTCGCGCGCAGGTTCGGCGCAAAGTTCCGTCCGAGCCTCTACCTGCGTCACCCCGGCGTAGTGAAGGTCGGGAAGCTCGCGCTCCCGGTGATGCTCGGGCTCTCGCTTCCATACGTCGATGTCATCATCAACCGGGCCTTCGCGTCGACCCTGAGCGAGGGAGCGGTCGCGGCATTGAACTACGCAAATCGGCTGATGCAGATGCCTTTGGGGGTATTCGCGCAGGCCTCCGCGGTGGCCCTGTTCCCCACCCTCGCCGCGCAGGCCGCCCGCAATGAGATGCGCGAGCTTCGCGACGGATTGAACTTCGGGCTCCGGGGCGTGTTCTTCCTGACGGTACCGTCGTCGGTGCTGATGATCGTGCTTGCAACGCCGATCGTTCGGATGCTCTTCCAGCACGGGGAGTTCGTACCGTCGGACGCGCCGTATGTGGCCTACGCGCTGATCTTCTATTCGATCGGGCTCGCGGCGTGGGCCGGGCAGGCGGTTGCCTCCCGCGGGTTCTATGCCCTGCAGGAGTCGATGGTGCCGGTGATCAGCGGAACGATCGTGACGTTCATATTTATTCCCCTGAACTGGCTGCTGATGAAGCCGCTCGGACACGGCGGGCTCGCGCTTGCGACCTCCATCGCGGTGGCGCTCCACCTCACGATCATGATGGAACTCCTCCGTCGTCGGCTCGGCGGGCTGAACGGCGGGCTGATCATTCATTCGTTCGCAAAGGTGACTCTCGCGTCGCTGGCGGCGGGCGGAGTGGCGTGGTACGCGTTCCGGATGGTCGGCGGTCATTTCGACACCTCGTTGCGGTCCGGCGCCTCGATCGGCGTGCTCGTCGCCGGCGGACTCGGGGTACTGGTCTATGCGGGACTGGTGGCGCTCCTGAAGGTGCAGGAGGCCGCCGAGGTCTGGGGCCAGATCGCCCGCCGCTTCCGACGCAAGCGCTCAATCGTCACGGAAGGCCCGGACTGAGAGAGATGTCCAACTTACCGAGACTTCGCAAGAAAGGCCGGCTCACTCGGAAGCGGCTACTCACGATCGCCGGTTTCCTGCTCGTGATCGGCTTGCTCATCATCGCCGAGGAATTCACCTTCAGGTCCCGCGTGCCCGCTGTCACCTCCGAGGGACATAATGCACTCTGGATCCGGCACGCATGGGTGGGCGAACCGCGTTCGGAAGCCCAGTATCGGGACCTTGCACTCCTGCTCACCGAGATGAAGATGAGCGATGCCTACGTCCACACAGGCCCTCTGCTGGCGGACGGTACCATTGATCGGAACAAGGCGCGGGCTATCAGGGACTTCGTCGCCAGCATGAAGAAGCTTGCCCCGGAGGTGCGACTGCAGGCGTGGCTCGGGCAGGTCGAGCGCAGGGGAGGCGGGCCGCTTGATATCTCCTCAGCTAAGACCCGGTCCGCGATCATCCGCACCGCGGAGTGGCTGCTCGACCTCGGGTTCGACGGCATACACTACGACATCGAGCCGATCCACAGCGGCGATCGAGATTTCATCGCGCTGCTAGAGACAACTCACCTCGTGACACGGAAGCGAGGCGCCGTCCTGTCCGTTGCAGCCTCAAAGCCGTCGCCGGTTTCGGCCATGGTGTGGATTGCCGAAAGGGTCGCAACGAATCCTGGGTATTGGAATCGTGACTATTTCCTCAAAGTGGCTCATCAGGTGGACCAGGTGGCCGTGATGGCCTACGATTCCGGCATCCCGCTGCCCGGACTCTACGGCCGGGATATCGCCTGGATCGTCGAATGGTCGGTGGCAAACGGTGTCGATGACCTGCTGATCGGCATCCCGACCTACGAGAAGGGGTCTTTGGCCCACATACGGCGGGTTGAGAACGTCGGGACTGCGATCAGCGGACTGCAGGCCGGGGTTGCCAGGCTGAATGGAGACGATCGGCGCAAGGTGGGGGCCGCGGTGTATGCCGAGTGGACAACCTCCGACTCCGAGTGGAGGGAGTTCAGGCGGCGGTGGGTGACTCCTGAGTGACGATTGCTAGCAGCCTGTCTGAGAATTCCCCGCTATGTGGGTGAGTTTCCCATCTGCGGGGTCGCGCTGGCTGCTGTTCGATAGTGTTTTTCGCCGGATTTCCGGCGAGGGTCTGTAAAGACCCCTTGTACCTTGATAATCAGCCTGATCCAGGTCATATATCTACGTATCGAAGATCGATTTCCGGTCGCCGTATCGGTATAGCTTCAGCATGTTGTGCCCAAGACACGCAAGCGTCCACTCCGACTTCGCTTTCGCAAGGCCTCGGAGTAGGAAGCCTCGGAAGTTCCGTGCGCTCTTGATCTGGCCGAACACCGGCTCTACCGTCTCCTTCCGCCTCCCGTAGATCTTTCGGCCAAGAGGAGTCAAGAGCTTTGCTCTCTGGCGATCTGCGGCGGATTGCTTTGCCGGATCAAGGCAGGAAGGCGCCGTCGGCTCTTTGCCATGACGTTGTCTGTCAGGCGGTATATAAGCGTCGATCCCTTGCTGCTCGACCATCTCTATGTTGTCGCTGCTGAAGTATCCGGCATCGGCGGATAGTTCTTCCGGTTTCTTTCCGGTGTTCTCCTTGATTGCCTCGATCATGTCACTAAGATGCGGTGAGTCCGCTGCCTGGTTCGTGAGATCACACGCCACTACAATCTGATGATCTGCGTCTACCGCAGCTTGTCCGTTGTATGCCTGCACGAAGGCTTTCTTTGCGTCCTTCATTATCCGGCTTTCCGGGTCTGTGAAGTTCCGCTGTGCCTTCCCTTCCGGCTCTGTCTTTACGGGCCCCGGCTCTCTGCCGCGAGGCTTCTTCCCGGATGCTTCCTGCTCCGCCTTCTCTTGGGCTCGCATCGCTTCTTCGGCTGATGCTCGCTCTTTGGCCTCGCGCTCCAGCGCTTCTTTTGCTTCCCTGATCTTGGCGAGCCGCTTCTCTCTGGTTGCGAGTTCCTCCGGGAGTTCGTCTCCTCGGCGGTCAAGACCATATTCCGCGTCTTCCTGGTCGTCCACAGAAAGACCCTTCGCAAGGAGCGCCTCGATCTCAGCCTGAAGCTCTTTTTCTTTCTCGACCATCCGAGAGTAGCTCATGGCGGAGTGCTTGCTTGCGTTGGCAAGCAGCTTTGTTCCGTCTATGGCTATGTGTTTCATCGACACAAGCCCGGCGCTTGCGCATAGCCTGAGCACTTGCACAAACAGGTCCGCAAGGGACTTGAGATGCCTCTTCCTGAACTCGCTTATCGTGCGGAAGTCGGGATGATTTCCTGCCGCAAGCACCCGGAAGGCTACATCTTCATACGTGGCCAGGGAGAGCTTTCGAGATGAATACACTCCCCGGCACAAACCGTAGAATATGATCTTTGTAAGCATTGCCGGATGGAACGGCGGCGCTCCTCGGGCCTCTTTCTCGTATGAGGCGTATATCGCGGAAAGGTCGAGACTGTCTACGACATCGCTCACAAAGTATGCGAGATGTCCCTCGGGCAGCCACTCCGACATCAAGGGCGGCAACAGCAATATCTGGTCAGGTTGATAAGGAAGGTATGGCTTGCTCATACCCGTATTTTACTACATACCTGGCACCTTGCGCCAGAGGTTATTTCATGGACAGGCTGCTAGACTGATGCTTCAACGTCAGGATATGTGACCTTCACGCCCTCGACCCGGGCGAAGGGGGTCATCTTGTGCCGGCGGGATTCCCCCTCGCCGATGATTTCGATGACGTCGAAGCCACGGACGACGAGTGCATCGGCGATGAGTGACCGGTGGCACTTCCACGGCAGGACCTCCGCGCACATGATCGCCGTGCGCTTCCGCTCGGCAAGCTCGATCAGCCGTTCCAGCGACTCATCGAACGCGGGCGTCTGCATGTAGTCCGCGTAGCCTCGGAAGCCCTCGTCTTGCCAGGCAGTGTTCGTCGAGTCCTTCCGGGGATGCCGCAGCCCGCCGAGGTGGTCCTGGTACGCATACTCGATCCCGGCCTCGGGAAGTACCCGCTCCAGCTCGTCCCGGTTGAACTGAGGGTTTCTCCGGGAGCGCGGGATGGTCCTGACATGCGCCACGACTTCGATATCGAAGCCCTTCAAGAGGGCGATGAACTCGTCGATGGTTCGGGTCGAATGTCCCACGGTCCAGATGGTCTTTGGCATACCCTGTTCTTACCCAGCAAGGTGTCAGCTTGCTTCAGCATGCTTTGACATTCGCAGCCTGATGCTTTAACATCAGGGCATGAGACGAATATACCTCGATTACGCCGCGACGACGCCGGTGCTGCCGGAGGTCGCCGATGCGATGCGGCCATACATGACCGAGATGTTCGGCAACCCGTCGAGCGTGCACTCCTTCGGCCAGGAGGCGAAGCGCGCGCTCGATGAGAGCCGGGATGCGGTCGCGCGCATCATCGGCGCGGATGCCTCGGAGGTCTACTTCACGAGCGGCGGCACGGAGTCCGACAACCTCGCGCTGATCGGGATAGCGAAAGCCGCGAAGAAGGGCAACCACATCGTCACGACGGCCATCGAGCACCATGCCGTCCTCGAGACCTGCGAGTACCTCAAGGCCGCCGGCGTCGAGACCACCGTCCTCCCGGTCGATCAACACGGCCTCGTCGATTCGGCCGATGTCGAGAAGGCGATCACGGACAAGACGATCCTGGTCTCCGTGATGCACGCGAACAACGAGATCGGGACGATCGAGCCGCTCGATGAGATATCGAAGGTGACCCGCGAGCGAGGGATTCTGCTCCACTCGGATGCGGTGCAGGCGGTCGGCGCGATCCCGGTGAACGTCGACGACCTCGGCGTCGATCTGCTCACCCTCACGGCGCACAAGTTCTACGGGCCGAAGGGGATCGGCGCGCTCTACGTCCGCAAGGGGACGCGGATTGCCCCGATCATCCACGGCGGCTCCCAGGAACGCCAGCGTCGTGCAGGGACGGAGAACGTCCCGGGGATCGTCGGCCTGGCGAAGGCATTGGAGATCTCGCAGGTGGATATCGAGGCGCGCGCGCGGTCGATCTCCGACTTGCGCGACTACCTCATCAGCGGGCTGGTCGGGCGGATCGAGGGCATTCGGCTGAACGGCCATCCCACCAGGCGGCTCCCGAACAACGTGAACGTCGCGGTCCGGTACATCGAGGGCGAGTCGATGCTCCTCAGCCTCGACATGATCGGCGTGGCGGCCTCGAGCGGCTCGGCGTGTACCTCGGGGTCGCTCGAACCGTCGCACGTCCTGAAGGCGATTGGGCTTCCACTCGATATCGCGCACGGCACGATCCGCTTCTCCCTCGGCCGCTTCACCACCAAGGCAGACCTCGATTTCGTCCTCGAGCACTTCCCGCCCATAGTCGCCCGCCTCCGCTCCCTGAGCCCGCTGATGAGATAGAGCGCTTGCGTAATGCAAGCGGAACGGCTATAATCCTCGCAGGAGTCGATGAACACCATGGCGACGCTATATGTTCGGAATTTCCCTGACGATCTCTACGAGAAGCTCCGCGACCTCGCGAAGGCGAATCACCGGTCGTTGAGCGCACAGGTGATTGTGCTCATCGAGGAGGCGCTGAAGCATGAAGAGCTTCGGGAACAGAGGTTGCAAGCTCTGGACAACATGGCTCGACGGCGTGCAACATTGGAACCCTCGTCCGGACCGGACTCGCTGGAGGATATCCGTGAGGGCCGAGATCGGTGAGATCGGGCCGGCACAGAGGCACGGCCCCTACGGTCTGCCCGCGGCTCGGACGGAGCCTCGCCCTCCCATTCCCCATCAGCCATCAACCATGAACCATCAACCATTCTCCCAAGCAGGAGTCCCCTGCCCTCGCATGGAATGCTCCTGTGAGCCGGTGGAGACGCCGGGTGCGGAGATGTAACTACGGAGGGTTGACATGTCTGGAACTACACGTAGGGATTTCCTGAAAGGCGCCGCGGCCGGCGGGTTGGGCATTCTGTTTCTGACCAATAGCCGGACGGCTTTCGCCTATGAGGCCAACGAGAAGCTGAACGTCGCCGGGATCGGCTGCGGTGGCAAGGGCCACAGTGACATCGGCCCGTGCGCCCAGGCCGGCGAGAACATCGTGGCGCTGTGCGACGCCGATTTCGGGCGCGCCGGCGATGCGTTTCGCGACTGGCCGAATGCCAAGCGGTACCACGATTTCCGCGTGATGTTCGACGAGATGGGCGACCAGATCGACGCCGTGACCGTCAGCACGCCGGACCACTTCCATGCGATCGCCGCCGTGACCGCGATGCGCATGGGCAAGCACTGCTTCTGCCAGAAGCCGCTCACCCACACACTCTATGAGGCGCGGCTGATGCGCGACACCGCGCGCAAATACAAGGTCGCCACGCAGATGGGCAACCAGGGCACGGCCGAGAGCGGTCTGCGGGAGGCGGTCGAGGTCATCAAGGCAGGCGCACTCGGGAACATCCGCGAGGTACACATCTGGTCGAACCGGCCCGTGTGGCCTCAGGGGATGAACCGCCCAACCGAGACCCCGCCGATCCCGAAGGACCTCGATTGGGACGTCTGGCTCGGCCCGGCGCCCGTGCGGCCGTACAATCCCACGTACCTGCCGTTCAACTGGCGTGGATGGGTCGATTTTGGATGCGGCGCGATCGGGGACATGGGCTGCCATACGATGAATATGCCGTTCATGGCCCTCGATCTCAGCAACCCGATCTCTGTCGAGGCGGAAGTTCAGGGGAAGACGGCCGAAGCCTATCCAAACAAGTCGGTCGTGCGCTACACGTTCCCACACGCGAATGCGCTCCAGCCATACCGGTTGACCTGGTATGACGGCGGCATGAAGCCACCCTCCCGTGTCCTTCCGGGTCGCGATATGCCGGGAAGCGGCTGTGTGATCATCGGCGACGAGGGCTACCTGTACACGCCGGATGACTACGGATCCCGCTACGAGCTGCTGCCGGCCGCGAAGTACGATGGTTACAAGAAGCCCGTTCCGACGCTCCCCCGCTCGCCGGGTCACTATACGGAGTGGCTGCGCGCGTGCAGGGGTGGAGAGCCGGCGATGTCGAATTTCGACTACGCGTCCGCGCTGACGGAGTTCGCGCTGCTCGGCAACCTGGCGGTCCTGGTCGGCGAGCCGATCTACTGGGATTCGAAGGCCATGCGGGCGATCGGCTGCCCGAAGGCAGACGAGTTCATCAACATGCCGTATCGCAAGGGCTGGAAGCTCTAGCAGAGTAAGGGAGTATGGGGGTGTGGGAGTATGGGCGTCTCCCAACCCCATACTCCTCTCGAAGGCTTTCCATGCGCGACGAACATACCCTCAGCCGCATGTACGTGCTGCTCCATGCCAACATGCAGCAGATAGTTCCTCTGCCGGGCGCATATGACGATATGTGCTACGAGTGGATGAGCGCGTGGAAGCGACGTATTCGGGATGAGGACATCCGCCACGTGATCGTTCAGGAGGGTGATCGGCTGAGAGGGTTCATGCTCTACTCGGTCGATGAACGTGTGGGAACGATCAGCATCGACGAGATGCAGATTGAGGCGGAATCACGAGGGAACGGCGTCACCTTCCGCCGGCTGTTGGCGAAATTCCTGAGCGAGATCGAGCGCATTCCATGTGACACCGTGCTGACCTACGCGAACAAGCGCAACCCCTTCTCCCCGGAGCTGGTGCTCAAGATGGGGTTCACAGTCTGCGGCGAGACCGAGCGCGGCTGGCGCTACCGGATCGGCAAGGCCGAACTGCTGGAGCGACTGAGGCGTATCCAGCTGGACACTAGTCGGGGCTGAATTCTACTCTCGCGACCTCGCCATTCTTGAACACCACACTACCGAGATCGCCACCGTACGAATTCTGTCGCCATCCGGACAGGTTTCGGTGGGTATAGACAATCACCCGCGTGGCCCCCCGCGACTCGCCGCCCCATGCTCGGTAGGACTTCATCATGCCTTCCACCTGAGCGACAGTCATGCCGGGCTTGATGCTGTTCAGGTCGGCTAGGAACGGGCTGCGAGGGTTGTAAGGATCCGTCCAGACGAAGTAGACAGAGACGAGCAGGAGAAGATAGATCACCGCTTTCCATAGCTTGAACCGCCGGATCGCAATAACAATCAGCGCCAACGTCCAGGTCCCAGCGTATAGTAGGAATGTCCTCAGATCCAGGCTATCGAACCTAACGCAGCAGAGAATGATCGCTCCCACGTGCATTGCCAGTGCAAGCAGCACGTATGGGTAGCTTATCTTCGCGAAGCGTTTGATGCTGCTCATGGGTCACCTCCCACACTGTTTACGGCATCCTATTCCTCCACGTTCCCGCTGATCGTCTTCTTCGTCGTCTCCGAGTTGTCCTCGATCTTGCCGCTGAGGATGTTGTTCGTGATCGTGAAGAGGTCCGCGCCCTTGTCGATCAGAACAGCGGGATGGCCTTCGACGCCGGTGAGGTCGTTGTCGTGGAGCTGCGCCCTCTGCGAGCCGGCCATGAGATGCACCGATGGCGCGCCGTCCGTCACCTGGGAGTCGGCGATCACGAGGCGGTTGCGCGGATGCGGGTTCGAGCAGTTGAACTCGAAGCCGGTGAACGGCTTCCCGAATCCTCGCACCTGAACTCCCTCGATAACCGCGTTGTAGAACAGGCTGTTCGCATTTACCTTCACCCCGAAGCCGTTCTCCCGGACAAGGATGTTCGAGCTGTTGATCGTGAATCCGCATGCGCCCTCGAAGATGAAGCCGTTGTCGACATCCTCGATCCAGCACTCATCGATCTGGAAGCCGAGCGAGTGCGCGCCCGCCTTCGATCCGTCCGGCGTGTCCTTCAGCGGCAACTGGTGGAGGAACGTCTTGCCGCCGATGATGAAGCAGCGGTCCATCAGGACGCCATCGACATCGCCGAACTCGAAGCCGACGCGGTTCTTGCGGTAGTACGACTGCGTGCCGGGCGTGTCCTTGCCGCCGACGAACCAGTGGACGTCCAGGATGCGGTTGACGTCCCGGCAGCCGGAGAGGTGGATACCCACGTGATGCACGAAGCCGGTTAGGTCGCGAAACATCCCCTGGCCCGCGTTCCCGCCGCCGGGAGGGGTCGAGACGCCGATCCACGCGTTGCCGAAGGCGATGTTCTCGACCGAGGGGTTGATGCCGCCGCATTCGATCGCGGGTGGATAGGGCGTCGGATTGGCGTTGTCGGCGTTGTTCGGGTAGAGGATCGCCAAGCCCTTGACGCCGAGCCGCGTGCCCGAGCTTCACTCCCACGAACCCCGGCTTCTCGATGACGAGCTGGGTCGCGCCGCCTTCCCATCTCGCTCCCTCGCCGAGGAGCGTGACTCCCTGTGGGACCTTCAGTGAATCCGTGATCCGGTATGATCCGGCCGCGAGATGCGCGACTCCGCCACCGGGCGCAACCGAGTCGAGCGCCTTCTGGATCGCGGCGGTGTCATCGGCGACCCCATCGCCCTTCGCGCCGAAATCTTTCGCCGAGACGCTCTTCGGCACATCGGCGGCGGTCAATGGTAGTGCGAACAGCAGAAGCAAGGCAATCATCTTGAACATAGGTATCCTCCCTAATCGTTTTTCGCGCAGACATAGGTCGTGAAGAGCCCCTTTGAACCATCTATGCTGATGATGGAAAACCCCGAGGTCTTCAGCAGGCCCTCCATGATCCAGTCAAGGGTCGAGTACTCATCCCGGATGTGGGCCTCTATCTCACGGCCAATGGTATCCCCGGCCTTCGCCTGGGCACTGGCTATCCACTCTCTGAAGACGTCACCATGATTGCGAACGTCCCCCGGGAAGACGACATCCCTGAGGAAGAGCTTGCCGCCGTCCTTCAGCGCATCGTGTACCCTGCGGAGGGCGACCGCCTTCCAGTAGTCCGGAAGGTGGTGCAACGCGAGCTGGGTCACCACGGCGTCTACCGGCTCGCACTCGAAAGTGAGGAATCCTGCCCTCCTGAATTCGATGTTGCTCACTCCTCTGGCATCTGCTTTCTGCCGAGCGTATTCGAGCATCATCTCGGATATGTCCACGGCATAGACCTTGGCGCACCGGGCCGCCGCCCGGATGGCGAATTCACCCGTGCCGCATCCGATCTCCAGGATGGTGCTCTCCGGCCTGACGCCCAGGGCTGCTAGGATGCTCTCAGTCTCCTGGGCCACATCGCGCAGGCTCTGCATGCGCCGATCGTAGGCCTCGACTTCGGCGATGGAGTCGTAGTCAGTGCCGATCTGCTTGAACTCATTGTACTTCCAGTCTGGCTGATTGGACATCTGGCGCTCCTCCGCTCTCAGGATACCATGCGCAGGGGGATTGGGCAAGAGCGCGAGAGCAGGGAGTAAACGGGACACCAACAGGACATAACGGGACACAATATGGACATCGAGCTGATGCCAGCAGGGGGCACTACTGATGGCGACAACAGAGGAAACGAGATACAATCGGGAAATAATCGGGAAACAATCAGGAAACAATCAGGAAAGGACAGACATGGCAAGTCTACCCATCCCCAGCGCTATAGCGCATGGATCGTCCCCTTGCCTTACCCAGTGGTGCGATCATCCCTCTGTCGACCAGATCCCTCAGATCGCTGCTGGCGGTCCTTACCGTGACCGCATTCAACACGGCGTACTCGGATCGCGAGATGGAACCTTGCCTCGCCATCAACGCCAGAGCCCGTGCCTGACGCTCTTTGATACCAGACGTGTCTGACGGAACAGGCGAAACTGCCTTGGAGAAACGCACTACGAAGAAACCGCCACTCTCTTCAAACTCCGGCTCAGGCAAGCCGTTCTCTACGCACTCTCTGATCATACGCTGGGTGCCGGTGCCCCACTGCTCAATGATGCCGACACGATACAGGCAATCGGCAATCCTCAAGTTCCTGGGCTTCGAGGGATGACTCTGCCGCAAGAGGCCGACATCCCATCCTTCAGGCAGAATGCCGGGATTCCACACTTCCAACCGATCGTCGAAGATGCGGACCTGCACGTTCCCGGTGTCGGCGTAATCACGATGACAGATCGCATTCACCAGTGCCTCACGTATGGCTTCTGCGGGATACTCGCCCTTCTCTACGCGATCCGGTCTCCAGCCTGAGATCTCCACTGCAGTAGAAGTGTGTCGCTCTACAAAGAGCATTCCTTCCGTGATAAGGGAGGACAAGCTGCCCGCAAAGACCTTCATGTCCAGGAAATCTTGATTATCAACTCCACGAAACCGAGCACACCTTAACGCCGATTGGGGTAGGAACCCCTGGGGATCCTTGCCGAACAGCAAGATTGCCGCCCTTGTAACGGTGTCACCTTCGAGCAAGCGCAACTTGCTGAGTACGTCATGTGTGGATAGGGTCTCTGGGAATCGAAGTCCACGCACATGGTCGACGTCGTCCACGTACTGCTTGACCAGTTCAGGGGCGATATCTGCTTCGGTCGCGGCTGCGCACGGCAGCATATCCCAAGTCATGCCCTGGCTTTCCACGGATAGTCGCTTGACCTCTACGCTGGACAAGCGCTGATTGGTCCTTCCGACGCGCTTGTACGGACGGCCATAGGCGAACACGGGGACTTCGGGGCTCTTGTACACTTCGACCTGGATGATGGTCTTGCCGTCCTGTACATGCTCCGAAATGCTGGGGAACTGAGGGGGATCGGTGTTGCGTTTGATGATGTTGGCAAGGTTCTCCAACGTGTTTGCGCCGATGGTCACACCGACTGGTTGGCCGGACGGGTCAAGTCCGAAAACGATCGTGCCGCCGCCTGCGGTCGCAAACGCCGCGATCGACACGACTGCGTCCTTCTCTTCGCTCAGGGATGTCTTGTATTCGAGGTTCTCGGATTCCGCTGCTCGCATTCCGGGTACCTTCCTAGTAGCCCCTCACGTGTCCTGATTCACCGGTGGCGCGCGCGATTGCCTCGCCGAAGCCCCGGTCGCCGCCGGAACGCCTCCGACGCCGGTGACTCGCGTGGGATTTCAGGCTCGATTTGCCCCGCTTCGGATGTTTTGACATCAGTAGAATCCAGCTCAGCCCACGCTCATCGACAACGAATACCGAACGAATAAACGAATTGACGGCCGCCGGCAGCGCATTCGTCTATTCGTTCGGTATTCGTTGTCGGTAGTCCTTTGTGAAGGTTCCGCGTCGCGCGGTCGTCATGCTGAACTTGGTTCAGCATCCATCCTCGGCGGTAGACCCTGAACCGAGTTCAGGGTGACGTGTGCGGTTCAGGGTGACGTGTGCGGTTCAGGGTGACGTGTGCGGTTCAGGGTGACGTGTTACGGGGCTGAGTTGGATTGTGAAGGTTCCGCGCCGAAGGCGTGTCTAAAGAGGGTAGAAAGCCAAGCCGGGCTCTCAGGAGGCGATTTCCATGCATAGACAAACACAGCTTTTCAGAACGGGCGTCATCCTCGCCGCACTCTGCGCGATCGCTGTCTCAGCGCAGGCGGACGGGTTCATGGTGCCGGTCCACCAACCGGAGCAGAATGTCTTCTCCGTGAAGTACCACCACGTCGATGTCTTCATCGACGGCCAGGCGGCGACCACCAAGGTGGACCAGATCTTCCACAACGAGACGAGCCGCCAGGAGGAGGGGACGTACATCTTCCCGCTCCCCAAAGGCGCGGCGATCCACAAGTTCTCGATGTTCGTCGGCGAGAAGGAGCACGAGGGCAAGATCCTCGACCGCGACGAGGCGCGCAAGCTCTACGAGTCGATCGTGCGGCAGAGGAAGGACCCCGCGCTGCTCGAGTACATGGACCGGAACACCTTCCGCGCGAGGGTCTACCCGATCCCGCCGAATGGTGACACGCGAATCCGGCTCGAGTACACCGAAGTCATCCCGAAGACGGGGAGCGTCTGCCGGTACGTCTACCCTCTGAGCACTGAGAAGTTCTCCGCCAAGCCGCTCGACGACGTGCGGGTCACAATCCGCCTGAAGTCAGCGACGCCGATCAGCAACATCTACTCGCCGTCGCACATCGTCAAGGTCGAGCAGTCGGACTCGCGGGAGGCGGTCGTCAACTGGACCGCGAAGAACATCAAGCCCGATCAGGACCTCGTGCTCTACTACAGCCAGGCCGCGGGCGAGATGGCGCTCGACGTGCTCACATTCCGCGAGAAGGGCGGGAAGGGCTACTTCATGCTCCTCGCCAGCCCGAAGATCGCCGAGAGCAAGATCATCCCGAAGAACATAGTCTTCGTACTCGATCGGACCGGCAGCATGGCCGGCGATAAGATCGTGCAGGCCAAGGCGGCGCTCAAGTACTGCTTGAACTCGCTCAAGCCCGAGGACCAGTTCAACCTGATCACGTTCAATGAATCGCAGGAGACGCTCTTCGCCGAACTCGAGAAGCCGACCAAGGAACGCCTGAAGAAGGCATTGGCCGCGGTCGACCGGATCGATGCCACCGGAGGCACGAACATCAATAGCGCGCTCAAGGCGGCGCTTGCGCAGTTCCGTCAGTATGGCCAGACGCGGAACTACATCGTGTTTCTCACCGACGGCCTGCCGACGGTCGGCGAGCAGAACATAGAGAAGATTCTCAGTAACGCGAAAGAGGTCAACGGCTCCAAGGCCAGGGTATTCGGCTTCGGGGTCGGCTACGATGTGAACGCGCATCTGCTCGACCTGCTCGGGGAGCAGAGCGGCGGAACGTCGTCCTATGTGCTGCCGAACGAGAACATCGAGGCTTCGGTCTCCACCTTCTTCGCGGGGATCAGCGCGCCGGTGCTGACCGATATCGAGATCACGGCGAAACCGGCACCAAACGCCACGATGCGGGAGGTCGAGATCTACTACATGCTCCCCCAGAACCCGATACCCGCGCTGTTCAACGGCTCTCAGTTGATCGTGCTGGGGCAATACACCACCTCCGGCAAGTCGATCACGGGTACTCCGGAGGGCAAGGCGGTGTTCACGCTCAAGGGTAAGACCGCCGACGGCGTCAAGACGTGGACCACGACCGTCAACCTCCCGGCGCACGACACGGAGCGCGACTTCATCCCGCAGATATGGGCCGCACGGAAGATCGGATACCTGCTCGACCAGGTGCGCCTGCATCGGAACGACGAACTGATCCAGGAGATCGTCCGGCTCTCGAAGGAGTGGGGCATCCCGACGGAGTTCACCTCATATTTCGTGGACGAGCCCCAGGTCACGTTCGAGGATGCGGTCAGGAGGAGTAACGAGGCGGTCGGCAAGGCGCGCGAGGAGGAGTCCGGCTCGTGGGGCGTCTCGCAGAGCCTGAACGCTGGTGCGCTGAGGAACCAGAACCAGGTGCAGGCATCGCCGGGCTCAGTGCCCATGGACTCCCAGGGACAGATCGGTGGTTCGAGGCTCGGGAACTCCCGAGGGTACTTCGATGAATCGGGCCAGGCAGTCAACGTGTCCCGAGTGCAGAACATCGGGACGCGGACCTTCTATCAGCGGGGCAGCCAGTGGGTCGACAACCTGGCGGAGAGCGCGGACATGAAGACCGTCAAGATCAAGCAGTTCAGCGACGCGCACTTCAAGCTGCTCGCGGCGAGCCCCGAACTCGTGCGGTACCAGGGGCTCGGGAACATGCGGGTGATGGTGAACAATCAGGCGCTCGAGATCGGGACTGAGGGCAGGGATACGCTCACCGACGCGGAGGTCCGCGCGATCGTGGGATCGTAGGGTTGCGCCCGTAGTGGCCGTGCCTCAGTGCCGGCCTTCCGACGTTGCAGGCCGGCACTGAGGCACGGCCACTACACTCGAAGTGTCATGAAAGCGGGCCGGAGTACAACTCCGGCCCGAACACTTCCGAGAGTGCCGCGCGCCGGTCACCTCTCCCATTCGAGGACGAAGTCGCCCTTCGTGTCTAAGTCCACCGAACCCTTCGGAATCGCCCGGCCGCCGTCGTCTGTCATGTCGGGGCCGACGCTATAGAGGATGAATCCCTTCGCCAGCCGCTTGTAGATGAAGTCCTTCTCGCTGAACGGGTCCTTCGGGAGGTTCCATCCGAGCCGGATCTTCAGCTCCTGCATTGACGCCGGGTATCCGCCGAACCGCGCCTTGTGCGCTTGGAGTGCGAGGAAGACCTGAGCCAGCGCCACCTTTTCCTCGCACATGTAGCGGCCCATCGCGGATCTCCATGAATCAGGGATCCGTTCCTTTGCCGCGAAGGCATACACGGGTATGTGCATGGGGGACTGGAGCAAGCCCTTCGCCTTGGCCTGGGCGTAGGAGAGACTTGCGCCGTTGACCTGGCCTGTCGCATAGGACAGGAGGGCTGCCAAGTCGCCGCGCACGAACGGACGGCCCCACAGTGAATGCCCCAGTGGGATTGCGGCGTGTTCCGGCTTCGTGCCTTCCCACGCGGCCATCTGTTTGAGGTAATCGGGCCCTGAGAACTGCATGAATAGGACTCTCAGGCCCTCCCAGTAGCGCTTGTAACTGGAGGAGAAGTCCATCTCGTCGAGAGCATCGAAGATCATCCTAGTGTCGGTCTCGCTCAAGTGGCCGAACTCCATCACTGCACGAATCGACTCGCTTGCGTTTCTGAGCGCGCCAAGCCTAGCATAATGGAGAAACGGTTCGTCCCGGATGGAGTGAGCGACTCTGATCTGGGTGAGGATATCTCCTGCCGCCTGCGCCATACGACCCCGCCTCGCATTGACCAGGGCGCTGAGTTTGAGCAGATCCCCGATCTGCCAGAAATCCCCCTGGTATGATGCATATCCGAGGTCACCGGGCCTGTTACCTATGGGGCGGTAACCCGATCTGCACGACGCTTCATCTATCAGTGGACGCAGAGGCTGAGTCTCAGCGACTGCCTTCTCCCATTGTGCCCAGGTGTTGGCGTCCAGGTGGCCCCCAGGAGTGGGCTGGATCTCAAGGATGGTGCTGAATGCCCTGTCGTACGCCCCGCTCTCGATTTCGGCGTGCAACTTCATGTAGGCAACGGCGGCATTTTGATCGTCCGGTATCGGGTCGCCGATCAATTCCTGGAGTGTGGTCGGTTCACCCCTGGCTTTGATCGCAACGATCTCCGCGTCGTATCGGCCGGTGAGCACGAACCTGACTGTACCGGCGATTCCCGCGATAAGCACGATCAGGCACAAGATGATGATGCCGGGTATTACCAACTTCTTCATTACTGGATACCTGCCTCGGTGTGGTGACCTGTCGCCATTATAGTGATGAAGCGGGAATATGGGAAGCTGCGAGGCCGGGAGTTGCGTGGCCGGAGTGCAACTCCGGCCCAACCGTCGTTTGCGGCCCGAACGTCGTTTGTGGTGATGCTTCCGGTGACTGCGATCAGCGGCTCGGGACTTCGAGCTTCTCCTCGGTGACGGGGTCGTCATCTGCGAGGTCCTCGCCGGCGTCGCGGAGGTGCATCGCGGCGTCCTCGGGGGACGTGACGTTGATGTAGATGCCGGTCCCCATCTCGAAGCCCGCCGCGATGGTCAGGCGCGGCATGATCTCCAGATGCCAGTGGAAGACGTGGTCCTTCTCCGAGTCGCACGGCGCGGTGTGGAGCGTGTAGTTGTATGGCGGGTGCTTGAGTGTCTTCCCGATCCGCTTCAGCACGCCCTGGAGGACGTGAACGAACTCCGGGATCTGCTCCTCGGACTCGACGAACGACTTCATGTGCTTCTTCGGCATCACGCACGTCTGGAACGGGTACTTCGGTGCGAACGGCGAGAACGCGATGAACTCGTTCGTCTCCATGATGACGCGCTGGCCGAAGTTGAGTTCCTGGCGGATCATGTCGCAGTAGATGCAGCGGTCATGGGCTTCATAATACTTATCAGCGCCAACAATCTCCTGCTGGACCTGCATCGGGACCATCGGGAGCGCGATGAGTTGGGAGTGCGGGTGCTCGAGCGATGCTCCGGCGACCTTGCCGTGATTGCGGAAGACCAGGATGTACTTGAACCTGGGGTCTCGGCTGAGGTCGATCATCCGCTGGCGGCATGCCCACCAGACTTCCTCGGCCTGACGCGGGCCGATCGACGCCATGCACTTGTTGTGCTCGGGAGTCTCGATGATCACCTCGTGCGCGCCGACCCCGTTCATGAAGTCGTACATGCCGTAGCCGCCCCGGTCGAGGTCGCCCTCGATCTGGAGCGCGGGGAACTTGTTCGAGACGACGCGGACCCACCAGCCGGGCGCGTTCGGCGTATTCGGGACGCTCCGGAATGCGAGCACCTCGGGCGGTGTCTTGGACTCGTTCCCGGTGCAGAAGACGCACGTATCCAGGAATGCCGGCTTCGTAAGGGAATCCTCCGGGACGTTGAAATCCGACGGCCTCTTGCTTCGTTCGGTGGCGATGATCACCCATTCGCGGGTGACGGGGTCTTTCCTGAGTTGCGGCATTCCGTGCTCCTGCGTGAGATATGGTATTTGTACTTACATTGTCGGAGCGATTCCCTCACGACTGAAGGGGAGACGCGAGACTGTGGACCGCAGGCTGAACGTCTCCGGGGGAATTAATCGGGTATACCCGATAGATTATTCGGGTATAACCGATTAACTGGCGACACGAGGCACGATCTGTCCCGGACTTCAGCCTGAGAGCCTCGGATAGGCGGAAGCCCGGGCGGGCGGGAGAGCACAGTGTTTCTCATTTGCTCTCCCACCCGCGATATTCGGTGTGACTAGAAGATCAGTTCTTTCAGCGAACTGATCCAATGTCGGGCTTCCTCGGATGAGAGAAGCACGGCGAGCGGCTTGGCTGCCAGCCGAACGATACTCCACACCATGTCGGTGACCGAATGTCTTCCAGAGGCGGATTGCGCTGCAGAGGCGGCCGGCAAGTGCCGACAATACGTACAAGGATAACTGCAGTTCCGGCCACGCTGATAACCGAGCTTGTCTGTTCTCTTTCTCAGCGTGAACCGGCCAGCGGGCGCTGTTGTCACCACAACAGCGCCTCCCTCTTCGAGGCGTCTCTGCAATGTCCTCTCCTCTTCTGATTGGCCGATTGTTCGGCGTCTAGCATAGCAAAGCACAATAATCATTTTGTGCCATCCTTTCTGGGAAGCCTGGTAATTGTGCTGGCCTCCCTATACACCGTGCTTGTGCCATGATGAGGTAAGGAATCAACCGAGCATTCATACCTGTTTTTGGCGTTCACTGGCTGCACCACAGACCACTGACTCCACACCACGGTTTTGTTCCCATGAGCGCCGGGGTAATCGTCGCACAATCGCTAGTAGAGCAAGCATTATGCTTCTCATAGGTCTATAGTGAGAGCCATCTCGTATCAACCATGTTCATTATAACCAGCACACCGCCAACTAAACCTTATCATCAATACGATTGTCGGCAGGAACATCGATAGTAGGAACCCCTGCTTGCTCTGCTTATCCGAAATGTGGAAAACAGGGGTGTACCCGTTATCGTGGCGTCCTTGCAGCATCGACTGTTGAGCAGCCAGTTCTGATGCGGATCCAGTACCAATGCGAGGAAGACGGGAAGGTATAAGGCGGCCAAGCGCCGTCCGCTCAAAATGCCCCTTGAATTTACGACACACGTAAAGTATAATGGCGGCAGGAAACGTGGAGGAACACGCGTGCGCGCTGAGATCATCTCCGTGGGAACAGAGCTTCTCCTGGGCCAGATCGTGGATACGAACGCCGCATATCTGAGCCAGGTGCTCTCCTCCATCGGGATTGACATATACTACCGCTCCACCGTGGGCGACAACGCCGCTCGGCTCGCAGATACTCTGAGAACCGCGCTGTCCAGATCGGATGTCGTGATCACCATCGGCGGGCTCGGTCCGACTGAGGACGATCTCACCAAGGAAACGATCGCGGATGCGCTCGGCGACGAGATGGTCATGGACCCGGAGTCCGAGGCCAAGATCCGAGGCTTCTTCGAGCGAAGAGGCCTGCCGATCGCCGAGAGCAACCTGAAGCAGGCGCTCAGGCCGAATCGTGGTGAGGTTCTGCCGAACGACGTTGGGACCGCCCCGGGCGCGCTCTTCGAGAAGGACGGGAAGGTCGTCATGGCGCTTCCCGGCCCGCCCGGAGAGTTTATCCCGATGGTCGACCGGTACGTCACTCCGATCCTCAGCGAACGAGCCGCTTCCATTTCCGGACGATCGGTCATCAAGTCGAGGGTCCTGCGCGTCTGCGGAATCGGCGAATCGGCCGCCGAGCAGAGGGTCAAGGACCTCCTGGCGAGCGGGAATCCGAGCCTCGCGCCGTATGCGAAGGGCGGCGAGGTACACTTCCGGGTGACCGCCAAGGCATCTGATGCGGATGAAGCCGAGCACCTGATCGCCGGGCTCGAATCGAAGGTCCGCGAGCGCCTCGGGAATTTCGTCTACGGCGCGGACGACGAGACGCTCGAATACGTCGTCGTCCGGATGCTCATCGAGCGGAAGTTGACGCTCGGACTGGCCGAATCGTGTACCGGCGGACTCGTGGCGAATCGGATCACGAACGTTCCGGGCAGCTCGGAGACGTTCGTCGGCGGGATCGTAGCGTATTCGAACGACGCCAAGATGAAGTTCCTTGGCGTCCCGGAGGAGACTCTCCGGGCGCACGGAGCGGTCAGTCCAGAGACGGCTGAGGCGATGGCCGAGGGTGCGGCTCGGAACATCGGCACGGACATCGCTCTCGGGATCACGGGGATCGCGGGTCCCGACGGAGGGACAGCCGAAAGACCGATCGGCCTGGTGTACATCGCCCTGAAGACGCCGTCGGGCATCCAGGTTACGAAGAACATGTACGGTGGAAGCCGTGAAGATATTCGCATGCGCGCATCTCAGACCGCGCTCAATATGCTAAGGAGATGGCTAATGGGGAATGGCTGATGGTTAATGGGGGCCGGTCTGCCCATTAACCATCAACCATCAGCCATCAACCATTCTGCTATGATGGTTCGCACATTCATCGCTGTGAGGCTGCCCGCGGAAGTCCGGCGGCGGCTGATGCTGATCGAGACGCGCCTGATGCAGTGCGGCGCGGACGTCAAGTGGGTGCCGGAAGAGAACTTCCACATCACGCTCAAGTTCCTGGGGCCGGTGGAACAGGACCGGATAGCGCCCGTGTGTGAGGCCGTCGAGTGCGCAGTCGCCGGGGTGAAAGCCTTCGACCTCACGTTCGGGGGAGTCGGGGCGTTCCCGAGGCCCTCGAGCCCGAGGGTGGTCTGGGTCGGAACCCCATCCGGGGCGGACGAGATGAAGTCGCTCGCGGGCCGGATCGAGGATGCGATGGAAGTGCTCGGTTTCTCGAAAGAGGACCGGCCGTTCAGTGGGCACGTGACGCTCGGGCGGGTGAGGAATCCTCGCGGGACTGAGAAGCTCCGAGACTGCATCGAGAGCATGAGGGACGAACAGGCGGGCTCGGCTCAGATAGACGGAGTCTCGGTCATGAAGAGCGAACTCCTCCGCAGCGGGCCGGAGTATTCGGCGATTGCGGATTTGGGATTTGGGATCGAACGCTGAACATCGAACCTGTTGGGTCGGGGATCCATGTGTTGGATCGGGGATCCATTTGTTGGGTCGGGAGTTGTACTCCCGACCCGGGGACGCTCGTGGAGTTGAACTCCACCATTAGTTCGGCGGGATGGAGTACAACTCCATCCCGAACATCACGTAGGAGTACAACTCCATCCCGAACAGGTAAACATCGAACATCGAACATCGAACGTTCAACGTTGAACATAGAGAGGAGAGAAGGGTTGGATAAAGGGAACGGCAAGGAGAAACAGCAGGCCCTGGAACTCGCCCTCGGCCGCATAGAGAAGCAGTTCGGCAAAGGCTCGGTGATGCGCCTGGGAGAAGCTACCAAGCTCAACGTCGATGTAATCCCGACGGGATCCCTGGCGCTCGACATCGCGCTCGGCGTCGGCGGCGTGCCCAGGGGCAGGATCACCGAGATATACGGCCAGGAATCCTCCGGCAAGACCACTCTTGCCTATCACATCATCGCCGAGGCGCAGAAGCAGGGCGGGACCGCCGCCTTCATAGACGCCGAGCACGCCGTGGACGCCGTGTATGCGAGAAACCTCGGCGTCGACGTCGATTCGCTCCTCATCTCTCAGCCGGATACCGGCGAGGAGGCGCTGGAGATCATCGATGCCCTCATCCGCAGCGGCGCGGTCGATGTCGTGGTGCTCGATTCGGTCGCGGCGCTCGTCCCGAAGTCGGAGATCGAAGGCGAAATGGGCGATTCGCACGTGGGCCTGCAGGCGCGTCTGATGTCTCAGGCGATGAGAAAGATCGGCGGCTCGACCAGCAAATCGAGAACGGCGGCGATCTTCATCAACCAGATCCGCGAGAAGATCGGCGTGATGTTCGGCAACCCCGAGACGACCCCCGGCGGGCGCGCGCTCAAGTTCTGGGCGTCCGTCCGGCTCGAGATCCGGCGGATCGAGACCCTCAAGCAGGGCAACGAGATGGTCGGCAACCGCGTGCGCGTCAAGGTCGTGAAGAACAAGGTCGCGCCGCCATTCCGTCAGGCGGAATTCGACATCATGTTCGGCAAGGGCATCTCGCGGTCCGGCGGGATACTCGACATCGCGACCGAACTCGGATTCGTCGAGAAGACCGGAACCTGGTTCACCTACGGGGACAACCGACTCGGTCAGGGACGTGAGAATGCCAAGCAGCACCTCGAGGAGCATCCCGAGTTGATGGAGGAGATCGAGGCCAAGGTCCGCTCAAAGGATGACGTCGACGCGCTCGTGGCGCCCATTGGCGCGCCCGAGGAGTAGGTTGCGCGGGAAACCGGTAGAAGGTTGATCGGCAATCAGCATCGAATAACAGCAATAGAGGTTCAGGAACGCAGGCAGGACCGCCGTTCGATATTCGTGGACGGCAAGTTCGTCGTCGGCGTGAATGAAGATGTCGTCGTTGGTCTGGGGCTGAAGATCGGCCAGCAGTTCAGCGAAGACGAACTAAACGCGGTCGTCCGCGCCGAGATCCTGGCAAAGGCAAAGGAGAGGGCGCTGGGCCTGCTCTCATACCGATCGCGCAGCCGGGAGGAACTGTCGCGGCGGCTGAAACGAGCGGGTTATGACGAGGATATAGTCGAAGAAACACTGTTGGGCCTCGAGAATGCCGGGTTCATAGATGACGCGCAGTTCTCCCAGAGTTGGGTGAACTCCAGGGTCTCGGAAAAAGGACTCGGGAAGGCGCGAGTCAGGTGGGAACTGCGGCAGCGAGGCGTAGCATCCGAAGTAATAGAGGAAGCTCTATCGTCCGTCGATCCCGACGAAGAGCGTATATTAGCGGCAGATGCTGCCAGACGGCGCTGGGAGAAGGACAAAGATCCCGATCTCCGATCAAAGCGGCGCAGAGTGGCATCTTACCTGCAGAGGCAGGGCTTCGAATGGCAGTTGATCTCCGAGGCTATGGAGAAACTGGCCAATGAAGCAGATAATAGTGACGAAGGCTGAATACCTTCGCGTCGGGTGTTGACCGGCTTATTGTGCAAGGTGGTTTTTCGAGAGGATACGACTCAACAGCAACACGCACGACCCGGCATGGCGTCGGAGCCCTGCCGAGCGTCCCAATCTCGCTCGACCTCAATCCCATTAAACCAGGGGGTGAGGTAATATATGTCAGTACTGGATATCGTCATTCTAGCGGCATCCGTCGCTATCGTAGTGCTCGGGTTCATCGGCATCGTCCTCCCCGCAAGAAGAAAAGCGGGCGAAATGCAGGACGCTGCCGCCAGACTTCGAGATGACATACAGAAAGAAATCGAAACCAAACGTAGAGAGGTTCTTTTAGAAGCCAAGGACGAGGCCCACAGACTCAGGGCCGAAGTCGAGGGCGAGAATCGTGAAAAAAGAGCCGACATTCAGAGGTTAGAGCGAAGACTGACGCAGAAGGAAGAGCAACTCGATCGGAGACTCGATGGTCTCGACCAGAAAGAGAAGGCTCTCGCAACCAAAGAGTACGAATCAAGCAAACTGAGAGAAGAACTTGACGGGGTAGTGGCAAAGCAGCGCACGGAACTGCAGCGCATCTCCGGCCTGACCGCCGATGATGCCAAGACCCTGCTCCTCAAGATTATCGAAGATGAGACAAGGCACGATGCCGCCAGACTGATCCGCGACATCGAGGCCCAGGCGAAGGAAGAGGCGAGACAAGCGCGCCCGGGACATCGTGACCCTGGCGGTTCAACGCTGTGCCGTCGACCAGACTTCGGAGACGACGGTCTCGGTCGTCCCTCTGCCCAACGACGAGATGAAGGGCCGGATCATCGGTCGCGAGGGACGGAATATCCGTGCCTTCGAGACTCTGACCGGCGTCGATCTGATCATCGACGACACCCCGGAAGCCGTCGTGCTTTCGGCCTTCGACCCGATCCGGCGCGAGATCGCCCGGATTGCCCTCAGCAACCTCATCTCCGACGGGCGGATCCATCCCGGACGCATCGAGGAGATGATCAACAAGTCGACCGCTGAGGTCGAAGTGAAGGTCCGCGAGTCCGGGGAGCGCGCGATCTTCGAGACGGGGGTCACGTCCCTCGATCCGGAAATGGTCAAGCTGCTCGGCAAGCTTCGGTTCCGGACGAGCTACGGCCAGAATGTGCTCGATCACTCGATCGAGGTAGCGCACCTTGCGGGGGTGATGGCCTCCGAACTCGGCGTGAACGTCGCATTGGCGAAGCGCGCCGGTCTGCTGCACGACCTCGGGAAGGCTGTCGACTTCGAGGTGGAAGGGCCGCATGCCGTGATCAGCGCGGACCTGTGCCGGAAGTTCCGCGAGCACGCCGAAGTGATCCATGCGGTGGGCGCTCACCACAATGACGAGGAGCCGAGCACCGTCGAAGCGATCCTCGTATCGGTCGCCGATGCCGTGTCCGCATCGCGGCCCGGCGCGCGACGTGAGACGCTCGAGACATACGTCAAGCGCCTCCAGCGGCTGGAGACGATCGCCGATTCGTTCGCCGGCGTCGACAAGGCGTTCGCAGTCCAGGCCGGTCGGGAGATCCGCGTCATGGTCAAGCCGACCGAGTTGAATGACGACGGCGCGGCGAAATTGGCCCGGGATACGGCCAAGAAGATCCAGGAAGAGATGGAGTACCCCGGCCAGATCAAGGTCACCGTCATCCGGGAGACCCGTGCCGTGGAGTACGCGAAATAGAATCATCATCATGTAGTGGCCGTGCCTCAGTGCCGGCCAGCAGCCTCGGAGAGGCCGGCACTGAGGCACGGCCACTACACTGATGAAACCTGACGCCCTCCGATTCCGTCTAATAGAGCGGAGACCGCTACTTGAGAATATTGTTCATCGGTGATGTCGTCGGCAAACCGGGCAGGGAAGCCGTGCGGGCGTTGCTGCCCGGCCTGAAAAAGGACCTGTCGCCTGACATAACGATCGCCAACGGAGAGAACTCCGCCGGCGGTCTGGGAGTCACGAAGGACACCGCGACGGATCTGTTCGATTCAGGGGTAGATGCGATCACTCTTGGCAATCACGTGTTCGCCAAGAAGGAAGTATACGGGTTCCTCGACGAAGAGCCACGGATCGTCAGGCCGGCGAACTATCCGCCGGGATGCCCTGGACGCGGATGGGCGATCTATAAGGACTCGGCCGGACGCAGAGTCGGCGTCGTCAATCTCTGCGGCCGCGTGTTTATGAACGAACAACTCGATGACCCGTTCAGGACGGCCGACCGGGTGCTGAAGGAACTCTCCGAGCAGGCTTCGGTGATCCTGGTCGATTTCCATGGCGAGGTGACCTCCGAAAAGGGCGCCGATGGCCTGGTACCTCGACGGAAGGGTGACCGCGGTCATCGGTACTCACACTCACGTGCAGACCGCCGATGAAAGGATCCTGCCCGGAGGCACTGCCTGCATCACCGATGCGGGCATGACGGGGCCGGAAAACTCGGTCCTGGGCGTAAAGAAGGAACTGATAATCCAGAAATTCCTGTCGCAGATGCCGTGCAAATTCGAAGTGGCCGATGGACCGGTCGTACTTGATGCGGTCCTGGTGGAGGCCGATCCATCCACCGGCCGAGCCTCGGGCATCCGCCGATTACGGGTGAATCACCAGCCGACCGACGTCGGCCTGCAGCACTAATGGAGACGCGCAAGTGAAGACAACGTACACTCATGCATTGTTGATCGCCGCATGCCTGCTTATCGCAGCCTCGGCAGCCGGAATGGCACAGGACCAGGTCCTGTACAAGGGCCAGCCGATCGATGGATCGAGCATAGCCGTAGGAAGCTGGGGCAGCGGTCGGTGCGAGGATGTCGCGAAGAGCGGCTACAGCGGAACACACTCGCTGAAGATCATCGCGCGGAGCCTCTACGAAGGCGGCAGGCTCGATTTCGCCTCGGCGGTAGACCTCACGAAGCACTTCAAGAATCCGAACGCCTATATCCAGCTCATGGCCAAAATGCAGTTGGATGACGCCAACGAGATCGATCCTCTCCTGTCCGATTACTACGATCCGAGCGCGACCAGCGCCCCGGCCGGCACCCCGGTAAGCCGTGTCAGGCTCGTGATGAAACTCGACGGCGGACCGGCGATCGAATGTCAGGTGGATGTGACCGGGCTCAAGGTCGGCGATGACGGATGGACCGCCATCTCGTTCCCGCTCGCGGCGTTCAAGGGCAAGCAGGAGCGGGCCGAGTACAAGATCAAGCGGCTGGTGATCTCCGGCGACGGCTCGGAGCCGTTCTACGTTGGCCAGATCCATATCGTCACCGACACGAAGCCGATCATCATCGATCCGGGCCTCGATCAGTTCGTGGCTGCGAACGATGACGTGATGTTCCGACCGCACAGCGACGGCGGCGCCGCGGCCCTGAGGTACGCCTGGGATTTCGATTCGACCGACGGCATCCAGGAGGACGCGATCGGCGAGGTCGTCTACCACAAGTACCCGAAGTCCGGTGTACACACCGTCACGGTTACCGTTTCGGATGTCTTCGGCATCAAGAAGCCGGTCTCGAAGACGGTCAAGATCGAAGTCTTCGACTGATCGGCAGGAACACGGAAGCACGGAAAAGGCTCTCATCAGGAGACTAGGAAGTTAGGAATCCAGGAAAAGAGCGGAAGAGCTTTGTCCTCCTGGCTTCCTGATGGATAGAGTTCCGTGTTTCCATAGTTTCTGTTTCTGTGTTTCTCTGAGTCTCTTCAGGAAACCAGGAAGTCAGGAATCCAGGAGGAGAGCAGAAGTGCTTTGTTTTCCTGCGTTCCCGGCTTCCTGACAGATAGATTTCCGTGTTTCCATAGCTTCTGTATCTCTGTGTTCTCCGATTCTCTTTTCAGCAGCACACTCATTCCGCGCCTCTTGCCCCTCGACTCCTGCCCCCTGGTATTTCTACCAGTTTTCGCCCATTTTGATTGACTCTCATCAAAGGTTCGACTAAAATGGATTAGCTTACGTCAGCTTACCGACCCGCAGTACCCGGTCTGTAGGAGGGGTTTTCGGGCATGGTTTGTGCCCCGTAACCCCGAACGCGCGCCACCATCGGGAGGATCGAAGATGAAACACCCGGCATTCGGCTTTGCAGTACTCGCGGTCCTGCTCCTCATCACGTCCGCCCTGCCCTGTTCCGCGAAGACCGTCTACGTCAAGTGGGATTCCCCCGGCCCGACCTTCGACGGCGCGTCCTGGGACAGGGCGTTCCACACCGTCCAGGCCGGGTTGGACGCCGCTTCCGAGGGCGACGAGGTCTGGGTTGCCCGAGGAACTTACGTGGAGAACATCACCCTCAAACTCGGCGTCGGCCTGTACGGCGGCTTCGTAGGTACGGAGATGGCAAAGGATGAGAGGGACTGGAGCGCAAACGTTGCCATCCTGGACGGCAACCAAGCTGGTTCGGTGGTAATCTCTCCCAGGTGGGCGACGAGCGCCACGCGGATTGATGGGTTCACAATCAGAAACGGGAAAGCAGGGATCGGTGGAGGCATCCTCTGCATCGGCTCCTCGCCGACCATCATCAACAACTTGATCTCGGAGAACTTGGCAGGCTACGGCGGCGGCATCGCCTGCATGATCTCGTCATCATCAACTATCGCCAACAACACGATTGCTTTGAACAGCGCGTCCCTCTACGGCGGCGGGATCTACTGCGCTGAGGGTGGCTCGCCAGACATTTCTGATAATGTGATCACAGAAAACAGCACGCCAACAGGCAGCGGTGGTGGAGTGTTTTGCGGAAGGGGCTCGTCACCTACTATCAGGCGCAACACGATCACGGGGAACACCGCGCCCTCTCTCGAGATCCCCCAGGCCCGCGGAGGTGGGATATTCTGCTATGCGTCCGCTGCCACCATTACGAATAACCTCATTGCCGAGAACAGCGCAGCGAGTGCCGGGGGTGGAGTGTATTCCGGCGACCTGACCCACACGACCATTGCTGATAATACCATCACGCAGAACAATGCCCCGCTGGGTGGCGGAGTTTACTGCGGAGTGGACACCGTAACTGGCAATGTCATCACTGAGAACAGCGCGAACTCCGGTGGAGGCGTGTATTCTGTTGGATCCTCTCTGATTGCCAATAATAGGATTTCCGGGAATAGTGCACATGATGGCGGCGGTATATGTTGCAGCGCTTACCACTCCGCAAGGATCTTCAACAACACGATCGCCGAGAACGATGCTTCAACCACCGGAGGCGGGATACGCACCACGGGCGGTTCGTCGGTGTGGAACAATATCGTGGCTTTCAACTCCTCAGGGGTATACGCCGGCCCAACCGAACTCCGCAACAACTGTGTGTACGGTAACGCGAGTTATGACTACCTAGCCTCGGCCGGGGCCGGGGACATCTCCGTCGATCCCCTTTTCAGCGATCGAACCGCCGGCGACTACCACATCAAGCTAACATCGCCATGCGTCAACGCCGGGCGGAATGAAGCAGTGTACCCGGCCGACAAGGATATCGATGGCGAGAGCCGCATCCTCTATGGCACGGTCGATATCGGGGCGGACGAGTGTTCGGGGGTGGCTGGCGTACTCAAGGAAGCCAAGATGGTGGCGAACAGCATTCCTGTTCAACTTGCCGATATGATCGTCACCGCTGCATTCGACGGGTGCTTCTACATCGAGGCGGAGGACCGGTCGTGCGGGGTACGTGTCGAGAAGGCGGCTCATGGAGTCGAGGCGGGCGACAAGGTGAACGTGACCGGCATCCTCAAGACCAACGCCGATGGCGAGCGGTACATCGAGGCGTCGTCGGTCGAGGTGACCGGGACCGGGAGCATCCGGCCGGTGTTCATCAACAGCCGGGCGATTGGTGGAAGTGGTTGGTTCTACAATCCATCAACCGGCGCGGGACAGTGCGGAGTCGTGGACGGCCTCGGACTGAACAACATCGGACTGCTAGTGACGACCTGGGGCAAGCTGAACTACCTCGGCGGCGGGTATGCACTCGACAAGACCGCGAAGATCCTCGCGGAGGGGATGAGCCTCGGTGGGGAGACCTACGTGCGGATCACCGGCATCAGTTCGTGCTACCGGGATGCGGACGGCCTGCATCCGACCATCCGGGTGACGGAGATCAAGCCGCTCTAGACCGCAGACCTTAGACTTTAGACCTCAGACTCTAGACCTTGGACTGCAGACTGCAATCCTGGGTCCGCTTGGCGTCTTGGCGGTTCCGACTCCGTGCGTCCGCCCGCGGAAACCCCCTCGGCCCAGAGGCCGGTCCCCCTTCGTAAGGGGGACATCATCGCTCTCCTTCGTAGGGGGCATCATTGAGCGCTCACCTTCGCAAGGGGGACATCTCAGGACTCTACACTTCCACCGGCAATCGCGTCCGGACCGACTCCTCGATCGCCTGGATGACGCGGGTGACGATGAGGCCGTCCTCGCCGGTGACTCGGGGCTCGGTGTCGGTGAGCACGCAGTCCACGAAGTGCCGGATGCTGTCCGCCGCGAAGCCCTTCTGCTCCCCGTAGATCGTCGGCAGGACCAGGAAGTCGGGGTACTCCGCTACCGTCTGCGTGTATTTCTCGACCGTGCGGTTGTGGCTCGTGTCGAGGTTCAGCATGCCCTTGCTCCCGACGATCTGGCACTTGAGGTCGATGATGTTCGGCATCGTGTTCGGCAGGATCCAGGAGTTCTCGATCACGGCGGTCGTGCCGGACGCGAATTCGAGCGTGATCTGGTAGAAATCCGGAGTGTCGATGCCCATGGACTTCAGCACGCGCGACCGTGCGACGGCATAGACCCGCGTTACCTCTTCGCCCAGCAGCCAGCGGACGGTGTCGATCGAGTGCGTGCCGATGAACCATTCCACCGTCGACTTCCCCGCCCAGGGGAGCATCTCGGTCGGGACGAAGATCCGGTCGCTCAGCCGGTAATAGACGTGCTGCGGCTCGCCGATCTCTCCGTTGCGGATCGATTCCCACGCCTTGTAGAACGGCGGACTCCAGCGGTTGTGGAAATCGACCATCAGCTTGACGCCGGACGCCTTCGCGGCGTCGATGATCTTTTGGCAGTCGTCGACGGTCGTGGCGAGCGGCTTCTCGACGAGTATGTGCTTCCCGGACTCGGCGGCATCGATGGCGATCTCGGCGTGGGCGAAGTCAGGGGTGACGATGGAGACCGCCTTGATCGACACATCGGCCAGTAGGGTGTCGTAATCGGTAAAATGCGCGGACTCGTACTTCTGTCCGATCGATTCCGCGCGCTCGTGGTTCATATCAGCCACGCCCGCGAGGGTGATCCGCTCGTCCTCCGAGTAGACCCTCGCGTGCAGTTCGCCCCACGTCCCAAGACCGATCACTCCGAAACCGAGCTTTTCCATGACAGCCTCCTCAAACCCGTTGGAACACAGATGACACAGATCAAAAGCAGATGGAACGGATGATTCTTTATCAGGAAGCCAGGAAACTAGGAAACCAGGAGGAATACGGGTGAGGGTGTGGGTGTTGGGATTACGGCCCTATTCCCAAACCCATAATCCCTTTCCTGGCTTCCTAGATTCCTGGTTTCCTGCTAAGAATCCCTTTCCGTCCCATCCTCCGCCATCTGTGTAATCTGTGTTCTAAAGGTCTACCTTCTCGAGCGGGGCGAAGGAGAGCATCAGCTTCTTGATGCCGACCTCCTCGAATGCGACCGTGACCTGGGTATCCGCGCCCGAGGGCTCCGCAGTGACGACGATCCCGAGGCCGAAGACGTTGTGCTTCACCCGATCGCCCGCCTTGAACGGCGACTTTGCGGGCTTCTGCGGCCCGATCGCCTGCTCCGGCGACTCCTTCCAGAGGGACGCGCCGCGTGAGACGCCCGGTTTCATCGCGGGTCTGCCCGGCGGCTCCACCGCGATCTCCTTGCGCCCAAACAGCTCGACCGGGATGTCGCGCAGGAATCGGGAGGCCATCGCCCGCTCCCTCATGCCGAACAGAGTCCGCTGGTACGCGTGGCAGAGGAACAGCTCGTCCTCCGCGCGGGTCATCCCGACGTAGCAGAGCCGGCGCTCTTCCTCAAGGCCGTCGCGGTCCTGGATCGAGCGGCTGTGCGGGAATAGACCCTCCTCCAGGCCGACCATGAAGACCACCGGGAACTCGAGGCCCTTTGCCGCGTGGAGTGTCATCAGGGTGACCGCCTCCTCGCCCTCCTCCAGATTGTCGATGTCGGTCACGAGCGCGACCTGCTCCAGGAACGCCCGTAGCGATGAGTCCTCGCTCGTGTTCTCGAACTCCTCGATGACGGAGAAGAACTCCTTGACGTTCTCCACCCGTGAATCCGCCTCGCGAGTCTGTGCCCGCTGCAAGTCGGCCAGGAATCCGGTGTTCTCGACGATCTCCGTGAGCAACTTGCCGACCGAATACTCCTCGCGCTTCTCATGCAGGAAGTCGAGCAGCACGGAGAACTGCTCGATCGCCCGCTTAGGTTTCGGCTGTATCTCGATCTCCTCGACCCGGCGGAGCGCCTCGAATAGAGGGATTTCGTGCTCCCGGGCGAACGTCTCGACCCGGCCGAGAGTCGTCGGGCCGATCGAGCGGATCGGGACGTTGATGATCCGCTTGAGGCTGACGTTGTCCATCGGGTTGTGGGCCAGGCGCAGGTACGCCATCAGGTCCTTGATCTCTTTGCGCTCGTAGAACCGGACGCCGCCGACGATCCGATACGGCACCCGGTAGTTCATCAGGGCCTCTTCAAAGAGTCGCGATTGGGCGTTCATGCGGTAGAGGACCACGAAGTCGCCGAAGCCGAACTCGCCGCTTTGGACCCTGTCACGCATGCGCGCGACGACCTTCGCGGCCTCGTCGTGCTCGTCCACGGCCTCGATGCGGGTCAGGAGCGCGCCGGGATCGCGGTCGGTCCAGAGCTGTTTGTCGGCGCGGTTCTCGTTCTGCGAGATCACGTGGTATGCGGCGTCGAGGATGTTGCGGGTCGAGCGGTAGTTTTGCTCGAGCTTCACGATCTTGGCGTCCTTGTAGTGCTTCTTGAACTGGAGAATCAGCTCCACATCCGCGCCGCGCCAGGAATAGATCGACTGGTCGTCGTCGCCTACGACGCATATGTTGCGCGAACCGTCTGCCAGGACGCGGACGAGTTGGAACTGCGACTGATTGATGTCCTGGTACTCATCGACCAGGACGTACTGAAACTTGCGCTGGTACTGCTCCCGGACCTCCGGGCACTCGAGGAGGCGGACGGCATAGAGGATCAGATCATCGAAGTCGAGCGCATTGTACTGATTCAGCCTCTTCTGGTAGAGCGGATAGACTCGCGCGACGATCGGATCGTACTTGTGGGCGAAGACCGTCGCGTAGTCGTCGGGCAGGACGAGTTGCTCCTTGGCGGCGCTGATCTTGTGGAGGATGGTCTTCGGCGGAAACTGCTTCTCGTCGATGTTCAGCTCTTCGAAGCACTCGCGGATGACGGCCGCCTGGTCGCTCTCGTCGTAGATGATGAAATTGCTGTCGAGGCCGATGTGCTCGCCGCTGATCCGGAGCAGGCGCGCGGACATGGCGTGGAACGTGCCGACCCACATCTCGCTGAGGGCCTCAGCGCCGATGAGTCCCCCAATGCGCTCCTTCATCTCGCGAGCGGCCTTGTTCGTGAAGGTGACCGCGAGGATGTTGCGCGGATGGACGCCGTGCTCGCCGATCAGGTAGGCGATCCGATGTGTGAGCGCGCGGGTCTTGCCGCTTCCTGCGCCTGCGAAGATGAGTAGGGGGCCTTCGGTATGCTCGACCGCCTGTCGTTGGGCGGGATTCAGTTCGTCGAGAATGTTTGTCATGGCTTTGATACCATTATAAGCCATGAGGGGGTCGCTTGGGAAGGATCAGCCCTGGGAAGCACGAAATTCGAAGCTCGAAATTCGAAACAACAGAGCAAATGGGGAAAAGGCCAAACTCCCAAACTGCCAAGGAAGCAGACCGTTTGCCTCTTGAGATTTCGATCATTCGGATTTGTTTCGAATTTCGCGCTTCGAATTTCGAATTTAGCCCTTGAGTCCGTGCTTCTCGAAGAACTCGCCGAGGGAGAGGGTGCGGATGTCGTGTTGGAGTGACGCGAAGAAGCGTCGCCGTTCCATCGGGCTGAGACGCGTCTCGTGGCCCATGTACAACTTGTGGCCGGCGCGCCGATCCACGAGGAATATCGCATCCCCGCCGATCACAGTCAGATCGAGCCGGTTGTGTGCCGGTTGTGCCAGTTCCGCTTCCGCGAGGGCCATGATATCAGCCCACGATCCTTCCCTGGAGACGACAAAAGACCAGGCGCGCTGAAGGCCTGCACTCGGGAGGTCATCGTTGACTTCCCATGCAGCGGACTTCGGCAACCTGGCCGTCATGTCCCGAGCTTTGAACGCCGTATTGTGCTGGACGCGCACAATACGCGGGGATCGGGGTTTAGATCCTGGCTTTGCGTCCCCGCCTTTCGACGGGTTTGCCTTTATCGGTCGCTGGTCATGTACTTCCTAATCAAATTATCGGCAGATGATACAGCAGGGGAAACAGGTACAATTACCGGGTTTTCTCGGGGCGGGCGGTTTCGAGGAGCTTGAGGAACTCGGTTCTTCGTTTTTCGCTGCACGGGAAATCGAGGATGATGTCCTTGATCGGGGTCTCCGGCGGCGACCCGAGGTCTTCCTCTCCGAGCATACCGGGGAAGGTCCTCTCTTGCATGCGGGCAATCTCGCTGGCGATGTATAGCAGGTCGAGTTCGTCGATGATGCGGACCAGTTGGATACCCTGGATGTCTTCGCCTGTATGCTCAGGCTCCTCGGCCTGGCTGCAGCCGACCACCCTGCTGATTCTGCCCTGGAACTCACCCCAGTCATGCGTGGCCACAGGCTCCAGATATCTGATGTCCCGGTATGTGTCTACGACCCAGATCGGGCGGCCCGGCACGGACTTGCGACAGTCCTCGACCAGCACGTCCAAGAGCGCATCACAAGCGCCCCGGTAGAACACATCCCATTTTGCCGCCTGTGAGGCAGTACCGGCCACAACCGGAGCGCACGGCGTCGGTGGTAATTCCCCGAGAGCATCGGGTGGGGCGATGTCCACCGGATCCACCCCTGTGGCTCTTGTGAAGGCTGATCGGGCAAGCTCGTGGAACCCGATCTGCCCGTCGCTGGCAGATCCGTCGGAATCCCACGAGGACGCCTGGTGAACGATTGATGTGTGGTCGAAAGCGATGCCGTCAAGATCGTAGGTCTTGAGTTCATCGACAAGCGCCGAGAGCTTCTGCCGGACAGACGGGTGGAATGGGGTCACGAAATCGCCGTCGAAGGCATCGCCGTGGCCCATGCGCTCGTAGAAGGCTCCCTCCTCGAAGTCCGTCGTCCGCTGGGCCATCCATTCCGTGCTCATACGGCCGGTGATGTCCACATCTGTCAGTTCCCACTGCTTGTAGAGCCAGTGTTTCGGGTCGCCATCCGACCAGCGCAGGGCATCTATCACGCCAACTACCCTGATATCCCGGGCATGGGCGACGGCGATCAGGTTGCGCAGGAAGTCGTCCGCTTTCAGACCGGGAAGCTGCGGAAACTGCTGACTCGGACAGACGGTATAGCCATCGGAGAAGACACGGACAAGCAGTGTGTTGAAACCATACCTCTCGATGCCTGTTACGATGGACGCGGGCGTATCGGACTTCGATACTCTGTAGAGCAGCCCCCGAGTTCCCGCAGGCATTGGAATCTTCGATCCCTTCGGCCAGACACGAGGCTCGAACTCCGAGGAGTACCAAGGCTGTTCAGGGGTCATCGCATCATACAAGAAGGTACTCCTGGCCGGATAGAAGCCGGCGACGGCATTCCCAACGGCTGGGAAATGAATGATGAACTCCGCGCCAACCCACATTTCGACTCGCAGCCGATCGGGCTGCGCATCCTTCATCTCAGGGCACTCGCCAACTAGCAGAGCCTGCTGTTCCGGGGTCAGGGCTTGCCATGAAATCCTGCAGGCGGCCGGCGTTGGATCGCTCATCCAGCAGTCGGTAAGGTCCGTGATCTGCTGAGGCGTCAGGGAGAACTTCGCGCCTGGCATCGGCGGAAGGTTCAGCATGGCCTCGCGCGCCAGCGGCGCATCGAAGGACATCTCGGCGTACTCCCCGGCTGTCTGGGAGAGGGCATCCAGATCGGCAGCCCGCTTGCCGAACGCCCCCAGGCCCGTGAGATCGAGCGTGAAGACGAACAGATCGCTGATCTCGCGCCACGTGCCCCCGGTCGCCAACGAAACTGCTTTCAGCACCTGTCCAATGGACTCAGTGCTCGCTCTCACGTACAACAGCACTTGCTCCGAGCCGGGACCGACGGAGAGCGGCAGACCGCTCTCCGTCGCTGCAAGAGCGATCACTTCGCCGAGGCTGGTCCGGGTGGCGAACTCAGTCTGCTTCTGCAGTTCGGGGCGTTCGTAGTCGAGATGGGACGGCTTCAGCATGTTCGGACCGAATGGCGGGGGTGCCTTCGGCGGCGTCTCGCGGTCTGAACGAACGATGATGTTATGCTCTGTCGTGTCCCAGAGGGGAATATCCGGTCCCTCGAGCTGGCAGCCGAACTCGTCATCACTGCCGACCTCAGTGATCGCGGTGCCGTATATCAGCGAACCGGTGAGAGTGAGATCATCGACCGGCACATTGCTCACGGCGATCCTCTCGGCATTGCGCAGGGATTCGCGCAGGACCTCCGATCGATTTGGAAGTGGAGGAGCCTCCGTCTCACTCCCGAGTGTCGGCGGCGAGGGCGTCATGAGGTCGCTTGTCTTCGGCGGCTCGTCGGTCCGCTTGAGCAGGGTGATCTTGCCGGTGAACATGCGCCGCAGGATGGCCTGCTGCTTACCCGACAGGTCGGCGAAATGCAGGCCGTCGTGCGTGCCGATCGCCTTGAGTTGCTCGGGGGTGAAGCTGGAGATCAGTTCGTCTTCCGGGCTGAGCGACTCCTTGAGGGGCTCTTTGGGGAAGTATGGTGACAAGTCATACAGATGCAGGCACTCCGCCGGGCCGAGGACGTGGATGCCGTCCTGCTCGAAGAGCTTGAGGCCGAAGGTCTTGGCGAGTCCCTCCAGCGACGACAGATCGGCGGTCCCGGCGACCGGCGCGTGCATGACCGCGACCACCGGGCCGAGCGACCCCTTCTCCGCCAGGTCGTCGAGGCACTTGTCGAGCATGAGGCCCTGCGCCTGGGAGAGGGACGCGAGCATCAGGACCGCGAGCAGGGAGACCAAAGGGAGAATGGTTGATGGTCGATGGTTTATGGTTAATGGGAGCATGGCATCACCAGTCTACAGCATGGTCAATGGTTCATGGCTGATGGTTGATGGGGGAATGGGAGCCGGCCCCCTCCCTCGTCAACCATCAACCATTCTCCAGCACCTGCAGGTCTTCCTGGGCGCGGAGGCGGATGGCGGGCTGGAATGTGCCGTTGCCGGCCGGCCGGACCGCGCTGATGCCGGTCACCATCACGTACCGCCCGAACTTCGGCCACTGGGTGAGCGGCGACTTGAGTTGCCCGCCGTAGACCTCGAGGCCGGGCGCGTTCCCGAGCCGGCTGCCATCGGAGATCACGAACCGCTTGTTCAGCGGATCGACCATCAGCACCCTGCCCCACGACTTCACGAGTAGGCCGAGGTTGCTCAGGTCGGAGCGCTTGTCGCCCATCCGGTAGCCGTCGCCGACGTAGAGGTTCGCCATCCCGAGTGGGCCGGGCATGCTCTGGGCCGATAGGACATACTCCGACTTCGAGGCCTGCAGGTATCTCGCGGAGTGCTCCTTCAGTTCGAGCGTCCCAGTGACCTTGATGCGATCCCCGCGATTTGCCGGAACGTTCGCGGGCATCGTGACCCGAGTGCCCCAGGACCTGTCGGCGGCTTGGATGTAGACGCAATCGGTGAAGTCGTCCGTGCCTGCGACGACGATCCCCTCGACGGTGACCTCGCCGGGGATCGGCATCGGGACCTTCTCGGCGGCGACGTATGCGGGCGGGGCCTTGATCTCTTTGGTCAATTGCTTCCAGAAATCGGCCAGCGGGACCTTCACGATCCGATCGTTGTGCGTGTCCGCGATGAAGAGCACCTTGTTCGGGCCGATCGCCAGGTCGTTTGGCCGATCGAGTTCACCGTCACCTCTGCCATACGTCCCCCAGACCCCGAGTGGCTCTCCCTCGCGCGAGAAGACTTGGATGCGGTTGTTCCGGGCGTCGCACACCAACAGTCGCCCCTCAGAATCGACGTCGATCCCTCTAGGTCTGCGGAGTTCGCCGATTCCGGCGCCCATCTTCCCGAGCGCGCCGACGTACGTGCCGTCCAGCTTGAACTTGCGTATCTGGTGGTCTTCGGTACTGCAGATGTAGAGGAATCCTCCGGGGTCGACCGCCATGTAGCCGTAGGCCTTTATGCCCATGTCCTTCGGCAACTGGACACGGTTGGCCACCTGTCCATCGGGGTCGATGCAGATCAGCTCCAAATCGAAGCACAGAACCCAGGTTCGGCCGGTCGCCTCGTCCGTGCATGTCTGATACATACGTTCCGCATCCTTGTTGAAATCGAACACCACTCTGGAACTCTTGCGATCGGCGCTGACCCATAGCATGCCTGTATAATCATGGGTATAGTAGCCGCCTGTCGGGCAAGGCGCGAGGCCATGGAAGCTGTCCGTATCCACATCAGGGATCGGCTTGTCGGCAGAATCGAAGACTAGTGAGCGTCGGTCGGATACGACGCTGTTTTGACCTACGATGTAGCTGCCATCAGCGCCCATTTCGATCTTCGCAGGTAGGTCGAGTGGTAGTTTCGCCGGCTGATACCGTGCGATGCACTGACCGTCCGCGGTGTACGCCTGGACCTCGGTATCGCTGGAGAACCGGCTGATCAGCGCATACACGAGACCGTTTCGGACGGCTATCCGGCCCACCTCTGTGGCACCGACCGGCCGAGACGAGGTCGATGCGGGTTGCCAGCGAGCGAGCGGTCTGCCATTCCTGTCCAGCCGCACGATGTACATGCGATCCGACAGGTAGATGTCGCCGTTGCGATCGATAGCCATGCTGGCTGTAGTCGTATAGGCCGCCCCCAGATCGGTGAACGCGGGCTTGACGTCGATCGTCTTGGTGTGTTTGCCCTTCCGGTCGCAGACCCGGATCTCCGATTGGATACTCGTGACAACGTAGATCAGGTTGTCCGGGCCGATTGCGACCGACTCGGGCTTTGGCGTATCCCAGCTCGTCTGCAACTCGCCCGTCGCCGAGTAGACATGCGCGCGGTAGGACTTGCCGTCCTGGATGGACTCGCATATCAGATAGGAGCCGTCGTCCCACGCGGCAAATCCTCTGGCCGTCTGCACGCCGGGCAATCGGTCGACTTTCTCAGGATCGGGGCCGAACTTGAGCATGTACCCGGGCCAGAAACCCGAGCACATGAGCACTCTCTCATCAGACAGGATGGATAGCTCGTGGAAGCCGTCCAGCCGCCCCGGCCCGGTGTCCTCCAGCCAGGACTTGTCGAGTTCGCCGGTGGGTGCGAACCTGCTGATGCATTGACGCAACTCATCGTAGATATAGAGCCGGCCGGATTCATCGACGCCGATCTCCATCGGGAAACTGAGGGGCGTTCCAAGCGTGTATACTTGTGGGACCGCCTGGCTGCCCTCGCGCGCGATGCCGATGGTGTCCCAGCGGATCGTAACGGACGGAGCGTTGGCGGCCATGGAGACTGCCGAGAACGCAAGAACGAGTACTGCCCAGAGAAGCACACGCCGATTCATGATCGATCCTCCTGCCCGTTGAGGTCACTCACTTAATGCATTAGACGTGCGATGGCATTATCCTGTTTCTTTCATATAAGAATACCCGGTGGGCGGACGCATCAAACGACACTCGATCGTCCGTTTTGCTCGGTCCTCCAGCGGGTAAGTGATCGTGATGGAACACGGCGAGCACACAACCCACACGACCCACGAACGCCATGCCGGCCACGACATCGGCATCCTGTGGCGGAAGTTCCGGGTCGTCCTGGTCCTGACGATCCCGGTGGTCATATACTCGACCGGCATCCAACGGCTATTGCACTTCACCCCTCCGGCATTCCCCGGCTCGGCGTACGTCCCACCTGTCCTGAGCACGATCATCTTCTTCTACGGCGGGCTCTTCTTCCTTCGGGGAGCGATCACGGAGATTCAGGCGCGCGCCCTGGGGATGATGACGCTCATCGCGCTGGCGATCACCGTCGCATACGTATACTCGGTCGCGGTGACCTTCGGACTCAGGGGCGAACCGCTCTACTGGGAGCTTTCGACGCTGGTGACCGTGATGCTCTTCGGGCACTGGATGGAGATGCGGGCGATTGGAGCCGCTCGTGGAGCGCTTCGGGAACTGGCGAGATGGATGCCGGACGAGGCCGAGCGGATCACCGGTGGGCAGATGGAGGTCATACCGGTCTCTGAGCTTCGGAAGGGCGACCTGGTCCTGATCCGACCGGGCGCGAAGGTCCCGGCGGACGGCGAGGTCGTCGAGGGCGAATCCGATGTCAACGAGGCGATGATCACGGGCGAGTCGATGCCGGTCCCGAAGTCGCCCGGCTCGGAGGTGATCGGCGGAACCGTGAACGGCGACGGATCGCTCCGGGTGCGGGTGACGAAGGTCGGGGAGGAGACCGCGCTCGCGGGGATCATGAAGCTCGTCGAGCAGGCGCAGGCGTCCCGCTCGATGGCTCAGAATCTGGCAGACCGGGCCGCATATTGGCTCACGATCATCGCGCTCTCGGTCGCGGCGATCACATTCATCGCCTGGGAGTTCTTCAGCGGCCGTCCCGGGGCATTTGCGCTCGAGCGGACCGTCACGGTGATGGTGATCGCCTGCCCGCACGCGCTCGGGCTGGCGATTCCACTGGTCGTGGCGATCTCGACGACTCTTGCCGCCCGGAACGGACTCCTGGTGCGCGACCGGCTGGCGCTCGAACTGGCGCGGAACCTGGATGTGGTCGTTTTCGACAAGACAGGCACTCTCACCAAGGGCGAGCAGGGCGTCGTCGGAGTCTATACGGTCGGCGACATGGATGAGAACCGGGCTCTCGCCCTCGCCGCTTCGGTGGAGAAGGATTCGGAGCACATTATTGCCCGCGCGATCGTCCGTGCGGCAGAGGATAGGCATCTGGAGCTACCTCAGGTGGAAGGCTTCCGGGCGCTCCCAGGTCGTGGGGTCGAGGCGCGGATCGATGGGCGGACGATCATGGTCGGCGGGCCTGGGATGCTATCATCCAAGGAGGACACGCGGGAGGGCGAGGCTCCGTCCGAGCCGGATGCTTCCGTAGCGCCACTCGGTTCTGCTGCCGAAGCATCCGGCTCGGACGAAGCCTCGCCCTCCCGGCCCGCCCTCTTCGGCTCGATCGAGGAGGCGCGTCAGGCCGGGCAGACGGTGGTCTACCTGGTCGATGAGGACCACGTGAAGGCGGCATTTGCCCTGGCGGATGTCATCCGGCCCGAGTCCCGGGAGGCGGTTCAGGGCCTCCGGGAGGAGGGCATCGGAGTCGCCATGATGACCGGCGACAGTGAGGATGTCGCGCGCTGGGTCGCCGGCGAACTGGGGATCGACGAGTACTACGCCGGCGTGTTGCCGGAGGACAAGGCGAAGAAGGTCGAGGAGCTTCGTCGGCAGGGCAAGCGTGTAGCGATGGTCGGCGATGGGGTGAACGACGCACCCGCGCTCGTGGCGGCGGATGTCGGGATCGCGATCGGCGCGGGAACCGATGTCGCGGTAGAGGCGGGAGGGATCGTGTTGGTCAGAAACGATCCGAGGGATGTGGTCCGGATCGTGCGGCTCTCGAAGTCCAGCTACCGGAAGATGGTGCAGAACCTTCTATGGGCAACGGGGTACAACGTGGTCGCCATCCCGCTCGCTGCCGGAGTGCTTGCCGGGTACGGGATAATCCTCCCACCGGCCGTCGGGGCGCTCTTCATGTCGGTCAGCACGGTGATCGTGGCCGCCAACGCGCAGTTGCTCAGGCGGATCAACCTGTAGCCCACGGAGATGTCCCCCTTACGAAGGGGGACCGGCCTCTGCGTCCCTCTGGGGACGGCCTCCGGCGTCTCTCGACGCCTCTGGGCCGAGGGGGTTTCTTCATGCGGGCACACGAGAGGGAACCGCCAAGACGCCAAGGACGCCAAGCCAAACCTCCCCCGGCCTGCCGGCCGGCCCCTCCTTCGTAAGGAGGGGCGCAGGCGAGATGGCCCACGTTTTCAGTTCAGCGTCTCGTCATCGTCGAAGTCGTCGTCGTCCTCCGGGCAGAAGCACTTGCGGACGACTTCATCGCCGATGAAGATCGAGGCGCCGCCCTCATTGCACAGAATTCGGGAGAGCTCGTCCAGCAGGTCGCCCATCTCGTCCTCGCTGAGCGGGCGCAGAAATACCACATCGGCCTCGAAGACTGAGTCGGTCGTCGTATCCGAGTAGGTGATGACGACATGGCCCGCGTAGGCGGCGTCCCCATGCTGCCCTTCCTCGATGATCCAGCGCTCCCACGCCGGACCTCGAGCGATCCTCTGAAATTGTATTTGCACGTTTTGCCTCCGTCTTGTGACTGTATATTCTGTTCCCCGCCGGGGATGACTTGACCTGCATGAACCGCCAAGACGCCAAGAACGCCAAGGGGACAAGAGCGCCAAGAACGCCCGAGTTCCTATCCTGCGAGTACCTGGTGAATGGCATCTGCCGCCGTGATGATGTCCTGGCGGGTGATGCCGAGGTGGACGACGGCTCTCATCCTCTCGCCCTTGTATGCTCCCACTCTGACGCCGCGATCCCTCAGCTTTCCCGCGAAATCCTGAGCGCTCATTCTCGTGCCGCTCACGCCGAAGAAGACGATGTTCGTCTCCACATCAGCGGGCCGGATGTCGATGCCGTCCTCAGCGGCCAGACGTTCGGCCAGCAGCCGCGCGTTGGCGTGGTCCTCGGCCAGGCGATCGACGTTGTGCCTGAGGCCATAGAGCGCGCCCGCAGCGATGATCCCGCCTTGACGCATCGCGCCTCCGAACGTCTGCTGGTATCTCCGCGCCTGCTTGATGAAATCTTTGTCGCCGGCCAGCACGGCCCCGACGGGAGCGCCGAGGCCCTTCGTGAAGCAGAGCGTCACGGAATCGACGTTGGCGCAGTAATCCCGGGCGCTGATGCCGGTCGCGACGACGGCGTTCATCAGACGCGAGCCGTCCATGTGAAGGGCCAATCCGTGAAGGCGGGCGACGCTCGATACCGCCGCGAGTGTGTCCATCGGCCAGATCTTGCCGCCGCCGAGGTTGTGGGTGTGCTCGATCGACACAAGCCGCGTGCGGGGCGAATGAGGATCGTCCGGACGGATCGCGGCGAGCACGTCTTCCTCGCCGAAGACGCCCCGGTCGCCGTCGAGCGGGTAGATCATCACGCTGGAGAGGACGGCGGGGCCAGCTCCCTCGAAGTGGATCGGATGGGACCAGCGGTCCATGATGATCTCGTCGCCGGGCCGGGTGTGGACCTTGTAGGCGATCTGGTTGGCCATCGTGGCGGATGGCACGAAGAGCGCCGCGTCCTTGCCGAGGAGTTCGGCGGCCTCGGATTGGAGTGCATTGACGGTCGGATCCTCGGCGCGCTGGGAGTCGCCGACCTCCGCCTCTGCAATGGCCTTCCTCATCTCGGGAGAGGGCTGGGTGACGGTATCACTGATCAGGTCGATCATTCTCTGTGCCTCCGGTTCGTGTCTCTTCGGCGATGTAGTGGCCGTGCCTCCGTGCCGGCCATGCCGTCAGAGATGGCGCTATGGTGGCCAATGGCCGGCACGGAGGCACGGCCACTACATCTCAGTATACCCCATATTGGACGGGAAATGCATGTCATCTGGGCAGGCAAGCGGGCGCAAAGGATACAAACGGTCAGATTCCAGGTTTCAGTTCGCTTGACGTGGGGGTATATACCTGTGGTATGATCGTCCAACCGGGTACATATAATGCCGCGTCACCTCACATCAACACGGAGAGAGATTCTCCACGCGCTGAAGAAGCGGGGAGAACTTACCGCTACTGAGCTTGCCGAATGCCTCGGCATGACATCGGTTGCCGTTCGCCATCAACTAACTCATCTACAAGCAGCCGATCTCGTGGAGCAGCACGTGACTCGCAGGCCCGTCGGTCGTCCGGTCGCGGTCTACGTCCTCTCTTCCCTGGCCGATGAGATCTTCCCCAAGCAGTATGAGCACCTCGCAACCTCGATCCTGAGCCGCATTGCCGAGTTGGACGGCGAGGAGAAGATCCATGGCATATTCCACGCGCGGGCGACGACACTCGCGGTCGAGTATGCGGCGAAGCTCGCGGGAATGGAACTCGAGCAGAAGATCGCGCGGCTGACTGAACTCCTGAGCGAGGATGATGCGATGGCCGAGTGGTATCCGGTCGAGGGCGGCTACGAGCTACACATTTACAATTGTGTGCTCAGCCGAGTGGTCAGCCTCTTCCCGCAGGCTTGCGCAGAGGAGATGGAGATGCTCCAGCAGGTACTTGGAGCAGACGTCCAGCGAACCGAACTCATGACCACCGGCAGTCGCCGCTGCACTTACCTCATCCGGCAGTCCCCCACCCCCTGATCCCGATCCCCTAGAACTTGTGCCTTACTTCCGTATTCGAGAGGTCCTCGATAGGTCTGATCTCTGCTTCCACGGGCTTGCCCCCTCGAGTGATCTTTGTCCCGCCGGCGAGGAGTGCCTTCAATGTCCCATCCGCATTCACTCGGATATGTGCTGCCTCCGCGTCGGTCTCGAAATCGAGGAATCGGAGCGTGTCACCTGGTTTCTGCGCCTGGACGGAATGGTCGGTCCGTCCGTCTGCGAAGCGGATGGTGAGGCCCACGACCTGAGAGCGGCCCTCGACCCGCAGCTTCTCCACCGAAGCGATCGGGCATTCTTTCCCGGCGCCGATCGGGTAGAACACGCAGGCGAAACTCGTTTGCCCGGACTGCTCCCGGCTGTAGTTCGCAACCGGTATCGGGCGCACGTTGTACCCGCCCGCGGGCATCCATCCCTGCACGATCGGCTTCTCCTGCCCCGAGATCACCTTCAGGCTCAGGCCATCGTCCGCCGGCGGGATGATCGCCAGGTTCGACTCCTTGTTCTCGGTGACGACCGATTTCCCGTTGACCTTGACGCTCTCGGTGTCAAGGTGGAACATGCTGTCATAGTGGTGAGGCTGAGTGTCCTTCGGGGTCAGGAAGTCGGTGACGATCCAGTACTCGGGCTTCACGAAGAAGATGTGTCGCGCATGAGTCACCCTGACGTCGTTTTTCGGGCCGTAGCCTTCATCGTAGACGCCGGACGCGTAGTCGAAGCCTTCACCCGCGATCCACCTATTCGGCAGTGGCTTCGAGATGACGTACTCGTTTCTGTTCGACTTGCCGCGACGATGCTGGTCCTCGCCGTCGACCATGATGGTGTTGTGCGCCCGGGTCGAGAGCACGTACTGCCGCCACTGCGAGCTGTCGTAGGGGTAATTCCCCGCGTCGACGAGGTGATACCTGCCGTGCGAGTAGATCACGAACGAGAGCGCGTCCTCGTGCTGATGGCCGTAGCCGAACGGGCCGGCGTCGAGGAGCAGATAGAGATCGTTCGGATCCCATCCGGAGCGCATCACGAGTTGGCCGGCGAATGGGAGCGCGATCGAGCCGACCGATGGCTTCACTCCGCTCTTACCGCCGGTCGCGACCCACTCATAATCCTTCCGCGCGGGGTAGAACTCGAACGCCTGTTTCATCGATCCGGTGATCCCCGTGCGTCCTGAATCGTTCAGCCCAGGGAGAGTGCCGCCGGGCATTGAGGCATTCAGGTTATAGTCGTACATCCGCTGGATCTTCGCGACGTAGTCCTCAGGCATCGGCACGTTGTTCAGATGAGCGACCTGCCATGCCGAGACGAGGTTGCCGAGACTCACCTGGTGGTAGCCGGTCGAAAGCTCGATCTGAGCGCCATCGGGGTAGACCTGGCGGTCGAGTTCCTCGTAGACCTTCCCCGATGCGAACGTGCGCCACTCCTGAGCTTCCTTGAACTCGGGGAACATGACGCCGATGTGCATCAGGCCGTTCATCTCCATCGTAAGCCAGTTGCCGGTCGTGGGGTAGCGCATCAGATGCCTTGCGTGCTCGGCGAATGACTTCACCATTCCGACGACCGCATCGTCGGTGAACGACGGCGAGGTCAGGAACTTGTGATAGATGTCCATCCACGACTGGCCCGCGCGGATGCCCGCCTCAATCGTGCGCCAGGTGTATGACTGGTTCCCGCTGCAGTCCGTCGGCACGGGGCACTTCGCAAGCCAGTCTCTGAGCTGGAAGACGAACTCCCGCGCGTACTTTTCGTCGCCCGTGCGCCGATATGCGTCGCCGAGGGTGATCCAGTCCCTGTGGCGATTGAGCTGCCACGGCCATTCGCGGTAGTTGATCGGGTTGAGCGTCCAGTCGATCTCGCCCTCATACTTCTGGTAGTGGCTGCAACTCCAGAGTTCATGTGCCATCACCCTCTCCGCCGCCTTGGTGTCGACCTTCGACGGGTCGGGCTCGCGCTTCGGCTCATTGCGCCAGTCCCACTTCCAGACCGGCGTCACCCGATTGCGCAGGTACTCGGCGAACTCGTGCTTCTTCGCCCCAGGGTCGGTCGCCGCCTTGACCTTTTCGAGTCCAGTCCGATCGAGATCGAGCATGTCGAACAGATCGGCATCGGATATCGCGGGACTCGGCGCTTGGCCAAGATGGAGGTCGGCGATGTGCATCACCACCGCCGGATCCGGCGTCAGCTCCCACCCGTCGGACGTGAACATGATCGACTGGATGTCGCTGAACCCGATCGGGCAGCGGGCGATCGAGAAGTCGGTGTACGGGATGGTGAACGACTTCCAGCCGGTCCAATCGAGCGTGATCGGCTTGAGGAAGTAGTCCGCTTCGGGGGATTTCGGCGTATCGGACGCGAGCACGAGCATGATCTTCCCGTCGGTCGCCTTATTGCAGTGGAGCGCGAATTCGATGCAGTTGAACCGGACCCAATCGTGCGGGATACTCTCCGTGCTGATGCGGGGGCTCTTGGAGTGATCCCACTTCGGGGCGGGCATGCTGTTGAACGTGATGCTCGGATCGGGCGAGAGGCCCTCCCATCCGGACACGTCGGACATGTCAAAGACGTCCGACTTGTCAGAGAGAAGCCGTGACGCCAGAATCAGCGATACAAGGATGCAGATTGCCAGTATTCTCATTCGATTGCTCCTAATCCGTCAGCCGGTGTACTTACTCTTACTCCTGTCGCTGTTCTACTCCTCCCGAGGTTCGGTTGACACGCGGCTGATTCCCTGCAATAATCTCATCGGTGGCTGGGTAAGATACCACTGTGTTTGGTCGCCGTCAATGGCGACGGCGAAGTCGACTCATCGAAGGAGATGAAAATGAGCGTTGTAGACCTCGATCTCGTTTCGAAGTACATCGAGATCAGCCTCGAAGCACGTCAGCTTCTCTGTAAGAGCAACCAGGAAGCCTACGCGAACCTGAACCTCAAGTGGGGCGGCGGTCTGATCTCGGCCGATGCGTACATCGTCCTCCACTGTGCCGTTCGCGGCCCGGCGAAGGGCGGAATTCGCATGTCCGAGGACGTCGGCCTGGAGGAGACCCGCAGGCTGGCCGAGCTGATGACCTACAAGTGCGCGCTGGCGAAGATTCCGTTCGGCGGCGGCAAATCCGGCATCTGCATCAACCCGAAGAAACTCGGTCCGGAGGCCAGGCGCGCGCTGATCACCGAGTACGTGCATATCTTCGGCCCGTATATCAACTCAGGCGCATACGTCCCCGCGCCTGACATGGGCACCAACGCCGCCGACATGGCGACGATCTATGGCTGTACCCACATCCCCGAATGCGTGACCGGCAAGCCGCCCCGGATCGGCGGACTCCCAGGCCGTGAGGAGGCGACCGGCTATGGGGCCGCGAGCACGACTCGGATGGCGGCCGAGCGGATACTAGGGAAGAGCGTCGAGGAACTGACCGTCGCGGTCCAGGGGTTTGGCAATGTGGGGAGTTGGACGGCACGCTTCCTCGCCGATTGGGGTGCAAAGGTGGTCGCGGTCTCCGATGTCGGGAGCGCGGTCTATATGGAATGCGGCCTGCCGATCTGCGATCTCAAAGGAGCAACGCCGCTTTCAGGCGAATCGCTCCCGGCGATGGACAGGGACGAACTCCTGCTGCTCCCGGTCGACGTGCTGATTCCGGCGGCGAAGGGCGGAGTGATTACTGCCGACACCGCAAAGAGACTGAAGGCGAAGCTCGTCATCGAGGCGGCGAACGATCCGACGACTCCGGAGGGCGATGATGTCCTCCGCGAGCGCGGGATCAGCGCGATTCCGGACATCCTGGCGAACGCCGGCGGCGTGATCGCATCATATATCGAGTGGCGGCAGGCGAAATCCGGCAGTCTGACGGATAAAGAGGAGACATACGCCGTCATCGACAAGCAGATATCCCGCGCGTTCGACGAGGTATGCGCACTGGCCGAGAGCCGTGACGTGAGTCACCGCCTGGCCGCGCAGATACTCGCGGTCGACGAGGTCGTCCAGTCGATGAACGACCGCGGGTGGATCGAAGCGGAGAATGGTAGTATGGGAGTGTGGGAGTATGGGCGTCCGGAATACTCCCATACTCCCACACCCCCACACTTGCCTTACTTGGCTTTCGGCGGCTTGGCGGGTTTCGCCGGCTTGTTGTTCTTCGGCTGGCGCTGCATCTGCCAGAGCGGCGGAACGAGTTCTGAGTTCCACTTGTCCCAGCGGGCCTTCAGCTTCTTGAACTTGGCAGGCTTGTCAGCCGCCAAGTCCTTCGACTCACCGATATCCTTGGAGAGGTCGTACAGCTCCCACTTGCCGGTGCCGTTGTCGACGAGCTTCCAGTCTCCCTCGCGGATCGCGTACTTCTTCCCATATCGCCAGTAGAGAGCCTCGTGAGGAGCGTCGGTCGACTTGCCGGTCAGGAACGGCATCAGGTCCACGCCGTCGAACTTCGCGCCGTCCCTCTTCGCTTCGGCAAGCGCGCAGACGGTCGGTGCGATATCGAGCGCGATCACGGGCTGATCGTAAGTCTTGCCCGCTGGGATCTTGCCCTTCCATTGCAGCATGTATGGGACGCGGATCCCCCCCTCGTAGGTGTCGCCCTTGAACGCGCGGAGCGGACCGTTGGCTGAGGTGGTACCCTTCGTGGGTCCGCCGTTGTCGCTGACGAAGATGATCAGCGTGTTCTCCTCGAGCCCATTCTTGCGGACGGCATCGAGCACCTTGCCGACGTTGTCGTCCATCGCCGACTGCATTGCCGCAAACGTCTGGCGCTTCTTGTCCGCGATGCTCGTGAAGCGGCTCATGTACTTCTCAGGTGCTTCGAGCGGTGAATGGACGGCGTTGAACGGCAGGTAGAGGTAGAATGGCTCGGCCTTGTGTTTCTCGATGAACGACACGGCCTCGCGCCCGAAGGCGTCGGTCAGGTATTCCTTCTCATCAACCGGCTTGTTGCCCCGCATGATCGGGTTGTCGCCGTCGATCTGGGCGTTCATGTAGGCATGTGCGCCGCCGGGGAAGCCGAAGAACTCATCGAAGCCACGGTCGAGCGGCATGTAGCCCTTCCTGTAGCCGAGGTGCCACTTGCCGAACATACCGGTCACGTATCCCGCCGCCTTGAGCCTGGCCGCGAAGAAGGTTTCCGTCAACGGCAGGCCGAAGTTGTCCTGCGCCTGTCCCGGAGGCCCCGGGTTCAGCTCGTGGCCGAACCGCTGCTGGTATCGGCCGGTGTTCAGGCCGGCGCGAGTCGGGCTGCATACCGGGCAGGAGACGTATCCATTGGTGAAACGGATCCCGTGTTTTGAGATGGAATCGATGTTCGGCGTCGGGATGTCCTTGCCTCCCTGGCAGCCGAGTTCGCCGTATCCGAGATCATCGGCGACGATGAGGATGATGTTCGGCCGCTTGTCCGCCGCCAATGCCGACGACAGCGCGCCGGGGATCGCAATGGTAGCGAGTCCGGCGCCGGCGTATCTGAGAAAATCGCGTCTAGTGATCGCTTCTGGTGACATTACCTACTCCTGTTCCGCATATTAGTGCTTAAGACGCCGAAAACCCGGCGATGTTCAGAGGGAAGGCAAATTCGAACTTCGAAGCACGAAATCCGAAACAATAGGACAAATCCGAAAAGAGCAAACTCCAGAACACTACAGCCCGGCACTCCGTTGTTCGCCCTTTTGATTATTCGGCCATTCGGGTTTGTTTCGGATTTCGAATTTCGGATTTCGGATTTGTTTTTCTCCGTGTCCTCTGTGCCTCTGTGGTTCCCTATCTCAGTCGTACCTTGTATACGTGCACGTCGTTCGGGCCGAAGGAGTCCGTTAACACGCCGTCCTTCGCCTCGAGCGTCCGGTTCTCGTACAGTACCTCGATATCTCCGGCGAGCGGGTTCCCGGTGAACTTGATCTCGGCCTTCGGACCCTCGCGCTTGCAGGCCATGAGGTAGAGATGATCGCCGGCCTCGCGCGTCAGGAACTCGATGTCATCCGCGCCGGACGCCTTCAGCCGAACCTTCGAGTCAGGTGCGACGAGCGCCCCGTGAAGCTCGCTCTTCGGGCCGATCTCATCCAGAAGTGGATTGAGGACCTCATCCTGGAAGGTCCAGTTGTACCCGAGTTCGGCGTTCTTACCCTCCAGCGCCACCGTCGGGCCGAAGAAAAGCAGGCCGCGCGCGCCGTTGATGATCGCCTGGTAGACCATGAACCGCTCCTGGTGGAGCGTCGGGTACATCAGGACGTTTTTCGGCGGGATCACCCCGCTCCAACAGACCTGCAGGACCATCCACACAGGCTTCTTGTCATAGACCGCCTTACGGATCCACTGTGTATAATCGCCCACGACGCTGAGCTGCTTGTTTGGCAGGTGCGAGTGCTTCCCCGGCGGCACTGAGATCGGGTAGATGTCGAGCGCGATGATGTCGCACGCGACAGAGTACTCCCGAAGCAGCTCGAGCGTGTTCCTTGGCGCGTGAGTCATCCAGACGGGGTGATCGGGGTCGATCTTCTTGATGAAATCGTATGCCTGCTTGAGACCCGGGATCGACGCCCCACCCCACGCGGGCTCGTCCTTGCACTTCCATATCGCGAGCGCCGGATGGTACATGAACCGCTCGATCATCGCGCGAAGCTCTTCGGGACGCTTGGGTTGTTTGGGATCGAAAACGGTGAGGTCATTGAGGTTCGGGAAGCAGTACATCCCGTGCTTGGCGGCCCAATCGAGATATGGGGGCAACTCCTTTGTGAGGTTTCCTTCATCTTCGACGCTCACGCGGAACGAGTCGATGCCATGTTCGGCGAGCACGGCCAGCGCATCTCGTCCATCAGGCGACTTAGCGCCGAGCGGCGGCGGGCCGGCCGAGATACAGAGCGGAAACCAGAGCTTCCCATTGAGCAGCAGCCGGTTGTGCTTGTCGATGGTGACCTTCGTCGGCACGGTCTTCTTGACAGTCTCGCCGGCGAGCGTCGTGCCGAGTATGCACGATAGCACCGTCGCGATCATAAGTAACTTGAGCATTGTTGTCTCCCTCTTCCCTTCCCGAATCCCGGCGGCTTGGCGGTTAGCGTCTCCCGATGAATCTCCAGAAGTTTCCGCCGAAGAGATCGCCCACGTCGCGTCGGATCTCGTCCTCAGTGACGCCCCACCCCTTCGCGGCCAGATCGACGTACTTCTCCGCGAGCACGTCGCCGATGACCTGCCGAGAGTGTGCCCATTTGTAGATCAACTGCTCGAGGATCCGCGCGTCCGAGTGCTGTGGGATGAAGCTCAGGCCGAGCAGCTCGATCCTCATGCGCGTAATCTCATCGATCAGGCTGGGGATGTTCAGAAACCACCAGCATCCGAAGATCAGCAGGTTCCGGAGCTTCCGCGCCGCGACGCACAATGCGTGCTGGTTCTCACGTGCAAGCATCGTGACCATGAATTTCACGTCCTGGTTGGCATCGCAGAGCCGCTCGACCGCCTCCACGCCGGCAAGGCTCATTCCGTCGCCCGCCATGCGGAGGTTGGGGTTGATCCGCCGCCGGACGCCGATCATGAGCGCGAATGGAATGCCCTTCTCTCGCGCGACCGGGATGACGCACTCATCGATCAAGCGGCCTCGGACGGTCTCCTGTGGGTACTCGAAATCCGGTGGGAGTGAGACCGCCATGTAGAGGGCGTCCATCCGATCGATCCATTCGGCGAGGAATCGGCGGACTTCGGTGACCGTGTTGCCGCTGAGATCGGCTTGGACGTCATACCCCCACCCCATGAGCTTCGGGCAGGCGGTCTCCCAGAGGTTGAGTAGGACATCGACCCGGAGCGCCGCGCGGAAATGTGGATCGGTACTGAATCCGCCCGCCCAGACGGGCCGCTCGGTGTCATCGAACGGATCATTCGTCATCACGACCGACTCGACCCCCGCGATGGCTAAGACATGATTGACATGCTTGACAGGGTCCTGGCGTCGGAAGAACTCCCGATGGACACTCAAGTCCCGCTCAGATGCGTCGAGCCCGAGCCCCTGGAGCATGGTGAGCACGCCCCGGCACGCCTCGCTGATCGGTGAATGCTCCAAGAACAGGACGCGCCAGATGAGATCGGCCTGCGCCTGCTTCGTGAGCGCCCAGAACGCGTCATACGGCATGTCAAGCCGGCGGAATACCTCCGCGATCAGGTAATGATATGTGAGCGTCTCGTCGATGCCCCACAGCATCAGCGGCCCGAACTCAGGCGCGTAAAGATGCGTGTGCAGGTCGGTGACCTTCGCCTCGGCGACGGCATCCTTCACCATCCGGCGGATTATGCTCTCATCCAGCCTCATCTCATTACCCTCACACTTCTGTCCCCCTTGATAAAGGGGGACAGGCCTCTGGGCCGAGGGGGTCTCTGCGTGCGGACGTCCCCACCCTTTCGGCGCATGTAGTGGCCGTGCCTCTGTGCCGGCCTGCGACGTAGTAGTATGGCCGGCACAGAGGCACGGCCACTACATGATCTACTTCGAGATCCGCAGTGTCTTGATCTCCCACTTGCCGAACGGGATGCTCACTCGCCCGTTCCGGACCGCGATATCGAGCCCCTTCACCGGCTGCTCCATCAGGTCCGTCTCCCGAACCGACTCCGCGTCGAATCCGAAGTCGATCGACGCCCTGCCTCCCCTGCCCTCGCACTCGTAGAACCGCAGGATCAGGTCGTCCGACTCCTCGGCCTTCTTGAGCGCCGTGACTATGACATTCGACGGCTCGATGTCAAGGAACGAGTGCCCAGGTGGGAGCTTCCCTCGATGGCTTTCGGTCGTCATGGGGATCAGCGGATTGTTCAACTCATATCCCCTGCGGACCGAGTCGGCCTGCTTCCAGTCGCCCTGATGCGGATAGAGCGAGTAAGTGATCTCATGATGTCCCTGATCGGGCGTTGGGTCGGGATCGTACGAGGAGCGCAGGAGCGTGAGGCGCATCGTGCTGCCGCTGACATCGTGGCCATACTTGCAGTCGTTCAGCAGGCTGACACCGTAGTCCGACCCGGATACGTCGATCCATTTCTGTGCGGGGACGTCGTTGCCCTTCGCCGGTCGCTCGATGCTTCCAAATGGAATCTCGAAGGTCGCCTTGACAGCCGCGACATCATTGACATCCTTGACATTTATCGGGAATGCGACCTTGAGCATGGGGCCGCTCTCATTGGCGGTTCCCTGCTCGTACCAGTCGGCGGCGAGCTTGAAATCGATCCGGGGGACTCCGTCATAGAGTGTGACATCCTGGACAAAGACTGACTTGTTGTAGGCGTGTCGAATGCGAATCGTCGCCGCCGGACCGCCCGGTGAGACGACCTCCACGGACGCGCCGGAGTCGAGGTTCACCGTCTTGGTGATCTGGCCAATGTTCCACGCCGACATGCCGTGCGGGTCTTCGAAGAGGAGCTGGAGCAGATCGCCCTTCTGACCGGGGATGAGTACCTGGCGCTGGGCGACCTTGTCATAGATGTCCACCAGCGTTCCGGACGCGGGGTCGATCCGCACTCGGAAGAACTGGTTCTCCAGCGAGTTCGAGGTGGCGAAAACCGTCTGCGCGTCAGTCCCCTGCCCTTCCCTGAGGTGGAAAACCTGGTATCCGAGCGACGGGACACCTTTCGCCAGGAACACGATCTGGTCACCATCGACCTTTGCGGGAACAGCGCGTCCACGAGAATCCGCAACCTCGATCTCCTTGTCCCGAAGGTCCGCCGGCACGAGCGTGCGGACGACCTCCGAGCGCTTCCAGGAGAGCGGGTTGAACACGAGGACCGGGATGCCCCTGCCGCTCGTGTCGATGTTCTTCGCAAGCCTGAGCATCGCATTCGTGAGCGCTGAGTCGCCGATGTCGTACGCCTTGTCGAAGAGCCCCTTCGAATATTCGTACGACCCATGGATCGCCGAGCCGTCGAAGATGTCGTGGAACTGATTGAAGCAGGTGTTTCGCCAGGCGGTCGTGAAGCCTTCGGTCGGATACTTGTAGCCGTATGGGATCGCCAGCGCCGAGAACGCCTCAGCGGTCGGAAGCAGGTTTTCCATCACACGGTTCATCCTCTTGATGTCCGAGTGCGTCGTGTAGCAGCCCTCGAAGACAGTGTTCAACTCGTCGCGGATGACCGGCCAGTCTTTCTTCTGCGCCGCCAGGGAACGCCAGGCGTCTTTGGTCGTGCTGAACTCGACGCTCGGGTAGACCGCCCTCTTCTGCAACTCGACCGCCTTGTCAAGGTCGCTCCGAGTCGGCCCGCCCCCGTGGTCGCCCACTCCATAGACGATGATCCCCTCCTTGACACCATACTGCTTGTCGATGTCGAACGCGGCGTCCATCACGGAATCGGTGACCTTCTCGCTGTACCAACCGCGATTGTAGGCGAGCACCCTCGATCCGTCGGGGCCTTCCCACCAGAAGACTCGCTGGTCCTTCGCGCACCGGCAGAAGTAGTAGTACTTGAGTCCGCTCTTGGCAAGTATTTGGGGTATTGTCCACGCATGTCCGAATGTGTCAGGCTCCCAGCAGGTTTCCGTCCAGACGCCGAACTTCCGCAGGAAATACTGACGCGCGTAGAGGATCTGGCGGACGATCGACTCGCCGGACGCCATGTTCATGTCACCCTCGGTCCATGTCCCGCCGGTGATCTCCCATTGGCCACGCTTCACGGCTCTCTGCATCTCAGCGAAGAGATCAGGGTACTCCTCCTCCATCGCGATGTAGACTGACGCCTGGCTCTGAGAGAGCTTGAAACCGGGGTATTCGCCCATAAGGGTCAGCGCGGTGGAGAACGTGTTCTTGCAGACGTCTACGGTCTCGGGCCAGAGCCATAGCCAGTTCATGTCGATGTGCGCATGTCCGATGAGATCGACGGTGTATGCCTTCATCGCGTTTCCGAGCGGATCGAGCGCGTTCCGGGCATTGACTAGCGAATCGAGGAACGCCTTGCCGTCACCTTTGTCCAGGACGTCCATGTCAACCAGCGACAGCGCCTCATCGACACATTTGCGGTAGGTATCCTTCTTGAGGGCATCTTGCTCGAGGTCGATCAGTCGCCTTGACATCTCGACATCCTGGGCAAAGGCCGAGGCGTTCAAGCGCATCTCCTCGACCGCATTGAACTCCAGGCGGGCGAAGAGCAGGCGTCCTGGACCTCCGACGTTGATCCCCTTGAGCACGACCGAGAACTTGTCGCCTGGCTTGGCGCTCTCGGTGAGGACGACTCGGCACTGATCCCAGTGGAACTGCTGCCTGAGCTTGCCGTCGACGTAGCACTCGCCGTCGTCGTCGATCCCCGCACAGAAGGTGACCCTCGACCCGGCGACCTTGACACCGCTGACCGTGTCAGGGATGTCAATCGTTTTGCGCAGCCAGGCGATTCGCTCCCCACCCCACTCGAATTCGGGACTGCCGGACTTCCACGAGGAATCATCGAGGGAAACCTGCTCCGCGCCGGGGATATCGGCCGGGATGTACTTCCATTCGCCGAGGGATGACGCGCCGCCGATCTGTCTGAGCCTCGCCAGCAGATCGGCGCCGGCCGCTTGTGCATTCAGCGCGCCGATGGACGCGCCGAGGAGAACCACTATAAGGAAGGCTCGGTAATCTGCGCAAGAGAAACCTCCACGATATCATTTCACGGTCTTGTATGCCCCAAAGCCCCTACCGTGAGTCCTGAGTGCGCCTCTGGGCGTGTATCGAAGGACGGCTAGCTGCACCGAGGCCGTCCTTCGATACACGCCCAGAGGCGCACTCAGGACTCACGGTTCCTTTCTGTCGGAAACAACTGCGCGAGCACAGTAACAGGCTCAGAGTGACATCCGGTGGCCTCACATTATGACGAGCATGGTGTCGGACGGACCTATCCGCGGCGGAATACCCGGCGGTACCAGGGCCGCTTTGCGTCGTCCTCGGGCTTCTGCGCGGGCATGAGCATCTTCAGCTCATCCTGGAGCGACTCCACCCTGCCCTGCAGGAATCCGACCTGGCCGGACCGCTGCTCGAGCTGGTAGTGAAGATCGCGGTTCTCGTCCCGAGCATCCTTGAGTTCTGCTCTGAGGGCGTCTATGACATACTTGACCGCACCGTCGCCGCCGCCGATGTCCGGTGTATCCGTGACGCTGTCACCGTCCATCTCCTGGCCGTCGTCCGAGCCCTCGACGATGATCTGGCCCTCAGATTCGAACTCCGCCGTCAGGATCCCCTCGTCGCTGAAGCGCTCCCTGAATGCCTGCACCTCATCAGTGTTGAACATCAATCGAGGATGTCCATCGACTCTGACGGCCCGGGCCTTCAACTTCCTCTCCTTGACATACCGGCGCACCTGGCGGTCGCTCTTATCGAGTATCTCCGCCACTTCCTTGATCGGCAAATCATAGACAACGTCATTCATGGCTCTGTCCACCTTGTCATAGTGATGAAACGGCTCACGGCAGATGTCATTCTGAGCTAAGAGTCCCCTGCCGTCAGTCCTGAGTGCGCCTCTGGGCGTGTATCGAAGGACGGCTCATGGCACAAGGCCGTCCTTCGATACACGCCCAGAGGCGCACTCAGGACTCGCGGTGTGCTTTTCGTCCGAAATAACTGCGCCTGCGACGCAGTGACTTGCTCAGAATGACATCGCTACGAGTACAAGTCAAACACCTGATGCGAGCAGATCGATGATGCGCATCAGGTCTTCGTCGTTGTAAAACTGTATGTCGATGCTTCCCTTCTCACCCTGGCGGGATATGACAACCTTTGTCCCCAGGTACCGCCGCAGCTTGTCCTCGACGTCCGCGAGGTTGGGGTCGGGACGTCTATGACGTGTTGCACGTGAAACATCCGCTGTCTTGGACGTCTTTGAAGCGCCTGACACTCTGGAAAGACGCTCGGCCTCACGGACATTCAGCCCCTGCCTCACGATCGTGCGCCATGCCTCGATCTGCCACTCGGGATCCGCGATCGAGAGGAGCGCCCGAGCGTGTCCCTCGGTGATCTCGTCGCGGTCGAGGCTCTCGATGATCGGCAGGGGGAGGTTCAGCAGCCGGAGGGTATTCGCCACCGCAGAACGGCTCTTGCCGACTCGGTCCGCGACCTGCTCTTGCGTGAGCCCGAATCGGTCGATCAGTCTGCGGTATGCGTCAGCGCACTCAAGAGGCTTGATATCCTCGCGCTGGATGTTCTCTATCAGGCCGATCTCGAGCGTCTCCAGGTCGTTCAGGACACGAGGGAGCGCCGGGATAGTCCTGAGTCCCGCCTGGACCGCCGCACGAAACCTGCGCTCGCCGGCGACCAGCTCGAAGGAGTCGCCATCGACCGGCCGCACGACGACGGGCTGGATGATCCCATTCCGCCGGATCGACTCCGCAAGCTCGTCGAGCTTCTCGTCGTCGAAGAACTTCCGCGGCTGGTTCGGATTGAGGCGGATCCTGTCAAGGTCGATGTCGATGACGGAGAGGATCTCCACCGGTTGCGGCGTCTCCACGTCATAGTCATCTCGTGCAACTTCCATGTCCATATTTCCCTCGGGTGTCTATGATGCCATTGACACAAGCGCAGTCTCTGTAGCAGATTCGTCATGCGGTAAGGCATCTCCTCCCTGCATGTAGTGGCCGCGCCTCCGTGCCGGCCATCTCGGTCCGACATTTGCAACCCGTCCGACAAAGCATGGCCGGCACGGAGGCGCGGCCACTACGTGTCAACGGGAGAAGGCGAGCGGGAGGGTGGGGGACTGAGTAGAACTGACAAATGAGACCTAGCAGTGAGGCCGTCCCGATGAACGGAACGGCCTCGCAAAGTGGAATGACGGGTTGGCCATACTACTTGATCTGGTCGGCTTTCATCCTGCGAACCATCATGTCCGCGATCTCTTCGCCGCTGACCTTGTATTCGCCGCTCTCAACGCGCTCCTTGAGCCTCATGACGACATCCTCGCGGACATCGGGCGCGGCTTTGACTATCTCGGCGACGCGGGCGACTTCGGATGCTGACGGCTCAGAGACTTTGCTCTCGGGGAGTGCTTCGAGCGCGATCTCCTTGAACTCCATCTCGGTCTCGCCGAGCCTGCGGGTCCGGATCTGCTTCGCAAGCAGTTTCTCTACTTCGGTTGCTGATATCTGCATTGTACCGCCCCTCTCTGCTCGGGAGGGCGGAAGCAAAAAAAGACATGCTCTCCCAAGCTTGAAGACGGCAGCCAGGCTGTCATACCCTCTCAGGCGACAGAGTCGCGTGGGAGAAGGGCTTAGACCCTCGGCTTTGCGTCCCCTTCTTTCGAAGAGTTTGCCTTTTTCGTGCTGATGATGCTGTTTTCACTATTATCGGCGCGGTTCCACCGATCTTTAGGGTCGGACGAAAAAAACTTTCAGGAATTTTCTCGGCGACTCTAATGTACCAGTTCACCCGCCGTTTGTCAATGGTTTCCGAGGCGGAAGGGCAGGGGATCACCGCCTTCGAGTCGCCTCTATTCATATTATCGGGACGGCCTGCCCCGACGAAAGCTGTGCAGAGTACCGGTTCTAGCCGCAGGTTGACGGAATACGCGTCGGTATGATATAGTTCCGCGTCCGAGTCTGATTTGGTGAAAAATGTAACAAATAGGACTCGCGCTCCAAAAAAAGGATTTCCATGAATGAGGGTATAACATAGGCCAGAACGCGCATCCTGCCGGAAATAAGTTGTGAATCGCTGACATTCCGGCCGGTCGCACCGTGAATGACGAGGGCGCTCATGGGCATGGGCGCTGTTGTTTTGAACGGAGCGCCGACTGTCAGGGGACATGGTGCGGTGAGGCCTTCATGCTGCAAAACAACGGCAACCGGTGGACGAAGGCGGGTATCGCGAGTTCGATCGGCCTCATGCTGGTCGTCTCGACCGTTATCGGATATGGGCTCGGACTCCTGCTCCAGCGCATATTCCACGCCGGCGACTGGATTGTGTTCGTCTGCCTGCTGCTCGGCATCGTCGCCGGCTTCGTGGAGATGATCCGAACAGCGCTCTCGCTCTCAAACGATGATGATCGGAAGCCTGGACAGCATACATAAGGTATATAGATCCGTCGCGATTACGTGGGCGACGGCGATGATATGGGCGCTGGGACTCGGAAGGCCGTGGATTGCCCTGAGCATCACGCTCGGCATGGCTCTCAGTACGGCGGTCCTGGCAGGTTTCGACTGGATAGTCCATCGGGCGTTCGTGCCGGATGCTAGATCGGCGGGGCGAGCGCTCTTGAAGTTCAGCCTGTTGAAGTATCCGCTGATCTGCGGGGGGCTCTACTGGCTGGTGCGCTGGGACAAGGTGAATCTCCTGGCGTTCTGCGGGGGAATGGCGCTCGTGCATTTCGCAATTATAGCCAAAATGATGGGGATCGGGCTCGTCGAGCGGCTGAACGCGAGCAAGACTTAGGGAGATTGGGAAGTTGGAAGAAGAAGTAAGTCCCTGGCTGCTTCTGGCCATGTCGGTGCTGGTGATTCTAGCACTCGTCGTGGCCTCCATACTGGCGACTCGGAAGCTTCGGAAGATCCCGGAGACGCGTACACAGGGCGTGGTCGAGCTGATCGTCTCCTCGCTGAACGGCTTTGTAGTCGGGATCCTTGGTCACGGAGGCGAGAAGTATACGGCGTTCATCGGCACTATTTTCATATATGTGCTAACCATGAACCTGATCGGCCTGGTCCCGGGGTTCAAAGCGCCGACCAGCGGCCTGAGCATCACGATCCCCCTGGCGCTGATAGTCTTCGTGATGTACAACTACTTCGGGCTGCGGGAGACCGGCCTCAAGGCGTGGTTCATGCATCTGCTCGGCAACCCCGGGAGCGCCGTAGAGTGGGTACTGGTGCCGCTGATGTTCCCGATCCACGTGATCGGCGAATTGGCCAGGCCACTCTCGCTCTCGATCCGTCTTTTCGGCAACATATTCGGCGAGGAAACGATCCTGGTCATCCTGGCGGGGATGAGCATTGCCCTGATCCGATACCATGGCATCCCGGTGCTGACGGTACCCGTCCAGTTCCCGCTGATGGTTTTCGCGGTGTTCACATCGTTCGTCCAGGCACTGGTGTTCGCGATGCTGACCACGATCTATATTTCGATTGCGGTCTCCGGACACGAAGAACACGCCGGTTAGACAAGTATGACATGTCGGACATGCTGGACATGTGTAGTGGCCGCGCTCTGGTGCCGGCCTTTCGATTACGAGTAAGATCAGAAAGGGAGGAAACACACTGTGCTATACCTGATGGCATTGGCATTGGCAGTCGGCCTTGGTGTGCCGATCGCAGTCCTGTCCGCCGCAATAGGGCAGGGGAAGACCGCCGCTTCGGCGATGGAGGGCATCGCGAGGCAGCCGGAAGCAGCCGGGAAGATTCAGACCGCGATGATCATCGCGCTCGCGTTCATTGAATCGCTGGTCATCTACGCGCTTCTGATGTTCTTCCTGCTTCAGGGCAAGCTGCCTGAGACGGAAGCAATCATACGCACGCTCGGCGGAGCAGGCTAGTACCGTAGGGGCGGGCGTTGACGCCCGCGATGGTCGCAGGACGCGCAGTAGTGTTATTGCGTCTCCAGTTGGCGACAATGGGAGGCCGCTCAAGGCCACCCCTACGGGTGGAGGACGAGTTTATGGCGGAGCTGTTTCATGAGCTGGGGATTGACCCCAAGATAATCGCGTCGCAGATCATCGGCTTCGTGCTGCTGTGGATGCTGCTGAAGAAGTTCCTGTTCGGGCCCGTGATGGGTCTCGTGCAGTCGCGCGCGAACGAGATCAAGGGGACGTACGACCAGGCCGATGCCCAGCTGGCCGCGGCCGAGCAGTTGAAGGTGGACCTCGACGCGCGGCTTGCCGGGATCGAGGCCGAGGCGCGGACGAGGATTCAGGCAGCGATCAAGGAGGCCCAGGTCGCCAAAGACGACATGCTGGCCGAGGCGAAGACTCGCGTGGACGGGATGCTGAAGCGCGGGGAGGAAGACCTGGCCCGCGAGCGCGAGAAGATCCTGGCTGAGATCAGGGGGCAGACCGTCGATCTGTCGATCGCGGCGGCCTCGAAGATCATCGGCGAGTCGCTCGATGAGGCCAGACAGCGGAAGCTCGTCAACGATTTCATCGACCAGATCGGGAGCGCGAAACCATGAGGATGACGACCCTCGCGCGACGATATGCCGGCGCACTTTTCGAGACGGCGAGGCAGTTGGACGTCAAAGACGTCATAGACATGGTGGAGAGCGATCTCGGCCTGATCAACTACTCGCTGGAGACGATGCCGAAGCTCGTCGAGGCGTTGAACCATCCGCTCATCCCGAGGGAACGCAAGAAGACGATCGTATCCGAGATCTTCAGGGCCAAGGTGCATGCCGTGACATTGCGCTTTGTCGAGCTTGTCATAGACAAGCGGCGCGAGGCGATACTGCCCGAGATCGAGCCGGAGTACGTCCGCCTGGCGAACGAGTGGCGGGGCGTCGTTCCGGTCATCGTCACAAGTGCCGTTCCGCTCGACGAGGACTCGGTCAGGGCGCTGAAGAAGAAGCTCGACAGTTTTACCGGCAAGAACACCGATCTCGAACTGCAGGAGGACCGCGATCTGATCGGCGGCCTGACGATCCGGATCGGCGACAGGGTGATAGACGGCAGCGTGCGGGGATATCTCGCATCGCTGAGGGAACAGATGCTGGGCTAGACTTGTCGCGTAGTGGCCGTGCCTCAGTGCCGGCCATACGACGTTGCTGGCCGGCACTGAGGCACGGCCACTACACATTTTGGCGGGAGTGAGAGACGATGTCAACTAACATAAGACCCGAAGAAGTCACGTCGATCCTGGAGAGGGAGCTTCAGTCCTTCGAGAAGGAACTCCAGGAGGTCGGCGTCGGGACCGTACTGCAGGTCGGCGACGGGATCGCAAGACTATACGGCCTCAGGGACGCCATGGCCGGCGAGCTGATCGAGTTCGACGGCGGCGTCTTCGGGCTCGTTTTCAACCTCGAGGAGGACAACGTCGGGTGCATCGTTCTCGGCTCGGATATCGAGATCAAGGAAGGCGACACCGCCAAGCGGACCGGTCGGATCGTCTCTGTTCCCGTCGGCGATGCGCTCGTCGGGCGCGTCGTGAATGCGCTCGGCCAGCCGCTCGACGGCAAAGGTCCGATCGTTTCGGACAAACTCCGGAACATCGAGGTCAAGGCGCCCGGCGTCGTCGAGCGCCAGCCGGTGAAGGAGCCGCTCCAGACCGGACTGAAGGCCATCGACAGCATGATCCCGATCGGGCGCGGACAGAGAGAGCTGATCATCGGCGACCGGCAGACCGGCAAGACCGCCATCATCCTGGACACGATCATCAACCAGAAGGACTCAGATGTCCACTGCATCTACGTGGCGATCGGGCAGAAGCTCTCCACCGTCGCGCAGGTCGTCAAGACGCTCGAGGAACATGGCGCGATGGCGTACACGACCATTGTCAGTTCCACCGCGAGCGAACCCGCATCCCTGCAGTACCTCGCTCCATACGCGGGTTGCGCGATAGGCGAGGAATCGCGGGACAACGGCAAGCACGCGGTCGTTTTCTATGATGATCTGTCGAAGCACGCGCAGGCGTACCGCGAGATTTCACTGCTCCTGAGGCGTCCGCCGGGCCGTGAGGCATATCCCGGCGACGTGTTCTACCTGCATGCTAGACTCCTCGAGCGCGCGGCGAAGTTGAACGACGATCTCGGCGGTGGATCTCTCACCGCGATCCCGGTCATCGAGACCCAGGCGGGCGACATCTCGGCGTACATCCCGACCAACGTCATCTCGATTACGGACGGGCAGATCTTCCTCGAGACCGACCTCTTCTACGCGGGCGTTCGGCCTGCGATCAACGTCGGTGTGTCGGTGTCGAGGGTAGGGGGCAACGCGCAGATCAAGGCGATGAAGCAGGTCGCCGGCCGATTGAGGATCGACCTCGCGCGATATCGAGAGGTCCTGGCGTTCGCACAGTTCGCGACCGACCTCGACAAGGCGACACAGGCGCAGTTGACGAGGGGATCGCGGCTCACGGAGGCCTTGAAACAGCCGCAGTTCGAGCCGATGCCGGTCGAGCAGCAGGTAATGGCCCTGTACGTCGGCAACTCGGGCTACCTGGACGATCTTCCGATGAACCAGGTCCGGCAGTTCGAGCGCGAGTTCCTGGTCTTTATGAACGGCAGTTATGCCGATGTCGGGCTCGACATCAAGAAGAGCAAGATTCTCAGCGAAGAGACGGAAAACAAGCTCAAGAAAGCGATCGACGAGTTCAAGGCGAAGTTTGTAGCAGCGCAGAAGGCCTGATAGGAGCTATCCCCTGACGACTCCCGTCGTCGGGGCCGGCCCCGACGACGGGAGTCGTCAGGGGATCCCGCGAGAGGCGATCCGGCATCCTGTACCGAGGTTTCCATGGCAACAATTCGCGATGTCCGGCGGCGGATAAAGACCGTTCGGAACATACAAGAGATAACGAAGGCGCTGAAAATGGTCGCCGCGGCCCGCCTCCAGAAGGCGGAATCCCGCACGAAGGCCGCGAGGCCCTACGCCGAGGAGATGGTCGCCGTCATGAGTCATCTGGCTCAGGCCGATCAAGGCGGGGAATTCAGCCATCCGCTCCTCGAGGTACGCGAACCGGTCAATGTCGGCATCATGGTCATTACCTCGGATCGCGGAATGGCCGGGAGCTACAACACGAACATCATCCGGCGGACGATGGACATCGCGGCGCACTATGACAAAGAGCATGTCAAGCTTGTCACAGTCGGCAAGAAGGGTAGGGCGTTCTTCGGCAAACAGGGGTACACCATCGCCGCCGACTACTCGATGCCGTCGTCGGAGGTGACGATCGCGGAGGCGAGGGTGATCAGCCGCGCGATCAGGGATATGTTCGAGAGTCGCGACGTTGACTTGGTGCATGTGGTCTACACGAGGTTTCTGAGCGCGATTAGTCAGCGGGTGACCGACCAGCAGCTTCTCCCGGTGACTCCACCGGACAAATCCGCCTCAGCAATCGGGGCGGCTGCGGCGGTGGATTACATCTTCGAGCCGGAGCCGGCGGTCTTGCTCGGGAGGCTGCTGCCGAGATACGTGGACGTCCAGGTGTACCGCGCCATGATGGAGTCGCTCGCGAGCGAACACGGCGCTCGGATGACGTCCATGAGCACCGCGACCGAGAACGCAGGCGACATGATCCAACGGCTGACGCTCGATTTCAACCGCGCGCGCCAGGCCGCGATCACCAGGGAACTGATCGAGATAGTCAGCGGTGCAGAAGCGCTGAAGTAGAATGTGAGGAGATCCATGGCAGAAGGAAACGTAGTCCAGGTAGTCGGACCTGTGGTCGACTGCAGGTTCCCGGCGGATGGACTTCCGCAGATACTCAACGCGGTCAAGATCGTCGACGAGGGCAGGCGAATCGATCTCGTGACCGAGGTCGCCCAGATGCTCGGCAACGACATCGTCCGGTGCATTGCGATGGCGGGCACCGACGGGCTGGTGCGCGGCATGAAGGCCGTCGACACCGGCGGCCCGATCACCGTTCCCGTCGGCAACGAGACCCTCGGCCGAATGTTCAACCTGCTCGGTGAGCCGATCGACAATCGAGGCCCGGTGGACGTGAAGCAGCGATATCCGATCCATCGGCCGGCGCCGCCGTTCGAGGAGCAGAGCACGGCCTCGAGCAGTTCGAGACCGGCCTGAAGGTCATCGACCTCCTTTGTCCCTACTCCAAAGGCGGAAAGATCGGACTCTTCGGCGGAGCGGGCGTCGGCAAGACGGTCCTCATCCAGGAGCTGATCCGCAACATCGCGACCGAGCACGGTGGCGTCTCGGTTTTCGCCGGGGTAGGGGAGCGCACCCGCGAGGGCAACGACCTCTGGCTCGAGATGAAGGAGAGCGGAGTCATCGACAAGACCACCATGGTCTTCGGCCAGATGAACGAGCCGCCGGGCGCGAGGCTCCGAGTCGGGCTGTCGGCGCTCTCGATGGCCGAGTACTTCCGCGACGAGCAGGGGCAGGACGTTCTGCTCTTCATCGACAACATCTTCCGGTTCGTACAGGCGGGCTCGGAGGTATCGGCGCTGCTCGGACGAATGCCGTCCGCGGTCGGATACCAGCCGACGCTGGCGACCGAGATGGGCGAGCTGCAGGAGCGGATCACGTCGACGATCAAGGGCTCGATCACCTCGATCCAGGCGATCTATGTCCCCGCGGACGACCCGACCGACCCTGCGCCTGCGACGACTTTCGCGCACCTCGACGCGACCACCTACCTCGAGCGCCGGATCGTCGAGATGGGGATCTACCCGGCGGTCGATCCGCTGGTGTCAACGTCGCGAATCCTTGATCCGAGGATCGTCGGCGAGGAGCACTACGACGTCGCGCGGCAGGTGCAGTCTACCCTGCAGAGATACCGCGAGCTTCAGGACATCATCGCGATTCTGGGCATCGACGAGCTTTCGGACGAGGACAAGCTGACCGTCGCCCGCGCGCGCAAGATACAGCTCTTCCTCTCGCAGCCGAACTTCGTCGCCGAGCAGTTCACCGGCATCCCCGGCAAATACGTCCCGCTCAAGGAGACGGTTCGCAGCTTCAAGGAGATCGTCGAGGGCAAGCACGACGATCTGCCGGAGCAGGCGTTCTACATGGTCGGCGCGATCGAGGAAGTTGTCGAGAAGGCCGAACAGATGAGGGAAGGGAATGGTTGATGGGGGAATGGTTAATGGTTAATGGCGGATGGTTAATGCCGGACGGAAACCGGTCTGCCATTCCCCATCAACCATCGACCATTAGCCATCTCCGCCATTCCCCATAGACCATGAGCCATCAACCATGAACCATGCATTCAGATTGGAAATCGTGACGCCGGAGAGGATCGTCCTGTCGCAGGACGCCGTTTCCGTGGTCGTGCCCGGATCGGAGGGCTCGCTCGGCATCCTGGCGAACCACGCCCCGCTGATGGCCGAACTCACCGTCGGCGAGCTGAAGATGCGTGACCCGGACGGCCATGAGGAGCGCTATGCGGTTTCCGGCGGGTTCATGGAGGTCGCGGACAACACGGTGCGCATCCTGGCCGATGCCGCTGAGAGAGCCGAGGAGATCGACGTCGCTCGCGCGGAGCAGGCCCTCGCTCGTGCGCGTGAGCGACTCGCGGCTGCCGATGCGAACATGGACCTCGTCCGCGCGGAAATAGCCCTCAAGCGCGCGCTCAACCGCCTGCACGTCGCCCAGGGTGGGTAGGGAACGGTCGCCGTCCCGTTCCGTTGGTGGCGACCGTCTCTCGTTATGGTTTCCAGAGAAACCTACTCGAGACTAGACGGTTGGGGCTTCGAAACCCTGGCAGACCACCCAACCGATCTCCTCGAGTAGCCACTCTGGTGGCATAACGAGAGGCTAACCCACTCTGCGAAAATGCACCCCCTGCATGAGTTCCCCTTGCACTGGACGCCCTTTTGTGTTTATATGGTGGCAGAATACTACCATTGGAGGTGCAGAATGTCCGCATGCACCCGGACGATTCGAGCATTCGCAATCATAATCATCATGGGACTCACCACATTCCTCGGCTACATCCCAGCCTTGGCGCAGGATGTCCCCAGTGAGAGCTGGATGGGCATATATCGGGGCCAGTCCAAGATCGGATACGCGCGCTTGCGCATGGACAAGGAGACGTACCGGGGCAAGCCCGGTTTCAAGTGTGACAGCAAGGTTTTCACACGCATCCTCGCGCTCGGCATGCTCGTCGAGCAGGAACTGATGACCACGATTCATCTCACTGATAAGTATCAGCCGATATCCGAGGTCTTCGAGATGCGCTCCGGCGGATCGGTCACGAAGATCGAGGCCGCATTCGAGCCGGACAAGATCACCGCGGTCATCCTCTCCGACGACACGAAGGAGACGCAGACGATCCCGATCCCCGCGGGCACGAACCTCGTTGGCGATCTGATGTTTTTCCCGGCAAGCAAGCAGCTCAAGGTCGGGGACGTGTATGACTACAAGTACTTCAACCCCGCCGGCCTGACGCTCGACGATGTCCATGCAGAGGTCGTCGGGACGGACACGACCGAGATCGAGGGCGTCCAGTACAAGACGCTCATGGTCCGGAACATGACCCCTTTGGGCGAGATGAAATGCTGGCTCGACGAAAAGGGCAATATGCTCAAGATATCGGCGATCCTCGGCCTCAATATGGTCAAAGAGCCGAAAGAGAAGGCCCTCAAGTTCGAGAACACGTATCTCCCACCGGAGGACCTGGCGGTTGCGACCTCCGCGCCGGCGGACAAGGAGATCCTCGCGCCGAGGTACGTCAAATCGCTGAAGATTCGGCTCGTCGGGCTGCTCGACGAAAAGCTGGCGATATCCGACAAACGGCAGCAGACGAAGTACATCCCTGGCGAGCCGCCGGTCGGGGAGTATACGATCACGGCCACGGAGTTCAACCTGGACAAAGCGATCGAACTGCCGATCAAGGACAAGGAGTTCGCGGCGTTACTCAAGGACACCCCATACGTCCAGGCAACCCATGCGGAGATCAGGGCGCAGGCGAAGAAGATTGTCGGCGATGAGGCGAACTCGTATCTCGCCGCCGGGATGGTTCGCGCGTGGGTGAACGCGAACATGAGGTCGAAGGCCGACATCGGGATCATGCGGTCGGCGGTCGATGTGTTCCACGGCAAGACGGGCGTTTGCAGGGACTATGCGGTGCTCTATGCGGCGCTCGCCCGTGCGGCCGGCATCCCGACGAAAATGGTCTCGGGGCTGGTGTATTTCGAGGGGCGGTTCTACTACCACGCGTGGGCGGAGAGCTTCGTCGGCGAGTGGGTACCGTTCGACCCGACGCTCACGACCGATTTCGTCGATGCGACGCACATCAAGCTCGCGGAAGGCGAGGCGACCTCGATGTTCGACATGGTGAAAACGATGGGCGCCCTCAAGGCGGAGGTCATCGCGGCGGAGTGAACCGCCAAGACGCCAAGAACTCCAAGTCATTCAGGGCAGGCTGTGGATAGCCCGAGCACGAGAAGAGGGAGCAGGAATCCGTCCTGCTCCCTCTTGGCGTCTATTGTGTCCAGACTGCGAGCCCGGTCCCTGGCGACCTTGGCGTCTTGGCGGTTCCTAGTAATGCCAGTCCACGTCGGTGACTTCCTTCGCGTGCATCTCGATGAACTCCCTGCGCGGCTCGACCTTGTCGCCCATGAGGCACGTGAAGACCTCGTCGGCTAGAAGCGCATCCTCCATCGTCACCTGGGCCATCGTTCGGTTCTCCGGGTTCATCGTCGTGTCGAAGAGCTGGTCGGCGTTCATCTCGCCAAGACCTTTGAACCGCTGGACCTTGATGTCCTTCTTGGACTTGATGTTCTTCATCACCTCGTCCAGCTCTTTGTCGTTGCGGGCGTAGAACTGCTGGTCCTTGCCGGAGGTGACTCGATAAAGAGGCGGCCTCGCGATGTATATGTGGCCCTCCTCGACGAGCGGGCGCATGTAGCGGAAGAAGAAGGTGAGCAGCAGCGTGCAGATGTGATCGCCGTCCACGTCGGCATCGGTCATGATTATGACCCGGTCGTATCTGAGCTTGCTCATATCGAACTTGAAGCCGTTGTCCTTGCTGTTGCCGTTCTTGCCGTTACCGTTGCCGACGGCTTCAATCTCGACCTCGGCCTCGCCATCGGACTCGGATTCGGATACCGACTCGCCGTCAGCATCGGCATCGAACGCCATCGGATCTTCATCCTCGGACTCAGGGACGGAGCCCTTCGAGATCCCCGTGCCCAGAGCGGTGATGAGCGACCTGATCTCCTCGTTTTCGAGCGCCTTGTCGAGCCGCGCCTTCTCGACGTTCAGAATCTTGCCCCTGAGCGGGAGTATGGCCTGGTAACGACGGTCGCGGCCCTGTTTCGCCGAACCGCCCGCGGAGTCGCCCTCCACGAGGTAGATCTCGCACTTCGACGCATCGCGCTCGGAGCAGTCGGCCAGCTTGCCGGGCAGCGAGGAGTTCTCCAGGGCGCTCTGCCTCTTGACGAGGTCTGAGGCCTTTCGAGCAGCCTCGCGCGCGCGGCATGCGGTCAGCGCCTTGTCGATGATCTTCTTGCCGATCGCCGGGTTCTCCTCGAGGAACTCCCCGAGTCCTTCGCCGACGATCGAGTTCACGATGCCTTCCAGTTCGCTGTTGCCGAGCTTGGTCTTCGTCTGGCCCTCGAACTGCGGATTGAGCAGCTTCACGGAGATGACGGCGGCGAGACCCTCGCGCACGTCGTCGCCCATGAAGTTGTTCTCCTTCTCCTTGAGAAGGCCGTTCTTGCGGGCATAGTTGTTGATCACCCTGGTCAACGCGGTCTTGAAGCCGGAGAGGTGGACGCCTCCCTCGGATGTGTTGATGTTGTTGGCGAACGTCAGGATGTTCTCCTGGTAGCCGTCATTGTACTGGAGTGCGATCTCGACGTCGTTGTCCTCGCGCTGGCGGGAGAAGTATACGACCTTGTGGAGCGGGTCCTTGTTCCGGTTCAGGTGCTCGACGAATGCGGCGATACCTGTCTTGTAGTGGAACTCCTGGGTCTCGCCGGTCTCCTCGTGCGTGAAGGTGATCTTGACCTCTTTGTTGAGGTAGGCAAGCTCGCGAATCCTCTGAACGAGAACTTCGAGATGATACTCGATCTCGCCGAAAATCTCGTGGTCGGCAAGCCACCGGGTGTAGGTGCCGGTTTTCTTGGCCTTATCGGTCTTGGCAAGTGGCTCTACGGGGACTCCGCGCTTGTAGTCCTGTTCCCAGCACCATCCGTCCCGGCAGACCTCGACGTGACACCACTCGGAGAGCGCGTTCACAGCCGAGACGCCGACTCCATGCAGGCCGCCGGAAACCTTATAGCCTCCTCCGCCGAACTTACCGCCGGCGTGGAGGATCGTCATCGCGACTTCGACGCCTGAGACGCCCGTCTCGGAGTGGATATCGACCGGTATTCCTCGGCCATTATCGCGCACGGAAAGGCTGTTATCTGTGTGCAGGGTGCAGTTGATCTCATCGGCATAGCCGGCCAGCACCTCGTCGATCGAGTTGTCAACAACTTCGTAGAAGAGATGATGGAGACCTCTGGAACCTGTCGTGCCGATGTACATAGCGGGCCGCAGGCGCACCGCCTCGAGGCCCTTCAAGACCGTCAACTGGTCGGCATCGTACCTTACTTCCTCGTCCGTTCCGTCGGTATTCAGTTCCTGACCTTCATCTGCCATATTGGGTCTTGTCTCCTGTTTCAATTGCGCTCATTATAGCAGAAATCGGGGTCTCGGGTCAATGCTGACGAGCGTGGGAGGTAGCTCACGAGATGTCATTCTGAGCGTAGCGAGGAATCTTGGCATTACAGAGAGATTCTTCGCTACGCTCAGAATGACATCCCTGCAGGAGTACGAGTGGGGGGAGGGACATCAGCGGCGGGAGCGGCTCATGCGGAGGATGGTGCGGCCGTCCTCGAACGTGTAGTCCATATCGTCGAGCAGGTTGCTCATGATGAAGCGCCCGAAGCCGCCATTCGCCGCCCGGACGTCTTCAGGATAGGTGACTGTGGTGTCGAAATCCATGCCGAGGTAGACCATCTCGAGGGTCAGGACGCTGGGCATCGAGAGATCGACGTAGACCGTGGCGCGACCGTGACTGCCATACTTCACCGCATTGGTGAATGCTTCGCCGACAGCGAGCTCAATGTCATCGACTGCCACCGGATCATCCAGCGCTGCTGATGCGAGGCAGGAGACGACTCTCCGAACGCGCGAACACTCTGCAGGGTTCAGCGGTACCTGTATCTCGATTTTCGGGCCCGCGAAAGACTCCATATACACCTCGGAGTGGCCATCCAACCCCTGTTGTCCTACATCGTCCGTCTTGCTGTAGAACCAACTATATGCAATATAGCAAGCCACCGTCCTGAAGTCAAGGGGGGTATACATACTTTTTCCCAAGACTTGAAGGAAATACTCTAACGCGGACACTCGTCATCGCCAATAATATAGGATGGAAAGCAACGCGTTTTCTCCTTTTCTCCTTTCCGGACTTGCCCCGGTCATTCTGTGGCCGGGGTCTTTTTCTTCGCAGGAGGACAAAGAATGCCGAAACTCGCTCGGGGAATCGTCATCGCCGGACTCGTCGCCTTTGCGATGGTGCTGATCCTGGCCGGGACCGCGTACTCGCAGAACTGGAATTCCGCCATCGATACCGGACTGACGTCCGTCAGTTGGCTGCTTCAGGACGACACGCAGGTGTGGACGCTGACGAACAACAGCTCGCAGGCGTCGGATCAGTTCCCCGCATTCGATGTCCTTGTGTGGGATATCATGCCGTACCGGATCCAGGAGCCGGCCTCGTGGAGCGCGCCTGAGGGCTGGACTTGGAACGGAAAGAAGATGGAGCTGGCGTCGAAACCCGGCAAGTACTACACACCCTATGCGCTCGCCCCGGGTCAGAGCCTGACCTTCACGTATCAGCCGAAGGTCGGTGGAGAGTACATCAACATGAGCGGGCCAAGCGATATGGGGCTGCTCTTTGCCTCACACGTGGGCGCGGTCATCCCGGGCTCGGGATCGCTCGATGCCACCCGCCGGTGGGAGGAGCACTTCGAAGAGCAGCTTGGCAGCACGTGGCATGACCGGTCCGCGGGACGGCAGTATCCCGTGACAGTCATACCGGAGATGAGCGGCTTTCTCGTACTCGGATTCGGTGGAGTGAGCCTCGCAACCCGCTTCATACCTCGCAAGCGCAGATCAGTGTAGAACGACAATCCCTTAGGGGGCTGTCATTCTGAGCGTAGCGAAGAATCTGTTTCCGCAGAGCCAGGTTCTTCGCTACGCTCAGAATGACACTGCAGTCCTGAATGAGTTCCCCCCAGTCGCTACAGAGGTCGGAGATCCTCGGACCTGCGGGTGAGGACGTAGCGCGCGATCGTTCCCTCGGTCGGGGCGAAGCACGAGCTTATGCCAGTGACCTCCAGCCGATCGCCCGCTTCGAATCCCGCCGGATTGCACATGATCCTGACAGCGCCCGAGTATGTGCTGTCCCAGGATGCCGATCCGTCGTCCAGGTAGAGACAGTCGCTGCCCACGGATTTGACCGTCCCCCATGTGCGGATCAGCAGCCCGACGTTGTTCAAGCCCGCTCCGCCCATGACTCCCGCCTGTCCGACCACAGCACCGTAGGGACTCCGCCATTCCGACCCGCCGATGCCGCGGATGGTCATGCCGATCGGGGCGATCGTTCCCGCGCCATTCGCGACGACCGAGTCGGCCTCGATGTACCGCTCGCCGTCAGTGTTGGTCCTCATGCGGCCTGAGACATCGGCCCGCATCCCTTCAATGATCCCGTGATCCGACTTGCTGACCCTGAGCCCGAAGTTGCGGTTATCGGCCTCGATGTAGAAGACGCCCGTGAACGAGGCGGTGACCACAAACGCTTCGATCGCGACCGGATCTCCATCCGCGATCGACTTGGGCACCGCGTTCGGCGATCGGAACTCGTAGGCGCCGATGTCCACGGTCTGGACCCAGGGCCGGGATATGCCGTCAAGGTCTCGGGCGAGGAGGCCCGGCGTCGAATTCGTGGCGGCATCGATGCACTCCGAGTCGTTGGTGAGGCGATAGTCATCAGCCGGACGGTCAGCGAACTGCGGATCGGCGGAGATGTCGCCTTCACCCGGCCCGATTCCCTCGTAGCTTACCATGTTGGAGTGCAGATCGTTGTGCAGAAGGGTAGGGGCTCGGCCCTCGACGCAGATGCCTCCGACGTTGAATGCCATGATGTTGTTGGCGACCGTTACCTCCGAGTCGAGGCAGAAGATCGCACCGCCCCGACCGGAGGAGTTCTCGACCATTGTGTTATGCGCCACGAGCCCTTGCTCCTGGTTTCGGCAGAAGATCGCCCCGCCGCGTCCCAGGTCGGTGGCCGCCTGATTCCCGTCGAATATGCAGTTCTGAACCCCGCAGTCGTTCGAGTCGAGATATATGCCGCCAGCATCGTGTGCGGTGTTCGCAGCGAAATGGCATCCCGTTAGCTGCAGGGAGCCATTGCAGTACACTCCTCCGCCCTTTCCGGTTGCCTGACCAGCCGAGTTGTACAGGAACCGGCAGTCCTGTAACGTGATGGTCGTGCCGGTGCTCCTGATCGCTCCCCCGTCACTCGCGCACGAGTTGCCGGCGAACCGGCACCGCATGATCTGAGAATGTGACCCGGATACGAGGAGTCCTCCACCGCCGTTCTTGGAAGTGTTCCCTGTCAGCGCGCAATCGCTCATGAAGAGCTGGGATGAGTAGCAGGAGATCGCTCCCCCGAAACTCGCCGAGTTCCCTTCGAGTGTGCAGTTATCCAGGTTCAACATAGAGTCGAGCACCTGTATGCCCCCGCCACCGTCGTAGAAGCCGTCGGCCTGGTTGCCATAGATGATGCAATTGCTGATGCGCGGATAGCATCCCGAGGAGACGCACACTCCGCCCCCATGGGCCGCCATGCAGTCCATGATCGTGCAGTTACCTATGGTTGGCGCGCAGTCGTATATCAGCATGCCGCCACCGCTGGCGCCGGTGGCCTTGCCGTTGATCAGAGTGAATCCATCGAGGACCGCTGAGGTCTTGTCCGCCCAGTGAGCCCCATCCGCCAGGACGCACCTACCCTCCCCCCGGCCATCGATGATCGTCGGGCGGAGTGTCCAACTGCGCTCGTCGCGAAGGGTCTCCGTGCCGGCGAATCCCCCGTAGATCTGCGCGGCAGGCTTCATCTCGATGACTGAGGCGACCGGTGTCTGGAAGGGAGTGCGCGCCTGGTGGTCCGTCATGACGGCGAACCTCGGCTTCGTGGGATCGATCTCTCCGAGGTTGTCCCAGTACTTCGCGCGCATCGCTGAAGGCGATGAGTCGCCATCCGAAGCCGTTGTGTGGTCGTGCGTGTCGAAGTAGATCGTCTCGCCGGTGTCCGTGCCGCCGACCGGATACGGAGACGGTCCGATGACGCCCTGTGCGCCTGCAAGGGTGTGCGCCGGGCCATTCCACCAGTTGCCGTTCGTGCGAATCCTCACCGGCTGCAGGTAGGCCTCGCGGCTCCGGTCCCAGCCAGGTGATGACCGGCCTGATGTACTTGATGTTCGCCTTCTGCTGGACGGAGAGAGCCTGTCCGCTCGATGTGCCGGTGGTCGTCAGGTAGTAGCTTGCGGTGTTGTCGGCGTTCAGTGTGAGCGGGGCGGTGAAAAGCAGCGTGCCTGGGGTGTTCCCCGTGGCATAGTCGCAGCCGTAGAAGCGGATGTTCGCCGAGGTCGCGCCTCCGATGTTCTCCATGTAGACCCTGACCTGCATCCGGCTCGCACTGCCACCCACGCTCTCGAAGGTGTACGAGGGCATCCCGCACTTCGAGTTGGGGGGCAGGGAGACGAAGCTGCCCCTGCGGATCATGTCCTTGAGCGCCAGCCTTCTATCGGCGTAGACGGAATCCTGGCTCTCAGTCGGGATGCAGCCCATCATGACACCGTAGGTCCTGTAGTCGATCTGCGCGATGCGGTGCTGGTCGTCGGCACGCAGTCCCCAGATGATCTTGCGGCAGTCAGCGGATTGATCGTCGAGATGGGCGAGTATGTAATCCCACTTCACGACGTCCTCGTCGCCCTTGATCTCCATGGCATCCAGGGCAGAGGCATTCGCCGCGCTCGTGAGGTCCTCCACCGCGATCCTGGTGTCGCCCGCGCCCACGCTCATACTCGGGTGGTTCGCGAAAACCAGCACATCCGTCGGGCCATGCATCATCGCCGCCAGCCGGTCTGCGAACGAGTCCTGATCCGTCGTCGGGCCGAACGTCGCGGGCGGGATGACTACGGAGCGCTCGCCCTCGATATACAGGACGGTGAGATGGCATGTCATCAGCGACCCGGATGAGGTGTAGGACGAAATTCCGCTCTTCGCCTATCACGTCGACCGCCCTCGGATCTCGGAGTTCGAATCGGTCGGTGGTGGGAGTCGAAGTGAAACCGCTGTATATGCCGGACTTGACCCATACGTCGCCGCCACCCGCCGAATCCGCGGCGTCGATGCCTGCCTGGATGGTGGTGAACGCGTCCTGCCAGGAGAGGCCGGTATTCGCTCCGGTAGCGTCGCGGGAGACGTAGAAGACCGACGGTCGAGCCGTTCCCAGCGCGACAAGCAGGAGGACGAGTATGACAAAGTGAGTGCCGAGTCGTCGTATCATGGTTTGAGGATTATGCGTCTGCCACTGCTATTTCTACCTGCATTCGTTCAAATAGTCAACGCATTTCGGGGGGGGAAATGGAATCGCAGGGAGCAGGGCGAGTCAGGGCAGATCCGGCTTACTGCCCGTAGTCCACCAAGCTGGTAGCTCTAATGAGGCGGCGTATGTTACCGTTCAGCTTGAAACATGAACTGACCCCAGTTACCCGGACTCGAGCAGTTGCGGGAGGAACGGCGAGGTCATACGGCAGGACTCTGACGCCGAGATACCCCGAGCCGTCTTGGAGCGCCGAGCCGTCGTCGATGTAGAAGTAGCTGGCGCAGGAATAGGTCACTCGCCCGCTGGTGCTTACGAGGAGGCCGATGTTATTCAGATCCACGGCGCCCGCGATGCCCTTCTGACCGGTCCCCGTAGCCGGATCATACATCCAATCCCCACCGCCGATGCTGCGGCTAAGCAGGAATAGAGAATTGACAGTGCCCTCTCCATCTTCCGAGGCTGTATCGGCCTCGATGTACCTCTCTCCATCGTCATTCGTCCTCACAGTGCCGCAGACCTTGACGGTCATCCCGATCTGGGCATCGTGATCTTCCTTGTTCACCCGGATACCGGATGATCTGTCCCCGGCCTCGACGTAGAAGAAGTCATCGAACACGGCACTGACGGTCAGACCTTCCAGGCAAGCGTCCGTCTCATCCGCGAGTGTCTTGATCGCAGTCAGAGGGACCGTGGTCGACCAGTACTCATCCGCTCCGATATCCCTCGCCGAGCCGTAGATCCTTCCCTCGCCGTCCATGTCAAACGCCGGCACATCGGGCACACTAGTCCCGGCATTGATGCATGGTGAGACGGCCGTGAGGTGGTAGTTGCGCGCTTCCTTGTCGACGAACAGCGGATCCGCGGAGATATCTCCACTGCCTGCGCCGATCCCAACGTAGTCTATGGTGTTGCCGAAGAAGTCATTGTTCTTGAGCGTGGGCGACTCGCCGCTGCGCTCGATCCCTGTGGAGTTGAAAGCTACGATGTTGTTGGCGATCAAGGGCGAGGAGTTGATGGTGTATATCCCGCCACCCTGCAGGGCGGTGTTTGCCACGAAGGTATTCCAGTTGACAATGGCTCCGGGTAGACCGTCGACATAGACTGCGCCCCCCAGGCCGGCATTGGCCGGCGCTGAGTTGCCGGTGAAAACGCAGCCGAGTACCTTCGGGGTAGACAGCCAAATGTACATGGCTCCCCCGCGACCGTTGGGTCCAGTCACGGAGTTACCGGTGAATGTACAACGCTCGAATGTGGGTGATGGTTTGTCCTCGACGTAGACCGCTCCGCCCCGGCAGTTCCCGATCGTGGCGCTGTTGTTGCCCTCGAATCGGCAATTCGTAATCTTGGTAGTGGACCTGAGGCAATATATTGCTCCACCGAGGCCATGATATCCGATCCATCCGGTTGTATTGACGGCGGTGTTTCCCACGAAATCACAGTCCGTTATAATTGATTCTGTTCCTCCCTCGAATACTGCGCCGGCTCTGCGAGCACAATTGCCCTGGAAGGTGCAGCGAGTGATCGAAGCCTTCGCGAATGCGTCATTCATTATAGCGCCGCCGCGACTGCCGTAGACGAAATTCTGGTTGGCCGAGAATACGCAATCAGTGATACTCGGAGTGCCGGAGGAGTTGCTCATAGCGCCTCCGAACGTCCCAAAGTTCTCACTGAAGGTGCAATTACGAACAGCCATCGAGGACTTCCAGTTACACAGACCGCCTCCGCAGTCCTCGTCTACTCGTCCTCTTTTCAGCACAAAACCGTCAATCGTGGCGTTGGCCCGGTCTGTCCAATCGTTTGCGTTGCAGTAGATGCACCTTCCCAGGTTCTGGGCGTCTATGATGCTATGGTTCACCTGCCAGTCGCGCTGGTCCTTGCTGGTCTCATCGCCCGCGAATCCCCCATATAGGTGCACTCCCTCTTTGAGCGCGACAACGCTGCTCGTGGCTAAGCAGAAGGGCGTTCTAGCCTCGTGGTCGGTAACGATGTCGAAAGACAGAGCCTCAGGCCCGCCCAGGACACGGAACATATCCCAATACGCCCTTCTTACCGATGGGGGCGCAGAGTCGCCGTCCGAACCAAGAGTATGCGAATGGGTGTTGAAGAAGACTGTTGCTCCCGTATCGTCGCCGCCTGACGGATATGGTGACGGGCCCACGGTTGCCTGATGCCCGGCAAGGGTGACGGCTGGACCGTTCCACCAGCTTCCCGTGCTTCTAATCCTGACCGGCTGCATGTAAGTGTGTTGATAGGCGCTTGCGCTGGTAGCCAGCATCGGTCGAATATACTTGATATTCGCCTTCTGCTGAGCAGTCAGCGGAATCCCACCCACGGCTCCCGTCTGCGTCAGATAGTAGGTTACGGACTCAACGCTTCCGAAATTCATGCGCTTGGTGTACAGCAGAGTACCGGGTTGGGTTCCAGTCTGCCAATCGCAGCCATAGAAACGCATCTCTACCCAGGGCGCACCGCCGATATTGTCGGCCTGCATGCTTACGTTAATGCTTGCGGCGGTCCCCTCCGAACTCTCCATCGAATACGTGGGCATGCCGCATCTGAAGTTTGTTGCCATGGACACCATGCTGCCTCGACGAATCATGTCTGCGAATGCGAGCCTGCGATTACTGTAGGCGGGGTCCTGATCGACTGTAGGAATCATGCCAATCATGCTGGGCTTCACTTTGTAGTCTATAGCAACCGCATGGTGCAGGTCGGCGGAGCATATGCCCCACACCATCTTGCTGCAGTCTCCGGCCTGGTCATCGAGATTGGCGAGCAGGTAGTCCCACTTCACGAGGTCGTCCGGACGTTGCCGCAGAAGCTCCATCACACGAAGTACGCCGGCATTCGCCGCTTCGAGCAGATCAGGGGTCTGTATGGTCCGGGCGCCATCAGAGGGGTGATTGACAAAAAGGAGAGCGTCCGGATTTGCATCGCGCAGATCCAATAGACGCGCCGTAAAGGAATTCACGTCCGTTGTGCTGCCAAACCCTGGCAATGTTCCAGCCACAGTCACAGAACCGGTGAGGAACGCCATAGTGATGTGAGCATAGAGCCGTGTGCCGTTCGTGGTGTAGTAGAGGTCCTTCTCTTCCCCCATGATGTCAACTGCATTGGGGTCGAGCGCTTCAAAGCTGTCGGATGGATTCGCATTGGTGCATCCGCTATAAGTGCCCGCTTTGACCCAGACCTCGCCACCGCCTGAGGCATTGGCCGCGTCTACTCCAGCCTGGATGGTGTCAAACGCGTTCGCCCATGATGATCCGTCGTTCGCGCCAGTGGCGGCCGCATCGACGTAGGTGACCGCTCCATTAGATGGCAGGGAGGCGAGGGCTATCAGTATCAGAATGAAAACGCTTCTCATGGCGAGTGTTCTCTTACCCTCTCGATGGTGCTCACATTCGATCGGCAAAGCCCACCAGTATTATGCCACACCTGGTAATCTTTCGTGAATGTCTTGTGAACGAAGTCTGCTATAGCGGGGTCTCCTTACGATATTATACCACAGCCGAGACCCCCGGATCGCCTGTCGGAGTAATATTTTATCTGCGAGCAAAGCCGCAGGAAGGTTCCATCCGAGTCAGGGCTATTCACCGGTAGGATCGTGGCGTCGGTAGGTAGCCGCTCCGAGCGTGATTCCACCCAGCGCCAGGCCGAGTGCCGTGGCGATCACGACCGGCGCCGCGATCGCCGGGGGAACGTGCACGTACCACATGATCACCCCGATCGCCACCGGAGGGCCGATGCTCAGTGCGCTCAGCCCCATGCTGAGCAGACCGGCGATCCACTGCTGCGATATGTCCTGCCAGTTCGGATAGAGAACCGCGACAGTCGTTTGCGAGCAGATCGAAGCATAGGCCACGAATGGAAGCGAGAGGCCCGAGATGATCATCTGGCTCGAAGCCGGCGCTCCGAGGATGAAGATCGCCGATCCGAAGAGCAGCCATACGAAGCCGCATACCATGAGCCCGGCGTTGGCGGTCTCGGCGACCATGAGCCACCAGGCGGAGATCGGCATCGGCTTCAGGATGTTCACCTGCTTCAGGTTGGCGCGGAGAGTCTGCTGCATCACCATGGACATGATCCACAATACATACAACGCAGCGCCCGTCATCACCTCCGGCGCGAACTCGAACAATCCCTTGTCCCGGACGGTGAGGCGGAGGATCAACGCGAGCGCGGGCAGCAGTATGACGGCGCCGATGATCCCTGAGCGGCTCGTGCGCATCGAACCGACCATGTTCTTCCACAGGATCGCGGTTGCGCCACGGCCGAACGGGGGGACGATCGTGGCGGCTGACGACCTCTTCCGGTTACGCATCAGTTCGGCGCGGACCGCGGACATTCCTCCTGACTTCATGGCTGTCTTGATAAGCGCCGTGCGGGCGCTCACGGCAAGCGACGGCTCGTACGGGTTCTCCTTCCGCGCGAGAACCATGGCCATCGTCCCGTATGCCAGAGCCGCCAGGAGGCCCAACTGCCACGCGAAGGCCGGCTGCCATCCGCGGAACACCGATACCCCGAGTCCCGTCGCCCAGACCGCCGGGGCCGCGAGCCAGATCAGCACCGGCTGGCGCACCAACGCGGCGAGGGCGGCAATGATGCTCCCGGTGCGCGACAGCTCGGAGTAGACCGTCACCGATGCCAGCAGCAGGAGGCCGAGAATCAGGGCGCGGACCAGCGTCTTCTGCCACCACTTGTCCTCGTTGCTGCAGGCGACGATCAGGTTGATCACCGTCGCGAGGTTGACGACCGTCGCGGCATAGAGCACCATCGCCAGCCAGCCGAGGAGCGCCAGAATCGGAGACGCCGTCCCGATGGCTGCCATCATCTGGGGGACCGTGAAGACGCCGATGAATGCGATGTAGATCCCGAACTTCGCGTAGACGCCCGCGAGCTTGATCGCCAGTATGGTTCGGCGCTTGATCGGCATCGAGATCAGCACGTCCATCTCCGCCGGTGTGAAGATGATCATGCTCTCGGAGAAGGCTTGGTGTAGCTTCGACAGTGACAGCATGATCGCGAGAAACAGCAGGCCGGACTGAATGGCGTCTACGGAGGACATCATCATCGGCGTCGGGTGACGCATTCCGTGGCCCATGCTGCGGAGCGCAACCTGGCCGACCGTGAAGAACAGCAGGTAGATGACGCCCAGCACGACGGGGATCAGCCGCTTGGGCGTCCGCAGGGTGATCCTCGCCAGGTTCGCGAGCTGCCGGTATTGCAGGTAGAAGAGCGCACTGGACACGTTAGTTCTCCATCATTCGTTGGTCGGGTCGTAGCGCTGGAACAGAAAGGTGCCGACCGCCGTGCCGGCAATCGACATTGCTGAGCAAAACAGTATCAACGCCAGCGCGACCGCAGGCCGCCAAAGCCCGAGTCCCCAGAGACCCGTTCCTATCAGCAGCGAGAAGCCGAGCACCGAGACCGTCAGCAGGATTGTCAACCCGCTGCCGGTGGACTGGGAAGTGGCCTCTTCCCAGTCTGGATAGATCACGGATATCGGTACTTGGACGCATGAGCATGCCGCGATGACGAACGGGACGGTCAGTGCGATGACGAGCATCGACCCGTTGTGCGGTACTCCGTACAGGGCGGCAAGCTCGGCCAGGACTACCCACGCCGCAAGCGACAGTAGACCGGTCGCATGAGCGGTCTCAGCCGCCATGATCTGCCAGGCCGCGATCGGCATCGGCTTCACGATGTTCGCCTGCTTCAGGTCCGCGCGCAGTTCGTGCATGGCTGCGAGCGATCCGAACATGATAAGTATGGGCAGGAGGCATAACGCCACCATCGCGGACGGCGTCGAGTCCGAATGCTCGCCGAGTGCCGCCATCACGATCTTCGGCACAGCAATGAGAACCACAATCACCAGCAAGATGCCCACGCAGGCGTTGAAGTAGCCCCTCCGCGTGGAGACTGCGCTCTTCCACACGAATGCCCATGCGCCTCGACCGAACGGCGGGATGCTCGTCCGCGCCGGCTTGATCTTCCTAAGCTCGGCATCCCTTACCCGTGCCGCGAGTGCTTGCAGCTCCCCAGAATGAGATGCGACCATAACGGCGACCAGCCCTGCGGAGGAGGTCAGGGACGGCTCGTATGGGTTCTCCTTCCGACTGATTGTGGCGGCGAACACGACTCCGGCGAGGAGCACCAGTCCCGCGAGTTCGGCGGTCAATACTGGGCTCCATCCGGTCACTACGGCAAGCAGCAGGTCGGTGAGCCACTTCACCGGGAAGAATGCCGTCGTAGTAATCGGACTCCTGAGCGCCGGGAGCAGGTAGACCAGGGGGTTGCCCGCCAGCAGCCAGCCGCCAAGCGCGAGAATGAACGGAAACCCCACTGCCGAGACCGCCAGGCCTCGAACCAGGAGCGATGCCCACCACTTCCCGCCCGGCCGATATGCGCCTATCAGGTTGACCAGCGTATACAGACTCAGGAAGAAGAAGCCGAATGCGCAGAAACCGATGAATGCCGGCCAGACGACCGCGCCCTTTCCCGCAAGGACGGACCGCACGGAAGGCAGCCACATAATGGCAAAGACCGCCGGAAGACCAAGGACCTTCGACATCAGGCCCAGCAGCTTCGACCCCATAATCAGTCTGCGGTCGAGCCCGCTCGGCACCAGGTAGTCGAGTTCGTTCTGGCGGAAGGCGATCAGGCTCTGACCTAAGGCAGCAGTAAGGATCAGTGACGAGAGAAGCGTCACCAGCCCAAAGACCGCCGGGCGAACGTACTCGATGTGTTGCCCCAGGAGATCGAGTACCCGCGGATCCATCGCATGCCTGCTCGGCGAACCGCTTCGGTGCTGGAACAGGAACAGAAGCATCCCCAGCGTGATCAGACCAGGTATCAGCCGCCTGGGCGACCTGAGTGTGCGCCTGATCTCATTGACGATTGTCCGATACTCAAGATACAGGAGCGCCTTCATCCGGAGTTGCCTCTTCCGTGAGCTTGAGGAACATGTCCTCGAGAGTGGCGTCGGCGCCCATCTGCGCGCGGTCGTGAAGCTCGCTCAGTGTGCCCTCGGTGACGACGTGCCCGTGGTCGATGATCAGTATTCGGTCGCAGAGGCGCTCGGCGGTATCGAGCATGTGCGTGCTTACCAGGATCGAGCACCCGGCATCCTTCGCCTCGAGCATCATGTTCTTCAACTCGCGCGCGCCCTTGGGGTCGATCCCGATCAGCGGCTCGTCGAAGAGGACCACCCGGGCGTCATGGATGAATGCGCACGCCACCGCGAGCTTCTGCTTCATGCCCTTCGAGAGCGTCGCCACGAGGTCGTTGCGCTTCTCGTCGAGGTCGAACTTGTCGAGCAGAGAAGTCGCCCGCTCCTCGAACCTGTCGAGCGTGTTGTAGGCCATCGCGATGAACCGGAGGTGCTCGTAGACGGTGAGCATCTCGTAGGGATTGGGCGTTTCGGGAACGAACGCGAGGCTTCGTTTCGCGGCGGTCTCGTCGGTCGCGAGGTCGTGCCCGGCGACCTCGATGCGCCCGGCGGTGATCTGGATCACCCCGGCGATCGAGCGCAGGATCGTGGTCTTCCCCGCGCCGTTCGGGCCGAGCAGCCCGAGGATCTCACCATCGGCGACGGTGAAGCTGATGCCGTCGACGGCGAGCGTCGTCCGGTAGTATTTCTGCAGTTCCTCTACGCGTAGCATGTGTTCTCCTCACTAGGGCGTCCGGCGTAGTGGCCGTGGCTCTGTCCCGGCCATCCGTGGCACACCGTCATGTAGTGGCCGTGCCTCCGCGCCGGCCTTCCGACGTGATGTAGTGGCCGTGGCTCTGTCCCGGCCATGGGCCGTATCGTCGCCTCGCATGGCCGGCACGGAGGCACGGATGGCCGGCACGGAGGCACGGCCACTACGAGATCACCATGAAGCCGCAAACGCATCGGGCATCCCACTGTATGGCCAGAGATCAGATGACTCGACCAGCATCTTCCTCACGGGATTCTCCAGGATGTACTTGCATATCTCAGGTACATCATCCTCTTTCCGAGCGATGTGGTCGTACCAACTGCGCTGCCAGAGCTGACCTGCCTGTCCGAATTCCCAACTCCGCGATGTCGTAAAGCTCTTGAATCGGCCTATCGAAGCTGACAGGCTTACAGCAGCCACCGTTGGCGACACGGCGATATGCAGATGATCGGGCATCAGACAGAACGCATACAAGCGAAAGAGCGCTCTGGAGCGGCACCACATCAGCGATTCGATCACCACACGTGCGAACTCGTCATCCCGGAAGACGTCATGTTTGTGTCGCGCACACAGCGTGGCGAAGTATACCATGCTGGGCTCGGCGTAGCTCACGTCCTCAAGGCGCATCCGTTGGCGTCTGAGAATACGTTGCTCGGTCATGACGTTGATCTCCCGTAGTGGCCGTGGCTCAGTCCCGGCCATCGATGTTACCGTCAGCTCGGCATGGCCGGCACGGAGGCACGGCCACTACGCCACGTTGCATGGCCGGCACGGAGGCACGGCCACTACGCCACGTCGGATGGCCGGCACGGAGGCACGGCCACTACGCCACGTCGGATGGCCGGCACGGAGGCACGGCCACTACGCCACGTTGCATGGCCGGCACGGAGGCGCGGCCACTACGTTCCGAGATCGTCATAGAACAGATACTCCTGTGCCCAGCCGGCGTATGGGCCGAACTTCTTCTGGAAAAAGGCCACGATCGCCTCATACACCGCCGGGGTCAACGTCTTCTGTTTGAACTCGGGCACGTAGTATTGTACAGCAACTTGGCGAATATGTGTATCCACGGGGAACGCCTGGTCCTTATCCATCGAAAAAAGAAGCGCGCAGTCCGCGATCTTGCGCCCGATGCACCTGATGGCGAGGAGTTCCGCGCGGGCCTCCTCATACGACTTCTCACGAAGCCCGGCCGCCCATCCCGGCGGGTGGTGGAGGATCACCCTCGCGACCGAGTGCAGGTTCGGCCCACGGAAGCAGACCCCGCCGATGCACCGCAGATCGTCCGGATGCGCGTTCGCCAATGCCTGTGTGGTCGGGAACGAGTAGTACATCCGCCCATCGACCTCCGCGATCGGGTCGCCGAACCGCCGGGATACCTCCTCGATGGCGGGGATGATCCGGCGCAGGGAGTTCGCCGCAGTGAAGACGTAGGAGAGGAGCGTCTCCTCCGGGTCCTGGCGCAGGACTCTGAGCCCCCTCAGGCGGTCGATCGCGTCCCGGATGTGCTCGTTGGCGGCGCGGAACTCGGCGTAGAGCGCCTGGAGATCGACATCGAGCCGGAGGTAGTCCGCGATCATCTCTGCGCCCCTCCTTACGAAGGAGGGGCCGGCCAGCAGGCCGGGGGAGGTTTGCCTGGTGTCCCCGGCGTCCTGGCGGTTACGCTTCATAGATTCCGCGCGCAGAAACCCCCTCGGCCCAGAGGCCGGTCCCCCTTCGTAAGGGGGACATCCCCCGGCGCTCCCATCCGATCCGTCCGACGGGAACGACTCCCAGAGGATATCCCCTCCCTCCCGCCAAAGCCGAACGACCTTCCGCCCGACGACGCCGGTCCATCGCCCGAGTTCGTCCTCCCGCCACCGGAACGACTGCCCGGGCGTGAGCGTGTGCCGAAGATCGAGGTCCTCCGCCCCGACCGCCAGCCGACCGTGTGGTTTGTGCTCGTTGCTCATGATGATATGTCCTACTTCGGGTCCCACTTCAGACGCGGAACCTCTTCCAGAGGGACCTTGTTCACGTGCCCGTCAGCAAAGAGCACATTGATGTACGGATGGCGGATCACCAGGTACTCCCTGTCCTCGTGACGCGTCTCTTTCGGTAGCAACTCCGGCCCGCCGGAGAGCTTCTCGCCGGTCGACTCGAATAGCAGCACCGTCTTCTCGGGCTTCTTCACGTCTCGCACGGAGAGCCCCTTCAGCCGCTCGTTCATGGCGTAGGTGACTGACAGCGCTTCCATGTATGGCGCCTTGATCGGATGTCTTCTCAGACCATGGACCTTCCTTGCGGGGCATATGAATATGCTTTGACTCTTCACGTACCCCATGATCTGTTGCGGCCAGTTGTCCGGATCGGGGTACCGGTCTTGGTGCTTGTGGGCATATGAGTCCATCGCCAAGCCGAGTTGGTGCAAGTTGTTGCTGCAGTATCCACGGTGAATGCTGTGGCGCGGACCAAACAGCGGGGAGATGATTAGCCCTATCAGAAGCAGCGCCAGACTGCTGAACACGACTACCATCCAAGCGGCCACATACCCCTTCCTGGGCAGGTGATCACGTCGGATCGTCCGCAACACGAACACGCCGACCAGGAAGGACGCGATCCAGAAAACAACTCCCACCGCGTTCATCAGCAGGAGTGGAACCGTGGCGAGCATCCACGCCAACAACACGCCGTTCTCCACCAGCCGACTTCTATCACGATCGGGCTGACTCTGATGGTCCTCCATACGTGCCTCCACATACATAATCGGCGATCGGAGTCGCCTCCTACAAGGTACCCCAACCGCCGAATTCCGGCTTCTGACTTCTGACTCCTGACTTCTGTCTCCTCGACCCCTACCGCATCTCCTGCCCGCCGGTCACGTTGATCGCCTGGCCGGTCATGTAGCTCGACTGATCGGACGCGAGGAAGACCACGACGTTCGACACGTCATCGTAGGTGCAGCCGCGTCCGAGCGGCACCTGGTCGAGGTATTTCTCCTTCACTTGCTCGACCGTGAGGCCCTGGGTCCGCGCGTACTGCTCGAAGAGGCTGTCCTGCCAGAGCGTGCCGTCGAGCAGGTTCCCGGGGCAGACCGCGTTCACCCGGACGCCGTGCGGCGCCATCTCGAGCGCGAGGCTCTGGGTCAGGCCGATCCCGCCGAACTTGCTCGCGGCGTAGGCGGAGTTGCTGAAGCTGCCCTTCTTGCCGGACTTGGAGTTGATCTGGATGATGGCGCCGCTCTTCTGCTCGACCATCACCTTGGCGGCCTCGCGGGCGCAGATGAAGTAGCCGACGAGGTTGACGTCGATGACCTTGCGCCAGTCGTGAGTCGAGAAGCTCGGTGACCTCGGCGGCCTTGAGGATGCCGGCGTTGCAGACCATGATGTCGAGCTTGCCGAACTCCTTGACCGCGAGCTTCACCATCTCGGCGACCTGCTCGTCGTTGGTGACATCGACACTGAACTCGATGGCCTTCCTGCCGGTCGCCTTGTGGATCTTCTCCGCGGCCATCTGCGCGTTCTCGAAGTTGATATCGCCGAGGATGACCTGGCATCCCTCGGCGGCGAGCCTCAGGGCGATCGCCTCCCCGAGCCCCTGCCCGGCACCCGTCACGATGGCACTTTTCCCACTCAGCATCTCGCACCCGCTCATATTCATACTCCTACTCAAACCCCCGCTAGTCCTGAGTGCGCCGGTGAATGACGGCGTGTATCGAAGGACGGTCGCCCGCAGCCAGGGGTTGGTGCTTCGCAGGCCGTCCTTCGATACACGCCGTCATTCACCGGCGCACTCAGGACTAGCGGGTTCTAAGACCCAACACCCATCCCCCATGAACCATCAACCATCGACCATTCCGAGAAGCTCCGCCTCCGCCTCGCGGTTCCAGAACATCCCGTCGGTGAGTTTCGTGTAGACCGCGGGCAGGCGTTCCTTCAGATCGGGTACCGCCGTCAACGGGAGGCCGGCGATCTGCGGGTAGATCACGACCTTGCCGGGATACGTCCCTTCCTTCGCCGCCTTCATACCGTCCCACGATGCCTCGATCCCACCGATGGCCGCCACCGACGTGTTCGTCGAGATCTCGCCCGACTCGGCCGCGCGGAGCGTGTCGAGCATGTCGCTCACCTTCGATCCGCTGCTCCCGACGAACCTGATGTTGCACATGAAGACGCCGCTGAGGTCGATGCTGACGATCGTGCCGATCGGGACGCCGGCGAATACGTTCATCAGCCCCTCTTCCGCGAGGTACGGGACCGCCTGCTCGATCAGCGCGGGCACGGGCGCGAGCATCACGATGTCGTCGAATCCGCCGCCGTCGGTGAAATCGTGGAGCAGCTTGTCGAACGCCTCCGGGGTCATCTCGTTCGGGTTCACGATCAGCAGCTCGATTCCCCGGCGCTCGGCGATCGGGTTGAACCGCTCTCGGAGGCTGTTCAGTCGCCCCGTGTCGATGTCGGTCGCGAGTACCTTCCTCGGCCCGCCCTCGAGTTCGAGCGCTCGGGGAAGGTGCATCTGACCCATCGGCCCGCCCGTGCCGACGAACCAGGCCATCCCGCCGGGCTTCAACTCGCTCGGCATTCTGACCGGCTCGTATGCCGAACCGACGTGCCGGCTCATCGTGCCGATGTATGAGTGATTCTGATAGTGGACCTTGCCGATGTCGATCTTGACCGGCCTCGCAAGCGGCTCATCCGCCACGATGTTCATGATGCCGCCCTTCGCCAGCAGGGTCGCCGCCTTCTCGATCACATCCGGGTTCGCCCCGAGGACGATGATGTCGTCGAATCCGCCGTGCTTCTGACCGAACTCCTCGAAGTCAATCGAGTCGAACTCGGGCGTCTGTCTGAGCTTGAACCGGCCGGCTTCGGACCAGAACTTGAGCTGATCGAGCATCGGCCATTCGAGTTCCGTGGCGACGACGAGTTCGGGATCGACGCCGAAATCGAGCGCGAAATCACTGTCGCAGGCCGATGCGCAGATGATCCAGAGCTTCCCGCCCGGCTTGATCGACTTCCGGCGCGTGATCTTGTAGGAGGCGACGACGCAGGCCCACGGCTCGGCGAGCGCGGCTTCGGCGTATCCGGTGGAGTCCGCCATCGGGAGGAGGTAGCACCCCTCATCGCCGTCGAGCATCTCTTTGCGGATCACCTGATACTGGGTCTGCGCGCCGGGGAGGACGTATCCGAACGCCATGCTGACGCCGTTGACGAAGACATCGGCCTGGACGGTGAACCGCTGATCGATCGCGAACCGGTCCTTCACGTTCTCGCCGACGCCGACGACGGTGACCGCCGCCTCGTGCCCGAGCGTGACCGGGTCGTTCACCATATCGCGCCCGGTGAGCCGGGGATGCTGGTCGCCCTGGTTGATGACCTTGATGTCGCTGAAGCAGATGCTCACGGCATCGATTCGGACGAGCAGTTCGTCCGGGCCATATTCGGGCATCGGGTGCTCGACGGGCTTCTTGCCCCTGCCGAAGCTCTCCAGCCCCGCACCGTAGAGGTACCAAGTCAATATCGTCTCAGGCAGTTTCTCGCTCATGCTCATGCTCCTACTCACGGGAATGGTTGATGGTTGATGGTTGATGGTTGATGGGGAAATGGGAGAATGGGAGAAATGGAGATCGGCATCCCTCAACAACCATTCCCCATCAACCATCAACCATTCCGCCATTAACCATTAACCATCAGCCATCAACCATTCCCTCAAAGATTCTCGATAAGCTTCTTCCTCTGCGCCTCATCCGGGCGCGTGTGGATGCGCTCCACCTGCTCGTCGGTCATGTAGTTCGGGCCGCCGAACTGGAACGTCCCCGCGAGGACCTTCGCCGTCTTGTCCCACATCGCCGTCACGCTCATGACCTCTTTGGCGGTCGATCCGAGCGCGATCAGGCCGTGATTCTGCACCAGAACCGCCTTCGGGCGCTCCTCGTGCTCCCGGATGTAGTCCTCCACGACCTCCTTGATCCGCCGCGCGAGCGTCACTCCCGGGTCGACGTACTCCACGTGTGCCGGCGCGATCCCGCAGCAGACGACCTCGTCCGGGAAAAGCCGGCCCTGGGTGGATTCGTACCACTCCTTCGAACAGAGGATACTGTTCACCGAGACGGGATGCGTGTGCCCGACGAAATTCACGCCTGGGATGCTCAGCAGGTAGGCGTGGAAGACCGTCTCGATCGAGGGGAGCAGTTTCCCGTTCGGGTCGACCATCGCCGCCCGGAGGTTCGCCTTGATCTCATCGTCGGTCAGCTCCGGGCCGCCGATCATCGAGAGGACCTTCCCGGCGTTGACCTCCACCAACCCTGATGCGTGGATCGTGCCGAGCTGAGTGCCGCTCGCCTTCACGAAGAACGTATCGTCGCTGATCCTGGCGGAGGTATTCCCCTCGCCGAGAATCACCAGGCCGCGGCATTCCTCGCCGAGCCAGTGGGACATATCGATCAGTTGCTTGAGAACTTCTTCCTTGGGACTCATATCGGCTGCATATCCTCCTCGCAATTCCGTGACGACGCATTATACCACGGAAAGTCCAATGCGACCAGAGGGGGCCGACCATTGCGACTCTCTTTCACTGTCGGCTATAAAAAACTTTATCAGGTACTTGACAGCGAAAAGCATAAGCCGTATATTAAGAGCGAAAGATGCTACAGCGGCAGCAGTGTCAGCGGATAAGCCGCATGCATCGAAAGGAGAGCTTATGAGTAAAGAAAGCCAGGCCCTGGGCGAATTGGAGGCTCAGATACTTGACGTCATTTGGGACCTGAAGCCCCCGATTACCAGCACCCAAGTCTTCAAGATCATGTATCCGAAGCGAGAGTTGTCCTACTCGACTATCATGCTCACGATGGCCAAGCTCGCCCGGAAGGGCGTCCTGACCCAGGAACGGACCGGGACCAAGAAGACCGATGCCTTCATCTACAAGGCAAACATCACCAGGGAGAAGATGGGCCGAGCGCTTCTCGAGGAAGTGTCACAGAAGGTCATCGGCAAGTCATTTAAGGATGCTGTGAAGCTGATCATCGCCAAGGCCGGCAAGTAGCCGTTCGGAGCACATCCCAGCTTTGATGAGGCCGCCGCCCGGCGGCCTCACTTATTTCTTTCTACCCTCAACGCCTCCACGACGGCTGTCATTCTGAGCACGCCACTCGGCAGTACGCTCCTGAGGAAGCCCACACCGTCAGTCCTGAGTTCGCCGGTGAATGACGGCGTGTAACGAAGGACGGCCTTGTTGCACCGAGCCGTCCTTCGTTACACGCCGTCATTCACCGGCGAACTCAGGACTGACGGTGGTTTCTGACGGAAACAACTGCGTACAGTGCAGTCACTTGCTCAGAATGACACGTGTAACCCCCTTGACGCCCAAGCTACCTGGTGCTATACTGGGCGTAAGGGTAGACAACTGTCTACTATTACGCCCAAGAGGAGAGAAATGACCAGAAACGCGATGCATGCGGAGGCCTTGGAACTACTCGCAGACACAATGCTCGAACTCGCGGGCCGCGACCAGGAATACCCGGCCTACACCGAAAGACAACTCGACAGGAAGACTCGGCGGTCGAGCCGTCGGCAGTGGAATGGCGGCCGTCCGTATTCGTGCGCCCACATCCTTCTCTCGGCGGAACTCGACGACCTGTCCGAGGAAGCCGGACTCGCTGCGGAAGAGGCATTCGCGTGGAGGATGTACATGGAAGGCGTGCTGCCGGATGAGGTCGCGGTGATGCTCGGAACAACACGTCCGCGGGCGGTGAGGTTGATCAACACCGCGCGCAATCGGGTGGAGGCCTGCGGCTCGAAGTCGAGGGGACTCTACTCGGCGTACCTGAGCCTCGTCCACCGCTGCACGTACAACCGCCCGGTCTGACTCGCACGCGTGACCCTTTTTTCGCAGATTATCATCACGCGATATGACAGCTCCCAGGATTGGCTCTAGAATGCGAGCATAGATGCGCGCGCACATCAGTTGATTTTGTGCCAAAGTTAGCGAAATCATAGTCCGCAAATGCCTTGGTAGTCGTGTATTGTTGGAGGTTTCCCGTTGCCCCGGATTGGGAACACCACTATGCGTCAGATCGCGAAACACTGTAACACTCGCATCGATGACGGACCCAGACGTGCCGCATCTCTCGGTTGTTGCCTGGCAGGATGCCGGGTAGAAAGTACGGCACCCGGTATGTCGTGAACCTTCATGGAGGAAGCGTGCGCGGCGCCCAGAGGGGGTATGAGGAGATGAGCTGTAGTGAGTGTGGTTTCAGACTCAGTGTGTCGGACATCGGCTGTCCGAACTGCGGCGCGGGTCGTAACTGCGATCCGGACAAGTGTTTCAAGGCTGCAATGAACGCTGTGGCCAACGGTGACTTCGAACATGCGGTCGCTCTGCTCGAACAATGTCTCGAGATGAACCCGGACCACCTGACCGGCAGGTTCAACCTGGCTGTCGCCCTGTCACTAACGGATAGGTGCGATGAAGCCATCGGCCATCTGTACCAGGTCCTCACTCAGGACGGCAACTACCCGGGGATCTATACCGCTCTCGGTGAGGCTGCCTTCGGGAGCTATCTGCATCACGAAGAGCAGGCTAACATGAAGAGTGGTGTGATGGTCGAACTTTTCAAGCGAGCCATAGAGCAGGACGATGAGGATGTGGACGCTTATTTTTCTCTCGGCAACGCATACGTTGCGCTCGGTAAAGGCGAGGAAGCCCTGGCATCGCTTACGAGGGCGCTGAGCCTGGATCCAGCGTCTCCGGCGATCTACTACATGATCGCGAGGGCTTACATCATACTCGGCCGGTTTGTTGAGGCGAGACAGGCGGCCCGAGAAGCTCTGGAAAGGGCTGCCCCGAGCGATCAGTTCGTGGGCGACATAGAGAATCTGTTGACAGAGACCGCGTTGAGGATCTAGAGTGCAGGGTTCGAGGCTCGAGGCTTTTTTTCGAGCCTCGAAGCCTGCTCTTTAGTTTGTAACTTCACAATTTGTGGCTCTGACATTACGAAAGCCTCCCCCTGGCTGGGGGGAGGCTTTCGGGGCGATTGGAGCAGCGCAGTCGAGTTAAGCCCAGTTAATGCCGAAGACAAGTATGAAATAGATCGCCAGATACGATGCGATAGCGGCCCGCATCACGTTGCGCACGAACGTTGGGTTGTGTTTCTTGTACCACTCAGTCACGGTCACCAGGCAGGTTACGGTTCCCATCTTCACCGTGCAGAACAGAAGCGGGCTGTGACTCAGCAGACGAGCCATCAGAGGGTTCGCCTCGGTCGCGAGTCCCGCCGCCAGCAGCCATATCGTGGATACGAGGTCTGCCATGCATATGGCCATGATGGCGATGCTCTCTGCGCTGATAACGGCTCCCGTTCTGGCGGCTGCTGGGGACTGTATGGTCTTCATATGTAGTCGCTTTCCCCTTTTCTATCATCCGTCTTGCTTGTGGCAACACCACTCTGCAGACTCATACTCTCTATCTTCAAGAATCGTGCCATTCGCACCGGTACTAGTGCCGGATTTGACCTCAGGCGGGGAGAATGGTAAGATTCCCAAGACCATGGATACCCTCGACCGGCAGTTGCTGAACATCATCCAGGCGGAATTCCCGCTCGACCCGAGGCCATACCAGGTGATCGGGGAGCGGCTCGGCATACCCGAGGCTGAGGCATTGGCGCGTGTGAAGAGCCTCGCAGAATCGGGGATCATCCGCCGGATCGGGCCGTCGTTCGATTCCCGGCGACTCGGATACGTCAGCACACTTGTCGCGATGAAGGCCCCGCCCGACCGTCTGGAGGACATCGCCGGGCTGATCAGCTCGTACCCCGAGGTGACTCACAACTATGGGCGGGAGGACGAGTTCAACCTCTGGTTCGCCCTTGTGGCGCGCGATTGGGCGCAGGTCGAGCGGATCGTGTCCGACATCAAGGCTCGCACGGGGGTAGGGGATATCCATGTCCTGCCCGCGGAGCGGCTGTTCAAGATCAGGGTGGAGTTCGATTTCACCGGAGAGCCCGCTGTCGGTGACTCGTCCGCCACCGACCAAACCCGTAGTGGCCGTGCCTCTGTGCCGGCCAGCGGAGCAGAAGAGCCAACCAGCGATGTAGAAAGGCCGGCACAGAGGCACGGCCACTACGACGAGGTGAGGCGGAGGATCATCACGGCGCTGGTGGGCGGCCTGCCATTGACCAGCGAGCCGTTTCGCGACGTTGCGGAGGACGTGGGCATCCCGGTGGACGACCTCCTCGCGCAGTTGGCGGCCTGGAAATCCGATGGCACGATACGGCGGTTCGGGGCGATCCTCCGCCACCGCGAGGCCGGGTACTCCGTCAATGCCATGGGCGCCTGGAACGTACCGGACGACCGGGTGGAATGGTTCGGGCGGACGGCGGCCGAGTTGAGATCGGTCAGTCACTGCTACGAGCGTCCCCGGTTCGAGGGATTCCCCTACAACGTCTACACCATGATCCACGGCCATTCGCGGGATGAGTGCGAGGAGACGGCGCGCTCGATATCCGATTCGACCGGGATCACCGATTTCAGGCTTCTCTACACCACGGCGGAGTTCAAGAAGACCGCCCCGAGCCTGTAGTGTCGGCTTGGGTATAATACCTGGTGAGGTACAAGAAATGACCAAAGTGACCCGAAAAGTGATCAAGATCGACGAGGAACTGTGCAACGGATGCGGTGAGTGCGTCCCGTCGTGCGCCGAGGGAGCGATCCAGATCATCGATGGCAAGGCGCGGCTCGTGTCCGACACCTACTGCGATGGGCTTGGCGCGTGTCTCGGAGAGTGCCCGATGGACGCGATATCCTTCGAGGAACGCGAGGCCGAGGAGTTCGACATCCAGGCGGTCGAGCAGCATCTCACCTCGATGGGCCGCTCCCTGGAGGAGCACAACGCCCGTCAGGCCGCCCACGCCGGCGGAGGATGCCCGAGTTCAGGCGGGGGAGGCGGAGGATGCCCGTCTGCGCGGACGTTCGACTTCAGCGACGTGGAAGAGGATGAGGATCAGTCTGACACCCCGAAGCTCAGGAGCGCGCTCCGTCAGTGGCCGGTCAAACTGAGGCTTGTCAGTCCCAGCGCGCCTTACTTCAAGGGTGCCGACCTGGTGCTCGCCGCCAACTGCACCGCGTTCGCCTATGCGTCGATGCACCCCGATTTCATGAAGGGGAAGGCGCTGGCGATCGGCTGCCCGAAGTTCGACGACGTCGACATCTACAAAGAGAAGTTGAAGGCGATCATCACGGAAGGCGGGATCAAGAGTATCACCGTCCTCCACATGGAGGTGCCGTGTTGCCTCGGACTCCTGTTCGCGGCAAAGCAGGCGGTCGAGGAATCCGGCGCGACCATCCCGCTCGATTCGGTGGTGATCAGCATCCGCGGCGAGACGAAAGAGCCGTCGATTTTCGCCTAGCGAAGTATGGGAGTGTGGGGGTGTGGGAGTGTGGGAGTCCGGAATCCTCCGATCCCCCATACTCCCATACTCCCACACCCCCATACGTCACGTCGGCTGTCCCGTCGCCTTGATCTCGATGCGGTGCTCGCCGGCGGGGAGCTTCAGGCTGAGCACCAGAGTCTTGCGATCGAACGAGAACTCGGTCCTAGATAGACCTTTTCCATCGACCCTGACCGTTCCTCGGAACCACTTCGGGTCGTCCATGTCATCCGTGACCGGGGACCGGCTCATCTTGCCGAGGATTCGTTCGGACAACGGCTTGGAGGCAGCCTCCGGGACCGCGATCTCGATCCTCGCAGGCCCCTCCGACTGCGACACCAGCGAGCGCATGCTCTTCGTCTGATCCATTACGAGATTGACCGGCGCATCCGACCGGACCGACTCCTCCCGGTATGTGAAGTAGGAGCCGGCCTGTATCAGCATGCACGTCACCTTGCCGACCTCTTCACGCACGCTGACGATGTGCGCGTCCGACTTCACCGGCAGCCCGGCGATCGGTCCGCCCAGCTTGTTGAGCACGACGGTGTCGGTTGAGCCGTCCTGGCTCAACCGGACTCCGATCGCGCCGGGTACCTCGATGCGCTCTATCAGCGGCTGAGACGCATTATTGGCCTTATAGGGATGCAGCACCGTGACGAACTGCTGGGACCTCGATGCATTGGTAGTCGAGGCGGTGAGATGCCACTGGTTCGGCATCCCGTTTGCAGGTGCGACCGAGAACTGATCGGTCTGGCTGAAATCGAGCTTGTCGGGCCAGACCCAGGTTGCCGATAGACGAGCATCGCCCTTCGAGATCACGGCCCTGTTCGCCTGCTCATCCACGTCCATCTTCTCCACGGAGTGGAGCAGCCACTGGTAGGTGGACGCCTTCGGGGCGTGCAGGTCGTCGATCATGACGAAGCAGTTGGGCCGCAGGAAGATGACGTGCCGAAGGAACCGATCGAGCCGTCCGCCGTATGCCCTGGTCGCATCGCCGCACGTGTAGTCGATCCGCGGAGTGGTGATGAACCCGGCGATCCTGCCCTGAGACGATCGCGAGCGGGTCACCTGTCCCTGGCCGTCGACCAGTATGGAGTTGTGCGCCTTCGTTTCCCAGGTCCAGCCCTTGTGGTGCGCGTCGCCATAGAACGGACGGTAGCCGGTCGGGATCGCGAGCGGCTCACCGAACGCCTGGAGGTAGAATCCGTTCTGATCGGCAAACGAATGACTCCACGAGCCGCCCGGGCTGCTTCTCATCAGCAGGAAGCGATCCTCAAGGCCATCGGCAAGGTTGCTGTGCATCGCGACCTCGCCGGAGTCGTAGAACGCCTTCGACTGCGGGATGTCGGTCGGAGGCTTGGCCTTCACGGAGTCGTCTTTCCACAGGTAGAAGGTCGGGCTGCTCCATATCCCCTTCTCGAAGCTCTCGGAATACCACCGGTAGTACGGGTTCTTGTAGACCGACGACAGCCTGTAGAGATTCATCTGGTGGCCCGAGCCGGGAGGAAGCCACTGCCCGTCACCGAAGGCCACCATCTTGAGGAACGGCGGCACGCAATACAGCGCCCAGTCGCCGGTGTGCCGGAAGAACGGCTTGCCGTACAGCTCGACACCCGTCGCGCCCTGGAGAGCGTCGTTGAATGACAGGGCCTTTCCGATGTAGCTGGCCCAATACCACGGCCCCTCGCTGTAGCTTCCGTCAGCGCCGCCCCACGGCGGGTACACGCATGCGTAGACCTTGAGCACGTACTCCAGCCATTCCTCGCACTCAGGCACTTCCCCCATGAACGCGATGCTCGCCTCGCCGAGGAACATCAGAGCGCGGGACGAGTGGCTGGAATAGGGCCTTGCTTCGTACGGACTGCGCTTCAGAACCTGATACAGCTCTCCCATCCTGATGCGCATGGACGAGACGACCACGGTCCGCTCCTCGGGCGTCAGTGTGTCATGGATCCAGTCGTAGGCCCGGCTGACGCTGTTGGCCAGGGGCATGGCGACCTCATCATCGTACGTGTAGCGGCTTGTGCCGTTTGGGTCCCAGGAACAGAGATAGAGCATGATGCGCTTCGCCTCGTCCGCATACTTCCGCTCCCCGGTGACCAGGTAGCCGAACGCCAGATACTCCATCGGGCCGGTCATCGCACGGATCTCGCCATAGTTCTTGCGCCACAACTCCGCGGTGCGCGTGTCGTTGGGATATCGTTCCGGCTCCGGGATCAGTTTGGCGCCGATGCTCGATTCGATGGTCTTCTCCAGCGGCTCCCATAGCGCCTTGAGCGTCGTGAATCGCGCCGCCCTGAGCTTTTCCAGACTCGCCGCACGCGCGAACAGCCTCGGCCTGCCGCTCAGGACGTTCGCCTTGACCTCCTCGAACGGCGGAAACCTCAGCGGGAGGGAGTCCCTGGTGATCCTGAACGAGCGGGTGATGCTCCACGCCGACGTCTTCCCGTCCGCGAATACCGCTCGATACCGCCAATGCCACGTGCCCTGGGGCAGGGGCTCGTTCGGCTGATGGATGCTCAGCTTGGTGCCTTCGAGCGTGACGGCATCGGAGAAGTCGGTGCTTCGGGAGCATTCGAGTGTGTAGGAGACGGCGCCCGCCTCGGGGAGCCATACGAACCCCGGCGGATTGGTGGCGGCAACCGAACCATCGGCGGGCGACGGGCGGACCATATCGTCCGGGATCGCCGCCGTGCCATCGAGATAGGAGACGGGAGCGTCCTGTGAGCACACCACTCTCGCCGCCAGGAGAAGTATCAGCGCGAAGCCGAAAATGCGTATCATGCGGTGCGGACCTTTCCGGAGATGATTGCTGAGGGTATGTTCGATGCGTTAGGCGTCGGACTCCTTCCGCACTCCACAGGCGGTATGGTACAATATCCCCATGCTCGATCGAGATACAATGCTCGAACGGATACGGAGCGCGACCGATCCGTGGGATATCGTCGTGATCGGCGGAGGGGCGACCGGCGTGGGGATCGCCATCGATGCCGCGTCACGGGGCTACCGGACCGTCCTCGTCGAGCGATTCGACTTCGGCAAGGGCACTTCGAGCCGGAGCACCAAGCTCGCCCACGGTGGCGTCCGATACCTCCAGCAGGGGAATATCTCGCTCGTCCTGGAGGCGCTCCGGGAGCGTGGACTCCTTCGCCAGAACGCCCCGCATCTCGTCCACGACCTCGCGTTCGTCGTCCCGCGATACGACTGGTGGGAGGGCGGATTCTACGGATTCGGGCTGAAGGTCTACGACATCATGGCCGGCCGCCAGGGATTCGGGCGATCGAGCCTCCTCTCGTTGGACGAGACCGTCGAGCGCATCCCCACCATCGAGACTGAGGGCCTCCGAGGCGGAGTGGTCTACTACGACGGGCAGTTCGACGACGCGCGCCTGATCGTCAACATGGTCCAAACCGCCGCCGAGCAGGGAGCGGTCCTGGCGAACTACGTCGAGGCGAAGTCGCTCCTCAAGGCCGATGATGTCGTCAGTGGGATTATCGCGGAAGATGCGGAGACGGGCGAGCAGTTCGAGATCAGGAGCAAGATCGTCATCAACGCGACCGGGCCGTTCGCCGATTCCGTCCGGCGGATGGATGACCCCGAAGTCAGGCCGATGATCGACCCGAGCCAGGGAGTCCACATCGTGCTCGACCGATCTTTCCTCCCCGGCGACACGGCGATCATGGTGCCGCACACCGATGATGGCCGCGTGCTCTTCGCGATCCCCTGGCACAATGCCGTCATCGTCGGCACGACCGACACGCCGGTGACCAGCATTGAGGTCGAGCCGAAGCCGCTGAGGGAAGAGATCGACTTCCTGCTCAGCCACGCCGCGCGGTACATGACGAAGGACCCGACCGATGACGACATCTTGAGCGCGTTCACCGGCATCCGGCCGCTCGTCGGATCGTCGGACGCGGAGCACACCGCCTCACTGTCGCGCGACCACACCGTCCACATCTCGAACACCGGGCTGATCACGATCGCGGGCGGGAAGTGGACGACCTATCGCAAGATGGCGGAGGACACCGTAAACCAGGCGGCGCTCCTCGGGGAACTCGATCCGGGACGCCCGTGCGTGACGGCGGATCTCCCGATCCATGGCTTCCACAAGAACTCCGAGCGGTTCGGCGACCTGGCGATCTATGGCTCGGATGCGCCCGCGCTTCAGTCGCTCATTCGGGAGAAGCCTGAGTACGCCGAGCGCATCCATCCCGAGATGCCGCACGTCGTCGGCGAGATCGTCTGGGCGGTCCGGAATGAGATGGCGCAGACGGTCGAGGACTTCCTTTCGCGGCGGACGAGGTGTCTGCTTCTGGGGGCGAAGATCAGCATCGAGATGGCGACGACGGTGGCGCGGGTGATGGCCGCCGAACTTGGGCGCGATTCCCCGTGGGCCGAGCGGCAGGTAGTGCGGTACACCGAGTTGGCGCATGGCTACATCGTCTGATCAGCGCGTCATCCGGTGAGACTCGTCGAATCCTGCGAGGAGAATGAGTAGTCGCCGAGGTTGACCCGCCATGTCGCCGTCGACTGCCCTGTTCCCCCTGGTTCCACACGGAACGAGACAGCGATAGTCGAGCCCTCGTCCACATCCAGACATGCTCCGATGGGGAAGATCCAGCGCCCCCAGTGCGTGTACTGCTCTGAGGGACGGTTCGACAGGATGTTCCCGTCACTCAGGCAAGCCTCGAACCACGCGGCCAACGCATTACAGCGCCCACTTCGGCGGCAGGAAAAGCTCAGTTCAGCCTGGAAGACGTCGGTCGCCTGACCATGAGTGATCGAGGCGGGGTCGATCTCCCACATCTGCCGCGCATCCGCCAAGAGGTGCTCTTCCTTCACGTTGTTGCGGCACCACAGCAACTGGCTCGAGGTGACGTCACTGATGGCAGCGAGATTCACGCCATACGGGTGCTGCCTCCAGAAGCCGTCATCCTGGTCGAGGAGTTCATCGTAGGCCGGGGCTATCCAGGACGAAACATGCCTGGGTATCATGCTGCCACCAGGCTTGAGCCATCGATCTCTAGCCTGGACTATCACGGGCAGGAGGTTCTCATCTATCCCGTAGCCGCCAAGCCACTCGGAGACTATCACGTCGACCTTCTCAGGCAACTCGACGTTTTCCATGTCATCCTGGAATATCTGTATGCGGTCAGATAGGCCATTCTCCGAGACGATGCGCCGGGCAAGCTCGGCCGTCTTGGTCCTCTCCACGGCGTACACCACTCGGGCTCCCGACTGTGCCGCGAAGATACTCAGTATTCCGGTACCGGCACCAATATCCAAGACCGCGGAATCCGACGTTACGATCTCAGCGAGAGCGCGGCGGAAAGACTTGCAGCGAATGCCGTCGCCTAGCAGCCTGTCTGAGAATTCCCCGCTATGTGGGTGAGTTTCCCATCTGCGGGGTCGCGCTGGCTGCTGTTCGATAGTGTTTTTCGCCGGATTTCCGGCGAGGGTCTGTAAAGACCCCTTGTACCTTGATAATCAGCCTGATCCAGGTCATATATCTACGTATCGAAGATCGATTTCCGGTCGCCGTATCGGTATAGCTTCAGCATGTTGTGCCCAAGACACGCAAGCGTCCACTCCGACTTCGCTTTCGCAAGGCCTCGGAGTAGGAAGCCTCGGAAGTTCCGTGCGCTCTTGATCTGGCCGAACACCGGCTCTACCGTCTCCTTCCGCCTCCCGTAGATCTTTCGGCCAAGAGGAGTCAAGAGCTTTGCTCTCTGGCGATCTGCGGCGGATTGCTTTGCCGGATCAAGGCAGGAAGGCGCCGTCGGCTCTTTGCCATGACGTTGTCTGTCAGGCGGTATATAAGCGTCGATCCCTTGCTGCTCGACCATCTCTATGTTGTCGCTGCTGAAGTATCCGGCATCGGCGGATAGTTCTTCCGGTTTCTTTCCGGTGTTCTCCTTGATTGCCTCGATCATGTCACTAAGATGCGGTGAGTCCGCTGCCTGGTTCGTGAGATCACACGCCACTACAATCTGATGATCTGCGTCTACCGCAGCTTGTCCGTTGTATGCCTGCACGAAGGCTTTCTTTGCGTCCTTCATTATCCGGCTTTCCGGGTCTGTGAAGTTCCGCTGTGCCTTCCCTTCCGGCTCTGTCTTTACGGGCCCCGGCTCTCTGCCGCGAGGCTTCTTCCCGGATGCTTCCTGCTCCGCCTTCTCTTGGGCTCGCATCGCTTCTTCGGCTGATGCTCGCTCTTTGGCCTCGCGCTCCAGCGCTTCTTTTGCTTCCCTGATCTTGGCGAGCCGCTTCTCTCTGGTTGCGAGTTCCTCCGGGAGTTCGTCTCCTCGGCGGTCAAGACCATATTCCGCGTCTTCCTGGTCGTCCACAGAAAGACCCTTCGCAAGGAGCGCCTCGATCTCAGCCTGAAGCTCTTTTTCTTTCTCGACCATCCGAGAGTAGCTCATGGCGGAGTGCTTGCTTGCGTTGGCAAGCAGCTTTGTTCCGTCTATGGCTATGTGTTTCATCGACACAAGCCCGGCGCTTGCGCATAGCCTGAGCACTTGCACAAACAGGTCCGCAAGGGACTTGAGATGCCTCTTCCTGAACTCGCTTATCGTGCGGAAGTCGGGATGATTTCCTGCCGCAAGCACCCGGAAGGCTACATCTTCATACGTGGCCAGGGAGAGCTTTCGAGATGAATACACTCCCCGGCACAAACCGTAGAATATGATCTTTGTAAGCATTGCCGGATGGAACGGCGGCGCTCCTCGGGCCTCTTTCTCGTATGAGGCGTATATCGCGGAAAGGTCGAGACTGTCTACGACATCGCTCACAAAGTATGCGAGATGTCCCTCGGGCAGCCACTCCGACATCAAGGGCGGCAACAGCAATATCTGGTCAGGTTGATAAGGAAGGTATGGCTTGCTCATACCCGTATTTTACTACATACCTGGCACCTTGCGCCAGAGGTTATTTCATGGACAGGCTGCTAGCATAAGCTTCTGCACATGGATATCGTGGTAGTTGATCTCCAGGGGCATGTCATATCCTTTCGGCGCGACGATGGATGGATCGAGGAGCAGGTGGCCGCCTATGCCGAGTTAGCGCGCTTCAACAAGCCATCGCCGGCATAGTTCTTCCACCGACTCGGCATTCGGACACGCGGCTGATCCGGCGGAATCCTGAACTCCTCTTCCGGTCGGCCTCTCTGCGCCGGGCGGAACCCCTTCATCTTGACCGAATCGCCGTTGACATTCACGATGACAAAGTGGTAGAAGTCGCCCTTGCCCTTCAGCGATGGGAACACAGGCGCCCCTGCGCCGCCGCTGATGACGTAGCGGACGCCATTCCTCTTCTGCTCGTCGAAAAAGTGCTCGTGCCCGACGAAGACGGTATCGACCCGGTTGAGCATGAACAGCTTGTGTAACGCGTCGCGCTCCTCGGGATGCGCATCGAGGCATGCCCCCATGTGGCCGTCGACCGGGTAGAGCGGCATGTGGATGAAGACGAACCTGTGCCGGGCGGTCCGCGACTTCCGCAGGTCTTCCTTGAGCCAGTCGAGCTGCTTGCCCGCGATTCGACCCGCCTCGCCGACGATATGGCTGTCGAGCACGATGAAATGCGATCCCTTGAGGTCGAACGAGTAGTACAGCCCGCCGATCTCCTTCTCGAAGAACGTCTGGTTCGCCTCCCGGTTCTGCACCTCGTGATTGCCGATGGTCAGGTAGAGCTTCGCCCTCAGCGGCTTGACGGCGTCCTTGAAATCCTTGTACTGCTCCTGCACCTTACCCAGGCTCGACGACCCGTAGATCGCATCGCCGGTATGCACCACGAACCCGGGGTTGTAGGCATCCGCGCGCATGATGAGGTCTTTGAACATCCGCGGCTGGGCCTCAGCGGGCAGCCCGGGCCGGCTGTCACCCATGACGATGAAGGTGAACTCGGGCGGCTCGGGGGTGATCCAGGGCGAATCGTCGGCGATCAGAATCGTTGCGATGGTCAGGATAGCGATGAGCGCGATGATGTACGGCAGGTATCGTTTCTTCATGGACGGCTCCTCAGCGACGTCGGATAAATCGGACGCCGGCACTGCGGCCGGTAGCTGTCCCAGTCAAAGCTGATTGTACCACAAGTTGAGGGGTTATACAAAAAGAAAACCCCCCGGCAAAGCGCCGGAGGGCAATTAGGAAGGAGAAAAGATGTTGTTGTCTACCAGGGTATAGTGCAAGAATCGTGCCAATCCGCGCATTTGCCAAAAAAACGTCTCGGGCGGCTCGTAGTGGCCGTGCCTCCGTGCCGGCCTTCCGCCATCGCATCGCCTCGTAGCGGCCGCGCCTCCGTGCCGGCTTCCGGCGTGCCGGGGACAGCAACCCGTCAACCCTGAGTGTGCCGGTGAATGACGGCATGTAACGAAGGGCGGCCTGCGGAGCACAGAGGCCTGGTGGAATGCCACCGTCCTTCGTTACATGCCGTCATTCACCGGCATACTCAGGACTAGACGGCGCGGGTAGGAGCCGCATGGCCGGCACGGCCACTACATGGGACGGGGAAGACCACTCAAAAAAGAGAGCCCCCCGGCAAAGCGCCGGAGGGCAATTAGGAAGGAGAAAAGATGTTGTTGTCCACTAGGGTATTGTGCAAGAACCGTGCCAAACTAAATATTTGCGCAAAAGAAAGTCGCGGTTTTCTTCGACCAGCATGTATTGCGGCGAAGATTTCCGGGAGAGTTCACGGTTTGTTCATTCTTTCGGGGCAGGATGGCGTGCTAGTAATATGAGGGCTCCGACAGGTCGGAGGAGACATCATCAGGCCGAACATATGTTCGAGAAAGGCAGCATCAATCATGCTCGATCCCAAACAGCGCAGGGCCGTGGCTCTGCTCTTCCAGTCCACCGACGAGGAGGTCATTCGCAAGCTCAAGATCAACCGCGAGACCCTCGACGAGTGGAAGCGCGACCCGCAGTTCGCTCAGGCGCTCTGCGATTTCGTGCGCGACAACCGCCTGACCGCCATCAGGTTCATCAGCAAGCGCGTCGTCGAGGCCGCCCAGGAACTCGAGGCGATGATCAAGACCGCCGACGAGAAGGTCCGCCACAAGGTGATCATCGATCTCCTCAAGGCCAGCGGACTCCTCGCCGCCGAGCATTCCGCCGGCGACGACGAGGCCGATGGCTTCACATCGGTGCTCAATCGCATAGCGGAGGTGAACGATGACACCCGCGAAGAGGATTGAACTGGCGGCGGCTCTCTTTGGCTGGACTCCTCATCCGAGCCAGAGGGAGTGGCTGCTCGACGGCCATCCCGTCAGAGTGGCGGCGTGCGGACGGCGATGGGGCAAGACCGAGGCGGCGGCGGTCGATGTCGCCACGTTCGCGGCGGCGTTCGACGGATCGGTGCAGATGATCGTTGCGCCGACATACGACCAGACAAAGCGCGAGTTGATCGACAACCTCGCCGTCCGTCTGGCTCATCAGGAGATCGTCTATCCGCGCATCGAGCCGCTGATCGAGGAGCTTCAGTTCTACGAGTATGAGATCACCAACTCGGGGCACGTCCGCACGCAGGCGCGTCGAGGGCAGCATGATGATTGCGTGTGCGCCCTGGCGCTCGCACTCCGGATCGGCCCCAGATTCCGCTGCTCCGGCGGGATTCTCACCAGCAGCCGGAAGACGCATTGGCCGCCTGAGATGTAGTGGCCGTGCCGGCCACGGAGTATGAGTATGATTATGATTCCCAGGGCCTAGGTGAAGAGCGTGCGGGGCTCTTTCTTGACGGGGATGGGAATCCTGCTTCCGGCCATCGCGAGCTTGCGGGCGGCGCGCACTTTGCCCTCGGGGGCAGCGATGATCTCCGCGTGGCTGTAGGTGTACATGAGCGACTTGACCCTCACGTAGAGCAGGGGAATCCGGCCTTGCTGGGGGACGGGCAACTCGCGGTTGATCTGCTTGACGATCGTCTCATCGGGACACAGGATGGAGACTCGTCCCAGGCGGAGACGCTTCCCGAGGTCTAGCGCTCTGAGCACCGCCCGGTACGTCAACTCGTCGATGTCGCCGTATGCCTGCTCGCATATCCGGCCTGCCACCGTGGGATGGACGTTCCGCGCGACAACGCCGATGCCGCCCGGCCCTGAATCCGGACGGCAGGCGGCGGTTTCGATCATAAGGTCCTTTGTCCGGAGTCGGTCTGCTTGCATATGTGCCTCCGCAGTACAAGGTCGCGCATCTTGCCGGTCATGGGCACGACGAGCGTCTGTCCCTTGTCAAGGACAGCGCCCCGTGTCAGGCCATTCGCCTTTGCCAGCTTATCGACGCGTGCGAGTATGTATTCGTCCGGATCGCCGTAAGCCTGAGCGACACTCCAGAGGGTGTCTCCCCGCTGAACGGTGACCTCCATGTTCATGACAGGCGTATCGGATACGATGAGGCCTTTGGCCCACATGCCGATGACGAAAAGGAGCATGAGGACGGCGGCAAAGAGAAGAATCGACTCCGTGCGGTCGATCGTATGTTCGATGCTAAACCCTCGTGAGAGGATTCCCGAGTGTCTTCCTGACATCATAACGATTCCTCCGGGACAGCAAACTTAAGTTCACCTAGCACTCTTAGTCTACATGAGTGCTGTTCGTTTGTCAATACCTTCTACCCATTTTTTCTTTCAACGCAAACGTGCGCCGGAACTGCGACCGGTAGCAGGCCAACCATTCCCTGCAGGAACGGCGGTGTGGAACGCGAATATGCAGGAAACAGAACGTAGTGGCCGTGCCTCAGTGCCGGCCTTCCGGTGTGCCGGGAACGGCAACCCGTCAGCCCTGAGTATGCCGGTGAATGACGGCATGTAACGAAGGGCGGCTTGCGGAGCACGGAGGTCTGGCGGAATGCCACCGTCCTTCGTTACATGCCGTCATTCACCGGCATACTCAGGACTAGACGGTCCCGGTAGGAGGCGCATGGCCGGCACGGAGGCGCGGCCACTACGAGGGTCCGACGTCCAACGTCTGTCCTGGGAGGTATCCGACCATGTACCTGGTTCTGGCTCTTGTCATCCTTCTTCTCTTCGTTGTGCCCGCGACGGCGTCGGATTTCATCGTCAGCTACTGGTGCGGCCCGGCCGCGGACCAGGATCCGATCGCCCGGTATGCCGAGGTCGCGGAGTGTAACTTCAACTACTGCCTGCCTCCGTGCAGCGCGGTGACCCCCGAGCAGAACAAGGCGATTCTCGATGCCTGCGCGAAGTACGGCCTGAAGTACATCGTCGGCGACCCGCGGACCTTCGCCGATCCGGCGAGCCCGGATTTCACCAAGCAGCTCGACTCGGTGGTCGCCGACTACTCGAAGTACCCCGCGCTGGGAGGATATTACGTCACCGATGAGCCGAACTCCGCTGTGTTCCCCAGGCTGACGGCGATCAACAAGTACCTGCTGAAGGCGGATCCGAAGCGCCTGCCGTACATCAACCTGTTCCCGAACTACGCGAATGAACAGCAACTCGGCAACCCGACGTATGAGGCGCACGTCGATCAGTTCTGCAAGATCGTCGAACCGCGGATACTGAGCTACGATCACTACATTGCGATGGCCGGAGAGCCGGAGAACCTGCCGAACATCGCCAGCTACTTCCAGAACCTGGAGGTCGTTCGCGCCGCCGGCCTGAAGTACGACATCCCGACCTGCTACATAATGCTCTCGCTCCCTCACTTCTCCTATCGCACTCCCACCGATGCCGATCTGCGCTGGCAGGTTTACAACTCGCTCGTCTACGGCGTGAAGGGGATACTGTACTTCACGTACTGGACGCCGGGCGATGTCCTGGGCCCCTTGAGCGCGATCATAGACCAGAAGGGCAATCGGACGGCGCTCTTCAACCGGGCCAGGCGGATCAACGGCGATCTGCGGATCCTCGGACCGACACTGATGAAGCTGACCTCGACCGGCGTGTATCACTCAGGCGACGTGCCGGCGGGATGTCAGGCGCAGAAGTCGGGGCTGCCGGTTCGAGTGTCGAATGACGCGCCGGTCGTGCTGGGGATGTTCAAGCATGAGGACGGCTCAACCTGGGCGATGGTTTCGAACCGCCTGATGCGCAAGCCGGTGGAGGTGGAACTCACGTTCGGTAAATCGGTGAAGCGGCTGGAGGAACTGACCGCGGCGAGCGGGGGTCGCCTGAACCATCCGCCGGACGCGTCAGGCAAGGTGGTCCTGCCGCTCCAGCCGGGCGAGGGAAGGCTCTTCAAGCTCGTGCGTTAGGTCGGACCGGAAACCCCCTCGGCCCAGAGGCCGGTCCCCCTTCGTAAGGGGGACATCTGTTGCGGCAGGGGGGGACATCTCTGTCTGCGCCCCTCCTTACGAAGGAGGGGCCGGCCAGCAGGCCGGGGGAGGTTCGCCATTCCGCATTCAGAGCAACCCGCGCTCGACGAAGGACTGGAGGCGCTCGCGGGTGTGGCGGGCGGCGTGATTCGTCACCTTCCGTTCGAGGAGTTCCGCGCGGAGGTGGGCCAGATGCACCGATCGGTCCACGTGATACCACTCCGGGAGCAGGTGCATGCGCAGGCCTAACTCCTTCGCCTTCTCGACGGAAGCGCCGGGTACGTTCGGCCCGCTCCACAGGACGTCCTCGAACAACTTCGGCTGGGGCGACCGCAGTCCCACGAGGTAGAACCCGCCGTCGCTCGTTGGCCCGAGAACCGCGTCGGCGCGCTCCGTATCGAGCACGTCGAATGCGAACTCGAGACACCTCGCGGGGAGCGTCGGCGAATCCGCGCCCATCACGACGACCGCGCGCCCACGCTCGCTCAGCCGATCGAAGCAGTTCGAGAGCCGCTCCCCGAGTCCGCTGCCCTTCTGGAGCATATATGCGTCGGCATCACAGGCGGCGTCACGGAAGAATGAGGCGGTGCCTCGCGGGGTATATGCCATCACGGTCTGGGCGTCCGGCACTGTCGATGCCTTCTCGACTGCATCGCGGATGAAGGACTCGTGCAGAAGGGCGGCGCTCTGTGCACCGAGCGGCGGGCACAATCGCGTCTTCACCTTGCCGACTATGGGGGCTTTCGCCATTATGACGAGGGTTCTTCTCATATGGTATCCTTTGGAGTGCGGAAGCGGAGTCTGCGGAGCTTCCGCTTTCCGTCGTAACGTATGCCAAAGCGGAAGCTCCGCAGACTCCGCTTCCGCACTCCATATCAACCATTCCCCAGCACGTCCTCCAGCGTCGTCGTCAGTTCGTCGCTGCCGACGATCGGGCTCATGCACACGTTTCTTACGCAGACATAGGCGGATGGTTCCTTCTGCGCGGCATAGATCAATGCGCCGATCGTCAGGCTGTCTTCATCCGGATCGAGCACCTGGATCAGCTTTTGCGGCTCATAGGCATGGAGTCCCGCCTTGAGCATCTTGCCCGTCTCGGTGTTGTCGCGGTTGCCGACGACCACTATGTGAACCGGCGGCTCCAGATGGAGATCGAGCGCCAATCCATAGCCCGCGCCCATGATGCTCTCCACCAACTGCGGGTACGACACCGCTTCGAGCGCGCGCCCGGCTGCCTCGCGGTAGTCCTCCCTGCCGGTCATGTAGTTCAGTTTGGTGAGCACCTTCGCCGCCATGACGTTCTCGTCGAAGGGCTTGTGTCGCTGTGCCAGTTCGCCGAGCGCATGTGGATCGGGCGGCTGGTAGTAGAACCCGCCGCTCTCCCTGTCCTGCAGCACGTCAAGCGTCACCCGGGCGATCCGTTCCGCGTGTTCGAGGTAGCCGCGTCGCCCGGTCGTCTGGTGCGCGTCGATCAGCGCCTGAGCGAAGTACGCCTGGTTGCAGAGCAGGCCGGGCACGCGCGGCTCGCCGTCATTGTAGTGATAGACCAGTCCGTCCCTCACGTTCTCCCTGAGCAGGCGGTCGATGGTCTTGATCGCGAAGTTCGCGGCGTTCATGTCATCGGTCGCGCTGCAGAGTCGGAAGTATGCGGAGCACATCATGCCGTTCCACCCGGCATAGATGGTCTGGTCGGTGTGCGGCATACCCATTTCGAGGCGCTCTTTCTCGCTCTTGGGGAAATACTGCTCGCCGGTGATGAGATCGGCCTGCGGTTCGTGGCTTCCGATATCGGCGTCCTGGCTGCCATAGAACCCGCCGTTCTCCCTGTCGGCGAGAAATCGCCTCACATAGACCTCGATCCCGGCCGCGATCTCGGCATACTTCACGTTGGCGGTGACCTGGTATGCCTCGACGTAGTTGTCGAGCGCCCCGGCCTGGATGTAGAGCATCTTTTCGTAGTGCGGATGCTTCCACTGGGCGTCCACGGAATACCGGTACATCCCGCCCCATACGGGATCGATGAGGCGGGCCATGCCGTCGAGCGTCTTCAGCGCCATATCGAGCATCGTCTGATCGCCGGTTCGGCGGTTCTGGAGGAATGCGAGACGGACTGCATCCGGGAACGGAAACTTAGGCTCGGTACCGAAGCCGCCGTTGATCGAGTCGAACTCCCGGCGCATGGCGGTGACGAGCGAGCCGATGACCTCTCGGCTCGGGGATTTCGCTGATGTGGCGGCCCAGTGCCGGCCCATCTCCTCCTCGGCCTCCTCGGACATCTGCGATGCGCGGAGGGTCACGGCCTCCCGGTCCTCCTCGTAGAGTTGGCCGACCTGTCGCAGGAGGCTCAGCATGCGTTCGGGTGGCATATACGTTGCGCCGGTCAGGATTCGAGCGTCCGGGGTGAGGATCGCGGTGGTCGGCCAGCCGCCCATGAGGTACCTGTCCTGGATGTCGGGCCGGCGGTCGGCCTCGACTCGGATTGGCACAAACTTTTCGTTGATGAGTTCGACGACCTGAGGATCGGAGTAGGACGTACGGTCGAGCTGGTGACACCAGTGGCACCAGCCCGCGCCGATATTCAGGAGGACGAGCTTGTCCTCCTTCCGCGCGCGTTCGAAGGCTTCGTTGCTCCACTCTACCCAGTGGATCTCCGATGAGCGGTCCCTCGCCATGGTGTACCTCTCGGGAATGGTTGATGGCTGATGGTTAATGGCTAATGGGGAATGGCGGTTCGGTTTCCCGTCCCCCATGAACCATCAACCATGAACCATTAACCATTTCCCCACGAAGTGCTTGCGCCAAACGCATGGCTAACCGAATTCCACCACGGCCCGGAGTACGCCGTCTCTCCGAGCCATCGCAAGCTCGAAGGCATCAAGGACGCGCTCGACGGGGAATTTGTGCGTGACGAAGGAAGCGATGTCCACCTTGCCCGCCTTCACGAGGTCGATCGAGCGGTGGAGCGTGTTCCTGCTGCGTCGAATCAGCTTGATGGTGAGGCCCTTTCTGCGGACGAGTGAGGCGGTGACGCACAGGCTGTCCTCGCGAGGTATCCCGCCGACGACCACCAGCCCCGCCGGTCGGACGATCTCGGTCGCCTGACGGACCGCGTCGTTCTCGCCGGCCGCCTCGAAAACGATGTCGAGCCCGATAGAATCGCCGACGACCTTGCTCACCACGTCGGGATCGGCGGCATCGAAGACGGCGTCGGCCCCGAGCTTTCGGGCTAGTTCGCGGCGCTCGGGGATCGGATCGGTGACGTATGCCCTACCGCACCCGGACGCCTTCGCCGCCTGAAGGATCGACAGCCCGATTGCGCCTGCGCCGAGGATGCCGATGCCCTTCCCCGAGACTGGTTCGGCGATCTCGACGCCGTAAACGCCGACCGCGAGCGGTTCGAGCATCGCGGCTTCCGGCATGCTCATCGAGTCCGGCACGGGAACGCACAGACTGGCGGGCCACGCGATGTACTCCCTCAGCGATCCGTCATACGGAGGCGTGCCGCAGAACTTCATCGCCCGGCAGAGGTTGATGTTGCCGGATCTGCATATCTCGCACTCTCCGCAGTGGAACGCGGGCTCGACGGCCACTCGGTCGCCGACCTTGAGGCCCGTCACGCCGGGACCGATCTCCGCCACGACGCCGGCGAACTCATGGCCCATAATGATCGGCTCGGTTACGACGGCATCGCCGATCCGCCCTTCGCGGTAGTAGTGTACATCGGATGCGCATACTCCGACCGCCTTGACCTGGACGAGTGCCTCCCCCGGTCCGGGCGTCGGCTTCTCGATATCTACCAGGCGCATATCGCCCGGCGCATACAGCTTGACTGCTCTCATGGTTACTCCTTGTTGAGCGGAAGCTGTCCCCATTACGAAGGGGGACCAGCCTCCGGATGATTCTACTCTGTGCGTGAGATCAGTGCAAGGGGCGCGGAGAACTCATCATGTCCATAGCCACGTAGGAGGGGTTTTCCGGGATGCTTGTGCCCGGTAACCCCGAAGCGAGGGCATGATGCATCCGAACGGGCAACGGCTGAGCTTGCGAAAAAACCCCGGTTTTTCTCCTGCTGAGCTTGTAGATATGAGTAATATGTCGCTAACATGGGTATACTATCGCCAAGTAGTCCGGCGCAAGCACTACTACTCACCGCAGACGCGCCGGCATCAGAGCTTCACCCGATTCACCATTTGGTCATTTCCGCATTTGGAGGTTACGATGAAGTACCGTTCCGGATTTGCTCTTGCCTTGCTCGCGACGATTCTGCTTCTCGCGCTCACTTCCTCGGCGGCGTTTGCGGTTGTCTACGTCAAATGGGACTCTCCCGGCCCGACGTTCGATGGAACGTCGTGGGGCAAGGCGTACCACACCGTACAGGCTGGTTTGAACGCGGCGTCTTCGGGGGATCAGGTCTGGGTCGCGCGGGGAACGTATGTCGAATGCATCACTCTGAAGGCTGGAGTGGCGCTCTACGGCGGGTATTCCGGTGTGGGATCGACAAGGGACATCGCGGCGCACGTGACTATCCTTGATGGGAACCAGGCCGGCAGCGTCGTGATCTGTCCAAGTGGAGCGGGTCCGGCCACGGTGATCGATGGCTTCACAATCCGCAACGGGCGCGCCGACAACGGTGGAGGCATCTACTGCAACGCCACTTCGCCGACTATCACGAACAACAATATCACCGGAAACACGGGGGTCTGGTGGGGCGGCGGGATATACTGCGAGAACTCCTCGCCGACGATTGCGAACAACACGATCACAGCCAACGGCCTGCCCCGTGTCGGGGGTGCCGGGATATGCTGCTTGAGCTCCTCGCCAACGATTACGAGCAATAGGATCAGCGGTAACGATGCGTTCTGGGGCGGCGGAATATTGTGCTACTACTCTTCACCGACGATCACAAACAACACGATCGCCGGTAACCATAGCCCAGGGTTGGGCGGCGGGATAGCCTGCTACTTCTCGTCCGCGACCATCACGAACAACACGATCACCGGTAACACCGCGGACGGCGGGTGGGGGGGGGGATAGAGTGCGAGAACTCCTCTCCCGCAGTGTCGAACAACATCGTGGCTTTCAACTCCTCGGGGATATGCATCTACAACGGAGGACCACCTGTTCTTCGGAACAACGACGTGTACGGCAATACGGCCTACAACTACTCCGGGCTCGGCTGCCGGAGTCGGAGACATCTCGGCTGATCCCCTCTTCGTGAATATGGCGGGCGGTGACTACCACCTCACGTCGCTCTCACCCTGCATCAACGCCGGATGGAACGACGCGCCGGGGATCCCCGCCACCGACATGGACGGACAGGAGAGGATCATAGGCGGAACGGTCGATATCGGCGCGGACGAGTTCCTGACCGACATCACTCACTCGGAGTTCCTGCCCGTGTATTCGGTGTATCCGGGACAGACCGGAGTCCTGGAAGCTGTCGCCTTCGACGGATTCGTATCCGATCCCGACGGCGATCTGATCTCCGCTTCGCCCGGAGTCCTCTCCATCGTCCCGGGCCAGGCGTGGGCGAACTACGTGAAGGCTGCTCAACTCGATGTGGAATACACACTGAAGAACGTCGTCCTGAAGAAGACTACGCCGGAGATCATCCAGTGCGCGGACGTCTTCCCGGCCAACACCATTTCGCAGCAGGGGACGCCGAACATCCGGCTCTGGTGGCCGCTGATGTACGAAACCGCGGGCACGACATGGACGCTCAACATCCTCTACGGCACGTCGGTTCCGTGGGACGACGACGGCGCAGGCCCGAACCCGACCGGCTACGTCCACAGGGACGAGTGGAAATGGATACTGGAGACCGACATTCCGCACATGCAGTTGATGCTGGACCTCTTCCACGAACTGCCGTTCGGTCTGGACGAAGTGCCGCTGATCTCCGATGAGGCGCTTTTCTCCGTGCTCGAGGGAAAGCTCGCGGAAATACGGATGCTCGTGGACAACAAGAAGATGACGGATGCCGGCCTGCTGCTCGGCGACTTCGAGATGGAGGTCATGGACGCGTGCATCGTCGTTTCGCCCGCCAAGCCGAAGCCGACCGGCCCGGGCACGGGCATTGCGAACACGATCGAGAATCCCGCGTGCTGCAAGCTGATGGCCGACGCGGAGTTCGTCGGCAAGTCCCTCGGCATCTTCCAGCCGGCGAAGTAAAGGCATACGGGGGGCTGCTGTTCTCCTCTTGGAGTGCGATGGCTCGACATCGCTTTCCTGAGCCGTGGCTCGACACGGCGGCCCTCCGGACGGCGTCAAGCCGCCGAAGACCAAAGCGATGTCGAGCCATCGCACTCCATACTATCGCGTGACGACAACCGGTGGGAGGTCGGCGCAGGAGACCTCGGCTTGGCCGCCGGTGGGGGCGTCCCAGGTGATGCCCACCGCCACCTTGCCGGCGTCACCGGTCACGATGTCCGTTCGATCGAGCTTCCCGCCAGTGACCGCGACCTGGAGGCTCACTCCGCGGAGCGCGTTCCAGTTCTTGTCATAGATAGTGACGGACAGAATATTCCGGTTTTCAGCGCCGGGTTTGTCGCCATCAAGGGCAGCGACCACCTTCTTCGGCGGGCCCTTGACGGTCTCTATCGTGGCAGTCGCCATTCGCGAGCCGAGCTTGACAACGACCTCCACCGTGCCCGCGCCATACGCCGTGAATTTGCCGGACTGATCGACGAATCCCATCGCCGCCGCGGTGCTCCAAATGGCACGGTTCGCGATGATCTTCTTGAGCGGCTGACCGGTCACAACATCGATCAGTGTGAGTTGCATGCTCTCGCCGGTCACAATCGTATCCGAGGGAGCGACGACCTTGAACTCCGGCGTCGGGAATGTGAGGTCCGGCGCGAAAACGGCCATCCCGTTCGGCAGCGCGCGAAGCCTCCCATCCGACGGGCTGTTGAGCGTGCCGAAGTACGTCGCCATCGTGCTCGATCCGCCGCCGTCGAGGTTGAGAGCGTCCACGCATCCCAGCGACTTCATCAGCCGCCCGAGATCGGGGAGCGACATGCCGGTCGCGTTGTACTGTCGGCCATCGACGGTCACCAGCACGAGCCGACCGTCGGCGGTTGCGCCGATCGCGGATCGGGGATGAGTCGTGGTGACGAAGCTCGCAGCGACGCCTTCGTTCAGGAAATCGGTGCAGACCTCGCCGTTCCGAACGAGCCTCGGAGTCCCTCCCGCCGCCTCGACGACCCGCTCCCAGCCGGTCGTGCTCGTCGGGATGACGTTGAACTCCATCGTCATTTCCGGGCCCTTGATGAGGCTGTTCTCGATGAAGTCGGCGGCTGGTCCCGAGCCCGAGAGCACGATGCCGTCCGCCGGGATGGGGGTATCCCCCAGGCCGGGCCGCAGCTCCGTGATCCTGCCCTTGATAGGGACGCCCAGGCGCACCGGGAGGTCCTTCGTCGTAATGACGGCCTCGCATCCGCCGTCCTTGGTGCAGGTGCTCGTGAACCACTTCGAGGTATAGGCGATCAGTTCGCCGGCCTCGCGGTCACGGTCGATGCCGTCGATCGCCCGGGAAGTCCCGTCGGCCAGGGTGACTTTCGCGTCCCATCCCAAGACGTCGAATAGATAGTCTCCATCCGCAGTCATGCCGAACATCGTCCGTCGGCGATACGGCTCGCTGACGAGTTCGCCTCGCTCGATGTGGAGGCCGAGTGGGTCGCCGGTCCAGTTGCAGAAATCGGTGTTGACGACGGCGGTTGCCTTGAGTCGCGTGGCGATCGAACCCATCGTCTCGCGGCCCCTGGTCGCATCGACGTCGTTCACCATGTCACCCGCAAGCACCGACCGTATCTCGACGCCGGGCACCCGCGGATCGATCTTGAGCACATTGATGATCCGTGGGACAGGCGCCTCCCGGACGATCTGGATATAGGTGACCCCTGGCGCGAGCTTCTTGACCCACGTCTTTGCCTGTATGGCGGAACTGCTCAATACGAGCAGGAGAATCGCGAGATGAATGCGGTACTTCATGAGGACAAACTCCCTCCTACACGAGTCTGATGAGATGCGATCAGAGAGCCGTCACCTCGTAGACGACCATCTGCTCGCCCGCAAGCACGGGTGTCTTGCCCGTCCACGCGCCGTCGATCTTCGCCGTGTCGAGCAGCTTGCCGTCCTCGTCGTAGGACTTTGCCTCATAGCGCCCGGACGACGGCTTCACCCAGGGCGCGAGGTCGCAGGTGAAGTCGATCTCGCGGCTTGCGCCCCGGTTGATCATGATCACGATCGCGCGGCCGGGCAGCGTGTATGCGGTGATGTGAGTCGCCGGACACGGCTTCGAGAGGATGCAGTCGCCGATCAGCGTTCCATCGACGAAGTACGGCAGGAACTGCTTCCTCAGGCCGGCGCACTGCTTCAGGGCCTTGCTGAGTTCGGGGTAGTTCGAGATCCGGTCTGAGCCGTTAGCCGACTCCTTCTTGCGCGGGAATATGTTCAGGTAGAGGTTGTCCGCGAACGCCATCTTCACGCTCAGCGGTGCGAAACTGATACAGGAGTTGATACGTGGGGCCGGGAAGACGCTCGTGAAGGCCCGGCAATCCCGGTAGCCGCCCCAGTTCCAGGTGTAGTCGAGTATGGCGCTGTCGAGTTCCAGGTTCCAGAGTTCCTCCCCGGAGAAGGTGGCCTCGGGATCGTGCGCGAGGGCATAGGTCCTGATCTGCGATGCCAGGGAGAGCATGTTCGGCGGCGGATCGTGCGTAGTCCAGAACTGGTCCCAGCTCAGGGCGGGGACCCCGATATCGATCAGGCGCTTGCAGCCCTCGAGCACGTCCTCGTGCCACTTCGGGTTGAGCGGGCCGACCTGCACGCAGGAATAACCAGTCGCATAGGATGGATTCCACTTGGGGATGAGTTCGGTGTGATAAGTCCAGCCGTTGTTGTCGGTCACCTTGAGCCCATATCGCGGGGCGGTCTCCGGGTTCGCTTGGACGATGCTCAGGAATGGGGCGACATTGACTCCGAGCGCCCGACACTCCTTGATCGCATCGGCCATATCCTGTTCCGTGCCCAGGTGTGGAAACGGAGGCGGCAACGGCAGGGTGAACGCCTTGTGCGAGGCCCACATGACGATCTCGTCGAGCCCGTGATCCTTCGACTCCCGCGCGAGTTCAGGCAGATCGTCGAACCGGAAGATCGCATCCTGCGGGTCGTCGGGCTGAGTCTGGCACATCCAGATCGTCCGGTACCCGAGCCCCTCTCGAACCCGCTTGGGGATCGGGAACTCGCGCTTGTACTTCGTCTTCACCCACTCGCGGTACGGCTCGATGCCCTTCGCCCAGCCGTTCGCGTGCGGGGTCAGGACGAACTCGCCGCTCTCCCAGGACTTGCCCGGCTCGATAGTGGCATCGTGGATGCACATGAGGCGGATCGTGCCGTCGACCTCGGAGAGCTGCAGCCGAACCGGTACCTGCGGGTCGGCCCCCCAGCGCTTCGGGAAGAGGCTGAGCCCGCCATCGAGGCCGCCGAAGTCCATCCACCGCACGAACATATCGTTGAAGACGCCGCCGGCTTTGTGCTCGACGGTGTAGCCGGCGAAGTCGATCATATACTGGGTGCTGGCCTTGCCTTCGTCCGGGGCGAGTTCGAGGAACGGCAGGCTCCCGAATCCGCCCGCACGGAGCCAGGTCCCATCCCTCCCATCAAACGGCAGCAGTCCGGGGAAGTCGGGGAAGATCACCTGGCGCACGGGCTTGTCCGACTGATTGCTGACCTCGCAGGTCATGACGATCGATCGGCCGTCGGGTGCTTCTGTGAGTCGGACGGTCGCGGAGACGTTTCCGCTCACCGGGAAGACCTCGCGGCTGGCCCCGAGATTCGGTGTGGTGATGACCACACCGCCGTCGGTCTTGGTGATCTGTGCTCCGTGGGAGTACCTGGATGCGAGTCGGCGCGGCTCGAACTTCTCGTGCGGATAGGCGAGGTCGACGAGCCCTCCGCGGTCGGGAGACGACTCGAGCATCGTACCCGGCCCTGCGTAGTCGAGGCCGAGTATGCACCCCGAATCGGCATCGAGAGTAACAGTTAGTCCGTTCAGAGTAACCTTCATCTTTTCCCCTCCGAGCGCCGATCCGGCGATAAGCATGAGCAATCCAAGAAGAACCAAAGCGTGTTTCATAGTAGTGTCCTCCCTCACAAGATCAACTCTGCTGTTCGCCGCCTGAGGGGACAATGCCTGCTTGGGGCGCATATACAAAAAGGCACGGCGAGTTTTCACCCACCGTGCCCCGTATCTTCCTTGAAAATACAAGCCGTCGTCATGCTGAACTTGATTCAGCATCCATCTGCCGCCTCCGTGGATGCTGAATCAAGTTCAGCATGACGACCCCCCGAGCCTCAACGCGTCAGTCGGTCTGCGAGGGCCTCGTGTTCCTGCCAGATCTCGAGGGGAAGCGAGTAGCCGAACTGCTGGAACCATTCCGTCTGGCTCTCGAGTTCCTCGTACCACGAGTCTTTCTCCACGTGGGTCAGCTCTTCCATCGTCTGGTACGAGATCTTCAGCCCGTCGAGATACATGCTCCCCGCAGCCGGCACGTACCCGATCGGGGTCTCGACGGCATTGCCCTCGCCCTTGCAGCGCTCGATCACCCATTTCAGCACCCGCAGATTGTCGCCGAATCCCGGCCAGAGGAATTTGCCGCCCTCGTCCTGGCGGAACCAGTTGACGCGGAAGATCTTCGGCGGATCGACAAGCCCCTGCCCGATGTCGAGCCAGTGCCGGAAATACTCCGCCATATTGTAGCCGCAGAATGGGAGCATCGCCATCGGGTCGCGCCGCACGATTCCCTGCGCGCCGAGTGCAGCGGCGGTTGTTTCGGAGGCCATCGTCGCCCCGATGTATGTCCCGTGCTGCCAGTTGAACGACTGGTACACGAGCGGAGCCAGGTGTGCCCGGCGCGCGCCGAAGAGGATCGCGGAGATCGGCACTCCCTGAGGATTCTCCCACTCCGGCGAGATGCTCGGGCACTGGGATGCCGGCGCGGTGAACCGTGAGTTCGCATGAGCGCCCTTTTCACCGCATGCCGGCGTCCAGAACTGCCCCTGCCAGTCGATCCCATGCTCGGGCGGGTCCTCGTCGTGGCCCTCCCACCAGACGTTTCCGTCCGGCCTCAACACCACGTTCGTGTAGATCGTATTCCGCGCGATGCTGCGCATGGCGTTAGGGTTCGTCTTGAAGTTCGTCCCCGGCACGACACCGAAGAATCCCGCCTCGGGGTTGACCGCCCAGAGCCGCCCGTCGGGACCGATACGCATCCAGGCGATGTCGTCGCCGACCGTCCAGACCTTCCAGCCCGGCATCGACTCAGGGGGCACGAGCATCGCGAGGTTGGTCTTCCCACACGCGCTCGGGAACGCGCCCGCGACGTAATGAATCTCTCCCTCGGGGCTTTCCACGCCGAGGATGAGCATGTGCTCCGCCATCCAGCCTTCCTGGTGTCCGATCCAGCTCGCGATCCGGAGGGCCAGGCACTTCTTGCCGAGCAGGACGTTCCCGCCGTATCCGGAGCCGATGCTCCAGATGGCGTTGTCCTCGGGGAAATGGCATATGTACCGGCGCTCGATGTCGAGTTCGTGCTTCGAGTGCAGGCACTTGGTAAAATCTGTTGAATGATCGAGTGCGTCGAGCGCGATCTTGCCCATGCGGGTCATGATGCGCATGTTCAAGACGACGTAGATGCTGTCGGTGATCTCGACGCCGATCTTGCTGAACGGCGATCCGGGGACGCCCATGATGAACGGGACGACGTACATGGTTCGGCCGCTCATGGAGCCGTCGAAAAGCGCGCCGAGTTTGCGGTATGCGTCCTCGGGCGACATCCAATTGTTGGTGGGCCCGGCATCCTCTTCCTTGCTGGTGCAGATGAAGGTAAGATGCTCGGTGCGCGCCACGTCGTTCGTCGCGGTGCGATGGTATGTGCATCCCGGGAGCTTGTCCTGGTTGAGTTCAGTCAACTCACCGGTGCAGAGAGCCTCGGCCGTCAGGCGCTCCTTCTCCTCGAGGGAGCCGTCGCACCAGACAACGCGGTCGGGCTTGCACAGCCTCGCCATTTCGTCCACCCATTCAAGCACGGCTCGATTCCCGATCGTCATCACTTCCCTTCGCTCTGACATGTCCGACCCGTCGGACTCGTCCGACTCGCACCATACGGACGAAAAATGGCCGAATATCCGTCAAGGATTGGCGGGTACTCGGCCTTCCATTTCATCGAGATACCGGAAAAACGGGCTTGCCCCGCCGATATGCAAGTGCGGAAGGACCGTCTTTTCTCTCCAGCACAACGGGCGCTCAATCGCCCACCCTGCTGGTTTCGTTGATATGATAACCGGAATCGCGCGGCAAAGTCAAGTGATCGAATTGCTTCACGAACGATGTTACCGAAACGGAAACGTTGCCTCAGATAAGAATGTTACCGAAACTGAGGCATGGAGAAGATGACAACTGCATCCGTAAGAGAAGTCGTGAGGCGCAAACGCAAAGAATATGGCAAAGCCACCAAATCGGAGAAGAAGCTGGTATTGAGTGAAGTCCAGGGATTGACCGGTTACCACAGGAAGTCGCTGGTGAGGCTGTTCGCGAAAGGAGTTCCACCAGCGAGGAGTCCAGTGAGACGCGCAAGGAAGTCGAAATACGAGCCGATAGCCCACAAGCTGAAGACACTCTGGGCTGCGAGTTTCTACGCGTGCGGTAAGCGTCTGCAGCCGTTTCTGACTGAGTTTCTACCCATACTGGAGTCATTCGGGGAGATAACGGTTACACCAGAAGAAGAGAGGCTGCTTAACTCGATCAGCGCGTCGAGCATCGACAGGTTGATGAAGAAGGAGCGGTCTGCCCTATCGCTAACAGGGAGGACCTTAACAAAGCCGGGGACACTGCTTCGGTCTCAGATCCCGGTGAGGACGTTTGCCGACTGGGATGAAGCTGAGCCTGGGTTCTTCGAGATGGACTTGGTGGGTCATTGCGGAGGTGACGGGAGCGGAGAGTTCCTGTATACTTTGACTATGACTGATGTAGCGACCGGATGGGTAGCGCTTGATGGAATGAAAGGCCGAGGGGAGCACGGAACCGTGCTTGCGGTGCAGTCCGCGTCCAAGAGCGCACCGTTTGCAGTCAGAGGCATAGATACCGACAACGGCGGCGAGTTCATCAACCATCACATGAACAAGTACTGTCGAGCGCACAGGATCACGTTTACGCGCAGTCGGCCTTACAAGAAGAACGATCAATGTCATGTAGAGCAGAAGAACTGGAGCGTAGTCCGGCAGTTTATAGGTTACCGGCGATTCGAGACGGACGAGCAGCTTGCGGTACTAAAGGCGATATATCCGCTGATCGTGGCGTATCACAACTTCTGTCAGCCCATGATGCGTCTTAAAGAAAAGGAGCGGATTGGGAGTAAAGTGATCAAACGCTATGAGCCTGCGATGACGCCGTACCGCAAGCTGATAAGTGTTGAAGGATGGCTTGACGATGAAGCAAAGGATCGCCTCGATAAAGAACGTAGAGCGACGAACCCGGTGGAGCTACTAAGACGCATCCACAGGCTATCATCAAAGCTTGACAGGATGCCGAATAAAGACAGATCGAAAGCGAGCAAGGCGCGGCCCTGAGCGGCGATCAAGAGCCGATCTGACATACTTGAACACACTACTTGGTAACATTATCAATGACGCAACGAATGGCGTTTCGGTAACAAAGTTAAATGAGGCAACACGGTGATGCAAAGCCCGTTGCGCTGGTCGAGAGGCAAACAGAGCACTTCGTGCTCCCAATTGCCAAGTGGTAGTCCATTCCAGAGGGCGAGTCGTTGCGTAACAGACGAATGTGCAAAGTAAGAGTTCACGATCATTGATAATCTGAGGAAGGTACCCCAGGATCGGCTGTCGAATGGTAGGTTGTGAACGATCTCGGCAACCTATCAAGAGAAGAACTGATCGGCATCGTCTTGGAGCAGCACCAGGCGATCCGAGAGCAGCATCAGGCCGTCCTGGAGTTGCGTGAAGGTGTAGACACCCTGACCGAACGCGTCCGAGCGCTTGAGAAGGAGAATGAAGAACTCCGGTCCAAGCTCGGTGGCGGCGGCAGGACGATACCTGCCTTTGTGAAGGCAAACCGGCCCGAGCGCAAGAAGAAGGATCGCAAGAAGCGGCAGAAGTCGTTTGCCCGCTTGAGGGAGACCCCCACGGAGATCGTGGAGCACGCGCTCGACACCTGTCCCGACTGCGGCAGGAAGCTCTCCGGCGGCACGATGCATCACAGCCGGCAGGTGATCGAGATACCGGTGATGCCGGTCAGGATCATCGAGCACCTGGTGATCGGACGGTACTGCGGAGTCTGCCACAAGATACACGTGCCGAAGCTCGACCTCTCCGAAGAGGTGGTCGGGACACACCGGGTGGGCATCCGGCTGATGAGCCTGGTGAGCTATCTCCACACGGTCGGTAGAATGCCGGTCGAGCGTGTGCAGAAGCTTCTGGAATCACTCTACGGTCTGCATCTCGGGCGCGGAGAGATCACAAAGATACTACATACGGTAGCATCCATGGGGAAGTCGGAGGTAGAGAAGCTTCTTCATGCGGTGCGGGGAAGCCCTGCGGTGAACGCGGATGAGACCGGCTGGCGGGAAGACGGGAGGAACGGATACATCTGGAGCTTCTCGACGCCACGCGTGCGCTACTTCATCCGAGACAAGAGTCGGAGCGGAGAGGTCGCAAAGGATGTGCTGGGAGAGGACTACGGCGGTGTAGTCGTAAGCGACTTCTACTGCGGTTACAACGTGCTCTTGGGGCGGCATCAGCGGTGCTGGGTGCACTACCTGCGGGACTTGCGAACGCTCGTCGAGGCGAACCCTGACAAGAGAGGGGTAGCAGTCTGGGTCGGCAAGGTCAAGGCCGTTTACAGACGCGCGAAGAGATATTCGAACGAGGAGTCGAAGGCTCGGCACGAGCAGCGGATCGCATTCGAGGAAGAGTTGTATCGGCTCGCCAGGCCATACCTGAAGCGGGATGTTCCCCAGCGGATACTGGCTCAGCGGATCGAGAGGTTCCTGCCGGAGCTGTTTGTCTTCGTAGAATGTCCGGAAGTACCAAGCGAGAACAACGCGGCCGAGCGAGCGATCCGGCCTGCGGTAACGGCTCGCAAGATCAGCGGCGGCACACGGTCGGCCAAGGGATCTGAGACCCGCATGGCGCTGATGAGTCTATTCGGGACCTGGCACTTGCGTGGTGAAGATGCGATGGAGTCATGCCGGCGGATGCTCATGGGCGTTCCTCAGACACCCGCGACCGATCCAGCCTGACAAACTTCACTATCAACGATCGTGAACTCTTTCTGTGCAAATCTCTGCGTAACAGTTCAGGCTTAGGGATTATTTTGTCTGTAAGAAGAAGGAACCTGCTGGGAGCGTCTCGAACCAAGGAGTGTGAGCGAGCAATCCAAGCCGACATACGAGGAGCTTGAGGCCAGGGTCAGCCAGTTGGAAGGTCTAGTTCCCCAACTCGTGGCGCGTATCGGCGACCTGGAGAAGGAGAACGAAGACCTTCGCGCCAGGCTTTCCGGCGGTGATGGCAGTTCCCCATCCGTGCCTGACTGGGTGAAGCCGAACCGCAAAGAGCGCCGGGCAGCTGAACGAAAGAAGCGCAAGAAGTCGTTCGTGCGCAGGCGGGAGACACCCACCCGTGTAGTCGAGCACGCGCACTCGAAGTGTCCGGACTGCGGCCGAGCGCTCACAGGGGGCACGGTAAAGAGACTCCGCCAAGTCATCGACATCCCCATCGTGCCTGTGGACGTAGTCGAGCACAGGTTCATCGCCAGAAGATGCGGATACTGTGGCAAGAGTCATGTGCCGAAGGTTGACCTTTCCGGCCAGGTTGTAGGCAAGCATCGGGTAGGCGTGAACCTGATGAGCCTGATATCGTATCTTTCGACGGTAGGTCGCATGACAAAGCGGACGATACAGGGATTGCTGAAGGCTCTGTATGGTCTTCGGCTCTCTGTGGGAGAGATAAGCGAGATATTGCACACGGTGGCAGACTGTGGCAAAAAAGAGAAAGAGCGACTACTCTCGCTTGTACGTGGAAGCCCATACATAAACGCAGACGAGACGGGCTGGAGAGAGGATGGGCTGAACGGATACATCTGGACCTTCTCCACTAAGAACGTGCGCTACTTCATCTACCGGCGGAGTCGGAGTGGAGAGATCCCGAAGGAAACGATAGGCGGCGACTACGAAGGGGTAGTGGTAACGGATTGCTATGCCGGATACAACCCGGTAGTTGCAGACCGCCAGATATGCTGGGCACATCTGGCCAGGGATCTGCACAAACTGAAGGAGAGGAACGCGGACGACACGGGCGTCATCGCATGGGCGGATGCGGTGAAGGGTGTTTACGATCGGGCAAAGGAGTTCCGGAGCAAGAAGGCGGAGGTTCGCAAGTGGAAGCGAGTACTCTTCGAGGAAGAGGTAGAGGCGCTCTCAGGTCCGTATGTCGGCTCAGATGCTCCACAGCAGACGCTGGCAAAGAGATTCATAGATCGCTTGCACGAGTTGTTCATGTTCGTAGAGTACCCGGAAGTACCGTCGGACAACAATGGCGCAGAACGAGCGCTGAGGCCGTGCGTGATCGCGCGCAAGGTATGCGGCGGGACGAGAAGCGAGAAGGGTTCTGAGACAAAGATGACGCTCATGAGTCTGTTTGGCACATGGCACGTCAGGGGTCTGGACATGCTCGAATCATGCAGGCAACTGCTCGCAGGCAAGTCTGTCCTCTTCCCTGCCTGATCAAACTCGTTATCCCCAAGCGTGAACTGTTACATCTCTGCTTGACTTCACCCGGTCTATGGTATATCATACCAACTGGGAATCAATGATCAGCAAGCTCACAGGTATGGTACTGATTGCTGATGTAACCAGTACACGCAAAAGGCGGGTGATGCCGTGTTCTTTGGCTACCGACACTACGACTTCTGCACTGAACACTAATCAGAGGAGGTATGTATGTCTATCCTAGGTAGGCCGAAGTACTGGGCGCTCCCTTTCATTCTGCTTCTCTTGGCAATGTCGGCCCAGGCCGCAACTGTCCAGGAAAGCCTCACGGCAGCTTACAATGCACTCGATACCGGGAATGTGGACACTGCGAAGGGCCTGTTCACCCAGATTGCCACTCAATACCCCGAAACTGCCCAAGCAGTAGAGGCCACATGGAAACTGGGCTACATAGCCATCAAGCAGAAAGATCTCACGCTTGCGGAAACACATTTCCATCAGGTTGCTGACTTGCACCCCTCCAGCCCCAAAGCCCCGGATGCGCTTCTGAGGTTGGCTTATTTGGCCAGCAAAGCCAAGCGACCGGATACCTACAATGCATTCCTTGAGGTAACGCGTCGGTATCCTGATACCTCCGAAGCCCAACTCGCGAAGTTTCGTCTCGCCAGGCTTCAGGTCGGTGAGCTTGACCTCGACCAGGCGCTCGGCAACTTTGCAGCCGTAAAGGACAATATGAAGACGGCGTTGGCGGTAAAGGCTGAGTCTGTTGTCCTCGCAGGCACCGCCCAGTTCCAGAAATGGTACAAGAGTGCGGATATTGCTGAACTGGAAAAGGCGTTTGCACTTTTGGAAAGCGTGCAGAAAGAGTATCCGACCGAGATAAAGCAGGTCGCATGGTCGCGTATCAGGCTGGCCCAATGGTATATCTACCAGGGTAAGGACCTCGCCGATGATCGGTTCCACAACGATCCGGCAAAGGGTCGCCAGATTCTCCAAGATGCCTTGCGCACTCTTCCCGAGAACTACTTCACCTGGTGGATGATGGCCGAGGTGACTGCCAGCTATATCTCGGAGAAGCGCTTTGCAGAGGTGGTGACGGAATGCCAATCCATACTAGCGAAGAACCCTCCGGCCTCTTGGGAAGTCTACATTCTCTATGTGATGGGTGACAGCCAGGCCAGGATAGGGAAGAAGGTCGAGGCATTGTCCACGTACAATCTGCTCGCCCAGAAATACCCAAAGAATGACTGGGGGAAAGAGGCGAAAGTGCGGGCAGGTGAAATGGTGGAAGATCTGGGGGTGGCACAGTAATGTCCACAAGAATACTCCCATATGCGATGGTGCTGGCGCTCTTTCTGATGGTCATGAGCAGTCTCCCGGGATTGTGCTTCTGGTACGAACAGGGTACCCCGCCTGTCGCCAGGGCAACGGGCACCGGCCCTGGAACCGGCAATACAGGTCATGTCATCTATGTGCCGGTCGGGGGGGAAGCAAGCTTCTATGATAACAACTCATCCGACAAGGACGATTTCTGCGATCCCGTGCTCGTTAACGATGACATCAATTCTTGGGAATGGGACTTCGGGGATACCACGCCGAATGCGCACAGTCAGAATGTGACGCACACATTCGAGGAAGTCGGCATATACGTGGTGACGCTGACGATCGATGACGGTCCCGCGGACCCCAAGAAGCATTATGATGAAGGACCGGTGACGACAGACGCGGATAACTCGGTAACCGTCAAAGTATGGGACGTCACGATCAGCAAGTGCAGTTCCGGCTGGATTCCTGCAGTTGACAGCACAACGAGCATGACGGTCACAATAAGGCCAGAAGGTGTACAAGGTATGATCTGGGTGTACTTCACGTTCCAGTCATATTTCAACTGGACGGGGACATGCTGTAATGCCGGTACGGGGACTGATCCGGACTTGGAATTCACCCCCAATCAGGCCGGGTGGAACACCTCTCCGGACTGGGCAGTTACTGCCTCTCAGGTCAATCAGGCGACGATCGGTATTAGTTGTCATGATTACGGTGCATTTGCCTGGTTTTATGCGAGTGCTCACGTGTACGTCGATCAGGATGCTTACGTAGAGGGGACGGACCCGAAGGAATGGCTTGGAACTATACCTAACGACGCGAACCACAACCTGATCGCAGATGCCTGGGCCCACGACAAGAAGCCGGACGGGACGCCAGGAACGCGCTGGGATGATGACGAGGACACGCCGGTCGGACTGAATAAGGGTGACGGCTTCTCACGCTTCGATGAGTACCGAGGCTTCATGATTGCTGGGGATCATACACGAACAGACCCCGATAGCAAGAAGGACGTGTACATCCGCGACAAGGACAGCCTGGGACTTGGCTCGTTCGGCGCCCTGGGACTGGAGGCGCACACCATCAACGCCAATGAGTGGGACAGCTCCACCCGCAAAGTGAACTACAATCAGGACAACAATCAGTGCGGCATACTGCTGCTTGATGCTGGATATGACCCTAACTACGAGGCGGGCTACTGCTTTGGAGGACCAAACATACCCTGCGGTGTTACAGAGGTTAGAATATATCCTGAATGGATCCGCGGGTGGACTGATCCAACTCATGACCCCACAACTGTCGATCCGGATGACGGGGCGATCATCTCACAGGTGATCGCCCATGAGTTAGCGCACGCCGTCAGTATAGCGCACCACTACCCGGGAACCAGTCTGTGTAACATGAGGTATCCGTGTCCCGGTCGTAACAACGAGCCCATCGCCAATTTCTACTGCACAACGAATCCAGGCTGTGCATCCAAGACAAAACTGCACTGAGCCATGAACGGAGAACTGAGATGACCAGGATCATTATTGCCATAGCCATTCTTCTGCTCGCGGGTTCGGGCCTGTTTGCACAGGCTGCCGTTCCAGACAAGATAGCGAATCCCGATGAGGCCAAAGCCTGCCTGCTTGAGGCATATCATCTGCAATACACGGTCACGCCTCACCTCGATCAAGCTATCGCGCTTATGAAGAAAGTGGTGGAGTTCGATCCCAGCTTCGAGGCACACTATCGAGACACTAGCGTGCATATGTTCGCCATGTCGCGCCTCGGTTGGGCCTACTGGGACGCAAGGGACTACGCGAAGGCATTGGAGGCGTTCACTTTGGGGGAAAGCCTGTTCAGAAAGAAGCACCCGAATGAGGCCAAGTCTGACCTCACGAGCGCCATCGCAGAGTGCCGCAGAAAGCTGGCAAACGAGAGTCAGCGTAGTCCTGGCGACAGCCAGATCCAGACGGTCGATGAAGCGAAGATTCTGTTGCGCCAGGCCTACTACGCTGACAGACTCGGTACCTCGGATAGCCATGTCTTGGCCATACACATAGCAGAGAGGGTGGCTGCCTTTGATATGGGCCTGGAGGCCAGTTTCCCCGAGGAACGGATCGTTCTGGGTGCCGCAAATGAGCTTGGTATGTTGTACTGGCGTACAGACAGCTATGGGCAGGCATTGCAGGGACTTACGCTGGGGGTGGACTTCCTCCGAAGGAAGCACCCTGAAGTAACCGAGACTCCACACCAGATGATCGACGTATGCCTGAAAGAGATTGCTCATTCGGGCCAACGAGACTGGCCGCCGATGATCGTATCGGATGACGGTCCATCTCTGCCCGATGGAAGCAGTCTCGATGGTGACGTGCTGACCGCACCGGCGAGTGAGATCGGACGGCTGCTCAAGCTCAATGTGCACAAGGACAATGCCCGCGGCTCAGTCACGCTTTCCGCTCGCGGAGCCGGCGCCAAGTCGGTAGTTCTGCTGCCGGGCGCGCGCAATGCCGTTGCCAATGGCAAGACACTCGGTCTCCCCACAGTCCCCAAGAAGCAGGGCGACGACCTCGTGATACCGGTCCGAGCTGTGGCCGAGTACTTTGGAGCAACAGTGAAGTGGGACCCGGTGGCCAGAATTGCATGGCTGCAATAGCCGAGAAAGAGCCGGAGGCCGGGTAGCCTCCGGCTTCATCTCTCTGCCAGGTCCTCCGCCGTTCCGGAGTCGCCGGACAGGCGCAGAAGGAATCTGTACACGGGAGCGATCAGCTCCTCGATGACTGCAGCGTATGCCTGCTCGTCGCCTCTGCGAAGAGCCTCGATTGTCGACGGACCGATTTCTGCCACTCAGTCACTCCGCGAATTGCGCTTTCACTATGTATGTCAGGTTTCAGGGGCAAACGGTTCGATGGGATTATAGCACGGAGTGCTGGAGAGGTGGGGTAATGGAGTATTGGAGTACTGGAGTGTTGGGGTGATGGGGGCCGGGAAGGCCCCCGTTGGTGGCTATTTCGTGTTGTCGGTCACGGGCAGGGAATCGGGGATCTCGACCTTGAAGGCCGAGTCGGGGATCGGCACGTCGTATTCGAAGTTGTCGATCTCATTGGTGAGCTGGCCCTGCTTGTTGTATTCCCGCATGCTGACCATCAGATCGGTGGCCCTGTCGATGGTGAAGACGGCCGTTCCCTCGTAGTAACGCTGCTTCTCATGCGCTGCTATCACCAGGGCTTCGTGGCCGTTGGGCAGCACATCCTGCTTCACGTCCACCTTGTCGAAGTACTGATACAGCGACATCGCCCTTCTGAAGAGTCCGCCGACGAATATCGACTGGACGTCCGTGTCGTTCCTGCTGATCGTCACCTTGTCCCGCTCGATGATGATCTCTTTGCCGTCAAGGAGATAGGACTCGTGCGAATCCCCGTTATGTACATGCAACCGGTCAGGGGCTCTGAACCATCCCTCGATCTCCATTCTGTTGCCATTCTCGCTCAGCATCGAGCCGGTGAAGTGGCAGGTCTTGACGCTTGCCATCGCCTGCATGGCGTCTGCGATAGCGGCATTCCCCCTCATCCGCGGAAACAGGAACGCTCCGACGAGCAGCAGGATCACGACGAATCCCGCCGCGTATGTCACTCTTCTCATAGTGAATACCTCCGATGCGCGGGATCGGATCGGCGAGGTCTGGCGGGCTCTCGCTGATGCCGTCATCGCATCGGCGAGCAGCTTCTCATCGAGCGACGGCGGGAACTGCTCGTCTTCAAGCCGCTCGATTCCACGGCTAAGACGAGTCCATTCCTTCGTGCTGCGCCTGCAAGTGACACACAGAATCCTGTGGATGAATGCTGTCAGGCGGTTATGCCTGTGAACTCTCGGGCTGTCGCTTTTCATCAGCCAGATCCTCACTTTCCCCGAGCCTTTCGCGCAGGATTTTCAGCGCGCCGTTGATCCGTGACTTGACGGTCCCGATGGGGACATCGAGCACCTCGGCGGCTTCACGGCATGTGAAACCCTCCAGATAGACGAGGCATACGACCTCTCGGTACGGGTCCGGCAGGGCATACACCGCTCTCCGGATTCTCGCCCGCTCGTCTTCGGCAACCAGCACCGAGCCGATGTCGGGTGAGTCATCCGTCTCGTGCCATTCCTCCAGCGGGACGGTCTCGACCGCATGCTCGCCCTGTCGCCTCAGCAGCAGGTATTGGCGATATGCGATGCCGAAGACCCAGGTCGAGAACTTCGACCGCCATCGAAACGATCCGATGCTCTGCCACACCGCGAGGAAGGTTTGCTGCGTGATGTCCTCGGCCGTGGCTGAGTCCCGGCAAAGCCGCAGGGCGAACCTGTGGACGGGATGCTTCATGGCGTTGATGACCGCCACGTAGGCGGCATCATCGCCTCGAAGGAGACCCGCTATCGTGCGCTTGTCGATGTCCGTCATCTGGATCCTCGAGTCCGGATTTCGCGCTCTCATTAGGTGTGTAGTGCGTTCCGGCGGATTCGGTTCGGAAAAGTGATGCCCTGTATTGTTCGACGCACGATCTGTGCATTCCAGTTCCATCGGCAACCACTTGTGCCTGAACTAACCAGATCTTTGAACCACGTGGTATAATGCGCGAGGTGAAAGCCATGGAACTGGAGCGAATCACTGCTGATCCGAACATCTGCTTTGGGAAGGCCTGTATCCGCGGCCTGCGCATACCGGTTCATCTGATAGTTGATCTGGTTGCGGTCGGGAAGTCGCCTGCCGAGATCATCGAAGACTACCCGGAGCTTGAGCCCGAGGATATCAAGCAAGCTCTTGAGTACGCCGCCGAACTTGTTCGCGAGGGAGTCGCCGTTTGCTGGACCACGTCCGCGGATGCGCGCAGGAGAGTGCTGAGGGACACACTAGACAACCTCAAGGAATTTCACCGGAAGGTCCTGGAGACTCATGGAGGAAAGCCCTTGCCTGATTCAGTCTCCGACCTAGATGACATAAGGGATGGCTCGTAGCACGATGGGACTGTGGGGAACAGCGCTACACAAAGCGGCGGTGAGAGGCAGGCTTGCTGAGGTCATACGGCTTCTCGACGATGATCCGGAACTCATCAATGCCAGAGAGAGCAACGGCTTTTCGCCTCTGGATGCGGCTGCGAGCGGAAACCGCATAAAGGTTGCCAAGTACCTGCTTGAGCACGGGGCCGACGTCAACAGCCGAAGCGAGTGTCTGAACACCGCTCTGCACCACGCGGCGTTCTTCGGCCACACGAACATGGCCCGGCTCCTGCTCGATCAAGGCGCGGACCTGAGTATCACGGATAGCGCAGGCATGACGCCCTTGCATGAGGCCGCTCAGACTGGTCGCGCGGGACTCGTCGAACTCTTGATCGCACGGAGTGGTGATGTCCGCGGCAAGGACAACCGTGGCGAGACACCGCTTCACAGAGCCGCGTCCTGGTACTCCAGCGATCGTGAGATCACAATCGACACGATCCGGGCAGCGGAGGTATTGCTCGATCACGGTGCTGATGTCGACGCGCAGGACAACGAGGGCTGTACAGCCCTCCACCTCGCGGCAGGGAACCCTGAGGACCCGTACGGCCACATGCTGAAGCTCCTGCTTTCGCGAGGAGCGGACACCGGCATCAGGAACAGCGAGGGCAAGACGGCGCTGGACATTGCATCTACCAAGACAAAGCAGAAAATCCTGCGGCAGGTGGCCGCAACACATATGGAGGGCGGGACATGAGCGGGAAGACACGCGTCGGGGTGATATTCGGAGGGAGGTCGGCGGAGCACGAGGTGTCGCTTCAGTCGGCGAGAAATGTGGTGTCCGCACTGAATCCTGAGCGCTTCGAGGTCGTGCTGATCGGCATCGACAAGGCGGGCAGGTGGCATCAGTTTCAGCCCGACCGCTACCTTCAGCATGCCGACGACCCCGCGCAGATCAGCCTCTCCGCGTCCGAGACTTCCCTCGCCCTCGTTCCCGGCGAGGAGAAGAGCACCCTGGTGAACCTCCCCGACTGCGGCCACGACGCGCCGGTCGATGTCGTGTTCCCGGTTCTCCACGGCACCTACGGCGAGGACGGCACGATCCAAGGGCTGCTCAAGATGGCGAACATCCCCTTCGTCGGCGCGGGTGTCCTCGGCTCGTCGGTCGGCATGGACAAGGACGTCACCAAGCGACTCCTGCGCGAAGCCGGACTCCCGGTCGCGAAGGCGATCACCGTCCGCGCCGGTGACAGGATCGCCTACTCGGAGGCAGTGGCGGGAGTCGGCGCGCCGCTCTTCATCAAGCCTGCAAACGCGGGGTCGTCGGTCGGAGTCCACAAGGTTGCCGATGAGTCGCAGTTCGGGCCGAAGCTTGCCGATGCGTTCCGATATGACACCAAGGTGCTGATCGAAGAGTTCATTCAGGGCCGCGAGATCGAGTGCGCGGTACTCGGGAACGAAGCTCCGATCGCCTCAGTGCCGGGCGAGATCATACCGACCCACGAGTTCTACGATTACAACGCGAAGTACATCGACGCGGAGGGCGCGCGGCTGATGATCCCGGCGGAACTCGATCAGGCGACGGCGGACCGGATCAAGGCGCTGGCGGTCGAGACCTTCAAGGTATTGTGCTGCGAGGGCATGGCGCGGGTTGATTTCTTCCTCAGACCGAACGGCGAGGCTCTCGTCAACGAGATCAACACGATCCCCGGCTTCACGAAGATCAGCATGTACCCGAAGCTCTGGGAGGCCAGCGGGATACCATACGGCGAACTGGTCGAGCGGTTGATCGATCTGGCGCTCGAACGCCATGAGCGGGAGAGCCGGCTTCAGACGACGGTGTGACGGGCGAATATGAGACGCAAAGACAAAGAGATCACCGATCGGAATGAGATACTGGAGATCATCCGGCGGTCGGACGTGTGCCGGCTTGGCATGTGCGACGGCGATATGCCGTACATCGTGCCGATGTCGTTCGGCCTTGACGGCGACCGGCTCTACTTCCACTGTGCGACCGAGGGCAGGAAGCTCGACATCATCCGGAGGAACCCCAATGTCTGCGCCGAGTTCGACATCGACATGGAGACCGTTCCGGGCGATAAGGGCTGCAACTTCGGCACTAAGTACCGCAGTGTGATAGCCTTCGGGATGGCGAGCATCGTCGAGAACCGAGATGAAGTGCTCCGAGGACTCGACGCCCTCGTGCTCCACTATGGCGGAGAGTCCGGCGGCTACTCGGAGGAGATGCTGAGCAAGACCACCGTCATCCGGGTGGGCATCACCGGCATGACAGGCAAGAAGTCGGACTGAGATTGCAGACCGACACCCGCTAAAGTCCGCAGTCCGTACAACCGATTCTTTTATTAGCAAGATAGCGCTGTCATCCCTTGTGCTTGATCTTTGGGAGTGCAGCAGGTAAACTGTGTGCATGGTTAGCGCATATCTGGGAGGTCGTTCGATGATAAAGCCGCAATTCGTCCTGGTACTGCTGATCGCCGTGTTGGCAGCGGGAGCCGCCTTCTCCGCGACAACAGCAACTGATACCGGTCCCATTCTCGTTGTTCCACCGCCGTCAGCAGATGCCGTCCAGGTCGCCGATCCCGCTGCGGTCACGGCCGAGTTGACTCTCTCCGAGGAGCAGCCCCGCCGACAACCTCACCTCTTTGGGCTCGGAGTCGGCTCATACACGCCGATCAACTCAGACGTGACGGACGTATTCGGCGGCACCAAGCTCCGGGTCGGCCTCCAACCGATACTCAGGGAAACCCCGAGGCGGCTGAGATTCAACTACGATGTGAGTTTCTATTCGCTCTGGAAGAACGACGATCAGGCGGTACTGGTACCGCTGACCATCGGAGTACTTCAGGGGTTCGGGCAGGAGACCAAGATGCAGACCTATGCGTCGATCAACGCCGGCGCATTCTTCGGCAGGGTGGAAGCTCCGAGTGTGGGTGTCAGTGACAGCGGATGGGGATTCACCGCGAATGTCTGCCTGGGACTGATATACGACCAGCGACTCTCAATCGAGGGCCGGTACGAGATCATGGACAGGTTCGCCGGATTCAAGTTCGACTCATTCAGCATCCTCGCCGCGTACAAGATTCTCGCGATCCGATACTGATTTCCCGGTAACAAATCCGGGCGCCGATGCGTAATACAGAGTGTGCTTCATAGGATACTGAATCCTCCCTTCCACCGGGCGGGAGCCTCTGCTCCCGCCCTTTCCTTCGCCCCTACAGTTCGATCGGGATGCCGCGCTCAGGGAGGATGAACTTGCGGCCTGAGAGCGCTTTGGCGTACTCGTCCGGCTTGTCCGTGTGGATGGGGATGACCACCTGCGCGCCGATGATCTCGATCACTTTGAGCAGATCCTCCCGGCAGGCGTGGCCCGAGACGTGGAATGGGTTCTTCTCGACCACGAGCTTGCCGCCGATCTGCTTCGGGCGCGGATCGCCTGGGAATGCCATCTCGTACTTCTCGATCCAGTGGCCCAGGCGCTCGAAATCTATGGCCATTTCCTCGCTGAACGCCTCGCATGAGGAGAACAGCCAGATCGAGCCGGGCACGGGGCGAATGTACGCGAGTTCGTTCACGTCGAAGAAGCTGAAGCAGCAGATGAGCTTGTCCTGGCTGCCCGACACCTGAGCCGCGGTGACCATACGGGACTCGTATGCGCCCCTGAGCATCTTCTTCCAGTTCTTGTCCGACGCCTCGTACTTCGAATACACGAGGATCGCGGGATCGTCGAGCGACGGCACATCACCGCCCGCGAGCGCCATCTTCTCCAAGAGATACACGTCCTTCGGCAGCAGGACGAGCTTGCGTCCGGTCTCCCTGGCGATCTCGAGGAACGACGCGAGGCGCTCGACGTTCCGAGGGCCGAAGTCGGCGACCACGAGACCTTGCGCGCCCCTGACGACCTCGAGCGCGCGGTCGCGGACCTCCTCCTCCGTGGATGTGCTGTCGGATTCGATCCTTGTCCCTTCGATGATGAGCGCGATCGGCTTCAGTTCGGCGGCTTCCTGGGCGAACTTCCAGGTCAGGTCTGCATTGCCCCCGTGACATCGGATGTCGCCGCTGTAGACGACCCATCCCGCGGTCGTCTCGATCGCCCAGGCACACGCGCCGTAGACCGAATGATCGACCGGCCAGCGTCGGAGGTTCAGCCCGCCGATGTACGATGAACAGGCGATCGGGAGCGCCTCATGCCTGCGGCCCCTCTCGGTCATGCTGCTGGGAGTCGCATTCCAGAACTCGTTGAACGGGTCGCTCGGCGTCTCGTCCACAAAGACGAACTGGCGCGACACGGACGGGTTCTTGCCATAATATGCCGACTTCAATTCGCCGGTCTCGCACTCTTCGTAGGGCGTCGTGTAGCAGTAATGATCGGTCCCGCTCGCGCCGGTATCCTGAGTGGCTTTCATCATCGCCAGCGTCACGGCGGAGGCGTAGATCGGGATGTCCTCCCGGACGTAGTGCAGCGCGCCGACGTGGTCCATGTGCGCGTGGGACAGCAGTATCCCGGCGACCTCACCAAGCTTGCGGCCGGGCATGCCGTGCCAGGGATTCGCCAACCCGCAGAGTTGATCCGCGCGGTAGAGGTCGAGGATCGGAGGGAGCAGTCCCATCTGGATCGGCTCGTAGAGCCCGAGGCACGCTCTGGGCTTCACGAACTCCTCATAGAATCGGCCCATCGTGCTGAAGTTCAGCCCGAAGTCGAGCCAGAGCTTGACCCCGCCGTCCTCCAGCAGGATCTTGTTGCCGCCGATGCATCCGACGCCGTCGTAGCAAGTGATGGAAGTCATGCGTGCCTCCAGGATGAGTCTGCCACGTAACTACCGTCAGTCCTGAGTGCGCCGGTGAATGACGGCGTGTAACGAAGGACGGTTCCCTGCAGCAAGGCCGTCCTTCGATACACGCCGTCATTCACCGGCGCACTCAGGACTGACGGTGTCCAGTAATATGCTCAGAATGACAGCCCTCGGTGGTCTGCCTTACTGTATCAGGCGGATTGTGATCGGGTAGCGATAGGCCGTTCCATTGCTGGCATTGACCGCCGCCATGATCACGAAGATGAAGTCCAGGATCGGGATGATCACCCAGCCGATTACTCCTACAAGGAGAATGGCGAGTATGGACGAGGCGATCAAGTAGATCATGATGCTGATCTGGAAGTTCATCGCCTCCTTCGCCTGATCGCTGACGAACGCGTACCGGTCCTTGTAGACCGCCCAGATGATCAGGGGGCCGATGAACGACGTGACCAAGCCGCCGATATGCGCGAGCGCCGCCCAGGTACGGGCATCGCGCACGTCTTTCTCTTCCGGAGTCGGTTGTACGGGCTGTTCCATTTCTGTCATCCTCCTCGATGCGTGATCACTTCGATATGCAGGATGTTTCTACCCGCCGGAACCAGTTCCAAGGCTGAGTTTTCGTTGACGCCGGCCCTGAGACCTGATACCATGAGGCACCAATAGCTTCTACGGGCGGGAGCCTGTCTCCTGCCCACACAATGATCTGTCATGCTGAGCCGCCTGGATGCTGAACTTGGTTCAGCATCCAGGCGAGACTCCGCATCCAGGCGGCTCAGAATAACGGTAGGGGAGATGGAATGGGGAACGAGACCATTCGCACCAGACTCGAAGGGATCGCGGGCAGGCAGAACGTCCTCACGGCGACGGAGGACCTGATCTGCTACGGATACGACGCCCAGCACGTCGAGCACCGGCCTGACGCCGTCGTTCGTCCGTCGGATATCGACCAGGTCGCCGCGATCGTCAGGCTCGCCAACGAGGATGGCTTGCCGATCGTCCCGCGAGGCTCGGGAACCGGTCTGAGCGGCGGATCGGTCGCCATCGAAGGCGGGGTCGTTATCGACCTCGGCCGGATGAACCGCATCCTCGACATCGACAAGGAGAATCTGCTCGCGACCGTCGAGGCCGGCGTCATCACCGCCGACCTGCATTCGGCGGTCGAGGCGGTCGGCCTGATGTACCCGCCCGATCCGGGGAGTATGAAGGTTTCCACCATCGGCGGCAACGTCGCCGAGAACGCGGGCGGTCTGCGGGCGATCAAGTACGGCGTCACGACCGACTACGTCAAGCGGATCGAGGGAGTCACCCCCACCGGGGAGCTGTTCAAGGCGGGCGCTCAGACGCTCAAGTCGGTCTCGGGCTACGACCTCGTTCACCTGCTATGCGGCTCGGAGGGTACGCTCGGCATCTTCACGAAGATCGTCGTCAAGCTCATCCCGCTGCCGAAGAGCAGGCGCTCGATGCTGATCTCGTTCGATAGGATGGAGGATGCCGCGAGCGCGGTCTCGGGCATCATCAGCGCGGGGATCATGCCGGCCACGCTCGAGATCATGGACAACGTGACCATTCGCACAGTCGAGGAGTACAAGAAGCTCGGCCTGCCGGTCGATGCGGGCGCGCTCCTGCTCCTGGAGGTCGATGGCGCGAGGGCGCAGGTCGAGGAGGAGGCGGACCTCGCCATCCTCGTCCTGAAGCGGCACAAGGCGACCGACATCCAGACCGCCTCGAACGCAGCCCAGCGCGATCGGATATGGGAAGGACGGCGGGCGTCTCTCGCAGCATTGGCGCGTGTCCGGCCGACGACGATCCTGGAGGACGCGACCGTTCCCAGGAGCAAGCTGGCGGATATGGTGCGGGAGATCAACCGTATCGCCGAGGAGTACCATCTCCTGATCGGCACATTCGGCCATGCGGGCGATGGAAACCTCCATCCGACGATCCTGACCGACGAACGCGATGAGGCCGAGATGGCGCGGGTCGAGAAGGCGGTGGATGCGATCTTCTGCGCGGCGCTCGAACTCGGCGGCACGGTCTCCGGCGAGCACGGCATCGGCTTCTCGAAGTCGCGCTACCTGCCGATCGAGATGGGGTCGGTCACGATGGGCATGATGCGCGCGATCAAGTCGGCCCTCGACCCCAAAGGCATCCTCAATCCGGGGAAGGTGTTTGCCGAACTCTGACAATGTAGTGGCCGTGCCTCCGTGCCGGCCATCGACATGGTCAGGCCGGCACGGAGGCACGGCCACTACATAAGGAAGACATGAAACGAAAACACTGCCTGATTCTCGCCGTGCTGTTTGCGGCGGTCTTCATACTCACGAGAGGGAACACTAAGCCTATGGACAGCGAGCGCCTCGTGATCGGCTACTTCTGGGTGCCCGGCAAGAGCGACCGGTCGATGTACCCTTGCATCCATGAGAACTACAAAGTGCTGACCCACCTCTGCCCGACCCGCGTCGCCATCGCGGACACCGAGGGCAACGTCAAGAGCGGGAAGGACAATTACCTGGTCGCCTTTGCCAAGGAAAAGGGCATCAAGCTCCTTCCGCTGGTGACGAACGGCGGGTTCAGCAAGGATGTCGGCCACCAGGTGCTGATCGATCCGGCCAAGCGCGCGAAGGTGATCGACCAACTTCTGGATATTACCGGGAAATGGCAGGCTCCGGGGATCAACATAGACATCGAGAACATCCCGAAAGAGGACCGCCCTCATCTCAGCGCCTTCGTGAGCGAGCTTGCGGACAGGTTCCATGCTAAGAAGCTGACGGTCACGATCGATGTCCCGGCCAAGACACGCGATGCTCCGGAAGCCGAGTGGTCGGGCGCTTACGACTATGTGGCGCTTGGTAAGAGCTGTGACCTGGTGATGTTGATGGCATATGACGAGCACTGGAGCAGTGGCCCTCCGGGTCCGATCGGCTCGGCCACATGGGTGCGCAGGGTACTGGAATATGCGACCAGCGTCATTCCCAGGGAGAAAGTCGTGCTCGGCGTCCCATTCTACGGCCGCGATTGGCAGGAAGACGGCGGGTCTAAGTCGCACACCAGCAAGTCAGTCGGAGAGTTGATCGCCGAGGTGAAGCCGGAGATCAAGTGGGATGATGAGCGGAAATACCACTGGTTTTCATACAAGGCTGACGATGGCACGAAGCACGAGGTGTGGTACGAGGACCCTGACAGCATGAGGCACAAGATCGCGCTCGCCCAGGAGTTCGGGGTCGCGGGGATCTCGATCTGGCGGCTCGGCAACGAGCATCCGGATTACTGGAAGCTCCTCGCCAAGTACCGTAAGGGCGAGGATGTGTTGAAGTAGGTAAGAGTTCACGATCATTGATAATCTGAGGAAGGTACCCCAGGATCGGCTGTCGAATGGTAGGTTGTGAACGATCTCGGCAACCTATCAAGAGAAGAACTGATCGGCATCGTCTTGGAGCAGCACCAGGCGATCCGAGAGCAGCATCAGGCCGTCCTGGAGTTGCGTGAAGGTGTAGACACCCTGACCGAACGCGTCCGAGCGCTTGAGAAGGAGAATGAAGAACTCCGGTCCAAGCTCGGTGGCGGCGGCAGGACGATACCTGCCTTTGTGAAGGCAAACCGGCCCGAGCGCAAGAAGAAGGATCGCAAGAAGCGGCAGAAGTCGTTTGCCCGCTTGAGGGAGACCCCCACGGAGATCGTGGAGCACGCGCTCGACACCTGTCCCGACTGCGGCAGGAAGCTCTCCGGCGGCACGATGCATCACAGCCGGCAGGTGATCGAGATACCGGTGATGCCGGTCAGGATCATCGAGCACCTGGTGATCGGACGGTACTGCGGAGTCTGCCACAAGATACACGTGCCGAAGCTCGACCTCTCCGAAGAGGTGGTCGGGACACACCGGGTGGGCATCCGGCTGATGAGCCTGGTGAGCTATCTCCACACGGTCGGTAGAATGCCGGTCGAGCGTGTGCAGAAGCTTCTGGAATCACTCTACGGTCTGCATCTCGGGCGCGGAGAGATCACAAAGATACTACATACGGTAGCATCCATGGGGAAGTCGGAGGTAGAGAAGCTTCTTCATGCGGTGCGGGGAAGCCCTGCGGTGAACGCGGATGAGACCGGCTGGCGGGAAGACGGGAGGAACGGATACATCTGGAGCTTCTCGACGCCACGCGTGCGCTACTTCATCCGAGACAAGAGTCGGAGCGGAGAGGTCGCAAAGGATGTGCTGGGAGAGGACTACGGCGGTGTAGTCGTAAGCGACTTCTACTGCGGTTACAACGTGCTCTTGGGGCGGCATCAGCGGTGCTGGGTGCACTACCTGCGGGACTTGCGAACGCTCGTCGAGGCGAACCCTGACAAGAGAGGGGTAGCAGTCTGGGTCGGCAAGGTCAAGGCCGTTTACAGACGCGCGAAGAGATATTCGAACGAGGAGTCGAAGGCTCGGCACGAGCAGCGGATCGCATTCGAGGAAGAGTTGTATCGGCTCGCCAGGCCATACCTGAAGCGGGATGTTCCCCAGCGGATACTGGCTCAGCGGATCGAGAGGTTCCTGCCGGAGCTGTTTGTCTTCGTAGAATGTCCGGAAGTACCAAGCGAGAACAACGCGGCCGAGCGAGCGATCCGGCCTGCGGTAACGGCTCGCAAGATCAGCGGCGGCACACGGTCGGCCAAGGGATCTGAGACCCGCATGGCGCTGATGAGTCTATTCGGGACCTGGCACTTGCGTGGTGAAGATGCGATGGAGTCATGCCGGCGGATGCTCATGGGCGTTCCTCAGACACCCGCGACCGATCCAGCCTGACAAACTTCACTATCAACGATCGTGAACTCTTTCTGAAGTAGGAGGTGATTGACTATGGCATCGAAGAGTATTAACATATCCATCTCTGACCAGATTGTGCAGGAACTCGATCGTCTGGCGAAACGCAAGCGCCGGACTCGTAGTTCGGTACTTCGAGAGGCAATTCTGGAGTACATGGACAAGCACATCTCCTGGGAGGATCTCCAAGCTGATATGGCGGAACAGGCCCGCAAGATGGGCGTTTCCTCGGAAGATGACGTAGAGCGCTTGGTGGATGAGGTCCGGGAATCACTCAGGGAGAAGTACAGAGCTTGATACGGGTCGTGCTGGACACGAATGTGCTGGTTTCAGCGGTGATGTTTCCTGGTGGGAAACCCAGCGAGGTGGTATCGCTAGCCAGGACTGGAGCGATTGAGGCGTTCACCTCACCTTACTTGATAGAGGAGCTTGCCCACGTGCTGCGAGACAAGTTCTCTCGTGAGGAACTCGTGGTGGAATTGCTCATCCGCAAGGTTCTTGCATTCTGTGCCGTGTTACATCCAAAGACAGACTTGATCGCCGACGAAGAGAGTATCGGAGACGATACCCGTGTCTTGGAATGTGCAATAGAGGCGCAAGCTGACTACATAGTCTCCGGTGACAGGAAACACCTCTTACGCCTGAAGAAGTTTCGGAACTGCGCCATCGTTTCGCCCGCCGAATTCCTAGCTCAGACAGGCCTTTGATCACCCGAGATCCAGCACCTACTCCGCTCCGCACCAGTCGACCATGAATGTTGCCAGGATCTGGGCGGCTGAGACGATATCCTTCACCTTGACCTGCTCGTGGGCCGCATGGGCGAACGAGATGTCGCTCGGGCCGAAGACGACTGTCGGCATCCCGCCACGGTGATAGAAGAGCCGCGCATCGCATGAGGCCGTCATCCCGATGATCTCCGCCGAGCCGAGCACCGACTCCGCGGACGCCTGGAGCGTCTTGACCATCGGGTGCTCGGGATCGGTGCGATATGCCTCGTTGTGCAGGCGGTTGAACGTCAGCTCATAGTGATCCCTCGCCCACTCGCTCGCACCAGCCTCTATCGCTGCCCGGACCTCGTCACGGACCTCACGCAGCCGCTTGTTCGGCAGGAAGCCGATCCCGCCCTCGACCGTGCATCTCGGAGCGACCATCGAGGGCCACTCACCGCCGTGGATCGTGCCGAGGTTCACCTTCACCGTGCTCGCCGGATCGGGGAACAGGGGATCGCCGTGAGACCCCGCGACCAACTGCTTCTCGTATTCCCGCATGATGTCGAGTATCGCAGTGGTCTCGTCGATCGCGTTCACTCCCTCGCGCCATCGGCCCATGTGCGTCGCCTTACCCTCGACGTCGAGCTTGAACCACACCGCGCCTCGATTCGCGGGGGCGATCTTGAGGTCCGTCCCTTCGAGGATGATCGCGCCGTCGGCACGATAGCCGTCCATGATGACCGAGAGCGCGCCGTTCCCACCGGCCTCCTCCTCGATCACGAACTCGGCGGTCACGTCGCCTCTGAGCTTCACACCGGCGGCCTTGAGGGCATTCAGCGCAAGGATGATGACCACGCATTGACCCTTCGCATCGCACGCGCCCCGACCATAGATCACTCCGTCCTCGACCCGGGGCGCGAACAGCTCGTCCGCGCCGGGAACCACGTCCATGTGGGAGTTGAGGAGGATGCTCCGTCCGCCGCCGGAACCGAGGATGCTCAGGACGACGTTCGCCCGGTCCTGATAGCCCTTGTGGTTCGGGACAGGGGTATAATCCTCGTCCGATTCGATCCCCTCATGGATGGGAATAAGCTGTGGGTCGAATCCGAGAGCGCGGAGATGCCCGGCGAGGTACACCTGAGCTTCGGCTTCGTGGCCGGTTACGCTCGGAATGGCGATCAGCTTGCACAGGAGATCGGTGGCTTCATCGGCCATGCGGGCGACGCGGGAGGCGACTTCAAGTTTCATGCTCAACTCCATTGAAGTGAACGGTGCTGTCTGCGGTCTAACTTTGAGTATTGAAGACCGGCTTGCGGAATTCCTGCTCTCAGGGCAAATTCCATAAAACCTTGCGGGTACATACAGCGTCTAAGAGTGTGAGAGAGGAATGACCGGGAAGGGGGTCCGAGATGGCTTACGCGATAAACCTGAGCGAGATGCAGTCCGGCCGTCGCCCGAGACGTTCGAGGCAGCGCGGGTACGTCCATCTCCTCGCGCTCGGCTCCGTGCTGGTATTGGGCGCGCTGGTGCTGAGGTTCTCTCCATTCAGGCTCGGGATAGTCGTGGGCGAGTCGATGACCCCGACCCTGAAGCCGAATTACGTCTTCGTGCTCGACAAGGGCTTCTACGAGCACACCTCCCCCACCAGGGGTGAGATCGTCGTGGCCATCGCCGACGGTGAGACCTGCGTAAAGCGGGTTGCCGCCGGGCCTGGCGAGGATCTCTGGCTGATCGAGTATGCGCCCGATGGCAACAGTCATCGCTACACCGAGGTCGTGAAGCCTCATGACGTCTCGCGCGTTCAGAGGGTGCTCAGCCGCAATCCGGGCCTTGGGCGACTCCAGCATCTCTATGTGCCTGAAGGCAGGGTCTTCCTCGTCGGTGACGCGCAGAACATATCGCTCGACAGCCGAAACTTCGGCCCGATTCCGACCGAGCAGATCATGGGCCGAGTGCTTCCGATGTCGGCAAAAGAGCCGTACATCATGAACTCGCAGAGAGTTCGTGGAAAAGCTAGGGGAGGGGAGATGGTTGATGGCTGATGGTTCATGGTTGATGGGAGCCATTCCGCCATTAACCATCAGCCATCAACCATTAACCATCTCCCACAGCACGCACGCGGTGTGAGTGACCGGGCGGGGCGATCTGGCGAGGTGGAGCACTTCATCGAGCTGCATCATGCACGAGGGGCATCCGGTTACGATCATATCCGCTTCGGTCTTCGCAATACTCTCGGCCTTGTGACTTCCGACCGCCCTCGACAGGTCGGGATGGTAGATGCTGAATGCCCCCGCTCCGCCACAGCACTTGTCGGCCTCGTTCATCTCCACCAGTTCGACTCCCGGCAGCGACGACAGGAGCTTCCTCGGCTGATTGGCGACCCTCATGCCGCGGACCAGGTGGCATGCATCGTGGTAGGTCAGCCGCACGTTCCGTTCGGCGATTGACTCGATCGAGTCGATCCCCAGGCAGTCGGTCAGGAACTCGGCAATGTCGTATATCTTCGATGACACGCCTTCCGGCACATCGACCCCCAGCAGTTCGCTCCATTCCCGTCGCCACGACATCCCGCATGTCCCGCAGGCCGTGATGATCGCATCGACCTCGAGGCCCTCGAACGCGCGCAGGTTTTGTCGGGCGAAATATGCTGCCCCGACGAGATCGCCGGAGTTGTAGAGCGGTGTTCCACAGCACATCTGGCCCTTCGGGATGACGACCTCGACGCCGTAATGGTTGAGCAGCCCGACGACCGCCTCGCCGATCTCGGGGTAGATCAGGTTGCCCGAGCATCCGACGTAATAGGCCACTCGGCACTTGCGGTTCGTTGCGGGGACGAGCTCCGCCGTGCGTTCGAGGAACGGCTTCAGGTCGAAGTAGGGGATCTGCTTGTCGAGCTTCATTCCCATGAGTGGGAGAGCGAGCCGGGCTGGACTCCAGGGCTTGCCGATGAACGAGGCGCGCTGGAGCATGCCCATCAGTTTTGCGCCGGCCGGGAACATCCGCCTCATGCGCATCGCACGGCGGAAGATCATCCGCTTGACGAGCGGCAGACCCTTCTCCAGGGCCATCTGCCCTCGCGCGTTGAGCACGACCTCGTTCGGACGGATTCCGCTCGGGCACTCCTCGGCGCACGCCATGCAGTTCATGCACGTCCCGATGATCTCCTGATAGCGCGGGGAAAGCTCGACCTCGCCGGTGATGAGTCCGTGGACGACGCGCACACGTGCCCGCGGGGAGAGGCTCTCCGCCCCGAGTTCCTGAATGGACGGGCAGACTGCGTTGCAGCTCCCGCACCTCATGCAGCCTGTGGTCAGTTGGTCGAGCTTGTCGTACATGGCAGTCACTCCGTCACTCCATTCCCTTCGCCCGGCGGATGAACTCCTCCACCAGCGCGGGATCCTTGAGTCGCCGGGACGCCTCGACGCCCGAAATCACGTCCACGCCGTATGGCCGGACCGCATCAATCGCCTCGCGGACGTTGCCGGGATTCAAGCCGCCCGCCAGTATGAGCGGAATGCGGATCGAATCGCGGATTGTGCGCGCGAGGTCCCAACTCACGCTCAGTCCGGTGCCCGCCGGCATGCTGTCGGTTCGGGCATCGACAAGCAGGGCTGAGATGCCTGTTTCCTGGAGAGCAAGGGCTGCCTCGACCGGATCATCGATCTCGCCGGATGCGACTCCGGCGGCGACATCGATCCTCAGTGCCCGGATCAATCCTATATGCTTCAGAGCGAGTTCCCGCGCGATCAGAGCCGTCTCGTCCACCGTGTTATCCGTATGAAGCTGAATGACGTCCGGCGACAGGAACTCGGCGATGGCGAGGACGACTTCCGCCGGGCCGCCGGTCACCACCGCTCGGCTCACGAACGGTAGGACGACGGGCAGGAGGTCACGTGCCTCCTCCCGAGTCAGGTTCCATGGCACGGGAACGGGATACTCGACGACGAATCCCACGGCATCCGCGCCGGCTCGGACGCACATGTTGATCTGTTCCGTGTCCGTATTGCCGCAGATCTTGACTCTGACCATGGAGTTAACCGTAACCACGGCTGTCATTCTGAGCGAAGCGAAGAATCTGTTCTGCGTCGGGCCGGATTCCTCGCTTCGCTCAGAATGACAGCCCTGTCTCAGAATGACAGCGCGGCCGAAACCAGTCGTCGGACGGCCGCCGCCGTATCCGTCGCCATCAGGATCGAGGTACCGACGAGCAGCCCGGATGCGCCCACCTCCAACAGCGCTGTCACTTCCTCCGGCGTCGAGATGGCGCTCTCACTGATAACCGAGATGCCCACGGGGACTATGCGGATCAGATCCAACGTATTCGACACCGTACCATCGTCCCGCTCCAGAACCAGGATGTCCCGGTTGTTGATGCCGAGCAGGTCGAGATCGAGAGTCAGCGCCTTCCGGAGTTCGGACTCGTTGTGGACCTCCACCAGCGTCTCGATGCCGATCTCGTGGGCCTCCCTGTGCAACTCCATCAGCAGCGGCCAGTCGAGCATCGAGACCGTGAGCAGGAGACAGGACGCGCCTGCCTCCTGCGTGATCCTGACGTCCTCGCTGCAAGTCACGAAGTCCTTGCGCAGGACCGGGAGCGATACGGCCGCCGATACGGCTCGGAGCAGATCGATGCTCCCGCCGAAGTCATGCGGCTCGGTTACGACCGAGATGCACGCCGCGCCGGCCGCCCCCATGGTGTTCGCCAGGGCCGCCGGATCCCGACCCGCGAGAAGATCGCCTTCCTTGGGGCTTATGCTCTTTATCTCAGAGATGATCGGAGCCCTGCCGGAAGCACGAGCCGCCGCCAGGGCCTTTGAGAATCTGCCAACCGACATGTCTTACCTATCCCGACGCCGCGATACGGTTCGACTCGGTGATGAGCTGTTCGAGCTTCTTCTGCGCTGTGCCGCTGTCGATCAACTCCTGGGCAAGTTTGACGCCGGCCCGCAGATCCTCCGCCTTGCCGCCGACCATCAATGCGCCCGCGGCGTTCGCGACGACCATATCTCTCCGCGCGCCCTTCTCCTTGCCCGTGAGGATTGCCTTGAGTATCTCGGCGTTCTGCTCCGGGGTGCCGCCGACAAGCTCCTCATACGTGTATCTCGGCAGACCGAGGTCCTCCGGGCGAAGCTCGTACTTCCTCGCCCAGCCGTCCTTGACCTCGGCGACCGACGTCTTGCCGATCACGGAGATCTCGTCGAGCGTATCGAGCCCGTGTACGACCAGCGCGTGGGTGAACTGGAGTTCGACCAGGATATCGGCCACCATCTCGACCAACTCGAGCCTGTAGACGCCGAGTATGTGGCGCTTCGCATCCGCTGGGTTGATCAGTGGGCCGATGATCGTGTAGAAGATCGTCTTGATCCCGAGCGCCATCTCCGGCGGAAGGACTTTGTGCATTACGGGATGGAAATTCGGGGCGTACAGGAAGCTGATGCCTGCTGCTTCGATCAGCTTCTCCGCCTGCTTGGGCGTCAGGTCGATCGCGACACCGAGCTTCTCGAATGCATCCGCACTTCCCGACAGCGATGAGAGCGACCGGCTGCCGTGCTTTGCGATGTTGAGGCCGCCCGATGCGGCGACCACTGCGACCGCCGTGGAGCAGTTGAACGTGGTCTTGCCGCCGCCCGTGCCGCACGTATCGACGAGATCGCCGTCTACCTTGGGCGATATCTGCTCGCAGTTGGCACGCATCGCCCGAGCGATCGACGCGACTTCGCGGATCGTCGGGCCTTTCATGAGCAGGGCGACCAGGAACCCGGCGATCTGTACATCGGTTATCTCGCCGGTCCGGATGTGGCCGATTATGTCGAATATCTCTTCCTCCGACAGGTGCTCGCCCACGGTGAGTTTTCTCAGAGCCGATTGGATCATTTCCGTCACCTCCCTTAAGCCGAGAACTTGTAGCTTCTGAATGCCATCAACGTGGTAGTGTCGTGGATCGTGTCCACCGACTGCAGTTTCTCCGTGACTACCTCCGCGAGTCGCTCGTACTCCTCCGTCTGGACGATCGCCACCAGATCGTATCCGCCGGCGACGGAGTAGACGTCGACGACCTCATCCATCTCCGCGAGTTTCTTCGCGGTCTTGGGCACCTGCCCGCGGTCCACGTGCATCAACACAAGGGCTCTGACCATAACAGCCGACCTCCTTTGTCTGGGATACGCGCATCGCGCGTGTCTGGGGCAGTATAGCACGGGAGCGGGGATAGGGCAATTGGGGGGAGGGGAGAGGGCCACGGAGGTCGAAAGTGGAGTGAGGACACGACTGCAGTCGGCGCGACAGAACCCCATCGGCCCAGAGGCCCGTCCCCCTTCGGAAGGAAGGACATCTTCCTTCCGCGCCCCTCCTTACGAAGGAGGGGCCGGCCAGCAGGCCGGGGGAGGTTTGCTTGGCATTCTTGGCGCCTTGGCGGTTCCCACTCCGGGGTCTGCAGTCCAAAGTCTACCGTCTGCAGTCTCATCCAAGGAGGTCACAGTGATCAAGGTCGCATTCATCGGTGCGGGGAGCGTCGGCTTCACGCGCAGGTTGCTCATGGATATTCTCGCCGTGCCGGAGCTGCGGGACACCGAGTTCCGGCTGATGGACATCTCGGAGGAGAACCTGGAGATGGCCCGGAACCTCTGCGCCAAGATGGTGAAGGACAACGACCTGCCCGCCAGGATCGTCGCCACCCTCGACCGCAAGCAGGCCCTCAGGGACGCCGACTACGTGGTCAGCATGGTGCGGGTCGGCGGACTGGAGGCCTTCGCCCACGACATCGAGATCCCGCTGAAGTACGGCGTCGATCAGTGCGTCGGCGACACGCTCGGCCCGGGCGGGATCTTCTACGCGCTGCGGACGATCCCCGTCCTGCTCGATATCGCCGCCGACATGCGCGAGGTCTGCCCGAACGCCCTCTGGCTCAACTACTCGAACCCGATGGCGATGAACACCTGGGCGGTACGGAAGGCCGGCGGCGTAAGGATCATCGGCCTCTGCCACGGAGTCCAGGGCGGCGCGTGGCAGATCGCACATGCGCTCGGCATTCCTCAGGAGGAGATGCAGTACGTCTGCGCGGGGATCAACCATCAGACGTGGTTCATCAAGGTCTCGCACAAAGGCGTCGATCTCACCGGCAAGATCCTCGAGGCGTTCAAGTCGCACGAGGAACTCGTGAAAGGCGAGCCGCTGAGGATCGACGTGCTGGAGCGGTTCGGCTACTACTCGACCGAGTCGAACGGCCACCTGAGCGAGTACCTGCCCTGGTATCGCAAGGGCGCGCAGTCCGAGAAGGAGCGCTGGTACAACCCCGAGTCGTGGGCCGGCGGTGAGACGGGCGGATACCTGCGCGTCTGCCGGGAGAGCCAGAATTCGTACAAGGAGAACTACCCCAAGTGGATCAACGGCGAACTCGACCAGATTCCGCTTGGCGACCGCTCGAACGAGCACGGGTCGTACATCATCGAGGCGCTCGAGACCGGCCGGCGTTACTGGGGCTGCTTCAACGTGGCGAACACCGGACTGATCACGAACCTGCCCGACGGGTGCACCGTCGAGCTGCCGTGCATCGTGGATGGGAACGGCATCCAGCCGATGTATGTCGGCGAGCTGCCCACTCAGTGCGCGGCGACCTGTTCGGCGAGCGTGAACGTCCAGCGGATGGCGGTCGATGCGGCGCTCACGGGCGACCGGAACCTCGCGAAGCTCGCGGTCCTGCACGATCCGCTCACGTCGGCGATCCTGACGCCCGAGAAGGTCTGGGCGATGTGCGACGAGATGTTCGAGGCGCTCGCTCCGTGGCTGCCGCAGTTCTAACCTGTGACTCCACCAACCGTCAGTCCTGAGTTCGCCGGTGAATGACGGCGAGTAACGAAGGACGGCTCCTGCAGCAAGGCCGTCCTTCGTTACTCGCCGTCATTCACCGGCGAACTCAGGACTGACGGGGTATTCATCCCCCGACAGAGCCGGCTCAGACGGAGCTTCGCCCTCCCGCTGCGCTCTGATTTGCGGCTCATCCGCATGGGTATAGAAGTGCATCACACACCGGATGCACGAGGCCGCGCAATGGATTGCATGGAGATCCTGGACAGTTTCGCCGAATCGAGCCCATTCCACAAGCAGGTACCGCCCGTCGAGGACGTTCGACGCATCCTCAAGCGGTATGATATCGGCGAACTGGTGGCGGTCCACGGCGGGCTCGGCGGCTGCCTGAACGTCAATCTGAAGGTGCAGACGACCGGCGGCATGTACGTCGTCAGAGTCCTCTCGGGGTTTGCCATCGAGGAACACATCGAGTTCACTCTCCAAGTGATCGGTTTCCTCCGCGATGAGGGCATCCCGGCGCTCGATCCGCTGAAGACCCCGGACGGATGCCCCTTCGTCGGCTGGAACGACCGGCTCATCATGTTGACGCCGTTCATCGCGGGCCGTCCGTTCATGAGCCGCGTCCGACAGGCCCGTGCGAGCGGCGAGATGCTCCGACGCATGCACGACGCACTCGTGGACGTCGAGGACGGCCCCAGGCCGGGCTGGTCGAACTACCCCTCGGAGGAGATCATGGATGAGGGCCTGAGTCGCCTGGCCGGGATGCGCCTCCCGTCGCAGCAGGTCCAGGAGGCCCGACGCCTGCATGAGTTGGTGATGACCCGGTGGCGCACGGTGAGCCGCGACCTGCCGATGACGATCATCCACGGCGACTGGCATCCGGGGAATCAGATCTTCACCGACGGCCGGGTGACCTGCATCCTTGATTTCGACTTCATCCAGCGCGCCGAGCGGCTTCACGATTTGGGATACGCGCTCTGGTCGCTGCTGCCGGGGAACTCCTCGAGATCGCTCTCGAGGAGTTCCTGGAGGGTTACGGACCGCTCGATGAGATCGAGCACGAAGCGCTTCCGACTGCGATCGCACGGGCGGCGCTCTTCTTCATCTGCACGGCGTCGTTCACCTCGAACCCGGATGAGGAGTTGGAGAGCCAACTCGGCAGGGAGGGCCCGCTCATCGAGTGGCTGCTGTCATCTCTGGGAAACAGCGTCGTTCATCGTCTGCTCCCCGTGGAGCCGTTCAAGCTCGCTGCATAAGCCGCCTCCACGAAGGAATACCCCTCAGATCATCGAACATGAAGCCAATGACGGATCTGGAGATGACCTCATGTTCCATAGGATGGTGATTCTGTTGGCAATGATTGGCACACTCGCATGCACCGCTTCCGGCGGAGAGTTCAAGGGAGAATACTGCAGCGGGAAGGGCGACACGGAGTTCCTGCGGCTGATCGACGAGTCGTTCGGCTACTTCCATCCGAACCCGAACACGCCGAACATCTCGATGCTCTACTACCCTGAATGGGACTGCCTGATCGAGGGCTTCCCGAGCTGGATGGCGTGGTGGATCCAGAACTCCTATGGGCCGACGTACTGCTCGCTCCCGTTCCTCCAGGAGCCGTGGCTCGAGCTTCCTTCAGCATTCCCAGGACATGTGGTTCAACAACCAGGGCGACGGGAAGAAGGGCGGCTACGAGCAGTTCGCCGAGCTTATCGGGCCGGATGGATGCCTGTGTGATGCCGCTGTTCCGAACGCCGCCATCTACCGCCAGGGCGACTACAACTGGCACATGCACGACTGGGCGTTCGAGTTCACGGCGGCCGGAGTAGTCATGCAGGCGGAGCTTCTTCTGATCGGCCACGACAAGGAGGCCGCCCGTAAGTACCTCTCAAACCTGGAGCGGGCGTGCAACTTCATCGAGACGCGGCGCGATCCGAAGAACGGCCTTTTCCTCGCAGGCCCGGCGGCGAACCTCCTTGCTCCGAGTTACGGCGGGATCAAGCAGCCGGACGGCACGTTCGGAATGGGTACCTCGCGGGACTCTCGGTCAACTACCTCGCGGCGTGCGATCGCATGGTCGAGTTGTTCCGGCTCGTCGGCGACAAGGAGAAGGTCGCGCTCTATGAGTCTCGTCGGAAGATGACGAGGGATTCCCTGCCCCTCCTGATGGCGCCCGGCGGGTACTTCATCAAGTCGATGGAGACCGACGGCACGAAGCACGGCGTCTACGGTCACTCGAAGTACGGCTATTTCGAGGCCGCGCCGAACGTCGATGCGATCTGCTTCCGGGCCGTCGACGACGCTCGGTCGGAGACCATCTTCAAGAAGATCGCCTCGATCCCAGGCCTTCGGCCGCACGATTTCCTGATCACGAACTATCCGTCACTCGACGACACCTACGTCAAGTGGGGCAGCCGCGATCCGGACGGCCTCTTCGAGTATGGCCGGTGGGTGAACGGCGGCTTCTGGGCCACGATGGAGGCCCGCGCGATCATGGGGTACTACCGGCTCGGCAGGTATGACGACATCCGCAAGTCGAACCGTCAGCTCGCGAAGTTCACGGCCGACTACCAGATGGATGCGCCGCTGACCGACTTCGGGAACGACGTCTGGTTCAAGGACCGGCTGACGAACCTCTGCTACGATACGCTCGGAATCCCGGCGGCGACGGTTCGAGGGCTCTTCGAGTACGTCTACAAGGCCGACAGCCTCACGCTCTACCCGCACATCCCGCCGACGATCGCTGAGTACTCCCAGAAGGAGCCGATCCGGTTCGGTGAGAAGGGGATCATGATCTCGGTGAAGAACGGCGGGCCGAAGATACAGTCGGTCAAGGTGAACGGGACCGCGCTGAAGGTCGATTCGCCGGACCACATTACTCTGCCACACTCCATCCTGCCGAAGAACGCGCGGGTCGAGATAGTGACGGAAGGCGGCAAGACGAGTGGGGGAGTGGGAGAGACGCAGAGACTCGGGGACGCGGAGACGCGGGGAGAGACCAAACCTGCGGAGCTTCCCGTGAGCCTCCGTAAGCCGTTCGAGGCGCTGACGGCAATGCTGAGGAAGCTTGACGAGACTTCCGGCGCTGAGTACGAGAAGGCGTACCTGGCGGAAGCGCTCCGGGCGTTCGAGGCGTATCGGACTCGGGCCTCGATGGATACGCCGCAGTTCACGCCGGAGAAGCGGGCGGCGATCCTGAAGATGTACGAGGATGCCGCGCTCAACATGTACAAGGGATTCGATGGCCTGATGAAGCGCTATTCGACCGGCGATGAGCGCGAGAAGCGGATCGCTCAGTGGTATGCCGGATCTTGACGCCTGACCATGTAGTGGCCGTGCCTCCGTGCCGGCCTGCAACGCGACACGGCCGGCACGGAGGCACGGCCACTACGACACGCCCGCAGGCAGTAGGGGCGACAGCATTGGCCCTTCTGACTTCACCGGGCTTTCGTGGCCAACGCCAATGCTTCGCCCGGATATGAGTACGAGTATGAGTATGAGTAGGAGTAGGAGTCAGACATGCCCGATATGCTTGTGAAGCTGTACACCATCCCCGACGACAGCGATGACGTGGAGAGGCTGAAGGCCGAAGGGATCACGATCCGGAGAGTCGCGTCGTACGAGGGATCGGCACTTCGGCGGTTCGTGCTCGACAACTTCTCTGAGCTATGGGCGGATGAGGCGATGATCGGCTGCTACCAGCACCCTCGAAGCTGCTTCATCGCCACGCACGAGAAAAAGATCATCGGGTTCGCATGCTACGAGTGCACCCGACGCGACTTCTTCGGCCCGACGGGCGTCCTGGAGTCGTACCGGGGGAAGGGGATCGGCAAGGCGCTCTATCTCGCCTGCCTGAGGGCGATGTATGAGATGGGGTACGCCTACGCGATCATCGGCGGCGCAGGGCCGACCGGATTCTACGAGAAGTGCTCCGGCGCGACGATCATCCCGGACAGCAAGCCGGGAATCTACACCGACATGCTGGAGCGTAATGCTTGACGGTAGGTCGCTAACCGGAGAACACTCCCGCAAAAAGAAAACCGCCGGGTTTGGGGCCCGGCGGTTTTCGTCGTACTATTTCGTGCGGGATCTTCTTAGGCTCTGCGCCTTCTGATCAGGCCGAGCATTCCAACGAGGCCGGTTCCGAGTGCGAGCAGGCTGCTCGGCTCAGGAACGGGATCGAGCGTCACGACCTGGAACTTGACTGCGCCCAGGTACAGGGAGCCACTGGTGCTCTGATTGTCGTTCGTGAGCTTTACCTTGGCTTCATTGCCGGCGCCAGTCAGGAAGTGGAACGTGCCGAGCGAGTTCCAGACGTTCTTGTTCGCGGCAGCAAGCTGGTCGAGGAGCGAAGTAGACGTCCCTCCGTCGTAGGTGACCACATGCTTGGCATTCGTCTTGCCGCTGGTGGTCGCACCCCAGGCCACGAATACCTGATACGTGCCGGCGGCCGGCAGGCCCACCGTCCACGTGCCTGTTCTCACGCCAACAACGGGAACGTTGCTGCTGATGTAGAGGCCGTACTCGAGCGCCGGCACTCCCAGGCTTGTAGCCAATGCAGCAGAGCTGTTGCCGACGGCGCCGAACGAATGTGAACTCGGGGTTCATAACCGCAGCTGTGACACCGGACTGGCCGGGCGCTCTCAGGCAGTAGGACCACGAGTCACCCACGTTGATGACGGCATGTGCACTAAGCGACAGCGCCAGCAGCAGGATGACTGTTGCAACAATTGTTGCTCGTATTCTCATCTTTTTCTCCTTTCCGCCTATGCGGCGGAACAACAAGTACCGTGGGATCACATCGAGGTGACCCTCTTCTACCACCCGATTCCGCCCAGCGACCTGCCCACGCATGGAGCAGCATTGGGTCGGTTCGGGTTGCACGCTACTAGTCTACAACCGAATTCGTCAACCGTCAATACCTCCGGGGCAAAAACTGGTATTATTACCAGGTACTTGTTTTTTTCACAAGTGGTTACTTTTCGCACAAAACCGCTTGACACTTTTCCGGCGACGGCATATAATGGTGGTGAGTTTGTGCAATATTGCACAAACGCGGAAGCCTAATTGTGCAATATTTCACAAAGAGGCATGAGAAAGAGGGGATAGCGCCGTGGAATTTGCTCATTGTGGGATCTTCGATTGCAATACTTGTAACCATCTTGTCAAGGGACGCTGTCCCGGATGCGAGGCGGGAAACCTCATCGTCAAGTCTGACGGCCGGGAGCCGTGTGCTATCTTCATGTGTACTCAGACCAAAGGCTTCGCATCCTGCACTTCATGTACGTCAACCGTCTGTCCTTTCCCACACAATCTCGAAATGGCATGCCCCGTCCGCGAGCAGTTCGAAAAGCCGCGGAACTTCAGCAGGAAGCTCGCGGACTTCTACGGGTCCAGACAAACTGTCGAGCCGTCCGCGCCCGGTGAGAGGAAGGTATCCGACCGGACGGTCACCCGTCTGCGGTGGTACCTTGTGGCGCTGAACGGTTTCCTCGATCAGGAGATCAACCGAGTGTCATCTCAGGACATAGGGCGCAAGGTGGGAGTGAAGCCCGGCCTGATCAGGCGTGATCTCAGCCATTTCGGCGCGTTCGGAAGGCCCTCGATCGGCTATGATACGGTATTCCTTCGAGACCACCTGGAGCAGATTCTCCACCTGGACAACTCCAAGACGATCGTCTGGGTCGGCCCGCAGAGGCTGGCGGAGGACCCCTCGCTGATCGAGCGGTTCGCACAGCAGAACTGCTTCGTCACCGCAGTCTTCAGCACTGATGAGGCCTCCGCCGGTCAGATCGTTGCCGGGATGAAGGTGTATCCGATCAGTGCGCTTTCGGAGAAGGTCAGGTCACTTGGGGCACAGGGCGCGGTGGTCGACGTTCCGGCGGAGGAGGCTCAGGTCGTCGCAGATACGCTGGTGATGGCGGGAGTGAAGGCGATCCTCAACCTGACGTCGGCGATACTCGTGGCGCCTTCCGGGATCATCGTGCGAAATGTGGATGTGGTTGCCGAGTTGTCGGCGCTCTCATACTACTGCGGTGGGAGAAGCAGGGAAGGTTAGTTGCCCCGCCGCCCTCTCCGAAGAGGGCGGCGGGACTGAACGCCGGATCAGATCACTCAGCCTTTTCGGTCTTCTCTTCTGCGCCAGGCTCAACAGCAGCAGCCTCTGCCACTTCCTCGACCTCAGGTGCAGCTTCCTCGGCCCGAACGTGCGGCATGCGGCACTGGACTACGACGTTATCTTCCGCGGCGATGATCTCGATGCCCTCTCCGAGTTGGATGTCCTTCACATGGACGGAGTCACCGACTCCGAGATGCGAGATGTCCACATCGATGTGCGTCGGGATCCTGTCCGGAAGCGCCTTGACGTGCAGATCGCTCGTGGGCTGTTCGACGACTCCGCCTTCGATAATACCTGCAGCCGTACCGACCAGCGTGACCGGAACGAGTGCCGTGACCGCTACATCCATCGAGATCCGATGGAAATCCACGTGCCTGATCTTCTTGCCGATCGGCTCTCGCTGGATCGTCTGGATCATCACCGGGTGAGCCTTCTCGGTCTTGCCATCAACCTTGAGGTCGATAAGGGCAAGCCGTCCGCCCGGCGTCTTGAGAAGCTGGACCATTGCCTCCAGTTCGAGTTGCAGCGACTTCGACTCAAGGCCTTTGCCATAGACCGTCGCCGGTATCTTGCCGTCGTTTCGGAGCTTCTTGGTGTAGCTCTTGCGGAAATCTTTCCTCGTCTCCGCCTGGAGTGCGAGTCTCATAGACGTAAACCTCCTGCTCAAATGCGGGTGTAAATACTTCTTGGGCGATACGCCAAAGCGTAGTATACTGCGTAGGATCGCGAAAAGTCAAATTCGTCGGCAATTCGAGTCTGCGAACGACTGCGGGGTCAGTCGAGTGGCTTCAGCCGCTTGATGTGCACCTTGCCTGTCGAGTAGTCATACCGGACCTTCGCGCCGAGTGCTTTGCCCACTGCAGCAACCGGAACCATCAGCTCCCGGTGGTAGAGGTAGGCCGGCATCGGAAGCCTGATCTGCTCGCCGCCCATCACCGCGGTCCGGCTGCCGACGGTCACTCGGATACTCCGATTCCCATGGCTGACCGTGGCCGTCCGACCGTCCTTCGCGACACTCGCCTGCACACCAAGCAGAGCATACAGTAGGCCGGCAGGAGCCACGAGTACTCCCTTCTCGATGCGCGAAGCGACCGGCCACGTTCGCTTACCTTCGACTGCACGGAATGCGAGCGGACCTCTCTCCCCTATGAAGAAGTTGGAATCGGTCGACAAGTCTCGGCCATCTATCACCATACGTGAGAAGCCGGGCCAGTATGGGATGTCGATGTCCTCCTTCGGCTCGAAGTCGGTAAAGGTCCACGTGATGGTGTTGCCCTTCCGCGAGTAGCCCTTCGGAGTGGCGCGAATCGTCTGGTAATCGCGGATAGCGGACGTGTCCACCGTGATGACGGCCTTCCCGATTTTGCCTAGCCAGGGCTTGCCGGTGGTCAACACGTACCTCGCGTAGCGGATCTCCCCCATGCTGTCGGAGCCCGCCATCCCGCCGTACGAGTCCTCGACAACGCGGGTCTGATCACGCTCGAAGCGCACGTCTTTGACGTACCAGTCACGCCCTTCAGTGTCGTCTGTCCACTTGCCTCGCTCGTGCCTGGCCTTCACGGGCTTGCCGTCCACCCTCGAGTTGAAGTACTTGAACCCGCTTCCGCCTCCGCCGCCGTGATCCTCGGGGAAGCCCATCTTGACGGTCACCGGCCCGCCGGTGTTCTTGAAGACGAACCTGCATGTCACGGCGACATCGTCCGGCATGAGCTTGATATGGATCTCCTCGGAGACCATCTGTACCGATGGGTGCTGATTCATCGGCTGGAGGACGCCTCCGACCGCGCCGAGGGCGGTATCATTGGCGCAGGCAACTGAGGCAAACAGACTTGTGAGCACTACAGCAAGCAAGACCGCACGCATGGTGATCACTCCTGTCGATCAGTCGGTAGGTCAGTGAATTGGTATCTCAGTATGTGAGTACGACAGTGGCCCCGAGATGTTTCAGCATTTCGAAGCCACTGTGTAGACGACTGATAGAGATGTCTAGCGCTCCAGCTTCGCGGCCCTGGGATGCTGGACTGGGATCCGGAACACTTCCCGGCCGCCCACCATGTCTATTGATCCGCCTGCGCGCGTGACCTGCTCCCGGGCGAACTTCGCGGTCGTCTCCACAACATCATCGAAGGTGTAGTGGACGTTTCTGAACTGCTTCCCGGCCATGGCGGGCATGCCGGACGTGTACTTCTCCGGGAGGCCGCTCATCCCTTTGATCGTCGCCAGGATGCCCATCGCGTTCGAGGGATTGCAGTCCGAATCCTGGCCGCAGCGTGTCGAGATCTCGAGCGTCTTCTCGATGTCGCCATCGCCGTACAGCAGGCCCATGATGATATATGCGCCGTTGAGTTTGGCATCGATGTTGATCTCCGGCACTCGAGAGCATCGTCCGCTGGGACGCAGGTCGTACTTTGTCTCGATGAGCTGCCAGGTCGCACGCCAGTCGGTCGGGTTCTTCTTGTGCCACCGGATCACGTCGCGGATGCACATCGAGTAGGTGCTCCCGACCGGGATCGACTTCAGGCCCAGTTGGATCACCTTTTCTATGTCCGTCTCGAAGAACGCGTGGGAGTACATTGCCGCAACGAACAGCCCGCCATAGAGACCGTCACCGTAGTTCACCATTCGGCCAAAGCGATCGCAGATGGCGTTCGACGACTGGGGCATCCCGGGGTTGAGCAGGCCGAACAGGTCAGCCTCGATCTGGAAGTCGATGTCGTCGCAGTGCGGGTTATTCTTGACATCCCCGGAATCCGGCGGCATGATTCCCTTGCGAACGTTCTCGCGGCCTTCATTATTCGCATGCCAGAGTGGGAATTCGGTGTCTGCGAACGCGGCTCCGGCCTGCTCATTCGTGATGTCGAGGCCGTATTCCTCGATCGCCTCCAGGAAGCTCATCTCGACATAGAGGTCGTCCTGGCCCAGGGACTCGACGATGCGCGCGGGCTTCCAGGGCTTGATCTCCTCCTCGAAGATGCGGTATTTCGCTTTGAACTCGGTGGGTCCGCCGTAGACGACGCCGATCGCCTGGCCGAGCCATCCGCCTTTCATCTTGTCCATGTAGGTATCCGCCGACAGCTCGCGGTATTGAGCCGCCGATGCCATCCCGCCGAGCAGGATGATCGCCGCAAGGGCGATTATGATGATTCGGTTCATTGTGTTCCTCCGGTGTGGTGCCTATCCGTAGTGGCCGTGCCTCTGTGCCGGCCTGACCCCCGCTGGCCGGCACAGAGGCACGGCCACTACAGGTTTCCGCTCACCGGGTCGAATTTCCTTCGTGACAAGCGGGCGCATTCCAGCTACAATATGCGCAGAATGGAGGGAGAACGATGGCTTTCCTGGATGAAGTTGCTGAACAGGGCAAGGTTCTGCGCGACCTGATCGAGTTCTATCGGAGCAGCAGAGGCGGTGAACTGCTGACCTGCGCGGGCAGAATGGCATCGCGGCGGCCGAGGAGCGTTATCTTCACGGGCATGGGGACCTCGGAGTTCGTGCCGCTCGTCGTGCGCGACTACCTCGGGGACAAGTTTGCGGCGCCGGTGGTCATGTGGGAGGCAGGCGAACTGCTTCACAGCGGGATGGACAGCATCAGAGACGATGACGTGGTCGTCGCCATCTCGCAGTCGGGGGAGAGCATCGAGACCCGGAGCGTCGTCGAGCGCCTGAGGGAGCATACAGGTCTGATCTCGGTGACAAACGACTCCGGGAGCACGATGGCCTGGCGCTCGCGCATCGATCTTCCGATGCGCGCCGGTGACGAGGCGACGATCTCGAACAAGACTTACACGAATAGCATGGCGGTGCTGCTCCTCCTCAGCCGGGCGCTGGCCTGCCAGGATTGGACGCCGCTCTTCGATGATCTGCAGAGCGTCGCCGATGGGATGGACCGCTTCCCTGCAGCCGTAGGGGAGGCCTTCAACGGCCTCCCGGCCCGGGAGGCCGTTGAAGGCCTCCCCTACGGCTGCAGGGAAGCAATAGATCAAGCCGCCGACCTGCTGAGGGACGCGAAGACCGTCTACTTCATCTCGCGCGGGCCGACGATGGCCGCGGCGAGGCAGGCAGCGCTTACATTCCAGGAGGGAGCGCATCTCTTCACGACCGCGATGCCTGGCGGAAGCATGAGGCACGGGCCATTCGAGGTCGCGGGCCCGGGCCACTATGCCATCATGTTTGCGCCTGAGGGAACCGGCGGCGCCCTTGTGAGGGGCATGGCGCGCGAGATGGCGGAACTGGGGAGCAAGGTCGTGCTTATGACTGCCGTCGAGGTCGAGGGTCATCAGAACATGGTGAGCATCGTCCTCAGGCCGGGCGACTCGGAGCTTTTCTCACTCGCGTGCGCCGTGCCCCAGGAGCTTCTTCTCGATCGGATGGCCTCAGATCGCGGGTTGACTGCTGGCGTCTTCCACCGTGGCGGGAAGATCACCGCGAGGGAGTAGGGGCAGATCGGCACGAGACGTGTTCACCTCCTCCGGATGCGGGTTCATTCCAGGTGTCGATGCAATCGACATGTTTGACATGCCATGTCGATTATTGTATGATGAATCGACATGTAGTAGGCGAGCTCAAGGCGCTATCTGACAGGACATAACCACATGGCATACAATCCTTTGATTCCCTACAACGATTTGCCCGATCTGCCACCCACGCAGGACATCGAAACGGTAGCAGTACTCAGGAAGGCGATCACTGCGGCGCGGGCGCTGGCGGAGCTGAAGGGACTGGGAGAGACGCTGCCGGACCAGAACATCCTCGTCAACTCAATCATCCTTCAAGAGGCACGGGCCAGTTCGGAGATCGAGAACATAGTCACTACGAATGATGCGCTGTTCAGGGCGCTGTCCGCATCATCTCAGGCCGGTGTCGCCCCGGCGACCAAGGAAGTGATTCGATACCGCCAGGCACTATGGACGGGCTTCCATGACCTGAGGAACAGGCCTGTTCTGTCCACAAACGTCTTCGTGCACATCGTTAACATGATCGGAGAGAATCAGGCTGGCATTCGGACCCTGCCTGGTACCGTGATCGCCAGTTCCGCTACACGCGAAACAATATACACTCCACCTGAGGGCGAGGATATCATCAGGCGCAAACTGCACAATTTGGAGGAGTACATCCATTCCTCGGATGGGCCGGATTCGCTGGTAAAGATGGCAGTAGCCCACTACCAGTTCGAGGCGATCCACCCATTCTCTGATGGCAATGGGAGAACCGGACGAATCATCGGCATACTGTATCTGATCCAGGAATCGCTTCTTGACCTGCCGGTGTTGTACCTCAGCCGGTACATCATCCAGAATAAGAGTGACTACTACCGGCTGCTTCGAGGAGTGACCGAGGCTCAGGAGTGGGAGCCGTGGATACTCTACATGCTTGAGGCAGTAGAAGATACGGCTAGCTTCACACGCAAGCGCATTCTCGATATCCGCGAACTCATGTCCAAGACGAGGGAGATCGTGCGGCGCGAACTGCCAAGAATCTACACAAGCGATCTTGTAGAGCAGCTGTTTAGACAGCCATACACAAAGGTGGAGTTCCTGGTCGATGCGGGCATCGCAAAGCGCCAGACTGCGGCCGAATACTTGCATGAACTGGAGCGTATAGGGGTCCTCAAATCCACTCGAGTCGGACGCGAGAACCTCTTTCTCAACGTAGGTCTCTATGGTCTGCTATCGGGCTGATGTGTCGGTTGCACCGACACGTTGATGCAATATGTCGATTGCGCAACCGATTATCGACATGTGGGCGGCATGCCGACATGTCATGAATCGAACAGCAAGTCTAAGGAGCAGACCCGGACGCGCCTGACCGGTCTACTCCTGTCTATCCGCTGAATCGTTCCCAGTGGAGCACCTCGGAGAGCGGCTTCTTCGCCGGACTCGGAGTCTGAGCCGGGTAGCCGATCGCCATGAGCGAGACCAGCTTGTAGTCCGCCGGCACGCCGAGCATCCGGCCGATCGTCGGCGCGTAGTCCTTCTTGTCGCCGGCGACCCAGCATGAGCCGAGCCCGTGAGCGCGCGCCGCATTGAGGATATTCTGAGTCGCCGCGCTGCCGTCCTCCAGGTAATACTTGCCCTCCTGGCAAAAGACGGCGATGCATGCCCCCGCATGCTCGATGAACATGCCGTGATCGGTCATCTCGGCCAATTGCTTCTTTATGGCCGCATCAGTTATGACGATGAAGGCCCACGGCTGGATATTGATTGCCGACGCGGCTAGCCGTCCGCAGTCGACGAGGTCCTCGAGTATTTCCTTCGTCACGGGCTTGTTCTCATAGGCCCGGATACTTCTTCTGGTCTTCAAGCACTCGATTGCATCCATGATGTTGTCCCTCCCGCCAAGAGATTCGAGGGTCACGCGGGCACCTCCTGCAAAGGGATTGTGGTCACGCTCGGCCAATAGGACGTATGGGACTTATGGGACCTATGAGACACGTGGGGTGGCAAAACATGCGGTATGTTCTTCTTCTCATGATAATGGTGCTGGCGGCGCAGGCGGCGTGGTCGGGCGGAATAGATATCGGCAAGAACGCGTCGGCGCTCGATCAGCTCGCGGCAAAGGAGCTGCAGAAGTACCTCTATGCCGCGACCGGCGAGCTGCTTCCGATCCGGGACGGCGCGCAAGGGGACATCATCGCCGTCGGGACGCCGGATTCGAACCCGCTGATCAAGCGTCTCGGGCCGGATGTGTCCGGCCTTGGGGACGAGGGCTATCGGGTGCGCACCGTTCAGGATGGGAAGCGCAAGGTGATCCTGGTCACCGGGAAGACCTCGCGCGGCGTCCTCTACGGCGCATATTCGCTGCTGGAGGAGTACGGACTCGGCTTCTACCTCGGCGGCGATGCCATCCCGCTCAAGCAACCGTTCAAGCTTCTCGATCTCGACATATCCCGCGAGCCGGCGTTCAAAATCAGGGGCACGCTGCCCTGGTACAACTTCTTCGACAGCCCGACGGCATGGGATTTCGAGGACTACGCCTGGTTCTTCGACAACCTGGTGAAGACGAAGAACAACTTCATCGGCTTCCACTCCTACGACGCCGAGCCGTTCGCCGGATACCAGGAGGACGGCAAGTATGTCTGGGGCGAGCCGGTCGTGAGCACGGCGGTCAGCACCTGGGGCACTGCTCCGATGAAGACCAGCGAGTTCGGCGGCGAAACGAGCAAGTACTTCAGCGACGACTACTTCGGATCGAAGCCGTCGCTCTACCGCGATGACCGCGAGCGCTCGATCAAGGACTCACAGGACCTGCTGGCGAAGGCGCTCGACTACGGCAAGGCGCGCGGGCTGAAGATATGCGTCGGGTTCGAGACGGGGGATGCCGATCCGACCGATCCGGGTTCGATCGAGCGGCTGGAGAAGCGGCTGAAGCACCTCGTCGCTCAGTATCCGATGCTCGACTACATCTGGATATGGGAGCCCGAGGCCCAGGGACTTCGGGGGCGCGATCCGCTGCCCCTGGACACCGATTTCGGCGCATACTACCGCAAGTACGAGCCGACTTTTGCCTACCTCGGGGAGCCGCGCCGGATCACCGAGGCCGTGCGCATGACGATCTACACGAAGGAAGCCTACCGCATCATGGAGGAGACCGCGCCGAACATCCGGCTCGTCGTCTCGGGCTGGGGCGGCGATCACCACCTGCGTTTCTCCGACATGTACACGGGTATGGACAAGCTCGTGCCGAAGGACATCATCTTCTCGGCGCTCGACGACATCGTCGTAGCGCCCACCGTGAGCGAGGCTTACGGGAAGCTCTCGAAGGGACGCGAGTACTGGCCGATACCGTGGTTCGAGTTTGACGGCGACCAGTGGCATCCTCAACCGAACGCTGAGAACTGGCTCGGCGCGTGCCGTGATGCGCTCGCAAAGGGGAGTCAGGGCATCCTCGGTATCCACTGGCGCTCCCGGGACGTCGAGGAGTCGCACGCGGTGATGTCGCAGTTCGCCTGGAACCCCGACCTGACCCTCGATCAGTTCTATGCCGACTATGCGGCGCGCTGTTTCGGCGAGGATCATATCGCACCGATGACCGACATCCTGCTGGAGTGGCAGTCGCTCGGATATCGGCTCGTCGGCGGTGGTGGGCAAGCAGAATGTGGAACGTTCGGCTGGGGATCTCCGACCGACCCGGCGAAGATCGAGCGGCTGGAGAAGACGATGTGGCGGCTCTGGGCGGTGCGCGACGATCTGGCCCGCAAGCCCGAGTGCGCCCGCCAGGCTGAGCGGGTGACGTATCTCATCAACACCGCTCAATGGGCGCTCGGTTACGCCCGGACATCGGACCAGCTCGGGCCGGCGGGCGAGGTCAACCGGCTGCTGATCGACGCGCGTCAGGCAATCCAGGACGGCGATGGGGATCGGGCGTCGATTTTGGCATCCCAGGCACTCTCGAAGCTGGAGGCATGCACTTTTGAGCCGGAACTCGATGCACTCGCCCGAAAGACAACGAACAAAGGCGAACTCGGGGTGCTCGCAACCGTCAACACCAAGGCTTGGGCGGCATATCGAGCAGTGGAGCGCGAACTATCGGCTCTCAGCGGCAAGCCGCCGGCGGTGGTTCCTCAACGTGCGATCCGAAATACGACAACCGCCTTGTCCCCCATCAATGCGAACACCGTATGGTCTTCCGGTGAGCCGATGCCGGTGAAAGTCGTTGCCCACAGGGATGGATGCCAGATGCGGTTGAACTCCCGCGAAGTCGGCCAGGAGAGTACGAAATCATCGATGCTGGAACGGTTGTCTCCCCGATACTTCGAGGGCACGATGACCCCGCAGGAGTATGGAATTGAATATGCGATCGAGTTGGTCGATGCATCCGGGAAGCTCATCGAGCGCTGGCCGGGACCGGACATGTGGCATCAGGTCGCGATCATCCCCCACGTGACCTCCACCCCGGCGGTCGATGCGCCTGAGCCCGTGACGCCGATCGCTTCGAACCTGGCGGTCAAGCCGGGCGACGGAGGATCGCTCGTCCTGCGGTGGATGGGATCGGTCGGGCGCTTCGAGATCAGGCGCGCGGACGGTGACGGTGAGTTCACACTCCTCGGAACGACGAGCGACACCTGGTTCGAGGACCGAGGCGTCGACGCCGGTGCATCGTATCGGTACTCGGTCACGCCGGTCGGGAAGGATGCCAAGCCGATCGTTTCGGCGTCGATCAAGGCTCCTGAGCCGAGCGAGCTGGCTGCTCCCGTGGTCACAGCAACCCCCGGTGCGGGCAAGGTTCGCCTCCGATGGGAGAGGGCCGGCCTGAGCGTGAAGGGTTTCCATGTATACCGCTCATCGGCGCAGGATGGGCCGTGGGAGCTGATCAACGCCGATGAGCCTGTTCCCGCCGATGGATGGCGGAGTCATCTCTACGTCACCGCCGCCGAACCGGGGCAGCCGATCTCCTACAAGGTTGCGCCGCTCGATCGGCAGGGCGTCGAGGGCAAGGCATCCGACCCGGTGTCGTGTTCGGCGCTTCCTAAGGGCGACCTAGGCCTGATACTTTCGTTCGACTTCGATGGGAGCATCCCGGCAGGTTCGTGGGGAGGCGTCACCGCATACGAGCCGGTCAACGGCGTCCCGGCGGCTCACTTCACGAACGGCAATCACGTCATGGTCCCGAACCGGGCGGAGTTCAGCCCGGCGGAGGAGATCACGATCCAGATGTGGGTGAAGCTCGAGAAGCCGGGGGTGATACCGGTGCTCCTCTCGCACGGGCTGTGGAATGTCAACGGCTATTTCGTGCAGATACTCGGTGGCCAGGTCCGCTTCTTCCTGGACGGCGTCGGGACGGTCGATGCGGGATCGGTCAGCGCCGGGAAGTGGTATCACATCGGCTGCACATACGACGGATACGAGATGGCGGTCTACCTGAACGGACAGCGGGTCGGACGGCTGCTCGCCGGCGGTCGGATGACGGGGTCGCCGTTCAGCCTCTACATCGGCCGGTACGAGTACCCCGGCCCGGATTTCGAGACCGACTGCCGGATGACCGGCGTCCGTCTCTACTCGACCGCGCTCTCCTCCGATGAGATCAAGGCGGAGTACGCACGCCTGGCGGATAAGTTGCAGTAGCAGAGTATGGGAGTGTGGGAGTATGGGAGTTGATGACATGAAGGAGATAGGGCTGATGCGAATCCGAAGGGCTTGGTTGATTGGGCTGGTTGCCCTTGTGATTGCGAGCCCCTGCCTGGCTGTGACCGTCTCGGGCAGGGTGTTCTTCGATAAGGACAACGATGGGGCGATGAGTCCCGGCGAGAACGCGATCGCGGGTGTCGCGGTGTCGGACGGGCGGCTGGTGGTTGTCACCCCGGCCTCGGGGGAATACCGCCTGGAGACCGAGCCCGGCAGGATCGTGTTTGTCTCGCTGCCCAGGGGTTACCGAGCGGCCGAGTCGTTCTACAAGGCGATCGAGACAGATACCACCCTTGATTTCCCACTGAGACAGTGGATCGCATCGAGGGCTGATTCGGTTCGGTTCGCGCAGATCACCGACATTCATGTGACCGATCACGCCACTGTTCGCACTCTTGTCGAGGACCTCGATGAGATCAATTCCCTCGACCCCGGCGCGGAGTTCGTCCTTGCCACCGGCGATCTGGTCAACAATGGCAAGAACGTGCCCGAGTTCGATAACTACGCACGCGGCATAAGGACTTCGAGGCTGCCGGTCTTCAACGTCCCCGGCAACCACGATGCTTCGAATGCCGAATCCATGGCGAACTACCGGCGCATCCTCGGGCCGGAATACTACTCCTTCAACGTGGGCAACTGCCACCTCGTCGTCGTGAACTCCATGGCCTTCGACGATGCGCAGAAGGCATGGATCGCGAAGGACCTGGCACTTGCGCCTAAGGGAAGCCGGCGCATCTTTGCGATGCACTATCTGCCGACCGAGGCGCAGATGGACTACCTGGACAGCGTGGGAGCGTCTGCCATACTCAGCGGGCACTGGCATGGAGACCGCGCGCGCCAGAGTGGCGGAGTGCTCGATCTGAACACGCCTCCACTGCGATTCGGAGGGATCGACCGAACGGCCCGGAGCTTCCGGATCGTGGATGTCGCAGGCGATGAAGTCACATCAGAGCTGCGGTTCGGCGGCTTCAAGCATCATGCCGTCGTAGTCAGTCCGTCCGGTTCACCCTCGCCTCGAAACGGCAAGCTTCAAGTCGTCGTGAACGCGTACGATTCGTGTGCCAAGGTGACCTCGGTTGAGTGTGCCATCGGCAACCGTCGTGTTCGGCTCAAGCGGGCGAGCGCGTGGAGTTGGGTCGGCGAAATCGCCGCATCCAAGGATTTCGAGACTCCCCAGCACGTGATCGCGGAGATCCGTGACACAAAGGGCGATCGGTGGGGAGCAGAAGCCGATTTCCAGCTTGGGAAGGCATTGACCGGCGAGCATCCTGTCCTGAGTCTCGTAGCGGTTGCGCCGACCGGAGGCTTCATCACACTGTCGTCTCCGCAGGCCCAGGACGGCATGGTGGCGATCGGCGTCAACGATACCGGCGACCTGAAGGACTCCGGCGTCCGGGTGTTCGACGAGGGCCTGTCGAACGAGTGGCACTTCCATACCGACAGCGCGATCAAGAACAACGTGGCGATCTCCCCGAAAGGTATCTACGCCACCTCGGTCGCGGGCCGGCTCTACGGGCTCGACCGCATGAACGGAAAACCTCGATGGTCGGTGGATTTGGACCCGGAGCGAGAGCGCTGGGAGACCGCGGCAACGACGGTTGCTGACGGATTCGTCTATGTCGGCGGGGTATCGTATATAGCCGCTTTCGAAGAGGAACTCGGTCTACCGATGTGGTCGACAACCCTGGCCAAGAGCGACTGGTGGCCGAGCGGAAATGTCATCCCGACCGTGGTCGACGGGCGACTGCTGATGATGACCCGAGTCGGGGCACATGCCTTCGATGCGAAGAAGGGTAACCCGCTCTGGGGCATCCCGGGCAGGTTCAACGGGTGCGCCCCTTCCGGCGACTTCGTTTATACGATCAAGGACGACCTCCCGGCTTCGGTCGATCCGGCGGCCGGAACGGTGGTATGGACCGGAACGGACAAGGTCGGCGACACCGCTTCCGGGCCGGCGGTCTCCGGCGACAAGATGGTGGTGGGCACCGCAGATGGCCGGGTGTGCGCGTACTCCACCAAGGACGGAGCGCTGATCTGGAGCTTCATTACGGGCCCGAGCCTGTCGTCGTTGCAGCCGTACAAGCGCGGACTCAGCGATGTGAACTCGACGCCGACGATCGCGGACGGCAAAGTATACATCGGTGCGAGCGACGGCGTCCTATATGCGCTTTCACTCGCGACCGGAGAGCGGCTCGACAGCTACAACATCGGTTCCCCGATCGCCTCGTCACCGCTCGTGTATGCCGGACGACTGTACGTCGGGGCGTATGACGGGAACCTCTATGCGTTCGATATCGTGAGGTAGCACTGGAGGGCCTGGCTCGTAGGGAACGGTCGCCGTCCCGTTCCGCTCTGTTGTATGCCTGCAACCACGGAACGGGACGGCGACCGTTCCCTACGAGCCAGGCCCTCCAGTTCATCACCACTCTTGACGCGCGCTCTCCCGGCGTGGCATTATGGGAGCGTACCGAACGCATGTCCGGGAGAGAAGTAATGACCCCACGAGAGATACTTGGCCTCGCAACGGTGATCACGTGCCTCCTTGCGTCCGGGATCGCAGCAGCGGAGGATGTGAAACCATTCAGGCCGCCGGCGATACCCCTGGTGACGCACAACCCCTACTTCAGCGTGTGGCAGATGAGTGACCGCCTCACCGACGACTGGTCGAAGCACTGGACCGGCGGCGTGAATGCGATCGGCGGGATCGCACGGATCGACGGCAAGGCATACCGATTCGCAGGCATCACCCCCGCGGTCCCGGTCATGGAGCAGGTCGGGCTCGAGGTGACACCGACGCGCTCGATCTACCGGTTCGAGGCCGCCGGCATCGAGATGACGCTCACCTTCATGTCGCCGCTGTTGACCGACGATATCGACGTGCTGACCAGGCCGGTGAGCTACGTCACGTTCGAGGTGCGGTCGGCGGATGGCGCGCCGCATGATGTCTCGATCTACTTCGATGTCACCGGGGAGTGGGCGGTCCATACCGCCGATCAGCAGGTGAAGTGGAACAGGTTCAAGCTCGAGGCTCTCGATGTCCTCGGCATCGGCACGGACGACCAGCCGATCCTCAAGCGGCCGGGCGACGGCGTGCGGATCGACTGGGGGCAGGTGTACCTGGCGGTTCCGGGCGAATCCGATACCGTCATCATGGATGGAAACGTCGCGAGGGATGAATTCGCGAAATCGGGCAAGATTCCCGGATCGGACGATCTCCGCATGCCGCGCGCCGAGAACGACGCGTGGCCGACGATGGTCTGCTCATTCGATATCGGCAAGGTCGGCAGCGAGTCAGTCTCTAGGCATGTTCTGATCGCCTATGACGAGGTATTCGCGATCGAGTTCATGGAAAGAAAGCTGCGTCCGTACTGGCGTCGGACCGGCATGGATGTCGGCCAACTGCTCACGGCCGCCGAAAAGGACTACGCCTCGCTCGTGAAGAGGTGCACGGCGTTCGACAAGGAGCTGACCGCCGATCTGACGAAGGCGGGAGGAGTGAAGTACGCCTCGATCTGTGCCGCGGCATACCGTCAGTGTATCGCCGCCCATGGGTACGCCGCGGATTTCGACGGCACGCTGCTGGCCTTCTCGAAGGAGAACACAAGCAACGGGTGTATCGGCACGGTCGATGTCATCCATCCGACCTCGCCGTTCTTCCTGCTGCTCAACCCCGATCTGCTCAAGGCGAACCTGACGCCGGTGCTGGAATACGCGTCGTCTCAGAGGTGGAAGTGGCCGTTCGCGCCGCACGACATCGGCACGTATCCGCTGGCGAACGGTCAGGTCTACGGCGGCGGCGAGCGGACCGAGGAGAACCAGATGCCGGTCGAGGAGTCGGGCAACATGCTCCTGATGATCGCCGCGATCGCGAAGATCGAGGGGAACGCCGACTACGCCGAGAAGCACTGGAGCGTGCTGACCAGGTGGGCCGAGTACCTGCGCGAGAAGGGCATGGACCCGGAGAACCAGCTTTGCACCGACGACTTCATGGGCCACCTGGCGCACAATGCGAACCTCTCGATCAAGGCGATCGTCGCGCTCGGGGCATACTCCAAGCTCGCGGATATGCTTGGCAAGAAGGATACCGCCGCCGAGTACCGCACTCTCGCGGAGGGAATGGCTCAGAAGTGGGTCACGATGGCTCAGGACGGCGATCACTACCGGCTGGCGTTCGACAAGCCCGGGACGTGGAGTCAGAAGTATAATCTCGTATGGGATCGGATCGTCGGTCTGAACCTCTTCGCGCCGGAGGTCGCCCGCAAGGAGATTGCGTACTACAAGACGAAGCAGGACAAGTTCGGCCTCCCGCTCGATGGTCGTGCGGCGCTGATGAAGACCGAGGCGCTCATCATGACGATCACCCTGGCCGAGTCGCGCTCCGACTTCGAGGCGTTCATCGATCCGGTCTACGACTACTTCAACCGGACGACGGCCCACGTCGCCCTCGCGGATGTGTATCACTCAGACAACCTGGACAGGGCATGGCTCCATTCCCGCCCGGTGATCGGCGGGGTGTACATCAAGATGCTCTCCGACCCGGCGGTCTGGAAGAAGTGGGCGGCGAGAAGTAAACGGTGAACGGTAAGCAGTTGAACACCAGTCATATCGACGGATTCTTCTTCGCGGTCTATGGGCTGGATACGTCGAGCTACCCATCTGATGAGATATGGGGGTATGACCCCTACCTCCAAAGGAAGCGGTCCCTTTACGGCAGGAGACCTGGAGGGCTGCTACGCCTGTTCAGGCCGGAATACTGTAATGTAGAGGAAGCGCACGGCAGTCTGCTTGTGATAAGCGGCGGCGAGATGTCTAGAGCAGACAAGGGTGAGGACATCACGCCGGAGCAGCAAGAGATGTATATGTCGGGGGTGCGGCCGCATGGTGACCACTTCGCTGAGCAAGCAGTGAACAGTCTGATCGATCCCGATGATCGCGTGACCATGTTACGTCTCGTTTCACGTGACGAAGCCCTTGACTACCTTGCCACCATACGGGAAGCTGGCTTCGAGGTAACTGAAACCGGGGACGTGACACCCGGAGTAGGCAACTCATTTGCGCTCTGCCGGGGCACGGGGCGAATGCTTAAGGCATGCGACTGGCTGGAGCAGGTGTGGTGGGAGCCATTCTTTCTGCACGCCAATCGCGGTCCGCAGAGTCGGCTCGAGAGCAGCGTACTAGCAGCCGCCGTTGCCAGGACGAACCCGGAATCAGCCCTGGTGCAGCTACTTGAGCAGATACAGAGACAGCCTCAGGATGCTCAGACAATCCTGGGAGAAGACTATGTGCATGTGCGTCTTACAGATCCTCATGAGCAAAGCCTGCACATTGTCCGTCAAGACCCGGACGCGTCTGCTCTGCAAGGCATCCTTAGCCAAGCTGCCAAACGGGCTGATCTTGCGCTCTACGACGCAGGTAACCTGCGCCAGCCAGACAACCAGGGCCATTACTTTGTGGAGTTCAAGCATTGGGAACGCTGTGTACCAATACCTGAGCACTGGAGGAGGGTTCCGTGAGACTACTGAAGACCTCAGCATTTGCAGCAGTTGCACTCTGCCTGATCGCGGGCATGGCACACGCCAAGGCGGGGCCGGCGGTGGCGGAGTTGGCCGGCACGGACTTCAAGGGCGGGGCCGCTGACCTGTACGGCTCGACCATGGCCGGCGAGTGGCAGGTGAACTACGTCTATGCCGAACCGACCGGCGATCGGTCGAAGATGCAGGCGACGTTCGAGGCGAAGTCGGTCCCCCAGCAGCCGATGTTCGTGCACCTCAGGGGACGTGATGACGACGGCCCGGAGCAGTGCGCGATCGCGATCGAGTTGAACGGCAAGACGATACTCAGCGGCCCGAACAAGTTCTCCGAGAAGGAGTGGAAGACCATCAAGTTCGCCATCCCAGCCGGGACGCTCAAGGAAGGTCAGAACACGCTGGTCGTCCGATGCACCGAGAAGGAAGGAGGACTCGGCTGGCCTCCATGGTTCCAGGTGGCGAAGTGCATCGTCGGGGCGGAGGAGTTCGTGATCGTCCGCGACCTGAGCAAGGACTTCTGGGTCACGATGCCGGCCGAGAAGCGCCAGTTCCCCGAGCCGCTCGCATCGGGGCAGAAGCCGGGGTTCGGCATGCGCGGCACCAAGGGCTGGATGTGGACACCCGAGCAGTATCTCTCGGAGATTCCCGTGCTCGCCAAGTACAAGATGAACTTCCTCCAGAACTGCTACGGGAGCATGACCGACGTCGAGCACTACGCGTGGGGCAACCCGGAGGTCAATCGCTGGTGGGAGGACCTCCCGGCTACCAAGAAGGCGGCCTACGAGAACATCGTGCGCCAATGCCAGAAGAACAGCATCGAGTTCTGCTTCAGCATGAACCCGAACTTGTGCAGCAAGCGCCCGCTCGACTACAAGTCGGACAAGGACATCGACGACCTCTGGAAACACTACTCCTGGATGCAGGGGCTCGGCGTCAAGTGGTTCAACATCTCGCTCGATGACATCAGCCAGGGGATCGATGCGTCCGGCCAGTCGCGGGTCGTCAACATCATCTTCGAGCGGCTCAAGGCGAAGGACCCGGATGCCAAGATGATCTTCTGCCCGACGTTCTACTGGGGAGACGGGACCGATGCGGCGGCGAAGGCGTACCTCGAGGTCATCGCGAAGGAACTCGACAAGGACGTCTATCTCTTCTGGACCGGCGACAGCGTGGTCGGCAACATTACCCGCAAGGCCGCCGAAACGTACAAGGGTATCGCGAAGCACCGCCTATTCCTGTGGGACAACTACCCGGTCAATGACGCCAACCCCACGATGCACCTCGGCCCGGTGATCAACCGCGACTCGGACCTCTGCGAGGTGGTCGATGGGTACATGAGCAATCCGCTCTGCCAGCAGAACGAGTGGAACCGCCTCCCGATGCTGACCTGCGCCGACTACGCGTATAACCCTCAGGCCTACGACCCGATGCGGTCGATCGGCCAGGCGATCCTCCATCTCGGCAACACGCCCGAGGAGCGCGAGGTGCTCAAGGAGGCGGTCGAGATGTACCCCGGCTTCATCATCTGTGGAAAGCCGAACACCGGCCTCAATCCGGTCCGCGACCAGTTCAACAAGATCATCGCCACTCCGCATTCCCGCTGGATCGCGGAGGGGTATCTCCGCACCCTGGAGTCGCTCGCGGACAGGACCGACCGCGCTTTCCCCGATCGCTGCAAGGCCGAGCGCCAGACGATCCGCAACGACATCGAGTTTCTGAACAAGCTGCTCGAGGCGCGGTACGGGGAATAGTCATCTACCCGTGACCGTTCGGGCCGGAGTTGGACTCCGGCCCGCATCACTGTCTAGCGGGGTTGTACTCCGCGAGTCCCCGACCGACAACGAATATCAAACGAATAAGCGAATTGCTCGCATGTCAGTTGTCCGGTTTTTCCGGACAACTGATCACGGCACGTTCGCTTATTCGTTTGATATTCGTTGTCGGTAGCCCCACAGAGGAAGTAACCTCCTCCGCGTTGAACCTTGACCCTTGAACTTTGAACCTAAGAGGGGTGCAGAAACAATGGACTATTTCTTCACGGAAGAGCAGCAAATGATGCGGGATGTCGCCCGCGAGATCGCCGACAAGAAGATTCGGCCGGTATCCGCCGAGTTCGACGAATCGGGCGAGTTCCCCTGGGAGATCACAAAGGCGATCGCTGAGGCCGACCTCTTCCGCGTTTTCATACCGGAGGAGTACGAGGGCATGGACCTCGGCAGCCCGATCATGAACATGTGCATCGTCACCGAGGAGTTGTCGAAGGCGTGCGGGGGCATATCCCTCGGGTTCGCGGCGACCGGTCTCGGCACGATGCCGATCCTCATCGCGGGGAGTGACGAACAGAAGGCCAAGTGGCTACCCAGAATCGCCGGTGGAACGCTCGCGGCATTCGGCCTGACCGAGGCCAACGCCGGCTCCGATGCAGGGGCAGTCGCCACGACCGCGATCCTCGACGGCGATGAGTACGTCGTCAACGGCACGAAGCAGTGGATCACGAACGGCGGCGAGGCCGAGATCTACACCATCTTCTGTGTCACCGACCCGACCAGAGGGCCGCGCGGGGTATCGACCATCGTCGTCGAGAAGGGCACTCCCGGCTTCACGTTCGGCAAGAAGGAAAACAAGATGGGGATCCGCGCCTCCGCGACGCGCGAGCTGATCTTCCAGGACTGCCGTGTGCCGAAGGAGAACGTCCTCGGCAGGCCCGGATCCGGCTTCTTCAACGCGATGAAGACGTTCGACATGTCGCGGCCGGGAGTGGCGTCCCAGGCGCTGGGGATCGCTCAGGGGGCGCTCGATCTGGCGGTGAAGTACTCCCGCGAGCGCCGGCAGTTCGGCCAGCCGATCTCGTCGTTCCAGGGACTCCGCTGGATGCTCGCCGATATGGGGATGAAGGTCGAGGCCGCTCGCGCGCTCATCTATGCGACCGCCCGGTGGATCGATCAGGCGAAACCGAAGAAAGCGACGACCTACTCCGCGATGGCGAAGTGCTTCGCTTCCGACGTGGCGATGGAGGTCACGACCAACGCGCTCCAGGTCTTCGGCGGGTATGGTTACATGAAGGAGTACCCGATCGAGAAGTACATGCGCGACGCGAAGATCACGCAGATCTATGAGGGCACGAACCAGATCCAGCGCGAGGAGATTTCCAAGGGACTGATCGCGGCGGCCGCGGGGGAATGATCGGTCATGGCCAGCATGCGTGAGATAACCAGGTTTAGCCGGCAGATTGCGGAGGCATACCATCCTGAGCGGATTGTTCTCTTCGGCTCCTATGCTCATGGCACTCCGACCCAGGACTCGGACGTCGATCTTCTGATTGTGATGCCATTTGAGGGTAAGGCGGTCGAGAAGTCGGTCGAAATGCGGCTGAGATTCCGCCCGAAGTTCCCTCTTGACATCCTCGTGAGGACTCCTGAGAAGGTCCGGCAGCGGCTGGCGATAGGCGATACGTTCATCCACGACATACTGACGACCGGTAGGGTACTCTATGAAGCAGATCACGTCTGAGTGGGTCGCATGAAAGTCCGTGACATTATCAAGCGGCTGAATGAGGATGGGTGGTATCTCGACCGGCAAGCTGGAAGCCACCGAGTGCTCAAGCATCCAACGGGCAAGGGAGTCGTGGTGGTGGCAGGTCATCCGGGTAAGGACCTGCCCATGGGCACGGTGAAGCATATCTACGAGCAGGCAGGTTGGGAGGACAGACCATGAAAGAATATGCAGTCATCTACGAAAAAGGCCCCACGAGTTGGGGAGCACATGTTCCCGATCTTCCTATCTGTGTCGCAGCTGGCGACACCTTGGAGGAAGTTCAAAAACTCATCAAGGAAGCTATAGAGCTTTATGTGGAAACGCTGAAAGGCGAAGGAAAGCCCGTACCGGAGCCGGTAACGGATGTCGGGAAGATTCGTGTAGCGGCGTAGACCGGACTGGAAATCGCAACAGGCCCCGGTTCTCTTTGAGAGTCGGGGCTTTTCTGTAAGGAGTAGACGATGCCCAAGCTGTTCATCTTAGCGCTGTTGTGTTCGGCGGCGCTTCTCACGAGTTCATTCGGGGCCGGATCGGCGAAGACTCGGCGGACGGCGATCACGGATGACGAGATCGCCACCGCCCGCGAGAACATCGCGAAGTACCAGTGGGCGAAGGACACGGTCAAAGGGCTCAAGGACGATGTCATCAAGTCCGCGTGGTGCGAGGTCGGGAAGTCGGCGGATCAACTCCTCGATGTGCCCGATGAGCAGCTTTGGGAACTGATGCCGGACACGCGCATCCACCGCGAATACTACGTCAACCAGCACAAGGGCTGCCCGGTCCACGGCCTCGAGATCAAGAAGTTCAGCGTCTTCCATCCCTGGAAGATCGACCCGTTCAACAAGCCCTTCAAGATCCAGTGCCCGATCGGCGGCGAGTGGTATCCCTCGAATGACTTCGCGGCCGGCGACCTGACATCCGGCGACTTCCCGGACGACGGGACCGGCTTCAAGAAGGACGGCGATACCTACTTCTTCCTCGGCGAGTACATCCATGCCGTCTACCTCAATGGCGTTCGGCCCGCGCTCGATCGGCTCTCGCAGCTCTACCTGCTGACCGGCGACAAGCGATATGCCCACAAAGCGGCGGTGATCCTGCTCCGACTCGCCGAGCAGTTCCCCAATTCCACCGACAAGGCGGATCGCTGCTACAAGTATCCGTATGCCGTTCGATCCGGGTTCATCACCGACTACATCTGGTCGTGCAGCGACGTAGCGGGGATCGCAGCGGCCTACGATCGAATCTACGACGCCCTCGATGATCCCGATACGGTCGAGTTTCTGTCGAGCAAACTCCCGACTGTCAAGACTGGTGCGGAACTGCGGCTCTATGTGGAGGAGAACATCGTCCGAGTAGGTGCGAAGGCGCTCCAGGATACCGTCATCGTCGGCAACTTCGGCATGCATCAGAACTCCGCAGCGACCCTGGCCCTGGTGATGGACGACGTCAAGGGCGTGAACAAGCCGGACTCGCTCGAGATGATCGACTGGCTCTACTATAAATCGACCGGCCCACTCCGCACGTTCGCGAGCAACTCGCTATTCAAGGATGGTGGGGGAGCGGAGAGCATCGGCTACAACACCAGCAAGCTGGCGATGTTCCCGACGATGGAGAAGGTCGAGCAACTCCGCAAACTTCACCCGGAGCAGATCGACACTGCGCGTTTCCCCGTGATGTGGGATGAGCCCAAGCTGAAGGCGATGGCACAGAGCTACTTCATGGACCTGATCCTGCTCGATAGGTATTTCCCCGGCGTCGGAGACTGCGGCGGACCGGAGCCTCTGCATCCGACCGACCGCGATAGAGGACTCCGATCGCTTCTGAGCGGCTATGGCGAGACCGTCTACCGGCAATACGGCGATGACCGCGTCGCCACGACACTGATGGACTCGACCGGCAAGATCAGCCACCCGTCGGTATTCGACAAGCCGATCGATGACAAGGTTCGCAAAGCCGTGAAGAAACTCGGAACGTTCCTGCCCAGGAAGACGCAGCTTTTCGACGGCTACCGGCTCGCTATCGCCCGGTCAGGGAGTGAGGAGGACCAGAAGGCGCTCTGGGTGTTCTACGGCGCTCACCCGGCGCACATCCACCGCGACCCCTTGAACCTCGGGTTCGAGGCGCTCGGCAAGGCGCTTCTCCCCGACCTCGGATACCCGAAGTCCTGGGATTTCGCCGCCACCTGGGAGACGCACATCGCCACCCACAACACGGTGATGATCGACCAGAAGAACCCGACGATACACGACTTCGGGCGACTGATATCGCTGCAGTTGGCGAATGGGGTCGAGATGATCGACTCGCAGGAGGACCCATATCGTACCGCTGACCTCGCCTTCGGAGAGCCCCCTCACCCCAGCCCTCTCCCGGGGGGCGAGGGAGAGCGGCTCTACCGGCGGACGAGCCTTATGATCGACCTCTCGCCTCAGGATTGCTATATGGCGGACATCTTTCGGGTCCGCGGGGGAGGCGAGCATTGGCAGAGTTGGCACGGCCCGGGGGTCGAGCCGGTCTACGATGGACCGGCGCTCGTTCAGCAGGCGAAGGGCACTCTGGCGGGTGAGGATGTGGAGTACAAGGCATCCCGCCCCGGTCCCGACGGCAAACCGCTCCTCGACTACCAGGCGATGTTCACGAACATCCGCAGAGGCACGGTGACCGCCCCGTGGTCGCTGGACTACGACTTGGCCGGCGCGCGGAAGGTTCACGTTCGCGTCACCGGCCTCCCCGAGCCGGGAACGGAACTCGTTTTGGCGGACGGACGCGCTCCCTCGCAGCCCGATGACTACACGATCACCTATTCGTTCGCGTGCCGCACGGATGATGCGCCGCTCACGAGCGAGTACCTGACGGTGATCGAGCCGTACTCGGACAAGCGCGTAATCAGTGGCATCGAGCGTCTTGCGCCTCGGGGGAAGGCGATCGATGGATACCGTCCGTCGGGAATCCGAGTAACCACGGAAGCCGCCCAGGACACGATTCTCTCGACGGGGATACCGGACGGATCGGCCAAGTTGGGTGACATGGCGCTGATTGGGGATTTGGGCTTGGTCCGTCGGAATGGAGAGCGGATCGAGCGGCTCTTCCTGTCGAGTGGGAAACTTCTCATCGCGAGGGATGCCTCGATCGGGCTTGCTCGGGCGGAGAATGTCGGGAAGATCATTGCCCTTGACCGCGACGCGAATGAGATCACCGTAGACATGACTATCGGCGACCCGAAGGCGCTGATCGGCAGGCGGGTACGGATCGAGAGTGCGGAGAGATGTGACGCATACGAGGTCGTAGGTGCGAGGGCCTCCGGGCATGGGAAGCTTCGATTGACTCTCGGGACAACGAGCCTGCTTGCGGAGGGAGTCGCGGTGGGCTTCGAGGACGGCGTGGTGAAGAACAAGACGATGCTCGACTTCGCCGCATTGGCACAACTCGATGGCGTATGGCACTCAACTTACTCGCTCTATCGGGGCGCGGTGATTGAGAACGAGGCCGGCGACACGCCCCTCCGAGTCCGAGGCGCATTCGGGAGCCGAGCGCCTGAAGAAGTCCGGTACGATGTGGTGCTGGACGATGAGAGCAAGCGCACCGCCGAGGGACTCAAGCCGATCTTCACCGACTCCGATGGCGACGGCCGGGCGACCTTCCATCTCTACGAGTACGGGATCGGCGACAAGGTGATCGTGCCCGGGCTCGCGACGTTGTATGCGACCGATGACGGCTCGTACACCCTGGAGGCGACCGACGATGTCACCTTGAGCCTTCCTTGTACGGCCGGCTCGCGGCTCATGATGCGCAGGGAGGGCGGCACTGAGTGGACGGAGATCGGCCGATCGAGAAGCGGCGTCGTGAATGCGTTGATCCCGCTCGCCAGCTCCGGCGGCAAGGCAGAGCTTCGGATCGAGGACTGACGCAGCAGTGGCGTACTGACATCTGTGAAATCTGTTACAAGGGAATTCACGGCGCGCAGTCGAATAATCAGAGTGGAGAATATCGGCAGGCGAGCGCAGTGATGCTCGCAGACTATGACGACGAGAAGGAGCAGAGAATGGCACGAGTTCACAATTTCAACGCAGGGCCCGCTGCCTTACCACTACCTGTCCTCGAGAAGGCGCAGGCCGAGATGACCGATTATGCCGGCAGCGGCATGTCGGTGATGGAGCTGTCGCACCGCTCGAAGGAGTTCCAGGCGATTATCGACGCGGCTGAGGCGAACGTCCGCAGTTTGATGGGCGTTTCGGACGACTACGCGGTCCTCTTCCTGCAGGGCGGCGCGAGCCTCCAGTTCGCCACGATCCCGATGAGCTTCCGGCGAGCGGGCAAGACGGCGGATTACGTCGACACCGGAAGCTGGGCGTCGAAGGCGATCAAGGAGGCGAAGATCGGCGGCTCGACCCACATCGCGTGGTCCGGCAAGGAAGCGGGCTATCCCCGGACGCCGAAGCCGAGCGAACTCGACATCAGCGCGGGCTCGGAGTATCTCCACATCTGCTCAAACGAGACGATCGGCGGCATCCGGTTCACCGAGTTCCCGAAGGTCGATACGCTGATCGCCGACATGTCGAGCGAGATGATGTCACGCGTGATCGACGTGAACCAGTTTGCGATGATCTATGCGGGCGCTCAGAAGAACCTCGGCCCGTCCGGCCTGGCGCTCGTGATCCTTCGCAAGGACCTGCTCGAGCGGGAGTCAGAGAGCTTGCCGCTCTTCTTCAAGTACGGCACTCACGTCGAGAACACGAGCCTCTACAACACGCCGAACACATGGGGCATCTACATCCTGAAGCTCGTGACGGAGTGGGTCCAGGGCCTCGGCGGAATCGCGGGCGTGCAGAAGATCAACGAGAAGAAGGCCGCGACGCTCTACGGCGAGATCGACTCCAGCGACTTCTGGAAGTGCCCGATCGACACCCAAAGCCGCTCGATCATGAACGTCGTGTGGCGTCTCCCGAGCGAGGAACTCGAGGCCAAGTTCGTCGACGAATCGAAGAAGGCGGGGCTGATCGGCCTGAAGGGACACCGCTCGGTCGGCGGACTGAGGGCGAGCATCTACAACGCGGTGCCGCAGGAGGCGGTCGATGCGCTCGTGGCGTTCATGAAGCAGTTCAAGGCGGCGAACGGATAGTCCGAATGCGGAATTGCGAGTGCGGAATGCGGAATCGGGGGGCGATCCTGAATCAAGTTCAGGATGACTGCTAATCCGCCGGATTGGAAACCGCCGGGATACTGGGACGCAATGGGGGAACGGGACTCATCCTGTTCCCCCATTGCGCGTCTGGGCATACCAACCATTCCCAACAATGAAAGCGTCTATACTTATGAGGAGCAGGCTCAGGTGAATATGCAGACAACAGACGATCGAGAGCGCCTGGAGCGGATCTGGGCGTCAAACAGGCAGCACGTGAGGCGGATGCTGATCGGCCTTGCCCGAGATATTGACCTGGCGGACGACCTGCTCCAGGAGACGTATCTCAAGGCGCTCAACAACATATCCGGCTGCCGGGGGGAGAACGATCGGGCCTGGCTCTGCACCATCGCGAGAAACCTCCTTTTCTCCCACATGCGTCTGCGTTACGTGCACTCCGAGATCGGCGGCGATGAGGAGCAGGCCGGGGACCTGAATCGAGTTCAGGACTCGTCGGTCGGCACGACCGATCATGTGGAGCTGATGGAAATCCGTAGGGCAATCGCCGAGCTTCCTCCCGATCTGAGGACCGCCCTCTTGATGAAGCACTACTGCGGATTTACCTACAACGAGATCGCCGACCAATCCGGCTGCGCCGAGGGCACTGCCAAATGGCGTGTGAGCATGGCAATCGGCAGGCTGAAGAAGGCGATCGGCGTCGCCGAGGAGGTGATGGAGATGACGTGCGCAGACCTCAATGCAACCCGCATGCTTGACTACCTGTATGAATGCCTGCCTCCCGACGAGGCTGAGGCAATGGAGCGTCACCTGCGGAAGTGCCCGAGATGCCGCAGCCGGCTTGATGGCACGAGAAGGACTCTCTCTGCCCTCGACGCGCTGGAGGAAGAGATCAGCCTGATGCAGATAGTCGAACTGGAGACCGACGGAAGGCCGCTGCTCTATACGTTTTCCAGTCAGGTGAATACATCCGACGAGCCGCTTAGCCAGATCCTCTTCTGTGGCAGCAAGGGCAACACTCTCGAGTATCTGGGTGTAAGAGGCGAAGAGCTTGCGTTCACCCAGGAAGACAATAACGATGATCTGAGATACCAGAACACGTACAGCTATTCTGCCGTGCTCTCGCCGCCGGTGCCTCCGGGGGAGAGACTGGAGAAAGTGCTCGTCACCCGCCCGGCAGAAGAGCGCGCGGCAATCAGGCAGGATGATGGAAGTTGGAAATTCCATTGGCAACAACTGACCAGCTACGACGACGATTCCGCTTTTGCACTTGCCATCCGCCTGCCGCTGAACGCCGAACTGCGATCAGCAGAGCCCCAGGCCGATGACATCAGGAAAAACCCCCCGACAACCACCCTGGTCTGGCGGCAGCTTCTGGCTGCCGGCCAGAGATTTGGGTGCGATATCACATACCGACTGAGAGGGGATTAACATGGTATTGAGAAAGAACCTTGGACTGCTCCTGGCGCTCGTACTGCTCTGCCTCGGCGGGCTGGCTCAGGCGACTATCAGCATCGAGACCGTTCGAGTTGGCGATGCGGGCAATCAGGCGGACACCGAAGTCATGCAGGACGGCACGACCGGCTACGGCTCGGTGGGCTATACCTACAACATCGGCAAGTACGAAGTCACCGCTGCCCAGTACACCGCCTTCCTGAACGCGGTCGCTGCCGACGACACCTACGGGCTGTACAATACGAGCATGTGGGACTACGAATGGAGCCCCAAGATTCAGCGTTCCGGGAGCTCCGGCAGTTACAGCTACAGCGTGGCGGCGGATTATGCAAACAGGCCTGTCAATTGCGTGAGCTTCTGGAATGCATGCCGATTCGCCAACTGGCTTCATAACGGCCAGCCTACAGGGCCCCAAGGTGCCTCCACGACTGAAGACGGGGCTTACGCAATCAATGGCTATAATGGCACCTTTGGCCAATCCATCGTGCGGAAGCCTGGGGCAAAATGGTTCATCCCCAGCGAGAACGAATGGTACAAGGCGGCTTACTACAAGGGCCATGGAACGAACGCCGGGTACTATGACTATCCCACCAGCAGCGACGTGATACCAGGCCGTGATTTGAACGATCCCAACGGCAATAACGCCAACCACTACGACTACAGCGCAACAGGGACATATCCCATAGACAACGGCAAGTTCAGCACTGTTGTCGGCCAGTTCCGGAACTCGCCAAGCCCCTATGGCACATTCGATCAGGGCGGCAACGTTGGGGAATGGAACGAAGCCATCCCTTATCAGGATTCCATTTCCGCTAAGCGCGGCTATAGCGGCGGTAATTGGACCATGCCCTGCGACACCGACGTTGGCCTCACACAGCGTGCGTCCCATCGGAACTATTCGTACCCCGCCGGTACTAACGGACCCTTGGGATTCCGTGTCGCCAGCGCAGATATCGGGCCGAAGATCACCAGCGTGACGCCGAATTCCGGCAAAGTCAATACCACAAGCAGCCTCCAAATCCTGGGACAGAACTTCTTCCCCGGACTAACGGTCAGATTGACCAAGCAAGGGCAGAGCGACATTATGTCCAACTCTACTTACATAAACCCAGCGGAGATCGACTGCACATTGGACCTGACCAATGCAGGGGGCGGCCTCTGGAATGTGGCCATCATGGATGCGACCGGTTTGTGTGGCATGCTGGCGAACGGATACACGGTTTTGGGGAACACTTCCTCTGCCAAGCGGGGGGCCAACCTCGCGAGCACGGTCATAGACTGCATTGTTACGTACGTGGTCTCCACCGGCCAGTTCTATGTTGAATCGGATGACCGGTCATCCGGTATGCTTGTCAGCAAGACTGCCCACGGGATGAGCTTGGGGCAGCGTATGACCGCCACCGGAACCGCGCGCACCTCAGCGACCGGCGAGAAGTACATCCTTGCGACCGTCGTGACCCCAAGCGGCGGCGGGACCATCGAGCCGATAGCCCTCTCCAACAAGGCGATCGGTGGAGGAGACTGGTTCTATGACTCAGGCTCGGGGGCCGGACAGAAAGGCATAGCGGAATACCGCCGGGTGACAGCCGGCGGCTCCTTGCAGTTGTTGGAGTGCCCTGGCATGAATAACGTTGGCTTGCTGATCACCACGTTCGGCAAGGTGACCTACAGCGCCGGCACATACTTCTACATCGATGATGGCTCTGGGTGCAGGGACAACTCGGCCTACGTTGGGATCAAGGTACTGGGAGCTGTTCCGGTTCAGCAGGGAGAGAATCCTGTGGGCAAGTATGTCAAGGTCACGGGGATCGCATCCTGCTTCAAGGGCGCCGTCCCCGACACTTCGCTCTACCGGCAGGTCCGGGCCCGGGAAGTGACCATCATTCACTAGCCCGAATGCGGAATGAACCGCCAAGACGCAGAGGACGCCAAGCAGAAACGGATATGTGGGGGAGGGCCTGTGTGCCCTCCCTTTTGCTGTTCCCCTTGGCGATCCTGGCGACTTGGCGGTTCATTCCGCATTCTTTCACAAGAAGTTGTTGACAGGTGCGACGAAAAGTGATATCATGCCGATATCATCCTAATATCAAGGAGGTTGTGCGCCATGTCGCATGAAGTCGAAGTCAAGCCGATGTCCGGGTGGCCGATGCTGGTGCTGTTCATCGCTCTGCTGGGAGCGGCAATCTGGGCGCTTTCTGTTGAGAGCATCGTGCTCGGCGTGATCCTGATAATCGCGGTCAGTCTCATCCCAAGCGGATGGGTGGTTGTCGAGCCGAACGGAAGCAGTGTGATGCTCCTGGCCGGAAGCTATCGGGGCACGATCAAGGAAAGTGGGTTCAAGTGGACCAACCCGCTCTATTCCAAGCGCAAAGTGTCCCTGCGCATCAGGTCGCTGAACGGCGAGAAGCTGAAGGTCAACGATCTTGCCGGCAATCCGGTCGAGATCGCGGCGATCGTCGTGTGGAGGGTGCGGGATACCTTCGAGGCGTCCTTCGAGGTTGACAACTACATTCAGTACGTCAACCTGCAGAGCGAGACGGCGGTCCGGCACCTGGCATCTCTCTATCCCTATGACGCCGAGGACGAGCACGCGTCTCTGCGAAAGAACACGGATGATGTCAGCGCTGCCCTCCAGGCGGAACTCCAGGACCGGCTCGCACGAGCGGGCGTCGAGGTCATGGAGGCGCGGCTCTCACATCTGGCCTATGCGCCCGAGATCGCCGGCGCGATGCTCCGCAGGCAGCAGGCATCCGCGATCATCGCCGCGCGTCAGAAGATCGTCGAAGGCGCGGTCGGCATGGTGGAGATGGCGCTCGACCGGCTGGAGGAGTACAAGAAGCTCCCTCTCGATGATGAGCGCAAGGCCGCGATGGTCTCGAATCTGCTCGTCGTCCTGTGCAGCGAGCATGCGGCTCAACCCGTCGTCAACGCCGGAACGCTTTACCAGTAGGGGCATCCCTGTAGTGGCCGTGCCTCCGTGCCGGCCTCCAACATGCTTTGGCCGGCACGGAGGCACGGCCACTACGGGGTGGGCGGTTGTTGAGGTAGCATAGTGAAGAAAGCTTTCCCCCTGCGGATCAGCATCGATCTCTGGGAAGACATCCAGCGCCTGGCTTCGGCGGATCTGAGGAGCGTCAATGCCGAGATGGAGTACCTGCTCAGAGACGCTGTGGCCAAGCGCATGAAGCACCGGACTCCGGACAGCGACGATGAGAGCCAATCGGAGTGATCTCCCGTCGCGCTCTTGACAAGCCGATCTGTGTCGGGTATACTCCGCTTAGAACAGGCGGCTCCGGGAATCGTGGAGCGCGGCTGGGCCCGAATGCTTAGGTTCGGGCAGCAGGATTATCTGAGCCCTGCGGGACTGCTAAAGTCCCGTGGGGCTTTTCACGTTATAGGGGGTAGCACGTGGATCAACAGAGGCGGAAAACAGGCGTGGCGCTGCCGTCAGCGGTCTCCAACACCATCCTGGTGTTGCTCAAGGCGAACGAAAGGCTGACGGGACAATGTGCACCCTTCTCAGAGGTGCACATCGCCCGATTTGCGCTTGAGCGTCACCGAGCGCGTGTGACCGCAGTGCCTGGTTCGCAAGACCGTAGTTGGCGGAGGGTATTGTAGAGAATGAGTGGTTTTGACATAAGAGGCGTTACCGGCTTATCTCAGGACGAAGCAGATCGGATACTGAAGACCGACGGCCCGAATGAACTGCCGTCGGCCAAGCCGCGCAGCATCTTCGCGATTGCGGCCGAAGTGATACGCGAGCCGATGTTCCTCCTGCTGGTAGCTGGCGGCGTGATCTATCTTCTTCTGGGTGATCTGCAGGAAGCCCTCCTGCTGCTGGGCTTTGTGTTCGTGGTGATAGGCATCACGCTTCACCAGGAACGCAAGACGGAGAATGCTCTCCAGGCGCTGCGGAACCTGTCCAGTCCACGGGCACGCGTGATACGCGGCGGCGAGGAGAAACGCATTCCGGGCCGAGAGGTCGTGCGCGGCGATGCCGTGATCATCGCTGAAGGAGATCGAGTTCCGGCCGATGGAGTCGTGCTCTCGTCAACCAACCTTTCTGTCGATGAGTCGCTGCTCACCGGAGAGTCCGTGCCGGTGCGAAAGTGCGAATGGGACGGCAGCGCTGACAGCCAGCGTCCTGGCGGGGACGACGAGCCGTTCGTATTCTCCGGCACACTGGTTGTGCAGGGACAGGCGCTCATAGAGGTCCGAAGGACCGGTATCAACACGGAGATCGGAAAGATCGGGCGGTCTCTGCAGACGATTGAGGTAGAAAAGACCGCGCTGCAGAAGCAGACCAGCAAGCTGGTGCGCAACCTCGCGATTGTTGGTGGCTCGCTAAGCGCCTTAGTCGTCATCGCATACGGCCTCACCAGAGGTGACTGGCTGCACGGCTTTCTGGCCGGCGTTGCTCTGGCTATGGCGATGCTGCCCGAGGAGTTTCCGGTCGTACTCACCATCTTCCTGGCACTGGGCGCTTGGAGAATCTCCCGGAAGCAGGTGCTGGCCAGACGCATGCCGGCCATCGAGATACTGGGGTCGGCAACCGTCCTGTGCGTCGACAAGACCGGAACCCTGACCCTGAACCAAATGTCGCGTCGGACAGCTCTATGCTCACGACAGACACCTTGTCCTGAACGACGGCGATGGTAAGCCGTTGCCTGAAGACTTTCACGCCCTCCTTGAGTTCAGCATCCTGGCAAGTCAGCGAGACCCGTTCGACCCGATGGAGAAGGCATTTCACAAGCTGGGACAGGAACACCTGGCGGCGACTGAACACATCCACCGAGACTGGGCACTTGTTCAGCAGTATCCGCTGTCGAAGGAACTGCTGGCCATGTCCCACGTCTGGAAATCCACCGCGGGAAGTGACTACGTCATAGCCGCGAAGGGTGCGCCCGAGGCCATCGCCGATCTCTGTCACTTTGACGAGTGATCAGAAATCCGCTCTGTCCGAGCAGATCACAGCGATGGCGGAGAACGGGCTGCGCGTGCTCGCTGTTGCAGGCGCACAGTTTCACGAATGGCGATACTCTGCCTGGCGAACAGCACGAGTTCGACTTTGAGTTCCTCGGGCTTGTCGGGCTTGTCGATCCGGTCCGTGCCCTCCGTTCCGAGCGCGGTCGCCGAGTGCTACGAGGCAGGCATCAGAGTAGTCATGATCACCGGTGACTATCCGGCCACCGCGCGCAACATCGCTCGCAGATCGGTCTGAAGTCTCCGGAGCGCATCATCACCGGTGAAGAGCTCAATGCGATGACCGATTCCGACTTGCGCCGCCGCATCGCAGACGTCAACGTGTTCGCCAGAGTGGTCCCGAACAGAAGCTGCGGCTTGTCCAGGCGCTCAAGGCGAACGGTGAGGTCGTCGCGATGACCGGTGACGGTGTCAACGACGCGCCCGCGCTGAAGGCCTCGGATATCGGCGTGGCGATGGGAGGACGCGGTACCGACGTGGCCCGCGAGGCTTCCGGACTGGTCCTGCTCGATGACGACTTCTCATCCATAGTCGCCGCGATCCGGCTGGGGCGCAGGATATTCGACAATCTGAGAAAGGCGATGGCATATATCTTCGCCGTGCATGTTCCCATCGCCGGGTTGTCCCTGATCCCGGTGGCGATGGGCTGGCCGCTGATCCTGATGCCGATACACATCGTGTTCATGGAGCTGATCATCGATCCGGCCTGCTCGACCGTGTTCGAGGCGGAGGAGGGAGAGGCCAACGTCATGCAGCGTCCCCCGCGAGACCCAAAGGAATCGATATTCGACAGGCGGACTGTTGTCTGGAGTCTGCTTCAGGGACTGAGCGTCCTGCTCGTGTCCCTTGGAGTATTCATCGTGGGACGGAATGCGGGACTGAGGCACACAGGAATCTCGCGCCATGGCGTTCGCCACCCTGATAGTGGCCAATCTTACCCTCATACTGACCAATGCCTCGTGGTCTCGAAGTATCATCGCCACTCTGCGGTCGAAGAATCAGGCCCTGTTGTGGGTCCTCAGCGGCGCGTTCGTGTTCCTCGCGCTGGTGCTCTATGTGCCACCTCTGAGTCAGGTGTTCCGCTTCAGTAGACTCAGCGCGCTCGAAGGTATCGTCTGCGTGGGCGTCGGCTTGGCGAGTGTGGCTTGGTTTGAGCTGCCGAAACTCGTCTTAGCACGTCGCGGCAAAGCTTTGCTTTCGGTGCGCTAGATGACCGTCAGCCGGTCTTCCGGTCACCCAGGGTAGCGGATCTGCTGTGTGCAGTTCCATTCGCCGGACGGACTACCGCGTGCGGAAGAGGAGTCTGTGGACTGCCCCGACCATGAGCAGTGCCGTGAGCGGATTAGGAACACCGTAATTCGATATCGGTGGAACGAAAAGGGGTTGCCTGAACGTATAGTATGTGGAATGGCTCGGAGTTACTCTCCGAAATCAGCCGAATCAGGAGGACCATGAACCATGAACTGCCCTGTCTGTGATGCGCAACTGAGAACCGTCAACAAGCACAACATTGAGGTCGAGATCTGCCCGGACTGCAAGGGCGTGTGGCTCGACCGGGGGGAACTCGACAAGATCATCGAGATCGCGTCCGGAGACGCTACCGAACCGCGCGTCGAGGAGAGCCGGGAGCCGCGCGGTCACCGTGAGGAAGATCGTCACGAGCACGACAGGGATCGCGACAGGGATCGCGACGAGCGCAAGCATGACGATCACGGTCATCGCGGCAAAGAGGAGTATGATTCCAGGACGGGCAAGCCCCGGAAGAAATCGATGCTCGGCGAGATATTCGGGATGATCGGTGGAGAAGACTGATCCGTAACGCTTAACTCGCCGCAGAATGCTGTTCGGGCCGGAGTTGAACTCCGGCCCGAACAGCTTTCGGCATGTACCTATCGGATGTATATGATGCGCCGGCCGGTGTCGGTCTGGCCGAACATATCGGTGGAGCGGATCTGGATCAGATGCGCGCCGACCGGGGCGTTCTCCGGCAGAAGCGCCTCCCAGATGTGGTAGCTGTTTCCGGGCGTCGCCGCCCCTCTCCAGGGGATCGGCTTGGTGATCTTGGCCTCCAACTGCTTGGTCTGGAGACCGAATGGATCGGGCTGGGACACTCTCGTCATCGGGCCCCACGGGCCCTCACCGAGCCTCATCTCTACCTTCGAGCGATCCGATCCCAGGAAGATATTCGCAAGCACCTTGGTCTTTCCCGCGTCTGCCGACGGGACCTCGTTCGGCGCGTAGACGTTCATCTGATAGTCGGCCGGCTTTCGAGCGGCTTTGTAGCGGACGGAGTACTTCGTCCCATCGAAGGTGATGATCGAGTACCCGTTGGGCGTGCCATCGGCCCCGGTGGCGTGAGGGAGTCCGACCTCGTCCGGCGCGCCGGCCCACCATGCCCCACACGCGGCCCCGTTCACCAGGTGATGGTGAGGCTGCGGCCCCTTCCAGCCGTAAGTCTCGCCGCAGAAGACGTGGTACAGGGTGTGCGTGTGTCCCGAGAGCGAAAACGTGTTCGGGCGATCGCTGAGCAGGCCCAGGATATCCGCTCGGTCGGCCATCCAATGTATCGGTATGTGCATCATGAGCACAATGAGCTGATCTTTGGGTACCAGGGCGAGGTCGCGACGGAGCCATGATCTCTGCGTGAAGTCGAGCTTGGCGACGAGCGGGCCTTTCTGCCCATAGTACTGGTTGTTCAGGATGATGAAATGCACCGGACCGTAGTCATACGAGTAGTACGGCGGTCCGAACACGCGTGTCCAGGTCTCGTAGGTGCGATTGTGATCGGGCTGCCCGTCGAAGTTCGTATCGTGGTTGCCTTTGACGTATCGCCAGGGAACGCCCGCAAGTCCCTGCGCCGCGACCACGTCCTCAAAGAGCGAGAGGGTATTACTGACAACGTCACCGAGCGTCACACCGAATGCCGCTTCGACTCCCACGAGTTCCTCGACGATGTCGTGGCCCAGGTACGCGACCATATCCTTGCTCCAGGGCTGAGTGTCGCCGAGGAAAACCACGTTGAACCGGTCAGGCTCGTCCTGCCGATAGAGCGGGAAGTCGATCGAGTCGGGCAGCGGACCGGTGGGCGCGACGCCTTTGTACTTCTGAGGCGGAGAGCCCTTCGGCTTGTGGACGTAATAGAACCTGGAGAGGTTGTTCGCATCCACAGGGGTCATCCATCCCCTGGGCTTCGTCACGAAGATGGTCGTGTCGTCGTCGACCGGCAGCTGGTAGTCGCCGTTCGGGCCTGTCTGAACGATCAGGCTGCCATTGGAGACGCTTATGCCGGGCAGACCACCTTCGCCCGAATCGCGCAGTCCATTTCGGTTGATGTCATTGAAGACGATGCCTCTGGCGAACTCCGCAGGCTGATCGGAGTGGGCTACTTGCGGGACAATCGCGGTGAGAAAAAGGATCGCCAGGGCGGCGACCCTCGAAAACCTCTGTGCCATGCTACCTTTACTCCAAGTTCCATCAGGCGCATTCGACCGCCTGATTCTCTCATAGTATAGGGTGAACAGCGCCGGGAGGTCAAACGGGTGGCGTGAGCGCTACGGCGGGCTGTCCAGTATGAGGAGCCATCCACGGCCCGGCTGGACGGGGATCTCATCGGAGGGCCCGAACGATGCCGCGTCCTGGAAGCCGGGGATCGCCGGTGCGGTGAGCCGCGCCTTCGTGGGATCGATTCCCAGCGCCTTCCAGTCGATCGCGAGCCGGACACGCGCCGGCTCCTTCGCCCAACTCGCCAGCGAGATCAGCGTCTTGCCTTTCTTGCGGTAGACCGTCGCGAGGACGTCCTTGTTGTCGGTCGTCACCGGGCACTTCGGCGACCAGTAGCCGATCATCTTCGCGTCCTTGATGCCGAAGTCGTCCCAGAGCTTCCAGATGTGCTTCGGGTCCGCGCCGCAGTAGTAACGCGCCGTCATGCCGTAGACCATCCCGCGCCAGGGGTTGCCGTTGTCCTGGAGCATCTCGCCGTAGAGCCCGAACGGAATGCCGGAGACCTCCACCAGCCAGTAGTCGGGCGACTCGTTGTTGTAGTCATAGCCCTCGCCGAACCACAGGCTGTTGATGTACGGGAAGTGCTCCATGTACTTGTTCGCCGGGCTGATCCGCAGGTCGTTGAACGGGAACTCGTTGCCCGAGTGGAAGTCGATCAGGCAGCCGGGCCGCGCGCGGTCCATCACCTTGCGGACCCGCTTCATGATCTCGCGGTCGTAGCCGATGCCGTCGAGATACAGGCCGTCGATCCCGACGTTCTCTGACGCAGCCAGCCGAGCCCTTCGAGGTAGTAGTTGTGCCAGCGCGAGAGGCCCGTGGTGGCGATGGCGGCGTCGACCGAGCCGTCGGGAAAGGCGTGGTGCCAGGCCGGGGCGTAGTGGTCGACGAGGTGCTCGCGCAGCCACGAACTCCCGCCGCCGGGGCCGTCGGTGAACACCTCGTATCCCAGACTTCGCAGCGCCCACATCTCGGCGAGGCTGGTGCTCAGCTCGCGCACGGTGTAGTAGATCTTGACCTTGACTCCCTTGTCGTGGGCGTCCTTCACGTAGGCCGAGAGCTTGTCCGTCGTCAGGAACGGATAGTTGATGTAGGGGTTGAGTTCGTTGCCGTGGTGGATGTTGATGATGTTCGCGCCGGAGGCGACTGCGGTCTCCGGCGGAACGTAGGCGTGGTAGTAGCGCTGGTCCCAGTGCGCCGGGTCGAGCGGCTTGACGGGCGTGATCAGCAGGCCGAAGCGGAACTCGATCCGCTCGCCACAACTGCAGGGTGCGCTTCCCCGATGTACGCGCGCACGACCACGGCGTCTCCGTCCTCGGTGACGTTGCAGCCGCCCTTGCCGTCGTTGCCCCACGACTCGGGGATTCCGGCGGAACGAAGGTTGTAGATGTCCCAGGTGTCCTCCGGGCCCTTGAGCTTGCACTGCAGGCCGGCATCGACGTCGCCGATCCAGACCGTGTTGTTGCGCGGTCGATATCCCAGGCCCACTTCCACTTCTCCGGGCGGAACCCGCCCTTGCGACCGAGGCCCATCATGTACGTCGCCACCTCGCGCTTGATGGGGATCTCGAGCCGGATGTCCTTCGCGTTGATCCAACCCTGAGACTTCACTGAGACCCGGAAGTCGGTGTAGCCGTCGAACTCCATCCTGGCACGGCAGAGGAGCGTCAGGTCGCCGCCGGTACTCTCGGCCTCCCAGGTCACGCCGCCCGGCCCGGCGTTGGACGGCTTCGGCTTGCCGCCCTTGAACTTCACGACTCCCGTGTCCGACTCCACCACGAAGGTCATCGGACGCGCGAGTATCTCCCGTCCGCCGCTCTTGATGCTCGCGGGAAGTCCGATATCCGCGAGCTTGACCTCCCGACCGAGACAGCTCACCGTGCGGCCGTGTACCTTCATCGGCGTGTAGGGAGCAGTGACCTCGTCATCGAGCCCGATGGTCGAGTCGAGCCATCTCAGCCGCGAGAGCCGCCAAAGATCGCTGTCCCCGGCATCGTCCAGCACCTTATCGTTGACGTCCAGCACGAGATGGATGTTCGACTCCCTTGCGTTCGTCGGTTTCAGGGTGATCCAGCCGGCATAGCGCCCAGGGGATGTCTCCTTCGGGACCTGGACGCCGAACCAGAGAGCAATGACGTTGAGGTCCAGGTTCGGAGCATTCTTCATCGTCCGCCCGAGCCAGTCCGTGCCGCCGAGGTTGAAGCATCTCAGCGCCGAGGAGGGGATCACCTTCCCGTCCTCCGAGCGCAGACTGGTGAATGCGACATCCAGGTTTTCTAGTTTCCCGCCCCCGGGATAGATGCCGAGTTGGAACACGTAGAACTCCCCGCGGCATGTCTCGCCCTGGAACTCGTCCTTCGGACCGGCCTGAGTCCATCGGCGCGGAAGGTCGCGAGTCATGCGGATCGGATGCTCGCGGTCCTCCGGAAAGACCCAGTACGGGCCTCGGTGCTCCGGGATGAGCGCCGTCATCTCGTTCCAGGTGGAGGTCACCTCCATGGGATCGAAACGGTCGAACTCGCCGCGCGCCTGGATCTCGATGACCTCCGCGAGCGGCAGGCTCTCCCAGGCCTCGGGGTGGGGGACGCTGTCGTTGAGGTTGTGGCGCTGGAGCCAGGCGGGATCGGCGCGGTTGGAGTCGGGTGCGTAGGTCACCGAGTAGTCCCAGGGCACAGGGTTGCTGGAGAACGGCATGTAGTAGATGCAGTAGTCGCCGGCCTGATCGGCCTGGAAGACGACTTCGCCTGAATCCGGGCTTGTTCGTGCCCAATACATGTTCCGCAGGCGAGTCCCGGCGGCATCGGTGACGATGATGCCCTTCACGGCGAGCCCTAGCTTGAGCCGCCAGGGTATGCGCGCAAGCACGGCATCCGACTTCTCCGCGACGCGCACCACGGCCCGGTGGTCGCCCAGACCGTCCGGCCACGAAGCCACACCACGCGGCACATCGGCCGCACAGCAGGAAAGCACTCCGGCAAGCATCAGACCTCCGATCAGGATAGCGTTGTGTATGCTCATGTGTCGGGTTGCAGGCGCTCGAACCCAAGAACGTCGAAGTGTGAATCGAAGGTGAATGCCTTGGTGATGCTGAGAGCTTGCATCACAGCGAAACTCACGCAGTCGGTGAAGCTGAAGCCCGCAGTGTCATACCGTTCCAGGATATCCCATGCGGCTTTCTCGATGTCAGGGGTGCTATGAAGAATCAGTCGCTTCGTGGGCACCGTAACACGACCAAGCTCATCGACCGTGACGCGCGCCCAGTTCCGCGTGAAATTCCCGAACTGGACGGTTGCGCGATGGCCGGCCGATTTCTCCCGCATGAGCCAGTTTGCGGTTTCTGCCACGACAAGGTTGGTCGTAACCATGCGGAAATCGCCTGCATTAAGTTCAGCGTATCTTACCCCCGCTCTGTCATGGTAACGGTCACGTTCGGACAGAAGTGCGATGAACACACCGGCATCCACGAACACGTGTGTCACTGCTCATCCCCGCGCTCGTATAGTATACGATCGTGATCAAGCGAAGCGTTGGGATCGGCTCCCTTGACGATGCCGAATATGCTTTGCATGCTCTTCAGACCCTCAAGACGATCGGCTTTACGCTGCTCATCAATATACTCGAGGGCTTCTCGTACTACCTGGGATACGCTGACTTGTTGTTCTTCCGCAAATCGGCGAGCGATCTCTTGGTGCTTTGGCGCTAGACTTACCTGTGTCCGACCCATCTTTGGTCTTCTCTTCGTTGTGGCCAAGTCACTCATCCTCCTTCCATTACATCACGATTATACCACGGTGATGTAATTTGTCAACGTTTGATCTCGCCGGACGGCAGTCTCACCTCCACCAGTTCGCCCGGTTCGATGTGGGTCTTGTAGGTCTGGCCACCCCATGTGCGCTCGACGTTGGCGGGCTTGTCTCCGTTGTTGTAGAGCAGGATCATGTCCGGGAAGACGGCGGTCCAGACATTGTCCGCCAGGCTGTCGAACTCGGGAGCGCCTGTGAACGACGGGTCAGGATGGTATACGGCCCAGCGCACCGTGTCGGCAAGCGTGTCTTTGACGTCAGGCAACTCAATCCTTGCTACGATGAGTCCGCGACCCACTCTGCCCCTCATCGGAGAGCCCCACTCGTCGTTGCCCATGATAGGAGACAGCTTGCTGCTGATATCGGTCCGGCCTTCGACATCGGTGGGCCTGTCCGCAGATCCCCAGACAAGGATGCCGCCGGCCTCGACCCACTTGAGGACTTTCTCCAGCACCACCCGCTCCGTCACCGGGCCGCCGAGCCAGATCAGGACGCGGGTCTTGCTCTTGCTGAGATAGTCGTCCTCGATCAGCAACTCGTCCGCCACCTCGAAGTCGGTGATGTCCCGGAGCGAATCAGCCGCATGAATCACCGGCCAGATATCGCCGTTCATGCGATACCAGGTCGTCGGGCAGTAGACCGCCACATCGGTGATCGACGGCACGCCCCGGTAGAGGTGGATCCACTTCAGGCCGTCCTCCTTGTGCTTGTCCCACTCGTAGCTGAACATCTCGGACGTGCCGTTCGACGCATCCATGAAGACCCGGCGCACGAAGGTCCGCTTGTCCATGCCGCCCGCGGGCTCGGTGGTGAACGGGATGCCGTAGAACCGGTATGCCGTGCCGTACCATCGGTCGCCGAACGGGCGTCCGTGGCAGTTGGCGGGCTGAAGGCGCATCTTCCACTTCGAAACCGCCTTGGCATACCCGGGACAGTACGTGCCCCAGGCGATCGGATTGACGCCGCCGGCCGATCCGCCGGGCTTCATCTTCAGCTTGTCGATCGGGATGTAGCGCTTGGCCTCGTTGGTCACATCGACCGAGAAGTCGATGATCGACTGGTGATACCACTTCATGAAATCGATCCATCGGCGGCGGGCTTTCACGTCGGTTCGTTCCTCGGCCTTGAGGAGCTTGCCGTCATGTATCTCGGGTGGGAAATCGACCTCGCTCCACCGGACGAAATGCGTCCCCCAAGCCTGGTTGAGCGCCGGGAGCGACTTGTACTGCTTGCGGAATGCGGCGCTGAACGCCTTGCGGGCATACGTATCGCCGCACCAGTAGCCCTCGTGGATATGGCCGACCTTCACCCAGTCGGGCACTGGGAGCGGGTAGTTCCCCTCGCCGTATGGGCCGGGGAGGCCGATGTATGTCCGCCCGAGCTTCTCGCCGAGCGCCTGAGCCATGTGCTTGTAGTAGCGGCCGAACCACTTCGCGGTCGCCGGATCCCAGATCGAGAGGGTGTACGTCTCCTCGCCGTGCTCGAGGCAGCGCATCATGGTGAAATGATCGGGCGCATCGGGGTCGTTCGCGGGGAGCTTCCCCTCGCGCATCCACAAGGGCGGGTTCATCAGCCAGAGGTAGGCGTCGTACTCCAGGCCGCCCGCGCGCTGGTTCGTCGCGACCTCGATCTGCCGACTCCAGTCCCACTTGCCGGGCTCGGTCTCGACCGCGCCCCATGCGACGTAGTCCTCGTAGGCCTTCAGGCCCGAGGCATGCTGTGCCGCCCAGTTGGCTGCGTCCGGGACCGGCTCTCTGAAGCTCGGGTCGGGGAACGCTCCGACCGGCGAGTGTTGGATCCATCCCACGCTGAAGTTCCCGCTGATGATCGGCAGGTTCTCCGCCGCCGATGCGAGGATCGGTATCAGCGCGAGTATCAGTGCAATCTTGATGGTCATTGTTTCTCCTTTGGACTAGTCATTCAACTCATAGAGCCCTGGTCCGATTCTGCGCAGATCCGGGTACGTCCTCGCATGATGATCAGGAGTATTGGCACACATCCGCGAGGAGATATGCGTGCGAATGGTCGATTCCTCGTATCTGGTGTTCTCCGCATGCATATGCCTCACGATGTCCGCTACGCTGAATGTCCTATGCCCAGTGTTGCTCACCAGATGGCTGATGGCGGCGAGGATCTCATCTCTGCAGGTCATGGTCAGCTCCCATTCCTAGTTGGCCGGTACTAGCTTCACCGCATCGGCGAGGACGTTGCCGTCCGCGTCGTTGGTGAGTGTGATAGTGCCGCTTCGGCCCTTGTCGAAGCGATATGTGCCGATCTCGATCCATTCGCCCTTGGCGGTTCGCAGATTCACGGTCGTCTTCTTCATACCGTCCGTCGACTTGATCTCGATCGGCGCGTTCGTCGCATGATCGCCCGCCGGATCGAAGCCGAAGTATGCATATAGTGTATACGTCCCGGCCTTCGGGAGGTTCGGCGTGAAGGTCGCTCTCGCGCTTCCGTCGCCCTTCCATGCCCAGCGAGTGCCCTTATTGTAGCCGATATTCAGATCGAACGTGTTCTCCACGAGCGTCCATTCGCCCGTGAAGGACACGCCGGGGTCGGCATCGTCGAGCACGATCGAGCCTGCCTCCTCCTTCGGACGAACGGGCTTCCACCTGGGGAACGGCTTGGTGTCCGTCTCGGCGATGTTGTCCCTGATGACGACCTCGCCGACCGCGTTGTTGACGATCGTGCCGGGACCGTAGAACTCATTGCCGGTGATGACCGCCGCACGGACCGCTGGATCGAGGACGATCGGCTTCTCGTTGAACGGCGCATCATACATGTTGAGGAACACGCAGTTGCTGATGTTCACGCGACCCTGACGCACGCGGATCATGTCATCGGCTTTGATGCGCCGGTCGATGCAGTAGAAGTGGCAGTTGTCGAAGGAGATGCGCCCGCGCCCGGAGATGTCGGCGACCCCGACGTTGTTCTTCGACATGGTGCTTCCGAAGAGTCCGCAGCCGGTGAAGCGGACCATGCCGTTGTTCGTGTCCTTGACGATGATGTCGCCGAAGAGTTGCGAGTTCGAGAAGCTGACCCCGCTGTGGCCCTGGGTCTCCTCGACGAGAACGGCGATATCGCAGTTGTCCGCGCCGCTCTGAGTGAGCAGGTAGTTGCCCGCGCCTTCGTAGGGTCCCGTCCCACTGCCGCGGATGAACTTCATGCCGACCTTGTAGCTGATACAGAAGCAGTTGGTGACGTACTGCCAGTCGCTCCGGCCGAAGATGAACGCCTCCCCTTGCTCCATCGAGAACTTGCCGACCGGGCTGTCGGGGTCGCCGGCGGTCCAGAACGGCCAGAGGTGGACGTTCTCGATCCGGCCGATGTCGATGCAGTAGTCGATCCACACGCCTCGACGGAGCGGCTGAGCGTAGAGGTTGCTGATATAGTGTCGGCCCGACACGCGGCTGCCGAAGTCGACGGCCTGGTAGGGGTTGACGAGCAGGCAGTCGATGATCGAGCAGTTGTCCGCGCCGACGGTCGCCACGCACCATGGGTAGGCCTTCGGCGGATTGGTCTTCGTCTGCTCGGGATAGAAGACGGTGACGCCCTTCAATGTCGAGGTGCGGTCGAGAGTGATGAACGGCGTGCCGGTTTCGCTGCCCGCTCCCTCGACCGCGAGCAGGACGCTCCCCTTGAGCAGCGGACCGGATTCCGGCTTGCCCGGGACTTTGTGGTAGCCGTTGACACTCGCAGGAGCGCGCCACGTGCCTTCAAGGGTGACTGCCTCCGGGATGGCGAGGTGCGTCTTGATCATGTACTGACCGGCCGGGACCTCGACGATCCCGCCGTCCTGCTTGGCACATTGGTCGAGCGCCTTCTGGAAGGCTGATGTGTCGTCGGTGACTCCGTCACCCTTAGCGCCGAAGTCCCGCACATTGAGCGCGCCGGGCGTCTGTGCGAGGCATGCCCCCGCCAGGATGAAGATCATGATGCAGATAGTAAGTATTCTCATGCTAAGCCTTTCTGTGTCCTATCAGTCCTATCGGTCACATCCGTCCTATCGGGCCGACCGAGCGGCGGAAAGCATGGCCTCCATGTTCTCGATCGGCGTGTCGCGGGGGACCATCTCGCCGGTATTGAAGATGTATCCGCCGCCGCGCTTGCCTACGGTCATGATGCGCTCGGCCTCGGACGCGACCTGCTCCGGTGTGCCGTTCATTAACACGTTCACCGGGTCGAGGTTGCCGATCAGACAGACCCTGTCGCCGACGAGTTCCTTGGCCCTCGCCATGTCGAGTCCCGGGCCGACGCTGAGGATGCTGACTCCCGAAGTCGCCTGCAGCTTGAGGTGGCCTTCCTTCTCCTCGCTCGCATGGTAGATGCTCCAGAGTCCGGCCTTGTCGTACTCCTTGGCCATCGTAGTGACGCCGGGCAGCGCGAAATCCTCGTAGTACTGAGCGCTCATCAGGTGGCCCGATGCATTGCAGTCGCCGAACCAGACGGCGTCGGCGCCGGCTTCCCTTTGCGCCAGGCCGAACGCGGTCTGCGCCTCGACGAAGAAATCGAGCGTGTCCCGCATCAGATCGGGGTCAAGGAGTGGCAGGAGCATCGTCTCTTCGATGCCGTAGAGGAGCGCGACCGACGAGAACGGCGCCTCGGTTCGGCCGCAGACGAGCACCTCGTCGCCGAAGTGGTCCTTCACGCGCTTGATCGCCTCCAAAAGCACCGGCATCCGGCCGTCTTTGGCGGGATCGGGGGTCGGCAGCGAATTGAGCGTCTCACGGGTCGCGGGGAGGTAGCCGTAGGTCGCGGGGAGAATGTCGCCCTCGCCCTTGACGCCGACGCCGAGCACCTCGAACATGATGCAGTCGTCGACCTGCAGCCACGCCCAGTCGTAGCCGAACCGCTCGACAGCGGCGATCTGAGTTGCGGCCATGATCTTCGGGTCGCGGTTGTACTCGTTATAGGTGACCCCGCCGCCGCAGATGTGGACGTCGAACTCCTCGCCACAGGCGACTACCGGTACGCGCGAGGGCGTCCCCAGGGCGATCGCCGTCCTGAAATCGTCGATGACTCCGTTGTACATGTGTTTTCCTTCGGAATGGGACGGATGGGACATATGGGACCGATGGGACACGTAAACGGCTATATCTCCGGACCCGTTTGCTCGGTGACCGTGACGACCGCGTCCGGATCCTTCTCGGCCCAGCGCTTGAACTCGGAGCGTTCGAGCTTCAGTTGGATGAGCGCGGCGGACTCACGATACTTGTTGATGCCGCAGAGCATCCCCTCGGCCAGCGGCGTCCATGCCAAGCTCGGCCATCGAGAGCGCCACCCAGAACCGCCAGGAGGTGATCATGTCCTCCCACGGCTTGAAGTAGTAGAGAGTCGCCGGCTGCTCGGTCGACTTCCGAAAGCTCTCCGCCGCCTTAGATTCGTCGCCGAGCATCCGGTATGCCAGGCCGGCGATGTGGAACTCTCGGTGGCGGCGGTAGAAGACCTCCAGGTACGCGGCGCACGAGAGGTTCTCGGGCGTCGGACTGCTTTTCCCGATCCATTCGAGCGCCTCCTGTGGCGCGTCCTGATCGACCAGGAACTCGGCGTATCCGATGCAGAAGTCGTACCAGCCGCTGTCGGTGTCGGAATGCCGCCGATCGACCGTGCGCATGAACTCGGCGGCCTCCTCCCATCGGTTCGCATCCATATAGGCGGTCAGAAGCGGATACTGCAGGAAAGTCGTCCGCTGCACCTCAGGGGCGTCGAGATAAATGCGCAGGATGTCCTCCGGGGACGCGCCGCACGCGCGCTCGACGCCGACCAACTCCTGGCGCAGGAAGAGATCGACGGAGTTCATCCCGAGCGCCTTCCTCAGCAGCGTCCTGGCCTTCTCCAGGTCGTGCTCGATGAACTGCGCGTGGACCGCGAGATTGCGCGTGTTGACGGAGCAATCAAGCTTTCCTTCCGCCATCTGCCAGTACTTCAGCGCCTCGTCGGGCCGGTAGCTGTGATACATGAAGTTGCCGAGGTAGTGGCACGCGGCGACGTTCCCGTATTCGATCGCCTTCTCGAGGACGCGCACCATCTCGGGCTGGTTGATGTTCACGAAATACTCGAAGTAGTCGCCGTCCGCGAAGTGCCTCTTCGCGGCTTCCTCGTCGCCCGTCTGCAGCGCGATCCAGCCCTTCAGGAGGTGGAAGAACGGCGTTTCCCTCTTGCGGAAGATGCCCGAGATGCGGTCGGGGTTGTAGAGCTTCTCCGGCTGCCAGCCGTCCCTGTGGATCGAGCTGCCGATGTCGCAGAGCTTCACGGCCTCCTCGTAGAGAGCGAGGTCCACGTAGTTCAGCGCCAGTTCGAGGAACCGCCACTCGTCGTCGAACAGCTCCCGATGGAGTTCGGCCTCGTCGATGTGTGTGGAGAAGAACGCCTCGGAGTACCACGTCAAGTCCTTGAGTTCGTAATGCCAGAGGTTCTCGAACCAACCCCATGCCCCAGCCGGATCCTCACGCCATCTGCTGTCGGCGATGGCCAACAACCCATCACTTCTGACTGACCCGTAACCCTCGAGGGAAGCACCGTAGCCAAAGTCTATCGCCGTGCCGTACTGCCCCCTGGCGACGGAGAGCTCACAGAGCTTAAGGTTGCCGCCACACTTCTCGCCGTAGTAGAGAGCGCTGTGGGCGTATTCCATCGCCGCATCGAGGTCGCCGTCGAGATGGGATATGTGCGAGAGCATCAGGTAGGACTCCGCGTCCCACTTGTAGCACTCGATCGCCTTCTCGAAGTCCTCCCTGGCACCCGCGAAGTCGCCGTGGGAGTAGAGCATCAGCCCGAGGCCGTGGTACGCCTTGTAGTTGTAGCGGTCGAGTTCGATCGCCTGCCGATACTGCTCCATCGCTTTCTCCCGCCGGAGGAGCTTGTGGCTGAACTCGGCGTTCACGCAGTAGGCCATCGAGGAGCGCACGTCGAAGATCGGGTCCTCGCGCACCTCCGGTATGGGCTTCCGCTCGCACCGGCCCTTGAGCGATATGACGCTCGTCTTTTCGCTGTTGATCACATGAACATCAGCGCCCTCGGGGAGATCGATCTCGCCGAGCCTGCACGCTTGCGCGGAGAACGGCATCTCACCAACGACCTGCCCATCGACAATGAACTCCAGCTTCTGGTTCGTGATCTCCCTGAACGGGTAGTAGCGGAGCTTCCGGCCATCGATCTGGAACGCGCAGTCCTCAGTCGCTTCAGTGACGTCGGTCAGGCCGTGGATCGGCGACCACTGCTCCTCCCAGGAGAGGTACTCCTCGGGCATCAGCCACTCGAAGTGCTCCTGGTTGATGATCCGGCCGCTCTGCACCTCGCCGTAATCCTGGGGCTCGACGCACAGGTGCCATCTCGTCGCCTCACCGGAGAAGTTGCGGCCCCAGGTCCAGAGCTTCTTCCCGGGACCTCATGACGGTCGGCGTAGTGTACCAGCCCGGACTTCTTCTTCGTATCCACGTAGCCGAAGAAGTCGTAGTCCGGCTCGAGGAAGTACAGGCCGACGACCTCGGGATTGCCGGTCCAGCGGGACATGTCGATCCCCTTGAACTCGGGCCAGGTGTAGACGGTCGTGTATCCGTGCTCGCTCGCCATGCACTCCCGATAGAGCCACCTGGTGTCGTCGTTCACGGGGACTCCGGCATTGCCCCAGTAGCAGAAGCTCGACGGCGTCTTGCTCCGGTTGTAGATCATGACCCGCTGCTTGAGCCGTGCCTCACCGGGCCGGAGGGTGAACGACATCGCCCACTGGGTGCGCCCTACCCGCTCCCACTCGCTGACGGTGTATGTCGCCCAACCGAGTTCATTCTGCTGGACCTTGGTCTTCCGGGGCCATGTGTTGGTGATGGAGTGCGCGAACGGGTAGTTCAACTCGATCCCACCGGCGGTGTACGCGCCGCCGAACCCGCCGGGGTAGGGCTTGACGCAGTCGTTCTTGTGGACGACCTCCTCGCCGTGTAGCTTGTCGTAGAGCCGCCAGATGCGCCCGCCGAGTTCGGGGAGGAACTCGACGATCAGGAACTCGTTCTCGAAGGTGATCCGGCGGTACTCCTTGTCAACCAGCTCCTCGCGGAGGAAGTGGTTGTGGAAGTTGCAGGGATAGGTACAGTCCTGAGCGAATCCGCCGGTCTGCATGAAGAGCGTGTTCGGGTTATCGAACCCGATCCCGGCGGTCGGGAGGACGATCATGTCATCGCGGACTGCGATTGGTGTCATCCCTGAGGCCCTTTCCAGGAAACGGCGGGCTCGAGGGAATCGCCCTCGCTGATGATCGTAACTCGGGCACGAGGATTCACTCCCTCAATGCCGCCTGAGGAGAAGCTGACCGCGTTATCTCCACGCTCCAGGACGGGCGCATCACCCTCCGGCTTGACCTCACGGATCAGGGCACCCTGCGGGCCGTAGAGCTTGCAGTCAGTCATCGAGTTGAACTCCAGGTAGCACCCACTCTCGATCTCGGCGGGGAAGGAGATCGTCTTCCCTCCGACCGTGATCGCCGGGTTCACCAGCTTCCCGCTCACGAGCGGGAGAGCCTTGATCGGGCTCAGGAACGTGGTGACGGCCTTGCCTGAGGGTAGGTTGTTGTACCACACGCTGAGCGATTCCACCTTGGTGAAGTTCACGCTTTCGCGGTAGACGTTGTAGGCCCCCCATATCCAGTGAGGCTGCTGGCCTTCGGTCTCATTCCAGGTGTTGTTCCAATCGGCTTCGGGCCGATTGTACGGCCAGGAGTAGTCCGCGAATCGCTCCCCCTCAGGCTCGATCAGCTCGAAGTACCGCCAGCCGGTGAAATCGAGCTTTACGTAGTGTTCGCCGACCGCCTCCGATACGTGCGAGGGGCTCCGAAGTTGGACGTTCAGGATCGCATCGCTGCCATCGCCGTTGATCCAGACCCCGAGTGCCTGTTTGGCCGAGAGGTCGATCGGAGCGACCCACTTCCTGCCGACCATGGTCCACGCGCCCTGCCTGACGGGGAGCTTGCTCTCGGCGGTGAACCTGGCACTGGCGATCTCGGGCTTGGCCGGGTCCGTAATGCCCTCCAGGCTCGCTGATACCTCCGGCGGGCTGAAGCGTCGAGGCATCGCCGAGGGATCGCTCAGCTCGGCGACTGTGACTCCATCCGGCGAGTCGTAGGGCGCGGCGGACATCAGCGCCTCGATGCGGAGACGCGCGGGCTGGCGGTCGAAGCCGTTGGCGACGGTCCACGTGTTGCTCCATCCGTCCACCCCCTCGACGCGGTGCTTGTCGTACCTAGCCGGCGAGAACGTCCATCTATCCGCGTCCTGCCTGAGTATGTAATCGCTACCCGGCTTCCGGAGACGAGCTTTGATCGATTCCGGTACGACGTTCGCCGCCCGCAGGTTCTCATAGCGGCCCATGATCTCCGCCAGCCGCATCATGTTAGGATTCCCGAGGTCGGCCGGCGTGATACCCATGAGAGCGAGGCCGCTGTCGTTCCCAAGGCACTTCGCGCATAGGTACTCGATGTCGTCGGTGAAGGTCGGCTCAGACCGCGCTCCGTCCCACGTCTTGATCGCCCACCAGCCGAGCTGGCTGGGCATGAACATTCGCTTGTTGTTCTCGTTGGCGGCGACGTGAATGTCGATGAACTTCTTGTGGCTGCGGGTAGGATGGTCCCATGCGCCCATTCGCGAGCGAACGTACCAGAGATGATGGTGGAAGGTGCTCATCTCCATCAGCGCGGGTTTCTCGAGGCGCTTGTAGAGCTCGAAGGCGAACTTCGATCCGTAGTGCCAGCCGTACTCCCATCCGTCGAAGATGTCCTCCCCGTCGAGCGCATCGAGGTAGATCATATCGAACCCGCAGCGGTTGAAGGCCTCGGCGGACTTCGCGGCGACCTCGGCGAAGAGGGTAGTCTTGTGATCCGGCAGGAAGTAGCCGAAGACCTCCTTGAGGTGGCCTACCTTCGCGCCCGTCTTGTGCGCGGATACGCGCGTGCCACAAGCGCCGCGCGAGCACCCGGTGAAGGCATACGGCGGCTCCTTCGAGATCCCGGTGTAGGTGATCAGCTCGTCATCGATCTGCAGAGTCACGCTGTTCCGGACGAAGAACCCCGTGATCGCCGACATCTTCTCCGTCGATTCGCGCACCTGAACGGTGTTGTCGGCCGCAGTCATGTCCTCAGCCAGCGTGAACGTGGCATCCTTGCCGAGTCGCGGGTCGGGTACCGGCGTCACCCATGGGGTACCCTTGTCGATGAAGGCGGCGTAGGTGTGCAGGCCGGCCTGGATCCCGGCGGCGTGGAGCTTGTCGATTGCGGCCTTCAGGTCATCGAAGCCGTTCGGGTACCGGGCGGGGTTCGGGAGGCAGTCGCCGAACCGGAACGAGCCCCCGCCGTGGAAGTCGATCTGGGTGAAGCCCAGGCTCTTGGCGAGTCGGATCCACTCATCCGCCGTGTCCACCGTAATGCCGTCGAAGTTGAAGAGGTACGACCGCCGGTTGTCCGGCCCATCGAGCGCCCACGGGCCTCCGACCGGGGAATGCGGCAAGTCGTCCGATGCGGTGACCACTTCCTTCATCACGTCGCGAAGTTCGGCCTGCGGACACCCGATCAGCGCCACCTTTGCCCCCACGAATCCTACCCGCCGCATGCAACTCGCGCTGAGGGTGCTGGCCGGCCCGGGGAGTAGGGAGACGTATGTCTTCAGGTTCAGGGCGAGCGCGCACGCGGCAAACGGCTCATCCGACTGACCTTTGAGCGTGAGCGGCACATCCGCGAAGGTGAGCTGCTCGACCCCGTTGCCGCTGAGCGAGACGACTTCGAGCACCAGGTAGCGTTTCATCGGCGTCGCCCTCAGGACTGCTTCGACGCCGGAATCACCGAATCGAACGCGAATACCGCCGGGACTGCTCGTGACCACTGAGGCGGGGAAATCTCGGCCGTCCTTCCTCACCCTGGCAAACGGCGACTTCTCGGGACGCGAGTAGTCCACGCCCGACTTCTTGTCAACGAACCGAAGGCCCAGACCATCCGACGAGACCTCGATGCGGGCCAAATCGTTCTCGACTACAGCACCCATTTTTCCTCCTGTTTGTGCAGCACTCGCTGCGCACGCAAAGATCATCACTGCCAGACACAGCACGATTCTCGTCATATCTATCCACGCTCCCTGGTGTACGACGCTTCGGTAGCAGAGCGAAGTGGCGCTGCCGAAGCATCGTCGTGTTTTGATGCGTTCGCCCTGCTCCGACACTACTTCTTCAGCGGCGCGGCGATTTGATCGAAGCTCGCGGTCATCGGTCCCCACTCGCTCCACTTCGTGATCCCCTCTGCCTTGCACCGGTCGGCAAAGTCGGTCAGCCACTTGAGGGCGGCGGCCTTCTCCTCGGACGTGCCTTTCTCCCCTGCGCGCTTGGCCTCGCGGATCACCTTGACGTATTCGAGCGAGAGGCGCGCGTGCTTCACCCGGGCGAGGACCTCCGGGCTTTCGGCGAGCTTCTCGGCCCGATCGAACGACTCCTCGCCCTTCGCCATGATGTCCGGCGAGAGGTGCGCGGCATTCACGTCGGACCATATGGTGCCGTGGATGTTTTCGTCGCGAACCTTCTTGTGCATCGCCTTGAGCCACTCGTGGATCGGCTCGGCGGCCTTGCCGTAGAAGCCGACCAGGAAATCGGCGGTGATCAGATCCGCGTGGGCGTCTATATCCCAGAGTGTCTTGGCGAGCAGGTAGGCCTTCAGGTCGTCCATGAATCCCGCGCCGCCGTTGGGTCCCCATCCGGCGTTGTACGTGCCCTGCATGAACATGCCCTTGACCCCGAACCGCTTGTACATCGGGACATCGGCGATCAGCTCATCGAGATCGGGCAGAGGGAGCAGGTAGTTGGGGAAGACGGTGTTGTAGTGCCAGATGTAGAGGCAATCCGTGACCTTGCTCCAGTTCCGGAGGTTGTCCATGAAGCCGGCGTCCTGCTCGCATCTCTCATACGGGTGGTGCTGGCAGTTGGAGATCGGGCAGAGGCGGACGCGCACGTTCGGTCTCGGCTTGGTGATCTTCGGCGGCTTCTCGGTCCACTGATACGCGAGTGTGTCGATCAACACGTTCGGATGCTTCTTCGCGACCTCGTCCGCGATCGCGTTCACGAACCGGAGCATGAGGCCGGAGGGACTGCCCTCCTCGGCATCGACGGGCTTGCAGACCTCGCACTGGCAGTTCAGATAGCAATCGTTCTGGGAGACGGAGAATATCGTTGCCTTGGGGTTCTCCTCGATCCACTTCATCACCCCTTCGGTGGCAATCTTAACGACCTCCGGGTTAGTCATGCAGATCTGGGCGTATCCGTCATGGCGCTTGCCATCGACCATCGAGAAGTACTCGGGATGGTCCTTGTAGTACTTGGCGGGCGGAAAGAGTTCGGCGAAGGTGTGGACGAACTTGCCGTACTGGACCTTCCCGCCTCGAGCGTCATCGAGGCGCGTGCTGTTGCCGTTGACCTTGTTTCTGGCGGCCCAGTCGGGGTCCCATGCGCCGGTATAGAAGGGCTCGCGGTTCTCGTAGCTCGGCGTCTCGGTGATGTCGAGCTTCGGCAGGACAATGGTGCGGTTCTTCGGGATGTAGCTGACGGTTGGAGTGTACCACCGGCAGCCGAGCACCTTCTCCAGGAACGTGTAGACGCCATACATCGTGCCTCGGAGTCTACCGCCGACGATGATGAGGTCCGGCCCGAACGTGCGGATCGTGTAACCCTCGTCGCCGAGTGCCTCGACATCGATCTGTGTGCCACGTAGACGGCGGGTCTCGCCGTCGCCGAGAACGATCATTTTGGCCGGAACCTTGCCTCCTTCGACGACGACCGGCAGCTTGGCGCCGCTGATCTGATGGAGGAAGCTCTGAAGCTCGTCGGCGGCGTGCTTCTCGGACGGAGAAGCGTCCCTGGAGAGCACTATGGTGTAGTCGCTCTTGCCGTCGGTGACGAGCGGAAGGCCGGCGGCATCGGACCGAGCGCCGGCGATCAGACCTGCCAAGGCGCATATGACGATGATGTATCCTATCTGCATATTCCTGCCCCCAATTCGGAGTGAGTGTTATCGGATTGTTCGACGGCAGAGGGCAGTTACCTTCATCGAGGCGAAGACACGCTTGCGACAGCGCCCACCGATCTGCTATCCTTTGGTGTAGGGGCGAAGCAATGGCGCTGAAACCATCACCGATGTGCCAGGCGTAGGGGCGAAGCATTGGCGCTGAAACTTCTACCAATGTGACGGCAAGATGGGCCAATGCTTCGCCCCTACAAGGTACCGTGGTTTGGAGATTCATCATGAGAATAGTCATCGGTTCGGTCGTGAAGGGCTTCGCGCTCAAGAGTGCCGTGCGGGCGTTCCTCGAGCAGAACGGCCATGAGGTGGTCGATGTGGGATGCTACGACACATCGGTGTTCGCCAAGTTCCCCTCGATCGCCGAGCGGGCGGCGAAGTGCCTGCAGGACGACGATGCCGACCTCGGCATCCTCTGCTGTGGGAGCGGAACGGGGATGGCGCTCGCGGTCGGGAAGTTCGCCGGGATATGCGCGGTGTCGTGCGAGTCGCCCCTTGCAGCGGAATTCGGTCGCAAGGTCAACGATGCGAACGTCCTCTGCATGGGTGAGAGCATCGTCGCGCCGGACACGGCCTGCCGGATCGCGGAAGCCTTCCTCACGACCAAGTTCCAGGATGCGCCCGCGATCCCGGAGAAGGTCCGCGCATTCTGGGCCGAGGCGCGCGACGAGATCTCGGCGCGCGGCGTTCAGGCTCGCGACCGCGAGATCGAGACGATGGAATGAACACCGCGAGGCTGTCATTCTGAGCACGTTACTGCACTGTATGCAGTTGGTTCCGTCAGAAACCACCGTCAGTCCTGAGTTCGCCGGTGAATGACGGCGAGTAACGAAGGACGGCTCGGTGCAGCTAGGCCGTCCTTCGTTACTCGCCGTCATTCACCGGCGAACTCAGGACTGACGGCGTGGGCTTCCTTAGGAGCGATTATGGAGCAGGTTATTGTCTGAACTGATGCGTTATTCCCTCATCGCCATCATCATCTTCCTCACGCATTTCCAGGAAGGGGTCACGGGCTTCGGGTGCACGGTACTTGCGCTCCCGTTCATCGCGCTGCTCGTCGGCCTGAAGACCGCCGTCCCGGTGCTCTTCCTCCAGGCATGGGTGCTCACGGGCTACATCGTGCTGGTCGCCAGGAAGGACATCGTCTGGAAGGAGTACTGGCGCATCCTGGCCATCGCGGGCCTCGGCTTCCCGTTTGGGCTCTTTCTGCGCGAGCGAACGCCGGAGACCGAATTGAAGTGGGTGCTCGCCGCCTTCATGGTGCTCATCGGCATCCAGGGGATGTTCCGCTATTTCATGAGGCCGACGCTCAAGGAAAACGGCAGCCGCAGGATGAAGTGGCTCTCCGCGACACTGCTTCCGATCGGCGGATTCATCCACGGCGCATTCGGATCGGGCGGGCCGCTCATCGTCATCTACGCCACGAAGGTGCTTGCGAACAAGAGCCTGTTCCGAGTGACGCTGTGCCTCGTCTTCTTCACGCTGAACTGCATGCTGGTCACTCAGTGGGCGCTCAGTTCCGCGCCCAAGGACGAGGTCCTGCGCCTGACCGCCTTCTGCATGCCGTTCAACCTCGTCGGCATGGTCATGGGCAACTGGGCGCATCACCGGATGGACGAACTGCTCTTCCGCCGGATGATCTACACCGTCCTGTTCCTGGCGGGGATCGCACTGATACTGTCACTTGTGCTGAGGTAGCCTAGCCCCTTGTGGGCGTCCTTGACGGCGGCACTGCGAACGCCCATGAAGGGCTAGGCTACAGGGCTGGGAGGAAATGCATGATAATCGACGTTCATCATCACCTGGTCTGTGAGGCGGGCTATGCTGATGCGCTGCTTCGGCAGATGGACGCTCTCTCAATCGAGATGACGGGCCTGATCGCGATGGGCCCGCTCTTCGAGACACTCTTCGTCGCGGGGGAAAGCTGTGGCCCGCTCTACGAAGCCGATGTGTTGAAGGCGGTCGAGGCTCATCCCGACCGCTTCTTCGGCTACGTCTACGTCCGGCCGGGGTTTGACGGCCCGGAGAAGGTCCGCAAGTGGGGCGAACTCGGGTTCAAGGGGGTCAAGTTCCACATCCCCAGGGAGAACTATGGCCATTACGACTACCTGCCGATCTATCAGGCGGCGCTCGAACTCGACATGCCGTGCCTGTTCCACACCGGGCTGTTCTACATCCCGTCCATGAAGGGCGAGCGCGTCTCCGCCGAGCGGGACCCGCCCGATACACGTGGAGGCGATCGCGAACGAACTGCCCGACCTGAAGGTCATCCTCGCGCACATGGGCGGTGTATGGGCAGAGGAAGCGACCGGTCTCGCGCGGATCTACGGTAACGTCTACTGCGACATGTCCGGCCGGATGGACGGATGGCGGAAGGCCAAGCCGATCAGTTGGTTCCAGGAGATGCTCTTCTGGCCCGGCGCGCCGGACAAGGTCGTTTTCGGCTCCGATGTTCACGCATCCGAACTCGCCGACACGGTTGCCGATCAGATCGCCAAGATCAGGGGCATGGGGTGGGGCGCGGATTCAGAGCGGAAGTTCCTCTATGACAATGCGAGAAAGCTCTTCGACCTCGGCTAGTTTCACCGGAAGAAGGCAGAGATCGGCCGAGCGGACGAATATCAACCTCCTGCGATACGTGCTCGATCATCCCGGCGCGACCTGCAAGGGCGCCTCGGAGGACCTTGCGATGAGCCTCCCGAACGTCTTTCGACTGGTCGCAGGATTCAGGGAGTCCGGGCTGATCGTCGGCGGTCATCAGGAGCAGACCGGCAAGCGCGGGCCGTGGTCGCAGGTGATAGCTCTCCAATCCTCGCTCGGCTCGACGGTCGGCGTCGATGTCGAGGCGACCCACGTCCGGGGCGTGGTCCTCGATTTTGCCAACCAGGTCACCGCCGAGCTGCGGCGACCGATCTCTCCCGCCGCGAGCCCCGAGGAGATCGTCTCCTCCGTGGCGGAGGTGGCCGGCCATCTTGCCGGGTCTGTAGGGGCGTGCCTTGTGCCGCCCGTGAGCGCAGGTGTGCAGGCGCAAGGCGCATGCCGGGCGGCACAAGGCACGCCCCTACAGACCGCAGAGCAGGAACCGTCGGTCTGTGCCGTCGGGCTCGGGCTGCCCGGGCCGGTGAACGACGTGGCTCGGGGGAGCGTGCAGACCGATTTCCAGTTCGGGAAGGCCTCGCTCGAGTTCGTCCCGGCGGTGCAGGCAAGGTGCGGCCTGCCGATCACCGCCGCCGGTAACAGCTACTGCTTCACGGCCGGCCATCACAGGATGCACAACCCTCGAGGCGACGGGATCGAGATGGTCATCCTGAATCGGTTCGGGCTCGCGGCGGCATTGGTGTGGGATGGCCGGCTCTATACCGGCGCATCGCACTACGCCGGCGACCTCGGGCTGCTTCCGTACGGGGATGGCAGGCGCTACTGCGACGTTTGCACGGGCTCGTCGCTCCTGGCATGGGCGCGCGGGAACGGCGATGATCGGCCATTTCAGGACCTCCTCGGTTCGCCGAACGATCCGGTTGTCCGCGAATGGCTCAGCACGGCGGTGCCCGCATTCACTCAGACGATCTGCAACGCGGTGGTTGCCTACAACCCGGACTCGGTGCTGATCGAGGGGATGTTCAACAAGTTCCCAGCGCAGACCAAGCGCCGGATACTCGATGGCGTCGTGGAGGAGATCAGCCGGGTCGGAAACATGCTGCCTGAGATCAGCTTCTTCGAGGGCGATGACCTGATGGGCGCGCGCGGCGCGGCACTGCTCGCGAGGGACTCCATAGCGGATGAGGTCCTCGCCGGGATGATCAGCGAAGTTTGATCGCCTCTACCGTCTAGTCCTGAGTGCGCCTCTGGGCGTGTAACGAAGGACGGTCTACGGAGTGCCACAAGGCCGTCCTTCGTTACACGCCCAGAGGCGCACTCAGGACTAGACGGTGCTCGTTCGCGAGCACCATCAACGCTCAGTGATACGGAAGATGCAGTTCGTCGCGGGTCAGGCAGAGCGTCATCCTACGGCAGCGCGCCTGCGTAGCTTCCCTCAGCAGTGAGCCTGAGGACCGGGCTGTCCGGAGCGGGACGGAAGTCGAGGCGATCTATGTCAACAAGGCGCGGGTCTGCGGCCACCGAGTTGATGTCCTTACCCGTCTTCGCCTGATAGGCCGGCAGCTCGTTCATCGTGTAGGAGTCCGCCCCCCAGCGTATCATGGTCCCCGATGGCTGGTACCAGCAGTTGTGGTCCACGACCAGTCCGGCCGACCAGTCATTCCCCAGGTACAGGCAGCATTCCTTGTCCCTGGGCATCTGATAGAAGATGTTGTTGCGTACGAAGAACGATGTCGTCTTGGCGCTGTTCTCGTAGAACATCAGGTGTCTGCCGCTCGGATCCGGTCTCTGGCTATGACCCCATCCATGTCCGGCATTGACGCAGGTGTTGTTCTCGAAGCGGATGTTTCTCGTAATCGAGTCCCCCGGCCGGTTCCAGTATTCAAAGGAGTACTCACAATTCCAGATGACGTTGTTGCGGTAGAAGATGTTGGCCTGGGTGTTTGTGCCCAATCCCTGATTGGTGAGCGCGGCGTCATATATCTCCCATAGCCTGCATCTTTCGACCAGGTTGTCGTGGGCATCGTCCCAGAACTCGACTCCGTTGCCATACCTGACAGGCTTCCCGGACTCGGTGGTGTGCAGAAGTCCGCCTCCGATGAAGGAGAAATCGCAGTCCCTCACCACGATATGGCTGGTACTGACGCCTCCTATCCCATGTGCCCCGCCATAACGCACGTCGAGGTCGCTGTAGGTAACATAACTCCTGTGGTCTTCGTGGATAACGTTCCTGGTAAGCGCGCATTCGATACTCGAGTACCGCTTCGCCGGGTTCTCCTCGCAGTACATTACGGCCGAGGTCTTGTCCCGGTCATAGCAGAATCTGTATGGCCGATCCACATCCTTCCGGCTCCAGACCTTGATGCCTACGGCTTTCCCCTCGTCAAGGATGATATTCCCCACGTCCACCGGGATGCTCTCGGTCTCCCACACGTTGCCGCCCCGGTCATGCCAGTCGGTCCGGCTGTTTCTCTGAACGGAACCAAAGATGCGAGGCTTCGCCCCCTTGCCATAAGCGCCGTATGTGACCTGCCCGGTCGCATCTCCACTGATCGGCACGAGCTGCCCCCGCCACGTATCGCTTCTCTTGAACAGGACGGAGTCTCCCGGTCTCAGATGCGCCGAGTTCACGCGCGCGATCGTCTGCCAGGCCGACTGAGGTGACAGGCCATCGTTCGAGTCTTTTCCGGTGCCGGCGCTGACGTGGTAGGCTACGCCGGGCTTGTCTTTCCTGACATCCGCCATCTCCTGTGCGGCCGACACCGGGTCACTCGATCGGCAGAGCCCGATTACGGCCAAGACGGCCAGCGTCTTCCTCCGCGCTCCGATCCGCCCGTGGATGTGCTGTCTTCCGAGTATATGCCAAGCGGCGCAGTATGCTCTCATTGCTCCCTCCAATACACGTGTGCTGTTCCTCTGCACGTCTGCGACTACCGCTCGGTGATGCGGACGATGCGGTTCATCGCGGGGTAGGAATCCTCGGCGAGCAGCTCTCTTCGGCTTCCATCGGGCGAGATGAACCTGCGGTAGGTTGCCACATAGAATCCGGGATGTCCCCGATTCACGAGCTTCCATCGGCCCGTATGATCGGTCGTGCGATCCTGGATGACCTCGTTCGGCGCGGTGACCGACCACGTCTCGGCCTCGATTCGGACTTCGCACGACGGCTTGCACCTCGACATCACGCGGACCACTAGGTTCTCGCCCTCGATCTCGCCAACGATCCGGACCGGCGCGGGGAGATTGTTCCTGAACCGCAAATCTATGTCCCCATTGGCGACGGCGGCGTCTCGTCCGAGTGGCGCATATCTGGCGGGCCAGTGATGATTGTGCCGCTCGACGATCTCCAGCCCGGCAAGCAGCGCCGCATTGTAGAGCGTGGTGGAGACCTGACATACGCCGCCGCCCCAGCTTCTGACCAGTTCGCCGTCATAGCTCACCGGGGCCTTCTCGTACCCCATGTCGGCCGTCCACGGCCCGACGGTCTTGAGGAATGAGAAGACCTGCCCGGGTTCGATCACCGTATTCGTGATCTTCTTTGTCGCGAGGGCGGCGTTGAAGACCTGCGAGTCAGTCCGGCCCCGCAGGGACGTGACGTAGCAGGCGATCTCGCGCTCGCCGCCGGGTGCGACTGCGGCCCAGACGCCCATCGCTACGATCATGGCCATACCGATTCCCACGGCGCACATGCGGGTCTTCATCTGATCGTGAACTCCGTTTCCTCGCTGGCCGCCCGCACCTGGGGATCGTACATGGCGAACACCTGTGCCGGGAGCGCGTGGAAATCGCCCGAGAAGCCGGCGCGCATCTGATACCCGATCACGTGCTTCCCTTTGGGCAGTTCATGGACATAGAAGGACGTCTTCTCATCTCTGACGTCCTGCCCGATCCACCAGTAGCTCCATTCCCAGGGGTTCACGCTCCCCTTGTCGATGATCTCGCAGCCTGAGGGGATGAAGTCCTCGATGAGCAGATGATCCAGGGGAGCGCTCGCGGTGACGATGAGCCGCACCAGGATGACGTCGCCGGGCCTGCACCGATCCACCTGCGAGCCGAGATACTTGTCGGAGTACTTCTCATAGTAGCGGGCCGATGGGTTGTAGTACTGCCTCCGGATCGACACACCCGAGCCGGATACTGTGGCCGGAATATGGTCTCTCGCGACCCACTGCGTCAACTGCGTGGTGTAGTAGAGGTTTCCGACGCCGGTCTTTCTGATCTCCAGCGAGTTCCTGCCCTTCCGGAGGTCGCGGCTCGTGAGCGTCACCTCGAACTCGGGATCCCCGATCGACTGCTTGCCGAAGTGCGTCCTGGCGACTGTCTTGCCGTTCAGCACGACTACGATGTTGGAATCGGCGCTGAGTTCTTTGGTCTGCTTCAGGAATTCGGCCATCGCGTAGAGGACCATCGCGGTATCCCTCGTCGAGTACCAGCAGTCTCCCCGCCTCTCGTGCATCAGCCAGCGGACGATCTTGAATGCGCGCGGGTCCTTCGGGGTGATCGTCATAACGGCCTTCAGGCCGAGCGCTGTGGTTTCGACGCCGCCGCCGAAGTACTGGTCACCGTGGCCCCAGTGGACCATTCCTGCCTCCGAGACCGACTGCGCGAACAGCCTGTGCAGAGCGCTCTTCGCCTCCTCGGGCCGACCGAGTCGCGAGAAGCCCAGTGCGACGAGGGCGAGCGACCGGCTGTCGAGATCCGTTCTGTCGGCGATGCCCGTGAGTTGGCTGCTGACATCCTGACCGGCGAGCGCGAGGACGTAGAGGCCGAACGTTCTTGTAGCAGCGTCGATCTTCTTCCCGGCAACCTGCTGGGCAAGCGTCTCGAACCCGCGTCCGAGTACTCCGTCGTTCACCGGGAAGCCGGCATTACGCGCCATGACGAGTCCGTAGCAGACGTAGGCGGTCATCCACGGATCGGACTTGCCGTACTCGCCCCACGACCAGCCGCCATCGTCGAGCTGGAACCGATAGAGTCGGAACAGCCCCTTCGCCACCATGTCGGGCAGCTTGGCCTCGAGCTTGGGATTGCGCATTCCAAGCTCCTTCAACGTGCGGCTGAGTACCACGTCGGGGATGAATGCGCTGGTGGTCTGCTCCGTGCAGCCGTATGGATACTGAGCCAGGTAGTCGAGAGATCCGAGCATCGTGGCGGCGAGCGACGGGGCGAGCCGGATCTTCAGCTTTGTGACCCCGGGGATCGAATCGTTGCGGATGGTCACGTTCATTCCGGCGGATTTCGTGCCCGTGAGCGATCCCGTCTCCGCAATCACGTGCTCGACGCCGTGTGGGTACACCGGGATGTCGAGCTGCATTGCATCGCCCGCAGTCTCACCGGTCGCCCGCACGGTGACGGTGAACGATCCGGGTGTCGGAGCGCTCACCCGCCAGTCGAGCCGCTCCACGCCGCCGTCCCGAACGCGGACACTCTGTTTCGCCCTTCCGTCGATGCGCAGGCCCGGAGCCTTTATCTCGACCTCCGCGCGCTGACCCCTGCCCGTGTAGTTATGCACGACGGCGGTGATCGTCGAGCTGTCCTTCTGCACCAGGAACCTCGGCATCTCAAGGCGCACGAGGAAGTCCTGGCGGGCGAGCACGCTGCCGGTCGTCTGGCCGCACGACGTCTCGGCGGTGATCCCGCGAACCGTCGTGCGCCACGTCGTCAGGTTGTCGGGCATCGTGAAGCTCACGGTCGCCTCACCAGCGGCATCGGTCACGACAGTCGCAGTCCAGAACGCCGTATCGACGAACCGCTTACGGACGCGTACCGGCTTACTCACCGCGGGCGCGCCGGCCTTGTCGGGATCGCTGAGGTAGATCTCCGGGAAGGAGAAGCTGGTCTGCACCTGGTTGTACCGGCGCGAATAGAAGAAGTCGAGGATCGGGTCGGTCCTGTCCTCCGCGATTGCATAGATCGCCTCGTCGACGACGCCGACCGAGAGCTGTGCCACCACCGGCTTGCCGCTCCCGTCGGTCACCTTGATCTTGTACGTGGCCTTCTCCCCTGGGCGATACTTCGGCTTGTCGGGCTGCACCTTGATGTTGAGCGACTGAGCGTTCAGGGTGACCTTCGCCCGCGCCTGCTGCTCGGTGAACCCCTTGTTCTTGACGAAGCAGACGCCGATGTAGAAGTTCGGCTTGTACTCGCTCTTCACAGGGATCCGGACCATCGTCGTCTTGCCCTTGAGCCGCACAGTCATGCGGTCGTACACCCGGCTGCCTTCGATGGTGACCAGGGCGGTTGCGCCCGGAGTCTTCGTATTGATGAGGACCGTCGCGGTATCGCCCGGATCGTAGGTCTTCTTGTCGGTTACGATCTGCAGATCGGGGAATCGGGCGCTTCCGTATTCGTATTCATATGCGCCGCTGTATGCCCAGACCCCGGCCGAGGACACGATGTGGTTCCCGCGCCGGTCGCGCGACTTGGCGATGACCTGAAGCTCGCCGGGCTTCGCAGCCTTGACGCTCATGTGCGTCACGCCGGAGCTGTCGGTCGTCAGCCGTTCCTCGCGTATCTCATCGAACTTGGATTCGCCCTTGTCGGTCCAGTTCTGGTATCCGATCTGCACCGTGATGTCCTGGTTCTTCATCGGGTGCTTGTCATAGTCCACCGCCCTGATCGACACCCCGACTGACGCTCCGGGTTCGACGACATATCGGTCCGACTGCACCTCTATCGCGAAATCGCCCCGAGTGGCGACCACGGAGCCGTTTCCGGTCGCCTCCCTGTTGCTCACGTCTGTCACGGTCGCCTCGACAGTGAACTGCTGATCGCTGTCCCAGGCGTCGTTGCCCTTGGGTTGAGGCCAGTCAGCCGGGAAGGTGATCTCGGCCTCGCCGTTCGAATTCGTGCGGGCTTCGACTTCCTTGACCATCTCGCCGTAGCCGCCGTAATCCTCGTATCCTCCCTCATAGTCCTCTTCGTATTCCTCCGCCATTTCGGAATCGAAGAGCCAGTAGGGCGAACGGTGGATGGTGCAGGCGACCTTGGCATTGGCGACGGGCGCGCCGAAGTAGTAGGTGGCGGAGACCTTCGCGTGAACCGTCTCGCCCCGGACGTACTGCTTGCGTGGGAAATCGACCTTGACGCTGAACTCCGGCTTGCGGTACGACATGACCTGGAACCCGACCGGCTCTCCCTGCCCGTGTCCGCCCGGCGTGGAAACCAGGGTGTAGTATCCGGACGACGTCTCGGGATTGAGAGGGAAGCCCCCCGAGTACGCGCCGAACTTGTCGGTGCGCTTCGTGGCCCGGTAGATCAGCGTGTCATCGGGGTCTCGGACTTCGACCGTCACCGGCATCGAAGCCGGAGTGTTGTAGCCGTCCTGCTTGATCTGGCGGACTATCCCCCGGAAGAAGACTTTCTGTCCCGGCCTGTACACCGGCCTGTCGGTGTAGGCGTAGACGAGCTTGTCAGCCTGTTCCTCACTGTACAACCAGGAGGATACGAAAGCGAAGGAACCCCCACTTCGCGCCACGGTCGTTGATTTGGATTCGCCCCCTGCCGTCGCCAACCGGCGCAGGGTCAGCAGTCCGTCAGCGCCCGTCTTCCCGGATGCGACCGCCTTTGAATCCTGGTACATAGTGACATCCGCGGAGGCCACGGGTGCGCCGGTTTTGAGATCGACGGTATACGCGAGGGTATCGGACCCGGCGGACTTGGTGATCAGGCCGAGCGATGTCACCATCACCCAGCCGAGCCGCTGGAGGTTGTCGGCCTTGTCCCCTGACAGGTCGACGCGCTGGAGGCCGCCGACGTTTACTTCGGTGACGTAAAGGCCGGGCGCGAGTCTCGGCAGGTTGATGCGCTGGATGAAGACCCCTTCCAGGTCGCGAGTCTTGATGGGCACGAGGAGCGACTTGGCCAGCGTCAGTGCCGGATTGCCGTCGAGGATCACCGGCGGTCCGGATTCGTCGTAGTACGACCTGCCTCCAAGCAGGGATTGAAGGTCGCCGCTCGATTCCACCAGGAAGGAGTTGAGATCGACCCGGTAGATCCGAACCGCGAGGTCATCCGAGGGGACGAATCCCTTGCAGGTGATCTGTGGCCGCTCGTCGGGCGTGAAGATGTGCTGGTGGACAAGGAGGTCAAGGCTCGGCGGCTCGGGGGCAAGCTCGACCTCGATGTTCGTCGTCTTGCCCTCCGATATGGCGATATCAACCGGGCTGATATAGTGCGCCTTGGCGGTGATCTCCAGCTTGTAGTAGCCCACGGGGAGGTTTCGGAAGCTGAATGAGCCGTCCCGCGTGGACGTGGTCTCGTAACGGGGTCTGCCACCGTCCGTCTGGAACAGCGGGGTCAGGTGGACAGGGACTGAGATCGGGTTGCCGTTCTCCTGGATGATGACCTTCCCCCTGAGCGCGCCGATGGAGGTCTCCTGGCTGATCGCGATCGCCAGCAGGGCGAAGATGCACACGACGGCGACCAGGATCGCCGCATTGAGTCTGAACAATCGGCTTGCGGCCATCGTGGTCCCTACCTTTCCCTGCGCGCGGAGACGAACTGGGTGATCACCAGGCCGATCAAGACGACCGCCACTGTCACTGCCAGCGTCCATATCCTGATCGAGCGGGTGAGGTCGATCTCGGACAGCGGGTGGATGAACTTGATCGCCACGAGTTGAGCGCCGGCGACGAGAAGCACTATGGATGCCGGCAGCCCGTTCTCCTTCTCCGACCCCAGGCGCATCATGAAGAAGAACGCGATGGCGGCGGTCGACCCGAACATCCAGCCCGTCACGACCTTGACATCCCAGACCAGGAACAGGAGGATCGGGGTCGCGGCGGCGATCAGGCCGATCAGCCCGACCGACGCGAGCAGCCCGACATCGCTCCGGTCGGCGTCATCCTCCGAGCCCTTGAGCCTCATGAGCGACGATGCGAACAGGAACGGGATCACGACTCCCAGCATCGCCCCGACGAACGTGTAGTGGATGCGGAAGTCGCCGCCCCGGAGATCGAACCTGTATTGCTCGATGAACAGGCGGAAGAGAAGTATGACGAGGCCGAGGGAGAGAAGGGGGGAGAGGGAGTGTGGGAGTGTGGGAGTTTGGGAGTTTGGGAGTGCGGGTGAATCCGGATCGCCCACTCTCCCACTCCCCCACTCTCCCACTCCCAAGATTGACCATGCCGCGATGAGGCCGAGGGCGATCCCGAGGCCGGACCAGAGCTTGAAGGAGATGACCACGAACGCCATCACGAGCAGGATGAGCAATGAGGCCACCTGCAGCCTCCCCGCCGCATCCCCTAACGTCCCCTGGCGTCCTGGCGGTTCCTTTCCCAGCCATGCGACTACCGCGGCGACTCCGATGCCGAGCGCGACCACCTCCAGGAGTTGCCAGTTCGCGACGATTCGCCACGAGTATATCGCGCTCAGGCCGAGGACGATCAGGGCGGTGACCAGCGCCGAGAGCAGTTGCGGTGATCTCTTCCCGGCGGCCAGCTCCGTCCCGACGAATCGCGCGATGCAGACCGTCGTCGCGAGGAGAATCGGAAGCGACCACCACGTGCGCTCGGGCGACTCGTTGAAGTGACTGACCGCCAGCACGACTCCGATCGCCAGCGTTATCCCGAAGAGCGCCCATGCCTCGATATGGATCGCCGCGTCCGAATCCTGGGTGTAGCTGCCGAGGATCGCCGCCATCGCTGCTCCGATCGAGAAGCCGATCAGCGCGTCCTGCGGGTTGCCGTGGAAGATCGAGTAGGTGAGGGAGACGCCGAACAGCGCGAGGAAGGCAATCGAGTGGCCGGCGAGGCCTTTCGCCCTGGCCTCAGCGGATGCCAGGCGGTCCGATAGAAGGATGGCCGCCGCGCCGGTTATGCCGCCGATCAGGAAGCCGAGGCCGAGCGTCTGTCCCTCGGAGAACGGGGGCTGCCGCTTCATTGCGATTGCCCAGAGGAGAATAGTGAGAAGAAGCGTGAGCCCGATCGCGAGCCGGGTGCGCCGTGGCGCCTCCCGAGGTCCGATGGACGCAGCCGCCATGAAAAACGTTGCCAAACAACCGGCAAGTCCTACTCCGACACCCAGCCATCCCAGTCCGATGTTCACTGCCGATGCCTCCCTTGTTCAGACTACTACCGATACTGCTTTACCCGTTATTACGAAATCGCTTGTGGGAATGTTACAGGAGTGATGGGGTAATGGAATGGTGGGGTAATGGAATGGTGGGCGATAGTGGAGTTGAGCGGCTGAAGAAAGATGAGCCGGCCCCCGCGACAAGGGTAACCGCCCTCTCGGGCGAGGGGGGTCTGTTGATGAGGATTAGAAGTCGATGTCCTTCTGCTCGCCTTTGCGGAGGATTCTCTTGCCTCCGCTGCGCACCGACCAGCCTTTGGGGAAGTCGAACTCCTTGCCCTCCAGAAGCTCCTTGATGGTGAGGATTTGGAGCTTCTGTATCTTCCGTCCGCTGGGGGACTTGAAGACGCCGAGTTCTTCGGCCTCCTGGTACATGCCCTTAGTAGGCTTTTCAAGGGATATGAAGTACCCCAGCGCAGCCTTCTCTCGCTCGATCACGTGCGCGAAGTCGCGAATCAGGCTTGGGGTAAGATGCCCGCCCTTCACCTGGCAGACGGCAGAACGGTTCGCCCGCTTCTCGTCGCCGAAGTAGACTTTGCCGTCGATGCCCCTGTCGCCGCTCTTCTCAGGCTGGGGAACACCTTCGACCAGGCTTACCGCCCATATCTCGAACTGCTTCGGGCTCTCGCCGAACAGCTTGCGTGCCGCATAGACGTCCTTCGGATCACCGTGAACGTCGTAGTCCCGATTGCGCTTGAGCTGGAAGTCGTTTTTAAGACGGCTAATGATGAGATCGAGCGCGAGGTATGTGATGTCTATGCCGATCCACTTTCGTCCGAGTTTCTCTGCGGCGACAACCGCCGTACCGCAACCGCAGAAGGGGTCGAACACGATGTCCCCTTCGTTCGATGAGGCGTTGATGATGCGTTCCAGGAGTGCAAGCGGCTTCTGAGTGGGATAGCCCATGCGTTCCGCGGCCTGCGCACCGATCGGTGGAATATCGGTAACGAGCGTCGATATTGGAGTGCCCTTCTGCTCCTCCAGATACCTCTTCAGGTACGGACGGCCCGTCTTGCTCCAGGATATGCTTCCCTCTTCATCAAGCTTCTCGAGTTTCTCGCGGACTACTCGCCAGCCAAACGGCGGAGTGAAACCTTTGTACTCATAAGTCAGATTCGGCCGTAAGCCCATGGTAGCTGAGCGTATGATGTGATCCAAGCGGAAGACTCCACGCTCGTCCTCGCGATTGTAGAACTGACCCACATACGTGGGATCGTGTCCGAGGAACTGCGGATTCCAGGCACGCTCCGCGGTCTTGGAATAGTAGAAGATCGTGTCCGCGACTGCCATCCACTTCTTACTGTCGTTATGGCTACTCGTGCGCTTCCAGGTGATCTCGTTGACAAACCGCGCAGGTCCGAACACTGCATCCAGCACCACCTTCAGATAATGACTTGCGACGGGGTCACAGTGGAGGTAGAGGCTACCCGTCGGCTTCAAGACACGGTGAAGCTCGTGTAGACGTGGGGCCATCATGATAAGGTAGGCCATCATCTCGCAGCCGCCGAGCATACGAAAGAGGGAGTCCATCAGGTCAAAGAACTTGGCGTTCCGGGGATCGTCGAAAAAGTCATCGTAGGTGCGCTTGTGCCACTCCCAGGTGTCTGTGAACGCGAGGATCTGTGCCTGGTGCTCCTCCATCTTCGCCTGCTTGAAGAGGACGTTGTAGTCCCGCGAGGAGTTGAACGGCGGGTCGAGGTAGACTAGATCGACCGACTCGTCCGCGATATGCTCACGCATGATCTCCAGGTTATCCCCGTAGTAAAGGGTGTTCTTCATTTGCAGAGGTGTTCAACGGGGAGCGGGCGGTTTCCTGCCTCGGGAAGGATCGGGAGTACAAATGCGCGACTGTGCCGGAATGCGTGAATGGGGAATGGTGGGCGATAGTGGATTTGAACCACTGACCTCCTCGGTGTCAACGAGGCGTTCTCCCCCTGAACTAACCGCCCACGTGGGTACGCAGTATTATACTATCGCCGGACTGATTTGTAAAGGCCCGTGCACAATCGCAAACCAAAACCGTCAGTCCTGAGTGCGCCGGTGAATGACGGCGTGTAACGAAGGACGGTGGCACTAGGCCGTCCTTCGTTACACGCCGTCATTCACCGGCGCACTCAGGACTGACGGTGTCCTTCTACCTTGGGGTCGCGTCCGGGAGGCCGCCGTCGACCGGGATGGTCGCGCCGGTGGTCGGGGTCTGATGGGACGCGAAGAAGAGCACCGCGTTGGCGACGTGATCGGCGGTGACTTGGGCCTTCAAGAGGTTTCGGCTCTGGTAGTATTCCTCCAGGCCCTTCTCGTCCAGGCCGCGCGCCTTCATCCGGTCCGGGCCGACTTCCTGCCAGAGACCCGATTTCCGCGCGCCATCGGAGAAGACCGCGTCCGGCGACACCATATTCACCCGCACGCCGATCTCGGCCAGCTCGAGGCTCGCAATCCGTGCAAGCTGATGAGCGGCGGCCTTAGTGGCGCTGTATGCGCCGAACTTCGCTCCCGGCGCAAAGACATTCTTCGTCGAGACGAGGACGATGTCGCCGCCCGTGCCCTGGGCTTCGAAATGCCGGGCCATCTCCCCGAGGACGAGGAGCGTCCCCTCGACGTTCACTCGCTCCAGCCGCCGGAACGCCTCCAGGTCCATGTCCCGGAGCGGCGAGACGTGGGCGATCCCGGCGTTGAGGACGGCGATGTCGATGCGCGCGAAGGCTTCCCTGACGCGGCCGATCCCCTGGGCAACCGACTCCGCGTCGGTGACGTCCATCGGCACGCCGATCACGCGCTCGCCGAGGGCGGTCTTGTACTCCTCCACCATGCCGTCGAGGTTCGGGCCGGGGAGATCGGTGATCGCGACCCGGCAGTTGGCGTTCAGCAGGCCAGAGCAGATGCCCGCGCCGATTGCTCCGGCCGCGCCGGTGACGACTGCCACTCGATTCTTGAGATCATAGGTACATGTCGGTTCCTGCATCATCGCTCCACCGCTTCCAGCATGAATCGCGCATTGCCCAGCGGATCCTTGCCATCGAACACCGCGCTGCCGGTGACGATGATATCCGCCCCCAACTTCGCGACCTCGGCGATGTTGTCCCGCTTGATCCCGCCATCGATGCACAGCAGAATGTCCCGCCCGGCAATCATCTCCCGAACCTTCGCCAGCCGCCCGGGCGTGGACTCCTCGAACGTCGAGCTGACTCCCGGCACGACCGCCACAACGGCGATCATCTCCACCTCGTCCAGGAGCGGCTCGATGGCTTCGATGCCCGTCCCAGGGTTGATCGCAATCCCGCGGACGACCTGCCCGTCGAGCTTGCGAAGGACCGGCAGCAGATCATCCGCCGACTCGACATGAAGAGTCATGATATCGGCGCCCGCGGCCACGTAAGCGTCGATCTTCTCGATCGGGTCCTGGATGAGCAGGTGGACGTCCTTGAGGAGCGGCGTCTTGACCGCCTTGATCAGCGGTGGGCCGACCGTCATCATCGGGACGAAACAGCCGTCCATGACGTCGAAGTGCACCAGCTTGACCCCGGCCTGCTCGAGAAGCTTCAGCTCGGCCCCGAGGTTCAGCAGATCGGCCGTCAGTATCCCGACGGTGAGCGTGGGCACGGCGGCGCGTAACTTGTCGATGGGTGTAAGCATCTTGGCTGCCAAATTCGAAATTCGAAGCTCGAAATTCGAAACAAATCCAAATCAGGCAAACGGCAAAAAAGCAAACGCTCGGAATGTGGGGTCTGTGATTTGCCCTTTTGCCTTTTGGGTGCTTGTTTCGAATTTCGGATTTCGTGCTTCGAATTTACCTCAGGTAGTTCTCGTACGCTTCCTCGGGAGTCTTGCCCTCATGGACGACCTGGCGCACCGCCTGGATCATGGCGATCGGCTTCTCGGCCTGGAAGATGTTCCTGCCCATATCGACCCCGCAGCGCCCGCCTGAATGGCGTTCGAAGCCATCCTGAGCGCATCCAGCTCGGGGAGCTTCTTCCCGCCGGCAATGACAATCGGCACGGGGCACGACGCCACCACCGTATCGAAGTCCTCCTCGACATAGTAGGTCTTCACGTAAGTCGCCCCAAGCTCGGCGCAGATCCGGGTCGCCAGCCGCATGTACCTCGCATCGCGGACCATCTCCTTGCCGACCGCCGTCACCGCGAGAGTCGCGATCCCGTAGCGGTTGCCCATGTCGACCAGCCGCGTCAGATTGTGCACCGACTGAGTCTCGTACTCGCCGCCGATGAATACCTGGACCGCCAACGCCGCCGCGTTAAGGCGAATCGCATCCTCGATATCGAGGGCGATGTGCTCGTTGGAAAGCTCTTTCAGGATGCTCGGCCCGCCGCTCGCCCGCAGCACGATCCCCCGCGTGTAGCTCGGCGGGATGGTCGTTCGCAGGATGCCTCTGGTCAGCATCAGCGTGTCGGCGAACGGGATGAGCGGCACGATATTCACGTCCACGCGCTCGAGGCCGGTCGTCGGCCCCTGGAAGTAGCCGTGGTCGATCGCGAGCATGACGGTTCGGCCGCTCTCAGGGTTGAAGATATTCGACAAGCGGTTCTTCAGCCCCCAGTCGAGCGAGTTGCATCCTCGCAGGAAGAAAGGCTCGGACTTCACGGGAATGTCCAGGAAGAAATCTTTCTGTTTTGCGCCATCTGCTTCAGGCATGATCTGACCTCCAAACGCGAACGATGCGCAAGTATAACATCTGCCATCCATCCTGTCCATCCGGCCCTTCGATTGGAGTGTCATTCTGAACGAAGTGAAGAATCTGTTCACGCAAAGGCCGGATTCTTCACTTCGTTCAGAATGACAGCCGCAGCGTAACTGTCAAGAATCCGGGGCTCTTTTGGCAGGAAACGGCGGCCCGAAGACGAACAATGGTGTAGTCTCTCCGCAGGAAGTACACCGATGTCGAAGCCCGGGTTCATACATCTTCACACGCACACCGAGTTCAGCCTCCTCGACGGGGCCTGCCGCATCCACGATCTCGTCAAGCAGGCGGTCGAGTTCGAGATGCCCGCGATGGCGATCACCGACCACGGCGTGATGTACGGCAACATCTCCTTCTACTGCGAGATGCAAGTCAGCCGGCATGAAGCCGATCCTCGGATGCGAGGTCTACGTCGCCCCACGGTCGCGCACGCAGCGCGACGCCAGGCTCGACAAGGAGCAGTATCACCTCGTGCTGCTCGCCAAGACCGAAAAAGGCTACAAGAACCTCATCAAGCTCGTCAGCATCGCCTTCTCCGAGGGATTCTACTACAAGCCCCGGGTCGACAAGGAGCTTCTTGCACAATACAGCGAAGACCTGATCGCCCTGACCGGCTGCCTCAGCGGCGAGGTCCCGCGATTGCTGCTGAGGAGCGGCATGGATCAGGCGGAGAGGTCGCTGGCGGAGTATATCGATATCTTCGGCAAGGAGAACCTCTACCTCGAGCTTCAGGAGAACGGAATCCCCGAGCAGAAGCCCGTCAACGAGGCGCTGATCCGCCTTTCGAGACAGACGGGCCTGAAGCTGGTGGCGTCGAACGATATCCACTACACCTTCCAGCAAAGACGCCGAGGCGCACGACGTCCTGCTCTGCATCCAGACCGGCTCACACGCTGGACGATCCCAAGCGCCTGCGGTTCGGCTCGCAGGAGTTCTACATCAAGAGTCCCGGAGGAGATGGCACGCGCTCTTCGGCCGACATCCCCGGCGCGCTCGACGAACACGCTCGAGATCGCCGAGCGGTGCAACATCAAGTTCGACTTCGGCCGACCCAAGCTGCCCGACCCGGCGTCCCGGCACAGGTCGATCCCGAGCGACCATATGGAGACCGAGGCGTGGAAAGGCCTCGCGGACGCGGATGGGCGGCGAGTCGCCGAGGACTACCAGAAGCAGTTCGACTACGAGTGCGGCATCATCCGACAGTGCGGCTTCGCCACCTACATGCTGATCGTGCGCGACTTCACCGACTTCGCGCGCGGCAGGGGATCTACGTCGGCGTCCGAGGTTCGGCGGCGGGCAGCCTCGTCTGCTACGGCCTGGGGATCACCGATGTCGACCCGATCGAATACGGCCTCGCGTTCGAGCGATTCCTCAACCCGGAGCGCGATCGAGATGCCTGACGTCGATCTCGACATCCAGGACGACCGCCGCGACGAGCTGATCCAGTACGTCTGCGAGAAGTATGGCCGCGACCGGGTCGGGCAGATCGCGACGTTCGGCAGCCTCAAGGCCCGGGCCGCGGTCCGTGACTGCGGGCGGGTGCTCGGCATGGACCTCGGCGGAGGTCGATCGCATCTGCCAAGATGATCCCGACCCTCCCGGTCGGCATCACCATCGACCAGGCGATCGAAGAGCAACCCCGAGCTGCAGGAGGCATACAACCGCAGCGCGGATGCCAGGACCCTGATCGACACTGCGCGGACCCTGGAAGGGCTGAACCGCAACGTCGGCGTCCATGCGGCGGGCGTGCTGATCTCGGACGACCCGCTGACGGATCACGTGCCGGTGCCAGCTAGGGCGGCAAGGGCGAGGTCGTCGCGCAGCTGGCGAAGAAGGACATCGCCAAGATCGGGCTCGCTCAAGATGGACTTCCTCGGCCTGGCAAACCTGACCATCCTCGCCGACGCCGTGAAGAACGTGAAGGAGCACCAGGGCATCGACATCGACATCCTGAACATCCCGCTCGACGACGAGAAGACGTTCGAGATGCTGGGCAGGGGCGACACGAACGGCGTCTTCCAGCTCGAAGGCGCCGGGATGCGCCGGAACGTCATCGAGCTGAAGCCGAACTCCGTCCGTGAACTCGCGGCTATCGTTGCGCTCTACCGACCCGGGCCGATGGCGTTCATCCCGAAGTTCGTCCGGTCGAAGTTCGGCCAGGAGCCGATCGAGTATCTGCATCCCGACCTGGAGCCGATCCTCGAGGAGACCTACGGCGTCATCTGCTACCAGGACCAGGTGCTCTGGATCGCCCGCGCGATCGCCGGATTCACGCTCGGGCCAGGCGGACGTCCTGCGCAAGGCGATGTCGGTCAAGGACCGCGCGGTCATGGATCAGCAGCGCGTGAAGTTCCTCGAGGGCGCGAAGAGCCGACGGCGTGGCCGAGAAGATCGCCTCCAAGATCTACGAGCAGATCGAGCCGTTCGCGGGCTACGCGTTCAACAAGGCCCACGCCGTCTGCTATGCATTCGTCGCGTATCGGACGGCCTACATGAAGGCGAACTACCCGGTCGAGTACTACGCAGCGCTGCTGTCGGCCAACATGGACGACAAGGACAAGCTGGCGATGTACATCGATGACTGCAAGCGATTCGGGATCAAGATGCTCCCGCCGGATGTGAACTCCAGCGGCGTCGAGTTCGAGGTCTGCGACGGGGCGATCTGCTTCGGGCTGGCGGCCGTCAAGGGCGTGGGACGAGGCGCGATAGATGCGGTCCTCGAAGCGCGCAAAGAGGGCGGTCAGTTCAAGTCGCTCCACGAGTTCGCCCGGCGGGTCTGCGACACGATCGTCGGCCGGAGCGCGATCGAGAGCCTGATCAAGTGCGGCGCGTTCGACTCGATCAACAAGAACCGGGCGCAGCTTCTCTTCATCCTCGATGACGCGACGAGCATGGCGCTTCGTGCTCAGCGCGACAAGAAGGCCGGGCAGCACTCCCTCTTCGGCGGCGACTCGGTCGAGGAGTCGGAAGAGTACCTCGAGCCGAAGACGCTCCCGCAGGTCGAGCCGATGCCGCGCGATGAACAGCTTGCGGTCGAGAAGGACCTCCTCGGGCTCTACTTTTCGGAGCATCCGCTCTCGCAGTTCCAGGAGAAGTTCGCCACATTCGTGACCGCCACGAGCGCGAAGATCAAGGAGATGGCCGACAAGCAGGACGTCATCGTCGCCGGGATCATCGCCGGGTTCCGCAAGATCATTACGAAGAAGAACGAGCCGATGGCGTTCCTCACGATCGAGGACCTGAACGGCCAGATGGATGTCACCGCGTTCCCGTCGGTCTACCGCGACTACAAGGACGTGATCGCCCAGGATGCGGTGGTGATCGTGCGCGGGAAGACGAACCATCGCGAGCGGCCCGGCTCGGACGGCGAGACGAACTGCGAGATCGGGATCATCTGCGAGTCGATCCAGGTGCTGACGAATGGGAACGGGAACGGCGGCAAGAACGGGAATGGCGACGGGCCGAAATGCCTGACCATTCGGCTGGTGACCGCCGACCGGGAGAAGCTGAAGCACCTCAGAGGCGTGTTCTCCAAGTACTCCGGCGAGAGCCCCGTGTATTTCGTCGTGGCCCAGAACGGGAAGACCACGAAGGTCTCGGCGCAGGCGAGGGTCGAGCCCTCCCCGAAGCTGATCTCCGAGATCGAGCAGGTCCTCGGCAAGTCGGTCGTCACCGTCGAGCAAGCCTAGCTTCTTTGCGGCTGTCCCATATTCGGCTATATTGGCACGGGTGAATCCTCTTGCCTGATCAGACGAATCCGGATGAATGCGAGCCTCAGACTACACGGAGAGCGACCCGCGCGGAGTGGGTGCTGAGCATCCTCTCGCTCGGATGCCTGGTACTCGGCGCCACCGGGATCGCCGGGCAGTTGAGCCTGGGGCTCTTCGCTCTCGGACTGGCGTTCGGCATGGTCGTGGCTGTCATGACCTGTGAGCGCCTCCGATTGCGCCTCCCAGGAGAGTTGCAGTTCTGCCTCTTTATTCCGATCATGGCGATACTTGCTGCCGTGCTCTTCCCCCTGCTCTCCTACATGCGAGATCATGATAGACAGTCGTCCTGCGCGGCGAGCATGAGGATGATCGGTGTAGCCATGGAAGCCTACTGCGACGACTGGGACGGCAAGCTTCCGCCGCCTGATCGCTGGAACGAGATGATCCTGAAAGAGAAGATGCGCAACTTCCGGGACTTCTGCCCGAGTGCTCCAGGTGGTCTCCCTACCTATGCGATGAACGGCCGCTTGGGGGGTCTTCGGCTGAAAGGCCTACCCAAGGATACGGTTCTGCTCTTCGAGTGCACGCCGGGCCGGAACAGATCCGGCGGCCCGGAGCTTCTCCCGCCGGAGGACATGCATCCGTCCGGCATCAACGTGCTCTTCGCGGATGGGAGTGTGAGATGCATGCATGTGTCAAGGATACGAGACCTGAGGTGGTGATCGCCATGACCGACGGAAAGAATAAGACACCGGAGAGCCGTAGTCCTGTTAAGAGGCTGAAGCAGAGCCCGCTCGACGTGATCGCTGCCGACCTGCGCGAGGAGGCCAAGCGCCGGGGATTCACTCGCGAGGAACTTGCAACCGCCATCAAGTCACGCCGCTCGGAGCCTCCCCATGCAACCGAATGAGGCGTCGTGTGTCTCATACCTATGACATGACCACCCATGACCGCTCGATAGCCGAACAGCTTCCGGACCTGCCCGCCCTCGAATCCGCCGAGGTCGGAGTATCGGCCAAGCTGATGGTGATAGCGATACCCTTTCTGCTGATCATCTTGATGGCGGCTCCATTGGTATACCTCTACTGGAGGGCGCGTCCGTTCTTCGGAGACCAGTTCGTTCAGGCCACATTCGCAGTTGCACTACTGGCGCTTCTCATGCTGTGGGTGATTCTGAGGCTGCTGTCCGGCGTATTCTGCTGGAAGACAGATGCCCATGGATTGACGATGCGCGGCCCGCTCCACAGACGGCTCGTCGCCTGGCAGGATGTGGAGGATGCCACCTCGGAGCAGGGCGCAGGTGGTCTCTACTACCGCTTGCGTACGAACGGCGGCGTTGTCCACGTGAATGTCGAGTCTCAATATGATTCGCCGGCTCTCTATGCCTCGATCCGGCAGCACCTGCGGCGACTCGGAAGGGCCGGGGACCTGCAACTACCAGAGACGGCACTGACCTTCTGGGATCGAATCCCCGATGAGCTTCCCACCACTGCCCACTGGACCAACCCTCGTCCGCCCAAGCTCTGGCTACCCGTTGTTACGATATTGGGAGTGGCGGGGTTCGTGACATGGGTCTTGGTCGCGGGCGGGAACTGGTACATGAAGGGGTTCATGGCTATCATGGGCGTCGGCTTCATGTTCATCGCGTGGTCAGTGCTTCGTGACAACCTGAGGGCTGCCAGGAGCGTCTCCCTTACTGATGACCACATAGAAGTGCAGACCGCTCGCGGGGCGGTCATCCTGCCTTGGGCCGAAGTCACACGTGTTCGGTGGGCACTGAGTGGGGACCAAGGATACGACGGCCTGCTGATCACCGGTCGGAATCGGTCCGATCGGGTTGCTATCCCGCATGTCCTCTCGGATGAGGATTCCGGGAGGCTCATCCTGGCGATCATCCGGCGGCTTCGGACTGCAGGTATGCCTCAGGCGCTTTCGATCCCGGAGGAACTGCGCGCACAGGTCGGCCCGGCCCGGATCGAACCTCAGGCCTCTGACTCGATCTCCTTTCACGGCGAGCCGGTCGAAGTCAGGCTGACGATCCGGGAGCGGGTGCTCATCATGTTGCTCCCGCTTCTTATGAGCATTGGCATCTTCCTCGGGAACACGCCGGAAGGAGGCATGCGGTCGCCCTACGTCTCGGTACCGATCGCAATCGGGTTGCTCGCACTGGTGTGGCTTGTATCCGGTACCTATGTACTCCGCGCCGACTCCGATGGCATCCAGAAGCGGTTCCTGGGACTTGGCAGGCTGATCCGCTGGGATGACATCGCCGAGTACTCGATCTGTCCGGTGTTTGAGAAGGCCGTCCGCAACCACCGCGTCGTGAAGGACTCGAATGGCAAGGTGCTGATGGAGTTCGGGGTCAGCTTCGGCGACAGGAAGGCAAGGGACAGGTTCTGGGCGATCCTCGATTCGAGGCTGACGCAATCCTGGGTGTCGGCAAAACCCGCCGAGCCCTGGAAGGCGCGACCGTGGACGGTTTCTTGATCGCTCCGATGCAACCGAATGACCGGACGCGTGTCTCATAACTATGACATGACCACCAATGACCGCTCGATAGCCGAACAGCTCCCGGACCTGCCCGCGCTCGAATGCACCGATGCGGGCCCCGGAAATGCGCTGCTTGCGATCGGCATTACCATGGGACTGGCACTGTCTGCAACGGGTGGATACCTCTACTTCTACTTGAGCTACCGGCAGTTCTTTATCGAACTGCTATCTACGGCAACGGTCGGTCTCGGAGTGATGGTGTTGGGCTGCATTTGGCTTGCTGCCCGCCTCCTTCGGGGGTGATTTCCACTGGCACACAGACGCCGGCGGAATCACGATGCGCTCTTTGCTCCGAAGACGGTTCTTGCCGTGGCATGATGTCGAGGCAGCGTCGTCCCGGCGCAGCATCCTGGGAATGGAGTGCTTTGTTCTCAGGACAAGCAGCAGCAATAGGATATGGGTTCCCGCTCACAGCAGCTACCGGACGTTGAACGTCTGCGCGTCGATATGGCAGCACCTCCGCCGCCTTGGCAAAGCCGACAATCTGACGTTGCCGGAGCTAGCACTCACGTTCTGGGACCGAATTCCGGACGAACTCCCCCGGGAGATGGATTGGGTCAACGCCCGGGTGTCGCGGACATGGCCGACGGTTATGCTGCTTGTAGTCTTTGCGGGATTCGTACTCTGGGGAGCTTTCGCCGCGGCCTCGCAGGGCCAGTACATAGGAACCGTTTTCATGTCTCTCTTGGCGGTGGGTATGCTCTGGGGATGCCGGAGCATCCTCAGAGAAGCTGTTCCCTACGCTCGGGAGGCCCGGCTGACGGACGAGAGGATCGATGCCAGGACCGGACACGGCGCTGTGAGCATCTCGTGGTCCGATGTGAAGTGTGCCAGGTGGAGAATGGATGCGAATACCAATACCGTATACATCCTGATTGGCGGAGGGCAGCCGTACCGTGAGATTGCGGTGCCCTATGTCCCGTTCAGCGAAGATTCATACAAGCTGATCCTGGCTGTCATACGCCGACTTCGCACCGCTGGGAACCCTCAGGTGCTCACGATACCTTCCATCCTGCGGAGTATCTCCTCGGCCGATGTGCAGTCTCCCGCATTGCCCGCGGGTGAGCGGGTGACCCTTCGATTCATGGTGGCAGAGAAGCTGGCTATTGCCTTCCTGCCCACAATGATCGGGTTTTTCCTCGCTGTCTGGCTGGTCGATCAGCGGCACGCGGGGCTTATCGCTGCTGTACCGCCGGCACTACTGCTTGCCATCGGCTGGCTCGTCACCGGCACATATGCCATCGAGGCCGATTCGTCCGGCATCCGCAAGCGCTTCATGTTCTGGACGAAGACGGTCGCCTGGCAAGACGTGGCCGGGTATGAGGTGCACGGATCCAGGCATGCGGTAAGCATGATCAAGCGGCTCGTCAAAGGCCGGGATGGCAAGACGTTGATCGACATCACCCCTGATGCGGGACGAAAGCAGGATCAGCAGGTGTTCCAAGCATACGTCCACGCGAGGTTGGCGGAGGTACTCCCGCCGGACGCGCTCGACCCGCCGTGGAAGGCGCGGCCGTGGACGCCTTCTTAGGTCCGGGCGACTGAAGTCACGGCAACAAGGGCACGAAGTGTCCCTTCGGACACTGGGAGGCCGTTGAAGGCCTCCCCTACGGTTCCGATTCGTAACCGCCCGGATACGGGCTCATCCATGTTTGACGAGGACGGCAAGCGGGCATTCAACCATGGAGGTGGACTATGGCAGCTCGAAGGCTTACACGTTGGATCGCATGGATAGTCGGATTGATCGTCTTGATGGGGGTATTGGCCGCCGGATTCGTGTATCTGGGCATCTACAATGTCTCTGCCGTGAACCCCGAGCCGGCGCTCGTTGCCCGGTTGGAGGATGTGACTGCGGTGTATTCCGTCCGTCGCAGGGCGAAGGGCATACAGGTGCCGAAGCTCGATGATGAGGCCATGTTCCGGCAGGGATTCGTCGGATACCGAGGCAGGTGTGCCTTCTGCCATGGAGCGCCCGGCGTTCCGAACGGTGATCTCGCGAGAGGTCTGCTACCCGGTCCGCCTGAGCTTACCGATGCTGCTGAGGAGTTCAAGCCTGCCGAGCTTTTCTGGATCACCAAGAACGGCATCCGCCGAACCGGTATGCCCGCCTGGGGGATCACGCAATCGGACGAGGAGCTGTGGCCGATAGTCGCATTCCTGGAGAAGCTGCCATCGCTCACCCCCGAGGAGTACACAGAGCTGGATCGAGCGCTCCCTCGGCAGAGACGGTGATCCCTCCTGTTGCTTTGGCGCCTCATCACGGGGTATAACTATCCCACATGGGAAAGATCGAGCTGCCGATAACCGGGATGACGTGCGCGCACTGTGCCGCGCGGATCGAGAAGGGACTCCGCGAGTTGAGCGGGGTCGAGTCCGCCGTGGTCAACTTCGCGACCGAGCGGGCGACGGTCACCTTCGACCCCGGCGTGGTCGACACGGGCCGGATCATCCAGACCATCCGCGACACCGGGTACGATGTCGCGACCGAGCAGATCACGCTCCCGGTCGAGGGGATGACCTGCGCCTCGTGTGCCGCGCGGGTCGAGCAGGGCCTGAACAAGCTCGATGGTGTGACCTCAGCCGCCGTGAACCTCGCCACCGAGCGCGTCACCATCGACTACATCCCCGCCATCGTCTCGCCCGAGGAGTTCAAGAGGTTGATCGAAGGGCTCGGATACGTCGTCCCTGAGGTCGTGGCCGAGGCCCCGGACCGAGAGCGAGCCACCCGCGAGGCGGCATACCGGACGCTGCTCACGAAGACCGTCGTGTGTGCGATTATCTCCGTGCCGATCGTCATTATCAGCCTGACGCCGTGGCTCGGACGGAGCCTCGCCCTCCCATGGCTCCTGTGGCTGCTGGCGACTCCGGTCCAGTTCTGGGGCGGCCGGCAGTTCTACACCGGCGCAATCGCCGCCGCGAGACATCGCACGACCGACATGAACACGCTGATCGCCGTGGGAAGCTCGGCGGCGTACTTCTACAGCGTCGGGGTGATCCTCTTCCCGGGCTTCTTCGCTCATGCGGCGGGCATCGAGGCGGCGCTCTATTTCGACACATCGGCGGTCATCATCACGCTCATACTCTTCGGCCGGCTTCTGGAACTCCGGGCGCGCGGGCACACTTCGGAGGCGATCCGGCGGCTGATCGGACTGAGGGCCAAGACCGCGCGAGTCGTCCGCGACGGCATCGAGGCCGACATCCCGGTCGAGCAGGTGCAGGTCGGCGACATCATCATCGTCCGGCCCGGGGAGAAGATCCCAGTCGATGGAATCGTCGTCGACGGGCGCTCGGCGGTCGATGAGTCGATGATCTCCGGCGAGCCGATTCCGGTCACCAAGCAGGCGGGCGATGAGGTCATCGGCGGGACGATCAACAAGACCGGCAGCTTCCGATTCCGGGCGACACGCGTCGGGAGGGACACGACCCTCGCGCAGATCATCAAGCTGGTCGAGCAGGCGCAGGGGTCGAAAGCGCCGATCCAGCGGCTGGCGGATGTGATCGCGAGCTACTTCGTTCCCATTGTCATCGTGATCGCGATACTGACCTTCATCGTGTGGCTCGTGTTCGGTCCGCAGCCGGCGTTCAACTACGCGCTGTTGAGCTTCGTCGCCGTGCTGATCGTCGCATGCCCCTGCGCGCTCGGACTCGCGACCCCGACGGCGATCATGGTCGGGACAGGCAAGGGCGCGGAGAACGGCGTCCTGATTAAGAGCGGGGCGGCCCTGGAGACGGCGCATCGGCTGAGGGCGATCGTGCTCGACAAGACCGGCACGCTTACGGAGGGCAAGCCGGTGGTGACGGACATCGACCCGGTCGGCATGACCGAGGATGAGTTGCTTCGGTTGGCCGCATCTGCCGAACGTGTCTCGGAGCACCCGCTCGGGGAGGCGATCGTCCGCGCCGCCGAGGAGCGCGGGATCGAGACGGTCACGCCGACCGACTTCGAGTCGGTGACCGGGCAAGGCATCCGCGCCACCGTCGATGGCCGGCAGGTGATGGTGGGTAGCCAGCGTCTCATGTCCCATATGTCCCATCCGTCCTATCAGTCCCATGGGACGGATGAGACCGATGGGACGGATGGGACGTATGCGGCGGAGGGGAAGACGCCGGTCTTCGTGGCGGTCGATGGGAAACCCGCCGGGGTGATCGCCATCGCCGACACGCTCAAGGCGCACTCGGCGGAGGCCGTGCGGGCGCTCAGGGACATGGGCCTCGAGGTCGTGATGATCACCGGCGACAACCGGCGCACGGCGGAGGCGGTCGCGCATCAGGTCGGCATCGAGCGGGTGATGGCGGAGGTGCTCCCTCAGCAGAAGGCCGAGGCGGTGAAGTCGCTCCAGGACGAGGGCAAGGTCACCGCGATGGTCGGCGACGGGATCAACGACGCCCCGGCGCTCGCCCAGGCCGACATCGGGATCGCGATCGGGACCGGTACGGACGTGGCGATGGAGACGGCTGATGTCACCCTGATCAGCGGCGACCTCCGCGCCGTGGTGACGGCGATCGCGCTCAGCCGGGCGACGATGCGCACGATCCGCCAGAACCTCTTCTGGGCGTTTTTCTACAACGTGATCCTCATCCCGGTCGCGGCAGGAGTGCTCTATCCGCTGTTCGGGATCTTCCTCGACCCGATGTGGGCGGCGGGTGCGATGGCGCTCAGCTCGGTCTCGGTCGTCAGCAACTCCCTCCGCCTGAGGCGCTTCCGCCCGGCACAGTGACCGACCCCCTGGTGCAACTTCCCCTTTTCCACGGTGTCTACTATAATGGAGTCATCCATCGCAAAGGAGATTGCGCACATTGAAGAGATTTCGATGGCACGGCATGATAGTGCTCGCGTTGGTGATCCTGGTTCTCGGCATCGGACGGGCGCCAAGGCCATCTTCAACAGCCGCTATAACGCCGAGATCACTGCGATCAAGGCGAAGGGCGAGCCGATCACGCCCGCCGACCTCATCGGCAAGCCGATCCCGGACGCCGATAATGGCGCAGTGGTCTACGAGAGGGTCTTCACTCTCATGGACAGCGGCAAGTACGATGCTCCGCAGAAAGCCTTGGAGGAATTCGCCTATTCGGGCTCACCGGACCCGCAGTTGCTGACGAAGGCTCGACAGGCATTCACGCAAATACGGCCGGTTCTGGACATGGTGGAGGAAGCCGCATCTCGTCCAAGGTGCCGATTCCCGATGAATCCGTCGGATTTCGCGCTGCCCCCGGAGAACGCCCGTCTCAGAAGTATTGCACGGTTGATACTTGCCACTACGAAGCTGTGTGAGCGGGAGGGACGCACCGATGACGCTGTCAGGTACGCAAGGCTCGGATTCATGCACGCCGATTCCCGAAAGGACCGGCCCACCATCATGGATGTTCTGGTGCGGGAGGCAATTCTGCAGATCGCCTCAAGTGCTATGCGCGATGCATTCAGGCAAGTGAATGTCTCTGAACAGCAGTCAAAGGGCGTGTTCGACGTGCTGGCCAACATCGATATGGATGCCCAATACATCATCGCCCTTCAAGGGGAGAGAATCATCCTGCTGGAGCAGGCGGCAAGTATGCCGGGATGGTCGCTGGTTCAGGACTCTCTACCCAAGAGTATTTCCGACAATGTCATCGGTACCGCAGTGAGCAGAGTGGCAGGCCTTGCGTATGACGAAGCCTGTCCCAGGGGCGATCGGGCTGACTGGCTGAGGTTCATGGCCACGCAGATCGAGGGTGTGAGATTGAGCTACAAGGAAGCTCGATCGCGAGGGCTCTTCCACAATCGTTCCGCCTGGCCGGTCTATGCGATGTTGTCGGAGATGTGTGGCAGTCACCTCGGCACGCTGCAGTTCCGCCGCTTCGAAGCAAAGAGTCGGATGATAACCTGCGACCAGGTACTCCTCGCACTCCTGGCGTACAAGGCGCGGTTCGGCGGATACCCGTCGTCGATCCAGGAACTGAAGTCTAAGCTCGGATGGAAGCTGCCGGTGGACCCGTTCACCGGGAAGGACTTCATCTACAAGAAGCAGACGAAGGGATTCATCCTCTACAGCGTCGGGCCGGACATGAATGACGACGGCGGGCAGCCGATCCAGGGCAACTTGGTCGAGCTTGAGAGCAAGGGCGACATCGTCCTGAGATGGAACAGGTGATCGTCGGCATCCGGGAAGCAACTTCCCCTTTCCCTCCGTGTCTACTATAATGGACCCATCCACCGCAAAGGAGGCCCGCCTTGAAGAAGCTTATGTGGCTCGGTTTGATCCTGCTCGCCCTGATCCTGCTGGTCGGCGGTGCATTCGGCATCTCCAAGGCGATCTTCGGCAATCGGTTCGACGCCGAGATCGCCGCGATCAAGGCGAAGGGCGAGCCGACCACTCCGGCAGAACTGGCGGGAAGACCCATCCCCGATGCCGAGAACGCCGCCCTGGTATACCAGCAGGCGATCGATGAACTCGAAAGACCCGGCGTCATGCCGCACTTCAGGCGGTTGGACGGGCTGAATATGTCCTCAATCGCTCCGAACAATGCTGCCAAGTGGCGGGAAGTACAGACGGAGCTGTCCGAGCTTCATGGCGTGCTTGCGCTCACTCGCCGAGCAGCAGCGATGCCTCGCTGCCGTTTCCAATTGGATTGGTCGAACGACATGGACGCGACTGCGGCGAAGTTCATGTCAAGGATGCGCAGTCTCGCGCGCATCGAGTACAAAGACGCCCTGGTGAAGGCTCACGACGGCAGCATCTCGGAAGCCGTCGACGACATTGTTGCCCTCTTTGGGATGGTGAAGTCGATGCAGTACTCGCCGATGATGCGCCCCCAACTGACCCGAGCCCTGCTGCTGTCCACGGCTACCAAGGCGCTCGAGGGCAGTCTCCAGTACGGGGGCATCACCGAGGAGCAGGCTCTAAGGCTGTTCAGGGTGGCCGGAAGTATCGATATTGCCGAAGGGTTCAGGTGGGCGTGGCGTGGCGAGCGAGTGCATGCGATGCGCACGTACGGCCCCGAGAGCTTCCCGAAGATGGCTACCTCGGCCGGCACCGGCTCGGTTCCCAGACCATTGGCCGTAGGTATGGCGTCGCTCTACTCGCATACCCTCCTGTGCCGGGACCTGGCCGTCTACCTACGGATCCTGAACCCGCAAGTGGACGGCGTCAGGCTGAGTTTCCGGCAAGCGAAGCTCAGAGGCCTGTTCGACCCGCCGGATACGGTATTCTTCGGCGTTGCAGCCATCATCGGACCGGCGCGTTATAGTACCGAGGAGAATCTGGCTCGGACGCGCGTGTTCCTCGCGCTCCAGGCGCACAAGGCGCGGTTCGGCGGATACCCGGCGTCGATCGCAGAGTTGAAATCGAAGCTCGGGTGGAAGCTGCCGGTGGATCCGTTCAACGAGAAGGACTTCATCTACAAGAAGCAGGCCAAGGGGTTCATGCTCTACAGTGTCGGGCCGGACATGAAGGATGACGGCGGGCGGCCGATCCAGGGCAACGTGGTCGAACTTGAGAGCAAGGGCGATATCGTGCTGAAGTGGGATAGGTGATCGGTGTGGAAAGGGATCGGTGAACTGTGAAGAAACTCGCATGGATCGGCATAGTCGTGTTCGCGTTGGTCATTCTCGTTCTCGGGGCCGCAGGCGTCACCAAGGCCATCTTCGGCAGCCGATATGATGCCGAGATCGCCGCCATCAAGGCGAAGGGAGAGCCGCTCACCTGGAATGAGCTGCTCGGGCCCCCGATTCCTGCCTCGGACAACGCCGCCGTCATCTATGACGAGATAGGCCGCCGGACAGCGACGGGCAACTACAAGAGCGACTACGAGGCGGTCGACAAGGTAGTGCACCTGCGCGGGGCGCCGATGGATGCCGCCACAAAGGGGAAACTGGCGAAGGCGGTCGCACACGCGGGGCCGCTCCTCGAACTCACGGCAGAGGCCGTATCAAAGCCAAGACACCAGATTTACCCCGATCCGGCCACAGGTCAGACGGATTTCAAGCAGTTCTCGGCAATCAGGGGCATGTGCCGCCTTCTCAGGGGAAGGTCCATAGTTCATGCCCAATCGGGCGACATGGCCGCCGCCGCAGACGACGTTGCCATGCAGTTTCGCATGGCCGATCAGATGGAGTCGGGCAGTTCATTGATCGCACAGCTTGTTCGAGTGGCTCTGATTGACATCGCCTCTGAATCGCTCAAGGACACGGCGCGCTACGGTGACCTCTCGGAACCCGAAGCACGACGACTCTATGACGCGCTGGGGAGCATCGATTTGGCGCAGGGGTTCAGGCAATCGTGGCTCGGCGAGAGAGTCCATTTCCTGAGCGTCGATCCGAGAACAGCAGGGGGAGGGACTCCCGGGGGATCTCTCCGTCACTGCCCTTCGACACCCTGTACGCGAACACGGTTCTGAAGGGCGACAGGGCGGAATACCTGGGGTTTATGGCCACGCAATTGGACGGCATCCCGCTGAGTTACCGTGGGGCCAAGGCGAAAGGCCTGCTCGCTGCTCCGAGTTTCCCTATGTATGCGATCATCTCGAAGATATTGTCTCCTGTTTTTGCAAGAGTATCGTTCACGCGCTTCCGAGCCGAGGAAAGGCTTGCACAGACCCGGGTCTTCCTCGCGGTCCAGGCGTACAAGGCGCGGTATGGCGGGTACCCGGCGTCGATGCGGGAGTTGAAGTCGAAGCTCGGATGGAAGCTGCCGGTGGATCCGTTCAGCGAGAAGGACTTCGTCTACAAGAAGCAGACGAAGGGGTTCATGCTCTACAGCGTCGGGCCGGACATGAAGGACGACGGCGGCAGTCGGGCGCTCTCGAGCAACTCAGTGGAACTCGACAGCAAGGGAGATATAGTTCTGATGTGGGACAAGTGATTGGTGAAACTATGAAGAAGCTCGCATGGGTTGGCATAATCGCACTCGCGCTGGTGGTCCTCGTACTCGGGGCCGCAATCGTCGCGGGGGCGGTATTCGGCGGTCGCTACCAGGCCGAGATCGCCGCGATCAGGTCGAGGGGTGAGCCGGTGACTCCCCAGGACCTCGTGGGGCCGCCGATCCCCGATGCAGAGAACGCCGCAGTGGTCTACGAGCAGGCATTCAACGCGCTCGACGATCCCTCCATCGAATCCCAGAGGAAAGTGCTCTTCACCCTCGACATGCGCACCGCCGGTCCGGCTAAGTGGCGTGAGGCCGAGCGGGCGCTCGTACAGTGTGGCACGGTGCTCGCACTGACCGACCAGGCGGCGTCCATGCCCAGATGCGGGTTCGCGATCGACTGGTCGAATGATCATACCTTACTGTTCCCCCGCTATGTGACGGAGATAAAGAATCTCGCCCGTGTGGAGCACATCCGTGCGAGGATAAGCGCTCGGAATGGGGACATGGCGCAGGCCGTTGATGACATAGACACCATGTTCAGGATGGCGAAGTCGATGGAGAGTCAACCGTTCATCATCCACCAGTTGGTGCGGATTGGAGTAATGTTTATAGCTATCAAGGCTATCGAGGATGCTCTCCTATACGGCAACATGACCGAGGAGCAGGCGCGCCGGCTGTTCGAGTCTGCAGGGGATATCGATGTCGCCCAGGGATTCAAGCGGGCGTGGCTGGGAGAGCGAGTCTACGTCATCCACTTGAACAGCCCGGAGCGCTTCGCGCAGTCGGCCATGTCGGGTGGTACCGGTTCGGTGCCCAAGCCGGTTGCCGGTGGTCTTGTATCGCTCTACTCCAATACCTTCCTTCGTGGTGACCTGGCCGTGTATCTCGGTCTTTTCGCCCGACAGGTTGATGGCGTGCAACTGGGTTTCCGGCAGGCGAAGAAGAGCGGCCTGTTCGATGAGCCGGACGTACCGTTTTATGCTGTGATGTCCAAGATGGGCGGGGGCAGCAGCACCGGACTGATGCGCTACACCACCGAGGAGAAGCTGGCACGGACCCAGGTCTTCCTTGGGCTCCAGGCGTACAAGGCGCGGTATGGCGGATACCCGGCGACGATGGGGGAGTTGAAGTCGAAGCTCGGATGGAAGCTGCCGGTGGATCCGTTCAGCGAGAAGGACTTCATCTACAAGCGGCAGATGAAGGGGTTCATGCTCTACAGCGTCGGGCCGGACATGAAGGATGACGGCGGACGCTCTCTGGGAGACCACGTGCAACTCGACAGCAAGGGCGATATCGTGCTGATGTGGGACAGGTAGTGCTCAGCAGGATATGTCCTGCTCCTGGCAGAACAGATTCCCTAATCCCGCACTATTCGTGACCTGCTCAAGTCGGCGCAGGCTGTCATTCTGAGCTTGTCGAAGAATCTGGCTGGCCAGGCACTGCAAACGCCAGATTCTTCGACAAGCTCAGAATGACACGAATAATGCGGGCTAATACCGGCGAAAAGAGGGCAAACCATGAGCAAGACAATCCGAGTCACCGTCTGGAACGAGTTTCGGCATGAGAAGCATGACGACCATCCCGCGAGCACGATCTATCCCACGGGGATGCACGAGGCGATCGCTTCATACCTCAAGAAGCAGCCGGACATGAAGGTCCGGACCGCCACGCTCGACGAGCCGGAGCACGGCCTCACCGACAAAGTCCTCGCCGAGACCGATGTCATGACCTGGTGGGGGCACATGGCGCATGGTGAGGTCGCCGACGAGATCGTGGGCAAGGTCCAGCAGAGGGTGCTGGAGGGCATGGGCCTGATCGTCCTGCACTCCGGCCACTTCTCGAAGATATTCCAGCGGCTGATGGGCACGACGTGCAACCTGAACTGGCGCGAGGCCGACGAGAAGGAGCGCCTGTGGGTCATCGATCCGGGTCATCCGATCGCGGAGGGCCTCGGCGCGTACTTCGAGCTGCCCCGGGAGGAGATGTACGGCGAGCGGTTCGACATCCCGCAGCCGGACGAGCTGGTCCTGATCAGCTGGTTCCAGGGCGGCGAGGTCTTCCGGAGCGGCTGCTGCTGGCATCGGGGCCGGGGCAAGGTCTTCTACTTCCGGCCGGGCCACGAGAGCTACCCGACCTACAAGGATGCGAACGTCCTGAAGGTGATCGAGAACGCCGTCCGCTGGGCCGCACCGGGCAGCACGCCGGTTCCGACGTTCGGCAACCGTCAGCCTCTCGAAGTGCTGGGGAAACACGAATAACACGAATGGACGAATATGGGGGAAAGGCACCCAGCGTTGCGGCGGGCGAGCACTTGGGGATAGAGGGCGAAAGGTCATTCTGCTCCGGTGACCGAACACGAATGGGATGCGAATACCGCACGTTTCCCTGTTTTCTCGAACATTCGTGTCATTCGTGTTTCTGGGAACTCCCCTGCTGGTATATCGTCTTGTGCAATGAACGCTACGCGCTCGGAACGAGGTGGTTCAATTGAACAAGTCAACCAGGCTGTATCTCGGCATATTCGTCGTAATGTTGATGCTGGCGCTGTTCGTGTACATGATTCAGATCACGAGTGCCCCATACCCGGATCAGGACTGCGAGTCGCCCGGCGGGACGTGAGGACTGCCGAGCCCGAAGGCGACCGGTCCGGTCTCCGACGCTACCCATGGTTTCACACTCGAATCCCTCGATGGGACGGGAGTCTCGCTCGCTGATTTCAGGGGACAGGTGGTCATCCTCGACTTCTGGGCGACCTGGTGCGCCGAGTGCAAGAAGTTGATCCCCATACTCGGCGCGATCGAGAAGCAATACGCGTCCCGTGATGTAACGGTAATCGGCATCAACGAACGGGAGAGCCAGTCAGTTGTGGAGAAATTCGCCAAACAGAACAGCTTCAAGGCGGAGATTCTGCTCGACGCGGATGGATCCGTCGCCGCGAAGTACGAGGTCACCGGTCTCCCCACGTTGGTCATCCTCGACACGGAGGGGAATGCGGTTAAGACCATCGTGGGCTTCTACCCCGATATGCAGAAGCGCCTTGAGCGTGAGATCGAGCCACTTCTCGGCCACTGACGCCTATCCCTTGCCCTCTAATCCCTTTGACCAAGCTAGCATCCGTCGCCTGAATGCATCAGCCCAAGTAGTGTCGGGAACTATTTCCTTGGAGGATGTTTGAGCACTTCCACTCCAGGGGTACAAGTGCCATGCAGTGCGCTTTATGCGCGATCGGGCAACCGTCGTTGCCCCTTGCCTTCCTCATGCTCTCGGCGGCAGTGGACTTGCTTCACTGCCGCCTCTTTTCTGTTTACACCACTCGATCTTTCCGCTATAGTGATGATGCCGTGCAACCAATTGCCCGCTTGAGTGTCTGAACCGGAGGGTGAACTGATATGACAGAGGACAGCAAGAGATTCGCATGGGTGAATATCTGGATGATGGTTTTTGCGGTGGTTGGGATATGGCTGGTTTGGCCACACCACCGTACTTTCGTGGACCCGAGCCGTGGTTTCAACTGGTACGGCGCTCTTCAGGTGATCATACCGCTTGGCATCGTGTTCCTGGTCGGCTTCTTCCGGATGCCGATTTCCTTGTACTACGAGGCAGGGCGGAGCCAGCGCCCAACTATGGACGACGTTGCACGTCTCTACCTCGATGCGCTCAAGACGGTCTTCCGGCAGAAATGGATCCTGTGGCTGTTCGGCGCAATGCTGGCGTTGACGGTACTTGCCGGCTGCATCAATACGTGGCTCGAGTACATAAGGTTCCGCCAGTTTTCCGATTTCACTACAAGCGGTTGGAGTCCTGGATTTCCCGGGAGTGTTGAGGAATGGCTACTCGTCCTGCCGAAGCAACTGTCGTCGGCGGTCAACATGGCGATGGGCAGATTCCTGCCTTCCTCGGGGCTCGGCGAACACGGGATCGCGGCGTTACTCCTGCCCGTCATACTGTTGGCGCTCGTGATATGGCTAAGCCGGCGACTCAGGTCTCTGCCTGACGAGCCGCAGTATGTACTGATGCGGAAGGCTCTCTTCCCCGTGACTCTGGTATCCATAGTGTTCATCGCGTTTCCCTTGACGGAGCTGATCATGAGTATTCCCCGCGCAGGGGCGGAGTTCGGGCCGAGTACCGCATACCTCGTGACGTCAATGGTGGCGAGCGGCCTCGGGATAGTGCTGCGGACGCTCTTCAGCGGAGCGTTCGTTGCTGGGCTCGGGGGTTCTCTGCTCAGGATGAAACGCGGCGAGCCGGTCAATATCGAGTCGTTCCAGCAGGACGTGGTGCGATATCTCGTGCCGGTCGCCGGAGTCTATCTGCTGCTGGCGGCCCTCTACCTTCTATTCTTCCTGGGGGAGGGAATCCCCGGTATGGTGGTCCTGACGAGGAGCAACTTCCGGGCCGGCTGGCCCAACACAGTCGGGAGGATCATCCAGGACCTCCTGGACATAGTGAAGATTCTGGCCATGTTCGCCCCGTTCGCTGTGATTGTCAGGGACACCGGCGCCTGGCAGGAGATCAAGGAGAGTTCACGCCAGTGGTTCGCGCGCTCGGGAGACGTGATATCGTTCGTCGCGCTGGGGCTCAGCTTCATGGGTGCAGTGCTTACGGTGGGTAACCTGTCGTGGGGACTGGCCGCGAGCGGTTATCCAAGGGTGTTTCCCCCGATGCCTGTGGAGTGGCTCAGGGTTGCGATCGACAGTGCGTTCAAGGTATTCGTGTCGGCGGTGATGGCGGTGGCGGTGTGGGAGTTCTATTGGCGGATCACGCGGTCGTCCGAGCAGGCGTGACTCGATCGCGAGTACGATTACGATTAGGAGTATGAGTAGGAAGGGGAGGTCAGGCCTCGATCTCCTTCATCTCGACCCAGCGCTTCTCCTTGACCGCAAGTTCAGCCGCGAGGCCCACTCGGATCGACTCCTTGCCGACCTCGGGGTCGGTGAGCGGCGGCTTGCCGGTCCGGAGGCACTCCAGGAACGACTGGTGCATCTCGAAGGTGCCGATGTGCCCGCCGGTGTCCTGATTTGCGACATCCGCCTTCACGACTTCCGGCTGCTTGCCCAGCCGCAGCAGGTTGATCGCTCCGGTCTCCCAGTCGAGGTCGAGCGCGCCGGTCTCGCCGATCAGCCTGAATCCCTGGCCGTGCGGGCTGTACATCGAGAGGCCGTGGGTCGCCTTACAGTCGCCCTCGTACTCGATGACGATGCTCGCGTGATCGAGCGTCTCCCGGCCGTTCGAGTAGTAGTTGATGCCGCCCATGCCGGTCACCCGGAGCGCCTTCGTGCCGACGAACCAGTTGAACAGGTCGAAGTAGTGGCAGCTCTTCTCCAGGAGCGTCCCGCCGCTGAGCTTGTTATAGAACCGCCAGTTGATCTTGTTGTCGATCTCCGGATCGGTGCTCTGCTTCGCCCAGTCGCCTCGGAACTCGCTGAACCAGACGAACTTCAGCTTGCCGATCGTGCCGTCGCGCAGGAGCGAGTGGACCTTCTGGTAGAAGGGCGCGTACCTGAGCTGGAGGCCGACCTGCAGCGTCTTGCCGGACTTCTTCGCCGTCGCGATCATGTCGTTGCACTCGGCGACCGTGATGCCCATCGGCTTCTCGGTGAGGACGGGCCGTCCGCTATTGAGGGCGGCGATCACGACCTCATGGTGGACGTAGTTCGGGGTCGCGACGAGGATGACATCGAGGTCGTCGCGCTTCAGGAGTTCCTTGTAGTCGGAGTAGCCGGTGGGCGGATCGGCCTTGCACATGGCGGCGGCGGAGTCGAGCCGGGCCTGCTGGATGTCGCACAGAGCGACGATCCGGGACTGGGGCATCTTCTGGATGACCTTGATGTGCTGAACGCACCGCTTGCCGGTCCCTACGAGCCCCCACCGGATCTTCTTCTCATCGGCGGCCAGTACGCCGTTCCCCGCCAGCATGACTCCCAACGCTCCCAGGCCTGCGGTTTTCATGAACTCACGCCTTTCCATGCGAAACCTCCATTGGAACACAGAAACACAGAAGACGGAGGAAACACAGAAGGATACGGAATTTCTATTAGGAAGCCAGGAAGGCAGGAAGGGAGGGGGAATTCGGGATTTCTGCCGTTCCCTTCTCCGATTCCTGGCTTCCTCTATTCCTGGTTTCCTGATCAGTGCTTCTTTGTGCTTTCCCTCTGCTTCCGTGCCTCTGCGTTCTATTCTTTGATTCCGTAGCCGGCTCCGAGGCGTGGTATCTCGGTCCGGGCGTGGAAGACGAACACGCCGTCGTCCTTGTGCTTCTCGAGGAAGGCGGACAGATCGGCGATCAGCTTCTTCGTCTCTTCGACCGGAGCCTTCGATGCGCGATTGTGCTGGATCTCCAGGTCCCTCTGCGCGTACTCGATCATCAGGAGCAGGCGGTTCAGGTTGAATGATGCGTCCGCGTCCTTCGTCCGACCGATCTCGGCCTTGACCGACTCCGCGAGCTGCGCGGCCTTCCCCTGCTGTTCGGCGATCTCAACCGCGGATTTCAGCGATGTCCCCGGGATGCTGCAGTACCGCCGTGTGATGTTGCCGAGATCGAGCAGGACTCCGGCGATCACACCGCTCGATTCGCCGTATCGGGCCTCGCAGAACTCGCCGATGAGCCGATTGACGTTCTGCTTCGGGTCCTCCGCCAGGCGCGAGAGGCAGTAGTGGTTCAACTCGTAGGTGAACCAGTCGCCCGGCTCAGCGTAGGAGGAAATGCCGTGAACTCCCTCGTCGTCGTAGAAGATAAGGTCCTTCTGAATGTACTGTGGGAAGACGACCGGCAGCGACTTCCATGCGTACTTGCGGTAGTAGGAATAGATGCTGATGTCGCCCTCGAATGCCTTTCGCCAGGCTCTGATATTGCTGACGTATCCCGCGTTCACGTCGGAACGGTCGTCGTAGATCTGGTACTCGAAGCACTGAGCGATCGGGCAGATGTCGATCAGAGTGTCCTTGTCCATCGGGAACGACTCCGGCGGCGCGATCGTCCTGTGGTAGGCGATCGTCTCGAGCCGCACATCCGGCCGGACCTTGGACACCTCGGCCTTCACCTGCGATAGGAGGATCGACTGACGGTTCGCCGGAGTGCCCATCGGGAGGCACTTGTCACATTCGCACCAGGTTCCTCCATCCGGCGGCCAGAGAGCGAAGACCTGGATCTCGGGCCGTTCCTTCAGATACCCGATGAAGTTGGCCGTCAGATATGCCACAGGCTCGGGGTTGGAGGTGCAGATCACCCGGCCGTGGGACTTCACCCGCTCGCCCTTGTCATCCATGCCGAACCACTCGGGATGCTTGTCGAAGAGCTTTCCATCCTCCATCTCGGCGTTCAGGAAGTTCTGGTAGCCGTGACCGCCGACCTCGATCGTGATGTCGCGCTTCTGAAGCTCGGGCGCGACCTTCTCGCGCCAGTTGTCCCACTTCACGCGGTCTCCGCCCTGATAGTTCATCGGGATTACCAGCATATTGTACCGCGCCTTGGGCATCCACTCGACGAGCTGAGCCAGGTTCTCGGCGTTGTGGGAGTGGCCCTCCTCGACGTAGAGCTTGCGAATCTTGAACTGCGGATCATGGAGGTAGTCTTCGTCGGCCTGATACACGATCGTCGGTTTCGACGGGACGAACTCTGCTGTGCCCTTGTAGTGATCGAACTTCGGCGCGAGCCAACGGCATCCGAGCAGCCGCAGGAATTCGTACACCGCGTTCAGAGTGGCCCGGTCCCGGACGCCGACGATATCCAGGCGCTCATCGCCGATGCCGATCCCGAAGCAGTCGCTGTCATTGTTGCCGCCACGGATCAGCGGCAGTCCCTCGGGGAAGGAGTCGACACTTCCGATAACGATGGCATGCCTGGGGGGGAACTTCGACGATCGCTTCGACACGGGGAGCTTCGCCCCGGACATCTGCTCCAGATACTTCGACAGCTCACTCGCCGCCAACTCCTCGGCGGGAGATGGATTCGAAGGGATGATGATCGAGTAATCAGACTTCCCGTCAGCAACGATCTCGAGTTTCGCAGCATCGGCTCTGCACGCTATGACAGCCAATACCGCCAGAATCACAAGTAAACGCACGCCGGCACCTCCGAGTAACGCATTACTATCTTATTTGATACCGTTACGGCGTGTTCCTTCCTTTGGGCGCCAACATCATCGGAGTAGGGGCGAAGCATTCGCCCAACGGACGCAAGGTTGCTCGGATATGCGTGGCCAATGCTTCGCCCCTACAGTAGCCGCTCCCAAAAAACTTGTTGACAGCGGGCAATCGCTGGTATAGAATCGTCGCAGCAGTTGCTCGCAGAGCCCAAAGTAGATCGTTTTCCACAACGAATCGGGTTGCATCCGAGAAATCCCATGGCCACCAGCGATCGTCCCCAAGCCGTCGAGCGACAATAAACATGGGAGGGATGTAAGTGAAAGGCACTCTTCTGCTCGTGCTCCTGGGCTGCTTGCTTATCGCCACAGCAGCCTGCGCCGGTCCCGTGGTCTATCTGGACCAGTTCGGGAAGGGCGTCGTTATCGACAATCCGGCAGTGACGGACGCGTTATCGGCGCTCAATGCTCTCGCCGGAGGTCCGCAGCGGACTCTTTCCGCGTTGGGGCTGACTTCGGCGGTGCCGAGGGGTACCAAAGTCATCGACTTCGCGATAGAGGACAACACCGCTATCGTGAACTTCACCAGCCGCCTGACGGCGGGTCTGGATGAAGCCAGGGTCTCGGCCATCTTCGAGCAGGTCAAGTACACTCTGTGGTACTACGGCATCGAAGTGGACATCAGTATCCTGGTTGACGGCACTCCGCTATCCGACTTCCTGCCGCCGACTCCGAATGTCGTACCGAAAAGCGCTACGGAGGATGGCGGGGGCAGCATCTCGAGTCTCAGCGGCAGAAGCATCACCCTGTCGCCCGGACACGGCTGGTTCTGGAACGGCAGCGGCTCGGTATACCCAGCGACCTGTCTACTGCGCGCCTCTGAACCAGGAGGACATGCACAACCTTCAGATGATCCGCTATCTGGAGAAGCACCTTCTGGCTGACTCGGCGAGCGTCCAGATGGTCCGCTGCACTAACCTCAATCAGGGCAACCACTCGACCGGCCACCCCTGGTGGGAGATGGCTGCGTGCTACTGGCTTCAGAACCAGGGCTATCCAAGCTCTGTGTATGGCAGCTCGACCGGCGCGCACCCTCGGCAGCGGTGCAAGCGAGATCAACGATGACATCCGCTCCAGGCCCCTTGCTGCGGACTACAACAACACGAACATCTACATCTCGCTGCACACCAACGGCCTCTCAGGCGACTGCTACGGCGGTGGCTGCCCGACCGGCACGGACACCTACTATGACTGCGGCACGGAGCATGCTTCCTGGTGCACCGTCAGCACAAACCTGGCGAATGCGGTTCATCCCGCAGTCATCAACGCCATCCGGAACAACTACGATGGTAGTTGGACAGATCGCGGCAAGCACAACTCCAACGGAGCATACGGCGAGATCCGCATCCCCGACAGAGCCGCTATCCTGATGGAACTCGGCTTCCATGACACCTGCGAGAAGGATGCCGTCTACTTCCGCGACAACTGGTTCAAGTCAGTGGCGATGTACGGCATGTACACCGGTATCTGCACCTACTTCGGCACCAGCCCGGTATGGGGCTTCTACTCGTCCGAGGTAGTCAGCCACACCATTCCGTCCACGATGAACGCGGGCGAGGTCCGATCGGTCAGCGTCACGATGAGGAACAGAGGCGTTCTCTGGTCGGAGGCAAGGTCGTACAGGCTCGGAGCGGTCGGTGATTCCGATCCGTTCACCGGCACGACTCGCCATACGATCTCCGGCGAGGTCGAGCCGAGCGGTCAGTACACGTTCAACTTCACCCTGACCGCCCCGACGACCCCGGGCACGTACACTACCGACTGGCAGATGGTCCGTGATGGGGTGACGTGGTTCGGCGCGAGCGTCTCGCAGCCCATCGTCGTCGGAGGAACCGGGCCGGTCGAGGTCATCCTGGACAACGCCCAGGCCGGCTTCACCGCTTCGGCGAGTTGGCTCACCGGCACCTCGTCGACGGACAAGTACGGCTCGAACTACCGGTACAGGAGCACCGCCGCGACAAGCGATTCGGCAACATGGGCAGTCAGTCTGCCGAGCGCGGGGGCATACCAGGTCCACGCATGGTGGCCTCAGGGATCGAACCGGTCCCTGACTGCTCCGTACATCGTCTACTACAACGGCGGTACACAGACCGTCAGCGTGAATCAGCAGACCAACGGTGGGCACTGGAACTTGCTCACCACCCAGAGCATGCTTGCCGGCAGCAACCAGGTCAAGCTCTCCTGCTGGACCACCACCGGCAAGAACGTCATGGCCGACGCCATCAGGTGGTACAAGCCGTAAGCGAGGCCTGTGATGCATCGGCAGCGCCGCGAGGCTCTGCTGCCGAAGCATCGGCAAGCGACACGTGTGATGCATCGGCGGCCTCGTGAGGCTTGGCTGCCGATGCATCGACGATAGACCTCAAACCAGAGGGCAAGTTGATAGAGGGCCGGCTGATCCCAGCCGGCCCTTACTCTTCTACCGCCGAAGGTAACACCGCCAAATTTCTTCTTTACAGATGCCTGTGCCTCTGATATACTCGACGCAACGCCACTAGGCTTCTATCAGACGGATCGTTTCCCACCAAAAAAGCGCGATTGCTCTCCCAAGGCCACCAGCGATCACCTGAAGCCCGCGTGGATAAATCTCATGGGAGGGATTCTTTATGAAAGGCATACGTCTTTCGCCCCGTCTCGCGCCTCTGCTACTGGGTCTGCTTCTCCTCGCCACAGTAGCTCACGCCGGTCCCGTAGGTTACCTCGATCAGTTCGGAAAGGTCACTGTGATTGACAACCCGGCTGTAACCGACGCCGTTTCGGCGCTCAATGCCCTTGCAGGAGGCCCGTCGCGCCTGCTTGCGACACTCGGTCTTTCGTCCGCCGTGCCCAGGGGCACGGTAGTCCTCGACACGAGCCTCGAGGGCAACACCTACATCGTCAACTTCTCAGGAAGGCTGACATCGTCCGGCCTGGACGAAATGCGGATCGAGGCGATCTTCAATCAGGTGAAGTGGACACTGTATTACTATGGCATCGAGATCGACCTGCGCATCCTGGTCGAGGGAGAGCCGCTCGCCACCTTCCTGAAGCCGACACCGTTCATCGAGCCTCATGGAGTGAAGGCGGAGGATGGACTCATCGGTACGGATTCGCTCTCGGGTCGCAGCATCACGCTGTCGCCGGGCCACGGCATCTTCTGGAACGGCAGCGGGTGGTATACCCAGCGGCCGGTCTACTGCGCGCCCCTCAGCGAAGAGGACCTGCACAACCTCGACCACGCCCTCTACCTCACATCGTTCCTCGAGGCGGACGGTATGCTGGTCAAGAAGGTCCGCTGCCATGACAAGGGTTTTGGCCAGTACCTGGGCTTTGACTGGTGGAAGATGGCTTCCCCGTACTGGCTGCAGAATGTCGGCTATCCGTGTTCAGTCTACGGCAGCTATAGCGGCTGTTCGCTCGGTGATGGCGCCAGCGAATCAAGCGACGACATTCGTGCGAGGCCGCTCGCATCCGACTACGACAACACGAACATCTACATCTCGCTGCACACGAATGGCTCGGCCGGCAACTGCTACGGCGGAAGCTGCCCGACAGGCACTGACACGTACTATGACTGTGTTGCCGAGCACAATGCGTGGTGTACAGTCAGCTCCGACCTTGCCAACGCCGTCCACCCAAGCCTCATCAATGCCATCAGGAACGAGGTCGGAGACTCGGGTTGGGTAGATCGGGGTCGGCATGACTCGAACGGCGCATATGGCGAGATACGAATCCCGGACCGGGCCGCCATCCTGATCGAGCTTGGCTTCCACGATAGCTGCGACCTGGATGCGGTCAAGATGAAGGACCACTTCTGGACCTCCGGCGCGATGTGGGGGATCTACAGAGGCATCTGCACGTACTTCGGGACGACCCCGACGTGGGGCTTCTACTCGTCCGAGTACGTCAGCGACACCATCCCGGCGACGATGGCCCCCAGCGAGGTCCGACAGGTGAGCATTACCCTGCGCGACCGAGGCGTTCTCTGGAATGAGGCCAAGTCGTTCAGACTCGGCGCGGTCGGCGACTCCGATCCGTTCACGGGTACGACCCGCCACACGATATCAGGCGAGGTCAACCCGGGCGGGACTTACACCTTCACATTCAACCTGACAGCTCCGAGCGTGGAAGGGCCGTACATCACCGACTGGCAGATGGTCCGTGACGGCGTAACCTGGTTCGGCGCAACCGTGACCAAGAGCATCCAGGTCGGCGGCGCGCCTGATACCGAGGCTCCGACCGTACCGACGAACCTGTCTGCAACACCCGTCTCACCGAACCAGATCAACCTGAGCTGGACCGCCTCGACCGACAACTTTGGCGTCGCCGGCTACAAGGTCTTCCGCAATGGTGGATATCTGAACTCGACGACGAACACCTCATACTCCGATACGACCTGCGCGTCGAACACCACCTACAGCTACGCGGTGAGCGCATACGACGCCGCCCTGAACGAGAGCGCACAGTGTGCCCCTGTTCAGGCGACGACTCCCGCGATCACCGACTTCATCATCGACAACCCGCAGGCGACCTTCACCGGCTCATGGTCGACGGGTACTTCGTCGGTCGACAAGTACGGTGCCGACTACCGCTTCATCGGTACCCAGGTCTCTGAGACCGGCACAGCGATATGGCGTCCGAACATCGAGGAGGCCGGCGGCTACGACGTCTCCTGCTGGTATCCTGCGGGCGCAAACCGCACGACTGCTGCTCCGTACATCGTGTACTGGAACGGTGGAAGTCAGCAGGTCAACATGAACCAGCAGTCCGGTGGCGGGGCATGGCATGTACTGGTCAGCAACAAGTCGTTCCTGACGGGTACAGCGGGCTACCTCAAGGTCGGGAATGCCACCGGTGAGGCGAGTCTGGTAGTCATGGCCGATGCCGCCAGGTTCTTCCAGGTCAGCGGTGGGCCGGATACAGAGGCTCCCACCGTGCCGACGAACCTGAACGCGACGGCGATCTCAGGCACCCGCGTCGACCTGACTTGGACCGCCTCGACCGACAACGTCGGAGTGACCGGCTACAAGGTATTCCGGGACAGCGCCCAGGTCGGAACGAGTCCAACGGCCAGCTACTCCGACACGACCTGCTCGCCGAATACCACTTACAGCTACACCGTAAGCGCGTATGATGCGGCCCTGAACGAGTCGGCTCAGAGCGCCCCGGACGTGGTCACGACTCCTCCGAGCGGGCCCCAGACCAAGGACTACGCGCCGACCGCCATCACGATCACCAGAGGATCGATTGGCTCGGGGAGCGTGACGAACCTCGGCGCCAATGACGCCTCGTACCTGAGGATCAACTCGGTCAAGGTGGGTTCGGCTCGCCAGGTCGACTGGTACAGCTCGGTGACGATCGCTGAGCCTCGGACCAGTGTTACCAAGCTGACGATCAACTTCGACAGCCATCTGTCTGCCTCGCTGACCCAGGTGTTGTACCTGTACAACTTCACCACATCGGCATGGGTGCAGATAGACAGCAGGACCGTTGGCGCGACCGACGTGCTGGTCTCCTGGAACACGACCAGTCCGCTCAACTACATCTCGGCTACGGGTGAGATGAGGGTCAGGCAGTTCGTGACCAGAACGAGCAACTTCTCGAGCTACGCTGACTTCACTCAGTACAATATCGAGTACAACTAGTCTATTAGGTCCAAGGTAAAGCTCGAAGAGCAGAGAGGGGGTCCGCAGCCTGCGGCCCCCCTCTTTCGCCAAGGAGGGCATGTCGATCCTGTCTCACTTTCGTTCTTGCGACCGCCGGGGTTGTATGTTAGAATGAGCCACCTTCCCGAGGAGGTATGAGAGCGCATGAGGAGAACGGCAACACTGATCTTGATCGCGGTCTGCGGCGCAGTACTGCTTCTGATCGCGGCGGCCGGAAATGCATCGAAGCCTGAGCACTTCGGGATGGCCACATCCGCACAGGCCACAGGCGGGTTCGCGGCACTGATCGCGCTGACAGTCTTCGCGGCAGCCATTGCCGAGTACCTGATCCACGGACGGAAGATATTCCTCTGCGTCGCCGCCGGGTTCTTCGCCGCCGGATTGGTGGATGCATGGTGCGCGCTGCTTCCGGCCTCCAGTGTCGCGAGCGGCCTGGCCCTCTGGTATGCGGGGCGGCTGACCCTCGCTGCGTTGCTGCTCTACGGTGCGCTCGCGGCGCGGACTCACACTCCAAGGCGCACGACCAAGCTGCGAGCGGTTGTCTACCTGACGGGCGTGGTCCTGTGGGTGGCGGTGGTGCTCTTCTCCGTGAGTGAGTTCTCGGTCGACAAACTGCTTGCCGGAGGCGACGCCGCCCGGAACACCGCTCTCGTATCCGTCGTCCTCTTTGCCCTTGCATGGTTTGCCTACTCACGCCCCGCAGTGCAGCGGAACAGCACTCTCCTGGCGTGGATCAGCTATGGATTGATCTTCGGAGTCTTCGCGCAACTCTCGGCGGTGCTCTCGCATACGGGGAAGTACGCCGCTGATACCGGGATGCTCTCGGGGCTGGCGAACATGATGAAGCTGCTGAGCTACATTACGCCCGTCGCGGGCCTTGTGGCCGAACACGCGCGGCTCAGGGGATGCATCGAGGGGCAGTCGGCCGAACTGCGAACACTCGGCGATCTGCAGGACGCCATCATCTCCACGACGAGCCCGAGCAAGCTCTACCAGCAGATCGTGGAGATTATCGCGGCGTTCTTCAAGTTCGACGCGGTCTGTCTTATGCCGTACGATCGGACCCGTAACCTCGTCTATGTTGCCGCCTCGACCGGCTTCGATGAGGAGACGAAGAAGAGCCTCGTGTTCCGATCCGGCGACGGGCCGGTCGGTGAAGCCGTGAGCACTCGGGAGACGAAGTACGTGGCTGATGCCGGGGGAAACGACAGCCTTTCGCTCAAGCTAGGAGAGGTAGGGACCCGACGGTCGGCCGTCGCCGTCCCGCTCCTGGTGACTACGGAGTTCGGGGAATCGGTCGTCGGCGTTCTGATGGCAGTCTTCAAGCGGGTTCCGGGCTCGCGTAAGCAGAAGGACCGACTCCACCTGCTCGATGTGTTCGCCTCCCAGACAGCACTCGCCGTCGAGCGCGTCCAGAAGGGGATGCGGATGAACGAGTCGACCACTGAGTATGAGGCGCGCGTTCACGAGCTTGAAACGGTGAGCAAGATCGGTGAGGCGATCACGTCCGAGATCCAACTCGATTCGCTGGTGGACCGCCTCGGCGCCGAGTTGAAGAATGTACTCATGGCAGAGACATGCTCGGTCCTGATCTTCGATCGTGAGGCGGGTCGGATGAGGATACTCGGCTACAAGCGGCCCTCGAGGGAGCATTTCGTCGCTGAGCACGTCGATCAGTGCGACCAGGCGGCTCTTCTGGTCGCGGACAGCGGGCAATTGCGGGTGCTCAACGACGTTCCGAACTGCTGCCACTGTAAGTACCCCGAATTGATGGGAGAAAACGAAGGTGTGCACCACCTGCTCTCCGTGCCGATGCTGCTGCGTGGGCGGAACGTTGGCGCGATCAACGTCTTCCGCTCGAACGGAGAGCCGTGGGGTGAATCGGATATCCGGCTGCTCGAGATGCTGTCGAAGTTCGTCGCGGCGGGCGTTCGGAATGCGCAACAATACGAGCGCGAGCAGAACATCGCGAAGTGCCTGCAGGACAGCATCATGTCCTCGATCGATCGTGACTTCCCCGGCATGGAGATCAACGCGTACTACCACGTCGACCCGGAGGTTTCCGCGGTCGGGGGGGATTTCTTCGACGTGCTCGATCTCGGCGAGGGGCGATATGGCGTGGCCATCGGAGATGTGGCCGGGAAAGGACCTGATGCGGCGGTCTACATGGGCATGGCGAAGCACATGATCAAGGCTTACGCCAACGATGATCCCGATCCGGTGGCGGTGGTGACCAAGCTGAACAGCGCGCTCAATACTCACATTCCGACGAACCGCTTCATCACGCTGGTCTATGGCCTGCTGGATTCCGGCAAGGGCGAGTTCACCTATGTCAACGCGGGGCATGAACTGCCCTTCCACTACAGGGAGGAAGACGAGAAACTGATCTGCCTGGAATCGACCGGTGTGGCCGCGGGGGCCGTTCCCGAGGCGGAGTACGAATCACAGACCCTGGCATTCAAGAACGGCGACATCCTGGTGTTCTACACAGACGGCGCGACCGAAGCCCGAGGGGACCAGGGCCTCCTGAACACCGAGGGCGTATACGAGATCGTGAAGAGGCAGATCAGGCTGAGCAGCCGGAATCTGTCGGAAGCGGTGTTCACGAGTGTCCGCAACTATGCCGGCGATCGGTTGACGGACGATGTCGCGATCCTCTGCATCAAGTCGGTCGTCCCCCCGCCGGGGAAGCTATTCTAGGGAATGGTTGATGGTTAATTGTCAAGTCCCACCACGTTGTGAACGGTAGTTCAGTAAGTCGGTAGGCTCTTTGATAAACAGATCTGGTCTTTGCGCGTACCAGTCGCAGACCTTCTCATAGGGTGTCTTGCCACCGATCGCGCTGTGCTGTCTCCTTAGATTGTAGATGGTCAGCCACTGGTGGAGTCCATCTATCAACTCCGGATATCCAGGATATCTGTGCATCTTGTACGTGCCCTCCTGGATCAGTCCGTTCATGCGTTCCACCAGACCGTTGGTCTTTGGTGTATACGGCCGGGTGAGCCTGTGTTCAATACCACAGGCTGAGCATACTTCATCAAAGAAGTGAGGTCTCTTCGCCGGACTGCCCCAACGGCTCCAATTGGCCAGAGTGAACTCTCTACCGTTGTCTGTCAGGATCTTGTGGATCATGAACGGATAGAACCACATGCACAGTCCAAGGAAGCCCACTGCGGATTCCTTGGTTAGGTTGTCGTACACCTGGAGGAAGGCTAGCCTTGTTGCTCTGTCTACCGCAACGAAGCAATACTTCCTCTTGCCCCCGATCTTGGGCAGGTAGAAACAGTCTATGTGAAGGTATCCAGGCAGATACTCTTTGAACTTGCCTGGACTTTCTCTCTTTTCTTTTTGGTACTGGGGGAGTCTGCTCACCCCTTTTCTGCTCAGTAAGCGATGTATACTGGCGCGTTCTGCATTCGGCAGAACTGTGACTACTGCACGCACCAGTGCATCGAGTGCTAGACCTTTGTCCCGGAGCGAGAGGATGATCTCCTCCTCTTCGGGGCTGAATGCATAATGGATATTCCTGGGCCGACTGCTGCGGTCTTGCTGGTCACCCCGGGCCTTCCATTTGCAGACTGTTGCCGGCGATACATGGCAGATATCTGCGAGCTTTCTGCAGCTCTTGGGACTCTGCCTGAAAAGGGTGCATTCGCGTTGAGTGGGTAGCAAGTAAGGAAGGAGTCTCCTGTAATAGTCGGTAACGGTTTGTTGAAGGACAAACATTCCGAAAGGAGACTCCCAGAGAATGCTTACACTTTTGCACACAGACTCCCTCCTTCAGGCCGCTCGCGACTTTGCGCGCAGCTACATCGATTGCACGGACTTAGGGTCAGCCGAGGAGCGTATTCAGATCCTGGCGCGTCAGATTGCCGGCGCAATGATGAGTGAGGTTGCCGCCAAGATGAGCGGAAAGCCCACCTACAAGGGTGTTGGGATAGAATGCGAATGCGGCAGACTGGCCAGGTTCAAGGGATACCGGAAACGCTTCATTCGGACTTTGCACGGAGACATAGAGGTCGAGAGGTCATACTACCGTTGCGACCATTGCAGGCGGGGCTACATTCCATGGGACCGCGAGCAGGGGCTGTCCGAGAGAGTATGGACCGCCAGAGTGAAGGAACTCACCGCCTCGATCTGCGCCGCGCTTCCATATGAAGCAGCCGCAAGGCTGATCGAGCGAACCACGGGTATTGCGATCGAAGAGAGCAGCGAAGAAGAGATAGTCCGGGATGTTGGGGAATGCCTCCGCCGAGAGGAGCAGGAAGCGATCATCTCTGTGGTAGACACAGGTGAAGAGGTCTCCTGCGAGGCGACGCCACAGAGGCTCTACATTGGCATAGACGCGGCCAAAGCGCACACCGATGGCCAGTGGCATGACATCAAGACCATGGTGGTATACGAAGGCGTTCCGGCTGCAGGCAAAGACACGGATACCGTCACCAACTCGCGCTACATAGCGGCGCAAGAGACGAGCGACGAGTTCGGGAGACGGGTATACACCAGAGCACTGCAAGCCGGCTATGACGGGGCAAAAGAGCGTATAGTGATCGCCGACGGCGCAGACTGGATATGGAGAGAGGTCAGGAATCATCTGCCGGAGAGCATCAAGATCATCGACTACTGGCATGCCTGTGAGCACATATACGGCTTGGCGCGGACACTCTACGGAGAGGGGAATCCCAAAGGGAAGCGCTGGGCAAACGAACACTGCCGGAAGCTTAAAGAGAAGGGGCCGGGGAGTCTGCTTAGAGCCATGAAGCGGCGCAGAGCACGAAACGATTCTGAGAGGGAAGCGCTTCGGATCGAGACAGGCTACTTCAGAAAGTACCGCAAGTACATGAACTACCCGGCATACAGGGCCAAGGGGATGATGATAGGCAGCGGTCCGGTGGAAGCGGCGTGCAAGGTGATAGTAGGCCAGAGGTTAAAGCAAGCCGGGATGCGATGGACGAAGGACGGCGCAGATGCAGTGCTCGCGGTGAGAACTGCCCTCCTAAGCGGCGAACTGGCTCGGATCGAGCACGCAGCACGTGCCGCCTGAGCCGTGCTCTACCCACTCTGAGGAATTCCACCCGCCTGAAAAACCGCCGTTGCTTCATATTGCTGGTTGCGTTAGAATGGATCTGCATGCGAGTGGTCTCCTTTTTTGGTTTGGCGATCATCAAAGAGACTACCGCATGCACCTCCTTCTTTTCAACCCACGGTGTTCATAATGTCATGAGACTGGACAGTTGATGGTTGATGGTTGATGGTTGATGGGGAATGGGGGAAGCAGTGAGCGGCATTCGGCAGGTTGAGGATATGCCTGTGTACCAGGAGTTCTTTGCCCTGGCGCTTCAGGTTGAGGAGCTATCCGGAGGACTCGGGATGGATTTCCGGTGGCTGAGGACTCAGGTGCTGCGCTCTTCCGAGTCGGTGTGCGCCAATCTGACGGAAGGATTCTACTCCCAGTATAGCACCGAGTACGTGCAGGCGCTCTATCGCTGTCGACGAGAAGCTCGCGAGACTATCACCCATATCCGGTATGGCATCGGTGTCGGCCGGTTAGGCGAATCCGAGGCCAAGAAAGTGATTTCTGATTACGATGCCGCTCTCGCGCAACTCGCGAATCTCATCGGGAGCATCGAGCGCAAGATAGAGGAGCGAGGTAAAGCGAAACCAGCCTCGTGTGCAGTCAGGGAGGAAGGGTTCGACTACGTGGTAGCTCCCGGTGAGGAGCTACTCAACTGCGATCCCGCAGACCACCGACCATAGCCCATGAACCATCAGCCATTTCCCGTCCGCCATCTGCCCATGAACCATTAACCATCAGCCATCAACCATTCCTCTACTCTGCGGACTTGATGATGACGTTGCCCTTGACCGCGTGGATGGCGATCTGAGCCTTCCCAGCGCCCAACTGGAAGACTACGTGATCGGGGTCGTCCTTCTGCATCTCAGCCGCGATCTGCTTCTGGATCTTCCCCTCCACTACATCTACATCGACCTTCACCGACGCGTCTTTCGGCAGGGTGATCGTCACGTCATCGCCGGTCGAACTGATCACCATATCGCCGGCCTGAACCTTCTTGAACGTGATGCTCAACTCCGCGTCGACGATCTTCACCATGTGCGTGCCGGACAGGAGCGGGAAATCCTCCACGGTGACTGCTGCGCTGGTCGAAACGATGCTCAGGTGGACCGGCTTGTCGCCGGGTTTCGGGCCGGATGTGAGTGTCAGGGAGCCGTCGGTGAGGTCGAATGCGACCGGAACCGCGCCGGGGAGGTCGATCTCATCGACCGGGAGCTTCGGCGTCAGGGAGAGCACGAGCAGGTCGTCCACGCGAACGAGTTCGCCGGGGTCGGTGGCTTTTCGAGTGAGGCGGATCTCCACAGTCTTTTGGTTGAATATCGTGGCGGTTATGTCGGACTTGGTCGTCTTGATGACCAGCTTCTCCGAAGGAGGAACGGAGATCGGCCGGCCGATCGGGATGGGGGCGGCTCTTCCCATGCCGAGATTGCCATTATCGGGCAGTGCAGCACCGAGCATCTTTTTCAGTTCGTCCGACATCTCTTTGTCGCTCGTGCCGAACTTGGACGTGTCGATCTTGCCCTGCATGCGGATGAACGTCATCTCGCCGTCTTCCGAATCGGATCCCGAGACAACCATTACCAGAAGCCCCTTCTTATCGTTGAAGAAGAGGCCGATGCCGTCGCCCTCAGGCTTGCGGTCCACGGCGCGGGCCAGAACCTTCCACTGCTGCTTGTCGAGCGCCGGCTCGTAGAACTTGAACACCTCCTCGGGCGTCTTGTCGATCGACAATGTTAGGGTGCTCAACTGCTTCAGCTCGACCATGCCGAGCTGCCCGTTGATCTCCTTGGCCAACTCGTCGAGCAGCTTGCCGGGAGGGATATTGACCTCGTCGAGGAGTTTCGCACCCGACAGCATCGGGAGTCCGAGTTCATCGAGCAGGCCCTTCTTCTGGGTCGCGGCGGATGACAGCGAGGCCAGCAGCAGTGTGACCGCCACCAGTGTTGTCAGAGCCAATGTGAAGCGAGTTACCGCGTGTTGTGTGTACTTTGAGCGCATATCGTATCCCTCCTTAGCAGTCGGTGCTTCAGAAACTCGTGATCGGTTCATCTTAGTTATCGGCGCGCGCCAGGACGTCGACCGCCTTGCGGAGGACGCCGCGCACTTCCTCGACGGATTTGTTCATGGCCAGATCGGCGTGTGCAATGCGATCGGTGACCGCGGACTGGGTATTGCCCTCGGTATTGCTGGCGAGCATGATGTTGTGCAAGACCATGCGTTTGACCTCAGCGTCTTTGCCCGTGGACCCTCTGCCGGAGAGGGTCGGCCTGGTGTTGCGAGTCAACCCTGCTGCGGCGATCCGGCTGCTGAGCGGCGCCGGCCCGGGATTCGCACGTGTCGTGTCGGCGGTCGGAGTCCGATCCGGCTGAGTGATTCTCGGCCCGGTGACAGTACGCTTGGGAGGACGCACCGTGACGGGATGCGCCGGAGTCGTCGTGCGCGGGACTGCGACCACGACGGGCTTATCGGGCTGATCGGTGGTCGGATTCACCACGATCCTGTCGTCACCGCTGGGCTGCTCCACCGGATTCGCCGGCTGTGCATTCCCGGCGGGGGGCGGAACGGGCTGCTGCGGCACGAACTGGCTGTGCATTATGAAGCCGAACGCCAGCAGCGCGGTTGCGAACCCGGCGACGGCCGTGCCGAAGATCCTCCTCCGATTGCGGATTCGGCGAGCGGGCTTGCGGGCCATCTCGTCTTCGAGCCTGCACGCGAAGTTCTGAGCCAGCCAGTCGGACGGCTCTTCGTCGGCCCAGACGGCCATCACGTCGCGCAGGTTCGACACCTGCGCCTGTTCAGTGGCGCACTCAGCGCACCGGCAGACATGCTCTTGAAGGCGGCGTTGTTCCCGCTGGGAAAGCTCGCCGTCCACCGAGGCGGATATCAATATCTTTGCGTTCTTACAGTTCATGGTCATACCTCTTTCGGACTGCAGACCACAGCTCAATGGGTCTACACTGCCAACTCCAGATCCTGGAGTCGCTCGCGGAGCCTCTGTCGGGCGCGGAAGATCAACACCTTCACGCTCCCGATCGGGCAGCCGAGCACTTCTGCGATCTCCTTATACTCCAGACCCTGATACTCGCGCAGGATGATGGCGGTCCGTTCCTTCTCCGGCAGGGATCTCACGGCCTGTTTGAGGATGGACTGCACTTCCATACGGAGCAGGTGGTCCTCCACGGACGAACTCCCTGTCTGCGAGGTCGGGTCTGATACGTGATTTTCCAGGAAATCCTCTTCCATCTCGCCCATTTCGACCATACTCGTCTCCGGGCGACGCGCCGTATACCGCAGATGATCGCGGCACTGATTTCCGGCGACCGAATACAGCCAGGTGGTAAATTTTGCCTCCGAGCCGCGGAAGGTATGTCCGAATCGGCAGACCTTGATGAAGGTCTCCTGAACCAGGTCCTCCGCAGTCTCGCGGCGCGCCACCATCCGGAAGAAGAAATTGAACAAGGGCTTTTGGAAGCGGCCGAAGAGAACCTCCATAGCGGCGGTGTCTCCGGCTTGGAACCGCTCCATCAGTTCCTCGTCCGTCTCACTTGCCCGATTCGTCGCCGTCTGCATCATAAATGTATACGTCCGGGTGCTCGGAAAGTTAACAAGATCGGTGAAGAGTGGATACAGTTTACAGGAAAGAATGCTTCGGAGCAAGGCGGGCGGGGTACGAGGGGTGGAATTCCTCAGAGTGGGTAGAGCACGGCTCAGGCGGCACGTGCTGCGTGCTCGATCCGAGCCAGTTCGCCGCTTAGGAGGGCAGTTCTCACCGCGAGCACTGCATCTGCGCCGTCCTTCGTCCATCGCATCCCGGCTTGCTTTAACCTCTGGCCTACTATCACCTTGCACGCCGCTTCCACCGGACCGCTGCCTATCATCATCCCCTTGGCCCTGTATGCCGGGTAGTTCATGTACTTGCGGTACTTTCTGAAGTAGCCTGTCTCGATCCGAAGCGCTTCCCTCTCAGAATCGTTTCGTGCTCTGCGCCGCTTCATGGCTCTAAGCAGACTCCCCGGCCCCTTCTCTTTAAGCTTCCGGCAGTGTTCGTTTGCCCAGCGCTTCCCTTTGGGATTCCCCTCTCCGTAGAGTGTCCGCGCCAAGCCGTATATGTGCTCACAGGCATGCCAGTAGTCGATGATCTTGATGCTCTCCGGCAGATGATTCCTGACCTCTCTCCATATCCAGTCTGCGCCGTCGGCGATCACTATACGCTCTTTTGCCCCGTCATAGCCGGCTTGCAGTGCTCTGGTGTATACCCGTCTCCCGAACTCGTCGCTCGTCTCTTGCGCCGCTATGTAGCGCGAGTTGGTGACGGTATCCGTGTCTTTGCCTGCAGCCGGAACGCCTTCGTATACCACCATGGTCTTGATGTCATGCCACTGGCCATCGGTGTGCGCTTTGGCCGCGTCTATGCCAATGTAGAGCCTCTGTGGCGTCGCCTCGCAGGAGACCTCTTCACCTGTGTCTACCACAGAGATGATCGCTTCCTGCTCCTCTCGGCGGAGGCATTCCCCAACATCCCGGACTATCTCTTCTTCGCTGCTCTCTTCGATCGCAATACCCGTGGTTCGCTCGATCAGCCTTGCGGCTGCTTCATATGGAAGCGCGGCGCAGATCGAGGCGGTGAGTTCCTTCACTCTGGCGGTCCATACTCTCTCGGACAGCCCCTGCTCGCGGTCCCATGGAATGTAGCCCCGCCTGCAATGGTCGCAACGGTAGTATGACCTCTCGACCTCTATGTCTCCGTGCAAAGTCCGAATGAAGCGTTTCCGGTATCCCTTGAACCTGGCCAGTCTGCCGCATTCGCATTCTATCCCAACACCCTTGTAGGTGGGCTTTCCGCTCATCTTGGCGGCAACCTCACTCATCATTGCGCCGGCAATCTGACGCGCCAGGATCTGAATACGCTCCTCGGCTGACCCTAAGTCCGTGCAATCGATGTAGCTGCGCGCAAAGTCGCGAGCGGCCTGAAGGAGGGAGTCTGTGTGCAAAAGTGTAAGCATTCTCTGGGAGTCTCCTTTCGGAATGTTTGTCCTTCAACAAACCGTTACCGACTATTACAGGAGACTCCTTCCTTACTTGCTACCCACTCAACGCGAATGCACCCGGGGTACGAGTTCGCGATCAAGGATAGCGGATGTCATTCTGAACGCAGTGAAGAATGACATCCGCGCAGCGCAACTATCAACAATCGCGAACTCCCACTGGGATAGACACGCAAAAATGCCAGGCCTTAGCTCGTTCGCCGTTTAACTTACACGACACCCCTTGCCTCTTGATGCAATCGCGTAGGCAGGTGACGGCGTTATCGTATCACGACGTGCCCTTCGGTCTCCTTACCGCCCCAATAAGATGTTACCACCAAATGAAGGTTAGGGTTTCCTACGGACAACCTCCTCGCAGTCAGTTCCAGCGTCGTTTCCAACGAGGTTCAAACTGGGAGGCTCGTGGTTTAGCCTGGCAAATCAGTATTCAGTTTTTGGTCTTGCAGAGGAAGGATACCCGGCAGTGAGGTACGGTAAACGTGCTGTCGAGATTCTCTTTCCAGATAATCGCGCCCGATTGGCATGATTCTTGCAGGTATACCTACCGGCTAGCAGCCTGTCCATGAAATAACCTCTGGCGCAAGGTGCCAGGTATGTAGTAAAATACGGGTATGAGCAAGCCATACCTTCCTTATCAACCTGACCAGATATTGCTGTTGCCGCCCTTGATGTCGGAGTGGCTGCCCGAGGGACATCTCGCATACTTTGTGAGCGATGTCGTAGACAGTCTCGACCTTTCCGCGATATACGCCTCATACGAGAAAGAGGCCCGAGGAGCGCCGCCGTTCCATCCGGCAATGCTTACAAAGATCATATTCTACGGTTTGTGCCGGGGAGTGTATTCATCTCGAAAGCTCTCCCTGGCCACGTATGAAGATGTAGCCTTCCGGGTGCTTGCGGCAGGAAATCATCCCGACTTCCGCACGATAAGCGAGTTCAGGAAGAGGCATCTCAAGTCCCTTGCGGACCTGTTTGTGCAAGTGCTCAGGCTATGCGCAAGCGCCGGGCTTGTGTCGATGAAACACATAGCCATAGACGGAACAAAGCTGCTTGCCAACGCAAGCAAGCACTCCGCCATGAGCTACTCTCGGATGGTCGAGAAAGAAAAAGAGCTTCAGGCTGAGATCGAGGCGCTCCTTGCGAAGGGTCTTTCTGTGGACGACCAGGAAGACGCGGAATATGGTCTTGACCGCCGAGGAGACGAACTCCCGGAGGAACTCGCAACCAGAGAGAAGCGGCTCGCCAAGATCAGGGAAGCAAAAGAAGCGCTGGAGCGCGAGGCCAAAGAGCGAGCATCAGCCGAAGAAGCGATGCGAGCCCAAGAGAAGGCGGAGCAGGAAGCATCCGGGAAGAAGCCTCGCGGCAGAGAGCCGGGGCCCGTAAAGACAGAGCCGGAAGGGAAGGCACAGCGGAACTTCACAGACCCGGAAAGCCGGATAATGAAGGACGCAAAGAAAGCCTTCGTGCAGGCATACAACGGACAAGCTGCGGTAGACGCAGATCATCAGATTGTAGTGGCGTGTGATCTCACGAACCAGGCAGCGGACTCACCGCATCTTAGTGACATGATCGAGGCAATCAAGGAGAACACCGGAAAGAAACCGGAAGAAGTATCCGCCGATGCCGGATACTTCAGCAGCGACAACATAGAGATGGTCGAGCAGCAAGGGATCGACGCTTATATACCGCCTGACAGACAACGTCATGGCAAAGAGCCGACGGCGCCTTCCTGCCTTGATCCGGCAAAGCAATCCGCCGCAGATCGCCAGAGAGCAAAGCTCGTAACAGTTCAGGCTTAGGGATTATTTTGTCTGTAAGAAGAAGGAACCTGCTGGGAGCGTCTCGAACCAAGGAGTGTGAGCGAGCAATCCAAGCCGACATACGAGGAGCTTGAGGCCAGGGTCAGCCAGTTGGAAGGTCTAGTTCCCCAACTCGTGGCGCGTATCGGCGACCTGGAGAAGGAGAACGAAGACCTTCGCGCCAGGCTTTCCGGCGGTGATGGCAGTTCCCCATCCGTGCCTGACTGGGTGAAGCCGAACCGCAAAGAGCGCCGGGCAGCTGAACGAAAGAAGCGCAAGAAGTCGTTCGTGCGCAGGCGGGAGACACCCACCCGTGTAGTCGAGCACGCGCACTCGAAGTGTCCGGACTGCGGCCGAGCGCTCACAGGGGGCACGGTAAAGAGACTCCGCCAAGTCATCGACATCCCCATCGTGCCTGTGGACGTAGTCGAGCACAGGTTCATCGCCAGAAGATGCGGATACTGTGGCAAGAGTCATGTGCCGAAGGTTGACCTTTCCGGCCAGGTTGTAGGCAAGCATCGGGTAGGCGTGAACCTGATGAGCCTGATATCGTATCTTTCGACGGTAGGTCGCATGACAAAGCGAACGATACAGGGATTGCTGAAGGCTCTGTATGGTCTTCGGCTCTCTGTGGGAGAGATAAGCGAGATATTGCACACGGTGGCAGACTGTGGCAAAAAAGAGAAAGAGCGGCTACTCTCGCTTGTACGTGGAAGCCCATACATAAACGCAGACGAGACGGGCTGGAGAGAGGATGGGCTGAACGGATACATCTGGACCTTCTCCACTAAGAACGTGCGCTACTTCATCTACCGGCGGAGTCGGAGTGGAGAGATCCCGAAGGAAACGATAGGCGGCGACTACGAAGGGGTAGTGGTAACGGATTGCTATGCCGGATACAACCCGGTAGTTGCAGACCGCCAGATATGCTGGGCACATCTGGCCAGGGATCTGCACAAACTGAAGGAGAGGAACGCGGACGACACGGGCGTCATCGCATGGGCGGATGCGGTGAAGGGTGTTTACGATCGGGCAAAGGAGTTCCGGAGCAAGAAGGCGGAGGTTCGCAAGTGGAAGCGAGTACTCTTCGAGGAAGAGGTAGAGGCGCTCTCAGGTCCGTATGTCGGCTCAGATGCTCCACAGCAGACGCTGGCAAAGAGATTCATAGATCGCTTGCACGAGTTGTTCATGTTCGTAGAGTACCCGGAAGTACCGTCGGACAACAATGGCGCAGAACGAGCGCTGAGGCCGTGTGTGATCGCCCGCAAGGTATGCGGAGGCACACGAAGCGCGAAGGGTTCCGAGACAAAGATGACGCTCATGAGTCTGTTTGGCACATGGCACGTCAGGGGTCTGGACATGCTCGAATCATGCAGGCAACTGCTCGCAGGCAAGTCTGTCCTCTTCCCTGCCTGATCAAACTCGTTATCCCCAAGCGTGAACTGTTACCAAAGCTCTTGACTCCTCTTGGCCGAAAGATCTACGGGAGGCGGAAGGAGACGGTAGAGCCGGTGTTCGGCCAGATCAAGAGCGCACGGAACTTCCGAGGCTTCCTACTCCGAGGCCTTGCGAAAGCGAAGTCGGAGTGGACGCTTGCGTGTCTTGGGCACAACATGCTGAAGCTATACCGATACGGCGACCGGAAATCGATCTTCGATACGTAGATATATGACCTGGATCAGGCTGATTATCAAGGTACAAGGGGTCTTTACAGACCCTCGCCGGAAATCCGGCGAAAAACACTATCGAACAGCAGCCAGCGCGACCCCGCAGATGGGAAACTCACCCACATAGCGGGGAATTCTCAGACAGGCTGCTAGATGCCGTGTTATTGGCCGGCAGGCTTCATTCGGATCGTGCAGAGGAGACATGTACCAATGGGCATCCCAGCATCTTGAGCGAAGTTCTTGTCATTCATGGCTTCTGTTGCAGTACTGGCGATCGCCGCTCTGCCGGCGGACAGTGCCCCGCCGACGTATCAGGTGATCCAGCTCCCTAGCTTCACACCGGGAGCCATCAACAACTCCGGGCAGATCGCGGGGATTGTGAAACCTAACATCTTCGAGGCGGGATCGGTATGCCTGTGGACCCCGTCCGCACCGAACGGCACTACCGGCACACTCCAGACTTATGGCAAACTCGCCACCTACCGCGACGGCTTTGTCAGTGCAATGAACAACAGCGGGGACATTGTCGGAACTTATTCCAACGGCTCAGCCGGCAGCAAGGCATTCCGCTACACCTCGTCCGGCGGCCTGCAGCCGCTCGACCTCGGCGAAGGAGTGACCAGCGGTGACGTCAGTGACATCAACGACAGCGGCACTGTCGTGGGCCACTATGGCGGCGCTGGGTTTACGTGGACAGAGACAGGTGGAGTTCAGGTCTTGAGCTATCTTGAGGCACCTGAGGGCGCCCACGGCGGAGCGGCAATGCCATCAAGCATCAACTCGTCTGGCGAGGTAGCCGGAGGCACGAGCTTCGCATTCTATTGGCCCCATGATTACGGCGGTTATGTTGGCCTCGTCCGTGCTTGCTACTGGGATACTGACGGCACGGCCCACAATCTGGGAGTACCTGCGGACCAGAGCGACCACCACAGCTCTTCAGGGGTCTCCGACATCAACGACGCTGGCGTGCTGCTGGTGAGGCTGTATACGGGCAGTTCCTATAACTACTACACTTGGACGCCAGGCTCGGGCCTGAGGCAACTGCCGATATCCACGGCGTCGCTGAGCCACTTCACCATCAACAATGCCGGCGTTATCCTGGGCGGCTATCTGTCGTACTCCACACAGAAGGCGTTCATATGCAGCAGCGGGGTTGTCTCCGAACTCGATTCCCTGCTGACCGAATCCGGCTGGAGCATAAAGTCGGTGCACGGGATCAATGACAGAGGCCAGATAGCGGCCATGGCAAGTCTTAACGGCTCTTCAACCCTGTCTACAGTGCTGCTGAATCCGGTACCGGAGCCGTCTAGTCTCCTTGCGCTCGGGGCAGGCATGGTCGGGCTGGCCGGATTGGCGCGCCGGCGAAAGATTTAAAGGAAAGTTCACGGCTCGTTCATTCTTTTTGGGCCTCCTCGCGGGCTACATATATGGGAGCGAGATTTCGGACTGAAGACTGCTGAAGGCAGGCGAATGATGGAAGGGCCGGCGACCCATGTTGTGGGATACCGGCCCTTTTTTGGTGGGTTGGCAGGCGAACATATGTTCGGAATTGAGTATGAGTGATCTTGCCTCGAATTAGTGGGCACCGGATAATAAGAGATGAGGTGACCCAAGATGAAGAGGCAGTATTCAGAAAGCTTCAAGGCGGAGGCGGTGAAGTTGGCTTTTTCCGGCAGGGCGAGCAAAGCTCGGATCGCAAAGGAACTGGGAGTCAACATCAACAGCCTGGACGCCTGGATCAGGAAGTACAAGGAGAGCCTGGGAGAGATCGATCCCAGGAAGAGAGAGTCCCTTGAGGACGAAGTGAAGCGTCTCCGCAAGGAGAACGATCTCCTCCGAGAGGAGAGAGACATATTAAAAAAAGCGGCGGCGTACTTTGCGAGGGAGCAGCAGTGAAGTACGCCTTCATCGCTGCTCAAGACGGTCGCTTCAGGATCGGGACGATCTGCGGGGTGCTCGGTGTGAGCCGGAGCGGCTACTACGCGTGGCAGGGGCGTCCCGAAAGCGATCGCGCCAGGAAGAACGAGAAGCTGCTCACACGGATCAGGGAGGTCCACGCCGAGAGCAGAGACACCTACGGTAGCCCGAGGGTTCACATACGGCTTCGGCAGGCGGGTGAGACCTGCAGCAGAGGCCGTGTGGCCAGGCTCATGACAGCAAACGGAATCCGCGCAAGACAGAAGCGGAAGTTCCGTGTTACGACTAACTCCAGGCACAACCAGCCTGTGGCGGCGAATCTGCTCAAGAGAAACTTCGAGGTAGCCAGACCGAACAGTGTCTGGGTAAGCGACATAACGTATGTGCATACCCGTGAGGGTTGGCTCTATCTTTCGGCGGTGATGGATCTTTACTCGCGCCAGATAGTGGGCTGGTCGATGAAAGAGACGCTTGGGAGTGTGCTCGCAAGTGAGGCGCTCAGGATGGCATACAAGAACAGAAGACCGGTCGGTGAAGTCATCCATCATTCGGATCGAGGGTGTCAGTACGCGAGCGGCGAATTTCGTAGGCTTCTCGAAGCCTACGAAATTCGAGCCAGCATGAGCGGCGCCGGGGATTGCTATGACAACGCCCCGATGGAGAGCTTCTTTGCGACGCTTAAGGCCGAGCTGATACATCATCGAACATACTCCTCACGAGAGGAAGCGAGATCTGATATCTTCGAGTACATCGAAGTGTTCTACAATCGACAGCGACTCCACTCGAGCCTCGGCTATCGGAGTCCCGCCGATTTCGAGGCGGCCGCTCTCGAACGAGCGGCCTAGGTGATCTGTCCACGAAAACGGGGCAGGATCAGGATCAGAGTATGAGTATGAGTATGAGTATGAGTAGGAGTAGGAGGTGGGGGATGGCAACATCGATTGCGGAGAGAATCCTTGGGCGTTTCGGGCGGAAGACGCCGGCGATGGACGAGGTCGCGGTCGCGAGGTCGAGCCTGATGAGCGGCGCGTTCCGTCTCGCTGCGTATTCGCCGGACGACCTGGTCAGCCGCAGGGGGTTCGCGGTCTATGACGAGATGCAGAACGACGCCCAGGTGCGATCGTGTCTGAACACCAAGAAGTTCGCGGTCCTCGCGAAGGGCTGGAGCATCCAGCCGGCGTCCGATTCGCCGGAGGACGTCCGCATCGCGCAGTTCATCGAGTTCTGCCTGAACGACATGAAGGGCTCGGTGCAGGAGATGCTCTTCAAGGTGCTCGATGCGATCGCGAAGGGCTTCTCGGTCTGCGAGATCAACTACAAGCCGATCGAGGGCGGCCCGTTCGACGGGATGATCGGGCTGGCGAGCATCAAGTCGAAGGACCCGGCGGATTTCGGCTTCGACATGGACGAGTTCCTGAACGTGCGGGGACTGACGCACAGGGGGGCTGGAGTGCAACTCCAGCACCAACACTGTGGAGTGCCCCAACGTAGTGGTTTGCCGGCGGAGAAGTTCATCGTGTATACGCACATGCCGGTCTACGAGCTTCCCCACGGGCAGTCGGACCTTCGGGCGGCGTACAAGCACTGGTGGAGCAAAGAGGCGATCGTGAAGTTCTGGAACCTCTATATGGAGAAGTTCGGGATGCCGACCGCCAAGGGCACGTACAAGCGCGGAGTGCCGAAGGATCAGCAGGACGATCTGCTCCGCGTGCTCGACAAGATCCAGCAGGAGTCGGCGCTGGTCGTTCCCGAGGACGTGACGGTCGAGCTGCTCGAGGCCCGGAGGAGCGGGGATGCGGGATACATCACGGCGATCGACTACCACAACAAACAGATCGCCAAGGCGATTCTCGGCCAGACGCTGACGAGCGATGAAGGGTCGCGGGTCGGGTCGGTCGCACTCGCGAAGGTGCACATGGACGTGCTCCGCTTCTACCTCGAGCGGCTGAAGCGGGACCTGGAGGAGACGGTCATGCGCGAGCAACTCATCCGCCGGCTGGTGGAAATCAACTGGGGAATGGTTAACGGGCGGACTCCGGCCGTCCCATCAACCATGAACCATCAGCCATCGTCCATTCCCAGATTCGTTCTCGGGAGCCTGGAGGAGAAGGACCTGGAGCTGCTCGGCGGGCTGATCACGAAGCTGATCGACGGCCGCGTAGTCGAGCCGACCGAGCCGTGGATCCGGGGGTATCTCGGCATCCCGGCAGTCGGCACGGTGAAGCGGATCTGGCGCACGGGCAGGGAGCTGTTCGCGACCCTGGCGTTTCCGCAAGACCTGATGAGCTTCCTGGAGCGCCGGGGCATCAAGCGGCTGAGCGTGGGCCTGCTGAAGGACCCGCTCCGGCTCGCCGAGGTCTCCCTGGTGCTCAGCCCCAGGGTGGCGGCGGCGACTATGTTCAGAGACGCGGGGACGGAGGGAGGCGGGGACGCGGAGAGCAGACCCATTCCGAATCCCGCATTCGCAATTCCGCATTCGAGAGGGGAGGTGAACCAGAGCATGAGCACAGATGACAAAGACCGAGAGATCGCAGACCTGAAGTTCGCGCTTCGGGAGAAGGACGTCGATGCCCGGATGGCGGCCTTGAAGTCGAATGGAAAGATCGTGCCGGCGTCGGAGTCGTTCGCGCGAGAGATCCTGCTTCAGGGCGATCAGGTCGTGAAGTTCTCCGACGGCGAGGCGACGGTCGGCGAGCTGTTCCTGCAGTTCCTGGAGACCCAGCCGAAGGTGATCGAGTTCTCGGAGCTGACTCCGGGGAAGGCCGGGACTGAGCCACGGCCACTACTCTCGGCCGAGGAGGAAGAGCTTCTCTCCAAGCTCGGCATCAGCCGCGAGCAAGTCGAGAAGCACAGGGGAAATGGTTAGTGGGGAATGGTTGATGGCTAATGGCAGCCGGTCTTTCATCAACCATAGACCATGAACCATTCCCTCATTATGCAGAAAGGTGAGTGACAATGGCAGCGACAACTACGGACAGAGACACGAAACGCAGTGACGGCAAGCTGAAGTCGATGAAGATGTCGAACGTCAAGATCCCGAAGGGGGTACTGGCATGCATCAACACGAGCGGGCACGTCACGAACGGAGCGGACACGGCGAGCTTCCTGTTCGCCGGTGTGAGCTACGAGATGGTGGACAACTCCGCCGGGTCAGCCGGCGCGAAGGAGATCCGCATCGAAAAAACAGGCGAACATACGTTCGCATACAATGGTGGGGATGCCGCTCAGGCGGTCGTCGGCAAGGAGGTCTACATCGTCGACAATCAGACCGTCGATGACGACGCGACCGCCACGACCAACGACGTGAAGTGCGGCGTCATCGCCGAGATCGTCAGCGCCACCCAGGTCCGCATCCGGATCGACGGATACGCACGGTAGGGGATGCATGGTTGATGGTTTATTGTCCAGTCTCATGACATTATGAACACCGTGGGTTGAAAAGAAGGAGGTGCATGCGGTAGTCTCTTTGATGATCGCCAAACCAAAAAAGGAGACCACTCGCATGCAGATCCATTCTAACGCAACCAGCAATATGAAGCAACGGCGGTTTTTCAGGCAGAGTCCCAAGAGCTGCAGAAAGCTCGCAGATATCTGCCATGTATCGCCGGCAACAGTCTGCAAATGGAAGGCCCGGGGTGACCAGCAAGACCGCAGCAGTCGGCCCAGGAAGATCCATTATGCATTCAGCCCCGAAGAGGAGGAGATCATCCTCTCGCTCCGGGACAAAGGTCTAGCACTCGATGCACTGGTGCGTGCAGTAGTCACAGTTCTGCCGAATGCAGAACGCGCCAGTATACATCGCTTACTGAGCAGAAAAGGGGTGAGCAGACTCCCCCAGTACCAAAAAGAAAAGAGAGAAAGTCCAGGCAAGTTCAAAGAGTATCTGCCTGGATACCTTCACATAGACTGTTTCTACCTGCCCAAGATCGGGGGCAAGAGGAAGTATTGCTTCGTTGCGGTAGACAGAGCAACAAGGCTAGCCTTCCTCCAGGTGTACGACAACCTAACCAAGGAATCCGCAGTGGGCTTCCTTGGACTGTGCATGTGGTTCTATCCGTTCATGATCCACAAGATCCTGACAGACAACGGTAGAGAGTTCACTCTGGCCAATTGGAGCCGTTGGGGCAGTCCGGCGAAGAGACCTCACTTCTTTGATGAAGTATGCTCAGCCTGTGGTATTGAACACAGGCTCACCCGGCCGTATACACCAAAGACCAACGGTCTGGTGGAACGCATGAACGGACTGATCCAGGAGGGCACGTACAAGATGCACAGATATCCTGGATATCCGGAGTTGATAGATGGACTCCACCAGTGGCTGACCATCTACAATCTAAGGAGACAGCACAGCGCGATCGGTGGCAAGACACCCTATGAGAAGGTCTGCGATTGGTACGCGCAAAGACCAGATCTGTTTATCAAAGAGCCTACCGACTTACTGAACTACCGTTCACAACGTGGTGGGACTTGACAATTGATGGTTCATGGTTGATGGCAGGCCGGTCTGCATCAGCCATTCCGCCATTAGCCATTAACCATCTCCCCATCAACCATTCTGAAAGGAGACACCAATGCCGATTGTGAAGTCAGACATTCCGAATCTGCTGGAGGCGGGGCTGCGCGCCGTCTTCTTCGACGCCTATGAAGCGGCGTCCGGCGACTGGGAGAGGATCTCGACAGTCGTCCCGTCCGAGCACGACACCGAGAAGTACCCCTGGCTCGGCGCTGTGCCGAAGATGCGCGAGTTCAAGGATGAGCGAGTGCCCGCCGGGCTTCTGGAGCACAGCTACTCGATCGTCAACAAGACGTGGGAGTCCTCGATCGCCGTCGATCGGGCCGCACTTGAGGACGATCAGTACGGTCAGATCAAGCTTCGGGTACAGAGCCTGGCCGACGAGGCCCGCCGCCATCAGGATGAACTGGTGTTCGGCCTCATCCGCGACGGGTTCGCGAGCCTCTGCTATGACGGTCAGTACTACTTCGACACCGACCACAGCGAGGGCGAGTCCGGGACCCAGTCGAACAAGGGCACTACCGCCCTGTCCGCCACCTCACTTCAGACGGCGATGACGTCCATGTCCAAGTTCAAGGACGACAAGGGCAAGATCATGGGCGTCGTACCGGACACGCTCGTCGTTCCGCCGGACCTGAAGTGGACGGCGATGGAACTGCTGGAGTCTCTGTATGCTCCCGACACGGCGAGCGGAAAGACCGATACCCGCCGGAACGTGCTTCGGAACGCGCTCGACCTGGTCGTGAGTCCGTACCTGAGCGATGCGAACGACTGGTTCCTGCTCAGTACAAGGCGGATCATCAAGCCGGTGATCTTCCAGTCCAGGATTCCGGTCGAGTTCGCAGCTCTCGAGGGCAACTCGGAGAACGGGTTCATGCGCGACCAGTTCGTCTATGGCGTGCGGGCCCGGTACAACGTCGGCTACGGGCTCTGGCAGTTCGCATACGGCAGCCAGGTAGCCTAGTCGGGGAATGAGGGGAAATGGTTGATGGTTGATGGTTGATGCTGCGGGAATGCTTTTCTTTCCCGCAGCGTACCCCCGGCTGCGGGAAAGAAAAGCATTCCCGCAGCATCAACCAGCCATTTCCCATTGACCATTTCCCCCATCCCCCACTCGCTTCTTCCAGGAGGGAAACACATGCTCACAGCATCGAACAAGACGACGAAGCAGTCGCGCGAAATACTCGCCAGCGCACAGGGTGGCCTGCTTGTGTCTCAGGAGGAGTGCCGAAGCTACAAGGTCTCTGCAAGTCAGACGATTCTTACCGGGCCGTGCCGATTGGTGGGCGTTGTGGCGGTGTCCTCGATGGAGGGGTCCGCTGTCCTGGTGGAGTGCGGCGCCGATCAGGTACTCAGGCTGAAGTCACCGGCGGGATCGTCACAGTCGGCATTTCTTCCGCTTCCGTTGGCGTGTTCGGCGGACCTGACGATCACCATTACGGGCAGCGGCGCCGAGGCCTACGTGTACGTTGCCGACGCGAGTTGAACAGCTCCGTAGTGGCCGTGCCTCAGTGCCGGCCATTTGGGGTGGCGGGGCCGGCACTGAGGCACGGCCACTACACTGACTTGGGGCAGGAGGAAGACAGATGGCGATTACGATCACGCGGGCGGAGATCAAGCGCAAGAGCATGATCCCGACCGCCGACACCACTTACGATTCGGACATAGACGCGCTGATCAGCGAGATGCAGCCGTCCATCGAGTACACTCTCGCCGATGAGTACCTGAGCGATACCGGAAACGCGAAGCTTCAGGCGACCCTCAAGCTCGGCATACTGGAGATCGTCAGCGGAGAATTCCTGCAGCAGCTCAACCGCGAGGCAGGAGCTTCCGAGAACCTCTCCGCGGGCGGTATCACGATCGGTGCTCGCAAGGACTACGGTATCGCGCTCGCGGCTCAGGGAACAGAGCGCCTGAGGCCATACCAGAAGATCGCCGGTACGGAGGACGATACCGGCATAGCGAGCACTACGTTGGGCGTGGATCGGACGTTCACAAGCGACAGCATGAAGGGCTGGTAACCATGAGCAGATTGAAGGCGCGAGTAGATACGGTCTTCGACCGGATCGGACAGTCGTTTCTGATAAACGGAACCACGTCGGCCAAAGGGATATTCATGTTGCTCGACAAGAACCGCATGCACATCTATTTCGATGACGTCGAACAGGATACGTTCGATCGGCCGGCGCTGATCGCTCTCATACCTGCGGGTACGTCCGTGGCGGTGAACGACACGGTCGCTCTCGACGGGCGGACCTATGCCGTGAAGAAGCTGGTCAAGCGCCGGTTCGAGGACGAGGAGATCTCGCAGTTCATCGTGTTGGTATAGGCATGTAGTGGCCGTGCCTCTGTGCCGGCCATCGGAATGGCCGTGCCTCCGTGCCGGCTTGACCACCCCGATGGCCGGCACAGAGGCACGGCCACTACATCTGTGATAGTCGCAGGAGCTATGGAATCAAGAAAGGAGCATTCTCTATGAGCAAGAACAACATCTGGCAGATCATACCGTATATCCTGCCGATTCTCTCGTATGTCTTCGGCAGGAAGAGGAACAAGCTGCGCGTCCCGAAGCCGGTTGCCCTCCTCATCGACAATGCGGAGGTCATCGAAGTCATCATCGAGGGCATTGAGGCCGCTGAGAGCATGAAGGACAAGACAGACGAGGAGAAGCGTGAGAACGTCCGCACGTGGGCCAAGTCGGAGCTGTACAAGCTCCTCGGGGACTGGCTGCCGGACAGCACGATCAACTTCCTGATCGAGCACGTGCTCGTCCGTCAGAAGGCGGCGTAGAACACAGCGTGAATGGGAGAGTGGGGGAAAGGGTGAAAGGGCGATCCCGGATCTCCCAATCTCCCATTCCCCCGTTCTTTCCGTTCCTGCTTTCCTGCTTTCCTGAGAGGATGAACTATGACAACTTCGAAACGCGCATATCCTGGGCTGGATCCGGAGTTCGCAGACAAGCTGGCGGAGTTCGAGCGGCGTCTGCAGGCGGTCGGCATTTCCGTCAAGCTGACCTGTGGATTCCGATCGGCTCAGGAGCAGAATCGCCTCTACGCCCATGGTCGGACCGCCCCTGGCCGGATCGTGACGAACGCCCGGGGCGGCTCCTCCTGGCACAATCATGGACTCGCCGCCGACTACGCGTTCGTGGTCGGCGGGCAGCTCACGTGGAACGGTCCCTGGCGAGTCTTCGGCCGGATCGCCGGGGAATGCGGGCTGGAATGGGGCGGCGACTGGACGAAGTTCCCTGACCGGCCGCACGTCCAATGGCGGAACGGTCGGACTCTCGCCCAGATGGCACACGAATCACGAACGACTTCTAGGAGGACAACCAATGCTCACAGCAGCTAATCGAACGACGAAACAGGCGCAGGAGGTGACCGCCACTCGCAAGGGCGAACTGCTCGTCATGCCGTCCGAGGCAAAGGTGGCGGCACTGTCGGATACGGGCGCGATCGCCGGCCCGGTCCACCTGGTGGGAATGGTCATCCAGTCCGGCAGCGAGTCGGCGCAGATGACTCTGTCTGCGGACGGAAGCACGATCCTGGTGTGGAAGACCTCGGGCGCCAGCATGGTTGGCGGAATCATGGTGCCCATCCCAGTGGCATGTCCGAACGGGATCACGGCGACCAAGAACTACGGCAACGCCGGAGTCTTTCTGGTCTACTACATCGAGGACTAGCAGGGATCGGATGAAGTCTCCGGTCTGATGAAAAACCGGTATTAGTGTTTGCCCGGAAATGTGACATAACCATAGTGATGATAGGGGCAGGTCTCGCCCTGCGGGTCGTCGACCCGCAGGGCGAGACCTGCCCGTCGTATGTCAGATCGTGGGGAGGTCGGATGAATGGTACGTAGAGTGTTTTTCGTAGTACTTGCCTGCCTGGCAACACTTCTCATCGCCGGTACCGACGCGTCGGGCGCGGTGGACCTGCAGTACAAGTTCACCCCGGGCGAGGTGGTCCGCCACAAGATAGTCGTGGACATGGATGTCGCGATGGCGATCAGCGCGCCGGAAGCCCCTCAGATCCCACCGATGCACATCAAGATGGTGGGCATTGTCAAGCAGAAGACCGGGCGAATGCTTCCGGACGGCGACGTCGAGCTTGTCGATACGATCGAATCGATGACAATGACTATCGGCAACCAGACGAGGAAACTACCCCTCGGCAAGATCCCGCCGATGACGGGCCTGGTGTCGAAGTACGGACCCTCGACCCGCGTCACCACCCCCGGCCAGCCGGGCGGTCTATTCGGTGGTCTGCAACTCGGAAACAGCGGAATGACGCAGTACATCCTGCTTCCCGGCCAGCCGCTGAACGTCGGCGACTACTGGACTGACACGATGAACCTCCCGATGGGCATCGGCGTGGAGCAGAGATCGAAGCTCACCGCCGAGAGGAGCAAGCTCGGCAGCTATGTGGTCTCCGTCATCAAACAGGAATTGAGCGGCAATATGGATCTACCGCTCGCGCAGTTGGCGGAGTTGGCCGGTCGAGTGGCGGACACCAAGCTGCCGATCGACGGCAACCTCAAGGCGCTGGTCGTGGGCGACGTGACGACGTACTTCTCCGTCGAGAGGGGCCGCATCATCCGCTCCGAGGGGACGATAGACATGCAGATGGACGCGGACGTGACCGATGGCAAACAGGGCGGACAGGTTGCGGTCCGAGCGCACCTGAATTTCTCAGTCAACCTGGCGTCGAAGTAACCCATTCACGCTCAGGCATATCACTAGATGATAATCCCGGCCTCCCAATAGTGCCTGGAGATCCTCCGAAAGTTGGGGTTTGAGAAAAAAAGTTCAGGGGAATTGGTTAGTAGGCAAGATGAATGGCATGATTCTTGCAAGTATATCTCTCGGGTGATTCCAAGAGTTTTCTTCTTTCCTTTCGTGGCAAGATCAGCCGGTTGGCTACCGGCACAAGTTTCAGCCCGGTCGAACCCATCGGCCGGGTTTTTCTTTTCTGTGGGTCAGGGGATCAAGAGAGCCACTCGTCGAGGTGCTGGGCGACGAAGGAATCGTCGTTGAGGTGAGGGTAGGCTGCGTAGACCCGGTCGATCTCCTGGGCCTGACCGGGGCTGAGCGTCTCATGCGGATCGAGACACCAGATGCCCTCGAGCAGACCCTGACGCCGCAAGACCTCGTGCAACCCCGCGATGCACCCCGCGAATCCATTTGCCGCATCGAAGAACGCCGCATTCGAATCCGTGACCTCTATCGCCCTCCGCATCATCTCCTCAGGCACAACTCCGCCGCCATCCACCAGCAAATGACACTCCTCGAGCAACTCCACCGCTCTCTTCGTCCAAACCGACCAGTGGCCGAGCAGCCCGCCGACGATCCGGCGCTCGATCTGTTCGACGCCGAACCGGTGGGGAGTCAACAGGTCCATCACGATGTTGTCGTCGTTGCCTGTGTAGATGGCGATGTCGTCCCGGCCCGACTCGGCCAATGCGCGGATGACGTCGACCGTCTGATAGCGGTTGAACGGGGCGATCTTCACGGCGACGACGTTCGGGATCTCGAAGAACCGCCGCCAGAACGAGTATGGGAGCACCCGCCCGCCGACCGCCGGCTGGAGGTAGAATCCGACGATGGGAATGATATCCGCGACGGCCTCGCAGTGCTCGATCAGGTCGTCGATGTCGGCGTCCTTCATCGCGGCCAGGCTGAGGAGCCCGGCGCAGTACCCCAGTTCGGCGGCCAGGAATGCCTCGCCGGTCGCCTGCTCGGTCCGCCCGCAGATGCCCGCGATTCGGACGAGCGGCTCCGGGCGATCGGCATCTGCGCGATCCATCTCCTCCGCGGCCAGTTCGAGGACGGGCCGGAAGAGCCCGAACTGCGGCTCTCGAATCGCAAACTGAGTGGTGTGCACGCCGATCGCCAATCCACCGGAACCGGCGGCGATGTAGTAGCGGCAAAGCGCCCTCTGCCTGCGCTCATCGAGCTTCCGTTCGGCCGTGAGCGCCAGCGGACTCGCCGGTATCACGCCCCCCCGCTCCAAGACTCGCCTCACTTTGGGAGACAGCATGTTATCTTCTCGGGAATGGGGGATGGTTGATGGTTGATGGTTGATGGGAGCCGGACCCCATTAACCATAAACCATCAACCATCCCCCATTCCCCTAAAACTTCCCATCGCGACTTTCGAAATGTGTCGGCTTCCCGAGGCTCGCGCCGCCGGACATCACCCAGTCGGCGATCCAGCCCATCATCCGGCGGACGGGGACTTTCGGGTAGCCGAACAGCTTGTGGCCGAGTTGCCCGTTGCTGAGGATGCCGTCCGGGGACTCGCATCCCGCGAGTGCGACCGGCTTGCCCATGATCTCGCCGAACTGCTCGGCGACCCGACGGATGCTGAGCAACTCGGGGCCGGCGACGTTCAGCCACGAATGGAGGCGTCGCGGCGACACTGAACGACTGGAGGATCATGGCGTTGGCGTCGCCCTGCCAGATGACGTTGGCGTTGCCCATCGTGACATCGATTGTCTCGCCTGCCAGGACCTTCTGCGCGATATCGAACAGCACGCCGTATCGCATGTCGATCGCGTAGTTCAGGCGAATGATGGTTGTCGGGATGCCGTAGGTGCGGCTGAAGTGCTCGAAGATCCGCTCGCGACCGAGTGCGCTCGTGGCATAATCGCCGATCGGGTTCAGGGTGTCGGTCTCGACGGATCCGCCGCGGAGGACCGGCGCAAGGCCGTAGATGTTGCCGGTCGAGAAGACCACGATGCGGCTGTTCCGATACTTGAGCGCCACCATGCCGGGGAGAAATGCGTTCATCGCCCAGGTCAGCGCCTCCTGGCCGGTCGAGCCGAACTTCATGCCGACCATGAAAACGACGTTTTTCGCGTCCGGGAGACCGTTGAGCTGGTCGGGATCCAGGAGATTGCACTTGATCGTCTCGATCCCGAACGACTCGATGCGTGACTGCATCTCGGCGTTCGGGAATATGTCGACGCCGATGACCCGGCGATCTCCGACGGCGCGCTTTGCCATACGAGCGAGCGTCGGCCCCATCTTGCCGCCGACACCGAGGATCAGAATGTCACCGTCGATGCGGCCGAGCGCGTCGATGACACCCTGCGTCGGCTCGCTCAGCATCTCCTCGAGCTGATCGACATTGCGGATCGTCCCCTTGTCGTCTCCCTGCATTTCGTGACCCCCTTCGACTTTGGAGTGCGTTGGGAGGGCGAAGCTCCGTCTGAGCCGCCCCGGTCGGCACAGAAAGAGGCGGCTCAGACGGAGCTTCGCCCTCCCAACGCACTCCAAAGAGTCTATCAGATGTGGGCGGCATCGTCAATCTCGACTACTTCCGCTTGAGCAGGCTGGAGACGAATGCAAGCAGGAAGACGAGCCCGCCGATGATCAGGCCGGTGCGTTGCGGTAGGTGGAAAGGCCAGTATACGCAGACCGCGTACACGAATGCCGCTCACACCACGCTGCCGAGCAATGCTCCAAGGATTCGCTTTGTGCTCTGCATGGTGAACCTCCCTCAGGTAGACCTCAGACTCGGGCACGTTCCCTACGAAGTGCCCACCATCCGCCGCAGGATCGTGAGCGCCGCCTGCTTGTCCGGGATCGGGAACGAGCCGAAGATATCCGGGTCGGTGTGGATCGCGGGCCGGAGAGTCGGGATGCCGACGCACGACGGGCATCCGTCCTCACAGCCGCATTCCTCGACCATCTGCAGGCAGGTCCGCATCAAGTCTTCGACCTTTTCGTACCCCGTCTCGGCGAACCCTATGCCGCCGGTATAGCGGTCGTAGAGGAAGACGGTCGGCGACCCGGTGTTCGAGCTGTCGACGACCCCTCCGATGTCCTCCGTGTCGCACATCGCGAAGAGCGGGAGCGCGTGGACCGCCAGGTTCCGGATGCCCATCAGCCCCTCGATCGGGTTGCGGCCACTCCTGCGAATCTCAGCGATCAGCTCGACAGGCGGGATGATCCACATCGCCATCGTCTCCAGGTGCTGCGCTGGGATATCGACCTTGCCGTACCCGATGCTGTCCAGGCTGTAGAACTTGATCTTCTTGAAGCCGGTCGTCGCCCAGGTGACCGTCGCTGAGCCGCAACACACTGTGCTGCTGCCCCACATCTTCTGTTGCGGCTGTACGGGAGTGTGGGAGTGTGGGGGTATGGGAGTCTCTGATTCCCCCATACTCCCATACCCCCACACTCCCATACTCCCCACTCGTATCGACGAATCCAAAATGGCGTTCGTATAGTAGTCGACCTCGGCGCGGCGGACATAGGCGACTCGGTTCACGAGATCGAGGTCCTCGACGAAATAGGTCTCGCCCTGCTGCATGTAGATCGCCTGCGGGTAAACGAGTTCCGGCGCGCTGATCGAGTCCACCTGGCCAATCACTCGACTGCCGGAGGGAAGGGACCTTGGATTGAACTTCTCGTCTGTCGGAGTGTCCTTTGCCTTGGCCTCCTGTAGGTCGCCCTCGACCTCCGCAATGACGAAGGTGTTATCGGAGATGGTGCGCAGGTTGACGCCCTTAGCAGGAAACTCCGTGCTCGAGTAGTAGTACGTGTCGCCGATCTGCTTGAAGTCACCCGAGTCCTCGAGGATTTCGGCGATCGGCGCCATGCCTCCGCCGAACGAGCGTGAATCGTGCTCCTTCAGCGGCAACTCGAAGGCCGCGCACTTCAGATGATGCGCCAGGACATAAGGGTTCTCCGGGTCGATCACCGCGCTCTCCGGCGACTGGCCGAAGAAGTACTCAGGCCGCCGCACGAGATACTGATCGATCGGATCGTTGTACGCGACGAAGACAACGAGCGAGTCCTCCGTGCCGCGACCGGCGCGACCCGCCTGCTGCCAGACGCTCGCAATCGTCCCCGGAAAGCCGATGATGATCGACGCATCGAGCCCGCCGACATCGATGCCGAGTTCGAGCGCGTTCGTACTGGTGATGCCCATCAGTTCGCCGGAGAAGAGCTGGCGTTCGATCTCCCGGCGCTCCTCGGGCAGGTATCCGCCCCGGTATGGGCGCACTTTGTCCTGAAGCTGTCTCGGGAGCGCATCCCGGACGTACTTGTACATCAGTTCCGCGACGACGCGCGCCTTCCCGAAGGTGATCGTCCGCACGCCGCTCTTCATCAGCGTCACCATCAGGTCCTGCGCCTCCACGTTCGAGCTTCGGCGTTCCATCCCGCCGACATCGATGATCGGCGGATTCCACAGGACGAACTGCTTCTCCCCACGGGGTGAGCCGTCGTCGTTCACCAGGGTCATCGGACGGCCGATCAGCTTCTCGGCGAGTTCCTTCGGGTTCGCGATGGTGGCCGACGAGCAGACGAACTGCGGCCTGACTCCATAGAACTCGCAGACGCGGTTCAGCCGCCTGATGACGTTCGCCACGTTCGAGCCGAATATGCCACGGTAGCTGTGGATCTCGTCGATCACCACGTAGCGCAGGTTGGAGAAGAACTTGCTCCATCGCGTGTGATATGGAAGGATGCCCTGGTGGAGCATATCCGGGTTCGTGAGGATGATGCTCGCCTCGTCCCGGAGCTTCTTGCGCGTCGTGGGCGGGGTATCGCCGTCATAGCAGCCGGCCTTCATCACACCCGCGAGCGCCGGTTCCAGCTCGGCGTATCGTCTCAGTCCCCGAAGCTGATCCTGCGCCAGGGCCTTCGTCGGGAAAAGGTAGAAAGCGGTTGACGGACGTGTGGGAGTATGGGAGTGTGGGAGTGTGGGAGTAGCCGGACTCCCATACTCCCACACTCCCATACTCCCACACTCTCCCAGCAGGCTTTCCAGCACGGGGATGTTGTAACAGAGGGTCTTCCCGCTCGCGGTGCCGGTGACGGTGACGACGCTCTCCCCGCGCCGGATCGCTTCGATCGCCTCCACCTGGTGGGTATAAAGTCTCTCGATGCCCATCTGCCCGAGCGCCGAGGTGAGTTCGGGCGACAGCGGCTCGGACAGGTAGCCGAAAGCCGCCTCCCGCCTCGGGATGTGGTGTATGTGGACGACCTGCCCCTCATATCGCCGCGAGTGTGTTATCCTGTGCAGAAAATCGGTGAAATCCACGGCAAACCCCATAGGGAATGGTTGATGGCTGATGGTTAATGGCGGACTGATCCCCCATCAACCATGAACCATCAACCATTTCCCTCTCCCGAATGTATGTTCGACGATTCCGGAAGCCATTCCTGCACGCCCGATCAGCGCTGCTTGATCCAGTTTGCGACGTCATTCACCACAGTCTCAGATACGAAGCCGGGGTTGTTGTACTCTGCGGGAACGGCCTTGCCCTTGCCGGTCATGAACAGGTGGTTCAGGTCCGGGTAGAGTTTGAAGGTCACATCCTTCCGGGAAGAGAGCGCCGCCTTCCAGTCCTTGAAGTCGGCCTCGGTGACCTGGTAGTCACGCCCGCCCTGGAGTATCAGCATCGTCTGCATGAGCGATCTTGCCATCTCTGCCGGCTGATACCCCCGCAGATCGAGCCAGTACGGGGCGGGGACTCCGAGCGGGAGCGTCGAAGCAGGCGTCTTCGGCGTGAGCTTCGGGCTCTTGACGTTCGCCACCTGCTGCTTCAACTTCTCGATCTCCTTCTTCGCCTCAGCGCTCATTGTCCCCTGAAGCGAATAGATGTACGTCATCTGCTCCAGAATAATGTCCTCGAAGGGCCGAGTCGGGCCCGCCAGGACGATCAGCCCTGCGATCTTCGGGTCGGCCTTTCCGATCCGAGGGGCGACCATGCCGCCGAGACTGTGACCGAGCACGAAGACCTTGTTTGTGTCGATGCGATCCGACTTGCGCGCGAGTGCGACCGCCGCCAGGGCATCATCGATGACCTCCTCTTTCACGGTGAGCGTGTCCACCATGCCGGCCATCCGAGGCGCGTGGACCTTCGTGCGCTTGTCGTATCGCAGGACGGCGATCCCTTTCGACGCGAGACCCCAGGCGATGTCGCGAAACGGCTTGTTGGGGCCGAGTGTCTCATCCCGGCCATTCGGCCCCGATCCGTGAACCAGCACCACCGCCGGGAATGGTCCCTTGCCTTTCGGGATCGTGAGCGTGCCGGGGAGTGCCCACTCCCCGCCCTGGCCGACGGTGATCTCCTTCTCCTCAAACCGATCCCTCTGTACGTATGCGGGCGGGGTGTACTCGGGAGTCACCGCGCTCGCTCCGTCAGTTGCCGGCTGAATCCACAGGCCGGAAACCCGCCCGGCGGAATCGAACACCACCTGCAGATTCAGCTTGCCGTTCGCAAACTCGCAGGTCACGTCCACGAGATCGTATCCGCCTTTTTGGCCGCGCTGAGCGCCGACTATGCCCTGGAAGCTCCCCTTCTGCCGGATGAGGGTCTGCCACATCTGCTCCAACTGTGCCGTGGACATGGCCTTCTTCATGGTATCATCGAACCGGGCGGTTGCGTTGGAGAATCTTCCGTCGGCCAGCAGTTGGACGAACTCCCTGCCAGACATGGTCCTGTCATCCCCGGCCGCACTCCCCTTGGGATGAGCACAGTGCGTGACACATGCCGCGAGTCCGGCGAACAACAGCAGTATCATGATCCGGCGCCTGGTCATGGTCACTTGGCCTCTGGCGCCGATGGACGAGGGATGAAGAACAGGCCGCTCACCTTGTCGCTCGCATCGAACGCGATCTTCGCATCGAGGCTTACTCTCTCGAACTCGCAGGTGATATACACTATCCTGGACCCCTTCTCCTCAGCTTCACGGGTGTCTTTGCGCGACTTGAACGGTCCGATCTGTTGCGTCAGCACCGACCATGCCTGTTCGAGCTTGGAGGCAGGCATTTTGGACATCATTGTCGCGTCGAAGTCCTTGACCGCGGCTTTGAAGTTGCCCTTTGTCATGGAGTCGATTATGCCCTCAGCCATCTGATCAGGGCCCTGCTTCGCACATGATGCCACGAAGACCACCGCCAGTATCAATGCCGGCAGTGCTTTTCCTATCATCCTCGCACTTCTCTTCATTGCCCTTCCTTTCTCTCTGAAGTGTCTGTATGTCTATTCCACAAACCAGAGTCCCGATATCTGCCCCGATCTGGTGAAGACCACCTTGATGCCGAGCTTAGACTTCGCAAACTCGCAGTAGGGGTGATTTGGGAGAATAGTCCTTGCAGGGAGACGGCGTCTTCTGGTGGAAACAACCGCGTTCCTGCGCGGTACGTTGCTCAGAATGAGCGTTCTGTCAGGATACCTTGAACCGTCTTCGGTAGGCGACCTTGATGATCTCCGCGGCGTCGGCGGCGTCGAACCTGTCCATCCAGAGGCACAGGTCGAAGTGGCTGCAGTTCATCTTCTCCTTGCCGAACACCTTGTTGATAAACTGCTCGCGCTCCTTGTCCGACTTCCTGAGCTTCCTCTCGGCTGCTTCGCGATCGATCGCCTCGTACTGCATCATGTTCTCGATGCGCTTCTCGAGCGATGCGTCCATGCGCACATTGAGCGCATTCCCGAGCAGGTAGTTCGCCCCGCGCCCGAGGATCACCGCATTCCCCACGCTCGCGATGACTGCAACCGCGCGGGCGAGGTGCATCGGGTAGATGAAGCCGGCGGACTCATAATCGCCCAGCGCGCCGCGGATGAGCAGCTCGATCTCGGACGCGGCTTTCTCGTCGAACGCCTCGACGACCTTCGATGTCACGTCGGCCTCCTCCGCCATGAGGTCGATCAGCTCCCTGTCCCAGAGACTGAATCCCAGGTCATCAGCCAGCTTTCGGGCGACGATCCGCCCGCCGCTGCCCATGGTCCGGGATATGGTGATCACCGGGTTCGTTACCGGGTGTCCCCCTTCGATACGCTCTTTTCTTGCGAGCTGCGAACGGTAAAGCTGTTCTCCAACCATCGCCTCGATGCTTTTTGCCACCTCGACCGCCTGCCTTTCCTGGGAGGTATATGACATTCCCAGAGTCAGTTTACCCATGTTTGCGCCCTTTGCCTCCCTGGGTGCGGGCAGAGCGGACACGATCACCGCACGCGGGATGCACCGAATATAGATGAGCTTAGAATATATGGCTTGCGCGAATGGTAACACATATGATATAATCCCCGACGCTGGCAGATACTACCAGTTAGCTGTCCTGGCCAGTTGACCACTCGCAGTTGCTCCCGTCCAGAACTCATACAGGAGGCTTCCGAGATGAACACGAAGTTCGTAGTGATGCTGTCCGCAGTTCTGCTCCTCTGCCTTGCCCCGATCGCGGGGGCGTTCCCGATTACCTTCACCGGCAACGTGGACGCGGATTTCACAGGCTTGCCACTGATCCAGTCACGCCCTGACGTCGTAGCTGATCCGATAGCCGGCGGCGCGGGTACTGATGACGCGCCGTTGGACCAATCGGCGTTCGTCTCGCCGCCGCCAGCGGAGTTGATGATACCTCCATCAGGGTTCAACCTCGAGCGAGTCGTAAGCTTCTATGAGTCAGCGACCGATACCCTCTATCTGGGTCTGGACGTGGCTGATGGCAAGATCGCCTGGGACGCGGATGGGAATGGCAACATAACGACGCACAACCCTGCGATTGTGCCTGGCTCCATGCTCCGCGAGATGTTCTCGGACGACGGAATGGAAGAGTACCGGATCGAGCTTGACGTGAATCCCAGCGCGTACTACTCTCCGGATATGAGGATACTAGTGCTGAGTGACGACGGCGGCGTTACCGTTCAGACCGTCGCGCCGATCAGGCCTGCCGGCGTCACTGTCGACTCGACTTTCACCGGATCGGACGTCGAACTCGCGATTCACGGGCTGGCGCAAGCGCTTCAGTTACCGTCGCAGACCAGCATACCAGTCAGAATCCTCACCAGATCGGGGTCGTACAGCGACTACAGCGGAGAAGACTATACGGACTCGGTGGTCGAAATGGCATATCCAATCATGATGGCTCTGACGGGGGACGTCGAGGCCGATTTCAAGGATGATCCCAGGCTCATAGCGTGTCCCGACGTATGGAGCGATTCGCGCACCGGACTGGCCGGTACCGAGGACGAGCCACTTGGGCCCGATGCGTTCGAGATCCCGCGCCCGGCCTCCAATATCATCCCTCCCTCGGGTTTCAACATCGGTCAGGTACTCTGCCTGCTTGATTCCGATCAGGACATTCTCTACGTCGGGCTCGACATCGCAAGCGGCAAGATCGCTTGGGACGCCGATGGTGACGGCGGCATCTTGACTAAGAAGCGCAGTATCGTGCCAGGGTTCACTCTGCTGGATGTATTCCGCGATACCGGTATGGAAGCCTACGAGGTCTACCTTGACATCGGTCGGGATGGTTCCACCGACATCTCGATCTTCGTGGAAAGCCATAACGGCGGAGCGACGGTCACAACCAGAATGGATGCTGCCGCTCCGGGAATATCGATAGATCCCGCCATCACCGGATCGGATGTGGAACTGACGATCCGCGGCGTGCTCTCGGCGTTCCCCCTCGCGCCGTATCAACAGGCCTTGCCGATTGCCATCAAGACTATGTCAGGCGCCTTCAGTGACCTGAGCGCCAATGACATTACCGGACAAGCCGTTGATCTGCCTTCCACCTTCTTCACATGTCTGAGCCTGGATTCCGGCGCATCCTGCTGCGAACAGGGTCCCTTCAAGCAGTCAGCCGCACTGATGACAGGCGATCGGATGTATGTCCGCAGTACAGTGAGCAACTGCGGGACTGAACCGCTGGCGGATTTCACCATTACGAGCACTCTGAGTGGCAACTTGGCATATGGATACGATGACACGGTCATCTGCACCGTTACTGATGATCAGGTTCTCGTGCCCGGCGAATCCAGATCCTATCTGACGTCGGTAACGACAGACCAGTTCAACCTGTCTGATGTCAGCGCGGATTGTACTGTGAACACGGTCGTGACACTGAACAGGCCTGATCCCTGGCCCCAGTGGACCTCAGAGCCGTCTGCCATAGGAGTGAATATTCTGGTGCCTTCGTCTGCAATCGGCTCATGCCGGCAAATCGAGGACGGATCGCAGGTCAGGTTAGAGGGCAAAGTCGTCACAGCGGGGAACGAGATCCTGCCGGGTCTCTTCTATGTCGAGGAGGAGAACCGCGCTTCCGGCATCCAGGTGGTCACGACGACTCCGGTCTGGACGAACGATATCGTGTACGTCTCGGGGACGATGCGGACCAATGACGACGGGGAGCGCTATATACTGGCGGGAGAGGTTGGAACCACCAATTGTCCAGGAACCGCGCCATCACCTCTGGGAATGCGTTGCAACGACGTCGGCGGCGGAGCGCTCGGGCTCGGGACGAACAACGTCGGGCTGCTCATCAAGGTCTGGGGAAAAGTAACGGCCACGGGAGAAGGCTGCTTCTACGTGAGTGACGGCTCGAACCTCAACGACGGTCTATCGGGCCTGAAGGTGCTGGGCGCTGTGCCGGTTCCAGAGGGAACGGACCCCGTCGGCCAATACGTGGCGGTCACAGGGATCAGTTCGTGCTACAAGATCGGAGCGCATACGTATCGCCTGCTCCGGGCGACCAACGTCGAGCTGCGGGAGCGCTGAGATCGATGATAGCGTGTGGTGCAAATGTGATATAATACCAATGGAGTAAGTCAGATGGTCGCCCTGTCCGAGAGGACGGGGAGGAAAGTCCGGGCTCCGCAGGGCACGATGCTCGCTAACGGCGAGGGGGAGCGATCCTACGGAAAGTGCCACAGAAAAGAAAACGCCCTAGCACGCCGTAGGGGAGGCCTTCAACGGCCTCCCGCTCAGGAGGCCGTTGAAGGCCTCCCCTACGGCGGTGCTAGGGGGGCAAAGCTGAAACGGTGGTGTAAGAGACCACCAGCTCCGCAGTGATGCGGAGGCTTGGTAAACCCCATCTGGAGCAAGGCCGAATAGGGAGGGGTTGAAGCTGCCCGCCGACCCTCCGGGTAAAGGCCGCACGAGGTGCGCGGCAACGCGCATCCCAGATAGATGATCATCCACGACAGAACCCGGCTTATCGACTACTCCGCTTAGGGTATAGAACGGCAGATCTCACGCTTGAGATCTGCCGTTCTGCTGAATCCACATGTTCTCCTTGAGAATTTCTCATCAAGAGGCGATAGTTCTCGAAGCTTACCGTTGGCGGGACGGAGTGGTCGATGTGATAGATGTAGCCGCCGCCCTGCTTTGCGGCATTCACCTTTGATGCCACCTCTTCTCTGATTTCCTCATTCGTGCCACCGGCGATTACATCAGCATTGATGTTTCCAAAGAACGTGATGCTTTCGCCGTACAATGCCTTCAGCTCTCTGACATCGTTGCCGGCCCTCGCTTCCAGAGGCTGTATGACGTCGAAGCCCGACTCTATGATCAAAGGAATGAAGTTCCTCACGTCGCCGTCGCAATGCAACATCAGGAACATCTCATGCTCATCGCAGAAGCGCTTGTATTCCTTGTGAATCGGCATGACCAGTTCGCGGTACATTCTTGGAGAAAAGAGCATGCCGTTCTTGAAGCACAGATCGGAGAAGAACCAGAGTGCGTCGAACTTGATGCCTCTGGCCTCGATCAGCCATTCCATATGCGCCAGGCTGTAATCCATCAGCCGCCTCATCACCGCGGCGACTTCATCGGGATGCTCCATGAATGCCATGAGACCCTGCTCGAAGCCCAGAAGGTGCTCGATGATGAACCAGGCCGGTTCGAGGGGCGATATAGCCGTGAAGTCCCCTCTCTCGGCGCACGACTTGTACTCCTCGACCTGCTTCTCATCGGCGCTTCGATTATCGAGCGAATCATAGCGGCTCATGTAGGCATCGGCGTCTGCTATGTCATCAATGCCATACCCGAGGTTCACTGGAGTAGCGGTCGAATGCTTCCACTTCTTCACGGTCCGCCCGAAACGGTCCGTCACAACAATTGTCTCTTCATCTTCCTCGACGACCCTCTCCTCGAACCTCGGGGAGTCATCGGGGTAGTAGATGAATATGCGGTCGAGTCCGAAGAGGTCGCGGGGATCGGTGCCGGGAGGTAATCCCTCGCCTTCCCATCTGCTGATCGTCTCAGGCCAGTAGGCGAGTTCGACCAGCGGTATTCGGTCTGTCTTTCTTCGCGCTATCGTGTCGCATATCAGGTCCTTTGAAGTCAACTCCGCGCTCTTCTCTTCAACAGTCACTGTGGGCTCAGTGCCTTGAGAGCATCGAGCACCTGGATCCGCACCTCGTCCATCAGTGCCCGGTCCTTTGGAGTATCCCATCCGATCCGGTCCACGGATATCTCGCGCGTGACCATCGAGGGCCCTTCCGCCAACAGCTTCTTCGCCGTCTGTAGGTCCGCGGAATCCTCCCCTCGCGCTTCGAGGCCGGCAACCCGCTGCCTCAGCATGGCGAAGTACTCGTAGTCCTCGGCGCCCTCACGGATGGCCTGCATGTGCTTGCCGTCGATGATGCCCATCTCGCGGTCTATGAAGAACGGGCAGAACATATGCGCCGGCGAGGTGTACGCGTTGAACGACCCGCCGGACCGCCCCTCGTCGCCGAATGACCAGTAGAAGGAGCCTTTCGCGCCATGCTCGATCGCGAGCCAGAACTGCCCGCGCCAGTACGTGATTGGGTCCAGTTGCTTGCCGTTGGTGCAGGAGTAGAACCAAAGCTCGCGCCCGGCGTCCTTCTGGGACAAGTAGAAATCGCGGTACTCGGCCGATCCTGAGACAAAGCGCGTGGCCATGGGAGAGATGATATCGGACAGATCGTAGAAGCGCGGATCGACTGCGCGCGGGTCCTTATGAAGTGGGTCCTGGTAGATCAGCGCCTTTGGCTCAACGGCCTTGATCGCCTCGGCGTAGGGTATGACGATCGCGTCTTCCTCAGGAGTCCTCGACTCATCGAGGATCAGCAGAAGGATGCGGCCTGGTTCAATCCCCTGTGCTTTCGCGTGTCTCATCCAGGCGACAAACCATTCGCCGACCATCCGCTTGAAGCGCGGAGTACCCATTTTCTCGCCGAAGAAGCTGTCTTCGAACTGAAGGAAATCGGCGTAATAGCGCGCGCCTTTCCACTCAGTAACCCATCGGTCCCACAAGGTGTAGTCCGGCTCATGGGTAAGGTGACCATCGGCGTCGAACGTGCAGCCATCGAGAGGGATCGTCCGCGCCCAGGGTGTGTTGACCCAGTAGTCCTGCAGGAAGCGGCTGAACACAGAGAGGTCGAGAATGGCCGCATCGCGAGCCGATGCCTTGTCGAACGCGTAATCCCATCCGCCCACTGCAATCGAGAGCTCTTCAGGGAACTCGAGAGGATACAAGTGTACCTGCAGCGGGATCGAGATAGGGCTGACACCTTCAGCCGTCACTGCGATCTGTCCACGGTAAGTGTCCGCGTGCAGGCTCGTCGGATGGAACTCAAGCCACACCTGGCGGGTCGTCCCGGCGGGGATGGTGATCTCGTATCCGCCGGTGATTCGCCGGGCTTCGGGAAGCGCGGCGGCAATGGGAAGATGCACGTATGTATCGGTGAAGAGCACCTCGCGGACACTGACCCAAGCCGGGTTGTTGCCGCCGGGCAGTCCGGTGAGCTTGAGATGGCACTTCATGGGCTTGTCCGTCGCGTTGGTGAGGTTGAATGCCTCGGACCGGTATTCGCGGCGCATCATGGCCACACTGATGTTGAGCGAACCCTTGGGCGGTTTGACGGGAGCCTGGGTCGGATAGAGCGGGTCCCATCGGTTCTGCGTCCATACGCTCAAGGGCGGAAACTTCCTGGCGCGCAAGACGTGGGCGTTCAGTGCATAGATGCCCGCGTGGATGTCGTTGAGTGGGAAGATGGCACGGAAGCCGGGTGGGAGATCGGCCGGTAGAGCCTCGACCTGTTCCGCAAGCTCATCGGCCTGCTGCAAGGCCTTCTTCCGCTCATCATCCGGCAGAGCAGTTTCCTGCACAGCCTGACGCACGGCGGCCAGGTCAACGCGCAGACGCTCGCGAAGAGCCTCTCCGCCTTTGATCTCAATCGGGAAACGCATAGCCTTACCCACCTCTCCCGGCACGTTGCCGACGGTTTCCGCTCTCGTCGCGAAGGCGACCAGGATAAACGCGATCAACCAGTATCGTGCCAATGTAAACTCCATCGAAGGGACTGCCACTGTCCGGTGAATGACCTCACTATAGCGCTTCACAGTGAATTGGGCAACTGCCATTGCCTCTTTGTTCCATGGGAATCTTCGACGCTTGATCTCAGACGTAAGATTGTGCCCCGTGTTGTTTGGGAAGGCCTGATCGAGCGGAAGACTGAATAGTGGTATCGAAGCATGCCTATGTGGAGACCAAACAGGAGGTAGCGGGATGCTGCAAGAAGGAGACAAGGCGCCGGAGTTCACCCTGCCGGCGACCGGGGGAAAGACGATATCCCTGGCGGAGTTCAGGGAGAAGTACGTAGTTCTCTACTTCTACCCGAAGGATTTCACATCCGGGTGAACGGCCGAGGCGGCTCAGTTTCGAGACGCAATACACGAGTTCGACAAGGCCGGAGCGGTCATCCTGGGCGTAAGCGGTGACAGCGCGCGGACTCACGAGAAGTTTGCCGCAAAGCTCGATCTGCCGTTCCCGCTGCTCTCCGACGTTGAGAAGACGGTCCTACAGGCATATGGCGCGATGAAGGAGAAGTCGATGTACGGGAAGACGTTCCTCGGGATCGAGCGCATGACGTTCCTGATCGACAAGGCGGGGATCATTCGCCGGATCTGGCACAAGGTGACCGTCGCCGACCACGCCGCCGATGTCCTGGAGTACGTGAAGCAGCTTTGAACGCATGTCCTCCGCAGGAATCATGGGCAGGGTACCGAACAGGTCTGTTGGATGGATACCATCTTCCCGCACATCACCTGGAGGTACGGCCGTGATGAGAACCGGACGCATCGCCCTTGCCTTGATCCCGATCCTGATGATGCTCAACGCCACCGCGGACGCCGATGTGAAGCTCCCCGCGCTGATCAGCGACAACATGATGCTCCAGCGGGACATCCCCGTGCCGATCTGGGGAACGGCATCCCCCGGAGAGCACGTCGAAGTGTCGATCGGCAAGCAGACGGCGTCCACGACGGCCGGACCTGATGGACGCTGGCAGGTCAAGCTGTCGCCCATGATGGCCGGGGGGCCGCTCGAGATGGTGGTCGCCGGGAAGAACAGGCTCACGGTCCGCAACATCCTCGTCGGCGAAGTCTGGCTCTGCGCGGGGCAGTCGAACATGGTGATGGCGGTCAAGCAGTGCGACAACGCAGAGAAGGAAATCGCCGGTGCGAAGGGCTACCCGGAGATAAGGAACTACACGGTCGAGCTGAAGGCGCGCGCCGAGCCCCAGACGGACACCGTCGGGAAGTGGGAGGTCTGCAGCCCGGAGACCGTGGGGAAGTTCACCGCCACGGGATACTTCTTCGCGCGCGAGATCCATGATAGCCTGAAGGTGCCGGTCGGCATCATCCTTAGCGCGTGGGGCGGGAGCAACATGGAGTCGTTCATGCGGCTCGACGTACTGAAGGCGCATCCCGTCGAGTCCGCGCCATATTTCAAGCTCTGGGAGGAGCGCAAGGCGGCGTTTCCCGCCGAACTCGCGGCGGCACAGAAGGCAGCGGAAGAGGCCAAGGCCGCCGGGAAGCCCGCGCCGAAGATGCGCACCCTCGAGGGCCATCAGGCCCGACCCGCCTCGATCTACAACGCCATGATCCACCCGCTCATCCCCTACGGAATGCGCGGAGTCCTCTGGGCCGGAGGGAAGGCGAATCGTGGACGCGCGCTGGAATATCGCGTGCTCATGCCCGCCATGATACAGGACTGGCGCAAGTCGTGGGGCCTGGGCGACTTCCCCTTCTTCCTGTGCCAGATGGCGAACTGGGTGTCCAAGGACCCGAATGAGCATTGGGAGGAACTGCGCGAGTCGATGCTCAAGACGACGGATCTGAACAACACGGGCATGGTGGTGGACATAGATATCGGCGATCCTAAGAATATCCACTTCACAAACAAGCAGGAGGTCGCCCGGCGGTTCGCACTTCAGGCGAAGGCGAAGGTCTATGGGATAGATGTCGTCGCGGACGGGCCGATCTACACCGGGATGGACCTCGACTACCATACTATCCTCCTGTATTTCACGTCGCTGGGCGGCGGGCTGGCCGTTAGGGGTGGGGGACCGCTCAGGGGATTCGTGATCGCGGGCGCGGATCGCAAGTTCGTGCCCGCGGATGCAGTTGTCGACGGCGACTCGATCGTCGTTTCGAGTAAGGAGATCGCGACTCCCGTGGCTGTGCGCTACGCCTGGGAGATGAACCCGGACTGCAATCTCATCAACAAGGCCGGGCTGCCGGCATCACCCTTCCGCACCGACGACTGGCCATTCTGGCAGGGCGTTCACGCTCAGGAGGCGCAGACCGACGAGGAGTAAGCCCGCCCGAGAGCGGGTCAGGGCGCGCGGTCCACGTAGGCCAATCCCGCGCGGAGCGTCTCTGCGTACGAGATGCCGAGGCCGAACTGCTCGATCTCCTGGCCGAGGAGAACCCCGAGACGTTGCGCCTCGAGAGCGGACGTCCTGTGCACTGGATTCATTCCCTCGGCCTGGGCACGGACCTCCAGCCGCATCCGCTCATCCTCGCTCGCGACGCGGAACGTGAAAGCGCCATCGCCCGCCTCGATCTCGACTGCAACGATGTTGCCCTCCGCGACCTGTCGGAGGCCGGTGGGACTGATCTTCAGCTCGATCTCTTTCCTGGAGGTATTCGTGACCACTGAAGCGAACTTCCCTCCACCCATGTCGCCCGGCCCGCTCGAGCGAGACCAGTCGAGCCTTTCCCCGAACCAGCCGGCGAAAAGGATCGCCTGTGAGGGATCGGTATCTCCGGCGTAGTCTATGTGCAGGCTCTCGATCCGGCCGATGTGGCTCCGAGCCGTGGGATCGTCGAAAAGGTCCGCCACCTGCTCTCTCCACTGAGTGATTCGTGACCAGTTCACGTCGCTTACACCCGCATGCGGCTGTCTTCCGATGTTCGCGGCGAGTTGCTTCATGTCGCGAAGGGCATCCGCGAAGTCATGGGAATCCACGATCAGGTTATCGGAGACGGATCGCAACCTGTCCATCATCTCAGTCCCGAACTGAGGCTCTCCCACCCACCAGAGCGCAACCGGCAGATCGGGCACCAGCAGGTCGATCGCGGCTGACGGCAGGTTCTGCGCAGCCTCGCCGGTAGCGGTGAGCACTATCTCCTCGCAGCAGACCTGCAAATCTCCTCCCTGCGCTACCTGGCAGTATCCGGATATGTTTCCCTTGATGTCGGTTTCCCCCGGTTCGGCAAGCAGGAAGACCGCGCGAAGTGGATGCTCCAGTGAGGCCACCCTGACGGCATCCATCGCCGGATCCAGAGATGATCTTCCCGGCAGGTGGACTATCAGGCTCATCGTGCAGACGCGAGTCACCGCCGTCTCGCCCGCTTCGCCGGCCGTTTTGTTCCAGAGTGCGGAGAAGCCCTTCTCGATATCGGAGAGCTTCAGGTCCGAAGGTACTGACACCTGTTCGATCTGTGCCTCGTCTGCCATGCTCATGGTGATTCTCCTAGAGTCTTCGCCATCTGTGTCCCTCTCGTTCCAACAGCGCGTCGGATGCCGCCGGACCCCATGTGCCGGCCCTGTAGTTGGGGAAGTCAGGCGCCGGCGATAGTCCCCAGCCCTGCACAATCGGCGCGACCACTGCCCATTGAGCCTCCACACCATCACGTCGGGCGAAGAGCACCTGATCGCCGAGCATGCAGTCCAGCAGGAGGGTCTCGTACTCGTCGGGAGGCACAACTCCCAGTGACGACAGGTAGCGGAAATCGAGATCGACGGGTCGTGGAGCCATCGTCTGTCCGGGCGATTTCGTTCCCACCCGCACGGCGATTCCCTCATCCGGCTGAATACGCATCACGAGCACGTTCGGGGCCGGACGTTCGGATGATCCATGACCGAGAAACCCATGCGGGACCGGCTTGAATTGAATGGCAATCTCGGTCTTCTTCCTCGAGAGCCGTTTGCCGGTACGGACGTAGAAGGGCACATCCTGCCACCGCCAGTTGTCCACGTAGAATCGGGCGGCGACGTATGTCTCCACCGTCGATGTCGGCGATACGTCCGACTCCTGCCGATATCCGGGAACCTCACGCGCCTCGATGGATCCCGGGCCGTATTGCCCTCTGGCGACGTGCGAGTCGACCTCTGTTGGAGGGAATAGACGAATCGAACGAAGCACCTTCCCTTTCTCGTCACGCACGGCATCCGCTTCGAAGGAAGTGGGCGGTTCCATGGCGACCAGCGAGAGAAGCTGGAGACCATGGTTCTGGATCATGTCCCGCAGCGCCCCGACTTCCTCATAGTAGTTCCCGCGCGTCTCGACCCCCAGGGTTTCCGCGGTTGTGATCTGCACGTGATCGACGTATCGGCGGTTCCAGATCGGCTCGAAGATCGCATTTGCGAAACGGAATACCAGGATGTTCTGAACGGTATCCTTGCCCAGGTAATGATCGACTCGGTAAGTGTCCGACTCGGCAAAGACGCCTTCGATGAGGTTGTTCAGATCTGGGCCGATTGGAGGTCCCGGCCGAACGGTTTCTCGACGGCGATGCGCTTCCAGCCCTCCGTCCGGGTCAGTTGGGCCCTGTCGATCTGCTCGACGATCGCGGGGAAAAAACTGGGCGGGCTGGCCAGGTAGAATATCGTGTTCCCCTCGGTATGAAGATCGTCGTGAAGTCGCTGAAGCATAGTGCCGAGGTCCTGGTATCCGGCATCGCTGTTGAAGTCCGAGGAGACGTAGTTCAGCCGCTCCGACAGCTTGGACCAGACATTCGCGTCCACGGCGGGGACGAACTTGTCGAGTGACTTTCGCAACGTGTCGCGGAACTGGTCCCTGGAGTAGTCCCTCCGCGCAAAACCGATAATGGCGAATCTGTCCGGGAGGCGATTCCTCTTCTCCAACTCGTAGAACGCCGGGATGATCTTCCGCTCAGTCAGGTCGCCCGATGCTCCGAAGAGCACGAGCACCGATGGCTCGGGTCGCCGCTTGTGCTGAAGAAGCCCCTCCCTGAAGGGGTTTTCCGAGATACTAGAGACAGCCATATTCACCTCACGCGACGCCGTCCGCGCCGTCATCCTCTCGAACTACCGCGTGGCCGCCGAACTGGTGGCGAAGAGAGGCGATCACCTTGGCCGAAAAGGACTCACTCTGACGGGACCTGAAGCGCGCGAAGAGCGAGTCTGCCATTGCCGGCACGGGCACTCCCATCTCGAGCGCCTCATGGATCGTCCAGCGCCCCTCTCCCGAATCCTCGACATAGCCCTTGATCCGGCTCAGATCGGGGTCCTCGCCAAACGACCGCGCGGCCAACTCGAGCAGCCAGGACCTGACCACGCTTCCGTGCATCCACAGATCGGAAAGCTGTTGAAGGTCGAAATCGAAGCTCGACGCCTTCAGCACCTCGAAGCCTTCTCCGTACGCCTGCATCATCGCGTACTCGATGCCGTTGTGGACCATCTTGGAGTAATGACCCGCCCCGGCCGGGCCGACATGAGCATAGCCCTGAGTCTGCGCGAGTGCCTTCAAGATGGGTTCGACCTGCCTGAACGCTTCGATGTCACCACCGGCCATCAGGCAGTAACCTTCCCTGAGTCCCCATATCCCGCCGCTGACCCCGATGTCGAGAAACCGGACGCCCGTGCGTGACGACTCCTCGGCGTGGCGGATCGAGTCCCTGAAGTGCGAGTTACCCCCATCGATCAGGATGTCGCCGGCGGACATGTGAGTCAGCAGGTTGGCGATCACATCATCCGTCGGCTCGCCCGCCGGCACCATGAGCCACACCACGCGTGCCGCCTTGAGACCATCCACCAGAAGCTCCAGGGATGATGCGACGCGCGTCAGGCAGGCCTCGAATTCGCGGGCGGTCTCAGGGCGGGCATCGTAACCCGCGACCTCGTGTCCCGCGTCGTGCAGTCTGTGGGCCATGTTGCCTCCCATGCGGCCCAAACCGACCATGCCGATCTCCATGCTCTACCCTCCCGATGCATCCCGTTTGGCCGCGAGAACGGCCATCATCTGGTCCACGGACGCCTGGAACTTGTCCACTCCCTCGACCTGAAGCTTGTGGGTGACGTCCGCGAAGTCGATTCCCACATCCCCCAGCCGGCGCAGAACACTGTTTGCCTCATCGAGGTTCTCTTCGATGGTCAGGCGCACCCGGCCGTGGTCCTTGAAGGCGGCAATGGTGTCCGGCGGCATCGTGTCGACGGTCTGAGGCCCGATCAGGTTCTCGACGTAATACAGGTCCGGGTACTTGGGGCTCTTGGTACTGGTGCTCGCCCAGAGGACCTTCTGCACTCGCGCGCCCTTCTGCTCCAGGTCCTTGAACCGCTGCTCGGAGAAGATAGCCTTGAACCTCTGGTAGGCGATCTTCGCGTTTGCGATGGCGGATTTCCCTGTGAGTGAATCGAGTTCCGATCGCCGATCCGGGTCGGTCTCCGTGGAGATCATCTTCTCGAGCTGCTGATCGACCGCGCTGTCTATCCTGCTGACGAAGAAGCTGGCAACCGAAGCCAGGCTGTTCAGAGGCTTGCCGTCCCTGAGGCGGCGTTCGAGTCCCCGGATGTACGCATAGGCCACGTTCTCATAGTCCTCGATCGAGAAGAGCAGCGTAATATTGACGTTGATCCCGTCGTAGGTCAACTCCTCCACGGCGGGCACTCCCTCCGCGGTCCCGGGCACCTTCACCATGATGTTCTCACGGTCGATCATCGACCGGAACCTGTGGGCTTCCTTGATCGTCCCGGCTGTGTCGTACGAAAGGCTGGGCGGCAGTTCGATGCTCACGAAGCCGTCCGACCGATCGGCGGAGTCGTACACCTCACGGAAGAGGTCGGCAGCCATGCCGATGTCCTGCACCATCAGGGCCTCATATACCTGTTGGGAGTCTTTTCCCTGTGCCACGAGTTCGCGGATGGCATCGTCGTAATCCGTGCTGCCGGATATCGCCTTCTCGAAGATGGTCGGGTTGACGGTCACCCCGCGCGCGCCGTCCTCCCTGATCATCCTCTGAAGCTCGCCGGAAGTGAGCCATCCCCTCTTGAAGCTGTCCACCCAGGGACTCTGTCCAACCTGCTGAAGTTCGATCAGCGGATTTGTCTTCACATTTGCTGTAACCATCTAACTTCTAACCTCCATGTTCTCGATCTCGGCGACTTCGGCGAGGCGGCGCACATGCCGCTCCTCACCGGTGAACCTGGCGTTCAACCACGTGCGAACCAGGTCCTTCGCCAGCTTGGTTCCTATCACATTCGGCCCCAGACAAAGGACGTTGACATCGTCATGTTCGACGCTCTGATGGGCCGAAAAAACGTCGTGGCAGAGGCCCGCGCGGATGCCCCTGAGCTTATTCGCCGCAACCGTCACGCCGACGCCGCTCCCACAGATGAGGATGCCTCGAGTGTCCGTCCCGCTCCGGACCGCCTCCCCCACGGCTTTTGCGTAGATGGGGTAGTCAACCGGTTCAGGGCTGCACGTGCCGAGGTCATCGACCTGATGTCCGTCCTGGCGGAGCATCTCGGCGATCTGGTTCTTCAGATCGAAACCCTCGTGGTCCGCGCCAAGCGCTACACGCATATCGCGGCTCCTTTCTCTTTGCTGATTCGCTCGTAGACGGATCTGGCGCGATCCGCCACATTCTCGGGGGTGAACCCGAAATGCTTCTGCAGATCCTTATAGGGCGCTGACTCCCCGAAGCGAGTCATTCCCAGCACCTCGCCGCAAGACCCGACGTACTTGTGCCACCCCATAGGCGCGGCGGCCTCCACTGCGAGTCTTGGAATGACGGATGCCGGCAGCACTTCCTCTCTGTACTCGTGAGGCTGCTTCTCGAAAAACTCCCAGCACGGCATGTTCACCACTCGGACCTTCAGGCCGGCCTTGGCAACACGCTTCCCGCCCTCCAGCGTAATGTGTACCTCGGATCCAGTCGCTATCAGGATGATGTCCGGGACGCCTTCCGCCGATTGCCACAGCACGTAAGCGCCCTTCTCCAGCAGCTCAGCGGGAGCAAGCTGCTCGCGGTCCAGCACGGGCAACTTCTGCCTGGTGAGGATGAGTGCTACCGGCCCGCCCTGATGCTCGATCGCCATTCGCCACGCGACTGCAGTTTCGCCGGCATCGGCCGGGCGGATGACCGTCATGTTCGGCATCGCTCGCAGGGACGCCAGGTGCTCGACCGGCTCATGGGTCGGGCCATCCTCGCCGAGGAACACGCTGTCGTGCGTGAGAGCGTAGATCACGTGTACGCCCATCAGAGCCGCAAGCCGTATCGACGGCCGCATGTAGTCGGAGAAGATCAGGAACGTCGCGCCGAATGGTATGATCGGCTTGGTCAGCGCCATTCCGTTCAGCGCCGTCCCCATCGCGTGCTCGCGAACGCCGAAATGCAGGTTGCGGCCCGTTTCATCGGCCTCGAAATCGCCAAATCCCTTGAGGTATGTCTTCGTGGATGGTGATAGATCCCCCGCGCCACCGATGAGGAACGGCATCACGGGCGCGATCGCGTTCATGACGACTCCCCCGGCGTCACGAGTCGCCATCTCTTCGCCGGGCTTGCCCACTACGGGGATGCTCTTCCGCCAATCCTGAGGGAGCTTGCCCTCCATTCCCCTGCGCCATTCCTCCGCCAGGTCCGGATACTCCCGGGCGTACGCATCGAATCTCTGCTGCCACTCCTGTTCCAGTTCCTGCCCGCGGTCGATCATTCTCCGAGTGTGCGCCAGTACCTCGTCCGGTACGTAGAACTCCGGCTCGAGCGGCCAGCCCAGGTTTTCCTTGGTTCGCTTGACCTCTTCGGGGCCGAGCGGCTCGCCGTGAGCCTCTCCGGTATCCTGCTTTCCGGGGCTACCGTAGCCGATGTGCGTGCGCGCGCGGATGAGTGAAGGGGCGTTCGTCTGATCCTCCGCCGCGCGTATGGCCGCCGCGATTTGGCCCGCGTCCTCGCCGTCGATCTCCTGCACGAACCAGCCGTATGCCTCGAAACGCTTGCCGACATCTTCGCTGAACGCCAGGTCGGTGTTCCCCTCGATGGAGATGTGGTTGTCGGAGTAGATGTAGATGAGCTTGTTCAGCTTCAGATGCCCGGCGAGTGAAGCGGCCTCCGAGGATACGCCCTCCATCATGTCGCCGTCACTGCACATCTCGTAGATACGGTAGTCGACGATGGTGTGCCCCGGACGGTTGAAATACGAGCGGAGGTACCTCTCCGCGATGGCCATCCCGACTCCCATCCCGAATCCCTGGCCGAGCGGGCCGGTGGTCGCCTCGATGCCGGGCGTATCACCATACTCGGGGTGGCCGGGCGTCAGGCTTCCCAATTGCCGGAACCGCTGGATCTGCTCGAGAGGCAGGTCATATCCGGTCAGGTAAAGCAGAGCGTACTGCAGCATCGAAGCATGCCCCTCGGACAGCACGAAACGGTCCCGGTTCGGCCACTTGGGATTCTTCGGGTTGTACCGCATGTGGTTCATCCACAGCGCATATGCGATCTCGGCATCACCCATCGGCGTGCCGGGGTGGCCCGATTTGGCCTTCTCGACAGCGTCGACGGCGAGGAATCTGATAGTATTGATGGCAAGTCCATGCGGATCGTCAGGCATGATGTGCTTCCCCCTGCGGATTTTGGAGTGCTCGCCTAATGGTTTTCCCCTTGCTTCGATGCCGCAAAACATGAGCCAGGGCGAACGCATCCTATCGAGAGCGGCGTAGGAGGGATTTTCCGGGATGATTGTGCCCGGTAATCCCGAACGCAACGCGCCGACCTTCGGGATTACCGGGCACAATCATCCCGGAAAATCCCTCCTACAGGATTAGATGCGTTCGCGTTGAACATTAGCCTGTCGTGCGGTAGAGTTTCATGGCGTGCCATTACCGGGTAATGTGGCATGGATGGAGTCAGCGCATACTATATCGTCCGCCCCGTGGCGGATATTCCAGCCGTGGTGAACACCGTGCATAATCCTTCGATATGGCCGGTCCTCGTATATGGCGGGATCGTGGCGCTGATTGCCGTCGCGATGCTCGTACTTTCGTATGCCCTCGGCGAGCGGCACAGATCGAGGGAGCGCAACGAACCCTACGAGTCGGGGATCGTGCCTACAGGCTCATCCCGCCTGCGTTACGATGCGAAATACTACCTGGTCGGACTGTTCTTCATCCTCTTCGATGTTGAAGTTGCCTTCATCCTCGCGTGGGCGGTCGCCTTTCGCGAGTTGAGCTGGGCCGGCTACATCGAGATACTCCTGTTCGTGGCGGTCCTGGTCGCCGGACTGGTGTATATATGGCGACTCGGCGGCCTGGACGTATATCGCACCCCTCGCCGTCTTACGAAGGAGATCGCAAGTGAGCATCAGACCAACGCCGAATGATCCGGGCGGCGGCGCCGGATTTGTGATGGCCAGACTGCAGGACCTGATCGGATGGAGCCGTAAGAATTCCGTCTGGCCGTTCGGGTTCGGCACGTCCTGCTGCTTCGTCGAGATGACCACCGCGTTCACCAGCAAGTACGACATCGCCCGCTTCGGCTCCGAGGTCATCCGGCCCAGCCCGAGACAGGCCGATGTGATGGTAGTTGCGGGGACGGTGTTCATCAAGGTCGCGCCCGTCATCAAGCAACTCTACGAGCAGATGATGGAGCCGAGGTGGGTCATATCGATGGGATCGTGCGCGAACTCCGGCGGAATGTACGATATCTACAGCGTGGTGCAGGGCGTGGACCGGTTCCTGCCCGTGGATGTCTACATCCCCGGCTGTCCGCCGCGACCGGATGCGTTCCTCGAGGGTCTACTGCTGCTTCAGAAGGCGATCGGCACAGAGCAGCGACCGTTGAGCTGGGTACTCGGCGATGGAGGCGTGGTACGCGCCGAGATGCCGGCTCAGCGTGACCTCAAACGAGACGTTCGGCGCTCTGCGACGGAGATCCGGCCGATGACGGAGGTCTGATCGATGCCGGTCCAGGAGCCAATCGTAGACGAGTTGAGGCAGCGCTTCCCCGCGATCGACTTCACCTCCCAGGCCACGCGTGACGGGACGCCGACCCTGTGGATCGATCGCGAAACATGTGCGCGACGTGCTCACCTACCTCAAGGGCGAGTCGCCTTCTCCATTCGAGATGCTCTACGACCTGACCGCCATCGACGAGCGCGTTCGACGTGAGACGCCCGAGCAGCCGCACTGCGATTTCAGCGTGGTCTACCACCTGCTGTCGTTCGGGCGCAACAGCGACGTCCGCCTGAAGACGCCGTTGCAGGGGGAGCACCCGACGATCCCGACCATCACCGATATCTGGCCGAACGCGAACTGGTACGAGCGGGAGATCTGGGACATGTTCGGGATCGGAGTAGACGGTCACCCGTTCCTGCGCCGGATTCTGATGCCGCCGGGTTGGGTCGGCCATCCCCTGCGCAAGGAGCATCCGTCCAGGGCGACCGAGATGGAGGGGTACACGCTCTCGGAGAGCAGGCAACTGGAGGAGCAGACCGACCTGCAGGCTCGCCCGGAGGAGTACGGTTTCTCGCTCCGCCCAGGGGGACGCCGATCTCATGTTTCTGAACTTCGGGCCGCATCACCCCGGGACTCACGGCCTACTGCGGGTCATCCTCCAGCTCGACGGCGAGCAGATCGTCGACTCGGTTGTGGACATCGGCTGGCACCACCGTGGCGCGGAGAAGATGGCTGAGCGCCAGACGTTCCACACGTTCATCCCGTACACCGACCGGATCGACTACCTCTCCGGCGTGCAGAACAACCTGCCGTATGTGCTCACGGTCGAGAAGCTCGCCGGGATCGAAGTCCCCGAACGAGCGCAGGTCATCCGCGTGATGCTCTGCGAGCTCTTTCGGATCGCGAACCACCTCGTGTGGTTCGGCACGTTCGGCTCGGACCTGGGCGCGATGTCGCCCGTCTTCTTCACGTTCAACGACCGCGAGCGGATATTCGACATCATACGAGGCGATCTGCGGCGGTCGAATGCACCCCGAATGGTTCCGGATCGGTGGAGTTGCCGACGACCTGCCCGAGGGCTGGAAGGGCCTGGTGGACGATTTCCTGAGCTACTTCCCGACGCGGATTGCGGAATATCGACAAGATGCTCGCCAGGAACTCGAATCTTCAAGATGCGGACCAGGGGGCGTCGGCGTCTACTCCACCGAATCGGCGATCGAGTGGGGCGTGACCGGGCCGAACCTGCGGGCGACCGGCTTCGACTGGGACCTCCGCAAGACGCCGGCCTTACTCGTCCTACGACCAGTTCGACTTCGAGGTCCCCACCGCGATCGGAGGGAGACAGCTACGCTCGATGCGTCGTGAGGCTCGAGGAGATGCGGCAGAGCCTGCGAATCGTCGAGCAGGCGGCGGAGAACATGCCCGACGGGCGAGTACAAGAGCGACCACCCGCTCGCCATGCCGCCGCGCAAGGAATCGACGATGGTCGACATCGAGACGCTGATCAACCACTTCCTGTCGGTGAGCTGGGGACAGCCGATGCCCGCGGGTGAGGCCATGATATCGACGGAGGCGCCCAAGGGGATCTATGGGTATTATGTAATCAGTGACGGCGGCAACTGGCCGTACCGATGCCGCATCCGCACGCCGTCGTTCCCGCACTTGCAGACGCTGCCGATGCTCTCGCGCGGGCTGCTGGTCTCGGATCTCATCGCGATTCTGGGCAGCCTCGACTACGTGCTGGGGGACGTAGACCGATGGACATCGACCTGCATTGTAGCCGAGGCTTTATGCCTGCGAGACGCGGCGACCGAAGGTGCGCTAGGACGTTGACCGTGAGGAGCTGATAGCCGATGCTTAGCGACGCCGAAAGACAGGAAATCGAAGAAGAGCTGAAGGACCTCGCCGACTCGGCAGTCGGGATGCGTGCGACGCGCTGAAGATCGTCCAGGAGCATCAGCGGTACGTGTCCGACGAGGCGCTCGCGGACCTGGCGTCGGTGCTGGAGATGACTCCCGCGGAGCTGGACAGCGTCGCGACGTTCTACAACCTGATCTTCCGCCAAGCCGGTGGGCGAGCACGTGATCCTGGTCTGCGACAGCGTGAGCTGCTGGCTGACCGGCGAGGAACGAGTGCTGGACTACCTGGAGCGCAAGCTCGGCATCAAGCTCGGCCAGACGACGCAGGACGGCACGTTCACGCTGCTGCCGACGGTCTGCCTGGGACACTGCGAGCAGGCGCCGGTGATGATGCTCGACGACGAGATCGTCGGCAACCTGACCGAGGAGAAGATCGACCAAGTCCTCGCGGAGGCGTCGAGGAAACCGACCGGGAGCTTGAGCCATGGAGCCTGTCCTGACCAAAAACATAGTCAAGAACGACCTGCCGACCTGGATCGAGGCCTACGAGAAGAACGGCGGCTACTCCGGCCTGCGCAAGGCGGTCACCGAGATGAGCCCGGAGGAGGTGGTCCGGCTCGTGTCGGATTCCGCCCTGCAGGGGTCGTGGCGGCGCGGGCTTCCCGACCGGCAGGAAGTGGTCGACCATGCCGCCGGTCGAGGAGTCCGCTGGACCGCGGTACCTCGTCTGCAACTTCGACGAGATGGAGCCGGGCACGTTCAAGGACCGCTTCCTGGTGGAGGGCGATCCCGCATCAGCTCATCGAGGGGCTCGCGATCGCATCGTACGCGTGCCAGGTGGATGTCGCCTACATCTTCATCCGCGACGAATACAAACGGGCGCAGGGAATACTCCAGCGCGCGATGTCGCGAGGCACGGGGCAAGGGATACATCGGCAAGCAATCTGCTCGGCAAGGGTTGGGACTTCGAGGTCGACGATCCACCCCAGCGCGGGACGATACATGTGCGGCGAGGAGACCGGCCTGCTGAACGCCCTGGAGGGTAAGCCGCGCGAATCCGAGATCGAAGCCGCCGTATCCCGGGCACATCCGGGCTCTGGGGCAAGCCGACGGTCGTCAACAATGTCGAGACCCTGTGCTGCGTGCCGCACATTGTGGAGCGCGGCGCGGAGTGGTTCAAGAGCCTCGGGCAAGGCCAAGGACTCCGGCACCAAGATCTACGGCGTGAGCGGCAAGGTGAACCGCCCCGGGCGCTTGCGAGCTGCCGATGGGCATCGACGCTGCGAGAGATCGTCGAGGAGCACGCCGGCGGGATGCGCGACGGCTATGCGTTTCGAGCGGCGCTCCCCGGCGGGGCATCGACTCAGTTCATGGGCGAGGACCTGCTCGATACTGCCGCTGGAGTTCGAGTCGCTCAAGGAGATTGGACCATTTCTTCGGCACGGGTACGGCGATCGTGCTCGACGACAAGACCTGCCCCGTGGGGATGTGCCGGAACCTGGAGATGTTCTTCGCCCGGGAGTCGTGCGGTTGGTGTACTCCATGCCGCGAGGGGCTGCCGTGGTCGGCGTGGATGCTCGGTCAGATCGAGAGTGGCGAGGGCGAGCGGGAATACGTGGATGGATTGCTGATGGAGCAGTGCGAAGTCGCTCGGGCCGAACACCTACTGCGCGCTAGCGATGGGCGCGGTTCAGCCGCTGATGAGCGCGATTCAGCTGTTCCGTGACGATTTCGACGAGCACGTGCGCCTCGGGAGATGCCCATACCGAAGCTGACGGTGCAGAACTCACGCGATGTCATTTTGAGCGAAGTGAAGAATCTGTTTCCGCGCAGCCAGATTCTTCACTTTGCTCAGAATGACATCGCGTGGATGATGGATGAGGCCGGGTGATATGCCCAAAGTGTTCATAGACGGAACAGAATACGAGATCGAGGACGGGAAGAACATGCTCCAGGTCGTCCTCGACAACAAGCTCGACCTGCCGTATTTCTGCTGGCACCCGGCGATGGGCTCGGTCGGCGTCATGCCGTCAGTGCGCCGTGAAGGTCTTCAAAGACGAATCGGACACGCAGGGCAGGATCGCGATGGCGTGCATGACCCCCGCCGTCGATGGCACGCGCATCTCCATAAGCGATCCAGAGGCCATGGAGTTCAGGAAGCTACGTCATCGAGTGGCTGATGATCAACCATCCTCACGACTGCCCGGTCTGCGACGAGGGCGGAGAATGCCACCTGCAGGACATGACCGCGATGACCGGGCACGTCTACCGGCGCTACAATGGGCGGAAACGGACGCATCTCAACCAGGACCTCGGGCCGTTCGTGAACCACGAGATGAACCGCTGCATCCAGTGCTACCGGTGCGTGCGGTTCTACAGGGACTTACGCGGGCGGGCGCGACTTCGAACGTCTTCGGCATGTCACGATCATGTGTACTTCGGCCGCGGATTCGGACGGTGTGCTGGAATCGGAGTTCTCCGGCAACCTGGTGGAGGTCTGTCCCACAGGCGTGTTCACGGACAAGACGCTGAAGCAGCACTACACCCGCGAGTGGGACCTCCAGACCGCGCCCTCGATATGCATTCACTGCGGGCTCGGCTGCAACACGACTCCCGGCGCTCGATACGGCGCAGCTCCGACGCGTTCATGCCAGGTACAACAGCGATGTGAACGGCTACTTCCTCTGCGACCGAGGGCGGTACGGCTACGAGTTCGTGAACGGCGATCGGCGAATCCGCGCGTGCGTCTCCGCGGATGGAGCCGAGCGGAAGACGGTATCGTGGGACGAAGCCGTCGATCGGGCGAGGGCAATGCTCCGGGACGCAACGGGAATCATCGGAATCGGCTCCCCGAGGGCGTCCCTGGAGGCCAACTATGCCCTCAGGAAGCTCGTTGGGGATGACGCATTCTCCACCGGCCTCTCGGGGCACGATCATGACGCGTCCCGGCTCGCGTTGAGAATGCTGACTGCGGGGCCGCTCAGGACGCCCTCGCTCGCAGAGGTCGAATCGGCGGACGCGGTCCTCATTCTGGGCGCGGATCCGACGAACGAAGTCGCCGATGCTCGACCTCGCAATCCGCCAGGCGATGCGCAATGCGCGCCTCGATGTGACCCGAAAGCTCAAGATCCCCGACTGGGACGCCGTGCCGGTCGCGTTCACCCTGCAAGGTGAAAAGGGCTCGCTGTTCGCGGCCGTTCCGTGGGGCATCAAACTGGAGGAGATCGCCGAGGGGGCCGTTCACGCCGCCGGGCCCGATCTCGTCGACCTCGCGGGGGAGATATGTCGGCGACTGCGAGGGGAATCGCACGGGACCGACTTTGTTTCGACCGTGGCCCAGTCCCTAACCGACGCCCGACGGCCGCTGATCGTCACGGGCATCTCCGCCGGCGAAGATGTGCTCGCCGCCGCATACCGGATCGCCGAGGCGCTCCATTCGGCGGGAAAGGACTGCCTGCTCACGGTCATCGTGCCGGAAGCGAACACAATGGGCGTGACCATGCTCAGCGGCATGTCGGTATGCGATGCCCTTCGTCGCGTGGAACAGGGCGAGGCTGATACCCTCATCGTGCTGGAGAACGACCTTTCTCGCCGGACCGACCCCGCGCAGTTGCAGGCCATGAGGGCGAAGGTGCGCAACCTGATCGTTCTCGACTGCATCGAAACGGCGACATCCGCCGATGCGGATATCGTCCTCCCCACGCGAGCATGTGTAGAATCCGACGGCACGTTCGTGAACAACGAAGGACGAGCGCAGGGCTTCCTCCAGGTCTTCACGCCGCCGGGAGAGACGCGACCCGCATGGTCCGCGCTTCAGGACCTCGGCGCCGGCTCGAAGTGGGCGGCTTACCAGGATGTCCTCCGCGACCTGGCCTCGAGCATTCCGATCTTCGAGGGCGCCCTCGATGCGGACCCGAGGACGCGGAAGTCCTGGTGGCCCGGATGGAACTCGGTGAACTCGGTCACCAAGTTCCAGATCGAGGTGAACGGTCCGCTCCAGAACGGCAACTCGGGCAGTCGCCTGATCGAGCCGACGGGCGGCGCGCCCGAACTGCCTGAGAGGGGAGAGGCCGTCGCGCTCGGCGAGTCCGAGGTCCGGATCGTGCCGCGTCCCTGCATCTTCGGGTCGGAGGAGCTGTCTCGACTCGCGCCGGGGATCGCGAGTCTCACGCCACAAGCGGCGTTGGCGATCAACCCCGCGCTGGCTGACAGACTCGGCATCGCGGAGGGGCAGTCTGTGGAGTTCGGATTCGCCGGCGGCACGTGGACGCTTCCCGTCCGCATGGACGCATCACTTCCCGTGGATGTCGCGACGGTGCCGGCAAACGTGGATGGCGCCATCGGCATCATTGCACCAATCATATCGAGGTTGACGAAAGCATGAGCGCCTGGATGGCAGTCGGAATCGGCATAGGTGTGATCGCGGCGTTGTTGACGTTGACGACGGCCATGATATGGGTCGAGCGGCGGCTTCTCGCGGGCTTCCAGGACCGCATCGGCCCCAATCGCGTCGGGCCCGTTGGGATTGCTGCAGCCGGTTGCGGACGTCATCAAGCTGTTCATGAAGGAGGACTGGATACCGCCCTTCGCCGACAAGCTGATCTTCATCCTCGCGCCGGCGATCGTCGTCGTAACGGTACTCGTCGCGTTTGCGGTCGTCCCGTTCACCCGCACGATCGTCGTTTCCGACGCGAATGTGGGCCTGCTGTTCTTCCTTGGGATGACATCGCTGGGAGTCTACAGCATCGTGCTGGCGGGATGGGCATCCGGACAGCAAGTACTCGCTCATCGGCGGCATGAGAGGCGCCGCGCAGATGATCAGCTATGAGATCCCGATCGCGCTGTCGCTCGTCGGCGTTGTGATGTTCTCAGGCTCGATGAGACTCAGCGATATCGTGGAGGCGCAGTCCAGGATGTGGTTCTGCGTGCTGCAGCCGATCGGGTTCCTGGTCTTCCTGATCGCCGGCATCGCAGAGGCGCGACGCACGCCGTTCGACCTGCCCGAGGCCGACAGCGAGATCGTCGCGGGCTATCACACGGAGTATTCGTCGATGAAGTTCGCGCTCTTCCTGATGGGCGAATACCTGGACGTCATACTTATAAGCTCGATGACGACGGTACTCTTTCTTGGCGGATGGATGCGGGCCGGTTCTCCCTCCGCTGGTGTGGTTCGCTGCTCAAGACGGGGGCCGTGATATTCCTTTTCGTCTGGCTGAGATCGGTGCTGCCACGCCTGAGATACGACCAGTTGATGGATCTGGGATGGAAGTGGCTGCTGCCGTTATCGCTGCTCAACATTATGGCGACGGGAGCGATCGCGCTCATCGTGAGGTAGAGATGATATCGATCATCAGGTCCATGGGACTCATATTCGTCCATCTGTTCAGACGCCGGGTGACGGTCCCGTACCCGGAGGAAACGGCATACATACCGCCTCGATGGAGGGGGCGCATCGTCCTGACTCGCGATCCGGACGGGTGGAACGATGTGTGGGCTGCTATCTGTGCTCGGCGGTCTGCCCGGTGGACTGCATCGAGCTGCAGGCGACGGAGGACGAGCACGGCAGGCGGTACCCGGAGTGGTTCCGGATCAATTTCGCCGGTGCATATTCTGCGGATTCTGCGAGGAGGCGTGCCCGACCTACGCCATCCAACTGACGCCCGACTTCGAGATGTGCGAGTACCGCCGGGCCAGTCTCGTCTACGAGAAGGAGGACCTCCTCATCAGCGGCACGGGGAAATACCATGACTACAACTTCTACCACCACGCCGGGGTGGCGATCGGGGGAAAGGGCAAGGGCGATGCGGTTGACGAGTTGCCGCCCGTCGATGTGAGGGACTTGATGCCATGAATACGCTTTTCTACATCTCAGGGGCCGTCGCGGTGATCGCCGCCGGTATGGTGGTGACGCGTAGAAATGCCATGCACGCGCTGGTGTACCTGGTGCTCGTGTTCCTGGCGATCGCATCCATGTTCTTCACGTTGGGCGCTCCATTCGCGGCGGTGCTGCAGATTGTCATATACGCCGGCGCGATCATGGTGCTGTTCGTCTTCGCGGTCCTGATACTCGACCTGCGCAGGTCCGAAGGGCAACCTCGCAAAAGGCTCCGCATCGCCGCATTGGTTCTCCCGCTGATACTGGCGGCGGTGCTCCTGGTGCAGTTCGTATCCGTGCTGGCCGGCAGGGGGATCGGGCAATCAGCGTCCGTGGTCGGCCCGAAGGCAGTCGGCATCAGCCTGTTCACCGATTACCTTATCGGGGTCGAGCTGTCGTCGCTGCTCCTGATCGCCGGCCTGGTCGCGGGATTTCACTTCGGCGTCTTCTCGGGCAGGCGGGAGGAAGAGGAATGAGCAGCATACCGGTGAACCACGCTCTGATAGTGGCGGGAATCCTCTTCGTGCTCGGTTTGCTCGGCGTCATGATACGCCGAAACCTGGTCTTCGTGCTGATGTCGCTGGAGATCATGCTCAGTTCCGTCGGGCGTGGCATTCGTGGCCGCCGCATCGAAGTGGAAACAGCCCGACGGACAGGTCATGGTCATCTTCATCCTGGTCACCGCCGCGGTCGAGGTCGCGGTCGGCCTGTCGCTCGTGCTCAGGATCTTCCATCACTGGGGGAACGTCGATTCGGACGAAGTCTCCCTCATGAAAGGATAGGCGTTGAACGTTCTGCTCTGGGTGATAGTCCTGCTGCCGTTCCTGAGCGCGCTGATACTGGCGATATTCGGGGCCTCGCTGCCGAAGAAGGTCGCGGGAGCGATCGGGTGCTCGTCGATAGGCGCGTCGTGGCTGCTTTCGATGGCCGCGGCCATGGAGTTCGAGGGCAAAGGCATCGACGCGACGCTCTATCCGTGGATCGAGGTCAACGGCCTGCAGGTCCTGGCTCGGCTGCATCTCGATGCGCTGTCGCTCGTGATGGTCTGCGTGATCACGTTCGTCGCGTTTCTGATCCACCTCTACTCGGCGCAGTCGATGTACGAAGAGGACGGGTACAGCAGGTTCTTCAGCTACATGAACCTCTTCGTCGGCTCGATGCTGGTGCTCGTGCTCGCCGCCGACCTGCTTCTTCTTTACCTCGGATGGGAGGGCGTCGGGCTCTGCTCGTTCCTGCTCATCGGCTTCTGGTACAAAGAGCGGGCGAACAACATCGCGGCGGCCAAAGCGTTCATCATGACCCGCGTCGGCGACACGGCGCTTGTCATCGGCCTGTTCATGCTGTTCGTGCACTTCAGGACTCTCGACATCCAGTCGATACTCATCTCCGCGCCAAGCGTCTTGACGATCGCGGGCGGCACTGCCACTGCCATCGCGCTCCTGCTCCTCCTCGGCGCGGTCGGCAAATCGGCCCAGATTCCGCTGCACACCTGGCTCCCGGACGCCATGGCGGGCCCGTCGCCGGTGAGTGCCCTGATACACGCGGCCACGATGGTCACCGCCGGGGTGTATCTGATCGCCCGCATGAACGTGCTCTTCTCGATTGCGCCCGTCGCGCAGCACGCCGTCGCCGTCATCGGGACCGTGACCCTGCTCTATGCGGGGATGAGCGCGCTCGTGCAGCGGGACATCAAGCGCGTTCTGGCGTACTCCACGATGAGCCAGATCGGATACATGTTCCTCGCGCTCGGAGTCGGCGCATGGACCGCGGCGATCTTCCATTTCGTGACGCACGCCTTCTTCAAGGCGCTGCTCTTTCTCTCGGCAGGCGCGGTCGTGCACGCGTTGGACGAGGAGCGAGACATGTTCAAGATGGGTGGCCTGCGCCGACAACTCCCGGTGGCCTATTGGACGACTCTGATCGGCGCCGCCTCACTGTCGGCTCTCCCGATCATCACCGCCGGCTTCTACAGCAAGGAAGCGATCGTATCTGCGAGTTGGACATCGGTACTGGGCAGCACCTGGTTCTGGCTGGCGGCGACTCTCGGCACGCTGATAACCGCTGGCTACTCATTCCGCCTGGTGTTCCTGACGTTCTACGGCCCGCAGCGCACACCCGTCCACAAGCCCTCCGGCGCGCTCATGAGGCTGGCGATGATCGTGCTGGCGTTCTTCTCGATCACCGTCGGATTCATCGGGATGCCCGAGGTGATGGGCCACTTCGACCCCTTCGCGCGGCTGATGTCGAGCGCGCTGCCACCATTGCATGTCGCCGTCGGAAGGGCAGGGGAGACGACGGAGTGGACGCTGCTCGCTGTTGCGATGGTGGCATGCCTTGTGGGGATCGGGCTGGCCTATCTGTACTTCAAGCGCCAACGCTGGGCGACCGTTGTGGAGAGGTCACCCGTAGCGCGAGCGTTACACGGATTCTTGCTCATCGGTTGGGGATTCGACTGGCTCTACGACAGGTTGTTCGTGCTCCCGTTCAAGGCGATTGCTCGCGCCAACCGCTCGGACGTCATCGACCGGTTCTACGTCGGGCTTGGTTGGACTGCCCGCATGACCCACGTGGCGCTCTCGGCAACTGAGACCGGCCGCCTCCGTGACTACGCGGTCGGGCTGGTGCTCGGGGCAGTTGCCGTGGTCTTGATTGTTATCCTGAGGTGAGGATTCTCCGATGATACTGACCTGGATGATCGTGATACCCGCAGTCGGCGGCGCGCTGGCATGGACGGCGAGCCGGTGGAGTGTGATCGCCACCCGCTGGATCGCGCTGCTGGCTTGCCTCGCCGATCTCGGGCTGGTCATCGCTCTGTGGATCACGCGCGGGTCGAATCTCACGATCGCCGAGCAGAACCTCGCCTGGGTACCGCAGTTCGGCCTTCGATACCATCTCTCAATGGACGGCCTGAGTCTGCTTCTGGTAACCCTGACGGCACTCCTCGGAGCGCTGTCCGTCGCCTACTCGTGGAGGAACATAACCGATCGAGCGGGCGCATTCTACTTCTCGCTGCTGATCCTGCTCTCGGGGATCACCGGCGTGTTCCTGTCCTTCGACCTGCTGCTGTTCTACATCTTCTGGGAGATCATGCTGGTGCCGATGTACTTCCTGGTCGGCGTGTGGGGACATGAGGATCGGATCCGCGCGGCGATCAAGTTCTTCCTGTTCACATTCATCGGCGGTCTGTTCATGCTGGTCGCGATCATCGGGCTCTACATCGCTCACGGGAAGGCAACCGGGGTCTACACGTTCGACTACCGGGCGCTCGTCGGTACGCCGCTGTCCGACCGCCATGCGCTCTGGTTGATGCTGGGATTCTTCGTCGGCTTCGCGGTCAAACTACCGGTCGTTCCGCTGCACACATGGCTGGCGGACACTCATACGGAGGCGCCGACCGCCGGCAGCGTCATCCTTGCCGGGCTGCTGCTGAAGACCGGGGCATACGGTTTCCTGCGCTTTGCCATCCCGCTCTTCCCGTCCGCTTCGGCACAGATCGCACCGGTGGCGATGATCCTCGGGACGATCGGGATACTATACGGCGGGGTGCTCACGTTCGCGCAGACGGATTTCAAGCGCATGATCGCGTACACCAGCGTGAGTCACATGGGTTTCGTGCTGCTCGGCGTCTATTCGGGCAGTGCGCTCGCCCTGCAGGGCGCGGTTGTGGAGATCATCGCTCACGGCATCTCGACGGGAGCGCTGTTCTTCGTGGCGGGAATGGTTCAGGAGCGCACCCATACGCGAGAGCTGTCGAAGCTGGGTGGGCTGTGGGCGGCTGAACCGAGGCTCGGCGGCTTTACACTCCTGTTCGCGCTGGCGGCGATCGGCCTCCCGGGGCTCGGGAACTTCATTGGCGAGTTCCTGGTGCTTCTCGGCACATTCCAGGTGAGTCCGGCCATCGCATCGGTTGCGGCTCTGGGGTTCGTGGTCTCAGTGATCTACGGGACGCGACTGGTGCGGGCCTCGGTGCTGGGACCGAACGAGAACAACCGGTCGCTGCAGAGACTGTCATTCGGGGAGATTGCGATCCTGGGCATCCTGGCGGTGGTGATCCTTTTCATCGGCCTCTATCCGCGACCGATATTCACCACAGCGGCCCGATCGCTCGAGACCGTAGGCGCGGCCCTGAACTTTCAAGAAGGGAGGGGGATGTAGTGAATCATCGCGACCTGATGGCCCTCCTCCCGCTGCTGATAACCGGCTACGCCGCCGTTGCCCTCATGCTCGTTGCCGCGTTCCGGCCGAAGCACGCGGTGGCGCTCGTTCTCACGCTCGCCGGTCTTGCGGCGGCCCTTGTGTCGGTTTCGGTCGCACTCCCATATGCTCCCCGGATGGTCACTACGCTCATCCGAGTGGACGGCTACTCCATCTACTTCATGGGACTCGTCCTGGCGGCGACGATCCTGGTCTCGCTGCTCTCCGCGAGCTACTTGCATGCACACGAGAGGCGAAGCTCGGCGTTCTACATACTGCTTCTCCTGGCGGCGCTCGGCATGGAGACGCTGACATGCAGCGTACACTTCGCCTCGTTCTTCCTGGGGATCGAGATACTCAGCGTGTCGCTGTACGGGCTGATCGGCTACACCCGCGACCACCGGCCGTCGCTGGAGGGCGCGATCAAGTACCTGGTCCTGGCAGCAGCGGCATCGGCGTTCCTGTTGCTCGGGATTGCGCTGGTCTATGCGGATTCGGGGACGATGGACTTCCGCCGGCTCGCGGCCAACGGACTCCCGGCGGTGTCATTCCTCGGATTGGCGCTGATCGTGGTGGCGTTCGGATTCAAGCTAGCCATCGTGCCGTTCCACATGTGGTCGCCCGATGTCTATCAAGGCGCTCCCGCTCCCGTGACCGCTCTGATCGCGACCGGATCCAAGGGAGCGGTGTTCGCCCTGCTGCTCCGGCTCGTGTACATGTGGCATGTGGAAGCCGGTCCGACGTTTGTGCTGATGATCTCGATCCTGGCGATCGCCACAATGCTGGCCGGAAATCTGCTCGCCCTGTTGCAGACCAACGTGAAGCGGCTGCTCGCCTACTCATCCATCGCCCACATCGGCTACCTGTTGATCCCTCTGCTCGCGGGCGCTCCTCTCGGGCCGGCGTCGATCGCCTTCTACCTGGCATCGTACTTCGCCGCAACCATCGCCGCTTTCGGTGTGATCGCCGTGCTCTCTTCACATAGGCGGATGGGGGATGTTGAGGAGTTGGACGAATACCGGGGGCTCGCGGGCCGTCATCCCGTTCTGGCCCTGATCTTCACCGCCGCCCTGCTCTCGCTCACGGGGATTCCGCCGGCCGCCGGGTTCATCGCCAAGTTCTACATCTTCTCGGCGGCGATTCGGGCCGATCTGTGGGCGCTCGTGATAGTCGGAGTGGTGAGCAGCGGGATCTCGGCGTTCTACTACCTGCGGGTGATTATCGCCATGTATTCCGCGCCGGAGTCCGACCGGGAAGCCCTGCCCGGTCCGAGCTTCACGGCGGCCATCGCGCTCGGAGCGTCGGTCGCGGCGCTCCTCGCCCTCGGTGTCTATCCATCCCCGCTCGTACACCTCGTCGAGCAGGTCGTCAGTCACCTGTCGCCGTGACACACATATCTCCTTAACAAGGGGGACCGGCCTCCGGACCGAGGGGGTGTTGCGTACATTGCTGCACGACTGCACGAGCACCTGGACGATTCGTCTGAGTCCCGAGGGATAGCCGGCATGACCGCGGCGGAACTCGTGGGCCGCGCTGTTTCACCCGACTGATATACCAACTGATGACCATTGCTCTTGTTTTGCTGAATGACCTTGAGGTAAAATAAGGCGTCGCATCGAGCGGCCATGTTTTGGCGCGATGACATCAACGTGGAGTCGATGTATGGGAAGACGTTCCTCGGAATCGAGCGCATGACCATCATGATCGACAGAGCCGGCATCATCCGCAGGATCTGGCGCAAGGTGACTGTCGCCGACCACGCCGCCGATGTGCTGGAATACGTGAAGTAGCTTTGAGCGGGGCTGATGCACTCAGCTTTGCTGTGATGGGTGAGCTGAACACCAGCCACTACCTCGGCTTCGACGGGCACTTTGATACCGCAAGTTTCGCCCGCTATGCGCCCACTTGATGTGCGGGTCGGCGTATTATGTCGGAAGGAGACTCATCATATGAGCAAACCAGCAAACCAGATTCTCCTATGGGACACAGCTGCCGATGGCACCGTGAGCCTTTCGCGGAATGCGGCAGCACTCAAGCGGAAGATCATCGCTACGCGGCTCATCGGGGGCCGCGTGGTGGTCCGCGTCGCTGAGATCCTTGAAGGCAGAGACTACTTCTATCAGAGCGCGGTTTCACCAGACGGTCACCTGTTCCATCTCATGAAGGCCGGTTGGGCCAGCTTGGACCTCAGAGGCAAGGATACACTCGCGGACCGCATCCGATGGAAGTTTGAGGAGAAGCCCGCCGTCGTACATCAAGGCAGGACGATCAAGAGCAAGAGGGAGCAAGACGAGATTCGCGGGCGATGCGAGGAACGGGCAGAGCTTCTCGAGGATGCTGGGTGGATGCGGGCTTCGAAGCAATACCCGATACGAGATTATAATAGTTATCTCAACGATGAGTTCCGTAAGTGCCTCACTGGGGTTGGCGTGACGTTCTTCGGACCGGACAGTTTTCGGAACACGTGTATGGCGGAATTCTTGGCGAGCGGCATACGAGTCCAATCACGGGGCGACCTGTGGGAATTGATAGAAGAGAAGTGGGCACCAGAAATCGGTGAGTATCGGTCCGAGTTCATCCACGAGTGTCAGGAAGAGCTGACGCTCGTCTCAGCAGCATGTACCGCCCGGCAGTTCGGTGGACAGATCAGTGAACTCCGTCCTGGCAGCTTCAAGGCCCATTCCTATGGTCATGCGGCCTGCCAAGGGGCTGTCGACTCGCTTGAGATCGAGATTCTCAGAGGGCTGTGCAGAATCATCAAGCGGAAGGAGAGCCAGCGCTCAGGCCCGCTGGAGATGCCGCTTGCCGGAAGCCTATTCGATATTAGCGCGGAGGAGTTCGCTACCTTGGCAATAGAACGGATCACTCCGAGGGACCAAGAGGTTCTGCAAACGTTGCTCTACGGTACCAGCCCAGACGCTCTGAGCGGATTTAACCTTGTGCAGAAGTGCGCGTCACTGCCGAATGACAGTGGCTTCAGCCAGAAGCTTGATGAATGGGTCGGTCGCCGCTTTGCGGAGATGATAGACCACGCGGAAGCCGATCAGCGACGAACCGGGCAGTGCCTCTCATTCTTCATCGGGCTACTCGGTGACGTGGCTGCGCCAGTTATCCTGGCGTACATTGGCTTACCTCCTTCCGTGGGATCTGGGACTGTCATCTCGTACGCAGTGGATAGGGCTCAGAAATCACTGGTGCCGGTGGTAGGCCACGAGGACTACATCCTGGCGGGTCTCCGAAAGCCGCACAGAGGGAAGAGCACCCGGACTTGATCCCCTGCCCGTCTGATATCCAGTCGTAGGCGACCCGACTTTCCGCCAAGTGCCCTGCCGCTGACACGTCGAAACCACCATGGCTGGCGAAGACGTGAACCCGGCGTGCCTTAGATCAGAGCCCGAGGCGTTCGGCGAGGAGTTCGATGATGTGCCGGACAGGGCGCTGAGGGCAGTGGGAGCGCGCGCCGAAGTCGAGCTGGATGATGCAGGCCGGGCACGCGGTCGAGATGATCTCCGCGCCGGTCTCCTCGATTCGGCTCATCTTGCGCGCGAGGACCTCCTTCGACAGCTCCGGATGGCTCAGGTTGTATGACCCCGCGCCCCCGCAGCACCAGTTCGACTCCGCCATCTCCACCAGCTCGAAACCGCCGGCATCGACGAGCAGCTTCCTCGGCGCGTCGGTGATTCCCTGCCCGCGTCCGAGATGACACGGGTCGTGGTAGGTCACGATCCCGCCGGTGGTCTGAGGCTTGGGCAGCGTGAGAGTCGCCAGGAGTTCGGTCAGGTCGCGGGTCCGGGCGGACAGGTCCGCGGCCTCGGGGGAATCCGGGAGCAGGCGTGCCCACTCCTTCACGAAGCTGCTGCAACTCCCGCACTCGGTCACCAGCAGATCGAAGTCGAGGCCGGCGAACAGCTCGACGTTCATTCGGGCGAGGTCGTGCGCGCCTTCGATGTCGCCGTAGGAGTATGGAGGCAGCCCGCAGCAGACGTTCGGGGCGATCGTGACCCGGCATCCGGCGGCGGAGAGCACCCTGATCGCCGCCTCACCCATGCCCGGGAGCTGGAAATTCGTGGCGCAACCAATGAAGTATGCGACGTGCGGACCGGTGGCGTGCTCGGGATCGAGCCGCATGACTCCCTCGACGTCTTTGAAGCCCAGGCCGACGAGCTTCTCTCGCAGGAACTGGGGCGGCATCGAGGTCACCAGGCCCTCCGCGGCGTCGAGCGAGGGACCGAGCCAGCGCAGGAGTCCAAGGTTCCGAGCGGTGGTCGAGATGCCGGTCCGCTTGCCGAGCCTCGCCAGCCGGACCATCGTGGAGAGCATCTGCGGATCGGCGAGGAGTGTCCGGAAGATGTACTTCCGGACCGCCGGGTCGCCGAATTCGGCGTTGAAAGCCTCGCGTGCGCGGACCATCAGCTCCTTCGTCTCGACCCGCCCGAAGCAGTCGGTAGTGCACGCGCCGCAGAGGAGGCAGTCGAAGAACGGCTCGAGCATCTCGCGGGTGACTTCCGCGTTGCCCTCGGTGATCGCTCGCACGGTCTGATTCCGGGCGCGCGCGACCTGCGACTCCCTGCGAGTCGTGCGGTAGATCGGGCAACTCTGCATGCAGTAGCCGCACTTGTTGCACCTGCTCAGCTCAGATTCGATGAAGTCCGGGTCTCTCATTCCGGTAGAACCCCATTCGGGTCGAATGCGCGCTTGATTCGCGTATGGAGTGCGGAAGCGAAGTCTGCGGAGCTTCCGCTTTCAGTCGGTTGCATGTCAAAAGCGGAAGCTCCGCAGACTTCGCTTCCGCACTCCATAGCAGACCGAGGCACGGTTCGCAAGGTGACCTCGAGGATCGCCGCCAGGGTCCCCCTCGACCCGATTAGCAGCTTCTCGACCGCATATCCCGCAACGTTCTTCACGCACGATCCGCCGAACGAGACGATCTCGCCGCTGGGGAGAGCCGCTTTGATACCGGTGACGAAGTCCCTGGGCGTACCGTAGAGCAGCCGACTCGGCCCGGACTCCTGAGCGGCGATCATTCCGCCGAGAGTCTCATGCTCAGAGAAGGGCGGCCGGCACGGGAGCATCTGCTGTTTGGCGGCAAGCATCTCATCAAGCGCGCGCAGGGTTACTCCACACTCGGCGGTGACAGTCAGGTTCTCATGGTCGTGCCGGATGATCCGGTTCAAGCGGTCGAGGTGCAGCACAAGCCTGTCATCCGGCGCAGACGACCTCGCGGCCGAGCTTCGAATGAAGAGCCTCTTCCCATCGCGATTCGCCACCGCGAGTGTGATCCTGACCGCATCCTGATCGAGCGGCTGAAGATCGAGCGCGCGGATGGTCAGATCGGGCAGGTCCGGCTCGGCGATCTCGCTCAGATCGGGGAGGATCTTGTCGGGGTTGCAGCGGTGTTCCGGGTCGAAGACATCCTTGATCCGGTGCATCAGCCGAAGCTCCGACGGGCCGAACATCCGCGTCATGTGCTTGCGCTTCCCGCAGCCGATCCCGTGCTCGCCGGTGAGGACACCCCCGTAATCGAGGGCGAGTTGCGTGATCTCCTGATCGGCGGCCCTCGCCCTTCGCAGCTGGTCCTCATCGCGCGGGTCGAAGAGAATCAGCGGATGGAGGTTTCCGTCACCCGCATGGAACACATTCGCGATCGGGATGTCGTGCTTTCGGCCAATCTCGACCACGGCCGCCAGCGCCTTCGGGAGTTCGGTGCGCGGGACTGAGATGTCGGTGCAGATCTTGCTCGGCGCGATGTTGACGACCGCCCCGAATGCGCCTTTTCGACCCTTCCAGAGGAGCGCGCGCTCGGCCTCATCCTCAGCGACCCGGAAGTCGCGGACCGCGTTCTTGTTGCAGACCTGCGCGACCCGGTTCACCTGGTCCGGGAGCGTTCCCTTCGGGCCCGTCGAGTTCGATCAGCAGGACCGCCTCCGCGTCGACCGGATACCCGGCGCTGAGATGCTTCTCGACCGCGCGGATCGTCGTGTTGTCCATCATCTCGAGCGTGGCGGGGATGATCCCCTCGGCGATGATGCCCGAGACCGAACGGCTCGCGCCGTCGAGGGTATCGAAGACCGCCAGCATAGTGACGACCGCCTCGGGGAGCGGCATGATCCGGCAGACGATCTCGGTCACGAGGCCGAATGTCCCCTCGCTGCCGACGATCACGCCGGTGAGGTCGTATCCCGGCTGATCGAGGGCGGTCTCGCAGGATCGATCCGTCGGGCAGCACCATCGTCAGGCCGAGGATATGGTTGGCGGTCACTCCGTACTTCAGGCAGTGAGGGCCGCCGGAGTTCTCGCCGACGTTGCCGCCGAGGGTGCACACGCACTGGCTCGCGGGATCGGGCGCGTAGAAGAACCGGTTCTTCGCGAGGATGTTCTGGAACTGGAGGTTGACGACTCCGGGCTGAACGACCGCGCGCTGATTGGCATAGTCGAGGTCGAGGATGCGGTCCATGCGTGTGAACGAAAACACCGCCCCGCCCCGCACAGGGACCGGCCCGCCGCTGAGACAGGTCGCCGCTCCACGCGGGACGATCGGGATCCCCGCTTCAGCGCACAGCTTGACGGCCGCGGAGACCTGCTCGGTCGTCTCGGGCAGGATGGCGACATCCGGCATCCCCTCGTAGAACGTGCCGTCGTAGCCGTAGAACGACAGCCGCAGGGGATCGTCCACCACGGCGTCATGGGGCATCACCGCGCGCAGGCGGTCAGTAAGACTTGCCATAGCTTTGGACATAACCTGCATCTGAGAACGTGTAGCCTAGCCCTTTATGGGCGTTCGCCGTGAGCCTGGCCTATCATGGGTGTCCTTGTCTCACGGCGAACGCCCATAAAGGGCTAGGCTACACGGTATTGCCTGTGACCTATCCGAGTATCGTCTTCAGCGCGCCGAGGAGAAGGATCACGTTGTTCGGCGTCGAGCTGACACCCATCAGGCCGACGCGCCACACCTTGCCCTTCAAGTCGCCGAGTCCGCCGCCGATCTCGATGTTGTAGTCGGTGAGCAACTGCTTCCGGACCGCCACGTCGTCCGCTCCGTCGGGAATGCAGACCGCGTTCAGGCTCCAGAGGCGGTACTTATGCTCGGCCAACATCCCCATGCCCATCTCCGACAGGCCGGCGACCAGCAGCTTGTGGTTCGCCTTGTGCCTCGCCCATCGAGCCTCCAGGCCCTCGTCGAGGATCAGGCGCAGGCCCTCATGGAAGCCGTAAATCGCGTTGATCGGCGCGGTGTGATGGTAGACCCGGTCCTGCCCCCAGTAGCTCTTGATGAAATTCATGTCGAGATACCAGTTCGCGACCTTGGTCTTCCTGTTCGAGAGCACCTCGACCGCCGCCGGTGAGAACGAGATCGGCGCGAGGCCCGGCGGGATGCTGAGGCACTTCTGGGTGCCGGAGTAGCACGCGTCGATCTTCCAGTCATCGACCCGGACCGGATGGCCTCCGAGCGATGTGACCGTATCGACCACGAAGAGCGCGCCGGCGTCGTGGACGATCTTCGAGATCTCCTCGATCGGCTGGAGCACGCCCGTCGAGGTCTCCGCATGGACGATCCCGACCAGCTTGATTCCACCGCCCGCGACCGCCTTTTGAACATCCTTGGGATCGATCGGCTCTCCCCAGGGCGCAGTGACCTGGATGACCTCCGCGCCGTATCGTCCGCAGACGTCGACCATGCGCGTGCCGAAGACTCCGTTCACGCAGACGACGACGCGGTCGCCCGGCTCGACGAGGTTGCAGATCGCGGCCTCCATGCCGGCGCTTCCGGTGCCGGAGACGGGGATCGTCAGCTCGTTCTCCGTGAGCATGACCCGGCGGAGCATCGCCTTGGTGTTCTCCATGATCTTGATGAAATCAGGGTCGAGGTGGCCGAGGGTCGGCATCGCCATCGCCTGAAGGACCTGCGGGTCGCAGTTGCTCGGGCCCGGGCCCATGAGCACGCGTGGTGTGATATCGAGCACTATGATTCCTCCGAGATAGGGTTTTCCACCGCAAATGGCTTTCTGGTTAGTTCGGGTTGGCGAGCAGGGATTCCTTCCGAGGGGGACAGGTCGGACATGTCAGACTGGTCCGACAGCTAGTACGGATGCGTCTTCTCAGGGAGGTCCTCTTCGGCGGCGATGAGGCGGGAGAGCAGTTGGCCGCGGAGGAGCGCGATGTCGGAGGCGTACTTCGGGTCGTCCGCGCGGTTGAAGACCTCCTCGTCCTCCTCGCGCAGGTCGTAGAGCACCTCGCGGTCGTCGTTGTAGCGGAAATACTTGAACTCCTCCGTCCGAAGCGTCTTGACCGAGAAGCCGGTGGTCGGGTTCTTGTGCTCGATTAGGACGCTCTCCCGGCCCTGATCGGTTTCGCCCCTCAGGAGTGATGCCATGTCTCGACCCTTGACGCCCTTGGGTATCGGCACCTCGGTCAGCTCGCAGAGAGTCGGGAAGATATCCACCGCCTCTACCAGCCCCGAGACGCGCCTCCCTGCCGGAAGTCCATCCGGCCAGCACATGATGCACGGCACCCGCACGATCGACTCGTAGTTCGACGGACCCTTGTTCACCATCCCATGCTCGCCGAGCGCGTCCCCGTGATCGCTCATGAACACGATGAGCGTGTCGTCGAGCAGGCCGTTCTCATCGAGGGCCTCGATCACGCGGCCGACGTGGTGATCCACCAGGCTGCACATGGCGTAGAAGTACGCGATATCCTCCCGCCACTGGTGCGGAGTGATGTCCCGGAGCGCGCTCTTCTCCATATCAGCCGGATGCTGCTTCGGCAGAGGGAGCGACTTCGGATCGTAGAGATCGAGATACCGCTGCGGCGGATTGAGCGGCGGATGAGGCGCGTAGAACCCGAGGCTCAGGAAGAACGGCCTATCCTCATACGCCGAGATGAACTTGCACGCCTCGTGAGCGATCCACGCGGGATGGCTGAACTCCTCCGGCGCGCCGAAGACCCATCCCTGGAAGTGGTTCCGCCCATTCTCCTTGCCCGGGACTGGTACCGGCACACGGACCGCCTCGAGGTGTTCCGGGGCGACCTTCTCGATCCAGCGGATGTAGGCATCACGGTAGCAGCCCGGCTCGTCGGAGAGCAGGTTGGTGTCATAGCCGTAGCCGGAGTACTCGCGGTCGTTCTGCGTGTGATCTCGCCCGTAGTGCGGGAGGAAGTGGAGCTTGCCGATGTTCACGGTCCGATAGCCCGCCTGACTGAACGCGCGCGGCATCGTCATCTCGTGCTTGGGGAGCGCGATGCCGTTGTCGGTCACGCGATGGTTCTGCGGGTATCTGCCGGTCCAGATCGAGGCGCGCGACGGCATGCACAGCGGGTTCTGGACGTAGCACCGGTCGAGGCTGACTCCCTCGGACGCCAGGCGGTCGAGCACCGGCGTCCGGATCTGCGGGTTGCCGTTCGCGCCCACACAATCATAGCGCTGATGGTCGGTGGTGATGAATATGACGTTCGGTCCCTGCCTGCTCATGCGCTCATTATACCCGATCGCCCGCCCGGCAGGGAACTCGTAACAGTTCACGCTTGGGGATAACGAGTTTGATCAGGCAGGGAAGAGGACAGACTTGCCTGCGAGCAGTTGCCTGCATGATTCGAGCATGTCCAGACCCCTGACGTGCCATGTGCCAAACAGACTCATGAGCGTCATCTTTGTCTCGGAACCCTTCGCGCTTCGTGTGCCTCCGCATACCTTGCGGGCGATCACACACGGCCTCAGCGCTCGTTCTGCGCCATTGTTGTCCGACGGTACTTCCGGGTACTCTACGAACATGAACAACTCGTGCAAGCGATCTATGAATCTCTTTGCCAGCGTCTGCTGTGGAGCATCTGAGCCGACATACGGACCTGAGAGCGCCTCTACCTCTTCCTCGAAGAGTACTCGCTTCCACTTGCGAACCTCCGCCTTCTTGCTCCGGAACTCCTTTGCCCGATCGTAAACACCCTTCACCGCATCCGCCCATGCGATGACGCCCGTGTCGTCCGCGTTCCTCTCCTTCAGTTTGTGCAGATCCCTGGCCAGATGTGCCCAGCATATCTGGCGGTCTGCAACTACCGGGTTGTATCCGGCATAGCAATCCGTTACCACTACCCCTTCGTAGTCGCCGCCTATCGTTTCCTTCGGGATCTCTCCACTCCGACTCCGCCGGTAGATGAAGTAGCGCACGTTCTTAGTGGAGAAGGTCCAGATGTATCCGTTCAGCCCATCCTCTCTCCAGCCCGTCTCGTCTGCGTTTATGTATGGGCTTCCACGTACAAGCGAGAGTAGCCGCTCTTTCTCTTTTTTGCCACAGTCTGCCACCGTGTGCAATATCTCGCTTATCTCTCCCACAGAGAGCTGAAGACCATACAGAGCCTTCAGCAATCCCTGTATCGTCCGCTTTGTCATGCGACCTACCGTCGAAAGATACGATATCAGGCTCATCAGGTTCACGCCTACCCGATGCTTGCCTACAACCTGGCCGGAAAGGTCAACCTTCGGCACATGACTCTTGCCACAGTATCCGCATCTTCTGGCGATGAACCTGTGCTCGACTACGTCCACAGGCACGATGGGGATGTCGATGACTTGGCGGAGTCTCTTTACCGTGCCCCCTGTGAGCGCTCGGCCGCAGTCCGGACACTTCGAGTGCGCGTGCTCGACTACACGGGTGGGTGTCTCCCGCCTGCGCACGAACGACTTCTTGCGCTTCTTTCGTTCAGCTGCCCGGCGCTCTTTGCGGTTCGGCTTCACCCAGTCAGGCACGGATGGGGAACTGCCATCACCGCCGGAAAGCCTGGCGCGAAGGTCTTCGTTCTCCTTCTCCAGGTCGCCGATACGCGCCACGAGTTGGGGAACTAGACCTTCCAACTGGCTGACCCTGGCCTCAAGCTCCTCGTATGTCGGCTTGGATTGCTCGCTCACACTCCTTGGTTCGAGACGCTCCCAGCAGGTTCCTTCTTCTTACAGACAAAATAATCCCTAAGCCTGAACTGTTACGGGAACTCCGGCATGGAGCCCGAATATGTTCTCAGAAGAGGAGGCTCTCATGAAAAGCGTTTGCTTGTTTTCGCTAGTGTGGCTCACCGTATGCGTGTGCTTGGTGGTCGCGACGGGGAGTGTCGGAGTGTGCAGCCAGGAGGTGAACGCCGTCAAAGAGACTGTCCAGGGAGGCTCATCCAGGGTTCAGGTAGTGATGGGGCGGATGAGAAAGCACTATGCCAGCCTGCAGACGGCGGTGTTGACTGCAGAGACGATCACAAGCTCGGTCGTTGACGGCAAGGCTGGCGACGAGGAGAAACTTCTCCCATACCGGGCCTGTTTCCAGTCTCCCGATCTGTATGGCAGCGACACTGAAGAGCCTCGGAGATTGTCACCGTTGTCGAAGAGCCAGGTGGACGAACTAGGCCGTGCCCTGGAGAATCCGGCCGTCGGCCGTCTGATCATTATCCCCCAGTTATTCCAGGGCTTCCAGATCGCCGAAACATTTCCCAAAGTGGCCTACAAAGGTCAGAAGCCCTTAAGCGGGGAAAGGGCGGATGTGGTCGTTTTCGAGAGAGATGAGGGAACCAACTTCGGGGTTGGGGGCTCAACAGTCGTCACACTGTGGGTAAACCAACTGGGGCAGCTGAAGAGGTTCGAGGTCGCCCTCACTGCCACATTCAGCAACCCCAATCTCAAGGCCAAGGACCTCATCAACTCATACCGTACGGACATCAGCGTAGTTGAAGACGGTCCTCTGCCGAGTTCATTCCTGAGCAAAGTGCAAGGGAGCAAATCGCTACCAGGAACAATGCCGGGGAGCACGCCGACGGGTCAGGAAGTGATGCGGCGGATGACAAAACACTATACCGGCCTGAAAACAGCCGTGCTTACCGTCAGCATGACGAGAAACATGGGCCTTGATGCCAAGACTCTGGATGATCGGAAGTTCGGCACTTACCAGGTGTATTTCCAATCCCCCGATTTGTATGGCAGCGACATTGAAGAGCCTCGCAGGTTGTCACCCCTATCCAAGAGTGATGCAGACCAATACGGCGGTGCATTGGTCGATCCCGCGTTCGGCTACCTCATTATCATCCCCCAATTGTTCCAGGGGTTCCAGATTGCCGACACATTTTCCAAAGTGTCACATCAGGGTCAGGAATCTATTGGTGGGGAAAAGACCGATGTAATGGTCCTCGAAAGGGACTTACCAGGTCCGGCCGGCTATTGGGTGTCCGGCGTTAACACTCTGACATTGTGGGTGAATGAACGGGGGCAGTTGAGGAGATTCGACCTCGCGTTTAGATCGAGCAAAGGGAAAGCCGATCCTGGTAACAAGGATGTGGAATACTCCTTTCGCGCTGAGCTAGCGGAGGTCGATAACGGGCCTCTGCCGAGTTTTTTCCTGAAGAAGGCGCCCCAGGCGAAGTAGCCAATGAAACAGCTAGCAGGCAACGGCAACCGGGCCGTCTTTCTTCCGCCCGACGCTTATGCTTCGATGGAGGGCAAAGCAGACGCGCGAGAGAATCTCCAGGGCGCTGCCTTCGTAGTCCGCATTCTCGACCTTGGAAATGATCGACTGGCTGGTGCCCACGAGATCGGCAAGCTTTGTCTGCGAAAGCCCGGCTTCCTGCCGGAGGTCATAGACTAGCTGCCCAACACTCACTTTGAGTGCTTCTTCTGCAACAAGCCTGTCCCAATCCGGGCTCCCGCCGTAGCTGCGATCCATTATCTCGACAGCATCTGTCATTCGCTTTCTATCCTGTTTCATAGTAAGTGTGCCTTTCCGGATCAGATTCGAAGATCGCCTTCCGTTGCATGGCAAGGTCAATATCCCTATCCGGCACATCGTCTTCCTTGGTGAGTCCGTGCGCGAGAACGACCGCTTGATTATCCTTCTGGAAGAAGTAGAGTATACGGTAGTTGACTCGTCCGAAGGCTATCCGTAACTCATAGATCCCGTCACGTAGATAATCGGCAAATGGTCGGCGGAGCGAGTGACCCTGTTCTTTGAGCAGAGCGATACGAACTCGGCACTTGGCGGCAATACGGCTATCTCGCTTTGCCACTTCGCCATCCAACCACTCCTTGACAGGCACCGAACCGTCATGATCTCGGAAGAAGACGATTGTCATGATGGGCGCTGCGCTCCAATCTGATTATTCCATATATAGCATAAAGCAAACCTTTTGTCAACAGAATTCCTACGGCTTCAGGAGCACCTTGATCGAGACGGTCGCCTCGTGGACCATGTGGAGGGCGGCCTCGTAGTCTTCGAGCGGCAATTCGTGGGTCACGATCGGCGAGACATCGACGAGGCCTTGCATGATGTAGTCGATCGCGAGCGGGAACGTGTACGGCGCGAGGTGCGCTCCGAGGACGCTCAGCTCCTTCTTGTCGCCGATGATCGTCCAGTCGATCGTCGCCGGCTCGCGGAAGACGCCGTACTCCACGAACGTGCCCAGCTTCCGGAGCATCAGCAGGCCGGGGAGCACCGACTCCGGGTAGCCGGTCGCGTCGATAAAGACATCGCACCCGTAGCCCTGAGTGAGATCGAGCACGCGGGCGACGACATCCTCCCGGTCGGGGTTCAGCGTGAGGGCCGCGCCTAGCTGTTTCGCGACTTCGAGCCGGTAGTCCTTCGGGTCGATCGAGATCAGCAGCGATGGAGTGAGCAGCTTTGCCACGCCGACCATCCCGAGGCCGAGAGTCCCCGCGCCCGCGATCACCACGACATCGCCGAGTTGGATCTGGGCGCGCTGAACGGCGTGGATCGAGCACGCGAGCGGCTCGATCGCGGCGGCGGCGGTCCGGGAGATTCCCGCGGGCAGCTTGTAGTTGCGCGAGTTGGCGGGAAACTTCATGTACTCGGCCCACGAGCCCGGCACATTCTGGTGGAAGCCGTAGACGTCCGCTCGCCTGCAGAGCCAGTACTTGCCGGTCGTGCAGTATCGGCACTCGCAGCAGGGGACGATCTGCTCCGAGACCGCCAGGTCGCCGATCGCCAGGCCGTGCTTCTCCCCCGCGCCTTCGCCGAGTTGAACGACCTCACCGGCGAACTCGTGGCCCGCGATGATCGGCGGCTCGCACGCGCCACCAGTGCCCCAGAAGTGATGAGCGCCGGTGAAGCACTTCACGTCACTCGCGCAGACTCCCGCGTGATCGACCTTGATGATGACCTCGCCGGGGCCGGCCTGCGGGGTCGGCACTTCCTCGAGCCGGTAGTCCTCCGGGCCGTATGTGACGACGGCCTTCATCGTCTTGGGCAGCATGGGAATCCTCCCTGGTTGGCGATGGCTGATTGTAGCACAGGAGGGGCGACGGTGGGAATGGGAGAATGGGGGAGTGGGGGTGTGGGAGTATGGGTGTATGGGAGTGTGGGAGTCCGGAGTTTGTGCGGCTGACGGATCCGGTCGTGTGGGGTCGGGGGATCGCATTGGCGCTGGCCCCTCATCCGGACGATCCGGATGTGATCGCGGTGACCCTTCGCCTCCTGGCCGATCGGGGCTGGGAGTTGCACTGGGCGGTCGTCACGTCGGGCTGGTCCGGGGTGAGCGACGACTTCTGTGGCCCCGATCGGCGGATGAAGACCGAAGCGCGTATGGCCGAACAACGCGAGTCGGCCCGCCTCTTCGGCCTGCCACCGGACCGGCTCTACTTCCTCGCGGCTGAGGAAACCGACGAAGGCGAGCTGGCCCCGACTGAGGCGAATCGCCGTGCAATGACCTATCTGCTCGACACCCTGCAGCCTGATGTGGTGCTCCTGCCCCACCGCAAGGACTCCAATCCAACTCACCGCCTGGTGTACGAGTGGTTCGCTCAGTGGGCCGATTCGGTGACACGGCCGCTCCTGGCGCTCGGCAACGAGGATCCGAAGTCCGAGGACTTCCATCCGAACGTGGAGGTGACATTCGGCGAAGACGAAGCGCTATGGAAGTCGTCGCTCCTGGAGTGCCATCGGTCGCAGAGCGCGCGAAACCAGGCGACCCGAGGGATCACCTTCGCCGAGAGGATACTGGGGATGAACCGCCGCGCGGACGGCATCTACTCCGAGCGGTTCGAGGCAGCACTTTGGCGCTTCTAACACGAGGAAAAGGGTGTCTGTTCTCCCTTCTCCAGGCTGGCCAAGGCGGAGTCGGAGATACGGGTACAGCAGAACAGAGATCTGGGAAGGGTCAGGCCGGGACTTGGTGCCCGGCCTGATCCAGGGTGCTGTGTGGGATTACTTGCGACGGCGAAACATCGGGACCAGGAATCCAAGACCGCCTGCAAGGGCAAGTAGGGATGATGGTTCGGGAACAGGTTTCAGCAGAAGAGCGTGGGTCTGACCGTCAGCAGTGATACCATCACACGCAATCCAGCCGTTCTTGTTGATGGCTGTGGCCCAGCTTAGTACCCAACCCGACGATGGGTCGATCAGGCCATTGAGATCATACATCGAACCATTGTCGTAGACGAAGGCGTGTGCTGCCGAGTCAGAGGCGATGTACGACCCGCCCACTACCCGGCCGCTGAGGTTGATGCCCCTAGCAGCCTGTCTGAGAATTCCCCGCTATGTGGGTGAGTTTCCCATCTGCGGGGTCGCGCTGGCTGCTGTTCGATAGTGTTTTTCGCCGGATTTCCGGCGAGGGTCTGTAAAGACCCCTTGTACCTTGATAATCAGCCTGATCCAGGTCATATATCTACGTATCGAAGATCGATTTCCGGTCGCCGTATCGGTATAGCTTCAGCATGTTGTGCCCAAGACACGCAAGCGTCCACTCCGACTTCGCTTTCGCAAGGCCTCGGAGTAGGAAGCCTCGGAAGTTCCGTGCGCTCTTGATCTGGCCGAACACCGGCTCTACCGTCTCCTTCCGCCTCCCGTAGATCTTTCGGCCAAGAGGAGTCAAGAGCTTTGCTCTCTGGCGATCTGCGGCGGATTGCTTTGCCGGATCAAGGCAGGAAGGCGCCGTCGGCTCTTTGCCATGACGTTGTCTGTCAGGCGGTATATAAGCGTCGATCCCTTGCTGCTCGACCATCTCTATGTTGTCGCTGCTGAAGTATCCGGCATCGGCGGATACTTCTTCCGGTTTCTTTCCGGTGTTCTCCTTGATTGCCTCGATCATGTCACTAAGATGCGGTGAGTCCGCTGCCTGGTTCGTGAGATCACACGCCACTACAATCTGATGATCTGCGTCTACCGCAGCTTGTCCGTTGTATGCCTGCACGAAGGCTTTCTTTGCGTCCTTCATTATCCGGCTTTCCGGGTCTGTGAAGTTCCGCTGTGCCTTCCCTTCCGGCTCTGTCTTTACGGGCCCCGGCTCTCTGCCGCGAGGCTTCTTCCCGGATGCTTCCTGCTCCGCCTTCTCTTGGGCTCGCATCGCTTCTTCGGCTGATGCTCGCTCTTTGGCCTCGCGCTCCAGCGCTTCTTTTGCTTCCCTGATCTTGGCGAGCCGCTTCTCTCTGGTTGCGAGTTCCTCCGGGAGTTCGTCTCCTCGGCGGTCAAGACCATATTCCGCGTCTTCCTGGTCGTCCACAGAAAGACCCTTCGCAAGGAGCGCCTCGATCTCAGCCTGAAGCTCTTTTTCTTTCTCGACCATCCGAGAGTAGCTCATGGCGGAGTGCTTGCTTGCGTTGGCAAGCAGCTTTGTTCCGTCTATGGCTATGTGTTTCATCGACACAAGCCCGGCGCTTGCGCATAGCCTGAGCACTTGCACAAACAGGTCCGCAAGGGACTTGAGATGCCTCTTCCTGAACTCGCTTATCGTGCGGAAGTCGGGATGATTTCCTGCCGCAAGCACCCGGAAGGCTACATCTTCATACGTGGCCAGGGAGAGCTTTCGAGATGAATACACTCCCCGGCACAAACCGTAGAATATGATCTTTGTAAGCATTGCCGGATGGAACGGCGGCGCTCCTCGGGCCTCTTTCTCGTATGAGGCGTATATCGCGGAAAGGTCGAGACTGTCTACGACATCGCTCACAAAGTATGCGAGATGTCCCTCGGGCAGCCACTCCGACATCAAGGGCGGCAACAGCAATATCTGGTCAGGTTGATAAGGAAGGTATGGCTTGCTCATACCCGTATTTTACTACATACCTGGCACCTTGCGCCAGAGGTTATTTCATGGACAGGCTGCTAGCCTGACTATATGTACCTCCCAGTGTGCCCAGGTCCCGCATGGTCCCTCCACTGTAGAGGAATGCGTGTCTGTCGCCTGAGGTTGTGTCTGCCCACCCGACGACGTCACCTGCATCGTTCACGTCCACAGCACCCGATTGCGCCCCTCCTAGAGCACCCAGGTCGCGCGTGCCGCCGGACTCATCCCACATCCAAGCGTGATATGACGTCGACGGCCAGGCACCTGGCCTCGCCATCCCTACGACTTGGTCTTGATTATTGATGGCATGTGGAACCATGTTCGGGTAACCGGAGAGAGCGGGAATCTGTGTCCACGAACCGTTCCTCTGAATGTAAGCATTGGCGGGGTTTCCATTATGGGCCTCCTCGTTCGCGACCACGTGTCCGGTGTTGTTGATGTCGTAGGCTTCTTTATAGGGTTGCGATCCCGGCACGTCGAGCACTCTCATCCCGTTCGCGGAATCCCATATCAGAGCACGCCAGGGATAGTAGCCTCCGTAACCCACGATAACTCCCGAATCATTGATGGCTTCGCCCACCGAGGCCTGATCGGGATCTGAGCCGGGGAGTCTCCCCAGGTCCTGCATCGGTCCGCCTCCGCTGTACAGGAAGACATGCCCGCGCGAATCACCGGGAGCGTACGAATACCCTGTGACCTGACCGCTTGAGTTGATGGCGGTCGCTGAACTGCTGATCCCCCCGAGTGTGCCGAGGTCAATAACGTTGTACCTCAGCGAGGTTGCTTGCGCGGTGGACAGCGACGTGAACGCCACTGCTATCGCCACTACCGATACTGCCAGAATCTGTTTCGTGTTCATCTCTACTCCTCCTTGTCGTTATGGCGGCTGCTCTGTGGCAGCTTGCCGTTGCGCACAAGGTATCCAGCACCTGCGCATTTGTCAAGGGGCAATACACCGGTTTTCTGGAAATCAAGCTCGATGATGGTGAAAAACTGGTAATAATACCGGTAGACAGCAGCTGGGTTTGCTATGCGGTAACGACAACCGCTACTCCGTTCACGCGAGTGCCCTGATGTTCAAGCATCAGGCTAGCTCCGAAGCATGCTGAAGCAAGCTCGGCCCACATGGATCAGCTTGCTTCAGCATGCTTCCTGCCCGCTAGACTCGCCATTGATGGTGAGGCCTAGTCGAGGAGGAGCCACTGAAGGGCTTCCGGGCTGAGGTCGAGGCGGATGCGGCCTGAGACGATGTCGAACTTCGCGCCGGTCTGCGGATCCCTCGCGGACCGGAACCCGCCGACCTCCGCTCCGAGGGTGATCGTCACCGTCTGACGGGACTGCCGCAGATTGCCGACCGCCAGCAGTGCCCTTCCATCCGGATGCACCAGGCCCGATACCAGCACGTCCGGGACATCGGCGGAGGCGAGTGACTTCGGGACCCAGTAGGGCGTGAACTTCGCGCCGTCGGCGTCGAACTCCTTATAGATGCGCCACATGTCCACGCCGCCGGGACACCACGGGCTCGGCGCGTTGTGCAGCCCGATCATCGTGCGCGCGTAATCCCCACCGAGCGGCGGATAACCGATGAAGTGCGTCGGAATCCCGTGATTGTGCCCCATGCACTCCGCGCGGAAGAACTCGATCGGCGGGCGGTAGTCCTCCGGCGACTTCCAGTACTGCTCGCCCGTGAGCAGCACGTCGGCAAACGAGAGCGAGGGCAGCGTGATCATGGCGGACATATGCGCCACGATGAGCGTCGGCCTCGACTGCGACTCGCAGATCGTCCGCAGGTGTTTCATCGTCTCCCGCGCCGCGAATATCGGATACGTGGGATGCAGCTTCCCCTGAGCATCGGTGTAGCCGCACCCATGCCGCCCGTTCGCGCACGGGATCGGACACGCCGCTCCGTCGAGATAGAGGCCGTCGATGCCGTAATCCGCAAAGAGGCCGGCGATCCCCTCGGCCCAGATCGCGGGATACGCGCTCCGATGGCAGACGGGGTAATCGCGCTGATCGGGCTGCCGCGAATGAACATAGTTCGCGGTCCTCGGCTCGCAGAGGGCGTCGTCGGCGAGCGCGCCGAACTCCGGCGCGATGTCCGGCAGCGCGAGCGAATGGTAGAGCACCAGGCCCATCCCCGCGCGATGGACGTCGTCCGCCAGGCGGCGCAGCTTCTCCGGCTGAGTGACCCTCGGCATCCCCTGGAGGTCGGTCCAATCCTCGTGCATGCCGACGAACTTCATCCCCTGGCCCTTCAGCACCTCGAGCCGAGCGGCGTCCGTATTCTCATACGTCGCCCAGTGCCCATAGCCGACATCGCCCTGAACGACCAGCGGCGACTTCGGCTTGACGGGGCCTGCCTGCAGCCCGAACGTGAGGCGATAGGGCGACGACAGCTCGATCGGGCGCTCGATCACGTGGGCGGTGAAGGCGACCGACCCGCCGAGTTCCCGCACAGTGAGCGCCGATCCCTCGGGCCTCCAGGTCTCGTCCGACTCGCAGAACCACTCGAGGCCGCGCTCTTCATCGCCGATCCACACCAGAGGCGTGAACGGTGACTCCCATTCCCTGGGACGAGCGCCGGAATTCTGGAACGCGCGGTCGAAGAACGTGACGTTCGGCCAGTTCCTCGGCAGGGGATACCAGTGCATGAGCCCCGCATGCGCAGGGTCGAGCGTGATCACGAGACGCATGCGGTCGAGGTTGATCGGATGCTTCGGGATCAGGTCGAGATCGATGCGCCACATCCCGTCCGGCTCGATCAGTCCGGCGATCCTGAGCGTCAGGTGGGGCGAATCGGCGCTGAAGGCGTACCGGGCGCTCGTCGAACCGACCCGAGTCCAGTGGCCGGATGTCTTGCTCCATCCGACCGCCTGACCGTCGGCGACGATGTCGAGGCTCGTGGGTTCGGCGAGCAGTGGGACGCCCGCGGACGTGATCTGCGCGGGGAGGCCGATCTCATTGAGCCGGTATTCGCGCCCCCACACGCGGGCCTCTCGTCCCCGGACCGCGATCGGCTGCCAGGCTTTCCACGGAGAAGGCATATCGCACCTCGCGGATGTCGCGCATCCGATGAGCATCAAAATGAGAAGAACACGAGTCTGAAGTCCGAAATGCAAGTTAGGCCTTCCGCGACCAGTGAACCAGCAGCCACGCCACCGTCACCAATGCGCCAATGTAGGCGCAGATAGAGACAACGAGGAGCGTGGCGACGCCTGACGGCCAGCCGTCTCTCCAACGGGCAATCCTATCAAACGTGTTGACGAGAATGATGCCCTGTGAGACCCCCACGAGCGAGTACGGTACGTTGTCCAGGTACGTGCCGGGACCGCCGGGATGGGTGATCGCCGCCCGTCCGCTGACTATGACTGTTACCGGGACGCTCGCGAGCACCAAGATACCGAGAAAGGCAACCTGGTGTTGCCAGGGTTGCTCGGGCAAACCGGCCGAACAAGTGGATCAACGCGATGACCGTGATACCTCCCACCGCGCCTCCCGACAGGCACGCAATGGCGACTTGACGTCCTGTGGGCCTGAAGAATCGTATCATGTCGTTACCTCCACGAACCAGTGGATGTGCTCCGTCGTCAGAAATCTTCGGGCAGGTTCTTCGCCAGATAGTTGCCCAGCACGATCTTCATCAGCGTCTGACCTGAGCGGAGGCCTTTCTCCTTCGCAAGGTAGTTGTAGCCGTCGATGGCCCTGCGAGACAGTCTGATCGATGACTTGACTCGCTCAAGCAGACGGGGGTCAACATTCGCCTCGACTTTCTCCTGCGCATCCCACCAGGCATCCATTTCCTCGATGTTACGGAACTCAGGTATCCAGGCTTTTACAGCCTTCCGAGCGGCCTCATCTTCGGCGAGAGTATCAGGTTGGCTATTCTGCTTGGTTTCTTTGCGCATAGTCGACATATTATACCAGGCGGTTGAAACCACGGCAACAACTGCACGAAGTGTCCCTGCGGACACTGGAGACTCGCCTAGTAGTTGAACCCGTAGTGATGGATCGGGTTGCCGGTCACCAGGCGGTCGAGGCGGACCTTGTCCACGGTGGACTTGCCGCTGAGGGCGATAAGGCGCGCCTGGTCGGGATTCGGGCGGCCGCAGTGCTCGGCGAAGAGCCAGATGTCGTTCGCGTAGACATCGGTGACCGAGCCGTCCACGACGAGCCTCACGCGGATCGGGCCGGCGGACGACTTGGCTGATCTTCCTGCGCGTGGACTTCGATCCGCCGGAGTGAGCGACTTCACGACGCCGGTGGATGCATCGACAGAGATCAGGAGCGCGTCCCCCAGCGCGAATCCGACCGTCCCGCCGGAGACCGTCCCCTCAAAGAAGCAGTCCGTCACCGGAGCGCCGACATCTGCGGACGACGCCCCCTCCAACTCGAACTCGCGTGGTCCGTCTTCGAGCAGCGACTCCTTCCGGGCCTTCTCGGTCCCCTTCCAGTAGACCAGCCGCATCAGGTCGCTGGGCAGGAACTCGATCTTCTTCGGCAGGGCGGTGGCATATCGGACCGGCCCCCAGTGCATGAAGAGCTTCTCTCCGCCCTCGTCGATGAGCTGCATGGCATACGGCGGCGGATCGGGCTGGCATCCGAGGCAGTCGTCCTCGGGGATCGTGAACGGGCCGAACATGCTGTCGCCGATCATGTAGTGGACGCCGCCCCTGGCCTCGACCTCCGGGTGCTTCGCGAGCCAGTCCTTGGAGAAGTAGTTGCTGTACATCGAATGGCCGAGATACCACTTGCTCCCGTGCTTGAAGAGGAACGGAAGCTCCATGCCGAGAGTGTACCGGTCCGACACCACGAGCGGCGGGAGCGCCTCCCAGTGGATCAGATCTGCGGACTTCAACAGGGCGATGCACCCCCGGCTCTCGATCGGGCCTTCTCCCATCGCAGTCGCGCATACCACCGTGTACCACACCTTCTGCTTCGAGTCCCACAGGAAGCTGCAGTCGCGCCAATTGCCTGCGGGATCGTAGATCTTGCCGTCGGGAACCATCACCGGGTTGTCGGGATGCTTCGTCCAGTGAACCATATCCTTCGAGGTCGCCACGCCGATCGGGGTAAAGCACTCGCCCGGACCTCACGTGCTCGCGGATGCCCGGATAGAAGAGGTAGAATGTGCCCTCGTGCTTGACGATGTTGCCGCTCGCGATCTTGCCGTCGTCCCATTCGCCCGGCTTCCCGATGGTGATGGCGACCCCCTCGTCCTTCCAGGTGATGAGGTCTTTGGAGGTCGAGTGGAAGACGCCCTGCTCGAACCATGCCAACGGTGGCCGGTCGGGCTGATTGAGCGGCGGCCACTGCTTGTCCCAGTCGCTCGGATGCGGGCCGTTCAGCTCGAACTGATGCCAGACCCCCTTCTCCTTGATAAACCACATATCGAGCGCGAACCCCGGCGGCGAGTATGCGGCATAGGCCGATCCGACGATGAGCAGTAAGAGTGCGGCGGACAGAATGTGGTGGGTACTATGCAATCGTTTCCTCCTATGCCGGCTCGTTCCTGCCGGAGCCGGGCTCAGTGCTAATGGTTCGATGCCTGGGAAGCGTTGTCCTTGATGTCCAGGTTGAGTTCCTGCACGGGACATTTTCCCTGAGCAGTAGCAAGAGGAGTCCCGCACGTTGACAAGCCCGGCTCGTTGTGTTATACCTGGCTCGACTGGAGTTCGCTGACAAGGGGGGACCGGATGCTGAACATTAACGATATTCTCGACCGGACAGTTGATCTCGGCGGGTCGGACATCCACATGGTTGTCGGTGAGCCGCCAACCCTGCGCCTGCATGGCCGGCTCAAGAGGCTCGATGAGTTCGGCGTGCTTGATGCCAAGACCACCGATGACCTGATGAGGCAGATCGCCAAGCCGAGGTCGCTGGCAGAGGTCGAAGAGGTGCAGGGCGCGGACTTCGGTTTCTCGTTCGGCGACCGCGCGCGTTTCCGGTGCGCCGTCTTCACGCAGAAAGACACCATCGCCATCAACATGCGCCTGATCCCCTTCACGCTGCTGACGTTCGAGGAGATCGGCCTCGACAAGCGACTCCAGCGACTTCTCTACGCTCCCAGGGGACTGGTCCTGGTAACCGGGCCGACCGGAAGTGGCAAGACCACCACCCTCGCCACGATGATCGACTTCATCAACGAGAACCGGGACTGCCACATCATCACCATCGAGGACCCGATCGAGTACTATCACCAGGCCAAGAAGTCAATCATCTCCCAGCGCGAAGTCGGCAAGGATGTTCCCAGTTTCGCCACAGGAGTCATCAAGTCCCTGCGCCAGGACCCGGACGTCATCCTCGTCGGTGAGATGCGCGACCTGGCGACGATCTCAGCGGCGGTCACCGCTGCTGAAACCGGCCACCTCGTATTCTCGACCCTGCACACGACCGGCGCTGCGCGAACCGTCGATCGAATCGTCGACGTGTTCCCGTTCGATCAGCAGGAGCAGATCCGGACTCAGCTCAGTGGCAACCTCATCGCCGTCATTTCGCAGCTCCTTCTCCCCAAGAAGGGAGGCAGTGGACGCGTCGCCTGCTTCGAGGTCATGCTTTCGACTCCCGCGATCGCCCACATGATCCGCGAGAAGAAGACCCACTCGATCGTATCTGCCATCCAGACCGGGCAGCAGCTCGGCATGAAGACGCTCGACGCTTCGCTGTTCGACGCGTACCAGAAGGGACTGCTTGACCGAGCGGAGATGCTCCGCGCCGCCGACAAGCCGGAGGAGATCCTGGAGAAGCTCGGCGAGCGGGTCGTTGGCCGGGATGTTCAGGCGCAGATAGCGGCCGACCCGCAGAACCAGGGACCCCAGAACCAGTAGCGTCAGAAGTTCATGTCGAGCTGAGCGGTGAGTGTATCCGGGATAGAGCGATCGTTGTACCAGTCCCGACCGACTATGACGCTGGTAGTCGGGCTGAAGGTGTACGCCACGCCCGCGTTCAGCGCGCCGAATGCGCTCTTGCCACCCTGGTAGTCGACGGCTGCCCACCATCTGTCGCTCAAGGCTTTGTCGAATCCGAGCAGGATCATCGCGTTGTCCTCACCCAGAGCCGCCTTCCTGCCGACACCATAGCCGGCGGTGAAGCGCCCGATGGGGAAGGTCTTGCTGCCAAGTAGATAGATGATACTGGAGGATGTGGCGCTCCTGGTCCCCAGGCCGTAGACTCCGGCGACCAGTCGGGGCGATGTCGGCGACTCGTCTATGAGCAGCGCCTTGGCATTGAAGAAGACCGGATCGTCGATCCCCTCGAAGTAGTCCACACCATACTCGAACTCCCCGTTGCCGAACGTCAGCCCGTAGTCGGTCGGAAGGTCGCCATCCCCGGATGCCTCGTAGATATCGATCCCGAGGTGCATCGAGCCGCTCTGGATGTCGGTCGATGGTATCCAGATCAGTGTGGATGGCGTGGCATAGGCGGCGCTTCCGATCGCCATCATGGCGGAAGCCATCAAAGCTATGAGAACTGCTCTCTTGTTCACGTGCGCGTCCTCCTCGATGTGTTCAGTCACGCATATGATACCGACGCGACGTTTCATCCGTGTTTCGGGGAGGTTAAGAGCTGGTTTCGGGACGATCAGCCGGGGAAGAGTGCACGGCCCGCGAACCAGAGGGCGAGCAGCCCTCCGAGCGCCAACCAGGTCAGATTCGCGAGCGTGCCCACGAGGAAGTACTCGGCTCGGCCCTCGTGGTCTTTCAGCCATTCGAACCGCGCGAGTGACTTCGCCGCAAGTATGACCCCGATCGCTGCGTACTGATGCGCTATCACAAAGGTGGTGACCAGAATCGCCTCGAAGACTCCAATCAGCCGCCCGCCTCCCGCGACTGATTCGGAGACCGCTTCCTTATCAGTGGTCCAGGTGAGCTTGGTCAATACCAGGCAGACGAACGCATCCCCGGCGAACAACGAGAATGCGTACCCAAACACGTATGCGAGCGGCTTGATGCCATCCCCGGGAAAGCTGACGGTCCCGCCGGCGCCGGCCGCAAGGAGTATGAAGACGATCTTGAGTGCCTGCTGGATCACGTAGAGCCATCTTTGCCGCGATCCGACCTTCTCCCTATCCCACAGGCCGGTGCGCTGGAAGACGCGGTCGACTAGCCAATGGAACAGAGCGACCCCCAGGACGAGGCGCGAGTATGCCATCCAGGGAACTGCGGAGATACTGCCGTTCAGGAACGCGATGCAGAGAAACGCGAGGGAGTTGAGGCCGACGAAGACCAAGAGGTGCGGCCATGAGGCGCTCGTCCGCGCGCCGTTCTTCTGCCCCAGGACCTCCCGACGAACGGCGAAGTCGGCGATGATGTGGGATATCAGCAGGATCAGCAGGAGTTGGCGTACCATCTTCGGTCCTCCGCAGTGGATAACACCCGAGTTCGGGTGTTATCCGGATAACACCCGCCACAGGGTGTCATCGGGTTCGCAGCCACATCTGGCTGCTATCCGGATTGCAACGCAGATGCGTTTCAACCCAGATAACAACGCATTTGCGTTGTTATCCTGATTACAACGCATTTGCGTTGTTATTCTTGAGCAGCAGGCCGATCTGCCTGGACCCCTCCTCCACGGTCGGGTACATCGCCGTGGAGATGGACCTGGCTACGGCTTGCTGCTTGATCCCGAGTCGCGAAGCAATCTCGGCCACAGACAGGCCTGACTGAGCCAATAACGCGCGCTCGAACTGCTCGGCCGTCCAGCGGCTCTTGATCGAATCTACGAGAAACGTCAGCGCGTTGAGCAGGTCATCACGCGCCTGATCGTCCGAGCGGAAGAGGATCAATCGGCCATGAGCGCGCTTCCTGTTCTTGAGGAGGTCCATGCCCTCGCTCGCCCTGTGGAGCGCAGGCCCGTCGATGGCGTCGATGCTCTCCGACAGGTCCGTGGTGATGCCTCCGATGCCGATGGAGTAGCGCATTCGAGCGGGCCAGATCGCCCTCTCGATCGTGAGGATCAACTCGTAGCTGCACGTGTCATCCCTGAGCAGGCCGCGGATCTCATCGCCGGCGATGATGCGGAAGGGAATGGCAATGTGGTCCCGGAAGCGTTCGTTCACCTGACCGACCGCCACATGGATGCGCTTCTGCAGTTCGGCCCGCTCCAGGGTCACTCGCGACTTGACGATATCACCGAAAATGGCGCACATTCTGTCCGCTTGCATGCTGTTGATTTCTATTCGATCGACCGGATGTCCTTCCGGGGAGGAGAGTATGGGAGTGTGGGAGTATGGGAGTGTGGGAGTAGTCGGGAGGGCGAGGCTCCGTCCGAGCCGGATGCTTCGGCAGCAGAACGAAGTGGGGCTACCGGAGCATCCGGCTCGGACGGAGCCTCGCCCTCCCGACCGGAATCGGAGGCCTTCAGGATGCATACATCGAACCGCCAACCGCTGCAGGAGACCGCGTTCAGCTTCCTGCCGCTGGGGAGCGTCAAGCCGAAGGGATGGCTGAAGAGACAACTCGCGATACAGGCGAATGGGCAGACCGGGCATGCTGCCGGAGTTCTGGGAGTCGCTCGGGCCGAACAGCGGGTGGCTCGGCGGCACGGGCGAGAGCTGGGAGCGCGGGCCGTATTACCTCGACGGCCTCGTTCCGCTCGCGTATCCTCCTGGACGACGAGAAGCTGATCGGCATCGCGAAGCAATGGATGGATTGGACTCTCGACAGCCAGGACGAGCGCGGCCACTTCGGCCCGAAGTCGCTCAACGACTGGTGGCCGTTCGGGATCATCCTCAAGGTGCTCACGCAGTATCAGGAGGCGACCGGCGACCCGCGCGTGATCCCGCTGATGGAGCGGTTCTTCAAGTACATGAAGCGCGAGCTTCCGAACAACCGGCATCTGTACACCTGGGCGAAGGTCCGCTGGGCGGATACGCGTCCTCAGCATCATCTGGCTCTACAACCGCAACGGCGACCCCGAGCTGATCGAACTCGCGAACGACATCATGCGCCAGGGCTACGACTGGAGCTACCACTTCACCGACTTCGCTCACACCCAGAAGCAGACGCTTGCCTTCGGGATGCGCACGCACGTCGTGAACAACGGCATGGCGGCGAAGACTCCCGGCGTGCAGTACGTCCTGACCGGCTGGGAGGAGCACAAGGACGCGGTCGGAAAGACGCATCGAGATGCTCGACAAGTATCACGGCACGGCGGTCGGCATCTTCACCGGCGACGAGCACTATGCCGGCAAGAATCCGACCCAGGGCACGGAGCTGTGCGCGGTCGTGGAGTACATGTTCTCGCTGGAGAACCTGATGCAGATGCTCGGCGACCCGGCGTTCGGCGACCGGCTGGAGAAGATCGCCTACAACGCGCTCCCCGGCACGTTCACCGCCGACATGTGGCAGCATCAATACGATCAGCAGGCGAACCAGGTGCTCTGCACGATCGACAAGCGTCATTGGACGAACAACAGCGATGACGTCCAACCTCTTCGGCCTCGAGCCGAACTACGGGTGCTGCACGGCGAACCTGCACCAGGGCTGGCCGAAGTTCGCCGCCAACCTCTGGATGGCGACGCCCGATGAGGGTCTCGCGGCGGTGGCATACGGTCCGTGCCAGGTGAAGGCAAAGGTCCGAGGCGGGCAGGAAGCGTCACCGTCGACGTGGAGACCGACTACCCGTTCGACGAGACGATCAAGGTGACCGTCCACCTCTCGAGCACGCGGCAGCCTTCCCGCTCAGGTTCCGGATTCCCGCGTGGGCCGAGGGAGTGAGCGTCCATATCAACGGGGAGGCCGACCATGCCGAGCCGGGGACGTTTCACTCGATCGAGCGCGAGTGGCACGATGGCGATGTGGTCGAGCTTCGATTCCCGATGAAGGTCGCGGTCGAGCGCCGGTTCAACGACTCGGTGACGCTCAAGCGCGGGCCGCTCGTCTACTCGCTCAAGATCGGCGAGCGGTGGGAGAAGATCAGAGGGGAGGATCCATGCTGCCGGACTATGCGGTCCATCCGACGACGCCGTGGAACTATGGGCTGCTGCTCGACCCAGAGAAGCCGGCAGGTCGAGGTGGTGAAGAAGTCGGTCGGTGAGGTGGTCTACGGCCCGGAGTTCGCGCCGATCGAGCTGAGGGTCAAGGGGCGGAAGCTCCCGGAGTGGCAGCTGGTCGACAACCAAGCCGGCCCGCTCCCGCAGAGCCCGGCGAAGTCATCCGAGCCGGTCGAGGAGCTGACGCTCATCCCCTACGGCTGCGCGAAGCTCCGGATCACGGAGTTCCCGCTCCTGGAGGCATGATGCGAAGGTGCTTACTCCAGGTCGCCTGTCCAGTGCGGGAACTTCCCTCGCGCGATGGTGACCGACTTGCCGTCACGGGTGACGACGCGGATCTCCGGCATCCCTCCCTGCCGCACGTCAACCGGAACGGCCAGGAGCTTGAGGTCGGAAGTCAGGCTCACGGTGCTCGTCCATGCGCCCCGAATGCCGGTCAGCATTCGGTCTATGGCAATCTGACGTGTGTTTGGCATGGCAGGCATTGGAAGACCCGATGTTTTCCTCAGGTCTCTCAGGTCTGAGGTAAGGTAGGCTCTGGTGCTACGATCACTCGACCTCTGCACGAAGTAGATGCCCTTCCCAGCTATGTACCGCAGATCGGTGCATCCGCCGTAGCGGGTTAGCGGCCACTTTGTGACCTTGGGATTCCCGTCGGAAGGATATACCTCGCCTGCCCAGGCGCGACCTCCGCCGTCTATGAAGGCAAATCGATGAGTCTTGCCAAACCACACCGTCGCTTCCTGGGAATCCGACTTCATGAGCATGGTCCGCTTGCCGGAGCGGAGATCAATGATACCGAAATCCCCTGGATATGTGTTGCCACAGCACACCAACTCCCTTACGAAGGCAAGCCTCTGATCGGATGATAAGGCTTCGATGAAGTCGGTCTCGGACTCAAAAGGCAGCTTGCGGCCGCTGATGGTGAAGAGCAAGGAGGAGTACCCCACATTGCCCGGAAGGTCGTACACAATGATCCCCTGAGAAAGCGCCCACCTGACCGAGGGCAGGCCATCCGCCCAGATAGCCTTTCCATTCATCAGTGCAGTGACGCGACTGCCGCCGGTGACTTCGATGTACTGAGTCCAATGGCCATCGAGGTTGCTCATCGGCTTCACATTCTGTATCCCCACGACATACTTCTCATCCGGAGAAACGCTGTAGGCGTCGTACTTACCGCCCGACGTGAGCCGTTTTGGCTTCCCGACCGGATGGCCGGTCGAGTCGATCCCGACCTTCGACACGTTGTGCGTAGTGTCGATGTAGTAGAGGGTGTACTTGGCGGGTGGTGCCAAGTACCCCAGCGCCGAGATGATCAGCACGAGTAAGACCACGGCCACGAAGTTTCTCACATCAAACCTCCCTGCGACGTTGATGATTCCCAAATCAATCCAAATTCCCAGCAACCATGCGGTTATACGGTTCAGGATCGCCGAAGTTACGGAGGCTTCGTCAGGACAAGTGGAACCAGTTGTACGGGCTGTGGAATGCCGGAAGGTTGATCGCGATCTCGGAGGCCGTGATCAGGGCGACGATCACCAGCAGCACCCACAATCGGCTGATCGGGAGCCGGGCGCGCGACATTAGCCAGTCGAGGCCGGTGATGTAGAGCACCAGGAACGGGACCATCACCCCCGACATGAGCCGGCCCGACGTCAGAAACGGCGCCTCGCACGAGGGATAGAAGCAGTATCCGAAATCGAACATGATCGACAGCATGAACATCAATCCCACGGAGGCCGCCAGAGCGGATATCCCCATCCATCCCGCATACCGTTCGCCGGCCGGTTGCTCTCCGCGCCTCCATATCAGGGCGACGACCGCGGCCGTGGTGAACAGCAGCGTCGATGCGATATAGAAGATGTCGGCCGATCGCATCGCCATGCGGACCATGTGCCATACGAGTTCGCCCCGCCAGAACGTCACGATAAGTCCGCTGATGAACGTCCACGCCCCGGCAGGTCCGAACACCGGATGATCGAAGATCGCATCCAGTGGCCTGTAGGTCCACGTGAGGGCGCTGATCTTCTCGCTCGCGCCGGTCAGATCGCCGGAACCGATGTAGTTTCGCGCCATCCAGACTGCGATCGGTATGATTGCCGCCCCAACCATCAGCCCGATGAGGCGAAGTGTCTCCCTGAGTCGGCCCTCTGAGCGCGCTTTCCGAAGCAGGGCCAATATCACGAGCGCCATGGGCACAAGGATCGTAACGTTGCCCATCTTGACCAAAATCACGGCGGCAATCGAGAGCCCGGCGACCAGATATGGGCCGCGAGTCCTGCTCTCTTCCAGGCCGATCCTGAGCAGCGAGTAGAACGCTACGGCATATAGAAGCGGAGTCATCACGTCGTTGTTGATGCTGTAGAACACATCCTGTGGAAAGAAGGCCAGCAGGAGCGGAACTCCCGTTCGCAGGAGCAGGTTGCCGGGATAGAGCTGGCGGATGAACGCATAGGCGGTCCACACCAACAGCCCGCAGATCAGAACGTTGAGGAACCGTATCCAGTAGGCCAGACGAATATCATGGATGCCGAATAGCTCCCCGAGCCGGTACCACGCTCCGGCGGCGGCGTAGTATACGGGCGCCTGCGTACTTTCGAGATTCGTTCGCGATCTCCACTCCTCCGTAGCCCGGGCGGCGATCGCATCGGCCAGTTCCGGCGGAAGGTCTTTCAAAGGTGGCCGCACGAGTCCCTGGTCGAACCTCTCCTGAGAGGCGAGATACTCCGGCGAGCCATACCTCGCGATGACCCCTCCGGCTTGCGGATTGTACCTCTCGAGATTAGCCGGGATGCGCCCCTCGGCATAGTCGAGTACCAAGCTGTAGTGCGCCTGCTCGTCGATATTGGTGAACGGCGGGAAGCCCGCACTGAATGCGAGCACGCGGATGGCGGCGAGGACGCAGAGCGAGAGTATGATAGCGAGTTCGTGTCTCCGGAAGAACCGATCGATGCCGCGATACGGGCGTTCGGCGACTTCCTGATGAGGTTGGGATTGTCCGGGCATGGCCACTGTCAGAATCCTCTCGTCCGCATTCTAACAGGCGGCCATGCCGGAGTCAATGCAGGGTAACAGTTCACGCTTGGGGATAACGAGTTTGATCAGGCAGGGAAGAGGACAGACTTGCCTGCGAGCAGTTGCCTGCATGATTCGAGCATGTCCAGACCCCTGACGTGCCATGTGCCAAACAGACTCATGAGCGTCATCTTTGTCTCGGAACCCTTCGCGCTTCGTGTGCCTCCGCATACCTTGCGGGCGATCACACACGGCCTCAGCGCTCGTTCTGCGCCATTGTTGTCCGACGGTACTTCCGGGTACTCTACGAACATGAACAACTCGTGCAAGCGATCTATGAATCTCTTTGCCAGCGTCTGCTGTGGAGCATCTGAGCCGACATACGGACCTGAGAGCGCCTCTACCTCTTCCTCGAAGAGTACTCGCTTCCACTTGCGAACCTCCGCCTTCTTGCTCCGGAACTCCTTTGCCCGATCGTAAACACCCTTCACCGCATCCGCCCATGCGATGACGCCCGTGTCGTCCGCGTTCCTCTCCTTCAGTTTGTGCAGATCCCTGGCCAGATGTGCCCAGCATATCTGGCGGTCTGCAACTACCGGGTTGTATCCGGCATAGCAATCCGTTACCACTACCCCTTCGTAGTCGCCGCCTATCGTTTCCTTCGGGATCTCTCCACTCCGACTCCGCCGGTAGATGAAGTAGCGCACGTTCTTAGTGGAGAAGGTCCAGATGTATCCGTTCAGCCCATCCTCTCTCCAGCCCGTCTCGTCTGCGTTTATGTATGGGCTTCCACGTACAAGCGAGAGTAGCCGCTCTTTCTCTTTTTTGCCACAGTCTGCCACCGTGTGCAATATCTCGCTTATCTCTCCCACAGAGAGCTGAAGACCATACAGAGCCTTCAGCAATCCCTGTATCGTCCGCTTTGTCATGCGACCTACCGTCGAAAGATACGATATCAGGCTCATCAGGTTCACGCCTACCCGATGCTTGCCTACAACCTGGCCGGAAAGGTCAACCTTCGGCACATGACTCTTGCCACAGTATCCGCATCTTCTGGCGATGAACCTGTGCTCGACTACGTCCACAGGCACGATGGGGATGTCGATGACTTGGCGGAGTCTCTTTACCGTGCCCCCTGTGAGCGCTCGGCCGCAGTCCGGACACTTCGAGTGCGCGTGCTCGACTACACGGGTGGGTGTCTCCCGCCTGCGCACGAACGACTTCTTGCGCTTCTTTCGTTCAGCTGCCCGGCGCTCTTTGCGGTTCGGCTTCACCCAGTCAGGCACGGATGGGGAACTGCCATCACCGCCGGAAAGCCTGGCGCGAAGGTCTTCGTTCTCCTTCTCCAGGTCGCCGATACGCGCCACGAGTTGGGGAACTAGACCTTCCAACTGGCTGACCCTGGCCTCAAGCTCCTCGTATGTCGGCTTGGATTGCTCGCTCACACTCCTTGGTTCGAGACGCTCCCAGCAGGTTCCTTCTTCTTACAGACAAAATAATCCCTAAGCCTGAACTGTTACAATGCAGGCGGAGATGAGGAACGGTTCATGGTTGATGGTTGACCGGGGCCAGTCCGCCATTAACCATCAACCATTGCCTACTCCATGACGGTCAGCGTCGCCTTCATGCCGTTGCCGGCATGCCCGCCGATCGGGCAGTAGACGTTGTATTTCCCGGCCTTCAGGTCCAGGGTCAAGGTCGTGGACTGGCTGGGATCCACGTTGCTCGGGAGCGACTGTTCAACTCCCGGTCCCTCGATCTCCATCGAATGTGCATACTTGCCTTCATTCATGACATGGAACTCAATGCTTCCCGCCTTCACTGTGTCCGGGTCAAGGGTGATGGACCATTCCTTCTCCATGACCATCACCTGGCCGGCGGTTGCCTTGCCCATTGGAGGCGGACTCGTGGTGGTTGGCGAGGTCGAACGCGAGCAGCCCACCAGCAGAAGCGCAATCAACAGCAATGCCGCGATCGCGGAATATCCGGCGAATCTCATGGTACTGACCTCCTCACTGAATAACCGTGCTACAGTCATACCCCGAACGTGCAACGGTGATTCAGTTAGAGATGGTCAGCCCTCGGGGAAGGCCTCCCGGAGCAGGCTGCGTGTGGACTCCACGATTCTGTCGCCCGCATCCTCCGCGAGCTTGCTGGACCACGCCGGCCACACCGAGTATCCGCCGTGCGCGAACGCCTCTGTGGTCGGAACGTAGCCGACGTGTCCGTCGGTCAGCTCGCTCACGATGGTGACGCGCGCGGGCGACGCATCCTTGATCCCGAGGCCGTGCTCGACGTACAACTCCGCCGGGTTCGTGCAGATGACCGCGTCCCCAAGCCGCAGGACGTTCAGCCGCACATCGACCGGGCTCTCCTCTCGAAGCATCCTCGGCCAGTCGTCACGATACGGCGCAAAGTAATCCCTGCCCCAGGAGAGCTTCTCGGGGTCGAAATCGGACGGATACGGGCGGATCGGTATCTTCTCGACCGCCTGCGCCAGACGGATCTCGGGGTCGGCCATCGGCTCGGTTGTCGAGGCAATCACCTTCAGGACTTCCGCGCCGATGTAGGTCCCGCACCGCTCCCAGCCCTCCTCGTCGTACCAGGGCCGGTCACGGTCGGGGTTGTCCTCGAGCTGCATGGGGGAAGTGTTTCCCGCGGCGCCGGTGAGGTACACGATGCCAATCTCGTCGCCGAGGTTTCGCCTGAGGAAGTTGCGCAAGGAGCCAGGGATGTCAGCGCTGTAGAAGCAGTCGCCCTCCATCGTGGTCGGGTGGGTGGCGAACGACGGGATCACGAACTTCAGCCCGCCGTCAGAGGACCTCCGCGCGAAGATCACGGGAAGCCGCCCGTCGCGCGGGCCTTCGAGGCCGTCGAAGTTATCGTTCCAGCTTCCGTGATACATGTCCGCCCGGCCGTCGGAATGGCATCCGCGGCGGTTGAAGCCGAGTTCGTCGAGCCGGCCGGTCCCCGCGTAGAGAGTCACCTCTTCCAGGTCATCGAGCGCTCGCCCGATCACCTCGACGAGCGAGGCCCGCAGCCCGTCCATGTACTCCGGACTCACCTCGCCGAACGGAACGTGTGTTGGTGCAGGGGCCGACGTGCGTGTGCGTGCATGCGATCAGGACGGAGCGCGCCGGGATGTTGAACCGCTCGTGGCAGAGCGCCTGCACCTCGTCGGTGAACTCGATCGGCAGGTAGAGCAGGTCGCACGAAATGATGACGACCCGAGTCGCGCCGTCATCGAAGGCGACGGCATTGGCGGTCAGCGGATCGTGTGTGTACTCGCCAACCCGCACATGAAGCTGCCCGGCGACGTCCAGCGGCTTGGTTGGTGTGATGTCCACCCAGGCGGTTCCTGCTTGCATGATCCTACACCTCCTGCTTGCCCGGATGGAGAGGCTTCGTGACGCCCGCGTAGACGAACTCGCCGGTGACGCCCTCAGGAAGCTCGACCGTGCCGGAGAGCTTGCTGTCCTTGATCGCGAAGTCCACCGTGATGAACCCCTTAGGGTGCGGGAGCTTCCCCTTCGCCCAGGTCAGAGGCCACATCTGCGGCTCGATCCGCACCTTCGACAACCCCGGCGCCGTCGGCCGGATCCCAAGCACCGTCGCGAAGTAGTGGTAGATCGGATGCGCCCCCCACGCATGGCAGTCGGAGCGGCTCGGCTCGGGGTGCTCGAACGTCGTCTTGAACCCGAGGCCCTTGAGGTCGAACCACATCGACATCCGCTCGAAGAAGCGGTCCATGCGCCCGATCAGCCGGAGCGCTTCGAACAGGTAGTGGTTGAAGTAGATCGTCGTCCGCTCGATGTTCTGATCGTGGAGCAGGCCCTCGATCAGCCGCCCCCGCCTCGATTCCGGCACGTGCCTGCCGATCAGCGCCAGGCATTGGGAGTGCTCGCTGAACCGATCGTGCGCCAGGTTATCGGCATAGATCCCCCGCTCCTCGGACCAGAATGCCTTGTCGGACGCCTTGGCGATCCGGGCGGCCAGCTTGCGGTACCTCTGGGAAAGCTTGGGTTCGCCGACCAGCTCTTCGAGGTCCGCTGCCAGCCCGAGGATCATCGCGCACTGCCAGTTGATCACCCCGCAGGCGCCGAAATCGCCGTCGGGAGGGATGCCGCCGCCCCAGCTCGGCACCCAGTCCATGAAGTTCCAGCCGTTCGGTCCTTCGACGAGATCGTCCTTGTTCACGTATCGCATGAGATCGTCGAGGATCGCGCGCATGCCCGGCATCCGGTCGCGCACGAACTCCATGTCGCCGCGCCACATGGCGTAGTCGTGCAGCATCCCGACCCACCAGAACGAGAACGGCGGGATGATCTGCGTCACACGGCTCGGATACCGCGACTGCGCGAACCCCGAGGCGATCCGCGACTCATCGAACAGCAGGATGCACTTTCGCGGGAGCCGGTCGTCGCGGCTGATGGCATAGGTCGCCAGCACCTCGAGGCGGGAGTCGCCGATGTACATGAGCTGCTCGTAGTACGGGCAGTCCATGTATGTCTCGTGGGAGCACATCTGAAGAGCCCGGTAGCCGATCGGGATCACCTCGGCCAGGCGCGGGTCGGCTGATTCGAAGCTCATGTCGAACGTGCAGGGATAGTGTGTCTCCCTGATCTTGAAGCTGTCGATGGTGAGCGGCTGATCGCCCGTCGAGACGAGGACCTCCAGGTATCGGCCGGCCTCCCACCACAGCGTCGTGAATTCACGAGACGATCCTCCGTCCGGCTCGAAGGTGTCGCCGATGCCGACGAAGTACTTGCCCTCGATCTGATCGCGGTTGCCCTTATCGCCCATGCCCGCCTGCATGTAGAGCGACTCGGCCCAGAGTATGCGGACCTTCGCGCCCTTGCCGCCGGAGAGAGTCACGTCCGGGAACGCGCAGTAGTAGTTGCCGAGATCGACGATGACCCGGCGCATGGTGTTCGCCGGGATGGTGAGCGACTTCCCCGCGAGCAGGCCGTTCCAGCCGCCGACCTCGGAAGCGATGCTCTCCGCCGCCTTGACCTGGATCGGGCGCGTGTCTTCCGTGGTAACCGCCTGGATGTGTTTGACCGTTCCGACCTGGAGTGTCTCCTCGATCATCGCCGGGAGGATCGCCGGTCGAAGCCGCCAGACCATCGGGAACTCGTTGACGATCGACGCGCTTCCGGCTCGTCCGACGTTGTGAGCGCGGACCCAGCCGTCGCCCTCACCCTTCTCGAAGCCCCAGGAGTAATCCGCGCCCTTGATATGGACCTTCGCGCCGGTGCCCCATGCCATCTCCGGCTTGACCCACGAGTATCCGCCGAGCAGCTTGGCCTCCCACGCGACCTTGCCGGTGTTCAGCAGGTTCTCCGGGACGCCCTCCGCCGCCAGGAGGAACCCCGGCCGGACGGTGTGCTGAGCATACGGCGACGGAGGGTCCGGGCCGAGCCACCACGAGCGGGCGACGAAGATGTGTTCGCCCGCGGAGAGATCGAGGTCGTGGGTCTCATAGAACCAGTTCTCACGGTCGCCGCGCTGGGGTCCGCGCCCGATCCGCTTGCGGTCGAGGAAAAGCTCATATCGCTCGTCGGCGCTCACGTGGATGCGGAGCTTCTGGGCGGCATCGAGCTTGAACCGGCGTCGGTAAGCGACGACCGCCGGCTCGACGCCGTTGACCTCGGGATGGCTGATCCAGTTCGCGGGCCAGTTGCCTCTCTGCATCCATCCCTGAGATAGATCGATGAACGGTTCTTCGGTGATGAGGATTTGCATATATCGCTCCTGGAAATGTCGATGATGTCGTGATCACCTTCCCAATACACCGGCTTGCGAGCCGATACCTGCCTCAAGTGCCGTAGCCTAGCCCTTTATGGGCGTTCTTGCGACGCTTACGGCGAACGCCCATAAAGGGCTAGGCTACGGGGCGCGTTACGCAGGAGGATGGTATACTCCGTGTGGAAATGATACGGCAGCATCACACGGAGGAAGCGAATGTATCACCTACCACTGGTTCTTCTGCTCATCATCGTCATGCTCGTGGGCGCGGCGCTCGCGGATACCCCATCGAAGGACATCGCAAGAGGCTTCATCGCTAAGACGATGACGATCGCCGACAGGGAGATCAAGTACGTCGTATACGTTCCGGCGAGCTATGATCCAAAGACGCCGATGCCGACGGTCATCCATCTCAACGGGTACGGCGAGTGCGGAAGGGACGGCTGGCGTCAGGTTTTCCACTTAGGGAACGCCATCATGCTCGATGTGGAGAAGTGGCCGTTCATCGTGATCTTCCCTCAGAAACAGAGCAAGGAGTCGTTCTGGGTGGATGAGGAGATCGTCATGATGTCCGCCTTCGAGAAGACGAAGAAGGAGTACAAGCTCGACCTCTCGCGGGTCTATCTCACCGGCCTCTCACAAGGCGGATATGGGACCTGGGCGATCGCGGCACGGCATCCGGACATGTTTGCGGCGATCGCACCTGTATGCGGCGGCGGCGACGAGGCGATGGCGAAGAAAGTCGCGAAGATGCCGGTCTGGGCGTTCCACGGCGAGGCGGACACGACCGTTCCCCAGGAGAGATCAAAGGAGATGGTCGAGTGGATCAAGGCGGCGGGCGGCGACCCCAAGCTGACGACCTACCCCGGCGTGGGGCACAACTCCTGGGACAACGCATACCGGAACGAGAACCCAGGCGCGTGGTTCCTGCAGTTCCGCAAGGCAAAGTAACCACAGAGGCACGGAGGACACGGAGAGAATCTTCATCCTGCGATGGCGCAGCGCTCGATGGCAACTATGGTGGCGTCGTCCCTGTGCCGCCCGTGCGACCAACGATCCGCAGCCGCCAGGATCTCGCCCACGAGACAGTCCGGCGACTTATCACTGTACTGCCGCATCGTGTCCTCGATGCGCGCCGACCCAAAGAGTCCAGCCTTGTGCCTGGATTCGCTGATGCCGTCCGTGTAGAGCACCAACTTGTCGCCGGGGGACAGGTGTGACTCGCGCTCCAAGTATTCCACTCTCTCGAGCACCCCTATCGGCAGATTACTGCCCAAGAGGCATTCTATTTCGTGCGCCGCCCTGCTGATTTCAGGGAATGGATGCCCGGCGTTGGCATAGACGATCTTGCCGGTCGGGGGATCGAGAACGACGAGGACCGCAGTGGCGAACGAGTCGTCGCCGTGCTCGGAGTACAACGCGGCGTTTGCCCGGGTCAGAGCCAGCCCGGGCGAGGACGAGTCATACGTGAACGCCTTGATCGTGCTCCGGTCGGAGGAGGCGAGAGCGGCGACTTCTATGCCTTTTCCGGAGATATCACCTATCAGCACGCCGACCTTGCCATCCTCGGTGTGGAACACGTCGTAGAAGTCGCCGCCGATCTCATCGGTTTCGTGCGCCGGTCGGTATGCCGCGGCGGCACGGTAGCCATCATTGAGAGTCGGCTGGATCGGTGCAAGCGCGCGCTGCAACACATTGGCTATGTGATGCTGGCAGTGATAGGCTTCCTCGAGGGCGAGCCGGCTCTCTTTGAGCGCCTCCTCGGCCTCAACGCGCTCGCGCCTCACCTCTGCTTCTCGAAGCTCTCGCTCTACCGCGGGGTTGAGGCGCGCGAGGTTGCCCTTCATGATGTAATCATTCGCCCCGGCCTTCATCGCCTCGACGGCCATGTCTTCGCCGATCCTGCCCGAAACGATGATGAATGGAATATCGAAGCCAAGCTCCCTGACCAGGTGCAGTGCATCCATGCCGTTGAAAGTCGGCATGACATAGTCTGAGATGATGACATCCCACTCTCGTTCGGTCAGCATGACGGTCAACGCCTCAAGGGTGTCTACCCTCTCGCACGTGACGGAGTCATACCGCCCTCTTCGGAGTTCGAGAACCGCCAGTCGAGCATCTGCTTCCGAATCCTCGACTATCAGCGCGCGGAGGCAGCTAATCGCATCCTCTTCCTCCGGGGAGACTCTAGCAATAGAATCGGCTGATGCTGTGACGCTTATCATTCCCTATCCTCCTCGCAATCCACGGTGTTCTTCCCGTCTCCGACCGTGAAGTATATCGTGGCGCCTTCGCCGACTTTGCCTTCCGCCCACACCTTTCCGCCGTGCCGGCGAATCACGCGCTGCACGGAGGCCAGGCCGATGCCCGTGCCGGGGAACTCCGAGGCCAGGTGTAGACGCTGGAAGGCGGTAAACATCCTGTCGACATATCGCATATCGAAACCGGCGCCGTCATCCCGGACGAAGAACGCGCGCTCGCCGTCGGTGTCCTGCGCCCCGATCTCGATTCTCCCACCGGCATTCTTGCTGGTGAACTTCCATGAATTATGGATCAGGTTCTGGAGAACGATCCTGAGCAGATCCGGATCGCCTTGGGCGGTCAGATCAGGAGCTATGACGAATCCGACGGAGCGCTCCGGTTCGCACCCGTGAAGGTCGTCTGCTATGGTCCGCGCGATCGAACTCAGGTCGACCGGAACGCGGCGCATCTCGGTTCGGGTGATGCATGAGAGCCTCAGCATGTCGTCGATGAGCTGTGCCATGAGCTGCGATGACCCGCGGATGCGATCCAGGTACTCTGTGGCCTCCGGGCCCAGCGACTTGCCGAAGTTCTCCACCAGCGCCCTGCTGAACCCGTCTATGCTGTTCAATGGGGCGCACAGGTCATGGGACACTGAGTAGCTGAAGGCCACGAGTTCCTTATTCGTTGCCTCGAGTTCGGCCGCACGTTGCGCCAGCGTCTCATGGAGCGGACGGACCTCCTCTTGGGCCTTCTTGCATTCAGTGACGTCACGGGCTGCTGCAAATGCCCCTCTGACCTCTCCCGTCGCGTCTCGATAAACCGTGGCATTGTAAAGAACGTCGGTTATTCTGCCTGATCGATGCCGGATCGCAAGCGCATAGTCTGGAACCGTCCCTCCCGAGAAGACAAGCTGGTAGACCTCGCGCGCGCGGTCCGGCTCGGTGAAGTAGTCCGAGAAATCGCTTCCGATGAGCCCCTCCCTGTTCACACCGGTGACTTCCTCCGCAGCCCTGTTGACATCGGTGATTCTGCCGTCCGGGCCGATGGTGACCATGCAGTCCAGGCTTACCTCGATGAGGTTGGGGGCATACTGGGATGCGCGGAGTGGCATGCTTGCCCGACTGGTCTCTGAGAAGTCTCGTGCGATCGTCAGCGCGCCGACGACATTGCCGGCCTTGTCCCTGGCCAGTGATATTGCCAACTGGACGTTCGCCTTGTCGCCGTTTTTCTTAACCATTGTGGTTTTGTAGTGCTCTATGCGCTCCCCAAGAGCTACTCTCCGAAGCAGCAGAGGGATCTCGTCTTGAACGTTCGGTGGGCTGAAAACAGAGATGCTCTTCCCGATCGCGTCTTTCGCAGGGTACTGGTAGAGGTGCTCTGCCCCGGCATCCCAGGTCAGGATAACGCCGTCCAGAGTCAAGCCGATGATGGCGTCCTCGGAGGATACGACCATGGCTGCGAGGGCCGCGAGCCTGCCCGCAGCCACTCTGAGTTCATCCACCTCAGATGAAAGACGACGGTTCTCGGCTTCCAAGTCGGCGAGCCGCTCTGTTAGATCGATGCATACCTTGCCCAATTCCGGCACTCCCTCTCCCCAAGTTGGGGCAACTGATGGTCCGACTGCAGCAATATCGACTGACTTGTTAGTGCCAGCATAGTGTTGCTATCGTAGTAAGTCTACCCAATATGGTGGGGTTTCGAACAAGGTGGGTAAGAACCTGCGATCTGTTTTTGTCCTGGCCTGTAGAGGAAGGCGCAACTTATCCGCAGAAGAAAGCCAGTATGAGAACATGCATGCTCGCCGCTGTCATAGCACTGCTCGCCGTCTCCGCCTTTGCTTATCAGACGCCGGAGTATCCGCAGAGGCCGATGCTGGTGCAATCAGTTACCATGAAGATGCCTTCCCATACGGCGCTTGGCTCAGACATCAGGGCCGACTTCGATATCAGATCGAAGGAGCCGATCCCGAAGGACGCGAGGGCATTTCTGTACCTTGATGGGACCTATGGGACATATGTGACCTATGTGACTGATGCGTCGAGTCCTGATGGCTCAATCGCCATCCCGAAGGACATCCCCTCAGGCGAGTACTCGGTCGAGGCGGGCGTCTACGGCGAGAAGGCGACCTGGACCGGCACGATCACGATCACCGGCACACCGTCGAAGGTCTTGCGAAAGCTCATCACCCGCGGGCAGTTCACCGACAAGTACGGCGTCCCCCACCGCTGGCACATCAACGACGCGCACGCCTTGATCTGGGACGGCGTCCCCTGGATCCCGGCGGGCGGCATGTTCATCTACGATCGTGACTGGAACCTCGTCCAGGCGCAACTCGAACTGCTCGAGAAGTACGGGGTCAAGGACATCTACCTCCACCTCGGAGTCAATCAGCCGTACCTCTGGAAGGATTACTCCGACGATGACTACGCCTACTTCCAGAAGACCATCGACTACCTCGACGAGCACGGTTTCCGCTACGGGGTCGAGTTCCAGGCGCTGGAGTCGAAGGGTTACAGCTACCCCTACGTCGCCGGAGGTCCACGCGTCGAGGTGACGGAGAGCGGCCCGGTCCGCGCGGAGGAGAAGGACGTCCGCGGCGGGTACTTCATGGTCGAGGATCAGGCGACCGGCGCGATGGTCCAGCACGGTTCCGTCACCGTGAGCGACAACAAGGTGATGGAAGCCGACGTGAAGGTGCCTTCGCCGGGCAAGTACAAGGTCATCTTCCTGCCCGACAAGATCGACGACGGCTTCGTGATGTACTACTGGGGCGGCGTCTACGAAAAGTACCGCGACAAGGTTCTCGCCCACTACGGCAAGGTGAAGCTGGGGCCCGGATTCCGGTTTGTGGTCGATCCGCTGTGGAACGAGATGAACACGCGGCATGGCCTTATCCCGAGCACCGACGACTACCGCGCTGCCTTCGAGAAGTGGCTCCGTCAGCGGTACGGCACGATCGAGAAGCTGAACGCCGCCTGGAAGCCGAGGGAGGGTTCGTTCCCCGATTTCACGTCAGCCGCGAGTGCGGTTTCGATGGAGCGGACCGACGACCGGGTTACGAAGAAGCTGATCCAGTGGGTCTACTCCCCGAAGATTGATAAGCTCTATGCCCTCGATGCGACGACGAGCCAGTTCAACTACGACATCCGTGAGTATCATGGGCGCGCGATACTCGAGTTCTGCAACCGGATCGCGGACGACTTCGGCCAGATCGCCGACGTGCCGGTGATCTACAAGTGCTTCTCGGATATCGACTGGTGGCATATCAACGATACCGGCTCCACCGGCGGTCACGACGGCCTCGGGATGGAATCGTACGGGACCGGCGAGCCGATGCTTCTCTTCATGGGCGTACACACACACGGCGAACTCGAACAGGCGACGAAGACCTCTTGGCTTGTAGTGACGGAGACCGGCGAGGGCAACCACCAGGATGCGTCTCCATCGCGCAACAAGGGGATCGGCTACACGAGCCGCATGGGCACGATGTACGCCAACTTCAACGGGCTCCTCTCCGGCGGCGCGAAGGGCGTCTTCCAGTATTACATGATCGGCGGAAAGGGCGTCGATCAGCCGTGGACGGACGCCGTCTCGCGCGATCCCCGGCAGTTGGAGTGGCTCGCGACCTACGGCCGGATCCTCGCCAACGCGGACAAGCTCGTCGCCTACAAGCCGCCGATCTACCTCCGGCTCCCGGCGCACTTCAACCAGCACAGCATGGAGATCTACTCCGAGCCGAACTCCGATTTTTCGAACTACGGCGGCTGGTGGTGGCGCGAACCGATCGGCCGCTCGCAGAACAATATCTGGATCGTGCCCGAGGTCAGCATGAAGGCCGACGTGGCGATGCACATCGTCAACCTCGAGAAGCAGCCCGCGAGCGAGCGGTTTGCGGATGAGCTGACCCAGGCGATCTCGGACGGCAAGCGCGTGACGATGATAGGCTTCCGGCTCGACCTCGGCGCGATCCCCGCGGTCGACCGGTACTACACCGACCAGTTCTCGACCGACAAGGACGGCCGCAAGTTCCAGGTGCTCACCGCACTCCGAGGCGGTGAGGGCATCCGGGTCCTTGGTCGCAACGAGAAGGGCGAGGTGTGGAACCTGATAGACGGGAACGTGCAGATCAACAGCAAGGAGGTCTTCCCGCGACACGGGTACCAGCCGCAGGACCTCATTGTCGGCAAGGAGGAGGCGATCGACCCGTACTACGGGATGTTCGACCTCCTGGGCGTGAAGCTCCTCGACGGAGGGTTCTCATATCGCGACGGCGGGGAATACGTGACAGTCCTGGAGACCCCGGAGACCCTCACCCCCAGCCCCTCTCCCGGAGGGCGAGGGGAGTTCACGATCCCCGTGAAGCCGGGGGAGCAGGTGGATGCTCGGTATGCGGATGGGAGTCCCGCGGGCGAGGTGAAGGACGGGAAGCTGCACGTCAGCCTGCAGCCAGTGGATATGAAGTTTATCAGGGCAAATCTCCCCTGGGCACCGGAGGGGATCATGATCGACTCGCTGGCGGCCAGGGATGCGGTCATCATAAAGAGTACAGACCGCATCGCCCCTGATCGAACCGCTAAGACGCAAAGATCGCAAAGGGAAGCAATCGATGGTCTTTCTTTGCGTCCTTTGCGTCTTGGCGGTTCCATCACCATCGAAGGCGAGAGCCCGGTGGCCCACAACTGGAACTACAGCCGGATGGGCGCGATGCCGAATATGTCCGGGGCGGCATGCCTCGCGCTCGAGACGGCGGTCACTCCTCCGGCGGACACGGGGTGGTACGCGCAGTACAAGTTCCGCGCCGACAAGCCGGGCGACTATGCGATGTGGATCAGGGAAAACCTGCTCGGCTACTCATCGCCATCATCCTGGAAGATCGATGGCGGCGAGTGGCATCATGCGCCGAACACGCTCGTGCCGAGGGATATCGAGGTCGTCACGCTCTACAACGCGCTGGAAGACACCCGCCAGGTGTTCGCATGGTATCACTACGCCAACGTGAGGCTCTCCGCCGGCGAGCACACTCTCACGATCAGGGTCAGTGAGCCGCGTGGTAAGAACATGCTCGTCACCATGGCCGACGACCGCCCCTACGCCAAGATGATCGACTGCATCCTGCTCTCCCCTCGCCCTTCCGAGGGAGAGGGGTCGGGGGTGAGGGCGTCCCATCCGTCTCATCCGTCCTATCCGTCCCCTAATCTCATAGCAGACAACGGCGTCGAGTTCGACGAGAACAAGGACGATAAGCCGGACTACTGGTCGAGATCGGAGGAGTCGGACAAGCTGACGTGGACCAAGCCGGGGTGGGGGAACTACAAGATCGAGGGGCTCGTGGATATCAACTGCGGGATGCGCGACTCCTACACGGGCCAGCGCGCACTGCGGATCTATCCCGGCCCATCCGAGCGGTCGTGGAACAGCATCAAGCTCCCGGTGAAGGCCGGAGAGCACGAGTTGGCGGGCTTCATCCGCTCGACGAGTACCGACGCCCGAGCGCTCATCCGAGTGACATGGTACGATTCGTCCGGCAACACGATCGGCCACAATGAGACTCGTTCGGTCGGCAAGAGCGACTGGAAGCGCGCCGAACCTTGGCGTGGTCAACCGGTCACAGCGCCATCCGACGCCACCCATGCGGTCGTCTCCTGCGTCGTCACCCCCGGCGCGAACGGAATCGTCTGGTTCGACGAAATCGTCCTCGCCGGAAGCCCGTAGGGGCGGGCTTCAACGCCCGCCCGCAACGTGTAGGGAACGGCCGCTGTGCCGTTCCGCTCTGGTGTAAGCCTACACCCACGGAACGGGACAGCGCCTGTTCCCTACGTGGCATGGGGAGGCCGTTGAGAACCTCCCCTATGGGCTTCGGCTATCACTTTGCAGGGACTCCATGGACAAGCGGGGGGCGCTGGTTGGCCGGATTCGGACCCTTATCGTCGGTCCTCAACCTGAGCCTGCCCTCACCGTAGGTAATGATCGCGGTCACCTCAAAGTCAACCGTCCCGCCCGGACGTCCAAATGTGCCTGATCCTATAATGATCGGCTTGCCCGTGACGGCTGATAGTGCAACGGGAACGGTTGACAGGGTCAAGGAATTCAGTTGTCCAGATGGTTCAACTCTGACCAGAGACTGCAGGTTCCATTTGCCCTGAAGAGTTATCCGATCCTCCTGCTCCATCTCGCGGGTCAGCCAGAGGTCCAGTATCAGCGGATACTGGATAACGCTCGCGTCCTTGGGCTGGCTGGCGATCTCGAGCGAGATCGGTTGTCCCTCCGGGAGTGTCCCCTCTGTGGCGCCCTTGAGCACCTCCTTCTTCCCCGCCTTGTCCGTGATAGTATAGGTGGCCATGATCTGCACTCGCACCGGCCTAGGGAGCGCGGTCTCCCGGTCGAGTTCAGAGATGATCTCCGAGGCTTGACTCATCACCTCTTCCGTGGCTCGGACGACGAGCTTGCCCCCGGTCACGACTGTCACCTGCTGCGCGCCCAGAGCATAGACGAGAGGCGGCAGTTCGGCTGGGTTGATATACTTGATGGCGAAGACCCGGGTCAAGGATGCCTGGCTCTTTCCGGCCTCGGGCTCGGTTCGTGGCGCAAGTCGTATCGTCTCTCCAGCGCGCTTGTTCTCCTCGGCGAGCTTGGTCTCCAGTTCTGCAATCGCTGCCTTCAGCGCTAGCACATCTTTGTCGTCCGGGGACTTGGCGGGTCCGGTCTGAAGCTGGCGCTTCAACTCGCTCAACTTGACTTGCAGGTCAGTGGATTTACCCCACAGGTACCACGCCCCTGCACTGGAGATACGCCAGATGCCATTCGGCGACACGGTGGCGACGACGCCCGATGCCTTGAGAATCTCTCGAAACGCGGTCTCGCGAGTCACGTTCTTCAGAACTGCAGCTACCTTGAGCGCCGCAACATCCCGATCAACCATATAGTTGATCTCCGTACCCCTGAGCAACTGCTCGAGTGCGGAATCCAGCGGCATGTTCTTCATGTCGACGTTGACGATCTCTGCCCACACCGCCAAATCGTACTCCTTGGCGAACCGCTCTTCCAGAGCCTTGATCGCTGCTCTGAGGTTCTGGACAACGGGATCCTCTTCTTTCCTAGTCCGAAGCTCGACGGCAAGCTGCACTTTGGACTCGACCAGCTTGTGCTGGAGTTCCGACACGACGGAATCTGCAGGACGGGCTGGTCTTATAAGAACCGTGTTCTTGTCAACATCAGCGGTGGCGCCCCCGATACTCAGAATGCGCCAGAAGGCACTTCCCAGGCTGACCTCCCTAAGGACCATTGTCAGCTTTCGATCGCTGACCGCACCAGCATAGGCATAGTTCATGCCGGCCGTCCTGAATAGCGTGTCGACCGCCTCTTTGAAGGGAGTGTCCTTGAACTCGAAGCTGACCTGCTTGTCCCATACCGACGGCATTGATGCGGTCAGCGGCTGTGAAGACACCAGCAGGACGGAACAGAGCAGTAACAGGACGCAAACTTGTTTCATCATCTAAGCCCCCTTGCCCGGGTTGTCACCGGGCACTTTCGATTCCAGATATATGCTCACGGAATTGCCGCTTCGCTCGACACGACAGGTAGTGATCTCGCCGGTTGCGGTGTCGGTGTTTGTGTAGCCGTACCATCCATCGGACTGAGGATCGGTGCTCGGCCAGGTGACGGCGACTGCGGCGACCGGCGCGTCCTCGTAGGAGACGATTTCCAGCGACGGGGCCGGCGTCTGCTCCGGCGCAGGCTTCTGCTTGGGAGACTGCTTCACGATCTGCGGCGGAGTACGCTTGGGCACCGTGCGCATGTGCTTCGGTCGTCGATCGTCCGGCTGCCGAACCACCGTCTTCTGCGTCTCAACCACCGGCGCAGACACCTCAGGCTTCTCGACTATCGGAGTCTGAGGCTTCACGATCTCCTGCCTCGGTTGATCCGCCATCTGTGGGACAGTCTGCCTCGGGCCGGATCGCATCGAGAGCAGTCCGGTAACGATCACGGCCACCAGGACGATCGAGGCGAGTGCATACGCCCAGATCGGCTTGGTCGCCGGTCGCGGGGAGATGCGTTCCATCACCGCTGACCGGCAGTCGGGCGCGTCCGGCACGCAGGATGCCTCCTGCACCATCGGGAGGAGCTTCTTCGCGTCATCCGCCACTCGCCGGCAGTCGGGACACCCCGCGATATGCTCGGCGATGTTGGCGGGGAGGGCCTCCCCTGCGTGGTCCCATATCTCATCGGCTATTCGGTCGCACTGATACTTCATGTGTTTTCCTCCTCGATATACGGGCGCATCTTCTCGCGAAGGAGCTTCCTGGCCTTGTGCAGGCGGGTCCTCACGCTCTCGATACTGCACCCCAGGACGCAGGCGATCTCCTCATAGGACCGCCCTTCCATGTCTCGCAGAACGATCAGCACCCGGTGGTGGGCCGGCATCGCATCGAGCACCCGGCGCACGGTCGCGATCGTTTCGGCCCGCTCCAGGGAGGCTACCGGGCCCGGCTCGCTCGATTTCACGGAAGCATGATCGTCCAGCGGCTCGGAAACGATGCCCTTCCGCCGCTTGCGGGAGAGGCAGAGGTTCACCGTGATCCGATGCAGCCACGTCCCGAACTGCGAGTCTCCGCGGAACTTGCGCAGGTTCCGCCACGCCCTGAGAAAGGTCTCCTGCTGGACATCGGCCGCGTCCTCAGCGTCTCCCAGCATCCGATAAGCGAGGGCATGTACCCGGTCCTGGTGCAGCGAGACCAGCGCGTCGAATGATCTGACGTCGCCTCTTGTCGCCAACCCGACCAGGTTCTCGGACGATTCGGACAATCGTTCCCCTCCGCTTCCATTCAGTTAGACGCGGGCATAGTCACAGTATAAACTGTTTTTTCGAGTTGTGCAGCCGGAAGACCCCTCCCCAGCCCTCCCCGCAACGGAGAGGGAGTACCTCTGCCAACGCGTGCAACTCCCTCTCCGTTGCGGGGAGGGCTGGGGAGGGGTCTTCCGGGACTTTCTGGCGGAAACAACTGCGCGTACTGCGCACTGACATGCTCCTAAGAAAGTCCCCCCACCGTCAGTCCTAGATCCTGAACCAAGTTCAGGATGACAGCGCATGGTCATCCTGAACTTGGTTCAGGATCTAGGACTGACGGTGGTTTCTCACGGAAACGACTGCATGCAGTGCGGTAACACGCTCAGAATGACAGCCTCTAACTCTCCCTGTTGAAGGGATTGCGGTCGCCGATACCGAATGCTCCCGCAACGAGGATCGCCCATGCTCATCGATTTCGACCGCTATTCCGCTCAGGTCACGGACGACAAGATCTCCATATCTCTCGACGGCAGGCGCTATGCGGTCCTGAAGGTCGGTTCGTCGCTCGACAGCACCGAGGCGTCGGACCTCGATGAATCGCTCTCGAGTCCGCAGATCGTTCGAGGAACCGACGGCGCGGACATCACCTGGCATGCGACGAGCGCGCTCTGGGATGAGAAGGTCTACACCCTGCGCCTGGATCCGCATTCGATTCGATACCAGGTCTGGGTGAATGGCCGGCAGACGCTCCGCAGCCTGCGGTACTTCAACGGCGGCACGGACGATCAGCAGAAGTGGTCGTTCTTCGACTTCTCGCGGTACTTCACACCGGAGTGCTCGCTCCTCGATCAGCGGTACTACAAGTCGATGCAGTACGGCTGCATCGACGCCAGCAGCGGCCGGATGTCCGACGAGCCGACCGACAAGCATGCCCTGATGCACTGGATCTTCACGCCTCCGCCACTCTGCTACAGCCTCGGGTTCAACAGCGGGCCATGGCTCGGAGCGGGAGTCGCGCCGGAACCCGGGCAATACGGCTTCTCCCGCTTCGAGTACATCACTGCGCCGAACTCCTTCCATTTCAGGCTCACCTATGACGGCATGACCGAGGTCGACGGCGAATGGAAGTCGCCCGAGTTCGTCTTCCATCCGGCGAGCGACGAGTACGAGGCGATCCGGCAGCACTGCGATGGGTTGAGGGATCGTGGCCTGGTGATGCCGAACCGCCCACCTCAGGCCCATTGGTGGTCGAAGCCGATCTTCTGCGGCTGGGGCGAGCAGGGCATCCAGCGCGTGAAACTGGAATTCCCACCTCGCACCCTGGAGGGCGAAGCTCCGTCTGAGCCGCCCCGACGCTTGGCTCAGACGGAGCTTCGCCCTCCAGTGACGACCCAGGACTTGGCTACTCAGGAGATGTACGACGGTTTTCTGGCAATCATACGAGCGAAAATGCTCAAACCCGGCATTATCGTCATCGACGATAAGTGGCAGAATGAGTATGGGACATGCGAAGTAGAGACCGCCAAGTGGCCGGACCTGCGCGGCTGGATCGATGCGCGGCACGAAGAAGGCCTCCACGTGCTGCTCTGGTTCGGCGCGTGGAACCCCGAGGGACTCTCCACCGAGGAAACCGTCAAGGACCGTGAAGGCCGGACTGTCTGTGCCGATCCGTCGAGCCCGGTGTACCAGGAACGCATCCGGTCCATGATCCACCGAATGATCTCCGACGAGCCGGGATGCTACCATGCCGACGGCATCAAGTTCGACTGGACCGGCATTCCGGTGGGCGAGGGATTTCGGACACGCAGCGGCATCTGGGGCATTGAGATGCAGAAGTCGCTCGCGAAACAGGTCTACAACGCCCTCAAGGCCGCCAAGCCCGACGCACTGATGGTGACGCACACCGCGAACCCGTACTTTGCCGAGTGCACGGACATGCTCCGCCTGAACGACATCTACGCCGGTGACCGAGAGGTGGTGGACATGATGATCCACCGCGCGCGGATCGCCAACATCGCCTGTCCCCATGCGCTGATCGACTGCGATAACTCCAGCGCGCCGAGCCATACCGAATGGCTTCGGTACACGAAGATGCAGCCGCTCATCGGCGTCCCGAGCCTCTACTTCCTGACGGCGGTAGACGGCACGATGGAGCCGATCACCGATGCGGATTGGGACGTGCTCGCTCCGATTTGGAGAGAGCAGGAAGACAGGAGATGAAGAATGGACAACGAAACACTGACAGGTGGCGATCGGAACTTCGCGCTGAACTTTGCACTCCACATGGTGCATTTTGCGTTTTTCACTTTTCGGGGAGCCGGATGGTCGTTTCTATCGTACTAGATTCTGTAGACTACCTGGGTTTGACTTGCGCATATCTGCGATTTGAGGTATGCTTGCTTCGGAACATGAACTCTGAAAGGACCGTCTTACAGATGAGATCAGGAGGACTCGAAATTGTCTCACATCGACCATAGCTCATCTCGATTTACATACCTGGCCATCGGCGTACTCGCCCTCCTTTTTGCCGCATCCGCATTGTCCGGCGCCACGTGCGCTCAACAGGAGAAGACCGTGGGTTTCATCAAGAGTTTGACCGGAGAGTGGATAGGCACGTGCCAGCAGACCACCGATGGCAAGGACGCCGACAACAAGTATTTTCACGCCAAGTTCGAAAAGACCGGCGACAATGTGTTCACCGGGAAGTTCACCTACTACCGGCTCGATCCGAAGACCGGCGAGCCCCTGAACATCGGCGAGACCACGATGGCATCCACCATCCAGGCGGACGGAACTGTCTGTAATGACATCGCCGGCAAGGGTAAGATACTCGTCAGCAACCAGCCGAAGGACCAGGAACATAAGCTCACCGAGGTCCTGACCGTTGGCGACGACGGCTCGATCATCGGTAAACTCGATGGCAAGATCGACGTGAGTGGGATGCCGTTCGGCCTGGGGAAGAATGGCAAGATTCGCGACGCCTCGAGCACGTGGAAGCTCGAGGACGGCGTGATGACCATCGACCAGTCGATCAAGGCGGGGTTCAAAGTGCTCATGGTAAGCAAGAGCTTCACCATCAAGGCGCACTCCGTCGCACATCGTGGAACCGATGTCGCCGGCCTGATGAGGAAGGATCAACTGGCAGAGAAAGTTGCCTCCGAACCGGCCTCCGGTTCATAGTGATTGTTGCATCTCAATTCGAACGGCCTCGGTGGGATAGCCCATCGAGGCCGTTTTCGTTTCAGGACGAGCGGGCATCGGCAGGAAACGAGTTCGCCCGCAAAGAACCGAGGAGTTGGATGTGGGGAACCACGTAGGCACAGAGGGCACGGAGAGGGGCAACATGGAGTACGCACAAGGCACATTGGGACGAGTTTTTCTCGCACGGCTGAGTGACGGCGAGTCGATATACGACGCGGTGAGCGAGATCGCGTCGAAGGAGAACGTCAGGGTCGGCGCGGTGATGGCGGTCGGTGGCATGAGGAGCGGCAAGGTCGTCACTGGGCCGGAGAGCACCCACGGCACGGTGGTCCCGATCGTCAAGGAGTTCGACGACGCCCGGGAACTCGTCGGCTTCGGGACGCTCGTTTGGATCGATGACAAGCCGTCGCTCCACTTCCACGGCGGGATCGGCAATCACGAAGAGGTCATGATCGGCTGTCCTCGGATCGCGATGTCGGTCTACCTGGTGCTCGAAGTGGTCATCATCGAACTGCTCGGCATCGAGGCCACCCGCGTGATGGACCCGGAGTTCGGCGTGCACGTCTTGTCGCTGCTCGGACGAGTTTGACAGATCGATCTGTCGGCGATTTGACGGGTCAGCCTCGTCATGTTATACTTGAAATCGATTTCCGTTGCACGGAGGTCTGTTGTAGGGGCGAAGCATTGGCTTTCCGCATCAGAGAAGGCCTGCGATATCGGCAGCCAATGCTTCGCCCTTGACAGGTGAATTGGCGAAGGGTGTCTCGAGGGAGTTTCCGCTCATGTCAGGTCATTCCAAGTGGCATAATATCAAGCTTCGAAAAGGCAAACAGGACGCCGAGCGCGGCAAGGTCTTCACCAAACTTGCGCGCGAGATCATCGTCGCGGCCCGTGAAGGCGGCGGCAACCCGGATGCCAACAACCGCCTCAAGCTCTCCATCCAGAAGGCAAAAGAGAACAGCATGCCCGCCGACAACATCAAACGCGCGATCCAGCGTGGAAGCGGTGACGTCGACGGCGCCAACTTCGAAGAGATCATCTGGGAGGGATACGGTCCCGGCGGCGTGGCGGTCATGGTCAACTGCCTGACCGACAACCGCAATCGTACCGTCGCCGAGTTGCGGGCCGCGTTCACCAAGAACGGTGGGAGTCTCGGCGAGTCGGGCTGCGTGGCCTGGATGTTCGACCCCAAGGGGATCGTGACGATCGAGAAGGACAAGATCGACGAGGACACCCTCATGCTGGCGGCTCTCGATGCCGGCGCGGATGACATCAGCACCGAAGGCGATACATACGAGGTGCTATCATCGATCGAAGACCTCCCGAACGTGCGCCAGGCACTGATCGACGCGGGGATCGAGTTCATCAGCGCCGAGACCACCATGGTGCCGAAGAACATGGTCAAGCTCGAAGGCAAGGAAGCAACCCAGGTGCTCCGTATGATGGACCAGATTGAGGACCTCGACGATGTGCAGCAGGCCTACTCGAACTTCGACATCGACGAAGACGTCCTCGAAGCGCTCGCCGCGGACTGACCAGTCTTCCACTCCCATACTCACACACAAAGCGCTGTGTCGGTGTTTGGAACCCTCGCTTACGGGCTAGAAACAAGAGGGGACACAATGGCGCTGAATGTTGGGATAGTCGGGGCGGGGAGGAGCGGCACGCGCCGCGCGCGGGAACTGGCGGCATACCCGGACGTGCGGATCACTGCGGTCGCCGATCCGGACCGGCTGACCCGGGACGCTTTCGCCTCGACGTTCGGCTGCAGCTTCTCGGTGAACGACTACAACCGCCTGGTCGTGGATGACGGCGTGGACGTGGTCTTCATCGCATCGCCGCCCACGACTCACAGCGCGATCGCCCTCGCCGCTTTCGAGGCCGGGAAGCACGTCATATGCGAGACCCCGATCGCCACCACGGTTCGCGACGCGCTCGAGATGATCAAGGCGTCCGAAGAATCCACCGGCCGGCTGTTCGTCTCGCTCCCTCAGCGGTATGACCCCATCAACCAGATGGCCCTGCAACTCATCGAGAACGACGAACTCGGCTACGTGTACCTGGTGACCGGCTCGCTGATCAAGGACGACTACGACCGCATGAATGACTGGCACGACTGGAAGGGCACGTGGGACAAGGCCGGCGGCGGGATCATGGTCGAATGCGGCTCCGAGATCGTGGATCTCTATCGTTACCTGATCGGGGAGATCGCCGCGGTGAACGCGATCTGCACCCGGTTCGCAATTGAGCCGCTCCACAAGGCGGAGGACACGTCCCTCCTCGGCATCGAGTTCATGGACGACATCTCGGGCGACCTTGCGCTCACCGGGGCCGCTCGGTTCAGTGCGTGGCCGCCGGACTATGCGGGCTGCGGGTTCAGTGTGGACGTCTACGGCCTCGATGGGGCGCTTCGCATCACGAGCCCACCGTCGAAGCTCTCCGTTTCGCTCACCGGTGGCCGCAAGTGGGAGGTCTCGGCGGACGACATAGAGGTTGATCAGCCGACCGACATGCTCCGGGATTTCCTCGACTGCATCCTCGAGGATCGCGACCCCCTGGTGACCCCCGAGCACGCACTCGCGGCGTTGACGGTACTGCTCGCCGGCTACAAGTCATCTCAGATGAAGCGCCGAGTCGAACTGCTGGAAGAAGTCTGAGCCGTAGCCTGGCCGCCCTCACTACATGCCGTCATTCACCGGCACACTCAGGGCTAACGGTTCCCCCAACACCCAACACCTACAACCCAGCACCCTTCTCCGGCAGGATGCCCCATCCGGCGCACATGATGTCGATCGAGTCGGCGGCGATGATCTTCTCGCCGTCCTCGGTGGCGATCTTGCCGTGGATGTAGATGTAGTCGCCGACATTGGGCTTGGCATCCGAAGCCTTGACGTGGATGCCGATGCGTGAGTCCGGGTGCTCGGCGAGGAGGTAGCCCTCCGACCTCTTCGTGACCACCAGGTGCCCGAAGTTGGCATCTTTCCCATCCGCCTGCTTCTTCGCCCAGACCGCGCCCGGGTGCCCGCCGGTCGTCGTGCGAACGATCTCATCCCGGCCAACAGCGCATCCGTTGTCCTCATCGGCGAATTGCACATCCCAGGTCCCAAGCATCCCTGGAGCCTGGGGTCTCCAGCTCCGTCCGCCGTCCGAAGTATGAATCAACGCGCCGCCCACGATCCAGCCTTCCTTTTGGTTGAGAAACCGAATAACCCAGAATGTGTTCGGCTCGCCATCCTTGATCCCGGTATCCTGCTTGGTCCACGTGTTGCCGCCATCGATGGTCCTGAGCAGGATGCCGCCTCTTTTCTCCGCGATAGTGCCATCTCCCGCGGCCCAGCCGGTTCTCTCATCTGCAAAGAAGACATCGGACACGCCCGCCGTCGTGCCGGTGGGCTGGCGCTTCCACGTTCTGCCGCCGTCCGTGGTCTTCATTATTCGGCCTTTCAATCCACTGATCCAACCGGTGTTCTTATCGAGGAAGAACACGCCGGCCATGTCATCCATCGTGCCGGTGCTGAGCTTGGTCCAGGTCGCCCCGCCGTCGGATGTCGCTACCAGCGCGCCTTCCTGACCGATTGCCCAGCCGGTCTGCGAATCGAGGAAATACAGGCCCTCGAAAGCGCTGCCCGTTCCGGTATCCTGGGCCTGCCAGGTCTTTCCACCATCTTTGGTAGCGACGATCATGCCGGTTGGACCGCATGCCCAGCCGGTGTTCGCATCTACGAAATAGAGCTTGGAGAGCCCGCCCTTCACCGGGAGAAGCTGCCGGCTCCAGGTCAGCCAGTTGTCTTCAGTGTTGAGCACGAGGCAAGTGGGCCCGGACTCGGTCTGGGCGTAACCGACGGCACAGGCGACCTTAGAGTTGACGTAGTGAATACCGTATACATTGTCCCCGTGAGGCGTGGTCTGGGACTGCCAGGTCGAGCCGCCATCAGATGTTCGGAGTATCACCTGATCTCCCACAACCCAGCCGGTCTTCTGGTCGGCCATACAGACATCCGGGCTGAATCCGGACGGTTTCGCCCCCGTTACCAGGTTCCAGGTCTTTCCTCCGTCTCGAGTGCGCATCACCTTGCTGCCGAAATTCATCAATACGATGCCGTTCAGCGCGTCAGAGAAGTGACATCCATCAGTGACGTCGGCGAACTGGTGCTCGGTCCAACTCCTGCCGCCATCGGTCGTCCGGAGGATGGCCTGGTGGGCAAGAATCCAGCCGGTGTTGGCATCCAGGAACTGGATACCTACGGGATATCCCTTGGCCGTGGGGGATGCGTGTGACCAGGTCATTCCTCCATCATTCGTCTTGTAGAGATGGACCATCCCCCCGACGCCTGCCAGTACCCAACCGGTCTTCTCATCCGGGAACGATACTCCTACGAATGACCGCTTGTCTTGCGCCTTGAGGGAAACAGAAAGCGGACAGTCCTGCTCGAACCACGTTGCGCCCCCATCGGTGGTCTTCAGGATGATGCCCTCTCGGCTGGTCTGCCCGCCGACTGCCCAGCCGATGTTGTTGTTCGCGAAACAGACCGATCGGAGGCCGTCCACCTTGCCGTCGAGCACCTTCTCCCATGTGGCTCCGCCGTTCGACGTCTTGAGGATGATGCCATCCGGATTGGCGTTCCCTCCGCTGCCGACCACGCAGCCGTGATCCTTGTCGGAAAAATGGATGTCGTATGCGAACTTGTCGAGGGTGTATCCCTGCGGGGCCCAGTTCTTGCCGCCGTCGGTGGTCTTCAGCATGTTGAAGTGGGGGCCGACTACCCAACCTGTCTTGTCGTCGATGAAGTGTACCGCCGTCCACTGCTGGCTCGTCGGTGTGGGCTTCATGTGCTCCCATCCGCCGTCGCCGGTCGAGACGCATGGCGCCGCCATCGAAGTTATGTGAGATGAAAAGCATCGTCACGGCAGCCAGGGCGGCGACGATTGCCAAGGTCCTCCATGTATAGCGCATGATGTTTCTCCTGTTCACTTGTTACTCCTCTGCCTTGCCTGACTGAAGACCGCTAGTCCTGAGTAACGCCGGTGAATGACGGCATGTAACGAAGGACGGTGGAACCTCCACCAACCCTCTGATGCTCCTCATGCCGCCCTTCGATACATGCCGTCATTCACCGGCATTACTCAGGGCTGACGGTTCCCTAACACCCAACACCTACTTCTCCGGGAGGATGCCCCAGCCGGCGCACATGATGTCGATCGAGTCGGCGGCGATGATCTTCTCGCCGTTCTCGGTGGCGATCTTGCCGTGGATGTAGATGTAGTCGCCGACGTTTGGCTTCGAGTCGGCGGTCTTGATGTGGATGCCGACCCGTGAGTCCGGGTGCTCAGCGAGGAGGTAGCCGTCGGACTTCTTCGTGATCACGAGATGGCCGAAGTTCGCAGGCTTCCCGTCCTCCTGCTTCTTCGCCCAGACCGCGCCGGGCAGTCCGCCCGTCGTCGTGCGGAGGATAATCGGCCCGCCGACCGCCACGCCGTTGTCTCGATCGGTGAAGCCGACATCCCATACCCCGTTCCAAGTCCCATAATCCTGAGCCGACCACGTCTGCCCACCGTCCACCGTATGCGCCACTGTTGTGCCGAGACCGACGCCCCAACCTTCGCTCTCGTTGATGAAGCTGATCCCGGTGATCTGTTCCTCTTTCCCCGACTTCTGTGGTGTCCACGTCTCGCTACCATCCGTCGTCTTGAGGATACGGCCCTTTGCGCCGGAGACCCAGCCGGTCTTCTCGTCCATGAAATGCATGTCCGCCAGGAAGTCCACCGTTCCAGTCGGCTGGCGTTTCCAGGTCTTGCCACCGTCTGCAGTCTTCATGATCCGGCCGTTCTTTCCGCAGACCCAGCCTGTTCTCTCGTCAGCAAAGTATACGCCGGAGAGACCGTCCATCGTTTGGGATTCGAGTCTGGTCCAGGTCTTGCCTCCATCGGAAGTGTGGATGATGACCCCGTCCACTCCCACGCCCCAGCCGTCAAGGGAATCCAAGAAGTGCACCCCAGTAAGGTGGCTCTTCACACCCGTATACTGCACCTGCCAGGTCGCTCCGCCATCCGTCGTCTTGAGGACATTGCCCTCGGTCGTGGTAACCCAGCCTAGCTCTGTGTCCAGGAAGAAGGGGACATTGAGGCGATTCGATTGCTTCACAGGATGCCGGTTCCAAGTCAGCCCACCATCCTGAGTCTTGAGCAAGACCCCGCCAGGACCCCGTGAGTTCTCGATCGAGCCGACCGCCCAGCCCACCGTCGCACTGACGAAGAAAACGCGGGCCGTGAAATCGTCCCTGCCCGACGACAACGACTCCCATGTCATTCCGCCATCCGATGTCCGCATCATCTGGCCGGCGTATCCCGCTGCCCATGCGTTCTTCTCATCTACCATGTGCACATGGGCACTGGAAACCGTCTCGCCGGCGACATTGGGGGTCAATACCCATGTCTTGCCACCATCTCTGGTGCGCAGTACCGCGCCACCGTTGGTGGCTGCCATACCGTTCCGCGCGTCGCAGAAATGGAAGCTCTCGAGTATCCTGTTTCCCGCAAACCTCTCGTCGGGAGGGATCACCTTGTCGAGACTGATCTCCGACCAGGTCTTGCCGCCGTCAGTCGTTCGGAGGATAACCGCCCCTGTGAGAATCCAGCCGGTGTTGGCATCGGCGAATTGCATGCTGCGGGGATGGCCCTCAGCCTGAATGGGTTTGTGCGTCCAGCTTTCGCCGCCGTCTGTTGTCCTGTAGACATCCACCCCTCCGTTGATATTCGCCACCAGACAGCCAGTGCGCTCGTTCAGGAAAGAGACTCCCTCAAAGGATCGGAAGCCCTTGTCCTGCAAGGGAACACCGCAGTCCTGTCTGAACCAGTTCTCGCCGCCATCCGTGGTCTTCAGGATGGTGCTATCGCGTCCAACCGCCCAGCCGACCATATTGTTTACAAAGAATATCGAGTGCAGGCCCGCGCTCTCATTCTCATAAACGACTCGCCAGGTGGCGCCGCCGTTGTCGGTCTTGAGGATGACGGCATCGCGACCCTCGAAGCCCTCGCCGGCGGCCCAGCCGTGGTCCGTATCGGTAAAGAAGACCGAGTCCAGGCCTCTTCGAATCCTCGGTCCCTGCGGCGCCCAGTGCTTCCCGCCGTCGGTCGTCTTCAGGATGGCGCAGTCCCACCCGACAACCCATCCGGTCTTGTCGTCGAGGAAGAAGAGCGCATGCCAGTTCTGCACGCTGGGCGTCGGCTTCACCCACTCCCAGCCGCCGTCGCCGGTCGAGATGAACGACGCGGCCGAAGTGGGACGCTGTCCCACGAGCAGGAACCAGGCCGCGCAGACCAGACCGAGAACCAGAGATGCCCTGATGATCTTCATTGCGAGTCTTCCTTTCCTTGCCATATCACCACTTCTCGGGGTCGAAGCCGGGAGGGAGCTTGCTGACTCTGATGGGGTTTTTGTCGGGGTCGAGCACTCGGGACTTGATGAAATTGCTGCCCCACACGTCGCCCTTCCGTGCTTGGATGATCACCAGGCCCTTCGGCATCGAGGTCAGCAGGAACTCGCCCTTTGCGTCCGTGATCGCTTCCGGCCCGAAGTCGGTGTAGACCCGGAAGCCCGCGATCGGCTTGCCCTTGTCATCCACCACCTTGCCCTTGCGCTCGTGCTCCGCGGCGTCCAGCATGACCTCGACATTGTCGATCCAGTTCTCGCTGCCGACGCACGGCCCGCCGGACCCATAGCCATAGAACCCCGGAACGACCGCACGGAACGCATACTTCCCGCCAACATAGACCGCGGGGACGACGTACTCGCCGTTCGCATCGGTCTGGCCGCATCGTATGTCATCCCAGCCCAGGCCGTAGAACTCACGCAGCCATATCTCCGCATTGGGAATCGGCTTGCACCAGACGTCCATGACAGTGACCTTCGGCGAGTGGGCGGGGACGGCTTTGACCGTGATCCCCTTGCCGATGAGTTGGTAGCGATCGATCTCCTGGACGAAGCCCAGCTTCTTCTCCGTGTGCTCGATATGCATCACGACCGAACCGGCCGTGCATCCCTGGGGGCCTCACCCGCCAGGCTTCCATTCGAGCTGCGGGACCTCGATCCGGAACTTGCCATCGGAGTCTGTAACGGCGTGAGTCACCCACGCGCCGCCGATCGTGATCTCGGCCCCCGCGAGCGCCTTGCCCGAGGGATCGATCACCTTCCCGCGTGCGTATTCCTTGTCGCTGACGGTTACCTTGACGGTGCTCCGGGCTCTGGGATGGGAAGGCCCGGCTGCCGGTTTGGTCGCTTCAGGGGTAGGCTTGGCGGATGGATGCTCAGGCTTGGGAGGCTGCTTGGTGCTCTTGGGGGACTGTGCGCGGACTGTTCCGGGCATCTGCCGGGGCGCCTGTCGCCTGCCGAACCAGGTACCCGCACAGAAGATGGATCCACCGATCGCCACGACCAGTGCGCAGAGAAGAAGGTATCTCGTTTTCACAGTGCCGCTCCACCGAGTTTACCGATTAGACGGAAGGAAGCGACAGTTCGTTACATTGATAGTTCGTAACTCCGAGGGAACCGCCTAATCCTGAGTGCGCCTCTGGGCGTGTAACGAAGGACGGCCTCATTCCACCGTGCTTCGTTACACGCCCAGAGGCGCACTCAGGATTAGGCGGGGCTGCTAGGAAGGTTCTTCACCCGCCTGTACCCGGCGGAGGATGTCCCAGAACGCGCCTCGGAAGCCCTGGCGGATCGCGTCGACGAGCACTGTGTTGTCGTTGTAGTTGTAGTTGCCCTCGAGTTCCGCGGGCGAGGCATGCAGGAAGCGGGGGTCGCCGCCGATGAGTTCGTCCACGAAGCCGAAGACCTCCATCCCCACCGCCGGCGAGAGGTAATAGATCGGCGCGAGGAAGCTCTCGTTCCCCTCGATGGTCCCATGGAGCGTCGGGTTCGAGGCCGAGACACCCGCCCTGCGAACCATCTCCCCGAGCGCCGTGCCGTTGTAGACCCGCACGCCGATCGAGACGCCGACGCGGTCCGGCTCGATCCGCTTCATGAGGTCGATCGTGCGCTTGACGGACTCATTCGTCTCCGCCGGGCCGCCGATGAGCAGGTCGTACATGAAGGTGATCCCGTGGCGATGGCAGATCTCGGCGGTTCGGCGCACGTCGTCCGAGTTGAAGTCGCGCCCGAGCGAGCGCAGGACCTTGTCGTCGCCGGAATCCGCGCCGAAGTCGATCCCCCGGCATCCGGCGCGCACCATGAGGTCGGCGAGTTCGTCGGTGAACGGCTTGGGGTTGGCATACGTGTACCAACGGATTCTCTCCCCGAGGCCCGCCTCGATGATCGCCCGGCATACGTCCTCCGCATGTGAGATCGGGATATTGAACTCGCAGTCGCAGAGGTGGTAGACATCGATCTCCTGGTCGAGCAGCGCCTTGATCTCCGACACGACGCCCGCCGGGGGCCTCAGACGGCACTCGGTTCCCTTGCCGATGGGATCCGCGCAGAAGATGCACTTGCGGTCGCACCCGCGCTTGGTCTCGATCCCTGCCTGACCGCCTTCGTTGAAGTAGCGCTTGTTGTCGAGCCAGCGCCTGGTTCGCGGTGAATGGGTCAGTACGTTGATCCACATCGGCGGCTCGGTGTGGATACCCTCTGGCGTCCGGCAGACGATCCCCCAGCACGGGGATATCGGCAGGTCGAAAGCGATGCAGTGAAGCAGCAGGGGCATCGATACCTCGCCGTCGCCGGCGATCGCATAGTCCGCGCCGGTGAACTCCAGGATCGCCTCGGGGACGACCGAGAGTCCCGCGCCTCCGAGCACGATCGGGGCGGGCGTCTGCGACCTGATGCGGTCGATGACCTCCTTGTAGTAGGGGACGAAGAAGTCGCGGCTCGCGAAGTAGCAGTCGTCGGTGTTCCGGATCGTGACGCCGATGAGGTCGGGCTGGCAGTCGGCGAAGTAGGCATCGACATCTGCGCCCCAGTCCTGAGAGAAGCAGAGGTCGAGGATCGAGACCTCATGCCCGGCGATATCGAGCCAGTCCGCGATGTAGTCGAGCGCGATCGGCGCCACCGCCGGCTTCATCCGATTCGGGTTGATAAGCGTAACCTTCGCCATGCAAACCTCGGGGGAACACAGATCACACAGATGGCAGAGGATAGCACGGATTCATCTATGAGGAAACCAGGAAGGCAGGAAGGTAAAAGCTGGATTTCCAATTCTCTTGGATTCCTTGATTCCTGGCTTCCTGATAGAAAGCTTTTCTCCGTATAATCCGCCTTCTCATCTGTGCAATCTGTGTTCTAGAGCTTTCTGTCCACCGCTGAGGCCACACGGCGGATCTGATCCATCAGCGCGGCGAACTTCTCCGGTGTGAGGGACTGCGGGCCGTCGCTCATCGCATGGATCGGGTCGGGATGCACCTCGATGATCAGCCCGTCCGCCCCCGACGCCACCGCCGCCTTCGAGATCGGGCCGACGTACCGCCAGTCGCCGGTCGCGTGGCTCGGATCGAGGATCACCGGCAGATGCGTCCAATGCTTGAGCACCGGGATCGCGTTGATGTCGGTCGTGTTCCGAGTGGAATCCTCGAATGTCGTGATCCCGCGCTCGCAGAGGATCACATTCGGGTTGCCCTCCGACATGATGTACTCGGCAGACATCAGCAGGTCCTTCAGTTTCGCGCCGAGTCCGCGCTTCAGCAGGACCGGCTTCTTGAGCGTGCCGACCTTCTTCAGGAGAGCGTAATTCTGCATGTTTCGCGTGCCGATCTGCAGGACGTCGGCGTATTTGGCAACCAGATTGACCTCATGCGTGTCCATGACCTCGGTCACGACCGGGAGGCCGGTCACCTCGCGCGCCTTCGCCATGAACCGCAGGCCCTCTTCGCCGAGCCCCTGGAACGCATAGGGCGAGGTCCGAGGCTTGAATGCGCCTCCGCGTAGGAACTTCGCGCCGGCCGCCTTGACCATCTGCGCCAGCTCGATCGTCTGCGCCTCGGTCTCGATGCTGCACGGTCCGGCCGCGACCACGACCTCGCTCCCTCCGACCTTCACCCCGGCGACATCGACCACCGAGTCGGCGGGATGGTACTCCCTCGAGGCCAGCTTCCAGAGGTGCGAGATGAGGTCCACCCGCGCGACGCCCGGAAACGCGCTGAAATGCTCGACCAGGTCGCCCTTCTTCGCATCGAGGGCCCCCAATACGGCGATGACTTTCCTCTCGACGCCGGGGTTGATGAATGGCTTGCATTCCATCCGCTGGATCTCGTTCTCGATCTCCTGGACCTGCTCCGGCGTCGCCTCGGTTCGCATGATGATGATCATGTCGGATTCCTCTCAAAGCGTGTTGCGCCATTATACCAGATCGGAGGAACTCCCGCCGCCCGCGTGTAACCCTGCCACTGTAGGGGCGAATCATCGGCTACCGCTTTCGGCAAAGTGTACGATTCGATAACCGATGGTTCGCCCCTACGACGACCTGTGGAGGTAACCATGAACAGCAGAGAGCGCGTCAAGCGGTGCATCGACTTCGAGAACCCGGACCGGTGTCCGATGTCGCTTCCCGCCCCATACACCAACGACTTCTGCGGCGCGGGGATCTCCGCCGACCCCGAGTGGAAGCCGTATCGCACCTGGGAGTTCGAGGACTGCAAGCAGTGGGAGGACGAGTGGCACAACGTCTGGAAATGCCTGCCGAACACGTCGCGCGGCGAGGTCATCGAGGGCGTCATCAAGGACTGGTCGGAGATCGCGGCCTATCAGATGCCCCGCATGGACCTCCCTCTGCGATATGACAAACCTCGGCAGACATTCGCCGAGAACCCCGAGAAGTATCACATCGGCCATCTGCCCGGATTCCCGTTCGCGATCATGCGATACATGCGCCGGGTCGAGGAATTCCTCGCGGACGTGCTGCTCTATCCCGACGAGGTGAACGCCCTCCAGCGCAACGTCGTCGATCTCCTCAAGCGGTGCATCGATCAGTGGGCGACCACCGACTGCGACGGCGTGATGTTCGGCGAGGACTGGGGCACTCAGGAGCGGCTGCTGGTCTCGCCGACGCTCTGGCACGAGATGTTCGAGTGGGGATTCCGCGAGATCGTCGGCCACGCGAAGAGCCACGACATCGCGATATGGATGCACTCCTGCGGATACATCAAGGACATCATCCCGAGCCTCGTGGACATGGGGGTCAAGGTCCTGCAGCTCGATCAGCCGACGCTCTCCGACCTCGATTTCCTCGCCGAGACGTGTCACGGCAGGACCGCGATCTGGTCGCCGGTGGACATCCAGCGCGACCTGCCCACGGGTGACGAGCCGTACATCCGAGCGCGTGCCCGTGAGCTGATCGACAAGCTCGGCAGCCGCGGTGGCGGGTTCATCTGCGGGCACTATGGCGACGTGCGCTCCCTCGCGGTCGAGCCCGAGTGGGAGCACTGGGCCGACGACGAGTTCGCGCGGTACTCAGGAGCGGCAACGTAACGGTATTGAGTATCATGCCCAAACCGAGGCGGTCGTGGCTAGAGGCGCTTCAGGCAAACGACCGGCTCCTGGCCAAGCAGCAAACGCAGAACCGACAAGTCCGGCAGTTCCAGGACTTCCCCGATCGCCTGATCTATCTCGGCGCGGACGGGATCATCCCCGATGTGGTGGAATGGCTGTAGAGGTGTGTTGGCTATGCGGTCATAGACCGACGACAGGCCTTTCCTCTGCCGGTTTGATAGCAGGCCGACATCGAGCACGGGAAGGGCGGCTAGGACTGGCTTCTTGAACTTCATCCATGCCCCTTCTGTCTCCTCGCGATGAGCCAGCAGTAAGAGCAATCCTAGTGTAGAGTTGAGCCACAAAGACAACGCCTTGCCATAATCGGCGGACTTACTCTGTTCAAAGAAGGAGAACGACCACCACACGCTGGACAGCACAGGCTCAGGCAATCGCACAGCCGCCAACCGCTGAGTGTTCACTCGCAAGCGTTCTGCAAGAAGCAGGCCGCCTGCCAACGGCCAAAGGTCGGTGGCTTTTCGAAGACTCCGGCCCTCCTTGGCTTCGGGCAGGGGCGCGAGGTAGCGATTGGGCTTCTGGTCCAGAGTGGTCACCTCGCTCGCATCGTGCCCCCAGAACGCTGGGTAGGCCGTGCGGGTGGCCGTCAAGCTGAATGCGTCGTGAACATCGCGAGCATCGGGCCCGAGCTTGCCAAACTGGTTCAGGGGCGACAGCGGAATCGGTGTGAGCCCTTTACAACCCGGGATCCAGACTCGGTTTTGGATCAGATGGGTGGCAACGCGGACCAAGTCTGACTGCGCAAAAGCGCAAGGGAGTAGCCAACCGATATGCTGCTTAAGTTGGTCCCATGGGATGGATATCGCTTCTCCCATCTTCTCTTCTCCGAGACACAGATAGGCCGCGCCTTGACCGTTCTGTATGTCCGGCGGACTACTCCTAAGCAACTCACTTGCGACAGCAAGTGCATTGAAGGACGTGGTGGGATTTCGCCACAGGTTCACGCCTATGGTAGAGGCTTGACCTCCGTTGGAATCGCCGTTGCTAGATTTGACTGCAACGAGCAGAACCTCGCTAAGGCTCGTGCTTTCGGAGAAGTTCCACCGTGATGGATCGTGGCTGCTGATGATGTACTCAACGCGGTACTTATTTCGAAGTAGTTGCCTCGTCTTGCCCCAGGCAACTCCAGAGAGCACTGCTTTTGGCAGGATGAGCCCGAGCCTGCCGCCCGGCTTGATATACCGATCCGCGATGGCGACAAACACCGAGCCCAGACCGGCTGTAACACTAGCCAGTGCACCAGCTTCTTTGACCCGTCTCTTGAGTTCCTCACGCATCTCCCGTCGCTCTTCGGCCGGTGCCGATCCAAATAGCAGATTGCCGCCTACACTACGAGTGAACGGGGGATTCATTACACATAGGTCCATCGCCGGAGGCTTTGCGATAGCCTCCTGATCAGCCGCGCGGGTGTGAACCTGATGTGGGCTGCTCTGACCACCAAATAGGTCGAGTTTGAGGCCTACACCTTCTGACCCAAGCAGTTCAAGGCTACCTAACCTGCGATCGGGTCCGCCCAGGGGCAAGCTGAAAAGGTTCATTCGGGTGAACACTACATCGGGAGCTTTCAGTGCAAGTGTGGACGCCGTAAGGTGGAGGGCGGAAGGCAGGACGTCATACCCGTACAGGATATCTTCAGCCAGGGCGGCCTGTAATGCAGACATCTCGATGTTGCCGCCCTGCTCGGCCGATGCCTGAACGTAGTTGTCGGTTATCGTATCTGCAGATGCCATCAGCAGGGTTCCCGTACCGCATGCCAAATCCGCGATGCGAAATCGCCTGAGTGCGTCAAGACTGTCCCACTTGAGGTCCCATACGTCAGGGCGAAGGGCGATCCTCAGTAGGAGACTGGCTGCGGGTATGCTTGTATAGTACGTGCCCAGGTATTTGGCATCAGCGAGCAGACGATGGTAAACCCTACCCATGAGATCGTGTCTAAGGGCTGCACGATTGCTCACGATCTTCAACGCCGTGTTGGCAAGCTGTTTCAACGCGGCATGGATTTCCCTGGCTGCAGTAAGATCAAGAAGAAGTTCGCGAGACACATGAAATATAGGATGATAGTTGATCTCATCCATGATGAACTTCCAATGGTCGCCTAGACTTCTTGCCGGATTGGGATCGTCTAAGACCTTCTGCAGCGGCAATACACGAGCGTCATGCTCCGCCAGCATCTCCTGGAAGATCATGGCGTTTGTCAATACCAGACCGCTGATACGGCTTACGGCATTTGCTTGTGAAGCGGATAGCTTAGTAGCCAACTAGTCGTCCCCTTCTCCATCGGGAGCCTCTTTTGACGGCAGATCGCGTATGCCAAGGGTCTTTGCCATACGACCAACAACACCGGGCCTAGCCATGACCGCGCTCGCGAACACCTCAATCCCGGCATCAAGCTGCGCCACCGCTTTGGAGACCACATCCTCCTGAACAAGCTGATCGAAGGCGCCTCGTAAAGCCCGTTCCAGGTAGTCTACGTTACCCTTGGCGAATCCGGTCTCCTCGGATTCAGTGACTACTGCTATGGACAACTCCACATTCTCTATCTGGCGCTTGAGATCAGCGAATGGCGTGTTGCGCAGACGAGCGGGATAGATCACCGCAACTCCAATATGAGCGATTCCTTCAGCAACGCGTCTCCGCGCTGAGTCGATCGCCTTTGACTCAGCGTTGACCTGATCATCCACCTCACCCTCGATAGCGGTGCGCAGGCCGTAGAAATCAACTATAACGTCAGGCATCCTGCGTGCCCGTGACGCGGACGCTTTGATGACGTTCTCCGGCGCGGAAATGGCGCCACGCTCTTGAAGAAGCTGCGCAAGCAAGACGTTGAAGACTTCTTGACGATAGCCATTGCCCAACTGAGTCGACCACCTTTCATGTGAGTAGTTCTGTCAATGGCTGTTGGCTTCCTGCTTTGTTCCTCCACGATCCTGGCGTCCTCCCGTCTTCAGTCCTTGGCCACTTCGGCTTGAACAACTTCGGCCTGCATCCGACGATCCGGGTGACGGAGATCAAGCCTCTGTAGACTTTGGACTTTAGACCTTAGGCTGCAGACCCCCTCGGCCCGGAGGCCGGTCCCCCTTCGCAAGGGGGACATCTTCGTGCGCTCGCGGTCCGCCAGACCGTTCACGGTTCACTGTTTACTGCTCACCGAGCACCGCCGCAAAGGTTTTCCGTAAACGTTTACATTTTGTCTTGACTAATCGACCTACCGCAGGTATAATTAGCGAAGCCGTCAATCATTCGACGCGCGGAGGTCTGTTCGGTGAAAGTTTTCGTGTCCGTTGACATGGAAGGCATAAGCGGCGTCGTAAACTGGGAGCAGACCTCATCAGGCAACCCTGAGTATCAGGACGCGCGCGCCTTGATGGCCGGGGAGGCCCGAGCCGCCGCCGAGGGACTTTTCGAGGGCGGCGCGACCGAGGTGCTCGTGAACGATTCGCACGGCGGCGGGCGAAACATCAAGATCGCGGATATGGATCCCCGCGTGCGGTTGACCTCCGGCCACTCCCAGCCGCTGTCGATGATGCAGGGGATCGACGAGTCGTTCGATGCCGCGATACTGATCGGCTACCATGCCGGCGCGGGATCCGCGGGCGTCCTTAGTCACACCTACAACGGCATGGTGTGGTCCGCGAAACTTAACTCGCGCATCGTGGGTGAGGTCGGCATCAACTCGGCCGTCGCGGGATACTTCGGCGTCCCGGTGGTGATGGTGACTGGGGATTCCGTCGTGTGTCGGGAGGCATTGGCGCATATCGGAACGGTCGAGACGGTCGCGGTCAAGGAGCCGATCACCCGATACGCCGCGAGCTGCCTGCATCCGACAGTCGCGCGGGAGAAGATCAAGGAAGCGGCGACCGGAGTGCTGGAGCGACTTCCCGAGTTCGAGCCGTTCACGCTCGAGCCGCCGGTGGAGATAGAGTTAACATTTAACAATGCAGGCCTGGCAGACGCGGCAGGCGTGATGCCTGGTGCCAAGAGAACGGACGCGACCGCTGTGACGTACACCTCCGACGATTTCATGGAAGTGTACCGCGCGTTTCTCACGATGACGAGGCTGGCGAATTCAGAGAGGTAGGGGCGGTGCTTCTACGCCCGCCCGGCGGGAGGCCGTTGAAGGCCTCCCCTACGGCACCCGTCACCCGTGGGGGCGGTGCTTCTGCGCCCGCCCAGCGGGAGGCCGTTGAAGGCCTCCCCTACGGCACGGATCAAACGTGGTGGCCGCGCCTCAGTGCCGGCCAGTAGTGGAAGGACAGATACAAAACATTGAATATCAAGGAAAAAATCGGCCAGATGCTGATGTTCGGTTGGCAGGGTCAGGCTGAGCATGACAACCTGAGTGTATGCACGCACGCCAAGATTCTGGTCGACGATTTCAAGGTCGGTGGGATCATCGTTCTCACGCGTAACGTCCAGAACCCGGAGCAGATCGCCGTTACCCTGAACGAACTGCAGGCCCGCTCCGATAAGCCGCTGTTCATCTCGGCGGACCAGGAAGGCGGCCTCATCACTCGGATGAAGCACCCCTTCACGACCTTCCCGGGCAACATGGCGCTCGGCGCGACGCGTTCGGTCGACTTCGCCCGCGACTCCGCCAAGGCGATCGCCCGCGAGCTGATGGCCGTCGGCGTGAACATGAACTTCGCGCCGTGTGTGGACGTCAACAACAATCCGCTGAACCCGATCATCGGCATCAGGTCGTTCAGCGAGTCGCCCAAACTGGTTGCGGAACTCGGCGTCGCTGCGATCGAGGGCTTTGAGTCGCTCGGAGTGCTGGCGTGCGTGAAGCATTTCCCGGGCCATGGCGATACCTCGACCGATACCCACATGTCGCTCCCGAGCATCCCATACGACCGCAAGCGGCTCGATGCCGTCGAACTGAAGCCGTTCAAAGCGTGCATTCGACGCGGCGTGGCGATGGTGATGACCTCACACATTTGTTTCACAGCGCTGGACGCTCAGTATCCCGCCACACTGTCCTACGCGGTCATCACCGAATTGCTGCGGCAGCAGATGAAGTTCAAGGGCCTGATCGTGACCGACTGCATGGAGATGAAGGCGATCGCGGACAACTTCGGCGCTGTCGAGGCGGCGGTCATGGCCGTGAAGGCGGGAACTGATATCCTGCTGGCATGCCACACGCTGGAGGTCCAGGCACAGATCCGCACCGCGCTGGTCAAGGCGGTCGAGTCGGGAGAGATCCCCGAGCAACGGATCGACGAGTCCGTGAACAGGATTCTAGCTGCCAAGGAGAAGTTCGGGCTCGATGCGAGACGCGAGACCGATCTCACCTCGATCAGGCAGTCAGTCGGCACGGATATCAACAGAGGTTTGGAGCGCGAGATAGCTGAGAAGTCGGTCACCGTCCTGAGGAACGAGGGGCCGTCCTCCCGCTGAAGCTCGGCAACACCGATCAGATCCTCGTGGCGGGCCTCCATCCGGCTACCGAGCAGTTCGCCACCGCGATGAGGAAGTATCACCCCAACACCAGGCTGGCGCGCATCAGTAATGAGCCGACGGAGAAGGAACTCGCGCAGGTCAAGGAACTGATGAAGCAGTCGAAGATCGTCATACTGACGACCTGCCCGTCAGAGCCGTGGACACGCGCTTTGATCAAGGAAGACCCTGAGTGCAAAGGTGGCAATGGTAACGGGAATGGGAATGGGAAGCCGGCCGTGATCATCGCGGCGAGAGAGCCCTATGACCTGAGGCACTATCCGGAGGCAAAGGCGGGCTTGGCCACCTACGGCTACCCCGACGCAACCGTTCAGGCGGCCGCGGACATGATCTTCGGGAAGATCAGCCCGCTCGGAAAGCTTCCGGTCTCGATCCCCGGCTACGCGAAGTTCGGCGCCGGGCTGCAGGAGCTGTAAAAGGCCGCGCCTCGGCCATTACTCAGGCGATATGAATTCGAAAGAGCGGGCCCGCATCGTGCGGGCCCGCTCTCTGCTTGCATGGTCCGTGGAACCGTAGGGGCGGGCTTCTACGCCCGCCCGGACCGGGAGGCCGTTGAAGGCCTCCCCTACGGAACCCGTTCCGAACCGGGAGGCCGCTGAAGGCCTCCACTACGGAACCCGTTCCGAACCGGGAGGCCGCTGAAGGCCTCCCCTATGGAGCACCTTCCTCAGTTCGTCGCGAAGGTGTAGTCCCCGGAGACGGCCTCATTCTGCGCCGCATCCTTCGACCTTACCCTGTAGTGATACGTTGTCCGCCGAGTCAGACCGCTCAGTCCGACGGAATGCCCGGTCACCAGGTTGGTGTCGATTGTCGTCAGACTCCCATAGGCGGTTGTCAGGCCGTACTCCACCTGGCTGGTGGCCGGCTCGTCGGTATTCCAGGTGACCGTGGCGGTCGTCCTGCTCCCGACCGCCGCCACGTTCGAGATCACAGGCGGAGTCGTGTCACCAGGGGTCGTCACGACTGCCGGAGTGCTCATCCCGGACTCGTTCTCCGCCGCATCGTATGCCGTCACCTCGTAGGTGTAGGTCGTGTTCGGCGAACAGGTCGTGTCTGAGTAGGATGTAGTCGCGCTCGAACCGATATTCACCGAGTCTCGGTAGACATTGTAGCCGGTGACACCGATGTTGTCGGTGGAGGCCGTCCAGGTCAGATCGACCTGAGTACCGGACACGGCATTGGCCGCGAGATTCGTCGGAACGGTCGGCGGCTCGGTGTCCGGGGCTCCGACGTGGACCGGGTGGCTCAGAGTCGCGCCGAACCAGGTCACCCCGTCGCGAACCATCTGCCAGTCGGTCAGGTAGTCGCCTTCGGTCGTGGGAGCCGTGAAGTTCAGGGCGAAGGTGTACTCGCCGCTGGGTCCCACTTCGCCGGCGATGGTGTATCTCGTGGCCGTGCTGAAGGGATCGGTATCGCCGACCGCGCCGAGCCTGAACGCTCGGGCCTCACTCCAGACGCCGCCCTTGTTGCGCATCGTGATGTGTACCTGGCGGACCTCACCGGGAGCCATTGTGGCCGGGATGTCATCGCTGACGTACTCGGACGAGTAGAAACCCCATGTCGGAGCGACGCCGTAGTAGTCGCAGACGCCCTTGTAGATGCCCCACATCGCCGCCGAGCGGAAGAAGTTGTCGCGGAGGTGGTTGATGTCGGCATCCCTGTCGCAACTGTCGTGGAATGCCAACTCGACCAGGACCGCTGCTCTGTCCGGGATGCGGATCTCGCCATAGTTGCCGGCGGAGTCCTTCGTGCATGCTCCATGGCAAGTCCAGGTCCCGTCGACATTCGCCACGATGGCGCTCATGATCGCGGGGTTCACCGCATTGGCAAGGGTCTGGCTGACCACGCCGTAGTTCTTGTGCTCTTTGCTGGTAAGATCGTAATAGGTCTCCGTACCGGTCGGGCACGAGCCACCATAGCAGTTGCCGGCCAGGCCGTTGGTGTGGACCGAGATGTAGATGTCAGTGTTGTCCAGGTCCGATGCGAGCGGCCTGGCGCGGATGTCGTCGTTCACTTCGGTTGCGCCGTCGCCCAGGGAGCAGCCGCTGTAGCTGCCGTAGACCGAGCAGGGGTAGCCCTGCGCCTGAAGGTAGTACGGCGAGGCCATCTGCCACCAGGGGAACCCATTGTAGTTGCCCGGAGCATTCTTGTCGGTCTCGCGGGGTACCTTGACGAGCATCCCGTCATTCTCGAGGAAGACCCTCAGGTACTGGCACATCTCCAGGTTGTGGTAGTCCTCCTGGTTCAACGGCGCACAGTAGGCCGGCCGCTGAGTATACCAGCCGCTGCCATTCCAGAACAGGCCGTGCCCCGGGGAAAGCGTGATGCTCCTGTCGGAGAGGCTTCCGGTCAAGGTCGTCGCCTCGACCGCCATCATCGTTGCGGCGGCGGGCTCGATCTGCGGAGTTGGCGGAAGGTAGTCGGAGAGCAGCTTGCCGTTCACCGTAAGCTTGACCGACTTGTCCAGCCGGAACTGGCGCATCGTCCAGTTGACCTGCTTGAAGATCGACTCGACCGCAACCTCGTCGAGTCCGGCGAGTATCGCCGAGGAGAAGTCGACAGTCACACCATCCGCGGTAATGTCGATGTTCCTCAGCTTAGTACCGGCGGGAATCGAGGAGACGAGCCCCCATGCCGACGGGCCGGCGACAAGTGCGTTGAGTGCGGACACGGGGTCCATGACGCTGGGGTCATCTACGGCGGTCAATCTACCGTCCTGGCTGAAGAACACGACTGCCCCGGCATGAGCTATGCCGCTCAGTAGCAGGCACAGCAGGACGATAAGGGGCAGAGCGAACCTGGTCGAAAGACTATGGTCTTTCATGCACATCCCTCCCATGAGATATTTTCACTCGGTTCCACCTGATCGCCGGTGGCCTTGGGAGAGTAGTTCTTGAGTTACGTGTCTTGGTGGGAAACGATCACACGTGGAGTAGCCGAGTGATACGCCCCGATTGTAGCAGTGAATCGACGAGACGTCAACCAGTTTGTGAGGCATTGACCAGAACGGATGAGTTCTGTTAAAATACGTTCACATTCCAATCGTCCGGGGGCAGGCGACAATGTACCATCCCACCAAAGAAGAGTTCATCCGACGCTCGGCGCAGGGCAACCTCATTCCCGTCTATCGCGAGGTCCTTGCCGACATGGAGACGCCGGTCTCGGCCTACAGGAAGATCGCGCGGGGGAAGTACTCCTTCCTGCTCGAGAGCGTCGAGGGCGGCGAGCGTATGGCCCGCTACTCATTCCTCGGCACCGATCCGTTCCTCGTCATGAAGAGCAAGGGACGCGAGGTGCAGACCGTCGAGCGGTGGCGCGCGGACAAGGTGCAGCTCAAAGACGGCGAGGACCCGCTGCACGTTCTGGAGAAACTGCTCGCCCGGTACAATTACGTCGATGACCCGGAACTGCCTCGGTTCTGTGGCGGCGCGGTTGGATATATCGGCTACGACACCGTCCGATTCTTCGAGAACCTTCCGGACACGACGGTTGACGACCTCGAAGTCCCGGACGCGCTCTTCCTGCTCACCGATATTCTGCTCGTCTTCGATCACGTCAAGCACCGCATCAAAGTCGTCTGCACGCCGGAGGTCGGCTCGGATCCCGCGACGACTTATGCGCTCGCCTGCGAGAAGATCGATGAGGTGGTCGGCCGACTCCATCAGCCTCTGCCCGCCGTCACGCCGAAAGAGAGCAAGGGCAAGGCGCTCAAGCCGGTCTCGAACATGACCAAGGGGCAGTACGAGAAGATGGTCGAGGCCGCCAAGGAATACATCAAGGCCGGCGACATCATCCAGATCGTGCCGTCGCAGAGGCTCTCGGTCCCGCTCCAGGCGGATCCGTTCGACGTCTACCGGGCGCTGCGATCGGTCAACCCGTCGCCGTACATGTACTATCTGAACTACGACGACCTGAAGCTGATCGGCTCGTCGCCCGAGATCCTGGTCACAGAGGAGCGAGGCGAGGTCACCACGCGGCCGATCGCCGGGCACGCGGCGACGCGGGAAGACCGAGGAAGAGGATCAGGCGCTCGAGAAGGAACTGCTGGCGGACGAGAAGGAGCGCGCCGAGCACATCATGCTCGTCGACCTCGGCCGGAACGACATCGGCCGTGTCTGCAAGTTCGGCACCGTCGAGGTCGATCAACTGATGGCGATCGAGCGCTATTCGCACGTGATGCACATCGTCTCGAACGTCCGAGGCGAACTCGCCGACGGAAGGACCAGTTCGACGTGCTGCGGGCGACCTTCCCGGCGGGAACAGTCTCCGGAGCGCCGAAGATCCGGGCGATGGAGATCATCGACGAGCTTGAGCCGACGAGGCGCGGGACGTATGCCGGCGCGATCGGCTACTTCAGCTTCTCGGGCAACATGGACACGTGCATCACCATCCGCACGATCCTGGTGAAGGACGGCATGGCATACATGCAGGCGGGCGGCGGAGTCGTCGCCGACTCCGTGCCCGAGAACGAGTACCAGGAGACGCATGAACAAGGCCGGAGCGATGCTGAAGGCCATCGAGCTTGCCCAGCAGGGATTGGATTAGAACACAGATTCCACGGATCAGAACACAGATAATACGGATAATGCCTTTATCCATGTCATCCTCTGCAATCTGTGCCATCTGTGTTCCAAAATGAGGTACACGATGATTTTGATGATCGACAACTACGACAGCTTCACCTACAACCTGGTCCAGTACCTGGGCGAGATGGGCGAGGAGCTTCAGGTGTACCGCAACGACAAGATCACGATCGACGAGATCGAGGAGCTGAAGCCCGACCGCATCGTGATCTCGCCCGGCCCGTGCACGCCGAAGGAGGCCGGCATCTCGGTCGAGACGATCACCAGCGCTTCGCGGGCAAGATGCCGATCCTCGGCGTCTGCCTGGGCCATCAGAGCATCGGATACGCGTTCGGCGGCGAGGTCGTCCGCGCAGGCCGGCTGATGCACGGCAAGACCTCGATGATCCATCACGACGGCAAGGGCGTCTTCGAGGGCCTGCCGAACCCGTTCGAGGCGACCCGGTACCACTCGCTGGTGATCGAGCGCGACGACGCATCCCGGACTGCCTGGAGATCACCGCCGAGACCGACATCGGCGAGATCATGGGCGTGCGGCACAAGGAGTTCATCGTCGAGGGCGTCCAGTTCCACCCCGAGTCGATCCTCACGCAGGACGGCAAGCGCCTGCTCCGGAACTTCCTGGGGATGAAGTACTGAGTCCGTCCCATAGCTCAAACAGGAGGCAGTTCATGAAGTGCGCTTTGACGGTGTTACTGGTGAGTCTGTCTGTTGTTGCCTGCGCCAATGATGCTGCGGTCCGCGGCGTCGGAGGCGCGGTCGCTCCCATGGATAGCCATCCGTCGATACGGATGGTTAGGGAGAAGGTCGATGCTCGCATTGGCCGGGACGATGTCAAGGTGCGGTGTGAGTTTGTGTTCAAGAATGAAGGGCCGGCGACAACCGTCAAGATGGGCTTCCCTGAGTGGTCGTGGGGTGATTCCGCACGGCCCATAGTGACCACCGAGTTCAAGAGCTTCAAGTCCTGGGTGGACGGCAAGCCGGTCGGTACGAAGCTGATTCCCTCCGCCAAAGGTCAGTCAATGGAGTATGAGGCATGGCATGTGAAAGACGTACGATTCGGCGCCAACCAGACACGCACGGTAGTCGATGAATGCATCTCATCCCTGGGTGGAGACAGCATGGGAGCATCATTCTTCTCATATGTTCTGCGGACAGGTAAGAGCTGGAAAGGCAAGATCGGGAAGGCTGTCGTAACCGTCGACGCCTCCGGTGTTGACTCCTTCTACAAGATCATGCCGTCTCACGACAAGGGCTATGTACAGAAGGGCAGCACGATCGTCTGGAGCGCCAGGGATTTCGAACCGAGCGACAATATCCACGTTCACATGGAGCCATGGAAACTCTGGGTTGGAGATGACGGCATCTATGTCGGTATCAGCGATCCTCGGCTTTTCGGCGAGAAGGGCATCGCGGTGGCGCACGTTCTCCGTCTTGAGGATATCGAAGGCTGCAAAGTCGCCTGGGATAGTGCCAGGAAGGAATGCCTAGTCTCATACCGTGGCCACTCGCTGCGAATGAAGGCTCGGTTCGACGAACGCCACTCTGAACGGAGAGAAGATCGCTCTGCCGGCCGCGCCTCGCATCGAGTGGTCGAGCTTCCATGCCCCGATAGCCACGGTCGCCGAAAGACTTGGTATGAAGGTCAACAGGGATAACAAGACCCGTGGAATCACCATTGGGGAGCAGGCCGCCAACTAGGTCGTAGAGGGTATTGAGAATGATCCGAGAAGCCATCAACAAGATAGTGTCCGGCGAGCATCTCAGCGAAGATGAGGCCGCGGGGGTCATGACCGAGATCATGGACGGCGAGGCGACTCCCGCCCAGATCGCCGGCCTGATCACCGCGCTCCGCATGAAGGGCGAGACGGTCGGTGAGGTGAGCGGGTTCGCCCGCACCATGCGCGAGAAGTCCGTCCGCATCCCGACTAGCCGCCAGTCCGAGCTGATCGACACCTGCGGAACCGGCGGCGACGGCCTCGGCACGTTCAACATCTCGACCACCGCAGCGTTCGTCGTCGTCGGAGCGGGCGTCCCGGTCGCCAAGCACGGAAACCGCGCGATGTCGAGCAAGTGCGGGAGCGCCGATGTGCTCGAAGCCCTGGGTGTCGATATCACGCTCGGGCCGGAGCAGGTCGGACGATGCATCGACGAGGCGGGCATCGGATTCCTCTTCGCCCCTGCATGCCATCCCTCGATGAAGCATGCGATCGGGCCGCGCAAGGAGATCGGCATCCGGACGGTATTTAACATCCTCGGCCCGCTCACCAATCCGGCCGGCGCTCGCAGGCAGATCATCGGCGTCTTCCAGGAGCATCTGACCGAACTGATGGCCGGCGTGCTGAGGGAACTCGGCAGCGAGTCGGCGATCGTGGCTCACGGGCATGACGGCATCGACGAGCTTTCGACCCTCGGCCGCACGAAGATCACGGAGTTGTCCGACGGCAAGCTGGAGACCTATGAGATAACCCCCGACGAGTTCGGACTCCCGACCGCGGGTCGCGAGCAGTTGGCGCAGGGCGCGGATCCCGCCGAGAGCGCCCGGATCGCGGAGTCGGTCCTCCGCAACGAGCCCGGCCCGCGCAGAGACATCGTGTGCCTGAACGCCGGCGCCGCGCTCAAGGTCGCAGGCAAGGTCGCATCCATCAGGGAGGGCATCGAACTCGCCCGCGAGTCAATCGAGAGCGGGAAGGCCGCCGAGGCGCTGGATCGGCTGAGGAAACTGAGCAAGGAGCTGTCACAGAGTTGATCCTCGATAAGATCCTTGCAGACAAGCGCGCCGAAGTCGAGGCGCTGCACCTCGCTTCTCCGCCGGAGTACCTCATGGCCCTCGCCCTCGAGGCCGACACGCCGCGGGGATTCAAGGCAGCGGTCGCCGGTGGCAAATCCGAAATCCGAAATCCGAAATCCGAAATCCGCCTGATCGCCGAGGTGAAGAAGGCGTCACCGTCGAAGGGCCTGATCCGCCCGGACTTCGACCCCGTGACGATCGCCCGCAGGTACGAGGAATCGGGCGCGTCGGCGATCTCGGTGCTGACCGACGAGAAGTACTTCCAAGGCAAGCTGGGGTATCTGACGCAGATCCGAGAGGCGGTCGGGCTGCCCCTTCTGCGCAAGGATTTCATCATCGACCGCATCCAGGTCTACGAGAGCCGCGCTGCCGGCGCCGATGCCATTCTGCTCATAGTGGCCGCACTATCGCTCGGCGATCTCCACACGCTCCTCGACCTCACGCGCAACCTCGGGATGGATGCGCTCGTCGAGGTGCACACTGAGTCGGAACTGGGTACCGCGCTATCGGTCGGCGCGGACATCATCGGGATCAACAACCGGAACCTTCAGACGTTCGAGACGACGATCGAGACGACACTGGAACTGGCCGCGAAGGTCCCGCCGGACAAGGTCCTGGTGAGCGAGAGTGGAATCAACACTCGCGCGGACGTCGAGCGCCTGATGGCCGCCGGGGTCGATGCGATCCTCGTCGGCGAGTCGCTCATGCGCGAGCCGGATCCCGGAACCAAGGTCAAGGAGTTACTGGGAGAGGCGGCAAACCCCGTCAGCCCTGAGTGCGCCGGTGAATGACGGCGTGTATCGAAGGGCGGCCTGCGGAGAACCGACGTATGGCTAGGGGCGACCGCCCTTCGATACACGCCGTCATTCACCGGCGCACTCAGGGCTAGCGGGTCTTATAAGCGGATGATTCGAGTCAAGATTTGCGGGATTACGAATATCGACGATGCCATGGCCGCCATCGAGGCCGGGGCCGATGCGCTCGGGTTCGTCTTCGCCGAGAGCCCGAGGAAGGTGGATGTCGCGACCGTTGGGGGCATACTCGAGCGAATTCCGCCGTTCATCACGACCGTCGGAGTCTTCGCGAACCAGGATGTGGATGACGTTTTCAAGACATGGAAGCAAACCGGCGTGCACTTCGCCCAGTTGCATGGCATTACCGGCCCGATGACGGACCTCGCATCGCCCAATGGCGGCTTCGGTTGGTACAGGATCATCCGGGCGCTCAGGGTGAAGTGCGGGGAGGATATAAGTCAGGCAGCGAAGGACCGGCCAAGCCGCATGTGCGCCGCATTCCTGCTCGATACCCACGTCGAAGGGCTGATGGGTGGAACGGGCCGGACGTTCGACTGGGACCTCGCCGTGAAGGCCCAATCGCTTGGGAAGCCAATCATCCTCGCGGGAGGACTCACTTCCGAGAACGTCGCCGAAGCCGTGCGGAAGGTCCGTCCCTACGCCGTCGATGTCTCCACCGGCGTCGAGGCGTCGCCCGGGAAGAAAGACCACTCAAAGATCAAGGAGTTTATCGATAATGCCAAAAGCAGCATCTGACCTGCCCGATCAGTTGGGCCACTTCGGGGAGTTCGGCGGGCGATATGTGCCTGAGACGCTGATCCCCGCGCTCGACCAGCTCGCCGAGGAATACGAGCGGGCGAAGAACGATCCCGCCTTCCAGGAGGAGCTTGACTACTACCTCAAGGACTACATCGGCCGGCCGACCCCGCTATACTTCGCCGAGCGGATCACCCGCGAACTCGGCGGCGCGAAGGTCTACATCAAGCGCGAGGACCTCTGCCACACCGGCTCGCACAAGATGAACAACGTCATGGGCCAGATACTCCTCGCCAGGCGCATGGGGAAGCCTCGCATGATCGCCGAAACGGGCGCGGGCCAACATGGAGTCGCCACCGCGACCGGATGCGCGCTTTTCAATTACGAGTGCATGATCTACATGGGCGAGGAAGACATCAGGCGGCAAGCGCTCAATGTGTTTAGGATGAGGTTGTTAGGGGCAACAGTAGTATCGGTAGAGTCCGGTTCGCGCACCTTGAAAGACGCGATAAACGAGGCGATGCGCGACTGGGTGACCAACGTCGAGCATACCCACTACATCTTCGGAACGGTCGCCGGCCCGCATCCATTCCCGGTGATGGTCCGCGATTTCCAGTCGGTCATCGGCAGGGAGGCCAGGCGACAGATACTGGAGAAGGAAGGCCGCCTGCCTGATTATCTGCTCGCATGTGTTGGCGGCGGGAGCAACTCGATGGGCCTCTTCTACGACTTCATTGGCGATGAGAGCGTCAAGCTCGTCGGAGTCGAGGCGGGCGGTGAGGGAGTCGAGACCGGGCGTCACGCATCGACCCTCAGCGCCGGGTCGCCGGGAGTCCTGCACGGCGCATCGAGCTACCTGATCCAGGACTCGGACGGCCAGATCATCGAGACGCACTCTGTCTCCGCGGGGCTCGATTACCCGGGCGTCGGCCCGGAGCACAGTTACCTGAAGGATGCCGGCCGTGCGGAGTACGTCTCGATCACCGATGCGGAGGCGCTCGACGCGTTCGAGTGGCTCGCGCGCACGGAGGGGATCATCCCGGCGCTCGAATCGGCGCACGCGGTGGCATATGCGAGGAAGCTCGTGCCGACGCTCGCGAAAGACCGGATCGTCATCATCAACCTCTCGGGTCGAGGCGATAAGGATGTCGAAACCGCCTCCGGTATCATGTGTAAGGAGGTGGCGAAATGAGCAGGGTCAGCAAGCGTTTTGCCGGGCTGAAAGCCAAGGGTGAAGGTGGACTCGTCTGCTTCGTGACCGTTGGCGACCCCGACATCGACACCACTCGACGCATTGTGCTGGAACTCGATCGAGCCGGCGCAGACGTCGTCGAGCTGGGGATCCCGTTCAGCGATCCGATCGCCGACGGACCGAGCATCCAGGCCGCATCGATGCGGGCGCTCGAGCGCGGAGTCAATGTTTCGTCCGTTCTGGAACTCGTCCGCGCTATCAGAAAAGATTCCGATGTGCCGATTACTCTAATGACATACTACAATCCCATCCGACAATATGGATTGGAGCGCTTCGCACGGGATGCATCGGATGCGGGCGCTGATGCGGTGATCGTCACGGACCTGACACCTGAGGAATCAGGCGCTTGGAAGTCTGCGGCGGAAGCGCATAAGATGGATACAATCTTTCTTTTAGCGCCGACCAGCACGGATTCGCGGATCGAAAAGGTTGTAGAGCTTGCCTCCGGTTTTGTATACTGTGTATCGAGAACCGGAGTCACCGGGGCACAGAGCAGCCTTGCGGAAGGCATAGAGGGCCTGGTTGAGCGGATCAGGGCTCGAAGTCCTCTCCCTGTAGCCGTCGGTTTCGGGATATCGAGCCCGGAGCATGTCGCCGAGGTCTGCTCCTATGCGGACGCGGCGGTCGTCGGGAGCGCCCTGGTCAACCTGATCGCGGACAAAGCAGGGACCGACGATCTGCTCGGCGAGGTTAACCGGTTCGTATCCGCGCTGAAGGGCGGCGCGCGCGGGAAGCGTAGTTCATACTCGTACTCCTAATCGTACGCGATCGGTCTCTCCGAGTACGATTACGATTACGATTAGGAGTACGAGGAAGCAGCGGGAGGCAGTAGTTTGTATACAAGAGAACAATTCTCCAAGCTCATCGACAACACGTACCTCAAGTCGTCGGCGACCAAGGAGGAGATGGTCCGATTCATCGAGGAAGCGAAACGGCATCATTTCGCCGCCGCCGTCGTCTTCCCGTATTGGGTGCCTCTCGCCGTCAGGATGCTCCAGGGCACGGATGTGAAGGTTTGCACGCCCATCGGATTCCCCTACGGGACTGTCACCCGCTCAACCAAAGTTTATGAAGCCAGGAACGCGGTCACCAACGGCGCCGAGGAACTGGATGTCGTGATGAACGTCTCGGCCCTGAAGTCGGGCGACATCGAATACGTCCAGCGCGAACTCTCCGACATCGTAAGCGCTGCCCAACTCTCGGGCCTGACCGAGGACTCCCGGCGCACTCTCATCAAGGTTATCATCGAGACGCCAGTCCTGACGAGAGACGAGAAGATCACGGCCTGCGAGATAGTGCGGGACTGCGGGGCTGATTTCATCAAGACATCGACCGGCACCGCCGGAAACGGCGGCGCGCTGCTCGAGGACATCCACCTGATTCGAACAATCCTCGGCCCGACAGTTGGCGTGAAGGCCGCGGGAGGCATCCGCACCGTCGAGCACGCGATGGACCTGCTCGATGCCGGCGCGAACCGAATCGGCACGAGCACCGGCATCGCGCTCGTCGAGATGTACAACCCCGAGGAACTGCTCAGAACCGTTCAGTAGGGAAGTACAAAGTCCGAAGTACAGAGTACAAAGACCCGGAACACCGTGAGCTGCCGTTGGGCAGGCAGTTGGCGATATAGTTGGGCAGGGAGTTGGACTCCCTGCCCGATTTGCGTCTATAATGTCCGTAGGGGAGGCCTTCAACGGCCTCCCGAAACCCGTAGGGGCTGTTTCTACGCCCGCCCGGCGGGAGGCCGTTGAAGGCCTCCCCTACGGTGGGCACTACTATGCCTCTATACACGGCGCATGCCATAGTCCTACGACGGATCAACTTCGGGGAGACCGACCGCATCGTCACGCTCCTGACACGCGAGCGCGGGAAGATATCCGCCATCGCCAAGGGATCACGCAAGCCGATCAGCCGGCTCGCGGGCCCGACCGAGATGATGACCTACAGCCGGATGCAACTCGCGACCGGCCGCAACCTCGACATCATCACCCAGGTTGACGGCAAGGAGTCGTTCCCCAGGATCCGCTCCGACCTGCAGAGAATCGCCCACGGCACGTACCTCATGGAACTGGTCGACCGCCTGACCGAGGAGCACGAGCGGAACATCGACCTCTTCGATACCCTGCTCTCGGCGCTGTACCTGATGGAGCGGCCGAACGATCCCGCGAAGATCGCGCACATGTTCGAGCTTCACTTCATGAAGCTACTGGGCTACGAGCCGGTTCTGGACAAGTGCGTTAGGTGCGAGAAGCCGATCGAGACGGACGAGCCGCAATTCAGCCCGTCGCTCGGCGGCCTGGCGTGTGGCGAGTGCGCGCCGCTTCCGGAAGATTCGATCCCGGTCACGGCTGAAACGGTCGAGACGATGCGCCTCCTCCTCACCGCCGAGCCGCCCGAGGTCGAGAAGATGGAGATCGCTCGCGGCACAATGGACCAGATCGGCCGCGTGATGCGCTGGTTCATCCGCTTCCACACCGACCGCGAGATCAAGAGCGCCGACTTCCTCCAGAAGATCCGGAAGGAGGAGTAGGGTACGCCCGCCGTGGCGTTCCGTCGCTCAGTCGCGCTTCCACGGCGGGAGATTCGGCTTCTGCTCGTCCATCCGCTCCCAGAACTCGGCAGGGATCGGAATGTCCTTGATCTGGAACTCGACCTCCTTGATCGTCCTGCCTCCGAAACTGATCTTGAATCCGAACTTGGCAGGGACGAAATCCGCGGGCACCGGCTCCTTAGAATACAGGAGGCTGTCCGAATACTGCGAGTCCTTGTATCTCCTGCCAACCGTGTTGATCTCAGCAAGAGCGCGTTTTGCATCGCTGGTTTCGACAGTCCACAGCGGATCATCGATGGGCGTGATTCCCAGCACCAGCTTCTTCCCGTTCCTCAAGACCACAAGCCGCCTCGTCTCCATGCTGTAGCTGTGCGACGACCCACCATCTGCCCTCCACTCAATGCCTTCGAGTTCGACCAGCACGTCAGCAGGACTTACTCCAGCTTTATAGGCAGGACCATCAGGATCAACGCCAATGACTTTGAGATATCGTAGCACGCCGCCTTTTGTCGCGCGGGTCTCGGGGGTCGTGGCCACCCGCATCCCGAGATACGGTAGAATCTCACAATTCCAGTCGCTGCCGTAGGTAAACGTGCTCATGTCATGGTAGAGTTCTTCCAGTTTGACCGACCGTCCAGTCGAATCATAAAGCGTGTATTCAGACGGATAAATGCGATCTGGTTTCGGGGGCTCTGCGTAGAACAGCCTCAGCGAGACATACCGCGCATCCTTTCGGGCCGATCTGATGCTGTTCGGAAACAGAGCACTTGTGTAATCGCATACGTAGCCGGTGTATGGTCTGCCCATTCGCCAGTCGGCGGTTGTCAGAAACAGCCGATTGTCGCGAAGGCTCAATAGCCGTTTCACATCGGCAATGGCGTGAGGCCCCTCGTTGAGCTCTACGAACGGTAGGCTCTCAGTCACAGTGGCGTACACGTTGAAGGTCATTGTGCCCTTTGCAGGGAGGTCGGTATTGGGCTGATACACCTCAGTCCTGGCATCCACATACTTGGCATGTTGGAAGCTATCCTGCGGCTTATCCCGACCAAAGCCGAATTCCATGTTTCTACTAATGCTCCATCTGTCAGAAGGGCGACGCAGTTCTGCGTAGACAGCCATTCCCTTCCCCCTCTCGGATACCCTCTCAAGCCGCGTGCTCCGGCCAATGCTCTTCACAGTGAACGTCAGGTCCTTCCACTTCCAGGTCGGCGGATTCTTGTACTCGAGCATGAAGCCGTCCCCGGTGACCTTGGTCTTCACCGCCAGGGACTCCTCACTCGCGCTGTATCCCATGAACGTCGGGACGCCGATCGCCGCCATCACTGCAAGCGCAATTGCCCACCGCACCGTGAACCTCGGCATGACGGCTCTGAGCATGAGCTGAACGCGACGGCGCTCGACCTCGAACGGCTCGGCCATCGCGAGCGAGACCGCGCTCCTCGGGGCGTCACTCGCCAGTCGGAGCGCGGCGACATACCCTGAGGCGTAGTCCTTATGCGGAATTCCGGCCGTCGACAGCACCATCTCATCGCATGCGATCTCCCGCTCCCGCTTCAACTCATGGCCCACAATCCACACCACCGGATGGAAGAAGAAGAGTATCTGCGCGATCTGCTGCAGCCAGATGACCGACATATCGCGACGCCTCACGTGTGCCAGTTCGTGCATCAGTATCGCCCGCAGGTCGGAACTGGTGCATGACTCGGTGATCTCGGTGGGGAGCAGGATCGTCGGACGCCGCAGACCGGTCAGCATCGGCGTGGCGACCCGGTCGGAAAGAAGTATCCTGGGGAGCCTGTGTATTCCGAGAGTGGCCGCGCACTCCCGGAGCAGGCCAGTGTACTCATCGTCAGCGACACGGGCAGAGGCAACCAGCCGCTTCTGCCGCCGGTATCTCACCAGGAGCACGATAGCGCATATCGAGACAGCGGCGGTCCATGCCCAGCCGGTGAGAATCCCCATGTTCCAGTAGGCGATCGTGGCTAGTTCGGCTGCCCTGCTTCTCACCGTAGGCTGATGTGAACTGACATCGGCATCCGGCGATGTCTTGGATTCCGAATGAACCACCGGTGGGTCCGCCGTGACAACCCGGGCGTAGGTGCTTGGCGCGGGCGTTTTCTCGATCGCAAGTTGCGATGGCAGGTAGGCGAACGGCGGAATGAAGAACTTGATCAATACCACAAGCCAGAGCGCATGCCTCCAGGAGGCGGGCGCGTTCCTTGCGAACCGCGTGATGATCCATACTGCGGCGGCGACAATCGCCGTCTGCCAGCTCATCTTCCAGAGGAGTTCGGGGAGCATCTCCATGTCAGCGGTCCTCCTTCTCGGGCGTGGACGCGATCATCGCCTCCAGAGCCGCGATCTGCTCGGGGGTCAGCTTACGGTTCTCCGCGATGTAGGCGGCGAGTGGAGAGACGTCGCCCCGGAGCACCTGGTTCACGAGGTCGTCGAGCTTCCGGCGCAGCACCTGATCCCTCTGCGCGAGCGGACGAAACTCGTAGGCGAAGTTCTTCTCTACCGCCCCGACATATCCCTTGCCGCGCAGACGGTTGAGCAGGGTCGCCACCGTCGTGTACGCCAGCTTGCGGTCCTTGCCGAGGTCAGTCTGGACCTCCTTGACGGTTGCGTTTCCCTTTCGCCATAGGACCTCCATAACGTCAAGCTCAGCCTTTGAAAGATCCCGTCGTTCAGGCATGGCGGTCTTCCTCCCAGATAGAATCTTGTACTACAGTTGTAGTATACCCCGACGCACGTAGATTGTCAAACGTTTTCTTCGGAGGATTCAGGCTTGGCGCTCATCGGGTGGACGTTACAACTCCGCGGCCAACTGACCGGAGTCGTCGCGGAAGAGCTTCTCATAGGCGAAGAGGCCCGCGGCCCCGCCGGTGTGCCAGAAGACGACCGGCCTCCCGCGTCCGATCTCGCCCTTGCGCGCGAGGTCGATCAGCCCGGCCATCCCCTTGCCGGTGTAGACCGGATCGAGGATCAACCCCTCCGTCCGAGCCGCGAGCAGAATCGCGTCCCTGCCCTCGGGCGTCGGGACGGCGTATGCCCGGCCGACGTACTCATCGCAGACCCTCAGCCGGTCCATATCGGGCATCTTCGCCTCGATCAACTCCGCCGATCCCCGAACGATGCGCTCGACCACCTCCCGGCATTCGGCGGTTCCCCGGCTGACCGAGATGCCGATCGCACGCGCATTCGGGAGGAAGAGATCGCATCCCAGTGTGATCCCGGCGGCGGTTCCGCCGGATCCCAGCGCGAATACGATGTCGGCGCTTTGGAGTGCGATGGCTTGACATCGCTTTGCTGAGTCGTGGCTTGACACGGCGGCGCCGGGCTGGACGTCAAGCCGCCCGGGAGAAAGCGATGTCAAGCCATCGCACTCCAAAGCGAGTTCGCGGACGGCAGTCACGTATCCCATCGCCCCAAGCGGAGTCGAGCCGCCGATCGGGATCAGATATGGCGTCCGGCCCGCGGACCTGAGCGTCTCCGCCTCGGCTTCCATCGCCTCCACCAGTCGCTCCATCCCCGTGTCGCCGAGGAAGATCATCCGCGCGCCGAGGATCGTGTCGAGGAGCAGGTTGCCCTCGAACTCCCTGGGCATCGGGTTTGTCAGGAAGAGCACGCAGTCGAGGCCGAGCTTCCGGGCGGCGGCGGCCGTCATTCGCGCGTGATTCGATTGGTTGCCCCCGCACGAGATGACGACATCGCATCCCTGAGCGAGCGCCTCGGCCATCAGGAACTCGAGCTTCCGGGCCTTGTTCCCTCCGGTCGCGAGGCCGGTGTTGTCGTCGCGCTTCACGAGCAGCCGGTCGATACCGATCGCCGCCGCCAGGGTCGGCGCATCCTCCAGCGCGGTCGGAAGGCTCGCGAGGTGTACTCTGGAAAGGCTGTCTATCTTCATGGAATCGTACTCCTACTCGTCATCGTAATCGTACTCGATCGGGCGAAGCATTGGCACCGTTCGGGAGGGAGTTGGACTCCCTCCCGCAAAACTGAACCGGGAGTTCAACTCCCAATCTAGTTCTGCGGGAGGGAGTCCAACTCCCTCCCGAACGGTGTAATCGGGGGCGAAGCATTGGCGACTGGTGCCGCAGGTTGGCACAATCCGATGGGCCAATGCTTCGCCCCTACATATCGCACGATCATTCTACCGAATGGCCGGTTTTCCCGCAACTTTTCGCCAAAAGAATGTTGACAAAACCGCGAATCCCGGGTACTATATAAGCGGGTTATATAATAATGGGGTTATCCGTCATGAACGATCTCGATCTGCTGGCGCAGACACAACATGTTTCGGACATCTTCACGCGGATTATGCTGAAGACCCTGACCGTCGGCCTGCTCTCGGAGTCGCCGGACGGTGAGGTCAGCATGTCGCAGTTCCAAGCGCTGAAGCACATCGGCCAACATGGTCCGTGCACGATCGGGAGCCTCGCGCAGGGACTGGGAGTCACTCAGCCCGCCGCCACGATGCTCGTCGACCGAATGGTGAAGCGGGTACTCGTCGAGCGCGGCCCGGGTCGCACGGACCGCCGGCAGTCGGAGGTCAGCCTGACTCCACATGCCGAGGAACTGCTTCAACGCACGGAATCCGAGCGCGCGGAGCGGCTCTCCCGGGTATTGGGACTGATGCACCCCACGGAGCGCGAGCAGCTTCTTCGCTCGCTCGAACGATTTGTCGCGGCGGCCGTCGAACTGGAGACCGCCGTGGAAGACGCATGCCTTCGCTGCGGTATCGAGCACGATGGCGAGTGCGTCCTGAACAAGGCGCACATGAGGCAGAGCGGCACAGAGGTCACGCGGACATAAGGCGTAAGGAGTAACGAGTAACCGGAGGGTTGGTCCGCCTTACTCGTTACTCTTTACCAGTTACGATGATTGGAGGTTTTCCATGAGCAAACTGATCTATCTCGACCATGCGGCAACTACGCCCACACATCCGGACGTGTTGGCCGCCATGATGCCATATCTCACCGAGCAGTACGCGAACCCCTCGACGCTCTATACATTCGGCCGTGAAGCCAATGTGGTCGTCGAAGAGGCCCGCGCGAAGGTTGCATCCCTGATCGGCGCGGACCCGAGCGAGGTGTACTTCACCAGCGGCGCGACCGAGTCGGACAACTGGGCCGTCATCGGCGCGGCACTGGCGCACGAGAAGAAGGGCAACCACATCATCACGTCGGCGATCGAGCACCACGCCGTGCTCGAGACCTGCGAGTACCTCCAGAAGCGCGGGTTCGAGTTGACGGTGATCCCCGTGGACGAGTTCGGTCTCGTCGATCCCGAGGCCGTCCGGAACGCGATCACCGATAAGACGATCCTCATCAGCATCATGCACGCGAACAACGAGATCGGGACGATCGAGCCGATCGCCGAGATCGGGGCAATCGCCCATGAGAAGGGCATCCTCTTCCACACCGACGCGACTCAGTCGGTCGGCAAGATCCCGATCGACGCGAGGGCGATGAACGTCGATCTGCTCTCCCTCTCGGCGCACAAGCTCTACGGGCCGAAGGGGATCGGGGCGCTCTACATCCGCAAGGGTGCGCGCATCCAGCCGTACCTCCACGGCGGCGGCCAGGAGAGCCGGAAGCGCGCCGGCACGCACAATGTCGCCGGGATCATCGGACTCGGCAAGGCATGTGAGATCGCCCAGACCACGATGGCCGAGGAGTCCGCGCGGCTCACCGAACTGCGCGACTGGCTGATCGAGCGGATCATCAGCACCATCCCGAGCGTGCGCCTGAACGGCCATCCGACGAAGCGGCTCCCGAACAATGTGAACGTGAGCGTGCAGGGTATCGAGGGCGAGTCGATGATCCTCTCGCTCGACATGTTCGGCATCTGCGTGTCCAGCGGGTCGGCATGTACCTCGGGCGACCTCTCAGCGTCGCACGTGCTGCTGGGGATCGGCCTCCCGCACGAGTTGGCGCACGGCTCGCTTCGTATGACTCTCGGTCGCGCGACCACCCGGGAGGACCTCGAGAAAGTGGTCGAATCGCTCACCGGCATCGTCACCCGCCTCCGCGCGATGTCACCGATGTACGCTTAGGGAAACACGAATCACACGAATGGACGAATAGGGGGAGAATAAGACCGGGCTTGTAGGCCAACCAGCACTCGGATTCACGGGCGATAGGTTATGCTATCAAGCCACCCGCACACGAATGGGATTCTCCCGATTATTCGCCCATTCGTAGGACTTGTGTTTCCTCTCCCATTCGTGTTCAGTTCTCGAACGAGAATAAGCTATCGCCTCTAGCCAAACCGAGCGCATACCTACGAGCTGGTTTCGACTTCCCCCATATTCGTCCATTCGTGTCATTCGTGTTTCCCCGGTCTTTGTGCTATAATCGAACCCGGGCAGGAGGAGACGGTTTGGAGAAGCTGACGAAGAGACAGCAGGACGTGATGGAGATCGTTCGCCGGCACATGGCGAAGAACGGCGAGTCGCCGACGGTGCGCGAGATCGCACACGCACTCGGCGTCAGTTCGCCGTGCACCGTCCACAAGCACCTCGAAGCCCTCGAGAAGAAAGGCTGCATCACCAAGTCGAAGTATGGCTACCGGGGGATCGAGTTTCCCGGCGAGTACTCTCCGATGCAGGCGAAGTTCATCCCGGTGCCGGTCGTCGGCCGGATCGCCGCCGGTCTGCCGCTCCTCGCGAGCGAGAACGTCGAGAGCTACTTGCCCGTGCCCGCGGACATGACGCAGTCCGGCGACCACTTCGCCCTCAAGGTCCGGGGCGACAGCATGAGGGACGCGGGCATCTTCCACGGCGACATCATCGTCGCCCGCTGCCAGAAGACCGCGATCAACGGCGATATCGTCGTCGCGCTGCTCGATGATGAGGCGACCGTCAAGACCTTCTACCATGACGGCGGGAACGTCCGCCTCCAGCCGGAGAACCCGGATTTCGAGCCGATCATCACCCGTGAAGTGCAGGTCCTCGGCAAGGTGACTCTCTCGATCCGGCAATTCTAGTGATCAGTTATCAGTGATCAGTCACCGGTCACCGGTCACCGATCACCGATCACTTGGTTTTCCCATGCTTGACCCCGAACTCCGCCGAAGACTGTCCCGAGTGAACCGCGAGCGGCCCTCCGTGGAGCCGGCCCCTGAGCCCGCCTCCGAGCCTCATGTCGTCACGCTGGAGGAGGCACTGCCCGGTCGAGTACACACTCATCAGCACGGCGATCTGTATGTCTGCGAGCGGAGGCTCGATGTCCTGCTGCCGAAGGACGCAGAATCGGTCCTCGCGTCGATCGGTGGGGTGGCCCAGCTCGGTCGATCGCCGGAGGAGGTCTTGTTCCTCGACATCGAGACCTGCGGCCTGGCGAATTGTCCTCTGTTCCTCATCGGAACGCTGCTCGTCCGAGGCGATGAGGTCGTCATCGAGCAGTTCTTCGCCCGCGACTACTCGGAGGAGCGAGCGCTCCTCGGGCATCTGGCGGATATCGTCTCAGGCTACGGGATGCTCGTCACCTACAACGGCAAGACGTTCGACGTCCCCTACATGCGCGACCGGATGGTCTTCCACCGGCTGTGGTGCGAGTTCGAGCAGGAGCATCTCGACCTGCTTCAGCACGCTCGGCGGCAATGGAGGGGAAAGCTGCCGAACTGCAAACTCCAGACGCTGGAGGAGCACCTCTGCGGCCGGAGGAGGCATGGCGACACGCCGGGTCACTTGATCCCCGAGCTGTATCACCAGTTCGTCCGCACGGGAAACGCCGCCCCGCTCGAGGGCATCTTCCACCACAACGCCCTCGACCTGATCACGATGGCGGAACTCCTGCCGAAGCTGCTCTAGCGATGATTCTCGCAGACCCTGAAAAGAAGTTTGACATTTCCCGACAATGTTGTATAATGATTACAACACCCTGGTTCTCAGACTACGAGCGTGAAACATGTGAAGCACCGGTGTTCGAGGGGTGACGAAAGGGGTTGACCATTATGGCGAAGGCTTTTGGGGAGTTGTTCAAACAGCTTCGCATCGAGAGCGGACAGACCTTGAGGCAGTTCTGTGTCAAACATGAGTATGACCCGGGCAATATCAGCAAACTTGAGCGAGGTCTGTTGTCACCGCCGCAGTCGGTTGAGAAGCTTGAGCAGTATGCCCGAGCGCTGGGGCTCGGAGAGGCAAGCGAACAGTGGCAGGAGTTCGTTGATCTGGGGCTGGCTTGTGCCGGACAGATACCTGGAGATGTGCTCATGGATGAGGAGTTGGTGCCGAAGCTGCCCTTGCTCCTGAGAACCGTGAGCGGCAAGAAGCTATCCAGGGAACAACTTGAGAGTCTCATAGAAACGATCCGGAGGGCATAGCGGATTGAAACCAGTCCAAGCTGCGATCCTTACTTACCTCGATGTGAACGATCGGGCAGCACAACTACTGGAGCAGAATGGGCGTCTCGGTGAGGTGCCGGTTGATGTCGAAGCTCTGGTGGAGATTGACCTTGGACTCAGCATAGTACCATACCGTGGGTTGTTGAGTGGATACGGCATTGATGGCATTATGTCACTCGATGCAACCACAATCACAGTCGATCAGCACGTTCTTGAGCGTCAGTGGCCGCGTTATCGATTCACCCTGGCACATGAACTTGGCCATCGTGTTCTGCACTCCGACATTATCGGTGGCCTGGGGATTGCCTCGGAAGAGGAATGGATCGAGTTCTACCTAAGTCTCTCCGAGCGGGAACATAGCTGGTTCGAGCACCAGGCGTACTGGTTTGCCGGAGCTCTTCTTCTCCCGGAGAATACTCTGCTTGCTGAGTTCAGAACGGCTATCGGGAAAGTGGAAGGTGAGGATATGAGCTTGGCCCAGCTCTCAGTCTACAGCCGCTCCGCAGTTGCCGGTGCGATAGCTCGACGATTCGAGGTATCAACCGGCGCGGTTCAGAGACGGCTCCGCAAGCTCGGGCTCTGGTGATTGCTACTTCCGCAGATAGACCCTTCCGACGGCCTTGTCGAGGGTGATCGTATTCGACGCCAGGTCCTCCCCCGCGAAGACATCGTGCAGCTTCTTGCCGGGGAGGGTGATCTTCGCGCCACGTGAGTCGCTCGTCACAACCACTATGCCCTTCTCGAATTCGCGCGTATAGGAACCATCGCCGGTCTTCATCGGGCCCAGCGCTTTCCCGAGCCGGAGCTTGTACAGGTCGCGCGCAGTGTCCTTCGCCGTGAACCAGTCCGCCCAGATGAAGCCCGAGAGCCGCGCCCAGCCGAAGCAGTAGAACGCATCCTCGCGAGGAGGATTCGCCGTGTGGCCGATATACGAGAGCGCGATGAGCGGGTGCCCCTTGTCGGCCTGCGGACCCCACGTGCGCTGGTAGCCGAGCAGGGTCGACTCGTTGTGCCACCGCTGATTCGATGCCCAGGTGCAGATGTACGACTCGAACATCTGACCGTCGCATGCGCCGACCCACTCCGAATTCGGGTTACCGGCGTTTACGAAGACCACCTTATCGTCGCCATACCGCCTGACTCGATACCGCACGGCCTCGAGGAGCTTCCGGTAGGCGTAGTTGTTGTCCTTGTCCTTGTAGAGATGCCGGTGGCGCTTGAACTTCGGGCCCTCGCAGTACACGTCGGGATGGGCATTGTCGATGAACAGACCGTCGACGCCGAGGTCCATCATGTACTTGGTGTAGGCGATGGCATAGTCCCGGAATGCCGGCGAGTTCGGGCAGACCGTCTTCCAGCCGGTGTTCTCCGTGCCCTCGAAGACAGAGATGCCGATCGATCCGTCCGGCTTGATGACGTTCCAATCAGGGTGCTTGGCAAGCTCCGTCCGCTGGTAGGGGTGTGGCGGCATCTGGTAGAAGGTGACGTATGCGAGCACCTTCGTGCCCTGCCTGTGAGCCTTCTCGATGACCGCCCTATCGAGCGGCACACCGATCACGAACGGCACATCACGCATATCCTTGATGGCCTCGTCGGTCCATGCTTTGTACCAGCCGTTGCACATGTCGGTGCTCTGCAGCCATCCAGCCCGTACACCCGAAACGATCAGCATCAGAGAGAGCACAATCAAAGTCTTCATGCTGTTCTGTTCGGCATATCGACCTTCAGTCCTCTATATGGAGTGCGGAAGCGGAGAAACACGAATCGCACGAATGGACGAATAAGGGGGGATTGAAACCAGAGAGTGCTCAGCCGTGGCTTTGTTGACGAGGAGATAGGTCATGCTCATGCGGTGGCAGTACACGAATGGGGAAGCGAATACAGGCCAATCCCGCGCCCACATGCAGTCAATTCGCCTTCCATTCGTGTGACGGCAGCGCATGAATATGAGCTATGTGGTTGCCAACAGAACTTCCGATGACCACGATCCGGTCTTTCCCTTCCGGTCATTCGTCCATTCGTGCCATTCGTGTTTCCCGTCTGCGCACTCCAAAGACTGATTGACACTCGGGCGATCCGGTACTATACTGAGTCCACCACAATCTGGCGTCAGGGGAGCAAACCAGCATGAGCCGGCCGTTCGCTTTCGGCGGCGTACCGATGCCGTCGCTCGAACTGAGTGAAGATTCTGAAGCGGGGATCCGACGAGCTGATACAATACCTCGGCGAGTCGATCTACGCCAATTCGGACACTGAGTACGTCTCCCGCCAGCGCGAGCGGATGATCGCCACCATGCGCATCCACGCCGCTCGATTCGCCGAGCAGCCGACGTATCTCCTCCGCGCGCCGGGACGACTGAACGCCTTCCACGAATACATGGACCTCTGCGCGGGCGACCACATCTCCACCACGATCGACGGTGATATCCCGGTGGCGATCAGCCTCCGGGACGACGACATGGTGACGGCCGTGAACGCCTACCCGATGTTCCCGCCCGGACGCTTCTGCATATCGGAGCAGATCGACCTGTTCCGCAGCGCGCCCTGGGATTCGGATATCGGCCTCCCCGACGATTGGCGTTCGCGCACGAAGATATTTCCGCACCACGGGCACGCTCGCAACGAGTGGCTGAACTACATCCGAAGCCCGTTCCTGCGAGTGGCATGGGAGTCGCCCGACCTGTTCCTTCGCGGCGTCGATATGACGTTCGGCCCGAGCAGCCTTCCGCTTCGGACCGGCATGAGTTCGTCCTCCGCGATCATCGTGCTCGCGTTCCTGGCCCTCTACCTGGCGAACAAGGAGCAGCTACCCGCGTGGACCGACGGCGAGGTCTGCAATCTCCTCGGCGAGGCCGAATGGTACGTCGGCACGCGGGGTGGGGCGAACGATCAGACCACCATCCTGCGCAACGAGCCGAACGGCCTGCTCTACAACCGGCACTCGAAGAGGCCGATCGAGTGCACGCCGCTTCCTCCGCTCCATGGGGTCAAGGTCGTGATCGCCAATTCGCTCTGGGAGGTCAGCCCGTACCTCGGGGCCAGGCGCATCATCGGCCTTCGCAAGGGATGGATGAACCTGGCGGACGAGATGCTGCTGGAGATCATAGAGAGTAGTGGCCGTGCCTCTGAGCCGGCCTCCGACGGAGACAGGCCGGCACCGAGGCACGGCCACTACGGCGAGCGCGAAGCCCCGCTCCTCGGATCACGCCCCGAATTGTGGGATTCGATCAGAGCACGATACAATCACCTCGGCAGTCTGGCGGAGGACCTGCTCGGGGCGCCGGACCAGGCGATCGAGGAGTTGATAGGCTTGCTCCCCGAGGAGATCATGCCCGCGGACGCCGGGCGCATCCTGGGCCGCAGCGAGGAGTCGATGGCTCGTGACTTCCCCGTCCCGAATGCCGACGAGCGCGGCTACCGGGTCCGGAGCGCGGCGGAGTTCTTCCACAGGCAGAACCTCATCGGTCGGAGCATTGAGCGCATCCTGAACGAGGCCCATTCCCGGCTGGAATCCGGGGAGATCAGCGTCGATTCGCACGAATACGATGAATATCGGCGGCAAATCGGCTCGCTGATGGACGGCATTCAGGCGACCCTGCGCGAGGACTTCCGGGTCAGCAACGCTCAGTTCGACCTGCTGTTCGAGATCGCCCACGGCGGACCGGGGTTCCTCGGGGGCAAGCTCATGGGCGCGGGAGTCGGAGGCTACGCGGCGTTTCTGATATGCGCCGAGGACGAGGAAGCGTTCTGCGGGTACCTCGACAAGCACTACTACGGGAAGTTGGAGAACTTCATGGGCTACAGGGCGATACTGGATGACCTGGAAAGCTCCTCCCCCGAGGGATCACCGGAGCGCAAGGCGGCGTTCGAGATGCGGATCAACCTCGACAACGCCCTCAAGTACCCCTGCGACCAGCGCCGTGGCGTCACCTTCAGCCGCGGCGCCTGCATCGTCGAACTCGACCGCTTCAAGGATTGACCTCGCGTGTTTGTGTGGAGGATGTGACCGCACTGGATCGCGGGAGCACGACAGTCGAAAGGAGCAGAACCATGCACGGAGAGAATGCTCCGTACCAGCCCGGCAAAGCGGACTACGCGGACATCAGGCAAGATGTGCTCGGCTTCAACATTCTTCTCATCATGGATGTTCGTGCTCGTACTCCTGTGGGTGTTAGTCCCATACTTCAGGGAGATGAGGCCGGGGGTCATCGATCTTCTCACAGGTTTGGCAGCGGGGGCGTTAGTAGGAGGGATAGGCATTTCCCTGCTGGTCATTCCGTTCATGATGTTGGCGCTTGTGGGCTCAGGTGGCGATCGAGAGCGATTTCGGGTATCAGGCAGATACCGCTCAGCCAGAATTGTCTCCGCACTGACAGGCTTCACGGCTATTCTTCTTACTTACGGAACGAGCGATCTGATATGCTCCACCTATAGGCTCGGTTGGCCTTGGTGTGGTAGCACTACGGGAGCGCTGGTCGTGGCTCTGTTCGCCTACGGGTCGATCTCTTACTATCTGATACTGAGATGGTACAGAGCCCTGCCCGACTAGATGCACGTAGAGCGCCGCAATCTACGTCCAGAATGCCGCTCTCTTCGCAGCGTCAATCAGGCCCTCTATCTCCCCCAGTGTGAACCCGAAGTGATCGACGAGCAATTCGTACTCGCGCGTGAGGGTAGTCGCGCAGACCGACGGGTCGTCGGTGTTGATCGTGATCGGGACGCCGGCGTCGTAGAGGCGTCGGACCGGATGTTTCTTCGAGCGACTCGACCGCCCTCGTCATCACGTTGCTCGTCGGGCACAACTCCAGGTAGACTCCGCGATCCTTTACCAGCGCCACGACCTCCGGATCGCCCACGACCCTCACCCCGTGCCCGATCCGCGTCGCCCCGAGCGATTCGATCGCGCCTCGGACGCTCTCGGGCCCGGCGTCCTCACCGGCGTGGACCGTGACCCCGAGGCCGGCATCGCGGATCATGCGGAACGGATCGACGAACAGCTCCGGGGGGTATCCATCCTCGCGGCCGGCGATGTCGAGGCCGACGACGCCGCGATCGGCGTAGTCGAGGGCGAGGCGCGCGATCTCGACCGGATTCGGCCAGGGCATGTGCATCGTCTCCTCCGAGAGATCGCGGCTGATGCTCACGATCATCTTCGCCGTGGTGTCGGGATATCGTCGCGCGGCGGACTCGATCCCCTCCACGATGCCGTCCATGACATCGGTCAGTTCCAGCTCGTAGTAGAACGCCATGAACTCCGGGCTGAACCGCAGCTCGACGTAGCTGATGTTGTCGAGGTGAGCATCCTCGACCGCCTCGAACGCGATCTGGGCGATCGCCTCGCGGTCGATGAAGCACATCTTGACCGTGCGGAACGGGATGAGGAACTCGCCCAGGTCGGCGACCGGCCCGGATAGCTGTACGATCTTCGCGAGTTCGTCCGGGTCGTATGTGGGGAGCGGCACACCCCGGTCGCGGCAGATATCGGCGATGGTGGCGGGCCTCACCGTGCCTTCCAGGTGGCGGTGGAGATCGATCTTCGGTAGTCGGAGCAGTTCGTCACGCATAGGGGGATTATACCACCTTTGGAGTGCGGACCGGGAGGGCGAAGCTCCGTCTGAGCCGGGCGGCACCCGACGTAGAACCCGGCTCAGACGGAGCTTCGCCCTCCCGGTCCGCACTCCAAAGGGTCTTCCCCTGCAAAGCCGACCCGTGGTATCCTTAGCCCATGGCAATCACAGTCGACGCTGAGAAGTGCAACGGGTGCATGCTGTGCCTGGAGATCTGCGTGCTCGGGAACTTCGAGCGGGGCGATGACGGCAAGGTTCATTCCGCCGATGGATCGAGCTGTTTCGCCTGCGGGCACTGCGTCGCCTTCTGCCCGACCGGCGCGATGAGCCACTCCGCGCTCGATTCGTCGCAGTTCGAGAAGTTGGATCAGTCCGCAAGGCCGAGCTTCGAGCAGTTCCTCAAGTTCCTGAAGATGCGCCGGTCGCGTCGGGAGTTCAAGCCCGATCCCGTGCCGAGGTCGGAGATCGAGAAGCTGCTCCTCGCGGCGGTCGAAGCGCCGAGTTCGCTCAACAACCAGAGCGTCGAGTACACTGCTGTCACCGATCCGGCGGCACTACAAGGGATCTCCGAACGGGCGGCGATCGCGGTTGGGAAGATGGCCCGCATGATGAAGAATCCGCTCCTCAAGGGTCTCATGCGCCTGACCGCGCGTCGGATGTACGAGAGCATCGCGCCGTTCGTTCCGCTGATGGATTGGATGCTCGAATTGCAGGCCCGGGGGCGCGACATGATGATCTACAATGCGCCGTGTCTCATCCTGCTCCACGCGCCGAAATGGGATATCTGTGCGCCGATGGATGCCGTCTTCAATGCGGAGAACATTCTGCTCGCGGCAGAGACGCTCGGCCTCGGAGCGTGCGTGATCGGGTTCGTTTTCGAGCCGATGAACAAGGACCTGAGGATGAAGGCGCTGGCGGGCATCCCGAAGGACCACAAGGTCTTCTCGGCGATCGCGCTCGGATATCCGAGGTTCAAGTACCGGGCCTCCCCGCCGAAGAACCCGCCGATAACACACTTCGTCGGACCGGTCTGACCTGTCTGACAATTGGAGGTTTACCGTGAAACCAAGCAATCCGCCGTATCTGGGGGCCGCATACTACCCCGAGGACTGGCCGCTCGAACAGATCGACGCCGACATCGCCCTAATGAAGGACGCGGGCATGAACGTCATGCGGATCGGCGAGTTCGCCTGGAGCCGCATGGAGCCCGAGGAAGGCCGGTACGACTTCGACTGGCTGCACCTCGTCGTCGAGAAGCTCGGCGCGGCCGGGATATCCGTCATCATGTGCACGCCGTCCTGCACCCCGCCGATCTGGCTCGTCGAGAAGTACCCCGAGGTCCTCTTCGTCCGCGCGGATGGGAAGGCGACCTACCACGGCGCTCGGCGGCATACCTGCCCGAACAGCCCGGTCTACCGCGACCACTGCGGCCGGATCGCGACGAAGATGGCGGAGGAGTTCGGCCAGGACGAGCGGATCATCGGCTGGCAGATCGACAACGAGGTCAGTCCGCTGACCTGGGAGCGGTCGTGCGTCTGCCCGGTCTGCCGCACGAAGTTCGGCGAGGCGATGAAGGCGCGGTTCGGCACGATCGAGGCGCTCAACGACGCGTGGGGGACCGACCTCTGGAGCCAGACCTACCAGTCGTTCGATCAGCTCCCGATCCCCGATCCGGATACCTGGCATCATCCGTCTCTGCTGACCGCGTGGGCGGCCTTCAACAGCGACTCCTACGTCGAGTTCGTGAAGCACCAGGCGGATATCCTCCACCGGCTCACGAAGCATCCCATCGGCACCGACATGATGCCGACACACGGCGTGGATTACGGCGACATGAACAAGGCGCTCGACGTGGTGCAGTTCAACCACTACAACGTCATGGAGAACCTCTGGCAGGCGGCGTTCTGGTTCGACCTCTGCAGGCCGATCAAGCGCGCGCCGTTCTGGAACACCGAGACTCAGACCTGCTGGAACGGCTCGATCGCGACGAACGGATACCGCGAGCCGGGCTTCTGCCGCGCCAACACCTGGCTGCCGATCGCGCTGGGCGGCGAGGCGAACCTCTACTGGCTCTGGCGGCAGCACTGGAGCGGCCAGGAGCTGATGCACGGCGCGGTCGTCACGAGCCAGGGGCGTCCGATGCACACCACGGTCGAGGTGCAGGAGGTATCCAGGGGCTTCGAGGCCGCCGCCGAGTTCCTGAACGGCACGAGACCGTCGAAGTCGGGGCTCGGGCTGCACTACTCGCACAAGTCCTCATGGATCTCCGAGTGGCAGCCGCTGATCAATGGGTTCAATTACACCGGCGCGTTCATGGATCGGGTATACCGCCCGATCATCCAGGCGCAACTGAGGCCTGATGTCATCCTGCCGCCCACAGATCTCAGCGACTACCGGATGATCTTCAGCCCGTTCCTGCTCTCCCTCGACGAGGCCGACCTCCGCGAGCGGCTGAAGGCGTGGATCGAGGCGGGCGGCACATGGCTCGTCGGGCCGATGTCCGACATCCGAACCGCCGACGCCGCGAAGTTCACGCATGCCCCATTCGGCAGCCTCGAGGAATGGGCCGGCATCTACTGCAAGTACGAGATCCCCGGCGAGCCGCGCGAGTTCGGCATCCGGTGGTCGGACGGTCGGGAGTCGCAGGGCTCGGTGCAGTACGACAGCTTCGAACTCAGGGGGCAGCGGCGCTCGCCACATACACCGAGGGCCCGATGAAGGGGCTCGCGGCAGTCGCACAGCGCAAGATGGGCAAGGGACAGATCGTCGTGCTGGGCACGATGCCTCAGCCGAAGGACCTGCAACTCCTGCTCGCAGCAATCGGTCAGACGGCGGGGATCCATCGCACCGCCGAAGCGACCGAGAGCCTCATCGTCGTGCCGCGCGAGGGCGACTCGGGCCGGGGCATGGTGGTCGTCGAGGTCGAGAACCGCGCCGGCGGACTGGTGACTCGCGGGCCGGTGGTCGATCTGCTGACCGGCAGGGAGCATGAGGGCGGAATCGACGTCCCGCCGTATGGCGTGATGGTCTTGAAGGAACTCGACGGATGAACGGAAACGTCATTCTCATCGGGCCGCCGGGCGTCGGTAAGAGCACCGTCGGAGTGCTCCTCGCGAAGGCGCTCTCGATGCCGTTCGCCGATACCGACATCCTGATCCAGGCCGCGGAGGGACGCCGCCTGCAGGCGATCCTTGATGCCGAGGGTACGGATGCCTTCCGCGAGATCGAGGAGCGGCACATCCTGGCGCTCGACCTCGGTCGGCATGTGATCGCGACCGGCGGGAGCGTCGTCTACAGCCCGGTGGCGATGGCTCACCTGAGGTCGATCGGCAGGGTCGTCTTCCTCAACCTGCCCTGCGAGGTTCTCCTCCGCCGGATCGAGGACCTCGACACGCGGGGTGTCGTGCTGCCATCCCCGCAGACATTCCGCGACATGTACGCGGAGCGACTGCCGCTCTATGAACGATACGCCGACGTGATTCTCGACTGTTCCGACCTCTCACACCAGCAGGTCGTCGACCGCATCGCGGAGAACGTGGGAGTGGAGTGAGGGAGTGGTGGAGTAATGGGATAGGCACCGTCTAGTCCTGAGTGCGCCGGTGAATGACGGCGTGTATCGAAGGGCGGCCTTACTCCACCGAGCCGTCCTTCGATACACGCCGTCATTCACCGGCGCACTCAGGACTCACGGTTGTTGGTGCGCAAAGGGTTGAAGTGGGAGGTTTCCTATGAACAGACGTGAATTCCTGAGTGGACTCGGGGCGGCGGCACTGATCGGCGGATTCGGCGGTCTTGGATCCGCGGAAGCCGCTCGGAAGCCGAACTTCGTCTTCATCCTGATGGACGACATGGGCTGGGCCGACCTGGGCTGTTACGGCAGCACGTACCACGAGACGCCGAACATCGACAAGCTCGCCGGGCAGGGCATGAGGTTCACGAACGCCTATGCCGCATGCCCCGTCTGCTCCCCGACGCGCGCCAGCATCATGACCGGCAAGTACCCCGCCCGCCTCAAACTCACCGACTGGATCGCCGGCCACAAGAAGCAGAACCCGAAGCTGCTCGTTCCCGCATTCCATCAGGAACTTCCGCTCGAGGAGGTCACCATCGCCGAGGTGCTCAAGGCGAACGGGTACGCCACAGGAAGCATCGGCAAGTGGCACCTCGGCACGGAGCCGTTCTATCCCGACAAGCAGGGCTTCGATGTAAATGTCGGCGGCACGCACAGGGGCAGCCCGCCGAGCTACTTCGACCCCTTCAATATCACCACGCTCCCCGACGGCCCGGACGGTGAATATCTGACCGATCGCCTGACGGACGAGGCTCTGAAATTCCTCGATCGGAACAAGGACACGCCGTTCTTCCTCTATCTGCCACACCACGCGGTCCACACCCCGCTCCAGGCGCCGGAAGAACTGGTCGCAAAGTACACGAAGAAGGCTGGCTCAGACACGGTCCAGAGCAAGCCGGTGTACGCGGCCATGATCGAGAATGCCGACAAGAACATCGGACGGCTGATGAAGAAGCTCGACGACCTGAAGCTGACCGATAACACGGTGGTGGTCTTCATGTCGGACAACGGCGGCCTTCTCAGCTCGACCTCCAATGCGCCGCTCCGAGGTGGGAAGTGCATGCTCTACGAGGGCGGAATCCGCGAGCCGATGTTCGTGCGCTGGCCGGGAGTCGTGAAGCCCGGCACGACCTGCGACGGCGTCGTGATTAGCACCGACTTCTTCCCCACGCTCCTTGAGATCGCCGGCATCAAGAAAGGCGCTGAGACCGCGAAGGACGGCGTCAGCTTCGTCCCGCTCCTGAAGCAGAAGGGCAAACTCGAGCGGAAGGACATCTACTGGCACTACCCGCACTACCATCCCGCGGGCGCATTCCCCGGCGGCGCGGTCCGGTCCGGCGACTGGAAGCTGATCGAGTACTTCGAAGACGGCGGCCGAGTCGAGCTGTACAACCTGGGGAACGATCTCAGCGAGACTTGCGATCTGGCGCAGCAGGTCCCCGAAAAGGCCGAGGAACTCAGGAAGAAGCTCGCCGCCTGGCGCAAATCCGTCGACGCCCCCATGCCGACCCCGAACCCGGCATACGATCCCAACCTGAAGTAAGAGACAGGTCAATAACCGTCAGTCCTGAGTGCGCCTCTGGGCGTGTATCGAAGGACGGCCTCCTGCAGCAAGAACATCCTTCGATACATGCCTTCATACACCGGCACCCATAGACTGGACGCCCCATCCCATGCGACTCAGGCTATTCGGTGGCCCCGTGGTCCTTCAGCATTTGGATGATAATCTTCAGCTTCTCGGCACGTTCGCCTGTCGCATCCTTCAAGGACTCAGTGGCCTGTGCGAGGGGCGTCTTGCCCAACATATCCGATACGTTCACACTAGCGCCCAAGTCGAGGTACAGACCTACCATTCTGTCGTCCCCGATTATAACCCCCCACCTCAAGGGTGTATGTCCTATCGGGTCCTTGCTGTTTATGCTTGCCCCAGCATTGACAAGCAATTGTGCGCAATCAAAGAAGCCCGTCATTCCTGCACGGTGGATGGGCTGGTTTCCCCCCGTCATCCTTGGCATTTACATCCGCCCCCCTGCCTATCAACAGTCTAGCTATCTCGAGTTTGTCGGCTTTATAGGTCTTATCTACCTTGTCGATGTTAAGATTCAGCAACGCTGCGTAATGAAGCGGTGTTTGGCCGTCAGTACCCTTCACATTAGCACTCTGCCCTCCGGCCAACAGCCTGCGGACTTGCTCCAATTCACCCGCATCCGCCGCCCTATGCAGCGGGGAACGGGTATTGTGCACCATGTGGCTACGTCTACCCAGGAACTGGTCGAATCGGTAGAAGTCCGCATTGACCCCGGGGCTCTGCGGCTGCGGAATCCGCTTGAAACCATCCCTTGACGCTTCTATAGGTAGAAGCGAGGAGGCGACTGCGAAGGCCAGACCGTTCGGCGCCCTTGACCTTGAAACTCAGAACGCCGAGGACATCACCGCTCTTGTTCAGCACAGGCCCTCCGGAGTTCCCAGGGTTTACCGCCGCATCGAACTGATAAGCTGTGTTGGAGAACCGGATGGAGCTGATTATGCCCCTGGTGACACTCGATTCCTGTCCAAGCATGTCGCCCAGCGGGTACCCGATTAGCACTGCTTCTTCTCCCAGCTTGGGCACCGATGTTTCGAGGTCTAGATATGGGTATCCGCGAACGTTGATAGATAAGAGGGCGATGTCTGTGTCGGTGTCGCAGTATATCCTGGATGCTTCATAGACGCAACCGTCGTACAGTCGCGCCCATATCCTATCAGAAATCTTGGGGGTCTTTGCAGACGATTCTGTTCTCGGCTCCACAACGTGCGCGCAGGTTACCACAGTTCCGTCCGCGTGAACGAGGAAACCGGTACCCATGGAATGCACCCCTGCCGTGTCACGATGGTGAATAAACACAACCGCCGGCTTTGCATATGCCACAACGTCGGAGGTGGAGGGCAACAGCGTCTTGGGGTCATACTCCTCATACGCCCCACTGAGCAGAGACGCAGAGCAAACGACGGCCAACACACAAAGCGGGAGTAACCTGACCTTATTCATACCTGACAGCTCCTTCAAGACTCCTCAGCGCTAGCACGCATCCGTGCTCAGTCCTGCCTTCTCCCGCGCCATGCCATGCCGGCGACTGCGCTCACGCCACAGGCGAGGGCTAACAGCCCAGACGGTTCCGATACCGGCTTGTTGGTTGCATACCGGATATTTTCGTTTGTTGCGTCGTAATAGCACATGTGGGCGTATCCCCCGCTATCCAATTCCAGCGTAACATCGGCACCAACGTTGTCGTCGGGATACGTTCCGCGGTCCACTATCTCCTTGACCCAAGCAGTACCGTTCCACCTTGCGTACCCAACGTCGTGGTGGTCTTGTCGAAAGTAGGCGATGTGTGGTCTGCCGAACGCATCCAACTCGAGGGATGGGTCTCGCCAGCAGTCTCCCGTGGAATCCACCGTCTCCAATGCCCACGACACCCCGTTCCACCAAGCATACTTCAGACTGCTGTTACGGTAGTCCGAATAGGCGATGTGGGGCCGCCCCAGAGCATCGAACTTGAGCGAAGAGCAGTGGCCTACGTTCCCGTTGTCAACAGTAGTCTGCACCCAACAAGAGCCATTCCAGTAGGCATAGCCCAGGGTCATAATCTGCTCGTGGTACGTGACAGATGGACCTCCAGTGGCGTTAAGAGCCAAGGAAACCTCTGAAGTGAGGTAGCCATTCGTGGCTGTCATGTCCCGGTGCGACCACGAGGACCCGTTCCAATAGGCGTATAGTAGAGAGCTCGTTTCCGTGACAATGGAAGCGACATGCGGATTGCCAATACTGTCAAACGCAATGGAAGTGCATGCATGATATCCTGTGCCCAAGGTCTCCTTGGTCCAAGTCGAGCCGTTCCACCTGGCACACCTTAGCTTCCCCCCCACCAGTAGGCTATACTGGGTCTCCCACCGGGGTCGAACGCAATTGAGTTGTCTGTGCCGCCAGTATCAACTGTCTCTGTTGTCCATACTGAGCCCACGTGCTTTGTGTATTTCAACGCTTGGTTGTTGGCGTCGGAGTAGCTGACGCAAGGCTCCGAGTTGCCATCCAGCGCCATCGAGCACCAGGGCCCTACATCGCCCTGGCTTGCCACTGTTTGAACCCGCCAAGCGGCTTGGCAAGAGCTGCCGGCATACAGCACTAGGAACATAAGGGTACTAGCTCTAACATTCCTCATTCTTCTCTCCACCCGTTTCCGCCCTCTTCGGGGCTGATGCAAACAGAACGCCCGCTGGCACTACCTCAAACTGCTCTGAGCAGCCCCGGTATGGCTACGAGCTTATGACCATTTTACTCCAATCACTGAAAAAGTCAATAGGCCGATGTGCCAGCGACCAAGCGTAGAGCGAAAGACCGGCAATTCTACCAGGTCCTGCCGGGAGGTCGGCCCGGGCACGGCCACTTCAATCCGACCGGCAGATAAACAGATCGGGCAGGAGTCCAACTCCTGCCCGAACGTGTTCCCTATCGTATTTCCCTGCGTGCAGTCCGCGGCCCACTCCGCGTTCCGCATTCGCCATTCCGCATTCCGCTAGGCCCACTCGTGTTTCGGGAGCTTCCAGGGCTTGCGGTAGTTCGTCTTGTAGGCGCGGAACTGCATCGCCTTGTCGTCGCCGATTACGACGCCCTTCGCGCCGTCCCACTTGATGCTCCGGCCCGCCTGGTACGACAGGTTCGACAGATGGCAGGCGGTCGTCGTGTAGTACATCGACTCGATGTCCGACCGGCACTTGCCGCGCGTCTTCATGTTCTCCAGGAAGTCGCCGATGTGGTTAGCGTCCGACCATCGGTTCGGAGCATCGCCGCCCTGATCCTTGCCGGCATCCTGAGGGCCGGGGTTGTCGCCGTAAGGACTCCAGTTGATGCCCTCGCGGGTGATGATCATCTTGCCCTTCTCGCCGATGAACTCAGCGCCGTGGCCGACCTTGCTTCCGTCGAGGCCCTCGCCGCCGCACTTGATCTCCCAGTTCATCACCCAGTCGGGGAACCTGTAGACCGCCATCATCGTGTCCGGGCTGTCCCGATCATCGTCCGGGTCGCAGAAGAGCTTGCCGCCGACCGACGATACCTCGAGCGGAGAGGTCGCGTTCATGCCGAGCAGGATGATGTCGATCATGTGGACGCCCCAGTCGCCGCTCATGCCGGTGCCGTAGTCGTAATAGAGCCGCCACATGCCGGGATGATAGGTGTCGTGATACGGGTTCTTCGGCGCGGGCCCGCACCAGAAATCCCAGTCGAGATGTGCGGGCGGATCCTTGATCGGATTCTTGCCGAGCCCGGCCGGACCGTTGACCCATGCCCGGCACACGCGGACCTTGCCCATGCCGCCGGTCCGGACGAAGTCGATCGCCTGGCGAAAGAACCCCGAACTCCTCTGCCAGGTGTTGATCTGGCTGACACGCTTGTTGTCTCTCGCCGCTCCGACCATCATCCGGCCCTCGTAGATGTCATGTGAGATCGGCTTTTCGCAGAACACGTCCTTGCCGGCCTCGCATGCCATGATGAACGGAAGCGCGTGCCAGTGATCGGGTGTGCCGATCATCACCGCGTCGATTTCCTTCATGTCCAGGACCTTGCGGAAATCCTTAGTCGCCAGCGGTTTCCGGCCATACTTCGCTTCAACCAGGCCGGACGCCCTGTTCAGGAAGTTCTCGTCCACGTCGCATACGGCGACCACCTCGACTTCCGGCTGCTCCATGAACGCATTCATGTTGCCGGTGCCCATGCCGCCGACTCCGATGGCTCCCATGCGTATCTTGTCATTTGCGCCAACCGTCGTTTGCTGGCCGAGCGCAGGCGTGGCGAGCGCACTGGCGACGGTCATCCCGAGGCCGACTCCGAGCGCGGCCTTGCCGCCATTTCCCAGAAATTCCCTGCGGTTCATCCGATTCGTCATACTCCCAGCTACCTCCGATCAAGGGTCTCGATCACGATACACGCGTTAACACTTTCCGCGCGAGACGGTCCTATTCCTGCAGCGACTTCTGCCACTCTTGGACGGCCTCGGTCAACTGCCTGGTCAACGCCGGCTGCTCTCCCGCGAGGTTCGTCCGCTCGCCGGGATCCGCCTCCAGGTCGGAGAGATGTACCTCATCCGCCACACCTCGCTGGAAATCGAGCCGGCCATTGAGCACGAGCTTCCATTTCCCCTGACGGACCGCGAGCTGGCCGTTGTAGTCCCAGAACACCCGATCGTGTGGACTCGGAGCGCCCGATGTCACCATCGGCAGGATGTCCGAGCCGTCGATGTCCTGCGCCTGACCGCCCGCGATCCCCAGGATCGTCGGGAAGATGTCCATCATCACGCCAACCGTGTCGCAGGTCTGTCCGGCCTTGATGCGCTCGGGCCACGAAATGATCGCCGGCTCGCGGATCCCACCATCGAACAGGCTGCCCTTGTGCCCGCGGAAAATCCCCGCGCTGCCTCCATAGTATGGGTCCTCCGTGCCGTCGAGCCAGTTGCGCGTCTCGACAGAGGGCCCGTTGTCGCTGGAGAAGAAGATCACCGTGTTCTCGTACTGCCCGGACTTCTTGAGCGCCTCCACGATCTCGCCGACACCGTCATCCACCGCCGATATCATCGCGGCCATGATCTGCTTGTCCCACGGCAGATCGGGATAGCGGTCGAGGTATTCCTGAGGCGCGTGCATCGTGTAGTGCGGTCCGTTGTACGGCACATATAGGAAGAACGGCGAGTCCTGCTCAGAGATGAATTCGACCGACTTCTTGGTGATCAGTTCGGTCAGATACCGCCCGTTGTTCCAGACCTCTTGCTCGTTGTGCCATAGGTCATGCGTGGGATTGACGCCCTTGCCGACTCCCCAGTAGAAGATATGCGAGTAGTAATCGACGCAGCCGGCCATGAAGCCATAGAACTCGTCGAACCCGTGGTCGTTCGGACGGCATCCATCCGCGAGGCCGAGATGCCACTTGCCGAAGAGCGCGGTCCGGTACCCCAAAGGCTTGAGCGCCTTCGCGATTGTGACCTGATCCGGCTTGAGGCCGGGGGTATCCCGCCTGCCCGCGAGGATGCTCGTGACCCCGGCGTTCTGGGGATATCGGCCGGTCAGCAGCGACGCCCTCGACGGCGAGCAGACCGGGCAGTTCGAGTACCAGTTCGTGAACCGCGCGCCATCCATCGCGAGCGCATCGAGGTGCGGCGTCTTTATATCCTTCGAGCCGAAGCAGCTCAGGTCGCCATATCCCAGGTCGTCGCAGTAGATGACGACGAAGTTCGGCTTCGTGGTGCGCTCTGTCGCGCCGATTGCGTCAGACATGCCTATCCCTCCCAATGCGGCCACCGCCGCTGATGTTTTCAGGAACTCTCTTCTTGTAAGGTTGTTGGCCATTCAAACCCTCAGAAAAACACCACGTCGTTGGTGCTGGAGTTGTACTCCAGCACCCGGTACTTCCCGAGGAGTTCAACTCCTCATTCTGTGGCGCGGGATGGAGTACAACTCCATCCCGAACAACCCCCGGGAGGCCGTTGAAGGCCTCCCCTACGGCAGGATCCACACCGGGCTGAGCCAGGCGATCTGGTCGTCCTCCTGGGTGACCCGGATGTAGTAGAACGTGAACGGAACCGCCGAGTACTTCGCCGGCGGCAGGTTGATCTCCGAAAACGGATCAGGGTCGGTCCATTCGAACTCCGCATCCGGGCCGTCCGGTCGGACCGTGTGGACATCGATGTTGTTCCGAACGATCTCGACCGTCTTGATCTTCGCCGTGCCGTGGACCGACACCTCGATCCTGCGCTCGTTCGCCAGATCGGGATGCTTATGGAGGTTGACCTCCGAGCCCATCGGATGGCCGCTGACCGAGTAGTCCGCGACGATCCTGGCGCCGGTGGTTGCATAACAGCGTCGGTCGTACATGGCCCGGAAGATCGCCTCACGAGTGTTCTCCCTCGCATAGACCGCCGTGAATCCGCCCGGGTAGTCTCCCGATGACTTGCTCCTGATCGTCATGTCGCTCGGATGCCCGTGATGATCGTCACCCGCCGCGACGAATCCGACTCGCCATCCCATCGCCAGGCCACGCTGGACGAATCCGAGCGGATTGACGCCCGAATTGGGATTCTCCGCAACCGGCATGCCGTTGTACAGATTGCCGTCCTCGGCGCTACGTTCGGAGCAGCCCCAGTACGAGTGGATCTCGACCAGGCGTTCCTTGTCGGGATCGTGGTCCTTCCAGTCGTTGTGGTTGCCGATATGCGCCGGGTGATGCGGGATGACGAGCGCCTCCTCGTCCCTGAGCGCCTCGAAGAGCGCCTGCGGAGTCGGATATGCATCGTCGTCCGAACGGTAGATCGGCCGGCGGTCGCGCAGGAAGTAGACGTTCCGGTCGCCGTCGCCCCTCTTCCGCCACTTCGCCCACTCATACCCGAGGAACGCGGTGAACCGGCCGGGCTGATTGTGCCTCACGACCGCTTCCTGGCTGAGCTGCCATATCTCCTCGGGAAGGAACTCGGCGTGGTCGTGGTCGGCGGTCGCGCCGAAGTCGATCGCGCACTCGTCCCGCATCTGAGTGAAGTACCGGTCGAGCGAACCCGTGCCGTCCGAGACCTGCGTGTGGCCGTGGATCGAGCCCCAAAGAAGCTGCACGCCGTTCTGCACGACGATCGGATTCGTGACCGCCCGAGAGCCCTTCGAGCGATCCTCGACCTCGAGCCGACAGACACCTTCGTCCGGAAGGATGATTCCCTCGAGACGGCAGCAGGTCGAGCCCTCGACGGGGACGCGTCTGGCAGGGATCTCGCGCCCGTTCAGTCGAACGATCAGCTCGCCGGGCGCGGCGCATGCGACGTTCCGATGCCTATCCTCCGGCCTGACCAGAATGGAGAACTCCTCCCCTGGTGAGACCACACTCGGCGCGAGGGCGCGGATCGATACCGGATCGCTCCCGATGATGTCGATCATGCAGAGGCCGACGACGCGCTCGGGCCGCTCGCCGAATAGCACGGGATGCCGCAGCTCGGTATCCATAGGCACGGCGTGGAGGAGGAAGAACCGGTCGGGAACGGAGAGCTTCGGCGCGACGATGCCCGCTTGACCGCCCAGATCGGCGAGTAGTATCTCACCCTTCTTGAAGCCGGTCGATGGGACCTCGAACGAAAAGACCCCGGCGTCGTCGGTTCGGCCCTTCACCCGCAGCCTCTCGCCGGATGCGGTCCTGAGCGACAGATACCCCTCCGCCGATTCGTCATCCGCCTGGAAGCCCGGCCACCGACTGGCCATGTTTCGCCCGCCATGGATATGAAGCCACAGGTCCTGCTCCGGCGTCACCGGTTCGGCGAGCACGAACCGCAGGGTCCACGAGCCCCTCTCATCCGCCTTTGCATATTCAGGCTCCGCCGCGCACATCTCGATGGATTCGGGTACTCTCAGTGGTCTCATCTCATTCACCAATCACCTATGTTCGCCTATGTTCGTGCCGGAGTTGTACTCCGGCACGCAGCACTCAATCGGGAGTTGTACTCCCTGCATGCGCCGGCGGAGTACAACTCCGCGTTTGGCAGGCCGGGAGGGAGTGCAACTCCCTCCCGAACGAAGTATTCAGTGGCGCGGGAGGGAGTACAACTCCCTCCCGAACGATAACTCCCTCCCGAACGACGTGTTTACCGCTTTGTGAGCGCCTCATGGAGTTCCGGCACGGTGACGAACCGGAATCCCCGCGCCCTAAGCTCGGGAATCATCGCGCGAATGGTCTCAGGTACGACCGGTCGTCCCACATGGCAGATGCAGGTGGCGTATCCCGTGCGCTCGGCCAGGTCCGCCATCGCCAGGAGACGCGCCCTGACCAGCGACGGCTCTCTTTCGTCGAGGAAGAAGTCCTGCTGCATGCATGGAACACCCATCTCCCGGCCGATATTGACCGCGATGCTCACCGGCGACGTGTTCGAATCGTACAGGAAAAGCCCGTGCTTCTTCGCAAAGGCGGCGACATATCTCATGGTCTGGGGATCGCTGGTCGCCGCCGAGCCTCTGTGGTTGCTGATTCCGACCACGCCGGGAGTCAACGCGAGCCAGCTCTCGAGCAGTTCGTTGACCTGCGCCGCCGTCTGCCCGATTGTGATCTCCTCGCTGCGCGTGTTGACCGATCCGAGGGCCTCCATCGGCGCATGGAGGAATGCCGCACAGCCGCGCGACTTGATCCGCCGTATGGACGTCGGGTCAACCCAGGGCATGACTGCGAACGTCACTGGGATGCCGAGGTCGAGGAACGGCTTGATCTGAGCCTCATCCCTGCCGTCGTCTATCACGATGGCAATCATCCGCGGACCCTTGTACCCCGAATGAGTCATCCACTCAGTCGCAAAAGTCTCGAGTCCGAGTCCACCGCCGCCGGATGTCAGGTAGGTCGACCGGGCAAGGCTGCTCCCCGAAGGATTGAGCTTCGCGGAGAAATACTGCCCCCAGTCGCCGACCGCCATCGGGAAGTCCGCCGAGCGCGTGAATCCGGTCAGGTACACATATCCGTGACGGTCGACGGCGACGCCATTGGGGGAGTCCTGCAGTCCGCCGCCGAGGATCGTGATCCAGCGCGGCCGGCCCGAGGAGAGATCGGCGCTGAGAACAAAGCAGTTGGCGGTGTAGTCGGATGGCTCGTCGAGGGCCGACCCGCTGACCGGGGTGTACACCGGTCCGGTCACGAAGACACCCTGCCGGTCGAGCATGACTCGTCTGCCCTTCCGAACGGTCCATCGGCCGCCGAGCGCGCTGGAAAGCGTCTCGCCGACTTCATCGGATCCGAGGCTCTGGTTCGCAGTGCGCTCGAACTCCACGAGGTCCAGGTCGTTGCCAACCGGGGTGCAGGTGATCTTGCCGCCATCGACTTTGAAGATGAGGTCCACGCCGGGCCACACGCTGCGGTATGCCACTCCCTTGAACATCGGGATGCCCCTGGCCCACTTCGAGGAATCGTTACCGACGAGGTGATTGGCCCACGTCGGTTGCTTGTCCACCCCCTCGATCGCGGCTTCGGGATCACCCTTCACGAACACAATGCGGATGACCTCGGCGGGTGATGAGAGCGACGGTATCCGTCGGGTGAGCGCCGCCTCGCGCACTTCATCGGGGAGCAGCCGGAGATAGTCCTTGCCGGCAGTCGGATTGGCGTCGTCCGTCCGCTCAAGTGCGAGTACCACCTGGCGCTTCATGAAGATGACCGTCCCATGCGGCCCCGGGATGATGAAGCGGACCGCCTCATCGAACTGGCCGGTGTTCGCGATCACAGGAGGCGTGAGCGACGCGGGGGCGACGATCTCTCTTTGTTCCCCGTTGTAGGGACTATCCTGGCTCCACAGGCTGCTGGAGACGCAGAGGCACAGGGCGAGGAGCACGTACACGCGGATCGATTGCATTACTACCTGGTCTTTCCTGGAACAGCTAACGGCTTGGCGTCATGCTGAACTTTGATTCAGCATCCAATCGTCTGTGGATGCTGAATCAAGTTCAGCATGACGTGGAACCCTCTCGGCGATACTACTTCAGGAACAACTCCACCACGGGCACGGCCACAGACGGCTTTGGCTGCGGGAACTCGAGAGTGAGCACGCCACCCTGGCCCGGCATCGTGGTATTCTGTGCCTGCTGGCTCGGATCGATCTCCCGCATCTTGACCTCGGACGCGTCGTTCAGCAACTGGGCGTACTGCGACCTTGCCTGCCAGCCCATCGAGGTGGACGTGCTTGTACGGCCAGGCGAAGAGATGCAGGTAGAGCCGCTTGCCGTTCTGCGTGAAGCGGCAGTCCGGCGGCGGGGTGAACTCGCTCGCGGTGCAGCCGTAGATCGAGCGGCCGTGGAGCCGCATCCACTCGCCGATCGCCCTGAGCCGCTCGATGGCCCGCGGGTCGAACTCGCCCCGCGCGTTCGGGCCGACGTTGAGCAGCAGGTTGCCGCCCTTCGACACCGTGTCGATCAGCGTGCGGATCAGCTCGTCGGGCTCGCGCCAACTGTACTCGTCCCGGTAGTAGCCCCAGCTCCCGCTGAAGGTCTGGCACGCCTCCCAGACCACCGGCTTGCCGTCGACCTTCACCCACTCGTGCGGCTGATACTGCTCCGGCGTCTTGACGTCCCATGCGTCGGGCAGGTCGAGGCGGTCGTTGAGGATGATATGCGGCTGGAGCTCGCGGACCATCTTGACCAGCTTCTCCGACTGCCAGTCCTCGTGGCCCTTGCCCTTCGACCATCCCCGAGTCCGAGCCGGGATAGGAGAAGTCGAACCACATGATGTCGATCTTGCCGAACTGGGTCAGCAGCTCGCGCGTCTGGCCGTGCAGGTACTCGGCGTACTTGCGCATGTCGCGGTCCTTGTTCGCCTCGCGGAACTCCTCATTGTTGCGCATCGGGTGGAGGCCGTCGATCGGTGAACTCGGGGTGATGCCAGTCGATGAGCGAGTGGTAGAACCCGACCTTCAGCTCCTGCGTCCCGGAACGCCTCGACCATCGGGCTGCAGCAGATCCCGTTTGCCGCAGGGCGTGTTCGGTCGCCTTGTAGTCGGTCAGCGCGGAGTCCCACAGGCAGAAGCCGTCGTGGTGCTTGGTCGTGACGACGAAGTACTTCATGCCGGCGTTCTTCGCCTCCTGCGCCCAGACTCTGGGGTCGTAGAGGTCGGGGTCGAAGTGGTCGAAGTACTTCTGGTAGTCCTCGTCGCGGAATCTGCTCGTAGCTGCTTGACCCACTCGTGGCGGGCGGCCAGCGGCGTAGATGCCCCAGTGGATGAACATGCCGAAGCGGTCATTCACGAACCAGCTTGTGTCGCCTTTCGGAAAGTCGGACATGGGGTGCTCCTCTCTAAGACTGCTCCTCTTCGGAGATTTACCTGCCATATATTAGCCACATGATGAGTGAGATAAGCGCATAGCCCACCACCACCCCTGCTGCCACTAACAGAACCTTCTTGGTCAAGCCACTTCACCTCCACTGTACGGCAATGTTTCGCCGCACCGGCGTGGGAGTTCAACTCCCCAATCGGTCTACCGGGAGGGAGTACAACTCCCTCCCGAACATGCCACGGTCCAAAGTCTAACGTCTAGTGTCTGGCCACCTACTTCTTGTCCGCCGTCACGCCGGGCCAGTCGTCCGTGCGGAACGGCGATGCGGGAAGGTCGGCCTTGTTGTACAGGTTGCCGCCCGGATTGATCTTCCACGAGTACCGCACGGCCACCGGGTCTTTCACCTCAGGGCTGCTGACGACGACCGTGTTGCCGACGATCTTCGCCTGCGCCGGGACGAACTTCCTGTCCGCGCCTGCGATAGTGAAGCCCTTCAGGTCGCCGTCCTTCGCCACCAGTCCGCCGCCGAGGTGGTCGAACACCAGGACGATGGTGCCGTATTCCGGCTCCATCGCGCGGTAGATCGGCCCGGAGTAGACGAGCTTCTTCCCGTAGGCGATCGCCAGCGCGTTCAGGGCCAAGCGCCGCCCGACCTCCTGCTTGTTTGTGGGATGGATGCTGCCCGTGTCGCCGATATCGATCGCCAACGCCATCCCCGTGTTCTTCAGCGAGAGCGTCATCGTCTGCGCCTCACGAAGCTCCGCCCAGGTGTCGTTGTATTCCGGTGGACTGGGCGCCCAGTTTGCGAGTTGGACATACAGGAACGGGAAGTCGCCCTCGCCCCAATCCTTGCGCCAGTTCTTGATCATGTCGGGGAACAACTTGCGGTACTGATATGCCCTCGCCGCATTGGACTCACCCTGGTACCAGATCGCTCCCTTGATGCCGTACGGGATCAGCGGCGCGATCATGGCGTTGTAGAGGCTGGACGGGATCCACGGATTGTATGCAGCTTCCTTGGGCTTCTCGGGGGCGGGCTTGCCCTCCGCCTTCGCCGTCTCCGCGTCCTTTTCCCATTGTGCAAGCAGGCCCGGGTACTCCGTCTTGACCTTCTCGTAGCCGGCGATCTGATCGTCATATCGCTTCACAATCGCATCGAAGTCGGGATCGGACTTCAGGACCGCGAGGCTCGTCCACGACTCGGCCGGAGTGCCGCCCCAGGAGGTATGGATCAGCCCGATCGGGACGTTCAGCGACTTGAACAGCTCTCGTCCGAAGTAGTACGCCGCCGCGGAGAAGGTCGGGACGGTTTCCGGGCTGCATTCGACCCACTTGCTGTTGAGATTGCTCGTTGGTTCGGCAGCCATCGCCGCAGGGACGGTGAACAGGCGAATCTTCGGGTACTTCGCGTCGGCGATCTCCTGCTCGGCGTTATTCGAGGCCTTGACCGTCCACCACATGTTCGACTGGCCGGAGCAGACCCAGACCTCGCCGACCATGACGTTCTCGAAGAGGACGTTGTTGTTGCCGACGAGGAGCATCTTGAACGGCCCGCCCGCCATCATCGGCTCGAGTCTGACCATCCACTTGCCGTCGGAGTCGGCGGTGGTCTTCGCCGTCTGGCCGTTGAAATGCACGCGGATGTTCTCGCCGGGAGCCGCCGTGCCCCACACCGGGACTTTCATGCCCTGCTGCAGGACCATATTATCGCTGAACGTGCTGTGCGCCTGGATGTTCGCCGCCGCCGGGATCATCATGCAGCTCAGGACGATCACCAGAGCCGCCAGGGAAATCGTACGCATGACTTATCTACCTCCCATTGTCGTGATACTTGGATTCTGAAGAACCGTCAGCCCTGAGTGCGCCGGTGAATGACGGCGTGTAACGAAGGGCGGTGGCACATCCACCAAACCCTCGGTGCTCCGCAGGCCGCCCTTCGATACACGCCGTCATTCACCGGCGCACTCAGGGCTGACGGGTGGTTCCTCTCTGTCTATTTCACCGCCGAGAACGAAATCGCCTCGCAGACATCGGCGATCGGGCGGTCGGTATTGATGATGACGCATGCCGATTCCATCTTCTCGGGCGCGGTGAAGATGGAAGGCTTCTCAACCGGCTGCTCGTCCTTCGACTCCGCGATTCCGGGAGACAGGTTCGTGTACCAGCGCACGGACGCGGATCCGGTGACGCCATGCTTCCATCGAACGCTCAACTCGTACTTCTGCCCCGCTGTGACCGGAACGACATCGCTCTCCCAGCCCGTCTTGGTCACAAACCACGAGTCGGGCGCGCCGGGCGACTTCCACTGAACGCGGAGATCCGGGTTACGGAGCAGGTTTCCGACGGGCTTCAGGGTCACCATCAGGATGTTGATCGTTCGGCTCTGTCCCGGCTCGAGCCTCGCCGTGAAGTTGTCCATCCGGCAGCCGGGGTAATGGACCTTCCCCATATACGTCCCCGCAGGCAGGTTGTGAAGCTGCCACTTGCCTGAGGGATCGGCCACTGTCGAGTAGTTCGTGCCGGAGATGACGATCTTCGCGAGCCGGCCGTCCATCGGAGCATCCGGCTTCGTCTTGATCGTGCCTCCGATGCTCGCCGAGTCCGGAACCGGCGACAGCGCGATCTGTCCGAGTGTGTGGAGCAGATCGGCGACCACACGGCTGCACTCATTGGCGCATTCGAGTTCGAGCGGCTCGACGGCGGCTCGGTCGTCCACTTTGGCGAGGGGGATGATCTTCTTCGCGCGCTCGATCGAGAACGCAATCAGGGCATCCATGCGCTTCAGGTAGGCCACGAGCGCCTCGTCCTCGGTCGTGCCGAGAAACTGAGGTTCATATCCCCCTATGCCGATCCGATCGCTATCGATCCAGTTCTCCATCTTGTGGTGCAGGTTGCCGACATCAGGGTACGCATGCGGGGGAGCGCCGGCGTCCTCAGTGAAGTGCAGAAGCGTACCGACCCAACGCGCGGCATTGGTCGGCGTCTCGGTTCGGAGGGCCTGCACGCTTCTTTGGAAGTAGGGCTTGAGAGACTCCCGCACGCCCGGCATTACATGGTTGGTGTGCTTCTGCATCGCGGGAAACAGCAGGTAGTCGTCCGCGTAGTAGAGGCCGCCGTCGGTGTCCTTCCTGATGCTGCGGTTATAGTCGCCCATCCAGGAATACGCCGGAAGCTCCTCGAACGACGGTCCGAGATGCTTGACGATCGGATCTTGGGCGTCGATGGCATCGAGCGCGGCCTGGGTGACCTGCGTGTGCGGCCCCCATGCACATGCGGGGATTGCCAGGAGAAGCAGGGCGGCAAGGCAGGCCGAATAGGACATATAGGACATATAGGACATATGGGACTTATGGGACGCGCGGGTCATCACTCTGTCACCTCGAACTTGATCGTGAACTTGCCGGTTATGCCAGTGAGATCGACCGCGCCGGTCAGATCGACCGGGAGCGGTTTCGCTCCGACCGACGCCGATTTTACCTTCCATCCCTCGGGCAGGCGCGCGCGGAGGAGCATCTTCTTCGGCGACTCCTTCGGGGCGGTGACATCTGCGGTCACTTCCCCCTTGCTCAGATGCGAGGTCATCACGACCGACACCTCGCCGAACGCGGTCGGCGCGCGCTCGATCCTGATCGTCTTGCCGTCCTTGAGCCACGGTCTGGGAGTCGCATACATCAGGCGCAGGGTATCAGGCCGGGCGTCACCGTCCATGTCCCAGTCCTGCACCATGAGATACCTGAGCATCCACAGGAAGAACGCGTTCGAGGCGCTGTTCGGTGGGAGGTAGAACTGCCGGCCGAACTCATCGAGCGGCGTGGGGCAACTCCCTTCCGCGCCGATGAACGTGTCGCGCGTGAAACCCTGGGCCAGCTTGCCATAGAAGCTCACCAGCGCCCGATCCACCTCGTCCCGCTGGAGGAGGTTCACGGTGTACCGGAGCGTGTACAGATCGTCGATGTTCTGGTTCGCGATGTAGAAGTCCGAATCCGGTCGCACGCGAACCATGCCCATCATCAGCCCGCCCTTCTGCTCCAGATAGCTGGTGATCCACCCGGCCTCATCCGAATCGTAAGGGAAGAATCCCGAACCGAGCATGTACGGCGCCATGAGGTCATAGTATCCGCCGAGCCGGGTCGCCGTCAGCGGATCGTATGGCTGCTCCTCGCCAAACATGGCAACCGGAACGAACGGCGGATCGACATCCTTCCGGACGCTCTTATCGACGGCGTCCTGGATCTTCGGCTTCCATTCAGCCGCCGACTGAGCGAGCCGTCGCGCCTCCGCGTGGTCGCCCATATCGGCCTGGACCGCCGAGAACTCGACGAGCCCGCCCCATCCGTTCGCATTCGAGTTGAACGAGTACACCGGCGTGTGGATGTCGCCGCAGTAGCTCTCCCTAGGCGCGAGGCCTTTCTCAGGCTCGCGTCCGTTCACGAGGCGATTGACCTGCAACATCACGCGGTCGGTCTGCTCATCGAACCAGGACTCATCGCGGGTGAGCCAGTAGTAATGGGAGAGAAGCTGGAGCTTCTTGCCGGCCTGATGGAAGAGCAGGTCGTCGCGCTTGTAGTCCATGAGCGGTACGAGCAGCCGCCGGGCGACCTCCGTCTGGCCGAAGAGCGCCAGCGCCCGGATCGTGTCGCCGCCCTCGCCGACGTACATCTTAGCGTACTGGTTGCCCATGCTGTAGTGGACTTCATCGCCGTTCATCAGCTCGAGTGTGCCGATCACGAGCGACCGCCAGGCATCGTTGACGACCGGCTTGGGCGTCTCGATCTGCACTCCCTTGCTGAGCACGGAATCCCAGGTCTCGATGCACCCGGCTCTATGCGCATTGTAGACACCGGCGTCGAGCTTCGGGAGTTGATTCGTGGTGGTCTTCGTGAAAACTGCCAGATGCGCCGGCTTGCCAGGCGAGAGGTTCGCGACGAGCCGCTGAGCGCCGGGGGTCCACTTCCAGCTCTCATCATACCAGGCGATCGCATTCCCCTCTGCATCTCTCACGACGCCATCCACGCCGGTCATCGCCGATTCGACGGTCAGCGAGATCTGGGCGATCAGCTTACCCTTGCCGGTGAACCTCACGAACACGAGCCCGTTCTCGGCGTAGGTCGGGTCCGTGCTGCAGAACGCCTCCTGGGCGGCGACGGCATCCCCGCGCCGGTACTGATTCTGAACGATCGGCAGGTAGCCCTTCGCGTAACGCGGGCCGTCGAGGTCATGGAGGTCCGCGCCGAATACCGAGCCGTACTCGCCGAGGTAGAACCTCACGGGGATGCCGGTCTCGCCGCGCCAGTTGATCTGTCTCGCGAGCGCATTGACGGCGCTCCCGTTGCTGATGAACCGGGCTTTGACCTTGCTGCACGGCGGGCTGAGCACGATCGGATAGTGCAGGAAGGGCGCGTCGACGTATCTGAGGGGTGGGAGCAGATCCCGGAAGAACTCGTAGGTCGGTCCGTTCGGCAGGCGCATGGACATCTCGCCCCAGAGGTCGGTCTTCGAGGCGATCGCCTGCTCGACGGTCGGTATCTTCGCCGCCATGCTCGGCACGGCGACTATCAGTATCATTGCGGCAAGGATGAGTTTCATGTCTTTCTCCTGATCTGCCCCTCCTTACGAAGGAGGGGCCGGCCAGCAGGCCGGGGGAGGTTCGCATACACAGACCCCCTCGGCCCAGAGGCCGGTCCCCCTTCGCAAGGGGGACATCTTTCACAGGAGGTATTCGACACCGCATGCCTGAATTCATACCTGAACGCAATGACAGTCTGGGGGCAAGATGGACTACCGATTCCTGGCAATGAGTGTACTCGCCGTGCTGATGGTCATCCCATCAGCAGGTGATGAGAACTTGAAGACGCCATATGTGATGCTCGACCCGAGCAGCATTCCGCCGCCGTCCGCGACTGGAACGCCTCTTCCGTCGCATCTCACCAATCCCAGGCAGATCCGACGCTTCCCCGCCGATCTCGGGATTCCCAAGATCACCAGCAGCGGCCAATCGATCACGCTATCGAATGCCGCGCTGTCCCTGTGCGTGACCATCGATGCCGGCCGCGCGACGATCACGAGCCTGCGGGACAACCTCACCGGCGAGGAACTGCTCTCCGCCGCGAGCCAGGTCTTCTACCTCAGCGACAAGCGTTCATCCGACGACTTCCAGGTCGCTCGTTGGGACGCTTACCAGTATCCGGACTACGCGGAACAGGTGGTTCAGTTCAAGGGTGAACCGGCGATCACCTGGCGAGCGCGCCTGTCTCGGACGCGCCCCCAGCTCGAGCAGGACTTCGAAGCGCAGTTGGGCGATACGGTCATCGGCCAGGTGCTGAGCGTCAGGCAGTCACTCAGGCCCGTCATGCCGGCGAACCTCTTCGCGAGAGGCTTCACCGACGGCAGGCCGAACATCCCCGATCGGCGGCGGTTCGAGGTCACTACGGAATCCGATCATCTCTGCTACGATCCGCAGACCGAAACGGGCATCTGGGGATTCGTCGCGGAGATCGGCGGCCAGGAGCGGATCGCCGAGGGGCAGTTTGCCCTCATCCAGAACCCGTCGTTCCGGACGCGGAGGAGCGGCCGGTCAGGGCCGTTCGTCATCCAGACATTCCACGGGCCGGTGGAGATCGGGTTCCTCGACCTGCGGCGGTTCATCCAGACGCGCTATTCCGTCCAGGGTGATACGCCGTCGCTCTACGAGTGGAACCAGTTCTGGCTGTGGCAGGGCGGCCCGACCCCTGTGGACAAGCGAGTCGTCACCCAGGAGCGGCTGTTCGACGTGCTGCCGCGACAGGTGAAGATGGGCATGGAGGAGTTCCACCTCGACGCGGGCTGGCAGGGCGATGGCTGGCAGCTCGACCCGGATCGCTTCCCCGGCGGATGGGCAAAGCTGCGAGACTTCAACCGAGCCAATGGCCTCGCGTTTCACCTCTGGATGAACGACGGGACGACCGATTCCGCGGAGTTCCTTCTCGACCTGATCGAGAAGAGCAACCTCGGGCGGCTGTTCATGGATCGGAAGGTGACCGAGACGACGATCGAAGCCGTGGAGAAAGTGAGAGCCAGGCATCCCGGATTCTCGACGAGTTGCCACAACAGCACATCCCGCAGCGCTTGGTGGCCGTGGGGCAATATCCACTTCCTGTGCGATGTGAACCAGGTCTACTTCGGCGAGGGTCAGTTCTGGGCGTGGAGCAACATCCTGCCCGAGGCCACGATCGAGCCGCGCGAGGACCCGCTGTTCCCGCAGCGCACTGAGGCGGACCGATTCTTCAGCAGGCACGACCTATATGCGGGCGACCTCATCACTCGGGCGGCAGCGTACCAGGCCGAGTGGGCATGGCCGTTCAACTGCATATCGCCGCCGCACAACGGATGGACCTGGTTCGAGAACCGGCCGATCGAGCAGTTGCGGGACAGGATCTACACGTATCTGGCCTGCCGATTCAACTACCAGTGGGGCGACGATCCCGCGATGCTCAGGCCAGCGGCGCTCGACCTGCACAATGAGTGCACCGCCTGGTTCAAGGCGAATCGGTCATACCTCACAGTCTACCAGCACGTCCTCGACGCGCCGGACGGGAAGGGCATCGATGGGGCGGGGCATCTCGTGGACGGGCGGGGTTTCATCTTCCTGTTCAACCCGTCCGACCGCGAGCAGGGAGTTGACGTGGCGCTCGATCCTCTGGGAGCCGGAACTCGAACTCACCGGTGAGTCGGTGGCCCTGAGCGACTGGACCGCGATGACCGGCTTCAAACCGCTCAGCACTCAGGGGCTCGATCGTCCCACGGGCGAGTTGCGGATCGGGCCGCGCGGGGTGATGGTGCTGGGGGTCAATCTCAACGACAAAGAAGTCCTCGCTCGCGTTAGGGCGGAACGCGCGAAGATCGGATTGGGGAACTGATGGCAAAACTCTTCTTCATCCTGGCGGTGATCGTGTTGGCCGCATGCCCATGCAACGGCGGCATCGCCCTCATCGGCAAGCAAGCCCGGATCAAGGCGGGAATCCTTGATCGGACGATCTCGTTCGACGGCAGGAACGTCAGCACCACCAGTCTCAGTGTCGATGGCCGGGAGATCCTCGCGGGTCCCGCGCGGGAGTTCGCGGTGACGTTCACCCGCGCCGAGCCGAATGAGCGTCCGAAGGGACTGAAACCCGGCGAGGCCGAAGCGGTCGAGCAGCAGGCCACTGTGGCTGGCGGCACCGATGCTCTGGACGTGAAGGAGAGCGGGGCGGGAGGGAGTGCAACTCCCTCCCGAACGAGGTCCGTGGCGTGGGTGGATCCTGTCACGGTCTGCGCTGACTCGTGGGGTGACAAGTTCAGCCTCATAAGCAGTCGGATCACCACGCCGTCGCCGGGGGTGACGCGCCTGAATACCCGCGTCCGGTCGATCTCCGGCCCGCTCACGGCGGTCTCGATCGACCTGTTCTACGAGGTCTACGAAGGCTATCCGGTCGTGCGCAAATGGATCGAGGTCCGGAACATGAGCCGCAGGTGGCTCAAGATCGAGAAGCTGGTGATCGACGACATTGCGCTCTCCGGGGAGTTCCGCCATCGAACGCTGCTGACTCCCGAGGAGCGAGGCGCGTGCTCGAGCGTGATCGCATTCGGGACCGAGGACCAGTCGCGAGGAGTGCTCGCGGTCAGCGAGATTCCCTCCGCGCTCCGGTCAATCTCCGAGGCCGGCGCGATGGGTTACGCCGACGAGCACTTCGAGTGGGTGCTCGGCCCGATGGAGCGGTTCACCTCCGAGCCGGTGTTCCTCTATGCGTACAGCGGCCGGGTCGAACAGACGATCTCAGGCGTCGCGACTCCGCTCGACCGGGCCATCGAGCGCCCGTTCAAGAGGTTTCTGGAGCAGCAAATCGGCGTCGCCGCCGAGCCGAGCGATCTGCCCGTGCCGCTGTGGTGCTCCTGGTCGAATTTTGGTGAGGTAGTGAACGAAGCGAACATGCGGGAGATGGCCGATCTCGCGTCAAGAGCCGGGTTCCGTTGCCTGCAGATCGACGCCGGGTGGACTGCCGGTCCCTCCTGGGACTGCGGTGACGGCACGCCCGATGCCGCCAAGTTCCCGGGCTTCCATGCCTTCGCTCGGCACGTCTGCGACATCGGACTGCAACTCGGCGTGTGGGTCTCCGACTTTCGCCGACCGGATTCCGACGATCTGCGTCGGTTCACGCCGAGTCTCCCGGAGATCAAGCGCGGTGGAGGACTCGGCATGAGCTTCGCGAGCCCGTGGCGCGACTACTATGCCGACACCCTGATCGGGCTTAACACTCGCTGGGGTGTGACCTACGTGAAGCAGGACCTCAGCAACGTCAAGTTCGGCGATATTGCTGAGGGACACGACAGCCGCACGAAGAAGGAATCGCTCCTCCGGGGACTGCGAGGTCTGCTCGACGCGCAGGACAGGGTACGGCGGGCCGCGCCTGACATGAAGCCGGAGATCACCCACGAGATCTACTGGGGCACGCCCGGTGTGCCGGCGGATGTCGCCGCCCTGAAGCACGCCGGCTCGTACCACATCCCGCCGAACGACTATTCGGGCTGCGGCAACCGGGGAGAGCGACCGAACGAAAGCTGGACTTACAAGCCCGAGGACCTTCGAAAACAGCTTGTCCAGGGATGCCTGAATGCCCGCCAGAGGTTGTATGCCCACCGAGGGCTTCCGCTCTACTGCATCGAGTACTACGCCGCGGCGACGGTCAACTTCCGGGGCAGCCTGACGCCGGAGGTGCAGGATCGGCAGGTCTGCAGTTGGCTGATGGGCGCTCCGACGGTCTTCGCGGGGGACCTGGCATCACTGACGCCGGACCAGATCGAGCGCTACCACGACCGGTTCGCCATCGTGAGGCGACTAAGGGAGACCTACGACATCTACCGCTACTTCGAATACAGCGGAGTGCCCGCGCCGACCGACACCGACTGGCACTGGTGGGGTAAGCTGAACGACGAGGGCTGCGGGGCAGTGGTGGTCATCCGAGGCAGCGCGGGATCGGACGAGCGGGCGATCAACATCCCCTGGGTCCTCCCCGATCGTACCTACCAGGTGACGGCGCTCTTCACCGGCAAATCCCTCGGCACACTCACCGGCTCGGACCTGCAGAAGGGCAAGCTGCACCTCTCACTCCCACCCCTCGGCCAGGAGATACTTGAGCTATCGTCGTCGTGAACGCCCGCCGTGACTCTCAGGACGGAAACCGAGCGCCTCAAGCGCAGCCTCACGATCGGCAGGAGTCAGGATATATGATGTAATCCCGGTCGTCCTGATCCACAGCAACCTGGTTGTCAAGCGGTTGGCCAGACCACACCAACCCAGGACGGGCCACGGAGGGGACCTGAACATGGAAACAACCGAAGCGTTTCGGATGTTCTTCCTCCAGATGCGAAACACCCTCACCGAGCCTCCCAGTATCACGATATCGATTCCCTCGCCGGTAAACCGGTAGTCCTGCAGGAATGGCCGCCACTTGTTGAACGTGACGAGCAATATCAGAACGATTGCTGCGACAAAGACCTTCCCGATGGTCTCGTCTGTCATCGACATGCTCCCATCTGCGTGCACAGTCTCACTTCAGCCGGCCGATCTCGATGTCATCCCAGCAGGCGTTCGTGCTCCAGGTGCGGAGGGCGAACTTCCCACCCTTGAGCGGCTTCGGATCGGTAACATCGTGGCACAGGCGGCCGTTGAGGTAGTAGCGGATCCGCCCTTTCTGCACCGTGACCGCGATCTCGTATTCCTTGCCGACCTCCGAGCGGACCTCCGACTCGTGGATCATGTCGAAGCCCGGGTCTCGGCGCACTCTGCTCCAACCGGGCTGGACGCCGCCGGTGAGCGTGACGATGTAGTTGGGGATCTTGTGGTAGTCCGTGTACGCGCCTGACCGCCCGAACCTGAGCGGCTTCCCGTCAAGCTCGCGGGCGTGGAGGAACACGTTCAGGTTCGCGGCGTTCTGCTCCTCGGGAGGCAGCACCTTCGCCTTGAAGCGGACGATGACGTTATCCGGCAGGTCCTCTTTGTACCAGATGGTGGCGGCTTTCGGCTTGGACGGATCGAGCGACTGCACCCACAGCATGCCGTCCTTGACCTTGACCTCGGCGTCGCCCTCGACGACCCACCGCGAGGCCCACTTGGCGTCCCACTTCTCGCGGTGAAGCCACTCGACGCGGTGGGTATCCTTGTCGAGCTTGACGGTCACCGGTTTCTCGGCGCTCATCGCCATGACCACCAGCATGAGAATCACCAGACAGCGCATCGGTTACCCCGCGCCGGCCGCCGGTTTCTTCGGCTGGACGTTCAGGTTCGTCTTGCTCTTCTGGGCGATCTCCTTCGCGATCCCTGTCGAGTCGAACGGGTCGTGCGCCTTCTTGAGGAGCGCCTGCATTGTCGCTTCCATCTCGTCTTGAAGTGCCTTATGCGCCGGATCGTTCACCAGGTTCTTCATCTGATACGGATCGTTCTTGTTGTCATAGAGGATCCACGGGCCGCCGTCTTCGAGGCGCGCATACGTGTGAGTCTTGGTGCGGACGCCTCGCCATGGGGTCGCCGCATTGATGACCCACGGGCCGCCCCCGGGCTGCATCTTCATGAGGAGGACCGCGTCCTGCTGATCGGACCGCTTGCCGAGAGCCGCGTCGGCGAGGCTGATTCCCTCGACGCCGGACGGTATCGGAGCGCCCGCCAGTCCGAGCAGCGTCGGCATCATGTCCATCGGCCTGAGGAGGCCGTCGGTCACGGTGCCCTTCGGTATCCTGCGCGGATAGCGCACGACGAATGGGATGCCGATTGACTCCTCGAACGGCTCCTGCTTGAGACACATCCGGTGCGAGCCGATCATGTCGCCATGGTCGGAGCTGAATACCAGGATCGTGTCGTCCGCGATCCCGAGGTCGTCGAGCGCCTTCATGATGCGCCCCACGCAGGCATCGATGCCGTGCGTCGCCGCGTAGTAGCCCGCAAGGATCTCCCGCAGTTCATCGTCGGTGTCGATGGTCCTACGCCAGTCCACTCGGTTCTTCTCCGAGCCCGGCTGTATTGGATGTTTCTTGAGCTGCTCATCGACGAGTGCCCGCTCAGCGACGTTGGGCCTGAACTCTATCTTGTCCTTCGGGAAGAGCTTCATATACTTGTCGGGAGCGATATATGGATTGTGCGGCGGGTTCCAGGACATGAAGAGGCAGAACGGTTTGTCCTTGTTGGACTCGATATACTTGATCGCCGCGTCGGTCTGGCCGTCGGGCTTCCATGTCTGTTTGCCGTCGGCGGATGTGGCCAGCGTCTCTCCCACCGGCCCCATCCAATGCTCGAATCCGAGCCGGCGTCCGGGCAGGGTATTGGGGACCCCGCCATCGAGATGCCACTTGCCGATGTAGCCGGTCTCGTAGCCCTGTGCCTTGAGCGCGTCGGCGATCGAGGTCTGGCCGTCCCAGATCGGCAGGTCGTTGTAGACGACGCCGTTCGACATCGGATAGCGTCCGGTGAGCAGCATCGCCCTGAACGGCGAGCATACCGGCCACGTGCTGATGGCGTTGGTGAATCGGGCGCCCTCCGCCGCCAGCTTGTCGATATTCGGCGTGCGGGCCTGCTTGTCACCATAGCATCCGACCGCCTGAGCTCGCAGTTGGTCCGCGAAGACGAACACGACGTTCGGCTTGCGTTTCGGCTCGGCGGCCAGGCACTCCAGTCCTCCGAGTGCGCCGCCAATGGCCATTCCGGCGGCAACCGCGCCTGTCTTCTTCAGAAACTCGCGTCGTGTCTGCATCTGTTATTCCTTCTGCTTCCTTGCGCTGTACTTCAGGCGCGTCTTGCTCTTCTTGGCGATCTCCTTCTTGATCTTGTCCGCATCGAACGGGTCGTGTGCCTTCTCCAGGAGCGCCTGCATTTTCGCTTCCATCTCGTCCCGGAGCGCGTTGTGCGCCGGGTCGTTCACCAGGTTCTTCATCTGATACGGATCGTTCCTGTTGTCGTAGAGCACCCACGGGCCGCCGTCGGCCAGGCGGGCGTACGTGTGCGTCTTGGTGCGGACCCCTCGCCAGGGAGTGGCCGCGTTGCACATCCACGGCATGCCTCCCGGGACCATCTTCATCAGGAGCACTGCATCCTGCTGATTCGACCGCTTGCCCTCAGCCGCGTCGGCGAGGCTGATGCCCTCGACGCTCTTCGGGATCGGTGCTCCGGCAAGACCGAGCAGAGTGGGCATCATGTCGATCGGCGAGACGATTCCATCGGTGACCGTGCCCTTGGGGATGCGCTGGGGATAGCGGACGATGAACGGGATGTTGATCGACTCCTCGAAAGGTTCCTGCTTCAGGCACATTCGGTGTGAGCCGATCATGTCGCCGTGGTCGGAGGAGAAGACGAGAATCGTATCTTCCGCGATTCCCGCCTCGTCGAGTGCCTTCATGATCCGCCCGATGCAGTCGTCCAGGCTGTGGATCGCCGCATAGTAGCCGGACAGGGACTCCCGGAGCAGATCGTCCGTATCCAGCATCTTCCGCCATTCCGCACGGTCTTTCGCGACGGGATCATTCGGACCTACCGGATGCTTCTCGAGTTCTCTGTCAACAAGCTCGCGTTCCGCCACGTTGGGCCGGAACTCGATCTGGGTCTTCGGGAACTGCTTCATATACTTGTCGGGCGCGATGTAGGGATCGTGGGGCGGGGTCCATGACATGAAGAGGCAGAACGGCTTGTCCTGGTTCTTCTTGATGTAGCCGATTGCCACGTCGGTCTCCAGGTCCGGCTTCCAGGTCTGCGTGCCGTCCGCGGCGGTAGTCAGTTTCTCGCCCGCCGGCCCGATCCAGTCATCGAAGCCGAGCCGCCGTCCGGGGAGGTTATTCGGGATCCCGCCGTCGAGGTGCCACTTGCCGATGTAGCCGGTCTTGTAGCCCTGAGCCTTGAGCACATCGGCGATGCATGTCTGGCCGTCCCAGATCGGGATGTTGTTCGCAATGACGCCATTCGTCATCGGGTAGCATCCGGTCATCAGCATGCCTCGGAACGGCGAGCATATCGGCCAGGTGCTGATGGCGTTGGTGAACCGCGCTCCCTGCGACGCGAGCCTGTCGATGTTGGGAGTCTTTGCCTGCTTGTCTCCATAGCATCCGAGCGCCTGCGACCTCAACTGGTCCGCGAAGACGAAGATGACATTCGGCTTGCGCCCCGAGTCCGCGGCCAGGCACTCGAGCCCGCTGAGTGCTATCCCGGCGGCAACCGCACCGGTCCTCTTCAGAAACTCACGTCTGCTCTGCATATAGCTTCTCTCCCATCTATGTAGGAGGGATTTTGGGGGATGGTTCGTGCCCCCTAATCCCGACCGCCGACCGTCGGGATTAGGGGGCACGAACCATCCCCCAAAATCCCTCCTACACGTGGGCGGGCGTGGAATCCCGCCCCTACGGTTTCGCTGCCTTCCAGCCGTCCTTGAGCTGCTGGGCCATCTTCGCCACAAGCTCTTTGTGCTCCGGCTTCAGGGCGATGTTCACGTTGCCCTGCGGATCGGTCTTGTAGTCGTACAGCTCGGTCCCCACGTTCTCGGTGCCCTCCTTGATCCACTCGGTGTACCGATACCGATCCGTGCGCATCGAGTAGCCCATGACACCCTTGGGGCGAGGGTACTGGCTGAATGCGGCGCGCTTCCACGGTCGATTCGGGAATGACATCAGCGGCGTCAGGCTCGTGCCCTCGAGGTCCTTCGGGATTGGGAGGCCGACAAGGTCGCAGAGGGTGGGATAGATGTCCACGAACTCCGCGAGCCCCTCGGCCTTGTCGCCCTTGTGTTTCTGATTCGGCGCACTGATGATCAGCGGCGCGTGTGTCGCTTCCTCGAAGTTCGTGTGCTTGCACCAGATGTCGTGCTCGCCGAGCTGCCAGCCGTGATCGCCCCAGAGCACGATGATCGTCTTGTCCCGCAGGCCGAGCCTCTCCAACTCACCGATGACCTTGCCGATCTGGGCATCGGTGTAACTGACGCACGCATAGTAGGCGTGGATCAACTCGCGGGCCTTCTTGTCGTCGATATCGCCGACATCCGGTACGTCGGTATATCCGCGCATCTCGGATGACGGGTAGAACGCGACCTCAGGCATATCAGTCGGCGGGAACGGATTCGGCGCGAGCTTCAGTGCCTTCGGGTCGTACAGATCGTAGTACTTCTTCGGCGCGATGAACGGCAGGTGCGGCTTATGGAAGCCGACCGCCAGGAAGAACGGCTTGTCCTTGATCTCGCTCAGGCACTCGATCGCCTTGTCCGCGGTCCTGCCGTCCGCGAGATCATTGTCCGCACAGTCCGGGTCCTCCCAGGCAGGGCCTTTGAGCTTGACACTCGGCCGGTCGATCCTCGTCGGCATCCCGGTCTTCGGATCGGTCTCCAGGATGTGCTCCTTGTAGTCCACGCCCTGGGCCTTGAGCTTCTCCTCGAGTTCCTTTCGAGCCGCCAGACTCTCCGGTTTGAGGTAGCCGGCTTGCTTCGGGTCCCAGTGAGGGACCGACCAGGACTGCGGATCATCGAGCCCGGAGTGGTATATCTTGCTCAGCCCCTGGGTGAAGTAGCCGTGCTGCTTGAAGTGCTGAGGGAGCGTCACGGTATCCGGCAGGAACTTGCGGAAGTGGTCCTCCAGGCTGGTGATCTTCGTGGTGTCCGGCCGTTTTCCGGTGAGCAGCGACGTGCGCGTTGGGCTGCAGAGCGCCTGCTGGCAGTACGCGCGGTTGAAGAGCGTGCCACTTGCCGCCAACTTGTCGATGTTCGGCGTCTTGACGATCGGCGCGCCGTAGCATCCCAGGGTCGTGCGCATATCATCGACTGCGATGAACAGCACGTTGTACTGGGTCTCATCCGCTCCGAATGCGAGATTCGGCATTACACCGGACAGCCCCGCGCATGCTCCGGCCATCAGGCTCGTTCTCAGGAACTCCCGTCTTGTAAACACTCCAAGTCCTCCAATGCTATGTAGGTCTGACAACGATCTCAGGCGACTCCGTCGCCGGCCGCCGGCGACGGAGTCGCCTGAGATCGTTGTCAGAATCCGCAGCCGAAACCACAAGGCTACGGCTTCGCCGCTTTCCAACCACCTTTGAGCTGCTGACTCAGTTTCGCCACAAGCTCCTTGTTCTCCGGCAGGCCGGCGACGTTCACGTTGCCGAGCGGATCGGCCTTGTAGTCGTACAACTCGACGCCGACCGGGTCTGAGCCCTGCTTCTGCCACTCGGTGTACCGATAGCGGTCGGTCCGCATCGAGTAGCCCATGATTCCGCCGGCGCGCGGATACTGACTGAACGCGGCCTTCTTCCACGAGCGCTTGGGATCACTCATGACCGGCGCGAAGCTCGTGCCTTCGCAGGTCGACGGCGTGGGAATGCCCGCGAGGTCACAGAGCGTCGGATAGATATCGACGAACTCCGCCAGGGCATCGGTCTTCGCACCCCTGTTCCTCTGGCCGGGAGCGCTGATGATCAGCGGTACGTGTGTCGCTTCCTCGAAGTTCGTGTGTTTACACCACATGCTGTGCTCGCCGAGCTGCCAGCCGTGGTCGCCCCAGAGGACGATGATCGTCTTCTCCCGGAGGCCGAGCCTGTCGAGTTCGTCGACCACGCGCCCGATCTGCGCGTCGGTGTAACTCAACGCCGCATAGTAGGCACGGATTAGTTCGCGCGCCTTAGCGTCGTCCATCGGGCCGACGTCGGGGATGTCGGTGTAGGCCCGAAGCTCGCCCCAGGTCGTGAACGCGACATCGGGGGCGTCCTTCGGCTTGTCCGGGTTCGGCGCGAGCTTGATCTCCTCGGGCTTGTAGAGGTCGAAGTACTTCTTCGGCGCGATGAACGGCAGGTGCGGCTTCAGGAATCCGACCGCCAGGAAGAACTTCTTGTCCTTCGACTCACGTAGCGCCTTGATCGCCTCGTTCGCGGTCATGCCGTCCGCAAGCGCATTGTCCGCCACATCGGGGTCCTCCCACGCCGGGCCTTTCAGCGCGGCCCCGCCCCGAGTGATCCTCAGCGGCATGCCAGTCTTGGGATCGGTCTCGACTACCACGTCCTTGCGCGCGTTGCCCTGAGCCTTGAGTTTGTCCGCCAAGTCCTTCTGAGCGGCAAGGCTCTCCGGCTTGTGGTAGGTGGCTGCCTGCGGAACCCAGTGCGGGACGGACCAGGACGCCGGATCGTTGAGGCCGCCGTGGTAGATCTTGCTGAACCCCGCGGAGTAGTAGCCGTGCTCCTTGAACTGCTGGGGCAGGGTGACCACATCGGGGATGAACTTGCGGAAATGGTCCTCGAGGTTGTAGACCTTGGTGGTGTCCGGCCTGCATCCCGTGAGGAGCGATGTCCTCGTCGGGCTGCATACGGCCTGCTGACAGTAGGCGCGGTTGAAGAGCGTGCCACTCGCCGCCAGCTTGTCGATATTGGGCGTCTTGATGATCGGCGCGCCGTAGCATCCCAGCGTCGTGCGCATGTCGTCCACGGCGATGAAGAGCACGTTGTACTGAGTCTCATCCGCGCCGAATGCGAGGTCCGGGAGCGCGCTCGACAGCCCGGCGAATGCCCCGGCCATCAGCCCCGTCCTGAGGAAATCTCGTCTGTTCATGTGTTGCTCCTTTGGAGTGCGATGCCCTATCGATCTCAGGCGACTCCGTCGCCGGCCGCCGGCGACGGAGTCGCCTGAGATCGTCGGAAGCGCGGGAACCTCGTAGATCCTGAATCGAGTTCAGGATGACAGCGTATGGTTGTCATCCTGAACTTGATTCAGGATCTACCGGGGATTCCGCCTATCTACGTCTTCTTGACGAGCGGCAGGATGTTGGCATCGATCGCCGCGTCGTCCTTCGAGGGCTTCACGTCCTTGAAGAGATACCAGTGCTCGACGTTGGTGACGCTCTCGCCGGGATCCAGCATCGTCAGCGGCCCGAGGTCCTCGACCTCCATGAAGTCGCCGTCGGTATACGTCTCGAAATTGCAGCCGGAATCCGGGTACTTCGCGCCCTCCACATATGGGAACCGCTTGACGAAGAGCAGATCGCCGAGCTGATATGCCGCCCAGCCCTGCTTGTTCGCCACGCCGATCTTCTGCGGGAACTTCAGCTTCGAGTCGGTGCTAAGGGTGACGTACTTCTTGCCGAATCGATAGCGCGGGTCGCTCATGTCCGTGTAGCCCCAGAGAGTCATCGACCGTGCGGGGAGCAGCTCGTCGTCGTGCGAGACGAACGGCTCCTGCGGCCAGATGGTCGTCCCACCGCCGCGCACGATGGTCAGCCCCCAGACCGCCAGCTCGATCGGCCAGCGGCCCTTGTTCGTGAGCGTCTGAGTGAGCGTCACGTGCGATCCGTCGGCGTCCAGCTTGACCTCGATCACCTTCTGGATCTGCGATGCGGCCTCGACCTTCGGCATCAGGCGGATGGTGTCGCCCTTGATCTCGAAGGGGACCGGCTCGTCGTCGGGCTGATAGGTTCGTGGCAGGTTCTCCGGCGCGTGCCAGAGTCGGTGGCCGCCCCAGGGATGCCACACCCCGAGGTCCGTCTTGACCGCCGCGTCGGCGGTCAGCTCGGCCAGCATGTTCTGTCCGCCGGCGAACCGGTAGGCCATCACCCTCGGGCCGATGTCGGTGGTGACGATGACTTCGACCGTGCCGTTCGAAAGCTTATAGCAGTTGGGCTGGTTGAAAAAAGGCGTCTTCTCGATCTTCACTGTTGAGGCTCCTGTCGCTGGTATTGCGGCTAGTACGACCGCTGCGAGTAAGACAAGCATGCAGATTCGCATTGTGTCTCCCTCCATCCGGGTTCAAAGTTGGATGTTCGACGTTCGATGTTCGATGTTCGCTTCCCAATAGCCTTTTCGCCGTGACGTATCGCCTGTCCTTTACTGATACTCCAGACGGCCCTAAGGCAGAGATTGTTCACCGATCAGCCGCTCTTCTCAGGAAAGAAGGGGTTCGTCCACGCGTGGCCGCCATCTGCATCAATGATCTCGACGCGCACGTAGTCCCACATCGGGCTGAACGGGAGTTCCGCCGAGGTGAGCGGCTCGTCCTTCGCGCGGACGACTCGGCCCGCGCTTCTCTGGGCGATGAACTGGATCTCGGAGACCGGCGAGCACTTCACGCTGACCACGCCGTCCACCACTTCGAGCATCCTCGATCGTCGGGCCGGTCGAGGCGTAGAAGCACCCCGAGCGGAGGGCGTTCATCGCCAACCCGACGGTCAGGCTCTCGGCCCGGATCCACGTCCAGCCCAGGAAGATGTCGCCTCCGTGGTGGACATCGTCCACGGCGATTGCCGGGAGGATCTTCCCGGCGTCGAGCAGATCGTCCCAGTGGACGGAGCTGAACCCCTTGCCGATCCCAGTGCAAGTGCCGTTGAAGACCTCCACGCCGATCACGCCCTCGATCGGCATCAGGTGCGTGATGTTGTGGCCGCACCAGTACGGATGGCCGACGATCGACTCACCGCCGGCGTCCCTGACCATACGGATGCGCGCGTTCGGATCCGGCTCGGACGAGAGGTCGAAGCCATGAGGGACGTTCAGGCAGACGAAGTGGTACGGGTCGCCGCCGGGACAGTCGGGATGCGTCTCCATGCCGCTGATGACGAGGAAGCCTTCCCCGGACAGGCCGCTGACATCGCTAGTCTTATGGTGATCGGTCAAGGCGAGGATCTGGTATCCCCGCTCTCGGTACTGAGCCGCTCTCTCCGCCGGGGACACGTTCCCGTCGGACACCGTGGTATGGGTGTGGAGGTTGGCCTTGTACCAACTTCCCGGACTTTCGAAGGGGTTCTTGAACTTCAATGTGTGTTCTCCTGATCAGGTTACGCTCAGAGTATCATCGGAGCCGGCGGTGCGTCAAGGTGGGAAAGGCCCGCACTGAAGCCCACGTAGGGAACGGTCGCCTTCCCGTTCCGTGATCGTCAGTTTCCAGCACAGCGGAATGGGACGGCGACCGTTCCCTACGTGGGCTTCAGGTAGATGCGCTCATCCCCTACGGTGTTCCGGATGGAGCCGATGCGAGGAGCGTGCATGCCTCACGGACGCGGATGATCTGCTCCGGGGTCACCGTCAGGAAGCGGTGCATGCCGCTGGTATCGGGCGTGAAGCGCGTGACGTTCTTGTCGTCGAGCGTGATCCTGCCGTTCGGTGAGAGGCCGAAGTAACCTCGGTCGGGACGGATCGCGTAGAGGACCGCCGTGAGGTCCCAGGTCGGACGGTCGTAGGGCATCTTCTCGAACGCGCGGTAGGCCTCCGCGATCGGATGGTTGGCCACGTATCCGAAGTCCTTCTCGATGCTCTCCGCCGGATAGAGTATCGCCACGCCGATCTCGAATCCGCTCGCGACGATCGGCGTCGGCCAGCGCTCGAAGACCGTCCGGGCGGCGTCGATGTCGATGAAGACGTTGTACTCCGGCTCGGCATTCGGCCCGAATGCGCCGGCCATCGAGACGTACAGCTTGACCTTTCGCTTGACCAACTCCATGCCATTGAGCGGCGAGTCGGCGTCCGGGCTGGAGTCGAGGAGCCGCGCGAGGTTCGTCATGAACCCGACGCTGACGATCACGACCGATCCGTCCGGCTGAGCCGCCAGCGCCCGACGGAGCACGCCGACCGCCTCAGGCGCGTCCGCCCCCGATTTCAGCGTGCGTGGATAGACGACCTTGCCGTCAACCTTCCGCTCGGCGACCGTGCGGACGTAGTTCCCGTCGTCCGGCGTCTTGCCGTTCCGCACCGCACCGATCGGGACATCCGGCCTACCATAGAACCGGTTGACCAGATCGACGTAGACCGCCGCCCAGGGGTTGTCCTTGCTCACGGTGATGGCGAGCAGATCGACCTCCGCCCTGTCGGCGAGTGTGTGGATCATCGCCAGCGCCAATGCGTCGTCGATGTCGTTGCCGATGTCGGTGTCGAAGATCAGCTTAACCGGCCGATCGGTTGATGTGCCTGCACAGATTCCCATGTTCAATGCCCCCAGAATCAGTAATGCAATGATGATCATTCTAGCCATGTTCGTCGCTCATTCTCCTGCTAGTCGATGCCTGTCCAGCGCCAGCCCTTACCTGCGTCCCGCCCCGGCAGGTCCTGATAGTCGCCATTCGGGCGGTAGACAAGTGTTCCAGCCGGTATCAGGGGCACGGCCAGCGCATAGGTATTGCCAGCTAGCTTCCTCGTCGTCCTGGTGAGGTGCCTCAGATCATCTTCCGATGTGGGCTTCGCATCCTTCCGTATGTATACAAATCGCCGGCCCTGGATCAAGCCTGTGTCAGGTATGGCCTTGATATGCTCGGGAACCAGATCGCCTAGAGCCAGAGGATACGCTCCGTGATCCTGTCGGTACTTGCCAAGTGCCAGGATGAGTGGCTCTGCATTCCGGATCACCACCGGAACGTCCCACTTCGATGGACTGCGCTGCAGTCCCAATAGCGGCATCACAGCAAGCGGTATTGCCAGTACCCACATCCACCTTACGCCGCCCAATCTACGGGCCAACGCATAGATGCAGGCCGAGCATCCGAATATGCCGGCAAGGTAGCTCCAGAACACGAATCCCCAGTCAACAAACCCTCTGCCGGCAGGCCCATCGAACCACGACGCAAGGAAGTCCCATCGCACGCCCCACAACCGGCCTGCGACCAGCCATCTAGCAGCGAACAAGCCCAGGCAAGTCGCCAGGATCGCCGCCGTCACCCACAGATCGGCAGAGCGTGCTCGGTTAGCTGCCGGTCGTTCCATAGTGCATCGACCTCTAAGCGTTACTTCTTCGGCTTCTTGATGACCCACTCGCCGAGGTTGCCGGGGTATGCATACTCATCCCAGCGGGCATCGTTGGGATCAATCGCGCGCGGATCGTCAGTCGTCGTCATCCAGGCCCTCAGTTGTTCCGATAGCGTTTTCCTGGTCTCCGCATACTCCGGGTCTTCGGCTATATTGCGGAGTGTCCAGGGGTCCTTCCTGAGGTCGAAAAGCTCCTCGGCAGGGCGCATGGCAGTCGCCAGTTCGAAGTACGGCTTGATCTTCGGATCGTATCTCTCGTCCAGCAACTGGTACTTGGTCGGGCTGGTGTCGATGTCGCCGAATGGGCCGACCGCCACCCACATCTCCGGGTCACCGGCGGGCCACAACCCGGGCCGGAAGTTGCGAATGTAGAGGAAATCCTTTGTTCTGACCGCCCGAGCCGGATACGCTAAGTCGCCCTTCCGGCAGTTCACATGCCTCTCCCGCTCGATGAATACCGCATCACGGCCGAGCGGCTCGCCCTTCGTCAAGACACCAATCAGGCTCTTTCCATCCATCTCAGGGGTCGGTTTGAGCCCCGCGGCCTCGAGGAACGTCGGTGCGAAATCCGTGTGGCCGACGGGTGTCATCGACCGTGCGCCCGGCCTTCACCTTCGCGGGCCACCGGATGGCAAGCGGCATGTGCGTGCCGATCTCGTAGAGATTGGCCTTCGACCGCGGGAACGGCATGCCATTGTCGCTGGTGATGACCACGATCGTGTTCTCGGCGCGTCCCGATAACTCCAAGTTCTTGAGGATCGCGCCGACCTGCTCGTCGAACCGCTGGACCTCCAGGTAGTAGTCGAGGATGTCGTTCCGGACCTCGGGCGTGTCCGGGAAGAACGGCGGCACTTCCACGTCCTCCGGCTTCATCCCTGACCTTGCGCCGGAGCCTGGCTTCATAGTCCCGGTGCGGGAAGTGGCTGCCGAACCAGAAACAGAACGGCTTGTCCTTCGGGGCCTGGGTAATGAACTCCTTGAAGTTGACGAACTCCGGACCGGCGGGATTGCGGGTGCCGGCCTTCGAGCGGTCCGGGCGCCCATCCCTTGCTGTTCAGTCCGATGAAGTACCCCTGAGCCTCCAGCATGTCCGGGTATGTTTTGAACCTGCCCGGGAGGAAGCCGTAGAGGTTCGCGCCCTCGTCGAGCCGATGGATTGCCTGGCCGGTGAGGACTCCCGCCCCTCGATGCCGTGCACGTCGGGGCGGCGCAGTGCGAATTCGTGAACAGGACACCTTCCTTTGCGACCTTATCGAAGTTCGGCGTCTTCACCACCTTGTCGCCGAGGATGCCTGCATGCGGATAGGACCAGTCGTCGGCGATGATGAAGAGGATGTTCGGCCGCTCGTCGCCCGCTGCTTCCGACGGCAGGACTCCGAAGCTGCTCAGCGCGATCCCCGCCGCCGCGGTTCCGGCCGGCCTTTATGAACTCTCGTCTGGTGCTACCCATCTATCTCTCCTGCCGAAGTGCCCATGAGGACACGGGCGCTCCTGATCTCAGGCGACTCCGTCGCCGGCCGCCGGCGACGGAGTCGCCTGAGATCGCTGCTAAGCATATCGAAGGACGGTTACCCTACTTGCCAATTGCCGGCGGTTTGGGAGTCAGCCCCGCGTTGCGATACATGTACTTGTCCCACCGCTCGTCGCGAGGATTGACTGCCCGGGGATCGCCGGTCTCCTTCATCCACTTGTCGAGCCGCGCGCGCATCTCCTTCCTGGCCGCCGCATACTCGGGCTTGTCGGCGACGTTGTCGAGTTGCCAGGGATCCTTCTTGAGGTCATACAACTCCTCCTCCGGGCGCTTACCGATCGCCAGATGGGAGTATTTCGCGATGCCCTCTTCCTCATGCCTGGTGACTACCAGTGTCTTGGTCGGGCTACCGTCGATATCCCCGAAGCCGAGCGCCTGGGGCGTATACTCCTTGGGATCTCCGGCCGGCCATCGCTCGGCAAAAGGATTCCAGATGTAGTGGAAGTCGTTCGTGCGGACGCCCCGCATGGGATAAGCCACGTTGTCCTTGCGGACGTTGGCATGACGCTCGCGCTCCAGGAAGATGCAGTCTCGCTCCGGCGACTTGCCCCTGGTCAGCACTCCTGCCAGGCTCTTGCCGGTCATGTCCGACGGCGGCTTGATCCCGGCCGCCTCCAGGAACGTGGGGGCGAAGTCGGTGTGACTCACGAAGCCGCCGACCTTGCGTCCGCCCTTGACCTTCGCGGGCCAGCGGATGGCGAGTGGCATGTGGCAACTGATATCATAGGTATTGGCCTTCGAGCGCGGGAACGGCATCCCGTTGTCGCTCGTCACGACGACGATGGTGTTCGCCACCAGGCCTCGCTCATCGAGGACGGCAAGCTGCTCGCCGAGCTGCCGGTCAAAGAGCTGGACCTCGTAGTAGTAGTCCAGAATGTCGTTGCGGACCTCCGGCGTGTCGGGCAGGAAGCCGGGGACCGTCACATCTTCAGCCTTCATGCCCGATCCGGCGCCTGTTCCCAACTCATAGGGCCGGTGAGGGTTCGTGCTGCCGAACCAGAAGCAGAAAGGCGCGTCCTTGGGTGCCTGGTCGAGGAACGTACTGAAGTCCTTGAACCCGGGGCCGGCGGGGTTGCGCGTCCGGCCGCTGCCCTCCAGCGTCCCCGGTGACCACGCCTTGCCGGTCTGACCGACGGAGTAGCCGGCTTCCTCCAGGATGTCGGGATAGCACTTGAACCTGCTGGGCAGGAAGCAATTCAGATTAGCCCCTTCGTCCAGGCGATGGACCCACTGACCGGTCAGGATGCCGGCCCTCGATGCCGTACACGTCGGAGCGGCGCAGTAGGAGCCGGTGAACAGTGCCCCCTCCCTCGCCACACGGTCGAAGTTCGGCGTCTTGACGACCTTGTCGCCGTATGCCCCAGCATGGGGATAAGACCAGTCATCGGCGATGACGAAGAGGATATTCGGCCGCTCGTCAGCCGCCGCCTCTGAGGGCAGCACCCCAAAGCTCGTCAGCGCCAGCCCTGCTGCGGCCGTGCCTGCCGTTCTGATGAACTCCCGTCGCGTCATGGCGTTATCGGCTGTCATGTATGCCTCCTATCGGTCCCATGCGTCCCATATGTCCCATACGTCTACCACGGCGCGATCCGCTCCGGGATCGGGTCGATTGTCGCGATGCTCGCATCGAAGCAGAGCGCCATCATCTCTGCCTTCAATCCCGCATGAGCCGAGCTGTGCCACAGGTTCTCGTGCTCGCCGGGATCGGCCTGCAAGTCGTACAATTCACCCTCGCCGGTTCCGTGGCACACAGCGATCTTGTGCGTCCGGGTGCGCACCATCGAAACGTTGAGGCTCGGTTCGGTGGAACCGACCTTGACGCCGTATGACTCGCAGAAGACGTGGTCCCTGTGCTTGTCCGTCTTGCCCGCAAGAAGGTCAGTCAGCGGTCTGCCCTGGACTCGATCCGGGATTGGCATCCCCGCGGCGGTGAGCAGAGTCGGTGCGATATCGAGCAACTCGACGAACGCGTCGCTCCTGACCCCCTGCCTGAAGTGTCCCGGCCACGAGATAATCAGTGGCACGCGGACCGAGCAATCGTAGGTGTACGGCCCCTTCAGGAATATCCCATGGTCGCCGAGCAGTTCGCCGTGATCGCTCATAAAGATAACGATCGTATTCTTCCGCCGGCCCGTGTCGTCGAGCATCTTCAGGATTCGGCCGACGTTGTCATCGATCTGCTCGATCATCGCGTAGTAGGCGGCCTTGATCTCTCTCCGCTCGCGGGGAGTCATCTTGCTGAACGACGGCCGACCGTCCGAGCCGTCGTGACCGGCGCCCTGGAACGACGGCTTGTCAGCCAGTTCGCCATCCCTGTAGTCGGGATCGGGCAGGGTATCGGGGTCATAACGGTCCAGGTACTCCTTCGGCGGATCGAATGGATGATGCGGCGCGTAGATGTTGACGCTCATCAGCCAGGGACCCTTGCGGTCCTCATTGATGAAGTCGATCGCCTTGTCGATGCACCACTTCGTCTGATGCAGTTCCGCCGGTATTCCGGCCCAGGCGTGACCCTCGGGATGATAGAGGTCGTCCCACTTGTAGCCCTTCGACTCCAGCCATTGGATGTAGGCATTGTCCTTCCAGTGCCCGGACGGACCGTGACTCCAATGGAACACGCGGTACCCGTCGTCGATGCGTTTCTCGACTCGTCCGTTGCATGCGGAGAGGTGCAGCTTCCCCGAGAGTCCGCAGTCATAACCGGCATCCGCGAGCATCTTGGTGACGAGCACCTCATCGGCCGGAATATTCTGGCCGTTGTCATGAGCGCGAGTCGTGCGGGGATATCGCCCGGTCAGGAACGAGGCTCTGCTCGGCGTGCAGACCGGACTCTGGCAGTAGGCATGGGTGAACGCCACTCCCTCGGACGCCAGGCGGTCGATATTCGGCGTGCGGATGTGCTTGTTGCCCAGCGAGCCGATCGTGTCAGAACGCTGCTGGTCGGTGCATATCCATAGGATGTTCGGACGGTCCGTGGTAGCCTCTGTTTCGGCCTGGGCTTTACCGCGACTCGCAATCGCGAGCCCGATCGAGGCCGCTCCGGCCCCCTTTATGAAATCACGCCGCGTCAGGCCATCGTCCTTCGCCATGTTGTTACTCCTGTGTTGCCCTCAACGTTGTAGGGGCGTGCCTTGTGCCGCCAGACTGCTATGGGCGGCACAAGGCACGCCCCTACAACGTTGAGGGCATCTAGTACTCCGCGATTCGGTCAGGCAGAGGGTCCATCGTGAACACACTTCTGTCAAAGCACTTCTTCATCATCTCGAGCTTTACATCCTTGTGCGTCGGGCTGTCCCACAGGTTATCGAACTCGTCCGGATCCGCGCTCAAGTCGTACATCTCGCCCTCGTCCATGCCGTGATAGACCACTAGCTTATACGTGCGGGTGCGGACCATCGTCGCGTAGGCCTGAGGATCGAATTGCTTGTGGAACGGCTGCGAGATGTAGAACTCCGTGAACACCGAGTCTCGATGGGTATGCGGATCGGCCTCTCCGGTGCAGATATCGTAGAACGACTTGCCCTGCACGCGACTCGGAATCGGCATCCCGACGGCTGTGAGGAGCGTCGGCACGATGTCCACCAGTTCGACCAGGGCATCACTCATCAGCCCGCTCTTGAAATGCCCGGGCCACGAGAGAATCAGCGGCACGCGCACCGAGCAGTCGTACATGTGAGGGCCCTTCAGGTATATGCCGTGGTCGCCCAGCAGTTCGCCGTGATCGCTCTGGAATATGACGATCGTGTTCTCGCGCCGGCCTGTTTCGTCGAGCATGCGCATGATCCGACCGACGTTCTCATCGATCAGCTCGACCATCGCGTAGTATGCGGCGGTGACTTCGCGGCGTTCCCGGGGAGTCATCTTGCTGTAGCCGAGACATCTGCCTCCATACGCGCTGTCGTGGTCGATGCGCTGAAAGAACGGCTTGTTGTCGAGTTCGCCGGGCCTGTATTTCGGATCCGGGAGCTTGTCCGGATCATAGCGGTCGAGGTATTCCTGCGGTGGATCGAACGGGTGATGCGGATCGAAGATGTTAACGCTCATGCACCAGGGGCCCTCGCGCTCCTCCTCGATGAACTCCATCGCTTTCTCGATGCACCATGTCGTCTGATGCAGTTCGGCCGGGACGCCGGGGAAGACGTTCCTGCCCTTCGATCCCTCGTAGAGGTCCTTCCAATGGTAGCCCTTCGACTCCAGCCAGTGGATGTACGCGTTCTCCGGCCAGTCGGGGTTCGGGTGATGGCTCCAGTGGAATTCCCGGTAGCCGTCATTGATCCGCTGCTCGACCCGCCTGCAGCACGCGGAGAGATGGAGCTTGCCGGAGAGCCCGCAGTCATAGCCCTGATCCGCGAGCATCTTCGTGACGAGCACTTCGTCCTCGGGGATACACTGGCCGTTTTGACGGGCGCGGGTCGTGCGAGGATACCGTCCCGTGAGGAAGGAGGCTCGGCTCGGCGTGCATACCGGGCTCTGGGCGAACGCGTTCGTGAAGGCAACTCCCTCGGCGACGAGCCGGTCGAGGTTCGGCGTGTTGATATGCGGGTTACCGAAAGCGCGGATCGTATCGAACCGCTGCTGGTCGGTGCAGATCCAGAGTATGTTTGGACGAGGCATTGAGGTACTCCTACTCACACCTGTTCCGATGCTGCGGGAATGCTTTTCTTTCCCGCAGCAGAGCCTCCAAGTTACCCCTGCTGCGGGAAAGAGAAGCATTCCCGCAGCATCGGCCAAGCGTGACTAACCTTCATATCCATTCGGGTGGCTGCTATGCCAGCGCCAAGCTGTCTCGATGATCTCCTCGAGGCGCGGGAACTTCGGCTGCCAGTGCAACTCTTTCCGAAGCTTCTCCGAACTTGCCACCAGACGCGCAGGGTCGCCCGGACGCCTCGGCGCAGGCTCCCATGCGATCTTGCGGCCGACCACCTTCTCCGCCGTCTCGATCACCTGCTTAACCGAGTAGCCGTCGCCGTTCCCCAGGTTGTAGGCCGTCGTCGCCGCTCCCTGTTCGAGCGCCTTGAGGGCCAGGACGTGCGTCTCCGCGAGGTCGTTCACGTGGATGTAGTCGCGGAGGCACGTGCCGTCCGGCGTATCCCAGTCCGTGCCGAACACCTTGACGCTCTCCCGCTTGCCGAGCGGGACTTGCAGCACGATGGGGATCAGATGCTCTTCCGGCGCATGGTCCTCGCCGATCTTGCCGCTCGGATCCGCGCCGGATGCGTTGAAGTATCGAAGCCAGACCGACTTCACCCCGTAGGCCACATCGTACCAGCTTCAGGATCTTCTCGTACATCAGCTTCGACTCGCCGTAGGGGTTCACCGGATTCTGGGGATGGTTTTCATCCATCGGGATGTAGTTCGGCTCGCCGAAGGTCGAGGCGCTGGACGAGAAGATCATCCGCTTGACGCCGTGATCGAGCATCGTCTGCAGCAGGTTCAGCCCGCCGTTGATGTTGTTCCGGAAGTATCTCTGAGGCCGGGCAACCGAATCGCCGACGGACGCATATGCCGCGAAGTGGACGACTGCGTCGATCGGGTACTTGTCGAACGCCGAGTTCAGCGACTCGATGCTCATCAAGTCGCCGTGGACGATCTCGCCGCCGACCACTGCCTCCGGATGCCCGAACTCCATGTTGTCGAACGTGACCGTCTCGCGGCCGGTTTCGAGCAGCAGCTTGACCGTATGTGAGCCGATATACCCCGCGCCGCCTGTGACAAGAATCATCGGTGAGCCTCCATTCCGAGCCAAGTCTATCACCGGCTACTCTGGAGTGTCAATCTTTCGGGAAACACGAATGGGACGAATGGACTAATGGGGAAAACCAGGTTATTTGCATGCCCGAGGTCGCGGTTGCGGATGGTAGCTCATGTTGTCAAGGTACCAGCACACGAATGGGATTCCGGATGCGGACTCAGGAGTAGACGGGCTAAGGAATAGGGAATTGGGGCAGGACAACTAAGCTTGGGCGACCACAAACAAGTTGGGGCACACAAATAGGTTGGGGCAGGAGTTGTACTCCTGCCCCAGGAGAGAAAGAGAACGCGCTCGCAAACCACAGAAGCCTCAGCCTGTTGTAACCCTCGACGTCATCAAGGGAGGTGACAGTCTGCTGACGCCGTATCGATTGTATGAGTGCCAGTGGCTCGGAGCACGGGTGGCCCTCTTCTCTAACTCCTTAGACGCACGAGCGCTCGAAAATGTTTCATCGGTTTGTGACAAATTTCACGGCGTCCGTGCCCGCCCTAATGAACCTCATACGCCCCATCGGATGCCCGCCTCTGAGCCGAGCCCTCGCGGACCTTCCCATCGGTCTTGAGGTAGGAGACCTTCCAGTCGCCCTCGGGAAGCCGGATGAAGCATGGCTCAGACGGAGCTTCGCCCTCCCGATGGACCTCGATCGAATCCTTCGTGACCTTCACGCGCAGGACCAGGTCGTGCCAGTGGATGCGGTCCATCGTCAGTTCCGGCCAGGAAGTGGGAAGCTTCGGATCGAGCCGGAAGCCGTCGACCATCGGCGTGAAGCCGAGGAATCCATCGATCATCACCTGCGGGACGAGCACGCTCTCGAAGAACTCCGAGTCGAGCCCGAGGCCGCCGGCGGTCCCTCCGCCCTGAAGCGTTCCCTCCCGCGAGCCGTCGTAGTACTTCCGGTAGCCGCCCGCCGCCTGGACCTCATCGAACCAGCGGATTATCTCCCTTAGGCGGTCCCAGGCGTTGTCCGGCCCGAGGATCCGCACCCGGTCAACCAGGTCGTGGTAGCTCCATCCGAGCACCGCGCCGCCGTCCTGCACCTGCGCGCCCCACTCAAGCGATTCGGGCGCAGACCAGCCCCAGAAATAGTACTCCATGTTCCGCTTCGTCGTTCCTCTGGGCGCAAACCGCCAGTGATAGATGTCCGCGCCTTGAGCGGTGTCATCGTTGACGACTCGATCGCCGTTAAGCCAGGCCATGATCGAGCGGGCGTGCTCCGGCGTGGCGAAATCGTAGTAGACCGCCTCCATGTTCGGCGAGGTCATGCCGTAGTCGTGGATCTTCCCCTCGGAGTCGATGCAGGGGATAAAGCGCCCGGTCTTCGGGTTCCAGAACATCTTGTTACCGACCGTCTTGACCTCGGCCGCGTGTTTGGTGAGCATATCCGGCTCGAAGGCGAGTGTCCCGATCGGCATATTCCACTCGGGATGCTCCCTGATCTCACGTTCGATCTCGGCCAACCTCAGGAGCGCTGCGTAGTACATCATGCTCGCATAGCAGTCCTTGTAGCCGAAGGGGACGATATCCCAGTAGTTGTCACCGATCCCGTGCCCGTACGCCAACTCCTTCTTGCCATCGACGAATTTCAGGCCGCTGCGTCCGTCGTGGCCGACCCAGGTGTTGAAGACGAACTTCTTTTCCAGCGCCTGGTGCTCGGTCATGACGTATCGGAGAGCGGTCCGCATGCGGTTGACGTTCCGGCGCAGGAAGTTGATGTCGCCGGTCCAGTGGAAGTAGGTCGAGCAGCCGATGACGTAGTTCTGGCTGTTGATGTCATGCCGCGTGTCGTAGGTGGTGAAGAATGCCTGGACCGTCACCTCAGCGCCGTCCCGGACTTGATCCGGGATCTGATTGCCGAACCCGATCCGCAGGCCGGTGATATGCCCGTTCCACTTCGCGTGCTTGTACATCGGGATCATGGTGTAGGTGATCGTGCCGCCCTCATAGGGATCGAAGTAGATACGCCGGTCCGGGCCGAAAGCGGGCTGATCCTTCGTCGTCCACTCGATGAACGGCTTGGCGTTTCCGAGGCCGGACGCCTTCCATCTGAGCTGCAGGAACGGCGACTGAAAGGTGTCGATGTCATGCTCGGGCGCGGTGATGATCGCATGCGGCTCGGTCAGCTTGAGGTCCCAGCCATACTCGCCGATGCCCTTGTCTTCGATGCCACGTGCCTGCCATCCCTCGGTGGTGCTCAGGGTCTGGGCCGCCAGTGACCGTCGACGGTATCCTTGAAAGAGAAGTGCCAGCCCATGCCTCCCTCTCCGCCATGCCAGTACGGGAACGGCCGAGCCGAGCGGATGGGCGATCGACGCGTGCTGATGGACAGAGACGTAGCCTTCCTTGTCCATGATCCGGTTGCTGAGCGTGTCGTTCCACTGCTGCCGGAACGCCTCCGACGAGCCCTCGACCGCCGGCCAGAGGGATGGGGTGGGGAGCCAGGGGTCCCACAGAGTCGCCTTCGGGCCGGCGCCGGGGTAGTGCAGCCAATACATCTCCCGCAGGCTCTCCATCTGCGCCTCGAAGCCGGGGACCGCGAACCGTGGAAAATCGTTCGGAATACTCATCGCCTCACCTCGGCACGTGATTGGGATGGTGATCAGAAGAACCAGGATCAGATACCGCATGTTGCCTCCCTGATGTTAAAGCATCAGGCTACTGCCAAAGCATGCTGAAGCAAGCTGTTACCATGCCAGCTTGCTTCAGCATGCTTCTCCAGGGTAGCATGATGCTTCAACATCATGCCTTTGACGTCACGGCTCCAAGCCCCAGAGACGCCGGGCCTCGACGCGTAGCTCCTCAATCCGGGCGTGCAGCATACAGAGCGCCTCCTGTCCTGCCCGCCTGAGTTCCTCGGCCTCCTTGCCGCATTCGGGCCGTTCGGACAGCTTTCCCAGCGCCTCTACGCACTTGCTCAGAGCCGTCGCCGCCCGCTTGCAGTTCGCGATGTTCCCGCCGATCGAGTCCGGTCTGAGTCCAAACGCGCTGGCGCCCGCGATCTTTGCGCCGGGGATACCCCAGTTCTCCGCAAGCTGCAAGAGGGCCGGGTCTTCGTCATACTGCTCTTCCCGGTATGGTTTGAGGAAGTCATGGACTCTCATGCCGAAATCAAAGCACAGCCGGTAGAGGGGCGACTCGCGGAAGTTCTCCCGCTGATATTCCTCCCTGTCGATGGGCTCGGGCGTGCCGGTGGCTTCCCGTGACTCCGCCGCCAGCTTCTCTTGAAACTCCCAGCAGGAATGCCGCTTCCCGCAATCGGGGCAATTGTGGTCGCACTCCTCGTAGCCCAGCAACTCCAGATCGCGGCTCTTCATGTCCGAATCGTGGAAGACCTTCTCGAACTTGATCAGTTCGTCGACCTTGCGGTCATTGAGAGCAAACATCCGCTCCCAGTCATATTCATCCCAGTACTCCTTCTCGAAGTCGGGCTCTTCCTCGTTCTCCCACAACGGCTCCAGTGGCTCTCGTTCCATCCGTTCTCCCGGTTCCCACATATGATCACCACCTAACGGAGGACATTTGCCATCCCATTCGTGTGCCGGTCCCTTGGCAGCATGACCTACCGCCTATTCACCAAAGTCAGCGCATTCCAACATGCCGGCTTTTCCCGAATCATTCGTCCATTCGTGCTATTCGTGTTTCCCCGCCGCCAGCCGATGGTGCCACTCGCCAACCTTACGCCAGGCCTGGATCATCGGGATCAGGACGCCCATCCCCGCCAACATGTAGTACACCGGCTCGAGGAAGTCCTCGTTGCCCCTGATCTTCCCGCGCAGGTTGCGGTTCGACGGAGTGAACCCCTCCTCGCGCACGATGTCGGCGAGCGGCGTATCAGGATAGATGCGGAGTCCAGGCGGCTCGCCCCAAGTCACGTGCATCGGCTTGAGTGACTGGGCAAACTGCAGCGTCTTGAGCAGCGTATCCATCGTCTCGCCCGGACCGCCGAGCGTCAGGCAGCAGGGCGCGTTCAGCCCCGCCTCCTGGATCGCTCGAATGGTCGCGACCGTGTCCTCGGTGCGGAACGGCTTGCCGAGCCGCTCGAGGATCGAGTCGTCGCCGCTGTCGAATGTCGTGATCAGCAGGTCGCAGCCCGCCTCCTTCATCAACTTCGCCAGCCGGACATCGAAGTCCCCCGGCGACGCATATGCCTGCCAGGTGACACGATCCGGGAGTCCCCTGTTGATGATCTCCTCGCAGACGCCCATCGCATGCTCCAGAGGGTAGTTCAACTCGCTGTCGGCGAGGAAGATGCGCTTCACACCGGCCGCCGCGAGGTTCTCCATCTCATCGGCGATATCTTTCGGATCGCGCAGCCGGACCGTCCGGCCCTCGATGTTCGGCACGACGCAGTAGATGCACCGGTTCGGGCATCCGCGCTTGGTCTGGACGCCCGCGCTGCCCTTCCTCCCGTCCTTATATATGTAGCTCGAATGCCTAATCCACGCGCGCTTCGAGACGTGCAGGCATCCCGTGTCCATGCACCCGGGCTCATTCCGCTGGAAATCGCCTTCCGCTCGGCTGATCAGTCCAGGGATGTCCCCAGACTGGACCCCCGACGATCTCAGGCGACTCCGTCGCCGGCCGCCGGCGACGGAGTCGCCTGAGATCGTCGGGGTCCAGTCTGGGGAGTCGTCTCGGGATCGAGCGGCTCTTGGAGCCGCTCCACCAATAGTGCAATCGCCTCCTCGCCCTCGCCGACGACGCCCAGATCGACGTCGAAGAAGTCGAGCAGCAACTCGGGCGCGATCGAGAACCCGCTCCCGCCGAGGACGATCGGCGCGGTTGTGCACCGCTTGATCTCGTCGACCAGGACCTTCATCTCCCGCGCGAGGAAGCAATTGTAGACGACATCGTCCATGTTGCGGATCGAGATGCCGATCAGGTCGGGGCTGTTCTCGCTGAAGAACGAGCGGATGGCGTCGAGGGGCTTCCTGGCGTGACAGAGGTCGAGGATCCGCACGCCGATCCCCCGGCGGTCGAGTTCCGCCGCCAGGTAGTCGAGTGCAATGGGAGCAACTCCCGGCCAAAGCCGGTTCGGATTCACGAGCGCGACTTGCTTCACAATGGCATCAAATCCCTCTCTGGGTATTCGCCAACCAGGCCCAACTCCCCTGCCGCTCAGGGCGAACGCATCCAATCGTCTCGATTCGGGAGTACGATGCTTCGGTAGCAGAGGCCCGGCGGCGCTGCCGAAGCACCACGGTGTCGTGACATGCTTCGGCAGCGCCGCCGGGCCTCTGCTACCGAGGCATCGTTGTGTTTTGATGCGTTCGCCCTGCCTGCTGCTGAGTTTCTCTTGACATTATCGGGGCTATGGTTTACAATCTCTTAACTCAGCCGTAGCAGGGTCGCCGGACCGGCGATCGGGCTATTGTGCGCTGAAGTGCAAATCCCAGGGAACGGTCGGATGGACTCTCCTTCCCTATCCGATCTGTTCCGTCTCCCACGGCCCGGACGTATTGCAGGCGTCCGGGCCGTTTTTTCGCCTTGTTTGGCGGGAGGGCGAGGCTCCGTCCGAGCCGCCACTTGTGGCTCGGACGGAGCCTCGCCCTCCCGCATCCCGGCAGAAACACCGGGAAAAACCTCCAGATAGCCGCGTTGACGCCCATAATGAAAGGGAATTGCGGTTTTCGGCAGCACTGCGAACCAGCAACTCAGTAGGGGACGCGATTATCCACACACACCAAAGCGGTTGTTTGACTTAGCAGACGGCATGTGTTAGAATGACCCGCCCGTCCCATGGCGGGCGGACAATCTGCAGGTCAAATCCGAATACGGTTCTCAAGCCCACCAGGACACCGTGTGCCACCTGACACATATGCGCGGTGTCGCAGATTCCAGCCATCATTTTTCCCAATGTGATGTTTTGTGCGCGTGTCTTTGTGGGTAATCCGACCGCCGGATGGAGGCGATATACTTGATTCTAAAGAATCTACGAGCGGCAAGGCGGCGTTTCGGCCTTGCACTATTGATTGCACTGATAGTTGTCCTCGGCGCTGTTGTCACCGCGCAGAGCGGTTCCGCCATCAAGGTTACGATCCTTGCGGACGGTCAGGAGTGGGAGTATGTCTCCACCGCGGATACAGTGGGCGGAGTCCTCAAGGAAGCCGGCGTTACGCTCGGCAAGCTCGACCGGTGCAGTTACAAGCTCGACACCGAGGTTGTGACCGGCATGACGATTCGGATAACTCGAATCGAGGAGAAGGTCGTCACGACAAAGCGACCGGTGCCGTTCGAGACGGTCGTAAAGTATGACCCTCGGCACAGAGGCGCCAACGCAGTCTTCCGGAAGGGCGAGCCCGGCGAGAAGGAAGTCAAGCTCCGGATCTTCTACAAGGACGGCGTCCAGAGTACCGTGCAGACGCTTGAGGTAAAGGTTATCAGGCAGCCGAAAGACCAAATTGTCGCTAGCTCGCAGAGACAGGAACTCACGTCGCGTGGCGGGACGCGGGTGAGAACGCTCAGAATGCTCGCCACCGCCTACGATCCCGGCCCGAGAAGCTGCGGACCGAGGGCGACCGGCCACTGCGCGAACGGCATGCACGCCGGCAAAGGCGTAGTCGCCGTTGACCCGCGCGTGATCCGGCTCGGCACAAGGCTCTACGTCGAGGGCTATGGTTACTGCATCGCCGCCGACACTGGTGGCGCGATCAAGGGCAACAAGATCGACCTCTGCTACAACACCTACGGGGAGGCGATCCGCTTCGGCCGCAAGTACGTAACCGTTCACGTTCTTAGGTAAGGGAATGGTTGATGGCTGATGGTTAATGGTCAATGGCAGACTCATCCCGCCTCAACCATTCCCGATTCCCCATGAACCATCAACCATCAACCATGCCTCCCATTGACCTGACGTCGCCCGCACAACTGAAGGAACTCCTCCGAAGGCACGAATTCCGCGCCAGGAAGCGGTTCGGCCAGAATTTCCTCGTCGACCGGAACATCGTCAACAAGATCATCGACGCCGCCGACATCCATGAGGGCGATCCCGTCCTCGAGATCGGGCCCGGCGCCGGTACGCTCACCCAGGCGATCGTCGAGCGCGGGGCGAAGGTGGTCGCCGTCGAGATCGACCCTTACCTGATCGCCGTCCTGCAGGAGGTCCTGCCGGACCGTCCGAACCTGGAGGTCGTCAACGCGGACATCCTACGCCTGGACCTGCCACAGTTCCTCGCCGACCACTACGGCGACTCGAAGATCAAGGTCATCGGCAACCTCCCGTACTACATCACCAGCCCGATCATCACCGAGACGCTCGCCGTTCGGGATCGGATCGAGCGGTTGATCCTGACTGTGCAGAAGGAGGTCGGCGAGCGCCTCCATGCGTCTCCCGGCACGAGGGACTACGGCTCGATGAGCATCTTCGTGCAGTTCTACGCCGAAGTCGAGATCATCGCTCACGTCTCGAAGAACGTCTTCCTTCCGCCGCCCGAGGTCGAGAGCGCGATCGTGCGACTCCACCCGAGGTCCGAGGCACCGGTCGATGTGCCGAGCGAGGAGTTGTTCTTCGATCTGGTACACTGCGGGTTTGGGAAGCGGCGGAAGACGCTCCTGAACAGCCTGTCCGACTGCCCGGCGCTCGGCCTCTCGAAAGAGCAGGTCGCCCGCGTGCTCCAGGATGCCGACATAGATCCGACCCTCCGCGCAGAGACGCTCTCCCTCGACGACTTCGCCCGCATCGCCCGCTCCGTGTCTGAGCTTCACTGAATGTTCTTCTCCGTGTCCTCCGTGCCTCCGTGGTTCCGCAATCCCCCGGAGGAAGTGCCGCGCGAGTGTTGAACATATACCAAGCCGCCTGACTTGGTGGCCGATATCTTGACTCAAGGAGCGATTGCGATGGCGCAACTGGCGATGAACGGCGGAGAGAAGACGCGCACGAAACCATTCCCGGGTTGGCCGGTTTTCGATGACACAGAGGTCAAGGCACTGGAGGAGGTCGTCCGATCGGGACACTGGGGCTGCCTCACGGGCGGGAAGATCGACGAGTTCGAGAAGAAGTTCGCCGCATTCCAGGACGCTGAGTACGGCGTCTGCGTGACGAACGGCACCTCGGCGCTCGAAGTCGCTCTCCGGGCGGTCGGCGTCAGGGCGGGCGACGAGGTAATCGTCCCGCCATACACGTTCATCGCCTCCGCCAGCGCCGTGCTGATGGTCAACGCGATCCCCGTCTTCGTCGACATCGACGATGACACATACAACCTCGATCCCGCCAAGATCGAAGCCGCGATCACTCCGAAAACGAAGGCGATCCTCGCGGTTCACATCGGCGGCGGTCCGGCGGACATGGACGGCATCCTGGCGGTCGCGAAGAAGCACGGCCTGAAAGTCGTCGAGGACGCCGCACAGGCGCATGGGGCTGCATGGAACGGCAAGCGGATCGGCGCGCTCGGCGACGCGGGCACGTTCAGCTTCCAGTCGAGCAAGAACCTGAACTCGGGCGAGGGCGGCATCGTAGTCACGAACGACCCGAAGGTCTACTCGGCGGCATGGTCGATCCACAACTGCGGGCGAGTCCCCGAAGGCAGATGGTACGAGCACCACGTCCTCGGGAGCAACCTGCGCATGACCGAGTTCCAGGGCGCGATCCTGCTTGCCCAGATGAAGCGGCTCGAAGGGCAGATGAAGACCCGCGAGGAGAATGCGCTCTACCTCGACAGCCTGCTCTCCGGGATCGAGGGCATCAACCCGCTCAAGCGAGATCCCAGGGTGACGACGCACGCCTATCACCTGTACGTATTCCGATACATTGCCGCCGCGTTCCAGGACGTCCCGAGGGAGAAGTTCCTCCAGGCGCTGAACGCGGAGGGCATCGGATGCTCCGCCGGATACGTGCCGCTTTACAAGGAGCAGATGTTCTACTTCGACGGCTGCCCGATCGAATGCAGTTTCGCGGGTCGGAAGATGGACTACGCCCAGGTCTGCTGCCCGGTCGCGGAGAACGCCTGCGCGAACGAGGCGGTCTGGCTCGGCCAGAACCAACTCCTCGGCCCGAAGTCCGACATGGACGACATCGCCGCCGCGATCGTCAAGATCAAGGCAAACGTGGGGGAGCTGTTGTAGAACACAGATCACACAGATGGAGAAGCGGATGGAACAGATGGAATTCTATGAGGAAGCCAGCAAAGCAGGAAGGAAGAACACTCTTCTTGATTCCTTGTTTCCTGGTTTCCTGATAGGAAGCGCTTTCCGTGTCATCTTCTCCAATCTGCGTCATCTGTGTTCCAAGGTTTGAATATGAGTGAACCGAGCTTCTTCGACTGCAATGCCCAGATCGGGCGATACGGGGTCAAGCACCCGGAGGCGTTCACGACCGCGGATGCGCTCGCGGACGAGATGGCGCGCGTCGGCATCTCCGAGGCGCTCGTGATGCACTCGATGGCGAAGGAATACGCGCCCAAGGTCGGGAACCAGATGCTCCTCGATGAGACCAGAGGGCGAGATGCCATGCATGCCTGCTGGGTCGTCATGCCGCATCATACCGATGAGATGCCCGGACCTGACGATCTGCTCGCGCAGATGAAGCAGGCGGGCGTCCGGGCTGTTCGCGCGTTCCCTGTCGCGCATTCATGGCGGCTCTCGGATTGGTGCGCGGGCGATCTGCTCGACATGCTGGAGGGACACCGGATCCCGCTCTTTCTCGATATGGACCAGACGAACTGGGATATCGTGGCGGACCTCCTAATGGCGCATCCGAAGCTCAACCTCTGTCTGCTCAAGCCCTCATACCGAGGCGACCGGATGATGTACCCGCTGATGGAGAAGTACGAGAACCTGCGGATTGACGTGGCGACGTATGCGGTTCCGTCCGGGATCGAGGAGGTCTGCGGGCGGTTCGGGGCAGGGCGGCTGCTCTTCGGATCGGGGCTTCCGGTCACCGAGGCCGGTCCGTCGATCGCGCAGATCACCTACGCCGACATCAGCGATGCCGACAAGCGCCTCATCGCCGGCGACACCCTGCGCTCACTGCTGAGGTGGGAAGGATGAGAACACAGATAACACAGATGGCAGAGGATGGAACAGATGGGATGGGGAATTGTTAGTGGTTCAGTGTGCCAACCATAAACCATTCCCTATTCCCCATCCCCATCATCCCTTCCCATCCGTGCCATCTGTGTTCTAAGGGTTAGAGCAATATGTCTGAGCTACAACAAAAGGTTTTGCAGGGGATTCCCCTGACCGATGAGCTGGTGATAGATGCCCACTGCCACATGGGGTACTACTCCAACTTCAACGTCCCGGCGCCGAGTGGTGCCGACATGGTCCGATGGATGGACCGCCTGGGAGTGAGGGCATGTGTCGCCGCGCACCACGCCGCCATCGCACCCGATTTCCGATTCGGCAACGACGAAGTCCTGCAGGCGATGACCGACTTCCCGGGTCGGATCTACGGTTACGCGACCGTCAATCCGAACTACCCCGAGTCGGAGTTGATCGCCGAACTGGAGCGTTGTGTCGGGGCGGGTATGGTCGGCGTCAAGCTCCATCCGGACCTGCATCAGACCAATGTGGACGATGACAAGTACCGCGCCGTCTGGGAGTGGACGAACGAGCGGAAGCTCCCGCTCCTCTCGCATTCCGGCGTCGGCGGACGGAACCCGATCAAGACGTTCGAGAAACTGGCGGATATGTACCCGAATGTCTCGATCCTGCTCGGGCACTCGGGCTTCGGCTCGGAGGGCGCAGATCAGTGTATCGAGGCATGTCTGAAGTTCCCGAACCTGTACTGCGAGATCACCGGCTCCGTCATCGTCTATGGAACACTCGAGCGGATGGTCAACCGTCTCGGCGCGGAAAGGGTGCTATTCGGGACCGACCTGCCGTTCATCGACATCCGTCCGCAGGTCGGGCGAGTCGCCTTCGCGAAGATCAGCGACGACGACAAGCGCAAGGTCTTCGGCCTCAACGCAGCACGCATATTTGGGATACATTAGAACACAGATGGAACAGATGAAACACAGATAGCACAGATGGAATGCTGAACGGGATTGTGTGAGTGGGGGATCCGGATCTCCCGATCCCCCTTTTCTCCATTCTGTGTGATCCTCCGCAATCTGTGTAATCTGTGTTCTCACTGAGTAAGCATGAGAAAAGCACTAACTTATCTGATAATCCTGGTCGTGTTGGTGGCACTCGGTCGGTGGGTCATGCAGCCGAAGGTTCGGCAGGAGTATGACGGCGGGCGAGTCGTCATCGAGTGGTACAACTACGCCACGCCGGAGTTCCTCGAGCTGTACGAGAAGTACCTCATCCCGGAGTTCGAGCGCACTCATCCCAAGATCAAGATCAGGCTTAATTCGAGCATGGGCGATACCGGCTACGACGCCAAGCTGCTCACCCTGGTCGCCGGCAGAATCTCGCCGGACATCTTCCACGTCACCCAGCAGAACTTCCCGTTCTACGCAGCGAAAGACCTGCTCGTCGACCTCAATCCGATCATCGCCGGAGACAAGGCGTTCGACATCGACGACTACTTCGATCAGGTGCTCGACGGCATGCGCTACCAGGACAAGCTCCTCGGCCTTCCGAGCGATTTCTCGACGATCGCGCTCGTCTACAACAAGAAGCTCTTCGACGAAGCCGGTGTTCCCTACCCGGACGACACCTGGGATTGGAAGAAGTTCCTGTGGGCTGCGAAGAAGCTGACCAAAGATACCGATCACGATGGCACGATCGACCAGTTCGGATTCGTCAATATCAACTCATATAACCGCTGGCCCGCGTGGGTCTGGGCGAACGGCGGCGACATCCTCTCGAAGGATACGAAGAAATGCCTGATGGACGATCCGAAGTCGATCGCCGGCCTGGAGTTCTACGTCAACCTCTCGATGAAGGAGCACGTCGCGCCGACCGCCACTCAGGGCCTCGGGCAGAGCTTCCAGGACATGTTCATGGCCCAGCGGGCTGGCATTATCGCGGACAGCCGGTATGCCTACAAGATATTCTCCAAGGGCCTGGAGTTCCCGTGGGACGTGGCGCACATGCCGAAGGGACCCGCGGGCCGCGCGACGACATTCATCTGGGGCGGCAACTGCATCCTCAAGACGACGAAGCATCCCCGGGAGGCGTGGGAATTCCTGAAGTTCCTCTCCGGCTACGAGGGCGCGCTCCTGAACGTCAAGGCAGGGAACGCATTCCCGGCGTACAAGAAGGTCGCCATGTCCGACCTGGTGCTGAAATCGCCGATCTCGCCTCCGAGCGACAGGGTATTCCTCGAGGCGATCGAGTACGGGCGTCAGGCGCCGTTCCCGCCGCAGTACACAGAGTTCAACCAGGCGATGGCCAACTTTGAGGGCGCCTGGCTCGGCTACGGCACGGTCGACGAGGCGTGCAAGAAGTTCGCCGCCGATGTCAACGCCGCAATCGGCGGAGAGGTGTGGTAGAACACAGAAACACAGAGGGAGACAGAAGCACAGAAGGAAGCGAACATCGAACATCCAACTTCGAACGGTTCATGGATTCCTACATTCCTGGCTTCCTGATAAAGGACCTTTCCGTGCTTTCCGTCTGCTTCCGTGTTTCCGTGTTCTCCGAGAAGTGAGATCATGACGAAAGAGAAGACTTCGAAGTTGCAGCGGATGGAGGCGATACAGGGCTTCCTGTTCATATCGCCGTGGATCATCGGGTTCCTGGTCTTCGCCGCCGGGCCGGTCATCGCATCGCTGTGCATCAGTTTCTGCAAGTGGGACATCCTCACGCCCGCCAAGTTCGTCGGATTCGGCAACTACGCCAAGATGATGGAAGACCCGCTGATCCGCAAGTCGCTGATGAACACGTTGTATTACGCGGCGTTTGCCATCCCGCTCGGGATGGTCGGCGCGCTTTCGACCGCCCTCCTGCTCAACCAGAAGCTCACCGGGATGCGCATCTTCCGAACGCTCTTCTATGTGCCGTCGGTCACGGCGGGTGTTGCAACCTTTCTGCTCTGGACCTGGATCTTCAACCCCGAACTCGGGCTGCTGAACCGGGCGCTCAGACATGAGATCCCGTGGATCACCTGGGCACATGGTTTCGCCGTCACTCATATCCCGCTCGTCGCGGATCCGCCGAAGTGGCTCGGGGATCCGGCGTGGGCGATGCCGGCGCTGATCATCATGGCGCTCTGGGGAGTCGGCGGCGGGATGATCATCTATCTTGCGGGCCTCCAGGGCATTCCGGAGGAACTCTACGAGGCGGCCCTGCTCGATGGAGCGGGCAACATCCAGAAGTTCCGGTACGTTACTATCCCGATGCTCAGCCCGACGATCTTTTTCAACCTGATCATGTCGATCATTGGCGCGTTCCAGGTATTCGGCGCGGCGTTCATCATGACCGGCGGCGGCCCGATGAACGCGACGCTGTTCTACGTCCTGTATCTATTCCAGAACGCGTTCATGTATTTCCGGATGGGCTACGCGTCGGCGATGGCATGGCTGTTGTTCATCATCATCATGACACTGACGCTTATCCAGTTCAAGCTAGCGCCCAAGTGGGTTCATTACCAGTAAGCGGGTGTTGGGTGTCGGGTGTTGGGTGTTGGAGACACGAATGTAGGGAACGCCCGCCGTCGCGTTCCGCTCTGCTGCGGACATGCATCCACGGAACGGGACAGCGCCCGTTCCCTACCTATGCTGAGAGGTAACTTGTGGCAACAACGATCGGTCGGAGGATTAGGGACCCTCGGGCCCGGCGTAACGAAGTCCTGAAGATGGGACTCAGTTACCTGGTGCTCGTCGGGCTGTCGATCGTCTTCCTCGTACCCTTCCTTTTCATGCTGTCGACCTCGCTCACTGATAAGTCGAAGATCACAGTGAAGGATCGCTCGTATATCCCATCAAGCCAGGTAGTTGCCGAGGTGAACGGCAGCGCACACCCTCTTTACCGAATCTGCAATCATAGCAGATCATATCAGATTCTCTGGCATATTCTGCTCCGCTCGGCGCGGGGTGATGTACGCGTAGCAGCAGTCGGGATTTCTCCAGACGGCCACAAGACGGTGCGTCGTGTAGTCGGCGGAAGAGTGGTGCGGCAGGTCGTTGAGGGCAGGAAGACCTGGCGATTAGTAGATAGCAGGTTGGTAGGCGAATCACGGGCATATGCAGACGATAGACTGATTGAGGTCGTCAGATTCGCTCCGGTCTGGAAGAACTACGCCGACGCGCTGACCGTGCTGCCGTTCCACCTGTTCCTCAAGAACACGCTCATCATCACGCTCGCGTGCATCATCGGGCAGGTGCTCAGCGCCTCGCTGGTCGCATTCGGCTTCTCCAGGATGCGGTTCCCGGGCCGGGACGCGCTCTTCATCCTCGTGCTCTCGACGATGATGCTCCCCGCGCAGGTCACTCAGATCCCGACCTTCATCCTCTATACTCACCTGCAATGGATCGATACGCTCAAGCCGCTGATCGTCCCGGCGTTCTTCGGAGGCGGCGCGTTCTTCATCTTCCTGCTCAGGCAGTTCTTCATGACGCTGCCCAAGGAACTCGAGGATGCGGCCAAGATAGACGGATGCGGCCCGCTCGGTATATACTGGAACGTGTGCATACCGCTCTCGAAGCCGGCGCTGGCCACGGTGGCGGTGTTCAGCTTCATGGCCCATTGGAACGACTTCATGGGCCCGCTGATCTACATACAGTCGATGGAGAACAAGACCCTGGCCCTCGGGCTCGCGTCGTTCAAGAGTCTTCACGGCACGGAGTACCACCTGATGATGGCCGCGTCGATCGCGGTACTGATGCCGGTGCTGATCATCTTCTTCTCGGCGCAGAAGTACTTCGTGAAGGGCATCGTGATGTCGGGGATCAAGGGGTAGGGTTACCGCGACTGAGGAGTACCGGTCTTGCTTGACGCACAGCAGGTGCAGGAACTGATCGAGGGATTGCAGACCAGGCGCTTGGAGTTATGCGACGTGGAAGCCAAGACGGCGGCTTCCGAGTTGCCGCGACTCCATGAATCACTCTCCGCTCTCAGTAACCAGAGAGGGGGAGGGGTAATACTGCTCGGAGTAGACGAGAACAAGGGCTTTGCTGTCACCGGAGTACAAGATGTCGCCAAGATGCAGGCAGACATCGTCAGTTTGGCCGCGGATAGCATGGAACCGCCGATTCGAGTGGAACCTTCAGTGACGCGATTCGGCGGACAAATAGTGTTGGCTGCTGAAGTGCCTGAATGCGACCCGGCCAGGAAACCATGCTACGTCAAGACTGCTGGCCTGTACAAGGGTTCGTATGTCAGAGTGGGGGCCAGCAATCGTCGCATGAGTGACTACGAGATCTACCTCTGCATCAGCGCGAGAAAGCAGCCAAGGAATGATGTCGAACCAGTCAGAGAGGCGTCGCTGGACGATCTCGAGCATACGCTCGTTGATGAGTACGTCGCTCTACGCCACAAGGCCATGCCAAGGCTACACCTCCAAGAGATGCCGCGAGGGCGACAACTGACCACCCTCCGGATTGCAGTAGAACAGGATGGACTGGTGTATCCGACCTTGGCCGGAGTGTTGATGTTCGGCAAGTATCCTCAGCAGTTCTTCCCCTCTCTGGTCGTGACGTTTCTTCGATTCGCAGGGACTGATGAGACAACGCCCGGGCCACATGGTGAGCGATTCCTCGATAACAGGAAGTTCGAAGGCAGAATTCCTGAGCTGTTGAACGATACTCTCAATCGTATAGAAGCTCAGATGCAGACTCGCGCGCTCATCACCGGCCTTCTAAGGCAGGACATACCCGAGTACCCTGTTGTTGCCATCCGGGAAGCTCTTGTGAATGCCGTCGCACATAGGGATTACAGCGATTACGTGAAGGGCTCGTACATCCAGGTGCGCATGTTCGCAGATCGGCTGGAGATCCAAAGCCCGGGAGGTCTATATGGGGCTGTTACTGAGGACAATATCGATCATGAGCGGTCGACACGCAACTCAATACTAATGCGTATGCTCGAAGACTTTCGGTTAGTCGAGAATCGAGGATCTGGAATCATGACGATCGTTCAGGCAATGCGTCAAGCGAGTCTTGAACCGCCTCAGTTTGCAGATCGCAAGGCATCATTCTGCGTTACCTTTCAGAACCACACAATGATGGATGCGCGAGCGGTGCAATGGCTAGGACAGTTCTCAGGTATGAAGCTGAACGATCACCAACGGCTAGCGTTGGTGTACATGCGACGCCATGGTCATATCGCCAATAGAGACCATCAAAGGCTCAGTTTCGTTGATGGGCGATCGGCCACAAAGGACCTACGCAACCTGGTAGACCAAGGGCTGATCTATCAGCACAGTACGCGAGGGGGAGCCCACTATACATTGGCGAATCACCTAGGGCAGCACGATATATCGTTGCCGAGTCTATCAGAAAGCGAGGCTAAGGTAGTCGAGTATCTTGCCAGTCACGAATATGTGACCAATCCTGCTGTACGGGGGTTGTTGAATGTGGACTACAGCCGGGCATCCTACGTACTCAAGCGCATGGTTAGCTTGGGTATTCTGCGATCTGAAGGCAGGACGAGAGGCATGACGATATCGCCTGCGAGGTTTATATCCGCTCGCAGGAGAGCAACAAAAGTTCTGAAAAGTTCTGAAAAGTTCTGAAAAGTTCTGAAAAGTTCTGAAAAGTTCTGAAAGTTCTGAAAGAACCTTGAAGAACTTAGCAGAGTCTAGCTTTCCTTACCAGGCCGCCAGATGTGCGGTGTGTGTGGATTGGGCTAGCTTCTGAGAAGCTAAGAGGAGAAAACCATGATCAAAGTCGGAGTCGGCAGTTCGGTGATCACACCGCCGGTGGGCACGTCGCTCGCCGGGTATTTCCACGATCGGGTATCCACCGGGGTACGCGATGACCTGCAGGCGAAGGCCGTCGTCCTCGATGACGGCGGCATCAGAGTCGCGTTCGTCGTGTGCGACCTGTGCCGGATGATGCGCGGGGAGGTCGACAAGACGCGACAGATCGTTTCGGAGGCGACCGGCATCCCCGCTGAGAACATCTGGGTCTCGGCGACTCATACACACACCGGCCCGGAGACGCATCCGAACAAGCACGTTCCGATCAACCAGGCGTGGATCGGACGGCTGCCTCAGATGGTCGCCGATGCGATCATCCGCGCCAATGCGACGCTCCGACCGGCGACGCTCCGGCTCGGCGAGGAGTATGAGGACGGCGTCGCGTTCAATCGCCGGTTCCGGATGAAGGACGGCACGGTCAAGTTCAACCCGGCGAAGTGCGACCCGAATATCGTCGGCCCGGACGGACCGATCGACCCGCAGGTGAACGTCCTGCGCATCGACGGCCCGGACAAGCAGCCGGTCGCCATCATCGCCAACTATGCCCTCCATCCCGATACCATCGGCGGCGTCGAGATCTCCGGCGACCATCCCGCCGAGATGTCCCGCATCGTCAGCTCGCTCTATCCGAATCACCCGCTGGTGATCTACATGCAGGGCACGTGCGGAAACATCAACCATCGGGACATCGATGATCCCGACCAACAGAGCAACGAAGCCGAGATGGTGAGGATCGCCCGCGTGATCGCCGGCAAGGTCCTGTCGGCGTCCGAGATGTCGAAACCGATGGAGAGCGAGAAGCTGGGGGTATCCGCGGAGACGCTCGATATCATGTACCATCCTATGACTCAAGCGCTCCGGGAGCGCGCGGCCGATATCCGCCGAGACGAGAAGGCGAGCGAGATCGAGATCGCACAGGCGATCCGCATCGAGGAGTACGACCTCGACGGTCAGACCGCGCATGCGGAGGTGCAGGCGCTCCGCATCGGCGATACGGCGTTCGTCGGTATACCGGGCGAGTACTTCGTGCAGTATGGGCTGAGTATCAAGGAGTGGTCGCCGTTCGATCAGACCTTCGTCGGCGAGCTTGCGAACGGGACATTCGGCTACATCCCGACGCTCGATGCGTTCTACCCCGGCACCTACGAGACGATGCCGATCCTCTCGGCGACCCTCGAGCCGTCCGCGGGAGTGCGGATGGCCAACGCGGCGGGTCAGCTTCTGCGAGGTTTGGCGGGCTGACCACGGAGGCACAGAGGACACGGAGGAACTCCATCATCGGGGGGCGGGAGTTGGACTTGCGCACCGTGTTTCAGCGGAGCATTGTGGCATAATGAAGCTGCACCTAACTGCGTTGACTGAGGTCCGAAGACAATGACGTTCAAGGCGATCATACACGATGCTGAAGAAGGCGGGTACTGGGCGGAGGTCCCCGCGCTGCCCGGTTGCCTGACTCAGGGCGAGACACTCCAGGAGCTTCACGACAATCTGCGAGAGGCTATCCGCGGCTGCCTCGCGGTCCTGAATGACCGAAAGGGTTCCCCCGAGAGGGTGCGAGAGGTCGTGGAGATTTCGGTGTGAAGGCCTACTCAGGCAGGGAGATCATCAAACTACTGAGAGACAACGGCTGGGAAGTGGCTCGCATAGGCAGCCGGTATCAGATTGGAATAGGGGTGCTCAGATGAGTTTGGGGCAGGAGTTCAACTCCTGCCCCAACTTGCATTTACTTCCGTCAGCAGTTTGCAGTCTGCCTACGGACAGATGACGATCACGTTCTTGCCGTCATACACGTGCTGCTCGGCGGCCTGATCAACCAGACTCGTTCCGGCCGATTCATACAGCAGGTGCCAGTCGATGCTCCACAACTCGATGTAGAACCGGTTGTCATCGGGGAGGTTGTCGGCCCTGACCACGTAGTGAACGATCTTCGGAACGCCGCCGAACACAGCCCGTCCCACGCCGAGGAATTGTACCGTGGTGTAGGGGGAATTCCGATCACCGGCGTATACATGGCGTTTTCGTAGCTCTTGGCGACGAACGAAACCGCCCCAAGCGGGTTGTCGTTGTCATAGTAGAGTATCCCGAAGTTCTTCCCCGGGTTCTTCTTGTCGATTATGGCATAGGTCGCCTGGCGCTCCGGTAGGACCTGATGCTGGATATTGGGCCACACATCGTAGCTCAGGAGATGCAGCGCCCCGCCGCCCTGAAGTCCACAGAAGTACTTCGGGTTGAAGCGCGACACCGCGACCGGCGGCGAAGTTGGCCCGGTGCCGTTCAGCTTCGAGTAGGCCGTGACCGTGTAGATGTTTTGTGCCCAGTTGGCATTCACACACGCGATGCCAAGCGCATTCGTGTTCACAGGTCCGGCCTTCACCTTGATGGTGTAGGGCGTTATCCCGGTGAACGTGGTCGGTTTGCCGCTCGCCCATGGTAAGAGCTGCGCGCACAAGCCATGCGGACTCGGCATGGTGCTGAAGAACGATCCGGTGACTTCGACCGTGGGCACGGCCTGAGCGCCACTTGCCAGAATGATGAGGCACAGTGCGATCAGCGTGAGTGAGACAGTCCTTAGTTTCATCCCAGTTTCCTCCTTGATTGTGGCGCGCTCCCGCGCCGGTATGGGGATACGGATTGGGAGTTCCGCGCTGATCTCTTACCGTATCCAATTCAACATGCGCTATCGTAGCTCCAATACCCTCTTTCTCGCTCGATAAACCATGAAATAAGTCGTTCTCTAGTCCCTCGGTCTCTCGCCTGCCGATGCGACCTCATCTGCAGGCGAAGTGATGGTGCATCCATTTCTTCGCGGCGTGCTCGGCCTTCATCTCGAATCGGCACACGCCCGAGCACGCCGATGAACGGATCCCGCGTTTCCCGACGATGAGCCTGCGATTCATGCGCGCCTGATCCGTCCAATGCGTCTTGTACCCCTCGTCACCGCGCAGGAAGTCGAACTCAGTGCAGCCTTCCCGGACGGCCTGACTGATCGCGCTTCCGGTGAGCACGGTGCCGAGGCTGTACCTGGCCAACTCCGGGTCGAATCCGCCGATATAGTAGCAGGTCTTCGACTTGTATGCGAGGCAGTAGAGGACGGCCTTGATCTCGCCGTCGAGCCGGAGAGTGTGGAATCTGAGCCATCCGCGCCCCATGAATAGTGCCGCCAGCTCTCGGTGGAAGGCGCGAGTGTGGTCGCCCGAGAGCACGCCGGGGAGCCATCGTTTCTTCCATCGCTCAGTATGAAGCCGGAACAGCGCGTCCAACCCTTCATCGAGCCGATCGCCGTCGAACGTCCCCATCTCAACGTCGAACCGGCGGCGCATCAGGCGCTCGTAGTAGCCGAGGTTGTACCGCATCTTCTTGCCCAGGCCCGCGATTGTCTCCTCCCACGTCGGCGCGAGCGGCATGTACGGGCACAGCTCCTGGTCGAAGAGGGAGTGGGAGAGTGTGGGGGTGTGGGAGTATGGGAGTGTCGGGGTATCCGGACTCCCACACTCCCATACTCCCACACTCCCATACTCTCCCTCGGGGATCTCCTGCAGGTCGACGATGTCCCATCGGGATCGATGCTCGGTTAGCCATGCGAAGACCGCCTGGAGGACATCCTCCGCCGAGCCGTCATCGGCGATGATATCGAGGTAGTCTGACCGCCCATTGCCGACGAAGCGCAGCCTGCGTAGTGGCAGCCCGTAGATGTGCGCGATCTCGAACGGAGCAAGGCCGACCAGCAGACCGCCGTCCCTGACCGCCAGCGCAGTCAGACAGGATCCGCGTCCGAAGAACCGGCGGCATGTCGTGAGCCACTCCGGAGTCTGAAAGATCCCGGCGTGGCTGCATCGGCCGAGGAGGTCATTCCACTCCGGAGTCAGCTCGTCGAGTTGGCGGTCGTCATCGATCTCGTGGACTTGCAGCATCGAGGGAACTATAGCAGGTGAGGGGAGCGGCTGTCCATTGCCTTACTTCATCGAAGCTACGATCCGCTTGATCTGGTCCGATGGCAGAGTTCCGACCAGTGTGAGGTTCAGAGCGCCTCTCCGCCAGGAATAAATCCCCTTGCCCGGGCGGACCGGACCCTCGTGGAGACGCTGCATGAACTTCGGATTCAGCGACTTCTCGGGCGTTTCAAAGAGTGAGAACGAGGTCACGTTGTTGGTATATCTCAGCCCGAGAATATGACTCCCGCGGAAAGGTTCGACCGCCGCGCCGGCCAGCTTGAACCCCGGCGGCAAGTACTCCGGTCGAACAACCGCGAACTTGACCATCTTCAGGGCCTTCTCGATCGGGAGCAGACCCGGGGGGCCCACATCGCGCTGTACTTGATACCCCGGCGGCGGCTCGATGCGGAACTTGCCATCCGGTACGTCGTTCAGGTACTGAATCCTCGTGTAGTACGAAGTGGAAACGACCGCGCCGTTCGGCGCGACATCCTCAGTCTTGAGCTTGACCCACTTTGTGGCATCGATCCAGAACTTGCGGACCGGACCCTGGTCTCCACGGCGTGGTCTAACGATCAGGACGTAGGCGGTCTGGTCCGCGATCTTGTCTTTGCCTACGAGTTCGACGCGCAGGTGACCCTTCGCCAGGGCCTGGGCGGCCTGTTCAGTCCGCTGGCGGAGCACCAGGAGCCTGGACGGATGCAACCTGACGACCCGCTGAGAGGGGATGAGGTGTGCGCTCACACGCCCGTCGTCAGCCAGGACCTCGCCTTTGAGCTTCGGGGGCGACTCGTATTCCATGCGCATCCCCTGATACCCCTGGCGAAAGACGATCTGCTCGGACGTAACGGCCGGCCCTCTGGAGATCGTCGTGACCTGATACGCGGTAAACGAGGCGGTACCCTCAGCATTGAGCATGTTGCGCAGGATCGTCACGGGATCGATCTCGGCGTGGGCAACCCCGACCGCCATCGCTGTCAGGCAGATCAGCAGACCGATATTCCAAATGTGAGCCAGTCTCAGCCTCATAATATCTCACTCAGAAATACATTCCGCATTTGCTACAGCTCTTCTCCCAGATCTCTCGCCCGCTCCGTGAGGATGATTGCCGAATCGTCAGCGAGCGGGTTTGCGGACGCATAGGATGCGTGCTGCGCCTGGAGTTCTCCCAGGTACTCCCAGTCCATGTCGGGCTGGGCGAAATATGTCTTCTGTACGAGCACCGAGCCGACGAACGCCAGGCAGATCAGCAACGCCGTGAACACCGGGCGCAGAATGAGCGGCCGCCGAGCCGGCCCGACGAGCCATCCGAACAGCCGCCGTCGCAGGGACGCGTTGGGATCGGACGCCGGTGTGGACGCGATCCGAGCGTTCAACGCCTGCTCAAACCCGTCCGGCGCGGTCAGCCGGTCGAGCGATCGTATCAGCGATGACGTGTTCTCGAGTTCCGTGACGAGCGAATTGCAGTCAGGGCAGAGATTCATGTGCATCTCCATGTCGCCTGCCACGCCCTTGCCGAGCGTTCCGTCCACGTAATCGGTTATATACTTCGCAAACTGATTGCAGTTCATGTTTGCATCATCCTTCCACGTATGCCTTCAGCCAGTTCCTCAACTGCATCCGGGCATTGAACAGCCGGGACTTCACCGTTCCGACCGGCACTTCGAGCGCCTCCGCGATCTCTTCATATGAGAGGCCCTCCATGTCGTAAAGCAGTATCGTCGTCCGCAGCTTATCCGGGAGCCTCGAGAGCGCCTTCTGCACCTGCGCTTGAAGCTCGGTCCGCTCGCACACCAACTGCGGATCGTAGGTCCGGTCCGGGAGGTCCATCTCCCTGGAGCCTTCGTCATCAGGCTGCTCGCGTTCGAGCGGGACGATCAGCTTCTTTTCGACACCTGCCCGTCGGTATCGGTCGATGCACAAGTTGCTGGCTATTCTGTACAGCCACGTGCGCAGGTTCGAATCCTGGCGAAAGGACTTCAGGCCCGAATAGGCGCGAACAAAGACCTCCTGGGCCAGGTCATCGACCTCGTCCCGATTGGAGATCATTCGCGTGATGTAGTTGTAGATCCCGTCTTTGTATCTCGTGACGATCTCATCAAAGGCTTCGCGATCGCCTTCCTTGCATCTGAGCACGAGGACGGCATCTGCACTGATCAATCGGCCCACGCTCCTCTCAGCGCAGATCGTATTTTCCATACTTGTTGACGCATGATGTGCATGAAAGTTCAGTCCATTCCCCCGCCCCTCGATATGGGGAGACATCACCTATGTACCATGATAATCGGAAGGGTGGGGTGGGTGCAACAGAGGATCGCATCAGTGGGGAGCGGCCGCCGTCCCGTTCCGCTGTCGGCGACACGTGTAGGGAACGGCCGCCGTCCCGATCCGCCGCCGGTGACTTGAACGCCACGACGGGACGGGAGGCCGTAGAAGGCCTCCCCTACGACTCCTCGAGTTCCTTGAAGAGTGTCCGGAGCTTCTCCTCGTGCTGTAGCTCAATGGCGGAGAAAGTGAGGTCGAACGCGAGGAGCCAGAGGAGCATTACCGCCTCGTCCTTCGGCAGTTCAAGCACCTTCACGAAGAAGTCCTTGATGATCTCCTCGTACGAGGAGGCATGTTCCTCGAGAATGATCCTTCCCTTGACCTCCGGGTTGATCACGTTCAGCCCCATGCGGTCGAGGAAGTCACGCACGTTGGCCGGAGTGGCGTGTTCGAGTCCGTGGCCGAACTCCTTCGTTATGAGTCTCTTGAGTTCCCGTGTATCCACAAACTATCCTAACTCGTCATGCCTTATGGTCAATGGTTGATGGCAGACCCGCTTCCCGTCCGCCATTTAACCATTAACTGTCAAGTCCCACCACGTTGTGAACGGTAGTTCAGTAAGTCGGTAGGCTCTTTGATAAACAGATCTGGTCTTTGCGCGTACCAGTCGCAGACCTTCTCATAGGGTGTCTTGCCACCGATCGCGCTGTGCTGTCTCCTTAGATTGTAGATGGTCAGCCACTGGTGGAGTCCATCTATCAACTCCGGATATCCAGGATATCTGTGCATCTTGTACGTGCCCTCCTGGATCAGTCCGTTCATGCGTTCCACCAGACCGTTGGTCTTTGGTGTATACGGCCGGGTGAGCCTGTGTTCAATACCACAGGCTGAGCATACTTCATCAAAGAAGTGAGGTCTCTTCGCCGGACTGCCCCAACGGCTCCAATTGGCCAGAGTGAACTCTCTACCGTTGTCTGTCAGGATCTTGTGGATCATGAACGGATAGAACCACATGCACAGTCCAAGGAAGCCCACTGCGGATTCCTTGGTTAGGTTGTCGTACACCTGGAGGAAGGCTAGCCTTGTTGCTCTGTCTACCGCAACGAAGCAATACTTCCTCTTGCCCCCGATCTTGGGCAGGTAGAAACAGTCTATGTGAAGGTATCCAGGCAGATACTCTTTGAACTTGCCTGGACTTTCTCTCTTTTCTTTTTGGTACTGGGGGAGTCTGCTCACCCCTTTTCTGCTCAGTAAGCGATGTATACTGGCGCGTTCTGCATTCGGCAGAACTGTGACTACTGCACGCACCAGTGCATCGAGTGCTAGACCTTTGTCCCGGAGCGAGAGGATGATCTCCTCCTCTTCGGGGCTGAATGCATAATGGATCTTCCTGGGCCGACTGCTGCGGTCTTGCTGGTCACCCCGGGCCTTCCATTTGCAGACTGTTGCCGGCGATACATGGCAGATATCTGCGAGCTTTCTGCAGCTCTTGGGACTCTGCCTGAAAAACCGCCGTTGCTTCATATTGCTGGTTGCGTTAGAATGGATCTGCATGCGAGTGGTCTCCTTTTTTGGTTTGGCGATCATCAAAGAGACTACCGCATGCACCTCCTTCTTTTCAACCCACGGTGTTCATAATGTCATGAGACTGGACAATTAACCATCTACCATCAACCATTCCCTCACCCGATTTTCCGCACATCGATCTGGTCGAGCAACGTGAACGGGCACTTGCAGATCTCCGTACCGTCGGTCATCGCGGTTGCGGCGCCGGCGGCCGAGCCCCATCGGAGCGCCTCGCCGAGGTCGCCTCCCTGGGACAGGATGTGCGCGATCCCGGCCACCATCGAATCGCCCGAGCCGATCGTGCTCACGGGCTTGACCTCGGGGGGCACGGCATACCAGACGCCCTCGTCGTTCCCGGCGATTGCTCCCTTTGCCCCCATAGAGATGACCACCACATCGATCCCTTTGTTCCGGAAAACGCCAAGCGCCTTTGCGCCGTCATCGAGATCCTTGATATCTATGCCCACCAGGCGCCTGACCTCGTCCCTGTTCGGCTTGATCATGAACGGCCGGCATTCCATCCCCAGGCGCATCGGCTCTCCGTCGCTGTCGAGGATGACCCTCGTGCCGCACTCGATCGCCAACTTGCCCAGCGTGCAGTACACGTCCGCGGGCACCCCGGGGGCCGGACTGCCGCCGAAGAGGAGGAAGTCCGCCTTCGGGGCCGCCGCGCAGATCTTCTCCTTGAGCCGCTCGAGACTCCCCGCCGGGATATTCGGCCCCGGTTCGTTCAGCATTGTGGGCGGCGCACCGGATGTCTCCTGGACGGAAATGTTGGTGCGCGTCTCGCCGGGGATCCACACGAAATCGGTGGGGACGCCATCGTGCTTGAGTTCGTTCTCGATCTGGCGTCCGGTCCGACCGCCCAGGAATCCGAGCGCGACGGTCTCAGTGCCGAGTTCCTTTAGTACCCGCGATGCGTTAACGCCCTTGCCGCCCACGTCCATCTCGATCTTCTTGATCCGATTGGTGTCATTGGGTAGCAGACGATCCAGATAGATGGTCTTGTCGAGCGCCGGATTAAGGGTTACGGTTGCGATCACGTTTTCACCTGGATGAGGTAACACTTGGTTAGACGAGATTCGGGGGTCAGAGTTCCCGGCACACTCAGGGCTGACGGTCGCTGGGCGATCTAATGGGATCTGACCGATCTCACAGACGCAAGAGGGGCGGGGATGTCCCCGCCCCTCCACAATGCTATCGAACTACTTGCCGATTGCTGTCCGCACCTCGTCGAGCTGGCCGGCGGAGCCGAGAAGCTCGTTGCGGCTGGCGATGAACTTGGCGTACTCGTCCATGAAGACCTTGCCGACCGGGCGGAAGTCGAAGACCTCCGGCTTGTCGCGGAAGAACTCGCGGTGGACCCGCGTCCAGACCAGGCGGCCGTCGGTGTCGATGTTGATCTTGCAGACGCCGAGCTTGGCGGCGGGCAGATACTGCGTTGGCGTCGACGCCCTTCGCGCCCTTGAGCGCGCCGCCGGCGGCGTTGATCCGCTCGACCTCGTCCTGCGGGACCGACGAAGAGCCGTGCAGCACCAGCGGGAAGCCGGGCACGAGCTCCTGGATACCCTTGACGACCTCGAAGTGCAGCCCCTGGCGAGCCGGAGAACTTGAACGCGCCGTGGCTGGTGCCGATCGCGCACGCCAGGCTGTCGCAGCCGGAGCGCTCGATGAACTCCGCGGCCTGCTTCGGGTCGGTCAGGTGAGCCTTGTCCTCCGAAACGCTGACGTGCTCCTCGACTCCGCCGAGCTGCCCGAGTTCGGCCTCGACGCTGATGCCCTTCGCGTGGGCGCGCGTCGACGACTCGCTTGGTGGTCGCGATGTTCTCGTCGAACGACTCGTGGCTGGCGTCGATCATGACCGAGGAGTAGAACCCGGACTCGATGCAGTCGTAGCAGGTCTCCTCGTCGCCGTGATCGAGATGGACCGCGAAGATCGCATCCGGGAAGATCTCGATCGGCGGCGCGGATCATGCCTTCGAGCATGAGCTTGTTGGTGTACGAGCGCGCGCCCTTGGAAATCTGGATGATGAACGGCGCCTTGCGAGTCCAGGTAGCCGCGGAAGAGGCCCATGGTCTGCTCGGCGTTGTTGATGTTGTAAGCGCCGAGGGCATACTTGCCGTAAGCCTGCTGGAACAGCTCCTTGGTGGTGACGATCATTTGAGCATCTCCTTGCCGTGTGATGTGCGACTAGTATACCGCCAACGCGCAGGATAAGTCAAAATCCGAATGACCCCTCCCCAGCCCTCCCCGCAACGGAGAGGGAGCACCATCGGCAGCCGCGAGCAACTCCCTCTCCGTTGCGGGGAGGGCTGGGGAGGGGTATTCCGGGTTTTCCGTTGGAGACAATTGCGCTTGCGCAGGAACATACTCAGAATGATATCCGTGCGGTTATGGCGAAGACAGCAGTATGAGAAACCGCGTGACGCTTCTATATCTGTTGGCACTGGTCCTGATCGCATCCGTCTCAGGAGCGCAGGAGAACCTGGTCAAGAACCCCGGTTTCGAGGATGGAGCCGGGGTGAATGGGCTTCCCAACGGAGGGTGGTGGGTCTACAAGACCGAGGAAGGGCAGCCCAACGTGATTGTCGATACCACTGTCGCTCATGAGGGGGGCGCCTCGATCAGGCTGTCTGCCTCAGAGCAGGCTCGATTCACGGTTGTCAGCGCCCCTTTCCCGGCGACCCCCTATGATGACATACGATTCGAGGCCTTCGTGCGCGGGCAGGACCTGAAGGGCGGGAAGGACCCCATTGGCTTTGCGCTGAGCTTTCGAGACGCGGGCGGCAAGGTTTTCGATCGGAACTTCGTCTATCCGACGGCGCGCCTCTCCGGCGAGTGGATTCATCTCTCCGGTGTCGCGGATGTCCCGGCCAACGCCGCGACCGGTGAAGTATTTCTTCATTTCAATCGCGCTTCAGGCACGGTCTGGTTCGACAGCCTCTCAGCCGTCACTGTTAACCAGGTCTCGCTGACGCTTGCCGAAGCGGCAAAGCCATTCGTGGGAGAGCAGACGATCACCGCCGTCCTTGATAACCGAAGCGAATCGCCCCTGGCCGGGTCGCTGAGAATCACAATCGGCAAGCAGGTATCGGAGATTCCCATTTCCGCTGCCGGCAAGTCCGTGAGCCGGATCCCCCTCAAGATCAATCTGAAGTCAGTTGGAAGTCACGAGTACTCGCTGGAACTCCTGAGCGCATCCGGCACACCCGAGAGGAAGATCGCCGGCAGCTTCACGGTCGCTGCCCCGTTGATCATCTATCCCGCCTGCCCGTGCTACCATGCCGTAGGTGAGGGCGACGGCTCGACCAGTTTCGATTTCCAGGTCAACGCGCATCCCGAGCGACTGGGGCGAGCCCGAGTCTGGATCTCGATCGCTGACTCGTCGGGCAACGTCATCGATAGCGGAACCGCCGACGCATCCGAGGGCGGCTTCGTCAGTCGCGTGCTCAGGGTTCCCGTGGACGCGGTCGGGGACTTCGTCGCTCAGATCAAGCTACTCGACGGGGAGGCTAAGGAGATCGCCGGCGGCCAGGCCGATATCCACGTCCGGCCGAGGACGCCGATTACCATGGGCCCGGACGGCTATCCTCTGGTCGATGGAAAACCCCAGTTCCCGCTCGGCCTCTACGCCGCCGGACGTTTCCCCGAGATGGCGCAAGCCGGATTCTCGTTGTCGCACAGTTACGCGATCGTGGCGGGCGAAGCGGATGACCCCATCAATCCGAACGACATCCGTCTGAAGGACCTGCTCGACCGAAGCGCGGAGGCCGGCCTGAAGATGATGGTGGAACTGCCCCGCAAAGCCATCGAGCAGGGCAAGTGGGAGCAGGTCCGGCACAGAATCGAGACGTTCCGAAACCATCCCGGGCTCGGCTACTGGGGCTCTGAGGAGCGCGTCGCCCGTGGTGAGGGTCCGCTCAAGAATATCGCGGGCGTCTATCGGATAGTCAAGGAGATGGATCCCAATCACCCATTCGTCCTCGGCGACACCCGCGCGGTGATCACGGAACTGATGAAGGACCGGAGCTTCTTCTTCCCGGAGAGCATGATGGACATCGGCATCTGGTGGTACTATCCCATCCCGATGGAGCCGAACCCGGAAGCGCCCGCACCGGCGAAGAGGAACGACCTGACCTTCGTTCCGCCGAGCTGGCTCACCGAGTACACCGGCCATAAGCCGCTCTGGATCGCCATCCAGTGCTACAAGCAGCCGCGCGTCGACGGCCGGTACCCCACTCGGGCCGAGTACCGCCAGATGTGTTACATGCCGATCGTCTACGGCGCGAAGGGTGTCGCCTTCTACACCGGTTCGGGTCAGCTCGACTACTACAAGAAGCCTTCGGGAATCCTCAACAACCCCGAGGAGGGCGACTGGGAGTACATCAAGCAGTTGATCGGGGAGATGCGCGGTCTGAACGACGTTCTCACAGCACCGACCGCGAGTGGCAAGATTACCAAGTCGCCCGCCGATTCGCCTGTGGACTTCGTAGTCAAGGATCAGGATGGTAAGCTGACGATCATCGCCGTGAACCGGGCGAAGAAGACGATCAAGATTCGTTTTTCCGGCCCGGGAGTTACCGGCTCGCGGGTTGGCGTTCACAACGAAAACCGCACGGTACCTGTGACCGGCGATGCCTTCACCGATGCATTCGAGCCCTACGCGGTGCACATCTACGTGGTCGGGCCGTAGCTCCGAGGGACCGTTCTGCACAAGCGGCGTAGGAGGGGTTTTCCGGGATGGGTGCTGAATCGAGTTCAGCATGACGTCAGCTCCACACGTCATGCTGAACTCGATTCAGCACCCATCCCGGAAAACCCCTCCTACCCATTAAGCATGGAGCAGCCGGTCAACATCATCCCGACTCGGGAGAGCCGTGATCGCGCCGGGCTTCGTGGTCGTCAGGCCGGCGACCGCGTTGGCGAATCGGAATGCGCGCGCGAGGTCGTCCTTACTCAGGGCCGAGAGGTCGTCGGGACTCGACGTGAGATCGAGCAGGCACGAGAGCGCGCCCGCGACGAACCCATCGCCCGCGCCGGTAGTGTCCACGACTTCGACGGAGAATGCCGGCGCGCTCCCCTCGACCTGGGCCGTCCGGAAATAGCATCCCTCCGCGCCGCGGGTCACGGCGACAAGCTCGATGTTCGGGTAGGCGCTCATCAGGCGCTCCGAGCCGTCAGACAGGTCCGGCGTGTCCGAGAGGAATGCGAGTTCCTCTTCGCTCACCTTCACGAAATGCGGCCAGACCATCGCCTCGAGCATCTGCTTCTTCGCCTGATCGAGGTTCCGCCAGAGCGGCTTCCGGAGGTTCGGGTCGTACGACACGAGCAGCCCGCCGTCCAGGGCGTGCTTCACCGCCGTCTCGGTCGCGCTCTTACTCGGCTCTGAGATGAGGGTGATCGAGCCGTAGTGGAATGCCCGCGCCGACCTGATGAACTCCCGATCGATCTCGTCCGGCGTGAGAAGCATATCCGCGCTCGGGTTGCGATAGAACATGAACTCCGGCACCCCCGCCGCACTCAGCGACACGAACGCCAGCCCAGTGAGCGCGGTCTTATCGAACCGCATCCCGCTGATGTCGACGCCATGCTGCTCGAAGGTGTTCGCGAGGAAGTGACCGAATGGGTCGTCGCCGACCTTGCCGATGAATGCGCTCGGATTCCCGAGCTTCGAGAGCCCTGCGGCGACGTTGGCGGGCGCTCCGCCCGGCGCCTTTCGGAATGCCGTCACGTCTTCGAGCGAGCATCCGGACTCGAACGGGATGAAGTCTATCAGCGCCTCACCCAGGCAGATCACGTCGGGCATTGCATGCCACCGTTCGGGACTACCAGTTCGGGAGGGAGTTGCACTCCCTCCCGGGAGACTGGATGGGGAGTTCAACTCCCCGATTGTGAAGCGGGCTGGAGTACAACTCCAGCCCGAACACCGTTCAAGCACCGACATCCGCGTCTATCTGCGTTCATCGGCGGTTACGACTCCGCTACAACTCCGGCTCGAGGAGCCGTAGTTGCCGTCCTGGCGCTTGTACACGACGTTTACCGCGTCGGTATCGCCATTGCGGAAGACGAAGAAGTCGTGGTTCAGCATCTCCATCTCCAGAGATGCCTCTTCGGGGGTCATCGGCTTGATCGGGAACCGCTTGGTGCGGACGATCTCGGGCAGCCCCTGAGCAGCGGCCTCGGCCGCCTCCTCGGGCTCTTCCTCCAAGGCGGTCTCCCTCGGCGGCTCCACGTGTGCGCGGTCCGTCAACTTCCCCTTGAACCGCTTGATCTGACTCTCCAGCTTCTCGACGACCGCATCTATCGACGCATACATGTTGTCCGACCGCTCTTCGCCGCGGAGAACAACACCGTCGCCGTCGAGGCTCACTTCGACTATATGCCAGTTGCGCTGGGTGCTCTGAGTCACCGTCGCGCTCTTGAGGTTCTCGAAGTATTTGCCGAGCTTTTCGACTTTCTTCTCGGCGTACCGCTGCAGGGCATCGGTAACCACCATATTCTTTCCCTTGACGGTTATTCGCATCGGCAAGCACTGCTCCTTTCGATGAATGAATCACAGTAGGGGCGAAGCACTGGCTGCCGCTTGCGCGAGTCTTTGCGGATACGGAAGCCAGTGCTTCGCCCCTACGGCACGTTGTTCCTCATTAGACTGCCAAAGTCTAACATTCAGGCGGTTCCCTGTCAACCTTCGGAGTGCGGTGGCTCGACACCGCTTTGCCGGCGGTAGCTCGATGCAAAGCGGTGTCGAGCCACCGCACTCCGAAGGTTGACGGGCATGATACACTAAGTATGTACCCAAAGGGTCTCGCTCATCATGCCATACTACCGCCGCAATCTGTACATACTGTCGGCTGCGATCTTCCTCACCGCTGCGAGTTGGAACCAGGTCATACCCTTCCTGCCGCTCTTCATGAGAGAAATGGGGGTCAGTAAGGCGAGCCTGCTGACCTGGGTCGGGATCGTCTTCGCATTCCAGTCCTCGGCCAGCATCATCACCATGCCGCTTTGGGGCAAGCTCGGCGACAAGTACGGGCGCAAACCGATGGCGATTCGGGCCGGGCTCTGTCTCGGCTTGATCTACTTTGGCACCAGTATCTGCCAGACGCCGCTCCAACTCGCGATCCTCCGGTTCCTGAACGGCGCGCTGACCGGGTTCGTCCCGATGTCGATGGCGCTCATAGCCACTAACACGCCCCAGGACGAGGCGCCGAAGTACATCGCCACTGCGCAGTCCTATGGCGCGGCCGGGATGATCATCGGGCCGGCGATCGGCGGGCTGATGGCCGGGGTCTTCGGATACCGGGGCACGATGTGGATCTCGGGGACGGCGGTCCTGTTCTCGACATTGCTCGTCCTGCTGCTGGTGAAAGAGCCGAATAAGCCCGAGATCACCGAGCAGACCAGCCTTGTACAGGATTTTGCCATAGCCCTGCGCTCGAAGGTTCTCAGCGCGATCATGCTCACCGTCATGGTGTTCGGGATATACAGCGCCTCCATCAACCCGATCCTGGCCCTTCATCTTTCGAAGCTCAACGGCGACAGCGCGCCAGTCTGGCTCTCCGGCTTGATCTTCTCGCTCCCACCGGCGGCGTTGATGCTGACCGCCCACAGGTGGACCCGATTCGGTCAGAGGTCCGGATACGAGCGAGGGATTCAGATCGGGCTGATCGGCTCGGCGGTGACGGCGCTATGCCTGGCGTTCATCCACAGCATCTGGGCCTTCGCGGCGGTCTTCTTTGCGGCAGGCATCTTCATGGCGTCGATCGGCCCCTCGACCGGCGCGCTGATCTGCACGAAGGTTCATGAGGAGTTCCGAGGGCGGGCGTATGGGATGCAGCAGTCGGCGATGATGGTCGGCACTCTGATCGCGCCTCTTGCGGCGACCCGGATCGCGGGCGTGTACGGGCTTGCGTCGGTGTTCCTGTTCGTCGGGGTGGTGAACCTGATCGGAGCGGCGATCTTCCCGCTCCTCGTCCGCCAGTGGGACGCCGAACCGGTCGCCGCCGAGCCGATGTCGTGAAGACTGAGTGTGGGAGTGTGGGAGTGTGGGAGTGTGGGAGTGTGGGGGTATGGGAGTGTGGGAGTTCCGGACTCCCATACTCCCATACCCCCACACTCCGAAGGTATCCGCGCCCTCTCCCTCGAATACTACCACCCGAGGGAGCGCGCATTGAGCACTGAGACAACGCCTCAGACCATAACCGAGGAAACGCAACCCAGACGCCGGCATGTCGTCAGCACCAGGGTCATCATCCTGGGGCTGCTGCTCATTCCGCTCAACTCCTACTGGATGGCCGTCATGGAGGTCCAGTGGAACTCGCTCGACACGACCTGCGTCAGTCTCTTCTTCCACGTGATATTCCTCCTGCTTGTCCTCACGGGCCTGAACGCTGTGGTGAAGAGGCGGTTCCCTGAGAATGCGCTCACTCAGGCCGAGTTGATGGTGGTCTATGTCATGCTGAGCATCGCGTCGGCGATCATGGGCCGGGACTCGCTCGAGAACCTCCCGCCGGTCCTCGGATACCTCTTCTGGTTCAACGATCCGAGCAACGGATTCACGCGGTTCTGGTCTTATGTGCCGAAATGGATGGCCCCCCACAGCCGGGATGCGTTGAAGGGATACTACATCGGCAACTCAAGCTTCTTCGCGCCGGAGAACTTCCAGGCGTGGCTGATCCCGCTGCTCTTCTGGATATGCTTTGTGCTCGTCCTGACGTTCATGATGCTCTGCCTCAACGTCCTTGTCCGCAAGCAGTGGACCGAGCGCGAGCGTCTGACGTATCCCATCGTCCAGATCCCCATGACCGTGACCGGCAGCGATCCGGGGTTCTTCCGCAACAAGCTCATGTGGATCGGGTTCGCGATCCCGATGATCATCCAGAGCATCAACAGCCTGGGCTACTTCTACCCCAATGTCCCCACGATGCACTTGAAGCTGCAGAACGTCGGCCAGTACTTCGTCGGCCAGCCCTGGAACGGCGTCGGGTGGCTGCCGATCGGATTCTTCCCCTTTGCCATCGGAATCGCGTTCTTCTTGCCACTAGACCTCTCGTTCTCGTGCTGGTTCTTCTACATCCTGCGCAAACTGATAGATGTGGGATGCGTGTCGATGGGATTCCGAGATGCCGGGGCGCCGCCGTCGATCGCCCGCATTCCATACGTCGCGGAGCAGGGCACGGGCGCATGGATCGGCCTCTCGATCGCGCTGATCTGGCTCTCACGGAAGCACTTCGCCTCAGTGTTCCGGACGGCCTTCGGTCGCGGTGGTGAGGACGACCCCGATGCCGGGATGACATACCGCTCAGCGGTCGTCGGCGTCGGACTCGGGCTGATGGTGCTGGTGTTCATGTGCGGCATGATGGGAATGTCGCTCTGGCTCCCGTTCATCTACTTCGGCTTCTACTTCATCCTGTCGGTCGGAATCACGCGCGTCCGGGCGGAACTCGGACCGCCGGCCCACGAGCTGAACTGGGTCAACCCCGAGAGGTTCATGGTCCAGATCTTCGGCACTCAGGCGATCGGCGCGCAAAATCTCACCTTGCTTTCGTACATGTTCTGGTTCAACCGGGGCTACCGGTCGCACCCGATGCCGCACCAGTTGGAGGCGATGAAGATCGGCAAGGAGTCGCACATGGAGCCGAAGCGACTGCTCGTGGCGATCCTGTTGGCGACCGTCGTCGGCACGGTGGCGTCGCTCTGGGCGCTGATGACGATCTTCTACAAGAACGGCGAGGCGACCGGGCACATCATGTCGTACTCGACAGGCATCGGGCGGGAGGCGTTCAACCGTCTGCAGGGGTGGGTCGATAATCCGCAGAAGACCGACTGGATGGCGCTCGCGTACAGCGGGGTCGGCGCGGGAGCGACCCTTCTCCTGGCGCTGGCGAAGTCGAGGCTGGTCTGGTGGCCGTTCCACCCGATCGGATACGCGCTGGCGAACTCCTACGCGCTGGAGTATTTCTGGAGCGCGATCCTATGCGGCTGGTTCATCAAGTTCTGGGTCGTGCGCTACGGTGGGGTGAAGGGCTATCGGATGGCGCTCCCGTTCTTCATGGGGTTGATCCTGGGGGATTACGTGGTGGCCTCGATCTGGTCGCTCATCGGCTGGGCTCTCGGCATCAGCACGTACAGGACCTTCATTTTCTGAGACTGGAAGGAGTTTGCTCCTGGTGGACTCACGAACGTTCCATCAAGAAAACACCCGGGAAGCACGGTATCTTGCTCGAGGAATACTGCTCTTCTTCGCCGTAATGGCTCTAGTCTTGGAGATCCATGCATGGTACACCGGATACCCTACGCGACACCTGCTTGTACTGGCCGGTGGGCTGGGTGCAGGTGCAATCGGGGCTGGGGTTCTCTATCTGTGGGCCTACTACCAACTGGTGGTCATCTCAGAAGCAGGCATTCAGACATCAGACGGGCAGAGGTTCTCCTGGCAGGACGTTACTGCGGTCACCATCCATAGGCGTCGCAGGTCCCGATATACCGATCGGATCTTTCGCATCAGCTATGCTAATGACCGGAAGAGTGGAGCGGTTAAGATAAGTGGTAGCCGAGAAGATATGGACGAGATACTGTCCTTGTTGCGGAGTTACGTTCCTGACAAGATCAGTGCAGAGGAAACGGTTACCAGGTGAGGATTTCGAGGTTGATCACTAAGCCAGAACGGCGTGGAAGGAATCATCCCTCCACGCCGCACGTGTCTCAACCTGGAACTACGCGTTCACGGTCTGTCCCCGCATCGCACGGATCCGCTTCGTGAGAAGCGGTACGATCTCCAGAACGTCGCCGACGAAGCCGAAGCTCGCAACCTGGAAGATCGGCGCGTTCGGGTCCTTGTTGATCGCGATGATCGTGTCCGACGATGACATCCCCGCGAGGTGCTGGACCGCGCCGCTGATCCCGCAGGCGATGTAGAGCTTCGGGCAGACCGTCTTGCCCGTCTGCCCGACCTGATGGCAGTATGGAATCCATCCCGCATCGACCGCCGCGCGACTCGCCCCGACCGCGGCTCCGAGTTCCTGGGCCAGTTCCGCCAGCACTGAGAAGTTCGACGGGTCGCCGATCCCTCGACCGCCGGAGACGATGATGTCCGCCTCGACGATGTTCACCGTCGCCTCGCATGCCTCGATGAAATCGAGGATCTGGCTCCTCGAACTGAAAAGCTGAGGCTTGGCGGTCAGCTTGACGACCTCGGCCCTCGAGCCGTTCGCCTGCTTGGGACTCGTCGGGAAGACCTTGTGCCGGACGGTCGCCATCTGAGGCCGCGTGTACGGGCACAGGATGGTCGCCATGACGTTTCCGCCGTACGCGGGGCGCGTCTGATAGAGCAGCCCGTCGTCCTTGCCGATCGCCAGACCGGTGCAGTCGGCGGTGAGGCCGGTGTAGAGCCGGATCGCCACCTGTGACATGAACGAGCGCCCCTGAGTAGTCGCGCCGGCGAGCATGATCTCCGGCTTCATCCGGCGCACGAGGTCCGAAAGCACTCTGGAATACCGCTCGCCATCGTAGTCCGCGAGTTCAGGCGCTTCGTAGAGATAAACCTTATCCACCGGATACTCGGCGAGTTCGGCTGAGGCCTGATCGAGGTTGTCGCCGAGCACGACGACGCAGAGTCCCGAGCCTCGATCGTCCGCGAGTTGACGGCCCGCGCCGATCAATTCGAGGACGACGGGCGCGATGTGGCCCTTGAACTGCTCGCCGAAGACCCAGACGTCCTTGTACTGGCTGAGGTCCTCCGCCGGCTGCTTGTCGATCTCGATGGCGATTGCCTTGAATCGGCAGGTCGAGACGCACGAACTGCAGTAGTTGCAGATATCGAGGTCGATGATCGCCATCTTGTTGCTGACTTCGATCGCCGCCATCGGGCATGCTTTCACGCAGAGCCCGCACCCGTTGCACTTATCTTCAATAACTCGGATTGACACTAGACTATCTCCAACTCTTTCAGCAGCCCGGCAAGCTTGTCGGCGAGTTCCGCCGGTTCGCCTTCCCATCGCTCTCCGCCCTCGCGGTGAGGCGGGCTGAACACCTTCACGACCTGAGTCGGCGACCCCTGGAGGCCGAGTTTCTCCGGCGGCGCGTCGATGTCGGCCGCCGTCCAGACCGGGATTTCGGCCTTCTTGGCGTTCATCTTGCCCCGGAGAGACGGCGTCCGCGGCTCGTTGATCTCCTTGACGACGGTGAGGACCGCGGGCAGCTTCACGGAGCAGAGTTCATACCCCTGCTCGACGAGCCGCTTGACCGTGACCTTCTTGGCGTCGAGTTCCTCGATCTTCGAGACGTAGGTCGCCTGGGCGTAGTCCATGTGGACTGCGATCCCGGGACCGACCTGGCCGGTGTCGCCGTCGATCGCCTGCATTCCGCAGAAGATGAGGTTCGGCTCGAGCTTCTTGAGGGCCATCGCGAGGGCATATGACGTTGCCCAGGTGTCCGCGCCCGCGAACGCCCGGTCGGAGAGCAGGATCGCCTCATCCGCACCGAGAGCGATCGCGTCACGGAGCGCGGCCTCGGCCTGGGGCGGGCCCATGCTGACGACGGTAACGCTTGCCTCTTCGCCTTCACCCTGAAGTCGCTCCCGGATGCGGACCGCCTCCTCGAGGGCATAGAGGTCGAAGGGATTCACCTGCGACTCGACTCCCTCGCGGACGAGGGTATTGGTCTCCGGGTTGATCTTGACCTCGGTCGTCGCCGGGACCTGTTTGATGCATACACAAATCTTGAACATGGCAAAACCTATGGGGTAATGGAGTGATGGAGTATTGGAGTGTTGGGCTCCATTCTCCGAGGCATCATTCTACACGATCAGCAGCTCATTGGTCAAACAACCGGCCACATTTCGTTCCTCTTGGCCCAATACTCCACCACTCCATTACTCCATCACTCCGAGGTTATCCATACTTCCCCGGCCAGAAGTCATAGGTCGGGACGCCCCACACGATCCCGATGATCGTCCAGATGCTCCCGACCGCGATCTCGCCGAGGATCAGGCCGAAGACGAACGGCAGTCCCTGGCGGTACATGCGCAGTCCGCCGAACCGCAGGATCAGGAACTTCGCGGTGCTTCCGATGAAGAGCGGCATCCAGAGTTGTGCCACTCCCCAGCACGGGGCGAGCGCATAGGCGAGCGGATGGAACGGGAACGATATGAACCGCAGACGCATCCATCCCATCGCCATCGAGACCAGGAACCCCCGCCGACGAAGAGCATCCCGATCTTGTTCGGCGGCTGAGGCTGCTTGAGCCATCCCGCGAGCTGGTTGTAGGTCTGATTTCCGTGCAGGAGCGAGTAAAGCTCGACGTTGGCGGTCGCGGCTCCGTTGCCGAAGTACATGTGAAGCAGCATCCAGAACCCCAGCGGCATCGCCAGGACCCCCGCAACCATGAGCGCGATATGCATCTGCCTGGCGGTCGAACCGGTGCGCTCCGAGAGCTTGAACGCTTCCATCTGGTGCGGCGCGGGGTGGCTCGCATAGCTCTTGTTGAACCAGGTGAACTGCGCGAACCCGACCAGGTTCTGCGCGTCGAGGTTCTGAGTCCCGGCGGCGGTCGTCATGAAGTACTGCGGGCCCATGGGGTACAGATCGACCACCGGGAAGCCCAACTCGGCGCGGACCCGGCTGCTGATGACCGCGAGGATGAAGTAGAGTACGAAGAAGAGAGCCACAACAAACGGCGACATCCCCATTTTGACCGCGAAAGCGCTCAGGAACAGCATCCCGCCGACCGCTCCCAGTATCGCCGATCTGTAGCTCATCGCCTCCCGCGATTCGTCCTCCTCCTTCGTGCCAAGGAAGGCCGTCCGGAACACCCGCCTGAGGTAGTGCCGCCCGGCCCACATGCTCATCACGAAGAAGCCGAAGTAGGCCCCGTATGCCTGGGATTGCAGGAACGGGAACGCCCGGTCGAAGCCGCCTCCGACGACCTGAAGCTCATGCAGCCCGATCATTCTGCTCGCAACCATCTCCAGCCTGGTCATCCAGAAGAACAACCAACAGGAGAACGACAGCTCGAGCGGCATCAGGAACGAAAGGCCGATCGCCCAGAAGTAGAATGCCAGCGGGATGCTTCCAATCGCGTTCCACGGCGGAGTGGTCACGTACTTCCCGATGTCTATGCGCGTGATCCGCAGGTGGGGGATCGACGGGTAGAGGTAGTTGAGCGCCGCCAGCATTGTGATCGAGCCGGAGATCGCAAACCCGAGCCACATCAGACGGCTCTTGAAGAGCGATCCGGACTCCTCGGTCATCTCGAGCGGGAGCATGATGATCGGGAACGTCAGCCGCTCGGCCTCGACCCACTGCTTCCTGAGGATGCTGTTGATGCAGAGCATGGTGAAGAGCAGGACGGCTGCGAACGCCGACCACGCGATCACCGGGATGACCCACGGCATGAAGTTGACCGGGTCGTAAAGCGTGGAGTTGCCGTAGTAGAAGTTCTTCAGGCTCACGGGATCGCTTACGGTCAGCCACTTCGGCAGGCGTTCGACGAACAGCTTGTCCCAGCCGTTCTCCGGCGTGCGGAAGAAGAACGCGTACCCCATGGCCGATACCAGTGGCATCAGGAACAGGTGCGAGCAGACGCCGCTCGTGATCGAGAGCATCACGTAGATCGTGAGCAGCTCGATCCGGCTGAGCGCGAGTCGGGGCCACTTGCTTCGAACGAGCAGGTTGGCGGTCGTGAGCACCAGGAGAGTGAAGATGCAGTTGTAGAAGGGAGCGGCGTAGGTGGGATAAGAGATCCTGACGACCTCGAGCTGCACAACCCAGTAGTCGTTGAAAACGGCCAGAATCAGCGCCAGGATGACAGCGCGCACGGTCACGCGATTGCTGATGGGAGAATGGCTGATGGTTGATGGTTTATGGTTCATGGGCGGATGGCAGAATGGTCTATGGTTGATCAACCATTCCTCGCCGTTCGGATGTCTTCAGGCTTTGCGTCACTCTTGTCAGTCGGATCGAGAGAAACCCTCAGGCCGGGGATCGGCTTCCCCTGGCGGTCGCAGAGTCGCACGTAGAGGTCCTTGATGCCGGGTTCGAGGGCAACCTTGACCAGTATGCGGTTCCAGCCGTTCTTCAACAGAATGGATCCCGTCTCGGTATCCGGGAAGCTCGGCTTCCCACCACGGCCGGTCACATCGAGTTCGCCGTTCACCCACGCCTTCATCCGCGCCGTGCATCCCGTCCGAATCTCGGCGAGTTGCGTCTTAGGCGATTTCACGTATGCCGCCAGGTAGACCGCTCCACTCGTGTTGCCGGGGAACGCCGTTGAAAGGTCGGTCAGTCCGTCGTGCGACTTCCACTGCTGCCAGTCGCCGCCCGTGAACTTGTCGCCGAGCCTCGGCGCTGTGAGCGGCTCGCCGGAATCGAGCAGGGCGTATCTGAACGAGTTGCAGCCGTACTGCACCGTGCCAAGCGACTTCAGATTCACATCAATGGCCTGCTTGTGCGCAAGAAGGTAGGACGGGATGATGGTGTCGACTTCCTTCCAGAGGCGGTATCGCTCCGCGCCGGGATGCTTCCAAACCGTCTGCCACCTGCCGTCGACCGTGATCGCCGCGCGCTGATCTCTGTCGCCGGCATCGATCAACCGGCGGAGGATCAGGTCGCCGTCCCGGTGGTCGCCGAGGCAAAGCTTGAGGCTTTCCTCGCCGTAGAAGTACCGACCGCTGTCCTTCACCCGCTCGCCATCCGGGCCGCGGAAGTTCCGCTCGCCGCTTGTGTACTCGTCCTTGACGGCATATCCATGGGCCTTCTCGCTCACCTCATCCATCGTATCCATCACGTCGAGCGGTTGGCCGGCAAAGAAGTCCTTTGCGATAAGCGCATCGGCCCCAGCAGCGGTTCCGTCCGCCGCCTTCATCTCGAAGTGACCCGAGGTAAGCCACTCGGAGATGAACGCATCAGGGGCGAGAACGTCCGCGTCCCACGCGATCTCATCTCCGAAGCGGCCATGTGCCTCGGTCATGCTGACCGCCAGGCGCTGAACGCCCGTGGTTTCCGGCGATTGGATGTGTATCTGCCACGGCCTGTTTGCCAGGGTCTCGACCGCCTCGCCCTCTTTCAGCAGCGGTTCGGCGATGGTGACCAGACTCGGTGAAAGGGACTCGATCCCAATCTTGTTGAGGTGAGACCACGGCACGTAGCCTACATTCCTCATGTACAGGGCCAGGTCGTATGGTTGCCCGGCGAGCAGGACTCGGGGGAAGTACTGGAGCACGGACGGGCGCGCGTCATATGGAGAATGCCCTGCAAGGAGGTTCGCTCGGGCGCGTGTCCGCACGTCGGCCAGGAGGGCATAGAGCCTGTCTCCGGGGCAGAGGGTCGGATTCCAGTCCCTGTGGCCGCCCACCGCAGGGCCGGTCTGCTCGAATATCACTGCCTTGCCCGCCGGATCGATGTCATACTTGTTGCACAGCCAGGTGACGAGCCCCGTCAGCCCCTCGAGCTGGGCCGCCGAGGGGTACTCCGACTCCTGGAAGTCGCCGATGACGTTCACGCCGATGTTCGACGTATTCGGGGGCGCGTGTGTGCCCATCCAGCCGAGCGGACGTCCCTGGTAGACGGTGCCGTCGCTGCCGATGAGCAGGTGATAGCCGACGTCTCCCCATCCCTTGCCGACGTGGAAGTTCTGGATCTCCTGGAGCTTCTTCTTGTCCTCCTCGGGGTCCGGCGGATTCGCTCCGGCCGGACGGTAGGTGTGATGGATGGTGATCGCCAACGGATCGCCCAGGGCACCCTGGGAATACGGGTCGAAGATCTTGTCCTGGTAGCGGTCACCCTCTTTCATGGATCCCCACTGGTCCTTTGGGACTATGTTGGGAGCAGGGATGCGCTTGCCGGAATCCGCAAGAAGCGATGAGAGAGCGAGCGCGAGGACGGCAGCGGAGAGAAGAATGGCAGTGACGGGTTTCATGGTGTTTCTCCCGAGATTCACGGTATACATGCAAATGAGGCCGGGGGTGAGCCCGGCCTCATTATAGCAGAAGGCAGTATGTAGGGCAAATCTCCAGAGCAAGCCTTTCGCTTACCGGCATAAGGATCACACCCCACATGTAGTCCTTTACCGGAAGCCTTTGACCTTCGGGTCACAGCGTCACACCCAGAGACGCTTGCCGCGTGTCCGAAGATCGATACTCGCTCGGGGACTGGGCGGCCTCAAGCCCTACCCGCCTCCCGGCTACACTTTGGTTGGAAGTCGGCTGACTGCGGCATTTCAGGTTTAACCCGTTCGGAGTCGTCCTATAGTCAGCCGACTTCCATGTCCCTGCCGTCTCTCTTTTACCCCTACTGTCGAGTTTCCAAACTTACGCAAGGAAAACTTTTATAATATTTTACATGCGCATCTTCCTCTGCCTAGTGATCAGCTTGATGGATGCTCGGCATGGCAACGGGAGGGCGAGGCTCCGTCCGAGCCGGGATGCTTCGGCAGCGCCACTGTGCTCTGCTGCCGAAGCATCCCGGCTCGGACGGAGCCTCGCCCTCCCGCCGGCACTCCAAGGGCGCATAATACGTTGACACCCCAATGCCGCTTTGTTATACTGTACGCATGCAACAGACGTTGGTGCTGATCAAGCCGGATGCGGTCAAGCGCGGCCTGATCGGTGAGATAATTCGCAGGTTCGAGAGCCGCACCCTCGAGATAAGAGCCCTCAAGGTCCTCAAGCCGTCGAGGCAACTGGTGGAGAAGCACTATGAGGTCCACCGAGGCAAGCCGTTCTTCGAAGGCGTCGTGGAGTTCATGTCGTCCGGCCCCATCGTCGCGATGGTGATCGCGGGCGACGAGTCGATCGCCCACGTACGCCGAATGATGGGCGCGCTCGATCCCCTGCAGGCTGCCCCCGGCACGATCCGCGGCGATTTCACGCTCAGCACCGGCGAGAACCTGGTGCACGGATCCGACTCCCCCGAAAGCGCGCAGACGGAGATCGCCATCTGGTTTGCGCCCGAGGAGATACTGGAGTAGTTTCACCGTTCATAGTTCCTGCCTTCCTCCCCCGAAGTTCATCGATAGAGAATCCGGAAACCACTACTCGGTTTCCGGCGTCAAGCATCAAGGAGCAGGTATGACAAAGCTTAGCAGACGTGAGTTCATCAAGGGCGCGGCGGTGACCGGCGCCGGGATATATGGAGCGGGCATACTCTCGCTCGACGCGCTCGCAGCCACGGACGGCAGGTCTCGCCTGGTGATAGTCAGGGGTGACAAGGTCCTGGTCGATCCGGCAACTAACGCCAAGACGGTCTCGAAGCTCGGGATGGCATCAGTCGGCGAGGTGGACCCGGCCGTCGATCAGTCGGTGCTGAACTCCATGGTCGCCAGTGGCATGAGGGCATTCACCGGTGCGTCGTCCGAGGCGGCGGCGTGGAAGAAGCTCTTCAAACCGGCGGATGTCGTCGGGATCAAGATCAACGGCCTCTTTCGGGTCAACGCATCGACGCATCCCGAGGTAGTCGCCTCCATCATCGCGGGCCTCAAGCTGGCCGGTGTCAAGGAGGAGAACATCATCGTCTGGGACAGGAACGATCGCGAGTTGACCCAGGCCGGATTCGTGATCAATCGCACCGGCGAAGGCGTCGCGTGCTACGGTACCGAAGGCGAGTATGAGCCCGAGCCGACCAGCAAGGGCAGCTTCAACGGCAAGCTGAGCAGGATCCTGACCGAGAAGATCACCGCTCTCATCAATGTGCCGATCCTCAAGGACCACAGCATATCGGGCGTCACCTGCGCGATGAAGAACCACTATGGTTCGCATCATAACCCGAGCGCTCACCATGGCAACAACTGCGACCCGTTTCTCGCCGAGTTGAACTCGATCCCGGCGATCAAGGATAAGACTCGGCTGATCGTCACTGATGCGCTCAAGCCGATCGCGCAGGGCGGTCCCGGATACAACGCGCAGTATGCCTGGGAGCACCGCTCGATCCTGATCAGCGCCGATCCGGTGACCATGGACTACCAGGGCTGGCAGATCATCGAAGAACAGCGCAAGGTTTTCGGCCTCAAGCCGTTTGCGGAATCCGGCCGGCCGACCAAGTTCATCGAGACCGCGGCATCGCTCGGCCTCGGCACGAACGATCCCGCGAAGATGGAGATCATCCGAAGGACAGTGTAGAGCGGAGTATGGGGGTGTGGGAGTATGGGAGTATGGGAGTTCGGACTCCGACACTCCCATACTCCCACACTCCCATACTCTCCCCCAGGAGGTTACAATGACAGACAAGTTCACCCGGCGCGAGTTTCTGCGGCGGGCAGGCATAGTAAGTGCGGCGACATACGGACTGACGCTCGTCGGCGACGAGATGCTCGGCTTCCTCGAGGAAGCCGAGGCCGCCGGACCGATCATGACGATCGCCTGGAACGGAAGCATCGAGGCCAGGGTCAAGAAGGCGGTCGACGGTCTCGGCGGGATGGGCAAGTTCGTCAAGAAGGGCAGTTCCGTCGCCATCAAGCCGAATATCGCCTGGGCGCGCAGTCCCGGGCAGGCGGCGAATACGAATCCCGAGGTCCTGACAGCCGTCATCAAGCTCTGCAAGCAGGCCGGCGCAAGCCGCATCACGATTGTGGATCACACGTGCGATGACTGGCAGACGGCGTTCGAACTGAGCGGCGTCAAGAAAGTCTGCGCCGCCACCAAGGCCAGATTGGTGTCCGGCCACAACAGGACGGGGTACAAGCGCGTCTCGATCCCGAAGGGCAAGCTCTTGAAGGCGGATGAGTGCATGCGGGAGGTCCTCGACGCCGACTGCTTCATCAACGTTCCCATCGCGAAGGTTCACGGCTCGACCGGTATGACCGCGAGCATGAAGAACCTGATGGGCCTGAACTGGGACCGCCAGAACTGGCACCGCAAGGGACTCGATCAGTGCATCGCCGACTACGCATCGGCGGTGAAGGCCGACCTGATCATCCTCGACGGTATCCGGGTGCTGATGACCCGCGGCCCGAAAGGCCCCGGCGAAACGAAGGACGTCGGCCACATCGTCGCATCGACCGATCCTGTGGCGATCGACGCCTATGCGTGCAAGCTGCTCGGGAAGGACCCGAAGCGCGTGGGGCACATAGTTGCCGCATCGAAGCTCGGCCTCGGCCAGATCGACCTCGCAAAGGTCACGCAGAAGAAAGTGTAGGAGAGTATGGGAGTATGGGGGTATGGGAGTGTGGGGGCGGCTTTGCTCCCACACTCCCATACCCCCATACTCCCACACGGTTTTTCGCCATGACACGAACCATCCGACGGGTCAGCCAGGTAGTATTCCTCGGGCTGTTCCTGTTCCTCGTGCTAAAAACCGCATATCCGCTGTGGAACCGCATCCCGTCGGACCTGCTCCTGCGGCTCGATCCGCTGATCGCCGGTACCGCGATGCTCGCCGCGCGGAAGATCATTCCCGGGATGGCGATCTCGCTCATCATCGTCGGGATGACCCTCGTGCTCGGGCGCATCTTCTGCGGATGGATCTGTCCGCTAGGGACGACTCTCGATCTCGCGGACCGACTGTTCTACCGCAAGCGCAGGACGCGGTCCGCGACCAAGTCGTTGGGGATGGAGTTGGACTCCATCCCCCGCCAAGCTCAGCGGGACGGAGTCCAACTCCATCCCCAACGACTTGGTCGTGGGCTGCACAGCCTCAAGTACTACATCCTTGCGGGACTGGCGGTTACAGCCCTGTTCAGCATGCAGTACGTCTACCTGCTCGACCCGATCAGCCTTCTCCATCGCACGGTCGTGATCGGCTTCATCGCACCGGTTCAGATGGCGCTCCGATGGGCGTCCAACCATGTGTACTCGCTGTCCCAGAGCAGCTTCGGACCGCTCGCGTCGTCCGGCATGTGGCTCAGTGACCGGATGGCCGGCTCGGATTTCATCACGAACGAACAGATGTACTTCGGTCAGGCGTTCCTCGTTCTTGCGGTCTTCGCCGGGATCATCGGCCTGAACAGCATCTCGCGTCGGTATTGGTGCCGGAACCTCTGTCCGCTCGGCGCGCTGCTCGGGTTGATGGCCCATATCCCTGTGCTCAAGCGGGCGGTCAGTCCCAAGTGCAACGACTGCGGCAGGTGTGTCCACGACTGCAAGATGGCCTCGATCCTCGAGAACCCGCGTCAGACACGCGTGATGGAGTGCATCGAATGCTTCGACTGCGTGGAGGTCTGCCCGCAGGACGCGATCTGCTTCCGTATGCGACCGAGACCGGTGCTCGACAGGGAGATTAGGCTGGATCTGTCGCGCCGCCGGGTGCTCCAGGGGATGGGAGTCGGCCTCGGACTGGTGACCGTCGCCAAGATCGATCCCGGCCGGAAGCTCCCGACGGTCGCCGGCTCGTCCGTGAAGTTGGGCAGTGAATACCTGATTCGCCCGCCGGGCTCAGTTCCTGAGAGCGAATTCGTCGCCAAGTGTACTCGATGCGGACTCTGCATGAAGGCCTGTCCGACCAACGGCGTCCAGCCCGCGATGTTCGAAGCCGGGATCGAAGGCATCTGGACGCCGATCCTCGTGCCGAAGATCGGGGCCTGCACGCAGGAGTGCAATGCGTGCGGCGAGGTATGCCCTACGGACGCAATCGAGCCGTTCAAGATCAAGGACAAGAAGGACATCTTCATCGGCACGGCGGTCGTCCACCGCGATCGGTGCATCGCCTGGAACGCCGGCAAGCAGTGCATCGTGTGCGACGAATACTGCTCCTACAAGGCGATCGTGTGGAAGGTCGTCGATGGGTGGAAGGTGCCGTTCGTCGATGAGGAGAAGTGCGTGGGATGCGGGCTCTGCGAGTGCGCCTGCCCGATCCAGCCGGTCGCCGCGATCCGCGTCCATTCCTTCGGTGACAGAAGGGGCAATGTTTAGCCCCAATGACTCACGGGTAAAGGCAGACTGCTGAGCTTGCACCGGCAAGCGCATATTTGTCATTCTGAGCGAAGTGAAGAATCTGGCTGTAACCGGCCAGATTCTTCACTTCGCTCAGAATGACAGTGCGAGAGATATCGGTTGGAGAAGGGCGATGCTTCCGAGACAGGGCCTGAGCCGACAACCGAATACGGTATCCAGTCCTTCCGCTCGAAGGCTTGGCGAGATCCGTGTGGACCACCGCGCTCATGGAGTGCGCGCGGTCTATCTCGTCGAGGGCGAGGACCCGAACTCGTCTCTGCAACTCGCGGGCTTCTTCGAGGGGCTCTCGGCCGACATCTCCGTGGTCGAGCTTTCCAGTGGGAAGCTGACGAGCTACGTGGTGCAGGTGCTTCAGGACGATCAGAAGCTTCTCAACGAGATCGAGGACTTTCTCGGGAAGAACTTCCCGTTCGTCATCACTCACCGGCACTTCGACCGGCCGTTCTACGACATGATCGTCGACCTCTGCGATCAGACCGGGAGCACCGTCCGGCCGATCTCGAAATGCCGCCTCTGTGGGTCGCCCGAGCCGTTCCCGATCGTCGTGTCTTTCTACGATAAGCGGCGGGCGCTCATGGGCGAGCGGACATACTGCGCCCGCTGTCTGGCGGACGTCCCCCAGGACAACGCGCGGTCGTTCCTTCGGGCCTTGCAGGAGGCCGACAAAGCGGTCGCCGATCTCACAGGCGAAATCACCCCCAGGCAGACCCCCGCTCTGAGCATATGCACCAACGGCCCCGGCCTCCCGTAGTTCACATTCTCGCTTTCGTTCCCAAGAAAGCCTCACCGTCAGTCCTGAGTGCGCCGGTGAATGACGGCGTGTAACGAAGGACGGCTCGGTGCCACAAGGCCGTCCTTCGTTACACGCCGTCATTCACCGGCGCACTCAGGACTGACGGTGGTTTCTCACGGAAACAACTGCATGCAGTGCAGTAACGTGCTCAGAATGACAGCAAGCGTCCAACCTCATGTTTTCACTCATCCGCGCCAGGGGTATCACCTGATACGCGCCGTGGTAGTCACGGCAAGGAGGTTGCCATGCGAGCCATGTGGTCCGGGTCCATCAGCTTCGGACTCGTAAATATTCCCGTGAGACTCTACAGTGCAGTAGGCGGCGAGGCGAAGCTCGAGTTCGATCTGCTGCACGAGAAGGATATGTCCCCAATCCGCTACGCCAAGGTCTGTAAGGTCGAGGGTGAGGAAGTCCCCAACGAGGAGATCGTCAAGGGCTACGAATACGAGGACGGGCAGTACGTCGTTATGACGGACGACGATTTCCAGCGGGCGGACGTCACGCTCACGCACTCGATCGAGATCGAGGACTTCGTCGAGGAGACGGAGATCGACGACATCTACTTCGACAAGCCGTATTACCTCGAGCCGGACAAAGGAGCCGCCAAGCCGTATGCGCTGCTCAGGGAAGCTCTCCGCAAGTCGGGCAAGGTGGGAATCGCCCGGTTCGTCTTGAGGAACCGCGAGCATATCGCGGCGGTCAAGCCGTCGGGCGACCTGCTCGTCCTGAACCAGTTGAGGTATCAGTCCGAGATCAGAGAGCCCGAGGGCCTCAAGCTGCCCGAATCGGGGGAGGCCAAAGAGAAGGAGATCGAACTCGCCCTGGCGCTGATCGACAAGCTGACGGACCATTTCAAGCCCGAGAAGTACACCGATCGGTACACGACCGAGTTGAAAAGGGTCATCGAGGAGAAGTCTCAGGGCAGAGTGCCCGTTGCTCGCGGAGAGGAGCCCAAGCCCACCGAAGTCGTGGACCTCATGTCGGTACTGAAGAAGAGCCTCGAGCAGAAGTCCGACAAGGCCGCGTGATGCTTTGGAGTGCGATGGCTTGACATCGCTTTGCCGAGCCGTGGCTGGACACGGCGGCCCCCCGGAAGGCATCGAGCTGCCCGGATCAAAGCGATGTCAAGCCATCGCACTCCAAAGGATGATTCCCATGAGCCTGGAAAAGTACAAGGAGAAACGCGATTTCAAACGATCGCCCGAGCCATCCGGGGGGGAGGCGACCTCGGACGGGCGGCTTCGATTCGTCGTCCAGAAGCACAAGTCGTCACACCTGCACTACGACCTCCGGCTCGAACTCGCGGGCGTCCTGAAGAGTTGGGCCATCCCGAAGGGGCCGTCCACGAATCCTCACGAGAAGCGTCTGGCGGTGATGGTCGAGGACCATCCTTTGGACTACCGGACCTTCGAGGGAGTCATTCCCGAGGGCGAATACGGCGCCGGGTCGGTCATGGTATGGGACGAGGGCTACTACTGCATCCCCGAGTCGTGCTCGCCGGAGGAGATGGAGGAATCGATCTCCAAGGCACTCACAAAGGGCCATTTCGCTTTCATCCTCAACGGTAGGAAGCTGCACGGCAGGTTCGTCCTCGCCCACATGCAGCGCAGCAAAGAGGAGAACGCCTGGTTGTTCTTCAAGGTCGCGGATGACGATGCCTCCGATGACGATATTCTGAAGGACGACCTATCCGCAGCTTCCGGGCGGACGATGGATGAGATCGCGGCTGAGGCGTCAACCGCCGGAGAGACGTGGATGCCCGCCAAGGCACTGGAGGGCGTCGATCTCTCCGACGCGCCCGAGTCTCCGATGCCTCGTGACGTGAAGCCGATGCTCGCGACGCTCGTCGACGAGCCGTTCGATCGAGAGGGTTGGCTATTCGAGGTCAAATGGGACGGCTACCGCGCGATCGCGGAGGTCCGTCAGGGCGATGTGCGTCTCTACTCGCGCAACCTGCAGCCCTTCAACGACCGGTTTCCATCGATCATGGAGGCGCTCCCGAAGATCGGACTGGAGGCGATCCTCGATGGCGAGGTCGTGATCGTGGATGAGAAAGGTGTCTCGCAGTTTCAGCTCCTCCAGAACTACCTTCGCACCCGAAGTGGAACTCTTGTCTACTACGTCTTCGACCTGCTCTATCTGGAGGGCCACGATCTGCGCAAACTGCCGCTCCTGAGGCGAAAGGACATCCTCCACACGGTTCTCCCCGACCTGCCAACGATCAAACTGAGCGACCACGTCATGGACCAGGGCGAATCGCTCTTCCGTGCGGCCAGGGAGCAGGGGCTCGAAGGCATCGTTGCGAAGAAGGGGGACAGCCCGTACCGATCGGGGGAGCGGACCCGCGAGTGGCTCAAGGTTCGGACGCAGCTTCGTCAGGAGTTCGTGATCGGCGGCTGGACCGAGCCTCGTGGGAGCCGCACGGGCTTCGGCGCGCTCGTGCTCGGAGTCTACGACGGCGATGACCTCGTGTATGTCGGGCACGCGGGAAGCGGGCTCGATGAGAAGAGCCTCGTCGCGATCCATTCGAAGCTCAAGGCGCTGGAGCGACCCGAATCGCCGTTCAAGACGAAGCCGAAGACGAACATGCCGGCCCACTGGGTCGAGCCCGAGCTTGTCTGCGAGGTGGAGTTCTCCGAGTGGACGGGGGATGGACTCCTCCGCAAGCCGGTGATCGTCGGCCTGAGGGAGGACAAGCCGCCCCGCGAGGTCATCCGCGAGAAACCGACATCTCCTCCAGAGAACCGACCCTCACCCCCGCCCCCTCTCCCTCAGAAGGGCGAGGGGAGTGGAATGCGGGAGAACTCCCCTCGCCCTTCTGAGGGAGAGGGGGCGGGGGTGAGGGTGTCTGCCGAGGAGACGAAATCCGAGGGCAGGTTCGCCCGGAAACCCAAGGGAAAGAAGGAGAAGGACATGGAGATCGAGATCGGCGGGCACAAGCTCAGGCTTACGAACCTCGACAAGGTCTTCTGGCCCGAGGACGGCTACACCAAGGGCGACCTGATCGACTACTACCGGGAGATCGCCCCCTTCATTCTGCCTTACCTCAAGGACCGGCCCGAGTCGCTCAATCGGCATCCCGACGGCATCGACGGCGAGAGTTTCTATCAGAAGAATGTGAACAGCGAGCAGATCCCCGATTGGATCCCGACCGTGAAGATCCCGTCAGAGGGCGAGCGAGGATACGTCGACTACCTGCTCTGTCAGGAGGACGCCGCGCTCGTCTTCCTTGCCAATCTCGCGTGCATCGAGCTGAATCCCTGGAACTCGCGCGCCGATCAGCCCGACAAGCCCGATTTCGCCATCATGGACCTCGATCCCGAGGACATCTCATTCGGCGAGGTCGTCAAGGCGGCGCAGGCGGTTCATCGCATACTCAAGAGCGCGGGCGTCCAAAGCTGCCCCAAGACTTCCGGCGCGACCGGGTTGCACATCTATATCCCACTCGGCGCGAAGTATACCTACGAGCAGGCGCGGGATTTCACCAAGATCATCGCTCACCTGGCGAACCAGAAGCTTCCCGAGACCACGAGCGTCGAGCGCCATCCGGCCAAGCGCCAGGGGAAGGTCTACCTCGACTACCTGCAGAACAGCCGCGGACAGACGCTCGCCGCCGCGTACTGCGTTCGGCCGCGACCCGGCGCGACGGTATCAACTCCACTGAAATGGGAGGAAGTCAAAGCGGGGCTCGATCCGACGAAGTTCACGATCCGAACGATCCGCAAGCGGCTCGACAAGGTGGGCGACCTCTTCACGCCGGTCCTGGGTCCGGGCATCGATCTGGCGCAGGCCCTTGGACGGTTTTGAGCGCGATGCTTCGGTAGCAGAGGCCCGGCGGCGCTGCCGAAGCATGGACCATCAGCCATGGTGCTTCGGTAGCGCCGCCGGGCCTCTGCTACCGAAGCATCGCGCAATACACCGTTGCCTTCTCTCGTGATTCCTCGCTATAATGTATTGACCGCATACCAGGCGAGGTGACACTTCCATGATCATCGACATTCACACACACGCATTCCCGGACGAGCTGGCCCCACGCGCTCTCCAACTGCTCTCCGACGGCTGCGATGTCCCCCCGCAGACCGACGGCACCTGCGCCGGGCTGATCGCCTCGATGCGGGCCGCCGGGATCGACCGCTCGGCCATCATGCCGATCGCGACCAAGCCGAGTCAGGTGAGGAGCATCAACAATTGGGCCGCCGGGGTCAACAAGCAGTACCCGGAGCTGACCTGCTTTGGGACGCTTCATCCGCTTCAGGACGATATGCAGGCCGAGATCGATCGCCTTGTGGCCGATGGGATCGCGGGCGTGAAGTTCCACCCGGACTACCAGGAGTTCTTTGTGGATGCGCCCGAAGTGATTCCCATGTATCGGATGCTGGCCGACGCGGGCCTCATTGTGCTCTTCCATGCAGGGGTGGATATCGGTCTGCCGCCTCCCGTACACTGCTCGCCCGATCGCCTGGCCCGCGCATTGGATGCCGTCCCGGACCTGACGGTGATCGCGGCGCACATGGGGGGATACAAGTGCTGGGAGGACGTCGAGCGCTACCTCGCGGGCCGGAATCTCTGCTTCGACTCGTCATACTCGCTGGCGGACATGGGGCCGGAAGCGATGACCGTTCTCATGCGCGCTCACGGCATCGACAAGATCCTCTTCGCCACGGACTCCCCCTGGACCGATCAGTCCACCGAGGTCGCCGGGATTCGCGCCCTCGACCTCACCGATGATGAGATCGCCGCCGTGCTCGGTGGGAATGCGGCACGTCTGCTGCAGGATCGTGTGGCGCCGTAGTGGCCGTGCCTCTGTGCCGGCCATCCCCGAGTGCCATGTCTGGCCGGCACAGAGGCACGGCCACTACGGCTCGGGTCGAAGATATGCCCCGCGAGTGATGAGTTCCTCTCGGAGCGCATCCACGTCGATGCAAGATGGGGCGACTCCCTTACGGACAGCCATTCCCGCGGCGCGACCGGCGGCCTCTCCCATCGCCATGCAAGTCGACATCACCCTGATCGCCGCCATCGCCTCATGCGTCGTCGAGATGCACCTCCCGGCGACGAGCAGGTTCTCCACGCGCTGGGGAACGAGCGAGCGATAGGGGATGTCGTAACAGTCGCCGCACCACTCTAACAGGCCGTCCTGATCGTTCGGACTGTGGAGGTCAATGGGGTAGCTGCCGACCGCGATCGCATCATCGAATCGGCGGCACTCGAGGATGTCGTCCCTCGTCATCACGTACCGGCCGACGATCCTCCTCGTTTCGCGGATACCCAGGAATGGCGCGGTCCGGGCGAGGTGAGCCTTCTCGAAGCCGGGCACGTACTCGATCAGGTACTTTCGAATGTCTTCGATCTGTCCGGCGGCTTCGACCTCGCCGGCTGATAGACTGCTCGGGTCCGTGCCGTCAACGCCTTTCACGCGCGTCATGTTCACCCAGACCTCGCCGTCTCGCAGTCCGGTGATGAGGATCGTCCGCTCGGTCGGGATCGAGAGGCCCGCATCCCGGGCTTTCTCGATGAGCTTCCTCAGCCCGACGACGATGAACCGGCGGTTCCGACAGAAGTAGTCCGGCGGGATAAAATCGACATCGTAGGTCTGAGGCTGGTTGCAGATACTCATCCGAAGCCTGTCGGTATCGACGCCGGCCATGGAGAACATCAGGGTCGGCGGCTGCATCCCACCGCGCTCGTCGCCCTTCTCGCACGGGACGCCCGCTCGGAACGCCACTTCGCCGTCACCGGTGCAGTCGATGATGACCTTCGCCGTGATCGTCTGTCGCCCCGCCTTGCCCTCGGTGACGATGCCCGTCAGCTTGTCTCCATCCATGACGACACCGGCGCACGTCGAGTCGAGCATCACATCGACGCCGCTCTCTCGCAGCATCTCCAGGGCGACGGTCTTCACCGCCTCCGGGTCGATCAGCGTGATGCTCACGTGGAGCGGGCACGGCTGGTGTTCCCCTGCGGCATCGACCGCCCTGAGGCGGTCGATGAGTTTCTGGGGCAGACCCTTGATGATCTGCTCGCCCTTTTGACTGAGGAACCCCAGGATCGGCAGCCCGATCGTCAGATTGCCCCCGACGTACCCCCGCTGCTCGACCAGTGCCACCTTCAGTCCGCTCTGAGCGGCTGCGAGGGCGGCGATGATCCCGGAGGGGCCTCCGCCGACCACCAGGACGTCCACTTCGGTTCTCTCAACGTCCTTACTCAAGCGTCACCTCGGCCGACACGAAGTAATGGTCGCTCGGATACCGGCCATTCCGGGAATCGCGTATGATCTCCGCTGCCTTGGGCTTGACCGGCCCCCGGCAGAAGACGAAGTCTATCTTGCCCACCTTGGCCACATACTTCGGGCCGATGAACCCGTGAAACGTGAACCCCGGGTCCTCCGGCCCGTGGACGGCGGTATAGGTGTCCGTCCATCCGCCCTTCTTCAACACGTCGATCGCGGGATTCGAGGCGTCCGCATTGCAGTCGGCGGTGAAGAACTGGGGGAGGTCCTCCGGGAGGGCCTGCGCGCCCTCGACGACCAGCCGTGCCTGGTTTACTCGGGCGACCTGACCGATATGATCGAAGTGCCCGTTCCAGACCCGGAACTCCCGCTTGGAAGTTCGGTCCCTGAGATGGACCCAGTTGACGAACCGCGGCAGAGAGGAGTCCCACGACTTCGAACTCGCTACATGAGGCGATTCCGAGAGCCAGTGCCCTCCCGCCGTTATCAAGTCGAAGCGGGTTCGCAGGTACAGGATCGCATTCGACGGGTTGAAGCCCTTCTCGGTGTTGGAGAGCCCGTAGCCGTCGAACATGGGAAGCCCGTGCTTCAGGTCCTCGTATTGATTCCCTTTGCACTCCTGCAGGCAGATGACGTCCGCGTGCTGGCCGTACATGACCTCGACACAGATGCCCTTGCGGTCGCTCCAGCCATTTCCCGCCTTCGCGTCCGCCTGATTATCCACGCGGATATTGCAGCAGATGATCTTCAGTTGATTGCTCATCGGTCAGATCCTCACCTCAACGGACAGGAAATAGTGATCGCTCGGGTAATGCCCATCCCGGCTGTCACGGATAATCTCGGCGGCGAGCACCTCGACCGGACCGCGGCTGAAGATGAAGTCGATCTTCCCCTTCGTCTTCCCGTCGTATCCGGGTCCCATGAACCTGTGGTAGGTGATTCCCGGGTCGTCCGGGCCGTTCACTGTCGCCCAGGTATCGATCCATCCGCCGGCGATCACGTTCTGAACCGCGGGATTCGAGGCATCGGCATTGCAGTCGGCGGTGAAGAACTGCGGGAAGTCCTCGGGCAGGGCAAAGGCGCCCTCCACGATGAGCCGCGCCTGATTCTCACGAGCAACCTGGCCGATATGGTCGAGGTGGCCGTTCCACACCCTGAACTCCCGACCGGAATCGCGCTCCCTGAGATCGACGTAGTTGACGAACCTCGGACGCGCCGAGTCCCACGATTGCGACCCTGCGATGTGCGGCGTCTCCGACAGCCAGAATCCCCCGGCTGAGACAATCTCGAATCGGGCTCGGGAGAAGAAGATCGCGTTTCCGGGGTTGAAGACCGCATCGGGGTTCGCCAGACCGAAGCTCTCGTACTCAGGCAGCCCATTTTTCAGATACTGGTAATGAGCCGCCCTGCACTCCTGAAAGCAGATGAGGTCGGCGTTCTGCGCGCGGATGACCTCCAGGCAGAGGCCCTTCCGGTCGTCCCAGCCGTTGCCCGTATCGCTGTCTTCCTTCACGTCGACCCGGATATTGCAGCTTAGTATCTTCATTCGCATCTCCTGTCTATCTGCTGTAGGGGCGTGCCTTGTGCCGCCTGGGCCGGGTACCTGGCGGCACAAGGCACGCCCCTACAGACCTACGCCGCGAGTTCCGACAGCCCCGTTTCCACGATCGCCGTCTTCACCTTCTCCAGCGTCTCCCCGAGCGTTCCGACGGCATTGACTTCGATCACCCGTTGGCCCGCAAAGCCGCCGGTCCGGAACGCTTCGACCAGTTCGCGCCACGGGATCGTGCCCTCACCCGGAACCAGGTGCTTGTCTCCCCCGCGTCCGAAGTTGTCGTGCAGGTGAGCGGCAAGGGCCCGAGGCGCGAGCGCGCGGGCGAGTTCGACGACTCTGCCGTTGAGATGTGCGTGCCCGGTGTCGATGCACGTCCCAGCCGACGGGAACGCCTCGATCAGTTGCAGCAGGTCCCGTTCGTCCGATGTGAAACACGGAGGCGGGAAGTTCTCCACCGCGAGCGCCACATTCCTCTCCGCCGCGGCCGGCACGAGTTGCTCGAGCGCCCGGTGAATCGCGTGGAGGTTGGCATCGTCCCAATGGCCCATCTGCTCCACACTTCTGACGTGAACCGTCATGCTTCCGGCCCGAAGCAGAGAGGCAACCTCCAGCGACTGCATCAATTCCCGCATCGAGTGATCCCATTCATCCGGATCGGATGAGGCGGGATCGACACCATAGAATGGCGCATGAAACGTCACATCAGCGTCCGGCCACTCGTTGAGCGCGGCTTCGACCTCCTCGACATGGGCTCGATTGCCGCATTCGAAATGCCCCGGCTTGCAGAGAATCTCGACGCCGCCGAAGCCCGCCGCCCGGACAGCCGAGATTGCCTCCGAATGCCGGACTCCCTGCCACGCGATCGAGGATATGAGAAACCCCGAGTTCACAGGAGATCCCTCCAGAACTCGAGCGATCTCCTGCACGCCGGGATGATCTCCTCCTCCGCCATTCCGCACCACGACGGCGCGAACTCGATGGTGGAAATGCCCTGAAATCCGATCTCTCGAAGCACGCGGGCGGCTGTGACCATATCAGCGTTCGGCGCATAGGGAGGCGCGTGCTGATCTTTGGTTCCGTCGTTGCTGTGAACGTGGACTTCCTCTATCTTCCAGGGTACACCTTTGAGATAGGCCTCGATCGCGCCCGGTCTGAGCGGCTGGGGATCGTGCCTCGGCTCTCGAAGTCGGAGGTTCATGTGGCCCAGGTCGATCAATACGCCAAGGTGCGGGTGCTTTTCGGTCCATCCCTGCATCCTCTCAGCGTCACTCGGGTACAGCGGGCAGTCCTCGATCAGGACCCTCACGCCTGTTCCCGCCATGACCGACAGCACGTCCTCGAGCACCCCGAATATCTGCTCGGGTTCCTTCCGGTTGCAGTATCCAGGGACGGGCACGCCGGGCACGTCATAGGACGTATTGGCGACGCGGCCCGTGCGTTCGTGCCACCGGGCGATGCGCTCGGCCCGTGCGATCGCCGGGGTATCGAGCAGCCCGCCGTGAAACGTGAGCGCGAGGTCACACTCCTGAGCAACCCCAGCGGCCTCCGACTCCTCCTCGTCCGAGAGCGAATCGAGCGAGCGGTTGTTGATGCTCGCGGCCGTATAGCCCATTTCCGCGAACGACCGCAGCTTCGGCCCCAGCCGCTCGCCCTCGAAATTCCAGATCGCGATACCTATTCTCGACATATAACTCAGTTAGATGTTCGTCAATGGCGAACCTCCGTGGGAAACACGAATCTCACGAATGGACGAATAACTCGTACATTCGTCGATTCGTGCTATTCGTGTTTCCCCCGGTTTGAACCAAACCGCTCGACCTGTTATCATGTGATCTACCATGGCGAAGACTCAGACCAAATATGTCTGCCAGCAATGCGGCTGCGAGTCCCTCAAGTGGCTCGGACGGTGCCCCGACTGCGACCAGTGGAACACCTTCTCCGAGGAGGTAGTGACGCGGGTCAGCGCCTCCAGCAGTCGTCAGCCCGCCGCCGTCTACAATGCCCCGAGGCCGATCAATCAGATCACCTCCGGCGAGCACGCCCGCCATGCGACCGGCATCGGCGAGTTCGACCGGGTCCTCGGCGGCGGGATCGTCCCCGGCTCGGTCGTGCTGATCGGCGGCGATCCGGGCATCGGGAAATCGACGATCCTCACTCAGGCGGCGGACAACCTCAGCCGCGCCGGGCAGATCACCCTTTACATCTCCGGCGAGGAATCCGTCGAGCAGATCAAGCTTCGCGCCAACCGGCTCGGCATCTCGACCGACACGCTGTATCTCGTCGCCGAGACGAATATGGACCAGATCGAGGCGTGCATCAGCTCGCTCAACCCCGGCGCGGTGATCGTCGACTCGATCCAGACGATGTACGACCCGAATCTCGAGTCCGCGCCCGCCACCGTGAGCCAGGTGCGCTCGTGCACGAGCATCCTCACTCGGATGGCGAAGAGCACTCAGACGCCGGTGTTCATCGTCGGCCACGTGACCAAGGAAGGCGCGATCGCCGGCCCGAGGGTGCTCGAACATATGGTGGATACGGTCCTCTACTTCGAGGGCGACCGGCATCAGACGTACAGAATCCTCCGCGCGGTGAAAAACAGGTTCGGATCGACCGACGAACTGGGAATCTTCGAGATGCGGGAGGACGGCCTGCAAGAGGTCAGCAACCCGTCGGAGATTCTGCTCTCGGAGCGGCCTCTGCACGGACCGGGGTCCGTCGTCGCCTCGACGATCGAGGGCACTCGGCCGCTGCTGGTCGAAGTCCAGGCGCTCGTGGCCCCGTCCTACTTCGCAAGTCCAAGGCGGATGGCGACCGGCGTCGATTACAACCGCGCGATGTTGATTCTGGCGGTGCTCGAGAAGCGGGTCGGCCTCAGTCTGGCGAACAAGGATGTATACGTGAACGTCGCGGGCGGCGTGAAGGTCATGGAGCCGGCGCTCGATCTGGCGATCGCGGTGGCGGTCGCCTCGAACCTGAAGGACCTGCCCGTCGACCCGAATACCGTCCTCGTCGGCGAGATCGGTCTCGCGGGCGAGGTCAGGGGCGTCCACCAGCTCGAGAAGCGGGTGAACGAGGCGGCGAGGCTCGGCTTCGAGCGCGTCATCACCTCGTCGCACGGCGTGTCGCGAGCGACCGCCAATGGAGGCATCAAGGTCCAGGGCGTCGAATCCCTGTTCAAAGCGGTCGAGTTGGCGATCGGCGATTTCAAGCGCAGGAAGTGAATCCGTGAGGAACTGATGACATCGAAAGGCATCGTAGACACGACCATCGAGCTGATCGAGAAGATCGACTGGATGCGGACCGGGGCCAACGCGGTCATCCTCGCGCACAACTATCAGCTCGGCGAGGTCCAGGACATCGCCGATTTCACCGGCGATTCCCTCGAACTCAGCCGGAAAGCCGCCGAGACCAGGGCCGAAGTGATCGTCTTCTGCGGCGTCCACTTCATGGCCGAGACCGCGAAGATACTCTCGCCGGCGAAGACAGTCCTGCTGCCCGACCTGAAGGCCGGATGCCCGATGGCGGATATGATCACTGCCGAGCAAGTCATCAAGCTTAGAGAGCAGTATCCCGGCAGGCCGGTCGTCGCATACGTGAACACATCCGCCGAGGTGAAGGCCGAGAGCGACATCTGCTGCACGTCGGCCAACGCGGTCAAGGTCGTCGAATCGCTCGACGCCGACGAGGTCATCTTCGTGCCCGACAAGTGCCTCGGGGACTACGTGCAATCGAAGACATCGAAGAAGATCATCCTGTATCCCGGTTTCTGCCCGACTCACCAGCGGATCCGGCCGGAGGACATCCTCAAGCAGAAGGCCGAGCACCCGGACGCGTACATCATGGTGCATCCGGAGTGTACTCGCGCGGTCATTCAACTCGCGGACGGCGTGTTCAGCACGTCGGGGATGATCCGATTCGCGAACGAGGACCCGCACAGGGAGTTCATCGTCGGCACGGAGAAGGGCGTCCTCCATCGCATGTACCAGGACAACCCCGGCAAGCACTTCTATGCGCCGACGGAGTGGACGATCTGCCCGAACATGAAGCTGACCACGCTCGAAAAACTTGCATGGTCGCTCGAAGATATGCAGTACCCGATCGATATTTCTGCCGATACTATGGATAGAGCCCGCGGAGCGATCCAGCGGATGATCGAGATTGGGTAGGAGTCAAGGGGTTTCGTACTCGTACTCCTCATCGTACTCGGCATGTAGTGGCCGTGCCTCCGTGCCGGCCATCGATGTGGCATGGCCGGCCCTGAGGCACGGCCACTACGGAAGGCTCTTGGCAAGCCTTGGCCGGCACTGAGGCACGGCCACTACGGAAGGCTCTTGGCAAGCCTTGGCCGGCACTGAGGCACGGCCACTACAGGTGACTTTGAATGAACTTGAACTTCCTTGAAGTCGAAGAAATCGTCCGGCGAGCACTGATCGAGGACATCGGGGGCGGCGACATCACGACCTCCCTCATCGTTCCTCCGATCTCGCTGTGCACAGCACATATCATCGCCAATGAAGAAGGGATCATCGCCGGCCTCCCGGTTGCCGCCGCATGCTTCCAGTTGGTCGCCGACAGCTACTCCACCGGGAATATGATGGTCCTCAAGCGGATGCGCCCCGCTCGCGGTCCGGCCGTTCAGGTGGAAGGCCCGACGCAGGCCGGGAAACCGATCCGCATTACTGCCAAGCACCTCGGACAGCCCCCGATTCAAGTCACCGGCGGACCGTCGCCCAAGCGGAAGGCGCTCGAACAGCAGGAGCGGTCCGTGATCTTCCGGCCCGAAGTCGCGGACGGATCGATGGTGCAGGCGGGCGACCCCATTGCCGAGGTCACCGGTCCGACCGCCGCCATCCTGACCGCCGAGCGGACGGCCCTGAACTTCCTGCAGCGGCTCTCAGGAATCGCCACCAGGACCGCGGGATTGGTGAGCCTGGTGGGTGAGACCGATGCATTGATCGTCGATACGCGGAAGACCACTCCCGGCCTGCGCATGCTCGAAAAGTATGCCGTCCGCATGGGCGGAGGCCAGAACCACCGATTCGGCCTCTACGACGCCGTGTTGATCAAGGATAATCACATTCGGGCGGCGGGCGGAATCAAGGAGGCGATCCTGGCTGCTAGAGCCGGCGCATCGCCGATGGTCAAGATCGAGGTCGAGGCCGACACCCTCGCGCAGGTCGAGCAGGCGCTCGAAGTCAGTGCGGACATCATCCTGCTCGATAACATGAGCACGGCCAATCTCAAGAAGGCGGTCGAGATGTGCAGGGGAAGGGCGATCACCGAGGCATCCGGCAGCGTCACGGAAGAGACTGTCCTGAAGATCGCTCAAACCGGCGTGGATGTCATCTCAGTGGGAGCGCTCACCCACTCGGTCAAGGCGCTCGACCTCAGCCTCGAGATCGCCGGTTAGCAGAGTGTGGGAGTATGGGAGAATGGGAGTGTGGGAGAGCAAAACCCCCATACTCCCACACTCCCACACTCCCACACTCGAAAACTCTGCCAATGCAATACACCATCCATCGCCTTGAAACAGTCACCTCGACCAACGACGTGGCCCTCGGAATGATCGAGGAGGGAGCGCCCGAGGGCACGGTCGTCGTCGCGGACGAGCAGATCGGCGGACGGGGACGTCGAGGCCGCCAGTGGATCTCGCCGCCGGGCACAGGTCTCTACCTCAGCGTCGTGCTCCGGCCAAGCGTCCCGTCGAGCAAGGTCTGGCAGCTCGCATTCGTCGCATCCCTCGCGGCGGCCGAAGCGATCAGGTGGTCAGCCCGCCTCGAGCCGCAGATCAAGTGGCCGAACGACGTCCTGCTCAACGGCAGTAAGCTGTGCGGCATCCTCATCGAGTCCGGAAGATCGCCGTCGAGCCCGGAGCCCGCAGTCGTCGTTGGGATCGGCATCAACGTGAACACCCTGGAGTTCCCTCCCGAGATCGCTGACAGGGCGACCTCGATAGCCGCCGAAAAGGGGGAAGCCATTTCCATACGAGTGGTCGAACGCATGCTGCTCGAATCGGTTCGACGGCGCTATGAGCAGTACCTGGCGGAGGGTTTCCGTCCGATACTCAACTCATGGATGCAGTATGACTGCACGGTCGGTCGGGAAGTCGAAGTCCAGACGGCGGACGGCGTCGTCAAGGGCACCGCGGTCGAGGTAACTCCCCTCGGCAACCTGAAGGTCCGGCTCTCGGACGGTTCGCGGAAGGAACTCACGGCCGGCGACGTGCTCCTCACGGGCTAGCACGCTGGTCTTGCCCCTGCCGGCTTCGGCCATCCGTCAGCCGATCGTGTCCCCTGGAGGCGGTGTGTATACAGTGTCGCCGACGATGTACACCAGCCGCTCCTTGCCGCTCCGGTCCGTCATTCGAACCGCCCAGACCAGTCGGTCCGGCGACCTGTCGAATGAGAGAAAGGGCTCGCCGGCAGTCTCATCTTCCATCCGCTGCACCTCGGCGCGCCCTTTGATCCGCTCGCGGTCGATCCAGTCCGCTGACAACGGACAGTCTCCGCACTCTCCGGGTCTCCGCTGAAACGATGAGAAGCGCGTCAGCGTGCCGTCGCGAAGGAACTGAAAGAACGCCGCGAGCCGGTCGCCGACGGTCACCGGTACAAACCACCCGTGCAGACCGCCGCCCGGCGCGATTATGGGAATCGCGCCGGCGACGGTTCCGGATCGGTGCAACTGCTCATCACCTACATCGCCTCTGGCGAGGAGCTGACGAGACGTCTCGCTGATCATCTCCGCATCGCGTTCAGTCGGCATTCCATCAATCATATGTGTTGCAGCACGGAGGAGTAGGCCCACATGTACGTCTGGGTCGCGAAGTTCTCCCACCGAGTGATCACGCCTTGATTGGGCGGCCAGGGGTCATAGACCAGCAAGCCTGTGAAGCCAACCTGGTTTGGCAGCATGAGGAGAGTCGTGGTGTAGCCCGCGACTGTTCTTGAATGTCCGGGGATGAAGCTGATCAGAGGGCGGTTCGCCCGAATCTCATCGCGGAATATGTTCCACCCCGGGTTCGTGTGCATCGTCACATCCAGTGCATTCGAGGTGAGCCTCTCCAGCACTGTGACAACGTTTCCGACATTTGCGTACGGCAAACCATTTGGGTTGGCCGGCGTCCCCAGCCCGAGTTCCTGCGCCAGACGGACCTGGTCATACGAGTAGCGGTAGAAGTTCAGCAGCATCTCGGAACTCGCGCCGACGCACCACACGTTTGTTTGCTGTCCCCGCAACTCGTAGCACGGGTGATGATCGATGTCGCTCGATGAGTAGTGGATCTCGCGGGTGTCTGTCCGTTTGATGGCGAAGCCAGGAAGCTTGAGGAATGCATCCCTCATTACCAGTTGCGCATCAGGGCCTCGGAACGTCTCTGCGCCTCCCCACAGTTCCATTCGCTTCTTGAAACCGCGCGTGCGGGACTGCTGCATCTCTCTTGGCATCTCGTCCAGCAGACTCCAGCGCTCGAAGTTCGACGGTTCGAGCGGTTTGCGGCCTTCGGTTCTCGCCGTCGGGACCTTTGCCCAGGTGAACAGCTCGAGCATCAGGGCTTCTTTCCCCTGCAGCAAGAACTGGACAGCTACCTTGGGGTAGCTGTAGGCCACGAAGCGGGCCGCATCGAACTTGAGCCCGCGCTGAGCCTTGCGGGCCGCGGAGGTTGCGGCCGTGAGAAGTGCTTTTTCCTTCCATTCTGCGCCCATTGAGACGGCCAGGAGCGGCTCGCCCAGAGCCTCATTGGCCGCAATGTTGGCGTACCCGGCAGTCGTTCGACCTCGACTCAGCGGCAGTCGGTAAAACAGCAGCGCGCCGTTGATGTCGTGAATCGGTGTCCCAAGGCTGGGAACCTTTACCCCTTCGAACTCCTCGCCCAGAACTCCGGCCGCTCGTAGCGCACTAAGCTCGAGCCCGGCAATACGTTGAATCTGTTCGGCTGATACTGGCATGACGATCTCCTTTCAGTTTGGCTATTGCCTGTCATTCCGTTCACTACCTCTTACCTGCCGATGATTCCGGCGCGATATGATAACGAATGACGGATTGTTTGTCAATACCCTATCAGCAATCTTTGCCGATTACATCATGAAGCCACGTATCTGGCACTAATGTGGTATGTATCGTATATCGTCACTCCAGGTTGAGCCACTTGACCTCTTCCGGCGTGAGGTCGATGTCGAGCGCGTCGATCGAGGTGTGCAGCTCCGAGAGGTTTCCCGGGCCGACGAGCGCGAAGGTCGGGAACGGCTGACGGAGTACCCAGGCGAGCGCGATCTGCACCGGCTGCACTCCCTTCTTCGCCGCCAATTCCCTTGTACGATCGAGCCGCTTGAAGTTGTCCTCCGAGTACCAGCAGCGGACGATCTCCTGGTTCGAGAGGTTCTCGCGGTCACCCCAGACGAAGAAGCCCTTCCCGAGGCTCGACCACGACATCAGCGGCGTCTGCGTCTTCTCGAACCACTCCCTCGACGCCGGATCGGACGACGAGAGGCAGCCCGCCCATGGCGCCTCGATCATCCGCGCGAGGCTGAAGTTGTTGCTGATCGCGGCGAATGAGTTGAGGCCCTTCGACTGTGCGTAAGCATTGGCTTCCTCGATGCGCTCGATGGTCCAGTTCGACGCCCCGAAGACCCGCATCCGGCCCGCGCGCTGATGCTCGTTCAGCACGTCGATGAACTCGCCGACAGGGATCTCCGTGTTGTCGCGGTGCATCATATAGATGTCCGTGTAGTCGGTCTGCATCCGCTCGAGGCTCTCGATGAGCTGCGATGTCAGGTCGGCCGGATTGCAGTTCGGAGTGTGCGCGCCCTTGCAGAGGGTGACGACCTGCTCCCGGACGCCCCGGTTCTTGATCCACTGGCCGAGCAAGCGATCCATCTGCCCGCCGCCGTAGATATATGCCGTATCGAAGCAGTTGCCCCCGTTGCGGAAGAACTCGTCGTACATGATGGATGCGTAAGCGAGCGCATACGGCGGCTGAGCCACCGCGATGCCCATGACCTCCCGCGAGACCGGCTTGTCGAGGCCGGGGATGATGCCGTAGTCCATCTTCTTGTCGGCTCGGGCGGCGAGCGGGCGTCCGTCGGCGGTCGGGAAATCGGCGTCGGCCTTCTCGATGTCGTAGATCTGGCCGATCGCACTGCGCCAGAGGTCGCACGCCCTCATGTTGCCGAGCGAGTCCTCGGGGGTCATGCAGGGATGAGCGGCCTGGCGGTCCTTGATCCCGGCGGCGACGGCATCGGCCTCGTAGGCATAGAGGAATTTCGTGGCTTCGACGAGCACTTCTTCCGGCTCTTTGCCATTGCGGTTGACGATGAACTTCGCGGTACCGGGATCGCGCGTCGGATTCCACGGCGCGGGGACGAATATGTTGCCCTCGTCGCCGAAGATGCGGCAGACGTTCTCCTGGTTGAGCCGCACTCCGGTCGCTACCTGGGCGAGGATGTCGTTGGGGAATCGCATGACGCCGATCGTGTATTCGTCCGCGCCGGTCTCGCCGATGTGACCGATTGCCTTGACCTCGATCGGCTCGTCATACGGCTTCCCGTTCGCCGCGCCGGCGATCAGTCGCGCGAATGAGGTCGCATACGATCCGACGTCGAGGATCCCTCCTCCGCCGAGCGCATTCTTGAAGAGCCGGGCCTCGGGGTTGAACCCGGCGTGGAAGCTGAACGTCGCCTGGATCACTTTGACCTGGCCGATCGCCCCGCTCCTGACCACCTCGTAGAGCTTCGCCGTATGCGGATGGGTGAGATACATGAAGGCTTCCATGAGGAACACGTCGTTCCTGCGTGCGGCATCGACGACGGCCACCGCCTGCGCGTAATCGAGTGTGAGCGGCTTCTCGCAGAGGATATGCTTCCCGGCCTCCGCGGCCTTGATCGCCCACTCGGCGTGCATCGGATGCGGAGTGGCGATATAGACCGCCTGTACGTCGGCGTCGGCGAGCATGGCGTCGTAGCTCCAGTAGCGGCGCGGAATTTCATGCTCGTCGCCGAACTTGTCAGCGGATTCCTGATTGCGGCTGGCGACGGCCAGGAGTTCGCCGGTCTCCGAGCCCTTGACGCCGTTCGCGAAGACCCCGGCGATTCGGCCGGTGCTGATGATTCCCCATGCGAGCTTGCTCATGATGTCTCTCCCTTTGGAGCGTGATCGTCATGCTGAACTTGATTCAGCATCCACCACGTCGCTGGATGCTGAACCAAGTTCAGCATGACGACTGCGCTCCATACCAACGATTGGTTGTACCCGTTTCGCAGAGGATAGCACTTCCGGGGAACAGGGGTCAATGGAGGGAGAAGCGCACGAGTGGGCGAATGGGAGAGTGGGAGTACGAGAGATGGTCGGAGACATGATCGGTGCTGGCAATATCTATCCTTTCCTGAAGGCATGCGCTGGTTTCGCCGGCTATGACTTCGACGAGTCGGACTGGACAGCAGTTTTCTATGGCATCAAGAAGACGAGTGTCGAGCTAGATGAGCGCTTCGAGTACGAGTTCAGCGGCGTGCATACCCTGAAGATGTGGTTGTCTTGGGAACCTGAGGGAGACGTGATCGTCGTCCGGGCCGAGTCGGACCCGGAGATCGAACACAAGGTTGGGGCTGCGATCCAGATCATGCAAGACTGGACAATCGAGACGGACCACAGCTTGAGATCGGCCGCTCCCTGAGCCTAGCATACCCAAGCACAAGGAGACAAGAGGACACATGAGAATACACTTGATAGCACTGCTCATGCTTTCAGTTCTGCTCACGCCTGCCTTGGCGGCGGATGCGTCCGCCGGGATCATCGGCGGGGTGGGGCTGACACATCTGACCGTCTATGACCAGCGGCCCGCTCCCGACGGCCTGAACTCCGGATCGCCGCACGTCCACGCGATCACCGACGAGGCGTACTACATCCTCAGCGGGACTGGAAGGGTCGAACTGCACGATGTGGAGCACGGCCTGCGGACCGTCGAGTTGAAGCCGGGCCAGTACCTTCAGTTTCCGCCATGCACCCTGCATCGGATCATCACCACCGATCACCTCGTCATTCTGGCGGTCATGGGCAACGCGGGACTCGCCGAACGTGGGGATGCGCGGATCTACTTCGGTAAGGCGGTCGATGACAATCCGGCCGAGTTTACGCGGCTGGTCGGCCTCGCGAAGGCGAAGGGCCTCGACGGCGCGCTCGAACGCCGGGACGCGGCGGTGAAGGCGTACATGGGTCTGATGAAGCTGTGGGAGACCGACCGGAAGGCATACTTCGCCGAACTGAAGCGGTTCACTAAGGTGCATCTCTCGGCGATGGAGGCGATCAAGCCGAAGTTTGCCGATGCGGTCGCACAGGGCCCGCTCCATTGGGGTCAGGTCTCCCAGCAGCGGATCGAGTCGCTCCCGGGCAGCAAGCCGGACTACGATGCGGCGTTCCACGACGGCAAGGCGGACTTCGCCTACGGGATGTGCGGCATCCTCCGCCCGGTGCTCTCCCTCAAGCCGGTCTCCGACGGCAGCGCGAAGGATGCGAAGACCCAGGAATAGCACCGTCCAGCCCTGAGTGTGCCGGTGAATGACGGCATGTATCGAAGGGCGTTCTTGGCGCATGAGGCCGCCCTTCGATACATGCCGTCATTCACCGGCACACTCAGGGCTGTCGGTTCCTGGACATTCAGCATCATCCCTCACTTGAACAACTGCCCCTTCTGAAGGTATACTCATGCCGGAGGGATTCCATGGAGACGCCGGTGAGGATCGCCATCGCCCAGATCGACACGACGGTCGGCGATCTGGATGGCAATACCTTAGAGATCATCGACTACATCGGTCGGGCGAAGGACGCCGGCGCGGACATCGTCACGTTTCCCGAGCTGTCGATCACCGGTTACCCGCCGGAGGACCTGCTGCTCAAGAACGGGTTCGTCCGACGGAACATGGAATGCCTCGATCGGGTCATCGAGGCGTCGAAGGGGATCATCTCGGTCGTCGGGTTCGTCGAGCAGGACGACGGCCTCTTCAACTCCGCGGCGATCATCTCGGACGGCGAGCTGATGGGCGTCCACCGGAAGGTCCACCTTCCGAACTACGGCGTCTTCGATGAGGAGCGCTACTTCAAGACCGGCAGCGACCTGAAGGTCTTCGAGGCATGCGGGACCGTCTTCGGCGTCGAGATCTGCGAGGATAGCTGGTTCCCCGACGGCCCGCACAGATATCAGGCGCTCCTCGGCGACGCGGAGATCATCCTCGTTATCAACTCCTCCCCGTTCCATGCGGGCAAGTGGAAGTTCCGCGAGGAGATGCTCGCCACGCGGGCATCCGACAACATCTGCTTTTTCGTCTATGGCAACCTCATCGGCGGCCAGGACGAGCTTGTGTTCGACGGCCATTCGATGGTTTTCGGCCCGGACGGACGGATCATCTGCCGCGGACCCTCATGCGAGGAGTCGCTCGTGCTGGTCGATCTCGATCCGACGGAAGTGCGCCATCAGCGGCGGGCGAATGCGCGCCTCCGCCAGGATAAGGTTTTCTCATGCACCGGCGATGTGACCGTCGAGCGCGTGCAAATTCCGCCTCACCCGAACGCTGTAGGGGCGTGCCTTGTGCCGCCCGACACACAGGTGCAGGCGGCACAAGGCACGCCCCTACAGCGTTCCGGCGGCGCGGAACGGCCGGCGCTCCCATCGTGCCTGACAGAGCCGCCGGGACGGCTGGAGGAGATCTACAAGGCGCTGATCCTCGGCACGCGGGACTACGTCGAGAAGAACGGATTCCGGCGAGTAGTCCTCGGCATGAGCGGTGGGATCGACTCGGCGCTGACCGCCGTGATCGCCGCCGATGCGCTCGGCAAGGACCGGGTGGTGGCGGTCGTGATGCCCTCGCAGTTCTCGTCCGAGGCGACCCAGAGCGATGCGGTCAAGATGTCCGAGGGACTCGGTATCCTACACTACTGGATTCCCATCGAGCAGGTTTTCGAGGCGTACCTGGAGACGCTTGCCGATGCGTTCAAAGGCTCCGAGCAGGGAGTCGCCGAGGAGAACCTCCAAGCGAGGGCGCGCGGGAACATCCTGATGGCGCTCTCCAACAAGTTCGGCTGGCTCGTGATCACGACCGGCAACAAGAGCGAGATCGCGGTCGGATACAGCACGCTCTATGGCGACATGGCCGGCGGGTTCAACATCCTGAAGGACGTGCCGAAGACGCTCGTGTACGAACTCTCGGACTACCGGAACACGCTGGGTGATGTCATCCCTGCGAGCATAATCGTGCGCCCCCCGTCCGCCGAGCTTCGTCCCGATCAGAAAGATGTCGACACACTCCCGCCCTACGAGGTGCTCGATCCTATGCTTCATGCGTATGTAGAGGAGGATCGGAGTGTCGAGGAGATCGTGGCGCTCGGGTACGACCGTCCGATAGTCGAGCGCGTGGTCCGGATGGTGGACCGGAATGAATACAAGCGACGGCAGGCCCCTCCGGGCGTGAAGATCACCCCGAAAGCGTTCGGCAAGGATAGACGCCTGCCGATCACGAATAAGTACCGGGAATAGACAGCGGCGCATACGTCCTATGCGGCGCCGAAGAGGAGAAACCAATGAGATATTTCAGCGTAGCATGTATAGTGTGCCTTCTGGCGCTAACAGCCTTCATCCCCGGGTGCGCGAAGAGGCAGACGACTACCGTCGTCACTACCCAGCCGGAAACGCCGCCGCCCGCCGAGGGGAAGTCGCCTCCTCCACCAGGCGCGAACGCCGGCAAGGACGAGAAGCCTCCGGAGTTCAGAGATATCCTGCAAGATCAGCTCGGCATGCCGATCTACCCCGGCGCCAAGCAGAAGAGCTTCAAGGTCGGCGGTGACGGGAAAGGTAACAAGGTCGTGGTGGCCAGCCTGACGACCCCGGACAGCTTCGATAAGGTGATGGGTTTCTACAGGGAGTCACTCCTGGGCTACAAGGAGAGTAAGGAAACCCGGGCCAAGGGATCGCGAATGAGCGGCTTCTACCGGACCGCAGGGAAGAAGTCGGACCTGCTCCTGATTGAGGGGAAGGCCGGCATCCCGACGAAGATCGACGTTAGCGTCACCACGCCCCCGGAGCAGTAGTCGCCGCGGCGCGCGGAAGCGAAGTCTCCTCCCATGGGCGAGCGCATCCTGAGGCGACGAATCAAATTCCTCCTGGTCATCTTCATCGTCGGGTTGGTGATGAGCGGGCTTACGGCCTTCCCTTTGGAGTGGGAGGTCCGCACGCTCGCGCGATTCATGGGCGCGAGCGACTCCATGACCCCCGGCGATGCGACCGGCTTGCTCCACTGGATACTCAAGGTCCGTGAGGGCCTCATCGACACCAACGCGCGATTCCCCTTCATGGCATACGGCACGGACTGGCTCGCGTTCGGGCACATCGTCATCGGGCTGGCGTTCATCGGCGCGCTGAGGGATCCCGTCCGCAACAAGTGGATTGTGGAGTGGGGGATGATCGCCTGCGCGCTGGTGATCCCGCTCGCGTTCATCTGCGGGCCGATCCGCGGCATCCCGATCTACTGGCGGCTGATCGACTGCTCGTTCGGGGTCTTCGGCATCATCCCGCTCTGGGTCTGCCGAAACAACATACTACGGCTCGAGAAGATGAGCAGCGCGTGAGATGTCCCCCTTGCGAAGGGGGACCGGCCTCTGGGCCGAGGGGGTCTGTGCCTGGCGTACACCCGGAGTAGGAACCGCCAAGACGCCAAGAACGCCGAGGCGAACCTCCCCCGGCCTGCTGGCCGGCCCCTCCTTCGTAAGGAGGGGCGCAGACCGTGTTGCCTCATTTAACTTTGTTACCGAAACGCCATTCGTTGCGTCATTGATAATGTTACCAAGTAGTGTGTTCAAGTATGTCAGATCGGCTCTTGATCGCCGCTCAGGGCCGCGCCTTGCTCGCTTTCGATCTGTCTTTATTCGGCATCCTGTCAAGCTTTGATGATAGCCTGTGGATGCGTCTTAGTAGCTCCACCGGGTTCGTCGCTCTACGTTCTTTATCGAGGCGATCCTTTGCTTCATCGTCAAGCCATCCTTCAACACTTATCAGCTTGCGGTACGGCGTCATCGCAGGCTCATAGCGTTTGATCACTTTACTCCCAATCCGCTCCTTTTCTTTAAGACGCATCATGGGCTGACAGAAGTTGTGATACGCCACGATCAGCGGATATATCGCCTTTAGTACCGCAAGCTGCTCGTCCGTCTCGAATCGCCGGTAACCTATAAACTGCCGGACTACGCTCCAGTTCTTCTGCTCTACATGACATTGATCGTTCTTCTTGTAAGGCCGACTGCGCGTAAACGTGATCCTGTGCGCTCGACAGTACTTGTTCATGTGATGGTTGATGAACTCGCCGCCGTTGTCGGTATCTATGCCTCTGACTGCAAACGGTGCGCTCTTGGACGCGGACTGCACCGCAAGCACGGTTCCGTGCTCCCCTCGGCCTTTCATTCCATCAAGCGCTACCCATCCGGTCGCTACATCAGTCATAGTCAAAGTATACAGGAACTCTCCGCTCCCGTCACCTCCGCAATGACCCACCAAGTCCATCTCGAAGAACCCAGGCTCAGCTTCATCCCAGTCGGCAAACGTCCTCACCGGGATCTGAGACCGAAGCAGTGTCCCCGGCTTTGTTAAGGTCCTCCCTGTTAGCGATAGGGCAGACCGCTCCTTCTTCATCAACCTGTCGATGCTCGACGCGCTGATCGAGTTAAGCAGCCTCTCTTCTTCTGGTGTAACCGTTATCTCCCCGAATGACTCCAGTATGGGTAGAAACTCAGTCAGAAACGGCTGCAGACGCTTACCGCACGCGTAGAAACTCGCAGCCCAGAGTGTCTTCAGCTTGTGGGCTATCGGCTCGTATTTCGACTTCCTTGCGCGTCTCACTGGACTCCTCGCTGGTGGAACTCCTTTCGCGAACAGCCTCACCAGCGACTTCCTGTGGTAACCGGTCAATCCCTGGACTTCACTCAATACCAGCTTCTTCTCCGATTTGGTGGCTTTGCCATATTCTTTGCGTTTGCGCCTCACGACTTCTCTTACGGATGCAGTTGTCATCTTCTCCATGCCTCAGTTTCGGTAACATTCTTATCTGAGGCAACGTTTCCGTTTCGGTAACATCGTTCGTGAAGCAATTCGCAGACTAGCCGACTCGCCATCAAACTGGTATACTGTTCACCGTTCACTGATTACCGTCCACCAGGAGGTACGCCATGGAGTCGGATTTCCGCCAGATGAACCCCAAGGAACTGCAGTTCAATCCGTTTAGCCTGATAGTCAAGGACTGGTTTCTCGTCACCGCCGGGCCAATGGAGTCGTATAACACCATGACCGCGGGCTGGGGCGGACTCGGCGTGCTGTGGAACAAGGACGTTGTCAGCATCGTCGTCAGGCCGGTCAGATACACGTATGAATTCCTGGAGAAGAACGACACCTTCACGTGTGCCTTCTTCGACAATAAGTACAAGCGCGCGCTCCAACTCCTCGGCCAGAAATCGGGGAGGGACGGAGACAAGGTCGCCGAGTCAGGACTGACACCGATCCCGGGGATGCTCGAGGGCACGACGTCTTTCGCAGAAGCCAGGATGGTGCTCGAATGCCGGAAGATCTACTACCAGGACCTCGATCCGGCGAATTTCCTCGATCCGCTGCTCGATGAGCAGTGGTATCCGGAGAAGGACTACCACCGCCTCTACGTCGGCGAGATCGTGAACTGCCTCGTGAAGAAGCTGATACCGGATACCGGTCATCTGACACTGGATACTGGAGGATAATTCGATGCTCGGACGCCTTCCTGTTCGTACCGGAGTTGTACTCCGGTACGCCCAACTGGAGCGGGAGTTGTACTCCCGACAGTGCTGGCAGATGGGGTACAACCCCATACTCAGTGCTGCGTGCTGGAGTACAACTCCAGCACGAACGACGTGAGGAGGGACGGAATGATGCTCAGGTTCATCAGCATAAGCGTGTTGATTCTCATGATGGGGGTGATGTGCATGGCGGCTCCTTCGATGCGACAGATTGACGGGCAGGCGGAACTCGGGACGGTCGAGGTACTCGGCCTAAGCGCGGGGCAGTTCGACCCCGACCTTTGGAAGGCCGGCACGCTCAACATCGTGCCGGATGTGCGCTACCCGATGATCGCGCCCCGGAAGAGCGGCCTCATGCGCAACATCTACGCTCCGGCGGCGGTCGAGACCCCAGAGGGATGGCGGCTTTTCTACGGCGCGTGGGACGGAGTTCAGACCGGCAACGACCGCATCTACTCCGTCGAAACGAAGGGTTTCCTCGACTTCGACAATCATCAACTCGTGATCGACCACGGTGACTTCATCCACTGCTGCAACGTGAGCGCGGTCCGGCTGCCCGATGGATCGTTTCGGCTGATGTGTACCGTCTACCCCGACAAGAACGACCGCAACAAGCCGGGCACGTTCTCAAGTCCGGACGGGATCGTTTGGAATGGGACCAAAGCGCCCTATCCCGCGCAGATGAGCGACATCATCGCGATCGACGGCTACGAGAAGTACGCCGACGCCGATATCAATGGCATGAACACCATCTTCTACGAGGACGGCGTATTTCGCCTCTATTTCAACAATTTCAAGGATTTCGGCAGGGTCTATCGGGCGACCTCGACCGACGGCAAGAACTACAAGTTCGAGGGCAAGTCGCTCGAGGTCGGCGCGGTCGTGAATGACGTGAAGAAGTTCGTCATTGACGGCAAACCGACGTACCTGATGGGCCTCCATATGAACACCCAGAAGCTCTGGTACGCTCTCTCGACCGATGGCATGGCTTTCAGCCCGGCGCAGGAGATGATCACTAACCAGGGCGCGGCGGACAAGTACATCGTCGCGATCGGATGGGTCACGAAGGGCGACCGGCTGCTCGGGTTCGTCTACGGCGCGGGCGAGGTCGGTGGGCTGAACCGCAACCGGCTGTTTGCTCGATGGCTGCAGAAGAAGGTGGTCTTCATCGCGGACGAGGACGGCGCCCGGTACGAGGTGGCAGGTTCGCTCGGACCGGATCGGGCGATCATCAACGTGCCGAGGGACAAAGAGGTCAAGGGGCACTTCGTGGTCTCCGCCGAGGATGGCTCGACCGTGGTGCTGGAGAACGCCCCTGCGACTCTGATGTCCGGCGGCGTGTACTTGATGAGCGGGGGTTAGGTGTTGGGTGTTGGGATGAGCGAGTATAAGGTGATTCTACAGGCGGCTGAAGAGGGAGGCTTCGTGGCGACGGTCCCGGCGCTCCCAGGCTGCATAAGCGAAGGCGAGACACGCGAGGAGGCGTTGGCGAATATCCAAGACGCCATCGATGGATATCTGGAATCGATGCGTCGCCACGCCCTCACCATCAATGGCGAGTCTAGCTGAATAAGCATGCTGAAGCAAGCTGCCATGAAGAGCTTGCTTCAGCATGCTTAGCGGCCAGACTGACGCTTTAACGTCAGGAGCGAATCATGCACTGGCTCATGTTGTTGGCAATCGTATTGATAGTGGCATCCGTCGCTCAGTCGGCGGACTGGGACCGGCAGCCGGACACGTGGGTCGCGACGGATGGCCTTGGGCGGAAGGTCTCCACGCACGAGGAGGTCGGCGGGCCACGGGACGGCAAGTTCGTCGGCATCTTCTACTTCCTCTGGATGGGCCAGCACGGGACCGACGGCCCATACGACATCACGAAGATCCTCGCGGCCAACCCCGACGCGATGAAGAAGCCCGTCGAGCCCGCCGTGGGGTCCGATGCACAAGTTTCACCACTGGGGCGAGCCGCTCCTCGGCTACTACCTCTCCGACGACGCCTGGGTGCTCCGCAAGCACGCTCAGATGCTCGCCGACGCCGGTGTCGACGTCGTGATCTTCGACGTGACCAACCAGGCCACGTACAAGAAGTGCTACATGGAGCTGTGCGGCGTCTTCTCAGAAGTGCGGAAGGACGGAGGGCGCACGCCGCAGATCGCATTCCTGACGCCGTTCTGGGATCCGCCGAGAGTCGTCGCCGAGTTATACGAGGACCTCTACGGCCCGGGCCTCTACAAGGACCTCTGGTTCCAGTGGAAAGGCAAGCCGCTCATCCTCGCCGTACCAGGACAAGGTCGAGCCGCAGTACCAGGACTTCTTCACCTTCCGCAAGCCCCAGCCGAGCTACTTCGTGGGCCCGAGCGGCCCGAACGAGTGGGGCTGGCTGGAGATCCATCCGCAGCACGTCTTCTATGACGCAGAACAAGCAAGCCGGAGCAGATGGTCGTCGGCGTCGGCCAGAACGGGCACGACGGACGGCTCTCTGCGTTCAGCGTGCCCGAACACCTACGGGCGGAGCTGGCACGATGGCAAGAAGGACGAGCGGCCGGGCGCGGTCAACCTCGGCCTCAACGTCGCCGAGCAGTGGAAGCGCGCGCTGGAGGTCGATCCCGAGTTCATCTTCATCACCGGCTGGAACGAGTGGATCGCCATGCGGTTCGATGAGTTCGCGGGCGAGCGCGAGCCGGTCATGTTCGTGGATCAGTTCACCCAGGAGTACAGCCGCGACATCGAGCCGATGAAGGGCGGCCACTCGGACGACTACTACTACCAGATGGTGGACTACATCCGCCGGTTCAAGGGCGCTCGCGAGATGCCGGTCGCCGGTCCGAAGAAGACGATCAGGATCGACGGCGGGCTTCGACGACTGGAAGTCGACGTCAAGCCCGAGTTCCGCGACGAGATCGGCGACACGATGCACCGCGACCATCCCGGCTTACGATGACATCGGCCGCTACACGAACGACACCGGGCGAAACGATTTCACGCTCCTGAAGGTCGCGCACGACACGAAATACATCTACTTCTACGCGCAGACCCGCGAGCCGATCACGCCGCACACCGATCCGCGCTGGATGATGCTCTTCATCAACACCGACCGCGACCGTCAGTCGGGCTGGGAGGGCTACGACTTCGTCGTGAACCGGCGGGTCATCGACTCGAAGACGACGACATTACAGAATGGGACCGATGGGACGCATGTGACGGATGTGACCTATGCTTGTTCCGGCAACCAGCTCGAGATGGCGATCCCCCGATCCGCGCTCGGCCTCGATGACCTGAAGAAGCCACTCGACTTCGAGTTCAAGTGGGCGGACAACATGCAGGCGGACGGCGACATCATGGAGTTCACCGTCAACGGCGACGCGGCCCCGAACGGCCGGTTCAACTATCGGTACTGGGAGAAGTAAGGAGACACGTCATGCTGAACTCGGTTCAGCATCCAGTGCCCGTGGACGCTGAACCGAGTTCAGCATGACGTGTCTCCTGCGAATCGGAGAAACGAAATGGACACAATACACATCGGTGATATCGCAGTAAGCCGGTTCATCCTGGGGACGAACCCGATCAGCGGGTTCTCGCACCAGAGCGTCGAGATGGACCAACAGATGGTCGGCTGGTACACCATCGAGCGGACGAAGGCGCTCCTCCGGGACGCCGAGTCGCTCGGGATCAACACCGTCATCGCCCGGACCGATATGAACGTCATGCGCTTCGTGCGGGAGTACCGGGACGAGGGCGGCGCGATCCAATGGTTCGCGCAGACCTGCCCGCCGGAGGGGACGCCCGAGGTGTGCATCGAGCGCGCGATTCAGGGCGGCGCGAAGGCGTGCCACATCCACGGCGGATACATGGACCACCAGCTCGCGAAGGGCGAACTCGATCACATCCCCGCTTTGATCGAAATGATCCGCTCGGCGGGCCTCCTTGCCGGGATAGCGGCACACGATCCGAAGGTCATCGAGTGGGCCGACGAGCATCTCGACGTCGACTACTACATGTGTTCCTACTACAACTCGATGCGCCGCGTCGAGCGGCCGGAGCACGTCCACGGGTCGCCCGAATGGTTCTGGCCCGAGGACCGGAAGATCATGACCGACCTGATCCAAACGCTCTCGAAGCCGGCGTTCCACTACAAGATCCTCGCCGCCGGACGAAACGATCCCGCCGAGGCCTTCGAGTTCGCCGCCCGGTCGATGCGTCCGACCGATGCGGTCTGCGTCGGCGTCTACACCGAGCACAACCCGAACATGCTCCGGGAAGACGTGGAGTTGTTCGAGCGAGTGGGCCGGTGTAACCGACCGCATGCGTGATACGTATAGATGTGAAGATGAAGCGGAGGATGCCTGTCCCGCTTGCATAATCTGCAATCGATCCGAAACCGGAGGTGCACGGAAATGACCAAGCTGTGGTTTTCCGCACTAGTTGTTCTCGGAGTACTGCTTTCCGCCTGCCCGCTCTATGCAAATGGCGAGCCCACCGGCGAGATGTCCGGCAGCGGCATCATAGTGCCAATCGACGGCGACTCAGCATACGTGCGCGACCAGAAGATCACTGTGACGATGCCGACCGTCAAGGGCATATTCGACCTCAAGCCAACGGATAACTATGCTCAGCCGGCGATCATCCGCGTCGAGTACACGATCGAGAACGTCAAACACAAGCCCCTGCAGATCATGGTCGGCTGGCCGACATCGGGTTACCAGTATACTGCTGAGATTCACTCGAAGCTTGACCCCGCCTATGCCCCAGCCATCAAGCTGGACGGCAAGCCGGTCGGGGCCACACTGCTCACATACGCCGACCTCGCGGACCAGTATGTCAAGCCGTGGCTCGCGCAGATCGACAAGCTGCTCGACTCCAAACCCGAGCTGAAGAACCAGGTCGAGGCCACCTGCAGAGACGCTGTAGAGAATGCGAAGATGCTGTTTGACAACGCGGAGAACCGGGAGAAGGACAAAGACCTGGCCAGGTACGAGCGAGAATGGCTGGAGGATGCAGGCGCTGGCCGACTCGGCCTGTGGCTGACAAAGAACAAGATCATTCCCCGTGAGGGTCCCTTTGAGGGAGAGTTCCTTGCCGGGGGGCTGCTCGGTGTTATCCCGAGTGCGACCGGGAACAGTCTCGAAGAACTCGTCCAGAATGCGCTGAAGTGGCTCGACCCCACTTACGAGCCGATCGATGTGTACGAGATTCTCTCGGAGCGCTGGGGCCACGAGCCCGTGCTGCTCGACCCGGACACGAACCAGCTCATGGATATGATGGGTGCTCTGCTCGGGTGGGAGCCATCTTTTGGAGTATTCCGCTTCCCAATAACCCTTCAGCCGGAGAAGACGCATAAGCTCATCGTGCAGTACGCCCAGAGTCTCGGCGGGATCTATCGTGGGCCTGGGAAATGGTTCGGGCTGATGTACATCATGGAGCCCGCAAAACGCTGGGCGGGATGGAGAAAGACCACCATCGAGGTCCGTGTGCCGTCGGAGTGGGCCAAGGTCGCCATCCGACCGCCCACGAACAAAGTCGGCACATCGGGAGGCATGGACATCTACCGGGTTACGATCCAGGGCCGACCGTGCGAGAACCTGTTCATCTCGGTGGTACCTCCTGCTAAGATCAGAGACGGCAACATACCGCCCGACGGAGGGATCTGAGGCCTGCGTTCCACTACAAGATCCTCGCCGCCGGACGAAACGATCCCACCGAGGCGTTCCAGTTCGCGGCCCGTGCGATGCGCCCGACCGATGCGGTCTGCGTCGGCGTCTACACCGAGCACAACCCGAACATGCTCCGGGAAGACGTGGAGTTGTTCGAGAAAGCAACGGACGCCGCTCGCGCTACTAGCTGACCAACAGCCCCAGGTATAACAGTGCGGGCAACTGGGTAAGAGTCCCCTGAGGATATTATTCATGGAGTACTCTGTAGAAAAACGCGACGCCTCCGCAGTACGGATCACTCTCATATACATTGTAGTGTCAGCACTCTGGATCTTCTTGTCCGATTTGCTGCTCCTCGGCGTGAGGAATCCCAGGCTGTTGGTCTCGCTCTCCATAGTCAAGGGGCTCGCATTCGTGCTGATCACGGCGGCGCTGCTCTACATGCTTGTGAAGCGCGCGATCAAGCGCATCCTGCACACCGAAGCTCAGGTCGCGTTGGTCTTCGACGGTGTGAACGATGCGATCCTGCTGTTCTATCTCGAGGACGGCCATCCGGGTCGGTTCATCGCCGCCAATCAGGCCGCGGTGGAACGCCTCGGGTACACGCTGTCTCAGCTCAAGAAGATGGAGCCGACTGAACTGATTGCACCGGATCTGCGCGATGAGCATCGCGATGCCATTCGCGAGCTTTGGGAAAGGGGCCGCGTCGTCTATGAGACCTGTCAGGTCGCGAAGGACGGCTCCGAGATCCCGGTCGAGATCAGCTCGCGGACCGTGAAAGTCGGCAAGAGAGTGATGGGTGTGGCCATCGCGCGCGATATCACCGAGAGGAAACGCGTGGAGACGGAGAGACGCGAACAGGCCGTCGAGGTCGAAAGGGACAAGCGGCGGTTCTACCGTGAGACCATCCTCGCCGTGACCGGAGGCAAGTTCGAGATCACCGATCCCGCCGACGCCAGGGACTGGGTCCGCGATCCGGACATCTCCATCCACGTGTCGGCCTCCTACGACCTGGCCGAGGCACGGCATGAGGCGATGGGATACTGCAGTCAAGCAGGAATGCAAGAGAACTCCTTGCGGGAGTTCGAGCTGGCACTCGGTGAGGCGCTCAGCAACGCGGTGAAGCATGCCGGAGAGGGCTGGCTGTACGTCGGCCGGAAAGAGGGCTCTATCTGGACTGCCGTCGTAGATCGCGGCAAGGGGATAGACACCTTCATCATCCCCAAGGTGGCCCTGCTCGCGGGATTCACGACTCGCGCCTCGATGGGCCTCGGATACACGCTGATCCTCCGCGTGTGCGACCACGTCAAGCTCGCGACCGGCCCTGAGGGCACGACGGTCGTCATGGAGAAGCTCCTCAAGCCGCTATCGGAATTCGACCGTCAGCTCTCGGTCTTCACCGAAGTCGAGTGACCCTGCTGCCTTCCGTTGTAGTGGCCGTGCCTCCGTGCCGGCCTCCCAACCTTGCATGGCCGGCACTGAGGCGCGGCATGGCCGGCACTGAGGCGCGGCCACTACATCCAACGTTCCGCACAGAAGGACAAACCCCATTCCCGGCGTAATGTAGCCTCGACAGTTGGCGATCGACCAAGCCATTCCATCAAAGCCCGTAGGGGCCGCGGCTCTGTCCCGGCCCGTGCCCGTAGGGGCCGCGGCTCTGTCCCGGCCCGTGCCGTAGGGGCCGTGGCTCTGTCCCGGCCCGCACTGTGGAGGAGGAAGGAAATGAGAGTCTGCTCGATATGCCTCGGTCTCATCATTCTGATCGGAGCCACCGCATGCTCGTGGTCCGCCGATGCCGTCCCCGCACGAGCGGTCGCCCAGCGCATCACAAAGCCGCCGGTCATCGACGGCAAGCTGAATGACGCCGCCTGGTCAAAGGCTCGCGAGATCTCCGGCTTCACACTGGTGAACTCCGACGAGAAGCCCGCCGCGCCGACTTACGTCAAGGTGCTGACCGACGGCCAGTCGCTCTACGTCGGCTTCAGATGCATCGAGCCGAATATGGATCAGCTCTCGGCAAAGCAGACCGAACGAGACTCACAGGTGTGGACCGACGACTCGGTCGAAGTGATCATCGATCCGACCAACGACAGGCAGGGGCTGCTCCACCTCGTCGTCAACGCCACGGGTGTGCGCTATGACGAGACCGTCAGGATCACTCAGGGCGTAATGGCGGAGGACCCCGCCTGGAACGGCGAGTGGGAGGCCGCGGGATCCCAGGGCAAGAAGGAGTGGTACGTCGAGATCAAGCTGCCGTTCTCGTCGCTCGGCGTCATGCCGGATGAGAGCCCTTGTCTGGGCGTGAACTTCGCCAGGGAGCGGGTCGCGGGCGCTCGGGAACTGAGTTCGTGGTCGCCGACCCCGGATCTGTTCATCAATCCGTCGCGCCTGGGAGAGTTGATCATCCCCGCGGCGGACAACTCGTACGTCACGATGGACCTCAAGCTGCCCGAGACGCTCTATGTCGGGAAGCAGACGACTCCATTCACGATTACGAACAAGTCGAAGAGCAAAATACAACTCCGCTTCGCCTACAACGTCACCGGCGCTGCGAACATGGCGGGCAACACCGAATACGTCATCGTTCAGCCCGGGAGGAATGCCGTCGGCTCGTTCACGCTCGATATGGGCGGCCCGGGCCAGTTCAGGTTCAATGCCAGGGTCGAGGACATGAAGGGGCGGTACCTCTATTCGATCGGACGAGACTTCGCGGTGCCTGGGCCGGTGGTCATCGAAGAGGCGATGTATGCCGTCTACCACAAGAAGGCCGAGGCGTCCGTAAAGGTGAACGTCTCCCCTGAGCAGGCGGCGACCTGCGAACTGCTGGTCTCGCTCCTCGCCGCCGGGGTGACTGCGCCGGTCGAGGTCGCGACCATCAAGCCGCCTCCCGCGAATCCGACGCCGGTGAGCTTCGACCTGTCGAACCGGGCCGCCGGTCGATACTACATCCAGGTCGAGTTGAAGCAGGACGGCAAGGTGATCTACCCGGCGAGAAGCCGCCCCATGCCGTATGCGCCCGATGCGCCTGTCGGATTCGATGCGAACGGCTTCCTCACGGTGGACGGCAAGCCATACTTCCCGGTGGGCATGTATACGCTCCAGGACGGCAAGGGCACGGATCACGACTCGGTCCTCCGCGAGGCGAGCGAGGCCGGCTTCAACACGACGGTCTTCTATGCCTACACGGTCGAAACGGTCACTCCACTGCTCGATGCCGCCGGTCGGAACGGGATCAAGGCGTTCGTATACCCGACGGGTCCGTTCAGCGTGGTCGGCGCGGATGTGACTCTGGCGAATGCCGCGAAGGATGTCATCGCGAGGAGAGATCACCCTGCGCTGTTGGGCTGGTACCTTGTGGACGAGCCTGAGGGGATCGGCAAGGCGGCTGTGGACAAGACCCGCGAGTTGTACCAGATCGTGAGGGAAACCGACCCCGATCATCCCTGCTCGCTCGTCATCATGAGCCCCGGCGCGGCTGCCAAATATCGGACCTGCACCGACATCATGTGGATCGACCCCTATCCGATCCCTCATTCGCCGGTGACATATGTGACTAATACCGTCTCAGGCGCGGTGAAGGCCATCGAGAAGGACAAGCCGGTCTGGACGATCCCGCAGGCGTTCGACTGGAATGTCTGGCGGACCGGCAAGGTGGATGGAGTCCACCGCCCGACGAACGAGGAGGAGCGCTGCATGACCTACCTGGCGCTCGTCCACGGCGCGAAGGGAATCATCTACTGGGCGCACACCGCCTCGAAGTACTACATCCGAGACTACCCGGACCATTGGGCGTATATGAAGCGACTCGCCGGCGAGATGCACGACCTGACCCCGGTGCTGCTCACCCCGGACTCGCAGGTGATGCCGACCATCGAACCCAAAGACACGCCGATCGACATCATGGTCAAGAAGCTGAGTGGCGAGACCTACGTCTTCGCGGTGAACCATGACACCAAGCCATGCACCATGAAGCTCTCACTGCCGGGGATGACGGCCTCGGCTCCGGTCGAGGTACTCTTCGAGAAGCGCTCGGTCGCCGCCGAGAAGGGCGTCTGGCAGGACGACTTCAAGCCGCTCGAAGTCCACGTCTACAAGGTGGCCGCTCAGTAGCCGGTATTGGTGTAGTGGCCGTGCCTCTGTGCCGGCCACCGGCGTGGTGAGGCCGGCACAGAGGCACGGCCACTACGCCACAAGATCGCTCGCGAAAAAAAAGTGCAGAAGATGTTGACAAAACCCGAATATTTGGGTATAAACGTACCTGAATGCAGGAATTGAGGGGAACGCGCGTATGACGCCGAGGATGCTCCACATATCGGAGGCCGCAGTATTGGCATTCCATGCGATGGCGATGTTGGCCCGAGATCCCGACAGGCTGATCTCGACGCATGAGATCGCCAACTCGCTGTCGATATCCGAAAACCACCTCGCCAAGGTTCGGCAGGAACTCGCCAAGGCCGGGCTCGTCGATGCTTTCCGAGGTCCCACCGGCGGGTTCAAGCTGGCCAAGTCGCCGGCGGAGATCACCCTGATGGAAGTCTTCGAGGCGATCGAGGGGCCGTATCGCCCGAGCGACTGCCTGCTCGGACATCCTGCATGCGATGGAAAGAACTGCGTGTTGGGAGGTTTGGTCGAATCAGTGAACGGGCAGGTAAGAGCATATCTGTCCGGCACAACTCTCGCTCAACTGGCGAAACCAGTCGGGCAAACCTGAGGACCCCTGTAGTGGCCGCGCCTCCGTGCCGGCCATGGTACCTCGGAGGCCTGCACAGAGGCACGGCCACTACAGGGGACCGGAAGATCATACAGAAAGGACGATTGTAGAGAATGAGTATGTTCTGCTACCAGTGCGAACAGACGGCAAAGGGAACCGGCTGCACGATTCAGGGCGTCTGCGGCAAGGACCCGACGACCGCCGCGCTCCAGGACCTGCTGTACGCATGCGACCAAGGGCATCTCGATGTACGCCCACCGGGCCCGGCAGCCCGGCGCGCGGACCGCGAGATCGACCGGTTCGTCGTCGAGGCGCTGTTCGCCACGGTGACCAACGTGGACTTCGACCCGGAGCGACTCAGGGAGTTCATCCTGAAGGCCGCGGAGATGCGCGACCGGGCGAAGAAGCTCTACGAGGGCGCCGACCGGCAACCCCGAGACGCTCGGCGGACCGGCGGCGTGGGTCCCCGAGGCCACGATCGAGGGACTCGTCGCGCAGGGAGCCGCGATCGGCATCGAGGGGCGCATGCCGCGCGGGCGACGACGTCACCGGTCTGCAGGAACTGGTCATCTACGGCCTCAAGGGCGCGGCGGCCTATGCCGACCACGCGCGGATCCTCGGCCAGGAGGACGACGGCGTCTATGCGACCGTTCCACGAGGCGCTCGACTTCCTGACGCAAGCCGAACCCGACGCGTCGACGAGCTCGCTCGGCATGGGCGCTGAAGGCCGGCGAGGTGAACCTCAAGGTGATGGAGCTGCTCGACGCGGCCAACACCGGCGCCTACGGCCATCCCGAGCCGACGCCGGTCCGCGTCACGCCGGTCAAGGGCAAGGCGCATCCTCGTCTCCGGCCACGACCTGAAGGACCTCGAGGAGCTGCTCAAGCAGACCGAGGGCAAGGGCATCAACGTCTACACGCACGGCGAGATGCTGCCCGCGCACGGCTATCCCGGAGCTGAAGAAGTACAAGCACCTGGTCGGCAACTACGGCGGCGCGTGGCAGGACCAGGCGCAGGAGTTCGACGCGTTCCCCGGCGCGATCCTGATGACCACCAACTGCATCCAGAAGCCGCAGGAGAGCCTACAAGGGCCGCATCTTCACCAGCGGGCTGGTGGCCTGGCCGGGCGTCGAGCACATCGCCGAACCGCGACTTCGCGCCGGTGATCGAGGCGGCGCTGGCCGCGCCGGGCTTCGCCGAGGACGCGCCGGAGAAGACGATCACTCGTCGGCTTCGGCCGCAACGCGGTGCTGGGCGTGGCCGGACAAGGTCATCGACGCGGTCAAGAGCGGGCGCGATCAAGCACTTCTTCCTCGATCGGCGGCTGCGACGGCGCGAAGCCGGGCCGCAACTACTACACCGAGTTCGCCGCAGACAGGTGCCGAAGGACTGCGTCATCCTGACGCTGGCCTGCGGCAAGTACCGCTTCAACAAGCTCGACTTCGGCGACATCGGCGGCATCCCGCGGCTGCTCGACATCGGCCAGTGCAACGACGCCTACTCGGCGATCCAGATCGCGGTGGCGCTGGCCGAGGCGTTCGAGTGCGGCGTCAACGACCTGCCGCTCTCGCTGGTCCTGTCCTGGTACGAGCAGAAGGCGGTGGCGATCCTGCTGACGCTGCTGCACCTGGGCATCAAGAACATCCGCCTCGGGCCGAGCCTGCCGGCGTTCGTCACCCCGCCGGTGCTGAACGTGCTGGTCGAGAAGTTCAACATCGCGCCGATCACCACGCCGGAGGCCGACCTCGAGGCGATTCTTGGCCGAGAACTCGTGGCGTAAGTAACCACGGAGGCACGGAGGACACGGAGAAAAACAAGAGATAGGATCGTTGGGGCAGGAGTTGCACTCCTGCCCCTCTGCTATGTGCGGGGGAGGGCGAGGCTCCGTCCGAGCCACGCGCCGCAACATGGCTCGGACGGAGCCTCGCCCTCCCCGAGACCGGTCCGACAGGAATCTCCCACCCCTCCACCGAACCAACCCTCAGAGGTGATAACCATGGCTTGTCGGCACATATGTCCCATCCGTCCCATCGGTCTCATCGTCTTGTTCTGCCTGCTGATAACGTCACATGCCTGGGGGAAAGCCATGCCGAAGGACGAGTACCTGGTCGGGGTGTACTACTTCGCCGGGTGGTGGCGGGAGTTGCCCAACAAGTGGAATGTCGGCGGCAAGGACTGGCGGCTTGACTTCCCGGGGCGAGTCCCGACGCTCGGCGAATACAATGAGCAGGCCACGATGGACAGGGAGATCAACGCGGCGTCTGCGCACGGCGTCGACTTCTTCCAGATCCTCTGGTACCCGCAGATTCCGGGCAAGCCTGCCGAGCCTCATGCCGAGATGCTCAACGAGGGCCTGCGCACGTTCATGGCGTCGCCGAATGCCAAGCGGATGAGCTTCACCATCGAGTACGTCAACCATCCGCCGTTCGTGCTCGATACCGACGAGCGATGGGAGGCCGGATGCCGGGAGTGGGTCGCCGCGATGAAGCATCCGAGCTATCTCAGGGTCGGCGGGCGACCGGTGTTCAAGGTCCACGGCGCAGAGTTCTTTCTCCAGCAGAACGGGAACGACCCGGCGAAGGTCGTCGCCCGGCTCGACACCCTTCGCCGGATATGCAGGGAATGCGGCGTCCCGAATCCGCTCATCGGTTCAGGGGGTCTTGACCGGCCTCACGACGGGACCGGTCGTCGCGCCGTACGATTTCCTGACGACCTACATGGTCGTGCCGGACCTCCCGCAGCGCGCCGAGCCGTATCCGTACGAGGACCTCCTCAAGCTGGCTCAGGACGGTTGGAAGGCATACGGCGAAGGGAGCGAGAAGCCCTACGTGCCGTTCGTCCCGGCGGGATGGGACCCTCGACCATGGAAGGATCCGAGGCCGTCGTTCGATCTCCCGAACCGGAAGCAGTGGACCGCCGCCCTCAGGGGCGTGAAATCCGCGCTCGACAAGTACCCGAAGCTCGGCTTCCCGGTGGAAGGAGGCTGTCAGAAGGCGCTCCTCATCTATGCATGGAACGAGTTCGGCGAGGGCGGAATCGTCGCGCCTACCAAGGGCGAGGGCGAGATGAAGCTGGAGGGGATAAAGGCAGTGTTCGGTAAGCGGTGATCAGTAAACGGTGAACGATGGATGTAGGGGCGAAGCATTGGCCCATCGGGTAGCAACCGGCCTGCGGGGAGCATCGCCAATGCTTCGCCCCGGACCGATTACGATTACGATTGCGGGCACTGGACTCCTACAGGTACCTTATCTTCGAGACCACGCAGGCGGTGGTAACTCCCACCACGACCAAGGCGTAGAGGTCGAGCAGGTCGATCAACCCGAGGTGGGCGGTCGGCGCGGCACGTCGCGCCATCAGGTACAGACCGAGCTTCGGAATCACCGCCCCGAGCACGACTCCGACTCCGGCGGCGATCTCCAGCTTGAGTCCCCGCTTCATCCCCGACGCCTTGAGGATGATCCCGCCTGCGAAGTAGCCGTACATCGTCGCCAGAAAGATCGCGAAGAGGCCGATCTCAGAGAGGATCAGCGCACCGACACCCGTCAGCATCGAAGCCACGAATGCGAGGGCGAACCGATGCGGCGCCACCCTGGTCAGCGGCGAGTTAGCATTCCGTCCGCACGGCGGGCACTTCATACCAACAGGCGTCACGACCATGCAGTCGGGGCAGATCGGCGTGCCGCACGAGGCGCACGTCAGGGCGGTTTCCCTCTTCGGGTGTCTGGCGCAATATGTAGTAGTCTCAGAAGTCATCGCGACCGGCCTCCCAACTCCTTTCGCAATTGTACGCGACCGGCGATTGGGAGTCAAAGAGCCTCCTTCGATCGGTTGACAGAAAACAGTCTTATGTTATACAGTAATGGGCGACACAACCAGGAGGCGGAGGACTATATGGACTGCTACAACATCACGAGGGCACAGTTCGAGGAGCGCTGTCCCTTCCCCTATAAGATCGTGAAGGACCATGCCGCGCTGAACCACGCAGCCGCGCGCCTGATCGCCGATACGATCAAGGCGAACAACGAGGCGGGTCGCGATTCGGCGCTCATTCTACCGGTCGGGCCGCTCATGTACGAGCCGCTCGCCGATCTATGCAACAGAGAGCGCATCTCACTCGGCAGGCTCACCGCGTTCATGATGGACGAGTACCTCGATGAGGGCTGCATCCCGATTACGGAAGAGCATCCCCTGAGCTTCAAGGCGTTTATGCGGGAGTCGCTGGTTTCGCAGCTTGATCCGGCGCTTGGCTTCTCGATGGACAGCATCGTCTGGCCGTACCCCGAAATGCTCGCGGAGTACACCGAACGGGTGATGTCGAACGGCGGCGTCGATATCTGCTTCGGCGGAGTGGGAATCAGCGGCCACTTGGCGTTCAACGATCCGCCCGAGCCCGAGGAGACAGAGAAAGACCTCGACTGGGTACGCAACTGCCAGGCGCGGATCCACAACGTCTCGCGCGAGAGCTGCACGCAGATGGCGATGGGCGGCACTCACGGCGACTGGGACATTATCCCGAGGCGCGCGGTGACGGTCGGCATGAAGGAGATCCTCGCCTCGAAGAAGATCTGCCTCACGTTCATGCGCACATGGCATTCGGGCACGATGCGCCGCTCGATCTTCGGGCCGGTGAGCAAAGACTGCCCCGCGTCGCTGGTGCAGGAGCATCCGAACGTGCAGGTCATCCTCACCGACCTGGCCGCCGACCCCCCGCTCGTGAATATCACGCTTGACACGGGGGAAGAAGCGGAGTAAGGGAGTGTGGGGGTATGGGAGTATGGGAGTGCTCCGGACTCCCATACTCCCATACCCCCACACTCCCACACACTTGGGGGGTTTTCCATGAGATTCCGCAGCACGAAGACACTGGTTGATAAGGCGCGGGACGGCGGATATGCCGTTCCGGCGTTCAACTCGAACGGCGGGACATACGACATCGCTCGGGCCGCGATCGAGGCCGCGGAGGAGATGCGGTCGCCGCTCATCCTGCAGACCTACGAGCCGAACGTCGCCTATCGAGGGTTCGAGTACTGCGCGATCCAGGCGCGGCACCTCGCTCAGAATGCCACCGTTCCTATCGCCCTGCACCTCGATCATGGGATGAGCCTCGATTCGGTGATGGCGTCCGTCCGGGCCGGATACACCGGCGTGATGATCGACGGCTCGCATCTCCCCCTGGAGGAGAACATCGCACTGACGAAGAAGGTCATCGAGGCGGTCAGGCCGCTGGGTATCGCGGTCGAGGCGGAGATCGGCCATGTCGCAGGCGGAGTCCATTCCGGCGGCGGGAAGGCCGGCTGCACCGAACCGGCTGAGGCGGTGTATTTCGTCGAGCAGACCGGCGTCGATATGCTCGCGGTGGCGAACGGCACGATCCACGGCATCTTCGATGTTCAGGATGACATCGACCTCGATCTCGTCCGCGAGTTGAAAGGGAAGGTGTCCGTACCGCTTGTCCAGCATGGGACGTGCGGCATCCCCGACGACCTGCTCTCGAAACTCGCGGCGGCGGGGATGGCGAAGATCAACTTCGGCGAGGGCTTCCGCGCGAACTACATCGCCTATTTCGAGGAATACGCCGACACACTCGATCACAAGGGCCATCCCTGGAAGATCATGCAGGCGGTCAAGGACCGGCTGAAACTCGACATGAAGGCGCTCATCCGTGCCCTCGGCTCGGAGGGCAAAGCCTGAACATGGAGAACACGGAATTCTAGAAGGAAACCAGGAAGATAGGAAGCCAGGAAGGAGACGAGCGATGTTGGGGATGGAGTCCAACTCCATCCCCAACATCGGGGGAGGATTCCTATCTTCCTGGTTTCCTGAGAAAAGCCTTTTCCGTGTTTCTGTGTCCCTTCTGTGCTTCTGTGTTCTCTGGAGACAAACATGTGGAACTACAAGCAACCGACTGAGATACGTTTCGGAATCGGAGAGCGAAAGGCGCTCCCGGAGATCGTCGAGCGATTCGGCAAGCGGGCGGTCCTGGTCACCGATCCGGGGGTCAAGGGATATCCCGCGACCGCCGAGATCATCGAGATGCTCGGGCCGGATGCGCGGCTCTTCTCGGAGGTCGAGCCGAATCCGACCGTTTCGTCGGTCGATAAGCTCGCGGAGACGATCAACGCTCACTCCGCCGATGTCGTGATCGCGCTGGGAGGAGGAAGCGCCCTCGACTGTGCCAAGGCGGCCTCCTCGGTGGCGGTCCAAGGTGGGCCGACGAGCAGGTATCACTCCGGCGGAGAGAAGCTCGACGAGCGCCACCTCCCGCTGATCGCGCTCCCGACGACCGCCGGGACCGGGAGCGAGGTCACGCCGATCGCCGTGCTCGACGACCCTGAGAAGGGCGTCAAGACGCCGCTGATCCACGACAACTTCTTTCCCAGGGTCGCGCTGATCGACCCGGAGCTGACGTTCACGATGCCGCCCAAAGTGACGGCCGCGACGGGGTTCGATGCGCTTGCACACGCGATCGAGGGCTACTGGTCGAAGAACCATCAGCCGATCTGCGACCTGATGGCATTGGAGGCGGTGAGGCTCTTCTTCAGGCATTTCCCGCTCGTGCTCGACAATCCTGGCAACCGTGAGGCGCGCGAGGGCATGTCGATGACCGCGCTCCTCGGTGGCCTGGCGTTTCAACTGCCGAAGAACGCGGCGGTCCACGCGTGCTCATACCCGCTGTCGAGCAAATATCACCTGCCTCATGGGGTCGCGTGCGCCATGACGCTCGACCATTTCGTCCGGTTCAACAGCGAGGAGATGGGCGAGCGAGGCGTCGCACTCGCACAGTCGGCAGGGTTCAAGGATATGGATGCGCTGGCCGATGCGATTGCCTCACTGAAGTCGCAGTCCGGCCTGGCGACGACCCTGCGCGAGGCGGGTGTCGCCGAGGGAGAAATCGATGCGCTCGTGCAGGCAAGCTTCCACCCCGTGATGAATAATAACCCCAGGCAGGTTCGCGCCGAGGAGTTGAAGCAGCTTTATCTGCAAATGCTGTAGCAATCCTCCGTCGTCCGCCGACCCGTAGTGGCCGTGCCTCCGTGCCGGCCATGCCATGCCGAGGGCCGGCACGGAGGCACGGCCACTACGGTGGACGCGCCCATGGGGATCATGTAGGGGCGAAGCATTGGCCCGTCGGATTGCACATTTGTCGGACTCTAGTCGCCAATGCTTCGCCCGGTTTTGAGTACGAGTATGAGTATGAGGGAGAATCACATGCAAGATAACTTCGATCGTCAGGAGTTCGACCGGCTTGCCGGCGAGTTCCGGTACGTCATCACCGACATGATATGCCGCGCCGGATCGGGGCACCTCGGAGGCGCGCTCAGCCTCGTCGAGGTCATGATCTCGCTGTACTGGCGCGTGATGAACGTCGATCCGTCGAACCCCAAGTGGCAGGACCGCGACCGTCTCGTGCTCTCCAAGGGGCATGCCGGGCCGGTGGCATATGTGTCGCTCGCCTACAAGGGATACTTCCCCAAGGAGATGCTGAAGACGCTGAACGATGACGGGACTTTGCTCCCGAGCCACATGGACCGCCTGCGGACTCCCGGCGTGGATATGACCGCCGGTTCGCTCGGTCAGGGACTCTCCGCCGCGTGCGGGATGGCTCTCGCCGCGCGGATGGACGGCCGCGCGCACAAGGTTTTCTGCATCATCGGCGACGGTGAGAGCAACGAGGGACAGATTTGGGAGGCCGCGATGTTCGGCGGCCACAACAAACTCGACAACCTGATCGCGATCTGCGACTACAATAAGCTTCAGATCGACGGCTTCACCGACGACATCCTCACCCTCGAGCCGCTCGCCGACAAGTGGCGCGCGTTCAACTGGCACGTCCTCGAGATGGACGGCCACGATTGGGACGACATCTACAAGACGATCAACCATGCGAAGAAGATCACAGGCAAGCCGGTGATGATCCTCGCCCACACGATCAAGGCGAAAGGCTGCTGCGCAGTCGAGAACACACCCGCGAGCCATAACATCAAGGTGAGTGACCAGGAAGCCTACGACAAGTACATGAGCGCCCTGGACCTGACGGAATACACGCTGCCGTACTGAGGGATTGGAACACAGATAGCACAGATAGCGGAGGATGACACAGATAAAGGCTTCTATCAGGAAACCAGGAAGATAGGAATCCAGGAGGGTACTTTCCTTGCGTTCCTGGCTTCTTCCTAGAAGATTGCACAGATGGCGGAGGATGACACAGAAAAAGACTTCTATCAGGAAACCAGGAAGATAGGAATCCAGGAGGGTACTTTCCTTGCGTTCCTGGCTTCCTCATAAATTCCCATCTGTTCCATCCGTTTTTTCATCTGTTCGATCTGTGTTCTGAAAGGATAACGACATGAGCGAAAACTTACATGAACTCGAAATGCGCGCGGTCTATGCGCGGACACTGATAGAGCTGGCGAACGAGAACCCGAACATCGTCGTCATGGAGGCCGACCTGAGCAAGGCGACCGGGACGAATCCGGCGTTCGTCAAGGAGCACCCGGACCGGTTCGTCAATGCCGGGGTCGCCGAGGCCGACATGATCGGCATCGCATCCGGACTCGCGGTCGAGGGGAAGATCCCGTTCTGCGCGAGTTTCACCCCATTTGCCACCCGACGCGCGTACGATCAGGTCACGATCTCGGTGGCCTATGCGAACACCAATGTCAAGGTTGTCGGCACGGCTCCCGGAATCACCGCCGGTCCGAATGGGGGCACGCACATGTGCTTCCAGGACTTGGCGATCATGCGCGCGATGCCGAACATGATCGTTCTATCGCCGTGCGACGTGTACGAATTGCGCTCCTGCCTGAGGTGGATGGCCGCTCACGAGGGGCCGGTCTACATGCAGCTCAGCAGGGCGAAACAGCCTGCCGTCTTCGATGATACCTATCGCTTCGACCCGGACAAGGCAGTGAAGGTCCGCGACGGCGGGGACGTTACGCTGGTCACCACGGGCTACATGACGCAGTTCGCGGTCCAGGCGGCGGCCGATCTGGCGGCGGGCGGAGTCTCCGTCGACCTGCTCCATTACCCCTCAGTGAAGCCGTTCGACGCGGCGACCCTCGTGGAGTCGGCGAAGAAGACCGGCAAGGTCGTGAGTGTCGAGAACCAGAATATCATCGGCGGGCTCGGGGAGCGCGGTCTGCGAGGTCCTTTCGGAGCAGCTTCCGACGCCGGTCAAGCGGCTTGGCGTCCCCGATCTGTTCGGCGAGGTGGCGACCGAGGGTTACCTGTTCGCGAAGCACTGCTTTGGGATAGAGCATATCAAGGCGGCGTGCGGGTAGGCTGGGGGAAACACGAATCGCACGAATGGACGAATAACGGGGAAACCCGGGTTGCGTTGTTTTCGGTAAAGAGGGGTTAACAGGCGCTAGGTTATCTGCCTTCGGTGGCCGAACACGAATGGGGACGGCATGAGCATTCAGGTCAACTGCATCGGGGAGCATCAGACGGTTCGGTATGCCGCGGGGGAACTGGCGAAGTACCTCGGGCGGATGACCGGGGCTGATGCCTCGATCACGATCGGGAAGTCGGCGGAGGGGATCAACGTCGGGCTGGCGTCCGACCTCGCGATCGAGATGCCGACGGTGGCTGATCCCCTCGTGGATGACGCCATCAGCATCGACGTGGCGGATGGTCGAGGATTCATCGCCGGGAACAACCCCAGAAGCGTCCTCCTGGCCGTCTACCGATACCTGACCGAACTCGGATGCCGGTGGGTCCGTCCCGGCGCTTCCGGTGAACATATTCCCCCCCGCTCCGATCTTCCGCCGATCAAGCTATCCGAGACGCCGTCCTACCGCCACAGGTGCCTCTGCATCGAGGGCGCGGTCAGCTTCGAGCACGTCCGCGACAACATCGAATGGCTGCCCAGGGTCGGGATGAACGGCTACTTCATCCAGTTCCGCGAGGGACACACGTTCTTCGACCGCTGGTACTCGCACGAGAACAATCCTCTGATGGCGAGCGAGCCGATCTCGATCGAGCAGGCGCGTGAGTATACGGCGCGGGCGGTCGATGAGATCAAGAAACGCGGCCTGCTCTATCACGCGGTCGGCCATGGATGGACCTGCGAGCCGTTCGGGATCAGCGGCACGGGATGGGTGAAGTACGAGGGCGAGATTCCCGAGTCGGCGCGAAAGTACCTCGCGGAGATCAACGGCAAGCGTGAACTCTTCGGCGGATTCGCCCTGAACACCAACCTCTGCTACGGCAACCCCGAGGCGCGCCGGATCGTCGTCGAGGAGATCGCCGACTATGCCCAGGGTCATCCGCAGATCGACATCATGCACTTCTGGCTCGCGGACGGCGTGAACAATCACTGCGAGTGCGAGTTGTGTCGGGATACCCGCCCGTCGGACTTCTACGTCCGAATGCTGAACGAACTCGACGAAATGCTGACCGGCAGAGGGCTGAACACGCGGATCGTCTTCCTGATCTACGTCGACCTGCTTTGGCCGCCGGAGCACGAGCGATTCGCCAATCCCGACCGATTCATTCTGATGTTTGCGCCGATCACCCGGACCTACAGCTCGGCATTTGTGGACGAGGCTGTAGGGGCGTGCCTTGTGCCGCCCGATCCGACGTGCCGGGCGGCACAAGGCACGCCCCTACAGCCGCTGGAGTTGCCCGAGTTCAAGCGGAACAAGCTCGAGTTCCCGAAGAGTGTCGATGCGAACGTGGCTTTCCTCCGCGAGTGGCAGAGACTCTTCCAGGGCGACAGCTTCGATTTCGACTACCACCTCATGTGGGACCACGTCCACGACCCCGGCTACATGCAGACGGCCCGGATCCTCGGCCTCGACATGAAGGGCCTGAGGGACCTCGGGCTGAACGGCCTGAGCAGTTGCCAGGTCCAGCGCGCCTGGCTCCCGACCGGGCTGCCGATGACCGTCATGGCTCGGACGCTCTGGAAGCGCGACCTCGGGTTCGATGAGATCGCTCAGGACTACTTCGAGAGCGCGTTCGGCCCCGACGGAGCGGCGTGCAGGGCGTATCTGACACGGCTCACCGATCTCTTCGACCCCGTGTACATGCGCGGCGAGAAGCCCGCAGTCGATCCCGAGGCAGCGGAGAGACTGGGTAACATCCCCGGCGTCATCCGGGAGTTCATGCCGGTGATCGAGCTGAATGGGTCGAGGGCGAATCCCTGCTGGTCGAGGTCGTGGGAGTATCTGCGGTATCACGCCGAGATCTGCGCGATGCTCTCCCGAGCGCTCGAAGCTCGCGCGCGGGACGACAAGGAAACCGCCGTCGCGGACTGGGAGCGGGTGAAGCAGTACGTCCGGGAGAACGAGCCGATACTGCATCCGGTCCTCGACGTGTGGATCTTCCTCATGGTCCACGGATGGAAGTTCAACTTCTGACAGGTTGCGCGGCCAGGCCGTCACTCGGTACACGCTCCAGAGAGCGCACTCGAGACTAGACGGTTTTGGGGATCGGGAACAGAACAACCGATCTCCTCGAGTAGCCACTCTGGTGGCATAACGAGAGGCTGACCAGAGCCATCGCCGACTGGAGTCGCCTCCCACACGCCGCACTCCAATGATTGACGACCGTGCCCCCAATCATGGATAATAGCGCCATGATCGAGGACGGATCCGTCGGAATCGTAGAGACCAAGACCTTCACATTCGCCGAGCCGCCGAACGAGATGGAACTCGAATGCGGGCGGAAGCTCGGGCCGATTACCCTCGCCTATGAGACCTACGGCGAGTTGAATAAGGCCCGCGACAACACCATCCTCGTGCTCCACGCGCTCTCCGGCGACGCCCATGCAGCGGGTTACAGCAGCGCGGACGAGGAGAAGCCGAGCGGCTGGTGGGACATCATGGTCGGCCCCGGCAAGGGGATCGATACCAGCAAGTACTTTGTCGTATGCGCGAATATCATCGGTGGGTGCAAGGGTTCCACCGGGCCGAGTTCGATCAACCCGCAGACCGAGCGGCCGTATGGGCTGTCGTTCCCGGTCGTCACGATCCAGGATATGGTGAACGCCCAGAAGGCGCTGCTCGATCACCTCGGCATCGACAAGCTCCTCTGCGTTATCGGCGGCTCGATGGGCGGGATGCAGGTCCTGCAATGGGTCTGCAGCTACCCCGAAATGGTCCGCCTCGCGGTCCCGATTGCCACGACCGCGCGCCTTTCCGCACAGGCGATCGCGTTCGATGAGGTCGGCAGGCAGGCGATCATGTCCGATCCCGACTGGATGGGCGGCGACTACTATGGCAAGACGATCCCGCACAGGGGACTCTCGATCGCGCGGATGATCGGGCACATCACCTATCTGTCCGACAAGTCGATGCACCAAAAGTTCGCGCGACGCCTGCAGGACAAGGCCGAGTATGGATACGATTTCGTCACCGAGTTCCAGGTCGAGAGCTACCTGCGCTACAAGGGCGACAGCTTCGTGAAGCGGTTCGACGCCAACTCATACCTGTATATCTCCAAGGCGATGGACTACTTCGACCTCGGGCAGCAGTTCGGAACGCTGAAGCAGGCGTTCGCGGGCTCGAAATCGAAGTTCCTGGTGATTTCATTCTCGTCCGACTGGCTCTTCCCGTCTTATCAGTCGAAGGAGATCATCAGCGCCCTGAGGTTCAACAACGTCGACGCGATCTACACGGAGATCGAGACGGACTACGGGCACGATGCGTTCCTGTTGGAGGCGGGTCAGCTCACCCGGCTGATCGGCAATTTCCTGGAGCACGGGTACAAGAAGGGGTAGCTCTGTCATTCTGCGCAACCGTCAGTCCTGAGTGCGCCTCTGGGCGTGTAACGAAGGACGGCTCGGTGCAGTAAGGCCGTCCTTCGTTACACGCCCAGAGGCGCACTCAGGACTGACGGTGGGGACTTACCTAAGGGTTAGTATGGCCGAAGAAACCACAATGAACGAAGACGGCTCCGTCCTGCACCTGGCACCCGAGCACAAGGTCATCATCGACCTGATCGACGAGGGCAGCCGGGTGATGGACCTCGGATGTGGCGAGGGCGACCTGCTAAAGGCTCTCAAGGCGCTCAAGAACGTCCGCGCCGAGGGGATCGAGTTGTCCGAAGAATGCATCCAGTCGTGCGTTGCGAAGGGGCTCTTCAACGTCCACCACGGAAACCTCAACGAGGGACTGGCGGATTACGGAGACCAGTCCGTCGATTACGTGATCCTGACGAACACGATCCAGGTTCTCCAGCGGCCCCTGTTCCTCATCAAGGAGATGGCGCGGGTCGGCAAGAAGTGCATCATCAGCTTCCCGAACTTCGGCTACCTCCGGATAAGATTTCAGCTTGGGATCATGGGCCGCATGCCGAAGAGTCCCAGGCTTCCGTACGAATGGTACGACACGCCGAACATCCACCTGGCGACACTGGCCGATTTTCGCGATTTCTGCCGGGTAGCCGACCTCCGAATCCTCAAGGAGATCCCCCTGCGCACGACCGGTGAGGGCCAATGCCACGTCGTCAGTTTCCTCCCCAATCTGATGGCCGACACCGGCATCTTCGTCGTTGAGGACGGCGCCAGGGGGGTGCATTCGAGTTGAGTGGGTGGCGACCGTCTCTCGTTATGGTTTCCAGAGAAACCTACTCGAGACTAGACGGTTGGGGCTTGGGAAGCCTGGCAGACCACCCAACCGTTCTCCTCGAGTAGCCACTCTGGTGGCATAACGCGAGGCTGACCCACTCTGCGGAAATGCACCCGCGCCAGGGCCTGAGCTTGACGAAGGTTGAGGCGTTCTGCTAACATTCACCCGTTGTCCATTACCTTTGCGAATAGGGATGCCACATGGAACTGACAGCCGGTTCGCCGAGCAGAATCGCACCCGAACTCGAAGTCTCCGCTCTGCTGCCAAAGGAAGAGATCGAGAAGCTCCTCTCCGCCGCCTTGAGCCGCGGGGGCGACTTCGCGGAGGTCTACATCCAACGGTCGAAGAGTACGAATATCCCCCTCGAGGAACGCAAGATCCGGTCCGCCGAGATGCGCGTCAGTCAGGGCGTCGGGATCCGCGTGCTCTCCGGCGAGAAGACCGGATATGCCTATTCCGACCGCCTTGACAGGGAGAGCCTCCTCGAGTCCGCTCGGACCGCCGCCTTCATCGCCGCCGGATCGGGTCATGAGAGCCCGATCAGCATCACTCCTGAGAGTGCCCCCAACTTCTATACCGTCGAGATCGACCCGTCGGGAAGCCCGGTCAAGCAGAAGATATCGCTCATTAAGCGCGCGAACAAGGCTGCCTATGACTATGACCATCGCATCAAGCAGGTCGACGCCGCGTTCTCGGACGAGGCGAAGGAGATCGTCGTCGCCAACTCCGAAGGACTCTGGGTCGCCGACCGCCAGACGATGATCCGCATGGGGATGCAATGCCTGGCGACGGAGAAGGACATTTGCCGCAGTGGGAGCTACGGAGGCGGCGGACGGGTCGGCATGGAGTATTTCGACGCGGTCTCCCCGGAGGAGATCGGTCGGGAAGCCGCTCGGATCGCGGTCGTTCAACTCGATGCAGTGCCGGCGCCCGCGGGGATGATGCCGGTGGTCATCAAGAACGCATGGGGTGGGGTGCTGCTCCACGAGGCGGTCGGACACGGGCTCGAAGCTGATTTCATCCGAAAGAACATGAGCATCTTCGCGGGCAGGTTGGGGGAGAAGGTCGCCACCGACATCTGCACCCTGGTGGACGATGCCACCATCCTCGGCGCTCGGGGACCATCAACATAGACGACGAGGGCACTCCCGGTCAGCGAAAGGTGCTGATCGAGAACGGTGTGCTTCGCGGGTACATGACTGACCGTCTGAACGGCGGGCTGCTCGGACTTCCGCTCACCGGCAACGGCCGGCGTCAGAGCTATCACGACTACCCGATCCCGCGCATGACGTGCTTCTTCATGGAGGCCGGTGAATCCGACCCGGAGGAGATCGTCAAGTCGGTCAAGCAGGGGGTCTACGCCGCGAACTTCAGCGGCGGTCAGGTAGATATCACGAACGGCAACTTTACTTTCAGCATCACCGAGGGCTATCTGATCGAGAACGGCAAGCTCACGTCGCCGATCAGGGGCGCGACCCTGATCGGCAACGGGCCGGACGTCCTGACGAAGGTCGTGATGGTCGGCTCCGACCTGAAGCTCGACCCGGGGATCGGCACATGCGGCAAAGGCGGCCAGGGCGCCCGACGACCGTCGGCATGCCGACCGTCAAGGTCTCCGAGATGACCGTCGGGGGAACCGCTACGGAGTAGAACACAGATCACACAGATGGCAGAGGATGACACAGAGGATTGGGAATGGGAGTGATGGAGTACCGGAGTAGTGGAGAACTGGAAATACATCCAGCGAACATCCGTTACTCCAAGTCTCCGGCATTCTATCTGTGCTATCTGTGCCTCATCCGTGTCATCTGTGTTCTAGAGGTATGATGATGGATTATCGGCAACTCGCACAAGATGTGGTAAAGGCCGCGATGCGGTCCGGCGCGGACGAAGCTGAGGTCTACCTCCAGACCGGCGACGAATTCGACGTCAACGTCCGAATGGGGGAGGTCGAAACCCTCACCCAGTCGGCGTCGAAGGGACTCGGGCTCCGTGTCTTCGTCGACAAGCGGATGGCCTTCGCCAGCACGACCGATTTCGATGGCCGTGTCATTGAGGACCTGGTGAAGACCACGGTCCAACTCGCCCGGTCCGCCGGCCGCGATCGGTTCAACGGCCTGCCCGAAGCCGGTCGCGGAGTCGCGCCTAAGCTCGACCTATTCGATCCGTCGATCGCCGGTATGCCGACCGACCGTAAGATCGAGATGGCTCGCGAGACTGAGAGCGCGGCATTCGCGTATGATAGCCGCATCACGAACAGCTATGGCGCCAGCTTCGGCAACGACTCCGGCACGTCCGTGATCGCCAATTCGAACGGCATCCTCTACTCGAGGGAGAGCACTCGGTGCGGCATCGGCTGTGCGCCGCTGGCGGAACAGGATGGCGGCAAAGAGATCGGCTCCTACGGCTCCGGCAAGCGGTTCCTCAGCCAACTCGAAACGCCTGAATACGTCGGTCGGGAGGCCGCGAGGCGAGCAGTCGGGAAGCTCGGCGCGCGCAAGATCGAGACGCAGAAGGCGCCCGTGGTCTTCGACTGGACCGCCGCCCCGCTGCTCTGGGGATCGGTCTTCTCGGCGCTCGACGGTGACGGCGCGCACAGGGGCATGTCATTCCTCAAGAAGAAGCTGGACAAGCGGATAGCATCGCCGCTGGTCACGCTGATAGACGATCCGCTCATGCCCTCGGGTGTCGGCTCGATGCCGTTCGATGGCGAGGGCCTGCTCACCCGCTGCAAGACAGTTGTGGATGGCGGCGTCCTCAAGATGTACTTCTATGATTCCCGGACCGCCCGCAAGTACGGCGCAGTCCCGAGTGGCAACTCCCGGCGCGGATACTCCGGAACGCCGTCCGTCGGGCCCACGAACTTCTACCTGCAGCAGGCGGACGTCTCGCCGGAGGAGATCATCCGGGGGATATCGAATGGGTTCTATGTCACCGAAACGATCGGCCATGGCGTCAGCGTCGTCACCGGCGACTTCTCGGTCGGGGCGTCGGGCATGTGGATCAAGGACGGCGAACTGGCGTTCCCCGTACACGAAGTCACCATCGCCGGCAACATGCTCGACATGATGCTGAACGTCGAGCAGGTGGCGAATGACGCGAAGTTCATGTCCTCCATAGTGAGCCCTACCTTCAAGATCGCAGAAATGACCATCAGCGGAACGTAAGAAGCGGAGAGAGCACAGAAACACAGAAGGGCACGGAAACACAGACCGGGATGTTGGGGAGGGAGTGTTGGGGATGGAGTTGGACTCCATCCCCTCTGCCACTGGCCTGGGGGATGGAGTCCAACTCCCTCTCCAACATCCCGTGCTTCCGCTTCTTTCTTTGCTTTCGTGTTCTTTCGCCCAATCTCGTATTTCGAATTTCTCAATGAACAAGCAGCTACCCGAAAAGAACGTTTCAGGCGTGACACTCAGGGCAATTCTTATCGCCCTGATCCTCATCCCATTCAACAACTACTGGATTTTCCTCACCGAGATCGTGCGCTATGCCGGCCACCCCACGACGATCTCTCTCTTCTACAACGCCGTCTTCATCCTGCTCCTGCTTGTCGTCGCCAACACCGGTATTCGGCGGATCGCTCCGAGGTACGTCCTCTCTCAGGGCGAGATGCTCACCATATACATCATGATCAACCTGTCGTCCGCGCTCGCGGGTCACGACATGATCCAGGTGCTCGTCCCTGAGATCCCGCACCCCTTCAGGTTCGCCACTCCGGAGAACAAGTGGGCGGCCCTCTTCCTCGGCTACATCCCGAAATGGCTCTCGGTCAGCGATCCTGAGGCGATAAAGGGCTTCTACCAGGGCGCGAGCACGCTCTACACTCGGCACACCCTCATGGTATGGGCGATGCCGGTCATGATGTGGACGTTGTTCATCATCGTCCTGCTCTGGGTGATGCTCTGCCTGACCGTGCTGCTGAGGAAGCAGTGGACGGAGCGCGAGAAGCTGACGTACCCGCTGGTTCAACTCCCGCTCGATATGTCGGCCGAAAAGACGAGCTTCTTCCGTAACCGGCTGCTCTGGATGGGAATTGGAACAGCGGTCGCAATCGATCTGATCCAGGGACTGCACGTGCTCTATCCGTCCGTTCCGGGGCTCATGATCAAAGAGATCAACCTGAGCAATTACATCACGACAGCTCCCTGGAATGCCATCGGATATTGCCCGATCTCCTTCTACCCCTTCGCGATCGGGCTGGGGACGCTTCTGCCGCTCGACCTCTCGTTCTCGTCATGGTTCTTCTACCTCTTCTGGAAGGCCGAACTCGTGATCGCCGCCGCCAGGGGATGGAACGAGATTCCCCGCTTCCCGTATGTCAGCGAGCAGTCTTTTGGCGCGTACATGGGGATATTCTTCTTCGCCATATGGTCGAGCCGCAAGCATTTATCGGCGGTTATGCGCCACGTGTTCACCGGCGCAGGCGACATGGACGATGAGACCGAGCCGATCAGATATCGGACCGCCGCATTCGGTGCGATGGCCGGCGGCCTTCTGCTCGTCGCATTCGTGTATGCCATGGGCATGTCCCTCTGGCTGATAGTGGCATTCTTCGCCATATACTTTGCCATGTCGATCGCCATCACCCGAATGCGCGCCGAACTCGGTCCGCCCGCTCACGACCTCCATGGCGCAGGACCCGATATCATCCTGGCGTCGGTGATCGGACCAGCTCACCTCAGCCCGCAGAACCTCGTCGTCCTCTCGATGATGTTCTGGTTCAACCGTGCCTATCGAGCGCACCCGATGCCGTTCCAACTCGAGGGCTACAAGATGGCCGAGCGCGCCTCGATGAGCTACCGCAAGCTGTTCATCGCCATCATGATTGCGGTCGTCGCGGGCACGATCGCCAGCTTCTGGTCCCAGCTTCACATCTGCTATCAGGTCGGCGCGGTCTCGAAGGTTGCGCCGCCGACCGTTCCGATGATCTTCGGCGGAGAGCCGTTCAACAGGCTGGATGGCTGGCTGAAAGGCGTGCAGATTCCGAGCACGAACATCACCTACGCGATCATCGTAGGCTTTGTGTTCACGATTCTGCTCAACGCGCTCAGGATGCGGTTCTTCTGGTTCCCATTCCATCCCGTCGGGTTTGCCGTCTCGAGTACCTGGTCCATGCACCAGCTCTGGATATGTATGTTGATCGCATGGTTCATCAAGCTGATGCTTCTGCGATACGGCGGATTGAGGACCTACCGCACGGCTGTGCCTCTCTTCCTCGGCCTGATCCTCGGTGAATGCGTGATGGGCAGCCTGTGGACGATCGTCGGCATTGTTCTCCACACGCAGACGTATGCCTTCTGGCCGTAGGAGACGCTAGACTCCAGACCTTAGACTCCAGACTTCAGACCTTGGCCTGAAGGCGGGGCAACCGATGAGCTAAGGTTGAAGGTCCAAAGTCCAAGGTCTAATGTCCTCCCCCCTGCCCGCCGATAATCCTCCTGAAGCAATTCCACCGGTAGCGGAGGCCCCACGAAAAAACCGTGTGAAAGGCCTCGCGGGGGTATGGAAGAATCCCCATGAAGCCATATAGCCATATTACTTGTGGATAGAGAGCTTCACGCGGTGTCCAGTCAAAGGATTGAGCGGACGCCGGGTTTCCCAATTGCTGCAGCGTCAGCACAAGTTCTCAGGAGGTGTATTAGTGAAGGCAATCAGAGAGAGACGCAGTGAGAAGGGTTTCACCCTCATCGAGATCATGATCGTCGTCCTGATCATCGGCATCCTGCTCGCGATCGCAGTGCCGAACTTCATCAAGGCAAGGGAGACGTCCCGCGCTAAGGCATGCGTATCGAACCTGAAGCAGATCGATGCCGCGAAGGAACAGTGGGCGATGGACAACAAGGCCGCCGCAGGGGCCGCCATTCCCAACGGCTTGGCCGACCTGGTGGGAGCCAGTAACTACATCAAGGCAACGCCTGTCTGTCCGTCGGGCGGAACGTATACCGAGGATGTGGTAGGCACCGACCCGACCTGTGATATCGGCGCAAACGACGCCGGTACGACAAGCGACGACCACGTTCTGTAAAGTGGCCTGACTCGGATTTGGGGCCGGAATCCTGCAAGGGATTCCGGCCCTGCAAGTTCCAGAGAGTCCTCCCGAACCGCGCGTTCAGGCCATCGGCCGGGAGCATCGGGAGGCTTTTTCACATAGGGGTATGCTCCCCGCTTACCTCCGGGGCTATAGTGATGGCAAGAAAACTTCATCTGAGCGGCAACAAAGGGTTCACGCTCGTCGAGATCATGATCACGATTCTGATCATGGCCGTGCTGGTCGGGCTCGCAGTACCTGCCTGGATCGGCGCTCGAGACAGGTCGCAGGCAAAGACGTGCAGCGCGCAGCTAAGGCAGATCAAGTACGCCAAAGAGTCGTGGGCGATGGATAGCAAGCAGCCCATCACCGCAGTTGCTCAGTGGGACGACCTGTACCCGACCTACCTGAAGGACATGCCCGCGTGTCCGGCAGGCGGCGTGTATACCATAGCCGCCGTCAATCAGGATCCGCTTTGCTCGATTGGCGGCAAACACGTCGCCCCATAGGACCGCGCAATCCCGCGCTTGTCCACGCCCGCAAATCGTGCTATATTAGACAGTAGAAGGTTCAAGGCCTTTCACCGTCCTCAGACCCACCCAACCCGCGTTCGGGCAGGAGTTGTACTCCTGCCCGCCAGGTGGGACAGGCAGGAGTACAACTCCTGCCCGAACGCGGGTTGGGTGGGTCTGAGACGGCGGAGGGTCTTTTGTTTGGCTTAAGCAGGTACGGAATTGTCGCGCAGGTTCAAGATCGCAGTCATCATCGGGGTTTCCATCGTCGCCGTCTTCGCGGGCACGGCTTTTGCCTTGCTCGCGGGCGACAGAGTCCACCCGGGCGTCCACGTCGGCGGCGCTGATCTCAGCAACATGACCATCCACCAGGCCACGCAGCTCCTGTCGCTCAGGACTTCCGACTTCCCCACGCAGAATGTGGTGCTACGATATGCCGGCGACTCCCGGGCTGCAACTCTTGCCGACATCGGGGCGACGCCCGACGTCTATGCGAGCGCCGAGGCTGCCTATCATGTCGGCAGGCAGGGGAGCATCCTGCACCGCCTGGCCGAGGTACTGAGAGCCAGACGGCGTCCTGCGGAACTCCCGATGGTGTATCGATTCGACAGGGAAACGGCATCCGAGTTCCTTCGGAAGACGGCCGAAACGATCGATCGCGAGCCCGTTGACGCCAGGCCGGTCCTCTCCGGTGACATCATCGCTGTCGAGCCCGAGAAACCGGGCGTTCGTGTCGATACCGCCCGGAGCCTGGCCCGCATCTTACGGTCGGTGAACTCCGGGGAGAAGGAGATCGACCTGGTTGTCGAAACCGCCGCTCCCAAGCTCAGAGCATCCGATTTCGAAGGGATCGACGGCGTCATCGGTTCCTACTCGACCTCATACAACTCCTGGGAGCGCGACCGAAGCCACAACCTCGTCGTGGCCTGCCGTGCCTTGGACGGCACGCTGTTGAAACCCGGCGAGGTGTTCAGCTACAACAAGGTCGTCGGCCCGCGCGACAAGAAATACGGGTTCCGGGATGCCAAGATGTTTGTCGAGGGCCGCATAGAGTCCGGCACAGGTGGCGGCGTCTGCCAGGTTTCCACCACCGTCTACAATGCCGCCCTGCTCGCCAACCTGCAGATCGTGAAGAGATCGCATCATTCCCGCCCTGTGGTGTACGCCCCGGTTGGACGGGATGCGACCGTCGCGCCTACTATTGACCTCAAGTTCAAGAATGATACCGACATGCCGATCTACATCTCCGCGTCCGTCGGGAAAAGCACCGTCAACGTCACCATGTTCGGCGGCAAACAGGAGGGCCGAGAAGTCGAGATCGTCACGCAGGGCCACAGCATCATCGGCGCCCGCACTGTGACGCAGGTCGACGCCGGTCTCGATCCTGGAGGACGAGCAGTGAAGCAGGGCGGACGCTCCGGTCACAGAGTAAGCGTCTACCGGGTCATCAAGGAGTACGGCCAGGAGGTCTCGCGGGATCTCGTATCTCAGGACTACTATGCGCCGGAGAGCCGGATAGTCGCCGTCCCCAAGCCCGCCGAAATGTGACAGTCCCTCAATCTGGACCGACCCTCACCCCCGCAGACCGTAGGGGCGATCCTTCAACGGTCGCCCGCGAATTCAGGCGACGGGCGACCGTTGAAGGATCGCCCCTACGGTCTGCGGGGGTGAGGGTCGGTCGAGGCCTGCGGATCCGAAAAGATTCCTAAGGGTATTGACAACCCGCACACTCGCCCCTATAATGTACGAACGTGAGTGTTCGGCGGTGGTTTGGCCGGACACTCATAAAAGTGAATACTGGTTTCGTATGCGGTTGGGAGCATAGGTCCCACAGGAGGCTTACTAGACTCCGGTCAGGGAGCGTGGTGTTGATGGATAGGATGTCCGACTACGGTGTGCTCGGCGGCTTCCGAGGCATGGCGGACGAGGAGATCGTCCGGCGCGCAAAGCACGGAAGCGACGAGGCAACGGAACACCTTCTGAGCAAGTATAAGGGCCTGGTCGAGGGGAAAGCCAGATCGTACTTCCTTGCAGGGGCGGATCGCGAGGATGTGATCCAAGAGGGCATGATAGGCCTCTACAAGGCGATTCGGGATTTCCGCATGGATCGGTTGTCGCATTTCCGCGCGTTTGCGGAACTATGCGTAACTCGGCAGATAATCACCGCCGTGAAGACAGCGACCAGGCAGAAACACGTCCCGTTGAACCGGTACATCTCGCTCCATGGATCCGTTGTCGATGGCGAGCCCGAAGGCGCTCTGATCGACGTCATACCGGACGACGGCGTGGCCGATCCCGAAAGAGCGCTCCTGGACGAGCAGGTCAGGAAGTACCTCCTGAGCGGCATGGATGATGAACTCAGCCGCCTGGAGGCCGAGGTCCTCAAGTGCTACCTGAAGGGGATGTCGTATCAGGAGATGGCCGGGTCACTTGCGTGCCATACGAAATCGGTGGACAACGCTCTTCAGCGTGCAAAGCGTAAGATAGGCCAGCACATAGGAGATTGATGCCGACGTAGCTCAATTGGCAGAGCAGGGGTTTTGTAAACCTCAGGTTGCGGGTTCGAGTCCCATCGTCGGCTCCATAGACTTCGAATTTCGAGTTTCGAGATTCGAAGTTCGAATTTGATATGGGGGGATGCCCGAGTGGCCAAAGGGAGCAGACTGTAAATCTGTTGGCGAAGCCTTCGGTAGTTCGAATCTACCTCTCCCCCACCATTAACAAATGGTTGATGGTTTATGGCCGATGGTCCATGGATGGCCCGAGCTTTCATCGACCATTCGCCATTCCATTAACCATGTCATCCGTAGGGGAGGCCTTCACGGCCTCCGGGAGGCTTCAACGGCTCCCACGGTTCGTTAGTCGCTTCAGGCACGAAGCGTGCCCACGTAGCGCAGAGGTAGCGCACCTCTTTGGTAAAGAGGAGGTCATGGGTCCGATTCCCATCGTGGGCTCCATTTAGTATAGTCAGAGCGGTAGATTCGGAGGCAGCGAGTCGAGCGTGCTCCGGACTTCTGAGCTCTCGATACTACGCTGATCATTGGGAGGCGATAAGAGATGGCGAAGCAGCGGTTTGAGAGAACGAAGCCGCACGTAAACATGGGAACGATCGGTCACGTAGACCATGGCAAGACGACGCTGACAGCGGCGATAACGGCGATGCTGTCGCAGACAAGGGTTGGCGACAGTACACGACGTTCGACAGAGATCGACGCAGCGCCGGAAGAGCGCGAAGCGGCGTAACGATCAACACGTTCCACGCGGAGTATCGAGACGCGAGAAGCGTCACTACGCGCACGTAGACTGTCCGGGTCACGCGGACTACATCAAGAACATGATCACAGGCGCGGCGCAGATGGACGGCGCGATCCTGGTAGTATCGGCGGCAGACGGCCCGATGCCGCAGACGAGAGAGCACATCCTGCTTGCCCGCCAGGTAGGAGTGCCCTACATCGTCGTCTTCATGAACAAGAGCCGACATGGTCGACGACCCCGAGCTGCTCGAGCTGGTCGAGCTTGAGGTAAGAGAGCTTCTCAGCAAGTACGAGTTCCCCGGGGACGACCTCCCGGTCATCATCGGGAGCGCCACCAAGGCGCTCGAGTGCTCTGACTGCGGCAAGAAGGACTGCGAGTGGTGTGGCAAGCATCTGGGAACTGATGGACGCGCTGGACAGCTACATACCGACTCCCGAGAGAGACGTCGACAAGCCGTTCCTGATGCCGGTCGAGGACGTATTCACGATCACGGGTCGAGGGACAGTCGCGACGGGCAGAGTCGAGCGCGGCCAGGTCAAGACTGGCGAGGAAGTAGAGATCGTCGGCCTCAAGCCAGACGTCAAGAAGACCGTCGTCACCGGCGTCGAGATGTTCCGAAAGATGCTGGATTCGAGGCCAGGCGGGCGACAACGTCGGCCTGCTGCTGCGAGGAGTAGAGCGGAAAGAGATCGAGCGCGGGCATGGTAGTCGCAAAGCCGGGCAGCATCAAGCCGCACACGAAGTTCAAGGCAGAGGTCTACATCCTGTCGAAGGAAGAGGGCGGTCGGCACACCCCGTTCTTCAACGGATACCGCCCGCAGTTCTACTTCCGAACGACGGACGTGACCGGCTCGTGCGTGCTCCCTGAGGGCGTCGAGATGGTAATGCCGGGAGACAACGTATCGCTGGAAGGCGACGCTGATCCAGCCGATCGCGATGGAAGAAGGGCTGCGGTTCGCGATCCGAGAGGGCGGCCACACAGTCGGCGCGGGAGTCGTTTCCGCAGTTATCGAGTAAGGTAAGTCAGTACACAAGGAAATGAAGATATGTAGCCTGGGGCTTCATGCCCGTCATGGCTCCGGGCTGCATGTCTTTTCGTCCCCAACATCGGGGGCGATCTTAGGAAGGTTTGACCGTACATGGCAACAGACGCCAGAGTTGTGATCACCTTGGCTTGCCAGGACTGCAAGTCGAGGAATTACGCGACAACAAAGAATAAACGGAGCGATCCTGACCGCATCGAGCTGAAGAAGTTCTGCAAGAAGTGCCGCAAGCACAGCGTACACCGCGAGGCGAAGTAGGGGCATGTTGTAGTGGCCGTGCCGCAGTGCCGGCCATTCCGCGTCCGAGGCCGGCACTGAGGCGCGGCCACTACAGGGCCTCCGAGGCTCGCGCTTTACAATCTCAGTCCGATGTGGTAACATCTATGCGGAATACGGAGGGGCATAGCTCAGTTGGTAGAGCACCGGTCTCCAAAACCGGGTGTCGCAGGTTCGAGCCCTGTTGCCCCTGCCAACTCATCAATACAGGACTAGAGGAAGCTCCCTGCGCCGGACCTTGCGGCAGTGCAGAGGAGCATTTTTGTGGTTCGTCCGAGCGAACCGCCGGGGGGTATGATTAGAATGGCAACTATCGCCAACAAGAACGAAGGATTCTTTCTGCGAGTAATCAAATTCTTCCGCGAAGTTTGGGTAGAGCTGAAGAAGACCTCCTGGCCCTCCTATGACGAGGTCAGGAAATCGACTATGGTGGTGCTTGCCGCCGTCCTGGTGGTCGCCGCCTGGATCGGCGGACTGGACTATTTTCTCGGTTGGGCAACCGCCAAGTTCGGCTGGTAGCCAACGCTCTGCACAATACGGTCGCATCTGCCGACATCGTGAGGCTGATTATGGAAAGGCACTGGTACGCAGTACACACGTACTCAGGGCATGAAAACAAGGTAAAGACGAACATCGAGCGCCGTGCGGAATCGATGGGTCTGAAGGATCGCGTCTTCAGGATACTGATCCCCACGGAGCAGGAGTTGCGGACGCGCGCCGGGAAAAAGCGGGAAGTCGCCCGGAAGATCTTCCCCGGCTACGTTCTCATCGAGATGGTGCTCGATGACCAGACCTGGTACCTGGTGAAGAGCACGACGGGTGTCACCGGATTCGTCAGTTCGGGCAACAAGCCCGTGCCGCTGCAGGACAAGGAAGTCGCCAACATCCTGGAGGCCGTCGAAGGCCCTCGCCAGAAGCCGAGAGTGCTCTGGGAGAAGAGTCAGGTCGTGCGCGTCATGTCCGGCCCGTTCGCCGAGTTCACCGGGACGATCGAGGACGTCAACATCCAGAAGGAAAAGCTTCGGGTGCTCATCTCGATCTTTGGAAGAGATACCCCGGTCGAACTCGACTTCACCCAGGTCGAGAAGATATAGTTTGCACCTGTAGGGGCGATCCTTCCACGGTCGCCCGGACCCCGAAAACACGTTGGGGATGGAGTTGGACTCCATCCCCTGTGAACTTCGGGGGATGGAGTCCAACTCCATCCCCAACGTGTTTTCGGGAACGCGTAGAGCGACGATAACGTCGATGGAGGATTCAGAATGGCTAAGAAAGTAATGGGAGTGGTTAAGCTCCAGATCGCTGCGGGGCAAGCCACGCCGGCACCACCTGTTGGTCCTGCACTGGGCCAATATGGCATCAACATGATGGAGTTCATCAAGTCGTACAACGAGAAGACCGCGCCTCAGATGGGCACGATCGTCCCGGTCGAGATCACCGTCTTCGAAGACCGCTCGTTCACCTACGTCCTGAAGACTCCGCCCGCATCCGAGCTGCTCAAGAAGGCCGCGGGCATCCCCAAGGGTTCCGGCGTGCCCAACCGCGAGAAGGTCGGCAAGGTTTCCCAGGCCAAGCTTCGGGAGATCGCCGAACTGAAGATGCCCGACCTCAATGCGAACGATGTCGAGGCGGCAATGAAGATCATCGCGGGTACGGCCCGATCGGCCGGAATCGAGATCGAGGCCTAGCCTATGTTTCTGTCATCCTGAGCGAAGCGAAGAATCTGGCTCCCGCCGCCGGATTCTTCGCTTCGCTCAGAATGACATCCCGTAGTGGCCGTGCCTCAGTGCCGGCCAGTGTTTGGTAGCGTGGGAGGTCTGTCTATCGGACCGCAAAGAAACCACAAGGAGGAATCGCAATGACAGATCATGGTAAGAGATTCAACGAGTTAGCCGGTAAGGTGGAAAAGGGAAAGTCATGGGAGCCGCAGGAAGCTCTCGCCACCGTCAAGGAGCTTGCCAACGCGAAGTTCGACGAGACCGTCGATGTCGCAGTTCGGCTCGGCGTTGACCCCCGTCACGGCGACCAGATGGTCCGTGGCACGACGACCCTGCCGCATGGAACCGGCAAGGTCCGCCGCGTGGCGGTCTTCGCCAAGGGTGACAAGGCCCAGGCGGCCACCGATGCCGGCGCGGATGTCGTCGGCGCGGAGGACCTAGTGAAGCAGATCGAGGGCGGATGGCGCGAGTTCGACATCCTGGTCGCGACCCCCGACGTGATGAGCATGGTCGGGAAGCTGGGTAAGCTCCTCGGCCCGAGGATGCCGAACCCGAAGTCCGGCACGGTCACCATGGATGTCGAGCGGGTCATCAAGGACATCAAGAGCGCAGCGCGCGCGGAGTACAGGGTAGACAAAGCCGGAACGATCCACATGGCGATCGGCAAAGTCTCCTTCGAGACCGAGAAGCTGGTCGAGAACCTGGCAGCTCTGCTCACCGCGCTCATCAAGGCCCGCCCCACTGCGGCCAAGGGACGATATCTGAAGCGGATCACCGTCTCATCCACGATGGGCCCCGGCCTCGACCTCGATGTGGCGAAAGCCCAGGCCATCGCCGAGAAGTAACCCGCTACTTCAACATACGATACGCAAAAGGGACGCCCAGCCCGGGCGTCCCTTTCTGCATTCCCCGCTGTTCGTGTCTCAGGGCGATGTCATCCTCGTTTCACGAGCAACATCTTCGCTACAATGGCGGCCAGGCCGATGCCGATCCCTCCGCCTGCAATGGCTCTGTTCCGACCGCCGTGGGGCCTACTACCCACGGCACATGACGCGACCGAAGGCTCGGTCTCATTGATGCTCGCCGCCTGGAACAGAGGGTAGATATTGCTGATCTGGGTCAGACCCGTCCCGTCCAGATTGACGATGTAGATCTCCTTTCGGGTGGTCTCAGTGCCGGGATTTGCGGTCTCGCGGACGAACACTATCTTCTGTCCGTCCGGCGACCAGTTGGGATCGTATGCCCCGAATGCTTCGATGGGTACGCGCTGTGGGTTCGTACCATCTGCGTTCACTATCCAGATTCCATCAACATCCCGGCTGCGCGCAAAGCAGATCTTGGTGCCATCAGGCGAGAAGCGTGGAGCGGAATCGGCGTGAAACCCGGACGTGAGCTGGATTGGTTGCGCATGGGCCTGGGTCAGCGACTTCTTCCAAATGTGTATCTGATACTTGTCACCACTAGTGCCCACGCTGAAATCCGGTATCTCGTATACGACCCACTGCCCGTCACGCGAGCAGTTGGGATTGACCTCCGCCTCCTTGGTGGCTGCGACACAGCGTTCCTCTCCGCCACTGCTCGTGATCAGTATCAAGTCGGCATTGCCGTTTCGTGAGGTAGTGACGATCAGCTTGGTTCCATCAGGCATCCACGCAGGCTCGGCCTCATCGTACTTCCCCTTGGTGAAGGTCCGGGGCTTTCCGCCGTCACTTCCCATCAACATGACGGATTCCTTCGGGTAGTCACCTTTGGTGCATGCTATCGTTCGACCATCAGGTGACCATGCCGGATCCGAGTACCACGCCTTCCCATCCGTAAGCCGCTTCAGGCCCTTTCCGTCGATGCCGATGCGGTACACATCGGGATTGCCGTTCCTGTGATCAGACACGAAGACGATCGTTTTGCCGTCGGGTGATATGCTCGGCGAGTGCAGCGCATAGGTCTCCTCCTCAGTACCGTTGACACGCACACAGACTGACAGTGCCGTGCACAGCACCAGCACTAACCGCAAGAGCATCCGCGCTGACATCATTCTCGACCTCCCGCATTCTGTATCATCATATTATACCCCATGAGGCCGAGAGATGTTTCATTGTTATCGCACAACTACATGATGCCGTCATCCTCGCGGAACCATGCAGAAAAATCGGGTTATGCCGATAATCGAATAGAAGGGTTGGCGCCAGTCTTACATTTTCGCCGGCGATCACGAACGAACTTCCGACGCCGCTACTATCCGTTGTGGTCGCCGGCGATTCCAAGATATAGCGCCAGCATCGAATCGAGGTTAGCATCATGGCTAGAAGGACTCTCATTGTCAGTGGCGGTTTCGGAGACAGGATGACGCTCCGGGACGTGTTGGCGTCGATCGGCTGCCAGGTGGTCGGCGAGGCCAAGACCGTCCAGGAATCGCTCGAGAAGTACGAGAAGATGAGGCCCGACATCGTGGTGATGGACGCCGCACTGCCGGATATCGACGGCGCGGCCGCAGTTCGCCGGATCCTCTACACGGATCCGAACGCTGCGATCCTGATCTGCGCGGGAAACGGCCAGCGAGCGCTCGCGATGGAGGCCATCAGTGCGGGCGCCAAGGACTTCATCCTCAAGCCGCTGAACCGCCGCAAGCTTTTCAAGACAATACAGATACTGAGTAAGGAATAGGGGGCGGAGTATGGGAGTGTGGGTGTTAGCCCCTGACCCCTGTTGAGAAAGGGACAAACGTGCCGAAGACGCTGAGAGTTCTGTTTGTATCGGCGGAGGTGTCTCCGCTCGCCAAGGTCGGCGGCCTCGCCGACGTCGCCGGAGCGCTCCCCAAGGCGCTCACCGCAATGGGCCACGATGTGCGCATCGTCATGCCCGGCTACAAGATGATCGAGGATAACCCGAACTGCAGGGTCAAGACCACGATCAAAGACCTCCAAGTTCCGCTGGGTGGGAAGATGGTGACCGGCGCCGTCAAGCAGACCGCGCTCGGCGATGTCCCGGTCTACCTCGTCTGCGGGCCGTATTTCGATGGCTGTATCGACTCGAAGTCGGTGTACATGCCGGGAAGCGAACCGTATGCCTTCTTCTCCAGGGCGGTCCTGGAGATGCTCTGCGCCATGAAGCCTGCCTGGAAGCCGGATGTCATCCACTGCAACGACTGGCACACCGGCATGCTCCCGGTCTACAAGAGCGCGCTCTACACGCACGACGAGGCGCTCTCCCGTGCCGCAAGCGTGTTCACGATCCACAACCTGGCCTACCAGGGCGAGTTCGACTACTCGGTCCTCGATGAGGTCGGCCTCCCTGGCTGGCTCTACACCATGGACAAGCTCGAGTGCTATGGGCGCGTCAACTTCCTCAAGGCGGGGATCGTCTTTTCCGATGCGGTCAGCACGGTCAGCCCGACCTACGCCTGCGAGGTTCAGACCGACGAGTACGGCTGCCGGCTGCAGGGGCTGCTCTGCTATCTGAATGATCTCGGCCGCCTCAGGGGGATACTTAACGGCATCGACTACGAGGAATTCGACCCCGCCTGTGATTCGCGCATCTCCTGCAAGTACAGCCACGGAAATTTTCCGCGGCAAGGCACGAAACAAGAACGCGCTCCAGAGGGCGATGGGTCTTCCGGTGGACGCAAAGGTCCCGGTCATCGGCATGGTCTCCCGCCTCGCGGACCAGAAGGGCCTCGACCTGATCCATCGTTCTGCCCTGGGGATGATGAAGCTCGGCGTCCAGATCGTCGTTCTGGGCACCGGCGATCAGAAGTACGAGAAGTTCTTCACCGATCTCCAGCGCAAGCATCCCGAGCAGGTGAGGGCCAACATCGGTTTCGACATGAGGCTGGCCCAGCAGATCTATGCCGGGAGCGATATGTTCCTCATGCCGTCGAGATTCGAACCGTGCGGGCTCGGCCAGTTGATCAGCCTGCGATACGGGACCATCCCGATCGTCCGCAAGACCGGTGGCCTGGCGGATACCATCGTGGACTATTCGGCGGACGACCCGTCGTCGAACGGCTTCGTCTTCGAGGACTACACTTCCTCGGCCCTCATGAAAACCGTCAAGCGCGCGGTCGAGACATACGGCGACAAGAAGGAATGGAAGCGGCTGATCGAGACGGCGCTGGCCGGTGACTACTCGTGGTGCGCTCAGGCGTCGAGGTATGTGGACTTCTACCACGAGGCGATGAAGATGCACCGGGAGCAGCCCGTGACCGCCTTCAGGGATGAGATTCGCCCTGCGGCGTGAGAAGCCGCAGGCACTGGGTCCGTGTGCCTGAGCCGGGGCAGGAGTCCAACTCCTGCCCCAACAAACGACTCATAGTTGGGGCGGGAGTTTAACTCCTACCCCAACAAACGACTCATAGTTGGGGCGGGAGTTTAACTCCTACCCCAACGACACGACTCATGGTTGGGGCAGGAGTTGAACTCCTGCCCCAACGGCTTGTGCAGTCCGCAGTCCGGGTCGCGTATTATTCGGTTGACATACTGTCGGTTCTCGGTATACAATTGGCCGTGGCGTGGGGAGGCGGCATGGCGACGTGTGTTGTCGCGTCGGAGTCGTTCCTCACACAATTGCCGATACGGGCGAATAAATATTTCAACCCGAGCCGGTCAGTCCAGGAACCCGCGGCCCTATCCCATGCGTAATAAAGATGATAACAGAATAGTCGCGGATCCTCAGCTCCTCTGGAAGCGGTACAAGGGCGATGGGGACCAACACGCGCGAGATGCTCTGATCACCCGGTACGCCTACCTGGTCAAGATCACCGCTGGGCGTGTTGTGACGAGCCTCCCCCCGAACGTTGACCGGGATGACCTGGTCAGCGCAGGGGTAGTCGGGCTCATCAAGGCTGTGGATCAGTTCGATGTTACGCGCCTGGTCAAGTTCGAGACCTACGCTATCGCCCTGATCCGTGGCGCCATCCTCGAAATGCTTCGAGAAGAAGACTGGGTGCCGAGGTCTGTCCGAGAGCGAGTGAAGAATCTCGAGCGGACCTATCTGCGTCTGGAGATGGAGATCGGCAGGCCGGCTACCGAGGAGGAAGTTGCAGCAGCCTTGGAGATCGACCTCGATGAGCTTCACTCCCTTCTCGCGGATACCGGTCGGGCGACCCTGATGTCGCTCGACGATGTGATCGTCGGGTCCGACGGCAATGAGCGAATACATCTTGCCGACGTGATCAATGACGAGTCCGCCGGTCCTTCGTCCGAGATCGAAGGCAAGGAAATGCGCCGGATCCTGGGCACGGCGATAGACCGCCTGCCGGAACGGGAGCGCCTGGTAATCGCTCTGTACTACTACGAGGGTCTGACGTTCAAGGAAATAGGGAAAGTCCTTTCCGTTTCCGAATCAAGGGTCTACCAATTGCACACACAGGCAGTCCTGAGATTGCGCGGGCACTTGGCCTGTGACGTTGTGTTGTTTCACTAAGAGTCGAAAGTATCCGAATACCGAGAGGAGATCACACGAGTATGAGTAGTGCAGGCAAGAGGGCCTTAGTGCTGGTCCTGGGGGCGGCCATGGTTGCTATCTTCCTGACGGGTTGTGGCAAGAACACCGTTGCGAAGGTGAACGGCCGCAAGATCAGCCGTCAGGAGTATTATAACAGGCTTGAGCGCATGCCGATGGGTTCCCAGGAGTCACAGGTCGAGGCGGGCATCATAGTCATGCGAGACCTGATCAACGAGGAGTTGCTCCTGAGATTGGCGGAGAAGGAAAAGTGCCCGCCGACCGACGCGCAGGTCAACGAGAGATATGCGCAGATGCAGAAGCAGCCTCAGTTCCAAGCCAGGATCAAGCAGGCTGGGCTCACCAAAGACCAGGCCAAGGATCTGGTTCGCATTCTGCAGGCTCACTTCAACCTTCTCACTCGAGGAATCAATATCCCCGAGAAAGATGTGAAGGCGTACTACGATCAGTATCGGGATACCCAGTTCACTGTCCCTGAGAATGCCGATGTTGCCGCTATCTTCTGCGAGAAGCAAGCAGATGCCACCAAGGCCATGCAGTTGCTGAAGCAGGGCGTCGACTTCAGCACAGTGGCCAGGCAGCTCTTCGGACGAGGGTTCGAAGGCCACCGGCGGACGGCTTGGCCGACCGATCTATGCCAATGACCCGCAGCTTCCACTCAAGGTGTGGAAGACAGTCCTCGCCACCAGAAAGGGCGAGTACACTCAGCCGATCGCCGATCAGACCGGTTACGCGATATTCAAGGTCGTGCGCCACAACCCGTCGAAGGTGCAGAAGTTCGCTGAAGTCAAGTTCCTTCTCCTGGAAGGCATGATGCGGGAGCAGGGCGCGAAGAAGTGGGATGTTGACGCCGATCTCAACAAGTTCCGAGAGACCGCCGACATCCAGATCATGATCGACCGTTACAAAGACGAGTTGACGCCGAAGAACCCGGCCCCCGGTACTCCCGGATACAAGGGCCCTACGAAGGCCCCGACCGCACCGGGCAAGAAGTAGTGAGAGGCCGTTTCGCAAAACAGATGAGTATACGGACTCCGAGGCCGGCCTGGTGATCACCATCGTCGGCCTCGGCCCCTCGAATCGCGAGCAAACATCAGTGGGTGCGTGGGAGCTTCTCCTTTCCGCACCCACTGTTTTTGTGCGTACTGCCAGGCATCCGGTCGTCGACGAACTGAGCGGTGTGAAACTCATATCGTTCGACGGCCTCTATGAGAGCGCCGAGAGCTTCGACGAAGTGTACGAGGGGATCGCCGCCCGCCTGCTCGACGAGGCCGCCGACAGCGACGTCATGTACGCCGTTCCGGGCCATCCTCTGGTCGGGGAGCGGTCGGTGGGTATCCTGATCGCCGGCGCCCGAGAGCGAGGGATCGAAGTCCGGATCATCGGATCGGAGAGCTTCATCGAACCGGTGCTCGAAGCGGTCGGCGTCGGGTTCGACGTTGGCCTCAAGATCATCGATGCCCTCTCGCTGGGCGAGGTCCGCCCCGACCCTGATGCGCCGACCCTGATCTACCAGGTCTATGATCGGTCGATCGCATCTGAGGTCAAGCTCTCGCTCATGGAGGACTTCCCCGACGAGTTCGAGGTCACGATTGTCACCGGAGCGGGTACGGACTGCATGGAGGCGCGGACCGTTCCGCTCTTCGAACTCGATCGAGGCGAGTTCGACCACCTGAGTAGCGTGTACGTTCCGCCCAGGTCGGGAGGGCGAAGCTCCGTCTGAGCCGGGATAGCGTCTGTATCCAGCCATCCCTCGCGGCTCAGACGGAGCTTCGCCCTCCCGACCTGGGCACAGGACTGATCACAATGGCCGATACTGGTGCCGAGTTCGAAAAACTGGTCGACATCATCGCCCGCCTCAGGGCCGAGAACGGCTGCCCGTGGGACCGCGAGCAGACCCACGATTCCATCAAGCCGAACCTCCTCGAGGAGACCTACGAGGTCCTCGAAGCCATCGACGGCCGCGACATGGACGAGTTGCGCTCCGAACTCGGCGACCTCATGATGCAGGCCGTCTTCCACGCCCAATTCGCCTCAGAGCGCGGTGACTTCACCATCGAGGACTCGCTCCGAAGCATCAACGAGAAGCTGATCCGCCGCCATCCTCATGTCTTCGGCGAGACGAAAGTCTGCGACTCGGAAGAAGTACTCCACAACTGGGAGGAGATCAAGCGCCGTGAGAAGGGCAACGAGAAGCGGACCTCGATCCTCGACGGCGTCCCCAAAGCGATGCCGGCACTCGCCCGTGCGATGGAGATCTCGAAGAAGGCCGCCAAAGCCGGGTTCGAATGGCCGAATCTCGATGCCGTCGTGGAGAAGCTGGAGGAAGAGGTCGGAGAGCTGAAAGTCGAACTCTCAGCCGACGATCGCGACCGAATCTTCGAGGAGATCGGCGATCTGCTCTTCACCGTGGTCAATGTCGCCCGCTGGACCGGCGCCGATCCCGAGGACGCTCTCCGAGTCATGATCGAGCGGTTCTCCCGGCGATTCAGAAAGATCGAGGAAGCCGCCCGCGAACATGGGAGGTCGATCGAGAGTCTAAGTATTCAGGAGATGGACGCGGTCTGGGACCGCGCCAAGCAGGAGAAATAGCCAAAGGAGGTAAGTATCATGCGCATCAGACTGCTCGCACCGATTGCACTACTGGTTTTCCTCTTCGGCACGGCCCAGGCACAGGTTCCCTCAGCGGACCAACAGTGTTCCGTGATCCGGGCGACCTTCCTCGGTGGCGAAAGGCTTTCGTTCCCCGGGGCAAGAATCATGCTGCGAGTCAATGAGAGTTCCGACCTGTCATTACTCGATGTCAGGGAAAGGATGATCCAGATTACCGCGGAGAACTACCTGTACAAGACAAACGGCAAGGTCGATTTCAACGACAAGCGGAACATCGGCGCCATCGCGGCCTACTACCTGTTGCAGGGCGACGAGATACGTGGTAAACTGTTCTCTGGTTCCAGCGCTCCCGGTCGGGAAGGTCCGTGGTACATCAGTGAGATCGAGCGGATATATCCCTGGACTCCGCCGAGTCCCATGCCCGGCCCACCGCCTGGTCCCGTGAGGAAAACGAACGTGCAGGGCAACTTGCGGTTCACGATGGAAGTCGCACAGCCGGAGTACCGGGCCGGTGAACAGGTGCCGATGACATTTGTCGTCGAGAACACAGGCCCGATATCCCAAACGCTGGCGTTCTCATCCGGCCAGCAGTTCGATTTCGCCGCGACGGCGAACGGTCGTGAGATCTGGCGGTGGTCGGCCGGCAAGTCGTTTATTCAGATGCTGACATCGATCACGTTAGCGCCTGGAGAGAAGAAGACGTTTACTGCGGCCTGGCCTCAGAAGGACAACCAGGGCGGCCAGGTCAAGGCCGGCGAGTATGCGCTCGAGGCTTTCCTGACATCTCAGAGTGCGCCGAAGACGTCAGTCGGGCCCGTTGCTGTAACCGTGAAGCCGAAGCGGTAGCATTCGTTTGGAGTGCGGAAGCGAAGTCTGACGGAGCTTCCGCTTTGCGATCCAAAGCGGAAGCTCCGTCAGACTTCGCTTCCGCACTCCACAGGGAGTGTTTTCATATGTGGCCCTGCGATATCGGGCCGAATCGCAGGGCCTATTGCTGCGTCTGGCCCAAATGCTATCATCAATTAACATGTGGTGGCCGTGCCTCAGTGCCGGCCATGCGAAGGGGGTATTTACCATGAGTGACAAGAAGCGCGTTTACCTGTTCCGTGAAGGCAACGCGACGATGAAGGACCTGCTCGGCGGCAAGGGCGCAAACCTGTGCGAGATGACCAATATCGGTCTTCCCGTTCCGCCCGGGTTCACCATCACCACCGAGACCTGCAACGAGTACACCAAGCTCGGCAAGCTTCCCGACGGCCTGTGGGAAGACGTTCTCGCCGCACTCGCCGATGTCGAGAAGGACATGGGCAAGAAGCTCGGCGACGCAGCCAACCCGCTGCTCGTCTCCGTCCGATCCGGCGCGAAGTTCTCGATGCCGGGCATGATGGACACCGTCCTGAACCTCGGCCTGAACGACGATACCCTCAAGGGCATCGTCGCCGCGACCGGCAACGAGCGGTTCGGCTACGACGCATATCGCCGCTTCCTGATGATGTTCTCGGACATCGTCCTCTCCGACGAGTATCCCAAGCTCGAAGAAGCAGCACTTCGAGAAGATCTTCGACGCCATGAAGAGCGAAGCCGGGCGCGAAGTTCGACACCGAAGTCGACGCCGCCGGCCTGAAGGAGCTCGTCGGCCAAGTATAAGGCGTACTTCAAGGAAGTCACCGGCACGGACTTCCCGACCGACCCGATGGAGCAGCTCAAGCTGGCGATCATCGCCGTCTTCAAGAGCTGGAACAACGAGCGCGCCGTCATCTACCGCAACCGAGAGAAGATCGCCCACGACCTCGGCACCGCCGTCAACATCCAGACGATGGTCTTCGGCAACATGGGCGACGACTGCGGCACCGGCGTCGCATTCACCCGCAACGCCGCCACCGGCGAGAACAAGCTCTTCGGCGAGTTCCTGAAGAACGCGCAGGGCGAGGACGTCGTCGCCGGCGTGCGCACCCCGAGTCGATCGACCAGCTCGAGAACGAGTTCCCCGACGATCTACAAGCAGTTCGCCGACATCGCGCAGAAGCTCGAGGACCACTACCGCGAGATGCAGGACATCGAGTTCACCATCGAGAAGGGCCGCCTCTTCATCCTGCAGTGCCGCGCCGGGCAAGCGCACCGGCGTCGCCGCGGTGAAGATCGCCGTCGACATGGTCGAGCGAGGGCCTGATCACCAAGGAAGAGGCGCTCACCCGCGTCCCGCCGGAGGCGCTCGAGCAGCTTCTGCAACCCGAGGATCAAGAACGCCGAGCGGCGCCAAGCCGATTGCCAAGGGCCTGAACGCCGGTCCCGGCGGCGCATCCGGCCAGGTCGCGCTCGACTCCAAGACCGCCATCAAGATGGCCGCCGAGGGCAAGACAAGGTCATCCTCGTCCGCAAGGAGACCAACCCGGACGACCTCGGCGGCATGCTCGCGTCCAAGGGCGTTCTGACCCAGCGCGGCGGCCGCACCAGCCACGCGGCGCTCGTCGCCCGCCAGTACGGCATCCCGACGATCTGCGGCTGCGGCGCGCTGAAGATCGACGATGACAAGCGCGCAGTTCACCGCCAACGGCGTCACCGTCAAGGAAGGCGACGTCATCACCATCGACGGCACCCTCGGCGAGGTCTACAACGTCGAGCTCGAAACCGAGCCCGCCACGCGTCACCGGCGACTTCGGCACGTTCATGGCGTGGGCCGACGAGTTCCGCAAGCTGGGCGTCCGCGCCAACGCCGACACGCCCGAGCATGCCGCTGAGGCGGTCGCACTCGGCGCGGAGGGCATCGGCCTCTGCCGCACTGAGCACATGTTCCTCGGCTCCGACCGCGTGCCGCTCGTGCGCGACATGATCCTTGCCGACGACGAGACGATCCGCCAGACGGCGCTCGACAAGCTGCTCCCGATGCAGCGCGAGGACTTCGTGGGCATCTTCAAGGCGATGGGCGGCAGGCCGGTCACGGTCCGCCTGATCGACCCGCCGCTGCACGAGTTCCTGCCGCCGCATGATGGACCTCATGGTGGAGGTCACCGAGATTCGCTGCAAGAATCCGAACGCGCCGGAGCTGGCCGAGAAGGAAGCGATGCTCAAGAAGGTCGCACGAGATGCACGAGGAGAACCCGATGCTCGGCCTGCGCGGCTGCCGGCTTCAGCATCTACTTCCCCGGCATCGTGAACATGCAGGTCGCCGCGATCATCGGCGCGGCGTGCGAGGTCAAGAAGGCCGGCATGGACGTTCATCCCGAGATCATGATCCCGCTCGTCGGCACCGTCAACGAGCTGACCTACATCAAGGACCAGCTCGAGGACGATCGCGAAGAAGACGATGGCGGCCGAGGGCGTCGAGGTCGACTACATGTTCGGCACGATGATCGAGATCCCGCGCGCGGCCCTGACCGCCGACGAGATCGCGAAGGAAGCCGCGTTCTTCAGCTTCGGCACCAACGACCTGACCCAGATGGGCTACGGCATCAGCCGCGACGACGCCGGCAAGTTCCTGCCGCTCTACATCGACAAGCAGATCTTCAAGACCGACCCGACCGAGACCATCGACCAGAAGGGCATCGGCCGGCTGATGAAGATCTGCGTCGAGGACGCGCGGGCGGTCAACCCGAAGATCAAGCTCGGCATCTGCGGCGAGCACGGCGGCGAGCCGGACAGCGTGAAGTTCTGCCACAAGCTCGGCCTGAACTACGTATCCTGCTCGCCCACGCCGCATCCCGGTCGCCCGCCTCGCCGCCGCCCAGGCCGTCATCGAGGACCAGGGCAAGGGCGTCCAGCGGGATAAGTAGTGGCGGTACGGGACGCGGTACGCCCGATGGTGGCGTCTCGTCAGACCATGGAGTGTACAGGAAGGCGAGCCCGCACTGGTGGGCTCGCCTCTTCTCGTTCGGCTGGTGCCGAGGTATTGCCGGTTGACTGCGTCCGCTGTATAATGCCAGTGATCTAGCGATCTTTGGGGGGTTGGTCTTTGGAGTTCCCGAGTGTCAACAATCAGACAGATAGGATAGGAGTCAACCTAGTCGATCGGATCATCACGAAGGATCTGGGATGGATGTTCAGGGAGCAACCGGTCAATGACAAGGGTATTGACGCCCATATTGAACTCCTGAGAGACTCACAGGCCACTGGGCGGCTCATCGCCTTGCAGATCAGATCAGGCAGCAGCCGTTTCCGGGAGGAGACAGACGCTGGTTTCGTTCATCGTGAGGACATTTCCCATCTCAACTACTGGCTCAATCACTCGCTGCCGGTGGTACTAGTGCTGTGCGACACTAACAGCGACCGCTGCTATTGGGTTCGCATTACAAGAGACGTCGCGCATATTACGTCCGATAGGGGCTGGAGAGTCCTTGTTCCCAAGAACCAGGTCCTGGACTCGAATTGCGCTCCCATTCTGACAGCCATCGCCGAAGACCGACCAGATCTCCATGATCTCTTGAGCCATCCCGCCAAGCTAGCAGAACTGGCGCGTTACTCACGGGCGCGCTGTATATCCCGCTGGGAGGCTGTAGGTCTGTCCGAGCAGGAAGCCGCGTGCCTGGCTGACGATCCATCGATTGGTATGCCTGGAGACTGGTTTGACAAGTGCGCCGGCAAGCTCGTTGTTGTGCTGACTGGGGACATCGGAGCGGGCAAATCCTTGGCTGCCGAACGGTTGTTTCAGGGTGCAGTTCGAAAAGCACAGAACGATTCCGGATCACCTATTCCTGTGTACCTCACTGAGGGTGACTTGAGGGCGGCGGTCGGCAGACTGCGAGCATCAGTAGAAGAGGCAGCCCGGCCTCTGGGCAACCCCGGTCTGAAGGGCGCTGTGATCGTGCTGGATGGGCTTGATGAGGTAGGATCGGATGCTTTGGTAAGCCTCAGAGATGAGGCGCGGGCGATCGCCGATACTTGGCCATCTACCAGGGTGATCATGACAAGCCGTCCACTGCCTGAGGTGGAGCAGGCCGCAGAGAAGGTGCGGGTTCCAGAACTGACCGATGATGAAGTAGCGAGTCTGATCACTTGGTGTACCGGAGATGAGACGTCCTCATACTCATTCAACATCCTGCCGCCGTCTGTGCGCAAGGCCGTTCACTATCCGCTTTTCGCAGTCCTGTACGGGATGTTTCTCAGACGCCGCCAAGCGGCTTCGCCCCGCTCAACAGGGGAGATGATATCACATGTCGTTGAGCGTGCATTAGCTAGAGCTACCAGTGGCATTCGGACATCGGCTACCCATCTCATCCGACTAGCTGTTCTCAACACGGATAGAGGCGGAGCCGTACCTAGCTCGGAGATCGGTACCACTATCGAGGTGCAGTCGTTACTCGATACCCGCCTGGTCGTGCTACGATCAGGTCTGTTGTCTTTTGCGCTGCCCGTCTTCGCCGAGTGGTTCGCCGCTCAGGGCCTTGGCACAGCGGGAGTGAGTATATCGGCCATCATCGGAGATCCCCGGCGACTTGATCGCTGGCGCTACCCACTTGCAGTGTTTGCCGCGACGGGAAACCACGATGCCGTGTCAAGTGTGCTAACACCTCTTGCTGAGATACGTCCTGCATTTGCCGCTGAAGTGATTGCGGAGGGCATTGCCAAGAGGGGGCTTTCGTCCGAAGGGGCAATGCCAACCGCAGATGAGTGTGGGCGAAGGTTAAGAGAAGCTATGGGTGCGTGGGTGAAAGGCCTTGGACCTCTGGCACAGCTAGTTGCACCGCTCAGACGCGATGGCACCCTGCAATCGGTAGGCGTCGCCACAAATGCCCAGTCGCTCGATGTTGCATGGTATTCCGGTGGCGACAAGGAAGATGTCCACCAACTTGAGCTAGGGCCCCATCTACCATCACGCGACTACCCCAGCATTAGGTGGGCGTCGATCTGTGAGCAGTCGGCTTGGGCATGGCAGTGGACCCATGAAGAACTTGTTGCCAATCTATCCAGCGCACTCAAGAAGCGTGCTCTGCCAATAGACTGTGAGACTTTTGTGAAGGAAGCTGCTTGGAGGATGGCACTGGCACTCATGGACATGGGATCGTTGCGCGACACTCCCATTCCCATTTGGCAACTGCAGCGCAAGATTGCTGAGATAGAGAACTCCAACCGGAGGATACGCAAAGAGAGTCCTGAGCCAATCGAGAGTATCACAGTAGTCTTGGGGCTGGGGCGCAGCATATACGAGCCTGAGCCATTGGTGAGTCATCTTGACGATCTAGTGAGGCGTGGCGAGGATCACCTGCGCCCGCCTTGGCCGGGTTCTGATCTCAGTATCGAGAACCGCTCTGCTCCATGGGTTTGGAGTCCGTACAGTGCTTCGGCCCTGCTATCCCGTACACGGGCGGTGTACAGTGGAGCCATGGAGATATACACGCAGCTAGTGGATACATGGTTCGAGCGCTTCGCTACGCACCTGCATACCTATGCGTTAATGCCAGCACGTCTTGGTGGGCATACTTAGTGACACAGAGGAGCACAAGGGGTATGCCGGTGGACCGACGCTTATGTGGCATCTCGAGCCTCTGCCGGCAACTGAAGCCAAGTGCGTCTGCATCGAGATTGGATGCAGAACACAGCTCGTATGTGATGAGCTTCGAGAATCTCTGCGGCAGAAGATGACCACGCTGAGACCAAATGCCCCATGGCTTGGTTGGCGGCGGCGACACGAAGGCGTAAGGGTGTTCGGCCCCACACCCGCGACAGACCTAGCTTACCGATGGCTATGGGACGATCTTGAGCATGTTTCTTGGGTGAAGGGCTCACTACCGATGCCACTCTGAAGCGTGCGCGGTATTCCCAACCATCCAACAAGTTGCCAGCCATTTGCGTTTCTCGGATGGTGTGGTACAATAGGAACGGAGGGATCATTCTATGCCTCGAACAGCCGCAAAACACGACAAGCTTTCTGAGGGGAAGACAACACCCAAGCGATCCCCGTTGCCACCGAAAGGTACCGCCGCCAGGCTGATGAGATCCGCCGGTCTTTGGAGCCACATGACGGACGAAGAGATCGAGCATATCAAGCACGAGATCTTCAGTTCACGACGGTCATCGAGATAACCTGAAGTGTACCTACTTGACACTAACGTCTGCGTGGATTTCCTGGCTACACGGCGAGGAGTTACCGATCGCATTCAAGCGCTCGGCCAATCCACGGTATACGTATCGGCTGTCACAATCGGCGAGATGGCTTACGGTGCCATGCACAGCTCGCGTCCCGCCCAGGAGATACTCAGGCTTCAACACTTCATGAGTGATGCCACTATCCTCCCGGTCGACGCAAGAGTCTCCCTCGAATACGGTGTCCTGAAGGCACAACTCGGGGCTGCCGGCCAACTCCTGGAAGACAACGACCTCTTCATCGCCTCGACCGCTCTTTGCCACGGCCTGACGCTGGTTACCCATGACAAGGGCTTTCTCCGAATCCCAAGCCTCAAGATCGAGGATTGGCTCGAGTAGTAAGCGCTGGGATATGACTGGAGCCATGACCAATCTCTACCACATCAGCGATCAAGCGGGGATCGAGGTGTTTGAGCCGCGGACCGGCGGGCACGGCTTCGAGGAGGAGGCTGTCGTCTGGGCGATAGACCGCGAGCACCTTCCCAACTACCTGCTCCCGAGAGACTGCCCCAGGGTGACCTTCTACGTCCGCGACGACACCGACCCGTCGGATGTCGAGCGCTTCTTCGGCCACACCAGCGCCGACCGGGTGATCGCCGTGGAGAGCGCCTGGGTAGAGCGAATCCGTGCGGAGCGCATCTACCAGTATGAGTTCAACCCCGCAGGATTTGCGCTCGCCGACGACATCGCCGGTTACTACATATCACGCGAGCCTGTGAGACCTGCCGGGGAGACGGAGATCACGGACATCGTGTCCGAGATTGCCGGTCACAACGTGGAGCTGAGGATGATGCCTTCGCTCTGGAAGCTCAGAGAGTCGGTGATCCACTCCACGCTCGGCTATTCAATCATCCGCATGAGGAACGCCCAGCCGCCCCCGGAAGGCTACTCCGCCTATCATCCCGTCCCCGGGACTACCTGAGACCGACGAGCGCTCACGCCAACGAGGCATTTGCGCTATAATGGACTCAGCACGCAACAGGAGTCCACAATGAGTCCATTCGAGATCATCATGCTTCTGTGCTTCGGGGCGAGCTGGCCGTGCTCCCTCCATCGGACCTGGAAGACGAAAAACGTCGTCGGGAAGAGCCCGATCTTCCTCGCGCTCGTCATCGTCGGATACGCCGGCGGGATCGCCCACAAGCTGATCTTCCGGCCGGACGCCGTCGTCTGGCTCTATGCCCTGAACGGCCTGATGGTGACCGCCGACCTCGCCCTCTGGTTCCGCTACCACCGACGCTCCCGCTAGACGAAGATCAGCCCGACTAGGTCCACGACGAACTCGTACAGGATCATGTCCTTCTCCTGCGGGTAGAGCAGCCTGGCCCTCGCCCGAGTTGGACCGCCCTCAGCCTCGCCAAAGGTGATCTTCACCGGTGAGGAGTCCGCCGTCCCATAGGTATCGAGCGCCTTCTTGTACGTGAAGCCGGACCTCGCGTCGCCCGAGACCTCCACGAGGCAGACGCCGTACCGAGGCTTGCCCTCCTTGGGGACTCCCAGCCACCGCTCGTCGAACTTGAGCAGCAGGTAGACCCCCGGCTTGGCGGTCGATGCCTTCTCCGGGTTCGTGCTCTCAGGCAGAATCCGTACCGCCCCGAAGACCCGGCCCGGACCGACGTCCTTCAGGTTCGTGAGCACGGGCGCCGACACCGGGTAGACGGTGACAAACGGCATATTGCCCCAGTCGATATGACGCGTGAGAAAGCCCGTCGGCTGGGCGCCCGATGCCTGATCGACCAGCAGCCGGCTCTTGGTCTCGGACAGACTGATGATGGCCGCGGCGATCCGCTCCAGGTCGGCCTGGTACTGCTTCTCCAGCGCGGTCGGCTCCTTCGGCGTCACCGGGGCGTCCGCCATGCAGACAGACGTGCAACTGATGATGCACAAGGCGATTACACACACGAGTGGCTTCATAATGTCCTCCGATACCAAAGGTACTCGCACCACATTTGACGCTCGACTGCTCCAAGACCTTCATTCCGAGGCTTGCGAAATCCTCTGTCCCCGTGATACACTATGCTCAGCAGCTTGTGATGCTGTGGCTCGAACCCCCCGCGCCCACATGGGAATCGGCTGCATACCAATTGGGGAGGAGCACTTGACCTCACGGGTACCTCGGATTCTGCTCGTACTGGCGGCAATCGCGCTGCTCTCATCGCTCGTCGGATGCGGCGGAGGGGTTTCATCCATCCGCGGATGGGTGATCGACGCCACGCTCTTCACGCCGAACTACGTCCCGGCGCTCGACGGAGCGCTCTACCACTGGGACCACCTGCCGATGACCGCCAGGTTCGAACTCCCCGCCAACTGGCTCGCCAACTATGGAACCGTTCAGCATGACGGTGCCGACGAATGGAACAGCGAGTTGCAGATGATCCGAGTGGTCACGTCGCCATCAGCGGACGTCACGGTCCGGTTCGTCGATCAGAGTGAGCTTGGAGGAAGCACCTACGGTCGGACGAGCTTCAACTTCTTCTCGGATTCCGGCACGATGTTCTCCGCCACCATCAAGATCGCGATCAGCGATTCCGAAGGCCCGACCGCTCCGATTGATATCCAGGCGCTGATCGCCCACGAGTTGGGGCATGCGCTCGGGATCGGCGGCCACAGTCCGAACAGCAGCGACCTCATGTATACGACGCACATCTTTGGGAGGGCGCAGGTCGCCACGATTCTCGACATCAATACTTCGAAGACCGCCTATCCGAGCTACTTCGGCGTTCCGATGATGGCGCAGCGAGCCACTCGAAGCGGCAGCATCGAGACCAGGGTGATCGAGTAGTTGGCAATGAAATCGAAATGCGGTATTGCAGTCCTGCTCCTGATCGCACTGGTCGTCCCGTCGACGGTGGTATCGGGCCCGCAGCCTCTGTACTTCGAGATCACCTTCCTCACGACGAACGACGTACACTCGCGCCTCCTCCCGTGGGACATCCAGCAGGATCCGTCGAAGAGCGTCCCCACGGTCGATGGCGTCGGCGGCGCATCTCGTCGGGCGACGGTCATCCGCCGAGTCCGCGACGAGATGAGCACACCTGTCCTGCTGACCGATTCCGGCGATACTACGTACAGGAAGCATCCCTTCGGTGGCCGAGGATATCAGGGCCTCGCCGACGTGGCGGTCATGAACGCGACTGGTTACGACGCGGCCGTCCTTGGCAACCATGATTTCGAACTGAGCGGTCCGCAACTCAGGGCCATGATCGAGCACTCGGACTTCCCCTGGGTCTGCGCGAACATGGTCAACACGGCGAGTGGCGAGACGTTCCTTCCGCCCTACACGATCAAGGATGTGCAGGGCGTGCGGATCGCCTTCTTCGGACTGATGAACGATGTGGCGGACGCGAACCCCGCGCTGTACATTGGGGTGCCGGAACTCGGTCTCAGGACACTCCCGCCTATCGAGGTCGCGGCGAAGCTCGTCCCTGAGATGAGGATGCAGGCGGATATCGTCGTACTGCTGAGCCACCTTGGAGTGAACCCTGACACGCAGCTTGCGCAGGCGGTCCCGGGGATCGACATCATCCTCGGCGCGCACTCTCATACGCTGCTGAGGACCCCGACGATGGTCTCCGCGGGTCGACGCACGGCTTTCTCGCTCGGCGCAGTGCCGGTCGTGCAGGCCGGCGCATATGGGGAATACGTGGGCCGCACGAAGCTGATCTTCCGTCGCGACCCCAAGTCGGGGGAGTACACGCTGATGAGCTGCAAGGGGGAAGTGATCCACATCGACGCCTCGATCCCGGACGACCCGGAGGTCAAGGGCCTCCTCGATAAGCGGGAAAAGAGAAGCAAGGCCATGGAATGATCCGCAGGGAACGGCCGCTCCCGCCGCGAGATAGGGGCGCGGGCTGGAGTACAACTCCAGCCCGAACAGTCGTTGGGGACGAACGGAACAAACCATGTGTTCGGGCTGGAGTTGTACTCCAGCCCGCGTCACGTCCAGGGTTTCTTGGCGTTCCCGGCGTCTTGGCGGTTATCTACTTTGCCGGCGCAAGCTGCCCGCAAGGCCGTCGGCCTTTGCCGACGACATTGGTCGTCTTATCTCCAAGGTCCTCTCTCGCCTGCTCGACGTACTTCTGCAGATGCGCGACGATGCTCGGGTACTTGTCGATGACGTTCGTCGCCTCGCTGATGTCGGCGTCGAGGTTGTAGAGCGACAGAGGGATACTCTCCTTGTCCGGCTGATCCGTGTGCGGCAGGACGAGCTTCCACTTGCCCGAGCGGACCGCCTGAAGCTCATCCGCTCTGTAGTAGTAGAACACCTCGTAAGGCGATACCGCGCCCGGCTTGCCCTCCATCAGCGGCCGTATATCCTTCCCGTCGATCACGCGGTCCGTCGGCAACTTCGCGCCTGAGAGCCCGGCGAAGGTCGGGTAGAGGTCCATCATCGTAGCCAGTTCGGAGCACTCCGTACCCGCCGGGATGTGCCCGGGCCAGCGCATGATCGTCGGCTCGCGCATACCGCCCTCCCAGGTCGTACCCTTGCCCTTCCGGAGCGGAAGCGCGCTGCCGCCCTCTTCCTTCATGATCAGCCATGGCCCGTTGTCCGATGTGAATACCACCACGGTATTGTCATCGAGGCCCAACTCCTTGATCGCGTCCATGATTCGGCCGGTGCTCCAATCGATGCACTCCACCACATCGCCATAGAGGCCGCGGGCGGACTTGCCGGCGAACTCCTTCGATACGTGGAGCGGCTTGTGCGGGAAGGTATGCGGCAGGTAAACAAGGAACGGCTCGTCCCTGTGCTTCGTCATGAACTGGATCGCCTCATCGGTATACCGCTGGGTGAGTGTTTCCTGAACCGCCGGGTGCTCGAGGATCTCCTCGCCGCGGATCAACGGAGCAAGCCGATCATCCTCATACTTCATGTCGTTGCTGTATGGGAGGCCGTAGTAGTAGTCGAAACCGTGCCGCGTCGGGAGGAACTCCTTCTGCCAGCCCAAATGCCACTTCCCGATGCAGGCCGTCGCGTATCCCTGGCCCCTGAGCAGTTCGGCCATGGTGATCTCTTTGGAACTGATGCCGATCGTGTGGCTGTAGTTGATGACCTGTGGCAGGTTGACGCGCTGGGGATAGCACCCGGTCATCAGCGCGGCCCGGCTCGGAGTGCATACCGGCGCGGCGGAATGGAAATCGGTGAACCTCATGCCTTCAGCGGCCATGCGGTCGATGTTCGGGGTCTTGATCAAAGGCGACCCGAAGCAGCCGACATCCTGGTAGCCGAGGTCATCGCAGAAGATGATGACGAAGTTCGGCTTCCGCTGCGACCCGGCGAGCGCCGGGATCGACAGCCCGCCCAGTCCGAGGCACGCCGCCCCCGCCAGCGACCCCTTCAGGAATTCTCTTCTCGATATCTCATGTGCCATATGTCTCTTCCTCCCGAATTCTACCCGGCAACCCTCCGCCACGTGTGTGATACCCTGACGACTCCTGTCGTCGGCGCATCGTGCAAGTGGTATGGGCATGATTCGCTTATTCGTTCGACATTCGTTGCCGGTTGGCCTTCATTGCGGCTCGGGCGTCTTCTCGGACAGCAGCCTGACAAGCTCCGGCCTGGGCGTGCCACCGTACTTTCGGCACAGGCGGATCTGCTTCCACGCCTGGTCGTACAGGCCGCCGAAGTAGTATGCCGCCGCCAGGTTGTTTCGGATCTGCACCCGACCCGGCTCGGCCTCCAGCGCCCTGCAGTAGTGCTTGATGGCTCCACCCCAGTCGCTCGTGCGCATCGCCTCATCGCCGAGCTTGCTCTCCGACGCCGCATCGGAACGGCCCCTGCCGCCGAGAGCCTTTTCGAGATTCGCTATGGCGCTCGCATTCTGGGGATCTCAGTCTCAGCGCCACCTTGAACTCGACCACGGCATCCTGCCTTCGCCCAAGCCGAGCGTAGATGCCTCCGAGGTTGTTGTGCGCTGCGGGATCGTCCGGATTCAATCGGATCGCCTCGCAGTATTCCCTGATCGCATCCTGAGGATTGTCGGATGCGGCCAAGGCTGCTGCCAGGTTGAAGTGAGCGTCAGCACTGTCCGGGTCGATCCGAAGCGCTTCCCGATAGTGAGTGACGGCCTGTTCATGCTGACCCTGGCCGGAGTAGAGAACACCCAGGTTGTTATGCGCCTCCTCCAGGTCGTTGTTGAGGCGAACGGCCGCCTCGAGATGCTCGACGGCATCGTCGGTGTGGTTAAGCTTCATCAAGACCGTCCCAAGGCTGCACTGGGCCACGGCTTCGTTCGGCTTGATCTCCACCGCTTGCCGGAAGTGATCGAGCGCCTGGTCCAGATTGCCGGCGTCGTACTGGGCCACCCCGAGGTTCGCGTGCGCCAGGTGATTGCGCGTCGTCACCGCCAGCGCGTGCGTGAACAGTGTGTGGTCGTCCCGCCAGAATCCGACCTGCCGCCAGGAGAGGATCGAGAGAACGGCAATGGCGACGAGGGAGAGTATGGGGGTATGGGAGTATGGGGGTTTGGGCGTGTCGGGCCGCCCTCGCCCATACTCCCACACTCCCATACTCCCATACACTACCATCATGAATAACCCGATGAGCGGCACATACGTGTACCGGTCCGCCATCGACTGCTGGCCGACCTGGATCAGCCCGATCACCGGCACGAGCGTCACGAGGAACCACAACCATCCGACGGCCAGGTAGGGCCTGCCGTTTCGCAACCGATAGACCGCATACGATATCCCCGCCAGAAGCATGATCGACGCGATGATCTCCCACGATGGGATCGACCCGGAGTAGGGATAGAAGACAGCCAATCGGATCGGAACCAGCGTCTTTGCGATGTAGATCATGTACGAGACAAGCGCGTTTTCCACCCGCAGCCCAAACGGTACGCCATGGAAACCTGCCATCGCGCCCCCTGCTTGCTGGGCGGTGTAGGTGACGATGCACGATCCGGCGGCCAGGATCAGGAGCGGGACCTTTTCCCGGATGAGTGCCGCAGGGGAGGCCTTCAACGGCCTCCCGGTTTCCGAGGGGGCGACCCTTCCGTGGTCGCCCGTAGCGGGAGGCCGTCGAAGGCCTCCCCTACGGAACGCGCTGATTCGTCCCAGCGGCCAGTAGTCCATCAACAGCAGGACGAACGGAAGCGTCACCAACATCGGTTTCGCCATGAGTCCGAGCGCGAAGAGCACCACGACGCCGGCGTACCTCGGCAACGAGGGCCTGCGCGTGTAGCCGACATACGCGAGCATCGTCAGCAGCCAGAACAGCGTGCTCAGGACGTCCTTCCGCTCGGCGATCCATGCGACGGATTCGACGTGCAGCGGATGGATCGCGAAGAGAGCGGCGATGAACGCACTTCTCCATGCCAGTCCTGTCATTCGGCTTAGGAGGACGAAGAGCAGGAGCACGTTGGCGATGTGGAGCAGCAGATTCATGAGATGGAAGCCCCAGGCTTCTTTCCCGAAGACCGACGCGTCGAGCATCAGGGAGATCCATGTGAGGGGATGCCAGTTCCCGGCGCGGAAGGCGCCGAACGCCCACGCCACATTCGCGGAATTCAGGCCGCTGTTGACGTGGGGATTCGCAGCGACGTAGAGGTTGTCGTCGTAGTTGAGGAACTCATGCCCTGTGACCTGGAAGAAAACTGCGAGAGTAAGGGTCGCGAGGCAGAGGACGATGACCGTGCTCTGGTGCTTGTCCAGGAATGCACCCACTGCCGTACTCCGATCAGTGCTGTGCTCAGGTACGGATCAATGATTCGACGCTCTCGCCGGAATTCCTTTAAATCGGTGTTAAGGCGAAATGGGTGGCCGGCTTCGGATACATCAGCCTATTGACTTATCGGCAGTATCACAGTGACGAACTCCCTGCCTGGATCGAGCATCTCCTTGAGACGAGCCACGACGGCATCCGGAGTCTTCCCCACCGAGGATGAGAGGTAGTTCGGGTCGCCGCGCGTGATCAGTTCCTCGAAGCCGAACTCCAGCGCGATCTGGCCCATCACCATCGTTTCCCCCTGCTTCGCGTTCAACAGGGGATACATCTGCTTTGCCGCATCGACGATCACCTCCCTCGCGGGTACGGGTGCCTTCCCGATCTGCTGGGCAATGGCGATCACCTGAGCGAGATCATCTTTCGTCTGAGGCTGCGAGAGCATCTCGGTCAGGTGCGACTCCAGCGCCTTCCTCAGATCGTCGATGCTGACCGCCGGCTTCGGGACGGCATAGATGAAGAACGGCAGGCTGTTCAAGGTCCAGACGGGGTCCGAGCAGGTGACGAAGTCCGCCAGCTTGGTGATCTGTTCGTCGGATGCGAGCTTCGGCGAAATGACCCCTCCCCATGTGTGAAGCAGATGCCGGTCGGTCGCATCGCCGGCGGGACGGAATGCGATGCAGACCGCCCGCAGGCCGGAATCCCATTTCACCTCGGTCCTGCTCGGCAGCTTCTCCCATTCGATCGGTTTCGCCGGAACGAGTTTCTGCGAGGGGATGTTCCCCAGGTACTTCTTCGCCATGGCGAGCGCCCCGACGCGATCGAAGTCCCCGACCAGGGTCAGGACCGCCCCGGATGGCTGGTACCGCGACTTGTGGTACTCATCGATCTTCATGAGGGGTGCTTTTTCAAGGCCCGACTTCACCGTGGCCGAGGTCACCTTGTACCGCCACGCCTGTCCGAGCGCGGCGAAGGCGAACTTGTACATGTCCAACTCTGGGTTGCGTTCGACCTGAGCGGCCTCCGCGTAGCACTTGGGCAGTTCCCTGCTGATGACATCCTGGGTGATGCTGAGACTGGAGAGCCGTTCGCCCTCGACCTGAAGCGCCAGTTCGAGGTCGGCGGACGGTATCTCGTAGTCGAAGTGAGTGAAACAGGCCATCGTCTCGGCATTCGTCATGCGGCCCGCATTGAGCAGTTCGAAGGACTCGCCGGCCTTGAAGCTCTTGGTAGCGGACTGGCAGACCAGATGCTCGACCAGGTGTGACGCTTGAGGCATTCCCTCCGGTTCGTCGACAAACCCCGTCCGGTAGAACGACTCGATCGCCACCTGGCCCGATCCGGCAATGGGCGCGAGTATCACCACCAGCCCGTTATCGAGCACCACGCGCTCCGGCATCCCGGCCGATGCGCTAACTGCTGCGATGAGCATGCATCCCACCGTGATTAGTGCCGATCTGAGTCTTGTCACAGCTTCCCTCCGGGATACGATATCCTCCAAGTGCCGCTCGATGCAATATCTGTGAACCGCACGAGCGCGCCGTTTCCCGAGCAGCCGTAGACGTAGACCTCATCGTTCCGCCCGATGCTGATCCCTTGGATGTAGCCGGTGATTCCGAGGTTATCGAAGCCTTCACGCGTACACGGAGTGGCGACCACCTCGTCGATCTCCGTGTCGATCACGCTGATGGAGTCGTCCTGATCGTTCGACGCGATGACGTACCGCTCGTCGTTGGTCATCGTCAGACCGCACGATCCGGAACCGGTCGGGATCGTCTTGATCACCTCGCGCCGGGTGACATCGACCACCGCGAGCCAGCTTTGTGAGTGGTAGCATGCGACGTATGCCTTCGATTTGTTGCGGCTGACCACCAGGTCGTCGCCCATCGCCAACTCCGCCTGAGTGCCCATGAACGTCTCGACCGCGTAATCGTTCTCCATATCGACGGTGAACAGCTTCCCATGATTCCACGCCGCGCAGAGATAGTATCGTCCGCCGTCGATGAAGTGCCCCTTGCCGCCGAGCGTGTCGCGGCACGTATTCGTCCCGAGCACGTCGAGCCGTCTGTCGATATGGATGCGGTCCATGTCCTCGATGCCCTTGAGGACGAAGATCCCGCCGAACGCGTCGTGCAGGAGCATCGTGTCCCCATCGGGCATGACGTTGGTGGCGTAGACGTGGCCGGTGTCCAGCACCTTCGCCACTTCGAGCGACTCCTGGTCGATGCACCACAGGCCGTCGGCGCATGCCATGTAGAGCCACCGGTTGCTCATCGACGTCGCATGGCAATCCGGCTCGATCCCGACCGGAATCTCCTTCACGAAGTCCAGCGTGCCGATATCGTACGCGCACACGGAGTTCGTCCCGTGCGCGAACTCGTATCGGTCGTTCACGCCCGCGAAGCGGTTGGGCCGTAGTGGTTCGAAATGCCTGTTCAATATGTGTCCTCTCCAGGTGTTTGTTTCACAACTTGATCTTCTCCATCAGTCGGCCGATCGCCTCCCAACGGGAGGAGACGCGCCGCCTCATGTGTAACGCATTCTGTAGGGGCGGGCTTCAACGCCCGCCCGGTCGGACTCCTGCAGGAGGTGACCTCTATGCCCGGAGAAGAGCGGTTCAAGGAGCCGAGGATATTCGACTTGCCGTCGTACACCATGGCCGTAGTGGATCGCAGGGGCGTCCCGAGCGAGGTAGACGAGGACGTGCTCCAGGCGCTGTATGGCGCGGTCTACGGCCTGAAATTCCAGCTTCGGAAAGAGGGCAAGGACGACTTCAGCGTGCATGCCCTCCGCGCCCGATGGGATGATGCGGTCCCGAGGGCCGTCTCATGGGCGTTCCCGATCCCCGACGGCACGACTGAGCTGCCCGCGAAGGTCGAGCGGCCCGAGGTGCGGATCGAGGTATGGGAGTACGGCATGATCGCCCAGATACTCCACGTCGGCCCGTTCAGTGAGGAAGGCCCGACCATCGAGTATCTGCGCTCTTTCATCGAGTCGAGTGGCTGCGAGATCGCCGGCATGCACGAGGAGGAGTACGTCACCCGCCCGAACGCTTCCGAACGGAAGGTGTACATCCGCTACCAGGTGAGGCGGAAGTGATCAGTAATCAGTGATCGGTCATCGGTAATCAGTGATCTGTAATCGGTGATCGGTCACCGATCTCCATCTCGAGCACATATTCCTCATGGTCCGGCGAGAAGGGCAGCGAGATCACGATCCGCCCCTCTCCCGCGGTTGCCGAGCCGTCCTTGCGATACGGATTGTGCGGGAGCGCCGGCCAGATCACCTTCGACCCCTCCGGCAGTGAGAGCCTCCATCCACCGTGTGCGATCCATCCGCCGGCCTCCTCGCTCGTCAGGGTGAACGCGTCCTCGCCCAGGATCCGCTCGGTAGCCTTCCCGGTACGTAGCGTCTGACCGAGGTGCGGAATGAGCGTGATGTGCCCCTCGATCGGCATCCCCGAGCGCAAGGTCGATCGCATGTGGATGAGCGCCGTGTCGTCATCGATCGGCTCGATGAAGATGTGGCAGCGCTCCTCGCCGTAGGTCAGGTTCAGCCCGACCGGATCGTCCTGCTTGATCGACGCCTCCGACGGCACGTGGAAGAGCGGTCCCGTCGGCGTGAAGTTCGGCGCGATGTCGCCCGGCTTGTGCGTCAGGAGCGAGATGTCGCCGACCGTGAAGTTGCTCCACAGCGGTTGGAGTTTGGTGTTCCCACCGCCGAGGATCAGCCCGCACTTGTCGTGGTAGATGCTCACCAGGTTCTGGCGGTCCTGAATCCAGCGGCTCTTAGGGATCGAGCAGCAGTAGGAGGAGAGGCAGGCGAACCACGGCCCCTTTCGCCGGATCAGCGCCTGCCCATCGCTCAGCACGAACGTCCGGTCGATCTCCTGCGCCGCCGTCAACGCTGTCGAGCCCTCCTGCCCGTAGGCGATGTAGTCCGCCATGTTGTCGGCCGAGATCGGCAGGTCCTTCCGCGCCAGGAGGTCCTTCTGCCGGCTGACGAAGCCGCGTCCCTCGGGAGTGAGTGTAAATGAAACGTTCGGCCAGCGCACGGACCCGTGGTACGGATTGCGTTCGTCGACCGTCTCGATCGCCGCTCCGTTCGGGTAGATGAAGTTCGCGTAGAAGCCGGTAGCGCGCTCCAGTGCGGGCATGACCGACTCGTCGCGCGAGACCGCGTAGTATATCCCGAGCGCGCTGGTGTACACCGAGCCGTACATGACCACCGGTCCGTAGTTCTCCGACCAGAAACCGGCGGGATCCTGCTCGGCGATGACCTTGCCGAGGAACTCCTTCGCCTGATCGCGCCATTCCGGTCGGTCGAAAACCCTTCCGGCGATGTAGAGCCCCATCGCGTGGAACGCCGGGATGTTGTGGACCTTCGCAAGCTGCGTCTTCGAGATATTCGTGTATCCGTGGATGAGAGCCTCGTCCCAGCGCTTCCGCTCCTCGGTCGTCATGCCCTCGCGCACAAGTGCGTACGATCTGATCCAGGCGGCGTACGTCCACGGCATGTATATCTTGCCCCAGGTCGAGCCGTCTTTCTTGCGAAACTCCCACTGGCCGTTCACGTCGGCATCCTCGATCAGCGCATCACCGGCGATGACGATGGAGTAGAGGACTTTCTGATCGTGGTGATACGGGTTATCGGGGGACTCAGTGGCCCAAGCGACCGCCAGGGTGAACATCACGTTCTGATCGGTCACGATCCAGATCCCCGTCCCGAAGCGCCCGGACTTCGGGTCCTGAGTCTTCATGATACCCGGCACGGCGGCGGCCAGCCCGCGGATGAAGTCCTCTTTGAACTTGAGTTCCGGCGAACCATCGGACAACAGGCGCCCGGCGAGCAGTACGGCAACGGTCAGCGAGATCAGCGTAAGTCTAGTCAAAACAACCTTCCTGGGATGTGGATACTCCACACTTAGGCGAGCCCCCGCCGATCTCCTGCCCCGCGAGAGAGCAGACCCCCTCGGCCCAGAGGCCGGTCCCCCTTCGCAAGGGGGACATCTTGGGCGCCATGGTGTCTGTGGTCTGAAACTTCCGGGAATATATGGACGTAAGCCATTTCAGGAGGCGACGACCATGCGTATCTCGCGCGGTACCGTTCTGATCGGTATTCTGGTTGTACTGATCGCCTTCGCCGCCGCGTGGCATCTCGCGCACAGAGCGCCTGCGTACGAGCCGGTGGAGACAGTGCCTACCGCCCCGTCATTCGTGCCGAAGCCGAGATCGGCTGACGAGATTCTCGCCGCGATACTGAAATCGGGGTCCGCCGGGCCGGGCGATGTCGAGGAACTGCTCAGGGGGGACAAGTCGCTCGCGCGCCCGGATGCCGCCCCACTCGAGCAGGAGTTCCGCCGCACCCTGAAGTCGCCGCCGATCATCACCGCCAACTATGATGTTCCGACCGAAGACTATGTTCCGAAGGGGACGCATGCATGGCTCCAACCGCTCGTCGCCCGGAAGGTCACCGAGTCTGACGATGAGGTCCGCTGGTTCGAGTGGCTCGACGACGACACGCTGGTCTACTCGACGCTGAAGGGCATCTACCGCAAAGACCTCCACGGCCCGCCGGAACTCCTCGCACGCGCTCCGATGGCCCGGGCGAGCGTCCCCTGCCTCTCGCCGGATCGGAAGTCGGTCGCTGCGGTCGTCTGGGGCGGGATAATGGTCGTGGACACCGAAACCGCCGAGCAGACACTCCACGAGTTCGACAAGCCGATCTCGGACGTCACATGGTCGCCCGACAGCCGGCTCGTGGGCTTCACCACGCGCACCGAACTCTGGACGCTCGACCCAGGTACCGACAAGATGCATCGGCTCTACCATGCCGAATACCTCAAAAGCGGGGAGGAGGTCGAAACAAAGCCGTCCAAGGTCTCTGCCACTGACTACGTGCAGTGGTCACCGGACGGGCGCTATGTTTCCGTACGGCAGATACTCCGGGGTGAGTTCGCATATCTGACGTTGGTGACACTGAGCAGTGTGAGCGGAGGCGGCGTCCGCAGGATCGATTGCTGGAACGATTCGTACCTGTCGTGGTCGCCCGACAGCCAAACTGTTGCCTACGCCAACAGTGGCGGAGAGCCCGATGGCTATGTGTTTGCTCTGGACCTTCGTACCGGCAAGGAACGGCTGAGCTACTGCAACGGTACGGACACAATACACGGTCGGAGTGCCTGGTCATGCGATGGACGATATCTCGCCATCGAGTTTTTGGGAAGAGGCTACTTTGATGTTGTGGCAACATACCGTCCCTTGGACCTGTTCGAGCCTACAAGCGGGCCTGCGAGCCCGCATCCGGTGGCATCCCGCGCGCTGCCGTTCGCATGGCACCCCTCAAGACAGGTGATCGCGAGCGCAGAGGAGACGAAGCCGGCCGTGCGGGACTATCGCAGGCCGATGGAGGACATCCCAACCTTCGGCTGGACAATCCGGCTGACCGCACTCTCCGGGAAGCGGAATCCCATGAAGCCCTACACCGGCTATAGGCCAGAGATCGCCGAGACCGTGCCGATGCCGCCGGTCGTGGGCCGGAAGCAGACGCCTCGGTGGTCGCCCGACGGGACGAAGCTCGCCGTGCTCTGCGATCTGTCCGGCAGCTACCAGGTCTACGTCACCGGCCTGCTGTCTCAGGAGAAGACCGCGAGGAACGCCGAGACGTGGCTCGGATCGGCGCGGGAGTACCTGAGGACCGGGGAGATCGCCCAGGCGGTCGCGTGCCTGCAAAACGCGGTCAGGCTCGGAGCGTCGCCCGATGCGCGGATTCTGCTCACCAGGACCTACCTCGATCTCGCGGAGATGGAGAGGAACCAGTATCAGCGATGGAAGATCTACCAGGGCGCGATTCACGAGGCGTCGAATGTGCCGTTCAAGTCGCTCGATGCCGATCTGAAGCACCACCTGATGCAGTGCATCATCGATTCCGATGTCTTGTCAGGCGCGTTCGGCAGGGTGGCGGACAGCAAGGGGTGACGTGCCGGAGTACAACTCCGGCACGAACGTTGTGTTTGCGCCGCCGGCGGAACGGGACGGCGGCACGTTCCCTGCAGCCGGTCTCAGTATACCGCCAGGCGTACCGACTCCGGCGCGTAGGGCTCGATCTCGATCGTGTTCGCGCCGAGTCGGAGGAACTTCGACACCTCCAGGCGGAACGGCTTGCCGATCACTCCGCCCGCGAATACGCCGTTGACCTTGACGCTTGCCCCCTCGCGGACTCCATCCATCTCGAGATAGACGCGAGAGCGTTTGAGGTCCACCTTCGAACCCACCGTGCATTTGCCGACGAACGGGTCCGCCGGGCTGATCCGCTGACTGACCATGCCCCACGGAGCATCGCCGTACTTCGCGATCTCCTTCGCAGGCTGCCATCCCTTGGCATCGAATCCCGCGATGTGCCAGACCCTTTACCTCGACGTTGGAGCATCTCCACGTGCGATCGATCCGTCCCTCGATCGGCGAGCCCTGATCGAGGCCGATCCAGTAGCGGCCAATGAGTCCCGCGGGATTCGGCTCATCCGAGCCGTTGGTCGCCGCAATCGCAAGCACGTTCACACCCGGCTTCAGGAGCCTCTTGATCTGGAGGTCGCGCGGCGTCTTCCATGAATCGCCGCCCGCGATACTCGCCCCGGCGCGCTTTCCATTGACGTACAAGACGAACTCGTTGTCGGCGCTGATGAGGAATCGCCCCTGTGTGATCGTCCGTCCCGCCGGGATCTCGATCTCGGTCCGGAACCACCGTGTGCCGGGGAATGCATTGTCCCGAGGGTCGCCCTCCGGGTACCAGACCCAGGGGCACTCGAACAAATCCTGCGACGAGTCTCGGACCTCCGGCCCGGCGGGGTTCGTGCGGGTGACGGGGATAACCGACTTCGGCTGCGAGTAGGTGATCGCGCGCGGCCTGTCTGGTCCGCCGTCGCGGGTGAAGACGATCAGCGCGCTCTCCATCGGCTCAAGCGTCAGTTCGAATGTCGTTGCTCCATGCTCATCAGTTTCAGTGGGCACACTCGTGACCTCATTGCGCATCGGGTCCCAGCGCTCGGGCCATCCGTCGCAAGCAGCCTGCAGACGGAAACGCTTGGCCTCTCCCTCGTGCTGCTGGTTGCAGATCAGGTAGACGTCACGTCCGGATTTGACACGGTGGAGCACGTGCAGCCAGTTGTCCGTCTTGCCCTCGACGACCTCGATCACCGGCGGGACTCCTGGGAAATCCGCAAGCACCCGTGCGAACTCCTTGGGAGTGATGTCCGCCGGCAGTAGATAGGATCGGCCCAACTTGCCGTTCGTCCTCTTCACGGCCAATGCGGGCTCCCGGGATCCCCAGATCGAGTTGACGAGGGGCTCGATCGTTCGTCCGCTGGTGGCCGACTTGCTCGGAAGGAAGTCGTAGCCGACGACAACTCCGCCGGCGTCGAAAAACTCCTTGACCTTGACGAGCGTGGGGTAGGGGATCGCTTCGACCGGCGGCACCATCAGCACTTTGTACCGCTCATCCCGCAGCGCGAGTTCCCTGCCCGTGACCTCCATGTCGCCCTCGAAGACTTCATATGGCAGCCAGTCGCAGTCGTAGAGCGCGTCCTGGATCGTCGTGGTCATGTCCTCAGGGGTGACCGCCTTCCCGACGTAGGTGCTCTCCCCGCAGAACAGGAAGGCGATCGGGCAGACGTGCTTCCCGCCGGTGAGCATCAGGCTCAGGCGGTTGTTGTAATCGGACCAGACGCGATAGAGCGGCCATCGGGGCTCGGCGTCGTCGGCGTAGAAGTAAGGTGGGCAGTCGGTATCGTTCGGTGCCTTCGGGTTCATCGAATGTGGGATCATGAAGTTCACCCCGCGCACCTGATGCCAGTCCGCGAGCCACTTCATCTGCGGGTAGGTGATCCCCTGGCCGTATGCGCCGAAGATCTCGGTCATCGCCAGGTCATCCTTCTTGCCGTATGCGTGCGAGATCGAGCTGGTCAGCTTCGGAAGTTGATAGATCCCGTCCCTGCGCTCTCCGGGCCAGAGTTGCTGGACGACCAGGTCCATGCCGCCCATCGAGTTGTACTTCTGCATCTGGAAGAGGTTGATCGCGCCGAGCCCATGCTTGAGGTAGAGGCCGTTGTGCTCCATGAAGTGGCCGATGAACGAGACGCCTCGATCCTCACACCATTTGAGGGTGCCGCCGTACATCGTCCGGCCCCAGGTCTCACCCAGCGCATCGATGTAGGCATACCGCGCGGCGGTCTGCTCCTCGCCCGCGAGCTTGAACTTCCAGGCCACGAGCGCCTTCTTCTCGTCGATCCCACGCTCGGAGAACGTCGCGCTCAGTTCCGTGCCCCAATCGCCCTGGGTCTCCGGCTCGTCGTAGAAGAACCCGACGATCGTCTTGCCGAAGTCGTCCTTGAACCGGTCGTAGTGCGGCTGGTAGACCGTCTTGAGGAACCAATCCACGCAGTCCTTGCTCGCGCCGTCGACGATCAACTGCGGCCTCTGCTGCGCGGGCGGCGCCTGTGTCCAGGTGAACTTCATGATCTGCCACCTGCCCTCGGGCGCATCCCAGTTGAGCGCGCCGTCCTTGATGAACGGCTTCAGGTCGATGAGCGAGTTCGGATCAACCGCCTCGCCGATGAGCTTCCCGGCGATCGCCGCCACAAAGTGCTCGCGGAAGCCCGACTCGGACACGTGCGTCGGGCCGTCGACCACGGACGCCGACGCCTCCAGCTTCTTCGCGGCATACTCGGGAGGGACCTTGCCGTCCACCGTCTGACTCGGCCACCACTTCTCGTCGAAGATCCACATCTTCAGATCGAGTTTCTTCGCGGCTTGGAGACAGATATCGAGGTCATCGAACCACCGAGGGCCGAGCCAGTCGGAATGCGGGCGGGATTCCGCGCAGAAGCTCCCGTTGTCTCCCTCCGCGACCTTGCCGAGGTACAACTCGAGCCGCTCCTTGGTTTCGTTGGCGTCGCCGTGAAGCCAGAACAGCGGCCCGGTGAGCCGACGCGCCTCCATCGGCATCTCGCGGAACTGCCTCTCCAGCGTCTTCCAACTCGGCTCCTGAGCGGCAAGAGACAATGCGCATGCAAGGATGGCAACTACGACGATCCAGCGTTTCATGTGTTCTCCCCAAGTCGACCGACAACGAATGCTCAAACGAATAAACGAATCGCCCGCCGATAGGTCATTCGTTTATTCGTTCGATATTCGTTGTCGGTAGGTCCATGTGTCGGTCGGCCCATTATACCACGCACTGTTGACCAGAGTCCCGTCATGTGATAAGGTAACGCCGAGATTCTATATCCTATGACGTGGATGTGACTATGTTCCGAACACTTGCCTGTTTCCTGATCCTTAGCGCTTCGAGCGTCCTTGCCCAGGGAGGTCCTTCGATGTCTTACACCATCGACTCCGTGCCCGCCGGTTACCATCTCTACGCATACGACGACTGCGGCGTCCTGGCACGTCAGCCGCACGTGGACATGACCGACAGCTACGTCTGGACCTTCAACCTGAGCGATACCGATGCCGACCTGAAGTCGCGCTCGGCGGTCTTCAGCTACAGCCAGGTCAAGGCGAACTACGACGACCTCGACCCGAAGCTCGATTACGTCATCGCCGTGACCTACGCGAGCGATCACGTCTACAACCGCGTCCAGAGCCTCTGGGCCGACGGCATCCAACTCCACGATCCGTATGCGCTCCCGAAGGCGAAGGCGGTGCGGCTCATCATGAAGCTCCCGCGCGAGGTCACGCAGGATGGCAAGATGAAGCTCGAACTGAAGATCCACGGCGACGTGAACGCCACCTGCTCGATCATCGAGATCTGGGCGAGCGCTCCTCCGCCGGTCACAGCGCGATTGAGCGACGTATCAGGCCTCCGCTCGAACCTTACCGGGCGTGCTCTCGATCTCGCATACGACGGCCTTCCGGGCGTCGATGTGCGCCTGTCACGCGCCGGGAAGCAGCTCACCGCGACGACCGACTCCAACGGCGACTTCAATTTCGACCGAAAGGCTGTCGAGAGCCTCGGAGGCGGCGACATACAGATCACGGCGACTTACGACGGCAAGGAGATCAGCAGGATGGTGAAGGCAGAGAACGTATTCTTCGATCCGGTCCGATACCGACCGATACCGACGCGGACCGCCAACCTCGAGAGCAACGTGATGCTGCTCGACGGCGTCTGGAAGATCAACCCGGGCGACGGCAAATGGGGCGACTTCAAGGTCCCCGGGCAGTGGCTGCAGCAGGGATACGATATCCCGCAGGAGAAGCCGGTCGCGGTTGCGCACGAATTCGCCATCCCGAAGGAGTGGGCCGGATACCGCATCATGCTCCGGTTCGACGCCATACACGCCGGCACGAATTACAAACTCAACGGCAAAGATCTGGGGTACAGCGAGAACCTCTTCACGCCGGTGGAGTGGGAGATCACGGACACGGCGAAACCTGGCGAGGTGAACCGCCTCGACCTGAATATGACCGTGGCGACCACCTCCGAAAGGCTGTCTTACTCCTCGGGTTACGCGTTCCACAACCTCGGCGGGATCGACCGCTCGGTGAGACTCTTCGCTCTGCCCAAGACGCTCATCAGGGACATGCACATCAGCACCGACCTCGACAAGGATTACCGTGGCGCCAACCTGCGCGTAGACTTGACCGTCGAAAATCCGCAGGGCGCCGAACTGACGATGTCGCTCCGAGATGCTCAGGGGAAGCCGGTCGAGCTGTCTCAGTCGAAATGGACGATCGGTGCGGGCAAATCGGATCTCGCGGCGCATGTCTCCAATCCACTGAAGTGGAATGCCGAGCAGCCGAACCTCTATCAACTCGTCCTCGAACTGAAACAGGACGGCAAGCTTCTGGAGCGGATCGAGCGAAACGTCGGCTTCCGTGAGATCGAGGTCAAAGGCGAGCAGCTCTACGTCAACGGCGCGCGGGTCAAGCTCGCGGGCGCGTGTCATCACGAGCACGACCCGCTCACAGGCCGCGCGGACACGATGCGTCGCGCCGTACAGGACGTCAGGATGCTGAAGGGCGCGAACCTGAACTACCTGCGCACGTCGCACTATCCGCCGACCCAGGAACTGCTCGACGCCTGCGACCGGTATGGCGTGTACGTGGAGTGCGAAGCGCCGTTCTGCTGGGTGGGAGCGACCGACGGCCTCACGGATGCCGTGGAGGTCCTCACGCCGACCTCCGCGATGGTCGACTACCACCACACCCATCCCAGCATCGTGATCTGGTCGATCGCCAACGAGTCGAGCTTCAACGAGGCGTTCGAGCACTCGAATGCGCTGATCAAGGAACTGGATCCGACTCGCCCGACGACCTTTAACAATCCCGACCCGAAGCGGATCTGCGACATAGTGAACTTCCACTACCCGTCGATGCCCTATGACAACCTCGACAAGAGCGATCCGCGGCCGATCCTCCTCGGCGAGTACTACTTCCCCGTCTGCCACGAGCAGACCGACGTGCGCATCAATCCGGGCCTCCGCGAATTGTGGGGCATGGGGCAGAGCGACCCGGATTCCGACTTCGCGAAGGCGCACTCTGCGAGTTACGACACCTCGTTCCTGAAGCCCGGCGCGCGGCCCGGCGTCTGGTCGAGCATCGTGAACTCGGATCGAGTGATCGGCGCGGCGATATGGGCGGAGATCGACGAGCCGTTCTACTTCGAGGGCGGCAAGCATGTCGGCTATGCATGGGTCCACGGCTTCTGGGGCTTGATCGACGGGTGGCGTCGTCCGAAGCCCGAGTGGTGGCTGGCCAAGCTGATCTTCAGCCCGGTCTGGTTTCCCGAGCGGCATGTGGACTTCAAGCCGGGCCAGACCGTGGTCAGGATTCCAGTCGAGAACCGGTACTCCTTCGCTAACCTCGACGCACTCAGGTTCGAGTGGGAGATTGGCCGGAGCAAGGGTGCGGTCCCCGTGAGCCTCGCGCCCGCCTCTAAGGGTGCGATCGAGATCCCGATCCCTCAGGGGACCGCGGAGGGCGAGAAGCTCATCCTCCGGGCATTCGATGCGCGGACCGATCTGATCAGTGCGCTGGAACTCGCGCTGGGGCAGGAGAAGCCTCATGTAATCCCCATGCCGTCCGGCGCTCCGAAATGGCAGGATGACGGCAAAGTCGTCTCCATCGAGGGTGAGGGCTTCTCGCTGACACTCGACAAGGCATCCGGCGAGCTGAAGGGCACGTCGGCGCTGATGAAGTTCCCGGCAGTCCATGTCACTCGCTACGATTTCGGTGACCTCGCGGCGCTCAGTGGGGGAAACGCCCAGCACTATGCTGACCTTCCGGACTCAGCAACCCGTGTGATCGACGGAACCGATATTGAGGAAGTGCCCGAAGGCCTGAAGCTGACCATCCGTGACCACTACCAGGACTTCGCCGGATCGGTCACGTGGCTGATCGACCGCAAGGGAGCGGGCAGGGTCTCCTGCGACTACACCTATTCCGGCGAGGAGACGAACACCCGCGAGGCGGGTATCGAATTCCTGCTCAAGCCCGAATGCGACGAGGTCAACTGGCGACGATGGTCGGAATGGGGCGTCTACCCCGAGGCGAGCATCAGCCGGACTGAGGGCTCTGCGAAGGCGCATCGAGACAAGAGGTGGGGCAAGGAGCGTTGGAACGTGGAGCCGGAATGGCCCTGGTCGCTCGATGAGACCGAGATGGGTACGGCCGACTTCCGCTCGATCAAGTTCAACATCTACGAGGCGTCGCTCGTCTCACCATCCGGCGCGGGGATCCGAGTGGACTCGGACAAAGACGCCCACGTTCGCCCGGCGCTCATGGACGGAGGGGCCAAGCTTCACGTACTGAATCAGTGCCGCATGGGCCAGGTCGTGCTCCGAAAGGGCGATCAGGTCAAGGGCAACTTCGCAGTGTCTCTGCTGCCATAGCGTCCCTCTTACGATGGGGGACCGGCCTCTGCGTCCGTCCGAGGACGGCCTCCGGCGTCTCTCGACGCCTCTGGGCCGAGGGGGGTTCTGCGTCGCGGCCTGGGAGATGGAACCGCCAAGATCGCCAAGGGAACCTCCCCCGGCCTGCTGGCCGGCCCCTCCTTCGTAAGGAGGGGCGCAGATAGGGGGCCTGCACGCCTATTGCATGGCGGCTCGCGCCGCCTCGGAGACGCGTTGAGAAGCCGTGGCCTCGTCTGCAGTGGCCACTTTGTCGGTGTTCCCCATATCGGCGAGGGCCTTCAGCTTCCCCAGTTCCTTCTCCATGTCCAGATGATCGATCACCCGGTCGTCGAGCGCGTTGATGACCCTCTCCGCGAGCCTGATCGCACCGAGCACGAGCAGCTCGTTCTCGTAGTCCACGTAGACGTGGAAGCGCCCTCGGGGGTCGATCCGCCAGTTCCACTGGGTTTCGCCTTTGAGGATTCGAGACCTCTGGACCTGGCCCTGAAGCTCGATAATCAGGTGCTCGAAGAGGTGCGGTATCTCCGTGGCGCGGCATTCCTTCTTGAATGTGTACCCGTTGTCGTTATCACAGCGGTGTCTAGCCAGGTGAGGAAAGAGCTTAAAGAGCAAGCGAGGGATGTGGGGCGCATGCTCCGTCGAGTATCGGGCCGGATCCGACATCTCGACGACCAGCTTGACCCTGTTTCTGTCGTAGAATAAGATCTCAACGACTTTCACCGGGAGTACGCGCTCCTTCTGTTTCTCATGAGGGCAGTAACCCCGTGGTCGGGTGACGCGAGGTTCGCTATCGTAAACCGATAGCGCATGCGGCCGCCTCAGCGGCAGTACTGCGGGGCAGAACGGACTACCCTGTCTGATGAAACCGCATCATCATCCATAGTTTAGCACGCGCGAGCGAGGTTGTAAAGGGAAGTTGTGAAAGAATTTGAAAGTTGCCCTAATCGCGCCGCAGCCTTTTGTAGATATTCGCGCGATTCCAATGGATAACCAACGGCTCACTCGAATACTCGCTCCGTGTTGTCTATCGCCACCGTCCGTCGACCCTAAAGATTCCTCGAAAAGATGCCGATAGCATGGACAAAGGACCCTTTTCAAGTACCTTGACAACCAAACAGAACAAACGTTTGCTTGACTCTTGTAGGCTTGCCCGCTATAATCGGCGGTATCGGCAGCCAGGGGCAAATGGCATCCTGAAAGCGCCGGAAGGTAGGCAAGTTCTTGGGCGAACCAGTCGGATCTCCACTAGACAGCGCGACTCCTGGTCGGAAGAGACGCATCAGGTATGTGCGGCTGTCGCTGTCCATACTGGTACTCCTTGTTGCCACCGCAGCAGGCATCGGCGTCTACTTCTACAAGGCGTCCCCCACAGTCCATGACACCGTTCAGATCGTTCTTGCCGGCATAGATGAGCCGAGCGAGGCGTTCCCCGGGCAGGATGGAGTCAACATCCTGTTCATGGGACACGACGTGGACCGCGATCGCCAGGGCCGCGTCGTGGATACTCCCGGACGGACGGACAGCAACATCCTGGCCAGAATCGACTTTCGCAACAAGGCCGTCAATCTGTTGTCCATCCCGCGAGATACGGTTGTCGAGATCCCCGGCTATCGTGGCAAGCGTCGGATCAGCTATGCCAATGCCTATGGCGGACCGGAACTCTCGTGTCAGGCCGTAGATTGCTTTCTCGGGGTCAAGCCCGACCACTACGTACTGGTCGGTTTCGAAGCATTCCAGACGGCGATCGACATGGCTGGGGGACTCAAGATCAACGTCGACAAGCAGCTCGACTACGATGACAACTGGGGTCACCTCCACATACACCTGAAGCCTGGCGAGCAGATGCTCAATGGTGAGCAGGCAATCGGTTTTGTACGATACCGACAGTCGAAAACCGGCGACGGTGACTCCGATTTCGTTCGAATAAAGCGCCAACAGGAGTTCTTTCGGGCGGCTAAGGCTCGCTTGGCGGACCCCCTGGTGATGTTTAGGGCTCCGAAGATTTTGGATAAAATAAGAACGGATATACGGAGTGACCTGTCTCCGGCGCAGTTCGCTTGTCTCGCGCAGTTCATCCGTTCGCTGCCACAGAGCGCGATACGGACGGAGACCCTGCCTGCATTGGCCGGTAACGGCGTCTACGTGCGCGCCAACATGGATGCAACGGGGAAACTGGTCCGCGAGATGTTCCTTGAGAACTCTGTCAGTTCCGAAAGCCGGCTTTGAAGGATTCATTGCCCGCACAGTCGAATCTTACGGTGGATCGATCGAACAAATGTACCCGTGCGGCGGTGCGTTGGCACAAAAAGAAAACGTTTTCAAATGTGTTGACACACCGGGAAATGTATGGTAGGATTGAAACTGTGCAGGAGAAAGCCCTGCAAGCCGTATCCGGATCAGGAAACCACCTCAAGCGTCTATTCCTTCCGGACGGCAAAGCAACCGGACGAAGAGCCGGCTCAGGAACCACTGCACTTTCATAGTACTTAGTTATTACCAGATTCACACGCACACGTTCGAGCGCGCTAATGGTATTTCCGGACTGAAGACGGGCGCAGCGTCGAACAATCTTGTGCAGAAAGGAGGAGAACGCCGATAGCTCGTATAATTGCGCAGATGAATCACCTTCTGCATCACTGTTATCATACTTATTTCTTATTCGGAGGTGTCTATCATGCAGAGCATGAAGCGAAACGAGAAGGGCTTCACCCTCATCGAGTTGCTGGTTGTCATCGCGATCATCGCGATCCTGGCAGCCATCCTGTTCCCGGTATTCGCAAGGGCGAGACAGGCAGCTCAGAGGAGTTCGTGTTCGAACAATCTACACCAGATAGGTCTGGCAATCAACAACTATACCAGTGACTGGGACGATAAGTTCCCCCTGGTCTCCGGGTTCGGTCCTGCGATTGACGCCGATACCGATTTCAAAGGCGAGTTGGTATCATCAATCAACCCCATGGAGTGGTTCGACAACAACACCCGGAAGTCATTCAATGGAGTCGACTCCGATGCCATGTGGCTCCAGAATCTTGTGCTTCAGTACGTGAAGACTCAAGGTATCTTCGTCTGCCCTGCGACCACAGTGAACGGCGAATGGAACTGTGCCGGCAAGGTGGTCAACTGGGGCGCCAACAAGTGGGGGCCAGCGGTTCCTAAGAAGAAGGGCTATGGAGAGGATAAAGGAGATGTTCTCCCTATCCAGAAGCCCGATTTTGCCAAGGGTACCGATCTATCGACCACCTACTTCTTCAACGCGGTGGTGAAGGGCCCAAGCGGCATTCAGAAGAGGATCGCCGGGCAGACTATCGCTGAGGCGGACAAGGTTTCGGATGCTCCGCTCGTCTGGGACGGCACGTCCGGATGCAGGGCGACCGATCCTGAGGCTCAGTTGGCGCACAACGATAGTATCAACGTCCTGTACGCGGACGGGCATGTGAAGGGCTACGACATCCCGAATCCGGCGAGCGACCCATGGCAGCAGCAGTCGCTGAATGGGACGTTCTGGAGAGTAGAAGGTTGGAAGGGCTGGGGCGTAGACCCGCCATAGTCCTACCTTGACATAGAGTAACGAAAAGGGGACCTCCCGTCGGGAGGTCCCCTTTTTGTATCCGTGTTCTCAGTTCCTATCCCTGAGTTACCTGGAGACCATCGAACTCGAACTTGAAGGGGATCAGGCGGCTTCCGAGCTTCTCCACCACGAGTTCGACTTCTGCGCGGCGATCCGGCTCCGCCAGGAACAGCACGCAGCCGCCACCGCCCGCTCCACATGCCTTCCCGCCGATTGCTCCGGCCTTGAAGGCTTCCTCGAACAGCTCATCGATCTGCTCGTTGGTCACGCTGGCATCGAGTTGCTTCTGGTGCTTCCAGTTCTGGTTCAGCAGTTCGGCGAACTCGTTCACGTCGCCCTTCTCCAGCACAGTCTTCACTCTGATGGCCACGTTTCGGAGGTTGTACAGGGCGTTGATCGTCTCCGGCACACCCGCCCGATACGCGCCCCAGACATGCTCGTGAATATTGCCGGATAGCCTCGGCTTACCGGTGTACGCAAGAACGAGCCTCTCCTCCAGCTTAGCGACCGTTTCCGGGGAGATCGCGATCTCCTCGACCTCGACGGTGTCACCGAAAGCCATGAAGTTGAAACCGCCCAATGCGCTGGCATACTGGTCCTGCTTGCCGCCCAGTATGCCGAGGATGGCCTCCAAGTCGTAAGCCAGGTTCGCGATCTTCTTTCTGTCGTCTGCGGAGGAGATCTGTGACTTGATGAGGCTCAGCCACACAACGTTCAGCGACGAAGAAGTGCCGAGCCCGCAACCTGAGGGCAGGTCCGATCTATACGAAACCGTGATCCCCTCGGATTCAGTGTCATCGCTCTTCGGGGTGCTGTCGAATATCTCCATCTTGCCGGTAACATACTTGTCTATCGTCGCATTGACTACCGCGCCGCCGGCTCCTCTGGCGAACACATCGACGTCGGTCCAGCCGCCTGCGAAGTCTACGCGCACCGGCGCTTTGCTTCTTACGATCACACTAACGCATCCTTTCGACGGTCAGCCCCTCTGAGGGTTTGAGCCGCAGTATCTTTTCCGCGCCTGCTCTCGCGAGTCCTGCCTCCATCCGCACAAGATCGTTACCGAGCGCAATGATTGTGCCCCCGCGACCTGCGCCCGCAAGCTTGGCTGCGAGTGCACCGCTCTCCATGGCGGCTTCGATCAGCTTCTCGTTGGCCTCTCCCGAGCCGCCCAGATCGCGTTGGATCGCATGGTTCTCGTTCATCAGGTCCGCGAGTGAGTCCCAATCCTGTGCGAGCAATGCCTTCTTGCCAAGCCTGCCGAGGTGAGCAATCCGCCGATATGCATCGATGACCTGCTTCTCGCCCTCCAGCCAGCGGTCACGGATGTTTCTGTGCACTCCGCCGGAGAACCGCTTCACCCCGGTGTGCGCGAGGATCATCGGCAGATCGTCTTGGAACCTGCTGAGGCATTCGATGGTGGCATACGGCTCGTCGGCGTCCTGGCGCATCATCTCTTTGCCACGGAAATCCATGTAGTTCAGCCCGCCGAAGACCGTCATATAGTGGTCCTGGTAGCCGCAGGTGATGTCCATGATATCCCACTCGACCTTCCTGATCTTCTCGGCCGTCTGATATGGGTCCAGTCGCATTCCGAGGTGCTCGATCAGACAGCCCATGATCGCGGCGAGGAGAGCCGTCGAGCCCGCGAGGCCCGCCTGCTCGGGGATCTCCGTCCAAACTTCGAGCGAGAAGGGAGCGGCTGTCGCCGGGTCGATGTCAAGCGCGTAGACGGCGGCCTTCATGAGATCGAAACGGCCTCCGTCGAGCCTCAGCATATCCCCTGAGGTGACACGCATGGAGTCGGAGTCGATCCGGAAGACCATCTCCCCGGCCGTTCCAAGCCTGCAATAGGCCCGCTCGCCGATGGAGCATGCGATCATACTGCCGCCGTACATATCAGTTGGGTTGCCGACGATGCCGGCTCTTCCCGGAGACGATGCGATAATCATAGTTGAGAATCACCGATGCTGCCGGATTGCTTTTCCTTCCGGCAGCAGAGCCTCCGCGCATACGCCGCCCGCTGATGGAAAGAAATGCATTCCATCAGCATCGCGAGAGTCTAAGGTCTAGAGTCCAAAGTCCGCAAGAATCCATTCCGCCGCTGACGGAAGGTCGTCCGCAATATGATCCGGTTTCCGCTCCCAGGTTTCGATCTCGGAAGCAGATGTCCGACCTGTGAGGACAATCACAGTTCGGCAGCCGGCATTGACTCCCGCTTCCAGATCGGCCTGGGCATCGCCAATGAAGTACGAGCGATCGAGCGCGATATCCAGGTCCATGGCTGCTTTCGCGAACAGACCTGTCTGAGGCTTACGGCAGGCGCAACCTTCGTCCTTGCGGTGAGTGCAGTAGTAGATGGCGGAAATGTCGCCGCCGTGTTCGGAGATCGTCCCCAGCATCATGTCGTCGATCCGCTCGAGTTCATCGATGCTCATCAATCCGCTGCCCACTCCGGCCTGGTTCGAGACTACTATCGCGGTGAGTCCCGCCTCCTTGAGCCGTGCTAGCCCCTCGAGCGCGCCCGGGAGGAACTCGAACTGATCCACGGTCCGGACGTAATCGCCCGCTCGGTTGCGGTTGATCACGCCGTCTCTGTCCACGAAGACTACCCTGCGGCGACCGGAGCCGCCTCCTACTGCCTGGCCCAAAGCTCCTCCATGAGCACGCGGAAGATCAGGTGGGCGAGGACCATGTGCACGTCCTCGATGTGCTGCATGTTGTCGCTCTGGACGACGATGCCGTGCTTGGCGGTCTGCGCGAGCTTCCCGCCCTGGAACCCGCTGATTCCGACGGTGACCGCGCCCATCTTGTTCGCCAACTCGATTCCGTTGATGACGTTCGGGGAGTTCCCACTCCCACTGATGCCGATCACGAGGTCGCCCGGCTGCACCCAGGTGGCGAGTTGCTCGGTGAAGATGTTCGAGTAGTCGGTATCGTTCGCCCAGGCGGTCATGATAGCGACGTTATCGGTCAGCGACATGACCTTGAACTTCTTATCGCTGAGCCCGCCGAGCCCCTTCTGGAGGTCACATGCGAGGTGGGATGAGGTCGATGCGCTCCCACCGTTGCCCATGATGAAGACCTGCCGGCTACTGGCGTAGGCATCTCGTACCAGGCCCACCACATTGGCGATCTCGTCCCTCGGCAGGTCCGCGAGCAGCCCGGTGACTGCGTTCAGGTAATCGTCTATCTGTTTCATAGCTATCTCCTTACGTTCAAAACACGACGTTGGGGATGGAGTTGGACTCCATTCCCGCAAGGCTTAGGGGGACGGAGTCCAACTCCATCCCCAACGTCGTGTTTTTATCTCCTCACGTTGAAAATCACTTTTGTGCCGTCGCGCTCGAGGTTGAACGGCAGTTCCTTCATGCCGAACTCGCTCAGCCTGGTCCGGACCGACTGCCGGTGCTCAGGGCAGCAGTAGAGCAGAAGGAAGCCGCCTCCGCCTGCGCCGGCGATCTTGCCGCCGACCGCCCCGGCCTCGATGGCCGCTTCGTAGATCTCATCGATCGTGCCGTTGCTGATGCTGTCCGCGAGCTGCTTCTTGAGGAGCCAGCCCTCGTGCATCGTGCGTCCGATCGCCTCTATGTCTCCGGCGACGAGGCCCTTGTGCAGGTCATATGCCTGCGCCCTCATCGCTTCGAGAGTCTTGCGCCGGTCGTCGATGTTCCTCTTCTGCTGTGATAAAATGACATCGGCCTTGCGAGTGACGCCCGTGTAGAAGAGCATGACGCTCTCGCTGAGCCGCCGCTTCCGATCCGGGTCGATGTTCACGTATGAAACATCCACATCGCCGGTGGGCTGAAACTCGATCAGGCGCATGTTGCCGTATGCAGCGATGTACTGGTCCTGCTTGCCGATCGGTTTGCCCAGGGCATCGATCTCGACCTCGCACGCTCCGGCGGCGAGCACTTCGGCCGGCTTCGGGTCGCCCTGGTAGGCGTACATGGCATTGAGCAGCCCGACGGTTACACTGCTCGACGAGCCGAGGCCCGATCCCTCGGAGGGGATATCGGCCATCGTGGAGATTTCGACTCCGCTCGTGATGCCCGTCTTGCGCAGGCACTCTCGGACGAGTTCGTGCTCGATCTCGTCTATCGAGTCGACCATCTCGGTCTTCGAGTAGCCGACGCGGATCTTGTCGTCGAAGCGTTCCTTGATGATGACGTAGATGTACTTGTCGATCGCGGTCGAAACGACGCATCCGCCGCCGTCTTTGTAGAATCCCTCGAAATCAGTGCCTCCGCCCGCGAAACTGATTCGAAGGGGAGTCTGTGTTATGATCATATATGCTCCATGCGGGGGCATGGTTGATGGTTGATGGTTTATGGTTGATGGGGGCCAGTCCCGCATTAACCATTAGCCATTAACCATTAACCATGTTCCCTCTATTTCCATACCATTCCCGCGTGAACGCCTGGTATTCCGCCTGGTGGTCCTTGATCCTGCGCCACCAGGCCCCATTCTCGACGTACCACTTCACGGTCTTCTCGAGCGCCTCATCGAAGTCATGCCTGGGCTTCCACCCCAGGGCGTTCAGCTTGCTACAGTCGATCGAATAGCGCTGATCGTGTCCCGGACGATCCTCAACGTACTTGATCAGCGACTCCGGCTTGCCCAAGATCGAGAGGATCGCCTTAGTGATATGGAGATTCGTCCGCTCGTTACTGCCGCCGACGTTATATGCTTCCCCCAACTGACCCTTGTGGAGGGCGACATCGATCCCCTCGCAGTGATCGAGCACGTAGATCCAGTCGCGCACCTGCATGCCGTTCCCGTAGACCGGAAGCTGCTTGTCCTCGAGCGCATTCGTGATGAAGAGCGGTATCAGCTTCTCGGGATATTGGTACGGGCCGAAGTTGTTCGATCCCCTGGTAATAATGATCGGCATTCCGTAGGTCGCAAAATAGGATCGGGCGAACAGCTCCCCGCCGGCCTTACTCGCCGAGTACGGGCTGTTCGGGGTGAGCGCGTCGCTCTCCTTGAAGGATCCCTCCTCGATCGAGCCGTATACCTCATCCGTGGAAACGTGAAGGAAGCGCGCGAGGCCGCGCTTCTTCGCCGCCTCGAGGAGGATGAAGACGCCGAACACGTCGGTCAGCACGAAGTCGCCCGGATCGGCGATCGAGCGGTCCACGTGCGATTCGGCGGCGAAGTTCACGACGGCGTCGACGTCGCACATCAGGCTTTCGACGACTTCGCGGTCACGGATGTCGCCATGATGGAACGTGAACCGCGGATTACCCATCAGGTCGGCGAGGTTGTCCATGTTCCCCGCGTAGGTGAGCGCATCGAGCACGATGATGCTGTAATCGGGGTACTTCTCAAGCATGTAGCGGCAGAAGTTGCTTCCGATGAAGCCCGCGCCGCCCGTGACCAGAATGCTCTTCATAGTCCTTGTCCGGAGTGCAGTCTACTTCTGAATACGCCCAGCCAGGGCCCGCAGTTCCGTTGGAGAGTGCGGGAGTATGGGAGTGTGGGGGTATGGGAGTACTCAGAATCCGGCCTCCCATACCCCCACACTCCCACACACCCATACTCTGCCCATTACTTTGATCCTGCCCCGTTTTCGTGGACAGATCACCTAGGCCGCTCGTTCGAGAGCGGCCGCCTCGAAATCGGCGGGACTCCGATAGCCGAGGCTCGAGTGGAGTCGCTGTCGATTGTAGAACACTTCGATGTACTCGAAGATATCAGATCTCGCTTCCTCTCGTGAGGAGTATGTTCGATGATGTATCAGCTCGGCCTTAAGCGTCGCAAAGAAGCTCTCCATCGGGGCGTTGTCATAGCAATCCCCGGCGCCGCTCATGCTGGCTCGAATTTCGTAGGCTTCGAGAAGCCTACGAAATTCGCCGCTCGCGTACTGACACCCTCGATCCGAATGATGGATGACTTCACCGACCGGTCTTCTGTTCTTGTATGCCATCCTGAGCGCCTCACTTGCGAGCACACTCCCAAGCGTCTCTTTCATCGACCAGCCCACTATCTGGCGCGAGTAAAGATCCATCACCGCCGAAAGATAGAGCCAACCCTCACGGGTATGCACATACGTTATGTCGCTTACCCAGACACTGTTCGGTCTGGCTACCTCGAAGTTTCTCTTGAGCAGATTCGCCGCCACAGGCTGGTTGTGCCTGGAGTTAGTCGTAACACGGAACTTCCGCTTCTGTCTTGCGCGGATTCCGTTTGCTGTCATGAGCCTGGCCACACGGCCTCTGCTGCAGGTCTCACCCGCCTGCCGAAGCCGTATGTGAACCCTCGGGCTACCGTAGGTGTCTCTGCTCTCGGCGTGGACCTCCCTGATCCGTGTGAGCAGCTTCTCGTTCTTCCTGGCGCGATCGCTTTCGGGACGCCCCTGCCACGCGTAGTAGCCGCTCCGGCTCACACCGAGCACCCCGCAGATCGTCCCGATCCTGAAGCGACCGTCTTGAGCAGCGATGAAGGCGTACTTCACTGCTGCTCCCTCGCAAAGTACGCCGCCGCTTTTTTTAATATGTCTCTCTCCTCTCGGAGGAGATCGTTCTCCTTGCGGAGACGCTTCACTTCGTCCTCAAGGGACTCTCTCTTCCTGGGATCGATCTCTCCCAGGCTCTCCTTGTACTTCCTGATCCAGGCGTCCAGGCTGTTGATGTTGACTCCCAGTTCCTTTGCGATCCGAGCTTTGCTCGCCCTGCCGGAAAAAGCCAACTTCACCGCCTCCGCCTTGAAGCTTTCTGAATACTGCCTCTTCATCTTGGGTCACCTCATCTCTTATTATCCGGTGCCCACTAATTCGAGGCAAGATCACTTCATCTTGATCGCCCAGTCATACGGGACTTCAGGCGAGTCGTGGGGCAGGCGATACTCGTCGGGACGGGCCGGATCGTATGGCTCAGTTGGCAGGTTGAGCAGGATCGCCGGTTCCACCCCGATCGTCTTGTAGCCATGATAGACGCCGATCGGCACCTTGAGCAGGATCATGTTCTGCTCGCCCAGGAAGAATTCGTTCACCTCGCCTTTGGTCGGCGAGCCCTCGCGCGCATCGTACAGCACGGCCTTGATCATGCCCTTCACGACCGCGAAGAAGTCATCCTGCCTCTTGTGATAGTGCCATGCCCTGATGACTTCGGGGTAGTTCACCGACGCATATAGCTGGCCGAAATCGACGAAAATGTCGTCGTCGCAGCGGAGGATCTCGGTCAGGCAGCCCCGCTCGTCGGCATGTCTCTGCAGTTGTTTGATCTCCACGCCATGGATCATGATCGGCTCCACATGGGATATTGGGAAGATGCCCAAGTATACCTAAGCACACCCCCGAAGTCAACATGTACGCTCTCCGGGCTCCACAGAGGTATTCCCTTAGGTCGGCGGTGAACATACCGGCAGAAATCCGCTGTGGGAAGCCTGTCCGAAGATGACAAAACGCGAACTTGTATTGGTTGTGTTGATCTCGATACTCCTCACCATCCTGTCCGGCTGCCGGCAGGAGAAACCGAAGGGCGATGTCACATACCTCCGAATGGTCGTGTGGGGAACCGCCGCCGACGAGAGAAAGTGGAACGAGAAGCTCAAGGGGTTCTACGCTGAGCATCCGAGTATCCGCGTGCGCCTCGAGTTTACCGTCAACGAGCGGACATTCGACAAGCTCCTGATCTCCACCGCGGGCGGCAAGGCCCCGGATGCCAGCATCGTCAGCTCTCTCTGGTTCGTCCCATGTGCTTCGAAGGGATTACTCGAGGACCTGGGACCCTACGTGGCGAAAGATGGGGAGTTCGACCTCGAGGACTTCTACCCTGCGGCGGTGAACGGCTGGGGGAAGTACGAGGGCACGCTCTATGCCATCCCCGCCGGTGTGGACATCTACGCGATGTTCTACAACAAGACGATGTTCGACCGGTACGACGTGCCCTACCCGGACGAGACCTGGGACTGGGACGACTACGTGAGTGCGGCGAAGAAGCTCACGAAAGACTTCAATGGGGATGGGCGGATCGACCAGTTCGGCACCACGCTGAACATGTGGCAGACCTATGTCTGGCAGAATGGCGGCGACATCATCGACATGGAGCGGAGGGTGTGCCTGCTGGATCGGCCGGAAGCGATCGAAGCGATCCAGTTCATGTCCGACCTGCGCGATAAGCATCGTGTGGCGCCGACGGCGACCGACCTGCAGGATACGAGCACCAAGGGTCTCTTCACTAGTGGCAAGATCGGCATGTACTTCGGCGGAAGCTGGGCCGTGCGGCTGTGGTTCGATAAGGAGATCAAGACCTTCGTCTACGATGTCGCTCCTCAGCCCAAGGGCAAGCGGAGAGCCGCCTACTACGGAGGTGCTTCTTACGCCATCCTGCGGGGCTCGAAGCACAAGAATGAGGCCTGGGAACTCATCAAGTTCATGGCGAGCAAGGAGGCCCTCCGGGAGCGCGCGATCACCGAACAGGTAGTCCCGAGCCGCATATCCGTCGCGCAATCCAACGCGTTCCTGGACCTGCCCGGCCCGCCGAAGCACCGCCAGGTGTTCCTCGACGCGATCGAGTACGGCCATACGCGCCCGGCGATCCCCTGCAGTCGCGAGATGGACGATATCATGGGCAACGAGCTTGCCAACGCGATGAACGGCAAGGAGCCAGTGGCGGATGCCTGCAAGAGGGCCGCGCGCCGGGTCAACGATCTGCTCCAGTACAGCGACACGGCGCGGCGGGGAAGCCAGTGAACGGTGGACGGTGAACGGTATGGGAAGGAGGGCTGTTGCCGCAATCGTGCTGCTTCTGGCGGTCCTGGCGGGGATTCCCTCGGGGTGCAGGAAGCCTGAGTCCGATACCGTCGTCCTGAGGCTCACCATGTGGGGCAAGCAGGACGAACTGCCGTTCTACAACAACGCGCTCAAGGAGTTCTACAAGGACCACCCCAAAATCCGCGTCGAGATCGAATTGATCCCCTGGAGCCGGATGTTCGACAAGCTGCTGATCTCCACCGCGGGCGGCCGCACGCCCGACGTCAGCCGTGTGGACTCGACCTACTTTACCCCCTGCGCCGCGAAGGGCCTCCTGGAGTGTCTCGACCCCTACGTCGAGAACGATCCTGAGTTCGACATCAAGGACTTCTACCCCGAGTCGCTCGAGGGGTGGGGGAAGTACAAGGGGAGGATCTACGGCCTTCCCAGCGACGTGGACATCTACGCGATGTACTACAACAAGACGATGTTCGACAAGTATGGCATCCGATACCCGGACGACACCTGGGACTGGGACAAGTTCCTGGAGGCCGCTCGAAAGCTCTCGAAGGACCTGGACGATGACGGCAGGCTCGAGCAGTGGGGCTGCGTGCCGGACATGTGGTGGCAGGACTACATCTGGCAGAACGGCGGCGACATACTGAACAAGAGCGGCACGAAATGTGTGCTCGATCGCCCCGAGGCCTACGAGGCGCTTCAGTGGATGTCCGACCTGCGCAGTAAGTACAAGGTCGCGCCGACACCCGGCGACATGGCCGACATCGGGCCGCAGAAGCTCTTCACAAACGGGCAGGTCGGGATGCTGGTCAGCGGGAGTTGGGCGGCAGCACTGATCTTCCACAAGGAGATCAAGACATTCGACTACGATGTCGCGCCGATCCCGAAGGGCAAGCGGCGAGCGGCATTCATGGGCGGAGCGGCATTCAGCGTGCTGAAGGGCTCGAAGCACAAGCGAGAGGCATGGGAACTGGTCAAGTTCATGACCTCTCCGGTCTTCCAGGGCTTCTATGCGAAGACCCAGCACATAATCCCGAGCCGAAGGTCGGTCGCGGAATCGGGGGCGTATCTCTATCTGAAGGATAAGCCGCGGAACAAGCAGGTGTTCATCGACGCGATCAAGTACGGATTCGTGGTGCCGAATGTGCCCTGCTCGCGCGAGATGAACGATATCATCTCGAACGAGATCACCCTGGCGATCCTTGGCAAGGAGAGCGCCCAGACCGCATGCCGGAAAGTGACGCCGTTGGTGAACGATCTGTTGCGGTACGATGTGATGCAGTATGGGAGGTAAGACGGCACCCGATGGTGAATGCTACCGGAGACGTGTCGGGGCGTCCCGTAGTGGCCGTGCCTCTGTGCCGGCCTACGACGCGGTCAGGCCGGCACAGAGGCACGGCCACTACAACTGAGTGAGAGCATGAGAAAACTAGCTGCACTGATACTGATATCTGCCGTTGTTGTGAGCCTCATCGGCTGTTCGAAGCCGAAGACGGAGCCGGGCATCATCGTTCTGAGGATGACCGTCTGGGACAAGCAGGAAGACCTCGATTTCTACAAAGAAGCGCTGAAGGAGTTCTACAAGACTCACCCCAACATCCGCGTCGAGATCGAGTCGGTGCCGTGGCTGAGGATGTTCGACAAGCTGCTGGTTTCGACGGCAGGCGGGCGATGCCCGGACGTGAGCCGAGTCAGTTCGACCTACTTCACTCCGTGCGCCGCGAAGGGCCTCCTCGAAGACCTCGAGCCCTACATCGAGAAGGACACCGAGTTCGACATCAGCGATTTCTACGCCCCGGCGGTCGAGAGCTGGGGCAAGTACAAGGGCAAGATCTACGCCATTCCGGGCGATGTGGACATCTACGCCATGTACTACAACAAGACGATGTTCGACAAGTACGGCGTGCCCTACCCGGATGAGACCTGGACCTGGGAGACGTTCCTCGCGAATGCGAAGAGGCTCTCGAAGAACCTCGATAAGGATGACAAGCTCGAGCAGTGGGGATGCGTGCCCGATCAGACCTGGCAGGCTTACGTATGGCAGAACGGCGGAAGTATCCTGAACGCCGACAACACGAGGTGTACCCTCGACGAGCCCGCCGCCTACGAGGCGCTCCAGTGGATGTCCGACCTTCGCACTAAGCACCACGTCGCCCCGACCGCCGCGGATGCCGCCGACATCGGCCCGCAGAAGCTCTTCACGAACGGCCAGATCGGCATGTACATCAGCGGAAGCTGGGCGGCCGGCCTGATATTCAACAAAGAGATCACCACCTTCGACTACGATGTCGCTCCTCTGCCGATGGGCAAGAAGCGCGCGTCGTTCATCGGCGGTGCGTGCTGGGGCATCCTCAAGGGCGGAAAGCATAAGAAAGAGGCGTGGGAACTCGTGAAGTTCATGACCTCGCCGAGCATGCAGAAGCACTTCGCCGAGAAGAAGCAGATCATCCCGAGCCGGAAGTCGGTCGCGGAGTCGGGCGCATATCTCTATCTCAAGGACAAGCCGCGGAAGAAGCAGGTGTTCATCGACGCCATCGAGTACGGTTACCCGCTGCCGAAGGTGGAATGCTCGGTCGAGATGAACTACCTCATCGCGAACGAGATCACCCTCGCGGTGCTCGGGAAGAAGACCGCCAAGGAGTGCTGCATCAAGGCGGCGAAGTACGCGGACGAGATATTGATGTTCAACAGGGAGTAAACGCGAAATTCGAAATACGAAGCACGAAATTCGAAATCCGGTTTTCGAATTTCGAATTTCGAATTTCGAATTTTCCGAGGAGTACGTTATGGCAAAAAAGAAGATGAGCAGGATGGCGCGGAAGGAGTCCATCGAAGGGTTCCTCTGCATAGCCCCGTGGCTGATCGGCTTCACGTGTTTCACACTCGGGCCGATGCTGTTCTCTATCTACATAAGCATGTGCGACTGGGACATCATCAACGCGCCGAAGTTCGTGGGCCTCGCGAACTACCAGCAGGCGCTCTTCCACGACTTCCGGTTCATCCAGGCGCTCAAGGTCACGATCACCTACGCGATGTTCGCGCTCCCGATGGGACTGGTCGGCTCGCTGTTGGTCGCGATGCTGCTCAACCAGAACGTCAAGGGCATGACCTGGTTTCGGACGATCTTCTACATCCCGGCGGTCCTCCCCGGCATCGCAGTTGCGATGGTCTGGCGCTGGATATTCAACCCCGAGAACGGCATCCTGAACGTCTTCCTCAGCTCCCCGATCTGGCCGATGCTGCATTTTCACGACGGGTTGAGCATAGACAAGATCGCTCTGGTCAATCAACCGCCCGCGTGGCTTGCGGATCCGCAGTGGGCGCTCCCCGCTTTCATTCTCATGAGCCTGTGGGGCATCGGCGGCGGAATGATCATCTACCTTGCGGGACTTCAGGGCATCCCGACCCAGCTTTACGAGGCGGCGGAGATCGACGGCGCGAACCCGATCCAGAAGTTCCTCAAGATCACGATCCCGATGATCTCGCCGACGATCTTCTTCAACCTGGTGATGGGCGTCATCGGCAGTTTCCAGGTCTTCACGTCATCATTCGTCATGACGCAGGGCGGACCGGCATACGCGACCCTGTTCTACCTGCTCTACCTGTACCAGAAAGCGTTCCAGTACTTCCAGATGGGCTACGCGGCCTCGATGGCCTGGATACTGTTCATCGTGATACTGATCTGCACACTGTTGATCTTCAAGACCTCGTCCATGTGGGTCTACTACGAGGCCGAGGTGAAGGGCAGACGGTAGGCAAGTACAAAGCCGGGAAGTACAAAGTACAAAGAGGAAACCGATATGGCAACTGCGGTACGAGAAGAGAAGATACGTAAGAAGAGCACGTCGAAGCTCATCGCCAGCATCATTAGCTATTTCTTGCTGATCACGGGCTCATGCCTCATACTCATCCCCTTCTACTGGATGGTGTCGAGTTCGCTCAAGGAAGCGGCGATGATCTTCAAGAGCCCGCCCGAATGGCTGCCGAGTCAGCAGATCAAGACGAAGGTTGGCGGCAAGGAACTCCCCGTATTCACTCTGAAGGACGGCAATCGCCGGGTTGAGGTCACCGCCGAACTGAAGGCGGAGGAGGAAACCACGGTCGCGCGCGCTCTGAAGGGGACGATCGGCGGCAAGAGGGAAGTCACCATCAACAAGACCGACCTGACAGAGGTGCGGAAGATCGCTCCCGTGTGGGCCAACTACCCCGCCGCGCTCGAGTTCATGAACTTCATGAACTGCCTGAAGAATACCTGCATCATTACGTTCATCTGCATGATCGGCCAGATCATGTCCGCGTCGATAGTGGCCTTCGGGTTCGCGCGGATGCGGTTCCCCGGTCGCGACGCGCTCTTTATTCTGCTGCTCTCGACGATCATGCTGCCCCCGCAGGTGACTTTGATCCCAATCTTCAAGATCTTCACGAGCATCGGCTGGTACGACACTTTCTATCCGCTCACGGTGCCGTCATTCTTCGGAGGAGGCGTCTTCTTCATCTTCCTACTGCGCCAGTACTACATGACGATCCCGATCGAGATGGACGAAGCGGCAAAGATCGACGGCGCGGGGACGTTCGGCACGTTCACGAAGGTCATTCTGCCTCAAGCCAGGCCGGCGCTGGCGACGGTCGCGATCTTCTCGTTCATGGCGCACTGGAACGATTTCCTCGGCCCGTTGATCTACCTCAGCGATCCCGCGAAGCGGACACTGGCCCTCGCGCTCTGGTCGTTCCAGGGCGAGCACGCGACGGATTGGCACCTACTCATGGCGGCGGCGACTGTTGTGATGCTTCCGCTCCTGACGCTCTTCTTCTGCGCGCAGAAGTACTTCATCCAGGGCGTGGTGATCTCGGGGGTCAAGGGGTAGGGAATGGTTGATGGCTGATGGGGAATGATTGATGAGGGGGTCGTCGAGATTCGGCGACCCCTTTTGCGTCATAGCGATCCCCTGACGACTCCCGTCGTCGGGGGATCTCCGACAGCGTTCGGGAGGGAGTTGTACTCCCTCCCGGCAGACTACCGGGGGAGTTCAACTCCCTGATCTGTTCGGCGGGCTGGAGTGCAACTCCAGCCCGAACGTCTTCGTCCCCGCTCCCTTATGTCTGCTGGAGCAGTTCCATCACGCGGTCCATGTTCACGTAATCAGCGACGAGTCGCTCGGCTGCGGCGATCTTTTCGTCGTCGCCGGGTCGTATCTTGACCATCAGGCCGTTGATCTTCGATGCCGCGGTGAATGTGTCCTGCGACACGCGTATGACCGGTATCTGAGCGCGCTCGATCAGGCTCATTATCTTGGGATGTGGACTGGCGGCTCCCGTGAGCACTATCCCCGAGACGCATCGTTCGTTCTCCAGGTCCATCAAGCATGCCCCCATCGACGCAAGGATCAGGTCTTCCCTCGTTGCCGGGGTGATGAGCAGCGTGTCCTTACCGATGTAGTCGAGCGCCTCATGAGGGGACATGGCGCCGATGGCGATATTGCCTACGGTGTTCTTCAGCCCTCCCTGCCCTGTGATCAACTCGCCCTCCATATCCTCCAACAACTGCTCCATCGTTGGGTTGGAGAGCACAGGGTTGTACGGCATCACTCCGAGGACCTCGAGTCCCTTCCGCGCGAGGCCCTTGGTGACGATAGGCGCTATCTTGTCGTACTTCTCCTTGTCGAGCTTGTTCACGATCACGCCGAGGACCTCGACGCCGACCTGGTTGAAGAGCGCCATGTTGAGCATGATCTCGTCTATCGGCTTCCCGACACCGCCGGCCGAAACGAGGATGACCTTGGCGCCCAGGAGTTTGGCGACATCTGCATTGGACATGTCGAAAACGGAGCCCACGCCGGCATGTCCGGTGCCCTCGATCAGAGTGAACTCCTGTCCCTCTGAGACTCGGGCATAGGCATCGCTGATCTTGCGAACGAGCGCATCCCGGTTCGGCTCGTTGATGTAGTCCTCGGTGAACCCTCGCGGGACGGCGATCGGCGACATATCGCAGTGATCGCTCTCCAGGTGGTATGTCTCTTTCATGAGGATCGCGTCCTCGTCGATCTTGCAGCCGTCGATCCGGACGTAGTGCTGCCCAACCGGCTTGATGTAGCCGACTCGGACGTTCCTCCCGATCATGGCGGCGATCAGGCCGAGCTGACGCGATCGTCTTCCCGTCGTTCTGTCTCGTTGCTGCGACGTATACTTTCATGGGTTTCCTAGTTCTCAGTTGTCAGTACTCAGTTCTCAGTCGGGACTCAAGGCTTTCACTGATAACTGAAAACTGATGACTGATAACTCAAAAGAATGAGCTGACCTTCCGGCGATGTGCGCCCGGTGGGAGCGCAAAGGCCGTTGCGTACTCGTAGCCGACCTCCGGGCCTCTCACCCGCGCGAGCGCCTTGTAATAATCCACGTAGGGAAACTTGACGACCTCCCCGCGGAAGAGTGCGTACTTCGACACCATGTCCTCCCAGAGCTTGATGTCCTCCGTGGTGACCTCGACGTACAGTTCGGGCACGAAGTCCTCGCGATCCTCCCAGTTCTCGGCGTAGTAGAGGGTCCCGGCCCAGTGAGCGGGTTCTTTGCGCGTGAAGCCGGCGATCCCGGCGTAGAACTGCGCGTCGGGGACGTTGAGCGCAGTGTTGATGTGGTCCTTGTGGATGCTCTTGATCCAGTGGGTCAGGATCACGCTCGGCTTGCACTCTCGGATAACGTCACAGATGGCGAACTTGACCTCCTCGCTGACCGGAAGCTCGCCGTCGAGGTAGGGGAGGAAGTATGGTTTCGCGCCGATCGCCTTCGCGGCGTACTCGGCCTCGGTGTGCTTCAGCTCGGCATAGCGCTCCGGGGTCATCTTGGGATGCCCCTTCTCGCCGGGCGTCATGTGAAGCATCGCGACCTTCTTGCCCTGGTTCACGTGATGACAGAGCGCCATCCCCGCGGAGATCTCCGCATCCCCCGCATGTCCACCGATCGCCAGAATATCAACCTTGTCAGCCATGGTACCTCTCCTTCGAACACAGATGGCACAAATGGCGGAGGATGAACAGGGATGATCTTGGCAGACTGTCAGGAAAGAGAAATCATCCGTTCCATCCTCTGCTATCTGTGTGATCTGTGTTCTATAGTGCCACCTTCATCACGGCGTGGCGGCGGGTCTCACGGAAGCCGCCGTGGATGTATACCTTCGCGGCGTCATCCGTCGTGGACATGAACCAGGCATCGTGGATCGCGAGCGCCTTCATGCCGTGCAGGCATTTCAGGAGCAGTACCGCGCCGATCCCGCGCCCGCGTTCCTTGTCATCGACACCGAACGGCCCGAACCGCTCGTTCTCGTGCTGGCAGAACCCGAGGCATCTGCCCTCGTGCGTCGCCACGTAAATCTCGCCGCGCTCGAACTGCCCCATCGTCTTGCGCACCATCGACTCGCGCAGGTAACGCTGCCAGTCGCCCGGGAAGCACTCGCGCAGATGATCGAGCAGAGGGAGAGTGTGCTCCGGCCTGAAGGTCTCGAAGGTCAGGCCCTCCGACACCAGCTTGGCTTCCTTCTCCACGATCCAATCCGGCGTCCTAAGCTCCAGCAGGTTCGAATCCATGCTGAGAACCGTGACCGGCACTGTGAAGCCCTGCTTCTTGAAGAACTCGATCGCCCCCGCATAGGCCACCTGATCGACGCCCGGGACGAAGTAGTTCGGCGCAAACGTTCCGACGACGGCCGCCTTGGCGCCACGGTCGCTGAAGTACGACTTGACCTGCTCCCAGAGCCGTGTGCCGATCCCCCGGCGGCGATGATCGCGATCGACCGCGAGCAATGTGATGAAGCCGCGGTCGGTGTCCGGCGTCTGGTCCTCCATGAGGTAGGTGCGGACCATGCCGCACATGAATCCGACGATCCTGTCGCCGTCCTTCGCCACGGGAGCGCCCGCCGGACTAAAGTTGAGGTCGAGGAGCACCCTTCGCTGGAAGTTCGCGCTGGTCGTCGGATCGGCGGTCATCTCGCGGTTCAGGAGGCTGACGACGCCGCCGAGATCGCCGGGCTGAAACGGGTTGATTGTGATGGTGCGCGTTGACAATTCTGTCCCTCACTCGCCTGAGATGTTAGTGCAATTGTACCCCAGCCGGATGGAGCGAGTCAACGATCCCTGAGATCCCGGAATACCGTTATGCAAACCACACCGTCAGTCCTGAGTTCGCCGGTGAATGACGGCGTGTAACGAAGGACGGCCTTACTGCACCGAGCCGTCCTTCGTTACACGCCGTCATTCACCGGCGAACTCAGGACTGACGGTAAGGGCGTTGTTACGAACGGGACTCGGGATGAGAGGCCGCGTCTGATTGCGGAGCGAACCGATCTGGGTATACGAGCATGGCAAATCTCAGCCAAGTCACAGCAGGAGGACTGGATCATATGCCGGAGGACAAGAACCTCAAGTGCAAGGAATGCGGACAGGATTTCGTCTTCTCAACAGGTGAGCAGGAATTCTACACTCAGAAGGGCTTTCAGAATGAGCCCGTTCGATGCTCGCCTTGTCGCCAGGCGCGGAAGAAAGAGCGCTCTGGGGCCGGTGCGGGACAGTCGCAAGAGCGGGAATACGAACGATCTTACTGATTCCCGGATGATCCTGTAACAGATCATGGCAGACGGGCCATTACGTCCCGAGGCCAAAGAGACGTTGCGCGTTCGAGGTGGTTATCGAGGCGACCTCTGAGAGCGGGATGCCGCTTACCTCGGCCAGCTTCTCCGCGACAAGCCTCACGTATGCCGGCTCGTTACGCTTTCCCCGGTGAGGATGCGGCGACAGGTAGGGCGCGTCCGTCTCGACGAGCAGGCTGTCGAGTGGCAGCCCCTCGACGACTCCGCGGAAGTCATCGGCGTTTCGGAATGTGATCGGCCCGGCGATCCCCAGGTAGCATCCCATCCCTAACGCCCGGGAGGCCATGTCCGCGTCGCCGGAGAAGCAGTGGAGGACCGCGCCCTGCTCGGGCATCCCCTCAGCCTCGAGTATGTCGAGGATGTCATTGCCGGCTTCCCTGCCATGTATCACAATCGGTAGGCCGACTGTGTGCGCCAATCGGATGTGCATGCGATAGACTCGCTGCTGGGTTTCCCTCGGCGACAGGTCGTAGTGGTAGTCGAGGCCGGTCTCTCCCACTGCGACGACCTTCTTCTCCCGACAGAGCTGTACCAGCCGCTCCTCGTCGTCGTCCCGAAACCTCGACGCGTCGTGCGGGTGGACGCCGACCGTCGCGTACACCATCGGATAGTCCTGGGCCTGGCTGACGGCCTGAATGCTCGATTCCATATCGAACCCGGCGCAAACTATGCGCTCGACGCCGGCTTCCTGTGCGCGTCGGAGAACATCGGGGATGTCGCCTGCGAGGTCGGAATGGTTGAGGTGGCAGTGGGTGTCGACAATCGGGTTCACGGTTTGTCACCAATCATGTCGTGCCTCGGCTGTAGGGGCGAAGCATTGGCTTCCGATGACCCAACGCCTTGCGAGTGCGGCAGCCAATGCTTCGCCCCTACCACGGCGTCGCGTGCATGCATAGAGATCACGACATCCCAGCGAGGTGGCTCGTCAGGAACTCGTCCACGACGGTGTTGAACTGATCGTGCCGCGTGAGGAAGCAGAAGTGCGACCCCCCCTCGAGCACCTCCAGGAAAGCATTCGGGATGCCCTGGTATAACTCCTGAGCGCTTGACAGGAACATGGACCGGTCCTTCGCCCCGGCAATCACAAGGGTCGGCATCTCGAGCAGCGGGAGGCGGTCGCGCAGGTTCGTTTTCTTGATGATCTTCAGCCGCTCGTATATCGTCGTCTTGGATGTCTTCTCGGCCTGGCGCGCCACCGTCCGGACGGCACTGACCTCATCCTCCATCGCCAGCGCGCCGCTCGTCTTCCGTCCGAGAAGGCGCGACATCTGGATCCGGAGCGTCGTGCCCATTCCCCTGTGGAACGGATGGCCGGCGGCCGACGTCGCTGCAACGAACTCATCCGGCGGAATGTCCGGCATCGAGGCATAAGAGGAAACGAGCACTAGGGCCTTCGCCAGGTCCGGGTATTGAAGGGCGAACTCCGTCGCGACCAAGCCGCCGAACGAGTGCCCGCATATCACGGCGCCGTCGATCCCGAGCGCCGCCATGAACCGTCTGAGGTCCTCTACCAGCATATCCAGCGTGTAGTCCGAGGCGCGTTTGAGCCCTCGCCGCAGATCATAGCTGATGATCCTGTAGCTGTCCGCCAGGCCATGGAACTGGAATGCGAACTCCTCTTTGAACTCGGTTATACCGGGGATCATTATGACCGGCAGGCCTGTTCCGGCTTCATAGTAATCGACGGTCGTGGCTTTTGCTCGGATGGTAGGCAATCACATACCCCTCGTCGTCGCGGATTTCTTAGTCTTCGCCTACCAGAATACGCAAAAAAGCCCTCCCATGTCAATGATCGGTAGGGGCGAACAGGGCGAACGCATCTAGTTGTCTCGACTCGGGAGTACGATGCTTCGGTAGCAGAGGCCCGGCGGCGCTGCCGAAGCACCACGGTGTCGTGACATGCCTCGGCAACGCCGCCGGGCCTCTGCTACCGAAGCATCGGTGTGTTTTGGTGCGTTCGCCCCTACTGCGCCGTATCGTGGAGGGCATCGGGGAACGGGACGCCTCGCTCCGAACCTGTGACAGCCGCAACCAGTTTTCGACCAGAAAAGTTCACACACTATTTCGTCGCAGATGGTTGACGGCCCCATCGGTCGGCGGTATAATCAGTGGTGAATGGTGGTAGAAAGTGGTAGATCATGCCACAAAGAGCCGAATCCAGGCGTCTTCTGCCCGGACGGTAGCGGATAGTGGTAGGCCAACGCACGGCCATGGAATGATATGGTAGGAGTGGAAGCCAAAATGCCACAGATTACATCCGACAGGTTTGTTAGCCAGATCAGCGTCGAGTCGCAGCCACGGGGACTCAAGGGAGTCTATCTTGTCGAAGCCGGAAGCGACGAGGAAGCGCGGGATCTGCCGGCTTGTTCGACCAATTCCAGCCGATGCTCGACAGCGTCCAGTTGTGCAGCGGCAAGCTCGTCGCCTATGCCGTAAAGCTATATAGCGAGGACCAGTTGCTTCTGGACGAACTCGAGCAGATGCTGAGGGCGAACTTCGGCTTCGTTATTCTGCACCGATCGTTCGATCAGTTGATCTACGACATCGTCCGCCAGCTCTGCAAGGATTCGGGCAGCAAGGTGATTCCCGTGCAGAGGTGCGACATCTGTCGGCGAGCGGAGCCTTTCCCGGATGTCACCGTGAGCTTCGCGGACAAGTATGGCGAGCGGATCGACGTTCGCGGTTACTGCGGCACGTGCACGGCGGAATCCGGCGGGCGGAACAACAAGGAGTTTGTCATTTCTCTGCTCCAGGCCGACAGGGGCAAGTTCGATGATGTCCGGAACGTGAATCTCGTCAGGAATCGTTCGAAGAAGCAGTTGGCATTTCGGATCGAGGCGGACGCGGAGCACCAATTCGCGATAGGTTAGCATGTCGCTGTCATTCTGAGCGAAGCGAAGAACCTGCAGCGAGATTCTTCGCTTCGCTCAGAATGACAAGCATGAGTAGAGGGGCAGTCTTGTTCTCGGGGGCACACTTTCATTCTGTCGATAACAAGGGACGAACCGTCATCCCTGCGAAGTTCCGGGTGAGGCTCGGTGAGCGCTTCTACGTCACCCGGGGACTTCACGGCTGCCTCTGGATCTTCGCCGACCAGCACTGGGCCGAGTTCCAGAAGAAGCTGACCCCTCGGTCGCTGCTCGACAGCGATGCCCTGAAGCTTGAGCGATTCTTCCTCGGGTCGGCTGTCGAATGCATGACCGACGGCCAGGGACGGATCGGCATCCCGGAGAACCTGCGGACCTACGCGGGCATCGATTCCGATATCTGGATCGTGGGATTGGGCACTCGTCTGGAGATCTGGTCGAACGCGAGATGGGAAGAATTCAACAATAGCTTGACCGATGAAGTGATCCAGGACCTGGGTCAGTCGCTCGATCTGGGGTGGATATAGGGGAGACTTTGGACTTTCCACTGGTTCGTAGCACCCGCCGGTTGCCGTGTCCCCCTTCAGCACACACCGGCGGAAATAGGATAGGCGGGCGGACACTACTCTCCGGTGTCCCCCGCCTTTTTTTCGTACGCACCTCGTGCCCTCACCCCCGACCCCTCTCCCAGAGGGCGAGGGGGAGCAGCCGGAGTTCCACCCCCCTCGCCCTCTGGGAGAGGGGTCGGGGGTGAGGGTCTCCGCACTCCAAAGCTACTCCGCCTTCTCGAGGGTGATTGCGAGGATCTTGATTCCCGGGTCGTTCGGCAGACTGATCGCCGTCAAATCCGAGGCCGAGTCCGCCGGGATCGTGTAGTGGTTCAGGTAGCACGCCTTCCCGGGCTGAACGCCGTCGGGCGAATGGCGGTTCAGGCCCACGAACGCCGCATGCTCGCCGAACTTCGGCGCGATATCCCATGCGGTGAACTTGACCGGGGTCTTCGATGTCTTCGCCCCGTAGGCCAATCCGAATTCCGCCGATGCATCCTGCGCCGAGGCGGCCAGGATATGCACCGAAGCATATCGCCCGGACTTGAGGTTGATCGTCTGCCCCTTGCACGTCACCGCATTCATCGCATCGTCGAGCTTCGACGGATACTTGAACGAGATCGACCGCAGCGACGAAAGACCGCCTTGAGCATCGCTGGACCCCACACCGCAGGGCCAGAGGGAGTTCGGGAAGCCCTTCATCAGTACCTGAGGCGGTATGAACTCGGCCGGGAACGTCAGGCCCGCGTCGAAATCGCCGTTCTTGGGGTCGGTTTCCCAGGAGATGACATCTGCGTCGAAGGATTTCGTCAGGTCCTGGGCGATGAGCTTGCCCTTCACGATATTGACCGGGACGACGAGTGTGTTCCCCCCGCGAGTGTTGTCGGTCGTCGAAGCCCACGTGTCCCCGACCGCCAGGTCCCACATGAGGTAATACTGCCCGTCGAAACGGGGGGCAATGACCTGCGCCTTCACGATCGCCTGTCCTCCGGGAGCAACTGCGCTGGGGAGCGGTGTCTTCATACCGTCCGGGATTGCCGGCGTACCGTCGAGGTAGTACCAATGATATCCGACCGTATACGACGCCTTGTCCCAGGTTTCGACGCCGGTGTTCCGGAGCGTGACCAGCACGGTGTGCTTCTTACCCGCGTTCATCTCCTCGGGGGTATCGCTCTCGACGAACTTGGGACCGAGGTCCGTAGCTGTGACCGCGACCGCTTCGGACGACTGTCCGGCGGCGGTGCCCGCGAGCCACTTCTGGCCGTCGAAGACATCCCACCTGAGCAGATAGCTCCAGAGATCCTTCTGCGTCCAAACCGGAAGGGGAGCGCCATCCGTGCCGGTCACTGAAACGGGCACGGTAACTTCCACGATCCGGCCCGGCAGTACGTCAGCGGCGAAGGATGCGGCGGCGTCATTGGCGGCAAGAATCTCGACCGGATCGGCGGTCTTCAGCCAGCGATACCCGATCTTCGTCGAAGCGGTCGTCCATGCCGTCGGGCCGTCGTTCCGCACCTTGAGCTTGACCTGATATGTCGCGCCCGACTTCATCAACGCGGGAGCGGTCGAGCCGACGAGCGTGAATCCCGGAGGTCCGGAGGCGGACACCTTGACCGGCACGATGAGCGGCGCATCTCCACCGCTGCTGAACCACTCGTCGCGGCCCCGGAGGAGTTCCCATCGAAGCTCGTAGTCGCCCTCCGCCAGCGGGTTGCGATCCTGATCGACCACCATCACGCCGACCATCTTGTCGATGCTCTTGCCCGCCGGGACGATGTCCTGGATCGGCACTCGGATGCCCGAATCCGCGAAGAGCACGCCGTCTTTGTACCAGCGCGAGGTCACGAATATGCCGTCGCCGGCGTACCAGGCCTTCGTGCCCGCATTCCGGATCGTCAGTTCGACCTGCTGAACCACCCCGGGAGACACTATCGCCGGCGTATTGTGCTTCACGAACTTGGCGTCGTAGGGATGCATGCCGTTGAACCGCAGCATGTTGATCTTGGTCAGGCTGATGTACCGGACGCCGTATTGGCGGCTGGCACAGATCTCGCTGCCGTCGTGGAAGTCGTTCCAGTTATCGACGATCAGCCAATTCGGCGACTTCGGCACGAGCGCATCCCAGTCGGCGCGGTAGGCGCCTCCACCCATGCGGCTGCGGATGTTGGGCTTGTTGGCAGGGGGGCACCGGGGGGAGTCGTCGTAGCCCGGACCGACGCCCGCGATGTCGATCCAGCCGGTGTCGTCGAACTTGAGGCCCATGCCCGCGCCGCTGTCGAAGTAGCCGTCCAGGACATCGGCCTTCGGACGGTAGTTCGACGAGCCGATCCAGACAAGCTTGCTCCCGAAGTCCTCCGCAAAACGCTTGTTGCAGTACTCGACGAAGCCTCCATCGAGATCGCTCGAACCACCCGGCGGTTCCGAGGACCAGGATGTTGGCGGCCCCCCCGCCCTTCTCGGGTGGGAGTTGGAACGCCGCACGGAACTCATCCGGCACGTGGAGGAAGAAGCCCTTGATGATGCCGTAGAAGGTCTGCTTGACCTCATCGCTCTTGAGATCGGGCGTGGTGTGGTAAGGGGAGGCCACGCTCATGGTGTCGAGGAACATGCCGACGAGCGGATAGTCCTTGCCCTCGGACTTCAATTCCTTGAGCGCCTGGACCATGCAGTCGAGGCCTTTGGCCGCACCGGGATCAGAACTCCTGTAGAAAGGCAAGACGACATCGATGTTTGCATCGCGGATGTCCGCCAGTTCGTCTTTGTGCGACTGGACCTGATCGTATGAGAACCATGGGCCTACACCCTTGATCGGCTGATCGACGAGCCCGGTGCCAATGCCGCAGCTTCCCAAGAGCCCGCTGGCGCCTCCCTCTTTGCGATCATCAGCCTGGTATGAGTAGAGGTACGGCGTGAGCGAGAGCCGCTCCATCATGTACTTCTGCTTCTCGGGCGGAAGAGGGATCGAGGGCGGTCTCACGAGTTGGAAGCTGAGATCGGTATTCCACTCCCTCGGGCTGATCACGCCGTCGATCACCGGTGCGCGGCTGATCACCTTGCGCGAGACGATCGCTCCGTCCTGAATGGCGACGATAGTCGGGGAAGCGACAAACTTGATCTTCGACCACTTGGCCGGGACCTGGACGTCGTCTTCGGTCTTGACCTCAGGCGACAGGCTTACGAAGCCGGTGTTCTCGCCTCTCATTCGACAGATCAGGTTGAATCCCATGATCCGTCCGGGCTCGGGCGCGCCACCGACTTCCTTCCAGGGGATGGCCAGCTCGATCGTGTAGCCGATGTCTTTGTCGCTCTGCTTATTCAGCGTGCCATCGACCTTCTTGGCGAGCTTGAATGTGAATATCGTCCTGGGAGTCGCCTTGCCGTTCTCGCCGACGAGCCAGTTCGACCCCCCGCCCGCGCTGACGGCCATCTGGAATGTGCTGGGAGACCGATCCGCCGCGCGAGCAGCGTCGGTCTCGAGGAATATCTCGATGTCGTCGTCCTCCCAGGGGTTCGACATATGCTTGACGTTGGTGCTCTCGACGACCGGGTCCTGCACCTGGATGGCGGCGTAGAGGTAGAATTCGTCCCAGGTGGTCATGCATGTGACGCGGTCAGCGGCATATGCGGTCACAGAGAGGGCGATCAGCAGAAGCAAGGCGAGTAAGCGAAATCTTGGCATAGGATCAGGTCCTTTCTGTTCAGCATATACGAGGCCGTGCAGGCAAATGTTACAGGGCACTCACGTGTTCCGTAGGGGCGATCCTTCAACGGTCGCCCGCCTTCGGCGCTGGCGGGCGACCGTTGAAGGATCGCCCCTACGGAACGAATCACAGCTTCTCCATGAACCGTCCGATGCGCTCGAGTGCCTGCTGGATGTTCTGCAGGCTCGTGGCATATGCGCACCTGATATACCCCTCGCCGCAGTCCCCGAATGCATTCCCCGGCACGACGGCGACCCGCTCCTCGTGGAGCAGGCGCTCGGCGAACTCCTCGGACGACATGCCGGTGCGCTGTACAGACGGAAACACGTAGAACGCGCCTCTGGGCTCAAAGCAGTCGAGCCCGACTTTGTTCATCCCGGCGACGATCAGCCGCCGCCGCCGGTCATACTCCCGCAGCATGTCCTGCGTGTCGTTGCAGCCGTTCTTCAGCGCCTCCAACGCGGCCATCTGCGCGGTGATGGGGGCGCACATCATGATGTACTGGTGGATCTTCATCATCGCATCGAGCACATCGGGCCGGCAGAGGGCGTATCCGATGCGCCAACCCGTCATTGCGTAGGCCTTCGAGAAGCCGTTCAACAGGATCGTGCGCTCGTACCCGCCGTCGAGGGCCGCGACGCACGTGTGCCGGACGCCATAGATGAGCTGGTCGTAGATCTCGTCCGAGATGACGAACAGGTCGCGGGCGGCGGCGATGTCCATTATCGACTGCATCGCCTCGCGTGACATGACCGCGCCGGTCGGGTTGCTCGGAAAGCTGAGGAGGATCGCCTTGGTCCTGGGAGTGATCGCGGCCTCGATCTGCTCGGGAGTCGGCGTGAATCCGGTCTCGACGGTTGTTGGGATGGCGATCGGCGTTCCACCGGCGAAGGTCACGCACGGCTTATAGGCGACGAACGACGGCTCGGGGACGAGCACCTCCTCGCCCGGCTCGAGGATCGCGCGGAGTGCGAGGTCGATCGCTTCGCTGACCCCGACGGTGATCAGCACCTGGGAGTTCGGGTCATACCGAACGCCGTACCGGCCCTCGATGTGCGCGGAAACCGCCTCACGTAACTCGATCAGGCCGTAGTTGGAAGTGTAGGTCGTGTAGCCCTTCTCCAGCGAGTAGATGCACGCCTCACGGATGCGCCAGGGCGTGACGAAGTCGGGCTCGCCGACTCCGAGGGAGATGACACCCTCCATCGTGAGGACGATGTCGAAGAACTTGCGGATGCCCGACGGGGGCACCGATTGGATTCTCTTTGATATGTCTGGCATGGCTCAGGAGTACCTCGCTTGTGCGTATACCGTGATGGATCCGATCCCCTGACGGCGGGTGTCGTCAGGGCAACCCCCGACGACACCCGCCGTCAGGGGATCAGGGCGGCCGCAGCTCCCCTCTCTTCCGCAGGGGCGATCCTTCAACGGTCGCCCCACCCGGCATCCACGGGCGACCGTTGAAGGATCGCCCCTGCGGAAGGAGGGATCCCGCGGCCTACGGTGCAACAGCGAGGCGTCGATCCGGCTCAGGAGTCTCGAAGATGTCGCCGTCCTGCTTGTAGGTCTTCAGCAGGAAATGGGTCGCGGTTCCGTGGACGCGGTCGATCGTCGAGAGCTTCTCGGCGACGAAGAAGGCCACCTCTTTCATGCTGTCTCCCTCGACGACCACGCGCAGATCGTGCGTGCCTGACACGAGGTAGACCGAATGGACCTCGGGGAACCGGTAGATCCGCTCGGCGATGTCATCGAAGCCGACTCCGCGCTCCGGGGAGACGCTGACATCGATGAACGCGAAGATGCGCTCCTCGCCGAGCTTCTCCCAGTCGATGACCGTCTTGTACCGGCGAATGATGCCCTTCTGCTCGCACTCCTCGATGGTCCGGCGGACTTCCTCCAGGGGCTTGCCGACCATCGTCGCGATCTCCTCCTGGCTGAGCCTTGAGTCCGATTCGAGAATCTTCAGTATCTCTCTCATGGAGATGGTCCTTCCTCAGTAGGGGCGAAGCATTGGCCACCGCTATCCGACAATCATGGGCATTCGGAAGCCAATGCTTCGCCCCTACACGAAATATAGCAATAAGCTCGTTCGATTGTCAACCCGAAATGAGCTTCGGACGCGGTGGTCTGACTCTTCGGCCTTCGACCCCTCCGTACCTCGCCTGCAACTCCTTGAAGCTCATTCGCAGGAAATCGGTGGGCAGCTCGGACTCCGGGAGCCCGAGGTACTCGTCTGCGAAAACCTGGACGAGCGCATTGAACTTCTTCCGCGAGTGCCCGTGCGCGTAGTTCTTCCCCGGGAACCGCCGGATGTCGCCGTCGAACTTCGGGCCGATGTGGAACAACTCGTGGAAGACGGTCGTCATCTTCGCCTGGAAGTCGAGTTCGGCGAACCGGGGGAGCGCGAAGTACATAATGTACTTCATCTCGATCTCATCGACCTGAACCACCGGCATGGCATACGTCCGTCCACGGCGCTTCATCGTATCAGTGCCCCCCTTGAACCTGAGAGGCTGCACGGAGGCATAGACGCCGTGTGCGCCCGGACTGCGCGTCTGGATCGAGGCGACGACGACGCGCTCCATGTCCACATGCGCGAACTCAGGGCAGTGGGCGATTATGTGTCTGATGAGGCATTCCATCGCCTCGGTGTAATCGAACATGTTCTCCCTTTGGAATCGGCAGACCGCAGACCGTAGGGGCGATCCTTCAACGGTCGCCCGCGAATTCAGGCGACGGGCGACCGTTGAAGGATCGCCCCTACGGTCTGCCGATTCCGCACATCCTAGATATCGAGTTCCAGCATCGTGATCGATGCCGGTGGGAAGGTATGCTTGAATGTGCTCCCGGAAACCGAGAGCGGCGACGAGGCCGAAACGACCTCGTTGGGCTTCTCGAATGTGTTGTGCGCGTGGATGTCCTCTGCCGTCAGAACCGTCTGCTTCCCGCCGGTCGCCTTCACTCCGCCTAGGTCGATATCCGTCTCCATGGCTCGGCGGACGTCCGTGTTGACCACCGAGATGTGCATAGTCTTGCCCGAGACCGACGCCGACCCGAGCAAGCCGGCGAAGGTCCGCGCCTGATCGCCTACCTTGAAGTCCACGATCGGTGACGCCATCTCGATCTGCACCCCCATCGCTCCCTGGTGGACCTTGTACATCTCGTAGACGTAGAAGTTCGGGGTGGCGACGAACTTCGATCCGTCGGCCAGGAAGAGCGAGTGCAGGTTGCTCACCAACTGGGCGACGCACGACATCGCCACCTTGTCGCAATTGCGGTTGAAGATATCCAGCGTGACCGCCGCGACCTGAGCGTCCCGAAGAGTGCTCATCTGCTCGAACAGGTGCGCCTTGTTGATCTCGGTGCCGCTTGGATGCCATGCGCCCCATTCGTCGACGATCAGCTTGATCTCGTGGCGGGGATCATGCTCCGTGAGCGCATTCCACTGGTCGTTCACCAGCTTCTCCATCTCGTAAGCGCGGGCGATCAACTCGTACCACTGGTCATCGGTGAACTCCAGCGCGGTCCCGGCGGTTCCGCAGTAGTAGTGCGGCGCCCAGCCGCTGATCGGAGCGCCGGCGTAGTCACGAAACTTGGCGAAGAACCGCCTCGTCCAGTTGGCATCGTTTCCATTCGGGCCGCAGCCGATGAGATAGAGCGGCTTGCCGTATGCCGGAAGCCAGGTCGTGAACTTGCGGTATTCTGTGCAATAGTCCTCCGGGATGAAGGTGCCCCCGCATCCCCAGGACTCGTTCCCGACGCCCCAATACTTCACGTCGAACGGTTCCTTCGAGCCATTCTTCTCCCGAAGCTCGGCGAGTGTTGTCTTGCCTGTGGGGGCGTTGCAGTACTCGACCCACTGCTGGAACTCCTCCGCCGTGCCGGTCCCGACGTTGGCCGCGAGATAGGGCTCCGCGCCGACGAGCCTGCAGAAGCGGATGAACTCATGTGTGCCGAAGGTGTTCGGCTCGGTCACATCGGACCATCGGCCATATCGCTTCGGGCGCTGGTCCGCCGGTCCGATGCCGTCCATCCAGTGGTATCTGTCGGCGAAACATCCCCCGGGCCAGCGGATAACCGGCGGGCTGATGCGCTTCATGTAGTCGATGAGTTCCTTGCGGATCCCGTCTAGATTCGGCACGCTCGAGTCCTTGCCGACCCAGATGCCGTCGTAGATGCACCCGCCGATATGCTCGGTGAAGTGGCCGTATATGTTCGGATTGATTGTGCCGATGACGCGATCGGAATGGATGGTGATCTTTGCGCCGACCATCGAGGTGGCCCCTTTCTCCGCGGCCGCGGATGGGTATATAAGTAACAGGAGCAGTGCGGTCGAGGAAACGGCCGCCCGGATGCCGAAACCCATTGTGCGCCTCCTCGAAACCGTCCGTAGTGGCCGTGCCTCCGTGCCGGCCAGCGGCGTTGTAAGGCCGGCACGGAGGCACGGCCACTACGCGACGACAGTGAGTGCAAGTCAGGAGTACATTTCGCCCTGGAGAGGAATCATTCCTTGTGATGATGAGACATCTGCGATCCCGAATCGTGAACTGCGTCCGTCTGCTCGCGGGCTTGACACAATCCTGATTCGTGATTATTATTGCAAAGGTGATCGTTGACACGATCGCACAGATTCGGAGGCGGTTTAGAGTGTATACCATCGTTGGCAAGAAGAAGCTCGGAGAGATCGTGACACAGCTCGAGATCCATGCGCCGCTGATCTCCGCGAAGGCGCAGGCGGGGCAGTTCGTCATTGTCCGGCTGCACGAAAAGAGCGAGCGAATCCCGCTTACTCTCGCCGATTGGGACAAAGATAGCGGCAACATCACCATCATCTTTCAGCACGTGGGCCGATCCACCAAGGAGTTGGGCCGGGTGGAACAAGGCGATTCCATACGCGACGTCGTGGGTCCGCTCGGTCGGGCCACCGAGGTCGAGAATTTCGGGACGGTGGTCTGCGTGGGCGGCGGCATCGGCGTTGCTGAACTCAGACCGATCGCGCGCGCGCTCAAGAACGCCGGCAACACAGTGATCTCGATTGTCGGGGCGCGGTGCAAGGAACTGCTGATCCTCGAGGATGAGATGCGCGCCGCCAGTGACGAACTGCATATCACGACGGATGACGGCAGCTACGGCCGGAAAGGCTTCGTCAGCAACGTGCTCACGGAGATCATCGATAGCGGACGAAAGATCAGCATGGTCTATGCCATCGGCCCCGTTCCGATGATGAGAGTCGTCGCCGGGATCACGGAACCCGCCGGGCTGAAGACAATCGTCAGCCTCGACTCGATCATGGTCGATGGCACCGGAATGTGCGGCGCGTGTCGCGTCTCGGTCGGCGGCAAGACGAGATTCACCTGCGTCGACGGTCCGGACTTCGACGCCCACGAGGTGGACTGGGATCAGTTGGTGGCGCGTAAGAAGATGTACCTGTCCGAGGAGAAAGAGGCTCTCGACCGGCTCGAAGAAATTCATGCCGGGGGACGCTGTTACGAGCAGAAAACCTGTTGACAGAATCGTCCGGGTGCGGTAGACTGAAGCTAACAACAGCTAATGCTGGCTAATGGGTTGGTGGAGGTGGCTACTGTAATGGACGATAACGTACTTACCCTCGACGAAGCTGTCTCTTTCCTCAAAGTTTCAAAGAGCACGCTCTACAAAATGCTGGAGTCCGGGCGAATACCGGCTAGAAAGCTTGGCCGTAGATGGCGCTTCAGCCGCACGGACCTCGAACAGTGGCTAAGTAGCTCGGATGCCGCTAACGGCGACTCGATGCCCGCCGAGGACGCACGCATTCCATCCCAGCAGGGAGGCGGAGTCATAAGTGATCTCCTGCGGGAGGATCGCGCTTTCAAGCCTTCACCCGAGTTCGTCGCCCAGGCAAACATCAAGGATCCGAAGATCTACGATAAAGCAACCGCCGCCGGCGCCGAAGTTCTGGGAGGGACCTGCCTCGGAACTCCACTGGTTCAAGAAGTGGGACAAAGTTCTCGATTGGAAGCCGCCCTACGCAAAGTGGTTCGCCGGCGGGAAGACCAATATCAGCTACAACTGCCTGGACGTGAACATCCAGAAGGGCCTGCGGAACAAGGCCGCGATCGTCTGGGAAGGCGAGCCGGGCGAAAAGCGAACCCTCACCTACTGGGACCTCTATCGGCAGGTATGCAAGTTCGCGAACGTCCTGAAGGGCCTGGGAGTCGAGAAGGGCGACCGCGTAGCGATCTATCTGCCCATGATCCCCGAGTTGGCGATCGCAATGCTCGCGTGCGTTCGGATCGGCGCGGTCCACTCGGTAGTCTTCGGTGGGTTCTCGGCCGATTCACTCGCGGACAGGATCAACGACGCTCAGGCCAAGATTCTCATAACCGCTGACGGCGGCTTCCGCCGAGGGGGACTCGTTCCCCTCAAGCACGACGCCGACTACGCCCTCCGCGATACTCCCTGCGTCAAGCACGTTATCATCGTCCGGCGTGGGAATTTCCCGATAAGGCTCGTCTCGGGCCGCGATCTCTGGTGGGACGACCTGATGCAGGCCGCCTCCCCGGAATGCGAGGCGGAACCGCTCGATTCGGAGGATATGAGCTATATCCTCTACACCTCCGGCACCACCGGCAAGCCCAAAGGCATCGTCCACACCACCGGCGGTTACATGGTCGGGTGCTATGCCACCAGCAAGTGGGTCTTCGATCTCAAGCCGGAGGACCTCTACTGGTGCACGGCTGACATCGGCTGGGTCACCGGTCACAGCTACGTCGTCTACGGGCCGCTTGCGAACGGCGCGTCGATCCTGATGTACGAAGGCGCTCCCGACTGGCCCGACCGCGACCGGTTCTGGGCGCTTGTCGAGGAGTACGGCGTCACGGTCATGTACACGGCTCCGACCGCCATCCGCGCGTTCATGAAGTGGGGCACTGAGCCGGTCGAGCGTCACGATCTGTCGAGCTTACGGCTTCTCGGAACGGTCGGCGAGCCGATCAATCCCGAGGCGTGGATGTGGTACTACCAGAACATCGGCAAAGGCCAACTGCCCGATCGTCGATACCTGGTGGCAGACCGAGACGGGGCACATACTCATCACCACGCTGCCGGGGATCGGCACGATGCGTCCGGGATATGCGGGGAGGCCCCTGCCCGGGATCAACGCGGCGATCACTGGACGACGCCGGCCATGAGATCGAAGTGGGAGGCGGTTATCTCGCGCTCACGTCGCCGTGGCCGGGAATGATCCGCGGCATCTACGGCGACCCCGAGCGTTTTGTCAAGACATACTGGTCCAAGTGGCCGGACATATACTTCACGGGCGACGGCGCGAAACGCGACGAGACCGGCTACTACCTGATCGTGGGCCGGGTGGACGACGTTCTGAACGTCGCAGGCCACAGGATAGGGACGATGGAAGTCGAGTCCGCGCTCGTCGATCATCCGTCGGTCGCTGAGGCGGCTGTCGTCGGTACGGCCCACGAGATCAAGGGCCAGGCGATCACCGCGTTCGTGACGATCAAGGAGTCCGGCCACCACGGAGTCGATCTTGCGCAGGAGCTGAAGGACCACGTGGTGAAGAAGATTGGGGCCATCGCGCGGCCGGAGAATATCATATTCACCGCGGATCTGCCAAAGACGAGGAGCGGCAAGATAATGCGCCGGCTGCTTCGAGACCTGGCTGAGGGCAAGGTGCTCGGCGACGTCACCACCCTCGCGGATCCGTCGGTTATCGAGAAGCTGAAGACGCAGTACGCAGACACGCAGGGTTAAGGAGGAGTTGCATGGCTATTTTACAACAATTCTCAAAGCCGACCGCAAGGCTTCCACGTGTTGTGCTCTGCGAGTCGTTCGATCAGCGAGTGCTGAGGGCTGCTCATTCCCTGAACCAGCACAAGCTCGCGAAGGTCATGCTCCTTGGCGACTACGACGAGCTGGACAAAGCGGCCGTCGGATACAGAACCTCCCTGGACGGGATCGAAGTCCTCGAATACGAAAGCGAAAAGACGCAGGATGCGATCAAAGCGTCACTCGCCGAGTTTGGTCTGGGCGACACATTCGATCCGACCGATCCGGTCGTCGCAGGCGCATGGTTTGTGCGGAACGGCCTGGCCGATGCCGTCCTCGGCGGTGCGACCTCGACACCGACTCACGTGATACGGGTCTTTCTGAAGCTCCTGGGCGTGGCTGACGACTGCAAGACCGTGTCGGGCATGTCCCTCGTGGCGTTCGACGACTGCCAGTTTGTCAGAAGTCAGGTCGTGGGGATGGCGGACGTGAGCGTTGTTCCAGAGCCGACGGTCGAGCAGCTTGCGGATATCGCCATACAGTCGGCGGCAAACTACGAGCGAATGACCGGGACTGAGGCCAAGGTGGCTTTCCTGTCGTTCTCCACCCTTGGAAGCTCCGATCATCCGGCGGCGGTCAAGATTCGGGATGCCGTCGCTCTGACGCGAACTCGGAAACCGCACCTTGCGGTCGACGGCGAGATGCAGATAGATGCCGCGCTCATTCCCTCCGTGGCAGGAGCGAAGTCTCCGTCCAGCTCGGTCGCGGGCAGCGCGAATGTACTGGTCTTCCCCGATCTGAGCGCCGGTAACATCGCGATCAAGATCTTCCAGAAGTTCACGGGCTACCAGATTCTGGGGCCGATCCTGCAGGGGCTCAGGTATCACGGTACGTACATACCCAGAGGCTCATCGGCCGAGGATATACTCGATCAGGTCAGGCTCTTGACGAGCTGAGATATGCCCGACTCCGGTGGCTGGAGGAGTTCCCGAGCGCGCGATGACGATCGTTCCCGGTCGGCATCACCGCGCTCCACCCCTTGTGCACGCCCGTTTTTCTCCCGAAATGCACCCAATCCGCCTTTTCACTTGACAATCGCGGAAACGAGTGATATTGTTACAAAAAGGACAAAGATGACACCAGCGGAAGCCCGTGGTGTCATCGATGTCAGCCGTTGGGGCTGAAAAGCTGCCTGGTGTTTGAGCCGGGGCAACTCAGCGGGATAATGTACGTATGAAAATAGCGATAACCGGCAAAGGTGGAGTAGGAAAGACAACGATCTGCGCGCTGCTGGCAACCGCCTTTGTGAAAACTGGTCACAGAGTTCTGGTGGTCGATGCGGATCCGAATGCGACTTTGGCATCCTGCCTGGGATTTCCCTCTCCGGATTGCATTGTTCCCCTCAGCGAGATGACTGAACTCATAGAGGAACGTACCGGGGCAAAGCCTGGAACGCCGGGAGGCTTCTTCAAGCTGAATCCTCGCGTCGAGGATGTCGCGGACAAGTTTGCTGCGAAGCATGAAGGGGTTGCACTGCTGCGTATGGGCGAGGTCAAGAAGGGTGGATCCGGCTGCTATTGCGCCGAGAGCGTCTTCCTTAAGAACCTGGTATCCCATCTCTTGCTGAGCGAACAGGATGTCCTTATTATGGATATGGAAGCGGGTGTCGAGCACCTTGGCAGAGGCACCGCTTCTGGTGTAGACTGGTTGCTGGTAGTTGCCGAACCCACGCGGCAAAGCGTCGAGACCGCCAAGCGCATTCAGTCGCTTGCCGCCGATATCGGCATAACTCACGTAGGAGTGATCGGCAGCAAGAGTCGCAGCGATCAGGAAACCGAGTTTTTGGAGCATTCCGTGGCCCCAATGCCGGTTCTGGGTGTGATACCGTATGATGAAGCCCTGCGTCTGGCCGAGATTGAAGGACGCGCACCGCAGGCGAGTCTGCCCGCGGTCAATGATGCGATTGAGAAGATCATAGCCCGCTTACTGGAAGAGACGGGTTAGCCGCCCGACAGAGGAGATACAGATCATGGATTCGAAGAAGAAACGCACTGCCGATGCCGCCGCACAAGCGATGCTCGATCGCGCGGCCGAGGCCGAGATTCCGACCGCCTTTGATCGCTGGGACGCTATGCAGCCCCAGTGTGGATTCGGCAAGCTCGGAGTCTGCTGCCGTATATGCAACATGGGTCCTTGTCGAATAGATCCGTTTGGCGAAGGCCCTCAGACCGGGGTCTGCGGCGCCGATGCCGATACGATTGCCGCCCGAAACCTGGTCAGAATGATCGCAGCAGGCACGGCTGCGCACGGCGACCACGGACGGGATGTTGCCGAGGCGCTCCTGATGGCCGGACAAGGAGAAACCGGGGGATACCAGATCAAGAACCCGGAGAAGCTTCGCGCGCTGGCTGAGGAATTCGGCATAGACACCAAGGGCCTCGACATCAACAAGATTGCGGGCAAGGTCGCCGAGATCGCCTTCGAGGAGTTCGGAAGGCAGCACGGGCAGCTTCGGTTCGTGAAACGCGCGCCTGAGAAGCGACAGAAGTTATGGCAGGAGCGTGGAGTCACCCCGCGGGGTATCGACCGTGAAGTCGTCCAGTTGATGGACATCTCCACCATGGGCGTCGACAACGACTACAAGAGCGTGATCTCCCATGGGATTCGGACCGCGCTGGCGAACGGGTGGGGCGGATCCATGCTCGCCACCGAGCTGAGCGACATCCTGTTCGGTGCGCCGACTCCCGTTCGATCCCAGGTGAACCTGGGCGTGCTCCAGGAAGGCGAGGTCAACATCGTCGTCCACGGTCACGAGCCCACGCTGTCCGAGATGATCGTGACCGCTTCCCGCGACCCGGAACTCCTCGCGCTGGCGAAGGAGAAGGGCGCAAATGGGATCACCCTCGCCGGGATCTGCTGCACGGCGAACGAGATATTGATGCGCCACGGGGTCCCTGTGGCCGGCAACTTCCTGTCGCAGGAACTGGCGATGCTGACCGGCGCGGTCGATGCCATGATCGTGGACGTGCAGTGCGTCATGCCCGGTCTGACCGAGATCGCCAAGTGCTTCCACACCAAGCTGGTCACCACTTCCCCGAAATCCCGGTTCCCGGCAGAAGTGACTCACATCGAGTTCGATGAGAAGCGTGGCCTGGAGATCGCCAAGCAGATAGTTCGCCTGGCAGTGGAGAACTTCCCCAATCGTGAGAAGGCGGGCGTGCAGATCCCTGATATCAGGGAGGGCCTGGTGGCAGGTTTCACGGCGGATAACGTCTTCCAGTTCCTTGGCGGGAAATACCGCTCCACCTATCGGCCACTCAACAATGCAATCATCGAGGGCCGAATACGCGGGCTGGCCGGCGTTGTCGGCTGCAACAACCCGAATGTGTGCCAAGATTCCGCTCACCTCGACATGACGATGGAACTCATCAAGAACGATGTCCTCGTGGTTCAGACCGGATGTGCCGCAATCGCATGTGCGAAGACGGGGCTGCTCTCTCCTGAGGGCGCCGAAGTACGCCGGCCCGGGACTGCGGGAGATCTGTGAGACAGTCGGCATTCCACCGGTGCTGCACCTGGGCGCATGCGTGGACAACACGCGCATACTCATCGCTCTGTGCAATGTTCTGGCGGAAGGCGGCCTGGGCGAGGATATAAGCGATATTCCCGTAGCAGGCGCCGCCCCGGAATGGATGAGCGAGAAGGCCATCTCGATCGGCTTCTATGTCGTTGCTTCGGGCCTCTACACGATCTTCGGTTCTCCGCATCCCGTCCTCGGGAGTAAGAACCTGACCGACTACATCTGCGGAGGCATCGAGAAGGAATACGGCGGGAAGTTCGCCTTCGAGATAGATCCGATCAAGGCAGCGGGCATGATGATCGAGCACATCAACAAGAAGCGAGCCGCGCTCAAGCTCCGACCGATGCTGTCGGAAACCAACAAAGAGGAAGCAGCCGTTTCCGCGTGAGTCCGGAGGAGGATATAGCGATGGCCAGAGTCTATTGTGATAGTCGCAAGTGCCTGTCATGCCGGGCATGCGAGATCGCCTGTGCGGTCAGACACTCGAAGAGCGGCGATTTCTACCGCGCGCTGCTGGAAGAATCCGGGCCCAAGCGGCTGGTGAAGATCAGGAGTTCAGAGCTGGGACCGTTCCCTCTGAGGTGCCATCATTGCGAGGTCGCCGCCTGCATCGACGCATGCAAGACCGGCGCGACCTATCGTGATCCGTTGACCGGCAAGGTGCTGATCGATCGGGACAAATGTGTCGGCTGCTGGATGTGCGTGATGGTTTGTCCGTTCGGTGCGGTGTTCCCGGACATGAAGTCTGAAAAGGCGCTGAAATGTGACCTATGCGAAGGACACGACGATCCTGCGTGCGTGGCGGCTTGTCCGACCCATGCGCTGCACTATGAGGAGTTCGAAGAGTTCGAAGAAGATCAGAAGGAAAGCAAGATTCCTGAGACTGTACCCAGGTAAGGGGAGACAACGATGCATTACATAATCGTAGGTAATAGCGCCGCAGGACTGAACGCAGCAGAGGCGATCCGCGCTCTGGATGCCGATGGAGCCGTCACGATCATCTCGGCGGAGAGCTATCCGGCCTACTCCAGATGTCTGATCCCATACTTCATGGAAGGTAAGATCTCCGAGGAGGACATGCTGTACCGGCCCAAGGACTACTATGAGACGAACCGCTTCGAGGCTCTCCTGGGCAAGCGTGTTGTGTCGGTCCACCCGGATGAAAAGTCCCTGCTGCTCGACGACGGCGACACGCTGAACTATGACAAGCTGCTGATCGCGACGGGCGGCTCGCCGGAGATCCCCAAAACTCCCGGCATGGACAAGGATGGCGTTTTCGGCTTCCGAACTACCATGGACCTCCACGGCATTCTTCGCGTTGCCAAGACCGCTGGGAGCGCAATCGTCCTCGGCGGCGGATGTGTCGGCCTCATGGCGGCGAGCGGACTCCATGCGATGGGGCTCAAGGTCACGGTGGTTATCCGATCTCCACACCTGCTCTCGCAGATCGCCGATGCCGAGGCAGGTGAGATCTTCCGCCGACGCTTCGAGGCGAACGGAATATCGGTCGTGACCGGTACGGATGTCACCGAAGTGCTCGGAGATGACAAGGTCGAAGGCGTTAAGCTCGAGAATGGAACCGAGCTCGACTGCCAGATCATCGTGGTCGGCAAAGGCGTCAACTCCAACATCGATCTCGTACGCGACGCGGGAGTCCGAACGCACTGGGGCATCCTGGTCGACAGCGAGTTGAAGACGAACGTCCCCGACATCTATGCCGCCGGCGACGTGGCGGAGACGATGGACGTGGTGACCGGCGAAGAAACAGTCAACGCCATCTGGCCGGCAGCGGCCGAGCAGGGACGGATCGCCGGCGCGAACATGGCCGGTCAGCATCAGGAGTATCTTGGCTCGATGCGGATGAACTCCGCCGAGTTCTTCGGACTGCCGCTGATCTCGATCGGACTGGTCAAACCCAAGTCGCCGTCGGACTATGAGATACTCACTCGGTTCAGCGAGAAGAAAGACGTCTTCCGGAAGGTTGTCCTCGATGGCAACGATGTGGTCGGAGCCGTGCTCGTCGGCGAGATCGACAGCGCCGGCGTCTATGGAACTCTTATGCGGAAGAAAGTGGACATTTCGTCGATCAAGGATCGGCTGCTGGACAGCAGTTTTGGTTTCGCGACGATCATGCCCTTGATAGGCGATCAGCGGGAGAAGTTCCCGGAGCCTGAGTACCGCGAGGTGCTGCTCTGTGCCGACAGATAGTCGGTCGGCAACCGACCGAGAGATAGACGGTCGGCGACCGACCGAGAGATAAGCGGTCGGCGATGGATATACTGATTATTGGCGCTACGGGTGAGCCATGCGGCGAAACCGCGCGTCTTCAATAATGGAGCCCTACGGGCGGTAGAGGAGATTCAAGTTCATGTCAAAGATCATAGCCAGTGCAGCAATTCGAGGCGCACACGACGTAGTATCACAGGCCGATGAGGCCTGGAGCAAAGCGCGGGAGTCAAAGGGAGAGGACACCAAGGTCGGGTTCCCGGAAACCGCGTTCTTCTTCCCCATGGCAAACGCACTGATGGGGATAGAGGTCAAGACCCTGGGCGACGTGAAGCCGGTCCTTGACCACTGCCAAGATCTTGCTGCCGCAGTTGCCATCCGACAGTCTGTGGCTGCCATATCTCGGCGACGCGCTCGACTCGGGCATCGCGACGATGCTGGCCGAAGAGATCATCGTCGCGATCCGATATCTGCAACGGCGACGGAGCCCCAGCCGGACTGCAACGGATTCTTCTCCGATACCATCCTGAGGACTCTGGGCATTCAGTTGGTTGACGGACGAATGCCGGGGTTCGCGGCCATACTCGGAGCCGCCCCTGACACCGAGACCGCGGTGAACATCGTTCGTGAGCTGCAGAAGAGAAGCATTCTGTCGTTCGTCGGATCGAGCACCAACGGCATCAGCATCGTCGACCAGCTCAAGGAAGCCAAGGTCGAGATGGGCTGGGATACGTACATCGTACCCTACGGCCGAGACACCATCACCGGCATCTATCCCCTGCACTGGGCGATCCGCGGCGCGCTCACATTCGGCGGCGTGAAGCCCGGCGAGGCGCGCAAGGCTCTGCTATACTGCAAGGACCGAGTCTTCGCATTCGGTCTGACGCTCGGCGAGGTCGACGACATCAAGTATGCGACGGGCGCCGGTGCGATCAACATGGGATTCCCTGTCATCGCCGACACCCCGATTCCTGAGATCCTCCCGACAGGCATCTGCACGTTCGAGCATGTCGTGCACGAACTCGATCACAGCAAGATCGTCCCGAGATGCGTCGAAGTCAGAGGCGTCAAGATCAAGGTTCACGACCTGGACATCCCCGTTCCGTTCGCGGCAGCCTTCGAAGGCGAGCGAGTGCGCAGGGAGGACATGCAGGTCGAGTTCGGCGGCAAGTATTCGACGGCCTTCGAGTATCTGCAGAACGAAGGACGCGGATCAGATCGAGGACGGCAAGGTCGAGTTGATCGGCCCGGATGTCGACACCGCCGAGGTCGGGAGCGCCATGCCGCTCGGCATCCTCATCGAGATCGCCGGCCGAAAGATGCAGAAGGACTTCGAGTCGATCATGGAACGACAGGTCCACTCGTTCATCAACGAGGCGATGGGCATCTTCCACATGGGTCAGCGAAACCAGATCTGGGTACGAATCAGCAAAGAAGCCTTTGCCAAGGGATTCAGGCTCAAGCATTTCGGCACCATCCTGCACGCGAAGTTGCACGACGACTACGGTGCTATCGTGGACAAGATTCAGGTCACCGTCATCACCGACCAGAAGGCGATCGATGAACTACTCCCGGAGGCGATGGCCACCTACGCGTATCGCGACGACCGGATCGCCGGCATGATCGACGAGAGCGTGGACACATTCTACTCCTGCACGCTATGCCAGTCCTATGCGCCGGCGCACGTGTGTGTCATCAGCCCCGAGCGGCTCGGACTGTGCGGCGCATACAACTGGCTCGACGGCAAGGCGGGATTCGAGATCAACCCCGTCGGCTGCAACCAGCCGATTCTCAAAGGACGGACCATCGACGAGGAAAAGGGCCAGTGGGAAGGGATCAACCAGTTCGTCTACGATCACTCGAACAGGTCCATCGAGCATATGAACCTCTACTCGGTGATGGAAGACCCGATGACCTCGTGCGGCTGCTTCGAGTGCATCATGGCCATCGTGCCGGAAGCCAACGGCCTGATGATCGTCAATCGCGAGTATCCCGGGATGACGCCGTGCGGCATGCCGTTCTCCACGCTGGCGGGTTCAGTCGGCGGCGGCAATCAGACTCCCGGGTTCCTGGGCGTCGGCCGGCTGTACGTAACAAGCAAGAAGTTCATCTCCGCCGATGGCGGATTACAGCGGCTCGTCTGGATGCCTAAGGAGCTGAAGGACTTCCTGCGATCAAAGCTCGATGCGCGAGGCATAGAGATCGGTATCCCCGATATCGCCGACAAGATCGCCGATGAGACGTGCGCGGAGACCGCCGAGGAGCTGCTGGAATATCTGACCAAGGTCGGGCATCCGGCGCTGGAGTTGGATCCGCTGTTCTAGAACACGCATTCCTGTAGGGGCGAAGCATTGGCTGCCTACGCTGTCATTCTGAGCGAAGTGAAGAATCTGGCAACCGGCTGAAGAAGCCAGATTCTTCACTTCGCTCAGAATGACAGCGTCCACTGATGCCGGTAGCCAATGCTTCGCCCCTGCCTAGATACAATAAAATCAGACCTGGAGGAAACCATGGCTCTCAAAGCTCTGGACGTGTACAAGCATCTGCCGAAGACGAACTGTGCGAAGTGCGGGCATCCGACTTGCCTGGCGTTTGCGATGCAACTGGCCGCAAAGAAAGCCAGCATCGACCAGTGCCCGGATATCACCTCAGAGGCGCTCGCCGCTCTCGAGGGTGCTTCCGAGCCGCCGGTTCGCCTCGTCACTATCGGGAAGGGTGACGCGAAGGTGGAGGTGGGGAATGAGACGGTTCTCTTCCGCCACGATGAGACCTTCTACCACCCCACAGGTGTCGCCGTCCGCATCGGAGACGACGTCGCGGATATCCAGGCCGCCGTCGATGCCGTGAAGGCATTGAGCTTCGAGAGAGTGGGCCAGAAGATCGCGGTCGATATGATCGCGGTGGACAATGTTTCGGGCGATAAGGACAAGTTCGTCAGCGCGGTATCCGCCGCGAGCCAGTCTGGGTTGGCGCTCATCCTGATGTCGAAGAACCCTGAAGCGCTCTCCGCCGCTCTCGACATCTGCGCGGACCAGAACCCATTGATTTTCCGCGCGGATGCAGAGAACTGGGAGCAACTGGCGGCTCTGGCGAAGGCGAAGTGCTGCCCGCTGGCGGTCGATGCGTCAAGCCTCGATCAGGCAGCGGGACTGACACAGAAGCTGGCGGGCGCGGGCGTTCAGCAACTCGTCCTGGATGTTACCTCAGCCTGCTTTGCCGAGACAGTCGAGGCGCTGACCAAAGTACGCCGACTGAGCCTGAAGAAGAATTTCCGGCCACTCGGATATCCCTGCATGGCGATGCCTTCGACCGAGGATCAGGACCTGGCATTGGCGGAGGCGGGAACGTTCATCGCCAAGTACGCGGGCATTGTCGTCGTTGACACCGCGGAGCCCTGGCGGATTCTCCCGCTGTTGACTGTTCGCATGAACATCTTCACCGATCCCAGGAAGCCGGTGCAGGTTGAGCCCAAGCTGTACCAGATCGGCGCTGTAACCGATAAGTCGCCGCTTCTGATCACCACGAACTTCTCGTTGACCTACTACACGGTTGAGAGCGACGTCGAGGCGAGCCGAATACCGTGCTACGTCGGGGTCATCGACACGGAAGGAACGTCTGTCCTGACGGCATGGGCATCTGAGAAGTTGACCGCCGCCAAGGTGGCGCAGTTCCTGAACAGCGACGAGGTGACGAGCAAAGTCGCTCACCGAAAAGTCATTATACCTGGCTACATAACCGTCATGAGCGGAAGCCTTCAGGAGGAGTCCGGATGGGAGGTCCTTGTGGGCCCGCGCGAGTCCTCCAGCATTCCGAAGTATCTCAAGACGATGTGGAAGTCGGAATAGAATCGACGGTCTGTAACTGATGCCTGAATTCCAGGTTACCTTTCTACCGGACGAAAGATCCACGCGAGTTGGTGATCATAAGACGGTTCTCGAGGCCGCAGAATCGGCGGGCGTGTATGTGAATCGCACCTGCGGCGGGGACGGCATGTGCGGGCGGTGCAAAGTCATCGTCCGGTCCGGCGACGTCTGGGCCGAACCGACCATGCATCTCAGCCGCGAAGAGGTCCAGAGCGGCTATGTTCTGGCATGCAAGTGTTTCCTCCGAAGCGATGCGGTTATCGAGGTCCCGCCGGAGTCACGCCTGAGCGGAAAGCCGCAGATGGCTGACGAGGATGCCCTCCGCTTCAGTTCGACTCGAGTCCTGGTGGGTGAGGGCAAGCCGTATCCGCACGATCCGCTCTCGAGGAAACTTGCTCTCGTACTGCCGACGCCGAGCCTGGACGATCGTCTGGGCGATCTGGAACGGCTGTACAGGGAACTCAAGCGAGGCTGTGAAATCCCCGTGATCCAAATGGGGTTGGCCCAACTCAAGCAGTTGAGCGGGTTGCTCAGGGAATGCGACTGGACAGTTACGGCGACCCTCGGACTCCGCGGCGGCACGGTCGAAGTCCTGCAGGTGGAGGGCGGAGATACCTCCGGGCGCAATTACGGCGTGGCGGTGGATGTTGGCACGACCACGGTCGTGGCCCATCTGGTAGATCTGAACAGCCCGAGAACGGTTGGCAGGCAGGCGACGTACAACGCGCAGATCCAGTACGGCGAGGATGTCATCTCGCGGATCATGTATGCGAATACCAAGGAGAAACTCGCGCGGCTCTCCGAGTGCGTGATCGATGATATCAACAATCTCATTGCGGGGCTCGTGAGCTCAACGGAGGTGCCGCTCAACGATGTGACTTATGTGGCCTGCACGGGTAACACGACGATGACCCACCTGCTCCTGGGGCTGGACCCGTCGGCGATACGGTTGGAGCCGTATATCCCTGTGAGCGCGGCGCCGCCTGTGATACGAGCCGCCGAGGTAGGCATCAAGATCAATCCGCGCGGTCTGCTGTATTGCGCGCCGGCCGCCGCCTGTTACGTCGGAGGAGATGTCGCAGCCGGAGTACTGGTCTCGGGGATGGCGCGGTCGCCCGAGCCGAGTATGCTGATCGATGTAGGCACCAACGCCGAGATCGTGATCGGGAACCAAGATTGGCTGGTCTGCTGTTCCGCTTCTGCCGGGCCCACCTTCGAGGGAGGCGGTATCTCCTGTGGGATGCGGGCGACCAAAGGCGCGATAGAGCGACTGAGCATGCGAAAAGGCGGTCAGGTGATCTCTTACAGCGTCATCGGCGGTGGAAACCCGACCGGACTCTGCGGGTCAGGGCTTATCGATACGATCGCCGGGTTGCTCAGGAACAACTGCCTCGAGAGAAGCGGACGGTTGGTGGATAACGGTGGCTCAGGCCGATTGCGGGAAGGCGAAGACGGCATGGAATTCGTGCTCGTCGAAGCCGCGCTCACCGCTGACGGCAGGGATATCGTGATTACGCAGGCAGACGTACACAATTTCATCCGCTCCAAGGGGGCGATATATCACGCGTCCGAGTGTCTGCTCGGCACCGTGGGCCTGCAGTTCTCGGACCTGCAGAACATCTATATCTCAGGCGGATTCGGCAACTATCTTGACGCCGGGAAGGCGATCACGATCGGGATGCTGCCCGATGTTCCGCTGGATTCATTCCAGTACATGGGCAACGGGTCGCTGCAGGGCGCGAAGATGATGCTGCTGTCGAGGCAGGCTCAGGAAGAGGCGGAATGCATCGCCGCCAACATGACATACATCGAGTTGAGCACCGATCCGAAGTTTATGAACGAATACACGTCCGCACTGTTCCTTCCGCACACGGACATAGAGAAGTTTCCCTCTGTGCAGAAGCAGTTGGCGAAAGAATAATGGTTATCGCAGTCGCAGGAAAAGGTGGGGTGGGGAAGTCGACGCTGGCCGCGCTCGTCGTCCGGTACCTGATAGGTCGGCAAGAGACGCCGGTGCTGGCCGTGGACGCCGATCCCAACAGCACGCTCGCCGAAAAGCTGGGCGTCAAGGTTGACGTCACGATAGGCGATATCAGGGAGGATGCCCTCCATAACAAATACGAGGCTCCTGCGGGCGTTCCGAAGCAGCGCGCCGTCGAGTACCAGGTTGAGCAGACACTGGTAGAAGGCAACGGGTTCGATCTGGTCGTCATGGGGCGAGGCGAAGGACCGGGATGTTACTGCTCGCTCAATAATATGCTCCGGACGTTCCTGCAGGAGTTGTCGTCGAGATACAAGCACGTGGTATTGGACAACGAAGCGGGTATGGAGCACCTGAGCCGTCGAACGAATGACAAGGTGGACCTGATGCTGGTGGTCAGCGATCCGACGCCGACGAGTCTGCAGGCGGCACGGCGAATCTCAGGGTTGGCGACGCAGTTCGGCATCGTGAAGGGGCGAATGGGGCTCATCGTCAATCGAACGCCCGCGGGATCGTTTTCGAAAGAACAGGCAATGTCGGCAACGGGGCTCGAACTCATCGGCTGCGTCCCCGAGGACCCGCTTGTGAGGGAACTGGAGCTAAGCAGTAAGCCGCTTCTCGGGTTGCCCCCTGAGTCTGAAGCAGTCTCGGCAATCGAAGAGATACTAACAGGAATCGGTGTTTCCCCGGCGACCCCCGTCGTCGGGAGCCAAGCAAACCGATAAAGGGAGAATAGAAAATGCCAGTTGAAGAACCGAAGGAAAAATGGTCCGCCTCAGTGGCCTCCGTGAGTATCGGCGCGACGCCTCAGGAGGGCGGGACTCGAGGCTCCACGGTTGTCGTGGGTGGAGCCGGAACCCTGCCGTTCCTGCACTTCGATGGTGACACTCCGAACAAGCCGGTAATCGCCATGGAGGTCCTGGACATGGAGCCCACGGACTGGCCCGATGCTCTCGTCGAGCCGTTTTCCGACGTCATCGGCGATCCGGCCGCATGGGCCGCGAAATGCGTCGAGGCGTATGGGGCGGAAATGATATGCCTGCGCCTCGAGAGCATTCACCCCGATTTCGGGGATAGGTCGCCGGATGATGCGGCTGCTGTCGTCAAGGCGGTATTGGCCGCGGTCAAGGTGCCGCTCATCGTCTGGGGGTGCGATGTCGACGAGAAGGACAACATGGTGCTCCCGAAGTGCAGCGAGGCGGCTGCGGGCGAGCGATGCCTCTTCGGCACTGCCAAGGAGGACAACTACAAGACACTCACCGCATCCTGTATGGCGGACGGCCACGCGATGATCAACGAGTCGCCGCTGGACATCAACATCGCCAAGCAGGTCAATATCCTCGTCTCGGAGATGGGGTTCCCCATGGACAGGATCGTCATGTACCCGACCACAGGCGGCTTGGGGTACGGCATCGAGTACGCTTACTCCATCCAGGAACGAGGCCGGCTTGCGGCTTTGGGCGGAGACAAGATGATGTCCCCGCCGGTGATTTGCCAGATCGGCGAGGAAGCATGGCGCGGCAAGGAAGCCAAAGCATCCACCGAGGAAGTGCCTCAGTGGGGACCTGCGGAAGAGCGAGGACCGATGTGGGAAGCGATGACGGCGATTCCTCTGCTCCAGGCGGGAAGTGATCTTCTGATCATGCGGCATCCCAAGGCAGTGAACCTGGTCAGACGCGCCATCGAAGAACTGATGTGCAAGGCTTGACAAGAATTCCAATCAAACAACGGAGGACAATCGAATGATCATCATCGGTGAACGCATCAACGGCATGTTCAAGATCGTGAAAGAGGCCATCCAGAGCGGCGACAAGAAAGCCATCCAGGACCTGGCGAAGCGGCAGTTGGCGGAAGGCGCCGACATGCTCGACATCAACGTCGGCACGGCCGCCACTAAGCCCGTGGAGGCTATGCAGTGGCTGGTCGAGTCGGTACGGGAAGTGACCGACGCGCCTCTGTCGATCGACAGTCCGAACTACGATACTATGAAGGCTGGACTGGAAGCATGCTCCGGCAGGAAGGTGATCAACTCCACGACGGGTGAGGATGCCAGCCTGCGCAAGTTCCTGGATCTGGCCAAGGAGCATAGTGCGGGCGTAGTGGCCCTGTGCATCGATGAGAACGGCGTCCCGGTGGACATCGATGGGCGATGCGAGGTAGCCATGCGCGTGCTGGCAACGGCGATGGAATATGATCTGCCGATCACCGATCTCTACATCGATCCGATCATCCTCCCGGTCAAGGCCGAGCAGAAAGGCCCCGGCATCGTGCTGGAATCGATACGTCAGCTCGGCATGCTGTGCGATCCGTCTCCGCACATTGTCATCGGGCTCAGCAACCTGTCACAGGGCGCCGAGGAGAGGAAGCTCATCAACAGGATATTCCTGACGATGGCGATCGGCGCGGGTCTCGATGCAGCGATTTTGGATCCTTTGGACACTGAACTGATGGACGGGCTCATCACCGCCGAAATGCTGATGAACCACACCATCTACAGTGACTCTTTCCTGAAGGCGTACAGGCAGAAAGGCTAAGTGCCCTCCTCCGATCGTGACTTCGCCGTGTGAGGGCTGGAGGTCGGTGTCGTGGAGAAAAAGCAGACTGAGAACTCTTCCCAGGACGTGACTGTCAGGCAGACGTGTCCCGTTCCGCCTGCTCAGCAACCTTACGAGCAGGCGTTTGCCCTCGGTTTCGATGTCCTGACATCCCGGGAGCTGTCCGCCGAGAGACTACAGGCGCTCGGTGTCGCCAGGGATGGGGAGATCATCCGCGTCCCTTCGCTGGGACGGGCACTGCTCGTCGATCCGGCCAGGCGTGAGGTCCTGGTCGAGAACTCCGGGAAGGCGAAGCTCTCCTGGGCGCTGCTGGCTCTTCACTACCTGTGTTCGGACGAGGTAGGGCTCGATACCAACGAGGTATCGCTCAAGCATTTCGCCGACTGCCGCAACTATTGCACCGTCTTCGAGAAGCGAATTGTGGGGCGATTCCTCGCGACCTCGGGCAGAACCAGGGAGCGATTTCAAGAACTCAGCGAGCAGCTCCAGGCGACTCGTGTTTCTTCTCCAGGGATAGGCTACCGTTTCGATGTGCTGCCGCGTGTTCCGGTCACCATCGTTAGACATGATGAAGACGAGGAATTCGGTCCGAGCGCAAGCGTGCTCTACCGGGCGGACGCAGGGCACTTGCTTCCTGCGGAGGATCGCATAGTGGCCGCCGAAGTGCTGCTGGATGCGCTCTCCGGAAAGCCTATGGAAGAGAGGTCGCCGAGTTGACATGATAAACAAGATCGAACGGCGCTTATTCGTGGCAGCGACCAACCAGAATGACGGCAAGACCACATGCAGCCTGGGGTTTGTTCGCGGGTTCAGTGATCTTACGAAGTCTGTAGGCTTCATGAAGCCGGTCGGGCAGCGGTATGTCGAAGTCGACGACCAGATGATCGATGAGGACGCACTGCTCATTCAGCAGGCTTGTGACCTCGATTATCCGCTCAAAGACATGAGTCCTGTTGCGGTCACGCCCGATTTTACCCGCAAGTACATCGAGAATCCGGAGATCGAACTCCCTAAACTGGAAAAATCGATCCGCGATTCATATGCAGTAGCCTCCAGGAACAATGATCTGGTGGTGATCGAAGGCAGCGGACATGCAGGCGTGGGCTCTGTGTTTAACATGTCGAATGCTCACGTCGCCAAGCTTCTAAACGCTAAGGCCGTCATCGTGACGCTCGGCGGCATAGGCCGTCCGGTCGATGAAGTCGCGGTGAATTGCAGTCTCTTCGAGAAGGAGGGAGTCCCTGTCGTTGGCGTAGTAGTCAACAAGGTGCTGCCCGAGAAGCTCGATCAGACCCGCTACTATCTGTCGAAGTCGTTTGAAAGAATGGGGCTGAAGCTGCTTGGTGTAGTTCCATACGCCCCACGCCTGTCGTGGCCCACGGTGATGCAGGTGGCGGAAAGCATCGGCGCCACGGTCATCAACGGAGCGGACAGACTGGCCAATCCGATTGCAGACATCATTATCGGCGCCATGACGGCCTACAATGCACTTAAGTACGTGCAGGACAAGTCGCTGCTGATCGTCCCGGGCGATCGGGACGACGTCATATTTGCCATCGTCACCACCGACTTGCTCAGAAAAGACATCGAGCTGGCGGGGATTGTTCTCACAGGCGGGTTGCTGCCACAGCCGTCAACCATGGACCTCGTTCAGCGCACAAGTATTCCTGTGCTCACAACCGGAGAGCGCACATATGACGTGGCCTCGCGCATACACGATATGACTGTCAAGACCCGCGTTTCCGATGAGGAGAAGACCTGCCTGGCAACGAGCCTCATTCGGGAGCATGTCGACCTGGAGTCCCTGTGGGCTTCTTTGGTGTAGAGTTGGATCAATATGGTAAAGTGTCCCGGCCAGGATAGCCGCTTCTGGAAGATCGACGACATACGGCAGCAGCCGTGTCCCAAGTGCGGCGCCAAGGTGGAGTTCTTCAAGGACGACCGCTCGCGCGCGTGTCCGGAATGTGGCACGAGGTTCAAGAATCCGTGTCTGGACCTGGGCTGCGCGAAATGGTGTCCGTACGCGAAGGAGTGCATCGATTTCACGGGCGATGAATGAGTGTGACATATCACATGGTCAGCAAAGAGTGACCAGGGGGCGAAATAGATGATATCAGGTAGTAATCTGGAACGGATGTTGAGAGAAGGGCACTTCGCGGTCTGCGGTGAGATGAGTCCTCCGCAGGGAGCCGATAAGGCGCCTATTCTCAAGAAATGCGAGTATTTCCGCAACGTCGTCGATGCCGTGAATCTCACCGACAACCAGACGGCGATCGTCCGTATGAGTTCGGCCATGAGCAGCGCCTTTGCGGTCGAGGGCGGGATCGAGCCGATCATGCAGATGACTTGTCGAGATCGGAACCGGCTCGCTCAGCAGTCGGACATCCTCGGGGCATATGCAGCGGGTGTGAGGAACCTTCTCTGCCTGTCCGGTGATTACCAGTCTTTCGGCAACCACCCCGATGCCAAGGGAGTCTTCGATCTCGACTCGGTTCAGCTTATTCACACGGTGGCCGGGATGAACGATGCGAAGTTCCTCTCCGGGGACGAGATAAAGCCGCCGCCCGCGATGTTCATCGGAGGAGCGGCGAATCCGTTCGGCGAGCCGTTCAACATGCGCATCCTCAACTTGTACAAGAAGATCCAGGCCGGCGCGCACTTCATCCAGACGCAGCCGGTGTTCGATATGCCCCGGTTCGAGAAATGGATGTCGGCCGTAAGGGACGAAGGCTTCGACAAGGAGATCTTCATCCTTGCGGGCGTCATGCCGGTCAAGTCGGCGAAGGCCCTGGAGTACATGAGGGACAGCGTCCCCGGCATGAGGATCGCGCCCGAGTACATCACCCGCATGAAATCCGCTCAGGAGCCGAAGGACGAAGGGGTGAGTATCTGCATCGAGACCATCAAGCAACTCAAGGAGATCCCCGGCGTTAGCGGCGTTCACATCATGCCCGTGATGTGGGAATCGATCACGAAGTCGATCGTCGACGGAGCGGGGCTCCTGCCTCGACCGACCCTGAAGCCGATCGAGACCGAGCCGGAACCGACAGGAGCGGTAGCATAATGAGCAAGCTGTCAGAGAGAGTAGCCGCATTCACCGAGCGGCACCCGACATTGTACAAGTGCGTTCTACTCAGCGAGAATGTGTTCAAGAAGCCTGTGTTTCGATGCCAGGACTGTGGGCAGTGCGTCTTGAGCTATAACGCGTTTACCTGCTGCATGAGGTGCCCCAAGCAGCTTCGAAACGGGCCGTGTGGAGGTACGAGGGCCGACGGTCACTGCGAGGTCCACGAGGATCAGGCCTGCATATGGTGGCTCATCAACGAGCGCGCCAGGAAGCTTGGCTGGGAGGATAAGCTCAGGAAGTACCATATCCCCGTGGACAGGCGGCTCGAGCATACCAGCGCCTGGATGAACATGTTTGCCGGAAAGATCGAGAAGATGTCCTTCAGCAAAAAGCTGAAAAAAGACGAGAAATAACCTTTACCATCCGAGGAGGATTCCACCTATGCTAACCGACGTCGAGATCGCCCAGCAGGCGAAGCCCCGGCACATAAGAGATGTCGCCGCAGACCTGAATCTGTCCGAACAGGACCTGGTATTCTACGGAGCCGACAAAGCCAAGATCACTCTCGATCTGCTAGATCGAAATGCGGACAAGAAGGATGGCAAGCTGATTCTCGTTACCGCCATCACTCCGACTCCGGCCGGCGAGGGAAAGACCACCACTGCGATCGGTCTCGCTGATGCCATTCGCAAGCTCGGGAAGTCCACCTGCCTGGCGCTCAGGGAACCGTCACTCGGGCCGTGCTTCGGCGTCAAAGGCGGCGCGGCCGGCGGAGGATATGCTCAGGTCGTCCCGATGGCCGACATCAACCTGCACTTCACCGGTGATTTCCATGCGATCACGACCGCCCACAACCTGCTCTCGGCCATGCTCGATAATCAGCATCCACCAGGGCAATCCGCTGGACATAGACCTCCACTCGATCACCTGGAAGCGCGTCATGGATATGAACGAGCGGGCGCTCAGGGACATCGTGATCGGTCTCGGCGGCAAGGGGAACGGTATCCCCCGCCAGTCCGGATTCGATATAACGACCGCATCGGAGATAATGGCTCTGCTCTGCCTCTCGACGGATCGAGCGGACCTCGAGAGACGGCTCGCGAGTGTCGTCGTCGGGCTCAACAAGGCCGGTCAGCCGGTCACCGCGAAGGACCTGCAGGCGAGCAGCGCGATGACCGTCGTCCTGAAGGACGCCATCGTCCCGAACCTGGTCCAGACGCTGGAAGGCACCCCGTCGTTCGTACACGGCGGACCGTTCGGCAACATCGCTCACGGATGCAATTCGGTGATCGCCACACGCATGGCCCTGAAGCTTGCCGACTATATGGTCACAGAGGCCGGCTTCGGGAGCGACCTCGGCGCGGAGAAGTTCTTCAACATCAAGTGCCGCTCAGCCGGACTGATGCCGGTGACCGCTGTCGTCGTCGCCACGATCCGCGCGCTCAAGATGCACGGTGGGGTGGCGCTCGCCGATCTCAAGGCCAACAATCCGGAGGCTGTGCTGAAGGGCATCGAGAACCTCGAGAAGCACTGCGACAACGTGCGGAATGTCGGCCTCGACCCGATCGTCGCCATCAACAAGTTCCCGACCGACACGGACGAAGAGATCGAGGCTCTCTCGGAGTGCTGCAAGGAGACCGGTGTCGACATGGGCGCTCTCGGATGTCTGGGCGAAGGGCGGCGAGGGCGGCATCGAACTCGCGAAACTCGTGCTGAAGGCATGTGAGGGCGAATCGACCTTCCATCCGGCATATCCGTTGGATATGTCCATCAAGGAGAAGGTCGAGGCGGTCGCGCGCCAGTTCTACGGTGCGGATGGCGCGGATTTTGCTCCGGCCGCCGAGAAGCAGATCAGTCAGATCACCGCGCTCGGTTTCGGGAAGCTGCCGGTCTGCATCGCCAAGACCCAGAACTCCCTGTCCGACGATCCCAAGGTCGCCGGACGCCCGAGGGGTTACAAGATCGGGGTACGGGAGGCGAAGGTCAGTGCCGGCGCAGGATTCGTGGTGATCTACGCCGGAAGCATCATGACGATGCCGGGACTTCCGAAAGTACCGGCCGCGGTCAAGATCGGCATGAAGCCCGACGGCGAGATCTACGGCCTGTTCTAGACAGCATGGCAACCATCATCCTTTCAGGCGGCACGAGCGCGCGCATGGGCCGGGACAAGGCGTCCCTCGAGATGGACGGGTCCACGATCCTCCAGGCCCTTGTCACGAGGTTCGCCGGCGAATTCGGCCCGGTCATAGTGGTCGCGAGACCCGGGCAGGACCTGGATGTGGAGAATGCCACCCTCGTGTACGATTCCTATGAGGGAAAGGGCCCGCTCGGCGGCCTGCAAGCGGGGCTGACCGCATCACCGGATGCCGCAAACTTCGTCCTCGCCTGCGACATGCCGTTTGCGGATACTGAAGTGGCCCGCTATGTGCTCTCCCTGCTGGACCGACATGAAGCGGTCGTGCCGATGTTGGAGAATGGAATCGAGCCGCTTCACGCGGCGTATCGGAGATCGTGTCTGCCCCAGGTGGAGGCGAATCTCGAGGCAGGCATTCTCAGGATGCGAGACCTGCTCGATCGAGTCGACACAGTGTACGTGCCCGAGAATGATCTGAGATCGCTCGATCCGGAACTGCTCAGTTTTCTGAATATCAACACACCAGAGGCCTATCAGGAAGCGCTCCGGAGGAATAGCTCACATGGCAAACCAGGCAGTCGATGAGTCTGCGGGAAGCAGATTGCCCGATGATAACGACGTGTTCGCCCACCTCGACGAACTGAATGTGACGGACGAATCGAACCTCATCGCCGTCCTCCAGGGCGTTCAGGAGCGATTCGGCTTCCTGCCTCCTTCGGCTCTGGAAGAGATCAGCGTCCGAACCCATATCCCGCTCAGCCGCATCTACGGTGTGGTAACATTCTACGCTCAGTTCTATACTGAGCCGCGTGGGCGACATACCATCCGCTGCTGCCGAGGTACCGCGTGCCACGTTCGTGGAGGTAAGAGCGTGATCCACAGCGTGAGATGTGCACTGGGAATCGACGACGGCCAAACCACTGACGACATGATGTTTACATTCGAAACGGTTGCATGTCTCGGCGCTTGTGCTCTCGCCCCGGTGATGGTTGTCGACAGCAACTACTACGGCAAAGCGACTCCGCGGCGGGTCCAGGAGATACTGGAGCGGATCGCTGAGGAGGGACGCCAATGAAGCAGGCTTCCTCAGCATCGGCTTTCCGGGAGTGGCAGGACCGGCTGAAGGCAGAGATCAGCTCCGACCGGAAGATGGTCACCATCTGTGGCGGGACCGGCTGCGTCGCTTTCGGAGCTTCCGGAGTGAAGAAGGCATTCGAGGATGAGATCAAGAGACGCGGACTCGAATGCGATATCCCCGTCAAGATCACGGGATGCCATGGTTTCTGCGAAAAGGGGCCGGTCGTCGTCATCCTCCCCGCCAAAGTCTTCTACCCGAGTGTGCAGGCCGAAGATGTGCCCGAGATCGTCGAGCGGACTGTTCTGTCGGATGAAGTCATCGAGCGGCTCCTCTACGTCGATCCGGCTACCGACCGTAAGATCGTCCATGACCACGAAGTGCCGTTCTATGCGAGACAGCAGAGAATCGTCTTTCGGCTCAACGGCATACTGGACCCGATCAGCCTCGAGGACTACGTCGCTCGCGGCGGCTATGCTGCTGCGGCCAAGGCCCTCTGTGATATGACGCCGGAACAGGTGATCGATGAAGTCCGTGAGGCCGGGCTGAGGGGCCGAGGTGGAGCAGGCTTCCCCGCGGGCGTAAAGTGGGGTTTCTGTCGAAAGGCAGTCGGTGAGCCCAAGTACCTCATCTGTAACGCCGACGAAGGCGACCCCGGCGCTTTCATGGATCGCAGCCTCCTTGAAGGCACCCCTCACGCAATCCTCGAAGGCATGATAATCGCGGGCTATGCAATCGGGGCGGCGAAGGGCATCATCTACGTCCGGGCGGAGTATCCTCTTGCGGTAAAGAACACCGAGATAGCCCTCGACCAGGTGCGCGAATGTGGCCTACTGGGAACAGATATCCTGGGAACGGGCTTCGACTTCGATATCGAGATCGACCGAGGCGCCGGCGCATTCGTCTGCGGCGAAGAGACCGCACTCATTGCCTCGTTGGAGGGCAGGCGAGGTATGCCCCGCCCCCGCCCGCCGTTTCCCTCGATAAGCGGCTTCATGGGCAAGCCCACGAATATCAACAACGTCGAAACGCTCGCAAATGTGCCGATCATTATTCTTCAGGGCAAGGACTACTACCGAAGCTTCGGGACCGAGGGCAGCAAGGGCACCAAGATCTTTGCCCTTGCCGGCAAGGTCAGAAACACGGGGCTCGTCGAGGTGCCGATGGGCGCCACTCTGCGCCAGATCGTGTTCGACATCGGCGGCGGCATCCCCCGCGATCGCAAGTTCAAGGCTGTCCAGATGGGCGGCCCCTCCGGTGGATGCGTTCCCGCGCAGTACCTTGATCTACCGATCGACTATGATTCGGTTAAGCAGGTCGGCGCGATCATGGGATCGGGTGGTCTGATCGTCATGGACGAAGCCACCTGTATGGTGGACATGGCTCGCTTCTTCGCGGACTTCGTTCAGAGGGAATCGTGCGGCAAGTGTGTCCCATGCCGGATCGGCACGAAGCGAATGCTCGAGATCCTGACCCGGATCACGCAGGGCGAGGGCGAGCTTTCTGACATAGATGAACTCGAAAAGCTTGGAGAGGCCATACGGAGAGCCTCCTTGTGCGGCCTCGGCCAGACCGCTGCGAATCCGGTCCTGTCAACGATCCGCTATTTCCGCGATGAATACGAAGCCCACATCATCGAGAAGCGCTGCCCGGCAAATTCGTGCGAGGCGCTGATCACCACCACGTGCTCGAGCGCCTGTCCCGCGCACGTGAACGTTCCCGAGTATGTGGGACTGATCGCCGAGGGAAGGTTCGCGGAGGCGCTCGACGTGATCCGTCGGCGCAACCCGCTGCCCTCGGTCTGCGGCCGTGCATGCGATCATCCGTGTGAGGTGTTCTGCAGGCGCGGCGACATCGATGCGCCCGTGGCAGTCAGGCAGTTGAAGCGCTTCGTGACCGATCATGTCACCGATTCTGGCCATCCGCCCACGTGGACAGGGCCGCGCAGGGGCAGGGTGGCGGTCATCGGTTCGGGCCCGGCGGGCCTCACTGCCGCATATTTCCTTGCCATCATGGGTCACGAGGTCAAGATATTCGAAGCCCTCGACGCTGTCGGCGGCCTGCTGGCCGTCGGGATTCCACCATATCGTCTGCCGAAAGAGGTCCTGCAGCGGGATATCGACTATATCGTGCGCGCAGGCGTCGAGATCGAGACTGGGCACAGGATCGAGTCGCTCGAATCGCTTGCGGGGTTCGATGCGGTCTTTGTGGCAACCGGAGCGCACAAGAGCACGACGCTCGGCATCCCGGGCGAAGAGATGAAGGGCGTGCACGATGCGCTGTCCTTCCTTCGCCAGGCGATCGTCGGCGAGATCAAGGAATTGTCTGGGCGAGTAGTTGTCATAGGCGGAGGCAACGCTGCCATTGATGCTGCTCGCACCGCCCTGAGACTCGGTGCGGGGCCCGTGACCATACTGTACCGGCGCACTCGGGAAGAGATGCCGGCGCTCAGCGAAGAGATCGAGGACGCGCTGGCGGAGGGCGTCGAGTTGCATACACTCGTCGCACCTGTCGCCATTGAAGGATCCGGGCGCGTTCAAGCCGTGCGCTGTCAGGAAATGATGCTGGGGGACGCAGATGAGGGCGGTCGGCGTCGCCCGATCCCGAAGCCGGATTTCGATGTACTGATCGAGGCGGACCACGTGATTATGGCGATCGGCCAGGGGCCGGAACTCGATTTTGCCCAAACGGACGGACGCCTGGTTGTAGCACGTGGTCGCATCGTCGCCGATCCGGTTTCCCAGAGGTCGGGCGAGGGCGAGGTGTTCGCCGGTGGTGATGCAGTGACCGGCCCGGCGACCATAATCGAGGCCATAGCTGCCGGCCAGAAAGCGGCAAAGGCGATAGATGTCTACCTCGGTGGGAGTGGCGAGCTGCCCGCTGACACCGCACTTGCGACGGATGCCAAACCGGATGAGGAGTATGGGGCTGTACCCCGTCAGGCGGTGTGCCACTTGTCGCCCCGGGAGCGCGCCTGTGTCTTCGATGAGGTCGTACATGGCTACTCGGCTGAGACGGCGTGCCTCGAGGCCCGCCGCTGTCTGCGCTGCGATCTTGAGGAATAGGTAGGGGCACTGTGCTTCTTAGCAGCCCACTGAACCGTCAGTCTTCACCGGCGCACTCAGGACTCACGGTGGTGCAACTCGGAGAGAATAATGACTGAGAACAAGATTACGCTGACGATCGATTCCAGAGAGGTCACCGCTTCCGTCGGCATGACGATCCTCGAAGCCGCCCGGAGAGCGGGCATCGACATCCCTCATCTTTGCTACGACCCAGACCTCGGCCTGCCGCCGACCGCTTCGTGCCGTCTGTGTCTGGTCGAGGTTGAAGCCGGGCCTAGTCCCGTCGCGTCATGCACCCATCCGGTGTCTCCGGGAATGGTCGTTCACACCGACACCGAGGCCCTCCGCGGGTTCCGTCGGACGGTGCTCGAACTGCTGCTCTCGGACCACCCGCATGACTGCGCGACCTGCGATACATCCGGCGAATGTGTTCTTGAGGAGTATGCGTACGAGTTCGGCCTCCGCGAGAGAAAGGCATCGCCGACTGGAGTCTCCTCCCACACGGTATCCGAAGATGCTCCGATGATGTCCGAGGAGAACAGCAAGTGCATCCTGTGCGGTCGGTGCGTATTGGTATGCCAGAACGTGCAGCAGGCCGGAGCGATCGACTTCCAGGGGCGCGGCTTCGATACCGAGATCGGTCTCCCCCCTGGGCTCGTCCGTGAGGAGTCCGAGTGCGAACTGTGCGGCAACTGCATCGCCGTCTGCCCGACAGGCGCCGTCATGGCCCGCCGGATGGTCGGCCTCGTGGGAGCGAAGAAGGTTCGCACAACCTGCGGCTATTGCGGAGTCGGCTGTCAGTTCGACCTGAACGTGAGGGATGGTCGCGTAGTCGGTGTCACATCGGCCACCGACAACCCGGTAAACGGCAGATGGCTGTGCGTGAAGGGTCGGTTCGGCTACGAGTTCATCCATCATCCGGACCGTCTTACCACTCCGCTGATCCGGCGCGATGGAGAGCTTGGGCCGGCTTCATGGGACGAGGCCCTCGATCTCGTGGCGGGTCGGTTGAAGGAGATCAAGGCAGCGGACGGCCCGGATGCCATCGGCCTCATGAGTTCCAGCCGGTGTACGAACGAAGAGAACTATCTTATGCAGAAGTTGGCGCGTGCGGTCATCGGAACGAATTCCGTTGACCAATGCGCCCGTACTTGACACGCTCCCACAGTGGCCGGTCTGGCCGCTTCACTCGGAAGCGGGGCGATGACGAACTCGATCGGTGAGATAGCGGACGCCGACGTGCTGTTCGTCATCGGGGCTAATCCGACTGAGGCGCATCCGATCATCGGTCTCAAGATCAAGGAGGCCGTCAGCAACGGCGCAACACTGATCGTCGCCGACCCCCGCAAGATATGGCTGACCAAGATCGCGGCGATCCATCTGCCGATCCGCCCGGGCACCGACCTGGCGCTGATCAACGGGATGGCGCACGTCATAGTCCACGAGGGCCTGGCGAACGAGGAGTTCATCAAGTCGCGCACGGAAGGATTCGAGGAGTTCCTCAAGATCGTCGAGCAGTGGCCGCCCGAGCGCGCGGCGGAGATGTGCGAAGTGCCGGCGGATGATATCCGCAAAGCGGCACGGTTGTACGCTCAGTCGGACCGCGGGGCGATCTATTACACCCTCGGGATAACCGAGCACACCTGCGGCACCAACAATGTCCGAGGGCTCGCGAACCTGGCGCTTCTCACCGGTCAGATCGGCAAGCCGAGCAGCGGAATCAACCCGCTCAGAGGGCAGAACAACGTGCAGGGCGCGTGCGACATGGGTGCAATGCCGGACATGTACCCCGGTTACCAGAAGGTCGCCGTCGAGGCGAACCGCCGGAAGTTCGAGGAAGCCTATGGCAAGCCGCTGCCCACGTCGACCGGGCTGACGATCACTGAGATGATGGAGGAGGCCGCTGCGGGCCGACTGAAGGCCGTTTACGTCATGGGGGAGGACCCCGTGATGTCCGAGGCCCATTCGAGCTTCGTGCGGCAAGCTTTCGGCAACCTGGAGTTCCTTGTGGTCCAGGACATATTCATGAGCGAGACGGCCAAGATCGCCGATGTGGTCCTTCCGGCATCGTGTTTCGCGGAAAAGGACGGCACATTCACCAATACCGAACGCCGCGTCCAACGCGTTCGGAAGGCGGTCGAGCCGCCGGGTGAGGCGCGCGAGGACTGGCGCGTGATCATGGAGATCGCCAACCGACTGGGCGGGGACATGAGATTCGCTTCTCCTGAGAAGATATGGGACGAAGTAGCGGCCCTTTCGCCGATGCTGGCAGGTGTCAACTACCCCAGAATCGACAAGATCGGCCTTCAGTGGCCGTGCTCGCATGAGGAGCATCCCGGAACAGTATGCCTGCACGAGGATGGGTTCGCCTGTGGTCTCGGCAAGTTCGCGCCGGTCGAGTATTCGCCGCCGAGTGAGCCGACCGATTCGGAGTATCCATGGCTGCTCACGACGGGCCGAATCCTATATCACTACAACGTTGGGACGATGACGCGCAGGGTCAAGGGGATGGCTGAGAAGTCGCCGGACTGCTTTGTGGAGATCCATCCGCGCGACCTCGAGCAGCTCGGCGCTCAGAGCGGGGAAATGCTTCGGGTGAGCACTCGACGGGGAAGCATCACGGCGCGCGCGTGGGCGACGAAGAAGGTGAGGCCGGGCCAGATCTGGATGCCGTTCCATTTTGCCGAATCGGCGGCAAACGAGCTGACGACGGATGCCCATGATCCGATTACAAAGACGGCGGAGTACAAGGTTGCGGCCGCTGTTGTGGAGGTTGTTTCAAATTGAAGTTGATTTGCATTGGCGGAGCTTCAGCTCACTGCGGTAAGACAGCGGTGGCTGCTCTGCTGCTCAGGGCCTTTCCCGGCTGGGCCGCGATCAAGGTCACCCCTTCTCTTCCCGACGAGATCTGCCCGCACGGCCAGGACTGCGGCGCGTGTTCGCCTCCTGACGGGCCCTTCGCGGTCATCGCCGACCCGACGGCCATCGCCCGTCGGGGCAAGGACACCGCTCTGTTACTCGAGGCCGGAGCGGACCGCGTCCTGTGGATACGCTCGCTCCCGGAGTCACTTCCGGCCGCCCTGGAGTCGGCGCTCGACCAGCTATCGGACGCACCGGGAGTCATCGTCGAGAGCACGACTGCGATTCCTCTGCTCAATGGATTGAACGTTCTCGTGGCGAGAGGGGGCGTGGAGGAGGTCAAACCGTCTGCGCTAAGGTGTCTCGACCGGATCGATCTGGTGGCACTGAATGTTCCCACCGGTCACGCGGCCGGCGATCCTTCGAGTCTGCTCAGAAACACAGGGAGGGTGATCCCGGTGCATCCAATGCTCCTTCCTCGTGACTCCGCAAACCGGGCCTTCATCGATGTGTGCTCATCCGCCTCAATGGAATTGATCCCTTTCCCGCGCCGGGGTATAATGGTCTCACGCGGTTGAAACGATTCTGATGCGGCAACTCTCCCACTTGAGCCTGGAGTCGCGGAAGAGCACCTATCTGCGGCTCTCGATAACGGACCGATGCGACCTGTGCTGCACGTACTGCAGACCCGGTGAGCAGCCGGTCACGCCTGACGATTCTCTATCGGCGTCCGAGATTGCCATCCTGGTCGATGCGTTTGCCCAAAACGGCATCACCAAGGTCCGACTGACGGGTGGCGAGCCCCTCGTAAGAGACGATGTCGTGGAGACAGTGAGGAGCATTGCCCGCACGCCGGGGATCGAAACGGTTGCGCTCACCACCAATGGCACTCGGCTTCCTCAGCTTGCCTCAGAACTCAGGGGCGCAGGGCTGCAGGCGGTCAACATCAGCCTCGACACGCTGAACCCCGAGACCTTCCGCCGGATAGCCGGCCAGGATCGTCTCCAGGAGGTCCTCAGCGGTATCGAAGCCGCCGTGCAGTGCGGCTTCGACAAGGTGAAGATCAACACGGTCGTGATGCGAGGGATCAACGACGGGGAACTGCCGGCCATCGCGAACCTGGCGAGGACGATGCCCGTGGACGTTCGCTTCATCGAGCTGATGCCGCTGGCAGGCCAGGCTCACGCCGTAGGGGCGCGCCTTGTGCCGCCCGCAACCGGATACCAGGCGGCACAAGGCGCGCCCCTACAGCGCTGTGAGACAGAATGGCAGGCCATGTATGTCGGGGCCGAGGAGATCCGTGAGATCCTCGGCGATCTGACGCCGATGCCCGGTGAGAGGGGCTCCTCGGCGCGTCTGTACTCCATTCCCGGTGGACGAGGCGCGATCGGTATCATCAGTCCGATGTCCGAGCCCTTCTGCGACCGATGCAGCCGCGTCCGTGTCACCTCCTCAGGCGCGCTGAAGCCGTGCCTGCGACTCCCGATCGAGGCGGACCTCCGCCCGATATTGCACGAACGGGACTTGATCGCCAGGTTGGGCGAATTGCTCTCCCGGCTCGGTTGCCACAAGCTCTCAGAGGCGTCGTCGATGATCAGCGCCATTCAGGCCGACGCGATGTGTTCGGTTGGAGGATAGATGCACGACAACGCGCCCATGAGTCCTGACGCGGCCCTGGAGACCATACTGAGCAGCACCCCCAAGCTCGGCTCTGAGGTAGTCGCCCTCGGGGACGCCCTTGGCCGAATCCTGGCGGAGGACATCCGGGCCGACGGTGACCTCCCGCCCTTCGACAACTCGGCGATGGATGGGTATGCCGTTCTCGCCGCGGACACCGTCGGGGCGGGGAAGGACTCGCTGAGGGAGTTGCGAGTCATCGCGGAAGCGCCGGCCGGCGTCATGGTGAGCGAGGTAGTCGTTCCGGGCACGGCGGTTCGGATCATGACCGGCGCGCCCGTTCCCAAAGGCGCCGATGCCGTCATCATGGTGGAGGATACTGAGCGCCGTGAGGGAGCGGTTCGTATCCTCCGAGAAGTCGGGCAGGGATGGAATGTCAGGCCCGCGGGAGAAGATGTCAAGCGTGGCGAGCTGGTCTTGAGGTCAGGCGTCCGCGTCAGGCCCGCTGAGATGGGAATGCTGGCTGCCCTCGGGAAGGCTCAGGTGATGGTGTACAGGAAGCCCAGAGTGGCGGTCATCACCTCGGGCAACGAGTTAGTCGATGTATCGGAATCTCCGGGTCCCGGCCAGATACGAAACAGCAACCAGTACTCTCTCTCCGGGCAGGTGCTCCAGACAGGCGCGGAGGTGTCGCTGACCGCGCGGGTCATCGACGAGCGGGATGAACTCGAGCGCGTCTTGACATCGGCAGCGGCGGTTTCCGATCTGATCATCGTATCGGGCGGTGTGTCGGTAGGCGATTACGATTTCGTCAAGGAGACGCTGGCCAAGCTCGGCGAGATGCGGTTCTGGAAGGTCGCCGTGAAGCCGGGGAAGCCGCTCGCCTACGGTCGCATCGGGGACGTGCCGCTCTTCGGGCTTCCAGGCAATCCGGTCTCGTCGATGGTGACATTCGACCTGTTCGTACGCCCGGCGATCGGGCGCATGATGGGGGTCGAGTCCGCGACTTACGCGACCGTCTCAGGTTCCGTGACCTGCAACGTCAGGCACAAACCCGGCGTCCGGGAGTTCGTCCGGGCGACGACGAAATGGGAGAACGGCAGGTACGTTGCGACTCCCGCCGGGATGCAGGGCTCGGGCAGGTTGAGTTCGATGGTCGGCGCGAACTCATACGTCGTGATTCCTGAGCATTCCGGCGACGTGGCGTCGGGTCAAGACCTGCAAATCATCTTCTTCGAGTGAATCATGGACGGATTACCGATCTGGGCGCCGATACTGATATTTGCGGTCGCAGCGCTTTACTCTTCCGTCGGGCACGGTGGAGCATCCGGCTATCTGGCGGTTCTCTCTCTGCTTGCGATACCACGCGCTGAGATGGCAACGACGGCTCTGGTGCTGAATATCCTGGTAGCCGGGACTGCCTGCCTCAGCTTCTGTCACTCGAAGCATTTCAGCCTTGGTCTCACCTGGCCGTTCATCGTGCTGTCGATACCAGGGGCCGTTATCGGAGGGGCGATCGATGTGCCGGAGAGGGCATATTCGCTGCTTCTTGCCTTTGCGCTGATCGTGGCGGCGGTCCGCTTGTCCGGACTGCTGAATCCCTTGATAGGTAAGGGGGAGGTTCGTCCCCCTCGACTTCCCCTGGCCGCACCGCTTGGCGGCTTCATAGGGCTTCTGTCGGGAATCGTAGGAATCGGAGGCGGGATCTTCCTGAGTCCCGTGGCGCTGCTCGCGCGGTGGGGAAATGCAAAGCAGATTGCCGCGACATCGGCGTTCTTCATCGTCGTGAACTCGATTGCGGGCCTCGGCAGTCGGGTGATAAGCCACAATGCAGACTTCGGTATCGTTCCCGTACTGCCGTTGGCCGCGTTGGCCGGAGGACTGCTGGGTCCAGCCTTGGAGCCAGGACCTTCTCCAGTTTGACGCTGTGTCGAGTACTCGCAGCAGTTCTCGTGACTGCTGCGGTCAAGTTGTTGTAGCCTTGATTCCCGTAGGGGCGATCCTTCAACGGTCGCCCGTCGAAATGGCGACCGTTGAAGGATCGCCCCTACGGGAATCAAGGGTCGCAAGGGAGACGAATCATGGAATTGTCGCACGTCGATGAGAGTGGAAAGGCCCGAATGGTGGATGTCTCAGAGAAGCCGATCACAGAGCGCTATGCGAGGGCTCGGGGAACGGTCTATGTCCGTCAGCCGACACTCGATGCCATCGCCGAGAACCGTGTCGCCAAGGGTGACGTCCTCTCCACCGCTCGAATCGCCGGCATCATGGCCGCCAAGCGGTGCGACGAACTCATTCCGCTGTGCCACAGTCTCCCCCTGGACAGCGTGGAAATAGGACTTACACTGTGCGCCGATCGATCGAGTGTCGAGATCGAGTCGCGTGTCTCGTGTCACGGGCGCACCGGCGTCGAAATGGAGGCGCTCGTCGCCGTCTCGATCGCGGCACTCACCATATACGACATGGTGAAGGCGATAGACCGGGAGGCGACGATCAGCGATATCCGTCTCGTCGAGAAAGCAGGCGGAAAGAGCGGACACTTCGAGCGCGAGGGTGAGTCATGCAAGGCAGAGTAGTCTCCGTTAACACAGCTCCGAATAAGGGCGAGAAGAAGCTACCGACCGCCACTGTGACCCTTGTCGCCGGTCAGGGTGTCGAGGGCGACGCTCACTTCGGTGCGGGCAAGCAGGTGAGCCTGCTCTCAGAGGAATCGATCGACAAGGGGCGCGCCAAGGGAATGGAGTTGAACCCTGGCGACTTCGGCGAGAACTTGACCGTCCAGGGCATCGACCTGATCTCGATGGGCATCGGACCCCGGCTGCAGGTGGGCGAGACGATCCTCCAGATCTCCGAGATCGGGAAGGTGTGCCATTCGCCGTGCAGCATCGGCAAGCGCCTGGGGGACTGCATTATGCCCCGGGAAGGCGTGTTCGCGAAAGTCCTCCGCGGCGGGGGCATTTCACCGGGCGATTCGATCGAACCGACCGCGTTGAAAGTGGGCGCGGTCCTCACGTCGAGCGACCGATGTTCGAGAGGCGAGCGGGAGGATGAGAGCGGTCCCGTGCTCGTCGGCCTGCTCGAGGACCTGGGCGTCGCACTTGCCGACTACAGCGTCCTCTCCGACGATGAACGCCTTCTGAGCGAGAGACTGACATTCCTGGCGGACCGATGCGCCGTCGACGTCATTCTCACGACCGGGGGTACCGGTCTTGCCGAGAGAGATCGAATGCCCGAAGCGACGCTCGCGGTCATCGAATCGCCCGCGCCGGGGATATCGGAGGCGTTGAGGCAGGAGGGAATGCGCCACACGCCCTACGCGTGCCTTTCCCGAGGAGTGAGCGGATTGCGGGGTCGGACGCTCATCATCAATCTACCGGGAAGCAGACGTGCGGTCGAGGAGGGCTCGGCTCTTCTTCGGACGATCCTCCCTCACGCCCTGGAGGTCATCCGCGCCGAAGTATCGGACTGTGGCAGGCAGCAAAGGGGATAATGGCGGAGCGGGTGGGATTCGAACCCACGAGCGAGTTATCCCCGCTACACGATTTCCAGTCGTGCTCCTTAGACCAACTCGGACACCGCTCCGCGCGAGTGGACGCGCGGAATTCTACCATATCCGAGGGTAGGAGTCAACGTGCAGCCTATTGAGATTGCTCCATCCCGACCATGTTGCCCACCGTCAGACCCTGGGGCGTCGCAATCGGGGCCTCCTCGGTCTCCTCAGCGGCGACCTCGACCGGAGCACTCGCGGCCAGGAGCGCATCCACCTCGGCGAAACCCTCCTTCGCCTTCTCCGCGGCGATCGGATTCAGCCGGTAGAGCAGGTTTGTGAACTCGCCGGCGTGTACCAGCTCTTCCAGCGCGATGTCGTACAGGACCTTCTTCGCATCCGGATTGTCGGTGGCGTCCATGTGGGATGTGTAGGCATGGACCGCTTCCAACTCGGCTGCGATGTTCAGCATGATGGCTCGGACCAGTTCGCCATCGGTTATCGTGCGCGGAACGGTTCCGGAAAACGGGTTGACAAACTCGGGCATGACTCTTCTACCTTTCTTCCTGTGGAGTGCGGGATCAGCCCTCACCCCCGACCCCTCTCCCAGAGGGCGAGGGGAGCGCGGAACCCTCCCTCGCCCTCTGGGAGAGGGGTCGGGGGTGAGGGCTGATCCCGCACTCCAGATGTGTACCCGACACAAACCAGCGCTAAACCGGCTGTCAGTACCGACCGGCCGGCGGAGTGGGAGGCTTCATCGGGCCTCCGGGACCGGGCGACATCTGTCCGGGGGCCATTCCGGGCATTCCTCCTCCCATCATGCCCTGACCGCCCATCATTGGCATCTGCATTCCTCCGCCCATCATCGGGCATGAGCCCATGCACATCCCCATCTGCTGGTGGAGCATCCGCATCTGCTCCGGGGTAAGTATCTTCTTTCCGGCAAGGAATGCCTGGATCCCGAGCCAGTTGGAGGTCACCCTGCAGGCGATTGATATCGCGCACCTGGGCTTCCACCTTCTTCATGTCCACAGTGTCCGCCATCATTATGGTGTGGAGATCGATCTCCTTGATCTGGATCTGGCCGCTAAGGTTGATCTTCTCCTTCTGGTAGTCGGTCATGATGGGGCGTAGTCGGCCCATCTGGTCGTCAGTGAGTCCGAGTGACTGGATGTGCATCATGAGACACTGATCCGGCCCCATGCCGCCCGGGCCCATCATGCCACCACCGCCCATGTGACCCATCATACCGCCGCCACCCATGCCACCCATCATGCCGCCACCGCCCATGCCGGGCATTCCCATTGCGGGAGGCATTCCTCCGCCCATGTTCGGCTCATTCTGGGCAAGAACCGGCAGCGCCAGTAGAAGCACGGCTGCCAAAACGCAGAGAGTCTTCCTGATCACAATTACACCTCCGTGTAGTGGATTTACAGAGGTATACCCAGGTAGGGGAGATGCGCCAAACAACAGGGGCTCCCTGGAGTGCGGTGGCTTGACACCGCCTTGCATCCCGGGTGCAATAGCCATTAGAGATACAAGGTGGTGTCAAGCCACCGCACTCCGAGGAATCAATACATCGACAGAAGGGCCTGCCTCCAGATGAAGGTCCGGAGGGCTCGGCGGCCTGCTCAGCGAGTTCCGGGACCGGCTTCCCGTTCAGCGCCGCATCCTCATCGGTCACAACGATCAAGGGTTCCCCGCGCGCCATTACCGTGCGCTTGTCCGAGTCGAGCTTGATCTGTCGGAACTGCGGTTCCTGATCCAGCGCCTGGTTGATCTTGGCAGCGATGGTTTGAGCGCGCTGTTCGGAAGTCAGGGTCTCGCCGATCGCCGCCGGCTCGAATACAACGCTGTCCGCGAGCTTGACGCAACTCAGCGCCTTGTCGTCTCCGCCGACGCTCTCCGTCACGGCCTTGATCGCATCTGTTACCTCACGTCGCTTGATGGGGAGGCCGAGGCTCTCGATCTGGGCGATCATGGCCTTGGCACGGTCGCGTGAAAGGGGATGAGTGCGGTAGATACCCAGATCGATCTGGGGTCTCCTCCGCGTAACCGCGCGCGAGGCGTTCCATGAATGTCAGCAAACCGACGGGGTTGTACCCGGCCTTGTTCAGGTACATAATGGCTGCTCTGTCCGCGTCCTCTTCGGCTTTCTGCCCGTATCCGCTGGAGTATGCTATCCGCACCAGTTGTGCCCCCATCAGAACCTGACCGAGGTCTTGGGCATCCATGTTGCCCAGAATGCCGGCAATGAGCACTAGCGCGATGCGTCCATCGAGCTTGCTCTGCTCTTTCAGCATATAGGCCATGTGGTGGTGGGAAGCATGAGCGATCTCGTGGGCGAGGACGCCCGCGAGTTCGTGATCGGACTGAACGTCGTCGAGGAGGCCCTTGTTGACGTAGACATACCCGCCTGGCAGGCAGAAGGCGTTCGTCTCCTCATCGTCGATCACCTTGATCGTATACTTGAACGGGGTGATCCGACTGCTGCCGTAGGTGGATTCTACCTCGAGGGAGTTGGCGATTTCGGCAATCGCGTTGCCAATAATCTCGATCCGTTGCACGATGGCGGGATCATCGACCAGTTTGCAGTCTTTCTCCACTTCGGTGGCGGCCTTGCGCCCCATTTTGATCTCGGGGTCTCCAAGGTTTTGTGCAAATGCCGTCGGCGATATGAGCAGTATCGCCAGCAGCACCGCAATGAGCGAAACAACGAGGCTGGCCGAACGCTTTACATATCGCATTGGTGCACCTACCTCTCATGCGTCTCCGAAGCGCCTATCGATTGCGATCGGTTCCGTGGCTTAGAAAACCGCTTCCTGCGCCATTACCAGAGGTCCAGCGACACTATATCCTCGCATTGCAGATTCGGATCGGGTGCGGCCGGTTGTTTTCATTATACCCTGCGGAATCCCGATCGGAAACGAATCTGCGCAAGTCGCTGGAAGGTGCCCGAATTGCCGTCCTTCGGAGTGCGGTGGCTTGACACCGCTTTCCATCCCAAAGCGGTGTCAAGCCACCGCACTCCAGAAGGATTAGCTGCGTGATGTGCTGTGGCTGCTTCTTCGCCGATTGCGAAGTCCCACCATCAATGCTGTGAACGACGACGATCCCAGGATGATCAGGCCGCTCGGCTCAGGGACAGGCGGCTGATCATTGGTCTTCTTCCCCCCACTGAACACCGCGGATGCTGCGCCGACCGCGAGGAGACCCGGAACGAGAGCGTTGCTGAACAGCGACGCTGCCGAACTGAATTCGGTCGGCGGCAGGTTCAGTACCTCGACCTCCGGAAGCGGCGCAGGCAACGGTGCTACCGGAGCCGGAGCCTCGAACTGCGGTGGCGTCGTCGGAAGCTCGGCTACCACGGGCGGCTGCACGGCTGGGGGAGTCTCCACGGCCGCGGGAGGCGGCTGAACGGCGATCTCTTCCGTCTTCGGCATCACTTTGACGACGATCCTGGGCAAGGTTCGAACCAGTGGGTTGCCGCACAAGACATCGAGCACAGGCTTGCCGTCCGGGGCGACGAACACCTTGCGGCCGGCCTTGAAGCTCTTCTTGTGCACGAGGATGTGATCACCGGTGGTGATGTAGTAGGTTGTAAAGGTGCACGAAGTCTTCAACTGCGAAACCTTGAGGTTCTTCCGCACGTAATCCGCCATGTCCTTTGCGGTCATCCCAAAGTGCCGAGAGTACCTCTGGCTCACCTTCTTGTCCTGCTCGATGAGCTTCGCGAGCGCCTCAGGGTTGCTGACACTCTTGGTTATGAACGATCCCGGAGGCACACCGGCTGCCTGCACCAGTGTAGAGCAACTGAGCGCCATTACAAACAAGAACGTTCCGACGTAGAATCGGGCTTTCATCATATACCACGACCTTTCTGCACAGACCCAGCCCCGATCAGGCCGCCGCCATACCGGCTGTAGCAAGGTTGATTCAGAAAGGTCATAGTGCAAGTTTCGGGCCAAAAAGCTCTTCTGTAGAAAAAACAGGTGAATTCGCGAGGGAATTAGTTTCAGGACAAGCGAAGGGAGGGTTTGCCGTCGAGGAAAGGGGGGTTGGTATGCAATGGGAGGGCGAGGCTCCGTCCGAGCCGGGATGCTTCGGTAGCGCCACTTCGTTCTGCTGCCGAAGCATCCCGGCTCGAGACGGAGCCTCGCCCTCCCACTGTTGCGTCTACTTGGCGGTCGGTGCGGGAGCGGGACCTGCAGACCGCATGACGGGCAGAACAGCCAGGCCGGGTCGAGAGGCCGGCTGCACTGGGCGCAGAGGGGTAGCGCGAGGGTCGGGGGCGCTATCTGGTCGCTCTTGCCGACCTTGCCGCCAATCGCGTAGGAGAGCGGGATCGCGCCATCCGGCGGGCGGATGGTATACGCGCTGCCGACCTTCATCATTACGAGGCTCGCACTCTTCGCGAGGGCTTGCAGCGCGTCGTCAAGAGGCATGCCTCTCATCCGCGCGCTGATCCTCGGACCGAGCGGACCCGCCCACGCGGAATTCAGTCCGGTATCAATGACATAGTTCTGGCCAGCGACCTCGAGTATCTGACGCATCGCCTCGAGCACATTAGCCTTGTCGAGCAGGATGTCGAACTTCTGTCCTCCGGCCCGCGCGCCCGAGGGCTTGACGTCTACGGAACCGATCGGGGGTCCGGGAAACATCAGCGGCGGCACCTGTTGCGCCAGGACTGCCGCCGGCTGCTTCATCGGAACCAGAATCGGCTCGATCATGTAGGTGCGGTTCTCCCTGACCGCCTGGAGCCCCGCGCTCCGGAGCACTATCTTCACCGCGCCGTCCAACGGCACGTCTCGGAAATTCACGGTAACCATGCCGTCCACACGAGCGCCCGGCATCAGCCGATAGTTTCGGCCCGTTCCCTTGAGCAGGATGTCGAGAGCCTGCAGAACACTGACGTTGTCCAGTTGGAGCGCGACCACCCGCGGCTCATCAATCCTGACCGCCGGCACAGGTGTGCTCATGCCCTGGGCCGATGCGAGGCTAGCACATATCGCTACGAGGAGCGCCGCTGAGAGTAGGCAGCGGTTTCTCATCCGTCGAACTCCTTTCAGGCTCGTCAACGTTCGGCGGGTCACTGCGGAACTTGACTGTTGCGCTTTCCTCGGTCTCGCCGTCGGAATTGCTGTAGGCCGAAACATCTGTTACCAGTCCGGTTGACTCATCGGTCATGCGGATCGTATATGAACTCGTTATCGCACTCACAGGATCGGGGACGCCGGTACCATCACTCGTCGCGACTCGGACTCCATCGCCGAGGTCCGGGTGTTGGTACACCACCATGTATTCGATCTCCGGCGGGGAAGCGACCGGCCTCGGCGTGTGGCGCACGACCGATTTCCTCGGCTTAGGTGATCGGCCATGTGCGACGACGCTCTTCGCCTTCGACGGACGGATGGCCTTCTCCGGTGTGACGGTCTGCTCAGGATCGATCTTCAGCACTGGGGGCTGCTGGGTCGGGGATGTCTCCCTGGCTGCGACGCTCGGTGGTGTCTGTCCAGGAGATGGACTCTCGTGCATGAGGCTCAGCGAGAACCAGGTCAAAGCGCATGCCGCGGCGAGACCCGCGGATGCCCATTGCCATCGAGGTCGTGCAGACGGCCTGTGACTCACGCGACTCTTCACCTGAGCGAGGATGTCCGGCGGTTCGAAGGACGTCATGGGCCTGCTGAGTGCTCTGGACGAGACCTGCTCGGCAGCCATTTCCGCCCTGCAGCAGGCACAACCCTCGATGTGGAGTCGGACTTGTTCAGCCTTGTCCGCAGGCAGTAGCCCGTCCGTGAACCGGGAGACTAGATCGGAGACTTGCTTACATTTCAATGTCACCACCCCCCTCGGTGTAAAACGTCCGAAATGCCTTTCGGGCTCTGTGCAATCTGATGCGCACTTGGTCGAAGGAGCATCCGAGGCTTTCGGCTATCTCGTCATAGGAAAGCTGCTGGAAGTAGTAGAGCACCAGGACGGCCCGGTACTCGGGCTTCAGCCTTAGAATGGTCAGCCTGACCTGCTGCTCGAACAAGCCGTCAGACCTCGGCGGTTCAGTTGAAGCCCATTCTATCGAATCCGTAACCTCCTGCTTCGGCTTACGACGGAGCAGGTCCATACACTTATTCACAGTGATGCGATATAGCCATGTGGAGAACTGACTCTGTCCTCGAAAGGCCGGCAGAGATCGTAAGAGCTGAACAAACGTCTCCTGCATGGCATCCCGCGCATCGTCGGGATCGCCGAGTATCCCAATGCATGTGTTATAGACGAAGCCGCTGTGTCGATGGTAAATTCGGTCGAACGCGTCCACCTGCCCGGAGGCAAACTCCCGGACGAGCACCAGATCGGGATCGGTCCCGCCGGAGTTTACCTCCAAGCCATCGTGGAACTCCATGCACAGAGCACTCCTGATCAAACGAAAAGGCGCTGAACGCAGTCAGCGGTGTGACTTACCAGCGCCTGCCGCCACCGCCGGCGACCATGCCGCCACCGTAGCCACCCATGCCGCCACCGTAGCCGCCCATGCCGCCGCCGTAGCCACCCATGCCGCCACCGTAGCCGCCCATGCCGCCGCCATAGCCGCCCATGCCGCCACCGTAGCCGCCCATGCCGCCACCATAGCCGCCCATGCCGCCGCCATAGCCGCCCATCATGCCCCGCCCATCATGCCGCCGCCCATGCCGCCCATCATGCCCATGCCGCCCATCATGCCGCCGTAGCCACCCATCATGCCGCCGCCCATGCCGCCCATGCCTCCACCGTACTGGGAGCCGAAGATGGCGCCGATCTCATTCACGTCGGCGAAGTTGATTCGGATCTTCTCCAGCGATGTGCTGCGCGTGATCTCGGTGTTGTCCTCATAGACGAGACCGGTCGAGGTCTCCGCAGCCACCGCTGCTTCCTTCTTGGGGCCGATCATGTAGGTGTTGTTCTCCCGGCGCATGGTCAGCCCGGCGCTTCGAAGAACGACCTGCAGGGCCTGGTCGAACGGGACATCCTGGAGGTTCACGTTCACCACGCCTGAGATGCTCCCCTCGAACGCGTAGTTCAGGCCCGCTTCGCGGAAGAGCGTGTCTATCGCGGTCCGAACGGGCACATCCTGCAGGCTGACACTGATGGGCTTCTCGGCCGTTGCGACCATCTGTGTCAAACCAGTCCCCATTGATGCCGCGACGAGAACCGCCGCGAATAGATAGAGTAATACACTTTGTCTTGCTGGCATCTTGCATCCCCTCCTGTTTTGGATTGCCAATCTCCCCGGTTGTGGGAGACAAACATCGTGTGCCGCCGAGGCCGCCCCGCGCGGGACACCTCAGTGCGCTTTTCTATTGTTTAGACGTACCCAGTTGGCTGATCGTTACACCTTATCTTGCGGGAATATTGCGTAGTGGCCGTGCCTCTGTGCCGGCCAGCGGTTCCTCATGGCCGGCACAGAGGCACGGCCACTACATGATGTTACAGAATCATCGGGCGGAGGTAGTTGTACCCCAGCTTGAGGCCGTCCGCGCGCCGTGCACCCGAGAAGACGCCGTCTTCGTGCTCGATCGCCGTCCCACCGTCGTAGCCCACCTCATAGAGCGCCGAGAAGAAGCCCATCCAGTCCACCAGTCCGAACCCGGGTATTCGGTATCGCCACCAACCTCCGCCGAACGAGCCGTGCTCGGCGAGCGCATCCTCCAGGATCTCCGTGTCCTTCAGGTGGACGTGGTGAATCCTCGGCCCGAAGCGTTTCACCGCGCCGATGTAGTCGACCTGCTGCCAGACCAGGTGCGAAGGATCGAACTCCAACCCAAGCGCCGGCGAGTCGACCGCGTTGAACATCATCTCCCAGGCGGCCGGGTTGAACCCGAACTGCGTGCTCTTACACGGCGGCACAGGTCCGAAGCCGGGCCAGTTCTCGAAGGCGATCTTCACGTTGTTGTCCTCGGCGATCTTTGCGACCTCAGAAAACACCTCAGCCCACAGCTTCACGTTATCGCCCGGTCCGGCGTCCGGATTGCCGCCGGTAAGAGTGGCGAGCGCCGGGACCTGCATCGCCGCGCAGAACTCGATGACGGTCCGGTAAGCTGCTATGCGCTCCTGCGGCTCGGACGGGCTGCCGTACATGGCCAGCGCCGTCACCGTTATTCCATACTTCGCCGACAGGGCAACGGCCCTTGCCGCAGCCTCCTTGCGCCGATCGGCCGATTGCAGGTCCTCAGCAGGCCACGACTTGGCATGGACCTCCAGGCCGTCGAAGCCGATGTCCGAGGCGAGCTTCAACTCGTCCTCATTGAAATTCGTCAGATATCCGAGTTTCATCCCATTCTCCTCCTGCGCCCTCATTCGGACACTGGGTAGCTCTGTCCTGCCTATATTGTAGGTTCGGCTTGCAGGATAGTCAACCCTTGTTGACAATCCTGCGCCTAGATGGTATACCGAACGTACCGAATGAACTGGAGAGTATGATGACACGAATCATGAGAGCAATCGGCATCGTCGGGATTGTATGCGCCGTGTTGGCCACCGTCTTCACAGTGCAGGGATGCGGCAAGAAAGCCGTCCCGGTGTCGCGCAACGTGCAGCCGGAGGAGCAGGTGGTAGCCACGGAGAAGCCGGTCACCACCGAGAAGCCAGTCGCCGCGAAGACGCCGGACAAGAAGCCGGAAAAGACGCCGGACAAGACGCCCGCCCCGGCTCCCAAGTCCGCCAACACCACGAAGGCATCCGTGAAACCCACAGCCGACAAGCCGGCCAAGCCGAAACCCGCGCCAACGGAGGACGTTCAGCCTCAGAGCCCGTCTGCCGAGCGCCAACATCAATGCCCATGACGCCAAGTACTTTGAGGGCTCGCCGGCGAAGATCGAAGCCAATGGAAAGCCGGTGACTCTGCTCTACTTCCCGCCGAGCATGTTTATGGTCAGTCTCACTGAGGGTGGTCGGCAGAAGGCGAATCTGACCTTCGGCACGGTCACCTCGGCGGGCGCGAAGGGAAATGCGCTCGAGGTGCATGTCCTTGCTCGGCCGGACAAGCCTTCGGACAGCAAGTTCGAGCGAGTGGCGCTGATCTACTCCGATAAGACCACGAAGGGCCAATCGTGGACGGCATCCGCCGCCGGAATGAGTTTCGATGTGCAGGTGCTCGACTACGGCGAGTGGCCTTCCTCGCCCTTCCCCGGCACCGGCATGGGCTGGATGAAGCTCAGACTGACCGTCAAGTAACCACATGGCAAACGAGCGATACACCCTCACAATCAAGGAACTCCCGGTGGACGAGCGGCCGAGAGAGCGACTCCTGAAATACGGTCCGGAGGCCCTGTCGAATGCCGAGCTTCTCGGGATCATTCTGCGCGTCGGTACGCCGGAGTATTCGGCTGTCGGTCTCGCGGAGCACATGCTTGGCAGGTTCGATGGGCTACGAGGTATCGCTACTGCGAGCATCTCGGACCTGAGCAAGATCAAGGGGCTGGGGGAGGCAAAGGGAGCGCAGATCCAGGCGATGGTCGAACTAGGTAAGCGCCTGGCCGCAAGCGTGGGTGAGTCGCGGCCCAAGATCCGGGAGCCGCAAGACGCCGTCGACCTCCTTATGCCGGAACTCCGCGACCAGAGTCAGGAGCGGTTCAAGGGCATGTTTCTCAACCTCAAGTGCGAGGTGTTGAAGATCGCCACGATTACGGTCGGCACCCTCGATGCGAGCCTGATCAGTCCGAGAGAGCTGTTCCGAGAGGCGCTGGGATGGAATGCCGCCTCGGTGATCGTGGCGCACAATCATCCCTCGGGCGACCCGACTCCCTCCAGGGAGGATATCACGATCACCAAGCGTCTGGCGCAGGCCGGCGAATACATCGGCATCCAGGTGCTCGATCACATGATCATCGGCGACGGGCGCTGGGTGAGCCTAAAGGAGCGGGGGCTGATGTAGGTGGTTATCACGATGTTCTCCGCAGGTTGGAGACTGGGTAACCTGCACGGTGATAAGCCCCTTACACCATTCGACTGTACGGCAGGAGGGTTACCACAATGGACCGAGAAGTACCCGAGCCGGCGCACGAGCCGGGACGCACTCGCCAGCGAAAACCGATATCCAAACTGCTGACGTGGGGGTTCGTGGCGGCATTCGTCATCCCTCTACTGGTAGTGTTGATCGGCAGCGCGCCAAATGCGAGGATGGTTCCTCCCTACCCGGAGAGGATCATGGCCGGGGGCGAAGTGCTGACAACCCGTGCCGACATCATGGCCGGGCAGCAGGTATTCCAGAAGTACGGGCTGATGGACCATGGGAGCGTCTGGGGCCACGGCTCATTGAGGGGGATGGACTTCTCCGCGCATACCCTGCATATGATCGGCGTGCAGATCAGGGACGTCGTCACAGGGGCACGCTATACAGGCGATTACAGTGACCTGGCCGAGGAGGACCGCGCCATCGTGGATGCCGTCGTCACCTCGCGCATCAAGAAGAACACCTACGATCCGGCGACAGGCGACATCACGCTGGGCTTCGATCAGGCGTATGCTTTCCGCAGCGTTCAGCGGTATTGGGAGAACGTGTTCCACGATGGCGACCAAAGTCATGGCTTCCTGCCGGACACCGTTAAGACCCCGGAGGAACGCCGGCAGATCGCATCGTTCTTCTACTGGACTGCCTGGGCCGCGGGCACGAGGCAGCCGGGCAAGACCCTAACCTATACGAACAACTGGCCGCCTGACCGCAGTGTCGGCAACGTCGCCCCGAACGAGGCGCTCCTCTGGAGCTTTGGGGGGATACTCTCGCTCTTCCTTGTGCTCGGCCTCATGATCTACATCGTCCACCGCTACAGGTTCTTCATCACTGAGGAGAGCCTCGTACACCTCTCCCAGCGTATCTGCCATGCACCGATCACCGTCAGTCAGCGGGCCGTCGGGAAGTTCCTGGGGGTGGTGGTGGCGTTGTTCATCGCCCAGATCCTGAACGGAGGGCTGCTCGCGCACTATACGGTGCATCCCGCATCGTTCTTCTATAAGTCCATCGCGAAGTGGATCCCGTTCAGCCTGGCCAAGAGCTGGCACCTGCAGCTCGGGATCTTCTGGATCGCTGTGGCATGGGTGGCATCGGCGCTCTACATCGCCCCCCTGATCAGTCGTCGTGAGCCGAAGAAACAGGGCCTGCTGGTAAACATCCTCTTCGGCGCGATACTGATAGTGGCAGTCGGCAGCCTCACGGGCGAGGCGCTCTCGATCATGGGGAAGCTGCCCGGCACGCTGTGGTTCTGGCTCGGCCACCAGGGATGGGAGTTCCTGGAACTCGGGCGGCTGTGGCAGATACTCCTCTTCGTCGGCCTGATCGGATGGATCTTCATATCATGGCGAGGTTTGCGCGGACGGCAGGCGGAAGCGCATACACTCGGCTTGACGAATCTCTACCTGCTGTCGATCGTCCTGGTCGTCGTGTTCTTCGGATTCGGGCTGATGTACAATCAGCATACTCACCTGAGTATCGCCGACTACTGGCGATGGTTCGTCGTCCACATATGGGTCGAGGGAATCTTCGAGTTCTTCGCGGTCGCAACGGCGGCGCTTCTCTTCGTCACTCTCGGGCTGGTGACGAGGGAATCGGCCGTGAGAGCGGCGCTCTTGACGGCGATCCTCTCCTTCGCGGGAGGGATCATCGGGATGTCGCATCATTACTTCTGGTTCGGGCAAGCGACGTTCTGGATCGGTCTGGGGGCGGTCTTCTCCTCGCTCGAGCCGATACCGCTGATCATGCTGGCGTCACGGGGATGGATGGAGTACAAGGCGATCAATGATGCGGGAGTCGACTTCCCATACCGATGGCCGCTCTTCTTCCTGGTGGCGTCGGCGTTCTGGAACTTCCTCGGCGCGGGCGTCTTCGGCTTCATGATCAACCTGCCGATAGTGAACTACTACGAGCACGCGACCTACCTGACCTCGAACCACGGGCACACAGCGCTGTTCGGGGTGTACGGGATGCTGGCGATCGCGCTGGTGCTCTTCGTCTGGCGCGGACTCGTCGATCCGGCGCACTGGAAGGACGGGTGGCTGAAGCTCTCGTTCTGGGGGCTGAATGGCGGGCTGTTCCTGATGTTCATCATGTCGCTGCTGCCGATGGGGATCATGCAGTTCGTTACCTCCTACACCGAGGGGATGTGGCTCGCGAAGAGCGCCGAGTTCTTCAACCGACCGATCATCCAACTGCTGGGCAGCCTGCGCGCGATCCCGGACACGATCCTCATCGTGTTCGGCGCATTGCCTCTCGCCTGGTTCTCGCTCGATGCGTACCTGCACATGAAGCCGGTATCCGTGCGGTGTGGCGAGGAGATCGCGATCGAGGAGAAGTAGGGTTTCACGGTAGCTGGATCCACCAGATGTGTCATTCTGAGCATGTGACTGCACTGTATGCGGTTGTTTCCGTGAGAAACCACCGTCAGTCCTGAGTGCGCCGGTGAATGACGGCGTGTATCGAAGGACGGCCTTACTCCACCGAGCCGTCCTTCGATACACGCCGTCATTCACCGGCGCACTCAGGACTGACGGTGTGGGCTCTTGGCACAGGTTCTGGGACGGCTGAGGCTTGAAATTCCGAGGCTTCATGTGCTACACTAAAGTGGAATATACACCATAGGCACGCGCATAGTACGCCTGCCCGACTAACACTTGCCTGATGGGGGATCGAATAATCATGGAGCACGACGGCCTGTCGAGTCTTGGGGTCGAAGAGAATTTCGTCGCGGCTGCAGCCTATCTGGGGCCGCTCAGCATCATCATCCTGCTGATCGAAAAGCGCAGCAGCTTCGTGAAGTACCATTGCATCCAGTCCATGCTGGCGTTCGGTCTGCTTCTTTGCCTGCAGGCGGCAGTGGTATGGATTCCCATGCTGAACAAGTTCTTCTGGTGGGTGCCTGGTGGGATCGCGTTTGTGTTCGCGTGTTACATGATGGTCAGGGTCTACTACGGGGAAGAGCATAAGCTGCCGATCATCGGCCAGATAGCTTTCACCACGATCTACCACACCGGGCCGGATTACGAGGATGTGCTCGCCGAGCCGTGCGAGCCGAAGCCGAACGAAACAGCCAAGGGTTAGACGATAATGCAACCGACTCCCGGACGGTCCAGCTTGCCGGAGCTTTCGCTCATGGTTGACGTGATGGCGCTGGCGACCTCGACTACCGACCTCTCCAAGCTGCTCCAGGATTTGCTAGAGCGGGGCGTCCGGGCAGTCAACGGCAATCGCGGGTTTGTCGCGCTGGTCGACTTCGACAGCGGGCAGCTCGTCATCCAGAGTGTCACCGGTGAGGGCTGGAACGACGAAATAAAGCTCCGTCGCCTCGAACTCCATACCGGCGAAGGCACAGGCATCACCACATACGTCGCCGCCACCGGTAAGCCTTACCGCACGGGCGATGTCGATCACGACTCCTATTACCTCCCGTACTTCCCGGATGTCCGCAGCGAGATCGCCGTCCCGATCCTCGATGCGCAGGGACGGACTCGCGGCGTCATCAATGTGGAGAGCCCGAGCAACGACGCCTTCGAGGAGTGGCATCAGGAGTGCCTTCGGGTCATCGCCAATGTCGCCGGCGCCGGCATTGCTCTCGATGAGCATCGGTCCCGGGAGCGCGCGTTCGTCGAGATCGGCACCGAACTGGCCGCCAGTCGGGACATCGCATCGCTCGTCGCCAAAGTCATCAAGGTCGCCGCCGAGGTCCTTCGGTTCGAGGATTGCTCGCTCTTCCTGCTCGATGCCGATCGTCAGACGCTCACTCTGCAGGCGTCGCGCGGGCGGCTCAACGAGAAGGCCGGAAGCGCAACATACAAGGTCGGCGAGGGGCTGACAGGATGGATCGCGGAGCATGGTGTCCCGATCCGAACGACAGACCCCCTGAATGATTCGCGATGGCGAGGGCTGCACCAGGAGTATCCGGCCGAGGAGACACGAGCGTACCTCGGAGTGCCGATCGAGAGCCGGCAGGGGATCATTGGCGTGCTGAGGGTCCTTCGCCGTCGGAGCAAGTTCCCCTGGTTCCGCAACGAGTTTAGCTCCGACGATGAGTGCGTCCTCCAGAGCATTGCGAGCCAGGTCGGAGCGGCGGTCCAGAGCCTTCGACTGATGGATCGCGTGGTCAATGCCGAGCGGATGGCGGCATGGGGCGAGATGTCCGCGCGGTCGGCGCACATGATCGGCAACAGGGTTTTCGCCATCAAGGGCGATCTGAACGAACTCGAGTACGGGCTCGGGCAGTCTGAGGTCGATCGCGAGCAGCTCAAGGCGCTTGTCGAGAGCATCAAGAACGGCGTCTTCCGCCTGGAAGAGATACTCATGGAGTTCCGCGACTTCGTCATGGCGACCTCACTGTCTCTTGGCGAACATGACATCAGTGAGATCGTGCGTCAGGCGGTCGAGGAGTCGTTCCCAAAGCGGTGTCCTGTGCAGTTGGAGGTCGATCTGGCTTCCGACCTGCCGCATATCGTGGCGGATCCGGCGAAACTCAAGCGGTCGTTCGCGGAGTTGATCGAGAACGCGATCAGCTTCCAGGAGGGCGGCGGGCTGCTTCGAGTCAGCACCAGCCGGGCGGCGGGCAAGGAGGCTCGGGCGCTCTGCGGGCTGTCTGGCAAGCAGGATTATGTTAAGATAGAACTCGCCGATGCCGGCCCGGGTGTTCCGCAGGAGAGCAAAGAGAAGATATTCACCCCATTTTTCACGTCGCGGGCGAAGGGCATGGGCCTCGGGCTCTCGATCGTGAAGGGAATCGTGGAGGCGCACCGGGGCGGAATCTGCGAGTGCGGCCAAGAGAGGTCCGGCGCGCGGTTCGTGATCATGCTCCCGGTGGCGGGATAGGGTTTTCATCCGTCCCATATGTCCCATACGTCCCATGGGACGTATGGGACCGACGGGACATATGCTTAGGAGGTACTACCGATTTGTGCAAGATTCTTGTTGTTGACGATGAAGAAGAAGTCCGCGCGGCGGTTGCTCGACGGCTGTCGAGAGACGGCCTGAAGGTGGACCTGGCGACGAGCGAGGCGGAGGCGATCGGCAAACTTCAGGCAGCCGACCCGACTTACGACGTTGTCCTGACCGACATGGTCATGGAGAACCCCGATGCCGGGGTGAACGTCCTGAAGGCCGCAGCCGCGGAGGACATCTTCACCGAAGTGATCGTCCTCACCGCATACGGCAACGTCGCGAACGCGGTCGAGTGCATGAAGCGCGGCGCGTTCGATTACGTCGAGAAGAACATCCCCGGCGTGGATGTCTATGACCTTATGAGCATCAAGGTCGGCCAGGCGCTCGACCGCCGGCGCTCGTCGGTCAGCACCGTCCGCCGGATCGCGCGGGCACAGGAATAGGGATTCCCATACTGAGCAACGAGTAGTGGCCGTGCCTCTGTGCCGGCCAGCAACGTCGCAGGCCGGCACGGAGGCACGGCCACTACTCGTTGCTCAGTATGACACCGGAGTTGCAGATGACACTCGAAGAGCAATTCGCACGGCTGATCAAAACGCTTCAGATGATCGAACAAGACCCCTGGAAGTGGGATGTTGCAGGACTGGAACTCGAGTTCGGCGTGGGAAGCGCCACCGTCGAGCGCGACATCCGGATACTCCGGCAGTGGGGCACGATCAGACGCCTCAACGGGCGATTCGCAGTCAAGGAACTCAGGCTCCTGCCGTCGACCTTCACCCCGAGCGAGGCGCTCGCGCTCGTACTCGCCGGTAGCGTTGCCGCAGACCGGATCCGCATGCCGCGGACCGACGCCATCCACACTGCCCTGCGCAAGATCGACTCCCTGCTCTCAGATCAGGTGGGCGCGACGATCCGCAAGATGAAGAGGCGCGTTTCCGTCGGCGTCGATCTTGTCCGTGACTGCAGTACCGAGACGCTCGACGTGATCAGCAGGGCGATCTCCGGCCACAATCCACTCGACCTTACCTATTACGTGCCGGGAAGAGACGAGACGACAAAGCGCACAGTCGACCCTTACGGGCTGACGTTCCGCTTCGGGACGTGGTACGTAATCGGCCACTGCCACCTGAGACAGGACATCCGCACGTTCGGCGTGGACCGCATTCGAGGGATACGGCTCGTGAACGATCACTTCAAGTACCCCAATGATTTCGACCTCGAGGAGTACCTCGTGCGCGGTTGGCAGCTTCAGGCCGACGCCGAGCCTGAGCACGTCGTCCTGCGGTTCAACAAGGATTGCGCCAAGTGGATCAAGGGGAGCAAGTTCCATCCGAATCAGACCGAGACCATTCAGCCGGACGGATCGCTGCTGTTCGAGGTGACGGTCGCGGGTGTCGATGAGATCAGGCATTGGGTACTGAGTTACGGCGATCGGGTGGAGGTCGTCGAGCCGGAGAGCCTGCGGACGGCGGTTGCGGAGACCTGCGCGCGCATGGCGGGGATGTACGGGGGAATGGCTGATGGTTGATGGGGAATGGTTGATGGGAGAGGAACCGCTGACATGAGATTTGTTCTTGCGATGACAATAGTATTGACCCTAAGCATGATCGGCTCGATGGCGGATGCGAGCGCGTCGAGGCGTCTGATCAAGTTCGAGACGAAACGGGACTTCGCGGCCTTTTTCTTCACGGGGGCGAAGTGGGACTCGTCGCAGTCGGGAGTCGTCTTCAAGGCGGACGGCGCTCTGAATGACGAACACGGCATCCCGATGGGGGAAATCGAATCGCGGGACATCGAGCCGGGCTTCGACTTCGACGAGGTGGTCCTCTCGTGGAATGCCGAGGCGCCGTCGGGCAGCTACATCAGGATATACGTCCAGGCGCGTCGCGGGGATGTGTGGAGCCGCCGGTTCTGCTACGTGATCTGGAACAGCGACAATACCCCGATGAAGCGCATGACCGTGAGGAGACAGCGCGACAATATGGCCGTGCTGAATGCCGATATCCTGAACCTCAAAAAGCCCGCCAACGCCGTGCGCATCTCGGCCAGACTCTGCTCGGCGGACGGCAAGGTCTACCCGACACTGCGGCTGTTGGCGGTCCAGGTGATCGACACCAAAGCTCCGCTGCCCCGCACCCGCGCGAAGAAGAGCGTCTGGGGGAAGGACCTCGATGTCCCGCAGTTATCGCAGCTCAGCGTGCCGGACGGGAACCGGTTCTGCAGCGCGACCTCGACGGCCATGGTGCTCAGCTACTGGGCGCAGGAGATCGGCCGGCCGGAACTGACGTGCGGAGTCCAGCAGGCGGTCGACGGCATCTACGACATCGGCTGGGGCGGAACGGGCTGCTGGCCGTTCAACACCGCCTACGCGGGCAGCTTCAAGGGAATGCGCGCATACGTCACCAGGTTCACCGGTATCAACCAGATCGAGGAGTGGATAGCGAAAGGCGTGCCGGTAATTGTGAGCCTCGACTACAACAGACTCCGCGCCAGGGACACCAAACAGACCGCGGGCCACCTGATGGTCATGCGCGGGTTCACTCCGGAGGGCGAGTGCGTCCTGAACGACCCGAACACGCGGCTCGATCTCGGCCGGAACGGCCGGGTCGTCTACAGTCGCAAGGCACTCGAATACGCATGGTTGACGAACCCCGGTTCCTGGGGTACGGTGTATCTGATCTACCCGGACGGATGGCAGACTCCGGGAAATGGTTGATGGTTCATGGTTGATGGGGGACTGGCTTCTCATGAACCATTGACCATAAACCATCGACCATTTCCGTAATGCTTGCCAAGTCAGGACGAACCTGCTATACTGTATCGTCTTAAGCTTCAGTATCTGTTTTGTGATGACACGGGGGTGTAACCATTGCCGAATATCAAGTCCGTCATTAAGGACGTGAAGAAGTCTCGAGAGCGCCACGCTCGAAATATCGCTGTCAAGTCGAAGATCAAGACTTTCGTGAAGAAGGCCAAGGCGGAGTTCGAGAGCGGCGACGCAGAGGCCAAGCTGAAGGCCGTTTCCACAGCGACGAGCGTCATCGACAAGGCCGCGGAGAAGGGCATCATCCACAAGAATGCCGCCGCACGCCGCAAGTCGAGGCTGATGCGCGCGGCGAACAAGGCCCAGGCCTGATTCAGGCTTCGAAGTGATGAACGCAAGACCCGGATCCCGCACGTGGGGCCGGGTTTTCTGCGTGGTCAGGCGGGCAGGAGTGCAACTCCTGCCTGAACGCACCTTCCTCCCAGCCCTTGTAGAGCCGCTCCCTTCGTTTGACATTGTGGACGCGCGGGCATATAATGCAAGCGCATGGCCTGCATACCCACTCGATCCACTACTCCATCATTTCCCACCGTACGCATCGGCGGGAAGGAGGCGCTCGCTTGGCCCGTGTGAAGTTCCTGCACATGGCGGACTCCCATCTCAGTCGGCCGTTCGGATTCCTGCCGCCTACTCTGGCGGAGGAACGGCGGCGGGACCAGAGACGCGCGCTTGCCAAGACGGTGGACCTGGCGCTCGAACGGGATGTCGATCTCTTCCTGATCGCCGGCGACCTGTTCGACCGCCCGGATCCGGATCCAACCGACATCGAGGCCGTGATCGAGCACCTCACGCGGCTGACCTCGGCGGGCAAGCGCGTCTTCGCGATCCCCGGCAACCATGACTACCGCGCGATGAACAGCCTCTGGGGGAGGCTCGAAATCCCCGGCCTGCACCTCTTTCTCGAGCCGCAATGCGAGCATGTGATCCTCGATGATCTCGGTGTCGCCGTCGCCGGGTGCGCGTTCGACAAGACACAATCCGACCGGCGCGCGTTCGATGGCCTCGACTTGCCTGGGGATTCGCCCTCTATCCTGCTCCTTCACGCGTCATTCGAGAGCTTCGAAGGGCAGTTGGAGCAGTATCATCCCTTCGGGCAGAAGGAACTCGAGGCCTGCGGGGCGGCTTACGTCGCGCTCGGCCACTATCACCGGCTGAACATCCTCAGGGAAGGCGGTGTGACGGCATGCTATCCCGGAAGCTTCGAGGGCCTCGGATTCGATGCCCCGGAGACCGAGGAGCGGCACGTCGTGATAGGCGAGATCGGTGAGGACGGTGCGGTCGCCCTCGAACCGGTCAAGATCAACATGCGGACGATGCGAAGCGCAGAGATCGACTGCACGTCGTTCGAGACGGCATCGGCGCTCGATGATGCGGTTCGGCGGCTGTGCGACCAGGCGACCCTGGTGCAGGTTCGGCTGACCGGGACGCCGGTGCAGGAGCTGATGGCCTCCATCGATGAGATTCCGGTACGGTTCAGGGAATCGTGCCTCTACATTACCGTCGATACCTCCGGGCTCTCGAGCCCGCAGGACATATCCCTCGACAACAGCATCCGGGGTCGATTCTGCAAGTATCTGCTCGACCAGATCGAGAACGCATCCGACCCGGAGCGGCAGCGTCTGCTTCGAAGGGCGCTGGATCTCGGGCTCACGGCGTTCTCTGACGGATGACGATATGGAACTGGTCGAACTGACGCTCGAAAACTTCAGACGATTTCCCGAGGCGCGGCTCGGTTTCTGTCCCGGGCTGAACCTCGTGTGGGGACCCGAACGAGTCCGGCAAGTCGACGATCCACGAGGCGATCTCCGTCGCGCTCTTCGGCCGCGAGCGCATGCAGACCGTCGAGCACTGGGACGGCGGGATCTGCTCGGTGTCGCTGACGTACCGGAGCGGCGGCGCGACGTATGTGCTGGCGAGGCGGTTCTCCGAGGGCGCGTGCAGCCTGGGGACGCTGACCCCCGAGGGCGAGCAGGTTGACATCCTCACCGACAAGGATGCCGTCGCCGCCGCAGTCGCCGGGCACCTCGGTATCTCGCGCAAGACGGTTTTCGACAACACCGTCTCCGTGCGCCAGTCCGCGATCAGCAAGCTCAGTACGGCGAACCTGACGACGATCGGGAACGAGATCCAACGCGTGTTGAGCGGTACGGAGCAGACCTCGGCGAGCGAGGCGGTCAGGAAGCTGAAACGCGCGCAGTCGGACATCATCGGCAAGGCGCGTCCGGCCAAGCCGAGGGAGTACGAGACTGTCACGGCACGGCTGCAGACCCTGGCGGCCGAAGTCGCGCAGGTGCGGAACGTCCGGCAGCACACTGAGAACCTCAAGACGGAGCAGGAGGGCCTCGAATCCCGTATCGAGCAGGACTCGCAGCGACTTCAGGTTTTGACCGATCTGCTGGACCGGCACAAGCGCTGGTCCGAGTTGAAGAGTCGGGTATCCGAGTTGGACAAGCTCCACAGCGAGGCGTTCGGCACGATGAAGCGGTTGAAGGAGCTTATCGACGATCTGAGCCACACTCATCGGCAACTCGAGGACTACGCGGATCTCATCGGCAAGTCTGACGAGATTTCGGACAACCTCTCGAAGCTGGAGAGCCGTCGGGGGGAACTGGATACCAGGCTGTGGGAACTCGAGAAGGCCGCGGAGGAATCTACCGACGCCCCGACCGGTCGTCCCGTGCCCTGGCTCATAGGTGGCGCAGTGCTCGCGGTCGCAGGTCTGGCGGCGGGATTCCTCTCTGATCTGCGGTGGCTTCTTCTGCTGATGCCCTCCGCGGTGCTGATCATCAGGTACGTCCAGTTGCGCGGCTCGAATCGGACAGGCGAGCGCAGGCAGTTGACCCAGTTGGCGGATTCGGCACATTCCGAGCTGAACCAGGTGGAGGCCGAGGAAGCGAACATCCTCAGCTACATGAAGTGCTCCAACGCGGCGAGGGCATGGTCGAAGCTGAAAGCATATCGGGCGCTTGCGGCTCGCGCGCATGAGTACGAGATCACTCTCAAGGCGACACTGAATTCCCGCTCGATGGATGATTGGGATGCGCAGGAGACCGACCTCGCGAGAGAGTTGTCCGGGCTGAACCTCCGCCTCGAAGATGAGTTCCCTGACTACTCGCCGGTGACCGAGGAGACCGAAGGCTGGCGTTCGGAGTTCCAGGCGATCCAACAGAGGCTGCCGGCGTCGCAGGCGCGGATCCACGAGGTCAGGGGCGAATTGGAGGCCGAGTCCCGGAATGCCCGGGACCTCGCCGCCCTGGAGGGCGAACTGGAATTCCTGCACGGGCGGAAGAAAGACCTGGAGTTCCTCCACAAATCATACGGTGAAGCAGTCTCAGCGCTCGAGACGGTGACGCACGATGTCTCGGCGGAGTACCTCCCGACGCTCCGGGAGCGCGCGGCCGAGTGCATGGAGGACATCACCGGCGGGCGATATTGCTCGGTCGAGATAAGCCCCGACTGGCAGATCACGCTCGACTGCGTGGACCACAGTGGCGTCTCACCGACCATATTGAGCGCAGGAACGCTCGATCAGCTCTACTTCGCGCTCAGATTGTCATGCGCGGAACTCCTCTCAGCCGGCCGATCGCTTCCCTTGATCCTCGATGACCCGTTCGCCAACAGCGACCAGGCGCGGCTCGATAGCGTGCTCGAGATGCTCGCGGGTGTCGCCGCCGGGAATCAAGTCCTGCTCATGACCCACGATCGGCACGTGCTGGAATGGGCCCGTACACTTGAGTCAGAATGCAACACCCCGTGCCAGGTATATGAGTTGAAGGGTTAGGGAGTGGAACCGGAAGCGGTCGTGGCTCGTAAGAGGATATGGGTACCTCGATGGAAAGGCAAGATATGAAAAAGCTCATCGTCCTCATGTTTGTGACGCTCGTCGCCGCGTCGTGCTCCAAGGCGAATGCCCCCGTGGCGGTCGAGAAGCCCGCCTCACCGACCAATGTGCTGATCATCGTCAACGACAACAGCGCGATCTCCAAAGAGGTCGGCGCATACTATGCCGAGAAGCGCAAGATCGCCGAAAAGTATGTCCTCCACATCAAATGCACTGACCAGGAGCGGATGGCCTCCGCCGACTACATGCCGCAGATCGGCAAACCGGTGAAGGACTTCCTGGCCAAGAGCGGGCTGAGCATAGACTATATCGTCCTGACCAAGGGAGTGCCGATCGCGACCCTCAACCAGTTCTCGGTCGACGGCCTTCTGATGACCATGGATGGCGGACTCGATATCGGCAAGGTCAAGGGCCCTCTGATGAACCCGTACTATGGTAAGGAGGAGCATCACTCGCACGACAAGTACGGTCTGTACCTGGTCACGCGGCTGGACGGATACACCAAAGAGGACGCCAAGGCGCTCGTTGACCATGCGCTCGCCGCTCGCCCGCAGAAGGAGGTCTTCCTGTTCGACCTCGAACCGCGACGAATCAACCCCGGGTACAAAGAGTTCAATGATGACATGCGGAAGGCCGACGAGATTCTGAAGGCGCGGGGCTATGTCTCGGTCCTCGAAAACACCGACGAGTTCGTGGGCAAGCGGAATAACCTGATGGGCTACTGCTCATGGGGCAGCAACGACGCCAAGTTCGACAAGACCAAGTACCGGGGCAACAGGTTCCTGCCCGGATCGATCGCTGAGACGGCGGTGTCCACAAGTGCGAGGACATTCGTGCCGACCGAGGAGGGGCAGTCGCTCATCGGCGACCTCATCAAGTCCGGCGTCACCGGCGTCAAGGGCTACTGCAACGAGCCGACGCTCGCCGCGATCGCGAATCCGGCGATCCTGTTCGACCGCTATGTGTCGGGCTACAACCTGGCGGAGAGCTTCTACATGGCGTCGAGGTTCATGTATTGGAAGGACATCGTGGTCGGCGACCCGCTCGTGGCGCCGTATGCGAAGTAGGGAAACACGAATTGCACGAATGAGCGAATAGGGGAGAACCCGAATCAGTTGTCTTCGGCAGCTTGTACCTGCAGGCGATAGCTTATGTTTTCAAGGTAGCGCAACACGAATGGATGCCGGAGGGCCTGCTACCAGCCGAAGACTCTCTGCATCCCCACCAGGGCGAAGACGACGGCGAAGGCGATGATGACGACAATCGAGAATGTGCGGAGTCGCTTCTTCCTCCGACGCTCAGCCGCCTCGAAGGGCACCCAGACCTCGAAGTCGTGCTCATTCTGATCGTTCACGCCGTATGTGTCTTCCTCGTCGGGAAGCCGTTCCTTGCCTTCATCAAAATGCCAGTTCACGTGTTCTCTCCGGTACGAGGTCGGGAGTACAACTCCCGACCTAACATCGTTGGGGCTGGAACCCTGTTGGGAACCTTGTTGGGTCGGGAGTTGTACTCCCGACCCGAGGTGACACTGCTAGTACCCAGCTTCCTCGGCTGAGAAAGCCCCCTTGATGACCTCCACGGTCACCGGCCTGCCGTTCACGAAGTACACCTCCGCGATGTCGAACCGGCAGCCGATCTCGCCGAGGTTCCGTTCGGTCAGGTACTTGAGCGCCGACCGCACGATCTTCGAGCGCTTCCGAAAGTCGACGGCTTGCGACGCGGAGGAGTCGATATCACTGCGCCGGGTCTTGACCTCGACGAACACCAGGTCGCCGCCGTCGCGCGCGACGATGTCTATCTCGCCGCCAAGGCAGTGATAGTTCCTCTCCACGACCTCATAGCCGTGTGATTCTAGGTATCGGACGGCTCGGTCTTCCCCGTGCTGCCCGAGCGCATATCTTGGCGTTGCCAAAGCAGGTACAACTCCTCCGCAACCGGTGCAAACGACTTCCGGTGGATGGCACAGACGCCGTATTTCTCCAGGCACTCGCGGTGCTCCGGCGTGGAATAGCCCTTGTGGTTCTCGAAGCCGTACTTGGGATACTTCTTTGCATACTCGCACATGATGCGGTCGCGGGTGACTTTGGCGACGATCGAGGCCGCCGCGATGCTGATGCTCTTGCAGTCGCCGTCGACTATGCACTCGTTGCGATAGCGGAAGGTCCGGATCGGGCTGCCGTCGATAAGACAGATGTCGGGCTTCACACCCAGATTCCGGACGGCGAGATGCATCGCCTTGTAGGTCGCCTGGAGGATGTTGATGCGGTCGATCACCTTGTGGCCGACGATGCCGACCCCGATGCAAACTGCTGTGGACTGTATCCTCTCGAAGCACTCTTCTCGCTGTTCGGCGGTGAGCTGCTTGGAGTCGAAGACGCCCTCGACGTCCTGGTCCTGGGGGAGTACGACTGCGGCGGCGACCACGGGTCCGGCGAGCGGCCCGCGCCCGGCCTCATCGATGCCGGCGATCGTGCGGTGACCGCGCGTCCGGGCAACGCGTTCGAACATCCAGAGGTCGATCCTGTCCCGAGCTGTCTTAAGCATGTTCGCCTACGTAGTGGCCGCGCCTCCGTGCTGGCCAGCTATCGTGTCTGTACAATGTAGTGGCCGCGCCTCCGTGCCGGCCTTGCAGCGCCGATGGCCGGCACGGAGGCACGGCCACTACGGGACTTGGGTACTTAGTGCAGTGCCCCGAACCGGCTCAGCGGCCAGAAGCGATACATAGCCTCTCCGATGACCCGCTTGCGTTCGAGCGTGCCCCACCAATGGCTGTCACGGCTGTCATTCCGATTGTCCCCAAGCACAAAGAGCTTTCCCGGAGGTACCTTGGTGGGCTTCATCGAGTAGCCGATCTTCTGGTCGAAGAGGAATGGTTCGCGCATGCGCTTGCCGTTCCGATAGAGTGCCCCATCCTTCACTTCGATGACGTCTCCGGGCAGGCCGACAAGGCGCTTGATGAAGTCCTTCTCGGTACCGTCGTCCGAAGCCTCCGCCGGCGCTCTGAATACGATGATGTCACCGACTTGGGGTTCGCGGAACCGATATACAAACTTGTTCACGAGGATGTGGTCACCCTCCGATAGTGTCGGGCGCATGGAGGGACTGGGGATGAAGAACGCCTGTACGACGAACGGGCGGATAAACAGGAAGACCAGAGCGATCGCCATGAGAGCTGATTCGACCACCTCGGCCATCGATTTTGCCAGCGGAGTCTTATGCTTCCCCAGGATCAGACGGGCGATCAAGAGCATCAGGATGGCCGCAATCACGTATCCTATGCTGACATTTGCGAGCCATTCGGTCATTTTCACCCCTGGTTCAGTGCAGAATCCCGACCCTGCCGATGGGCCAGAACGTCACCATGGCCTTGCCGAGTACCCGGTTCCGGTCGAGCTGGCCCCATCTGTGGCTGTCATTGCTGTTGTTGCGATTGTCGCCCATGACGAAGAACTCGCCCTTCGCCACTTTCACCGGCGGCATGTCGTAGAGGATCTCGCCCGGGAAATTGGCATCAGGATCGCTCTGGTTGGTGTAGGGCTCCTTCAAAGGCTTGCCGTTCCGATAGACGACTCCCTCTTTCACCTCGATGGTGTCGCCTGGGATCCCCATCAGCCGTTTGATGTAGTCTTTCTCGATCCCGTCCGGGTCGGCGTACGTCGGGCACTTGAAGACCACTATGTCGCCTCGCTTGGGCGGCGTGAAGCGGTAGATGAACTTGTTGACCAGGATCTGGTCCCGCTCCAGCAGAGTCGGAATCATCGAGCCGGACGGTATGAAGAACGCCTGTACGATGAACGGGCGGATGAGCAGATACACGAGGGCGATGGCCATCAGAGCCGATTCCGCCATCTCGGCGGATGACTTCGCGACCGGCGACTTGTACCTGCCCAGGACCATGCGTATCGCGAATAGTGCGACAATGATCGTAAGGACGTATTCGACCGGCATGTTCGCCGAGCCATTCAGTCACTTTGTTCATTTTCCGCGCTTGTCAGCTTCCTTGATCCGAGTTGCCTTCCCGACCTTCTCACGGAGGTAGAAAAGCTTTGCGCGTCGGACGGCGCCTCTCCTGGTGACCTCGATCTTTGCGACCTTCGGGCTGTTGACCAGGAATGTGCGCTCGACTCCGATGCTGTGCGATATCTTGCGGGCAGTGAAGCTCTCTCGGACGCTATCATGGCGCTTGGCGATGACTATGCCCTCGAAAACCTGGATGCGCTCCTTGCCGCCCTCGATAACGCGGACGTGCACCTTGACCGTGTCACCGATGTTGAAATCGGCCTTCTCGGCCTTCAGTTGCTCCTTCTCGATTTCCTGTATGATCGTTGTCATGATTACCTCTCGTTCCCTGATTCTCTTAGTTCCTCAAGAAAACGCCTGTCGGCGTCCGAGAGATCCGCTGTCTCCAGCAAATCCGGACGGCTCTCCAGTGTCCGCTTGAGGGACTGATGCCGTCGCCACTTGGCGATTTCGGCGTGATGACCGGACAGAAGCACCTCCGGGATCGTCCATCCGCGGAAGTCGGCCGGACGCGTGTACTGCGGGTACTCCAGAAGCCCGTCCGAGAACGATTCCTCGAGCGCCGATTGTTCGCCGCCGAGGACTCCCGGGATAAGCCTGATTACGGCATCGAGGATTACGAGAGCCGGTAACTCACCACCGGTTAATACGTAATCCCCGACAGATAGTTCCTCCGTCACAAGATGCTCCCTCACTCGCTCATCGACGCCCTCATAGTGGCCGCAGATGAAGACCAGGTGCGGGCAGGCGGCCAGTTCGATGGCTTTGGCCTGAGAAAACTGCTCCCCCTGGGGCGAGGTCAGGATGATCCTGCTTTGTTCGGTCCAGTATTCGGTTTTGACGGACTCCGCAGCCGTGAATATCGGCTCCGGCTTCATCACCATCCCTGCACCGCCTCCATATGGCGGTTCATCGGTGGTTCGATGCTTATCCGCGGTCGAATCGCGGATATCATGCACGAAAACCGAGAGCAGGCCTTTGTCCTGTGCCCTCTTCACGATGCTGTAGTCCACTCCGCAGTGGATGACCTCAGGAAAGATGGTTAGGACATCTACCCGCATCTGCATACACGGTAGCCCCCATAACCCGTAGGGGCGATCCTTCAATGGTCGCCCGTTTCAAGATACACGCCGACCGTTGAAGGATCAGCAAACGGGCGACCGTTGAAGGATCGCCCCTACGGGTTATGGGGAGTCACTCCTGTACTAAGCCTTCGATCGCTTGCACTATAATCTGCCTCTTCTGCAGATCGACGCTGACGACGAACTCCTTCACGGCGGGGATCATCGCCCGCTCCGTGACATACACATCCTGCGCCGGCCCGGTCAGTACCTCCTGGATCTTGCCCAGGTTCTCGCCCTCGGTGGTCAGCACATCCACGCCGATCAGGTCGTGTATGTAGTAGGTCCCCTCCTCCAGAGGCATCAGATCGCTCTCAGGGATTCGGATCTCAGCGCCGCGAAGTTCTTCCGCTGCGCCGATGTCGTCTACTCCTTCAAACTTGATAAGGACGCTGCCTTTGTGGAGACGCACACTCTGGATCGGGCGCATCCTGCCCGCGGCCTCGCTTCCCACGTAGACCTCGCCGAGTTCCTTGAATCGCTCAGGGAAGTCGGTGAACGGAACGACCTTCGCCTCGCCCTTCCGTCCGAAGGACGCGACAATCTTGCCTATTACGATGTCCCGTTTTTCCGAATCCATCAAGCGTCTCGTATCTCCACTACTATGTTGTCCCGGATTACCAACTCGGCGGCGTTCAGCTTTTGCGCAAGGTTATCGCCGACATTCACCTCTGCCAGGCAATCGAGAACGGCGTGTACGTGCTCCGCGCCGACAACGAGTTCGCGAACGGTGGTGAGTCGGCTGGAGAGACTTCCCTTTACCTGCTCCTGCCGCTTCTTTTGCCGCTGGAGTCGCCTCTGGAACTCGGCAATCGAAGCCCGGTCGGCGTCTCGCAGTTCGTTCAGGTAGCGTTGGCCCTGGAAATCGAGTTCCCTCAGGGACAACTCCACCTTCCCCAACGCCTGCTCCAGTTCCGTAATCAGTCTGCGCTTGTACTCCTCGGTGACGATCGCCTTGACGGTGACTTTTCTCTGTAGCAACATCGGCTACGGGATGATCTCGAGATAGACTCGCTGCTTGGTGCGCATGGCAGCGGCTTTTGCTACCGTGCGCAACGCATTTGCGATCTTTCCCTGCTTGCCGATCACCTTGCCGAGATCGGGAGCGGCCACTCTGATTTCATAGGTGGTCGATTCCTCACCGACGATCTCTGCGATGTTCACCTGCTCGGGCTCATCAACCAGCGCTTTGACCAGATACTCGATCATGTCCTTCAATCCGAACACTCCTTTCCGGAGCAGGGTGAAGGCACTTGAGATGCAGGAGACCCGACGCAATCGCGGGCCCACTGGCATCCGGCCGCAGTCATGATCCAGTCGGTCACTGGATCTATTCTGCTATCCCTGCTCTTCCGACGGCGCAGTTTCCTCCACCGACGGCACAGTCTCCTCCACCGACGGCGCGGTCTCTTCCACCGGCTGCGCTCTTACCTCTGCCGCAGGCGCACTCTTCGGTGCTTTCTGCTTTGTGCTTAGGAACTGGTCGAGGATTCCCTGCTTCTTCAGCAGTGCTCGCGCGGTGTCGCTCGGCTGGGCTCCCTTGCTTAGCCACTCCACAGCCTTCTGCCCATCGATCTTGATCGTGACCGGTTCCGTCAACGGATCGTAGAACCCGATCGCTTCGATGAACCGTCCGTCGCGCGCGCAACGTTCATCCGCGACGACCACTCTGTAGAAGGGACGCCCCTTGGCTCCCATTCTTCTAAGGCGTATCTTAACTGACAATACTGCCCTCCTTCTGAGATTTGTAGCTTCTGTATTTTACTCTATTCTACTCACGCCCCGCTTATTCCTGCAGGGCTCCCTACTCGATCCGGGCCACAGCCAGCCACCGTAGGGGAGGCCTTCAACGGCCTCCCGCCTGCGGGCGGGCATGGAAGCACCGCCCCTACGAGAAGAACGGCATCGTCGGGCGGCCGCGTTTCCCTCCCTGCTCCATCTCGCTCAAGCCGTGAATCATCTTCTTCATCTGGCCGAACTGGTTGAGCAGGCGGTTGACGTCCTGAATGCTTGTTCCGCTTCCGATGGCCACTCTTCGCCGCCGGCTTCCATTCAGAATATCGGGGTGCTGGCGCTCTTCTTTTGTCATGGATCGAATCATTGCCTCTACCTTGCCCAGTTGGCTCTCGTCGATCTCGGCCCCCTGCAACTTCTTGGCGTTGAACCCGGGGATCATGCCCAGGATCTGATCGAGCGGGCCCATCTTGCGCATCTGCTGCAACTGGTCCAGGTAGTCGTCAAAATCGAATCTGTTCTCTCTGAGCTTGCGCTCCAGCTCGACTGCCTTATCCGCGTCGACTGCTGTCTGCGCCTTCTCGATCAGGCTGAGCACGTCGCCCATCCCGAGGATTCGAGAGGCCATCCGCTCGGGGTGGAACGGCTCGAGTGCATCGAGCTTCTCCCCGACGCCGGCGAACTTGATCGGCTTGCCGGTGACCGCCTTGATCGACAAGGCGGCTCCACCTCGGGCATCGCCGTCGAGCTTGGTCACGACGAATCCGTCGACCTCCAGCGCCTTGTTGAACTGCTCGGCGACGTTGACGGCGTCCTGGCCGGTCATCGCGTCGACAACGAGAAGTATCTCGGTCGGAGAGACCGCCGATCGGATGCGGCCCAACTCGGACATCAGGTCTTCGTCGATATGCAGTCGCCCGGCGGTATCGAATATAAGCACGTCCTGGCCGTTCGCGGCGGCGGAACCGACGGCGGCTTTGGCGATGTCCACGGGGTCCTGCTTGTCCCCGAGTGTGAACACCGGCATGCCGAGCTGCTCGCCGAGGACCTGAAGCTGCTTGATGGCGGCCGGACGATATACGTCGAGCGCGACCAGGAGCGGTCTCCGTCCCTGTTTGTGCATGAGACTGGCCAGCTTGGCGCACGTCGTTGTCTTGCCCGCGCCGTGCAGACCGACCATCATGATGATCGTCGGAGGCTTCGGTGAGAGCTTCAGCGTGTTATCTGCTCCGCCAAGAAGCTCGATCAGCTCCTCGTTGACGATCTTGACGACCTGCTGAGCAGCCGTCAGACTGCCGAGGACCTCGTGCCCGACTGCGCGCTCGCGAACCCGGGCGACGAAATCCTTCACCACGCGGAAGTTGACATCAGCCTCCAGCAGGACGAGACGAACCTCGCGCAGAGCTTCGTTGACGTCCTGCTCGGAAAGCGTTCCTTTGCCGCGCAGTTTCTTGAAAACACCCTGAAGTTTTTCCGACAGACTTTCGAACATCCGAATTCACCACCGAGGCGAGAAGCCGCTCCTAATCCGTAAAAACCGCAACAGACAGTATACCTGATTCAGGCGGGTCTTGTCAAACCTCGCCGATCACGTGGAACACAGAAAACACAGATGGGAACACAGAAGGCACAGAACGGGATGGAAACACGGAAAGCAGTCTATTAGGAAGCCAGGAAGGCAGGAAGGGAAAAGGGGAAAGTGCGGATAGGGAGTTGGCGAAATGGAATACTAGATTGCTTCATTTCTGCTTTTCTGCCCTCCGATTCTTGGCTTCCTGGCAAAAAAGCCTCCTCTGTGCTTCCCTATCCTTCCGTGTTCTCCTCGACATCTCTCCGATTGGCTTCCTGATAGAAAGCCTTTTCCGTGCTTCCGTGTTCTTTCAGTGTTTCTGTGTTCTACCCTACCAGCGACGCCGCGAAGTCGAGGGAGCTGAACTCCTCGATGTCGTCGATCCCCTCGCCGACGCCGACGAGCTTGATCGGGATGCCGAGTTCCTCTTTGAGCGTCACTACGATTCCGCCCTTTGCGGTGCCGTCGAGCTTGGCCAGAACGACGCCGGTCACGCTTACGGCCTCCATGAATTCCTTTGCCTGACTGACCGCGTTCTGACCGGTCGTGGCATCGAGAGCGAGGAGCACCTCGTCGGCCTTGCGTCCGAGTTCGCGCTCGATCACCCGCCCGATCTTCTTCAGTTCCTCCATCAGGTTGGTCCTGGTGTGCAGTCGCCCGGCGGTGTCTGCGATCACGATGTCCGCGCCGCGCGACTTGGCCGCCTGAAGGGCATCATAGACCACGGCCGCAGGATCCGCTCCCTCACGCTGCTTGATGATCTCGACTCCCGCGCGGTTCGCCCAAATCTCGAGTTGGTCGATCGCCGCCGCGCGGAATGTGTCCGCCGCCGCGAGGATGACCCGCTTGTCCTGTTGCTTGAACCTGTGGGCGAGTTTGGCGATCGACGTCGTTTTGCCGACGCCGTTCACACCGACGACCAGGTAGACCGTCGGTGGCTCATCGGCGACCCGAAGTCCGACATCCGGCCCGGCGAGCAACTGGGCGATCTCGTCCCTGAGGCGGTCGCGGATCTGCTCGGCCTCGGTCAACCGCTCGTCGCGCGAGATGCGTCGGAGGTCGTCCACGATGCGCATGGCCGTGTGGACGTTCAAGTCCGCACCGATGAGCGCTTCCTCCAATTCGTCGAAAAGCTCATCGTCCACAGGCCGTCTGCCCGTGAGCAGGTTGTCAACTCGCTGAAAAAGGTTCTTGAAAAGTCTCACTGGTGAAGCTTGCCTCCACGCTGCGCTGGGGCGATCCTTCCACGGTCGCCCATGGGAGGCCGTTGAAGGCCTCCCTACTGACAACAAAAAACCCGATCCGCCGAGCGGATCGGGGCGTCTTAGCAGTGTAAGTATAGCAGGAACACCGGCCTTCGTCAAGATCCTGGAGTGCGGAAGTGACCCTCACCCTCTCCCAGGGTGAGGGTCTCCCGCTGGTTGACAATCCCGCTGGTCGGCCATACAATCAAGACACCAATGTCCAAGGGCAGCATCTTCGTAGTATCGTTCATAACGGCGCTATCCGGCGCGCTGATGCCGGGGCCTCTGCTGACCGTCACCATCGCACAGGCGACGGTCATGGGTTTCCTCGCGCCCGTCTTGCTGATCGCCGGCCACTCGCTGCTCGAACTGCTGGTTGTCGTCGGCCTGGTCTTCGGGCTCGGAAAGGTGCTGCGGATCAAGCCTGTGATCGGCACGATCTCCGTCCTCGGCGGCGTGATGCTTCTCTGGATGGGGTGGGGGATGATTCCGGCAGCACTGAGTGGCGCGCTCGATCTGAATGCGTCGGCCTCGGCCCCTTCTGCAGTGAAGATGGGAATCCTCGACAACCCGGTGATCACCGGCATGGTCGTGAGCATCTCGAATCCGTACTGGGTGATCTGGTGGGCGACGGTCGGGATGACCCTGTTCGGAACGGTCGCCCGCAACACCGGCGCGTCGAACCGGACGCCTTCCAATATCAGTGCGTTCTACTTCGGCCACATCTCCGGCGATATCCTGTGGTATCTCATCCTCGGGGCGGCGATCGTCACAGGTCGCGCGTTCATCAGCCCCGAGATCTACCGCGCGGTGGTGGTCATCTGTGGAGTCTTCCTGATCTTTCTGGGCGCGTCGTTTCTCTACCTCGTGGCATCCGGCAAGCTCTGGAGCATCAAGACGAGCTTCAACTGGCAGCGGGAGTAGACCGCAGTGCGAGAGAAATAATTCTCCCAAGTTCCTGCTTGACACGGAGCCGGGTCGGTGTTACCATTATGCAGAAGGTGCTACAACATGTCTGATCTGACACGTTTCGGGGTCTCAATACCGTCTGAGTTGGTGAAGCGCTTCGATGAGAGCATTCGAAGCAGAGGCTATCGGACGCGTTCTGAGGCGATCCGCGACATCATGCGCGAGCACTTGGTCGAACGCGAATGGGAAGGAGGAGACGAGGGGTCGGTGGTCGGCACGGTAACAATCGTCTACGACCACGAGGTGCGCGAGTTGTCCAATACTCTGACCGGCCTCCAACACGAGTTCCACGACGCGATCGTTTGCACGACCCACATCCACCTCGACGAGCACAACTGCCTCGAGGTGATAGTGGTAAGAGGCTCGAGCGAGCAGATCCGATCGATCGCGGACCGGCTGATCAGCACCCGAGGAGTCAAGCATGGCAAGCTGGTGTGTACGACTACAGGAAGGTCGTTTCGGTAGACGATCTTTTCTTGCCAAGGAGGTAACACGATTGTGAGATTCGTAGCAGTTACGGGTGTGAAAGCCCGTTTACTTGGGCTCGCCGCGCGTGCGATAATGGCGGCAATGGTCCAGATGGGAATGGCGGGCTTGCCGGCAAGTGCGTGCTACACCGGGTTGGCGTTCATTCCGACGGCGGACATGGTCGGGAACGGGATGTACTCTATTGAGATTCAGTGCGATGGCACTTTTGCACGGGGAAATGAGAAGACATGGATACTGAACGCCGAACTCGGGCTGACCCCCAGCCTCGAAGCGGGTCTGGATTACGACGTCAGCAAAGGGGCCGAGACTCATGTGCTGCTGAATGCAAAACGCCTCGTGCTCAGCGAAGGTGATCGCAACCCGGCGATTGCTGTAGGCATCTGCGACATGGGCAAACACCTGAAGAGCTGTCCCTATGCCGTAGCTGCCAAGGATCTCGGCGCAGTGCGGGGACACCTGGGAGTTGCAGGCATCGACGGCAGCAGCCAATGGTTTGCAGGGGTAGACAAGGCTGTCACCAGCAGGCTGATACTGATGGCTGATTACACGAGCGGCGATGGTAACAACTCCTCCGTAGGATTCAGCTACCAGGCTAACGACCGGTTTGGGATCACGTCGGGGGTGGCGTTTCCCAATGACGGTGGGGACATGCGGTTTACCATGCACTTCGTTCTTGGCGGAGCATACGGGCACAAAGGAGAAGGGTGATAGCCGTGCACATTCCTGATGGATATCTCGGGCCGCAGACCTACGGTGCGGCGTACATAGTGGCAGCCCCGTTCTGGGTGGCGGCGTCGCGGATCGTCGGCCGGACTCTGCGCAGTCGGCAGGTTCCGATGCTCGCACTCGGCGCGGCATTCAGCTTCGTGATCATGCTGTTCAACATCCCGATCCCCGGCGGCTCGACCGGCCATGCCGTCGGTGCCGTATTGATCGCGGTACTGCTCGGACCATGGGCCGCATGTCTCGCGGTTTCGGTCGCGCTGATCGTGCAGGCGGTGATGTTCGGCGATGGTGGCATCACCGCGATAGGGGCGAACTGCCTCAACATGGCAATGGTGATGCCATTCGCGGGATACGGCGTCTACCGGCTGATCGCGGGGCGGTCGAAAGCTACCTCGCGCAGACGGTGGATCGGCGCGGCACTCGGCGGATACGTCGGGATCAACGCGGCGGCGCTCGCGACTGCGGTGATGCTCGGCATCCAGCCGCTCATCGCCCATGATGCGGCCGGACGAGCGCTCTATTCTCCTTATGGGCTCAAGGTCGCGGTAGGTGTAATGGCGGTCGAGCACCTGCTGTTCTTCGGAGTCGTGGAGGCGGTAGTCACCGGCCTGGTGGTGGCGTATCTCCAGAAGGCGGATGCGTCTCTGCTGGGGGCAAAGCGATGAAGAAGCTCTGGATCGCGTTAGGCGCGCTCATCATCCTCTCCCCGCTGGGACTGATCATACCGGCGAGGTTCGGCGCGGGATCGGCGTGGGGCGAGTGGAGCGCGGATGAACTCGACAAGATGGTCGGCCACGTGCCGGGCGGGCTGGGCCGCATTGCCGATCTCTGGCACGCTCCGATGCCCGACTACGCCCTCAAAGGACAGGAGAGCGCCCCGTTGCACACACTCAGCGTCTCCTATATACTGTCCGCGGTGATCGGCGTGGTCATTGTGGTCGCGCTGACTTTGCTTCTGGGCAGGATACTTGCACGACGTGAGAGCGAAGAAGAGTCATAGAAAGCGCAACACCGTCAGGCGCGCGCTGGCGAGTCTCGGGGAAGCCCTTGCCCGCGAGATGGCCGGCGAGTGTGCCACTGAGTCCCGGTTCTCGCACATCGAACCTCGGGCGAAGATCGCTGGGTTCGTCATCCTGATCGTGGCGGCCACACTGCTCCACAGTCTGATTCCTCTCGCAGCATTGTTCGTCGTCGTGACCTCGGTCGTCCTCATCAGCGGGATCAGCTTCGGACGGCTCACTCGAATGTGGCTCGGTGTGCCGCTATTCAGCTTGGCGATCGCCCTGCCCGCGGTGCTCAACGTCGTCACGCCGGGAGCGCCGGCCGTTTCGCTCTTCGATCGGATCGGCCCGTGGACGCTGCCTGTCAGCATTACGTGGAATGGACTGATCGTGGCCGCACGGCTTCTGCTCCGGTCGACGACCTGTATCACCCTGGCGTTCCTGCTCGTTGCGACGACCGACCGAGCGGCGCTGCTGAACGGGCTGCGACGGCTCGGGATGCCCAGGGCGTTCGGGATGGTGCTCGCGATGATGCAGAGATACCTCTCCGTGCTGCTTCGAGCGGCGGAGGAGATCCACCTGGCGAAACTGAGCCGGACGATCGCGGAGCGTTCCCTAAGGCAGGAGCAGCGGTGGGTCGCGGCGGGGATCGGCAGTCTGTTCCGCCGGACGTACCGCCTCGCCCAGGAGACGCATCACGCGATGGTGGCGCGCGGATTCGACGGTGAGACCCGCATCGCTCCCGTGCCCGGACTGAGGCTCAGGGATGTGATCTGGGTCACCGGGACCATACTGACGGTGGCCGCGTTCCTGATCCTCGATCGGATGCCGTAGGGGCGACCCTTCAACGGTCGCCGTGGGAGCCGTAGGGGCGATCCTTCAACGGTCGCCGTGGGAGCCGTAGGGGCGATCCTTCAACGGTCGCCCGTCGATAGGAGTGGCATGGTTTACACGCTCGACAAAGTCAGCTACCTGTATCCCGGTGGGGAGCCGGCGCTGACCGATATGACCTTCGAAGTCCGGGAGGGCGAACGAATCGCGATCCTCGGCGCAAACGCGAGTGGGAAATCGACCCTGCTCCACCTGCTCGACGGCCTCTACTTCGCCTCCGAGGGCCGGATCGAGGCCTTCGGTACGGCGCTCACCGAGGAGACGGTCGAGACGCCGCCGTTCTCCCGGGAATTTCGGCAGAGAGTCGGGCTGCTATTCCAGAATTCCGACGCGCAATTGTTCTGCTCCACGGTCGAGGAGGAGCTGTCGTTCGGGCCGATGCAACTCCGCCTGCCGATCAAGGAGGTCGAGCGGCGGCTTGAGGACACCCTGCGGCTGTTCGGAATCGAAGGGCTGCGGGGGCGCTCTCCGGGAATGCTGAGCGGAGGAGAGAAGAAGAAGGTGGCGCTGGCCGGGCTGCTCACGTGCGGGCCACAGGTGATCCTTCTCGATGAGCCGAGCGCCGGTCTCGATCCACGGACGCAGCAGTGGCTCGTCGAGTATCTGGGCGCACTCCATCAGGGCAGGATGACGTTCATCACCTGCACCCACGACCTGAGCTTTGCCGCCGATGTCGCGGACCGGGCGCTGATCCTGTCGGAGGAGCACCGCCTCGTGTACGACGGACCGCTGATGGCGGCGCTGGCGGACCTCGATCTGCTTCTCTCGGTGAATCTCATCCACGCTCATGCCCACAGGCACGAGGGCCAGGTCCACGTCCATCCTCACATGCACGAGTTGACGCATAACCACGAGCACGAGTAGCCCGCAGGATTCTCGGGGGCTACTCGTCGAACATGTCAACGGCAGCGTCAAAGCCGAGGAGATCACTTATGGCCGGGCAACCTCATATCATCATTTTCAACCCCGACGAGTGGAGGGGCGACGTACTCGGGCACGTGGGCAATCCCGGGGCGGTCACCCCGAACCTCGATGAGATCGTCAAGAGCGACGCCGTCTCGTTCCGGAACGCCTTCTGCCAGAACCCCGTCTGCACGCCGAGTCGGTGCTCATTCATGAGCGGCTGGTACCCTCACGTCAGAGGCCACCGCACGATGTACCACATGATGCACGCGGACGAGCCGGTCCTGCTCAAGACGCTCAAGGACGCCGGGTACTTCGTCTGGTGGGGCGGAAAGAACGACCTCGTGCCGGGCCAGCTCCCGATCGACCCGTACCGCACGCTCAAGTACAGGCCGACTCGACCCGTACAGGCCGGGCGAGGCCTCGATCGCCAGAAGGAATGGCGCGGAGAGCCTGGGAGCGACACCTACTACTCGTTCTACGTCGGCAAGCTCGACACTCCCGGTGAGGGGACATACTACGACAACGACTGGGCGAACGTCCTGGGCGCGGTCGACTTCATCCGCAATCGACCCGAGGATCAGCCGCTCTGCATCTTCCTCTCACTCGGATATCCGCACTGCCCGTATGGGGTGGAGGAGCCCTGGTTCAGCATGATCGACCGGAGCAAGCTGCCCAAACGCGCGCCGACTCCCAAAGGATGGGAAGGGAAGCCGAGCATGGTCAGAGGCATCTACGAGCGCCAGAACCTCGACACCTGGACTGAGGACCGATGGACGGAACTCCGGGCGACGTACTACGGCATGTGCGCCCGCGTCGATCACCAGTTCGGGATGGTCATGGACGCGCTCAAGGACGCCGGCATCTATGACGACACGGCGGTCTTCATGTTCAGCGATCACGGCGACTTCACCGGCGATTATGGCCTCGTCGAGAAGAACCAGAACACGTTCGAGGACTGCCTCTCACGCGTGCCATTTATCGTGAAGCCGCCCGCGGGGGTCAAGGTGAAGCCCCGTGTCAGCGATGCCCTCGTCGAACTGATCGACTTCCCGGCGACGGTCGAGGCGCTCACCGGGATCGAGCCGAAGCACACGCATTTCGGCAAGTCGCTCCTGCCGCTGATCGCCGGGGAGACCGACGAGCATCGGGACGCGGTATTCTGCGAGGGCGGACGGCTCCATGGCGAGCGGCATTGCATGGAGCTTGAGAGTTCAAGCTCCCAGGTGCCGACGGGGCTTTATTGGCCGCGCGTGAACCTGCAGCAGAGCGAGGGGCCGGAGCACACCAAGGCGACTATGTGTCGCATGAAGGATTTCAAGTACGTCCGCAGGCTCTACGAATCGGACGAGTTGTATGACCTGCGCAAGGATCCGCAGGAACTCCACAACAAGATCGACGATCCGTCGCTCTCAACAGAATTGGCCAAGCTGAAGGAACGGATGCTGACCTTCTATCAGGAGACCTGCGACGTCGTCCCGCACGAGACAGACAAGAGGTAGGCATCGGATGCGCAAACTGACAGTCGGGACGCGGGGGAGCGCGCTTGCTCTCACACAGTCGAATCAGATAGTGGAGTGCCTGAGGCATGCGCATGCGGGCCTCGAAGTCGAGGTGCAGATCATCAAGACGAAGGGCGATAAGATCCTCGATGTCCCGCTCGCCAAGATCGGCGACAAAGGCCTCTTCGTCAAGGAGCTCGAGCAGGCGCTCCTGGCTCGCGAGGTCGATTTCGTCGTCCACAGCATGAAAGACGTCCCGACCGAGATGGCGGACGGCCTCTGCATCGCGGCGGTCCCGGAGCGCCAGGATCCGAGCGACGCATTGATTTCGAACGGGCTGGGACTCGCCGATCTGCCCACCGGCGCACGGATCGGGAGCAGCAGCCTGCGAAGACGGGCTCAACTCCACAACTACCGAGCCGATTTGGAAATACTGGATGTCCGGGGCAACCTCGACACGCGCCTTCGAAAGCTCGATGAGGGCGAGTACGACGCGATCATCCTCGCGTGCGCCGGGCTGAACCGCATGGGCTGGTCTGACCGGATCACCGAGAAGCTCCCGCCCGAGATATCGCTCCCAGCGGTTGGTCAAGGCGCGCTGGCGATCCAGGCGCGCAGCGACGATGCCGAGACGCTCGCGCTCCTCCGAGTCCTCGATCACCCTGAGACACACCTGGCCGTTCGAGCCGAGCGGTCGCTCATGAAGGTCCTCGAAGGAGGCTGCCAGGTCCCGATCGGGGCGCTCGCCCGGATGGAGGACGGCATGCTGGTCCTCGACGGAGTGGTCGCAAGCCTCGACGGCTCTCAAGTCGTCCGTGGCAAGGTGATCGGTCCTCCCGATCAGCCCGAGGAACTCGGCCTCGAACTGGCCGATATCCTCCTCTCCGCCGGCGCGGACCGCATCCTCGCCGAACTGCGGTACGTCTAGGAATGCCAGCGATCTCACCCCTCGGCACGGCTACTCTCCGGAGACAGATTCAGACAACGCTATGTAGCCTTGCCGGACAACCCGAGCGATCAGACGTCTTCGCTCTTCCAGGAATCCCCAATAATCCATTGACTCCCATCCCTGTGGCAGCGCATGGTGCATCATCATATCGCGCAACTCAACCGGGCCACATCTGGCGGCGTATAGGGGGAAGTACGAACTGGGTGGCGACCCGGAAATGGCGATATTGTCGTCCCACTCGACGAGGGCATAGTTCGCCAACTGGTTGGTCTCCCGGACTTCGGTGATGCCCTGTTTGCTGAGATGATCCTTTGGGAACAAGTGGTGCCGCTCTGTAGATGACTTTACTGTCCTCAGCGCAGGATCAAGCAACTCAGATACTCTCATCTTCGAGAAAAGAACCTTCGCATCGAGAAGGTTCAGCGCCGCCAGATAGGCAAACCAGAGCGGCGTACGTGCGGAAGCGGTCTCGAGTTCATTGACCAGAGTGATGCTCCAGTAGTCGTCCGTGAGCGTAGTCGCCATTGTCTGGTTCAGCGTGGACAGGAAGCCTGCGCCAGTTGTCACCCCCCTGAGCCGTACGAGGTCGGACTCCATCACAGTCTCCGGAGAGCCGGTGTATCTACCAGTTAGGGCAGTTACGAAGAACCATCGAGCCATCACATCCCGCAACTCGTACGGATCCACTTCGTACACGCATCTGCCGATAAGAAACATGACGTAGGAGTATAGGAGAGCAGTCTCCGACGTGATCATGCTCTTGCTGCGAAAACCTGCCCGGATAAGTACCTTGTGGAACTGGTGCCAGTTCGTCAGACTGAGCGCCTGTGCCTGAGCCGCCTTCAATACTTCAAACTGCTCTTCACGACGCGCATCTGAGAACTCACCCGTTTCCAGGTCCTTTCCCCGAAGTATCGAATAGACGTGTTGCAGACGAGCACGTTTGAAGCCAAGCCCAACACAGACTCGAAGCAAGTGGTCAGCGTCCGGCTGCATGAAATAGTTGAAAGCTGATGCCGCTCCACCAGCAGGCACTGGCTGTCGGCAGTCGCGGCAGAAGAGCTCCAGCTGTGCCCTTCCCTCATCCCAAAACACCGACAGCAAGGTAAGTATGAAGTCAGCCTGCTTTAGCGTCACTCCTTTGCTGTTCACGCGGACGAAGATGTCAGAGACCTGTTCCTCGCCAACAGTCGAAGATATCTCCATTGCAGTGAAAGGATAGTTCTGCACGTCATACAGCCTGTCGACGCTCTCGGAAAGATGGTCCTCCTCGTCCTCCGAAACCTCTCGGCTCTGCCGCAGTCTGGCGATGAAATCTTTGACAAAGCGGTTGCGCGACATCTCGGTGGACCACAACTTGCTTATGTCAGGGATGAACTCCGGGTCGCGGACCACCGCGGCGTCCGTCACCTCGAACTGCGCATCCCTAGGCCTGAAGGCTATCCTGATATGGCTCACAGCGTAATCCTTGGTCACCACAGGTCTTCCGTTGAGGACTGCATATAGCGAAGTCAAGCGCTGTTGGCCGTCGACGATGAGCAATCTCGGTATCTGGTTCTGCTTGTCAGTAGCTCCGATGTGCCGTGTCCTATCCATGTGGTCGTTCGACCAGAAGAGAAGGTAACCCACGGGAAAGCCTTTGTACATGGAGTCAAATAGGTCTCTGACCTTTGCCGCGTCCCACACAAACGGCCGCTGGATGTCAGGCAGCCCTATCTCTCCTTGTTCTATGTCGAGCAGCAGTTTGGAAAGGGAATAGTCAATCTTCTTGAAAAGCGTAGAACTCATAGGTTGCACCTCGACGCTGCTTGCAGATTCAGTGGAGACATGAGAGTATATCATGCTGGTGAGCCGGAAACAAGCAACCGCCCCAAGACACAACGGGGTGCATTCGAGTTCAGTGGGTGGCAATGCCACCGTGTCTCGATATGGTTTCCAGAGAAACCTACTCGACACTAGACGGTTGGTTTCCCCCGGTAACCCAAACACCGATCTCCTCGAGTAGCCGCTCTGGCGGCATATCGAGAGGCGCACCCACTCTGCGGAAATGCACCCGACACAACGCGACGTGTTGACTCAGACTGCCATGAAGTGAGATAATTGCTACGGAAAAAGCGAAGACAGACGCGGCCGGGAATGCGCTTCCGGCGGCAATGAAAAGAGAAGCTTTCATGGCAGTTATCGATGTAGATTATCTCGTTCTCGGGAGCGGCATTGCAGGCCTGAGTTTCGCGCTCAAGGTGTCGAAGCTCGGCAGGGTCGCACTCGTCACGAAAAAGAGCGATACCGAATCGAATACGAACTACGCCCAGGGTGGGATCGCGGGAGTCACCAGCCCGGATGATAAGTTCGATCTTCATATCCGCGACACACTCGTGGCGGGGGCAGGCCTCTGCTGCGAGGAGGCGGTCGAGATTCTCGTCAAGGAAGGGCCCGACCGAATCCGCGAACTGGTCGAGTTCGGCGTGAAGTTCAGCAGGGAGAAGACGCCCACCGGCGAGACCCAGTTCGCGCTCGGCCGCGAGGGCGGACACTCCATGAGGCGCATCCTCCATTCCGCCGACCTCACCGGTCACGAGATCGAGCGCGCGTTGATCGTTCAGTGCAAGCATCAGGAGAACATCCGCGTCTTCGAGCACGAGTATGCGATCGATCTGATCACCAGACCGAGTGAGGATGGCCTGGTCTGCTATGGGGCATACGTGCTCGACACCGAGACCGAGGAAGTCACCACTTTCCGCGCGAGAGTTACGATGCTCGCGACCGGCGGCGCGGGTCAGGTCTACCTCCACACCACGAACCCCGAGATCGCGACCGGCGACGGCGTGGCGATGGCGTTCCGAGCGGGCGCGGACATCGCCAACATGGAGTTCATCCAGTTCCATCCGACCTCGCTCCACCACCCGGATGCGCGGTCGTTCCTCATCTCAGAGGCAGTCCGAGGAGAGGGCGGCATCCTCCGGCTCAAAGACGGCAGCACGTTCATGGAGAACTACCACGAGATGGGCTGCCTCGCGCCGAGGGATATCGTCGCCCGCGCGATCGACGCCGAGTTGAAGAAGAGCGGCGACGAGTGCGTCTTCCTGGACGTGACTCATCTCGACCCCGAGCACATCAGGAAGCGCTTCCCGACCATCCACCAGAAGTGCCTCTCGGTGGGCATAGATATCACCACGGAGCAGATTCCGATCGTCCCGGCGGCGCACTACAGTTGCGGCGGCGTGCTGACCGACGTGAACGCGCGGACCTCGATCGAGCGGCTCTACGCGTGTGGAGAAGTCGCCTGCACCGGAGTCCACGGCGCGAATCGGCTCGCATCGAACTCGCTACTGGAGGCGGTTGTCTTTGCGCACAGGGCGGTCAGCGACTCGATGCAATACGCGTCGGTCGGTGGTGATGAGGAGATTCCCGACTTCCAGAAAGCCGCGCACACCGTGGAGATCGATCCCGATGTCGTCGACGGCCTCAAGGCTGAGATTCAGCGAACGATGTGGCGGTATGTCGGGATCGTGCGCACGAACGAGCGACTTCAGAAGGCGAAAGACGAAATCCGCGAACTGGGATGCCGGGTCGAGAAGCTGTACGCAACGGGCCGGCTCACCAGTGAACTGCTCGAGCTGCGGAACATGGTCACCACCGCCTCACTGATCATCGAATCGGCGATCTCCCGCAAGGAGAGCCGCGGCCTAAACTACAATCTTGATTATCCGGAGTTGAACGAGACCCCAAAGGACTCGGTGTTGTCAAATTCGAAATCCGAAACTCGAAATTCGAAACAATAAGGCAAATTCGAAATCCGAAGCACGAAACCAAGAGCCAAATCCGAAACTCGAAATTCGAAACAGTAAGGCAAACCTGAAATTCGAAGCACCAAAGCCGATGTCCGAGGAGTGGCGCATGACCGAGGGACAGGGTGGAAAGCGGTATGATCTTGAGGATAGGACTTTCCTGTTCGCTAAGGACGTACGGACGTTCATCAGAGCGCTTCCGAAGACTCTGGCCAACACCGAAGACTCAAAGCAGCTTGTCAGAGCATCCGGGTCAGTTGGCGCGAACTACATCGAGGCAAATGATGGGCTGAGCAAGAAGGACTTCCTGATGCGAATCAAGATCTGTCGCAAGGAAGCTAAGGAGTGCCGCTACTGGCTGGGATTGATTGAAACGCAAGGCAGTCCCGATATCGAGAAAGACAGAGGCAAGTTCGTGCAGGAGGCCACCGAGCTGATGAACATCTTCGGCGCAATCATGCGAAAAGTCCAGGGCGAAAGTTGAACAGCTTTGGCAAGGTAAGGTTTGGTTTCTGATTTGCTTTTTGCTTCATTGTTTCGGATTTCGTAGTTCGAATTTCGAATTTGGCGAGTGTGAATATGAACGGCAGAGTCTATCTAGTTGGTGCAGGACCCGGTGATCCGGGTCTGTTGACGGTGAAGGGAATGGAGTGCATCCGCAAGGCGGATGTGATCGTATACGATCGCCTGGTGCATCCCTCGATTCTGGCCTGCGCACGGAATGATGCCGAGTTGATCTACGTCGGCAAGGCGTCGAGCGCGCATACCATGAAGCAGGGGGACATCAACCAACTGCTCGTGGACAAGGCGAAGGAGGGCAAGACCGTCACGCGCCTGAAGGGTGGCGACCCGTTTGTCTTCGGGCGCGGCGGCGAGGAGGCGGAGACCCTCGTCGAGCAGGGCATCGAGTGGGAGGAAGTGCCGGGAGTCACCTCGGCGATCGCGGCCCCGGCATACGCGGGCATCCCGGTCACGCATCGGGACTGCTGCTCGGCGCTCGGGATCATCACCGGCCACGAGAAAGGCGAGGAGTCGCGCATCAAGTGGGATAAGATCTCCCTCGGGCTCGATACCCTCGTTTTCCTCATGGGCGTGGAGAACCTGCCGAACATCGTTTCGCAGTTGACGGCGAACGGACGCGATCCATCGACCCCGGTTGCGCTAGTCCGATGGGGCACGCGGACCGAGCAGGAGACGCTCGTCGGGACGCTCACTGACATTGTGGAGAAGGTGCAATCCACCGGGTTCAAGTCGCCGGCGGTCACCGTCGTCGGCGAGGTCGTCAATCTGCGGGAGAAGCTGCGCTGGTTCGACAACCGGCCGCTGTTCGGGAAGAAGGTGCTCGTCACGAGGAGCCGCGACCAGGCGAGCGAGCTGTCCGAACTCCTCCGGGAGCAGGGTGCGGAACCGATCGAGTTCCCGGTCATCCGCATCTCGCCGCCGGAGAGTTTTGACGAACTCGATGCCGCCTTGGAGCGTATAGAGACATACGATTGGGTGCTCTTCACGAGCGCGAACGCCGTTCGTGCTGCGGTCGACCGCCTGCACCAGCTTGGGCGCGACGTGCGGTCGCTCAAGGGACCGAAGATCGGCGCGATCGGTCCGGCAACGGCTGAGTCGATCGCGAGTCTGGGAGTGAGGGTCGATTTCACCCCGTCGAAGTTTGTCGCGGAATCGGTCGCCGAGGAGTTCAGTGACCCTGCCGGGAAGCGCATCCTGATTCCGGGGGCGAAAGACGCGCGCGAAGTCCTGCCGGAGAAGCTCCGGGAAAAGGGAGCGCAGGTCGATGTCGTGACGTCTTATCAAACGGTGATCGAGGAGTCCTGCGCGCCGCCGATCAAAGAGATGCTTCAGAAGGGCGAGATCGATATCATCACGTTCACAAGCTCCTCGACGGTGAAGAATTTCGTGCAGCTCGTCGGCCGGGAGTCGGTCCTCGAGGGCGTCACGATCGCCTGTATAGGCCCGATCACGGCCCAGACCGCCGAGGAGCACGGCCTCAAGCCGGACATCGTCGCGGAGGACTACACGATCGAGGGGTTGGTGAGAGCGTTGCAGGAACGCTTGGGAGGAGCGCTCGCCCATGACTGACATGGGATCAGGCATCGATATTGAGGCTCTGACTCGAGAGTTCGACGCCTTCTGCCAAGAGAACCCAGGCCGCGACGTCACCGATTGGATCAGAGAGCGCGAAGAGGAGCACTTGGCACTGGTTCTGGACAAACGTGGTCGATTCGTGAATCAGTTTGAGTGCACCTATAAGGTGCTGGTGGATATTGCAGGCTACGTTAACTTCGGGGCAGATAGGAAGGAATGGCCAGGACACAGACTGGTGCAGTTCGTCTTCACCGTAGAGAATATCAAACCAATCTATTCAGCATTCGATAGACTAGTGAGGGGCTACTATGAAGATGCTTTCGCGCTGATGCGAATAGCTTACGAAGCCTTCTTTCGGATAGTACATGTGTCGTTGTACCCGGACGACACCTACTGGAGTTTCGGGCCAAAGGGAAAAGGTGTTCGGCAGTTCCAGCTAACCAATCTTGTCAGGGATCAACTCCGACTGGGGTGGACTGAGTACGCAGTTCTATCATCCATGGCTCATTGCTACGAGATAACGGTGCTTCGGCAAGTGGTAGAGATAGGTAAGGAAGGGCAAAAGGAACCATTGGGGTTCGGTTTTGCCTATGATGAAACCGTCTTGTCAGTTGGCATAAACGTGCTCCGATTCGTGCTTCTTCTTTACCTTCGGGTTGTCTCCAATATCTTACTCAAACCACCGAAACCTGGGGTCGCAGATCAGGGCCTCGCTTCCAAAGCTGCGACGTGCAGCGAGTTGTACCGCAAGGACCTGCTGTCCCACCCGGATGAGTATTGGCGGCTCGTGGGACAAGACCTGGATTATGTTCTCGAGGTAGTCGAGCGAGCAGAGAACAGTCAGGACTGGAAAGCCTTTGTTCGAACCTCCAGACCTGAGATCAAAGCCTCGCAATAGGAGTACCGTACAGACAACGGAACGTGCGACGGTAGGCTAGCCTGCTGATCGTGCGGTCAACTGGAGTCAGCCGTGACGATCTGGATCGTGATAGGCATCGTCGGAGTATTCATAGTGCTGTTTGTCGGCTACATGCTGATGCGGATGCACAGAGGATTTTCCACTGCGGTGCACCTGCGCCGGTTCGAGCAAGTTTATGATGGAGTCTACGCACAGATCGGTTCGAAGGAAGCTGCTCTGGACGATGCCTTTGCAGAATTCAGGACATGCCCTGGCTTGCGCAACCTGACCTCTGATGAGGCCAGAGATGCCATACAACTGCTCACGCTTGCTCCAGATCCAAAGTGGGTTGTTCGGAGTCTCGTTCTTAGGATGGACTCAAAGAATCTGCTTCGTGCGTTTCGCGATCGGCAGTTCTTGAGTCAGGCGGTTGACGTTGGAGTTCGAACGCGGCTGACCCTTAGAGGAAGAGGCGTATGGATTCCTCCGTGCCTGGCCCGGTGAAGAAGGGAAAACAATGATTGGAATAACAAAACTATACTGCGGGACGGCGACGACCGGTGACCCGCTTCGATATGGACGCAAGAGCGAGGGGATGCCCGCGCACCTGCTCCAGTACTCGGCCGACAAGAAGCCGATCGTGGTCTGGAACGGGACGCGCCGGTGCAACCTCAAATGCATCCACTGCTACGCCGACTCCGACAACAAGGCGTATCCGAACGAGATGTCAACCGAGGAGATCCAGACGATCATCCGCGACCTCGGCGAGTTCGGCGCGCCGGTGTTCCTCTTCTCCGGCGGCGAGCCGTTGATCCGAGAGGACATGTACGAGAACGCCGCGCTCTGCAAGGAACTCGGCATCCGGCCCGTGATCTCGACGAACGGCACGCTCATCACGGAGAAGGTCGCCGAGCGCATCAAGGAGACCGATTTCGGCTACGTCGGCATTTCAGCCTGGACGGGATCGGCGAGTCGAACGACTTCTTCCGCGGAAAGGAAGGCGCGTTCGAGGCGGCGATGCGCGGCTTCGACAACTGCGTCGCCGTCGGGCAGAAGGTCGGTCTACGGCTGACTCTCACGCGCCACAACTACGAGCAGCTCGACGCGCATCTTCGACTTCATCGAGGAGCACAAGATCAACCGCGCGTGCTTCTACCACCTCGTCTACACCGGTCGTGGAAGCGCGATGCAGGCGGATGACCTTACGCACGAGGAATCGCGGAAGGCCGTTGACCTGATCATCGATCGCACGGCGGACATGATGCGGCGCGGGCTCGATGTCGATATCCTCACCGTCGATAACCACTGCGACGGGCCGTACCTCTACATGCGCATGCTCCGAGAGGGCAGTCCCCGCGTGGACGAGGTGCTCCAGCTCCTCGAATGGAACGGCGGGAACAGCTCCGGGATCGGCATCGCGGACATCGACAACGAGGGCAACGTCCACGCCGATCAGTTCTGGTGGCATCACTCGTTCGGGAATGTCCGGGAGCGTCCGTTCAGCGAGATCTGGACGGACACCTCCGACCCGCTGATGGCCGGTCTCAAAGACCGCAAAAAGCTGCTGACCGGGCGATGCGCCTCGTGCAAGTGGCTCGATATCTGCAACGGAAACTTCCGCGTCCGAGCGGAGGCGGTCCACAGCGACATCTGGGCGCCCGACCCGGCGTGTTACCTCACCGACGAAGAGATAGCCTGAGGGCAAAATTCGAAATTCGAAGCTCGAAATTCGAAACAAAATGCAAACAAGCAAAAGGCAAACGACCCATCCGCAGCGGTTTGTTTGCCTTTTCTGATTTCAGTCATTCGGATTTGTTTCGAATTTCGAGCTTCGAATTTCGAATTTACCGCCGTGACACGTGTGGGTTGCCCTTGACGTAGAACCGCCAGGGGTAGTCGGTGGCGAGGCGGATTCCGATGCGCGTGGCAGTCACGATCTCGCTGGGGACGAAGCCGTCGTCGACGATCATGAGGTCGCTGCCGGTGAGGTCGAGCCCGTTCTGGCTCTTTTCGAGCCCGAACGCCATGCAGAGCTTCCCCGGTCCGCTCGCGAGATTGGTCAACACGTCCGTGCCCCGATTCCTCACCATCAGGTCGATGCCCTGGAGCGGCTCGGCCGCCCGGATGAGCACCGCCTCGGCGACCCCCTCCGGCGCTGTCACGGCGTTCAGGCAGTAGTACATTCCGTAAGTGAAGTAGATGTACGCATGCCCCGGCTCACCGAACATCTGGGCATTTCGTTTCGTCATCCCACGGCACGCGTGGCATGACGGGTCATTGCTCGTGTATGCCTCGGCCTCGACGATCCGCCCGGCGATCAGAGTCTCAGGCGTGCGGTGGACGATCACCTTGCCGAGGATCGATCTCGCGACTTCGATGGTGTCCCGGAGGTAGAACTCCCTGGGCAGTGGCGGGCAATCGGCGTAGATCATTGCGGGGAGATTATATCACGGAGGGGAGTCGAAGGTCGAAAGTCCAAAGCCTAAAGTCTAGAGTCTCACGTCAGTCAATCGTTGGCTGCGCGCTCGATCACTATGACGGCGGCGTCATCCTTGAGCTGCCCCTGAGCCCACTTGCCGGCGGCCCCGAGCAGCTTGTTCAGGAAGTCATCGGGTGCACAATCGCCGTGATTCCGAAGTATCCGCTCGACCCCCTCGGTTCCGAATAGAGTTGCGTCGTGCCGCGCCTCGGAGACCCCATCCGTGTAGAAGACGATCTTGTCGCGAGGGAAGAGATCGAATCCGTGCTCCTCGAACTCCATGTCCTCCGCCAGGCCGAACGGTGGACAGCCGATCTCGAAGAACTCGATGTCTCCGTTCTCACGTCGAACCGCCGCCGGCGGGTGTCCGGCGCTGGCGTAGGTGATCTGGCCGGTGGGTGGGTCGATGATTGCCAGTGACACGGTCACGAACGAGCCCCAGGGCTGCTGGGGATACAGAACGCAATTCGCGTGAGTGAGGGCCTCGCCTGCGGATGATGATTTGAACGCGAATGCGCGCACCGTGCTGCGAGTGGCGGCCGCGAGTCCGGCTGCGTCGAGTCCCTTGCCCGCGACATCCCCGATGAGGACGGCTACCTTGCCGCCATCGGTAGTGAAAACGTCGTAGAAGTCCCCGCCGATCTCATGTCCCGAATGAGCGGGAAGGTATCTGCTGGCGGTACGGTAACCCGGGCCGACGGAGAGTTTCCGAGGGGCGAGGGCCCGCTGGAGGACCTCCGACGAATGCCGCTCGCGCTCATAGGCCTTCTCCAGTTCGGTCCGCGACGTCCTGATGTCGGTGATGTCCCGCCATGCCATCACTCCGCCGACGACCTCGCCGCTCTCGTCGCGTATCGGGGCGGCGCTGCAGAGCGTAGTGATCTTGGTCCCGTCCGGCCTCTCGATGACCCATTCCTGGTTGACGGTGATCTCGCCGTTTCGGGCGGCGCGACTCAGCGGAAGGTCCGAGTTCGCAAGAGTATTCCCGTCGGGGCCAAGGATGCCCCAGTTCGCAAAGTGATCCTCCACAGGGATGCCTTCGACGGCTTCGTGATGCTGACCGCCGAGTTCCTGTCCATGCCGGCTGACCCTGTGGATCGTGACGTTAGCGCCGTCGGTGATTGCGATTCCCTCAGGGATGAAATCCATCAGTGCGTCGAGAGTCCGCTGGCCGTCTTCTGCCTGCTTGGCCCTCCGCTCGGCCTCGTGTCTTGCCTCGAGAAGCCGCAGGGCGCCCGATGTGATTGCCGCAAGCCGCGCCAGGATGGCCTCGTCATCACGCGTGAACTCCCCGCCGTCGGGTTTGTCGGAGACCAGGATGTGGCCCTGTCCTGGGATCGGCATGATCAGAAGCCCGCGCAGCGGCACATGGCCTGCCGGAAGACGGTTCCATGTGTCGTCGGCCTGAACCTGTTCATCCGTTAGTCTGATTGACTTGCCGGCCCTTGCGATCTCGAAGAGCAGCCGCCCGCGAGTTCTGGCGAGCATCGGGAATGTCCCGAGAGTCGGATCTACGGAGCTGGCCCCGATCGCAGATTCACCGTCGGAACACGCATAGTCCGCCGCTGCGAGCCGCGCCCCGGTGATATGTCGCGCCGCATCCACGGTGATCTGCAGCAACTCCTCGGCACGTCCGGCCTGCAGGATTCTCTCGGACGCATGGAGAAGCGCGTTTGCGCGTTCGAGCAGTTCCTCAGGCGTGGCCTTGGGTTGCGCCAACGGTCTGCGCTTCGACAGATCGAGTGTTGAAGTTGTCGTTTTCGGGTACTCAGGCATGCTCGATCACCCAGACGGAGTTGTCCTTATGGCCCTTTTGGGATAGGTACATCTGTAGCCGGGTAACACATGGTGAGACGGGTAGGGAGGTTTCGGCCGCACTTACGCGGCCTGTTGCCTTGACATGCTTCATGCTTACGCCTCTAAATGCTCCGTTATGGAGCAGAGTTAGTCCGCTCTTCGGCGGACTTTGCTCGCACAGGAGATGATCACATCCTGTACTCGAGTGCGCGCAGCCGGGGACCTTCATGGAAGCCGGTTTGTAGTTGAAGTGGGACAGCAAGGGCCTTCTTGCGTCCCCATTATACCACAGATATGTCCAAGTAGCTACGGCTTTCTGAAAAAATTATTGCTTTCTTTCTTACCAATCTAGCTACCGCCCGTAGTCCTACCATAGCGCAGTCGGCAGGAACGGTGGAAGTTGTTGCGGAATACCGGGATGGGGGATCAACCATGCCGCGAATACTCGACATCACCGGGCCGATCTACGAGGGCATGTGGACCTACGGCCCACCATATGAGCCTTTCAGCATGGAGCAGGTCCCGCCCGTGGATTGGGTGTCGTACCCGACTTACTCTCAGAATGTTTCGATGAACGTCCAGACCGGCACTTATCTTGAGACGGGCGCCCACATGTTTCCGGAGATGCGCACGGTCGATCAGTTGCGCCCGGACGAGCTGTTTCTCGACGCCCACATCCTGCGCCTCAAGCCCAAAGCTCCGAGAGAGATCATCGGCGTGGAGGAACTCCTGCCCCTGACTGCGGATATACCAGAGGGGTTGGCGGTGCTCGTGTGTACCGAATGGGGACGCAACTGGGAGGATTCGCGCTTCCTCGTCGATTCCCCGCATTTCTCTGCGGCGGCGATGGACCACATTCTCTCGCTGAGGCCTGCGCTGGTCGGGGCTGACCTCCCTCGATGGGACAGCCTCGATGATCCGCAGGGATTCTTCGAGCGCTTCTTCAGGCAGGATGTGCTCCTCCTCGCGCCACTGATGAATCTGGAGCAGTTCGAGAAACGCACCGGCACGCTGATCGTGCTCCCGCTGCCGATCCGGGGAGCCTGCGCATCCCCGGCCAGGGCGGTGCTCATCGACAGCCTGTAGCCTAGCCCCTTGTGGGCGTTCGCACAGCCGTAGCCTAGGGGCTTGTCCCCGTCGAACGCCCACAAGGGGCTAGGCTACAGGCTGTAATCAAGGAAGACAGATTGATGAAGATAGTGTCGGCATTCGTTCTGACGCTGCTGATCGGCAGCCTCTGTTTCGCCGAGGAAGGGAGCGCCGTGAAAACGCTCGACATCGCTGTGGCCGGCGATCTGATCGGCCATCTCATAGGTACCGTCTCGACCGACGATGGAGCGAACCCCGTCCTGGGCGCTGAGGTCAAAGTGTCGGGCCGCAACCCCGTCGGACCCTGGCAGCAGACCGCCCGCACCGGTGCGAACGGACTCTGGCAGGTCGACCTGCCACTAGGAACCGCCGGATCACTCGACATCGAAGCTGACTCGCCCGCCGGAAGCGGCCGCGCCCGAGTCGAGGCCGACGAGATCTCCAAGCGGCTGACCCCGTGTCCCAAGGCCGGCTCGCGCCGCATCTCCCTCGATGGGAAATGGGACTTCGCGGTCGATCCGCCCGAGGGATTCCCATCGGATCAGTCCGGCGTCGACTGGCACGCCATCGAGACGCCGTCACACTGGGAGATGAAGGGATTCATCGCCGAATCGGGCCGCGCGGCGTACCGGAGGAAGGTGACGATCCCGGCTGATTGGGCCGGCAAGCGGATCAAGCTGAGGGCCCACGGGATATACAGCCAGGCGGAGATCTGGATGAATGGTCAGAAGGTCGGGGGTCACGTGGGCGCGACCGGTTTTGAACTCGATCTCACCGACGCCGCGAGGCCGGGCAAGGAGAACGAGTTCGAGATTCTGGTGCACGATCACTCATTCGCCAATGATCTCGACCGGATGAGCTTCTACGCCTATTGGAATCTCGCAGGTATTTGGCGGCCGATCGAGATCTTCTGCGTCGAGCCCGCGCACATTTCCCGGCTCGCCCTGAGTACGGACTTCGATGAGCACTACCGCGACGCCGACCTGATGGTCGATGTGGACGTCTCCAACGAGCAGAGCCGCGAGATCAAGGACGCCGAGGTCAGGCTCACGGTGATCGATCCGCGCGGCAAGCAGGTCCCGCTCTCCGGGCTCGATGCGAAGGTGACCCTCGGCCCGTGGGAGATGCGGCGTGTCACTCTCAAGGCGAGAGTCACGTCGCCCGAGCAGTGGAACTGCGAGAGCCCGCGCCTTTACCGCATCACGGCCGAGGTGATCGTCCCCGGTCAGGCCTCGGCACAGATCGAGCAGCGGTTCGGATTCAAGGAAGTCGAGATCAGAGGCCGGACGTACCTGGTCAACGGCCAACCCGTGAAATTCTGGGGCACGAACCGGCTCGACGCGCACCCCCTGATGGGCAGGGCGGTCACCGAAGATGTCGTGCGCCAGGACCTCGAACTGATCAAGGGCTGCAATCTGAACGCGATCCGTACCTCTCACTTCCCCACGCATCCCTCGGTCCCCGATCTCGCCGACGAGATGGGCCTCTATGTCGAGGATGAAGCGCCGTTCATCTGGGTTGATACCGGCATGTTCGGCCCGGAGAAGACCTATGCGAACGACCTGCGATACGCGCCGTTCTTCATCAGCGTGACGAGCGAACTGATCGAGCGCGACCGGAACCATCCGTGTGTCTCGATCTGGTCCCTCTGCAACGAAAGCGGCTTTGGGCGCAACTTCGCCATCAACTGGGACTGGGTGAAGCGATCCGACCCGACTCGTCCGTGCAGCGCCGGCCAGTCCGGGAACCTCGAGATCGCGACCTATCACAATCCGACCAGTATGCAGCGCATGAAGGACACCGCCGACCTGAACATGCCGGTCCTGTATGATGAGGGGATGGCCAACTTCCACGGCTGGGGACTCTACGCTGGTCTGGAACTCGATCCCGGCCTGCGCGACTACTGGGTCACCGCCCATCCCGAGCCGCGCGACGCCATCTACCACAGCGACCACCACTTGGGCGTGATGATCTGGGCATGGATAGATGACCAGGCGCTCGTTCCGGGTGCGGCCATGCGCTACTGGCGCGCGGGCCACCCGAGGATGACCTTTGCCGATCGAATCTACAAGATGCCGGGCCGCGGGATCGTCGGCGACTACGTCTGGGGGACGATCGACGGCTGGCGCAGACCGAGGCCGGAGTGGTGGCTGACGAAGAAGCTCTTCTCACCGGTGCAGATCGCCGAGAGTCCGCTTGCCATTCCGATGCCCGGCAAGTCGGTCCAGGTGCAGGTCGAGAACCGATATGCGTTCACGAATCTCAGGGATGTCGCCTGCAAGTGGCGGATGGGCAAGCAGAGTGGCGAAGTGCATGCCGATGTGCCTCAGGGCACGTCGGGCGAACTCAGCATACCGGTCCGTCAACCCGGGCCCGACGACATCCTCACGCTCGAATTCCTGAGCGCCGATAAGCAGATGATTGACGCGTGTAACCTGACGTTCAGGGATCGCGACATCCCCAAGCCGGAGTGGTCTGGTCGGCCCGCGCGTGTGATCGAGGAGCCCGTGAAGTATCTCAGCGGGGCATCCCTGGTGCGGCTCGTCGGCAGCGGCTGCGAGATCGCGTTCGACCGAAACACCGGCGGGCTGATGAAGGCCACCGCAGGCGGTGAGGTCATCCTCGTCTCCGGTCCCGCGCTCCACGTGATGGACAACGCGAGTCCTTCCGGGGTAAGCCCGGCGGGATGGCGGTTCACCGGGGTCGAAACGAATCCCGACGGTGTGGAGTGGAAGGGCGACTACGGGAATGACTTCAGGGGAGGTTTCCAGGTCGCGATGGACGACTCGGGCGATGTGGCGATCGGCTACGACTTTGCATACAGCGGCCCCGAAAGAGCCTCGCGAGAGGTCGGCCTGGAGTTCGAACTCCCGCTCAGTTCCGACAAGCTCGAATGGGACCGTCGGGCCGAATGGTCGTACTATCCCTCAGACCACATCGGCCGACCGACTGGAACCGCCGTCGCGCATCCCGATGTCGAGCAGGATGTTCCCCCGGGGGACCGGCCATACGGTCTCGACGGTCATCCCCTCGGCTGCAATGATTTTCGCAGCACGAAGCGGAACATATACACGGCCCGCCTGACGAACGCCACGGGCGCGGGGATCGAGGTGGTCTCCGACGGGACGCAGCATGTACGAGCGACGGTGGGAGTGGACTCGGTATCGCTGAAGGTCCTCGATTACTACGGCGGTTCGGCGACGGGTATACCGGAGTACGACGGCGCATACGGCATCGGGCGGATACTCAAGCCGGGCGACACATTGAAGGGCGAGATCAGGCTCCGGCTGATTCCGCCGAGCCAGAGTGTCCCGTAGGGGCGGGCTTTCAACGCCCGCCCGGTGCGGGAGGCCGTAGAAGGCCTCCCCTACGGCCGTGGAGCGGGAGAATGGGAGTATGGGAGTGATAGGGAAGGATGATATAGTTCGCGGGCTGCGGGAACTCGGCGTGCGGGAGGGCGACATCCTCATGGTCCACAGCGCGCTCTCGAGCATCGGACGAGTCGAGGGCGGCGCTGATTCTGTCATCGATGCCCTGGTCGAGGCCGTCGGGCCGGGCGGCACGATCGCCATGCCGACGCTGTACATACCCTCGATCACTTCGGGAGAGGTGTTCGAGGTCGATCAGTCGCCGTCTCAGATGGGCGCGATCACTGAGACGTTCAGGAAGCGCCCGGAAACCGTCCGAAGCATCCACCCGACGCATCCGATCGCAGCGTCCGGAGCGCGTGCCGAGGAGTTGATCGCCGATCACGTTAGGGCGACGACCGCCTGCGGACTCGGTACACCATTCAGCAAGTTGATCGAGTGGGGCGGGAAGGTCCTGCTCCTCGGGGTCGATCAGGACCGCAATACGCTCCTCCACACCGCAGAGGACTACGCCGACAGCCCATATCTCACGCCACGGTTCGCCCGATACCGCGACCCCTCAGACGGCCGGGTACACGAGATCACCCTCCAGCGGTTTCCCGGCCCGCATCGGGACTTCATCGGCCTCGATCCGCTGTTTCGGGAAGCGGGCGTCATGCGGACCGGCAGGATCGGGAAGGCCATCTGCCGGCTGATGGATGCTGCGGGCACGGTCCGAGTCGCCGTCGATGCCCTGAAGCACGATCCCGCCGCCGTGCTCTGTGAGAATCCCGCCTGCGCCGACTGCGTTCGGCAGCGAGGCACGATCCGACGGAAGGAGTTGGCCGCCGAGGATTTCACACTCTCCGTGCGGTTAGATGAGCCCGCCGACTTCGATGCGCTTCAGCACGAGTTGTGGGGCTTCGGCATCACCGGCATAGAGATCGGCCCGGAGTTGCTTCGGGAGCTGATCAGTTACGGTCTGGAGCGATCGGCCAGGGCGGTGCTGGATTCGAGCCTGTCGGTAACCGCGGTCGACGTCAGCGGGACCAAGAACGTTGGAGACGCCATCAAGTTTGCCATGCAAGTCGGTGCTTGCGCGCTGGTAAAGTCGGCTCCCACCGGCGACCTCACCGCAGGCACGGCTCGCCTCGAGACGGTGGCATCGGCGGCCAGGGCGAGCGGCCTGAGGCTCATGGTCAGGAACAGCAGTACGTCGATAGTCAACACCGCCGAGTCCACCGGCCTGCTGAAGGAACTCGGCGTCGATCTCGCGTTCGATCCGGCGGAGTTCGCGGCTGTCGGCCAGAACCCGTTCCTTAGGGTCTACTCTCACGGCATCTCGAAGGGACTGATCGGCCAGCTCTACATCAAGGACGGCCGGTTCGAGGGAGAACCGGCCGAGCCCGGATTCGGGAATGGCGAGATCAAGGAGTTGATCTCGATCCTGCGATGCAGGAGCTTCGGCGGCCCGATGGTGATCTGGCCGAGGGAGAGCATCGCCCGTTCGTGCCGAGCCTTCTGGGAACTCCTGAGGGGGATGTAGGAGGGATTTGTCGGGATGGTTTGTGCCCGACAATTCCGATGGGAGCAGATCGGGATTGTCGGGCACAAACCATCCCGACAAATCCCTCCTACATATGGCAGGTGTTGGCGTTGGGATCCCTAACACCTTTTTATAAAGGGAGCACTCGATGACCAAACTCGCGATCCATGGCGGTGAGCCGGTCAGGACCAAACCCTGGCAAACCTGGCCGATCCGAAACGAGCGGGAGGAGGAACTCCTGCTCGAGGTATGCCGGTCGGGCGATTGGGCCGCCGCCAACCGCCCCAAGGAGGCCGAGTTCTGCGAGAAGTTCGCCGCTTTCTCCCGCGCGAAGTACGCCGTCTGCCTGATGAACGGCACGGTTACGCTCCAGCTCGCACTCGAGGCGCTCGATATCGGCGCGGGCGACGAGGTAATCGTCCCCGGCTACACATGGCAGGCGACCGCCGCCGCGTGCCTCGACGTGAACGCTATTCCGATCATCGTCGATGTCGACCCCGAAACCTACTGTATCGATCCCGCGCTCGTCGAGGCGGCGATCTCCTCTGGTACCCGCGCTATCATCCCCGTACACCTTTACGGGTGCATGGCGGATATGGACCGCATCATGGAGATCGCCCGGAAGCACGGCCTGGGCGTCATCGAGGACTGCGCGCAGTCGCATGGGTCGCGGTGGCGGGAGATGGGCGCGGGGGCGATCGGAGACATTGGGTCGTTCAGCATGCAGCACAGCAAGGTGATCACCTCGGGCGAGGGCGGCGTGGTCACTACGAACGACGACGATCTGTTTGACAGGCTCTCCGCGCTCAGGCACTGCGGACGGCCTCGGGAGGGCGAGAAGTCGCCGATCCAGAGCGGCAACTACCGCATGACCGAGTTCCAGGCGGCCGTGCTGCTGGCCCAGATCGAGCGGCTGGAGGACCAGACGAACCTGCGGGATGTGAATGCTCAGTACCTGAACTCACTTCTTGCGCAGATCCCCGGCATCAAGCCGATGAAACGCCATCCGCAGATCACGCGTCAGGCCTACTTCTCGTTCGTCTTCCGCTACGATCCAGTGGTCTTCGGTGCGCCGCGGTCGGCGTTCATGAACGCGCTCTCGGCTGAGATCAACCTCGGGCCCTGGATCATCTTCGAGCCGCTCAGCCGCGCGACCCTCTACAACCCGCAGACGAAGAAGCGCCACCACTGGAGCGAAGAGTACTGGCAGGCGATCGACCCGAGCCGGTTCGCGCTGCCGGTCTGCGAGAAGGCCTGGCGCGAGGAGTGCGTCGCTTTCCACCACCCGTTCCTCCTCGGATCGAAGGCCGACATGGACGACTTCGCGGCGGGCGTGTCGAAGGTCTACGAGAATCGGGAAGGGTTGATGGTCGATGATTGATGGGCAGGCAATCATCACCCTTGGAGGGGACGCGTGCTTCCACGGCGTATAGGAATAGTGGAGGGCCCTGCCCATGACACCCTACGAGCGCGTGCTCGCAACCATAGAGAAGAAGCCGACCGACCGCGTCCCGGTCTATCATGCATCGATCTGCTCGCGCACGGCGTCCCTGCTCCTCGGACGTGACGCGCACGTCGGCGGGGCGATCCAGCAGTACCGGGAGGCAGTCGCACTCTGGACCGGTGAGGATGCCCACAAGGAGTTCCTCGCGCGCACCCGGCAGGACACGATCGCTATCGCGGATGCGCTCGACTGCGACCTCGTTCGCCCTGGCTACTGGCGACTGAACGAGAAGCCGACCGCCCGCATTGACGACAACACATTCATGTACGGCAGCCGGGATGCCACGTGGAAGGTGATGCGGTATGACCCGGACACGGAGCTTTACCAGACCGTCGACCACTCCCCGAGGGCCCTGCTGACCGAGGAGGGCCTCGATGCGCAGATCGGCCGCATGTGGGAGCGGCTCGACGATTACGATCCGGTGGACGACGGCCATCGAACGATCGAGGATATGGCAAAGCACTTCGAGGGCAACCGCGCGGTTGCGATGCAGGGCGCGGGTCTCGGCATCCCCAACCGCACGACCGAGTGGTTCGAGATGATCGCCCTCCGCCCGGACCTGGTCAAGCGCTACGTCGAGGTACAGACCGAGTACACGATCAAGCGGATCAACTCCTATGCCGGCGTGAACGTCCATGCCATGCTCGGAGGCGGCGACATGGCCTCGCAGGACGGACCGATCTACTCGCCGAAGTTCTTCCGCGAGGTGATGGCGCCCGGCTTCCAGCGGCTCACGGACGCATGCCGGGCGCTCGGGAAGTGCCACTGCTTCGCGAGCGATGGGAATCTCTGGCCGATCGCGGACGATCTCTTCCCGGCGGTCGACGGCTTCTACGAGATAGACAGCCGCGCGGGAATGGACCTGAGGCGGCTGAGGGAGACATATCCGCATCTCACGCTGCTCGGGAACATCAGCTCCTACGTCCTGCACAGGGGCACGAAGGAAGAGGTCATCGCCGAGACGCGGGCCTGCCTCGAGGCCGCGAGGGAGTACGGCGGCATCCTCGTCGGCGTATCGAACCTGATCGTCCCGCCGACCCCGGAGGAGAACTTCTTCGCGATGGTGGAGACCCTGGCGGAGGAGAGATGAGGGGGAATGGTTGATGGTTCATGGTCAATGGCGGACCAATCCCCCATCAGCCATTCCCCATCAACTATCAACCATTCGAAGGAGTACCATGGATTTCACACGCATCATCTGCATCATCCTGCTCGCAGTGACCTCGGTGGCCTGTGCCGATGTCATCAAGCCCACGTGGAAGGAGCATCCCTACCTCTTCATCGAGCGGTCGGAGGTGCCCGGCATCGAGGCAAAGGCCGAGCGGCTCGACTGGGCGAAGGCGATGCTCGATGCCCTGAAGGCGCAGGCCGACAAGTGGCTCGACCACAAGATCGAGTTGCCGCCGTCGACCGGCCGGCATTCGGTCACATACGTGTGCCCGGCCTGCATCGAGCCGCTCGAAATGCTGTCACCGACTCGGCATAAGTGCCCGAAGTGCAAGAAGGTCTACTCCGGCCTGCCCTACGATGCCCGTGCATACGGCGGCCAGCACGATGGGCTTGCATCGGCGGCGCGCAGCCTCGGACTCGCGGCCCTTTTCTTCGGCAACAAGGCATACGCCCGCAAGTCGCTCGATATCCTGCTCGCCTATGCGGAGATCTATGACAGCTATCCACTGCTCGATACCCGCGGGGGCAGGGCCCATCGGCCGCGAAGATATCCGATCAGACGCTGAACGAGGCGATCTGGCTGATCGACATCGCATGGGCATACGATCTCGTCCTCGGCGCGGATGTCGGGACGCCTGAGGAGCGCGCGAAGGCTGAGAGCCTGCTCCGGAAGTTGGCGGCGACCGTCGAGCGGTACAAGGCAGGCAAGAGCAACTGGCAGACTTGGCACAACGCCGGTCTGATCTCCGTCGCCCTCTGCCTCAGGGACGAGAAGCTGCTCGACAAGGTGCTGAACGGCGACGGCGGGTTCTACTACCAGATGGAGAACAGCGTGCTCTCCGACGGCGCATGGTACGAGGGCTCGTGGTCCTACCACGCCTATACGCTGTCGGCGATGGTGAAGATTGCCGAGGCCGCCTGGCACTCGGGGATCGATCTGTATAAGACCCCCGAGCTGAAGAAGATGTTCGAAGCGCCGTTCAAGTGCCTCATGCCCAACGGGAAGTCGCCCGCGACCAACGACGGGATGGAGCAGGGGCCGAGTACGATGCACTGCGAGATCGCGGCGGGCCGATACGGCGATCCGATCTTCGAGGACTTCATTGCCAAGTTGAGCAAGCGAGCGGGGTATGAAGCGCTTTTCGTCGGCCTGGAGAATCCGAAGCGGCATCCGAACGCCCTGTCGAGCGCCGTGATGGATGCCAGCGGACTGGCGTTCCTGCGCCGGGGCGGTCAGTTCGTCTCTCTCGATTTCGGCCCTCACGGCGGGGGGCATGGGCATCGGGACAAGCTCGCGGTGAACTACTTCACCTTTGGCCGGACCGTCGCGCCTGATCCCGGTCGCGGCTGGCCATACAATCTGCCGATCCATCGGGAGTGGTACAAGATGACGCTCTCGCACAACACGGTCGTCGTCGATGAAACGCCCCAGAAGGAGTGCGAGGGGAAGCTCGAATCGAAGGATTTCACCGGCGACTATCACACCGCGACGGCATCGGTGGATACCGCCTATGATGGGGTGACCCTGAGGCGGACGGTCGCCCTCTCAGACAACTGGCTGCTCGACATCTATGAGGTGGAGAGTGATGTTGAGCACACATACGACTGGGTCTGGCACGGTCGAGGTGACTTTGCCACCGGTTTGGCGAATGCGCCCGCCGATATGCAGTTTACGCAGCCGAGCTACTCATTCCTGAGCAACCTGCGAAAGGGCGACGGCTCGAAGGACTGGCGCGCGACGTGGAAGCTGGAGGGCGGGACGGTCCATGGGCTCTTCCGAGGCGCCTCCGACCGAGATGTCATCCTCTGTGACGCGCCCGACAACCCGCGGACCGACATCCTCCACAGCATCATCCTGCGCGACAAGGCGAACAAGTCGGTATTTGTCTCTCTCTTCTCCACCAAGCCGATGGGGTGGAAAGACCTCCCGACCGAGTTGCAGGAACTTTGCAGGAGCGCGAACCCTCACCCCCGACCCCTCTCCCTTCAGAAGGGAGAGGGGGGTTGCGTCTCCCCTCTCCCTTCTGAAGGGAGAGGGGCCGGGGGTGAGGGTTCGCGGTGCGAATTGCTCGATGTTCCCAAGGGCAGGAAGCGGGTGACGATCAGCTTGGTCGCCCCGAAGACGCCCGAGGGAGATGAGAAGTGCCGCATGTGGCCCGTGCTCGCGACCGACATCATCACCCAGGCACGCTTCCAACTCAAGGACGGCCGCTGGACCGACTGGCAACCACGAAACCTGCTCATGGGCGGCGATATGGCCGACTCGGACGGCGACGGCATCCCCGACTGGGCGAGTGTGATGCATCTGCGGGAGAGCGGCAACACGATGCACGCCGATACCTCGGTCTCTGACTGGCAGCCGCCCGTCGGCGACTACTGGCATGGCAAGACGTCGGAGAGTGGCCGGTTCGTGGACAGAATCGAACATCCGATCGGGGCGGTTCAGTCGCTCAGGCTCACGCGCGGCACATCCGACGGCCAGGACTGTGCGGCGATGCGCCTCGACCTCGTGCCGCCGGACACCGACCTCACCGTCTGCGGCTGGACGAGGTACGACCTCGGCGATCGGACCTCTATGGGTGTCATGGCAAGGTTCCACGAGTTCGATCTGGAGGGCAATCGGGTGAACAAATACGTCCTCCTCGGCGACGACGATTTCCACCAGCCCTCAGGTCGGAGCGAGTGGCGCTGGCGGGCGCTCAGCTTCCGATCGCTCCCGCAGACGACATTCCTCAACCTCTACCCGATCCGCATGATCTCGGCCCAAGGCCAGGCGCGGGCCGCGAACTACGAGGTCCGGCTCGGGAGCGTCTTCTCCGGCAGCAAGCGCCCGGTCTTCCGTGAGGACTTCGAGAGCCTCGACAGGTGGGAGGTCTCGGGTCCGGCGGAGTCCTCAGGCACTCTCACATTGAAGCCCGAGCCGATGAAAATCGTCACTGCGACCCAGAAGAAGCCGATCGAGGTCAAGGCCGGCAAGCTCTATGCCTTCCGGATCGCCATGCAGAACGACGTGCCCGCGAGCTACGACAAGACGCACCACGCATGGATGTCGGCCTACCTCGAGTTCTATGACAAGGACATGAAGTTCCTCGACTACTGCAAGGTGATGGCATTCCGCCCGACGCTCGATCGTCCGGCCGGAGCGGCGATGCATGCGCCCGAGGGGTCGAAGTACGCGCGGTTCATGCTCGTCGCCTCGCACATCTGCTACGATGGGCAGCAGTTGGCCGGCTCGATGCGCGCCACCTTCGACGACCCCCAGCTCGAGGAATCCGCTTTCGACCCGGCATTCACCCCTCGCCCCTCCGGCCCGATATCCCTCTCCGTGCCATCAGACGCAGCGAAGATGGAGGTCCGTTCGTTCCTCCTCTCCCGCGAGAAGCACCTCTTGCCGTCCCTCGCCGGATACGACATCTCCTGGGAGTGAGTGCACTATTGTAGGGAACGGCCGCCGTCCCGTTCCGTGGCCGGAAGGTCTCCAACAGAGCGGAACGGGACAGCGCCGCGTTCCCTACCTCACTTATTCCCCTTGGCGATCTTGGCGTCTTGGCGGTTCCATCTCCCGATCCGGCAGGGATTCGGCGGGCGGGCGGACAACTCTACCATGGAACGTCATGAGCGCGGATGGAGGGATCGGTATGGCAGATAATGTATCGGCAAACGAGAAGATCGTCGTCGGGTGCATCGGGGTCGGCGGCATGGGGTCGAACAACATGCGCGGCTTCATCAAGCACCCGGAGGTCGAGGTGGCGGCCCTGTGCGACGTGGACGCCGACATCCTCGGCAAGGCGCTCGTGGATGTCGAGAAGCAGACCGGCAAGCGGCCGCAAGCCTTCACGGACTTCCGCGACCTCCTGGAGATGAAGGAAATCGACGCCGTCATGATCGCCACGCCTGACCACTGGCACGCGCTTCCGTTCATCACCGCATGTGAGGCGGGCAAGGACATCTTCTCGGAGAAGCCACTCTCCCACAGCATCGTCGAGGCTCAGGCGATGCTCGGCGCGGCCAGGCACCACAAGCGGGTCGTGCAGATCAACACCATGCAGCGAAGCCAGGGCCACTTCCGCGATGCCATCGACTTCGTGCGGTCGGGAGGCTGCGGGACCGTGCGAGTGTGCCGCGCATGGGTCTGCGGAAAATCGGGAGTCGGCAGGAATCCGATCAAGGAGCCGCCGGGTCACGTCGACTGGGATTTCTGGCTCGGACCCGGGCCGAAGCGCCCTTACCACGACACCATCCACCCGTACAACTGGAGGTGCTACTTCGACTGGGGTACGGGGAACGCCGGCAACTGGGGCGCTCACATGATCGACATCGTGCTCCTCGGCATGAACGAGTGGCATCCGCTCGAGGTATCATCGGTCGGCGGCAAGTTCTTCTGCCCGGAGGACGACGACCAGGATACTCCCGATACATCGATCACGGTCTACCGTTTCCCGAACTACGTGATGCAGTGGGAGGCGCATATCGGCAAAGAGGGCCTCGATGGAGGCGGCGGCGGGGGAGCGGAGTTCATCGGAGAGAAGGGCAAGCTCATCGTCGAGCGCGGCGGCATCAAGTGGTCACCCTACGGCGACCATCCCGGCCCTGAGAAGAAGTACGAGAACGGCGACCACATTCAGGACTTCCTGGACAACATCAAGACTCGTGGCACGTGCCGGTCGGACATTGAGACGACTTATTGCACAACGGTCTGCTGCCACCTGGCGAATCTGTCCTACCTCCATGGCGGAAGCATCAAGTGGGACGGCGCGAAGGGCGAGATCATCGGCGACCGAAAGGCCGAGGAGTGCCTCTCATACCAGCGCGAGTACCGCAAGCCGTGGAAGCTGCCGGCGTACAAGACGTAGGGAGATTATGGGAGTGTGGGAGTGTGGGAGTATGGGAGTCCGGATACTCCCATACTCCCATACCCCCACACTCCCACACTCTCCTACATGTTCATCCAGTTCCAGACCTGGTTTTCCTGGGACGCAAACCAGTCGCCGGTGTGATCGAGGTAGTTCGACACGTTCTGAAGCGCCGACAGGTGACCGAGTTCCTCGTGTTTCAGCCTGTTGAAGAACTCCCGCTCGGCGGATGACTCGGTTTCCTCGGCGAACCGGCCGTACAAATCGATGCTTTGGCGCTCCAATCCCATCGCATGGTCATAGGCCTCGGCGTTGTCCATGCGCCACGTCTTCCGCATACTCCAGTCCGACTGCTCGAAGATCGCGCGCACGACCTCCTCGACTGAACCGAGCGGTACGGCGGGCGAGTCGGCCGCGCCGGATTCGTCATATAGTTGCTTGGCGCGTTCCATGTGCCGAAGCTCCTCATCGGCCAGAGCCGAGAATGCTGCCCTCGTCAGCGGGTTGTCCGAACCAGCGGCGACGCCGACATAGTAGTCGTGTCCGCGCTGCTCGAGATCGATGGCGGCTTTCAATCCCTCGGATGTCACAGTGCTCCTCCTTCAGTTGCAGGTGTCGGCGGGACGTAGACTCGAGTTGCCAGTTCCCGATCAATTCTGAATATCCCATCCGGCGCATCCTTGAGCAGCTTGATCTCTGCCACGATGTCGCTCGCGTTCTTCTCCTCCTCGACCTGCTCCGTCACGAACCATTGGAGCATCGCATTGCTGGCGTGATCCCGCTCGTCGATGGCCAGGTTGACGAGGTTGTTGATGAGTCCTGTGACCTTCTGCTCGTGCTTGTAGGTGTCCTCGAACGGCGCGAGGGCCGATCCCCACTCCGTCGGTGGAGCGTCTATCGCCGTCAGGATCACGCGTCCTCCGCGACTGGTGACGTAGCCGTAGAACTTCAGCGCGTGAAACGTTTCTTCCTGGTACTGGACGTGCATCCAATTGGCGAACCCGGGCAGGTTGACGGATTCATAGTAGGCGGACATCGACAGGTAGAAGTACGCCGAATAGAGTTCCGCGTTGATCTGGGTGTTCAGTGCGTCCTGCATCTTGCTGCTCAACATGATGATCATCTCCTTACGTGGATTGCGCCGCTGATCGGCAGGTTGATGTTACCCCAAGTCGGGAGCATTCAACCAGTGGGTTAGGGGTTGCTCTCCCTCCCCCTTCCCCTCATACTCATACTCCTACTCATACTCCTACTCATACTCCTACTCCTACTCATACTCTGATCCTGCCCCGTTTTCGTGGACAGATCACCTAGGCCGCTCGTTCGAGAGCGGCCGCCTCGAAGTTGGCGGGACTCCGATAGCCGAGGCTCGAGTGGAGTCGCTGCCGATTGTAGAACACTTCGATGTACTCGAAGATATCAGATCTCGCTTCCTCTCGTGAGGAGTATGTTCGATGATGTATCAGCTCGGCCTTAAGCGTCGCAAAGAAGCTCTCCATCGGGGCGTTGTCATAGCAGTTCCCGGCGCCGCTCATGCTGGCTCGAATTTCGTAGGCTTCGAGAAGCCTACGAAATTCGCCGCTCGCGTACTGACACCCTCGATCCGAATGATGGATGACTTCGCCGACCGGTCTTCTGTTCTTGTATGCCATCCTGAGCGCCTCACTTGCGAGCACACTCCCAAGCGTCTCTTTCATCGACCAGCCCACTATCTGGCGCGAGTAAAGATCCATCACCGCCGAAAGATAGAGCCAACCCTCACGGGTATGCACATACGTTATGTCGCTTACCCAGACACTGTTCGGTCTGGCTACCTCGAAGTTTCTCTTGAGCAGATTCGCCGCCACAGGCTGGTTGTGCCTGGAGTTAGTCGTAACACGGAACTTCCGTTTCTGTCTTGCGCGGATTCCGTTTGCTGTCATGAGCCTGGCCACACGGCCTCTGCTGCAGGTCTCACCCGCCTGCCGAAGCCGTATGTGAACCCTCGGGCTACCGTAGGTGTCTCTGCTCTCGGCGTGGACCTCCCTGATCCGTGTGAGCAGCTTCTCGTTCTTCCTGGCGCGATCGCTTTCGGGACGCCCCTGCCACGCGTAGTAGCCGCTCCGGCTCACACCGAGCACCCCGCAGATCGTCCCGATCCTGAAGCGACCGTCTTGAGCAGCGATGAAGGCGTACTTCACTGCTGCTCCCTCGCAAAGTACGCCGCCGCTTTTTTTAATATGTCTCTCTCCTCTCGGAGGAGATCGTTCTCCTTGCGGAGACGCTTCACTTCGTCCTCAAGGGACTCTCTCTTCCTGGGATCGATCTCTCCCAGGCTCTCCTTGTACTTCCTGATCCAGGCGTCCAGGCTGTTGATGTTGACTCCCAGTTCCTTTGCGATCCGAGCTTTGCTCGCCCTGCCGGAAAAAGCCAACTTCACCGCCTCCGCCTTGAAGCTTTCTGAATACTGCCTCTTCATCTTGGGTCACCTCATCTCTTATTATCCGGTGCCCACTAATTCGAGGCAAGATCAGTGAGCAGCTTCTCGTTCTTCCTGGCGCGATCGCTTTCGGGACGCCCCTGCCACGCGTAGTAGCCGCTCCGGCTCACACCGAGCACCCCGCAGATCGTCCCGATCCTGAAGCGGCCGTCTTGAGCAGCGATGAAGGCGTACTTCACTGCTGCTCCCTCGCAAAGTACGCCGCCGCTTTTTTTAATATGTCTCTCTCCTCTCGGAGGAGATCGTTCTCCTTGCGGAGACGCTTCACTTCGTCCTCAAGGGACTCTCTCTTCCTGGGATCGATCTCTCCCAGGCTCTCCTTGTACTTCCTGATCCAGGCGTCCAGGCTGTTGATGTTGACTCCCAGTTCCTTTGCGATCCGAGCTTTGCTCGCCCTGCCGGAAAAGGCCAACTTCACCGCCTCCGCCTTGAAGCTTTCTGAATACTGCCTCTTCATCTTGGGTCACCTCATCTCTTATTATCCGGTGCCCACTAATTCGAGGCAAGATCACGATCATCCCCTCGGAATGCGGACCCGTCGCGACGACCTCAATGATGCGCTCGTCACCATCGCCCGTGATCCGAATCTCCAGGCGGTCTTCCGGGAGCAGGTCTCCCGCGCGCTCGGCCCACTCGATGACGGTCACTCCCGGGCCGTAGACGTATTCCTCGTACCCCAGATCGGGCAGGTGTGATGTGTCGAGGCGGTAGAGGTCGATATGATTCATGCGCACGCGGCCCTCGTGCTCGTGGATCAGAGTGAACGTCGGGCTGTGGACGAGGTCCGGCACGTCGAGTCCGCGCGCGATTCCCTTCGTGAGCGTCGTCTTGCCCGCCCCCAGTTCGCCGAAGAGGGCGACGACGGTCTCCGGCTCGAGCGCGCGCCCGAGCCGCTCGCCGAGGGCCTCGGTCTCATCAGGGCTGGTTGTGCGAAAAGAAAGCCTCTTCAAGCTGGTCTCTCTCACCCGTCGTAGGGGTCGGACTGGATGTCCCCCTTACGAAGGGGGACCGGCCTCTGGGCCGAGGGGGTTCCCACGGCGTCGCCATCCGGAGATGGAACCGCCAAGCCGCCAAGCGGACCGTCCCCAACCCCTCCTCATCAAGGAGGGGAGCTTCATGCAAAGTGCTCCCACCCGCCTTTGAGCGGCTTTCTGTCGCCGTTGCGGTCGATCTCCACCGAGCGGCCATCGGTGATCTCGCCAATCTCCGTCACGCGGGTGCCGGTGGCTTCCTGAATGGCCTCAATCACCTGCTCGACACCATCCGGTGAGACCGCCATGAGCAACTCGAAGTCCTCACCGCCGCCCGCCGCCAGGTCCACCGCATCCTTGCCGAGGAGAGCCGCCGCAGCCCGCAGGTCCTCGCTGATCGGGAGCCGGTCCGCGTAGACGACGGCTCCGATACCGCTCGCCTTGCACAACTTCGGCAGGTCCGCGCCCAATCCGTCGCTCAGGTCCATCATCGCGCGCAGGCCGCCGGTCTGAACCGCCGCACGGGCCTCCGGGACTCGAGGGATCGGCATCAGGTGGGCCTCCGCGAGCCGGGGGTGCATACGGGTTGCCTCATCCAGCCCATACCTGAGGAGCAGTTCGAGCCCTCCGCGCGAGTCACCGAGCCGCCCGGTGACGAGTATCCGATCACCCGGACGCGCGCCGACGCGCCGAACGACGTGCTCCGGCTCGACCGTCCCCATCTGGGTGATGCTGATCACCGACTCGGCATCGACCGCGTTCGTGTCGCCGCCGACCACCATGCTACCGAACCGCCGGGCGCACTCCGTCATGCCTCGGTAGAGGTCGTCGACGAACGCGACATCCATCTCCGCACGAAATGCCATGGAGACGAAGGTCCAGGTCGGGAGGCCGCCCATCGCGCCGATGTCGCTGATGTTGGCGGCGACCGACTTCCAGCCGAGTTGGTAGGGCGTGTTGATGTCGAAGCGGAAGTGCGTGCCCTCGATGAGCATGTCGGTGGTGACGACGATGTAGTCATTCGCACCTGTATCGAGTACAGCGGCATCATCCCCCACGCCGACGATCAGTCCCGGCCCGGACACAGGGAGTCCGTGCTCCTTCACGATTCTCTCTATCAGCGCTTCTTCACCGAGTTCGGAGAGCTTCACGCCGATCCCCCGTCCCATCATCAATAATGGGCCTAGCGCATATCAAGCATGCTGAAGCAAGCTAATACGAAGAGCTTGCTTCAGCATGCTTACACCCCACTAGCAGCCTGTCCACGAAATAACCTCTGGCACAAGGTGCCAGATATATAGTAAAATACTGGTATGAGCAAGCCATACCTTCCTTATCAACCCGACCAGATATTCTTGATGCCGCCGTCGATCTCGGAGTGGCTTCCCCAAGGACATCTCGCATACTTTGTGAGCGATGTCGTAGACGGACTCGACCTTTCCGCGATATACGCCTCATACGAGAAAGAGGCCCGAGGAGCGCCGCCGTTCCATCCGGCAATGCTTACAAAGATCATATTCTACGGTTTGTGCCGGGGAGTGTATTCATCTCGAAAGCTCTCCCTGGCCACGTATGAAGATGTAGCCTTCCGGGTGCTTGCGGCAGGAAATCATCCCGACTTCCGCACGATAAGCGAGTTCAGGAAGAGGCATCTCAAGTCCCTTGCGGACCTGTTTGTGCAAGTGCTCAGGCTATGCGCAAGCGCCGGGCTTGTGTCGATGAAACACATAGCCATAGACGGAACAAAGCTGCTTGCCAACGCAAGCAAGCACTCCGCCATGAGCTACTCTCGGATGGTCGAGAAAGAAAAAGAGCTTCAGGCTGAGATCGAGGCGCTCCTTGCGAAGGGTCTTTCTGTGGACGACCAGGAAGACGCGGAATATGGTCTTGACCGCCGAGGAGACGAACTCCCGGAGGAACTCGCAACCAGAGAGAAGCGGCTCGCCAAGATCAGGGAAGCAAAAGAAGCGCTGGAGCGCGAGGCCAAAGAGCGAGCATCAGCCGAAGAAGCGATGCGAGCCCAAGAGAAGGCGGAGCAGGAAGCATCCGGGAAGAAGCCTCGCGGCAGAGAGCCGGGGCCCGTAAAGACAGAGCCGGAAGGGAAGGCACAGCGGAACTTCACAGACCCGGAAAGCCGGATAATGAAGGACGCAAAGAAAGCCTTCGTGCAGGCATACAACGGACAAGCTGCGGTAGACGCAGATCATCAGATTGTAGTGGCGTGTGATCTCACGAACCAGGCAGCGGACTCACCGCATCTTAGTGACATGATCGAGGCAATCAAGGAGAACACCGGAAAGAAACCGGAAGAACTATCCGCCGATGCCGGATACTTCAGCAGCGACAACATAGAGATGGTCGAGCAGCAAGGGATCGACGCTTATATACCGCCTGACAGACAACGTCATGGCAAAGAGCCGACGGCGCCTTCCTGCCTTGATCCGGCAAAGCAATCCGCCGCAGATCGCCAGAGAGCAAAGCTCTTGACTCCTCTTGGCCGAAAGATCTACGGGAGGCGGAAGGAGACGGTAGAGCCGGTGTTCGGCCAGATCAAGAGCGCACGGAACTTCCGAGGCTTCCTACTCCGAGGCCTTGCGAAAGCGAAGTCGGAGTGGACGCTTGCGTGTCTTGGGCACAACATGCTGAAGCTATACCGATACGGCGACCGGAAATCGATCTTCGATACGTAGATATATGACCTGGATCAGGCTGATTATCAAGGTACAAGGGGTCTTTACAGACCCTCGCCGGAAATCCGGCGAAAAACACTATCGAACAGCAGCCAGCGCGACCCCGCAGATGGGAAACTCACCCACATAGCGGGGAATTCTCAGACAGGCTGCTAGCCTGATGCTTTAACATCAGGCCTGAGATACGCCTCCACGACTTTCATCGCGCAGTACTTGCCGCACATCGAGCAGACGTCGTCCTCGTGGGTCGCGCGCTCGGAGCGGAACTTGCGGAACATGATTGGGTCGATGCACAATTCCGCCTGGCGCTCCCAGTCGAGCTTCTTGCGGGCAACCGACATCTCGCGGTCCCAGTCCATCGCGCCGGGAATCCCCTTCGCGATATCGCCCGCATGTGCCGCGATCCGTGAGGCGGCGACCCCCTGCCGGACCTCATCCGGGCCCGGAAGCCCGAGGTGCTCGGACGGCGTAACATAGCACAGGAAATCGACACCCGCCGCCGCCGCAATCGCTCCACCGATCGCCGCCGTGATATGGTCGTAACCCGGCGCGACATCGGTCACCAGCGGGCCGAGCACGTAGAACGGCGCGCCCTTGCAGAGCGTCTTCTCGATCTGTACGTTGGTGATGATCTGGTTCAGCGGTATATGTCCCGGCCCTTCGACCATTGCCTGGACTCCGGCGGCCCGGGCGCGATCGACCAGTTCTCCGAGGATGATCAGCTCCTGGATCTGCGGGCGGTCGGTCGCATCGGCGAGGCATCCCGGACGCATCCCATCGCCGAGACTCAGGCAGACATCGTGTGCGCGGCAGATATCGAGCAGGTCATCGAACCGCTCGTAGAGCGGGTTCTCCCGGTCGTTGCCGAGCATCCAGCAGATCAGGAACGCGCCGCCCCGACTCACCACATCGGCGACCCGTCCCTGTTCCCGCAGGCGTCCGAGCGATTCCCGAGTGATGCCGCAATGGACGGTCACGAAATCGATCCCATCCGTCGCATTTCGCTCGATCACGCGGAAGAGATCGTCCTCCGACATGCCGACGACCGAGCCGTTGTCCGCCGCCTTGACCGCGACCTCGTAGATCGGGACGGTCCCCAGCGGCACGGGGCAGTTGTCGGTGATCGTCCGGCGCACGGCGGCGAGATCGCCTCCGGTGCTGAGGTCCATCATAGTGTCAGCGCCTGCTTCGACCGCGACCCGAAGCTTCTCCAGTTCATCCTCGACGTTCGGGAAGTCGCCCGAGGTGCCGATGTTGGCGTTGACCTTCGTGCGCAGTCCCGCACCGATCCCGCAGGGCTTCGGAAGCTCGCGGTTGACGTTCGCGGGGATCACGATCGTCCCAGCGGCGACCCCCGATCGGATGAACTCCGGATCGAGCCGCTCCTGCTCGGCGACTATCTTCATCTCGGGCGTCGTCTTGCCTGCCCGCGCTTGTTCAAGTTGAGTCATAACTTAGTCCTTCAGAACACAGATAGCACAGATAGAAAAGGGATGGAACAGATGGAGTCAGATGCCTGACATGGGAGCACCCCTGGCGGCTGTCTACATGCTTCCACCCGGAGTATATCACCCGTGCCATGGAGTGTCAAACGTCAGGGGTAACAGTTCACGCTTGGGGATAACGAGTTTGATCAGGCAGGGAAGAGGACAGACTTGCCTGCGAGCAGTTGCCTGCATGATTCGAGCATGTCCAGACCCCTGACGTGCCATGTGCCAAACAGACTCATGAGCGTCATCTTTGTCTCGGAACCCTTCGCGCTTCGTGTGCCTCCGCATACCTTGCGGGCGATCACACACGGCCTCAGCGCTCGTTCTGCGCCATTGTTGTCCGACGGTACTTCCGGGTACTCTACGAACATGAACAACTCGTGCAAGCGATCTATGAATCTCTTTGCCAGCGTCTGCTGTGGAGCATCTGAGCCGACATACGGACCTGAGAGCGCCTCTACCTCTTCCTCGAAGAGTACTCGCTTCCACTTGCGAACCTCCGCCTTCTTGCTCCGGAACTCCTTTGCCCGATCGTAAACACCCTTCACCGCATCCGCCCATGCGATGACGCCCGTGTCGTCCGCGTTCCTCTCCTTCAGTTTGTGCAGATCCCTGGCCAGATGTGCCCAGCATATCTGGCGGTCTGCAACTACCGGGTTGTATCCGGCATAGCAATCCGTTACCACTACCCCTTCGTAGTCGCCGCCTATCGTTTCCTTCGGGATCTCTCCACTCCGACTCCGCCGGTAGATGAAGTATCGCACGTTCTTAGTGGAGAAGGTCCAGATGTATCCGTTCAGCCCATCCTCTCTCCAGCCCGTCTCGTCTGCGTTTATGTATGGGCTTCCACGTACAAGCGAGAGTAGCCGCTCTTTCTCTTTTTTGCCACAGTCTGCCACCGTGTGCAATATCTCGCTTATCTCTCCCACAGAGAGCTGAAGACCATACAGAGCCTTCAGCAATCCCTGTATCGTCCGCTTTGTCATGCGACCTACCGTCGAAAGATACGATATCAGGCTCATCAGGTTCACGCCTACCCGATGCTTGCCTACAACCTGGCCGGAAAGGTCAACCTTCGGCACATGACTCTTGCCACAGTATCCGCATCTTCTGGCGATGAACCTGTGCTCGACTACGTCCACAGGCACGATGGGGATGTCGATGACTTGGCGGAGTCTCTTTACCGTGCCCCCTGTGAGCGCTCGGCCGCAGTCCGGACACTTCGAGTGCGCGTGCTCGACTACACGGGTGGGTGTCTCCCGCCTGCGCACGAACGACTTCTGGCGCTTCTTTCGTTCGGCTGCCCGGCGCTCTTTGCGGTTCGGCTTGACCCAGTCAGGTATGGGGGTGGAACTGCCGCCACCCGAGAGCTTTGCCTTGAGATCCTCCAGTTCCTTGACGAGACGCTGGATCATCTCCCGCTGCTCCAGGACAATGCCCACCAATTCTTCTCTTGTCAGACCGTCGAACTCTTCCACACAGGCATGTTCCACCCGCCCGGCCAAGGGTCCTTCCTATTGCAAGCCGACAATGTCGGAAAAACTCTCACTGCTCTCGCAAAATGATCCACAAGCCTGAACTGTTACCGTCAGGGAACGCCTACACCCGCCACCATCTCCGCCATGGCGATGAAGTTCCGCGCTCCCTGCTCGCCGAACGTGCCGGAGGTCGTGCCGCCGAGGATGAAGCCCCGGTCGCCCGCCGAATCGAGCCGCTCGCGCGCGATCGCCAGCACCTCCGCCGTCGGCAGCTTGTCGACGACCTCCATGTCGTCGAGGTTGCCCTGGAAGCACACTCGGTCGCCGAGCCGCCGCCGTGCCTCGCCGAGGTCCGCATTCCCCCACGGAGGCGACTCGAGGGGGTCGACGCAGTCCATCCCGATCGCCGCGAAGTCCTCCAGGTAGGGCATCACCGGCCCGTGATTGTGATAGTGAGCGATCGCGCCGTGCCTGTGCATGGCAGCGACCAGTTCGCGGTCGTACTTCACGCAGAGCCGCTTGAACGCATCCGGGCCGAGCTGGACGGAGGCGTATTCCCCGCCGACGATCCTGAAGGCATCGACTCCGGCCTCGCACAGGCGCTCGACGTAGCTGATGATCCGCTCGGTCATGATCGCCGTCATCCGCTCGATCAGGTCAGGGTCATCGGCCCATGTGATGCAGAAACCCTCGGGCGAGAACCACGACGCCGGGACCGCGACGCCGTTGACGAGCCCGATCAGCACCAGCCCCTCGTCGCCAATGAAGTCTTGCCATGCATGGTAACCGGAGAGGTCGAAATCCGGCGGATCGTAGGGGACGGAGAGCATCTTCTCGACGTCCTCCGGCCCCTTGAGGAAGAATTCGACCTGCGCGCTGGTGATCTCCGTGCGCCTCATCCTGCTCACGAGGTCCCCCTTGGGCGTGTGAACGGTCGTGATGGTGGTATCGCCCTGTTTCTCGGAGTCTCTCCTGACCGCCTTGCCGAGAATCGGGTCGCCGCCGGAGGGGACGTCCTGGAAGAGGTCGGTCTTGGCCAGAAGCTCCCGGCCGAGCGGGCTCTCCCGATCGACCTTGCAGAAGTGCCAGGGCGAAACCGGCACTCGGTCGACCTTCTCGAACCTCATCGCCGCAAGTATGCGTTCACGTGATGTCACGGTCCTTCACCTTTCTGCAGAACTGGATATGTAGGGAACGTGCCGCCGTGCCGTTCCGCTCTCTATCGCATGCGATCAGTGTCTGCAGACTTCCAACAGAGCGGAACGGCACGGCGGCACGTTCCCTACAGGACTGAGAGTGCAAACACCGTCGCATTGTCGAGGTGGATGCGGATCATGCATCGCTCGTGGGGCACGTCAGTCTTGCCCTTCCACGCCACCTCGTGCGCGAGGGAATCGCCCTTGATCGGGACACAGTCGTCTGCCGAGAAGCCTCGGATTCTCCGGCCTCGGGAGTTGAGCAGTTCCACGCGGATCGAGCCGTTGGACGCGTCGGCGTTGAGCGTGATGCTCTTGACCTTACTCGAATCGATCGGCTTGAGCGTGACCTGCCCGATGTGCTCCAGAGGCTTCCGGAGCGTCGGCTGATCGCTCTTTGCCACAGGTCTGATGCCGGCGAACCGATCGAGCGGGATCGAGGCGAACCCTATCCCGCTCGGCATGTTCTCGTCGTCGCCACCCGTCGCGCCGCCCTGGTAGCCGCCGTAGTAGAATCGCATCTCGTCTCCGAGGATCACCGGCGTCGAATTCGTCAGGATCGAGCCGCTGTCGAATCTTCCCGGCTGACTGCGTGGCAGGAAGAACTCCTTCCTGAACGGCCGCTCCCACGCGTAACCATCGTGGCTGACCATGAGTTCGATGTCCATGACCCCGCCACCGACCGCGCGGTTCAGTATCTGGTTCAGGCAGAAATAGCGGTCGTTGTAGTAGAAGACCGGCGAGGTGTGAAACTCGACGCTCGGCGGGTCGAGGTCATCCGGCGTGAGCACCAGCTCGGGGTCGTCCCAGTGGATGAAGTCTTTGCTCTCGATCCGGCCCATCGCGTGCTTCCAGTGCATTCCGCCGGCCGGGCCGTCGATCCACATCTTGGCGTAACTGACGAAGGCCTTGCGCACGGGATCATAGAAGACATCGACCGCATCGGACATCGTGAGCGGGTTGGGCCACAGCTCGCCGCCGGTCTCATCCTCATAGGGAACCGGGATCTCATAGTGTCCATATGACGTCCTGTGGAGCGGCGCTTTGGGGTACTTCGTCCAATGGATGCCGTCGGGAGAGAACGCCACGTTCAGGCCGGGGTATTCCTTGCCCTCGTCGATCGCGAAATCGGTGTAGGCCATCTTGTACCGGCGGCTCGGATCTTTGTCGCGCGGATCGAAGACCACCGCGTTCCCATAGCGGTCGGAGTAGCCGCCGTTTGCTATGAGCACGATGTTCGTCTCTTTGATATCATTGAACGAGAAGAGGCCGAGGTTCGGCTTCCTGAAATGGACGCCGTCGTCCGATTCGGCATAGCAAACGACACATCGGTGAGTCTTCTGCTGCGCCCGACCTCCCGCATAGCCCTGGTACCAGAGTTGGTACTTCCCGCTCGTGGGGTCACGATAGGCGCTGACCCATCCGAGCGCAGTCTCCCAGAGCTTGTCCTGCTTGATGACCGGATTGCCCTCGAAGCGCTCTGCGGGGTTCAGCACGCGCTCGGTGCCGGAGCGATAGAGGACATCATGATCGTCCACGAGCAGGATCGTCCGGGCGTTTCCCCGTCCGATGCATGTCACAGCGATCAGCATGATCATCACTCCAACAGCTTTCATGGGTACCTCGACTCCATACCTCCGAGCCACGGCTTGATCTCAGCGCCCTCGTTGATATGTGTGATCTTGCTCGCCTCTGCGATTCGCCTGAACTCCTTCACGATGGCGGGTGCCTTGTTGGATGCCAGTCCATACTCGTCGGGATAGCTCAACTGCATGTACCACAGCGGCAGGAACAGCCTGTCCACCCGGTCCGCTTCCTCGGCGCTCAGTCGCCTCGACCGCGCACGGTCGAGCAGCTTCAGGCCCTCCTTCACGAGCGCGGGGGACGCCGTTCCCTTCGGATCCCATGCGCCGAACGCGTGGACGTTCGGATCCTCGGCGGCCTTGTCGAGCAGCATGACGTACCTGAGCACGTCGCCGGCCGCCGCCCCATAGTAACCGTTGCAGAACTCCCGCCGGATGACTCCCGGATCGCGGCTCGGATCCCACATCAGTTGGGCGGCGAGGTACTGACGAAGTTCGGCCATGTCGCCGCCGGGACTCTGGTAGTCGGCCTGCACCATCAGCCCCCGGACGTTGTGCGTGGCGTAATACCTGATGTCCTTGACCAGGCCGTTGAGATTCTGGCACGGCGCGATGTAGTGCGCGAAGTTGGTCGCATAGTGCCAGATGAAGATGTTGTCGGTCACCTTGCTCCACTCGCTCAGGTTCGCCGCAAGGTTCGCGCCGAGTCCGCATTCCTCGAAGCCGTGGAAGTAGCATCCCGCGTGGCACAGGCGGATGATGACGTTCTTCCTCGGTCTGGTGATCGCCGGCGGCTTAGTCGAGTACGCATAGGCGAGGGTCTCGACCCACTTGTCGGGATACTTCTTGCCGACCTCATCGGCGATCGCGTTGACGAATCGGAGGATCGGCCCGTGCTGCGAGCCCTCCTCGTTGACCACCGCCATGCAGTTCTCGCACTCGCAGGGGCCGTTGCCGTCGTTCTGGGAGACGTCGAAGATCGGGACCTCCGGGTATTCCTCGATCCACTTGAGCACCTGCTCGGTCGCGATCTTGAGCACATCGGGGTTGGTGAGGCAAAGCTGGCCGTGGACGGTCAGGTTCGTCCGCTTGCCCTCGATCAGGCTGAAGTACTCGGGATGCTCGGCGAAGTACTTCTCAGGCGGCACGAGCTTGTTGAAGCTGTGGACGTAGGGCTGAAACTGAATCTTCCCGCCGACCTCTGCATCACACTTGGTGTATGGGCCGTTCAGCCGCTGACTCGTCGCGATATCCCGAGGGAAGCTGTCCCAATAGAGCGTCTCCCGGTACATGAACGGCGGTGTATAGGCATAGTCGATCGTGGGCAGCACGATCTCCGACTGTTTCGGGACAAATGTGCAGTCGCCCGCAAAGAACTTCACTCCGAGGAACCGTTCGAGCAGGACGTAGACGCTGTAGATCTGGCCGCGATCGTTCTGTCCGAGAAGCACGATGTCCTCGCCGACTGTCTTGATGAGAACCCCATCCTCGCGCAGTTCGCCGAGCCTCTTCTGTAACTCCCCGTTTCGATCGCATCGGCCCAGGACGAATCCGTGCTGTCCGACTGCATCACGTTCACACACGATCTTCAGCGTCGTTCCGGATATCTCGGCCAGGTAGTGCTGAAGCTCCTGCGCCGCGTACTTGACGACAGGGCTTGCACCGTCGGGGATGATGATCGCGCAACTGCTCTTGCCACCGGATGCTACTACCATGCCGCCTCCGTCTTTCATCACGCCGGCTACTGACCCGGACACCAGCAGCAGGACCAGGGTTGCCATCAGACATGCTTGCGAAGTCATATGCTCTCCATTTCGTCATCGGTCATCTCACTGTTCCGCCGGTGACCCTCCGTATCCTCCCGGTTGATACGCGCGCGCTTATCCTCTATACTGGCCGAAACGGAGGAGGACCGAATTGTGCACAAGAACCGGATCGTGCTGGTGGCGCTTCTATGCCTGCTTGGTATCCAGGGGGAATCGGCGATGACCACATACCCTGACGATGCATACTCCCGGTCGATGGTGGACCGGCTCCCGACCTTCGAGATGCGGGCCTGCTCGCCGGGCGAAGGCGTCTTCGAGCGGGCGTCGATGTTCGCCGTGAACGAGATGTCGCTCGTGAGGCGGAGTGGCGGATGGAGCACGCGCTGGCGGATCAGGTCGAATGGCACGGACACGGCATCCCTCAGTGCCGAGTGCCCGCTGATCCGTCGTGAGCCGACCAGCCTCTCTTTCCGGGTGCGCAACAACTCCGCCAAGTCGGTCCTCGTCAAGGCGCAGTATGCGGAGTTCCCCTGGCATCCGGGATCCGCGAATCAGGCGGTGGAGTGGGTGCTCGGTGAGCCGCAGAAGGTCGAGCCGATGACCGAGCGCACGGTCGAGTTCCGGTTCGCCGATGCGCGCTGGCCCGACCGTACCGAGCCGCCGACGCCCAGGTATCCCGGTGTGATGCGGCTCTCCATCCAGGGTCTCGAGAAGGATGCGGACTACGAGCTTTTCCTCAACGATTGCACATACCACTACCCGCCCGCACCCGGCCTCCAGGTGACCAAGCTGAGGTGTCCGCCGATCCTCCATCCGGGGCAGAAGGCCGAATTCGCCATCGACGCTGTAGGGGCGTGCCTTGTGCCGCCGGATGTGGATTCTCACGCCGTAGGGGCGTGCCTTGCACCGCCCGGTACGCCGTCGCAGGCGGCACAAGGCACGCCCCTACAGCCGGGTGGTCGGGTGATCGACCTGGAGGTGCGGCGGGAGCCGTGGGTCGTGTGGCGCATCCGGTTAACTCCGGGGGAGATCGACGATCTGGCGAAGGGCCGATGCCGGGTGAAGCGGACGGTCCCATTCTACCTCGCGCCCGGTCCCGCGACGGTCGGGTTGGTGGCCGACGGATACCGCGCCGATGGACCGGAGGCCGAGGTCGAGATCGCATGTAGTGGCCGTGCCTCCGTGCCGGCCAGCGACGTGGTTAGCCGGCACGGAGGCACGGCCACTACATGCGATGGCGGATTTGGCCGGCACGGAGGCACGGCCACTACACAATCCGTCGCCAACGAACTCCCGCGCGTCGAGCGGCGGATGTATCATGGCCGGCCGACGCTATTCGTCAATGGCAAGCCATTCCCATGGACCGGCTACCAGTCCCCCGACTTCCAACCCGGCAACGCCGCCGACTTCGGCCGATCGGGCGCGAGCGTGCTCACCATCCAGTGCGACCTCGGGCGCTACTGTCCCAGGCCCGGCGTCTACGACTACGGCTCGGTCGATGAGCAGGTCGCAAGCGCATTCGCCGCCAACCCCGACGCTATGATCTTCCTCGCGATCAACCTCCGCCTCCCACCGATCTGGGATCAGACCCACGAGGATCAGCTCGTCCGCATCAACGGCCTCATCTGGGAAGAGGGAATCGGCAACCGTGCCGGATCGATCGCCTCCGAGGAGTGGTATCGCGACCAGGAACTCGAGCTGCGGAAGCTCCTCCGGTACTGCAAGGCCCAACCGTGGGCGAGCCGCCTGCTCGGAATGTGGCTGATGGGCGAGGTTACGTCGGAGTGGTTCGCGTGGGGCAGCAACGACAAGCTGTTCGGCGACTACAGTCAGCCGAACGAGGACCGCTTCGGCGCACCGATCCCGCCTCCCTCGGAGCGCAGTTGTCCCGGCTACGACTTCTACCCGCCTGAGCGAAAGATGGCAGCGGCATACAACCAATACTACGCCGACCTCACCTCGGAAACGATCTGCCGGCTCGCGAAGGTGTCGAAGGAGGAGACCGGCGGGCGCTCGATCAACGCCGTCTTCTTCGGCTACGTCATCCAGCTCGCCGGCGAGTTCCGCGGCCCGATCGGCGGGAACTTCGCGGTCGAGAAGGTGCTCGCCGATCCGAACGTCGATGTGATCGGCGGCGTCCCCCTGCACAACTTCCGCGACTTCCTCAACGGTTACAGCGTCTACATCTCGGCGACCGAGAGCGTCCTCGCGGCGGGCAAGATCTACTGTGACAGCAACGATCTCTTCTCGTGGCTTCATCCGCTCCACTGGTATCGGGAGTACGACCCGGGCAATCCGCAGAACGGCGCGATCCAGATGCAGAGGCGCGAGACCGCCAACAACGCGGTCCACGGTGCGGGGAACGAGTGGTTCTCCCTCATGCCGAGCTGGCATCACGACGCCGGTCTGCAGGCCGACTTCGCGCGCCAGATCCGGGTCGCGGGTGAGGCTCTGAAGTACGACCGGACGCCGACCGAGGAGATCGCGTTCGTCGTCGACGGCCCGACGTTCGCCTGGTCATGCCCCGAGTCGGAGTACCTGCGCTGGACGAACACGCAGTTGCTCTTCCATTGCGGGCGGACCGGCGCTCCGGTCGGTGTGTGGCTGCTCTCGGACCTCGATCGCCTGCCCGAGCGGATCAAGCTCGTCGTGATCGCCTGTGCCACCGCCGCGAAGCCCGAGGACATCGCCCGGCTCGAGCGGCTGATCGAGAAGGGCGGGCGCACGATCATTGTCGTCGGCGCTCCCGGACTGGTCAATCCCGTCCAGGGCGTATGGCAGCCGGACGCGGTATCCGGTCTCCTCGGCCTCCCGATCCAGATCGAGGACGCCTCCTTGCCCGCCCGAATGACCCTGACCGACGGCACGCCCATCACCGACACCGACGCCACGGTCCGACCGCGCGCCTTCATCGAGGGCGAGGGATTCCTCCGCTACTCCGACGGGAAGTCCGCCGGCGCGGAGCGGCCTCTCGCGAACGGCGGGCGGCTGATCTGGTGTGGGATTCCGCCTCATTCGACCGCGTTGATCCGGCAATGGGCACAGGAGGCGGGAGTTCACTTCTACGCGCCGCAGGAATACTGCGTCTACTCTTCCCGCGAACTCGTCAGCGTCACGAGTCCGAAAGCCGGAAGCGTGAAGCTCGCGTGGCCGACGCCAGTCACCATCCGCGACCTCTTCGATGGTTGGGAGGGCTCAGGGCAGGAGATCGACTGCCCCTTCGATCCCGGCCAGACGCGGCTCTTCGCGGTTCGCCCTACGGGGACTAGCTGAACAGATCGCGGACGTCCTCGGCAGTGAGCGACTTGAAGAAGCTGCCTTCGGTGCTGATCAGCTTGTCCACGAGGTCGCGCTTCCGGTCCTGAAGCTCGATCATCTTCTGCTCGACCGTGCCGCGCGCGATCAGCTTGTGGATGAAGACGGGGTTCTCCTGGCCGATGCGGTGGGTCCGGTCGCTCGCCTGAGCCTCGACCGCCGGATTCCACCATGGGTCCACGTGTATCACGTAATCCGCCGCCGTCAGGTTCAGTCCCACGCCGCCGGCTTTCAGGCTGATCAGGAAGAACGGGATCTCCGCGTCCTGCTGGAATCGGTCGACCAACGCCTGGCGGTCCTTCGTCTTCCCATCGAGGTAGAGGTAGGGGATGCCGCGCATATCCAGGTCGTTCCTGATCAGCTTGAGCATCTGCGTGAACTGCGAGAACACCAGCGCCTTGTGGTTCTCCGCTCGGAGCGTCTCCAGCGTCTCCATTAGGACCTCGATCTTCGCCGACTCGCCCCTATAACTCTTGTCCGCCAGCACCGGATGGTCGCATATCTGGCGCAGGCGGAGCAGCCCCTCCAGGATCTTCATCCGCGCGTTATTCATTCCTCCGCTGTCGATCATTCCGAGGAGCAGGGCGCGATACTCGTCCCTCCGCCGGTCGTAAGTCCTCTGCTGGACCGGGTCCATGTCGCAGTAGACGATCCGCTCGGTCCGTGCCGGGAGTTCGGGGGCGACCTGGCTCTTGGTTCGGCGCAGGATGAACGGATACACCAGCGAACGAAGACATCGCGCGGTCTCGTCGTCCTGATGGCGCTCGATCGGGTTCACGAACTCCCTCTTGAAGTAGTCGAGCGAGCCGAGCATGCCGGGGTTCAGAAATGCGAACTGCGACCAAAGCTCGGTCGTCGAGTTCTCCACCGGCGTTCCCGTCAACACGAGCCGATGGTCGCACTCGAGCATGCGAGCCGCCCTCGCGGTCTGGCACAGAGGATTCTTCACCGCCTGCGATTCATCTAGCACCACGAAGTGGAAGCGGTACTTGCTCAGGATGTCGATGTCGCGGCGCATCAGGCCATATGTCGTCAGCACCAGGTCGTATCTCTCGAACTCCGAGACATCGCGTATCCGGTCGAGGTTGGCGTACATGTGGACCTTGAGGCTCGGCGCAAACCTGGCCGCCTCCCGCTCCCAGTTCGTCAGGAGCGATCGCGGCATCACGATCAGGTCGGCTGACTTCGCATGGCCGCTCTCCCGCAGTGACTGCAGGAGGGTGAGCGCCTGAACCGTCTTCCCGATCCCCATGTCGTCGGCCAGACAGCCGCCGAACTCGAACTCGTGCAGGAAATGCAGCCAGTCGTAGCCGGCTTTCTGGTAGTGTCTCAGTTCGCCGCAGAGACCATCCGGCAGCGGCTTCGACTCGATCTGCGCGAAATCCTTGAGCCTCGAACGTTGGCGCTCGAACTCCTCGTCGACCTCGGCGGAATCCGCCTCCGAGAGAGCCTGATCGAGCAGCATGACCTGGGACTTCGTGAGCCGGACGCCGCCCTCCGACTCACCGGCGAGTTCGAAGAGATGCCGGTACTGCCGGGCCCACTCCTCCGGGACCTCGCCTATCGACCCGTCCGCGAGCTTGATGTACTTCTCGCGCTTCTTCACCGCCCGACGTAGCGCCGCCATCGGGACCTCCAGGTCGCCGAAGCTTACCACCGCCTGCACGTCGAACCAGTCTATCCCCGACGAGACCGAGAGCGAGACCTTCGGCCGGTTGCGGTTCACCCGCACGGACTTCAGGTCCTCCTCGCCATACACTTCGTAGCCCGCCATCGAGAGCGCCGGCACGCGATGTATCAGGAAGTCGACCGCGCTCACGTTCTGCCGCAAGACAAAGGTCCGGCCATCGAGTGAGCGCTTCAGGCCATGTGAGGACAGCGCTTTCCATGCCTGGCGCTCGGCGTCCGGATCCCGGTGTACTCGGAACAACTCGAGCATCTCCGAGCCGCGACCGAAGCTGAGCTTGGGGAGCGATTCGTCAAACGTCGCCTCGAATGTGTCGTAGCCGAACCGAAGCTCGGCCCCCAACTCGCCTTGAGACTCCTTCAAGTATACTCGGGGACCGCTCCGCACTGACGTCCCGCCATTCGCCGACGCCGTCCAGCTTGACGGACACACGCTCCACAATCGGAAGCAGGTACTCGTCGACGAACCTGTCCGCATCGGCCTCCGGGATGACGATCTCCGGGTGCTTGAGGAACGTCTCGACGAGCGCGAACTCGCCCTCCACCGGGAAGACCGTCGATTCGGTCAGCAACCACATCGGCGACTTCTCGATGATCTGCGGCCGTATGGAAGTCAACGGGAGTTTTGCGCCCTGGAATGACAGCGATGCGATCATCTTCAGGTCGCCGTCCTGGCGTTGGATCTCCAGATCGAGGTGTTCCGGAGCGGTGGAGACTCTCACCTGTTTCTTCAACTCCGCATTGTGGTTCCCGGTGAGGACGATACTGTCCGTGAGCAATGGCAGCACGACATTCAGCGACATGTCGGAATAATACCGCCACGAATCCGCCAGCATCCCGGCGGCGGCGATCTCGCCGGGTGATGCCGATACGGCCTTCCCAAGCCCTCGCGTGCCCTGTACGCGGCGGGCTTTCCTTCCCAGACCCATACGGAGGATCTCGGCGGCCATCGCATCCCTGTCGCCGATGGCCGCATCGGTGAAGGATTTCACCGGCAGCATGTAGGGGTGTATCTGGTAGCGGCCTCCCCAATTGAGCAGGTTGAAGAACACGATGCTTTCGGCGCGGCTCTTCTGAGGTATCTCGGCGGCCTCCAGGACTCTCTGCATCATGTCCGCCCAGTGCACCTTGCGCTGGGTCCGGTAGTAGTGGTACAGCGCGAGGAAGCCGGCGACCTTGTGCTTGCACATCACTCCGGGCTGATTCTCTGCGTGCGGGCAATCGCATTGCGCATGGACCCGCCGCTCGGGATAGAGATCATCCAGCCAGACGTTCACCTCATAGGGGTACTCCTGACTGCCGTCGACCTGGATGGTGGCTTTCTCATCATCCGCATGTTCGACCGTGGCGCGCCCCTGGGCGTAGTACAGTCGTCCGCGCCTCACTGTCTCCAGCGGGCCGATCCTCACAAGGGCCTCGAAGTCGAATCTTCTTAGCGACGGTTTGCTGATCTTGGATGTCACAGACACGTGCGGTTCCTCCGATTCTACTCAGGCATGATAGCACACATCCCACATGCGGTCGAGGCCCGGTATGGAGTGCGATGGCTCGACATCGCTTTGGTCGCGGGCGGCTCGACGCCCTCCGGTCCCTCCGTCGTGTCGAGCCATCGCACTCCATACCGAGGATTAGATCCGCTCGCTGTGGGTAACATATTCCTTGCGTCGGGCCGTGGAATGTGCTATGCTTCAATTGGCTTTGATGATGCTTGTAGCCCGACCGCGGCAATCAACCGCGCCTTAGGCGACTGCCAGGCAGGCACGGATTCGCCAAGGAAGGTTGGGCAATAGCATATGACCGATAGGAGACCGAAGCTCCTTATTATATCTCCCTCGTGGACGCACACCTGGTGGCAGGGCGGAAAGGTTCTCGCCCCACCGCTTGCGCTCCCTCTGATCGCCGGAATGACTCCCTCGCACATCGACGTTCAGCTCATCGACGAGAACGTCGAGAAGACCGACCTCGAAGCCGACGCCGACTGGGTCGCCATCTCATGCATGACCGCCTCCGCGCCGAGGGCCTACGAGATCGCGGACGCCTTCCGACGGCGCGGAATCCCCGTCGTGATGGGCGGCATCCATCCCACCGTCCTGCCCGACGAGGCCGCGATGCATGCCGACGCAGTCGTGGTCGGGGAGGCCGAGCCGGTCTGGCACATGATCCTCGACGATCTCGAAGCCAACCGACTGAAGCCGCGCTACGAGAACTGCGGGCTCGCGACCATGGAGGACATGCCGCTCCCACGGCGCGATCTCCTCAGGGGCGAGCGATACCTCACGCTGAACAACGTGCAGACCGCGCGCGGATGCCCGAACGGCTGCAGTTTCTGCTCCGTGACCGCGATCTCCGGCAAGAAGTACCGCTTCCGTCCGATTCCCGAGGTCATCGCGGAGGTCAAGTCCCTGGGCGGCTGGATCGGCTTCGTGGATGACAACATCGTCGGCTCACCCAAGCGCGCGAAGGCACTCTTCGAGGCGCTCATCCCGCTGAAGATCAAGTGGGTGGGGCAGGGCGACCTGAGCATGGCGAAGGACCCCGAACTGATGAAGCTCGCGGTCCGAAGCGGCTGCCAGGCGCTGTTTGTCGGCTTGGAGTCCGTCTCGCAGGAGAACCTCCGCGCCACTTCGAAGCGGCCGAACATCGGGCTCGACATCGGCGACGCGATCGGCAAGATCCACCGCGCGGGGATCGAGATCATCGGGTCGTTCGTGCTGGGGCTCGATGGGGACACGCAGGAGGTCTTCAAGCGGACGGCCGACTTCGCGAAGAAGCACAAGCTCGCCGCCGCGCAGTTCTCGGTGCTGACCCCGTTCCCCGGCACGGTCTCCCGCCGCGAACTCGAGGATGCGGGCAGGATCACGGATGGGGACTGGTCGCACTACACGATGAGCAACGTCGCGTTCGAGCCGAAGAACATGACCGCGGAGGAGCTTCGCGCCGGCCAGCGGGCGACCTACCGGAGCTTCTACTCGATCCAGTCGATCCTGTGGCGGGCGTGCACCCTGCGAGGCAAGATCATCCCGCGCCTGCTGGTGAACCTCAGCTACCGGTACATCGGCCGGGGCAAGGCGCTCTGCAAGGGACTCCCGCGCCACCGCACGGTCACCGCCCCCCGCAAGGCCACCGATCAGGTGTAAGCGCAGTCCGGCCTGCTGGAATACCTACCCCGGCAGGCCGACGAGCTTGTCCCGCATCCGCTGGAGGTTCAGCGCCGTGAACGGCTCGCCGTCGAATTCGATCTGCTTTGTGTAGGCCCCCAGACTCTCCAGGCGTTCGGTCACGTTCATCCAGCGGATTCTTCCGTCGGAGGTACGGACGACCAGCATCACGGGGTAGGCCTGCTTCTGCCAGTAATCGGCGTGCCGCGGCTTATTGATTGTGAAGACTTCCGTGCCGTCACGGCGAAGCTGGCGTAGGTATGAGTCGCCCGACTTCAGCTGGAGGTAAACCCGTTGTCCACTCGCCTTCCCATCGTAATCCTTGAACTCGATTTCGCCGTCGATACCCCAGTCGGAGTTCGGAGTGGGCCTGAAGATCTGCCCTGCCTCTCCGGCGATCGAGAACGCATGTCCTACCAGGATCAGTTCGAGGCTCTCATTGTCGGTTGCCCTCTTAGCCTCCTCCTCCAACCTACGTACCTTTCGCTGGGACTCCTCCGAAGCGAACTTCTTCTCGATCAAATCCCATAAGGGCACGCGCTTCTCGCAGTTGACGCACAGAATGTCCTTCTTGCCGCTGTTCAGCCGCTCCCAGGCGGCTTCACTATCCTTCACAGCCTTGTGGCAGTTTGGGCAGACGTAATGTCGGAGGCGAACGACATCGTGGGCCCTCTCAAGCAGATGCTCGTGTACATACTTGATGAACGTAACCTTGGTGTCATCCGAGATGCCTGGATCGAAATACACGGCGAGTTCCGCAGCACCTTCGGCCTTCTTGCTCATCTTGAAGCCAAGGCGTTTGTCGTCCTGCGTTCTCATATCCGCGGCAAAGTGCCAGAGCTGGTCACGCTCGAAAGCCAATGTGCTATGGAGTCTGACGACCAGAGTAGTAGATCTCGTCGAGTGCTCCGTTGAACTGGTAGGTCACAAACTCGGCAGGATGCCCCACCAACTCCGGCCGCTCCCTCTTGAAGTAGCTCGGGAAGATAAGAAGTGTGCCCTGATCGGTGTGCTCGCGCAGGCATAACCCGTGGTCCACAAAGGTCTGGTGCATCGCTCGTAGCACGATCTGCTCTTCCTCTGGGGGGAGTCGGTCCACATCCTGGTAGTCGAGCCGTCCGGCCAGCACATCCTCTTCGGCTATACAGCCGATCTCTTCTGTGTGGGCGCGGACGGATCGGATGACGGCGGCCGCGTAGGAGTTAATGCGCTCGGGCTGGAGGAGTACGAAGTCGCCGAACTCCAGTTGCCAGACAACGCCGGGTCCGGCAAGCAGGCCCGCGACGGCGCGCAACTGCTCTGGCGTGAAAACCTCTCGCGGCAGACGCATTTCGAGTTGTTGCCTCAGCTCTGCCATTCTCAGGAGTGCTTTGCCTTCGTCCTTCAGCCTAACGATCTCTTCCTTAAGCAGGCGGAAGATCCGCGGCGAGGCTGTCCATGGGATATCATTCCATGGAATATGGTCGACGATTGCCTGCCGGAGTCGGTCGCAGCCGGTGCCGCGCAGTGCGCTGGTTTCGATGTAATCGGCGAATCCTCTGTCGGTCTGGAAGCGCTCAACGCTTTCTCGGCTGACCATAAGAGCGCCGCGATCACACCTGCCTGCGACTAACAGCTTCCCGAATGATCTCCGCGCGGCACGCCGTAGGTCGCGGTCCCATTGGCCCAAGCCCTCGAACGGGTTCTCGCTCTGCGGGTTGAAGACAAGTACCGCAAGTGCCGTTTCGTCCATGTAGAGCTGGTGGATGAGCCTGTAGTCCGCCTGCCCCGCGAAATCCCAGAGCCAGATCTCGCGCTCGATCCCAGTTCTCGCATCACCCCCCGGTAGCTTCAGCTGCGTTGCCCAGTCAGGGCGCTTCGCCCTCACTGCATCCGTCGAACTGGTTGCGGGTTCGAACCTGTTCTCCGTGAGTCGGATTGACAACGCCGTTTTGCCTACGCCGCTTTCGCCTACAAGCAGCACCTTAGCGTTGGTGTAGCGCGGGGTATCGGCTTCCTGCGTGGGTGCCGTGCCCATGGGCGGCAGGTCCCACACCCGGACGGTGTCGTCGGTGGAGCCGGAGACCGCTGTTCGACCGTCCGGAGTCACGGCCACACCGTATACCGCGCCGGTATGTCCCTCCAGGGTGGCGATGAGCCTGCCCGCTTCGAGATCCCACACCCGAACGGTTTCGTCGGTGGAGCCGGAGACCGCCGTTCGACCGTCCGGAGTCACGGCCACACCGTATACCGCGCCGGTATGCCCCTCCAGGGTGGCGGTGAGCCTGCCTGCCTCGAGATCCCACACCCGGACGGTCTTGTCCACAGAGCCGGAGACCGCTGTTCGACCGTCCGGCGTCACTGCCACACCCCACACCCGCTCGGTATGCCCCTTCAGGGTGGTGGTAAGCCTGCCTGCCTCGAGATCCCAGCCCCTGACGGTGTCGTCGCTAGAGCCGGAGACCGCTGTTCGACCGTCCGGCGTCATGGCCACACCGTATACCCGGTCGGTATGCCCCTCCAGGGTGGCGGTGAGCCTGCCTGCCTCGAGATCCCACACCCGGACGGTCTTGTCCACAGAGCCGGAGATCGCTGTTCGACCGTCCGGCGTCACGGCCATGCCCCATACCGCGCGGGTATGCCCCTTCAGGGTGGCGGCAAGCCTGCCTGCCTCAAGATCCCACACCCGGACGGTGTTGTCATAAGAGCCGGAGACCGCGAGCCGTCCGTCCGGGGTCACGGCTACTCCCCATACCTCGCCGGTATGTCCCTCCAGGGTGGCGGTGAGCCTACCTGCCTCGAGATCCCACACCCGGACGGTCTTGTCATCGGAGCCGGAGACCGCTGTTCGACCGTCCGGCGTGACGACCACGCAGTTCAGAGCCTTGGTATGACCCAGAAGGACTCTAGATGGCGCGGATTCTTCCCCTTCTCGGGCTGAAGGCACAATCTCGGACGATGCGGGTTTGCACGCCGCCAGCAACCGCGCATACTGTTCTTCCGACTCCTCCCGCCAGTCCATATATGCGAACTGCCTGAGCGTCTCTCTGATCTCGGAATCATCGAGACGCAGGGGGATGAATCGGCGATCGGCGTTCGCGGGATCGCGGAACAGGGTGGTGTGGCGCTCGAGGGTAACCCACTCCGACGCGAAGGCGTTCTTCGACATGCACAGGATGAGCGTGCGCGACCGCTCCAGTCCCTGCTCGATCTTCAGGGAGATAGGGTCCCCTGGCTTGATCTCCCATTCGTCGAACCAGACGCGCAGTCCGTCCTTCTTCAGCCGCTTGGCAAGCTTGCGCACAACCGACTTGTCCTTCGAGCTATGGCTCAGGAATACGTCGTACTCGAACGTCTCTGTCATCTCTGTGCCTCAGCGGTGGGCGGTAGTGGTGCTTATTGTGGATCGGCTTACACGGGCAGTCTATCAGGATGCCCTGAGGGCTGTCAACTACTGATCTGTCCCTTCGGCGGCATGCCTCAAGCGGGCAGGGGCGACGACTCCAGGGCCGGAGGTGACGCCTGCGAGTTCCGGGGCGACGACTCCGTGGCCGGAGGTGAGGCCTGCGAGTTCCGGGACGACGACTCCGGGCCCGGAGGTGACACCTGCGAGTTCCGGGGCCTCGACTCCGGGCCCGGAGGTGACACCTGCGAGCCTCGGAACGTCGTCCGGGAGCGCGCCTTCCCCTTGTACGCCCATATGCATGCCAGTCTCTGCCAGGTAAGGAATAAGGCGTCTCCTCGTCGGAGGAGTGGCAATATTCATACATCATTGTTCCACAACTCGCACTGTTTGGCTAGAGATTCGAAAACCGCTTACCGATAATGGTACCAGCGAGCAGACCATCGGTCTGCCGCCACATCTCGGGCTGATCCTGCCGAATCGGTGGCCGGCGGCCTATTCAAACAAGGAGGACATGATCATGGGTGATTATGTTCCAGCCAACGACGTGGCGTTCCAGCTCTGGATCAGCCGCGTTACCACCTACGTGGGCGCGAACCTGGCGCACTTCGGCCTGGTGGCGGCCGATCTTATCCCGCTGTCCACCGCCGAGCCTGAGTTCAGTGCCGCGCGCGTCGCCTTCGATGAGGCGCGCAACGCCGCGAAGGTCGCATCCGCCGACAAGCAGGTGAAGCGCGCGACCGCGGAGCAGCTCGCCAGACAGCTCATCGGGCGCATTCAGGCGAATCCCGCGACGACGAGCCAGGACCGCGAGGCATTGGAGATCCCCGCGCGCGGCGCCGGGCAGATGGCCCTCGATGTCGAAGCATTGCCCGACAGGCCGTCGGCCCTGATCGACATCCGGGGGCTTCTGAGGCATACGCTCCGGGTCGAGAACCAGGGTGAGAGCGGCACGACCAAGGCGATGCCCGAGGGCGCGACCGGCGCGGAGGTCTGGGTCAAGGTCGGCACGGCCCCCGCCGATGTCAGCGAAATGCGCTACGTCGGACTGGCTTCCCCGCGGCCGTTCGTCGTGACCTTCCTACCGGAGGACGGCAACAAGCAGGCGCATTACAAGATGCGGTGGCTCTACGGCAAGCGCGAGGCGGGCCAGTGGGGTGAGCTGGAGACGGCTACGATCGCGGCGTAGGGCAGAGAAGAACAAGAACAAAACGGGGAGGGGATGCCGGTCTGATGACCGGCATCCCCTTCTTATGTGTGCGACGGGATTGGCGACTCGAACATAAACCCCCTCGGCCCAGAGGCCGGTCCCCCTTCGTAAGGGGGACATCTCCGTCCGCGTCCTCGCTCGGAGGCCGGTCCCCCTTCGTAAGGGGGACATCTTGCGCTGCGATCACGGGTTGGTCTTCACTATGTCGCCCTCTTTGATGCCTGACTTGATCTGCGTGTACTCGCCGTCGCTCAGGCCGATCTCGACGATCGTCTGAGCCCATTCCTTGCCATTCTTCAGCTTGACCGCGTACTGCTTGTCCACCTCGTACACCGCGTTGGCGGGCACGGCAAGCACATCGTGTACCTCGCCGATCTTGATCGAGACCGTCGCCTCCATGCCCGGTTTCGCCTGGCCGTTGGTGTTTCTGAAGTCCATGAGGGCCACGTACTTCTTCCCACGCAGGAAGCCGGCCTTCTCCGAGTAGATCTCATCCAGCGAACCGGCGAACTCCACGTTCGGCACTTCCTTGATCGTCACGAGGGCCGGGTTCTTCGGCTTGAGCAGGCTCAGTTGGTCTTCCGCGACTCCGGCCGCGACCTTCAGAGCCTCCAGGTTCACCACCGTAACCAGCGGCTTCTTGTGCTCCGGATTGGGCGTCTGCCCCACGGTGACGTTCACCGCGAGAACTGTGCCGGTGATCGGTGATGTGACCTGTGCGGACTTGCTGCCGGCCTTTGCCGCATCGAACTGCTCCTGGGCCGCAACCACGGCCTGCTGGTACGGGACCATTCCTTCGGCCATCCTGGCCTGAGCGTCGATCACCGCCTGTTCGTCGGCCTGCGGTTCGCTGATGGTACGCCGGTGTCAGCATAGGGATCGTCCGGGGGAGTCGCCTTTGCCTTCCTCTCGGTCGAGCGGGACAACGCGAGCTGCTTCTGGGCGGCCTTGAGTTCCTGGCTGAACTGACTGCGGGCGTGATCCAGCGACTTCTTGGCCGCAGCAAGCGTCGCGGTCGCCTGGTCGTAGTACGCCTCGTTCTGCGGGGCGGAGAAGACGATCAGCACCTCCCCACGGCGGACGCTCTTCCCCACGGTCACGTTTATCTTGTCCACGGGCACGGTGTAAGGGGAATAGATGTCCGCCCGAGCCGACGCCGGGGCGACGACCGTTCCCTCGGCCGGGAGATACGCGATGATGTCGCGCATCTCCGCAGTTGCCTCGGACGACTGCTTTGCGCAGCCCGTTAGCATCACCATCGACAATGCGAGCGACAACAGCCCCAGAACCGGCAGAATCGCTCTGAGCCCAATCGGGCCACGGTTGGCATATCGTAACATCGCTATAACCTCTTTTCCTGGTGAGTTGATGTCAGAGGCTCTCAAGATCCGCCTCTCCTACCGGTCAGCAGATTGTATATCACTACGATCAGCGCAACGACCAGTAGAATGTGAATCAGGTTTCCGCCGACATGCCCGAGGAAGCCGAGCAGCCAAAGGATGACCAGGATCACGAATATGGTCCATATCATCTGTTGTTACCTCCTTCGTCAATAAACAACAGGGCCGATGCCCGACTCATCATTCGCCGGCCGGGGTCTTTGGCGGCGGGGCCGGCTCTGTGGCGGGTCCTTGAGGCCCAGGCTGACCGGCAGGTCCCTGGGGACCAGGCGCACCCGGCTGAATCTGGATCGGCGGCTGCGCTTGCTGCGTTTCCACCGGTGGCGTTATTACGATGGTGTTCTGCCGGCTCGGGACATACCAGGCGAAGTAGCCGATCATCAGAATGGCGATGACCACCAGCAGGACGACCACTATCGCTGCCCATGCAGAACTCTCACTCGATGGGGAGCCTTCTGTGTTAACGTTCATGTTGTTGATCTCCTTTCAATAGTCGGGCCGGCAACCAGCCCGCATTGTTTGCCCAATAGGTCCGGGCTCAGGCTCGGGTTACTGGTCGCTCGGCGCTGCCGGGGTCTCCGGAGCAGCCGGCTGCGCAGGAGCAGGTGCTCCCACGGGTCCCTGAGCCCCCGGCGCTCCCGCAGGTCCTTGAGGGCCCGGTGCGCCCTGGATCACGGGAGGCGGCGCGGGTGTCTCAATCGGCGGCGTTACCGGGACTTGCTGGGACTGTCCTGGGACGGACACATCCGGGGTGATCACGGTCGTCTCCGGCGTTCGAGTCGCGAGCCACACCGCCGTAACAACGAGCGCCACCAGGATAAGCGCGAGCACGAGGTACAATCCGAACCTCGAGGTCTCGGCGCTCGCCGCCTCCTGGTTCGCCCTGGCATTTGCGGCATGCCTGAGAGCGTTCATCTCGGCTGCCTTCGCCTCAGCGCTGTGGGCAGCCACTGCCTGCTCCCTTGCGACCTCCCTGGCGGCGGCCTCGTTCGCCGTCGCACGTGCGGCGACATTGACCGCCACGTCACGCTCTATCGAGGCATCGACTGCCTCATCGACTGCCTCCTCGACAATCTCATCTACGTCTTCATCGGTCAGTTGCTTGTTATTGGCCATAGTAATTCCCATCCTCTCCCAGGTTACTGCCGAAGACGGCATCACCTGTAGCGGTTCAGCCTACGCCGGGCAACCGGCACTTGTGTTAGGATTATGCGCGAACTCCTGATGTCTTAAACCTGCGATGTGCAGGCGGTGCGACCCTTGGGGAGTAGTCGAGAGGTTGACAATTCAGCCAGGGGTGTGGTATATTTCGGCTAACAATCGCATAGGCCCACGAATGGCGTTGACGAGGAAGAGTAGACCTGCCGGAGCGATTCCAGAGAGCCGGGTTGCTGAGAGCCGGCATCCGAAAGCAGGTCGAATGTCGCCTCCGAGCCGGGCGGACGAAAAGCAGTCATCAGTGATCAGTTATCGGTAATCAGTAAAACCGATCACCGATCACCGATCACCGATCACTGATCACCGAGTAGTCTCCCCCGGGTGGTTCCCGTTACAGGACCGTGGCATGCGGATCAGATCCAAGTGCCCGTGAAGGTTGGTGCCGTGAGGCATTGGCGAATCGGGGTGGTACCACGAAAGGTTCAAGAGCCTCTCGTCCCTGCTAGGGGATGAGGGGCTTTTTGCATGGGGGTTGTGGGTGTTAGGTGTTGGGTGTTGGGGCACCCTAACACCTAACACCCAACACCTAATACCTTTTTCGGAGGAATGCACATGACAGGTGAAAAGATGAACGGCGCTCGGGTGCTCATCGAGGCGCTCGCGGACGAGGGAGTCGAGATCATATTCGGCTACCCGGGCGCGGCCACGATCCCGATCCATGACGTGTTGATGGAGGGCAAGATCCACCATGTCCTTGTACGCCATGAGCAGGGAGCGGCCCACGCGGCGGATGGATATGCCCGCGCGACCGGAAGGGTGGGGGTCTGCCTCGCCACGTCCGGTCCCGGCGCGCTCAACCTCGTCTGCGGGATCGCGACCGCCTACATGGACTCCGTGCCGATGGTCGCGATCACCGGCCAGGTCGCCACGTTCAAGCTCGGCACCGATGCGTTCCAGGAGGCCGACACCACCGGCGTCACCGATCCGATCGTGAAGCACAACTACCTCGTGAAGGACGTCAGCGAGATCCCGGCGGTCGTGCAGGAGGCGTTCCACGTCGCCTCGACCGGTCGTCCCGGCCCGGTGCTGATCGACATCCCGCTCGACCTCTCCTTCGCCGAGATCGAGTACGAGCGCCCGCCGAAGATCAACATGCTCGGGTACAAGCCGACCGTCATCGGCCACCCGGGCCAGATCAAGAAGGCGGTCGCGCTGATCGACGCCGCCGAGAGACCGCTCATCATCGCCGGCGGAGGAGTGATCGCCGCCGATGCGTCGGGCGAGTTGAGGCGGCTGATGGAGAAGGCAAACATGCCGGTTGTCTACACGCTCATGGGCAAGGGCGCGTTCCCCGACGGCGATCCGATGAACCTCGGGATGCTCGGCATGCACGGCTCGCCCTATGCCAACCACGCGGCGAAGGGGTGCGACCTCCTCATCGCGGTCGGGATGCGGTTCAGCGATCGATCCACCGGCAAGACATCGGCCTTCGCGCCCGAGGCACAGATCGTCCACATCGACGTCGATCCGGCGGAGATCGGCAAGATGCGCCGCCCGACGGTCCCGATAGTGGGCGACGCGAAGAACATCCTCCACTCGCTCGGGACGAAGGTGCGTGAGGCGAAACACGTCGAGTGGATCAAGCAGTTGGCCCATTGGAAGAAGACTCATGTGACTCGGCAGCCCTCAGACGGCGATCGGATCATGCCGCAGGAGATCTTCGACGCGATCAACGCGATCATCGATCCCCCATCCCCCATCAACCATGAACCATCAACCATCAACCATTCCCCCTCAGCCATCGTCTGCACCGACGTGGGCCAGCACCAGATGTGGGCCGCGCAGAGCATCCTGACCAAGCGCCCGAGGCAGTTCCTCTCCAGCGGCGGGCTCGGCACGATGGGCTACGGACTCCCGGCGGCGATCGGCGCGCAGATGGGGATGCCGGACGCGACTGTGTTCGTCATCGCGGGCGACGGGAGCATCCTGATGAACAACCAGGAGCTGATGACGGCGGTCGAGCAGCGCCTGCCGATCAAGATCGCGCTCTTCAACAACGGCTACCTCGGCATGGTGCGTCAGTGGCAGCAGATCTTCTACGACCGACGATACGCCTCGACCGACATCTCGTGCCAGCCGGATTTCGTGATGCTGGCGAAGGCATACGGCGCGGAGGGGCTGCGGGTGACCAAGTCGGAGGAGATCATGCCGGCGCTCGAGGCGGCGATGAAGATCACCGACCGCCCGTGCCTCATCGACTTCCTCGTCGCCCGCGAGGCGAACGTCCTCCCCATGATCCCCGCCGGCGGCTCGACGGACGATATGATCCTGGAGTTGGACTGAGCAGAAGGTGTTGGGTGTCGGGTGTCAGCGCGCCCCAACACCCAACACCTACAGCAGGACGCCAAATGATCTGCGCTGCCCCAGAACCCGGGTGCTGAGCTAGACCCGGTCACCTGGGTATCTGGTCAATCCGGTATTCTCGTATCTCATTTGAATCGCTTTTGCGCGCTCCTCGTACTTCCGGGCCTCAGCCGGCCGTTTCATATCTCGGAGGAGAGTAGCGTAGTTACTTAGACATGATACCAGATTCGGATGGTCCGGGCCCAGCGCATTCTCGGCGATCTCTAGCGCACGCCTGGCCAGCGGTTCGGCTTCCCGGAATCTGCGTTGCGTGTAGTAAAAACCTGCCAGATCGCTGACGGACTTGCCTACACGGAGATTATCCGGCCCGAGGGCTTTCTCCCTGATCTTCAGAGCCCGCTTAAGCAGCGACTCGGCCTCCCGAAATCTACGCTCTGTGCTGCAAAGGACTCCCAGGTTGTTAAGGCATCGGGCCACATCGAGATGGTCCGGTCCGCAGGCTTTCTCCCAAATCCTCAGCGCCCGCCTCAAGAGCGGTTCGGCATCTTGGGATCTGTGCTGATTAAGGTATAGCAATCCCAGGTTGTTGAGGCACATGGCCGCAGCCGGATGATCCTGCCCGAGCGCCTCCTCCTGAATCCTCAGCGCGCGCTTGAGTAGAGGTTCGGCATCAGAATACCTAGCAGCCTGTCTGAGAATTCCCCGCTATGTGGGTGAGTTTCCCATCTGCGGGGTCGCGCTGGCTGCTGTTCGATAGTGTTTTTCGCCGGATTTCCGGCGAGGGTCTGTAAAGACCCCTTGTACCTTGATAATCAGCCTGATCCAGGTCATATATCTACGTATCGAAGATCGATTTCCGGTCGCCGTATCGGTATAGCTTCAGCATGTTGTGCCCAAGACACGCAAGCGTCCACTCCGACTTCGCTTTCGCAAGGCCTCGGAGTAGGAAGCCTCGGAAGTTCCGTGCGCTCTTGATCTGGCCGAACACCGGCTCTACCGTCTCCTTCCGCCTCCCGTAGATCTTTCGGCCAAGAGGAGTCAAGAGCTTTGCTCTCTGGCGATCTGCGGCGGATTGCTTTGCCGGATCAAGGCAGGAAGGCGCCGTCGGCTCTTTGCCATGACGTTGTCTGTCAGGCGGTATATAAGCGTCGATCCCTTGCTGCTCGACCATCTCTATGTTGTCGCTGCTGAAGTATCCGGCATCGGCGGATAGTTCTTCCGGTTTCTTTCCGGTGTTCTCCTTGATTGCCTCGATCATGTCACTAAGATGCGGTGAGTCCGCTGCCTGGTTCGTGAGATCACACGCCACTACAATCTGATGATCTGCGTCTACCGCAGCTTGTCCGTTGTATGCCTGCACGAAGGCTTTCTTTGCGTCCTTCATTATCCGGCTTTCCGGGTCTGTGAAGTTCCGCTGTGCCTTCCCTTCCGGCTCTGTCTTTACGGGCCCCGGCTCTCTGCCGCGAGGCTTCTTCCCGGATGCTTCCTGCTCCGCCTTCTCTTGGGCTCGCATCGCTTCTTCGGCTGATGCTCGCTCTTTGGCCTCGCGCTCCAGCGCTTCTTTTGCTTCCCTGATCTTGGCGAGCCGCTTCTCTCTGGTTGCGAGTTCCTCCGGGAGTTCGTCTCCTCGGCGGTCAAGACCATATTCCGCGTCTTCCTGGTCGTCCACAGAAAGACCCTTCGCAAGGAGCGCCTCGATCTCAGCCTGAAGCTCTTTTTCTTTCTCGACCATCCGAGAGTAGCTCATGGCGGAGTGCTTGCTTGCGTTGGCAAGCAGCTTTGTTCCGTCTATGGCTATGTGTTTCATCGACACAAGCCCGGCGCTTGCGCATAGCCTGAGCACTTGCACAAACAGGTCCGCAAGGGACTTGAGATGCCTCTTCCTGAACTCGCTTATCGTGCGGAAGTCGGGATGATTTCCTGCCGCAAGCACCCGGAAGGCTACATCTTCATACGTGGCCAGGGAGAGCTTTCGAGATGAATACACTCCCCGGCACAAACCGTAGAATATGATCTTTGTAAGCATTGCCGGATGGAACGGCGGCGCTCCTCGGGCCTCTTTCTCGTATGAGGCGTATATCGCGGAAAGGTCGAGACTGTCTACGACATCGCTCACAAAGTATGCGAGATGTCCCTCGGGCAGCCACTCCGACATCAAGGGCGGCAACAGCAATATCTGGTCAGGTTGATAAGGAAGGTATGGCTTGCTCATACCCGTATTTTACTACATACCTGGCACCTTGCGCCAGAGGTTATTTCATGGACAGGCTGCTAGCTTCTTCGTTGTAAACCATTCCAAGGCCATTGAGGCATATGGCCACATCCGGATGATCTGGCCCGAGCGCTTTCTCCTGAATCCTCAGCGCACGCCTCAAGAGTAGCTCGGCATCTTCGTATCTACCCTGCTCATAGTAAAGCGCTCCCAGGCCGGTGATGTTTACGGCTACCTCGGGGTGATCTTGCCCGAGCGCTTTCTCCTGAATCCTCAGCGCACGCTCAAGGAGGGGTTCCGCATCTGGATATCTATCTTGCTCTCGATAAAATGATCCTAGGTTGCTGAGGGATAAGGCTAGATTTCGGAGATCCGGCTCGGGGGACTTCTCTACAATGCTCAGCGCCCGCCTCAATGATAGTTCTGCGGCCTCATATCTTCCCTGCCTGGAATAGAGCTCTCCCAGGTTGTTGAGGCATGCGGCTACATCCGGATGATATGGCCCGAGCGCTTTCTCCCAAATTCTCAGCGCCCGCTTGTAAAGCGGTTCGGCATCCCGATATCTGGCCTCAGTGTGGTATAGCGATCCTAGGTTGTTGAGGCATGTGGCTACATCCGGATGATATGGCCCGAGGGCTCTCTCCCTAATCTTCAGCGCCCGCTTAAGGAGCGGTTCAGCATCGTCATATCGGCCTGCATATTGCAGAGCAGTCCCTCTGTTGGCAAGCAGTATCGAATCGTCCGGCGAGAATCTCAGCGCTTTCAGGTAATGCTCTGCAGACTCCGGGTAGCGTCCTGCATATAATTCCACCCATCCGAGTGCACTATAGACCTTGGCCAGATTGGCTTCCCTGTCTTCCATAGCCTCGCGGAGAAGCTTCCTTGCATCATCGAAGCGGCTCTCTGCGATTGCCTTCAGTCCGAGAGCGTATGGGGCCGCGTTCCCCGGTATCTCTGCAGCCAATTGCCGAGCGCGGTCGGATGGAACTACTCCCCCATGGGTAACCAGATCCTGCAGGAACTCAATCTGGGTATTCTTTATCTGGAGCTCTTTCTCAAGAAGTGCGACTGTCTTGCTGAGCTGCATCTGTCCTGGGGCACCAGATAGTGACTGCAGTGAGTAGAGCAGGGCGCAGAATACCACAATAGCCATCATACTGGCCAGAGTCGTTGGCGGCATGGGCCTCTTTTTGAATGTCAGTTTGAGACCGAGCGGGCTCCATGAATCTAGCCTTGGTTTCAGGCGCATCATCAGTATATAGGTAGCAACTCCTGCTGCTGCCGCGCAGACGACCGGAAGAATCCAGGGTTTCATAGTACAGTCCTCCCAGCGCGATTGACGTCAGTCTGTGGGATCGATTCTCGCATCATCGGAGACCTCATCGAGTTCTGGGAGTGCTGGTGACATATCGCCTGGAATACACTCTATCGCTCTGTCTCCGAAACCTAGGACAAGGTGATACAGGATATGACTACACATGGACTTCAGGCAAACGACGATCACGCCGATACGGCTTGATCTCCCACCCCTCTGCTAAGGCTCGTTCGGCAGAACGCTGAATGCTCCCAACTACGGTGTTTGCTGCATGGCTCTTTGAAACTCGATCTCTTACCGAGTATGCAGCCGCATCCTTGGCAGCACGCCAGATGAACACAAACATCTGACCAACCGAGTACGAATGCAGTAGGGTAGCCAAAACCTGCTTCGTCTTATCGCCTGGGCTAAGGTCAAGGCCGTGCTCGTGCATGCACATGCCCAGGTATTGCAGACATTCATGCAGGGCAATCTCACGCCATAAAGGCGTCTCCTCGTCATACCATTCGATAGGCCACTCGCCACTACGGAAGATTGCGGTCAGATCAGTAACGATACCACGGGGATCTCCCGAATGATGGACGGGGGGTAGCCATGCGACATCAAAGAGATCCAAACTCTCAAGATCATCTGCAAACGCGGACGGCGGTGACTGGGGGTGAACATGTATGCATCGGGTGTGGAAGAGGCATCTCACTAGGTCAACCGCAAGTTCTTCTGTTGGGCCAAATGTGCTACAAACTTGCCGCAAGGGCTGCAATACAGTCAGATCCTCCGATGCACACTTACGGAACAAGGCCAGTAGCGCAACAGCTTCCCTGAGAGTCAGATCCTCGTGCGGATTGAGAGGAGCATGCTCTATCGACCCGAATCTCTGCTCAATTGCATGGCGCTTTGCCTCAAGTGCAGCTTCAGCGGCAGCAGCGTCTCGTTCCTTCTGCGCATGTCGGCAGGAATCACATTGCGCAGCAAAACGCCAGGACTTCCGCTGCTGGTAGTCAGTGCGGCTCGTGAGCAACCTGCCTTTACCACACTCGGGACATAGGTTCTCTACGTCATAGGCATGGCAATGCTCAGCCACGTAACCGGCGACTCCACGATACGTGTACCCTGGCGGGACCGGTAGCTCACTGACTTTGTATACGAATCCCCCGTCACTATCTAGCTGCCAGTAACGACTGCAGAGCTCGACAATGGCCGCGTCATCCGAAAGCTGCTCAAGCACCAAACTCACTACCGGCACCTCATTCATAGATCCCTGTTGGCGTCCCGCGCCGTATTTCTCCTGGCAAATCAAAGAACGGGACATGCTATCTCATTCGACATAGAGATATCTGTTCCTTCCTTCGGGTTCACGTGATAAGCCTCTCCTTCGTTTTCCCCACCACTTGCCAGAGGGGCGGTTTCCGCAATGAGCACGGCATGGGCCAGACACCTTTTCCCTAGCGAGGTCTCGCCCCTTATTGCGGCGTTCGGATGTACTTCAGCGGCGTGTCGAGCACTTCGTCCCGGCCATGCCGTGCAGGGGGCGGAGACTGGTTGATCCGCCGTCGAGAGTCACGTCTACGGGCTGATCCGTGGGATTGAAGATCACCTCGGTGTCGCCGAGATCGACGAGCAGCAATCCGTCTGCTTGGGTTTCAACCCGGACCTGGGCGTTCGCCCGGATGGTGGCATCCCGGTCGGCGTTGGGGTAGAAGACGGCGATCATGCAAGCCGGGGATTCGCCGCCGTTGACGCTGTTCAGGGCCAGTTGGCGATCCGAGTAGCTGATGCGTTTCGCGCCCCGGAGGACGATGCCGAGGCGGTTGGCGATGTTGAGCCATGGGAGCTTGTCGCCATCCATCTCCCATGAGGCAGGATCGCCTTCCCAGATGCCCTGGGGATACACGATGCGCAGCTTGTCGTCCCCGAGCCAGAAGGGTTTGTCCTGCACGTACAGCAGCCCGGTTCGGATGTCGCCCGCGTCTTTCGCGGTGGCGGGATCGAACCACTCGCCATAGACGACTCGCCCATCCGGGAGCGCAAGCATCATCACGCGTTCCTTCACCGCATACTCAGGCCCGCGCTCCAGCTTCAACCCCACGGAGAAGCCGCCGGACATCGGACCGATCTCCCGCCGGACGATGCGGATGGGATCGACCTTGCCGCCGATAGTGCCGATCAGACTCCGTACCCCGGCCGTAGTCGCGTAGGCGCTCGACATCGGCATGACGAGCCCGCCGAACTGCCTGTCCGTGTTGAACCACGAGAACGAGGCGATGCCCTTCATCGAGCGGCAGACGATCACGCGCCCGTTCGGCAGGAGCCGTGTCCCGCTCAGACGGCGGAGCGCCTCATCATGGGACGCAGGCTCGGCTCCATCGCCATACAGACGGTGGATCATCCAGGCGTTGGACAGGATGTGCAGGCCCGTGCACTCGAAGCTGAACCCGAACAGGTTCTGAGGCGGGCCCGGCTTGTCCGCCCGCTGAAGGGAATCGAGCGCCCAGATCAGACACCGCGCGCCGACGGGGTCCGGGAGCAATCCCGCCGGGCTCTGTGACTGCAGGGTGACGTCGTTCCGGTACAGACTCCAGTCCGTGGACATGGGGTACATCATGCAGCCGGTGGGAAGCGTGAACAACTCGGAGATGGCCCGGCAGTTGGCCGCGTTGAACAGCGCGGATTCCGGCACGGGGAGTCCGGCGAGTCCGTAGGCCACGGCGTTCGCCACGCTCAGCCCGAATGTAGTCTGATAGTCGAGGTGAAAGATGTTGTGGTTCTCGAGAGTGTAATCGCGGTGGAGGTTGGCCCCTCTGAGCCAGTCCTTGAGCGGCTTGCCGTCGATGATGCGGTCCTGCCCCAGGTCCTGCGGGGCGGCGAAGGCGGTGACCATATACTCCCTGGCCTTGTTCTCCCACCCGGCGCGATTCGGATGGTCTGAGAGCATGCATGCCGCGAGGACGAGGATCTGGGAGTTCCAGGCGTTCTCTTCCGCCTTGGTATCCCGGAACTCGTTGAACGGCGCGGTGACGTCGAGGAACCTGTCGGCTTCGAACTCGATCATCCGCGCGACGTCACGGCGAGTCTCAGGCGAGAGACGGTCGAGGAGAATCCATGCGCCACGGGCGAGTTCAGCCGCCCAGAATGCCGACTGCCATTCGTCGCCCCACCACCAGGACTTCTTCTCCGGGTTGTTGATCACGTGGTGCGCGGCGAAATCAGGGATGAGTGAGACCAGAACCCGCTCGGCCTCTTCACGTGATATCCCAGCCGCTTTCTGATCATAGTCGCCGTATCGCATCGTGATCGCACCCGCGGAGATCAGTGAGACGATCGGCCTGATATCGCGTTCGCGATACCGCGTGCCGTCGGGAGCGCTGACGAACTTCTGCGGCAGACTGGAATTCGGGAGCTGTTCCCGCAGATCGGCGCCGAACTGACGCAGCATCAGGTAGTGCATCCGCCTGCCGACCGGTCCCGACTTGTCCGACAAATGGCGGATCGGGGGCTTGATATCCAGTGCATCGGCGGATGCGATCGCACAGGACGCGATGGCGAGTATGAGGAGCCAGTATCTGAGCATTGTCCGTCCTCCGTCGCCATTATACCGGATTGGCGTATGTGCTGTTAGCGGACGGAGACTTCGAGTCCCTCTGGGTCGAAGACGACGTTGACGGACGCCTGCATGTTGGCGGTGTCGCGGACGAAGTCGAGGTAGAACTGGAGGCGCTCGGCGGCATTCACGCTGTTGTGGGCGAGGACGATGCTCCCCGGCCTGATGCGGTTGATGCACGCCTCGAGGATGTCGAGGTAGACTCCCTTGCCCCTGCCGCCCGCGCCGTCGGCGTCGAGGTAGAGCAGGTCGATCCGGCCATCGAAGTCACGGACGACATCCACGGCGTCGGCGGCGACTATCCGGGCGACTCCCGTGGGGTCGATGCGCCGGACGTTCCGCTCGGCGCGCTCGGCCTCCTCGGGCTCGATCTCGATGCCGATCAGGTTCTCGGCGGTGTAGCACGCGCCCGGCCCGACCGCCGCTCCCGCGTTCGAGATGAACGTGTTGCCGCAGTAGATCCCGGCGGCGATCATGTTGTTCGGCCTGGTGATCGCGTTGATCGCCCAGATCAGCCGCTGCATGCGGGGAGTGATCGCGGTCCAGGGGATCTCGAAGAGGTCGCGTACGGCCTGCCGGTGAGCGAGGAACTTGCCATGATCGTACTCAGCGTGCGGGATGATGCCTGCCTCCACGAGTGCCCGAAGCGCCGCATCGACGACCTCGATCTCCCGCTCGACCGGCTCCAGCGTCTCGTGCGGCTGCCGGACGTCCATGCGGTATGTCTCCCAGTCAGGGGTTCTGTATTCTGAACTCATGGCTTTCCTTTCTGAAGTGAGTCGGCCAGTCGCTGCCAATACGTGATATCCCAGAACCCCCGTGCTGCTCCGGACGTGGACGGCAGCACCCACACCTCTGAAGTCCCGATCACTGCTAACTGCTTGCCGTACTCCACACTGCAGCCCAGCGCAGTCTCTGCAGCCTTCTTGCCATTGAAAGCCACTACTCTTGGCGCGTATGCCTCGATCTTGGCACGGAATCCTGGAACATCATAGTGGGACTTGATGAGAGATTGGTCGCTGCCGGAACTGATCTTTACCAGATCGGTAAGACCGATCCCGTAGTGAGGCAACATCGCATATTCCTCGGGCAGGAGCTTGACGGGGGTGAGACCCACTTCCCACAGAGTAGGCCAGAACTGGTTGCCCGGACCTGCATAATAGGCTTTGCGCTCAGCCGACCTCTGTCCGACTGCCGTGCCACAGAACACCACACTGAGGTCTTCCACCAGTACATCCGGTAACACCATACCTGAAACCTCCTCGTTTGGACGTTATGTGTTGGTCTGCTCAACGTCGGCCGCGCGGAACTCCCGCAGGGCATCGTCCAGATTAGCGCGGGCCTCTTCTTCGGTCCTGCCCTGGGTGTTCACACCGGGCAGTTCCCTGATGTAGGCCACGTACCATTCCCCGTGCTTCTCAACGACCGCCGTCAGGTTCTCTTCCATCCTCAATCATCTCTCGGATACTGAGTCCGTCCAGCTTCCGGCCCTTTCCGAACTCCTTCATCTCTGCAATCGCAGTTCGTCTTCTCGCGCGATCCTGCTCCGTTTCCTTGTGCACAGGCTCGATGGTGATCGAGTAGGGGTAGACTCCCTCTGGGATCTCGTCCGGAACCTTGATCACCAGTTCATGATTCGGCAGGATCTTGCCTTCTCCTCGGATCACATACTTGCGCATGGACGCCTCATCCTTCTCCTTGATACAATACGAACAGGTCTAGACAGAGGGATTGCGACCTGTCATGGCTGTGAGACGGTTCTCAAGCTGAGTCTTCAGCTCTGTTATGTTTCTATATTCGATGACATTGTAGCCAGCGATGTCGAAGTGAAGGTGCGTACCGGCCTTTCGGCACAGGACTGGACGCTTCTGCAGAGCATGAGCGTACCCCACCTCGTAGTAAACATTCGGACGTTCACCGGTGAGGTCGGCTATGAGTATCTCTGAGTGCTGGATATGATCGAGGATCACATCAGTTATCAACTCCTGGTGCTCCACATCATCCGCTCTCAGCGCCTTGACTTCAAATCGTCCGCATACTTCCTTGATCCCATTGCAGATGTCGTCCAACTCAGCATTCGTCCTGTCCATCCACATTAGGATGAAAGCAGTGTTCGGTCTGGACGCTGGCTGCACCTGAACCTGCTCAGTCCCAGATGTCGGAACATCAGCTTCTGATCTCTCTGGAACTGATCGAATCAAATCAATGATCTTGTCTACCCGTTCCTGAGCCATTGCCTTGGCGGGGTCCTTCACTCCACCCGTGTTTGTCATCCGATCCTGGACCTCCTTGGAAATGCCAAACACATCGAATTCCGCCACATCCTCTACCCTGTCGAACAGTCCTCTGATGGACTCCGCATCATATGGAGTCCTGTCGCGGATCTCTTGGTAGATCAGGTTCTGCCAACTCCTCAAGCGTATCCGTAACTCTCTCAGCCGCTCCTTGTCGAATACGCCCAACTGCTCTCGATCCTTAGGCCATCCCGTCGGTGTGCCGTCATCGGTTGGCCAGAAGGCTATCAGACAGTCAATATCCGACTTGATCTGCTCGCCCTCACCAATCAACCGGTCAATCGCATTTTCAGCTGGCATCTGCCACCTCCTAACCTGATAGCGATGAATCAGTTATTCAAACTCGTGAGCGGGGCCGGAATCCGGCCGCCGAGGGAGACGAAGGCGTCCGAGGTGTGGTTCGGGACCGCCAGGATCGGGCTCTCGCCGAAGAGCCCGCCGAAGACCGCGCGGTCGCCCGCCTTCTTGCCCGGGACCGGGATCAGGCGAACCGAGGTCGTCTTCCGGTTGATCACGCCGATCGCCAGCTCGTCCATCGCGATCGCCGTCAGCGTCTCGGCGGTCGTGTCGCCGGGGAGCGCGATCATGTCGAGCCCGACCGAGCAGACGCTCGTCATCGCCTCGAGCTTCTCCAGTCGAAGATGCCCGTCCTCGACCGCCTTCGCGAGCGCCGAGTCCTCCGCGACCGGGATGAACGCGCCGGAGAGCCCGCCGACCGACGAAGACGCGAACGATCCGCCCTTCTTGACGGCATCGTTGAGCATCGCGAGCGCCGCGGTCGTGCCCGGCCCGCCGATGCACGGAATCCCCATCGCCTGGAATATCTCGCCGACGCTGTCACCGACCGCCGGGGTGGGGGCGAGCGAGAGGTCAACGATCCCGAATTCCGCGCCGACTGCCCTCGCGACCTCACGACCGATCAGTTCGCCACAGCGGGTGACTCGGAACGCGGTGCTCTTGATCTGCTCGGCAATGTCGCCCAGCGTGCAGTCGGGTGTCGTCTCCCTCAGCCGCTCGATGGCGCGCTTCACGACCCCCGGCCCGCTGACCCCGATGTTGATGACCGTCTCCGGCTCGCCGATGCCCTTGTACGCGCCCGCCATGAACGGATTGTCCTCGGGGATATTGGCGAAGACGCTGAGCTTGCAGCAGCCGAATCCGTCGTGCTCGGCGGTCCGAGCGGCGATATCGAGCGACGATTCGACCGAGGAGGAGCAGCGCCTCGACGTTGATCCCCGCCTTCGTGCTCGCGGCGTTGACCGATGCGCAGAGCCTCGATGTCTGGGAGAGCACCTCGGGCAGGCTCTCGATGAGGCTCCGGTCGCCGTCGCTCATCCCCTTCTGGACGAGTGCCGAGTAGCCGCCGATGATGTCGATCCCGGCGTCCTCGGCGGCCTCATCGAGGGCGTGGGCAAGCTGGAGGAGCGCATCCCGGTCATGCCCGGCCATGACATCGGCGATCGGGCTGACCGCCACGCGCTTGTTGACGATCGGGATGCCGTAGCGCCGCCCGATCGAGTCGCACGCGCCGACGAGCGGAGAGGCATACCGCACGATCTTCTCCCGGACGAGCCGGCAGACGCGCTCGATATCCCGGTCCGCGCAGTCGAACAGGTCGATCCCCATGTTCACCGCGCGCACGTCCAGGTGCTCGTTCTGGAGCATATCTATCAGTTGGAAAGTCTCTTCTCGACCCATGGAAAACCTTTCGGAATGGTTGATGGTTCATGGCTGATGGTCAATGGGGGAGCAGATCTCCATCCCCCATTAACCATAAACCATCAACCATCTCCCACCATTCCCCCGACCGGTCGCACGTCGCTTGTTGCGCGGAAGATGTTCTCGTGCTGGAGGTGGACTATCAGCCCGAACTCGCCGCCGACGCCCTCCAATCCGGCCTGAACCGCCTCGACATCGATCCCCGTGGGTATCGACACCTCCGCCAGCATGAGGAGGATGCCATCGTGTACGTAGGAGTAGAAGTCGTCAATATTGATGCCGCGCTCGGCGAGGTAGGAGGTCGTCCGCGCGATGATCCCGGGCCGGTCCCTTCCCTGCATCGTCAGGGTGAACGGCTCCGTCCCGACCTTGCTGACCTCCGCCGCCTCGTGGAATGGCTTCACCCCGACCTCAATCTCACCGGGCGCACCACTGCCCGCGACCGCCTCTCGGATCTCGGGCTCAGTGTGCTCGTCGGGCATCTCGACGGAGATGATGAGCGTGAAGTACTCGCGCACGACCGTCTGGCTCAGGTTCGTGATGTTCCCCCCGAGTCCCGCGAGGGCCGAACTGACATCCCGCACGATCCCCACCCGGTCCCGCGCCATCACGGTGACGATGAAGTCTCTCATGCGGCTATTGTAGCAGGATGGTTGGCGTCGCGCCAGTGCGGTCAGTCCGTGATGTTGTCCTTCACGATGTGGCCGCTGTTCTCATCGTAGATCAGCGACTTGCCGGTGTTGTGGGCGAAGATGTTGTCCTTCACGATCCAGCCACGACACCCGGCTCCGACGATCAGGCTCGAGCTGTGCTTAGCCGTGCCCGCGTTCCAACTGAAAACCTGGTTGGAGGTGAAGGTCGTGCTCGTAGCGTTGGTGGCGGTAACCGCTGGGTACTTGCCGAACTCCGACTCCGAGTTGGTGTGGACGGTGTTGCCGGTGAAGATGGTCATCATGCACGACCAGGGTTCCGGCCCGCCGATGATCACGCCCTCCTTGAGCGAGTTCTCGAAGCGGTTGTTCTCGATGCGGTTGAAATGGGAGTGCGGACCCATTCTGAGCGCGACCTCGTTGCCCCAGTGGTAGTTCAAGGAGTACGTTCCGGCGGACGAATGGTCGAGCCGAACGCCGGTCTTCGGGGTGCCGCCGTGCGTGCCGAACTGGTTCTGCAGGATGTAGAAGTCGTTGTTGTTGAGGCTGTAGAGCTGATCCTGCAGGTTGCCGATGAAGTGGCATCGGCTGACGGTGTTGGACGACTGCGCGCTCTTCTCCGGACCCTCGAAGCGGATTCCGCTCACCGGGAACACAGCGATCCGGCAGAAGTCGACGGTGTCCGATCCGCATGCGCCCTTGAAGACTATCCCCGAGCCCGCGTCCTTGCTGCCGGTGATCATCAGGTCTCTCACGCAGCAGTGGCCGCAGTCCTCGAAGACTAATGCGTCGCCCTTGCCGGACATCAGGATGTTTACGTCCCAGCCCGTGCCGACGATGTTGATGCGGTTCATGCCCTTGAAGACGATGGGCTTGGTGATGACATACTGGCCGGTTGCCAGGCGGATGGTTCCGCCGTCCTTACCGACCTTCGCGGCGGCCGAGAGTAGCTGGGGGGTGGTCTTGACTTCCCAAAGCTTCGGGCCGGCGGATTCGGCGAAGCAGACAGTGAGTAGAAGTGCGGAAAGCGCACAAATGCCGGTCAGTCTTCTCATGGTGAAACCTCCGATGATGTCGAAAAGCTCTGTCGGCATCCTACTTAGACGCTTGTGTATCTTCTCCCTTCTCGTCCGATGGCGACGGCCAGCCACGCCCCTGATTCAGGTCCGCCAGGCGGATGTATCCACGGCATTCGGGCGACGGCACGGCGAACCCCTGATCCTTGCTTGTCGCCTCTGATGCGCCCTTCCTGATTGCTTCGTAGTAGCTCGGCGGGTATAGTTCGAACTCCCACCGGCCCTGGACGTCGTTCTTGCCGCCAGGACCCCTGTACCTGACCTTGAAGAGGCATGATCTCAGTCTCTGGGGATCGCTCAACTCGTCGCTCAGTCTGGTGGACGAGCCGTACTCCTCCGATGCCTTCGCCCAAGACTGAATCAGCGCCAACTGAGCGTTGCTCATGCCCGCAGTTGGGAGACCTTGCTCCGTCATGGCCGCCTGCCACTGGCCGGCGCTGAGCGAGGCGGCCATCCGTAGCGCCATGTGGCCGCCTGCGATGATCGACTCCCCGTAACCGGTCTTGTACATGTCCAGGTCCCCGAGTTGGAGGCGGCTGAGGCCGGCCATCTCTAACGCCTCCTCGATGCGGGCTCCGCCGTAATCCTTCCGGGCCTTCCGCCACTTAACCAGAAGTCGCTCGGGGATCTCTCGGTCGCGGTCGCCAGGCCATGTCTTCCGTGAGATCAGCCGAATCTCGCCCATAGCGCCGAGATCGCACTCCGTATCAACGGCCACTTGTCGCAGGACGTCATCGCCTGTCTTGAACGGCCGGAAGTTCCCTGCGGTTATGTTGGGCATGATGCTCTTCTGGTCGAGGCGCGTGTAGTAGTCCGAGACGATGCCCACGTCGGTCAGATCGTGCGCCTGCTCCATGACCTGATAGCAGGTAGACGTGTATGCATCCTTCAGCCTGAGGTCCGGTCTGCTATCTGCTTCGCTGCCCACATCTTCCTGAGGCGGATTGGTCTTCTCCTCCAGTGGCACGGTCAGGGACGAACCGCCGTTGCCGAACATGTATTTCAGGCTCGGCTTGTTGTTCCACTCGCTCTCTCCAATGCTGAATACCACCTGGCCGGTCTCACCAGGGTCTGCGGGTGCAACGTCCTGGCCGCCCCAACTGCCCAGACTGAGCATATGCCTTATCCAGGGCTCCAGTCTCTTGTCGAACCTCTGTCCGAGTTCGGGAGACATATCTGCGCTGCGGATCGTCACCTTCTCTCCGGCCCACAACGCCCGTACCTGAGCCTGACTAAGGGCCGAGTACGCTGTGATCGCCGGGAGCGTTCCATCGGCTGCAAATGCCATCGCCGCGGCATAGCGCTCCGGGCTCCCGTGGATGAACTGCTCTTTCTTCTCGAGGCTCAGCGCGCCGATCTCCTTCGCAAACTCTACCGGCTCCTTTCCCTCGGCCTCGATATCGTCAGCCTGCTTGATCAGCTTCTCGATGAATGCCCGAAGCTTCTTGATTTCCTCCTGCTTGAGCTGCTCGGCCGCCTGCTTCGTCTTCAGATCCTCCCAGAAGCTGTACGTCCACTCGTCCTTCTTGCCCTCGCGCGTACACTGGAGGTGCAGGCAATCCTTGAGGGCGTCTCGTAGCGATGATAGCGGCACATCCTTGATGAAGACGGCGATCTTGATGTCGGACGCGTCTTTCCGCGCGCTGAACCGGACGCCTGTCTGCGCCGAGACATCTCTGAGGAAGTCGCCCAGCGGCGTCCCGATGGACTCGATCGTGACCTTCTGATCCAGGCGCGCGTCTGCAGGCTCAGATGCGGAGAGCGCATCCATTCCAATCATAGCCAGCATGCAGAGTACGAGCACAGATCGCTTCATCTGATCCCTCGAGGTGGCAGATTGCCCGATATGTTAGACGCGGTGAGGCGGGGGAATCTTCGGTTTCACAGACCACTTCTTTCCGGCTACCCGATCAGCAGCTTGATCGCGCCCGCCGCCGCTAGGACGAAGACCGCCACGTCGAACTGCTTCTGTGACATCCGGGGGAGCAGCCATTTGCCGATATACACCCCGACCACGATCACCGGGAACATCATCAGGTTGAACAGCCCCGAGGACTTGGTCACGATCGGGTTGCCGGGATTCATCACGCTGAGCACGATGTACACCGGCAGCTTGCTCAGGTTGATGGTGAAGAAGTACCAGGCGATCGTGCCCATGAACTGCTGCTTCGGGAGCCTGTGAGCGGCGAGGTAGATCTGCATGATCGGTCCGGCGGCGTTCGACACCATCGTCGAGAAACCGGCTGAGATGCCTGTGCCTGCCATACCGATCTTCGACTTCGGGGTCAGCTTATCGCCAAGGAATTTCTGGAGGAAGTAGACCGCGATCATGACCAGCACGAGGGCGCCCATCATCTGCCCGATCACGTCTTTCGAGACGGGCAGCTTAGCGGTCCACTGAAGGGTGACCGTCCCGATCGCGAGCCCGACGACAACCCACGGGAGCAGGCCGATCAGCGTATTCCACTGTACGTGGCGTCTGTACCAGGTGGCGGCGAAGATGTCGCCCATGATGAGCATCGGGAGCATGATGCCGATCGACGGCCGCCCGCCGAATGTGCTGGCGAGCAGCGGCACCACGAGGATGCCCACGCCGGGGATGCCGGTCTTCGATATCCCCACAAGCAGAGCCGCCCCGGCTCCCATCGCCCATTGCCAAAGCTCAAGGTGCATTACGAACTCATACTCCTACTCCTACTCATACTCATACTCGATAAGTGATCCTGCCCCGTTTTCGTGGACAGATCACCTAGGCCGCTCGTTCGAGAGCGGCCGCCTCGAAGTCGGCGGGACTCCGATAGCCGAGGCTCGAGTGGAGTCGCTGCCGATTGTAGAACACTTCGATGTACTCGAAGATATCAGATCTCGCTTCCTCTCGTGAGGAGTATGTTCGATGATGTATCAGCTCGGCCTTAAGCGTCGCAAAGAAGCTCTCCATCGGGGCGTTGTCATAGCAGTTCCCGGCGCCGCTCATGCTGGCTCGAATTTCGTAGGCTTCGAGAAGCCTACGAAATTCGCCGCTCGCGTACTGACACCCTCGATCCGAATGATGGATGACTTCGCCGACCGGTCTTCTGTTCTTGTATGCCATCCTGAGCGCCTCACTTGCGAGCACACTCCCAAGCGTCTCTTTCATCGACCAGCCCACTATCTGGCGCGAGTAAAGATCCATCACCGCCGAAAGATAGAGCCAACCCTCACGGGTATGCACATACGTTATGTCGCTTACCCAGACACTGTTCGGTCTGGCTACCTCGAAGTTTCTCTTGAGCAGATTCGCCGCCACAGGCTGGTTGTGCCTGGAGTTAGTCGTAACACGGAACTTCCGTTTCTGTCTTGCGCGGATTCCGTTTGCTGTCATGAGCCTGGCCACACGGCCTCTGCTGCAGGTCTCACCCGCCTGCCGAAGCCGTATGTGAACCCTCGGGCTACCGTAGGTGTCTCTGCTCTCGGCGTGGACCTCCCTGATCCGTGTGAGCAGCTTCTCGTTCTTCCTGGCGCGATCGCTTTCGGGACGCCCCTGCCACGCGTAGTAGCCGCTCCGGCTCACACCGAGCACCCCGCAGATCGTCCCGATCCTGAAGCGGCCGTCTTGAGCAGCGATGAAGGCGTACTTCACTGCTGCTCCCTCGCAAAGTACGCCGCCGCTTTTTTTAATATGTCTCTCTCCTCTCGGAGGAGATCGTTCTCCTTGCGGAGACGCTTCACTTCGTCCTCAAGGGACTCTCTCTTCCTGGGATCGATCTCTCCCAGGCTCTCCTTGTACTTCCTGATCCAGGCGTCCAGGCTGTTGATGTTGACTCCCAGTTCCTTTGCGATCCGAGCTTTGCTCGCCCTGCCGGAAAAGGCCAACTTCACCGCCTCCGCCTTGAAGCTTTCTGAATACTGCCTCTTCATCTTGGGTCACCTCATCTCTTATTATCCGGTGCCCACTAATTCGAGGCAAGATCAAAGCCACAATGAGCAACGAGCAGGCATGGTCCCCACGCAAAGTGTTCACACCAAGGAGTGTTCGACTCGGGGTCTCGCCTGACCTTCGCAGGGGGGCAAACAAAGAAGCCCCGGGAAAGTGCTCCCGGGGCTTCTTCGGAGGAGAGAAGCGCAGGTACTAGAACGGTCTCGCGAAGGACAGCGAGAGGAACCTCGGCTGCACCCGGACCAGAGGTTCCCCATCGCCGTCTCTGCTGAGGACCGAGTGAGAGTTGAACAGGTTCGCGATGCTCAGGCTCATGGTGCCCTGAGGAGCCATCCGCCCTTGACCTCGCGACTCACGTTCACGTTGAAGAGCATGTGCGAGCTGACACGATTGGTGTTAGGCGTGGTGTCCGCCGTGAGGGTATACGGAAGACCGCTGCCATACTCGCCCATGAAGCTGTACATCCACGGGCCGCGCATCAGGTTCAACACGCCGACGACCGTGTGGCGCTGATCCCAGTCCACGTAGTTCGACGCGGTTGAGGTGATCGCCTGGCGGTCGTTGCTGGCCTGTGCCTTCGCGCTGGACAGCGTGTATGACAGCCATCCGGACCAGTTGTTGCTCGGCCGTTTGCGAATCTGGAACTCGATGCCCCTGCTGACTCCCTCGCCCAGGTTCTGGAACGTCTGCGGATAGCCGTTCGGGTCGCTGGGATCGAGCGAGCGGACCTGAAGCATGTCGTTGAACTTCCGATAGAACGGCGTCACGCTGAGCGCCGCGTCCTCGCCGACCTGTCGCTCCCAGCCGATGTCCCACTGAGTCGCGCGCTCCGGTCGGACATCAGCATTGCCGAGACCCATCCAGTCGTACCAGTCCGGGTTGACGTAGTTCCGCTCGATCGCCTGGGTGTACACGAACTGGATCATCCTGCCCCAGGAGAACCGCCAGTTCGTCTTCTCGTCTGCGGCATAGGTGAGTCCGAGTCTCGGGCTGACCTGTGACTCGCTGGTGTCCTGATTGATGACCCTGTCATACTTCATCTGGTCGTATCGCAGGCCGGCCTCGAGTCCGAGTTTCGAAGTGAGTTTCATCTGGTCCTGGATGAAGAACGCCGTCTGCAGCGTATCCGTGTCGGCGGTGTACTCATAGTCACCGTATGCCGGGACAATCGCCCAGTACCTGTTGCTGCTGTTCATCCACTGGCCGCCCATTTTGACCAGGTGCTTGTCGCTCAACTGGTTCGTGTAGTCGAAGAGAAGGCCGGTCGTCGCGGACTCAGCATCCCACCAGTAGCCGATGTCGTCCGAAATCGCATCGATCATCCACCTGTTCCGGAAGTAGTAGGGCCGGACGGTGAAGAATGAGGATGAATTGATCGTGTGGTTGTACGTGAACGCGCTCAGCAGATAGCTCTGATGCTGATGATCCTGCTGCTGAGGTATATCCACCAGACCGTCCTTGCCGTAAGTCATGGTGTGGGTCGACTCGAAGCCGTACACGCCGTCACCGCTCGCAGTCAGAAGGGTCAGGGTGTCCTTCGGGCTGAGCGCATACGAGAACTTCCCGACCGAGTCCATATTGTCGGAGGTTGTGAAGTACATGTCCTCGAGGTCGCTCTTCTGAATGTAAGCGCCGACGTAGTAGTCGAGTCCGTTATCGGTGTAACCGCCGATCTCAGGGAAGATGAGCGAATAGGCGCTGGATCCGCCGGTCATCTCGAGTTGAGAGCCGGGGGATGTGCGCCCCGATTTGATGACCTGGTTGAAGACGCCGCTGATGGCATTGCCGTACTCCGGCCTGTAGCCGCCGGTGAAGACTTCCATCTTGTCCATGCCGATGGTCATCAGGTTCGTGCCGAATCCGTTAGTTACCGGCTCGGTGATCGGAATGCCGTCGAGCAGGTAGGCGATCTGGTTCACGCGGCCGCCTCGGATGTGCGGGAACCCATCCGCATCGGCGACAACACCCGGCTGAGTGAGGACGATCGACGGCGCCTGGTAGCGGTTTGCGGGCTGTCCGAGGATGTTCTTCTCCTGCTCGGAGGTGACCACGTGCATCGTCGGCACGACGTCTGGCTGGATCATCGGCCGGCTGCCGGTCACGATGACCTGCTCCTCCGCAGCAACAGCCGTCTCCATCGGGAAATCGGCCGCGGACGTCACGTCCATAAGGACGGAGACCTTCTCCACCAGGGCGTCCGAGTAACCGACCAGGCTGGTGGTGACGGTGTAGTCGCCCACGGGGACGTTTGTGATGACGTAGTAACCCTCTGCGTTGGTTACCGTGGTGAGGGTCGTGCCCTCGACAATAACGTTGACTCCCGCCAGCTTCTCGCCGGTCGCCGAGTCGGTCACCGTACCGGAGATGATACCGGTGGTGCCTGCATGAACAGGCATGCCTATCGCGATCACCATGAGCAATGCAAACGCGATCGGCACGACGATGCGGACCAATCTGCCCTTCTTCAAGCTTCTTCCCCTCCTGTGCTAATGATGGGCTTGCTCTGACGGTCCATTCGGGGTGGCCTCCGAATGGACCACAAGCGACAAGCCCAAACTTGACGACGAAAACGATGCGACACACATAATGCCGCAATTGAATTCTCGGCATTTCTACCAGGATTCTTCAGGTATTCCTGACAGGCCCTGGTGGAATGGTTGATGGTTGATGCCCAATGGCTCGCGGGCTCCCATGAACCATCAACCATTCCCTCCGGGCTTTGACACCGTGGGGGCTCTGTGCTAGAATGACGACCGATCGCCGTGACTGGCAAAGGCAGGTCTGATGCAGGTACGAGAGATCCCCGAAAGCGAAAGGAAGCGCTGGAACGAGTTCGTCGCCCGGCACCCGACCGGCGACCTCCTTCAATCCTTCGAGTGGGGCGATCTCAAGCAGGCAAGCGGCGGGTGGCAGCCGATCCGACTCGCGGTCGAGGACGGCGGCGAGATCGTCGGCGCGGTCTCGATCCTCAAGCGTCGGATTCCCCGGACGAACAAGTGTATCTTCTACGCCCCACGGGGCCCTGTGTCTGACTTCACCTCCCCAGAAGTGCTCTCGGCCCTCTTCGATGCGGTTCGCGAACGAGCATCCCTCGAAGGAGCGATTCTCCTCAAAGTCGATCCCGCCGTAAGGATCGAGGAGCCGATGCCACCGTTCGATCAGATGGGCTTCAGGAAGATCGCCGACGAGGACGGCTTCGGCGGCATTCAACCCCGATGCGTGATGCAACTCGACCTCCGACCCACGATGGACGAGCTGATGGCCGGGTGCAAGCCGAAGTGGCGCTACAACATCCGCCTCGCCGAGAAGAAGGGCGTCACCGTCCGGTCCGACTGCGCGCGCGACGACCTCAAATCCTTCTATGCCATCCTCAAGGAAACCGCCCAGCGCGACCGCTTCCTCGTCCGCGGCTACACGTACTACGAGCAGATGTGGACTCACCTCGTCGAGCCGGGATACGCAAAGCTCTTCCTCGCGGAGTTCGAGGGGCAGGCGATCGCGGGGGCGCTCTCATTCATCTTCGGCGACAAGTGCTGGTACACCTACGGCGCATCGAGCAACCAGCACCGGAACGTCATGCCGAACCACCTGATGCAGTGGAGGATGATCGAGTGGGCGAAGGAAGCCGGCTGCGTCGTCTATGACTTTCGGGGCGTCTCACCTCAGCGGGAGTCCGACCCGGACGATCACCTGCAGGGCCTGAACAGGTTCAAGGAGGGGTTCGGCGCTCAGTTCGTCGAGTTCATCGGCGAGTTCGACCTGCCGTACTCGAAGCCCTGGTACTGGCTATGGGTGACCGCCAAGCCGCGGGTCACGGCGCTCATGAAGCGAAGGTCGAAGGTCCAAGTGTCCGCCGACATGTAGACACAGGGAGCGCCCGTGTCCTCACGGGCGCCTTCTGCTCTGCGATGCTGCCGGAATGCTCTTCTTTCCGGCAGCAGAGGATGTATATACGAGGACTCTGCTGCCGGAAAGAAGAGCATTCCGGCAGCATCGGAGACACGTGACTGTAGTAGTAATTAAGGAGTAAGAAGTGCGAAGAGTAGTACCGGCCTGTATCCTGCTGGCCGTCCTGATCGCGAGCGCCTGCTCAGCGGTGCCCGGCCTCACGTCTCACAAGCAGATGATGTCGAACCTCGCGTCCCTGGAGTTGGCCGACAACGCCATCGGGAACGGGCGGATGTGCGTCATATCGATCGGCAAGTCCGTGCAGGGGAGGGAGATCCCGCTCGTCATCCTCGCCAACCGGGACGTCGCGACGGCGGATACCCGCCGCGTATTCGTCATCTGCCGGCAGCACGGAGATGAGCCCGCGAGCACCGAGGCGATGCTCAAACTGATCACCGACCTCGTCCTCAGCGCGAGCGAGGACGACGCCGATCTGCTGAACAGGGTTTCATTCTTCATCGTTCCGATGACAAACCCGGATGGCGCGGAACGCTCTACGCGACGAAACGCGAGGGGAGCGGACCTGAACCGCGACTGGCTCACCTTGAGCCAGCCCGAGATCAAGGCGGTCCGGGCCGCGATCGACCGGTTCGATCCGGAAGTGGTCATCGACGAGCACGAGTTGAGCCCGGGCAACCGAGGCACAGATTACCTGCAGTGCGCCGGGCCTTTATGTGGAGCGCCCCAGGAAGTCGCGAAGGAATCGATTCACATCCAGGGACTGATTGTCGGGATGCTGAACACCCATGACATGGAGGTCAGCAGCTACCAGATTCACGATAGCAGCCCCGCCAGGCTGGCACATCGGTACTTCCCGATCCACGCGGACACGAAGACCTTCCTGTTCGAGACACGTCAGGCGGGCGCTCGATCCGATCAGCTCGACTATCGGATCAACCTGCACATTATAGGGACGATGACCATCGCGAAGTACCTGGCCGGTCGCGAGGGCGAGTTGGTCACCCGGATCGCCGAATGGAGGCAGGTGCGGGATCAGAGGCTTCTCGCCTCCCGAAATAAGCAGCGGAAGAGGTAGGGGGAATGGTTGATGGTTCATGGTTGATAGTTAATGGGGGACATCCGGCATTCCGCCATTAACCATCAACCATGAACCATCAACCATTCTGCACGATGCACACACATTGGGTCGAGGTGAATCTCAGGAGCGTCGTCCACAACCTGGAGGCGATCCGGGCGCTCGTCGGGCCGGCGGTCAAGGTCATGGCCGTCGTGAAGGCCGATGCGTACGGGCACGGCGCAGTCGAGACGGCAAGAGCCCTGTCAACGGCGTGCTGGGAGACCCTCACCCCCGACCCCTCTCCCTCAGAAGGGCGAGGGGAGGCGGACTCCCCTCGCCCTTCTGAGGGAGAGGGGTCGGGGGTGAGGGTCTCCGGCTCACAGATAGCGGGCGCGGACTATCTCGCCGTGACGACTATCGAGGAGGCGCTCGAGCTTCGTCAGGCAGGGATCGAGACCCCAACCCTGATCTTCAGCCCGCTTCTCCCCGATCAGATGGAAGCTGCTATCGAAGCCGACCTCGATCAGACGGTCTGCTCATCCGAATCGTTGCGACTGATCTCGGAGGCCGCCGGGAGAGTCGGGAAGACCGCCCGCATCCACGTGAAGGTCGACACCGGCATGGGTCGGCTCGGACTCATGCCGTCCGAGTGCCCGGACTTCATCTCGTTGGCGGTGCATGCGTCGGGGATCGAAATCGCCGGCGTCTATACCCACTTCGCCAACGCCGGTGCGAAGGACCTGTCGAGCGCTCGGGAGCAGAACGCGCGGTTCTCCCGGCTTCTCGCGCAACTCGACGAACTCGGGTTGCCGACCGGATCGAGGCACGCCGCGAACAGTTCGGCGATCCTCAACATGCCGGACTCCCACTATGACATGGTCCGCCCCGGGACGATCCTGTACGGGCAGTTCCCGACCGCCCACACCGAGCGGAAGATCCAGTTGGAGGATACCTGGCGGCTGAAGACGCGGATCGTGGCGCTGAGGTCGCTCCCCGCGGGCTCGAAGGTCGGCTACGGGAGCGAGTATACCACCGGACGAGCGACGAGAGCCGCCGTGATCCCGATCGGCTACTGCGACGGCTTCACTGTGATCCCGGAGAGCGTCGCCCGGCGCGCCGCATCCCCGCTGAGACTGCTCGCCCGCACGCTGATGGTCCCCGGAGCGACCTGCGTCACCATTCGAGGTCAAAAGGCCCCGGTCATCGGCCGCGTCTCGATGCAGATGACGACCATCGATGTGACCGACATCCCCGGAGTCGAACTCGGCGACGAAGTCATCGTCCCCGCCCGCCGGACCACCACTTCGAGCCGCATCCCCCGGGTCTACCTGTAAGCGCTCCTACTCCCGCTCATACTCGCACTCAAGAATGGGTATCACATAACAAATCCGTGCCTGCCGGCGTAATCATGCTTGGAAGCTCCATATCGGCATCACATGAGGTGCGCCCATGAACTACCGAAGCAAGATCATCATCGCCGCCGTCCTGACCGCGATCATCGTCGGCGGTGGAGTCTACGCATGGCAGCACGCTAGAGTGCGATCTCTCTCCGCCGAGATCGGAACACTGAGCTATGATCTCAGTGAGCTGCGAGGGGAGCTTGGCACAAGCAACATGGCGCATGCTGAAAAAGCAGTTCCAATGGAGCAGCGGGTTCGCGAACTCGAGAATGAGGTAAGGACCCTGCGCGAGTACCCAGAGGGCGGTCAGATTCCGCTGGATCTCTTGACGGTCTACACCTCTACCGACGAAGCTCCGGACAATCCGATCCCCGACTACTACATTGCTGTGCGGGAGAACCTTGCCGTGATCGAAAAGCTGAAGATTCTGGCGTCCAGATTGTCGAAGCAGAGGTTTTCCGGACTGCCGATCAATATCGTGGGGATCAAGTCAGTCAAAGGGAAGCGGATCGCCACCATCGATTTGCAGGAGATATCCCACGACATTCGCCAAACCATGTGGCGGACTAGCTACTTCCAAGGCTCGATAGGCGGCGGACTTACGCAGACCACTCTAGTGTACACGTTCCTTCAAAGGAAATACCGGGGTGACTGGGTTGATGGTGTTAGATTTCTGTATGAGGGGAAACCGGTGGGAGAGTGGGACCATATCAACTTCGCCGAAGTCCTCTACAGATAGGTCAACCTACTCAGTCACGGGCGGTTTCTTTGGCTTGGTCTTCTTCGTCTTGGCCGGCTTCGGGTCGGACTTGAGCTGCGGGTAGAACTCGAAGACGACCTCCTGGATGCTCGCCGCTACCGGGACCGCCAGGATCATCCCCACCAGCCCGAACAACTGCCCGCCCGCCAGCAGTGCAAACAGGCTCATCACGGGATGCAGCCCGACGGACTTGCCAAGTATCCTCGGAGTGATCACCAGATCGAAGCCCTGGTTCAGGGCGACCATCGCCAGCGTGGGCCAGATCGCCTGGCTGACCCCATGCGGATAGGTCGCGAGCCCTACCAGGAAGACCAGCAGCATCGTCAGGATAGCGCCGAGGTAAGGGACGGCATAGAGTATCCCCGCCAGCAGCCCCAGGATGATGCCGTACTTCATCTGCAGGATCTCCAGAACGACCGTCGTCGCAATGCCATACATCAGGCAGACGATCACGAGCCCGCGTACATAGCTGCTGAACACCGTGCCGACCCTCGACAGGACCTCCGTCGCGCGCGGTCGGACGCTCTCCGGGATCAGGAGCGTCGCCTTCTTTCTCATGCGGTCGATATCCATTAGGAAGTAGAATGCGATGATCGGGACGAGGATGATCCAGAGTGCCCTCGAGATGTTCGCGGCGATGAAACCCGTCGCCAGGTTGACTCCGGCTCCGATCTGGACGTTCGCCTGGTCGCCGTATCTGGAGAAGGCCTCCCGCAGAGTAGTCGGGAGTTTGAAGCGCACGAGCGTGTCATGGTGTCTCTCGAACGTCTCGCCGGCAAACTGCGTGAAACGAGCGGAGTACTTCGGGTAGTCGGCCCCGAGCTGCGTGGCCTGATAGCTTACGGCGGGAACGAGATAGAAGAGGCCGATCACGAACACGATGAGAAAGCAGCCGTAGATCGCCACGACGGCGATTATCCGGCTGACTCCACGTTTCTGCAGCCGATCGAGCACCGGGTCGAGCAACCAGGCGATCGCAAATGCTATCAGAAACGGTGGGAGAGTGCTTCTGACGGCGTACAGGACCGCAATGAGCGTAGCGATGGCGGCGACAGCGCCTGCCGTATACCAGCGGCTGCAGGTCATGGGGTACCTTTATGGATTGCCGAATCGAGGTCCGTAGGGGCGATCCTTCTACGGTCGCCCGGTTGGCATGGCTGCTGTCAAACGATTACCGCTACGAACCGGGCGACCGTAGAAGGATCGCCCCTACGGACTTCGATAGCTAATCCGAGAGTAGTTCCTTCAGCCGGCGCAGGGCCTTCTGCTGAAGCCTCGACACGTGCATCTGCGATATGCTGAGCTTCTTTGCGACCTCGGTCTGCGACATGTCTCGAAAGAATCTGAGGTAGATGATGGACCGCTCGCGGGCATCCAGGCAATCCATCGCCTGGTTCAGGTCGCCGTATCTCTCCAGGTTATCGAGCGAGCCGTCTGTGTCTCCGACGAATTCGGCGAGACTGAGCGGCGCGGATTCGCTCTCGTATGCCAGCTTGCTGTCCAGCGAGACGGTGTCATAGGCGTTCCCAAGTTCGATCGCCTCCAGCGTCTCTTCCTCGCTCGCCCCGACGGCCTGTGAGATCTCCTGGATGGTTGGCACGCGTCCGAGCTTCTGGGAGAGATTCTCCGCCGCCTTGTTCGCGGCCAGATTCAACTCCTGAAGGCGACGTGGGACCTTGAGGCTCCAGGCCTTGTCCCTGAAATGCCGCCTGATCTCACCGACGATTGTCGGTGTGGCATATGTCGAGAACTTCGTCCCTCTTTCCGGGTCAAAGCGGTCTATCGCGTTTATGAGACCGATTGTGCCTACCTGAACCAGGTCCTCAATGGGCTCGCCGCGGTTCATGAACTTGCCCGCAAGGAACCGCACCAGGTTCTGATGCATCAACACAAGGCGATCTCGGACTTTCAGGTCTTTTGTTTCCGAATAGTGCGCGAAAAGGGTCTCGGCGTCATCTTCGGCCCAGCCCGCCAAGCCCTTTTTCCGATTAGCCATGATTCTCTTGTCCTGCGTACTTGATCATCTGTACCCGGGTGCCGTGCCCGGCGGTCGCTTCTATCTTGATCTCATCCACCAGCAGTTCCATCAGGAGTGCGCCGATATTCTCCTCGTCGAACTCCTCCGCCGACTCGGATGACGCGGGCGGGGGCGCAGGCGATTGCGCTACGTCGTCGGTTATGTCGATCGTCAGCTTGGAGTCGAGGATCTCGCTTCGGATTACCAAAGAGGCGCCGGTCTGATTGGTCCTCGTGGCCCGTTCGACAGCGGTTGTACACGCCTCGCCTACCGCGAGGCGGATGTCCTCAACTTCGTCGTACGAGAATGGCATTCTGCCTGCAACTCCCAGAATCGCCAGCCTGGCTACTCCAACGAACTCGGGCTTGCATGGGATCTTCAGCTCGACCACCGCAGCCTGATTCTGAGATGCCACTTACGAACCCCCCTTGCTTTTCCCAGCGCTCACTACTTCATCCTGAGTCTGGTGAATGTCGAATATCTTATCGAGCCCTGTTATCTCGAAGATTCTCCTGATTCTGGGATTCGGGCAGACCAGATCGAGTGAGCCGTCGCGCTCCCGTAGCCGCTTCAGGCCGCCGATGAGCACGCCGAGCGCTGTACTATCCAGGTAGTCCACACTCGTAAGGTCGACTATGACCTTCGTGGTGTTGTTGTCGAGCAGGCTGATGATCTGCTGCTTCAACTGGGGCGCGGTATAGACATCGACCTCCCCCTCAAGCTCGATAACGGAGGTGTGATCGTCGAATGCGCGAGTATTCATCTTGAGGTTCATTCCACTCCACCTTTCCAGGAAGTTGAAAACGGGCACGCGCCTGTCGGCACGTACCCATGCACACAAAACTGCTAGGCCTCGGTAGTTCCCTCGATCTGCTGCTCGAGTTCCTGTCGCTTCTCCGACACCGTCTGCTTGCCGGCATCAACGGCCTGCTGCACCCGGGTCTTGGCCGTGTCTACGAGGTCCCTGCTCTTCTGCATCAGGTCATCTACCGTCTCGGTGACCTGTCCGGCAAGCTCTTCCGCCTTTACCTTCAGATCCTCTGCGGTTCTCTTGATGTCCTGACGTGTCTCCAGACCTGCTTTCGGGGCCATGAGGAGACCAAAGGCGGCTCCGATTGCAGCGCCAAGGCCGATCCCCGCGAGCACGTTCATCAATACGTTTCTTTCGTCATCGTTACTCATCAGTAGCACCTCCCTGGTGGTGGATTTCATCGGGCGATCCGCGCAGGACTCTTATTCCCTGCCTGACTCCCTCATAAACACTAAGGAGGGTAGCGGATGCCGACCTTACTGTCTTGCTTGCGGTAAGTCCTGCAACCGATCCCTCGAGCAGGCCCTCGACTCCTCCAGTGAGCCGATCCACTCGGTGTACGGTCTCGGTGGCGCACACGATCAGGCGGTCCACGTCGTTGATGGCGGTCCGCGTATCCCGGATCGCCGGCCTCAACTCCTCCTCGGCGGCTCTCAGCACGCACGAGATATCCTCGGTCGCCTGACCGATCTTGCGGATCTCCCGCAGGATTCCCTGCGCCAGATTCACGGCCGCCCAGGCGATCGCCGCGATTGCGATGGTCGCTACTATAAGAAGAATCGCCTGAAGTACCTGCACAATCGCCCCCCGATCTCGATTGCCCTTCGATACATTCGCCGGAGCGAACACTCAGGGCAAACGGGCTCCGCTAGTCCTGAGTGCGCCTCTGGGCGTGTATCGAAGGATGGACGGCGTCGATCGTTCCGCCTCCGACAACGTCCTCGCCATCATAACATACCACGGCCTGCCCCGGAGTGATCGCCCTCTGCGGCGAATCGAACCTGACCAGCGCCTGGTCCTCTCCCCGGAGAGAGAGCAGAGCCTGCGAATCGTTCATATTATACCTGATCTTCGCCGTGACCGCAATTGTCCCTGCTGGTTTTTCGAAAGGGACGAAATTCAGATCCGTCGCGACGAGTTCACTCGCATAGAGATCGCTGTCCCTGCCAACGATCACTGCGTTTCTCGCCGGGTCTATCTCCACCACGTATAGCGGCTCCCCGGCGGCGATCCCCAGTCGGCGGCGCTGCCCGACCGTGTAGAAAGCGATCCCCTTGTGCTCGCCGACGACCGCGCCCGAGGTGTCGAGAATCGGCCCGGGAGTCGCGATCTCAGGCACGGTCCTGCGCAAGAAACCCGGGTAGTCGCGCCCCTCGACGAAACAGATCTCCTGGCTGTCCGGCTTGCTCGCAACCGCCAGCCCGAGTTCGGCGGCCAGGCGGCGGGTCTCGTCCTTCGCCATCCCGCCGAGCGGCATCAGGGTGTGCGCGAGTTGCTCCTGGGTCATGCTGTACAGCGCATACGACTGGTCCTTCGAGCGGTCGATTCCGCGCTTGAGCATCCATCGTCCGCGCTGTTCATCGAACACGATCCTCGAGTAGTGTCCGGTGGCGACGTGGTCCGCGCCGAGCGACCGAGCCTTCCCGAGCAGCGACTCGAACTTCACGAACCGGTTGCATCTGACGCAGGGATTCGGGGTTCGTCCGCGCCGATACTCCTCGATGAAGTTGTCGATGACCGCTTCCTGGAAGATATCCTTGAAGTTTAGAACGTAGTGCGGGATGCCGATCCGTGCGGCGACTCTGCGGGCGTCCTCCACGGCGCTGAGTGAGCAGCACGCGCGAGCGAACTCCCCCTCGGGACCGCTCTCGGTCGGCCAGACCTGCATCGTCGCGCCGATGACGTCGTATCCCTCCTGGACGAGCATCGCCGCCGCGACGGAGCTATCGACTCCGCCGCTCATCGCCACCAGGACCTTCTGCCCGCTCATACTCCTACTCATACTCCTACTCAAAGCCGGGCGAAGCATTGGCGATGTCTGCCGAAACGCGGCGCAGTCCGACGGGCCAATGCTTCGCCCCTACTCCCACTCAAGTCCGGGCGAAGCATTGGCGATCTGTACGGCAGGTCGGTGCAGTCCGATGGGCCAATGCTTCGCCCCTACAGGTAGGCCGGCACCGAGGCGCGGCCACTACTCGGATGCTTCCGTCCCCGCGTCCCCGCGTCCCCCAGTCTCCGCGTCTCCGTGTCTCCGCAGCCGGTCGAGCCGTTCTTTGATCTTCGCCTCGCGCCCGTTGGTGGTCGGCTCATAGTACGGCTGAGACTGAACGCCATCCGGCATGTACTGTTGTTCGACATAGCCGCCTGGGAAATCATGCGGGTATTTGTACCCCTTGCCGTGGCCCATCTGGCGCGCTCCCCGATAGTTGGTATCCCTGAGATGGAGCGGCACCGGCTGAATGCGCCTCTCGGCGACGTCTTTCAGCGCCCGATTGAGACCGACATAGGAGGCATTGCTCTTGGGCGCACACGCCAGGTAGACCGTCGCCTGGGCGAGCGGTATCCGCGCTTCCGGCATCCCCACGTATTCGACCGCATGTGCCGCCGCCGTCGCCACCACCAGCGCCATCGGGTCCGCGTTCCCGATGTCCTCCGCCGCCTGGATGACGATCCTCCGCGCGATGAATCTCGGGTCCTCGCCCGCAGAGATCATCCGGGCGAGCCAGTAAAGCGCCGCATCGGGGTCGGATCCCCTCATGGACTTGATGAATGCCGAGATGATGTCGTAATGATTGTCGCCGTCCTTATCGTAACTCAGCGCCCTCTGCTGAACCGCTTCCTCGGCGATCTCCATCGTCACGAGCCGCCTGCCGTTCTCGTCGGGAGGGACGGTCAGCGCCGCGAGTTCGAGCGCATTCAGCACCCCGCGCGCATCACCGTTCGCAATCCCGACGATGAACTCCATGGCCTCGTCCGTCATCTCGACGTTGAAGCCGCCGAGCCCGCGCTCCTTGTCCTCGATCGCGCGGCGGATAATACGCTCGATCTGTTCGTCTCCAAGCTGCTCGAACTTGAAGATGCGGGAACGGGAGATCAGCGGCGAGTTGACCTCGAAGTAGGGGTTCTCGGTGGTCGCCCCGATGAGGACGATGGTGCCGTCCTCGACGTGGGGCAGAAAGGCGTCCTGCTGGGCCTTGTTGAAGCGGTGAATTTCGTCCACGAAGAGGATTGTTCTGCGGCCGTAGAGCTTCCTGCGCTCCCTGGCCTTTTCGATGATCTTGCGGATATCTGCGACGCCTGACGTGACGGCGCTGAAGCTTTCGAACTGGCTCTTGGTTGTCTGTGCGATGATGGATGCGAGGCTGCTCTTTCCGCAGCCGGGCGGTCCCCAGAAGATGGCCGATCGCAGCTCGTCGGTCTCGATCGCTCGGCGGAGCAGCTTGCCCGGTCCGACTATGTGCTCCTGGCCGATGAATTCGTCGAGGTTCCGCGGGCGCATGCGTGCCGCGAGAGGCATTTCCGTGCCCGCTGCCAGTTCGACGGCATGGTCGAAGAGGTCGACGGGCTGATCATCGCTGGAGCGTCGCATGAGTGGTCCTTAAGTAGGGGGCGCAAAAAACCCCGCCATGCCGTGTGCCTAACAAGTTTTTGAACCCGTAGAAAAACGGGCGGATGCCTTCACGTACGCTTTCGCGAATCCCCAGTACTACAGGGCTACCACTCCACGGACGAATCCGGCTCCTTATGTTTTGAGTGTCGGCTCAAAACCCCCTCAGCTATCACGAACACAGCAGGGTCGTTTGCTCAAACTCTGCACGCCCCTATCATACCACAAGAACGGCGTTCTTACAACCTCGCAAATATACCAGCTAACTGGGGTATGTGGCTATCTGTGCTCGAAACCAGGTGGTTGGGGCCGCTTCTCCCCTCTACTCGTTCTTGCGAGCATATATCCGCATCATGTCGTGCATGTTCAAGTGTATCTTGATGCGGTCGAAATGCAGGCTGTCCGAGAGTCGCAGGAACAGGCGGTTTGCTGACTTGGAGCCGAGCATCTTGCTAACATTGAAGTGCAGGCGATCTAGTGAGAGCGTACGTCCGACGCTATCGAGCCTCAGCACGGTGAAGCCCGCTTTGGTCACCATATCTGTGAGCGAGCGTCGCGTGAAGTAGAAGTAATGGTTCGGGATGACGCTTCGCTCGCGTTCCTTCAACAGCTTGAAGAAAATCGTGTCGTAACGCGGAGTCTCGGCCACCAGTATACCTCCCGGCCGCATAACGCGGTGCATCTCGCGCAGTTCCGCCAGGGGGTCGAAGAAGTGCTCGATCACGTGGAACAGCACCACGGCGTCGAATTCGTTTTCCGGCAACTGGGCATCTCGCAGGAAGCTTATGGCAACGTCGAGATCGAACTGCTCCATCGCTCGATGGGAAAGCTCAGCATTGGGCTCAACACCCTTGACTCTCCACCCTCTCTTTCGAGCCAGGTTCAGAAAGTGCCCTGTGTGCGATCCGATCTCGAGCATATGTGGATCCGGAGGGAGTGGGTACTTATCGATGACGGAGAAGCACGTCTCGTAGTCGGCAAGCTGATTCCTCTGCTTAGCCTCGTACTGCACGGCGAAGCGCGCACGGCCTCCCGATTGCTCGGCTGTGTCGCGGATGCTCGTTGTCCGGAACATCAGCCCGCACTGACCGCATTTTGCGACCTTGCCGAATTGTCCGTCAATAATAATATCTCGATCAGGGCTTCCGCACAGGTTGCAGTTCTGGTTCTCGTCGAGTTGTACCATAGGTCACGACCTCCGTATGTAGGTTGCGGCGCCGTTGCGTCCTTTTCCTGCTGTGCGTGGTGTTGGGATAGTGTGAGATCGTCGCCGATGAAGATGCGCCCCGAGGAGAAGAGATCGACGGGTAGGCGGGGATGCTGCTCAGCACGCCATTACTTGTCCGCAGGCTCGTCTGAACTCATGCGGCGCATCGTCTGCTCCAGCATGTTGGTCTCGCCTTCCTGGTGAGTCCGCTGATCCTCCACCAGGCCGACGATTTCGCGGAACAAGTGCCCCACGGCCGCTATGAAGAATGCCTGCATGATGAATAGGCTGATCCACGCAAACGGCACCAACCGGCCCAGCGGGTGCTCAGCAATGGTTGCCCACAAGGAAGGCTTGAGGACGTATATCGCGATCGTCAACCACAGCGCGATGATTGAGGAGTACCAGATTCCCGAGCACAACTGGCAGCGGAACCCTTCGCTGAAGAACTCCCACTTGCCGCCTCTTGTCTCTCCCAGTTTCTTGATCTTATGACGCAATCCACGAAAGATGACTCCGGAAACCATGATATGCGTCAGGTGTCCGGAGACGATTCCCAATACGATCAATACTACGATGTAGCTGCCGATGCTCATTCAGGGTCTCCTCCGCAGGATGCGTGGAGCCCTGCGTCAATATCTTTATGCCCTCATATGCGGTGCGCAAAACTCCATAGCGCTCCAGGTGTGACCGCTTACTTGAGCTTCAAGATATCCTCTCGCACTGGTCCCTTTGATGTCTGCACGCGGAAAACCCACTCCGCGTCCCTCTCAAAGATCCGGATGTTCGCTCCCGGCGCTGATTCGTCTGAGAACTGCGACGGCTTCCGTTCCGGGCCCACGGGCGATGTCAGCCAGTGGATCAAGGCCTGCTTCTGATCCTCCGCCAGCTTGTCCGCCGAGAGTCCCTGCTCGGAGGCCGCCTGCTCCAGCTCGGATGGAGCGAGGGACGAATAGAACCTGAGCGCGCGCATTGACGGGTACAACGAGTCGGGGACTGACAGGCCATAGTAGCGGAACGTTCTCTGCTGCTTGTCACTCAGAAGAGCCATCTCGACAAGCTCAGGCAATCCGAATTGCAGGAGTTTCTGGTACGCCGACTGCCATCGCTGAATGGTCGACATCGGTATCTCGACGTTGCGATCCTCGTACCAGGACTTGCTCCAAATGACGCATGCGTCGCCCGCGAGCTTCCACTTGCACCCGTATACCTCTGTGATCTTCTCGACCTCATGCGCTATGGTCTCGCCTCGGGTGATCGCCCACTTGTCTATATAGGCCTGAGCGGAATAGCGAGGAGTATAGTGGTCGGCGATGATGTTCACCCCGGTTGCGTCGTGGAGTCGCTGCATCGCCTGGAGCATAGTGACGTCCGGCAGTTCGATGTTGGCATCGACGTTCAGCTTCTCGGGGATCTGTTTGGTCTCAGTCTCATACTCCCCCGTATCCTTGTTCTCCTTGACGGTGAAGAACTCGTCGTTGCCAAGCAGATCAGGGCCGGATTCCTCGACCTGCATATACATGTAGGTCATGCCGTGTGTCCCACTGCCGACTATGTTGAACGAGAGCGATCTTCCAGCCAGCGGATCGTCCTGCATCTCGAAGGCCAGGGACGCCACTGTGTCCGTAAGCTTGACCTTGTCCGCCTCCTCGCGCTGCTTGCGGTTCTGGTCATACATCTCGACGATCTTCTTGCGGGTGTCCTCGGGCACCTTGTCCAGCGAGACCGGCAGCGAGCCCACATTCCACAACCTCGCGCGGTCTTTGTCGGAAAGCTTGCTGTACACCTCGATCCCGGTCCGGAAACTCGCGTCGCCGAGGTAGGGCGAAGCCAGGGGGTCGGCTTCGATCTTCTTCTGAAGCTCATCGGCCGGCAGGTTGAGCCTCAGCACATCGGCGGCATGGTCCGTCTGCCTCTGAAGCCCGGTTTTGGAATCTCTATAGAGCTGATCAGCCTTCTTCTTGGAAGCTGCTTCCTCGTAGAACTCGTAGACCAGTGTGCCGTTGTCGCTCTTCGCGCTTCTGAGTTGGATATGCAGGGCGTCGGCGATTCCCGAGAGTAGCTGGGAGAGTGGGAGGTCCTTGGTCAGGACAGTGATCTTGTGGTCTGCCACGCCTTTGTCGGCCTTCACAGTGACTCCGGTCTGGATGCCGAGCGCCGTCACGAAGCTGCCCAGCGGTTGTCCGAGCGCCTTTGTGCCGATCTTCTGATCCAGGCGCGGGTCGGCGTCTTGCGCCAGGCCTAAGCTCGCGACAAGCAGCATGAGAATACCGAGGGATGCCGTCGTAGTGTATTTCATTCATGTCACCTCTGCTGGGATGATCGCCGTCTGCCAACCGGCTCGATACCACATTAGCAGGGGATGCCACGAAAATCAAGGGGTACATTCAGGGGAATGGTCAATGGGGAGATGGTTGATGGCTAACGGCGGATCGCCCCATGAACCATCAACCATTCCGCTCAGACTGTCCGAATATCCGATGCCGCTCCCTCGCGGAGCTTGATGTGCAACTCCTTGAGCTGCTCCTCGGTGACCGGCGAGGGCGCCTCGGTCATCGGATCGTATGCCGTCGCCGTCTTCGGGAACGCGATCACCTCGCGGATGTTATCCTCGCCCGAGCATCAACATCACCAGGCGGTCGATGCCGGGAGCGATTCCGCCGTGGGGTGGGGCGCCGTACTCGAAGGCCTCGAGCATGTGCCCGAACCGCGCGACCTGCTCCTCCTCGGGGATGTTGAGCAGCCGGAAGACCTTCTCCTGGACCTCGCGCTGGTGGATCCTGATGCTTCCACTCGCGACCTCAGCTCCACTGCACACGAGGTCGTATGCATTCGACCTCGCCTTGCCCGGATCCGAGTCGAGCAGGGCGATGTCGTCCTCGTGTGGCGAGGTGAACGGATGGTGCGCCGAATCCCAGCGGTTGGCCTTCTCGTCCCATTCGAACATCGGGAAATCGACGACCCACAGGAAGTAGAGCATGTTCGGGTCGCGCAGGTTGAGCCGGTCGCCGATCTCGAGCCTGAGCCCGCTGAGCGCCTTCGCGACCAGCGCCGGCTCGTCTGCGACTATCATAATCATGTCGCCGACCTTCGCGCCTGCCCGCTCGACGATGCTCGACATCTCCTGCTCCGTGAGATACTTGGCGCTCGGCGACTTGATGCCCTCCGGCGTCACCTGGATCGTCAGCAGTCCCTTCGCGCCGAACGTTCGGGCCAGCGCCGTGATGTCGTCGATATCCTTGCGGCTGTAACTCGCACATCCCGGCGCGAGGATTCCCTTGACCCGGCCGCCCTTGTCGAGCGCGTTCCGGAAGACCATATACTGGCTGTCGGCCACCAGATCGTCGAAGCTTATGAGTTCGAGCCCGAAGCGCAGGTCCGGCTTGTCCGAGCCGTATCTGTCCATAGCCTGAGCGTATGTGAGTCGCGGGAATGGCTTCACGATCTTCTTGTCGGAGAGCGTCTCGACGATCTGGATCATCAGCGACTCGGTGACCTCCAGGATATCGTCCTGCTTGGCGAATGACATCTCGAGGTCGAGCTGTGTGAACTCCGGCTGGCGGTCGGCTCGAGGGTCCTCGTCGCGGAAGCACTTGGCGATCTGGAAATAGCGCTCGATGCCGGCCACCATGAGAAGCTGCTTGAGCTGCTGAGGCGACTGGGGCAGTGCGTAGAAGCTGCCGGGATAGAGCCGGCTGGGCACGAGGTAGTCGCGCGCGCCCTCGGGGGTGCTCTTGATCAGGATCGGCGTCTCGATCTCGAGGAACTCGCGGGCGTCGAGGAAATCGCGCATCAGCTTGATGAGCCTGTGCCGGAGGATCAGCTTCTCCTGCATCGCAGGTCGCCGGAGGTCGAGATACCGGTACTTCAGACGAACGAGTTCGTCCACATCGACCTCATCCGAGATCGGGAACGGAGGCGTCTTGGAAGTGTTGAGAATGAAGATCTGGTCGGTGACGACTTCCACCTGCCCGGTGTTGAGGTTCGGGTTCTCGGTGCCCTCGGGGCGTTGCCGGACCTTGCCCTGCACGCTGAGAACGTACTCGCTCCGGACGGATTCCGCCGCTGCGTGGGCCTCCTTCGCATGGCTAGGATCGACCACGACCTGAACGGTTCCCCAGCGATCCCTGAGATCGATGAAGATCAGTCCGCCGTGGTCACGCCGCTTCTGGACCCAACCGTTCAGGCGTACTTCCTGCCCGATGTTCTCAGCCGTCAACTCGCCGCATTTCTTCGTCCTCTGCCATTCCATATTCGCCACTCCTACTCGTAATCGGTGTTCGGTGTTTCGGGATTTGAGTGCAACGGAAATCCCGAAAGGCTACAGATGCGTTTCGGGATTTCCGTTGCACTCAAATCCCGAAACACCCTGCCTACCGCACAGTCACTTTGCGGACCCACTCATTCTTCACAATCCGCGGATCGTCGGGGACGAGACGCTTCCCGCCAATGACCACGTTCTCGAAGATGATACCCTCAATTGGGCTGCCGGCACCGTCGGACATCAGCACGACATCCGTATTCTTGCACTCCAGCACGCGGATATTCTTGAAGACCACGTCACGGATCGGCGCGTAAGGCGGATCGTGCTTCGTCGGTTCGAGCAGTTCATACGGCGATCCGGGCTTCGTAGGGTATTCGATGTGCCAGTCGTCCCAGTTGTTGATCAGCTTGAGGGCGGGCCGCTTCTTCGACGCCACGTGCTCGATCGTGATGTTCTCGAACCGGACGTTGTGCACGTTCCCCGAGCCCGTGACCTTCAAGCCGACCACGGGGCATACCGATGAATCGTCGGTCGAGTGCAGGACCGTGCAGTTCTCGAACAGGACGTTCGACAGCTCGGCCCCGCACTCGTGAAACAGGCCGAAGCTGCCTCCGATGTCGTTCCAGACGACGCAGTTGCGGAAGGTGACATCGTGCTGGGGTATCCAGACCTTGATCTCGAGGGAATCATCCGCATTGTGGGAGAAGCAGTCCTCGACCAACGCGTTGGATGTCCCGCCGATGACGATGCCGTCGTTGTTCACGAAGTGACCGATCACCTTCACGTTCGAGATGCGCACGTGTTGGCAGTTCACCATATTGAGCGACCAGACCGGCGACTCCCGGATGATCACGCCCTCGACTGTCAGGTTCTCGACGAACTCGAACTTCGCGAGCGGTCCGCGCTGTCGGTGTTCCAGCGACTTGCGCCCGCATAGGATGCCCCTGCCGCGCAGGGTGATGTTCTTCTGGTTCGTGCTGGTGAACAGGCCGGGGCCAGTCCAGTAGACGTCCAGGCCGTAGGCGTCATGCTTGCCCGTGCGCTGATCGTCGGGGATCGGCTTCAGATAGACGACCGCGCCGCCTGCGATGTACACCGTCTGCCCAGACTTGAGGTCCTTCTCCCTCACCTCGTGGATCCCCGGGCCGTAGTAAAGGACGTTCGGGATCCTTCGGGTCAGGGACATCCTTCTCCGGCGGGTTGGCGAAAATGTGCAGGGGATGGCTGAGCGATCCGCCCGGCTCGACGGTAATCGGTCCCGGCCGATCGATCTTGATGCGGATGCGCCCATCCTCGACCTTGGGGCGTATTTCACGCGCCAGAGGACGCACGACGACCTTTGACGCGTCGATGCCGGCCTTTTTCAAGCCATCGAGGAAGCGCACCTCGACCTCTACGGGACCCGCATGGTCGAAGTAGCAGAAGCTTACCGGCGACACCGGCCTGCCCACGATGGTGCTCTTGGATTCTGGATCGTAGCGGAACGACGTGTAGACGAAGCAGGGCTTTCCGTTCACTAGGACCTCATAGTCCTGGGATGCGGGCTCTCCGGTCGGGCCGGGATAGACGGTGAGACTCGATGCGAGACTCGTCACCGTCATGCTCATCATCAGTGCGATTATCAGTAGCATCTGAGAAGTCATTTGCGCTTGGCGTCCTTGGCGTCTTGGCGGTTCCATCACGCCAACATGCTCGTTATCTTCTCCACCGCCTGATCGATCGGGACATCGGTCTCTTCCCTCGTCGCCATATTCCGCACCTTGATCTGGCCGCGGCTCAATTCATCGTCCCCGATGATCACGACGAAACGCGCTTGTTCGCGATCGGCGGCCTTCATCTGAGCCTTCAGGCTCTTACCCGAATAGTCGGTTTCGGCGGCGATTCCGGCCTTGCGCAGGTCCGACAGCAGCTTGACGCCGGCCTCCCGAGGCTTGTCGCCAAGGGTTGCCACAAACACATCCGGATGCGTCGTCACCGGGATCTCGATCCCCAGTGCTTCCATGGTCAACAGAACGCGCTCGATGCCGGATCCGAATCCCACGCCTGGCGTGGGATCCCCGCCCATCTCTTCGACGAGGCCGTCATATCGACCACCGCCGCCGACCGCGTTCTGTGAGCCGAGTTGGGCGCTCAGGACCTCGAATGCCGTCTTCGTGTAGTAGTCGAACCCGCGCACGAGCCTGGGATCGACCGTGTAGTTGACGCCGAGAAGATCGAGGTAGCCGAGGACCGCCCTCAGGTGTTCGGAGCAGTCGTCACAGAGGTGATCCACGATGCTCGGGACGGCGGCGGTCAACTCCTTGCAGATCGGGACCTTGCAATCGAGCATCCTGAGCGGATTGGCGTCATAGCGTGTCCGGCAATTCTCGCAGAGTTCGTCCAGGTACGGCGCGACTGACTCCCTGAGCGCCTCGCGGTATGATGGCCGGCATTCCGGGCATCCGACTGAGTTGACCTTCAGATCGAGTCCCTGGAGTCCCAGGGAGGTCAAGTATTGCATCAGGAGCGAGATGACCTCGGCGTCGACCGCCGGATCGGCGGAACCGATCGCTTCGGCGCCGACCTGATGGTGCTCGCGATATCGACCCGCTTGAGGGCGTTCGTAGCGGAAGATGCTCGAGACGTAGTAGACTTTGTTGACCGGCGCTTCGCCGTAAAGCTTGTGTTGGAGATACGCGCGGACGACGGGCGCCGTCCCCTCGGGCCGGAGCGTCATGCTCCTCTCGGCGCGGTCGAGGAACGTGTACATCTCCTTGCTGACGATGTCGGTATGCTCGCCGATGCTGCGCGTGAAAAGCTCCGTCTCCTCGAAGGTAGGCGTGCGGAGTTCACGATAGCCGTACAAGCGGCAGATGTCGCGGAACTTGCCCTCGACGTACTGCCAGCGGGGGCTCTCACGGGGGAGTATGTCCTGGGTTCCCCTCGGCGCGGAATATCGCATCGGTAGCTTACCTCCTTGCGACATTCTAGGCGATTTTAGAGGTGAATGTCAACGGCGGCACGTTCCCTACCCAACATCATGGGGTTACACCAGCTTGATCCCTTCCTGCGCGAACCGTGCGCGGATGGCCTCCCTGAGGGAGGACTGAACCGCGTCCGATCTGCCCGGCTTGACCTCGCCGGACACGCGGATGGTCAGCTTGGCCGCATCCGCCGCAGTGATCCCGTCCGCCTTCGGAGCCGTCACGACTCCCTTGACGCTCGATTCCAAGCCCCTGCCGATATCGTCGATGATCGAGCGGGCTTTGTCGAGATCGGAGTCCGCCGCGATGCTGATCTCCAGGATCGCCTGGATCGGGCCGCGGGAGTGGTTCGTCACCTGTATGATGTCGCCGTTCGCGATGATCACCAGCTTGCCCACGTCGTCCCTGAGCTGAGTGATCCGCATCCCCAACTCGGCGACCGTTCCCGTGACCGCGCCGATGGTGATGTAGTCCCCGACCGAGTACTGGTTCTCCAGCACGATGAAGAACCCGGCGATGATATCACGCACGAGTTTCTGCGCGCCGAATCCGACCGCCAGCCCGACGACTCCCGCGGCGGTCAGCACCGGTGCGATATCGATGTTGAAGACCCGCAGCAGCATCACGCCCGAGATGAAGATCAGCGTGTAGGATACCGTGCTCTTGACGAGGCTGCCGAGTGTTCGGACGCGGCCGGTGTTGATCGGGGTCGGCCCGGCGCTCTCCCGGCTGCAGAAAGCGTTGAGCACGCGGTTGATCAGCCGATACGCGATGAATCGCACGACCACGAAGAAGATCAGGATCTTCGCGATGTCCCAGATCCTCAGCAAGATCACAGTCAGGAGACCACTCCAGAAAGCACCCGAGAAGAGATCCATGATGTATCCTCACCTTCCGGCCCGCAGGGAGCACCGGCGGGATTATACCAGTTTTCCGCAGATCGTACATCTGATGGCGGATGATTCGTGTTGCTGCCACGGAAATATGGTATACTTGGAAAGACAAGTTGAGTGGTCAGCAAGCGATACGAATCCCTGATCTTGACGTGGGTAATCCCGGCTGACGGCAGTCCATATCTAACGAGGCATGGAGGGGAAGTCACCATGAAAGCAAGGCTCGTAGTCATCGCATTAACCATCTCGGCACTAGTAGTACTAGTGTCCCCCGCGTGGTCAGCCGCCGATTCGGAGGTCCGTGCTACTCAACCGGCGGTTCACAAAGCCGATCCGCTTACCGCCACGGTCCTCAAGGAGTACAAACTCCCGTTTCCCGAAGGCCGCATCCTCCGGCCCAGGATCTCCGGCGACTGGGTGGTGGCCATCTACAACACCGACCAGAAGAACCCGAATGCCACGGCGCAGGTCGTCATCTGCAACGTGGTCACCAAGAAGGTGTACACGTTGTGGCCCGAAGGATCATACCAGCCCGACGTAAACGGCAACTACGTCACCTGGACCGGCAAGACCAGCGCGCAGCAGACACTTCGGACGCTGAATGGCGAGCCGAACCAGCAGATGCCGTCGAACCTGTTGGTGTGCGATCTGACCACGGGAGTCTACTACTCCCCGCCTTTGGCAAGCTTCACCACGGCCTTCCCGGTTATTCAGGACCACTGGGTGGCTTACGTAAATGGCGGACATGTCTATCTTGCCGACATGCGCACGGGGCGCTCCCAGCGGATCTGCAACCCCTCGAAAGGCAACATGAATGCCGGGATCTCGATCGGCGGCGACTATGTAACGTGGACAACGGTATGTGACCGCGGACGCATCCATGTGTACCAGATATCGAGGCAACGTCTGGCTCCCATAGGCGAGGATACCGGCATGGAGTGTTCCAACTCCGCTACTGATGGTAAGACCGTCGTATGGTATGGCGCAGGCGAACCCGGTGGCATCTACAGCTATGATATCGCCACAGAGCAGTACCGTGGCCGGATCGCGGAGGGTACCAGCTACCTCGACATCGATGACGGTCTGCTCGTCTACCTGAAGCCCCAGGGGAAGGTCTGTTACGTCTATGGCATGTTGACCACTCCCGGAGCCCAGGAGTTCAAGATCAGCAAGGACATCTCCGATCAGGGGCCTTCCGTCAGCGGCAACCGGGTCATTTGGGTCAAGAGCAACGTAGTTTACTGCGCCGAACTCGACCGGGGTGACAAGAAGCCCATCGCCAAACCGCTCTCGTCGTCACACTGAACAACTTATATCTGACCCGACATTCGGTTGTATGGGGAGGGATTCCGAGTCCCTCCCCATACAACGCCCCCTCTACACTCTCCACGGAATCTGCGAAGGTTTTCGGCATGATGCGCATCTACCATTGTGAGGCACGACTGATACCGAGGTGACCCTTGTCGGACGCGGGCTGCGAGCGACAACTGAACGACCGCGAACTGGTGGGCCGAACCCGGGGCGGCTCAATGGATGCATTCGACCTCCTGGTCGAGCGCTACCGGAAGAGCATCTACCGCCTTGCGAGGGCAATTACCCAGAATCACGATGCGGCGGACGATCTCTCCCAGGAGGCGTTCGTTCAGGCGTTCAAGCGCATCCGGCAACTCAAGAACCCCGAGAGCTTCGGCCCGTGGCTCCGGAAGATACTGGTGAACCTTTGCATCCGGTACTCCGAGAGAGTCGCGCCTGCATCCCTCGACGACCAGGAGATTGAGTCCGCGGAATCACCGTCCGCCGATGCCGAGCGAAGCATGGTGCGGGACAGCGTGCGGACTGCCATCATGGAACTCGATCCCGCCGAGCGCGCGGTTGTGCTGCTCTACTACATGGAAGGCCTGAAGCAGACGGAGATCGCGGACGCACTCGGTTGCCCGGTCGGCACTGTCTGGTCACGACTGAGTGCCGCCAGATGCAAGATGCGAGGGCGACTGGCTGATTTGATCTCATAGGGCGGCGATAGCTGATTGGAACCCGAAATGGACTGTTCGAAAGCAAGAGACCTGATACCGCAATACTGCAGCGGCGAACTCGACGATGACACCCGCCGCCAGTTGGAGGAGCACATCTCGGGCTGCCCCGATTGCCGTACGGAGATAGAGCGGGAGCGATCACTCGGGCGCATTCTCGGCGAGTCAGTCTCGGACGATCCGCCGGCTGAGTACTGGAACGATTACAATGGTGAGGTTCGTTCAAGGATACGTGGCGCATTTGCCATGTCTTGGCGGATGGGCTGTCTCCCTGGTGGTCTTCTGGGCCTCATCGTTGGCGGACTGGCATTTGTGTTGTTATCCTTCGGGCACGGTCTGGCCGGGGTCGGCCCTGACTGGCTGCGCTGGTTTTTGGAGGTCGCTCTTCTAGTCATTGTCGGAGGCGGCCTTGGCATAATCGGCGCTCTGGTCATCAGGCGTACAACAACCCGAGGCTTGCCGGAGTACGAGAGGGACGAAACCAGTCTGAGGCACACCATCGCCAAGAATCCCCTGTACCGATGGAGCTTTGTCAGCCTGCTTATGCTAGCGCATCTGGCAGTGTCAGTATTCCTTGCGTTTGGGTTCACCCAGTCTCTGTTCATGCCGGGCTGGGCGGTCTGGCCGCTGAGAGTATTATTGTTTATCGGGCTTGCCAGCATCATCCCATGGTACTACCGGTGGATCACCGGTTACCTGGATGGTCGAGATGTTCAGGCCGAATGGGCTCGGAAGAGCATCAAGGAGCGTCTGACTGCACAGCCGCTAAGTATAATAACAGCCCTCTTACTGCTGACGACAGGCATCTGGCAGGCCGGCATGTTAACGTATGTACGCGCGCCGTCGGAGTGTAGTGATCAGGCCGAGGTCCTTTGGTCGAACGGAGACACCGAGTCCGCGATCTCGATGCTCAAGTCATGCTTCCGGGACTACGGCGACAGGTATAAGGTCCTGGACTGCTACCGGCAGCTAGGCGAGATCTACGAGAAGACAGGTCATCCCGCAGAGGCGAGAGACACGTATCGTGCAGGCACAAGGGCATATGAGTATCTGATTACGCATCCGAAGTTCTACCATCGGAAGCAGGATAGGCTCAGGCTGCTAGGTGACGCGGCCAGCCTGTATATCGAGTTGGGCGACAACAAGAGTGCCTTCGAAGTGAGCACAGTTCGGCTTCAGATGGCCCCGGATGATGCGGAAAACATCTACTTCGTGGCCACGGACTACTATCTTGCAGGTTACGAGGACGAGGCCAAAGTGTTGTACACCAGGATAACCATCGAGTTTCCCAATAGTATGGCGGTCGATATCGCCAGGGACCGTCTCAAGGCGCTGCACTAGCATCGTCCGCCGCTCGCATTCCGCCAGCGGTGGTTCCCGCCAAGGCAGGCCTCCCGTCTCCCCATTAACCATCAACCATCAGCCATCAACCATCCCCCATCCCCCTGCAAATCCCAGCACGTTCTGCCGATAATTGAGCTAAGCCCCGGGCCGAACTGCGCCTCGGGAACAGCTTCGCTATGCCTTGATCTGGGGAGGGAATGACCATATGTCTCTGGTTAGGCAACGCCTTCGGTTTTCTGGTCAAGGGCGGACCCGTCATGGTGCCGCTCATGGCATGCTCGATCGTAGCCATCGCCGTCATCATCGAGCGCTTCATGCGCCTCAGGGAGGCGTCCGGCGACTCGGTCGGTTTGATGGCCCGGATCGAGAACCATCTCGCGCTCGGGAAGTATCGTGAAGCCATTCAGGCCTGCGAGCGAGCCGGCACCCCCACGGGAGCCATGCTCGCGAGCGGACTCACGTGCGCCCAGGGAGATGCAACGTCTGCCGAGCACTGCATGGAGGAGCATGCGATCAAGATGACCCCCGAGGTCTTCAAGCGCCTGCATATCCTCGATACGATCATCACGATCGCGCCGCTGCTCGGTCTGCTCGGGACTGTCACCGGCATGATCCGGTCGTTCAACGTCATCTCGACCAAGTCCGGGATGGGGACGCCGACCGCCATCACCGGCGGCGTCGCCGAGGCCCTGATCGCCACTGCCACCGGTCTTGCCATCGCCATCGTCACGCTGATCGCCTACAACTATCTCACCGAGAAGGCCAAGGGCATCATCAGCGACATGGAGATTCACGGCACCAGACTCGTCAACATTCTTACATCCGGCACGGAGGAGCGCAATGAGGCTAAAGCGATCGGAGCCTAAGAAGGCGCGCATCGAGATCATCCCGATGATCGACACCGTCTTCTTCCTCCTCGTGTTCTTCATGATCGCGTCGCTCGCGATGACGACCATGAAGGGCATGCCGGTCAACCTCCCCAAGTCGGGGATGGCGACAGACCGCTCGATGGTGAAGACGGTCGTGACGGTCACCGAGACCGGCGCATACTACGTCGATAAGCGCCGCGTCGATTTCGAACAGATCTATCCCATGCTCAGGGCGAGGCTGCAGGACAACCCGAAGACTGTGGTCGTGATCAACTGCGACAAGCAGAACAACTGGGGCAGGGGAATCGAAGTCATGGACGAGGCCAAGCGGGCCGGCGCGGAGCTTCTGACCATCGCCACGGAGCCGAAAGCAAAGAAGAGTTAGCGCATGGGCGATAAGCTTCTCAAGTATACATTGGCGGTCTCCATCGGGCTGCATCTGGTCGTCCTGGTGTGCGTCGGGGCGAGCTATGCGGCGCGTTCGATCGTGCCGGAGGACCTCAAGCTCGTGCAGGTCAAGGTCGTCGACCTTCCTGACGAGCCGAAAGCCGTACCGGAGGCAGTGAAGCCGGCCGAGCCTGACCCGGTCGAGCCCGATCGCGTCTCCCTTCCTGCGCCGGAGAGACTTCAGACTGCCCCTGTGCCGAAGCCGAGGCCGAAGATAGTCAACCGGCCGTCGAAGCCGCAGCCCGCAAAGGCCCCGACTCCTCCAGCGAAGCCCAGCCTGTTCTCGGGCATCACGAACATATTCCATCGACCGCCCGTCGCTCCCGTCAAGCCCGCGGGCGATCCCGGCGGCGCGCTCAACACCGGCTCAGGCAGCAAGAACGGTCAAGACCTCGGCGGCAGCGGGAAGACACCCACAGGATGGGTCCCGGGCAGTCCCGGCGGCAAGGGTTCCGGATCGGGCAGCGGCGAGGGTGTCGGCAAGCCCGAGCCCGTCAAGAATGCGGCACCCGGTCCCGGCAAGGACCCGCTCCACCACCACCTCCACCGCCACCACCACCTCCGCCGGCGGACGTCGATGTGCGAGTCTGCACCGACTCGGGCATGCTTCCGTGCGCCAATTGCGATCACACGGTCGTGAAGTCGTATCGTCCGGGCAGGCAGCCCGACTCCAAGTGTACCGTCTGCAAGCCCAAGTTCGTCTCCACGCTCGCCGACAGGTCCGTTCCGGAACTGGTCAGCGGCCCGAAGAGCCCGAAGTATCCCGAGTCCGCGAAACGGAAGGGGATCGAGGGCACAGTTTCCGTCGAGTACACGATCGACACCGAGGGCAAAGTCGTCGGCGTCAAGGTCAGCAGTGCATCAGGCAACTCGGACCTCGACCGCGCCGCGACCGACTGCGTGAGCGGTCGGAAGTACAAGCCGGCGGTCCAGGGCGGCATCCCGAGGAACTACCGCAAGCGAGAGACGTTCTCCTTCACCCTCGGCTAGTCCGCGTTTCCCGCAGACGGCCCGAGGGTACTCTGTGACGGGGAGACCTTAGACCTAAGACATTAGACTTTGGCTACGGACCTCCCAAGGTCTAGGGTCTAGAGTCTCATGTCTAATGTCTCCCCCCGCCGTTTGACACCCTCAGATTCGGTATGCTAGACTGCGGCGAGGAGCCCTGGGATGGCGATTAAGAAGCCGGTAACAGACCACGTTTTCATAGCTATCGAACGCATGCAGCCCGAGGATGTCGAGCGTGTCGCCGAACTCGATCAGCAATGCTTCCCTCTGCCCTGGTCGGCCGGCGCTTACAACACAGAGGTCCGCAATCCTTCTGCATACTACATCGTCGCCCGCTCGGGAGGCCGGATCGTCGGATACGCCGGCATGTGGCTCATCATGGACGAGGCCCACATCACGACGGTCGGCGTCGATCCGGAGTTCAGGGGACGGAAGATCGGCGAGCGCATCCTCATCGACCTCCTCGACGAAGCAGTCCACCGCGGCGCGCGGAGAGCCACCCTCGAAGTCCGGCGCACCAATTCGATCGCGCAGAACCTCTACCACAAGTACAACTTCCACACTGTCGCCATCCGCAAGGGGTACTACACCGACAATGAAGAGGACGCTTTCGTCATGTGGGTGGACGACATGTGGAGCGCCGAGTTCCTTCGCCTGTTCCGGCAGCACAAGGAACGGCTCGCGGTCGAGCAATGAGAGTTCTCGGCATCGAGACAAGCTGCGACGACACATCCTCCTCAATCGTTGAAGACGGCTGCAAGATACTCTCCGATGTCATAGCATCTCAGATCGATCTCCATGCCCGTTTCGGCGGGATCGTGCCGGAAATCGCCTCTCGCAAGCACGTCGAGCTGATCAACATCGTGATCCGGGAGGCGCTCGATAAGGCCGATCTCACGCTCAGGGACGTCGATGCGATCGCCGTCACCAATCGTCCCGGCCTGCTCGGAGCGCTCCTCGTCGGTGTCTCGGCGGCGAAGGCGATTTCGGCCGCGTTGAACCTCCCGCTCGTCGGAGTCCATCACCTCGAAGGCCACATCTATGCCAACTTCCTGGCGAATCCCGGCCTGCAGTTCCCGTTCGTCTGCCTGATCGTCTCCGGCGGCCACACGGACCTCGTGCTGGTGAGCGGACACGGTGAGTACAGGATTCTCGGTCGCACGAGGGACGACGCGTCGGGTGAGGCGTTCGACAAGTCCGCGCGCGCGATGGGACTCGGATATCCCGGCGGCCCTATCATCGATTCACTTGCGAAGGATGGGAACCCGGAGGCAGTGCGCTTCCCCCGCTCCAAGGTCGATGGGCTCGACTTCAGCTTCAGTGGGATCAAGACCGCCGTCGTCAGGCACTTCCAGGCTCACGGAGGCGAGGTCCCGATCGAGGACCTCGCCGCGAGCTTCCAGGCCGCAGTTGTGGAGATGCTGGTGAGCACCACGATGCGGGCCGTCGAGCAGACCGGCATCGAGCGAGTTGCGCTCGGCGGGGGCGTCGCGGCGAACTCGGGCCTCAAGCGTTCGATGCAGGAAGTGTGCGACAGTCGCGGGATCGAACTCTCCTATCCTCCCCCGCGACTCTGCACCGACAACGCGGCCATGATCGCCTGCGCGGGCTACCATCACGTCCTGCGCGGCGATATCGACGGCCTCGACCTCGATACCATCGCGAGCCAACCGCTGGCGTGATCGTAATGTAGGGGCGTGCCTTGTGCCGCCCGCAACCGGCGTGTCTGGCGGCACAAGGCACGCCGGTTGCGGGCGGCACAAGGCACGCCCCTACATTACGATCACCTGACCAGCAGGACTACCCGCTCATCGGGTGTAATAGGAAGCTAGTCCGGATCGCCTGGAAGGTGACATGGAATCGTATCGACATCTCAGATTCGCGGCTCTGGTCGTCATAGCGCTCATCGGTCTCGGCACGGTTGGCTACATCGTCATCGAACAGATGTCGTTCCTCGACGCCCTCTACATGACCGTCATCACCCTGACCACCGTGGGGTACAGAGAGGTCAAGCCGCTTTCACCCGCCGGCATGATATTCACGATCGTCCTCGCGCTTGCCGGAGTCGGCACGATATTCACCGTGGTGTTCTGGAATATCACAAATGCGATCGCACTCGCGACCAGCGACAGGACACAGCATCTGTTCTGGAGGAGACGCATGGATAAGGCCATCAAAGGAATCAGGGATCACTACATCATCTGCGGCTACGGACGAATGGGCCAGGCCATCGCCACCGAGTTCCGATCCCGCAACGTTCCCTTCGTCGTCGTGGAGAATAACCCGGTGCAGTTGCCCAGACTGCTGTCGGAGAAGGCGATCTTCATCGAAGCAGATGCCACCGAGGAGAGCGCTCTGATCGCGGCCGGCGTCGAACGAGCCAAGGGTCTGATCTCCGTCGCTCCTACCGATGCGGACAACACGTTCATCACTCTGACCGCCAAAGGACTCAATCCGAACCTGTTCGTCGTGGCGCGGTCGATCAAGGCGGAGGACGAGCCGAAACTCCGACGCGCCGGCGCGGATCGAGTGATGTCGCCGTATATCCTCGGCGGCAAGCGAATGGCATGGGCGGTTCTCCGACCGAACGTCGTCGATTTCCTCGAGACGGCGGTGTACAGCGAGAGCCTCGAACTGGAGATCGGCGAGGTGACGGTCACGCACGATTCCGAACTCGTTGGGAAGAAACTGCGCGAGTCGGGCATCCGGGAGAAGTCAGGCGCCACCGTGATCGCCATCCGAAGCAGGGGAGGCGCGCTCACCACGAGTCCGGCGCCGGACATCGAGATCAGGGAGGGCGACGTGCTGATCGTGGTCGGCACTCCGGGTCAGCTCGAGTCCCTGCAGCACATCGCGTGAAATCCCTTCTCAACAATATCGGGGCCACGAGGAGGAAATCGTGGATCCAGCGTAGAATACGTCTGCGAATACAGATTCTGCGCCTGGTTGGTGCGCAACGGCCGCCGTTCGGCCGTGAGCGAAGCACCCGGCTATCAAAACCCGAAAGCGAAGGAGGTGAACTGAATGGAAGCCTACTGCGTTAAGTGCAAGTCAAAGAAGGAAATGAAGAACCCGACGAAGACAACGATGAAGAACCAGAAGCCGGCAACGACGGGAACTTGCCCGAGCTGCGGCACCAAGATGTTCCGGATCGGCAAGTAGACCGACCGTTCCACATCTCGGATCCAGTTTTATCTTCGGGGGCACGGTTCAGCACAACACTAGCCGATGCCCCCGGTTTTGTCAGAGGTCTGACACCATGAAATGTCTCATCACCGGCGCGGCCGGGTTCATCGGATCCTCACTCGCGGACCTGCTGCTCAGTCAGGGCCATGACGTCATCGGCGTAGACTGCTTCACCGACTACTATCCCCGCGAGATCAAGGAAGCCAACATCGCCCAGGCGCTTGCGAATCCTCGGTACACGTTTCTGGAGGACGATCTGCTTGCGATGGACCTCGACGCACTCCTGCGGGGAGTGGACTGGGTGTTCCACGAGGCGGCTCAGGCGGGTGTCCGCGCCAGTTGGGGCACGAGCTTCGATGTCTACGTGCGAAACAACGTGCAGTTGACCCAGAAGCTCCTCGAATCCGCCAAGGGTTCACAGATCAAGCGGCTTGTATACGCATCGTCATCGTCCGTCTACGGCGACACTCCAGAGCTTCCGTTGAGGGAATCCGCCAGGCCGATGCCGGTCTCGCCCTATGGCGTCACGAAGCTGGCGGCCGAGCACCTGTGCTACCTCTACCACGTGAACTACGGCGTGCCATGCGTCTCGCTCCGGTACTTTACGGTCTACGGACCGAGGCAGCGCCCGGACATGGCGTTCAACAAGTTCATCCGAGCCGCGCTCCGAGGGGAAGAGATCGTCGTCCACGGCGACGGCGAGCAGACCCGCGATTTCACCTTCATAGCCGATATCTGCAACGCCAATCTCCTGGCGGCCCAGACTGATGGCGCTGCCGGCATGGTCTTCAACGTAGGTGGAGGCTCGCGGGTCACCGTGACTCACGTGCTCGACGTCCTGCGCGATCTCGCCGGCGGTGAGTTGAAGATTCGTCACATCGAGGACCAGAAGGGCGACGTTCGGCACACCCTCTCCGACACCAGCGCCGCTCACGAGATCCTGGGCTACTACACCCAGGTCCCCGTCGAAGAGGGCCTCGCCCGCGAGTTCGCCTGGCTCCGGGGGGGAATGGGGAATGGTTGATGGTTGATGGTTCATGGTTGATGGGGGCCGGATACCCCATCTACCATTAACCATCGACCATCAACCATTCCCCATTCCCCCATTAACCATGAACCATCAACCATTCCCTTCCCCATCCCCCCATGAACCATCAACCATCAACCATCAACCATTCCGCAAAAAGAAAACCGCCCGGTTCGTCAACCGGGCGGTTCTTGCTTGATGGTGTGCTTCAGGAAGATTAGCGTTTTTCTTGTTTCGCTGACCCGGCGGCCTTACAGCACACCTTCTGTCAAGTCGGGTCGAAAGCTCTTCCCTTACTTTGGTTACGCTCTCCGTCTGCGGATCGCGACTCCGATCAGTCCGATGAGACCGCTGCCCATTGCGAGCATGCTGCTCGGCTCAGGGACCATTCGGAACTGCATCTCGTAACCCTCGTCACGGAAGCTGGCGTAGTTCGGAACGCTTACGTTGATGAGCGGCATGTTGCCCCATACGGTACCGTTGGTATCGGCGTTGACCGCCATGTCCCAGAACTTCACGTTTGATGCCGTGCCGGAGGCCGGGATCGGGATGTTCCAGATGGTGCCGTTGGTCGGCGCGCCTGCCATACCTCGGTTGTTGATCATCCGCATCTCGTAGAAGACCGGCTTTCCGTCCTGATCGACCGACGGCTGCGTCAAGCCCGTGGTGGTGAACGACAAGTGCAGAGCGCCCGTAGCACTTGAATTCCCTGCGACCCGCAGATTCCACAGCTTGGTGTTCCTGGGTTCCGTATAGGTGTACGGCGAAGCGTTCGACTGCAGGTCGTGCAGATACAGGTTCGTTGTGTCACCGGGAACAAGGCTGACTGTCCAGTGACCGGTCCCGGGAAGGTCGGTTCCGAAACTGGCCTTCAGGTCCTGGAGAGGCAAGATCGTATCGGGTCCATCCACCGAGGTCGGGGAGACGCCGAGCTGGAAGTTGCTGGCCGCGAATAAGCCTGCGCCGTTGTCGGTGATGAAGTTGAACCTCCAGTTAAGAGGATTCGGGGCTGCGGCGCTCGAAGCGCCCGCGATCGCCACTACCATGAGAGCGGCTAGTGCAAATGTTAGAACCTTTCGCATTGTCTGATGCTCCTTTCGGATAGTTTAGCGATCTGGCGCGCTCACCCGGCCGCCGTTTGGGTACCAGGCACTTGCATCGCAGATTGAAAACGAATCATGGGTTGGACGGTCCTGCTGCTTTCCGGTTTCCCTTCGGCAGCGGCGGCTTGCCTCGTCCGCGTTCCCACTGTCCATACTTGCAAGAACCATGCCAATCAGACCGGTCGGCTGAGAAATATTTCTGATCCCAGTACTTTCGCGGTCTCCTCGGCATGAGTTTGCAAAGATCGAACTGCGGGCCCCCTCGATTCAGGGTCAGTGGTGCATAGTGCAAAAACCGTGCCACTCGCGTCACTTCCGCGAAAATTCTTCTTTCTGGTGACGAAACGTCTTCGAAACCGTGAACGGGGAGCCGCAGATTGCCATTCTGAGCAGGGTACTGTGCCTGTCTCGCAGTTGTTGCCGCCAGAAAGAAACTCCCAACTGGGTGTTCGGGCGGGTACAAACTCCGGGAACGGCCACCGCATCCGGAGTTTGTACCCGCCCGAACACCGCGATGGGCGCATTCGAGTTCAGTGGGTCAGCCTCTCGTTATGCCACCAGAGTGGCTACTCGAGGAGAACGGTTGTGGGCCATGGACTCACGGCAGACCACAACCGTTCTCCTCGAGTAGCCACTCTGGTGGCATAACGAGAGGCTGACCCACTCTGCGGAAATGCACCCCACCGCGATCTGCGTTGACAGGAGAGAGGCGGTCTGGTAGCATGAGAGCCCCGACGTGACGCAAGAAGGGCGAGGATACGTTTGGCCAAAGTCGCATTTCACACACTCGGCTGCAAGGTAAACCAATACGAGACCCGTACGATGGTCGAGGCTTTCCTCCGCGCCGGCTTCGACGTCGTCGATTTCGCGGATCGGGCGGATGTCTATATCATTAATAGCTGCACGGTCACGAGTACCGCCGACGCCAAGTCCCGTCACGCCGCACGAAATGCGTGGCATCGGAGCCCCGAGGCGCTCGTGGTGCTCGCCGGCTGCTTTGCGGAGACCTCGCCGGATGCCGCTCAGGGGCTCGAAGGTGTGTCCATGGCGCTCGGCAACCGGGACAAGGGTGATATCCTGGCGCGCGTCCTGGACCGACTCTCGCCCGAACTGGCAGCGACTCTCGATCCGGGTCGGGGCGAACACATGCGACCGGCCAGGACGAGAGCGACCGTCAAGATCCAGGACGGCTGCGACCAGTTCTGCTCCTACTGCATCGTACCGTTTGCGCGCCCGGTGCTTCACAGCCGACCCAGCGCCGAGATTGGCCCTGAGATCGCCGACCTTGCCTCGCGCGGGTTCAAGGAGATCGTGCTCGCCGGGATTCGTCTCGGCCGATACGCGGACGACGATGGGACGAGCCTCACGGACATAGTGCGCATGGCGGCCGAGACTCCGGGTATCGAGCGAGTGCGTCTCAGTTCGATCGAGCTGACTGACATCCCCGAGGGCCTCATAGAGTATATGGCGGAGGATCGGCGCGTCTGCCGGCACCTGCACCTCCCCTTGCAGAGTGGCGACGCCGGCGTCCTGAAGCGGATGAACCGGCCCTACACGCCGGAGGAATTCGCCGCGTTTGTCGAAAACGTGCGGGCCTGCATCCCGGGTATCGGCATCACCACAGATATAATGGTTGGATTTCCGGGCGAGACGGACGACGAGTTCGAATCCTCCCGTGCATTCGTCGAGGGCATCCGGTTCTCGCGCGCGCACGTATTCCGATACTCCGCGAGACCCGGAACCGCGGCATCGAAGCTCGCCGACGATGTATCAGTCGCCGAGAAAGATCGTCGCAGCAAGACGCTCATCCGCCTGGCCGGGCGCCAGGCCGACGATTTCGCTTGTGGTATAATCGGTACAGTGTCGTCTGTGCTGGTTGAAGGCAAGCATCTGGACGGAGGGCTGTTCGGCGGTCTCACCGACAACTACGTGAGGGTCGAGTTCAAGGCCGAGGAGCACCTGATCGGCGAGATTGTCAGTGTCAGGATCGACGCCGTCTGCCGCGGGCGGGTGACGGGCACAGTTCACGTTCAAGCAGAGCCCGGATGACACCCGCACGGCGTCACTAAGGAGGCGAATGAATGGAAGGCTGCATCTTCTGCAGAATCGCGAAACACGAGATTCCGGTCAAGCCTGTGTATGAGGATGACGAGGTCATCGCTTTTCCGGACGCAAATCCCGTGGCCCCGGTCCACATTCTGCTGATACCGAAGGAGCACATCCCCGGCGTGATGAGCATCGATGGGGCAAGTATGGGCGTGGTGAGCCGAATCTGGGAGATCATTCCCAAGCTCGCGCGAGAACTCGGCGTGGAGGAGAACGGCTTTCGAGTAGTAGTGAACTCCGGCGAGTTGGCCGGCCAGAGTGTCCCTCACCTGCATTTCCATCTGCTCGGCGGCAGGCGGCTCGGTTGGCCCCCCGGCTGAACGCCCGTGCCCTCCAGAACCTCACGCTTCTCCCCGATAATGGTCAATGGCGGACCATGGCCCGTCCACGTGTGCATGATCGGAGGCAATGTGGCAACGGAATTGTCGATCGCGATACTTTGCGCCAAGGTATTGGGGGTGCTCATGGCAGCAGGACTCGGACTCCTGTTCGTGGCCGGCGCTGTCAACTGCCGGGCCGAGGAGGAGTACTGGGACCGCTTCTGGTCGGACACACCGATAGCTTGTCTCGGTGCGGATGACCTGGTGGAATGCGAGATCATCGACTTCCCGATCGAACTCCGCCTTGCCGCATGATCTGCGTCCGTCATACTAAGGGGGTGTCCGATGGCTAGAGTGACCGTTTTGAAGACCATTGCAGTTATCGCAACCCAGATCGCGCTGCTCCTGCTTGTTGTGCAGCAGATAAGTCCCGCCGCGCGGTAGGCGGGACGATTGACCGTGGTGACATACCTGTAAAGGCCATCTTCGCAAGTGGGAGGTGGCCGTTTTTGTGCCGTAGCGTCGGCATGGCGCAAGTCCTCCGGTGCTTGCTACGGCATTTACGCTGTGCTATACTGCACTCATGAAGCTCTGCACTTGAGGAGACTTATGCTCGATCCATCGGGTCGTTACAGCGCAATCTGCGACATAATAACACTTACCAGTTCAGCCAGAGAGCCCCGACAGACGCTTCGGAAGATCCTCGCCAGTGCGAAGGATGTACTTCCGGTCGAGTCCGTCGGTCTATGGCTGCCCGGATATGACGGCTCCGAGTACCTGTCGGCGGGAACTGGGTCTGCGTCTTCACGGAAGCTGCCCGTCGACCGCGACCTGCTCGTGCGCGAGTTCGCCAAGAGCCGGGTATCCGCCGCCAGCGTCTCGTCGAACGGATCATCTTTCTGGGCCGTGCCCATCGAGGCGAACTCGGTCGTGCTCGGCACTCTCATCTGTCCGGACGAGCGCCTGGCAAAGGATGACAAGGATTTCCTCTCTGTGGTGGCGCGTCATCTCTCCCTCTACCTGTCCCGCGAGACCCGGACGTTCAACGCGCCCGCATCCGGCCGATCGGCTCAGAAACGCATCGAGGAAGTCTCGGCGGTCTACGAGATCAGCCAGGCCATAGAGAGCGTCGAGACCGATGATCTGCTCAAGCTCATCACTGAGAAAGCCGCCGCGGTTATGGATGCGCAGGCCTGCTCCCTCATGCTCAAGGATCCCCACAAGGACGAGTTGATCATCAAGGCGAGCCACGGCCTCTCGGAAGAGGTCGTCGAAGAGACCAGGGTTGCCTACGGCGACGGCATCGCGGGCCGGGTGGCGCAGACCGGCGAGCCGATGCTGCTGACGAACCTTCAGGACGACCCGCGGTTTGCGGGCGTGTCGATCACACCGAGGCCGGACATTGTGTCATCCATCTGCGTACCTCTGCGAGACGAGGAGGGGCACGTCAACGGCGTACTCAGCATCCGGCGCATCTCGCCGGCGGCCATGTTTACCCAGGATGACGTCAAGCTCTTCAGCGTCTTTGCCAGTCAGGCCGCGCTCGCGATATCGAACGCGCACCTGTACCAGAGCCTCAAGGAGCGGGTGCAGGAGCTTTCGACCCTGTACGAGATGAGCAACGAGCTGAGCAGCGCCTACAGCCTCGAGAACGCCGCCAATACACTCGTTCGGCTGGCGGCACAGTTGACCGGCGACGTTTCGGCGATGCTTCTACTGACGGACAACCGGCCACAATCACCGGTGCGCGTATGGGCCTCAGCCTCGGTGCCGACGAAGCTGAGCAAGTCGGTCACCGACATGATCGGCGACGAAGCGATCGCGTGGATACACCGGCACAGGGAGCCGCAGAGTCTCTTGACGCAGGGCAAAGGCCGCTGGCCGGAGTGTCTGCGCCCACTCGCGGACATGCTCGGCAAGTCGTTCTCGCGCATCAACCTCGTGCCGCTGGTTGCCGAGGACGGGGTGATCGGTGTTCTGATGCTCGGAAGCAACGGAAGGCTTCCGGAGAAGCGTCGGATCAGGCTGCTCTCGATCATCGCGGCTCAGGCGGCGACTATCATCAAGAACGCCAGCAGTTACGAAGAGCAGATGGAGCAGAAGGTCCTCGAGTTGTCCGCTCTCTATCAGCTTTCGGAGCGTATATCGACCGCGGGCAGCCCCAAGGAGGCCTTCGATTCGATCCTCGATATCGTGCGCGGCATCGTCTGGTACGATGAAAGCTCGATCTACACAGTCGACTACGAGCGGGGCAAAATGGTTGCGCAGGCATGCCGGGGCGTCGAGCAAAGCGCACTTCCGGGCAGCGACCTGCCTCTTGACGTGGACACGTTGAGCAGTTGGGCGATACGTGAGCGCAAGGCGCTCGTGTCCCGAGATATTCGCAAGGATCCGCGATTCCGTTCGGCGACCGGCGCTCGAAGCAAGGAAGTCAGGTCGCTCATGGCCATCCCTCTGATCGTCCAGGACGAGGTTGTCGGAGTGCTCAGCGTCCACAGTTACGCCCCGAACGCGTACACCGAGGAGAACGTCAAGATCCTCTCGGTGATCGCGTCTCAGGCGGCTGCCCTCTACAAAGAACTGGAGGCCCTCACGGCGCTCGCCAGCTACACGGACGACATTCTCAGGAGCATCGCGGCCGGCGTGTTGACCCTGGATCGTGAAGGCCGCGTGCTGACCTGGAACAGGGCGGCTGAGGACATCACGTCGATTCAGGCGCTCGATGTAGCCGGGCTGCGGTTCCCCGAGGTCATCGAGAAGCTCGATATCTCGCCCGCGGATAGGGCTCGCACCCTGGGCGCGATACAACGGGTGATGGATACCGGCCAGAAGTACCTGGGCTACAAGCTGGAATACCACGGGCTCGACGGTGATGTCGCCTATATCAATATGAATATTGCCCAACTCCGTGACCACGTCGGGGAGATGCTGGGCCTGGTCATCATCTTCGAGGACATCACTCGCGAGATCAAGATGGAGAACGAGATGCGCAGGATCTCGGAGCTTGCGGCGATCGGTCAGCTTGCGGCAAGCATCGCTCACGAACTGCGCAATCCGCTAAGCTCCATCAAAGGGGCCGCCCAGTATATCCGCAAGGAGTACGAGGACCACGTGCTCATGTGCGAGTTCCTCGACATCATTATCGAAGAGGTCAACGTCCTCAACAAGATCACGACGGAGTTCCTCGATTTCGCGCGGCCGACCAGGTTCAACCTGAAGGAAACCGATGTCAATGACGTGCTGTTCAGGCTGCTGCAGTTCATGCAGATGGACATCAGCAAGCATGCCGTGCAGGTCGAGCCGAATCTGGCGTATGATGTCCCCAGAGTCATCGCCGATGATAAGCAGCTCGAGCAGGTGCTCCGCAACATCATTTTGAATGCCTTGCAGGCTATGCCCGAAGGTGGTAAGCTGTCGGTTGTGACGTCCTCTGAACCGGATGGAGTGAACATCTCGGTCACTGACACAGGGCTGGGGATCACAGAGACGCAGTTGAAGCAGATTTTCGTGCCGTTCTTCACCACCAAGACGAAGGGTACCGGCCTCGGCCTTGCGATCGTGCAGAAGATCGTGGAGAATCACGGCGGGAGAATCCGAGTCAAGAGTCAGGTGGGGCAGGGCACGACCTTCCAAGTGTACCTCCCGCTCTGTGGTGACAAGGCTCGCGCCGCTCTGGAGCAGGCGGAGAGCGCCGTTCAGATGGGTGAGGACGAGTTACTGAAGCGGGGCCGCAGGGTTACCGACTAGTGCCGTAGGGGCGGTGCTTCTACGCCCGCCCGTGTTCGGGAGGCCGTTGAAGGCCTCCCCTACGGGTTACCGACGATTCCAGAAAGGCAGAATATGGACGAGCAGAAGTCTCTTCTCATAGTTGACGATGAGCCGAATATCAGGCGCGTACTCGAGGCCGTGTTCACCAAGGACGGCTATCAGGTCCGAACGGCCGACAATGGCCGGAAGGCCCTCGATGTCGTTGCGACCGATCCCAACCTGAACGTCGTCATATGCGATCTCATCATGCCCGACATGAACGGTGTGGAAGTCCTGAAGGCCGTGAGAGAATTGAACCCCGGGCTGTCCGTCGTCATGATCACGGCCCACGGCACGATCAAGACCGCCGTGGACGCCATGAAGCTTGGCGCGTTCGACTATATCACCAAGCCGTTCGATATGGATGAGATCAAGCTCGTCGTCAAGAATGCTCTCGAACGAAGCCGCCTGATGGGCGAGAACGTCGAACTCAAGCAGGAACTGAAGGGTCGCTACAAGTTCGATAACATCGTCGGCCAGAGCGGGAAGATGCAGGAAGTCTACAAGATCATCGAGCGCGTGGCCGGAAGCAACGCCACGGTGCTCATCCGCGGCGAGAGCGGCACGGGCAAGGAACTCGTCGCGCGCGCGATCCATTATAACAGCCCGCGCGCTCAGAAGCAGTTCGTCGCTGTTTCATGCGCCGCGCTGCCCGAGACGCTCCTCGAAAGCGAGCTGTTCGGCCACGAGAAGGGCTCATTCACAGGCGCGACCGGCCAGAAGATCGGCCGGTTCGAGCTTGCCCATCAGGGGACTCTGTTCCTCGATGAGATTCCCGAGGTCTCGCCCGCCGTCCAGGTCAAGCTCCTCCGAGCCCTTCAGGAGCGGGAGTTCGAACGCGTCGGCGGCACCAAGACCGTCAAGGTCGATGTCCGCCTGATCGCGGCCACTAACCGCGATTTGGAGCAACTGGTCGCGGATGGCGTCTTCCGCGCCGATCTGTACTATCGTCTGCAGGTCATCCAGGTCTTCCTGCCGTCTCTTCGGGAGCGCAGGGAAGACATACCGCCGCTCGCCGAGCACTTCATCCAGAAGTTCAACAAGGAGAACGCCAAGGAGGTCAAGTTCCTCAGTCCCGAGGCGCTGGAACTGGTGATGAAGTACGACTGGCCGGGCAACATCCGCGAGTTGGAGAATGCGATCGAGCGGTGCGTGGTGCTTGCCGACCCGACATCCGATCTGATAACCCCGGACCTCCTGCCGTTTGCGATCCAGGCCGCCACCGAGCAGGTGTAGGTGGGCGAAGCATTTGCGCATCGAAAGGAAGCTCCATCATATCCGGTGGGCAAATGCTTCGCCCCTACGGTTTCTGCGGTCGTTTCGCATCGCGTTACAGCCACCAACCGCAGTCCCTCAAAAAAATATTCCGCCGACTTTGCCCCATGTACCTTCAATGGCACGGTTTGTGCAATAAGTACTCCTGACAGCATCGCATGAAAATGGCTCGGGGAAGCGCTACTCACGAGCAGATAATAGTATTTCTGACTGGTCATCGGGCTCAGTCAGCCTTGTTTGCTGTTGGAGGCATGGGGAAATGATCAACAAACGGAGCATACTCGTCGCGGATGACGAAATGAACCTGTGTCGCGTCCTCGATGCAGAGTTGCGGAAAGCCGGCTATGAAGTCCGTACCGTGCATGACGGGGCCGAGGCGGTGGAAGAGACCCGTCGGAACGACTTCGACATGGTCATTATGGACGTCAGAATGCCGATCATGGATGGCATCAGTGCCCTCCAGAGTATTCGTCAGGACAGAAAAGACATCCCCATCATCATCATGACGGCCTATGAAAGCCACGACACGATGGCCGGCGCCCTCTCAATGGGCGCCACGGCATGTGTCAACAAGCCGTTCGACCTGGACAGCCTCGTTGCCCTGGTCAAGGCCACTCTCGATGATGGGATCGGGCAAAAATCACTCAACTGGTCCGAGTCAGTACGGACCGTGTTGTTCAACTATAGCCAGCCGCTGCTCGTGGAGATCCACGACGGAGACGGTGTCGGCCAGTACCACAGCCGGATCGAGGAGAAGGACGACCTCACGCTCACGGTTGCGTGCCCATCGAACGGATCGGGCCCTGTGCCCCTCAAGCCGGGGTCGGCGCTGTCGATCGGATTCGCCGGCGACGATGCATTCTACAGCTTCGAGACTTCCATCCTGGCGATCCGGGACTCGTACCTGCCGATGATAGTCGTCGGCAAGCCAGCCGTGATCTATCGTGTTCAGCGCAGGAAGCATGCGCGAATGCCCGCCCGCATCGCGGTCGATATGGCTCTTGTCGAGAAGAATGGGCACTCCGACGTACCGAGCATAGGGCCGGCATTCCGAGTGTTCACTCAGGACATCGGCGCCGGCGGGCTCAAGATCATCACAGAGGAGCAGTTCCAGACAGGCTCGATGGTGAAGATCCAGGCGTCCAGCATCGCGGGACTCGATGAGTTCTCTGGAACCGGCAAGATCACCCGCGCGATCAAGCTGCCGAGCAACGGACATCAGAATTGGGAGTACGGCGTGCAGTTCACCAAAGTGGACGACGAGCAGCGCCATACTCTTGCCCGAGCGGTGGAGTTGGGATCATTGAGCTGATCTCTCTCCGATATATCTCCTTCATCAAGGCCCGTGCCTCACCCAAGGCGCGGGCCTTTCTGCGTTTGACTTGCCCCCACGCCAATGATATACTCGAACCGATTCAAGACGGTAGGGGCGAAGCATTGGCTCCCGACACGGAGATCATTACGGCTTCGGCAGCCAATGCTTCGCCCCTACAGACAACGTCGTCTCATCATCCGATCTCCAGGGAGGCCTTCGCATGAAGTGTAATAAGTGCGGAACCGAAATCCCGCCCGAATCACGATATTGCTCCGGTTGCGGCGCATCGGCATCAGGCGAGCGATCCGTCACCGGTATGCCGGCGTCCGGCAGCAGGAAGAAGACCGGCCTGATCGCTGCGATCGTGGCTCTGTGCCTCTTGGCGGCTCTAGGCTTCTATCTCAAGGGCCAGAGGGTCGCCGATCAGGGACCGACGGCCGCTCCGAAGCAACCCGGTGTCCTGAGCGGACCCTCCATGCCCGCAGGCCAACAGCCGGGAGTCCTTCAAGCGCCGAAGACGGATGCCAAGGTGCCCGAGAAGAAGGAAGTCCCGCCGGAAGTCATCGCCTACCTCGCGCATCTGAAGAAGGTCGAGGAATACCGCCAGCAAGTCTATTCCAAGGAACTGCAGACCGTCATGGCGGGCGCGTCGGAATCGATCATGAAGGCGCTGCCCTTCGACTGGGATGAGGACGAACCGAAGAAGCCGACGGAGGACTTGGCCAAGAAGTCGATGGACTTCACCCGTGACTGGCAGCAGGTGTCCGCATACTTCCTCCAGGTCAAGGCGCCGGCGGATTGCGGAGCATTGGCCGCGAAGTACTACGATACGCTCAGCACCTTCATCGGTTTCATGGGCAAGTTCCAGGATGCGATCGGCAAGAACGACATCGCCGCCCTGAATAGCGTCAAAGCCGATGCAGGGACTCTCGACAAGAAGTTCAACGAGGCGGACTCGGAGCTTGGCAAGGTGTGCGACAAGTTCGGGCTCGAAGAAGACTTTCACGATTCGCGGCGATGCCGGGCAGACGCCGGTCTTCGGGTTCTAGGCCATGCGAATACTCATCACCGGTGCGGCCGGAATGCTCGGCACGGACCTTCGAGAGGCGCTCAGCGGCCAAGACTTGACGCCGACCGACGTGGCCGGCGATCTCCGTCTCCTCGACGTAACGGACACGGATCAGGTGATCTCGACCATCGCCGAGGGGAAGCCCGATGCCGTGATCCACGCCGCCGCCTATACCGATGTCGACGGCTGCGAACGCGACCCCGACAGCGCCTTCCGGGTCAACGGCTTCGGCACGTGGAATGTCGCCGCTGCCTGCGCCCGAGTCGATGCGACGCTCGTCTATATCAGCACCGATTTCGTGTTCGACGGCGAGAAGGGTGAGCCGTACACGGAGTACGACGCCGTGAACCCGCTCGGCCACTACGGAGCATCGAAGCTTGCGGGCGAGACGCACGTCAGAACGTTGTGCCCGAAGCATCTGATCGTCCGCACGGCCTGGCTCTACGGCATCCACGGGAAGTGCTTTCCGCGCACCATGATCGACTTGGCGAAGACCCGCAAGGAGATCACCGTCGTCGCCGATCAGATCGGTTCGCCCACATTCACCGCAGACCTGGCGCAGACCGTGCGTGATCTCGTCGGCAGTCCGCTCTATGGGACTTATCACGTCACGAATCAGGGATCGTGCTCCTGGTATGAGTTTGCCAGGAAGACCCTGTCTCTTGCGGGTATCAACAACGTTGAGGTGAAGCCGATCAAGGCAGAAGAGTGGCCGAGTCCCACTCGGAGACCGAAATGCTCGGTCCTTCGGAACTACGCCCTCGAGCTTCAGGGGCGAAACGATCTTCGATCGTGGGAGGATGCCCTCGCCGACTTCGTGTCGCAAATCGACCTGTGAACTCGTACTGGTTGGTTTCCCTCAGATCAAGAAGCGGTATATAGGTGCTACACCCGGCGGTCGAACTGACGCGAACGTAAGAGTTGACGATCCTTGACAGCCCGTGGGTTGAACTAGCAACGATCGTGAACTCTTACGCACGAACTTTGGAGGAATCATATGCGGAATCTGAACGTAGATAAATACAGGGGTATTCTCGAGAAAGAACGCTTGCGAATCCATGACGAGATGGAGGTCATCGAGCATCAGATAAGCTTTGACGACTCAGAGGCCCAGAGCGAACTGGCGGACTATGACAACCATCCCGGCGACTCCGGCACGGATACCTTCGAGAAAGAGAAGGACATGGCCATCCGGGACAATTGGCGCAATGAGATCGGGAAGATCGATGAGGCACTCGGTAAGATCGAGCGGAACACGTATGGTCAGTGTGACCGGTGCGGGCGGGAGATCCCCATCGGACGACTGGATGCCCGTCCGTGGGCGATCTACTGCGTCGAGTGCCAGGACGTAATCGAGGGAACTTGAGAGCAGTACACATTTACACAATTGCACTGGCCCTGGCCGCAGTCGATCAGATTGCCAAGCTGTTCGTGGTTTCCCGCGTGCCCTACGGAGGTTCAGTGCCTCTGTTCGGTCCAGTCGAGATCACGCTGGTGCGCAACCCCGGTGGCGCATTCGGCCTCTTCCAGTCGGGGGCGATCCCCCTCACTATCATCTCGCTCGTCGTCGTCGCCGGAATAGTGATCATCAGCCGACGAGGTGTGCCGCTCAGCCCGCTGATCGGTATCTCACTGGCGCTCCAACTCGGCGGCGCTCTGGGGAATCTGATCGATCGGCTGCGCTACGGGCACGTTGTGGACTTCATCAACCTGCAGGTGTGGCCGATCTTCAACTTTGCCGATATGTCGATCACGATCGGCATCCTGCTCCTCGCGTCGTATCTCGTCCTTTGTGGCAGGACCGCTCCAGATCAGATCGGGGATGCTCCCCTGGCCGATTCCGAGCCCGCAAAGAGGTAGGCATTGCATTCAGTTCTCTTCAAGATCGGTCCGATTCCAATCAGGGCCTACGGCCTGATGCTGTGGTTCGCCCTTCTCGCGGGACTCCTACGCACGCTCAGGGCGTCGAAGCGCAGTGGCCTGACCTCCGATCAGGTGGTGGATATCTCGATCTACGCACTGCTCCTCGGGATCGTGTTCGCGCATCTGACCTCGATTGCCCTCGATCTGCCGTACTACCTTCGCAACCCGTCTGAGATCGGCGGGCTCTGGAGCGGCATGTTCTCCGCGGAGGGCGGACTCCGCGGGCTGTCGTTCCACGGCGGGTTCGCCGGTGGGATGCTGGCGGCGTACATCTATGCGCGACGGAAGGGCTTGTTGTTTCTCAATGTGATCGACCTCTTCTCGCCGGGACTCGCGCTCGGATACGGGATCGCGCGGATCGGATGCTTCCTCAACGGATGCTGTTACGGCTGCCCGACGGATCTCCCCTGGGCGGTGAGATTCATGTCCGATGGCGGCCAGTTGACGCAGCCGAGCCACCCGACGCAGGTATACGCGATGCTCGCCAGTTTCGCGATCTTCGGCATCCTAGTGTGGATCGAGAGGCATCGCAGATTCGGCGGGCAGGTCTTCTTCAGCTACGTCGCCCTGTACGGCATCTATCGGTTCCTGGTCGAGTTTCCACGAAAGGGCATCACCGCCGACGTCGCCTTTGCCGGACTCACTGAGGCGCAGGTGGTCTCCATCCTGATGATCGTAGGTGCGTCTGCCTTCCTGTGGGTCCGTTCTCGCAGGAGCGAGTCCCTGATGTCCGGAATCCCAAATCCGAAATCCGAAATTCGAAAGGTCCACGGGAGCTGAACACCGATGCCCGAATTGATTGTCACCGAGGATCAGTCCGGCCGCCGATTGGATGCCTACCTTGCCGGCAACACGCCCGAGATCACGCGCTCGATGTTCGCCAAGCTGATCGAGGACGGATGCGTCACGGTCAGCGGATCATCAGAGAAGCCGTCGTACAAGGTCAGGGCAGGGGACGTGATCGCGTACTCGGTGCCGGCCCCGAAACCGGCCCACGCTCAGCCGGAGGAGATCCCGCTCGACATCATCTATGAGGACGACGATCTCATCGTGATCGACAAACCGAAAGGGATGGTCGTCCACCCGGCCCCCGGCTCTCGGGATGGCACGCTCGTGAATGCGCTCCTCGCACACTGCAAGGGACTGGCATCGGTCGGCGGGGTCGAGCGGCCCGGCATCGTCCACCGGCTCGACAAGGACACATCCGGCGTGATGGTAGTCGCCAAGAACGATGCCGCCTATCAGAGTCTCCAGAAACAGATTCAGGCCCGCAGCGCCGAGCGAAGGTATCTGGCGCTCGTGTGGGGTAATCCGAAGTGGACGGACGCCGTCGTGGACGCGCCGATCGGTCGGCATCCCGCTGACCGGAAGAAGATGGCGGTGATCGAATCGTCCGCTCACAGATCGAGGTCCGCCGTGACCGAGTTGCACGTCAAGGAGCGCTTAGGGCCGATAACTCTCATCGAGGCCAAGCTCCAGACCGGGCGCACGCACCAGGTCCGCGTCCACTCGGCATATGCCCATCACCCGGTCGTCGGCGACCCGGTCTATTCCGGCCACCGTCGGCTCGAGTCCGGGGGCAGGGAGTTCGTGCAGGAGGTCAATCGTCTTATCGGCAACCTGCGCGGTCAGGCGCTTCACGCATTCCGGCTCAGCTTCGATCACCCGCGTACCGGCGAGCGCATGGAGTTCACGTCCCCCATGCCGGACGACATGCAGGCCCTGGTGCAGCATCTGCGGAGCGAATCATGAGTCCAATTGCCGTCAAAGTCGGTGATATCGCCACCATGAGAAAGCCCCATCCGTGCGGGAGCCTGGAGTGGGAGGTCACCCGCATCGGCGCGGACATCGGCATGAAGTGCCTCAAGTGCGCCCGCCGAGTCATGCTCGCCCGCGATGAGTTCGAGCGCCGCCTGAAGTCGCTCCGTCCCAATAGCGCCTCAGATTGACACCTCGGCCCGGATTTGGTAAGATACTGCATACAAACACGCGCCCCCGTAGCTCAGCGGATAGAGTGCGGGCCTCCGGAGCCCGAAGCACAGGTTCGAGTCCTGTCGGGGCGCCATGCATTTCTCCTCAAACCCAGGACAGGCTGGAGTGCGCTCACCTGCTCTGCGGACTACGAGCCATCCCCGGTATTTTTACCAGTTTTTCGTCAGGGCGTTGACAGCCCGGACATTACGGCGTTAACATACGTGTGCCGCTCATCGGGACCCCGGCGCATCTCGCAACCTCGCACGCCGGTGAAGAACCCTTTGATCTCTGTTACAAGCAGTTCTTGGGAGGTCTTCAGGAATGAGACGTTCGAGACTTGCCTTCTTGATTCTTCTGGCCGTGTGCATCGTGATGCAGTTTCCCGCGCGATCATCGGCTTCTCCGGGTACATCCAGTCACAGGGATCTGTACGTCAACGACGCCTCCACCACCAACGACAACTGGTGTACTGCGCCTGGCGACGATTCGAGCACGGGAGCGGATCCGGATCACCCCAAGGCGAGCGTTCAGTCGATTCTCGATGAGTATGATCTCGAGCCGGGCGACATCGTTCACATGGATACGGGTGTATACGCACTATCCGGCGACACTGTCGTAGCGGCTGACGATAGCGGGTCGGCTGATGCGCCGGTCACATTCGAAGCGTCCCCCTATGGAGTGACATTCGATCGGGGCAGCACCGATCCGGACGGGATGGCCTGGAAACTCGGGGGCTGGTACATCACTCTGACCACCGCTGCGAGCGATAAGTATCCGGGCGTCGAGCAGCGATGGATGAAGGTAACCGGCGCTGACTATGGCGTCATGGTCCATGGTTCTCAGTGCACCGTGAGCCGGTGCGAGGCGTCCGGCAACACAAACGTGGGTATCTACGCCGGGTACTATGTGGCGAATACCCTGCTGGAAGACTGTGTGGCTGTGTCCGAGGAAGGTGGGAGCGGGATTACGGCTGATTATGGTTCCAGCGCAACCATTCGCAACTGCACGATTTCAGGGCAGGGAAGGATCGGGCTGAACCTGTATGGAGAAACTGTGGTTCTGCTGAACAACATCATCTGTGCCGACGGACCAAACAGCTATGGGTTTGTCCTCAGTTGGTGTTCGATCACCGTCAGCGATTTCAATGACTTCCATGCAACCAACGGAGCGAGGGTCGGCCAACTCGACGGTGTAGACTACCTGACGTTGAGCAGTTGGCGTCTGGCCTCGAACCTCGATGCAAACAGCCTGAGCCTCGATCCTCAGTTTACGGATGCAGGGAGCGGTGATTTCCATCTATCGCCGGCGAGCCCCTGCATCGACACCGGCGATCCCACCATGCTGGATCCGGACGGAAGCCGGATCGACATGGGTGCTTATGGCGGCACGGAGCAGTCATCACCGACTCCTCCGGGTCGGCGTCTCTGGCTGCGCGCCCCAATCGGCGGGGAGACCTTCCCGGACCAGATGTCGGTCCGCATTGAGTGGGTATCTGTGGGAACCGGATGGCAGGCGGGAGACACGGTGCGGTTCGCGTATTCGGCCGATAGCGGCGTCTCATGGACTGATATCCCCGGTGCGGTTGATGCCGCCTCTGGGAGCTACGACTGGGACATCAGCGGGTTGACTCCCGGCGCGCGTTACCGGATAGCGGTGATATGCGTCCAGGACGAGAGCGCGTTGGCCGCATGTCCCGGCGACTTTCGAATCAGGAGTGGCCTGAGTTTCTACGTCAACGATGGTCTGAATGTGAACGACGAGTGGTGCTTCGCGCCCGGCGACGACTCGAACCACGGGACGGATCCGGATCACCCGAAGGCGAGCGTGCAGGCGATCCTCAACACGTATGACCTCGAACCGGGGGATATCGTCCGCATTGACACCGGGACTTACGACTTGAGCGCCAACATCGTGGTGTCCACGGCTGATCAGGGATCGGTGGATGCTCCGGTCACCTTCGAGGCATCGCCGTATGGGGTGACCATCAACCGAGTCGGGGAACCTCGAATCGTTTTGCCTGGAAGATCGAGGGCAGCTACGTGACCCTTACCACGGCGGCGGTGGACAAATACCCCGGCCTCGCGGAGCGATGGATGCGAATAACCGGCGCTGACTATGGCGTCTATGTCCTCGGCTCGGGATGCGCGTTCAGGCGATGCGTAGCAGACGGCAACCTCTATGCAGGTTTTTCCCTCAACGCTAACGACACCTTGATCGAGAACTGCGTGGCCTCGAACAACGCACATGACGACCACGGCACAGGCATCGACGCCTACAATGGTTCCGTGACGGTTCGCAACTGCACGATCTCCAGCAACGGCAGGGCCGGTCTAAGCCTGTTTTATGCAACTGTCACCCTTGAGAACAACATCATCTGCGCGGATGGCCAGGATGACCACGCGTTGCTGGTTCGCTGGTGTTCAGTGAATGTCTGTGACTACAACGACCTGTATGCCGTGAATGGAGCTTACGTCTGCGAGTTCAATGGTACGAACTGCCCGACTCTGAACAGTTGGCGTCCGGCCTCCGGGTTCGACGCCCACAGCCTGAGCCTCCACCCTCAGTTCGTTGACCCGGCGAACGGTGACTTCCACCTGGCGCCGACGAGCCCGTGTATCGACACCGGCGATCCGACGATGCAGGATCCGGACGGAAGCCGGATCGACCTGGGCGCTTACGGCGGGACGGAGCAGTCATCACCGACCCCTGCGGGCCGGGCGTTGTGGTTGTATGCGCCGATCGGCGGTGAGAACTTCCTCGACCAGGCAGTTCCTGTCACCATCCGCTGGACCGCTCCTGGATCGGGCTGGCAGCCCGGAGACACCGTGCGCTTCGCATATTCGGCGGACAGTGGGGCCACGTGGACGGATATCCCCGGCACGGCCGAAGCCGCCCTGGGGACCTACGACTGGGACATCAGCGGGTTGACTCCCGGCGCGCGTTACCATGTGGCCGTGATCTGCGTCCAAGACGAAAGCTTGTCGGCCGCCAGTCCATTCGACTTCCGCTTGGGGAGGGACATTCGCTTCTACGTGAACGATTCCTCGACGACGACCGACGAATGGTGTACGGTCCCCGGCGATGACTCGAACCACGGGACGGATCCGGATCACCCGAAGGCAAGCGTGCAGGCGATCCTCAACACCTATGACCTCGAACCGGGCGACGCTGTCCGTATCGACACAGGTACCTACGATCTGAGCGCCGACATCGCGGTGTCCATGGCCGACCAGGGATCGGCGGAGGCTCAGGTCACATTTGAGGCGTCGCCGTATGGGGTGACTATCGACCGGGGCAGCACCGAGGGAGGAGCCGGGTGGCTCATCGAGGGCAGCTATGTGACCCTGACGACTGCTGAGAGTTCGAAATATCCTGCCATTCCTCAGCGATGGATGCGTATAACGGGCGCCTTCCACGCGGTCATGGTGTATGGCGAGGGCTGCAAGTTGAGTCGGCTTGAGGCGAACGGCAACGAGTACACCGGGTTCCACATCGAGGCGCAGGACTGCCTGTTGGAGAGCTGTGTGGCCGCGAACACAACGGACTCAGATAGCGGCACAGGCATTGCCGTCCTATACGGCAGCGTGACCGTTCGGAATTGTACTGTCTCCGGCAGTGGCAGAACCGGCCTTAGCGCGTACGTGGCGACTGTGAGTCTGCTGAACAACGTGATCTGCGCGGACGGCCAGGACAAGTATGGGTTGGTTGTCAACTGGTGTTCGGTGACCGCATGCGACTACAACGACGTGTATGCCACGAATGGAGCATACCTCGGCCGGTTCAATGAGGTGAACTGCCGGACACTGAACAACTGGCGACTGACCTCCGGGTTCGATGCCAACAGCCTGAGCCTCGATCCTCAGTTCGTTGACCCGGCGAATGGTGACTTCCACCTGGGGCCGACGAGCCCGTGTATCGACACCGGCGACCCGACCATGCAGGATCCGGACGGAAGCCGGATCGACATGGGCGCTTACGGCGGCACGGAGCAGTCGTCACCGACCCCTGCGGGCCGGGAGTTGTGGGTGTATGCACCGATCGGCGGTGAGAACTTCCTCGACCTGTCGGTCCCGGTGAAGGTTCGCTGGACGTCAGTGGGAACCGGCTGGCAGGCGGGAGACACCGTGCGGTTCGCATACTCCTCAGACAGCGGGTCCACATGGACGGATGTCCCCGGCACGGCTAACCCCGCCTCGGGCGACTACGACTGGGACATCAGCGGGTTGACTCCCGGTGCTCGATACCGTGTGGCCGTGATCTGTGTCCAGGATGAGAGCGTATCTGCGGCCAGTCCGCTCGAGTTCCGGCTGGGAGAGGATATTCTCTTCTACGTCAACGATGTCTCGACGACGACCGACGAATGGTGTACGGCTCCCGGCGATGACTCGAACCATGGGGCCGATCCGGATCATCCGAAGGCAAGCGTGCAGGCGATTCTCGACTCATATGACCTCGAGCCGGGCGACACGGTCCGTATCGACACGGGGACCTACCTCCTGAGCGCCAACATAGTAGTGTCCGATGCCGACCAGGGATCGGATACATCCCCAGTGACCTTCGAGGCGTCGCCGTATGGAGTCATCCTGAGCCGGAATGGCGAGGAGTCGTGGGAGTCGATAGTCTGGCAGATCGACGGGGGCTTTGTGACACTGGCGACCGCGACGAGCGACAGGTATCCCGGCGTGGCTCAGCGGTGGATGAAGGTAACCGGTGCTGCTACCGGGATACGAGTCTATGGCACGGGTTGCGCGCTGAGCCGATGTGAGGCGGACGGCAACCGTTATTCAGGGTTCTCAATTGCAGCCGAGAGCGCTCGGCTGGAGAACTGCATAGCCGCAAATGCGACGGATGAGTATGACGGCACGGGTATCACGATCGAGTCCCGCAACGTGACAGTGCGCAACTGCACGGTCGCAGGCAACCGCAGAGGAGTCCGGACCCTATGGAACACAAACACCACCCTCCTGAACAACATCATCTGTGCCGACGGCCCGGACAGCTTCGGAGTGCTTTCGTGGGTTGGGTTCAACCTCTCTGACTACAACGACTTTTCCGTGACCAACGGCGCCTACGTCGGCCAGTTGCAGAACGTCAACTACCCGACTCTATCCGCTTGGCAAGCGGCGACTGGTCGCGATGCGAACAGCCTGAGCCTCGACCCTCAGTTTGTCGATGCGGCGAACGGTGACTTCCATCTGGGCTTCACGAGCCCCTGCATCGATACAGGCGATCCCACGATGCAGGACCCGGACGGAAGCCGGATCGACATGGGCGCGTTCGGCGGGACCGAGCAGGCTGTCACCAGGCAATTCATCTCGGTATCCGGCGCGAAATCCGCCACGTCCGGGACGCCCCTGAATGTCGAAGACGCCATCGTCACCGCGGCTTTCGACGACTGCTTCTATCTCGAAGCGAAGGACCGATCCTCGGGGATCCGGGTGGAGTCGAGCGATTCGTTGCTCCAAGTCGGCGATACGGCCTTCGTGAGTGGCCTCACGATGGTGGATTCCAACGGCGAGAAGTGCCTGGTCCCGAACTTCATCATGCGTACCGGCATTGGCAGCATCGGCCCCGTTGGCATGACCCACAAAACGCTCGGCGGAGGTGACTGGCAATTCGACCCCGCAACCGGCACAGGACAGCAGGGGATCTTCGGATCATTCGGGTCCAACAACGTCGGTCTGCTGACCAGAGTGTGGGGCAGGGTGACTGCCTGCGGAAGGCAGGACTGGTTCTACCTAGACGACGGCTCGGGAGTGCAGGATGGCACCGGAACGATCGGCGTCTACGTCGAAGCGCCGGGCCTCCTGGTCCCATCCAGAGGTTCTCTCGTCTCCGTAACCGGCATCTCGAGCTGTGAGTTCTATCAGGGCAATCTCGTGAATGTCCTGTTGCCAAGGACACAAGACGATATCATCATCTTGGAGCAATTGGCCGGCGTGATCCAAAGCCTGGAACCGCTGGAGACGCCCAGCCCAAGACATCTGGCCAGGTAGCCTCAGCCCGAGCCGGAGCAGTACTCCTCCATTCCTCGCCGACTGATCGATGGATCAGTCGGCCGATCCATCGCGTCTCCACGATTCGCGCAATCCCACCGTTTGCCTCTGTAAATTCACGGGTACGGTAGACATGACGCCGCAGTTGTCATTCGCGAGCGCCCATACTCAAAGCATGAGGTGAGGATAGGAGATGAAACAGCGAATCTTTCTACTGGCTTGTCTAGCCTGCGTTTTCGCGCTGTTGACACCCGCATCTGCGGACCTTGTCATCGACTGGAACAACGTCACTCTCGACACGATACAGGCGACCGACCTGAGGCCGACGCTCGGCTCACGGGCGTTAGCGATGGTCCATGCGGCCATCTATGATGCCGTCAATTCCATCGAGCGGACATATGAGCCGTACCATGTAGATGCGCCCGCCGAGGACCCGGCTTCACCTGAAGCGGCGGCGGCGACAGCGGCTCATCGCGTGCTGGTTTCTCTGTTCCCGACCAGGCAGTACATATACGATCAGGCGCTGGCATCGTCCCTGTCAGGGGTGCCCGATGGTCCGGCGAAGGATAATGGAATCGCGGTCGGCGTCTACGTGGCGGAATCGATCATCGCCTGGCGCAGTACCGACCACTCCGGCGATGTTGTTCCCTACACGGCCCTGCCTGCTCCCGGCGTCTGGCGGCCGACTCCACCGGGATTCGCACCCGCCGTCGGGGTCAACTGGCCCTCTGTCACTCCATTTGCCCTGACGAGCGCGGATCAGATAGTTCTCCCGCCGCCGCCCGATATGCGGAGTCGTGACTACGCGATGGCTGTGTTTGAGGTGCAGCTAATGGGCGAACTGAATAGTCGCTATCGCACTAGAGACCAGACGCAGATCGCCTTCTTCTGGGCGGATGATGTCGGCTCGGTGTCTCCTCCCGGGCGTTGGAGTCTGATAGCGCAGATCGTCTCGGCAAAGAGGCACTTCTCGCTCGCCCAGAACGCTCGGCTGTTCGCGCTCCTGAACGTAGCCCTTGCCGATTCCTGCATCGCCGCGTGGGACTGCAAGTACAAGTACGATGTGTGGCGGCCGATCACTGCGATCAGGGAGGCCGATACCGATGGGAACTACTTCACCATGCCGGTCCCGGGATGGACACCACTATTGAACACCCCGGCGTTCCCGGATTACGTCTCAGGCCACAGCACGTTCGGCGGCGCGGGAGCGAAGGTGCTCGCGCTGTTCTGTCATACGGACATGATGCAGTTTACCCTGCCTTCGACCTCGCCGTTCGCCGGGCCGCGCAGTTTCAAGACGTTTTCACAGGCATGCCTGGAGAACGGACGGAGCCGTATCTATGCAGGCATCCACTTCCGGTTTGCGGACTACTGCGGCCAGACGCTCGGACGACAGATCGCGGATTATGTGTGCGCTAACTACATGCGTCCGGTGAAGTAGCTTCTGTATCTCTCCATCGAGGCGCAGATCGCTTCGATATTCTCCAACGGGGTGTTTTCGCAGGGGGCGGCGTAGAGCCATAGGCCGCCCTCCGGCGCCCCGAGCGTCTCTACGGCTACTCTGACGTGGTCATCGATATCCTGCGGCGTGCAGAATGGGAACATCTGGCGGTCGAGATCGAGGTTGACGCACACCTTCCCCTTGCAGAGGCGCGCGATGTTCTCCAGCCCGTTGGCCCGTATCTGCGGGTTGATGACGTCCACGCCGCACTCGATCAGGTCGGGGATGATCTCCGTCATGTGGCCGTCGGAGTGCATGTAGACGTAGTGGCCGGCCTCCCGACACCTGCTGTAGAGGCGCATGTAGCACGGCTTCAGGTACTTCCGCCACTTCTCCGGGCTGATCGGGAGCGCGTGCTGCATCCCGAGGTCATCGCCGAAGTGGATGATCCGCCTGCCCTGCTGCTTCGAGAGGATGATCTCCAGTTCGCGCATGTTGTGCTCCAAGACGAGGTCTATGAGCATCTGCAGTTCTGGCGGCTCCTCCGCGAAGTCGATCATCAACTCCTCGAATCCTCGCAGGTAGTAAAGCCGCATGAACATGAACCCGTGAGGAAGCTCGCCGATAGGAGTGAAAGGAGCTTTGAACGCTTGAACGGATTCCCGGGTCGGCAGGGGATTCCCGGTCACTATCGCTGCCAGCCCTTTGTGGATATTCGACCACGTGCAGCCCCAGATATCGGTGAAGGAGCCCTCCGCGTAGTTCTCGGTGACGGCATCGTAGTCCCTCGGCTGTCCATTCGACGGGCCGAAGATCAGAGGATGCCTCTCCACCAGAGCCTGGAGGTCGTCGCGGTACTTCATCCACATGGCCGGCAGCAGGGCGACCGTCAGCGGGATGAACTCCGGGTAGTCGAACGTCAGCGCCTTCAATCGGTCATCGGACATCGGGGCCTCCATGGTAGGGGCGAACCTTTGGCTACCGACGGCCGAAACTTATCGGATACCGGAAGCCAAAGATTCGCCCCTACAGTCGGGTCTACGTGTAGTTTCCCTCTTTGCGCCAGACGTCGAGCATCAGCTCATATCGCGCGAGCCGCATGCCCGTGTAGATGCAGTTGCTCGTCGAGAAGATGTATCCGCCGCCGGGCATTCCGCTCCTCAGGGCATAGCGCGCCGACTCGATCACTTCCTCGTCCGTGCCGGTGTCGAGCATCCCGCAGTTCACGTTGCCGATCAGGCAGACCTTGTCGCCATAGAGCCGCTTCACCTCGGCGATGTCGACGCCGGCCTGCGGGTCGATCGAGTGCAGCGCGTGGGGATTGCTCTCCACGAGTTGGTCGATGATCGGCATGATGTTGCCGTCGGTGTGCTTGATGACGTAGAAGCCCATGTCGCGATAGCCCTTCGTGAGCCTGGTGAGGTACGGGGTCACGAACTCGCTGAACTGATTCGGGCTCAGGAACGGCCCGGTGTTGAGGCAGTAGTCGGCGCAGAGGGCGAATCCATCGAGACCGCCATGTTTCGCGAATTCCTCGGCGTTTCTGAGAGCGCCGTCGACCATCGCATCGGCGTCGCGCTTCATGCCGTCGGGATCATCGACCATTCGGAAGCTGAAATCGACCATGTGGCTGCCGTTCGGGATGCCGTAGGTCGCATCGCCGTGGAGCATCAGGAAGTACCTGTCGCCGGTCTTCTCGCGGATGAGGTCGATCAGCCTGAGGATCTCGTCGAATCGGCCGGGATTCGGGTGGAGGAAGATCGCGTCGTGCTCGAACCGCTCGGCCGTGAGGATGTACATATCGGCGATATCCTCGCGGTGGAGTTGGCGCTCTTTCTCCTCCATCTGGTCCCACTGGCCGAAGCTCAGTTGCGAGGGATGCACCTTCCCGAATGCTTCCATGGTGAGGAAGAACACAAGCTCGAAATGAGGCACGCGTCCCTCGACCTGCCCGCCCTCGAGCGCTGTGATGAATCGTTCTCTAGGTGTCATTCTTTGCCTCTGATCTACTCAAGTAGTGCGCCGTAGTGGCCGTGCCTCTGTGCCGGCCTGCTGTGTCATATGGCCGGCACAGAGGCACGGCCACTACGGGTGATTCGCCTCGCGGTCGATGATCTCCCACGCCTTGCGTACATAGAACCGGTAGTTATCCAGTGGCGTGCCGTTCGGGATGCGATGATCGAGGCCGAGCACGCATCCGCCCGTACGAACCATCGGCGGAATCTTATACTCCAACTCCGCCTCGATCTCCTCCCTGCTCCTTCGGATGACGTGCTTGTCTATACCGCCCCAGAACGCCAGCTTGCTTCCATAGGTCTCCCTAGTCTTGACGATGTCCATGCCCGCGGCGGGCTCAAATGGATACATCACGTTCACCCCTGCGTCCATGAAGGACTGGATGACGGGGTTCATGTCGCCGTCCGAGTCCTGGCTGAAGAGCCTCGCGCCTCGGTCGCGGAGCATGTCCCAGATGCGCCGGTAGTAAGGCTTCATGAACTCCTCGATCTGCTTCGGGCCGACCAGCGGACCGCTCTTGCCGGCGAGGTCCTCATGAATGCTCAATTCGTCCACCTGCACGACCGATGAGACGCGCTCCAGCACCTCGAATGCCGTGTCGCCGATCGTTTGCAGCATATCGTGGACCAACTCCGGCTGAGTGTAGAACGCGACGCACAGTTCCTCTTCACCCATGAGTTGTCGCGGCTCGTCGAACCCGCCGGGGATCCCGACTACGAGCGCCTTCCCTGCTTGGAGGTGATCGCGCGCCGTCTGCTCCCAATCAGCGCCGAACCGTTCCTCTGAGAACATATAGTGGTGCTTCACCCTGAGCCAGTCGTCCATATCTTGGACCGGATAGTCGAGCGGCAGCGCGAGGGTGGCGTATCCCTTTGGGAGCTTCATCGTACGGCCCATCCGGTCGCGGGTGATCGTGTAGTCGTCGGACTCTTCCAGGACCTCCTCGGGTTCTCCGCCGATCCATCCGGTATTGACGGGGACGCGTCCCCTCATCGGCGCGCGAAACGTGTACGCCGTGAGGTCAAGCTCCTCGGGAGTCGCGCCCTGCTCGGCCCACTCCTCCTTGAGGCCGATCAGGGGGCCGAAGATCTCCGTGAACAGCGGGCGGTCGTTTGCCTGGAAGGTCATGTAGTCCAGGTATTCCTCCCGCCGAACGCACGGCCTCACGTTGATCGCGAGAGATGCGTGACTCACCGGTTTTGCCCTTGCCATTGGTCCTCCCTTTGGAGTGCGATGGCTCGACATCGCTTTGACCCAAGCGGCTTGACGCCGTCCCGGGGGCGCCGTGTCGAGCCACGGCTCAGAAAAGCGATGTCGAGCCATCGCACTCCAAAGCAGCTAGCAGCCTGTCCATGAAATAACCTCTGGCGCAAGGTGCCAGGTATGTAGTAAAATACGGGTATGAGCAAGCCATACCTTCCTTATCAACCTGACCAGATATTGCTGTTGCCGCCCTTGATGTCGGAGTGGCTGCCCGAGGGACATCTCGCATACTTTGTGAGCGATGTCGTAGACAGTCTCGACCTTTCCGCGATATACGCCTCATACGAGAAAGAGGCCCGAGGAGCGCCGCCGTTCCATCCGGCAATGCTTACAAAGATCATATTCTACGGTTTGTGCCGGGGAGTGTATTCATCTCGAAAGCTCTCCCTGGCCACGTATGAAGATGTAGCCTTCCGGGTGCTTGCGGCAGGAAATCATCCCGACTTCCGCACGATAAGCGAGTTCAGGAAGAGGCATCTCAAGTCCCTTGCGGACCTGTTTGTGCAAGTGCTCAGGCTATGCGCAAGCGCCGGGCTTGTGTCGATGAAACACATAGCCATAGACGGAACAAAGCTGCTTGCCAACGCAAGCAAGCACTCCGCCATGAGCTACTCTCGGATGGTCGAGAAAGAAAAAGAGCTTCAGGCTGAGATCGAGGCGCTCCTTGCGAAGGGTCTTTCTGTGGACGACCAGGAAGACGCGGAATATGGTCTTGACCGCCGAGGAGACGAACTCCCGGAGGAACTCGCAACCAGAGAGAAGCGGCTCGCCAAGATCAGGGAAGCAAAAGAAGCGCTGGAGCGCGAGGCCAAAGAGCGAGCATCAGCCGAAGAAGCGATGCGAGCCCAAGAGAAGGCGGAGCAGGAAGCATCCGGGAAGAAGCCTCGCGGCAGAGAGCCGGGGCCCGTAAAGACAGAGCCGGAAGGGAAGGCACAGCGGAACTTCACAGACCCGGAAAGCCGGATAATGAAGGACGCAAAGAAAGCCTTCGTGCAGGCATACAACGGACAAGCTGCGGTAGACGCAGATCATCAGATTGTAGTGGCGTGTGATCTCACGAACCAGGCAGCGGACTCACCGCATCTTAGTGACATGATCGAGGCAATCAAGGAGAACACCGGAAAGAAACCGGAAGAACTATCCGCCGATGCCGGATACTTCAGCAGCGACAACATAGAGATGGTCGAGCAGCAAGGGATCGACGCTTATATACCGCCTGACAGACAACGTCATGGCAAAGAGCCGACGGCGCCTTCCTGCCTTGATCCGGCAAAGCAATCCGCCGCAGATCGCCAGAGAGCAAAGCTCTTGACTCCTCTTGGCCGAAAGATCTACGGGAGGCGGAAGGAGACGGTAGAGCCGGTGTTCGGCCAGATCAAGAGCGCACGGAACTTCCGAGGCTTCCTACTCCGAGGCCTTGCGAAAGCGAAGTCGGAGTGGACGCTTGCGTGTCTTGGGCACAACATGCTGAAGCTATACCGATACGGCGACCGGAAATCGATCTTCGATACGTAGATATATGACCTGGATCAGGCTGATTATCAAGGTACAAGGGGTCTTTACAGACCCTCGCCGGAAATCCGGCGAAAAACACTATCGAACAGCAGCCAGCGCGACCCCGCAGATGGGAAACTCACCCACATAGCGGGGAATTCTCAGACAGGCTGCTAGTATCTCCCAAATTCATTCACCGCGTCGATCATCGCCTGGACGTTCCGATCCGGCGTGTCGCGCCCACACTGATCGCCGGTCGAGAGAATGAACGATCCACCGCGGGCCGCGTCCTCGATCGCCTTCCTCGATGCGCGGATGACATCGTCATATGAGCCGTGGAGCATGGTCTCGGTCGTGTGCAGGTTGCCCTTCAGTACGAGCCGGTCGCCGTACTTCGCTTTGAGGTCGGGCAGGATGCAGTCGCCCATCGGCGGGACTTCGAGCGGATCGATCACGTCGAGGTCGGTCTCCTCGGCGCAGATCTTCACGAGCGCCGTCTCCGGCCCACACGAGTGAATGTGGCTTACGATGCCGGCATCCTTGCACAGGCGTGTGACCTCCTGCACGATCGGCAGGGAGACGTCGCGGAACATGTCGACGGTCTGGAAGATGAGCGTCCCCGAGCCGCCACAACTCACGTAATCGGGGCGGATCTTCATGTTGCGGATGTTCTCGAACCGCTTTCTCGAGGCCTCGAGGATCCGTCTCGACCGCTCGCGGACGGCCTCCGGGTTGTCCGTGTACTCGTAGATGCCGTCCTCGTTCCCGACCACGACGCTCGTTCCGCACGTGATGCCGAGGACGCCCGCGTCGCCCATCATCTCGTAGGCCGCCTGGAAGAGCGCCTCGCCCTGGGGCCACTCCTTGACGCCCTCGATCGGCTCCCAGCGCTCGGGGACTTCGGGCAGCCCGAGCTTGCTGAAGTGGATTCCGCCGCTCGGCGGGTTGGCGCGCTGGTAGACGGTCGTGAACGGATTCCAGGTGCGCGTGCCGTCCTCTTCGTGGTAGATCCGGGTCACGATGTGCTCGTCCGTGCGCTCGACGATGACGTTGTGCCAGCGCGGATCCGGCGGCCCGATCTCGTCCGGGAACGCGATGTGTACCTGATAGTCGAGGAATCCATCGAAGCCGAAGTACTTCACCGCGTCGATGTAGGCCATCCAGAGCGGCGGGTCCTGGTAGAGGTAGATGTCCCAAAACGGCTTCCCGGTCAAGCGCGCGGGGATCATGTTCGACATATCGGGCGCGACCGGCACTCGATCGGCCGTGCCGTGCCTCATGGTCTTCAGCATGCGTTCCTTGGGAGTCATGGCTGTCCTTCTCGCTCTGTCATTTGGAGTGCGATGGCTCGACATCGCTTTTCCGCGCCGTGGCTTGACACGGCGGCCCTCCGGAGGGCGTCAAGCCGCCCGGATCAAAGCGATGTCGAGCCATCGCACTCCAAAGGCCCAAACAACTCGCCGACCTGGGTCGGAAGCTCCGTTTTCTCGACCGGGGTCCATGCCTTGCACTTCGGGCAGTAGACATCCGTGCCGATGGGCGCGGCGCACAGGCGTCGGTGGCACATTCGGCAGTGGACGTACTGCATCTCCGGATTCTTCGGCCTCCCGCCAGGATGCTTCTTCACTACTCACTCGCTTGTCCCATGGGTCTCATGCGTCATATCGGTCACATAGGCCCCATGACATCACCAAAGCCCAAGTTGATTCTCTTCGCCGCCAGGTTCGTGGCCCTCGATCTGCTCGCAGAGGGCGTCGATGTCCGGGGACTCCGGGTCGATCGGCACCGCGCCGCTGGAGAGCAGCTCATCCGCGCCCGGACTCCCGGGAACCGCCACGACCAGCCGTCCCTGTTTCCGTGCCTTCGAAGCCGTATCGAGGCTCCCACTCTTGAGTCCCGCCTCGACGACGATCACCCCGAGGCTGAGCCCGCTGATGATCCGGTCGCGCGCCATCAGGTTTCGCCCCTGAACCGGAGTGTTCGGATGCAGTTCCGAGAGCAAGCCGCCCGACTCGAGGATGCGTTCCGCCAGCGACTGATTGCTCCGGGGATGAATGTGCCGGATACCGCACCCGAGCACCCCGAGCGTTCTCCCGTTCGCATCCAGTGCGCCTTCGTGAGCGGCGGCATCGACCCCGAGCGCCAATCCGCTGATAATGGTGAACCCTCGACTCGCGAACTCCCGGGCCAACCGCCGAGCCGATTCGACGGACTCCTCGCTCGCCTCGCGGGAACCGATCACTGCGACCGCGCGCTCATCCGCGGGTTCGATCGAGCCGTTGAGGAAGAGCATCGGCGGGGCGTCATCGGCCTTCAGCAGGTTCGCGGGGTAGTCATCCGAGTCCCACGTGAGCAGCCGGATGCCCTCGCTCCTCAGGTCGCACAACTCGTCCTCCAACTGCTCGAGTGGGGCACTCTTCAGGCCCGAGACGATCTCGGGAGTGATGCGCGGGATGCTCGACAGCTCATCGTCGTCCGCGTCGAATACCGCCGGGAGCGAGCCGAACCGCTCGATCAGCAGTTTGGCCGTCTTCCCACCGATACCCGGTATCGTGCTCAGCGCGAGCCAGTAAGCGTCGTTCATACTTCTTCCTCAATGGAATTCAATGGTACCTGTAGGGGCGAAGCATTGGCTACCGTATGCCAACACGCTATCGAATTCGGAAGCCAATGCTTCGCCCCTACGCGATACAGATCATGAATCCGAATGTATCGTGCGTGTCAGGGTCAGAACCGCCGTGCTGAGAGCCCCTGCGGTTCGGAGAACGCGCGTGATCTCCTCCAGGGTCGCCCCGGAGTCGTAGAAGTCGTCCACGATGAGGACCCTCTTGCCGGCGACATTCTCGGCGACCCCGAACGCTCCCGCCACGTTAGCTTTCTTCTGGGCGAGGGAGCGCATCTCCTTCTGCGGCTCGGTCGGTCTGAGACGGGTGATCACTGCTCGGACGGGAATCCCGAGTCCGCCGCCGAGCGCATCGGACAATGCTTGGACGTGATCGAACTCCTTGGCCGTTGATGGGGGCACGGGCGCGATGATATCGACGTTCGCAAGCTCCCGGTGCTCCGCCATGAGGGACGTGATGAGGCCGACCAGCGGCTTCAGGGCCGCGCGGTCCTGCTGATACTTGAGCTGATACGCAAGCTGGCCGACCTTGCTGCGGGACCACTGGTCGCCGCTGAATCCGCTGTGGAATCCGAGCGCCCATCCGATGCTCCACGGCCCGACGAGCGGCCGAGGATGCGCCTGCGACAGGAAGACGGTCACCGGGTCGGGCGTCGCATCAGATCCGTCAGATCCGTCAGATCCGTCGGATCGGTCTGATCGGTCTGATGCGTCCGGCCTCTCTGACCGCGTTGCTGGAACAGGTCTGGGGCCGTGAGAAGGCCGCCTTCAAGATGAGGTGAAGTGCCTCGCTGGCCGATACCTGGATGTACGGGGGTTCATCCGTGTCCGAGACGATCTTCTCGAGAATGGGCTTCGCGCGTGGATCACCGATGCGTCCGAGAGCCTTGATGGCATACTGGCGTACCTGCGGGTGAGATTCCGTTTTCAACAGCGCAATCAGCGGCTCCACCGCCGAGGGGTCCCCGATCTTGCCGAGAGCGAGAGGCCGCCAGTCTCCGCACGTTCCCGCCCGAGCTCGCCAGTGCCTGGATCAGCTCCGGTACTGAATCTGATGACCGCTCTTCGCCCCATTGCACTATGCGCTTGAGCAGCGCTGATTCGTCAATGATCCCATGCTCCGTCTTCCATGCTTCGACCACACACCGGATCTCGCCGTAGCTCACCGATTCGGGGAGCAGGAGCTTGATCGGAGCGATTCGGTCTACGCCGCCCACCTCTGCGATTGCGGCGCGTATCTCTGCCTCGATGTCGGTCGGAATGACATCGCAGGTTTCCACCGTGCCTGACGCGATCAGTTTCGCGCAGTGGCTGAGTATCGTGTCGACCGTCAGCGCCCGAAGCTCGGCGATCTGCGGCGGGGTCATCCCCTGTTGGAGCATCTCCTCCGTGACTGAGATGGTATCTGGCTCGCCGCCCGAGACGGGTCTCGGCCTGGCGGGTTTCGGCGGCCGGGGCAGGGGCACGTTCAAGCTGATCGCCCGCCGCTCCTTCAGGGCTGTGATCCCCAGTGGTGTGAGTTGGAGCACCGGGAGCGCGCCGCCGATCATCCGAATGTATCCCTTCGACACCAACTCATCTATCAGATCCCTGATCATTCCCTGCGAGAAGCCCGAGAGTTTCCCATAGTGCGGATTGCTGTCGTGGCTGAATTGTCTCAGATCGGCTCGTTTCGCGCCCCAGAGCACCTGCGCAAGCTTCGAACGCCCCAGGTCGTACTTCGCGAGCCGGACCGTATCGAGGATCGTCATGGCCACGTCCATCTCACCGCTCGTACTCATACTCCTACTCATACTCATACTCGAATCCGCCGGTTGCTCAGTCTCTCTCCCCGCGCAGTTATCGCAGCACGAGAGGGCATCCGCCGGCCCGGTATCGCCGAAGTGCCCGAGCAGTATCCGCCTCCTGCACTGACCCGATTCGGCGTACGACACCATCTCGGCGAGTTGCTTCATCCGGAGCCTCTTCCGCTCGTTCGCGGCGTTGTCCACGGTCCGCAGGGCCTTGTCATCCCATTCGTTGCACCTCAGCAGCATCCGTAGGCCCGAATCTCCAAGATGATCGACGATCCCGGCGGATTCGAGCTGAGCCAGCGCGATTCTGACGCTCACGTCATGCAGCCCCGTCTTGAGCGAGATATCCTCACTCGCTATCCATCCGTCGGACGCAGTTGCGGAGAGAGCCGCGCCGTACACCACAGACAGCTCATCCCAACTCGGGGTGCTGTTCTCGATGAACCATTCCTGGAGTGACCGATCCTTCGGCGAGTAGATCAGGACCGCCCGCGCGGGTTCTCCGTCTCGTCCGGCGCGACCGGCTTCCTGGTAGTATGCCTCCAGCGTTCCGGGGATCGAATGGTGGATCACCATCCGCACGTCGGGCCGATCGATCCCCATCCCGAACGCGTTCGTGGCGACCGTGACCTGAAGCCGTCGGTTGATGAATGCGTCCTGGACCTCCGACCGCAGATCAGCGGCCATACCGCCGTGGTAATACCTGGCGTCGATCTTGGCGGTCGCGGAGATGAACTCAGCCAGTTCCTCGGAATCCCGCCTTGTGCCCGCATATACGATTGCGCACTGATCCTCACACTCCGCGAACAGCTCGTAGATCACCCTCAGCTTGGCTTCGGCATCGGGGGCATAGCGGACCTCGAAGAAGAGGTTCGGGCGGTTGAACCCGGTGACCACCAGCTTGCACGGCTTGAGGCCGAGCACGCGCGCGATGTCCTTCTGCACATCTGGAGTCGCGGTTGCAGTGAGTGCGACGGTCGTGGGATTGTTCATCAAGGCGCGGGCGGGGCCGATCTGCAGGTAGTCGGGCCGGAAATCGTGCCCCCAGTGGGAGATGCAGTGGGCTTCGTCAACCGCCAGCAGCCCGATCGGCGTGCGGGCGAGCGCCTCGCGGAACTTGACGCTCCTCAGCCGTTCCGGGGCGACGTAGACGAGTCTGTATCGCCCGGCTTCCATATTGCGAGTCCTTTGGAGTTGGTTGTCGGCGGAAACCGTGCTGTTGATGAACGTGGAATGGATTCCGCGCTTGTTGAGGGCGGTCACCTGGTCGCGCATCAGGGAGATCAGCGGCGAGATCACGAGCGTCGTCGTGGGGACGCACAGGGATGCGAGTTGGTAGACGAGCGATTTCCCCGCGCCGGTCGGCATCACGACAACCGTGTGCCTGCCCGCGAGCAGGTGTTCGATCGCCTCCTCCTGTCCCGGACGGAAGCTCTCGAATCCGAATGATGATTGCAGAGTAGTGCGCAGATCGTCTGGCATGGTTCCGTAGGGGAGGCCTTCAACGGCCTCCCGTTTCGCGTCGTAGTGGCCGTGCCTCCGTGCCGGCCAGCCCACCGTAAGGCCGGCACGGAGGCACGGCCACTACACCGAAGGCGGGCGGGCGTAGAAGCACCGCCCCTACGGCGCTGGGTTGATGACCGGTTCCTTCTCGCCGACAGCGACCATCCGCCGCTTGAGGATGGCCGCGAGGTCCTTCCTCACGTCGGCGACGGCCGGGTCGCTCACCAGGCTGTTCTTCTCGAACGGGTCCTTCTCGAGGTCGTAGAGGTACTCCTCGACATAGACATCGCTGCCCGGGTCCTTGCCGCCACTCTTGTCCGGCGCATAGACGGAGTACTTCCACTTCTTCGTCCGAATCGCCCGCCCGACCTGTGCCTCGCTGATCTGGACGAAGACTTCCTCCGGCCAGTCCTTCCCGGCGACGAGGTCCTGCAGCGGATGGCCCCTCATGAGCGATGGAGGCTTCACTCCCGCCGCTGCCAAGATCGTCGGCGGCATGTCGATCAGGCTCGCGAGTCCCTGGACGACCTTGCCGCCCTCGAACCCCGGACCGCAGGCGATCATCGGGATGCGGATCGAGTCGTCGTGGCAGGCGCGCTTGTACTCGCCGTTCCGCGTCCGGAAGTGGCAGGCGTGGTCGCTCGTGTAGATGACGAGCGTGTTGTCGGCGAGTCCGCGCTTCTCCAACTCCTCACGGATTCGGCCGAGGTTGCGGTCGAGGCTGTTGATGCATCCGAGGTAGTCGGGGTAGTTCTCCTGCCAGTCGCCCTGAGTGCCGACGAGGTCGCCGGGGACCTTGTAGTCCTTGCACTTCTCCTTGGAGCCCTTCGGCCCTTCGAATACCTTATGGTCGTTCTGGTGATGCGGCTCGATGTACGAGATGAACAGGAAGAACGGCTTCTCTAAGTCGCGCGTCCTGAGATAATCGACGGCATAGTCGGTCAGGCAGTCGGCGCGATACCGGTCCTTCGGGAACTCGACCTTCTCGCCTCTGCCGTCATGCATGTGGCCGTCGTAGCTGTGGGACGTGAACTCAAGCACGTCGGACGCGAGCCAGAAGTCCTTGTAGCCGCCGCGTCGCTCGGGAGGGACGCCTATCTCGCGGAAGTTGTCGCCCTTGGAGGAGGCGAGATGCCACTTGCCGATGTAGCCGACCTCATATCCCTGAGCGGAGAGGTAGGTCGCGAGGGTCTTCTCGTCGAGCGGAAGCGCGCGGTTGTTCGTGAAGCAGCCCATCTCGGTGGGGTACTTGCCGGTCTGAAGAGCCGCCCGCGCGGGACCGCATACCGGCTGGCAGGTGAATGCCGTCTCGAAGCGCACGCCCTCGGACGCCATCTTGTCGAGGTTCGGCGTGAGCGGAAGCTCCTGCCCGTAGCACCCCACGCTGTCCCACCGCTGTTGGTCGCTGAACACGAAAACGATGTTCGGCTTCTTCTGATCCTGTGCCGCATCTACCAATGATTCACCTCCAAGTGCAAATGCGGACAGAGCCGCCGCTTTCTTCATGAAGTCCCGCCGTGTGATGCTCATATAACCGTTCCTCCACATCATCCTATTCGACCGAACGCGTGCTGTTCCCTTCGCATAACAAATGCAGGGAACGGCCGCCGTCGCGTTCCGCGGCTGTCCGCTTGGGACAGCGACGGAACTGGACGGCGACCGTTCCCTACCATGACGTTGGCGGCATCTCGAATTTCGGATTTGGTTTTCTCCGTGTCCTCTGTGCCTCCGTGGTTAGGAATCCGCCAGCTTGGCTTCTATGGTGATCTCCACCCCGGCTAGGGCTCTCGATACCGGGCATCCCGCCTTCGCTCCATCTGCAATCTTGCGGAACGTCTCCTCGTCGATGTCCGGCACTTCCGCCTCGGTAGTGAGGTGGCTCTTCGTGATCGTGAATCCATCGCCAACCTTCTCGACCGTGACTCTCGCTGTCGTGTGGACGCGGACGGGCTTGTAGCCGGCCTGACCGAGGTCTCCCGCAAATGCCATGCTGAAGCATCCCGAGTGTGCCGCCGCGATCAACTCCTCCGGGTTCGTCCCCTCTCCCTCTTCGAAACGCGATGCGAATGAATACGGTCCTTCCCAGGCTTCGAGCTTCATCGAGCCGTTGCCGTCTCGGAGGTTTCCCCTCCATTCGGCTTGCGCTGATCTCATGGGCATGGTTCTCTCCTCAGATTGGTATATGTGTCCATTCTACCCAGCGCGCCCTAGATCGACACCCGCTCGATAGGAAAACGCCCGCCCGGAGGAGAATAGGATAAAGATGACTGCTATTTCCCATCGAATCGTAATATTTGCCCAGCCCCGAACCGGGGGCACCATTCTCTATCGCGTGCTTCAGCTTCACCCTGAGCTGAATATTGCAATGGAGCCCCTGCATCCCAGGTACCACACATGGAGTCCCGGGGAACCGGACTATATCGATCTCATAATAGACATCCCATCACTGGAAGAGCAGTTGGCCGTATTGTTCTCCAGATACAACGGCATCAAGGTATGTGACTACCAGCTCTCCGAGGAGCTTTACACACATCTGCTGCTCAGGCCGGACATCGAAGTGATCACTCTCTACCGGCGGAACACCCTCCAGCAGACGGTTTCCGGCTTCATAGCAGAACAGACGGGCTTTTGGCAGAAACGGGACTTCAAGGGTGATGCGGAGACGGCTTACCCGCCGCTCCAGCCAATCGATCTCGATGATTTGAGGTCGCTGGTCGTGGGTGTAGGAGAGAGAAGGCGGTTGTACGCCGGAGTCCTCGCACGGAAGCCGCCCGGCATGTGTCTGCCCTTGTACTATGAGGATTTGTACACGATGGATGTGGCGCACAATCGGGAAGCCTTTCGGAAGGTGTTCGACTTCCTGGGCCTGTCCATGCCTGATAGTGACGAACTGGATCGCCTGATCGATCCGCGCATCGAGAAGATCAACAGTCCCGCCACCTATGCCTCAGTGCCGAACGCTAGGACCATCGACGAGCAATTTGGCTCAGATGAGACAGGCTGGCTGTTTGATGGAGAGCAAGGCGCATAATCAAGTCGTATGATCGCTCTGCACGTCCCTACGAGAGAGGGAATAGATCCCGTCCCGGAGAAACAACAATGACCACACTAACCGCCGAGGTGAAGAAAGTCGCTCGCGAGGCCGGCGCGGACCTGGTCGGGATCGCGTCGATCGACCGCTTCGACAATGCGCCGCCCGATCTGCATCCACGGACCATCCTCGGCGGCACACAGAGCGCCATCGTGCTCGGATGTCGCATGCTCAGGGGCGCGCTCAAGACGATCGAGGAGGGCAACTACTGGCAGGCGTACAACTGCGACTCCTACCAGTACCTGAACGAGATCCTCGCGCCTCACATGCTGCGAAAGATCATCCTCTTCCTGGAGGACCGGGGCTACACGTCCGTGCCGATCCACAATCCATTCACGCCTCACGTGGGGCGGCCCGTCCGCCCGGGCGGTACACGACCGGACGGGATGATGAGCATGCGGGTCCTCGGCTGTGCGGCGGGGCTCGGCGAACTCGGGCTGAGCAAGCTGCTCCTCACACCGCAGTTCGGGCCGCGCCAGCGGATATTCGCCGTCCTCACCGACGCGGCGCTCGAACCCGATCCGCTCTTCCGAGGGAGCGTATGCGACAACTGCGGCGAATGCGCGAGGGCGTGTCCCGCCGACGCGATCCCGACCGAGCGCAGCGTCGAGTTCACCATCGAGGATCGGGTATTCAGCCACGCGCCACTCGATTGCGGGAAGTGCTGGTATCCGCATCTGGGCTGGGACCCGAAGTATTCGCCGTTCCTCGAGCCGGACTCCAGCCAGGAGAACCCGCCCCCGTACTACAAGTTCCTCGATCACCGCTTCCGCCACCGCACGATCTGCGGCGGTCGCGGCTGCCTGAGGAAGTGCATGGACCACCTGGAGAAGACCGGCCGCATCGAGCACATCTACCGCACCCCGATGGTCGAAGGCAAGCAGTGGGTGCTCGAGGATCCGCTGGAATAGCCCCTTGTTCGCATCACAGCAATCACCGACCGGACTGCCACGCGCCCAAGCCTTCCGCTTTGTTCGCGCTCATGATCTTGTTTCCCAGCCGGTCGGAGTCCTACCTTGGGGAGGATCGTGTGATGGAGTAGTGGAACTCTGTCCTTGAATACTTGAAGTAATATCGCTAGAATACTTTGGATATCACCCACGGCAAAGGAGGCGTATCGGATGCCACAATGGCCGGTCGTTAACATCTCCCTCTCGGAGCTTGTGCCCATTGAGCTGGACGTCGACACGAATGAGGTCTTCCGCTCAACCGTCTTCGAGTTTGAATATCGCACTCTGTACGATCACGCCGCCGCTAAGGGGCTGCCGTGGGCCGGTTGGCTGGCAATGCAATGCATGGCAGGTTTCCAGAAGGATTGCACCGAGCAGCCGATATTCGCCGGGTATGATATCGGTGGGGGTGTCGTCCGAGCACATCTGCTCGCTTCCATCGACATGGACTACAGGATGCTGTATCCGAGAATCGAGGAACTCATCTCGTACTGGGGCATGGATGACTGCACCGCGGATATCCGTCCCCTTGCATATTGGTCAGGGAAGGACAGACGGCTGCTCCGGCTCTATCCGCTCGGAATGTCCGCGACCTCAGACGCCGAGGTGTCACACATAGACCACGGCATAGCCGATGCCTACTTCACTGCGCCGATCGACCGGGATCAGGCGAAGTGGATGCAGGAACATCCGGCAGACTACGGCGACCATGAATTTCTACCGGAAGAGATACAGGGGATATTGGAGCTTCCTAAGTTCCGGGTCAAGTATTACCGCGCCTTCGCGAATGTAACATCCTGAGCGCCCGCATGCGCCATACGTCTCTATCATCGGTGAGGCTGTGACGCAGCTATCCGATCAATTCCAGGCTGCCACCACACGATCTGCGGCGGTCGGGGCTGCCTGAGGAAGTGCATGGACCACCTCGAGAAGACCGGCCGCATCGAGCACACCTACCGCACCCCGATGGTCGAAGGCAAGCAGTGGGTGCTCGAGGATCCGTTGGAATAGGCGACCCGACACCTTTTCCCCACGGAATCGCTCACTCGCTGGCCGCAGATCACGGCCTAAACCATGGCTGCAAGTCATGGCCATACGCTTAGGTCTGAACCAACGTACCCAGGGCGAGCGCTCGTTGCTGACAGTGATCGAAGGCACTCCTCGGAACGTGTCGTGCGAGGGTATGCCTCCAGGCAGTTGGATATGCTTCCTCAGCCATTCCTCACGCGACTTCGCAAATAGATGCATATCCGTAAACCCTTCACCGCCCGAGAGAACCGTGCACAATGCGATGAAGAGCACATCTAACAGCTTCTGTTTCATACCCCGCTCTCCTCTTGGATCAGGCTCGATGCCAAAGTGTGCGAAGAACCCTGCGTAACCGCCCATGGTGACCTCCTGGTGAAAGTGCTATTCACCAGCTCGAGGCTTTATCCCAAAGGTTCGTGCAGCAATAATCTCATTAATCGTGACAATACCGCATGCACGTCAATGTGCGATTGCCCTGAACTTACCCATTGACAGCCTCTCCGGATATTGTTATAATCCCGATGCTAATCCAGCCAAGCTTTCAAGGCTAGTTGGGTTAAGCCATTAGTGGAAAAGTGACGCTTTGAAGGAGGACTGCATGCTCTACCCCTCATTTCGGTCAAATGGTTCACGCAGTGGGCCATTCCGTGGGCTCATGCTATTTGCCCTGTGTGCGATCTTACTCACAGGCTGCACGAAGTCTCTCCGTCAGGACGCATCAAAGGTAGCCAGCGGTGGAGAGACTGTTTTCAAGCAGATGGCGGAGTACTATGGGTTGTTGCAACAGGATACCCTGGATACATACGAGTTGAATGCCTTTCGTGAAGCCTATCTGGTTGAACGGAAATACGAAGAACAGGTGAAGAAAGCAAAGGAGAACGGCCAAACTCCACCTACGCCTCCTTCCTTGGCGATGTCGGCAACAGATGAGGCAATCTTGCACGAATATCAAGTAACCTATCGGGCATTGGCTGCTAGGGCCCGGCTTGCCAAAGAAATAGAGCGTGCATACGCTAGCTATGGACGGTTGGCGGACTATGACTCGACGAAAGAACTGGAGGACAGCATTGGTGGACTGATCAAGGCGGCGAATTCCGCAGCCAGTCTATCCCTTCCAGATCCTACGGGAACGATTTCCACAGTGGTTCAGGGATTGTTTAAGGATCTGATCAAGGAGTTAGGTACTATCCAGCATAACCGCAAATTGCTGCGAGAGAGTCGTCGTCTTGTCCCGATAGTGCAGAAGACCAAAGAAATTTTTGATGCCGAGATGCCACTCTATGGTGGAGACAAGACGATGAAGGACAGTCAAGGGAAGGATAGGGAAGTCTCCGGCATTGCCGGTCGACGCGCAGCCACCTATAAGTCGGTAGCTCTTGAACTTGTAGAGAGTGAGGCTGTCGACTCTACGGCTCTGGTGAATCGAGTCTTGAGCCAATACCAACTGCACTGGCCCGAGCCTACGATGCCGTTTACACAGCCCGGCTTGAAGGCTGGTAGCATGAAAATGATAATTGCACGTGCATACCCGTTGATGGAACTCTCAGAAGATACGGGCACGGGTGTTTCTCGCGCACTTGGCAAGCTCCTGGTCCTTCATGAGCAACTCGCCGCTCAAAAACCGTTTTCCATGCAGGAGCTGATGAGTGAATCGGCCACAGTGCAGATCATGCTCGACGAGCTTGAGTCCAAAGGAATGCCGGCCAACTTTATGACTGAGCTTTTGAGGGCAAACCAAAAAGGAGGGCAGCCGTGAACGACCAAGACGTTTACCTGCTTCTGAGCGAGCAGTTCCGACTCATTGACGACGACCTAGATGATATGGTGCGGAGAGCGAACTATGCCCAAACTCTCGAGATAGTGAATGCCTGGAAACAAGCGAATCTCAACTATCTCAAGGGACGCAACCTGATCTTCTCGAAACACGAGCAGCAGATAAAGAGCCTTGTTGGTGATGTTAGCAAAGCTAACGAATCGATAAAGGACGCACTTGAAGATCTGAGAAGCGGGGTCACAGCGATCGAGAAGGTGACGGGCGTCCTATCCGCTGGCGTCAATGTAGGCACGAAACTGATAGAGAAGACAGAAGGACTGGAACCGCCGAAATAGGCACAGAGGTTTTGGCATGTCTCTAACGGCTTAACCTGCCAGTCACGGCTTTCTGATGTGGAGTTTGCTGGACTAGGCTCGATCTGCGATTACTGTCTTCCTGAGGGGGATGGCAGAGGCTGAAGGCCAGGCCATCCCCCTTCCAGCTTGTTGGATAACGCGACTTATTTCTTCTCCAGCTTTCTCGCCACGCGCCCGCACAAAGAGACTTCCCTTCACTCGTAACAAGTACCTAACGAACGCCGGGTGCGATACCCATGACGGAATCACGCGCACCCATCCTCCCGTGCCTCGATCCGCAAACCATATTCCCACGAATCCTGATCTCAGAAGTATGCGTCCCGATGGCGATCCCCGGCCTACCGGTGCTTTGGGTATGCATACTTATCACGTTCCCATGCCTCCCGGTGACGTGGGTAGTCATACCTGAGGCGTTCGCGTGCATACTTATGCCACCCCCCGGCTTGGGAATGCCGTTCCCCGATCGAGCGGTTACACGTCTATCGCTGGAGAAGTCTGCCCTGAATGCCGATAATATGAACGGCGGCTCGGGTCACACTGCGCCGACTACCGGCCGGCGCGTCGTCGGCCATCAAGTGAGGGCATAGACATGGCCTCTTCAACCTATTTGCCGAGCAGCGATCTCGAATTCACGATGTGGATGAGCACTTTCATCGCCTACGTGAGTTCGAATCTCGCCAAGTTCGGACTCGTGGCCGGCGATGTCACCGATATTGCCGCCGCAGAGCCGGGTTTCAACACGGCGCGGCTCGCATGGGATGCCGCCAAGACGGCCGCAGCCTCTGCGAGTGAGGACAAGAAGATCAACCGCGCAGCTTGTGAGGAACTCATCCGCCCGCTGGTCGCCCGAATCCAGACCCACCCCGGCACGACGAACGTCGACCGGCAGGAGATGGCGATACCGCTCCGGGGATCGAGCAATACTCCTCAGAGCGTCACGCTTCAGGACAACAGGCCGACCGCAAACATCGACATCCGCCCGCACCTGAAGCACGTGCTCCGCATCCAGAACTCGACGGATACCGGCACGAGCAGGGCCAAGCCCGCAGGCGCGCTCGGCGCGGAGGTCTGGCTGAAGATCGGCGAGCCGCCGATCAACAACACGGACATGCGGATGGTCGGCGTTGCGACCCGCAGCCCGTATGTGGTCGAGTTCGCTGCTGAGGATGCGAACCAGCCGGCCTACTATCGCATGCGGTGGATCAGCCGCTCCGGTGAGAAAGGCGACTGGAGCGAGGTGGATGTCGCGACGATTGCCGCGTAGGTGGCAAGGAGTCAGGAGTCAGAAGTCGGAATGGGCGGGATGCCGGAAGGTGTCCCGCCCTTTTTCTTGTTTCCCAGAACCCGCTAGTCCTGAGTGCGCCGGTGAATGACGGCGTGTATCGAAGGACGGCCTTGTGCCACCAACCTTTGTGCATGTTCCACCGTCCTTCGATACACGCCGTCATTCACCGGCGCACTCAGGACCAGACGGTTCCCTCTTCTTTCTGCATCAGGAACCGATTGAAGGAGATGACGCCGGCGAGTATCTAAGACCATTGAGCAACGACGGTTCGCGGGTGCGTGATGCAAGCATCTCCGCCGGTTTCACAACTTTTCAGGCTGAATACGCGTCTAAGTACTGGGTAGCGGAAGATCGCAGGATGTAAACGGTATCAGGAACAATCCGGGCCAATTCCGGGTCATAGTACCTGGTTATTACAAAACGGAAAGATGAGCAATGCGCATAGCCGAATTATTGCAGGAGCGAGTACCTCTCTCCGAAGAGCAGTTGCAGCAGGCATTGGCCGTGCAGCGCGATACGGGCCAACTCCTCGGTGAGGTAGTCGTCAATATGGGTTTCTGCACGCCTGAGAAGGTGCAGGAAGCCCTCGCCGCACAGGCAGGCGGATGCCTGATCGACATCAGGGAAGACGATCTGAATCCCCAGGTGATCTCGCTCATTCCGCCCGAGCTTGCCTACCGACATCAGGCGCTGCCTCTGAGCCTTAGCGATCATACCATCAAGGTGGCCATCGCCGATCCGTTCAACATCTGCGCCGCGGACGACATCCGCATGGTGACCGGCCTCGCCGTCGATCTCGTGTTCGCCGACCCGAAGGAGATACGCCGCCTCGTCGAAGAGCACTACATGCGGCGAATGATCGCCGACACCGCCGACGAGGAGATACAGATCCTCGATGAGTCGCAGGACGAGATCGGCGACCTCGAGCGGATGGCCAAGGAAGCGACGGTCATCAAGCTCGTCAACCTGGTCCTTCGGCAGGCGGTCCAGGAACGCGCGAGTGACGTACACGTCGAGCCGTTCGAGAAGGGTCTCCATGTCCGCTACCGCGTAGACGGCATGCTACATGAGATCTCGGCCCCGCCGAAACGCCTCCAGTCTGCGATCATCTCGCGCCTCAAGATCATGTCGAACCTCGACATCGCGGAGAGACGACTGCCGCAGGACGGACGCATCAAAACGAAGATCGGCGGACGAGAGATCGACATCCGCGTATCGACGGTCCCGACCCTGTTCGGCGAGAGCGTCGTCCTGAGACTCCTCGATCGGAGCAGCATGAGTTACAGCCTCGAGAAGGTAGGGATGCTCGGGACAGACCTCAAGCGCATGGAGAAACTGATCACCCTCCCGCACGGGATGATCCTCGCAACCGGTCCCACTGGAAGCGGTAAGACGACGACCCTCTACGGCGCGCTGCAGAGGGCATACTCGCCGGAGAAGAAGATCATCACCATCGAGGACCCTGTCGAGTATCAGCTTGACGGCGTGAACCAAATCCAGGTACACGCGCGCATCGGCCTCACGTTTGCGAACGGACTCCGGCACATCCTGCGCCAGGACCCGGACATCATCATGGTCGGTGAGATCAGAGACCCCGAGACCGCGGAGATCGCGATTCACTCGGCGCTCACGGGGCACCTGGTGTTCAGCACACTGCACACAAACGACGCGGCAGGCGCCGTCACGCGCCTGCTCGAAATGGATATCGAACCATATCTAGTCGCCTCGTCGGTCGAGGCCGTACTCGCACAGCGCCTCGTGCGCGTGATCTGCCCGAACTGCAAGGAGCCCCGCAAGGACGCCGATGAAGTCCTTTCCAAGCTCCGTCAACAGGATGCCGAGCTGGCGGGATCGCGCACTCTCTATCAGGGCAAGGGGTGCGAGCACTGCAAGCGAAGGGGTTATCTCGGACGGACGGGCATCTTCGAACTGCTCGTGATTGACGACAAGATTCGCGCCCTGGTACTCAATCGAGCGCCGGCGGGCGAGATCCGCGATTCAGCCTGCGAGCGAAAGATGACGACTCTCCGGCAGGATGGCTGGTCGAAGGTTCGCGCCGGGATCACAACTGTCGAAGAGGTCGTCCGCGCGACACAGCAGGACGAACTCGACATCGCGGAATGATTGGCGGCCGGTCAAACCCCCTCGGCCCAGAGGCCGGTCCCCCTTCGTAAGGGGGACATCTTTGGCGCGAGGGGTTCGGTGATGTCCCCCTTACGAAGGGGGACCGGCCTCTGGGCCGAGGGGGTTTGCCAGGGCCGCGGACAGAGACTACTCCCACTGACGACTGATAACTGAAGAAATATGCCAGGTTTCACTTACAAAGGTTTGGATAATGGAGGCCGATCGGTTGCCGGCCGGGTCACCGCTGACGATGAGAAGACCGCCATCCTGCAGATCAAGGGCCTGGGGCTCTTCCCTGTGGATGTCCGAGCCGTCGGGGACAGCCAATCAGCCGCGTCCGAGACTCGGGCGGAAGCATTCAAGGTCGGCGGCGGGATCAATAGCCGCGATCTGACGGTATTCAGTCGCCAGCTTGCCAACCTCGTCGCGGGCGGGTTGCCGTTGATGCGCACGTTCGCGGCCCTCACCGAGCATACGGAGAGCACTCGACTGCGCGCGGTGATGCAGAGGATGCAGCAGGATGTCCAGAGCGGCAAGGCGCTCTGGGAGGCGCTCAGCTCGCATCCCAGGATATTCCCGCCGCTGTACGTCAGCATGGTCAAAGCAGGCGAGGCGAGTGGCCAGTTGTCCGACGTCCTGCTGTGGCTCGCGGACTATCAGGAGAAGGAGCAGACCCAGAAGCTGCAGATCAGAAGCGCGCTGGCGTATCCGGTGCTCCTGATAACGGTCGGCCTGAGTTCAGTCTTCCTGCTGGTGACATTCGTAGTCCCGCGATTCGTAACGATTTTCGAGGAGTTCAACCAGGCGCTCCCGCTGCCGACGATCATCATGCTCGGGGTTTCGGCGTTCCTGACACACTGGTGGTGGCTCATCATCGGGTCGGTTGTCGGTCTCGTCGTAGGGATGAAGGAGTACGGCCGCAGCACGAACGGACGACTGCACGTGGATCGCTGGAAGCTCAAGATGCCGCTGTTCGGAAAGCTGATACTGAAGTCGGCGGTCTCGCGGTTTGCCAGAACGACTGCGACACTGCTCAAGGGCGGAGTCCCGCTGCTCGACTCGATGGTTGTCGTGCGCGAGGTCGCGGGGAATGAGGTGCTGGCGCGCGGTGCGGACCAGGTGCGCGAAGGTATGCGCGAAGGAGAGAGTTTCGCGACCCGACTGAAGGACACCGGAGTCTTTCCGCCGCTGTTGACCCACATGGTCGGCGTCGGGGAGGAGACCGGCGACCTCCAGGGGACACTGCTCACGGTAGCGAATTCGTATGATGTCGAGGTCGATGCGTCCCTGAAGAGCCTCGTTTCGCTGCTCGAGCCGTTGATCATAATCACCGTCGGGAGCATGATCGCCTTCATCATAATGGCGATGCTCCTGCCGGTATTCCAACTGAATCTTACATCAGGGTAGGGGCGGTGCTTCTACGCCCGCCCGAGCGGGAGGCCGTTGAAGGCCTCCCCTACGGACCAGGAACGATGTGCTGTAGGGGCGGTGCTTCTTACGCCCGCCCGAGCGGGAGGCCGTTGAAGGCCTCCCCTACGGACCAGGAACGATGTGCTGTAGGGGCGGTGCTTCTACGCCCGCCCGAGCGGGAGGCCGTTGAAGGCCTCCCCTACAGAAGACGAATGAACGGAAAGCCGAGGTTACAGATGCTCTTACGCGATTTGAATGCGGTCATGCGCAGCAGGCGGGGATTCACCCTTCTCGAACTGCTGGTCGTCATGGTCATAATCGTACTACTGGCCAGCGTCGTGTCGCTCGTCGTCATCAAGCGAGTGGAAGAGGCGCGGCATGCAAAGGCGGTGGCGGATATCGATACCATGGAGAGTGCGCTCGACCAGTTCTACGTCCACTGCAACCGGTATCCGACTACCGACGAGGGCACCGCCGCCCTGAAGGTCAAGCCGGCCAACGAGGATCTCCAGAACTGGAACGGCCCATACGTGAAGAAGGCCATCCCGGCGGACCCGTGGGGAAGAGAATACATGTATGAATGCCCGGGCCAGAATAACATCGAGTCGTTCGATCTCTCGACGCTCGGTCGGGACGGCAAGGAAGGCGGAACCGGCAGCGATGCCGATGTTGCCAACTGGGACTAGACGAGGCTTCACCACCATCGAGCTGATGGTGGTGATGGTGATTTTCGTGCTGATGAGCACTGTTGTCGTCGTGTCAATGGCTCCCGCCCTGAGCGATGCCAGGCTGCGGTCCGGCGCGCGGATGATCGTCTCTGTGGTCAACTATGCGCGGAGTTATGCCGTGGCGCACCAGACGGAGACGCGCGTGGCCTTCGACCGCACCGAAACAGGCATCCGGGTCGAGGCACGGATGAAGGATGAGAAGGGCGTGGAGAGCCTTGTGCCGCTGACGACTTCGGTCGGCAAGTATCGCAGGCTGCCCAGGGGACTGGAACTGGCGCCCGTCGAGAAGCCCGGCACAGACGCGGAAGAGGACTTCATCAGTTTCAATCAAGTCGGTCAGTCGGAGAGAGCGGCGGTCGTCATCACGGATTCGAAAGGCAGGGTGCGCCGGATCACCGTGGACGGAGTCACCGGACGCTGCAGCATAGATGCAAATTCGAAATTCGAAATCCGAAATCCGAAATAACGAGAGCGGTCTTACGATGCTCGAACTGCTGGTCGCTATGGCGGTCCTGGCAATCGGCATCGTGGGAGTGCTCCAGGCGTTTTCATTCAGCACCTTGACAGTCAAAGCAGCGGAGTCGAACTCCAACATGGCGCTCCTGGCCCAGCGGGTTGCCTGCGAGATCGAACGGCAACCGAATCTGGAAACGGGGCCGCTATCAGGATCGTTCGGCACGGACCTCCCGGATTACACGTGGGAGGCGCAGATCCAGCAGTCGCCCGAGGCGAATCTCTATCGCACCGAAATACGTGTGATCCGCAGGGTCGGCGATAGTGCGAAGTTCTTCCGGTTGTTCACCTGCCTCAGGTCTACCGAGCAGAGCGGATCGCCGGAATCGACATCGGAGCCGTCTCCAGGTCCCGAGCCTCCGCCGGGAGGTCCGGGATGATGAAGTCGTCCTTCGATACACTCTCCGCCAGGCTACGAGCACTCAGGACTGACGGATACTGTGCCGGTTTCACGCTCATCGAGACGATGGTGGCGCTCGTGATCTTCACGATCATCATCGGAGCGATCTATGGGACGTACCGCGCTGCGACTTCGAGCGCCTCGGTGGCTGAGGAGCGCGCGGATCTGAATCAGACGGCCAGGATACTGCTGTCACAGATCAACAAGGACCTGAGTTGCGCGTATCAGCAGCCGGGCGAGGAGTCGAGCAGTCTGGAGGGTGAGGACACCGAGGGCAGCAGCACCGCGCTCCAGCATGACAAGCTGTCATTCCTGACAACCGCCAACAGCATCATGCCCGTCAAAGGTCCCTCGGGCGATCAGCGCAGGGTGACCTACGCGTTGGAGGTGACTCCGGATAATGAGCCGGACGGTTTCTTCGTCAGCGTCGATCCGCGTCCCGGGCTGAGCATATCTGATGAGCAGCCGGAGCCTTTCGAGCTGTCGACGATGGTCGTCGGCTTCAACTGCAAGTACCTGGACGGCGATACTGATGAGTGGCAGGATGATTGGATACAGAGGACGACACCGCCCAAAGCCGTCAGGGTCGAGCTGCTCGTGCGGCCCGAGCGAAAGGATGCCAAGCCGGTGATAGTCGCATCCACCGTGAACCTGAATCCATCACCGGCGCAGGGGGAACCAGTTGCTCCGTAATCGAAGTGGGATAGCCCTGGTCACGACTCTCTGGATTCTGGCGGCGCTCGTCGTGCTCGCGGCGGGGATCGGCGTGATGGCGCGGACGGAGGCCCAGGTCTCTCACAACTTCAGCGGGCTCATGCAGTGCCGATGGGCGGCCCGCGCCGGCATCAACCGGGCGCTGGCCGAGATCGAGAAGCTTAAGGAGCAGCCGACAACTTACCTGAATGAGAGTGGCCTGATGCTCTCATCCCAGCAGGAGGATATTGACCTCGGTGGCGCATCTTTCGAAGTCGTCATCGAGGATGAGGCCGGCAAGATCAACGTAAACGCCGCCGAACAGAGCGTACTTGAGATTCTGTTCGGGAGTCGGGATGCCGCGGACTCGATAATCGACTGGCGGGACACCGACGATCAGCCTCAGCCGCTCGGGGCCGAGACGCAGTATTATTCGGGGCTACCCGAGCCGTACACGTGCAAGAGCAAGCCGTTCGAGACCGTTCTGGAACTCCGGCTCGTGAAGGAGATTACGGAAGAGATGCTTGCATCGCCTGTGAGTCAGGATGGCAAGACACTCGCCAACATGTTGACCGCTTACTCGCACGACGAGAACACGACGGTCGAAGGCGAGGAACGGATCAACATCCAGACCGCGAGCAAGGAGCAACTGACACAGAAGTTCACCGGCGAGCTGACCGAGCGCGACATTGATGCGATCATTGCACGTCGCGGAAGAAGGACTTTCAGAACCGCCGGGGACGTGATCCGAGTGCGTGACTTGGGGCGGGATAAGGTCGCCGCGATATTCGACCGGATCACCATCAGATCAAGCGGATCCGGGAGTACGGATACCATCCGAGGAGATCTCGTCCGGCCTGATGACGGCGGCAATGCCATTCCGGGCCTGGTCAACATCAATACCGCGCGGGCGGAGGTGCTTTCTGCGCTTCCCGGCATGGATGAGGGAATCGCGGAGGAGATCATCACGTACCGGCAGTCGAACGGCCCATTCGAGGACGTGGGCAAGATATTGAACGTGGCAGGTGTGACGGACGACGCATTCGCCAGGTCGGCGGACTATATGACCGTCCGGTCGCAAGTCTTCAAGATCACAGCAACGGGCCGCTTGGAGCAGAGCCAGTTGGCCTGCACGATCGTGTGCATAGTCGATGCTTCAGGGGATCAGGTCCAGACCAAATACTGGCGGGAGTAACTTATGACAATACTAGGTCCAAAGACGTGTCTTGGCATCGATATCGGTGTCAAGGATATCAGAGTAGTCGAACTCAGAAGGACGGCCGGAAAGCTCGAGGTGACTCAGGCGGCGTGCATTTCCGTCCCCGAGGACGGCGATGTCTCCGCGGCGCTGAGCGACTTCCTGCTCGACACTGAGACGAGCCCCGGGCGGGTGGTCGGATCGCTTCCGACTCACCTTTGCTCCGTGAAGCTTGCCCAGGTCCCGAAGGCGAAACCGGCCGACCTGGCGCGGATGGTGCGCTTCGAGGCCGAGTCGCAGATCCCGCTCCCCTTGAGCGATCTCGTATGGGATTACAGCGTGGATTCCGAAACCGGCGATGCGATGTGCCACGTCGTGATCGGAGGAGTGCGCAAGTCCGATGTCGAGAAGACCCTCGGAGCGTTGGAGCGGGCGAAACTCTCTCCGGATGCTCTGATGGTATCCGCGCTGGCGGCGGTCGATGGAGTCGTCCTGCCGAAAGACGAGCCCGTCCTTGTGGTGCAGGTGGGGGCTGAGTGGGCCGACTTCTGCACGGTGGATGGCGATCAGATCATCTCATACCGGACGGCTCGCGTGGGAAGCGATGAGCTTACGCAAGCCTTCACACAAGACTTGAGCGAGAACGCCGAGGATGCCAGGGAGATCAGGAAGACTCGGGGACTCTCGCCGCTCTCGACCCTCGGGGCCGCGGAGTGCCCCGCGATCGAGGGCTGGGTGGAGAAACTCTCCCTCGAAGATACGCCGTTCGGCGGTATCTGCGCCGGCTCGAAGAGAGCGACCAGCGCCCGCAGCGCGCGGTACTCGTCGGCGAGGTAACGGACGTGCCGGGACTGGCTGATGAGCTTACTCGGCGAGCCGGCCTGCAGTTGGAGATCGGGGATCCGTGGGCCGGCATGACCATCAGCGCCGTAGCAGAGCACACGTTGCGCGGCTCGCCGGCCGAATTCGCGACGGCCACCGGACTGGCGAAGGCAGGGCTTGAGGGCAAGTCAACCGTGAACCTGATGCCGCAGCACCGTGCTGAGGAACGGACTCGCCGCCGCAAGGAGATTGTGACTCTGTCGAGCCTCGGTGGGGTCGCGGTGGTCCTCCTCATGATGCTGCTGGGGGGCGGCCCGGGACTCAGCGAAAAGTCCGCCGAGTTCAACCTGGTGAAGTCCGAGGTGGATGTCATCCAACGGAACACGCGACAGGCCGGCCCGAACCTTCAGTCGCCGGCCGGCAACGTGACGCAGGTCGTGCAGGCGATTCAGAACAAGGAGACCTGTCCGCTGGACATTCTGCGCCAGATGAGCACGGTCCTGCCGAGAAGCGTCTGGCTGTCGGAGTACGCCTTCGAGTGCAACAAGGCGGTCGTCGTCAAGGGATCAGCGCTTTCCAACTCGGCGGTTGCCGATGCCGTTGATGTGCTGAACCAGTTGGACTTGTTCAAAGATGTGTCATTGGATTTCTCGAACCTGGCGAAGAGCAGCCAGGGGTATGAGTTCCAGATTACGTGCTCGCTGCCCATTCAGAAGGGTCTTGTCGGCCGATCTTCGACGGGCAAGGTGAAACCAGCCAGCAGTGGGAAGACGGGGATAGTGGTGCAATGAATAACTCGAAGCGCATACATGTAGTAGCGATCGCCGCGCTCGGCGTACTGGTCGTGGCCCTGGCAATCGGAGTCATCGCCCAGCAGTTGGCGGCGTCGAGGCTGTCCAACGGCATCCAGGCGCAGAAGCAGCTCCTCCTCAAGTCGAGGGGAGAGTTGAAAGACCGTGCCAAGTGGCGTGACGACTATGGCGACCTCGCCCTCAAGCTTGGAGGCCGCATGTCCACCTGTTCCTGGAGCGATCAAATGCCCTTCATGGTGGCGCAGGTCTCCGGCATCGTCCAGGCAAACGGCCTCAAGATCGAGAACCTCCAGCCGGAGCCTATGACCGCGTCCAGCAACATAGAGCGGTTCCCGATGAGGATCGTCGTCCAGACCGACCTGAAGAATCTCACGAAACTACTGAAAGACATGAGCACCGCCGTGCCTCTGATCGACGTCGAGCGTCTTGAGGTCCGGAATGCACAGGGTGAGAGTGACAAGCTGCAGGTCAATATGACCGTCTCATCGTTTGTCGTGCTCGACAAGAACTCGCGCGTTACGAGACGTCGGGCGGTCGTACCCGCCAAGACTGCCGCGGTAGAGTCGAAGTCAGCCGACAAGGCCGTCGCGAAACCTGCGGACCAGCCGTCGAAACCTGCTCCTCAGCCGTCAGTGAAAGCGCCGACGGCAGTGTCCTCGGCAGGGCCGTCGCAACGACCAAACGGCTCGGCCCGCAGGACGGGACCGCCTCGTAACGGTAATGGAGACAAACCGGCGGGTGACCGGATCCAGGCAGGTGGCACGGCGATGCCCGTTTCGCCGGGAGCGGGCCCGAGCAAGGCGGGCAGTCCAGTGCCCGAGCCCGTGCCTGAAGGAGGTAGGAAATGAGCGCTATTGACCGTTTGCGATCGATTCAGGTGTCTCCGCGCATCGCGGCGTACTGCATGATCGCCATGATAGTCATTCTCAGTGGAGTCGTGGTTACGGTGAGAAAGATGGCCGACACGACGCCTGCCTATGCCGTCGCCGGCAAGTCCGGTGCTAAGGGGATCAACGCCAGAGCTGATGAGAAGAAGGGCAAGGCCGGGGCCGTCACCGCGTCCACAAGCGGTGATCCGTATGCAATCATAGTTGAGCGCAACCTGTTCCAGCCGGTGGGCGCCGTTCAGCAGCCCGGTCAAGGCGGCAAGCCCGCGACGCCTCCAACTCCCCCGGCTAAGCCGCTGCTCCCGCCGATGCCGGTTGCTCCTGCGGGCAACATCGACGAGGTCAAGAAGAACATCGCTTTCACCGGAGCGGTCGGGATGCCGAGCGGACAGATGGCTCTGCTCGAGAACCTGCAGTCCAAGGAGACGCGGTTCGTCGGGCAGGGCGAGAGCGCCTTCGGTTACCGCGTGATGACGATCAACTCGCAGTTGGTGGTGCTCGAGAAGAACGGACTGCAGTTCACCCTGACGATGGGTGAGAACAAGACCGATGCGCCTGCGGCTCCGGCGAAACCGGGCGGCGATGGGAAGCCAGGCGGCCCCGAGGGTCAGCCGAAACCGGGTGGCTAGGGAAGGTTTTTGGAGGAAGGATAGCTCTATGCGTTTTATATCAGGGGTACTCGCAATCATATTCTTAACAGCCCTATCGGTCGGGGGGTTCGCGCAGAACGCGGCGACGCCTCCGTCGGCGGAGAAGGAGGTAGCACCGGCCAGCGTCACGCCGCTGCCCGGTCTGCCCGCCGAAGCGCCCAAGGAGAAGTCTCCCGAAGCGACCAAGCGGCCCGATCCCGCCGAAACCAAGGTCTCGATGAGCTTCGACAAGGCGGATGTCGTCAGCGTCGTAAAGTTCATCAGCACGGCGGCCGGGGTACCGATCGTCTGTGACCCGGCGCTGACCGGCAACGTCACCATCGTCAGCCAGAAGGAGATCTTTCTGTGCGACGCCTACGAGGTCGTCAACGCCGCCCTGAGGGTGCGCGGATTCCTGATGGTCGGAACACTCACCGACAAGGTCATCCGTGTGACGTCCCTCAAGAAGGCGGTCTCGGACCATGTGACCGTTCTTTCGGGCAGCGATCCGGACCAGATGGTCCCAAGCGACAACATGGTGACGCAGGTCATTCCCCTTTCGTACATCAGCGCCCTGAAGCTGAAGGACGACCTCAAGTCTCTGATCGATGAGACACAGGCGAGTTGTGTCGCCATCACCACGACCAACACCTTGATCGTCACCGACAATGCCGGGAACGTCAAGCGCGTCGCCGAGGTCATCAGGGCGCTCGACAAAGACACGTCGGATGTCATCGAAGTCGAGGTCTACCGGTGCAAGTTCTCCAGCGCCGACAGCCTGGCTGAGACGCTGACGCAGATATACCAGCTCAAACCGGCCGGCGGGCCGGGACAGCAACCACAGCAGCGACAGGAGGGGCAGCCGCAGCAGGTGAAGACAGACGACGGCATCATGAGCCTCAAGGGTGAGATACGCCTTGCTCCGGATGCCCGCACCAACAGCCTGATCATCTCGGCGTCGAAAGAGAAGATCAAGCTGGTCCTGGACACTCTGAAGAAGCTCGATGTCGATACCGAACCTGAGGTCAAGTCAAAGGTCTATCCCCTGACCTATGCCGATGCCAACATGGTGGCCACGCAGCTCAACAATCTCTTCGAGCAGCCTCAGGGCGGAGTGGATTCCAGCAGCCGCCGGAATCCCTGGGACTACTGGTACGGCGGCGGCAGTAACCGGGGCCAGTCCACAGGGTACGCGGGTCTCAAGCGCAATGTTATCGTCGCCGATATTCGCACCAACTCGGTGATCGTGACGGCCACCGAGCAGAACCTGAGGGCCTTCGATGACATGATCAAGGAACTCGATGCTCCCAAGGTCATGAGCGAGATCATGCGCATCTTCCAGCTCAAATATGCTACGGCCGTGGAACTGGCCGACTCTCTCAACCGGCTGTTCCGAGGGGAGTCCCGGCGTTCCGGAAGCTTCTTCGACATGATCTTCGGCTCTGGGAGCAGCAGGAACCAGGATGAGGGCAGTCCGCTCTCTCAGCTCAGGAATATCACCGTCGTCGCCGAGGAGAAGACCAACAGCCTCCTGATCACCGGCCCACCGCAGTCCTTCACGGCAATCGAGAAGATGATTGAGTTGCTCGACAAGCGCACTCCTCAGATCTACATCGAGGTGGCCATCATCGATGTAACGCTCAACGACGATACCAAGTTCGGCGTTGAGTGGAGCTGGTTGAGCGGCAAGACGAATCCCGACGGCACTCCCAAGGAATCTGCGAGCACGAACTTCGATCTGGCCAAGCAGACTCTGGGCCTGAAGTACAGCATCATCAGCGACAACCTCAAAGCCATGCTGCGTGCCCTGGAGACACGGTCGGATGTCAAGGTGTACTCCGTCCCGAGGATAACTACGGCGGACAACGTGGAAGCCACGATCAGCATCGGCAGCGATCAGCCGTTCATATCGTCTGAGCAGCAGACGAACTCGGGCAACTTCATCCGCACGGTCGACTTCAAGAACGTCGCGGTTGCGCTTACGGTGACGCCGCACGTCAATGGAGCGAACCCAACAGATGGAGAGAGCCGAACGATCTCCCTCGACGTGCTCCAGACGATCAACGAGATCATAGGCCGAGAGCCGGAGCTGAACGCTCCGATCATCGCGAACCGCCGCGCCGAGACCTCTATCATAGTCAAGGACGGGCAGACGATCGTGATCGGCGGGATCATCAAAGAGAACAAGGAGCGCGTTACGAGTGCAGTCCCGATCATATCGCGCATTCCGTTGATCGGCGAGCTGTTCAAGTCGCGCTCGTGGAACAACACCAAGAGCGAGCTGATGGTCTTCCTGACGCCGCACATTCTGATCGACGACGATGCGGTCTCAGAGGTCACTGAGCAAGTGAAGAACGAACTCTCGAACAAGCCGAAGGACGGCGACATCAATACCGGTGTGCAGGAAACTGCCGGGACGAAGTAGTACAGCGTAATCAAGGGCCTCGGGCTTCTGTCCGAGGCCCTTTTTATTTGTGGAGTGCGGAAGCGGAGTCTGCGGAGCTTCCGCTTTGTATCCGAAAGCGGAAGCTCCGCAGACTCCGCTTCCGCACTCCATAGGAGGCAGACGTGACAGATTACACCAGGAGACAATTCCTCCAGGCAGGAGGCGCGACCATACTCGGGATGGCGCTGTCCCCCGGCATCGTCGCCGCTCAGTCGGAAAGGAGCACACCGGTGAAGAAGATACGTATCGGTATCGTCGGCGGACGATTCGGCGCGACGTTCCATTGGCACGAGCATCCCGACTGCATCGTCGAGGCCGTCAGCGATCTCAGGCCCGAGCGCTTGGCGAACCTCGTCAAGACCTACGGCTGCGATAAGACATACCCGTCGCTCGAGGAACTCATCAAGGACAAGAACGTCGATGCGGTCGGGGTCTACACCGGCGCGCCCGATCACGTCCGGCACGCGGTTGCATGCCTCAAAGCCGGCAAGCACGTCATCTCCGCCGTCCCCGCGTGCATGACGATCGACGAGGCCGAGGAACTGCTCGCCGCCGTGAAGAAGACGGGCCTCACCTATATGATGTGCGAAACCAGCTATTACCACGGCTCGGTGATCTCGGCCCGCCAGTGGTTCAAGGAAGGCAAGTTCGGCGAGATCTTCTACACCGAGGCCGAGTACCATCATCCCGGGCTTGCGGTGCTCTACGTCGAGGATGGAGTGAGAACCTGGCGCTACGGCCTCGCGCCCATGAACTATCCGACCCACTGCACCGCCTACCTCGTCGGAGTGACCGGCGAGCGGCTCACCAAGGTTTCCTGCACGGGCTGGAGCGACGGCTCGCAGTTCTACAAAGATAATCAGTATGACAACCCGTTCTGCAACGAGACCGGGTTCTTCACGACTGACAAGGGGCACGGCTTCCGCGTCGGCGTATACTGGAACGCGCCGGTCAGAGGGACTGAACGCGGCCAGTGGTTCGGCGAGAAGATGAGCTTCTTCGATCCCAATCCGAACGGCCTCGGTCACATGACGGTCAGCTTCCAGGATAAGATGGGGACCGACGATGCCGGATTCGCCCGCGGCGAACCGAAGCTGGAACCCTATGCTCAGCCCGATTACTGGATGACCGACATGCTTCCCGAACCGCTTCGTCATCCGAGCGGACACGGCGGATCGCATACCTTCCTGACCCACGAGTTCATCGACGCATTGATGCACGACCGCAAGCCGGCTGTCGACATCTACGCGGCGCTGGCGATGACCGTGCCGGGCATCGTCGCTCACAAGTCGGCGCTAGAAGGCGGCAAGCAGCTCAAAGTCCCGCAGTTCGATCCGAAAGCCTAGCAGCCTGTCTGAGAATTCCCCGCTATGTGGGTGAGTTTCCCATCTGCGGGGTCGCGCTGGCTGCTGTTCGATAGTGTTTTTCGCCGGATTTCCGGCGAGGGTCTGTAAAGACCCCTTGTACCTTGATAATCAGCCTGATCCAGGTCATATATCTACGTATCGAAGATCGATTTCCGGTCGCCGTATCGGTATAGCTTCAGCATGTTGTGCCCAAGACACGCAAGCGTCCACTCCGACTTCGCTTTCGCAAGGCCTCGGAGTAGGAAGCCTCGGAAGTTCCGTGCGCTCTTGATCTGGCCGAACACCGGCTCTACCGTCTCCTTCCGCCTCCCGTAGATCTTTCGGCCAAGAGGAGTCAAGAGCTTTGCTCTCTGGCGATCTGCGGCGGATTGCTTTGCCGGATCAAGGCAGGAAGGCGCCGTCGGCTCTTTGCCATGACGTTGTCTGTCAGGCGGTATATAAGCGTCGATCCCTTGCTGCTCGACCATCTCTATGTTGTCGCTGCTGAAGTATCCGGCATCGGCGGATAGTTCTTCCGGTTTCTTTCCGGTGTTCTCCTTGATTGCCTCGATCATGTCACTAAGATGCGGTGAGTCCGCTGCCTGGTTCGTGAGATCACACGCCACTACAATCTGATGATCTGCGTCTACCGCAGCTTGTCCGTTGTATGCCTGCACGAAGGCTTTCTTTGCGTCCTTCATTATCCGGCTTTCCGGGTCTGTGAAGTTCCGCTGTGCCTTCCCTTCCGGCTCTGTCTTTACGGGCCCCGGCTCTCTGCCGCGAGGCTTCTTCCCGGATGCTTCCTGCTCCGCCTTCTCTTGGGCTCGCATCGCTTCTTCGGCTGATGCTCGCTCTTTGGCCTCGCGCTCCAGCGCTTCTTTTGCTTCCCTGATCTTGGCGAGCCGCTTCTCTCTGGTTGCGAGTTCCTCCGGGAGTTCGTCTCCTCGGCGGTCAAGACCATATTCCGCGTCTTCCTGGTCGTCCACAGAAAGACCCTTCGCAAGGAGCGCCTCGATCTCAGCCTGAAGCTCTTTTTCTTTCTCGACCATCCGAGAGTAGCTCATGGCGGAGTGCTTGCTTGCGTTGGCAAGCAGCTTTGTTCCGTCTATGGCTATGTGTTTCATCGACACAAGCCCGGCGCTTGCGCATAGCCTGAGCACTTGCACAAACAGGTCCGCAAGGGACTTGAGATGCCTCTTCCTGAACTCGCTTATCGTGCGGAAGTCGGGATGATTTCCTGCCGCAAGCACCCGGAAGGCTACATCTTCATACGTGGCCAGGGAGAGCTTTCGAGATGAATACACTCCCCGGCACAAACCGTAGAATATGATCTTTGTAAGCATTGCCGGATGGAACGGCGGCGCTCCTCGGGCCTCTTTCTCGTATGAGGCGTATATCGCGGAAAGGTCGAGACTGTCTACGACATCGCTCACAAAGTATGCGAGATGTCCCTCGGGCAGCCACTCCGACATCAAGGGCGGCAACAGCAATATCTGGTCAGGTTGATAAGGAAGGTATGGCTTGCTCATACCCGTATTTTACTACATACCTGGCACCTTGCGCCAGAGGTTATTTCATGGACAGGCTGCTAGACTGTCGCAGCCCGGAACTGACCCTCACCCCCGGCCCCTCTCCCTCAGAAGGGCGAGGGGAGAGCCAACCCCCCTCGCCCTTCTGAGGGAGAGGGGCCGGGGGTGAGGGTCAGTTCCGGGCTGCACGGAATCGCTTCAGTGAGGCCGCAATGGTCCAGATGACCGAAAACGCACAACTCGCGCTCGACACGATCCACCAGCGTCCCGTGAAGGGCATCCCCTCGTGGCTGCTCAACGTGATGGAGCACGCCCACATCGAGCGCATCGCCGGCGCGGCTCCGGGCGATTACGCCAAGCGCCCCGAGGAAGTCTACCTCGCGATGCAGCGCGCCCTCGGCACGTGCCTGCTCGATCAGTACATCCCGGAGAACCCGCTCACGATGGGCGATCAAGGCTTCCAGGGCAAGGCTCACGGCGCGACCACCGGCGGTGAGACCCTCGTCCTCGACGACATACTCATCGACTCGCCGGAAGCCGTCGCCGAGCACATGGAGCGGTTCGTCTTCCCGAAGCTCCGTGCCGCCGCCGGCAACTCCAATCCACCCGTAGTGGCCGTGCCTCCGTGCCGGCCTCCAACATGGCATGGCCGGCACGGAGGCACGGCCACTACGGGGAAACCGGAGGAGGACGCTGTGGTGGGGCAGATCCTCGCCAACGAGCGCGCCATCCAGGAGAAGTTCGGCCCATCGATCCTGAAGGGCCCATACGGGTTCATCGCCTTCCCCGGTTTCGCCTACGGGACATACGGCTATGTGAACTACTTCTCCGCATACGCCCTCTATCCCGACGTTCTGGAGAAGCACTTCTCCCTCCAGGCCGATGTCGCGCTCAAGAACAACCGGGCCGCCGCCCGCGCGTTCGTCGAGGGAGACCTCCCGCCGCTCTACCGCCTCGATCACGACATGGCGGACTCCCGAGGCACGCTCGTCCGGATCGATTCGCTCGATCGCATCTGGTTCCCGCACTTCGCCCGCTGCCTGTCGCCCGTCCTCAAGACCGGTGTCCGCCTGATCTGGCACTGTGACGGCAACCTGATGCAGATGGTCCCCGCCTGCTCGATGTCGGGCTCAGCGGGTTCCAGGGGTTCCAGTACGAGGACGGGATGGACTACGAGCGGATCTGCCGCATGAAGGACCGCGAGGGCCGCAACCTCATCATCATCGCCGGCTCATCGGTCACGCGCACGCTTCCGATGGGCACTCCCGCCGATGTCAAGCGCGAACTCGACTGGCTCGTCGAATGCGGGCCCCCGACCGGTCTATTCCTCGGCGCATCCAGCTCCATCGCCCCCGGAGTCCCCTGGGAGAACCTCCGCACCCTCATCGAAGGCATGCAGTACTACCGCACCCGCGGTCGAGGATAGCCCGGCTGTCAAGAAGAAGATGGGATGGAGCAAAGGCTCTATCCGGAGCGTTGTCCTTCTACTGTCACGTGTGAACCCACTCACTAGACGCGTCGGTGAAGTGTCATCCGTAGCATACAACAATTTCCATGTCCCTTGCTCCTTGACGTAAGAGTTCACGATCATTGATAATCTGAGGAAGGTACCCCAGGATCGGCTGTCGAATGGTAGGTTGTGAACGATCTCGGCAACCTATCAAGAGAAGAACTGATCGGCATCGTCTTGGAGCAGCACCAGGCGATCCGAGAGCAGCATCAGGCCGTCCTGGAGTTGCGTGAAGGGATGGACACCCTGACCGAACGCGTCCGAGCGCTTGAGAAGGAGAACGAGGAACTCCGGTCCAAGCTCGGTGGCGGCGGCAGGACGATTCCTGCCTTTGTGAAGGCAAACCGGCCCGAGCGCAAGAAGAAAGACCGCAAGAAGCGACAGAAGTCGTTTGCGCGGCTGAGGGAGACTCCGACTGAGATCGTGGAGCATGCGCTCGACATCTGTCCCGACTGCGGCAGGAAGCTCTCCGGCGGCACGGTGCATCACAGCCGGCAGGTAATCGAGATACCGATAGCACCGGTCAGGGTCATCGAGCACAGGGTGATCGGACGGTACTGCGGAGTCTGCCACAAGAGGCATATGCCGAAGCTCGATCTCTCTGGAGAGGTAGTCGGAACGCACCGGGTGGGCATCCGGCTGATGAGCCTGGTGAGCTATCTCCACACGGTCGGTAGAATGCCGGTCGAGCGTGTGCAGAAGCTTCTGGAATCACTCTACGGTCTGCATCTCGGGCGCGGAGAGATCACAAAGATACTACATACGGTAGCATCCATGGGGAAGTCGGAGGTAGAGAAGCTTCTTCATGCGGTGCGGGGAAGCCCTGCGGTGAACGCGGATGAGACCGGTCTGGCGGGAAGACGGGAGGAACGGATACATCTGGAGCTTCTCGACGCCACGCGTGCGCTACTTCATCCGAGACAAGAGTCGGAGCGGAGAGGTCGCAAAGGATGTGCTGGGAGAGGACTACGGCGGTGTAGTCGTAAGCGACTTCTACTGCGGTTACAACGTGCTCTTGGGGCGGCATCAGCGGTGCTGGGTGCACTACCTGCGGGACTTGCGAACGCTCGTCGAGGCGAACCCTGACAAGAGAGGGGTAGCAGTCTGGGTGGGCAAGGTCAAGGCCATCTACAGGCGCGCGAAGGCATTTTCGGGCGATGGTTCGAAGGCCGGGCAGAAGCAGCGGATCGCATTCGAGGAAGAGTTGTATCGGCTCGCCAAGCCATATCTGAAGCGGGATGTTCCCCAGCGAATACTCGCTGAACGGATCGAGAAGTTCCTGCCGGAGATGTTTGTCTTTGTGGAGCATCCAGAAGTGCCGTCTGAAAACAACGCCGCCGAGCGGGCGATCCGGCCTGCGGTAACGGCCCGGAAGGTGAGTGGCGGCACACGCTCGGCCAAAGGATCGGAGACCCGAATGGCGCTCATGAGTCTGTTCGGGACATGGCACTTGCGCGGCGAAGATGCGATGGAGTCATGCCGGCGGATGCTCATGGGCGTTCCTCAGACACCCGCGACCGATCCAGCCTGACAAACTTCACTATCAACGATCGTGAACTCTTTCTCCTTGACGTAAGAGTTCACGATCATTGATAATCTGAGGAAGTACCCAGGATCGGCTGTCGAATGGTAGGTTGTGAACGATCTCGGCAACCTATCAAGAGAAGAACTGATCGGCATCGTCTTGGAGCAGCACCAGGCGATCCGAGAGCAGCATCAGGCCGTCCTGGAGTTGCGTGAAGGTGTAGACACCCTGACCGAACGCGTCCGAGCGCTTGAGAAGGAGAATGAAGAACTCCGGTCCAAGCTCGGTGGCGGCGGCAGGACGATACCTGCCTTTGTGAAGGCAAACCGGCCCGAGCGCAAGAAGAAGGATCGCAAGAAGCGGCAGAAGTCGTTTGCCCGCTTGAGGGAGACCCCCACGGAGATCGTGGAGCACGCGCTCGACACCTGTCCCGACTGCGGCAGGAAGCTCTCCGGCGGCACGATGCATCACAGCCGGCAGGTGATCGAGATACCGGTGATGCCGGTCAGGATCATCGAGCACCTGGTGATCGGACGGTACTGCGGAGTCTGCCACAAGATACACGTGCCGAAGCTCGACCTCTCCGAAGAGGTGGTCGGGACACACCGGGTGGGCATCCGGCTGATGAGCCTGGTGAGCTATCTCCACACGGTCGGTAGAATGCCGGTCGAGCGTGTGCAGAAGCTTCTGGAATCACTCTACGGTCTGCATCTCGGGCGCGGAGAGATCACAAAGATACTACATACGGTAGCATCCATGGGGAAGTCGGAGGTAGAGAAGCTTCTTCATGCGGTGCGGGGAAGCCCTGCGGTGAACGCGGATGAGACCGGCTGGCGGGAAGACGGGAGGAACGGATACATCTGGAGCTTCTCGACGCCACGCGTGCGCTACTTCATCCGAGACAAGAGTCGGAGCGGAGAGGTCGCAAAGGATGTGCTGGGAGAGGACTACGGCGGTGTAGTCGTAAGCGACTTCTACTGCGGTTACAACGTGCTCTTGGGGCGGCATCAGCGGTGCTGGGTGCACTACCTGCGGGACTTGCGAACGCTCGTCGAGGCGAACCCTGACAAGAGAGGGGTAGCAGTCTGGGTCGGCAAGGTCAAGGCCGTTTACAGACGCGCGAAGAGATATTCGAACGAGGAGTCGAAGGCTCGGCACGAGCAGCGGATCGCATTCGAGGAAGAGTTGTATCGGCTCGCCAGGCCATACCTGAAGCGGGATGTTCCCCAGCGGATACTGGCTCAGCGGATCGAGAGGTTCCTGCCGGAGCTGTTTGTCTTCGTAGAATGTCCGGAAGTACCAAGCGAGAACAACGCGGCCGAGCGAGCGATCCGGCCTGCGGTAACGGCTCGCAAGATCAGCGGCGGCACACGGTCGGCCAAGGGATCTGAGACCCGCATGGCGCTGATGAGTCTATTCGGGACCTGGCACTTGCGTGGTGAAGATGCGATGGAGTCATGCCGGCGGATGCTCATGGGCGTTCCTCAGACACCCGCGACCGATCCAGCCTGACAAACTTCACTATCAACGATCGTGAACTCTTTCTCCTTGACTTCTATGTTGACAAACTGCTTGCCGGGTGCTACACTCGACGCTACGGAGTTGTAGTTTCGCTACCGTACGTCTTCTTAATGTGGGGGCAGGCCACCCCCCCTTTGCGAAAACGAAAGGGAGGAAACACAAATGTTCAGACACGTGGTTGTGCTGCTAGGCATTCTCTGCCTGGCCCCGACAGGCTACTGCCTGGAACAGCCCGCGACGGTGCGTGACGCAGCATTGTTGGTGCGGGCCGGGAAAACGGACGAGGCGGAGAGGGCATGTGCGAAAATCATTGAGGCACATCCCGGTGCCCCCAACGAGCCGATAGCTCTGCTGATGATGGGGCACATCAAGGACAAGAGGCATGCTCCGGTTGCTGAGGTCATAGCTCAGTTCAAACGGACCGTTGACAAGTTTCCCAACTCGCCGGAGGCACCCGTCGCGCTACTCCGGATCGGCTACCTGCGCGACAGAATCGGCCAGCCGACTGATGAGTGGAGCCAAGTAGTTAAGAAATACCCGCGCACCAAGGAAGCTGCTGACGCACTGCACTGCCTCGGCCACAAGGCTTTGCGCGATGGAGATATGTACAGCGCGTGCTCGCTGTTCGAGCAGAGTGCCGGTGTTCCTGAAGCAGAGCCCAACAGAGCGGATGATAGTCGAGCCGAAGCCGGCTTTGCGTGCATCAGTCAGTATTGGCAGAGCTCCAACAAGTCTTATCTGTTCAGGGCAGAGGCGATCTTCAAGCCTCTGGCTGCGAAGTCGCAAACCAACCCACAGAGTGTCAGGGCCCGCATGGGCCTGGGGGAAATCCGCCTGATTCAGGGTGACGGTAAGGGCGCGTCCGAGCATTACCAGGCGGTGCTCGACTCGAAGCAGCCGGACAAGTACATCAAGGCTGTTGCTCAGTTCGAGCTGGCATGCACGTACTATGTCAAGCAGCAGTGGGTCGAGGCCATAGCGGGATTCGACCAGTTCCTGGATGCGCAGCCGGGCAAGTCGCCTGAGGAAAAGCATAAGAACTGGCTGGCTGCAAAGCCCTTCTATGCGAAGACCGCAATGCTTGATCCGGCGAAAGCGAAGAAGCTGACGGGGACTGAATTGGTGCCCAACGCTCTCTATTGGAAAGGCGAGGCGCTGTATCACCTGAACCGGTATCAAGAGGCGAAGGACCTTGCGGACCAGGTTCTCAAATCCTTCCCGGATTTGGCCATCGATGCAAGTGTGAAAGACCTCCAACTTAGATGTAAGTATCTCCTGCCTAAGGAGGTGAAGTGATGAAGCGGATACTGCTGATTTGTTCTATCCTGTTGCTGATCTCTACCGGCGTTTGGGCAGACATTGGCATGCCCAATGATCACGTCTACTCAATCGGTACGCGTGGAAACTACGCGATGGGCATTACTGTGATGGGGCTGCCCAACGGCAACGTGATTATCAAGGTATACAGAGACGTCTGCCCCAATGAGTGGTACCCCTATGCGGACACGCGGCTGTCCGCGTTGACTCTGACCGTCTCTGAGATCGTGCCCGACGACCCCGTGCAAGGAGGTCCCCTGCATTCGCCCGTCGTCAAGACGTTCGGCCGAGCGGACTGGGTTTCCTCGGCTACGATACCCTACGTGAGCGTACCGTGCTTCGACCAGTCTACATGGTGGAGGCAGGAATGCACGTGGGCCGTAGACGCATTCCAGTGGCGGAGTCATCAGTATCATAATGCCGTGTTTCGCATTGAGGCGTCCGGAACGGGCTATCTCAGCTTCAGCGGGACGGATACGCTTCCCCTGACTGTGACCAAGGACGTCGCTATAAACAACCTGGTCGTCGAAGACCTGAACATGCCTCAGTACCTGGTATGGGAAGGGAATGCAGGGAGCCCGCATCCAGTTGCATCCTTTGGGCGCACTCCCGCGGGCGATGATGTCACAGACGGCGGACCGTTGACTGCGACGAGCGGAACCGTCGGCATCTACTCTGCCGCGACAGGCAACCTGGTTCGGACACTGAATGTCCCCGTGTTTGATACCCTGCCGGCCACCCCCATCAACATAGAGTGGGATGGCAGAGACAGCGGCGGGGCGCTGGCCCCCCGTGGGTTCTATTCATACGAAGTCACGCTCCAGCATGTGGAGAAGAGGTGGTCATTCCCTACGGGAGACCCATGGACTTGGCCAATGTGGAGGCCGTTGGACTGCACCACCGGCACTCGAAACGTGGCCGGGATTCCTGCCTATGACACGGACACCGATCATCGGCTCTCGAATGGTCGTGTCTCCAACGTGGTCATAACGCAGCCCGCCTGGGGCGGCTACGACATCAACTGGACAGTGAGTCCAGGCAATATCTGGATGGGTATCGTGGAGGCGTTCCGTCGATCAGACCTGGTCAAAGTCGACGAAGTGCAAACGGTAGGGTCCAGTCAGCACCTTTACCTCCCCGACGATGCCTACTACTTCGTGGTGCACGGCTATGACAGGGGAGACACCAGCAAAGACCACTACCCGAGGCAATTCCCTATCCGGTCATACTCGGTGGGTCTCGGCGCGGCGACTGTAACGGGACCGGCCAGCCCGTGCATCGACGCGGATATGGAGTTCCCCATCACGTTCAAGGACAACGTCACGGGTCTGACTGCAGGCAGCATCAATGTTACTAACGGCACGAAGGGAGCGCTCGACACGATAAGCGGGTCTACCTACGTGCTGCACGTGACGGCATCCGCGCCGGGCCCGGTGACTTGCCAGGTGCCGGCGCATGTAGCGCAGGCCTCGAACGGCTACTGGAACACCGAGTCCGATATCGTGTCGGTCACCTATTCACCACCTCTGACAGTAACTATCGACCAGGCCCCGGGTCTGGATCCGACGAAATCGGACGTGATCAGCTTTGAGGTGGTCTTCAGCCAGCCGGCCGAAAGCTTCCTGGCCGTTGACACAGACTACATATCGATACAAGGAACGGCCCGCGGGTACAAATCAGCGACCATAAGGGTTTCGGAACCACGTTCTATGTGGATGTCACCCTGAACAGGCAGGGCGCCGCGTACACGTGCGCCACTCTTGGCACGGTCAGCGCACGAATTCCCGCCGGAATATGCACCGACGAGTGGGGCCGTTTCAACGAGGCCTCAACGAGCACGGATAATGTGGTGACTTACCAACCGGATGCTCCGGGATACGTGATCTGTGTGAAGCCGGGCGGCAACGACGCCTACGATGGGAGCAGTTGGGAGTGGGCCGTGGCGACTGTCCAAAAGGCACTCGACCTTGCCGGTCCTCTTGTCGCACTACCTGATATCATCCCTCAGGTATGGGTGGCGGCGGGAACGTATAACGTTCCCGTCAAGTCTGGAAGTTTCGTTCTTCCGCCTGACATACGCCTGTTCGGCGGCTTCGCCGGCATAGAGACCACGGCTGACCAGAGAGACTGTCGAGCGAACGTGACGACACTGGTCGGCAATGGTTCGGGCCCGGTCGTGTTAGCGGCCAATGGCAGTACGACTGGCGCAAGCAGCAACTACAATCGTTGGTATAACCAGCATATAAGCGGTTTCACGATTACGAACGGTATCTGCGGTGTCTGCGTATCCCGAACTGAAGATGAGATATGGACTTATGCCGCAGTTTCCGACAACATCATCACGGGGAACGGTTCTGGCGTGTCTACTGGTCAAGGATGCACGGCGCGGATCTATGACAACGTGATAGCGGGCAACTCGGCTCGTGGCGTAGCTTGCAGTATATTAGAAGAAGGGATTGGGCCGAACGCGATTTTCAACAACGTGATCACGGGCAGCTCGATCGGCATCTGCAGCGGGTATACGTATTCGCTGGTGGCCAATAATACTATCGTGGGTAATGGTGTAGGCCACGCCACGTCTGAGGGTGACGGCAACATTGGGAACAATATCGTGGCGTACAACGGCGTCGGGATATCGTCCGGCGGCGGCCAGACCATAGTTGACCACTCCTGCCTGTGGGGAAATGGCACTGACTTCCAGGGCAGCTTTGGGGAGTGCTTGGGCAACATCTTTACGGACCCTATGTTCGTAAGCAGAACCTCCGAGAACTATCGTCTGGTCCACAACTCTCCTTGCGTAGATAACGGCAATAGAGCCTGGTCAGACGCGGTATTCAGTGCCTATACGCGTGACTTCTTCGTGGACTGCGACGGCTACTGGCGCGACACGTACTGGGCATCCGAAACTCCTGAGCACACCCTTGACATGGGCGCGTATGAGGTGCAGCCCGTGATCATCAAGCGAGCTGCAGGCCAGTCGGACCAGACGAGCGTGCTGCCGATCAACTTCACGGTAGTGTTCAGCAGACCGGTCACCGGCTTCCAGACCGGCGATGTAACACTCACGCTGAATGGGGCAAGTATCAGCCCCACGCAGACGATCACAAACAGCGGCGACAGCAAGACATTCAACGTCGCGGTCAGCAGCGGCATACCCCATCGAGGCGTTCTGTGCGCGACGCTTGCGACGGGCGTATGCACGGACATGAACGGCGTCGCTAATCCCGCTCAGTCGACTCCTGGCACGGTCAATTACCGGCCGTGATACAGGCGACCACACCATCGGCCTACTCGGACTCGGAGGGTGTGGCATGATCAAGGCCGGAGCGCATCGCGCTCCGGCCTTACCATCAAACCATCAGACAATCCAACCATCGAACTCGGTGTACCGGGATTTGAGGGTTGGACCGCCGAGCTTGGCTTGTAGAGCGCACTTCCGTCCAACCCGGAAATCCCGATTGTAGAGCCAGTGTTTCGGGTCGCCATCCGACCAGCGCAGGGCATCTGTCCTTGACACCCCCGTGCCCCGGTGCCATCCCTGCTCAGGCGGGTTCCGCCCCCAGCACCCTCGCCTCCGGCCGCCCTTCGATACATGCCGTCATTCACCGGCACACTCAGGGCTGACGGGGGAACGATTCCCTCGAAAGGATCCGCCGTTCCCTCTGCAGGGGGAATGATTCCCTCGAAAGGATCCGCCGTTCCCTCTGCAGGGGGAATGATTCCCTCGAAAGGATCCGCCGTTCCCTCTGCAGGGGGAATGATTCCCTCCGAGGAATCCGCCATTCCTTCTGCGGAAAGAATGATTCCCTCCGAGGAATCCGCCGTTCCCTCTAAGGAAAGAATGAGTTTTTCTACCATACCAAATTCCGAGCCATTTTTCTATAAAAGCGACTGCCTGAAACTCTGTGGTTCTACCATAAGTTGGCCGATAATGGAGGTAACACTTGCATGAGAGGAGGTGATAAGAATGGCAAATTACTTGCCAACCAAAGATGCGGAGTTCGACGAATGGGTCGATAACTTCCTGACCTACGCGACGCCGAGGATGGAGACGATGGGCTTCACTGACGAAGACATCGCCGATATCGTGGCCGCGACCCCGCTCTGGAAGGATGCGCTGAACAAGCAGATCATGTGGAAAGCGCAGGCCCAGGGCGCGACAGTCACGAAGGATACGCAGCGGACGGATCTCGAGCAGCAGATCCGCGCGCTGGTGAATCGGTTCCAGTCCGGTCCGCTGGTCACGGACACCGATCGCACGGGGATGCGCATCACCGTCCGTGGCAGCGCCTACGTCCCGGCGGAGATGCCGCCAACGCTCAGGCCGACCGGTCGCGCGAACGGAGGCCAGCCGCTGAAGCACATCGTCAGCTTCGAGAACGAGGGTGACGCGGGCGTCAGCAAGGCGAAGCCCGCGGGCATTCGCGGTTGCGAGATCTGGGTGAAGGTCGGCGAAGCCCCTTCCGGGCCGAGCGACATGACCTACGCCAAGACCGCGGGTCGCACGCCCGCCGTGGTGGAACACGCGGAGGGAGACGCCGGCAAGATGGCGTACTACCGTCTGCGTTGGGTCAACCAGAAAGGCGAGGCCGGCTCATGGTCGGACGTCTTCCAGGCGACGATCGCCGCCTAGGGAATTGCGAATTGGGAATGCGGAATGCGGAATGTGAACCGCGCGCCGCATTCTCCGCCGGCGGGGCGAGGTCGGATACCGGTCACCGGAAGCAGTGCAGGATCAGCAGGATACCGGATGCCGGATACCGGAAAAGTAGCCCGCGCGGCGGGGAGTATCGCAGGTAGTAAGGCAATAAAGCAACATGCACCACGCATCACCACGACCACCCCGGGGGTGAAAACCTCCGGGGTGGTTGTGGGTCTAGAGGAAGATGGCGGATAGATCATGGGAATAGTGCTCAAAGCGAGTCCGAGCGGACAGCTCTATCGAAGGTATAGCTCATATGGGCGTCTATGGGGCGATCATCCATCTGTGGACTGGGTCGTAGAGACTTCACAGCACATGGTGTCCTCGCAGCTCTTGCCCTCTGCGAATCACTCGTCACTCACCCCGGTCTCCAGGGCTTCGATTCTGTCTCTGTAGCCGAGCATTACGTGGTAGAGGTCCTGAACCCCATAGTTGCCGGGACTCATCCCCATGGCGATCTGGAACTGCGCGTCTGAATCGTCCCAGCTATGCAGTGTCGCGTGGGCTGATGCCAGGTATATACGAGCCATGTAATCCGTAGTATTCCCATCAGTCACCGACTCCAGATGCTCTGCGGCTTCTTCCGCCCTGCCAAGCCACAGCATCATCATCCCCATGGTTCGATGGACACCCCGTCTCTTCACAGGACTGCTGGTGATCTCCAAGACCTTCTTGTAGAGGCGTTCCGCCTCGGCCCAATTCTCCTGGGCTTTCTCCATTGTTGCCCACTGTGTCAGCAGGCGACCGTTCTTCGTGTCGAGTGACATGGCCTTGGGAAGAAGCCACCGGGCGGTGTATTCCTCTGGGGCGTCCGGATCGCCGAGATTTCCCTCTCTCATCTCCATCAGCGCCCACTTGTGCCAAGCCCCCGCGTAGTTCGGACTGAGTTCAACTGATGTGCGGAATAGCCACCTAGCCGTGAATTCCTCAAAGTCGGCCTTCTGGCCGATGTTTCCCTGCTCCGCCTCTAGTACCGCCCAGGTGTAGCACGTGCTTGAGTCTAGATCGGCCGTCTCGGCACACTTGCGATAGAGCCATCTCGCGGTATGTGGCGCCGGTCGCTTGCAGTTGCCGATGTTCCCCTGTTCAGCTTCCAGCATCGCCCATGCTTGCCAAGCCCATGCGGCTCTAGGGGTGACCTCGATAGCCCTCCGACAGAGCCATCGCGCCGTATATCTCTTCGGGTCGCACATCTGGCCTATGTTGCCCTGCCTCATCTCCAATGCTGCCCATGGCCGCCAGATGGAATCATGGTCAGGATCGGCTTCCTCTGCTCTGCGGAAGAGCCATCTGGCGGAGTAAGGTTCGGAGCCGTCCGGGGCACCGACATTCTTCTCGGCCGTTTCCATGACGCCCCACGCCTGCCAGGTATGGGCATTCTTGGGGTCGGCCTTGACGCCCTCACGGAAGAGCCATCTGGCGGAGTATGGGTCGGAACCGTCGGGCGCGCCGACGTTCTTCTGCTCCTTTTCCATGACGGCCCACGCCTGCCAGGTATGGGGCATGTTCGGGTCGGCCTTGACGCCCTCGCGGAAGAGCCATCTGGCAGAGTATGGGTCGGAGCCGTCGAGTGTGCCGATGTTGTCCTGTTCCTTCTCCATGACGGCCCACGCCTGCCAGGTGGGGGCAGCACGGGGGTCAACCTCGGCGGCCCTGCGGAAGAGCCATCTGGCGGAGTATTCCTTGGAGCCATCTAGCGGGCCGATGTTTCCCTGTTCCTTCTCCATGATGGCCCACGCCTGCCATGCAGGGGCATCCTTTGGGTAGACTTCTGCCGCCTTGCGGAAGAGCCATCTGGCGGAGTATTCCTTCGAGCCGTCGAGCGGTCCGATGTTGTCTTGCTCCTTCTCCATGATGGCCCATGCCTGCCAGACATGGGCACTCTTCGGATCGGCGTCCGCCGCCTTGCGGAAGAGCCATCTGGCGGAGTATTCCTTCGAGCCGTCGAGCGGTCCAGTATTGCCCTGCTTGTGCTCCATGGCTGCCCATGCCTGCCAGACATGGGCACTCTTCGGATCGGCGTCCGCCGCCTTGCGGAAGAGCCATCTAGCGGTATGCTCTTGAGGGCAATCCTCATCGCCCACATTTCCTGCATCCATCTCCATCACGGCCGAGGCATGCCAGGTGTGGGGTGCTTCGGGAGTTGTGTCCGTTGCCTTGCGGAAGAGCCATCTTGCGGTGCAATCCAAGGGATCTTCGCGTTCCCCGATGTTACCTTGTTCCTTCTCCAAGATTCCCCACGTATGCATGCTAGGGATATGCGCGGGATCGACCTCAAGAGCTTTCCGCAGGAGCCATCTGGCCGTGTATTCAGCTGGGTTTTCACGATCACCAACGTTGCCTTCATCCCTTTCCAGCGCCGCCCAAACCTGCCAGCAGTGTGCACTCGTTGGATCAAGCTCGACAGCCTTGCGGAGGAGCCATCTGGCGGTACATGCCGCGGGATCCGTTTCCTCGCCGATGTTGCCTTGCTCCTTCTCCATCATCGCCCATGCGAGTCTGATATGAATGTCATTGGGAACCGCCTGGGTAGCCTTCCGGAAGAGCCATCTTGCGGTATGCGGTTCCGGTTCGTCCAAAGAACCGACATTGCGTCTTTGCCTTTCCATCGCCGCCCACGTTAGCCAGACTGAAGCCGCGCTTGGGTCTGCGTCGACGGCTTTGCCAAACAGCCAGCGCGCCGTATAGGGTCGTGGGTCGTCCTTGTAGCCGGTGTTGCGTTCATCCCTTTCCAACATTGCCCAAGCCCTAAGAGTAAGCGCATGTGAAGGATCAAGATCAATGGCTTTGCGAAAGAACAAGCGAGCTCCGGCGATATCATCGGTTGCACGAGAGTGCTGCCCGTGCATGAAGAGGAAGGTTGGGCTGCAGGGAAACCGCACAGAGGCCCAGAGGAGAAGCCTCATGGCAAGCTCGCGTTCTCCGGAAACTCTGATCGTGTGGATCATACGGCCCATCAGGCTTTCCTCGTCACTGCCCAGGGCTGCAGCGATGATCCTCTTATACCATTCCTCCTGCCCGCGACTGTCTTCATAGATGACCTGGGCAATCAGAGAGTGACGCGTGACGATGTTTCCTCCCTCGGCAAGCAGTTGGATGAGGCCTTGGGTCTTTCTGAATACCTCGCGTTCGAGGTCACCGCAACCCGGAAGGAGCCTCTCCAGCATCGACTTCGGCATGGGGAGATCGAGGCGATGTAAGGCGCTTACGTAGTCGCACGCCTCTCTAAGACAACCCTTGTGACGTTCGTGCAGTTCTGCCAGTTCGTCCAGCACAAACTTCTTGAACTTGACACCGTATTTCGCCTCCAGGAGCGCGACGAGAAGCTGGCTCTTCGATTTCCCCTCGAATACCTGCACCTGCTCTTCACGGGTGTGCCCGGCGAGTTTCCCAAGGTATTCATCAGCATGCTCGGGGTCTTCTGTCAGTTTGTCGAGGAGCGCGAGGATATCTCTGCGAGTCATCCTCTCCAGCCGAATCCGCCGGAAGTCCGCGTAGTTCTCCGGATCGCGGGTCAGATCGTCCCAGAGAGAAGTGATCGCTGCGGCGATGACCACGGGGCGAATAGGGATGCACCGCAAGCCATCGAGAAAGCCATTGAGGGTGTGTAGGTCGAAGTTGCTGACCTTGTCGATGAATATGAATGCAACCGTGCCATCCCCTAGGTCTGCAAACTGCTCGGGGGAGAGCTTCTCCGAAAACGGCTTATGCCAGTAGACGGCTTTGTATCCGGCGTCCACCAGCCCGGCGGCGAAGCGCTTCAGAATGGTTGTCTTTCCCTCGCCACTCTCGCCGGTCAGAACGATGAACGGCACGCTGCCGCCGGGATTCGTCACTCTGTCATGGACAAACTGCCACAGCTCGGCGGTCTTCTCCCTGTATGCATCGCGTCTCTTGAGGATGTCGTTCCAGTCGGCGACGGCGCCGTCGTAGAAGTCCGTCTTTGGCTTGGTTGCGCGTTCTGCCTGCTCGAGCTTCTCCGGCACCCCCTCGAAATCGTTAAGCCGCTTCAGTATCTTGTCGGTGGCACCTTCATGGGAGGGGCCGATGAAATACTGGCTGAGGATCGAGGCGTGCTGCGGCTCCATCGCAAGCTTCACGACGTTTCCACCGTCGAGAAGATTCATCTCGACCTCAGTGTGTTTGGCCTTGTACTGATCCCACCAGTCGAGTTCGTCCTGCTCCAGGTTCACGGGGACACACAGAGTCCACGTGTCCGGCTCGTGCTTGTCCATCACGCGCTTGAAGGACTCTCTGATCTGCCCGCGCTGGCACTCCTTCAGACCGTCGGGGAAGAACTTGACCTGCCATACGTGGAGCTTCTCTCCGTTCCGCTCCGACTTCGGGACGCCTCGCGGGCCGGAGAAGATGTCGATCCCTTCGTCGCCGCCCTTCCCCTCGACGTGGAAAGCCGTGCCGTCGGGACCTGCGATCAGCTTGTGACAAAGCTCCTCGAAAAGCTGAGGACCGAAAAGCCTTAACTGTTTTTCCAGCGAGAACGGCATGGCTGGGGACCTCTTCCCGGCTGGAGTCTGCCTTAGTAGTACGGCGGAGTTGTTGCCGGACACCTAAGCGTAACATATAGTAAGCATTGAGTCAATCACCGAGCGGTATGGCGCACGTCTTGTGTGATCGGAGAACACGACGCCGGCAGGGGGCTGTGAGAGACGGGAGGCCGAGGCATCGGCAAACAAGCAAAACGGGATGGAGTACAACTCCATCCCGAATATCGCTTGGTCTGTCCCGAACGTATCGTCCGGGGTCTTCACTGATGACTGATAACTGAAGACTGACTACTTCCCGATCCGCTGGTCTTCGCGGACGATCTTGCGCGCGCCGCCTTCGTGGGACTTCGACCAATCCGCGAGGGGAGCGGGCTCGGCGAGGCGGTCGAGCTGGCCGAGCGCTTTCAGTCGGTCGTAGATGAGCTGCCAGGCGCAGTCCATGTCCTCCGCGACCTCGCACTTGCCGTCACGAGCGCCTCCGCACGGACCGCTGAGCTGCGCCTTCGAGCAGCGGGTGATCGGGCAGACCGCGCCGTAGCTTCCGAGCACGCACTTCCCGCATCCGACGCACTTCTCGGTCCAGATGCCCTGCTCCTGGAGGATTCCGATGAACTTGGTGTCGAGCCCGGCGTAGACCGGCTTGTTCGGGAACCGCTCCGCGATCGCCTGGACGCCCGCGCCACATGCGAGCGAGAGCACCGCATCGGCTGCGAGGATCTCGTCGAGCGCGTCCTCGATGAACTGGTTCTCGCACTGGCGCTCGATCGTGGCCTCGACGACACTCTGTTCCGACGCGCCCTTATCCATCTTGTTGGCGATTCGAAGCGCGGAACTGATCATCCCGACCTCGCGCTCCCCGCCTGCGAGGCAGACGGTGACGCACGTGCCGCATCCGAGCACGAGCACGCGCGGATACTCAGCCAGCATGGCCTTCAAGTCCTGTATGTGTTTGCGATGAGCAACGATCATGGCGATTCCTCCAGAGGGTTACGGGTTATGGGTTATGGGTTCTGGGTTACGGGTTCTGGGTTATGGGTTTGGGTTATGGGTTTTGGGTTATGGGTTCTGGGTTCGGGTCTCCGACTTCATAGACGGCAGGTTCTTCACGGATCATATTGCCGGTCCGTGTGCTGCCCTTCCACTGGCTCAGTGACTGGTGCAGCGACTCAAGCATTCGATTGCAGCCTTCATATTCCGCGTCCAGGTCCTGAAAGCGCCGGGTGTCCAGATAACCCTTATCACATGCGACATCCAGGTGGTGCTGGGTTTCTCTCACCTCACCAATAGCACGATCGACGGCCTCAATGTAGATGTTGGTGTGCCTGCTGCCCCATCCTTCGGCGACAATGGCAGGGGCAGAGTTCGACGATCGCCTGAGCTGCGAACCAAGCTCATATGTCTCGAACTTGGGGAAGCCAAGGGTGATCTCATGTACAATCAGGTGCAACTTCTTGAGTTCCTGATAGACGTTCAAATCGCGGAACGAATTCAACTTCGCCAAACGAATCCCTCCCTGAAAACCGTTAACCCCCAACCCGACACCCAAAACCTAGAACCCAAAACCCATAACCCAAAACCCACAACCCATAACCTACACCCCACAACCCCTGATCGGGTTCGGTCCCAACTCCTTGATCCTTTCGGTCATTTGTTGTACGATCTCGGCGAAACGGTTGCCCTCGGCGGAGGAGAGGTTGAACATCTCCAGTCTCTCGCCCTCGATGCCGGCTTCCGCGAGGACATCCTTCGCGAGGCCGACGCGCTTTCGGGCGTAGAGGTTGCCCTCCTGGAAGTGGCAGCCGCCCTCGAGGCACCCGGCGACGATCACGCCGTCCACGCCCTGCTCGAATGCCTTCATGAGGTAGTCCACGTCGACCTTCCCCGTGCACGGCAGCCGCAGGACGCGCACATTCGGCGGGATACTGCAGGCGCATCGAGCCGGCGAGGTCCGCGGCGGCATATGCGCAGTAATGGCAGCAGAGAGCAAGGATTTTCGGTTCGAAATCAGTCATTTGGGAAACCAGTCTTCAGTAATCAGTTATCAGTTATCAGTCGGGAGTCGGAAAACCCCCTCGGCCCAGAGGCCGGTCCCCCTTCGTAAGGGGGACATTTCGGTTAGCGTGTTACCGCTTCGAGAAGCGCTTCGATCGCCGCCTCGACCTGCTTGTCCGTGAAGTGCTGGAGCTGGATCGCCTTCGCCGGGCACGCCGACGCACAGCTTCCGCAGCCCATGCACTTCGCCGCCTGATCTCCACGCGGTTCTTGCCGTTCGACTCGCTCACTTCCGGCGCGTCGTACGGGCAGACCTTCACGCAGGTCAGGCACGACACGCACTTGCGAACGTCCACGTGGCTCACCTGGCCGCCGACCACCATCGTCTTCTTGCTCAGGATCGTCGCCGCGCGGCCGGCCGCCGCTCGCCCCTGCTGGATGTTCTCCATCGTCGTCTTCGGCGAGTGCGCGCTCCCGCACAGGAAGATGCCCTCCGACGCGAAGTCCACCGGGCCGCAGCTTCACGTGCGCCTCGAGGAAGAACCCGTCGGCGTTGATCGGGATCTTCGCCAGCTCCGAGACCTCCACGTTATCGGTCGCGGGCGACATGCCGGTCGAGAGAACGAGCAGGTCGAGCGCGAGATCGATCGGGACGTTCAGGTCAGGCTCGGTGAACTTGATCCGAAGCGATCTCGTCGTTCGAGACCTCGGCGGGCTGCTCGGGATCGTATCTCACGAAGAGCACGCCCATCTCGCGCGCCTTCTGGTAGAGCAGCTCGTTCGAGCCGTAGGTCCGCATGTCGCGATAGAGCACCACCACCGCGTCCGGGCCTAGTTCCTTGATGCGGATCGCGTTCTTGACCGCGTCCGTGCAGCACGACCGGCTGCAGAACGGCCGCTCCTCGTTCCGCGACCCGACGCACTGGATCATCGCGACCGTCGGCTCGTCGCCGCAGGTTGAGATCGCCCGACGCGAGCTTCTTCTCGAGCTCGCGCTGAGTCACGACCCGCGCGTCCTTGCCGTAGAGATACTCAGTCGGCTTGTACTCCGTGCCGCCGATTGCGACTATGAGCACGCCGTGCTCGACCTTCTTCGGTCCATCGGGCGTCTCTACCTCGCTCGTGAAGTTGCCCGACGTGGCCCGTGAGCGTGTCGAGCTTCGACGAAAGATACGTCGAGATAAGCGGATGGTTCTGCGACCATCGTCACGAGCCGGTCGAGCAGATCCGTCTCCGCGGAGCCTTCAGACGTCCGCCAAGCGCGTCGGTCTTCTCGACCAGATGCACGCGGAAGCCCTGGTTCGCGAGCGAAAGCGCGGCGGTCATCCCGCTCGGGCCGCCGCCGAGGACCAGCGCCGACTGCGTGACCGGCAGCTCCTCGCTGGTGAGCGACGATCAGCCTCGCCGAGCGCCCGACCGCCATCCGCACGAGGTCGATCGACTTCTCGGTCGCGGCCTCGTGATCGGCCGAGTGGACCCACGAACATTGGTCGCGGATGTTGGCCATGTCGACGAGGAACGGGTTCAGGCCGCACTCGCGCGCCGTGTCGCGGAAGAGCGCCTCGTGGGTGCGCGGCGTGCAGGACGCCACGATCAGCCGGTTCAGATGGTGCTCCTTGATCAGTTCCTTGATGCGGTCCTGCGTGTTGTCCGCGCAGGCGTAGATCGCGTTCTCCGCATAGGCGACGAACGGCATGCCCTTCGCCGCCTCGACGACCTTCTCGACATCGACGACGGACGCGATGTTGATCCCGCAGTGGCAGATGAACACGCCGATTCGCGGCGGCGCGTCGGTGAAATCGTGCTCGCGCGGGTAGTTCTTCTCGGCGACCATCGTGCCGCGAGCCGGGGCAAGCAGCTCCATCGCCATCGCCGCCGCCGCGCTCGCCTGGGTGACGGTCTCGGGGATGTCCTTCGGCTCCTGGAACGCTCCCGCGACGAAGACGCCATCGCGTCGATGTCGCCGTAGTGCCGTCTCGTCCGGCAGAAACCGCACTCGTTCAGCTCGACGCCGACCGCGCCTGCGGTCCGGATCGCTTCCTCGCTGGGCCGAATGCCGGTCGAGAGCACCACGATGTCGAACTCCTCGTCCACGGGCTCTCCGTCCTTGATGTAGGAGAGCCTGCAGGATCTTCGAGCCCGGCATCTCGACGACGCGGGAGACCATGCTCCGCTCGAACTGCACGCCCTCGGTCTTCGCGCGCTCGTAGTAGCGGTCGAAATCCTTGCCGAACGCGCGGATGTCGGTGTAGAAGATCGTCGCATCGAGTTCCGGCGAATGGCTCTTCGCCACGACCGATTCCTTGATCGCGGCCATGCAGCAGACCGACGAGCAATACGGCTTCTCGGTCGACGTATCGCGCGAGCCGACGCACTGGATGAAGGCGATTCGCTTCGGCTCCCCGCCGTCGGACGGCCTGATCACATGCCCGCCGAACGGACCGCTGGCCGAGAGCATTCGCTCGAACTGCACGTTGGTGACGACGTTGGGGTATCGCCCGAAGCCGAACTCACCGCGCAGCCGGGCGTCGAACTCCTCGTAACCCGGTGAGAGGATGACCGCGCCGACCTCGATCTCGCGGACGGTGTCCTTCATCTCGTGGTCGATCGCCTTCGGCTGGCAGGCCTTGACGCACTCCATGCACTCGCAGCAGATTCCGCATGCGAGGCATCGCTCGGCCTCCAGGATTGCGTCCTCCACCGAGTAGCCGCCAACCACATCCGTAGGGGAGGCCTTCAACGGCCTCCCGGCCGGGAGGCCGTTGAAGGCCTCCCCTACGGATGATGGTGGTATGCGCTTGCTCTTGAGACGCTTCTCGCGGGAATGCGCTCTCTCCAACTCGCGATGATCGTCGTCGGACCAGATGCGCGAATCGGGGTCGCGCCCCTCGGCGATGTCTTCGCCGTTGATAAACTTGTCAATGGATACGGCAGCACGGATTCCCGCGCCGACCGCCTCGCTCAAGGTTCCGGCACCCGCGCACACGTCGCCGCCCGCGAATACGCCCGGCTTGTTCGTGGCCAGAGTGATCGGATCGACCTTCAGCAGTCCCCACTTGTTAAGCTCGATGTCAGTGCCTTCGCAGAATCCGAGGTCGGGCGTCTGACCTGTGGCAATGATGGCTTCGTCGAACTGGAGTGCATGCTCCGAGCCCTCGATCGGTACCGGCCTTCTGCGACCGGACGCGTCGTGCTCGTCAGAAAGCTTCATCTTCTGGCATTCGATGGCGATTAGCGTACCGTTCGTGGCCAAGGAACGCCTTTGGGTTTGTGAGGAACACGAACTTCACGCCCTCGGCGATTGCGTCCTCGACCTCCACCGGGTCGGCGGGCATCTCGCGCTTGGTTCGGCGGTAGACGATGGTGACTTCTTTCGCGCCGAGTCGCAGGGCGGTGCGGGCGATATCCATCGCCGCATTGCCCGCTCCGATGACGGCTACTCTGTTGCCGATCTCGACCTGCTCGCCCAGGTTCACCTGCTTGATGAAATCGATGCCCGAACGAACGCCCTTGAGATCCTCGCCGTCGATCCCGAGCCCGGAGCTCTTCTGTGCGCCGACTCCGACGAAGACCGCCTTGTAGTTCTTGAGCAGATCGTCCAGGGTCAGGCCGGGTCCGACGGGCGTCTCGTACTTCACCTCGACGCCGAGGTCGAGGATGCGGTTCACCTGGTTGTCGAGCACCTGTCGCGGTAGTCGGAAATCGGGGATGCCGGCGCGCATCATGCCGCCCGGGACCGGAAGCGCCTCGAGGATCGTGACGCCGTATCCCTTTCGGGCAAGGTAGTCCGCCGCGCCCAGCCCTGCGGGACCACAGCCGATGATCGCGACCTTCTCCTGCCGTGCACCCTCTCCCTCATCCGTAGGGGAGGCCTTCAACGGCCTCCCGGCCGGGAGGCCGTTGAAGGCCTCCCCTACGGATGAGGGAGAGGGTCCCGCCTGATCGAGCGCGAACTTCTTCAACTCGCGGATCGAGACCGGATCGCCGTATCGTCCCTGCTGGCATTCGGCCTCGCACGGGCGATGGCAGACGTAGCCGCAGATGAGGGGCAGGGGATTGTCCTTGCGGATGATCTCCGCCGCCTCAGCGAACTTGCCCTTCGCGATCAGAGCGATATATGCCTGAGCGTTCTGGCCCATCGGACAGGCCGAAACGCACGGGGGACGCTTGCGCTTGTCGATGACGTGAGCGTTCGGGACCGCCTGCGCGGTGATCTTGTGGATCGCCGTAGTCTTGCTCAGCCCGCGGTTGAAGTCGTCGGGCACCATCACCGGGCAGACCTTCTCGCAGTCGCCGCACGCGTTGCACTTCTTGATGTCGACGAATCGGGCCTTCTGACGGATCTTCACGCGGAAGTCGCCCGGCTCGCCCTCCATCTCCTCGATCTGTGACTGAGTGAGGATCTCGATGTTCAGGTTGCGCGTGCACTCGACGAGCTTCGGCGAAATGATACACGTGGCGCAGTCGCCGGTGGGGAAGGTCTTGTCGAGCTGTGCCATCTTGCCGCCGATCGTCGGCGACTTCTCGACGAGATAGACCTTGAACCCCGAGTTGGCGAGGTCGAGCGCCGACTGTATCCCGGCGATCCCTCCGCCACACACCATCACAGCGCCAATTGTGCTCTTGACTCGTACTCATACTCGTACTCTACCTCGCCAACACCTTCGCACGGGTTCGGTCATCAGCTTCCCGATTCCCAACTCCTCGTCGGACAGGCCGAACGCGTGCCCCAGGAGCTGGGTGAAATAGAACACCGGCAGCCCGAACGTCTCGCCGGTCGCCTTCTCGATATCCGCCTGCCGCAGGTCGAGGTTCGTCTGGCAGAGCGGGCAGGCGACCGCGATGCAGTCCGCGCCGCTCTCCTTCGCCATCCGCAGAATCTCGCCGCACAGGCGCTTTACGGTGTCCGTTCGCGTGATCGAGAAACTCGCGCCGCAGCACTCGGTCTTGTAACGGCCACTCGATGGCTTCCGCGCCTGCGGCCGTCAGCAGGTCTCTCCATCAACTGCGGGTCCTCGGGATCGTCGACGATGCTCAGCTCTTTCGGACGAGTGAGCAGGCAGCCGTAGTAGCATGCGACCTTCAGCCCGCCGAGACTGCGCGTGACCAGATCCTTGATCTCCGCGAGCCCGATATCCTCGAGCAGCACCTGCAGGAAATGCCGCACCTTCACGCCGCCCGCGTACTCGCGGCCGATCGTCTCGGCGACTTCCGCTCGCAGGTCTGCATCTTCTGCTGATCGCCAGGTTCGCCGCTGCGAGCCGTGCCGTAGCACGCCGCGCAGCAGACGACCACATCCTGTCCCAGCTTCCTCGGCAATCGCCAGGTTGCGAGCCGGAAGCGACGCCGCCAGCAGCGCATCGGTCGCGTGCGCGGGAGTCGAGCCGCAGCAGGTCCAGTCCGGGTATCTCTTCCAGCTCGATTCCCAGCGCCTTCGCGACTGCCAGTGTGGACATCTGGAAGTCCGCGGCAGTCGAATCCAGCGAGCAGCCCGGGAAGAAAGAGTATCTTCATTTCTCTGCCCTCCGTGCGTTCCGGCATTGCTCGAATATCGCCGCCACGCGCCTTGCGTCCCGCAAGTCGACGGCGGGAAGAGCTTCATCTTGCCCTTCAGCAGCATCGTCGGGAACTTCGCCAGATCGCTGAAGAAGTCGCGCGTCCGCAGCTTGTAGGCCGCCATCAGCCCGAACTCGTAGACTCGGCCGAAGCTGCCGACCGAGCCGAGCATCACCTCGTTGAAGATGCGCACTCGCTCAAGGTCTGCGCCGGCGCGGACACGGCCATCGTCGCGCAGCTTGTCGACAGCGCGGGCGTATCGACCTGCATCGGGCAGCGCGAGACGCACGTGTGGCACGATACGCACGTCCAGATCGCCTTGCTCGCGAGCAGCTCATCCTTCATCCCGAGCGCCGCCATGCGGTTGAGCTGATGCGGGAGGATGTCCGTCTCCTGGCGCATGGTGCAGCCGGACGAGCATCGCCCGCACTGCAGGCACGAGCGTCAGGTTCAGCCTGCCCTCCGGGTCGAGTTCCCTGCAGCAGGCTGTTGTCTATCTTCTCGATGGTGATCTGTCTTAGTCATCCGATTCCTCACCAACGTTCGCATCGTCATCGGCAGGGCCGCCGACCGCGACTATCGGCCTGGCAGGGGCGACCTTGCGGTAGACCTCCGCCGGCTCCCTGAGTTCGCCGTCGACGGTCAGCAGCCGCGAGACCGGATATGTCGAAAAGCTGCTCGTTCTCCTCCAGGATACGGCTTGATCAGCTTCCAGTCCGCGTCCGTCAGTTCGCGGTACTCGCCGCCGTTCAGCTGCTCGTTGTCGAGCAGCTTGCGCGGGTCGCGGACGTAGATCGCGCCGCCCGACGCCAGCGAGAACAGGTTCGATCCCGAGTACGGCGTCTCCAGGTCGACGACGTTGCCATCGTCGTCGAACCCGATGCCGTTCAGGATGACGAACCCTCCGCCCGTGAGCGGATCGCCGGCCATGAACGACTCCGCGAGGAAGTCGAGGCACGTGCCGTTGATGACGGCCTTGGGTCGTCCCACGCCGTTGATCAGCGGCCGTCCGGCGGCGTTGCCCTTGACGAAGACCTTGCCGCCCTTCGCGCCGTACATGAACGTCTGGCCGACATCGCCGTGCACCACCAGCCGGCCTTCCTTGATAATCTGCGCCGACCTGGTCCTGAGCGTTGCCGTGGACGATGACCGTCGCGCCGTCGAGACCCGAGGCCAGGTAGTCGCCGGTGCTGCCGTAGGCGTCGATCGTGACATCGTGCGTCGCCGGGCCGAATCCGCAGCCGAGGAACCTCTGCCCGACGTAGCCGTGGCAGATGAACCGCTTCCAGCCCAGGTCGTCGGCCTTGACCACGAGCCGGGCGTCGCAGTCATCACCCTCGGGCGGGAAGTCGTGCGCGTTCACGACGAGCACTTCCTCAGGGCCGGCGGGGGCACGGATCGCATCCCGGGTCTCCCAGTCGATCCGCGCATACATCGAGGACGGCTCGCCCGCGATCGACGGCACGCCGTCGAGCACGGCTCGTCAGGCACTCATTGAGCAACTGGAGGATCGTGCTGCGCTTGGTGTCTCGCCGGTCGGATATCGGCGGTCGATCATCAGCGTCAGGCCGTTGATCGCGGCGGTACGCTCGGAGTCCGTCAGCGGACCTGCGGCGAGTTCGGAGCAGAGACTCACCAGTCCCGTCATCTGGGCCGTCAATGCCGCCGACTTACCGGCCTCGAACAAGCGCGAATCCGGTCGCATCTGCCAGCAAGCTGGGCGGTCGCATTCTGCATTCTGCACTCTGCAATCTGCATTTTGCATTCGGGGCGTTCCCCCGCCTTCACCGTCTTCTCGCGTCCAAACTTGTCCATGCAGGAGAGCTTGTAGCCGCCATCGCCGTTCGGCTTCACGTTGAAGATGAACGCGCCGCCGTCGGTGTAGCTGCCGCCGCGCGCGTTCCAGTAGTCATCGGCGACCGTGCAGAACCGGCTGTCTTCCTTCGCCAGGCTCGCGAGCGTGGCGTCGATCGCCTGCTTCTCGGAGCAGACGAGGCCGATCTGCACCTCGCCGTCCTGCAGCGCGAAGACCTGAGGCCGGAGCATCGCGGTGTCCGTGATGCCCAGGAGCTGGAACGCGTCGTTCGCCGCGTCGTTTCGCGCGATGATGAAGAACCACGGGCCGTCCGGCGAGGCGTGTATGTGGCTCGCCTGGATCCGGCGGTAGATCTCCTGCTTGTCCGTCGGGCAGCATGTCGAAGTCGCGCTCGGTCGTCGGCGCGAGGCCCTCGATGATGTACTCCAGCGGATACTTGTAGACGCGGTTCCAGAGGTCGAACACCAGGATCGAGACCTCGGTGTCCGTCAGGAACAGCGGCTTGATATTGCGCTGCGCCAGATACTCGGTGACCGAGTAGTAGTTCGCGAAGTCGCCGTTGTGGACGAGCGCCTCGTTCAGCCCGCAGAACGGGTGCGCGCCGCCGGGATGCCAGACGCGGCCACGCGTCGGATAGCGCTGGTGGGCGATCCAGACGTGCGCCTTGAAGTCCTCGAGCTTGTAGTACTGGACGATCTGCTCGGCGTAGCCGACGATCTTGAGGATCAGCATGTTCCGTCCCTGCGAGAGCACGAACGCCTGCTTGTCGCCGAGCGATGCGTAGTACTTCGAGTTGAGCTGGAACGTGTTCTGGTAGACGAACTCGTCCTCGATGTCCCGCTGCGGCAGTCCGGCGAGTCCGCGCTCGTCGGCGAACTGTCTTGAGCGCATCCGGCTTCGCGCGGACGAAATACTGCATCACGTCCGGCGGGCTGGACCTCCAGGCCCTCGATGTCGTGGAAATCGTCGATGTGCGGCGATCATCTGCGCGTGGTCGATGTCGAACATCGGGTTGATGAACTCGGCCTCGACCGCGTTCCGGCAGACGGGATCGAGAAGCGCGATCTGCAGGAGGTAGTCGTCTCGCAGGACCTCGCGCGATACGCCCAGTCGCTCCGGCATCGAGCCCGACCGCCGCGATCCCGCCGCCCTTGCCGTTGCCGCGGTTGTGCATCTGCACCGACGGCTCGTAGATGTGCCTGCCGCTGACCGGGATGCTGCACGCGAACCCGGTGACGCCGCAGCCGCCTTCTTCCTCGGTGTGAGGAGGCTGCGCGCACTTCCAGCCGTCCATCATCCAGCGCCTGGCTCTCTAAGATTCTCTTCGCAAAATCGTTCATAACAAACCTAACGAGTGACGAGTAATGAGTAGGACGTCGATCTCCAGACGACTCCGTCGTCGACCGGTCGACGACGGAGTCGTCTGGAGATCGGTGCTTTTCTTTACTCGTTACTCGCTACTCCCTCGTAATCCAAATGCTCGAGGAGATCCGATCGCCCGCGCAATTCTTTGATATCGCTTCATGCCGAATCGGCTCAGAATGTCCACAAGCTGCATCCGCCAGGCGGCCAGCATGTTGATCAGCCGCTGAGTGCCCCACTCGACGGTCATCTTCGCGACCATCTCCGGGTTCGGTCGATGGCGATCCCGCGCGCGCAGCCCTTGCCGCTCTCGCACTCGTCCGCACCGGATGCAGCCCAGCGCCACCATCTCCGACGTGCCGATCACGACTCCGTCCGCGCCGAGTGCGATCGCCTTTGCCATGTCCTACGCGGTCCGAACCCCGCCGCTCACGATGAAGCGTTACCTCGTCGCGGATGCCCTCCTCCTCGAGGAACCGTGTGCACCTTCGGGATCGCATACTCGATCGGCATCGCGATGTTCTTCTTCGCGATGTCGGGCGCAGCGCCGGTGCCGCCGTAGCTGCCGTCGAGGTGGACGATATGCGCGCCGGCGTAGTACGAGCCGACCGCGACCATATCGACGTCAACCGGAGTCGAAACCTTCGCCGGAGACCAGCGCCCGCGGGTTGATATGCTTGATCCAGTCCACGTGCTTCTTGTGGTCCTCGACCGAGTAGACGCTGTGGAACGGGAACGGCGAGAAGAGCGGCGTCCCGGCCACGGCCTCGCGCATCGCGGCGACCGCGGGCGTGTTCTTGTCGCCCAGCAGGTGTCCGCCGAGTCCGGGCTTCGCGCCCTGAGCGTACTTGAACTCGACGATCGGCGCCATCTGGATCGTTTCCTCGCGGACGCCGAAGCAGCCCGGTCGCGACCTGCGTGATCATGTGCTCGCTGTACGGGAAGAGCCGCTCGGGATAGCCGCCCTCGCCGGTGCAGCTGAATGTGTTCCAAGCCATCGCCGCGCGTGCCTTCGCCAGCATCGTGTGCGGGCTGACCGAGCCGAACGACATGCCGCCGCCGTAGACGGGGATGTCGATCGTGATCTTGGGCCGGTTGTCGCTTCCGCGGTTCAGCTCGATCGCGGTCGATGATCTCAGCCGGATCGGTGCGCGGGCCGTTCTCGGGGAAGTTGAACCGCATCGGTCGAACCCGCCGCCGGAGTTGCCGATCTGGCACTCCAGCTCGCCGTCGGGAGGCTCGCCGGTCTCGGCCATGTGCCAGGTCGTGAGGATCAGATCGGCGGTCCAGCGGTAGTCGCCGAGTGACTTGTAGATCGGCGTCGTCTCGATCCGAAGCGCCTTCTGCGGGCAGAGATCGACGCAGTACGTGCCGTTCGCCTTGCACTTCTCGGCGGTGCAGAGCCAGTCGAGGCCCGTGAGGAAGTCGACGTATCCCTCGGGACGCACGTGCACGCCGCGCGGGCATACCTCGATCGCACTTCCCGCACTTGACGCATGCCGAGCTTCGATGGATGCGATACTTGCTCAGGTTGTTCCGAAATCTGTCCGGCGCCGGACGGACTTCGCGCTTCGGGGGATACTCGACCCCGAGGTCCGCGACCTCGCCGGTATGTATTCTGCCTGGATCGATTGTCGCTGCCATAACTACCTCAGAAAGCACGAAATTCGAATATCGAAATCAGAAACAAAACTCAAGAACTAAGCACGAAATTCGAAGCTCGAAATCCGAAACAAATCCGAATAGCGGAAAACTCCAAAAAGCAAACTGCCTGTCGCCGGCCGGTTTTCCGATTTGCCTTTTTGCTTTTTTGCCGTTTGTTTCGAATTTCGTGCTTCGAATTTCGAATTTACGCCTTGCGTTTTCCGAAGACCGGGCCGAAGCAGTCGCGCTCCAGGTCCTCGAAGAACATCGCGCGGCCGACCTCTCCGCGAAGGCGTCTGACCTCGCGGATGCCCATCGCGCCCATCATCTCGAGGAGCTGGCTGTGCCACGCGCCGATCAGGTTCACGATCCGCTGGACGGCGTAGTCGTGATCGACATCCGCCAGGTCCATGGGGCACTGCACGTTCTGCCTGCAATCCTGGCAGACCCGGCACTCGAGGGCGACCATCAACGGCACGTCGATCGCCACGAGATCCGCCCCGCAGATGACCGTCTTCGCCACGTGTTCCGCGAGCGAAATCCCGCCGCTGGCGATGATGGTTACGGCATCGCGGTTCCCTCGTTCCACGAAGGCCTGGTGGAGCGCGCGGACCGCCTTGGTAATGTGCAGTCCGTCCGACGCGACGCCGTGCCAATCGGCGGCGACATGGATCGCCTCGACTCCCTGCTCGGCGAGTTCGAGCGCGCGTGTAATCGATTGCATGCCAAGCGGAAGACGGACCATCGCGACCAGATCGGGACTGGCCCGCTTTCGCCTGTCTGACCTGCCCGACCACATCGGGCGAGTCGGACCACTCGACGAGGCGCTTCCCTTTGAGGTCGGCGGTTTGGCCCTCGATATGCGAGGTCGCCGCCACATGATCGGTCTGCGTGTCGGTGATAGCGAATGTCCCGAGCGCCTTCGCGGCATCGAGGATGGCCAGCGTCACGTTCTCCGATGGTGAATGCCAGGGCAGGAGGTTGAAAAGTATCGGGAGCGGGATCTCGACCTGCGTGGGATATGCTTCCGCGAGCGAGCCGTCCGCGTTGAACGAGAGCGACGGGAGCTTCCGGCCGATCTCGACCTGCGTGCTGATGTACTCCCTGCCGTGGATGCCGTCGCGCGTCGGGCGGACGATCTCCGACATGTCGGTCAGGATCGAATCGAACCCGGGGCCCCTGAACGGCCCGGGATATCCTGCGCCCGAGACGGGGATCTTGCCGGTCTCGGCCTGAAACCACGTGCGTCGAGATGATATCCGGGGTCTAGACTTCATCCCCGAGCGCCTCGAACTCCGGGTTGACCTCCTGCGTGAGCAGGCCCTTGGTGCATGTCTGCACGCAGCAGAGGCATCCCTTGCACTCGTAGAGGTAGTCGACGTAGTCGGTCGCGCCCTGCAACCTGTCGCGCTCTTCGTCGTAGACGCTGTATGCGCACTCGCGCTTCACGCAGTTGTGGCAGGCCGAGCAGTCTTCGCGCCAGTCGACGATGCCGTACTTGCCGATGACTTTATTCTTCGGCGGCTTCGGCTCTATGTGAATGTGGTATTTCGCCGGCATGTTAGTTCCTTATGCTCCCCTCCTTACGAAGGAGGGGCTGGGGGAGGTTCGTCCGCAGAAACCCCCTCGGCCCAGAGGCCGGTCCCCCTTCGTAAGGGGGACATTTCCCTACTTCAAACCCTTCAAGACTTCCACCGCGAGGGCGATGTCTTCGTTCATCACGTGGATGCCGCGCACGCCCTCCACGCCCTTCAGGAACGAGGCCGTCCTGGCCAGCCGCTTCCGCTCCCGCCGTGGAAGGATCCGGTATGTCCAAGCCGCGGAACTTCTCAGCCAGAGCCTTTGCATCCTCCGCCAACTTCAGCGGCATGACGGTTGCGATGATGCAGGTTCGCTCGTGGATTCCGCGATCCCTGACCGCCGCCATCCATTCGGCGAAGCGTTCGGTGTTGAACACGGGCTGGGTGATGATGAAGTCCGCGCCCGATGCGACCGCGCGATCGAGCGCGATCACCTGAAGCTCCATCGGATCGGAGAACGGGTTCGTCAGCGCTCCGAGCAGGAGATCGATCGGCGCGTCGATGGTCTCGCCGTTGGAGAGCCGCCCGCCCTTGCGGATCGAATCGGCGACCTGGAGAAGCTGGATTGGATCGACATCGAATACGCCCCTCGCGTCCCCGGTGGACGTCAGCGCCTGATGCCATCCCGCGAGGCAGAGGACGTTCTTCACACCCAGGGAGGCCGCGCCGAGAATGGTCGCCTGGAGCGCGATGCGGTTCAGATCGCGGGTCAGCAGATGGAGGATCGGCTCGGCCCCGGCATCGAGAACGTGCTTGCATGCCGCGATGCTTGCCATGCGCGGGCCGTCCTCGCTCTCCGGGACGTTGATCGCCTGCACGAGTCCCTTGAGCGCGGCTGCACATTCCCTGAGTCCCGAGGGATCAGCTCCCCTGGGCGGATAGCACTCGCCCGTGAGTATGAACTCGCCGCCTTTGATGGCCTTTGCCAGGTTTCCGTCTGTCATCCAATCACCTCGTCTGCGAACCGCGTGATATCTTCCACTATCAAGTCAAAGCTGTCAGGCTCTAAGTCTTCCGACTCAAACATCCGAACCGAGCAGGGATCGACGCCTGCCTCCGCGAGCAGTTCTCGCGCGGCCTCGATCCTCTTGATCGCCCTGAGATTCCCCTCGAGCAGCTTGCATTCGTCCTCGGGACATGCGAGCAGGCATACCTTCGATGCGCCGCCCTCGAACGCCTTGAGGATGTATCGGGGATCGATCCGTCCGCTGCACGGAACGGCCTCTAACGCCACGTCCGTCCGCTGCTCCAGTCGCGCGAGCGAACCGGGAACCCGTCCGTTCGGCACGGAATTCCGGCAATAGTATATGCGGACCGCTACTCGATCTTCCGACATCCGTGCTTTTCCTTGCAATGTAATCGTCTACATTCCCAGACAAACAAAATCCACCTGTCATCCACTTACATCGTGGTTGTACCGGTGGACTGCCAATCGTCCTTCCTGCACGACACTTCTGCGAATCGCACAGGATAGATTCTGTCCCAACCCTCGCTGGCTGAGAACACATCCGTAGTATACAATAGCGCACGCCGTTTGTCAATACCCGGCTAAGCTCGTTTCATCTCGATCGCTTCCCCGGCGGATAAGGTGACCGGCGCACTGAAGATCACACTCCTGCCGTCGATCCGCGCGTCGGCCGGTCCCGAGGGCACGGTGACCTTGAGATCGCCGTCCGGAAGGTCCGAGAGATCGAGCTGCCTCACCGTTTGCTTCCCGTAGAGCACCTCGAAGCGGAAGGTGTTCTCATCGAGGTCCTGAGAGTAGACGCCCCATCCCGTGCCGGTCGACCAGAACGTGCGGTAGTCCTCCGGGCCGATCTTCGGGGAGAAACCGAGCCGCCCCGCCGGCAGATCGAAGGAGAAGCCGTCGAGCGCGAGCTTCACCGACCATGAGGACATCGCACGGGCATAGTGGTGTCCGCACTCGACCTCGTTCCATGGATTCCGGTTGTCTCCGCGATACCGCTCGGTCACGCCCTTGACGATCGCCAGTCCCTCCTCGATCAGCCCCTCGTAGATGAGATGGGCCGCGACGTGGAACTCGATCCCCGTCCAGACCTCGTCCGAGTAGACGAAAGGCAGGGTGGGGCGGTTTCCCTTCGGCCAGGAGCACAGAAGCAGGCCGGGCTCGTCGTTCAGGGCGTAGACCCGCTGGACGTTGCTGAAGTCGCCGATCCTGGGGAGGAAGTTGTGCTTGAAGATCGACGCAACGGCGGTCCGAACGCGCTCCGGGTCGAGGATGTAACCGATCCCCGCGACGTGCGACGCCCACTGGCCGAGCAACTGATCCGAGAGGCATCCCTCGCCGTACTGGTACTTCGGTACGACATCCCCATCCCCGAGCGCCGGGGACTTCCCGCCGGGCGACTTCTTGCAGGCGCACTCCGGCCCGCAAGTCTCGTCGGTCGGGGACTTCAGGACGTCGGGGACGACTACCCCGTCGATCACCTTCACCTGCTGGATGTAGTACTCGCCGTTCCAGAGGTCGCCCTCGACCTTCGCCCGCCCGCTCTCGTAGACAGCGAGATACTCGTCGGCCTTGGTCGTCTCACCGAGATGTCGGGCGATCTCCTCGCACGCCCTCAGCGCGCCCAGGTACATCGCCGTACACATGGTGTTCGGGCCGTAGAACTCGATGTCGTAAGTGTTGTGCTGCTCGCCCTCCATGACGCCGTCCTTGTCCGGGTCCCAGGGCGAGTCGATGCTCCGCCCGCCCTCTTGAGCCGGGGGCGTCATCTTGTCGAAGGTCATGGTCCAGGCGTATTCCAGGGCGAGCTTGACGTTCGGCCAGATCTCCTTCAGGAACGCATCGTCACCGGAGAGCTTCCAGTCGCGGTAGACCTGGATGATCGTGCCCATCTGCCCGTCGGCGCACGGCTTGAACTCCATGAGCCCCGATCCCGGCGGGAGTTGCGACCGGAACGCCATGTTGCCGGTCGGGCGCGTGTTGTGCAGGAACTCGGTCCGGCGCATCGTCCGCTCCAACTCCGGGAAGAGGAACGCCACCGCCTGCTCGTAGTTCCAGACGTGCGTGCAGTTGCCGTGACAGCAGCCGCCGGTGTCGCTCGTGCCTTCCCAGCCGAAGAAGTTCCCATCGGCGAGGAGGAAGCAGGTCGGGGAGCGCATGATGCTCGCCTGGGAGGTGATCGCCTCGATCACGTAGCTCGGAAGGGTGCTCGGGAATATGGCGTCCCACCAGCGATCGGTCTCCTCGCGCAGGCGGTCGAGGTTCTTCGTTACATACTCAGCCACCGCCCAGGCGCTCTCGAAGTGCGAGACGTATGTATCGAGCGGCTCGGGATCGGTGACTCCCGCAGGCGGCCACGGGTTCGCCATCCTGGGATAGTGCCAGGCGATCATGACCGGGATCGTGACCGATTCGCCTGCGGGAACGGTCGCATGCATGGCCAGTGACGCGATGTCGGACGCGCCGCCCGCGGGCTCGGTGTCGATGAGCGGCCTGAGTCGCCCGTCGGAGGAGAAGTCGTCCCAGAAGATGTGGCACTTGTCCCACCAGCCGCCCCGATACCATCGGGTCTGCACGTCCGGCGACTTCCAGGTCGTCGTCAGCGCTAGAGTGCCGGTCATCGGGTTCGCGGGATCGGCATCGGGATGGGAGAACGCGATGCCCTTCAGCTTGCCGACCGCCTGATACGCGTTGATCGCCCCAGTGCTGACGTAGTTCCTGTTCTCATCGAGCTTGCCGACGGGGTTCTGCATCGAGGCGGCGAGGGATATCTTCACGGGCCTGTCGGTTGGATTGGTGAACGTCCACTCGTAGATCCCGACCGGCAGCGCGCTATCCTTGACGTTGAGCGGGATGAACGGATTCCACGCGGTCAGCTTGGCGGTCACCGGCATCTCTGGATCGGACAGCTCGACCGTCGCGACCGGGTACTCGCCCTTGAACGACGCCGACTCGAACCGCGCGACTCCCTGGAGTTGGTTCTGCGGCTCGCCGAACCCGCTGCGATAGGGTGGGGGCACTTTGCCCTCCAGGATCTTCGCCACCGAAGCTGACCCCTCGGACTTCGCCCAGAGCGCGAAGAAGGCGAAGGGGATGATGTTGCCTTTCGCGGGCTTGTTGGCGATCTCGAAGTCGCGGAGGTTGCCCCGCCCTCCGAGGCTGATAGTCCCCGTGCCGATCCCTCCGATCGGGAATGCGATCTCCGTGAGCTGCCGTCCCGTGAACGTCCGCTGCGGGCCAACCTGCATCAGTTCTTTGCGCATCTATTCCACCTCAATATTCGACGAGTATTTCGATCCGCTCCGGGAACGGGCCTTCGAGCGTGATCGTGTGCCGGCTGTACTCATTCTTTATGTTGTGCGGCGAGCCGTTCACCGTCACCGACTTGTGCTTCAGCCACCGGATATACCTGAGCCGCACGACAATCTGCTCGGGCGGGTTCCGTCTGGGAGGAGTGATCTCGACGCCGACTCGACCTTTCGCCGCCTCGGACACGATCCGGTAACTCACCGGGCCGAAGTGGGTCGGCATCTCCTCGACCACAATCTCCTTGCCGTCCTGCATCCAGGCCCTCGGAGTCCCGGGCGCGATGATGAGATCGTTGCCCCGCTCGGTCAGAAGCAGGTAGCGGAACCAGGTCAGGAACGCGGACTCATCGGGCGTCTTGTAGAGCGGGCCCGCGCCGAGGCCGTAAGCGGCGACCGGATGCTCCGTGAAGCAGCGCACGTCGGCATAGAGATTCGCCGCCATGCTGTTGTAGAAGGCCCTCAGGGCGTGCCTGATCTGATCTCTGGCGGCGTAGACCAGCGTGTTCGGCAGAAGGTTCGACTGAATCGTGTGCCCACCCTGGCTGAACCAGAAGCGCTCCAGATCGACCTGCCTTCCCAGCGACCGGGTGACGAAGATGTTGTCCTCGTAGTCCTTCTGCATCCATGTCACTTCGGGCGCATCGAGATCGATCAGGCCGCAGTCGACGTTGAACAGCGGGCCGTAGAGCGACTCCCGAATCCATCCGACATCCCGGCCCTGGAGACGGCATCTGACCGGCGTGTGTGGGACATACGTGCCGTCCGCGAGCCGAACGACCGGCGACAGGTCGATCGACCTGGCCAGCGACCGTCGGATATCATCGCCATACGCCTGTGCCTCGGATGCCAATCGAGCGGCCTCCGGGTGCGCGATATCGCCGAGCGCGCGGGCGGCGGATGTCATGCCCCGGAATGCGAGCGCGTTGACGATGTACCAGTATTGCCACTCCGGGTTGTCGTCCAGATGACATGGTGGAAGCAGCCCGTACTCCCAGACCTTCTCGCCGGACGCGTTCGTCCGCATCGACGCCTGGCGCTCGCGGGTGACGTAATCGCATGCGGCGATCAGGTTAGCCGCGATGGAGGTGAGCCAGTCCGAGTCGCGGGTGAACAGGTAGTGCTCGCCGAGCCACCAGAGTACCGTGCCGTGATCGAGGCTGTAATCGCCGACCTGGTAGTCGTACGAATCGTTCACGCGAACCCCGTGGAGCGCGCCTTCTTGTGTCGCAAAGCGTCCATCCATCCGGCGCGTGCCCTGGCATTCGACGAACGGCATCAGGTACTTCCGCGCCCGGTCGTGGTAGCCCCTGAGGTCGAGCGAACGGCACTGGTCGACGGTTTCGGTGCCGTATATCTGGTATCGCCACGTCCCCGCGCCGAGCATGTACAGGCCGGTGTCGATGTCCCTGTCGGCGGTGATGGCGATGTGGGCGACGTTGGCCTTGTTGAAATCATTCAGAAGCTGCTCTGGAACCTGGATCTTCGCGCCGGCGTCGATCTGCGCCTGCCAGTACTCCGTCATCTCGGCAAGCTTGGCATCGTAGTCGAGAGCGGCAACGGCATCGCGGCCCTCATCGCCGGTGAAGGTGATGAATGGGATGAACAGCTCGAGCTGATGGCTCGATCTCGGTTCGAGTTCGATGTCGTATGCGACGGCATTCGGGATGCTCGTGACATCGAGCGGTTGGTATGTGCATGCGACCGCCCTCAGTTCGCCTCGGCCCTGTGTCCGAACCTGCGCTCGGAGTCTGCGGGATGGATACTGCTCCACGGTCCACCGCTTCTGGAGGGCCGAGTCGGGCACGCTGTCGTCTCTTGCGCGGCCGACTGCGTAGACGAAACCCTTGGAATCTGTGTCCAGCTTTTCCGGCTGTTCTATCACAATCCAGAACCGGGCGGTGCGTTTCTCCTCGGTCGTGTTCCTGATCTTGATCCTCGACAAAGCCACCATCGGCTCGTCCCCGCGCTTCTTCTCTTCCTCCCAGGGGGATTCGTGCAGGAGAGCTGAGAAGGCGGTCATCTCGTAGGCGAACTCCCGGTCCTTCCACGTGGATGTATAGATCGGGAGGTAGTCGTTCTGCGCCGACTGCTCCGTGCCGTCCTCTCGCTCTCGGAAGTCGGGCGGATCGCCGGTCGGAAACTTGAACCATATGTTCGATCCGGGCCAGAGGAGTCTTGCCGGATCTCTGCCTACCAGTTTGAGTTCATGCTTGTCGGCGAAGATATCGCCGTTGAACCGGAGCGCGAACTCCTGGCGGTTGGCGTCGCAGCCGATCGGTACATATCTGCCGAACTTGTCCTGCTTGATCTTGATCAGTTGTGGGACTTCGGCGCTCGCGCGCTCGTAGCTCTGTTCCGGCTCATCGATGACGCGGTCGAAGATCGGGCGCGGCACATCCGCCGGACGGTTCGCGCTCCATGCCGCATAGCCGCCTCTCCCTTCCTCGCTGACGAACACGCCGTGGTCCGGGATGTGCACTCCGTCGAGCGCGTCCGACACCAGGAACGAGAAGCTTCTCTCGACGCATTTGATCGTCACGATCGTGCGATCGGTCGGGACACCGTCCGCATAGAGCACCTTGAGGCGGACGTTCTTGGGATTGCCGTCATCGAGATCGAGCACGCTGCCGTCCGAGACTACGGCCGAGCCCCCGTAGGTCAGACCCTCGTCGGAGAGGCCGAATTCGATGCGGAGGTCGGCTTCCTTCCAGACGGAGCCGGATCGGATTTCGAGCGATTCGATGTTCGGGGAGCAGCCCTTGAAGAGCAGTCGCACCTTGAGCGCCTGACGATAGGTCACCGCGAAGTCCTCAGCGGAACCCAGCTCGGTGATGTCGAGTGGATCGAACGTGAAGGTCCAGGTATCGCCCTCGATCTTGAACTCCCCGTTGGCTGTCACCCACTTGCCGTTGAAGGGATCATCGACCGCGGTCCATCCGCCGATCCAGGGCTCCGGCCAGTTCTGATGCCAATACTGAACCCGCACCTGGCTCGGATCGGGGGCATCGTCGGCGAAATGCGCAATAATCGACGAAAACCGGCGCGTCTGCTCCCATTCGACGCCGACGTGCGGCCCGCCCTGCTCGGGGACATCGACGGGCGTCCATCCGTCCGCGTCATGGCGCTCGATGGTGAGCCGATCGCTCCCGGTCCAGTACGATATCCTGCCGAACGGCACGATGTCCACGCTCTTACTCATACTTATACTCCTGCTCCTACTCAAGCCGGGCGAAGCATTGGCGATTGTTGCCGAAGGTCGGCGCAGTCCGATCGGCCAATGCTTCGCCCCTACATGTCATCATCAGCACTCACGACTGCTGCCGAACGTCGGCGGAGTCCGATCGGCCAATGCTTCGCCCCTACATGTCATCATCAGTACTCGGCTATGATCTCCAGCAGATCCGGGAGATCGGCGGCGTTGTCGAAACGGACGATCTCCGTCGTCGGATCGAATGTCCGATGCGGCTGACCGTTGACGCTCACGCCCTTCATCGGCAGGCGCTCCGGATGGCGGAATCTGACCTCGAGGAACGAGGGTGGATTCCGGCGGGGCGGCTCGACCATCGCCGTGATCCGTCCCGGCTCCGCGCACATCCGATAGCTCATCGGCCCGTAATACGTCGCCATGCCCTGAAGGTTGACCTCCTGGCCGTCCGCGAGCCACTCGCGCGGCATCCCGGGGGCGATGATGAGGCCGTCGTTGCCTTTCTCCATCAGAAGAACGTTCCGGAGCCAGTTGATCCAGCAGTTCTCGTCCGGCGTCTTGTAGAACGGTCCCGCTCCGAGGCCGAACGCCGCGACCGGATGCTCCGTGAAGCAGCGCACATCCTCGTACAGGTTCTGCGCAATGGAGTTGAACAGCGCTCTGATCGCGTGCTCGGGCTGATCGCGCTTGAGGTAAACCATCACCATCGGCAGCAGGCCCGACTGGATGGTGTTCCCTCCCTGGCTGAACCAGAAGCGCTCGAGATCGACCTGCCGGCCCCGGTACCGCGAGACGAAGACGTTGTCCTCGAGGTCTCTCAGCATCCAGGTGCAGATATCCTCCAACGGATCGAAGACACCGCACTCGATCGCGTGCGCCGGTCCGTAGAGCGAGTCGCGGATCCAGCCGATGTCGCGACCACGGAGTTGGGCCCTCGTCGGGACAAACGGTGTATAGGTTCCGCCCGAGAGCTTTGTCACCGGCGACAACTCTGCTCCCTTACGCATCGAGCGGCGGATATCGTCTCGATACGCATCGGTGTCACGCCTGAGCCGTTCGACCTCCGGATGACCGATGTCCGCGAGCACCTCCGTGACCGCCTGCATCCCTCGGTAGCAGTAGGCATTGACCGCATACCAGTAGAGCCACTCGGGGTTGTCCTCCAGGTGGCCCGGCGGTAGGAGTCCGTATTCCCATGCGCCGGCCTGCATAGTCGCCTGACGCTCGCGGGTCACGAAATCACATGCGGCGACGAGGCTCGGAGCGATGCTCAGCAGCCAATCCTTGTCACGCGTGAACTTGTAGTGCTCGCAGAGCGCGAAAGTGACGTATCCGTGATCCAGATTGTAGTTGAACGCCTGGTAGTCGGTCTCATCGTCCACGCGCAGCCCGTGGAAGACGCCTTCCTTCGATGCAAACCGGCCGTGGAGCCCGCGCGTGCCCTGCAGTTCGTGGAATGGACGCAGGTACGTCTGCGCGCGCTCGTGATGGCCCTGGTAATCGAGCGCGCGGATCTGATGGCAGGCCTCGTTCATGCACACCGGGTAGGCATACGTCCCCGCGGGCAGCATGTAGTAGCCGCTCTTGATGTCCTTGTCGGCGGTGATCGCGATATGCGGCAGTGTCGCCTTCACGTAGTCGGTGATGACCTCCTGCGGCACTTCGATCCTCGCGCCCGAGCCGATGAGCGATTCCCAGTACGCCGCCATCTCGGCGAGTCTGGCATCGTAGTCGAGACCGGCAACGGCGTCGCGGCCCTCATCGCCGGTGGAGGTGATGAATGGGATGAGCAGTTCTATCCCGTGCATCGACCTTGGTTCGAGTTCGATGTCGTATGCGACGGCGTTCGGGATGCTCGTGACCTCGAACGGCTGATAGGTGCATGCGACTGCCGAGAGTTCCCCTCGGCCCTGTGTCCGAACCTGCGCTCGGAGTCGGCGGGATGGATACTCCTCCACGGTCCAGCGCTTCTGCACGGCTGAGTCCGGCACGCTGTCATCCCTTGCTCGACCTGTGGCATAGACGAATCCCTGCTCGTCTGTGTTAAGCTTTTCGGGCTGTTCTATGACCATCCAGAACCGGGCTGTGCGTTTCTCCTCGGTCGTGTTTCTGATCTTGATCCGGGAGAGCGCGACCATCGGCTCGTCACCGCGCTTCTTCTCCTCCTCCCAGGGGGATTCGTGAAGCAGTGCGGAGAAGGCGGTCATCTCGTAGGCAAACTCGCGATCCTTCCAGGTCGAGGTGTAGATCGGCAGGTAGCCGTTGAGCGCCGACTGCTCGGTGCCGTCTTCGCGCTCGCGGAAGTCGGGCGGATCGCCGGTCGGGAACTTGAAGTGGATGGCCGGACCGGGCCATAGAAGCCGTGCCGGATCCCTGCCCACCAGTTTGAGTTCATGCTTGTCCGCGAAGATCTCGCCATTGAACCGCACGGCGAACTCCTGGCGGTTGGCATCGCATCCGATCGGGAGGTAACGCCCCCATGCGCCCTGTCGCGTCTTGATGAGTTGAGGGATCTCCCGACGAGCGCGCTCGAACGTCTGCTCCGGCTCCGTGAGAATCCGGTCATAGATGGGAAGCGATTGACCGTAGGGGAGGCCTTCAACGGCCTCCCGATCTGGAGGCCGTTGAAGGCCTCCCCTACGGTTGCTGACGAACACCCCGTGGTCGGGGACGTCGATGCCGCCATCCAGAGCGTCCGTCACCAGGAACGAGAATCCGGCCACGGTAATGATCGTCCGGTCCGGTGGAGTCGGCGCGCTCCGTTCGACGCCATAGTTGCAGGTCTCCGCATACAGGACGTTCACGGCAACCGACCTCGGATCGGAATCATCCGTCGAAAGGATGTACCCGTTGTGGACCTCGATCGGCCCCGAGTACGTCAAGCCGCCATCCCTGAGCCCGAATTCGATTCGGAGGGCCGCCTCCCGCCAGGTCGAGTCGGAGTAGACCTCGAGGCCGGCGATCCCCGGCTCCGATTCGCCCTTGAAGAGCAGTCGCACGCGGTACGACTGCCGATATGTGACCGCGAAGTCGGTTGCGCGACTGATCTCGGTGATGTCGAGGGGGTCGAACATGAAGGTCCAGGTGCTGCCGTCAACGCGAAACTCGCCGTTCGCCGTCACCCATTTGCCGTTGTAGGGATCATCCACCGCCGTCCAGCCACCCGCGAAGTCGGAGGGCCAATTGTGCACCCAGTACTGGAGTTGGACGTCCTTCGGGCAAGGCGCTCGCCCCTCGTCGAACCGGATCACCACACTGGAGAACTGGCGCGGATACTCCCACTCGATGCCCAGATGCCTGCCGCCTTGTTCCTCCCGGTTGACGGGCTGCAGGTCCGGGGCGTCGCACCGGGTCAGCGTCAGGGGGTCGCTCCCCGTCCAGTAGCTGAGTCGCCCGAATGGCGCGATATCGCATTTCGTGCCGATCAGTTCGTCCGATAGTCTCACGTGCGATCTGTTCCTTCTTGTGTGATGGTGCTTGGGCGCGCCGGCCCGCAGAGGCGGGCTGTGATGCCGTACAACGACTTGAGGCCGGCGCTGACGTCACGCCTGAGGTGTATGCGGATGATGCGGCGGCCCTTCTCGCGCAGGGTGGTGAAGTCGCCGAGCGCCTGGGCGTCCTTCAGAACCGCGAATGTGTACTTCTCGCCGGGGATCTCGACGTCTACGGGGTCGCGTGCGGTGATCTGAATGAAAAGCCCGTTGTTCGGTCCGCCCTTGTGGAACTGGCCTGTGGAGTGGAGAAACCTCGGGCCGTATCCGATCGTTGTCGCGGCCTTGTAGCGGTTGGCCAGCTTGGCCCGAATCGTGCCGAGGATGATCTCGGCATCGGGCGTGCGCTCCATGAACGCCAGCAACGCGATATAGTTCCCCGGCTCGAGGCGCTGGAGATGCGCATGTAGCACCGATTCGGGCGTCGCATCAGGATATGGGCCGGTCACGCGGAGGAGATCGAGTGTCGCTTTGGTCTCATCGTCGGCGTAGAGGATCAGATTGTCATCGTCCGCGAGCTTCGTCAGCGGCCCGAACTCCCCCTTCGCCTTGTGCTCGTCGAGGAATTCCTGCGTCTTCTTTTTGGCGGTGGCCACATCCGGCTGATTGAAAGCATTGACACCAAGGAGAGCACTTGCGACTGCGGTTGCGAACTCCCAAAGGAAGTATTGGCCGCCAAGGTCGAGCAAGTTGTCCATCTCGATGCTGAGACCCGGATGCCCGGCGAATTCGAACATTCGCTGCAGGGCTCTTCCAAGATCGTCCCCGGCGCCTTTGAGCTTGGTATAGACGAGGAGGCGGTCGGGGCTATGCGATTCCAGTCCGAAGGGAGTCTCCATCTCGACCGGGAGGACTCCACGGCCATCCTTGCCGGTTGATTCGGCAACGAGTTGCTCCACCCACGCGCCGAAACTCTCCAATCGAGGAGAGAAAAGCATCGTCATCTTGTCGCGGCCCCGGAGCGCGAGTTCGGCCACGATCGCTCCGAGTGCGACACCGGGGTTATTGCGAGCGGGGACTTCGGGTCCGCATGCCTCCATCATCCTTCGCGCACTCCCGAGGAGTCCCTCGATATCGACGCCGATCAGCGCCGCCGGGACGAGCCCGAAGTACGAAAGCGCCGAATACCTTCCGCCGATCTCCGGCATATTGAGGAATGCTCGACGGAATCCCTTCGTCTCGGCCTCTCCCGCAAGCCAACTGCCGGGATCGGTGATCGCGATGAACCGCTCGGGCGACGACTTGGCGAGGAAATGCCTATGGGCGGATTTCGTCTCGATCGTCTTGCCGGACTTGCTCGAGACGATGAAGAGTGTTGAGCCGAGATCGATCTGCGCCTCGAGGGTTCGGATTGCGGCCGGCACCGTGCTGTCGAGCACGAAGAGCTTCGGGAAGCCGTCGGCCGCGCCGAAAACCTTGTAGGAGACCTCCGGGCTGAGGCTGCTTCCTCCCATGCCGAGCACGACGACCGACCGGAAGCCTGCGTTCTTGATCTCCTCCGCGAACGAGGTCAGTTCATCGACGCGGCCCAGCATCGTGTCGACGACGGTGAGCCATCCCAGGCGGTCGATGATCTCCGGCGTGCCCTCGGGCTGCTTCCACGGGGCGGGGTCCTTCGCCCACATCAACTGGCTGAACCGTTGGCGGTCCCATGAGTCGAGTGCCGCGTCGACGAGCGGTTTGTACTCGCCCAGTCGAGCGCGGAACGAGCCGTGCCCGGTCCCGTAGGTTGTGATGCCGTCGCCGGAATCCTGATTCATGATGCTCTCCGCGTAGTTAGTGTCGCGTCATTCTACCCCAGGACGCGACTTTACGGCAACTTGCGTGTCCAAAATGCCGGCGGGAGGACTGGCGGGGTATCGGGGCGAAGTGTGGAGAGGTGTTGGGCGTTAGGAACCCTACACCCAACACCTTTTGAATGAGTAGGAGGACGATATGAACATGCCATTCGGCGAGATCAAGGACAAGTCGCTCGAGATCCGCTTCTCATCGGCGGATTACTCGATCGCGACGGTACTGACGGCGATCAGGGAGCACATCGATGTGTTGCAGGAGATCGGCGTGAAGTTCCTCGGGGCGGCGACCGAGGTGTACTCCGGGCCGACGCCGGTCTTCAGGCCGACGGACATCAAGGCGGTCTTCGAGTACACCGGTTCGGGCGACGGGAAGGTCTGCCTCGAGCGGGCGTATGAGGTCATCTGGCAGGGGATCGTCCGCACGTTCCCCGACGAGAGCGAGTGGGCCGAGGCGAAGGGCAACTTTGCGCAGTACATCCTCTCTCAGGCGGACCTGCTCCGGGCGCGGACGGAAAGCGCGAAGGAGTGAGCAGTCCTGTCCGACGGATCAGACAGGTCAGACGCGTCCGACGGGTCGGCACATAGGCACATGCGCAGACTGATACCATATCTGATAGCCATGGTCCTCCTGCTCGGCATCCTGTCGCCGGCGCGGGCCGCTGACGCCCGGATGAAGTGGGTCGAGGTCGACGTCTCGCCGCACGGGAACGGGTTCGCCGATGTCGTCTACAAGATCCGGTGGCAGGTGAACAGCGGGCAGATGCACGGCTTCTACTTCGAGGGCTTCGACCGCGCCTATCCGACGTTCTCGAGCGACAAGTCGTACGCCTTCGATGCGCGCGGGCGGAAGTATGGGCTGTCCATCAGCCCCGTGGAGAGCGGGAAGTACGATATCGTTCTGGCAAACGGCGCGGCGGCGGGTCCCGGTGAGGTGACCTACATCGTCCTCTACACGACAGACCTCGCGGGCGCGGGGATGCTCGACTACACCGAGAGCGAGTTCGGGAAGCTCGTCGTCTTCAATTGGGCCCCCGTCCAGTGGGATCAGCCGCTGGAGCATGAGACGGTCTACCTCCACTACCCGATCGAGGTCGTCGGCGAGAAGGTTACCGATCAGCGCCTGAAAGATGTCGGATTCCGCACCGAGGAGTTCGTCAACAAGCAGTACCTCATCAGCTACTACGGGCAGCCGTATCAGGGCAAGAGCTGGCTGACCGTCCGCTTCCACAAGAAGGATGTGCCGACTCAGTACCATATGCGCATCCAGACCTACGTGATCGCCAAGTTCTTCCCGAACCTGAAACTGAAGGCGTCCGAGCCGCTCATTCCCGGCGGTCAGGAGCCGAGTCAACCCGGTGAATCGCCCCACGTTCGGATTCAACAAGACCCGAGCCGGTTGGTGATCGCGTTCCTGCTCGCGATCGGACTGGTCTGGGTGGCGGTGGCTCTCGTTAAGAAGAAGTACTCCGATTACTCGGCCGCGGCGGAGGAGATGGACGGCATCCGTTGGGACCGGACGGACTGGGTGCCGCCGAAGATCAAGGTTAGCAGCTTCCGGCAGAAGGGCAAGGTCGGCGACCTCCATCCCATCGAGGCCGCGTTCCTGCTCGATATCCCGGCGAACAAGATCCTCGCCGCCATCGTGCTCGAATTGGAGCGCAGGGGGCTCTTCAAGATCATCTCGAACGATCCGCTGCGGGTCGAGCGGCTCTATCCGATCGGGGTGCTGCCGGATAAGCTCTATGAGGACATGATGTGGAACGCGGTCCGGGACGAGGGCAAGCTCGACGACGGCGAACTCAAGGCGATCATCGACCACATCGCCGACAACGTGCAGACGAAGTGCTGGGACTGCGACCTCGACGCGACAAAGGAGTTCTACCGCAACCAGATCAAGGCGCAGTTCGAGGTGGCTCAGCGGACGGGCGTCGGGACATATGACTCCTGGGGGCACAGCTACTCGAGCTACTATCCGCACTATTTCTACGGGGCATCGCAGGGACAGGAGAACGATGTCGAGAAGGGCATCGGCAAGCAGATGCCCGAAAAGGGAATGGCATCGGCGGCATCGATCAGATCGGACGCGTGCCATTCCGCGTGCTTCGTCCATACCGCGTGCCACGACGCCTGCCATGATGCGTGTCATTCGGCGTGCCACTCGGCGTGTCATTCCGCCTGCCATTCCGCCTGCCACTCGGCCTGCGTCAGCGGAGGTGCACATTGAGAACCATGGAGCGCCCGTGTCCTCACGGGCATGGTAGGCGCGGTCCCCGTGAGGACACGGGCGCTCCGTCCGATCTCCGGTGGATCGACGGATTCGTGAAGAACATCCGGCCGCACGTGTTCGTTCGGAAGCGAGACAGCCTGCTGATCCTGATGCCGAACCAGGCGTATCATCTCAACGAGTCGGGCATCCACCTGCTCAGCCGGACTCTCGCAGGAGAGCCAATCCGCCGCGTGCTCGATCGGGTGATGTCAAAGGAAGACCAGAACGAGGAACGGGTCCGCGAGGTGTCCGACTTCTTCTGCGACATCCGAGCGCTCGTAATGGGATGCCTCGGGGAGGGACACGGCAGGCGCGCGGTCGAGCAGGTCCCGTTCAGCCGGCGGGGGAGCCTGCTTCCGGTGCTGAGCGAGATTGCGGTGACCTACCGGTGCAACCTCGCGTGCCGGTTCTGCTACGCGGGATGCAGTTGCAGGAAGGATAGCACTCGGAGCACCCTCACCCCCGACCGCTCTCCCTTCAGAAGGGCGAGGGGAGATGCCAGCCCCCATCGCCCTTCTGAAGGGAGAGCGGTCGGGGGTGAAGGTCAGATGACCGCCGAGGAGGTCGAGGTCGTCCTGCGCAGGATTCGGAACGAGGCCGAGGTCCCGAGCGTGAGCTTCACCGGTGGGGAACCGACAATGCGCGACGACCTGCCGAAGCTGATACGTTCCGCTGTGCGTATCGGACTGCGAGTGAACCTGATCACGAACGGCACGCTCCTGACGGACTCGCTCGCCCGCCAGTTGAGGCGGTCCGGGCTGAGGAGCGCGCAGGTCAGTGTCGAAGGCCCGAACGTCGAGGTGCACGACGACCTGACCGGCGTCCCGGGCTCGTTCGATCGGACGATGCACGGAATCGAGGCGTTGAAGGGGCAGGGGATCTACGTCCACACGCACACGACGATCAACCGCCTGAACCGGGAGCACATCGAGGCGATGCCGGCGCTGGCGAAGTCGCTCGGACTCCCGCGCCTCTCGATGAACATGGTGATGCCCTGCGGGACGGCCGGCACCGGTGAGACCGCCTTGCGGTACAGTGAGATCGGCCCGATGGTGCAGTCCGTGAAGCGGACGGCGAGGGAAGTCGGCATCGAGTTCATGTGGTACTCGCCGACGCCCTACTGCATGTTCAACCCGATCGCCGGCGGGCTCGGCGGGAAGGCGTGCGCCGCGTGCGACGGACTCCTGAGCGTCGCGCCGAATGGGGACGTGCTCCCGTGTTCGAGCCTCACCGATCCGGTCGGGAATCTGCTCAATCAGAGCTTTGAAGATGTCTGGAACTCGGAGCGCGCGCTGTACTATCGGGACAGGGAATACGTCCCTGAGGAGTGCCGCTCGTGCGGGCATCTCGACATCTGCAGCGGCGCCTGCCCGATGTACTGGGACGCCTTCGGCTGCGAAGAGCTCTTGAACACAGATGAAACAGATGGGGCACAGATAACACAGATGGAATGCTTAGAGGATGAATAAACATCCGATTCATCCTCTGCAATCTGTGTGATCTGTGTTCCAAATGGAACTGCCATGGCTGAGAAGACTGATAAGCTGCAATTCGCCATAGCGTCGAGCATGCCGATGGGGACGAGGCTCGGATGGATCGCGGGCCTGCTGCTGGCGGGATTCGCTATCCAACTCACGGTCTCCGTGTTCCTGGGATGGCTCGTCTTTCTGGCCGGATGCCTGCTCGGCATCATCCGAAGCAAGAGTACCGAGCCGGAGGTCGGCGGGAAGGGCGACTGGTCGACCACCACCATCGAGGAACTCGAGCAGATCGAGAAGCTCTCGATTAGAATAAAGAACTGGCGCGAGCGGACGAACGCCTTCCGAGCGACATCCGGCGGCGGCTGTGCCATGACGATGCTCGGCCTGCTGTTCGTCGGCGTCTCAGCGGGCCTGATCGCCGTCTTCATCGACCGCGCGCAGGATCTGTTCAGCGTGCTCAGCATGGCGTTCGTTCCACCGCTCCGAGGCGGGTTCGTCGCACCGATCTGGGCGCTCGACGTGTTCACGCTGTTCCTTCCCATCTGGTTCGCCGGATCACTCGGTGCGCGGGAGCCGCCGGAACTGCCGAGGAAAGCGCGGTACCTGCTGGACGTCTACACGCGGTATAAGTCGCAGCCCGAACTCGAGTTCCTCCCGAGCTTGTACGTGCAGGCGAAGGACGATCGCGCCGTCCCGACCGACGCCCGCCTGATGATCAAGTTCAAGGATGCGCCGAAGGACTTCATGGGCGTGCAGGTGCAGATATCCCTGAACGATGTCCAGGGCACGAAGCACCCGTATGCCTATGCGGTGATTCTGGCGAAAAAGGCTTTTGGGCTAAAGACGAAGGCCGCGCCGTATCTCGAAGGCGGCGAGGGTGGGGGCCTGCTTGGGTTCCTCAAGTCGGCTGCTGATCAGAAGGAACTCGCGGAGAAGCAGTTCGCCGGCTCGATCGCGGAGATCGAGGATCAGCCGGACGTGGATGTGGTCGTCGTGCGCCAGGTCGCGGCCGGGGAAGGCTACAAGACGAGCGAGGAGCAGGCGATCGAGGTCATCTCGGACGCGCTCAATCTCGCGCAGATGGTGCTGAAGTAAAGTATTAATGGAAGCCCGCACCGTCAGTCCTGAGTAGCCGGTGAATGACGGCATAACGAAGGACGGCCTTTTTGCCAACCAAGGCCGTCCTTCGTTATGCCGTCATTCACCGGCTACTCAGGACTGACGGTGGGAAGACTTCTGCAAGAGGAGGATTGAATGACAGTGAACAAGCCGCCGGCGTGGGATTTGCGTGACCTTTATCACGGGATCGACGATCCGCGCATCGAGGCAACGCTTTCGGAGCAACTCAAGCGCGCGGATCAATTCGCCGAGCAGTATCGGGGCAAGATCAATGACCCCGATCTGACCGCCGAGACGCTTTGGAACGCGATCGTCGAGTACGAGATCATCCTGCAGGAACTCGACAAGCCGCTGAGTTACGCATCGCTGCTCTTCTCGGCGGACACGAGCGATCCCGCGCGCGGCGCATTCTACCAGAAGATGCGGGAGCGCCACTCCGAGGTCACGATCCGGCTGATGTTCTTCGAGCTGGAGCTGATGGAGGTCCCCGAGGAACAGATGGCTCGACTGGTATGCGATCCGGTGCTCGAGGAGTACCTGCACTACATCTGGGCCGAGCGACTCTTCTGCGAGCATCGGCTGACCGAGTGCGAGGAGAAGGTCCTGGAGGAGAAGGCAAACACCGGGCGGCGGGCGTTCACGCGCCTGTTCGAGCAGACCACCTCCAACATGATGTTCGCGGTCGACGGGAAGTCGGTCACTCTGCCGGAAGTCCTCGCGCTTCTGCGAGAACCCGATCGGGAGGTCCGCCGAGTCGCCGCGGGATCGATCACCGACGGCCTGATGTCGAACTCCCGAACACTGACATACATCTTCAACACGCTGATCCAGGACAAGGCGACCGACGACCGCCTGCGGAAGTACGAGTTCCCCGAACAGGCGAGGCATCTCTCGAACGAACTCGATCCGCACACCGTCGAACTCGTCGTGAAGACCGCGCAGGAGAGCTACTCACTCGTCGCGCGGTACTATCGCCTCAAGCGCGCGATCCTGGGCTACGACAAGTTGACGCACTACGACCGATATGCGCCACTCTTCGAGACGAAGGAAAACGTGCCGTTCGACCGTGCGAAGGAGATCATCCTCTCCTCATTCGGCAAGTTCAGCCCTGTCATCGCCGATTCGGCGGAGGAGTTCTTCACCAACGGATGGATCGACGCGGAACCAAGAAAAGGCAAGCGGGGTGGGGCATTCTGCTCCTACGTCACGCCGGACCTGCATCCGTATGTCCTCGTGAACTACCTCGACCGCATGGACGACGTGATGACGCTCGGCCACGAGTTGGGCCATGGGGTGCATGCCGACCTTGCACATGAGCAGACCTACTTCAACTTCTCATCGGTGCTTCCCGTCGCCGAACTCGCGAGCACCTTCGGCGAGATGCTCGTATTCGAGTCGCTCATCGAGCACGCGGACCTCGATGACAAGCTCGCCCTCTATGCGGAGAAGATCGAGGGCGCCTTCGCGACCATCTTCCGTCAGGCCGCGATGTACCGGTTCGAGCAGGCGATCCACAATAGACGGCGCGAGAAGGGCGAACTGACGGTCGAGGAGTACAGCGAACTCTGGCAGCGACTCCAGCAGGAGATGTTCGGTGACTCGGTGGAACTTGGGGATGAGCACAAGTGCTGGTGGATGTACGTGCCGCACTTCATCAACTCGCCGTTCTACGTCTACGCCTACACGTTCGGCGAGCTGCTCGTGATGTCGCTCTACGCGATGTACAAGCGGGAAGGGGACAAGTTCCCTCCGACGTATATCGACCTGCTGAGGACGGGCGGCTCGATGAAGCCGGCAGAAATGCTTTGCCGCGTTGGGATCGACATCTGCGACCGAGCCTTCTGGCAGGGGGGCGTCGATGTCCTGGCGGGATTTGTGGATGAGTTTGAGCGGCTTTACAAAGAGAAGAACCGCTAGTCCTGAGTTCGCCGGTGAATGACGGCGTGTAACGAAGGACGGCCTTGTGGTACTGCCCAGGCCGTCCTTCGTTACACGCCGTCATTCACCGGCGAACTCAGGACTGACGGTGGGGGACAACGACCTGGAGGAAACGATGATCGAACCGAAACCCGATTTCGAACGCCTGCTAACCGCGCTTACCTGTGCCGGTGAGCCCGACCGAGTCCCGCTCGCGGAACTTGGCATCAGCTACGAGGTGATGTCCGGCTTCATGGGCGCGCCCGTGACGTGCTTCGACGATGCCGTGAAGTTCTTCGAGAGGGCCGGCTACGACTACCTCAAGGTCACGCCGCTCTACGACTGGAACCCCGAGAAGCGCGTGCCGAAGGAGGGAATCCGCTCGGCATCCGGCCAGTTCAGCGCGAATACCGACAACGAGGTCCAGATCCGATACGCCACCGAGGGCGCGGGCGTCATCACCTCGATGGAGGAGTTCGAGACCTACCCCTGGATGGATGTCGAGGATGTCGACTTCTCGATCTATCAGAAGGCGAACGACCTGCTCCCCGACGGGATGAAGCTCATCGGCCACCAGGGCGACATCTTCACCCAGGGATGGAGCCTCATGGGCGGCTTCGAGACGCTCTCCTGGAAGATGGTCGATGAGCCGGAACTCGTCGAGGAGATGATGAATAAGACCGGCCAGGTCATATACGACATCTTCGAGGTGATCGCCGAGCAGGAGAACATCGGTGCTCTCTGGATATCGGACGACATCGCATACACGGAGGGGCTGATGGTATCGCCGGCTTTCCTGCGAGAACACGTCTTCCCGTGGTTCAAGCGGATAGGGAACCTTGCGCGGAAGATGGGCGTCCCATATATGTATCATTCCGACGGTGATCTTTGGCAGGTTATGCCCGATTTGCTCGATGACATCGGCTTCAACGCGCTCCAACCGATCGAACCCAAAGGCATGGACATCCGCGAGTTGAAGGAGAAGATCGGCGACCGAGTCTGCCTGATAGGGAACCTCGACCTGGGATATACTCTCACGCGGGGAACGCCCGAGGAGGTCATCGAGGAGACGAAGGGCCTGATCCGGGACGTTGCGCCGGGTGGCGGCTACTGCGTCGGTTCGAGCAACACGGTGCCGTATTATGTGCCCGCCGCGAACTACACAGCGATGGTCGAAGCGACCCTGGAGTTCGGCGAGTATCCGATAAGGATCTGAGTTATCAGTGATCGGTAATCGGTGATCGGTGAACAGTGATCGGTCCGGACTGATAACTGATAACTGACGACTGAAGACTGCTTTTTCGCGAAAGGAAGTACCATTATGAGAGCAAGATACCTTCTCGCTATCCTGGCGGTGGGCCTGATCGTTGCCCTCGCCGGATGTGGTGGCGGAGGAGGAGGTGGCGGCGGAGTCACCCTCACGACCGATGTGAAGGGCCAGGTCGTGGATGGCGCTGGAGTCGGCATTGTCGGCGCCGTCATAGAGGTCGATACGGGGTCCCGAGCCATCATATCAGCGGTCACGGCAGGTGGCGGCTTCTACACCCTTCAGGACGTGCCTGTGGGAACAGATTTCAGCATGACCGTCCTCGTAAACGACACGACTCTGTCCTATGACAATGTCCGTGTAGGCGTTCCGAACGGCAGCGGATTCACGCCTATGGATATCGTCTTTACGACCGATACGCCGCCCCCGCCCCCAACCGGCGGTCAAGCTCCTACCCTGAGTATTGTGCCTCCCGATACAGAGGTGACGGTCGGTTCCTCTCCGGTCTTTATGGTACGAGTGAACCTCAGCGAGGGGAATGTCCGGGAGCCATACCGGGCGGTCTGGACGGTCTCAGGCGCTGCGGGCCAGGTCACGAATGGAGGCTACTCCTTCACCCTTTCACCCGGGGCGGTCGGTTCGACCATACACCTGCGGGCGATGGTCCGATTGGCTGACGGTCACATGATCTCCGCCGAGCGGACACTCACGGTCGTCAATCCCGACGGCGGTGGAGGCGGCGGCGACGGCCCTCCCCCTCCTCCCGGCCTCTAGACGCGCAACATCTCAAAGAGCGCTGTGGGAGTCACCCTCTCTCACAGCGCTCTTTCTCCCACTCCCGTACTCCCACACTCCCACACTCCCGTACTCCCACACTCCCACACTCCCGTACTCCCACACTCCGATACTCCCATACTCCCTCACTCCGCCCCCGCCCCTTGTCTATCGACACGACGCCTGCTATAATACCCCTCGATAGACGGCATCCGTCCCAGCATCATCGGGGCGCCGGTAGTGAACGGTGATCGGTGGGCGCACGGGTCTCCATTGACCATCCACCATCAACCATTAACCATATCCTCGAGAGGTGGCCTGCCATGCTCGTTCGAGTCGATTCCAGCGCAATCCTGGGCGTAGACGCCTATGTCGTCGAGGTCGAGGTCGATGTCGCCATCGGGATGTCCTCCTTCACCGTCGTGGGCCTCCCGGACGCCGCCGTGAAGGAATCCGGCGAGCGGGTCCGAGCCGCCATCCGCAATACCGGCTACGAATTCCCCTGGAGCAAGCGCATCACCATCAACCTCGCGCCCGCTGACATCAAGAAGGTCGGCCCGATCTATGACCTCCCTATCGCGGTCGGAATCCTCGCCGCGAGCGGTCAGGTCTCCCGGGAGTTCCTCGACGACATGATGGTCGTCGGCGAACTCTCGCTCGATGGGACGGTCCGCTCGGTGCACGGCGTCCTCCCGATGGCGCTCGCCGCGAGGGATAACGGCAAGAAGTACCTAATCGTCCCCGACGAGAATACCCGTGAGGCCGCCGTCGTCGATGGGATCAGCGTCTACCCGGTCGCATCGCTCACCGACGTGATGGACCTGATGGAGGACATCGGGAGCAAGGAGCCGGCGCACGTCGATGTCGCCAGTTTCGCGCTCGATCGGCCGCACTACGACCTCGATTTCGCCGACGTGAAGGGCCAGGAGCACGTCAAGCGCGCGCTCGAAGTCGCCGCCGCCGGTGGACATAACATCCTGATGATCGGCCCTCCCGGGAGCGGCAAGACGATGCTCGCCCGACGGATTCCCGGCATCCTCCCGCCGATGAACCTCGATGAGGCGCTGGAAACGACGAAACTCTTCAGCGTGAGTGGCCGGCTCGATTCGAGCGCGGCGCTCGTCACCACGCGCCCGTTCCGCTCGCCGCACCACACGATCTCGAACGCCGGACTCAGCGGCGGCGGGACCTATCCTCAGCCGGGCGAGGTCAGCCTCGCGCACCACGGCGTGCTGTTCCTCGACGAACTGCCCGAGTTCAGGCGCGACGTGCTGGAGATCCTGCGCCAGCCGCTGGAGGACGGGCAGGTGACGATCAGCCGAGTCGCCGGTACGCTCACCTATCCCGCGCGGTTCATGCTCATCGCCGCGATGAATCCGTGTCCGTGCGGATTCGCCTCAGACCCGACGCGCCCGTGCACGTGCAACCCGGGGATGATCAACAAGTACCTCCAGCGGATATCCGGCCCGCTGCTCGACCGGATCGACATCCACATCGAAGTCCCGCGCCTGAAGGACCAGGAGCTTGTGAACATCGCGAGCGGCGAGACATCGGAGGCGATCCGGGTGCGGGTCGAGCGCGCGCGTGAGACTCAACGGCTCAGGTTCGAGGGCAACGGAGGCGGGATCTTCTGCAACGCGCACATGGGGGCGAAACAGATCCGCCAGGTCTGCGCCCCGAACGACGACGTGAAGGACCTGCTCAAAACGGCGATCAATCAGCTCAACCTCTCCGCCCGCGCCTACGACCGCATCCTCAAGCTCGCCCGCACGATCGCGGACCTCGAAGGCGTCGAGGACATAGTCCTCGCCCACGTCGCGGAGGCGGTCCAGTACCGGTCACTGGACAGGAAGCTGTGGGGATAGGACGTGCTATAATGAAAGTGCGTGATGTGATCAAGCGAATCGAGGATGACGGTTGGTATCAGGTGAGAATGCGGGGGAGTCATCGGCAGTTCAGACATCCCACGAAGCCCGGAGTGGTTACCATCGCCGGTCATCCGAGCAAGGACATGCACCCTGAAACCCAGCGCAGTATCTGGCGACAGGCTCAGATAGGAGACGGAAAGTGAAGAATTATCTGGTCGTATATGAGCATGAGGGCGACAGTTGGAGCGCCTACGTCCCGGACCTGCCGGGATGCGTCGCCGCCGCTGACTCAAGGCAAGAAGTATCCTCTCTCATCCGTGAAGCGATCGAGTTCCATATCGAAGGCATGCGTGAAGAGGGCCTGCCCGTCCCCGAACCGAAGGCCGACGCGGAACGGGTCGATGTCGCCGCCTAAGAACGGACGTAGGCATGAGAATAGTCTACGACCCTGAAGTCGATATCCTGCGAATCACGTTGAGCAATGCGCCGGTCGAGGAGAGCGATGAGGAGAAGCCCGGCATCATTCTCGATTACGACAAGGACGGCAACATCGTCGGAATGGAGATCCTCGATGCCTCCGAGCGGATGGAGAATCCACGTTCGGTCGAGTATGCCATAGTGAGTTGAGTGCCCGCGCCTACGACCGCATCCTCAAGCCGGCCTGCACGATCGCGGACCTCGAAGGCGTCGAGGACATAGTCCTCGCCCACGTCGCCTAGGGCCGCTGAGTACCAGAGTGTTCTTAGAAACTCATTAGAATAGGAGGAAGAAGCAATGACCGTAGGCAAGACCGTTCTGTTTGTGGTACTGTCCGGGCTGGTGCTACTGGGTGTAGTTGCCGGTTTTGTCTTCTATGCGCTGCCTGTTGCTGATTCCGCTACCACCGCCGGGATTGTGGGAGTGGCGATCGGCGGCATGGTCGGCCTTTTCGGCTCGGTTGTCAACATGGCTGTCGGCATGTCGCGAGCTGCAAGAGATGCGGATGAACGGCTCAAGGATAGGATTTCCCAACACGCCCTTGAGCTCACTAGGCTGGAATACCAGCTACGGTACAACTCTCTCGATCGCAACAAGGGCACACTTCTCTTTCTCGCACCTGCCAAAATATATCGCACATTCTACAGAGCCTTGCTGGAACTCCATACCACGGGTAACTGGCCTAAGGAGGTCGAGGAATTGGGGCTACTGAGTGTGGTCGAACTTGCGGCAAAGGAGGGCCAATGATCTCCATTACGACAGGGACGGCAACATCAACGAGGTGGAGGGGAGAGCTGGAGCATTGAGCAATGCGAGAACCGTCTTCGAGCGATTCGTGTCCGATGGCGAGAGTGAGGTCACCCGCCTGGTCGAGGAAAAGGAAGAGGAGAACCTGTTCCTGGACTTCAAACTGGCCCGATCGCCCATGACAAAGGACGACAGGCTTTCCCTTGCCGAGGCGCTGAGCGGTTTCGCCAACTCCGAAGGTGGAGTCATTGTGTGGGGCGTTGATGGTCGCTTGAACCCGCAGACCGGCGAAGATGTTGCTTGCAAGCTTGGGCCGATACAGGGTCTGAGGCGTTTCATGGGGGACTTGGGCAGGCATACTGCGCAGATCGTCAACCCCGGTGTTACAGGCGTCGAGCATCACAAAGTGTTGTGTGAGGGGCTTGACGATATGGGCTACGCTGTTACCTATGTTCCGAGAAGCGAGGGCGGCCCACATATGGCTATTGGGAACGCAGACCAGTACCGCTACTATTATCGAACAGGCAGCTCTTTCCGAAGGATGGAGCATTTCATGGTAGCTGATCGGTTCCAGCGCCGCCCTCAACCGAGACTTCAGCTTGCATACAGAGTGTTCGGTGAGCGAATGATCCCATCGGCACCAGCCTTGAATGGAGGCGAACTGCTCGTAAGTCTCGGTATACGCAACTCGGGACGGGGGCTAGCCCGGTATCCTGCCCTTGCGTTGTTTACCTCAGACTTCCGTGCCTTATGCACGACTCATCGAGGGAAGAGGCCCACCTTCGAACGCGCTACGCCACACGCCTCCAGAGAGGATGGAAAGGAGTGGCACTTGGGAGGTGCGCACGAGGTCATCTACCCCGGGACTGAACTAGAAGTGCTCATGGCCGTGATCAACGTTGGCATCGAAACCCCGTGCAACGATCATCTCGTACGATATGAGCTTCACTGCGAGGGGTTTTCCAGCTCTGGTGAAGTTGTCATTCCAGGCCAGGAACTCACCTCCAAGCGCATTGAAGCTTGGCACGCGTAGGAACTAGCGTCCTGTCTAGATGACAGGGCAGCACTAGGCAAAGGAGAAAGGGAAATGAGAAGCAAAGCGTTCGTAGTACTGGCAGCAATCGCAGTTCTGGCAAGTGGGGCGTGGGCGCAGGACTGCGCCAAGGACACTATCACCGTCATGGGGATCGGCAAGGTGACCGCCAAGCCGGACGTGGCCTATGTCACCCTTCTCGTGAAAGGTGACGGTGTCCTCATGGCGGACGCCGCCCAGAGCGTCCAGAAGAAGATCGATGACGTCGAGAAGGCGATCAAGGCCAAGCAGCCCGGAACCAAGGACATCGTGGTGACCGACGTCCAGGTCGGCCAGAAAGGATCGCCGTATTCGTCGGATGAAGCGCCTCGGCCGGAGATCGTCAAGCAGATGAGGATAACCATCGCTCCCGATCCGAAGGCCGCGCTTGACATCATCGACGCGGCGATCAGAGCCGGTGCGTCGATGGAGACGAACGACCCGTATTCGTACCGCGGCCTTTCCGGTAGTCTGGTCGTATATGGCCTGCTCAAACCGGAAGAGGCCGTCGCTCAGGCGCGAGCCAAAGCGCTGGAGGACGCAAAGTCAACGGCGGACAAGACGGCAGCCGTAGTCGCAAAAAGTGTCGGGGAAGTCACCTGCATTGGATCGGAAGGTAACGCCATGTGGCAGTTTTCGTTCCAAAGCGTGCTCCAGAACGTGTCCGATTACCCTGCGCGGTACGTCGGCGCTGACCCATCCGGGATCCAAGTGGTCGATATGACGAGCTTCACCTTCCAGTTGGTCAAGAAGTAGGTCCCGTGTTGACCAGCCACGTAGGAGGGATTTGGCGGGATGGTTCGTGCCCGCTAATCCCGAAGGCCAACCATTCGGGATTGGCGGGCACGAACCATCCCGCCAAATCCCTCCTACATTGTGAAGAGAGGTAAGAGAGGAGAAAAGGAAATGAGAAGCAAGGCGTATGTGGTATTGGCGGTTTTGGTGGTTCTGGCAAGCGGGGCGTGGGCTCAAGATTGCCAGAAGGATGCAGTGTCGGTCAGCGGCATGGGGAAGGTCACGGTCAAGCCGGATGTGGCGTATGTCGCCCTTCGTGTGAAAGGTGACGGCATCCTAATGATCGATGCCGCCCAGAAAGTGCAGGAGAAGGTCGCGGAAATCGAGAAGGCGATCAAGGCCAAGGGCAGCGCCGTCAAGGAGATCAAGGTGACGGACATCTCGGTCGGCCAGAAGGACGGATCGTGGAGCCCGGATGAAGCGGATCAGGCGCGCCCCGAGATCGTCAAACAGATGACGGTCACCATTCCCCCCGATCCCAAGGTGGCCTTCGATATCGTCGACGCGGCCATCAGGGCCGGAGCCTCTCTGGACACCTCGGATTCGTACTCCTATGGCGAGACTCCGAACAGCGTGATCGTCTACGGCTTGGTGAAGTCCGAGGAGGCGGAGGCTCAGGCACAGGCCAAGGCGCTTGAGGATGCTCGGTCCAAGGCGAGCAGGCTGGCGGCGCTCACGGGCAAGACGATCGGAGACGTGACAAGCATCGGATGCGAGGATGAGTCCTGGTCGTTCGACCGGGATTCGGACAGGTTTCCCATAACGAACCTCGGGGTCAATCCCGAGGGGATCGATGTCACCTATTCGGTGAGCGTCAGCTTCGCGCTGGTGAAGAAATAGTGTTTGCAGATTCGAGCGGATCGTGGTATCATTAGACAGACTGTACAGATATAACAGAACCTACGGATTATACAGGGAGAGACCACGATGACAACCGTTTCCGCTGAGAAGGCTAGAACTGAACTAAGTGACATCCTGAATCGTGCCGCATATCGAAATGAGCCGACGGTGTTGACCAGGCATGGCAAGGGCGTGGCTGTAGTGATCTCGATCGCCGACTTTGAGCTACTCGAGCAATTTGTCAAGAGCATAGAGAATGAGACCGATATCGCTGCCATTCGTCAGGCCGCCAAGGAGTATAAGGTCTGGCGAGACCATATCTCTCGATCAACTGAAAGACGAGTTGGGGATATAGAGTACCCATGGCCTATCGTGTCGTGATCTCAAACAGCGCCAGGAAGCAGATGAAGAAGCTTGCTCGTGACGTTAAGACGGCGCTGTTTGAGAGGATCCTTGCACTCCAAGACGATCCCTATCAACCAGGGGCTGAGAAGATTGCCGAGGCCAAGTATGGCTATCGTGTCCGGGTCGGTGATTACCGCATAGTGTATCTTGTCATGAAGGACGATGCCGTCGTCATAGCCAAAGTCGGGCACAGAAGTGAGGTCTATAGGAACGTGATTGAGGCGCTTGATAAGGCTGCGGCGAGGCATCAATCAGAAAGGGAATAAGAGGTAGGTAGGAATGCGAACCAGATGGCTGCTTGTGCTACTGGCAGGTACCGTGGTGCTATGCGCCGGGAACCGGGCGTTCGCGGTTGGGCGGATCACCGTTCCGAAGAAGCCGATACGGATTCCCGGCCTGACTCTGCCACTCGTGAAGCCCGAATACCCCGAGATCGGGGCCGCCAACGCCTCGAAGTTGACCATGGTCTGGCACACGAAACTGGTCGAGGTTGGCGCGGGCGTGACGACTGCGCCTCAGATCGACGTCGATCAGTCCACTGGGCTGGTGGTCGCCTCCTCGACGACGACGAACAGCGATACCGGCGAGGTCATCAGCAAGCTCCAGGCGCTCAATCCCAGGGACGGCAGCATCCGATGGACGCTCACCCTCACCACGCCCGGTGGGAGCAATGTCGTCCAGACTTACAGCCTGCCCAGGGTCGGGAACGGATGCGTGTATGTCTCCCCGGGCTGGGGGACTCTCTCCGCGTTCGATCTCCCCACGGGCAACCGGCGCTGGCAGAAGAGCGTACCGTGCGCGAGGGTCGGGACGCTGACGGTCGCCGGCGACGCGGTCTATGGGACCGGCACGGATGCGGTTTTCGCGGTCGATGTCAGGACGGGTGCGCTCTCGATGGTCCGCCACCGACAAGGGCACGCCGAGCTACCCGACCATCGAGGGCGGCATCGTCTACACCGGCTCCTCGAAGGGCATCTATGCGGTCGATGCGGTCAAGGGAACGCCGAAGTGGAACCTCAATCCGGTGTCCGCCCGTGCGACCTCGCCGATGGTCAAGGACGGCAAGGTCTTCTGGCTGGCGAACGGGATGCTCTACGCCTATGATGCGGCCACACACGGGATCAAGTGGAAGAAGCCCGCGCCGGTTGGCTCGTATGGCGACTCACCGGTGACCGCCGGCGAGTACGTATACGTCTGCCCCGGTGACAACAAGGTCTATGCCTTCGACACCTCGACCGGTGACCAGAAGTGGGCTGCCGACACGCCATACGCATCAGCCCCGACACCGATGCCGCTGCTCAATGGCGCGCTCTTCGTCCCCGGCTCGAAGATCTACGCGCTCGATGCCCATACCGGCGCGCCACTCTGGACCTACGCGGTTCCGGGCAACCTCTTCATCTCGCTGGCGGCAATGGGCAACTCGATGGTCCTCGGCGTCTGCCGTGGCGAGGTTTACGCCTTCACGGTCCGTCAGCCATGAGGTACATACTTGTCATGCTCATCGCCTTTTGCGCGACCGTCCATGCCGAGGAGAAGCCGATCGTGCTCTCCTCGCCGCTCACGCATTCCGACTGGATGGTGCATGCCAATCAGCCCGCTTGGGGGTCGGAGGGCGTGCGGCACATGCTCGAGCAGTGCAAGGCGTCGGGATGGACGCGGGTCTACTGGCGCGTCTTCGATGCCGGGAAGGCCACCTATGCGAGCAAACTTCTGGACCCGATGAAGGGCGACACCAGCCCTGATCTCAATTGCCATACATCCGGCGATTTGGCCTACATGGTGTCGGCGGATGTCGTCGCCCGCCTGCAGAAGCTCGATTACACCGGCTACGATTCGCTCAAAGATGCGATCAAGATCGGCCACGAACTCGGGCTCGAGATTCACGCCTGGATGTCGATCAACGAGGATGACCACGGCTGGGGCTGGGAGTCCCGATTCACCCTTGCGCATCCCGAGTTCCGCTGGGTCCGGCGCGACGGCCGCCCGTATCACTCCCAACTGAGCTTCGCCTTCCCCGAGGTCCGCGCCCACAAGCTCGCGCTCGTCAAGGAGATCCTCGCCTACGATGTCGATGGCATCTTCCTGGACTGGATCCGCACCGGCGACATCCGCGACAACCCGCAGAACGACGCGGGAGTGGCGAACTATGGCTATGAGTCGCCGAATATCGCTGCGTTCAAGAAGAAGTATGGGGTCGATCCGCATGAGGTCGATAACGGCGACTACCGATGGGTGAAATGCCGCGCCGAGCCGATCACCGAATACATGCGGTCGGTCCGCGCCGAGGTGAAGAAGCACAAGGGGGTGACGCTCGCCGCAATGGTGCATCATCGGTGGGGATATCGGGGGCGGCCCGAAGAGGGTGGGGCGGTCGATGGCTCGCTTCGTGGGATCCTGTGCGATGTCCGCACCTGGGCGCGCGAGGGGCTCGTCGATACCCTGGTCGCCGCCGGATACTACACGGGCGGCGGGACCCCGGAGTCGGGATACCGCGACCTCGAGGAGGAGACCGAGGGGCGCATCCCCCTCTGGCTCTACTGCTGGGTACCGAACACGGCGGCGGAGTTCGAGCGCGACCTCGCCCTCGCCCGGAAGCTCGGTGTGCGCCAGATGCTCTTCTGGGAGGCCGACTACATCGACCTCCGCCCCGAGCCCCAGCGCGGGGAGATCATGAAGGTGATGCATGATTCATCACTAATAAGGTAATCGGTAAGAAAATCCAAGACGAAAGGGGAATTCGACATGCCGTTTTACTACGAGATCGACGAAACGACTGAACAGGGAAAACGCACCGCAAAGGGACTGACTGCCCTGCGGGACGTGCTGGACAAGGCGATACCGAAGCGCAACCTGTCTGACACACTGCTCCTCGCCACCTGGAACATCCGTGAGTTCGATACCGCCAAGTACGGCCCGCGGACCGACGAGTCGCTCTACTACATCGCGGAGATCATCTCGCACTTCGACCTGGTGGCCGTCCAGGAGGTTCGGGATGACCTGAAGGCATTGAAGCGGGTCAAGAGCATTCTTGGCAGTTGGTGGGATCACGTTGTAACGGATGTCTGCGCGGGCGCGGAGGGAAATGGCGAGCGGTTGGCGTTCCTCTATGACAATCGGAAGGTCCGGTTCTCGGGACTTGCAGGCGAGATCGTGATGCCGCCGATCAAGAAGGTGCCCGCCGTGCAGTTTGCACGAACCCCGTTCCTCTGCGGCTTCAAGGCCGGCTGGTCGAAGTTCAATCTCTGCACGGTCCACATCATCTATGGTAAGAGCGATCCCGAGGATCCTAAGCGCGTGGCGGAGATCAAGAACCTGGCCCAATTCATCTCCAAGCGAGCGCTCGATCAGGCGAAGATGGAGGAGAATATGGTGCTCCTCGGCGATTTCAACATCTTCTCAGTCAAGGATGCCACCATGACGGCGATCACTGACAACAACTTCAAGATTCCCGACGCGCTAAAGGAGATACCCGGCTCGAACGTGGACAAGAACAAGCACTATGACCAGATCGCGTTCATGCCGAACCCGATGACGTTGGAGTTCAGCGGCAAGGCGGGTGTCTTCAACTACTATGACACGGTCTACAAGAAGGATGATGAGGCGGTATACCTGGCGGAGGCCCGGGCGGCTTACGAAGCGAAGCAGTTGGAGAAGCCCGAGAGCGAGAGGAAGACGCTCGCCCCTGGTGAGTGGCCGGGAGGAACCTTCAAGGAATGGCGTAGCTACCAGATGTCCGATCACCTGCCGATGTGGATCGAGCTGAATATCGACTTCAGCCGCAAGTACCTGGGCACAAAGACCGGGGAGAATCCGTAGAGTCTACATCGCATGGGCTGTGCGCATTTCCGGATCTGCTGCTGGGTCCCGAACTCGCCGGAGGAGTTGGCCGGCGAGTTCGGCCTCGCCCCCGGAGGTCGGCGCCCGCCAGATATTCTTCCGGCATGCGGACTACATCGACCTCCGCCCTGAGCCCCAGCGCACGGAGATCATGAAGGCGATGCGTGAGACGACCAGGGGAAGATAGACGTGTGCGATCGCGTGCAGGAGGTCGAACGTCCCTCCTGACCCGAGGGACCACGCCTTCTCGCGCCGGTCTCGTCCCCATGGCGCAGGTGCACAAGCCGGTTGGTACGAGACAAGTTGGCGGTTCGTACCATCACGGACGGAGGGGAAGTAGGAGTGACTGTCGCAGAATGTATTGCCAGATGCATTTCAGGAGTCTGGCACGGAATAGTCGGCACGCTAGTGTTCTTGGGTCTGTGGCAGCCCAAGCTAGTGCTGGATTCGCTCTGGCCGCGCGATGAGCAGTGCCATGCTCAAGTGAGGATACAATGAATCAGCAGGATATCAACTGCATAGCCTGCCATCATCTTGGCTACTACTACACGGAGATCCGTTCCGGCGGTATGTCTGTCTACACAATACCAGAGGTTCTGCCGGCACTGTGCAGAGAGGCATTGACAAATGGCACGTATGGTCAGTATGCCGCCAGTATAGGTGCGTTGGCTAGCAGAAGCACGGGAATAACATGTCTGGCGGAACGCACCAATGAAGCGGGATACCGCGTTCATGCTCACACAGAGTTTGTTCAAACGGCCAGCGATGAGGACGGTCTCAGATCGCTTCGTCATGCAGTTCTGTCTGCTCGTCAATGCAGGGACTTCGCATTGTTCAATCAGCATCTAAGCTACGAAGGATACTTTGAACTGATAAAACATAAGGAGCACGAAGCTGCTTTGGAGAGATTCCAGGCTGAACAGCGTCAACAGGGCCTGCTCATCCTTAGGGCACAACTGGAGGATATGCAAGCGAGCCATCGTACTCCGCAGGAGCGCGGAAAAGAGTTCGAGCGCTGGATGGTCGCGCTGCTGGATCTGTACGGCATGTCCCCAACCCTTGACGTGAGGAATGAGGTCGAGCAAGTCGATTTCTCCTTCTGGTACGGTGCTACGCTCTTCATCGGCGAGGCACGGTGGCATAGCTCACCTGTATCATGTTCGCAGGTACGGGACTTCTGGGGCAAGCTTCTTGACAGGCCGCCAATCGTGGCGGGATTGCTGATCTCCATTTCCGGCCTGACTAAGCCAGCTTCGGATTGGATAAGGAAGCATTCTGGCGAACGTACGGTGCTGGCGATGAATCCAGGTGACATCGCAAGCATTCTCTCCGCGAATCCGGAACTACCAGTTTGGCTGTGGACATCCATTCGCTCGCGCCTAGAGCATCCGTGACGATGCTTGGTGGGTGGAGAGCCGGCAGATGCCTCCAACCCTACTCATCGGTGTAGTTCCGATATGAGATCAGGAGAAGCGGGGAATGTGAGTACTAGGGTGCCACAGCATGCCGGTTGGTGGCATCATTCGCCGCGCTCAGTACAACGTGTCGTGTTGGCCCAGATGCTCTTAGACGGAGGATGAACCATGAGCGAAGGGTGGATTGACGGTGCATCCATGGATGAGGTAATGCGGGCGCTGAGGAGTGATCAGACATCAGCATGCGATCCCTGGGCGTGGTGCACCGCCGTGGAAGTAACGTGTGCGCTGATCAGCACGCACAGCCTGGGATTAGCGTCGGCTCCAAGCAAGGAAGGCCCGGCATCAGGAACCTACGAGCAGCTGCTCCGGGCACTGTCGGGGTCCATTGTTCGTGTTACGCCCAGTGTGGAAGACCAAAGATGGGCGTTGCGGAGTACCAAGCAATGGGCGAATCGTCGATACCCGATGATACGAACTGTTCTTGAGAAGATCAAAGCGGAAGAGATCAGCTTCCCCAACTGGATGGATAACGCCATACGTTGCGCGTGGATGGAGCATTCTGCCAGAATGGGTGGCTTGTTCGACCGCGAGTTCATCACGCAGATATCATCGGTCATGGGGGTCTGCGTCGCCGAGCTGGAAGAGATATGCCAGTTGAGTTCAGATATGAAGCAGCTTCACTGGTATGTCAGCAGTCAGCCTGAGAATGACGCGTTTAGAATCATGCGAGATGCCTTCCTTGTATCAACTCTGATACGTGGGCGATACCACGATTCCCTTGCGAACAGATCGATTCATCAGATTGTCCATCATCGTCTCCGAGATAGTGTGCTGCCCAGACTTGAGTCCCGCCCAGGGAAGGCGTTCGAAGTCTCGAACGTGGAGTGGTACCTCTCGAGCATAGCCATATCCGGGGCTCTTGCGGAGAGGACTTTGGAGTGCCGCATCGCGTGTTGGGCAGAGAATACTCTGAAATTGCGCCAGTTAGCGCAGGCACAGATGATCGACCTGTCGCCAAAGGAATACGATGGCGTTGCCCTTGCGTCCGCGGTCGACTCAGCAGCGAAGGCTGACGTCAGAGTCCACCCCAAGCATGTGGAGAGATGGCTTGAGATGGCAGTGTCGATGGGTGTTGGTGTGCTGACTGACTTGGTCTTGAAGGGATGGGTTGGGTTCGGGGCCGGGGTTGGAGCGGCCGCGCTGTCGCAGCATGCACAGCCTGCGAAGCGGATCTGCCGCAGCATCTACCGAGGGCCGAACCGGTTGGGCGATCTAGCCAGGTCAGGGCCTGGACGCATCGAACGCCATTGGAGCAAGTGAGTCTTTTTGGTCAGGCTCTGCTATGCCGCCTTCTGGACCGTTTCGTCGGTGGGGAGGTCGCGCTCGGAGACCGCGCGGTTCTTGCCGGTGCGCTTGGCCATGTAGAGCGCCTGGTCCGCGCGCTCCAGCAGTGCCCCAACCGTGTCGTTCGGTCGGACCTCAGCTACCCCGATGCTCGTCGTGAACGCGAGCACGCAACTCGTCCCCTGAGTCTCCGTCAGGTAGCGATTCGATGCGATCTTCGAGCATATCTTCTGCGCCTTCTTCAACGCCTTGCCCAGCGATGCGCCCGGGAGAAGCAGGGTGAATTCCTCCCCGCCGTACCGCGCGAGAACATCCTCGCCATCGAGCAGCGCCCGGCATTCCTGGACGAACGCCTTCAGCACGCAGTCGCCTTCCTTGTGGCCGTAGGAGTCGTTGATCATCTTGAAATCGTCGAGATCGCACATCAGCAGCGAGAACCTCGTCCCCGACAGGACGTATCGCTCCACCGAGCGCGCGATGTAGCCGTCGAAGGCCAGCCGATTGCTCGCGCCCGTCAACTGGTCCGTCATCGACGCCTGATGCGCCTGCTCCAGGTCGGATCGGAGGTGGCCGATCTCCCTGGAGAGCGACTCCATCCTACGGGCATCCTGCTGTTCCTTCTCCAGAACGGCCTGGCGCATCTGGCTCATCTCGGACTTCAACCCATCCTTGATCCGCCTGATGTCATCGAGGCCGGCGATCTGCTCCATCCGCAGGGTGCTCTCGTGCACCTTACCGGTGAATTCATTGCCCTCACCGATCACCCCCATCAGGCTGTTGTGCATGAACTCGATGACTCCCTTGAGTTCCGCATCCCGCGCCTCCAGGTATTTCTTCTGCCGGTCGATCTGGCTCAGCAGGAAAGAATTGTCGGACTCGAGCGCGCGGTTCCAGTCCTTTGCGGCCTCACCCTTTTCCACCAGACCGACCAGCTTGTCGATGCGCTTCTTGAACGCCTCGACATCCAGGTCGCTCACATCGAGCGCGAACGCCTTCAGCAGGAATAACAGTGTTCTGGCGGACGAACAGAACCAGCGATTCTGTTCGCCAAGGAGTTCTGCGGACTTATCAGGATTGGTATCCGTTCGTTTCTTCGGGGGGAATAGCACTTTCGTCTCCTTCGCAGGACTGCTGGATCGGTCGATATAGAATTCTTCGGAAGGAACGCCCCTCATCTGTAGGGACCAGCCCTCGCGCTCCAGCATTTCCTCATTTTCTCCGATGATGAGTGGTGAGCAAATCAAAGTTTTTGGAGGACGCCATGTTGCGCTTCAGATGCCTTCTATGCATAACGCTCCTAACGAGTTCATCTTTCGCGGCAACCAAACCACCAGCCGCGAAACCGACGCCTGCACCGACGATCCCGAAGGTCGTCCGGGCGCAGACGTTCGAACTGACCGACCCCGCCGGGAAGACCCGGGCCTGGCTCGGCGTATCAGACGACGGCACAACACTGTTGAAGCTCCTTGACAAGGAGGGCAAACCGAAGGTGCTCGTCGGCTCGAACGGCGAGATCAAGGTGCTCGACGCCGCGGGGAACGCGAGAGTCACGGCCGGGACAGTTGAGGGTGACTATGGAATCGCCGTGTTCGACTCCAAGGGCACGATTCGGGCCGATGTGCGCGTCGATTCCGAAGATAACCCGTTGGTCACCGTGCGGGACTCGACCGGGGGGGAGCGTGGTACGTTGCTGACTCTGGAGGATGAGCCGTTCTTCATCCTCAACGACGGCAAGGAGGACGGAGCGAAGTTGGCTCTCCACGTCGAGGGATCGCTTCCCATGTTGAGTCTCTGGGATACGGCCGGAAAGGCACGCGCATCTTATTCGCTGATGGAGGGTGGTGCGCCGCTCCTGCAGATGACAAATGCCGATGGGAAGATACTCGCACAGATATCGACTGGTGGGGAGCAGCCGAATCTCATACTGGAATCTCAACAAAGCAATATGGCCGCATTCCTGGGGTTCACTGCTGATACCGATCTGTCGCTGTTGCTCCAGAACGATCAGAGCAAGACGCAGATCGGCCTGCTGCTCTATGGCACCGATCCGACATTGGCCATCGCTCACGAGAACGGGAATCCGGCCGCGAGCATGCTGATCGGCGATGATGGCGTACCGTACGTCCGCACTTCGGACAAGGACAACGTCACGATTTGGAAGTCGCCCTGATCTCCCGCCGAAAGAGGTGGATGATCCTCGCTGTCGAATGATGTTCTCGACTGTCCGAAACGCCGTATTGGTTAGGCTGGCAGGAGATGTCCGAACCTCAAGGAGTGCTGAAGGGAATAGCATTCGGGATTGCGGGATCGTTCCTCATCGCGATTGGGGGTCTCGTTGCGCTGGTTGTCGGAGCTTTGATCGGCTGGTGGCTGTGGCTACCTATCCTTATATTCGACATCGTGACCGGCATCCGCTGGCTGATCAGGCGTCGGAGATTGAAGCGCGAATCACGGGCAACGAACGGCTAGCGTTTTTCCACGAGCCACCACTGGGGTTTGCTCCGGTCCGCGTAGTCGAGGTACATCTCGAAGGTCTCACCCGTGGTGCAGCGGACGACGTAGTACCTGCGGTGCCGGCGGGTGAACCACTTCCGGCTCTTTTCGCGAGCCGTGCCGTAGCCGGTATCGACCCACTCCTCCAGCACCTCGGCGACCTGATATGTCTCGCCGCGCCAGGTGAAGCTCACCGGCGTCGGCGATCTCTCGCTCTTCTCGACCTCGATCTTCTCGCCTATGAACTCGGGCATCACCGGTCACCACCAGCAAGTCTACCACCATGCCGCAGTCTTGACAATCCCTGCTCAGGACTCCTACAATCATCACACAGACATGGAGGCTGAGATGACGGAAGACATGTGCCAAGCGGGCTGGAACGCCTTTGCGGACGATTGGATCCGCTTGGTCAACGAGCGAAAGGACCCGCACCGCGATGGCCTGCTCGATCCGTGGATGCTCGATGCCATCGGGGATGTCTCCGGCCTGCGGGTGATCGACCTCGGATGCGGCGAGGGACGGTTCTGCCGGATGCTTACCGAGCGAGGTGCGGATGTGACCGGGATCGACTTCATCCCTCGGTTCATCGAGTACGCGGAGGCCCACCGGGTCGGCGGCGAGACCTACCTCCTCGGCGACATGAGCGACCTCAGCCGGTTCCAAGATGCTTCGTTCGACCTGGCGATCTCCTACCTCACGCTGATCGATGTGCCCGACTTCCGGCCGGTCGTCCGGGAGGCGCATCGAGTGCTCCGTCCCGGCGGGCGGTTTGTCATCGCCAATCTCGCGCCGATGGCCACCGCCGGCAACTGCTGGGTCAAGGACGGCCAGGGGAACAAGCTCCATTTCTACCTCGACAATTATCTCGATGAGGGCGGCGCGCGCCCTATGTGGGGCACTCTGGTCAACTACCACCATACTCTCTCAGCGTATATCAACTCCTTCCTGGAGGCAGGCTTCCGGCTGGACGGCATACGCGAGCCGGTTCCTTCGCCCGAGGGATTGGCGCAGTTCCCGGCACTCGATGACAACCTTCGCGTGCCGCTTTTCGTGATATACCTGCTCAGTCGTTGTTGAGCAAAAAGCCATGACCTGTAGAACTACCACCATACTCTTCTGCCTCATGTTCACAGCAGGCATCGCACATGCCAGAGCCTCGGAGCTGATCGTCTGCGGCGGGAACGAGGTCTACATCGTCGGCGCCGCCTCGCCCGATTCGCCGCCGAAGAAGCTCTGGACCTGGAAAGCTGCCGATCACCCAGAGATCCCCGAGGATGCCCGGAAGCGCTTCTACAACACTGCCGAGTGCAAGCCAGTCCGCGGTGGCCATCAGATCCTCATCGCCTGCTCGGGTGGCGGAGTGGCGCTCGTCGACCGCCCGTCAGGCAAGGTGAGGTTGTCGGCGGTCGTTCGATATGCGCACTCGGCGGATATCCTGCCGAACCGTCGGATTGTCGTCGCCGCCTCGACCCCCGGCAACAAGCTCGTGGTGCTCGATGACAAATTCCCCGACAAGATCGCCTGCACCGCCGATCTTCCATTCGCACATGGAGTCGTTTATGACCGGGTCCGCCACACGCTCTGGGCACTCGGCGACAAGGAGATCAGGTCCTACCGGCTCAGGGCGTGGTACTCGAAATCGCCTGTCCTCGAACTCTCCGGCACGTATCCCCTCCCCGAGGGTGGCGGGCATGATCTCTATCCCATCGCCGGCACATCGATGCTCTCGGTCAGCGGGTGGGGACACTGCTACCTCTTCGATACGGTGTCTCATGAGATCAAGCCGCACGATCTCCTTCCGAGGATATACAACATCAAGAGCCTGAGTCTCAACACGGAGACCGGGCAGTTGGCATACGTCCGGGCCGAGGGTCCCAACTGGTGGTCGGACAAGATCCATCTGCTCAACCCGGCCGGCACGATTCAACTCGCCGGGGAGCATATCTACAAGGCGCGGTGGACCGTCGCTCTCGATTGAGTCGCCCTTGCAGGATATCCAGGTATGGCACGTCGAAAGCAACTCAGGTAACGCCGGCAGACCGTGCGCCCGGCAGAATCCCTGACATCGTCGGATGGAGGAACAGATGTTTTTCCCATACCGCGTGAAGAACCCGCCGAAACGTTTCCCGGTCGTGACCCTCAGTCTCATCGCCCTCAATGTCATCATCTATGCACTCACGACGGAGTACTTCCTGTGGATCCGTGAGGAGATCGTGAAGGGCTATGCCTTCCAACTCTGGAAGACGCCGATCTATACGGTATTGACTTCGGCTTTCCTGCACGCTGACATATTCCACCTGCTCGGCAACATGTGGTTTCTGTGGATCTTCGGGCCGGCGGTCGAGGATCGGCTCGGGATCCCGAAGTTCCTGCTCGTCTACTTCGCGACCGGCGTCATGGGTGATATGACTCAGGCGCTGCTGGATGTGGCATTCCTCGGGGCGAACCAGCCCGTGATCGGAGCATCGGCCTGCATCTTCGGGGTCGCCGGGGCGTATCTCTATGCGTTCCCGTGGAGCACGGTCTGCGTGTTCTACTTCATCTGGTTGATCAGAATATGGACGGGCGTCTGGGAGGTGGCGGCGCTCTGGGTGATCGGCGCGTATCTGGCCCTCGACCTGTGGGACGGATTGATGAGCGGCGCATCCCACGCGAGCGGTGGAGTGGCAAGCTTTGCGCATGTCGGGGCCGGCGTGGGCGGTCTTCTCATCGCCTGGCTGTTGCACGTCAAGCGCGATACGGAGTCACTCTCCGAAGCGAAGGCCGTCCAGGCCGATACCAAGGACCTCGACAATATGCCTTTCTATGCACTTGAGAGGATGTTGGAGGCAGAACCCGATAATGTAGATGTACTGCGGGCAATCATCGGACCGGCCATCCGACAGGGCCAGCAGCACGTGGCCGTCGATGCCATTGCGCGGATGGGTCCGTCGCTCATTCTGAAGGACCCGTACGTGGTGTACAGCTACCTGATGGACCTTCATGGCGACAGCAGCATCTATCAGCCGGTCCATCTGCTGCGACTGGCCGGGCAGTTCGAGCGGTTGGGAAACCACGACAAGGCGATCAACGTATACAAGTCGATCGCGGAGACGAGGCCGACCGACATGGAAGCCGAGAATGCGCTTTATCGGATGGCATACTGTTATTGGACCGCCTACAAGCACAAGGATTCGGCGCGCGCATGTCTGGCGGAACTCCAGAAGAGGTTTCCTCGCGGGCAGATGATGCCGTTCGCGGCCTCGCTCTGGAAGCAGATTCAGGCCCAGCAGCCGGACGGTGTGTAGGAGGCTTGTCGGCCCGGCATGCGGGTGACCTTGACATATCTCCGATTCGCGGGTATAATGTTGCCAGACTGAAAGCAAATGTCGGGCGGGGCCGCGGCGCTACAAGCTTTTGTTGTAGCCTATTGTTCGTCATTCGCCTTCATATAGATGCAACCGTAGAGGGGGGAAATAGTTGGCGCAGGTCCAGCTTCGACAAAACGAATCGATTGACAGCGCGTTGAAGCGCTTTAAGAAGGAGCTTCAGCAGGCTGGCATTCTAAAGGAAGCGCGTGCTCACGAGCACTACGAGAAGCCGAGCGATAAGAAGCGCAAGGCCGAGAATGCTCGCAAGCGAAAAATGAGCAGGAACAGTCCCAGGAACTAGTCCTGAATCAAGTTCAGGACCAGGGCGACGAACACCATGTCACTGCGCGAACGATTGTCGGAAGACTTGAAATCCGCAATGAAGACGGGTGATACCCTCAAGGTCTCCGTGATCCGGCTCGCAATTTCGGAGTTTCGGAACACGGAGATCGCCAAGGGTCATGCCATCACGGACGAGGAATCATTGGAAGTCCTTACCCGAGAGGGCAAGAAACGTCGCGAGTCCATCGAGCAATTCGAAAAAGCCGGCAGGGCCGACCTTGTGGAAAAGGAGTCGGCCGAACTCAGAATCCTCGCGGATTACCTTCCTCAACAGATGAGTGAAGCTGAGGTCACCGGCATTGTCCAAGAGGTGATCTCGGAGTTGCAGGCCACTTCCAAGGCGGATAAGGGCAAGGTTATGTCCGCTCTTATGCCGAGAGTCCGTGGTCGAGCAGACGGCAGACTGATCAGCGGGATAGTTGACCGGATGCTCGAGGGCAGCTCCGTATGACATGACAATCTTCAAACTGTCCGCCTTGGCGGGCCTCCGAAGAAAAGACCCCGAAAAGAAGAAGCCGGCGCGACGTGAGGCAAAAGGCGTCCGCATAGCGCTGGGCATAGCCACAGCCGTATTGCTGTCGGTTCTCTTCTCCATGCACCTACTCCCTGACAGAGTCTCGCTCCAGGTCGGCGATGTCAGTCCCGAGCAGATACGCGCATACCGCACCGTCCGCTATATCGATTCGGTGGAAACGCAACGCCTTCAAGATGAAGCAGCGGCCACTGCCGACAAGGTCTACAACGTCGTGCCGAGAGCGTCCACCATCGCCGTCGAGTCCGCATCGAACATATTCGACATTCTTCGACGCGCTCGGATTGACGCTACGCTCGGATCCGTCGGCTCGAAGGTTGACTGGGTCCGCCGCAACCTCAGATCCGACCTCCCGGACGAGTCACTGCGAACACTTATCACCGCCGATTCCGCAACGTTGGCTCAGATCGAGTCGTACACAGAACGAGTGGTCGGCGAGATCACCGACCGCGAGATCCGGGACGACACCGATGATGTGCAGTTGTCCAGGGACGAGTTCAAGCGGCGCGCGGGGAACTTCTTCACCAGCCGTATCCTGGTGTCAACCGCTTCGAGCGTCGCGAATGGTGTTATTCGACCGAATCGCCTGTACGATCCTGAGCGCACCAAAGTAGCCCGGGACCGGGAGCGCCAGGCCGTTCAGCCCAGGTACCGTCAGGTATTCCTCGGCGAGGTGATAATCGATCGTGGCGAGCGAGTCACGCCCGAGCACATCGACAAATTCATGGCCCTCGGACTCAGGCAGCCACATGTGGACTACCTGAGTCTGCTCAGCATCAGTCTTCTCGTCATCAGCATCGTAATCTTCACGCTGGCCTTCATGTCGCGGTACTATCAGGGCATCTACCGGTCGACGAAGATGATGCTGCTGCTCTCGATCATAGTGGTATTCAGCGCCCTGGGCCTCAAGCTCGTCGGGGCGCTGGGACTGAGCCTGAGCGAGGTGCAGTACGGCTGCTTCATGATGATCTGGGTCGCGACCGCCGCCATGCTTACCGCGATCCTGATCAACCCGTCGGTCGCTGTCCTGGTCGTGGCCTTCCTGGCTTCGATTTCGGGCATGGCGATGAACCACGAGCTTCGGTTCGTGGCGGCTGCGATCTTCAGCAGCGTGGTCGCGATATACGCGGTATCGGACATTCGGCATCGCTGGGACCTGATGAGGGCGGCCGGGTTCGTGTGCGTTACCAACCTTGCGATGGTCTGGCTCATCGGGCGCATCAGCGGAGATTCGATGCCGGACCTCGTGCTCGGCTCCACGTGGGCGGTCGTTGGCGGCATGATCTCCATCGGTATCCTGGCGGCGGGCACGACTGCTCTTGAAAAGCCATTCGGAATCACGACGCACATCCGCCTGTTGGAGCTTCTGGACACAAACAACCCGATTCTGAAGCGCCTACTCATGGAAGCGCCGGGAACGTATAGCCACAGTGTATTCGTAGGTAATATAGCGTCGAGGGCCGCCGAAGTGATCGGCGCGGACCCATTGCTGGTCCGTGTTGCCTCGCTCTATCATGACGTGGGCAAGATGAAGCGCCCGCACTTTTTTGTCGAGAACCAGTTCGTCGAGAACGTGCATGACAGGCTGAATCCCTCGTTGAGTGCGTTGGTGATCAGGTCGCACATCAAGGACGGGCTCGAGCTTGCGGTCGAGTACAAGCTCCCGCCGGCGGTCTGCGAACTCATGGGCCAACATCACGGCACCAGTCTGGTCAGATACTTCTACCAGAAGGCCGAAGAGGAAACCGGAAGCGGGTCCACGGTCCTCCAGCAGCAGTTCAGGTACGAAGGCGCCAAGCCTCATACTAAGGAAGGCGCCTTGCTCATGCTCGCCGACGCGGTCGAGGCTGCGTCCAGGACTCTGGTGAAGCCGAACATCGGCAGCATCAAGGACATGGTGCTCAAGATCATAGAAGAGAAGCTGTCGGACGGCCAGTTGGACGAGTCCGAGTTGACTTTCAAGGATGTCAGCCGAATCACCGAGTCGTTTGTGCGCACGTTGACCAGCATGCTGCACGCGCGTATCGAATACCCCGAGCCGCCGGGTTCGGAGGCAAGGAGGCCCGGCGCGTATGGAAATACTGATAAGGAATCCTCAGTCGCTGCCGGTGAATCAGGAAAAGCTGATCAAGGTCGCGAAAGAGCTGTTGCGGGTTGAGGAGTTCCCTCAGCCGGCAGAAGTGAGTATACTGCTTACGACGGATGAGCATATTCATCAACTGAACAGGGAGTATCGAGGGAAGGATCGGCCGACCGACGTCCTGTCCTTTCAGCAGTTGGAGGAAGACCAGCCTCAGTTGACGTCGCCGGAGGAGCCGGTCATCCTGGGAGACGTTGTGATTTCCGTCGAGACGGCGGCAAGGCAGGCGGCGGAGAGGGATCGGTCACTGGATGACGAGTTGTCTCTGCTCGTGGTGCACGGGATACTCCACCTGCTCGGCTATGATGACGATACGGACGACGGCGCAGAGGAGATGCGCCGGCATGAGATGGCAGTCTTGGGACGTTAAGACGTTGGACCTTAGACTTCGGAGTACGGATGAACAGCAATGCGAGTCCAAAGTCTAACGTCCAAAGTCTAGAGTCTAAAGTCTGAACGTCTGATGTCTACGATCTGATCTGGAATACACGATGAACGAAAAAACACGACAACCCGCGATAAGCGACGAAATACACGATTACGAACAGGCAAAACCGCCCGTCAAGCCGAAAAGTGTGCTGGAGAGTTTCAGGTATGCGGTAGACGGCATTCTCGACGTCTTCCGGACCCAGAAGCACATGCGGTTCCACTTCGTCACAGTGGTCCTCGTGCTGCTTGTGGCACTGGTGTTCGGGCTCGACAAGAAGGACATACTCGTTCTGCTGTTCACTATCTCCATGGTTCTGATGGCGGAGATGTTCAACACCGCCATCGAGGCGGTGGTGGACCTGGTGACGCAGACCTATCATCCGCTCGCGAAGTTCGCCAAGGATGCAGCGGCCGGCGCCGTGCTGATCGCCACTGCGACCGCCATCCTTGTGGGCTGCGTGTTGTTCCTCGGCGACCAGACGTTCGCTCGGGTGAGCGGTGTCAGGTCCGAGGGGCCTGGCAACTTGATGAAGGTCTTCGTCGGCGGAATAGTGCTGCTGGTGATGGTGACGATCATCAAGGTTCTCGGATCGAGGGGTAAGCTGCTGAAGGGTGGCATATGCAGCGGGCATTCGGCCGCCGGGTTCTTCCTGGCAGCAACCATTCTCTATTTCTCACGGGATGCGCTCGTGGCGATCGTGGCCGTAATAATGGCGCTCCTGATCGCTCAGAGCCGCGTGGAAGCGAAGATACACTCGATGCAGGAGGTGGTCACCGGGGCACTCCTGGCGATGCTTCTCACGGCGCTTGTGTACTGGTTCGTGCCTTGATAGCAGCAATCCGCGGAATGCAGTCTGATGTCTAATGTCTTAGTTTGGGGGGTGTTTGGAGTTTTGGGTACAGACCCTGACCCAGGTAGTTTATCGCATCTGATAGCACAGGTGGTTCCCACAGGAGCTGCCACAAGTGGTTCCTTTGCTGCGAGCCTGAGTGAGATCGCGCCCGTAGGAATCACGTGGAGCATCGTTCTTATATCGGCGCTCATACTGCTTAACGCTTTCTTCGCGATGGCGGAGATCTCGCTCGTATCGCTGCGGAAGACCAGGATCAAGCAACTGATCGAGGAGGGAGTCCACCGCGCCAGAACGGTCCAGAGGCTCACGGAGGACCCGACCAGATTCCTGGCTACGGTTCAGATCGGTGTCACGCTGGTGGGATTCTTCGCATCAGCAGCCGGCGCCGTGACTCTGGCCCAGCCGCTCGCATCACTGTTCGAGCGCAGCGGAATACCGTTCATGGCGGGGAATGCCGCCGGTCTGGCGGTTTTCCTCGTCACGCTTGTCATCGGCTACCTCAGCCTCGTAATAGGAGAGATCAGCCCGAAGAGTCTGGCGCTTCAGAACACCGAGAAGATCGCCCTGTGGTCCGCGGGACCGATATTCTTCCTTTCCATCATCCTTCACCCACTGGTCCGCGTCGTCACGTGGTCGTGCAACGTGATTGTACGTCCGTTCGGCGGCACTGCCAGCTTCTCGCCCCCGGTGGTTACGGAAGAGGAACTGAAGATGCTCGTCGAAGCCGGCGAGGAGGATGGCGTGCTCGAGGAAGACGAGAGGGAGATGATTCACTCCATCTTCGAGTTCACTGATACCATCGTGCGCAAAGTCATGGTCCCGCGCATCGACATGAAGACGGTGGATGTCGAGGCCCCGATCGAGGAGCTGCTCGATGTCATCATGCAGGCCGGGCATTCACGGGTGCCGGTCTACGAGGAGGACGTCGATCACATCGTCGGCATCGTCCACGCGAAGGACATCCTCAGAGGGCTGCACGAGCACGATAAGAACATAACGATCCGGCAGTTGATGCGGCCTCCGTTCATCATCCCGGAGAATAAGATGATCGACGAACTGCTCGCGGAGTTCAAGAAGAGCAAGATCCAGCTCGCGATCGTCGTTGACGAATATGGTGGAACCGCGGGCCTGGTCACGATCGAGGATCTCCTCGAAGAGATTGTCGGCGACATCATGGATGAGTACGACGTGGAGGAGCCGATGGTCGAGGTGATCGATGCGAACACGAGCATTGTGGACGCCCGCATGCCGATCGACGAGATCAACGAGCAGATGGATCTCGACCTGCCCGAGGAGGAGTTCGACACGATCGGCGGGTTCGTCTTCGGTCTCTTCGGCAAGCAGCCGTACCTGGGCGAGTCAGTCGAGTACGATGGCGCGGAACTGACCATCGAGAAGACCGACGGCCGCCGGATCCACAAGGTGAAGATAACGAAGGTCCCTCACGCGGAGTCCGAGGGAGCAGGGCGCGCCTCCCAGTCCCAGGAGTAGTGGCCGCGCTTCCGTGCCGGCCATTCACATTACCCAGTAGTGGCCGCGCTTCCGTGCCGGCCATCCGGGCGTTGGGCGCGACCGATGTGGTCGCTACTCCGCTTCCGGATACGACCCGAGGACCGTGACGAAAAGCGTATGCTCCTCGAGCGCCTTCAGCGCCTTCTTCACCGACTCGTCCGTCACGTGGCCCTGGCAGTCCATGAAGAAGACGTACTCCCACGGGGTCAGCTTCGTCGGGCGCGACTCGATCATCGTCAGGTTCACGTCGTACTTCTCGAATGCGCTCATCGCCCGGAAGAGCGAGCCGGACTTGTGCGCCACGGAGAACATTACCGACGTCTTGTCCCTTCCGCTCGGCGCGGGCTCGTTTCGGCCGATGATCAGGAAGCGGGTCCGGTTCTGCGGGTTGTCCTCGATGTGCTCCGCCACCAGCTTCACGTTGTACACCTCGGACGCCAGGCTCGTCCCGATCGCCGCCGACCCGGGCTCATTCGCGCACATCTGAGCCGCCTTCGCCGTCGTCGAGACATCCATCATCTCCACGTTAGGCATGTTGGTGCGCAACCAGTTCCTGCATTGAGCCGTCGCAACCGGAATCGAGTAGACGCGCACGATGCCCTCCATCTGACTCTCGCAAGAGAGCAGATTGTGCGTAATCGGCAGGTAGATTTCGGAGCAGATCTTGAGGTCCGACTGCAGGAACGTATCGAGCGTATGGTTGATCACGCCCTCGGTCGAGTTCTCGATCGGCACGACGCCGTAGTCAGCCCGCTCGCGTTCGACCTCACTGAACACATCGGGAATCGTGTCCGCCGGGACGAAGGTGCTCGACGAGCCGAACTTCTGGATGCTCGCCATGTGAGTGTTCGTGGCGGGCGGCCCCCAGTATACGACTGTGAGCGGCCTCTCCAGCGCTCGTGATGCTGAAATGATCTCTCGATAGATCGCCCGCAGCGAGACGTTGGGGAGCGGGCCCCGGTTGGCCGTGGTCAGGCGACGGTAGACTTGCCGCTCGCGCTCGGGCGCAAAGAAGCTCTTGTTCGTCTTCTGCTTGTGCTTGCCGATCTCCAGCGCCGTCTCGGCCCTCAGGTTCAGAAGGTCGAGTATCTCCCCATCGATCCGGTCAATCTCTTTTCTCAGGTCATTCAGGTCCATATCCGACTCCGCAAACAAGTTGACTTCGGTGGGCCATGATACCACAAATCCGCAGTGCCGGGAAGCTCTTGCAGGTTTCCGTAAGAGCTCACGATTGTTGGTAACGGTTGTCATTCTGAACGAAGTGAAGAATCTGTTTGCCCGGAGGCCAGATTCTTCACTTCGTTCAGAATGACAGCCTGTGGGTTGCACTATCAACGGCAGTGAACTCATGCAGGTTTCATGTGGTGGCTTCTTTGGGTATCGCTAACTGGCTGTCCTGCTCGGCAGACACAGCGCTACCGGTCGCACGCGTCCATGGAGGGGTAGATATGGGGTCACAGATCATTCAGGAAAAAGAGCGAATCGTATGGGCGCGCGGTGAGATCGACTTCGGCAACGTGGAAGGGTTCAATGCCGAGCTGCAGGCCGCAGTGCGGGAATCATCTCATGGCTTCGTTATCGATCTGTCCGGGGCAACATATATGGACAGCGCCGGCGTGCAGGCGATACTCTGGGCATACCGGTCTGTGCTGGATGCCGGCGGCCGACTCGCCCTGGTCATCACACACCCCACCGTACAGGATATCTTCCTGCTCATCGGCGTAGACAGGCTCACAAACCTGTCGATGTGCGACAGCGTCGAGTCAGCGGTCAAGGCGATCCAGTAGGCAGGAATCCGAATCCCTCATCCGCCCTCCCATTCGTGTTCAGGTATCGAAGGAGCATGACCTGTCGCCTGACACCCATATCTATCAGACAAGCACTATCCAGGATTTCCCCATCCATTCGTCTATTCGTGCCATTGGTGTTTCCCCTCCCGTCAGCTTGCTTTTTCTGAGTGAATCCTGTATCCTGATGTCACATTTGAACTCAGACAGAGGTGAGCTGCTTGACCCCTGACGGATGGTTCCACCGCAAATCCAAGGCCGCCGGAAAGGCCGCCAGAAAGCACCTGGACGCACTTCCGGACGGTTTGTGGACTAAGTGCCCAAAGTGCGCCGAGATTCTCTTCAGCAAAGAGCTGGAGAAGAACCTCAAGGTCTGCAACAAGTGCGGCTATCACTTCAAGCTGCGAGCCATCGAGCGATTGGCCATGACTGTGGACGAGGGCAGCTTTGCGGAGACGGACTCCGATCTGGTCACCGTAAACTCACTCAACTTCCCCGCCTATGACGCCAAAATGCGCAAGCTCCAGGCGTCGTGCGAGATGAACGACGGCATGGTGACGGGCACGGCGACCGTCGGCGGCTGTCCGACCATGATCGGCGTCGCCGATTTTGCCTTCCTCGCCGGGAGCATGGGCTGCGTCTACGGAGAGAAGGTCACCCGAGCCTACGAACGAGCGATCGAGCGGAAGATGCCCGTGGTCATGATCCACTCCTCAGGCGGCGCGCGCATGCAGGAGGGCATACTCTCCCTTATGCAGATGGCGAAGACCAGTGCGGCCGCTGCCCGGTTCGACAAGGCCGGGCTGATGTATATCGCCGTCTTCGCCGACCCCACTATGGCCGGCGTGCATGCGAGCTTTGCGATGCTTGCAGACGTGATCATCGCGGAGCCGGGCGCGCTCATCGGCCTCGCTGGACAGCGTGTGGCGGCCCAGGCGCAGGTCGTCAAGGAGCCGCCCGGATATCGCCTCGCGGAATGGCAGCTCGAGCACGGCATGGTTGATCTCGTGCTACCTCGGAGAGAGATAAAGGATACTCTGGCCAAGCTCCTGGCCTTTGGTAGTCGAGGAGGCAACAGTGGCGCTCATTAACGTGCTGGATTTCGAAAAGCCGCTTGCCGAACTCGACGCGGCCATCGCCGAGCTGAGGACAGTCTCCGAAGCGGAGGGAATCGACCGCGCGGAGGAGATCGCTGCCCTCGAAGAGCATCGCGACCGGCTGGCAGACCAGATATATGCGAACCTCAGTCCGTGGGACAAGACCCTCATGGCCCGCCATCCGAGCAGACCGTATTGCCTTGATTACATACGCGCGATCTTCGACGATTTTGTCGAGCTTCACGGCGACCGGCTCTTTGCGGACGACAAGGCGATGATCGGCGGGTTCGCGGTCCTCGACGGCAAGCCGGTCATGGTCATCGGCCAGCAGAAGGGTCGGGACATCAAGGAGCGCCAGTTCCGCAACTTCGGCAGCGCGAAGCCTGAGGGATACCGCAAGGCGCTCCGGCTCATGAAGATGGCCGAGAAGTTCAACCGCCCGGTCGTCTGCATTGTGGACACTCCCGCCGCCGACTGCAGTTTCGGCGCGGAGGAACGTGGAATCAGCGAGGCGATCGCTCGGAACATGATGGAGATGGCGGTCCTCGGGGTGCCGATCGTGGTGGTCATTGTTGGCGAAGGTGGGAGCGGCGGCGCGCTCGGCATCGCGGTTGGGAACCGTGTACTGATGCAGGAGCACGCGATCTACTCCGTGATCCCGCCCGAGGGATGCGCCGCGATCCTCTCCGAGTTCGATCGCAATCCGGCCCGCGCTCCCGAAGCTGCCGATGCGCTGAATATTACGGCCCAGCGCAACTTCGAACTCGGGATCATCGACGAGATCATCCCCGAGCCGAAGGGAGGCGCGCATCGGAACTACGAGCAGGCCGCCGCCGCCGTGAAGACCGCGATCGTCAAGCATCTCGGAGAACTCGGGAAGATGAAGCACGACAAGCTGATCGAGCAGCGATATCAGTTGTTCCGAGGCATGGGCGTTTACGCCACCGTTCCCTCCATGGACGAGGATCAACCCGCCGAAGCAGCATCCCAATGAGACACCTGCTTGCCACAATCATACTTCTATGTTCTCTTCCGGCGCTCGGCCAGACACCGAAGACCTACACCATGAACAACTTCGACTTCAGCTACACCAAGAGCGGTGTGAGCCTCAAGTACAAGGGCGTCACGGTACTACGCAAGTCGTCGCTCTACGTCGTCAGCCCCGGTTGGACCGATCTCCTCTTCGGCCACCACCTAGTCGAGCCGACGATCACGTCCGAAGACATCCCCGGCGGCAAGCTGATCAAGGTCACGATGAAGAACGACGTCTTCTCCGCGACCTACAATGTCACCTTGCTCGAATCCGATGAGGCCACCATCGATCTCCAGTACCGGCTGCTGAGGGATGTTCCGGCCGAGATCGAGTATTGTCTGGGGTACTTCAGCGCGCCGTTGATCGCCGATTGTGCCTTCGAGGCGGATACGGTCGACGGCCACAAGACCGGCGTAGTGCCGTATGCCGCCGCATCTTCGAACCAGCATGAGTCGATGCTCGTCCCGCCGTTCCATGAGTTGCAGATCGACTCCCGGCTCGGACCGATGGAGCTGACGATCACCGGCGACAACGAGGACCTGGTGTTCTTCGACGCCCGCCGCGACCCTCAGCCGTGGGCGCGGGAAGCGCCGATCTTCTGGTGCGGCCTCGGATCACCCGCCAGACCGCTCTCATATGGCAGGGAATTCCACTGCATCGCCACGATCAAGTTTTCGCCAACCCGCGACGTGACGATCGCTCCCGACATCCGGCCGGAGACCGTTAGGATCACCGATGTCGAAGATGCCAAGCTCCCGATGGACGAGATGATCAAAGTCATCCCGCAGCCGAAGTCGATGGACCTCACCGGCAACGACTTTGCCATCACCCGTGACACGCTGATCGTCCTGCCCGATCAACCTACCGACGCCGACCGTTTCGCCGCCGAGTCGCTCAATGAGGAACTCCGCGACATCTATGGGGTCGAGTTGAAGGTCGTTTCGGCGGGCGAAACTCAGGCGGGCAGGGGACTCATCGCCCTGGGGGAGCCGGGCCGCAACTCACTGCTCGACCGGCTCAGCAGGGGAATCGGCCTCGAACCGCCGGCGGAGGACGAGGGGTATTCCCTCAAGGCATCGAAACCATTTGTGCTCGTCGTCGGGAAGGATGCGAAGGGCACATTCTACGGCATCCAGACGCTCATACAGCTCCTCAAGCCGACCGTCGACGGTGTCGCTGTCACAGGCGCGATCATCAAGGACTGGCCGTCGATGAAGATCCGAGGCGCACATGTGTTCATCGGCAACGAGTCGAAGCCGTTCCTGGAGAAGCTGATCCGGCGCATCTTCGCCAGGCATAAGCTCAACTTCCTGCTGATCCAGGCGGACTACACCAAGTGGGCGACCGATCCGAAGATCTGGCTCGATTGGAGCACGAGCAAGGAGGACCTGAAGTCGATCATCGACTGCGCGCGGCTGCACCACATGGAGGTCGCGCCACTCGTCCAATCGCTCGGGCACTCGGAGTGGATGTTCAAGAACAACGCTAACCTCGACATCGCCGAGGACCCCGAGCGTCCCTACGGCTACTGCCCGAACAACCCGAAGAGCTACGAGTTCATATTCAAGGTGTACGACGAGGCGATCGACCTCTTCAAGCCGAAGTGGTTCCACATCGGCCACGATGAGGTTACGATGGGCGGCCGCTTCCCGCACGACGAGACCTGCAAGCAGAAGTCGGTCTCGCAGCTCTTCAATGAGGATGTCGCCCGCCTGCACGACTACTTCGACAAGAAGGGCATCCGCATGATGCTCTGGGGCGACATGGGCCTCTACAAGACGGAGACGCCGGACGCCGGATGGGCCGCCACCCTCGAGAGCGCGCGCGAGATCCGCGAGGGGATGCCGAAGGACGTCATCGTCACCGACTGGCACTACTGCGCGGCGGACGACTTCCCGAGCGTGCGGATGTATCAGGACCTCGGCCATGATGTGATCGCCTCGACGTGGTACGTGCCGCAGAACATCGTCGATTTCGGCACGTCGGCGCAGAAGGATGGCGCGCTCGGCCTGATGGAGACGCTCTGGGCGGGCTACCACATCAGTGAGGCCACCCTCGGCGAGCAGTTCCAGCAGTTCCACGCATATATCCTGGCGGCCGAATTCGCATGGGGTCCCGGTGGACGCGGACTCGAGGACCTGCCGTATACCCCTGCCGAGGAATTCACCAAGATCTGGAAGCGTGAGAAGGCCGATCATACCGCGCGCGATGGATTCACCATCGACCTGACGCCATATGTGACCGTCCCACTGAGCGGCGACTCGAAGCAGGCATGGCTCGGTTACGGCCCTGAGCACGATCTCCGCTCACTCAAGACCGGGAGGCAGCGGCTCGTCGGCGTCGACTTCGACATCCCCAAGGGCGCGGTCATGCTTGCCGGCGACATGAACCCCTCAGGTGCGTGGCCGAACTCGATCCGGATACTGATCGGGCGCAAGGCCGACGACCTCGTCTTCCTGCTCGCGGGGGCATTCCATGCGGACAAGGGGCAGCCGGTCGGGAAGGTGCTGATCCGCTACTCGGGCGCCGAGTCGGTGGAGATGAACCTGGTCTACGGGGAGAACATCGTCGCGTGGAACGACTCGTCCGCGACACCCTCGGCGGTCACCGCGTGGATGGGCCGGACCTCGGGCGGAGACAAGATTGTCCTCCGCGCGCTCGACTGGCACAACCCGCTCCCCGAGAAGTCGATCGAGTCGATCGAGATCACCGCCCTCGCCACCGAGTGCGCCCCCGTCCTCTTCGGACTGACGGGTCTGACGAGGTAGCGCCGATCACTTGCAGATCAGGCTCGACAATGGGTGGTAGCCCCTCTCGGACGGCAGGATGTCCTCGTGGCAGACTCCCGACGACCAGTGGACTCGATAGGCTTGCGCACCGGGCCGGCTTGTCAGTACCCTGTACTCGTCCCCAACGATCTCAATCGCACTGCAGTTGTCGAGCGCGATGGCCACTCCCGGAGTCCTGCGCATCATGTCGCGCAGATCCGGCCTTCGATCCGCCTCGACATCATAGTGTGGGCACAGGGTGGCTCTCACCAATCCCAGACAGGACAGCCGAATCAGCCCGGCGGAGGGATTCCTGAACTTCCTGGAGTCGCTGCTGCCGAACCGGAACCAGCAGATGGCGCCGGCGCTGAGGCCGGAGAGCACGATGCCCTTGTCGTGCGCCTCTTTGAGGATCACGTCGATTCCGAGCCTCCGCCAGACCCTCAGCATCTTCGCCGTATTGCCGCCGCCGACATAGATGGCATCGGAGTTGAGGATCTTGTCGCGTGCGTCGCCATGCCCTGGACTCTCACTCACCAGGTTCAAGACATCCGTCCGGCAGCCCAGTCCCTCGCCGAAGTGCTTTCGGAACGCCTCGAAGTATGTATCCGAGTCGCCGCTGGCGGTGGGCAGGAGCAGCACGCGTGGCCTGCTCTTCCCGGTGAGTTCCAGTATCTGTTGGTCGATAGCTGTTGTTTCGATCGGACAGCCGAACCTGCCGATCTCACCACCACCGATAGCTACGATCTTACGCATCAGAGAATACCAGCCTTCTTGATCATAGGGACATGATTCTCCCGTTCCGGATGAAACACCTGGGCGGCAAGGAGACCTTGGGGGTCAGAGAAGCTTGATGAACCGGTCAACATCCAGGCGAGCTTGCTTGAGGATGTGGGCCAGGGTCGATCTCTTCACCGGCTTGTGCGCCGGGACAGTTACTTTGAGCACCTCGAGGCCAACAGCTTTGTGCAACCGAATGTGGCTGCCACGCTGCCTGATCCCGGACCATCCGTCCCTCTCCAGGGCACGGATGATTTCGGTGTAGTTGAGGCTGGGCACCTTGGTCACAGGGTCAGTTCCTTGACCAGCGCGCCTTCGGGGGTCGGGTAGTCCTCAAGCGGCTCCAGGTAAAGCTCGACCGCCTCACGAATGTTGCGCATGGCCTCCTGGACGGTTTCGCCCTCGCTTATGCACCCCGGCAATGCGGGCACGAGAGCGGTGTATCCGCCTTCCTCGCTCGGTTCCAATACCACCTTGAATACCATACATGCAGTATATCCGAAGTCTTGCGTGTCGTCAACGGATCCAACGATCCTGAGACTCTATCGCGCCATTCTTCCGCCACTGCAACGCCCCAGACCCATCGATCCCCACTCCAGCGAAAAAATCTCCACTTTTTTCGCCCGCTCCCCCAAAAAGGGTTGACAAGTAGGGGCGTCGGCAGTAAACTGTGGAGGCAAGTGGGGCTGAATAGTAACTCGGTGGAGGCTAGGACATGTTCCGTGGAGGTTTCGCCCACAGTCTCGACGACAAAGGGCGAGTAATAATCCCACAGAAGTTCAGACTGCTCCTCGGTGAGAAGTTCGTTATCACCAAAGGGGTAGACAACTGTCTGTGGGTCTTCACGGAAGAAGAATTTGCTGACCTCGAAAAACGGCTCGACGCTCAGACGATGCTCGACCACAACGCGCATCGTCTTCAGAGGTTCTTCTCGGGCGAAGCCGTAGACGCCACCACCGACGGACAGGGCAGAGTAGCGCTTACCTCGACTCTCCGCGAACATGCCATGATCGACAAAGAAGTCATGATCATCGGCGCTGTCAATCGCCTGGAGATCTGGAGCAAGCAGCGATGGGATGAGCTTGCCTCTGCCACGACCGATGACCTGATCAGCGAATCTGCCAGAGAGGTTGGGATGGGCTGAGTCCCCGGATTGACATGCAGGAATTCCACGTTCCCGTTATGCTCGCGGAAGTACTGCAGTATCTGGATCCCCAGAGCGGGGATACCGTCATCGACGGAACGGTGGGAGGCGGGGGACACGCGATCGAGATCGTGAAGCGCATCCTGCCCGGCGGACGGCTGATCGGGATTGACCGGGACGAAGAAGCCCTGGAAGCGGCATCGAAGCGGTTGTCCGGTTTTTCCAGTAACGTAACACTTGTGAAGGGCGATTTCAGTAACGTGGAAGCAATCGCCCGGGACCTTGATATCCAGGCAGTCAACGGCGTGCTCCTCGACTTGGGGGTTTCCTCCCATCAGTTGGATGCCTCCGAGCGAGGGTTCAGCTTTCGGCATGACGCACGGCTCGACATGAGGATGGATCGGGCTCAGCGCCTGACCGCCCGAGACGTCGTGAACTCGTACTCCGAGAAGCATCTCACGGAGATCATCCGGGACTACGGCGAGGAGCGCTGGGCGAGACGGATCGCGCAGTTCATCGCCGAGCGGCGTACCCGGAAGCCGATCGAGACCACCGGCGAGTTGGTGGATGTCATCCTGGCGGCGATGCCGTCAGCGGCGAGGCCGAAGGATATCCATCCCGCGACCCGTACCTTCATGGCCTTGAGAATCACTGTGAACCGCGAGTTGGAATCGCTCCGGACCGGTCTCGATGCGGCAATGGGACTGCTTGCGAACGATGGCAGGATCGTAGTCCTGTCCTGGCACTCACTCGAGGACAGGATCGTAAAGGATAGTTTTCTGAGGCGCTCGGGCAGATGTACGTGCCCGCCCGGCCTGCCGATCTGCTCGTGTGGAGCGGAGAAGGAACTCGAAACACTGACGAAGCGACCCGTGACGGCATCGCCGAACGAGGTCGACGCAAATCCTCGGGCACGGGCGGCCAAGCTCCGTGCTGCGAGGAAGCTGGCAACGAAGGAGTGATCGGAAATGTTGGCGCAGAAGAAGCTGGAGGTAAGGCAGCATTCCGCTAAGAAGGCAGCAGAACGAAAGAAGAAGAGCCTGATTCTTCGGATATTTGCCAATAAGATGGTGGGCATCCTGCTGCTTGCGTCGATCATCTGCTTTGTGCTAACAGTGTACGTTGGCGCATACGCCAGAGTGACCGAGGAAGGCTATCACAAGGGCGAGCTTCTATCGCAGCTACGGGACCTGCGAATAGAGAACGAGAAGCTCGAGGTGAACCTGGACAACCTGCGCCAGCCGGCCAGAGTCGCCCAGTTCGCCCAGGAGAATGGGATGCTCGCAGGCGAGAAGATGGTCTACCTGGATACGCAGGTAGAGTCGCACCTGGCACAGAACGCTCAGGACTGACCGCCGAATGTAACACATCAGGATGGGGCCGATGAGAAGACGTCGCCTACCAAGTGGTAAGCTTGTTCGCGGCCGGATGAACCGGACGCTATGCATAATGGCACTGCTGTACCTGGCGCTCGGGGCCAGGTTTTTCTATATTCAAGTGCTAAGCGCCCCCCACTACAGGGACAAGGCCGAGGAATTCCGCCTGCGGAAGATCAAGCTTCCCGCCCGTCGCGGTACCATCTTCGACTGCAATGGCAAGGAACTCGCGATCACAGTCGAGCTGTACGATATCCAGTCGTGGCCTCAGAAGATCAAGGACAAGGATGCGGCCGCCGAGAAGCTCTCAGGAATCCTCGGTTGGCCGAAAGAGAAGGTTCTGGAGAAGATCACCAGTGACAAGCGGTTCGTGTTTCTGACCAGACGGGCCAGTACGGATGTCGGGAGAAACATCGAGGCGGCGAAGATCTACGGTGTCGAGGCCGTGCCGATCATGTCGAGGGTCTACCCCGGCGGCCAACTCGCGTCTCACGTCGTCGGTTTCACGGATATCGACGGCCTCGGCAGGGAAGGGATCGAGAACATCTGCGACAAGTACCTCCGAGGTACGGACGGCTTCGTGATCACCGAGGTCGATGCCAGGGGCAAGTTCATCCCCGGCACAAGACGCCAGCGGGTCGAGCCGGTGGACGGCATGGATCTCGTGCTGACAATCGACTCTACCATCCAGCACTCGGTCGAAGCGGAATTGTTCAAGTCCTATGACAAGTACTCCGCCGCCGGTGCGTCCGCCGTAGTGATCGATCCCAGAACGGGCGAGATCACTGCTCTGGCCAACATGCCCAGCTACGACCCGAACGACGTGGCCAACTCCGAGGCCAATGACCGCCGAAACCGTGCAGTCACCGACCTCTATGAACCGGGCTCGACGCTCAAGACGATCACCGCCTGCGCAGGGCTCGAGACGAAGTCGATCGACTACGATACTACCTTCCAGTGCAATGGGAGCATGCGCGTCGGGAATCGGACCGTCCGGTGCTCGCTCCATGCGCCGTTCATGGGCGGACACGGAGTCTGCAATGTGGCCAAGTGCCTGAAGTACTCCTGCAACATGGCCGCTGCCGGCATCGCATTCCGTCTCGGCAAGGAGAGACTCTTCGAGTACGAAAAGAAGTTCGGCTTCTATGACAGGCCTGGGACCGGGATGATGGGCGAGATGACGGGTTGGCCGGGAGTTTGGAAGGACTGGGAGGACGTCCGGGTCGCGAATATCGGATTCGGCCAGGGAATCGTCGTTACTCCGCTTCAACTTGCCAACGCCTACGCCACCGTCGCGAACGATGGCGTCATGATGAAGCCGCACATCATCAAGCAGATCCGTCGCCCGGACGGTACCCTGTATCGAGACAACAAGCCGGAGGTCGTCAGGCGGGTTGTCTCGGCAGATGTCGCCAGGGCCGTGACCGAAATGCTGCGCGACGTATGCGTGGAGGGCACGGGAAAGCCGGCCGTCGTCGAAGGATACCAGACGGGTGGAAAGACCGGCAGCGCTCAGAAGGCGGTGAACGGCAGCTACAACAACGGCAAGTTTGTCGCGTCGTTTGTCGGATTCCTGCCGACCAGCAACCCGCGGGCGGCAATTCTGGTCTCGGTTGACGAACCGAAAGGCATCCACTGGGGCGCAACCTGTGCGGCGCCCGTGTTCAAGGAGATAGGTCGGATGGCGATGTGGCACTTCAAGGTTGCGCCGGACCAGATCGAGCCTCCGACGCCGGTCGCTGGTGAGACTGCAGGAAGCCGTGCAACCGGCGGAGCCCGCAAGACCCGCGACCGAGCATAGGTCCTATTGCTCCTATTGGTGCTGCCACCGCGCGTGCTATAATCGTGCGGTGAGTCTGCCGACTATTCTCAGCCGGCACTCCGAGGTTTGAAGAGATGTTACTCAGCCAGCTAGCGGAGTCGCTGCCGACAAGGGAGATCAGGTCGGCGGCGGACCCTGATATCATATCCGTCGTGTACGACTCCAGGCATGCCGCCCCGGGGTCTCTCTTCGTCTGCATTCGAGGCGAGAAGTTCGACGGGCACGATTTCATCGCCCAGGTGATCGCAGCGGGCGCATCCGCTCTCGTTGTCGAGAGGCCGGAGAGAGTGCCCGCTGATGCACACATCCCCGTCGTGGTCGTCCCGAATACCCGCGATGCGCTTCCCGTACTGGCGAGCACCTTCTACGATCACCCGTCCCGCCGGCTCAAACTGGTCGGCATCACGGGCACCAACGGCAAGACCACGACGACTTATCTGATCGAGAGCATGCTCCGACATGCGGGGCGTCCGACCGGCGTCATCGGGACACTAGGCGCGTTGATGAACGGCGTCGAGATCGAGACCGGCAGGACGACTCCTGAATCGGTCGATCTCCAGGCCCTCTTTGCCAAGCTGGTTTCTGAGGGCATCGGATCCGCCGTGATGGAGGTCTCATCGCACGCGCTGTACATGCAGCGCACGGTCGGATGCGAGTTCGATATCGGCGTTTTCACCAATCTGACGCAGGACCATCTGGATTTCCACAAGACCATGGACGAGTACTTCGACACCAAGCTGAAGCTCTTCCGTGAGTACCCGAAGTCCTCCGACAAGCCATTCACCAGTGTCGTGAACATCGACGATCCCTATGGCGAGCGGGTCGTACATGCGACCGCCGGCAAGGCGCTGACATATGGTGTCCGCGGACCGGCCGACATCCGCGCCTCGGGGATCAATGCCACCGCGCGGGGAATCGAGTTCCACGCGGTCTGCCCGGCGGGTGAGTTCGACGTCCAAATGAGGCTCGGCGGTCTCTTCAATGTGTACAATTCCCTCGCTGCGATCGGAGTCGGGGTGGCGCTCGGCCTGAACATTGATGAGATCAGAGCGGGACTCGAGGCGGTTCCGGCGGTTTCAGGCAGGTTCGAATCGGTCGACTGCGCGCAGGACTTCGCGGTGATCGTGGACTACGCCCATACTCCGGATGGCCTGGAGAACGTCCTTCGCTCGGCCAGGGAGATCGCGGGAAACCGGCTGCTGGTGGTTTTCGGCTGCGGTGGCGACAGAGATCGCGCGAAGAGGCCGATCATGGGCCGCATCGCATCCGAGTTGGCTGACGTGTGCATTGTCACTTCAGACAACCCGCGGACCGAAGAGCCGCAAGCGATCATCGATGAGGTGCTCACCGGGATCAACGGCAGCCGAAGGGCGTCGGTCGAAGTGGTTGCGGACCGGCGTGATGCGATCGGACGCGCCCTGGAAGCGGCATCGGCGGGAGATATCGTAGTCATCGCCGGCAAGGGGCACGAGACGTACCAGATATTCAAGGATCGAACGATCCATTTCGACGACCGTGAAGTCGTCCGTGAAATGCTGGGCTGCAAACCGTAGTGGTCGTGCCTCGGTGCCGGCCAGCAGGCGGATGTAGTGTTTGATGTAGTGGCCGTGCCTCAGTGCCGGCCAGCGAGGGTGTATGGCCGGCACTGAGGCACGGCCACTACAAACGATTGAGGAACACTTGGAAAAGCTGACACTTGCAGAAGTTACGCAAGCCGTGGACGGCGCGCTGATCGCCGGAGATATGGATTCCGCGATCACCGGAGTCAGCATAGATACTCGCACTCTGCAAGCAGGCGATCTGTTCTTCGCTCTCAAGGGAGAGAACTCCGACGGGCACAGGTTCATCGTCACCGCGCTCGAGGCCGGCGCGGGCGGACTGATCGTCTCGGATGAGTCAGCGGTCCCCACTGGCCTCGACAAGCCGGTGGTCAAGGTGCAGGACGTGCTCTGGTCGCTCGGTGACCTGGCGGCCTACTACCGTTCGAAGTTCGATGTCCGGGTGATAGGCATCACGGGAAGCGTTGGCAAGACGACCACGAAGGAGATGCTGTCGGCCATCCTCGAGCGCAAGTGGCGAGTGCTCAAGAATGAGATGAACTACAACAACGAGATCGGGGTTCCCCTGACGCTCTTCCAGTTACAACCGAGCCATGAGGTGGCCGTGCTCGAGATGGCGATGCGAGGCATAGGAGAGATACGCCGACTCGCTCAGATCGCCAAGCCGGAGATCGGCGTGATAACGAACATTGGCATCTCGCACATCGAGCGCTTGGGCTCACAGGGGGCGATCGCCGAAGCGAAATCGGAGTTGTTGCAGGAGCTTCCACCCGACGGTCTCGCGATCCTGAACGCGGAGGACGGATACTTCACCGTGATGAGAGACCGCTTTGGCGGACGGGTGATCAGCTTTGGATCGTCGCAGGACGCGGACATAGTCGGCGCGCGGATCAAGCAGTCGAAGGAAGGGCGCTGGACTTGCGCGATCATGAAGGAAGGCGCAACGATCAAGGTTTCCTTGCCGGTGATCGGCAACTACAATGTGTTCAATGCGCTGGCGGCCGCAGCAGTAGCCATCGGCATGGGAGTCGACCTCTCCACGGTCAAGGATGGACTCGAGAACTTCACTCAGCCTTCGATGCGCATGGAATTGATCAGATCGAGGCAGGGCTTCACCGTGCTGAATGATGCATACAACGCGAGTCCCGCCTCGGTATGTGCGGCCCTGAAGACTCTGCAGGCCCTTGCCGGCTACGACCGGAAAATCGTCGTTCTGGGAAACATGCTCGAACTGGGTGACTACGCGCCGAAGGCGCACAGGGATATCGGGTCGACGGTTGCGAGGAGCGGAGTGGACAAGCTCGTGGCGGTGGGCGAACTCGCCGCTGACATTGTGGAAGGCGCGAAGAGCGCCGGCTACCCGGAGGAGAACATCGAGTGGTATCCCGATGGCTTGTCGGCCGCCGCCGGCCTCAAGTCTCAGGTCAAGAGCGGTGACGCGGTGCTGGTCAAGGGCTCTCGCGCGATGAGAATGGAAGAGATCGTGAGGATTCTGCTAAGTGTATGAGGCGGCGATCGCATTCATAGTCGCGTCGATCGTCTCACTCTTGGTCGGGCCGGTGCTCATCCGGATGCTGGCGCGGCTGAAGGTTCGCCAGACGATCAGCGAGGACGTTCCGGAGCGACACCGAGCCAAGCAGGGGACGCCGACCATGGGCGGATTCATCATCTTCCTGGGGGCGGCGGTCGGGCTGGCCTTTGCCCGCGTGGGACACAGCCGGGTGACAGCGGTGATCCTGCTCACTCTGGCGATGATGGCATTGGGCTTCCTGGACGATTACCTGATCGCGTTGAGAGGCAAGTCCCTCGGGCTTAAGGCGAGGCAGAAGCTTGTCGGGCAGTTCGTCATCGCCGCGCTGTTCATGTGGTGGGTGTACAGTAACCGAACGCCGGCGACGACCGTACTACATTTTGGACGGCCTGAGTTCTGGGACCTGGGGTGGGCGTATTACCCGCTCGCGGTCCTGGGCGTGGTCTGGATGTCGAATGCGTTCAACCTTGCGGACGGACTCGATGGTCTGGTGGGCGGGCTCTCTCTGATCCTGTGTCTCGCCCTCGGTGCGATGTTGATCTTCCTGCCCGGCGTGGGCAGCCTCGGGGTGCTCTCGTGGGCGATCGCAGGTGGGTGCCTCGGATTCCTGTGGTACAACTCGAATCCGGCGAAGGTCTTCATGGGCGATACCGGCTCATTGGCGCTCGGGGCAGCGACCGCGGGGATCGCGGTTGCGGGCAAGATGGAGTTGCTGTACCTGGTCCTTGCGCTCGTGTTCGTCATCGAGGGACTGTCGGTGATGCTCCAGGTGGCGTCATTCAAGCTAACGGGCAAGCGCATCTTCAAGATGACGCCGATCCACCATCATTTCGAGTTGGTGGGATGGCCCGAGCAGAAGATAGTGGTCAGATTCTGGTTGATCGGAGGACTGCTGGCAGTTGCGGTCCTCAACTACGCGGGGGTGCTTGATCTATGGCGTTAGACAAACAGACGGATTTCTATGGCAAGAGGGCGCACATCATTGGGATGGCCAGGTCCGGACTGGCCGCCGCTGAGGTCCTGACCGCTCTCGGTGCGCAGGTCACCATGCACGACCGAAAGGAAGCAGGCGCACTGACCGACGCGATGAAGCGGGCAGTCGAACTGGGACTCGCGACTCGTGTTGGCGACGAGGCATATGAGGGCATCTCGGCGCCGATGTCGTCGTCACCAGCCCGGGAGTCCCCGAGACGTGTCCCGGCCTTGTCACGGCTCGGCAGCACGGCGTTCCGGTCTTCTCCGAGATCGAGCTGGCATATCGGATCTCGCCCGCGCCGATCATCGCCATCACCGGCACAAACGGCAAGACGACCACGACCGCGCTCGTCGGCGAGATCATGAAGGCCGACGGGCGGCACACCTACGTCGCCGGGAACATCGTGGCGGGCGAGACGCGACTACCGCTCGTTCGCGCGGCGTATCGGGCATCGGCGTCTGACGTGATAGTGGCCGAGATCAGCTCCTTCCAGCTCGAATGGGTGACCTCCTTCCGCCCGAGGGTCGCGGCGCTCCTCAACGTGACCGAGGATCATCTCGACCGCCACCCCGATATCGAGTCGTATGCGGCGACCAAGGCGCGGCTCTTCGAGTTCCAGCAGCCGGCCGATTACGCGATACTCAACGCCGACGATCCGGTCGTCATGAAGTTCGCTCCCGGAATCCAGAGCCAGGTCTGGCAGTTCAGTGGCACGCACGAGGTCGAAGTTGGCGCGTTCGCCCGCGGGACTGAGGTGTGGATTCGCACTCCGGAGGGCGAGTCGTTCGTCTGCGACACGGCCAACATGAAGCTCCGTGGGCGGCACAACCTGGAGAACGTCCTCGCGGCTTCGGCGGCGGCGATCGCATTCGGCGCGAGTCGCCACGCCGTCCAGGAGGCGGTGGACACAATCGAGCCACCCGAGCACAGATTGGAGCCGGTCGCGATGGTTCAGGGCATCGAGTTCCTGAACAACTCGATGTGTACGAACGTGCGGGCCTCAGTCAGTTCGCTGGAGGCTATCGGAAGGCCGGCGATCGTGATCGCCGGCGGTAAGGATAAAGGCGCTGACTATCGGCTGCTTGGCGAGGCATTCGTCCGGTACGCGAAGCACGTCGTCCTGATCGGCAAGGATGCGCCCTTGATCGAGAAGGCGGCCCGCGAGGCCGGTTTCAGCAGGATCAGCAATGCCGCGACGATGGAGACGGCGGTGGAAGAGGCATGGAAGCATGCCGAATTCGGCGATACGGTCGTGTTGTCGCCGGGGTGCGCCAGTTTCGATATGTTCGATGATTTCGAGCACCGGGGCCGTGTCTTCAAGGACGCGGTAAGGGGCTTGGCCGCGCGAGTGGGGGTCTGATCGGTGACAGGTAACAAGCGGTCTCCCGATATCTGGCTTTTTGGGATCACAATCGCGCTGTTGGTGATCGGCATCTTCATGGTGTTCGACGCCAGCTATGCGCGCGCGGGTCAGGCACGGTTCACCGGTGGAGACAGCTACTACTTCGTGAAGCGACAGGCGGTCTTCGCCGTGATCGGGCTGATCGCGATGTTCCTCGCCCAGCGGGTACCGTTCTGGCGGCTGAAGCCGTATACAGGGATCCTCCTTCTGCTGGGAATCATCGGTCTCGGCGCGGTTTTCGTTCCGGGAGTGGGCAGGAACGTCAACGGTGCGACGAGATGGATCGGCAATGGGATGTTCAACATCCAGCCGTCCGAGTTTGCGAAGCTCGCGCTCGTTCTGTACCTGGCACATCGGCTGTCCGGCACCAAGATCGATATCAGGGATTTCTGGTCCGGATTGGCCCCGGTATTGGCTCCGATCGGCGTTATCGCCGCACTCGTCATGGCTGAGCCGGACATGGGCACGACTATCATAACCTGCGCCGCGGGCATTATTCTCATCTACGTGGCCGGCGCGCGCAGAAGTCACATGACGCTTATAATCGCCACAGCGGTAGTCCTGGGTGCAGTCCTGATCGCGATAGAGCCTTACCGGGTCGCGAGACTGATGGCGTTCCTGAACCCGTTTGCCGACTACAGTGGAAACGGCTATCAGATCTGCCGATCGCTGATTGCCCTCGGATCCGGCGGGCCGTTGGGTGTGGGACTCTGCGAGGGACGAGAGAAGATCTTCTACCTCCCCGCTGAGCACACCGATTTCATACTCGCCGTACTCGGCGAGGAGGCGGGTCTGATCGGTACGGTCGGGCTCGCGACGCTCTTTCTGCTGTTCGCAATCAGAGGGTTCAAGATTGCGAAGAAGACGAAAGACAACTTCGGCAAGTTTCTGGCAACCGGCATCACCTGCCTGATCGCAGGCCAGGCGCTCTTGAACATGCTGGTGGTGACATCGAGCGTCCCGGCGACGGGTGTGCCGCTGCCGTTCATCAGTTATGGAGGATCGTCACTGGCGCTCAACCTGATGATCGTGGGCATCCTGCTCGGGATATCGCAATACCCGAATGGTGGAGAAGATGAGGATCGTCCTTACCGGCGGCGGAACCGGGGGTCACGCCTATCCGGCTATTAGCATAGGTCGGGCAATCCGCTCCGAAGTGCCGGACTGCGAGTTGCTCTACATCGGCAGCCGGAACGGCATGGAAGAGGGGATGGCCGCCAGCGCTGAGATACCGTTCGTCGGACTGACGAGCCGCAAGCTGGGCCGGATGCTCTCTTTTGATACAATATTGACCGCGCTCAGCCTCGGGAAAGGATTCGTCGAGGCGCTCGGGACCTTGCGGCGATTCAAGCCGGACCTCGTGATCGGTACCGGCGGGTACGTGGCTGCGTCGGTGGTGCTCGCACAGGCGCTCCGAGGCGGGAAGAGTCTTATCCACGAACAGAATATGGTCCCCGGCAGGACGAACTCACTGCTCGCGAAGTTTGCATCCCGGATATGCGTCTCGTTCGAAGATGCCCTGAAGTGCTTCCCAGCGGGTAGGACCGTCTTCACCGGATTGCCGGTTCGTCCTGAGTTGCTGAAGGTACCCGAGAGGACGGTCTCGCGACGGAAGCTTGGGCTCGATCCTGAGAAGTTCACGGTCCTTGTCTTCGGCGGGAGTCAGGGCGCTCAGACGCTCAATCGGGCGGTGGCTTCCGCGCTGCCCAGGCTGAAGGGGATGCCTATCCAGCTCTTCCATCAGGCTGGGAAACGCAACTTCGGCGAGGCGGAGGAGAGCGCGAAGTCCGCGGGATGGGCTGACTACCATCTGCGCGCTTTCGTCGAAGATATGGCGGCGGCGTATGGGGCGGCGGACCTGATTGTATGTCGTTCGGGCGCATCGACCGTTTGCGAGATCACAATCGTCGGTCTGCCGGCGATCTTCGTGCCGTATCCTTTCGCGATCACGAATGAGCAGCGGCTCAACGCGAAGTACGTCGCCGATCATGGCGGCGCGGCCGTGATCGAGGATGCCGAGTTCACCGGCGATGCGCTGGCGAATCACATCGAGCGGTTCCTGAACGCGCCCGAGGAGCTTCAGAGGATGGCCGAGGCGAGCAAGAAGCTCGGTCGCCCGAACGCCGCTCACGATGTCGCCCGCGCGGCCTTTGAACTGATAACTGACAACTGATGACTAAGAAACACATCCACATGATCGGCATCGGCGGGGTAGGGATGAGCGGACTCGCGGCCGTGCTCGCGGAGAAGGGTTGCAAGGTCTCCGGCTCGGATCTGAAGCTTTCCCCGACGACCGAGAGACTTCGGTCGCTCGGTGTGGAGGTCGCGCAGGGTCACGACGCCGCCAACGTCGGTGACGCCGATGTGGTGATCGCGTCGGCCGCCGTGCCGCCGGACAACCCGGAGTTGATGATCGCGCGCGAAAAGGGCATCCCGATCCTCGGCCGCGCCCAACTGCTCGGCATGATGATGGAGGGCACGCTGGGAGTCGCCGTCGCAGGCACGCACGGCAAGACGACGACGACCTCGATGCTGGCGGATGTCCTCGTGGCCGGCGGGCTCGACCCGACGATCCTCATCGGCGGCGACCTGGAGCGCCTGCAGGGGAATGCCAGGCTCGGTAAGGGTGAGGTCTTTCTCACCGAGGCGTGCGAGGCGTTCAGTTCGTTCCTGGAACTGCGTCCCACGATCGCCATCGTGACAAACGTCGAGGCGGACCACCTGGAGTTCTACGGTTCGCTGGAAGGCGTAATCGCCGCGTTCAAGCAGTTTTTGTCGCAGGTTCAGCCCGAGGGTTGCGCGATAATGTGCATCGACAGCCCGCACGTCCGGGAGCTGCTCCCAGGGGTCGATCGGCGAACGATCACTTACGGGCTCAGCCCCGACGCGGACCTTCGCGCCGTGGATGCCGATCTTGCGTCCCCGACACCATCTTTTCGGATCGTACACGATGGCGCCGACTGCGGGCGGGTCACGCTTCGTGTTCCAGGCGAGCATAACGTTCAGAACGCCCTTGCGGCGCTGGCGGCCGGTCACGAACTCGGACTCGGCTTCGACGTGATGTTCGCCGCGCTCGCGGATTTCCAGGGGGCCGAGCGGCGTTTCGATGTTCTCGGCGAGGAGTCCGGGATCATGGTCGCCGATGACTACGCTCATCATCCGACCGAGATCCGCGCCACCCTCGAAGCCGCGCGTGCCTTCAACCGCCGGGTGGTCGTGGTCTACCAACCTCACCAGTACAGCCGGACGGTGACGTTCATGGACGAATTCGCCGAGGGCCTCAGCCTGGCCGATGTTGTCGTTCTGACAGAGATCTTCGCCGCGCGAGAGGAGCCGATGGCAGGGGTCAGCTCGTCGATGATCGGTGACATCATCCGATCGCGGCATCCTGAGAAGCTGGTCATCTTCATCGCGGATAAGAATGCGGTCGCACAGTCGCTTCTCCCCGAGCTTCGGCCCGGTGACCTGGTGATCGTCATGGGCGCGGGCGACATCCGTGTGGCCGGTGAGGCGCTTGTGTCTCTTCTCAGGAAGGGCGAGCGGGTGAAGGAGTCGTGACCACCTTGGAGCACCGGGGGATGAGCATACCATCGATCAAGGGCGAGGTCCTGTTCGACGAACCGCTGTCGCCGTACACGTCGTTCCGCGTCGGCGGGCCGGCGGACATGCTCGCGGTCCCGGAGGACGAGGGCGAGCTGTGTGCGCTCCTTGAATGGGCGCGTGTGGGCGGGATTCCCGTCATGGTGCTCGGAGGGGGCTACAATCTTCTGGTTTCCGATAAAGGTGTCCGCGGGCTGGTGATCAAGCTCGGCCAAGGGTTCGACAGGATCATCGTCGAGGGCGAGACGATCACCGCAGGCGCTTCGGCCAAGCTTCCAAGCCTGGTCGACAGGGCCAGTTGCGCCGGACTCTCGGGCCTCGAGGGTTTGACCGGAGTGCCCGGCACGGTCGGTGGGGCGGTCTACATGAACGCCGGCACTCGGTACGGATACGTCGAGAACACGCTGCAGTTCGTCCAGGCCGTGGACATGACCGGCGTCCGTCATAGGATCGAGGCGAAGGACCTCGGGCTCGCGTATCGTTCGAGCAGGGTCGGAGAGAAAGGTCTGGTCATCACCGAGGCCGTCTTCCGGCTCTGCGAAGGATCGGCGGACGACATCCGTGCGAGATGCGTCGAGTTGCTCGAGAACAGAAAGCTTCAGCCCTGTGCATTAGGCACAGCCGGATCGACCTTCAAGAACCCGCCGGGCGAGCACGCCGGGGAGTTGATCGAGAGGGTCGGCTGCAAAGGAATGAGGGTCGGCGGCGCCGAAGTCTCAATCCATCATGCGAATTTCTTCTTCAACGTGGAGAACGCAACCGCGTCGGACATTCGGGAACTCATAAGTCGGGTGCGCGACATGGTGCGCGAGTGTTGCGGGATCGAACTACAAACGGAAGTTCAGATAGTAGGAGAATGGTAGTCGAACCGATGAAATCCTCAAGACGGCGAACAAAGCCGGTGCAGCGGGCCGCGCGCAGGCCGGAAAGACGCAGGCGCTACAGGATCAACGCGCCAAGGCTCATCCTGTCGCTCCTGTTGATCCTGCTGGCGGGCGAGAGCATGCTTGCCGTCCTCAAACTGCCCTGGTTCGAGATCAGGGGTGTCGTCGTCCAGGGCCGGAAGCTCGTCGACCGGAAGTTTGTCGTCCAGAGCACCCGGATACCGGACAAGAGCAACATCTTCACGTTCCCGACGCGCGGCATTGCCGACCGCCTGCGTCCGAATCCGATCATCAAGGGCGTCACGGTCCATCGCAAGTTCCCCAACACGCTGGTCGTCCGGATCACCGAGCGCAAGCCCTATGCCGTGCTCAGCGCTCAAGGCAGGTTCTATGAGACGGATGCCGCCGGCATACCTTTCCGAACCGTCGCGAGCCCGGATCCGAAGCTCCCGGTCCTGTCGTGTACGGTCCCAAAGGCGATCGCTCTTGGTAAGCCGATCACCGCTCCGGCCTTCAAATTGGCCTCGAGATGTTTGCGTCTGGCACAGCCGTTTGGAAAACTCTCGGTCCGAAAAATCACGGTTGACCCGAACAACGATTTATGCTTAAATGTTCAGGATGGAATCCTGATACGGCTGGGTCAACCGCAGCAGATGGAGGGCAAGCTCGAGAAGGCCGAACAGACCATAAACCTCGTGCCTCATCTGGAATATGTCGACGTGACCTGTCCGGAAGCCCCGGCGTTGAAGCCAAAGCAATCGGATTCCAATCCATCCTGACTACACCTCGCTCAAACGGATTGGCCTGTAGTGGCCGTGCCTTCGTGCCGGCCATGACCGGTCGAACCGGATGAGCGAATTCCGGTAAGTGAGCCTGCCCGCCATGCGGACGCTTGCTACCTCTCCGCGGTGGGTGACATCCCACCGGAGGCATACATCGATCATGATCTCGCCGTTCGGCCTCAAGAGAAGCTCTTGGCTCTGGCACGTGACCCTGCTCAGCTTCGTGCTGGGCATGTTGCTCGCGGCCGCGTTGAAAACACAACAGACGATCAAGTCCACGTCCGGCCTCCCTACGACGCGGTTCCCCCAGCTCGCCCGGGCCTGGGCCGATGAAAGGGAGCGAAATCAGAGCCTGGAGAAAGAGATAAGGGACCTTCGCGGAAAGGTCAGGCGGTACGAGCAGGCCCTTGGTGAGGGCGGCTCGTCGAGCGGAGTGCTCAGCGCTGAGTTGGAGAGCGCGAAGTTCCATGCCGGACTGATCGAGGCTGAGGGTGAAGGTATCATCGTTACTCTCAGGGATAGCAAGAGGCGGCCGCCCGACGATGCCGGTCCCGAGTTGAGTGAGGACTACCTCATCCATGACTATGATATCCGCGATTTCGTGAACGAGTTGCTGGCAAGCGGGGCCGAGGCCATGGCCGTAAACGACCAGCGCATCATAGCAAATACGCCCATCCGCTGCGCCGGGACGCGGATCCTGATCAACAATGCGCCGATGTCGCCGCCTTTCGAGGTCAGAGCGATCGGCCCTGCGGACGAAATGGAGAACGGACTCACAATGCGCGGTGGGGTAGTGGACTCCTTCCGCATCCTCGAGGATCTCTCGGATATGATCAAGATCGAGAAGACCAAGCGCCTGGTGGTGCCGGCCTTCTCCGGCAGCACGCGGTTCCAGTATGCCAGACCGGCCAAGACAGGGAACGAGGTGAAGTTGTGACATTGCTCCCTCTATTGGGCCTGTTGATAGGTTTCGTCTCGATATACTTTTTCGATCTTCCAGTGCCCGGAGGCATCGCCAGCTATCTGTCGCTCGCGGCTCTCGCGGGACTCGACTCGGTGTCCGGCGGAATCAGGGCGGGGATCGAAGACAAGTTCGAGGCGGATATCTTCCTGTCCGGGTTCGTCGTCAATACGCTGCTCGCGGCGCTGCTCGCCTATCTCGGCGATCAGATCGGGGTGGACCTGTTCCTGGCCGCTGTTGTGGCGCTCGGCGGTCGGGTGTTCCTGAACCTGTCGCTCATCAGACGGCAGTGGCTGACGAAGATCGCTCTGGCGAAGCGGATCGCAGAGTAGGGGAGGCCTTCAACGGCCTCCCGCTCGCGCACCGTAGGGCAGGCCTTGCAACGGCCTCCCGCTCGCGCACCGTAGGGCAGGCCTTGCAACGGCCTCCCGCTCGCGCACCGTAGGGGAGGCCTTCAATGGCCTCCCGCGGGCGACCGTCGAAGGTCGCCCCTACGGGTAGGCGATTGGCAGAGGTGGGCTGTGTCGCAGGACTACATGATCGCAGGACTGGATATCGGTACCACCAAGATCTGCGCGGTGATCGCCGACATCGTGCCCGGCTCTCTGCCCGAGGTTATCGGGGTGGGGACGAGCCCCTGCATGGGACTCAAGAAAGGCGTAGTAGTCGACCTCGCGGCCACGACTGAGGCCATCCGAAGCGCAGTCCAGAAGGCTCAGAGAATGGCCGGTGAGGAGGTCCACTCCGCTGTCGTAGGCGTGACTGGCGAGCACATCGCCTGCCTGAACAGCCGGAGTGTCATCGCTATTACGCACTCGGACCGTGAGATCAGCGAGAGTGATGTGGACCGTCTGCTCGAAACGGCCAAGGTGATCGTGATCCCGCCCGACCGGGAGATCGTACACGCGATACCACGATGGTACTCGGTGGACGGCCAGGACGGCATACACGCGCCGGTGGGAATGCACGGCAACCGTCTCGAGGTGGAGACGCACATCGTCACCGGGATGAGCAGTTTCATCCAGAACGTGGTGAAATGCGTTCACCAGGCCGGATATGCAGTCGATGCCACGGTGCTGGAGCCGATCGCCGCTGCGGAGAGTGTGCTCACCCCGGCCGAGACGGATCTGGGGGTCGTTCTGGTCGACATCGGCGGCGGAACAACAGACCTTGCCATTTACATCGGAGGTAGTATATACTATTCCGGCGTCGTGCCGGTCGGCGGTAACCACGTTACCCGAGACATCGCGATCGGCCTGCGAACCTCCATTGAGGAGGCTGAGCGGGTCAAGGCAAGTTTTGGCAGTGCGCTGTCGGGATCGGATGGGCAGAACGAAACGTTTGAGTTCACCGGCCTCGGTACTTCGAGGCCGAGACAACTGCCCAGGAAAGTGCTCGCAGAGATCATCGAGCCTCGAATGGTCGAGCTGCTGCAGATGGTGCGGGGGCATATAGAAAAGGCAGGATGCGCCGACAAAGCGCCCGCGGGACTGGTACTGACGGGCGGCGGATCACTGCTCGAGGGATTGCCGGAGCTTGCGGAACAGGCTATCGGCATGGCGGCCAGAATCGGGTCGCCTGCAGGTGTTACGGGATTGGTGGAATCGGTGAGCAGCCCTGCTTGTGCGACGGCCGTGGGTCTTGTGCGGTTTTGGGCCAGGCATGAGGCAAGGCAAGCTCACAATGTGGATGACGAAGCTGTTTTGCATCGAGTGTTTCGGCGGCTTCGTGAGGTTTTTGCCCGCGTAGGCGGGGATTAGTGCTTTCAAAACAATCAAAGGGGGGCAAAGAGAAATGGCAGAGCAGTACGCAAAGATCAAGGTAGTGGGTGTAGGTGGAGGCGGCACGAATGCCGTCAACCGTATGATCGAGTGCGGTGTGTCCGGCGTGAACTTCCTGGCGATGAATACGGATTCCCAGGTTCTGGGCATGTCGTCGGCTGAGGTGCACCTTCAGTTGGGCGAGAGCCTGACCAAGGGGCTCGGCGCCGGAGGCGATCCCGAGGTCGGACGTAGCGCCGCTGAGGAGAGCAAGCAGGAGATCAAGAAGGCCCTGGAAGGCGCGGACATGGTTTTCGTGACCGCGGGCATGGGCGGCGGTACTGGGACCGGAGCGGCCGGCGTGATCGCCGAGATCGCCAAGGAGATGGGCGCGCTGACGGTCGGTGTAGTCACGAAGCCCTTTGCATTCGAGGGACCGCGCAGGGCTCGATCAGCCGATGACGGCATCGAGACTCTCCGGGACAAGGTCGACACGATCATCGTCATCCCGAACGACAAGCTGCTCGGCATCACCGAGAAGAAGGCTACGCTGCTGGAAGCCTTCCGCATGGCCGATGACGTTCTTCGACAGGGCGTTCAGGGCGTGTCGGACATCATCACCATTCCCGGCATGATCAACGTTGACTTCGCAGATGTCAAGGCAATCATGGCGGATGCCGGCTCGGCGCTGATGGGCGTCGGCTATGCGACCGGCGAAAACCGCGCGATAGAGGCGGCCCAGTCAGCGATTTCGAGCCCGCTCCTGGAGTCGAGCATCGACGGCGCGAGAGGCGTACTGCTCAACATCACCGGCGGATCCGATCTCACGCTGTCCGAGGTCTACGAGGCGGCTGATGTCATCTTCAAGGCGACCGACGAGCGCGACGCCAACATCATTTTCGGCACGGTCATCAGTGACCGCATGGAAGGCGCGGTTCAGGTCACCGTCCTTGCTACCGGATTCGACGGCAGCAGGCCGATCAAGAGCGACCGCATGGGTGGGCGTGAGAGCGTTCCAGTCGCCGCGGGAACCGAGGAACTCGACATCCCGGCGTTCCTTCGCCGCAGATAGTCTGCCATTTCAGTGATTGATATACATGAGCAAGCCGACCGATTCACCCCACGAACCGGATGGCTTGCTCATTTCTCATGTATGTGGGTATGGGAGTATGGGAGTGTGGGGGTGATCGTATCGCCTCACTCCAATTCTCCCACACACCCATACTCCCATTCTCCCATACTCTGCCTATGTCCAGACGACTGATCGAGAAGACCCGAGGGCGGCTCTCCAGGGAGACCGGCACGATACACAGAACCCATGCCGGGAACATCCGCTTTGCCCTGGCGTTCTCGAACACCTACTACGTCGGGATGTCGAGTCTCGGCTTCCAGATCGTCTACGGCCTGCTCAACGACACCGATGGCTCGATGTGCGAGCGGGTCTTCCTGCCCGATCCACCCGAACTTGCGGAACTCCGACGAACGGGCGACTCGCTCATCACCATGGAATCCCAGACGGCTGTCCGAGACTTCGATGTCGTTGCCTTCTCCGTATCCTTCGAACTCGACTACCCGAACCTGCTCCGAATCCTCGCTCTCTCCCGGATAGATGAAGTTGCCGGCGAACGCGGACCGGATCAGCCGCTCGTCATCGCTGGAGGGCCGGCGGTCACGTTCAACCCCGAGCCGCTCGCCCCATTCGTGGATGCATTCGTGCTGGGCGAGGCGGAGGAGGTCCTCCCCGAGATAGTGGGGACGCTTCGGGAGATGGGCTTCCATGATCGGGAGGAGTTGCTTCGAGCCCTGAGTCGCATCGAAGGGGTCTACGTGCCGAGCCTCTATCGGCCTATCTACCATGCGGACGGAACTACCGAGCGGACGGAGACTCTGAACGGAGCACCCGAGCGGATCAGTCGCCGGTGGGTCCGTCGTCTCGAGGATTTCGATGCCGTCACGGTCATCACCACCCCCGACACGGAGTTCTCGAACATGTTGCTGGCGGAGGTCGCCAGAGGATGCGGGAGACAGTGCCGTTTCTGCGCAGCCGGGTACGCGTTCCTGCCCCCGCGCGCCAGATCGGCCGAAAGCGTGCTCTCAGCCCTCGGAGTGCGGTGGCTCGGCACCGCTGTGCCGGCGGCGGAATTCGACGAGGTGCCCCGACAAGGCGGTGTCGAGCCACCGCACCCCGAGGGAGGAGGGGGCGCTCCTCCGCGGGCTGGACTGGTGAGCGCCTCAGTGTTCGACCATCCGTCATCGCTGCTGATCTGCAAGGCGCTTCTCGAACGTGAGAGGCTCTTCTCGATATCATCCATGCGGGCGGACACACTCAACCGGGACATCGCGGAGACACTACGCCGGGGTGGGCACGAAACCCTGACGATCGCGCCTGAAGCCGGTACGGAGCGCCTTAGACTGGTACTCAACAAGGGTATGCCCGACGATGAGATCCTCCGGGCCGTGACGATCGCCTGGGACGCCGGCTTCCGGCGCATCAAGCTCTACTTCATGGTTGGTCTGCCCACCGAAACCGCGGAAGACATCGACGGCATAGCCGACCTGGCCGCCCGCATCGCCCGCATGTTTCCCTGGGAGAAAGTGATCGTCTCGGTGAGTTGCTTCGTCCCCAAACCCTGGACGCCGTTCCAGTGGGCGCCGATGGACGAGGAGAGGTCTCTATCGGGCAAGCGAGCGGTCATAAGACGTGCGCTCGGCCCGGTGAAGCCGGTCGAGGTCGTGGGTGAGAGCCCGCGGGAGTCTGTCGTGCAGGGCGTCCTGGCGCGTGGGGACCGACGACTCAGGGATGCGCTGCTCATCGTGGCCCGGGAGGACGCCAACTGGCGAGAAGCATTCCGAAGAACTGGGATCGATCCTCATTTCTATGCCCAGCGACCGAGGCGCGAGGATGAGGTTTTCCCCTGGGACCATTTGGACCTCGGTGTCCGGAAGGATTACCTCCGTTCGGAGTACGAGCGTGCGATAAGTGCGGCGGTGACCCCGCAGTGCAAGGTCGGCGCGTGCCGGCGATGTGGCGTCTGCCGGGAATGAGGTTCGCGTTGCCCCTGATGTTAACGTTTACATCCGCTTCTAATGTGTGGGTAAAAACAGGCTATTGACAATCAGGAGAGCATGTGCTATCATGTATCGCTTCAGTCCGACAGCCCAGCGTGTTGAGGTGTTTGCTGCTCGTGGTATGCGCAGCGGATCATGGAGGATACCATGGATCTCAGTCTGGAACTCGACAGCGGAGCGGGCGTACCGATTGTGGCGGTGCGCGGTGAGATCGATGCTCTGACTGCGCCGAAGTTGGGCGAACGACTACAGGAAGTAGCCGACGAGGGGCACAAGGACGTGCAGGTGGATCTCTCGGAGGTCAGCTATATGGACTCCGAGGGGATCAAGGTACTCATCAGGCTCAGGAATACCCTGGGCGAGGACGGTGAGGTGACCATCAGTGGCGCGAGTGGTGCGGTGCTGAGGGTACTTCAGATCTCCGGACTGCCCAAAGTCTTCCGAATCACCGATTGACCACGAACGGATACTACAGCGCCCCGGGAGACCTCCGGAAGCGCTCGGCTGCGTACTCATAGAAATCTCTGTTAGAGACTTCTTCATGGCCTATCCGACAGGGCGGACAGCGCCTGCCTTCGACGAATAGCAGGTGGCTCTCAATCGCGGTTATGTCGTGCTGGCGGTCGATGAGGAGCAGACACCTGAGCGAGCTATCCGGGACATCGATTCTCGCATCCTCCGGCACTGCCGACAGATACGTCAGATGCCTCACGTCCGCGTCCGAAACGCCCAAGTCCTTCATGCCATTCCTGATCTTGTGCGCAAGCCTGCTATCCTGATTCCCGAAGACCGGAACGTGCTTCTCCAGGGTATCGACCGCATCCGCCAGAAACGCTCCCACAGTCGCACCCGGTCCCCAGAGCATCCCGGCGAACAGGATGGCCGCATCATCGGAAGCGCCTCGCCCTCGACGATGCCGGATGTACATGTACTCGACGTTGGGGCCATCCGGACCCTCGTCGCCGACGATCATACCCACTTCGCGGTAGTAGTCGATCATGTCCTCATGGGCGCCGTGGGCCAGGATGTCACCGTTCAGATCCATGCTATCCATGACCCTGGTGTTCACCAGGTAGCATTTCCCGCCTCCGATCCTGATGCCGTATCGGGATTCCATGTCGAAGCGGACTTCGGCGTCGTCGCGCAGGCCACCGGCGTAGAGTCCCCGCAGAACCTCCTTGCCGGAGAGTTCGAGGTCACGCAGCGAGGCGGAACTGAGCAGAGGATCCCCACGATCGTTATGCAGGGGCGGGAATTCCTCGCCGGCCAGGACGCGGTCGATGTACTGCTCGATCTCATCGATCAGGCGCTGACGGTCCGCACGAATGGCATCGGGATCGAGACGAAGCGCCCGCGAGATGTCGTCCATCATCGTGTTCGGGTACTTGATGCCGTAGAACGCGCAGTGCCCTTCGTGTGCATGACCCTGGACCGACTGCATGTGGATCAGCCGCTCGACATCCCACGTGGTCCGCAGCATCTCCGAGGCATCCAACTGCCTGAAATCCCGGACAATCCTATCGTAAGGCGCTACACCTCTGTGGGTCACTTGTCACGGCCTCCCGATTTGCCGGCGGGACCTGCTCCCGTCGCCGTGTAGACTTCTCGGTATACCGCGCCGTAGCTCGTGGACATGTTTGCGAGTCGAATGCTCATCTTGCCGTCTTCAAAGGTCGTGAACACCAACTGGTCACACGCAGGCGACCAGTTGGGCGCGCGCAGATGCGTGCGAGTGTCCTTCGAGCGGTCGAATGTTGTCTGATAATACGGACCCCAACCCTTGGCCTTCTCGATCGGGGTGCAGTAGATGTTGGCCGGGCTCTTTCCGTAGATGAATGCAATCCATTTGCCGGTGCTCGACCACACGGGCGCCGCATATCCTTTTCCGCCGATCGCGATCGGTTTGCTCTTTCCGCCCGACACGGGGGAGACGTAGATCCCCTCGCTTTTCCCCTTCACGAGATACGCCAGGCTGTCGCTCGCCGGTGACCACGTCGGGCACCGCTCGGCATCAGGACCGTCTGCGACACGGCGGACGGAGCCTCCATCGGGCGACATGACCCAGATCCCGCGAGTCCCGCCTCTCTCGCTCTCGAACGCTATCAATCGCCCGTTTGGCGACCATGCGGGGCTCAGGTCTCTGCCCTTGGCGTTCGTTAGCTGCTTCTCGGTGCGGCCCTCCGTGTCCGCGCGCCAGAGATCGACGTTGGCGCCCGAACCGGATGGAAAGACGATGTACCGCCCGTCAGGAGAGCAATCGAAGAGGTCGGCGCTCGGTGTATCGCCGATATAGACGGACCGGTTGGAGAGCCGAGCGATGATGCCAGTCGGATTCGCGAGCCAGAGGTAGCAGCGGCCGTCCGATTGTCGGGCGAGAAGGCACATGGCCTCATCCTTGTGTGGCCACTTTACTGCAAGTATTTCGTGGGCGAACGGTATGTACCCGTCCCTGCGGCCTTCGGGGTCGAGGATGTAGAGACCCTGTCCCTCGGCGAGCTTCGCCGCGACGACGATCTTGCTCCCGTCCGCCAACCATTCCGTCGGCGGGGTATCCGCGCCTATAACCTGGGAGATGGACGCCGATAGAACGAACAGAATGATCGCGAACTTCCTAATCATCATATCTCCGGGTGTTGTCTCTAAGCCAGTCTGCGCACCTGCGGCTGGAAGATCAGCACCAGCAGGGCGCACGTTGCACATATGATCCCGCCCGCCGTCAAAGCCATCGGAGCGCCGACCACCTGCGCGACCGCTCCCATCACCAACGATCCCAGCGGCGCGAGCCCTACGAATGCAAACATGTATATGCCGACGATTCGCCCGCGCAACTCGTCCGGCACGATGCTCTGGATCAGAGAGTTCAGGCTTGCCAGGTACGCCAGATTGCTGAACCCGACTCCGACGAGGAACAACTGCGACCACCGGAAGTGGTGCGAGTTGGCGAACAGGATCAGCACCACCGGAAGCAGCAATGACGCCGTCGTCAGGATCAGCCCCTTGCGCTCGGACTTGCTGAGCATCGCCAGGGTCAGTGCGGCCGCCAGCCCGCCGATGCCGACCGACGACATCAGCCATCCGAGGCCCGCGATCCCGACGCCGAGAACCTCTTTGGCGAAGACCGGCATCAGCATGGCATACGGCATGGCGAACAGGCTCGGGACCGCCGCCATGCACACGAGACTGCGAACCGTTTTGTGGCCGACGACATAGCGCAGGCCCGATCGAAAATCGGTCCAGATGCTCGGCTGCTGCTCGATGGGCCTGAAGGTCTCAATCCGGATCATCGCGATTGCCGCGATGAAAGCCAGATAGCTCGCCGAGTTCACGTAGAAACACTTGCCGAGGCCGATACTCGTCACCAGGATCCCCGCGAGCGCCGGGCCGATGATCCGCGCACTGTTGAACGCCGTCGAATTGAGCGCGATCGCGTTCATGATGTGGTGCTTCCCGACCAGCGTCGGCACCACCGACTGGCGGACCGGCATGTCGAATGCCGATGCAAAGCCCGACATCAGCGCGAGCATCATCACGTGCCAGACTGCCACGACCCCGAGGGATGTCAGCAGGCCCAGAATGAACGCCGAAAGCATCAGCACCGCCTGGGTGCCGAAGAGCAGTTTGCGGCGATCGACCCTGTCCGCCAGCACGCCGGCCAGCAGCGTGAGGAACGTCACGGGCAGCGAGCCGACGAACCCGACGACGCCGAGCATGAGCTTGGAGTGAGTCAGATCGTAGACCAGCCAGCCCTGCGCGGTATTCTGCACCCAGCTACCGATTGCGGACAGAAAGATTCCGCTCCAATATAGCCGGTAGTTTCGGTATCCGAGTGCGTCGAACAACTTTTTTCCCTGCCAGTCGGAGGCGCCGCGTCCCCCATCAAGAATGCCATAATTGGTATGGAATGTCAAGCGCTCATCTCTCGGGAAACGCGAATGGCACGAATGGACGAATATCGGGAAAACCAGGCTCGTGGCCTTCGACAACTCGTGCTGTCCCCGAGTGGGTCATGGTGTCAAGGTGGGGGCACACGAATACAGACCGAATCCGGGCGGAGAATACGAGCAGCGCCAATATGCGAAGGTCCGAAACCCAAGCCATTCGCCTTCCCATTCGTGTTCCGTTACCTTGAGAGCATGAGCTACCGGATGACGCCGCAACCAACCGAAGACCACAATCCCATCTCCCCATCTATTCGTCCATTCGTCCCATTCGTGTTTCCCGCGGCAACCTGCTATAATGCCGGCGACGGGAGGATTGCCGATATGAGACGGTTGTCCGGAGTTCTACTCTTGTGCGTTCTACTCGCTGTTCCCACGGCGGCCGATGTCGTCCGGACCTCCGAGTCCCCGTTCGGCGTGATCTGCTCCTGGCCCGGTATCAAGGACGCGGGGATCAAGTGGGTCCGAGCCGGGGCAGGGTGTTCCGCCCTCGACTGGGGCGCGGTCGAGAAGGAACGCGGCGTCTTCGACTGGACGAACGCCGATGCCGAGGTCAACGGCTGGATCAGGGACGAGGGCGTCGATCTGCTCGTCATCCTCGGATATACTCCGAAATGGGCGTCGTCCGGCCCGAACGGCGAGAACAGCGCGCCTCCCCGATCCCTCAAGGACTGGACCGACTTCGTCCATGCGGTCGTCTCCCGCTACAAGGGCAAAGTCAAGTATTGGGAGGTCTGGAACGAGCCGGACATCGGCTTCTGGACCGGCACGATCGAGCAGTACTCCGATCTTCTCAAGAGCGCCTACGTCGCCGCGAAGAAGGCCGACCCCGAGTGCAAGGTCGTCTTCGGCGGGACGGCGGGCGTCAACCTCCCGTTCATCGAGCGCGTCTACGACACCGGCGGCCAGTACTTCTTCGACGTGATGGCGGTCCACCCGTATCAGTGGGGCGAGACGTTCGACGACGCGTGGTTCACCCTCCAACTGCGCAATCTGCGCGACCTGATGGACAAGCGCCGCGACCTGCACAAGGAGATCTGGCTCACGGAACTCGGATGGTCGACCGGCGACAAAGGGATCACGGAGGAGGTCCAGGCGCGGCTCCTCCAGCAGGCGATGATCACGAGCCTGACGTGCGGGGATATGGATGTCGCCAAGGCGTTCTGGTTCTCCGTGAAGGATTGGGTCGGCCCGGGGCACGGCCTCATCCGCCCAGATGGCACTCGGAAGCCGGCGTTCGAGGCGTACCGGCTGGTGACGGGTATGCTCTCCGATTATCAGTATCTCGGCGCTCTCAAGCATGAGACGCTTCGATGTCACCGGTTCCAGAGCGCGGACAATAAGGTACTCCTGGCGGCGTGGCATCCGGGGAAGGGGACGGCGACGCTCGATCTGCCGAAGGAGAAGCATTGGACGGAGATCAGGCGGCTCGGCGGCACGGAGCCGGTCAAGGCGCTCAGCATCGAGGTCGGGCCGGAACCGGTCTTCGTGCTCAGCTCGGACGGCTCGTTCTCCTCCGGGCCCTTCTCTCGCATGGAGCCCGGCGATCGTTATTACCGCAGGGACGTCTGGCTGAGCGTGTCCGTCCCGGAGGAGACCTCTCGGCCATATGTGATCCGGGGCGGGCGTCGACTGCTTCCCATCAAGGTGCACAACGATTCCGACGGGCCGGTGGAAGTGCGGCTCGAACCTTACATCGGCTCGCTCGGGGGATCGAGGAAGCCGTTCTCCGTAAAGGCCGGTGAGGTCGCGGATGTCGAGCTGAAGTTCCAGGTGCCCGCCAACGCCAAGCTCGGCATGACCGAACTGCGGATTCAGGGGTCGGCCGACAAGCGTCCTCTCGCGCCGATCGAGATGCCGGTGCGCATGGCGGAGGGACGGGTGATCGAGTTCCTCGCGAACAGCGTCACCGAGGGCCGCTACCTGGTGGAGAATGAGGGCAGCGGCGCTGCGCCGAGCGTACGGTTCAACGGCATGTGGACCTACAAGTTCGACCTGTCGAAGGCGGTCGGGGCGACGATGGAGTTGAACGTGGGGGCGCATCAGGCGAAGGAGTGGCAGGTGCTCGTCTCGCGAGACCGGGTCACGTGGGAGATGGTGCTCTCGGGGAAGAGCGATCGGTCCTGGCACAAGGTGGATCTCGGCGCGTGGGTCGGCGGCCGGCTCTTCGTGAAGTTCACGGGCGACGACCAGCAGCTCTCGGAGTTGGTGCTGGTTACCAGTTCCCCTCCTTGAGGTAGGTCGGTCGTTGTAAGGCCGGGGCGCATCTGCTATAATCAACTGATTCGAAGCGTATCGAGCTACATCTATGAAGACCATCGCAATCGTACTGAACCCGGAGAAGCACGACGCCGTCGAGTTGGTGAAGACGCTCGTCCCGAACCTGGAGGAGCGAGGGGTCGGGGTCGTCATCGAGCCGGACGCCGCGAGAGTGGCCGGCTTCCCGCATCTCTCGCGCCAGGAGAAGGAACTGGTGTCAGCCGACCTCGCGCTCGTGCTAGGGGGTGACGGGACCCTCCTCCGCGCGAGCCGCATGATGGCGCCCGCGGGCGTCCCGATGCTGGGGATCCGGTTCGGCAGGTTCGGTTTCATGACCGACATCGAGCCCGCCAACGCCCAGGCGTCGGTCAACTCCGTCCTCGACGGTGACTATCAGGTCGAGGAACGCACGATGCTCAACGCTGTTGTGCGTCGAGCCGGCCGGACGATCTCGGAAGCCTCGGCGCTCAACGAGGTGGTGATCGGGAAGGGTCCGCTCGCCCGGATGCTCCGCCTGGAGACCTACGTCTCGGGCAGGTACATTACGGCCTACCAGGCGGACGGCCTCATCATCGCAACTCCCACCGGCTCGACCGCCTACTCCCTGTCCGCCGGCGGACCGCTCGTGACGCCGGACCTGAACGTGACCATCATCACCCCCATTTGTCCGCATACCCTGAACGTTCGCCCACTCCTGGTGTCGAGCCGGGAGACAGTCAAAGTCCTGATCTGCGGCGACATTCACGAAGAGGTCATGCTCACGGTGGACGGCCAGGTCGGCGTGCATCTGGAGGAGGATGACGAGGTGCTCGTCGGCGAGGCGGAGTTCAAGGCGCGGCTCGTCAAGGTGGGCGACACGACGTTTTTCGACAAGCTCCAGAGCAGGCTTCGCTGGGGCGGAAGATTTGACTGCGAGAATGGTTGATGGCTGATGGTTTATGGTTGATGGGGTAGGGGAATGGTTAATGGGAATCCGGCTTCCGTCCGCCATGAACCATGAACCATCAACCATCAACATTCCGGTGGAACGATGATTCAGCAGCTCTATATCAAAGACTTCGCGGTGATCGACAGCCTCGACCTTACGTTTGGTCCGGGGCTCAACATCCTCACGGGCGAGACCGGCTCGGGCAAGTCGATCATCGTGGATGCGATCAACGTAGCGCTCGGGGAGCGGGCCGACACGGAGGCGATCCGAAGCGGGTGTGACCGCTCGATCATCGAGGCGGTCATCGATGTCACCGCACTGGACATCGAGGGGAGGTCTGCGCTCGATGAGGCCGGGTTTGCCCCGGAAGACGGGCGCATCATCGTGAGCCGCGAACTGCTACGGGGCGGGAAGTCGCAGTGTCGGATCAATGGACGCCCCTCGACAGTCTCCCTGCTCAAAGCGATCACCGACCGCCTCGTCGATATCCACGGCCAGCACGATCATCAGTCGCTCCTTCGGTCCGAGCGCCACCTCGATATGCTCGACGAATGGTGCGGCCCGGACGCCCTCACGGAGCGCGCGCTCGTCAGTGAGGCATATGCCCGCCTTCGGGCCCTGCAGAACGAGGTGACGCAGCTCGAGAACGACCAGCGCGAGCGTGCCCGATCGATAGACCTCTACCAGTTCCAGATCGAGGAGATCAAGAGCGCCGGACTGATGCCCGGCGAGGAAGACGAACTCCAGGCGGACAGGACCCGGCTCGCCAACGCAGAGAAGCTCCATTCCGCCGCGTCGACGGCATTTGAGGCCATCGGCGACCGAGCGCAGGATGTCTGCGCGCTCGACAAGCTCAGTGAGGCCGTGAATGCCCTGCAGGATCTGGCGGCACTGGAACCGCAGCTCCAGCCCTCAGTCGAAGGCCTGCAGTCCGCGCTCTATCAGGTGGAGGACGCCTCCCGCGAGCTTCGGAGCTACCGGGACGCCGTCGAGTTCAGCCCTGAGCGCCTGGAAACCGTCGAGGAGCGGCTCGACCTGCTCCGGACGCTCAAGCGCAAGTACGGAGAGACCATCGAGGAGGTCCTCGTGTACGGACAGGAGATCGAGCGCAAACTCGATGCCCTCGTGCACAGCGAGGAACGCACCGAAGAGCTGGCCGCGGAGATCGAGCGCGTAAGGACCGAGGCCGTGGAACATGCGCGCAAGCTCTCCGATATCCGCTGCAGTGGCGGGAAGGATTTCGCGACTCGGATCGTCAAGGAACTCGAGAGCCTGAGCATGCCCAGCGCTTCATTCGAAGTCTCCCGCGAGGATAAGGATATTGACTCGATGGGTATAGACAAGATCGAGTTTCTGATCTCGGCGAATCCCGGCGAGCCGGTCAAGCCGCTCGCAAAGATCGCGTCCGGCGGCGAGATGTCCAGGATCATGCTCGGCATCAAGTCGGTGATCGCATCGGCGGAGAGGCTTCCAACGCTCATATTCGACGAGATCGACGTCGGCGTCGGCGGGCGGACCGCCGAAGTCATCGCCGACAAGCTCCAGTTGCTGTCGGGGAACTCGCAGGTGCTCTGCATCACACATCTGCCTCAGATCGCGAGCAGGCCGGCGGATCACTTCCAGATCGAGAAGCAGCTCGCGGAAGGTCGAACCGTCGTCCGGGTCAGACGGCTGGGAGATGAGGAGCGCGTCGAGGAACTCGCCCGGATGCTTGGCGGGGTGACTCCAACCGAGACGGCGGTCTCTCACGCTCGCGAGATGCTCAAGACGCCCGTTCATCGTCCGCAAGTTCGTGAAAAATAGTTAAACTATCTCTTGCAATATTGGCGGCAATGTTATAAAATTCACAAAAGCGCGATGGCCGTGTAGATACCCATCACGGCCAGGGAGGTGGTTCGGGAAATGGCCGATATGACAGACGTTCCTATGAGTCCCGGCAATACGACCCCGGAGCAGATTGAAGGGATAACGCGCCGAGAGTTTCTGGCAAATCTCCTTGTTGCCTCAACGTTCGTCGGGGCCGGCATTAGCATACTCAACGCGGTAGTTCGCTACCTGATCCCGCCCAAACAGGCGATCGGCGGCACCTCGGACAAGGTCGAGATCGGTGAGACTACGGAGATACCGGACGGAGGGTCAAAGAGCTTCGTCTACAATAGCGTGCCCTGTGCGGTCGTCAATGTTGGCGGTAAGTTCAAGGCATTCAGTCGGGTCTGCACGCATCTTCAGTGCGCAATCGTGTGGGAGGACAAGAGCAAGACGTTTCTCTGCCCATGCCATGCCGCTGTTTTCGATGCAAACGGCAAGGTCGTCTCGGGACCCGCACCGAAGCCTCTTCCCGAACTCAAGGTCATCATCGACGGCTGTATAATCTATATCGGAGGGTGGGCATGATGAAGAAAAACAAGGGCTTTCTCTCGCGATTGTACAGTTGGTTCAATGAGCGGATAGACGTGAACCAGGTTCTCGGCTGGCTTCTGTCTGCCTCGGGCCTGATATACGGTGGGCTCGACAGACGGCTCGAGTTCCGAGATGCACTCAACAAGGCAATGAAGAAGCCTGTGCCCAAGCACATCAACTGGAGCTTCTGCTTCGGTGGGCTCACCTTCTTCCTCTTTATCATTCAGGTCTTCACGGGGATTCTGCTTACTCTCTACTACAGGCCGACCCCGGATGGCGCATACGAGAGCGTTCGGCACATCACGAACCATGTGACTTTCGGCTGGCTGATTCGCGGGATCCACCATTGGGCAGCCAATGGGATGATCCTCATGGTGCTGCTTCACATGTTCAGGGTGTACTTCTATGGGGCGTATAAGCCCCCCAGAGAACTCAACTGGGTGGTCGGTGTCGGGCTGATGGGGATAACGCTGGCGTTCGGCTTTACCGGTTACCTGCTGCCATGGGACCAGGTTGCCTATTGGGCTACGACCGTGGGCAGCCAGATAGCCGGAGCGGTTCCCCTCGTGGGCGAACCCATGCTTCTGATGATGCGCGGCGGGGAGATGGTAACGGGCGAGACGCTGACTCGCTTCTTCGCCGGTCACGTCATCATCCTACCGGTGGCTACCATACTTCTACTCGCTTTGCACTTCCTGATGATCCGACGTCAGGGGATTTCCGGTCCGCTTTGAGGAAGGGCTGTAGGGGCGTGCCTTGCGCCGCCCAGCAAGATGATGAGGGCGGCACAAGGCTCGCATCTACACGAATGGGGATGGTAGGGGGCGGCACAAGGCACGCCCCTACAGGAATGGAGATGGTAGGGGGCGGCACAAGGCACGCCCCTACAGGAATGGAGATGGTAGGGGGCGGCACAAGGCTCGCCCCTACAGGGAATGGAGGACGATAATGGCTGAGCACGAAGACTACGTACCTGGAGAACCGTTCTTTCCGAACCATATTACCAAGGAAGTGACCGCGGCATACCTGGTTTTCGGTCTGCTGCTGGTATTGCTTGCCCTTCTCCCGCCCCAACTGCATCCCAAGGCGGATCCCATCACGACACCCGCGCACATCAAGCCCGAGTGGTATTTCCTCGCGCCCTACCAGTTCCTCAAGCTCTTTCCTCCCGAGATGCCCGTGCTGAACTCGATCCCGGGGGTCAAGGTCATCCTCGGGGAAGGGCGCGCCTTCTCGATCATCCTTCAGGGCCTCGTGATGCTGATCCTCGTGCTGATACCGTTCATCGACCGCAACCCGGAGAGGAAGCCCAGGAAGCGGCCCTTTGCCATAGCGATAGGCGTGATCGGGATCGCGTCCGTACTATTCTTGATGTTCTGGGGCAAGTACTCGTAGTAGGTAGGAGTGACGGCGATGACAAAAGGTATTAGGCGAACGCTGATCTGCTTTGCAGTATCCGTCCTGGCAGCATCCCTGACGGCCACCGGCCCGGCCCAGGCGGCGACCAGGAACAGTTGTCTGGACTGTCACAGCTACATGGGCAGGGCGTCGCTCCGCGTAGTGGCGGAGTGGAAAGACGGCATCCATGCCAAGAAGGGCATACTCTGCACGGACTGCCATGGAGGCAATTCCAGCGACCCGTCGATGGGAGCGATGAGGAATGCGCCGGACTTCAAAGGCACCCCCAGGAAACAGGATATCCCGGCCCTGTGCGCGAAATGCCATGCCAATCCCAAGTACATGCGGCAGTTCAACGTTTCATCCATGAGCCAGTTCGCCGAGTACAAGCAGAGCGTCCACGGCAAACGCCTGCTCGAGGAGGGCGATGTCAAAGTCGCCGCATGCACCGACTGCCACGGAACACATGGCATTCGGGCGAAGGATGACGTTCTTTCCTCAGTCTACAAGACCAACATCCCCAAGACATGCGCAAAGTGTCACGCCGATCCGAAGCACATGGCATCCTACGGCATCCCGACGGACCAGTATGAGAACTACATGAAGAGCTACCATGCTCAGAAGCTGTTCAAGGATGGAGACCTTTCCGCTCCGGCGTGCTCAGACTGTCATGGCACACATGGCGCAACTCCTCCCGGTGTGAAAGAGGTGGTGAACGTCTGTGGAACTTGCCACTCCAAGACGCAGGAGTACTTTATCCAGGGCGCGCATAACATGGCCTTCCAGAAGACCGGCGTTCCGAGATGTGTCAACTGCCACGATAACCATGCCATCATCAAGCCGACGGATGACATGCTCGTCGGGGACAGCGCTCGGCACTGCGGGAGCTGTCACAAAGAGGGGACTCCCGCGCTTCGCGAGGCAACGAAGATCCACGGGCTGATCCAGGGGCTAGAAGAGGACTACAATCGGGCGGCCGCCGCCCTCAAAAGAGCCGAAGCCGCCAACATGGACGTGCAGGACCAGGTTGCGGAACTGGAGAATGCCCGCACAAACCTCGTTTCGGCTCGGGCTCTGCAGCATACAGTCACTACAGCCAAGGTCCAGGAGGCGATCAGCCCTGCGATTGCCACCATCAGCAGCGTGAGCAAAGCCGCCGCGGCGGCGCTCGATGCGAGTCATCGCCGCAGCGCCATCCTGCTCATGATGGGCCTGGTCGTCATATTCACGGCTGCCGTCCTCTACTGGAAATGGCGTCTCGCATACGAGCGGTGGTCAGCCACCCAGGAGTCTTAGCCACGCCTGAGAGAGCCCGGAATACCCCTCCCCAGCCCCTCCCCGCAACGGAGAGGGAGCACCATCGGCAGCCGCGAGCAACTCCCTCTCCGTTGCGGGGAGGGCTGGGGAGGGGTATTCCGGCACTTTGTACTTCGCTTGCAATCCGATGCTCGAATGCGCTATCATCGACTTGTCGAGAGGCGAGGATTATGGCGTATTTGGCGGGGATCGGATCACAGGTATGATGAGACTTTTTCGCGCAAACTCGGCCATCAGAACGCCTGCCATCGTGGTCGGCTCGATGGTCGTCATCCTCGGTCTGCTGTTCCTGTCCTCGGCGTTGAGAGCGCCATCCACTTCGAAGAAAGATCGTACGCAGGCCCCGCCGGCCAATGGGAAGAATGCCGGTCGGACCGGCGGTCAGTCCGGTTCCGACAGTATTGCTGAGGTGGCGGTTGTCAGCCCATCGAGTGGAAGGTCGGTGGGAGGCGATGTCAACATCGTGATCAGGATTGTCACCCGCGACGCCGATCTCTCGGGCCTCAGCGTCAGGATCGGCCAGGATAGTCCCAAGTGGCCCTCGAACTGGACTCAGTTGAGCAAGGGCGCTCCCCCGCAGCCCGACTCCACCAGGACCGACGGCGATTCGGGAACCACCACGGCGGTCTACAGTTGGGAGTGGAACACCCGGTCTGTGCCAAACGGTCAGTACGTGCTGCGCGTGGACGCAGATGCCGGCAACGCGAATGCCTTCGCCGAGCAGATATTCACGATCCTCGACCTGGAAGTCTCGTCCTGTGATCCCGAGTCGTTCGTGCTGTGGCAGGGCGAGGAAGGCCGTACTCGGCCGATCACCATACACCTGAAGGATGACGATCTCCATGGCGATCCGGTCAGACTGACCCTTAAGCTATACCCGACCGAAGTCGCCGCCAGTTACGAGAGACCCCTTCGGACGTTCACCGCGAACATCGCCGGCCACGACCCGCAGGCCAGGTCGCTGACGTGGACTTTCAAGTGGGACGGCAAGGATAGCCGTAACTCATACGTGCGCCCTGGCGTATATACCTATGAGGTCGAGGTCACCCAGGAGTCGGACGGTGATTCCGCATCGTATCGGAGTGGCGATTTCGCGAACGGGCGGTCGCGGCCCCATTTGACGGCGGGACGGGCGCGCATGGATGACGGTCGCCTGACCGATGAGGCGGAGTTTGTCGGCGAGCGGGATAACGGCACTCTCGGGAAGCCGGACGATGATTTCTTCGAGTACTATGTCTCCTACCGGCTGAGGGACAACGAGGATGCCGACGCCATAGGAGGACAGCTTCGGCTGCTCGATCCTCGCCTGAAGCTGCTGTTCCGGTGGAATATCGCCGATCTGGTATGCCGCGAGCACAATGGCAGACACGATGGGCTCGATGCTTCCGCGCGAGGCGCTCAGCACTCGCTGTTGGTCCGTGTGCCCAGGAAGCTGATGCCGCCCGACGGCACTTATCGGTTCGTCCTCGATTTCCTGGACGACTATGCTTTCCGCTACAGGAACCAGACCAGCCGATGGGCGCTCCCGATCACCGTGCTCGCGCCTCGGTACCGGATCGAGGGCTTCCGAACCGGGCAGTTCTACGTGGCCTGGTGCCGGGCGGAGGCGATTGACGATATTGCCAAGCGAGTGATCGATGTCGGATGGGCTGAGAGAGCGTCCCCGGGAGGACAACTGATCGGGAAGGCGAACTCAGGTATGGGGGGCGCCGCGATATCGTGGGTCAGAGACGAGCCTCGTGAAGTCCTCCTGGTAAAGCGCGGAACGACCCAGGTCGGGCCGGAGATGTTCGGCACTGGCAAGGGCGAGATCCGTGCGGCGGTGAACGGCGGATTGATCGGGCTGCCGGTGATACAACCGGTCGGCGACATGGCTTCCGATGCCGGGTGGTACTATCATCTGCCAAGCTTCAGGCCCGGGCTATGGGCGTTTAGCATGGAGCGGTCGGGCGGCGGTTTCACCTCGGCGGAAGTCGAGAAGTCGCTTGTGTTCTCTGATTGGGAGAAACGGAAGCTGACGGACGCCTATCATGCGCCCCGAAGCATCAGGGTGGCGTATCCGTACGGGCGCGGGGCAGTAGGCCTGCTGGTGAAGGATGGGGGATCCCAGGACCCTCCGCCGTGGTGGCCGCCGATCCTTCCGGGCTCGTCCCTATCAGTGGACCTGCCACTGCAGCGGACGGCGATCGCTTTCTCGGATGATGTCGGCGGAGGCCGGCGACATTTCTTTCTCGTTTCGGCAAGTTCGTGTACCTGGTCCAGGATGGCTGATTTCCTTGCGTCGGATGGCGGGCTCCAGGATGCGATGCGCGGTATGCTTGGACGGTTCAATGACTACCCGCGTCGGTTGAAGATATCGCGAGCATTCATGCTCGACGGCGGAACCAGTTCCCAGTTTGCATACCGAGCCACCGATTCCGCCGGACGAATCGTCGGGCGCTCGGATGGTTCGCAGGCGAAAGATCTGATGCTGACCCGCCATGATCGCCCGCTCACGGACATCATCGCAGTGCGAGCGGCCTGTGCGGATCTCGGCAACCGCTGACCCCACCCCGGCCCTCCCCGCAACGGAGAGGGAGTGGGTAGCGGATCAGTCTCCCTCTCCGTTGCGGGGAGGGCCGGGGTGGGGTCAGCGGGGACGAAAGGGGTTCACAGAATTGGCTAACATAACAATCGACATCGAAAGATGCAAGGGCTGCCGGCTCTGCGTGGAGTTCTGCCCCAGGAAGCTCATATCCATATCGGAAGATTTCAACACCAAGGGCCATCATCCCGCCACCCCAAGTTTGATTCAGGGCCAGGAATCGGAGGAATGCGGCGGGTGTGCCATCTGCGCGATGATGTGCCCCGACGTGGCAATCGAGGTGTATAAGTAACATGGCAAAGCGAGTTTTGATGAAAGGCAATGAAGCCGCCGTGCGGGGCGCCATAGCCGCTCAATGCCGGGCGTTCTTCGGGTATCCGATCACCCCACAGAACGAAGTGCCGGAGTACATGTCGCTCTATATGCCAAAGGCCGGCGGCGTGTTCGTGCAAGCCGAGAGCGAGATCGCGGCGATCAACATGGTCTACGGCGCGGCATGTGCCGGCGTCCGGGCGATGACCTCCTCATCAAGCCCGGGAGTAAGCCTCAAGATGGAGGGACTCTCGTATATCGCGGGCGCTCAACTCCCCTGCGTCGTCATGAATGTCCAGCGAGGCGGCCCCGGTCTCGGAAACATCGCTCCCTCGCAGGCGGACTACTTCCAGGCAGTGAAGGGTGGGGGACACGGCGACTACAAGCTGCTGACCCTCGCACCGTGGTCTGTCCCCGAGATGTTCTACCACACGGCGCTCGCATTCGATCTCGCCGACAAGTATCGCAACCCGGCGATGGTGCTCTCGGATGCCATCGTCGGCCAGATGCTCGAGCCGATCGAACTGCCCGAGACGATCGAGACCAATATCCCCGAGAAACCGTGGGCGACGACCGGCGCGAAGGGGCGACCGAGCAGAATACGTCACCTCCCTGTACATCGTTCCGGAGGACCTGGAGGCGATCAATCTGCAGATCCAGGCGAAGTATGCCGCCGCCTGCCGGGATGACGTCCGATGGGATGAATATGAGACTGAGGACGCGGACATCGTGCTCGTGGCGTATGGAAGCACCGCCCGCATCTGCCGCACGACCATGAGCCTCGCGAGGAAGAAGGGCCTGAAGGTCGGACTCTTTCGGCCGGTCACTCTCTTCCCGTTCCCGAGCGCTCAACTCTCAGCACTCGCCCTCGCGGGGAAGCGGTTCCTCGTCGCCGAGCTGAGCGCCGGACAGATGGTCGAGGACGTGCGCCTCGCGGTCAACGGCGTCTCACAGGTCGATTTCTATGGGAGGCTCGGTGGGGTGATCATGACTCCGCCGGAGATCCTGGGGCAGATCGAGCAGTTGTTGATGCGCCCGGTGTTCCCGGGATTCACGCAGGCGCTCGTCGATGGCCGGCTCGTCGATGGCAACGGCCTCGGTACCCCGTCCGCGACCGAAACAGTGATGACGAACACCCCGTCCGAAACGGGGTAGGGTCTGGGAGTCAGGTGTTGGGTGTCGGGTGTTGGGTGTTAGGTTTTGGGTTTTGGGTTTTGGGCAGCCGGAACAGCAATCCGTCAGTCCTGAGTGCGCCGGTGAATGACGGCGTGTAACGAAGGACGGCCTTGGTGCAGCTAGCCGTCCTTCGTTACACGCCGTCATTCACCGGCGCACTCAGGACTGACGGTCGATGCAAAGAGCAACGAAAGAGAAGGTGGATCAGATGCAGCAGGTTTTTAGCCGCCCGGACGCGCTCAGGGATGTCGGCATGGCATATTGCTCGGGATGCACGCACGGACTCCTCCACCGCCTGGTCGCCGAGGTGATCGACGAGTTGGAGCTGATCGAGCGGACGATCTGTGTCTGCCCGGTCGGGTGCTCGGTCTTCATGTACGAATACATGTCCGTCGACTCGATCGAGGCGGCCCACGGGAGAGCGCCCGCCGTCGCCACCGGTGTGAAGCGCGTGCTCCCCGACCGAGTCGTCTTCACCTATCAGGGCGATGGCGACCTGGCCGCGATCGGCACGGCGGAGATCGTCCATGCCGCCGCTCGTGGCGAGAACATCAGCGTCGTCTTCGTCAACAACACGACTTACGGCATGACCGGCGGCCAGATGGCGCCGACCACCATGCCCGGCCAGGAGACGACCACGACCCCCGGCGGCCGAGACGTCGCCACCGCGGGCAATCCGATCAGGGTCTGCGAGCTGCTCTCGTCGCTCGACGGCGTGGCATATCTGGCACGGACCGCCGCCACGAGTCCCAAGGGCGTGATGAGCACGAAGCGCGCGATCAAGACGGCGTTCGAGATGCAGCTTCAGGGCAAGGGATTCTCGCTCGTCGAGGTACTCTCGACCTGCCCGACCCAGTGGGGCATGACCCCGATCGACGCCATGAAGCACGTGGACAGCGTCATGGTCCCGTACTACCCGCTCGGCGAGTACAAGAACATCGACAAGATTTAGAACACAGATAACACAGATGGCAGAGGATCACACGGAAAAAGGCGTATAGCAGGAAACCAGGAATTCAGGAAAACAAGAAGGGAATGGGACTCGATCTCCGGACTCCCACACTCCCATACTCCCACACTCCCGTTCCCGGCTTCCCGATAAGAAGTCCTTTCTGTGCTTCCTCTGCTTCCGTGCTTCTGTGTTCTCTGGAGAGGTGAGAAATGCACGAAGAGATAGTCATGGCCGGGACCGGCGGCCAGGGGATCATGATCATGGGGCAACTGCTGGCTCACGCGGCGATGTCTGAGGGCAAGCACGTCGTCTGGTTTCCGTCCTATGGACCGGAGGCCCGAGGCGGCACCGCCGACTGCACCGTCATCATCTCGTCCGATGAGATCGGGTCGCCGATATCATCGAACCCCGACACGCTGATCGGCATGCACCAACTCCTGTTCGACCGCTTCCAGCCGAACGTGAAGCCCGGCGGCAAGCTGGTCATCAACACCTCGCTCATCGACACCGGCGCCACCCGCCAGGATGTCGATCGCCTTGAAGTCCCCGCGAACACCATCGCCGAGGAGATCGGCAACATCCGCGCGGCGAACATGATCGTCCTCGGCGCATACGTCCAGTCCACCGGCATCGTCTCGATGGACTCGCTGATCGCCGCCCTGCCCGAGGTGCTGCCATCCCACCGCCACAAGCTCATCCCGCTCAACGAAAAAGCCCTCCGCCGAGGCGCAGAGCTTGCGGCAGGATAAAACCACCGTCAGTCCTGAGTGCGCCGGTGAATGACGGCGTGTATCGAAGGACGGCCTTGCTGCATTGAGCCGTCCTTCGATACACGCCGTCATTCACCGGCGCACTCAGGACTGACGGTAGGTGGCTTCGATGCCATGTAGGGAACGGACGCATTCCGGATCCGGAGACCCCACCCCAGCCCTCCCCGCAACGGAGAGGGAGCTGCTCGCGGCTGGCGGGGGTGCTCCCTCTCCGTTGCGGGGAGGGCTGGGGTGGGGTTCTCCGGATCGGGGTCTGGTAATGAAAAAAAGAGGGCGGGAGCGCCGAAACGCCCCGCCCGATTCTTCCTATTCCTCTGTCTTCTCTGTGCCTCTGCGGTTTGGTCGGCGGTCTGCATATTCCGCATTCCCCAATCCGCATTCGTCTGCGGTTTCCGGTCTCCGGCATCAGCCATCAGCCATCAACCATCTCCGGCATCAACCATCAACCATCCCCCCTAAGCCGCTATCGTCGCGCTCTGGAGGTCGGACCAGCCGCCCTTGATGCCGTTCTTGTAGACCCAGCGCAACTTGTAATGCGCCTGCTTGTTTCCATCTACGGTTGTGAACGGCACAGCCATCGTGTTCTTGCTCGACATGTTCACATACCGCATGTCCGTCTCGGGCTCTCCCGTCGGCTGCTCCCCGACCTTGACCCAGACCTCGACCGCCTTCACGCCCTCGGGTTTCCCCTTAGTCGTGGTGGTCCCATCCGTGTTCTCGATGCGGAGCGTATGCGTGAGCAGCGCCCGGATGTCGATGCTGGCGGTCGGTCTATCCGGCGATCCCTCTGCAACGGTCTGAGCGGACGGCGCATTGCCTCTGAGCGGGATCCACATTGCCTCCCGATCGACATTCGTCGTCTCAGGGTTGGTTTGGATGCGGGCGACCAGCGGCCTGATTGCATCGACCAGCGACTCGCGCCTGAGGTCCCTCTCCGAGAGGGCGCTTTTGTAGGCAGTGTACGCGGTATCGAGCGCAATGCGCGCGCCGCTGAACTCCGGCTCGGCGGCCGCCAGGTCGACTATATCCCCCGCCACGAGGCCCAGGTGAGCCAGGTTCGAACTCACATAGGCCACAAACCGGGCCGTCCATAGCTGCAAATCAACATCCTTGTTTGGTAAGTAATCAGACATTCTGACACCTCCAGTGTCTCCGATGTGTCATTCCGACACAGATCGATCAGGATCCCTGTGAGTCCACACGGATGTCATTCGCTCCCGAGAAAGAAACTCCCAACTGGGTGGGCGGGCGGGTACAAACTCCGGATGCGGCGGCCGGTTCCCGGAGTTTGTACCCGCCCGCCCACCCAGTTGGGAGTTTCCTTCCGGCGGAAACAACTGCGCTTGCGACGCAGTACTCCGCTCAGAATGACATCCGCTATCCTTGACTGTGAACTCCCACAAGAACCTCGGGCGGCTTGTGTTACAGATTAGCCGCCCGTATATCATTGTCGGCGGTTCATCCCGGTAACCTCAGGGTACCAGCCGTATATTTGCGGTTGCTGAACCTAGAATTACTAAGTCCGGAATCAGTACTCTCTACCGTCGGGACACCGTCCGCTCACTCCCGGACGCCTTCCGACTGCGGAAGTGATGGTCACCGACTGCAGAAGTGGTGGGCATCGACCGCAGAAGTGATGGTCTCCGGCAGCAGTAGAGTAGGGCTCCGACTGCAGTAGAGTAGGGCTCCGACTGCAGAAGTGGTGGGCCTCGACAGCAGAAGTGGTGGGCACCGACAGCAGAAGAGGTGGGCACCGGCAGCAGAAGAGGTGGGCACCGACAGCAGAAGAGGTGGGCACTTACTGCAGAACCAAGGCGTCACTTCCGCGGAAGTGACACGTCCGGCTGACTCCCGCAGGCCCACAGGCTACTGATCACCGAAGACCGGCATCTACGGCTAGATACGCCTGAGCCAGCCGACGCCGACTATCGCCGTGATCTCCCGCAGGAGGTTGTCGATTCCATCCCACACCTGCTCGTCCGGGAGATCGAACCGGCTGCCGAAGACGAAGCTTATCGCCTGGTCGCACTTCGGAGCATGCTTCACCGCCTTGCGGACGCAATCCACTCCATCTGTACGCATAATCGCCCGCAGAATCTCTTCCAGACATACCACTCGACCACGCAGTCCATCGAAGATGTGCCTCGCCGCGGGCGAACCCGCCAGGGCCTTCATGAAGCGCTTGTCGCCGGTGAGGAGGAGGCTGTCATCCGCCTCGACCGCCCAACTCGCCAACTGCGCCTCGCCGAAGTCGATACCCTCGCTGCCCTCCGCCCAGTCGATATTGGGGCGATCTGTGGGGTAGGACGCGCTCTCGACAAAGGCGATCGCCCGATCGAATGCCCTCTGGGAATACGGCGACTCCTTGCCCTTGATCGCCTTGTCCCGCATGTGGAGGATCACATGCTTTGTGGCGGGCTGGAATCTGATACTGGAGGGAGTGGTAGATAGAGCAGTGCAGGCGTGTTGCAGCAGGTCGTACTCTGCAAGCTTCAGCAGGATATCGTTATCCGCGAAGATGAGATCGCCCACGGAGTCTACGCGGCCTCCGTGAGGCACTCGAATACATGCCGGTTATCTTCGGTCATCTCGTCAATGCTCAGTAGTTCGTATGGCTGTTGGTACAGGCGACAGGCATTCGCCTCCGAACTCAGGACCTTGAGTCCGGCTTGGGCCAGCGGGTAGAAGGCCTGGCTGCGAGAGTAGCTGAGCATGAGAAAGCCGGGATCGATGCAGAGCTTCTCACCGATCGAGACGGCAACTGCGGCCAACCCGCGCGCATTGATCCTGCGCGGTGGAGGGCTGAAACGGAGATCGGGATCTCCGCTGAGAAGCTCGACCGCAAATGCATTCGCCTCTGCCTCTTCTCTCACACCGGAGTCGAACTCCACTGCCGAATCGATGCTGACCTCCCCCTGCGAGAGATGGCCGAGCGCGATATGCCCTAGTTCATGGGCGATGATGAATATGTGCCAGGCAGGGTGCGTCTTGCCGGACGCGATGACGATAACCGGACGTTCTTCAGTCCAGACCGCCATTGCATCAGGCTTCTTGTTTCCCGTGGGCAGCTTTGCACACAGGTGAACCACAGGAATGCCGATGCTCCAGCAGAAATCGAGGAGTTCGTGAAAGCCCACCCACTTCGCACCGGACGCGAGTATCGTCTGCCGGATGGAGGAGGCGTCGAGATCGCCGAGGTCGGGCTTCGTCTCCAGCGTGGAGGCCGCAATCTTCGCGATGCGTTCCCCGAGTATGCGGGCCACCCTGAGATCGCTCGCGGTCGCGCCGCCTCTGCTCTTCAGCTTGAACTGCGCTGCCGGGCGGAACTTGAGGGGCGCATCCTTGTCTCTGAGGCTGGACATCTCTATGCCGAGTTGACGAGATATGACCGCTTCGGCGTACTGGCGGTTCGCCGGAATCTCGGCAAGCTTGTCCTCCCACCACTCAGGAAGTATGTACTTCCTCACGAAAGCGGCGTCGAACTTCTGCTCTCTTAGGCGTTGATAGATGTCGCGCATTGCAGGGTGAATCAGTGTGGTCAGCCCCCCTTCTCAATGACAGTATACCATACCCGATTCCGAGAAGCTAGCACGTGATGCGGCACTTGCTAGCCCTGCTCGGCGCACTCCGGCGGGATCACAATCAAGAGGCGACATGACCGAACAAGGAAGGCCGTTCCCCCCGTTTCCCGCCCGCCCATGAGACCGGACATGGGGGGAGCGGGCCGGAATCACTTCTGGAAGCTCTTGACCAGCGGGGCGAAGACCTTCTGGAACGCTTCCAGGTTCTCTCTAAGCCATGCGTGATGTTCGGGCCAGAGCGACCGGTTCCGGAAGTCTCCGTCGATGCGCGTGTAGATACGGCAGGAGTTTTTCTCCTCCGGATTGTGCCATGTGAGCGACATCCCGAGTTTCTGCTCGATCTCGGACTTCCTGCTCTCCAATGCGGCAAATCTCTCCTTCGCGTCGGCATCGTGAAGACTGAGCTCAACCCGAAGTTCAGGATCGTCGAAACGCTCAGATTCGGAATTCCAGGTTGATATGATCGAGTTTAGTCCCACACCGCTCGTGCCGATGGCGTGGTTCATCCAGTGCTGTGGAGAGGGCTTCTGGCACTTGATCTTGCTGTTCTTCTCCATGTATTCGCGGAAGGCTGTCCAGAAGTCGAGTTGTAGTTGCTTATGTTCGGTGATCTTTCCCTCCGCAGCCTGCTTGACCGATCTCGTCCAGTAGTTCGGTTTGCTGACAACATTGAACCTGGGGGCGATTTCGGACTCGCCGATTCGCCACAGCTCCACTTCGAGCCCGAAGAGGTTGATCTTATCGTCGGTCCGCTCGTTCAGCCAGTCGAGGACCGCGCGGTGTTCTTCAGTGAACTTCTGCGCGACCCAGACAATCGTGATTGCCTCCAGACCAGCGGCATAGGTAAGAAGCTGCCCGAGGTGGGCATGGTCGGTGCGCTCGATCTGGTTCTCGATCAGCACCCACGCATCGCTGGAGGAATCCTTGCAGAGGATGTCGGCCCTGAACGGCCCGACATCTTTTTCGGTGCATTCAAGATCGAGGGCGAGGCCGATGCGCTCGCCAAGCAGCGCGAGGTTCTCGCTCTGAGCAAGCCAGGGCGTAAAGGCCTGACTCTCCGAGTTGAAGACGCTTCGTAGGTCGATATTCTCCAACCGCCCGAGTTTCGGTACTATCATTCTCTTTGCCCCTTATCTACGATGCTCTCACCAGCCGGCTTGCGGGTCACTACGAATCATGCCGCGAGGAGAGAATCCAGGAAGCCGAAGTAGGTGCATAGGCTGGCGTAGGCGGCCATGGCGACCAACCATTGCACCCATCGCCGTCTGATCAGCCGAAGCGGCGTGGCGACAAGACCAAACACTATGGCAGCAGGGAGCACATGCCTGATCGCCATGCCGGAGGCCTGGGCCTGTGCGGCTGGCAGAGAGGCAGCCACAGTCTCTGCGGAAGTACCATCGATGAAATGCGCTGCCAAGAGCGTACGCCCCTGGCCGAAGGCCATAAAGGCAAGGGTCACGAGCCACGCTGCCAAGAAGATGGCCGTTCCGTGTCTGCTCTTGGGAGATGCGTCCTCCTTGATCTTCGCCCAGATAAGATAGGCGACTAGCGCGACGATACCTGCAGTTACCGCGCTACGTGTCAAAAACGCCATACCGAATGCCCACATTTCAAGCCAGACCATGTTATCTCCCTTCATGAACGAACTGCTCAGATGGAGACGAATTCTCCCCACCGTCTACCGGGGCCAATACAGCTAGCATGTGCTTCTGCCCTTCCCGCGCTTCGGCTTCGATGCTTCCTGCTCCGCGAGTTCCTGGCGGATGCGGGCGAGGAGGATGGAGGCGGGCTCGTAGGTGCGCCCCCCTCTGCTCCCCTACGTCGAGCCTCTTCCGATGAACGATCTAGAAAGCAACCATCAATCCAGTCCTCCATACACGATCTGGGACATTCCTATCCTGTGTGGCATCATACTCCACTACCATCCACCGCTCTTCCCGCTCCCAGTAGAGCATCATGACTTTCTTGTAGTCTGGGTGCTCGATCTGAGCTTTCGCCCTGGCGTTGCCCTCTTCGTCGTTTAGTACCCGCTTAGTCTCGACGAGAAGGATATTATCCGGACGGGCTCTGCCCTTGATGCCAACGACAAAATCCGGGTAGTAGTTGTTCTGACGAATCTGGCCCGGTAGCGGCGTACAAACTGAGTATGGCTTCTGTGAAGGGTTCCGGTGCCACCATAGAACGGTCCCGGACAGGTCCGCGTCCAATAGCTCACCGAATGCGACCTCCCAGGTGTTCAGACCCTCGGGATACACGCCGTAGATGTTGAAGCGCGATAGAGCGAGTTCTCTTGTGCTGCATAGGTCCTCGGGAATGTCCGCTGCTTCCTGGCTCTCAACATGGCGTCTTGTTGCCTCAACGATCGCCTCCTTGAGACTGGCTGGACGGAGCGCCAGGATCTTGTCTACGCCATCCCGTAGCGGCTGTCCCTCCTCCAAATGAGGCAATCCGCGATTGCCCAGCTCTCTGTTGAGTTGTTCACCCAACGCCCTATGTAGCGCCCTGATATCGAGCAGGCCATCCTCGTTGAAAGAGATCAAGGTGAGCTGAGCCTGAATGCCGATCTCACGCTGGGCAAGCGCCGCTTGGATCTCCTTTGGGCGGTCAGACTTGTTGCCGAATATCTCTAGCAACTCCATGAGTATTTTGGTCGAAATCTGCTGCGCGGTGTGGACGAGCGCGTCGTCGAATCGGAACAGGCTTAGGACCTCATCTAGAAGGTTCGTCTGGTCCGAGGATACAATCGCGCGCCTGAATCGCCTGGGAAACGACAGATCGGTCCGAAGAGGATAGCGGTATTGCCCGGGCGATACCACGACGGTCCCCGGTGTGGTTACTGAGCCCCCGTTGCCGTTGTCTGCGTGGGTAGTGCCGATCAAGTTGAAGCCTTCGAGAATCTGGACCTCAGGCGACACGTGGGTGCCTGATCGACCCTCTTGCTCGGTGGACTCGCCGATATCCGGCCGAACGGGGATGAACAGATACGTCTGCCCGTCCCTGCCTGTCATCTGTGCGGTAGGGCCTTCTTCACCGACGGTCACAACAGCCACATTATCTGTAACGTCCGCCAACTCATCCCTGACCGCATTCATGCGCTGTGCCGCAGTGGTGAGTCCTTCCTGCGATGCGTTGTCCGACAGGAAGACGTAACCATACTGCAGGGTTTCCGGGAGGTCGGCGGCTCCCTGCAGCCTGCGGTCGACTCGCATGATACGGCCAACAATCTGAGTGCCGAAGTCAGCATCTCTCGATGTTCGCATGGAAACAAGAGCAAACGCCCGAGGGGCGTCAAATCCCGTTGCCACTGCCATCTTGAAAACCAGGACCTCCACTCGTTCATCCTGCGCCAGGGCCAGCAAGTGGGGATCCGGTTCGTCTGCAGTATGGGTACTCACTTGGTGCTCACCGGTGAAACCAAGTTCACGAAGCCAATCCACTGCGGTCTCTACGCTGCCAGGGCTAGAATCAACCTGGACCAACAGGAGTGGAACGACGGAGTGCCCGGCATCCGATAGCTCCTGCTTCAGCTTGCTATGCGTTGTGACGGCGCACTGCAGCGCGGTCCGCTTGAAGTTGATGAGACTCTGAACTCCAGTCTGCGTCGCCTTGAATACGGCGACCTTGACACCTTTCTTTATCAGCCCGGATTCAACGGCTCTGCTCCGAGATACTGAAATGCGGCTTAGATGAGCAATCCCGGTCTTCGTGACAAACTCCTCGATGTCGCGGTCACGAGGGGTGGCGGTCGCCAGGATAGTGACATCTGGCGAGAGCACATCCTGGTAGAACGAGAATGCCTGCGTATTGCCTCTGAAGGAGTGATGGGCTTCGTCGATGACAACCCCTATGTGGAAGCCGAGAGACCTTAGTCGGCTGATCGCCACATCGATGGAAAGCATTGTTTCTGAGTCCTGCCGGACCTTACGGCTCGCCTTGTTGGCCACTGCTACGCTCTGCCATGTAGTGACAAACACATCTCCAGACCTGGCGGTTTCCACATACCTATCTGTTGTCGGGTCCTTCACCCGCAGGTTTCTGAATTCGCCTCTGATCGATTTCCGAGTCTGACCGATCAGACCTGCGAACGGCGCAAACCAGAACCAGACGATGTCATACTTGAGACTCAACAGTTCGACGGTGTTACCTGCCATGAGGGTCTTGCCTGTGCCAGTCGGGGCCTCAAAGAGCAGACTGCCGCTGCGGGCAACTATCAGCTCCCTGCTGGAAGGCTCATTCGGGGTTCCAGCAATCTTGTCGATGTTGTCCAAGCATGTTGAGAGGACACTGAACGCGTTATCTATGCACTCCTGCTGAAATGCCTTCGGAAGCGTCTGGCTACTCATCTCGCATTTCTCCCGAACCTTTGGATAAGATACTCAGGGATCGGTTCGATGCAGACTTGCTCGTTGTATATGCTCTGCGTTAGCAGTCCTGGCTGCCATGTGTAGACCACAAGCGGAGAGAGGGCGGCATTGGCTATCTCCAGGATGGCCTCAAGCGTGGGCGATTGGAGTTCGGGAATGTAGACGACATTCCCAGCATCTGTTTCGCGTTCCTGGTAGGGCGCATGCGCGACATACGGAGCAATGCCACTGGTGTGTAGGAGCTGCAATGCGTACCATATCTGATCATGCTGGATGTCGAGGTAGAGGGACTCGAATGGTATCCGCCGAGTCCGTAGATAGGCGAACTCGCCGCCAAGCCCCTCGACGGCCACAGTTCCCTTCGGTGCCCTATACGAATACCCGTCTATCGCAGCTCGCAGACGGTTCGTGGTGATATCCCGACAGACGTTCTTATCCGGTTCCTTTTCGGTGGACTCGGTAGACGAAACCAGAATATACGACCGATTACCGCCATCCTCGTCATTACAGGCCATCACCGCGTGTGCGGTAGTCCCACTCCCCGCAAAGAAGTCCAGCACTATGTGACCCGATTCAGCATCCGTGGCTTGGGCGATGAGCGACTTTAGAAGGCTTAGGGGCTTGGGATAGGAGAAATCCTTGTTGCCGATCATCTGGTTCAGCAGCGTTGTCCCTTCACTCGTAAACCCAACCTGAAAAGCCTCGACCTCGCCGAGGTCGAGCATCTCCAAGTCTTCCTTCTTGATGGATGAAGGAAGGACCCAGGTCGACACGGGTCTCTCGGTGCGTTTCAGATCGCAGAGGAATCGCTTGTAGCGCGGTTTGCCGTAGCCGATCTCGCGACCGACCCAGTTCTCCAGAGGCTCGATATAGCCAAGGAGTCTCTCAGGAGCTTGCTTTGCCTCAACCTGCTCGCGAAGCTCATCAAGAGTCAGGTAGACTCGAAGGTTCTTGGGGGCATTCCCCTCATCAATGGCCCGCTTCAGTTCCGCCACAGTGTTGTAGACAACAGTCTCCTCATCGTTGGGCCAGAGAACTCTCTTCTCTGCGATGATCTGCTCCATAGGCTTGGTCCGTATCTTCTTACCATTCTGAAGCCGTGCCTCGGTGGCGAAACGCCAAGTGTTGTCCAGGTCGCATGGGTACCAGACACCTGTTTCCGGGTTGACCATGGAGTAGTAAGCGTCGGGGCGTTGCTTGTAGTTCTTCCCCTGGACGAGATTGTCGTTGTTCCAGTCGCCTCGCTCGTCGTTGTCCGGGTTGCTGTACGCACCCAGGTTCTTCGCCTGGCCTGCGAAGGAGAAGCCTTTGTTCGCATAACAGAGCACATACTCGTGATCGACACTCAGAAACCACTCCTTGGCGTCGTTTGCGCCACTCCTACGCCGCCAAACAAACGTGCCGACTCGCATGCCTGGGAGGATCTGCTCCATCAGGAGGGAAAGGTTGGCATACTCCGTCTCGCCGATGGACACGAAGATCACACCATCGTCCGTCAGCAGGTCTTTGGCTAGGTCGAGACGCCGGAAGAGATACTCCAGCCATTTCGAGTGCCGGAAGGAGTCTTCCTCATCGACAAACTTATCGTTGTAGATGAAATCATTCTTGCCCGTGTTGTACGGAGGGTCGATGTAGATGCACTTGACCCGGCCTTTGTATGCAATGTGGAGGTACCGAAGGGCATCGAAGTTGTCGCCTTCGATAAGAAGGTCCGGGTATGGGGCAACGCCCACCGAGAGCTCCGGGACAAGATCCAATGCCACGAAATCATTGTTCAGGGCACGCTCGTGTTCGATCTGATCACGTTCCCACACCAAGCCCAGCTTTCGCTCCGAATCCCGTTTGATAAGCTGAGCGACCAGGTCCTCTTTGGATAGATGATCGTAGTTGCTCTTCATGCTCTCTCCATAGCTGGCTTCCAGTCCTTCCATTCAGCTTCATGTTCCGGCATGTCGGCGGTCTCCTGGGATGGATGGTGGATGGTATCGCTATCTTACTGCAACTGATGGCATGCAGTCAACAGCGAAGAGGTACCTCCCGTGCCCTAGACCCCCGGCATGCGGCGGGCTCCCCAGTAGTTGGCTTCGAAGGGTACGTCGGTCAGGTTGTTGATCGAGACGCCTGCGCCGCCGGCGGAGTGGATGAAGGTTCCGTCGCCGATCGCCATCCCGATGTGCGTGATCCGCGTCTTATCCTGGCCGCCCGCGAAGAAGACCATGTCGCCCGCGACGAGATCGGCCTTCTCGACAGGGATCGCGCGCGGGTCGTGCGCCTGGATGTCGGCGTCACGGAGAAGCTGCACGCCGTTGAGCTTGTAGCACAACTGAACGAACCCGGAGCAGTCGATCCCGAACGGACTGCAACCGCCCCAGAGATACGGCACCCCGAGGAACCGCCGCCCGGTCTTGATCAACTCCGCGCCGATCGCCCCGAGCGGGAGGACCTGGTCGCCCGCGGGAGTGATCGCGACATCGGACGACGGCACCCACGCCTCACGTCCATCAGGCAGCCGAACGCGTGTGAACTTCCCATGGTGTTTCTCATCGGCACTATCGGTTGCGAGACCGCGGTCCTGCCCGGTTCCGAGTGCCTCCATCACACCGGTGATGACGAGGATGGTGTGATGCAGCGACCCGGCATCGGGGGCTTTGTATGCAAAGCTGAACTGCGTCACGACCGTGGCGATCTGCGCCGGATTCCACTCGCCCCGTTGTACCCAGCGGCTCTCGATCCAGCCGTGATACGTATCCCACGTGCGGATGTAGAGCCAGTTGCCGTCCTCCTTCTCGATCTCGACCGGCTGCCCCATGATCGCCTGGCTCACCTGCTCGCAGTCGCGCGTCGCCTCTTTGTACATCGCCGCCACATTCTTGATGATGGTTCCGTGCATGTTGTCCTCCTCGAAAATGTGTGGGAGTATGGGAGTGTGGGGGTATGGGTGTCCGGACTCCCATACTCCCATACCCCCACACTCCCATACTCCCTCCCTATCCCTTCAACGCCTCCACCAGCTCCCCCAGGCTTCCGTATGCCAGCCGCATATGCCGCCCGTCCGCCGTGAGGAGCTTCTGCCGCTCCGCCGACTTCACGAGCGAATCCACCTGCAGCCCGCCGAGCAGAAACACCTTCGCGAATGCCGAGTTCCGCAGTTGGTCGATCGCTACGACCGGCCCCTCGGCGAGGAACTCCTCATAGATGCAATACGCGAACGCCTCGACCCGCGGTGTGTGCGACAGTGGATAATACCCATGAACCCGCCTGCGCCCGAGCACGACCGAGGTCGCATCCACGACCTCCGCCTGCCGCATGATCCGGAGCGCGAGGGCGATCGTCCGCGGGCTGTCGAACTCCCAGACCTTCCGCGCGTACTCGATCGCGAAGTCCCGGGTGATCACTCCGTCGATCGAGAAGAGCGTCGCGGTGTTCGTCGCGTGGAACTCGGCCTCCGAGTAGCCCATAGGGATCTGCCCGAGCACGAAGTGCGGGTAGAACAGCTCGCCGGCCAGCGCCTCGATGATCGCGTCCGTCCGTGCCGCGCGCCAATAGAGCAGATCGCGCCGGAGGTCGTCCCGCTTGATGCCCGCCACCAGCCTGAGGAACGCGGTCGCCGGGTACGAGCCGGATCGTTTACCCCACCCCAGCCCTCCCCGCAACGGAGAGGGAGCTACCCCCTCTCCGTTGCGGGGAGGGTTGGGGTGGGGTGTTCCGGTGGGCGGGTTCACGAAGAAGCGCTGGATGATCTTGCTGGCGACGCGGTCCCTCATCGTGGCGGAAGGGTAGGGGAGTTGCTCGGCGATTCGGGCATGGAGTTCCCGTCGGCGTGGCGCATCGGCATACGACTCGATCGCTCGGATGCTCTCGTCGTAGTAGAGTTCCTGGCTGAAGACCGTGAATTGCGCGGGTGACACGCTCATCCCTGCCGATCATCAGTGTTCTGCTGAGTCCAGACAGGTCTTCAACCAGCAGAACACGCACACTGGTGGATTTCGCCAAAAACAGCCCGGCGTCTCAGGACACCACCGCCATCATAGCAGAAAGACGGCTGCCCATTCAACATTCCCGCTCGTACTCGTACTCGTGCTCGTACTCGGGGTTCGTGGGAAGGAACACATACATCTGCGTCGAAACGGACAGCATACCGAGAACGCGCGGCTGATTCTCAGGCGCAGGGGTCGCCAGACGGCTGGGCGTGACGATATGTCGTCGGTCGACAGGCGAGCACGATTACGATTAGGAGTACGAGTAGGATTCCGGCCCTACGGCCCCACTTCGCTCCGCTGTTCACGGTCTTGCCGGTGACATCGTAGAGCACTTCCATCCACACGGCGACGACTTTGATCGAGAACGTGAAGCCTGTCGTCTGAGTGCTCGTGGTGAGGAAGAGGTTCGCGCCGACGGGGGGCTGCCCGGGACCCTGGAACGTGCAGACGCCTGCGTACTTCCTCGTGCCGGCCGGTGATGCGATCCGCCGGAAACTGGTTGAAGTGATCCTGGTGAAGCCGGCGGGTTCGTCCGGATCGAGGAACAAGAGTCCGCTCAGAACGGACGGCGAGGTGCCGTACCGGAGGCCGAACGTGGCCCTCCTGCGCTCCGTGCCCAAGAGGAGCGTGCCGCCTGCGTATGTGGTGCTCCCAGTAGTGCTGTAGATCGTCAATGCGGCGGGCGATGAGACGGCGCCGTCGCTGCTCTTCACCACGATCTCATACACGTCGGGGCCCCAGTTGACCCTGGCGGCGACGGTCCCCTGACCACTGGTCATGGTGAATGAAGTCGATCTCCTTACGCCCCAGAGAGTCTTGGCGGTGAAGCTGACCGGGACGCCGGATTTGCTGATGCCGTTGACGGTGGCCCTGCACGAGAGCGGTGTGCTGCCGTACCTGCCGTAGAACGTTCCGAGATATGAGAGGTCAGTCCCGAAGCCGACGGTCCCGAATGCCTGGAACTGCCACAGCCAGCCCCAGGTCGTGATCCCCTCCAGACCGCCGACGCCGATCTGGGCGGTGGCGGGCATGCCGAGTACGGCTGACAGCAGCATGACTGCCACGGCCAGCAAAAGCAACTTCTTCATCAGTATTGCACTCCCTTCGAGATTGAGCCTGCGCCATCCCTGGAATGCAAGCACTGATACGTTTCTACCCTTACTTGCAGGCTGTCAAGCCTGGCAGGCGGGAAAATGTTGGGGTGGGAGTGGGGGAGTATGGGAGTAATGGGAGTGTGGGAGTGTGGGAGAGTGGGAGTGTGGGAGTGTGGGAGTACGGGAGTGAAAGAGGAATAACCGTAGTCCTGAGTACGCCTCTGGGCGTGTAACGAAGGACGGTCGCATCTCCACCCAACCTCGATGCTCCGCAGGCCGTCCTTCGTTACACGCCCAGAGGCGTACTCAGGACTACGGTTCCTGGAGTTGGCGTACTCAGGACTCCTACTTGAATGACGTTGAGATGTCCTCGTCCCGCTCGGAGACTGTCTTCTTGACGTAGCGCGAGGTCGCGATCCGCTCCTTGAGCGCCGCTTCGTAGGCAGCCCCATCGAGCGGTAGGTTCACTGTCGTGTCGGTCCAGGCAGAGTACAGCATGCAGTTCGCCAGCTCGACCGAGTTGATCCCTTCCTCGGCAGGAGCGACCAGAGGCGTGCCGTCGAGGATCGCATTCACGAAGGCGCGGGTAACGTTCTGGTGATGGGGAGGCGGCCCGTGGAAGGGGACGTCGATGATCCACTTGTCGGGAACCGCGAACCCCTTGTCGGTCGTGCGGGAGAACTCGGTCATGGGGGTCTCATTGCGGATGAAGCTGATCTTCCCGCCTTCCATCACGACTCTCCCTCGCTCGCCGGCGACCTCCAGGCGGTTCGTCCCCGGCGACTCGCAGGTCGTGGTGATGAAGTGGCCGGTCGCGCCGTTGGGGTATTCGAGGTAAGCCGTGACCTGATCCTCCACCTCGATGTCATGCTTCACGCCGAACCCGCAGAACGCGCGGACCTTCGACGGCATCCCGAAGAACCACTGCATCAGGTCGAGGTTGTGCGGGCACTGATTGAGCAGGACGCCGCCGCCCTCGCCGCTCCACGTCGCGCGCCAACCGCCGCTCGCGTAGTACGCCTCGGAGCGGAACCAGTCTGTGGCGGTCCATGTCACGCGGAAGATCTCGCCGACCTCGCCTGAATCGAGGAGCGCCTTCAACTTCTTGTAGATCGGATCGGTACGGAGCTGGAACATCGCGCCGAAGACGAGGCCGGTGCCCTTGTGCGCGTCGATCATCCGCTGACAGTCGGCCTTGTGGACCGATATCGGCTTCTCGGTTAGGACGTGGATGCCCTGCTTCATGGCGTCGATGCCGATCGTCGTGTGGTCGTAGTGCGGAGTGGCGATCACCACTGCATCGACCAGGCCCGAGCGGATCAGCTCACGGCTGTCGGTGAACTCGCGGACTCCCTCCCACCGACCGAGCTTCTCCTTCTCGACATCGCAGACGGCGGTCAACTCCGCGCGCGCGATCTCGCCCTTCGAGAGGTAGTTGGCATGATGGCTTCCCATCCCGCCGACGCCGACGACACCGATCCGTACCTTGTCCATGAATCCATCCCCCATGAGTGTATGATTGCTTACCGGTCTGTTCGTTCGCCAAGGACGGCAATCCTCCGTGGGCTGTTGACAGTTTCGGGACCAGGCGGTACAGTGTAGTCGGAGGCAACAACATGCGCAAACTTCTCCCTATTATCATACTCATCCTCGCGGTATCCGCGGGGTACGCCCAGACGCCGGAGAACATGAAGCTCCGCGTCACGATCGTCGATGCGGCGGGGAAGCCGATCCCCAGTGAGGCGGTCGACCGGTGCCATATCCTCGACCTCTCCGACGAGCCGATGTATACGCTGATCGTTCCGCACGACGGTTCGGTGACGGTCGTGCTGCCGACACCCGACAAGTCTCGACCAGGCGCCGGGACTGAAGGTGGAGGCGCGGGCTCCTCAGAAGGGGTACGCGGGGCGCACCGAGCCGGACAAGGTCGCCAAGCCGGCGGCGAAGCCGGAGGACGCCATCCCCTTCCAGGTCTGCATGATGTTGAACGTCCCGAAGTTCGGTGAGGTCGCGGTCTTCGCGGATGGCAAGGGCAAGGGCTATTCGAAGGCCGGGACGATCGACTTCGCTGCGGACGCCGCCGCGACCAGGCTGATGCGCGTTCGAGCGGCTCTCAAGGCCTCGGAGGGTGAGGGAGTCCGGATGCCGGTGGAGTTCGGGCAGAAGCTCGATCGGGCGGAGAAGCTCCCGCCCTACGAGTCCCTGGCGATCACACTCGCCGCCGGTGAGGAGTTGACCGTCGAGCGGGCGAAGCATCGTATCGAGAAGCTGGCTGCCCCGCGCAAGGACTTCATCTTTGGGTGCAACGCGTTCGGATACCCGGGGCGCGGCCCGGTCTATCAGGAGCGGTTCAAGGAAGTCTTCAACGTTGGCGTCACGAATGTCTACCTCAGCCACTTCGCCCCGACCGAGACATCGCGGGATTACGAGCGCACCGACGCCGAGACGGAATGGCTGCTCTCGAACGGCATGGCGGTCAAGCCGTGCCCGCCGTTCTACATGGCGAGCGGAGTCACGCCCGAGTGGCTGAAGACCAAGTCTTTCCCCCAGATCGCGAAGATCGCTCACGACCTCACCTATGAGACCGTCCTGAGGTATAAGGGCAAGACTGAGTACTGCGAGATCATGAACGAGGCGCACGACCACACGAATTCGCTGCGTCTGTCGCCTGAGGAACTGACCGTTCTCGCGAAGGTCACGTCCGACGCCGCGCGGGAGGCCGATCCGAAGGTGAAGCGGATCATCAACTCCTGCCACCTCTGGGGCGAGTATGTGGCGAGCCTTGGCGTCCTGAGAGGGGTGAAGCGCTCACCGATGGCATACATGAAGGACTGCCTGAAGGCGGGGGCGGAGTTCGAGATCGTCGGCCTGCAGTTATACTATCCGGAATACGACCTCTTCGAGATCGACCGGCTCTTCGATCGTTTCTCGACCCTCGGGAAGCCGATCCAGATTACCGAGATGGGCTGCTCGTCCGCGCCGGGAATCGATCCGAGTGGGATGAGGCAGCGGGCATCGAAGGGCTGGCACGGCCCATGGACGGAGGAGATGCAGGCGGACTGGGTCGAGGCGGTCTACACGATCGCATACAGCAAGCCGTACATCGAGGGCGTTACATGGTGGGATCTCGCCGATGCGGTCTCCTTCTGGCCCTACGGAGGCCTCCTCCGAGGCGACTGCTCCCCGAAGCCCGCGTTCATTCGTCTGAAGGCGCTTCAGGAGGAGTGGGGGGTAGCAAAGTCTTCACCACAGCCTGGACCAGCTCCGTAGAGACCATCAGGCGGCCATCCTCCAGTATCATCTTCCGGGAGAGCTTGATCTGCCCGCCGGTCCATTCGATGGTATCGCTGCCAGGCAGGAGGTGATATCTGTTCCTGCCGCTGAAGATCTTTGCCCCTTGTTTCCCGAGCCAGTGCACGCTGGCACCAGGGATCTGCGCCACCAGCTCGCGTATCGGCATCAGCTCTTCGCTTTCAGTGTCGGCTCGATGGGACGATGCCTCGGCAAGAGCGCCTGCACTGGCGCCGTAAGCCTCATAGAGGCCGATTATCTCGCCGGTCACGGCATTCACCTTGGCCGCATAGTCCTGAGTTCTGCCTTTGGCATCCGGTCCCTGGACGTCGAAGTACCAGATCGTAGCCCCCGGGTACGCCGAGAGTTCCGGTTCAGGATCGTTACCCAACCTCACGATCCCTGTGGCGGTCATTGCCAGTTCCACCGCCTGCTCAGCGGTGACCCGTGCCTCGAGGGGAGTGAACGGAGCGACACGGCTTGCCCCGTAGCTCTCAATGCGGCCGTCCTCTGCGTTCACCGTAACGCTGACGTAACTCGAGACACACGGCTCGCACTCGACCTTCTCGTTCCAGCTGAACCGCCAACCGTCCCGTTCCCACTCCGGATCGTCAGCAATGAAGCTCACATCGGCAAATCCGCCGTACTTGGCCCGGGCAAAACGCTCGGCTATCTCCTGACACTCCCCTGAGGTCAATCTGCCCGCTGGTTCCTCCCACTCCTCATCAGGAAATGCGGCCAGATCGATGAAGTGGGTGACCTCGCCTGTTACAGCACTGACTTGCCAGCTTCGATCGTCGTTGTCCCGGTCATCGACGTCATAGAACCACTCATCATCCCAGTGACCGCTGCCTCCGGTCGCGTCCAGCTTACGACAGATGAGCACCAGATCCTGATTGCTCTCCCATGCCTTGACGGCTTCCCTTGCCTCTCCAGGCGGTATGACCTCCGGCGGGTCTCTGGGAGTGTCAAGCTCAGGGTCGGCACCGTAGTCCGTGCGTTCGCTTCTGAGTACCTCGCCAGTCCCTGCGTCGACGTCTGCATAATAGCAGACATCGAATCCCTCCGCATTGAGGCCCTGGATGTAAATGGTCCAGAATGTCGTTCCGATAGGGTCGACTCTCAGGGCCGTCTCCGGCACCTCCGTCATATCCGTTATCCCAGCGCTATGCATGGCTGTCCGGACAGCCTGCTCAGAGGATATCAGAGGTTCTTGCGGCCGTACTACCGGATAACGGGCAGTATCATAGCTGCTGACACGGCCGTCTGCAGCCCGTATCTCGACCTCCACATAGTTCATCGACATGGCGCCGTAGTCCAGAACCTGCTGCCAGCGGAAACGCCAAGTGCCTTCATCCAGCAGCTCAGTCTTCAGCGAGAAACCCATGCTCTCGAAGCCCTGGTACTTGGCCCTGGCAAATGCCTCAGCAGTCTGTTTGCATTGTTCTTTGGTAAGAGTCTCCGCGGCCTCCTTGATCGGGTGCTGCCCCCGCAGGCGATATGTGACATTGACCTCACCTGTGGTAGTATCGACGGAATAGTCCGCGATTGGGTTATCGTGCGTGCCGGCCTCCAGAGTGTAGTTGGCGAAGTGTGACCACGACGGCCCTTCGTTCTGTTCGTAGACCTCGATCCGCCAGAACTGCAGGTTCGGATCACCTTCGAACGCGCGCACGGCTTCAGCGGCCTGCTCCTCAGCTATGCGAGCTGCGCCGCACGTGGAGGGGGCGAATAGGAGAAGTACCGCGAGGATGACTAACCCGACATGCTTCATGATGGCCCTCCCAGGTGCTTGCTGAGACTAGCCAAGCAGTAGCTACGTGTCATGTATTAGACACCCGCAGACATAATCCTGTTCCGGGGAGAGAGGAACCCGATGGGACCGCTGATCTCGACACATGCAGGCCGTGCCCTCCGCCGCTCAGTTCGCCGGGGTCGTAGCGGTGCGCGTCGCGCTCTTGTACGACTCGTTGCCGATAGCATCGTATGCCGACACTTGGTAGGAGTAAGTGGTGCTCGGCGACAACCCGGTGTCGGTGTAGTTGGTCGTCGTGCAGTTGCCCAGGTAGGCCCCGGCGCGGTAGACATTGTAGCCGGCTACACCCACGTTGTCCGTGGAGGCGGTCCAACTGAGGTAGACCGCCGCGGGCCCGGTTGCCGTTGCTGTGAAACCGGTTGGGATGCTCGGTGAGTTCACGTCGGTCGAGACGAGCAGCAACCTGACGGCGTCGGCGATCACGACGACGTTCGATGCCTCCGCCGTTCCGTTGCCCAACTTCACATTGCCGGTGGTCCCGATCGAGAACTTCTTCGTGCCCAGTTCGATCCACTGACCTCCTCCGGCTTGCTGGTTGATGAGCACGGTCTGCTGCGCGCCCTCGTACGTAAGGGTGTAGGGGGCTTTGATGGACCTGTTCGTGCCCTGCGGATACCAGCAGTAGACAGCGTAGTGCCCACGAATGCCGATGGTGGGCCGCCATGTCGCGGTGGCGGTCTCAGTTGCCGCTGAGTAACTCCAGTTGTAGTCGGCCCCGTACTTCCCCGTCGCGGTCGTGCCGAGTTGCCACACGCCGGTGAAGGAAGCGCTCGGGTTGTCGAGGATCACGTCCACGTAGGGCGGGGTCGCGACCGTCGTCCCCGTGCTCAAAGCGGATTCGCTCCCCTCCAGATCGTATGCCGACACCTTGTAGAGATATGACGTGTTCGGTTGGCACGTCACGTCGGCGTAAGCCGTCGTGGCACTCGTTCCGATCGGCAGGCTGTCTCGATATATGCGGTATCCTGTTACCTCCACGTTGTCGGTTGAGGCCGTCCAAGTCAGGTTCACCTGAGTCGCCGAGATCGCGACACCTGCGAGGTTCGTCGGCACGGATGGGGCGGTGCTGTCGCCGATCGTGATGATGTCGGCGTTTCCTCTGGGCCGGATCACTCGGATGACGCCATTCTCGCCTTCCGCCAGCGACATGATGCCGGTCACCAGGAGCGCATCGCATCCAAGCCCCTTGGTTATCGGCGAGGCGAGGCCGTCGAGGATCACTTTCACTCCGGGCTGTGATTCGAGGGCGACGTTGCTCCCGTCGTCGATATAGACGTAACGCGGGCCGGACGGCTCAGGGTCTGCGTAGAGAATCCAGCCATAGATGGTAACGAGCAGACCCGTGGGATCGATCCCATCAATCAGCGACCTGTTCGTCAGCAGCAGTGGGCGCACGGGCGTGCCGGGGGTCGGGCTGACCGATGTGAGGGACAGGTAGCGCTCGCCATTGGAGTCGGTTCTGACCATCCCTGTTCCCGTGACCAGGTCTCCTACGGCCACCGTCTCAAGACCGGGCTCGGGCGCTATCTTGATCCCGAAGCTTCGGCCCTCCGCCTCGAGGTAGTAGCTCCCATCCGTAAACGTACTCGATGAGGCCGTGGCCACGGCTGGGTTGCTTATGCTGACGGTGATTCCGTCCACGAGGTCCCTGGTGTCCGCGATGCTTCCTATGGGGACGGCCTCTGCCAGGGTCATGGCCACGTTGTCGAGCCACGCTTTGTCCGCCCCTGATCGGTACTCGCCCCTGATCCGCAGGCTGGTCAGCGAGGAGAGCACTGCCATGAACTGACCTGCCGTCGGTGCGAGTCCGGTGGACTGGTTGATCCGAGCCGGCGTACTCGTTCAGCGGGACAGTGTAGTGGGTCCATGCTGCGTTCGGGTGTGATGCCGACGGGTAGTTCATCGCCAGCGTAAGTCCGGCGACCGAGAGGTCGATCTCGTCCCGGTCGAATGGGCTGTCCACCTCCGCCTGCTTCAGATCGAACTGGAGCGTACCCCGGTAGGAGAGCGACTTGTCTCCGAGGAACTTGGACGGGGCGCAGAAGTACCATGTCCCGCCGGTGCTTAGGTCAGTGCCATTGAGCGAGCCGTGGTTGTCCCACCCCTGGTCTCCGTCGGCGTCGACCGTCCAGCCGTCTCTGCCCGAATCGAAGGTGCTGGTCGCGAGGGCACCGGTCATCACCTCGTGGGAGGCCAGCGAGAAGCTATCCAAGCCCATCTGCTCGGTCCCGCCGCAGACATCCGCGCAGAGCTGCACGGCGGTTATGTGGGTGATGAAGCCGGCGAAGGCTTCCGTCGCGCCGCCTCCGGGAGTCCAGAGGTCAGCGTCTTTCAGCGATGCCGTCAGGCGCTCCCACTGGCCGCTGTCGGTGACTATCTCGGTGTTGGTCCACTGATAGTACTCCGAGCCGCTGTAGAGCCGGATGTGGGTGGGATCAGGGTCGTCGCCCGAGAACGACCGACAATCGAAGGTTATCGCGTCGTAGGCGCTCAGGTTCCCGCGGAACTTGGATGGGGCGACGAAGTAGTCGGCGGCCCCACTTGCTCCGTCGGTGAGGAGCAGATAGCCGTTCCCGTCAGCGTCGGACTTGCGAACCATGGTGGAGTCCGCATCGCCGATCTTCGTCCAGCTATCCATGCCGGATGCGAATGCCGAAGTCACCCCAGGCTTCAGGATCTTCGTGTCGACGTCGGTGGCAAAGCGCTCGCCGATACCGACATCGTAAGTAAACTTGTTCCCGGAGTCGTTCATGTAGCTGTCGAGATGTGTGGAATACGTGGTAACGCTGAGCTTCCCAGTCACGGTGTCGAAGAGCAGGATCCGCAGCCACCCGTTCCCGATGTCCTGGTAGTCCGACATCATCTCGTAGACCTTGCGGCCGGCGTTGTTGATCGAGATCTGTCTGTGCCAGCCGTCCGGGTTGAACACGTGTCCGCAGAGAACGGCGAAGATCTGATCGTACTGACGAATCAGCTTGTTCCACACTGCCTCGCCGGAGTTGCCGCCCGGGATCGTGTTGAACCGGTCGCGTTGTGAGCTGGTCAAGTACTCGTGCGTCGTCACGATGGTCGGGATGCCGCTGTGGGCGGAGAGGACCGACTTGGCCCACGTGATCTCGCTGTCCGGGGAGTCACAAGTCATATGCAGGAACAGAAGGTCGTATCCGCCGGCCGTGACCATCTGGTACGAGCTGAAGCCGCTCGGCGAGTCGCCGCCGTACCAGCTGTAACCGCTGAAGTAGCTCGATCCGAAGTTCGTGACGAACTTGGTGGAGTCATACGTATCGGGGTCCGACGATCTCAGGTCATGATTGCCGGGACAGAGGCCGAACGGCATATATCCCCTCAGCACATTCATCGCGGTGAGGGCGCTGTCCCACTGTGCGTCTTTCCAGCCTTCATTGACGATGTCGCCGAGGTGGGTGACGAACACTATGTCCAGGCCGGATACGTTCGCCTTCACCCAGTTCGTCTGTTCGGTGAATATGCCGGGGTGGAACTCGCTGTAGTTCTGTGTGTCCGGCAGGGCAACTACCCTGAAACTCGCGGCCAATGCGGACGAAGACAGAAGTGCTATAAGGATCGCCACGGCCAGATATCGTGAGGTGACAGTACGCATAGTATTCCCCGAATGAGGGGTCAGCCGGAGTGGCAGCCCCGGTGAGCCAATCTCGTCAGCGCCTCCAGTCCATTATACCACACTCGTGTCGGGACTCCGGCTATTCCGCGGCCGGCACGATCTCGGGATCGACCGGGACGACCGGCGTCTTCCGGATGATCGGCTTTTTCCAGCGCCCCGAGAGGTAGTATGCGAGGCTCATCAGCGCGCCGAGGCTGAATCCCGACACCATGCCCCACCAGACTCCCTCGATGTGGTGCGTGGTCGTCGAAAGATAGTATGCCAGAGGGACGCGCACGCCCCAGAGTGCGAGCAGCGTGATGAGCGTGGTGACGAGAGTGTGCCCCGCGCCGTTGATGACGCCGTTCGATACGAACATCACCGCGAACATCACGTATGCCGCGCCGACGATGTGCAGGTACGAGACCCCCAGCGCGATCACCTTCGGGTCATTCAGAAACATCTTCAGCAGGAACGCCGGAAACGCGACGACGAACGCCGATATGAGGAGCGTTATGCCCCCGCCGCTGATCATCCCCCACTTGAGAGTCTCGTTTACCCGGTGGAACCGCCCCGCGCCGATGTTCTGCCCGGCGAGAGTCGAGACCGCCATGCCGATCGTCATCGCCGGCATGAAGGCGATCTGATCGATCCGCATCGCCGCCCCGAACGCCGCCGTTCCGTTCTCCCCGTAGGCGTTGATCAGCTTGACCATGACGACCATCCCGATCGAGACGAGCGCCTGCTGAGCCATCGATGGGATGCCGATCTTGAGGGTCAGCCAGCTCATGTCCCAATCGATGCCGAGATGCCGCCAGTCCGGTGTGACAAGATTGCGTTTTCTCTGGAGGTAGATCAGGACCGCGATCAGCGCGCCGGAGTTGCCGATCACCGTCGCGACCGCGGTACCATTCAGCCCCATCCTGGGGAATCCGAGCCAGCCGAACATCAGCAGCGGGTCGAGGATGGCGGTCACGATGACGCCGGCTCCCTGGAAGTAGAGTGGGGTCTTCGAGTCGCCGGTTCCGCGTAGGAGAGATGCCATCAGGAACATGCCGAACATGAAAGGCATCGAGAGAAGGAATATCTGCAGGTATCGCGCCGCCATCGGAAGGACCTCCGGCGAAGTATCCATCAGCTTCAGGATGCCGGTTGCCGAGAAATGCCCGAAGACCACGCACGCGAGGCTTACCGTGATCGTCAGCACCACCGAGTTGCGCACGACTCGCTTGAGCTGATCGAAGTCCTTCGCACCACAGCTCTGCGCCGCCAGGATATTCGCCGCCATAGTGAGTCCGCCCGCCACCGCCATGAGGAAGAAGAAGACGGGGAAGCTCACAGTGACCGCCGCTAACTCGGTCTTGCCCAGTCCCTTGCCGACCCAGATTGCGTTGACGATACTGTAGAGAGTGTGCAGGCCGCTGCCGATCAGCATCGGGATCGAGAATGCGATCAGGTGACGTGGAATGCTCCCTGTGGTCAGGTCGCGCCCGTGTTTGGCCGAGGGGCACTCCGTATCGCTCTGCTTTTCTTCCGTGGACATGGGTGCATTATACTATGCCCGGCGGCCCGAAGCATAGCGGTTGCGTTGTGTCTGCGTTCCTTTTTCTTGCCGAGTTACCTCCAGATATGATATAATGAAGAACTGGTGAAACGGCAACTCAGCATTTCACTGGGAGCGAGCATTCGATGAAGAAGAGACAACCATGGTATAGCTTCCGGCTGATCATTCCGTCGCTGGTGATCGTGCCTCCGCTCGGTTTGATTCTGTTGTGGAAATCACCGCGCACCTTGCGAATCAAGGCGTTAGTCTCAGTCCTGCTGATCGCATTCCTGGCCTCGGCACTCGCGGGGGCGGCCAAGTTCCACTTGCGAGGACGGCTCTTCCCGCCGAAACCGACGGGAGAAATGTACGATGTGCGGATCGATTCGCGTAACAACTACCTTTCGGAAGAGGTACTCCCATTCGAAAGAAAGATCTTCGCCGCCGTCGTCCAGACGATGCGGTCGGAGCAGCGCGACCAGAGCGTTGACGTTCAGAGGGATATAGTCGATGTTGAATCCATTGGCGCTGGAACCCAGGCCTTCAGAGCCGTGGCGGATGAGTATGGCCTCGACTATGAGGACGTTCAGAAGATCTACCGAAAAGTGTCCTATATGCTCGCCAGGCAGATGAAGTAATCCACGAAGTTTTTGCTGCGAAACACCGCCATCCCGTGCCGAAGACAGACATGCGCGATCTGATGGCTACTGCTATCGCGCTCAATGGGAAAGGAAGTGCATCTTGATCCGTAGAGCGAATTCGATTCTCTGTATCGTCATTCTACTGGTGATCTCCATTTCACCGGCGTTTGCATGGAAGTTCGTTTCGATAGCGGACAGCCGTGGAAGCACTAATGGAGTCAACACCGCGAAGTTTACTACCATTGTCAACCTCATCAACCTTGAGAACGTTGACCTCGTCATCTTCCAGGGCGATGCGGTGAATGGTTCGAGCAGCGACACCACTCTCGGTTCCCAGATGGACACCTGGCTGGGAGTCATCAACACCCTCAACTGCCCGTGGTACTATACCGTGGGCAACCACGAGATCGCGACGGCGACTTCGGCGAATGTGATCCGGTCGAAGGTCAGCATGCCTCTCAACGGCCCCGCCGGCTACGAGGAAACGGTGTTCTCGTTCGACCATGAGAATGCTCATTTCGTGGCTCTGGACAGCAACCACCATGGTCAGTATCACCACGTTCAGAGGTCCTGGCTCACCACGGACCTGGCGAGCGCCACCAAGCCGCACAAGTTCGTCATGGCTCATGAGCCGGCGTACCCCATCGGGTCGCACATAGGCAGCTCGCTCGATGTGTACCCGACTGAGCGGGATGATCTGTGGAACATCATGACCAACGCAGGGGCGCGCATATTCTTCTGTGGGCACGAGCACTTCTACGCGAGGGCTCTCCACGGGAGCATCTACCAGGTGATCAACGGGACCTGCGGGGCGCCGCTCTATACTGCAGCAGGGGCGATCTCCAAGTATCACTACGTGGTGGTAGACATCAACGGGCTGAACGTGTCCTGCACGGCCAAAGATGACACCGGTGCGGTGATCGATAGCTGGTCTTATTCGGTCCCACAGCAGGACACGTCCATCGCGGCTATCAAGCAGCTTCCAGACACCTCGCCAGTGTCACTGACCGCCAAGACGGTCACCGCCGGTACCAACCAGTTCGCCTCGACGATATACATCGAAGAGGAGAACCGGTCTTCGGCCATCAAGGTGTATGGATCGGGAATCTCGGCCAATGATGGGACCGGCGTGCTGGTCGAGGGGACTCTCGGCACATCGAATGGAGAACGCGTGATCAACCTCCCGACGGTGACTCCGGCTGCCCTCCCGTATCCCGTTCCCGGGCCGCTGAGTATGCTGACCAGGAATGTGTCGGGCGGGTCGCTGAATGCCTATACGCCGGGTGTCACAGGCAACCTTTCTCTTAACAATACCGGTTTGGTGGTGCGGGTCTGCGGCATCGTGACTTATGTCAACACGACGACGAAGCTGTTCTACGTGGACGACGGGTGCCAACTGAGAGACGGATCAGGGCAGGTGGGAGTGCAGGTCTATTGTGGGGGTCGCCCGATCGGGAACAACCTCACGTTGCCTGCGTACAACTCCGCTGTCACTGTCGCCGGCATCGCCTCGAGCAGGACCTCCGGCACGAACATCATACCTGCTCTCCGACCGCGCAGCCAGTCGGATATCGTGGAATACCTGCGCTAGGAGCATCATGCTCTACAACGACGGACGACTGCTGTTCATCGACCACAGGCACATAGAATCCAGCGAGAACGTATCGCTGTCCATGAATCCCGCCGTGAAATGCGGGCCGTGCCTCTTCATCGAGAAGGAATGGGAGATGGAGGGCGCTCGCGGTCTCTGTGTCGTCGAGTGGGAAGGCGTCTTCCGGTTCTACTACCAGATCACTCTGGAGGAGGCCGTGAAGTGCCTGGCGGTGGCCTTCAGCAGGGACGGTATTTCATGGGACCGGCCCGATCTCGGACTCGTTGAGTTCAACGGTTCGACGGCCAACAACCTCGTCAGTATCGAAGGATGCAATCAGAATGAGGGGTGTGTGTTCGTCGACCCGAGTGCGCCCGAAGACCAGCGCTTCAAGCTGATTGGCCACAGCCAGTACGAGGGAGGCATGTACGTCATGACCTCACCGGACGGCCTGAGCTTCAGACGCCACCCGGGAAACCTCCTTTCCTTCATACTCGACAACCACAACACCTCCTTCTACGACGAACGCATCGGCAAGTATGTGATCTACTCCCGAGGGTGGGATAGATCGCGCCCGATTCCTCCCATGGCCGGCAGCAGGACCGTCTTACGCATCGAGACCGACGATCTGTTCTCCCCGATTCCGTTCGATGAGAACGCTCCCGACCCCTGGCCGCTCTCGAAGAAGTGGGAGGGACTCGGTCATCATGACATGCGCAGAGTCAACAAGGAACTGCCTACCGTGCTGGGACCGGACGATCTCGATCCGCCCGAGGCCGACATCTACCAGTTGGTCGGAGTGCAGTATCTGCCCGATGTCTATCTGGCGTTCCCTTCCCTATACTACCATCATCCCTGGGCTCCGGAGGGGTTCATAAACGACGGCATCCTCGATCTGCAGTTCGCCACCAGCAGTGAAGGAATCACCTGGCAGAGGGACTTCAGGGGCTCCTATGTGCGACTCGATCTGCCCGACGGACCATGCACGAAGATGATGCACATGTTGGTCGGCATGGCGCCTCACGGCGATCGGCTCAGCCAGTACCACATCGGCGGAAGGCACGGCCATGGTGAGGGAAGAGTTGCCGCCGATACGAGGATCGATCGGCCCATCACGGTCGGCGACCCTATCATACACCGGTTGGAGCAGCGGGTCGACGGCTTCGTCTCCGCGGACAGCGCCTATACCGGCGGCTCACTTACCACCAAGCCCTTCAGCCTGAATGACGCAAACCTGTCGCTCAATATCGACACCTCGGCGAGCGGCGTCGCCCATGCGGCGCTTCTCACGGAAGATGGCTCACCGATTCCCGGCTACACACTTGAGGACTCAGACCGGATCCAGGGCAACGACACGTGCTGTGTTCTGAGATGGAATGGGCACAGCGATCTGTCTGCGCTGGTCGGGAGGAGGATCAAGCTGCTGCTGAGGAGCCGAAGCACGAAGCTGTACGGGATCGGACAAGCTTAGCCGCAGACATAAAGCCTGCGGCTACAAGCCCTCCTAGTAGTACTTCAGATCGGACTGCTTCCGCGCGCGCACGACCGGTCTCGCTGTCGAACCGTCCCATGAGAGAGTACTGATGCCGGTGATCACCACTGAATGGTTGAAAACAGGCTTGCTCAGACTGCCACAGAACACTTTGAGCCCGGTGCGACCGGGAGTGTATGCCAGCCCCGTGCCGTCGTCGACATAAAAGTGATCGCTGCCTACGTAGGTCACCTTGCCCGATACGGTCACAAGCAGACCGATGTTGTTGAGCCCGGTGGCATCGCTGACCCCCGGGATGTAACTGCCGAGCAACTCGCCGCCGATGGCGCGGCCCGCCATTCCGAGCGGTCGAGGAACCGTCCCGTTACCTGCGGGGGTCACGATAGGGCTGAGTACCGCGCGTTCTCCATCCGCCACTCCGAGTATCCCCTTGACTGTGACCTTGCCGCCTTCCGCTGCCTGAATGCCGGTCCCTGTGCCGGTGCGCACTTGGATTCCCGCGCACCGGTCGGCGCTCTCTATGTAGAATCTGTCGGTCAACTGGTTGAGGCCGGCAGTGACGACCTGGCTCGGGAGCTTCACTGGTGTGCCATCCGCCTGCAAACGGGCTGTGGGGATCTCGGTGTACATGGGCGTAACGCCCATCGCGGCTTGGACGTCGGGCTTGCCGACTCCCCATTTCGTGTTGGGGACTGCGCCGGTGAAGGCGTCGGATCTGGCGGTGGACATCAGGTAGCTCTTGATCTCAGAGGCGGTCGCCGTAGGATCTCTCTGGAGAAGAAGAGCTGCGGCTCCACTCAGATGCGGGACCGCCACACTCGTTCCACTCAGCACCACATGCACTCCGTCTTCTGCAATATTGGTTGGAGTTGGGTTGGAATTCGCCGAGCGGCCGCTCACGATCCTGGAACTTGGCGAACAGAGATCAGGCTTCTGCCTTCCGTCGCGAGTCGGACCTTCGCCGCTCAGCGAATGGAATGACCCGAACGGACTCGACCAGCCCTGCACCGTTCCGTCAGGGTTCGTCCACCACGATCTCGTCTGGTAGCCACCAGTGGTGATCACGGCGTTTGAGGTCCCTGGGATCGTGCATGACATTGTGTTGGTACCATAGGTGGACCAGAAGACGTTGTGGCCGGATTCGAGCCAGGCGTCGCAGGTCCCGCCCTCGCGGATGGTTTTTCCGGTTGCGGTGAGACTCCACGCGCCCGCCAGAGCATCCTGAATAAAGATCATGCATTCGTGGTCACCGTTGTAGGGGTTCGTGCCGCTCCCAGGCGCGTTCTCGATCTGGATACCCCCGTCGGCGGTCGAGAAGTAGCCGGTGGTGCTGTCGCCGGTTGCTTTCGTGACGCTGTAACCATTCGGCGTTGTCACCGTGATGTCGATCGAGTCCTGACCCTGGTACCACAGATCGATGTAGAAAGGGCTGGCTCGGGTTGCCGTCACATTGATTCCGGCGGTGACCTGTGAGTCGCGGGATGGGGTGCTCCACTGGGCGTGGACGTAGCGGGCAGGGTCAGTGGTGCCGCTGTTCCCGCTCGCAGTACAGACGACTACCCCCTGTCCTGAGATCTGATCTATGGCCCGCTCGATAGCGGCGGTGCCGTCGTGCGCGCTCATCTGAGTGCCGATGCTGAGATTGATCACACAGGGCTTGCCGAGCGCTGTAGCCTTGTTCTTGATGTAGTTCATCCCATCGATGATCGTGTCGTCCAGGAAGGTGCCCTTGACTACGATGATATCCGCCTCCGGAGCCATGCCGACATAGCGGTATGCGGGCCATCCGTTCCCCGTTGCTGATCCACCGCCGGCGGCGGTGGTGATCACCGACGTCCCATGGCCATTGGTGTCGCGCTCAGTGCACTGGCCGGCATCGATCTCAGCCTTGGTCCATTCCGTGCCATAAGTGTACGTCGAAGGATGATTAGCCCCGCCGGCTCCAGTCGTCTGGTCCCAGATGAAGAGTATGCGCGAGTTGCCCTCGGCGTCCCTCAGATCCTGATGATTGACGTCCACCCCGGTATCGACCATGCCGATGATCACACCCTTGCCCGTATAGCCGGTCCAGTTCGGGGGCACGCCTGACCGGACATTGGTGGCGTGGGTGTCCGGAACGCTCTGATCGAGCATCGGGTACAACTGCTCTGCGGGCTGTATGTACTCCAGGCCGGGGAGGCTCGCGATCAGACTGACGGAATCGGCAGGGATGTCCGCCGTGATGATGCCGCCGAGCTGAGTCCTCACCTTGACGCCCAATGCTTTGAGGTCGCCCAGATCGCCGGAGTAGTCGATGATGACCGCCAGTTCGTCCCCAGTTCCGGAGGACGTCACGCCGAACGTACCGGCCATTGCTGATCGGTCGGAAGCGGACATCGCGGCGAGTGACAGGAGCATGGGAGCAATTCGGGCGTGGGCGCCGGGTGCAGGAACGGCTCCACTCATGGATGATGAGGCAGCCGTGATCGAAAGAAGGGCAAAGATCGTCAGGAATATTAGACTACGGCGATTCAATCTGCACTCTCGTCTCTACCCAGCCAACCGAACCTTGAACTACCGGGCAATCGGCGTGCTTAAGAATTTTGGCGAGGGCACGACAATACTTTCCCAAATGTAACGCGTTGTGAACCCTTTGTCAACGTGTTGTCACGAAAATCAGGTATAATTACCAGGTTTTCGGGATGAATCCGCCGGTGATCTATTTGCTATCCACGTGGGAGAGTGACGAAAGCCATTCCTCTGTGATCCGCTTGCCGAGCAGGAAGAATTTGCGGTCGGGGTGACATAGGATGAAGTTGCCCTTGCGGTTCGTCACGCTCGGATAGACCCCGATGTCGAGCCGCTTCAGCGGACCTATCTCCTGACCGTCGTTGTCCATGAACTGCCTCGACTCGCTGAACCAGATCGGCTGTTCGGCGTCAGGCCGGAACTCGCCGAGTGCGATGAACGCAGGATGACGGTTGAAATGCGTCTCCTCCGGGTGTGCCCGTCGAACACGGCCATCGTTGTTGTGGTGCAGCAGGACATACCGCCCAGGGGAGTACTCGTAGATCGGGCAGCAGCAGAGCGGCTCGAGGATCGGCAGTCCGTGGTCCTTTCGCAGGAGCGGCCTCGGAGCGCACCACGTCTTGCCGTCGTCCTCGGAGAGACTGTACCAGATGCAGCCGGCCATCGTCCGCATCACGCAGAAGAGCCGCTTGTCGGGCAGACGCACGAGGCTCGGCTCCTGGGCGATGCTGAGCAGCGGATTCATGTAATGCGGCACTCGGAGCGCCTTATCGTCCCACGCCGAGTAGGTGATCTCGATGTCCTTCGGCTCGGGATTGTCGTCGATGTTCTCGAAGCGCATGAACTCGACGACGGTCTCCCAGGCGGTCCACGACTTGGTGGGAGGTGGAGTGCGGACCGCCTTGCTGACCCAGCGCGAGAAGCCGGTGAACCACTTGCCCTGGAGGTCCTTGATCGGCTTCTGCCAGACGATCCAGTTGCTCGGCACGGACGGATCGGTGTGATCGTATCGGCTGCGCTTCATGGGGATGGTCTGTGGCGTCGGACCACGACTTGCCCATGTCGTCGCTGTAGATGCAGTCCATCGTGCCGGTGTGCTGGTGGACGACGTCATCGATGCCCTGATACTGGTTGTAGATGACGTAGATCCGGCCCGACTTCGAGATGATCGGGAATCCCCAACTCGCCATGAACCCGTCGCCGGGCTTCCTCGGGCCGACAAGGTGCTTCGGCGCGGTCCACGTCACCCCCTCATCATCCGAGCGGGCGAAGACGATGCGGTGGTCACCCGCTCCCTCGTAGCTGCTCTGAGTCCAGACAGCCATCAGCGAGCCGTCCGGGCCGTCGAACACGAGGAAGTGCTCGTTGCCCGTGTCGAACGTCGAGCCGTCGAGACTGCCCGGCCTATACACGATATAGTCCGGCTTCGAGCGCTTGATCTCGCGGTCGAGTATGACCTTCGGGTCTTCGATCGCTTGCTCCATGTTCGTATCACCTTTCTCCTGGGCGAACGAATACGATGTGACCGCCAAACCTGCGGCCGATGTGCTGAGACCGACCAGGAAATCACGTCTCGAATACTTCATCTACGCTCCTGCGATGCGCGGCATCCTCGTCGGCTCGCACTCCAGAGTCGCGCTCATGAAACTGAGCAGGAGGTCCGACTTGGCGACGGCATAGAACGGATCATTCCATCGGTTGTGGACTTCGCCGGGATCCTCTTTGAGGTCGAACAGCTCGCCGTAGTCGTGATTGCGATAGACCGTGATCTTGTATCGCTCGTCCACATAGGTTCGCAGGTGAACGAGCGTGGGCTCGTGACGGTTCTCCACGATGATGTGCTCGCGGGGAGCCTTCTCCCGCCCGCACCAGGCGTCGAACTGGTTGACGCCGGTCATCACGCCGGGGACTTCGATGCCCGCCACTCCCAGGGCGGTCGGTGCGAAGTCGACCAGGCTCTGGAGGTCGGAGCAGACCGCATTCTGCGCCACCTTGCCGGGGTACCAGACGATCATGGGAATGCGGATCATGTCCTCGTAGTGGAACGCGCCCTTCGCTCGGAGTCCGTGCTGGCCGAGGAAGTGCCCGTGGTCGGTGCTGAAGACGATGATCGTGTTATCGGCGATCCCCAGGCGGTCGAGCGACGCGAGGATGCGGCCGATCTGCTGATCCATCAGGCTGATCATGCCGTAGTAGATCGCCATGTCCTTCCTCATCTTCTCATCGCTGATCAGATGCGAGTGGAAGCCGTGAGCACCATAGGTTTCGCGGTACATCGAGAAGTCGGGCTGCGCCTCTTGGGTCTTCCCGAAGTGCGGCGGATTGAGATCGTGCTCGCCCGGAGTCAGCTTGCCCGGGACCATGTCCGCGGGATCATACATTGAGGCCCAGGGTTCGGGCACGAGGTACGGCGGATGCGGGTCCATGAAGCTGCTCCACAGGAAGAACGGCTTGTCATCCTCCTTGCACTTTTCCATATATGCGATCGAGCGCTCGGCGGTCCAGCGGGAGTAGTGGAACTCCTCCGGCAGGTCCCAACTGTGCTCTCGCTTCGGTTCGTTCTCCGGCCATTTCCAGAAGTAGTCGCGCCAGTTCTTGAGCCCGTTTTCCTCCATCCAGATTGCGTAGTGCTGGCCGGCATGCGATTCGTCCGCGTGGTTGCTGGCCGTCTCCACGTGCTGGAATCCGTACCACGGCCCGTGAAACTTCCGCCAGAAGTCTAGGTCGCGCAGGATCGGCTGGCACTCGATCGACTCGCTGCCGGGCTGTGACTTGAGCGGCTGGAAGTGGGCCTTGCCGATCAAGCCGGTGGCGTACCCGTGCTCTTGGAACACATCGCCGACGGTCGGGACGTCCTCCGGGAGCTTGCATCCGATCGTCCACGCGCCGTGCTGAGAAGGGTACATGCCGGTGATCAGGGTCGCGCGGGTCGGCGTGCAGACCGGGTTCGGGCAGTAGGCTCGGTCGAACCGCGTGCCTTCGTAGCACAATCGGTCGAGCGCAGGCGTCTTGATTCTGGGATTGGTGACCCCGAGCGTATCGAAGTGCTGCTGGTCGCTGGTGATCAAGAGTATGTTCGGTCTGTCAGGCATTGTTTCTCCTTCAGCCAAACGCTGTAGGGGCGTGCCTTGTGCCGCCTGGTACACCGTCGCGGGCGGCACAAGGCACGCCCCTACAGCGGAACTATCGCTTCCTGAGTCGCGGCTTCTCGCTATCCTGCGCCATCTTCTGGGGAAGTACATGGACGGAGGTGCCTGATCGGTTCGAGAAGTACAGGCTCGACTCCGACAGCTTGAAAGCATGGCCATCCGCCCACAGCGCATAGAAGTCGGGCTGAGCATCGAGCGCGCGGCGGACGTAGTGGTGGTTCATCTCGCTGTTGGGCGTCAGGTTGCGGACTTTGCGCCAGGTCTTACCCTGATCGCTCGTCTTCCACATGCCAACCTCGCCACCCGTGCTCCACGGCTGCGGCCCGGTCGTCGGGGCAATCACGCGCCATGACCCGTCCTCTTCGACGTACAGCGAGCCCATGTCGTAATTGTGGTCGGTCTTCGTCACCTCGCTGTAGTCCCAATCCATGCAGGTCCAGCGGGCGGTCATCATGATCCGCTCGCCGAAGTCAGGGCCGGACTCATACCCCTTGCTGAGGTTGTAGAAGATGATCGGATTGCCGGCCTTGTCGAAGTTGACATCGTTGATGTAAACGAGCCAGCCCTCTTTCTGGTAGTCGCGGACGAGAGCGCCGTTCTGATGATCACTCAAGGGAATCTCGAGCTTCTTCCCGGCTGCGTCCGTCCAGGTAGCGCCGAAATCGCGTGTCTCCATATAGTAGAGGTTCGTCCGAGCATTCAGCCCGCCAACCGGTGGATGCCAATTGTAGGAGGTGCCGAGCTTGTTTTTCCATTTCCAGCTCGACTGATAGTGCCCGTCGAAGCCGGCGTACTTCTGATCGGGGGTCCAGGTCACGCCGTCCTTGCTCGTGCTCACGTAGAGTTCGCGGCCACGAGTATACTTGGTGAATATGAAGACGAAGCCGAAGTCGTTGAAGTACCATATCTGCGGGTAGGAGAACTCCCTCTGCATCACGAGGTCGAAGCCGTCTATCGAGTACGGCTTGGTGCTCTTGTAGATGAACCCGTCCTTGCCGCCATGAGAGGCACAGAACACCCAGAGGTATCCGTTTTTGTCGATAGTGAGCGCAGGATTGTGGTGGGCGTCATCGGTGTCTTTCTCGCGGATCAAGGTCGGCTTCGGAACCGTTCCGGTGCTGTGGTCGTAGTAGGAGACCATCTCGAGGAGCCGCTTGGTCTGATCGATCGGCTTCGATCCGCCGTAGACGAAGAACGTCTTGTTCACCTCAGGAGCATAGACGGCGATCGGGCAGTGGTTGGCGGTATACGTACCCAGACCGCCGCTGTATTTCCATACATACTCGTCGTTCGACGCCTGGTTCGCGTACCAGATCCCCCGGTATCCTTCCTCCTTTCGGACATCGGCGCCCTGGGCGGAGGCAAGAGTTGCGACAACGAAAACAAGCAGTAGGGTCAGAGCCAGACGTTCCATTGCACAGACTGTCCTTTCTATTGTCCGATCTGCTTCTTGAACTTGTCGAGGACGGGATCCTTAGTGGACTCCATCATCTTGAGCATCTCGGCGCGCATGGTGGTGAGTTGGCCCTTCGACTTCGGATCCGCGATCAGGTTGGTGCGCTCGCCGGGATCGGACTCGAGGTCGTACAGCTCCTCCGGCACGCGGTGGAGGAAGAAATCGACCCTCGCCGCGACGTGCTTATCATTTGGCGCGGCGGCGACCATCGCCTTCCATGCCAGTCCACCCATCGGCTCGTTCTGGAACGTCGTCTTGCCGTCCGACCAGGCGTTGTAGAGGTAGCTGTACCTCTTCGTTCGCACGCAGCGCATCGGGAACTCCTTCTTCGCCGATGTCTCGAAGAGGAACGTGAAAACCTTGTCGTGGCCCGCTTCCTTCCGGCCCTCGAGCAGCGGGAGGTACGAGCGCCCATCCACTCCCGCGATCTGCTTGATGCCGCAGATGTCGAGCACCGTCGGCGTGAAGTCGATCCCCGACACGAGGTCGTCGGTGTTCCGTCCGGGCTTGATCTTTCCGGGCCAGCGAACGATGAGCGGCGTCTGAGTGCTGACCTTGTAGCAGTTGGTCTTGGCGAACGGCTGCGAGATCCCGTTGTCGCTGAGGAAGAAGACGACTGTATTCTCCTCCTGGCCGCTCTCCTTCAGCGCGCGGAGCACCTGGCCGACGCACTCGTCCATGCGGTGGACGGAGGTGAAGTACTGGGCGATCTCCTTCCGCACATCGGGCAAGTCGGGAAGAAATGGCGGGACCTCCACCTCATCCGGCTTGATCGTCCGAGTCACGCCGGGAAATACGGCGCCGGCGCGCCTGCCGGCAGGATTCTTCTCACCGGCGCTCCCTGCGAGCGGACGATGCGGATCCTGGGAGTTCGCCATCAGGAAGAATGGCTTCCCCTCGGTCTTCGCGCGATCGAAGTACTCCTTCGAGGATTTGTAGTAGAGAGCCGCGTCGCGTCCCTGCCCCAGTTCATTTGCATCGATCACCATGTCCCACGGGAAGCACTCCTTCGGCGCGAGATGGCCGACCTTGGCCATGATGCCGTTCAGGTATCCCGCCTTGTTGAGCGACTGCTGGAGAGTAGGCGTATCGACGTTGATCGGCTCGAAGCCCATCGCGCCGTTCTTGTGCGGGAATCGCCCGGTCATGAGCACCGATCGGCTCGGCTGGCAGACGGCGAGGGTGATGTGCGCCTGGGTGAAAAGCATCCCCTGTTTCGCGAGGGCGTCGATGTTCGGGGTGATGTCCGGGACCTTGCATCCCGTGACACCGAGGGAGTGATAGTCCATGTCGTCGGCGGTGATCAGCAGGATGTTCGGGCGTGAGTCGGCGGAGGCGTAGCGCGATAAGGCCAGGGTCGCCGCCGATGCTCCTAGTCCGGCGAGGAAATCGCGCCGGGTGTATGCGTTGGTCATGGGTATCTCCTATGGCTCGGGGTGAAACAAGACTACCACCGAGAGATTCGGATGTCAAGCGTCATGCAGGGCATGCATGTCGATTGGGCGAACACACTCTGTAGACCTTGGTGAGGAGGAACACATGCGACCACGATTTCTAGTACTGGTGGCGGCAATCATTCTGCTCGCCGTATCACCAACATTCTCTGCGGAGGAGAAAACCATGCTCGAAGGCGTATTCAGCGTGAAGGACTTCGGCGCGAAGGCCGATGGCACGACCGACGACACCGCGTCCATCCAGTCGGCCCTCGATGCCGCGGCGAAGGACGGCGGGAAGGTTTACCTTCCGCCCGGCAAGTATCTCGTCAAGGGGAGCATCAACGTCCGCGCCGGCGTATCCGTTGAGGGAGTCTCGAACGCGCCGAGGTACAACAGTCCGCTCACAGGCACCGTGATCCTCGCGACCGGCGGCCGGGACAAAGAGGACGGTCCCGCCCTGTTCGAGATGGTCGACTCCACCTCCGTGAGTGGCCTGACCGTCTACTATCCCGAGCAGAAGGTGACCGACATCCGCCCGTACTCCTGGACCTTCCACCTGCAGGGCAATGACAACACCGTCGAGAACGTGACGCTCATCAACAGCTACAACGCGATCCGCGTCGGCCCCGAGGGAAACGTCCGCCACCGCATCAGAAGCGTCTACGGATGCGCGCTCAGACGCGGGATCTTCGTCGACGCCTGCACCGACATCGGGCGAATCGACAACGTGCAGTTCCACGGCCATTGGTGGTGGGCGACGGAGGTCGGCGGCAACAATGAGATCGTCAACAAGTACATGATCGACAACTGCGAGGCGTTCATCTTCGGGCGCACCGACTGGGAATATGTGAACAACACCTTCGTCTTTCCCGTGAAGATCGGCTACAAGTTCATACAGACGCCCTCAGGCGCGTGCAACGGGCAGTTCACGGGCATCGGTGCGGACTGGGCGCAGCGGTGCGTAGTCGTGGACGCCATTCAGTTCATGGGCCTGCTGATCACCGGCGGGCAGTTCGTGGCCTTTGCGGGGGATGATCCCATCGAGGTGGAGATCGCTCCGACCTGCAAGGGATCGGTCCGACTCGTCAACTGCGCGTTCTGGGGCCCGGCAGTGCAGAACGTCGTCTCGCACAACCAGGGGTTCACGTCGCTCACCGACTGCTACTTCAGCAGCCCGCACGATGCCCTGAAGCCGCTGGTCGAGGCGGACGCCGGACGCCTTCAGGTCCGTGGATGCAGCTTCGAAGGAGGCCCGCGCCCGGATATCCTCCTCGGCAAGGGGCTGAAGCACGCGATCATCACCGAAAACAACGGCGAACTCGGCGTCAAGGTCGTAAACGAGATCGGCGACAAGGCGATCATCGCGAACAACGAACCGAAAGAAGGCCTGTAGGGGCGCGGCTTGTCCCGCCCGGTACGTACACATAGCAGACGGCTGTAGGGGCGTGCCTTGTGCCGCCCGATACCCGGCGTAGGTGGTATCGGGCGGCACAAGGCACGCCCCTACAGCGCTTACTAGTATTCCAGCAGGAAGTTCTCCCAGTGGACGATGGGCGTCACGTAGGCTTTCCGAAGGTCCTCTCGAAGCGACTTGTTCTCTGCGCCGAGCTTGACAAGCTCCGGAGCTTTGTCCTGCATCGACGGGAGCTTTGCCATCTCATCTGCGCGCGTCTGGATCGCCGTGCCGAAGCCGCTCAGGATCGCATCCACATTCCGGAGCTGCGCCCCGTATCTGGACACATAGCTCGACAGCATCCTCAAGTTGTATCGCGTCCGCTCGATCGACTCCGGAACGATCCCCACCTTCGCGCCCGCCTCCCGTTCCTGCGCGAAGAACTTCTGCACCGCTCTCGACATCTCTCTCGGGCCCTGCGGATCGTTGCTGAACTCCTCGAATGTCTTGGAGTAGCCGACCGTGCCCGCGTAGGTCGTGAAGAACTGCGTCGCTTCCGTGCTGAGGGCGGAGAGCTGTTCGCTTGCCCGCGTGAGTTCCGTCTGGAGGGTGATCGAATCGTCGCGCGCATGAAGGGAGACGTTGGCGATAGATGCTATCCGCTCGAACTGGCCCGGCTTGTCCTCGGGCTTCGGCTTCTTGCTGTGGAAGAGCGAAACCACCGAGTACACGAGGCTTGCGTACGGACTCGCGAAGAATCCGCCGAGGGTCGCCAGACCGCCGAGGCTCGAGAGACCCATCCGCTCGTTACCGGGCCCCGCCATCGCTGACGAGAAGTTGGACACGAGGCCCCGGAAGCTCTCGATCGCCAGCGGATCCGTGTCGATCTGGAATTCGGTCGCCATCCTCATCGCCCGCTCGGTGATCTCCAGCTTCTTCGCGTCCCGGATGATCGCTACGAGCACCTGACTCGCGCTGTCATACCGTTCCTCCTCGAGGTCGAGCCGATTGGAGAAGTCCTGTGCACGAGCGCCCTCGATGGCATCGAGCCTGGCCAGGACCGATTGCAGCGCGGCCACCAGTTGTTCGTTGGTCGGCTGAGCGCCGAGATCTGCAACGGCCAGGTCTGCCGCCTTGGTCGCATTCGTCAGGCTGTCCATGCTCTCGATCATCAGATCGAAATGCTTGTCCTGCATGTCGTTGATCGTGGATTCCGCGTCGTAAAGACTCTGTGTCGACGCAGAGGTCTCCGACTGGGCCATGACCGGCATCGTGCAGGCGCAATAGAGCGCCAGCGAGCACACCATGAAGCCCGCCATTCTCCATATCATATGTCCGTATCCTGTGCGCATTCCCATCGTCCCCTCCCTACTCGTACTCGTACTCGTACTCGTACTCGGTTCTTCCGACTCCCAATCCTAATCGTCGGCAGCAATCGGCTGCCTCTACAGTGATTGTTTACCAGCTACACGTGCGATACCTCTTTGGAACCAGAGGAGTCGGGGAGCAGAGGAGTCAAGGAACCGGCGATGGGACGGCGAGCGATCAACTCGGCTATTGGTCAAGAAGTGCGTGAATCGCGGCCTTCAGGGTGGGGAGGTCGTTCTGCACGGCATTCCATACTTCATCGAGGTCGACGCGGAAGTAGCCGTGGACGATCGCGTGTCTCATCGCGGCAATCGCGCGCCACGGAATTTCGGGGTGCTCATCTCGGAACTCATCGGATAGCTGAGTCACTGCCTCGCCGATGATCTGGACGTTGTACACCATCCAGACCTGTATCAGTTCGTCGTGTTCGTAGGTATGCTTATCGGTGCCCGAATAGCGCTCGATCTTCTCGATCGCCTCCAGAATGTCGAGCAGCCTCGCGCGGTCGTCTCTCACAGGGGAACCGCCTCTCGGAGTATCCGGTCGCGGACTCGATCCTTGAGCATCTTCGCGGGCGCGACATCCACCTTGCGCCCGAGCAGTTCCTCGAGGTCCGCGATCATCGCACCGTGCTGCAGGAGGCTCGTGCCGGGATCGAAGTCGACGAGGAAGTCGACATCGCTCGTCTCGGCCGCCTCGCCGCGCGCCACCGAGCCGAAGACCCGCACGTTTCGCGCGCCGTGTGCCCGGGCGATTCGGAGTATCTCTTCTCTCTTGCTTTCCAGAAGCTCTCGCATATCCATCGGCATACCCTCCGGAGGCCGTCTCGCTGTCATTATAGCCGTCCGGGCCATCCCGCGCAATGCTGTCCGGCCCTCCGCGTGCTCGCGGAAATGAGGACTGGGACGCGATCACCCCAGTCCCCACAGATCCCTGCATCACCCGGCGTGATCAGTCCTACTGCGGCTCGGGCGGCGCAGTAGGGCCGAGGGGCGGCTGCTCGTGCTCCTTCGCCTGGTGCGGCTGGAAGACACCCCCCGACTGGGCCGCGAGCATCTCCGCGAGCAGTTCTGCTCTCTGCGGGATGAGCATCACGCTCGCCTTCCCATCGAGGAGTTTCTGCGTCTCCAGGATATCGAACATCGCGGCCGAGATCTCCGGGTCCTCCGCGATCTTCTCCAGCGACTTGCCGACGATCAGCGGGCGGATCGCCTCCGCCTTCGCGAACTCGACCGCGGCTTCCCGCTCGGCGGTACTCGTGATGATGCTGACCTGGTTCGCGCCGTCCTGCTTGATTGCGGACGTCACCTGGCGGAGACGGTTCACGACCTTCTCCTCGATCTGGCGGATCATGCCGGTGTCGCGGAAGTGGACCTTCCGGATGTAGACCGAGCCGGACTTGTAGCCCCATTCCTGAGACTTCGCGGAAACCTCCGCGCGCACCGACTGGCTCATCGCATGGCGGTTCTCGAGCATCTCGGCGAGGGGTAAGTTGCTGAGACATCGGACGGTGGCATTGCTGACGTTCGCCGCGAGCGATCCCTGCGGATCCGCGTTCTTGAAGAGGTAGGAGGTCGGATCGCTGATGAACATCTCGTACCAGATGCCGATGCCCATCGGCGCGCCCTCCTCGGAGTTCACGGGCTGGCTGCGGAGGTAGGTCTGATCGAGCCGCATGTCGAGCGTGTAGCAGCGTCCGAGCCAGCCGACGAGGAACGTGCGCCATCCGAGTTCGGCGGGCAGGAAGTGAATGCCCGGCGTCTGCACGACTCCGAGCACCTTGCCGAAGAGGACGTATACCTTGCAGTACCCCTCGTCCACGAGTGTGTATATCCCGCACCGGCGCGCGAGTCCCCCGGCGATCGGGACGCCTACGAGGAAGCCGAAGAATGCGAAGATGGCGGTGACAAGAGTGTCCATTACTTCCTCACCTCCATTATGACCTGCTTCGTGGCCCCATAGAGTCCGAGCCGAACGTTCCGAATGTAGGTCGGGAGCGACTGCGGGCCGTACTTCCTCAACTCCCGCAACTGCTCGGCGAGCTGTGTGAGCGGCTCGGACCTCCGCCTGCGCCTTGAGAGTCTCGATCTCGACGGCGCGCTTCGACTGCACGATCTTCTGATCGGCTGACGCCTGTGCGAGGCTGATGTCCGACGACACCTGGTTGTGGGCGGTGTTGATCGCGGCGAGTGCGGACTCGACCTCGGGCGGCGGATCGATGCCGGTGATGAGCGATGCGTCCAGCGTGATGCCGTATCTGGCGGCGGACGACATGCACTCCGAGTCCATGTGCTCGTTGATGTCGCGCAGGTTCTTCCGGAGGTCGTTGATAGAGATGCCGGCCACGAGACTCGGCTCAGGCCCGGCGTCCACTCCGGCGACGGCGGGAGTTCTCGCGGGCGCTTCGTAGTTCGCTATGCGTTCCCGCAGCACGGAGACGAAGTAGCCCATGATGTGGACGAACGGCCGCTTGACGCCGAACAGGTAGGCATAGAGATTGCCGTCCGCCACGCGGTAGCGGATCTGGCCGGTGAGTCCGGTATTGAGCTGGTCCTTCGTGACCGCCTCCAGGAGCGTGCCGCCCTGATTGGCATCCCTGTCCTCAGGGTCGAGCGCCATGTTGACGGTCTGGGTCGCGATCGAGACCTTGTGGATCCGCTCCCACGGCCACTTGAAGTATGGGCCGCCGGGCTGGATCACTCGCACCTGCGGATAGTTGTAGCGCTCCCGTTCCTCCGGCCTGAGTTGTTCCGCGATGGGCAGATCGAGGGTCGATGCGTTCGCGATCCTCTCCGCCCGGCCGAACACGGTCTTGACCGCGCGCTCGTTCTGATCGACCGTGTAGAAACTGGTCATTACATATCGCACGACGAACCATGCGATGAACCCGATCATGATTCCGGTAACCATTCGTGTGCCACCTTCCTGAATGAATGATCTAGTGGAGTATCAACAGGTTGTTCCGGTTGCGGGACTGCTTCTCCTGCCGGTCCGACCGTAGGGGCGCGCCTTGTGCCGCCGCAACCCATCCAACCGTAGGGGCGCGCCTTGTGCCGCCCGATCGTGGTCGCGGCGGCACAAGGCACGCCCCTACCCCTTAGGAGTTTGACACGCGGCTTGGAGATTAGTTGCGCCGGAGAACCCCACCCCAGCCCTCCCCGCAACGGAGAGGGAGTACCTCTCTTGCAGGCGGGGGCGCTCCCTCTCCGTTGCGCGAAGGCACTCTCTAACCCCCTCTCCGTTGCGGGGAGGGCTGGGGTGGGGTTCTCCGGCCAGACGCATGTAGGAGGGATTTTGCGGGATGGTTTGTGCCCGCTAATCCCGAACGCCGCCGATCGGGATTAGCGGGCACAAACCATCCCGCAAAATCCCTCCTACATGAACAGAAAAAGGGCGGGGACATCATCGTCCCCGCCCATTCCGCATTCTGCATTCTGCATTCCGCATTATGCCGCAATCGTCGCGGAGTCGAGTTCGCCCCAATCGGACTTCTCGCCGGACTTGGTCACCCAGCGAAGCCGATAGTGCGCATACTGGTTCGCCTGATCCGCCGTGAACTCCACCGAGAACGGATTCCGGGTCGCCAGGCCGACGTACTGCAACTCCCCGTCGTTCAGGGGCGCAGCGCCGACCTTCATCCACACCTCGCAGCCGAGAGCGCCCGCCGGCTTGGCCTTCTTCGTGCCGGTGTCGGACTCATTCTGGATGCGCAACACGTGCTTCAAGTGCGGTCGGATGTCGATGATCGCCAACGGACGGTTATCCGCCATCGGAAGGCTGGCGGTCGGTACTCCACCGCGAACCGGGATGCCGAGACTGTCGCGGTCCAGGTTCGTCGTCGCCGGATACGCCTGGAGGCGGGCGACCATCCCGCGGATGAGCGACTCGCAGACCGTCCGCTTGTCATCCTTGTCGATACACCTGGCCCGGGCCGCCGTCTGTGCGTCCTGATGCGCCGAAAGCGCGGCATCGAAGTCCGGCTGAGAATCGAGCAGCGCCAGGACATCGGCCTCGACCAGTCCGAAATGTGCCAGGTTCGCGCTCAAATAGCCGAGAAACCTGCTGAACCACGTCTGAAACGCCAGGTCGTTCCCTGGCAGGTAGTTTGTTGACATACTCTGAACCTCCCCGTTTGATTTGACCTGGCAGCCGGATTGCCCGCCACCTGGTCAGGGATATGGAGCACGATCCTCATCATGCTGCCGGTAATATTATTGGTGATTCGCCCATCCTTCTCTAGAGTAGAACATTTCGGGTTAAGTTTTCCGAATCAGACAGAATGGTAGAGCCATACCGGCCGCTCGGTGAAGGCGATGGAACGACTGCTGAACCTTGAGGCGCGAGGGGTAGGGCGGCTGCAGTGAACTGAAACTGGACGGCTGCAGGGCATCGAAACTTGGCCGGTGTAGTGAATTGAAACTTGGCGGGTGCAGGAAATCAAGACTGGGCGGCTGCAGGGAATCAAGACTGGGCGGGTGTAGGGAATTGAAACTGGGTGGGTGGGCGGGTACAAACTCCGATCACGACATGGTGCGCCCGGAGTTTGAACCCGCCCGCCCGCCCAGTTTCAAGCCGCTTTATGCCGACAACACCTGCGGGCCGTGCAGTAACGCACTCCTTCGCTGACGACCGGAGTCGTCAGGGGATCGGGTGGTACGTCGCGCTGAATCGATGGAAGAGCGCCCTGCGGAGATTCAGATGCGGGTTCCGGGAGAGGTTCTTTGCGCTCGGACTGCTCCGAAGTGTACTTTGGAGGAGGTTGAGGACACTTCGCCTCCTCGGAAGTGCACTCAGGAGGAGCCCGAGGACACTTTACCTCTTCCGAATTCCACCAGGGCGGAGCCGGAGGAGAATTTGCCTCCTCCCGAGCGTACTTTGGAGAAGCCCGAGCGCTCTTGACCTCCACCGAAGCGCACGGAGGCGACACCCGAGAACTCTCCGCCGTCGCCCTTCGACCGGCCCTCGGCGTTCACACGTAGGGAGGCATGCACTTCCCCTCAGGCGCACCCGGCGCGCATGAACGGAGCGGCGAACGCGGCACTCCCGCCAGTTCGCCTTCACCAACTACCCGATTGATGACATCATTTCCGGGAAATACCTTCATCAACTACCCCGCTTGATGAGAGCTGCTATGTCAGATTATCACGGCATAGGCTGGTGCGACTCAGCGGATAGACGCACTGCCCAGCCAATCTCGCTCTTCTGCAGGCAGGCAATCGCCGTACCTGAAAAGGGGCTAGAACGATAAGTCAGAGCTGCGAGTTGCTTCATCTTCTCTTCTATCCGCGCCTTCTTGGCTGCACCTGGGCGCTTAGATTGCTCAAGCATGAGATTCTGAATCTCATTCCGTAGGGCGACACATGTTTCCCATAAGGTTCTTCTTTGCAGCTCAAGCTTATCGTAGTCAAGCTTGTAACACTGGACGGACGTCCTGACCCGAAGCTTACTCCATTCATCCAAGCCGGGCCCAGGAACTGCCTCGCCAAGCTGGTTGAAGGATAAGAGGGCGCAATCTGTGCCATTGATTGGATCCAGAAGATATGGCACCTCTTCGTCAACGTCTCGATTATGGCTATCTGCTGCATAGTCAGAGCCAAGCGGGAAAATCGTCCTCTTCTTGTTATTGCCAACCCGGCCGCAGATGCGCAGGTTTCGCCAATCACAGCTTAGCCACCAGTAGCCTTCCCGCTCTTTTCCATCCAAGTTCATTGCGCTCAACTTGGGCCGAAAATGCTCGACATCCCAATCCTGAAAGCCGTCCTTCGCCTCTGAGAACCAGCATTTCTGATCTGATCTCTCAAGCAGCCAGTCCTTGAGTGCCCCCCACACCTTAGCCTTTTTCCTGATCAGTCGATTTCGAGCCGCCGGGTCCGTCTCAGCCTCTATCTCAGCTGATGCCTTGGCCGCCCTCTTTAGCCAACCCGCCGGGGGAGTGTGGTCGAGTAGCGGAATATGCCTCATTCGCTCTCCCTCATGATCTTCTCAATCATCTCATTTCCCAGCTTCTCCTGCTCCTTGATCTCGTCCTTCGTTAGAACCGGCTTTTGGAACAACGGCTCGCCAGCGATCGCCTTGGCAAAGAGATCGAAGAGCGGATTGGGATGACTTCTGGTGACGCCAAGTTTGTCCAGTCGTTCGCTTGCGTTCTCTAGTTCCTTCTTCTGAGCGGCATTCCGCCTGGGTAGCGCCAAGAGCTCATTCTGTGTGTCGATATCCCTCAGTATTTCTGGAGCCAGCGTCGATCTCAGTCCATACAACTCGGATTTGAGCAGTCCCTCGATTCCGATACCGATCGGATTGTCTTCTGGCTCCTCTGCAAGGATGGATCTGCCTTCCTGTCTCAAGTTGCGCACCTGATTCCTGTGCAGGGTGCCGATCATCAATGGATTGTGAGTTGTGATCAATAGCTGTACCTTCTCGGCTCGGATATTGTCTTGCAGCAAACTCAAATACTCGTATGTCCAGAGCGGATTGAGGTGCGTGTCAGGTTCATCGAGCAGGTATAGTGACTCGTCATCCTGCGTAAACAGCAAGAGACCGAGGACCGTCAGAAGCTGTTGCTCACCTTCGCTTAGCTGAGTGAACTTGACTGGGGTGTCATCCGTGCGCACAACAGTAACGCGTACCTCGTCTATTAAGTCACAGAGAAACAGGCTTTCCAGATGGCTGAAGAGGGTCTTGGCATCTTGGTCGGCATCCTTAAGCCCGCTAAGCTCAGCTTGGTTCTTGATGAACAGATATAGCCTCTCAATCCGATCACCCTGTCTTCGGATATCATGGTCGTCAACTTCAGTATTACGTATGGGAGCCAGCGCTTGATCCCAAATCCGGCTAAGAAACCCTTTGAACGTGCCACTTGCATACCAGAAGCGCTCGTCACCATCGGCAAGCTGCTTCTTGTTGGGTCTGCCACTGCCTCGCCACCAGGGAGTCTTCAGCACAAACAGGGCCGAGTCGAAGCCCTTGATGTTAAGGTACTTCTCGAGCAAGTATCGGGTGTTCTCGGGTTCGGCCAGGAAGAAGGCTAGCAGTACTAGTTGGCTGTACTCCTTGCGGCAGAAGAACAGGCGGCGTAAGGGCATGTCAGTTCGAAGGCTATACAGCACGTCATTATAGTACTTCTGTGTCGGCTTGTCGAACTGGCGCTGAAGGCGCTCACTCCAGCCGGAGTAATAGGCGAACACATAGTTGGGAAGCAGGCGGTCGAGATCACGTCGGAAGGCTGTCCGTGTTAGCGCCTTCCCGTCCACCGTGATTTCAAGACGCTTCGTGGATCTGCTTGGATCGGCGTCAATCCTGATCTTACGCTCCCGACAGACGTAGTCCAGAGTGTAGGCAAAGCAGGGAGCGCGATCCAGTTCCAGATCGCGGAATATCTCGACGATTGCCTCGATCAGGTATGATTTGCCCGAGCCGTTGCGTCCGATCAAAACGGTGGTCGGTTGGCCCTCATCGAAGTCGATCTCGAAATCGCGCAAGTTCCCATATGCTGCGATGTGAAGCCGATCTAGCCTCATCAGGTGGCCTCCAGTTTCCGGTTGGCGGCTCCTGTGCCTTCCCGTATTTCCCGCAGCAGACCCGTCGCCTCCTCATTTCTCAACTGATCATAGAAATCGTTGATGTCGAGTTGGGAGGCGGACCACAGTGCTTCTGGACACAGTGGGCCTCTGCTATTCAGGATGTTGGTCAGATGTGTTGCCAGGACTTCTGTACGTTTCAGCACAATCGTCTCCGATCTTGTCTTCCGTTCGGTGGATATCTCAGTGCTGTGGGTCCGCCGAGCTGGGCTTGGTTGAGACGCACGAGCAACCGCAGCGCGTTTGAGCAACGCGGTTGCACATTCGTCTTCAGGATCCTGTGGCACTAGCTCTCCTCGAAACGCTTTGGACATCAGTATGGGTGTCAGACTTTCCACCTTGGCCAGGCAAGCCATATAGCGTTTCTCGAGACGATCAGCACAGGCGAATAGCATCTCCACACGGCGAACTATTTCGTTCTGTTCCTCTGGGGGCGGTATGGGAACGGGCAGCGAAGACAAAACTGACCGATTGATGGATGCCAAATTCGTTGTTTGCCTGCCATGTGATAGGAAGTAGTCATAACCGCAGCTATTCCCGTACCAAGAGAAGAACTTGGGCGCATATCGTGTGTCTTTGAGGCGAGCGCGGAAAACGTGATTCTGAAAGACGCAGCGCTCTATCTCGCCGCCCCAAACCCAGCCTCTCCCAAGCTTGTCAATGTCGCCACCTTCGTTGAACAGGATATCACCTGATTGGAGAAGCAGAGCGCTAAGCTTGCTGCACGGCACCCGGATTGTCTTCATGTGTCTGAGATCAAGAAACCCCCGTTGGACATTTGCGACGCGGAGGTACGGAAGCTCCTCATCCTCCGCAACCTGTTTCCTGGTGTCCTTGGTGAGCCCGCTTATAATCACTGCGATGTCGGCGAAGTGTGCACTCTCCCAACTCTTCGGAAACTTGTAATCCCCCATCACGTCGGCATCCGCAGACTCGAATGAGGTCATCTCATCGGATTCCGTTGAGCGCGTGCGCCAATCCTCCGTCAGTTTGCCCGAGGTGGCCGCAGCGAGAATGGCCCGGCGCAAGCCTTCGAGGATGGGTGGGATGCAGTCCAGATGCTCACGACAAGCGTCCACGCGCCCCAGCAGCATGTCGAGCTTGTCCGTGATGCGCTTCTGCTCGTTGAGCGGTGCGAGGGGAATAACGCTATTGAGAACATACTGCTTTGGAACCCGCTGTTGCCCTACCGCACCACTCATGACCTGCTGACCATTGCTCAAGAATTGGGGCGTCTTGAAATGCGCCAAAAGGTATTCCGGCGACACGACGCCTTCGAAAGGTCGGCAGACAAAGTACTCCGTACTCCCTGCACCAACTCCACTTGGTAGGCCACGCGCGATTCCTGCCTTGCCGTTCTCAAAGCTCGGGGTAATGCGGGCCAGCAAGACATCACCGTCAGCGAACTGAGTGTACCCTTTGCGGATTTCGCCCCATTGGCGCCGCTCGAAACCGTGTGTGTCGCGGTAGTGAACACCCATCAGATGCAGAGGCACGAACCCGGCTTCGGCATCATCCGCACAGTCGTTCTTCGGGCCAAGCTCGATCAACTCGCCCACCGTGGCTAGCGTCCAAGTTGTAGGGAGACCCATCAAGCTTCCACCTCAGCAATCCCCTCGTCCAGCTCTAGAAGAATCCCGCGAACCTCCTCTAAGGCTGCTTCTAACTCGCCCATGGCTTCCCGTGCCACGGTGATGGGGTCTGCCTCACTGCCCTCATTCCCTTCGTCCTTCAACCAGGAGAGGTCCAAGTTGTCGTCATGATCAGCGATCTGGTCACGGGTGAACTTGCGGAAGCGGCCTTGTTGGCCGCTATCTTGCCGTGTGGCCAGGCTGCGCGCGCCGCCAAGGGGATCGTCGCCAAACGCCATTTCGAAATCGGAAAAACGCTCGCGGGTGAGCACCGAACGCATGCCGAACTGCGGCATGTTTGTGCGTAGGTCGTAGACCCAGACCGCCTTGGTGTTACCTTGATCCGTCTCGCCACGAGTGAAGAACAACACATTTGTCTTCACGCCCTGGGCATAGAAGATGCCAGTAGGCAGCCGGAGGATGGTGTGGAGATTGCATCTGTCCATCAGGTCACGGCGGATGGCTGCCCCTACGGTATTCACCTCAAACAACATGTTGTCGGGCATGACCACTGCGGCGCGGCCACCAGGCTTCAACGCGCGGTAGATATGCTGCAGAAAGCAGAACTGCTTGTTGCTTGTTCGAAAAGCGAAATCAGTACGGGCGGGCAGGCCACCGCCCTTCTTGCTGCCGAATGGCGGATTGCTAAGGATTAGCGTAGCTTTCGGTAGCGCCTTACCCTCGGGCCCGAGGGTGTCGCCATATCGGATGCCTCCAGCCCTCTGATGGTAATCAATGCCGTGCAACATAAGGTTCATCAGTGCAAGCCGATGAGTGTCTTGGACGTGTTCCATACCGTAAAACGTACTGCGGCGATACTTCCGTTGCTGATGCTCCGTCCAATGGTTAGGGTCTCCGTGCTGGCGAAGGTAACGATTCGCGGCGATGAGAAAACCACCGGTTCCGGCTGCCGGGTCCTGAATGATGTCATCCACTGTCGGTTTCATCACCGCGACCATGCTGTCGATGAGTGCCCGCGGAGTGAAGTACTGCCCGGCACCCGATTTCTTCTCGCTCGCGTTCTTCTGCAGCAACCCCTCATATACATCGCCCAAGTCTTCGCGACGGGCAGAGTACCAATCGAGCTTGTCGATCTCGGTCACCAAGACGGACAGTGCGACTGGCTTCTTGATGAAGGAATGAGCATCGGCGAAGATCTGCCTAACCAGATAGGAACTATGGCCGCCCAGGTGGATAAGCAGGTGTTTGTAGAACTCCAGTCTTTCGGATGCAGGCTTGGCCTTGAGACTGTCCCACCGATAGCCTACCGGAAGCTGACGCTCATGGCTCGTTTCCTTCGCCATCTTCAGAAACAGTAGATAGGTCAGTTCGATGACGTACTGGTGGTAGGTGATGCCATCATCCTTGAGGACATTGCACAAGTTCCAGAGCTTGGCAACGATGTCGTGGGTGGTGTCGCCCATAGCGTTCCATCCTTCTAGGTGACCAGATAGGCTAGGCACATGCCCATCCGAGAGTGTCCCGAGTCATTCTAGACCCTTATCTTCAGCGAGTCAAGAGCGCCTGCCCTGCCGGACGCCCGATATCGGCGAACTCACGCATTGCGGATCACCCTTCGTTCGGCATATAATCGGGGCACGGAGGTACGTCCCATGTCCCTATATGCAATCAAGGCCGCGCTGGCGCTCGGCATCCTTATATCCATCCTGACCGCAGGCGTCCGGCAGCCATCGTCCGCCGGGGAGTTGATCCTCGCGGAGAACCCGCGGACGGACTACTCCATCGTGCTCCCGGCTGATGCGTCCGGTCCGGTGGAGACGGCGGCGTATGAGCTGCAGCTCTACCTCAGGTACGTAACCGGAATATTCATCCCAGTCGAGAACGAACTCGCGACTCAGCGTGTTCCCAACCATCCGCGCGCCAAAGAAATCCTGCTCGGACGGACGAAGCTCATTGAGAGCCTGCTCCCCGATGTCGACTGGAAGTCACTGGGGCACGACGGCATCATCATCCGAACCGTCGGGAACAGGCTGATCCTCTCCGGCGGGAAGCCGCGCGGGACTCTCTATGCCGTGTACGCGTTCCTCGAGGACACGGTGGGCGTCCGATGGTGGACGAGCACCGAGAGCTATATCCCCAGCAGGACCACGCTCCGCATCCCGGACCTGAATATCGTCTATACGCCGAAGCTCCTCTACCGCGAGGCGTTCTATGAGGATACGAACGTGAATCCACTCTTCGCGGCGAAGATGAAGCTGAATGGGCATTTCACCGCTATCTCGCCGAACTATGGCGGCCACTACTCGGTCCTGGGCTGGTGTCATACCTCCTACGCGCTCGTTCCTCCCGCCAAGCACTTCGCGGCGCACCCGGAATGGTACAGCGAGATCAATGGCAAGCGGCAGGCGGATTGGGGGCAGCTCTGTTTCTCCAACGATGCCATGCGCGAGGAACTCACCAGGAACGCGCTCGAATGGATACGCAAGAACCCCACGGCGGGGATCATCTCCATCAGCCAGAACGACTGGGCGGGGAACTGCCAGTGCGCGCTGTGCAAGGCCGCCGATGCGGAGGAGGGATCGCCGTCCGGGTCGCTCATCCGCTGCATCAACAAGGTTGCGGAGGAGATCGAGAAGCAGTACCCCGACATGCTGATCGAGACGCTCGCCTACCAATACACCCGCAAGCCGCCGCTCCTTGTGAAGCCGAGGAAGAATGTCGTCATCCGCCTCTGCTCGATCGAGTGCAACTTCGGCCGTCCGCTCGACAGCGACTACAACGCGTCGTTCCGCGACGACATGCGGAAGTGGTCGGCGATCGCGCCCAACCTCTACATCTGGAACTACGTCACCGACTTCGCCGCCTTTGTCCAGCCGCATCCCAATATGAGGGGACTCGCGTCGGATATCCGCTTCTTCCTGGAGAACAACACCATCGGCATCTTCGAGCAGGCGGACCCCGGATGCACTATCGGCGACTTCGACAAGATGCGCGTATGGCTGCTCGCACATGTGATGTGGGACCCGTCGAGGAATGAGCGCGCGCTGATGACGGAGTTCCTGAACGGCTACTACGGGGCCGCGGGTCCGTATCTTCAGGCGATACCTCGACCTGGTACATGATGCGTGCGAGGCGAGGAGCATGCACCTGGGATGCTACAACGGCGACCTGAGCTTCCTGACGTATCCGGTGGTGAATGAGGCGTACCGGCTCTTCGGGAAGGCGCAGGACGCGGTGAAGGGCGACACTGTTCTCTCGGCAAGAGTGCGTCGTGATCGGCTGGTACTGGATCACGTGCTGCTCAGGAACTACTCCTCATTCAAGCAGGCGTCGGCATCGAGCGGGATCCCATTCATGGGGCCGGATGATCCGAAGAAGCTCTGCGCGGAGTTCGTCGAGCTGGCGAAGAAGTATGGGAATCGGAATGCCACCGAGGGGCAGTCGTGGGAGTCGTATGTACCCTCACTCGAGGCGATGTTCATCGTGCCGCCGACGCCCGAGGAGTTGAGCGCTCTGCCCAGGGAAGATGTCGTCGTCATCCAGGAGAGCGCAATGCAACTCGTCGGCGTGAAGGAGGGTTGGATCGAGGCGGTGAAGGACTCCGCCGCGTCGGATGGATCGGCGGCGAGGATGCCGGGGAGTCACACTCAGTGGGCGACGCAGTTCAACATCACGGCTGGCAATGCCAAGCAGTTCGAGGGCAAGTGGAAGTGCTACGCGGTCATTCGCTGTGAGCCGGGCGACAACGGCGGCGGATTCCAGCTTGGGATTTATGACACCGCGCGTGGGTTCGTGTCGCTTTCTAATCCATTCGCGTCAAAGGCCGATGAGGCGAAGTACAAGACATACTACCTCGGCTCGCATGCACTTACTAAGGGGATGTATCTCTACGTCGCGCCCCCGGGCGATGGGAACGCGATGAAGGGGATATACACCGACCGGTTTGTGCTTGTGAGGGAGTAAGGGAGTATGGGAGTGTGGGAGTGTGGGAGATGAACAATCCCGTATGTAAGCGTTTTGCATATTCGATAGAGTACAGGGCGATGTCCCTGTTCAACCCCCTGATCATTGCAGGTGGGGCTGTTTTCGGCGGAGTCTTCCTGATCCGGACGCGCGATCCCTTGGCCATCGTAATCGCGCTGTTGTTTTCTCTGCCGACGCTTGCCTGTGTCTATCTGATCGCAAGGCGATACTTGCCCCAACTGCCTGTTGAGATCAGGATCGAGGATCACTCGATTTCTTTGTATAGGTATTGTCGATATAGGACTTTCGACCTTGACAGCGTTGTTTCTGTGATCACGAGTCTGCGCCCCCCTTTCTCTCGGCTTGGGCCGGGCTTGTGGGGGTTGGTGGAGTACAAGTTCGATGGTAAGCAAGAGCGCTTCTACATAGCCCCCTATATCTCCGGGTTCTGGGAGTTGGTGGAAATCCTGGAGAGGGCAGCACCTCACACGACTGTGGAATAGATGAGCAATGGAGGATGGGAGCGTGGAGGAATCGCTCAGATGGGCGGGGGTGAGGGAGTAGGCCTGGCCCTGAACGAATCTCAGGCCACTCCGTCGACGATCTCGCCTGGAAGGAAAGAAACCCTCTGCCATCAAACCGTCTTAGAACCAGCCATCGAGGCCGCGAGAAAGGACACACTATGAGACTCCTATATCATCTCACTGTCTTCATCACTCTGCTGTTCACCATCCCATGTCTTGCAGACAGGGTCGAGGAAACACCTCTCGGCCTGGTGCACAGCGACGTGGAGTCTGCAGTGGTTTCGGGCGATGGCTGCCATCTGGCCTATGCGACTACGCACGGCGACAAGTGGCTCGTAGTCCGGGACGGCAAGGCCGGACCCGAGTACGACAGTGTGCCGGAAGGCATGACGTTCAGCCCCGATGGCAAGCGCCTGGCATACATTGCCGGGCGTGGGGAGAAGCAGCTCGCGGTTATCGACGGCCGGCCGGGCCCGGAGTACGACGGTGTATGCTGCCTGAAATTCAGCCCCGACAGCAGGCGCGTGGCGTACGCTGCCTCGGACGGCGAGAAATGCTTCGCAGTCGTGGACGGCAAGATCAGCGCTGAGTGTGACGATATTATGGAAGGCCATCCCATATTCAGCCCCGATAGCAGGCGCGTGGCGTACATAGCGTGGAAAGGTGAGAAGCTGTTTGTCGTTCTGGATGGCAAAGCTGAACCCGAATACGATGATCTGGCAGCAGACAGCCCTGTCTTCAGCCCTGACGGCAGCCATATGGCATATGTGGCCTTGAGAGGCGAAAAGCATCGGGTCGTTGTGGATGGAAAGCCTGGAGAGGAATGGGATGGCGTAGCCGAAGGGATGCCTCTGTTCAGCCCCGACGGCAAGCATGTGGCATACATTGCCATGAAGGGCGATCGACAACTCATGGTATTGGACGGGCAGCCGGGGCCCTTCTGCGAGGCTATCGTAGAGAGCACCTGGCGTTTCAGCCCGGATGGCGCCCGTCTTGCATATGCAACCCGGAGAGGTGGGAAGTATCGGGTAGTCGTCGATGGCAAGGCGGGGGCTGAATGGGACGACATAGCGGCAGGCAATCCTATCTTCAGTACGGACGGCAAGCATATCGTATACACAGCCTGGAGAGGCGAGAAGATGCTCGTTGTCCTGGATGAGCAGCCAGGGCCCGAATACGACGATATCCTCGAGGGCAACCCCAGGTTCAGTCCCGATGGGAAGCACTTGGCGTACGGTGCCAAGAAAGACGGCAAATGGCGCATTGTCCTCGACGGGCAGCCCGGACCGGAATGCGACGGGATAGCAGAAGGCAGTCCGAAGTTCAGCCCCGATGGCCGGATCGCCTACGGTGCCTTCAAAGGCGACAAGTGGCATCTCGTTCTGGACGGGCAGGAAGGACCGGCATACGATGCCATAGCGGTGGGAGACCCGATCTTCAGTCAGGACGGCAAGCGGGTGGCCTATGCGGCCCAGAACGGCGCGAAGTGGCTCGTCATCGTGGACGGCAGGCTGGGGCTGGAATATGACCGCATCGCGGCTGGTACACCGGTTTTCAGCCCGGATGGCAAGCAGGTTTTCTATGCTGCGTTGGGTGGTGGGAGATGGGTAGTGCATGCAAACGGAGTGCCGCTGCGAGCGTATGACGTCGTTGTGCAGAATGGCCCCATCTTCCATCCAAATGGGGCAATCGAGTTCCTGGCGGGCAGAGGCGCCGATCTCCTCCGGGTCAAGTACATCCCCACCGACGCCGGGCATTGAGCGAAAGGGAGTATGGGAGTGTGGGAGTGTGGTCGTCCTGGGAGAAGCGGGGCAGGCATGAGTAGCGGAGAAGCATCAGATGAAATGCGTTAGGTCTGACGGTAAGAGCGTCGTAAGAATCGTTGACATGCCGGAACCGGAGCCGGGTCCGGGCGAAGTGGTTGTTGCCACCGCTGTATCGGCGATATGCGGGAGCGAACTGCCCGATTACAGGGGCGATGGAATCGCGACCGGCAACATGGGGCACGAAGCGGCGGGCGTGGTCATCCGTGTCGGCGAGAACGTGACTGGGATCGAAGTCGGGCAGCGAGTGGGCGCATCGGCGATTGCCGGTTGTGGATGCTGCTCCCACTGTGCGAGCGGCCGGTATACCTGGTGCAACGACTTCAAGTTCTATGCAAACATGCACGCGGAGCAGTTCGTTGTGGCTGCCCGCGCCTGCCAGATTCTGCCGGACGACGTGCCGTGGGAAGTGGGAGTCCTGCTGAGCGGCGACGGTCTTGGGGTGCCATATCATACATCGACACGGATTCTGCGCGACGACATCGATACGGTTGCCGTGCTCGGCGTGGGACCGATCGGGCTGGGGAACGTTCTTCTGCAGACCTATCTCGGGCGGCGCGTGGTGGCTGTGGACCTCTCGGAATACCGCCTCGACTATGCGAGAAAGCTCGGCGCGAGATGGACCGTCCTTGCAGGGCAGGAGGATGTTGTGCCGCAGATCATGGAGATCACCGCCGGCCGGGGAGTTGACGTCGCCATCGAAGCTGCGGGCAAACCGGAGACCGCAAAGCAGTGTTTCGCCGTTGTTCGAAAGGGCGGAACTGTTGTCTTCAACGGGGAGCAGCCCGAAATCCCGCTGTCGCCGAGCGAGGACTTCATTCGCCGCGACATCACTGCGCTTGGCTCCTGGTTCTATCACTTCCACGAGTTCGGCGACATGCTGAGACTGTATCGAGACGGATTGAGGGTGCGGGACCTGGTTTCCCACACCTACGCCCTCGATGAAGCTCCAAAGGCCTATGCGGAGTTTGCAGCGGGCAAGACAGCGAAAGTCCTGCTGCGGATGCAGGGATAAGGGGAGGCCGATGAGAATCCCGGATGGCATAAGGCAGGCACTGAGTTGCGCTCTGTTCGCGGCTATGTTCCTGTGTCTCATGCAGTCTGGGAAGCTGGAGGCGGCCGAAGTCGTGTCGAAACCACTTGAACAGAGTCGCAAGGACAAGGTATGGCCGACTGATCCGCTGCGCGGATTCCAGACCTATTCCTACACGCCCTCCGGCGATCCGGTTTTCCTCGACGAAGAGACGTTCAACAAGTTCAAGAAGTGGAACATCAATGTGATCCGCCTGTGGATCGATGTTGACCCAGATTCATCGTCGGCATCGGCAGACGATCCGGTCGCGCGTTACAAGAAGAACCTCGAGGGCCTGAAGATCGCGCTCGCCCTAGCGGAGAAGTATCACATCTACGTCATTCCCGTGGCGGGTGGCGTCGTTGGGCGCTCGACCGATGCATTGTCACGCGAGACGAGTCAGGGAAGCTGCTATCCGGGACTTATCGCGCTCTGGGAATACATTGCGCGAAACTTCGGGAATCATCCGTGGCTTCTCGGCTACGATCTTCTGAACGAGCCGAACACAAAGGACGAGATTGATCTTTGGTACACACAGGCCCTTCCTGAGCTCATCAAACGGGTGCGCGCCATCGACCGGAACACGTACGTGATTGTCGAGACCGCGCCGTGGGCGCTCCCCGATCAAGCGTTTCCTCCGACTCTCACGCCGGTGAAAGACCCGAAAGCGATCTACTCCTTCCATTTCTACTACCCGCACAGCTACACGCATCAGGGCCTTTACACGTACAAGGGCGACAAGTTCGAGCACAAGCCGTATCCCGGCACGCTGCAGATGTTCGAGAGTTCAACGCCGATGTATTGGGATAAGGGCGCGATCGAGGATTCCATGAAACCCGCGATCGAGTTTCAGAAGAAGTATGGCGTGAAGATCTTCGTCGGGGAGTTCGGCGTCATCCGCTGGGCGCCGGGCGCGGCGAAGTGGCTCTCGGACGTGATCGATATCTTCGAGAAGCACCATTTCAGTTGGACATATCACTGCTACGGGTACTGGAACGGCTGGAACCCGACGTTCCCCGCCGATGCGCCTGAGTCCGCAGTTGCAGACGGCGGTGTCGTGACGGATCGGATGAAAGTGCTCACCAGGGCATGGATGAAGAACAAGTAGGAGTCAAGGAGCATGCGGAATGAAGAAGACATGGCTCGGGGACCTCCCCCGAGCCATCGCGGTATTACTTGACTGTGGACCACCTGGGCTTGCCCCGACTCTCGTCGAAGGTGAAGACCCTTGTCCCGGACGGGAAGGTTACCATGAACTCGCTCTCGGGGATCTCTTTCCCGATCGAAACCTTCTCCACCGTGAGCTTCAGCGCCTTGGCTGTATCGCCGTTGTAGCAGATGGTTTGCTCCATCGGCATGAAGACTCCATTCCCCAGCGATCTATAGCCGTGGAACCGCGTTGTTGCTACCCAGGTCACCTCGTCGCCACGGTAGAACCGTTCGACTATCAGCCGGGGGCACATCCCGACGCTTGGGTCCAGCCATACGCTGAAGGCTACGGCGTTGCCGTGGTTCGTGTCCGCCGCCTCCCGGGGGATATCCATACGCCAGCACCGTCGTCCGCCGACGATGTCCTGACTCTCGGCTGCGACACCCTTGGCAATGCGCTCGATGAGCGGTACGCCCAGCAGCGGGTAGTAGACCACATCGACCATCTGATCCGTCGAGAGAGAGCTGATCTCTCCGTGTGTTATCGATCCGGTCGGCTCGGCCTTGTTGACTGGTATGGCGATCGTCCGCAATTCCTTCGTCGTCCTGTTGTAGACGCTTCTGCTCGGGTCCGTCGGCAAGTCGGAGGCTTCCTGCATGAGAAGCATGGTGGGTGTTCGGACGTAGCGGGCGGTGGTCCGGTCGCCTCCGATCGAACTCACCGCCGGAGCCCATGCCCCCCACTTGTAGGTGACATCCAGGGAAGGACCACAGGCGTCGGCCTGCGACTTCAGAGCTGCGGCGATGGAATCCGTGGTGGGCGGTGAGGCCAGCGCTGGAGCGGCCAGGCTGATAGTGATCAGGCCGGCGATGAGAGCGATTGGCATTCGGCACTTCATGGTAGTTCCTCCTTCGACTCCGAGTTTGTCGATCTGCGGGCGTAGACACTGAGGATTCTCCGCCCCGGCAAGAGAACTTCGCTGCCGATCTTTGGCTTGTCCTGTCCATGATAACCGGTTCTCCTGCCGGCGTCAACACGCACTGCTCTGCTCTGGCAGAAGGAGTCGGCAAGCGAAGCAGCGAAGGAGTCAGGGAAGTGTGAAATGCAGAGCGGGGAGGCGCAGAGTGCTGAGTGTAGACTGCGGAGTGGGGAGTGTACTGCTTGTTGTTCTGGCAGTCGCCTTGCTATCGAGCGGGGGCGGGGCGAAGGATGATATGCCGGTGGTGCCGGTGGGGCTTGATGCCTACCGGATGTGGGAGATGTGGCCCTACCAGCGGATCGGGGTACGGGCGTATATGCGCAGCACCTACGATCGGACGGGCGGCAATCGGACCGCCGACGCGAGCCACTTCCTCTATCAGCTCGCGGAGGATCGGAATGTGACGCTCGATGTCCTGGGTACGGGGGTCCTCTACTTCGTGCGGACCAACCACTGGCACGGGAGTCCGTGGCACTACGAGGTGGACGGGGCCGACCACATCGTGCAGGAGTCGAGCACCGCGGACCCGACGAAGCCGGTCGAGGGCTCGGTCTTCCTGCCGGAGAACCTCTTCCCCAACCCGCTGACATGGACGTGGGCGACGACGAAGGGCGCGGACCTGATGTGGGTGCCGATCCCGTTCGAGGACTCGTTCCGCATGGCGTACGGCCGCACGCATTATGGGACGGGCTACTACATCTATCACCTCTTCGATCCGGGCGCGAACCTCTCCCAGCCGATCGAGTCGTGGGATGGCAAGACTCCGCCGGCCGCGGATGTGCTCGATCTGCTCTCGAAGGCGGGAGAAGCTCCGGAGAACCCCTCCCCAGCCCTCCCCGCAACGGAGAGGGAGTCCACCCCGTGCCCTCCCGAATCTGCTCTGAGTTCCCTTGAGCCCGAGAGCTGCTCCCGCTCCGTTGCGGGGAGGGCTGGGGAGGGGTTCTCCGGTTCGCTCGATCTCCCGAAGGGCGATACGGTGAGGGTGGTACGACTGGCCGGGAGCAGGATGATCCGCGCGATCGAGTTCTCCGCGCCGAAAGAGCATGCGGTCGCGCTCTCTAACGCCAGGGTGAAGATAAGTTGGGATGGAAGAGAGCATCCCTCGGTCGATGCGCCGCTCGCGCTCTTCTTCGGCACGGGGACGTTCTACAACCGCGACGACAAGGAGTACCTGCTCAAGGGCTTCCCGATCAACGTGCGGTATGATGTTGGGGAGGGAGTTGCACTCTCTCCCCCGCCACCAAGCGGGAGTTCAACTCCCGATGCTAGTCCCGGGGGCAGGAGTACAACTCCTGCCCCAACGGTAGGTGGGCGCATCCACATGGCGTGCTACTTCCCGATGCCGTTCTTCAAGTCGGCGAAGATCGAATTGGTGGGGATCGAATCGGCGGACATCCCGGATATCCGGTGGAAAGTGCGCTACGAGCCGCTCAACGATCCGCCGAATCATGTGGGATACTTCCATGCGACGTACCGCGATCACCCGACGCCTGAGCCGGGGAAGGACCTCGTGCTGCTCGACACGCGGGAGAGCGAGGGTGGAGGCGACTGGTCGGGGAGCTTCGTCGGCACGAGCCTGATCTTCACCGACCGCGCGGTCCTGAACACGCTGGAAGGCGATCCGCGCTTCTTCTTCGACGACAGCCGGACTCCCCAGGCGCAGGGCACGGGCACGGAGGAATGGGGTGGCGGCGGCGACTACTGGGGCGGCCGCACGATGACGCTCCCGCTCGCAGGCCATCCCGTCGGCGCTCGGAAACCCGAGGAGGCGAAGTGCCCTGAGGACCTCATCCATTCGGAGTATCGCTTCCTCCTCGCCGACCTGATGCCGTTCGGGAAGAACGCGCGCATCCAGTTCGAGCACGGAGCTGTCAACGACTCCGTCGAGCACTATCGGACGGTCGCATACTGGTACGGGCTTCCGAGTCCGTCGCTCATCAAGACCGACGAACTGGACATCGGCGACACCGAGAGCGAGAAGGCGCACGATTATCTATCGTCGGATGCATCGGAGACGATCGAGGTGACCTCGCGCTACGAGTGGGGGCCGGATACGCTTCATGAGAAGGAGATATACCCCGCCGAGACGGACATCGGCCGCGTCACGAAGGGATCGTCCGAGTTCACGCTGAAGTTGGTACTGAGAACCACGGAGTGCTCCTTCGAAGGAAGCTCGACTACTCGTACCCAAACCAACGCGCGGAGGTCTACGTCGCCGAGGTCGGGAAGTCGGACTGGAAGCGCGCGGGGACGTGGTATCTCGCGGGATCGAACACCTGCGTCCACTCGTTCCCCCGCGAGGAGACCGGCCCGGCGGAGCACAACATCATCGAGTCGAACCGGCGGTTCCGTGACGACGAGTTCATCGTCCCGCGGAAGCTCACCGAGGGGAAGTCGGCGGTCCGAGTGCGAGTGAAGTTTGTGCCGGTGGAGACGCCCCTGTTCCCGGGGCATCCGCTCCCGGAACTCGGGTGGAGCGAAATGAAGTATACGGCATATTGCTGGGTAATGCCGAAGTGGGAGTAAGGAGGGATTTTCCGGGATGGTTTGTGCCCGGTAATCCCGAATGAAGATGCGTTCGGGATTACCGGGCACAAACCATCCCGGAAAATCCCTCCTACAATACCATCCGACGATCGGAGTAACGACAATGAACCATGGGATCACTACGAGTAAGATGCTCGAGCAGGCGCTCAGGGAGCGGCCAGGCATCTGGATGGCGCTGAAGACAAAGGACGCCTGGCCGATCGGCCGGGCGGCGCTGGCCAATGTCATTCTCTCGGCGTTCTACGGGTTCGTCATGGGTTCGTCGAACATCGCGGCGCACGACGGATGGAAGCAGGCCATCGCGAGCGCCATCAAGGTACCATGCCTCTTCATGCTGACGCTGGCGATCTGTCTGCCCGCGTTGTACGTGGTGAGCGCGCTGCTCGGGAGCAGCCTTTCCATACGCCAGTTGATGGGCGTCCTGATGGCGAGTTTCCTGGTGACGACGGTGCTGCTCGCCTCGTTCGCGCCGATCACGGCGTTCTTCATGCTCTCGGCCAGGCAGTACGCGTTCATTAAGCTGCTGAACGTGATCTTCTTCGCGATATCGGCGGGCGCGGGACTGGCGATAGTCGGAGGCGCGGTCAATACCATTGCCGGCGGAAATGCGGCAACCTATCGAACGCTGCTCAAGTTCTGGTTCATCATCTACGCGTTCGTGGGGACGCAGATGGCGTGGATACTTCGGCCGTTCGTCGGGAGTCCGGACATGAAGTTCCAGGTATTCCGGCAGTTCGGCGGGAACTTCTATACCGACGTGGTCCATACGATCGGCAAGGTGTTCCAGTAGGGGCGAAGCATTGGCCCATCGGATTTCGGCGAGCTTTCGGATATAGCCGCCAATGTTTGGCCCGGACTTGAGTATGAGTATGAGTAGGAGTATGAGTATGAGTGGCAAGGCGACACGGAGAGAGTTTATGAAGATGGCGGGGGTGGGATTGGCGGCATTGTCCTCAGGCGCTTTCGCGGCTGAGGGAACGTCCGCGAGGAAGAAACCGAATATCCTGTTCCTGATGACCGATCAGCACCGGTGGGACTGCATCGGATGCGCGGGCAACAAGGTCATCAAGACGCCGAATTTCGACCGGATCGCCCGGGAAGGCGCGAACTTCACCCATGCCTACAGCACGGCGCCGACCTGCATCCCTGCACGTGCCGCACTCCTGACCGGCCAGTCGCCCTGGCATCACGGGCAGATCGGGTACGGGCAGGTCGCTGAGCGGTATCCGTTCGAGATGCCGCGCGCCCTCAACGATGCCGGGTACTACACGTTCAATATCGGCAAGCTGCACTACAACCCTCAGCGGAACCTTCACGGCTTCCAGGGAGCGCTGCTCGATGAGTCGGGCCGCGCATGGAGTCCGGACTTCGTGAGCGACTACCGGCAGTGGTTCAAGAAGAAAGCGCCCGATCTCGATCCCGACGCGACCGGCGTCGGCTGGAATGAATACCAGTCACGGCAGTACGTCCTGCCGGAGGAACTGCATCCCACGCGCTGGATGGGCGACACGGCTGTGGACTGGATCGAGAAATACGATAGACATGAGCCGTTCATGCTGCAAGTCTCGTTCGCACGGCCTCACAGCCCCTATGATCCGCCGAAGCGGTTCTGGGACATGTATGACGAGGACGACATGCCCGAGCCCTACGTCGGCGACTGGGCCGGGAAGTACGCGGAAGGCGACTCAGAGAATCTCACCTCGTGGCACGGGGATTTCGGCATCGAGCAGGCGAAGAAGTCGCGGCGGGGATACTACGGCTCGGTCACGTTCATCGACGAGCAGGTCGGCCGCATCCTGAAGGCTCTCGAAGAGAAGGGCGAACTGGAGAACACGCTGATCGTCTGGACCTGCGATCACGGCGACATGCTCGGCGACCATCATCACTGGCGGAAGTCGTATCCCTACGAGGGCTCGGCGCACGTCCCGATGCTGGTCCGCTGGGGACGCGACATGGGGATCGAGGCCAAACGCGGGCAGAAGATCACTCAGCCGGTCGAACTGCGCGACGTCCTGCCGACGTTCCTCGATGCGGCCGGCGCGCCGATTCCCGAGAGCGTCGATGGTGACAGCATGTTAGAGCTGATCAAGGGCGAGACTTCCGGCTGGCGAAAGTACATCGACATCGAGCATGATGTCTGCTACAGCAACGAGAACAACTGGGCCGGGCTGACCGACGGCCGCTGGAAATACGTCTTCTACGCCTTCGACGGAAGCGAGCAGCTTTTCGACTTGGATAAGGATCCCGGCGAGCTTCATGACTTGTCAGCCGATTCCGACCATGCCAACACACTCAAGTATTGGCGGCGAGAGCTGGTCAAGCACTTCTCCGAGCGCGACGAGCGGTTCGTGAAGGATGGGAAGCTTCAGATTCGCAAGGAGAAGATCATCTTCACCCCAAACTTCCCAGGCAAGCGAGGCCCGAAAACGTGAGTAGGAGGGATTTGCCGGGATGGTTTGTGCCCGGTAATCCCGAAGGTTGATGTGTTGTGTTCGGGATTACCGGGCACAAACCATCCCGGCAAATCCCTCCTACATTGGCACGGACCAATATGTGTAGGGGCGAAGCATTGGCCCATCGCCGAGCAGCAAGTGCTCGAATCGCAGCGCCAATGCTTCGCCCGGGTTCGAGTACGATTACGATTAGGAGTACGAGTAGGAACTACAGATGCCTAAAGACATTCTCGTTCTGATGACGGACCAGCACCGGTTCGACTGGATCGGCGCTTATGGCGCGAAGCACGTGCGCACTCCGACGCTCGATTCGCTTGCCGCCGAGGGAGCGAGGTTCACCCAATGCTACACCAGTTGTCCGATATGCATGCCGGCGCGGACCTCGTTCCTGACCGGCATGTATCCGCACAACTTCGGTATGTGGACGAACACCGGACGCCTGCAGGACACCGGCGACTCCTCCCTCCATGCCATCAAGAAGGCCGGATACCACACGTGCCACATCGGGAAGAGCCATCTCCACCCCCACGGCGGCAACAAGGACCTCCGTGAGGAGGAGCCCTTTATGCACGCGCTCGGATGGGATGACATCCGAGAGACCACCGGCCCGTTCTCCACCCGGACCACGAAGTCGATCCTCACCGACTTCTTCGAGGCGAACGGCATATACGATCTCTTCATCGAGGACTACCTCAAGCGGAGCAAGGTCGGCGTAGACCTCGCCCACTGGGCGTCGCCGCTTCCGGAGGGGAAGCATGCCGACGACTTCATCGGTCAGCAGGCGGTCGAGTACATAAAGTCATCGGATAAGTCTAAGCCCCTTTACCAGTTCGTCGGGATCGGAGGGCCGCATAATCCGTGGGACCCGCCTCAACGCTTCGACACATACCCGTCCGCCGACATGCCGGATGCGCTCCCCCGCGATCCCGCGCCCGAATGGCTCACCGGCCCGGCGCTCGAGTACCATCAGAAGGTGATGAGCTTTCATCCGAATACGACTCCCGAGCAATTCGCTCGCCTGCGCGCGCTCTACTCGGCGAAGGTGGAGCACGTGGATGCGGTGATGGGCCGGGTACTGGAGGCATGGTATGCCACGCGAGGAAGAGATTCCTGGGTGCTCTTCTGGACCGATCACGGCGAGATGGCGGGCGACAAGGGACGGTGCAGCAAATCGGTCTTCTTCGAGTCCGCGGCGCACGTGCCGGCGATCCTTCGTCCGCCGGGAGGGGCTCCCAGTGCCGTGACCTGCGACGGCCTCATTTCGCTGCCGGACTTGACCGCGACTGTGCTCGATGCGGCCGGATGCGAGAAGCCCTACCGAAATGTCTTCGGGGACTCGGTCCGGCCGGCGCTCGACGGATCGAAGGTGGGATCATCGGTCGTCGTCAGCGAGATCGACGACCGTGCGATGATCTTCGACCGACGATGGAAGATGGTGGTGAACGCGGGGAATGACGTTCTGCAGCTTTTCGACTTGAAGAATGATCCCACCGAGTCACTGAATCTCGCGGGCAAACCGGACGCCAAGGGGGAGGCCGACCGCCTAAAGCATGAGTTGTTGAGTTTCAGGCTGAGGACCGACGACCGCCAGTTCCGCGAGGTCAACGGTTGATTTCTTTGTACGATTGATGTACCTTACTGTCTAGGAAACCCCGCTAGTCCTGAGTGCGCCGGTGAATGACGGCGTGTATCGAAGGACGGCCAGGCTGGTACTATGTTGGCCGTCCTTCGATACACGCCGTCATTCACCGGCGCACTCAGGACTGACGGAGTAGTTTTTCGAGAGTCGAGCATTCCGAGTTCCAGGAGGATGAAACGTGTCAATTGTTCCGTGCAACATGCTTTCCGCGCTCACGACGGCCAAGGACTTCTCGGTCGCACGTGTGAGCAGCTACGACGTCTCAGGACGAAACGCCGACGCCTGGGAGATCGCGCCTGGTGAGACCAAGGTGCTCGCCGAGATCGACGGGCCAGGCGCGATCAGCCACATCTGGTTCACGATCGCATCGCCCGATCCGCTGTACCTGCGCAAGCTCCTCCTGCGCATATACTGGGACGGCGAGAAGACGCCCTCGGTCGAGACGCCGGTCGGCGACTTCTTCGGGCTCGGCCATGCGCGGACCTACTCCTACCAGTGCGCGCCGTTCAATACGAGCAGCTTCGCGCAGTGCGTCGTAGGCGGCGGAGTGGCGATGAACTGCTGGTTCCAGATGCCGTTCCGCAAGCACGCACGCGTCGAGATCGTCAACGAGCAGACCGAGCCGGTACACGCCTTCTACTTCTACATCGACTATCAGAAGCACCAGTCGCTCGGCGACGACGTCCTCTGCTTCCATGCGAAGTGGCGCAGAGAGAACCCGGCTGATGGCTGGACCGGCGAGGGCAGCGTCTGGTTCTCCGAGGGGTACAAGAAGCGGCACGACGGTCCGGAGGGCATCAACCTCAGCGATAAGGGCAACTACCTCATCCTGGAGGCCGAGGGGATCGGACACTACGTCGGCGTGAACTTCTCGATCGACCACACCGCGAAGGGCTGGTGGGGCGAAGGCGACGACATGATCTTCATCGACCGCGACGGGGAGCGTCAGTGGCCGCCGGACATGCACGGCACGGGGAGCGAGGACTACCTCGCCCAGGCGTGGGGGATGCAGCAGAACGCGTTCCTCTACAACGGTCAGGCGTGGAGCGAACTCGATCAGGGCTGGAACGAATGGGGCAAGGTCTGTGTCTACCGATACCACATCCTCGACCCGGTCCCGTTCAAGAAGAACATCCGCGTGTCGATCGAGCACGGGCATGCGAACGACCGAAGCGACGACTGGAGTTCGACGACCTACTGGTATCAGACCGAGCCGCACAAGGAGTTCACGAAGATGCTCCCGGTCGAGCTAAGACTGCCGAATCCATGACAGACTACTGAGCGGCGAAGTTCGTCACTCGTTACCATCTACGAAAGGAAGAATCCGATATGAGCATCCAATCACCGGCGGCGGACTATGCCGTCAAGGACATCAGTCTGGCCGATTTCGGCCGCAAGGAGATCGCAATCGCAGAGAAGGAAATGCCTGGTCTGATGGCGACCAGGGAGAAGTACGGCCCGCAGAAGCCGCTCAAAGGCGCCCGGATAATGGGCTCGCTCCACATGACCATTCAGACCGCAGTCCTGATAGAGACCCTCGTGGAACTCGGAGCAGACGTGCGGTGGGCGAGTTGCAATATCTTCTCCACTCAGGATCACGCGGCGGCCGCTATTGCGCGGGCGGGTGTACCCGTGTTCGCATTCAAGGGCGAGACTCTGGATGAGTATTGGGCGTACACGAAGCGCGCGCTCACCTGGCCCGATGGAAACGGCCCGACCCTGATAGTTGATGACGGCGGAGATGCGACCCTCCTGATCCACCGCGGCTACTTTGCGGAGAACGACGCCTCCATACTGGATGAGCCGACGGACAACGAAGAGTTGGCGATCGTGAACCGAACGCTGAAGCAGGCGCTTGAGGAGGACAAGACATTCTTCCACAGGATCGTGAAAGGCATCAGAGGCGTATCCGAAGAGACCACGACCGGCGTTCACAGGTTGTATCAGATGATGGAGAAGGGCGAGTTGCTCTTCCCGGCTATCAACGTGAACGACTCCGTCACCAAGAGCAAGTTCGACAACATCTATGGCTGCCGGGAATCGCTGGTGGACGGGATCAAGCGCGCGACCGACGTGATGATCTCAGGTAAGATCGCCCTCATATGCGGTTACGGCGATGTGGGCAAGGGTTCCGCCGAATCGCTCTCCGGTCTGAAGGCACGGGTTTGGGTCACGGAGATCGACCCCATCTGTGCGCTCCAGGCCTGCATGGCCGGCTACACGGTCACCACGGTCGAAGACGCGCTTCCGCACGCCGACATCTACGTCACGGCGACCGGCAACTGCGATATCATCACCGCCGAGTACATGTCGAAGATGAAGGACCAGGCGATCGTCTGCAACATCGGACACTTCGACAACGAGATCCAGGTGAAGCAGCTCAGGGAGTGGCCTGGGATCAAGCACATGAACATCAAACCTCAGGTGGATGCCTTCACGTTTCCGGACGGGCATACCATCTATCTGCTGGCTGAGGGCCGCCTGATCAACCTGGGCTGCGCGACAGGCCATCCGAGCTTCGTCATGTCCAACAGCTTCACGAACCAGACGCTCGCGCAGATGGATCTCTGGAAGAACGATCACGAGATCGGCGTGTACATGCTGGATAAGAAGCTCGACGAGGAAGTGGCGCGGCTGCACCTGAGCAAGCTCGGCGCGAAGCTGACGAAGCTCTCGGATAGGCAGGCGGACTACATCGGCGTCTCCGTGGACGGGCCGTTCAAGTCCGAGCACTACCGGTACTAGGACGTTGGTTGTGCCGGCCTCTTAGCCTGCAATGGAGAAGAAGGCATGACCGGTGATGGCTTCCGGCTATACAACGATCTGGCGTGGCTTTGGCCGTTGTGGAACTACCACACTGATCCTGACTATGTGGATTGGGCTGACAACGTCACTCGCCTGATCAGGCAGTACTCGAAGATACCGGCGACTACGTTTCTGAACCTGGCGTGCGGCGGCGGGACGAACGCATATAACCTTAAGAAGCATTTTGAGGTGACCGGCGTTGACATCAGCCGGCCGATGCTCGACCTGGCGAAGAAGTTGAACCCGAACTGCGAGTTCGTCCTGGCGGATATGCGCGACTGCTCACTCGGAAGGCAGTTCGACTGCATCTTCGTCGATGACGGCATCACCGATATATCAGACCTATCCGACCTGACGGCGGTATTTCGGACCGCCTTCGAGCACCTGCGCCCTGGCGGAGTCATGGTCATCGGCCCTGACTTCGTCAAGGAGACCTTCCGGCAGAACTGCAGTCGGGTCTCAGTGGCGGACAGCCCCGACAAGCCCGACAACCTGGAGGTCACGTTTGTCGAGAATGACTATGACCCCGATCCGACCGACGATACCTACGAGTTCACGCTGATCTACCTGATTCGAGAGAACGGCGTGTTGCGGATCGAGACCGACCGCAGTGAGGACGGGTTGTTCAGCCTGGACACCTGGAGGACGACCCTCCGCGAGGCAGGCTTTGAGGTGCACGAAGAGACCAACGCGGGCGCTTCCTCGGACGACCCTCGCAGTGCCGCTCCGGTGTTCGTCTGCACCAAGCCTGGAGAGCCCATGCCATGATCCGACTCGCGACAATCGATGACCTGGAGTTCCTCATCCGGCACGATCACCATGTCCTCAGGGAGGTAATGCAGGGGAAGATCGCCGACTCGCAGGTGTACATGGCACTGGACCGCGATGACACAGTGGGTTGGCTTCGATACGGCCTCTTCTGGGACCTCGTCCCCTTCATGAACATGCTCTATCTGCTCGAGCCATACCGCCGGAAGGGACTCGGCAGGCACCTTGTGGAGCGGTGGGAAGAGGACATGCGCGAGCGGGGGTTCGAATACGTTCTGACATCCACGCAGTCCGATGAGGAGGGGCAGCATTTCTACAGACGGCTCGGCTACGTCGATTCCGGAGCGCTCCTGCTCCCAGGTGAGCCCACGGAGCTGATCCTGCGCAAGGATATCCGGTAATCGGAATCGAACATGAATTAATGTGATCAGAATTTACGAGGAGTAACCGAATGAACATCATCCTGCTGGTTTTCGATTCGTTGAGGAAGGACTGCGTCGGCTGCTACGGTCAGCAGCCGCCGTGGGGGAAGGTCCAGACGCCGACTCTCGATGCGCTCGCGAAGGAGTCGCTGGTGATGGACCGCATGTACCCCGAGTCGCTGCCGACACTTCCGACCCGGCGCGCGCTCTATACCGGCAAGCGCGTCTACCCGTTCCACAACTCAGATTTCCGGCTCAAGGGCGACTTCGTCGGCGCAACCGGCTGGGGTCCGATCCCTGAGGATCAGGACACTCTTGCCGAGACTCTGCAGGCGAAGGGCTATCGGACCGCGCTGGTCTCCGATGTCTACCATATGTTCAAGCCGTCGAAGAACTACTGGCGCGGCTTCGACCAGTGGACGTTCCTTCGCGGCCAGGAGCAGGACAAACAACGCAGCGGCCCGGTGCCGACGGATGAGGAGCTTTACTACTGGCTCCCCAAGGAGTTCCACACGGAGTACAGGACTCAGTTCATCCGCAACTGCCTGATGAATATGCACGACCGCGTGAAGGAGGAGGACTACTTCGCCCCGCGGGTATTGGCTGAGTCGGCCAGGTGGCTCGAGCAGAACAAGGATGCGGAGAACTTCTTCCTCACCATCGAGAGCTTCGATCCGCACGAGCCGTGGTTCGTGCCCGAGCACTACCGCAAGATGTACGATCCCGGTGACGGTCCTGAGTGGGTGATCTCCGGCTACCTCGACACGACGAACATGCCGCCGGAACTCCTCAAGCGCGCCCAGGCGAACTACAGCGGCCTGGTGACGATGTGCGACCGGTGGTTCGGCCACCTCTATGACAGCATGCGCGCGCTCGGCCTGCTTGAGAACACGATGCTGATCGTGACCGCCGACCACGGGCACTCGATCGGCGACAACAACTTCCTCGGCAAGCGGGGATACCCGTCGCACCCCTCGGTCTACGACGTGCCGCTCCTCATCCGGCATCCTGAGGGTATCGGCGCGGGGAAGAGAAGCGACCTGTTCGTGAACCATAACGATGTGGCCGCTCAGGTGCTCGATTTCGCGGGACTCAGCCCCGATCTCGACGGCAAGCCGTTCTGGAAGGCGGCGATCGCGGGTGCGCCGGGTAAGAGGGATCACATCACTGTGGGCTGGAACGCGACGATCACCGTCATCGACGGCAAGTGGTGGCTGAACTGCAAGATCGACTCGAGCGGCGCGTTCCTCTTCGACATGGAGAAGGATCCCACTCTGAAGACAAACGTGGCGGATCAGTTCCCGGATGAGGTCAAGCGACTCTACAAGCTGGGCGCGAAGGATGCGGCGGGCGGCTACCCCGAGTTCCTGGTGGAGAGCTGCCTCAAGCAGCCCGATGCCCCGGGATGCAGCGGGCTCGTGGCGAGAGAGTGATTCAGCCGGCTATGCTATAATACCGCTGGAGGTGTGGTCAATGAACTACAGAGAGCGATTTGTGCGCAACCCCAAGATAAGCGGGGGCGAAACGGTGTTCAGGGGAACAAGGGTGACCCTGAGAACGATCCTGGCAAGTCTTGCTGATGGAGATAGCGCTGAAGACATACTTAAGGATTTCCCCTCGCTGACAGAGGAGGACGTGCGAGCAGCCATTGCTTTCGCCGCTTCGTCAGCACAGGAAGACCTACCGGTTCCGGAACTGCCCAACGTAGCATGAAGATCAAGATCGACGAGAACGTGCCGGCGGGTCTGGCCGACATACTGGAACGCCTCGGCCAGGATGTTCATACAGTGCAGTCGGAGGGACTGAGCGGCGCAGATGACGGCACCGTGTGGCAGGCTGCTCAGCACGAGGGCCGCTTCCTGATCACCCAGGACATGGACTTCTCCGACCTCCGTAGATTCATGCCGGGTAGACACGCCGGCATACTACTCCTGCGTCTCCGAGAGCCCAGCAGAAGGACTCTGCTCCAGAAGGTAGAGACCCTTTTCTCCTCAGAGGATACTGACGCATGGCGTTCTTGCTTCGTGGTCGCTACGGAGTCGAAGACCCGCGTACGACGAGGATAGGAGGAAACGCATGACACAATCAGGCATGTCCCGCAGGGCCTTCCTGCAGGGCGCAACTGCCGTTGTCGCGGCGACACCGTTTGTTCTCGCAGACCCGTGGTCCGCGTTCTCGGCGGAGGCTGTGCGTCGCAAGGAAGGCGCAAAGGTTCGGACCGTGTTCCTGTACCCGCCGTCCAAGTCGTTTGCCGAGAACCCCGACGGCTGGTGGAGCTGGCCGGGCAATCAGTATGATGCTGAGGGACACGAGAAGCAGTACAGAGAGGCGCTCAAGGACATCGAGAAGAAGCTGGGGATGACGATCGCCGTCGATCCCGCGCCAGTCGCCAACGCCTCCGATGCGGAGCGAGTGGCAAAGGAGATCGAGGCGGACAAGCCGGACGGACTACTGATAGTGATGTTCTACAACATGAGCCTGGCGCACGCCAACACTCTCATCAAAGCCGGGGACAAGGCCGGCATCCCGACGGTATTCTACATCAACCTAGGCGTCAAGCATGGGCCAGTTAGCCAGTATCAGATGCCCGGGGTGTACTTCATCCAGTCGCTCGATAACTTCGAGGCCATCGAGTACGGGATGCGGATGATCAACACGAAGAAGCTGCTGAGTCAGAGCCGGCTCCTGAGCATCACCAAGGTGGATAAGATCACCGAAGCCCAAGAGCAGTTTCTCGGCCTCAAGGTCAAGGTCGTCCCCTCCTCGATATATGGCGATGAGTTCCGCCGGACCCCGATCGGCGCTGAGGCCAAGAAGCTGATAGCGAGCCTCACCAAGGGCGCGCAGGACGTGCGTGTGACCCAGGAGGCACTGGAGAACGCGGCGAGAGCCCACCTGGTCCTGAAGAAGATGCTTGTCGAGCATGAGGCCGACGGCGTGACGATGACGTGCCTGCGCGAGGGGATGCTCAAGCCGTGCGTGAGCTTCGCCCTGCTCAACAGCGAGCTTACGCCTGCAGCGTGTGAGAACGATCTCGGAGCGGTATACACCCTGTTCTTGGGGGAGGCGCTGACGGGACGCGCCGGATTCCAGCATAATCCAGCGTATGAGACCGAGCGCAACCACTACTACGCGTCACACTGCACCTGCGCTCCAAAGCTCCATGGGCCGGATCGCCCGGCATCGCCCCATATCCTGCGCAAGTTCTTCCACTCGAACGAGGGAAGCTGCGCGATCCAGACCTTCTGGAAGCAAGGTGAGCCCGTTACGATGGCCAAGTATTACACCGGGCAACCGGCAACCCTGGACGTCTATGCGGGCAGAGTCTGGAAGTCGCACGACATGCCGCCCGCCGGCGGATGCGCAACCAACGTGGAAATAGCGATAACGGATCGAAAGGACGCGAGTATGGTCAAAGGCCATCATAACGTCCTGTTCTGTGGCGATTTTGCGAGGGAGTTCAGACTCTTCGCCAATCTATACAAGATGAAGCTGGCGTGAACGCCATGAGTTATGGAGACTGCAAGTGAGAATTCTGTATCTGGACCTTGATACCCTGCGGCCGGACCATTTGGGCTGCTATGGATATCATCGAGATACGTCGCCGAATATCGATCGGATCGCCTCGGAGGGCGTGCGCTTCGAGAACTACTACACGTCGGATGCGCCGTGCCTGCCGTCGAGGTCGGCGCTCTATGCTTGCCGGTTCGGGATCCACACCGGCGTCGTGGGGCACGGAGGAACCGCCGCGGATCCGTTCATCCAGGGCGAGAGCCGGATGTTCCGCACGGCCGCATCCCAGACCGCGTGGATGAGTATGCTCAGAAAAGCCGGCTTCCATACGGCCTCCCTGAGCCCGTTCGCCGAGCGCCACTCCGCCTGGTGGTTCTATACCGGGTTCAACGAGATGAGGAACACCGGCAAGGGCGGCCTCGAGAGCGCCGAGGAGGTCACGCCGCGCGCGCTCGATTGGATCAGTCGAAACGCCAAGACGGACAACTGGTTCCTGCAGCTCAACCTGTGGGATCCCCATACACCATATCGGACGCCTGAGGAATATGGCGAGCCGTTCGCGAACAATCCGCCGCCGAGTTGGATGACCGAGGAGATCATCCAGAAGCATCGTGCGAGCTACGGCCCCCATAGCGCCTGCGAGCCGATCCACATGGATGTACCCCAGGAGTACAAGTGGCCGCGAGTGCCGACCGAGATCAGGACGCACAAGGACTGGGTGCGCTGGATCAACGGCTACGATACCGGCATAAAGTACATGGACGACCATATCGGGCAGGTACTCAACGCCCTCGACGACCAGGGAGTGCTCGACGACACGGTGATCCTGGTCAGCTCCGATCACGGCGAGAACCTGGGCGAACTGAACGTCTACGGCGACCATCAGACGGCGGATCACTGCTGCAGTCGCATCCCGATGATCATCAGGTGGCCGGGCATGCAGAGCGGATCCGTCGATCGGGCGTTCCACTACAATCTCGATCTACCGCCTACGATGGCCGAGTTGCTCGATCAGCCGATCCCGCCGGTCTGGGATGGGAAGAGCTATGCCGCCACTCTGCGCGACGGCACGCCTTCGGGGCATGACAACCTCGTCGTGAGCCAGTGCGCGTGGAGTTGCCAGAGAGCTGTCCGGTTCGGGCCGTGGATCATGATCCGCACGTACCATACCGGCCTGAAGGACTTCCCGCCGGAGATGCTGTTCAACATCGAGGAGGACCCTCATGAGACGAACAACCTGGCAGAGCAGCGTCCGGACATCGTGAAGTATGCCGAGGGGGTGCTCCATGAGTGGCAGACCGAGATGATGGCGGCATCCACCTCTGATGTCGATCCGCTGTGGACCGTCATGCGCGAGGGCGGGCCGCATCATACGACCGGGCAGTTGGAAACGTACTGCAAGCGCCTGCGTTCATCCGGCCGGGCGCACCATGCGGATGCGCTCGAGAAGCAGTATGGCAAGTAAGCGGAGTATGGGAGTGTGGGGGTGAGGGAGTATGGGCGGATGAGACTTGGCGTTCTTGTAGTCCTTGTGCTCTGCGTCCTCACGTCAGCGTCGGCTCAGCCGGTGGTGGTGGGATCGGCGTACTTCGCGGACAAGCCGTTCCCGGAGTTCATGCCGCTGTGGCAGGAGGGATGGTCGCTCAAGGGACCGGACGGCAACAAGCTCCAGTACGCGCGCCCCGATATGCCTTTGGGCGGATACCTGTTCGTCTACTTCAAGAACACCGGCCTGGAGACCGTCGAGATCAAGGACGTCACCATCCAGGGCGTCAAGCTTTCGGAAGGTATCGGTATGACCGACGTGACGGTGAGCCCCGAGGAGAAGTTCGGTGCGAGCGTCCTGCTCTCGAAGCTGCCGAAGGAACAGATTGACCTCCTGAATCAGGCCGGATCGCCTGGATGGTGGAAGCCCGAGCCCCGATTCGTCCCTGCAAACGGCATGGGCGAGATCGTCGTCCGAATGCGCAGGAGCCCGAAGCTTTGGAGGCTTGTCGTCGATGTCACGACCGACAAGGGCACGGTATCGAACGTAACTGATACACGCAAGTCCTATCCCCGGTTCGCGACCATCAGCTTCAGCCCCGACCTCTCGACCCTTTATCTGTATGCCAAGCATCCCAAGGGACTCAAGCCGGATAAGATCTTCCTCGACGGCAAAGATGTAACGGCCTCATGCAGCATCGTGTCGGACAAGTCGTCCGATCTCTCGCCGATCGTGTTGCGACGCCTCGTCCCGCTGGAGTTCATGTCCTATCACAACTTCCGAGCCGGTTACCCCGACGGTTCCGCGGCGATGGCCGGAATCCGGGCATGGGGGCACGAGATTGTCTACGGCATGTGGGGCGGTGGTCGAGGCAGCGGGACTTCCGAGGAGGTCGGGAAGGAATACCTGACCGACTGGGCGGCGCACAACATCAACTGCCACATGGGCCACTCGACCCATAAGGGAAACGATTTCTTCCGCAGCGATGGGGGCTGGCGGTTTTGCATGTCACTCGGCATCGGACGGATGACCACCTGGGATGTCGGCCCCTACGACCCGACCTTCTTCTTCGTGCAGGACGAGCCGGACGCCCACGATGCGGCGACCGGCGAACTCGAGGCATGGGACCGGCTCGGATCGCTCGGGATGTGGCTGATCCGATGGAGCGAGGAGCTTCGGAAGCACAATTCGAATGTGCCGCTCCTGCTCAACATCGACAATACCTACAAACCGGAGAACTGGTATATGTATCACCAGTTGGCGGACATCCCGTGCGTCGATCCGTATTACCCTGAGCAGCTCGATCAGACGTACTGGAACCATCCCGGCACGCTCGCGGTCCATTCGAAGCCGACTTACGTGAGCGGCGTCACGACGATCTCGCAGTCGTCCGGCCAGCCGAAACCGTTGCACGTCATCCTCTGCTCGACGAGGTATCAGAACGAGGCGCTCGGGCAGAAGGGCCGATATCCGACTCCTGAGGAGAAGCGGATGGAGGTCTACTACTCGATCGGCAACGGTGCGAAGGGGCTGTCGTACTGGTGGTTCGCGCCTGACGTGAACTGCGTGGGCCTCGGGACGGACGAACCGGAGGCGAAGGCGCTCTGGAAGGAGATCGGCCTCCTGGGAGCGGAGATCCGGACGGCGGGATCGGTGATCACTCAGAGCTGTCCGGCGAACCTGCCAGTCAAAGCGCCGAAGGAACTGTGGACTCGGACTCTTCTCTCAGGAACCGACACGGTCGCGCTGATCGTGGTGAACGATGATGTCGCATCTGACCGAGTCGGCACGGTCTACAAGACGGTCGAGGAGACGGAAGTCACGGTCGAGATTCCCGGATGGATCAAGCCATCCGACGCCTTCGAGGTCACCTGCGAGGGGATCAAGGACCTCTCATGGAAGCGAGACGGCTCGAAGGTAGCGGTGAGTCTCGACAAGGTGGACATCAGCCGCTTCATCCTGATCACCTCGGACGCGAGCCTGCGCGATCGGCTTCAGAAGGAATACGATACCGGATACGCCTCGAACGTACGGAAGATTCTAGGGGCCAAGGAATGAAGTCCTGGTCGTTCGCAGTAGCCTCAGATATCCAGGTCGGGTCGCCGAAATCATTCCGGTTCGCGCCGGCATGGAACGAGAACTGGCAGACCGCCCGCGCGCAGATCATCGAGACAGCGCCCGATCTGCTGCTCATTCCCGGCGACCTGACGCGCGACGGCAGCATCCATCGGTATGAACTCGAGAGCATCAAGGCCGATCTCGACGCCCTGCCGTTCCCATGTCACGTCATCGCCGGCAACATGGACACCGGCAACAAGCACACGAAGCAATCCGGCTCGTTCCAACAGGCCGACGACGTGAGCCTGAACATCACGTCGGCGCAGGTCCGGCAGTTCTCATCGGTCTTCGGGCCGCCGTGGTGGAGCTTCATGCACAAGGGAGTGCGCTTCTCGGGGTTCTGCGACATGCTCGCGGGATCGGGGCTTCCTGAGGAAGATGAGCAGTGGGAGTGGATGGAATCGGTACCCAGGGCCGAACGCCACGTGTGGATCATGCACTACCCGCCCTTCATAGACCGCCCGGACGAGCCGAACTTCGATCTCACCGATCCCGAGCGGTATCTCGACTGGTACTTCGGCATCGACGAGCCATGCCGCAGCCGGATCATGGACGTGTTCCGGCAGACCGGGGCGGGCATCGTCATCAGCGGGCACGTCCACTGCCGACGGACCAGGGAGTTCGATGGCATCCGGTTCGACCTCGCGCCTGCGACGTCGTTCTCTCAATGGCCCGATCGCTGGCCGGATGGCGATCCAGGTCTCGGGTTCCTCAGGTACAACGTGTCTGAGGAGGGCATCACGAGCGCCTTCGTCCCGCTGGAGAGGGTCTCCACCGCGAAGGGCTACGGTCCCGGCGGCCATCCGGCTCCCGAGCAACGGGACTACTCCCTCGCGTGGGAGAAGTGACAACTTCGGTCTTCGCGTTCTTGGCGACTTCCTTGAAAACGCTGGTTCGGGCGGATTTGTAATCCAGCCCGCATTGGCAATCTGGGGATCTGTGATCCCGCGACGTCGCGGATGGCATCACGGATGCCGGTTTGCCACGAGGTGCTGGATTACAAATCCGCACCAACCAGCCATCTTGGCGTTCTTGGCGACTTGGCGGTTGACATCAGGAGCAATGGCATATGCCCCGATTCATCTGCATCACAATAGCGGCGATCTTGTTTCTCACCATCCCGGCATCTGTGGGTGCGGCGGTGCTCGGTGCATCGTGGGTCGCCGATGTGCCGTTCCCTGAGTACTCATCCTTCTGGAGCGATGATGATACAGGTCAGCGCGCGCTCGGCGGATCGGTCCATGTGTTCCTCAAGAACACGGGCACTCAACCTGTCACCATCGATGACGTGCTGCTCGGCGGGATCAGCCTCAAGCCGGCAATCGCCTTCGACACGTCGAGGAAGTACAAGGGAGTTGCCTTCGCCGCGAGCATCTTCTTCTCCGACCTGAGCGAAGCCGAGCGCAGGTTGCTCATCGATGCGGGCGAGCCGATCTGGTACAAGATCGAGCCGAAGTCGATCGCTCCCTCCGCGACCGGCGAGATCACCATCCGCTTCAGGCATACTCCCTCCGCGAGCCTGCAGTTGGCGATCAAGACTTCCGCGGGCATGGAAACCGTGACTGTTCCGATGAAGGCTCAGCCGCGCGTCGAGGGCATCTCATTCTCAGAGAACCTCGATCAAGTCCACCTCTACATGCGCTCCCGTGCAGTCACCAGAGTCCTCATGGACGGCACGGATGTCACCGCCCTGTCCACCATCGGCCGAGATCCGGCGCTCGCAATCACGCCAATCGTCATCAAGCCGAAGTCACCGCTCGTTCGCGGCTCATACCACTGCTTCCAGGCGAACTGCGACGACGGCACGACCGCAGTCGCCGGGATTCGCGCCTATGCCGACGAGCTTGCATACGGAGTCTGGGGCGCAAAACCGGGGAAAGAGACGGACCTCGAACTCGGGCGGGCGCACGTCGCCGACATGGGCGTCCACAACATGAACATGCAGATGGAGATCATCGGCTCGGACGCGGTCAGGGCCTATATGAAGAGTGAAGAGGGCAGGCAGGCGATGAAGTCGCTAGGCATCCGGATGATCGTTGGTGAACCGGAGAAGGCATGGTCGGGAGCCCTCGCCTGGTACCTCGCCGACGAGCCGGACACCGCCGACTTCCGGGTCGACAAGCTCCCGGCGCAGTCCAGGGTGGGAGCGATCGCTCAAGGGCTGATCGAGCACGCGGAAACGCTGAGGCAGGCCGATCAGACCGTGCCGAATATGCTGAACGTCGACATGACGTTCAAACCCGACAACTGGTACGTCTACGGCCAACTCCCCGACATATTCGCCGCCGATCCGTACATGCAGACACGGCTCGCGCAGGCGTACTTCTCGAGGCCCGGCACGATCCCGCAATACTCGAAGGCCACGTTCGTCTATGCCGTCGGGTCGATATGCCGGTCCTCATGCGCGCCGAAGCCGCTGCACCTGATGCTCAACTGCACGAAACTCGTGAAGGGCGACAAGGTGTTCAGGTTCGCCACTCCCGAGGAGAAGCGGATCGAGGTCTACTACGCCCTCGCATCCGGCGCAAAGGGGCTGTCCTACTGGTGGCTGATCCCCGTGGCCGAGGGGGGCGACGGCTCGTCCGGCGTCATGGCCGACGAACCGGCGGCGAAGGCGCTCTGGGACGCGATCGGACTCCTCGGCGCGGAGGTCCGTACCGCCGGCCCGATCCTGATGCGCAGTTGCCCCGCGGACATTCCCGTCACCGCGTCGAAGTGGCTCTGGACCCGCACTCTCCTCGCCGGCACCGACACGATGGTGCTCCTGCTGGTGAACGACAACTATGCCTCCGACCGATCGGGCATCAACATCGAGCCGGTCGAGAACGCCGAGGCGAGTGTGAATCTGCCCGCGTGGCTCGACGCGAAGTCGGTGTTCGAGGTCAGCGATCAGGGCATCGGCGACGTGAAGTACGACCGGTCGGGTTCAAAGCTCGATCTGCACCTCGGCACGCTCGATGTCACCCAGATGGTCGTCATCACCTCCGACCCGGGGCTTCGCTCCAAGCTTCAGGTCCGGTATGATGGCCGGTTCGCAGCCAACGTAAGGGCCATTCGGCCGTAGGGGCGGTGCTTCTACGCCCGCCCGTATGCCAAAACCCGTAGGGGCGATCCTTCAACGGTCGCCCGCGTACATGCCGGGCGACCGTTGAAGGATCGCCCCTACGGGTTTTGGGCAGGGGAAATCCTAAGAAACACAGAATAGCCCTTCGGAGGAGTAGGAATCATGAAGCTGATGGTCGCAATCTGCATTGGTATAGTGGCGGTCGCCGGCATGCTGCGCGCCGCCGAAAACTCGGGAGGACAACGGAACATGCGAAGGATCGAGTGGGAGAAGATCAAGATCGACGACGGCGCCTATGAGTCAGCGGGCGTGTTCGATGTCAACAACGACGGCAAACTCGACATCGTCTGCGGCGCATCATGGTACGAAGCGCCGAACTGGACGAAGCACAAGCTGCGGGATGTCCTGGCGGCGGACGAGTATTTCGACGATTTCTCGACGATTCCGATGGACGTCAACGGCGACGGCTACATGGATTTCGTCACCGGCGGATGGTGGGGTCAGGCGCTCCAGTGGTGCGAGAACCCCAAGGGCAAGCCGGTGGAGTGGACGACACACGAGATCGCGAAGACCGGCTCGATCGAGACGACTCGCGGCTGGGATGTCGACGGCGACGGTCAGATCGAGATCGTGCCGAACACGCCGGGTCAGCCGCTGAGGGTCTACAAGCTCGAAAAGGGCGCGTTCAAGGAATACGTGATCAGCAGTGAGCCTCAGGGGCACGGCCTCGGGTTCGGCGACGTGCTGGGGAACGGCAAGATGTGCTTCATCACCCCGAGCGGCTGGTGGGAGCCGATGGGCGACCCGCTCACCGGCGAGTACAAGTTCCACCAGGAGTTCAACTTCGGGAGCGCCAGCGTGCCGATGATCGTCGCTGATGTGAACGGCGACGGCGTGAACGAGATCATCGTCGGCCAGGCACACAACTACGGCCTCGACTACTACACCCGGAAAGACAACGCCGACGGAACGCGCACCTGGACGAAGCACCCGATCGACCCCTGGTTCTCGCAGTACCACGAGATGATCCTGATCGACATCGACGGCGACGGCGAGAAAGAGATCGTCACCGGCAACCGGTTCCGCGCCCACTGCGGCCACGAGCCGGGCGAGACGGATATCGTCGGCCTCTGGTACTTCAAGTGGAACGGCGAGTCGTTCACCAAGTGCGTGATCGACTACGGCAAGAAGGGTGAGGCGTCGGGCACGGGCATCTTCATGTGGATCGGCGACATCGACGGCAACGGCAAGCTCGATATCGTCGCGCCCGGCAAGGAAGGGCTCTACCTCTTCAAGAACCTCGGCCCGGAGCAGGTGGGAGTCAAGTAGTACGCATGAACCGCCGGGAGTTCCTCGGGATCACGGCAGGGGGATTGGCCTGGGCGACTCTGAGGCCGCTGCACGGCTCGACGCCGGAGAAAACTGCTCAGACGCGGAACGGGGTACACTGCATCACGGTGAACCTCGACGGCGGCCGGCCCGACTGGCGCACGGTGATGTCCGGGATACTCGACCTGGAGTACATCTCGGGGCTGATGGTCTACGTGAACTGGCGATCGTTCGAGCCTGCGCGCGGGGACTACCGATGGGAGCTGTTCGACGTTCCGCTGGAGATCGCCCGGCGGAAGGGAAAGACGGCATCCCTGGCGCTCCTGGTCCAGGCATACGCGCCGGAGTGGGTGATGGAGCGTTCCGAGACCTTCGAGTTCCGGCACATCCATCCTCTAGTCGGATGGAAGACGAGTCCGGTGCCGTGGGATGAGCAGTACAAGGCGGCGCTGTACTCGACGGTGTCGAGGCTCGGGGCGCGATATGACGGACACTCGGCGCTTCATTACGTCGCGGTCAACGGGCCGTCGTCCCTGTTCGGGGTCGAGACCAACTTCCCGGTCGCCGAGATATCGCCCGAAGAGGAACACAAGCTGGCATTCTCGCTCGACAAGTTCGAAGCCGGCTGGAAGGAATCGATAGACCGGTTCGCGGAAGCGTTTCCGAATACCGACCTTGCGCTCGGTCTGCACTACCAGATGTTCGGCGACGTGAATCAGGCAGAGAGTCTCCGAACATGCAAGGCGATCCGGGACTACACGATCGAGCGGCAGGCGAGTCGAAGCCGGAAGCTGATTCTGCGGTTGTTGGGGCTCGGCGAAGAAAACCCGAAGTACTTTGCAGGTCCGTACACGGCGGACAACAAGACGATCAATGACTACCTGTCGCTGGTCTGGGATGTCCGGGACAAGGTTCAGCTTGCCTATGAGGCGGCTCGGATCTTCCGGAATCCGAATGCGGGTGATCGGCAGCCTCTGGACTCGGAGGGCTTCCGGAGAGTGCTGTGGAACGGTATCAGTCACTCGGCGAACTGGATCGAGATCAAGTACCCGGACGTGTGGAATGTGAATACGGCAACTCCTTACGAGCCGTATGCAGCGGCCCTCGCCGAGGCACATCGAGAGCTTCGAAAGGATGTCTCCGAGGGAACGAAGGAATCCACGGGTGGCCGGGACTAGCTACTGATCAGAGGATGGTATGGACGAGGTCACGATCATCTGGACAGACTACTTCAAGTATCGTTGCACTCTGCGTGGCTTCGACCTTGCGGTAGTCGAGAGCATTGTGCGATACTCGACTGAACGATACCTCGATATCGTTACAGGCCGAAAGGTCGTAGTTGGCCGTCAGGACCAGTTGCTGGTGATGATACCATATGACCGCGAAGACAATACTCTGACGCCGGTCACGATTCATGCGACGAATCGCCGGCAGATCAACTTGCGTTTGCGATGGGGTAGGTTCACAAATGAGTAAAGCGCGAATGGCATACTTTGAGAAGGACAATGTCCTCCACATCACGATTTCTGAGGAACCCGAGGCAGGGAGCATCGAGGTCAGTCCCAATATCACAGCGGAAGTGAACGACAAGGGCGAACTGATCGGCGTCGAGATCCTGAATGCCAGCGATTTCGTGCGAGACTCGGTGCTCGAATCCGTTCAGGCCAAGCTGCTCGACCTAACGGAGGCCAAGCCTGCCTAACGGGTGGATCGAATGCCTGATGTGATCGACAAACTGCTGGCATCAGATGAGCCTTCGATTCGGTACAAGGTCCGAAGCCGAGTGCTCGGGGAGACCGAGGACTCGCTGGCGGACCTTCGCCGGGAGATCAAGGACTCGCCGAGGGTTCGGGCGCTCCTGAGCAACCGTGATGAGAGCGGACGGATCTTCAGGCAGAATCAGACCTACAAGAAGTGGAAGGGCGCTCACTGGGTCTTCGCGCACCTTGCCGATATCGGATATCCGAAGGGCGATCCGGAGCTGATTCCGATGCGCGACCAGGTTCTGGACTTCTCGATGGGCTTCATAGTCAGGAGGAAGTTCACCGAAGGAGAGTGGCCTTCCCGGCTCAACGGCAGGGCGAGGTTCTGTGCATCTCTGCCGGGTAATGCGCTCTTCTCCACGGTGGCGCTCGGTCTGATGAACGAGCGATGCCATGATTTCGCCGAGTTATTGATCAAGACCCAGTGGCCGGACGGCGGCTGGAACTGCGACAAGAACCCTGAGGCTGCGACGTCATCGTTCTGGGAATCACTGATTCCGCTGCGCGCTCTCTCGATCTATGGAAAGACAACGGGAGATGCAAAGGCCCTGGAAGCAGCCGGGCGCGCGGCGGAGTTGTTCCTCAGACGGCGGCTCTTCCGACGGATCAGCGACGGCGAGGTGATGAACCCGCAGTTCACGCGGCTGCATTACCCGTGCTACTGGCGGTACGACATCCTGTTCGGGCTGAAGGTGATGGCGGAAGGCGGGTTCATCTCCGATCCCCGGTGTGCCGACTCGCTAGATCTCCTGGAGTCGAAGCGCCTACCGGACGGCGGCTGGCCCGCGGAGGAGAGGTTCTACGCCGTGACGAAAGACCTCAGCGGCCGAGGCGAGACCGTCTCCTGGGGCAAGGTCAGCAAGACCCGCATGAACGAGTGGGTCACCGCGGATGTGCTCTTCGTGCTCAGTGCAGCGGGACGATTGGAATAGTGTTGACGCTTGGGCGCAAAGGTGGTATGATCGTAGCATGAAAAGTAAGATTTCTATCACACTAGACAGCGGCACGCGTCGGCGGATTGAGAACCATAGGGCAGAGTTCAGGAACCGTTCAGAGCTCATTGAAGTGGCCGTACAGCATTACATCGCCCACCTGGAGCGAGAGGAAGCCGATCGTCGCGATCTTGAGATCATCAATGAACACGCCGATGAACTGAATGCTGAAGCAGAAGACGTTCTGGGATATCAAGCGCCAATATGAGACGCGGCGAGCTTTATCTAGTCAGGAAACTATCTGAGGCGGATCCGAAGAAGAGGCGAGTTTTCGTGGTGGTAAGCCGCCAGACCCTCATCGACTCCCGTTTTTCGACGGTTATCTGCGCTCCGGTATACACCGCCTATGATGGGCTATCCACTCAGGTTCAGGTAGGAGTACCCGAGGGGCTCAAGCATGACTCCAGCATCCACTGCGACGAGCTGGCAAGCCTGCCCAAATCAGCCTTGACCGACTATGTTGGACAACTCGGGTCTGACAAGCTCAGGATACTTGGCAACGCGCTAGCTCGGGCACTTGAACTGGAGAGGGTCTGGTAGGTATCATCGTGATTGATCTGGAATATTCACTCGTGATCGAGGCGACGGACGAGCCTGACTTCTTCGCCTTCCAATGACCTGACCTTGAAGGGTTGACGGGTGTTGGGCACTCGGTTGAGGACTGCCTCTACAAAGCCAAGTGGGGGATGCGAGAGCATGTCGCCCTCCTGCGCGAACGAGGCCTGCCTGTCCCCCCGCCGAACGCCGACCCCAAAATCATCATTCAGAATGAACGGCAATCCGCCGCAGCCTGACTCGCTCGGCCTCCTGGAGTCGAAGCGCCTCCCGGACGGAGGTTGGCCCGCGGAGGAACGGTTCTATGCCGTCACCAAAGACCTAAGCGGCCGAGGTGAAACCGTCTCCTGGGGCAGGGTCAGCGCCACCCGCATGAATGAGTGGGTGACCGCCGATGCGCTCTACGTATTAAGAGCAGCCAGACGGATGATCTGACGCAGTGGTGGAACGGCTCGTTCGTTCATTCCTGGAACCGTGAGGGAATATGGCATGCAACTGCTAAGATGGATATTGGTCATACCTGGCGCAATCCTAATGGGCATGGTTGGCAGTCTGCTGGGTGGCGTAATAACCGTGGTGTTTGGGCAAGGGACTATGGACACGGCCAGTGCGTTCCTCGGCACCTTTGCATCTGTCGGCTCAGCGGGAGTGATCGCACCATCGAGACGTCGGGAAGTCATGGTTGTAGCCGCCTCGCTGGCTGCCCTCTTGGCCGTGGTGGTAGTTGCGCTCTCCTTCCTAACACAGATTCAAGAGTTTGCGATGCTCTCGACAGGAGAGAGAGTGCTGCAGCCGATCGCGCAGTTGCTCGGAGCCCTTTATGCTTTCATGATCATTGCGCCGATGCTGGCGACTGGAACTATCCTGGAGGACTGGTGGCGGGGCATCATCACCCTGGGTGTTCTGGTTGGCACATTCGGGGTAGCGACAGCATTCGTTGGATTGGTGGTCGGTTTGCTGGGACATGGTTGGCTTGGCGTGTGGGTTGGTGGGAGTGTGCTGCTCCTCGGCGCACTCACTTACCTGTTCCCTTACGCGCACCTCTTCCTGCGCATGAGAAATTTCCAACGTGCAGCCGACAACCAGTTGATATCGGCCGGCGTCATGACACCAGAGATTGGCCGCCACATCGAGTGGACATACATAGTGGGCCATGTCTTCCGCGTTCTGGATTTCGATAGGGCTGGAACCACAGTCGGCCCAGGGAATAGGGTAAACCCCGCGAGTAGATTTGAGCCCTACGGTTACCTGCTTGTCGAATCGCCGATCCTGAACCAATCCGTGCGGCTGCCTATCGTGCACCGCGATGACTTCTCTTTGGCAGCAAGTGTTTTCGATGAGCCGCGCTTGCTGGAGACCATTCAGGAAGAGGAGTTGCTTGTCACATACGTGCCCAAGCACAAACTGCCGAAAGGCCTATGCGGCGCGTCGCACGCCCTTCACTATGTCGTAACGCCGCGTGGGACCCTCGACAGATATTACGAGATAGGCGGCGACATGCATATGGCTAGGCCGGAACCTGAGAAGCTCTTCGGCAAGCTGGTGTGGGATGGCGAGATCAGAGTCCAGGTCAACTCCAACCCGGATCTCTGAGCCACACACTCTTGGGAGGGCGCACGGCGTGTAGACCGCCTTGCCGCTGCGGCGAAGGAAATAGTAGATAGGAAAGATGAGCTGGTGGAGTAGTGCAGGTGTACCATGATCACCGTCCTGAAGGCCGTGATCGGTTGGGCGATACTCGCCTTGGTTGGTACGAATCTGATCGGGTGCGTCGCTCGAGGATTGGCAAGAGAAGGACTGCCCTCGAATAGGGTAACGTGCAAGGGATGGGATCATGATTGAACCGGTGCCGTCGATATTGAAGCTCGCTGCAGTTGCGATCTGTATGTTCTTCATGCGCGACGCGAGCATTCCTGCGCCATTGAGCGCGATCATCCTATGGGTGATCCTCACCTATCTTGGAACGAACCTGCTCAGCTACGTCGTTCGAGGGCTGGCACACCAAGGACTCCCGCTTGAGGATGACTTCGAGGACGAGTATGAGCGGGGCGAAGCGCGTCGACTTCGGCGCTGTGACACGGTGATGACCGCCGTATGGGCGCTACTCTCTATCGGATACTTCTGCCTTCTGGTGCGGTGGTGGAATCTCACTGTTGCGTTCGCCGCGTTTGCCATAATACTGGCGAGGCTGCCCTCTCTCCTGTTCGAACTCCGTACAGGCCTTTCATACTCTGCGGAGGCCAGACTGGCTAGCGCAATGAGCATGGCGAGTGGATTTCGCCTGTTCAGCAGCATTATGCAGTGGGCCGCCCTTCCAATTCTATGGTGGGGGCTGTCCAAAGGCTAGGTGTCTTGATGGTAGGAAGAAGCACAAGAAGAGAACGGCAAGACAGTCCTTGGTTGACTCCATAGGGAAGAGCAGGTGTGCGTATGGAAGAGATACTAACGGCGTTGGGTTACCCGCACTTCGCGTTTCTTTTCGCGCTGGTGTTCGTTTTTTTGTTCAGGGGCCCGTTGGCGGCCTTAATATCCCGAATCACGTCAATCGACAAGAGCGGTGTTAAGGCCGTGCCCGCACCTGAAGCTCAGAGAGAGAAACGGAAAACAGAAGCAGTGCAGGAATTGCTGCTTGCCGTCGGTGACTCAATCGTCCTGCGAGATATCGAAGGCCGAATAAGATCCGACTTGGACGAACGGGACCTTGAAACCGACACGGACACGGCCAAGGTGCTGATCAAGTACTTGGGAGCGGCGCGGATCCTATTGGAGTTCGAACAGATTCATAATCTCATTTTCGGAACTCAGATCTACCTACTTAAGCGTCTGAATGAGGTTGTTGGGCAAGGGGAAGCCTGCGATCACGTCACCACCTACTTCGAGAGTATAAAAGAGAGGTTTGAGGACGAATTTGCGAACTGGTCCCTCGATGAGTATATGACTTTTCTTTGTAACAGAGCACTCGTGACCGTGGAGGCTGACAAGTACCATATAACCAATCTAGGGGTAGAGTACCTGACGTGGATCGCTCGGAATGGTCGCAGTGAAAACCGACCCCTGTAGAATGCATTGACGAGCCGTGAGGTAAGGCGAGCTCAGATAATCGGGCGTGATACAGCACAGCCATCTGAATGGAGGATAGAGATGCCAAGAATCGCAATGATCGGCGCGGGGAGCGTCATATTCTGCAAGACGCTGATGATGGACATCATGGCGACGCCGGCTCTGCAGGACGAGCGAGTTCGTCCTGATGAACCCGACGGAGACCAAGCTCCGCAAGATGGAGGCGTTCGCCAAGGACGTCGTCCGGGAGAACAACCTGCCGGCGAAGGTCTCGGCGACGACCGACCGTCGGCAGGCGCTCGACGGCGCGGACTACGTCGTCATCATGATCCAGATCGGCGGGGTGGACGCGTTCCAGGCCGACTACGAGATCCCGCTGAAGTACGGCGTCGACCAGTGCATCGGCGACTCGCTCGGCCCGGGCGGCATCTTCCGGGCGCTGAGGACGATCCCGGTCCTGGTGGACATCGCCAACGACATGAAGGAGCTGTGCCCGAACGCGCTCATGCTCAACTACGCCAACCCGATGGCGGCGAACTGCTGGGCGCTCGGGACGGTGCCGGGCCTGCAGTTCGTCGGACTCTGCCACGGCGTGCAGACGACGATGGACCTGATCGCCGGGTACGTCGGCGTGCCGAAGGATGAGATCGACTACCTCTGCGCCGGCATCAACCACATGGCGTGGTTCCTGCGGCTGGAGAAGGACGGCAAGGACCTCTACCCGATCCTGCGCGAGAAGTTCGAGAAGCCCGAGTACTACATCAACGAGAAGGTCCGCGGCGAGGTCTTCCGGCACTTCGGCTACTTCATGACCGAGAGCACCGGGCACCTCTCCGAGTACGTGCCCTGGTTCCGCAAGAACCAGAAGGCGCTCGACCTCTACTGCGACCAGCCGGACTTCGGCGGCGCGTCCGGCGCCTACTACAAGTACTGCCGCATGCTCGCGGAGAAGTTCAAGAACACCGATCCGCTGAGCATCGAGTCGAAGAAGCTCGACCCGCGCAGCGCCGAGTACTGCTCGTACATCCTCGAAGCGATGGAGACCGGCAACATCTTCCGGCTCAACGGCAACGTCCGCAACGACGGCTTCATCACGAACCTGCCGAGGGCTGCTGCGTCGAGGTGCCGATCTTCGTCGACCGCATGGGCCTTCACCCGACGGTGGTCGGCGACCTGCCGCCACAATGCGCGGCGCTGAACATGACCAACGTCACCGTGCAGCAGCTTGCCGTCGAGGCGGCATTGACCGGCAACCCGGAGCTCGCGACTGCAGGCGGTCGCGCTCGATCCGCTGACGGCGGCGGTCTGCACGCTCCACGAGGCGCGGGAGATGGCGCGGGAGATGTTCGCAGGCCGAGGCGAAGTGGCTGCCGCAGTTCGCGGGCAAGGAACTTAAGGCGCTCCCGATCATCGAGATCCCGAAGGACATCGTGCCGGCGGAGGTTCCCGTCGATCCGGCGCTCGCGATCGCGAATCGGTTCGGGAAGCTGGCAACGGCGAAGACGGACTGATCGGCGCCACTGAGACACATGGGGCCTCCCGGTCTCACTGCGGCTGACATGCTTAGACGGTCTCCGACCGGTGGATGCCTTCTATCTTGGAGAGCGTGCGGTCGAAGGAGAACAGACGCCCCTCGCAGTCCTCGATGGCCGCCGCACACGCGCACGCATCGCCGAAATGGGCATTCGTCTCGGCATAGATCTTGAGCGCAAGCAGATAGCGCTGTTTGTTAGGCACGACGACGCTCTCCAGCTTGAGTACACGTTCCAGAATTTCGGCAACCTCTCCGCGAGTTACACGGTAGGTTGAGGAGAGGACGAACGCTGCTTCCGACATGATAACGGGATCGCAATGGAGGACGATCCTTCCCTCTTCCGCCGCCTGCAGGATATCACGCGCCTTGGGAGAAAGCTCGTCATGGTCCCGGAGTACGTACCGAAGGATGATGTTGGCATCCAGTTGATAATATTCAGCGTCTCCAGGCATTATCGACCTCGCTTCCAGACCGCTCTCGACCTCTTCCGCGACTGCCTTTTCCATCTCGGTCCGCACTCTCTCCCAGTCTTCAGCATCGCCCCTGGCATACTTGTGAAGCGCACCGTAAGCATCCAGGATACTAGGTTCCGGCTTCAGGAGGATTCCTTCTTCCGTCTCGATAACTTCCATTCTGGACCTTGGTTTGACCGCGTACCGTTTTCTGGATTTCGCCGGCAGTGTCACCTGCCCCTTGTCGGAAACTCTCACCGTTGTCATCCTTTCACCTCCATGTAAACATTATACCGTATTTCCGACGGAATGCAAGTGTCGGAACTCTTACCGTTCGGGAGGGAGCCCAACTCCCTCCCGAACGATGGCTGCTTATCAAAGCGGAAGGATTTCCAGGCGGGCAGGCGAAAGCATAGTTTTGGAGTGCGGAAGCGGAGTCTGCGGGGCTTCCGCTTGGGCTCGCATGGAGCCTCGCTCCCAAATCCAAGGCGGAAGCTCCGCAGACTCCGCTTCCGCACTCCACAGGAGATAACATGGATAAAGTACGCATCGGTTTTGTTGGAGTTGGCGGGATGGGCCAGTGCGCGCATCTCAGGAACTACGTGACGGTCCCGGAGTGCGAGGTTGTCGCGCTCGCGGAGGTCAAGGAGCAGCAGGGGAAGCTGGTCGCTGCGAGGTACGGCATCCCGAGGGTCTACAAGAACCACGAGGAGATGCTCGCGAACGAGAAGCTCGACGGCATCGTGGCGTCCCAGCCGTTCACGCGGCACGGAGTGCTGATCCCCGAGCTGGCGAAGGCGGGGATTCCGATCTTCACCGAGAAGCCGCTCGCGGGCTCGATCGAGGCCGGCGAGAAGATCCTCAAGGCGCTCAAGGCCGGCGGCTCGTGGCACATGGTCGGCTATCACAAGAGGAGCGACCCGGCGACGATGTATGCGAGAGCCGAGATCGACCGGCTGAAGGAATCCGGCGAACTGGGCAAGCTGCGGTACGTCCGCATCCTGATGCCCGCCGGCGACTGGGTCGCGCAGCGGGTTCTGCGGCCACATCAGCACCGACGAGGCCGCTCCCGCGCTTCAAGTGGGATCCGCCCGCGACGGACATGGACGAGGAGACCTACGAGGCCTACATCGCGTTCGTCAACTACTACATCCACCAGGTCAACCTGATGCGCGCACCTGCTCGGCGAGCGGTATCATGTGACCTATGCCGATCCGACCGGCGTGATGCTGGCGGTCCAGAGCGACAGCGGCGTGGCGGGAACGATCGAGATGTCGCCGTACACGCACGACGATCGACTGGCAGGAGTCGGCGCTGATCGCATTCGAGCACGGCTACATCAAGCTCGAACTGCCCGCTCCGCTGGCATCGAACCGGCCGGGCGCGGTCGAGATCCTGCGCGACCCGGGCAAGTGGCGCTACCCCGCAGGTGATCGTGCCGATGCTCCCGTGGGTCCATGCGATGAGGCAGCAGGCGATGAACTTCGTGGCGGCGATCAAGGGCGAGATCAAGCCGCTCTGCGACGCCCCCGAGGCGCTCGAGGACCTCAAGGTCGCGCGGCAGTACATCAAGCTGCTCAAGGGCGTGTAGCTTCACCCGCGCGCCGTTCGTACCGGAGTTGTACTCCTCCGTTCGTACCGGAGTTGTACTCCGGTACGCTAGACTAGATGGGGAGTTGTACTCCCACCGCCAGGTCAGGCAGAGTACAACTCCGCAATCAGTTACCCGGGCTGGAGTGCGACTCCAGCCCGAACGTCATGGGAGATCAGTTGAAACTGGTAGTCTGTTCGATTCTCATCCTGTTGTTGCTCAGCACGGCACACTCGAAGGAGGCGGTCGTGAAGATGACCCTGCAGCCGTTTGACCTGACGCAGGTCCGCCTGCTCGATGGTCAGTGTAAGGACGCTCAGGAGGCGAACCGGCGATACCTTATCTCGCTGGAGAACGACCGCCTCCTGTACAACTTCCGCGCAAATGCCGGCCTTCCCGCGCCGGGAGAGCCGCTCGGCGGATGGGAGGCTCCGACGATCGAGGTGCGTGGGCACTTCACCGGCCACTACCTCTCCGCATGTGCCCTCATGTACGCGAGCACGGGTGACGCGCGAATCAAGGACAAGGCCGATACCCTGGTCGCCGAACTCGCGAAGTGCCAGAAGGCGCTCGGCGGCGAGTACCTGTCGGCCTATCCTGAGAGCTTCTGGGACCGGCTGGAGTCGATGCAGAACGTCCCCTGGGCCGCGTACTACACGATCCACAAGATCATGGCCGGTCTCTATGACATGTACGACCTCTGCGGGAACGAGCAGGCGCTCGAAGTCCTGAAGGGGATGGCCGCGTACTTCGGCAAGCGGATGGACAAGCTCTCGGTGTATCAGATCGACAGGATCCTCACCGTGGAATACGGCGGCATGTCGGAGGTCCTGCACAATCTCTACGCGGTGACAAAGGATCCGGCCCACCTCACGCTCGCCCATACATTCGACAGCGCGGCGTTCCTCGGACCGCTTGCCCTGGAGCATGACAATCTCAGTCACATACACGGCAATACGCACATCCCGATCGTGAACGGCGGCCGCCCGGCACTATGAACTCGCAGGCGACGAGCGGTATCGCAAAGCAGCGACGTACTTCTGGGACCGGATCGTTAACACGCGGACCTATGCCACCGGCGGAACGACCATGGCCGAGGTCTGGCCCGAGCCGAACCAACTCGCCGGCACACTGTCGAACAACAACCAGGAGTGCTGCAAGACGCACAACATGCTGAAGCTCACCCGCTACCTGTTCCGCTGGACCGGCGATCCCAGGTACGCCGATTACTACGAGCGCGCGTGGTTCAACGGCATCGTCGGCACGCAGGAGCCGGATACCGGCATGCTGATGTACTATGTGCCGCTGGCGACGGGATCGACCAAGGTCTTCGGTACTCCGACTGACACTTTCTGGTGCTGCTACGGGACCGGCGTCGAGTCGTTCGGCAAGCTCGGTGACAGCATCTACTTCCGCGACGATCGGGCGGTCTACGTCAACCTCCTCGTCAGCTCGACTCTGGACTGGACCGAGAAGGGTGTCCGTCTGGAGCAGATCACACGGTTCCCCGAGGAAGATTCGACCGTGCTGACGGTCCACTGCGGCCATCCTGTGAAGCTCGCGATCCGGATCCATGTGCCGTACTGGGCGACTCAGGGCATGGAGGCGAAGGTGAACGGCGAGGCGGTGAGTGTATCCGCCAGGCCGGGGTCATTCGCCTCCGTCGAGCGGACCTGGAAAGATGGCGACAAGCTCGAGGTTGGGATGCCTATGGCCCTCCATGTCGCTCCGATGCCTGATGACCCGGAGTTGATGGCGATCATGTATGGGCCGCTCGTGCTCGCCGGAGTCCTGGCCGAGCAGGATGACTGCTTCTTCCTTGGCGACCCGGAGGACATCGGATCGTGGATGAAGCCGGTCGAGGGGAAGCCGCTCACGTTCCGAACCGTCGGTCAGCCCACCGACCTGACGTTCGTGCCGCTGAACCGCATCGTGCGCGAGCGGTACGGCGTCTACTGGGTAGTAACGCAGCCCGGCGGCCCCCGACACAAGCAGTTGCTCGCGAGGCAGGAGGCGGAGAAGGCCCGTCTCGCGCGAACGATCGACCGGGTCATCCCCGGCGATCAGGCATCCGAGGCCGCCCATGCGTTCAAGGGCGAGCAGACCGCGACCGGCGTGTACAACAATCATCCCTGGCGACATGCGGTTACCGGCGGATGGTGGTCGTGGGAGTTCAAGGTCGCGCCGGGACCGCTTGCCCTATGCTGCACGTACTGGGGCAGCGACACGGGAGGCCGGACCTTCGACGTTCTCGTCAATGACCGTGTCATCGCGACCGAGACGCTCAACATAAACAAGCCGAACGAATTCTATGACGTCGAGTACCCGCTGGCCGCTGATCTGGTCAAGGATCGCGACAGGATAACGGTGAAGTTCCAGGCCCATGAAGGGCAATTCGCCGGCGGCGTGTTCGGCTGTGCGATCTTGAAGGCGGAGTGAGCCGGAAAGGTTGGTTCCACGTGACTACCCTGATACGAAACATCATCCCAGCAGTGATTCTGATGGCGATCGGTACGCCGAACTGCGCCGCTGAGCCCGCCTTCGACTACATCAGCGACATCCCGCACGTCATCGTCCACAGCGCGCAGGGGTGGGGCGCGCTCGGGATCGACACATGCGCCCACGCGCCCGGAGTCACGCCGCTCCCGATGCAGATCGGCGAGAAGACTTACGCCAAGGGCCTTGGGCATCACGCGTCCGGCGAGATCGTGATCGACCTCGAGGGCCTCTATGACCGCTTCGAGGCCGAGGTGGGCGTCCAGAAGCAGGCGTCGAACACCGGCAGCGTCGTCTTCCAGGTCTTCGTCGACGATGAGAAGCGCTTCGACAGCGGAGTCATGCGCGAGTCGGATGCCGCCAAGCCGATCAGCCTCCCGCTGACCGGCGCCGGCGAACTCCGGCTCGTGTCCCTCGATGCCGGCGACGGGATCACGTGCGACTGTGCCGACTGGGCGGAGGCTCGGCTCGTCCGCGCCGCGAATCCGACGCCGATCGCCGCCAAGGAGTTCGTTGATGTCGCACCCTTTGCCCGAGTCGTGACCTTCGATCCGAAGCGCATGACCGGCTCGAAGGCGAACCGCGTCCAGGAGTTCCAGGCCGACGACATCTTCCTCGACACCGATCTCCTCCCGAACGATGACGGGGCGTATGTCGTCCCATCGAAGGACGGCCGGTCGTGCATCGGGCTCCAGTGGCTCGAACGCCGAATCCTCCGGGAGGTCGCCGTCGAGTTCGCGAACGAATCCGCGAGCCCCGCGTCCGATTCGGTGGATGTCCAGGCGTGGGTCGGCGAGTCCCCCTGGCAGGGTGGATGGCATCCGGTCGAGGGGAAGCTCGCGCAGCACGGAAACCGCCTGAGCATGAAGATCGATCGCATCGCGAGCCCCGAGATCGGGCGCGGCACGTGGAAGATCCGCTGGATCTGGCCCGACTCCGGCACGCCCGCGACCGTCAGCAGACCGGTCGCGCTCACCAGCCGTACCTGGAAGACCGCCGATATCCGCCTCGAGATCGCTGATGTGTCGCCTAAGGGGATCGCCCGGATCGAGATGTACAATGGCGAGATCGTTTCCCCCGAATCCGGCGTCTCCCTTGCGTGGGATATGTCGAAGCCGATCCACTTGAGCATTCGCTACATCGAGCCCCGTTCCTGGGAGTCCGACCGCACAGTGATCCGGTTCAGCGACGAGACCTTCGCATGCGGCATCGCGGTGGATGACCTGCTGTCGAGGAAGGCTGTCTGGGTGCAGGATCACTACCTGTTCGCAGCTATCGAGCCCGATGGCCCGTCGGTCTACGATTACCTGAGTCAGATGGCGGGGAAGGAAACCATCCTCGAACGCGTTCGCCGAATGCCCGATCAGACATTCGAGCAGGCGATGGCCAAAACACATAACCCGATCCAGGACAACGGGCCGACGATGCTCAGCCTCGCTTGCGACAACCACAAGTTCGTTGTCGATCATCCCAGTGGCGCGATCCGGTTCGCCGTTCCCGGAGCGGAGTCGAATCCCGCCGGTGGAGACCTCCGTGAACTGACATGCCTCCTCAGCCCATCCTTTGGCGGAAAGGACATCACTGACCCGGAGCGCAGTATGTATGCCGGGGCTTTCCCCCGAATCATGACGACCCGCCGCGATGGTGATGTCTCCTACGGCGCATCCTGTTACGTAGCCCCCTACGACAAGTCTGACGTGTCCGGCGAGTGGCCGTTTATCAACAAGAAGCCTGTCCTCGTCGCCATATTCTCAGCCGGGAACAACACGCCGGATCCCATACATGCCTCTATCGCTCTGACCTTCCTCTATGATGCTGCGACGAACACCGAAGCCAGACTGACGAATCTCAAGGGTCGGGTCCTCGTCCATATGGAGGGGAAGCTCCTTGCCGTAGTCGATACGACAGGTGCTGGATCGGTCGGGACACGAGTGAAGGGCGGCACGGTCTTCATCGACTGGCAACTCCCCGGCGACCCTGTCAAGCCGTGCGACTCCAAGTCGCAGCAGTGCCGGGTCTTCATCCCTACATGGGAGCTGACGACCGATCAGCAGGCCGAGATCAAGACCAACAACGACCTGCTCATGGATTTCATCGAGTACTGGAAGAAGGTGCTCGAACCAGCGATGCTTGTAGTCCCGCCCGATCATCTCCTGGAGAACGTGATCCGCGCTTCGCAGGTCCACTGCCTGATCGCCGCGCGGAACGAAGAGGAGGGGAAGCGCATTGCCCCGTGGATAGCGTCTGACAGATACGGTCCGCTGGAATCGGAGTCGAACTCCATCGTTCGGGGGATGGGCCTCATGGGCCAGACCGATTTCATGCGCAAGTCGCTCGACTTCTTCATCAAGCGCTACTCGCCCGAGGGATTCCTGACGACCGGCTACACGCTCATGGGCACGGGCTGGCACCTCCAAACGCTCGGTGAGTACTTCGACCTGACGCAGGACAAGGCGTGGATGAACAACGTCGCGGGCGAGGTCGAGCGCGCGTGCAAATGGATCGTCGATCAGCGCGCGAAGACGAAGGTTGGCGATGACGCTGGAGGGGATCGGCCCGAATACGGCCTGATGCCGCCGGGAGTGGGGGCGGATTGGAATGCGTTTGCCTACCACTTCGCGCTCAACGGCTACTACTACGCCGGGCTGATGGAGGCATCGGAGGCGCTCAGGGCGGTCGGAAACTCATGGGCACAGGACTTCCTCGCCGATGCCGCCGACTTCCGGCAAGACATCCTCGATGCATACGCTTGGAGCACGAGCCGAGCGCCCGTCGTTCCGCTTCGGGACGGCACGTGGGTGCAGTACTACCCCGGCCAACTCCACTGCCCCGGTCCGACCGGCATCTTCTTCCCCGGCGAGGACGGCAATCGAAGCTGGTGCTACGATGTCGAGCTTGGAGCGCATCACCTCGTGCCCCAGGGAGTGATCGAGCCCACTCGGAACCAGGTGGCGCGTATGATCGATCACATGGAGGACGTGCAGTTTCTCGCCGAGGGATGGTTCGATTACCCTGCGGCGAAGAGCGAGGCCGACTGGTTCAATCTCGGCGGCTTCTCGAAGGTCCAGCCCTACTACACGCGCAACGCGGAGATCTACGCCATGCGCGACGACGTGAAGCCGTTCATCCGATCGTACTTCAACACGCTCGCATCTCTGCTCAACACCGAGAACCTCTCGCTCTGGGAGCATTTCCACAACGCCGGCGCATGGAACAAGACACATGAGACCGGCTACTTCCTGCAGCAGACGGCATGGATGTTCGTCCGGGAGCGCTGGGGGGAGTTGTGGCTCGCGCCGTTCGTCACCGATCGCTGGCTGGAGGACGGCAAGGTGATCCTGGTCAAGAACGCGCCGACCCGGCTCGGGAAGGTCGGCTATCGGATCGAGTCGCACGTGGCCCAGGGATTCATCGAGGCCGAGATAGACGTTTCCGCCACGCAGCGCATCCTCGCCGTCCACCTCCGAATCCGCCACCCCGAGGGCAAGATCCCGAAGTCGGTGAGCGTGCCCGGGTGGGAGAAGGCGTACTTCCGCGAACCCGAGTCCGAGGTCGTCATCCGCGGCGACGTCACCGGGAAGCTCACGGTCCGGCTGGAGTATTGAGGCCATCGAGATGACATGTTTGCCGCATTCCCTCTTGCTGATCCTGTCGCTGATCACCGTCGCGAACGCGGCCGGCAGATCCAACCAGCCGCTCCAACTCGGGAAGGTGACGCCTGACCGCGCCCAGGTCCCTCGCTACGGCAGAGTCGAGTTCACGCTCGACCTGCAAGGCGACTACGACAACGCATTCGACCCGCAGCAGATCGAAGTCAACGGCCGGTTCCGCACGCCGGACGGAAAGATCATCGCCGTGCCGGGGTTCTACTTCCAGGACTACACGCATGAGTTGAAGAGCGGCAATGAGGTCATGACGCCCCACGGCGCTCCCGGCTGGCGCATCCGGTTCTCGCCCTCACAGATCGGTCGCTACTCGCTGCTCGTCACGGCGAAGGACTCCACGGGCAAGAGCGCGACATCGAAGCCCATCGAGTTCGAGTGCGTCCCGTCCGGCGACCCCGGCTTCGTTCGGATCAGCAAGTCGGACAAGCGGTACTTCGCCTTCGACAACGATCGGCCATACGTCCCCATCGGCGCGAACGTCTGCTGGGCATATGGGCCCGGCCTGTTCAGCTACGAGACGTGGCTGCCGAAGTACGAACGGGCGGGGTGCAACTACGTTCGGCTCTGGCTCGGTCTGGGATGGACGACCTTCGCCCTCGAGAAGACGTCCGTCGCGGAGTTTGACCTCGCCAACGCTTGGCGGCTCGATCAGGTGCTCGACATGGCATCGAAACGCGGCATGTATGTGATGCTATGCCTCGACAGCTACAACGAGCTACGCAAGACCTCCGAGGGCGCATATCCCTACTGGGATCAGACTCCGCACAATGCCGCGAATGGCGGGCCATTGAAGGAGCCGCGCGAGTTCTGGACAGACCCGACCATGCTGCGTCTCTATCGGAACAAGCTGCGGTACCTCGTCGCGCGGTACGGATGGGACACGCGCGTCATGAGCTGGGAGTTCTGGAACGAGGTGGACATCATCTCGCCGACCGCCTACATCCCCGACGAGGTTACGCGCTGGCACGCGGAGATGAGCGACTATCTGCGCTCGATCGACCCCTGGAAGCATCTGAGGACCACCAGTTTCGCGGGCTCGGACGGCAAGCCGGAGATCGACCGCCTCCCGCAGATCGACTACGTCCAGACGCACAACTACGGCTCGCGGGACATCGCAGCTAGTCTGACGCAGAACCATCGGAAGAAAGAAGCCTACGGCAAGCCGCACTACGTCGGCGAGTTCGGGACGGATGCGGGCGGCGGCGATGGGATCGCGCCGGAAGCGATCGCCCTCCACAACGGCATCTGGAGCACGCTTATGTCCGGCTCGGCGGGCTCGGCGATGCTCTGGTGGTGGGACAACCGCATCGAACCGGGCAACCTGTACGGGCACTTCGCGGCGCTGAGCAGCTTCATCAAGGGCGTCGATTTCCCGAAGGAGTCGTTCCGGCGGATCGAAAACGCCGCATTCACCTCGCTCGAACCGGGAAAGCCGTCCTACGCCGATCTGATCATTACCGGCCCGGCGTCCTGGGAGCCGTCGACCGCCAACCGCCCGACGACAGTGCGAGTCGGACCCAAGTCTGTTGCTGTTGAAGGAGAGGTCGCGGGCATCCTGCACGGCAACGTCAACCATCCGACGCTGCACAACCCTGTTACCTTCGAGATGAACCTGCCGCACGCGACCCGGCTGCAGATCCGCGTGTCGGGTGTCTCGGGGTACGGTGGGGCGCATCTCATCGCCGAGTTGGATGGTGTCCGCGTGCTCGACAAGGATATGCCCGACCCGGGGACCGACCCGAAGCACGAGACGATGCGCGGGTACGACGGTGTGTACACCGTGAAGATCCCTGCGGGAGAGCACAAGGTGATGGTCGAGGACATCGGCACAGACTGGCTGCTCGTGAACTACCTGCTGGAGAAGGCCGAACTCAGCACGTCGCCGGACCTCAGGCTCTTCGGGCTTCGAGGGAATCGCACATCGCTGCTTTGGATCCAGAACTCGCAGAACACGTGGTACCGCGTGAGTACTCTCAAGCGGGCGCCCGAGCCGCAGCCTCCCGGACGACTCAAGATCCCCGGATGGCCTTCCGGTCGCTACCAGGTCAAGTTCTGGGACACATACACCGGCAAGGAGACCGACATGCAGGAGCTGACGGTGGGTCCTGCGGGCCTCGAGATGGAACTGCCATCGATCACGAAGGACATCGCCCTCAGGATCGAGAAGCTCTGATTGCACACCAACTCATCGGTAGGGGCGAAGCATTGGCTACCGGATTCGTAAGGTTGTCGACTTGCGATGGCCAATGCTTCGCCCCTACAGCAACCTTGTGCGCATGCCGGAGGTTCACGTGGCTCTTACCAAACAACAACTCATCGATGCCCTCCACGAGATCGGGATTCAGCCGGGGGATAGCTACATCGTCCACAGCTCGTACAAGAGCCTCGGGGAGGTCGAGGGCGGCCCCGAGGCGGTCATCGACGCCCTGATCGCGGCCGTCGGTCCGACGGGCAACCTCGCGCTCCCGACGTTTAACTACACGAAGAACATCGCCGAGCCGTACTTCGACCCGGCGGTCACACCGTGCCGCACCGGGATCATCCCGGAACTCGGTCGCAAGCGGCCGGACGCCCGTCGAAGCCTCCACCCGACGCACTCCGTGACGGTCTTCGGCCCGGATGCCGTCGAGTTGACCAGGGACCACATGTCATACCGCACGGTCGGACTCGGCAGCCCGATCGACCGCCTGGCTAAGATGGGCGGCAAGGTGCTCCTCCTCGGAGTCGGCTTCACCTCGAACACCAGCGTCCATCTCGGTGAGGAGTATGCGGGCACCCCGAAGGTCTCCTGGTTCGAGGTCCCGACGTTCGCCCCGGTGCTCATGCCCGACGGGTCGATCGTGAGCCATGAGATCGACACATCGACATCCTGCAGCCACGGGTTCGACGCCGTCGAGCCGGTGATGCGGCGGTACGATGAGATCCGTGACCTGCAGGTCGGCCCGTCGAAGTGGATGCTGATGCAAGGCATGGATGTCGTCAAGCGAGTCGTCGAGATGGTCGATCAACAGCCCGATGTCCTGTTCTGCCATCAGCCCGACTGCCGACCCTGCACCGGCGCGCGGAAGAATCTAGGGATGGAGTAAATGGAGTGATGGAGTGATGGAGTATTGGAGTGTTGGGGGCGGGAATGGGAACCGTCAGCCCTGAGTATGCCGGTGAATGACGGCATGTAACGAAGGGCGGTGGCAGCGGATCCAACCTTAGCACCGGTCCGACCGTCCTTCGTTACATGCCGTCATTCACCGGCATACTCAGGACTAGCGGGTCCGGTTCCAACACCTAACACCTGACACCTGACACCTAACACCCAACACGCAACACCCAACACGCAACGCCTAGCACCTATCGAGCAAGTGCCGAACCTTCTCCGGCGGGCGCATCATGAGCAGTGCGATGATGCACGCGATCGCTCCGACATAGCCTCCCCAGAGCGGCAGTCTGCAGCTCCCATGCGTAACATCGATGATCCAGCCCGCGAGCGGCAGCGAGGTGAAGCGGACCATGCCATTGACGGCATTCGTGAAGCCAAGGATCGTCCCAACGTTCTGCGGAGTCGTATACTCCATCACCAGCGGCATGAAGTTCAGCCGGAAGACGACGAACGCCAGGATCTGCATCGAGAAGAAGATCGCCATGTCCACGGCGGTCTTCATGTAGAACAGCCCGAACGTGATTGGAATCATCACATAGACACACGCGCCGATGCAGAACGCCTTGCGGTTCCTGAATCGGTTGAACAGGTACCCGAGCGGGATGGAAGCTATCAGAGTCGTCATTGCTCCGTAAGAGAAAGCCCATCCGTACCTGGCGGGTGAGATGTGCAGTTCGACCTTGGCCAGAGTGGCAAAGAACGCGATCGAGACCAGGTAGAACAACGGCTGGAAGAAGAAGACTACATAGATCAGGAAGTGCTCCCTGACCTGGCAGATCTCTTTCCCGTATGAGAAGAGCCTGAACTTGTCCTGCGGCCTCGGAGGCACGTACTTCTCACGCATCGCAATCATGAAGATCACAGCGGTCACGGCAACGAGGATCCCCGCCGCGGTGTAAGGCCAGTGTTCGCCGCCGGTGACTCTCAGGGAGTAGCCCGATAGTCTGAGCACATGCTCTCCCGGCTCCATCAGCTTCATCACATAGCGCCCCATGACAAAGCCCGCGATTGCCACCGCGAACTGCCACATACCGGTCGCAAGCGGCCTCTGCTTGTCCGGGACCGAGTCGCAGATTGCGGGCATCATCACGGCAAGCTCGGCATCCTCGGCCATCTGCAGTACGAAGACGAGGCCGACGAGCATCCATAGAGTCGGGCAATGCGGGACGAGGACGACCGTGAGCACCAGGAGCGGCGCCATGACGACCACAAGCGGCTTCCGGCGTCCGATGCGGGTCCAGATGCGGTCGGACTTCCATGCGGCATACGGGGTCGCCCACAACTGATTGAGCGCCTGGAGTGACAGGACGAAGCCTATCAGCTTCATCTCCGTCGTGAACTGGCGCAGGGTGATCTGAAGCACCTGGTTCGAGCAGAACGACACGCTCGCCGTCCCGACGCTGAACATCACCAGCGTCAGTATGTAGAAGAAACTGACCGATGCCTGCTCCTTCACGCCCGCTCCCTCGGTTGATGCCCCGCCCGCGTCGCTCATGTCCGATACCTTCCAATCCCGGATGCTGTACTCTTCCACGCTCTACAGGCGCTGTCCTGCGGAATCGGCCCAGGGTATTCGAGGCGAGTTTACCGTCACGCGCCCGTTGGGTATGAATGGACGAGTAATGACCCCCTGCTTGTGCACCGGACGGCGCGGCAAACCGGTGTACTCCAAAGGAGAAAAGGAATCGAGCATGCGTAGAACGATCAGAATGCCGGCACTTGGACTTCTCGTGTTGAGCCTGCCGTTGTTCCTGGGCGGGTGCTTTATGACTGAGTATACCGGCCAGTTGTTCTCATCCAGGAGGACGGTTCAGTTGTGTGCGAAAGTGACGGACGACGGCAGTGCGGTCTCAGGCCAAAGCATCGTCTTCAAGTTGAGCACGATCTGGGGTGGCACCCGGACAACTCAGGCAGCGACCACCAACGCCATCGGCGCCGTATGCATGAGGACGACCGTTCCGGCCGATGTATACAAGGTGGAGGCGCTTTCCAGCGTCCCTGCCGACGCCATCATGCCCGCCGTGCTCACCGTCTTCTCAGACACGTGGCTGGGCGTCTTCGCAGGCGGAAAGATCGAGATTCCGATCTGCAAGCCGACTTCGAATGCGTCTATCGTCCCGACCAGGGATGCGACTTTCGGCATCATCTATCGTATCGACCAGGAAGGTGTCCTGCAGGCCGCCAGGCTGTTGTTCCTCGACCCCGAGAGATCGGCGGGTCCAGTCCAGATAGCGTCTCAGGACTTGGAACTCCAACTGGTGCTCGGCGGGCCGGGCATGGGCATCGATGAGATAACGGAAGTGCATCTGAGAGGCCCGTCACGATTCACCGTGGGTGGCAACACCGCCTTGTCAAGCAATGTCGAGGTCGTTCTCACCCCGGGCGTCAGTTGGGACGTTCCGAGCCTCAGCATCAAGGTCTTCCAGTCGGGCATCGTCGTCTACGAGGCATCCGGCGTAATCATGAATGGCGGTCTGTTCATGAACGGCATATTCTAGGCTGGCTATACCCCCATGCGCTCGGGTATAATGGGGCATCTCGAGCGCATACCATTCGGGGGTGCATCCGTGGCCAAGCTGACTCTGTTGATCGCCTGCCTTGTCCTGATCTGCATGGAAGTGAACGCGGCCCATCTGACGTCGGGAGGCAAGACGGCCTGGCGCGTCTACACTCCTTCGACCGCCGGGCCCGTCGAGCGGTTCACCGCCGATGAGTTGAAGCGCTACGTGAAGCAGATCTCCGGCGCTAGGCTCCTCGATACACGGAGCGCGAGCCGCCCGCACACCATACGCATCGGTCTGCGCAGGGACCTCGATGCGGCCGATCTCCCCGAGATGAAGAGGGGCTTCGATGGCTACTCCATATCGGTCTCTGAGCAGGCGATAGCTGTCGCGGGCGACAACCCGCGCGGCGTCCTCTATGGCGTCTACGATCTCCTCGAGCGGCTCGGATGCCGGTGGTATCATCCCGCGATCGATCCGAAGGACCCGGAGGTCGTGCCGCAGAACCCGGACCTCGTGCTTCCGGACGGCAAGTGGTCGGAGTCGGCGCGGATCGAGGACCGAGTCTACTGGATCAGCGGCCTCGCGTTCAAGGTCATGCCGGAAACCGTCGCACAGCTCGATTGGGCGGCGAAGAACCGTTACAATGGCCTGAGCTGGCAGTGTATCCCCGAGAAGATCGACGAGCACCTCGCCGAAATGGAATCGAAGGGCGTCTTCGCGGGGATGGAGAAGCGCGGCCTCATGCTCCACGGTCCGGGCCACTCGTTCCCGTACTTCCTGGCGACCGACAAGTACTTCGCGGCGCATCAGGAGTGGTTCGGGTTCCGCGATGGGAAGCGCCAACCGCACGGCGGATCGTGGCCGCTCACCAACTTCTGCATGAGCAACGCTCAGGCGTGCGATGAGTTCATCCGCAACGCCGAGGCGTTCGTCAGGAAGTACCCGCAGTTCCACTGGCTCGACCTCCTGCCGATCGACGGAGGCGTTCCATGCCAGTGCGAGGAATGCCTGAGAAGCACGCCAACCGACCTCCTCATCGGCCTCTACAACAAGCTCGCGGACCGGATGAAGACGGTTGCGCCCGAGGTGATCGTCGACTGCGTCCCCGGCTACGGGCAGGTGACCGATCCGCCGACGAAGGTGTTCCCGAACGACCGACTCGCTGCCGTCTATGCGCACTGGGGACGGAATCACAATGAGAGCTACAACGACCCGCAGTACGCGCGCAAGGCGAACCTGCTGGTCTGGGCATCGTACTTCAAGCGGTTCATGATCTGCTCCTACTACGCCGCCAACTCGCATCAGCCGTTCACCGGCCCGCCCTTCCTTCATGCGCTGGAGGGTGACACGAAGTTCATGGTCGATCACGGCATGACCGGGGCGCTGGTGCTCGAGTACCCGTTCGGCTTCTGGTGGAACAACTCGTTCAACGTGCGGATGGGCGGCCTCTATCCCTACTACTATCCGAGCCGCGACCCTCGGTCGGAACTGCGGGACTACGCGTTCCACTACTATGGATCGAAGGCCGGCCCGCTGATGTCGGATTACCTGCTCATGATCGGCAGCACCGAGAACCTGGAGAAGACCTACCGTGCGAGTCGGGGCGAGGCGGAGGATTGGGACATGATCTGGCTGACGGAGGCCCGAAAGATGCTGTCCCGGGCCGCTCAACTTGCCGCCAACGATCCAGTCTACTCCTACCGGATCTCCAAGCGGGCGTCCGGGCTCGACATGCTGATCCACCTCGGCTCGTCCAGGCAGAAGATCATCGACATCGAGAGAGCCGTGATCGAGGTCAAGGAGGGCAGGGCACAGAAGGCGGATGTCGAGAAGCAGATCGCCGAGGCACGAACGATCGTCGCCGATTTGATCGCTCACGCCGAGAAGCTCGGCGCGCTGAACGACGGCGTCATGGATCACGAATGGATGCTCGGCTGGACGATCAACCGCACCTACACCGACCGTCTCAACCAGGCGGAGAAGACACTGGGTGATTAGATCCGAGGAGACATCATGCACGGGATCAGCAGGCGAGATGTGCTTCGCATAGTGGTTCTAGGGGGGCTGGGTATGGCGCTGGATGCTGACTCGCTGGCAGCTACGAGTTCTACGGGCGCCAAGTCCATGCAGAGATTGCTGGCGAATCTCGGTGGCCAATCGATCCACGTCAAGGCGCAGATCGTGCAGGAGATACTCGAGCGCGTGGGCTTCGGGCCGGCAGGCATCATGTACTCGATGCAGAAGCTCGAGAAGAAGACATCCGCCCCTTCCGAGCTTCGGATTTCCACGGCAAGACCAGTATCGATGCCAGTGTAAGTAACCTGAAGCTGGACGGCCCGCAGGATTACCTCCACGGCGAGAACTCGATATTCCAGTCGGGGCAGTACCTGGCGTCACAGGTCTATAGGTACAAGGCCACGAAGTCGCCGAAAGCGCTGGAGCAGGCCGCGCGGGCATTCAACTCGCTCGAACTGATCTACAGCATGGGCGAGCAGGACGGGAAGCCCGGATGGATGGGTAAGCCCTACGGATTCCGGCCCTCCGTTCAGACCAGTGGAGACCAGTATCTCGGCGCTACCTGGGGTCTCTTCACCTATCATGAGATCGCTCCGACTGCGCACAGGAAGAGCATCGAGAAGATGATCGCCGGGTTCGCCGACTACTGGCGGAATGCGGACTATGTGCTGTCGTACTTCGGGTCTTCATGGGATATGAAGGGCGAGACGGACTCCTACAACGCGATCTATGCTGCAATCAACGCGATCGCGTACCATTTCTCCAAGTCGCCGGTCTATCTGCAGGAGTTCGAGAAGATAATGAGCCGGGGCACATGGACCGAGCACACGAGAATCAGTGCGCTCCGCGACCAGGCTAAGATGCAGTTGGAGAAGACCGGCAAGGCGGAGGTCATCCCCTACAGCGCCTGCTTCTCGCTGGTCAAAGACCTGCTCCGGCCGGGCGAGTTTCTGTGTTGGGAGACGACGATACATAGCAAATTCGTGGTCGTGGCGATGGATATGATTGACCGCGTCATGCCCGAGGCTCTCAATGGCAAGACGAGCAAGATCGCGGAGATGTGGTGGCGCGAGTGGAAGTATGGCATGGGTGACGACTTCATGCCGTACTACTGGTTCGCCGTGAACGCACTGACCGATGAGTGGAGGCCGCTGCCTTCGACCGAGCTGCTGCCGATGGAGCAATGGCTGTTCGGCGACCCGTTCACATCGTACATTTCGCAGGTTCGCTGGATGGACCCGCTGGGCCGCTTCATGGTCGTATCGGCGATTGCCGGCAAGTACGCGCCCGGAATCGCCAAGGAAGCCCGAGCGGTTGCCCTGCGGATGATGGAGCACCTCGACTGGCGGCGCTTGCACTGGCTCTACGACCCGGATGGCAAGCAGTTGCTCCCCGAGACCAGCTACTACGGCGAATGCCTGAGCAGCGAGGTGCCCGCATCGTTCCTGGCGGCGTACTGGCGCGGAAAGAACGACAAGCTCTGGTAGGAGAGACACATGACCAAACGAGAACGATTGATGACCGTGTTGAGAGGCGGGAAGGCCGACCAGGTCCCGTTCACGCTATACAACTGGATCACGCCCGATACTCCGACCGCGCGCCGACTCCGTGAAGAGGGGCTCACCATGATCGGGAGTTGCGGGCTGTTCGAGAGCCGATGCCCCGGCGTGACCGTCGAGAGCGAGGAGCGCATGGTCGACGGCCAGCGCCGAGTGTTCACGCGCATCAAGACGCCGGTCGGCGATCTGAATGAGGTCGCCGGCTTCGAGCCGGGATACGGCAGCCGGTGGATCCTCGAGCACTTCGTCAAGTCGCCCGACGACTACCGCGTGATGAAGTACGTCTACGACCACACGACGATCGAGCTCGCCTGGGACGGCTGGGTCGAGGCCGATCGCGCGATGGGCGAAGAGGGCATTGTGCTGGGGAGCATCGATCATATCCCGGCGCAGGTGCTGCTCATCAACGTGATGGGGACGCCAACGTGGTGCGAGGGAGTGATGCTCCACGCCGACGAGTTCGCCGAGTTGCACGAGTCGCTCGCGCGCTTACAGCGACGCCAGGCCGATATCGCCGCCGAGAGCCCCGCCGAGGTGATCTGGTTCCCCGACAACATCACCGGTCTGATCATGTCTCCCACGCTCTATGAGACCTATTGCATGCCGATCTACGATTACGCATGCCGTGCGATCCATCAGACGGGGAAGCTCTCCTTCGCGCACTACGATGGGGCGAACAAGCCGCTCGCGGACCTGATCGCGGCCACCGACCTCGACATCATGGAGGCGTTCACTCCGCCGCCGATGGAGCAGATGACGGTCGCCGAGGCCCGGGCTGCGTGGCCGGACAAGGTGCTCAGCCTCAACTTCCCCGGCAACGTCTTCCGCGAGCCCGAGGATGTCATCCGCCGCTGGACGACCGAGTACCTGGAGCAGGGCGGCGACGAGGGGCGCTTCATCATCGGCTGCACAGAAAACTTCGATGAGCCGGACTTCGAGCACGCCTTCCCGATCATCGGCAAGTGCATCCGCGAGTGGGGCGTGTAACCAAATGGCCAGCTGGGGTGTCTGATATATGGAGTGCGGAAGCGGAGTCACCCTACGTTCGGGCAGGAGTTGTACTCCTGCCCGAACGTAGGGTGACTCCGCTTCCGCACTCCATAGGGAGGTTAGTGTGCAAGTTCTCTGGATCGTGTTAGGCATCAACGCCGCTGTGTGGACAGTGCTGTACCTCGTTTGGCGCATCATGCGCGGCCGGATGGAGGAGAAGCTGAATCAGGACGTAAGTTTCGCCGGCGAGTATTTCCTGCTCGGTCCCCAGACCGGCATGTACTTCAAGCGGGTGGGCATTGCCAAGATCAGCAGCATAGGCGTAATGGCTCTGACTAACAAGCGTTTCATATTCCGCATGGTCTTCGGCAGAGGCGTAGAGATCCTTTACGAGGATATCGCCGGACTCTCTGCGGCCAAGTGGTTCCACGGCACGTATCGCAACGGTCAGCCGTTCATGATCCTGACACTGCGCGACGACTCAGAGATCGGATTCCAGACGAGGGACCAGGAGACTTGGGCCGAGCAGATCCAAGGGCACATGAGTCGCTAGCGGCCGAAAGAGGCGCTATCAGCGATCTTTGTCAGCAGCGAGTGTGATGTAGGACTGGAAGAGCAAGAGTTTCGAGAGCTTCAGCGCCTTGCGTCTGGCTCCGTAGCCGGGGATCATGCCAAGGACGGTTTCCATTGCTCGAAGATACCGCAGGTACAGCCGGCTCTCCCTCGGCTTCACCTTGGCTATGCGTCTGGGTACACGCAAGCATGAACTGAACCTCTTGAAGCCGGCATCTCGTAGCTGGCTTACCAGTTCGCCGTAAGTGTATTCCTTCAAGTGCATGCCCGCCGCAGTCTCGTAGCCGAAAACTCTGGACACGTCAGTTGGGCCCGATATGATGTGCGGCGTGCCGATTATGTACCTACCGCCTGGTGACAGAATCTTGTGGACCGCTCGGAAGTGCTCGATCAAGTCATCGGGATGCATGTGCTCGACCACGTTGTTCAAGATCACCACGTCCCAGTGTCCGTGCTCCTCGAACCGATCCAGATGTACGCCATCCGTCGCTCCCCAAGTCAGGTTTGGGGTATCGTCAACCCATTTCTTGCCCCTCTCGCGGGTGATCTCGGTTGCCTTGCATTGGTATCCGCGGCCGGCAAGGTGCTTGATTAGCGTTCCCTTGCCCGAGCCGATCTCATAGACTGTCTTGGCCTCTGGGTTCACGAGGCTGATCACGGCGTCATACAAGAGACTCGGGTCTGTATCGTCCGTGTTCCTCGGCAGTTCGTTCAGCCAGGGGAGTTCGCTATACAGCGTGCTGTAACATCGCTCGAAAGTCTCCCAGCGCTCTTCAGGCGACGAGCTTAGAAGCTCTCTGGTCAGCTCCTGCTCCAAAGTCCAATGCCGCATGACCATTTCCTCAGTCACGGCATCCGGAGACAACTGGTAGTTCTTAGCATACGCCCGAACCAGTTCCTCGCCCGTTTTCTCTTCCATCATTAGCCCTCTCGTCGCCTTACTGCGCTAGTCGGACACGCGTATTATCCTCTTATCAGCGTCCAATGTCAACGTCCCCGGCCTGCTCACTCCGCTCCTACCACCTCGTCATGCCCTGTCGCATTGATCTGAGTGCGGTCGGCGCTCTCATGGAGGTCCTTCGGGGGATCGGGCGGCTTCGGGGGATCGTTCGTGGGATGCATGTAGAGACGGAACCAGTGCTCGGTGTACATGCGGATGATGTCCCTGGGCAGGTTGTGCCCGAATCCGTCGTAGATCACGAGCCTCAGACGCTCCGGGTCGTTCGCGTAATACGGTTTCGCCGCGTGTACGAACGACCGCGCGGTCTTCGCATCGACCACAATGTCATCCCCGCCGCTGACCATCAGCACCGCGACCGGGTACATCTTCGCCACATGCAGGATCGGATCCCACATCTTGAGCATCTCCTTCGTCTCCGGCCAGATGCCATCGGTCTTCCCGACCCAGAGCTTGTTCGTCTTCCAACTCGCGAGCCACTCCCCATACGCGCCCGTGCTGACGAACGCCACGATCGCCGCCAACCGGTCTTCATGGCACGCCACCGACAGCCCCGGGATTCCCGTCGATGAGCTGCCCATCCAGCCGATCTTCGCGGGATGGACGTCGCCCCTCGAGATCAGGTAGTCGATCACCCGCTTCGCGTCGGCCGGCGCACGCGATCCCCCGAGGACGTACCCGTGCGCGAATCGCTCATCGAAGACGAGCCACTGAGCCCTCCGAGCGGGATCCGGGTCCGGCGGATAGGCGACGCTGAACGCCGCGAGCATGTATCCCTCGTCCACGAGACCGACGCTCCAGTCCGGGAGCGCCTTCGGGTCGAGCGAGCCGAGCATGAGGATGACCGGATGCTGTTTGACCGTATCCGTCTTGTACGCAAGCATGACGGTCGCTTCCGGCCCGCCTTCCTTGAGCGTGACAGTCTCGAACTTCACCTCGCCAGCCGAACAGACGCCTGCCATCAAGACACCGGCTACCAGAAAAGCTGCCATATTCATCTGCAATCCTTCCTCCTGCGATGTCCCCCTTACGAAGGGGGACCGGCCTCTGGGCCGAGGGGCTTTCCGTGGCGGCGTCCCCCGGAGTTGGAACCGCCAAGACGCCAAGATCGCCAAGCGAACCTCTACCCCTCGTTCGTAAGGAGTGGAGCTTGCCCTCACTGGAGACCGTTCACTGTTCACCGATCACCGTTGACTTCGCCTCGACCGCCTTCTCCTCCTCGGCGATCCAGTTCTTGACCCCGAGGGTGATGAAGCCGGGGACCTCATCCTTGTCGATCAGCCCCTGATCGAGGTTCGCCAGCGAACTCATGTGCGCCAGAAGCTCGTCGGCATAGACCCGCGCCTTGGGGAGCAGCTCCGACGCCTTCTCGAAGTCGCCGGACTCCCGCAGCTTCGTGATCTTCGCGTGCCTGCGATGGAACTCATCGAGGCGCTCGGCCAGGTCGTGCAACTTGGCGACCTTCCCGACGCGGTGCTCGAGGAGCGGATCGCCCTTGACCGCCTCGACCGCCGGGTCGATGTAGAACCGGCGCTGCTGATCGAGCATCGCGCGGTCGCTCTCGGTCGTTCCGTCCTTGACGTGGTAGGGCAAATCGACGTTCTGCGCCCACTCGGTCAGGTACACCGAGAGCAGCGGGCCGGCGTTCGGGCCGAAGTAATGGAGCGCGTAATCCCGGATCACGTCCCACGGATTCAGCGACGCGTCGTAGTAGCACATGCCGGACATATAGCAGTTCAGGCCGTGATTCCACCAGTATCCCTTCGACCACATGAGCATGTAGATGGCGTCGATGCCGCGCTCGATCATGTAGGCGCGGTCCTCCTCCAGCACGATGGGGTAGGGCGCTGAGATCCACGGCGTCGCGAAATTGTCGGTGGTATACTGGCAGAGGGTGAATCGGCCCGGGACCGAGGCGTTCCACGACTCGAGGTTCTGCCTCAGGGTGTACCGCTTGTCGCCGTAGCCGAAGCCGTGATAGCGCCCCCAATGCGCCCACACGACGCGCACCTTCTCGTTTGGCTTCACGACCTCGGGCGGATCGAAGAGCGGGTTGTAGCACCCACACGTCTCCAACTGCACGTGTGGCGCGCTCACGGCGAGCCGCTCCGCGAGTTCGTTCATTAGCTGGAAGATCTGGTTGGCGGGCTTGCTCTTCTTGCAGTCGGGACATTCGCAGCACGGGCCTCCGTCCCATCCCACCGTGAAGAAGATGCCGATCGCGGGGCTTGCGAGCACGAACTCCACGGCGTTGTCGATGAACCGCTTCCGTGCCTCGGCGTTCGTCCAGCAGAACTGCGCGCCCCCGATCACCTGCTTCGTCCGCACGCCGTCTCGCACGCCGAACCACTCGGGGTGGTCCTCGAAGTATTCGTTCTTCATGAAGTGAGGGAAGCTGTGGCCCGGTCCATGGAGGAGCATGCCGCGCTTCTGGATCTCCTCGATGACTCCGCCCGCCTCCATCTCGCGGTACTGATCGCCGACGGGCGTCCTGTGATCGCACTGCCAGCCGATCGCGTTGTATCGGGCCTTCATCGCCATATCGAGCTGCGGCTTCATCATCTCGGGGTGGACGTCGAAGTAGAAGCTGCTCGGGTTGCAGATGCGTATCTTCATCGGCGAGGCGACCGACCGGGACGCTGAATCGAGGACGATGCGCTCCAGTTTCGGCACGACCTCGACGTCTTTCGGGTCGCACTGGGGATAGAACCATCTGCAGCCGATCCGCTCGAGGAGATCGTAGACCGCATAGGCCGCGCCTCGTTCCGTGTCGCCGGCGAGCACGATCTTGTTGTCGTCGATGGCGATCGAGTAGCCGTCGTGCCCCGGCTTTGAGGCGGGGAGCAGCGCCAGGTCCTCCGGGCGCAGGTCGGATCTCAGCCCGACGGTGATCGCATTGTAGTCGCCCGCGTCCTCGGCGATGAACAGCTCGCAGTCGGAGATCTGCTTCAGGTACTTCTGCAACTCCTCGACGGCGAAGCGGCACACCGGGGACTTCGGCGACGCCTCAACGATCAGCCACTCGGACCAGCCGTGGCTCGCGATTGTTACCTTGCTCAATGAAGACCTCCATGAGGCAAATTCGAAATCCGAAATCCGAAGCACGAAACAACAAGGCAAATCAGGAAAGAGGCAAATCAAATACCTTTGCCAGCGAAGACGCGTTTTGCCTTTTTTGATCTCAGTTATTCGGATTTGTTTCGAATCTCGTGTTTCGTGCTTCGAGTTTACGGCAGCAACTCCAGCGGGTTCTCCGTTACCTTGCGAATCGTGTAGGCATCGACGCGCTCGACGCCGGGCTTCTTTGCCCCCGAGTCGCAGTAGTTGGCGCGGTTGTACTCCAATGTGATCTCCAGTCGCTTCGGCGGGACGATCGGCTTGGCCTTGCCGATCAGCGAAACGGCTCGGCGGGCGGCCTCACGTATCCGGGCGCGTGCCTCATCGGCGGGGAGGCACTCCGCCTTGTTCCGAGCGGTCGCCTTCTTCACGGCGGCCGTCTCGATCGTGCCGAAGAACGCCTTCGCCTCGGCGCAGACCGCCTCGTCGCCCGAGACCATGAGCATCGGGATGCCGAAGTGGCCGGCCATCGTGCCCCAGATCTCTATCTCGCCGTACCGCTTGCCGTTCAGCCTGTAGTGATGCCAGGCGGTCGAGTTCATGGTGTGATCGAGGAAGGCGTTCAACGTCCCGGCCATCGCATGGGCGCCGACGAAGAACGTTCCATCGAACGTCTCATCCATCCCGGCCCACCATCCCTTGAGATCGCGCGGATCCTGGACGGCGCGTTTGTCGAGCGTCCCGGGGATGAAGTTCTTCCCGGTACTGTGAGCGTCGAGCACCCACACCTCGTCCGCTCCCCCAGCGAACGCGCCCTCGATCGCGGCGTTGACGTCGTCCATCAGGAGCTTGCGGCACTCCTGGAATCGAGGGCCGTCTCGCTGGATCATCTCGAAGGACTCGATCGAGGTGACGCCCTCCATGTCGGTCATGATGTAGATCCTGACCTTGCCGTCATCGTTGGCGGCCGATGCGGCACACAATGCGACCGTCACGATGATGATGAGTATGGCAGTGATCTTCATGTCGAATCGCCTCCCGTGAACATGTTCGGGCGTCTCCCGCGAGCATGTTCGGGCGGATTTGCATTCCAGCCCGCATTGGCAAAGCAGGATCTGTGATCCTCTCACGGCGGAGAAGGCATCACAGATGCCGGTCTGCCCTCGGGTGCTGGATTACAAAATCCGCACCAACACCCTTCGTCTCCGTCACAACCGATGTTCTGGCCGTGCCGCCGGTAATCCTGCAGGAAACGGCAAGGCATCAGGCTAAGGCTATATCACACTGAACCTTCCGGCGGCCTGGCCGTCTGAACCATAGTCGCCATGAGACCCCTAGGGCCTAGGACCAATCAGTGTTTGGAAAGGAAGATTCGCAGTTGACATCAGATAAACCGACCAGAAGAGAGTTCTTGACCCGAGGCGTGGGAGCGCTCGCGGGATTGACGGTGCTCGGCGGCTTGCCGGGGATAGTATCGTGTGCAGACGCTCCGAAGAACAAGCCGAACGTCGTATTCATATTTGCCGACCAGATGCGCAACTGCTCGCTCGGATGCATTGGTCAGGATAAGGATATCCGCACGCCGAACTTCGACCGGCTCGCCTCGCTGGGGATGCTCTTCACCGATGCGATCAGTGGGTATCCGCTCTGCACTCCTTACCGCGCGATGATTATGACCGGCCGCTACGGCACCTCGACCGGCATGGTCTCAAACGAGATCGCCCTGCCCGAGAGCGAGGTCACGATCGCGGAATCCTTCAAGCAGCAGGGGTACAAGACCGGCTTCATCGGCAAGTGGCATCTCGAGAAGAACCACGACTCGTTCATCCCGAAGGACCGCCGTCACGGCTTCGAGTTCTGGGCATCCCGCAACCTCGGCGGCGAGTATTTCGACAGCTTCTACTGCAAGGACACGCCGGAGGAGATACCGATCCCCGGGTACGAGATGGACGGTCAGACCGACATCGCGATCGACTTCATGAAGGCGAATACGAAGAACCCGTTCTTTCTCATGCTCGCCTGGCGCGCGCCGCATCCCCCGATCGGAGCGCCTGAGAAGTACGAGAAGATGTACGACGCCGCCAAGCTTGCCAAGCGTCCGAACGTCCCCAAGGGCATGGACCTCAGCGCCGATGTGGTGAAGTACAACGGCATGATCACCAACCTCGATGACAACATGGGTCGGATCATGAAGGCGCTCGACGACCTCGGCCTCGCGGACGACACGATTATCTGCTTCTCGAGCGATCACGGCGACATGTTCGGCAGCCAGGGACTCAAGGGCAAGAACGTGCCGTACGAGGAGAGCATCAACGTGCCGTTCATCATGCGCTACCCGAGGGCGATCAAGGCCGGCCAGAAGACCGACTGCATGATCAACTCGGTCGATGTCATGCCGACGCTCCTCTCGATGTGCGATATCTCCGTCCCGAAGGCGGTCGAGGGCACGGACCTCTCGCCGGTAATCCTCGGCAAGGGTGGGAAGAAGCCCGAGGCGGTCCTACTCCAGCGTATCATCGATGTCGGACCCAAGGCCAATGCGGAGTGGCGCGGGGTCCGAACGGCGCAGTATACGTATGCCCGATTCCGTGGCAAGGCATGGCTTCTGTTCGACAACGAGAAGGACCCCTACCAGAAGGACAACCTCGTCAACAAGCCGGCGCACAAGGCCGTGCAGGACAAGTTGGACGCCCAGCTTCAGTCGATGATGGCGAAGATCGGCGACAAGTTCGAGCCATCGGACGCCTACGTCGAGCGGTTCAAGGATCAGATGGGCAAGCGCTGGTTCAGGAATCGCAAGGTGCCCCTGGAGGAGTAGCCGCGCGGAGTAAGAATCCGGCGACTTACCGATCACTTGAGGAGTCGCGGGCGGCCGACCTCGATCGTCCCTACAGCGATCAGAAGGCCGCGCAGTTGGTCCGCGTTGGCAGCCCGCAGTGCCGCGCCGCCGTTCCGCACCAATCCTTCGTTGAATATGAAGTTAGCCCCGTGCGTTCCTTCCAGGGTAACCGTATGGATGCGAATCCCCAGCGCCGCGGCTCTGTCTGCGGCGGCAACGGCGGCCACTTCGAACGCGTGAGTCGCCGCCCCATTGCCACCGTCAGCGACCGAGTGCGGTTTGCCGTCACTGAAGAGCACGATCACCTTGTCGGTGGCGGGGTTGGCAGCCTGCAGCCGGTCGATCGCGTAGTTCAGCCCGGCGGAGGTGTCGGTATCTCCCCAGCAGATGCCATTCTTTACCAGCTTGCCCGCCGTGTCGAGACCCGTCGGCAAGACGGAATGGTTGTTGGGGTCGAACGACGTCAGCGGGCCGGTCATGGGTCGGACCAACCCGTTGGAGTCGGAGACCCCTTGGGCGTTTGTCTTCCTTGGTCGCCCACTGGAGTTCGTTGTGTACTTGATTCCCTCATTCATCCCGGGGTTCTGATTGTACGAGGTGAGTAGCCCCGCTTGCTGAAGATACGAATTTGGCAGTTTTGCGGTGAAAGTCACTATGCCCATGCAGTCGTTTGTCACCGAGACACCGTTTATCAGGCTGAACAATGCCGTGTCGGCGTCCACTGCCTTGGACCACGCGCTCTGGAATGAGGACGATCCATCCTGGACGACCATGATGGACACCGCCCTTCTTGCCTGCAGACGAGCTTCGACTCCGGCGATGGCGGTACACGTCATGTCCGTCGAATGAATGCCGAAGATCCTGGCGAAGAACGTGGGTACCGGACCGTTTGTCGAGCCCGTCGTGCGCTTAGCGGTCACCTGAACCGCGAAGGCGCCGTTTGTCTCGTTCCAGGGTATGATCTGCTGAGTAGTCGCATTCCAACTGCCGACCACGACATCTCCATAGGAGACTATCTGGGAGTCCCCGAGAACCTTGTTGGCGGCGGCTATCACAATCGCCTCCTGCTTGGTCGCCTCCTGATCCAGCCTTTCGCGCAGCTTCCCCACGCCGGCCATAGCCGCGGCATCGGCGGCATTCTGTAATTGCGCGTCGGCAACATACGCGATGCCTAAGTCGATGACCAGTGCGCAGATTCCCAGCAGGGCCAGGATCGATATCGTGAACAAGATGAGCACGGCCCCTCGACGGCTCTCGGGTCTATCGGGTGAGACAGAATCTGTGCATGCCATGATTTCACTCCTCTTTCTCCACATACCAGTTAGGGTGTGATCCCCAGGGCCTTGGCCGCCTGTATCGCGCCGGGCGCGAGGATCACCACGAACAGCGCCGGGAATATGAAGAAGATTAGGGGGAAGAGCATCTTGATAGGAAGTTTCGCCGCGACTTCCCGCGCGCGTTGAGTTCGCTGTGATCGAAGCGTCTGGCCCTGTATTTTGAGCACCCTCGATATACTCACCCCGAGCTGGTCGGCCTGATATACGGCCGCGACGAACATCGATAGCTCGGCAACCTGTGAACGTTGCGCCATCGACCGCAGGGCTTCCATTCGCAGCTTGCCGAGGCGCATCTCTTGCAAGGCCTGGCGCATTTCATCCGCCAGCGGGCCTTGCAGTTTCTCGGTCACTTTCTGAATCGCCGCGTCGAGGCCCAGACCGGCCTCCACGCTCACCATCAGAAGGTCCAAAGTATCCGGCAATGTCCTGCGGATCTGCGCCTTCCTCTCACCGGCGGCTCTGGCGAGCATGAAGTCGGGCAGCATCACCCCCACGAAGATACACAGGCCGGCGGCCGCCATGCGCATGAGGATCGAGCCGTCAATGCCTCTCAGTGCTACGAACCCGGGGACCAGGAAGACCATGATGGACAGAACTCGCAGGCCGGTGAACTCACGTGCGTTGAGATGCCAGGGGCGGCCCGCCGCATTGAGCTTGCCGTCCACATTCTCCGCCGATCCGCGCGGCGTCATGCGCTCCGCGATGCGCGCCAGGCGATGAAGCCATGGACGAACGACCCGCTCTGCGAAGGGCTTCGCCAGCTCCTGTTCCACCGCGCTCATTGCAACAGCGGTCACATGCGGCCGCGCCTGCTCATCGAGCCTCGCGCGAATGGTTTCCCTCTCGGATTCTCAGTGTGAGGCCCAGGATCAGCAGGGCAATCGATATGAACACGCCTATGGCTACTATGATCAGCATTGTTTTCAGCCTCTCCCGCATTGTGCGGGAAACGCATGGCGCGGATCAGACATCCAGCACCAGCATCTTCTTGATTATGAAGCCGCCCATCAGTTGCATCACGGCCGCTACTGCGAGCATCATGTGTCCGATAGGTTCGGTGATCAGAGGCGCCATATACTCCGGGTTACGCGCCGCGAGGAGTAAGCCTACGCCGACCGGCATAAGCATCAGGATCATCCCCGACATCTTTCCCTCAGCGGTCAATGCCCGCATCTCACCGATTACCTGGACTCTCTCCCTGATTGTATTGCCTATGCTTTCCAGCACATCGGCAAGATTGCCGCCGACACCGATCTGGATCAGCACTGCCGTGCACACGAGGTCGAAGTCGTAGCTCTTCACCCTGTGGACAACGTCGGCGAGAGCATCCTCCAACGGTCTGGCTACGTTCACCTCGTCGACCACTCGCTGAAACTCCTGCGAGATAGGCGGAGGCATTTCCTTGGCAATCATCTGCAGCCCTCTGAGGAAGCTGAACCCCGAGCGCAGGGACGAACTGATCATCAGGATTGCGTCGGCTATCTGGGCGTTGAATGCCGCCTGTCGCCGATGCTCCATGAAGCGCAGGACCGCTCCCGGGGCGTACAAGCTCAGCAGGCCGAACGCGGCGGACCCCAGCACATTGTGGAACAACACCACCGCCAGAATCTGCGCGAACACGACACCCCCGAGCACGGCCGCCATGAACTCGCTGGGACGTATCGACAAGCCCGCGGCGGACAACGAGGCGGACAGCCGCTCAGTCATTCCCTTCCCCATCATGGACCGGCGAGGTGTCTTCGCTTCGCCCTGGACGGCAGCCGGCTGCTCGAAGTCGGCTGTCGCGGAGAGCGACCCCCCGAGCAGAGCCTTCAGCCTTTCCTTGGTGTCTCCCGCCCGGCTGTTACTGCGCACGCCAAGCAGGATGACCACGGTCACGACCAATATGAAGATCAGCACCGTGACAATGATGATCATGCGGTGACTCCTCCAGGGTCGAAGATGTTCGGATCCAGTGTCATCCCCTGCTGGGCTATCCGCTCCATGAGTTTGGGGCGCAGACCAGTGGCCTTCAGTTCGCCGATGACCTTGCCCTGCGGATCGACGCCCTGCTGTTCGAATCTGAAGACGTCCTGCAGCACGATAACATCGCTCTCCATGCCCTGCACCTCGGTGATGTGGGTGATCCTTCGGCTGCCGTCTCGCAATCTGCTCTGCTGGACGATCACGTCTATCGCTGCAGCTATCTGCTCCCCGATTGCTTTGGCGGGCAGGTCCATGCCGGCCATCAGCACCATCGTCTCCAGACGCGAGATCGTGTCCCTCGGGCTGTTGGTATGCGCGGTGCTCAGAGAGCCGTCGTGACCGGTGTTCATCGCCTGCAGCATATCGAGCGCCTCCCCGCCTCTGACCTCACCGACGATGATTCGGTCCGGCCGCATTCTCAGGGAGTTTCGAACCAGCATGCGGATGCTTACCTCGCCTTTTCCTTCGATGTTAGGCGGGCGGCTCTCCAGGCTGACGACATGCTGCTGTTGGAGTTGCAGTTCCGCGGCGTCCTCAATTGTCAGTATCCGTTCATCATCCGGGATGAACGACGAGAGTACATTCAGGGTGGTCGTCTTGCCGCTGCCCGTTCCACCGGAGACGATGATGTTCATGCGACCCTTGACGCACGCTCGCAGGAAGTCCACCATGTTTTGCGTCAGGGTTCCGAATCTCACCAGGTCGTCCGCGGTGAGCGGATCTTTGGCGAACTTGCGGATGGTGAGAGTCGGACCTTTCACAGCCAGCGGAGGGATGATGGCGTTCACGCGGGAGCCGTCCGGGAGTCGGGCATCCACCATCGGCGAGCTCTCGTCTATGCGCCTGCCGAGGGGGGCAACAATCCGCTCGATGATGCGCATGATGTGGCCGTCGTCTCGGAAGACCTTATCGGTCAGCACGATCTTGCCGCTTCTCTCGACGTAGACGTGACGGTATCCGTTGACCATTACCTCGCTGACGGTGGGATCATCGAGAAGCGGCTGAATCGGCCCGTAGCCGAGGATCTCGTCGACTACGTCACTGACTATGCCTTCGCGCGCCCGGCTCGGAAGCGGCGTGTTCTCCTCATTGGTGATCTCATACAACACCCCGGCTATCTCTCGCATCATCGCCGGCCTATCGAGCTTGACTAGGTCAACGGGGTTGATGTTGTGCATCAGCCGTTGGTGGACCCTATCCTCCAGTTGGGACAATTGCTGGCCGCTTGGCGCTCCCGATCGTCCGGAGCGGTCCAGTTCGGTTCGTTCTTCCAGTCTGACTGCGCTCATGTCCTCATCACCTTTCTATGGGATAGCGGCAAGTTGCCTCTCGTCCGTTGCGGCTGCAGATATCTCTTTGGGGGTGGCAGGCGGCGAAGAGAGCGCCGATGCGATCTGTTCCATGCCGCGGGTGAATGCGGAGCCCCTGTCCATCAGCACGGCAGGCCGTCCCTCATTGATGGCCGTTAAGACCTTATCATAGTCCGGAATATGGGCCACAATCTGACAGCCGAACATTTGCTGGACGTCCCGGAGTTGCAGCTTGTTTGTCCTGGATATCCGGTTCAGCACGATTCCGATGCTGTCGTCGGAGATTCGCTCGTCGTGAAGGGTATCGTAGAACTTCCTGGTGTCGGTCAACGTCGTCAGGTCGCGCAGATTGGCGATCAGCAGGATCATGTTCGAATGGGTCAGGACGTGCAGAGTGGTTGTGTACAGCATCGGCGGCATGTCCACTATAATGTACTTGTATTCGCTCTTCAGGACATAGAACAGACTGTCGAGGCACTCGAGATCAACGACTTCCGGAGGCAGAGGCTCCACTGACATCACGAGGATGTGAACTCCGGACGAGTGCCGCGTCACGTAGCTGTTCACGAGACCGATGTCCAGATCGGCGCACACGGGCATGATCTCGGCTATCGTGCCCTTCGGAATGAAGTTGAACATGGTGGCAATATCGCCGAATTGCGTGTAGAAGTCTATCAATATTACAGCGCCTGGCTCCCGCCAGGCCATGACGGTGGCAAGGTTGGCCGCGACTGTGCTCTTGCCCACGCCGCCCTTTGCGCCCGTAACAGTGATGATCTTCGGGTATTTCGTCGGGTCCGCCCATTGGCGGGTTTCCGGCGACTGTTGCCGCTCCTTCAACTCTGCTAAGTCGGTGACCTGCGAGCACACCTGATCTGCGCTGAGAGGCTTGGTTATGACTGTGCGTGCTCCGCAGTTCAGGGCCTTGTCCAGGCGCTCCGGTGTCTTCGCATCCGCGATCAGTCCGATCATGATGCCGGGCGACAACGAACTCAGTATCTCGCACGTCTCCGGCCCCGTCAGTCCAGGGAGATCGTATGCTATCAAAGCCACATCAGGCGAGAGCTGCATCGCCAACTGAATTGCCTCTTGGCTGTCCCGAGCCAAACCGACGACGTCGAAGCCACTCTCTTCGCTCATCATTTCTCTTATGGAGTTCCGAGACTCCCTGTCACGTTCGGCGATCAGTACTCGTGTCCTCACCTGAGTTCCCCTCCCGACTTATCGCCTGACACAACGACTTCTTCCACTGCGGTTCCGTGGATGACCTGGATCTTGCGGTCCGGAATCGGCGACTTGGTCACGGGCGGCTTGCTCGCAGTAGTTGCCTGCACGGGGACCGGAATCGCAGGAATCACCACTTCGAGTTTCGGCTGCAGCTTGGCGGGCGTCAGCGTCACGGTTGGCGACTGCTGTGGCGCCGGGTTCATCGCGGGCGACTCATACGGTTTGCCCTGTGGCTGGTCCGTCGGGACAGTCCCGATCACCGCGCGCCCGGTGAATCCTCTTGTGGTCGCCACCGAGAGATCGTCGGACCTCCGCAGGACGAGGCGGAGTTCGCCCCTGGATTCGGCCAGTATCAGCTTCTCCGCGTCCGTCGGCAACAAGGCCAGTGTGGCGGTTGGCTGCATCTCCGGCTTGGTCGGCTTGCTGCTCCGGGCTGGATCCTGGTCGACAACAAGCATATCCGTGCCGGTGGCAAGCAGCAGGGCGTTCTGAAGGATCGTCCTGGTCAACGTGCCGCCATTGATATCGAATGTGGCGATCACATCTACATGGTCTCCCGGCTTGAGGAACCCGCCCACGCCGATGACCGGCATAAGGGAAACCGTCACGGCTCGCATATTGGGGGGGATCATCTGCGCAAGCCGGCTCCTCTCAGCCAGGATCTCGGCGGTTACGATTTGCCCTGCCGTGATCTCGCCACGTGCAACCTTGCCCGCGACCAGTTCCAAGCTCTGGATGGCTGTTGACGGCACCGTGTTCCTCCGCATCGATCGAAGCGCTATCATATCTAGGGTCATTATTGTGCCGACCGGAACGCGATGCTGAGCCACGACCACCTGCACGGACTTGGTGGCGGCACTCGCCTGTCTGGCCAGAAACACGTATGCGAGAAGCGCCGTGGCCGAGCCGACCACGAGCGCCATGATCACCAGCCTGTTTCTCAGCAACTGCATCATCTGCGTATCCTTCCTGTCGTGCCCTGCGAGCCAGGATGCGAGGGGAACCGTGCACACAAGCTGCGGGTTACTCCCGGCGCATGATCATCTGAGTGTGTATGCTGATCGAATTGCCTCCACCTGCCAACCACGAGAAGAAACTCCCGGTGATCAACGTGTGTGGATATGTGAGCGATACCTGCACCTGGTCACCGGCCGGAGCATCATTCGACAGGCCGTCCGCCGAGAGCCCCAACGTCGACCAACTGCCGCCGACAGGTCGCTTCTGCGCGATGACGCCTATGTTCGCGACCGTCAACGTCGGCGCGAATCCATCACCCGCGACTGTATTACGGATGTGGGACTGCCGAGCGCAGCGGACCTCACGCCCTCCCTCGCCGACTGACTCAAGGTGAGATAATCCTTCATGAGGAGCCCGAACTCGATGACGCCCAGCATCATTGTGATCAACAACAACGACACGATGGCGAACTCGACGAGTGCCGCTCCTCTATTGTTCAATCGTTTCGACCCCATTACTATCGCCTTACCTGCTACCACAACTAATCCCGTGGTAGACCGGCCGGGACCGTGATCCCGGTCCGATCTACCAGTGTCCATTGTCGTTTACGGGATAGCATCGCTGGAAGTCTGGAAGGTCTGTTTGACTTTTCCGCCGAGCAGCGTGACTGCGGCAATGGCCACCACGGCGATCAGGGCCACCATAAGGGCGTATTCGACCATGGTTGCCCCTTCCTCGTCTTCCAGCAGGGACTTAATCCTGGCAATCATCATTTCCACCTCCTTCGCCGGAGCGCGATCTCCGTTACCGATCACGACTCCATCCGATTCATGAATACCCATAGCAGAGCAATTCTAAGCATGCACACAAAAAACTGCCAAGTATTATGTACTATACATCGGTAACATCAGTACATATACCGGATGTGGGGCAAGTGGGAGGTCAATGGCCAAAGCCCCTGAATGCTCTCTCTTGAACCACGGAGGTAAGAACGGACTTACCGGCTAAACCAGAAGTAGTGCTGTGGCGACCCTGGAGAGCCCATGCGCCTGGAGGAAACCTGCCATGCCGAGATGCCTTTTTCTGATCATAGTCCTGCTCGCAGTCAGTGTATGCTGCGCGTCCGGGAAGCGACTCGACGTGCTATTGCTTACTGAGCGACTGCCGGGCACTGACGCCGTGTTCGTCGATACGCTGAGATCGACCCTTGAGATACAGGGGTTCGCGGTGAAGCCCATCCCCGCCGATGACCTGGTCTCGGTCCTGTCCGACAAGTCAGACAGGTCCGACCAGCTTCTCGTCCTGCCGAATTCCGCCTCGTTCCCGGTCGAATCGGTTCCGGCACTGCGGGAATATCTGGCGGCTAGCGGCAACATCCTCACCATCGGCGGGCCTCCGCTCTCCCGGATGACGGTCAAGGTCGGCGGTGAGTGGGTCACTCAGCAGATACTAGTCGACAAGCTCGCGACGATGCCGCCGGGTGAGACGATCCTCGACTTCGCCGCCTTCACCCCGTCGCCCGACTACCGTGACACCGGGACCCCCGATACCACTCCTACCGTGAGAGCCGTGACACCCGACATGCCCGATGCGGACTCGGCGCTCGAGGTCTCGCTGCCGAGTTGCGCATACTGGGAGTTCCAGGACATCCCCGTAACCGGGAAGTTCCCGGCGGCCGACACCGTCACCACTTTCTGGGCGAAGGGCGACGAGAATGCGCGCAAGCTGATCGTTGCCTGGATCGACTCCGAGGGCGGACGATGGCAGGCGCACATTGACCTTAGCACCTCCTGGAAGCGATATGCGCTCACGGCGGAACTCTTCCGTCACTGGAAAGGCCCGGGCGGTCCCGCTGATCGCATCGACGTGCAGAAGATCGTCAAGTTCAAGGTCGGTTTCGAGAACAGCAACCTGAGAGATCCCAGCAAGCCTGTCACTTTCTGGATCACCGACATTCGCTCGATGCCGAACCCCGCCGGCGCTCCCGATTTCTCTCAGCCGACCATCGAGACGCTCAGCCCGGCCTACAAGACCTACACGGTGACAGCCGAGTCCTACGTCCCGACCTCCGGCTCGTACAAGACGACCGGCGATCAGGTGATCACCGGGCCGGTGAACACCGTCTGTTCGCTCCCCCGCTACCGGGGACTCGGCTTCGACAAGACGACTCCCCGCCGGTGGATTCCGGCCCTCGCGGTCAGGGAAGTCGACGGGCATATAGGCGGTGCGGCGGCTTCTCTCTACGTCCTGGATGATAAGGACTACAAGGGCTGCGTATGGGCGACATTCGGCATCGAGGATCCCGATTTCCTGGCCGGGCATCGAGTGGAGATCGCGCGTGAGGCGGCCGAACTCGTCGATCGAATCGACGGCGGGCTCTACCTGCTCTCGGCAGGCACTGATCGTGCTTCATACTTCGAGGGCACGCCGCTCATAGGCGCGACCGTCCTGAATCTTGGGGATACCACAGGCTCCATCGAGATAGAGTGCAATATCACCTGTGACCCGCAATACGAGAACGGCTCGGCCAGCCATGTCCGTCTCGACAAGACCTTCGATCTTACCGGCCAGCGCACCGTCTGCGAGCTTGGGCCGGTCGAGGGGCTCGCCCCCGGGTTCTACGTCGCCGAGGTCTGGATGCTCCGCGACGGCAAGCCGATCGACGCCATCCGCCAGCCGTTCTCGGTCGTCGAATCGAAGCCGGTGGACAAGTCCGAGCTTGTGACGATCGAGGGCGACCAGTTCATCTACAAGGGCAAGCCGTGGTTCTCGCTCGGGATCAACTACCGCCCCGTCTACGTCGCCTCGATGGAGGAGGGGATGTTCTGGACCCACTGGTGTCATCCGACCCAGTATGACGCCGAGATCGTCGAGATGGAACTCGATCTGATGAACAAGATCGGACTGAACACGGTGGCGCTGATCCTTACCGAGAGCCCGGACGTCGCCCCGGGGTTCGTCGACTTCATGGAGCGCGCTCACCGGCACGGGCTCAAATGCCACGTCTTCGTCCCCGGCCTCTATCCGATCGATCCCCATCCCGAGAAAGCGCTCGAATCGATCAAGAATGTCCGCCTCTGGGAGCGACCGGCGATGTTCGCATACGACGTCGCCTGGGAGGTCCGGGTCGGCCGGGAGGAGAAGCGCAAACTGTCTGACCCAATCTGGAAACGCTGGATCGAGGACCGCTATGGCAGCGTCGAGAACGCCGAGAGGGATTGGGGATTCACCCTCCGCACGGGCGAAAACGATCTCGTCCATGGCCCGACAGATGCGCAGATCAGCGAGAACGGCCCGTGGGACAGGATGGTCGCCGCATACCGACGCTTCTGGGACGACGAACTGAGCCGCCGGTACATGGACATCCGCGAGGTCGTCAGGAGCGTCGATCCCTATCACCCCATCAGCGCCAGGAGCGGGTTCGGCGGCACCGGTACGATGGCGGGATACGCCCTTCCAGCGATGCCGGTCGATCTGCTGTCCGGCGCGAAGCACTTCGACTACATCTCACCAGAGGGCTACAACTTCAGCGGCGATTGGCAGTCATTTAGTGAGGGTGGTTTTACGACGCTCTACGGCAAGTTCGTCAGCGGTGGGAAGCCGATCTACTGGGCCGAACTCGGGTTCGATCCGGGTTTCAACCCTTCGCCGGAGCGCCTGGAGGCCCAGCGCGCATACTATGAGAAGATATACAGGACCTTCTATGAGACCCGTTCCGCCGGATCCGCCGCGTGGTGGTGGCCGGGCTACCTGATCTGGGAGAGGAGCGACTACTCGGTCATCAACCCGGATTTCACCATGCGCCCATCGGCATTCGAATACACCAAGATGGCGAAGACGGCCTCAGAGCCGTATCCGCAGAAGAAGCCGAACTACTGGATCGAGATCGACCGCGACCTCTATGCCGTCGGATACGCCGGCATGTTGGCGGATAAACGGGCCGAGTATGGGAAGGCGGTCAGCGAGGGGAAGACCGTCGGCCTGCGGACCAAGGCTACGGGGACTGATTCGTCCAACTTCCCGAGGATCGCGATCGGGAACACGCCGCTCGACGGTACCAAGCCGCCGAAGTACCTGAACGGAGAGTTCAACTCCCTGGAGATCCAAGACTCCAGCGGCCGGTGGGTTGCCCTCAGTGACGGCGGTGAGGTCAAGGTGAAGGCCGGGCAGCCGGTCCAGGTCCGGGCGTCGCTTGGGAACATCGACGAGGTGAAGTGGCTCGCGCCGAAGGGCAATCGGGAGGGCGCGGTCCACCTCAGGGCAAGGGTGGGGGACAGGGCCGTCCTCGCCGCGATCAAGGCCGACACGCCGTTCCTCTCTGACGCCGAAGTGCCGGAGTTCAGGCTCTCAGACGGCATCAAGTCGGAAACGCGCGTGGGCTTCCAGCTCATCGTCGGCATCTTCCCCTTCGGTGAGAAGCGGTACGTCACCCTTGTGGCGATCGAGTAGAAGGAGCAAAACACCTTGAGGATCACGCATCTCCGGTTGGCTATCGTCATGGCGCTTGGCGTCAGTCTCTCACTTCCGTCATGCGGCGAAACGGTTGCACGCGTCCTCGGCGGCGGAAGTGCCGGTTGGGATGGTTGGACCGTGGAGGGCAAGGCATGGGGATCGACCGACATGCCACGCCTCGGAAACCCCGCGGAGTCGCGCCCGCACATGGAATCGCTGGCATCCGGCGAATCCCAGACCGGCGCGCTCCGCTCCCCGTCATTCACCGTCAAAGAAGACTTCATCCGTTTCTGGGTCAACGGCTGGGACGGAGAGAAGGGCGGGAAGCGCGTCAATGGGTTCTTCCTCAAACTGGCGACGGACGGGACGATCGTCCGACGTGCTCTGCCTCCCGTCCAGGATGGCTTCCAGGTACGCTCGTGGATCGTGAGCGATCTCGTGGGCAGGGAGGTCTACTTCGAGGCGGTCGATGGCGACACCGGAGGCGCCTTCGCATGGCTCGGACTGGCGCAGGTCGAGGAGGTCCATAGGGCGTACACCGCGGCCCAGAGCAGGTACCGCGCCATCCCCATCAGCGGCCTCGGCACTTGGGCCGTCATTGAGCGTGACGGCGGCGGGCGCGAGACGGCTCCCTATCTCTCATCCCTTGGAGGTGGAGAGACCGGTTCCGGGACGATCGAATCACCCGAGTTCACAGTCAACGTCCCTAAGATTCGCCTTTATGTCCGGGGACATGATGGCAAGAACGGTGGGATGGGCGACAACCGGGTCGAGCTTATCTCAATCGAGAGCGGCAAGGTGCTGCGCTCCAGTCCTCCTCCGCTGAGCGATTTCCCGAGCCTCGTGGAATGGGACGTGGCCGATTTGAGTGGGCAGAAGGTCAAGCTCCGACTTGTCGATGGGATCAGCGAGAACGGTTTCGCCTGGCTCGGCCTCGACGAGTTCGATGCGGGCGATGCGTTCCATGTCACGTTTTCGGATAATCGATCGCTCGCGGACTGGAAGTCTCAGACCGCCGATCCCTCCTATGTCGAGCGTGGAGGCATCCCGTTCCTCGCATCACCCGTGTCCGCCGTGCCGATGAACGGTGCCGTCCGCATTCCGCTCGGCGTCAGGGCGAGCCATCTCTTCCTGCTCGGCATGACGAACTCAGCCGACCGGGGATGTCCGGTGTGGGGCGATCCCAGGGACGTCAACTCCAGGTTCTTCCTGGGCGATAAGCTCGGGCGCGTCCGTCTGGAGTACGCAGACGGCACGACTCAGGACTACCCGCTGATTCTCGGCGAGAGCCTCTGGTGGGGCAAGCGTTTCTTCCAGTTCCCCGAACCGTTTGCCTCCGATCCGCACGCTCAGAAGGTGTTGGAGGCGTCGCTTCGACTCTATCCACGCAGGCCGCTCTCAGACGGGTACATGGCAGTGGTGACTCCGCGGCTAGTCCCGATCAAGGCGCTTGTCGTCGAGCATACGTCCCCCAAGATGAGCGCGCCTGTCCTGACCGGGCTGACGGTCGAGCCGATGCCGGGCGAGAGCATCCCCGGCGGGATCGCACTTCCAAGCGATGTCGTGCCGGCCGACGCGCAGGACTTCATCAGACGCATGAGCCTCCGTCCCGAGGGCACGGATGAGCAGTCGGCGCGGGAGAAGCTGGATGATCTCCGCAAGGTACTCTACGTTAGCGAAGAAGACTTCATCGGCGAGATCAAGCCGGACATCCCCGAGGGCTATCGCGGGCCTCGGGTACGGTTCCACGGCACTCCATACGCCGAGGTACTGGCGAACATCTATCACAACAACCTGCACGACATGGCCGGGCGAGTCGATGCGACGGGTATGTATCATACCTCCGCCAAGGATGCGCCGTCCTGGGGCGGGTACGAGGGATTCGGTACGTTCACGAAGACAGCCGGCTCCTACTATGGGCATTCCTGGTCGCGCGACATGGGCCGCACGCTCCAGGAGATCGTCGATCAGGGCTACATCGAGGAGGGTCTGCGGTGCGCCGAGTACTGCTTCAGGTCTGCCCGCGCATGGAGTGAGCGCCCTGACCTGAAGCTCAACGGGGTCGCGCTCCCGCCGCACTGGTGCCGGATCCTCAACCTCCCGAGCCCGAACGATGGCTGCTTCGAGAACGACGGGCATGCGTTCACCACCATGTTCATCTACAAGCTCTGGCAGAGGCTGCCCGACCGTGATGAGTGGCTCCGCGATCACTGGACCGACATGCGCGCGGCGGGGGATTGGATCCTCTGGCAGTTCGCGCACCCCGAGATCTCCGGCGCGACCGATGTCCTCCGCACCGACAGCGAGTGCGCGGGCGGGGTGGGGAATACGGTGTACGCCGACGTCGCCTGCATGGAGGCGCTCAGGGCGCTCGCAGAGATGGCGGACTCGATCGGCGAGAAGGGCGCTGCCGCTCAGTGGAGGAATCGTGCGTCACTCATGCAGAGCGCGATCCCCAAGGCTTACGTCGTCAGTGAATCGGGCTATGGGAAGGTATGGACCCTCGATCACTCAGGTTGGCCGAATCGGAGCACCGTCCTCGGACCGATCATCGCCATGCCTGATGGGCGTGGATTCGACCCGGCGGAGGACGATACCGGATGGGGTTCCATCAACGAGGCGGCGTACCGTAGACTCATTGATGCCTACAAGCCATTCGGTTTCTATGGTACCGCGATGGGCTACGGGCAGGGGTTCGTCACGCAGTCGGCCCTCCTGCTCGACCGTATGAACGACGCGACCACCATGCTGGATTGGGCCGCGCGCGCGACCTACTACCCGGGGTACAAGCCCTATATCGTCCCCGAGGGCTGCGAGGTCGAACCCGGCGGGCGGTTCTGGTTCCGGACCGGCGACCTCGGGAACGGCGTGCAGCAGGCGGAGATCGTGAAAGCCATTCGCATAGTCCTCGGCATCGACGACGCTCATCCGAAGCAACTGCGCCTCTTCCCCAGGATGCCGCACAAGTGGACGACGGTTCACGTGGAGGATTACCCCGTGCTGGTCGAGATTGCGGGCCGGCCAAGAACCGCTCATCTCCGATACACGCTGACCCGAACCGAAGGCGGCATGATCCTGCAGGTCGCCGCGGACGCATCACTTGGCACGGCGCAGATCCGCCTCGGACCGTTCGCCAAGTCACCGAAGGCGTCCGACGTGCGCCTCGATGGCCGGCAGGTGAAAGCCGTCGTCGAACGAAGCGGCGATTCCTACTGGGTGCGGCTCGCAGCGCCCGTGTCATCCCACGGTTCAAAGGTCGAGATAAGGTAGCCGTTTCTCGTTGACATCACTCTCGGGTCACGGTATCATGTTCCCGCTTGGCCGCATTCGACTACGCCGCTTCTCGGGCCATGGAGGTATCACCAGGTGCATCTGTCTAAGCGATCGCTCATGCTGCTCACGTTGATCTATCTGACAATTGGTTGTGTGTCCGCTGCTCCATCCATCCTGATCCGGAACAACTACGACTTCAGCTACAATGGCCCAGTGGTCTTCAATACGACCATGCCCGACGGGGTCTACGACGGCAAGGGTGCTCGGGGTAGCGTCGCTGGCGGAACAGCACGTATCCTGGCCGACGTGTCAGCTCGCTCGTCGGTCAGCCTGAAATGGGACCGCTCCGAGCCGAAGCTCTCCGGGTCCACCATGTTCGGGAGAGGGGCGCTCGGTTTAGGGCTCGTCGTTATCCCCGGTCGCGAGGGTCAAGCCTCACAGGTGCCGTCCGTCTTCCACGATCCAATCACAGCACTTGGCGGTGGTCCTCACGGTACAGTCGACATGATCGATCGGGTCAACGGATACCGCGTTATCGTCGACTTCACGGCCTGTGGTGATTCCTGGGCGGATGTCAACGTGACCGTTACCCGGGTCGGCGACGGACCAGCGGATGCGTATATCGCCCTGGTCCGACGGATCACGATGCCGAAGGTCGATGGCCTCAAGATGCGCTGGAACGGCCTCATGATCGACGGCATCGATCTGCCCAAGGAAGGCGACCGCATCACATCCCTGGCTCATGGCGTCGACTGGCTGTCCTGGAAGTCGGACGGCAGGTCCTTCCTCGCCACCAGCAAGTTCACTCCAGGCTATACGTACAAGAACAGCGTCGGGCGATGGGCGCTGGCCAACTATTTCTATGCCCGCGAGCGAGTCATCCGAGACGGCGACAGTCTCTATCTCATCACTGAGATCGCCGGCCCGAACCCCGAGCAGGAGGGCAAGGGCGCGATGGGCGTCAGGACATACACCCCTCCCGCCAAGGGCGAACCCGTCAAGCTCGGCTACCGGTTTGCCGTATCCCAGTCGCCGAAGAAGGGCTGGGAGGACGGCCAGTTCCAGTCCTATGCCGGATACCGCTACGTGACCGAATCCGCTGACAAATCAACGGTCGATCTCGGAGTGCCGTATGTCGAGTTCGGGACGAGCTACTTCCCGTATTCCACGATGACCGAGAACTTCGACTACTACCGCACGAAGGGCCTCGACCGCGAGGGATGGTGGCCGTTCTCGCCGGTGATGTGGGAGAAATGGCGTTCGTTTGAGCCGCAGATGAAGACCGACCTCCGGATCATCAAGGCCATGGGCTTCGACTGGGTCCGCCTCCATCACCTGGAGATCATCGGCGAGATGAGGAGGCCCAATGCCGTCGCGTTCCTCGACTTCTACATGGATGAGTGCCGCAAGCTGGGGCTCAGAGTGCTGATCGACACATCCGGTTCTCCGGAGTGGATGGCGTTTCTGGCGGGGCGGTACAAGGATGTCGTCAAGCGCATCGAGATCGACAACGAGATCCTGATCGTCGGTATCAGACCCGGCGATGCGGAGCGCTGGACGGCGTGCTACAACGCGATCAAGAAGGTTGCCCCGGATACGCAGGTCTTCCTCACCAGCGCGTGCAACCAGGGGCAGTTCGAGCGGCTGGTGCAGCTCGGCATCCCGTTCGACAGGGTGGGGTATCACAACTACAAGCACCGCCCGGCCTTCAAAGAGACGATCCCATCGGTCGCAATCGGTGTCGCCGGCCACGCATCCGAACTCGGCATGCAGCCGACCCTCGGCGAGTTCAACTGGAAGTACCTGACGTACCTATCGCCGGAGGTCCGCGCCCGGGAGTTCAAGGGCATCTACAGCAAGATGCTCGAGCCGCGCGCGATTCCCGAGTTCTTCCAGTTCCACTGGCAGGAGACGATGAGCGTCAACCCGCGGCTCACCAGGCAGGGACTCCGGCACTACGAGATGATCAATCTCGACCGCCGGCCCAAATCAGAGGCGATCGAGTTCATGAAGCTCATCAAGGAGTACGCTCGACCGGACGCGCCGGTCCGCGTGCTGCCGATCAAGATAGACGAGGTCACTCTCAGGAACGGCAAGGCATCCGCCGGCTTCACCATCGAGAACAAGACCGGGAAGCGGGCCGAGATCAAGCTCTCCCTGGAGTTCTACCAGGAACTCTTCGGTAGGCTGTCTAAGAGCACGCTCAGCCTGATGCCGGGTGGGAAGGCGTCCGGGACCATCGAGCTTCTCAGTCCGAACGCTCTGCCTGGCGCGTACCACTACTTCCTGAAGGCCGAATATGCAGGTGGCGTGGCATACGGCTGGGGGATCGTATCAAACCCCGGCGCGCCGAAGTTCGATCCGCCGGTTCTCGCCGACAAGGTGGATTACCCGCAGGGCCCCGATGTCGTCACCAAGTTCGACTACAGCAAGCCGGTCTGCATAGCATTCGGCGTCGATTGCCCCATCATCGAGTTGGAGATGGCCTACCAGGCACGCAACACGCTCCAGTCTGCAATCGGACGGGAACTCCGTCTCTGCAGTGTGGCTGATATCCCCAAGGACTGGAAGGGCAATCTCATCCTGGTCGGAACGCCGAAGACGAACCCGTTGATTGCACCGTCCTCTCTCCAACTCCCGGCGGACAGGGGGGCGGTGGTTCTGCAGGACGTCGGCAGCGGGCGGCAGTGGCTCATCCTGGCAGGCGAGACATCCGAGGCCGCCCAGGCTGCCGGCACTGAGTTCGTCCTGCGTTTCTGGAAGAACGCCAGGGACTCCTCGGCCCGCATCTCCGGCCTGGAGGAGGGTGCGGCCCTTGGGCACAAGGCCGCCCCGGGAGATGTGAATCTGCCGTAGGAGAATATCTGCGCCCTTCCTTACGAAGGAGGGGCCGGCCGGCAGGCCGGGGGAGGTTTGCTTGGCGGTCTTGGCGTCTTGGCGGTTCCATCTGCCGGAGAAACCCCCTCGGCCCGGAGGCCGGTCCCCCTTCGTAAGGTGGACATCTTTATCCGGAGGAGTCTGTGATGACCAAAGAGCAATTCGAAACCCTGCGCCGGGCGGCGGCTGGGAAGATCGAGAAGCCGTGCGTCGCCTTGATCGTCGACAGCCCGTGGATCCCCGGATGGGCCGGCATCAGCGCGATGGAGTACTTCGTCGAGCCGGAGAAGTGGCTCGCGGCCAACTTGGAGATGATGCAGCGCTTCCCGGACGTCATCTTCGTGCCGGGGTTCTGGGTCGAATACGGCATGGCGACGGAGCCGTCCGCGTTCGGCTGCCGAGTCTCCTTGTGGAAGGATTCGCCCGCCTCGGTCTCGCACATAATCGAGGACATCTCTGAGGTCAGCCGTCTGGAGATCCCGAATCCGAAGGTCCACGGCCTGATGCCGTTCGTCCTGCACCTGCAGCAGTGGACACAGAGGCAGATCGAGCCGATGGGGTATTCGATCCGCATGGTCGCCGCCCGAGGACCGCTCGCACTGGCGACGCACCTCCGAGGCGTGACTGAGTTCCTCACCGACATCAAGATCGACCCCGAGCCGTCGCACAAGCTGCTCGACCTCTGCACCGAGACCGTCATCCGCTGGCTCCGTGCTCAGGCGGAGAACCTCCCTGACGTGGAGAGCATCCTCGTACTCGATGATATCCCCGGCCTGCTCTCGCCGACCGACTACGACGAATTCGCGCATCCGTACCTGAAGAGGATATTCGACGCTTTCCCGCTAATGCTGAGGTTGTATCATAACGATGCTAGCATCCAACCGTTCGCCGAGCGGATGGCCGATCTGGGCATCGGGATACTCAACTTCAGCCATGAGTTCGATATCGAGGACGCGCACAAGCGGCTCGGCGACCGGGTGACGCTGATGGGAAGCGTCCCACCGCTCGGAGTCCTGGCGCGAGGCATACCGGAGGAGGTCACGGCGTGGGCGAACCGATGCCTGAATGCGACGAACGGGCGGATCATCCTCTCGGCAGGCGGCGGCGTCTCTGCCGGCACGACCTCGGAGAACATCGACGCGCTCGTTGAGGCCGTGAGAGCCTGGGAAGGGAGTCATTCGTGAAGAAGATACCTCATGTGAGATGGTACATTCTGGCGCTGATCTTTCTCGCAACGATCATCAACTACCTCGACCGCATGACGATCAATCTCTCCGCGCCGGTGCTAAAGGAGATCTACCATCTTGACGACCCGACGCTCGCACTGGTCTTCTCCGCGTTCCTCTGGGCCTATACGATCGGGCCGAGCATCTCCGGTTGGCTGATGGACAAGCTCGGCTCGCGCAAAGGATACGTGCTGTCGATGGCCGTCTGGTCGGCGGCGGGAGTACTGACCGCGTGGGCAGCATCGATCGGTGAGGGGCTTTCGAGCATCATCCCGATCGCGGTTGCGCCGATCGTCCTCGGCTTCATCGCCTGTCGGTTCGTCCTTGGACTCGGAGAATCAGCGAACTGGCCCGCGGCGATCAAGACGATATCCGAGTGGTTTCCCGCCCGCGAGCGCTCATTTGCCATCGGATGGTTCAACAGCGGCTCGTCGGTCGGCGCGGTCATCGCGCCACTCCTCGTGGTCTGGCTTCTGAGTTATAGTTGGCGCATGCCCTTCATTGTCGTCGGTCTGATCGGCTTCGTCTGGGTCATCGGATGGCTTGCCCTCTACCGACCGATCAGTGAGCATCCCCTGGTGACCGACGAGGAGCGGGAGTACATACTCAGTGCCCAAGAGGAAGAGCACTCCTCCGCAGCAGCAGAGAAGGTTCGCTGGCCGGACCTGCTCAAGATCAAGGCGGTGCGGGGTGTCGTGTTCACCCGTTTCTTCATGGATCCGATCTGGTGGTTCTACACCTTCTGGCTGCCGATGTACTTCGTGCAGGACAGGGGCGTGGATATCAAGAAGATGGCCGTTTTTGCCACACTCTCATTCCTCGCATCAGATTTTGGGAACCTCTTCGGTGGGTGGGCGTCCAGTAACTTGGTGAAGCGCGGATGGAGCATCAACCGTGCTCGCAAAACGGTCATGGTCCCCTGCGCAACCCTGATGATGGTCGGCCTCGCAGTGCCCTTCGTGCCGATCAACGTTGCGGTCGGTCTGATCGCTATCGTCATGTTCTGCTACCAGAGTTGGTCGGTCAATATGTTGACAATCCCGGCGGATGTTCTGCCGAAGAGCATCGTCGGCTCGGCGGCCGGTCTCTCGCATATGGGTGCGGGTTTCGGCGGAATAGCGATCACCTATGTCACCGGATACCTTGCGGCTAAGTTCGGCTCGTTTACCGGCCCGATCATGCTTATGGGAGTCATGCCGATCATCGGTATTACGTTCCTGTTCCTGGTAATCGGTCGGATCGCGTCGTTTGATAAGCCCTCTCAGGGCGCGAAAGAGGCTACTCCGTAGGACACCTGATTCGTGAACAAATGTTGACGCAATGTTGACAAAATATGATACAATAGTGGTGTGAGGGGAAGCAATACATTCCCCGACATGTCTTACAGGGTTGCGCCCGAAGTGAGCGGCCCCGTGCTAAGTCAGGATGCTCGGTGGGCCTGTGAGCCCCGAGTCGGGGAACAACGGCGGTTGCTCTGCAGTCGAAAAAGAGATGTACGGTCAGAGCGGGGATTGCCCGGAGACCGAGCAGCAGGCAAGAGGCTTGCGGAAGGCGGGCGCGAATCCCCGCACCAGTGCGTAAGGACACGCTCATGTTGTACACGATGTACTGTCAGTTGATGAACCCTCGTCCGTGTAAGTCCGCGTCCGGTCACGCATTGGAACGCCCTCCTACCCATCTGCAGGCTGCCGATATGATCTCGATTTGTACAGCGAACCGGCCCTAAGTTAGCAAGTAGGGGGCAGGACTATCGACAGTCCTGCCGACAATCGTATTGATGATAAGGTTTAGTTGGCGGTGTGCTGGGTATAATGAGCATGGTTTGCCGCCGATGGCTATAAAGGTGATAGCTTCACATGCCGACACTAAGATTACTCCATATACAAGCGGGCGCTTGCTCTCCTAGCGGTTGCGGGCCGATTGTGCGAGCGCTCGTGGAGACAAAGCCAGGGTATGGAGTCAGCGGTCTGTGGTACAGCCAGTGAACGCCAAAAACAGGTATGAATGCTCGGATCATCAGTCACCCGATCATGGCATAAGCACCGTGTATGGGGACAGCAGTCCGCAGTCCGGACTGCGAAACAGGGGTATTCCAAAGCTACAGCAAGTGACCGTGGGCACGATGGGATCCGGGAGGCCGGCACAGCTTCCTGGAGTTTTCGTCGTCGGATCACCTGTCTGTCGATGCTACCAGCCTGCCCCAGGTCTCATACACCAAGCGCGTGATCAGGCATCCGTACTGGATGACCTCTCTGAAGGAGGTTCCGTATGTTGAAACGTGAACACACCGCGAGGTGGTTGACCGCCACGTTGGCAGTAGTGCTGCTGGCGGCAGGTCTGCTGCTTCTTCCACCCATGTCTTCGCCTGTACAGGCGGCGGGTAACACACTGAACCTGTCCGTCACGAAAGCCACCGACACCTCGATAGCACTGAAGTGGTCGCTGATCCTCTCAGGGGGCGTACTCAGGGGCTACTCGGTCGCTTGGGGAGAGGTCGGTGGCGACGACCGCAACACGAAGAGCGTGAACAGGGTGACGATGACGAACATCAGTCCCTTGACCCCGGGTACCGAGTACTGGTTCGAGATCGATGCCACACTAAGCACCGGTCACGTGCTATCCAACAAGGTTACCGTGTGGACCACCGGTGGCAGTCCGCTGCCTGATGCTCCCACCGGACTCGTCGTGACCGCAGCCTCTCATAGCAGCGTCAGTCTGCAGTGGGTCGACAATTCTTCGAATGAGACTCTGTTCAAGATCGAGCGAGCGCTGGTTTCGACCGGATCGTTTGCCGAGATTGACACGGTTGGAGCGGGGTTCACCAACTATTCGGACTCTACGGTTTCCGCCTCGACGGCATATCAGTACCGAGTTTGCGCAGAGAACGCGACCGGCGACTCGGACGACTCGAATACGGTAGCTGTAACGACGCCGGCAGAGCCGCCAACTTTACCTGTTGCTCCTACGGGGCTTGCTGCCACGTCAGTCGCTGCAAGCAACGTCAATCTGCAGTGGGTCGACAATTCTTCGAATGAGACTCTGTTCAAGATCGAGCGAGCGCCGGCGTCGAGCGGATCGTTCGTGCAGATAAACACAGCCAGCGCCGAATCCACTACCTACGCGGACGCGACGGTCTCTGCGTCGACAGGATATCGGTACCGCGTCCTGGCATCGAATTCGGCGGGCAACTCGGCCTACTCGAATACAGTGACCGTGACTACGCCTGCTCCTCCGCCGACCAGGCCTGCAGCGCCAACTGGTCTCGTCTTGAAGGTGAATGCATACAATAAGGTTGATCTGCAGTGGGTCGACAATTCTTCGGATGAGACTCTGTTCAAGATCGAGCGAGCGCCGGCGTCGACCGGAGTGTTCGTCCAGATCAACACAGCCGTGGCGGAGTCCATCACGTATTCGGACGCGACCGTTTCTGCATCGACAGCATACCTGTATAGGGTCTGTGCGAACAACACGGCGGGCAACTCCATCTACTCGAACACATTGGCCGTGACGACGCCTGCGCCTCCGGCGACCAAGCCGGCCGCCCCGACGAATCTGGCAGTGACGGCGAATGCATACAATAAGGTCGATCTGCAGTGGGCCGACAATTCTTCGGATGAGACTCTATTCAAGGTCGAGCGAGCGCCTGCTTCGACCGGAGTTTTCGTTCAGATCGACACGACTGCGGCGGGAACCGCTACCTACTCGGACGCCGCGGTTTCTGCATCGACGTCATACCTGTACAGAGTCTGCGCGTACAACACGGCGGGCAACTCCGTCTATTCGAACACATTGGCCGTGACGACCCCTGCTGCTCCGCCAACCAAGCCCGCAGCGCCGACTGGTCTCGTCCTGAAGGCGAATGCATACAACAAGGTCGATCTGCAGTGGGCCGACAATTCGTCGGATGAGACTCTGTTCAAGGTCGAGCGAGCGCCCGCTTCGACCGGAGTGTTCGTTCAGATCAACACGACTGCGGCAGGAACCGCTGTCTACTCGGACGCCGCGGTTTCTGCATCGACGTCATACCTGTACAGAGTCTGCGCGTACAACACGGCCGGCAACTCCGTCTACTCGAACACATTGGCCGTGACGACGCCTGCGTCTCCGCCTGTCAAGCCGGCTGCTCCGACGAATCTGAGCGCCACCGCGGCTTCGGACAGTGAGATCAACCTCACCTGGAGCGATACGTCCGCGAACGAGACGGGCTTCGCAATCGAGCGCAGCACGATGTCTACCACGGGCTTCAGTGCGGTCAAGACCGTGGGCGCGGACGTCAAGACATACAAGGATGTGAGCCTGTCGGAGGGAACCACCTATTACTACCGCGTCTGCTCCGTCAATAATGGTGTGAACTCGGATTACTCGGCGGTTGCTTCCGATACCACGATGCTGAAGCCGCCCTCGAATCTGAGCGCGGTCGCGACCTCATCGAACAGCATAAGCCTCACATGGGCGGACAACAGCCAGCGCGAGACCAGCTACGTCGTTGAGAGAAGCACAAATGGAGTGAGCGGGCCATGGCAGGCCACTACCCTGCCGGCGAATACCACGACATACGTCGATCAGTCGTGCGTACCGCTCACGCAGTACAGCTATCGAGTCTATGCGGGTGGATCCTCCTCCGGGCTCTACTCCAATCTCGCCAGCCTTATCATCGACGTGCCGATCCAGCCGCGCTGGGTCGCAAAGACTCCGGTGATCGGCGAGGCGTACTGGGTCGCGATGTCAGGACCATACGCATACGTCACGTCATCCACCGGCCTCCAGGTGGTAGACATAACCGATCCGCAGAACCCGTTAGTCACGGGTTCTGCGGACATCAGCTACCCGTATGATGTGGCGACGAGCGGCGATGGATTCGTCTACGTCGGCGCCAGCAGGGATCTGAAGGTTGTGGACGTACGGGATCCAACGAACCCGGCGGTGGTCGCGACCCTTGCGATGCCGGACTTCGTGTTCGGTCTGTGCGTATCAGACAACAAGTTGTACGTGGCCAACTACACGGCGGGGCTGGCGATCGTCGATATTCAGAATCGCCTTGCCCCGTCGATGCTTGGCACGGTAGACACGGTTGGCCAGGCCAATGCGGTGTCTGTAGAGGGCAATCTGGCCGTCGTGGCGGATGGCAGTGGCGGCATGTTGACGGTGAATGTAACTGATCCTCGAGCCCCCGTGCTTGCGGGATCCCTTGCGACTCCCGACTATGCGCTCGACGTTGACCTGAGGCAGGGAATCGCCTACGTTGCCGCGCGGACTGCGGGCGTCCTCGCAGTCGGGGTCGCTGACAGCTCGGCTCCGCAACTGCTTGGCCAGTCTCGGACGCTGGGATCGGCAGCGGGCGTCCATATGTCCGATGTGGGGAACCTGGCATACATAGCAAGCTCCAGCTATGCAATCACTGCAAATGGACTGGAGATTCACGATCTGACCAATCCCTCAGCGCCGCTGAGGTTATCTTTCCATGCGGTAGCCGGCTCGATTCGGGGTGGAGTAGCTGAACACGGTGGCATTGCGTGCCTGGCTGCTCGCACTTCAGGGCTGACCATCATAGATGCAACGAATCCCGCTGTCCCGTTCAGTCCCAGTGGACTGGCAGAGGCCAATCGATCGTATGGTGTAACGGTGAACGCCAACTACCTGTATGCGACGTCTCAGGCATCATTGTATATTTATGATCTTACTCAAACATCAAAACCTGCGTCGGTTGGCTATCTCCGGATGGAATCACCTTACGATGTCGCGGTCAGCGGGGACGGCTACGCTTTCGTTGCGGATGGCAAGAGTCTGAAGGTAGTGGATATATCCGATCCGGCGAATCCCGATCTGCTCGAGGATGCGACCGTGAGCTTGGACGATTACGCATTTGGCGTGTGCATATCGGGTGGCAAGGCCTACGTGGCTGCATACCTGGCCGGCCTGATAATAGTTGATATAAGCGATCCTCTTCATCCTCGGAAACTGGGATCAGTTGACACACCAGGGCAGGCGTTTGCTGTCTCAGCGTCCGGGAATCTGGTCGCCATCGCCGATGGTACCGGTGGGCTGCAGATCGTTGATGCAACGGACAGCCTGAAGCCGGTAATCGCAGGGTCGTTCCAGACGCCCTCTAACGCCTACGATGTTGCTATCGACCAGGGTCGTGCTTACATTGCTGCAGGCTACTCCGGCCTTCAGGTAGTCAGTCTTGCGCAGCCGAAACTGCCTCAACTGGTGGGCACCACGTCGGCCAGGGGTTCTGCTGTCGGCATCTGCCTGGCAGGCAGTCGCGCATTCGTTGCCAGCAGCAGCTACTCGACTACGGGCAATGGGCTGCAGGTATTCGATATCTCATCTCCATCGTCGCCGGTCGCGCAGGCGTTCCTGTCATCCGGGATCTTCTCGAAGTCGGTGGCGGTCTCCGGCAGGACGGTTTTCCTGACGGATGACAAGTGCCTGGTTGACATAGGCGAGTTCTGATCAGGCTTAGTCGATCATTGCTTTGACATGAAGGAGGCAGGGCCACTACGGGCTCTGCCTCCTTTCCACGTGGTATCGCAGCTCACCTCCTCTAGTGTGCGGCCAGGCATGTCCGGCCAATCTTGACCGGCCACGGCGCCACGTGGTATATTGCCTCTGTAACAAGAGTCCATTCTCACAGGTGGGCGCTGGACTTGCCCGCAATTCATGCCATACTCTCCTGCACCGTGCGGCGGTATGGCCGCCTTGAGGGGTGCATGAGCAAGGCCGCGAACATAGCCGGGCGACTGGAGGGGGTAATGCGCTATATTCCACGTCTGCTTGCGTTCGATGAACCTCCTAGGGGCAGGTATGCGCCATTCTATCCGGCGGGACTGCCGGAAGCGGGCGGGACGGGTATGATGAACGATAAGGAACCCCGTTACACGATCCACACGCTCAATATGTGCGTCAGCACCGCAGACCAGATGTATAGAAAGCCCAGCGCCGTCTGGGTGTATGCAGGACACGGCTATCTCGACGGACAGGGGAATAGTTATCTGCAATTCAGGGATCCCACACGGAATTCTGGGATATACAGATACCAGACGGACCCTTCCCCGGACGTGCAGAAATTCAAGATAGACGGGAAGAACCTGGACCACATCCGACTTGCTTACCTGATGGCCTGCGTGTCAGCAGGCGCGAACTCGACGTGCTGGGGGAATCCACTGGTCATTCCCGAGGCGAACTCAATAGCCAGGGCTTTCCAAGGCGCTGGTGTACGAGCTGTTGTGGGATTCAAGAACGTGCTCTATCTTGAGGATAAGCCTTACCAGAGATTCCACGATATCTTCTGGACAGAGATATGCAAAGGGGCGACTGTTGGGAAGGCATTCGATGATGCTAAGTCCGTCTCTGACAGGACAAAGCCCTTTCCAGGCAATGAGAAGCTGGCGCCTCGCCTGTTTGGGCAGCCAGGGTATAGGAACATCAAGATCGTTCCTCCCAAGTACGGATTCGAATAGAAAGGACAGGTAACCGAGATGACTCGATTGCGATTGCTTGCTTTATGCTGTGCGCTCGCGACCATCGGTGCCGGGTGCAGCGGCCAATCAGTGATCACTCCGGGGCAGGCCATGGATGCTGTTCGGGCGTTTGAGGGAGATAGCACCCTTCAGCTCAAGTGCGACCCTCTTTATCAGAATCTGGAAGGTTCTGAGTGGGAGCACGAGAGGAGTTATAGCATCGATGACACCCAGAATGAAGAGCATAGCTGGATCGTTGATGCCGTCACTGGTGAGGTGACGTTCGCCTTCTACCACGATGCCATGCCGGACGAGCGGCCAGAAGAGCCGGTCGGCCCGTTGACCCAGGAGCAATGCCGGCAGATAGCGGAGACCTATGCGCGGGCCAAGTACAGCGGGTTCGACACGATGGGCTTCCAGTCGGACGAGCCGGAGTGGGACGACGGCGGCTGGGAGTTCTATTGGCGACAGGTAGTAGCCTACGGTGCATCGACTCCGAACGGCGTCGGCGTGGATGTCAATCCCGTGGACGGTCGCATTCAGAGTTACGGCTACACGATTCGTGTTCCGACACCGACCCCTCAGCAGCCGCAGATCACAGCTCAGCAGGCAGTGGACATAGTGAAGGCTGCCAAAGGGCTGGTAACCGGGGCGGCCAATCACGATCCTGGTCTCTACGTAGACCCGGATCACACCGTGTGGGGTTTCATCGTTGGCGGCCAGAACGCCCAGGGGGAAGACGTGGAATACAGCGCCCGGGTGGATGCGGTAACCGGTGAGATCGTGCGTCTGTTGGACCCGATGGGCGGGCCACAGGTTCCCATGCCAACCAAGCCATCGGTGGTAGCAGGCAAGCTCATCTCGACCCGGGACCTCGCGGCCAAGATACCGGGCGCGACGGTCCAATGGCTCGGGAAAGAGGCGAAGCTCCTCGTCGGCAAGAACCGGTACACGCTCGTGCCGGGGAAGGACGCCATCGTGTGGACCGGCGGGACGATCAAGCTCGCCCAGAAGATGAAGGTCGTCAACGGACGGCTCATGGTCCCCTCCGGCCTACTCGATGTCCTGAAGAGCCCACACGCCTTAGAGAAAGCGCCACCGCCCCCGGCCAAGTCGAAGTAGGCAATAAGCAACAGGAGGGAGCCGGAAAGCGGCTCCCTCCTGCGTTTGTGCCAGAAACCTATGCCGCTTTGCCGAGGGTCTCCTCGCCGGGCTCCCATTCGACCGGGCACAGCTCGCCGGTCTGGAGGGCGCTGAGCACGCGGATCGTCTCCTCTACGCTCCGGCCGACGCTGAGGTCGTGTATGACCGAGTAGCGGACGATTCCTCCTGCGGTGATGAGCAATGCTTCCGGGGGGTTCTGCCTGAAGTCGAGAGTCGAGCGATCCCCGGCGCAACGATGCCGAGGTTCACCACGGCGACGGGAGTTGAGCCATAGGCCCGTGAGAGGCCGGCGGATGGACCAGGGGACGGTAACCGCGGCAGCTGGCGGCAACAGTCAAAGGCCGCTGAGAGATACTTCTCTCAGCGGCCTTTGTGTTGGCAGAGACACATTCAATTCAGGAGGGCCCCAGCATCCCTGCCGGGGCCCCGGGCCATGCCAAGCGGGACGAATCCCGCCAGGCCGGAGGCCGTCTATTTTGTGGCCTGGAAGAGTCCGAGTTTGAATCCGACGAACTCGGCGTCTACCAGGAGCTTGCAGCACGCAGGGTTCTCTTCAGTACCTGCGATGCCCGTTCCAGGCCCTGTCGGATAGGGCAGCCTGGGCGAGACGGCGATGCACGCATCCGATACTTCCATCTCGAAATCTCCCAGGAGCAGCGAGGCTTCACGGATCTTGTCCTCAGCCACTAGCTGTATGATCATGTCCAGCTTCTCCTGGAGTATCGGATACAGCACCTCGTCAGAGATCAGCGGCACTTCATCCAACCCGAACGGTATCTGATGGAACAGCTCGAGCAGGAGTTTCATGCTCTCCAGCGAGGCTTCCACCTTCCACTCCCACACGTTCTCGTGGAAGTATGCCGGGATGTTCGGACCGAGTATGCCATCATCATCGAACAGCGAATTGGTGCCGTACTGGATGATCAGTGTGAACGTCGTGCCTGGCGCCTCGTACATCAGCGGCCATCTCAGTCGGATTCCCGCAGTCCCCTGCTGCTGGACTGTTATCGGCGGGAATACGTCCGGGCACTGTATGAACTCCGGTGTCTGCTTGATCAGCGTGACATTCTTCAGGGTGTACGGTTGGTCCACCTGAGCGGCTGCCACGAAGTTCTCCCAGTTGTTGCCGGGTACCAGGACGAACAGGCCTGGCGCGGACGATATGACCTCGCCGGAATTACCGAGGTGACCCATCTGGTGCACGTCCAGCCCGAGCGAGTTGCCGGGAACTGCCTGGAACAGGACAGGCTGGCAGAGCATGATCGTGCCCTGGCACAGTCCGGTGCTCACATTCTCCCCGCCGGCCGGCGGCAGGCAGATGTCGTTCCTTGTGGCGAAGCCGCATGCCGTGAACCGGTTCACGATGATCGGGGTGTTCGGGCACAGCACGTTCTCGTCGAACTCGAGCGGTCCGACGACGATGGTCACGCACTGACCCGGAGGCAGCACCTGGCTTCCGAATGCCGCCACGAGAGCGTCGCGGAACTTCTGGGCCACGTCGATGCCGAAGCCCTCCACCAGTTGGTCATCGAAGTCCGGGCAGTTCGGATTCGCGCCGACGGCGAAGTTGACTGGGACCTCTCCGGTGTTGCACACCTTGAGCTGCTTCCACACATGCTCGACCTGTGGCGCGCCGTTCATCGACAGGTTCAGGTTGACTGCGGGCGGCGTCAGGTCGCCCGCATCTTCGGCGAAGTTGTCATCATCGTCCATGAGCAGATCGCACTCGATGCCTGGGACCAGGACGTTCACTGTGGCTTCGACCGGTCCGGCGCTCACCGATGCAGGTTCTCCGACCGCCGGGTTGGCGACCGCAGCAGTGACCCTCGCGGTATTACGCGCATCCACAGCATTCCCGATCACATTGAAGCTCGGGTTTGTCGGGAATCTGCACACGATCGTCTTCACATCGCCGGGGTTCATCGTGCCCAGGTTGAACACGCCGGGGATGCATATGGCGGGAACGACTCCCGTGCATCCGGCGCAGTTCAGCAGAGCATTATCCTCCTCGAACAATGTGTCTGTAAGAGTCACGTTGTTCAGGACCTTGCCACCGCAGTTCGTGATGACGACCTGCCAGTAGATGTCAGCCCCTCTCAGCGCGGTTGCGGAGGGCAGGAACGGCCCCTCCGGGACGCAGGCCACGCCCTTGGTGATGCAGATCTGCGCGGGGCAGATTCTGACCGTGGCTGTGCAGATGCCGGTACTTACGCTCTCTCCACCACTCTGCGGCAGGCAGATGCCGGTGTCGGTCGCGTTGCCGCATGCAGAGAACTGGTCAACGAACGGCGCATGCGGGCACAGTGTCGTCTCATCGAAGGTGACCGGTCCGACTACTATGCAGACCTTCTGACCTGCGGGCAGGAACTGTCCGCCGAACGCGTTCGTCAGAGCCGTCCGGAACGCCGTGTCGATATCCGCGCCGGTGCCCGGTATCGCCGGATCAGCCGTCTCGATGAATGCATCGAGGAAGTTCGGGCAGTCGGGATTCGCGCCCGCTGTGAAGTCTACCTTCACTTCGCCGGTGTTCTCGACACAGAACTGATACCATGCCTGCTTCACACCTATCGGCAACTGCGACAGGTTCAGGTCGTTTGTCGGCGGCGTGGTGTCTCCCGCATCGACGGCGAAGTTGCTGTCATCGTCGAGCAACTTGCTGCAGACGATCGACGGTACGAGCACGTTGACAGTCGCGCTGTCGGGTCCATCGCTCACCGATGTAGCATCTCCGACTCCTGGAGACACGACCGTGCCGGTCACCGAGACGGTATTAGTTATGTCGACTGCGTTCCCCTCTACGTTGAACGCCGGGTTAGTCAAGACCGTGCAGATGAAAGTCTTCGACTCACCGACATTGAGGTTGCCGATGTTGGTGAGAACCGCGCCGTTCGCGATCGGGATGCAGTTCAAGCCGTTGGTGCATCCGGAGCACGACAGCAGCGCATTGTCGACCTCAGCCATCGTGTCGGTTATAGTCACGTTGGACAGGTTGCGTCCACCGCAGTTCCTCACGGTGATCTGGAAGTAGATGGTAGAGCCTCTCAGCGCCGTTACCGATTCAACGAACGGCCCGCCAGGTAAGCAAGATACCAGCTTGTCGATCTGTATGCACGGCGGTGCGCAGATCGTCACGTCCGCGGTGCAGTTGCCGGTGGTAACGCTCTCAGCTCCACCCGGGGGCAGACAGAAACCGTTCTCCATGGCTTTGCCGCAAGCGCTGAACGTATCCGGCCAGACCTTCTGGACGCAGCACAACTGGTTCTCGTCGAAGCTGACCGGTCCGACTGTTACGCAGACCATCTGTCCGGCGGCCAGGCTTCCGCCCGGCATCTGAGCCAGGAACAGGGCGTTCAGGTCCTGGTTGGTTTCCGGGATTACGATGGGACCGCTGCTGCAGGTCGGGCTCGTAGTTCCGCCGGGCTTTATGAACGTGTCAGAGATCTTCGGGCAGTTCGGATCGGCTCCGGCCGCGAAGCTCACTGCTGACTCGCCTGTATTGGTGATGCAGAACCTGTACCATGCCTGCTCCACGTCCATCGTGGCATCAGAGAGGTTCAGGTGCTGAGTGGCATTCGTCATGTTCGGATTGTCAGCGACCAGCTTGCTGCACGTGATACTCGGTATCAGCAGGTTCACTGAGGCATCCGACGGGCCATCGTTTACGACAGTCTGCGTCGTAGCGCTGGTTGCCGTAACTGTTACTCTGTTCGTGATATCCGGGTTGATGCCGGGTATGGCGAACGCCGGATTCGTCAGAGCGGTGCAGATGAAGGTCTTCGACTCGCCGATCGCCAGGCTGCCGATGTTTGTCTGGACCGGCAGGCCGGTCGAGGTCGGAATGCAGTTCAGGCCATTCGTGCATCCTGAGCATGACAGCAGCGCATTGTCAACCTCGGCAAGCAGCGTGTCGGTGACTATTACGTTATTCAGCGCTTCGCCACCGCAGTTCTCCACTACGATCTGGAAGTACACTGTCGCGCCTCTGAGGGCGGTTACTGTTGGCGTGAACGGTCCGCTCGGTGAGCATGACACCAGCTTCTCTATGCAGACAGCCGGCGGACATAACCTGACAGTGGCGGTGCAGTTGCCGGTGCTAACATTCTCGCCTCCATTCGGTGGCAGGCAGATGTTGGTGCCGGTTGCGCGGCCGCATGCCGAGAAGACATCCGGGAATGCACTCCTGGCCGGACACAGCACCACCTTATCGAACAGGACCGGGCCAACGACAACGCAGACCTGCTGTCCCGCGGGCAGTATGTTGTTGCCGAACAACACAACGAGCCGCGCGCGGAACAGGTTGTCGAGGTTCACGCCCGTGCCGGGTATCTGAGGATCAAGCACCTCGAGGAAGGTGTCGTTGAAGGCTGGGCAGTTCGGGTCCGCCCCGGCGCTGAAGTCGACCGGTGTTTCGCCGGTGTTGTTCACACAGAACTGATACCAAACGTTTCCACCATCCGGAAGGTTGAGGTTGTTGGTGGGTGGCGTGGTGTCTCCTGCGTCAGCAGCGAAGTTGCTGTCGTCGTCAAGGAGCTTGCTGCAGGTGATCGACGGTATCAGAAGGTTCACTGAAGCGGTCTCCGGTCCATCGTTCACCACGACTCCGGTGACAGCTCCGGTTCCGGTCACAGTGACTTGGTTGACCGCATCCGGGGTAATGCCCGTAATCGGGAATGCCGGGTTCGTCAGCACAGTGCAGACGAACGTTCTGATTTCACCCGGCGTCAGGGTGCCGATATTAGTCAGCACCGGGGCGACGGTGGAGGTCGGCATGCAGTTCAAGCCGTTCGTACATCCGGAGCACGAGAGCAAAGCATTGTCTTGTTCACTAAGCAGTGTATCGGTGATCGTGACGTTGTTCAAGCTGTTCGTGCCGCAGTTCCGCACTTGGATCTGGAAGTAGACAGGTGCTCCTCTCAGCGCTGACACCGAGCTAGTGAACGGTCCGGTCGGCGAGCAGGACACCAGCTTGGTGATCTCTATGCATGTTTGGCACGCCAGTTGGAAACACGAATCCGTGACGTCTTCGTTTGACAGATCACTGGTAGCACCGGAGCGCGTAACGATTCTCACCGGTATGCTGTTCCCCACGGCCGGGTATGTTGCTCGCACGCCATGGATCTTGATCTCGACGTCCGCCCCGGTGAATGTCTGCTGTATCGTCAGCGTGCCGGGTGGCAGCGGCGGGGCGAAGTGAGGGTTGATGGTGACTCCGCCGTCTTCACTGGTGATGAGGATGCGGAAATCAGCGGTGATGAAGTCTGCCAATCCAGGGCAGGCGGCGCTGTTGACATCAACCTCTATCTCGTAGTCCTCAAGCCCGTCATCCCTAAATGACGACTGGAGCGTCGAGCCAGGAACCAACGCTGGGTTGAATGTAGTGATATTGTTATTATTATCAGAATCCCAGGCAATCCTCGGATCGCACACGTCGAGGCCGATGTACAACGTATCAGTCTCGCAATCGTATGCGGAGAACACCTGGCTAATGTTGAAACCCGACGCCGGAATCAGGTTGTTGGCCGGCGCCGGCGGGTTGAAGGCGTTCTGGTTCAGCGGTCCGTCGCTGCACCCCGCCAGACCATCTTTGTTCGGATCAGCGATGATGTCCGGTGCTCCAACGAATCCCGCGAAGTCGGCTTTCGCGTCGCCCGTGAAGTTGACCACGAACGCACCGGCTTGGCTGATGCAGAGCACAAAGAGTGATAGAACTAACAGAGCAATCTTCGTTCGCATGCTTCCGCTCCTCCTTTAAGTCTGGGCCTGTCTGATATATCACTGCAGAAACAAGCTCAGGCATGGTATAATAGATACGCTCGGAAACGACAATAGGCAGCCGTCGCCGTCGATCGTCCTCCATGGAGTCGGGCGCTGCTGCTGAAACGCATCCGCTATTCTGTTCCGCAGATGATGGGGAGAATCAGAAGAAGGAAGAAGCACAGAAGCTGAGCACACTCTTGGCGTGGTGGATCTCGCCTGTTACCGGGGGCTCTTCTGCGCTATCGACGGCCGGAGGGGTCCAATCTCTCCGGCCGTTCCTTATTCATCTCTCAGCCCAGCGACGCACGCAAACACACGCGCGCCGTTGACTGTCCACGGTCTAACCAGCCATTCGATCTCTTATCTTCACATCGTTTCTACCCTGAGACTCCACTTCCCTAAACGGGTTTTGCTGTCCGAGCGGAAGGTTTTTTATCTGTCCAACCAAAAACTTGCTCAATAGCACTCAACTGTAGCTTGCAGTAACAGCGCTTGTAGGCATACCGACCTGAGGCAAGCATGCACATATGGCGTGCAACTGATGGCATGAACTACAATCGCTTGCTTAGTAAGCCGGTCTCGTGGGATCACTTGAACATTCCGAGGGACCTGGCGATCTGTATCCCGCCGGGGGCGATTACCACTACGAAGATCGCTGGGAAGATGAAGAACACGAGCGGGATGAGGAGCTTCACCGGCAGTTTGGCCGCAGCCTCGCGGGCTCTCTGACTGCGAACGTTCCTGAGGGTGTCACATTGAACTCGCAGCACCCTCGATATGCTCACGCCGAGCTGGTCTGCCTGGCAGAGGGCGGCGACGAATGAGGAGACTTCCGATATCCGGATCCTTTTGGCCATGTCCTTCAGGGCGTCTGAACGCATCTTGCCAAGACGCATTTCCTGGAGGGACCTCGATATCTCCCTGGAGAACGGCGAATCGAGCTTCTCGACCACTTTTTGCATCGCTCCGTCGAGGCCTAGCCCGGCTTCCACGCAGACGGTCATGAGATCGAGCGTATCAGCCAGTACCTTGCGCACGCCCGACTGGCGTTTTCGAATGGTGCTGTCGAGAACGTAGTCGGGCAGGCCGATCCCGCAGAAAACGATCACGATGAGGCCGACCGCTCTGAGCATAGGGGCTAGATCGAAGACGTTGATGGCAGCAATGCCTCCCAGCGTCGCCACGAATACTGACAGGACTCGGAGCCCCATGAACTCCCGGAACCCCATGTTCCATGGCGCCCCGCAGTCTCCAGCTTCTCCTCAACGACCTGTGCGGCGCCGCCTGGGGTGAATCGCGTGGCGAATCCGGCGAACCGACGCAGGAACGGCAGGGCGATTCGTTCCGTGAAGGGCACCGCCATCTCGATCTCAACGGAGTTCAGCGTGCCTTCGCTCGGCCTCGGTTGTGCGAACATTCTCTCTCTGATGACACTGCGCTCTGACCTCGTGGAGAGCCCGATCACCAGCAGAGCGATACATGCGAATGTGCAAACGGCTATCAGCGGTATCAACATGCTTCTCTCCTGCTCATATCTCCAGCGTCAGCAGTCTTCTCATGATGATCACGCCGATCACCTGCAGAATGGCCGCAGTGCCAATCAAGTGTGGGCCGACCGGGTCGGTAAGGAGTGTAGACATATACTCCGGCCGCATCCAGCAGAGTATCAATGCCAGGGCGATGGGCAGTATCACGAGAACCAGACCCGAGATTCGTCCCTCTGCGGTTAGTGCCCTCATCTCGCCCGTGATCTTCGTGCGTTCTCTGATGGTACTGGCAATGGTCTCGAGTATCTCCGCGATATTGCCGCCCACCTGAAGCTGGATCAATATCGCGGTCACCACCAGGTCGAAGTCGTAGCTGCCGACTCTGGCCACTGATGCTCGAAGAGCCTCTTCCAGCGGCCGACCGACTCCGACCTCGTTGACGATGCGCTCGAACTCCTTCGATATTGGAGGGGGCATCTCCTGCGACACCATCTGCATCGCTCTCAGGAGGCTGAAGCCGGCTCTGAACGACGACGACATGGTGGTCAGCGTGTCCACTATCTGGGCATCGAATGCCGCGCGCCGTCTCGTCTGCAAGGACTTGACTATCATCGTCGGCAGCACGACGCCGATGACCCCGAGGAGCAGGTGACCGTAAATGTTGTGCACGACTGCCAGTGCGAGCATCTGGGAGAGAATCACCGATCCGCCCAGAATGCCGACGAATTCGCTCGGGCGTATCGGCAGGCCGGCCGCTGATAGCTCTACATACAGGCGCTCGGTCACACGCCTGCCGGTGAGAAGCCTGGTCAGCAGTGGAATGGCGTCTTCTCTCCGGCCCGAGATATGGGCCGATGGAACAGTTGCGGTTATATCGGTTGAGGTAAGCTCCTTCAGCCGCGCGCCAATGTTCTTCGGCTTCCCTGCGACCAGAAGGCCGATGAGCAGTATGACGCTGAACGCGGCCAGGCAAGCCACCAGGGTCAGTGTCGGGTTCATAGGGTGGACCTCGTGTAGAATATGTTCGATGGAAGCTCCACGCCCTGCTGCAGTAGCCGGTCCATGAACTTCGGTCGCAAGCCTGTCGGCTTGTGCTCGCCGATGACCTTGCCCTGCACGTCCACATTTGTCTGTTCGAACAGATAGACGTCCTGCAGAACGATGACTTCGCCTTCCATACCCTGGACTTCGGTGATATGGGTGATCTTGCGGCTGCCGTCCCGGAGGCGGTTCTGATGTATTATCAGGTCGATGGCCGACGCTATCTGCTCGCGGATTGCTCTCGATGGGAGTTCCGTCCCTGCCATCAGCGCCATCGTCTCGAGCCTGGATAGTGTGTCGCGGGGACTGTTTGTATGCGCCGTGCTGAGCGAGCCATCGTGACCCGTGTTCATCGCCTGAAGCATGTCCAGAGTCTCTCCGCCGCGCACCTCACCGACGATGATCCGATCCGGGCGCATTCGAAGCGCGTTTCTCACGAGCATCCGAATCGGAACCTCGCCCTTTCCCTCGATGTTGGCCGGTCTGCTTTCCAGGCTGACGACGTGTTCCTGTTGGAGCCGCAGTTCGGCGGCATCTTCGATGGTGATTACGCGCTCATCGTTTGGTACGAAAGACGACAGGACGTTCAGGGTGGTGGTCTTCCCGCTACCCGTCCCACCGGACACGACTATGTTGAGCCTCGCCGACACGCAGGCGCTGAGGAAGTCGGCCATCTGCTGGGTCAGTGTTCCGAAACTGACGAGGTCCTCCATCAAGTACGGCTCGCGGGCGAACTTCCGAACAGTAAGTGTCGGGCCTTTGACCGCCAGTGGGGAGATGATCGCATTCACGCGTGACCCATCCGGCAGTCGTGCGTCTACCATGGGGGAGCTTTCATCTATCCGGCGGCCCAGCGGCATCACGATCTTCTCGATGATGCGCATCACGTGGGATTCATCGCGGAACACTCGGTCGGTCAGGAATATCTTGCCGTTTCGCTCGGCATAGACCTGGCTTGGACCGTTGACCATGATCTCGGTGACGCTTGGGTCTTCGAGGAGTGGCTGGATCGGCCCGTATCCGAGGATCTCGTCGATGACATCGCTGACGACCTGCTCGCGAACCTTGAGAGGCAAGGAGATCCCGCTCTCCGTCACGGTCGCGGACATCACGCGGTGCACCTCATGGGCCATCGCGTGCCGATTGATCTTGCTGAGTTCGGCGGGGTCGATATCTTCCATCAACCTCTGATGGACCTGTGCCTTGAGAAGCATCAGGTTGCGAACGCCCAGCCGGCCTCGACCCTCTCCCTGATCGATATCCGTATCTACTTCGGCTTTCCGTACATCGAGAAGTCCCATGGCAGCTTACCCTCCGAACAACATTCGACCCTTTTTCCTGCCAACAGAAGCCATCTTGCGGTCTGTTGAGATTCCGGCTATTCCCGATACCTTCGAGGCAAGCTCACCCATACTGCGTCCAAAGGGAGAATCGCCGTCCGAAACGGTGATCGGCACTCCCTGGTTGACCGCCGATACGAGCTTGCTGTCATTCGGTATGCTCGCGAGGATGCCACACTCGAACAGGCTCTCCATGTCCTTGGTATGTATCTCGTTCGACTTGGAGACCCGGTTCAATACGACGCCTATGTTCTCCCTCGGTATTCTCGTGTCATTGACGGCCGTGAAGAAGCGCTTGGTGTCCGTCGCCGTCGTCAGGTCGAACAGGTTGGCGATCAGAAGTATCGTGTCTGCATGAGATAGCAGGCGCAGCGTCGGTCCGTGAAGGATCGGCGGCACATCGACCACAATGTAGCGGTACATGCGCTTGAGCACGTACAGCAGGTTCTCGATGCACTCCGCCGACATGGCGTCCAGGGGTAGGGGCTCCAACGATGACACGAGAATGTCGACGCCGCATGGATGCCGGGTGATGTAGTCCTGGATCATGGTGACGTCCAGGTCCTTGGATACTGCGTCCAACTCGGACAGGGTCCGGTTCGGACGAATGTTGAACATCGTGGCAACGTCGCCGAACTGGGTGTAGCAGTCGACGAGGGCTACCTTGGCCGGTGCATACCGCGCGAGTATAACCGCCAGGTTCACGGCGATCGTACTCTTGCCGACTCCGCCCTTTGCCCCGGTGACTGCGATGACCCGCGGGAACGTCGCCGGATCACGGAAAGTGCGGACCTCCTCCGAGTCCCGACGCTTGCTGATCTCCGCGAGCGCCGCGATCAGAGGGAGCAGTTCCTGGGGGTTGACCGGAGTCGAGATGACGGCGCGCGCGCCGGAACGCATCGCGGCCTCCACGTTCTCCGCCGACCTCGTATCCGTGAGCAGGACCGGCATGACGGCAGGGGCCACTGCATTGAGCATCTCGCACGTCTGCAGCGGGGGTATCCCCCTGACGTCGTTTGAGATGATCGCCACATGCGGCAGCCGCATCACTGCCAACTGAACCGCTTCCTGGCCGTCCTTTGCGAGTCCTACAATCTCGAAGTCGGCGTCGGACGCAACGATCTGAGCAAGCTCGTCTCGAAGCGCCGAGTCGTATTCCACTATCATTACTCTTAAAGACATATCATTTACCCCTCCGCTTCGGCCTGAGCCGTTGGTCGCAAGATTTGTGGGGTTATGATGATGACAAGCTCCGACTCGCTGTTCAGGAACGAGCGCGATGTGAAGAGTTCGCCGATGATCGGGAGGTCGCCCAGTAGCGGGATCTTCTTGACCAGCTTGGCGGTGTCATTCGACAGAAGCCCGCCGATAATCAGCGATTGTCCGTCCTTGATGTTAACGGTTGTTTCGGCCCTTCGCGTTCGGAGCGCCGGTATCTGGAATCCGTTGACCGTGACCGCGTTGGCGAAGTCGAGCGAGCTTACCTCGGGCATCACCTTGATCTGAAGGGTGTTGTCGCTCGTTATCTCCGGCAGGATCTTCAGTCGCACGCCGAATTCTTTGTATTCGACAGTTATCGCGGCTGCCGCGCCGGTCGTTCCGGATTGGGCGATCGGGATCGGGATCTCTCCGCCGACCAGCATGCTGGCCTCCCGCCCATCGAGCACGAGGAGGTTCGGCTCAGAGAGCACCTTGGCCTTGTTCTGTGTCTGCAAAGCCCTGATCCGGGCGCCGATCGGGTCGAAACGCCTGATCGCGCCGCCGCCGAACAGGTCCATAGGCCCGAAGTTCGACTGCCCGATCAACCAAGGTTGGTCCTGGACGGTCGCCGATGCGGCAACGCCGGGTATGTCGCTCGTCTCGAACTGCACGCGTCCCCAGTCAATGCCGAAGTCCTTCGCGGCGTCCTTGTTGATATCGACGACCTGGGCGCGCACCATGATCTGCCTGGCGACCGAGCTGTTCAGCTTCACCATGTTGACGATGGTCACGGTTTCCTTGGTCGCATTGCTCATGTCGTTCATGCCCTTGCCGGTATCTCCCAGTTCCTTGTCGTAGCCCTTGCCCAGGAGATCGATCCGCGCGATCTCTGCCGGCGTGCCGACATTGCCCTCGATGAGCACCACGCTTCCGGGGAGAGCGCGAACAGTCAGAGCAGGATCGTTGAGAGCCTGGCGAAGAGACGCCGCGGTCGCCATCGTGAGGACGGTCACCTCGTCGATGGTCTTCTCGACCTGGATAAGGTTCACGACTCTCGGGATTCGCAGGCCCGTCTCGGCGGTCAAAGTTGTTCCCTTGTCGGTCACGACCTTCTCCAGGACAAACGAATCGCCCTCAGGCCGTCCGACGGTCTTATTCTCCTGAGTTGTGGAGCCGGCGGTCGTGCCCTGGAAGACCATCGTCTCGACCACCGCCTGGGCAATGGCCTGGGCTCTGCTCGATTCGGCTTCCCGAGACACAATGCCTTCGAGGAGGATCGTGCTTCCGACTCCCCGCACGGTGATCCGCGGGTCGTTCAGCTCATCGGTAATTCGGTTGCAGATCCCGACCAGGTCGAGTTCTCTCGGTTTGACCGTGACTCTATAGAGCCGTCGTCCGGCCTTGTCCCAGATGTAGAGGACCGTCTTGCCCGGCGACTTGGCGTTGAGAAGGATCTCGCTGGTGGAGAGCGCGACGACATCGGCGACGAGCGGATCCCCGATCGCCGTGCGCGTGGCGTCCTGGCATTCGATGATCTCGCTGTCACCTATCTGAAGCACTATCTCCGGGATAGATGGATCAACTGCGGCGAAAAGCGGCAGAATCGTCACGAACAGCGTCAGTAAGACGATGATGAAGGTGGCGTATCTAGTTTTCATGTTGTACGGGTCTGACAACTGCAGGGAAGAACGCACCCTGGACCCCCGGCCTCCTTTGCTAAGGTTCATCGTGTCGTGCGGCGACTACTCGGAAACCTGGGTCTCCGAGAGAGTCGAACCCTTCACCATCACGATGGTTTTCCCAGGGTTACCGCGGCTGGTGTCCCCTGTGGAATTGGAACTGAACTGCGATGGAAACACGGGCAGCGGGTCCATCACCGGCGCCCTGAACGTCTGGAGTGGGGCAGGGGCGGGTTTCGCCGTCGCCGGGTTCTGCTGAGCAACCCCCAGTGCCACCTGCGTGCCGATCGGCCTCCTCGCGGCGATCGACTTATCATCGGAGGACCTCAGAGTGAGTCTGAGTTTACCCTTCGCGTCGGCGAGAACCAGCTTCTCGGCGTCGCTCGGGCTGACGGCGAGTGTCGCCGTGGGCTCTGCTCTGGCTGTGGTCTTGTCCGTAGCCACGTTGTCGCCCCCCGCGATGGCCTCGGAGTTGATGGCAATCAGAAGGACATTCTGCAGCACGGTCTTTGCGTACGACGTGTTGTTCATATCAAACGTCGCAACCACGTCCACACGGTTTCCGGGCTTGAGGAAGCCGGCGACTCCGCTCACCGGGTCGAGTCCCACGGTGACGGCGCGCATGAACCGGGGAACCAAGTCGGTCAGTTGTTCACCCGATGTTCTCAGGCTGCCGACGAGTACCGGCTGTCCGGCGCGTATGTCGGTCTTGGTGACCTTGCCGATGACCAGCGCCTCACTCGACGCCGCGCCAGGTGGTACTTCCTCTTTATTGAAGTTGCGGATGCCTAGATCCATTCCGGTGACAATCATCCCGCTGGGGATGTTGCCCGCGGCGACCACGACGGGGGTCTGCGTGTCAGCCGGGCTCTGCTTCCCCGAGGACATCACAGCCCAGATCATTACGGCGGCGGCCACTCCCAGCAGAATGGCGAGAATCAGGATCCTCTCTCTAGGTTTGGTGTTCATGTTGTTCTCTCTCCTACTATGATCGTACCAAGCGGACACGGTACATCAGGTTTCCGTTGTCCGACCAGAACGGGCTTGCCAGCGGATTCGTCCCTTCGTACGGCAGCAGCCAGTGTATTGACTGCGCGCCGCCGACGACTGCCGGGACGAAATGGCCGCGCAGGTCCGCGCAGTGCTTTGACAACTCTGTGTAGAGGCTTACGCTCTCTACGAAGAAGCCGGCAAAGCCAATGATCTCCCAGGCCCTTGAGCCGCGGGTATCATATATTACAGGCATTATCAAGATGCGACCGGATTCCGACTTCACTTCGTCGTTGGCGGCTTTCCATGTCGTCCATTGCGACTGGTCATCGGAGATGCGGCTCAAGAGACTGTCGACCGTCTCATCGCTCCTGTCCGTCGGTATTTCGGTCACGCGGTCGCCGACCTTCAAGGTGAACGGAGCAATGTCGCCCGTGAGCATGTCCTCATAAGCCGACTGACCGGGAAGTTCAACCGGATACAGGTTATACGGGTTGTCGGATGCCGGGATAGGCGCACCTGTTACTGAATCCCACAACCGTGTGTTCAGTCTCTGGTTCTGCGTGACCGGGTCCTTCACGTAGTTGCGAGACTGCATCTTTGTTATCGCCAGCGGAACGAACCGGTATCGAAATCCCTTGTTACTCTCCAGTATCGCGGTTGAGGACGCCTTGACTCGGCCTTCTTTGAACTTGTCCTCGGGTCCGAAGATCCTGGCAAATCCGTATGTGACTTTTACCTCGGCCTCAAGGGTCACGGACTTGCCCAGCACGCTGGTGACGGTCACACCTTCCGTATCCGGATTCACGCCCGGCTTCAGAAGCTTGCGCCTGTCGGACTCGTTGTTGGCGACGGCCAAGGCATCAGCAGCTTCGGCCATGCGCGCCGTGGCCGCTGCCGGTTCCGTGGGCTCCAGCAGCCAGGCTGTGCCAAGGGCTACTGCATCGCAGACGTCCTGCGCCCTTGCATCGCCGAGGCGAAGCCAACCCAAGTCCACCGCCAGTGCAGCTACGCCGATCACCACCACAAGCAGTACGGCGGTGAGTATCAGCACTGAGCCACGGTCTTTCACTCTATGATTACGCACTTCAATCACCTCCGTGCGCGTCTATGATCAAAGCCCCAGCACCGCGAATGCGCTATTCCCGGCGCATAACCTCTTCCGTGCTGAGGGAGATAGGGTTGGTGCCAAGGAACGTTCCTGCTATGCGATTGCATGCATAGGTTACTCCGACCTTGACCTGCACGTTCGTAATTCCCGTCGGGATATCCGTCGGTTCCTTGTAAGCAGTCCATCCTTCACCAAGGGTAGCGTTGCGATACCACAGCGAAACCGCGAGCTTTTCGCCGTCCGTGGTATTGGGTTTCGGCGCAGCGGCGTTAACCGCATTGGTGACCGACGTGAGATTGCCACCCAGGGCGGCTTCTCTCGCGCCGTCTCGTGCGGCGCTGCCCAGCGTCATCTTGTCCTTGGCAAGTATTCCAAAATCTATGATTCCTATGGCAAGCGTCATGAGAAGTAAGGCTATGAGCACAAACTCCAACAGCGCGACGCCCCGATTGTTCATCCGCCACGTATTCATATGTATGACCCCATTTCAGACTGCAGTCCGCGGCCTTCGCTACGAAGTGCAATCTGCAGTCCACGGTCTCAAGTCTGCCGTTTCAGAAAGTATGCCAGCAGGGTCCCGAGGGCAATCGCCGGACTGTACCGGAGCTTCAACCCTCGGGACCCACCTGTCATTTCTACCGGAGCCTGATAGAACAGTCTCAGGATCAGGCTGGTGGACATGCCCTTAAGCGTGTCAGCCAAGACTCTGTGCCGGATCATGACGATCACGGCCAGGACGCCACCGACCACCGCCGAAAAGAGCAGTGACCAGATTGTCATCCTGATGCCGGTCAGTGCTCCGACCGCCATCATGAGCTTCACGTCGCCGCCGCCGATCCCCGTCAGGGGAGCGAACAGCAGGTAGAGCAGCAAGACCAATACGACTCCCGCAAGGCTCTCACCAGCCCCGCGCAATCCGGCTGACAGCAGGGACAGAATAATCCCCAACACTATGCAGGTCAGGGTAAGCTTGTTGTATATCTTACCGTACCTGACGTCGGTGTAGACCGCTACTATGATCAGAGCGATCAACACAGCAGGCACCGCCAGCCGAACAACCATGCTGCTCTCTTCCCTCTCAGAGATGACGAGCGGATCGTGCCGAGCACAGGAACATGTCAAGCCGCAGAGGCATGAGGCCTCCATCCCTGATGTTACGGAACCAGCTTTGAGTCCGCGCTGGCGAACATGTCCTTGACCTTCACGCCGAGCGGCCCAAGCGCTACGATCGCGACGACCGCGATCAGGCCCAGAAGCAGGGCGTACTCAACCAGGGCAGCCCCCTCCTCGTCCACGAACAGCTCTTTGATTCTCTGCACCATTTGTGACACCTCCTTTGTCCCTTCATTGTCATCCAACCGTAGGGGCGGTGCTTCTACGCCCGCCCTCGGGAGGCCGTTGAAGGCCTCCCCTACGGTTCGTTAGAACCGTGTCCCCAGGCTGAACACCAATCCTTGGAAATCAGTCCTGGAGACATCCGTGTAATGTATCTCCGCGGATTTTCCTCGCGCGGAGATGTATCCGAAGCCGGCTTGCCACCCGAACGCCACCACGTCTTCCGACGTACTGGCCGCTCCGAGCGTCCTCCGGTCGCGGATGAGGTACGCGCCGATACCGGCTCTGGCGAACCAGTTGCCGGTCTGCGTGTACGACATCGGTATTCTCATATCAAGGGTGAGCGGGACTACCTGGATATCGCGAGTTCCATCCAGTCCGCCCTCCGAAAAACTTCCGCGTCCGCCGCAGTATCCCAGGCCGATCTGCAGATCGTGATTCGGCTTGCTGCAGATCGGATATGTGATCTGAACGGCCGGCCATGTCGATGAGGTCTCGTCCTTCACGTCACCGCCGGTCAGGAACAGGACACCCGCCCGGAAGATCAGCCGCCGAGCGGTTTCATCGTGAAGGTCTACCGCATCGTATCCTCCCGGCTTATCGGTTGCCGGGATAGCGTTCCCCGTGACTTCGACATACGCTCCGACGGGGATGAAAGCATCCTTCCGCAGGAGTTTCACGCTCGCCTTCGCCACGAACGGCGGGTCGGGCGTGATCTCCAGCACGGTCACGCGGGCGAGTGGCTCGCCTCCAGGCGTCAGATAAACGTTAAAGACCGTCCCCTTTTCCACAGGAACAGGCAGCCCCAGCCAGATTGCCTTGCTGCCGTTATCGACGACTAGTCCGCGTACCAGTTCATCCGCCATTGACATGCCTGCGCACGACAGCGCCAGACACGCCACTGCGATCCAAAGTGCCCCTAATCTGAAGGTGCTCAACTTGAGGTCCCTCCCGCCTGCTTTCGATGCAGGTCATTATCATGAGTGCGCCGCATCCGCCTGTATACAAGCGTTCATACGCCAGTTTAGCGGTTGAGTTACATTACAGTACTTTACCCAAACTCGACAGTTGCCAAACAGATGAGTAGACAACGAGATCAGTGCTCAGTGCGGCTAACCATCGGTGTCACTACCCATTCGATCAATAGCATGGTTGGCGATACCCACATTGTTCTTTGTCCTAAACCTAGATTGCAGAGAGCATCTGCAGAACAACGCTTTAAGGTAAACCGCTCGCAGAGTTAGCGCTTGTGGTACCGTAGTGCCCATATTCGGCGCTTGGTTGATTTCTCCTGCAAAGTTTTTTTCGATCACACGGTTGAAGAGCAAGCTAGTTGGGAATAAACAGTGTGTATGGCAACCTCGAGTCCCTGCCGGAAGCAATTCTATGGAGGAGAGGTTCGGAAAATGCATCTGATTAGCAGACATTGGTTCGTTTTGGTGTGCATCGTTCTGTTCGCGGCAGGGATGCAGGCGCATGCGCAGGATTTGCAGTCTCCCGACTGGCAGATCCTGCTTGATGGTTTCGGCTACTCCAACCGAGTGTTGGTAACATTCCCCGCGATCCCGGCCCACGAGGTCCTTACTGGCGATTGGGCGGCGGCGGTGAGATTCGACGGCATCCCGACAGACGGCGGAGAGTCCATGTTTCTTCCGCCGAAACTCCTGGGTGCGGGTGTCGATACAAACTCCACGTTCGAAGTCGTAGGTCCTTTGACCACCTTCCATGATCCCGCGAATCCCGTACCGGGAAACAATAGTGGCAGCGGCCGTATTGTCAACGAGGAACTCCTGATCGACTTGATTGTCGAGATGCGGCTCGTTCCGGGTGGCATGGCCATCGGTCTGAGACCTGGCGGCTTAGGCTCCGAGGGGCCGTTGTTCAGTTCGCAGTATGTCATGGTACAGACGTATCGGATCCAGAATATCTCGGGTTCGGCGCTGAACAATTTCGCGTTCTACCAGCTCTTGCACTCGCATCCCAACGACGACAACTTACCCAACAATTTCGGCGTATTCGATCCCACTCTCTACAACCAGGGCGGCATGCCGGAACACCACTACGATATCACCACATTCGGTGCATCGTTGCGGGAGCCGGAGGGAAGTGACCTCGTCGGGTTCAGTTCGAGTGTCCAGCCGACAGCGTTCGGGCTGGGAACCCTGGCAGGGCACGTTGGCGCACCGCCCCCGGGTATTCTTCAGAACATATACGCCGACACGCTTCCCAACACCCCTTCCGCGGGGCCGACTGAGATCGCCGGCGCTATGAAATGGTCTCTTGGCAACCTGGCTCCCGGTCAGATCGTACCGGTGACGGTCGCCTTCTGGGTCGCGAATGCGGCGGTCGAGCCTCCGCCTCCTCCGGGTCCGCACGCACTGCTTCAGGCATACCCGGGCAGCTCCGAGGGCACGAACGTACACTATATGGGTCACCTGGGAAACTCCGGCGACACGATCTCGGCCGTACCCGGAGTGCTCTCGATCGTACCGGGTGACAAATGGTCGAATTTCGTCCGAGCTGCGCAGGAAGGCATACCCTACAACCTGAAGAACGTCACTCTCTGCAAGCAGACCCCGTCGATCATCCAGTGTGCCGACGTCTTCCCTGCGAAGACCATCTGCCAGCAGGGTACCTCCGGCATCCGCCGCTGGTGGCCTCTGATGTACGAGGTCCCGGGTACCACATGGACGCTCACAATCCAGTACGGAACCAACAACCAGTACGACGATGACGGCGCCGGCCCGAACCCGGCCGGCTACTATCACTCCCAGACGCGACAGTGGTACATGGATGCGACTCTGGACAGCATGAAGGACCTGCTCGCGCTGTTCCACGAGCTGCCGTTCGGCCTCGACGAGGTGCCGCTCATCTCCGACGAGGTGCTCTATCCTGTGCTCCTCGCTAAGCTGGGCGGCATAGCGGAAGCCCTGGACGGGCCGGAGCCGGATCTGCTCTCGGCGGCGATGCTGCTGGGCGACTTCGAGATGGAAGTCATGGACGCCTGCATATCGGTTTCCCCTGCGAGGCCGCGTCCGACCGGACCGGGGACTGGGATTGCCAATAGCGAAGAGAACCCCGCGTGCTGCAAGCTGCTCGCAGACATTGAGTACATTGGCAGAACGACCGGCGCGTTTCAGACAGTGAAGTAGCTCTGACGCTGATCGCTTTTCCTCCATAGCGACAAGAGAGAGACCCTCCATCCTCCTTCTCAGTAGAAGGAGGATGGAGGGTCTAGTTGTCACTACTGATATTCGGTTCGTTCGACAGCTAACTCAACACTTCCCCAAGCCCGGGGGTATGAGCATTGCCGCTACTTGCTCGGCTGGAAGATGCCGAGGTCGAAGCCGATGTACTCGGCGTCAACCATGAGCTTGCAGCATGCCGGATTCTCCAGCGTGGCAGCAATGCCGGTTCCGGGACCGGTCGGGTTCGGGGCCATTGGCGAGACAGGGATGCAAGCGTCCTGAACCTCCATCTCGAAATCGCTGAGGATAGCCCCTGCAGTCCCCAGATCAGGCGGATCTGCCGCGAGTGCCGCTATGATCGCATCGATCTTTTCCTGGAGGATCGGGTACAACTCCTCATCGGAGATCAGGGGAACCTCGTCCAAGCCGAACGGAAGCTCGTGGAAGAGCTCCAACAGATTGGACAGGCTATCGAGTGTTGCATCGACGCACCAGACCCAGACTTCGGTGTGAACGTAGCCGGCCGGGTTCGGGCCGGCGCCGTCATCATCGTAGGGAACGGAAGTTCCGTAGAGGATGGTGAGCGTCCAGCAAGTTCCAGGAGCCTCGTACATCAGAGGCCACCAGAGGCGGATATTCGGTGTGCCCTGCTGGCAGATGGTCTTCGCAGGGAAGACGTCTGCGCACTGGATGATCGACGGGGTCTGCTTGCACAGGACCACGTTCTTGATCGTGTAGGGGACCGCAGGATCCTCCTGGGCGGCGCCGATAAAGTTCTCCCAGTTGTCGCCGGGGACGATCGACAGAATTCCCGGAACAGATGAGATCACGTCATCGCCTGTACCCAGATAGCCAAGGAACTCCAGGTTCGTGCCACCGCTGTCACCTGGATAAGCCTGGAGTACCAGCGACGGCTCATGGGTGATCGGTACCGCCAATACTCTGGCCGCGTACGCAGGGACTGACATGACAAGCAGAACGGCTGTGAGGACTAACAGTGTTTTCTTCATTGCAGTGCGATTCCTCCTTTGAATCATTGATTGGAGAAGTCGGAGCAGGCGCTCGAACCTCTGATCCCAGCGCAGTGAACCACCGATGGGTCCGTTCCACACACCACATGACATCGGCTGCATACCTTCCGAGCCAGCCCGGGCACCTTCCTCGGCGGTAATCGAGTCATGCTTGCCTGCTGAGACATCCAGTGGGGTTATTTCCCTATGCTAGTCAGCGTTAAACCATATCGGAGATTTATTATCGATGCGTCTGGTGGAGGTGAGGCTGTCAGGACTTTGCAGCGTCATCCTGGGAGCGCGGACGAAGCACACGCTTGAAGATAGCGGCGGTGCGCTCGATGGCGAGCACTCCCGTCACCCTCGCCCAGTCGCCGACTGCTCCAGGGGGAGCGATTGTTCGCCCTGGTGAGAGGCCCTGAGTGCGCACCTTCACCCCGGGGATGCCGGAAACGTCAGTCGCTCCGGAACCATCATCTACGAAGAAGCAATCCGACATCACGGCGGTGATCCGCCCGTGCGCGACGACCAGCAGTCCGATCGCCTCTAATCCGACTCCGGGAGGGCCTGCCGTTCGCAGGTCCGCCTGTAACCCAAGGCAGGTAGCCCGGGCCACCATGCCCATGGGCCTTGGCATTGGCATGATGTCCGCACCGTGGATCGTGGCGAGGAGGATCGCGGCTTCACCATTGTCGGTTGTCATCCTGCCAACCAGCGTCACCGACGTGCCCTCAGGCGGGATCGGCCTTCCGTTTGGCAGGATCTTGATGCCCGCGGATCGATCGCCCTCCTGGACGTAGAAGCAATCGGCAAACGAGGCGGTCGTAACCTTACTCTCAAGATAGACGAGCGTTTCGTCCGGCAGGTGCTCCGTTGCGCCGATGCTCCGAGTGTTTTCGGCGCGAACGGCGGTGATTCCGTCGGATACTCCTGTAAGACTCCACATGCGAGCCGTGTTTCGCGCCTTCACGGAGAAGTAGTAGGTCGTTCCCTGGGTCAGGCTCAGGTCGTTTCTCGTCACTGAGGTCTGCGTGCCTGCCGAAGTCCACGGGATGATGTTCTCAGTGCCGGGCCACGTGCCAATGGCATATCGGTATTCGGCGATCCCGGACTCAGGGTCACTGCATGTCCAGGATGCGGTCAGGCTGTCCGTGCTGAGCGTGGCGGCGCCTTCATCGGTGACGATGGGTCTGGTTGGCGGGGTACCGTCATCGATGCCGGAATCCTTGAATGCGTAGACGCGGCCGGTGCTCGATCCGACACATACCATCCCGTCCCTGTGGATGGCGGGGGATGACAAGACTGCCGCTTCCGTGTAGTGACGCCATTTCAGAGTGCCGTCAGAGTCCAATGCGTACACATATCCGTCACCCGCTCCGAAGTAGATCACCCCGTCTGCGCCGACAGCAGGCGATGACTTGACTTGTCCAGCCAGCTCGTAGACCCACTTCTGAGTGCCGTCGGGATTGAATGCAAACAGCATGCCGTATGTCCAGTTATGGCCCGCCCCGACGTATATCGTGCCATCCGGGCCTATCGCGGCGGAGGAATCGGTCGGCCAGCCGGTGTAGACGCGCCACTTCAGGGTTCCATCAGGGTTCAGCGCGTAGAAGTAGTTGTCGCCCGATCCCGCGTATATCGTGCCGTCGGGGCCGATGCAGGGTGACGAGTCGACCGCCGTGTCCGTCCGGTACCTCCATACGAAGTCTCCGGTCTCGGCGTCGATTGCGTAGATGTAGTTATCTCCGCTGCCGAAGTAGAGGACTCCGTCCTCGCTGAGCGCCGGCGACGACCAGACCGCTCCGCCTGACTGATACTTCCAGCGCAGAGTGCCGTCGGGCCGGATCGCGTAGAGGCAACCGTCCTGCGAGCCCACATACACCGTGCCATCGGCGGATACGACCGGTGAGGACCAGATCATGTCTGAAGTCCGGTAGCTCCATTTGAGCGCGCCGCTCGCGCTGACACAATAGAGATGAAAGTCGTACGAGCCGAAGTAGATCTCACCGTGCGGGCCGATCGCGGGAGAGGAATCGACGGGACCTCCCGTCTCCAGATGCCACTGCATGTTGCCGTCACGACCGATGGCGTACAGCGCGCCGTCGCTCGACCCGATATATACCGTCCCGTCGCCTGCAATCGCCGGTGACGATTCGACCCATCCGTAGGTGGAGAACTCCCAGAGGAGAGCGCCATACTGGGATCCCTGGAACTCGCTTACTCCGCTGTTCATGGCATTGGCCCGGAACTTCGGCCAGGCCGAGGCTGCCATGCAACTGATGCCGTCGCTGACTCCCACATCGCTCCAGAGTCCGGCTCCGTTTCTTGCCTTGACCGTGAAGTAGTAGGAGATGCCATCGGTGAGCGACAAGCCGGTCCTGTTGATCCCGGCCGACGGACCGGAAGATGTCCAGCCTGCTACGTCCGTCGCATACGGGGATGTGCCGATCGCATAGCTGTATTCCGCAATGCCGCTCTGAGCATCGTCCGCCTCCCAGACGGCGTGCAGGGAGCCAAATGAGTACGTGATATCGCCGTCATCGGTCACCATTGGAGTCGACGGTTTCGAGAGATCAACGGTGATCCCGTCGCTGCTCCCGGGAGCACCCCACCAGCCGACGTTGTCCTTGGCGCGTACGGAGATGTAGTACGTTCCGCCGTCGGAGAGTGAAAGCCCCTCGATGGTGACCTCGGTCGCGGCGCCGGCCGAGGTCCATCCGACGATATCCGTGCCGTCGTTGGACGTCCCGACAGAGTATTGATACTCAATGATCCCTGACTCCGCGTCGGTCGCTGTCCACGAAGCGTGAAGCCTGTTTGTCGCCGAGGTGAATTGGCCGTCATCTGTGACGATCGGCGTGCCGGGCGCAGTGCGATCTGCCAGGATGCCATCGCTTGCCCCGACTATGCTCCAGAGCCCGACGCCGTTCTTCGCTCGCACCCCGAAGTAGTAGGTCGTTCCGCTCGAGAGAACCAGTCCGTTTCGCGTGACCTCCGTCGAGACGCCTGTCGAAGTCCACGGAATGACATCAGTGAGAGCAGGCCCGGTTCCGATGCAGTACTCGTATGCCGAGACTCCGGTTTCGGGATCAGAAGCGCTCCACGCTGCGTGAAGAGTATCCCCCGACACGGTAAACTGGCCGTCATCGGTGACGACGGGCGCAGTCGGGGCGGTGAGGTCCACGAGAATGCCATCGCTCATACCTACCACCGACCATTGGCCCGCGCCGTTTCGTGCCTTCACTGCGAAGTAGTAGGTCGTTCCGCTGACCAGGCTCAGGTTGTCCCGCGTGACTTCGGTCGCACTTGCGGCGGATGTCCACCCGGCGACGTCGGTGGCTCCGGGCGATGTGCCGATCGCATAGCTGTACTCGACGATACCACTCTCTGCATCGCCGGATGACCACGCGGCGTGCAGTGCGCCTGGCGAGGATGTGGCGACTCCATCGTCCGTCACTGTCGGAGTCGAAGGCTGGGACAGGTCAACGGTGATCCCGTTGCTGTTTCCGGGATCGCTCCACAGACCGGCGGCGTTCAAGGCACGGACGGAGAAGTAGTAAGTCGTGTCGGAGGAGAGCGACAATCCGCCGGCGGTGACCTCGGTCGCGACTCCGATCGGTGTCCATCCCACGATGTCATCGCCCCCGAGCGTGGATCCGATCGAATACTCATATCCCGTGATGCCCGACTCCGGATCGCTCGCGGTCCAGGAGGCACGGAGCGAATCCGGGCTCGATGTGTAATCTCCGTCGTCGGAGGCAATTGGCGCAGGAGGTGGTGTCAGGTCGATGACGATTCCATCGCTGATCCCGGGGTCGCTCCACAGCCCGGCGACGCTTCTCGCTCGGACTGCGAAGTAGCAGGTGGTCCCGCTCGTCAGGCTCAGATCAGTCCTGGTCACCTCCGCCGAAGTGCCCGCAGATGTCCAGGCCGAGACGTCGGTCGAACCGGGGCTCGTTCCTATGCAATACTCATATGCCGCCACGCCGGTTTCCGGGTCGGATGCGCTCCACGAAGCATGGAGAGTACTCGGGGATGCTGTGAACGCTCCGTCGTCGGTCACGATCGGGATAGTCGGTGCGGTGAAGTCCACCACTACGCCGTCGCTCGAGCCGATCTCGGACCAGAGACCCGCGCCGTTCCGTGCCTTCACAGAGATGTAGTAAACGGTCGCGTTGATTAGGGGGAGCCCGCCGCGAGTTATCTCGGTCGCAGTTCCCGCAGATGTCCAGCCGGCCACGTCGGTGAACTGCGGCTGCGTGCCGATCGCATATACGTATTCGGCGATTCCCGACTGGGGATCCGATGAACTCCACAGGGCATGAAGGGAGTTCGCACTCGTGGAGTAGTTTCCATCATCGACCACCGAGGGCTGCGATGGGGGCGTCAGATCGCTCCTGAAGGCATACAGCTTGCCATCCAGAGAAGCCGCATACAGCTTGCCGCCGGCTCCGATAGCCGGTGAGGAGTTGACCTGCCCTCCGGTATCGTGTCGCCATCGGAGCGTGCCGTCCGGGTTGATCGCGTAGATGCCGTGATCCTGCGAGCCCACATAGACAACGCCATCGCTGCCGACTGCGGGCGACGACCTGACGACTCCCCCGGTGTTGTAGCGCCACTTGAACACGCCATTCGCCTGGAAGGCATAGAGGTAGCCGTCGTCCGCTCCGACGTAGACTGTGCCGTCCGGGCCGAAAGCGGGTGACGATCTCACTATCGAGCCGATGGTGTAGCTCCAGTTCGCACCGTTGGTCGGTGTTCTGGAGTAGAGCTTACCATCGTCGCTTCCGAAGACCAGCATGCCGGCATCGCTGATTGCGGGCGATGATTCGATCCTGTTGCCGGTGGCGAACCGCCAACGCATCGAGCCGCCCGGAGTCAATGCGTAGAAGTAGTAGTCCTTGGATGTCACGTAGATTGTGCCATCCGAGCCGATGGCCGCACAGGATACGACAGCCGCGCCCGTCTGAAATCCCCAGGCGATGACGCCATCGGGGTTCAGAGCATACAATCTGCCGTTCGCTACCCCTACGTAGATCCTGCCGTCCGAGCCGATCGTAGGAGATGACGAGATCTGCCCGCCAAGCCCCTTGCGCCACTTCAGCGTTCCGTCGGCGTTGATGGCGTAGATGTAGAGATCCTCGGAGCCCACGTACACGGTGCCGTCTGCGCCAATCGCCGGCGATGAGGCCGCGAGGGTCGTGTTGATGTCATAGCGCCAGGCCATCGTTCCGTCAGGATTCACTGCATACAGATACTGGTCTCGGGAAGTGAAGTAGATCCTGCCGTTCGGTGCGATGGCGGGGGATGATGCGATCTCGCCGCCGGTAGTGAACATCCAGTCCAGGCTGTCACCGTCGGGCCCGTTGATGGTGCTCAGACCCGTGTTGCGAGTATTGGCGTGAAACTTGGGCCAGATTCCTGACGCAAGCTCAGCATTAACGGCCTCAGATGCGAATAGCAGCGCGCTCGCAATGAGCGCGCTGCACAACGTCGGCTTGATTCGGGACAGCAGTCTGTCCACAGTCAATCGGTCAACACATCCTTCGCTATGGGTATTCGATTATCTCCGTGGCGAGCACTCGGCGCACCAGATTGCTGGAGAACGGTTCACAGGAACTGATGCCCGTTACGAGTACGGAGGAACCGACAGCCGGTTTCGTGAGTGTGCCGCAGTAGATTTTGATGCCTACGTGGCCTGATCCATCCCTCAGGAAGCAGCCGCCGTTCAGGTAGAAGTAGTCTACGCCTACCCCTCCAGCGTATGTTACTTTACCCCAACTTTTGATAATTGAACCCACATTATGTGGGCCGGAGTCCATGTATACGCCGGGTGTGTACAGATTGAGCGCGGCGCCGCCGATCGCTTTGTCGGCCATATTGATAGCGCCAGGCACTGTTCCGCTCGGTCCGACCACCCTTGTGACGGAAGCGGTGATCTGTCGCTCCCCGTCCGGAGCCTCGATCACACCGGCGATATCGACGATACTTCCGGTCGCGATCGTCGTCGAGTTGACGACCTTGATGCCGATGATGCCACTCGATTCCTGGATGTAGAAGTAGGCCGGTCCGGGCAGGTCGGGAAGGCTCGCGGTGCCGGCTGTGACCACCTTGCCGCTCAGCCTCATCCCCTGTCCGTTCGGCACTGACTTCGCGTCCAGGATGGATGCGAATGCGGGCGGGACTACGATCCCATTGCTCGAGCCGACTGCGCTCCAGAGTCCGGCGGCATTTCGGGCTTTGACGTTCATGTAATACGTGTTGCCCTCTTCGAGGGAGAGCAGAGTCCGCGTGACATCGGTAGCAGTCCCGGCGGAGGTCCAGCCCAGAATATCGGTTCCTCCGACCGACGTTCCGATCGAAAGCTGATACTCCATGATGGCCCCGTGCGGATTCGCGACGACCCATGTCGCATGGAGCATATCCGGCAGCGTGTAGTCGCCGTCGTCAGTGACCACCGGCGTCGACGGAGGATCCGAGGCCATGGTGATTCCGTCACTGTTTCCGGCAGTGCCCCGGCACCGGCAGCCGTTCCTCGACTTCACCGAGAAGTAGTAGGTTGTCCCATCGACGAGCGATAGCCCTGTCTTGGTGACCGCAGTGCTCATTCCTGTGGTCGTCCAGTCCACGATGTTGTTTCCGCCAACGGAGGTACCGATCGCGTACTGATACTCCTGAATGCCGCTGTGCGGATCGGAAGACGCGGTCCAGGTCGCATGGAGTGATGTTGAACTAGAGGTGTATGCGCCATCGTCCGTGACTACCGGCGTCGAAGGAGCAGACGCGTCAGCGGTGATACCGTCGCTGTTTCCGGAAGTACCCCAGGCTCCCGCGCCGTTCATTGCCCTCACGGAGAAGAAGTAGGCCGTCCCGTCGGTAAGCGACAGCCCCGTCCTGGTGACTCCGGTTGTCGTGCCTGTGGACGTCCAGTCCACGATGTTGTTCCCTCCGATGGAAGTACCGATCGCATACTGGTACTCCTGGATGCCGCTCTGAGGATCGAAGGCGCCCCAGCTTGCATGCAGGGTCGTCGTATTCGAGGTGTAGGCTCCATCATCAAGGACAACCGGTATCGTGGGAGCGGACGCGTCGGCTGCGATACCGTTGCTGTTTCCGGCGGTGCCCAGGTTCCCGCGCCATTCCTGGCCCTCACTGAGAAGTAGTAGGTCGTCCCGTCGACGAGTGACAGTCCTGTTCTGGTGACCGAGGCTGTCGTGCCTGTGGAGGTCCAGTCTACTATGTTGTTCCCGCCGATAGAATCACCTATGGCATACTGGTACTCCACGATGCCACTCTGAGGATCCGAAGCGGTCCAAGTCGCATGCAGGGATGTCGAACTCGTGGTGTAAGCTCCATCGTCAGTCACAACCGGCGTCGAGGGAGCAGATGCGTCAGCGGTGATACCGTCGCTATTCCCGGCAGTGCCCAAGGCTCCCGCGCCATTCCTTGCCCTCACCGAGAAGTAGTAGGCCGTTCCGTCGATCAGTGATAGTCCCGTCCTGGTGACCCCGGCTGTCGTGCCCGTGGACGTCCACTCCGCGATGTTGTTCCCTCCGATGGAAGTACCGATCGCATACAGGTACTCCACGATTCCGCTCTGAGGATCGGAAGCGGTCCATGTCGCATGAAGGGTCGTTGCATTTGTGGTGTAGACCCCATCATCAGTCACAACCGGCGTCGAGGGAGCGGATCCGTCGACCACGATCCCGTTGCTGTTTCCGGAAGTACCCCAGGCTCCCGCGCCGTTCCTGGCCCTCACCGAGAAGAAGTAGGCCGTCCCGTCGATCAGCGACAGCCCTGTCCTGGTGACTCCGGTTGTCGTGCCTGTTGACGTCCAGTCCACGATGTTGTTCCCTCCGATGGAACTACCGATCGCATACTGGTACTCCTGGATGCCGCTCTGAGGATCCGAAGCGGTCCAGGTCGCGTGCAGGGACGTTGAACTCGTAGTGTATGAGCCGTCATCTGTCACAACTGGTGTCGAGGGAGCGGATCCGTCGACCACGATCCCGTTGCTGTTCCCTGAGAGGCTCCAGCTCCCGCGCCGTTCCTGGCCTTCACCGAGAAGTAGTAAGCCGTTCCGTCGATCAGCGACAGTCCTGTCCTGGTGACCGAGGCTGTCGTCCCCGTGGACGTCCAATCTACGATGTTGTTCCCGCCGACAGAAGTACCTATGGCATACTGGTACTCCACGATTCCGCTCTGAGGATCGGATGACGTCCAGCTTGCATGCAGGGACGTTGAACTCGTGGTGTATGCGCCGTCATCAGTCACAACCGGTGTCGTGGGAGGAGATCCCTCCGCCGTGATACCATCGCTGTTTCCGGCAGAGCTATACATATCCGAGCCGTTCCTGGCCCTCACCGAGAAGTAGTACGTCGCCCCATCGATGAGCGATAGCCCTGTCTTTGTGACCGCAGTGCTCAGGCCTGTCGACGTCCAGTCCACAATGTTGCTCCCGCCGATGGAGGTGCCTATGGCATATTGATACTCCAGGATGCCACTGTGTGGATCGGATGATGTGGTCCACGTGGCATGAAGCGAAGTGGAACTCGAGGTGTATAGGCCGTCGTCCATGACTACGGGCGTAGTGGGAGCGGACGCATCGACTATGATCCCGTTGCTGTTCCCTGCGAGGCTCCAGTCTCCCGCTCCGTTCCTCGCCCTCACCATGAAGTAGTATGTCAGTCCATCTGTGAGCGACAATCCTGTCTTCGAGACCGCGGCTGTCGTGCCAGTGGATGTCCAGTCCAGTACGTTGTTTCCGCCGAGAGTAGTACCGAGCGCGTACTGGTATTCCTGGATGCCGCTGTGCGGGTCTCCAGATGTCCAGGTTGCGTGCAAGGTGGTGTGGTTCATGTAGTCGCCATCATCAACGACCACCGGTCTGGTGGGAGGAGTCGTGTCGGCCACGATGCCGTCGCTGTTCCCGGCGGTGCTCAATGTGCCTGCGCCGTTCCTTGCCCTCACTGAGAAGAAGTAGGCCGTTCCATCGATCAGCGCCAGTCCCGTCCTGGTGACCGAGGCTGTCGTGCCTGTGGATGTCCAATCTACTATGTTGTTCCCGCCGATGGAAGTACCGATCGCATACTGATACTCCTGGATGCCGCTCTGAGGATCGGCGGCGGTCCAGGCTGCATGCAGGGACGTTGAACTCGTAGTGTATGAGCCGTCATCAGTCACGACCGGTGTCGGGGGAGCAGACACGTCGGCGGTGATACCGTTGCTGTTTCCGGCAGTGGCCCAGGTTCCCGCTCCGTTCCTTGCCCTCACGGAGAAGTAGTAGGCTGTTCCATCGATCAGCGATAGTCCCGTCCTGGTGACCCCGGCTGTCGTCCCTGTGGAGGTCCAATCCACGATGTTGTTCCCGCCAACAGAAGTACCTATAGCATACTGATACTCCACGATTCCGCTCTGAGGATCCGAAGCGGTCCAGGTCGCGTGCAGGGACGTTGAACTCGTGGTGTAAGCTCCATCGTCAGTCACAACCGGCGTCGAGGGAGCAGACGCGTCAGCGGTGATACCGTCGCTATTTCCGGCGGTGCCCAAGGCTCCCGCGCCATTCCTTGCCCTCACGGAGAAGTAGTAGGCTGTTCCATCGATCAGCGATAGTCCCGTCCTGGTGACCCCGGCTGTCGTGCCCGTGGTCGTCCAGTCTACTATGTTGTTTCCGCCGATGGAGGTACCGATCGCATACAGGTACTCCTGAATTCCGCTCTGAGGATCGGAAGCGGTCCAAGTCGCATGAAGGGTCGTGGCACTTGTGGTGTAGACTCCATCATCAGTGACCCCCGGCGTTGTGGGAGCAGATGTGTCGACCATGATCCCGTCGCTGTTCCCCACGGCGCCCCAGTGCCTGCTCCGTTCTTTGCCTTCACTGAGAAGTAGTAGGTCGTGCCGTCGCTGAGCGATAACCCCGTGTGCGTCACCTCTGCGGTGGTGCCGGTGGACGTCCAGTCCACGATGTTGTTTCCGCCCATCGAGGTACCGATCGCATACTGATACTCATCGATGCCGCTCTCAGATTCAGAGCCCGTCCAAGTCGCGTGAAGTGATGTCACGTCTGTAGTGTAAGCGCCGTCGTCAGTGACAACCGGCGCCGTGGGAGCAGACGTATCGACCGCGATGCCGTCGCTGTCTCCGGCGGTGCTCCATGCGCCTGCGCCGTTCCTTGCCTTCACTGAGAAGTAATAGGTCGTGCCGTCGGTGAGCGATAGTCCTGCCTTTGTCACTTCGGTGGTCGTGCCTGTGGACGTCCAGCCCACGATATCGATCCCGCCAACCGTAGTACCTATCGCGTACTGATACTCCTGGATTCCGCTGTGTGGATCGGATGACGTCCATGCTGCATGGAGCGACGCCGAACTCGCGGTGTATGCGCCGTCATCCGTGACGACCGGCGTTGAAGGAGCGGATGCGTCGTGCATGATCCCATTGCTGTTTCCGGGGACGCTCCACCCTCCGGCGGCGTTCCTGGCCTTGACCGAGAAGAAGTAGGACGTCCCGTCGGCGAGCGTCAGGTCAGATCTCGTGATTCCTGTGCCCGTGCCGGTTGATGTCCAGCCGACAACATCGATTGCCCCGGACGATGTTCCGATCGCGTACTGGTATTCCTGGATGCCGGTGTGCGGATCTCCGGAACTCCAGGTTGCGTGGAGGCTGTTGGATGTCAGATAAGCGCCGTCATCGGTGACGGACGGTATTGTTGGAGCGCTCGCATCGACCATGATGCCATCGCTCATCCCCGGATCGCCCCACGTGCCGGACGCATTCCTTGTCTGGACGGCGAAGTAGTAGATCACACCGTCAGTAAGCGACAGACCGATGTGGGTGACTCCGGTCAGAAGACCTGCGGATGTCCATCCGACAATCTCGGTACCTCCGGCGGTGGTGCCGATCGCGTATCGGTACTCGGCGACCTCAGCCTCCCTGGGCGCTGCGCTCCAAGTCGCATGCAGCGAGTTGGGGCTCATGCTGTACGCGCCATCGTCCGTCACCGCCGGAACGGGTGGCGGCTCGGAGAGAATTCGCCCGCGGTCCGATACGTAGCGTTAACGAAGTTGCTGTAGAGCGCCAGCCCCTGTCCTCCCGTCGCGAGGATTGCAGGGTTGACCTCCGAATGGGGTCCGCCGGAGATGAGTCTATCGGCTGGATCGACAACCGCCCCGGCGGCGCTCACCTGGTTGAGGTAGATATCGTACCCGGCAGTAGTTGAATTGCGGTAGTCCTGCCATGCGACCAGGTAGTTGGTTCCGTTCCAGAAAGCTGATGGGGCCACCTGGCCCTTCGTCGCGCCGCATACGAGGATATCCGCCGGATCGAGACGTGCCGCGGCTGTCGACATGCGGACTCCATAGATGTTGTCGTTCGACCAACCGGCGCGCTTGTCGCTCCACACTATGAAGTAGTTCGTTCCGTCGGATGCCACTTTGGGCTGAATATTGTTGTAAGCCGTCCACGGAACCTGGACTCCAGCGCCGTCCTGGATTGTACCGGTGCTCGTAACCCGACTGCAGTAAACGACGGCTGATCCGCTGCGATAGTCCTCCCAGGCCACGAGGAAATTCCCGCCGCACGAAGCCACGCTCGGTGCGAACTGATTGTTGTCCGCGCCGGCGATCGCAGAGACCGCCGTTATGGCGCCGGCGGCGGTGACCCTCGCACCGCGAATGTCGCAGTAGTAGTTCGGCGCCACCGCGCTCCTGTAATCCACCCAGGCCACAAGCCAGTTTGTTCCGCTCCATGCTACCGCAGGCGAATGCTGATCGAGATCGAGGACGCACAGATTCAGCGGACCGGCATCGACTCGCGCAAGAGCCGTCGTCAGTCTCATGCCTTTGACGTCGGAGGATGTGGCGCCCTGCTCGGTCCAGACCACAAGGTAGTTGGTGCCGTTCCATGAGATCGCCGGCTCCGTCTGATCTCCTGTTGCCGTGGTCGTTACCAGCACTCCGCCGGCATCGAGAACCGTGCCGCTCGTGGAGACCCTGGCGGCGTATACCCGGTACATGCCCGACCTGCGGTCAGCCCAGGCAACCGTGTAGTTGGTGCCGTCGAATGCCGCGCTGAACTGCGGCTGGTCCTGGAAGCAGATCGACCATTCGGTCAGACTGCCTACGACTCCGGCCGAGGTCACGCGCACGCCATAGACGTTCGGACTCATGTCCAGAGTGTACAGACCAACCAGGCTGCTCCCGCTCTGACTGGCGATTGCGGGACCATACTGACCGACCGCAGCGCTGGTGATCAGTATACCGGAGGCATCCTGGACCACCGCGCTCGAGTTGATGCGAGCGCCTCGGATTCCATAGGCTGCGTTCTTATCCCGCCAGGCGGCCAGGAAGTTCGTGCCGTCCCATCCGACGCTCGGTTCCTCCTGGTCGTTCGTCACCGACGAGACGAGGACTCCCCCCAGGTCCTGCACTGTCCCCGCGCTGTTCATCCGTGCGCAGTAGATGTCATCGTCGGCGCCTCGGGCATCCTGCCACACGATCAGCCAGGTCCCGGATCCGTTTGCCGCTACCGATGGAACGGTCTGCGGTCCGGCCGCTCCATTCGTTGATGAGCCGACTGCAGTCGAGATCATCTTCTCCGAGCCGGCGACCTTCGCGCCCGCCGAGGTGAGCCGGCTGCCATAGATATCCGTGCCCGTCGATTCTGCGTTGCGGAGATCCTGCCATACTACGAGGAAGTTGGTGCCATTCCAGGCGATGGTCGGCCACTGCTCGTTGTCTACTCTGTAGGCAATGGCAACTCGACTGCCCATGGTGCCGGAACTGCTGACCGCTATGCCGTACACGTCATCGCTTCCCGTCGAACTCTTCTCCTGCCAGACCACTTCCCAGCCGATTCCGTTGGAAGCGATCTGCGGTACGAACTGGTCGGTCGGCGTCGGTGCAGTCGGGAATGCAATGCCGTCCGGGTCAAGGACCTCTCCTGCTGTGGTGACTCGCGTCGCATAAATCCGGTAGACGAGATTGGCTGCCCGGCGATCTGCCCAGGCAACGAGGAAGTTCGTGCCGTTGAATCCGACAGCGGGGTACAACTGGTCGCTCGGTGCAGCTGCTCCCCCGACCATCTTGGATATGAGGAACGACTCTGCGGTAAGTGCCACCCCGTTGGCGTCGAGCAGAATACCATAGATATCGTAATCGACGTTGCTGCGTTTGTCCTGCCATACCGCGAGGTACATTCCGCCGCCGGCGCAGACATCAACGTATTCCTGTGCGTATCGCGCTGTGCCGGTTATGCTCGCGATGCTGAACTCCGTTCCCGGGATCGGAGACGCCGATGCGAGGCCACCGGTGGTGTACCCGAGGAGTATGCATATCAGCAGGCCGAGTATGTTTGCGTTTGCGCGTATTTTCTTTGCAGCCATTGAGAGTGTCCCCCATTCAGTGTTACTTCGCACTTTTAGCGGTAGCTTGGCAACTTAATCAGTGCCTTTTTTTGCTGAGAACGCCGATTGGCACGTTTCTTGCACATTATGTTTCTGAAAGTTGGCATAGGATGTACCAACTGTCTGTATGAAACCTGAACAGGCCTAACCCGTTCGGTCAGTCAGGCATTTGCAAATATCATTAACCGCAGAAGGAGGTAGTACCAAATGAAACTGAAGCTGAGTCTGATGCTCGCACTTCTGGTCCTCTGCAGCGCATCTGCGTTTGCCGTTGCCCCGTTCTCCATGACAGTCGAGGCAGGGGCGACGCCAAATTCCTGGGTGTACACGTTGACCAACAACGATACGACCGGTGACGTGATCCCGACCTACCTGGACATCCTCTGGGATCCGGCTGTACCGACCAGCTACTACACCGTTACCGCTGCGCCGGCGGGCTGGGTGATCAATCCCAGCTTTGACTGGCCCGCCTTTGATGCCATTGGAAACGACCCAGGGCCCGAACAAAGCCTGAGCGGATTCGAGCTAACCGCTGATACCTACGCGCCGTTCTTCACGGCATACTACAATGTGATGAGCGACGAGTTCACGTTCGATGGCGCAGTCACCCCGGTGCCCGAGCCCGGTTCCCTGCTTGCCCTGCTCGGTGGGGTTGCCAGCCTTGGCGCAATGATCAGACGGCGCATAGCCTGACGATCAGTTCCAATCAAGAACGCAGACCAACCCTCGACTGCACTTGCAGCCGAGGGTTTTCTGTTGTCAAGGTTTCACTGCTTCTTATGCGGAATGAGCTTGAGCATCTGCTCGAAATCGAAGTCCGGATTGTACGCCTCGGTATGGCAGCCACGACAGAGATCCTCTGATACAGCGCCGAAGCCCGCTTCGGGCTTGGCCGCATGGGATGTGCCGTCGCCATGACATGCCTCACACTGGATGTTGGCCAGGTCGGGCGTGTCCTTCATATTCGTGAATCCACCTCGCCGCATAGCGCCGGTAGTGTGGCAAGAGACGCACTCAGGATCGGCCTCCTGCCCTGTCTTCTTCAGCGTGGCGAAAGCATTCGCATGCCGGGACGCGGCCCACATGTCGTAAGCTTCCTCGTGGCATGTCTTGCAGGCGGCTGAACCGGCATACGGTGTTGCGCGCTGGCGCTTCGATGTATCGATCCCTCTGGATTTCAGCAGGTCCTCGAATCTGGCCTTGAGCGCGTTCTGCTGGCTGGCGGTGACCTCGGCGACTTTGGCGTTGTACTCGTTGTACAGCTTGACGAGGTTCGGCGCCTCCTCATAGGCTCGGTCAAGGAAGAAACTGCGGCTGCGGGCCGTTTTGATCCCCTTGCCGTCGAGTTCCAGGTCCAGCCTGCCCACACTCCAGCCCGACCGTGAACTGCTGACGACGAAAACGCACTTGCTGATCTTCTCCGTCGAGCCCTCAACGATGTTCTCGCCCTTTGCGGGCATCTCCAGCTTCTCGAACGAATGGGTGCAGATGACGACATCCACACCGGATAACCCCGCAAGTGCTTTCGCTTTCGCGGCTTCGGAATGGGCGACAACGACCACTATGTCCGCCTGGGGGCGGATCTTCGGCACCAGGCTCTTCAGAGCGACCGCAGGGTCACTCACGTCAATCTCGATGCCCATCTTCAACATTTCCGGGAAAAGCTCAAGGCCCACGATGCCGACTACTGCCACCCGAAGGCCGTTCGGCAGCTTCTGGATCACGTAGGGCCGGCTGCATACCGGCTTCCCGGTGTCCTTGTACTTGGCGTTGGCAAGGAGGAATGGTGTCTTCGAGTTGACGGTCCAATCCTCAAGACTCTTGCGGTTGTACGTTAGCTCGGCTTCACCCGGAACGAAGGCGGAGTAGCCGATCGCGCCCATCGCATTTACGGCTAACTCAGATTTCAGCTTCTCCTGCTCGACTTCGTCACGGCCCACGGCGTCTCCGCCTTCGATGATGACCAGGTTGGCGTTCTCGGCTCGGATCTTGTCTACGAAGGTGGCTTCACGCCCATAGCCTCCGTAGCGGAACTTCGTGCAATTGCATGACCGAATCTGGCCGGATGCCTGATTGGTATAGAGTATGGCTAGTGTCTTGGAATTCGCGGGGGCCGTGCCACCGATGGCGGTGAAACCGGCAAAGACGCCTGCGATGGCGACTGCCGCCACTGCAGCCGTTAGCAGGAGCGGCTTCCTGTAGTCACGAGAACCCATCGATTCGGCCTCCTAGTTCTTCTCTGCCGGTGGGGCAGGTGCTGCGTCGCCTTCTTTCTTCGGCGCTTCCTCTTTCGGCTTTGGCATCGGACGAATTTCCATGTCCTTGGGCAACGCGAATCTGGATTCGGCGATCACTCCACCGGTCCTGTAGCTAACGTAGGTGACATCGACCCAGTCGTTCTTCTTCGCGCCGGTCATCAGCATCTTCACGGGTCTGAGGGTCTTCTGCTCGACCCACAGCTTGCACTGCCACTTGGTCTCTTTTTCGGTGTAAGTGTGGATGTCGCAGAGTGTCTTCCCTATCGTCTCCTGGCCCTCTTTCTTGGCCTCATTCTTCTTGAGGAAATCCTTCACGTCGCCGGCGGGCCCGGGCAGGAATGTCATCGGGGACTCGCGGTTCGAGCCGGGAGGGTACTTGCCGGCAAACCGTCCAAACGGATTAATCGCGAAGGCGCCATCCTTGTTCCTGACAAACTTCAACTTCAGCCCCGAGGTGTCGGCCTCCCACAAGAAGAAATCGCCCTTCTTGTACATCTTTCGGGTTCCCATGTCGCCCTGCGGCGATTTCATCTTGACCTCGTAGACTACGGTGTCGATCTTTGGTTTGGCGTCCGATTGCCCGGAACATAGCGCGACAAGTATTGCCACAACCGAGATCACATAATGCCTTGACTGCATGCCTTACCTCCTGAGTAATCGTATAACCTGCGGCTGACGATCGCGGAATTAATGAATGCGTGCGCAAGCACGGCCACCGCCTGTACAGACGGCACATTCTGTTATACCCACAAACTGAGCCTTAGTAACCTCAACGGCAGACTTTATTGCTGAGCTGTCGTTCAGCAAAACACACACATAGCACTTACCATATTATCGGGCGAGCACATACTATTTTTTCGGTTGGTAGATGCCAAGGTTGAAGCCCAGAAACTCCGCGTCTGTGAGAAGTTTGCAGCATGCGGGGTTCTCTGCGGTCTGGGCGACACCCGTGCCCGGGCCGGTCGAATTGGGCCGAGAGGGTGGGACGGCCAGACAGCCGTCCATCAAGATCATCTCGAATTGGCCGAGCGCGAGGCCGGCCGCGACCAGATCGTTGGCGATGACCTTTGCCGCCGCGACCTCTTCGAGTTGGGACTGGAGTGTCTCGTAGAGTATCTCATCAGAGATCAGCGGGGTCTGACTCGTGCCGAAGGGCAGTTGGTGCAGGAGCACCAGGACGCTCTTCAGGCTGTCCAGCGTGACTTCTGCCTGCCACTGCCAGATCTCGGTGTGGACGTACCCGGCCGGGTTTGGCCCGGTTCCATCATCATCGTACGGCTGGGTGGTGCCATAGAGGATGGTGAGCGTCCATGTAGTCCCGGCGACTTCGTACATCAGCGGCCACGTTAGGCGAATATTGGGCGTTCCCTGTTGCTGGACCAAACGCGAAGGGAAGACGTCTGCGCATTGTATCGGGGTCGGCGTCTGCTTCCGCAGCACGACGTTCTTGACCGCGTAGGGTACACCCTCTTGGGCGGCCTTGATGTAGTTCGACCACGCAGGTCCGGGATCTATAGCAAGGACCCCGGGCACGACGGTGATCGCATCCCATCCTACGCCCGCGTAACCCATGTCGAAGCAGTCCGTCTGATTGCTGCTACCCCGATAGGCCTCGTACACCGGGATCGGCGCGTGATTGGCCGGCGCGACGGTGATCCTGGCGGCGAGCAATGGCGGCGAGATCGCCGCGAGCGCGGCGATAAGCAGCGGAATTGCTTTCTTCATCTTTCTCTCTCCAGACCGTGGGGTGTCATTGCCCCCGGGTCGGTTCGTCCGTGCACGGACGTACCGAACCGAGGGCGCACCCTATGCCGTAAACGACACAGAGCGCTGCTGTGGGGTGAAAGGTCAGTCTTTCCGCGGGCAGTGCCGATCGATCCCGAGCCGCGTCCGGCTCAGGATGTCAACACCAGCCTGTGGGTGGGGTAGAATGTCTCAGTACCATCTTCGAGGGTCGAATGGCAACCGGCGGCACCAGTGCCTTCAACTTCTCAGGTGGCGGCTCGGGATCACTGCATGATGCCGAGCTGTTTTCCGACGTACTCTGCATCGACCATGAGCTTGCAGCATGCCGGGTTCTCGGCCGAATTGGCGATACCCGTTCCGGCTCCGCCGGGATTCGGTTCTGTTGGTGGGGTGGGGATGCAGGCGTCCATGACCTCCATCTCGAAGTCTGCCAGAAGAAGCCCGGCGGCAGCGGTCTTCTGCGTGGCAACCTTCACGATGATCTCGTCAAGCTTTTCTTGAAGCTGGCCATAGAGCGCCTCATCCGAGATCAGCGGTGTTTCGCTTGTTCCAAACGGCAACTGATGGAACAGCACCAACAGGTCCTTCATGCTCTGGAGGGTCGCTTCCACACGCCAGGTCCACACCACGGTGTGAACGTAGGACGGCGGATTCGGCCCAGTCCCGTCATCATCGTACGGGGATGACGTGCCATATACGATCGTGAGCGTCCATGTCGTCCCCGGGGTTTCGTACATCAGCGGCCACTGGAGGCGGACGTTCGCCGCTCCCTGTTGGCTGACCGTGCCGGCGGGAAAGACATCTGCGCACTGGACAAAGGAGGGAGTCTTCTTCTGAAGGATAGTACTCTTGATCGTGAAGGGTATCTGCCCCACCGCGGACTGCAGGAGGTCGGAAGGCGTCAGTGACAATACTCCCGACACGGCGAGTATCGGCGGCACACCGACGGTCCCACTCCGGCACGGAATGTGTAGGCCTGGTATACGATATTCGTCGTATTCACCACTGGAACAACCGTGTTTCTCGCCGCCATCGTCGGCAGCGAGAAAAGCAGGATCGCCAGTGCAATGAGCAGTATCGCTTTTCCCACGATCAGTCTCTCTTCTAGAAGAGGACTCCGCCCTTGCGGACGGAGCCCTCTACTCCGCACCTAGTCGTACTTCACTATCTACTTACCAGGCTGCAGCACACCGAGTTTAACTCCAACGTACTCGGCGTCGACCAGCAGCTTGCAGCATGCAGGATTCTCGAGTGAGTTGGCGATGCCCGTTCCGCTTCCGGTTGGATTCGGATATCTCGGGGAAACAGGGATACACGCGTCCATCACTTCCATCTCGAAATCCGCGAACAAGTTCGCGAGAGCTAGAGGTTCGGTGGTATTCCCCATTAAGTCCAACTTGTCGAGAAGAGCCACGAGGAGATCCTCATCGGAGATGAGAGGAACCTCGTCTGTACCAAACGGCACCTCGTGGAACAGAGCGAGCAATTGCTCTATCTGCTCGAGAGATGCGTCAACTCTCCAGACCCACTCTTCGGTATGCACGTAGGATGGAGGGTTGGGTCCCGTCGGTCCGTCGTCGTCATACGGCGTAGTCGTCCCGTAAACGATAGTCAGCGTCCAGGTTGTGCCTGGGACCTCGAACATGGTAGGCCACCAGAGTCTGACGTTGGGTGTTCCGCCCAGGCTCACGACTCTAGCCGGGAAGAGGTCTGCGCACTGATTCAGCTCAGGCGTCGTCTTTCTGATGACCACGTTCTTGATCGTATATGGCTGGTTATCGCGTACGGCCTGGACGAAATTCGCCCAGTTATCGCCGGGAACGATCGACAGTATGCCTGGTACGACAGTGATCAGGTCCCCGGGGACTATCCCCTCGTATCCCGCGAACGCCACCTCGCTGTCGAGGCTGTTTCCAGGGTAAACCTGGAAGACGATCATCTCGGGATGCGTCAACGGAACTGTCGCTGTCCTGGCTGCGAATGCAGGTAGTGAGACAACCAGAAGTACTGCGGCAAGCGGCAACAAGTACTTCTTCATGGTCGTAACTCCTTTATGGATGGCCCCGGTCAAAGGCCGGGGCCGTTGATGACTGAGTAGGGCGAAACGGCCTGCGATGCAGGCCGATCGCCGTTACTTCTTCGGCTGCAGAATGCCCAGGTCGAAGCCGATGAACTCGGCGTCAGCCAGGAGCTTGCAGCATGCTGGGTTCTCCAGCGAGTTGGCAATGCCGGTTCCTGCGCCCGTTGGGGCCGGAGTCTCCGGCGAGACGGGAATGCACGCATCCATGACCTCCATCTCGAAATCGCCGAGTAGAAGACCCATGCCCGCCTGGTCGTTCGTACAGACGCTTGCCTGGATCTCCGTAACCTTGCCAAGCAAGGCCACGAACAGTTCCTCATCGGATATGAGAGGGACTTCATCCAGACCGAACGGCAGCTCGTGGAAGAGCGACAAGAGGCTCTCGAGGCTCTCCAGAGTCGCCTGGACCTGCCACGTCCACACCTCGGTGTGAACGTAGCCGGCCGGGTTCGGACCTGCGCCGTCGTCGTCATACTGAACATTTGTTCCGTAGACAACCGTGAGCGTCCAGGTGGTGCCGGGGACCTCGTACATCAGCGGCCACCAGAGGCGGATGCTTCCCGTTCCCTGTTGACAAATCGTCTTTGCAGGAAACACATCCGCGCACTGGATGACAGAGGGAGTCTGCTTGCACAGGACCACGTTCTTTATAACGTAGGGTACTGCCGGATCCTCTTGCGCTGCTCCGACGAAGTTCTCCCAGTTCTCTCCGGGTACGATCGATAGAACGCCCGGAACTGCCTCAATGACATCGAGCGGCGAACCGTCTCGAACGGCATAGGCCTGGAAGACAAAGTCGGTCTCGTGCATGATCGGCACGGAAGTAACCCTTGCCGCCATCGCCGGCACGGCAATGGCGAACAGTATCATTAGCGGCGTCAGATACCGTCCCATCAGTATCTCCAGTTGTTATAAGGGGGTGGTCAACCGGTCGACTTATGACCGAAGCAGCGCGGACGGGTTTCCCCGTCCGCGCATACTCTGTAGTTGTCCTTACTTCGCCGGCAGGAAGATGCCCAAGTCGAAGCCGATGAACTCAGCGTCAACCATGAGCTTGCAGCATGCCGGATTCTCCAGCGTGTTCGCAATGCCGGTTCCGGGGCCCGTCGGGGCCGGGGTCATCGGCGATACGGGGATGCAGGCATCCATGACTTCCATCTCGAAGTCGCCGAGGATCATCCCGGCAGTCGTCGGATCCGGCACGGAGCCCTCAAGGGCAGCCTCGATGGCATCGATCTTGTCCTGGAGGATCGGGAACAGTTCCTCGTCAGAGATCAGGGGAACTTCGTCCAAGCCGAAGGGAAGCTCATGGAACAGGTCCAGGAGATTCTCAAGGCTCTCCAGCGTCGCGTCTACACACCACACCCAGACTTCGGTGTGAACGTAGCCGGCCGGGTTCGGGCCAGCGCCGTCATCGTCGTAGGGAACGGAAGTTCCGTAGAGGATGGTGAGCGTCCAGCACGTTCCAGGAGCCTCGTACATCAGAGGCCACCAGAGGCGAATGTTCGGTGTTCCCTGCTGGCAGATGGTCTTCGCAGGGAAGATGTCCGCGCACTGGATGACCGACGGGGTCTGCTTGCACAGAACCACGTTCTTGATCGTGTAAGGGACTGCAGGATCTTCCTGAGCGGCGCCGACGAAGTTCTCCCAGTTGTCACCGGGGACGATCGAAAGAACGCCCGGGACAGCCGTGATAACATCCTCGCCCGTGCCCAGATAGCCCAGGAACTCAAGGTCGGTTCCGTCGCTGTTACCAGGATATGCCTGGTATACAAGCGATGTCTCGTGAGTGATGGGAACCGAAGCTACTCTCGCTGCCATTGCGGGAACAGCAACCAGCAGCATCAGAGCGATCAACAGTAGTGACTTCTTCATGGTAGCGTGTTTCCTCCTTTAGATGGTTGCATTCAATTGCTAATCAAACGGTGCTTGGGTCGTTGCTTTGCGACTACTTCCGGCCGACATGACAGCACCCAGTAATGTCGTCCTTCGATCCCGGGGTTTGAACCAATACTTTGCCTCCTTGCATGGCCCGAAAAAACACCGAGTTCGGAAACAATCGCCAATCGTCTAGCTTACGTAATACACACCACCCCCTTCGGTATGTCATCGAGTCGACTGACGGGCTAGCAACGATGCCCGGGCCGCCGATGAAACTTATTAAAGGGTTGGCCGTTTGTTTAGCTACCAGGCGAGGGCACGATAAGCTATTGACTTGCGTGCGTCCCGCCCCCATAATAGCAACAAGGCCAACACCGCTCTAGCACATGGAGTAATCTGAAGGCCGCGGGCTGAGGGATCTTCCCATCTCTCAGCCTTCCTCTTCTCTCTTCAAGGTCTATTGGATTTATACTGTACGAGTTACCGCCCGATCGAGCCACAACTTGCGGCTTGCATGCTACAGAGCATGTTTGAGCCCGATTCTGCAAGCGATGGGAGTTCGGACATGTATGCGATCAAGCGTTTTCGCTGCTGGTTAGAGTCTTGTCGTACTGACGTCGGAAAGTCTCCGACTTCTACGCCAATCAGCCCCTCGATTTTACCCACTTAGCCTCTTGGCTTAAACTTACTTTGTTCAAACTTTTCACCGCAGAACCTACGGGCGCTCGGGAGCAGTGTCTGCCATCATTATTACAGGCAGCGCTTGCTCCCACTGGCTGCCTGTGACTCGTCAGAGCCTGGCGGTACAGGTCTCAGCGACAATGCGCCTGCTACTTTGACGCTTGCTTATCAAGCATGCGTCAAGCTTGTCACAGGGACAGCTTACAGACGTTGTATCTTACCCACGAATCGTGCAGTCCAAACCTAAATCAACAAGCGTATGGTCTACTACGGCTGAACCCAAAATGCTCAATGCTTGCTCTCCATGCAGCCAGTCCATTGCATGAATGTACATCTTGCACTGGCCGTATTCTACCCAAAGCCATCACATACCAAACATAAGCTGTTCAAATGAATGAAAAACCGATCGGTATATTGGCGGTTTCTTGCCTTTTGGCACGATTCTTGCATTTATGACCGTTGAGAGTCATCGAGGTTTAGTTCAAAGGGAGGGGGTCCGGCCATGAAAAGGTACTTAGTGGACCACCGAACATCACTGGCAGCAGCGCTCGTATTGCTGACGCTGACAGTCTGGTGCATGTCACCTGTCAGCGCACAATCCGGGAGCGGACAACCGTCGTTTCGCGTAGACCCTGGTAGAACCGGTCGCTCGATCTATGCAGGCACAGACCAGGACTCTGTTGCCTGGAGAGTGCAGACCGGCAGCTACATCACGTCTTCGCCCGCCATTACGGGAGACGGCACTGTCTACGTTGGTTCGTTCGATAAGAATCTCTATGCAATCAGCCATACAGGCGCGACCTTGTGGTCCTATCGCACCTATGGTTCCATCTCATCTTCGCCCGCCGTTGGAAGCGATGGTACCATCTACTTCGGCTCGTCCGATGCCCATATGTATGCCCTGAACCCGAATGGAACAAAGAAATGGGACCTCAAGATAGGTCAGATACCGGGCACTCAGACTTCCGCCGTCTATTCGTCTCCCATCCTGGATGCCGCCGGCGCTCTCTACTTTGCCGACGAAGCAGGTAGAGTGTACTCCGTGAACTCCGCGACCGGATCCGTCAACTGGTGGTATGCAATGGGAGAGCACAGCTTCTCATCCCCTGCGATCGGCAGCGACGGAAGGATCTACATAGGATCCAGCGACGGAGGTCTGTACTCGCTGAACCCCAATGGTTCGCTGGCATGGGTCTTCAGGGGAGAAGGTCAGATGGCGGCGACGCCGGCGATCGGCGACGACGGCACTGTGTACATAGCATCGTCGACCGGGTGGCTGTATGCCGTCAACCCGAACGGGACCAGGCGATGGGCATATTCCGCTCCGCCGAACGTCAGCTCCTCCGTTGCCATCGGTTACGACGGCACGATCTACTTTGGGTCCTATGACGGTGCACTTCACGCAGTCCGCCCGGACGGGACTCGCAAGTGGGCGCTCACGGTGAATTCGCCCATCTCATCCTCGCCGTTGGTCGACATCAACAATTCGGTCTATTTCGGGACTCACAGCGGCTACCTCTATTCGGTGAGCCAGAGCGGCACGACGAACTGGAGCCGGAACCTCGGATCGAAAATACACTCCTCTCCGGCGATCGGCGCCGACGGTACGGTGTACGTGGGGACATACGGTTCCTATGTGTACGCGGTGGGCACGGTTCCCGAGCCGTCATCGATTCTGCAACTGGGGACGCTCTGTGTCACATGCGGACTGGCCCTGAGGCGATACAGGCAAAGAGTGTAGGGCGGGCCTTCAGCGGCCTGCTACGCCCCCCAGCGTCGATTGTGGTGGCCGCCCTGCCATCCCCATGTGTCCTGTTTCACCCCGCACCCTCGCCACCACTGCCATCAGCGCATTCTCTTGCCCACGCGCGCACGTGTGACCTCCCGGCACATTCTTGGTGGACAAACGCCTTTGATCGTTGATAGCAAAGCCACACGGATGTCATTCTGAGCGGCGTACCGCGAGGACGCGGTTATTTCAGAAGAGAACCACCGATCTCAGACGACTCCGTCGTCGGTGGCTGCGGAGGACGACGGAGTCGTCTGAGATCGGTGGTTTCTTAGGAATCCGGCATGTCCCTTCGGAACACCACTATACATGAAAACAGCCGATGGGCGGCTGTTTTCGAAGGAGCAAGTTACTGCGCCGCGAGCGCAGTCATTCACCGGCGAACTCAGTACTGACGGTGGGGGTCTTCCGGGATCGGTATGCATTTGCGGGAGGAGTCTCCGGACAGCGATCTGTCCGTCCGGAGACTCCTCCCACAAAGAGGTACGCTGCGGTCGTGGAACAGGCCCTACGGGAGGATCGTGATGATGTCTGTGGCCTTGCGTGCTCTCAGCACACGGACGATGTCCGAGCCTACCAGCTCGCAGGTACTGATCGCCGTCAGTTGCACCCACGACTCCTCCATCGCAGGATCGATCGAACCGCAGTTGACCTTGATCCCGCCGACCGAGCCGTCATCGAGGTAGAACTGGCCCGCGTCGACGTTCAGCACCCGTCCCCAGGTCCGTACCAGCAGGCCGACGTTGTTCAATCCGACCCCATACGTGACACCCGGAGTGTGAGTGTTCCAACGACCTCCGCCGAGTGCCCTGCCATGGAGGCCGAGTGGGTCCGGGATGACCCCCGAGGTAGGCGAGACCGTGACACCCGAGGAGGCGATGTAGCGCTCCCCGTCGGCCGTATGTATGATGCCTGATATTGTTACCACGTCACCGGCGTGCACGGTCTTGGAGGTTGTCACCTTGATTCCGGAGGTCCTGTCGCTCTCCTCCACATAGAAGCATCCCGGGAAATCATCGGTTCCGGCAGTGACCACTTTGCCCGATATGCAGACGTCCGTCCCGTCTGCCAGTGACTTGATGTAGACCAGCCCGGGCATGCTCGACAAGCTGCCATAGAAGCCGACATCGGTGGTGATCACCCCGGACACCACGTTTACCTGCCTCGAGACGGGCTCGAAGGTCCAGTAGGGCATGGAGGGCGACACGAAGTACGGTCCGGCATCCACATCTGTGATGATGAACACGCCGGAGGAATTGGTTACGGCGCTGAAGCCGCCGGTTTCAGTGCTGACCGTGGCGCCCGCGATCCCATGCTCACCGGCAACCGCCGCGTACTTATCCATCCGGAAGCCGTACATGCTGCTGCCTTCATCTGACTGAAGGCGAATCTTGAGGGTGTCACCTGCCACCCAGGGAGTCCACTGGTCGGTATATGAGCCGGTGTATGTGTCGACAACATTGTCTCCGGCGTCCAGTATATCGATGAAGTCGAACCCCGGCTCCATGTCTATCTGCGTAAAGTGCACGCGGATTCGGCTGCAACCCGGTGGCCCGCTCACGGGATACTCCACCAGCGTGCTATCGGGGTACGGATGCTCCGATTCGACGATCTCTGCGTACTCGCTGGTCGTGCCCGCGGATACCGTGCCTGCTATGGTCCCCGGCGGGAACCCGAGGAAATTCTGACCGCTCGCAGTGCCGCCTGGGGGGACCGCCACCGACCTCCGATCCGGCAGGAACTTCCAGTGGCTGAGAGACGGAGTCAACGTGTAGGAGATCGGCTCCAGGTTCTCGATCGCGAATGTGCCGTCCGGTTGACTGACCGCCGTTGCTCCTCCCGGTTCCAATGTTACCGTAACGCCCGAGAGCGGGCCCTGCTGGACGACGTCGGTTTCATAGCCGTCGATGTGGAATCCGTAGAACGTGGTGCTGTCATCCGAAACTAGATGTATCCTTGCCACATTGCCGGTCACCCACGAAGTCCATTGATCGGAAATCTCACCGCTATACTCGTCCACAACGGTTCCTTCGGCATCCTCGACGAATACGACGTCATATCCGTCCTGCAGGTCGATCTCGTCGAAGTGGACGCGGATCCTGGCGGTGCCCACATGAGCGGTTATGACGTAAGTCATATCGGCATTGTCGGGATATGGATGGTCGGTGTCGAGCGAGTAGTTCGCCCGGCCGCCGATTGCACTGGTGACCGTCCCGGTGATGCGCCCGACCGCCGCCGAGCCCGTGAAGTCGATGCCGGACACCCCTTCCTCTCCGACAGGCACAACGATGTTCCCCGGGTCGAATGTCCATCCGTCCTTCGACGGTATGACGATGTAGCTGTCAGAGGGCAGGTGGACCGTGTAGTCGCCGTTCTGGCCGGTCAGTGTCGTGCTGACGACGCCTCCGTCCGCCAGAGTCATCAACACGCCTGAGACCGGGTTGCCGGACGCGGTTCTGACCGTGCCTGCGATGTATCCGCCGGGCAGTTCTCCAGAGACAACCAGCGCGAAGGTCTGCGGGCCGGATGGTATGTTCCGGCCGAGCACGGTTATCTGGTAAGTCCCGATCGCCGGTGTCGCGATATCGACGCTCTCGACGTTGTTCGTGATGTCGATATGTCCGTTGCCGAGGGAAATCCCGCCGCCCGGCGGCCGTCACCCGGAGATCGAGATCGTTCACCAACTGCTTGCCTGATAGCGAAGATGCCGGAGGATCGGTCCACACGAGAGTCACCGCCAGGGGCACGGAATTCCCCAAGACCCTGTATTCGAAGACCCTGCTCTGGTTGGTTGAGAGGCCCGCGCCCTCATCGACGAACGCCAGAACCTTGGGGGCCGGCGGGTCGAGCGTCGAGGCGAGGTTCACCCTGCCCCAGCCCTGGACGCTGTTCGGGCGGGGTGCGACTTCCATGGGAGAAGTGTGCTGTCCGGGCGAAAGGTCGGTTGCGCTGTTGAGCATCGTGGCCTTGACGAGTGCCGCGCTGGGGGCGATGCCCTGCTTTTTCAGGTAGTACTCCCTCACCAGGGCGGCGGTCCCGGCGATCATTGGAGTCGACATGCTGGTGCCGCCCCAGAAGATGTAGTCGTCGTCATACACCTTCCATCCGGTTATCCCGGGTACGGCATGGGAGCGGGTGGAGACGATGTTGGTGCCGGGGCGCAGATGTCCGGCTTGATCCGCCCATCCTCGCACGGGCCGCGGCTGCTCCATGAAGACATCCCTTGAGCGTTGTCCGAAATGTAATCGTTGCGCAGAGGCGGCACGGGGAAGTCGCTTGACCACGCATCGCCGTATTTGGTGTTCCATCCGTCGGAGCGGACGTTCTCGGTCGCGCCGACGGAGATGCAGTTCTTCGCCGTCGCCGGAGCATATGCCTGTCCCAAGTCCGTGACGCCGTCGCTGTTGCCGTCTCTACCGTCGTTGCCCATGGGGAAGATGGTGACGAAGTCCCGATGGCTGTTGACGAAATCATCCACCTGCTGAGAGTAAAATGTGTACTTACCGTGGACCGGCGAGCCCCAACTGTCACTGTGTACCCTTGCCCCGAGATCGTATGTCGGCTGGAACAGCGCGGAAAGAGCCAGGGGCGGGTATACGTATCCGCTGCCGTCGCCGATCGACTGGATCACTATCTGCGCCTCGGGGGCGACTCCTGCGAACGAGCTGTCATACGAATGCTCGGCCGGATTGCTCCCGGAGAGGACGCCTGAGTTGACCGCGACCCCGATCGCGTGGGTGCCGTGGCTTGTCAGGTCGCTCCAATCATCCTGCCTGCGGAGCGCGTAATAGGCGAGTATCCGTCCTGCGAAATCGTCGCTGAGTGTGGCGAGGTTGCCGGTGTCGAGACCGGAATCCGCGAAGGCCATGATCTGCCCCTCGCCATAGAGTGCGATCCGCTCCCGGACGTCGTGGACGCCGATAATGCCCTGTGCGACATTGTTCGCTGGCCTCGGCTGCACCCATTCTTCGACCCACTCGACGGATTCCAGGTTAGCCAGGCTGTCCAGCGCGCTCGAAGGCAGGGAGGCGGTCAGATAGCGGTCCGATGCCTGCACGGGGGAAAGCATCGTACCGCCCGCGTTCTTCACGAGCGCCTCCACCTCCGACGGCGACTCGCCGGGGAACAGCTTGATCGCCACTTGGAGATCTGCGACACCCAGTGTGCTGAGTCTGGAATCCTTGCGGTATGACGGCCGGACTCGCTCGACCCATCGGACCGACTGCAGGCCGGCGACACGGGAAGCTTGGTCGGAGGTCATCTTGGCTACGAAAGCATACTCGGGGATGTAATCGCCAAGTTTGACGCCCAGCTTCTCGACTTCCTGCTTCCAGGAGTCTTCGACCGGTCCCGCGAACTGGAGGATGTAGTGTCCGGCCTTTGCCCTTCGCGACTCGAGCTTGAGACTCGACTTGGCGGGGGGCTCGAACGACCCCGTGCGCAGGACGATCGGTGACGCGAACGCGGATCCAACGCAGAAGCTGAGCAGTAGTAGAAGTGTTGTTGAGGTTACTATTCGTTTCATGGTTGCCCCCGTGCCGGTCACAGCCTAGTCTTGTTATACCCGATTGATTGTAGAACCGGCTGTGATATATGTTGTGGGAATGACGAGCCGCAAGTACTCGGTAGTCTTGGCAGGGAATACCGAATCTCCAGTTGAGCTTGTACCCATTCCCAGCCGGTATTGAAACCAAGCGAGGGCAAAATAAGAAAGCATTTCTTTCGAAAGCGAGTGGGGGCGGGAGGGCGAGGCTCCGTCCGAGCCGTATGCTTCGGTAGCGCTACTTCGTTCTGCCTCCGAAGCATGCGGCTCGGACGGAGCCTCGCCCTCCCGTTACTGCTTGCCGAACCGCTCTGTCACTAGACGGGCGGCCGACTCCTTATCGGCGGGATCCAGGCGACCCTCGATGACCTCGTCGCAGAGGAAATCCTTCACTTCCGCGACTTTCGGGCTGGGTGGCAGATCGAGCAGATCCATGATCTCGTTGCCGCCAAGTGGGCTTTCGAGCTGCTCGACCTTTACCTTGAGCAGGATATTCTCGATCCGCCGCTGGAGGTCATCCAGGCCTTGGAGTGATGGGTTGGGGCTCGATCCGAGCCGATCCGCGTATGCGAGCGCCAGCAAGTCCGGCATGTCCGCGCCCGCATCACGCATCAACCGCTTCACGGCGCCATCTTTCCATTCCTCCCGGTATTCGCCGATCCGCATATGCAAAGAGATCAGTTTCACGACGCGGTTGGTCTCGTTCACGGGGAACCGCAACCGATGGAGGACCCTCCGCGCGATCTTGGCCCCGAGTTCGTCGTGCCCGTAGAAACGGATCTCACCGTCTGATATCACCTTGGTCCTGGGCTTGCCGGTATCATGGAAGAGCACTGCCAGCCTGAGCACCAGATCGGCCTGCCTCGGCAGAGAGTCCAGCGCGTGGAGCGTGTGATTCCACACATCCCATGCATGCAGTCTCCTCTGCTCGACGCCCTGCATCTCGAGCAACTCGGGCGCGAACTGCTTCAGGAGGCCCGTATCGGAGAGCATTTGGAGCCCACGGTCGGCGTCGTCGCTCAGCATGATCTTGGCGAACTCGTCCCGAATGCGTTCCTTGCTGATGATGTTCAGCCGCTCAACGTCGCGCAGAATGGCCTCGTGGGTGGATGGCTCGATCTCGAACCCGAAGCGCACGGCGAACCGGATGGCTCTCAGCATCCGAAGCGGATCGTCGTAGAACGTCGTCTGCGGCTCGGTCGGCGTGCGAATGATGCCGGCTTCGATGTCGGCGTATCCCTGGCCGGTGAGATCGTGTACCTCGCCGGTGTGGAGGTTTTCGAGCAGGGTATTGATCGTAAAGTCCCGGCGCATAATGTCATCGAGGAGGCTCGCGGCCTCGACCTCCGGCTTGCGGCTCTCCGGGACGTAGCTTTCCCGGCGCGCGCTGACCAGCTCGATCGTCTGGCCGCCGATCGTGACCATAGCCGTGCCGAAGCGCGGATAGGTGACCGGGCGATGCTCGGTGATGCCCTGGGTGTGGAGGAAGCGCGCGAACTCGAGGGCGTCGCCTTCCAGGACGATGTCCACATCCTCGGTCGGTGGCCGGCCCATGACCTTGTCGCGCACGATCCCGCCCACGAGGTGCAGCCGCCCCTCGTACTCCGTGCCGCGCGTCACGTCTCTGATTCTCTCGATCGCAGGATTCATCTCACCATTCGCTCATGCTTTCCTGTGTGGGAGGCGACTCCAGTCGGCGATGCGGAGGATGCCATCGCCGACTGGAGTCGCCTCCCACACAGGAGGTTCCCCCTGCGGACATGCCAGTTGTCAGTATAGGCGGCGGATGGCCGGCAGTCAACAACCTATCTGTAGGGGCGAAGCATTGGCCCACCGTATGCCGAACCACATCCGAATGGATTGCCAATGCTTCGCCCCCTCTCGCGGAAGGAGTATGAGTATGAGTAAGAGTATGAGTAGGATATGGAAACCCTGCCTGCCGTAGAGATGCGCCGGATCACGAAGAGCTTCCCCGGAGTGCTCGCCAACGACGGCATCGACTTCGCCATCGACTTCGGGGAGGTCCACGCGCTCGTTGGCGAGAACGGCGCCGGCAAGTCGACCCTAATGAGCATCCTCTACGGTATGCACCACCCCGATTCGGGTGAGATACGCCTCTCCGGGCAGTCGGTCGAGATCCGATCGCCTCGTGACGCTATCGACCACGGCATCGGCATGGTCCACCAGCAGTTCATGCTCGTGCCCGCATTTACGGCCCTTGAAAACATGATCCTCGGCGCGGAACCGGCCAGGCTCGGCAGGACCGACTACCGCGCGGCGAATGAGAGAGCCTCCCGCATCCGCGATCGCTTCGGGCTCGGAGTCGACCTCGGCGTCAGGGTCGCCGATCTCTCCGTCTCCGCCCAGCAGAAGACCGAGATCCTCAAGTCGCTCTACCGCGAGGTGCGCATCCTGATCCTCGACGAACCGACGAGCGTCCTGACGCCTAAGGAATCCGACAGCCTTTTCGCCATGTTGCGTGGTATGGCGGAGAGCGGAATGTGCGTCATCGTCATCACTCACAAACTCGCCGAAGTGATCGAGCACTCCGACCGCGTGACCGTTCTTCGCCAGGGGAGACAGATCGCCTCGATGGAGACCAGCCGCACGACCGCCGATGACCTCGCACGCCTGATGATCGGAGAGCGGATAACCTCCCCCCCATCGTTGGGGATGGAGTTGGACTCCATCCCCTCCCGGGCTGACCGGGATGGAGTCCAACTCCATCCCCAACGATGGGGGGGAGGTCGCGGGATGCTGAGTGTGTCGAACCTCACCGTCCTGGGCGACAAGGGACTTCCCGCGATTGATGGTGTGAGTTTCGACGTGAGGGCAGGGGAGATCCTCGGGGTCGCCGGAGTCGATGGCAACGGACAGCGGGAACTGGCTGAGGCGCTGATCGGCCTGCGACGCTCGACGGGCGGTATCCGGCTCGATGGCAAGGACCTGGCGCGGCTCCCGGTTCGCAGGCGGCTCGATGCCGGAATCGCATACATCCCCGAGGATCCCAGGCGCGACGCCCTCGTGGACGGCTACTCGATCGAGGAGAACGCGATCCTCGGCGCGCACAGGCGGAGGCCGTTCGCCAACTGGGGGATGCTCGACCTGTCGGCCGCTCGTGACAACTCGATCGATCTGATCGAGCGCTTCGATGTTAAGTCCTCAGGGCCGGAGATGCCGGCCGAATTCCTTTCCGGCGGTAACCAACAGAAACTGGTGCTCGGCCGGGCGCTCAGTGGCAATCCGAGACTGCTGATCGCCTGTCAGCCGACCCGTGGCCTCGATGTCGGCGCTACGGGGGACGTATACTCCCGGCTGATGGAGGCTCGGTCGCAGGGGATGGGCATACTGCTCATATCGTACGATCTTGACGAGGTCCTCTCGCTCTCCGACCGCGTAATGGTGATGTTCCAGGGGCGAATCGTCGGCATTGTGGACCGCGCCAACGCCGACAGGGAGACCATCGGCTCGATGATGCTGGGGGCGTCGAGATGAGACTGCGCGACTTTGCACGGAGCCTGGTCGTCCCTGTGATCGCTCTCGGGGTCGGATTCGGAGCCGCCGCGCTTGCGGTCGTGCTCTCCCACGGCAGCCCGTCGGAATCGTTCTCGGCGATGTTTTCATCGGCATTTGGAAGCGGCACGGCCGTCGGGGAAACGATCGTGAAGGCGATTCCTCTGACGCTCACCGGACTCGCCGTCGCGCTCGGACTCCGCGCGGGGCTGTTCAACATCGGCGCTGAGGGACAACTGCTTGTCGGAGCACTGGCGGCCGCGTGGATCGGGTATGCGGTCGATCTACCCACGGCCATCCATATTCCTCTATGTCATGCAGCCGGAGCCGCCGGTGGGGCGCTCTGGGCGCTCGTTCCGGGAATCCTCAAGGCCAGGCGGGGCGTGCACGAGGTCATCACCACCATCATGCTGAATTACACGGCCTTCTACCTCATCCACTTCCTGGTGACCAACCGCATGAAGGACCCCGCCTCCATGGCGCCTCGGACGCCGGAGATCCACGTCGACAGCGTGGCTCGGGGTCTTGGCCGAGTCGTCGGGCCTGCACTGGGGCATCCTGGTCGCACTGCTGGCGGTGATCGGCTTCCGGGTGCTGATGTCGAGGAGCGTGCTCGGATTCGAGATGAAGGCGGTCGGACTGAACCCGGATGCCGCCCGGACCGCCGGCATCGGTGTACCCGGGATGATCGTGAACGCCATGTTGATGAGCGGTGCGCTGGCAGGGATCGCCGGTGCGGTCGAGGTCATGGGCGTGCACCACAAGTTCTACGATCAGTTCTCGCCGGGCTACGGATTCGACAGCATCGCGGTGGCGTTTCTCGGGGGCTCGACCGCGCTCGGCACTATGCTCTCCGCGCTGCTCTTTGGGGCGCTGAAGAACGGCGCGCTCGGGATGCAGATCGTGACCGACACGCCCAAGGAGATCGTGACCCTCATTCAGGGGATAGTTATCGTGGTCGCCGGGATGAGACTCCTCAGGAGGAGGTAGTGGCCGTGCCTCAGTGCCGGCCACCGACTAGAGTAGAGGCCTGTAGTGGCCGTGCCTCAGTGCCGGCCTTCAACGTCACATGGCCGGCACTGAGGCACGGCCACTACAGGGAAAGCATAACTGTGAACTATTCATGCCGAAATTGTGAAAAACCACCGCGAGAAGGGCTTGCCTTTTCCGGCTGCTTGTGCTATCCTTGAATCACTCTAGACTGCTCACACGACCTCGGGCAGCATTTCCAACGTAATCGGAGGCCGAACCAAGCGAACACCGATGCCACGCCGGCAAGGGACTGCCGGCGCATTCCATACAGTTCTCGCAGGAGCATCTCCATGGAAAGCCCGGAAGCTTCACGTTCGTCCAGCCGCAAGAGGACAAACAAGCCAGAGTTCCAAAGAGGACCTCAGTTTCCGCGAGCAGGCCCTCCGGATCATCAACTCGAGCCTCGAGGAGGCCAAGACTCAGCATCCTCTCGACGTGCCCGGCGTCTTCTACCACGATCGGCCCACCCTCGGCGGCACAGTCCCGGTTTCCCTCTACAGAGCAGTTCGCCTCCTATCGTTTCGCGAACTCCTCGGCGCCAAGCTCTCCGCCGCCATGCTGAATCTCGCGGGCCAGACCGTCGCTGAGAAGTTGGGCATCAACGGCCTCAAAGATTCGATGCAGGCGCTCAGCGATCTGTCCATTGCAAAGACGACGGTCGAGGAGGAGAACGGTGTGCGCATTGTGCTCGCCGCCACAGAGTGCGCCACGTGTTCCGGTATCCCGAATATCGGCGAGGCGATCTGCAGTTTCGAGGCGGGGCTTCTGGCAGGTGGACTGAGGGACTCGTTCGACGGCAAGCGCGTCAACGTGGTCGAGACGAACTGCTGGGGGTCTGGGAGATCGAATCTGCCGGTGGGAGGCCACTGTTCCCAATGGCAATCCAGTCACCGAGAGCGTGGACACGATGGATCTCATCGCCTCGATGGCCGGCAAAGCCGCCCTCGCCCTCGACAGCGCGGTCGCCATCCGGGAGGCCAATCGGCAGCTCAGACTGGCGTACAAGCAGCTCCGGGAGTCGGAGCGAGTGATGCGAGACCTGACTAACATGATCGTACACGATCTGCGCGTGCCTCTCACCGCCGTCATCGGGTCGGTTCAGTCGCTGGCCGAGACCGCGGAACCTCGCCTGAAGCCGAAGGAGCATGAGATCCTCGGGCTCGCGCTGTCGGGCGGCGAGACCCTTCTGCAGATGATCAGTGACCTCCTCGATGTGAGCAAACTCGAGGAGCACCGGACCGTCCTCCACAGGCGTTCGACGTCAATCGCAGAGATCGTCGAGCAGGTCTACACCCAAGTGGGGATCCTGGCCAGACGGAAGAAGCTGACACTGAAGATCGCTGTGCCCCCTGATCTGCCCATGGTCTCGGTAGACAGGGACCGGGTCGTCCGGGTGCTCATCAACCTGCTCGGCAACGCAGTCCGCCATACCGCGCCGGGCGGTCGAATCACGGTCGATGCCAGACTCTCCGATGGTCTCGTCGCTGTGTGCGTGACCGATACGGGCGAGGGCATTCCACCCGAATTCCACGCGCGGATCTTCGACAAGTTCGCGCAGGTGGAATCTCACAGGCAGCGCAGGGCCTACTCCACCGGCCTCGGTCTGACCTTCTGCAAGCTCGCGGTCGAGGCTCACGGGGGCAGCATCTGGGTCGAGAGCGAGCCTGATAAGGGCAGCGCGTTCACCTTCACCCTCCCGCTGGGTTAGCTCTCTATCCCTCCCCATCTCTCCCATCTCCCGGTTTTCCCGAAGCAGGAAGGAGTTGACGTGCAGCTTGCCTAATAGACGTGCGGGCGTGCAATCACTTCACACCGGCATGGCCCAGTTCAGTGATCGGAAAGGAGTAGACCAAGTGAGAAGATTCTTCGTGATCGCAGTGATGGCAGCATTGATCTCCGGCACAGCGCTCGCAGCGCCGTCGTTTTTGGGGATCACGGGCAACATCCTGACTCCGGATGACATCGTGTTGTCGCCCGGTGACTTCAGTGCGAATCTGCACTCATTCCAGGGTGACAATAACCCACTCATCATCGCCGCGGAGGCGGGTGTCACCGAAGGCTTGGAGTTGGGAATCGGAAGTTTCGATCCGGATGCGCCGGGAGTTGACAAGGGACCTTCCTCAACGCCAAGTATGAAATTCTTGTCGAGACTACCCGAGTACCTTCCGTCGTTATCGGCGCTGCCGACCTCACCGGGGAACTGGATCCGGATGGCGATCCGGGATTCTTCATAGTCTTTGGCAAGAATCTCACCCCGGTTGCCACGGACATCGCCGGCGAGCCCTCCGCGCCACTGAGGGGCACACTGGGCTTCGGCGGCGGCATCTACGGCGGCTTATTCGCCGGCCTCGACTGGACGCTGACTCCCAAGGTGAGCGCCATGGCCGAGTTCATAGCAGACGCGAATATGAGAGGGATCGCTTCCGACGAATCGCTGATCAATATCGGCGTGCGCCTTGCGATCACCGATGAGTTGCGCGTGGATGCTGCTCTGATCGACGGCAATGACCTGGCGTTCGGTATCAGCTTCATCCGGTTCGAATAGTCCACTTGCTGCAAAGGCGGTCAGCCCCCGTCCCCGGGAGCTGACCGCCTTATCTCCACATTCCGCATTCCTAAGGCACGACTCCAACCAGGCTGAGGATGCAGTATGCCGCGAACAGGAGTCCGATCACCGCTCCCCAGTAGGAGACCGCGAGCGATAGATCCTGGGATTCCGCGAGCTGCTTCTCAGTCTTGCGGCTGATGAGGAACACCTTGTGCCTCGGATCGATATAGCCCTCGCTCGGTTCATGGATCAGCACATCAGCGTCCGTTCCTTCGCCGGCGCATGATGCCTGGCCGAGCACGTAGACGAAACCCGTCGGCACAAAGATCGTCTCCGTGATGCGGTACATGCCGGTATCCGAATAGCCGACTCCCGTGAACCAGGGCTCGTGCTCGTTGGTCACGAGCTTGTACGGCGCCTCGGTTTCTATATCCGCGCCGAGCGGGTTCACGAGCGTGTAGCCGGTCGAGTCGTTGACCTTGAAGATGGCGAAGATCGTGAAGTCATATTCCTTGATCCAGACATGCTCGGTGCGGATTCCGGTCCTGCTGGCCCGGACCTGAGTCTCCTGGCGCTCGACGATCGTGCGGCACCAGCAGCACGGGAACTTCGAGGCCGGGGCGATGACCGGCTGGTCGCAGGTGACGTTGCCCTGAACCTCGACAGTCGCCCTGAACCCTCCACTGCACATGCGGCGCAGTTCCCTGGCGTCGTAGGTGTCGACGGCCCACATTTCGTCGAGGAGCTTCTTCGACCGGCTGTAGTACCATAGCAGCACGACGGACAGCACGAGCGCGATACCGCCCGCGATCATCGTTACCCGCGTCTCGTCAAGGTTGAATGGAGGACTCGTCATGGCGCCCATTGTGCATCATCGGCGCAAAAACCGTCAAGTAGCGGCCGCGCCTCCGTGCCGGCCATATGCCCCAGAGGTCCCATTGGTCCCATGCATGGCGCACACCGAACAAAAAAGGGAGACCTTTCGGTCTCCCTTGATGTGTCTACTTCGGTAGAAGCTTACCAGCGCTCTCTACGACCGCCGCCACCGCCGCCGCCGTAACCGCCGCCACCGCCGCCACGACCGCCGCCGCCGCCGTAACCGCCGCCACCGCCGCCACGACCGCCGCCGCCGCCGTAACCGCCGCCGCCGCCACCCTGTGTCCGAGGCTTGGCCTCGTTAACGGTGAGTGTGCGACCCTGGTACTCCTTACCATTGGTCGAATCGATCGCTTCCTGAGCCTTCTCCTCAGGAACGTCCACGAATCCGAATCCACGACCCTGAACTATCCGGGCCTCTGCGACGGGTCCCCACGGATCGAACAGGCTCTTCAGCTCCTCTTCCGTGGTACTGTAAGACAGGTTGCCGACGTACAATGACTTGTTAGCCAACTTGTACTCCTCTCCGGGACTTCAATCCCGATCTAATCTAGCATGGCGCGGTGCCGCAGGGCCAATTCAACACGAGTGAACTTATCCTCAGAGAAGAGCATCCGCACGAATCACACATGGGCCGTCGCCTGTTGCCACCCTGCATTGTACCCGATCCGCCTCAGATTTGCAACAAAAAATGATTCCAAACCTCTCTTTTTTCGGTCCCCCACGGGTAGCAGCCGTCCTATGCCTGAATGCTTATGTTCCCCATGTGGTATAATAGTGCCGCGACATCTGGCGATCGGACAGATCACGTGCCCGACTCGTGAGCAGGTGCTCTGTCTGATCGATGGTGTTTTCGAATACAAGTGTGAGCTAAGGGGAGGTGTGGGAAGCTATGCGATTGAGAAACAGGGATCTGATCAAGGGATGGAAGCGCAAGCAGGAGAACTACAAGGCTCGGATGCGCGAGGAAGCAGCAGCGGCCGCGAAGAAGAAGTAGAGCAACGGAAGACGTTAGACTCTAGACCTTAGACATCATATCCGGTGTCCGCACTGAAGTCCAGAGTCTAACGTCTAAGGTCTTTTTGACAAACAGGCCTGCCGCCGAACCCAAGAAGGCGACAGGCCTGCGGTGCGTCAGGCGTCAGAGTATCGGAAGGTACTTGTCCAACTCGTACCCTGTCACCTGAATCCGGAAGTCATCCCACTCCCATTTCTTGACCTCGATGAACCGCTCGAACGCGTGGTCGCCGAGCGTCTCTCGGACCAGTTCGCTGTTCTCGGTGCACGCGATCGCCTCACCGAGGCTCGACGGCAGGCTCTCGATGCCCAGCGACTTGCGCTCGGCGTCGCTGAGGTGATAGAGGTTCTTCTCCATCGGCTCGGGCAGCTCGTACTTCTCTTCCATGCCCTTGAGTCCGGCTCTGAGCATCACGGCAAACGCCAGGTACGGATTGCACGCGGGATCGGGGCATCTCAACTCGGCGCGGGTTGCGTTCTCCTTGCCGGGCTTGTAGTGCGGGACTCGCACGAGCGCAGAACGGTTTCTCTGCGACCACGCGATGTAGACCGGCGCCTCGTAGCCGGGGACCAGCCGCTTGTAGCTGTTGACCCACTGCGCGAGGATCGAGGACATCTCCTTCGAGTGCCTGAGCAGACCGGCGATGTAATGCTTTGCGTCAGTCGACAGGCTGTACTGATCGTTCGCATCGAAGAACGCGTTGCGGCCTTTCTTGAAGAGCGACTGGTGCGTGTGCATTCCGCTGCCGTTCTGTCCGAAGATCGGCTTCGGCATGAATGTGGCATACACGCCGTTCTTCTGCGCGATCTCCTTCACTACCAGGCGATAGGTCATGGCGTTGTCCGCCATCGTGAGGGCATCCGTGTAGCGGAGGTCGATCTCGTGCTGGCTCGGTGCGACCTCGTGGTGGCTGTACTCGACGGTGATGCCCATCTCCTGGAGCGTCAGGATGGTCTCTCGGCGCAGGCTGGTCGCGACATCGAGCGGAGTGAGGTCGAAGTATCCGCCGTGATCGAGGATCTGGGTCGAACTCGAGTCCTTCAAGTAGAAGTACTCCAACTCGGGACCGACGAACATCGTGAAGCCCTTGTCCGCGGCATTCTTCACTGCACGGCGCAGGATGTATCGCGGGTCGCCTTCGTAGGGGTTACCGCTCGGCTCCAGGATGTCGCAGAACATACGGGCGACACCCTTTTCCGTCGGTCTCCAGGGCAGCAGGCAGAACGTGCTGGGATCCGGCATGGCGATCATGTCGCTCTCCTGGATGTCCTGGTAGCCCGTGATCGAGGAGCCGTCGAAGCCCATGCCCTCCGCGAGCGCGCCTTCGAGTTCGTCCGAGGTTATTGCAAAGCTCTTGAGTTGACCGAGCACATCGGTGAACCAGAGCCTGATGAATTCGACGCCTTTGTCTTTTGCTTCCTTTAGTACCTTTTCCTTTGCTGTCATGACTTGCAGATCTCCCTTCTTGGGTTCGTTTGGGTTCGATGGCTACATGATAGAAGCGAAATGTTTCAGGCGTGTTTCGGAGAAATTAACTGTGTGTTACTCCCCGAATCCTACTCATACTCATTGGGGAATCTGAACCGTCTAGTCCTGAGTGCGCCTCTGGGCGTGTAACGAAGGACGGTGGCACTGCACAGGCCGTCCTTCGTTACACGCCCAGAGGCGCACTCAGGACTAGACGGTTCAGATTCCGACTCTCCGCTCGACTTCACCCCGCGAAACGGTAGCCCACATTGCGGACCGTCTCGATCAGGTCCTCACTCTCAGTCCCGAGTTTCGAGCGGATCCTGCGGATATGCACGTCCACCGTGCGTGTGCCGCCGTAGTAGTCGTATCCCCAGACGTGGTTGAGGAGCGCCTCACGCGTGAAAACTCGGCCCCGATGAGTCGCGAGGAACTTCAGCAGCTCGTATTCCTTGAACGTCATTTCGACAGGGATGCCGTCGATCGTGACCTCATAGTTCTGGAGGTCGATCATCAGGTCGCCGACCTTGACCACCTGGTCGCCGTCGATGCCCTTCACGCGCCAGAAGATGAGGCGAAGACGCGCGAGGAATTCGCCCGGGGTGTAAGGTGGGATGAGGAAGTCGTCGACGCCGCTGAGATCGATCTCGCCCGCCTGGTCCTCGGTGGCGATCAGGACGAAAAGGACCTCTTTGAGGCTGCATTCGGTGGCGAGAAGCTTCCTGATCTCGGCAGGCGTGCGACTGGTGCTCACACCGTCGAAGAGCACTACCTCGGGCGTGACGTTGCTCAGGGCCTCCAGGATCGCGTCATCGGATGAGGCGCAGACCTCGACGCTGTACCCCGCGCGGACCAGACAACTCGACAGCGAAACCATGTCGCGCTGCCCCTCGGTTATGATCAGAACGCCTCTCATACAAGGGAGTCAGGAGTCAGAAGTAAGGAGTCAGAATGGAGACACAGGTCCGGGCGCCCAGGACTAGATGGTTTCTTCTGACTTCTGTATTCTGACTCCTGACTTCTTCTCCTAGAGCACCGGCAGGTACTCATCCAGCTCGAACTGGGTCACCTGGGCCTTGAAGCGATCCCACTCGCGCTTCTTGTTCTCGATCAGCTTCGTGAAAACATGCTCGCCGAGCGTCTCCCGCAGGAGCGTGCTCTCCTCGGCCAGCTTGATTGCGTCGTGCAGGTTCTCCGGCAGCGTGTTGATGCCTCGTTCCTTGCGCTCCTCTTCGCCCATCTCGTAGACGTTCTGCTCGACCGGCTCAGGGGCCTCCCATTGGTTCTTGATGCCTTCGAGCCCGGCCGCCAGCATGACTGAGAACGCCAGGTACGGATTGCATGCGGGATCGGGCGACCGATACTCGATGCGGGTCGCGGTCTCCTTGCCCGGCTTGTATTCCGGGACGCGGATCAGGTCAGACCGATTCCGCAGCGCCCAGGACACGTAGACCGGCGCTTCGTACCCCGGGACCAAGCGCTTGTAGCTGTTGACCCACTGGTTCGTCACGAGCGTCAGTTCCGGTGCGTACTTCAGCAGGCCGGCGATGTAGTGCTTCGCCACCTTGGAAAGGTGCCACTTGTCCTTCGCATCAAAAAACGCGTTGCGCGGACCCTCGAAGAGCGACTGATGCACATGCATCCCGCTGCCGTTCTCCCCGAACACCGGCTTGGGCATAAAGGTTGCGTAGGCGTCATACTTGAGCGCCACTTCCTTGACTACCAGGCGGTAGGTCATCGCATTGTCGGCCATCGTGAGTGCGTCAGTGTAGCGCAGGTCGATCTCGTGCTGGCTCGGCGCGACCTCATGGTGGCTGTACTCGACCTCGATGCCCATGTCCTCGAGCATCATGACGGTGTCACGCCGGAGGTCACTCGCCAGGTCCATCGGCGTCAGGTCGAAGTAACCGCCCTCGTCGAGGGGCTCAGGGACGCCCTTGCTGCTCCTGAAGTAGAAATACTCCAACTCAGGGCCTACGTAGTAGGTATAGCCCATGTCCGCAGCCTTCTTGAGCGTTCTCTTGAGCACGTACCGAGGATCGCCGTCATACGGCTTGCCGTTCGGCTGCACTACGTCGCAGAAGATACGCGCCACGGCGGTCTCTCCCTTGGAGCGCCATGGAAGAAGCTGGAACGTCGAGACGTCGGGCATGGCGATCATGTCGCTCTCGTCGATTCGCGCGAATCCCTGGATCGACGAGCCGTCGAAGCCCATCCCTTCGTCGAGGGCTTTCTCCAGCTCACTGGCGGTGATCGCGAAGCTCTTCAGGAACCCCAGGATGTCGGTAAACCACATCCTTATGAACCTTACTTTGTTCTCCTTTGCGGTCTTCAGAATGTACTCTTTGTCCTTCATGTGCGTATCTCCCTTTTAGTCTCATGTAGTGGCCGTGCCTCTGTGCCGGCCTGCGCGATTGGGATGGCCGGCACAGAGGCACGGCCACTACTCATTCGTACCCAAAACACAAAATGGATGTAGAAGTGCCATTCGCGGCATATTCTACATCCACTGTGATGTCCGTGTCCTGCGTCGGAGCGAAGCTTCTCCCCACGATGGAAGAAGGCTACGGCTCGCCGAACTTATACCATGTGACGCGGATGGATGTCAAGAGCTACCTCGCTGCGGAGGGTGCATTCGAGTTGAGTGGGTGGCGACCGTCTCTCGTTATGGTTTCCAGAGAAACCTACTCGAGACTAGACGGGTTTGGGGCTTGGGAAGCTTGGCAAGCCACCCAACCGTTCTCCTCGAGTAGCCACTCTGGTGGCATAACGAGAGGCTGACCCACTCTGTGGTAATGCACCTCGCTGCCGAGTCGCTCCGTGTTGCCTCATTTAGCTTTGTTACCGAAACGCCATTCGTTGCGTCATTGATAATGTTACCAAGTAGTGTGTTCAAGTATGTCAGATCGGCTCTTGATCGCCGCTCAGGGCCGCGCCTTGCTCGCTTTCGATCTGTCTTTATTCGGCATCCTGTCAAGCTTTGATGATAGCCTGTGGATGCGTCTTAGTAGCTCCACCGGGTTCGTCGCTCTACGTTCTTTATCGAGGCGATCCTTTGCTTCATCGTCAAGCCATCCTTCAACACTTATCAGCTTGCGGTACGGCGTCATCGCAGGCTCATAGCGTTTGATCACTTTACTCCCAATCCGCTCCTTTTCTTTAAGACGCATCATGGGCTGACAGAAGTTGTGATACGCCACGATCAGCGGATATATCGCCTTTAGTACCGCAAGCTGCTCGTCCGTCTCGAATCGCCGGTAACCTATAAACTGCCGGACTACGCTCCAGTTCTTCTGCTCTACATGACATTGATCGTTCTTCTTGTAAGGCCGACTGCGCGTAAACGTGATCCTGTGCGCTCGACAGTACTTGTTCATGTGATGGTTGATGAACTCGCCGCCGTTGTCGGTATCTATGCCTCTGACTGCAAACGGTGCGCTCTTGGACGCGGACTGCACCGCAAGCACGGTTCCGTGCTCCCCTCGGCCTTTCATTCCATCAAGCGCTACCCATCCGGTCGCTACATCAGTCATAGTCAAAGTATACAGGAACTCTCCGCTCCCGTCACCTCCGCAATGACCCACCAAGTCCATCTCGAAGAACCCAGGCTCAGCTTCATCCCAGTCGGCAAACGTCCTCACCGGGATCTGAGACCGAAGCAGTGTCCCCGGCTTTGTTAAGGTCCTCCCTGTTAGCGATAGGGCAGACCGCTCCTTCTTCATCAACCTGTCGATGCTCGACGCGCTGATCGAGTTAAGCAGCCTCTCTTCTTCTGGTGTAACCGTTATCTCCCCGAATGACTCCAGTATGGGTAGAAACTCAGTCAGAAACGGCTGCAGACGCTTACCGCACGCGTAGAAACTCGCAGCCCAGAGTGTCTTCAGCTTGTGGGCTATCGGCTCGTATTTCGACTTCCTTGCGCGTCTCACTGGACTCCTCGCTGGTGGAACTCCTTTCGCGAACAGCCTCACCAGCGACTTCCTGTGGTAACCGGTCAATCCCTGGACTTCACTCAATACCAGCTTCTTCTCCGATTTGGTGGCTTTGCCATATTCTTTGCGTTTGCGCCTCACGACTTCTCTTACGGATGCAGTTGTCATCTTCTCCATGCCTCAGTTTCGGTAACATTCTTATCTGAGGCAACGTTTCCGTTTCGGTAACATCGTTCGTGAAGCAATTCGCGCTCTTGACCGAAGTCGGTTCAAGTTGCTATACTGACAGCCGCTCGCAATGACAGCGAGCCCCTGTGCGAAGACGCGCGTGAATGGTGCATGAGCACCTGGGCAGCGACGGAGCGCCCATCGGTCAATAGCGACTCAACCTGCATTCGACGAAGAGGCAGAGAGCAGTTCGTCGGTCTGTCATATCGCTGGTTCAGACTGCGAACTTGCGGCACAATGGTTGTGTCTTGCACCACCCCATCACGCCTATGGAACCCAAGTCCTCAAGGCACTCGATGGGTAATCTCACAGACTAAACGGCAGGTGAAGGCATACGAGCACGAGTGGCCACACCTTGCTCAAGTGCCTCCCTGTTTCCTGGAGGAACTAATGGCAACGACAAATCCGTTCGAAATCGCACAGGCCCAGCTCGATACTGCGGCCGAGAAGCTTAAGTTGGATCCCGGAGTTCACGCAGTCCTGCGCGAACCGATGCGCGAACTGCACGTTTCGCTTCCCGTCAGGATGGACAACGGCAGCGTGAAGGTCTTCAAGGGCTTCCGTGTTCAGTACAACGACGCCCGCGGCCCCAACAAGGGCGGCATCCGATTCCATCCCGAGGAGACGATCGACACCGTCCGCGCGCTCGCGGCATGGATGACCTGGAAGTGCGCCGTGGTCGACATCCCGCTCGGCGGCGGCAAGGGCGGTGTCATCTGCAACCCCAAGGAGATGTCCGATAACGAGCTGGAGAGGCTCAGCCGCGCGTACGTCGGCCAGGTCGGCCGGCTCATCGGCCCTGAGACCGACATCCCCGCGCCGGACGTCTACACCAATCCCCAGATGATGGCCTGGATGATGGACGAGTTCAGCAAGCAGCGGGGCTACTACTCCCCGGGCGTCATCACCGGCAAGCCGATTGCGCTCGGCGGCTCGGCGGGTCGCGGCGATGCGACCGCTCGCGGCGGAATGTACTGCCTGCGTGAGGCTGCGAAGCACCTCGGCATCGACTTGGGCAAGGCGACTGCGGCGGTGCAGGGCTTCGGCAACGCCGGCTACTACGCGGCCAAGCTCGTGACCGAGTTGTTCGGCACCAAGGTCATCGCGGTCACCGATTCCAAGGGTGGCATCATCAACGAGGCCGGCCTCGATGCCGATGCGGTTCTGGAGCACAAAAACAAGACCGGCTCGGTTGTCGGATTCCCCGGCAGCAAGCCGATCTCCAACACGGAGATCCTGGAACTGGCGGTCGACGTGCTGTTCCCGTCGGCGCTGGAGAACGTGATCACCGACAAGAACGCGGCGAAAATCAAGGCGAAGGTCTCCATCGAGCTGGCAAACGGCCCGCAGACCCCCGAGGCGGACGAGATCCTCCACAAGAACGGCGTGTTCTTCGTTCCTGACTTCCTGGCGAACGCCGGCGGCGTGACCGTCTCCTACTTCGAGTGGGTGCAGAACTTCAGCGCCTACTACTGGGAGGAGGATGAGGTCCACGTGAAGCTCGACAAGAAGATGACGAAGGCGTTCAGCGATGTGCTGGCGATGAGCATCGAGCACAAGGTGAACATGCGCGTCGCGGCCTACATGGTCTCGATCCAGCGTGTCGCCGAGGCGATGAAACTCCGCGGCTGGGTGTAGGGAAGTACAGAGTACCGGAGTACAAAGTACAAAGAGAGGGGACGGCGGAAACGCCGTCCCCTCTGACCGTTCACTGTTCACCGTCTACCGTTCACTGTTGACCGCTTCCAGCCACTTCTGCGCGATGAGCGCGTGGCCGGACGGGGTGGGGTGGACGCCGTCGCCCGCCCAGAATGCGGGTTCACGATGGACCGACGCCGCCGCGAATATGCCGTCGAGCGGCACGTAGATCGCCCCGAACTCCCGGGCCATCGTTCGTGCGATCTGGATCTTCGGATCGAGGTCCTCGCGCCAGGTGATCCGGTCAGGTGGAGTCGGCAGGACGAACGGCTCGAGGATGATGAGCCGTGGGTCGCAGGTGTCTTCCTTCACCCGCGTAAGGATGCGCCGATAGCTCGCCTCGAACTCCTCGGCGGAAGTCGGATCGCCGCTGTCGTACCTGCGCCAGACATCGTTGATCCCGATCATGATCGAGAGCCAGGTCGGCTGCAGGTCGAGGCAGTCTTCCTTCCAGCGGGCCTCCAGGTCTTTCACCCGGTTCCCGCTGATCCCGCGGTTGATGAAGCGGACGTTCCTCTCGGGGTGCATGGCTGAGAACCACGCGGCGACCATGTTCGCGTATCCCGAACCGAGGTTCGAGTCGTCCCCTCTTCCCCGACCGGCGTCGGTGATGCTGTCGCCCTGGAACAAGACGACCGCGTTGTCTTGGATAAGCATGTGTGTCTCCTTCCGCTCGCGAATCCTACTCGTACTCGTAATCGCACACGGCATGTAGTGGCCGTGCCTCCGTGCCGGCCATCCGGCATCGCAAGGCCGGCACGGAGGCACGGCCACTACATGAATCCTGCAATCGACTTGGTCTCCGATGCAGGAAGCAAGCCCGGTGCGGGTCGAATACTGACATGTAGGGAACGGCCGCCGTCCCGTTCCGGCGCCGGCCTGAAAAGAGTGTAGCTCACCGATGAACATAATGTCCACCGTGCGATACTTCGCCGGCGTCTTCAGATATCATCCCGACCTGGTCAGCCTGTACTTCCGCAATCGTTGGCGCGAGACGATGCTGTGGTTCGAGCACAGGCGGACCGACGGGATCAGCCGATACCCGCGCCACGTCACCCTGAAGCTGACCCTAGCCTGTAATCTACGATGCAAGATGTGCGCCTTCAATGAGAGCGGACAGGTGATGAACCACATATCGGATAGTCTATCGCTCGATAAGTGGAAGGCCGTCGTTGACGATGTGGCCCATTTCCGCCCATACATTACCCTGACCGGCGGCGAGCCGCTCCTCTATCCGCATCTCAGCGAACTGGTCCGGTACATACGGCACAAGGGCCTGACGTGCACGGTCACGACCAACGGTGCGATGCTCCCGAAGCAGGCCGCCGACCTGATGGAATGCCCACCGAACATGATTGCGGTGTCGATCGACGGTCCGGCGGAGGTCCACGACGAGATTCGCGGAACGAAGGGTACCTTCGACAGGGCTTGTGTCGGAGTGAAGGCGATTCAGTCGATCAAGCTGCTGAAGAATACCCGCCTGCCTTCGACGGTCATCAACTGCGCCGTGACTCCGTACAACCACAGTTCGATAGAGGAGATGCCGGGGATCGCGCGCGACCTCGGCGTGGACGTGATGAACTTCCAGTACCAGTGGGTGCTCAACTCAGAGATGGTTGAGGCGCACAATAGGCTATTTCGAGACGTTCACCCGATGTCCTATGAGGAGATGGGCGGAATGGAGCCGCCCGAAGTCGATGCCGAAGAACTTGGTCAGGCGGTGGACCGGATCCGCCGGCTCGGACGCGTTTCCGGGAGTCAGTACATCGGGACGCATCCGCTGCTCGACTCCGCGGACGTTCGCACATGGTATGGCGACCTGAATCGCTGGATCAAGCGCGGCACTCCCGCGTGCGCGTGGATGGGGGTCAGCATACTCCCTAACGGTGACGTGGAAGCTTGCCCGGGGATGATCACTGGTAACGTGACTCTGGAGCCGCTGACGAGAATATGGAACAACGAGGCTTTCCGCGGGCATCGGAAGCGCCTGTTGAAGTCGAAAGGCTTCCCGATCTGCCTTCGCTGCTGCCGATTCTTCAGAGTGGACTGACTTCGGAGTGCGGTGGCTTGACACGCTCTTCCGGAGCGTGATCGTTTGAGCGTTCATGATGCAAAGGCGGTGTCAAGCCACCGCACTCCGAGAAAGAGTTCACGATCGTTGATAGTGAAGTTTGTCAGGCTGGATCGGTCGCGGGTGTCTGAGGAACGCCCATGAGCATCCGCCGGCATGACTCCATCGCATCTTCACCACGCAAGTGCCAGGTCCCGAATAGACTCATCAGCGCCATGCGGGTCTCAGATCCCTTGGCCGACCGTGTGCCGCCGCTGATCTTGCGAGCCGTTACCGCAGGCCGGATCGCTCGCTCGGCCGCGTTGTTCTCGCTTGGTACTTCCGGACATTCTACGAAGACAAACAGCTCCGGCAGGAACCTCTCGATCCGCTGAGCCAGTATCCGCTGGGGAACATCCCGCTTCAGGTATGGCCTGGCGAGCCGATACAACTCTTCCTCGAATGCGATCCGCTGCTCGTGCCGAGCCTTCGACTCCTCGTTCGAATATCTCTTCGCGCGTCTGTAAACGGCCTTGACCTTGCCGACCCAGACTGCTACCCCTCTCTTGTCAGGGTTCGCCTCGACGAGCGTTCGCAAGTCCCGCAGGTAGTGCACCCAGCACCGCTGATGCCGCCCCAAGAGCACGTTGTAACCGCAGTAGAAGTCGCTTACGACTACACCGCCGTAGTCCTCTCCCAGCACATCCTTTGCGACCTCTCCGCTCCGACTCTTGTCTCGGATGAAGTAGCGCACGCGTGGCGTCGAGAAGCTCCAGATGTATCCGTTCCTCCCGTCTTCCCGCCAGCCGGTCTCATCCGCGTTCACCGCAGGGCTTCCCCGCACCGCATGAAGAAGCTTCTCTACCTCCGACTTCCCCATGGATGCTACCGTATGTAGTATCTTTGTGATCTCTCCGCGCCCGAGATGCAGACCGTAGAGTGATTCCAGAAGCTTCTGCACACGCTCGACCGGCATTCTACCGACCGTGTGGAGATAGCTCACCAGGCTCATCAGCCGGATGCCCACCCGGTGTGTCCCGACCACCTCTTCGGAGAGGTCGAGCTTCGGCACGTGTATCTTGTGGCAGACTCCGCAGTACCGTCCGATCACCAGGTGCTCGATGATCCTGACCGGCATCACCGGTATCTCGATCACCTGCCGGCTGTGATGCATCGTGCCGCCGGAGAGCTTCCTGCCGCAGTCGGGACAGGTGTCGAGCGCGTGCTCCACGATCTCCGTGGGGGTCTCCCTCAAGCGGGCAAACGACTTCTGCCGCTTCTTGCGATCCTTCTTCTTGCGCTCGGGCCGGTTTGCCTTCACAAAGGCAGGTATCGTCCTGCCGCCGCCACCGAGCTTGGACCGGAGTTCTTCATTCTCCTTCTCAAGCGCTCGGACGCGTTCGGTCAGGGTGTCTACACCTTCACGCAACTCCAGGACGGCCTGATGCTGCTCTCGGATCGCCTGGTGCTGCTCCAAGACGATGCCGATCAGTTCTTCTCTTGATAGGTTGCCGAGATCGTTCACAACCTACCATTCGACAGCCGATCCTGGGGTACCTTCCTCAGATTATCAATGATCGTGAACTCTTACCACTCCGAAGGACCCATTCCACGAAGTCGCCGACGCTCGTGAAGAGCTGATCCGGGTGAGTGGCGGCGAGTGCCTCGGTGTCCGCAGTATCAGCCCATGCCGCCGCGAGCGCCATCACTCCCGCCTCGCGAGCCGACTGCATGTCGGATACCATGTCTCCAACGTATGCCACCTCTTCCGGGGGCAATCCCCACCTGGCGATCATCTCACGGATCCCGGCCGGTTTGCGGTCACCGTCGGAGGAGCCCGCGCGGATGGCATCGAAGTAGTGAGCGATGCGGAGATATTTGAGGGATATCTCCGCGCTCCTCGGGCCCTTGCCGGTGACCAGCCCGAGCCGCACCCCTCGATCGCTCAGGAGTGCGAGCGCCTCCTCGATGCCGGCGAACGGCTCGGTGCAGAGGTCGTGTGCCCGCTCATACTCCACAATGAACTCCTCGATGGCTTCGGCGTAATCCCTGGGGAGACGCGCTCGGATGATCCCCTCCTCGTTCGGGCCGAACATGAGGGTGATCTCTTCGTCGGTGAACGTCTGCCCGAGACGCCGCTCGAACACGCGTCGAAATGCTGCGAAACAGACCGGCAGCGTATCCCCCAGCGTGCCATCAAGATCGAAGATGATTCCTCTTACCACTCTTGCTTCCTACTCATACTCATACTCATACTCAACAACCACCGAACCGCCAAGACGCCAAGAGCGCCAAGGGATGACCCAGTCCGCTCACAATGCTCGTACCGCCCTCAGCCATGCCTGTGCCATGAGCGCGTGCCCCGCCGGAGTCGGATGCACTCCATCCGGCATCCAGTACTCCAGATCGGTTTGTGCAGCGGCCTGAGCGAACAGTCCGTCCGTCGGGATCAGGAGCGCCTGGAACTCCCGGGCGAGCCGTCGGACCGCTTCGATCTTCGGGTCGAGGTCCTCCCGCCACTGAACGCGCGTCGGATCGGTCGGCAGCACGAACGGCTCGATCAGCACAATCCGGCTGACGGAGCAGTCCACCGCCTTCCGAAGCATATTCCCGTAGGTCGTCTCGAATTCATCGATGCTGATGGTCCGGTCGTGGTGATACCGTCCGGCGGCGTCGTTGATCCCGACGAGGACCGAGAGCCACTTCGGCTTCAGTTCGAGGCAGTCGGCGTCCCATCGGGCATCGAGGTCGCGGATCGTGTTGCCGCCGATCCCGCGGTTGAGGAAGGTGACATCCAGCTCCGGGTGCGTCGCACGGAACAACCCGGCGGTGAACAGAGCGTATCCCCGTCCGAGGTCATTGCCCTCCTCCCGATTGCGTCCGGCATCCGTGATGCTGTCGCCCTGAAAAAGCACCACGGCTTCTTTCTCGATAAGCGGTTTCATCCTTTTCTCCTTCTCGTACTCGTAATCGTACTCGGATCGGTCACACTAGTCAGACAAGTTGGACCGATCCAGCAACTCCCACAGACTCCTGATCGAATCCTCCGTCGGAAGCCCGTCTCGGTCGATCAAGACCGCCTCGATGCCTACCGCACGCGGGCCGGCGATATCCCACTTGGGGTCGTCGCCGACGAAGAGGCATTCCTCCGACGTGACCCCCAGCCGATCCATCACGTGGTCAAAGATCGGCCTCGCAGGTTTCCGCCAGCCGACCTCCCCGCAGAAGACCGCCAGGCCAACCAACTGACTGAGCCCGAGCCTCTCGATCTCCCGATGCCAGGGCTCGGGGGGACTCCCAAAGGGGGAGTTCGACACGATCGCTGTCTTGATCCCTTGCTCCCGGAGCGTCGTCAGGACCGGAATGGTATCCTCATAAACATGTGCCATCTCGAAAGTCGACCGTAGGTACGCCCGGCACATGTCATCCGCCAGTTCGTGGGGCTGGTCGAGCCCGAATATCCGGCAGAGACGCCCATCGAGCGGTCGGACCCGGCAGTCCGGGGCCTCGTGGTTCTCCTCGGCGACACTTGCCCAGATATCCTCATGGCTGGGAATGGTAACGCCCTCCGTGCGCAGGAAGTCGGTCACGTTGGCGATCGACTGCTCCAGCACCCCCGGCCACTGGGCCCGTGTGTAGTACCGCGCCAGGGTATTCCCCAGGTCGAACAGGACAGCTTTTCTCATATGACACCATATCGTCGCGCGGCCTTGTAGCAGGCGTTCACGTTTTCGATCGGTGTGTCGCGAGTGACATACCCGAGGACCTGGAACCGGCCGGGATCTTCGCCTCGGGAGTCATCAGTTCGCGCATCATCCGGTCGATCTCCACCTCGGACCCGATACGCAGGACCGAGTGGTCCGTTTGTGCATTGAACGCGAAATCAGGGCCCAACTCCCGAAGATAGCGTCCATGATCGATGAACGGTCCCGGCCCATCGATCAGGGTGACGTTGGCCTTCCTGCGGAGTGCCTCATAGTGCTGATTCGATCGCCCGCAAAGGTGCAGGCTCCGAGGCCCGGTCGTCATCGCCGAATAAAGTCGCTCGTGATACGGCAGGACAAAGCGCTCGTACGATTCCCCCGAGATCATCTGCAGGCTGTCGTCCGCGAATCCGAATCCGACAGGCGATGCTCGATCGGGCTCAGTGCCCTCGATGACTTTGTGCCATGCCCTGATGCGGTCGATCGTCTTCTCGGTCACGATGCTGAGAAGCTCATCGACGAATTCCGGCGCGTCGATCATGTCGATGCACATCTGCTCGAGCCCTCGGATCTCCGCCGCCTTGGTGAAAACGCCGTGAGTGCCTCCTCCGGGGCGCGCCACAACGACCGGCCTGCCCGCAAACTCCATGCCGTCTGCGAGTTCCTTGAGCGCCTGGTACATGTGGAATGCGCTGTTCCGGCGCACGGCCTCGTCCGGGTCGATGGCTGAGAGATGCCGCAGCAGGTCGTCCCGCTCCATATCGAACGGCATGGCCCATGCGTAATCGTCCTCCTGATAGACGACCTCGCAGCCGAAGAATTCGTTCTCCTCCATCCAATGCCTCACGCCGACGACCCATCGGTCCGGCGGTCCGGGCGGCATGTCGCCGATGACGTTCTCGCCGAACCAGCGCAGACCATCCAACTGGGCGGCCAGATGCACCTTCGGGTCGGTGTAGAACTCGCGGAATCTGTGACCGCTTACCTTGAGCCACAACTGCTCATCGCACGCGAAGGTGATCGGAACTCGCGTGTTCTCCTTACGAGCGAAGTCCGCCCACAGATCATCGACTTGTTGTGCATGCGTGTCCATTTGTCACCTCAGGCGGATCAGGGAGTCTGCCATCAGCGCTCCTTCTCCGGGACGTTCCTGTTCATATAGCCGTCGTACCTCGACGGGCGGTGTAGCGCCGGCCGTCTGGTAACTCCGTAGTCACGCAGAAGCCCGAGCCAGGCTTTGTCGCTCAGTCCCTGATGCACTTTGCCGGTCCTTATCTCGACGATGAAATAGCCGGGGGTATTCTCGAAGGCATCCTGACCACTGCCGATTCTGTGGTGTCCGGAGACATGCCCGACGATGATCCGCTCATAGATCTTGTAGCCATCGATGTTGGGCAAGATGCTCACGTGATGCGGACCGACCATCCATACCCTCTCCGAAGAGGTCCTGTCCAGATAGTAACCATGGCCGATGTGGAGATCCCAATCGGTGCCAAAGAGCAGGTACGAGCCGATCATAAGGGCGATGAGCGCCATGATAGCGATCACAGTCCAAAGCAGCACCTTGGATGCAGATCGGAGTATGCTCAAGTCATGCCTCCGCCAGTAGTCCCTCCAGCATCACAGCCACGCCATCCTCGTCGTTCGACGCGGTGACGTGATCCGCGATTCCGAGGATCTCGGAATGCGCATTCGCCATCGCGACCCCGAACCCGCTCTCGGCGATCATCTCGGCGTCGTTCGTCTCATCTCCGAAGGCGATCACCTCGCTCATGTCGATGCCCCAGCGCTCGGCGAGCGTTCTCAGTCCCCAGGCCTTCGTCGCCGTTGGAGTCATGATCTCGCCGAGCCGCCCGCCGCAGGTGATGATGAACCGGCATCCGGCCGGAAGACACCCCCTGATCAGGTCGGCATCGAGCGTAGGCATCTCATCCAGCACCACCTTCGCGACCGGCGTGTCGATCAGCGTGGGGAGATCGGTGACCTGTCGGAAGATCTCCGGGTCCTTCGGATGCTCGCAGTACAACACGTCATCTATTCCCGCGTAGAGCTTCGCCTGAGGCGACACGCGACGTATCGCCCGGATGATCTTCTTCGCGAGGTCGGGCTCGAGGGCGTTCTGGGCCAGGCATCCGCCGCCGTTCCATATCTGCGCGCCGTTGTAGCAGACGAGTCCGGTCGGGGAGAAGGTCTCCGGGAGCACCATGGACGCGGTCTTTGGTGAGCGCCCGGTTGCGACGATGAGCTTCATCCCGGCGGCACGACAGGCCTCCAGGGCGCTCAGAGTTCGATCAGAGATTGTGCTATCGCTCCTCAACAGAGTTCCGTCGAGGTCAAATGCTGCCAGTTGGTACACTTTCACTTCCATTCCGCTGGTTAGCGTGTTGCCTCATTTAACTTTGTTACCGAAACGCCATTCGTTGCGTCATTGATAATGTTACCAAGTAGTGTGTTCAAGTATGTCAGATCGGCTCTTGATCGCCGCTCAGGGCCGCGCCTTGCTCGCTTTCGATCTGTCTTTATTCGGCATCCTGTCAAGCTTTGATGATAGCCTGTGGATGCGTCTTAGTAGCTCCACCGGGTTCGTCGCTCTACGTTCTTTATCGAGGCGATCCTTTGCTTCATCGTCAAGCCATCCTTCAACACTTATCAGCTTGCGGTACGGCGTCATCGCAGGCTCATAGCGTTTGATCACTTTACTCCCAATCCGCTCCTTTTCTTTAAGACGCATCATGGGCTGACAGAAGTTGTGATACGCCACGATCAGCGGATATATCGCCTTTAGTACCGCAAGCTGCTCGTCCGTCTCGAATCGCCGGTAACCTATAAACTGCCGGACTACGCTCCAGTTCTTCTGCTCTACATGACATTGATCGTTCTTCTTGTAAGGCCGACTGCGCGTAAACGTGATCCTGTGCGCTCGACAGTACTTGTTCATGTGATGGTTGATGAACTCGCCGCCGTTGTCGGTATCTATGCCTCTGACTGCAAACGGTGCGCTCTTGGACGCGGACTGCACCGCAAGCACGGTTCCGTGCTCCCCTCGGCCTTTCATTCCATCAAGCGCTACCCATCCGGTCGCTACATCAGTCATAGTCAAAGTATACAGGAACTCTCCGCTCCCGTCACCTCCGCAATGACCCACCAAGTCCATCTCGAAGAACCCAGGCTCAGCTTCATCCCAGTCGGCAAACGTCCTCACCGGGATCTGAGACCGAAGCAGTGTCCCCGGCTTTGTTAAGGTCCTCCCTGTTAGCGATAGGGCAGACCGCTCCTTCTTCATCAACCTGTCGATGCTCGACGCGCTGATCGAGTTAAGCAGCCTCTCTTCTTCTGGTGTAACCGTTATCTCCCCGAATGACTCCAGTATGGGTAGAAACTCAGTCAGAAACGGCTGCAGACGCTTACCGCACGCGTAGAAACTCGCAGCCCAGAGTGTCTTCAGCTTGTGGGCTATCGGCTCGTATTTCGACTTCCTTGCGCGTCTCACTGGACTCCTCGCTGGTGGAACTCCTTTCGCGAACAGCCTCACCAGCGACTTCCTGTGGTAACCGGTCAATCCCTGGACTTCACTCAATACCAGCTTCTTCTCCGATTTGGTGGCTTTGCCATATTCTTTGCGTTTGCGCCTCACGACTTCTCTTACGGATGCAGTTGTCATCTTCTCCATGCCTCAGTTTCGGTAACATTCTTATCTGAGGCAACGTTTCCGTTTCGGTAACATCGTTCGTGAAGCAATTCGGTTAGTTGCGCGCCGGACCGACGGGTGTGATATAATCACCCAGAACGGACGGCCAAGCCTATGGTAAGGGAAAACACGGCAGGCAGTCAACCGGAGACCGCCGTCCGCGGTCTAGATGGAGCGTGACATGGCAAAGAAGAAGAGAACTCAGACGAAAACAGAGACGACGAGCGCAAGGCCCGCGCCGAAAGAGCCGGTCTCCACTCACACGGGCTACCAGGTCGCAATATGGGCGATCGTGCTCGGCTTGATCGCACAACTCGTGATGGCGTTCATCGTTTTCCCCAGGCTTCCCGCGCAGATTCCCTCTGGATGGACCGGATCGGTGCAGCCCTACAACCTGGTTTCCAAATGGGTCGTCTTCGCGTTGTTCCCCGGATTCGAACTCGTGCTCCTGTTGGTATCCCTCTTCTCGCCGAAGAATGCAGAGGGCAAGCGCACGATGCAAACCGGCAACGCGGTGACAGTCGTGATCCTGGCTATGGTGATCACGGCCCTTCAGGCGTCCGCGTTCTTCATCAATCGACCGTAAACGAGAGAAAGTCAGAATGACCGGAGGTGAGGTGTTCAGGATGAGAACCGTACTGTGTATCACTCTGCTCGTGTTGTCAATGATCCCCGTCTGCGGGCAGGCTCCCGACCTCGTGCCGCAGCTTGACTCCCTCTATCGCATCCAGGACGGCGAGACGAAGCAGGTCAACGCGCTCTGGGGTGAGAATCCCCCGGAGATGCAGTTCGGAGAGGGCAAGACGAAGGTCACGATCGCCGATCTCAAGGGCCCGGGGATCATCACCATGATCCATTTCGCCCTCCCACAGGCCATGCGCCTGAACCGCGATACCATCCTGCGCATCTACTGGGACGGCGAGAAGTCCGCGAGCGTCGAGTCGCCGCTGGTCGACTTCTTCTGCGACCCGAACGGCACTCTGGAGCGAGTGGAGACCGCCCTCACGAACAAGAAGCGCGGATGGAACTGCTACTTCCCGATGCCGTTCGCCAAGTCGGCCAAGGTCGAATTGGAGATGGACAATCAGCGGTATCCGAACGGGTCGTGGAGCGCGAATCCATGCTACAGTTACGTCATTTACCGCACCGTGAAGGCGCTCCCGGACGACGCGGGCTACTTCCACGCGCAGTGGCGTCAGAAGTCGGTCCTGCTCGCCAGCGAGCCCTACAAGGTCGCCGAGATGGAGGGCAGGGGGCAGTTCATCGGCTGGAACTGCACGTTTCGGACTCTCAATGCTTCGACCTGGCTGCCCGTCGACCAGAACGTCGATTTCCGCATTGACGGCGAGAAGGATCCCTCGATCTCGTGGCAGGGCATCGAGGACTCGTTCGGCTTCAGTTGGGGGTTCCCGGAGCAGCCGAACAGCTTCATGTACACGGGATTCCAGCCCTACTACAACGGTATAGCGGCATACCGGTTCACCCTGAACGATCGGATCGCGTTCAAGAAGTCGCTTCGGGTGAGCGTTGCTTTCGGGGCCGCCGAGACATTCTTCCTGGAGACCTTCTCCAAGCCGGAGAACCCGCTCGAGTTCTCGAGCGTGGCCTACTGGTATCAGAAAGAGCCGCATGAGGCATTCGCGCCGATGCCGAAATCACGTCGGCCCTCGAAGCTCACGCCTGTCGAGGGCGCGCATGAACCCGGCGAGACGCTCGTCCTGATGTGCGGTAAGATGGGTGGCGAGGACCAGTACCTGGCGGACGGCTGGGACTTCGCCTTCAAGAATGGCTACGGCTTCGAAGGCAGCCCCTGGACCTCCGAGATCAAGCATTGCTGGGCTGACGGTACATCGCTCGAGTTCGATATTACCTGTCCCAAGGGGGCATCGGGGACGCTCAGGCTGTTCATCCTCGACGGCGATAACTTCACCGGTGGACGCCGGCAGTCGGTCTCGGTCGAGGGGCGGCTGATCGGCGAGTATGAGAGCTTCCAGGCGGGCAAGTGGATCGAGGTCCCGGTTTCGGCCTCCGACACCGCTGACGGCCGCATCCCGGTCGTGATGAAGAACCTGAAACCCGGCTCGAACGCCGTCGTCAGTATAATCAGGTTCAAGAGTCCATAGGTCCAATGTGTCCCATGAGTCCCATGGGACGGACGCGGGAGCAACAATGTCCCCTAAACTCACAAGAAGGCAGTTCATCGCAGGATCGATCGCAGCAGGCGCAGCCCTGTCAGCAGGCGATCTGCTCGCCGGACCACGAATCAAGTCGCTCGCGGATCGGGTCGAGCTTGGGAAGACCGGCATCAAGGTGTCGTACCTCGGGTTCGGGACCGGCACCAAGGGCTGGAAGAAGCAGTCGAATCAGACGAAGCTCGGCACCGTCGAGTTTGCCCGGATGATCCGCCATGCATTCGATCACGGCATCAACTACTTCGACTGCGCCGACATCTACGGCACTCATCCCTATCTGCGCTCATCGCTCAAGGGCATTCCCCGCGATCAGTATGTCCTCGAGTCGAAGTTCTGGTATCGCGATGGCCAGGATATCAGTGAGTGCCTCGACCGCTTCCGCCGCGAGTTGAACACCGATTACATCGACATCCTCCTGATCCACTGCGTCACGGGCAAGACCTGGCAGAGCGACCTCCGCGGGGTGATGGACTTTCTGGAGGAAGCCAAGCAAAAGAAGCTGATCCGGGCGCATGGCATCTCGATCCACGACCTCGACACCATGAAGCAGGCGGCCGAGGACCCGTGGGTAGACACGACGCTTTGCCGAATCAACCCCATTGGGACGGCGATGGATGCCAGGCCGGAGGAGGTCCTCCCAGTCCTGAAGAAGCTCCACGCGGCGGGGAAGGCGGTCACCGGGATGAAAATCCTTGGTGAGGGGAGGATCGCCGACCAGCGCGAGGAGTCACTCCGCTTCGTCCTCGGCCTCGACTGCGTCGATGCGATCGTGATCGGCTTCGAATCGAAGGCGCAGGTCGACGACATCCTCAAGCTCGGAAAACGGGCGTTGGAATAGGATCAGACCAACGAATGTGGCACAGTCCGAGGGGTGACTGTGCCACATTCTGTGGTATGGGCCTTATCGATTCAATGCAGACTACAGCGGGAACCAGGCCGACCAGCCGCCGTTCGGGGCCGACTGCCAGGAGTGGTAGATCAGCCCGTCCGTGCCGCGAAGGAACAGCTCCATGCGACCGTCGGTGTTCGTGCCGACAATCGGCGACTCCGCTCCTGATCCACCGAGACTGTACCAGCCCGACCAACCGGCCGATCCGCCCGGATTGTTCTGCCATGCATGGTAGACCTGGTTGTTCGTGCCACGAACAAAGGCCTCCGCGCGTCCGTCGGCATTCATGCCCACGCTCGGCATCGATGCCCCGACCCCGCCCATGCTGTACCAGCCGGCCCATCCGCCCGGGCCGCCGGCGTACTGCCAGTTGTGGTAGATCGTTCCGCCGCCGCCTCGAGCGAATATCTCGACGATGCCGGTGACGTTTCGGATGACGGCGACACCCTCGAGCAACCCGCCGCCAAGACTGTACCATCCAGACCAACCGGCGTTGGGCGCGAGTTGCCAGGCATGGTAGATCGAGTTCGAGGCCTCGGTCGTGCGGACGAACAGCTCCTGGCAGTTGGTGGTGTTCATGATGACCGCAGGACGAAACGCAGCGTAGTAGCCCATGTCGTACCATCCCGACCAGGTGCCGTTCGCATTCCGCCAGTTATGGCACATCATTCCGTATCCGCCGCGTCCGAATAGCTCCAGGCGTCCGTCGGCGTTCCGACCCACGACCGGCGATTCAGCGATCCAGCCGTTCAAGCCGCCCATGGCATACCATCCGGACCAGCCGCCACTCGGGGTCAACTGCCAGTTGCGCCATACCTGGTTGTCGGTGCCTTTGACGAACACTTCCATGCGGCCGTCGGTATTCGTGCCGACCTGCGGAGCATCGGTTCCACTGCCGCCCATGCTCCACCAGCCGGACCATCCTCCGGGAGAGCCGGAGTCCTGGTAGTTATGGTAGATCGTGCTGTTGGTCCCCCGTGCGAAGACCTCGAGCCGTCCATCGGCATTCCGACCGACTGAGAGAGCGGCGAACTGCCCGCCGTTGACCTGGGAGATGTAGTAGTTCCAGTCCCAGCCGCCGCCCGGATCCCAGTGATCGCCACCGCAGATCACGTTGATGTCATTGTGGCCCATGATCCCGGGCCCCGCGCCCGTGTGCGCCTTCGGAATGCCTCGCTCGTTGCATATCTCCCTGGCGATTCCGGCCGATGCGTTGTACAAGGTCGTCGGGTGTGACGGAGAGCCGGCATATCCCTCGTGCTCGAAGCCGATCGATCGGCTGTTGTAGCATCCGACATGCCATGCTCTGTACTGCTCCCGGACACACTGCCAGACCGTCCCATTTTCGCCGATGACGTAATGGGATGACACCTGTGCGGCGCAGTTCTTGAACCAGGACACCGCTCCGGCCGCGGATCCCTCGATGGTATGGATCGCGATCGTGTCCTTCGATGTCACCGTCGCGGTGTAGTTGCAACTCGCAGCCGGATCCCAGATCGCGGGGCCGTAGTCGGTCGATTGGATGGTGATCTCCTTCGTGCCCTTCGGCTTCAGCGAATCGAGATCGACCTTGCCGATGCTCTGCGGACCGAAGCAGAACCGCTCGCCGGCACTGTTCGTGCAATCGAGTCCCGCCTGGAGCTTCTGATAGACCTCCATGGCGAAGAACCTGCTGCACTCTGGGTCGAGAGCGGCGTACTTGACGACCGCACTCAGCCATCCGTCGAGTCCCTGCGAGCGTCGCTGCCTGAGGGTTCCGCCATAGTCTGCGATGACGGCAGCGGCCGCCCGGATATTGGCCTCAGGATCGCACCTTAGCGTTTCCGTGCCTGCTGCCGTGAGAGACGATCCGAGCGCGAGTGACTCCCCGCCGAGGACGTTGTCCCGGAGTGCCATGACGCCATATCCCCCCTCGATTGTGGGCGCTCCACCTCGGTTCTCGAACGCGCTGCCGAAGTATGCGAGCGTGAGAAGCAGGGGCAGGGGAACGCGATATTCCTTCGATGCGGCCATGAATGCCGGCATCAAGGGCTTGTCCCAAGGCTTTGCGTCGGATGCCAGCTTGGCATCGAGGTCGCTGTTGTACTTGGCGAGTGTGCGCCCTTCGAAGCCGAACACCGCGGTCATTGATGCAAGGAGTACTGAGATGACCAGCAGGCCCATCAGCAGCTTCTTGTTGTTCTTAGTCATCGTTGCTTCTTCCTTTCGGAGCGTATTGAACTGCGATTACCACATGACTGACCAGTCAGACCAGCTATAGTCCGCTTGCTGCCACTTGCTGTAGATAGCGCCATCGGTCCCGCGGGCATACAACTGGATGCGCCCGCCAGGTATCGTGCCGACAGCCGGCGGGTCGGTAAGGGCGCCGCCCATGTTTGCCCAGCCGGACCATCCTCCGTTCGGTGTGGTCTGCCAGCACTGCCAGATCTCGCCGTTGGGGACGAGTATGAAAAGCTCCTGCCGTCCATCGGAATTGATGCCGATCACCGGCGGCCGCGCGGCCCATCCTGCCATGCTGCTCCAACCGGACCAGTCCAGATTCGGGAGGGTCTGCCATCTGCTCCAGATCGCTCCGTCAGTGCCGACGGCGTACATCTGCAGTCGACCATCGGCGTTATTGCCGACGGCCGGCTCCCAATCGACTCCTCCGCCCATGCTATACCAGCCCGACCAATCGCCGTAGGGCCAGAGTTGGTAGTTCTGGTAGATCGCTCCGTCAGAACCGCGGGCGAAGACCTCCATTCGGCCGTCACCATTGCGCCCGACCGCGGGGATGTCTGTGACCCAGCCGCCGAGGGACGACCAGCCGGACCAGTTGCCGCCGCCGGTCTGCCACTTGTGCCACACAGCGCCGTCCGTCCCGCGCGCGAACACCTCGAGTCGTCCATCGGGTAGAGTGCCGATGACCGGTTTGCCGGTAATCGCGCCGCCCATGCTATAGACCTGAGACCAGCCGCCGTTGGGGGAGTTTTGCCAGCAATGAGCGACGGTGTCATCCCAGTTGCGGGCAAAGACTTCCATGCGTCCGTCGCTGTTCATCGCGACCACGGGTGTGTCGCGGACATCGCCGCCAAGGGAGTACCAGCCGGCCCACGAGCCATCGCCGTTCTGGAAGTTGTGGTATATCTGGTTGTCCCAGCCACGGGCGAAGATCTCCTGCCTGCCATCCTGATTGTGGCCGGCGGTACACGCTGATGCAAAGGTGGGTGGCTGCGGGTTCGAATAGCTCCAGCCATAGTGATCGCAGATGGCCTCGTAGAGCGCCGAGGCGTATGCCTCCTTGCCCGCGTCGGTCTTCAGGAGTTGCACGTCGTCCCAGTTGTCGTGGAAGAGGCCCTCGACGAGGCATCCGGACATCGTCGTGTTGTTGAGCACATAGAGGTTGTAACCGTAGAACGGATAGTCGGCGAACGTGCCGCGGTTGTACCCCCGGCCGTATGCGCCAAACTTCTCGACGCACTTGGCGGTGCACTTGTAGGCAAGGTCACGGCCGTCGACGTCGACCCAGCCGCCTGACGACTGATAGTACAGCGACATCGAACCGTGCCCGGATCCCAACCACCGGCTCCGGCGTTCGTATGGATCGAGACGAACCGGTCGGCGGGCCAGGAGTTCGCCTGGTTGCACGAGGCGGACATGGACGCTCCGTCGGAGTTCCAGACTTCGAATCCCCTGTCCTGGAGCTTGTACGTGAGCCTCCATGCGACGTCTCGGCACGAGTACGACTCGTTGTAAGTGCCATCGGGACTTACATTGTTTACCTGATCGCTGGGGTTGAGGTAGATGCGGATTGCGAATGCGGGTCCGGCGGCGATCATTGCCACCAGGACACAGAGAGCGATGCGGGCGGCTGTCTTCATGAACCACCATCCTCCTTTGCGCGGCGCTGGGCCGCGTGTGTCAATAGCCGTCTGCGACAGGTGCAGGCGGAAACCGGAAGTGGTGGCCTTGTTGTCAGCCGATGATCGGGCTGCTGTGCTAACACTGGGAGTTACGACGTTGAGCCATCGGTTTCCTGCCTCGATGCCACGGAACTTTTGGCGAGCCGGGCACACGGTCCGAAGGAGATAGCTTGTCTGCGGCGAACTGATATGTAGTACCCTGCCACGATTGGAGGATTCTTCATGGCAGACTCGTCCGCGAGGGACATCCTGCTGTTCATCGTCACGGTTCATGAGCATCAGAAACGCACGGATCTGGAGAACGTCTTCATCGTCCGTCACATCTCTGCAATCAGAGAGCGATTCGCCGGGCGATCCAAGTTCTTCTACTTCGTGCGCCACTGGGTCGAGGGCGATGAGTACGGCGATTCCCTGTGGCTGCGATTCAAAGTAGCCCCCGAGTCGCTCGACGGGCTACGAGACGACCTGTCGGAGTTCCTCAGAGGCCTCGAGTCGGAGCCACATGTGGAGAAGGTCTGGGAGCCTAGGGTCGAAAGCGACGAAGAAGTCTTCGGCAGCGCGCCGTCGCTCGGGCACGTGTCTTCTTTCGACTCGCTCTGGTGTTTCCTCGACGCCACATGTCGGACCGCGGTCGACCTGCTGCAATTCGACCAGCAGGGGCGGCTCGATGTCCCCGAGTGGGTCGTCGCGGACATCTGGGTCAGCTTCTTCTACAATGCGCTCGGCGTCCCTGATTTCATCGCGTGCCCACAGTGCGGCGGTGGGTCGGCCATGCGGATCCCCAGATGTCACGCGTGTGGTGTCATGCCCGAGATACGTCGTCCCGGGCCGAAGAAGGGGATGTAACAAGGCGGCTCTTCGGTGCGTATCACCATGCAGGGGTGATTGTCATGTTGCGTCACGTTCTCGTTCTCCTGCTGCTTTGTACCTCGGCTGTCGGTTCAGCCGCCCAGCCGAAGCCCTTCAGTACGGGTCCGCTCTCCGTGATGGTTCTCTCGAAACCGGGAGGCCCTGTCGGCGACATCGCCTTCGCCCACAAGGGTGACATCTACACCGTCACGCTCGATGGCAAGCATTTCCGCCGACTGACGAACGACGGCCGAAACGCCTTCCCACTCTGGTCGCATGACGGTGCCCGCGTCGCGTTCACGAACGCATCCAAACCCGATTACTATTGGGCGAGCGCCGATATCTGGATCGCCACTCCTGACGGCAAGTACTCACATCCGATTACCAAGGCGGAGAACCTGTCCCCGCTCTTGTCTGTCGCCTGGCTGCCTGATAACACAGGGCTACTGGTGATGAAGCACTACCTCGAGTCGGATGTCTCTCCTACTCTGGAAGTGGTGATGCGGGACGCAGAGCCGTATCCTCCCATGAAGACGTGGATGGAAGTGAGCAGGAAGGCAAAGTTCGTCCAGCAGTTCGTCGAGGGTCCCGTCGAGTTCACCTCCGGCCAGGCAGCCGACTTCTCCTCCGACGGTAAGCAGATGATATTCACGGCCGCGACCAAGTGGCTCGTGGACGCGCCCCAACTCGACATTTACCGGATGAACGCGGATGGATCGGGCCTGAAGCGTCTTCAGTCGATGCCTGACTCAGTCGTCTACTGCCTGCGATGGAACGACCAGGCGAACCGGCTGCTCTCCGTCGAGGAGTGCTGGACCTGCGAGCCAAACGAGCGCGGCATCTGGCTGCGCGATAGTCAGGGCAACGCGCTGAAGAAACTGGCGGATGTCGGCAAGGCGGGCCACAACATGGTCGACTGGTCCCCGGACGGCAAGCAGATCATCTACAGCCTGACCGATGAGAAGTACCTGGACTGGAGTCCCGGTTCGTTCGCCGAGATGTCCGACCACTGCTCGCTCTGGATCATGAACGCCGACGGCTCGGGGAAGTACAAGATCGCCGACAACGCCTGCACGCCCAGTTGGCGGTAGGAGGGATTTTCCGGGATGATTGTGCCCGGTAATCCCGAATGACATGCGGTCGGGATTACCGGGCACAATCATCCCGGAAAATACCTCCTACACGTTCATTCCCTCATCCAAGAGCGCCAGGTAGTTCTCCACCGGCATGTAGTCCGTGAGCGAATTCCCCGTGCCGAGCGCCCAGAATCCGTCCGCGAAGCACTCCTCGATCGCCTTCCGTGCGTATGCCCGCAGATCGGACTCCGAACTCCGGCAGATCACGTCCACATCGAGCCCGCCGAGCGCCGTCACCCGGTCGCCGTATTCGCGCTTGAACTCCGCGACCGGCATGATCGCGTCCTCGAACGAGTGCTTGGCGTCCACACCGCAGCCGATGATGTCGTCGTAGACCTCCGCGAGGTTGCCGCAGGAGTGGAGGATGAACGGCTTCCCGGCATTGTGCGCCTCGGCGGCCATCTTCCGGTAGATCGGGAATACCCAGCGGCGGAGGTACTCCGGACTGAGGAACGTCGATGTCTTGAACCCGAGATCGTCGCCCTGCCTGAGCGCGCCGATGCAGTCCATGGTCGCAAGCTGACGGTCGGCGCTGTGGTGGAGGCTGCCGATCTTCTCGAACATCAGGCCCACGAGTTCCATGTCATCGGCGATTGCATATGAGAGCCCGATTGTGCCCATCATCCGCGACACCCACTCGTAAGGCCCGGCGCATACTCCGCCGACGATCTTTGCGCCATCGGGGAGCAACTTCGCGACCGTCTCGAAATGGCTGAAGTCGATCGGATTCGACACGTCCGGCCAGGGGTACTTCTCGAAATCCTCCATCGAGCGGATGACGGCGAATGCCTCGCTCCCCTCGGAGAGCTGGTGATGCCCCGCGGGAAGTGGAAGGTTCGGGCCGATCTCCATGGGGATGCAGTCGTAGCCCATCCCGAGCCAGAAGTCGACGTAGGTCGGCCAGAATCGCTCGTCATCCGGGCCGATCCTGTCGAACGGAACACCGGTGCGTCTCGCGATGAACCCCGAGCTGGCGACGTGCTCATAGAAGGGCAGGTGATCGGGTCTGCCGCTTCTCGTCAGGACCTTCAGGAATTGCTCGAAATCGGGTTCACGCTTCTTCATGCTATCCTCCGGGGAATCTTGGCCGATTGTACCACGCGCAATCGGCCTATGTCGATGTAGGAGGGATTTGCCGGGATGATTGTGCCCGGTAATCCCGATGGCACGCGGTTCGGGATTACCGGGCACAGTCATCCCGGCAAATCCCTCCTACATATCAGTGGCGATGTTGGGGATGGAGTTGGACTCCATCCCCGGTAACTGAGGCGGGGGATGGAGTCCAACTCCATCCCCAACGTCAACGGTCATCTCCAACGTCGAAACTGACTGAACAAATCCCGACAGCGCGCGTCTACACGGTCAGAAAACAGCTTCCCCGGCATCGGGCGAACCGATGCGATAAAACGTTTGAGGAGAGTGACCGGAATGTTCAGGAAGTGCAGAAAGGTAGTCGCAGTAGCCGTGGCGTGCGTTTTCATCACAGGGATTGCCGCCTACGCGCAGACTACGCAGCGGACGAAGAACCAGGATCCGGCCAGGCAGCAGGCGACCCAGCAGAAGATGAAGCAGCGCCAGGACGCAGTGGCCGCACCTGAGGGAAGATTGCAGAAGCAGGTGAGAGCCAGATTCGGCAGCCTCCAGGCATTGCTCTCACCGCCACCTCCCGAGGCCCTGCAGAAGCTGGCTGCCCGCCTCGGCCTCAGCGAGGATCAGAAGGCGCAGATCAAGCAGCTCTACGTCCAGTTTGTCGGCGTCACCAAGCCGATTCGAGAGCAGCGAATGGCCGACTTGAAGGCCTTCATGACGGCCTTCAAGGATCCGAAAGTCACGGAGGCTGATCTCCAGAGGCTGTCGGAGCCGATCCTTCACGCGGACAAGGCCATTCTGGACGCCGAATTTGGCTTCTGGCTCGGCCTGCGTGGCATACTGAACCCGCAGCAGCAGGCCCAGCTCCAGTCCTTCATGATGGGGTTGGCCAACAAGGGTCTGGAGCCTCGACAGGGCGGAGAGCGTGCTCCTCGCACCAAGGGTCAGATGCCGATGAAGCCTGCCAAGTAGAATCCAACGTGCTCGGGAGTCGGACGCACATCGCATCCGACTCCACTTACTCTCCGGCTTCGTGCCGGGAGACCGAATCTAGGAGGGATACGCATGTTCAACAAGAGAGTGATCCTGATTGCATTGGCGCTGGTATGCGTCATTGCACTGACCGCCGCCGTGATCGCGCAGGCGCAGAACGGCCAGCGTGGCCAGCGCGGACAGCAGCCGGGCCCGCCGGGAATGCCGGGTGGACCGGATCAGCAAGGTCAGAGGCTCGGCATGGGTGGGCCGCAGTGCCCAGTGAGGGCATTCGCGCCGCCGCCCGCTCAGATGGTGCAGAGATGGGCGCAGGACTTGCAGCTCAACGATCAGCAGCAGAAGCAGGCGACCGAGATGATCGGCGCACTGGATGCCAAGATCAAGCAGATCGTCGGCGATGCCAAGCTGATGCCGGACCTGATTGCTGAGTTGAAGGCCGAACCCACGAATCCGACGAAGGTTAATGAACTCGCGGCCAAGCTCAGCAAGCAGGAAGGTGATATCCTGCAGGCCGAGCTTCAGATGTGGCTAAGGTTCGAGCAGATGCTGACCGCGGAGCAGAGGGCGAAGTTCTGGACGCTGTACCCGATGCGGTACGGACAGGGCGGTCCTCCAGGTGGACGCGGGATGCCTGGACCTCCGGGACCCGGCCAGCCGCCGCCACCGCCTCAGTGACGACCAGTCGGGCGGTGACTCGACTCGCCTGATGATATGTGGATTCCGAAAAGACCCCGCCGAACGTTGTTCAGCGGGGTCTTCGCACATCTTGGGGTGGCAGGACGGCTGTCATTCTGAGCAAGTCACTGTGTCGGTCTCGCAGTTGTTTCGGCCAGAAAGAGACTCCCAACTGGGTGGGCGGGCGGGTACAAACTCCGGGAACGGCCACCGCATCCGGAGTTTGTACCCGCCCGCCCACCTAGTTGGGAGTCTCTTTCTCAGGAGCAGAGCGTGGAACGATACCCGGTATTTCGGATCAACGGACTACTCTGTGGGCAAGAAATGTTGACAAATCCGACGAATCCGGGTATAAGTTAAGCTGCTTAATCAATAAGAACGTTTAGCGTTTTTCGGCCCGCCGAGAACAACATGGAAGCAAAGACGGGTACACTCAGATCGCATGGAAAGGCATCCGCCGCATATGCCGAGCACGTGCTCGACCTGTTCGCGGAGACACTCCACCGGACGATCACGGTTCGTCCGCTCAAGGAAGCCGGCGGTGATACGACTCCCGGGTTGGCGCAGGGCCTGCAGTATCTGTACCAGCACGGAGTCTGTTCCGTGAGCGAGATCGCCCGTGGTCTCTGCATGACGTACTCGGCCGCCAGCCAGATCACGGAGCGGCTTGTGCGACGTGGACTGGTATCGCGCGCCGAGAACCAGAGAGACCGCCGATTGTCGGAGATCAGGCTGACTGAGTCGGGCCAGGAACTGGTCGAGAACATCCGCCTCGAGCGGATCGCGGGCCTCACCCGGATCTTGCGGCGCATGAATCCGGGTGATCGGGAGGCATTCATAGGCTATCTCGAGAGCTTCATCGCGGCGGCGGTCGAGGATGCGCACGGCGCGCTGGAATCCTGCTCGCATTGTGGCAGCGATCATCTCTCGGAGTGTGTGATCAACGAGGTATACACGGCTGCGACCGGCAAGCCGATAAACGAGATCTAGTCGCCATCGTTCGGGCAGGAGTTGTACTCCTGCCCGCCAGGTGAGACGGGCAGGAGTACAACTCCTGCCCGAACGATGGGTAGTGGCCGCGCCTCTGTGCCGGCCTTTGCTGCGGCAGTCAGCAGTCTGAACCGGAGGAGAAGAATGAACACTCAGTACAGTGACAAGGTGATGGAGCACTTCATGAATCCGCGCAACGTTGGCGAGATTCCTGATGCCGATGGCATCGGAAGCGTCGGTAATCCCGTCTGTGGCGATATCATGAAGATGTACATCAAGGTCGAGGATAACGTCATCACCGACGTCAAGTTCAAGACCTTCGGCTGCGGAGCGGCGATCGCCACAAGCAGCATGGCAACCGAGTTGATCAAGGGTAAGACCATCGAGGAGGCGCTGACGCTCAGCAATAAGGCCGTGGCGGAGGCGCTCGGCGGACTCCCGCCTGTCAAGATGCACTGTTCGGTTCTCGCCGAGGAAGCAATCCAGTCGGCGATAGACGATTACCTGAAGAAGACCACCGGCAAGGGTCTCGAGATGGAGAAGGGTAAGTACATGGAGTAATGGAGTATTGGAGTGTTGGAGTATTGGGTTCCGGAACCCACCACTCCAGTACTCCAGCAGTCCATTACTCCAATCTCGCAATTCCGAGGAGGATAATCATGAAAGAGAAAGTCGAAGAAGCACTGAAGGATGTTCGTCCCGCACTGCAGGCTGATGGCGGAGACATAGAGCTGATCGGTGTTGACGAGGAGACCGGCGTCGTGCAGGTGAAGCTCGTCGGCGCCTGCGCCGGATGCCCGATGTCGCAGATGACGCTGCAGATGGGCGTGGAGCGGCTGCTCAAGCAGAATGTGCCGGGAGTCACGAAGGTCGAGAACGTCGGCATGCCGAGTGCCCGCGCGGCAGTCGAGTAGTCTGCGATTCCAGGAGAAAGCCCACCGTCAGTCCTGAGTGCGCCGGTGAATGACGGTGCACTCAGGACTGACGGTGGGCCCCGTTTGAGTATGAGTATGAGTAGGAGTAGGACCGGAGAGGGGGAGAGAGGTGTTTGGCAGACTGAAAAGCGATATCCAGGCAGTCAAGGAGCGGGACCCGGCATGCCGGGGGACGCTCGAGGTCATCATCTGCTACCCCGGTTTCCACGTCCTCTTCTACCACCGCATGGCACACTGGCTGTGGAGGTGCAACGCGCGGCTGCTCGCACGAATGGTGTCGCAGACCGGACGCTTCTTCACCGGCATCGAGATCCATCCCGGCGCGACTATCGGCCGCGGGTTCTTCATCGACCACGGTATGGGCGTTGTCATCGGTGAGACCGCTGAGATCGGCGAGAATGTCACCCTCTACCACGGCGTCACCCTCGGCGGAACGAGTTGGCGGAAAGAGAAGCGCCATCCGACGATCGGCGACAACGTCGTCATCGGCGCCGGCGCGAAGGTCCTCGGCCCGTTCAAGGTCGGCGAGAACAGCAGGATTGGCGCGGGATCGGTGGTCGTCCACGAGGTGCCGCCCAATTCGGTGGTCGTCGGAGTGCCTGGCCGCGTGACTCATCGCGACGGCCAGAGGGTCGCAGGCGAGATCGACCTCGAGCAGCACGAACTCCCGGACCCGGTGCAGAGGGCGGTGGAGTGCATACTCGACCGGGTGCGCCACCTCGAGCAGGAGGTCGGCGAGCTGAAGAAGCAAGAGCGAGTAAGCAGCGAGTAGTAGGACCAGTCAGGCTTTCGTGGAATCCTCAACCAGCGATACCAGCGGGAACATCTCGTTGTAGTGCTTCTGGATGAACATCGGGTCTTTGCGCTTGTAGAGCCGCGCCGCCAGACGATCGGCGATCGGCAGGACCGTCCGCTCATGAGCGCAGAGCATCGGCGACACCAGGTCGATGCGCCCCGTTGCCTGCTTGTTCAGGCATCCGCAGTAGTGATTGCACCGGCTCCGGATCGCGCAAGTCCGGCAGCTCTCCTTCTCCTCGCGGTTCATGTCGTACAGCCGCCAGCGCGCCTCCTCGTCGATGCCGGTCGTTACGTCGCCGATCGACCAGGTGTCATCCGTTCCGTCGCCGACGAACTGCACGCAGGGATAGAGTCTCCCGTTCGGCGCGACGGATATCTGCGTCCGGCCAAGCTCGCATCTCTCCGCCAGGCAGCTTCCCGGGTGGACGTGCGATGAGATCTTGACCTCGAACGGACTGAAGTAGAACTTCTCCTCCCCAAGCGTCTTCTCGTAGTACCAGTCGGCGATGAGTTCGTACTGGCGCTGCAGTTCGGCCAGGTGGCCCTCCTCCCACTGCGCGCCGTAGTCGAGTGAGCAGATCAGGTAGCGGAAACCCTTGTCGAACAGGTACTCGATCGACTCAGCATAGTGGCCGACGGTATCCGGCGTGACGACCTTCATCACCGGCGCATACGGCTTGTGTCGAAGGAGCAGGTCTATCTTCTCTTCCAGCGGATCGAACGTGCCTCGACCTGATGCATCCATGCGGTTGGCATCGTGCGCCGCCCTTGTGCCGTCGTGGCTGAGGGCGACGAAGACCTCCGACGTGTCCGGATGAGTGAGGAATTCCTCATCGAGCAGCAGGCCGTTCGTGGTGACCTTGTAGTGGAAGAGCTGACCGGTCTCCGCCTCGACCTGCCGGCAGTGGAGGATTGTGTCGACGATCAGGTCGCGCATCAGGAGCGGTTCCCCGCCGAAGAAGATCACCCCCAGACTCCCGCCTGGTGAGTCGCGGTTGAGGTGTTCGACTGCCATCCCGATTGCGGACTTAGTGGTCTCGAGCGTCATGTCTCCGCCCTGATGTGGCGCGGCATAGCAGTACCGGCATCGCATGTTGCACCGCGCGGTAAGGTGGAGAGTCAGATGCATATCAGATCACTCCCTCGGCCTTCAGCCACTTGATGAAGTCCTTGACCTGCTCCCGGACCTCCTCTTTGGCGGCGATCTTAGCGGCGTCCCTTGCGCTCTTGCGTTCCGCAACCCAGGCCTTCGAGTCTGTGCTTCCTGAACTGCCTCTGGTATATACCAACCGTCTGGGCTTGACGAAAGGGTCATAGAACACACCATAACTCCCGGCAGGCCTGGCCTTCGCAAGTCGGTCGCGAAACCGGTTTGCCTCAGCTTGGCAATCAAGCGTATATGCCGAGGAACGATTCCAGAAACTCCTGCGCTGCCGCGCCGCTGTGTCCTTAGAGGATGTAAACTCGTAAGAGATCAAGCGCCTTGGGTCGGGCCCATCCAGATCAGTATTCAGCGCAGTCTGGACGCCGGGCTTCAGATCGATCCCCGACTTTTTCGCCTCCTCGACTATTACCTGGTGCGCTTCAGCTTCTGAGAGGACCACTGGCGGATTGACCGCTACACAGCCGAAACCGCCGCGACCTGCGCCGTGCACGAAGATAGGGGCAACGTGAGACGCTGCTTGTCCCCCTGCTCGGCACCCCGCCATCAGGATGCACAGGCCGGTCAGGGCGGTGATGACGAGCGGATTGCCCTGCCAGCGCTTCGGCACGAGCCTGAGCAGTTCGGGATGCTGCTCAAGAATTCGATTTGTGGGATACCTCGGCTGCCTGTAGTGCTTCACCGGACGGACTTCCATGATACACCTTGCCTCTAGATCACTCCCTGGGACTTGAGCCACTTGATGAAGTCCTTGACCTGCCCGCGAAGGTCCGTCTCAGCTTGTTTCCTCACGGCCTCGTTCCGAGCCGACACATCCGCGGAGGGTTTCTCTTCGTTGAACTGGTACACCTCGTAGGAAACCGGATCGTAGAATACGCCGTAGTCGCCCAGCGGCTTCGACTTGGCCAGCGATTCCCTGAACAGCGCGGCAGTGCCAAGGAGGTCGGTCGAGATCCAAGTGGAAGTGATGCGGGGGTCCTTGACGGACCACGCCTCAAAATCGTCCGTCGAGACGAACTCAAACGACACCTTGCGCTTCTTGTCCACTCCGTCAGGTTTGACGTCAGCCTTCTTCGTCTTGAACCTGGCCGGAACCTTCTCGAGCTTCCCGTCTCGCTTGCGGGGCACCTGGTCGCCCATTTTCTCGATGACTGGGACGCTGATGCCTTTGAGCGGCGCAGTCCCCGGCTCGAAGGTCAATCCGCCCCGCTTGCCCTCGTCCACGATGATCTTGCGAGCCTCCTCTTCGGAGAGGAACACGGGGGCTGCGGTCGCGACGCAGCCATAGCCGCCGACGCCGTAGCCATGCCGGAATATCGGGGCAACGCGTGATGTCGGCGTGGGCGGCTTGGACGAGGACAACGCCCGGCAACTTGCCGTGAGCACGCAGAGCCCTGTGAGGGCTGCAATAAGAACCGGATTGCCCTGCCACCGCTTCGGGATGAGCCTGAGCAACTCCGGATGCTGATCGAGAACACGATTGGTCGGATACCTGGGTTCAGAATAGCGTTTGACCGGATGGATTTTCATGGCACTCCTCGCTTGGCTATATCCTTGTGGCTGCATTATACACCTTTGGGTGCATGTTCACATCAGATCAGACCCTGAAACATGAGCAAACCTTCATCTCCGCTACGACGCTACAATCCCCTGGCAGTCAGGAAATCTCTCCCGCAGTATATCGAGACCCGGCTTGCCGAGAATCAGGAGGGCGGTCGAGAGCGCGTCGGAGTCCGTCGGCGATGGACCGGTCACCGACGCCAGGAGCGTCCCGGTCGCCGCTTGCCCGGACCGTGGGTCGATCACGTGGCCGTATTCCGTGCCGCCTTCGACGAACGACTTGCCATGAACCGCCGACACGGAGAGGGCACTGTCGCGCAGGTGAACCGTCTCGCGGATGCCCCCTCCCCAACCCTCCCCGCAACGGAGAGGGAGTACCCCCGGCGGCCTGCGAGTTGACCCCCTCTCCGTTGCGGGGAGGGTTGGGGAGGGGGCATCCGGATCCGCAATCCCGACGCGCCAGGCGTCCTGATCGGGCGGCGATCCGATCGCGTAGACCGTGCTCGTGCCGCCGTGAATCAATGCGCTCGTGACGCCGCATTCCCTCAACACCTCCACCGCGCGCTCGATGGCATACCCCTTGCCGACCGCTCCGAGATCGACCATCACGCCGGGCCCGTCGAAACGCACGGTGTGGTCCCCTGGATCGAGGAGGATGTGTGCCATCCCGACGACATCGAGCGCTCTCCTGATGCTCTCCTGATCGGGGACTGCCCCGGATGCCCCCGTGAATCCCCAGACCTGCATGAGTGGCGCGATCGTGATGTCGAATGCCTCATCGGTGAGGCGGCTGAGGTCGGCACATCGTTCGAGCAGCCGCAAGAGTCGCGGATCGATCCTGACCGACTCGAACGCGGCGCGGGTGTTGATGCGGCTGATCTCGCTCGCGGGGTCGTAGAAGCTGAGTTGGCGGTCGAGTCGTTCGATCTCCGCGAGCGCCTCCTCACCGGCGGCGCGAAGCCTCGCGGGCTCATCGCCGTGGAGCATCACCTCGAACCGGGTGGCCATGGCATGGAGTGAAAGAGTCGTCGGGGTGGGGGAGTTCATCGCTCAGTACGGTACAGACTCAGCGCCTCGCTGTAGACCTCGCGCACGGGAACGCCATGCTGATCCGCGGCCTTCCTGCAGTCCTCATACTCGGGGGAGGTGGTCTCGATTCCGTCCGCCGTTCCGATCTTGACGCGGATGTCGCCGTATCGCGTGGTGACCGTCTCCCAGCGCCTGTCGAGGCATCTACGCGTCGCCCGGGAGATTCGAACGCCAAACGACGAGGTCTCCCTCAGGATGACTCGCGCGACCTCGTCGGTCCTCTGAATCGGACAGATGGCGGTCAAGAGAGTCGCGGGCCGACCCTTCTTCATGACGATCGGGGTCAGGTACACATCGAGCGCGCCTGCTTCGAAGAGCCGCTCCATCGCCGGCTCGTAGAACTCGGGGTTCATGTCGTCGATATTCGTCTCGACGATGGAAACCTGGTGCGCGGGGAGGTCGGCCTCCTCAGCGTCGCCGACGAAGACCCGCAGGACGTTCGGCATCTCAGAGTCACGCTTGCCCGCGCCGTAACCGATCGACTGGATGCGCATCGGGGGCATATCGCCGAACTGGTCTGTCAGCGTGCGGATGATCGCCGCTCCTGTTGGAGTGATGGTCTCGCCCTCGATGCCGGCGTCATACACCGGGATGCCCCTGAGTATCTCTATGGTCGCCGGGGCGGGCAGGGGAATGCGACCGTGTGCCGCCTCGACGAATCCGTGACCCATCGGCATCGGCGAGGCGTAGACCTTCTCGACGCCGAGCAGCTCGATCCCGATGCACGCGCCGACGATGTCCACGATCGCATCCACCGCGCCGACCTCGTGGAAGTGGACCTCCTCGGGCGAATGGCCGTGGATCTCCCCTCGGCTTCAGCCAGCCGGACGAAGACTTCGACCGCGCGCGACTTGACGGCGTCCGAGAGCGCGCTCTCGTCGATGATCCGCCGCACATCGTTCAGCTTGCGGTGATGGTGGCTCTCCTCGATCACAACGCTGACGTCGGTCGCCTCGATGCCACGCTTCAGGACCTTGGTCACCTGCAACTCGAAGCCGAGGTCACCGAGCTTGGCGATCTCATGGCGGAAAGCCTTCTCATCCACGCCCGCGTCGAGGAGTGCCGCGAGGGTCATGTCCCCGCTGATTCCGGCAAAGCAGTCGAAGTAAGCGATTCGCATGATATCTCCGCTGAGTGTGGGAGTGTGGGAGTATGGGAGTGTGGGAGCAATCGGACTCTCAAACTCCCCCACTCACATACTCCCACACTCCCATACTCTATCTGTTGATCATGTGCGCGAAATAGCCCGCGCCGAAGCCGTTGTCGATGTTCACGACTGCGACCCCTTCCGCGCAGGTGTTCAGCATCGAGAGGAGCGCCGCCAATCCCTGGAAGCTCGCGCCGTATCCGATGCTCGTCGGCACGGCGATCACCGGGCAGTCGACCAGTCCCCCGATCACGCTCGGGAGCGCGCCCTCCATGCCGGCGCACACGATGATCACGTTTGCGTCCTCGAGCTTCTTCTTCTGGTCCAGCAGGCGATGCAGCCCTGCGACGCCGACATCGTAGACGCGCTCGACGCGGCTGCCCATCACTTGGGCGGTGACCGCCGCTTCCTCGGCGACCGGGATGTCGGCGGTTCCGGCTGAGACCACCAGGATGAACTTATCGCTCTCCGTCTCGGCCTTCGATTCCGGTCGGCAGACGGTGATGCACCTCGCCGCTTCGTGGTACCGCGCATTCGTGATCTCGCGCGCGACGGCATCGGCCATCTCCTGAGTCGCGCGTGTTGCGAGGACCGATGGGTGACGCTCGGAGAGTCGCCTGATGATCTCGACCACCTGCGGGATCGTCTTGCCCTGGCAGAACACGACCTCGGGGAATCCGGTCCGAAGCGTGCGATGGTGGTCTATCTTGGCGAATTCGAGGTCCTCATATGGAAGCCCCCTGAGGCTCTTCATCGCTTCCTGCACCGTGAGCTTCCCCGCTCGGACGTCGGATAGAATCTGTTCAAGCTGGTTGTTGTGATTCATTGGCTGATCTTGTAGTGGCCGTGCCTCTGTGCCGGCCTGCAACGTAGGATGGCCGGCACAGAGGCACGGCCACTACCCGCGTTACCCCTTATCTCCCAATACCGCATTCATGCTCCCCATGCGGTAGCCTTCGAGATCGACGGTGATGTACAAGTAGCCGAGTTCGCTCAGGCGGCGCACGATCTGCCCCCGAATCTCGTCCGATGTGATCCGCTGAAGGTCCGCCGGCTCGACCTCGATGCGCGCGGTGTCACCGTAATGTCTGACTCTAAGCTGCCGGAACCCGAGCCCGCGAAGGAACTCCTCGGCCTCATCGATCCTGACGAGTGCGTCCTTGGTGATACTCGTGCCATACGGAAACCTCGATGCGAGGCACGCATACGACGGCTTGTCCCACGTCGGGAGTCCGAAGCGCTTCGACAACGTGCGGATCTCATCTTTGGTCAGACCGACCTCCTGAAGCGGCGCTCGCGCACCGAGTTCGGCTGCGGCCTTCGCGCCCGGCCGATAGTCCTGCACGTCGTCGGCATTCGCGCCGTGAACGACCACTGAGAAGCCTCGTTCCCGTGCGACATCCTGCAGCTTGCGGATCAACTCCGACTTGCAGTGGTAGCAGCGGTCCGGGGCGTTTCGGGCAAATGCCTCATTATGCAGTTCCTCCGTATGTACGTTGACGAGCGGGAAACCGAACTCCCGCGCGAGGCACTTCGCCTCCTCGACCTCCGACGACGGATAGGTCTCCGAGGATGCGATCACGGCGAGAGCCTTGTCGCCCAGGGTATCATGAGCCACGTTCATCAGGAATGTGCTGTCGACTCCGCCGGAATACGCGACGAGCACGGTTCCCATTTCGCGCAGAATCGCTCTCAACTGTCCGAGTTTGTCTTCCAAGAAAGGTTCCAATCTGCAAAAGGATTGCGTAGGGGCGAAGCATTGGCTCACTTGCGGAACTCTGGTGCGGAACCGGCAGCCAATGCTTCGCCCCTACAAGTATATCTCCCGCATTGTCGGCAAGTCAATGTGGAAGGAGTTTCCCTCAAGACGTGGGAATACTAGTGTGACGCCGATCGGTTCAAGCAAGGGAGGGGTGCGCGATGCCAACTTCAGATAGTGAGACCACCAGGATGGTACACAGGGAGATCACCCGGCGGTTCATCAACGCCGCCGGACTGGATGTGAAGTCGACGCACGGAGTCGTCTATCTGCGGGGATACATCCAGGCGCTTCGCGGCCACGATATCGACCTCAAGCACGAGTTGGAGGTGATACACCGCATCCTCCGCACGAAGCCCGGTATCCGCGAGGTAATCATCGACGTCGATGTCAGGTGACGTAGATAGTCTTCTCGTTCTGATAGATCGCCCTGCCCGCCGCAGCGCCTTTCGGCTTTCTCACGTACTTGCGGAGGGTGTAATCGACCGGCACGAGGGATGAGTGCTTGGCCGCACTGTGCCGGGCCGCCTGTTCCGCTGCCGCGTAGAGCACCGATTGGGGCACGGATTCCGGCTTGTTGTTCGTGCGGATGACCACGTGGGCGCTCGTTATTGCCTTCGCGTGTACCCATATATCGTTCGGCCGCGCGACTCGTGTGAGCAGATAGTCGTTCGACTCGCTATTCCCCCCGACGAGTATCTCCCACCCATTCGATTCCACCACCGCGATCCGATGCCCGTCGAACGCCGGCTTCTGCTTGACGGCCTGCTGAACCTGCTGCGGGCTGACGTAGACGCCGAGCGCCTCCAGCTCTTTCGTGAGCGCCTTGATCTGCTCGCCCGATTCCGCCTTCTCCGCTCTCTCGACGAATGCCTCGAGCCTCTTGATCTCGGACTGCATCTCGGATAGACGATCCTTGAGCGCGACCATGCCGGAGACCGCCTTGTGGTACTTGCGGAAGTACGCCTCCGCGTTCTCCGCGCGGTTGAGCGTCGGATCGAGCGGCACGGTGATCGACGCGCCTGTGGGGTCATAGTAGTCCACGAGCGTCGCCTCGGATGCGGCTTCCTCGACCGCGTCCGGCTGCGAGAGGATCAGTTCCCCCACCTGCTTGAACCGCTCGGCGTTGACCGTCTCGGCGATGTTCGCCTGAATCGTTTGAAGCGTGTGTTCCTTCGACTCGATCTGATGCCTCAGGCCCGCGACCACCGATTCCTTCGTGTGCGCAAACTCATCCCTGGGCACGGCGGTGCTGTAGAAGACATCGGCCACTGCATTCATCGATTGGCGCTCGTGCTGGTTCTCCGCCGGATACTGCGCGCTCGGGAACGGATAGAAGGCCACCGTGTGTCCCTCGTCGTCCGAGATGAGCACAGGATTCCAGCTCCGAGTCCGCACCGCCCCGGAGAACTCGATGAACGCGTCTGCCAAGCTATGGAGTGCGGAAGCGGAGTCTGCGGAGCTTCCGCTTTCGATGCAAAGCGGAAGCTCCGCAGACTCCGCTTCCGCACTCCATAGCTGTCGAGCGACGATCTCCTTCGCAAGGAACGGCCCGATCCCCGCGAACGTCTTCGTAAGCCACTTTGCCCGATCCTCGTCAGGGGCCTCCGCGAGCAGTCGGACGAGATCATCGCGCGTCGTCGTCAGCGGATCGAGCTTGTTCTGCGGCGGAGGAGCGACGTATTCTCGGCCCGGCAGGACCTCCCGGTAGCGGTTCTTTGAGCGGCCGACTGGCTTGATCGCCCCGAGGATGCGCCCGACGCCATTCACAAGGATGACGTTGCTGTGCTTGCCCATGATCTCGACGATCAGCGTCATGACCTCGCCGTCGAACGCGCTGATCTTGATGTGGAGGATCCGATCGAAGCCGACCTGCTCGATGCCGGCGATGCGGGCGCCCTCCAAGTGCTTTCGGAGGAGCATCACGAAGTTCGGCGGGACTTTCGGGTTCTCACGCTTGGTCGATGTGAGGTGAACGCGCGGGAATTGCGCATCGGCGGAGAGCAGCAGGCTGTGGTTCGCGCCGCCCGCCCTGATGGTGAGGACGAGATCGAGCGGTACGGGCTGATGGATCCCGTCGATCCGCCCGCTCACGAGTCGCTTGCTCAGTTCCGAGGCCACCGCGGCCAGAATAACGCTGTCGTAGGTCATGACGCGCCATTATACCACGTTGAGCCAGGCCGGATGACCAACGCGTAAGTCGAAGCGTCTACTTCCGCCAGATGCAGCGGTAGTTGAACCTTCTGTTCGGGGCGGTGTCGCCGTCGACGCATAGAGAGGCAAGAGGTGCAAGAAGGGGACAGACACATTTTCCGTCAGCGCGGCCTGAACATGTGTCTGTCCCCTTTTCCCCTTACGACTTCGTCAGCAGACAACGATAGAGGCGGAATAGCTCGCATGAGCAGAGGCTAATCCACCCATTCCCAGCTGAACTTGTCAATTACGATCCCGGAGGTGTTGAACGTGATGCTGCGGAATTGGTGATGCTGGCTGAGAAGCCGTCCCGGTTCTGCGTAGTCCCACTCATACTGAACCCTGGCGAGTTTGCGTTCCTGCAATGTTAGGAGGCTCATCGCTTCCTGGGCTGATGCCACGCCTCTAGTGCCCGCGCGTGAGTCGAGCAACACACTCCCGGAGACCTGTCTGCCGTTGATGAACGAGCAGTAGGAGGTACTGTAGCTATTCTGTGGTAGTTATTTCGTGAAAACAATATCCTGACTCATGCCGAGAGGTTCGCCCAGGATGCGCTTGACCTGCTTATCAGTCATGCCTATCTTGATCGAGTTGAACTTCACTTCTGTGTAGCCCTTCGCATAGATGGTGGTATCGCCTCTGCCGAAGAGCACATAGCAAGCAGCAGTCAGGAGCAATGCTCCCACCAGCAGCACCACAGCGCAACCAATCAGGATATTGCGCGCGTTGCTCCAACGTTCCGTCCCATTTCGGTTTCCCGGAGAGTCCATGCCTTGCATATCCTCGCGAGCACAGCGGAATAGCGAGCACCCTACTTCCGCCAGATGCAGCGGTAGTTGAACCGTCGGTTCGGGGCGCTGTCGCCGCTGGTGCAGAGAGAGATCGGGTCGTTCAGATCGGCCGGATTGTCGCACCAGTGGAAATCGAAGGTGAATGCGTCGCCCTGCAAGCCCGAGGAGCTTGCGCGGCACGGCCAGCTCCAGCGCCTTGCCCGAGTAGCGGTAGTTCAGCCTGCGCCGCCTCGACCCACGGATCGTCCGGGGCGTCGGAGTCGTACCGCATGATCGTGGTGGTCTTGGCGTCGACGACCCTCTGGTTGATGAGGTAGTCATAGCCGTACCAGCCGGTCTTGGGGTTCTGGTCGGCGTCGATCAGCAGCAGCATCCAGTTCGTGCCGGTGTGCGGGGTGAGCGGCGTCGTTCGTCTCGCGCGTAGAAGTAGACCATCTTCGCGGTCCACGGCGACCTTGCTGGTGACGATGTCGTTGCGGCCCGAGTCGTTCGTGTAGTGCAGCCCGCCGTAGCCGTTGTAGTCGCGATGGAACGTATCGCCGACGGTGTCGCGGTACTCGACCTTCGACCTGCTTCCAGTCCGCGAAATCGCCGTCGATCTTGATCGCGGTGCATGTCCGTGCAGTTCGGGGATCGGGCGGACGCCCTTGTAGCGCCGGATGTTCTGGGCCATCTGCATGTAGTAGTTGTCGGTGTATCCGCCCTTCATCGGCTGGATGGCAGCGGTTGAACTCGGCGTTGTACTGGTCGACGAAGAAGTAAGGGCTGTCGCGGCGCATGAACGGCGTGGTCTGCCCTGCCGCGGGCTGATACTTGCCGGCCGTCCACTCGTTCCAGTCGTTGATGTAGAGGAACTGCGGGTTGGCCTTGAGCGCCTCGTCCCATCGCTGCTGGAAGTAGATGCCGTAGCCCTCGGGGTGCTCGACCGTCTTGCCCAGCCACGGCACGTAGGTCGGCACCGGCAGATCCTGATCGTTCAGTTCCGGCTCGCCCTTGTCCCGGGTCCAGGACTTGCCGACCAGGCTCGAGGGATGCTGCGCCGGGCGTGACGGCGGCTTCTTCCTTCTTGCCGTTGTGCGTCGAGACCAGCTCGTCCGGGTTCATCGTCGCTGACCCGCTTGTCGCCCAGGTCGAGGCCGAAGCTCCAGTTGTCTTCCGTGCCGACGAAGCGCTTCCCGGCCCACTCGTAGTATCCCCACCACATGGTGCGCAGCGTGAAGAAGCTCTTCACCTCCTTGGTGTAATCCTTGTAGAACTCCTCGGTGTAATCCGGGTCGCCGTAATGCGGGTTGTTCGGGTCGGTCTTGGCGGCGGCATCGTAGTGCGGATTCGGATTCTGCGCGCCCTGGCCGTTGGCGTCGACGCTCGGCGTGCCGTTGTAGAGCAGCAGCGGCTTGCCGTCCCACATGAACCAGAGGTCTTTGTACTTCTCCGGCCTTGTAGATCTTGTCGTACAGGTCCTGCACCACCGTGATCACCGGGCCGTTGAACGCCCAGAAGCAGAACTGCGGCACCTTGTTGCCCTCGGCCTTCATCTTCTGCATCACCGGGAAGACCACGTCCCACTCGTCCCAGTAGCGGACCGCGTTGGTGACGTCCATCACGAGCACATCCACGCCCGCGTCGGCGAGCATCGACATGTCCTTGCGGATGACGTACTCGTCCTTGCTCAGGAAGTAGCCCACCTCCGGCTCGCCCCAGTGATACGAGCCTTCCGTCCACAGCGGATGCTTGGCATCGAGGCGCGCGCTCGGATCGGCGGCGAGCACCTTGGACACATCCGCGGTATACGGGCTCTTCATGCCGTGCTCAGCGAGTCGCTGTGCCACGTGATGTAGAAGATGCCCACCACGCGGCGCTGGTCCTTCTTGACCGGTCCCACATCAGCGAACCCCGGCATCGTCCGCCCGAGGGCATCGGTCGCCACCCAGGTATCCGAGTAGAGATCGCGAACAGCCGAATAGGCAACTCCCGAAGCAAGAATCAAGCCGAGCATGAATGCACATACAATTCGATCCATGATGATCTCCAGTCTCACAAGTATTGACGTAGCAGCCATCAACTTGGCGTTCTTGGCGCCCTGGCGGTTGGGCCTTCACTCTGACCCAGACATAGAATACGGCCCCTTGGCGACTGCTTCCTTCTGCGCTTCGAGGGCAATCCGGTCGATCTCGCGCTCTTGGTCGTCGGTGAGCGGCTTCGGATGGTGCTCGGCGAGGATCTGACGCGCGCGCTCGTTCGCCCTCTGACGCATGTCCTTGCCGCCACCCGCCATCCAGGGAGTCCACTGCTCGCGGTTCGTGATCTTCGGGAACCAGGTGTGCGGCCGCATGTACTTCACCGTGTGATCGTGCGCCAGGTAGTTCCCGCCGATGCCGACCTCCCTGATCGCATCGAGGCCGATCGCGTCACGTGTGACCTCCACGCCCTGCACGATCCGGAACGCCGCGCCGAGGATCTCGTTGTCGATCACCGCCTGCTCGTAACTCGCCAGCAGCATCTGCTCCATCATGCCGATCGAGAGGTGCACGAAGTTCGTGCCCGCGAGCGAGTTGGTGAGCACCTGGAGCGCCCGCTCGTAACCCGCTTGGGCGTCCGGGAGCGTCGAGTCTATGCCCGTCCCACCCTGGAACGGCAGCTTGTAGAAGTGAGCCATCTGCGCGGTCGCCGCATGGAGCAGCCCGGTCTCCGGCGCGCCGCCCGAATACTCGCCGTTCGACATGCTCATCAGCCCCGATGCGATCGCGAAGGTGCACGGGTTCCCGGGGTTCACGAACTGGGCGAGCGCGATGCCGGTCAGGACGTTCGCGCACTCCTCGACGAGCGTGCCGGCGATGGTCATCGGCGTCGTCCCGCCGAGCATCGCGTCGACCTCGATGTAGAGCGGAATCCCGTGTCTCGCGGACTCGATCAGCTCATCGACGCGCTCGGTGCTGTGGATCAGCGGGCTCATCATGCAGATGACGATCGTGAAGAGTGGATGCCGCCGAATCTCGTCCTCGCTGCCCTGGATGACCTTCGCCATCTCGATCTGGTCGCGGATACTGACCGCCCACTGGCCCTGGGAGTAGTAGTTGCGGTTCGTGTTCTTCATGACGGTCGCCCAGAGGATTCGGTCGAACCCCGGCTGGGGGATGTCCTGCGGGACGACGAGCGCGTGCATGATGTGGAGGTTTTCCAAGCCGTCGAGGAGCCGCGTGAGGTCCGAGAGGTCCTGCAGGGTCGCGGGCCGGCGGACTCCCTCCAGGTCGAGGACCGTCAGCGCCGACGACCCGCCGATGGTGTAGACGTCGTCGAGGTTGACGTTGACATCGTACTCGGGCGTCTTGCCGTAGAGGGTGAACTCGCTCGGCGCGGTGCTCAGCGCCTTCTTTAGCACATCCTCGGGCATCCGGACGACCTGCTTCTCGAAGTCGACGTCACACCCGTTGTCCCGATAGATGCCGAGCGCCTCGGCATGCTCGACCTTCACTCCGACCGTGCTCATCACCTCCAGCACGGCCTCGTGTATCATCCCTATATCGTCATCCGCGAGCACCTTCAACTGCCCGCCCTTAAGTCGTCTGATTGGCATGGAAAACCTCCTGATGGTCAGATGGTAACATGGATACGCAGACGCTATCAAGCATCGTGGATTGGCCTCCGGCGTGGTAACGCTTGACCGGATTGCAGATTGCGGGTAGACTGAAGCTGAACCTGCCGACAAGCAGGCGCAGTGGAGATAGTCCATGAAAGAATACACGGTCATATACGAACATACGGAGAATAACTGGGCGGCATACTCGCCCGACGTTCCAGGGTGCATGGCGACGGGCAAGACAAGGGAAGAAGCGGAGCGCAACTTCCGGGATGCCCTGACCTTCCACATCGAAGGGCTCAAGGAAGAGGGCCTGCCAATCCCCGAACCCACCTCCGAGGCAGGGCGAATCTCCATCGCGGCCTAGAATCCGCTATCTTGCATCCCGCACGGTTTCGAGATATCCGCCCTCGCTGTATTCGTTCCATGGGCTCATGGCGTAGCTTCCTTCTTCACGATCTTTGTGACGATTGACGCGGATGTGACGGGACTATCCAATTCGATTCCGATCCGAGTCGGCTTGATCGAGGAGTCCTCGCGGATTTGCTCCGTCTTGACCGAGAATGCGAGGCCCCCGCAGTCTATCTCGACCGACACAGTCTCCTCGGCGTTCGTGATGAGAAGCGTGCGCTCGCCAACCTGTATCACCTCGCCCGTCGTGATCAATGCCGTGCTGAACGACTGCGGCGTCTCGAACTCCACCCTGTCGGTGACAGTGAGCATGCCGGTTCCGGTGCGACTGTAGACGAATGTGCGCTCCAGCCTCTTCAGCTCGGGGCAGTCATACGCCGATGTGATGTCCATTTGCAGCGTGTCTGACTCCTCGGTGAACGCCGTGTCCGTCACCTGGGCGCGAGCATCGGTGCCGGGGCGTTGAAGCTTGCCGGCGACCACCGGCACGGAATGGCCCCAGGAGTTGAGCAGCTTGCTCTCGTACCTCTGCTTGCTGAACGTCCGCGCGGTGTACACCTCCGCGCCGGGATCGAGTAGCATGAGTTGCTTGCCGCACAGAACGACGAACGAGCCCAGGTCGTTGTGATTGTGATGCTCGTTGTTATGGCCGCCTTTGAGCGCTACGGCCATATTGGACTTCGAGCCCGGGAGCGGACGGCATATCAGCACCCCGGCGTTGTCGAACCATGAGCGAATCGTGTCGGGAACGTAACTGCCCTTGCCGGCCGGCGGCTTCTCTTGCTGGGCAAGCGCGCACACCATCGCCCCCGCGAGATATCCGCCCCCGCAGCCCGATCTCCCCAGGTTCGCCATGTCACTAAGCTCGCTGTATCGGTCCAGACCCAGGTCGAAACGTCTATTGAGAAGCCACATCAATGACCCCGACGGCTTCTGATAGACGCCACAATCCGCGAATGCGGGTGAAATCCCGTTTGCCATTTCTATGCGAGCGCTGAATAGGGCAGGCATGCGCGCCTCGGGCTCTGAGAGAAGGTCGATCCCGCCGCCGGTGACAAGACGCACCATTTCGGACAGCACGGCGAAGTGCCCGAAGCCGTACCCCCAGTAACCCAGCCCCTCGCTGCAGTACCCATCGGGAGTGAACCCGGAAAGGAAGTACTTCGAACTCGTCTCCGCCGCGGCAATCAGTTCGGCGCGCTCGTCGAGCGAGTCCAGTTCGATCAATCCCGCTCCCGTGACGCCTGCCACGCACACCGGGTTCCAGTTGTGAGTCGCTCTTACCCAGAAGAGGGGTTCGCGCTTTCCCCGAATTATGTCCAGGTATGGCTTAACTACCCTGCTCCTGACCTTCCGGCGTAGTTCCACCACCACATCAGGCCGCAGTTTCGAGCCGAGCAGGAAGTCCGTCATGGCGAGATTCCACGCCATCGCCGAGGAAGCCAGATCAATAGTGATGGTCTTGCCTTGGAAATTGACCAGCGACCCATCGTGCGCAGGAAACACCCAAGTACGTTCGGCGCACAACGCCGTGATCAGATCCTCGAGCGCCGGGAGGAAGCGCCCCTTGTTCTCGATGCACTCGGCGAGGACCAGCGTCGTGAGGCGGCTACGTCGTGCATCCGCGACTCTCTGCCAGTTCGTGCGATTGCCTGTGCGAGAGTATTCGAGGTAGAGATCGTCGGGCTGATCGGGCAGGGGAGTGTCGAGGAGCTTCTCCGCGGCGGGAACCATCACGGCGAAAAGCGGATCACGTCCCAGCCGTTCCCAGGCGTCCCGGTCCGAGATGTTCCATCCCGGGGCGCGGACATCCTTTCGCAGCATCCCTCGGATCTCCTCGACCCGCTTGGGATCGGCCGTCGGCTCGGCGGCAGGGACTGTCGTAGCTTGAACCATGAATGTCGTGATCAAAAGAGCGGTCAGCATCTTGTATATCATCTTGTCTTTCTATGAAGTCAGTGCCCGCATTCTCCGCAGGCTCTCATCCTCCGGGAGTGCCGGCCAGTACTCGAGGCCGAAGAGGCCCTTGTATCCGAGCGCGTCGATCCGGCGGAGGATGGCGGGGTAGTTCAGCTCCCCGTCGTCGAGTTCGTGCCGCCCGGGGACGCCCGCGGAGTGGAAGTGGCCGATCACGTCGAGGTGCTTCTCGATCCGGGCGATGACGTTCCCCTCCATGATCTGCATGTGGTAGACATCGTAGAGCAGCTTCATGTTCGGGCTGCCGACCTCCCGACAGATCGCCGCGCCCTCGTCGGACGAATCGAGGAAGTAGCCGGGATGGTTCACCAGGGTGTTGAGCGCCTCGAGCAGGAGCGTGATCCCCTCAGGCTCGCAGACTTCGCACGCCGCCTTGAGCCCATCCACGACGCTCCGCCGCTGATCCTCCCGCGAGACGCCCGCGCGGAGGTTGCCAGTGCAGGTGATCATCTTCTCGCAGCCGATGTCCTTCGCCACGCGGATGGTCTCCTTCACCCGTTCGACGTACTTCCCCCTGTCCGCGGGGTCGGTCAATGAGCCGCCGACGCCGCCGTCGGGCGAATTGGCGACGATGTTGTTGATCAGCATCCCCGTCGAGCGGCAGTATTCGGCAAGCTCGCCGATCTTCCTGTCGCCGCCCATGTCGTAGAACCAGATCTCGATCGCGTCGAATCCCGCGTCCCGTACCCGTTTCGCCCGCTCCACCAACGGCAGATCGGTATATACCGCCTCGATGCACACATCAACTCTCATTCCATTTCTCCTACACCTTCCCCTGTGATGCTTCACCTAAGAGTATAGCGCCGACGGCCAGGCGGATCAAGTGATGATCTTCGCCCCAGTAATAATACCTGTTCTTGACTCAGTGCAGGCACGGATCGAAACGCTTGCCCCATGAAGTCATTGACAAGTCTGTCAAATCGTGTAGAATGGACAGGAATCGTTACTTGTGTCCCGTTTCATCGGACCTGAATGCGTTGGGAGGGGAAAAGATGAAGAAGGTACTTGCAGTAACAGCGCTCGCCGTGATGTGCCTGGGCGGTATGGCTTGGGCGGACATAGCTGTCACGCCTGTAGGGCAGTGGGGTTGGGGTGGAAACTGCACTGCTGTCGCCATCTCAGGGAATCGAGCTTACATGGGAATCGGGTATCGCCTGGCCGTGCTCGATGTATCTACTCCATCTAACCCTCTGCTTCTAGGTATGAGCGCAGTCTTGCCCCAAACCGTGTCAGGCGTTGCCGTGTCGGGGAGCTATGCTTATGTTGCGAATAGCACGGCCGGTCTCCGAATCATAGACATTTCGAATCCGGCCTCGCCAGCCATAGTTGGGCAGTTCGGCTCTGAGGACGGCACCGGTGATGTGGCTATCTCAGGAGAATATGCCTATGTTGCCGACGGCTTCGGTGGCCTTCGAGTGCTGAATATCTCTAACCCCGCCTCCCCGACACTCGTCGGCACATATGATGACAGCGATCCAGCCTACAGCGTGGAGGTTTCCGGCAACTATGCTTATGTGGCGGCTGGTTTTTTTGGAGGTTTGAAGATCATTGACATCTCGAACCCCGCTGCTCCGGCCTTTGCGGGGCAATACGACACAAGCACATTTGCCCAGGACGCCGTCGTTTCCGGGAACTACGCCTATGTCGCCGATGACAGCGGCGGTTTGCAGATAGTGGACGTCTCCAACCCGGTGTTGCCGACTCTTGCTGGCGGATATGACACCACCGGCACGGCATATAATGTAGCAGTGTCGGGAAGCTATGCCTATGTTGCAGGTGGCAGCGCCGGCCTCCAAGTGATTGACGTCTCCAACCCAGCGGCTCCCAGCCAGGTTGGGGCATACGATACCAGCGGCACGGCATGCGAAGTAGCGGTCGCGGGAAGCTATGCCTTTGTGGCCGATAGGGAGCCTGGTCTACTGGTGATAGATGTCTCAACTCCTTCTGCCCCAGTCCCGACAGGCGGATATGATACGAGCGCGATGGCGTACGGGGTGGCAGTCTCGGGGAACTACGCATATATCGCTGATGGCACGGCCGGGTTGCGAGTCCTCAATACCACGAATCCCTCTTCTCCAACCGTTGTTGGAGGATACGATACCACCGGTACGGCTTACGGGGTCACTGTTTCCGGCAGCTACGCCTATGTTGCCGACGGATCTTCCGGGCTGCAGATCATCAACATTTCGAATCCTGCCTCACCAACGCGAGTCGGCGGGTACAATACCCCGGGCTCATCCCGAGCTGTCGCCATTTCGGGAAGTTACGCTTATGTGGCTGATTACAACGGGGGACTCAGGATAATAAACGTCTCAAATCCTGCCTCACCTGTTCTAGTCAGCTCTGTAATGGGAGCGGGTACTCATGTTGTAGCTGTCGCAGTTGTAAACGGCTATCCAGACAGCTATGCTTATCTGGCGGATACTGCAGCCGGACTGCAGATAGCGATAATCACTAGTCCCAACTATACCGTCATGGGCACGTACAATACCAGCGGCACGGCATACGGGGTCGCAGTTTCCGGCAACTACGCCTATGTGGCAGATGGCTCATCCGGTCTTCAGGTGATAGGCGTTTCGAGCCCCATCTCTCCTACGTGGGTTGGTCAATATGATACTGACGGAACGGCCTATGGTGTCGTGCTTTCCGGGAGCAACGCCTATGTGGCCGATGGCTCTGCCGGCCTGAAGGTCATAAGTATCTCAACCCCTTCATCCCCGACGCTTCTGGGAGGATGCGATACTGAAGGCGACGCGCAAGGTATCGCGGTGTCTGGCAAATATGCCTACGTCGCCGACTATAACGGCGGCTTGGCCGTGTTTGCGGTCGGGGTAACGGTGACGACTGTCACCCCAAACTCCGGCTCCAATACCGGCTCAGTGGATATTGCGAACCTGGCAGGCACGGGTTCCAGACCGGAGCCAACGTCAGGCTCTCGAAGACCGGCCAGACCAGCATCACGGCTACCAACGTAGTGGTTGAATCCCCGACCAAGATCACCTGCTCGTTTAACTTGACAGGGAAAGCCACGGGTCTATGGAATGTAGTTGTTACGAACCCCGATGCTCAATCCGGCACGCTCACTAACGGATTCACCATAACTGCCCCCCCGACGGTTATGAGCATAACGCCGAACTCAGGTGCGAATACCGGCAGCGTTGGCATAACCAACCTTGCTGGAAGCCGTTTCCAGACCGGTGCTGCCGTAAAGCTCACCAAGTTGCCGGAGGCCGATATCGTGGCGACTGGCGTGACAGTGGTCAGCGCGACCAAGATCACCTGCACCTTCAACCTGACAGGAAAGGCAGCGGGGCAGTGGAACGTGGTCGTGACCAACCCGGATGCACAGTCTGCAACGCTGGCGAACGGATTCACCATCACGGACGGCCTTGCCCCGGTCATCAACTCGGTCGCCGTCAGCCCGACGACGATGGTCGCCGCTGGAGACGCGGTTCACGTGGCGGTTGATGTTACCGACGAGACGAGCGTTACGAGCGTTACGGCGAACGAGACGGAGCTGACACATATAAGCGGCCCCAGTTGGAGCGGAGACATTGTCGCGGACTCGACGCTGGGCCTGAACACGGTGACGGTTGTGGCTCGCGATGCGGCGAACAACTCCGCGACGGACGACACCCAGTCGTACAAGACGGCGCAGGTGATTCTCATCGTCAACCGGGACCTGGTCGGGGGAGTCTGGTCCCAGGCGGCGGATAGATACCTGTTTGCAACCTCCGGGCGAGTCACCTGGCTTAGTTTGGATCAGTTCGAGCTTGACGACGGCTCGGCGTCGCCCGTCCGTGTCACCGCGTCGGGGCACGGACTACAGACCAATGATTTCGCCATCGCGCGGGGCATCTGGTCGCTGAGCGCAAGCCCGCACACGCTCAACTCCGACCTCGCGTGGATAACGCCGATAGACTTGGGGCTCTAGATCATGGCCTCCGCGACCTTCCGGATCCCCTCCGCGATCATGTCGCAGTCCTCGGGCGACATCTGCGGGGGGATGTCGATCTGGATCGAGCGAGAGAGCAGTTCGAGCGTGTTCGGACACATGTCCGGCGAATACTCGACCTTCTTCCCATAGTACGCGCAGGTGTACGGACACCCCTCGGCGGTCGCGGTCACCTTGTCCATGATGTGCTTCCAGTGCGCGTAGACGTGCCAGTCGGGTATGCCCTTGTCGAAGATGCACGCGGCCGCGACGCCCTCCGCCTGGAGCGCCTGAGCGAAGCGCGCGGTCAAGGTGCTGTCCGGCAGGAAGAAGATGAGCGCGATCGCGGTGTCCCCCTCCGCGTCATTCAGCCGCCGGAACGTGAGCGGGAGGTCGAGGATCTGCTCCTTGATCCGCTTCTTGTTCCGCCGCATCCCCTCGAGCAGGCCGTCGAGCTTCCTGAGCTGGACCAATGCGACCGCGCCCGCAAGTTCGCTCATTCGGAAGTTGACCCCGGGGAATACCTCCCCCTCATACCTCGGCAGGCCGAAGCGGTCGGGCCGCCAGCACGCCGCCGTGTCGTGATAGGCCTGAGCGCGGTCGTAGAGGCGCTCGTCGTCGGTCGTGATGACTCCGCCCTCGCCCGAGGTGATGATCTTGTGGTACTGGAGGCTGAACGCATTGCAGTCCCCGATGCTCCCCAGATCTCATTGGGGATTTCGGATTGGGGATTTCGGAGTTGGATGTTGGACGTTCGATGTTCGATGTTCGCATCCCCGAGCGGTATGACCCTCCACAGGCCTGGGCGACATCCTCGATCACCTTGATCCCATGCCTCCGCGCGATCGCCATGACGGAGTCCATGTCGCACGGAGCCCCCCGCATGTGCACAGGAATGACCGCTTTCGTCTGTGGAGTGATCTTCGCCTCGAAGTCCGCCGGGTCGAGGGTCAGCGAGTCGTCCACCTCCGCGATGATCGGGATCGCCTTCGCCGCCAGAATCGACGCCGCCGACGCGAAGAACGTGTAGCCCGGGACGATGACCTCGTCGCCCGGACCGACGCCGCACGCGACCAGCGATGAGATCAGCGCGGACGTGCACGAGTTGACCGCGAGGGCGTACTTCGTGCCGATGAGCGAGGCGAAATCGACCTCCAACTGCCGGACCTTCGAGGGGAAATCCTCCGGGCCGTAGTAGCGGAAGAGGTACTTATGGTCGAGCACCTCCATGATCTCCGCGCGCTCCTCGTCCCCGATCTCCATCCCGCCGGGAAACATGTGGATATTCGGCGTAGTCTTCGCCTTCGGTCCCCCATCGATCGCCAGTTTCTCCATCAACAATCACCTCTCCTACCCGTAGGGGCGTGCCTTGTGCCGCCCGTCACCGCCGTTCAATCCGTAGGGGCGTGCCTTGTGCCGCCCGTCACCGCCGTTGCGCCGTCGGCATGCGGTCACGGGCGGCACAAGGCACGCCCCTACAGCGTTGGGGTACTGTAGCATAGGGGAGGGGATGCCTGCAACACTCAGGCAAGTGTGTGGTATAATGGTGCATTGCGATTGCGGAGGCGGCGACGTGAAGAAAGCGACAACATGCGAGTCCCTGCTGGCCGAGCTGAAGGCCTTCAAGGAACGTCACGGCGAAGAATACGGGCTTCGATCCATCGGCATCTTCGGCTCATTCGCGCGCGGCGAGGCCAGGGAAGACAGCGACGTGGACATCGTGTTCGACACGAGCATTCCCAACCTCTTTCGCGTATCGCGGATGAGGCAGGACCTGGAGGACTTGCTCGCACGTCCTGTTGACGTCGTGCGGCTTCGGGAGGACATGAACCCTCGCCTAAGAGCCCGGATCATCCGAGAGGCGCGCTATGTCTGATCGAGATCCCCTCGGCGAGCAACTGGAGAGCATCCTGGAAGCCTTGGAAAGGATACCACGTCGGTTCGCGGGTATCGAACGCCCAGAGGATTTCTCGCACTCCGAGGCCGGAATGGATCGCCTGGATTCGATCTGCATGATCTTGATCGCCGTGGGCGAGGCTTTCCGAAAGATCGATCGCAAGACCGACGGCGCCTTGCTGTCTCGTTACCCGGAGATCGATTGGTCCGGCGTCAGAGGAGTGCGCGATGCGATGGCCCATGGGTACTTCGATATCGATGCCGGGGAGGTCTACGGCATCTGTCGTGACGACATTCCTCAGTTGATCGACACCGTCCGCCGCATGATCGAAGACCTGTCCTGAATCCCCTGTGCTCCCCATCCCCGATCTCTATCCCGCTATCGGTCCTATCAAAACATACCCCTGCAGAAACGGCCGCAATTGCCGACAATTTGTATTGCAACTCGGTCCTTGAGCAATCGAACCGGGCGGAGTTGGCTTGAGCCCAAGCGGGCTTAGGCCTCACCCAATCGCGATTAGGTCCGGCCTAAGGTTGATTAGGCGCCGGCTAACTAGAGTTAGTCGCCGGCTAATCAAAGTTAGGCGCCGCCTAATCAAAGTTAGGTCCCGCCTAATCAAAGTTGGCCCGCCCGTTATCGATGTTGCTCCCAGGGAACGAAAACTATGTTGCAGAAGGGTTATCTCTCATGTCGAACTACTTACCGGTAAACGATGCGGCACTCGCATCGTGGCTTTACAACCTGGTCACGGGTGTGAACACTCATCTCGTGGACCTCGGTCTCGACGCGGCGGACCTCCTGCCCGTGCAGACCGGCTACACCGCCTTCAACACCAGTCTCACGACGTACAACGATCGGAAGATCCTGCTCACCGCCGGGTCGAACGACAAGAAGGTGAAGAAGACCGAGATCGTGGACATCGTCCGCCCGTTCGTCCAGCGCATCCAGCACGCGCCCGGGATGACCGACGCGATTCGCGGCGAACTCGGGCTGCCGGTCCGCGGGACGACTATGCACACGGCGGGCGCGATGCCGCCGGACGTGCCGGGCATCTTCCTGGAGGCGGAGCCGGGCACGGTCTGGGTGCACTTCGGCACGAACCCGCAGAATGAGATGCTGAACGGCAAGCCCGGCGGCGTCAAGGGCTGCAACATCTGGCGGCAGAAGGCCGGCGAGACCGCGTATTCGCTGGTCGCCTACCAGGCGGCGTCGCCGTACAAGGACACGGTCGACGGCGCGGGCTCGGACTACATGTACGTCGTGCAGTATCGCGGAAACAAGGCGAGCGACGTGGGCGAGTCGTCCCCGTCGATGACGATCGCGGCGCGGGGCAACCTGGTCGCGTAGGTGGAGAGCATCGGTAATAGTGGGTACAGCGAGGGCGGGAGGCCGGATGGCTTCCCGCCCTTCTCATTTGTCTCCGATTTGTCGCAGAAATCCGCGGATTTGTGGAAATTCGTTGACACAGGCGGAAAAGTGGGTGTATAGTATGTGTCAGTGCGGTTGCTGGTTTACCGCAAAGTACCATCGCCAGGCTGGCTCGTCAATGTCGCCCGGTCAGCGTCGCGATCCCAGGCAAGGAAAAGGTTTATGGCAGTGGGCGAATCCCCTGATCAGAGATCGGGGAGCGGACCACCGGACAAGCAGTGGCCCGGATGGATCGGGTATCCGTCCGCCGTCCTCCTGGTGGCCGCCGTCACGGCACTCCTCCTCCTGATCGACCGCTTCTTCCCGCTCGGTCAGTTCCCGATACCCTACGTCGTGGTCATCATGCTGGTTGCCTACGTCTTCGGCGCAGGGCCCGCGATCCTCGCGTTCATCCTCGGGCTGCTCGCCTTCGTCTACTTCTTCGTGCCGCCTCTGCACACGCTTCTCGTCGTACTGCCCAGTGGTTGGGCGGGCATTGCCGCATATCTGATCGGGACGTCCGTCGTCGGATTCGCCACGGTCATGATTCGCGAGGCCAAGCGTCGGGCCGAGAGCATCGCCCGCGACCTCCGAGATAGCGAGGAGCGATTCCGGCTGCTCGTGTCCGGAGTGGAGGACTACGCCATCTTCTCGGTTGACCTCGAAGGGCGCATCAGCTCGTGGAATGAAGGAGCGGAGCGCATCAAGGGCTACACAGCGGAGGAGGCGATCGGCAGGCCGATCTCCATCTTTTACACGCAGAAAGATATCCGTGCGGCAAAGCCCGGACTCGCGCTCGAGTCGGCCCGAACGGAAGGACGGTATGAGGAGCAGGCATTGCGCGTGCGCAAGGACGGCTCCACCTTCTGGGCGGAGGTAAATACCACGCCCATCTACGATGATGCCGGCGAGCTGTGTGGGTATGCCAAGGTAACCAGGGACATCACCGCCCGCGTGGAGGCCGAGAGGGCGCTCCAGGAGTCGAACGAGGAGCTTCAGGTGCAGACCGAAGAGCTTCAGGTGCAGACCGAAGAGCTTCAGGTGCAGACCGAAGAGCTTCAGGTGCAGACCGAGGAGCTGAGAGTCCAGGCCGAGGAACTCCAAACGACGGCGGATGAATTGAACCGGAGCAATGAGAGCCTCACGACAGAGGCCGCTGAGCGCAAGCGGGCCGTGGACGCTCTTGGCGAGAGCGAGAGCTATTTCCGCGCGGTGTTCGACTCCACGACCGAAGCGATCATCGTCATGGACGATAAGGGCGTCTATCTGCACCCGAATGCGGCGACATCCGATATGCTGGGCATCCCGGCGCACGAGCTTATCGGTCGAAAGTTCAGCGATTTCATGGAGCCCGGCTTCGATTTCGACGGAATGTGGGCGGAGTTCAAGCGAACCGGCGCAGTCTCGGCCGAACGCAAACTGGTCCTCCCGGACGGCTCTGTGCGGACGGTCGAATGCCGGGGCGCGACCAACATGCTTCCCGGTCGCCACCTGTTCGTGATGCATGACGTGACCGACGAGGTATCGCTGAGAGAAGAACTGCGGGGTCAGGTACAGCTCCTCCAACGGGCGCTGCTTCCTCCGACGCCCACGAATCTCCCATGTTGCGAGGTCGCGTCGGTCTACATCCCGGCATACGTCGGACAGGAGATAGGCGGCGACTTCTTCGACGTGTTCGAGACGGAATCCGGGTCCGTTGCCCTGATGATCGGCGATGTCTCGGGCAAGGGGATCGAGGCCGCGGCCCTCGCGGCGGCGACTCGGAGCACCGTCCACGCGTTTGCCTATGATCTGGCCTCGCCCGGCCGGGCACTGAGCCACGCCAACGCCATCCTCGCCGGGAATCAGATCGGCATCAGGCAGTTCGTGACGGTATTTCTGGCTGTTCTGGATCCGAAGACCGGCGAACTCACCTACTGCAGCGCGGGGCACCCTCCGGGGATCATCTGCCATCCCGACGGCGGGACGGAGCTGCTCCACTCGAGCAACGTCCCAATCGGCGTCATCGTCGGCAACAAGTATGAGGACTCCGCATCGTCTCTGAACGCCGGTGACAAGCTGGTGATCTACACGGACGGGATCAGTGAAGCCCGTCACGAGCAGGAACTCTTCGGATCGGAGAGGCTGGAGAAGGTTCTCATCGAGCGCAGAAGCGAGACCCCCGACGCCCTCGTGACGAGCATACTCGACGCGGTAAGCACTTGGGCTCAGGGCAACCTGCGCGACGATACCGCGATGGTGATCGTCAGCCGCTCGTGATCCCGGGTGCATTTCCGCAGAGTGGGTCAGCCTCTCGTTATGCCGCCAGAGCGGCTACTCGAGGAGATCGGTTGGGTGGTCTGCCCGGGATAGAACCCCCCCGTTCTCCTCGAGTAGCCGCTCTGGCGGCATAACGAGAGGCTAGCCCACCCTGGCCAGAGGCATCGAGCGACGCGCGGCGGATCCTTCTTTGTTCTACTACCGGGCGATCAAGACCGGCCTGTGGAGGGCCGCGGAGATCTCCTCCGGATGGGGAGCGGTTCGGGCGCGGAGCCACGTCAGCATGCCGTATTGCTCTCCCCCAACGACCACGAAGTCCGCTCCGATGGACTCGGCGACTTCGAGCAACTCCTCCTCGGAGCCAGGCTCTCCCAGTCGCTCGATCGTGGTGATGCCGGGGATTCCATATCCATCGAGGTAATGGTGGGCGGAGGCCGTAAGCAGCCCGGCAATGTCGGGGGCGCGATCGACGCTGAGCACTGTCACCGCCGCTGAGGTGAGTAGTGCGATCTCACCGGCCGCGCGAAGGGCCATTTTGCCGGCTGTTCCTCCCTGGTAGCCCACCAGCACGCTCCGGATGGGCGCCGGTTCCGCATACACGACCAGGGTCAGACACTCCGCCTTCTGGAGCAACGGCAGCTCGTCCTGACGGATCGCCTTGCATAGAGGGTCATCGTCCGTCGCACACCGGGGCATGCCGATCACGAGGAGGTCCGTCTCTCGCGCCTCCGCGAGCAGTCCATTGTGCAACCCTTCGCCCCGCAGGCTGCTCTCCACCCGGAGACTCGGGTCACCGGACTCCCGCGAGATCCGCTTCATCTCATCGGCTGCGAGGACTTCCCAGGTTCTGCCACCCGTGTCAGCCTGCTCGGTGACCTCCGGCTCCCAGATCAGAGCGACGCGAAGCCTCGCATGAAACAACTGCGCAATCCGGATAGCATGGCGCTGGCCGATATGAGCGTGGCTGCTGTCCCCGCTCAGCGTGCTGACGACGTGTATCATGGCGGTACCCTCGTTGTCCTGATTTACCAAGGCAGCCCCTGGCCCAACCAGATTACCCATGAGCCGCCATATCTAATCGGTCGTTTGACACTCCCGAGTTCGGAATGCTATAATCCCACATCAATCAAGCATCCGATTGAGGGCCGAAAGGTGAGCCTGTCGAAGAATCTGAACCTGCTGGAGCATCGCCCGAGCCTGCTGATCGTCCTGTCCGGGCCATCCGGGGTCGGGAAGGATACGCTCCTCGAGAACCTCACCGAATCCTGTAACGATATTCATCGCTCCGTTACATTCACCACGCGTGAGCCGCGTCCCGGCGAGCAGCCGGGGGTCGACTACAATTTCGTCACCGTGGACGAGTTCCGGCAGATGGCCGAGCGTGGCGACTTCCTGGAATACGCCCAGGTCCACGGACACCTCTACGGCTCATCCCTCTGCCGGGTGCAGGAGATGCGCCACGTCAACAAGGATGTCGTGCTGAAGATCGACGTCCAGGGCGGCCTGTTGGTCAAGCAGGAAGTCCCGGAGGCCGTGATGATATTCATCGCGCCGCCTTCGGTCGAGGAGCTGGAGCATCGGCTTCGCGCTCGATACACCGATTCCGAGGAGGCAATCACAAAGCGGCTTCTCGATGCGCGGAAGGAGATCGAGCAGATTCCGAAGTATGATTACCTGGTGGTGAACGACGAGATCGAGTTGGCGGTGAGGACGCTCCATGCGATTATCATCGCGGAACGAGCGAGAATATTCGTGCCGTCTTGAGCGATTGTCATTCTGCGCGCAGCGAAGAATGACAGGAATGTGCATGCCGATGAGTGATGACGTCCTGGCGGGCAAGAAGATCATCCTTGGAGTCACAGGCGGGATCGCCGTCTACAAGGCGGCGGACATCTGCAGTGCGCTCGTGAAGCGAGGTGCAGATGTGCAAGTGGTCATGACCGAGCACGCCAAGTGGTTCGTCGGCCCGGGCACGTTCAGGGCGCTGACGAACAACCAGGTGATCACCGATCTCTTCGAGGAGCCCGAGCACATCGACATCCGGCACGTCGCACTCGCCGAGTGTGCCGACGTGATGCTGATCGCACCCGCGACTGCCAATATAATCGGCAAGATCGCTTCCGGGATCGCCGACGATATGCTTTCGACGACCGTGATGGCGATGACGGAGTGCCCTGTCATCCTCGCTCCGGCGATGAACTGCCGGATGTGGGGGAACCCCGTCGTCCAGGAGAACGTAACGAAGCTGGAGTCGCTCGGATATCGGTTTGTCGGCCCGGAACAGGGGCGTCTCGCATGCGGCGAGGTCGGCGTCGGACGCCTTGCATCGGCGCACGAGATCATCGCGGAGGTTGTCCGCTGCCTCGGACGGGCGCAGGACCTCGAGGGAATCTCGATCCTCGTCACAGCCGGACCGACGCAGGAGCCGATCGACCCGGTGCGGTTCATCGGAAATCGTTCGTCGGGCAAGATGGGATACGCGATTGCACAGGCCGCCAGGGATCGAGGCGCGAATGTGATCCTCGTGTCGGGGCCGACGTCGCTTCCCGCACCAGCGGGCGTCGAGTTCGTGCCCGTGAAGACCGCGGCTGAGATGCTGAACGCGGTCATGGCGCGTGTGCCGGACGCGGAAGTTGTGATAGGGGCGGCGGCTGTGGCGGATTACACCCCAAAGTCACCTTCGGCCGGCAAGATGAAGAAAAGCGCGGCTGAGATGGCCGTGGCGCTCGTGCCGACGGTCGATATCGTAGGGGAATTAGGCAAGCGCAAGGACGATAAAGTACTTGTAACCTTTGCCGCAGAGACCGATAATGTAGTCGAGAGTGCGCGGAAGAAGCTTAGGTCGAAGAACGCGGACCTGATTGTCGCGAATGACGTCTCGAGGGCGGACATAGGATTCGGCACTGACGAGAACCAGGTGACAATCATAGGCAGTGATGGTACCGCGATCGAGCTGCCGAAGCTTTCGAAGGCCGAGACGGCCAGTCGGATTCTCGATGCGATCAAAGGAATCTTGGAGGATAGAAGTTGAGCAAGAATAGGTACATGTTTACGTCGGAGTCCGTCACGGAGGGACATCCGGACAAGCTGGCGGACCAGATCTCGGACGCGATTCTAGACGGGATTCTCGAAGAGGATCCGATGGGCCGCGTCGCCTGCGAGACGCTCGTGACTACGGGGTTGGCGCTCGTTGCCGGGGAGATCACAACGAACGTCTACATCGAAATCCCCGCGATCGTCCGCAAGACCGTCGAGGAAGTCGGCTATACCCGAGCCAAATACGGCTTCGACTACGACACCATCGGCGTGCTGACCGCCATCCAGTCGCAGTCGCCGGATATCGCGATGGGCGTTGACACCGGCGGCGCGGGCGATCAGGGCATGATGTTCGGGTTTGCATGCGACGAGACCCCGGAGTTGATGCCCGCTCCGATCATGCTGGCGCACAAGCTGGCCCGGCAGTTGGCGGCAGTCCGCAAGAACGGTGAGTTGACCTACCTCCGTCCGGACGGCAAGAGCCAGGTGACGGTAGAGTACGAGGGCTTCAAGCCGATCCGGATCGACAAGGTCCTTATAGCGGCTCAGCATCAGCCCGCAGTGCCACAGAGCACGATCTTCGAGGACGTCATCGAGCGAGTGGTGAAGCCGACTCTGCCCCCGGAGATGCTCGATAAGAACACCAAGTACCTCGTCAATCCGACCGGGAGCTTTGCCGTCGGCGGTCCGAAGGCTGACACCGGCCTGACCGGCCGCAAGATCATCGTGGACACCTACGGTGGGATGGCACGGCATGGCGGTGGCTGCTTCAGCGGGAAGGATCCCACGAAGGTGGACCGCTCGGCCGCGTATATGATGCGTTACATCGCGAAGAACATAGTGGCCGCGGGACTGGCAGATCGGTGCGAGCTTCAGATCGCTTATGCAATCGGCGAGAAGCAGCCGCTTTCCGTCAATGCGATGACCTCCGGCACCGGGAAGATTCCCGAAGAGAAGATCGTCGAACTGATAACCAAGTACTTCGACCTGACCCCCGGGGAGATCATTCGCAAGCTCGATCTGCGGAAGCCGATCTACCGCCAGACGGCTTCTTACGGACATTTCGGCCGCACGGACCTCAATGTGTCGTGGGAAGAGACCGACATGGCCGATACTCTGCGGAAAGAGGCGGGGTTATAGTTGTATGCTAATGTAGTCGTAGACGCGGAAGCGCCGGGCCTCGATCAGCCCTACACTTATCGCGTCCCGGATGAACTCGCGGATTCGGTAGGCGAGGGGACGTGCGTCGCCGTCCCCTTCGCCGGCCGCGAGTTGACAGGCTACGTCATAGGGCTTACGCAGACCGCGCCTCCTCTCGCTGAGATCAAGAGCATCCTCGCGGTCATCCCCGATTCCGTCACGCTCAGTCGCCCGCTCATCGACCTTGCCAAGTGGATGTCATCGGAGTACGTCGCCTCGCTCGGTCACTCCATCCGGGCGATCGTTCCGGAGGTGATGAGCGCTTCGGTCGTCACCATCGTCAAGCTGGTCGACGCCGACAAGGTCTCATCCGCATCCCCGAACCAGCGCAAAGTGGTGGAGGCGCTGATCTCGCTTGGCGGTGAGACCGATCCCGACATCCTCCGGGCGAAGACCCGCATGCGGGGCTTCGGCGCGGTCCTTCGGCAGCTCCGTGAGCGCGGAGTCGTCGAGGTGTCCCGCATCCTCGAGCTTCCGAAAGCCAAACCGCTGATGGCCCAGGCGCTGCAGATATCCGAGGACCTCGACGAGATACCGCTCGAGGCGCTGGACATGCGCGCTCCGAAGCAGGCCGCAATCCTGAAGGAGCTGCGTGAGGCGGGCGATGCGGTCCGGCAGTCGGTGGTTCTGCGGAAGACGGGCAGTTCATCGAGTCCGGTCAAGGGGTTGGTGGACAAGGGCCTCGCGGAGAAGACGAGAGTGCAGGTCCGCCGCGACCCATTCAAGGTCGAGGGACTCGTCCGCTCGGAGCCGCGGAATCCAACCAGGGAGCAGGCCGATGCGATCACCATGATCCGCGATGGCCTCGAAGCCGAATCCCCGCAGACGACGCTTCTCTACGGCGTCACTGGCAGCGGGAAGACGGAGGTCTACCTCCAGTCGATCGCCACCGTGCTGGAGCAGGGACGAAGCTGCATCAATCTCGTGCCGGAGATATCGCTCACGACGCATCTCCTGGAGGCCTACAAGTCGAGGTTCGGCGACCAGGTGGCGGTCCTGCACAGCCGGCTATCCATCGGCGAGCGGCATGACGAGTGGCGCAGGATCGAGAGTGGCGAGGCGCGGATAGTCCTCGGCGCGCGGTCGGCGGTTTTCGCCCCCGTGAGCCGACTCGGGCTGGTCGTCGTGGACGAGGAGCACGAGTCGTCCTACAAGCAGGATCACTCCCCCCGGTACAGCGCCCGTGCGGCGGCCGAGGAACGCGCGAGGAAGGCCGAGGCATGTGTCATTCTGGGGAGCGCGACTCCATCGATCGAGACCTTCCAGCGGGGATCCTCCGGCGAGATCAACTTCGCGGTCCTCAGCCATCGCATCGACGACCGGCCGATGCCGGTGGTCACACTCGTTCGATCAGCGGGATGAGTTCGAGGCCGGGCGCCGGAGCATCTTCAGCGGCCAGTTGCGCGAGAAGATCGCGGAGCGGCTCGGTCGCAAAGAACAGACCATACTCTTTGTGAACCGGCGGGGCTATGCGTCTTTCATCCTGTGCCGTTCGTGCGGACACACTCCTCGATGTCCTCACTGCGACGTCTCCCTTACCTACCACCAGGCGAGCCGGATGCTCAAGTGCCATCATTGCGGCGAAGAGGAACGCGCTCCGACCGTCTGCCCGGAGTGCGAGGGCGTCCATATCCAGCAGTTCGGGCTCGGCACGGAACGTGTCGAGGAAGAGGTGCGCAAAGTCTTTCCCGAGGCGAATGTGATTCGCATGGACAGCGATACGACCACTCGCAAGAACGCCTTCCGTCAGATGCTCGGCGCGTTTCGCGATGGCAAGGCGGATATCCTCGTCGGAACGCAGATGATCGCCAAGGGGTTGGACTTCCACAATGTGACGCTCGTCGGCGTCGTGAGCGCCGATACCATGCTCCACATACCGGATTTTCGGTCGTCGGAGCGCACCTTCCAACTTCTCACGCAGGTGAGCGGTCGGGCCGGACGCGGTGACCTGCCCGGCGAAGTGGTCGTGCAATCGTTCTCGCCCGAGCACTATGCCGTCCGCGCGGCAGTCAGGCAGGACTACCTCGGCTTCTACGGCCAGGAGATCGTCTACCGCCGCGAGCTGGGGTATCCGCCGTTCTCCCGGCTGCTGAACATCACTGCCAGCGACCCGATCGATGACAGCGCGAGGGAGCGCGTCGAGCGGCTTGCGGAACTGCTCAGGGACGCGGCGCCGGCCGGTGTGGATGTGATCGGGCCTGCGCCCGCTCCATTGGCGCGTCTCAGAGGACTCTTTCGGTGGCACCTCGTGGTCCGGAGCCGGGGAGTGGCCAGAATACAGTCCATTGTCAGCAAAGTGATCGAGGAGAACGGCCTTGGTGGAGCAGGCTTGTCCCTCGACGTTGACCCAATGAGCATGCTATAATGCGCCGGAATTCCGCTGTAGTAGTGGCCGTGCCTCCGTGCCGGCCTGCTACCGCGGCGAGGCCGGCACTGAGGCACGGCCACTACGGTGTGAGGGAATAGAATGGCCGCTCGTGACGTAGTCAAGTATCCAAGTCCCATACTGAGACAACAGGCGAAGACCATCCCAAAGGTGGATGGTGGGCTCAAGACGCTGATCGACGACATGGTCAGCACCCTGCGAGCCGAGCACGGTCTCGGTCTCGCCGCTAACCAGGTCGGCGTTCTCCAAAAGATTCTCGTCTACGATGACGGCAGTGGGCTCGGCATCCTCATCAACCCCAAGATCGTCAGCGCCGAGGGAGAGCAGGTCGGCACCGAGGGATGCCTGAGCGTTCCGGGTCTCCAGGGCAAGGTCAGGCGCGCGCAGCAGATCGTTGTCAAGGGCATGGATGCGACCGGCAAGACTGTGAAGATCAAGGCCGAAGGACTCCTCGCGCGCATATTTCAGCATGAGATCGATCACCTCGAGGGCAAGCTCTTCATCGACCGGGTAGAACCCGATACCCTCGAATACATCACCGACGAGGAACCCGAGGAGTAGCCGATGCGCATCCTGTTTGTGGGAACAGGACGGTTCGGCGTGCCGACGCTTGATTTGCTGCTCAGATCACAGCACGAGGTGATCGGAGTCGTCACACAGCCCGACCGCCCGAAGGGTCGTGGGCGCGAGATGCACGTCTCGCCGATCAAGCAGATCGCCCTCGACGCCGGCATATCGGTCTACCAGCCCGAGAAGGTTCGCTCGGACGATTTCATAGAGCAGGTTCGGGCGATGTCGCCGGATGCATTTGTTGTGGTGGCGTTCGGACAGATCATCCCGAAGACCCTTCTCGACATTCCCAGATATGGCAGCATCAATGTCCATGCGTCACTCCTGCCGAAGTACCGTGGGGCCGCGCCGATACACTATGCGCTCTTCAACGGAGAGACGAAGGCCGGCGTTACGACGATGTTGATGGATCCAGGCCTCGACACCGGTCCGATCCTGCTTCAGGAGGAGTTGGACGTCCGGCCGGAGGACAACACGGGAACTCTCGAGGAGCGCCTCTCCGAGATCGGAGCGCCTCTGCTCCTCCGGACGCTCGATGGCTTGGGCGATGGGGCTATTACTCCGACGCAGCAGGACGAATTCCTTGCTTCGTATGCTCCATCGATCAAAAAAGATGACTGCGCGCTTGACTGGAATATGCCCGCTGCTGATATAGTGAACCGCGTGCGAGGATGCGCTCCGAGACCGGGCGCGATTACGTTCCTGGAAGGCGTGGCTATCAAGCTTTGGTCGTGTAAGGCCGAACCGGGTGAGGGCAGTCCGGGGGAAGTCCTCGGTGTGGACAGTCGGGAGATCGTAGTAGGTGCGGGCGAGGGTGTCGTGCTGATCTCGGAGCTGCAGCCGGAGAACCGCAAGAGGATGGGAGCGGGGGACTTCGCGCGTGGCTACAAGGTTGCCCAGGGAGCAAGATTCAGCGCCGGATGTCATTCTGAGCGCAGCGAAGAATCTGGCCCCGGGAAAACAGATTCTTTGCTGCGCTCAGAATGACACCGGTGCACCTGATTGGGTTGATATTCAGCCCGAAAAGTGCTATACTTGAAGCAAGCCCTCCGTGGGAGAAGGCCTCCCTTTTCCAGTGCGAAATGCGCCCGGTATTTCGGGATTTCAGATCTTGAAATACCCAATGCGTGCCGGTATTTCGGGATTTGAAATCCCGAAATACCTATGTTCCGAGCAATACTCTTATTCAATGATCTCTCAGAGCGCAACCGGTTTCGAGGACAAGGGGATGGGCCTGATCGAGGATCACCTCCAGCGAGGCATAACGCTAAAGGCCGAAGGCCGTTACGATGAGGCAACGGCTGAGCTTCTCTCGGTCGTCTGTGAGAACTGCGCGCATGTCGAGGCTCACAGGCAACTGGGGCTCGTCTACGGCTTCTCGGGCCTGTTCGACGAATCGCTCGACGAGTTACGGAAGGCAGTCGAGCTGGAGCCCGAGAACCTCGATGCGCGAAACGACTTGGCGCTTACCTACTGCATGCTTGGCATGATGGAAGAAGCCAAGTCGGAGTTCGAGGCCGTCCTCAGCCGCGACCCGGGCAATGAGACGGCCACCAAGAATATGTGCTACTTCTAGGCGTAGTGGCCGTGCCTCCGTGCCGGCCTGCATCATGCAATGGCCGGCACGGAGGCACGGCCACTACATCGTCGCTTATCCAGAACCGGAGTTTACAGGCTCTTGAACCCCAATAGCAGCGTCAGCATTACGGTCTACCCCTCCGGCAAGACGGCATCAGTCGACAGGGGCACACCTCTCCGCCAGGCGATCGAGATGATCGATCTTCGCCTGGCGTTTCCGTGCGGCTCCAAGGGCCGCTGCGGGAAGTGCAAGGTGCACTTTGAGAAGGGAACGCCCGCCGCCACACCGGCTGAGACCGCCAAGCTCACGGAAGCGGAACTCGCTCACGGATATCGACTCGGCTGCCAGACGGTTCTGGCCCACGATTCAGTCGTGCATCTGCTCCAGGATAACAGCGTGCTCGATGCCAAGGTGCTCATGACCGGCGCAAGCCGGAAAGTGCCCTTGTCAGCGGGGGTCTCGAAGTGTCACGTAATCGTGCCCGAGCCTTCGATAACCGACCTCCGGTCCGATACGAGCAGGATACTGGACACCCTCGGCTGCAACGGGCATGACGTCCAACTGCCTTTGAACCTGCTGCGCACGATCGGGCGAGACGTCCGCCACGCGGGCTTCGATGTCACAGGTGTCTTCTCATCCGGGCGACTGCTCGGGATCGAGCCGGGCGACACCACAAGCGAGTCTTACGGCGTTGCATTCGATATCGGCACGACGACCATTGCCGGCTATCTGATCGACCTGAACACCGGCCGCCAGATGTCGGTTGCCTCCGCGATGAATCCGCAGGCGCAGGTCGGCGATGACGTGATCAGCCGTATCAACTACACTATGCAGGAGCGGAAGGGGCTCGCCCGCCTTCAGAAGGACGTCATCGCCGAGTTGAACCGAATGCTCAACGCGATGCTCCGGAGCGCGGGCGTCAGAAGACACTCGCTCTACGAGGTGACCGTAGTCGGCAACACGTGCATGAGTCATCTCTTCCTCGGGATCGATCCCAGGCATCTGGCCGTGTCGCCCTATGTGCCGACCGTCAGCCGCAGCCTGCACTTCGATGCGCGCGACCCCGGATTGCGAATCAGCCGTTTCGGGAAAGTACATGTCCTGCCGAACATCGCTGGATTTGTTGGCGCGGATACGGTGGGCGTTGTTCTTGCGACCGGGCTGCATCATTCCGAGAAACCGATTCTTGCGGTGGATATTGGCACCAATGGTGAAATCGTGCTAGGATGGAAAGACCGTATGCTGGCATGCTCGACCGCTGCGGGTCCGGCGTTCGAGGGCGCTCACATTCGTTACGGGATGAGGGCCGCTCCGGGGGCCATCGATGCCGTATGGTTCGAGGACGGGCGGCTCGAGTACAGCACGGTCGGCGATGCCAAAGCGATAGGAATCTGCGGTTCCGGGCTGCTCGATGCGATTGTTTGCATGTGCCAGGCAGGAATTGTCGAATCCAATGGGCGAATAGTAGACGCGGACGAGGTGCCGGCTGACTGCGGGCATCTTCGCGACAGGGTCGCGGCGGGCGAGCGGGGCAACGACTTCGTGCTCGTCCCCTCTGAGGAATCGGCCAATGGAGAGCCGATCCTGGTGACTCAGCGCGATGTGCGGGAAGTCCAGTTGGCGAAGGGCGCGATTGCGACCGGCATCCGGACTCTGATGGAGTATGCGGGGGTTACGGAAGATGACCTGGAGAGCATAGTCCTCGCCGGCGCATTCGGCAACTACATGCGCAAGGAAAGCGCAGTCGCCGTCGGACTGGTGCCGGGAATGCCGCTCGAAAAGATTCGTTCGGTCGGAAACGCCGCGGGAGAAGGCGCGAAGTTGGCGCTGATCTCGATGGATATGCGTTCGGAAGCGGATGATATCGCTCGCTCGGTGGAATACATCGAGCTGACGACTCATCCGGGGTTCCAGGATAGGTTTTCAGAGGAACTCATGTTCGGCTGTGCCCTGGACGGTTAGTGCCGGAGTTCAACTCCGGCACTAACAGAGGGCGGAACAGCCGATGCGTGAGACCTGAATGCGCAAGGAAGACAAACACAGGGGGTAGTTGGATGTTCAACTATGACGAGTTGACCAGTGCTTTGATCAGCGGGAAGGCTCCCGTCGTCAAGGAACTGACCGAGAAGGCGCTGGCTGGTGGTGAGAGCCCACAGAACGTTCTCACCAAGGGCCTCGTTGCAGGAATGGCCGTCGTGGGTCAGCGTTTCAAGGACAACGAGTTCTACGTGCCCGAGGTCCTTATTGCCGCTCGAGCCATGAAGAACGGGATGGAAGTGCTCCGCCCGCAGTTGGTCAAGGCCGGCGTCAAGCCCGTGGCCACAGTCGCGATCGGAACCGTCCGGGGCGACCTGCATGACATCGGCAAGAACCTGGTCGCCATGATGATGGAAGGGGCCGGCTTTGAGATCATGGATCTCGGCGTCGACGTGAAACCCGAGCAGTATGTGGAAGCCGTCAAGGGCGGCGCAGGCCTCGTATGTCTTTCCGCACTGCTTACCACCACCATGCCGGCGATGGGCGAGACGATCAAAGCCCTGAAGGACGCGGGCGCTCGCGGCGCATGCAAGGTTATGATCGGCGGCGCTCCCGTCACGCAGAACTATGCCGACGAGATCGGCGCGGACGGTTATGCTCCCGACGCTGCCAGCGCGGTGGATTCGGCGAAGACGCTGCTCAACGTAGCTTGATCGCCGCCACAATCACATGAACCTTCAGCCCTGGGGACCGGGCGTGCATCCGGAGTCCGGATGCACGCCAGTGGTCTCGGGGCTTATCTTTTATGGAGGGGTATCGTGGAGAAACCATCAATCGTTCCGATACTGCTGATTCTGGTCAACGTGGTGCTTGGATCGGCGGGTCAGTTGTCCCTGAAGCACGGGGTGAACTGCATCGGCGGTCTGAGCGCGGGGCCGGGGCTGGCCGGCATCCTGACCGGTTCACTGAGGGCTATCTGCACTCCATATGTTTTCCTGGGATTCGCCCTCTATGGGCTCAGTGCCATCATATGGCTGAACATCCTCAGCCAGGTGCGTCTGAGCATCGCATATCCCATGATCAGCCTCAGCTATGTCGTGGTGGTCATCCTGTCGTCGGTGCTTCTCAAAGAGAGGGTCAGCTCTGTGACGGTCGCCGGACTCCTGTTGATCTGTGTCGGAGTGAGCCTGATAGGAGTCGGGTACGGCCAAGGTAGGTAACCATGGCCCGACGGTCGGTACCGTTCGTCGTGTTCGTCATACTGGCCGCGATCCTGCTCTGGCCGCTCGCGACCGGCAAGGTCCTTCTGCCCGCCTCCATGCTCGGAAGAATGCTCCCATGGAATGCTTCCGGCGACTTTGCAGTGCGCAACGTACACTGGGACGCGCTGACCTGGGACGGAATCGCCTACTTCTATCCGGCAAGAGCCCTCCTCAGCAGGGGACTGGGCGAATTGCCCTTGTGGAATCCGTACCAGATGTGCGGCGTGCCGTTCCTGGCAAGCCCGCAATCGGCGGTCCTCTATCCCCCAAACTGGTTGTTTGCTCTCCTGCCCGTGGACATCACGTTTGGGCTGCTCGCGTTTCTGCACCTCTTCGCTGCCGGATCATTCACTTACCTTTTTCTTCGCAAGATCGGCCTTGGCGCGATCGCCGCAACGTTCGGCGGCGTTGCATTCATGCTCAGCGGGTGGACCGTCACCTGGCTGGAGCTTCCGGTCCTGTTGGCAAGCGGCGTATGGCTTCCGTTGACTCTCTACCTCAGCACTTTGGCCTGGGAGCGACGATCCGCCCTGCACGCCTCACTTGCCGGAGGAACGATCGCGCTGTCGCTGCTCGGCGGGCACCCGCAGATATGGCTCTACGGGCTGATGGCTACGTGTCTGTACTGGGTCTACCTTGCCACCACCGCGCGCAAGGGAGGGCGAGGCTCCGTCCGAGCCGCGCATCATGATTTGAACGAGGACCTGCCGCGCGGCTCGGACGGAGCCTCGCCCTCCCTTGCCTTGGGATTGGCACTCTTGGTGTTCGCCGTCGGATTTCTCCTTGCCGCTCCTCAACTTCTCCCGACCATGGAGTTGGCGTCCCTGTCTCACAGGGGGAACGGCGCTCCGACCGCCGAGGGGTACCATGCGTACAGCGCGCTCTCCGTGCCGGCTGGAAACCTGATCAGGCTGCTCGTCCCGGACTTCTACGGCAATCCGACGCAGGGCAACTACTGGGGGACGGGTGAGTACGCGGAGTTCTGTGGCTACCTGGGCATGCTCCCGCTGCTCCTTCTGCCGTTCGCATTCAAGGGCAACGGACGGCGCAACGCCCTGTTCTTCGCATCGATACTCGCGCTTTCACTGCTGATGGTCACGGGAACAGGCATCAATCGTCTGTTCTACTTCCTTGTGCCCGGATTCTCTCGTTCCGGCTCGCCGGCACGCGCACTTTACCTCTACACCTTCGCCGTCACTGTGCTCGGCGCGATCGGTCTCGATCGCCTCATCGCGCTCAGGGATAAAGTGTCCGGTCGCATCTGCCTCGGGTCAGCCGCTGGATTGCTGATCGTCGGCCTGATCCTGTTTTTCGTCAACGTAAGCTCAGTGCAAGGCATTGCGCCGATATCGGGGACGGATTCCTAGCGTCGGCATACACACCGGTCATGACGGCGCTGGTGTTCCTCGTGCTTGGAGTGGTGATCGCACTCGTCGCGGCGTCCGGGCGACTGAAACCGCATATCGCGGGGGGTATGGCAATCGGACTCCTGGCCGTGGATCTGCTCGTGTTCGGCTTGGGGTACAATCTGTTCAGCGCCAGGAGCGAGGTATATCCCGAGTCGCAGGCGATTACGAGACTCCGGCAACTGGCAGGCGATCACCGCATCATGCCGATGAACGATCGGTGGCGCCTTCGCAGCTTCCCCAAGGGTGTCCTACCGCCGAATGCCGCCACGGCCTATGGGCTGCTCGACGTTCAGGGATACGATTCGCTGTATCCCATGCGGTTCAAGCGCCTCCTGGATGCCGGCGCCGGCCGCGATTCCAGTCCTCCTGAGAATGGGAACATGGTCTTCGCGAGGGAGATGTCACCCTCCGTGCGCGACCTGCTCGGCGTGCGTTATGTGATTTGCACAAGGAAAAGTGCCGATGCCCTGGAACTCTCGTCCGGATTTTACGCATATGAGAACAGGAGCACCCTCCCAAGGGCTTTCCTGGTGTACCAGGCGCGTCGGACGACGGACCCGGAATCGCTCGAGCTCATTGCTCGCGGGGGAACGAATCTGCGGTCTGTGGCATTGGTGGATGAGAGCACACCAATCGCCCTGGGTCAAGACCCTGTATCGTCCGGCGTAGCCTTGGTGCGCGCCTACACCTGCAACACGGTTGCCATCTACGCTATCACTCCGGATGCGCCCGGCCTCCTGGTGCTGACAGACCAGTATTACCCCGGCTGGGTCGCCCGCATCGATGGCAAACAACTCCCTGTCATGCGTGTGGACTACTGCTTCCGAGGCGTCGCCGTCCCCAAGGGCCGACACCTGGTCACATTCTCCTTCGAGCCGCAGTCGTTCAAGAACGGTCTGCGTCTGGCCTCCGTGGGGTTCTTCCTCGTGCTGGTGACCGGCGTGGCGTATGGATTGCGCTTGCGAGGAGGCAGGCCATGACCGCTGCTCGCGAGTGGAAATGGGCGCTGCTCGTCTCGACGGGGATCGTCTTCCTCGCGAGCATACCGTATCTGTTCGGGTATGCGGTGGCGCCGCCGGGGTACAGCTTCATCGGGTTGACGTATAACGTCGATGACGCCCTGGTGTACCAGTCGTGGATGCGTCAGGCGGCCGACGGTCAATTCTTCGCGCGCAACCTGTTCACAACTGAGCCACAGCTCGGGCACAACTTCAACCTGCTGTTCTATGCGCTCGGACGGTTCGCGGGAGTGACGCACCTGCCGTTGATAGCGGTGTTCCATCTGGCACGGGTCGTGTTCGGCGTCGGGCTGTTGCTCCTGATCTATGCTTTCTCCCGTCTCTGGATCTCGGACATCCGGACCAGGCGACTGGTCCTGCTTGTGGCTGGGCTTTCGTCGGGGATCGGATGGCTGGTCCCGGTAGGTGAGGGATTCCACCGCTCTGTCGATCTGTGGCAACCGGAGGCGCTCACGTTCCTGAGCATCTATCTGAGCCCGCTGTTCAGTTTTTCTCTGATTCTGATGCTCGGTAGCCTGTACCTGCTCTATCTGCACGGCCTGACAGGCCGGATGCGCTACGCCCTGATGGCAGGCGGGCTGCTGCTTATCCTTGGCAACGTTCACACTTACGACCTGATACCGCTCGGCATCGCGTGGGTGCTGTATGCATGTGTCTCACTCCTGCGAAGGAACCCGCGGCCGGCGTTTGGCGGGTTGATCGCGGCGGTGATCGGCGCGCCGTCCGCCGCGTATCAGGTGTACACATATCTCCACGAGCCGGTCTTTCGCATTCGTGCAGACGTGCCGACGCTCTCACCGTCGATCGTATTCTACCTGTTGGGATTCGGGCTCTTGATCCCACTGGCGGCGCTTGGGGTAAAGCGTCTCCGGGCCGAGAAAGCCGACTGGGCGCTCCTGATCTGCTGGATTGTTGCCTCGATCGGGGCGGCGTATCTGCCCGTGTCGTTCCAGCGGAAGCTCATCATGGGCATCCACATCCCGCTGAGCATCCTGGCGGGAGTCGGGCTGGCCATCATTGCCTCAAACGTGCGGGGCTCGGCATCGATCGGGATGGCGGCACTCCTGGTTATCTTGCTGATGCCGTCGAATGCCGTGTTCATGGCGAGGGACATGGCCCGGATAATCGCGGACGAGGCGCACACGACCGCTCATGCGCCGTTCATCTCGGCGAATGAACTCGCGGCACTGGAATACCTGCGGACCCATGCCGCGCAGAACGATGTCATCCTCGCTCAGCCGTGGTTCTCGTCGCTCGTGCCCGCATACACAGGCAGACGTGTCTACTGCGGCCACTGGGGCGAAACCGCTCGATTTGCGGACAAGCTTCGGGAAGTCATGGCGTTCTTCAGCGAGGCGGATGATGCGGAACAACGTGCTGTTTTCCTGCGCAAACATGGTATAGCATATACAGTCGATTACGGCCAGCTCAGCAGTGCCGATCTGCGTTCAGCGATGATTCCAGTGTTTCGAGTGGAAAATATCGCTGTCTATCAAAACACTGTATTGCACCGGTGAGCGGTCTGTGGTATCCTGTTTCCCAAGGCAAGTGAGGACGACGAACGAGCGATGGTTAGATCGAGGCTGACGATGAAACGCGATGGTTCACCGAGCGCCGGATGGGTTGTGCTTCTGTTCATTGGCATACTGGTCGGCGGTGCTGCACTGGTGGTGGACCGGATTGGGAACCTGGACCACCCCGTGTGGGTCCGCGCGGTCGTCGGCGCGTCGATATTGGTGGTCCTCATCTCCTTCCTGGGCTTCATGGCCCGCTATCGTGAGTAGCCCCAACATGCGCAGATCCCTGCTGATCGCCTCCCTCGCCCTGATGCTTTCCCTTGCCACCATCGTCCACAGCGCCCCGACCAAGGTCGTGTTTGTCCCACTCACCGCGGTCTCGATTCGGATAGACGGCCGTCTCACCGACGCCGCCTGGCGGACCGCCGCACGAATTCCCTCGTTCGAGCACCAGATGAAGGCGCGCGAGATCCGCAACCAGACCGAGGTGCTGCTGCTCTACGACCAGTCCGCGCTCTACATCGCCTACAAGTGCCGTGAGAGCGATATGCCGGCCCTCAAAGCCGCAGTGACCGGGCACGATTCGAACGTATGGGACGACGACGCTGCTGATATCTTCCTCGATCCCAAAGCCGACGCCGCGAGTTACCACCAGTTCCTCGCCAACACCATCGGGACGAAATACGATGGTCTGGGGAGCGATTCCTATGGCTTCAACCCCAAGTGGGACGCGAAGGCGCAGACCACAAAGACGGGATGGACCCTCGAGATCCGCATTCCGTTCAGCGAACTCGGAGCCGATCGCCCGAAGCCCGGCGATCACTGGCTCGGGAACTTCTGTCGTGAGGAGCAGCCGTCGAACGAGTTATCGTGCTGGAACGCGACGATGGGCAGTTTCGATGCACCGGGCGCTTTCGGGGAGATCGTCTTCGGCAGCCCCGCGGACAAAGCGCGCAGGGACGCGGAAGTCGCGGTCACCGCTCAGACTCGCCTCGGGGGCGACGCGGACTGCCTCGTCTGGGAGACCTCGCCCTGGAAGCATTATCAGGCGCGGATGGATACGTCGTCGGTCGATAAGCAGGTGGAGCGACTCGATGCGCTGGTTCTCGTCGGGCAGACTGAATCGAGGGCGCTGATGGTATCGAACCTCACCGATGAGACGCTTTCGGCGCGTATACTGCTCGATGGAATGCCCGAGGGCGCGGTGGAGATCCTGCTCCCGACGTTCGTTCGTACCGCTGATGGCAGGGCCTATCCCGATGCGCTCGTGCCGCCCGACCCGATCGGCCAGATCACCATCCCGGCACATGAGACGAGACAGATATGGCTCAACTTCCGTGGCGACAAGGCCGGCAAGTATGAAGGAACGCTCACGATCAGTCCGCTGACTGCGTCGAAGAAGGATACCCAGGTCAAGCTGTCGGTCGAGGTCATCTCGCCGCCCAAGACATTGGAGAAACCCCTCTCGTTCACGTGGGACTTTCTCGGCGATGCCGAGGAGCGCGGGCTGTTGGATGGGTACATGCAGACCATGCTCGACCATGGGATCACCGTGTTCTGGATCATGGGTCTGCGCTACATGCCTCGTCCGAGGGCTGATGATGAGGGCAATCTGCTCGAGCCGACGGACTGGAGCAAGTTTCGCGAGCAAGTTGCCCTCAAGTGGAAGCCGGGACGCAAGCTGTACATCTCCGTGGACGTCTGGGAGAAGGCCGCCGAGCGTCCTATCTACAACGGCAAGTTCGACAGTCCCGGCTGGCGGATCGCGTTCAAGAAGGTCGTGACAGAGATGGCCGGCGTGCTCCGAGACATGGGCCTCTCGTACGATGACTACTGCATCAATCCCGTGGACGAGAGCATCGACGCGCGCTACCTCGCCATCGCCCGGCTCATCAAGGCTGTGGACCCGAAGATCAAGATCATCGCCGATACCATCGGATCGAGCCTCGATGAGGTGAAAGCGGCGGATGCCGTGACCGACCACTGGGTGCCGCATTTCAAGGCGTTCAGGTCGGAGGGTAATAAGGAAAGCATTGCTTACTTAAAGTCCAACGGGAAGCCGCTCGGGTTCTACTTCTACAGCGAGGGATCGAACGAGAAGGCGCAGGATTCCTATGGCCACTATCTCTGGGACTTCTGGTATGCCTATTCGGAGGGACTCGACGGCCTATTCGGGTACTGGACCGCGACCCAGCACTACGGCGATCCGTGGAACCGTCATCAGGCGCAGGCATCCTACGATCCGTCTCTGTTCTATCCTGGAAACGGCAGTGTGATCACAAGCAGGCGCTGGGAGGCATGGCGTCGCGGGCTCGAGGATTTCGCGTTCCTCAAGCTCTGCGAGTCGTCCGGGGTGGACAAGTCGGTCATCTCTCGCGCCGTTGAATCCGTCCTCAAGTCGCCGGCCGATCCCGTTGCGGCCGACCATGCGCGTTTGACACTCATCACCTCGCTGCAAGGCAGATGACGCCGTCATGCCGCAAAACGCTCGTAGGTTCTCAGAGGTCCACCGAGCACACACAGCACCCTGCTGCACGCTTCTATCATGTGGGTTGGCTCTCCGTGGATTGCATCAGCAAGAGCATCATCAAGATGTCTGGCGAGATACGGATCGAGTTCCATCACCGCGCTGCGGAGAGCCTTGCGCTCTGCCCTCCAACGTCTTGCGGCGTCGAGAGCAGCTCTTGATAGCTGAACATGTGCATAGGCGGCGAGTGCGGGCAAGGCATCTGCTGATGAATGCACAAGGTTTTGACGCAGCAGAGTAAGGTTGTACCTTGCTTCCAGCCGGTCTGCATCAGAGATGGGTTCCGGTCCACGGGTCAGAGCATCAGTTGCGAGCTTGCGTACCCGATCTGCAAGCGTCGGATCACCTGCAACGAGCGTCGAATCGGAAACCTGGTGTGGAATGGGAGCACTGCGGTGCCTGGACGAATCACTGAAGAAGGACTCCGCGTGAGACGGATGGACGGCACACACCTCGATAATCCAATCTCCGTACTCCGTGCCCTCAAAGAAGACCCGGTCGACGGTTTCGTCGATGATCACAATGTCCAGATCGGAATCAGCATGAGCGGTCCCTCCCGCCCAACTGCCGGCGAGTAGCACGACCGAGGCTTTCGGAAAACGTTCGGCCGCATATCTTCGAGTGGTCTCCTTAGCTTGGTCGATAGTGTGCTCAACTGGCATCTTGTCGTCCTCCGGCACGCCTCGCTCTCGTTCCTGGCTACAACACCGACCGGAAGTACGCCGCGTCGGCCTTCAGGACCTTCTGCCATTCCTCGCGCGCAAACTTCCCGAGCGACTCATCCTCGAGGCAGAGGTCGCGGTCATACCCCGCGGCCTTGAGTATCCCCACGACCCGCTTGTGGTCGATATCGCCCTCGGCCATGGTCGCAACGTACTTGCCATACTCGAGACCGACCTCGCGCTGGGTCTCGCGCATCTCCACCGGATAGCTGATATTCTTGGCATGCGTGTGCTTGCAGTGGGGCGCGAACTGCTCGATGATCTCGTAGACGCGGGAGAGCGGCCACCCGTACCAGTAGAAGTTTCCCGTGTCGATGGTGAGCCCGAGCCGGGGAGAGCCGACCGCCGCGAAGACCGCTTCGAGGAAGTCCGGGCGGTTGCCCTGGTAGCCATGATTCTCGATGCCGAGATCGACTTTCGAGTCGGATGTCGCATCGAGCACGCGGCGCATGGCTTGCGAGAAGACCCTGATGTTCGTCTCGGGCGGCGTCTCCTCCTCACCGTGCATCATGGCGTCGATCCGGACCGCCGGTATTCCGAGCGCATCGGCGGCCTTGATCGCGTCGACGGTCCAGTTTACCTCGAAATCCAGGTCTGGATTGGCGAAGTTGTTCGACATCATCAGCGCCGAGACTCTGATCCCACAGTCATCGAGCTGTTTGCTGAAGCGCTTGATCCCCGCCTCATCGAGAGTGATCCGCTCTCTCGGGCCGTCGACGGTGAAGACCGAGCGCTCGCCCGTGAACTCCATTTCGACGGCATCGAAGCCGAGCGCGTCGAGTCCCTCTTTGATGGTGGGCCAGCCGGCCAGAACGATATGATCGCGTGCGGACGGGTACATGCGTTTCCTCCGTGTGTGCTGCGCTCGAACGGGAGCAGTCATCAGTATAGGCCCGGGCCTCTTTCCAGTCAAGGCGACTCCTCCTCGCACTCCCAATGCATTCGTGCATGCGAGGGGTGTGCGACCGATGCGCTTTCCTCTTCAGCGTTTTGACCGTGGGCGCTTCACCAGGGTATAATCCCGATGCAGAGACCGCCTTGCGCGAGATGAGTCACCGATATGTCTGAAGGTTTCCTGTCCAATCCCTTCAATGAATTCGTTGCCCTGCTTCTGCTGGCCGCAGCTTTGGGAGCTGTTGCTCTGCGCCTGCGTCAGCCTCTTCTGGCGGGGTTCATCGCGCTGGGTATCCTGGTCGGCCCATCGGGTCTTGGGGTGGGTGAGGGAGACCGAGCAGATCCACCTCCTTGCAGAGCTGGGACTTGCGTTGCTCCTGTTTGTCGTGGGACTCAGGCTGGACGTGGGGCTGATCCGCAGAATGGGAAAGGTTGCACTGGCAACCGGCCTGGAACAGGTGGTCTTCACGACCGCACTGGGTTATGTGCTGGGCCGGGCGCTCGGTCTGTCGCCTGTGCCCGCGCTCTACGTGGCTATCGCGCTCACCTTCTCGAGCACCATCATCATCATCAAGCTGCTGTCGGACAAGCGTGAGACCGATTCCCTGCACGGGCGCATAGCCATCGGTCTGCTCATCGTACAGGACCTGGTGGTCGTGCTTATCATGATAGGCTTGACCGCGTTCGGTGGGAACAATGGCGGCCTTGGACTGAAGCTCTTGATAGTGATCGCTCGTGGGACTGCCTTGTTTGCCGGTCTCGGTCTGCTGATGATCTTCGTGCTGCCGAGGCTTCTCGGCGCGCTCGCTCGGTCCGCCGAACTCCTAGTCTTGTTCGCGATCGCATGGGCGGTCGGACTGGCGAGTCTCAGTGACGCGCTCGGTTTCAGCAGGGAGGTCGGTGCGTTCCTTGCCGGGGTGTCGCTCGCATCAACCGAGTACCGTGAGATCCTGGGGGCGAGGCTCGTCAGCCTCCGCGATTTCCTGCTTCTCTTCTTCTTCATCGACCTCGGTATACGCCTCGATCTGTTGGCGCTCGGAACGCAGATGTGGGCTGCCATTCCGCTTTCCCTGTTCGTGCTGATCGGCAATCCGCTGATCATGATGGTCATCATGGGCTTCATGGGTTATCGGAAGCGGACGGGGTTCCTGTCCGGTGTCCTTATCGCGCAGATCAGCGAGTTCTCACTGATTCTTGCCGCGTTGGGACTGCAGCTCGGTCATATCGGGCCCGAGGTAGTGGGTCTGATAACCCTGGTCGGCCTGATCACCATCGGCCTTTCGACCTACATGATCCTCTATTCGGAGGTGCTGTTCGAGAAGCTTTCGCCCTATCTGAATATCTTCCAGCGAAAGATCCCCACAGATGAGCAGGGATTCGTCGAGGAACACGGCCTGCGCCGTCCCGCTGACGTGGTCGTGTTCGGCCTTGGACGCTATGGATCAGCGATTGGCGGACCGCTGGTTGACCGTGGACGGACATTGCTCGGAATCGACTTCGATCCGGAGGCTGTCAGGCACTGGAACGAGAGAGGTTGGCCCGCATGGTTCGGCGACGCTGAGGACCTTGAGTTTCCCTCCTCCCTTCCGCTTGCCGACGCGCGATGGGTGATAAGCACGATTCCTGATCGCGCCGTGAACCGAGCCCTGATGCACGCACTTAGAAACCATGGCTACAAGGGAAGTATAGCCGTGACCACACATTCGCAGGACGAGTGTGATGCTTACCCGGATGCTGAGATCGTTTTCGTACCATTCATCGATGCCGCCGTGCATGCTGTCGAGCGTATCGCAGAGGCGGATGAACTCCAGAGGAGGCGCAAAATGGAGAGGACCATTGCTGAGATCTCGAATCACTACATAGTCTGCGGGTATGGCCGGATGGGCCAGCAGATCGTGAAGGACTTCAGACACAGAGGCATGCCGCACGTCGTCGTAGAATCGAATCCCGTGCAGTTGCCGAGGCTCATCGAGCAGAACGTGCCTTACGTCGAGGGCAAGGCGAGTGAAGATGGGGTGCTCATCGCCGCGGGAATCGAGCGGGCGAAGGGGCTGATCGCCGTTGCCGCATCCGACGAAGAGAACGTCTTCATCGTGCTCACGGCCCGAGGCCTGAACCCCGACCTGTTCATCGTTGCCCGCTCGATACTCGAAGAGAACGAGGACAAGCTGAGGAGGGCCGGCGCGGACCGCGTGATGTCTCCGTATATCCTTGGAGGCCGCCGCATGGCCGCAGCGGCGCTCAAGCCTCGAGCTATGGACTTTCTCGACTTTCTGGTCAGAAGCGAGCATGGGGAGATGGATATCGGTGATCTGACGGTGTCGCCGGAATCCTGTCTGATTGGCACGACGATCAAGGACAGCGGCATCCGGCAGAGTACGGGAGTCCTCATCCTCGGGGTCAAGCGCCGTGGAAGTGACGGGTTCCTGAATCCTGAGGCGGACTTTGAGATCCGCGAGGGCGACGAACTGGTCGTCATGGGCTCGGCGGAACAGATCGACAAGGCCGAGCATCTCGCCTGCGAAGTGTAAGGGAATCGAATCTTAAGGAGAGACAAATGCCAGCAAGACTGTTACTGATTCTGTGCGTCATTTTCGCAATATCATGCGCCTGGGCGGCCGATGCCCCAAAGCCGGGCATCGAAGTCGGCGTCAAGGAGTTCGGTGCGGTCGGCGATGGGAAGGCCGACGACACCGCCGCCATCCGAAAGGCCATCGAGGCCGCGGGTTTCGGCGGGACCGTCCGATTCCCGATGGGGACGTACAAGCTCTCCGGCACGCTCAACCTCGAGTCCGTCCATCTCCTCGGCAACATCTCCGGCGGATTCCCCTCCGACGCGACCGTGATGCCGATGCTCGTCGTCACGCACACCGACGGCCCCGCGATCAAGTGCGGCAACTTCTCGAGCGTCCACGGACTCGCCCTTCAATACCTCAACGTCAACTGGGAGAAGCCCGTCAAGTACCCGCCGACGATCCTCCTCGCGGGGAACGGCATCTCGGTGAGCAACGTGAAGATCTGGGGCGCTTATGATGCCATCGCCGCCGATGGGAAGTCGAACATCGGGCGCGTGAATCTGGAGAACATCTTCCTGCCGGAGGTTGTACACACGGGCGTCTATCTGACCAAGGCGTATGACATCCCCACGATGCGCAACGTCGAGTGCTTCTGCACGAACAAGTATTTCCTCGAGCAAGGCGTCGGCTTCAAGCTCGGCCGCCTCGATGAGTTCCACGCCGCCAACTGCTTCGTCATCGGCGCGCAGACCGGCTTCCTCTTCGTCGAGGACAAGACCGAGGGTGGGGGAAACACCTACGGCGGGCTCTCCAACTGCTCGACCGACTTCTGCGGCTACGGCTACGTCGTGGAGTCCGGCGCGCGGCTGAGGGTTACGAACGGCAGCTACCTGAACCACGCCGCGGCGTTCAAGGTCTTGAATCCCACCGCATGCGTGATCGTCCACGGCGCGATCATCCAGTCGAACGGCGATCACATCGTGCAGATCACCGACTGCGGGAACGTGATCTTCAGCGCCTGCCATTTCCAGAAGGCGTTCGAGAACGCGAAGGCCTACGATGTCTACATCACCGGCGGGAGGAACATCATCGTCACCGGCTGCACGTTCGACGCATTCGGCCCCGGGGTCTACCTCGGCGGCAAGGCGGACAAGGTCACGGTCTCATCCTGCATCTTCGAGAGCGACAAGTTCGCCCAGATCGACGACAAGCTCCCCAAGTCGGCGAAGAGGGTGCTCCTGGGCAACCAATAGGATGGCGCGTTCCGCATTTCCTTGACACTCATCGACTGCGCGGCTATCATGTGACTGCCTGAGAGGAGATCATCATGAGAGCCGCCGTACTCGAACGATTCAACGAACCGCTGGTGATCCGCGACTTCGACAAGCCTCTGCTCGGTCCGAGGCAGATACTCGTGCGCATGCTCGCGGCGGGAGTCTGCGGATCGGACATCCACATGTGGCACGGGGAAGATCCGCGCATCCCTCTGCCGATGATCCTGGGTCACGAGGGAGTCGGCGAAGTCGTCGAGGTCGCCATAGGCACGCACGGACTCCGATCTGTGATGGGCCGGGAGATCAAACCCGGCGACCGGATCATCTGGGAGCGCGGCGTCACCTGCGGGCACTGCTATTACTGCGCGGTGAAGCACGAGCCGAACCTCTGCCCGAACCGCTGGGCATACGGAATCCATCGCTCGTCGGCAAAACCGCCGCATCTGGTTGGCTGCTATGCCGACCATATGGTATTAATGGCGAACACGGTCATCTTCCACCTGGATGACTACGAGGGTCCGAGCTATCCGATCCTCGCAAGCGCATCGTGTTCGGGCGCGACCGCCGCCAACTCGATCGAGCTTGCCGACATCCATCCGGGCGACTCGGTGCTCGTGCAGGGTTCGGGTCCGCTTGGACTCTTCGCCGCGGCGTTCGCCCGTGAAGTCGGCGCATCGGATGTGGTCGCCGTCGGTGGATCGACCGAGAGCCTCGAACTGGCGCGCGGTCTGGGCGCGAGTCTGACCCTGAGCTACCGGGACACATCGCTGGAAGACCGGCTCGAAGTCGTCCGTACCGCCATCCCGCACGGCATCGACGTGATCATCGAGACGTCGGGGAAGCCGGAATCGGTGAATGAGGGAATAACACTCCTGCGGACCGGCGGGGCGTACATCTCAGCCGGATTCGCAGTGCCTGGGAGCACCGTATCGCTCGATGCCTACTCGGAGTTGGTGCGCAAGAACCTCCGCCTGCAGGGCGTCTGGACGAGCCATGCGCGTCATCTCCACCAGGCGCTGTCGCTTGTGGCAAGGAAGGCGGATGCGTTCGAGGGCCTGATCTCACGCACATTCGATCTCGATCACGCGACCGACGCCCTCCGTGCGATGGAATCGCGGGAGGTCATCAAGTCGGCAATCGTTCTGGGGAATGGTTGATGGTTGATTGTCAAGTCCCACCACGTTGTGAACGGTAGTTCAGTAAGTCGGTAGGCTCTTTGATAAACAGATCTGGTCTTTGCGCGTACCAATCGCAGACCTTCTCATAGGGTGTCTTGCCACCGATCGCGCTGTGCTGTCTCCTTAGATTGTAGATGGTCAGCCACTGGTGGAGTCCATCTATCAACTCCGGATATCCAGGATATCTGTGCATCTTGTACGTGCCCTCCTGGATCAGTCCGTTCATGCGTTCCACCAGACCGTTGGTCTTTGGTGTATACGGCCGGGTGAGCCTGTGTTCAATACCACAGGCTGAGCATACTTCATCAAAGAAGTGAGGTCTCTTCGCCGGACTGCCCCAACGGCTCCAATTGGCCAGAGTGAACTCTCTACCGTTGTCTGTCAGGATCTTGTGGATCATGAACGGATAGAACCACATGCACAGTCCAAGGAAGCCCACTGCGGATTCCTTGGTTAGGTTGTCGTACACCTGGAGGAAGGCTAGCCTTGTTGCTCTGTCTACCGCAACGAAGCAATACTTCCTCTTGCCCCCGATCTTGGGCAGGTAGAAACAGTCTATGTGAAGGTATCCAGGCAGATACTCTTTGAACTTGCCTGGACTTTCTCTCTTTTCTTTTTGGTACTGGGGGAGTCTGCTCACCCCTTTTCTGCTCAGTAAGCGATGTATACTGGCGCGTTCTGCATTCGGCAGAACTGTGACTACTGCACGCACCAGTGCATCGAGTGCTAGACCTTTGTCCCGGAGCGAGAGGATGATCTCCTCCTCTTCGGGGCTGAATGCATAATGGATCTTCCTGGGCCGACTGCTGCGGTCTTGCTGGTCACCCCGGGCCTTCCATTTGCAGACTGTTGCCGGCGATACATGGCAGATATCTGCGAGCTTTCTGCAGCTCTTGGGACTCTGCCTGAAAAACCGCCGTTGCTTCATATTGCTGGTTGCGTTAGAATGGATCTGCATGCGAAGTGGTCTCCTTTTTTGGTTTGGCGATCATCAAAGAGACTACCGCATGCACCTCCTTCTTTTCAACCCACGGTGTTCATAATGTCATGAGACTGGACAGTTGATGGTCGATGGTTAATGGGGGAATGGCTGATGGTTAATGGGGGAATGGCTGATGGTTTATGGGCGAATGGCCCCACATCAACCATGAACCATCAACCATCAACCGTTGAATTGAGGAATCCATGCAAACTGAGTACCAATCCGATGTCCTGATCGTCGGGGCCGGGAGCGCCGGACTCCGCGCGGCCATCGCCGCTCGTGAGGCCGACGCGGACGTCATCGTCGTTCGAGCGGGGGGCAGCCGGCAAGAGCGGCTGCACGGTCAACTCTGCCTCCGACTGGATGGCTTACGGCGCGGCGTTCGGTCACGCCGACCCCGCGGACTCGCCGACCGAGCACTGGCTCGACATCATGATCAAGGGCGGCCTCGTCGCGCGTCCGGACCTCGCCCGCAAGATCGCCTTCGACGCGCCGGATCGGCTCCTGGACCTGGAGAGCTACGGCGCGTGCTTCGACAAGCAGGACGGCAAGTTCGTGCAGATACTGTCGGACGGGGCGCGATTTCCCCGAGCGTGCGGCAAGGGAACTGAGACCGGGCCCGAGATCATGCGCGTGCTCATGTCGAAGGCTCAGGAGGTCGGTGTTCGCTTCGTCGAAGGCGTTCAGGCGGTCGATCTGGTCGTCAGCGAATCGGGGGCGAAACGCCTCGTCGGCTGCTGGGGCATCAGCGCTCAGGGCAATATGGTCACATTCACCGCGCCCGCGGTGGTGATCTCGACCGGCGGTCCCGGCGAGTTGTACTGGTTCAACGTCTTCCCCGAGGGCATGACCGGAGACGGAATGGCGATGGCTTACCGGGCCGGCGCGCGGCTCGTGAACATGGAGTTCATCCAGATCGGTCCGTGCATCATCCACCCCGTGAAGTTCGCGCTCTCCGGGGTCTTCTGGCGGATGAATCCGAGGCTCTTGAACGGCCAGGGCGGGGAATTCCTGCCCGAACGCGTGCCGTCGGATATCGACTTGGCGAAGGCGCTGGAACTCAAGGGCGTTTCATTCCCGTTCAGTGTCCGGAATGAGTCCATGTTCGTCGACATCGCGATATACGACGAGATGAAGCATGGCGCTCCCGGTCCGCACGGCGGTGTCTTCCTCGACATATCGCACAACTCCGCCGCCGAGATCGAGTCCAGGGCTCGCGTGCCGTTCGAGCATCTGCTCGCGCGTGGGATCGATATCCGCAAGGAGCCGGTCGAGTTCGCACCGTGCGTCCAGCATTTCAACGGCGGCATCCTGATCGACGAGCGCGCCGCCACAGATATCGCGGGTCTGTTCGCATGTGGAGAGGCCGCGGGCGGTCAACACGGGGCGGACAGGCCGGGTGGGAACGCGCTCGCGGACACCCAAGTCTTCGGGGCGATCGCCGGGGGTGAGGCCGCTAAGTATGCCGGCGAGCACAAGTTCATCGGCGAGGCGGACCTCGTGCGCGCGTGGGCCGATCGACAGTTTCGGAACATCTCCGCCGTGCCGCCTGAGACGGGCGGCACCTGGAGTGGTGTGACTGAGGGACTGAAGGCCACGATGTGGAACTACGTGTCGGTCGTCAGGCACGCGCAGGGGCTCACGGAGGCGAACCGCATTATCGCGAAGATGGCGACCAGGCTGAAGAGATCGCGCCCGTGGAACCTGCGGTCGTGCCTCGAACTGCGGAATCTGGTCGAACTCGCGTCCGTGATCACCGGTGCGGCGAAGGTGCGCGAGGAGAGCCGGGGCACTCATTACCGCTCGGACTTCCCGCAGAGGCTTGACGAGTGCTGGATCAGGCAGATCGTGGCGAATCGCACGCCGACCGGCCCGAGGTTCAGCCTCGCCCCGATCGGGGTACCTCAGGAAGTGGCGGACGGGCTCCGGTCCGGCCAACTCAAGATGGAGTGAATGCACCCGGATTATTCGTGTCATTCTGAGCGAAGTGAAGAATCTGGCTCCTTGAGCAATACGCCGCTCGCCAGATTCTTCACTTCGCTCAGAATGACAGAGTGTACGCGTCTTGAGCCTATCACGAATAATCCGGGTGCATTCGTACAGCGGGAGTCAAGGAGATCACATCATGCAGAGCAAGATCGCAAAGGCCATCAGGATCAAACACTCCCCGGTCGCCCTGTTGTGGAGCGACGAGAAGCCGGAGGGCGCCCTCGAGTTCAAAGACGGACGATGGGGATGCGTTATGTCACTCGTGACCAGTGCCGCCAGGGGGAAGACCGCTGTCTGCAGCCGGGAGACGGTCGGCTGCAAGGGCGGTACCAGCGGCATGGGATTCGGAAGCGCCTATGACGATTTCCCGGGCGGGATCGAGTATTTCCTGTCGAACGGCAACCCGGAGTTCTGCAAGACCGAGGCCGGCTTAAGGATGGCCGAGTCCATGCCCGACATGGACAAGGGCGAGCGGTACATCAAGACCCCGGAACTCGCCCGCAAGTTTATCGAGGCGCTGCCGATCTGCGACATCCCCGCGAAGTATGTTGTGTTCAAGCCGCTGGAGTCGGTCGCGGACGACGAGATCCCGAAGAACGTCGTGTTCCTGGTGAATCCCGACCAGCTTTCGGCGCTGATTGTGCTCGCGAACTACGGACGCGAGACGTCCGACAACGTGATCGCTCCGATGGGGGCCGGCTGCCAGCAGATAGGCATCCTGGCTTATCGAGAGGCCGAATCCGATACCCCCAGGGCGGTCATCGGGCTGACCGATCTCTCCGCACGGAAGATCACGAACCGTGTGGTCGGCAAGGACATTCTGTCATTCACGGTGCCATATACCATGTTCGCCGAGATGGAGGCCAATGCCGAGGGAAGCTTCCTCGACCGCGACACCTGGGCCGAGGTGATGCCGATCTCCGAGGAGACATAAAAAAACAGCCTGCCCCGAAGGACAGGCTGAAACGAAAAGAAGACCCATCTTGGATGGTAACAAAGTGCGCTAGCTCCTGAAATCACCCACACATATTATCGGCCTCCAGCAACTGTCTCCTCAGGGCGATCACATGTTTCTTGAGCAGAACCGGCAAGACTGCTAGCCCGTCAGGATCCGCTTCCGCGCCGCCTTCAGCCAGTTCTCGGACTTGGGGAACGTCTCGTAGTCCTTCAACTCCGCCAGCATCGGGTCGTCCGGCTTGATTCCTGCCGACTGGAGGAGCGCATAGTCCTGCAGGCTCTCGCACAAGACCTCCCACCGTACCGAACTCATCGGTCCGTCCGCGCCGGGATAGACGACAAACGGGTCGCCGTATGGAAGCCACGGCCACGAGCCATTCGCCGGATCGTGGAACGGGTTGCCCATCGTCCCCGTGCAGAACACGTGCCAGTAGTTGTGCCCCCAGTGCAGGAATCCCTTGGCGCCGAGCTTGTAGAAGAGCCATCCCGCCATGCGAAGCTTCGGCAGCGGAGTATCGAGCAGCCGCTGAAGGAAACGCCCTCTCGGACCGCAGCAGAAGTATGTCCATGCAGGGCATCCCGCCGCCGTGAACTGAGGGGCCGTCACGATGCTCGGCACGGGCATGTCGGTGAGGCGATCGGTCGCAAACCGGGGATCGCTCATGGCGTCCATGACCTTCATCCACGGCGCGAGTTCCTTCAGCAGCCCCCGTGCCTTGCGGTAATCAGCCATCTGCTCGTCCCCATCGGGCTCGTCCGCGCAGTGGAAGAGCGATCTATCGAGCGCGCCTTCCTCTTCGAGCACGCGCTTGAACTCGGGCAGGAACTGCGCCAGGAACTTCCGATAGGTATCCGACGTCGCGCTGATCTCCGTCGGCCAGAGCATCTCGCCCATCTTGTCCCATCGTTCCCAGATGTGCTGAGGATACCGGCCGCTCGTCGGCGCGGGGGTGAAGAAATGTGTGAACTCCACGTAGTTCGCCCCACACTTCACGGCCATCCGTATCCAGCGCCGCACATCGCTGAAGTCGAACTCGTAGGCATCCGGTCCCGTTCGCCTGACCTTCAGGAGCTGGGCCGGCCGTGGGATGATCTCATGGCGGTTGTTGAATATCGGCGAGTAGATGCAGTCCACGCCGTGAGCGGTCATATCCGCGACGTATGCCTCCGCCAGCTCCCAGAACCGGTCGCTGTACGGCTCGATCTTGTACCAGTCCCAGATCGACTCTACGAATATCCAGTGAGTGACCGGGAAGTCTTTCCGACGCTGCACGACCAGCGGATGGATGGTCAACTCGACCGGAAGCTCAACGCTCCACGGCTTGACGCCGAGCCAGCCCGTGTGACCCGTTTCGTCCTCGATGGTGAGCCGGACCGTGAGATTGCGGGTTCCGGGCTGAGTGTCCTTGGGGATGGTCAACGTGAACCAGAAGGCGCAATTCGCCTCCGGTCCGACGTGCGCCCAGTCCTCGGGATAGAGCGGATCGGGTGCGAGCCCGGGGATCTGGCCGATCCCGTCGATCTCATCCTTGGGGACGTCGATATCGAGCCCCTGGAGCGGGACGTAGCCGACTCTTCGGAATATCGGCGAAAGACCGTCCGCGCCGTTGATCGCCGCCCGGACACGAACCGCCGTCGTCTTCAGGACTCGCAGACACCCCTGGAACGAGATCTGCTCGTTCCGTGCCGCCAACAGCTTGAGCGGAGCGGCGTCACCCACGGGGGAGTTGGGGAATACCCGCTTGAGCGAGGACTCCGACCAGAACTTCATCTCATTCTGCTCGATCGGCTTCCCCGCCTTCTCCGTCGCGGCCTCGACACCATTCAGCCCCCCGAGTCCCAATGCACCTACTCCGGCAACCATGCCCTTCAACACATCCCTTCGCTTCATCTCTGACCCTCCATGTGCAATCATGCCAACACTACCATTCCCGCCCGCGAGGAGTCAAATGCCCCAACCAAACCGCGGAGGGACGGAGGACACAGAGGAAGGTGTACCGAACGGATGAGTAGCTCTGAATCGAAAGGAATGTGCCCATGTGCCGAATGATGCCTGCTATGATCGCCGTGCTGTTGGTTTCGGGAATACTCCAGGCCTCGGACATGCCTGGGAAAGCCGGCGTCTACGTCAGGTTCTCGGAGGAGATCAAGTCGCCGCGCCTGCTCCTCAAGGAGATGAAGGCGATCAAGGCCGCCGGGATCGACTTCATCCTGCCGGCCGGCAAGCATACCAGCGGTGCGGTCAACTGGGACAGCAAGGTCGCGCCGCCGGACCTGGTCGCGAACCGCCAGTACATGGAGATGGTCGTCGAGTATGCCCACGCGGTCGGCCTGAAGGTCTATCCGGTCGTCTGCGTCTCCACGGAAGGCGGCGACAAGGTGATGAATTCGCTGCTTCAGAAGAACCCGTCCTGGGCGTGCTACTTCGAAGGCGGTCGAAGGGGCTACATCGACCCTGGGAACGCGGATGCCCGCGCGTACGAGGCGGCACTGATCGCCGAACTGGTCTCGAATTATGACGTCGACGGCCTGAGCCTCGACTACATGCGCTGCCCGAACCGAGTGGCCTATAGTGACACGGGCCGCGAGCACTTCCTCGAGAAGCACAAGGTCGATCTGGCGGAGATCGTGTCGATCAGCCCGGATGTGGCGCTCGATACCGAAGGCGGCAAGAAGGCGCTCTCGGATGTGAGCACGTCCGCCCGGTCGCACCCGATCTGGCCCGAATGGAAGCGCTGGCGGACCGACAAGATCAACCTCTTCATGCGCGAGATCGAGGCGGCGGTCCATAAGGCGAAACCGGGGCTGCCGATATCGAGCTACTGCTGGGGCGCGCACACCTACGTCGGCAACTTCGAGAGCTGCCAGGACTGGAAGACGTGGATCAAAGAGGGGCTGCTGACCTGGATCAACCCGTCAGGCTACCGATACACCGACGAGTCGTTCATCGAGGCGGCGAACGGTAACCGCGCCGCCGTGACGAAGAACGTCCCGATGTACATCACGATCGGCGTCCTCACGAGCCACGGCTCGCTGGCGACGGCGGACGACGTGAAGCGCCACATCTCGATGTCGAAGCAGGCCGGCGCGGACGGGGTGATCTTCTTCACCTGGGAATCCCTCCGCAAGTTCCTCCCGGATGTCTCCGAGGCGATCAAGGGATTCTAGGGCAAGGGGAAAGGACCCGGAAGTATCCGGACACCTTGAACGGCAAGGAATAGCCTTCGTCTATGTCAAGCTGCCAATGGACGAAACCATCGGTCTCACCATGGAGAGCGAGTGGACGCCACGGAACCCGCTTGCCCTCCCATATGCGGTAACCTGGAAAAGGCAAAGGCACAACGCCTTCACGCACCTCTAGGTGGTGTGCATCCTTCAGGTATGCAGTCAGCATACCGAACTCCTCGCGGCTAAGAAGTCCATTCATCATCACCTCTGCGGCCGACCGCTCATCCCTGGAGAGTATCCGGTAATCAGCTATCATCTTCGGATAGGGCATCAATGATGCCGAGCGGTCTGTTCTTACCCAGTAGATGACGGCCATGTTCCAATCACGGAAATGCGCAGCTATCGTAAACGGGGCATACAGGCGCAGACTCCCACCGGGTCGCCTGCGTGCACTGGGATGATTTGCGAGCCACTGTTTGCCGACCCGAGCAAGCCTCTTGTGTTCGGATCCGACATAATGATTGGCCATCGGCCCAGTGCCGTAGCATCTCAGCGCCTCGATCAGCGGACCCTCGCTGCCGGGAATCCGGTTCTCTACGAAGAAGGCGAAAGTGCCGCTGATGGCATCGATGTCGTTATTGGGCAGCAGGTCGAGCAGAGCCTTCTCTGCCTCAGGAGTGTGCATCCGGGCCAGAGCCTGAGCAGCTTTGCTTCGCAAATGCGCATCATTGGGATCGAGCGCTCCTATGAGCGCGTCCGTGGCACTCGGATCGCCAATCCTATCAAGGGCTTCAGCCGCGTTCGAGTCGTTCAAGCCTGGCGCCGCTCTTGAGAAGAGGGGCGATTCTGTCGACCGCACGGGGATCGCCAATCATACCGAGTGCCTCGATCGCCCTTATCCTGAACGTCCAGTCCTCGTTTTCAAGAGCTGCAACGAGTGCGTCTACTACGCGAGGGTCCTTGTAGTGGCTGAGGTTGAGTGCCGCACTGCCGTCAGCCTCCTCCAAGGCCTTGAGAAGTGGCTCGATCCCTCTGGGATCGCCGATGTCTGCCAGTATACGCGCTGTGTTGCGTTTCTGGTACTTCTTCCCCGGCATGTTGACAAGAGCCTCGATCGCCTTCGGTATGGGCACACCGCCGATCCAGTTTGCTGCAGAGAGAGACTTGCTCAACTCCTTGCTCCGCGCCAAACGGACGAGTACATCAGTTCCGCTGTCATCGCCCAGCTTGTGAAGTGCCACCGCAGCTTCCAACTGCACACGCCAGTCCGAATCCGTGAGTCCGGATCTCAACGGCTCAACCGCTTCTATATCACCGAGTTCCCCAAGAGCCCTCGCCGCCATCCTACGCACACCAGGTTTCTCACCATGTTCCAACAGAGCGGTGATCTGCAGCCTGGATTCACCATCGCCGATCTCCCGAAGTACGTCCGGCATTATCTGAGGCGGGAGAGCCGTGCCAGTCGTCCACGCCTCTATCAGCGGCTTGTACACCTTTGCGTCCGCAAGCTCGCATGCTGCAGTATCCCGTACCTTTGGGTCAGAGTCTTCATGAAGAACACGGACGACGGCCTCTAGCGCATGTTCGCCTCCGATCTTGCACAGCGACTTGACGGCCCGCTCTCTGAGGCACGAGTCAGTGTCAGCCAGGACTCTGATCAGAGGCTCTACGGCGTGGAGATGTCTCGTGGCTCCAAGCCTGAACGCGGCCTGCCGACGCACCCAATCGTCGGGATCATCCAATGTTGCTATCAGTGGCTGCACGATCCGCTCATCGGTGTGCCAGAGGTCGATCACATCAGAGGCCGCACGACGTACCTGGGGACTCTCGTCTCTGAGGAGGCCAAGGAGGGGGTCTACAGCCTGGCAGCCGAACGTGCCCAACTGTCCGAGTTCTTCTCCCCAAACCTCGCCGTTGCTGGCGGCGACTTCGCGAAACGCTTGTATGGCTTTGTCAATGGTAGTCATACGATCTCCCGCCGACTATGGTTGGGGGGTCTATTGCCTAGAGAGAGACAAGCATCGGTGATCACCGATGCGACAGCCGTGAGGTATCGGAGGGTGTCCTTGCCCTGAGAAAGGTTGAGCAGCCGCTCCCTGTGGGCAGAAAGGAGGGCTGAGAGTTCGTCATTCTGGTTGGCGCACACGATATGCCGCCTTTGCCTCACGAGGGTTGCGCCGAAGCTTGCGTGCTACCGGGTCGTATCCCGTTTCCCTCTTGAGCCTCTCGGAGAGTTCCGGGATACCCCTGGCTCGGAGTTCCTCTTGCATTTCAGAGAGTTTGTAACGTCTCATTTGGCTTCACACTCCACGAGGATTATCCCCCAATAGCAGGCAGAAGTCAAGTAGCGCCGCCTAATCATTCGGCCAGTCGATCGGCTGGGTGACCATGGATTTCAGCTCGGGCGACGGGCCGAGGTGGAGTTCGCCGGCGAGGCACTTGGCGAAGTCGCGCATCAGGGTCAACTCCCGGAGCGTCTGAGGCACGAACGGCGGGTCCCACGTCTTCTCGATCGCCAGCATCGTCTCCTCCAGCTTGAGGGTCGCGGCGTCGATGTCGTCCGCGGCCTTCGAGAGCGCCTCCTCGTCCGCGCCGTTCCGATGCAGCCGGACTCCCACCACCATCCGCGCGAAGAGATCGAGCACCGACCTGATCCTCATGCACTCGATCATGTACAATGGTTGATGGTTGATGGCTGATGGGAGCCAAAGGCCCTCCCTGGAGAAGATGTCCATCGCCTTCTGGATGTACGCGGAGATCTGGTTGAAGAATCCCATCAGGTTCAGCGGGTTCGGGACCATCTGCTCGATGAGCGGGCGCGGGTAGTTCTGCCTGAGGAACGCATCCTCTTTCCAGTTGGCGTAGAGATACGGGTACGAGAAGAGCTTCGACGCGAAGTTCATCATCGCGACCCCGGCGGTCATGTCGTCGAAGTATTTGAACCCCTGGAGGCCCTCCCGCCAGCGGTCGCCGAACATCACCTTCGAGTACGCCTGGCGGAACGAGGCGACGTCCGGCCACTGATCGGAGTTCCACGCCTTCGCCCCGAGGATCGCGAAGTGCTGATGGTACGACGGATGCCAGAGCCCGTATGCCTCCGTGCCCTCGGCCGCCTCCTCGACGCCCTTTTTTGCCCCGAGGAAGCAGTTATCGAGGTGGTTCTGGTAGTTCATCCAGTAGAAGTAGCCGGTCATCGGCGTGACCCAGCGCCTGAGCCCGAGTTCGGGCATCGTGGTCTCGAAGAAGTCGGCATATCGCCACCAGTGGAGGATGACGTTCTCCTTCAGGCCCTCGTCCTCGAAGCGCTTGGCAAGCTCGATGTTCATCTTCCCGCCGCGCGCGAAGTGATCGTGCCACATGCCGATGTTGTTGATCCCCTTCTCCTTGAGGTGCTTCGCAAGGCGGACCGCATAGTCGACGAAATGGTCATCCTTCGACCGTTTCGCGCAATCCGGGCACTCGCACCAGGGATCGATGCGCAGGAGCGGCGTGTCCTCGTTCATGCCGACGGAGGGGTAGACCTCGTCGAGGCCGATATGGAACCAGTCGACGCCGTTCGGTAGGAGATATCGGTCGCAGATCTCGTCCAGGATGTCGAACATCACCTCGAAGGTCTTCGGGCTGCTCATGCAGAAGCCGTACTTCTTCGGCGTGCCATCCGGGTACTTAGATGAGGTCTCGGGATAGTGGCGCGGAATCTGCGTGTTGTGGCCCGGCGTGTTGAAGTGCGGGCGGACGAGCACCCCCTTCGACTTCCCGTACTTGATGATCTCGCCGAAGAGGTCCTCCTCGTACATGCGGGGCACGTACTCCAGGCGGACATCCTGCTTGGTCTCGGGGGAGTAGTAGTTGACCAGCTTCGGCGTCTTGAGCTTGGGATACTTCTTGATCGGGACGAGCAGCCACTCGGAGATCTGTCCATCGTACTGGATCGGCCAGTTGTTGTGGATGCCGATGCTCAGGACGTTCATGCGCAGGTCGGCCAGGGAGTCGATCGCCTGTTTCCATTCCTGAAGGGTCATGTTGTCCGGCCCCCAGCGGCATTCGGCGTAGATGCCCCGGTACTCGATGTCGGGGTAGTCGAACACCGACATCTCCGGCAGCACGGCCTTCTTCCCCGGCGACGCCTCTGGCCCGTAGGGGAGGCCTTCAACGGCCTCCCGTAGGGGAGGCCGTTGAAGGCCTCCCCTACGGGCCAGAGGTGGGACATACACCAGGTCGCCGAGGGTGCGGGCGGCCTGGAGCATCGCCTTGGAGGTGTACCCAAGCATGACGATGTCCTTGCCCATGACGATGATCTCGAACGCCTGGTCCCTGTTCTTCGGCGCTTCGGGGAGACGGCTTCCCTCGATGATCTTCGAGAATCGGCCCGGGCCCTCCGGCGTGCACAAAAAGATGCCGGGCGCGCGGCTCTCGGACTTGCTCTCGGCGACCACCGACTTCTTCGGGTAGCCGAGCCCCTTGCAGACGATCGACGCCGCTTCCTTGATGAGCAGATCAGCGTTGTCGGCGATCACGATCTGATATGCGGGTTTCCCCGACTTGAAAAGCGGCAGTTCCCTGCCGTGGAATTCGCACAGTCTTGGTCTGAACAGCGGATTCATGGCTTATCTCCTCACCTTCGAGCAAGTCTGGGGTACAGTATACACCTTTGCGCCTCTTGCATCTACTGGCCGTCACTGGGAGTTGGGATGCCGTCGCCTGAGTTTCCTATGCTTGACACCACGGCGGTCGGCTTGCTACACTCCTGCCGTCAGGAGGCTCGTGTTGTCGGACATCGAACAGTGGGTGCGCCTTGCCAGGCTCGAACTCTCCGCCAAGAAGGCTGTGTCGCTCGTCGACTACTTCGGCGATCCGGCGGAGGTCTTCCGCGCGCCGGTGAACGAACTCAAGCTGGCAGGTGCGCTCGGCGACAAGACCGCCGAGCGCATCCGTGACGGGGCTGCAACTTCAGTGGACGAGGAGATGAAGGCTCTGGACAAGATGGGCGCGCGAGCCGTCACCATACGCGACGGCGAATACCCCACGAACCTCCGCCAGATCTACGATCCGCCGCCGGTGCTCTTCGTCAAGGGGGAACTGCACGAGGAGGACCGATTCGCCGTCGGAATCGTCGGCACGCGGAGGCCCTCGGAGTACGGGCGCTCGATGGCGATGAAGATCAGCCGCGACCTGGCCGCTCGAGGGCTCACTGTAGTCAGTGGCGGCGCGCGGGGAATCGATACGACCGTCCATACCGCGGCCGTCACCACCGGACGAACGATCGCCATCCTCGGCAGCGGGCTCGATGTCCCATATCCCTATGAGAACCGAGGGCTCTTCAAGCGCATTACAGATGCGGGCGCGATCATGTCCGAATACGTCCCCGGCACTCAGCCCGATGGATACCGATTCCCGGCGCGGAACCGGCTCATCAGCGGGATGTCGCTCGGGGTGCTGGTCGTCGAGAGCCTCGTCACGGGCGGCGCGATGATCACCGCAGGGATCGCCGCCGAGCAGAACCGCGACGTATGGGCGATCCCCGGCGGCATCGACAACGAACGGAGCGAGGGCCCCCACCGATTGATCCGCGACGGCGCGAAGCTCGTCGAGCGCGCGGAGGACATCCTGGAGGAGATCGGCGTGACCGTCGAGTATACGTCCGAACCGCCGTGAGCGTCCGAAGATTCCCGACAACATCACGCCCGAGCAGAAGACAGTGCTGACGGCGCTCAGTCTCCATCCGAAGCACGTGGACGACATTATCGCCGAGTGCGGACTCAGCGCGTCGGTTGCCAACAGCACGCTCACTCTCCTCGAGATGCTCTCGCTCGTCCGCCGTGTCCCCGGGAATTCGTACGTGCGAGCCGTGTGATGCCGGATTCCGCATTCTGACTCCTGACTCCTGACTCCTGACTTCTTGACAAGAGCATGGCCGGCGGTTAATATGAGGCGACACGAGCTTCAATGCCGTTCGCCAAGGTGAATCCCAATGCTGCCCACGATCAAAGATGTTGCCCGCCGCGCAGGTGTATCCACCGCCACAGTCTCGAGGGTGCTCAACTCGGTCGAGGTTGTCTCGGAGGACACCCGCGTCAGGGTCGAGCAGGCGATCGCAGAACTGGGCTACAGGTACAATGCCCTCGCGCGAAGCCTCAAGACGCAGGCGACCGGTCTCCTTGGTCATATCCTCCCGAGCATCGCAGGCCCGGTCGCCCCGATACTGGCTCGCGCGGTCGAGGACGAGGCCCGGCAGTTCGACTACAACGTGATCCTCTGCAACTCCTATGACAGCGCCGAGAAGGAACTCGCGAACATCGACATCCTGCTCGAGCGTCGGGTGGACGGAATCATCTTCACGTCTCCGATGCTCCCCGAGCACCTCGATATGGTCCGCGATCGAGATGTGCCACTTGTTATCGTCGAGCGCAGGATCGAGATCACGGGCTTTCCGTTCGTCGAGCCGAACAACCAGGAGGCAGCGTACGACGCGGTGAAGTATCTGATCGGCCTCGGTCACCGCAGGATCGCTCTGATCCTCGGCCTGAAGAATGCGATGCTGACCGAACAAAGACTGCGCGGGTATGAGGATGCGCTGCGAGACTCGGGACTCCCGGTCGATCCCGACCTGATCGCCGACGGGGACTACAGCAGACAGTCCGGCTACGACGCGATGCAGAGGCTGTTGAAGCTCGACTCCCGACCCACGGCGATCTTCGCCACGAATGACGCGATGGCGATCGGTGCGATGCAGGCGGCGAGACACGCGGGTCTCGAAGCGCCCAGGGACATGTCGTTCATCGGCTTCGATGACACGAGCGCGGAACTCGCGATCCCGCAGTTGACGACCGTGCATCAGCCGCTCTATGAGATCGGATCGCTGGCATCGAGGATGCTGATTGCCCGGATCAAGGGCGAACCGGAGGAGTGTCCTTCGGAGAACATCCTGCCCTGCCACCTGGAGATTCGCGAGTCCACCGGCCCCGCGCCGTAGCCGTAGTGGCCGTGCCTCTGTGCCGGCCAGACGACGCGGGAGGCCGGCACTGAGGCGCGGCCACTACATCGAGCCACGAGGGAGAGCCCATGCCACAAGCCATGACATCACACGAGCGCTTCAAGCGCATGTTCGAACACAGAGATGCCGACCGCGTGCCGATCATCGACAGCCCCTGGGGCACGACCGTCGAGCGGTGGCACTCCGAAGGCATGCCGAAGGACGTCAGCTTCGTCGACTTCTTCGACCTCGACCACGTCGCCGGTTTCGGAATCGACAACAGCCCGCGCTACGAGTCGAAGGTGGTCGAGGAGACCGACGAGTACATCATCCGGACAACAGGGTGGGGCGCGACCCTCAGGAACTGGAAGCACGCCACCTCGACGCCCGAGTTCCTCGACTTCACCGTCAAGGACCGCGAGTCCTGGGAGGTCGCCAAGGCGCGGATGACCCCGTCCGACGACCGCATCCCCTGGGAGCACCTCAAGGCCAACTATGCCACATGGCGCGAGAACGGCCGATGGGTCGAGACCGGCCTCTGGTTCGGGTTCGACGTCACTCACTCGTGGACCGTCGGTACGGAGCGCCTCCTGATGGCGATGATCGAGGACCCGGAGTGGTGCTCGGACATGTTCAACCACTACCTAGACGTTCAGATCGCCCTGCTCGACAGAGTCTGGGACGCGGGATACACCTTCGACTCCGTCCGCTGGCCCGATGACATGGGCTACAAGCACCACACGTTCTTCTCACTCAAGACGTACCGCGAGTTGCTCAAGCCAGTCCAGAAGCGCGCGATCGACTGGATCCACTCCAAGGGTGCGAAGGCGGGCCTCCACTCGTGCGGCAACGTCACCCCGTTCGTGCCGGAGTTCGTCGAGATCGGGCTGGATGCGCTCAATCCGCTGGAGGTCAAGGCGGGGATGGACCCCATCGATCTGAAGCGGAAGTTTGGCGACAAACTGGTCTTCCATGGTGGGATCAACGCCATGCTCTGGGACAACCCGGAGGCGATCGAGGCCGAGATCAGGCGCGTGGTGCCGGTGATGAAGCAGAACGGCGGGTACATCTTCGCGTCCGACCACTCGGTCCCGGATTCCGTGAGCCTCGAGGACTTCCGCCGGATCACGGACCTGGCGAAGGAAGTGGGGAGCTATCGGTAGTGTAGGAGTATGGGACTGTGGGAGTTTGCCCAGACTGATCTCCAGGCGACTCCGTCGCCGGCCGCCGGCGACGGAGTCGCCTGGAGATCGGCGTTTCCTTGTGGTATACTGACCTCGTCATGCTTACCTCGACGTTCATCCATGCACAGGGGATCGGATACACCACCGAGCGGAAGATTTGGGATGCCGGCGCGCTCACGTGGGAGCAGTTCATCGCCCAGCATGCCGAGATGAAGCTCTCCCCTGCGAAGAAGGCGCTCCTTCTCCCGCGAGTTGAGGAATCGATAGTCCGGCTCGAGGACCGCGACCACGCCTACTTCTCCGAGGTGCTTCCGAAGAAGGATCACTGGCGCGCGCTCAGCGAGTTCGGCGACTCGATCGGCTACCTCGATATCGAGACCACCGGCTGCAACTGGGGCGACTGCATTACCGTCATCGGTCTGTATGATGGTGTCGAGATGAAGACGTTCATCCAGGGGATCAACATGGACGAGTTCCCCGCGGAGATCTCGCGGTACAAGACGCTTGTCACGTTCTTCGGCAGCGGGTTCGACATCCCGTTCATCCAGCGCACCTTCCCCGACCTGCGGATCGATCAACTCCACGTCGACCTCTGCCACCTGCTCAGGCGGATCGGGCTCTCCGGCGGGCTGAAGAACATCGAGACGAAGCTCGGCATCAGGCGCGTCCCCGAGTGCGAGGGGCTCAGCGGGTTCGATGCGGTCCGGCTCTGGCATGAGTACCGGCGCGGCAGTCAGGAGGCGCTCGAACTACTGCTCCTATACAACAAGGAGGACGTGATGAACATGGAGGCGCTCCTCCGCCACGGCTGCTCCGAACTCCTCAAAGGCCTCGATCACCCTTTATATCAGCAAACATATGTTGCGGATCGGGCAAACGTGGTATAATGTCGTCACAGTATCATAGTGGAGGGTAACGCATGGCAGATTCGGAATACGAAAGCGGGGGAATCGAACCGGAGCACGAGCTGTTTACCTCAACCAGCTACAGCGGCAAGATCCGGTGCGGCATCTGTGGAGCCCCTGTGCGGAATATTCCGTCGATGTATGAGGCAATGGAAATAGACTGGCGCTGCGCGAAGTGCCTCCGCCGGGACAAACCGGTCATGGAGGATCACGTTTCGTAGCAGATCTCTGTCATCCTGAGCAAGTTACTGCGCCGCGAGCGCAGTTGTTTCCGACACAAATCGTCGATCAGCAGGCCAAAGTGCAGAGTTCAAGGTCGGGCATCGTGCTCGGCCTTGTTTTTTTGTCCAGCGGAACACCCGGTACCCCAAACTCGTCTGTCAATTGTACGGGGCGAAGCATTGTCTGCCGAGTCCGACGGCTTGTCGAGTGTCGGAGGCCAATGCGTCGCCTCAGCGGAACACGTCGTGATTGACGCTGCGGCGACAAATGCTGTATACTTCAGTTGAGCCCCTCATGAAGGAGGATGGTAATGCCCACGAGGCTGATCGCCTGTCTGATAGCACTAATTCTTATCCTGTCCGTCTCCATTGCTGTACTCTCGCAGGAAGGGCCGCCGGCGGGTCCGCCTCCCCCCATGCCGCCCGGACTGGCGGATGGTGACGACGAGGGTCCGCCCGCGCCTCCGGGCATGCCTCCGACTCCGCCGAGGGGAGACTCTTCCAGACGCGACTACCCGCAACCGCCGTTGATTGGCCCGACCAATCCGACGGAAGAGCAGCCCGCTCCGTTGCTCGACACCCCTGCCGCTGAGATCACGCCGATCGAGCCGATTGTTGGTCGGCGCGATTACACGATGTACAAGGGCGATTCTGCTCACACCGGCTACACGGACGAGCATCTCGAGTTTCCGCTCAAGCTCTCGTGGAAGTATCTCTCGGATGTCTCGCCGGATAACCCGTCTTCTCCCGCAATCAAGGACGGCGTCATCTACTTCGGCGCAGGATCGCGGCTGTATGCTGTGAACGCTGACACGGGCACATTCCGATGGTGTTACCCTGCTACGGAGACCCTGACCGCCAATATCAGGACGTCCCCCGCAGTAGGCGACAAGATGGTCTATTTCGGGGCCGGTGATGGGCGGCTCTACGCCGTGTCGACCGAGGATGGGTCGCTCGTCTGGAGCTTCGTGACCCGCAGCAACATTACGTCCTCGCCGGTCCTGGTGGGCGATATCCTCTATTTCGGCTCCGATGATCGCAAGCTGTATGCTCTTAACGCCCAGACGGGCGAGATGGAGTGGAAGGGCGGCTTTCGTACCGCCGACGGGATCGCCTCGTCGCCGGCGGTTGTCGACGGGCTGGCATACTTCCTGTCCACCGATACGATTCTCTATGCCGCCAACACGGTATCCGGCCGATTGAGCTGGGCGACCCGGATAGGGTCAGGCTCGCGGCACGCCACTCCGGTTGTGGCTGACAACACTATCTACCTGGCGGCGGGCAACACGCTTTTTGCCATGCAGTCGAAAAGCTCGAGAGTGAAGTGGAGCGCCCCCGTGCCTGGTGAGATCACTACTACCCCGGCTGTGGCCAAAGGTATCGTTTACTTTGCCTACAAGGATGGGAAATCGAGTAAGTTCTGCGCCCTCACGAATGCTGGCAAACTCAAGTGGAAGGAGCCGGTCGAGATCGGCGCGCCGACTTACTCCTCGCCGATTGTCGTTGATGACACGGTGATCGTGACCGCGAACAAGGGGATCATCCTGGCCCTGGACGTTGAAACCGGGGCGATCAAGTGGAAATACACGGTCATGCCGTCGATCCTGGAGTACGGCAGCCAGAGGTATAAGTACCGGTACGTGAACCTTGCGGCTGCTCCGATTGTTGCGGATGGGACGCTTTATGTCCTGGCCGACGATGGCGCGCTTCTTGCGTTTTCGATGGACAGCCCGGACTCGACTCCGCCGAGAGTGGAGACCGTGCGCCCGCTGAGAAACTTCCTGATGCCGGGAAGCCCGCCCGTGGAAATCTCGGCGCTGGTGAAGGACCTCGGCAGCGGAATCAAGGAGGATACGATCAAGCTCACCCTCGACGGAGAGACGCTCGATCACGAGGTTATCCCGGAACGCGGGGTCATCTGGTATAAGACGCCCCGTGACGCTCGCCTGATCCCACTGTCCAACGGGCGGCATGTCGCCAGCCTCACGGTCGAGGACTGGGCCGGGAACAAGACCTACGAGGAATGGACCTTCATGGTCGACAATACCTTGAGGACGGCTCCCCAGACGAAACCCGCGAACAGCTCTTCGTCCTCATCCTCATCCGGCAACCAGACACCAAACGAGGCCCCTCCCCCGGGCTATCGCTAGGCCATCGATACATATGATTGACGATGTGCGGGCAGCGGAAACGCTGCCCGTTCTGCTTTCCGCCCCTTCCGCCTGCAACCCCCATCGCAGCCGGCCAGCAATTATACCAGTATTGCATATAAATGCCCCGAGTTGTCCGTTTTGGCACGGAACGTGCAGTAGCTACCACTGAGACAGCAGTCAGACATACCACCGCAGGCAGTATGCGGGGCCATCTGACACATATGCTGGCTGGGTGGTCGCAGATGAGCATTCAAGAAAACATAGAGCAGGCAACCCGTGAGTCCCGCGTGGATGATCAGTGGCGCAGGTACATCGCCGATTGTGCCGAGCAGTATTCGGGCAACTACGACGAGCGCCAGGACCTGGTTTCCGATGCGGTGCGCGCGTTGCTGGAATACGAGAAGCCGATAGAGCATCCAAAGAGCTTCATCTGGACTACAGTTCGGAGGCTGGCGATCAATCGCGGCTGTGTAGGCGCCGGGGCCAGGGAGTTCAGCAACTCGGACACGGCGTTCGAGGACGATATCGCGGAGTCTCGGCAGGCACTGTCGGAGACGGTCATCCTCCGCGACACACTGGAGCGGCTGCTCGTGCGACTGACACCGACCGAGCTTGCGTGCTATCAGATGCTCAAGGAAGGCCACGAGCAGAAGGACTTGCCGGGGATCATGGGCGTATCGAGGCAAGCTGTCTCGAAGCTGCTCACCTCGATACGCCGCAAGTACGAGGAACTGGAGTCGGAAGACCTACTGTAGTGTGCTCCGAGACGCGAGTTGCACCCAACCGACCTGGAATCTGCGCTCAGGGAACAGAGCTTTGAGCGCTCTGGCATGACCTTCGGCGTCCTTCCAAGTCTGCTTGCCCGGACACTTGAGCGCGCCGGATCTTCCGGATCTGCTATCTTTCCACAGAACTACCCACATTTTCATCTACCATGGACAACTTCATCGCAGCCGAATCGGCTACCACTGTGTAGACGTTTGAACTCCCGGAATGTCAACCAGAAATGTCGAAAACCGAAAGATTGCCCTCCGGCGCGATTTCTGAACTTTTTTGGTTGACATTTGGTCCCCTCGCTTGTCTATCCACCTGAAGGGGCAGACAAAGATTTGCCCCAGCAGCTAAAGTCACTCGCCATAAGGCGGGGGCGTCTATCGAAGGAAAGATGAAAAATGTTGGTCCACACCTCCACAGGACTTCCTGTGTCACCCAGACTCGAGTGGCCCGACGATTCCCTCCGTGCTAAGGAACTGTTCATGTTGGCTGTCGTCTGTGCACGGGAGTTTTCGGCGGACTATAACGATCAGCAAGACCTCGCATCAGAGGCCTTGCTCGCCGTACTCCGTTACGAGAACGACATCCAGTTCCCGAAACAGTTCCTTCGCCATACCATCCGCAACCTTTGGATAGACCGCTCCCGTTCGATCGGTATGCGAGAGCTTACCGGCTATGAGTGGGAGACCTCACTCGGAGATCTCCGCGCTGATCAGCTCGATCAGCACTGTGACCCATGCGAGCACCTGATCCTTCGGGACAATATCGAGCGCATGGAATCGATGCTCAGCCCGGGCGAGCACAGATGCTACGAGCTGATGAGACAGGGCTACGAACAGCGCGATCTGCCTGCGCTCCTGTGCATATCGAGGCAGGCGGTCTCCAGAATGGTATCCTCCATTCGCCGCAAGTATCTCCGCGTCGACAATGATCTGCATGGCCACGGAGGGCCATATTGGAAAGGGGAATTGAAATGCTTAGGAATGCAACCGTCCTCACCGTAGTTGTTTTGCTGATGGCGGTTCTCGCACTGCCCGCAGTCGCCCAGTCCTGGTCGTCCGCCAAGACCAGCGGCATCACGATCGTGGAGTCGATGCTGGATACCGATACGAACACATACACCTGGACGTTGACCAATGGGAGCGACAGCCCGGGCACGCCACTTGCCATCATTTGGACGCTTCAACCGTTCAACGTGCCTGCGCCGATCTCCTGGACGGCGCCGGTGGGCTGGGAATGGACATCCCACGGCTGGGAGACCTTCGAGATCGAGGCGAGCAACCAGAAGTACTACACACCCCCTGCGATTGCTCCGGGGCAGTCTGTAGTCTTCACGTACACCTTCAACCCGGTCGCTCCGATAGCCAATCAGCGCGACGACGGGTCCGACGCTCTCGGCTTCCTGTCACACGTGGCGCAAGTCGAGCCGGGGAGTGGATCGCTCGACGGTTCGAAGAAGTGGACTGCTGTTACCAACCCGGTCTATGGCCAGACATGGCACGACAGGTGCGCCGTCGATGACGACCCTGAGTACCCGCCTGTCCCGGAGCCGGCCAGCCTCCTCACACTGGCCTTCGGCCTGACCTCGCTGACAACCCTGGCCGTGAGAAGGCGCAGGGCCTAGCGACCGCACACAGACGAGATCGGACGCTCGACCCGGCAACAGGGCGAGCGCCGGCATCCATACATGCAAAAGGAGAAGGAAATGTCGAAAGCAATCATCACAGTCTTGGCCGCCCTTGCGCTTCTCACGCTGGTACTTCCGGCATCCGCCGCCCAGTATCAGTTCGTGCCGAGCGATGCTGACCTTTGGGACCTGGATCACGGGTACTACTACTCCTGGGGGATCCGCTGGAGCATCCCGGCCGGTGAGTGCATCACGGAAGCCACCCTGTTCATCGACAATATCGACGATTGGACCAAGGAGTCGAACGATCATCTGTACATCCATCTGCTCGACAGCCCACAGACCGGCGTCAAGCGCTGGAGCGACAATGAGCACGGTGGAGACAATTGGGCAGGCAATCCGCTCATCGCTGATTGGTCTGACACCAATACCTGGGAAGAGGACCTGACTTTCAACCTGAGCAACAAGCCCGGTATGCTCGACACCCTGACCTCGTACATCGGGAACAACGGTGTGGTCGGACTCGGCTTCGACCCGGACTGCCACTACTACAACTGCGGCGTCAAGTTCACCATTACTACTCAGAGTATTCCCACTCCGCCTGTCCCTGAGCCGTCCAGCCTCCTGGGCTTGGCGCTGGGGATCTTCCCCCTCGCCGGCGCCGCCCGCCGGTTGAGGCGCTCTGCATAGTCCCCGATCGGGCATCTTCGCGCAAAGGGCCCCGGGCTACCCCGGGGCCCTTTGTGTGCATGTACCTGATTGCGGTACAATGCTGCATCATGAACCATCGTCCATCGGCCATCTCGATCATCGGATGCGGATTGGCAGGAGTCGAGGCTGCCTGGCATGCGGCCCGATCCGGCATGTCCGTGCGACTCTATGAGATGCGCCCGACGAAGCAGACGCCCGTGCACCGCACGGGCCTCCTCGCCGAACTCGTGTGCAGCAACTCGCTGAAGTCCGATCTCCTCACCAGCGCTTCCGGACTCCTCAAGGCGGAGATGCGCATCCTCGGCTCGCTCGTGATCGAGTGTGCCGAGGAACACCGGCTACCAGCGGGTCAGGCGCTGGCGGTCGATGGGGAGCGATACGCCGAATGCGTGACCGAGCGGCTCTCATCGCTGCCGAACGTGGAGATCATCCGCGGGGAGGTGACTGAGCTTCCGTCCGAAGGGGTCGTCATCATCGCATCCGGGCCGCTGACCTCCGATGCTCTTGCCCGGGAGATCGCTCGGCTCACCGGGCGGGACTACCTCTATTTCTACGATGCCGTCGCGCCGACCATCACCGCGGACTCGATCGACTGCGGCATCGCATTCCGCGCCTCGCGGTATGGAAAGGGTGACGCCGACTACCTCAACTGCCCGATGACGGAGGACCAGTACAACGCGTTCTACGATGCCTTGATGGCAGCCGAACGAATGCCGACGAGCGCCGTCGAGCCGCTCCAGCTCTTCGAGGGATGCATGCCGGTCGAGGAGATCGCATCGAGGGGACGCCAGACGCTCGCATTCGGTCCGCTGAAACCTGTGGGTCTCGATCTGCCGGAGAGTCCCCCTCAAGCGTTGGGGATGGAGTTGGACTCCATCCCCTCATGTTCGGCGGGCGATGGAGTCCAACTCCATCCCCAACGCTTGAGGGGGCAAGGGGAGGATCGGGCACATGCTGCCTCTCCCTCTGCAGCCAACCAACGTACCCCCTCGCCCTCTGAGGGAGAGGGTTGGGGTGAGGGTCATACGGCGAAGCGCCCATACGCCGTCGTCCAGCTTCGACAGGAGAACCGGGAGGGCACTCTGTGGGGGCTCGTCGGATTCCAGACACGGCTTAAGTGGGGCGAGCAGGAGCGCGTTTTCCGCATGATCCCCGGCCTCGAGCGCGCGGAGTTCGTGCGGTACGGGGTCATGCATCGTAACACCTACATCGAGTCGCCGAAGCTCCTCCTGCCGACGATGCGGATGAGAGCCCCCTCTCCCTCTGAGGGAGAGGGTCGGGGTGAGGGTTCGGTTCCCCCAACACCCAACACCCCACACCCAACACCCTCTTTTTCGCCGGCCAGATCACGGGCGTTGAGGGATACGTGGAATCGGCGGCGATGGGGATCGTCGCCGGGATCAATGCGGCGCGTCTAGTCAGCGGCGAGGAGCCGGTCGTCTTCCCGCGCGAGACGATGATCGGCGCGCTCGCGGACTACATTTCGTCCCCGCAGACCACCGACTTCCAGCCGATGAACGCGAACTTCGGCATCCTCCCGAAGCCCGAGCAGCGCATCCGAAGCAAGCGCGACCGCCAGGCCGCCCAGGTCCGAACGGCTCTCGAGGCAATCGCTGCATGCCGGTCTATAGCTCTTCGATAGTCACGGGCCGGATCAGCCTCTTGACCGAACCGCCATCGCTGAAGCACGAACTGATCCCGGTGACCGTCACGAACGTGTCGGGTCCGTATCCCCTTCCGTCGCCGAGGACTCTCACGCCGATGTTGGTTAGGCTACCGGTCATCGTGCGATCCTGCAAGTTCGAGCCGTCGTCGATATAGAAGTATGCTCCGCCGGGATCGACCTGGCCGATCTTGCCGCTGGTCTTGATGAGCAGCCCGATGTTGTGCAGGCCGAACACCCCGCTCACGCCGGGAGTCCACTCATTCAGGTCACGCCCGCCGAGCCAGCGGTTGCTGACGAAGAGCGCACCGGGCAGGTCCCCGTGCGAGATCAAGGTCACTGCGGCATTGCGTATCACGCGCTCGCCGTCACTGACTCCGAGCCTGCCACTGATGCGTACTCGGTCACCACCCATCGGAATCGTAGATGGGTTCGACGCAATCTCCACAGCAATCCCGCTCGATCTATCCGGCTGCTGCACGTAGAACCTGTTCCCAAAGACGAGGGGATAGGTCACGACGACCGGACTCCCGGACAGACCCAGGGTGACGTCGATGCCGTTGTTCATGCACTTGGCATCATGGACTGAGGTAGCATCTATCACTGCCACATCCGAGTGCCAGTAGCCGTGTTCTATCATGTAGTTCGGGCTCGATGAGGAGTTCACCACGAACAGGCCGATGGAATCGACCAGCTTGTAGTTGGTGGAGCTCCGGGCCTCCTCAGGAACGCTCACTCCACCCGAGTTGAACGAAGGCGAGACATCTCTCGTGCCTTCGAGCGCGAGGATTGGATCGGAGTCCATGTAATCGCTCCATAACCCGGCGTTGTTCACCGCACGGACGCGGAAGAAGTAGAACTGACCGCTCGTGAGTCCAAGGTTCGTCTCATGTGCCCAGGCCTGATCGGTGATACACAGACCGCGCACGAGTTCATGGGAATTCCCAACAACGTGGTAGAGCGAGTACTCATACGCGGCGATTCCGGACGTGGGTTCACTGCACACCCACGAGGCAGAGAGCGTGGTCAGGCTCATGGATACCGTGTCGGTTGCTATGGAGCCGAACATCGGGGCGGTGGTGTCGATATTGACCTCGATGCCCGACTGGTCGGAATTCCCGGCAACATCGGTCGCTCTGCCTGCGCACGGATGGACTCCGTCACCGATGATCGTCACGGGGCCGGTGTATGGATACTCCCTGCCATTGATGATATAGAAGAGGTCATCGACCCCCGAGCCGTCCGCGCCGTTCGGATCGGTCGCCGAGACAGACATCATCGGCTCGACGGTGTACCATCCGTTGTCCCCGTTCGGTCCCGCCGGGTTCATCGTGACGGCAACCGATGGAGCGACGGTATCGATCCACCAGGGACCGAAGCTCTGGGAAGCGGAGTTCCCTGCGGCGTCAGTCGCTGATACCGTCGCCGTGTGCCTGCCCTCGGGTATCTGGACGGGCGATGTTCCGGTAGAAGCACCGTTATCCCAAGTCAGGGTCTTCGTGGCGATGCCGGATGTTACGTCCGTCGCGTTCCAGCTGACGGACTGCGGGGTGTTGAGCCAAGCTGAGACAACAGGACCAGAGACAGTGATGGATGGACGTGTTGCATCCAGTTGGAACCAGCCTGTTATCTCCTTCGTCCGCCCGGCGGCATCCTGTCCCCAGATGTGCAGTAGACGTCTGCCCTCCAGTAGCGGTGTGCATCCCTGTGCTGAGGTTGAGACATCGGAGCCGCCCTCCCACCACACGTGAGCGGCAGATAGACCGGACACAGCATCGGTGATCTGCCAGCATACATTCTGAGGGCTGACGTACCACTGGTCCGTATTGGGTCCAGTGCGATCAATCGATGGATCACGGGTATCGAGCCGGTATGTCCTGGCCACACTGCACCCTGAGTCATTTCCGCAATTGTCTGCCGCGTGTGCGTTGAAAACGTGGATTCCCTCCGGCATCGACCAGCAACCGCTCGATCCAACATCCGAGGCCGCATTGCCGTCCCACCACACTTTCGTGTGCGCGATACCGCACGGATCGGATGCGCTCCAGCAGACGGACTGGGGCGACGTATACCAGCCACCAGTGTCGGTCTGGCGTCAAAGATATGGAGGGGCACTGGGTATCCTGATCCTGCAATATTGGAGGTGTATCTGAGTTCTTTGCGTATACGTACCCCTGCAAGCAGTGAAATTTGTTACTCGACGCTTACGGACTTTGAGGTCGCCCATGACGTTTGAATCCCAAACGTTTATGGTGCCGTCTCCATTGATGCCCGTGACAATGGCCACATGGCCCGAACTGGAGTATGCGGAACCATAGCACATTACTGCGCCGACTTTTGGAGTCCCACCGACGTGCCACCCAGCACTTACAAAGGTCTGGGTAGAGCTGCTTCGCGTAAGAGAGACCGTGTGGGAAACTGCTGGAATCCGACCTGACGGCCAAGACGAACCAAACGCACTGACCTGTTGGCGAGTTGTTCGGGTTCCAGTAAACGCTGCCACCCGTGTCAGTTGTGTAGGCCGTGAGTCCAGCACTGGCAGAGTACGGACCTTCTAACGTGGTATCCGCATACCCCGGTGCGACCGAAGCCATCAGTGCGAGGCAGATCAGTGTTGGGATACGGTCTCGGAATCGCATGACTTCTTCTCCTCAATAGCCCAGCTTCATGATGAAGCAGAGCGCGTAGTATGGCGGACGGTTCTCGTGCGGTTGGTCGCCCCCAGTACTATCAGTGGAATAACCAGCCCAATGGCTACCAGAATCAAAGCCTGCACCAGAGACTGTGCCATCACCCCCCCCATAGCCGCTCACAGTGGAAGCCAGCTCCCAATGAGCGTGTCTTGCCATCTCAGCCACCGTCAATTGATGGAACTTCTCACCACCGATAGCACCCAGCAGGTATTCGTTTCCTGCCCCGACGATGAACCTGTCTCTGAGATCAGGAGTACCACCTGTCCCATTGCACAGCGCCCAGCCGTGCGGAACCTGGTCTACGGCACCGGACCACATTAGGATCGTTCCTGGCGGAATCGCTACTCCCAGGGCGAGCCTATCCGCAGTCACCGCTCCGGGGGCGATCTTGGCCGTCGTTACTGCTCCATCGTCCACCGTCTGGCTGGATGCAGCCCGGAATGCAAAGGCAGTCGAGGCGACTTGCTGCCTCGGAGTCATCTCGGGATCGTCTCCGATCTTGACGCCGAAGAAGCGGTCGGAGGAATCGAAGATGTTCGCAGGTAGGTTGATCACACTGCCGAGCAGGACACTGTACAATCCGCCCTTGATCTGGACATGCTCATTCACCTCCGACCAGAGCGCCGTGCTGCCGGCCGGTTGCCCGTAGATGGCAAACGTCATCTTGTACTCTCCGTCCGGTACGGGAACACCGGACGGCTGCATCAGCTTGCCCTGATAGTTGATCATCGGTGGCACTGCGGCCGTCGTGACAGCAATGCTCGCAAGCAATGCCAAAACAGTAACCAGTGTAATCTTCATGTTCAGCATATCGCTCCTCCAGCCTAGCTAAATTCTTATGATGTAGTTGACGGCAACGTAGGGATTCGTTATGTCCTGAGAAGTGGACAGACCGTTGCCGGTGCTGCCGTGATTGTGTCCCCAGTTCGCGCCAGCGTTCTGAATGCTAATGCCGGTCACAGCCCCTCCGGTCCAATCCTGTTTATTGTCAGTAACGAGAGGATTGTAGCCAGTACCCGTGAAATTCTTGTTGCCCATGGCACCAATCGGGTGTGCATGCCCGGGATCATTCACCCCGTGATTGTGAGCTGGCATCTCATTCCATGTTAGCATGTGATCCAGTGTCGCATGGGTGTGCTGAAGACTGATGGTAGCAGTGCCACCCAGCGTGCCAAGCGGCTGCGTGGGGCTCTTGCCAAGCGGGAACCTACCCTGCAGATTCGGCAGGTTGAAAGCTGTAGAACCATCACCAGCACCATAGGTCGTGCCAATCACAGCAAACAGGCCGGCATATTCCGCTCTCGACACTGGCGCGCCATTGCAGATCAGCCAGCCGGCCGGAGGAGTTGCCCCGGCAAACATCGAGATCGTGCCGGTAGGGGTGGCAGCACCGGGAACAAGCTTCTCCGCGGTAATGCTTTGATTCGCTAGCTTCTCCGCAGTGATCGAGCCATCAGGGACGATTTCAGCCACCTGAGCATATGCAACACTGGCTATTCTCTGTCTCGGAATCATCTCGGGGTCGTCATTTACCTGTATTCCGAACCAGCGATCCGGGCCTTCAAAAATGTTCGCGGGTAGATTGGTGCCATTGCCACCCAATAGCACGGCAAACAGGCCGCCCTTGGCCTGAACCGAGACATTGGGTTCAGACCAGCGGATGTTCCCGCCCGTTTCGGCGTCGTAGATTGTGAAGGTAATGCTGTACGTGCCATCGGCCACCGGTGTGCCATCGGGTTTCATCAGCTTGCCCTGGTAGTTGATCATCGGCGGGACAGACGCGCTCGCCAAAGCACTCAGGGCGAGCAGGACGATGACGGCGAGAGTCAGCAGTCTGGTCTTACGCATAGCGGGAATCCTCCTTGTACAATCGGTGGTGCGGTGGTGCATGAAGCAGGAAGATCGAGGGCGTGTGTTGCTGTCAAAGCGATCTACCCTCGAAAAGTATAACAACTAAATGCTATCTCGTCAACCATTTCGGATGGGAAGTGGACTGGTAAATATACCGGTTTTTCGGTGATCGGCCGCAAACGACGAGAGAGCACGAGTATGAGTACGAGTATGAGTTATAGGATATACTTGCTCAGGTCCTCGTTCTTGACGATGTCCCCCAGCTTATCGCGGACGTAGGCGGCGTCGATGGTGACCTCCTGGCCGGCGAGGTCCGGGGCCTCGAACGAGAGTTCTTCGAGCAGGCGCTCCATGACCGTGTGAAGCCGCCGCGCGCCGATGTTCTCCATCTGCGAGTTGACCTCCTCGGCGATCCGCGCGATTTCGTCGATCGCGTCATCGGTGAACTCGACCGTCACGCCTTCGGTCGCCAGCAGCGCGACGTACTGCTTGATGAGCGCGTTCTTCGGCTCGGTCAGGATGCGCTTGAAATCGGCTCCGTTCAGGCTGTCGAGTTCGACGCGGATCGGCAGGCGGCCCTGAAGCTCCGGGATGAGGTCCGACGGCTTGCTGACGTGGAACGCGCCGGCCGCGATGAACAGGATGTGGTTCGTGCGGACCGGGCCGTACTTGGTGACGACGGTCGAGCCCTCGATGATCGGCAGGATGTCGCGCTGGACGCCCTCGCGCGAGACCTGAGGGCCGCCGCCGTCGCCGCCCTTCTCGCGCCCGGCGATCTTGTCCAGCTCGTCGACGAAGATGATGCCGGTCTGCTCGGCGCGATCGATCGCCTCGCGGATGACCTGGTCGTGATCGATGAGCTTCCCGGCCTCTTCCTGCGCCAGGACCTCCTTCGCCTCGCCGATGGTGACCGATTTGGTCTTCCGCCGGCGCATCATCGGGCCGAGCATGCCCGGCATGTCCATGCCCATCTCCTCCATGCCCTGGCCGCTGAACACCTGCATGAACGGAGTGCCGCCGGCCTCCTCCACCTCGATCTCGATCCGCTGGTCGTCGATCAGGCCCTCCTCGATCTGCTTTCGGAGCTTGGCGCGAATCCGCTCCTTGCGCATCCTCTGCTCGCGCTCGATGGCATCCCTGTCAACGGCCTCGTGCTCGTCCTCGACGACAGGCTCGGGCTCGGGCGGCGGCTCGACCTGCCCGGGCAGCCGTCCGCCGAAAAGCTGCCCGAGGAACTGGCTCGCAGCCTCGAACTCCTTGGGCGGCTGCTGATGCTCCTCGTGCGAGGGCATCGGCTCGAGGATGTCAAGGATCCGCTCGACCGCCAACTCACGGGCGCGGTCGCGGACCTCGTCGATCTTCTCGTTCTCGAGCATTCGGACCGCGAGCTGGACGAGATCGCGGACCATCGAGTCGACATCGCGGCCGACGTAGCCGACCTCGGTGAACTTGGTGGCCTCGACCTTGACGAACGGGGCGCGGGCGATCTGTGCGAGTCGGCGGGCGATCTCGGTCTTGCCGACGCCGGTCGGGCCGATCATGAGGATGTTCTTCGGGATGACCTCCTCGCGCATGTCCTCGCTGACCAGACGCCTGCGGTACCGGTTTCGGAGGGCGATCGCCACCGCGCGCTTGGCCTTGTCCTGGCCGATGATGTACTTGTCGAGTTCTTCGACGATCTGCTTCGGAGTAAGATCTTCCATGGTTACCTCTTAGAAACGGAACACAGATTGCACAGATGGCGGAGGATGAAACGGATGGAATGGGAAATGTGTGATGAGTGATGGTTCACGGAATTCATCAACCATCAACCATAGACCATTCCCCATATCCCTCCCCATCTGTGTCATCTGTGTTCTAAAGCGCTTCCACTGTGATGTTTTCGTTCGTAAATACGCAGATCGAGGCGGCGACGTGCAGAGCCTCCTCGACGATCTGCTCGGCGCTCAGGTCCGAGTGACGCATCAGGGCACGGGCCGCCGCGAGGGCGTATCCTCCGCCCGATCCGATCGCCACGACACCGTCGTCCGGCTCGATGACCTCACCGTTGCCGGAGAGGACCAGCACGTGCTCGGCGTCGGCAACGATCATCAGCGCCTCGAGCCTCCTCAGTATCCTATCCGTGCGCCACTCCTTCGCAAACTCGCGGACCGCGCGCAGGATGTTGCCGTGCGACTCATCGAGCTTGGCCTCGAACTTGTCGGAGAGCGTGTAGGCGTCGGCGACCGATCCGGCGATCCCGGCGAGGACCTTGCCGTCGTGCATGCGCCGGACCTTCTTCGCGCCGGCCTTCATGATCTGGTTCTCGATGGTGACCTGGCCGTCGCCCGCCATGGCGACCTTGCCGTTGTGCATGACGGCCACAATCGTCGTTGCTTGTGTGTTCATCGTTCCTCCAGCGCTCTCGGATGTGCTTGTTCGTATACTTGTTTCAGCCGCTCCTGGGTGACATGCGCGTAGATCTGCGTCGTCGAGAGACTCGTGTGCCCGAGAAGCTCCTGGATCGAGCGCAGGTCCGCGCCGTTCTCGAGCATGTGAGTCGCAAATGTGTGCCGCAGGACGTGCGGGCTGATCTTCAGCTCGTCGCTCACCTGGCCGAAGTGCTTGTCGAGCATCCGGTTTATGCTGCGAACCGTCAGTCGTCCGCCGTCCTTGTTCAGGAACGCCGCCTGCTCGTTCGTGCCATCCGTGCGCCTGGCCAGCAGCTTCGGGCGCGCATTGTGTAGATACCCCGAAAGCGCCTCCTGTGCCGCACGGCCGATGAGCGTGATTCGCTCCTTCGATCCCTTGCCGAGCACCCTGATCTCGCCTGCCCCCAGGTCCATGTCTCGGACGTTCATCCCGGCGACCTCGCTCACACGGCAGCCGGTCGCGTACAGGACCTCCAGCATCGCGGCATCCCGCGCGCCGATCGGCTCGGTGGTGTCTGGACGAAGCATCAGGGCCTCGACCTGCTCCGGGCGCAGGAACTTGGGCAGCCGCTTGTCGAGCTTCGGGCTGCTGAGGCCGAGCATCGGGTCCAGCTCCATGAGCTTCTTGTGCACCAGATACCTGAAGAACGCCCGGAGGGAAGCCATCTTCCGGGCGATCGACGTCTTGCTCATCCCCTGGCGCTGGAGTCGCGCGAGGTAACGCCTGACGATCCGCGAGTGGATGTCCCTCGGCGACGTGCTCAGGCTCTCGTCTTCCAGGAAGCCGATGAACTTGGCGATGTCGGTCGCGTATCCCTTGATCGTGTTCGGGGACACGTTCCGCACGGCCTGCATGTAGTCGATGAACCGGTCAACCTCGCCATGCATTGTGGAACCGCCAAGACGCCAAGAGCGCCAAGGAAAACTACAAACCTTCTATCGGTTTGTCGAGTGATATGAGGTCACCCTGCGCCCCGTACCTAAGGATGCGTAGATACTCCGAGTAGACGACTGAGCGGCTCTCGGGTCGATCCATCCAGTTGTCCCGAGTCACAACCGGCCCCTCGCCGAGGTTCGTGTCGAAAGGGTATGGAACAAGCTCGACATGTTCAGGGAAGTGCTTCCTTAGCGTGCGGTACTGCCGCCCTGCGGCAAAGCACTTGCTTACGAACAGCACGCTCGATATCCCGTTAGAGTTCACTATCTCCTTCGCGCAGAGAACCTCCTCGAGCGAGTTGGTCGGCCTCTCATCGCAGACAATCCTGTCCTCGGGCATTCCCAGACGCTTCAGATGATCTGCTATGATACAGCATCCCGGCATCTCGGTCGGTGTCCAGGTTGAGTGCGGGATCTTCAGATTCCGAGCGACGCCCCCTGTGACCAGCACCCTCTTGCCCATGCCTTGGTGCCACGCGTCCGCGGCGGTCTCCCATGCGCCCGGGTGCGTCCCACCGAACACAAGAATCAGGTCGCACCGAACTGGTTCGACAGGATCCAGGAAGACGATCCTGGTCAACTCCTCGATCTGCTCCTCAGTCAGCGGCGGGACTTCCCTGGAGCTGTACTCGGATGCCATATCCACTCCCGTGCCCTACAAAGCTTGTGGATGTTGGGGTTCCCTAGCACCCAACACCTATCCACTCCACGGTCGCCAGTACTCCTTGTTCGCCTCGAACATCTCCTCGACCATCGACTTGATCTCATCGAGGCTGCAGACCGCCGAAGTGAGCGGATCGAAGTAGACCGCGTGCCGGATCTTGTCCCTGTCGCCGGTGATGATGCCATCGACCGCCAGTTCCTCGATCTCGGCGCTGAGGCCCGTCATGATCGCGCACTGCGGAGGCAGCATGCCGACGTGCATCGGATCGAGCCCGCGCTTCGACGCCAGGACCGGCACCTCCACGCAGCATCCCTGAGGCAGGTTGTCGATCAGCCCGGTGTTGCGGACGTTGCCGTTGAACTCGAAGAGCGCGCCGTCGCCGAATGTGGCGTTGAAGATGCTGGCCGCGTACTCGTGGCCTCGATTCAGGTTGACCGGCTTCTCAAGCTCGGCCTTGATGTTGTCGCGCCAGGTGCTCGCGATGTTCAGGTATGCGTCGAGGATGTATCTGTGCACGCCGGGATTCCAGCCGGTGCCGTGGGTGCAGTACTTCTCGATGAGGTCCGGGCGCTTGCGGAACCAGGAACAGTACTCGGAGTTGTGGCCGCTCGACTCGGTCACGTAGTAGCCCAGGTGCAGGAACATCTCGTTGCGCACGAGTTCCTCGTTGTAGACCTCCGGGCGGGTTGTGACCGCCTCGCGGATCTTCGGGTACGCATCCTCGCCGTTCCACTTGAAGTCGACGTACCACGCCTGATGGTTGATCCCCGCGCAGTGATAGGTGACCTCCGAATACGGAGCGCCGATCCAGTTCGCGAGCATCATCGCCGTGCCCTGAACGCTGTGGCAGAGGCCGGAGATCGTTAGCTGCGGGTACTCGCCCTGCATGGCGCGGCAGAGCATCGCCATCGGGTTCGTGTAGTTCAGGAAGATGGCGTTGGGCGCATACCTGGCGATGTCTTTCGCGATGTCGAGCATCACAGGGATCGTCCGAAGCGCGCGGAAGATGCCGGAGACGCTCCTGGTGTCGCCGATGTTCGTGTCCACGCCGTACTTCATCGGGATCTCGATGTCGCTTGCGAAGACATCGACGCCGCCCTGGAGGATCGTGCAGACGACTCCGTCAGCGCCTTCCAGGGCTTTCTTGCGATCGAGGGTCGAGATGACCTTCGCCGGATACTTCCCCGCCTTGATGATCTTCTTGACGGCGGCGGTGATGAAGTCGAGGCGCTCCTTGTCGATGTCCATGAGCGCGAGAGTGCAGTCGGCGAGTTCGGGGAACGTCAGGATGTCCCTGACGAGCCCTCTGGTGAATCCGAAACTCCCTGCTCCGATGAATGCGATCTTCTTGGCCAAAGCTGATGTTCCTTTCCGTTATTGTAGTGGCCGTGCCTTTGTGCCGGCCAGCTCTGTGTTGGAGTGGCCGCGCCTCTGTGCCGGCCAGCGAGGTGGTGAAGCCGGCACAGAGGCGCGGCCACTACATGTTACGTCCTCTCGAGAACGAGTACCCAGTCGTCCATCGACGGCTTGCGCGGGACCGGCCACAGGCCGTCCGGATCGGGCTCAACCGGTCCAATGGCGACATCCTTGCCCGTCCTCGGGTCGAAGAAGTACGCCCGATACCGCGCGTTCGGCTCGATATCGATCCGCTGGCCCTGCACCCCGGCGAACTTCGGATCCGCCCACTGCCCCGCGAGGTAGAACACTGCCACCTTGCCAGGGATGCCCATCCCGAACGAACTGCGGGAGAGACCTTCCACGGTGACCGGCTCGAAAAGCCACCAGGGGTATCGTTCGAGGAAGCGTCGGCCTAATCCTACCTGCGCCGAGCCCTGATAATGCATTACATCCTGCCAAAAGCCGTCGCCCCAGTTCATGGTGGAGCCGAGGAACGGCTCGTCGCGCGAACTCATCGCCCAGATGCCTTGCGCGCCGTATGTGTGGCCCGCTGAGCCGGACATGACGCTCGTCCAGAAGACGAACCGCTGCATCTCCTGCCAGGCGGTCCCCATGATGCCCTCGTAGCACGGCTCACTGTTGACCACCGGCATGCGCGGCGTGTTGGCATTGGCGGTGTCTGTGATATCGACCGTCCGAGGAAGCACATTGTGGCCGCCGTGTCCGGTCTGGAGCATGTCGACGTCGATCAGTGATTCGGGGAGCATGTTACGGCCGCTCGCGCCCCCCGTGGGATGCACAGTCACGGGATGGTGGTAGGGATCGATCTCCCTCAGGTAGTGCCCGACTTCGGTCCAGCCTGCCTCCAACTCAGCGCCCTCGGTCTGCCATGCGCCGGGGATGCCGTGGTGGCTGTAGGTCGGCATCTTCACCTCGCCGGCGATGCACCATACGACCGGGTACGCACCGTATCGGGCGACGAGGTTGCGCCAGTGCTGCTTGACCTTGTCGATGCCCATGAACGGCAGGTAGAAGCCCCACATGCCGACGATGCACGGGACGAGCCCTTGCTCCACGAGATGCGCGATCCGCTGATCGGCGAGATCGTAGAACTCGGGGTTGATCCGCGCCCAGTCGCGCTCCCACGGCCAACCCGCCTCGTTCGCCTGCTGGGGATCCCAGGTCGCGGACTCGGCGTCGAAGTCGGGCAGCGGACCGGCGACGATCTGTATCAGGTTGAACCCCTTGGCAACCCGGTCGGCGGCGAGGGATGCGAAACCGTTCGGCCAGTCGAGCCGCTTCGTGAGGCCCATCCACCAGGTGTCGCCGAGCCAGAAGAACGGAGTGCCGTCGGAGTGCTCCAGCGTGCGGTGATTCTGTGCGACTCTCAGGCGTCCGTGTTGGTAGAGTGGATTGTCGCCGTCATACGGCTCGATGTGCAGATCGCCCGTCCGGTCATTGAGGTCGTCGTCGCCGGAACAGATCGTGTGGTAGGCGTATCGGCCGCGTTCAGGAGCGGCGAAACGCACTCGGAACGCGTTCCCTCCCGCCCGGAACGCGGGCACTCTGAACTCCCCCGCCGGACCGCTGAAGACGACATCGACCTCTATGTCGGGGTCGGTCGCTCCGGCGGTGAGATCGAACTCGACAGGGACGTTCGTCCATCCCGGAATACTCAAGGATTGCCTCCTCCGGCCACTGATTCGCTATGCGAGCCTCGGCCAAGTGATTCTAGCAGATACGGCGGCGAGGGGCAAGGAGTTCTAGCCGCGCCTGAGGACGATCAGGGTGATCTCGGACGGACAGCGGAAGCGAACGGCATGTGTGTGCATGCCCGAGCCCTCGACCGACGTAGAGTTGGGCGTCGCCGACCTTGTAGTATCCGGCGAGGTACTTCACCTGCGGGGTCTGGCCCGGGATGTTCACCTGGCCGCCATGCCAGTGACCGGCGAGCATCAGGTCCACCTGCCTTCCGGTTCTCACCAGGTTGTCGACCACCTCGGGGAAGTGGTCGAGCACGATGAGCGGGTGCGCCTTCACCTGGCCCTGTTCCACCGGTCTGCTGCCCGAGATCGTCAGGTCCGCACCTCCGATCCTCAGAGTAACCGCCTTGTCATCCAGCATCGTCACCCCGGTTCCAGCGATATCCGTCTCCAACGTGGGCGGATCCCAGTTGCCGGAAACGGCGTATACTCCGTGCTTCGCCCTGAGGCGATACGAAAAGTACCGGAAGCTGCGAGTGCAATCCGCCTTCGTTGGGTAGCCCGGCGTGATCCCATCGTCCTCGACGTAGTCACCGGTCATGCAAATGACGTCCGGCTTGATGAGGTTGATCTTCGCGAGCGCTCTGTCCTCGCGCTTGCCGACAGTTACAATATGAAGGTCGGTGAGGTGCACGATCTTGAGCCCATCGAGTGGGTTGGGGAGGTCCTTGATCACGATCTCCTGAGTGATCACTCGCGGAAAGTTCGGTTCGATGAACAGTGCGTCGAGGACGCAGATTCCGGCGATCAGGGCCGGTATGCTGAGGAGAATGAGGATTCGTCCGAAAGAGATTCGCGTGCTGAGGATTCGTGGTGACTTCAAGATGAACTACCAGCCGAGTCTCGCCTTGACTTGCTCGTGGGTCAAGGTCTTGCCGTCCTCAACTTGCTGCAGGCCGGTGTCTACTTTCTGCCGGAAGCAAAGCTCGGCCATGATGTCCTCCACGCTCGCATCCTCAGGCATGCGGCGAATCATATCGATAACTTCTTCCTTGATCTTAGACATGATTGCCCTCCAATTCCCGGATGACGGCGACCTCGCCGCAGTCGGGGAACTTCACGCAGTTGATGCACTCCGACCAGACTTTCTGAGGCAACTCCGACTTCTCGATGTATCGGAACCCATGCTTTACGAAGAACTCAGGCTTGTAGGTGAGTGCAAACACCCGGTGTATCCCGAGGGCCCGGCAGTCCTCGATGCAGGATTGGACGAGTTGGAGGCCGAGCCCCTTCCCCTGGCAGGATTCATCGACTGTGAGTGCCATAATCTCCGCCAGGTCGTCCCAGTTGACGTGCAGCGCGCACGTGCCGACGACACGCCCCTGGTCCTCGAATACATGGAAATCCCGGATGTTCTCGTATAGTTGGCTCAGCGATCGATGGAGCAGATCGCCCTTGTCGGCGAATCCGTTGATCAGCCGCTGCATCTCTGGTATATCCGCGATTCGAGCCTTTCGAAGTTCCATGTTCCCCATCCGCGTTCATTTGCGTTCATCGGCGGTTCAGACGCCTTTCTTCTCCGCCGCACGCCGGACTTCCGCCATGAGTTCATTCACCATGTCCGCCGCGGAAACCTTGCGGAGCGCCTGCCCGCCTGAGAAAATCACTCCTCCGTCCATCGATCCCGCGACGCCGACATCAGCCTCGCGCGCCTCGCCCGGCCCATTGACCTCGCAGCCCATGACCGCCACAGTCAACGGCGCCCGGTCCGTCATTTCCAAAAGCCGGCGCTCGACCTCGGTGACGATGCCGACGAGGTCGATCCCGCACCGCGCGCAGGTCGGGCACGAGATCAGTGTGAACCCCTGACGTCGGAGGTCGAGCGACTTCAGGATCTCGATTCCGACCTTGACCTCCTCGACCGGATCGGCGGTCAACGACACTCTCAGCGTGTCACCGATGCCCATCGCCAGGAGCGCCCCGATCCCGACCGACGAGCGGATCGTTCCCTGTCTCAAGAGGCCGGCCTCCGTGACCCCGATATGCAGGGGGTGATCGACCTTCTCGGACATCAGTCGGTATGCGTCGATAGTCATTGGTACATCGAACGCCTTGAGGCTGATGATGATGTCGGTGAAGTCCCGGGACTCGAGCAGCGCGACCTCGTCCAGCGCGCTCTGTACGAGGCCCTCGGGGGTAAGGTCGTAGCGCTTCCGGTCGATCGAGCCGGCGTTGACGCCGATCCGGATCGGGATTCCCCGTTCCTTGGCGCGGTCCGCGATCAGCGCGATCTTGTCCGGGTCCTTGATGTTGCCGGGATTGAGACGAAGCTTGTCGACGCCCTGCTCGATCGCGGTGAGCGCGAGCCGGTAATCAAAGTGGATGTCCGCGGCGAGTGGGATATGAATGCGCTGCTTGATCTCGGCCAGCGAATCGGCGGCATCCTGGTCGGGGACTGCCACGCGCACCAAGTCGCAGCCGGCTTCCTCGAGCTGGCGTATCTGCTGCACGGTGGCGGCGACATCCGTAGTCGCGGTGTTGGTCATCGACTGCACCGACACCGCTGCATCCCCGCCGATGAGCAAGTCCGCAACCCGAACCTGCCTTGTCTTTCGCCGCTCAAGCATCTGCTCTACCTGAATAACTGATTCGATGCGAGTCGGCTCAGATCGAGGTACATGATGGTTATGAACAATGCTGCGATCAACGCCAGGCCGATCTTCTGAGCCACCTCAATCGTTCGTGGTGCAAGCCGTCTGCCCTTGATCCTCTCGCCCAAGAGCAGCATGATCGCCCCGCCGTCCAGGATCGGTATCGGGATGAGGTTGATCACGCCCAGGCTCAGGCTGAGGATCGCCATCAACTGCAGGTAACCGAACAGCCCCCGCTTGACGCTCGTCTGAGTCGCATCGGCGATAGCAATCGGCCCGCCGACCGAGTCCTTGACGTGCCGGCTGAAGATCGACTGCAACATGCCGACCGCGAACACTTCGGTCTGAATTGCGCCGTAGCGAACCGACTCTCGAAGACCGACCCGCTGTAGCTTGGGAGTTGGGATGAACCCCAGCAGGCCCACGGTCTTCTTGCCAAGCTTCTCGGCCTTCGGGGTCGCGTGGATGGCCAACTGCTTTCCATTATTGCGCCGCACCATCAACGTCAGCGCCTTGCCGGCGCTGCCATGGATGGTGGTCACCATCTCAGTGCCGGTCCTGATGGGCTTGCCATTGATGGATACGATAACATCGGCCGTGCGCAGTCCGGCCTTCTCCGCTATGCTGCCGGGCTGCACCAACTCTATCCGATTGACGATTTCGCCGGTGATCGGCAACCCGACCGTGAATCCCATTATGGAAAACACGAATACGGCGAGCACAAAGCTCATGAACGGCCCGGAGAAGTACACCAGCATGCGCTGCCAGACCGGTTTGGTGTTGAAGCCGTTCGGGACTTCCTCCTCGCCGGGTTCCATGCCCGCCAGCTTGACGAATCCACCGAGCGGGACGGGATGGATCGTATACTCCGTATCCCCGCGCTTGAACAGGCGAATCCACTTCGGGCCGAAGCCGAATGCGAACTCGTCCACCCTGATCCGAAACAGCTTTGCTACCGCAAAATGTCCGAACTCATGGAACAGGACCAGCGTCCCAAGAAGCACTATCAGCGCCAGCCCCGTCACTACTGCGTCAGGCAATATCTTCCTCCACTACGAGTCAAAAGTCCGCCGTTGGGGATAGAGTCCAACTCCATCCCCAACGTCTAAAGTCGAAAGTCCAGAGCCTGTCTGCGCCCCCAGGTGTCCGCCTCGAGGATTTGCTCGAGGTTCGGATCCGTGAGGGGCGAGTGGTTCTTCATGACTTTCTTCGTTATACCGCAAATGTCGAGAAAATCTATCCTTCCATCGAGAAACAAGCCGACTGCGTTCTCGTTTGCCGCATTCATCACCGCAGGCATCGTCCCGCCCCGGCCGAGTGCCTCGTACGCCAGGCTCAGCGCCGGATAGCGTTCGAGGTCCGGCTCGCGGAAATCGAGACGCCCGACCTGTGTGATTTCGAGCCTCGGGAGTCCGGTTGCCGGCCGCTCAGGATAGAGGAGTGCGTACTGGATCGGCAGGCGCATGTCGGGCACTCCCAACTGCGCGATTGTCGAACCGTCGTCGAACTCTACCATAGAGTGTACTATACTCTGGGGATGAATAACAACCTCGATTTTTTGCGGCTCGACCCCGAAGAGCCAGTGCGCTTCGATGATCTCCAGGCACTTGTTCATCAGCGTGGCGGAGTCGATGGTGATCTTCCGGCCCATGGTCCAGTTTGGATGCGCCAGTGCCTGCTCGATGGTGGCCGTTTTGAGCGACTCAACCGGGCAGTCTCGGAATGCGCCGCCTGACGCGGTCAGGATCAGCCGCCGGATCGTTTTCGGGTCTTCGCCATTCAGGCACTGGAGGAGGGCGGAATGCTCGCTGTCGATCGGGAGCAGTCGAACTCCATGCTCTTCTGCGAGCTTCGTCACGAGGCTTCCGGCCGCTACCAGGACCTCTTTGCTCGCGAGGGCGATCTCTTTCCCGGCCTTGATCGCCGCGATGGTCGGCGCGAGTCCGATCGCACCCGCGACAGACACGACGACCGTTTGCGCCTCAGCCATTGTGGCGACCCGGGCGAGTCCTTCCGAGCCCCAGACGATCTCCAAGTTCAGTGTTCGACGTTGGAAGTTGGACGTTCGACGTTCGAGTTCCGTACGCAGTCGCCCGGCGTCTTCTTCCGTGCCGATGGAGACGACCGATGGCTGATATTGAAGAACCTGCTCTGCGAGAAGCTCGACGTTGCGATGTGCCGCCAGTCCAACGACTTCCAGCCGCTTCGGTAGCCGCGATACTATGTCGAGGACCTGCGTCCCTATGGAGCCGGTGGACCCGAGGATCGAGATGCTTTTCATGGGGACGTCTAGCCTCGACCTCGATACCGGCACATCACAGCGGAAAGCACCGACAGCCCGCATAGGAGTCCGACGGCAAGGATTATCAGTACCGAGCCGACCATTGATGAGCCCAGATTCGTGATGAGGATCCATCCGAGTGTCACGGAGGACGCCAACGCCGCGATGAGTCCCGCAAGCGCGCCCCAACCGATTGCGTCCAGCCGCGCGACGGATGCTTTCCTCAACTGCAGCGAGGCAATGAGCCAGGCCAGAATGCTGCTTGCGACTACTGCCAGGCCGGGCGGTATGCCCAGCGTCAGGAGGGGCATGTCGGTGCGTTCGCGATACAGACCGAGCAGGATGGAAAGAATCTCCCCAAGGATGAAAAGGTTGGCCGCCGCTGCGATGATGACAACTGTGACGGCAAGCCCTTTGGATCGTGTCATTGGCGTGTACCTCCTGGTAAGGAAGAAACAGATCCGAACTTGCGGGTGCGCTTTTGGAAATCGGCGATCGCGTGGACAAGGTCGGCCTTCCGGAAGTCCGGCCATAGGGTGGGGGTCACCCAGATCTCGGCGTAGGCGATCTGCCAGAGCAGGAAATTGCTTACCCGAAGCTCGCCGGCCGTGCGGATCATCAGATCCGGGTCGGGCAGCCCCGCAGTGTACAGCAGATGGGAGAAGTACGTCTCATCGATCGTCTCCGGGTCGAGTTCACCCGCCCGCACGCGCCGGCACGCCTCCCGGACCGCATCGAGGATCTCCCCCCGTCCGCCGTAGTTGATCGCCAGGTTCAGCACGAGTCCCGTGTTGCTCTTCGTCCGCTCGATATTGTCGTTGAGCGCCGACTGCAGGGAGTCCGGCAGCTCCGATACCCGGCCGGAGACTCGCAGCCTGATGTTGTTCTCCAGCATCATGGGGAGTTCGTTCCGGGTGGCATCCTCGATGAGGGCCATCAGCATTTCGACCTCATCCTTCGGACGCCGCCAGTTCTCGGTCGAGAACGTGTAGAGGGTCAGAGCCCCGACACCCAGGTCGTCGGCGGCGCGCACGATCTTGAGGACGGTCTGGTAGCCTTCGTGGTGGCCCATGATGCGCGGGAGTCCCTGCTCGGTCGCCCACCGGCCGTTGCCGTCCATGATGATCGCGACGTGCTCGGGCATCCGATCCGGGTCGAGCGCGATGCCGATCTCGTATTGAACCTGCTCCGGGTTTGTCACTACACTACCTCAAAGCTGAAAGGGAGCATGGGCTATCCCCACACTCCCATACTCCCATACCCCGCACTTGCACTCCGTCACTCTAGACTTCCATCAACTCCGCCTCTTTGGCGTGAGTGATGACATCGATCTGCTCGATGTACTTGTCGGTAATCTTCTGGACCTGCTCCTGATTCCGCCGGACATCGTCCTCCGACGCCTCGTGCGCCTTCTCGAGTTTCTTCAGGTCCTCGTTCGCCTCACGGCGGACGTTCCGCACGGCGACCCGATGCTCCTCGGCCTTCTTGTGGAGGATCTTGATCATGTCCTTGCGCCTCTCCTCGGTCAGGTGAGGAATGTTGAGGCGGATGACGTTGCCGTCGCTCGATGGAGTCAGCGCCAGGTCCGACTTCTGGATCGCGCGCTCGATGGCTGCGATCGCGGTCTTGTCCCACGGGGCTATGACGAGCTGCCTCGGCTCCGGTACGGATATGGTGGCAAGCTGGTTCACAGGCATCGCGCTGCCGTACATGTCGACCGTAATCTTCTCGAGCAGAGCCGGGTTCGCACGTCCGGTGCGTATCGTTGTGTAGTCCTGCTGTGCGGCTTCCACCGCTTTCTTCATCTTCCGTTCGGCTTCGTTCATCACTTCAGTGATCATTGGTTGGCCCTCCCAACGTAAGTGCCGATCGCCTCGCCGCAGACGACGCGCTTGAGGTTCCCCGGCGTGTTGATGTTGAATACCACTATCGGTAGATCGTATTCCTTGCAGAGCGAGAACGCGGTGAGGTCCATGATGCCGAGCCCTTTGCTGATCGCGTCCATGAAGTCCAACTGCTCGAACTTGACGGCATCCGGGCACTTTCTGGGATCCTGGTCATACACTCCATCCACATTCGTGCCCTTGAGGACTGCTTCGGCGTGGATTTCGAGTGCGCGCTGGACGGCCGCCGTATCCGTGGTGAAATACGGCATACCCGTCCCGGCCGCGAGGATGACGATCCGCCCCTTCTCCATATGTCGTATGGCGCGCCGGCGGATGAACGGCTCGGCCACCGCGGACATGGTGATGGCGGTCTGGACTCTGGTGTCGGCGCCCAGCTTCTCGAGGGCATCCTGGAGCGCCAGTGCGTTGATCACTGTGCCGAGCATTCCCATGTAGTCGGCGCTCGCCCTGTCCACGCCCTTGCTGGAGGCCCTTCCGCCGCGAATGATGTTCCCGCCGCCGACCACCACTGCCACATCGATGCCGACCTGCCTGGTTTCGAGGATGTCCTCTGCCAGTCGCTTGACGGCGTCCGGATCGATGCCGAAGCCCTGATCGCCGGCGAATGCCTCACCACTCAACTTGAGCAGGACTCTCTTCCATCTCGGAGGTTCTGGTTTCATAATGGTTGATGGGGGAAATGGTTGATGGTCGATGGTTAATGGGAAATGGGGAATGAAAACCATGAACCATTCCCCTCTGCCATCAACAATTAACCATCAACCATTTCCCTGTTAGAGTTCTTCGCCGACTCTGAAGCGCGCGAACCGGCGGACGCCGATCTTCTCGCCAATCTTGCCGGCCTTCTCTCGAACGAGTTCGCCGATAGTCATGTCCTCGTTCTTGATGAACGGCTGATCGAGCAGGACTACCGTGGAAAAGTATTTCTCCATGCGGCCCTCGACGATCTTCGGGAGAGCGGCCTCGGGCTTGCCCTGGTTCAGCGCCCACTGCTTGTGGATCTCGCGCTCGCACTCCAGCTTCTCGCAAGGGATCTCCTCGCGAGTCAGGTACTCCGGATTGCTCCAGGAGATGTGCATGGCGACGTCCTTTGCCAACTGCTTGAAATCGTCGGTCTTGGCGACGAAATCGGTCTCGCAGTTCAACTCGACGAGGACGCCGATCTTCCCGCCTGTGTGGATGTAGACCTCCACGGTCCCTTCGGAGGCAACCTTGGACTCACGCTTCGCCAGGACGGCCGAGCCCTTCTCGCGCAATATGTTGATCGCCTTCTCGATGTCGCCGCAAGACTCCTCGAGTGCTCTCTTGCAGTCCATCATTCCGGCGCCGGTCTTCTCTCTCAGGTCCTTTACTGTCTCGGCACTGATAGCCATGAGTCCTATTCCTCCTCTTCCTCGTCGATCGGTGCGACTACCTTGCGGGCGGCTTCATCCTCTTCCACCGGTTCGTCCGCTTCGCCCAGCATCACGAGGTCCTCATCAACGATGGCATCGACGGGTTCGGGCTTCTCTTCTTCCTCTTCCTCGGAGACTTCCTCTCCGACTTCTTCGCCCTGGGTCTCGATCTGGCGGACCTCGGCGATCGCGTCGGCGATCTTGCCGGTGATCAGCTTGATTGCACGGATCGCGTCGTCGTTGCCGGGGATAACGTAGTCGACTTCATCCGGATCGCAGTTCGTATCGACGATTGCCACGACCGGGATCTCGAGCTTCCGGGCTTCGGCGAGCGCGATGTGCTCCTTCTTTAGGTCCACGATGTAGATCGCGCCGGGGAGCTTCGGCATGCTCTTGATGCCGCCGAGGACCCGCTCCAGCTTCTCCATCTCTTCGCGGAGGAGGGCGGCTTCCTTCTTGGTCAGCCGATCGAAAATCCCGTCCTCTTCCATCTTGCGCAGTTCGGCGAGACGATCGATCCTGATCTTGATCGTCTTGTAGTTTGTCATCATGCCGCCGAGCCAGCGCTGGTTGACCCAGTACATCCCACAGCCCCGTGCGGCCTCTTCGACTGCGTCCTGGGCCTGCTTCTTCGTGCCTACGAAGAGCACGACCTCGCCTCTCGATACGACGTCCTGGATGAACTGCCTTGCGACATCGAAGAGCTTGAGGGTCTGATGGAGGTCGATGATGTAGATTCCGTTTCGGCCACCGTAGATGTACCGCTTCATCTTGGGGTTCCACTTGCGGGTCTGGTGACCGAAGTGCACTCCTGCTTCGAGGAGTTCCTTCATGGTGATTGAACTCAACTGATTCTCCCTTCTGGTTTATACCGCCCTTCCCATCAGTCCGCGGCCCGACTTGGTTCCGCTCACGCGGGAGGGCGAGGCTCCGTCCGAGCCAGGCATTGCGGCTCGGACGGAGCCTCGCCCTCCCGAACGAAAACGTGCCAAGCACCAGCGCCGAAGTCCGGGAAGGTGTGTGATCATCCGGTCTCAGATGAGCCGGACGTTGCAGTATATCACAAGTCCGCCTGAGAGATCAACGTCTTTGTAACAGTTCACGCTTGGGGATAACGAGTTTGATCAGGCAGGGAAGAGGACAGACTTGCCTGCGAGCAGTTGCCTGCATGATTCGAGCATGTCCAGACCCCTGACGTGCCATGTGCCAAACAGACTCATGAGCGTCATCTTTGTCTCGGAACCCTTCGCGCTTCGTGTGCCTCCGCATACCTTGCGGGCGATCACACACGGCCTCAGCGCTCGTTCTGCGCCATTGTTGTCCGACGGTACTTCCGGGTACTCTACGAACATGAACAACTCGTGCAAGCGATCTATGAATCTCTTTGCCAGCGTCTGCTGTGGAGCATCTGAGCCGACATACGGACCTGAGAGCGCCTCTACCTCTTCCTCGAAGAGTACTCGCTTCCACTTGCGAACCTCCGCCTTCTTGCTCCGGAACTCCTTTGCCCGATCGTAAACACCCTTCACCGCATCCGCCCATGCGATGACGCCCGTGTCGTCCGCGTTCCTCTCCTTCAGTTTGTGCAGATCCCTGGCCAGATGTGCCCAGCATATCTGGCGGTCTGCAACTACCGGGTTGTATCCGGCATAGCAATCCGTTACCACTACCCCTTCGTAGTCGCCGCCTATCGTTTCCTTCGGGATCTCTCCACTCCGACTCCGCCGGTAGATGAAGTAGCGCACGTTCTTAGTGGAGAAGGTCCAGATGTATCCGTTCAGCCCATCCTCTCTCCAGCCCGTCTCGTCTGCGTTTATGTATGGGCTTCCACGTACAAGCGAGAGTAGCCGCTCTTTCTCTTTTTTGCCACAGTCTGCCACCGTGTGCAATATCTCGCTTATCTCTCCCACAGAGAGCTGAAGACCATACAGAGCCTTCAGCAATCCCTGTATCGTCCGCTTTGTCATGCGACCTACCGTCGAAAGATACGATATCAGGCTCATCAGGTTCACGCCTACCCGATGCTTGCCTACAACCTGGCCGGAAAGGTCAACCTTCGGCACATGACTCTTGCCACAGTATCCGCATCTTCTGGCGATGAACCTGTGCTCGACTACGTCCACAGGCACGATGGGGATGTCGATGACTTGGCGGAGTCTCTTTACCGTGCCCCCTGTGAGCGCTCGGCCGCAGTCCGGACACTTCGAGTGCGCGTGCTCGACTACACGGGTGGGTGTCTCCCGCCTGCGCACGAACGACTTCTTGCGCTTCTTTCGTTCAGCTGCCCGGCGCTCTTTGCGGTTCGGCTTCACCCAGTCAGGCACGGATGGGGAACTGCCATCACCGCCGGAAAGCCTGGCGCGAAGGTCTTCGTTCTCCTTCTCCAGGTCGCCGATACGCGCCACGAGTTGGGGAACTAGACCTTCCAACTGGCTGACCCTGGCCTCAAGCTCCTCGTATGTCGGCTTGGATTGCTCGCTCACACTCCTTGGTTCGAGACGCTCCCAGCAGGTTCCTTCTTCTTACAGACAAAATAATCCCTAAGCCTGAACTGTTACACGTCTTTTCCGGACAAATGATTGCTAAGCCCGTCGGGCCTCTGGTATAATCGGCGCATGCGAACGCTGAACACGCAGACATGTAGTCCCGAAGAGCTTGCCGCCATCCTGGACAAGCCGCTGCTGCAGGAGAACCCGAAGGTCGAGAAGACCGTCCGGGGCATCCTGGCCGACGTGCGCGCCAGGGGCGATGAAGCAGTTCTGGAATACACGCGCAAGTTCGACTGGCCGGAAGCGGACTCACTCGAGGTGACGCGCGAGGCGCTCGAGGAAGGACATGCGCAGGTCTCCAAGTCGCTCCTCTCAGCGATTCGGAAGTCGAAACAGAACATCGAGCGGTTCCACAAGAAGCAGATCCGAGAGTCCTGGCTCGATACGGAGCAGCCCGGTCGTATGCTCGGGCAGATCATCCGGCCCGTCGAACGCGTCGGCGCGCTCGTGCCCGGTTTCCTCGCGCCGCTCCCGAGTTCGCTGCTGATGACGGTTGTCCCGGCGAAGGTTGCGGGTGTCGAGCAGGTCTTCGTCTGCACGCCGCCGCAGAAGGATGGCTCGATCCATCCGGCGACTGCCGCCGCTGCGATCGAGGCAGGCGTCGACAGGGTGTTCAGGATTGGGGGCGCTCAGGCAGTCGCCGCTCTGGCGTTCGGGACCGCAACTGTCCCGCGAGTGGACAAGATCGTCGGCCCGGGGAACGTCTACGTGACGATGGCTAAGCGGTTCGTCTACGGGCAGGTCGGCATCGAGATGCTCGCCGGCCCGAGCGAGGTGCTCGTATTAGCGGATGATACCGCAGATCCGCGCCACGTCGCCGCCGACATGCTGAGTCAGGCGGAGCACGATTCGGATGCGCGCTCCTTGCTCGTGACGCCTTCGCAGAAGCTTGCCGATGACGTGAACGCCGAGATCGAGAGGCAGATCGCGTCGCTCTCTCGTGAGGAGATCGCGCGGAAGAGCCTTGACGACAACGGTGCGATTGTGATCGTATCAGATATGGATGAGGCGGTCGAGATTGCCAATCGAGTCGCCCCGGAGCACCTGGAGGTATCGGTCGCGGAGCCGCTCGTGCTGCTCCCGAGGCTGAAACATGCGGGCGCGATCCTCTTGGGCGACAACACGACCGAGCCGATCGGCGACTATATTGCCGGGCCGAGCCACGTGCTCCCGACGAGTGGCACCGCGCGGTTCTCGTCGCCGCTCAATGTGGACGATTTCATGAAGAAGTCGAGCGTCGTGATGTACTCGAAGGAGGCGCTGTTTGCCGACGCCGCCGCGACGATCGAACTCGCGGAGACCGAGGGGCTCGATGCGCACGCGAATGCGGTGAAGGTAAGAATGTAGGGAACGGTCGCCGTCCCGTTCCGCTATGCTGGATGTCGGCGACAACGGAACGGGACAGCGCCACGTTCCCTACGCCGGAATCGAACATCGAACATCGAACGTCTAACATCGAACGCTGAACTGAGTGGAGGCACGATATGCCCCGAACAGCCGAAGTAGAGCGCAAGACCAAAGAGACGAAGATCAAGATCAGCATCGACCTCGACGGAAGCGGCGAGTCGCAGGTCAGCACCGGGATCGGTTTCCTCGATCACATGCTCGATGCGGTCGCCCGTCACGGGCTCTTCGACCTCAAGATCGAGGCGAAGGGCGATCTCGAGATCGACCCGCATCACACCGTCGAGGACATCGGCATCCTCCTGGGCAAGGCGATCGACAAGGCGCTCGGCGACAAGGCCGGCCTCGTGCGCTACGGGTGGGCCGCCGTGCCGATGGATGAGGCGCTTGTGCTGACCGCCATCGACCTGAGCGGGCGAGGCATCATCTGCTACGACGTCAATATCGAGCAGGAGCGGGTCGGCGCGATGGAGACCGTCCTGTTTTCGGAGTTCTTCGAGTCGCTCGCGCGGAACGGGAACATGACGCTCCACATCCGCAAGCTCGCCGGCGAAGATCCGCATCACACGGCGGAGGCGGTATTCAAGTCATTCGCCCGCGCCCTCGAGATGGCGACCCGTCTCTCCGATCGCGTGAAGGGTGTGCCTTCGACTAAGGGCGTGCTTTGAACCACGGAGGCACGGAGGACACGGAGAAAACCACGTAGGGAACGGCCGCCGTCCCGTTCCGTTGTCGCAGACATCCGCCATAGCGGAACGGGACGGCGACCGTTCCCTACGATCACTGAGGTTCAATGTCTAAGATCACAATCATCGACTACGGCGTCGGAAACCTGCGCAGCGTGGAGAAGGCATTCCTCGCGGTCGGTTGCGATGCCATCGTAACCCAGAGCCCTGAAGAGGTCGCGAGGGCGGAGCGCGTCGTGCTCCCGGGCGTCGGCGCGTTCGGAGCGGCGATGGACAGCCTGCGCGCGACCGGCATGGACGAGGCCGTGAAGACCGTCGTCGCCGCCGGGAAGCCATTCATGGGCATCTGCCTCGGCCTGCAGCTTCTCTTCACGGAGAGCTTCGAACTCGGCCACTACCGGGGGCTCGACCTGATTCCCGGCAAGGTCGTGCAATTCTTCCAGCCGGAGGATCGCACGCCTGAGACCGACGCGCTGAAGGTCCCGCACATGGGCTGGAACGAGTTGATCGTTCGCAAGCCCGCGCCGCCGCTCAAAGATTTTCCCGTGGGCGGGATGACGTATCACGTCCACTCGTTCTACGTCTGCCCGGAGGACCCGGACCTCGTCGCCGCGACCGCGAGGCACGGCATCGAGTTCTGCACCGCGGTCTGGAAGGACAACATCTTCGCCTCCCAGTTCCACCCCGAAAAGAGCGGATCCCTCGGCCTCCGCATCCTCCGCAACTTCGGCGGCTGGGAGCCTTAGTTGCCGTTCCCGGAACCCAGCAATAATACCGGTTTTTCCGCGAAACGCTTGACAACTGGTTTGCCTGTGTTATACTGAGCGCGAAGTATTGGCATTTGGCGACTGCGGCGAATGACCATTCCGATATGCCCCGCCTGCCGCGAGTGGGTATCGGCAGGGAGATGTCAAAGGCGAGCAATCCCCAGGCGCTCGGAACATCGCTCTGACTCGGAAACACCAGCCCTAGCATCCTGCCTTAGCCAGAATCGAGTCACCCAAAGGCCCGTTGTGAGGCTTGAGGTGACGGGACCGTTGCACACCTGTCTGTCCAGGCGCGAGGTATTACGGGCGATCTTGGACAGGCAGGGTCTATTATCACGAACTGTGCCAGTCGCCAAGGCACAAGTCTCGAAGGGAGGGATGAATTCTATGAGGAATGTTGTATTGGTGTTGGCACTCGTAGGGCTCCTGGCAACCGTCGCAGGAGCAACTACAGTGTCCTATGGTCCGTACGCCAAGCCACTTTCCAGCACGAACTGGTCGTCATCGGTGTTCCTTCAGATGTTCAACCCGGCATTGGGTACTCTGAACAGCATCACGTTCTATCTGGACGGCCACGCAGAAGGAACAGCGAAGTTCGAAAGCCTGGACGCCGGGCCGACTACGGTTACCATGGACCTCTCGGCTGTTCTGAAGCTCCAGCGCCCGGATCTCAGTGACCTGGTCGTGACGATTCCGGTTGCCCACACTACTGACGATGCCACCACATTTGATGGCAACATCGATTTTGGTGGTACTTCCGGACGGACCTACACAGGCCTGTCAGCGGACAAGTCAGAGTTCGCGACCACATCGTCCGCGGCCGATAAGGCGCTGTTCACCGGAACAGGGCTTATCGAACTGCCGTCGGTCGCAACTGGCGCTTCGACTGGGAGCGGCGCAGGGAACTTGATCTTGCAGTTCTCGACGCTGGCTTCTTCTTCGGCTCGAGTTACCTATGATTACACGGCAGTTCCCGAGCCGTCGAGCCTGCTTGCTCTTGTGAGCGGCCTCGGCTTGATGGGCTTCGCGATCAGACGTAGAAGGTAGACCAACCGTCCGAAGCATGCACTTGAGAAGCCTCCGCCTGTGGCGGGGGCTTCTTTCTTATGCCGGTCTTCCCCAGACAAACCGGTGTATTTTTCAGGGGTAACAGTTCAGGCTTAGGGATTATTTTGTCTGTAAGAAGAAGGAACCTGCTGGGAGCGTCTCGAACCAAGGAGTGTGAGCGAGCAATCCAAGCCGACATACGAGGAGCTTGAGGCCAGGGTCAGCCAGTTGGAAGGTCTAGTTCCCCAACTCGTGGCGCGTATCGGCGACCTGGAGAAGGAGAACGAAGACCTTCGCGCCAGGCTTTCCGGCGGTGATGGCAGTTCCCCATCCGTGCCTGACTGGGTGAAGCCGAACCGCAAAGAGCGCCGGGCAGCTGAACGAAAGAAGCGCAAGAAGTCGTTCGTGCGCAGGCGGGAGACACCCACCCGTGTAGTCGAGCACGCGCACTCGAAGTGTCCGGACTGCGGCCGAGCGCTCACAGGGGGCACGGTAAAGAGACTCCGCCAAGTCATCGACATCCCCATCGTGCCTGTGGACGTAGTCGAGCACAGGTTCATCGCCAGAAGATGCGGATACTGTGGCAAGAGTCATGTGCCGAAGGTTGACCTTTCCGGCCAGGTTGTAGGCAAGCATCGGGTAGGCGTGAACCTGATGAGCCTGATATCGTATCTTTCGACGGTAGGTCGCATGACAAAGCGGACGATACAGGGATTGCTGAAGGCTCTGTATGGTCTTCAGCTCTCTGTGGGAGAGATAAGCGAGATATTGCACACGGTGGCAGACTGTGGCAAAAAAGAGAAAGAGCGGCTACTCTCGCTTGTACGTGGAAGCCCATACATAAACGCAGACGAGACGGGCTGGAGAGAGGATGGGCTGAACGGATACATCTGGACCTTCTCCACTAAGAACGTGCGCTACTTCATCTACCGGCGGAGTCGGAGTGGAGAGATCCCGAAGGAAACGATAGGCGGCGACTACGAAGGGGTAGTGGTAACGGATTGCTATGCCGGATACAACCCGGTAGTTGCAGACCGCCAGATATGCTGGGCACATCTGGCCAGGGATCTGCACAAACTGAAGGAGAGGAACGCGGACGACACGGGCGTCATCGCATGGGCGGATGCGGTGAAGGGTGTTTACGATCGGGCAAAGGAGTTCCGGAGCAAGAAGGCGGAGGTTCGCAAGTGGAAGCGAGTACTCTTCGAGGAAGAGGTAGAGGCGCTCTCAGGTCCGTATGTCGGCTCAGATGCTCCACAGCAGACGCTGGCAAAGAGATTCATAGATCGCTTGCACGAGTTGTTCATGTTCGTAGAGTACCCGGAAGTACCGTCGGACAACAATGGCGCAGAACGAGCGCTGAGGCCGTGTGTGATCGCCCGCAAGGTATGCGGAGGCACACGAAGCGCGAAGGGTTCCGAGACAAAGATGACGCTCATGAGTCTGTTTGGCACATGGCACGTCAGGGGTCTGGACATGCTCGAATCATGCAGGCAACTGCTCGCAGGCAAGTCTGTCCTCTTCCCTGCCTGATCAAACTCGTTATCCCCAAGCGTGAACTGTTACTTTCAGGGGTAACAGTTCAGGCTTAGGGATTATTTTGTCTGTAAGAAGAAGGAACCTGCTGGGAGCGTCTCGAACCAAGGAGTGTGAGCGAGCAATCCAAGCCGACATACGAGGAGCTTGAGGCCAGGGTCAGCCAGTTGGAAGGTCTAGTTCCCCAACTCGTGGCGCGTATCGGCGACCTGGAGAAGGAGAACGAAGACCTTCGCGCCAGGCTTTCCGGCGGTGATGGCAGTTCCCCATCCGTGCCTGACTGGGTGAAGCCGAACCGCAAAGAGCGCCGGGCAGCTGAACGAAAGAAGCGCAAGAAGTCGTTCGTGCGCAGGCGGGAGACACCCACCCGTGTAGTCGAGCACGCGCACTCGAAGTGTCCGGACTGCGGCCGAGCGCTCACAGGGGGCACGGTAAAGAGACTCCGCCAAGTCATCGACATCCCCATCGTGCCTGTGGACGTAGTCGAGCACAGGTTCATCGCCAGAAGATGCGGATACTGTGGCAAGAGTCATGTGCCGAAGGTTGACCTTTCCGGCCAGGTTGTAGGCAAGCATCGGGTAGGCGTGAACCTGATGAGCCTGATATCGTATCTTTCGACGGTAGGTCGCATGACAAAGCGGACGATACAGGGATTGCTGAAGGCTCTGTATGGTCTTCAGCTCTCTGTGGGAGAGATAAGCGAGATATTGCACACGGTGGCAGACTGTGGCAAAAAAGAGAAAGAGCGGCTACTCTCGCTTGTACGTGGAAGCCCATACATAAACGCAGACGAGACGGGCTGGAGAGAGGATGGGCTGAACGGATACATCTGGACCTTCTCCACTAAGAACGTGCGATACTTCATCTACCGGCGGAGTCGGAGTGGAGAGATCCCGAAGGAAACGATAGGCGGCGACTACGAAGGGGTAGTGGTAACGGATTGCTATGCCGGATACAACCCGGTAGTTGCAGACCGCCAGATATGCTGGGCACATCTGGCCAGGGATCTGCACAAACTGAAGGAGAGGAACGCGGACGACACGGGCGTCATCGCATGGGCGGATGCGGTGAAGGGTGTTTACGATCGGGCAAAGGAGTTCCGGAGCAAGAAGGCGGAGGTTCGCAAGTGGAAGCGAGTACTCTTCGAGGAAGAGGTAGAGGCGCTCTCAGGTCCGTATGTCGGCTCAGATGCTCCACAGCAGACGCTGGCAAAGAGATTCATAGATCGCTTGCACGAGTTGTTCATGTTCGTAGAGTACCCGGAAGTACCGTCGGACAACAATGGCGCAGAACGAGCGCTGAGGCCGTGTGTGATCGCCCGCAAGGTATGCGGAGGCACACGAAGCGCGAAGGGTTCCGAGACAAAGATGACGCTCATGAGTCTGTTTGGCACATGGCACGTCAGGGGTCTGGACATGCTCGAATCATGCAGGCAACTGCTCGCAGGCAAGTCTGTCCTCTTCCCTGCCTGATCAAACTCGTTATCCCCAAGCGTGAACTGTTACTTTCAGGGTGCCCGCGCTCGGCAAAAAGTGATATAATAGAAGCGGACGATAGGAGGGTTCTCCGGGCTGCGTGAGAGCCAAGGCACGGGGACGGGTGCGTTCAGGGTTGAAGAAAAGTCCAAAAAACCGGACACGCACTGGGAACCTTGCCGGCAGGTAACGCCGTCATACGAAGTGGGAGAAATCCCGCAATCATACCTTCATATCAGTCCTTCATACGATCTGTCACCCGTGGCGAACGGGAGCGTACCTTCACAAGGTCATAGTGGACTGCTGAAAACGGCCGCGATTCGGGACTGGCCCTGATCTGTTCGGCGATTCGGATTCCATATAAAAGAGCTGTAATGCACTCCTGATGGCATCTTTCCTTAATCGGAATCCGAACTCAGCCGACCGAACCTGGTCGACTGATCCGAACCTTATGTGGCGTGAGAAAGCCGTGTTGGAGATGCACTGGACGTAGACGGCAATCACGGTGCGTTCGAGAGTGACCGGGGCCGGTTCCTTATACCGTGTCGTGCAGCCTGTGACCTGTAGTGTTTTCCGCCCGCTTCGGTGAGCGGAAGGAATCCGAGATCGCGGTGCAGAAATTCCGTTATGCATAGAGCGCCAACCCGATTGGGAACGCTTAGTGTAACGACTTGACCCGCGAAACGTCGGTAGTCGAGGTCAGCTTTGGACGGGGTCGAGGGACTGGAGAGCGGCATCGTGCAGACGCGTGGTGATGCAAAAAACGTGCGTCGAAACGAATGCGCGATAATCGAAAGGTGCAAGCAGGGCGATCTGTCTGCCTTTGACGATCTCGTGCGCATGTACGAGAAACAGGTATACAACTTCGCCTACCGTCTCGCCGGAAACTACGACGACGCAAACGATATAGCGGGGGAGGCCTTCATCAAGGTTTTTCACGCAATTGATTCATTTAGGGGGGATGCAAACTTCTCAACATGGCTCTTCCGCGTAGTCACTAACCTCTACCTTGACGAACGGAAAAGGTCGAAAGCTCACATGAATATTCCCTTGGACGAGTACATCGATCTGGACGAAAGCACGGTAACCCGCCAGATCGAAGACTCGTCGCCAGGCCCGCAAGAGCTGCTGGAAGCAAGGGAGCGCGCAGATGTGCTCCAGTCAGTCATCCAGCAACTCCCCGATTATCAGCGGGCTATGGTCCTCTTATTTCATACACAAGGGAAGTCTTACGAGGAAATCGCTGAGATTATGGGGTTGCCAATCGGTACCGTCAAGTCGAGACTCAATCGAGCCCGGCTTGCGCTCAGGGACAAACTTGGGCCGGTACTGGAACTTTTCGACCTATAGCGCCGTCGAATTAGTGAAAATCAGGACCTGGAAGTTCCGCACCTCAAGGGACCGATCAGGAGAGTCAGAGCCCGGATCTGACCACACATTCGACTGGCGATGTATGAGGTGAGGGAGAGGACTTTCCATGAAGTGCGAAAGAGCGAAAGAATTATTCTCGGAATACCTGGAAGGCAGCATTGACTACGCGTTGACCGCGACAGTGCGAGCCCACATTGACCAGTGCGACGGCTGCAGGGGCGACCTCAAGTCGTTCGGTCGCGCCTGGGATGTGATCGGTACCCTGCCTGAGGTCGAGCCTCCCTCGAGCTTCCGCCACGATGTGGTCATGAGGGCTGCCCGACTCCAGCACGAAGAGAAGAGAGCCGTCAAGCAGGGCTTCCTCGGCGTGACGTGGGACTATGTCTTCGGGCGACTGCTGCCCGCCCGAGCACTCGCGGTGGCATGTGCCGGCGCCATCCTCGCGATGGTGCTGCTGAACGTGCCGCAGGGCGTGCTCAAGCAGTTTGGCGGTCAGGACCCAGGAACGTCCGTCAGTGGCGTGGGAGGCAGACCGGACGATGAACTGTCGGCCGCCCCCGCATCCGACTCCAAGGAAGACTGGCAGTCCCGTACCCGGCTGGGCAATGCCCTCTGGGTCTCGGTGACATCGACTGAGTTTTGTGCCGGAAGCAGCTACTATGAGTTGATCCTCACGATCAACAATAAGGCGCTTGCCCGCGATGTGACGAACAGAATTCCGGCCCAGGTATACGTGCTCCCAGTCGGGACATATGCCCTGTATCCCGGCGGCGACCGGAAGCCCATGTGGAGCGGTAACGTGCTCGGCGACAGTCCGGTCCAGTTGACCGTCCCGGGGATCAGCAATTCCAAGGGCGAGCCCGTGCCGATCACATTGCTTGTCACGTATCAGTTCCGCAAAACTCCGTTCTCGAAGCTCGTGTTCATCCCGAATAAGGATGCAAGACCGATCTCGAGCGACGCCTTGGGTGTCACGTCGGGATCGGGTATGCGAGGCGGAAACCGAACCCTGTACGGAATCCTGCAGATGATCTCGCAGGACTACGGCAAGACGATTATCGCCAACGGATCGCTTAGCAAGAAGCCGGCGGTAGTCGAGGTCGGTTCAGAGGACGTGAACAGCACACTCTGGAAGGTCTTGAAGCCGATCGACCTGGACTGGGCGTTCATAGACAAGGCCGTGTACGTCGACCGGCCGTTCAAGAACTGACGTAGTTGACACCTGCATGGTGGCATTCAGATACAAACCCCGGGTTCCGACTCCGGGGTTTTGTTTTGGGAATGGGGAATGGTTGATGGTTCATGGTTGATGGGAAGCAGACCTCCGTCCGCCACTAACCATGAACCATCAACCATTCCCCATTTCCTTGCTCCCTCCCGTCATTTCTCCTATAATGATGCGTTGGAACGTGTGTTCGAGGCTTGAAGATGGACTTGGAGCGGGCGCTTGGCCCAAGTGGACTGATTGCAGAACGGATGCCGGGTTACGAATACCGGCCTCAGCAGATCGAGGTCGCGCTCGCTATCGAGCGCGCGCTCGCCTCGAAGCACCACTGCCTCGCGGAGGCCGGCACCGGCGTCGGGAAGAGCATGGCCTACCTGCTCCCGGCGATCGAGTTCAGCCTCACCGGGAAGAAAGTCATCGTCTCCACGCATACCATCTACCTCCAGAGCCAGCTTCTCAACAAGGACATCCCATTCCTTCAGAGCGTCTTCCCCGAGCGGAAGATCAAGGCCGTAGTGGTCAAGGGCCGGGGAAACTACCTCTGCATGAACAGTTTCGACGCCGAGTCCGGGCAGCTTCACCTCATCGGCGACCCGAACCTCAGGAAGCTCGAGAAGTGGGCGGCCGAGACCGAGACCGGCGACGTCGGCGAGTTGGATTTCCAGTTCGGCGACTGGTCGGACATCTGCTCGAACCAGGATACCTGCCACAATCAGCAGTGCCGATTCGTCGGAAAGTGCTTCTACTACAAGATGCGGCGCGAGGCCCAGGACGCCAATGTCATCATCACGAACCATTCGCTCTTTTTCGCCGATCTCGGCATCCGGATGTCCGACCCGAACGCGGGGGTCCTCCCCGCATACGATGCCGTGATCTTCGATGAGGCCCATCACCTGGAGGACATCGCCACTAAGGCGTTCGGCATCGAGTGTGCGAGCTTCCGCGTGCCGAGTCTCCTGAAGCGGATCAAGCGCGTCAAGGGCATCGGCCTCGATCCCCAGCGGATACAGACACTCGACGAACTGAACCGCGCGCTCTTCGACTTCTTCGCCGGCCACCCAAAGCAGGAGTTCTTCCTGCATGAGGTTTGTCGCGGAAACAGTAAGTCGGAGGTCGAGGAGACAGTCAAGGTCATCTGTTCGATGCTCGATGGGCTCAACCGCGAGCTGACCGAGCAGGATACAACCGGCAAGCCCGAACTCGAGGACCGGCTCTCGGGCCTGCGCAGGATGACCGCGCGTTTGAAGGAGGAGATGACGCTCCTCTTCTTCGGCACGGAGAAGGGCTTCTTCAAGTGGGGCGAGCGCGGAGCATCCCCACGCCGTTCGGGAGGGAGTTGGACTCCCTCCCGCAGGACTCAATCGGGAGTTGAACTCCCAGCCCTAGTGTCGCGGGAGGGAGTCCAACTCCCTCCCGAACGGCGTGGGGATACGGGTGGCCCGTGTTTCCTCCGATACTCGCCGCTCTCCGTGGCGGATATCCTCAAGCAGAACCTCTGGAAGGAGATCGACAGCGTCGTGCTGACCTCGGCGACGCTCACGAACTCCGGCACGTTCGGCTACCTCCGGGGCCGGCTCGGAGTGCCCGAGTGCGTCGAGACCGCGCAGGATTCGCCGTTCGACTTCACCACGCAGTGCATGCTCTACATCCCGCGGCATCTCGAATTCCCGTCCGAGAATCCGATGTACACGGATGCCGTCGCCGAGGAGATCGAGCAGCTTGTGCGGGCGTCCGGCGGGCGGGCGTTCCTGCTCTTCACCTCATACCGGATGCTCAATGCCGTCTACGATAGGCTGTTCGGGCGGCTGCCGTTTACCATGATGAAGCAGGGCGACATGTCGAACGAGGCGCTCGTCCAGTCGTTCTTGGAGCAGGATCAAGCATGCCTGTTCGGCGTCCACAGCTTCTGGGAGGGCGTCGATATCCGGGGCGAGGCGCTCAGCATCGTGGTGATCGACAAGCTCCCGTTCGCCGTGCCGGACAGCCCGGTCAACAAGGCGCGCACCGATGCGATCATGGCATCCGGCGGCGACTGGTTCCGCGATTTCTCGATGCCCCAGGCGCAGATCAGGCTCAAGCAGGGATTCGGACGCCTCATCCGCACGAAGCTCGACCGGGGAGTCGTCGCGATCCTCGACTCGCGGCTGATCAAGAAGATGTATGGCAAGGAGTTCATCCGCTTCCTCCCCCAGTGCCCCGTCACGGTCAACATGGCCGATGTGCAGAGGTTCTTTGGCGATCGAAAGGCGTAGAACACGGAAGCACGGAAGCAGAAGGAAAATACGGAAAGAAACCGCTAATCCGGAATTCTTCTGTGCCCTCTGTGTCTCTGTGGTTCCCCTTCCTTGGCGGACTTGGCGTCTTGGCGGTTCCAAGGACTTTTCCCCAACACCGCCGAAAAGTCCCACAAACAAGGAGGACATCAATGACCTCACGAGAGAGAGTTCTGACCACCCTCGCGCACAAGGAGCCGGACCGCGTGCCGATCGACTTCGGCGGGATGCGCTCGACCGGCATCATGGCGATCGCGTACAACAGACTCAAGGCGCACCTCGGCATCACCGGGGGCGAGACCCGCGTCTATGATACCATGCAGCAACTCGCGCTCCCCGAGCAGCCGATTCTCGACCGCTTCCACGTCGATGTGCTCGATAGTCTCAATATGCTCGGCCGGTGGGCTGAGGAGTGGAAGGACTGGACGCTCCCGGACGGCTCGCCCGCCAAGGTCCCTGTCGGTTTCAACCCCGTTCCGTGTGCGGGAGGACTCGTGATTCGTGATGCGGCCGGCCGCGACATCCAGCGCATGCCCGAGGGATGCCTCTACTTCGAGCCGTGCCACAATCCTCTCGCTGAGGCCGTAACTTTTGCCGACGTGGACCGTTTATTAGATATGAAGCCCGCCGATCCGAAGCGCCTGACACCGCTGATCGAGCGGACGAAGTGGCTCTATGAGAACACGGACTACGCGATCATGTTCGGATTCGGCGGAAACATCCTGGAGGGCGGCCAGAACGCCTTCGGATGGGAGCGGTTCATGATGGAGATCGCGCTCGGCAGCGAGGTCGTCGATTACGCGCTCGACAAGATGGTGGAGGTCTACATGGAGGACCTGCGCACATACCTGCAGGCGATCGGCCCGTACGTCCAACTCATCCAGATGGGCGATGATCTCGGCACGCAGACCGCGACCATGCTCTCGCCCGATCTCTATCGGCGGGTCGTCAAGCCGCGCCACACGAAGCAGTACCGGTTCATCCGTGAGCACTCGGACGTCCACGTCTTCCTCCACGCCTGCGGATCGTGCTACGACATTATGGGCGACCTGGTGGACGAGGGCGTCGAGGCGCTCAACCCGGTCCAGACCTCGGCCGCGGGGATGGATCCTCGGCGGCTCAAGAAGGAGTTCGGCGACAAGTTGACGTTCTGGGGTGGGGGATGCGATACGCAGTCGGTGCTCCCGAATGCGACGCCCGAGGAGATCGACCGACATGTCCGCGAGCGCATCGAGATCTTTGCACCCGGCGGCGGGTTCGTGTTCAACCAGATCCACAACGTCCAGTCGAACGTCCCGCCCACGAACGTGGTCGCCTGCTACGACGCGGCATGGCAGTATGGGAAACACGAATAGCACGAATGGGCGAATAGGGACAGAGCGTCACATCGGTCCCATACGTCCCATCTGTCTCATGCGGGCTCATACTGCTGCCATACCGCTCACGAATCGGGAGGTGAATGGGACGGATTACCAAGTCTGCACGAAAATCGATGCCATTCGGCTATGCCGTCAGTCGGATGAGCAGTACAGGTCTTCGATCAAGTCCAAGATCAGGCGAGCAGGATCATCACCTCGCTCCTTGATATAGAGCATTTCCTTGAGTTGCTCCTTTGTCAAGAGAACTATCACCGTCCCTTTGCGGTCAAGCAGGGCACGCTGACGTACTCGAGCACTCGGGGAAGGCTCCTTGCTACACACTGCCAGCGCGAGCTGACCCCAGGGTTCTCTCATATAGGCCGCAATCTGATCTACCTGGTCTTTACCTATCTCTTTGCTATGATAGTTCTTAAAGTCGAACAATATCATTCGAGCTTTGAGGTCGTGGAATAGAAACCCCCATGGGGTGATATCCGACAGATTTCTGTTCGGAAAGATGGCATCGCGTCGGTCTGTACAGGAAGTCGAACTGGACTGGACTCTGGGTGCAGATAGCGGCGGAACGAATAGGTGGATGAGAATGTCCACGCACAGGTCTTCAAAGGTTCTCCATCCCTTCTGACCCGCTGGACAGCATTCGAGTCTATTGACGAAATCAGTGGCGAGATTCATCTCTTCAACAGCTGCGTCGGAAGTATTTTTCAGCCAGATCGTCGTACTGCAGTAACAGAGTCTTCAGTCTTGCCCCGTCTATGACCTGAATCATTGGGGGATCGTTCTGAGTTTCGCGGAGCCAATGTTGTGCCGCGGAAGTTAGATGAGTGTTTGTCACAAGAAGACCGCCCTTCAATCCGGCGTGTTTGTGCACATTCTCGCGGAGCCGGCGTAGAGACCTGAGATCGACCCTAGCCTGTGGGTACAATCTGGCAGCAATCACCCAGGTCTCAGCAGACACCGCAGTCGGCATGTCACGATGCGCCAACACCGTGTCGGCTGGTATAGAGGCTGCATCGCCGGCTGGTTGATCTGTCCCATCCAGAGCCCACTCAACAAATCCCAGCCTCTCCGCGACATTGAGCGCAAGCCTTTGGAACTCGTCATCGTTCAGTTTGGAGAAATCCAGCCTACTTGCCGACCGCAGCTTTCTTGCTAGTGTTGACACGCCCTCGCTGAAGCTTGTTCGCATATCTAAGAGGCAGTAGTCCCTCAGTTCATCCGGAACCTCGCAGTCTTCGATCATCGCCAGAATGACGGTTATGTCTCTGCTAGACAGTTCACCAGACCCCACCCCCTCCAGAATGGGCCGCAACTCAGCGGACTCTACTGCCCCGGGTGACAGCAAGACGATAAGACAGTCTCCTGCGGCCAGAACCGTACCGACTAGCCCCGCTGACCCCTGCACAGATGCGCTGTAGTTCGCTTGGTCGACTAGAACTCCGTCTGCTGCGAGTTGAGCAACCACCCGTCTCGCAGTAGCGGAGTCTATCTCCGCGTAGCTGATACGGACTCGAAGGTCGCCGTTGCTTGGTCCACCATTCCTGGTCACGTGGCGCGGTCTGTCTTCTTCTTCGAGCACTTGGCGATTTAAAGCAGACTCACCATTGTAGGTGTCCGAGTCGATCCAACCCGTGAGATCCAAACGGACCGGTCCCGGGCATGGTGCACCACAAGCGGTGGGTTCACTGCATATGACAGACAGTACTTCGCCATCAAAGAAATAACGCATCTGTGTCCAGGTCGCTCCGGTCTCGACGGCCACATCCGATGCCTCCATTGCCAGCCATGGGTTGGGATAATCCAGTCTTGCGGTGATCTCCTTTGGAACAGACGCTCGCTTTCCGAAGAGGACACATTGCGGGCAGTCACTACAGACCCATTCCGTCGTATGCACCTGTCTGGCAAGTAGGCGCTGAACGTAGTCCTGGGTGCGCAGCGTTATTCTATTAAGTGTGTATTCTCCCAGGAATCCCAGCCATGCTTCTACCCTCTCAGCCTCGCAGGTTTCCGTGAGTTCTCTGAGGGTGCGCGAGAGAAACACTTCAAAAGCAAGAATATCACGAACCAGACGACTTCTTCCTCGGTGGGCAGCAAGTGGCTCGTCATCCCGCATGGTTCGTCGATGGACGGAATCAAGGTAGACCCGGGAAACGGCAAGCGTGTCGATATACGACTCTCCGGCGTGAGTGATTGATAAGCCATCGTTATCTTCATTCAGTAGGCGGTGGCCTAGGAGCAGGCGGACTGTCGCTTCAACGTCTTCTGAGCAAACTCTCTGAGGCCACGCTTGGCACATACTAGATACCAGCTCAGCGTGCGGGATTGGGCCCGATTCCGCATGGGGTGCTATCAAACATAGAGGCCTGAGCCACGTGTAAAGCGGTCCTCGTGGCATCTGGCGCAGGTTGCAGTCATACAGATTGATCACCGAACTCCCTGCCCTTCCGTGCTCAGCGTATTCGGTATACCGCGTGTCTGAGCCTAGCACTAGCGCGGCAATCAGCGCTTCAGGATCCACAAGGTCAAGTCTATAGCCTGACATGACACGTGTCATGAGTTCAGCGGGCAGGTGTCCGGACGCGAGCGTGCCTACGATCTGGGTGAGAGCCGCTGTGAGGCTGGTCTCGTTACACAGCCGGCTGGCTAGATCAAGAAACGTGACCGCGGGTGAAGTTGGCGTAACGCAGAACGGCTGCTGCATCAACGTCAACAAGCCCTGCAGGACAACAGAGAAATCCACTGTAACACGGCCCGCACCGTGGTAAACTGGTATTACAAGCCCGCTGAAACGTCGGTCCTGTGCACCGTAGTCGATCAGGTAACGAATGCGACGCTCCAACACTTCAGCCAACGGCGCGGGCATCTTTCTTCGAAACGATGGCAACACACTAAAGAGCCGGCCGAGGTCGCGACGCAATCGTGCCGCCGTCTCTGGCCGTATGGAGACCACTACAGGACAAGGGAGTTCCCTGTGGAGTTCCTCTCTTCTCGAAATGAGATCCTCTTGTTGTCTGGTGTCGCTCTGATCCACATTGTCTATAATCAACAGCAGATTCCGACCCTTGCTTCTCAAGCCTTCCACAACGCGGCCCATTATCTTTGTTCGAAGCACGCGGACAATATCAAAACCTGAGGGTGTAGGATCAAGGTCTGTATCATATCCGAAGGCCTTCCGAAAAACAGCTATCTGCTCAGGCAGATCAGCATGAAGCTGGGAAAGAACACGATAGTTCTCGCATATGAATTGGTCGATGTTTCGATTGATCTTATCGGTCCAGTGTGCGCCTCCTGTATCAAATGAGACGAATAGTGCAACTGTCGGGCTGTCCCCGGTTAGAGCGCACGTCTCGAAAGCAAAGTGAGAGAGATACTCGGTCTTACCCACTCCCGCGTCGCCGACCATGGCGAACATACCTGGTGCCCCTGAAGCCGCGAATCGCGCTAAGATGTCGTCCCATGCCTGGTTATCCTTGGCCTGTACGTAGCACTGGTTGGCGAAGTCCAGGACCTCCTTCATCGGCTGTCCCGCGACGCTGTAATACAGCCGTCCGAAAAGGGTATACAGCGCCTCGCTGGCACATCCAGCTAAGAGGCTGAGATAATCGGATGAAGTATCGGGACCGTCCCAGCGCCTCCAAGTCTCCATAATGTACTCCTTGGTCCAGCAGCTCTACAGCCGGCATGCGATGCAATAAATGTAAAGCAGGAATAGGACATGCAGGGAAATTCCACCCAACTTCGGGGCGTATAGGATAGCGTCCACCAGACGTACTTGGTCTCTTCTACCATAGTGTTGCCTCGCAGCTCTACGCATGTCACTTTGGTGATTCACAGTGTAAGGTCGGGCGGCCCGGAATGTCAAGCAGTCGGATTGTCTGGTGTAGACGCACGTGCATCGCTTTCACGTGCCTCGGAACGTGCATGAGGGCAAGGCCTCGCTTGCGGGGGCAGCTCGGGCGCTCGGAGGCGGCCTCTCGCACTCGGCGCACTGATCCGACGACGACGGTAGTGCGCACCTGTACTACTCCAGACCCTGATCTGAAGGAAAAGGCGCGGGTGGTGAGTAATACTCTGGCACGTCCCTGTGAGGGGCGATCACTCTGCCAGAGGGTAAGTTGACCCGCGCACGAATCCATCTGATCGCTGCATTCATGCTCGTTTTCATCGGCGGATGCGCGCGCCGAGACACGGGCGTCGTTACCATCACCTACATGGCCTGGGGGAACGCCAGCCACCTCAAGGTCGAGCAGCAGATCATCGACAACTTCGAGCGGGACAACCCGCGCATCAAGGTCAAGCTCTTCATGGTGCCGGACTCGGTTTACCACCAGAAGCAGCAGATCATGCTCGCCAGCCGGACCGCCCCCGATGTCATGAAGGTCGAGCTGCACTACTTCCCGGCGCTCGTCCGCAAGGGGTACTTCCGCCCGATCGACGAGTTCGTCAAGAACGACCCGACTTTGGACATCAACGACTATTTCCCTCAGCCGATCGTGGAGTGCTCATACAACGGGCATCTCTACGGGTTCAACATCGCGTTCGGCGGGCAGGTCCTCTACTACAACAAGACGCTGTTCCGCGAGGCCGGCATCCCCGATCCCTACGAGCAGTATGCGGCGGGCCACTGGACCTGGAAGGAGTACCTTGAAGCCGCGAAGGCGCTCACCAAGAAGGATTCGAGCGGGCGATACACTCAGTTCGGGACGCTGATGCCGCATCACTGGACCGTGATCTGGTCGTTCGGCGGCGAACTCGTGACGCCGGACTACAAGCGCTGCGTGCTCGACTCGCCGGAGTCGATCCGCGCGCTCCAGTTCATGAAGGACCTCCGATGGAAGCATCACGTCCTGCCGACCCCGGCGGAGGGCGCGATGTCTGCGTTCAGCTTCGAGTCGGGACGGATCGCCATGTACTTCGGCTGGTCGGGGCAGACGGCGGTGATCCTTGAGGGCTCGAAGGGCGCGTTCGAGTGGGACGTCGCGCCGGTGCCCGCGGGTCCGGCGGGGAGGTTCACTCCGCTCAAGGGCAACGTGATGGCGACCTACATCGAGAGCAAGCATCCCCGGGAGGCATACGAATTCGTAAAGTACGTGACGAGCGCGAAGTCGGAGATGTACATCTGCGGCAAGCTTCGGCGCTGGATCACCACGCGCAAGAGCGTCTACAACGATCCGGAGTACCTGGTGGCGCACACTCGTCCATACCATACCGACGTGTTCCGAAGCGAGATGGATTACGGCAAGCGCCCGCCGATCGACAAGAAGTTCATCCAGTGGACAACAGAACTCAATCGCGGCCTGAGTCGCATGTGGACGAACGAGTTGGACGCGAAGGAAGCGGTCGCGTTCATGAAGCCGAGGATCGAGCAGGCGCTCAACGAGGAGGATTGGTAGAGATGACCAGGGCAGAGGCGATACACAGTAGATTCCCGCGCATCGAGGCATCGGACCTCATCGAGCCAACTGGCGATGACAGGATCGATGACTTCCTGTTCTGTCTGGCCAACACGCTCGGGATTGCGGTGGGCGACTCTCTGCGCGCGTTCTTCGTGATCGGGAGTTATGCGCACGGCGGTGTCGCGCCGGACAGCGACATCGACTGTTGTCTCGTATGGAAGGACGGCGCTGATGAGGAGTGCAGTCGAACGGGACTCGGCATCGTCGCACACCTGAGCCGTCTGATGGAGTACAACCTCGATCCGATGTACAACTATGTCGAGAGGCCGTTCTACGATCCGGCGGATTTCGCCGAGCTGTACGACAGCTTGCGGTGCGGGCCGGTTCTGAAGCTCGCGGTCAAGGAGCATAGCAAGCTCCTGTGGGGCGAGGACATCCGTCCGCGGATCGTTTCCAGCCGACCGGAGGATATGCTTCAACACGTGCTTGAGTCTCCGTTCTGTTGGATCAAGCAGGCTCACTGCCGCCCGACCGACGGCTCACACCCGCTGGAGTGCAAGATTGTCCTGCCGCTCACCGATCCAGACCCCGAGAGCGAGGATCGAGGCTACGGCGGGATCCATCGGGTCTCACTGAGAATCCTCCACTTCGCCCGTGCGATGGTCTTTCTTGAAACCGGCGAGTTCCTATTCAACAAGATGCACGTTCCTGATGCATACGATCAGTATGTGGGTGAACCGTGGGCCGGCTTGGTAAGGGATGTGTTCGAGTTACGGTATGGAGACATCTCCGAGGACGAGCGTGGAATGAGATCGGCGAGCGCATGTCCTCGAGTCACTGCATTTGGGAACTACTTCCTGGATCGGTTAGCCGCCAAAGGCGTGGACATATCACAGCATGTCGAAACCTAGCCAACAATCGAAGAAACCGCTGACTCACCGTGCCTCCTTCTGGGGATTCCTGTTCATCTGTCCCTGGCTGCTGGGGTTCGTCATCTTCACCGCCGGGCCGATGCTCGCGTCACTGGTACTCAGCTTCTGCAAGTACGACCTGCAGCATGTCACGTTTGTCGGCGTGGGCAACTACCAGCGCATGTTCGTGGGCAGCGAGCAGGAGGTCTTCTTCAAGTCGCTCACGAACACCGCGCTCTACGTCCTGTTCTCCGTCCCGATGGGCCTGACCGGCTCGCTTCTTCTGGCGGTTCTGCTCAACCAGAAGGTCAAGGGCGTCACGGTCTTCCGGACCCTCTTCTACCTCCCGGCGCTCACCCCGGCGGTCGCGTCGGCTTTGGTTTGGATGTGGGTCTTCCATCCCGAGCGCGGCATCCTGAACAGCTTCCTGACGATGAACGTCCCGCTCCCGACGCTTCACGGCATCGCATACCATCCATTGATCGCGCACCCGCCCGAGTGGCTGCAGTCGAGCACGTGGGCGCTCCCGGCGTTCATCCTGATGAGCCTATGGGGGATCGGTGGCGGGCGGATGATCATCTTCCTCGCGGGCCTGCAGGGGATCGCCGACGAGTACTATGAGGCCGCGCGGATCGATGGGGCAGGGGCGCTCGCTCAGTTCCGGCACGTGACGCTCCCGCTCCTGACGCCGACAATCTTCTTCAACATGGTGCTCGGGGTCATCGGCGCGTTCCAGGTCTTCACGGCGGCGTATGTCATGACCGGCGGCGGCCCGAACAACGCGACGCTCTTCTACGTGCTCTATCTCTACCGGCACGCATTCGAGCAGTTCCACATGGGCTACGCGGCGGCGCTGGCGTGGGTGCTGTTCATCATTCTGTTCGTATTCACGCTGATCCAGTTCAAGCACTCGAGCACTTGGGTGCACTATGAGGGGGACGCGAAGTGAGTATGGGAGTGTGGGAGTATGGGAGTGTGGGAGTATGAAGCCTGATGGGTAGATTCGCTGGCCGGACAGCCATATATGCGCTTCTCGTCGTCGGAGCGGCGATCGTCAGTGTGCCGTTCTTCTGGTCGGTCACCTCGGCGCTCAAGGGCGCCGCACAGGTCCGTGCCGTGCCGATCGAGTGGATACCGCATCCGTTCATGTGGAGCAACTTCGCTAAGGCATGGACCGTGCTGCCGTTCATGAGGTTCCTCGGGAACACGGTGTTCGTGACGGTCATGTGCCTCATCGGACAGTTGTTCTCGGCGTCGCTGGTGGCATATGGGTTCGCCCGGTTCAAGTTCAGTGGTCGAACGGCGCTCTTCTACATGCTGCTCGGCACGATGATGCTTCCGCACCAAGTCACGATGATCCCGACGTTCCTGATCTGGCGCAGCTTCCGGTTGATCGACACGTTCGCGCCGTTGATCATACCCGCCTACTTCGGCGGCGGGGCGTTCACGATCTTCCTCCTGCGTCAGTTCTTCATGACGATCCCCCGCGACCTCGACGAGGCGGCGATGATCGACGGCTGCTCGTACTTCGGCATCTGGTGGCGGATCATCCTGCCCCTCTCGAAGCCGGCGCTCACCACGGTGGTGATCTTCTCGTTCATCGGCCACTGGGATGAGTTCATGGGGCCGCTGATCTACCTGCACACGCTCGATAAGTACACGGTTTCGATCGGCCTGCGCATGTTCCAGGATATGTACGGCGGGCAGCTCGAACTGCTCATGGCCGCGTCGCTGATTCACATCACGCCGTGCATCATTCTCTTCGTCGCCGCGCAGAGGTACTTCATCAAGGGTATAGTCATGTCAGGAATCAAGGCTTGACAGGAGGGGATATGTCCAACAAGCGAGGAATCGAGAACGGATACAGCATCCCGGCGGAGACGCCGGATGATCTCTTCGGGATCGCGCGGGCGTTCGAGGCATCGCGGGCATTCGCCGTCGCGAACAACATCGAGATCTTCACCGAACTCGCGGGCGGTTCGCTTACTCTGGCGGGCCTCTCGGAGCGTACCGGAGTCGAGCAGTCGGCGCTGGAGAAAGTGCTCCTCGTCGCCGTGTCGATCGGGCTGCTCGTCACCGACGGGGAGTGCTTCACGAACAGCCTCATCGCCGACCGCTACCTCGTCCACGGGAAGCCCGACTACATCGGCGATGCGATCTGGCTCACAGGCGGCTGGTCGGGGCCCCTTCAACGACCTCAGCAATGACATCCTGGCTCAATACCGAGCCAAGCACAACGTGCCCGAAGGCTTCATCCATGAGCGGTTCATCGAGGCGATGCACGACTTCGCGGTAAACGGCGAGGCCGAGCGGCTCGCCGATGCACTCGATCTGAGCGGCCGGAAGCGCCTCCTCGATCTCGGCGGCGGTCCGGGCACGATGTCCGTCTGCCTCTGCCGCGAGTATCCTGAACTGAGCGCCACGATCTTCGATCTGCCGGAGACGGAGCCGATCTTCAACCGCGTGGTCGGCTCTTACGGGATGGCCGACCGGGTGAAGTTCCAAGTCGGCGACATCGAGCAGGTCCCATTCGGCGAGGGCTACGATGTCGTGCTCGTGTCGAGCATGATGCACGGCAGCAGGGGCGACCTCATCCCTCCAAAGGCCTTCGATGCCCTCGTTCCCGGCGGTCTGATCATCATCCGCGACTTCGTCCTGTACCCTGAGAAGAACGGACCGCTCTCGGCGGCGTTGTTCAACATGCGGATGGGTGCGTACACCGAGGACGAGATGTTCGACTTCCTCCACAAGGCGGGCTTCGTCGATATCGGCTGCCAGGCGTTGGGCGACTTCACGCTCGTGACGGGGCGGAAGGCCGGCACGATGGACCCAGAGATACGAAAACGGGCACGAGAAGCGGTTGGGTTCGCGAATTCCGGGCTAACCGACTTGGCGGAGAACCATGACAAGTATTACGTGGAGGCGATAGAAGAGCACATCGACTTAGCGAAACAGATTGACCGGTCTGGTCGTATGAACTGATGACGTGCGAACCATCTCTTGTCTTTGCATCCTCAGCTTTCTGCTCATCGCAGGCTGTGCTCGGCCTACTCATAAGGCTGAGGCCATTACCACGTCACTCGCTGGCATGCAGGCGACCGCGCGCAACTTCGACGGCCATTCCGAAATCGAGGTCGGTGCGAGGCGTCTCCGGCTCGATGGGGTCCGGGTCAAGCGGATACTCCTCGCCGATTTCAATGGCAAACGGTGCCTCGCGGTCCTGACCGACGGGGAGAAGCCGGTGAGCCTGTGCGAGGTCACGCCGGATGCCCTCGAGGAGATGTGGAGCGGCCTGTCGCAATCCCTCAAGCCGTGGAAGCTCCAGATCGGCGACGTCGATGGCGACGGCAGCGACGACCTGATGGTCGGAGTCTACAAGACGGCGCACTTCCATCCCATCATGGCGAATCGGCCGTTCATCTACAGTTGGGACGGCAAGACGATGTACCCCAAGTGGCTCGGATCAAGGCTCTCCCGGCCATTCAGTGATTTCGTGCTCGCAGACCTCGGCTCAGGAGTCCGCGTCGTGGCCGTCGAACAGACCAGGGATGGCGCGGACGAGCTTGCGGTCTACAAGTGGGACGGGTTCGGCGTCACGCGCGAGTGGAATGGAGCAGGTGCTGAGAAGCTGACGGGCCTGGAGGCGAACAAGCGGTCCATCCGGGTGAGAAGCGGTTCATCCACCAGGTCATATGTCTGGAAGGACAACAGTCTGCAGGTTAAGGAGGTAAGTCCATGAAGAGGAAGTATCTCGTCATCATCCTGGCAGTCGCGCTCATTGCCGCAGTCGTCTACGCGACTCACGGCATGTGGGGCGCGAAGGAGAAGGCCGCGCCGATCGCATTGAGCAAGCCGCCATCCGCCACGCCTGCTGCCCCCGTGTTGGTGAAACTCCCGCCGAAGGGGTTCGATATTCCCTACAAGCCGTTGACGGTAAAGGCGTCGGTCGCCTCATATACGGTCAAGGCCGATATGAGTAACGTCGTCAACTGGAAGGAGTTCGGCACATTCACCGCCGAGCAGAAGGCGCTGCTCGCGAAGAATGGGTTCTTCGGCGCTCCCACCAACGAGCAGCAGCTCTTCTTCATCTACGAGAACAACGACTACAAGAATGTCGGAAGCTTCGTCACGACCGACAGCGTCCTGCAGGTCTATCACATCTTCTACGATTTCACCCTGCGCAAGGTGGAAACCAGCAAGCTGTACGACCAACTCAGCTCGCTCACAGCGTCGATGGTGAAGGAGAGCAACGCCGTCGCCAAGGAGATGACCGATCCGGCGTGGAAGAAGGCCGCCGCCGATAACCAGGTCTACTTCGCCGTTCCCGCCAAGCTGATCGGGCAGAACGTGAAGCTTCCAACAGCCGGTCAGCAGAAGATTTTGGCCGCAGAACTCAATCTCATAGGCAAGGCGTCCGGCCGCGTGCAGTCGGCGCTCTTCCCTTGGCAGCCCGACTACTCGCAGTTCATACCGCGCGGTCACTATACCAGGAGTGAGCCGCTGAAGAAGTTCTTCCGGTCGATGATGTGGTATGGCTTCATGTCGTTCCCCGTTATCTGGCCGATCACGGGGGCCAATCACGCGACCGGCGACTTCATCGGCGACCCGGCGTGGCCTCAGATCAGGCAGGCGCTGCTGATCACCAAGATGCTCTATGATGCCAACGTGAAGGGAAAGCCGGCGATCGAGGCTTGGGACCGCATCTATGAGCCGACCGCCTTCTACGTCGGGAAGGCCGACGACCTGACTCCATACCAGTACAAGGCGGTGATGGACAAGGTCTACGGCCCAAACGTAAGCTATAACGAGCTTCAGGACCAGAAGAAGCTCCAGCAGGTCTATAACGAGTTGATGAAGCTCCCGTATCCGAGGATCGACGTGAGGCTCTTCGATATCCGTAAGGGCAAGGGTCAGATGCCGATGGGCCGGCAATTCAAGTTCATGGGCCAGCGCTACATTCCGGACAGCGAGATCCTCCAGAAGCTCTCGATGTATCCTGAGCGTCCATTCCCGAGAGGACTCGACGTGATGGCGGTCCTTGGCTCGGACCGGGCGGTCGATATCCTGGACAACGTCTACAAGGAGCCGTCGCACTGGGATGACTATGTACCCCGACGGACGAGCCTCCGCAAGCAGTTCGACAAAACGCCGGGGAGCACCTGGCGCTCGAATCTCTATTGGGGATGGCTCTGGAGCCTCGATTCGCTGATCGAGCCGTTCGGGAAAGGCTATCCATCGTTTATGACAAACCAGGCGTGGACGGATAAGGGCCTGAACACAGCGCTCGGAAGCTGGGCCGAGCTTCGGCACGATACCATCCTGTATGGCAAGCAGAGTGGTATTGAGTGCGGCGGCGGGGAATTCCGTCCCATGCCCAAAGGATACGTCGAGCCGAACGTCGAGTTCTATAACCGGCTCCTTTGGCTGACCAAGGCGTCGAGAGCAGGGTTGAAGTCTCGCGATCTCATCACTGACGAGGTAGCCGAGAAGTTCAGCCAGTTCGAAGATCTGCTCACCTTCCTAAGAGACATATCGGTCAAGGAGCTTACGAACAAGAAGCTCACCGAGCAGGAATACGAACAGATCAGGTACTATGGGGCCGACTTGGAGAGGTTGACGCTCTCGGTCATGGAGGGTCAACCGACGAAGTGGTATGAGATCACCAGCGAGACCGACAAGAACATGGCCATAGTCGCCGATGTCCACACCAGCGGGAGTGACTGCCTGGAGGAGGGCGTCGGCCACGCGAACGAAGTCTACGTCGTCGTGCCCATTGAGGGGAAGCTCTATCTCACGAGAGGGGCCGTCTTCTCCTATCACGAATTCGTGCATCCCTCCAGCGACCGGCTTACCGACGAGAAGTGGCAGGAGATGCTGAAGCAGAAGAAAGCTCCGCCGCCGCCGGACTGGATCAAGAGTTTCATGCCGGGGACTACCCGTGAGGAGCCTCTGCCAAGGGAGGTCTACAGTACAGGTTGCTAGAATTCCGGCGGACAGTCTGGCTGCTCGGCATCGCGATTCTACTCACAGGCCCGAGTGGATGCAGGAAGCGCCAGGTGCGTCCGCCTGCGCCGGAGCCGTCGATCACGCTCATGGCGGTCGGTGATGTGATGCTCGACCGCGGGATCGACAAGCAGATCAGGAAGTACGGCATCGAGTGGCCGTTCAAGGGCGTCCGGGAGACGACTCGGGGGGCTGACCTTGCTTTCTGCAACCTGGAGTGCCCGCTCTCGGCTCGGGGCATCAAGGTCACGAAGCCGATCTGCTTCAAGGCAGATCCGGCGAACGTCGAATGCCTGACCGACGGGGGGTTCGACATGATATCGCTGGCGAACAACCACAGCATGGACTGCAGCCGTCCGGGCCTCATCGAGACGATGCACTATCTCGCGAAGAGTGGGATCGCATACATCGGCGCGGGGGACACTCCGTCGGACGCGGCTCTGCCGGTCATCATGACCTTGAAGGGGATCAGGATCGCCTTCCTTGCCCGGAACGCGTGGCTGCCGGAGGGCGCATGGTTCCGCCCGGATGCGCCGAACTCGTCCTACCTCGATACCGAGACGATCGAGTCGGAGGTCCGGCAGGCGTCCGAGCAGGCGGATGTCGTGATCGTCAGCCTCCACTGGGGCATCGAGTACCGGATGCATTCGCAGCCCGCCCAGGTCGAGCTTGCCCACAAGATCATCGACGCCGGCGCGGACCTCATTCTCGGCCACCATCCGCACGTCCTGCAGAAGGTCGAGAAGTACCACGGCGGGGTGATCGCGTACAGTCTCGGCAACTTCCTCTTCGACTCGCCGTTCAAGAACTGCAAGCAGACCACGATCCTGACGTGCCACCTCACCAAGTCCGGCGTGTCGGATATCGTGCAGATCCCGATCGAGGTTGAAGGACTACCGACCTGTCGAGCGTTGACATTTCGCCCCCAGTGCGTTACTCTAGTTACGGGATCAGGAGGTAGTGCGAGTGAAACCTAGATATGCCGTTGTCCTTGAGCAGGGGGAAAGCGGCTGGATCGTTGCCAGCGTTCCGGCCCTTCCCGTGTGTCATTCTCAGGGCAAGACGAGAGAAGAAGCGCTGACCAACATCCAAGAGGCCATGAGGGGTTACCTGGCTGTCTGCGATCAAGACTAGAACTGATCGGTATGGGCTCTTAGCCATCGTCGCCTGCATGGGCCAGTCTTTTCTTCTCAGGCTGCATCATGTTATAATGATGGAAGAGCACGACCGATACTCACATGGGGAGTCTGCGTTGGCTGGCAAGACGAGACCACGTCCTGGTTTCCTAGATAACCTCGATAGCACAGTACGAAATCGTCGGAAGGTATGGAGATCACCCGATGGCGAGAGACTCTACACCTGGGACTCACTTCACGGTGAGATTGAAGCGTTCAACAAGCGGGGGTTTCACCTGGGCAGCTTGGACGCTGTAACTGGTAAGCTTGTCAAGGGGCCTGTGAGAGGACGGATGCTGAATGTCTGAGCACGAAAAAACTTTCGTTGATCTGTGTTTCGAGGGACAGGCAGATCCAAAAGATATAGACCAATATGTGGAGTTGTGGCACAAGTCGGATGACGGTCGCTCGCTGGCGGAGTTCCTTGGGTTCTCTGATGAGGAGTATGCGCTGTGGGTGGAGAAGCCTCGGGCATTGCGCCATATTCTGTCTGCCAAGAAGAACAGGATGAGTCCCAGGCAGGCACTGAGGCAGTCTGCACCATGACCAAAGGAAGAATCCTGACCGGCGACCGACCGACAGGCAAACTGCATCTGGGGCACTACGTGGGCTCGCTCGCCAATCGAGTCAGGCTCCAGCACGAGTACGACACTTTCATCATCATCGCGGACGTTCAGGCGCTGACGACCAACTTCGAGTCGCCCGAGCGGCTTCCGGACGATGTCAGGCAGGTGGCGACGGACTACCTTGCCGTCGGACTGGAGCCGGAGAAGTGCACGATCTTCGTCCAGTCGATGGTCCCCCAGATCGCCGAACTGACCATCTTCTACTCGATGTTCATCACGGTGAACGTCCTGCGCCACAATCCCACTATCAAGACCGAGGCCAAGCAGTATGGCTACGAGGACATGACCTATGGATTCCTCGGCTATCCAGTGAGCCAGGCCGCGGATATCACGTTCTGTAAGGCGAACCTCGTGCCGGTGGGCGCGGACCAGGTCCCGCACGTCGAGTTCGCGCGCAAGATCGCCCGGCGGTTCAACGAGTTGTACAAGCCGGTGCTCGTCGAGCCCGAGGCCCTCGTCGGTGAGGTTGGGCGGCTCGTCGGGACTGACGGAAATGCCAAGATGAGCAAGAGCATCGGCAACTGCATTTACCTCAGCGATTCCGAGGCGGAGGTTGCTCAGAAGATCAGCATGGCGATCACCGATCCGGCCAGGCAGCGTCGGACCGATCTCGGTCACCCGGATGTCTGCACCGTCTTCGAGTATCACAAGGTCTTCAACCCCGACTTCGTCGCCGAGCTTCGTCCGGCGTGCGAAACCGCGGAGATCGGCTGCGTCGACTGCAAGAAGCGCCTCTCTGCCGCGCTCAATACGCTGCTCCAACCGATGCGCGAGCGTCGTGCGAAGTATGAAGATAATCCCGATCTGGTCGAGGATATCCTCCGCTCCGGCACCGAGCGCGCCCGTCAGGAAGGCGCGAAGACGATGTCCGAGGTCCGCGAGGCCATGCACCTCAACTACTTCTAGCGAATGGAGTGTTGGAGTACTGGGTTCGCCGCCCAATTCCCCAATACTCCATTGCTCCACCACTCCAAGGTCGCTGCATCCTCCCCGTCGAAAATACCCTCAACCACGTCTGATCCTCGTCCGTAATACCTGTGAAGGCGCAGTGAAGAGAGGCTGGAGGATTGGGACCATCCGATGCCGAGCTTGTACAGAGATGCCTCGCGGGCGACAACGCGGGCTTTGACTTGTTGGTGCGGAAGTACCAGCGCCAGGTCTACAGCCTGTGTTACCGCATGCTCGGCAATGCCGATGACGCGGCCGACGCTGCCCAGGAGAGCTTCGTGAAGGCTTACCATGCTCTGGAGTCGTTCAGGCAGGATGCTCAGTTCCTCACGTGGGTGTTCCGCATAGCTCGGAACGCCTGCCTTGATTCCCTGAGGCGGCGCGCTCTGCGCCGGGCCGATTCGATCGACGATGATGAATCCGGCGCGAGCGAACTGGCATCCGACGCTCAGTCGCCGGAGCAGGTGGCGCTTCAGAGCGACACGAGCAGACGACTGAATCAGGCTGTCCTCGAGCTGCCGGAGAACCATCGTGCGGCTTTGGTGATGTTTCACTTCAATGGCCTGAGCATCAGGGAGATCAGCGAGGCGACCGGAAGGCCGCAGGGCACGGTGAAGTCCGATCTCCACCTCGCCAGGGAGAGGCTCAGGCGGCGATTGGCAGGAGTTGAGGTGTCGATATGAACTGCGACAAGGCACGAGAGATCCTGAACGGGGTTCTGGATGGCGAAACCCATCCGCTTGCATCGGAAGCTGCCCGGCACGCGCAGGAGTGCACGGCTTGCCGCGAGTGGCAGGCGGGCATGTCGGAGATGTGCCGCATTATCGATGAGGGGCGAGACGATCTGCCTGTCGTTGATATTGTCGGGGCGGTGATGGCTCGGCTGCCGGATGCCCACCCCGCGTCGAGGCATGCCGCCGGAGTGCGCTACCCGAGGCCCGTCCTCGCATGGCTCGGCGCATCCTGGCTTGCGGGCCTCGTGATTCTATCCGCGCTCGGGTTCGCGCTCTACGGCTGGATGGCGTCGTGGTCAGTGGACCGCATTGTAGTAGGCGCGATCGGCTATGCGAAGACGGCTTGGGCCGTGCTTGGAATCGTGGCTCGAAACGCGCTCTCGCTGATGGAGCTTTCGATGCGGCTGGTCGCCGACGCATCTCCAGCCATCCTGGCGTTTCTCGCGTTCGACGCGCTGTTCCTGGTGGCGGTCCTCATGATCTTCTTCGGACGTCGGAGGGTGACCAGGACGTCTGCGATGTTTTGTTGAGCTATCTCTGAATCCGGAGGTTTGTCGAAGATGAAAACGATAGTTACCAGAGCTTTGATAGTGCTGACCGTCGCCCTGTGCGCTGTCTGCACGACGGCCCGCGCGGAGGTACGGACCGGTGAGATGAACATCGTGTCGGAGAGGATTGACTTGTCGGGCGACTGGAAGTTCCAGACCGACCCGACGGACAGTGGCCAGAAACTCGGCTGGCAGAAGCCTGGGCACGACTACGCGACGTGGAAGAAGATCAGTGTACCCGGCAGTTGGGAGGATCAGGGTTTCGCTGAGGCCAATCCTGCCTGGAAGGACGATGATCTGAAGGTGCCCTACAGCGGCTATGCATGGTATCAGAAGTCTGTCGTGATTCCGGTTACCCTCAAAGGCAAGGTGCTGTACCTCAACCTTGGTCGGATTGACGACATGGACTGGGCGTACCTGAACGGAACCCCCATCGGGCAGACGACCACGACCGCGCAAGCGAGTTCCGACATCCGCCGTTCCTACCGGATCCCAGGCGATGCGATTCGCTTCGGACAGCCGAACGTTATCGCAGTCCGCGTTCTCGATACGCGAGGGGCCGGAGGAATAGTCGAGGGGCCGGTGTCGCTCTCGGTCAACGAACCGGAGAGCGCGGAGGCCGGTTCAAGAGGTTCCGAGAAGGTCGAGGTGAGCGGCCCAGTCGTCGTCCGCAAAGGTGAGACGGTCAGCGACGCCGTTTCCGTGATGGGAGGCGTTGTAGTTCACGGTCACGTCACAGGCGATGCTGTGGCGGTGATGGGGAACGTCACTGTCATGCCCGGAGGCCGCATCGATGGTGACGCGGTGGCTGTCGGCGGGCGAGTTGTCAAGGAGGGCGACGGGTACATCGGCGGCGATACCCAGAGCATCAGGCTCCCCTTCTTCGGCAGCTTCAAGGGATGGAGTTTTGACGGCTGGGAGCACTTCGCGCTCATAGGCGGGCTGATCTCCCTGTTCAAGGGGCTGCTGTTCATAGTCCTGGCCGTGCTGGTGGTCGCGCTGTTCCCCGTGCGCGCCAACATGGTGGCCGAGACCGTACTCGACCGGCCCGGGCCTTCGATGCTCTACGGAGTCGTGGCGGCCGTGCTGATCCTGCCGATCGCCCTGCTGCTGCTGGTATCGTGCATAGGGATACCCTTGATTGCGGTCGAGGCGCTGCTCGTTGTGATCGCCTGGGCGTTCGCCCGGATCGCGGTCGGCCTTGCAGTGGGACGAAAAGTCGGGGATGCGGTGAACAGGCCGATCGCAAACGGCATCCTGGCGGCGGCCCTGGGCATACTCATAATGGCCCTCGTGGAACTGGTGCCGTTCGCGGGGGGCCTGGCGGTGTTCGTGCTGACCCTGATCGGCTTCGGAGCGGTGATCCTGACGGGATTCGGTACAGACCCCGAATGGTACGTGAACCGCAAGCGTCGCCCTGAGCCACAGGAAACTGTGACTGTGACAATAGGGCCGAGCCCGCCACAGTGATTTGCCCGCCCACGCTCGGCTGTGCTATCATCGGGCTGCTTGAACGTCCTGCAGCGCCGGATCCCTCGGCGGCCTGATGAGTATGTCGAAGCTTTTCGAACTGAACGGAATCTGCGTAGCCTATGATTCAGCCGATGTCCTTCGGGACATCGGCTTCCACATCAACGCCGGTGAATTCGTCGGCATCGTCGGGCCGAATGGGTCGGGCAAGTCCACGCTCCTCAAGACGATGGTCGGCGCGCTCCGACCCGCGAGCGGCACGGTCTCCCTCAATGGGCGCGATATATCCACGATCCGCGGGCGTGATCTCGCCCGAATGGTCGCCGTCGTGCCGCAGGACAGCCCGGTCGCCTTCGAGTTCACAGTGCTGGAAGTCGTCCTCATGGGCCGGGCGCCGCATCTCGGGCGGTTCGAACTGGAGAAGCGGTCCGACCTCGACTTTGCCGCCGACGCGCTCAAGCGCACGAACCTGCTGCAGTATGCCGACCGCAGGATCGTGGAACTGAGCGGCGGAGAGCGTCAGCGCGCGATCATCGCCCGAGCACTCGCCCAGCAGACCGACATCCTGCTCCTCGACGAGCCGACCGCGCACCTCGATCTCAGCTATCAAGTGGAGATACTGGACCTTCTCAGACGGGAGAACACCGCTAACGGCAAGACGGTCATCGTCGTCCTGCACGACCTCAATCTCGCCGCCGAGTTCTGCAGTCGCCTCCTGATGGTCAAGGATGGGCGACTCTATGCCGACGGCCCGCCCGAGGATGTCATCACCGCCAACAACGTGGGCTGCGTCTACGGCACGTCGGTCTGGGTGCGGAAGCATCCCACGTCCGGGAGGCCGTATATCCTCTCCACAGGCAGCCGGGCGTTTTCGGCGCGGTTTGCCGAGGCAAGCGACCGTCCGAGGCTGAAGGCGCACGTCATCTGCGGCGGGGGAAGCGGTCTGCCGGTGTTCACGCACCTACTGGAGTCGGGATGCGAGGTGACCGCTGGGGTCATCAACCTCGGCGACTCGGATCAGGAGGCGGCGGAGTCGCTCGGCATCGAGTACGTCGAGGATGCGCCGTTCTCGCCGGTCTCGGAGGCGGCGGAATCGGCGAACTGGAACTTCATCTCGGCCGCCGATGTCATAGTGGTGGCGGAGGTTCCTTTCGGCTCGGGGAATGTCTCGAACCTGCGCCTGGCGGTTCGTGCGATGGAGCAGGGGAAGCGAGTGGCGGTCATCGGGAAGCCGGAGTCATACGCGGAGCGGGACTTCATGGATGGTGAGGTCGAGAGGCTTTTCAGTGCACTCGCGCAGGGCGGTGCGGCGGCTCTGCAGACGGCGGATGCGATCCCGGAATGGGTTGCGAAAACAGGGGGATTATAGTATAATCCGGTAGTCAGGAGTCAGAAGCCAGAAGTCAGAAGAAGCGGAATCCATTCTGACTCCTGACTTCTGACTTCTGACTTCGCTTTTTTCGGCTAAGTGGCCTTGACGACCTTGCCGGCCTTGAGGCACTTGGCGCAGACTGACATCTGTCGCGTGCTGGTCTTGCCATTGGCGACGCGGACGGTCTGCAGGTTGGGATTCCATCTGCGCTTGGTCTTGGGGGCGCGCAATGCCCACGATCCGGAGTGCTGGTGACGGATATTCTGACCGAACTGCGGGCCTTTGCCGCAGACATCACAAGTTCGTGCCATTATCGAGTAAACCTCCTGCTGATCGGTAGGAAAACCTTGTGTAGTGGCCGTGCCTCAGTGCCGGCCAATCACGTTACTGGCCGGCACTGAGGCACGGCCACTACGGATGTTGAGACGCACAACACTTCATAATAGCACACATCGGGCAGGTTCTGCAAGGGTTTGGACCGAGATATGCGAGATGGGCCGATTCTGAATATTCTCAAGATCGTGGCGCCCGTCGCCGCGACCGACACCGTCGCCCGAGCCGCCGAGTCCCTGAGGGTCTCAGGCGTGACCGAACTGCCCGTCCTCGATGCGGGCAGACTGGTCGGCACGGTCGGCGAGGCGGGCATTCTGTCGGCCCTCGTGAAGCGCGACGGGGATCCTGATGCCGCGACAGCGGCGGTCGAATCGGTGATGACGCGTGAAGTCGTCTATGGCAGCTCGCGCATGTCCGTGGGCCAGACTGCGGCGGTCATGGACGAACACGGGGTAGGAGTGCTTCCGATCATCGATGAGTACGGCCGCTATCTCGGAGTTGTGACTCGCTCGGATGTCGCGGGTGCGCTCACCATGAGCATTCGGCCGCCTTCGATCGCGGGAATGGCGACACCGCTGGGGGTATATCTGACCACCGGCCATATCCGCGCCGGCGCGGGCGATTTCGGACTGTTTCTGGCGGGCGTCTCGCTGATGATGTTGAACTACCTGGCGATCGGCCTGATAGCCGGCCTGGCCTGGGCGATCGAGCATGCGACCGGCATCCGCCTCTGGGCGGCTCTGAACTGGACCGGGTTCAATCCGGTGGGTTGGATGGATACCGCGCGCACGATCATGTTCGGCATGTCCGTCCCGCTGTTTCTTTTGCTGCTGAGACTGGCGCCGTTGTCGGGATATCATGCCGCCGAGCACCAGGTCGTACACGCCATCGAGCATGGGGAGCCGCTCAAGCCGGATACCGTCGCGAGGATGCCGAGGGTGCATCCCAGGTGCGGCACGAACATAGTAGCGGCGGTGGTGCTGTTCCTGCTGATTGCCCAGGCGTTCGGAACGGAGATCGTGGCAATGGTGACGATCTTCGTCATGATCTTTGCGTGGCGCAGCATCGGCGCGTATGTCCAGAATTATGTGACCACCAAGCCGGCGAGTCCGGGGCAGTTGATGAGCGGGATCCGAGCGGGTGAGAGCCTGCTCGCGAGATACAGGGAGAACCCCGCCTACCATGTGACGGGATGGCGGCGGTTCTGGAATACGGGAATGCCCCAGGTGATGCTCGGCGCGGCAGTTATGATGAGCATTGGGGAGCTGCTTCACTCGGTGCTGCCGGTGGTGTTTTGAGCGGGTAGTGGCCGTGCCTCAGTGCCGGCCAGTGAGGCGGAAGGCCGGCACTGAGGCACGGCCACTACCCGACCCGGGTCTGACGAATGTGGAGGAATGAGAAATGGAAACCGCCTGTAAAATCACAAAGGAAATGAAGATCGAAGAAGCGATGGAACTCTGTCCTCGCGCCCCCGAGATCTTCGCCGCGCACGGAATGGGCTGTGCGGTCTGTCTCATATCATCGGCGGAGACGATCGAAGAGGGCGCATCGATGCACGGCGTCGATGTCGGTGCGATCGTGGACGAGTTGAACGTTTGTGCGCACGAGGAACAGAATAAGGGCTAGGAGAGATCATGATTCGGGACAAACTTGCAGCCGCCATCGAGCAGGCGCTCCAGGAAGCCAGGGACGCCGGCGAGATTCAGTACGACCAGCTTCCTGAGATAGCACTCGAGCCGCCGAAAGGCAAGGCATTTGGCGACTATGCGACCAACATCGCCATGGTGATGGCACGGGAGGTCGGCATCGCTCCACGCCAGTTGGCGGAGAGGATCATCGCACGGCTTCCCAAGGCCGATGGTATCATCGAACGGGCCGAAGTCGCAGGCGCGGGGTACATTAACTTCCACCTCAAGCCGACGTGGCTCAACGACATTCTTCTCAGGATTGCCGACCAGGGTGAATCGTACGGCCGATCCGAAATCGGCAAGGGACTCAAGGTCCAGGTCGAGTTCGTCAGCGCGAATCCCAATGGGCCGATCCACATCGCTCATGGACGCGGCGGCGCGACCGGCGACGTCATCGCCAACATGTGCGAGTCGCTCGGCTACGAGGTCACCCGCGAGTCATACATCAACGACGCGCGGACGAGCCTCCAGATGCAGAACTTCGGCAGGTCGCTCAATGCCCGGTACATGCAGGAACTCGGCGAGGACTACCCGATGCCCGAGGACGCTTATAGGGGCGAGTACATAACCGATATCGCCAAAGAGATCGTGGCGGAAAACGGCGACAAGTTCGTCTCCATGCCCGAGGACGAACGCGTCCGGGCGTTCACCGATCTTGGCGAGAAGATGATGCTCGATCAGCAGAAGGAGGACCTCGAGAAGTTCGGTATCAAGTTCGATGTCTGGTACTCCGAGCAGACCCTGCACGACGGCGGGAAGGTTCAGGAATCCATCGAGCGGCTCAAGAAGCGGGGCTACGCCTATGAGAAGGCCGATGCGCTCTGGCTGAAATCCACCGAATTTGGCGACGATAAGGACCGCACGCTGGTCCGAAGCAACGGCCAGCCGACCTATATCGCCGCCGACGCCGCGTATCACGCCGACAAACTCGACCGGGGATTCGACAAGGTCATCGACGTCTGGGGTCCGGATCACCACGGGTACATCGCCCGGACCAAGGCCGCGATTGCCGCACTCGGATACGATGCCGGCAAAGTCGAGATCATCATCTTCCAGGTCGTGCGTCTGTATTCGGGCGGCGAACTCGTCATGATGTCCAAGCGCGCGGGCGATGTCGTTCTCCTCTCCGAGTTGATCGATGAGGTCGGAAAGGATGCCGCGCGGTTCTTCTTCCTGATGAGGAGCACCGACAGCGGGCTCGATTTCGACCTCGAGTTGGCGAAGTCTCAGACGAACGAGAACCCGGTCTATTACGTCCAGTACGCCCACGCGCGGATCTGCAGCATTCTTCGGAAGGCAGTCGAGGAGGACGGCGTACGAGTTCCGAGTGCCCGAGAGGCCGATCTGTCGCTTCTGACTCACGATGGCGAGATCGACCTCATGAAGAAACTTGGCGACTTCCCGGACGTGATCCTGGAGGCGGGACAGGCATACGAGCCGCACAAGCTGACCCGGTACGCGCAGGACCTGGCGTCGGTCTTCCACAGCTTCTACACCGAGTGCCGTGTCATCACTGATGACAAAGCGTTGACCGATGCGCGACTGGTGCTCGCAGACTCGACGAGGACGGTTCTGGCGAACAATCTGCGACTCCTCGGAATCAGCGCACCTGAGAGGATGTAGCCGGATTTCGCGTATGATAGGTACCGGTAACCGCGTACCGTCAGTCCTGAGTGCGCCGGTGAATGACGGCGTGTATCGAAGGACGGCTCGGTGGCGCAAGGCCGTCCTTCGATACACGCCGTCATTCACCGGCGCACTCAGGACTGACGGTTCAGAGGCTCTTGACACCATGAAGACAACACTTGTCCTACTGATATGCTTTGTTATCATCGCCGTCCCCGGCGCGTTCGCAGGAACGTATGAGGACCGGGACGGCGACAAGCATCCCTGGACGATAGACGCCGCCCATACACTGACGTGGGATGGCTCGCCATACGTGCCGTTCGGGCTCGTCTTCAAGCCCAGGTACCTTTCGGCCGAGCAGACCGACGAGAATCTGGCCGCCGACAGGGACGACCTCGAGGCGTTCACTCTTGCGGGGATCAAGGATATCATCATCACTCCGGGCAAAGGCATATCCGCTATCCCCGTCGAGGCCTGGCAGAAAACCATCGATCTCCTGGAGGAGAACGGCCTCACATACGGCATCGAACTCGACGACTCGCCATATACGCCGCTCACCGGCTACGTCATCGATCCGAGCGTAAACAGGGTTAGCGGCATCGTGACATCTGGGGTTGTCACCAAGGAGATGCCGGACACCAAGCTTGCCTTCTACGCCCTCTGTGACGCGAAGAGCGCCGCGGTCCTCGACCTCGGGCAGGCGTTGGTTCCCGGGGGCACGCTGAGTGTGCAGGCGAACATCGAGGCCGGCGTCGAGCATACCCTGCTCATCTATCCCCAGAAGGTGATCGTTCCCGAGTCGCAGGATTGGAGTCTGCCCGACCTCTGGAGCGATGTCGACGCGCACCGGGACCGGCTGGCATACGTCCTGCCGAAGATCAAGTGGGGCAAGGGCCTGCGGTTCTTCACCGATCCGTTCGGCGAGCGATTGGGCCTGCGCGGGGAAGTCGCTGCTCTCGTTCCGACATCGCCCGGCTTCAGGATGGAGTACGCGGCATGGCTGAGCCGTAAGTATCGCACGGTCGACGGCGTGAAGGTCGCATGGTCGGTTCTCCGGCACGAGATAGCATCGTTCGACGAGGCGGTCAACCTGATCCCGATGTGGCGACAGGGCAGGGGACTCGCTGCGGTATATGACGACAAGACCGGCCGAAAGTACGATGTGGAGGCGACGACCACTGCCCTCTGGAATGATCTTGTGGAGTTTCGCTCCGAATCCGTGCGTAGTTACATGGACGGAGTTGCTGATGTCCTGAAGCGCACAGTGGCTGATGTGCCCGTTGTCTTCACCGCTGATGATCTGCAGCCGTTCTTCCAGGAGCAGCAACCCTTCGGATTCGATGGACTGGCGGTTCCCGCGCGTGGACTCCAGAGCCTCCCGACCCAGGGAGGCAACGTCTACTCGATGGCCGAGCACTCGTCTCGGAACATGTGGATCGTGTCCCGCATACAAGGTGACGGAGCGGTTTTCCAGCAGAAGGACCAGCTTTTCGCCCACATCAACGGGCTTCGTGACCTCGGCGCGAAGGGGTTCTTCCTCGACGAGAGCGCTGTCCCGAAGCAGGCCTCAGGCGCTGACGTGCTCCTATGGCTCGCGCAGTATGGTACGACGGTGGCGTCCGATCCGCAGTTCGCGGCTTTCCGCCCTACAGTCGTATACTATCCACAGGGCATGGCCAGGGGGTCCGTGAAGAAGCTGGGCGTGGGGACCTGGTGGTTGCCCGCGCTGCTGTCGGGTCGCAACATGGTACTCGGTGGCAAGCTGGCGGGATACGCGCTGCTGATGCCCGGAGGAGAGGAAAGCCTGTATATCTGGGCGACCGGGGATCCGGTGACGGTCCACGTCCCGACGGATCAGACCACGATCATCACCCGCGCAACGGGCGAGAAGATCGAGGTCAAGCCCAAGAAGAACCGCGTCGAGTTGCTCATTGTTGGGGAGCCTTCGCTGATCACCGGCATCCGGCCCGAGGGGTTTCTGCCGGTCGAGGTCGTGGAGGAGGCCATCGGTGACGCTGAATGACCTCATCGCCAAGGGTCAGACAAAGGGTATGGACGTCTCCGGCTACAAGGACATGGTGAAGCGCGCCCAGGAGTTGGTCAAGGGCAACAGCCTGTTCATCGCGCTCGACATGGTGCAGGTGAACGTCGACGAGTTGACCCATCGCCTGCAGGGCCTGCAGAATGATCCGGCGGCAAAGCCGTGAACGGTGAACGGATGAAGGCGGTCGTATTCCTTGAACCGAATAAGCTCGTCGTTGAAGAGAGGCCGATACCCGAGATCGGCGCGGGCGATGCTTTGGTCAAAGTACACGCGTGCGGCGTCTGTGGCACGGATCTGCACATATTTGCCGGCGAGCATATCGTCAGGTTCCCCGTCATTCCCGGCCACGAGTTCTCCGGCGAGATCGTCGCGGTGGGTGACGAGGTTACGAATGCCAAGGTCGGCGATCGGATTACCGTCGATCCGAATATCGTGGACCATACATGCCGGTTCTGCACCCGTGGCGAGATCCATCTGTGCGAGAACCTCACGGCGGTCGGAGTGAACTACGACGGTGGATTCGCCGAGTACTGCCGCGTTCCGGCCGAGCAGGCGTATGGAGTGCCGGACAGCGTCAGCCTCGATGAAGCGGCGTTCGCCGAGCCGCTGGCCTGCTGCATCCACGGTATCGACCGGGCGCGTGTCGTCGCCGGGAGCACGGTGGTGATCCTCGGGGCAGGCTCGATCGGGCTGCTGATGGTTCAACTGGCGAAGGCCGCCGGTGCTCGCGTGATCGTGAGCGAGCCGGACGAGAGGAAGCGCCGCATGGCCGGTCAACTCGGCGCGGAGGTCGAGATCGACCCCTCGGCCTGCGATCCGAAGGCCGAAGTGCTGGAATCGACGGTCGTCGGAGCAGATGTCGTGATCGAGTGCGCCGGACGCCTGGAAACCGCCGAACTCGCCCCGAAACTGGCGCGGAGAGGCGGCACGATCCTGCAGTTCGGCGTAGTCAGCCCGCAGGAGACTATGCGGATCTCGCCCTACGACATCTTCTACCGGGAGCTGACCATCGTAGGGTCGTTCGTCAACCCGTTCACCCACGCGCGGGCGGTCGAGATGCTCGCATCGAAGCAGGTCGAAGTCATGCCGCTCGTCACGCACCGCTTCGGGCTCGATGACGTATCCAAGGCCCTTGAGACCGCCGCCGGGCGGGATTCAGTAAAGGTGCAAGTCGTCCCGCAATAGCATTGTAGTGGCCGTGCCTCTGTGCCGGCCAGCGGACGTAGTAGGCCGGCACAGAGGCACGGCCACTACAATGATATGAGGTTTCCCATGCCTGGATTCTGGAAGACGATCAAGAAGTCATTCGGCGATGCATACGATTACCTCGGGATCGTGATATTCTGCAGTTGCGTCTGGTTTGGTGTCGCAGTCGCAATGTTCTCGGGATGGGCCGCCCTCCGCGTGCCGTCGCCTATGGCCTGGATCGTGTTCGTCATCGGCCTGTACAGCCTGCTTCTCGGACCGCTCACCGCCGGGGTGTATCATATAGCCCGAAAGATCATCACCCACGACGATCCGACGCCGCTCGATCTCTTCCGGGGCGCGAGGGAGCACTGGGGACGGGCCGTCCTGCTCTCGTTCAGCCAGGTTGCCATCACCCTGCTGATTGCAGTCAACGCATGGTTCTACCTGTCCCATGGGAACATGATCGTCAAGGGCCTCGGCATGTTGTTCCTCTACGGAATGCTTATCTGGATGATGAGCGCGCTGTACCACTTCCCGGTTCTGATCGAGCAGCGACCGAGCACATTCAAGCTGCTCAAGCGAGGGTTTCTTCTCGCGCTCGACAATCCGTCCTTTACCGGCTTCGTCCTGTTTGCTATAATACTCCTCACTTGCCTTTCCGCAGGCCTCATGGTGCCGATGGTAATCTTGTACATGGGTCTGAGCAGCGTGATCCTGACCAGGGCCACTCGCGCGCTGTTCGTGAAATATGATCTGCTGCCGCCTGACAAAGAGCCGTCGCCGGGCGACGATCCGTGGGATGCGATCGCGGACGATCCGCGGGCGGCACAAAAGCACGGAATCGGTCCTCGGGCCTGACCGGTGCTCCAGCACTCCAATCTGAAAGGAATGCATCATCATGGCTGATATAGTCTGTCTTGGCATCCTGGTCGCCGACGTTCTCGGCAAGCCGGTTGACGAGTACCCCGGGCGCGGGAAGCTCGTCCTCGTCGATCAGATGGAGCTTCACACGGGCGGATGTGCGACGAACACCGGCGTCGATCTGGCCAAGATCGGCATCGACACCGGTATCATGGGCAAGGTCGGCGAGGACGGATTCGGCGATTTCGTGATCTCGACGGTCAAAGGTCACGGCATGGATGCGCGTGGTGTCGTGCGCGACCCGGACAACAATACGTCCGGCACGATGGTCATGATCCACTCGGATGGTGAGCGCAGTTTCATCCATTACCTCGGCGCGAATGCCACCCTCGTCGAGGACGATGTCAACTTCGATTTCGTGAAGGGCGCGAAGATACTCCATGTCGCCGGGACGTTCCTGATGCCGTCGTTCGACGGTCAGCCGACCGCCAGCGTGCTCAAGAGCGCGCAGGAAATGGGCATAACGACATCGCTCGACACCGCCTGGGACTCCCGTGGCCGCTGGATGGAGCTTCTCGCGCCGTGCCTGCCGTATATGGACTATGCCGTTCCGAGCATCGAGGAGGCGCGGATGGTTACGGGTAGGCATGACCCGGCCGATGTCGCGAAGGTGCTCATGGAGCGCGGCGTGAAGGTCGTCGGCCTCAAGATGGGCGAAGAGGGATGCTACATTCGGTCAGCCGACGAGGAGCTTCGCATCCCGAAGTACGACGTCGAGGCGGTCGATGCGTGTGGCGCGGGCGACGCGTTCTCCGCCGGCTTCCTGACCGGGATACTGAAGGGGTGGGACCTCGAGAAGACCGGACGATTCGCCAACGCGGTCGGCGCGCTCTGTGTGACGGCGATCGGCGCGACCACGGGAATCCGAAGCCTCGAGGATACCCTGGCGTTCATGGAGGCGCAGTCCGCATGCTAAGTACTGAACTGAGAGACAAGTTTCTGAAGTTCTTCGAGGAGAAGGGATGCCTGGTCGCGCCGAGCGATTCGCTCGTGCCGGACGATCCGACACTCCTGTTCACCAGCGCCGGCATGGTGCAGTTCAAGCCGTTCTTCATCGGCGAGAGAGTCCCGCCGCGAAGCAGGATGACGACCGCACAGAAGTGCCTGCGGACCGGCGACCTCGAGATCGTCGGTACGACGCCGTTCCACCACACGTTCTTCGAGATGATGGGCAACTTCTCGTTCGGCGACTACTTCAAGGACGAGGCGATCACCTGGGCGTGGGAGTTCCTCACCAGCGTGATCGGCTTTGCGCCCAACGACCTCTGGGTCACCGTCTACCAAGACGACGACGAGGCATACGGCATCTGGCGCGACAAGATCGGCATCCCGGCTGAGCGCATCGTCCGGCTCGGCGAGAAGTCGAACTACTGGCCGGCCAATGCCCCGAGCGAAGGCCCGAACGGTCCGTGCGGCCCCTGCTCCGAGATATTCTTCGACTTCGGCAAGGATGTCGGCTGTTGTGAGCCTGACTGCAACCCGGACTGCGACTGCGCCCGGTTCAGCGAGGTCTGGAACCTCGTCTTCATGCAGTACAACCGCGAAGAGGGCGGCGTTCTTACTCCCTTGCCGAAGAAGAACATCGACACCGGCCTCGGCCTGGAACGAGTGACGGCGGTCCTCCAGCGGACTCCGACCAACTTCGAGACCGACCTGTTCAAGCCGATCATCGACGAGGTCAGCCGCATTTCAGGGAAGGAATACGCTGCGGGAAGTGCCGAGACCGACATCGCCTTCCGGGTGATCGCCGACCACATTCGCTCGACGGTCTTCTGCATCGCCGACGGGGTGATGCCCTCGAATGTCGGGCGCGGGTACGTCCTTCGCAGGATCATCCGGCGCGCGGTCCTCAAGGGCCGGGTGCTCGGCCTCGATGAGTCGTTCCTGGACAGGCTCGTTCCGATGGTAGTTCAGATCATGCACGGCCCCTATCCCGAACTTATCGATCGCGAGATCCACATCGTCCGGACGGTCCGGGCCGAGGAAGAGAAGTTCCGCCGCACGCTCGATATGGGCATGCAGAAGCTCGAAGAGGCGATCGAGGGCCTTGCCGCCGGGAATAAGGCCGAGATGCCCGGAGCGGAAGCATTCGTCCTCTACGACACATTCGGTTTCCCCCTGGAGATCACCCAGGAGATCGCCGCCGAGCGCGGCCTCACCGTCGATGTCCAGGGCTTCAACACCGCCATGGAGGAGCAGCGACGACGCGCCCGCGAGGGAAGCGATATCTCCACCGATGTATTCGGCGGAAGCCTCGGAGCGCTCGCCGAGATCGAGAGGGCCGAGCCCGAGACCGAGTTCGTCGGCTACCAGGCATTCGAGTCCTCGGCGCGGGTCGTCGGCATCCTCAAGGGCGGCGAACTGGTGACCGGGGCCCAGACCGGCGAGAAGATCGACCTGGTGCTCGACCGGACGCCGTTCTACGCCGAATCCGGCGGGCAGGTCTCGGATTTTGGCACGATCTCCTCGAGCGGCATGGAAATGGCCGTGGAGCATGTGGCGAAGATCGGCTCACTGAGCGTTCATACCGGCGCGGTCAAGTCAGGGCAGATCCAGCATGGCGATGAGGTCGTTGCTTCCATCGACAAGCGACGTCGGATGTCGATCATGCGCAATCACACGGCGACCCACCTGCTTCACAAGGCGCTGAGGATGGTGCTCGGCGATCACGTGGTGCAGTCCGGATCGCTCGTCGAGCCGGGTCGCCTGCGCTTCGACTTCTCACATTTTCAGGCAGTGACTCCCGGCGAGCTGGAGGAGGTCGAGCGGATCGCGAACCGCGCGATTCTCGACGACCTCGACCTCTCGATCACTGAGACGACCCTCGAGCAGGCCAGGGAGGACGGCGCGATGGCCCTGTTCGGCGAGAAGTACAGCGGGGTCGTCCGCATGGTGAGGATCGGCGACTTCAGCCTGGAGTTATGCGGCGGGACTCATGTCGGCCGCAGCTCGCAGATCGGTCTGATCAGGATCATGAGCGAGAGCGGTGTGGGCGCGGGGCTACGAAGGATCGAGGCGGTTACCGGCGAAGGCGCGCTGGAGTACATCCGAGAGCGCGAGAAGCTGCTTACTACTGCCGCAGAGATGCTCAAGGCCAATCCGGCCAACGTCCCGGAAGCCGTCGAGCGCGTGCTGGACTCATGGAAATCCGCCGAGAAGCGCGTCGAGGAGATGCAGAAGAAGTCGGCGGCGTCTCAGGCGGGCGATCTGGCCTCGAAGGCCATCGACTGCAACGGCGTCAAGTTCCTGGCGGCGAAGGTCGAGACGAGCGACACCGAGCAGATGAGTTCGATGGCCGACAGCCTGGGGAAGTCGATGCAGTCGGCGGTGATCGTGCTCGCCGGGCCGGCGGACGGCAAGGTGGCGTTCGTGACAAAAGTCACTCCCGACCTTGTGAAGCGCGGCTTCCATGCCGGAAACATCATCCGTGAGGTCGCCAAAGTCGCCGGCGGCGGAGGAGGGGGCCGCCCCGACTTCGCGCAGGCCGGCGGACGGGACGCATCGAAGCTCGACGAAGCCCTCGCGAAGGCCGAGGAACTCGTGCGCCAGCAAGCCGGGGCATGACTGCAACCAAACATTGTTCGGGCGGGAGTTGTACTCCCGCCCGGCGAACTGAGTGGGGGAGTTGAACTCCCCGATCAGTGGCGCGTACTGGAGTACAACTCCAGTACGAACAGTGGTGTCCGACTCCTTACTGATCATCCCATTGGCAAGCATGCGGTGGATATTCGTCAGTGCAAACGGTAGGTAAGAATGCGGTTGATCGGCCTGGATGTTGGGGATAAGACAATCGGCGTCGCGGTCAGTGATGAGCTTGGATTCGGCGCGCATCCCGTCACGGTCATCAGGCGCACTGACAGCGTCAGGAAGGACATCGGCAAGGTCCGCGAACTCGTGGAAGAATACCAGGTCGAACGGATTGTCGTCGGCATGCCGATAATGTTAACAGGGGCGATCGGTATCCAGGCCGAGAAGGTCCTCGCGTTCATCGAAGAGATCCGGAAGCGAATCCGCGTCCCGATCGAGACCTGGGACGAGCGCCTCACGACCTCCGAGGTCGAGCGCATGCTCATCGAGACCGGGCACAGGCGCGAGAAGCGGAAAGAGATCATAGACATGCACGCGGCCGCGGTGATCCTGCAGTCCTACATGGACCGCCAGAAATCGGCCGCCGAAGAAACGCACGATGAAGAGTAAGTCTGTTCGTATATTGATAGCAGCCGGGATCGTCGTTCTGGCATTCCTGTGGGTCGCGCATGCGATGTTTGCCGCCGGACCGAGTGGCAAAGTCAGGGTGATGATCCCGAACGGCTCGTCCGCCTCCCAGATCGGAGGCATTCTCGCCGAGAGAGGCGTCGTCCGCAGTGCCTTCGGGTTCCAGATGCTTGCCAGGCTGAGCGGCAAGAGCGGATCACTCAAGCCGGGCGCATATGAACTCGACCCGGCGGCGGGCCCGAGAGCGGCGCTGAATAAGATCGAACGAGGCGACGTATCCGCGCGCTGGATCACGATCCCCGAGGGGTTCACCGTCCGCCAGATCGGGGAGCGACTTCAGGCGGAACAGATCGGACGCGCTGACCGCTTCGACGAACTCGCCCTGTACGGCGGCGCGTCGTTCGACACCTCGTTTCCACATCCGGACAGCCTGGAAGGTTACCTGTTTCCCGATACCTATCTCGTGCCGATCGGGGCATCCGAGGAGTTTGTCATCAAGATGATGCTCGACGCGTTCGCCGACAAGATTGCGGATCCTCTGGCAGACGAGATCGCCAGGAGCGGCATGGGCCTCCGCGAGTGCGTCACTCTGGCGTCGCTGGTGGAACGAGAGGCGAGGATCCCGAAGGACCGTCCGCTCGTGTCGGCGGTGATCCATAACCGGCTGAACAAGGACATGCTGCTCGAGGTCGATGCGACGGTGCTCTATGCGCTCGGCCATCACAAGGATCGGGTGCTATACCGCGACCTGGAGGTCGATTCGCCATACAATACCTATCGCAACCGCGGACTGCCGCCGGGACCGATCGCCAGTCCCGGCCTCGATTCGGTCGAGGCCGCGCTCCGTCCTGCCGATCGTGACTACATGTATTACGTCGCCAGGCCGGATGGTTCTCACATATTCAGCCGCACATTCGAAGAGCATCAGCAGGCCATCGGAAAAGCTCGGAGGGAACGTGCGGGTTAAGCTCAGCAGGTTTATCGAGCTATGTCGCCCCGACCGCATGGCGGAATCGGTGGCTCACATCACTCCCGCCGAACTGGCGGATTTGGGCATCGAGGGGCTGCTCGTCGATCTCGACAACACGCTCGTCCCGTGGCACGGGTACGAGGTCTCGGACGTCATCCTGGAGTGGTTACGCAGCGTCGAAGCTCAGGGGATGAAGGTCTGCATCGTCTCGAACACGCGGTACCCCGGACGCTTGAGAATCCTCGCCGAGAAGCTGAAGGTCCCATTCGTCAAGGGACGCATGAAGCCTCGGAAGAGCGCATTTCGGCCCGCCCTGGAACTCCTCAATATCGCGCCTGAGAGGACAGCAGTGATCGGCGACCAGATTTTTACCGATATATTGGGTGGTAATAGATTGAGCCTCTTCACCATTTTGGTGAAACCATTGAGCCCGAAGGAGTTCTTCGGGACAAGAATCAGCCGGGTTTTCGAGAGGATGATTCTCCGTGCGTTGCCCTCGTCCTCTTCGCTGGGACGAGGGGAACAATCGCCCGATGAGGGCAGTCAAAGTAAAGCGGAGCAGTGAGTTGACGAATCCATTGAGCGGGCGCACAAGAGTGGTCGCCGTTTTCGGATACCCGGTGTACCACAGCCTCTCTCCAGGTATGCACAATGCGGCATTCCAGGAGCTGGGCCTCGATTATGTGTACGTTCCGTTCAATGTCATCCCGGAAAACCTTGAAAATGCGCTTGAGGGAGTAAGGGCGCTCGGCATTGCCGGAGTAAACCTGACGATCCCGCATAAGGAGCGCGCTGTCGAGCTTCTGGACTCGGTCAGCCCCGAGGCCCTGCTGATCGGATCAGTGAATACCGTCCACAACGTAGACGGAGTCCTGATGGGACATAGCACCGACGGCGAGGGATTCATGCGATCACTCGAGGCCGAGGGGAAATCGGCCGAGGGCGGTCGAGCCGTTGTGCTTGGCGCAGGAGGATCCGCGAGGGCGGTGGCTCATGCGCTGGCGGTTCACGGGGCGCGGGTGTCCGTAGTGAACCGCACCGCGACCCGTGCGGAGGACCTGGCCGAACAGCTAAGGTCGGCTCTCTCGGGAGGGCGACGCTCCATCCGAGCCATCGCGCTGAACAGTCCGGAGGCCCGAGACGCCGTCGTCGAGGCTGATCTACTTGTCAACTGTACTTCGGTCGGTATGCATCCGAATGAGGATGAGCAGCCTATCCCGTCTGAGTGGCTGCATGACCGATTGTTCGTATATGATCTGATCTACAACCCTTTGAAAACACGTCTTTTGGAAGCTGCGGAAGCCGCCGGCGCCCGAGGAGAGAACGGAGTCGGTATGCTGGTATACCAGGGGGCGATTTCATTCGAGATATGGACTGGTCGGAAGCCGCCGACGGATGTTATGAGGCAAGCGGTTCTGTCCGGGCTGCGCCCCGATCCCCGATAGGGACGGTTGCGGCAGTCAGCCCGGAATGCTATAATGCCTCGGACTACCCTTGAGCTTCCGGCACGAAATTGGGAGGCCGTTAAGATATGGCAACAATGAGAAAGGACATAGCAGATCTGCTGGTCGAGGCGCAGGTGATCACCTTGGAGCAACTCGAGCAGGTCAGAGATGCGCAGAAGACTGCGCCTGGGGAGATCGGGCAACTGGTCATCGACCTGGGCTTCGCCAATGAGAAGCAGGTCATGCAGGCGAAAGCTCGCCAGCTCAATATACCCTTCGTGGACTTGACCACGCAGCGGATCGATCCCAACGCGCTCAACGCCGTGCCCGAGAACATGGCCAGACGCCACAAGGTCATGCCATTCTTCAAGAATGGCAATAGTCTCACCGTTGCCATGGCAGATGTCAACAACATCATGGCGCTTGACGACCTGCGGTCGGTCACCAAGATGCGGATCGCGCCCGCCTTGTCAACTGAGGTTGCCATCCTTGACGCCATTGATCGCAACTACACCGGCGGTGACGGGGCAAGTGGCAATGGCGGCGGTGGCGTCGTGAGCGCGGTGCCTGGCTTGCAGATACCATCCGGCGGTGGCGGCGGCGGCGGAGGACTCGCCAGTGTTCAGGACGCGATCGATTCGTACAAGTCGCGCGGAGAGGCCGACGAGGAAGATGTCGATGCGCTGGCCAAGGTTGCGGAAGAAGCCCCGATCATCAAGGTTGCCAATATCGTCATCCAGCAGGCGGTCGCGATGGGCGCCAGTGATGTGCATGTGGAGCCCGACAGACGCCATGTCCGGGTCAGGTACCGTGTTGACGGCGTCCTGCACGAAGAGATGACCGTACCGAAGTACATCCAGGCGCCTCTCATCTCGCGATTCAAGATCATGGCCGATATGAACATCGCCGAGCGGCGTGTTCCGCAGGACGGACGTATCGGCGTTCGGAAGGACGGCAAGGACTACGACCTTCGTGTGAGCTGCCTCCCGACGGTCTATGGCGAGAAGATCGTATGCCGAATCCTCGACAAATCGAGCGTCATGATCGGTCTGACCAAGCTGGGGTTTGCCCCTCGAACCTGGCCAGACTCGAAGAGCTTATCGTTCAGCCGAACGGTATGGTGCTGTTGACAGGACCTACCGGCAGCGGAAAGACCACAACTCAGTATTCAGTTCTCCACAAGATCAACTCGGTAGACAAGAACATCATCACCGTCGAAGACCCGGTCGAGTATCAGTTGACCGGTATCTCTCAGGTGCAGGTCAACGTCAAGGCGGGACTGACATTCGGAACCGCCCTTCGATCGTTCCTCAGGCAAGACCCGGATATCATCATGGTCGGAGAGATGCGCGACCTGGAGACCGCCGAGATCGCAGTCGAGGCGTCGCTCACAGGTCACCTGGTGCTTTCGACTCTGCACACGAACAACGCTCCGTCCGCCGTCATCCGAATGGTGGATATGGGCGTCGAGCCGTACCTGATCTCCGCGACGGTCATCGGTGTTATCGCACAGAGACTGGCCCGAAAGGTCTGCTCCAACTGCAAAGAGGAGTATCAGATTCCTGCATCCGAACTTCGCATTCTCGGCTATCAGCCCAAGGAGAAGGATGAGGTTCTCACCCTGGCCAGAGGACGTGGATGCGAGGTATGCAGGCACACCGGCTATAAGGGTAGGACAGGTATCCATGAGATGATGTGCATGAACGACGAAATCGCCGAGTTGGTCGTGCGACGAGCGCCGCTCGCCGACATCCGTGAGGCAGCGAAGGCCAACGGAATGACGGAGCTTCGAGACGACGGTCTCGAGAAGGTGCTGTCGCACGTAACCACCGCCGAGGAGATACGAAAGGTAGTCTTCACAGCGGGACAACATTAGATTGGATGGTTGGTGGTCAATGATTGATGGTTAATGAAACACCATTAACCATTAACCATTAGCCATCAACCATGCACCATTTTCCGGAGGTGTGATTTGCAGGACGCTACGATGACAACTCAGATGCCGCCGCGTCCGGCGGCAAAAACGATCCCTCTTGACGACGTGCATATCGATGATCTGCTGCGGCTGATCGTCGAGAAGGGCTCATCCGACTTGCACCTGGCCGTTGGTGTGCCGCCGGTTCTGCGGCTGGACGGCAAGCTCATCCATACCAACTATGACAGACTGACCCCTCGCGACAGTCAGAGGCTGGTATACGATATCCTCACCGACGAACAGATACAGCGGTTTGAATCGAACCTGGAACTCGACTTCTCGTACTCCATTGCCAAGCTCTCGCGCTTCAGGGTCAACATCTATCGCGACAAGGGAAACGTTGCCACCGCATTCCGGGTCATCCCTACCAGGATCCCGACGATCAAGGAGTTGGGCCTTCCGGCCATCCTCGAGGACCTCTGCAGGAAGCCCCGCGGACTCGTTCTCGTTACCGGACCGACCGGCTCGGGCAAGTCGACCACCCTGGCCGCCATGATCAACCAGATCAACAGCGAGGTGGCTCACCACATCATCACGATCGAAGACCCGATCGAGTATCTTCACCAGCACAAGATGAGTGTCATCAACCAACGCGAACTCGGGCAGGACACAAGATCGTTCGCAAATTCGCTTCGAGCCGCTCTCCGCGAGGACCCGGACGTGATCCTGGTCGGTGAGATGCGCGACCTGGAGACGATTTCGACGGCGATCACCTGCGCTGAAACCGGTCACCTGGTGTTTGCCACACTGCACACCAACAACGCGCCGCAGACTGTAGACCGAATGGTGGACGTCTTCCCTCCCGAGCAGCAGGAACAGATCAGGTTCATGCTGTCGAACAACCTGGAGGCGGTCGTCTGCCAGGCACTCCTTCCGAGGGCGGGCACTCCCGGCCGGATCTGCGCCATGGAGATCATGATCGCATCGCCCGCTATCCGCAATCTGATCCGCGAGGCCAAGGCTCACCAGCTCACTTCCGCTATACAGACGAGCGCGAACCTTGGCATGCAGACGATGGATCAGAGCCTGCGCGATCTATACCAGAGGGGCATGGTCAGCTACGACGAGGCCCTCTCTCGCGCCATGAACGCGATGGAATTCAAGACGATGGTGTCCTCAGGCACTTCCGGTGGACGCCAGGGCTCAAGACCGAACACTAACGGTAACCAATAGGGAAAATGCCACCGGCTTTGCATGCCGCGTGGGAGGTGATCTTCGATGCCAAGTTTTGCTTATACATTCAAAGATAGCACGGGAGCGCTTAGACAGGGGGCTTCGGAGTCCGAAACCGAAGCCGCACTGGCACGCAAGCTTCAGGAACAGGGCTACGTGGTCATGAAGATCCAGCAGGTCAAGACCACGAAACCGAAATCGCCCGGCGGCGGTTTCGGGTACGTCAAGCTCAGCGATCTGTCGATCTTCTGCCGGCAGTTCTCCACCATGGTAGATGCCGGCGTCTCGCTCGTTCGATGCTTGAACGTTCTCGGCGAGCAGACCCAGAGCCCAAAACTCCGCCGCGTGATCGCTGATATCGAGCAGGAAGTCCAGGCCGGACAGACGCTTTCCAAGTCGATGGCCAAGTACCCGAACATCTTCAGCAACCTGTTCATTGGTCTGGTTCGGGCAGGTGAGGTCGGCGGCGCTCTCGAGGAGAGTCTGCAGAGATTGTCCACGTTCCTCGAAAAGGACATGGAGCTGCGACGAAAAGTCAAGGGTGCGATGACCTATCCGTGTATCGTCATGGTGGTCGCTCTCGTCATCGTTATCGGACTGGTTACCATCATCCTGCCGAAGTTCATGGACCTGTTCAAGGAACTCGGCATGAAGGACACGGACATGCCGTCGATGACGTTGATGCTGATGAACTTCAGCCACTTCCTCACGAGCAAGTGGTACATCATGATCATCAGTCTCGTGGTGTTCGTCACGGCTTTCAGGATGTTCATCAAGACGAAGATCGGCCGGCGTAGTTTCGACTGGTTCAAGCTCAAGGCGCCGGTCTTCGGCAAGCTGAACCACAAGATATGCCTTGCCCGGTTCTCGCGGACACTTGGCACTCTGTTGACCAGTGGTGTCCCGATCCTTCAGGCGATGGAAACAGTCGCCGGCACTGTCGCAAACGAGATCATCGGCGATGCGATCCTTGAAGCGAGAACAAGGATCCGCGAAGGCGACCGGATCGGTGACCCGCTTCAGAAGAGCAAGTTGTTCCCACCGATGGTCGTGCAGATGATCAATATCGGCGAGGAATCCGGCGCGCTCGACCAGATGCTGAACAAGATCGCCGACTTCTATGAGTCGGAGGTAGATGTCGCGCTGCAGAGCCTGACGGCATCGATCGAGCCTTTGATGATCGTATTCCTGGGCGGCGCGGTTGGCTTCATTGTCGTTGCCATGTTCATGCCGCTGCTGGCCGTTATCACGAACCTGACTCAGGCTAACTAGAGCTTAGGAAGAGCGGATTCCCGTATGTCCGAATGGTTTTGGATAGCGATAGCGTCTGTCTATGGGGCGGTCGTCGGGAGCTTCCTGAACGTTCTGATCTGGCGGCTGCCGAGGGATGAATCTATAATGAAGCCGGCTTCCCATTGCCCGAAGTGCGATACGCTTCTGAGGGCATGGGACCTGGTGCCGCTGTTCAGTTTCCTTGCACAACGGTGCAAGTGCCGGTATTGCGGAGAGCCGATCAGTTGGCGTTACTTTACCGTGGAGTTAATCACAGCGGTTTTCTTCGCGGTTCTGTATTTTGTATACGGGTACGACCTGCTGACCTTTGTGGCGTTCGCGCTGTTCGGGGCGTCCCTGATAGCTGTGTTCTGCATCGATCTGGATCACTGGATCATACCCGACCAGCTCAGCATCTTCGGCATCGTGATAGGCATCGGCCACGAAGTGATCGGCCTGGCGCTCAGGCGTGAGGGTTATGAGCTGTACCACCTGCCGTTTCCGGGGCTCGCGAACGGGCTCCCGATGCTGCAGTCGATAATCGGGATGCTGGTCAGCGGCGGGATCTTCCTGGCGATAGCGACTCTGAGCTACTATGCCTTCAAGAAGGAGGCACTCGGCGGCGGAGATGTCAAACTCGCAGCGGCGATCGGAGCGAACCTGGTTCTCGGCCACGCGCTCCTCTCATTTTTCCTGGCCGTGGCCCTCGGTAGCATCATCGGGGTCGGCCTCATCGCGATTGGCAAGAAGACGCGTAAGGACTATGTGCCGTTCGGCCCGATGATGGTCGCCGGCGCGATCATCACGATTTTCTATGGCAACGAACTGATTGAGATCTGGAGAAACTACGTCGGGCTGAGTTGAGTCAGACCGTTCCGACGATGGAGGAACCTAGAATGCTGAAGAGACGAAGTGGTTTCACGCTAATCGAGTTGTTGACGGTCATAGCAATCATCGGGGTGCTGGCGGCATTTCTTTTCCCCGTGATCGCATCGTCCAGGGAGAACGCGAAGAAGACCCAGTGCCTCAACAACATGAGCCAGATATGGACTGCTCTGAAGTCGTTCCAGCAGAACGAGGGCAGGTATCCCGACTTCATCTGCGGTCCCGCGAATCTCACCGGGAGTGTGCAGATCAAGGACGTAGCCGGCGTCGTGAACGGGACGGCGCGTTCGCTCTACCCCGAGTACATCAAGGCTGTCCAGATCCTCGTCTGCCCGGTAGCGGCCCGGAATGGCACCAAGAAGGAGTTTCAGCCTCACCTACCCATACCCGATCCGCTGTTCAATCAGGTGAGCGGCTTCCGGGGCACGGGCATAGGAGGCGCGGCCTATCCGGTCTACCCGTTCAGTTCATACGACATCCAGGTCCCGAGGAACGTACCAGGCACCCAATACGAGGTCCACTACTCGCTGGTCTGGCAGGATCCGACGCCGCCGGCCACGAACGCCGCGTGGGCGGCGCTGCATCCCGAGTTCATGCGTCAGCTCAGATGGAAGATCCCGCCCGAGGACACGGTGGTCACCTGGTGCAGCTACCACCGGCAGTTGAGCGGCACTGTCGTGCAGGCCGGCAGCATGGAGCTTGTGCTCTTCCTGGACGGACATGTGAAGCCGATTGCCACGACGCAGGTCTATCCAGGTGATCCGGCGACCAGCACGTGGTGGGATGTCTGGAAGAACGCGATGTAGTGACCTCTGAAGCTCTCTCCATCGTCTCAGGAGGGAACATTTCGCGTCTTGGGATAGTCGAAAAAATGAGGCACACGGGGCCTCCAGGCAAGGCAGAGATCGCGGATTCTACGCGCCCTTCGACTTTTTACAGGTTAGTGCAACCGCTTGCCATTCAGAGCTAAGCTGAAGAATGGCTATGCGAGCGCGCGCAAGGGGCGCTCTATTTTTGACTGGACAGTTGGTGAAGCTCATGCGGCTTCGGACTCACATCCTGGATAAGCGTGGTATGTCGCTGGTCGAGGTGCTTGCAGCGCTCGCAGTATTCGTGATCGGCATACTGGTTATCGTCCGCCTCTTTCCCCCGGGATTCTTCATCGTCAAGCAGAGCGAGAACTTCACCCTCGCGAATCGTCTGGCCCAGTCCGAACTGGAGCGACTCAAGGGTACGACCGCGAATCTCCCGGCCGGCATCCTGGGCTATGACATCGTGACGGGCACCGTACTCATCGACATGGATCCCGAGGATATGGGCGAACTGCCCGGTCTCGGTCCTATGGTCGCCGCCGGTGGCGCGAATCCTTACTACTATTCGGACGTCAACAAGTTCCGCCGCATATACAGCGAGTCGACCAAGATACCCGCGCCCATGTCCACACCGGCATGGGGCGATATCTCGATGTACGTGCTGAACTTCAGCCCGATCGAGTGGACCGGGACCGATTCCATCAAGGTCCGAAGCGGCCCGATGCGAAGACGGGATGTACCTGAGGACAGGATCAGGAGTTCCTCGGACTACGCGATAGATTACGATGAGGCCCTTCTCTACGTTCGGCCGATGACCTATGATCGCAATTTCGTCATATCGTATTCGTACTGGATCAAGAATGCGAGTGGCCGTCCCGAACTGAGGCCGGTCCTCAGCGTGACGGTCCCTGTTCCGGCTTTGACCGGCCCATCCGACATGGGTATCGTGGAGATCCCATCCGGGTTGTCGCCGCATGTGAAGGACGAGACCGGATTTGTCGGCATCGATGCGGGCAGTGAAACGGTGAGCAGGAAGTTCGACGAGATTCTCAATATCGGCGATCCCTGGTCGCCGGACAACCCGTACCAGTACAAGGTCCTCGACAACGTCCGCGGCGTCCTTGCCTTCAACCCGGCCGGTCACGGTTACGAGGAAGTCACGGCATGGGGGACTGTGCAGTTGACCGCCTATATCGACTACGACGTGCTCGACTGGCATATCATCCGCGAGGAGCGGAAGATCCCCGAGCAGGCGCTGATCACCAGTCAGACCGATCTCGATGCAAAACTGACCCTCCGGTTCATCAAGAATGTCGGACCGACTAACGTGGCCAATCCGAACCAGGCGCCCACCGTCGAGATGGATGGCAGCAACTACGCGGGATTGTCGCCTGATCCCGCACTTCAATTCGGCATATTGGCGATAGATATCCAGACGGGCGAGTGGTTCAACGAGGCGAGCATCAGTCCAGTCGATGGTCTGCCGATCATGGCCGTGAACTACAAGGACGGCATCATTCGGTTCCACGGCAGCATGGCCGGGCGGACGTTCCGCATCTACTACCGCGCCGAGGGCGACTGGGGGCTCCAGGTCTTCAAGACCTATGAGACGTACCGTCGGAGCTACAATTTGGGAACCGGTTCGACGACTGCACTCGACTATCGGGAGTGGTATGGGTCGGAGAACACGGCGGGCGACGATGTCCCGTATTTCAGTGACAAGATATACTTCGCCAGGTGCTACTCCGGCATGAGTGTTGCGCTCGACTACACCTATCGCATCAAGGTTGGCAGCAACTACGAATACCACAACGCAATAGGCGACACGTACCAGACTTCGCTGGCCTCGGGGGCCATTGGCACATGCTACATTGACCCCGTGGTTCGAATCGCAAGGCTTCGAGGAGCCAACGTGACGGATGTCGAGATCATCCGAATCGCGAAGGTATACGGCGTGTCGGTAGGCACGAGGGTGATCTGGCGCGAGGGTGGCCGCGGATTCAACGGCGGCCAGTGGCGAAAGGTCGATCTTCAGACGTACTTGATGCGTCTGCAAGATTGATGATCCTGTAGTGGCCGCGCCTCTGTGCCGGCCACATCAGGCGGAAGGCCGGCACAGAGGCACGGCCACTACGGTTGGATGACGATGAAATACACGATGAACAACCGAAAAGGGTTCACGCTGGTCGAGATCCTGGTGGTGATCGCGCTCACGATCATAATCCTCGGGCTCGTCTTCGGGCCGGTCATCTCGACCTTCAACTTCACGCGTCGGGCCGAGGTCATGGTCCGCGCGCAGGACAACGCCCGGTTCGCGCTCGAACAGGTCAGCCGCGAACTCGCCGATGCCATGTTCATCTATGACAATACCAACCAGCCGATCAACTTCCCGATGATCGACGCCAGTGGCAGCCTGACAAACGTCTCGGTGCTGTACGCCAAGGTGGATATCGTGCTGCCGAAGATGCGGGCATACTGCACCAGCCCTACCCACGGCAACACCACGAGGGAGTTCATGCGCCATGATCCCGATTTGCCCGAGCTTGATGAAGCGATCCCGAGCTGCCCGGCTCAGGGTTGTGGAGCCCCGCTCGAACTCAGGCCGGCACAACCGCTGGCCGCCGACAAGCTCATCGTGCGATACTTCATCGGTCTCAGGGATCCGAGCCTGCCTTACGCCAATGGATATACCAACAAGTTCAGCCAGGGTGCGGACAACATGTACGTCCTCTACAGGGCCGAGTTCAGCCCGTTCGACGCCACTCCCGATCCTGCTACACAGCTTTTCCAGTATCCCGATGCCGCACATTTCGCTGAGAATATGCGCAATCCCAACTTCTTCTACGATCCACAGTATTCCGCCGCCTGGAGGAAGATCAGCCGCCCGGTCGTGTCCCTGGAGAATGTCGACCTGATCGTGCAGGAGTTCCAGAGCGGCGCGCCGGTATACAACGCGGCGGGGCAACCGGTCTTGACCCCGACCGTCAAGTTCATGCCGACCGCGGTCTACAACGATCCGCTGCTGCCGACCTCCGATTTCGGCGGTGACGCGGAGCACGGAAGCCCGCTGCCGACCGTCTACAAGGCGACATACGGCTACTGGACGACGCCGATCGAGGTCACCCTGTCCGGCAAGAGAGACGACAACAGCGGCAATCCCGTCAGCGTTACCTATAGGGCTATTCGTCCGGCTCCATCCGCGGACCGCTGCATTGCGGAACACAGTTGCATCCTTTACAATTCCGCGGGAGATCCTATCTTCAACATATCTCATTACCTCGCCACGAAGACCGGGCGGCCCAGTGATGCGCCCAATTGGGGCGGGTACAAGTATGGCGTCGGGGAGTTTCCATCAACCAAGCCGGACTTGGCCTTCACCATCGATGAGACCAGAGGCACGGTGGACTTCGCGTTCCCGGTCGTGAATATCTCGGCGAGTGACAGCTTGAGCGGCCCGACCGGCAAGATGGCGGTCAGCTTGATCGCGAATACAGATCAGATCAACCTGAACTACAAGAATACCGGCAGCTTCAGGGACCGTTACCGCTCGCTCTTCATTAACGATCCGTCGCCGAACACGGCCGATGGTTACACTACCACACCGTCGCCGATCGCCTTGTCCACTGTCGTCCCCGGCTCCGAGCGGGTCGTCGCGCCGGACTCCGCTCCGGGTCTGAACTACAGGCGGCCGATCAGATACGGCCGGGTGCCGAGCTACCTGTACGAGCCGGGACTCAACCAGTACCAACTCGATACTGACTATCAGGCAGTCGATAACAACGGAGATCCGATTGCCAAGCCCGGACTCGCCTGCCTGTTCTTCCATTCGTATCAGACTCAGCAGCCGGGTTCGGGAGTCGAGCTTCCGCCCGGAACGGAGGATATTCCTCCGCGAAAACCCGGTATGGATCCCGTGTACGTCTACTACGAGGTCCAGAACAACAAGAAGGGCGACACATTGCGCGCCAGTTACGTCACGAAGAGCCTGATGAGCGTCATCATGGGCATCAGGATATACGACCCGAGTTCCGGCAAACCTCAGGCCATACAGCTCACCAACAAGGTGAGGTTGAGGAACATAGCACAATGATGCGAACAGACGATAGATTCGGACCCTCACCCCTGACCCCTCTCCCTCGGAAGGGCGAGGGGGGGCCGGCCGAGATACTGCGAGGCCAGGGAGGCCAGTCGCTGCTCCTGGCGCTCGGGGTCATGTTCCTGATGGTGTTCATCGGCGGGCTGTTCATCGGTATCGTCGGGCGGAATATCATGCGGGCACAGAAGAGCGGCGAGGTCCTCAGCGTGCAGTATCTCGCCGAAGCGGGCATCCGGTACGCCGACCATCAACTTACGTACAGCGATGACGGCGCCGACTGGCGTCCCGTGCCGGAGTATCCCGAACTGGTGAAGAACCTGGAAGGCGTAGGCCCTGCTCCGGCGGCCAATCAGCTTCCGGACCCCAGCGATCCCGATTACACGTGGCTCATGCAGGGCTACAGCCGCTATACATATGGCAAGGGACGGTTCCTCCTCAAGGTATCCTACCAGCCCAGGCCGGATGACCCGATGTCGAAGTTCATCAGGATCGACACGGTCGGCCGCATGGGCGTAGTCGATGTGAACGATCCGACGACTTACCAGAACAAGCAGCCGATCAGGCTTCGCAAGGAACTCGTCGCCTACAAGCCGGTCGCCATCACGGACTACGCGCGGTTCATCACGAACAAAGACCGCGTTCCGACGGCCGCGACACTTGGCGCTCCCAACTATATCACGGAGTTCGGTGAACTCAAGACAGACGCACAGAGCAACAAAAAGGTCTACGGAGCGCCGATCCGCGTGAACGGCGATCTGATCTGGCATGGCCGCAACATCATCTGGCTCGATCCGCTCAGAGGTCAGGGCGTCGAGGTGGCAGGCGATATCCGCCATGAGGACTCGATGGGCGACCCGAAGCTATCGATCGCCACAGAAGTGATAGTCAGCACGCCCGGATACGCCGATTTCCAGGCGGAGGAAAGCAACGCGGTCAATGCGAGCAACCAGCCGATTTTCAATACAGCTCCGGGTTTGACTACGCCGGCACTTCTCGTATCCGATCGCGAACTCGGTTGGTATCGAGACGGCAATCAGGGCGGAGACATCTATGGCCGGCCGAGAGAGATCCTGCGTCTCGAGCCGCCGAACCTCGACTCGGTCGGTGTCGCCGGACGGTTGAGCCGATACCGTGAACTCACTCGGAACTCCGGCGAGTGGCGAAGTTACACCGACGGCAGCGGAGTCGTCACATGGTACAACACCGGCTACTGGGGCTGGGGCGACGGCATCTACATCGACAACAGCCGCGACGTTCAGACCGAGAGCGTCGGGTATACCATGCGCGCCGACTGGACTCAGCCGGGGTCGTCCCAGTACTGGCACGGGCCGTACTACGATCCGCCCGGCATAACGGTCGAGCTGTTCCCCTACGATCTCGATGATTCGGATCCCAAGCACATCGGCCCGGCCGATGGTCCCGATATGATCATCACCAGAGATGAGAGCGCCCGGTATATCTGGAAGGACATGAACGGGAATCCTCTGCCCGCGAGCGGCGAGCAGATCATCATGCCCTATCCGAAGAATGGCGTCCTCTTCGCCGAGGGGAATGTCCACATCAAAGGAATGCTTCCGCCATGCCCGCGAAGGAAGGATGGCAGCCTGGACACAGAATCCAATCTGGGGAGACTCACAGTCGTATCGGGACGCACGATCTATGTCGATGGCAACATCCTCAAGTATCGCGACCCGAAGACTCCCACCGTTGCGGATCCCAATTGCTCGATCGCGCTGCTGGCCGATGACTACGTCTGCGTGAACACGACCAAGTTCTTCGCCCCGCTCAAGGAAGTGCCGTTCCCCGGACCGGGATCGGGCTTCTTCGACGTGTCGTCCACATCCGCGTTCTGGTTCAACTTCGCGTTCGGCGAGGACCCGACTATGTACAACCGGTCCGTGGAGTTGTTCGTTCGGCATACAGCCGCTCCAGGTGGCGCGAGCTACGTGAACATGCTCGTCAACTGGCCGCCGACCGACACGGAGTTGGCCGGGAACTCGTTCTACTCGTTCTATCAGTTCAACCTGCCGTTGCCGACATCATACATCTATGCGCTCGGCGATCCGGTCGTGTGGCCGAACCGATACGCCATCCAGCAGTACGAAAGCTGGGAGCACCAGGTATTCGGCCTCTGGCCGACTCCGAACGGTGCGTACAATTTCAATGTGATTCCCGGTGCGGAGAACAGGATAGGCTTCCAACTCGATCAGAGCCAGAGCCTTCCGATGGCGCCGCAGGACTACTACGTATCCCGCGCGGCCATACAGCCGATGGACATCCGCATCGAAGCGATCATGTATGCCCAGAACAAGTCGTTCTTCGTGATCCCGGGCGAGTGGTTCAATCCCGACCCCGACGACGTCGAAGGCAGTACGCGTCGCAGTGCCTCAGCCGTTGGGATCGAGGAGAGGTGGCCGTACTACGGTCAGCCGCTCGATGTGCGAGTCACGGTGTACGGCGCGATCAGTGAGAACATGCCGGCTTCCGTTGGCGACGCGAGCGCATGGATGGAAAAATGGGGCTGGATCCCGGACCATCACGGGAGTTCCGCTGAGTCCACGAAGGACTACCGGCCGTCGCTCGATCCGAACGATACGGACTATAAGAGGCGCAAGGGGTTGACGATCATATACGACGACCTGCTTTCCCATCCGGTCCTGCAGGCCGGGACTGTGTATACCGCGCTCAGGACGGACGAGTATGGCAGGCCGCTCCCGATCGCGCCCAAGCTACCGGTGAGCCCGCAGATCCTCTACACCGGCAAGCCGACGTAGTGTGGGAGGGCGAGGCTCCGCTGTAGGGGCGTGCCTTGTGCCGCCCGCAACTCCGTCGGGCGGCACAAGGCACGCCCCTACAGCGTAGCCTCGCCCTCCAACGAGGGAACAAGAGTGGGCTGGGAATCGTTTAACTAAGTGAGAGGCACGCCGGGCACGCCCGGCTCGACTTTGGTGATGACTATGATCAACCGGATAATATGCATCCTGATACTCGCGGCGCTCCTGACCGTCGTGGCGGTCGGTATCGCTGACTCGGCGAGTTTCACATATTCGAGCCACCGCAAGGAGATCAAGGCCGGAGTGTTGATCTTTCCCAACGCGAGCGGCGCCTACTTGACTCCGGCGCCCGCGCCCTACGTCTTTCACGTGCTCAACCAGCGGACGGATGTCAAGCCACAGGGCTGGGATTTTGTCAATCCGGTGTCGCCGTCCCGTGTGAGCGACGAGATCCGGGTGCGCTGGTCCGGAGTGGGTGGCACGGCATACAACCTCGGTGACCAGGTCAACAAAGACATGGGATGCTACTGGGAAGTGAAGATAGACGCCGGATTCAAGGAGTTATCCCAGTTCGACGTCCTGTATGTCGGTCTGGGAGACAGCGTGCTGCTCGGCAACTATGCTCTTGGCCGGCACTACCGGGAGAAACTACGCAAGCTGGTCGATGCCGGAGGAATGCTTTGGGTCGAGAACTGCACCACCGGCGGAGTGACGCTCGGCGGCTTCATTACGCCCGACTTGGTGTTCGGCAATGGGAGCGGCGGATGGGCGGGCGCTCCGAACCTCGTACACCCGCTGGTACACCGTCCGTATGATCTCTCCTGGGACGAACTCCACAAGCTCGGACCGATTCCAATGAGGTGGCCGGCAGGGGTCCACATTTCGCCGGAAGTCGGAGTGTGGGGTACGCCACCTATGGTGACATGTATTTCATGACGGTGATCGGGACTGGAGCAGGCCTCGCCAATCCCGTGATGATAGCCTCCCAGTACGGCAGCGGCCACATCGTCGCATCGGCTGAGAGTATCGGATACGCGATCAGTACCTTTGGTTCCAACGGCAATCCTCGCTTCTGTCCGCCCGGCCTCGCTGGGCTCGCCCCGTCGGAGGATTTGAAGGCGGCGTCGAATATTGTTTCGTGGGGCGGCGAGCATACCTCGTTCCACAAGGATGCCAGACATACCGGCTACTCCTACGATGAGGTCGGCGCGCCTCTGTCCCTCAAGTGGAACTTCGACATGCCGTCCGCGAAGCTCCCGACCGGTTCATCGCCCGCGATACTGAACGACATGGTTTTCTACGTCGATGCCGGCGGTTTTCTTCACGCATTCGACTTGTCGCCCGCTCAGGATCTCCCGATGCGGAGCAGCAGTGGCGCGTACGTTCAAGACGGCGACCCGGACGATTATGTCGCTTCGGATCCTCCCGCCAAGCAGTTGAGGGACTACTCCCAGGGAACGGCGTGGGACGAGGTATGGATGTTCCCGTGCGATAGCCCTGCATCTTCTCCGACAGTGGCGTACGTCACGATCGGCAAGGGCAAGGCCATCCCGGCGGTGTTCGTTGCCACGATGAGCGGCAAGATCCTGGCCTTCGAAGCGACGACCGGCGCTCCCTTGACCGGTGGCACTCCACTGATCATGACGGTTAACCCATACCCGCAGGACGAGCCTGGTAAGATAAACATCCCCGCGCCGACCTACTTCGATGGTGTTGTCTACGTGGGAGATGGCATGGGCTGGCTGCAGTGTAACGACCTGCTCGGCGGCTCTTTGTGGAGATGGCCGTACAGTCCCATTCCGAACCTTCCGCCGACGCTGAACTCGCCGACGGTAGGATACTTCCGCAACCCGATTACCGGGTCGGTGGACCAGTTGGTCTACCTGGCCTCGCGGGGCAAGCCGAACAGCGCCAACGGATGCATCTACAGCTTCCCGATCAAGGTTTTCAACGAGGTGCTGACTGCGGCGCCGGGCGGTGTCAACCGGTATCGAATCCGGAAGTACAGCCAGATGCCCATCAAGGAGCCGGCCAGTGCCGGCGATCCACCTACCTATCAGTTGTACATTACTCTGCCCAACGGTGGCCTCCAGCCGGTAGCTGCGACGGTCTGCGCGCCGCCCGACATAGGCACATTCCAGGTCGCGACCCCCGTGCCGATCGGCTCATCCGTGATCGCCGACTATGAGATCGACACCAGCGGTATCGGGACTCCCATTCCTCCGCCGATGTATCGCCAGCGGATCGATGTGAAGAACCAGATCGTCACCGCCGGGGCTCCAACCGGCGCAGGCGTTACGTCGACTCCGGCCGCGGCTCCGAGTGATGCGCTTTACTACGGCACGGAGAACGGCTCGTTCTACTCGGTCATCGAAGACGGGTGGGGCATCACCACCAAGTGGCGCTGGTATCTGGGCGATCCCGGTCCAATGAACCTGATTGGAGGGCAAGCAACGATAGTAGGCTCGCCCGCAGTCGGGAACGACATGGTCTACTACGCGGTCAACAGCGGCAGCGGAGGATGCATCTTGGCATTCCACGCCGATCCGGTCTTCCGCATCAGCGTCGGGGGGCCGATCGACTCCCGCCGTCCGGTCGAGGTGCTGCAATACGACAGCATGAACCCCGGCCGAGACCCGATCGCCGTAAGCGGAGCGGCTGAGGGTACGGATACGTCCCGCCGCCGGGTAGCTTTCAAGATCGACTACGACAAGGGCCGCATCACGATGGAGAACTTCCTCGACCCGCTGAGTTCTTCCCAAGACCTGGTCGTGCGGTTCTTCCCGCCGACCGAGTCCGGGCCGGGTACCCGAGTCGAACAGATCCATCAGGCCTTCCCGCCGCCCAGCGGCTACCAGTTCACCGACGATTCCTGGAACAACCTGGCCTGGTATATGAAGATCCCCGAAGGGGCGATTACGTCATCACCGATGCTGATGGGAAGCACGTTGTACTTCGGGGTTGGGGCCAACGACGGCAGACTGCACGCGATCGACGTGCAGTACATCGCTGAGAATACAGCGGATGGACAGCCTGCACCGGCGGATCCCGACAGCTACAGGTGGATATGGCCGGATCCCAACCCGCCGGCTCCCCAAGTGGCCCAACCCGGGCTCGGTGGGCCGATCCTCTCGACGGTCGCGGGCTCTCATGGGAATATCGCCATCAGTTCACCCGAGGGGCTTGCCGTCCTGTGCAACGGGCTTACCCTGGTGGCCGACAGCCGCCGCGTCCTGGAGATGGATGTGGCCGGCCGCGTCGTCTGGTCCTGCGATGGCACGACCTCATATACGGGCACTCGCCTGCAAGGGCCGCCCACCCCTACGCCCGCATATGCGGCCACCAAGATTGCCTTCAACAAGCCGGCTGTGGCCCGGCGTATAGGGACCAGCAACATACTGGTCGCCGACACCGGGAACAACCGCGTAGTCCTGATCGACAGAGCCGGTAACGCGCTCGTGGAGATCACCGGATTCCTTGACCCGGATGTGGATCCAGTGACCTTACAGCCTAGGATACCCATCCTACCGCCGGGTTCGCCGCTGGAGTACAAGCTCAATGCGCCAACCGACGTATGGATGAAAGCGGTCATGGATCCGACTTCCGGTACCATGGCCTATCGCTTCCTGATCACCGATAGCGGAAACTACCGAGTCATCGAGGTGGATTCCGTCTTCAATTCGGCCATCGGTCGATACGGGCCGCCCATACTGCGATGGAGCAGTCGGACCCTGCAGCAGGGCAAGCGGTATCATTACATCAGCGCCCGACAGTATTTCAACCCTGAGGACGGCTACGACGAAGTCATCTGCGTGGTCGACAACCTGGTGCCCGAATCGAGCAGGCTCGAGACCTCGGGTGGCGCGATAGTGACCCTGGACCACATGTACTTGCCCGTGGGTGCGTCTCCGAGTGATCCCGCTTACCTCGGTGGGCTGATCCGTCCCAACGGTGTCCGGCGGTTTGCGGACAGATCCGACGGCAGACCGGTAGATCCAAAAACGGAACCGACGCCGACAGTAAGGCTGATCAACCCGACTTTCTTCACCCGCGTGTCCAAGAGCAAGACGACATTCACGGACATCATCGGTGATGCGAATGGACTCCACTGCATGCAGTTCGACGTTGGTTCGCCGACTCCGGTTGATTCGGCCAGCTACCTGGTCGCGCAGCACCCCAGGCCGATTCAGGTGTCATATGCTCAGCTTCTCCCGAGTGGGAACCTGCTCGTGACGAGCAAGGCATCGAGTCTGGGCTCGCAGACGAAGGGCGAGATATTCGAGTTGAACAGCGATCTCACCATGGTATTGCGATCCTACAACCGCCTGCAGATTGGGCGCAGACAGATCTCGGCCGGACAAGATCAGTATTCTCTTCTGGAGCAGCCGGCAAGCGCGGAAAGACTGCTTCAGTAGGACGTGTGATGGCCGTGCTCCCGTGCCGGCTCCAGTGAAGTGTAGTGGCCGTGCCTCCGTGCCGGCCAGTGGATCATGTGGCAGGTGTCTCCGGACGGCGATATGGCCGGCACAGAGGCACGGCCACTACAAGGTGTATCCGAAATGAAGATACGACTCAAAGCATTCTTGATAGTCATGCTGCTGCTCACCGTAGCGGTGGTCGTACAGGCCAGCATCTGGCCGATGTATCGCCACGACACGGCTCGGACGGGCAGGGCGGAGGACGGAGCGCTTGCGGGAACTGACCCGGCGCCGATATGGGTCTTCCCCGCTCCTGAGAACGGGGTCAGTGCGGTCGACAACGATTTCCTCAACAACGATCTGGACCCCCCCCGGCTTAGGCAGGATACGGATTACCAAGGCCGTCCACTCTTCGTCACGACGGGTGCATGGACCCCAGCCGATTCTACGATCGGTCCGAATGCGTACCAGGGAGACTTCTGGTGGGCGCAACCAGGCTCCGGCGCTACGGCCACCTGGAGCTTCCCGCTGGCGGACAATCCGGGTACTCCGGAGATAGAGGGGCAGAAGGGCGCGCTGGTGGCGTATTACGTGTACGTCTGGTTCCCGTCACAGACCTATGCGGACCAGTATCCCGGTCAGAAGAAGCAGGCAACGAATGCGCGCTATACGGTGGAGATCCTGAGCGACCCTTACCCTGCTGGTGCTGTCGTGTCGTCGCAGGTTTTCACTGTCGATCAGACGTCCGGCGGCAGTTGGATGGTGCTGTCGAGCAGTGCATTCATGGTGCGCGACGACCAGTACATCAGGGTGTCTCTGACCAGTGCCGGCGCGGACGGGATCGTGATTGCGGACGGAGTCACTCTCAGGCAGGATCTCGGCAGCGTGCTTTCCTCCCCGGCCCATACGACAGGTGAGGACCCCGTCGCCCAGAACTGGGACGATCTCGTGATCACGTGCGTGACCGAGAACCGGCCGCTCCAGACGGTGACCACCGATGTCCCGCTGATCGACGAGAACGGCAGTCCCATCGGGACCACGAAGAAGGTCATCCAGTCGGGAGCGAAGCGTGTCGGGGCGGTGTACGGCGTTGCGTCGGAAGACGATGCTGCCACCGTAGGGAAGGACGACCGAGGGTTCGCGCAGTGGAATTTCCCGTTCAACACCGATAACTGGATTGCCGGCGGGTTCTCCGCCTCTCCTGTGACCGGGGATATCGGTGGGATCAAAGTTGCGTATTGTCCTGCGCTGGACGGCCAGCTGTACGTGATCCGCACGACGTCCAGGCCCATCAATATGCCTGACTCGTCGCGCATTGTCTGGCAGGGTCCCGGCTATATCGACGACGACCCCACTGCTCCAGGCTGGGTCAACGGTTTTCACCCGGGATTTCAGGGCGATGACTTCAAGCAGGTGAAGGCCAACTCCGGCGGAACGGCTACGTGGGATGGCATAACCGTCAAGAACAAAGACGAGTACTCGATCTACGCATGGATCCCGCCGTCGACCACCGCCGAGGTCTTTGTCTCCGATGCTAAGTACACCATCACCGTCGGTGCGGAGACTCCGGTTGACGTCACGATCAGCCAGCAGGCCAGTGGCGGAACCTGGGCATTCCTGGGCAAGTACAAGACCAACGCCGACAACCTCAAGGTGAAGGTCGAGTTGTCGAATGTTACCTCCGTGAATGATCCATCGGTTGGCGAGAGATGGGTGGCCGCCGACGCGATCAAGGTCGTTCCCGCGCACCTCGGCGTGTTCGACATGTCGTCGCCGGCCGTCAGTTCCAACGGAGAGAGAGTCTACATTGGGAGCACCAGTGGCAGGCTCTACTGCTTTGACGTCAGCAGTCCGAACAACCACGATCCGGTCTGGGTCTATCCGGACCCGAATGACCTGGACGCGAAGAAGAGGGGTCCCATCGGACGCATCGAGGCATCTCCGACGGTCGACGGCAACACGATCTATATCGGGTCGGCGGACGGCCGCGTATATGCGGTGACCGACCGAGGCAACACATGTACCGAAAAATGGATCTACCCGACGCCGCCTGCAGACCCCGTCACCACTCCGCCTGATGTACTCGGCCAGATATCGAGCACCATCGCGGTCTATGGCGACAAACTCTACTTCGGCATCGGAAGCGACGCATTTGTGCCTCCCACTACCGTAACCTCGGATACGGCCGGACACATCGTCTGCCTGAACAAGAACACAGGCGCCCAGGAATGGGTATATCCCGATCCCGCGTTGGGCGAGGAGGCCCGAGGCTCGTTCCTGTGGTCGTCGCCTCTCATGTTCGATGACAACACGATGGCGATCGGATCGTCGGATGGCTCCTTGATCGGCCTGGATGCGCTGGCCGGCAGGCCCATTACTGGATGGGCCGATGGCTTCCCCGATCTTGTCAGCGAGATCTACTCGAGCCCCGCGGGCGTGCAGGTGACCTCCGCAGGAACGCCGATGGCGTTTGTAGGCAATCAGGGCGGCACACTGCACGGCATAAACCTTCGCTATGGCACGAAGCTTTGGAAGTACGGCCTACTGGGCGCTGTGGTATCTTCTCCCGCAATCGCCGAGGACAGGATATTCGTGGGCGACATGTCCGGCATCACCTGGGCTTTCTCTACCCGAACCACCGGCGGCCCGGGCGGCGGCGCAGAGGGCTGGAACTACGACATCGATCCGGACGGGCCACCGGGAGACGATGAGTCGAGTGAAAGTGACATCCTGTCGCAGGTCGAGGTCGACATCTTCCGCCGAGCCGAGTTCGACGCCGTGAAGACAGGCATAGAGCTTCCAACCAGCATCATCGCGGATGCCGACCTGCACAAGGTTTCGCGCGCCGAAGTGGAGGGCCCGCCCACATATCAGCCGCAGCACAACCATCGCCTGTCGTTCCCGTACGAGTGGGGCGAGACCTGCTATGTCATCGCCTGGAGCTGTCTCGATCCGAATGATCCCGCATCAACTGATCCGGACACCAAATGGGTGAAGGGCAAGCTTGGCGACAAGTTCACGCTCGAGACTGACAGCACGCTCAGGCTCACCATCAAGAGCCGTGGCCCGGGGGATCAGAGCGATCAGTCCACAGCTCTCACGATGACTGAGAAGGGCTCGTTCCTGGACACTAAGACCGGCAAGCCGGTGTTCTACGCCAAGTACGCATACGTGCTCGGGACGTCCTCGAGCAGCAGCGCACAGGCGCCGGGCAGCCGGATCACGATCAGCGTCCAGGAGTTGCCGAGCACAAAGACCGGCAGCATAAACAAGGGCGGGACTGCGGGCGATTGCGTGGCCCCCGAACTCCTAAAAGACGGCACGCTTCCGACGAAACCGGATCCCGTGGACCCGAATCTGCCACCGGTATACGATCACGCCAAGTTCCAGCCGCAGCGGATATCCATCAACAATCCGCTCGGTCTCGCATACGTTGACCCGAGTGGCGTACAACACCTCGTCGGTGTGGACCCCGGCACCTTGCCGCTGACATATAAGACGGACCGCGCCAAAGATGACATGGGCTCTCCGGTCCACGACAACGGAAACCGTGGCAACCGGCCCTGGGTGCGTGGAGCGTCGGGCGACCTGGTGGCGCACGGCACCAACTCCGACGAGCGCCTGATCCTTCCCTGCGATCGAAGCCTTCTGAGTCTCACGGGCAACAGGCTCTCGAAGTTCAGAGTCGAGCGCAACGACCTGGAATGGACGGGCGGCGAGAACCAGATCTGGCACGTCGCCGGCAGTTCCACGGCTCTCCCATGGGAGGTTCGACCCCCGCTGTTCGGGGCGAATACGAGTCTGGACTATCCGGACATCCGTGGTCGCCAGGTGAATTTCACCATGGCGGAGAGCCGGCTCGATCCGACCTTGGAGGAGTCCACGCTGAGGCCCGGAGGGGCGACTGTAGTCCCGGATGTGGCTACTCCATGGAACGTTCAGGCCACTCCCATGGGGGAGGTCATCTCCGTTCCACGGTTCCAACCGCCCAACATGCCGATGCCGTACAACACCAGTGACACGGTACTGAGCGCCACGGGATACACCGGAAGGGTGTACGCCTTCATCGATTCGAACGGCGACGGGCGGCTCAACCGACCGGGTTCACTCGGCTCGTCGGTCCTCTACCAGCAGAGCGTCACGGGCGCCAGGGCTGAGGCGTATCGTGAATTCAACACTCAGGTCCATGTCCCACCCGACTATCGCGTGGAGGTCGGCGAAAAGACTTTCGATATCGGCGCGGTTCCGCACGGCTTCGGCCTGACCGGTGGCGCCGCGCTGCCGGGGGTGTTCTACAACGTACTCGGTGACAACGCGCATCTGCCGGGCGCGGGGACGGCGCGGGGGTTCTTCGATCAGTGGTTCAAGCCGTTCACGGCCTACAATCAGGGAAACGTCAATCTGCTCAACGTGCAGTTGGCGAGACGCGCAAGGCAGCAGAACGGTGATCTGTATACTCTCGACCTGTTCAGCGATATAGCAGAGGGCAGCGTCTGGTACGATACTGCAGGCCATATATGGCGTCCCTACGGCTCCTACATACCGGCCGCCGCTGTCGTGAGCGCGCTCGATCAGCCGTTCCTCAACGATGTCCAGCCTATCATGGGTCTGAGTTCTCGGACGTTGCACAAGTCTACTGTGGAACAGGCGCTGCCAACGGTCCTGAGGATTCCGGACATGCCGAAGAGCATGTACGGCTCGGTGCTTCCGCCGAAACCATTCTTCAGCGTGGCAGTCCCGGTGGGCACGCCGGTCGGCACGTATTCCCGGACACTCACTCTGTTCGATGATATGAACGGCAATGATATCTATGAGCCCAATGAATCGATCGGCAACCCGCTGATGGAGGCCAAGATCACCGTGACCGAGAACCGGCTCACGGATGGCTACCTCCCGGGTGCAGCGCCACAAGTCGATATACCGGCGCCGAACTTGTCGGCCGGAGATGTGACTCCGGCTGCCTACAAGGATCTCGCCGGCAATCTCCACATGTTCTGGTCGAGTTCGCGAGGGGCGGCAAGCACGTCATGGTATCTGTATAACTCCAGCATGATTCAGAACAGCGGCTGGAACCTCAATCAGCCCAGCAGTTACACTCAGTGGTGGGCGCCGGTCACTACTCCAATCCCGTCCTCGACTCCGGCTGCCCTCGCCAGCTTCTTCAATGGCGGGCCGGGAACCGTTATGGCGAGTTCGGTGAAGTTCAGCAGTCCGTCGATCGCGCACGATCCGGCGATGGATTCGACAAACAGCCCTCTGCCGACGTGGCTGTTCTTCGGCGGCGAGGCTGTCCGGTCGGTACCGGCAACCGCGTCCGCGCCCGAAACAAAGGCCCACGAGTACAAGTCGTTCTACTGGCTGCTCGACGCGCAGGGCAACCCAACCGGGAGCGCCTTCTCGAGCACCCGTGACTGGACCATGCCGAAGTACGGCGTCAAAGGCGCGGCCACGACCATCGAAGGTCAGCGCACCTTGTGGACCTTCTGGTATGGCGGTAATAACAGCAATTGGCGTATCTACTATAATGCGAATCCTCTCCCCGGCAAGCCATTCGGCGAGGAAGACTCCTGGTCGAACGACGGCAGGCTGTCGCTTCCGAGAGGGCTAGTGTCCGCCGCCGAACCGTCCATCATCCCGAGGCGGGCGCTCGACGCGGACGGAGACCCGATAGACGCACTGGAAGTCGTCTACTCGGCGTATTCGCAGTACCACAAGAATGCGGATATCTATCTGAGCCGCTATGAGCCTGACATGAAAGCTATAACAAACGGGACGGTGGAGTTGGACCTGGTGAGCATGCCCCTCATCGACGGAGAGATGCTTACTCGCGATCCGGCATCCGCGATCTTCAGCAGCAGGCACGTTGACTGGGAGCCCGACACCGACGAATTCGAGGTCTGGGTCAGCGGACCGAGTTTTGCCACACCGCTTAGGATCAACAGGGATTCGAGCGACGTTGATTATGCGAATACTCGCGACCCGCAGACACGCGCGCGGATTTTCACATACACCGGGGGCGCTATCGGGGAAGCGGCACTCAAGACGCTGTTCCGCACGGTGATCGTCGATACCGAGGCCGGGACGGTCAAGTTCCTCCGCGACCCGGGCCCGAGCGCCGTCGTTACGGCGACGTACAGACCTCGGGCATATCGTCTCACGACCGATCAAGCGGCCGACACCAGTCCGTACTCGCTCTTCGACGGCGGTTTCAACCCGAGGTATAGCGTGGTCCCCGGAGATTTCTGGTTCCCGACCCCATGGACGGGCGGCAATGCAACGGTGGATCGCCTCTGGGTGCTGTGGCGACGACCGTCAACGGTGACGAAGGGGACGAGCATCTACTACAAGTCGTTCCGCTATACCATGCAGTTGACCGGCCGGATAGCGAAGAACGCCGGCGCTGACATCCAGTTTGCCAAGGATCCGAACGACAGCAAGTCGCCGGATGAGCCCGCCGGGCCGGTGGAGATCGACTGGGCGAAGGGGCGGCTCTATTTCACGGGTGTCGATGAGGGCAAGACGTTCATGGTCACGTATCCGGACGCGGCGGGCAACGATTATGACGAGCCGCTGGCCCTCACTGTGCGGCTCACCGAGGAACTCGATGCGCACGGCAACTCCTTCGGCAACCTCACAAGTGAGGTCGCCAACGAGGGGCAGGTGTGTGCCATAAGGGACTCCGATCCCTTCTTCAGCAAGCTGTGGGTGTTCTGGACGAGCACCCGGTCGGGTAACACCGACGTCTACTATGAGGCTATATGTCCCAGATTCTATGCAAAGGAGTTCAACTAGTCGCAGAAACACCGCTGGAGGGTTGAGGCGATGGTCTCTCCAATGAGCTTCCTTCTTGCCGAGATCGTTGACAAACCCCACCGGGAAGTGATAATATCTAATGCCTGCGAATGGTATCCCGTCGGTTACGTATACCGGCAGGGCAGTTGCACCGAGGGAGCGATCGCAGGTTGCAGTTGACGGAGTTATTAATGGGATTCAAGAAGAAATCCGGGGGCGCGCCAACTGTCGGTCTCGACATCGGCTCCAGTTTGATAAAAGTTGTAGAGGCGAGATCAGGGAAAACCGGCCCGCAGATTACCGCACTGGGAGTGTGTCCGACACCCGAAGGCACAGTAGCCGATGATGTCATCATGGACCCACAGGGTCTCGGACGCGCCATACGCCAGTTGCTTTCCGAAAGCGGTATCCAGACCAAGCGATGCGTCTCTTCTGTGTCCGGCCAGTCGTCTGTCGTCGTCCGCATCATCGAAGTGCCGAAGATGACCAAGAAGGAACTGGCCGAGACGATGAAATGGGAGATCGAGCGGCACGTTCCCTTCTCTGCGAATGAAGTCGTCATGGACTTCGCCGCGATCGAGAAGCCAACTGACGCTCAGGACGACCAGAACATGGAAGTCCTCCTCGCAGTCGCTCAGCAGGACCTCGTCAATCGCCACGTCGAAACGCTCTTTGCGGCGGGTCTCGATCCCGTGGCAATAGACGTCGAGCCGCTCGCGGCATCCCGCTCAGTCATCGATTCCTCCACGATGGGTGAAGATACCCAGACGGTGGCGCTGGTCAACATCGGTAACGACTTGACCGACATCAGCGTATTTCAGAATGGGCTACTCGCATTCCCGCGAAGTCTTCCCATCGCCGGCAAGGCGATCACCCGCGCGCTCAGCGACTCATTGCAGATCACGCTTGACCAGGCCGAGCAGTTGAAGCGCGAGCAGGCGAGAGTCATGATGGAGCGGGCGGATCACTATAACGCCGATCTCGGCTTCGGCCAGCCGGAAGCGATCGATCTCGGTGATGGCTACGGCGCGCCAACGATCAATCTGTCGAGTTCCCCGCAAGCAGCGGAGGCCGACGACAACATGGATTTCATCCCCGGGCTGGGGTTCACATCGAGGGGCGCAGGCGAGCCCGCGTCACCTGTCGCGCCCGCGTCTACGGACCCGGCCTTTGATATCGATATCGGTTCGAGCAGTACCGGCTCCGCGCTGCCCTTTGACCTTGGCATGGACGATGAGCCCGCGCCGGGTGTCGCCGCCGCAGCTCCGAGCCTCGACCTTTCCGGAGACGTCGGCGATGTTTCCGACCTGATAATGTCGTCCAAGCCGGCGTCGGTTGTGGACGATCAACCCGCGGAGCCGGCGAAGCCGCTGAGATCGAGCTGGCGGCTTTCGCGGATGAGCAGGTATTCGATGCAATCGCGCCCGTTCTGCACGACCTGGTCGCGGAAGTCAGGCGCTCCATAGAGTATTTCATGAGTCGCTACCAGACCCAGCCCGATAAGGTGATCATCTGCGGGGGTACAGCCAAGATCCCCGACCTTGATAAGTTCTTCGAATCGCAACTGGGCATCCCTACGGTCGTCGCGAACCCGATGACGTCAATCGGCGTATCCTCGCGTGGCGTTTCCGAGGGCTATCTGCACGAGGTAGCGGCCGTCTTCCCGGTCAGCATAGGCCTGGCGATCAGGGATATGATAGGAGAATAGCGCGCCGTGCTCAAGATCAATCTCCTTCCACCATATATATACGAAAGACGCAAAGTGCGTCAGACTGCTCTGCTCTTCGCCATGATCTTCATGGTGGTATTTGGCAGCATGGTAGCCTGGTGGTACACGCTCGGCAAGAGGGAAGCCGACTTGAAGTCGCAGCTTGCCATCATGAACCAGCGAAAGGATCAGGTGCTGGCGCTCGAGAATACCATCAAGGCCGAGGAAGCGAAGATCCCGCCGATCAAGGACCGGATGGACTACTTCAACGCCGTCATGGCCTACAACGTCAAGTTTCCCGCGCTGTACGAGGAACTCGCCAAGTACACCTATGAGCGGGTACTCTACCGATCGATCGAGCCGGCCAACAACCAGTTGACGATACAGGCTCACGCAAATAGCCTGGGCGACTGCGGACGGTATCTGCTCAATATCTATCGCGCTCGGCATCTTTTCAGCGACGTCAAGATTTCCGCTGTACCGGGCTACCCGAGCAACCCGGCCGCAGGTTTCGACTTCAGCGTGACATGCACGCTGGTCAGCCCTATCGATCCGCCGACGATGCCCGCGTCGCTGGGAGGCAGTGGATCGAGCGGGTCGAGTTCGGGCAGTTACAGCTCGCCGTCGTCCCCTGTAGGGGCTCCCGGTTCGCCAAACTCTCAGATACCGGTTGAGACTCCGCCGCCGCCTGGTTTGAACCCGAACCAATAATCGCCGTCGGCAGGTAGGTTAGGAAAAATGTCAAAGCTTAGAAAGATACATGTCATTATAATCGGATGCGCCGCCTGCGCCCTTGTCGTGGCGGGCCTCTTCTTCCTTGTTATCAAACCAGCGAACGAGCGGATCGCCGTAGTCGAGACCGAACTCCAGGCGGCGACTGAAGTTGCCAACCGTTTGCAGAGCGATCAGAGGAAGCTGGTTCAGGTCAAGGACGAGTTCAACAGGCAGGTGACCTCGTACTCTCGGTTCATGCGGGCCAAGATGCCTGCGATCACATTTGCGGATCGTCCGCAAGGCATGATCGCCCTGTGGAAGGAGCAGGCGGAAGTGCTCGGCCCGATGCTCCAGAGCTGGCCGCGTAAGACAGGCGTGCGACTACTCAGCGGCGTCCAGGTTCCCGCAGCCCCGACCGATCCGAACGCGATCAGCACCAGCGTGGTATCGATCGACATCGGCACCTTCCAGGTGATGGGTGATTTCCATACCATCATGAGTCACATTCGCAGGTGGAACAACTTCAACCGATTGGTGCAGTTGACACCAGTGAAGATCTCCGGCGTCAGTCCGTTCATGACCGGCGAATATGGCGTTACTGTATACCTCGTGCCGAGCGGAACAGCCGGGCCGGAGTTCCAGATGAGTTCCGGTGCTGCAGTTGCGAGCAACTCCTCTGGTGCGAGCCAGGGGTCCGTACAGTAGAATAGACTAGGAACCACTGATGGATAAGTTCAAAGCATTTCTATCCGATAAGAAGAATACACCGATTGTCGGCGCCGTTGCCGCGATCGTACTCGTGCTGGTGGTCCTTTTCTACCTGAAGCAGTTCGGCATCATCGGCGGTGGGGGCAGCAGTCAGGGAAGCTACACGGCCACCCCTGATATGTCCCAGGCAACCGCCCCGGATATGTCTCAGGCCACGCCACCAGCCGGGCCGCAAGCACAGGGTGGCGCCGGACAGGCAACACCCTCGCAGCCTTCCGCTGCTGTACTGGCTGCAGGCAAGGTTCCGCCGATGCTGGCTTACCGAAAGGACCCTTTCATGGGCTACTCGGGCCCACCGAAGAAGAACGATGCGCTGATCGCGATACTGCCGGGTGTAAGTCATATACGCCTTGCACCGGCCAGAGTCGAGAGGAACGACGGCGGGCTTCCCGGCTTCGAGCCCGATGAAGTTCTACCGCCTCAGCCGATGAGGCGCGTCGCAGGCATCATGTGGGGCCCCACCGTCAAGGCGATTCTCGAAAGCGGCGGAAAGACAATCGTCGTCAGACCCGGAGACATCATTCCTGATGAGCGTGTCCGAGTGGAGAGCATCGAGCCAAGCGGGCTCACACTCGCCACGCTCGACACGAAGCATCCGATGTATATACGCGTCAATCTGGCGGGCTCTCCGGGAGCACAGGATCAGGGCGCCTCGGGCAACATGGGCAACGAGCCTCCACCTCCGAACGCGGGCGGAAGACCGCGTCCCCGACCCGGTGGTTCGAACCAGATTCCGGAAGAGACGCCGCCGCCGCCGGGTCTCTAAGAATACTTGCGTGGCGAACGAAGCCCGTGAACATAGGGTCGAGTTTCGTCGTCATACTACTGACAGTGTGCAGGCGCACCTGCCTTTAAGGAGAGTCTGGAATGAAAGTGAAACAGAGTGCACTGATTCTGATCACCCTTGCCGTATTGCTTACGGCAAGCGGAGGAATAGCGGTCGCGCAGCAGAGTTCCGCCGCTGACAAAGTCATTACGATCAGCCTGCAGGACACGCCGGTCAAGACCGCAATAGATATGCTGTTCCGTGAGGCAGGTCTAAACTATGCTTTTGAGGGAGCCATTTCCGGTGTAGTGAACGTGAACCTTGCAGATGTTCCGTTCGATCAGGCTCTGCAGGTAGTTCTTCGAAGCGCGGGCCTTACGATGCGCCGCGAGAATAATACGTACATGATCGGCCCCAAGAAGGAAGTCCAGGCCGTGGCAGCGACGTCCAATGATCTGGTGTCCTCCGATAACACCGAAATCGCAAGAAGCACATCGCTTGAGAAGATCCGCATAAACTATGCCGACGTGAATGAGATCGGAGCGATCTTCGGCGCTCAGTACCAGGGCGGCATGAGCGGCGGTATGGGCGGCGGCTATGGCGGCATGGGCGGTGGCATGGGCATGATGGGCGGCATGGGCGGCGGCATGATGGGCGGCGGCATGGGCGGCTATGGCGGCGGTGGCTATGGTGGTGGCGGCATGGGTGGCTATGGCGGCGGCATGGGCGGCGGCATGGGTGGCTATGGTGGCGGCATGGGCGGCTATGGTGGCGGCATGAGCAGCGGCATGGGTGGCTATGGCGGCGGCATGAGCGGCGGCTATGGCGGCGGCGGCGGCCGCAGATGGTAGTACCGATATCAGGCACTCTTTCACATAATCGAGTTAGTGTCCGGGGGAGGAAACTTTGATGGATTCGATGAGCATACAGCGACTAGGTAAAGTCGCGCTGCTTGTGACCGTGCTCAGCCTCGTTTTGGCGATCGCCTGCACGGCACTGGCCCAGAAAGCTACCGGGGGAACCATATCGCTCGACGTTGCCGATATCGAGCTGACTATGGTCGTTCGGATGCTTGCCAAAGACAGCGGACAGAACATCGTCATCGCAGACGATGCCAAGCTACGCAGCAGGGTGTCCGCGACATTGACCAATGTCACGCTTGACACAGCGCTCAGATACATTGTGGAGAGCGCTGGATGCACGTGGAGTCGCGAGCCCGATGGAACGTACATCGTCGGCGGCTCGCCGAAGGTGGAATCCCCCAAGGCATCCAGCGCCGTCCACCAGACTCCGATGCTCACTGATGGCGGAGCGAACTCGTTCGACCGGGCAGGCAGTCTGGCAAGAGAGGCGCGACGTGATGTCAAATTCGACTCTCTGAAGCTGCACAACACCAGCCCCGTGGACATGATGTGGCTGCTGGGCGCATACAAGCCCGAGCAAGCCCTCGACATCATCAACGCGGCGGCTCAGCCCGTCGTCCACATGCCGGGCGCATCGATGAACACGCGGTATGACAGCACTCCGCCGCTCATCGACATGGCCGGCGGGGATACCGGAGAGGCCGGCAGGGCGCCGACGTTATCCGGGGAAGCAGCGCAGGGTCCGCCTCCGTTCAACCCGCGGAACCCACCAAGTCCGAACCCGACGAATCCGAACCAGCCGAACCAGCCGAATAACACACAGAGCCTCATGCCGGAAGGCATCGATTATCTGATGCCGTATCCCGCTGACAACTCTCTGCTGGTCAAGGGCACGCCGGAAGGAATCGAAGAACTGCACGAGCTTATCAAGAAGCTGGATATCGCGCCGAGGCAGGTCAGCATCAAAGCCGAGTTCGTCGAGATCAACACCAGCGAATCGTCCAACCTCGGCATCGACTGGAGCATCCAGCGGCTTGGCCAGGTATTCGAGACCCACTTCAACCCTGGCGGCAACGTGGTCTTCGGCTACGCAAATGGCAACGTCATGGCCAATCTCAGGACCCAGGTTCTCCAGAACAAGGCTAAGCTGGTCAATGCGCCGATTATCTCTACTTTGAACAATCAGCCTGCGACGATACAGATACAGAAACAGATACCGTACTGGACCTCGTCCGGCTACTATGGAACCGGTAATACGCAGACGACTCAGACAGTGAACATGCTGAGCATCTCGAGCATGCTGATGGTGCTGCCCAGGATCAACGGCGACGAATCGATCACCGTCACCCTTCAGCCACAGGTATCCGATCAGGGTGAAATGTTCAGCGCCCCGGACGGGAGCAGTCAGTTGCCCGCCGTGAACCAGCAGTCCTTGACCACCACCCGGCGCGTCATGAATGGCGAGACGATCGTCGTCGGCGGAATCATCCGTAAGACCGAGAACAACGGCGTCACCAAGATCCCGCTGCTCGGAGACCTTCCGCTCATTGGCCCTCTGTTCAGGAGCGTTACCAAGAGCACTGAGGACAGGGAGCTTCTGATCTTCCTGACCCCGACCATAGTGCCGGAGCGATCAACAGCAGGATCGGGAGTCGGAATCGCACTGTAACCAGTCTCGTCCGAACCCGTCCGGCCGATCGGACAGGTTCGGACGTTGACAGATCCGGCCGGAGTGTGGTAGCATATCCGGCGTAACTGCATAAGGAATATGCCGTAGACAGCAGGTGTCCTTCGGGACTTAAGGGGTTCAGAGAACCCGCCCGCCGAGGCTCGGGAGCATACCGACAGAGATGTGTCTGTCGGCAGATCAGCTTTTTCAAGGGATCCCCGGTGTCTACGGAGGTCCCTTTTTCATTTGTCTGGTAGATGTCATTCTGAGCGAAGCGAAGAATCTCGGGCGAGGAGAGAGATTCTTCGCTTCGCTCAGAATGACATCACCGAGAGCTTAGGCACAAAGGGAGGTGAGTGAATTGCCAAGAGAAGACAAGGTGGAGCGGGTCAGCGAACTGAAAGCGGATATCGAGAGTTCGACGGCCATGTACCTCACCGACTATCGAGGCCTCAGCGTGAGTGCCATATCGTTGCTCCGACGCAACCTGGGAGCTGTCGGCGCCGAGTACAAGGTCGTCAAGAACACCCTGCTCAAGCGCGCGGCGGAGGGCATCGACGATCCGGACCTCATCGGCACTATGGCAGGCCCGACCGCCATAGCATTCGTACATGACGATCCGATCGCCCCGGCCAAGACCATCGTGGACTTCATGAAGGACCACAAGACCCTGAGCATCAAGGGTGGATATCTGGACGGCCGGTTCTACGGCCCGACTGACGTTACGGCCCTGTCGAAGGTTCCGCCGCGCGATCAGTTGATCGCCATGCTGGTTGGATCCGTGCAGTCGCCGATCACGGGACTCGTGGGCACATTGCAGGGCGTGGTCTCCAACCTGGTTTACACGCTGCAGGGCGTAGCCGAAAAGAAGACCGCTTAGATAGGCCCGATTGTGGGCGAGCACTACACATTTCACATCTGGAGGAAACATAAGCAATGGCAGACAAAGTTGAGAAGATCATAGACACCATCGATGGTTTGACGGTCCTGGAGCTGAACGAACTCGTGAAGGCTCTCCAGGAGAAGTATGGCGTGAGCGCAGTCGCTCCCATGGCCGCAGGTCCCGCGGCGGGCGCTGCTCCCGCCGAGGAAGTGGAGGAGCAGACCTCGTTCGACGTCATCCTGACCGGGGCCGGCGAGAAGAAGATTCAGGTCATCAAGGTCGTGCGCGAGCTTACCAGCCTCGGACTCAAGGAAGCCAAGGACCTTGTCGAGTCAGCTCCGCAGCCGGTCAAGCAGGGCCTCAACAAGGAAGACGCGGAGGCGATCAAGGCCAAGCTCGAGGCCGAGGGCGCCTCAGTCGAGATCAAGTAGCGGCCGGCCTGAGCCAGTCCGATGCTTCGGCAGCGCCCCTTATCATGCTGCCGAAGCATCTCAGATTACCGACCGCAGCCCCCTTAGTTGTTGCCCCTCAGTTGTTGGGGCGGGAGTTGAACTCCCGCCCCAACAACTAAGGTCCGGCCCCAACAACTGAGGGGGCTGCGGCGGACGATCACGCCTCCCCGAAAAAAACTTCTCGCTTTTCCTCCAAAGTTTGACAAACTCCTCGGATACTGCTAGAATAAGACTTCGTGCCTGACTGAGGAGGGATAGATGAGAACGATCCAGCATTCGGACCGCCATTCCCACGCTATTTTCGAAGAATCGGACATGCCGAACCTGATAGAAATCCAGACGGATTCCTATCGATGGTTCCTGCGCGACGGTCTCCGAGAGCTATTCCAAAGCTTCTCGCCCATCTATGACTTCACCGGCAATATCTCGCTCGAGCTACTGGATTATACTCTCGGCGAGCCGAAGTACAGCATTGAGCAGTGTCGCGATCGCGACATGACCTACGAAGCACCGATCAAAGCCAAAGTACGTCTGACCGGTGCGGGCAAAGAGGTCATCGAATCTGAGGTATATCTCGGCGACCTTCCCCTCATGACCGAGAAGGGTACTTTTGTCATCAACGGCGCTGAAAGAGTTGTCGTCAGTCAGCTCGCCAGATCGCCGGGCGTCTATTTCAAGGACACCCTGGACTTCAGCGGCCGGGTCCTTTACTACGCAACCATAATTCCCAATGACGGCGTCTGGGTCGATGTCGAAACAGATGCCAACGATGTCATCACCGTTCGCATCGGGCAGAATCGCAAGCTGCCGATCACGACGCTCCTGCGCGCCCTGAGCATGTTCCCGGTGTCCTGCCCGGACGTGGAAGTCATACCGGCAAGCGAGGCCGAGGGACGTGTTCCGGCTGAGCCCGCGGTAGACCAGGCGACCGGCGAGGTGCTCGCTCAGCCCGGGAAACCGATCAAGGCCAAGACGCTTCAGGCGCTGTTGAAGGCGGAGCTTCCCGCGGAGGGCATTGCTGTCATCCGCGAGCCGACTCACGCCGACACCACGGTGGACATCGTCGATCTGTTCAGCACCCGCGAGACTCTCCATGAGCCGACACGAGACGAACTCATGGGCGTACGCGTGGTAGACGACATCCTCGATCCCAAGACCGAGAAGCCGCTGTTGAAGGCCTATGGCAAGATCGAGAAAGAAGTCGCGCGCAAGATCGAGAGCATGAAGCTTTCGTCGCTCGAGGTCATCCGCGTCGACAAGTACGTCGAGGCCACCCTTGGTCAGGATACCACCGGAACCAAGGAGGAAGCGCTCCTCGACATCTACCGCAAGATCCGCCCAGGCGATCCCGCGACGACGGAAAGCGCCAGGAGCCTGCTCAACTCGATCTTCTTCGACAGCCGGCGATACGACCTCGCGAAGGTCGGGCGCTACAAGCTGAACAAGAAGCTCGGGCTGCGGCTCCCGACTAACTGCCAGAACGCTGACCAGGGAGGACCTGATCAGCATCATGAGATATATCATCGAGTTGAGCAACGGCGTCGGATCGACCGACGACATCGACCACCTGGAGAACAAGCGCGTGCGGTCGGTCGGTGAGCTGCTGCAGATCAGCTCCGAATGGGCTTCCTGCGCATGGAGAAGGTCGCCAAGGAGCGCATGACCAGCCTCGACCCCGAGAACGTCATCCCGCAGGTCATCCTGTCCGTCAAGCCGATCTCCGCGAGCATCAAGAGCTTCTTCGGCAGCAGCCAGTTGTCGCAGTTCATGGATCAGACCAACCCGCTGGCGGAGCTCACGCACAAGCGGAGGCTCTGCGCGCTCGGGCCCGGGCGGACTGAGCAGGCAGAGCGCCAAGCTCGAAGTCCGCGACGTTCACCACTCGCACTACGGCCGCATCTGTCCCGATCGAGACCCCTGAAGGCCCGAACATCGGTCTGATCGGCTCGATGGCGGTCCATGCCAAGATCGACGAGTACGGATTCCTGAAGACGCCGTACCGAGATGGTGAAGGACGGCAGAGTGACCGGCGAGATCGTCTACCTGTCCGCGGACGAGGAGAACCAGGAGTCACATCGCTCCGGCCAACACGCCGATCGACGAAACAAGGCAAGATCACGCAGCGAGCAGGTCGTCGTCCGGCACGAGAACACATATCCCGCAGGTCCCGCCGAAGACAGTGTGACCTACATGGACGTGTCGCCGATGCAGATCATGTCGCGTCGCCACGGCGATGATCCCGTTCCTCGAGAACGACGACGCCAACCGCGCGCTGATGGGCTCGAACATGCAGCGGCAGGCGCGTGCCGCTGCTCCGCAGCGATGCGCCGCTCGTCAAGACCGGCATCGAGGACCGCGCCGCCCGCGACTCGGGCGCGATCGTGATCGCGAAGCGGACCGGCAGGTGCAGAGCGTCACCGCCGAGCAGATCTCGATCGAGGCTCAAGGACGGCAGCGTAGACGAGTACAACCTGATGAACCTGCTGCGCTCCAACCAGGCCACCTGCATCACTCAGAAGCCGATCGTCAAGCCCGGGCAGCGCGTCAGGGAGGGCGACGTGATCGCGGACGGTCCGTGCACCGACGAACGGCGAGCTGGCGCTCGGGCAGAACATGCTCGTGGCGTTCATGCCGTGGAACGGCTACAACTACGAAGACGCCGATCCTGCTCAGCTCAGCGCCTGGTCAAGGATGACATCTTCACCTCGATCCACATCGAGAAGTACGAGACGGAGGCCCGCGACACCAAGCTCGGTCCGGAGGAGATCACCCGCGACATCCCGAACGTCGGCGAGGACGTGCTCAAGGACCTCGACGAGAACGGCATCATCCGCATCGGCGCCGAGGTCAGGCCGGAGGACATCCTGGTCGGCAAGGTCGCGCCGAAGGGTCAGGGCGAGCTGACCGCCGAGGAGAGGCTGATCATCGCCATCTTCGGCAAGAAGGCCGAGGAGACGCGCGACGTCTCGCTGCGAGTGCCGCACGGCGAGAAGGGCAAGGTCGTCGACGTCGAAGGTCTTCTCCCGGTTCAAGTACAAGTGCGGCCGGTGCGAGACCATGTTCAACTTCAGCAAGAAGCCCGACCGGACGGTCTGCGAGCGCTGCGACGGCGAACTCGAGCGGCGTGCCCGGCGACGAACTGCCGGCCGGCGTCAACCAGCTCGTGCGAGTCTACATCGCCCAGAAGCGCAAGGTCATGGAGGGCGACAAGATGGCCGGCCGCCACGGCAACAAGGGCGTCATCTCGAAGATCCTGCCCGAGGAGGACATGCCGTTCCTGCCCGACGGCACGCCGGTCGACATCGTCCTGAACCCGCTCGGCGTGCCGTCTCGAATGAACATCGGGCAGATCCTGGAGACGCACCTGGGACTGGTAGCCGCGAAGCTCGGACTGCAGCGTTCGTGAACCCGATCTTCCAGGGCGCGAAGGAAGCCGAGATACTGCGTCGAAGCTGCGAGAAGCTACGCGAACCGGTAGTCGAGGACCGAGGCGCTCGACATCACTTCGCGACGACCGAACTGCACGATGGACATGGGCGGCTTGACTCCCGATGACGCTGAATGATCAGATCGAGATGCTGGCGACGATCAAGGAGCAACCTGGCGGCCTGCTGTCCGCCAAGGAACTCGAGGATATCGCCCGCCATGGTCGATGCCCCTGCCGTGTGATGGATCCCGAGGACTACGATGTCCGTGAGTCGGCTGGAGACTGTGAAGAGGCCGAGGAGATCCGGGTGAGGAAGTCGAACGCTCGAAGCCGGCTGCCGAAGAAGTACGAACTCGATGACATCGTGGACAAGACCAGGGAGATGGTGCTGGAGCGGACGCGGATTCGATCCGACACACAGGCAAGACGCAGACTGATCGACGGAATGACCGGCGAGCCGTTCAACCAGCCGGTCACCGTCGGCTACATCTACATGATGAAGCTCGCCCACCTGGTCGAGGACAAGATCCACGCGCGGTCGACCGGACCTTACTCGCTGGTCACGCAGCAGCCGCTGGGCGGAAAGGCGCAGTTCGGCGGGCAGCGGTTCGGTGAGATGGAGGTCTGGGCGCTGGAAGCCTACGGCGCTGCCTACACGCTCCAGGAGATACTGACGATCAAGTCCGACGACGTCCTGGGGCGCGTCAAGACCTACGAGTCGATCGTCAAGGGCGACAGCATGCTGGAGCCCGGTGTGCCGGAGTCGTTCAAGATCCTCGTGAACGAGCTGCAGAGTCTCGGCCTCAAGGTGACCGTGGAAGACGACCAGGGACAGAGAGATCGACCTGAAGGACAGAGAAGAGGAGCTCCTCTGACGGCGACGAGTCAGCGCCGGATTCTCGTGCAGAGACGGCGCAACTTGCAGGGTCTGCCGGTGATCTCGAGGGAGGACATGATATGGCTGATGCCAGTACGTTTCGATAAGATTCGCATAGGGATTGCCTCGCCGGACGAGATCCGCGCCTGGTCGTGCGGCGAGGTCAAGAAGCCCGAGACCATCAACTACCGGACCTTCAAGCCCGAGCGCGACGGGCTGTTCTGCGAGAGGATCTTCGGCCCGGTCAAGGACTGGGAATGCCACTGCGGCCGGTACAAGAAGGTCAAGTTCAAGGGCATCGTCTGCGACCGCTGCGGCGTCGAGGTCACTCGCTCCAAGGTGCGCCGCGAGAGAATGGGCCACATCGAGCTGGCCGCCCCGGTCTGCGCACATCTGGTACCTGAAGGGCGTGCCGAGCCCGCTGAGCCTGCTGCTCGACATCTCGCCGAGGCCGCTGGAGAAGGTGCTCTACTTCGCGTCCTACATCGTGACGAAGGTGGACCGAGCCGCGCATCAACGAGCGACCTGGAGGACATTCGCAGGGCCGTGAGCGCTGAGATCGAAGAGATCGACGAGCAGAAGGACACCGATATCGCCACCGCCCGGCGAATGCCACAAGGCGCTGAAGCGGCCGACGAGCAGATCGAGCAAGCCGAGGACGGATGAACGCGAGGAACGCGCGACCGAGCGATCGGAGCCGTCGAGGAGATCGAGCCCGAGGAAGACATCGACGAATCTCTGGAAGAAGTCGAAGAGTCGATGCGAGATCTCGCGCTGAAAAGCAGAAGGAGCTCGCCGAGCGGATCAAGGACGAGGAGCGGGACGCTACCGACCGCACCGACGAGCTGACGCAGGCGCTCAAGCTCCTCGAGACGGTCCAGAAGAAGCGAGCTCATCACCGAGGACCAGTATCGAGCGCCTCGAGCGGCTGCTGGACGTGCTGTCAGCGTAAGGCTGGATCGTCGACATGACCGGGCTCGTCGAGGCCGGTCTCGGCGGCGGCGCCATCAAGGAGCTGCTGGCCGAGATCGATCTCGAGAAGCTTGCCCGCGAGACTGCGCACAGGAGATATCGGCAGACCCAGGGGCCGAAGCGCGCCCGCGCGATCAAGCGGCTCGAGGTCGCCGAGGCGTTCATCAGCTCCAAGAGCCGCCCGGAGTGGATGATCCTGGACTGCAGTCCCGGTCATCTCGCCGGAGCTGCGGCCGATGGTCCAGCTCGACGGCGGCCGGTTCGCCACATCCGACCTGAACGATCTCTACCGGCGCATCATCAACCGCAACAACCGGCTGAAGAAGATCACCGAGATCCGCGCGCCGGAATCGATCATCAACCACGAGAAGCGGCTGCTGCAGGAAGCCGTCGATGCGCTGATCGACAACGGCCGGCGCACGCGGCCGGTCGTCGGCTCGAACAACAGGCCGCTGAAGTCGCTCTCCGACATGCTCAAGGGCAAGGAAGGCCGGTTCCGCAAGAACCTGCTCGGCAAGCGCGTAGACTACTCCGGCCGTTCGGTCATCGTCGTCGGTCCGTCGCTCAAGCTGCACCAGTGCGGCCTGCCCAAGGAGATGGCGCTCGAGCTCTTCAAGCCGTTCGTGATGAAGACGCTGGTCGAGAAGCAGTACACCTCGCAACATCAAGACGGCCAAGCGCATGATCGACCGGATGAAGCCGGAGGTCTGGGACGCGCTGGAAGAGGTCATCAGCGAGCATCCGGTTCTGCTGAACCGAGCGCCGACGCTGCACCGGCTGGGCATCCAGGCGTTCGAGCCGGTCCTGGTGGACGGCAAGGCGATCCAGGTCCACCCGCTGGTCTGCCACGCGTTCAACGCGGACTTCGACGGCGACCAGATGGCGGTCCACGTGCCGCTGTCGGCGTCCGCGCAGGCCGAGGCGCGCATCCTGATGCTGTCGACGCACAACCTGTTCTCGCCGGCTGACGGACAGCCCGATCGTCGCGCCGATCCAGGACATCGTTCTTGGGTCGTACTACCTGACCATGAAGACGGAGGAGGGCAGGTACTTCGCCGGAGATCTTCGCCGATCCGGATGAGGCGATACTAGCCTACGAGGTCGGCAAGCTCGACCTCCACGAGCCGATCCGCGTGCGCATGGGCGACGACGAGGGCGAGTACGCATGATCCGCGAGACGACCGTCGGACGGCTGATCCTCAACCAGCATCCTGCCCGAGGACATGCGCTACGTGGACTACGTGATCGAACAAGAAGACGATGGCCGAACTGGTCGCGTGATGTTCACAAGCGTACGGCCACGAGCGGCCACCATCAAGCTGCTGGACGAGTCTCAAGGACGCTCGGGTTCCAGTATGCCACGAATGCGGGTATCACCATCTCCATGACGGACATGGACATCCCCGCTCAGCGCGAGGAGATCATCGGCAAGACCGAACAGGCAGTTGACAAGAAGAACCAGCAGTACCGTCGAGGTCTCATCACGCAGGGTGAACGCAAGCAGAAGGTGCTCGAACTCTGGACCAAGGCGTCCGAAGACGTCGCAGACGCGATTCTCGACGAACATCGACCTTCAACCCGATCTACATGATCACGGACTCGGGCGCGAGAGGAAGCCAAAGCAGATCACGCAGCTTGTCCGGTATGCGCGGACTCATGAGCGACCCGTTCGGCAACCTCATCGAGGACCTGCCGATCAAGTCGAACTTCCACGAGGGACTGTCAGCGTCCTGGAGTACTTCATCTCGACGCACGGCGCGAGGAAGGGTCTGGCGGACACCGCACTTCGAACCGCGGACGCCGGTTACCTGACCAGAAGGCTGGTGGACGTGGCGCAGGACGTGATCGTTCGCGGCATCGACTGCGGCACGGCTCAGGGCATCTACGTTGCAGCAGATCATTGAAGAAGGCGGTGACGTCATCGAGACGATCGGCGACCGAATCCGAGGACGATACTGCCCTCGAGGACATCGTCGTGCCGGGCCAGACACGAGCCGATGGTGCTCGTCGAGGTCAATGAAGAGGTCACCGATGAACTCGCCAAAGCGGTCGATGAAGCCGGCGTCAAACGGGCAGGCATCCGATCGCCGCTCACCTGCGAGCTGCGGCAGGGGATCTGCGCTCAGTGCTACGGACGCGACATGGCGCTCGGCAGGCCTGGTGGAGATCGGGGTCGCCGTCGGGATCATCGCGGCCCAGTCGATCGGTGAACCGGGCACTCAGTTGACGATGAGAACATTCCACACCGGAGGCGTCGCCGGCAAGTACCTGACCGGCGTCGCCGAAGTCAAGAAGAAGAAGCAGGAATCCCTGCGCGAGCTTCACGATGACATCCGGCGCGGACTGGTCTCCTTCGAAGAGGGCGCCGAGGGGGAGTGGAGCGCGAGCGTGTCCGGGCGGTCCAGGCCGTTCTGAAGGTGCTGGAGGACCAGGTGCGCGGTCTGCTGCGAGTCGTCGAGCTGTTCGAGGCCCGAAAGCCCAAGGGACAGGCGATCATCACCGAAGTCGGCGGCAAGGTCGTCGATATCGAGACCCGCGGCCTCAAGCGAGTGGTCATCCATTCGACCGACGATGCCGACCAACGATCCCGTCGGAGCTCGCCGGTGAGGTTCTCGCCGAGCCGATCATCGATCCGAAGACCGGCGATGTCACTGTACGAGGCCGGCACTGAGCTGACCGACAAGATCGCGCGCAAGATCAAGGACGCGGGCGTCGAGCAGGTCGTATCTGCGCAAGACACACCTGGTGCCTTACCGAGGAAACCTCGAAGTCAAGATCGGGCGACGAGGTCGAGGCGGGCGACCGGCTGACGGAAGGCCCGCTCGATCCGCAGAAGGTGCTGGAGCTCCAGGGCGTGCGCGGTGTCATGGAGTATCTCGTTCGCGAGATCCAGAGCGTCTACAAGTCGCAGGGCGTCTGACATCAACGACAAGCACGTCGAGGTCATCGTCCGGCAGATGCTCAGGAAGCGAAAGATCCGGAACGCCGGTGACTGCGAAGTTCCTGCCCGGACAGATCGCGGACAAGTTCGACTTCGAGGACGAGAACACTCGGGTCCGCGCTCGCTCTACACCTGGGAGTGAGGCAACCGCGGACTGGGTGCTCCTTGGCATCACCGAGGCATCGCTGGCGACGGACAGCTTCCTGTCGGCCGCATCGTTCCAGAAGACAACGCGCGTCCTGACCGACGCGGCCGTAAAGGGCAAGCGGGACAATCTCGTCGGCCTCAAGGAGAACGTGATCATCGGCCGGCTCATACCTGCCGGTACGGGTCTGCCTGCCTACAGGGCGATCGAGGTGGAGCCGACAGAGCCTCTGTACAGACTCAAGCTCGAGCCCATCGAGCCCGTGGGGATCGAGAATCTGCTGCCCATAGAGTCTGCTGCCGATAGCCTGATTGCCAGCCTCGAGGACCTCCCGGAAGAGGATACCTCCCCGGAGATTCTCGAGGGAACAATGCCCGAAGACTCATCGGAGGCAGCGATATGAGATGAGTTTGTTTGGTCACAGACTGCTGTTAAGGTGAGGTGACCAACTTTTCACGAAAAAGAACAGAATGCCCGTCTTGACAAAAGCGGAGTCATTCAGTATACTGTGTAGGTTCGAACGCACTTTCGCGGTGACGAGGGCGACTGGTCTACCCTGCAGGCAGGTAAGTCTGTTGGGTGCCTGCCTGAAAACCCGAGTTGGGCCGCGTTTCATAAAGGGGGCGACGAGAGGAAATACCACCTCCGCATACAGACTGTTGCAATAACCAATGACAGCGATAGTATGTCTTAGTGCCCCTAGAGTGCGTTCGAGGGGCACTTTTGTTGTATAGGGAAAGCACAAAGGAAGGAACGCTATGCCGACAATCAATCAGTTGGTGCGAAAAGGGCGGCAGAAAGTCAAGAAGAGAGCGGCAGCGCCTGCTCTCAAGGGGACTCCGCAGAAGCGCGGAGTGTGCCTTGTGGTCAAGACTCTCCCGCCCAAGAAGCCGAACTCTGCGTTGCGAAAAGTAGCGAAGGTCAGGCTTACCAACGGCATCGAGGTCACCGCGTACATACCCGGTATCGGCCACAACCTGCAGGAGCACTCAGTCGTGCTGGTGCGCGGCGGTAGAGTGAAAGATCTGCCAGGTGTACGTTACCATATCGTGCGCGGCACCCTGGATACGGCTGGGACACGCGATCGAAAGACCAGCCGCTCCAAGTACGGCGCCAAGCGGCCCAAGTAATCTGGAGGAAGACTCATGCCGAGAAAAGGACCACCCCGAAAAAGAGAGATCACGCCTGACCCTGTATACAACAACAGGCTGGTCGCAAGATTCGTAAACCGCTTGTTCACTCGCGGTAAGAAGAGCGTGGGAGAGAAGATCTTCTACAGCGCCCTGGACGAGATCGAGGAGAAGACCGGCAAGCCGGGAATCGATATCTTCGAACAGGCGGTCAGGAACGTAATGCCGATCATCGAGGTCAAACCGCGAAGAGTCGGTGGCGCAACCTACCAGGTTCCGGTAGAAGTGCGGACCGACAGGCGTATGGCCCTCGCCATTCGGTGGATCGTAACCTATTCAAGAAAAAGATCCGGAAGAACCATGGTTGACCGGCTGGCGGGCGAGCTGATGGATGCCGCAGCCAACGCAGGTGCTTCCGTCAAGAAAAAAGAAGACGGTCACAAGATGGCCGAAGCAAACAAGGCATTCGCGCACTACAGGTGGTAATAGTCGATTTGGCAACAGGATTAGAGAAAACTCGTAATATTGGGATCGCCGCCCACATCGACGCCGGTAAGACAACAACTACCGAGCGTATGCTTTTCTACACCGGCAAGATCCACAGAATGGGAGAGGTGCACGACGGCACCGCTACCATGGACTGGATGGAGCAGGAGCAGGAGAGGGGCATCACGATCACCTCGGCGGCAACCACCTGTCTATGGAACGAGCACACCATCAACATTATAGACACGCCCGGGCACGTCGACTTCACGGTCGAGGTCGAGCGGTCGATGCGCGTGCTCGACGGCTTCATCGCGATCTTCTGCGCGGTCGGCGGAGTCCAGCCGCAGTCGGAGACAGTATGGCGGCAAGCGAACAAGTACAAAGTTCCGCGGATGGCGTTCGTCAACAAGATGGATCGCCTCGGCGCTGATTTCTACAAGGTCGTTGAGCGCATGAGAGAGCGGCTCGGCGTTAAGGCAGTGCCGCTGCAGGTCCCGATCGGATCGGAAAGCGCCTTCAAGGGATTCGTCGACCTGATCCACATGAGAGCCACCATCTACAATGACGATGACCTCGGCGCTGAGAGCTATCAAGCCGATGTGCCCGCAGACGTGCTGAACAGCGCGCTCGAGTACAGAGAGGCCATGATCGAAGCGTTGGCCGACGTCGACGAAGAACTCATGGAGAAGTACCTCGAAGGCGAGAAAGTCACTGCCGACGAGATCAGCGCGGCCATCAGGCAGGGCACCATTTCCGGCAAGATCGTTCCCGTCCTCTGCGGATCTGCCTTCAAGAACAAGGGAGTCCAGCCGCTCATGGACGCCATCATCGATTATCTGCCGTCCCCACTCGATGTCGATGCCGTCGCCGGCATCAACCCGAAGAACGGTGAAGTGGTCACCAGAGCCCCATCAGACGATGAGCCGTTCGCGGCACTCGCCTTCAAGATCATGACCGACCCGTATGTCGGCAGGGTCACCTTCCTGAGATCTTATTCAGGGACCCTCAAGAAGGGATCATACGTTTTTAACGCCAAGAGTGGACGGCGCGAGCGGATCGGGCGCATCCTCAGGATGCACGCGAACCACCGTGAGGACATGACGGAAGTCCACGCAGGCGACATTATCGCGGTCGTGGGCCTCCAGGCAACCTCCACCGGCGACACGCTCTGTGATGAGAAGCACCAGGTCGTTCTGGAATCGATCCAGTTCCCCGAGCCGGTTATCTCCATCGCCATAGAGCCGAAAACGAAGGCCGACCAGGATAAGCTCGGCATCGCACTCGGCAGGCTTTCATCCGAAGACCCCACGTTCCGCATCCGCACCGACGAAGAGACCGGACAGACCATCGTCTCCGGAATGGGCGAACTCCATCTGGAGATCATCCTTGACCGCCTCATTCGGGAGTTCAACGTCGAGGCCAACCACGGGAGGCCCCAGGTCGCTTACAAGGAGACCTGCACCGCCCATGCGAGGGCTGAGGCGCGATTCGTCCGACAGACCGGTGGGCGCGGGCAGTACGGCCATTGTGTCGTCGAGATCGATCCCCTTCCGGCCGGCGGCGGATTCGAGTTCAAGAACGCGGTCGTCGGCGGCGCGATTCCCAAGGAGTTTATCGGGCCGGCGGAAGCGGGCATCAAAGAGGCGCTGGAATCCGGCCTGCTCGCAGGTTATCCGGTAGTAGATGTCAAGGTCACTCTGGTGGATGGGTCTTTCCATGATGTGGACTCGTCCGAGATGGCCTTCAAGATAGCAGGTTCGATGGCGGTGAAAGCCGCCCTCCAGAAGGCCGGTCCGGCGCTCAAGGAGCCGGTCATGGCTGTCGAAGTAGTCACGCCCGATAACTTCATGGGCGACGTGATCGGTGACGTGAACTCGAGGCGCGGTCAGATTCACGGCATGGAGCCGGGTCAGGGCGGCACCCAGGTGATCAAGGCCGAGGTGCCGCTTGCAGAGATGTTCGGATACGCCACTGCACTGCGTAGTTTAACGCAAGGCAGGGCATCATACACGATGGAACCCTCCAAATACCAGGAGGTCCCGAAATCGGTCGCGGAAGAGCTGGTTGCTAGAACCCAGGGGCGACAGCTCATCTCGCGCTGAGAGAGTTCAGGACGGCCGAAAGACGGCAAGCTAGGGCTTATGCTGTCGAGGCCTTTCCAATCTCTCGCTAATGTGGTATCATTGTCGAGTTCGCGTCCTCTGGGAGTAATAGGTGCTTTTAAGGAGGCATAAGAGATGGCGAAGCAGCGGTATGAGAGAACGAAGCCGCATGTAAACGTGGGAACGATCGGCCACGTAGATCATGGTAAGACATCGCTGACATCTGCGATAACGACAATACTGTCGCAGACAGGGTTAGCGACAGCAAAGAAGTTCGAAGAGATCGACGCAGCGCCGGAAGAGCGCGCAAGAGGCATCACCATAGCGACGTTCCACGCTGAGTACGAGAGCGAGAAGCGTCACTACGCGCACGTCGACTGTCCGGGCCACGCGGACTACATCAAGAACATGATCACAGGCGCGGCGCAGATGGACGGCGCGATCCTGGTAGTATCGGCAGCAGACGGCCCGATGCCTCAGACCAGAGAGCACATCCTGCTTGCCCGCCAGGTAGGAGTGCCCTACATCATCGTGTTCATGAACAAAGCCGACATGGTCGACGACCCCGAGTTGCTCGAACTGGTCGAACTCGAGGTCAGAGAGCTTCTCTCCAAGTACGAGTTCCCTGGGGACGACATCCCGGTCATCATCGGGAGCGCGACGAAGGTACTCGATTGTCTCTGCGGCAAGAAAGACTGCCAGTGGTGCGGCAAGATCTGGGAGCTGATGGACGCTCTGGACAGCTACATACCGACACCCGAGAGAGACATCGACAAGCCGTTCCTGATGCCGGTCGAGGACGTATTCACGATCACAGGCAGAGGGACAGTCGCGACGGGCAGGATCGAGCGCGGCCAGGTCAAGACCGGAGAGGAAGTAGAGATCATCGGCCTGAAGCCGGAGGTCAAGAAGACCGTCGTCACCGGCGTCGAGATGTTCCGCAAGATCCTCGATTCGGGCCAGGCGGGCGACAACGTCGGCCTGCTGCTGAGAGGCGTCGATCGCAAAGAGATCGAGCGCGGGATGGTAGTCGCAAAGCCGGGCAGCATCAAGCCGCACACGAAGTTCAAGGCAGAGGTCTACATCCTGTCGAAGGAAGAAGGCGGCCGGCACACTCCGTTCTTCAACGGATACCGCCCGCAGTTCTACTTCCGGACGACAGACGTGACCGGCTCGTGCGTACTTCCTGAGGGCGTCGAGATGGTAATGCCCGGAGACAACGTATCGCTGGAAGGCACGCTGATCCAGCCGATCGCCATGGAAGAAGGGCTGCGGTTCGCGATCCGAGAAGGCGGCCACACAGTAGGCGCGGGAGTCGTTTCCGCAGTTATCGAGTAAGGTTACTATCGGAGGACCGTTATATGCGTAGAGAAAAGGTCAGGATTCGGCTGAAAGCGTTTGACCATCGGATTCTGGATCAGTCTGCAGAGCGGATCGTCGAGACCGCGCGCCGGACAGGCGCCCGGATCTCAGGGCCAGTGCTACTGCCGACCGAGAAGGACATCTTTTGTGTGAACAGAGCGCCGAACATCGACAAGGAATCGATGGAGCACTTCGAGATGAGGACACACAAGCGGCTCATCGATATTCTTGAGCCGGGTCCGAAGACCATCGACGCGCTGATGAGGCTGGATCTGCCGAGTGGCGTAGACATCGAGATCAAGCTCTAGCCGGAATCGGGCAGGACCGCGCGGTCATTCTGCGCTCTGCTCAGAGTGGCTGCGGCGATTCGGGTTAGTGCGGAGCAAGCAGGCGTCGTCTGCCGTATCCGCGTGGGATAGAGGAGTAAGCAAATGGTCAATTCCATAGTCGGCAAGAAGGTCGGGATGACCCATGTCTTCAATGAGGACGGCAGCGTCGTTCCTGTGACCGTCATCGAGGCAGGCCCCGTCGTAGTTACACAGATACGCACCGAGAAGACCGACGGCTACACCGCCGTGCAGGTCGGCTTCGGCGACATCAAAGAGAAGCGGCTTAACAAGCCGGCCGCGGGACATTTGAAGAAGGCCGGAGTAGCTCCGAAGCGCTGTCTGCGAGAGTTCCGCACGGACGATGTCGGCGACATGCAGTTGGGTCAGGAAGTTAAGGTGGATGTCTTCGCCGTCGGGGACAAGGTCAGCGTGACCGGCACTTCGAAGGGCAAAGGCTTCGCCGGCGCCGTCAAGCGGTGGCATTTCCACGGTGGCGACATGACACATGGCTCGATGGTCCACCGCAAGCCGCAGTCCGGCGGCGCGACGGATGCAGCTCGAACGTTCAAGGGTGTGAAGCGTCCAGGCCGCATGGGCGGCGAGCGGGTCACGACTCAGGGACTGACCGTGGTCCGAGCGGATACCGACAAGAATCTGTTGCTCATCAAGGGCGCAGTACCCGGCGCAAACGGCGGCCTGGTAATCATAAGCAAGATGTAGTGGATAGTAGTCGCAGGCTTCATGCCTGCGCCACGCACATGCAGGCGTGAAGCCTGCGGCTACTGTCTCGTATGTAATACGGAGGAAAGCCATGCCCAGGGTAGATGTACTGGACGCTGAGGGAGCAAAGGTTAGCACGGCCGTTCTTAAGCCGGAGCTGTTCGAGGTAGAGATAAACGGGCCGATCATGCATCAGGCCGTCATCGCACACCTCGCGAAGCTCCGCCGGGGCACGCACGACACGTTGACCCGCGCAGAAGTGAGTGGCGGAGGAGCCAAGCCGTATCGCCAGAAAGGCACCGGTCGAGCCAGGCAGGGCAGCACCCGTGCCCCGCATTTCCGGCACGGCGGAGTCGTGTTGGGTCCGCATCCTCGGACTCACGACGTAGACCTGCCGAAGAAGATGCGAAGGCTCGCGCTTCGGTCGGCATTCTCGTCCAAGGCGGGAGATAAGGCGCTCATCGTGATGAACGAACTACAGATCGATGCCATCAGCACGAAGAGAATGGCCGAGATTCTTGTCAAGATCGGTGCGACGGGAAAGGTCCTGCTGATTCTAAGTGAGCCGAATGAGATCGTCGTGAAGTCGGTCAGGAACATACCCTGGGTGCAGACGCGGATTGCGCCGTCGGTCTCGACCTATGATCTCCTGAACGCCGACCAGGTAGTCCTCACGAAGGCTGCATTGACCAAGATCCAGGAGGTTCACGCGAAATGAAGAGCCCATACGAGATCATCGAGCAGCCTCTGGTGACAGAGAAAAGCGTTGAAACCGCGGAGCACGGGAAGTATACGTTCCGGGTCAACAAAGATGCAAACAAGATTGAGATCGCTCAGGCAGTCGAGCAGATCTTCAGCGTGAGTGTTGAGAAGGTCAACACTCTCAACGTCCGAGGCAAGACAAAGAGGGTAGGCCGCTATCCTCAGGGCCGGACTTCCAATTGGAAGAAAGCCATCGTTACATTGAAGCCCGGACAGAAACTCGACATATTCGAAGGGATGTGACACTAGTGGCAATCAAGAAGTTCAAACCGACTTCGCCGGGTAGAAGATTCGCCACGGTTTCGGCCTTCGATGAGCTAACGGCCAGCGAACCGGAGAAGTCGCTAACAAAACCCATAAAGAGGACAGGCGGGCGGAATGCCAGCGGGCGCGTCACCTGTCGTCACAAGGGTGGGGGACACAAGCGCCTCTATAGGATTATCGACTTCAAGCGAGACAAAGCGGACATACCGGCAAAGGTTGCCACGATCGAGTATGATCCCAACCGGTCAGCCAGGATCGCGCTCCTGCATTACGCCGACGGCGAGAAGAGGTATATCCTCGCGCCGCTCGGCCTCCAGGTGGGCGATAACGTTATCTCCGGCGAAACCGCGGACATCAAGCCAGGCAACGTACTGCCGTTGAGCAATATTCCAACCGGTACGATTATTCACAACATCGAGCTGAGACCCGGCAAGGGCGGCCAGATGGTACGAAGCGCCGGCGTCGGGGCGCAGCTCATGGCCAAGGAAGGCAAGTACTGCCTGATCAGACTGCCCTCCAGTGAAATGCGGCTGGTCTTGCAGACATGCAAAGCCACCATCGGCCAGGTCGGCAACGTCGATCACGAGAACATCTCGCTCGGCAAGGCCGGTCGATCACGACATCTCGGGATCCGGCCGACGGTTCGTGGCGTTGTCATGAACCCGAGGGACCATCCGCACGGTGGTGGAGAGGGCAAGTCGCCCGTAGGCCGCAAGAGTCCGATGACACCGTGGGGCAAGATTGCCCAGGGTCGCAAGACCAGGCGCAACAAGACGACCGATAAGTTCATCGTCAAGAAACGACAGTAGGGAGGATGCTGAGTGGGTAGATCACTAAAAAAGGGACCCTACGCTGAGCCGAAGTTGCTACAGAAGATCGAAGATATGAACGCCAGAGGCGAGAAGCGGATCATCAAGTCATGGTCCCGACGATCGACGATCTTTCCGATGATGATAGGTCACACCATCGCGGTACACGACGGTCGCAAGCACGTGCCCGTGTTCATTACCGAGAACATGGTGGGGCACAAGCTCGGCGAGTTTGCAGTAACCAGGACGTTCAGAGGGCATGGCGGACACACGGAGAGATCGACCTCTGTGAGGTAGGTCCCGTCTGTCTTCATAGGTTTGGAGGATGCAATGGAGGCTAAAGCAGTCGGTCGTTACCTGCGGGTACCGCCGAGGAAAGCACGATTCGTGCTGGACGCAGTACGCGGGAAGAGCGCGAACGATGCGCTCGCGACGCTGAAATTCATACCCAACAGGGCCGCGCGGTACATCGAGCGGGTCTTGGAGTCGGCTGTCGCCAATGCTGTGAACAACTACAGCCTGGATCGCGACATCCTGCGGCTGTCGGGCGCAATGGTCGATCAGGGACCATCCCTCAAGCGCATTCAGCCGCGAGCGAGGGGCACCGCGTTCCACATCCTTAAGAGAACGAGCCACATCACGGTGGTCGTCTCCGAAGACGAGGCGTTGAGAAAAGAAGTCGCTCCGAAGGCCAAGGGCAAGGGCAAGGGTCGTAAGCCGGCCCGCGCGAAGACCGAGGTCGCCGCCGCCCCGAAGGCCGCCGCACCGAAGCGAGCTGCGAAGGCTGCTCCGGAGAAAGCGACGAAGGCCGAGGAGACGGCTGAGACCCCGGCGACCCAGGGAGAGACAACTCCCGAGGCGGTTGAGGAGTAAAGGAGAGTTAGCATGGGTCAGAAGATCCATCCAATAGGATTCCGAATCGGCGTCATCCGAGACTGGGATAGCAAGTGGTACGCGGACAAGGGTTACGCGGATGCGCTGGTCGAGGACGTCAAGCTGCGCCGGTATATCAAGAAGAAGCTTTTCGCCGCCGCAATCGCGAGGATCGAGATAGAGCGCGCGGCGAACCGAGTCAAGATCACGCTCCACACCGCCCGGCCCGGCATCATCATCGGCCGCGGAGGCAAGGGAGTCGACGATCTGAGACTTTTCCTCGAGAGGATGACCGGCAAGCAGGTCCATGTCAACGTACAGGAGGTCCGCCGGCCGGAACTCGACGGGCAGCTTGTGGCGGAGAGTATCGCGAGCCAGATCGAGAAGAGAATCGCGTTCCGGAGAGCCATGCGCCAGTCCATCCAGCGCACCATGCGCATGGGGGCGAAGGGCATCAAGGTGCTGTGTTCCGGTCGACTCGGCGGGGCGGAAATCGCGCGCAAAGAGGGCGATAAGCAGGGCAAGATTCCGCTTCACACACTGCGCGCAGATATAGATTACGGATTCGCCGAGGCAGCGACGACGTACGGCAACATCGGCATCAAAGTCTGGATCTACCGAGGCGACATCCTGCCCGGCCAGAAAGCCGACATGAACGTGACGGCAACGGCTCCCGAGGGCGAGGCCATGCCACCGCGCTACCCGAGAGGTGAGCGCCGTGGCGGACCTGGTGGCGGCGGCGGCGGTCGCGGCCCCGGAGGTGGAGGAGGCCGTGGCGGTGGCGGTCGTGGCGGCGGCGGAGGCCGTGGCGGTCGCGGCGGCGGAGATCGAACGGGGGGTGCTGGTTAGCCATGTTGATGCCAAAGAAGGTCAAGCATCGCAAGATGCATCGTGGATCGCGCGCCGGCAAGGCCAAGGGCGGGACGAATATCGACTTCGGCGATTTCGGTCTGCAGGCGCTCGAACATTGCTGGATGACCAGCAATCAGATAGAAGCAGCACGAATTGCGATGACGAGGCACGTCAAGAGGGGCGGCCAGATCTGGATCCGCATCTTCCCGGACAAGTCGGTCTCCAAGAAGCCGGCTGAGACCCGAATGGGATCCGGTAAGGGCGCTCCCGAAGTGTGGGTCGCCGTCATAAAGCCCGGCCGAATGCTGTTCGAGATGGCCGGAGTCAATGAGGAGCTTGCCAAGGAAGCTATGAGACTGGCTGCCCATAAGCTCCCTATCGCAACGAAGTTCGTGACGAAGAAGGAGTTGGGTGAGGTTCATGAAGGTAGCTCAGCATAGAGACCAGCTTCGACAGGCTTCCGGCGTGGAACTGGAGCGGATGCTTCAGGATGAGAGGAAAACCCTCTTCATTGCCCGGCGGGAATCCGCGATGAAGCAGCTCGAGAATCCCCAGAGGCTCTCTGTGGCTCGCAAGAATATCGCCCGGATCCTGACTATTATTCGAGAGAAAGAACTCGAAGCGGCGAAAGGACAAGGTTAACCCATGGAGGAAGCCAGAAGCAGACGCAAGGTCCGCAGCGGCCGAGTCATCAGCGACAAGATGGATCAGACCGTCATCGTCGCCGTGGAATCGAGGATTCGCCATGCGCTATATGGTCGGATCATGAGGCGGACCAAGAAGCTCAAGGCGCACGATGAGAGCAACGAAATCGGCATGGGCGATCTCGTCGAGATCATGGAGACCCGTCCGATCAGTCGCGAGAAGCGCTGGAGAGTCGTGCGCGTCGTCGAGAAGGCCAAGTAGAAGCCGTGCCTCAGTGCCGGCCCTGGACATCGAAAGTCTTTTATAGTAAGAAGGGTATCGAATAATGATACAGCCGTATACACGCTTGAAAGCAGCCGACAACTCGGGTGCACGTGAGATTATGTGCATCCGCGTCATGAAGGGCTCCAACAACCAGTTTGCCGACGTGGGCGATATCATCGTCGGGGCAGTGAAATCGGCTACACCCGGAGCGGCGGTCAAGAAGGGCGACGTCGTGAAGGCGGTCGTAGTGCGCACCAAGAAGCCTGTCCGCAGGAACGATGGCTCCACACTGCGCTTCGATGACAATGCGGCTGTGGTCATCAACCCGGCCGGTGAGCCCAGGGGCACCCGAATATTCGGCCCCGTCGCGAGGGAACTGCGAGAGAAGAACTTCATGAAGATCATATCCCTCGCGCCCGAGGTACTGTAGGTGAGGCAATCGACATGAAAATGAGAATCAAAAAAGGCGACCAGGTAGTGGTGCTCGCCGGCAAAGACAAGGGCGGCAAAGGGAAAGTCCTCCAGACGCTCCCGACCAAGGGCGAGGTCATCGTAGAAGGCATGAATATGGTGACCAAGCACCAGAAGCCCAGGCAGAGCAGCAGGACGAGGGCGACTCCGCAGATGCAGACCGGTCGCATCACCAAGCCTGCGCCGTTGGCGATCGGCAAGGTTATGCTGATCTGTCCGCGTTGCGGCGAACCTTCCCGCGTCGGCAGTGAGAGCGTCGAGGACAAGCACGTCCGCACGTGCAAGCACTGCCACGAGTATATCGACGAGACCTGAGGGGGCATGACAAGTGGCTCGACTTAAAGACAAATTTAGAGACGAAGTGGTACCCGCGCTCATGAAGCAGTTCAACTATGACAGCGTCATGCAGGTGCCCAGGGTAGACCGGGTGGTCATCAATATGGGTGTCGGCCAGGCGGTCCAGGACCCGAAGGTGCTGGATGGCGCCGTCCGCGACATGACGACCATCTCCGGCCAGAAGCCCGTCATCACGAAGGCCAAGAAGTCCATTGCGAACTTCAAGATTCGGACCGGGATGCGCATCGGCGCCAAGGTGACCCTGCGCGGCACCCGCATGTACGAATTCCTCGACAAGTTGTTCAACGTGACGCTGCCGAGAGTCCGCGACTTCGGGGGAGTTTCCCCGAGTTCATTCGACGGCCGGGGGAATTTCGCGATGGGCCTCAAAGAGCAGTTGATCTTCCCTGAGATCGACTACGACAAGATCGACAAGGTCCGAGGCATGGACATCATCATAACCACGACAGCCAGAACCGACGAGGAGGCCCGCGGCCTTCTGAAGGCAATGGGCATGCCGTTCCGCGAGCGCTAGGAAGGGGTCTATCCAGGTGAAAGCATACACCGCTGAATCCATACGCAATATAGCACTGGCCGGCCATGGCGGCTGTGGCAAGACCTCTCTTACCGAGGCGTTGATGTTCAACGCCGGCGCCATCGACAGGCTGGGCAAGGTTGATGACGGTACCACGACCTCCGACTATGACCAGGACGAGATCAAGCGCAAGATCAGCATCAACGCCGCACTCGCGCCGTGTGAGTGGAAGAATTCGAAGATCAACCTGATCGACACGCCGGGATACACGGACTTCGTCGGTGACGTGAAGGGCGCGCTCCGAGTCGTCGAGGGTGCGATGCTGGTCGTTTGCGCGGTATCCGGCATAGAAGTAGGCTCCGAGTCGGCGTGGGATATCGCCAATGAGATCGGGATCGCCAGGGGCATCTTCGTCAATAAGATGGAGAGAGAGAACGCCGACTTCTTTGCAGTCGCCGAGGCCCTGAAGGTCCGTTTCGGCAACCGAGTGGTTCCCATCTGGGTGCCGATCGGCTCGCAAGACAGTTTTGAAGGATACGTAGACCTCGTCGCTATGAAGGCCGTCACCGGGACCGGCAAGCAGCCGACAGTCGGCGAGATACCCGGCGCCATGGCCGACGTCGTCGCGCGGTACCGTGAGGCGCTGGTGGAAGCCGCCGCTGAGAACGATGATGACCTGCTGAACAAGTATCTCGAGGGCGAAGGGCTGACCAATGATGAGGTCGCACACGGTCTGATGCTCGGCGTCAAGGCCGGCAAAGTCGTGCCCATACTCTGTGGATCGGCCGTCAGGAACATCGGCATCTCGGGAGCGCTCGACTGCATCGTCCGCGACTTCCCATCGCCGGCCGACGTGCCCGCGGCTGAGGGAACGAACCCGCAGTCGGAAGCGAAGGAAGAACGCAAGGCGGCCGACACCGAGCCGTTCTCTGCGCTCGTATTCAAGACACTGGCCGACCCGTATGTCGGCAAGCTGACATATTTCAAGGTATACTCGGGGGTGCTCAAGTCCGATTCGCACGTCTTCAACTCCACCAGGGGCGCAGACGAGCGCATCGGCCAGGTCTATTTCCTGCGAGGCAAGAACCAGGAAGCTACCCCAGAGGTTCATGCAGGCGACATCGGCGCCGTGGCCAAGCTGGCAGATACATCGACCGGAGATACGCTCTGCGATCGAAGCAAGCCGATCGTGTACCCGCCGATCGAGTTTCCTGCGCCGATCTACTCGGTCGCGATCTTCGCCAAGACGAAGACCGATGAGGACAAGCTCGGTCCGGGCCTCGTCAAGCTGGCGGACGAAGATCCGACGTTCCAGTACCGGCGCGAGGTGGAGACCGGCGAGACATTGGTTTCCGGCATGGGAGAAACTCATGTCGATATCATTGTCGATCGCCTGAAGAGCAAGTTCGGCGTCGAAGTCGACACCGCCATGCCGAAGATCCCGTATCGTGAGACGATCATGACCGGCGCCAAGGCCCAGGGGAAGCACAAGAAGCAGACCGGCGGCCGAGGGCAGTACGGTGACGCGTGGGTCGAGCTGCAGCCGAGAGAGCGCAGCGAGGGCTTCGAGTACGTCGACCAGGTCGTAGGCGGGTCTATCCCGAGGCAGTACATACCCGCCGTCGAAAAAGGCATCAGGGAAGCGATGGACAGAGGCATTCTCGCCGGCTTCCCTGTCGTAGATATCCGCGCCATCGTGTATGATGGCTCGTTCCATACAGTGGACTCCTCGGAAATGGCGTTCAAGATGGCAGGAATCATCGCCTTCCAGGCCGCCGCCGAGAAGGCCAATCCAGTGCTGCTCGAACCGATTGTGACCGTCGAAGTAGTCGTGCCGGAAGAATACATGGGCGACGTGATCGGCGACCTGAACGGCAAGAGAGGCCGGATATTGGGCATGGAACAGATCGGGGATGGGAAGCAGCTCATCCGAGGCACCGTTCCCCAGTCGGAGATGCAGAGATACGCCATCGATCTGCGCTCGATCGCGAGAGGGCGCGGCACATTCAAGGTCGATCCGTCACACTACGAGCAGGTGCCTGCACACCAGGCACAGTTGATCATAGACCAGCGTAAGAAAGAAAAAGCTGAAGAATAACAGCGAGGAGATTAGGCCAGTTGGCAAAGCAAGCACTCATAGAAAAAGCCAATAAGACGCCGAAGTTCAAGGTCCGCAAGTACAACCGCTGCAGGCTCTGCGGCAGGCCTCGCGGATTCATCCGGAAATTTGGCATCTGCAGGATTTGTTTCAGAGAATTGGCTCACCAGGGATTCGTCCCCGGCGTGACCAAGTCGAGCTGGTAAACCTTCTGTAGGGGCGAAGCATTGGCTGCCGATAGAGCGAGATCGTCGGCCGGCAGCAGCCAATGCTTCGCCCCTACGGGGACCCCAACGGTGGGGGGAGCGAACCGGGCGTGGACGTCTTTCGAGACGGACCTGGCGCCCAGGCGCATGGAGGACTATACATGGCAGTTACAGACCCGGTAGCGGATTTGTTGACCAGGATCCGCAACGCGAATTCAGCAGGTCACGACCAAGTCGAAGTGCCTGCATCCCGTCTGATCGTGGAGATCATCAAGATTCTTCAGTCGGAGGGGTTCATCAAGACTCACGAACTGGTCAAAGACAAGGCACAGAGCCGAGCGAAGATCGCCCTGAAGTACGGCCCGCACAAGGAAAAGGTTATCACCAATCTGAAGCGGGTGAGCAGGCCGGGTCTGCGCGTCTACTCGAAGCGCGGAGATCTCCCACGAGTTCTCGGCGGCCTCGGGATCGCAATTATCAGCACCTCCAGGGGTGTGATCACCGACCGTGAGGCGCGAAGGCTTCACGTGGGTGGCGAGATACTGTGCTATGTGTGGTAGGAGGATTTAGCTATGTCGAGAATAGGCAAGATGCCGATTCCTATTCCCGGCGGGGTAGACGTGCAGATCAGCGACGGCTCGGTCACCGTTAAGGGACCGAAGGGTACGCTGACGAAGAGCATCCATCCCGAGATGATCGTCAAAGTCGAGGGCGGCAACGTCCTCGTCGAGCGGCCGTCGGATGGAAAGACGCACCGATCCCTTCACGGGTTGACACGAACTATCGTCTCTAACATGGTCGAGGGCGTCACCAAGGGCTATGAGAAGACACTCGAGATTCACGGCGTAGGTTACCGCGCGCAGATGGCTGGTCTGAACCTGAATATTCAGGTCGGATACTCCCATCCCGTCGACGTAACGCCGCGCCCGGGGATCGAATTCGAGGTGGCCCAGGAAGTGAACACCAGACTGCCTCTGGTCAAGGTCCGTGGCATCGACAAGCAGGTCGTTGGTCAACAGGCCGCCGAGATCAGAGCTATCCGAAAGCCCGAGCCGTACAAGGGCAAGGGAATCAGATACTCGACCGAGACTGTGCGCCGCAAGGTCGGTAAGAGCGGCAAGACGTAAGCTTGGGAGGCTGAGAATCAATGGCTAGTAGAGAAGAATTGCGCCAGTCCAGACACTCGCGTGTCCGCAAGAAAGTGGTCGGCAGCCCCGAGAGACCGCGGCTTAACGTCTACCGCAGCCTCACCAACATCTACGCTCAGATCGTGGATGACAAAGAAGGCAAGACGCTGGTCGCCGCCTCGACTCTGGATCCTGAAGTCAAAGGGCAGATCAAGAGCGGCGGAAACGTTGAAGCGGCCAAGGCTGTCGGCGAACTGGTAGCGAAGCGCGCCCAGGAAAAGGGCATCAAGCAAGTGGTATTCGACCGTGGCGGATATATCTTCCACGGCAGAGTGAAAACCCTCGCCGAAGCCGCCCGATCCGGCGGTCTGGAGTTCTAGGGAAGCAGATATATTCCGTAGGGGCGGTGCTTCAATGCCCGCCCGACACGGGAGACCGTGGAAGGTCTCCCCTACGGTTCTAGGAGGATTTCTATGCCGAAGATCAAAGCAGATTTGCTCGACCTCGAAGAGCGCGTCATACGAACCAACAAGGTGCAGAAGACCCACAAGGGTGGACGCACCCTCAGTTGGAGCGTGCTCTCAGTCGTCGGCGACCACAACGGACACGTCGGGATCGGGCTCGGCAAGGCTCGAAGCGTTCCGGATGCGGTGCGAAAGAGCATGGAGGATGCGAAGAAGAACCTCTACGAGGTACCGTTCGTCGGTTCGACCATTCCCCACCAGGTTCAGGGCACCGCAGGAGCATCTCTGGTCCTGATGAAGCCCGCCGCTCCCGGCACGGGAGTCGTCGCCGGCGGTTCGGTCAGAGCGATCCTCGAGTGCGCGGGAGTTCGCGATGTGCTCGGCAAGTCGCTGGGCTCGTCCAACGCGATCAACACGGCACATGCCACCATGGACGGGTTGCGCCAGTTGAAGAGGGCCGAAGACGTCGCCCGGCTCAGAGGGAAGTCCATCGAGGATATGCTCCCCAAGGGTGTTCTGAGGACCATGGCCGCGGCCAGCGGAGTCCCGGGCGCCCGAAGCCGAGGGCGAGGAGACTGCGGTCGTCGCGGCGGAGGGTCAGGAGAATGCTTAAGATCACTCTGAGAAAGAGCACGATAGGATTCGAAAAGACCCAGAAACTGACCGTCAAGGCGCTCGGTCTGGGCAAGCTCAATTCCTCCAAGGTCCAGCCGGACAACCCGCAGATCCGCGGGATGATCCGGAAGGTCACTCATCTGGTGGAAGTCGAGCAGGTAGATTGACCAGTAACCGTTGGGGAGGGAGTTCAACTCCCTCCCCAACAGCTAGCCAGCCAGGAGGCAGATTGTGAAACTCAGTGAACTCAGACCCGCGGAGGGATCTGTACGAGAGCGAAAGCGAGTGGGGCGAGGGATAGGCTCGGGCACGGGCAAGACCGCCGGCAAGGGCCACAAGGGCCAGAAGGCACGGAACAAGGTTCGAGCCGGTTTTGAAGGCGGACAGACGCCCCTTCATCGCCGGGTCCCTCACACTCGCGGCTTCAACAACATATTCAAGAAAGAATATGCCATAGTCAACATTGAGACTTTGGCCAAGCTCGAAGATGAGATCATCACCCCTCAGCTCCTGCTGGAGAAGGGCATCATCCACGAGCTTCGGTCGGGGTTGCGAGTGCTTGGGCGCGGCGACATCGATCGCGCAGTCACAGTGCGCGCGCACCATTTTAGTCAGAGTGCCGAAGAGAAGATCAAGGCCAAGGGTGGTACGACGGAGGTACTGTAAGACATGCTGGCATCACTGATAGCAGCGTTCAAGCTTCCTGACCTGAGAAAGCGCATCCTATTCGTTTTTGGGATGTTTGCGATCTTCGTGGTCGGGCTGCACATTCCTGTACCGGGTATCGATAAGGCGAAGATGGCCGAGCTGTTCGCTGGTGGCGGCGTCTTGGGAATGCTTGACGTGTTCTCGGGCGGAGCGCTCAAGAAGTATACCGTCTTCGCGATGGGTATCGCTCCGTACATCAACGCGTCGATTATCATGCAGCTCCTGACAATAGCCGTCCCGAGCCTCGAAGCATTGGTAAAGGAAGGCGAACACGGGCGCAAGAAGATATCGCAGTATACCAGGTATCTCACCGGCTTCCTCGCGGCGTTCCAGGCAATCGGTATGAACAAGTACCTGATGAGCACAGGCGTCCTCAACGTCAACACACTGACATTCCTGCAGATCGTGCTGACTCTGACCGCCGGGACTGCGTTCCTGATGTGGGTCGGCGAGCAGATTACGGACAAGGGCATCGGAAACGGCGTCTCGATGCTCATTTTCGCCGGCATTGTCGCCAGCCTTCCGCCGCAGATCCTGAGCACATGGGAACTGATGTCGGGAGGCGCCTACGCGCCTATCCGAGTCATTGGCATGGGGATTCTGTTCCTCGGAACGGTGGTCGGCATCGTTATCATCCAGCAGGCACAGCGCAAGATACCCATTCAACACGTGAAACGGGTTGTCGGCCACAAGGTCTACGGTGGGTCGACATCGTTCCTGCCGCTCAGGGTGAACTCCGCGGGAGTCATCCCGATCATCTTCGCGATCTCTCTGCAGCTCCTGCCGCAGACGATCGCACCGTTCGCGGGTACGGGCAAGTTCGGTCAGTTCTTCCAAGGGTTCGCCAAGTGGTCGAATCCGGCGGACAATGCATTTGCGGCGATTTTCTATGCCGCGTTGATCATCTTCTTCACGTACTTCTACACCGCTGTAACGTTCAACGTCAGCGAGGTAGCGGATAACCTGAAGAAATACGGAAGCTTCATCCCGGGCATCAGGCCCGGCAAGCCGACGCTGGAGTTTCTGGATCGCGTCATGTCACGGATCACGCTTGCCGGCGCGGTCTTCCTGGCAGCGATTGCCTTGATGCAGTACTGGTCGCCGGCGATCACCGGAGTGCAGACCTTCTATCTCGTCGGAGGCACGTCGCTGCTGATCGTCGTGGGCGTAGCTCTGGAGACCATGCAGGCCATCGAAGCTCACCTGCTGATGAGGCACTACGAGGGGTTCATCAAGTAACCATGAAACTGGTGCTTTTGGGCCCGCCGGGCGCAGGGAAGGGTACGCAGGCCTCCCTGATCCAGAAGGAATACGACATACCGCATATCTCGACGGGAGATATGCTGCGCGAGGCGGTCAAGCAGGGCACCGAGCTTGGCCGCCGTGCCGAATCATATATGACAAAGGGCGAACTCGTCCCGGACCAGGTCGTCATCGGTATCGTATCGGAATGTCTCCGGCAGCCGGAGTACAAGAAAGGCTTCATGCTGGACGGCTTTCCTCGGACCGTCGCCCAGGCCGAGGCGCTCGACAAGGCGCTCTCCGAGAGCGGGGACTGCCTGGACGCCGTCATGAGCTTCGAAGTGCCGGACGAGGAACTCGTTCGACGACTGAGCGGGCGACGGGTCTGCGGATCGTGCGGCGCCACCTATGGGGCGACCGATTCGAAAACGTGCGGAAAATGCGAGGGTGAGCTGATCACCCGGGCGGACGACCAGCCTGAAGCCATAGAGCGCAGGCTCGAGGTCTACCGCGCACAGACAGCGCCTTTGATAGATTACTACGACCGAGCAGGTGTCCTGATCAGGATACCTGCCACGGGAAGCGTAGAGGAGATATTCGGCCTGGTTAGGGAGAAGCTGGGAATGGTTGATGGTTGATGGTCAATGGTTGATGGCATCCCCATCAACCATCAGCCATCAGACATCAACCATTCCCGGCTGGTCGCCGGCATGATCATACTGAAGAGCAACGCGGAAATCGAGAAGATGCGGGCCGCGGGGAGCGTTGTGGCAGCCGCGTTGGTGGCGATCAGGGAATCGATCGTGCCGGGCAAGACGACCACAGCCGATCTGGACAGGTTGGCCGAGGAGTTCCTGGAGAGCAGCGGAGCGATTCCATCGTTCAAAGGTTACAGAGGCTACCCTACAGTGCTCTGTGTGGCCGTGAACGAGGAAGTCGTCCACGGCATTCCAGGTCCGAAAGTGCTCAACGAAGGCGATATCATCGGAGTAGACCTTGGGGCGATCGTCGACGGCTATCACGGCGATTCGGCGATCACGATCCCCATCGGAGATGTCTCTTCGGAGGCCGCGAGGCTGCTGAAAGTCGCCCGAGGGTCGCTCTTCAGCGGCATTCGGCAGGCCAGAGTAGGGAACAGGCTGACGGATATCTCGAACGCGATTCAGCAGTACGCCGAGTCTCACGGCTACTCGGTAGTTCGCGATCTCGTCGGTCATGGGATCGGGCGAGACCTGCATGAGGACCCGCAGGTCCCGAACTTCGGGCGTCCCGGACGGGGGCCGCGACTCGAAGCGGGGATGACCCTTGCCATCGAGCCGATGGTGAACCTCGGAGGACATCAGGTCGAGGGGCTGCCCGATAGATGGACCGTCGTGACGCGCGATCGAAGGTTGTCGGCTCATTTCGAGCACACCGTGGCGGTGACGAAGTCCGGCCCGGACATCCTGACTCTCCAGGATGGAGAGACACCGGCCTAGTGGCGGATAAGCCGATCGGGCGGAGTACTTGCAAAAGCGTGAGTTTTCAGATATAATCAAGGGTTGGCACGGCGTCGTGCAGATCCGGAGGCAGTCAAGTTGAAAGTTCGAGCATCTGTAAAGAAGATCTGTGATAAGTGTAAGGTGATCCGCCGCGAGGGCGTCGTGCGGGTCATTTGCGACAAACCGAAGCATAAGCAGCGACAAGGCTAAACGGAGGCACAACCCTTGGCTAGAATTGCGGGAGTCGATCTCCCTCGTGACAAGAACATCGAAACAGCACTGACGTATATCTTCGGCATCGGTCTTACCAGCAGCAGGAAGATCCTGACCGGTACGGGTATTGCCCCCGCGACTCGGGTGCGCGACCTGACCGAAGCCGAGATCAACAAACTGAGGGAGACGATCGACCGCGATTTCCGCGTGGAAGGCGACCTCAAGCGCCAGGTATCGCTCAATATCCGCCGTCTGATGGAAATCGGATCGTACCGAGGCTTGCGACACCGTCGTGGGCTGCCCGTCCGAGGCCAGAGGACCAGTACGAACGCTCGTACCCGAAAAGGCCCGAGACGGACCGTCGGCATCAGGCGAAAGAAATAAGGAGGATTCCGATTGGCTAAGAAAGTATCGGCGAGAGGCAAGCAAAAAGAGAAGAAGAATATCGTCCAGGGCATCGCCCATATCAAGTCCACTTTCAACAATACCGTTGTGGCGATAGCAGATGCGAAAGGCGACGTGATATCGTGGGCGAGTGCGGGGACCGTCGGCTTCAAAGGCTCCCGGAAGGGGACTCCATTCGCGGCTCAGTTGGCCGCCGAGTCCGCTGCGCGCAAGGCTATGGAGCATGGCTTGAAGAGAGTCGACGTTTACGTCAAGGGTCCGGGTTCCGGTCGGGAGACCGCCATCAGGTCGCTCCAGGCCGTGGGTCTCGATGTCAGCACAATCAAGGACGTTACGCCCATCCCGCACAATGGTTGCCGCCCGCCGAAGAGACGTAGAGTATAGGGCTGAGGAGAGTAGAAGACATGGTTGTAATAGCAGAATCCGTATGCAGGCTCTGTCGGCGAGAGGGCGCGAAGCTCTTCCTCAAGGGCGAGAGATGCTACACCAGGAAGTGCTCCTTCGAGCGGAGGAGCTACGCTCCCGGTCAGCACGGACAGGTCGTCCAGAGGAAGATCAAGGAGTATGGCGTTCAGCTCCGTGAGAAGCAGAAACTGCGCCGAATCTATGGTGTCATCGAGGGGCAGTTCCGCGGTTATATGAAGGAAGCCATGCGCCAGACCGGGATCACCGGCGAGGTAGTGCTCCAGTTGCTGGAACTGCGTTTGGACAACGCCGTCTACAGACTCGGGTTCGCATGCTCACGTCGGCAGGCTCGCGAGTTGGTCAGCCACGCCCATTTCCAGGTGAATGGACGGAAGGTCAACACTGCTTCGTATATCCTCAAGCCGGGAGATGTGATCGAGGTCAAAGAGTCGAGCAAGAATCTTCATCCGATCATGGAGTCGCTCCAATCGTCAGCCGGTTCACGGAGCCCATCGTGGCTCGAGATCAACCCTGAGGCCAGGAGAGGTTCGGTTCTTCGCATTCCCACTCGCGATGAGATCGATACGGACGTACGGGAGACTCTCATAGTGGAGTTCTACTCCAGATAGCCTAGCCGTAGTCCCGGGCATTGCGCCCGTTGGCGAGTCCAGGTTCGAGGCCCCGCAGGGATCTGGGCTACATGCGTGTTCGAGGAATGAGTAACGGTAGTCCCAGTTTCTGGGGATTGGAGATAACACTATGGAACAGATTGCGCCTGGCATCAAGGCACTGGAACAGGCAGAAACATATGGCAAGTTCGACATCGAGCCGCTGGAGAGAGGGTTCGGCGTCACGCTGGGCAATGCACTTCGCCGCATACTGCTGTCCTCGATAACCGGGGCTGCCATTACTTCGGTGAAGATCGATGGCGTGCTGCACGAGTTCTCGACGATCCCGGGCGTGAAGGAAGACACCACGGAGCTTCTTCTGAACCTGAAGAGCATTCACGTCAAGATGGAGCATGACGGGTCTTCCAGAGAACCGAAGACGATCTGGATCGACGTGAAGGGCGCCGGCGAAGTCACAGGGGCGGACATCCGCACTCCAGCCGGCGTCGAGGTCGCGAATCCGGAGGCCTACGTCGCCACGATCAGCGACGAGTCGGCTTCGCTCTCCATGGAAATGACCGTCGAGCTTGGCAAGGGATATGTGCTGCCGGACAAACAGGAGAAGGTCAAGCCGATCATCGGCGTCATTCCGGTCGGGGCTGCGTTCACTCCGGTAAGCAGGGCCAACTACATCGTCGAACCGACGCGGGTCGGCCACAGGTCGGATTTCGAACGACTCGTTCTCGAGATCTGGACGAACGGCACGATGCAGCCGATCGAGGCGCTCGGCGAGGCTGCCAGAACGCTCGACAGGCACGTTCGGATGTTCACCGACTTTGCCGGTGGGAGAGGCCCGACTGCCTATGAGGGCGATGATCTCTTCGGCGAGGAGTCCGAGATCAGAGCGCCGGATGCCAGGATCGAAGAACTCGATTTCTCCGTGCGAACCTATAACTGCCTGAAGAAGGCCAACATCCTGACCATCGGCGAGCTTGTGCAGATCAGCGAGCAGGATCTGATGAACATCCGCAACTTCGGCCGCAAGTCGTTGAATGAGGTCAAGGATAAGCTCGCGCAACTCGGCTTGAGCCTCAAGAAGGTCGGCGAAGAGGGTGCGGTCCCTCCTGAAGTCGTCGAAGGAGCGCCTGAGTCGGAAGAGAACGAGATCGAGGACGAGGGCGAGGATGAGGCAGAGGACGAGGTCGCAGAGGAAGAGATCTCGGCAGAGGCCGAATGATTGAGCTATCTGTAGTGGCCGTGCCTCAGTGCCGGCCGTCGGGGTGACCTGGCCGGCACGGAGGCACGGCCACTACCTGAAAGGTGAAGTGACGACGAATGCGACATAGAGTAGCAGGGAGAAAATTCGGTCTGCCGAGTGATCAGCGGAGAGCCCTTCTCAAAGGACTCGTGCGCGCCCTCATCGAACGGGGCGAGATTCGCACCACTGAAACCAGGGCCAAGGATGTGCGCAGCATCGCCGAGAAGATTATCACCATCGCGAGGACAAACGACCTGCACTCTCGCAGGCAGGCTCGCCGCGTGCTGAACGACGAGGATCTCGTGAAGGTTCTGTTCGATACTATCGCGCCCAAGTTTTCCGCCAAGCCGGGAGGATACACCCGGATCACTAAGATCGGCTTCCGGAGAGGCGATGCCGCTCCGATGGTCAAGCTGGAGTTGGCCGCCGACTAGTGCGCAACGTGAAGGCGACCATCGGGTATGACGGCACTGACTTCTACGGATTCCAGAAGCAGCCGTCGAAGCGCACGGTGCAGGGGGAACTCGAAGCCGCCGCGGAGGCGGTCTTCGGAGGACCGATTCAGGTCGTCGGAGCCGGTCGGACCGACGCCGGAGTACATGCGACCGGGCAAGTGGTGAACCTCCGCGCGCCCGGATCGATCCCGACCGCGAACCTTGTTACCGTAATGAACGGCCGGCTGTCACCGGACATTCGGATCAAGCGCTGCGAGGAAGCGCCCGAGAGCTTCCATGCGAGGCGCTCGGCGAAACTGAGGACCTACGTCTATACGGTGCTCAACACGCCGGAGCCGTGCGCGATCATGGGGCGGTATGCTTGGCACATAGTTCAGCCGCTCGATATGCAGGCGATGGCCGCAGCGAGCGGATATTTCGAGGGCACGAGGGATTTCGCCTCGTTCGGGATGCCTTATCGGCGCGGTGGAAGCACGATCAGGCACTTAGCAGGCATTACGGTCTGCAGGGACAGAGAGCAGATTCTGTTCGTCATCAAGGCGAATGCATTTCTGACAGGCATGGCGAGAGCGATCATCGGCACAATCGTCGAGGTCGGGCAGGGCAAGCGCCGCGTCGAGGAGATATCAGTCATCCTCGATGCGTGCGACCGGCAGGCGGCCGGTGTGAGCGCCCCGCCACAGGGATTGTGCCTGACCAATGTGGAGTACTAGGGAGAGTAGCAACATGAGGACATACACGGCAAAACCAAAGGATATCGTGCGGAAATGGTATGTCGTCGACGCTGAGGGGAAGTCGATGGGTCGCCTTGCCTCACAAGTCGCGAAGATACTGCGCGGCAAGCACAAGCCGATTTTCACGCCGCACATCGACACCGGGGACCATGTCATCATCATCAACGCAGACAAGGTCGTCATGACCGGCCGCAGCAAGCCCGACGCGCCGATCTACTGGCATACCCAGTATCCGGGCGGCATCCGAAGCACCACCTACGGCCGAATGCTGGCAGACAAGCCTGAAAAGCTGCTCATGAAGGTTGTGAAGGGTATGCTCCCGCACAACACATTGGGGGCGCTCATGCTTAAGAAGCTGAGGGTTTACAGAGGCGCCGAGCATCCCCACGAGGCGCAGCAGCCCGAGGCTCTGGAGATTTAGGAGGAACATCTTAGTGGCAAAAGACGCAAGATACTACGCTACGGGTCACAGGAAGAACGCCACCGCGAAGATATGGCTGTCGCCGGGCACCGGCGCGATCACCGTCAACGGTCGGACTGCTGAGGCGTATCTCGGGCGCAAGACGCTCGAGATGCTGATCGTTCAGCCGATGGAGGCAGTCGAGGCTTCCGGCAGGTTCGACGTCCGAGCCGACGTCTTGGGCGGTGGCATATCCGGCCAGGCCGGCGCGATTCGCCACGGGATCTCCAAGGCGCTCATCGAGGCCGATCCCGAGTATCGCACCGTTCTGCGCCGTCTCGGTTTCCTGACCAGAGACCCGCGAGTCAAGGAGCGCAAGAAATACGGCCGCAAGAGAGCACGGCGCGCGTTCCAGTTCTCAAAGCGCTAATCGTTTTGGAGTGCGGTGGCTCGACACCGCACTCCAGGACCGCACGGAACATGCGGGGCCGATTCCGTCGTCTATAGATTGGCAGGCCTGGACGTTTTTCAGCGCCGCAAGAGGGCGCACCAGGCATATCTGCCGGATATTGTTGCCGAGGTATACGGTTCTTGCCGTTACCGAGCCGATAATCATACAGAGGCATGCTCAGATGGTTAGCGCTTGCCTCTGTTTGGGAATATACCCAAAGATACCGGTTCCTGGGGGCACTTAATGTTGCGAAGGTTGATACTACCGGGGTTGGCGCTTCTTGCCATCCTCGGATCCTGTGCGGTTGCAGAACAGACTCTCACCATAACTCTCGATGCGTCGCCGTCGAAGAGCGCGGAAATGCGCTTGAATCACGAGACGACGGGCGCAACCAGAGCGAACGCCTCCACGCAGCAGTACCGAGCGGAGACTCAGACCAAGGCCTCAGGCAAAGAAGCGCCCATCGGCCGGGTCGGCGTTATCATCTCCGCCAAGGCGGACATCGAGTCAGTCCCGAGTTCGAAGGGCCGCACGTACTACACGTGCTCGAAGGACACCTATATCGCCATTGTCGGCGAAAACAGCGCCTGGTACGGCGTCCTGATGTCCAACGGGAGCACCGGATGGATCGCGAAGAAATCGGTGAGCCTGCTCGACTACCAGGTTGTCGGCACGCAGACCGCGTCGAGCGCATCGGGCAGTCAGGTCGTCAACACCGCGATCAAATACCTCGGCATCCCGTATGTTTGGGGCGGCTATTCATTCAGTGGCCTGGACTGCTCCGGGTTCGTCAAAGCCGTCTTCGCCAGCCACGGTGTCAGCCTGCCGAGAGTCGCGCGGGACCAGGCGAACGTTGGGACGGCTGTGTCGTTCAGCCAGCTTCAGGCCGGCGATCGGCTCTACTTCTGCTGCAAGGGTGGCGCGGTCGACCATGCGGGCATATACATGGGCAACGGCATGTTCATCCACTCGTCCTCATCCCGAGGTGGAGTCGGCATAGACAATCTGCTCGGTTCCCGATACACCAATTGGCTCGTCGCCGCTCGTAGGTCTTAGACCGCGCTCGGATAGCCATCACTCGTCACTTTTCCGGGCCGGGGCATCTTGCTCCGGCCTTTTGTGTTTCGGAGTGCGGAAGCGGGAGGGCGAGGCTCCGTCCGAGCCATGTATCCCGGCTCGGACGGAGCCTCGCCCTCCCGCTTCCGCACTCCAAAGGTTTGCCAAACGGTTGCCCGTAATGCTATCATCGTGGCGAAAACCAGAGGACACCGCTATGAGTTTCAAAGAGATAGAAGGTACAGTCACCGCGCCCGCGGGATTCCTGGCGTCGGGAGTCCGAGCCGGGATCAAGGAGCAGGGAGAGGACCTCGCGCTCATCGTTTCGGAGCGCCAGGCATCGGCGGCGGGCGTCTTTACGACGAACGTGGTCAAGGCCGCGTCGGTGCAGATCGACTCTCTCAGGCTTCCCAGGGCGACCGCGCGGGCGATCGTCGTCAACAGCGGGAATGCGAATGCCTGCACGGGAGAGGCCGGCCACCAGGATGCATTGCGGACGGCGAATGAGGCTGCCGGGCTCCTCGAGGTGACTGAGGAGGATGTTCTCGTCGCATCGACGGGTATCATCGGCAAACGGCTTCCGATGGACAAGATTCTGGCCGGAATCAAGCAGGCACGCGAGACTCTGAGCGACGGGGGCGGCCCACTCGCCGCTCGTGCGATCATGACCACCGATACTCGGCCCAAGACGGCTTGCGTCGAATTCACTCTCGGGGGGAAGGTCATCCGCATCGGCGGGATCGCCAAGGGCGCGGGCATGATCTGCCCGAACATGGCGACGATGCTCGCGTTCATCACGACGGATGCCGCCCTCGCGCCCGACCTGCTGCAGTCGTGCCTGTCGAAGTCGGTCGAGACGTCGTTCAACTGCCTGACCGTCGATGGTGACAGCAGCACGAACGACAGCGTCATCATCCTGGCGAACGGAGCAGCCGGCTACCCGCAGTTTGGGCAGGGGACCGCCGAACTCGATGCCTTCCAGGAGGCGCTCGACTTCGTCACCACGTCGCTGGCCAAACAGATCGCATCGGACGGCGAAGGGGCGACGAAGTTTATCGAGATCAAGGTCGAAGGCGCTCGTTCCTTCGAGGATGCTCGGTCGGTGGCCAAGACGATCGCCAACTCGCCCCTCGTGAAGACGGCCATGTTCGGCAAGGATCCGAACTGGGGCAGGGTGCTAGCCGCCGCCGGAAGGGCAGGCGTCGACTTCGATCCGGCCGACGTGAAGCTCAGCTTCGGGCCGATCGCGCTCATCGAGAACGGCGAGCCGACGGACTTTTCGGAGCAGCAGGCACACGAATACCTGACCAATCGGGAGGTCGCCGTCCTGCTCAGAATCGGAAGTGGGCAGGGATCCGCGACCGTCTGGACCTGCGATTTCTCATACGACTACATCCGCATCAACGCGGAGTACCATACGTAAGGCAAAAGAACACAGATGACACGGATGGAGAGGGATGATAAGGATAGTTCATGGGTGTTGAAATCCCAGTTCCCCTTCCATCTGTTCCATCATCTGCCATCTGTGTCATCTGTGTTCTCCGGGAGGTTCTAGTGGAAAAGGCAATCGAGGACGCCAAGATACTGGTTCAGGCGCTGCCATACATACGGCGGTACTCCGGGCAGACCATCGTCATCAAGTACGGTGGCAACGCCATGGTCAACCCCGAACTCAAGGAAAGCGTTATGCGCGATATCGTGCTCATGCGCTATGTCGGCATGCAGCCTGTGCTCGTTCACGGCGGCGGGCCGGAGATCAGCGAGATGATGAAGAAGGTCGGCAAGGAGCCCGCCTTTGTTGGCGGTCTGCGCGTCACCGACGAGGAGACGATGGAGATCGTCGAGATGGTCCTGACCGGCAAGACGAACAAAGGCATCGTGGCGCTGATCAATCGGCAGGGCGGTAAGGCCGTCGGGTTGAGCGGCAAGGACGGCGACCTTTTCGTCGCGGAGAAGATGGTCTCGGAGGGCGGCGATCTCGGATTCGTAGGAGACGTGGTGGAGATCAACACCGACCTCATCCAGACCCTGATCCGGGAGGGATACATCCCCGTTATCTCATCCGTGGCGGTCGGTCGCGACGGTAAGACGTACAACATCAATGCCGATCACGCGGCGGGGAAACTCGCGGCGGCTCTCGTCGCGTCAAAACTGATTGTGCTGACCGACGTTCTCGGCATCTATAAGGATTTCAGCGACAAGTCGAGCCTGATTTCGCAGCTCACCGTCAAGCAGGCGCACGGCCTGATCCGGTCGGGCGCGGTTGATTCGGGCATGATCCCGAAGGTCGAGGCGTGCGTCACGGCGCGTGACGGCGGGGTCGAGCGGGCGCACATCATCGACGGCACGATCCCTCATGCGCTTCTGATCGAGGTGTTCACGGACAAGGGCATCGGCACCATGATTGCATGATCTGGAGTGCGGTGGCTCGACACCGCTTTCGCGGACGGCGTCAAGCCGCCGAAGAACAAAGCGGTGTCGAGCCACCGCACTCCAAATGGTTGACATTTTCTCGTGGGGTCTGTAGAATAGATCAACAACCAAGTGTCAGGGCGGATGGACATGAAAAAGCCGATCTGCATGACAATGGAATACGGCGATTCAGCGTACTGTAGAGGCAGAGGCACGACTCTGTCTCTTTTCGTTTCTATGCTGTAGGGGCGAAGCATTGGCTACCGAACGTGCAACGAGGTGGCCACCGGCAGCCAATGGTTCGCCCCCACACGATGATCTGGCAGGAGAGGACAAATGGCGGTGATATCGAAACCCGAGGTTGACACACAGACGGTGATGCAGATGGATTCGGATTACATCATGCACACCTACGGACGTCAGCCGGTGGTGCTCGTCCGAGGCCGGGGGATGAAGGTCTGGGACTCCGAGGGCAGGGAGTACCTCGACTTCCTCGCCGGGATCGCAGTGAACGGCTTGGGCCACGCTCATCCGGCGGTAGTCGGCGCTATTCAGGAGCAGGCGGGCACTCTGATGCACGTCTGCAACCTCTACTTCACGCCCCAGGGGCCGACCCTCGCGAAGAAACTGGTCGGGCTGTCCGGCATGGGCAAGGCGTTCTTCTGCAACAGCGGCGCCGAGGCGAACGAAGCCGCCATCAAGCTCGCGCGCAAGTGGTCGAAGCTCCACCACGGCCCCGAGCGGTTCGAGATCATCACCGCGGAGGCGTCGTTCCATGGACGAACGCTCGCGACGGTGACCGCTACCGGCCAGCCGAAATATCACAAGGATTTCGAGCCCCTGATGCCGGGCTTCAAGTACGTGCCTTACAACGATCTCCCCGCGCTCGAAGCCGCGATCGGTCCGAGCACGTGCGCGATTATGCTCGAGCCGATCCAGGGTGAGAGTGGGGTGCATCCGGCCTCGACGGAGTACCTGAGATCGATCCGGCAGATCTGCGATGCCCGGGGCCTGCTGCTGATACTTGACGAGGTGCAGACAGGTCTCGGACGCACCGGCAAGTGGTTCGGCTTCGAGCACTATGGGATCAAGCCGGACATCATGAGCCTGGCGAAGACACTCGGCGGTGGATTTCCGATAGGCGCATGCCTCGCGACCGACAAAGTCGCGTCGGCATTCGAACCGGGGAATCACGCCTCGACGTTTGGAGGGAATCCGCTGGCGTGTGCGGCTGCACTCGCGACCCTGCAGGCCATCGAGGACGAGCGCCTCGTGGATAATGCCGCCGAAGTGGGCGCATACTTTCGCGACGCGCTCATGCGTCTAAAGGACAAGCGAGACGATATCAAGGAGATCAGGGGAGTCGGTTTGATGGTGGCCATGGAGACGAACCGAAGCGATGCCTCGGAGATTGCTGCGAGGTGTCTGAGGGATGGGCTCATCGTGAATGCGATCGGTGCGAGCATCATCCGATTCCTCCCGCCGCTAATTGTGACCAGAGAAGACGTGGACACTGCCGTCCGGATTGTGAATGGAGTCTTGGACTGATTTCGGATTTCGAGTTTCGAATTTCGAGTTTACCAGGAGGCATTAGTATGTGGAGACAACTCACTCAGCATGCCAGGAAGGCGATCTTCCTGGCCCAGCAGGAAGCCGAAAAGCTGGGCTACAATCACGTTGGGCCGGAACACCTGCTCCTTGCGCTCATCCGCGAGGACGACTGTGTTGCCGCGAGTCTGCTCGAGCGTCTTGGCATCGACCTCGGCACGGTTAAGTCGGAGCTGATGAAATCTGTGTCCCGTGGCTGCGACCACCTTGGCGACGACATTCAGTTGACTGTCGATGCGAAGCAGGTCATTGACCACGCATTTGCTGAGGGCAGACGGCTTAGTGACGAATGGATAGGCACCGAGCATCTGCTCCTCGGCCTGTCACGAGAGACCGGCGGACTTGCAGCCGGCGTGCTCAACCGGCTGGGCGCCGATCCGAGCGCGATCCTGAGCCAGCTTCGCAATCTGCAGGCAGGCCGCCTCCCGTTCGGCCAGTCTAACGGCAGCGGCGCCGGCGCGGCATGCATGCCGACGACGTAGCCGGATGGGAAATGGTCGATGGTTTATGGTTCATGGGGGATGGGTGACTGGTTGTCATCAACCATCAACCATTCCCCATTGACCATTCTGGGGAGTGAATACCATGTGGCAGAGGCTTACAGAGAAGGCACGACGAACCATGTGGCAGAGACTTACAGAGAAGGCACGACGAGCCGTTATTTACGCCGACGAGGAGGCGGACTTGGTTCGCTCTACCATTGTTGGGACGGAGCACCTGCTGCTCGGACTGCTGCACATGCCGGACTCGGTTGCATGGCGTATCCTCGAACAGAACGAGGTCGATCCCGGGGATCTCAGGGACGAGATGTGGAGGCGCCTGCGCCTGGGTGATGGGAAAGAGCGTCAGGAGAGGATGCTCAGTCGGCGCGGTAAACAGGTGATTGACATGGCTTACGACGAGGCCCGCCGCTTGAGTTGTGACTGCATAGGCACTGAGCACCTGCTCCTCGGACTCCTGCGGGTTGGGAGAGGCGAAGCTGGAAAAGCACTGGTGGAAGCCGGTATCGATCTTGGCACAGCCAGGAAAGCGGTCGGCGAAGGAGAGTACACGATGGAAACAAAGCATGCAGATGTAACGACCGTAGCGACCGATGCTCTGCGGGGCCGCGATCTACTTTCCATCCGCGACCTTACCAGGGACGAAGTATACGCCATCTTCCAGGTTGCCGGATTGCTCAAAGGCCGAACGCTGCAGTACCAGGTCGATCATCCGATCTTGCCCGGCAAGACGCTCGCGATGATCTTCGAGAAGCCATCGCTGCGGACCAGGGTGACCTTCGAGACGGGGATGACTCAGCTCGGCGGACATGCGATCTACATCCAGCCGTCCGACATCGCGCTCGGCACTCGGGAAAGCGTTCCCGACGCGGCTCGGAACTTCGAGCGCATGGTGCAGGGCATCATGGCGCGGGTGTTCTCGCACCAGACCGTCGTCGATCTCGCGAAATACGCGAACATACCGGTGATCAACGGCCTCTCCGACCTGGAGCACCCTTGCCAGGCGCTGGCCGATTTCCTCACAATATACGAAAAGAAGGGCGATCCCAAGGGCCTCAAGGTCGCGTACATCGGCGACGGCAGCAGCAACACGTGCCACAGCCTGATGCTACTCGCGGCGAAACTCGGCGCGAACTTCGCGGTCGGCTGCCCAGAGGGATACGAGCCCGACACGGTGATCCACACGGCAGCCAAGCGCGAGGCGGACGAGAACGGCGCGACGATCACCATCACGACCGATCCGATGGAAGCCGCCCGGGACGCCGACGCGATATACACCGATGTCTGGACGAGCATGGGCCAGGAGGCCGAGAGCGAGGTGCGCCTCCCGATCTTCCGGCCATACCAGGTCAACCAGGCGCTCGTGGACGTGTCGAAGGCCGACAGCATCGTCCTGCACTGCCTGCCCGCGCACAGGGGCGAGGAGATCACCGACGAGGTGATCGACGGCCCGCAGTCGGTCGTCTTCGACGAGGCTGAGAACCGCCTGCACGCCCAGAAGGCGGTCATGGCACTGGTGATGTAGCGAAGAGCATGGTTCGATGGGAGCCGGTCTGCCATCAACCATCAACCATCAGCCATTAACCATTCTGGGAGGGGAGCTATGAAGAAAGTCGTACTCGCATATTCCGGGGGACTCGACACGTCCGTCTGCATACCGATGATGAAGGAGGACTACGGATTCGATCATATCGTCACCGTCACGGTGGACGTCGGTCAGCCCGAGGAGGACATCAAGCAGGCGGAGGAGCGGGCGACGCCCTCGGCACCGAGCACTACACCATCGACGCCAAAGACGAGTTCGTGACGGACTACTGCTTCCCGGCGGTCAAGGCGAACGGCGACTACCAGGGCTATCCGATCAGCACCTCCATCGCCCGGCCGCTGATTGCCGCTGAAGAGCGCCGAGATCGCCAAGAAGGTCGGCGCGGATGCGTTCTGCCACGGATGCACCGGCAAGGGGAACGACCAGTTCAGAATCGAGTTCGTATGGCGCACCATGTGCCCCGACCTGCCGATCATCGCACCGATGCGGGAGCACAACTACACCCGCACGGAGGAGATCGACTACGCCAGGGAGCACGGCGTCCCGATCGCGCAGACGGTCGAGAAGATCTGGAGCATCGACGAGAACCTGTGGGGCCGCTCGATCGAGGGCGGACGGCTCGAAGAGCCGAACTACACGCCGCCGGAGGAGATCTTCCAGTGGACGAAAAGCATTCAGGACAGCCGGAATGAGCCGGAGACCGTCGAGATCGCCTTCGAGAAGGGCGTCCCGGTCGCTATCAACGGCAGGGCGATGGGTCCGGTCGAACTCGTCAAGGCGGCGCATGAGATCGCCGGTCGGAACGGTGTCGGGCGAGTCGATGTCATGGAGGACCGGATGCTCGGGCTCAAGGTGCGCGAGAACTACGAGTGCCCGGCCGCGGTGATCCTCATCATGGCTCACAAGGCGCTCGAAGGCCTCGTCTGCACGAAGGACGAGCGGCAGTTCAAGACGATGGTCGACCAGAAGTGGGGCGAGCTGGCATACGCAGGCCTCTGGTTCGACCCGCTCAAGGACGACCTCGAGGCGTTCATCGACAAGATTCAGGAGCGGGTGACCGGCACGGTCCGGATGCAGCTCTTCAAGGGATCGGCGAAGGTCGAGGGACGGAGCAGCAAGTACGCGCTCTACTCCGAGGACCTGGCGTCGTTCGATACTAAGACGTTCGATCAGAGCGAGATGACCGGGGCCGTCAAGATCCACGGCCTCCAGTCACGGATGTACTGGTCGCTGATGAAGAAAGGATGACCACCCGTAGTGGCCGTGCCTCCGTGCCGGCCTGTACCGATCTTGTTTGGGATAGTGGCACTGCAGCGACCGGTGCAGGCCGGCACGGAGGCACGGCCACTACGGGATACGCGAGGTAAGCCATGTCCAAGCTGTGGGGTGGCCGGTTCAGCAAGGCCACGTCGAAGGATGTCGATCGGTTCAACGCATCCATCGGGTTCGACTCCAGGCTCTGGGAGTTCGACATCGAGGGGAGTATCGCGCACGCCACCATGCTCGGTGAGCGCGGCATCATCCCCACCGAGGATGCGCAGACCATCGTGGACGGACTGAAGGCGATCGAGATGGACATCCGCGCCGGGGAGGTCGAGTTCGACGTTTCGGCGGAGGACATCCACATGAACGTCGAGAAGCTCCTCACCGAGCGGATCGGTGACGTCGCCGGCAAGCTTCACACCGCCCGCAGCCGGAACGATCAGGTGGCCCTCGACCTGCGCATGTACGTCAAGGCGCAGATCAAGGCCCTCGATGCTGCACTCCAGAGCGTGCAGCAGACCCTCGTCGAGACCGCCCAAGAGCATCTCGACGACATCATGCCGGGCTACACGCACCTTCAGCACGCCCAGCCGATCCCGCTGGCACACCATCTGCTCGCATACGTGTGGATGTTCCAGCGCGACCGGGAGCGCTTCGCCGACTGCTTCCGGCGGACCGACATCCTCCCGCTCGGAGCAGGCGCGATGGCCGGAACCTCGTTCCCGCTCGACCCTCAGCGAGTCGCCGAACTGCTCGGCTTCTCCAAGGTCGCCGAGAACAGCATGGACGCCGTGTCTTCGCGCGACTTCGCCGCCGAGTTCCTGAGCGCCTGTGCGATCGCGTCGATGCACATGTCCCGGTTCGCCGAGGAGATCATCATCTGGAATACGCGAGAGTTCGGCTTCGTGGAACTCGATGACTCGATGGCGACCGGCAGCAGCCTCATGCCGCAGAAGAAGAACCCCGACGTGCCCGAGTTGATCCGCGCCAAGACGGGCCGGGTCTACGGCGACCTGATGTCGCTGCTCACGGTGCTGAAGGGCATCCCGCTGACCTACAACAAGGATCTCCAGGAGGATAAAGAGGCGATCTTCGACGCGGCCGATACGGTCGCGGCCTGCCTCAAGATGCTCGACCTCCTGATCGGCTCGACCTCATTCAACACCGAGCGAATGAAGCAGGCGCTCAAGGGCGACTTCTCCAATGCGGTCGATCTGGCCGACTACCTCGTTCGCCGGGGAGTGCCGTTTCGATCGGCGCACGAGATCATCGGCCGGATGGTCGCCTGGTGTATCGAAAACGGCAAGGCGTTCGAGGACCTCTCGCTGGAGGAGTTGAAGCAGTTCTCCGAGGAGTTCGAGAGCACGGATGCGGTTTCATCTGTGGAGAGCAGTGTGTCGGCGAGGAACGTCCACGGCTCCACAGGCCGGGTCCACATGCTGGAGCAGTTGGAGGCCGCGAGGACGTTGACCACCGTCAGTCCTGAGTGCGAAGCGTAACGAACCTTCGGCCCAGCAAGTAGGGAACGGTCGCCGTCCCTTTCCGCATCGTTGGAGACGACACCAGCGGAACGGGACAGCGACCGTTCCCTACTTGCCGGGCCGAAGATTCGCGTTGTTACTCACAATGCCTTCAGCAGAATCAGCGCGATATCATCCGGGTTCCTTGTCGTGTGATCAGACGCCTGATCGTGGAGAGTGTCGGCTATCTCCTGCATCGGCTGCATGTGGCAGTCGACGAGCAGGCTCTTGAGCTTCTCCACACCCGGAGTCTCCCCGCTCGCGAGAGCCTCGACCAAGCCGTCTGTGTACAGTGTGAGAATATCCCCAGGTCGTATCGAGGTCCTTCGTTGGCCGTAAGTCTCATGCGGTCGTATGCCGAGCAGCAGGTTGAATGTTGACAGTTCCTCCAGGCATACGGATTTCTTGCGGAAAACGACGGCTGGTTCGTGGCCTGCAGAGCAGAGCGTGAGCTTCCTTGTTGCCGGATCGAGGATCGCGTAGATCATGCTGATGAACGCCTCGGGCTCGGTCTGATCGCACACGCACTGGTTCATCTTCTTCATCAGAACGGCGGGCGATTTGATCTCATCAGCAACGGCGCGGAGCGAGTGCCGGCACATCCCGATGTGCGCCGCCGCCTTGATATCCTTGCCCGCCACATCCGCGATCGCGATCCCGTACCGCCCGTCCTGCAGTCTGATTATATCGCAATAGTCACCGCCGACCTGGTAAGCGGGTGCGTATTTGTAGCCGATATCGAAGCCGGGGATGTCTTGCAGGGACATCGGCACAAGGGTCTTCTGCGTCAGATGCGCGATATCGACCTGCCGCTGATACAGCCTGGCATTCTCGATCGCGATAGCCGCGAGTTCCGCGAGGCCGGGCAGCACCTTCACCACCTGGCGCGCGAATCCCCCCGGTTGACGGCGGAATGCGGCCACGAAACCGACAATGTGTCCCTTGACCGAGAGTGCGGCCACGACTCCCGATCGGAGCCCGAGCCTGTGTACGGCCTCGACATTCGCGTATTCCGGAGCCTTCAGCAGGTCGTGGTACTCCAACGGTCGCTTCGAACGGCGCACGGCCTTGACTGCCGGCCTCATTAGCTGCATGTACTGCTCATCCGGACCGCCGGACGCCGAGTAACCCCCCGCGAGCTGGATCTCGTCGTATGAGCGATCGTACATGAGCAACGCGCACACGTCCGAGGACAAGTGCTCGCACATGTACTTGATGATCACCTGCACGACACTATCGAGGTCGAGGGTGGACGTGATGGCGCGCGCGATCCTATAGAGGCTTCGCAGGTAACGAGTCTGGCTCTTGGACTCCTCGAAGAGCCTGGCGTATTCGATGCCGAGAGCCACACGCCCGGCGACCTTGCCGAGAGTGCCCAGATCCCGAGGCGTGTATGACCGCCAGGCTTGCGTGCTGTGCACATTGAGAACCCCGACGATGCTGTTGCCGCTCGTCAGAGGCACGGACATCGCGGAGACGATCTCAGGGCGCGCTACCGCGGGCGCGAATCGCTCGTCCTGCACTTTGCCGTTCAGCGTTACGGGCTTGCCGTGCAGAGCGACCCAGGATGTGATCGTCTTGTCCGAGAGGCTCGAGGATCGAGGCGCGTCCGCATGAAGGCCCTGAGAGGCGATGATCCGCAGACGGTTGCCGTGTTTGGCCATGATCGAGCCACCGTCCGCATGAACGGAAGAGAGTGCTTCGGTGAGCACCCGTTGAACTATGTCGCCGGCGCTCTCGACCTCCGGAGTTGGATCGTCGGGGGGCGGGCTCGGGACCGGGGTCGTCGTCTGTTGCTGTCGGAGAACCGACGTGATCTGGTTGGCCAGCAGGGAGATCAGCTCTACCTCCCAGACCGCGAATGCCTTCGGTGACCGGGAAACGCACAGCAGCGCACCGGGTGATGCCCCGGCAATGTCGACCGGTGCGCAAACGGCGGCCCTCATGCCGTATTGCAGATAGCGGGATGATGCCTCGGGAAGGAGCGCGGCGAAATCATTGATCGCCTTCGGCGCTCCGTTCTTGATGACCCAATCGATGAGATCATCGCTGCAGAACGTGATCACGTCTCTCTGCAGGTCGGCGCTCAGGTTGCGACTGGTAATGAGGCGCAGTCTGTCGGGATTCGATGAGGGAAGGAGCAGAGCGGAGGCGCTAATGCCGAGGCATTGGATTGGAATCTCGACAGCCGTGCTGACGGCCTCGTCAAGTCGCCCGGACGCAATCAGCGACGATAGACGATGCAGATGTCCCATCGCCTCGAGGGCGCTGCCCGCGGATCGAGTTCCGCCTGTGACCCTTTGCGCTTGCCGGTTGTCCATCAACAGCGCTCCGTACTCACAAAAGCTGAAGTCGGACGGGAACGATGTCTATGAAGCTTTTCTAAGCTCCCGCACAGCTTGCTCCACATCTGGGGCAAATCTGAGTGCAGTGGAAATCCTGGTCAGCCCGGCTATCTCGAGCTTGTGGAAGATCATCTCGTTGCAGCCGGCAAGGGTTACGCGGCCATGCAAACCGGCCAGTCGCTTCATGGTGTAGATGATGCCGGTGATTCCGCCACTGTCCATGAAGCAGACCTGAGACATATCAACCACTATGTTCGTATGTCCCTGCTCGATCAGGCCCGATACCTCATCTCTGAACGCCGGTATCGCCACGTAGTCCAGCTCGCCTTCTGCGTCAATAACTGGGGTGCCGTCCACAAGACGGCTGCTCAACTTCACTGCTACTTCCATGTCTGGTACTCCATTACTCGTGCTGCGCTTGTTGAGTCGGTGGCATGCGGTCACTATGCCCGTGGAGTAAGCGGCGGGTGTGGGCTATGTGAGGCAGGACAACTACAAGTGTGCATGCCAATTCGATTGTCGCACAACCCTAAGGAGTTGTCAAGCAGTTCGATACATTTTTTGGATGCATTTATTTCCCAGTCAGTGGGTCATGCCGGAGCAGCAGGAGTGACCATATGTCACTCCTGCTGTAATCATGTATCCCGCCGGGCGAATCTATGGCGCCTGCTTGGCGGCCTCCTGGATGTCGGCGGCGGGAATGATGATCTGCACCGAGTTGCTGTACCAGTCGGTGTTCCCCGCGGCGGCCGGGAGTTGGCGAAGGACCACCAGGCCGGCGAACCCGGCGTCCAGCGTGAATACGCTCGCGCCCATGTCGAGGCCCTGGTCCGGGATGCTGAAGAACCGGGGCTTTTCCACCACGGTCTCGATCCGGTCGAACGATGCGGATATCGCGCGGCTTGCCACCATGCCCTGACGTGCGAGCCCGAGTACCTGATCGAGCACACCAGGCTTCGACCCCTTCGCGAGGTCGACGGCGGTCATCGGCTTTTCGGGCTTCGTCGTCGGACGGATGAACGCCAGGTCGAGTTCCTTGTCCCGCAGCACTACCGTCGCGGGAATCTCCTGCCCACCGCCCATCAGTATCTTGACATCTGCGACCTCGGTCGAGATCTTATACTTGTCGGCCTCTTCGCCCATGTAGTCCGCGATCGACTCATCCGGGCTGATCCCCGAGAGCGCCGTGACCACGAGCCCCGATGGATCGATCACCACCGCATTGGCCTCGACTTTCTGCTCCTCCGGAGGCGACTGCTCGCCCTCATAGGTGACGGTCGTCTTCACGACAAGCTGAACGCTGACGATCGCATCCTGCCACTTGGCAATGATCTGTCTTCCCGTCGTAGCCAGTTCATCGGCGGACGCCGGGACGACCATAACGCATACCGCCGCCAGACACAACACCGCAAGAACGATTCTCATCTTCTTCATTCTCTGCTCCTTGACTCCTTATTCCCTGCTCCTAGTTCCAACTCGGTTTCAACTCCACATACGCCTCGGAAATGTCCGTCTTCACGCGGAAGATCGTGGTTTTCGGCTTCGACGCCGCCAGCTTCTTCATCATCGCCTCGAAGCTCGCCGTGTCCGCGACATCCTGCCCGTCCAGGCCGACGATCAGGTCACCGGTGAGGAGGCCGCCGAGCGACGCCCATCCGCCCTCCGTGACCGAATCCACGAGGACGCCTGCCTGCTTCTCGGTCCAATGATTCGTTACCCGATCGAAGAAGCTGATGTCCCGCACAGTGAACTCGAAGCCGTCGTCCCGGTACTTCTTCATCTCGCGGACGAGTTTCTGAGACGCTACAAGTTCGACCGGGATCTTCATCTCCGCGCCATTGCGGACAACACCAAGCTCGGCGACCGTCCCGATCCTATACTGGCGGATCATGGCGGGCAGCACCTCCACGTCCTCCGGCTCAGAGGCGGCCACCGGCGTTCCGTCGAGGCTAACGATGATGTCACCGACCTTCAGGCCGGCTTTGTCGGCGGACGTGTTGGGGTAGACCTGAGTCACCCGCACACCCGTCCGTCCCTTCATCCCCAGCGCCTCCGCGATGTCCCGCGTGAGCACCTGGACCGCCGCCGGAAGCCACGCCTTGCGTACCTCCAGGCCGGGATCCTTGAGGTCCTGCTTCCCGATCTTGACAACCGTGAGGAACTGACTCGATCCGCGCTCGAAAGCGACGATCGTGGGGACGGGGTCCGTCTTCCCAGTGGTGACTTCGAGGGTGATCCTGCGCAGGTCGCCCACGTTCTTGACCGGCTTATCGGCCACCCGCACGATGACATCCTCTTCCTGGATGCCGGGCTTCGCATTCCCCGCCGGTCCGCCCGGCCCGACGCTGGTGACGAGCACTCCGTCCTTGTTCGGGCGCTTTTTCTCCTTGGCCTCGAAGAATGTGATGTTGCTCGCACAGATTCCCCACTGCTTGAACTCTTGGGGCTTCGAGATCGCGTTCTCCCGGTCGATCGGTGTGACCTTGAGCGACACGTCCTTGCCGCCGCGGACGACGATCGCGTCGATCGTCTTCCCGGCCGCCAGTCCCATGAGGAAGTGGTTGAAGATCGGCACTTCCTCGCCGAATCGGACGGTACACGGCTTGCCCGCAAGCTTGACGAGGATGTCGCCCGGCTGGAATCCGGCCTTCTCCGCCGGCGATCCCTCGACCGTTCCGCCGATCAGCACGCCGGTTTTGCGGTCGGACGACTTCAGGAGCGGCTGAGTCATCAGGCCCATCCAACTCCGCTTCACCTTGCCGAACTTGATGATCTGGTCGGCGACTTCCTTCGCAAGGTTTCCGGGGATCGCGCCGCTCAGCCCGATGTCGATCTCATTGATCCCCACGATCTGCCCGGCGCTGTTGACCAGCGGGCCGCCTGAGTTGCCCCCGTAGATCGCAGCGTCATGAGCGATCCAGCGCACGATCGAGCCGACGTTCTCGCCGTCGAGGGTCAGGTCGAACCACCAGAGCTGCTCGGGGATCACCAACTCGGTGTTGCTGACCACGCCCATCGTGACCGACTGCGAGAAGGCGAGGGGACTGCCCATCGCGAAGACTCGGTCGCCGACCCTGAGCGCGGATGAATCGCCGAACTTCGCGACCGGGAACACCTGTGGTTTCGCCGGCTTGAGCTTGATGACGGCGATGTCGGAGAGTGGATCCGTGCCCACGAGCACGGCGTCGATCTCGGACTTATTGGCCAGGGTGCAGGTGATCTGCTTGGCATCGCCCGCGACATGGTGGTTGGTGACGATGTGCCCCTCTTTGGAGATGATGACCCCGCTCCCGGAGGCCTCCAGTTTCACCTCGCGCCCCTGATCGTATTCGACGGCGACGACGGTGATCTTGACGAGCGCCGGCTTGACTGCGGCGACGGCGGCTTCCACTTCTTTGCGCGTGCTGTCCACGACGGCCGACGCGGCGCACGTGACGAGCAAAAGCGCGGCGATGAGGGAGATGAGTAGTGATCTGGTAGTAACACTTGCCAAGTCCGATATCCTCCTTGGTTGGTACCGGTACAAGAATAGTCGCGCGAACGATGAAAGTCAAGCGGACGATCGATGAAGAAATGAAACTGTAACGGAATCCAGGCCCGAGACGTCGAATAGTAGGAGCATACTCTGTCCCACACTGAGGCGATCATGAGAAGACTCTTCCCGCTTCTGGCGATCATCATACTGTCCATGGGCGTCGCGCGCCCGGATGCCGATGCCCCGCCATCGGATCCGAAGGAGAAAGCGATGGGCGAGGTCTACGCCAGGGCCCTGCGCGTCCGGGACTGGTCGCCCGTCGAGTCCTGCAAGGCCGCGATCATGATGCGCGCCATCTCCGATTCTGCGTATGGAGGGAGTTTCGCCGAACGCGCCAAGTCGGCTGTTCCGCCCACGATCCCGAAGATGCCGCCGGCGAAGGACGTGCCCATCTCGGCGCACAAGACGCTGAGGGGCGTGCGCTTTGGCGTATCCCTTGCGAAGAGCGTTTTCGTGGACGGCGAGCCGATCGTCGCCATCCTCACCCTGACGAACACCTCCAAGAAGGAGATCGTGCTCGGCGAACTCGCGTATTGGACCGGAGGGTCCGGCCTAGTGCGCAAGTCCGGCGCGGAGATGCCCGGCGGGATCGAGTTCCTGATGCCTGGCATGCCGAAGGACTTCGGGCGCGTGTTCCGCCCCGGTGAGTCGCAGACGGCCTACCATGACCTTACCTGGCAGTACGGCAGGTCACTCCCTTTGGAGCCATACATCCTCAAGTCGGTGTACCGCTGCGAAGATCCGGACACCGTCGGGAACACTCGGATCGAATGGAAGGGGAAGATCACATTGCCCGACCTGGTCCTGCAGATCGTGTCCCCGCGGAACGACATGGAGCAGGCCGCGTATGAGCTATTTGTCGATAGCATCTACCTCTGGGATGAGCCGTCGCCCTACAAGAGGGCCGCCATCCTGCACGCGCTCTCCGATCCTGCCTGGGGAGGAGTCTTCGCTTTGGAGGCCGGCTACATGGAGGTCGAGGCGCTGAAGAAGACCGGGGACAAAGCTGCTTCTCTGAAGACGCTTCAGGAGTATGCGGAGAAGCACAAGGCCGAGCCGTACTACTATCAGAAGGCGATCTCGTCCCTCGGCAGCGAGTTATACAACGACGGCAAGTACGCGGAAGCCCGCGCGGTCTACGAGAAGCTCCCGGACGGATACAACAGGCAGCAGGCGCTCAAACGGTGTGATACACACCTTGCCAAGTAGGTCGATCAGCATGGTCGGGGACTGCCGGGCGGTTGAGACCTCTAGTTGCGTGACGGCTTCTTTCCGACGTGGTATCGGATGTTCGTCGTGACGACGCCTTCCTTGAAGAGCAGCGCAAACTTGAGCATCAGTCCCGACTGGTTGTGCAGTACCCTGTGCCACCACTTGCCGGTCACAAACTCGGGGATCACCACCGTGACCATCTGATTTCCGTTCTCCCCCCTGACCTCGTCCAGGTACTCCATCAGCGGCCCGACGAGCGATCGGTACGGCGATTCGAGGATGATGAGCGGGATGCCGCCGCTCCACTTGTCCCAGCGTTCGATGAGAAGCTCGGTGTCCATCGGATCGGTTTCGACGTGGATCGCGCGCACGCTCGACGACTGCGTCTTCGCATACTCGAGCGCGGGGAGAACGCCCTTGTGAAGCGACGGGGTAAGTACGAGAGTCGTGTTGTCCATCGGCACGAACTCATCCTCAGGAGTGAGCCGTAGTTCGTTCCCGAGCGTGACGTAGTGCTTGTGGATACTTGAGAACACATATACCAGCGTCGGGATGAGGATCAGCACGATCCATGCGCCCTCGGAGGCCTTCGTCACTGCCTGGACGATACAGACAATCGCGGTGGCGGTCGCCCCGATGCCGCTTACGATCGCCCCACGCTTCCATCCACGTTCCCTGAAGCGCTGGAAGTGCTTCACCATCCCTGCCTGCGATAGTGTGAATGACAGAAACACACCGATCGCATAGAGCGGGATCAGGGCGTTGACCTCGCCGTGGAAGAAGTAGATCAACCCCGACGCCAGCAGTGAGAGTACTATTATCCCATTCGAAAAGACCAGTCGGTCCCCGAGATTGTAGAGCTGTCTCGGCAGGAATCGATCGCGCGCCATGATTGAGCCGAGCCTCGGGAAGTCGGCGAAACTCGTATTCGCCGCAAGTACGAGTATCCCGGCGGTTGCGCCCTGGAACAGGTAGTAGAACCAGTTCCTGCCGAAGAGCGCCGATGCGATCTGCGATGGAACAGTCTGGTATCCGGGTGCATTTTGGTCCATCGGAATGACGTGGACCTTCCAAGCGATGTAGGTGATCCCCAGGAAGAGCGTGCCGAGGATTACCGCCATCCAGACGAGCGTGGTTGCGGCGTTCTTCGATTCCGGCGGCCGGAAGGCAGGGATTCCGTTGCTCACGGCCTCAGTGCCGGTCATGGCGGAACACCCACTGGAGAAGGCCCGCAGGATGAAGAAGGCAAAGAGAATGCCGGTCGCCCCTGCGTGCGTTGGCTCGGGAATCGTCGCGGGAGGAGGCGCGGGAATGGCGAACTCGGGATGTGTGATGATGCGGAATATCCCCGTGCCAATGAGGATCAGGGCGCTCCCGATGAACGCATAGGTCGGCGTGGCAAACAGCATGCCGGATTCTCGAACGCCTCTCATGTTGGCCAGAGCGATGAGGCCGACGACCGCGATGGCGATGGCGACTCTATAAGGCTGGTAGTCCGGGACGAATGAGAGGATCGCGGCGACTCCCGCCGATACGCTTACAGAGACGGTGAGCACGTAATCGATCATCAGAGCCGAACCCGCGGTGAGTCCGGGGATCGTGCCGAGATTGTCTTTGGCGACTATGTACGCGCCGCCGCCGGATGGATACGAGAAGATCGTCTGCCGGTAAGAGGTCGCCACGATCACCAGCAGCACAACGATTGCAATGCAGAGGTAGATCGAGATGTTCGTGCCGGTCACCAATGCCGTGCCGACGAGGACGAGTGCCAGAAGTATCTCCTCGGTTGCATATGCCACAGAAGAGATCGCGTCGGACGCGAAGACAGGAAGAGCCAGTAGCTTTACCAGCCGCTCGTGCAGGGCGCGCGATGATGGTATCGGGCTGCCGATAAGCAATCGCCTGATCCAGTTGAGCACAGAAACCTCCAACAGCTCTGCTGCACAGATGAACGATGGTTGTGTCCCGCATCCGGGCGCATAACAAACATTTTACCAAGACGGGCTGTTCATTTACCGTGAAGAAAGCTTCGGAAGTGTTAAGATTCTGTGTATTCCCCGTCCGCTGTTATTCCTGAGTGGACTTGTCAGGACAGGGAGAACCGGAAGCCGACGCCCGGTTCGGTGAGGATGTACTTCGGGACTGCGGAGTGGGGCTCGATCTTCTTGCGCAGATGGCTGACGTGTACCCGCAGCGTCTGGGTGTCCTCGCCGTATTCGGGCCCCCAGACGTGCTCCAGGATCATCTTCGAGGTCACGACTCGGTCCGCATTCTGTGCGAGGTAGGCGAGGATGTCGAACTCGGTCCGGGTCAGTTCGATCTCGTCTCCCGCCCGGGTCACGCGGCGGGTGGCGATGTCGATCTCCAGGTCCCCTGCGGATATCACCGGCGGCGACGCGGGGACTCCGGAAGCCCGACGCAGGAGTGCCCGGATCCGAGCCAGCAGTTCGCCCGCCGAGAACGGTTTCGTGAGGTAGTCGTCCGCTCCCAGGTCGAGGGCGCTTATCTTGTCTGCGTCATCGGAGCGGACCGAGAGCACCAGGATCGGCCCGTTGTACCAGGCGCGCAATTCCCGGCAGACCTCCAGCCCGCTCATCCCCGGCATCGATATGTCCAGGATCACCAGGTCCGGCGTATGGTCGATGGCCAGGTCGAGGCCTTCGTCCCCGTTTGTGGCGAGGATCACGTCGTAGTGCCGTACGCTGAGGATGGACTTCAGCGCCCGCCGGATCTGCTCCTCATCGTCGATCACCAGGATCTTCAGCCGCTTCTCTGGTATTCCCATCGTTCCTCACTGTAGTGGCCGTGCCTCTGTGCCGGCCATGTCTTCAGCCGTTTCTCGGGTATCCCCATCGTTCCTCACTGCAGTGGCCGTGCCTCAGTGCCGGCCATGTCGCGACACGTGGTGGGCCGGCACTGAGGCACGGCCACTACGCCGGCAGCACGATCACAAACCGCGACCCGTGCGGCTCGGCATCCTCGACGAAGATGCTTCCGCCGTGCGAGTCGACTATCTCCCGAGCAATCGCCAGCCCGAGACCCGTGCCCGAAGGCACCTTCTCGGAGGCCGCGCCACGGTAGAACTTCTCGAAGATCCTCGTCCGCTCCTCCGTGGCGATCCCGGGACCGCGATCTTCGACCCAGATGCGCACCTCTCGGTCATCCGCCGATGCTCCGATCAACACCGGCTCGGTCGGGGTCGCTGTAGGCCAGCGCATTCTCGAGCAGATTCTGGAGCGCCCGAGCCCATTGTCGGAAGTCGACATGGATTGGTGGAAGATCGCTGGGCACCAGGAAGCTGATCCGGTCCCGCTGCTTTTGAGGCACCTTCGAGACCGCCGAGCCGACTATGTCTCCGATCTCGTACCACTCCCTTTGAGGAGACCACGCGTCCGATTCCAGCCGGGAGAGATCGAGCAGTGCGCTGATGCTGTCGTTCAGGCGATCCAGGTCCTCGCTGATAGCGCCGAGTTCCTGGCGTATCATCTCAGTATCCCAGCCCACGTCTTCTTCGAGCAAGCCTGTGATTGTCGCCGTTACCGAGGCGAGGGGAGTCTTCAACTCGTGTGAGATGGAGGAGAGGAACGCCGACTTCAGCCGATCCGCCTCGTGGAGCGCCTCGGCCCGGCTCGCGACGTGTTGAAGCCGCCGTCGCTCCCGGAACGCCGCCGCCTGGTTCACAATCGAGACGAGCAGCCTTGCATCATGGGGATCGTACTGCGCCGCGTTCCGCTTCGGGCCGACGTAGAGCACTCCCTCCACGCGCGATGCTGACTGCAGGGGGAGCAGGATGTCCCTCCGGTTGACCCTCACCCCAACCCTCTCCCTCGAAGGGAGAGGGAGTTCTGCGCCCCCTCTCCCTTCGAGGGAGAGGGTTGGGGTGAGGGTCATCCCGGGTGACACCTCGTCGTGGCTCACGGATATCGGCCAAGCGTCCTCTCCCATCGCGCTCTTATCGGCAGGCAGACCGATCGCCTTGGCGCGCTCGTAGACCCATGCCGCCAGATCGTCGATCGTCTCGTCCGGTTCGGCGATCAGCGCCGGCGACTTCCCTGCGCAGGCGAACTCCCCTTCGTCGTCCGAGAGATAGAGGGCCGCCTTATCGGCGCCTATCGTGGAGGCGATCTCGCCGAGGAGCATGTCCGTCAAGCCGGCGGTGTTCATCTCCGTGACCAGGTGGGAACTGAATCGGTTCAGCAGCGTGGCCTCCCGCTCGCCGATCAGCGCCTGGGTCTCGCGCGCCCTCATGCGTCCCGTCTGCAGGCCCATCGCGACCCCGACGAGCAGGAAGACGAAGAGCGAGATCAGGTCCTTGGGATCTGCGATGATAAACGTGTGGTACGGGGGTAGGAAGAAGAAGTTCCACGACAGGAACGCGAGTATCGCGGCCACAAGGGCCGGTGTTACGCCACTCGCGCTCGCCACCAGTACGATCACCGGCAGATAGAGAAGAGCCCACTGCCCCTTCGCGAAGTAGGCGCGACCGGGGTAGAAGATCGTCGTCGCCGCCGCGATGCACACCACCGCGAACGGATACCCATGTCGCTCGATCCATGCCCTGACCGCATTCATAGCGTCCCCCCGCCACATTGTACTCCACCGGCAATCCCACCGCAAGGCCGGACGTGACGGGCTGGTTTGACAGAGGGTACTCCCGGCGGTATAATCCTCAAGCAGCAAGGAGGCCTTTTCATGGATTCCACCCTCATCCACGGTAACACCAAGCTTGCTTTCGAGTCCGGTCCGGGCGATTCCCTCATCCCGAATATTTACCATCAGCGCGAGACGGGCGAGGTCCCGGCGTTGCGCGGGGAGAGCTTCCTCTCAATCCGCATCGGCGACCAGCGGGTACCTGCGGCGATTAAGCGCGCGTCCGCCGGTGATATGGCGGAGTTCACCGGCGAGTTCCCCGGGATGGACGACTGGCAGATCCAGGGGCGGATCGTTCCCGCTGGAGACATGGCCGAGCGGCTCGAATGGCGCATCCAGATCGCGTACCTCGGCGAGGATCCGATCGAGTGCGGATTCCATATCGCCTTCCGCGTGCCGGATTCCGGCGTCCCGAGGTGGATGGTGCCGGCGATGTTCTACAAGCACAATCGCCCGGAGAGTTGCGTCCGACGTTATCCTCGATACGCATTCGAGGGCGGCAACCCCAATGAGTTCGTCTCGAACTACTGGGCGTTCCGGTCCGATCGCTCGTCCTGCCCGTCGGTCTTCTGCTGGACGGACAACCTGACCACTTGTCTGGCGACGCGCGAACCCTTCAGCCACGGCGACAGCGGCGTCGGATTCCGGGGCGATTCGAGCGGCACGTTCCTGATGCTCAACTACCCCTACGTGGAGGAGCCCGTCAAATACAGCTTTATCCGCGAGGATGCCAACGCGCCCGAGGCCCTCGACGTGACGGTCATGCCCAGGGAAGCGGTCCAGATCGCGTTCAGCACGATGGTCGACGAGCGCGACATCCACGCGTACGACGGCCTGATCCGCGACATCTACAATGCATCCGAGGACGAGACGAACCCGTGGGTGTCGATGGAGGAGGCCGAGGAGCTTCTGGCGTACGGACTCCATCGCTGGCACTATGACCCGGAGCAGAAGGCGCTCTACGAGACCTGCGCGTTCGACAAGTACTTCGGCAAGGGGGCCGGGCAGGTCGATCGCCCGCATATGCACGTCGCGTGGGTGAGCGGCGCTCCGTATGCCTTCGCGCTCTGGAAGTACGGGGAGAGGGTACAGAACACAGATTACACGGAAGCCGGATTGATGGTGCTCAACAAGATCGCGGACGAGGGGATCTCTCCGTGCGGGCTCTTCTATCCGGAGTGGACGCAGGAGAACGGCTGGGGCACCGGCTGGAACCCCAAGCCGGAGTGGATTCAGGCGCGGACGGTCAGCGAGGCGACTTGGTTCTACTTCCAGGCGCTCGAATATGCGAAGGGGACACCTGTAGGGGCGCGCCTTGTGCCGCCCGCAGAGGTGTCTCAGGCGGCACAAGGCACGCCCCTACAGGGTGGTGGAGCGGCGGCACATCCCAACTGGGCCGAGGCGGCGAAGAAGAACCTCGAGTTCGCCCTGAAGGTCCAGCGCGAGGATGGGAACTTCGGCTCGTACTACAACATCAACAGCGGGCAGTGCGAGGAATGGGACGGCGCGGGCGGCATCATGTGGATCCCGGCGCTCCTGGCGGGCGCGAAGTATTCCGGCAACACCGCGTATCGGGACGCGGCGATCAAGGCGGGAGAGTACTACAAGCGGTTCATCGAGGACGAGTACATCTATGGCGCACCGGAGGATGTCCACCTCACACCGACTTCTGAGGACGCGTACAATGCGCTGATCGCCTGCGTTCATCTCTACGAGGCGACTCAGGATGAGAAGTGGCTCGAACTCGCGCAGTACGCGGCGGACCTTGTGGCGACGTTCCGCTGGACCTACAACACCCAGTTCGCGGACGACACGATCCTCGGGAAGTACGACTTCCGCACGCTCGGCGCCGACATTGCGTCTCCATCGAACAATCACCTGCACAACTACGGGCTGATCTGCCACCCGGAGCTTCTCCGCTTGTGGCAGTACACGGGCGACACATACTATCTCAGCCGCGCGGCGGATCATCTCGCTTGCTTCCACCAGTTCATCGCGCGCTCGGACGGCGATTTCAACGCGCGGAAGGGAATGATCACGGAGCAGTGGTTCCACACCGACTGGACGCACGCGAAGGGCTCGATGCTCCAGCTCGCACATTCGTGGTGCGCCGGGCTGATACTCTACGCGGACATGTATACCCACGGGTTCGGTGACATCGTCATAGATGCGGACAGCCGCGAGGTCTACGTGTTCGACAGCTCATGGATCGAGTCGACCGAGGAGGTGGACGACGACCTGGTGCTTACGCTCGTGAACCCGTCGATGCGGGATCAGACGCTCACGGTGCGACATTCGAAGCTCGGGATGGTGGGCGAGGTGACGGTCCCGGCCTCCGATCAGACACGGGTACGAGTCTATTCGCGGGAGGCGCGCATCGAGGAACTGGCCGGCGAGGACGAAGCCTGGCCGTAGACCCGGGGAAACACGAATCAGACGAATGGACGAATGTATGGGGAAAACCGGCGTTGTGGACCGCGGGAACTCATGCTATCAGGCGATGGCTCATGCTCTCAAGGTACCGGCACACGAATTGAGAGGGAAACACGAATCGGACGAATGGACGAATGTATGGGGAAAACCGGCGTTGCGGCTGCGGGAACTCATGCTCTCAAGGTACCGGCACACGAATGGAGAGGGAAACACGAATCAGACGAATGGACGAATGTATGGGGAAAACCGGCGTTGCGGCTGCGGGAACTCATGCTCTCAAGGTACCGGCACACGAATGGAGAGGGAATGACACGAATGGGACTGGAGACGGAACAATCTGAGTTGGGGAACCGCGTCTTGTACGCTGAGCTGTCTTACCGACTCATGTCGGCTGTGTTTGCGGTTCACAACGAATTGGGTCCCGGCTTTGGGGAGAGTGTCTATGAGCGAGTTCTATGCAGGGAGCTTGAGGATCTGGGAATCCCTTTCGAATGTCAGAAGCCGATCGAAATCCATTACAGGGGAGACAAGGTTGGCGACTACCGCCTCGACATAGTGGTGGATGGAACGATCATCGTCGAGTTGAAAGCTGTTTCTGAACTGAGTGACCTGTTTGAGGCACAGGTCTTCTCCTATCTGAAAGCCAGCGGCCTGCGCCTGGGAATCCTAGTCAACTTCGGCAAGAAGAGGGTCGAATACAAGCGCATCGTCCTGTAAAGGCGAGGGAAACACGAATCACACGAACGGACGAATCAAGAGGGATCTGCTCTGCATTCGTGTACCGTCAACTTGTGAGTATGAGCTATCGCTGTTGAACGGAGCTTGCCGATGAGCACGAGCTGGTTTTTGGGTCTTCCCGAGGATTCGCTCTGCATTCGTGTAACGTGTACTTGTGAGTATGAGCTATCGTTGCTGCACCAAGCCTGCGGCCGAGTACAGGCTGGTTCCGGGGTTTTTCCCGATATTCGTTTATTCGTGAGATTCGTGTTTCCCGAGGATTCGCTCTGCATTCGTGTAACGTGTACTTGTGAGTATGAGCTATCGTTGCTGCACCAAGCCTGCGGCCGAGTACAGGCTGGTTCCGGGGTTTTTCCCGATATTCGTTTATTCGTGAGATTCGTGTTTCCCGGAGGGGTTAGCTAGTGTCCAAGATAATGGTTGTCGGGTCGAGCAATACCGATATGGTGGTGCAGACCGGGCGTCTGCCCATGCCGGGCGAGACCGTCATCGGCGGGGAGTTCGTCACCGTTCCCGGCGGGAAAGGCGCGAACCAGGCCGTCGCGGCGGCCCGGCTCGGCGCGGATGTCGTGTTCGTCGCTCGGGTGGGATCCGACGTTTTCGGCGACGCGTCCCTCAGGAACTTTGAATGTGAAGGACTCGTAACAGAATATGTGGTCCGAGACCCCGAGAGGCCGTCCGGAGTGGCGCTGATTTTCGTGGATTCCAGCGGGGAGAACATGATCGCCGTCGCCCCCGGATCGAATGGAGCGCTCTCGCCGGGGGATGTAGACCGTGCGGCGAACGTGCTCCCGGAGTGCGATGCGCTCATCGTCCAGCTCGAGGTCCCGCTTGATACGGTGAAACACGCCGTTCGGCTCGCATTCGACCGGGGAGTTCGAGTGATCCTGAATCCCGCTCCGGCATGTCCTCTTCCGAAGGATATGCTTGCGATGGTGGACGTCCTGCTTCCCAATGAATCCGAGGCAAGGCATCTGCTCGGGCTGCAGGCCGATGAGCCGGCCGATGATCCGGCGGTTGTGAGGCGATTTGTGGATATGGGCGTGAAGAGCGTCATACTTACGCTCGGAGCGAAGGGTGTTCTGGTCGTGGATGCGGGCGAGCACACGTTCATACCCGCGCCGAAGGTCCAGGCCGTCGATACCACCGCAGCGGGCGATGCCTTCACCGGGGCGTTGGGAGTAGCACTTTCATCCGGGATGGATATCCGGGCCGCTTCAGGGTTTGCCTGCAGCGCGGCGGCGATCTCGGTCACCAGGCTCGGCGCGCAGCGTTCCATGCCGACACGAGAGGAGGTCGAGCGCCTGCAAGAAAAAGGGTTATTGACCTGAAAGGGCGATTGTTGTAATATATGTGGGATTCCGCTTCGAAAGGAGACACCGTATGCTCGCAAGAAGACTTATTATCTTCGCACTAACCGTAGTACTGATTTCAGCTCTGCCTGTTTTCGCAGCGACGATGAAGGGTACACCCGACGTCGTGGCTACAGTTAATGGGGAGAAGGTGACCAAGCAGATGCTTGCAGACACCCTGTTCGACTGGAACGCCTCGATGGTACTCGAGGAACTGCTCGATCAGCGCCTCGTGGGCCAGGAAGCCAGGAAAGCCGGCGTCGTGGTCACCGTTGCAGAGATCAACGCCAAGCTTGACGAGATCAAGACGCGAATACCGCCGGGGCAGACCTTCGAGGAGGCGCTCCGTGGTATCGGCATGACTCCGAGTCACTACTTCGCGAGAGTGAAGTTCCAGCTTCAGATGGAAGGCATTCTGGATAAGCAGATCAAGGTGACCGACGAGGACCTGTCGGGCTTCATCAAGGCAAGCCACATTCTGATCCGCGTGCCCTACACGCAGGACCCCGCTGACAAGACCAAGAAGGAAGAGGAATCCAAGGCCAAGATCGAGCAGATCGCCAAGGAGATTCAGGGTGGCCTGGACTTCGGTGAGGCCGCAAAGAAGTATTCCGACGACACCGGAAACAAGGAGAAGGGTGGCGATCTCGGGTTCTTCGGCAAGAACTACATGGATCCCAAGTTCGAAGAAGCCGCCTTCAAGCTGAAAGTCGGCGAGATGAGCGGCGTAGTGCAGTCGAGCCATGGCTATCACCTGATCAAGTTGACTGCGCTTGGCAAGGATGCTACCGGCGCCGATCGCAAGGAACTCGTCGACAAGATCATGGTTCAGAAGCGCGGCGAGAAGTGGCAGGACTGGCTGCTTGGCGTGAAGAATGCCGCCAAGATCGACAATAAGATCGACCCTAAGAAGCCCGAGATGCCGATGCCCGTGATCACTCCTCCGAGCGATGAAGGTCCGCCGCCTCCGGTTTCTGATCAGGCGCCTCCTACACCGCCGGGCGACGAGTAACATCGGCGATCGACATAGGTTCCGCGCGAGCGGAACCTCCATATGAAGGATGTAGACAGGTCCGGCGTCCGCCCCGCAGCACTGTGAGGGCCGGCCCGGACCTTCTTTCTATATGGCGGGAATGTGGATGTTTATGGTTCCAGGCGTAGGAGGGGTTTTCCGGGATGATCGTGCCCGGTAACCCCGATGTTACCTCGGATTCGGGGTTACCGGGCACGATCATCCCGGAAAACCCCTCCTACATCAGCATAAGGAGGAGCAACATGGCGAAGAGAAAAGTCAACGTAGGATTGGTTGGCTATATGTTTATGGGCAAGGCACACAGCGTCGGGTATCGGGACTGCGCATTCGCATTCCCCGATGTCGAAGCCGAGCCGGTCATGAAGGAGATCTGCGGCCTGGACGCGGCCGATGCGCGGAAGTATGGCGACCAGTACGGCTGGGAGCGGTCGAGTGAGGGCTACAAGCGCGTTGTCGAGGCCGATGACATCGAACTGGTGGACATCTCCACCGGCAACGATACGCACAAGGAGATCGCCCTCGCCGCCGCGAAGAACGGCAAGCACATCTTCTGCGAGAAGCCGATGGCGATGAACGTCGCGGAGTGCAGGGAGATGATCGAGGCGGTCGAGAAGGCCGGCGTCATCCACATGATCGACTTCAACTACCGCACTGTTCCCGCGATGGCGCTCGCCAGGCAGATGGTCGAGGACGGGATGATCGGCACGCCGTACCACTTCCGCGCAGTCTATCTGCAGGACTGGATCATGGAACCGGATTTCCCGCTCGTCTGGCGACTTCAGAAGGAGATCGCCGGCTCGGGCGCGCACGGCGACCTCGACGCCCACATCATCGACATGGCGCGCTTCCTCTGCGGCGAGTTCGACTCCGTCTGCGGCATGATGAAGACGTTCATCAAGAAGCGCCCGCTCCTGTCGGCCAATGTCGTCGGCCTCGCAGGCGCCAAGGGATCGAGCGAGATGGGCGAGGTCACAGTCGACGACGCCACACTGTTCATGACCCGGTTCAAGAACGGCGCGGTCGGCACGTTCGAAGCCACCAGGTTCGCGGGCGGCAACAAGAATGGCATTCACATCGAGATCAACGGCAGCGAGGGGAGCATCCGGTTCAACCTGGAGCGGTACAACGAGATCGAGTACTTCAACCGCAGGGACAGTGCTTCCTATCAGGGCTGGAAGACCATAATGGTGACCGATGGCTCCCATCCCTACCTCAAGGGATGGTGGCCGGCGGGGCACATCATCGGCTGGCAGCAGACCTTCGTGCACCAGGTCTACAACCTGATGAACGGCATCGCCGCCGGGAAGAACCCGGCGCCGAACTTCTACGACGGCCTGAAGTGCCAGATGATCCTCGAAGCCGTCGAGAAGTCCGCAGAGACCGAATCGTGGGTGAAGGTGGACTAGGCCGCCTTGGAGTGCGGTGGCTCGACACCGCTTTGCATCTGTACCGCAGAGAAAAGCGGTGTCGAGCCACCGCACTCCAAGGGGAACAGTTCATGCCTGCGCGAAGTCATAAAGTGGGAACTCGTGTGCGCCGTGTCCAGGGCCGCTCGCCGGATTGACTTTGCCTGGGGCGTATGTTACCATTAAATGCGTGAGCGGACCCTCGAAGTTTGCACTTCCTGCGGCATTGGACGCGGCGCTTGTGCGACGCGACTCTACAATAAGGTTTCGGAGGACTTCAGTATGTCCAAAGGTTGGTCGGTCCTGACATTGACGCTGTTGATGACCCTCATCATCGGCGTGTCTGGATCGCTATATGCTCAGTCACAGATCGAGATATCCCGGCCGCTGAATGGAGCGACCGTTCGCGAGACGGTGAGGGTCGTAGTCCCGGCCTCGTCGGTTCCCAGTGGCGGCTATGTCTCGATAATGATCGACGGTCACCGAAGGAGTGCGCTTGCGCTGGACGTCAAGTCGGATGCCTTCGTTTTCGTGTGGGATACCAAGGCCCTCGATCCGGATACGAAGCTCCCGCTGGCCCAGCGTCAAGCAAGAGAAGGATCACATGCCCTTGCGGTGCAGGCGTTCGATGCTAGCGGCAAGATATTTGGCGATCCAAAGCAGATATCGGTAACAGTCAAGAACAAAGCATCCGAGTTGATGCCCGCTTCCGGTCTGTTGCTCCGTTTCGACCACAAGGTGGGGCCGGTAAGCAAGTACAAATTCTATACGGAGACAAATCTGTCTGACATCAGCGGCGCCAAGGAGCTTGCCGACACGGTTGGTCAGGCGATCGAGGCCGTTGAGATGGTGGTCGCCCAGAGCACGGAAGACATCCGCCCCGATGGGACCGCCCTTGTCCGACAGAAGCTCGATGGCGACATCAAGCTCGGCAGCGGCGGCCGGATGGCGCCGATACCGAATGTCAAGGCGAAGGCGGCCTATCGGATCGAGGATGGATGCGGTCGGACAGTCGGCAACATCGAGTCGCGAGCCGCTGGTGACAAAGTCGTCGTCGAGATGCCCAATCTTCCAGTCCAGCGCGTGCGAATTGGCGACTCGTGGACCGACCTCGACAACATCTTTCAGGATTGGACATCCGGGAGCAATCTGGCCATGAATGTCACGAGTACGCTGGAAGGCGTGGAGTGGCAAGGCGGCTATCCGTGCGCCAAGATCAGGAGCACCTACTCCGGCACGAAGAAGCTCCCCAACTCCCCGGTTCTCACGGATCCGGTTCCGATCAGAGGCGAGAGGATCACGTATTTCGCATTCCAGGTCGGCAAGGTGATCTCGTCCGAAACAACAGCAATGATCACCGCGCAGGTACCGAATGCTACGGTCGAATCGCTCAGCGAGAAGCTGATGAGTTCGTACACCACGAAGTTCCCGTCGTTGTCGTCTTCCGGTTCCGGCGGCCCTCCCAGCGATTCGGGCTTCAACATGCCGGACGAGGCGCCTCCGGGCGGTATGTTCAACTCCGGGCAATCGAGTTCGTTCGGGAACTCCGGCAGTACGAGCGATACGGCCAAGGTGACCTTCGAGATCAAGCAGAAGGTGGAGTTGGTGCACTGAGCGCTTATCTCCAACATAGATAAGAGTTGGTGACGAGGGCGGGAAGTCAATCTCCCGCCTCTCGTTGCTTGTGTGGGAAACGTCCTTCAATCCCCGCAGTGACCGTGCCTCCGTGCCGGCCAGCAACGACGTAGGCCGGCACAGAGGCACGGCCACTACATGGGTCACGCGAATGGGGCAGCAGGCATGACAGATACTGCGATCGTAGAGACAGAAGACGAGGCGCCGGGCAGACAGCTCGAACTGATGGAGCATCTGGTCGAACTGCGAACACGTCTGATTCGGTGCGCGGTCTACATCAGCGTGGGCATGGTCGCCGGATGGGTCTTCTACCAGCGTTTCTTCAGCTTCCTGACGTCCCCGATCGTTCCGCTGCTTGAGAAGACCAAGAGCGAGTTCCTGCTCACCGGCATCACCGAAGCGTTCACGATCAAGATGCAGATTTCAGTCCTGATCGGCGTCATCCTGTCGCTCCCGTTGATCACGATGGAGGGCTGGAGGTTCATCGCCCCCGGCATGACGCGCAAGGAGCGACGGTCGGTGAAACTCATCGCACCGCTCTCAGTCATTCTGTTCCTTGTGGGTCTCGTGACCGCATACTACGTCATGCCGATGGGGATCAGATGGCTCATCGCCCAGAACCCGCCGAACGCGAAGTTCATGCCCAACGTGCAGCAGAGCCTTCTCTTCCTGGTGAAGATGTATCTGGCGTTCGGCGTGATCTTCCAGATGCCCGTGGTGCTCATGTTCCTCGGCAAGATCGGAATCGTCAGTTCCGCCTTCCTGGTACGGAATTGGCGTCAGGCCATTGTTGTCATCGGCGTCGTGGCCGCCGCTGCGACTCCATCCGGCGATGCGATGACGATGATGATGATGTGCGGGCCGATGATCGTTCTCTACGTGCTGAGCATCGGGCTCGTGCGCATGGTCGAACGCTAGCCCGCAATGACAGCCTGCGCTGACTTGAGCACGTCATGAATAATGCGGGCTAGGTCATGTTCCGACAGGTCAGACAGGTCGGATGAGTCGGACACGTTAATGTCTCCCCAAGAGTTCCTCGATCAGCTCAGACAATCCCGCGAATACCGCGGCCAGCTCGTCCACATCGAGCGAATCCCCGCCCGGGACGCGCGCCATGCCGACCTTGCCGCCGATTTGCACCCCAGGCTGAGCGAGTCGCTCGCCGGGATGGGGATCGGCCGCCTCTACCTCCATCAGGCTCAGGCTGTCAACAAGAGCCTGGCGGGTGCGCACACCACCATCGTGACCTCGACCGCCAGCGGGAAGACGCTCTGCTACAACCTGCCCGTCCTGCACAAGCTGCTCGGCGACCGTTCGAAGCGCGCACTCTATCTCTTCCCAACCAAGGCGCTCGCACAGGACCAGTTGAGGAAACTGCGCGACTTCGGGCTCGACGGGATCCGCTTCGGCATCTACGACGGCGACACTCCGCAAGCCGAGCGCCGAGCGATCAGGCGGAACAGCCACATCGTGTCGACGAATCCCGATATGCTGCACCTCGGCATCATGCCTTACCATACCAACTGGGCCGATTTCTTCCATAACCTGGCCTATGTCGTCATCGACGAGATGCACACCTACCGTGGAGTCTTCGGTGCCAATGTGTCGAACGTCATGAGGCGGCTCAGGCGCATCTGCCGGCACTACGGGTGCGCGCCCCAGTTCATCTCCTGCTCGGCGACCATCGCGAATCCGGGCGAGCTGATGACGCTGCTCACCGGCGTCAAGGCCGAGATCATCGACGACGACGGCTCGCCCTCGGGTGAGAAGTGGTTCGCCTTCTGGAACCCGCCGTACATCGGTGAGGGCGAGCGGAAGAGCGCGAACTTCGAGGCTGCGTGGCTGTTCGCCGAGATGGTCAGGCACGGGATCAGGAATATCACCTTCGCGAAGGCGCGTGTCGTGGCGGAGTTGATCTACCGATACGCGAAGGTTCAGTTGGAGCAGGCTTCGCTCGCGGACAAGATCATGTCGTACCGAGGGGGATACACTCCGGCTCAGCGCAGGGAGATCGAGCAGGGCCTGTTCGATGGGCGGCTGATCGGCGTGACTGCCACCAACGCGCTCGAACTCGGCGTCGATGTCGGCGATCTCGAAGGGTGCGTCATCACCGGCTACCCGGGCACGGTCGCGAGCACCTGGCAGCAGGCCGGACGGGCGGGCAGGGGAGTCCGATCATCGCTCGCGGTGCTCATCGGACTCGATAATCCGCTCGATCAGTTCCTGATGCGCCATCCCGAGTACTTCTTCGGCAAGACGAGCGAGCGCGCGGTCGTCGATCCGTTCAACCCGTATGTGGCCGTCGAGCATCTCCAATGCGCCGCGTACGAGCTGCCGATCACCGAGTGGGATCGCAATCTCTTCGGCGACGGAATGGATGAGACGCTCGATGTGCTCCGAGAGGCCCGGTGCGTGACCCATCTGGACAAGTGGTACTGGATCGGCGACGGGTATCCCGCCGCGAAGGTCAACATCCGCTCGACGGGCGGCCAAGCGTATCAGGTGTACGACTCGGCGGACAAGAGCCGTCCCCTGGGGAGCGTCGAGGAGGCGAGCGCGTTCCAGGTCCTCCACGAGGGGGCGGTCTACCTCCACCAGGGCGAATCGTACGTCGTCTCGAAGCTCGATCGCGACGATCGGTCGGCCGTTGTCATCCCGCGCGAAGTTGATCACTACACGACGCCCAGGAGCACGACCGTTACCGCCGTCAAGAAGTCGCACTCCGAGCGCCGTCAGGGCGCGTCCCGGCTCACATACGGCGAGATCGTCGTCACCGATCACGTCACCGGCTACCGGAAGAAGCGCCTGCTCACCGGCGAAGTGCTCGAGGTGTGGGACCTCGACCTCCCACCGCAGTCGTTTCACACGGAGGCGGTCTGGTTCGTGCTCGATGATGCGGTCATCGAAGCGGTCAGGAGTCAGGGGCTCGACCCCGAGGGCGGAATCCACGGGCTGGAGCACGCGTTGATCGGCCTGATGCCGCTGTACTCGATGTGCGACCGACAGGACATCGGCGGGTCGTCATGCCCGATCCACCCCGACACCGGCGGCGCGACCATCTTCATCTACGATGCGCACGCCGGGGGAGTCGGCATCAGCGAGGCGGCGTTCGATCGCTCGGGCGAACTGCTGGAATCGACGCTTAGGGTCCTTCAGGAGTGCCCCTGCGAAGAGGGCTGCCCGTCGTGCATACAGTCCTCCAAGTGTGGGAGCAACAACACGCCACTCGACAAAAAGGCCGCGATCCTCCTCCTCGGACACCTCCACGCGTAGGGAACGGCCGCTGTTCCGTTCCGCCACGTAACGCCATCCACGTAGGGAACGGCCGCCGTCCCGTTCCGCTCTGTCGGAAACCAGCACCCACCGTTCGCATGCGTCACGAAACGGAACGGGACGGCGGCCGTTCCCTACAATAGCGCGCAGGACAACCACCGTCCGCTGTCTAAACCTCAATCAAACCAGCAATCCCTCGGGAGGCGATACCATGATTCCCCGTGCTCTACTGATTCTGTGCGCAATACTGATCCTGGCGACCGGGCTCTGCGCGGCTGAGACAACCCTCTGGCAGATCGGCCAGTTCGACAACTGCTACGAGGACCTCGCCATTCCGCACGACTACGGCGCTTACAATGGGACCTATCCGAAGGATGTCGCCTTCATCGTGGGCAAGAGCGATCCTGCGAAGGACTGGCCGTTCATCCATCCCGGTCCGACCGACGCGTGGGCGGGGAGTCGCGCCCATCCGTTCCAGGTGCTCTTCGATCTCTCAGGCGAGCCCACAGGCGTATTCGGCCTGACGATCGACCTGGTGAGCACGCACGGGGGAGACGCCCCGGTCCTCGATCTGTCCGTCAACGGCCAGAGCGGCCGGTTCCCCCTGCCTCAGGGATCGGGCGACAACGTTCTCTCAGACTGCGCGCAGGGCAAGGAGCACGTCATCAAGCTCACCCTCCCGCCGACGATGTTCCGCAAGGGAGAGAACACGATCGCACTCAAGGTTGTCGAGGGCTCGTGGATGCTCTACGACGCGCTCAGCGTCACGAATGACCCGAACGGATTGATGCCTCCGTATGGAGTGAACAAGGTATCGCTCACCCCGACGATGTTCCTCGTCAAGAGGGATGGGAAGATCAAGCAAGTCGTCAAGCTTAACGCCGAGTTCTCCGCCGGCGTGACCGAGGCCTCGGCGGTGGTCAAGTCCACCGGCCAGACCATCAGCCTCAAGCCGAACCTCCTCGGAATCGCCGAATCCGATCTCGAAGTCGATGAGGTCAAGTCGCCCGCGCCTCTCGAAGTTACCGTCTCGTGCGGGAGCAGTCTGGTGTCCGCCTCCTGCGAGTTGAAGCCTCAGAGACACTGGCGGCTGTATGTGCAGCCGAGTTCGCACATCGATGTCGGCTACACCGACTGGCAGGAGCGCGTGATCGATCTACACAACCGGAACATGTCCCTAGCCCTCGACCTCTGCAAGCAGTACCCCGATTTCGTCTGGAACACCGAGGTCGCGTGGCCCGAGGACAACTACCTCTCGATGATGCCGAAGGACCGACGAGACGAGTTCATCGCTCGCGCGAAGTCCGGTCAGATCGGCTGCCAGGCGATCTACGGGAACATGCTCACGGGCATCTGCTCCCACGAGTCGTTCATCCGCGACCTCTATTACGCCCACGGTATCGCAAAGGAGCTCGGAATCCCGTTCGACATGGCCGTGAGCAGCGACGTGCCGACCCAGGTCTGGACGCTCCCGACGGTGCTCTCTGGCGCGGGGATCAAGTACTTCAGCGCCGGACTCAACCTTACGAGGGGCGATTCGTTCAACCAGCTCTTCAACAAGCCGTTCTACTGGCAGGGACCGGACGGCGGCAAAGTCCTGACCTGGTTCGCGCCCGGATATGCCCACGCGGCGAACCTCGGACTGCAGGCGAGCGTAGAGACGGCGGTTCCCCGAGTCCTCGGGCTGCTGTCGGGCTTCGACCGGGCGGACTATCCGTATGACGCGGTCCTGGCGTTCGGGGGAGTTAGCGACAACCAGCCGTTCCAGCCGAACCTGGCGTCGGTCGTTGATGAGTGGAACGGGCGCTACGCATACCCGCAGATCATATTCACCCGCGGGCCATCGTTCTTCCAGCACATCGAGAAGAACTTCGCGAAGGACATCCCGACGATTTCCGGCGATGGGGGCGTTTACTGGGAGGACGGCGCGGGGTCATCCGCCAAAGAGTCGGCCGAGGTGCGGATCGCCAAGGAGCAGCTCGCCACCGCCGAGAAGATCTACTCGCTGCTCTCGACCTTCAAGATCGCCGATTACCCGAAGGCCGACATCAACGAGGCGTGGAAGAACGCGATCCTCTACGACGAGCACACCTGGGGCGCTCACTGCAGCATCAGCGAGCCCGAGAACGATCAGACGAAGCACCAATGGATATACAAGCGCCGGTTCGCCCAGCGCGCCGATGGTCTGGCCGAGAAGCTGCTCGAGGATGGGCTGTCACGCCTGTCCGCGATCGCCGGAGCGAGGGCCGGCTCGGTGGTGGTCTACAACCCACTCGGATGGCCCGTCAGCGGCTGGGTCCGGCCGATGAACCCGAAGAACGAGATGGAACCCGTCTGGGCCGAGAACGTCCCGCCGATGGGATACGCCGTCGTCACGCCTGCGACAAACAGTCAGCGAAGGTCGCTGGAGAATGGTGGCTTCTTTGAGAACACTTACTACGCGCTGAAGATCGATCCGGTCACCGGCGCGATCGAAAGCCTCTTCGACAAGGAACTCAGGATTGAGCTGGTCGACCAGGCCGCGCCGTACGGCATCAACCAGTACGTCTACGTCAAGGGCCAGGGCGGGAGTTCCGCCGATGTCACCCGCGATGCCTCGACTCCGCCGGTGACGATCTCAGAGATCGGCGATACGGTTCGGATCACCGGTTCGGCCTACAACACGCCGACCTGGACGACCGACATCGTTCTCCACGACAACGTCAAGCGCATCGATTTCATCAACCGCCTGCACAAGAAGGAGACCTACGACAAGGAGGCCGGATACTTCGCCTTCCCGTTCAACCTCGACAAGCCGGAGTTCTACGTCGAGCTGCCGGATGGAGTGGTCAAGCCGAAGTCGCAGATGCTCCCCGGCGCGTGCATGCAGTGGTACTGCGCTCAGGACTTCGTCGCCGCCGCCGACGACAAGTGCGCGGTCGTCTGGAGCGCCGTCGAGAGCCCGCTGATCACGATCGGCGACATCAACCGCGACACCTTCAAGTCGCCGCTCCCGATCGACAACGGGCATCTCTACGCCTACGCGTTCAACAACTACTGGTTCACGAACTACAAGGCGTCCCAGGGCGACATGGAGTTCAGCTTCTCGCTTACCTCGATGCGCCAGTACGACCCGGTCGCGGCCTCGCGGTTCGGTCAGTCGGTCAGGCAGCCGCTCGTGGCATGGCGCATGGCGGGCAGGGGCGCATCGGCGGGCATCCCGAAGAGCCTGCTGTCGGTCTCGGCGGAGAACGTCAGCGTCCAGGCGGTGAAGCAGGCCGAATCCGGCGAGGGGCTGATCATCCGCCTCCGCGAACTCTCCGGCAAGCAGACCGAGGCGACCCTCACGCTTCCGAAGGGCAAGTTCAAAGAGGCCTGGTCGTGCACTCTCGTCGAGGACATGCTCTCCCGTCTGAAGCTCTCCGGCGACCAGGTGACGGTCACCGTCCCGGCCCACGGCCTGGCGACGGTCTGGGTGAAGTAGCACGAAAAAGGGGCGGGAGTCTCCTCCCGCCCCAACTCTACACTCTACACTCCCAACTCTACACTTCCCGCCTATCCTCCCGCCGCCACCGTCTGCTCGGGGGAAGACGCGCCGATGTCGTTCTCATCCGTGCCTCGGTACGCGACCTTGTACGTCGCATCGACCGCCGTGCCCGACACCGTGTCCACATACGGCGAAGCGGTGTCGTAGGCGATCATGCTGAAGTTCGACTCGCCCGATTTCTTGCGATAGATCAGGCACCCGCGTGCCCAACCCGGCTTGCCGTTGTGCATCTCGTTCGACGCATCCGTGCCGAAGTGAACGATCACCTGGCCCGGCTTCATCTCCAGGAAGACGCTCGGAACATCCGGTCCCGCGCCCGTGACCTGCTGACCGCCTTGGCCCATGACGGTGATCCCCAGAAGGCCCCTGAGCTGGTTCGTCATGCCGGGATGATTCTGGATGCGCTGGACCAGCGGGCGAAGCACATGCTCGAGTTCGCCGCGCCGGGTCTGTTTGTTCTCGACGGCGGATTTCGCCATGGCCTGTTGCGTAGTCTGGTTGTTGAGGGCGTCCGCGAAGATGTCCTTCGCGCTCTCGACCGGCGTGATATCTGCGGCCAACAGGCCCACCATCCCCATGTTGCTGGTCAACATGCTGACGAAATTCTCCATCCAGTCCACGAATGTGGCATCGACTCGCGGAATATAATCATAACCTCCAGCCATGCTTACTACCTCCTGTTTTCAGATTGGGATGTCCCTCTCGGCAATCGCTGCGTCCCTCTCACGGGGATGGATGTCCACATCGGCGAGAAGGCCATCGACCCCATTGAAAGGGCCGTCCATCCCGGCGATCAGGCCGTCCACCCCGCCGATCAGGACGTCCCCCACGGCGTCGGGGACGGGGTTTCCCTCGTGGGACGCACTACTATCCTCATTATCGGCGCTCCACCAGAGGTTCTGCAGGTACAATTGCGAGGGTATCGCCGATTAATGATACGGGTTGACAAAGAAGAAGTATGAGCTTACAATGCCTGCGAGTCACCGGCTACCACAAGCGGGACAATCACCATCCCAGGAGGTGTTGTTGATGGCGGAAGTGGTTAGTCTGCTGGAGTATGCTGGCAATCTGTCCTTGTTTGCCATCGCTGTGCTCGTGCTAGGAGCGCTCTTCGTGCCCATGATTAACGAGTGGGTGAAAAGTAAGTTTGCAGGGGACATTGAGGTTCAGAAGGTTGAACTCGGGTTGGCTTCCGACTACTACAAGAGAAGACTCGAGACCTATCTGAGCATCTGGAAGATGACTCAGGACTTGATCCGGGATGTCATGAGCGCTGCTAACCCCAGAAAGGAGATGACTTGGGACGAGGCCGAAAACACACTTGATGCGCTGAAGAACGCGTATTGGGACAATCGCCCGCTGTTCTCCATCCGCGTGCACGGCTGTGTGCGCAAGGCGAGCAGCTTCTTTGACAGGGTCTTTCGCATGGCCAAGGATGGCGAGATCAGCCAGACAGAGGGCCCGAACCGGTGGAATGATGTCATCCGCGAGGTGAGATCCATCCAGGGGCACTTGCTGAAGGCCTTGGCCGAAGATCTGGACGATGCCGGTCTGTCGTTCACCAGGGTACTTGATCTCAGCAAGACTCCCTCAGACGAGCAGGTAGCTGAGCTGCCAATGGCGGGACCAATGGACTCAGCTATGACCAATCTGGTCACTTTCGTCGGTCGTGGGCAGACGAAACTGCCCTACGTCGGTGTTGGGAACGTGATTCGCAATTTCAACTCGGCGCCTGGTATCGACACCAACGGGCTCATCGATTTTGCACTTGCTGACAATCTACTGGAGAGGTATCAGGTTCACGATGGCCAGAAGGGCACCGAGGTACCGGCACTCAGGGTAGTGCTCTCCAATGAGGAGGCCCGCGAGATGCTGGATCAACAGGTTATTGAAGCTCTGGAGGCTGGAACCAGCGACAGCCAGCCAGTCTCGCCGGAAGAACCATCGGAATCGCCCGATGCGTGATGTCGACCATAGTTGGCGTGGTGTTTCGGGCTTTCCTTCGCAGACGAGACCCCGAAACACCACGGCTCAGCCTTCACTCGTTACCTGCACTCATCCCTTGAGCGCGCCGATGGTGAGGCCCTTGAGGAAGTGCTTCTGGAATGCGAAGAAGACGATGATCATCGGGACCGCCGCGAACGCCGAGCCCGCCATCAGGAGGCCGAAGTCGGTCATCGACTCCTGCTGGAGCGTCGCGAGCCCGACCGCGAGCGTGCGCATCTCCTTCGACTGAGTGATCAGCAGCGGCCAGAGGAAGTCGTTCCACGCGCCCATGAAGCTGAAGATCCCGAGCACCGCCAGCGCCGGCTTCGAGAGCGGCAGGATCACCCGCGAGTAGACCCCGAATTCGCCCGCGCCGTCGATCCGCGCGGCGTCGATCAGCTCGTTCGGCAGCGTCCCCATGAACTGCTTCATCAGGAATACGCCGAACGCGCCGACCATCCCCGGCAGGATCAGCCCGCCGAAGTTGTTGATCAGCCCCATGCGCGAGACCAGCAGGAACAGCGGCACAAGCAGCACCATGCCGGGGATCATCATCGTGCTGAGCAGGCTCCAGAAGATCGCGGTCTTGCCGGGGAACTCCTTCTTGGCGAACGCGTAGCCCGCCATCGAGCAGAAGAAGAGCATCGTGAGCGTGTGTGCGACCGCCACGATGGCGCTGTTCGCGAACCATCTGAACGCCGGCGCGCGTGCGAAGAGGTGCTCGTAGTTGATCAAAGTCGGATGAGCCGGAAGCCACTCGGGCGGGATCTTGATCGCCGCCCGGACCTCCTTGAACGAGGTCGAGATCATCCAGAACAGCGGCAGGAGCGCCCACAAAGCCCACAGCGTCAGGATGACATAAGCCGCCACCGTGAACGGGGATACCCGCGGACGTGTCAGACCGGTCGGACTTGTCAGACGAGTCGGACTGCCCATCAGTATTCGACCTCCGTGCCGAGGAGCTTGAACTGAATCGCGCTCGCCGCGATGATGATCACCGCCAGGATGAGCGCCATCGCCGACGCCCGGCCGAGCTTCAGGAACTCGAACGCGGTTTGGTAGATCGAGTATACGATGGTCGAGGTCGCGTAGTTCGGGCCGCCGCGCGTCATCATGTAGATGCTGGTGAACACCTGGAACGAGCCGATCGTGCCCATCACAGCCAGATAGAGCGTCGTCGGCTTCAGGAGCGGGAGCGTGATCTTCCAGAACTCGGTCCACCTCGTCGCGCCGTCGATCTGCGCGGCCTCATAGAGGGTCGCCGGGATGCCGCCCATCGCCGCGAGGTAGAGGATGATCGCCGATCCGCCGCCGCCCGCCACCGCCATGAACATCAGCGAGGGCAGGGCGGTCCGCGATTCGCCGAGCCACGAGATCGGGTTCAGCCCGCCGACGGAGAGCATGTAGTTCAGCAGGCCGTGCGCCGAGTCGAACATCCAGAGCCAGATCATCGAGACCACGACCGCCGACACGATTCCGGGCAGGTAGAATGCGCCCTTGTAGAAGTTCTGCGCCGACGTGCGGAGCGGGAAGATCAGCGCCGATAGGAAGAGCGAGATGCCGATCCCAACCGGCACGACGACCATCGCATAGAGCGCCGTGTTCGCCATCGACTTCCAGAAGACCGCGTCGGCCATCGTGATCTGGTAGTTCTGCAGGCCGACGAATGTGTTCCCCTGGAGGTTGAACCGGACGAAGCTGAGATAGACCGTCGAGACGATCGGATATACGTTGAATATGAGGAAGTGCAGGACCGCGGGGGCGATGAAGATGTATGCCCATCGCGCCCGGATGATTCTTCGAATGAGAGAGTTGCGGTTCATGGCTTCAACCCTCTGTCCAGGCGCTCGCGGGCGATGATCTCGTTGGCTCGCTTCTCGGCATCACTCAGCGCCTCAACGGGCGTCTTCGAGTGAGTGAAGATCTGCTGATAGATGTTGTTCAGCACCTGGCCAAGCTCGGGCCCGGCGGCGGTGAAATACTCGTGTGCGACCGGGAGCAGTCCCGCCACGACGGCCATGTCCACGTCGCCGGGATAGATGTCGCCCGCCGACTTCCGCGCCGGAAGCTGCCCGATCACGGACAGCGCCCGCCCGTTCTCCTTGTTCGTCAGGAATCGCGCGAACTCCATGGTCATGTCCCGCCTGCGCTTGTCCTCCTGCTTGAAGACGACGTATCCGCCGACCGACAGCAGGCTCGCGGGCTTCTTCCCGGGCAGATGAGGCGGCTGCACGAGGATCGCATTGAAGAGCGGGAACTCCCCGCGCGCCGCCGAGTTCTTGATCGACTTGATGACACCCGAGACGGACGAAATCGTGGCGGTCTCCTGGTTCATGAACATCTGGCCGACCTGCCCGGATTGAGTCCCCGCCGGTCCGGGCGGCACGACCTTGTGCTTATCGAGCAGATCGACGAGGAACTGCATCCCCTGGACGCCCTCCGGAGAATTGAGCGTGAACTGCGTCCCGTCCGCGCTGTAGAGTTGCCCGCCGAAGCCCTGTACGAGGGTGAGCATCTGGTACTCGACGCTCAGCGGGATGCCGTACAGCGCATAGCCGTAGACGTCGGTCTTGCCGTCGCCGTTCCGGTCGAAGGTGCATGCCTTCGCGGCCTCGATGAACTGGTCGTAGGTCCACGAGCGCTCAGGCGGCTTGGGGATGAGATGCTCGACGTGTCGCTCCTTGAAGATGTCGACGTTGATCGCCATGACGAGCGCGTTGCAGAGCCACGGCCAGAGGTAGGTGTTGTCCTGATAGCGGCAGAGGTCCATGACGTTGGGGTAGACATCCGCGCGGTCGGCGTCGGTCAGGTACGGATCGATCGGCTCGAGGACGCCCTGGTCGGCGTATTTGCGCAGGTTGACGGCGGCGAGGTAGCAGATGTCGGGATAGGTCTCCGACAGGACGGAGAGGTCGAGCTTCTGGCTGCCTCCCTGCCAGGTGAGCACTTCGAGGTCGATCTTCACGCCGGGGTGCGTCTTCTCGAACTCCTTGATCTTAAGGCGCGGCCAGTCCTCGGCGGTGGCGTTCTTTTCCGTGCCGGTGATGCCGTTCCACATCGGGAAGACCCACCACTTGATGCGGGTCTCCGCGGGCTTCCTATGGGTCGAGCATCCGGCCAGGAGGAGGCAGACCGCCAGAGCACCGACAACGAATATCAAACGAATAAACGAATGAACCCGTCGCTGATGGTATACGTTCATTCGTTTGATATTCGTTGTCGGTCGACTTAAGCTCACTTTGCCCACACCTCACACTCGACGAGGGTCATCATCTGCCCCGGATCACGTGGGCCGAAGGAGAACCGCACATAGCGGTAGGTGCCCTTGCAGGGCAGTTCCACGTCGAGCACGTCCTGCGTCGGCGACTGCTTCGGATTGTCCGCGAGAGTCGTCCACGTCTTGCCGTCCATGCTCCCCTCGATGGTCAGCGCCGGGAGCTGGTCCGAATACCAGAGGTGCACCCTGCTGATGGGGTAGGGCTTCTTGAAATCGAACGTCACGCTCGTCGGCTGCTCGGTTTTCCACGAGGCGACGAAGTCCTCCGGCCTCAAGTCTGTCTTCTTCACAGTCGGCGCGAGCTTCCGGTCGGTCAATGCATCGCCGCCCTGGTCCGCGACCGCAACCGGGCCCACCGAATACGTATAGGAGCTGGTGGAGATATTCAGGACGTCCAGTGGGCGCTCCTGCTGCCACTTGATGAAGTTGCCCGTGAGGCACTTGCCGCCTGGGTCGGGCTGGTAGACGGTCTTGAACTCTGGGAACTTGAATCGCCAGATATCCCGGTCGGTCTTGACCCCAAAGCCCTTCACTAGCTCCTTGAACTCGGACTTCACCTTCTCGTCGCCGACGTTCGCCTCGGTGAATGGGTTCGCTTGAAAGATAATCATGTTCTTCCTGGGACTCAACTCCTGTCTCAGATCCTCGAGGCTCGATCCATCAGGCGCATAGGTGAAGCAGTCCGGGCTGCCCAGGATGAGTTGCCCCCCGTTCTCCAGGTACTTCAGCAGCTTCTCGACGACCGACCGGCGCTCGTATTTCGCCGCCGGGACGAAGATCGCCTTGTACTTCGAGAGGTCCTTCCCATCGGCCACCATGTTGTCGCTGATGAAGTCGAACCACGTCCCCGCGACCGGCCCGAGCAGTGTGTAAGCGAACTCCGGCTCATTCGGGAAGACGTAGTGCTTGCCCGGGAACGACTGGTAGTGGTCCTCGGAGTACATGATCGCGCAGTCGGCGGTCGGCATCGCGACCTCGTTCATGCTTCGAGTGGTCTTCAGTATCTCGGTGATCGCCCGGTAGCGCTCCGGGCTGCCGTACTTCGTCAGCTTGGTGTCGCCTGATGTGACGCTTCCGCCGCGAACGTCCGGGATGTAGAGGTGGAATCCCTTGCCGCCGTTCCGCATCACCTGGCTCATCAGCTCGCGGGTCTCCTCGGCGGTCGTCGCGTAGGCGTAGTTCTCGACGTGCGCGCAGGGCCACACGGGCTTCCCGGTCAGGTCGGCGACGAATTTGGTCACGAATCCGAACTCCTGGCGGTTCGGGTTGGAGGACGGATAAAGCTGATGGGTCACGATGTCCACGTATGGGCCGATGCGGTCGAGGTCATACGGCTTGTGGCCCGCGACCGGGTCCATCGAGATGACCTTGATCTCCGGCGCGAGCTTCCGGACGGTCTCGTAGACCACCTTCTGCCAGTCGAGGAGCTTGCTGTTCACCCACTTGTGATATGCGATCCAGCGGAACGGGTTCTCGTCCGTCGGCGATTCCGGGAATCCGTACTTCCCGTAGCCAAAGGTCTCCTTGACTTCCGCATCCGCCTCCAGTATGAACGGGTAGGAATCCTTCTGTTCGGAGAAGAACCGCACTCCCTGCATAGTCGCATAGTCGTTCAGTTCATCGTAGGTATAGATGCCCCAGATGCGCGGGCGGGACATGGCGATCGTGTCCGCCAGGTTCTCCAGGTAGACCTCTCTGCTCCGGGGATCGAGGATGTACGGCAGTCCGTCGACCGCCGGCACGCCCTTCGCGGACGAAGGCCGGTAATCCGGCTCGAGGAGCACCTTCACGCCATACTTGTCGGCCATCTGCGTCCATTCGGGGTTCGCCAGTTGGGCGGTCATTACGATCGGCATCAGCTTGTTGTCCGCGAGTTCCTTGAACGCCTCGTCGAGCGAGTACCGGAGGCCGTATTCCTTCGCGAACGGGCGCAGTTCGGACGCATTTCCGCTGTGGAACCAGTAGATCGATCCGTCCTTCTGCAGGCCGGGAGGGTTCTTCGAGAGCAATTCGGTGAACAGAGGATCAGTGATCTGCCAGACCCTGGGCTTCGGAGGCATGGCCGTCGAGGGATGGGTCGCATGGAAGACGATCTCCGTCCCCGAGGTGACCTTGACATCGAAGGTCTCGTTCGGCGAATCCGAGGGCGAGTAAGGAATATCCACGTCTGTCGATGCCTGGCTCGTCACGTTGATCTTCCGCCGTTCGTTGACGTTGATCTTGCCGTCGACCATCGAGCTGAATGCGATGTTGAGGTCCACCGGGTCGCCCGGCGTCCATGCCTTACACCTGAGGATGTTATCGCCGCCGAATGATCCATCGGCGTCCAGATTGCCCCAGGACATCAGCATGAATCCCGAGGTGGTCTGATTGTTCGCATCTACGAAGAACAGATGCTCAAAGTTCTTCGGCTGGACGAAGCCATCTGGAGTCCACGACCATGAGGTCAGCTCCTTCTCGCCGACGAATCTCGACCGGCAGACGTTGACTCCCCAGATGAGTCCCGGGGTGGGGGTGATGCCGAGGTCCTTGAACGGGATTGCCATCTCGACGACCCATGCGCCGTCGACGCGTCCGGCCTTCACCCTGGCATTGCTGTTCCACGCGCGGTCGGTCCGCTCATCGGCGAGGCACTTCTCGTCATACAGAGTGCCGATCGAGTTCACGATGAAGTGGTAGCATGCATGGTGGGCGTCTGCAGTGTCGAACAGGATCTCGATGCTGTCGTCCGTCCAGACCAGGCCGTCACGGTCCTTGATCTGCGGGTTCAGCGCCGAGAGGAGGGGCTCATCGCACTTGGCGCCGATGTAGAGGTTCTCGGAGTCAAACAGAAATCGGGCCTCGGTCTGCTCCTTGGCGTTGCCGGAGCCGTCATACTTGTACGTGATCCTGCAGAGGCCGCCCTTGTGCCACAGAGGATCGCTCAGGTCGCCCGTCAGCGCCGGGCCCTTCGCCACGTGGACTGCCTGTGACCCTGCGTCATAGCCGCCGAAGAATGTGTGTCCTGTCGCCATGCCGCATGCCAGGATGAGGATCAGTGTGGTGAGCGCGACTCTGCGCATAGGGATCGTGCCTCCGGAGTGAGATCGGTCATTGGAGTGTTCATCGGAGGCAGGGGGCTTTCCTGCGGGCGCGCAATGGAGAACGGATAAACGGGTAGGGAACGTGCCGCCGTGCCGTTCCGCTCTGGTGGAAAGCTGCACCCACTGAACCGATGAGCGACAGAGAGCGGAACGGGACAGCGCCACGTTCCCTACCAGCGCACCTTCACGACGACGCCATCCGGGAGGCCGTCGTGGGTGATGAGTAGCGTCTCCGTCTCGAATGCTTGCTCGAATGGTAGCGGCTTTCCGGCGGTGTCGAGCACCTGTATCAGCCTCGGGGTCTTGCCTGAGGTCGAGAAGCGGACGACTCCGCGCGTACCGAGCGGGCCGGAGAGAAGGACCGAGGTCAGGGCCGACGATTCCGACTTCGCCTCGACGCGCGACGACGAGAGCATCACCCGCGGCTTGTCGTCCGCGAGCATCTCACTCACGTCGGCATAGACCGCCAGGTCCCCGGCGGCGACTTCTGGGTTCGTCACGAATCCGAGCGCCGGATCGAGGACGTTGAGGTACTTTCCACGGATTGTCGCCGGCCTGTCGAACGACCGGGCGGCGATATATCGCCCGCGCCGGACCATCATGTAGTGCTGTTCCTTGTACGGAACGCCCGCCTTTCCGCACGCCTGGGCCACGATCGCCCGAAGCTCCTCCGCCGATCCCTTCGACTCGGCGAAGTAGCTTCCCGGCCTGGTCTCGACGATCACGGTTCCCTTACCGACTTTGTACGTCCCATCCTGAGCAGGGCATTTCACCAGCGAAAGAAGCTGATCGTGTGGCGAGTCCAAGCCTCCTTCCTTCCACCACATGGGGAGATCGTTGTACGCATCCTTGCCGCCAAAGAGAATGAGCGCCCCGCCGCCTTTGACCCACTTCGCGATCGACTCGTTGTACCGCTTGTCCATCGGCTTCATGATGTCGTAGGAGAGCAGCAGAACCTTGTAGGGATCGAGGTATTTCGGCTGAGGCGTCCGTTCGAGTTGCGCCACCTGGACCGGGATGCCCTTCATGATGAGCGGGAGAGTCAGGCCGTAGAAGCAGTCGTAGTTGCTCTTGCTCGGCTCGCCGCGCTGCCAGCCCATCGAGTCCGCCACGAAGGTCGCGATGCCCTCGGTTCCGGCGTCGAGGTCGAACTCCTTCTGGTTGTGGACGTCGCCGAGCATCGTCACGATCGACATGATCTCGGTCGCAAATTCCTGAGGCACGCGGCCGAAGATCCGTGTCGGCCAGGGCATGACCTCGAACTCATCGACGCCGGGGAACATCAGCGAGCCGACGAGCGTCTTGACGTAGTTCGACTGGTAGTCCTCCATGCTGCGGTCGGGGTTGTCTTCCAGCGGGTCCATCAGGAACCAGAGCCGCTTGCCGGTCCCGCGCATGAGGTTGTAGAGCGAGGAGTACTCCAGGAAGCCGTTCTCGAAGGTCCGCTCGGCGACGACACCCTCGTACTTGCAGCCACTTCTCGCAGTGCCGGTCCACACTTGGCCGATCATCTCCTGGAGTTCCGGCAACTGCATGACTTGGAAATGCGGATAGACGATGTCCCACATGAAGTAGCTGACCGGGCTGTGAGCCGCGACCGCGCCGACGACCGCCGGGTTCTGCGCCTTGGAGTCCTGGAGGATCGACTTCACCATGCGCCACTCCATGTAGGCCTTCAGCCGCTCGGACTTGTATCGCGCCTCGATGGATGATGTCGGATCGACCCACGGCGTGTTGTAGTAGTCCTGCCACTCGCGCTTGAACGAGTCGGAGTATCCCGCGCGGGCGAAGAACTCCGGCTCTTCCGGGACTGCGAGTTGCGTGCCGTTCTTGATTGCCTCGCGATAGAACGCGATCGCGGCGTCGATCCGGCTCTGCGTCGGGACCATATAGTAGCTTCCCGGCCCGCAGGTCAGGATCGTGCCGTCCGCCGCCGTCTGTCCCTCGTCCTTGTGATCCTTGATGTAGTCGTCGCCGGTCCGGAAGCCGTACATCGTCTGGATCGAGTAGCCCTTCTCCTTCCATGTGGCGATCTGATCCTTCCCCGCCGAGTAGACGATCACCGCGTCCGTGCGGATGTCGTTCTCGGGCATGTAGCCGGTCGGAGTCTGGAATGAAGTATGCGGCTGATCCGGGCGATGGTTGATCGTGATGGAGTCTGCGGGCACTCCCATGATCTTCGACAGATCCGCGATAGACTGTTCCACGCTTGCACCTCCGATGGCTGACGTTCCGAGTACGATTACGATTAGGAGTACGAGTATGAGCCTCTGACCCATCCCCTTGGCGATCTTGGCGTCTTGGCGGTTCCCAATCCTCATTCCACATCCCTCCCTCGAATTCCATTGCGCGTCAGGTTGATATCGGGCCAGTTGTCGTTGCCGGGCTTGATCTCGGTCGCCTTCAGGTACTTGCAGTGACCGTCAGCGAACAGGTAGACCCGGCCACCATGCCAACTGTTCCACGCCACGTGAGGCGGCTCATGGTTGCTCAGCCATTCCGTGACCAGCGCCTTGTAGGATGGAAACTTCACGGACGACTGGTTCTGAGTCTGGCAGGGCAGGGCGTTCGTCCACGTGTCCTCGATCTTGGTGAGCGAGTTGATCTGGTCCGGCGAGTGATAGAAAGCCATGGAGTACGAGTAGGAAGTGCCGTCCCACTTCTGAGCCGCCAGCCGGTCGCTCGGGCAGAGCAGAACGTTCCTGCCTCCGCCCTTGGACTTCATCGGAGTGCCGTCCTGCTCCCCCATCAGCGCCAGGTATGGTTTGAGCGGCCAGCGCCACTTGCGGCCCATCCAGAGGAACGGGTCGCCGTTGCATGGGTAGTTGTCGTGGTCGTCGTCCAGATAGAGATCGAATGCCAGGCCGATCTGCTTCAGATTGGACTGGCATGATGCTCCACGGCCCTTTTCCCTTGCAGCGGCGAGTATGGGCATGAGGATACCGGCAAGCAGTGAGATGATGGCAATCACTACGAGAAGCTCGATCAGGGTGAATCCGGGGGAAGCCGGTACTGAGGTGCGGCCACTACATGGGAGTGCCTTCCGATTGAGCCGTCTACCCATGGGTTACTTGCGCCTCGCCCGGATCAATTCAAAAGCGAGGAGAGTGGAGGGCACCTCAACGAGGTTCGCCACCTTCTCGATGACTCGGCCGATGGCCCTCTGGGTCAGTTCGTCAGGCTCCTTGCCCGGTGCGATGACCTTGTCCATCGCATCCGAGATCATCCGCAGGGCCTCCGCGATGTAGGCCGCACGTGACTGCGGAAGCTGACGGAGGGGCAGAGTTGCATACTTGCGGCCGATCTGATCGAGCAGTTGATCCCAAACCCTGACGGCACTTGTTTCGTCCAGCGACTTGAGGGCTGCGGCCTCGCGGAGGGAGGCGGCATGGGCTTCCTTGACCTTTACGGCGTCCCAGTCATCCAGTGTCCCGCCTTCGATGATCCGCAGCAACAGACGCTGGCCCGCGTGCTTGGCGATGGAGGCTTCGATGACGTTCCTATGGTCCAGCGACATCAGATTGCCGCTCAGATGAAAGGTGCCCATGGGGAAGCCGACGATGAACTGCCCGTTCTCGACGGTAACCGCGACCCCCGCCTCGAGCGCCTTCCATAGTGTCGGATGGATGACCTGGTGCTTGACTTCATCCACTACCCTATTCCAAACCGTCCGTATGTCTATCTGAGCCTGCATCGCTAACCTCCGGGACTATTACAGCAGGAACGCGCAAAGGGCGAACCAGTGAAAGTATATGGAATCTACCAATGAAAGTCAACCGCGCGGCTCGTAGGGATCCCCGCTCTCCAGTTTGTCAACCATGCAATACCCGGTATTATTACCAGTTTTTCGGGAATTCCAGTCATTTTGCTTGACAGGAAGCCGTTCCGGGCTTATACTGCACATGGTGGCATGGGAGAACAGGTTTCCCTAGATATGAACCTGCTCGCCCGATGCTCCCAGGTGTTGTCTACCTGCTGACAGGATGGGACCTTCCGCGATAAGGCTGTGCGCACGAAATGTTTCGGCGTGATGGCTACCGACGGAAAAGGTCCGGCTTTGGGAAGGAGAAGAAGAGGGAAAGGCATCCAGCCTTTACTCGCAGCATTCCCTCAACTCCTCATCCCCTTTTATCACGGTCGTTGTTGGTTTGTTCCAGATGCCGTCCCTGGCCTATCGGGCATAGCCTGTCAGGTAAGGAATGGTGTGTGTACACGTCCGCTCCACAAGGAGGTGAGTACAGCATGTCCAATTATCTCAGATTCACGGTCGCCTCGTTTGTTCTCGTGTTGCTGTGCGCTACAGCCGCGCTTGGCGCTCCGCCGCTCGTCGCGTATCTGGGCTTCGATCCCGGAACGTTTACCTACACGTATCAGGTGACACAGGGATACGATGTGGAGTATGGTTTCGGCGAACTGGAGGTGGATGCATTCGTAGGCGCCACCTCGCCGTACACGATCCACGATCCGATCGAGAATTTCTCGTTCGGTCCTTGGACCAACGCCCAGCCTTGGTGGAGTGAGCCGACATACGTTGCGTACAAGTGGATCTCGCCTGGGATCCCGCCCGGTCCGGTGCTCCAGATGTACGAGATGCCGGCGTGGGTGGGAACCTTCAACCTTACCGTGCCGAATACGCACCCTGTTATGGGTACGGTAATAGCCAGACCTACCGACTATGGCGCACCCGCTTGGACCTACGACCTTCAGGTGCCGGCAGTACCTGAGCCGTCCGGACTCCTGGTACTGGCGACCGGCTTGTTTGGAGCCGTGGCGACGCTCAGGCGCATGAGGCAGTAGAGTCGTGGGCTTATTTGAGAGTGATTACGAAGGAACTAGGAGGTGAGACAAGATATGAGAAGACTAGTATTTCTGGCTATCTGCGTGATGATGTGCGGTAGTGTTGCGTCTGCTACTTCGGTTTTCCCGGAAGTGACGTATGAGGGCTTCAACCCCACTACTTTTACATACACCTACCGGATAGATTGCACGGTCGACAGCACTTTCCCATTCGGACAGTTGATTGTTCAGGCTAAGGTGCCTAACTTCGGGGTGTACTTCCCTTGGACGCTCGGAGCGGATGGTGGCTCTTTGTCACCATTGTACAACACCGCTCTGTGGGGCAAGTCCACCCAGGCTAGGCAGTGGGTGCCTACCCGCATGGACAACGCCATTTGGCGGGCGCCTACTACCGCCGACGTAGTGCCTTCCAATACGGTGTGGACGGGCCGGTTCACCCTACGTGTGCCGAATAGCGCGCCGATCGAACAAGGGCTTGTGGTGACCATGGATGGCGGTCCGATCAGCACAGCGATACATGAGAGAGTGGTTCCTGGTCCGGCGATGATTCCCGAGCCGAGTTCGCTCCTCGCTCTGGGTGGCTTGGTCGGCGGACTCATGCCTCTGGTGAGGCGACGCAAGAAATAGCCCAGCCACGGTAAGATAGAGACAGCAGAAAGCTGTCCGCAAACGTAAGGAAAGAGAAATCCGCGTTTTGCAATGGAGCGTCTGTTCTTCATATTCCATACATTGCTGTCTGGAGATGGAGAACAGACGCTCCGAATACACCGGTGTGCTATCCCCCCGTCACACAGCCGCCGTCGGGCGACAGGTCTTGCCAGGTAAGCGTACTCAATCGCGGCGTCCAGCCAGCTCTTCATACTTCAGTGCCCATTCGAGAGTCGCGTAGTGCGCGTCATCCGGTCGGTCACGCTCAGGGGATGAGAGTCCCACAATTCTGAGCGAGGAAGTAGTCTACCGATGCGTAGCCGCGCGCGTTGCACAATGCATATACCGGCACTGGCGACTGCCCTTACTCTGTGCTGCCTCGGCATTTGCCTGGCAGGAGGTGGCCCGAAGAACGTCGTGGTCGTCATCAACGATAACAGCCCGGTCTCGCAGGCCATAGGGACGTATTATCAGCAGAGACGGGCAATTCCGGCATCCAATGTCTGCCGCATCAGGTGTTCCACTGCCGAACAGGTATCTCTTACTGAATGCGAAACCAATATAGTTGCGCCCGTCCGCAGTTTCCTCGCGAACCATCCCTTGCCTGAGCGGATAGACTACATCGTGCTGACCAAGGGCATCCCTCTCAAAGCGACTTACGACAACTCCTACTTTTTAGGACCTGTTTCGGTGGCCAGCATCCTGACGTGTGTCGGCGAGCCGTCAATTACCTACCCACCCGTGAACATTTTCGACCTTGGTACCCGTCCGCCGCTGGTCAATCCCTATGGACCGACCGCTTTGCCCGTCGCTCCCGAGCAGTACTTCACCCATGGGCTGGATTTTTCGGGTCGCAGCTTCTATGCTGTGACCCGCCTCGACGCGTACTCCGAAACGGATGTCTATCGCATGATAGACGATGCTCTCATCGTTCAGCCCCTGGAGGGATTGTTCGTGCTCGACGGTGCGGACATGAGTTCGGTTTATGCTCACATCAACAATCGCTTGCGTCAGGCGAACAATGCGGTCATATCCGGGGGACACCAGACGTACTACAGCAGTGCCGATTTCGACGCGCGAATCCGAGAATTCGCGGGTGGCCAGCAGGGAGTCATGGGATACTTCAGTTGGGGCAGCAACGAGAGCTACTCCTTCACGCAGGCGGCATACACGTCGAACCACTTTGTGCCCGGGTCCATAGCCGACTCCTTCGTGTCCTACAGTGGTCGCACCTTCACGTATCCGCCATCCGCCGGTCAGTCACTCATTGCCGACCTCATTCCACAGGGCCTCAGTGGGGGCAACGGCTATGTCTCCGAGCCGAATGTCAACTTGGTCACCTATCCCGGCGTGTTGTTCGACCGCTACCTGAAAGGCTACAACCTTGCCGAGAGCTTCATGGCTGCGACCCCCGAGTTGTACTGGAAGGCGGTAACCATCGGCGACCCGCTGATGGCCCCGTATGCCACGCCGCCGGTCGTGACGTTCACTGATCCTCAGGGTGACCCGCCGCTGCATGGTGCGATCCATGTCTTCGTTAATGCGACGGACGCCTCTGGGGTGCAGAAGGTCGAGTTCTACATCGACGATGAGCCGGTCGCGGTTTGCGCCTCAGCGCCGTATGAGTTTGAGTGGGACACGAGCGGCTATCCTGATGGCGCGTATACGATCGAGGCCATCGCATGGGAGGACAGCCCTGTTTACACTCAGGGCGCGGCGAGGATACAGGCGCGCGTCCTCAATACGCCGCAGGATGTATCCAGGATCGGCGATTTGAGCGGAACCGAAGAGGAAAGACTCATCAGGCTGACGTCCAAGATAGTGACGGCCGCATTCACTGACTGCATCTACGTTTCCGAACTCGATCGAGCGGCCGGGGTCAAGGTCACCGGTACGACGACTGCCCAAGCCGGTGAACTCGTCGATATCGAGGGAGAGAGACGACTCATCGACGGCCAGCAGGTCATACAGGGTACCTACCTCGCACATGTGGGAACCGGCGAGGTCCCGATGCCGATCGGGCTCATCAACCGGGATATGGGGAATCGCGGCAAATACGCGGGGCCTGGGTCATCGAGCTTGGGGGTAGGGCCCTCGAGCACAGGTCTTCTGGTCAGGACATGGGGTCAGGTGCAGCAGCTCGCCACCGGTGCGTTCTACATCGCCGATCGCAGCATCAAGCCGCCGACAGGAGCGGTCGTCGGACGTCTCAAGGTGTCCTTCGCCGGCATGACGGAGACACCGAGCATGCCCGGCCTTGGAAGCTGGGTCGAGGTCACCGGCATCAGTGCCCTCGAGTTGGAGGTCGCCAACCTGAGGCCGGTACTCAGGCCCCGGACCCCAGCTGATATCAGTTACAACCTGCCATTCACTCAGCTCAGCACATCCCCCGGGACCGTTATGCCCGAGTGGAATCTCCTCTCCATACCGGGCATCCCAACCAATCCCACGGCGGCTTCTGCGCTTCCGTACACCCAGATCGAGGGCAGATTGCACGCATGGGATCCGTTGACGCAGAGCATGTATACATACAGCGCATGGATACCTGAGGCCTTCCCCGCTCTCTGCGTCGGCATCGGGTTTTGGCTGCAGGTGACTCAGCCCCACAATATCGTCACGCAGGTCATAAGGGACGATCCTGACACCGACGTGTGGATCAGCCTGCCGGTCGCGGGCTATGCTATCGTGGGGCATCCGTTTGCTTCTCCCACCGCGGTAAGTGGCTGCTGTATCACCGATGGGATCGAGATGCTGTCCATGGCCGAGGCTGCCAGTCGCGGCTGGCTTGATGGGGGGCTGTATTACTGGGAAAGCAGCAGTGGGTCGCTGTGCTATATCGATACTCAGTGGGATGACGCCGCTCAGTTCAGTCCATGGCACGGCTACTGGGTACAGTCGCTGAAGCCGAACCTGGCCATGATCGTTCCATATGCACAAAGCTGACCTTCGGCCGCTACTCCAGTCGGAACTCCACTCGCACGCGTACATTTGACTTCACCGGAACTCCGTCTCTGAGCGCCGGACTGTAGGTCCACTGCTTGACCCCATTCTCCGCGGCCCGATCGAGCCGTCGGTCGCCCAAGCCCTTCTCCAGTCTCACCTCCGAGACCTTGCCGTCCGCGCCGACCACCGCGATCAGCGTCACGGCGCCCTCGATTTCCTCATCTCTTGCGTCACTCGGGTACGCCGGCCGGGGTTGTTTTGCCGGTTTCACGTCGCGGCTCTCACCTCTGGGAGCAGGTTTCTCCGGCTTCACCGGGGTCGGTTCGCCCTTCCGGACCTCCTCGCGATTGCCCGCGACGGCGGTCGGTGGATCCTTTGTCCCGCCGGAACCGCTCGGGCCGGCGAGAGTCGTGCCGGTGCCGTCACCATGCGAAGAAGCAGCGCCCGGGCCTGAGCCGGTCGTGCCCCCGGTGACGCCGGGCCCCGTCCCGCCCTCGATGGAGCCGCCTGTGGATGTCTCGCTGTCCGAGCGGCTCGTCGCCGGTCCGGGATCGGGTGGATGAGCGCCGAAGAACGCGGAGAGATCGAGCCTGGGCAGGGATAGACGCGATTGTGGGCGCTGCTCCCTCGGAGGCGGTGGAGCAGTCGTACTCGTCTGCCGCGGTTGAGGAGCGGAACTGACCCGCGCGATCATGAGCTTCGGAGGCTCATCCCGCCTGACCTGAGCCACGGAGACGTGCTCCAGTTCGACTTCGATTCGCGTCTCGGCCGGCCCTGAGGGAGCGGCAAGTACGCGTGCCAGGATGCCGACGATCGCACAGTTGATCGCCAGGGACATCCCGATGCTCAGCATTCGGCTGTTCCAGCGACTAGCGGAGTGCATCCCCACTTGCCTCCTCCTGAGTGCGCCTCTGGGCGTGTATCGAAGGACGTACCGCGATGACAAGATGCGAGAACCCGGCTTCCTGTGCCAAAGTCATCGCTCGAACCACCCGACCGTGCTCCGCCCGGGAGTCGCCTCGAATGGTGATTCTGCTCTCGATACCGCTCTCCCGTGCATCGTTTCCGAGCAGGCCGGCGAGTTCGGAGTCGCTGACCGGTGCTCCGTCCCAAAGGAAGCCGCCGGTCGCATCGATGCCGATCACCAGTTCCCGCTTTGCCTGCTGTGAAACGTGCGCCGCCGACGAAGATGGTAGCTGGATGCTCATGCCCGCGCCCTTGATGAAGGTCGCTGTGACCATGAAGATGATCAGAAGCACGAGCGATACGTCCACCAGCGGGACGACGTTGATCTCGACCCTCGGCGCTGATTCGGTCCTACGCGAGCGGGAGAGACTCACGTTCGGCCTCCTTCCCGCCGAAGGACGGCCAGCCACTCCGCCGCGATTGCCTCCCATTGTGCTGTCCGCCGGCTGATCGCAGACGATAGCAGATGGTGCGCCGCCACCGCCGGGATCGCCACCGCGAGGCCCATCGCCGTTGCGATGAGCGCCGTTGCGATTCCTCCCGCTACGATCGACGGGCTCATGTTGTTCTGCGCCTGGATGGCCTGGAATGCCTGAATGATCCCGATGACCGTCCCGAGCAGCCCGACGTACGGAGCCGTGCTGCCTATCGCGCCGAGAAGGGGAAGCCCGCGCTCCAGCTTCTGTCGCTGGAGGACCATAGAGGTATCGAGCACTGTCAGCAAGTGATCGCGAGGGGTACCGTCGTGCCTCTGCACCTCGCTGTGGAGGCAGCACAGAGGCGAGGTCGAGGTTCGGTCGCCATGCGCGAATCGCATGTCCGCCCGTGCCGAGCGGATCAGCGCGATCAGGGAATCGGCGATCAAAGCCCACGATACCAGCGACCCAAGCGCCAGGACGATCAGCACCGGATCATGCACCATCTGCCCAAGACTCATACTCATACTCATACTCCTGCTCCCCTGACGACTCCCGTCGTCGGGCCGGCCCCGACGTCGGGAGTCGTCAGGGATCCTGCCTATACTCGCACCCGCCTACGGTGAGACAAACCCATGCGCCCACGCTGCCGCCACGAGCGCCGGAACGATCTCCGCCAACTCGCAAGCCGCTCCCAGGGTATCGCCCGTGAACCCGCCGATCTTCCCTCGGACGTAGCCCGCGAACACAAGGCCCGCAGCGATCGAGAACGCGCCCGCAGTCAGTCCCATCCAACTCGCGCCGATCCAGCCTACCACAAGAAGCACCCCCACTGCCACCACAATCTGCAGCGCTGACCGATCTCGAAGGAAGACCGACGAAAGACTCCCCTCGTGCCTGGCGATGGTGAGCACGGACATCATCATCACTATGGCAAACCGCCCGGCAACCGGCATCAGCAGGATGGCCGCAGACCGAAACGGCGCAGGGACGGCGCTCAATGTCGCAATCTTCAGGCTGACCACGCAGACCACCGCCGCGACGCCCATCGGCCCTGTGCGGCTGTCCTTCATGATCTCCAGAATCCGCTCCCTTGGCCGCGAACTCAGCGCGCCGTCCGCCGTGTCCGCCAGACCGTCGAGGTGCAGGCCTCCCGAGATCGCGATCATGCCGATGACCACGATCACACTCGCAGGAAACGTCGGCAGCACCCAGCGCAATCCGTAGTCCGCCAACGCCATCATTGCTCCGATCAGCAATCCGACCGCCGGGAAGAACGGCGTGCTTCGGGCGAGGTCCTTTTCCCCGCCGGCCCATGACTCCGGTATCGGCATGACCGTCAGGAATCGGATCGCTGCGAAGAATGGTCTCACCTCACAGCCTCTGAAACCTGCGCGTCCTCGAACGTGGCGACCTCAGTGAGCACCCGAGCGGCGGCGTCGACCAGGTTCATCGCGAGCGCGGCCCCCGTGCCTTCGCCGAGCCGCAATCCCAGATCGAGCAGCGGCTCCTTGCCGAGCAGACGGAGCGCGATTTGATGCCCCTGCTCGGCGCTGGAGTGCGCGGCGATCAGATAGTCCGCCGCCGACGGAGCCAGCTTGCACGCGATCAATGCGCCCGCGGTCGAGATGAAGCCGTCTACGAGCATCGGCTTCCTGAGCGATGCCGCGCCGAGCATCAGGCCCGCGATCCCGCCGATCTCGAACCCGCCGACCTTCGACAGGATGTCGAGCCCATCCTCGCGGTCGGGGCGGTTTGTCGCCAGACTTCTCTCGATGACTTCGATCTTGCGCCTCAACTGATCGTCGTCGAGACCCGTGCCACGACCGGCGACCGCGACGGCGTTCGAGCTGTCTAGAGTGGCGATGATTGCACTGCTCGGCGTCGTGTTGGCAATCCCCATCTCGCCCGCGCCGAAAATGTCGGTCGATGAGGCCAGTTCATACGCGATCTCGATGCCGGCCTCGATCGAGCGAACGGCATCCTCTCTGCTCATTGCCGGCCCGACCGCCATGTTGTCCGTCCCCGAACCGATCCGCCTCGCCAGCACTTGTCCTGAGGCCACCATCTCGGACGTGTCGCCGGCAACCCCCATATCTACGACGACCACCCGGTCGCCGCAGGTTCGGCACAGCGCATTCACACCCGCGCCGCCCGCCGCGAAGTTGGCGAGCATCTGGAGCGTCACCTCCTGCGGGTATTTGCTGACACCCTCGGCGGCCACGCCGTGGTCGCCCGCCATGACGACGATGGTCCGCTCCCGGACCGGCGGGTTGAGCGAGCGTGTGATCCCGGCGAGATCGATCGCCAGGTCCATCAGCCGCCCGAGCGCCCACTGCGGCATCGTCAGCTTGCAGAGCCGCTCCTCGGCCTTTGCGCGCCATTCCGCGTCCTGTGGTGTTATCGAATCGATAGTCTTCCGTAGCAGGGACATGCTGTCTAACCTTCTTTCAAGATGATCGGTATGCCGCACGCCATCATGATCGCCGTGCGCGCTTCTTGTGCCAGAATCTGGTTGCACCGTCCGAGCAGGTCTCGATAGCGTCGGGCCACCGCGTTCTCCGGCACGATACCCCCGCCGACCTCGTTGGTGACGAAGATGACGCGGGCATCAATCTCGGCGCAGGCATCGAGCAACTCTCCGCATCGGTTCGCCATATCCTCCTCGGTGAGGTCGCGCCCCTCGACCTGAGCGGCGTACATGAGGTTGCTCACCCACAACGCCAGGCAGTCAACGAGAAACACCCTCCGTCCCGATTCGCTCCGCAGGACTGACGGAATGTCGAGCGTCTCCTCGACCGTGTTCCACTTCATGGGGTCGCGGCCCTCCCGATGCTTTCTGATGCGTGACTCTATCTCGTCATCGACCGGCGGGCATGTGGCGACGTACACCCTCGGGCCGGGCAGATCCTCAGCCATCTTCTGGGCGTGACTGCTCTTCCCGCTCCTGCATCCTCCGGTTATGAGAGTGATATCCGCCATGAGTGCCTGTCTTTCAAGATGTCCCCCTTACGAAGGGGGACCGGCCTCCGGGCCGAGGGGGTTTTTCTGCACGGCGGCGACATCCGCAATGGAACCGCCAAGATGCCAAGAACGCCAAGCAGACTCTCCTCTGCGAGCAGGGGAGTTACCACCCCGTGCGCATGCCGGCTTCGATGCTGATCCCTTCCGCCGGGTAGCCGTACACTTCCTCATATGATGTATTGAACAGGTTGCGGATGACAATGTACGGATTGGTCCGTCCGGTACCCTGCTTGGTGAGCGTAAGGTCGAGGATCGCCCGCCCGGGGACCATCACGCTGGACGAGGCAAACGTGTCGGGGTCGAAGGACGTGTCCGGCCTGTCGTCTGTCCACCGGCCCGTCAAGCCGACCCTCCATGACTTCACGAGACCTGAAATCGCCACCGCTACGTGGTTGTGAGGCACTCTCAGGAGTCGCGCGTCCTTTGCGAGATCACTCGCATCGACGTAGGTGTAGGACATGCTGAGGCTCGAGGAATCGGTGAGCCGACGCGCCCATGATAACTCGAATCCGCGCTGGCGAGCCCGGCCGATGTTCTCATGTGGCGTGCTGGAAGTCGCCTGGATCAAGTCTCTTACCGCTGTGTTGAAGATGGTGAAGTCAAGGGCATCGCTCCCATGCTGCATATTCAGGCCGATCTCATACTGGCGACTCTTTTCCGGCTTGAGGTCCGGGTTTCCGCTGTACCCTGGCCCGAAAGTGGCCGGATAGTACAACTCCACGAAGTTCGGCGCCCGGAAGCCCTCGGCATACGAAGCCCTGATGCGGGTACCGGAGGCAATGGCGTAGTTGACGCCCATGCGCGGGGTGATCTTGCTCCCCGCCGTCGAGTGGTAGTCCATGCGAGCCCCGAACACAACATCAGTCTTCTCACTGATATTCCAGCGGTCCTGCACGAACAGCGCGTTGTTCGAAACGTGCTCTTGCTGATCAGTGTCCCCATAGGGACCGGTTTCGATATCCCTGTACTTGTCCTTCCTGTATTCCCCGCCGAAGACCAGTTCATGTGCGCCCCTGGCCGCATGGTAGGAAAGATCCACAGCATCCGCGACTCCGCTGATCCGCGAATCGAACACCACTGGATCGCCTGTGAAGAAGTCCAGTCCGGGCGCCTCGTTGTGAAGCTTCTGGTCGATTCGGTATGCCTGCAGTTCAAAGCGACCGCTGCCGATCTCTTTCTCCAGTGAGAGGCCGACATTCGTCCTATCCCACCACATATGATCGTCCAGGTCAGCACGGCCATTATGGCTTGGATCTGCGCCCGGCAGTCCCAGCGAATCTCGGTAGCTCTCGCCCCTGAGTGACATCTCCCATCCCTCTGCGGCCGGGAGTCCGACGCTTGCGGACACGTTGGTTGCAGAGTAATCGCTGTTCGGTCGCTGGCCGGAGTATTCGGGGAAATCGCCTGCCAACTGCCACGAGATCCGCCCATCGTCTCCGTTCAAGGAAAGCGATCGGTCTGCCCGATCATTCGCGCCGAGCGAAAACGTCGCGTTCCCCCCTGAGCCGGTCGGCTTTCTCGTAATGATGTTGATGACTCCGCCGGTGGCCTGCGAACCGTAGAGACTCGATACCGGGCCGCGGATCACTTCGACTCGGGCTGCGTTCGCAATTGGGAATTTCGACATGTCCGCGTTTGCAAAGGCCGGGCTGCTGATTCGCTGTCCATCCATCAATACAAGGACCTGGTTGGCGCCGGTTCCGCGAACTGATGCGGCGGCGTTGGATCCCATCGGTCCCGATTGTCGCAGAGTAACTCCCGGAACGAGCCGCAGCACATCGGCGACGGTCTGTGCCCCCTGCTCTCTTATCTGCTTGGCGGTGACCACGGTGGTGGATGCAATGGATTCGCTTGCCGGCTGAGCAGTCTTCTCAGCGGTGACGACGACTACTTCCTCGGGTATGTCCGCCGGTTCGGTCGTTTCGACCTGTGCCTTCACGGGCAGGATCAGCAGTGCTCCAAGGGCGATCAGGGCGCCCCAGTGGTGGAACTTGAACATGGTTGCTTCTGTCATACTCCTTTGCGTTGTGTTGTTCGGAAGACGTTCACAGGCAGCCCGGTCCGATCTCATGTCACGACCTCCGCAGGGAGGGCGTTCTCGGACTCCGCAATCGTGGCCAGCGCATAGACCCACGACGACAGCCGGTTGAGATAGGTGAGGACGGTCGGGCCGTCGATGCCGCCGGTCTGATCGAGGGCGACCGCCTGACGTTCAGCCCGCCGAATCGCGGTCCGCGCCACATGCAGATGGGCGCCAAGCAGTGTGTCGCCGGGGATCGTGAGTTGATGGAATCCGCCCAAGCTCTTCTCCCAGGATGCCAACTCATCCTCGAGACGCATCACATGCTGCTCGGTCAGATACGATCGGGGCGCGGATGGCAGCCTGGAGATGTCTCCCACAACGGTGTCCTCGCTGTGAACAGTGGCGCAGTCTGCCATGAGGAGACGCAGATCCGACTGCACGCGTTTGAGGCTGTCCGCCGCTGGAGTGCTCGCCAGGGCGCGCGCCAGACCGAGGTGTGCCTGGGCTTCGTCGAGGGCGCCGAGGGCTTCCAGGCGCACGTCGCATTTGAGGAGCGACGCGCCGCCGATAACGCTGGTGTAGCCTGCATCGCCTTGACCGGTGAATAGCATTGTCCGACCCTCCTTTTTCCGTGGCACGGGGATCGGACCTGCTCCATAAACGACAACACCTCTGCCACGTTGCGTGACAGAGGTGCAGAGTATGGTCGATAAGCCGACTGACCCGCACCACATTTCCCGCGAAGTGGTGTCGTGATCCAGCACGGGTCCGGTCTCCTGGCTTCCGCGTCATCCTCAGCGCGCGCCTTCCCATCCCGGCCTCGAATGATTGTTTCGAGGCCTTTTGAAGGACAGTGGCGTATTGCGCGCGTCGTCGGCGGTTACAGTTGCGGGGCAGCGCCGGATTCTCACCGGCTTCCCAAAATACCCGACTGGCACATATTAGGTTGTGAACCACCGTATTCTAACGCCCGCCCGCCGATGATGTCAAGTGAAAGTTTGCTTGCCGTGCGATTTCTCTGGGTGTATTGGAGTTGAGTGGGTGGCGACCGTCTCTCGTTATGGTTTCCAGAGAAACCTACTCGAGACCAGACGGGGGCTGGGGACTGTGGAGTCCGGCAGACCACCCAACCGTTCTCCTCGAGTAGCCACTCTGGTGGCATAACGAGAGGCTGACCCACTCTGCGGAAATGCACCCATTCATCGTGTAGCCATTGACATCAGACGATCTTGGGAACTATAATGTAATATTGCCGAGACATCTGGTTCGTGGCGCAGGTAACAGGCTTTCGTTGTGTCACTCAGGTGAAAGGTCATATTTCGCCGACGCCGTTCAATCTGTCGGCTGACGGAGTGGAGAACAAAAGTGGGCAGCAAATATTCATTAGTTATCGCGGTTGCTAAGCGTGCGAAGCAGATCAGAGAGGGCTCGCCTATAATGGTGGACAGCGAGTCCACCAACCCCATCGTGATCGCGATGGAAGAGATCGCAGCGGGCAAGGTAAACGTCATCCTGCCCTCCGCCGAGCAGGTCGAGGCCGCCGAGCGGGAGAGACGCGGACTCGGGCCGATCGAGCGACCTCAACCGTCTCCTGTCTCTGAGTTGTTGAAGATCGAGCCGGAAGAGGAAGAGGCCGAAGCCGGCATCCTCGAGTTGGGCATCGAGGAACTCCAGGAACTCGGCGACGATGAGGTAGAGGAAGAAGAAGAGGAAGAGGACGAGGAAGGCGAGGGCGAACTGAACCCCGAGGATCTGCTGTCGATTCCTGAGAATGGCGACCGGGGGGTGGAGGAGTAGTTTTCCTCGACTGCTGATAGCAAGACATGCATGTGAAGCGCGATTATTACGAGATTCTGGGCGTGGAGAGGGGCGCATCGGCGGAGGACATCAAGAAAGCCTACCGCCGATTGGCTCGAAAGCACCACCCGGACGTCAATCAGAGCAATATCGAAGCCGAAAACCACTTCAAGGAGATCAACGAGGCGTATGGAGTCCTCAGCGATCCCGAGAAACGAGGGACGTACGACCGCTTCGGCCACGAGGGTCTTAATACCAACGGACGCAGTCCCGGCTCGGGCTTCGGGTTCGAGGGCGGCTTCGCTGACGTCGGTGGGTTCGGCGACATCTTCGAGATGTTCTTCGGCGGCCAGGGGCGTGGTGCGTCCGGCAGGAGAAGCGTGGGAGAGGCCGGCGCGGACCTCCGCTACGACTTGACCCTTACGCTGGAAGAGGTCGCGACGGGCGTCGAGAAGACCCTTCGGCTGGCGAAGTACGAGCGCTGCGAGAGCTGCGACGGCTCCGGGGTCCGCCCCGGAACCGCGCCCGAGACTTGCGCTCACTGTCAGGGCGCCGGTCAGGTCAGACACAGCCAGCACACGATCCTCGGATCGATCTCCTCAGTTGTCCCATGTCCCGTCTGCCGGGGACGAGGCTTCATGATCAAGGATCCCTGTCAGGTCTGTGGCGGAGAGGGCAGGGCGCGCAAATCGAGCGAGCGGGCCATCCGCATTCCCGGAGGCATAGAGGATGGCAGTCGGATGCGTCTTCGAGGCGAGGGAGACTCCGGCGCGAGAGGCGGTCCGGCCGGCGACCTGTACGTTGTCACGTATGTGAAGCCGCACGATGTCTTTCAGCGTAACGGCGACGACCTCTTCTCCGAGATTCCGATCAACCTGGTGCAGGCGACACTTGGCGACCGGATCGAGGTACCGACGATCGGCGGGGGAGTCGAGAATCTCCATATTCCTCATGGGACGCAGCCGGGCGAGTCGTTCAGGCTCGACGGCCAGGGTCTGCCGAACCTGCACAATGGTCGCAGGGGCGATCAGCATGTGACCGTGCGTCTGGAAGTGCCTAAGAAGCTGAGCGCCGAGCAGAAGAAGCTCCTCGCCGAATACGCCAAGGCCAGCGGCATCGAGGTCAATCCCGACGGCGGACGCGGCTTCATCGACAAGCTGCTGGGAAAATGACACCGTAGGGGCGGTGCTTCTACGCCCGCCCAGCGGGAGGCCGTTGAGGGCCTCCCCTACGGCTCTACCGATCCCCCGACGACAGGATCGGCTCTTGCTGTCTTTGTACTTTGTACTTCCGATTCTTTGTACTCGGCCGGAGGCCGCCATGCGTTGGGCTGATATCGAAGTGACCACCACACCGCAGGCAGAAGACGCGGTGTCGAACATAATGATGGAGACCGGATGCGGGGGCGTTGCCATCGAAGGCGAAGCCCCTGTCGTCGTCAAGTGCTACCTGCCCGTGGACGACCAATTGGAGCAGCGTCTGCTCGTCATCCGCAGCAGGGTTCGCGAACTGCCCGATTTCGGCCTCGATTCAGGGCCCGGCGAGATCACCGTCAAGTACGCGGAGGATGAGGACTGGGCGGAGGCGTGGAAGGCGTTCTATCATGCCACGAAGCCCGGCAGCCGGATCGTGATCAGGCCGCCGTGGGAGGAATATGCCCCGAAGCAGGGCGAGCGGGTGATCGTGCTCGATCCCGGAATGGCTTTCGGCACCGGCCTCCACCCGACGACCAGGCTCTGCATCATCGCGCTCGAGAAATACCTCAGGCCGCGCAGCAGGGTCGTGGACTTCGGTACCGGCTCAGGCATCCTGGCCATCGCGGCTGCCATGCTCGGGGCCGGCCTCGTGATCGCCTTCGATGTCGATGAGACTGCCGTCCGGGTCGCCAGGGAAAACGTGGTGGCCAACGGAGTCGATGACAGGATCGAAGTCCATCAGACCGACAACCTGCGGTTCGTCGGGCAGTCGATCGACCTGATGACCGCGAATCTGATCGGGCGGACGATCATCGAGAATGTCGATGTCATGGCCGGCGTGCTCCGGACCGGAGGCATACTGATCGCGTCAGGGATCATCGAGGAACTGGTTCTTGATGTCGAGCAGGCGCTCAGGAATGCGGGCTTCGATATCGCCGAGACCACCTCGGAAGGCGAATGGCGCACCGTCATCGCCCGCCGCGCGGGGTAGAACCGGTCATTTCGCATTCCACGCCTCGACCAGCGCCCGCGTTGCCGCCACCATGTCATCCGCGCACACCACCGCCGAGATCACCGCCGCAGAATCCGCGCCCGCTCGGGCGACCTCCACGATGTTCGAGAGCCCGATCCCACCGATCGCCACGATGGGTATAGGAGATATGCGACGTATGCGTCCTATGAGATCGAGCCCGGTGACCTCGGCCGCATCCAGCTTGGTCGAGGTCGAGTAGATCGGGCCGACTCCGAGGTGGTCCGCGCCGTCACGCACAGCCTCGATCGCCTGCTCGAAAGTCGTGACCGAGACGCCCAGGAGGCGGTCGGGCCAACGCTTTCGCGCCTCCACAAGCGGCATATCCTCCTGGCCGATGTGCAGCCCGTCAGCCTCGGACGCGAGCGCGACCTCGATGCGGTCGTTAACGATGAAGATCGCGCCTGCCTCGGAAGCGATCCGGCGGATCTCCCTGGCGATCGGTATCAGTTCGGCGTCGGAGGCGTTCTTGTCTCTCAACTGGATGATCTTCGAGCCGCCTTCGATGGCCGCGCGGGCGACTTCAATGTGCGACCGATCGGGTCGAAGCACCGAGTCGGTGATGACGTATACTCCCCTGATCGGCTGAGAATACTGCATTCCCCCTCCTACATGCCATGAGATGAAAAAAGGGTGCAGCACGTGTCTGCACCCTCAGTCATACCTCAGAACTCTGCGAAAATCAATCTTTCTGTGTCGCCGCTTGAGACCCGGCCTTCTGCTGCGCATCGGGATTGGACCGCGCCTCCATGCCTGTCGCTCCTCGGGACAGCGGGCTGATCGCCCGTCCCCTGATCAGACTCGACCCTGTCGCCGCGATTCCAACCGAGTTGTGCTGCAGACAATACAGCACCATCCCGATCGCCATGGACAGAACCAGAATCACGACAAGCATCGCGACTGCCGGGCTGATTTCGGCCCGTGCTTGTGCTTTCTCCATCGGATTCACCTCCCGGATTATGGGTCGCATCATCCATGACTTGCCGGTCAATGCGGGTGGTGTCCCGAATCCTCGGGTGGGAGTCGGGACTGTGTCTCCGAAACTCTCAGCGAATATACCACGGCGTCTCCTGATTGTCAAGCAAGCGAGAAACGAAAAATGGAGTATTGGAGTATCGGAGTGCTGGGAACCTAATACCCCGCCACTGGCTAAGCAACCAACCTGGGTACCGTGCCCTCCAACCCTTACAGAATCATGCGGCCACCACCCTGAGTCTCCACCAAGTCAGCGACGATGGCTAGTAGGAATTTCCAGTTCTGACTTCTTCTGACAGGTTCCATCAGCTTCCCCCCAAGGCTATCCATGAATCTGCGATGAGCCGGCATTCCTGGCTGCAACGGATCATCTTCGGTATCAGTGAAGCCGTTATCTGCAAGCCACTGCCTGATAAGGCTCTGATAATCACGAACTCCCATATCGCCGAGTTCCGGGTGGGGACTACACAGAACAACCCGACCGTTTCCGTATCTCACGGCAACAACCGCAGGTGTGTGCAAGAGATGCTTCCCTTTCAAGAAGAACGCTCCTGCCATCTTCCTTTCTGCTCTGCTAGGCTGGAACGCAGCCAGAACCTGATGATCAGTCGTCGTGCCGGCAGATAGGATCGGACCGTTATGATACCACATGCGCAGTAGATCCCGGTCCAGGCCGGCTGCCCGCGCCAGGTCCGGGGCAACCTTGACAGTCAAGAACTGCACTCCAACTCCCATCTCGTTCGGCCAACGGTGGCGCATTCCAACCAGGCCCAGGGCAACGTCAATCGGGGCATAGGATCTCTGTGTGGCTGCAAACGCTCCAGCACATATTCCCATGTAGCTCATGCCATTGGCCACTGCGCGTTTCAGATTCTCTCTTCCCTTCTTTCCACCCATTGCATTCTCAGGGGTATCGACGAAACAGTGTCCTGTGGGAAAAACGAAAAGCCTGTGATTCGACTGGAAAGTGAAACTCTCCATATCGTCGTCTGACAGTACCCTGAACGGAATCTTGCAGGCCCGCAAGAACAACTCCATCGCCAGATAGTTGGGAATGAAGCATCCACCGTATACTAGCACACAAAGCTGGTTATCTTCCGGTCTGTCAGTCATATGTCATCGCCTATAGCATGCTCAGCGACAGTCGCACACGCTCCGGGTTCAGATCTACACCTCACTCCCGACCCCCGTATTGAACCGATTCATCGTCGGCTCGGGGCCCTCGGAGAGATACATCTCCACCGCCTCCGCCGCGTGCTGGATCGCATCTCGCACGACAGGAATCTCCGCCCGCTTGAACTTGCTGAGCACGTGATCGATCATCTCGCGTCGGTCCGGCGATCCGATCCCCAGCCTGATTCGGGGGAACTCATCGCTCCCGAGGCTGTGGATGATCGACTTCATTCCGTTGTGGCCGCCCGCCGAACCCTTCGTGCGGATTCTCAGCTTCCCGAGCGGGAGATTGCTGTCGTCGTAGATGACCAGAATGTTCTCAGGGGCGATCCGATACCGTCGGGCAAGCGCGCCGACCGCCTCGCCGCTCAGGTTCATGAACGTCTGCGGCTTGGCAAGGACGACTTCTTGTCCGCCGATCGTTCCCTCGCCGACGACCGCTCTGCTCCGACGCGCCTTGATCGGGATGCGGTGCGCCTTCGACAGGACTTCCAACACCTCGAAGCCTACGTTATGTCGAGTGCCGTGGTACTGCCTGCCCGGGTTGCCCAAACCGACGATCAGCTTCACGGTGATTCCTCTCGACGCCGTTTCGCCCAGCCCTCTTTGACTGTCTGATGGCTCCTGCCAAGCCCGAGGGCATCCGCCGGCACGTTCTCCGTGATGACCGATCCGGCGGCCACATACGCGCCCTCGCCGATCTCGACCGGGGCGACCAGGGTGGAGTTCGAGCCGACGAACGCATTCCGGCCGATAGTGGTCCGGTTCTTAACGCGGCCGTCGTAGTTGCAGGTGATCGTGCCCGCGCCGATATTCGCGTGATCGCCGACAGTCGAGTCGCCCACGTAGGCCAGGTGCGCCAGGGATACCGAATCGCCGATCTCAGAGTTCTTCGCCTCGACGAAATCGCCGATCTTGACGTTCCTCCCGATCCGGCATCCCGGCCTGATATTGGCGAACGGTCCGATGTGCGTCCCATCGCCGACCGTGCTGTCGACGAGATTCGAGGAGAGCACCGTCACCTCGTTCCCCAGAGTCACGTTCACCATGCGGGTCGACGGCCCGATTACGCATCCCTCGCCGATCCTGCAGCCCTTCTCCAGGACGGTCATCGGGTGGATCACCGTATCAGGCCCAACTTGCACGTCATAGTCGGGATACGTCGAGGTCGGATCGATGATCGTCACGCCGTCGAGCATCAGCCGCTCGAGGATGCGCCGCCGGATGACGCCGTTGAAGTGCGCCAGATCGACTCGATTGTTGACGCCGAGCGCGATATCCGTGTCATCGGAGATCACCGCGCCGACCCTGCGACCATCGTTTGCCATCAGGGCGATCACGTCGGTCAGGTAATACTCTCCTTGAGCGTTGGCCGGCTCGATTCGCGTCAGGGCTTCTCGGAGCAGCGGCAGGTTGAAGCAGAAGATCCCGGAGTTCATCTCACGAATCGCCAACTGCTCCGGGCTGCAATCCTTCGCCTCGACTATGCCCTGCACGGAGCCATCCGAAGCGCGTATGACTCGGCCGTAGTGACTCGCATCGGCGAGTACGGTGGTGAGGACGGTAGCATCGGCGCCGCTCTTCAGGTGCTCATCCGCCAGTTGCCTGAGGACTTCCATTCGCAGGAGAGCGGTGTCGCCGGTCGCCACCAGGACATTGCCCTCTGTGGCATCGATCTCCTTGAGGGCCATCATGCACGCATGACCCGTCCCAAGCTGCGGTTCCTGGACCGCATATCTGACATCGCTGCCGAGTCCCTCACGGACCTGGTCTGCGCCATGACCGATCACGACCACGCAGTCCGCGACCCCGGCGTCTCTGCACGCGTCGATCACCCAGCGGGTGATCGGTTTGCCGCATATCGGATGGAGGGCTTTCGGCAGCTTCGACTTCATGCGCGTGCCCTTCCCGGCGGCGAGGATGATCCCAATCATATCCGGCATTTTCCGCTCCTACTCATACTCCTACTCATACTCCTACTCAAAACCATTGCCTTTACCTTCTGCGACCGCGCCCCGTATTCCTGCGCGCCAGTCTGAGAGGATACTCCACGTGAACGTCGAACTGCTATCATACCGGCGGTCGCTCTATCGTCGATCCACGGACTCCGATGAAAGGGGTAAGTGTCATGTTCCTCGGTGCTCGAAACTCATGCCGTCTGATTCTCTTTGCGATCATCCTACTGTCTCAGGTCGCCTGTTTCTCCGCCGATGAGCCGGCAGCAGCGGAACAGTCGAAGCTCTACTCGCCGTTCGATGAGAAGTCGCCGAAGATGCCGGCGGAGTTCGCCGGGGACAAGCGCCTTGACGTGAAGGTCGACATCGCCGTCAAGAGCAAGAACATGAAGGACCTCTTCGCCGACCTTCGGAAGGCGACCGGCGTGAACGTTGTCGTCGCCAAGGAACTCTCAGGCGAGCGTCCGATCGTCTTCTTCCATGGCGCTCCCCTGCGCGATGTGATGACGGAGATATCCGTCCTATACGGCTACTTCTGGCTCGCGAAGGGTCAGAAAGATGCCTGGACCTACGAGCTATTCGAGGACCTGGTCCACGCCAAGCGACGGGAGCAGGTGCGCAATGACCAGGAAGCGGCGCAGGTCGATGCGCTAATGAAGTGCATCGACATGTGTACGGAGGTCCTGGGAAACGATGCGGCCCTTGAACGGCTGCGGCAGACCAACCCGCGCCTCTATGCATCGGCGACGGTGACTCGAAAGAGAGCAGTCCTCAACGTCGTCAGGCAGATAGACAGGGGATTCCTTCGCACTCTGGTCAACGACCTGGGAATGGGGTGGGATTTCCCCAAGCTTTCGCCCGAGATGCAGGCCGGAGTCGTCGATTTCGTCAACATGGGGCCTGGGGGCACTCCGGAGAACTTCCCGCCGGTGACCGCCGACAGCCTGGGTTCGTCCCGGGTGCAGATCAAGCGGTGGCGGGCAAGCGTCTTCACTCCTCCGCACCTCATTCTCATAGTGCATTTCCCGGCGAAGGCGGACGGGACCGGCGGGATGAAGCTGTACGAAGACTGGCCCGCTTACCAGGATGGAGAGCCCGATCTGCTGAGCATGGCCGAACAGCCCGCGGGGAAAGTGACCGGCGATCCGCTTTCGAAGGACGTGAAGATCACCGTCGAGAAGAAGTACGAGGTGTTCCACTACGGTGCGATCCTTGCCCAAGACGTGCTGGAGGCGATCGCGAAGCAGGCGAACCTGAATGTTATCGCCGACTACTACTACCAGGAGACACCGTTCCCCCTCTGCGAGGATGAGCCGCTGGACAAGTTCGTCAGGGACGCGTGCCTCAAGATGGACTACTCCTGCCAGGTTGAGGGGAATACGATCCGGTTCCGATGCAACAAGTGGTTCCTCCAGCCGCTTCAGGAGGAGCCGCCGATGACGCTCCAGGAGCACTGGTGGCGCAGGATCTTCGAGACCGGCGGGCTCTCGCTGGAGGACCTGGTGGACATCGCGAATCTCCGCGGCCGGCAGACGTTCTGGGGCGGCTTCCGGTTCATTCCGCAGGCATACCAGGCCCGGCTGTTCCCAACGACCGCGAGGATCGTGCGGACGCTCGGCCCGGCTCTGGAGGATCAGGCGGGTACCCCCGAAGGCCTGGCAGTCTCGAGGCTGAGCTCCGAGCAGCTCGCCAAGCTCGAAGAGTGGGGGCGCGTCATGGGGGTCAGGGAGAAGGAAGTGCTGATGGGGTCCGTGATCCGTATCGAGAAGAGCGGTGTTCCGGTAGACCTCATCCGCTTCATGCTCACGCTCCCTGACGGCAAGATCCGCACCATAACCATGACCGCGCGAGTCGCGACCCTCTCCGAGGAGGACCGCCGCACCCTTGCGGAGGAGCGGGCAGCCGAACTCGCTGCCGACAAGGTCGAGCTGTCAGCGGAGGGAAAGTAACAAGCCAAGCCGTGTTCTCTCTTGTGTGAAAGGGGTCAGCCATTATGTTCAGCGTTTCGAAGTCATTCCGGTCCGTTCTCCACGCCGCAGCATGCCTCGTGCTCCTGACCGCCGCATGTTACGCGGCGACCGAGCAGGCATCCGCCGAGGCGCCGAAGCTCTACTCGCCGTTCGACGAGACGTCGCCGAAGATGCCGGCGGAGTTCGACCAGGACAAGCGCCTCGATGTGAAGGTGGACATCGCCGTCAAGAGCACGAACATGAAGGACCTGTTCGCGGACCTCCGGAAGGCGACCGGCGTCAGTCTCGTCGTGGCGAAGGAAATCTCGGGCGAACGGCCAATCGTCTATTTCCAACAGACGCCCCTCCGCGATGTCATGTCGGAGATCTCCGCGCTCTACGGTTACTTCTGGCTGGCGAAGGGTCAGAAGGACGCGTGGACCTACGAACTCTTCGAAGACCTGGTCCACGCCAAGCGCAGGGAGCAGGTTCGCAGCGACCAGGAAGCAGCGAAGGTCGAGGCGCTCCTCGATGCGATTGACCAGGCCACGAAAACGCTCGACAATCCGGCCGAACTCGCGCGGATGGCTCAGACCAACCCGCGCCTGTACAAGACCGCATCGGACCCGTCGAAGCAGGAGTTGCTCCGGCTGATCAACCTCATGGACAAGGAGACCATTCGCGGCTGCATCAACGACGTCGGCATGGGATGGAGCTATGCCGAGCTGTCGGCGGAGATGAAGACGGGAGTCCTCAAGACCCTCAACGCGTATGTCACACAAGATCCGGCGTTTGTGCCCTACACCCTGGCCGAGATCGAGAAGTCGATGGTGCGGTTCAAGCACTGGCGGCCCAGCGTCTTCGGCGCGCCTCACCTCACTCTGTACCTGTCGCTGCCCGCCCGGGGAGACGAACCCGCGTGGAGATGCATGAACGGCTGGCCCCACTACACCGAGGGCGAGTCCGATTTCCTCAACCTGCCGGAAGCGCCGCCGGGGAGAGTAGAGGGCGATCCGCTCACTTCCGAGACCCTCGTCACCGTCAAGAGCGACCGCAAGGAGTTGTACCACGGCGGCGATATCCTGCTCGGTCACGCCCTGGAGGCTGTCGCCCGGCGGGGGAAGGTGAATGTCATCGCCAACTGGTATTTCCAGGAGGACCCGCTGCCGGAATACACGGACGAACCGCTTGACAAGCTCGTCCGCGATGTATGTGTCAGGATGGACTACTCCTGCCAGGTAGAGGAGGGCACGCTCCGGTTCCGCGCGAACAAATGGTTCCTCCGACCGCTGCCGGAGGAGCCGCCGATGACTCTCCAGGAGCACTGGTGGCGAAGGGTGACGGAGACCGGCGGACTCTCGCTCGACGATCTGCTCGACATCGCATGCCTTCGCGACCGGCAGACGTACTGGGGAGGATTCCGGTTCATCCCTCAAGCATGGCAGGCGAGGTGGTTCCCCCGGACCGGGCGGATGGTGCGGATGCTCGGCTCGGCGTTCGAGGATCAGGCGTGCACCCCGGAAGGCCTGTCCGTCTCGAAGCTGGATGCCGACCAGTTCGCACGGCTCACCGACTGGGCGAACGTCATGGCGGTAAAGGAAGACGAGGCGGGTCTGCGGAAGTGCACGATCCGCATCGCGAAGAAGGGCGACCCCGTGAACAGCCTTCAGTTCAATCTCGTGCTCTCGGACGGCACTCCCCGCAGTGTGCCCCTGACCGCGCAACTCAAGCGCCTCTCCGAGGAGGATCGCCGTACCCTCGCGAGGGAGCGCGCCGCCGAACTCGCCGCCGACAAGGTCGAGCTGTCACCACATACTCCGACCCACTGACGACCGGAAGACCCCTCCCCGCCCCTCCCCGCAACGGAGAGGGAGCACCTCTCTTGCCGGCGGGGGCGCTCCCTCTCCGTTGCGGGGAGGGCTGGGGAGGGGTCGGTCCACGCAACTCCAGGTATATTTACCGATTGTCATCCCGGCGCTCGTGTGATAGTCTAAGGGGTGGGGAAACCTTCTTGGAGTAATACATGCGAGTTCGTTACATCCTGGCAATCCTGCTGTTGATCGCTTCCGGCGCATCCGCCGCCGAGAGCCCGTTCATATACGGCATCCACGACACCGATCCTGCGCCAACCGAGTGGCTGAATCACGTCAAGCAGGGCACCGTCACCGGCGGATGGCTCACCTCCACGGTCGCGGTCGGACACAATCCGGGCGACCAGAGCGGCGTCAACTTCACCGGCTTCTCGAACCAGGGCCACACCGTCGTCTGCCGGATCAACAACGGATACAGCGATGTCGGCACGATCCCTCTCCGCGCATATTACGCCGATTTCGCCCAGAGATGCGCCAATTTCGTGCAGAACTCACCCGGCTGCGAGATATGGGTGATCGGCAACGAGACCAATCTGGCGGTCGAGTGGCCTCCCGACGGTGGCAACAAGCCCTACGTTTCGCCTCAGGACTACGCCAACTGCTTCCGGCTCGTCTACAACGCGATCAAAGCGGTAAGGCCGTCCCACAAGGTCGTCTCTCAGGCGCTCGGACCGTTCGGCGGCCCGTACGGTCCCGGCGTGTTCGACCAATGGACCCACGACGGCTGCCCGCTCAACTGGGTCGATTACCTCAACCAGATGCTCACCGCCATCAAGACGAGCGGCGGCATCGACGGCATGGCCCTGCACATCAACTCCAGGGGCTACACGTACAACGACATCCACAGCAACTGGAAGGTCAATGCGGGCGGCAGAGACCTGTATTTCAGCTTCTACGTCTACAAGGACTGGATCGACTACGGCATCCCGAGCGACCTCTATCACCTGCCGCTCTATGCGACCGAGTGCAACGGCGTCTACTACTGGAAAGGCGGGCATCCGGAGAACGGGGCCAGCCACTACGAGCCCGGCTGGATGCAGGAGATCTTCGCCGAGATCAACCGCTACAACCAGACCGCCGTCACCAGCGGGAAGCCGGTCTTCCGCTGCGTCAACATGTACCGATGGTGCAACGGGTGCGATGGATGGAACATCGACGGCAGCGCGTACAAGGGCCAGATACTGAGCGACCTCGATGCGGCGGTGGCTCAGGCATACCGGTGGCCCGAGCCGCCACCTGTGCCCGGCACGATCAGCGGCTATGCGAGAACTCGTGGCGGCCAGATCATGACCAACACGCAGATCGTCACGAGCACGGGCGGATACTCAGCCATGACCAACGGCAGCGGCTACTACACGATCCCCGATGTCGCTCCGGGCACATACCAGATGACCGCCTCAAAGCTGTCGTACTGCTACCAGACCATCTCCGGCGTCAACGTCGCGTCCGGCGGCTCGACCACGCAGGATTTCGTGCTCACCAGGATCGGCGACAACATGCTGACCAACGGCAACTTCGAGGGCGGATTCCAGGGAAGCGGCGTCGCGACCGGATGGAAGTCGTGGACCTCGGGCTGGTCAATTCGATCACCTTCTCCGACTCCACGGCCACCCTCCACGCCGGGAGCCACGCTCAGCAGTGGGGCAGGGCGGACCGCCTGCGCGTACATGGCGGGATATGTCAGGCCGCCGGTGGGGTCACTCCCGGGCGTCAGTACGTCCTCGACGGATGGGTCCGCTTCCAGTCGACCGATGCGGGTCCGTGGGCCGAGGTCGGATACGATCTCACCGGCCAGACCTCGAACGGCGAGGCGGCGAGCGTCATCTACACCAAGCTCGAAAGCGGCGGGCAGAATGCCTGGCTGCACTACAACACGACCGTCACCGCCACCTCAGGCGGCATCTCCATCTTCTTCAAGTTCGGGCAGTACAACGAGGGCGGCATCGGGCCGAGTTGGGCCTATGCGGATGACGCCTCGATAGCCGAGGTCGCCACGCCCCCGGTGATGCTGTCCGTCCTCGATGACGGCGCGTACCAGACCGGTACGGGGAGCGTCCACGGCACATGGAGCGCATCCGACCCCGAGTCCGGCGTCATCCAGTACATGTATGCGATCAGCAGCACCCCCAGTGAGGCCGGCATCATCAGCCCCGGTGGCGGATGGCTCGGAGCCACGACTCAGGGACCAGAAGCATGACGCTCACGAGCGGGCTGACCTACTACGTTCTGGCGAAGGCGCGGAATCCGCACAATCAGTGGAGCAGCGTGATGGCGTCCGACGGCATCAGGGTCGCCCAGGGCCCGCTCACATTGGCGGAGGCGAAGAAGCTCCCGGACGGCAAGTGGGTCGAGATCCCGAACCTCGTCCTTACGCATGCGCCGGTTTCCGACACCATGGCCGTGCGCCAGATCGGCAACATGGTCGGCATCAAGGTCACGAAGGGCGTCGGCAGCCTGCCCTCGATCACGCCCGGCACGACGCTGACCCTCGCGGGCCGATTGAGCACCAACGCCGACACCCGCGAGCTGACCGACGCGATTGTCACTACTACGGGCAGCACGGAGATCCCGTGCGCGCCGCTCCTTATCGCGAGGGACATCGGGGGACTGGACTACTTCTACTCCGCCGGGCCGCCGGTCGCGGGTCAGAAGGGGAGTCCCTGGGGGATCGGGCTGAACAACGTCGGGCTGATGGTGAGGGTGATCGGAGAGGTCTCCGCGCACGGGACGGGCAAGTTCTACCTCGACGACGGCTCACCCATCCCCGGCGGCCTCCCGGTCTCATACCTCCCCACCGTCACCCGCCCGGGCATCGGCGCCCGTGTCAAGCTCACCGCCCTCATCGAGTCCCCCGGCCTCCTCGTCCTCGCGCAGACCGACATCGTCCCGCTCTGAGCATGGTGGGTGATGACCGAGAAGATCACCCGGTGCATCGGGAGCGATGTCACCCTCCGTCCACGATTGCATGGATGATGATCGCCGGAACAGGTACTTCACGCCGTGACCTCTTCACAAGTGGCCGTGGCGAGGTTTACCCACCGGACGCGTGTCTCTTTCACGAGCCGGGCAGCCGGACCCCTTTCCCAGTGTTCTTGCATGACGTGGGTCTATGATGGTATTCTTGGTTATCCTGGTGCCGGCTTGATATTCGCTGGCCTATCAGCCGCTTCATTTGGAGGGAACCGACATGAGTCCAATAAGACGTTTTGCCCCGGAGGACATCGGAGCCGAGCTATTCCCTGCACTTACCAGTGGGCTATACAGGGATCCGCTTGATGCCCTTAGGGAGTACATCCAGAATTCTATCGACGCGAAAGCATCGCGCATTGAGATAGAGCTGACCAAGGACGTGGTGTCGGTCCGAGATAACGGAATCGGCATGACCCGAGATGGCGCTATAAGTGCAATCCGACTGGGAATGTCGGACAAGAACCCTTTGGACAATGTGGGCTTTCGGGGAATCGGTATCTACAGCAGTTTCAACCTCTGCGATAACCTGGAGATCCATACTCGACACGAGGACGGCTCTGCCTCAATCATCACGGTGGCGTTCCGCGATGTTCGCGACATGCTGGAGGACGAAGAAGAGAAGCGTAAGCTAGGCCGACCAAGCAGCCTCCATCTCGAGAAGATGATGAGCCAGGCGGTGGCAGTTGACGACGACCAAGAAGCACCATTGCAGCGTCCAGGCACGCTCGTTATGATGATAGGTGTCAGAGCGGCCGTATCCAGGCAGTTGGCCGACTTGGGTGCAGTCAGAGCCTACCTGCGCAACACGGTCCCTCTTCCATTCGCTCCTGATTTCAGATACCGCGACGTGATCACCAAGAAATTCAAGGACACAGATTACAGGGTAGTGGACCTCGTCCTGCGCGTAGGTACTCAGGCGTCGCCATTGTACCGACCATACACCGACGATGTGTTTGTCCACGGTGGCCAGTTCGAGCCGAGAATATCCAATATTACTGATCGAGAAACCAAAGAGCACTTTGGCTTCGTTTGGGCATGCCTCAACGATGCAAGGACGGTTCTGAGTGATAGAGAGCTTCGGGGGCTCTTGGTCAAGAAGTACGGCTTCTCCATCGCGAACCGGGAGTACCTCGAGCCATATTTCAGCAAGACGGTCCTGTATCGTCGAATGACAGGCGAGGTCATTGCCCAGCATCGGGACCTAGTTCCCAATGCTGCCCGATCTGATTTCGAGAACAACGAAACTCGCGGGCGCTTCAGGGTTGCGCTGTCTGAAGTCATCTCCGAACTGCAGACATGGGGTACCAAGATTCAGAATCAGCTGAAGGCCTATGAGGTTCTCGACGAGGCGCAGCCCCGTGTGTTTGCGATCAACAAGTTGTTGCCTGAAGTCAGGACCGACGTTGATGAACTCATGAAGCTCATTGTGGAGTTGGCCAACATCAGGAAAGCGCTCAGCCTATATAAGCCCATCCTGGCGAAGGATAGGAAAGACCGTCTTGAGCAGGCTGTCGAGGTCTTGGACGAAGCTGAGAAGGGTATCCAGGGCATTCTCAGCCAGAAGAAGAAGGTGAAGCCGAGAGACCTAGTTGACCGAGTGGCTGATCGCGAGGGCGAGGAGCCGACAGAAGAAGAGACCGCGCATAGGGAGGACCGTCCGCGCACGTTGACCGATGCACTGGAAGCCCTCGATATTGTCGTCACGGAGCCGATGAGGCTTGCTGTTGCTTATATTGATGATCGTCTTGTCAAACCGCATTTGTCGCCAGATCAGTACACCGCTGAGCTGGAGGCACTTCGGGAGTATCTGGAGGAGCGAGCCTGATGTCTGCCGCTGCGTCAACTAACTCCCCCAGAAAAGAGACCGTCCGGTCGGTATGGAATACCCCAGTTCTTCAGGCCATACGTGACCAATTCCACAGAGACTATCTATACTGCGGACTGCCCGGCCCGGAGGCCTTGGATATCTTGCTCTGGCGGAACATGATCAGACGTGTCATAGCGTTTGAGCTTGAGGACAGACGGTTACGGAATCCCCGTCAGAACCTAATCGACCTCACAGCTACCTTGCGGAGAACAGGGATCCCGAGCAGGGTGTTTACGGGGTACCTGGAAAGCGCGTTCCTGTCTGGCAGGGATGACAACAACGAGGCATTTGGGCTTGATGAGGTCGTCACCTTGTTCAACCTCGATTTCTGCAATGCCATCACGGGAAAGATAAAACAGCCAGGTGGCGAGAAATGCCTGCGTTTTGCGGCATTGAGGAGTCTAACGTCGATTCAGGAGGATCTGCTGCGGAATGGGGGAGACCCACGCTTTGTGATCCTGCTCACGATTCGCGAGGACTGCAAGATCGCGATACTGGACGAATTGGCAAACCGTGCCGACTTGCCTGAGGCGACCCACACTTATCTGCAAGGACTGCCACCTCTCGCACGGGGTGGCGATGGACAGCAGCAGATGGTTAGGAGTTCCGCTCATCTAAAGGCATTTGTCTTTACTATGATGAGGGACTACTGCAATGGGCGGGCGATAAGCACGCATTTTCTTCCTATGGTGAAGTATGTGGGCCACACACCCGGCAGTCCGATGCTGCACTTTACGATACTGTGTAGGTACGACCCCAGACGCCTTGCGTTTCCAAAGGAGACACAGACGGCCCGTGATTTCCTCTTGGGCATGAGTTCAAGAGCAACCGATGAAACGATTGTGCGGGAACCGTGTGGAGATTGGGAAACAGAAGAACCAGTTGACAACGTCGGGGCAACACAAGAGTTCTTCGGTGAGGAGGCATGAGTGCATAACCAGCGACATGTTCTTCTCGTCGATCCCGCCTACAAGCAGAAGTACCCTCCGCTGGGTCTGATGAAGATCTCCCAGTATCACAGGGGGAAAGGTGACCACGTCGAATTCGTGAAGGGATTGGACCCGACGAAGCGCGACCGCCAAGAGAAGTGGGACCGAGTCTATGTCTCAAGCTTGTTCACCTACCATTGGGCTCACACCATAGGGGCACTCAAGTACTATCAGCAGAGTGTGAAAGAGCCCGCAGCCGAGAATCTGGTAGTCGGCGGAGTTATGGCAACCCTCATGGCCAATGATATCAGGACATCGGTCTCTTGCCGAGTAGTAGAGCAGCTCCTGGATGAGAACGGCAAGCTGGGATACGAGGATGACGGCCTGATTGATTCGCTGCTACCCGATTACAGCCTCTTGGATACAGTTGAGTATCCGGTCTCTGACGCGTATTTTGCATACGCTACTCGTGGCTGCATCAGACGCTGCTCGTTCTGTGCCGTACACAAGATAGAGCCCGAGTTCAAAGACTACATCCCCCTGGCTGACCACATGGCCGAGATAGACCAGCGATATGGGAAGAAGAGAGATCTTGTTCTACTCGATAACAATGTACTCGCTTCGACGCGCTTTGCCGATATTGTAGAACAGATCAAGCTCTCCGGATTCGGTCGGGGAGAGGTCCTCAAGCGTGAAGGCAAAGCAGGGCAGACCATATCCCTGCGCCGCAGAGTCGATTTCAACCAAGGGGTAGATATGCGGCTGCTGTCCGACACGAATGCAGGGCTTCTCAGCGAGATTGCCATCCAGCCGTTACGTCTCGCCTTCGACAGCATCGCAGACAAGGACTTATACGAATCGAAGGTTCGGCTTGCGGTGAAGCATGGAATTCGCAGGCTGTCGAACTATGTGCTCTACAACTATCATGACAGGCCTGAGGACCTTTATGAGCGGCTCAAGCTCAACGTCGAGCTCAATCAGGACTTGGGCATCCAGCTGTTTTCGTTTCCAATGCGCTATGTTGATCTGCAGAGCAAGGATCGCTTAACAAGTACACCCGGAAATGTAGGAAGAAACTGGAATCGCAAATCTCTCCGAGCAATACAGTGTATTCTAATACCTACATACGGCGCCGTCACCCACCGCCTAGACTTCTTCAACGCAGCCTTTGGTGCAGACGTGACCGAGTTCCATAAGATTCTGCTGATGCCGGAAGACTACATCATCCATCGAAGGACCCATAAGAACAACGGGACGACCGAGCGCTGGTGGCGGGAGCTTAGCGATCTGTCTGACACCCAACGGGATGAGTTCCTTGGACTTCTTCTTGACCATAGATTCAAGCACAGGAACGGTACGAAGCCATCCACGGCAGTTCGTCGGTTGTTGGAGCATTACGGCAGGTCCGCTGATGATCAGCAGCTATCGCTGGCCGATATCCATGTCGCGCAGACTGCCCCTGACTTGCTGGTGGCAGAGGAAAGAGCACCGTACTCACCTTTCTCGCCTTCCTCGCCTTCCCAGACCAGCACCGTTTCGGAAGGCCACTCCCGTTGAGTTGGCCGGACACCCCCGGGATCAATCAGCGAATATCCAACGTCGGACGACGAATCCTCAATCCCTGGTAGAAAAAACAGTATCATCCTTCGCGGTATGCGTGGAATGACTTAGGCAACTTGCTCTTTGCAAACTCGAATTCGGCGGACGGGGTGGCGGAACGGTTTGATCCTGCTCCAATCCGCCTGAGGCCAGGTCGCGAGCTGCATCAGTCGACCAGTTCCCGTTCGATCTCCTCGAGGGTCTTGCCTTTGGTCTCGGGGATGCAGAGGGAGACGAAGATGAACCCTGCGCCGCAGATCGCCGCGTAGACCCAGAATGCGCCTGACGCGCCGACTGATTTCTGGAGATGCGGGAACGAGTAGGTCAGCCCGAAATTGCCCGCCCAGAGCGCGAACACTGCGATCGACATCGCCGCCCCACGTATGCGGTTGGGGAATATCTCGGAGAGCACCACCCAGGTCATCGCCGCGAGGGACATCGCATAGAGGGCGACCGCCGCCATGATGAGGATCAGGACGTGCAGGCCCTGGCTCTCGATGCGGAAGCAGTACCCGATGGCCGAGTGGATGATGGTGAGGCCAGCCAAACCGATCAGCAGGAGTATCTTCCGCCCGCCTCGGTCGACCGTTCCGATGGCGACGAACGTGAAGACGAGCAACACCGCGCCCGTGATGACGATGTTGAACAGGATGTCCGAGACCTTATAGCCCGCCGCCGTGAAGACCTCCTGGCCGTAGTAGAGTATCACGTTGATGCCGCTCCACTGCGAGAGCACGGCGAGCGTCGCCCCGATGACTATGATCCGCATCGTCTTCGGCTGCAGGAGGTCGCGGAAGTTCACCTTCCCGATCTCGTTGACCAGAGTGTCCTTGATGCTGACGAGCGATCGCGCGGCGTATGATGCCCCTCCGATCTTCTCCAGGACATGCATGGCGCGGGTGTCGCTGCCGTTCTTGACCAGCCACCTGGGGCTCTCCGGGATCAGGAACGATAGTACGAAGAAGAGCGTGGCGGGAACGGCGGTTGCGCCGAACATCCATCTCCAGCCGATCTGCCCGTTCCACGAGGCCAGGATCGCCTGGTCGGTCGCACCGGGAACCATGGGCTGAGCGATGAGCCAGTTCACCAGTTGTGCAAGCAGCACTCCGATGACGATGGTGAGCTGGTTGACCGCGACCAGTCGGCCTCGCATGTGGGCGGGCGCGATCTCGGCGATGTAGACCGGCGAGAGGTTGGAGGCCAGACCGATGGCGATTCCGCCGAGTATCCGGTAGAGCACGAATGCATTGAAATCCCGCGTGAGGGCGATCGCCACTGAGGAGTAGATGAAGATGAACCCCGCCGCGATCAGCAGCCGTCTGCGCCCGAACTTGTCGCTCAGCGCCCCCGCGGCCAATGCGCCGATCAGGCATCCGACCAGGGCACAGCTCATGGCCCATCCGATCTGATTGGGGTCGGTGAGATGGAAGAACTTCTCGTAGAAGAGCTTCGCCCCTCCGACCACCACCCAGTCGTAGCCGAACATCAGGCCGCCGAGCGCGGCGACGAGTGATATGGTCCAGACGTATTTCAGGTTCAGTTTTTCGGTTGCTTCGGTGCTTGGGGTCTCTAGTTCTGTAGTCATGCGCTTCTCCTATCGCTTGATCATACTGGGAAACTGGGTGGGTGGGCGGGTACAAACTCCGATGTTCTGCCGTTTCCGGAGTTTGTACCCGCCCACCCACCCAGTTTCAAGGGTCGTTCCCATCGTGAAGCGTCTTGAACAGCCTCTTGCCCGTCGCTTCCTCATATATCGCCAGGATGTTCTCCATCTGCGCGCTACCGCCGCTGACGAGAGCCACTGTAACACAAAAGGCAGAGCAATTATACAACTGCTCTGCCTCACTCTTCAAATATGGGATTGGCTCCCCGGCTCTGCCCGACCTGCGTCGGACCATCTGGAAGGCGGTTGGTACTACGGGTAGACCAGGTCACCGGCGGCCTGGATCAGTATCACCGGCTGGGGCGTGCCCTCCCGCAACTCGACTGAGACGACGCCCGTCACCAATACGAACGTGGCTGAAGTGTTGAACGATGCTCCGTCCGGCATGATGCATCTCGATGGCTTGCCCGAGCCGTCATCCACCAGGAAGGAACCGGACAGCGCCTGCCCCACCTGACCGCAGACATGCACCCTCTTCCCTATCGAGTCGGGCTCGGCAAGCAGGTCGCGGCCACCTGCATACAGCGGTGTTGGGACTCCCGCGCCCGCTTCCATGATTCGGAGTACACTCGCAGATATGACCGGTTCGATACCGGTCCTGTCCATTACTCCAGTGACCTCTACCTTGTCACCAACAGCGACCGATGTTGCGCCGGTCACTCGTACCGCAGCGCTTCGGTCAACGGCCTCGACGTAGATGCCGCCATCAACAACAGCCGTGACTATCCCGTCTTTGAAGCTCACAGACGTCCCGTGTGCTGATCCCTTCGCCGCGCCGAGGGTCACTGCTGCGGCATACATACCGGCGGCCTGGGTGGTCTGACCCGACGCTATGCTGACTGGAGTGCCCGCGGGCCTAACCCATCCGGCGACGTCCTTGAACTCGATGGTGTAGTCGCCAACAGGGATACTGCTCTCCGTGACTCCGCTGTTACGCCATGTACTCGTGCCTACGCGCCGCCACTGTGCGCCCGCAGTGACTGCTCCCGAGGGTTGGATGGTAACCCGCAGGGCGCCTGTCGGGACGTACATTCCGGCGGCTTCCGCTGCCTGAGCGGCGGTGATGCTCACGGCGATATTCGCAGGCTTGATCCATCCCACGACATACCGGAACTCGACCGAATAGCTGCCTACGGGAATGTTGCTTTCGGTGGCTCCGCTGTTCAGCCAGGTACTCGTTCCTGCGCGCCGCCACTGCGCGCCCGCAGTGACTGCTCCCGAGGGTTGGATGGTAACCCGAAGGGCGCCTGTCGGGATGTAGGTTCCTGCGGTTTCCGTTGTCAGGTCGGCGGCGATGCTAACGTGGATGTGCGTAGGCGTGATCCATCCCACGACATCCTTGAACTCGACCGAATAGCTGCCTACGCGAATGTTGCTTTCGGTGGCTCCGCTGTTCAGCCAGGTACTCGTTCCTGCGCGCCGCCACTGCGCGCCCGCAGTGACTGCTTCCGGTGGCTCGATGGTCACTCGAAGGGCACCCTGCTTGACCAGTGCAAGGCTGTGCGTGTTTCCTGCGGCAACGGCCGTGAACTCTGTGTTCGGAGGCGGCACGCTGCACCGGCCGTCATCGTTGAATCCCCAGGCGGCGATCGAGCCGTCTGACCTGAGTCCCAGGCTGTGCCAACTTCCTCCGGCAACGGCCGTGAACTCTGTGTTCGGATACGGCACGTTGCACTCGCCGTGCACGTTGTATCCCCAGGCAGCGATCGAGCCGTCCGACTTCAGCCCCAGGCTGTGATGGCCTCCTGCGGCAACGGCCACGAATTGGGCGTTCGGAGACGGCACGCTGCACTCGCCGTAGGTGTTACTTCCCCATGCGGCAATCGAGCCATCCGATCTGAGTCCCAGGCTGTGGACGCTTCCTGCGGCAACGGCCACAAAACCTGCGTTCGGAGACGGCACACTGGCACCCGATCCCCAGGCGGCAATCGAGCCGTCCGACCTCAGCCCAAGGCTGTGGGCGACTCCTGCGGCAACGGCCACGAACCCGGAGTTCGGAGACGGCACGCTGGTAGTTGATCCCCAGGCGACAATCGAGCCGTCCGACCTCAGCCCAAGGCTGTGGGCGACTCCTGCGGCAACGGCCACAAAACCTGCGTTCGGATACGGCACGTCGCACTGGCCGTTGTCGTTCCTTCCCCAGGCAGCGATCGAGCCGTCCAGTCCGAGCGCCAGACTGTGAGAATGCCCTGCGGCAACGGCCACAAACTCGGTGCTCGGAGACGGCACATCGCACTGGCCGTCACCGTTGCCGCCCCAGGCGACTACCAAACCAGGCGATCGGTATTCCGCCATGATACGGCACAGCGAGCTTGTACTGAAGGCAACCGGGATGTTGTTGGGCTTCACATATCCGCCGATCTCCCTGAACTCGACCAGATACTGCCCGTACGGTATACCACCTTCATATGTCCCGCTGTTGCGCCAGGTACTCGTCCCAACGCGCCGCCACTGCGCGCCCGCCGTGACTGCCTCCGAAGGCACGATGGTCACTTGAAGCGTTCCTGACCGGATGTACGTTCCTGCGGCTTGCGTCGTCTGGTCTGAGACGATGCTGACGGGGGTGTTCGCAGGCTCGATCCATCCCCCGACGTCCTTGAATTCGACAGTATAGCTGCCGACGGGGATGCTGCTCTCTGTGGCCCCGCTGTTGAGCCATGTACTCGTTCCCACGCGCCGCCACTGTGCGCCGGCGGTGACTGCTTCCGATGGCTGAATGGTGACCCGGAGCGCGCCGGGACGCTGGACGTACGTTCCTCCGGCTTCCGCCGTCTGATCTGAGACGATGCTGACGGGGGTGTTCGCAGGCTTGTCCCATCCGGCGACGTCTTTGAACTCGACCGTATAGTCGCCGACGGTGATGCTGCTCTCTGTGGCCCCACTGTCGAGCCATGTACTTGTTCCCACACGCCGCCACTGCGCGCCCGCCGTGACAGCCCCAGAGGGCTGGATGGTTACCTGGAGGGCGCCAGGATGCGGGATGTACGTTACGGCGGCTTGCGTCGTCTGTCCGTAGGTAATACTCACGGGAGTGTTCGTCGGCTTGTCCCATCCGGCGATGTCTTTGAACTCCACCGTATAGTCGCCGGTGGGGATACTACTCTCCATATCTCCACTGCTGTACCAGGTACTAGTACCCAAGCGCCGCCACTGAGCGCCAGCGGCGGCTGCTTCCGACGGCTGGATGGTGACACGAAGGGCGCCGGGCTCGACCAACGCAAGGCAGTGCTGCCCTCCCGCGGCAACGGCCGTGAACCCGGCGTTCGGTGACGGTACATTGCACTGGCCAACGTTGTTCCATCCCCAGGCAGCGATCGAGCCGTCCGACCTCAGCCCCAGGCTGTGCCCATATTCCCCATCAACGCCCACAAAACCGGTGTTCGGAGACGGCACGCTGCACTGGCCGTAGTAGTTGTTTCCCCAGGCGGCGATCGAACTGTTTGACCTCAGTCCCAGGCTGTGCCACCCTCCCGCGGCAACAGCCACGAAACCGGAGTTAGGAGACGGAACGTTGCACTCGCCGGAGAGGTTTTGTCCCCAGGCGACAATCGAGCCGTCCGACCTCAGCCCCAGGCTGTGATACCATCCTGCGGCAACGGCCACGAACCCGGTGTTCGGAGACGGCACGCTGCACTGGCCCTCCTCGTTGTCTCCCCAGGTTGCGATCGAGCCATCCGACCTGAGCCCCAGGCCGTGACCCCATCCTGCGGCAACGGCCACGAACCCGGAGTTGGGAGATGGCACGTTGCACTGGCCGTAGTTGTTCACTCCCCAGGCGACGATCGAGCCGTCTGACTTGAGTCCCAGGCTGTAATCTACTCCTGCGGAAACGGCCACGAACCCGGAATTGGGAGATGGCACGTTGGTGGCGCCTCCCCAGACTGCGATCGAGCCGTCTGACTTGAGTCCCAGGCTGTGAGAGTGTCCCCCGGCAACGGCCACGAACCTGGAGTTCGGAGACGGCACGCTGCACTGGCCGGAGGTGTTGCTTCCCCAGGCGGCGATCGAACATGGCAACTGATATGCCGTGGCGCTGCTACTCCACGGAGATCCGGCGAAGGCGGTGTCAACGGCCTGCACGCTGCAGTATACTTGCGGGGCAGACAGGCCCTTGACTGTCCACGTCAGCTTCTTCTGCGCATTGCCGGTTGCCGGCAGCCTCCTCAGACCAAGGGACGAAGCCATGCCGGAGAAGATGTTGCCGCCCAGCGGGGTAGTGCCGACCCTGATGTTGTAGGAGAGGCCGTCTGCAGGGGTCTGGGTGTCGGTCGCCGCGCTCCAGCTCATGGTCAGTTCGTCTGCGTTGACGGTCGCCGACAAGCCTGCCGGCGCTGAGGGTACGGTGTTGAGCACGGCCGAGTCGTTGCGATAGATGCGGCTCATATACTGCCAAGATGAGCCTTCGTAACCCCAGCCTGCCGTGGCCAGGTCCAGATCTCCGTCGTTGTCGTAGTCGCCCCAGGCGATGCTGCACCAGCATACCCCGGTCACGGTGTGGGCTGCGCTGAACGAGCCGCCGCTGTTCTGGTAGACGCAGGTGAGCTGGGAGACGGTGCCGGCCCGGCGGCCTGACACGGCGAGATCGAGATCTCCGTCGTTGTCGTAGTCGCCCCAGGCAAGGCTGGCGTAGTACACTGCGGTCAGAGAGGCCATCGGAGAGAACGTCCTGTCTGAACCGCCAGCGACATTGCGGTATACTGTGCAGACGCCCGCGCTGCCGGCGACGGTCTCTCCCACCAATGCGAGATCGAGGAATCCGTCGTTGTCGTAGTCGCCCCACGCAAGGCTGCAGTTGGCCACCCCGGTCAGGCCGGCGCTGATATCGGCGAACGTGCCGTTGGTGTTCCGGTAGATCCTGCTGATGCGCTCGGTGCCGGTGCTGCCTGCCAGGGCAAGATCGAGGTCACCGTCGTTGTCGTAGTCGCCCCACGCGAGGCTGCAAAGGCTGACTCCGGGCAGGTCGGCGTTGATGTTGGTGAAGGCGCCGCTATCGTACTCGTACACGGCGGCGGTCCCGCTCCCTGCCACGGAAAGGTCGAGGTCACCGTCGTTGTCGTAGTCGCCCCAGGCCAGGCTGCCGTCGCAGACTCCTGCCAGGGATGCCGCCTCGGACAACGTCCTGCTCGATCCGGAGAGAATATTGCGGTAGACCTTGCAGACACAGCCGCTCCCGGTGTTCCCTGCGACGGCGAGATCGAGGTACCCGTCGTTGTCATAGTCGCCCCAGGCAAGGCTGCTGTCCGTAACCCCCGTCAGCGAAATGGCCAACGAGAAGGCGCCGCCGCTCCTGGCGTAGATGCTGCAGATGTACCCTGCGCCGGTATCTCCCGCGAGTGCGAGGTCCAGGTCGCCGTCGTTGTCGTAGTCGCCCCACGCGACGCTGCTATGCCGCGCACCGGGCAGACCGGCGCTGATGTCGAGGAATCCGGCATGGCACGGAATCGCCGACAGGAGCAAGATACAGACAGTGATGGATGTGAGGAGTAGTCCCATTCGGTGAATCATAGCAGTAATCACCTCTCAGTAGGCATATCAAACGTGGGCATCCATTCCCGCATGTGGTCATCACAGACAAAAAGCCCGTTGCATCGCCCAACTACTGCGGTGACAGGTTGGTGTTACAATGAGCTTGTGACCGAATTATAACCGATTTGCCAAGAAATGTCAAGGTTTCGGCAATCCCTCTGCAGACCCGCGTCCGTCTCGCTTCATCTCATCACTCATCACGTATCAGCCTCTTCCCGGTTGCTTCTTCGTATATCGCCAGGATGTTCTCCAGCGGCGTGTCGGGCTGGATGCAGTGGGCCGGCGAGAAGATGTACCCGCCGCCCTTGCCGACGACATCGAGGCGATGGCGCGCCTCGGCCCGACACTCATCGACCGTGCCGTTCGGGAGAGTCCCTGGGTGCTTATCATGCCGCAGTAGGTCAGCTTGTCGCCGAAGTCGCGCTTGAGCCCTTCCGGGTCCATCCCCACCGGCTCGGGCTGAACGGCGTCGAGGATGTCGAGGCCCATCTCGATCAGCTTGGGCTGGAGGATTCGGGTCGAGCCGCAGGAGTGGAGCATGCAGAACGCGCCGTGGTCGTGGGCCAGATCGATGAACCGCTGGATGCGGGGTCGGAAGAAGGAGTCGAAGCACGCGGGGCTGATCACCGGGCCTTTCTGAGTGCCGAGATCCTCGCCGAGGCAGAGGATATCCGCCTTGCCGCCAGCCGCTTCCAGAACGCGCCTGCAGAACTCATAGGCATAGTCCACCCGGCGGTCGATGATCGCCACGCCGACCTCGTCCTCGAGCGCGATCTCCATGAGGACCTTCTCCATGCCGCGCATGAAGGAGGTCCCGTTGATGATGTCGGGCAGCCAGCACCCGGCGGCACATACGGCGTAATCCTTCACCTTCTCGATCTGCTCCGGGATGGTCGAGTAGTCGAAGTCATTCGGGCTCGGCCAGGGATAGGCCACGACCTCATCCATGGTCGAGAGGTTGGCGATCGGCTTCTCGACCGCCTCCAGGTACTCGCCGCCCGCACTGTTGCGCACTCGGGCGAACCCGGTGCCCCACTCGTCATAGTGCTCGATGCCGCTTCCCGGCGCGGGCTGCTTCGTCTTGGCCCACCTGCCCGGCCCGACGTAGCGCAGATCGACTTCGAAGACGTCCTCCGCCGGCCGTCCGCCGAAGTAATCCTCGATGACGGCGCGGACCTCCGGCTCGAGGTAGGTCTGAATCGGGCAGCGGTCGGGCTGGATATGGTTGACCGCCATCCTCACGCGTTCTTTGGGCGTCATAACGTCCTCCGTGTCTACAATCCCAAGCCCAGCAGCTTATTGGCGTTCTGCCAGGTGATCTTCTCGTAGGCGGCGCGGGAGATCTTGCCCTCTGCGACTATCCGCCGCAAGAAGTCGGGCTGAGGAAGCTCCTGGCCCGGACGGCAGATGTCCGTCCCGAAGAGCAGCTTGTCCTGGAACTCCTCCATGAACGCATAGCCGAACTCCGGGTCGCGGCTGACGGCGTTGAACCCGCTGCCCGCCGACATGTCGCCGTACATGTTCGGGTATCTGCGCAGAAGCTCCGGCACGCGGCCCGGCGTCACCGGCCCCTTGGGGTATCCATTGCGCGTCTCATCGGTCACGTCCGCGCTGATCTCCGACCACCAGGGCTGCGAGTGGCCGATGAAGTTCAGCTTCGGGAACTTCCGGAGCGCGCCCTCAAGCTTTGGGAGGTGCAGGTCGTCGATGAGTCCGTAACACCCGCCGGACCGAGGCGCGATGTGGAAGATGAGCGGCAGGCCCGCCTTCTCGACGTGCTTGAACAGGTTCTCCACCCGTGGATCGTCCCACGGCAGGTTGGCGGTGATCTCCCCAATCCCCTTGCAGCCCTGAGACTTGTAGTATTCCAGGAGCGGCGTGAAGTTGGCGGCGGGCGAGTTCGTCAGCGCCCGGGGGTCGATGTTGCAGAAAGGGATGAACCGGTCGGGATACTTCGTCGTGACATCGAGGATGTCGTCGGTCGTCATCTGATGGACCATGTGCTCGGGGCTGATGAGCGGGAGAAGGACGGCTTTGTCGATCCCGGCCTCGTCGAGCATGGCAATGAGTTCCTCGGCGGTGGTATGGATGCTCCCGTCGGGCCGGGTCACGGTCTTCCGCAGGGTAACGTGGGTGTGGATGTCTATGAACATGGGCTTCCTCCACTGTCCTTGTTCGACGAGAAATCGGTAAGACCTCTGAGGAGGTCAAACAGGGAGTGTGGGAGTATGGGAGTGTGGGAGTAGGTGGGTGTCATTCTGAGCGCAGTGAAGAATCTGGCGCTTTGAGCATCCCTGGTAGCCAGATTCTTCACTGCGCTCAGAATGACACCCGTTGGGTTGCATTTCGGCAGTTCAACGCAAGTGCGAGGGGGACACAATGAACGAGCGGGAACGGTTTTTGGCGGTGATGGAGTATCAGCCGAAGGACAAGGTGCCGAACCATGAACTCGGCATCTGGCCTCAGACGATCGCGCGGTGGGACGCCGAGGGCGCGCCTCACGAGGGCGGGCGCTTCGACTGGTGGCAGGGACCGGGGCCGTTCAACCTTGACAGGCGTGAGTTCATCCCGGTCAACTTCGACATGATCCCCTGCTATGAGTCGAAGCTCATCGAGCGGACCGACCGGTACGAGACGATCGTGGACGAGAGGGGTCGAACGCGCCTGGGGCTCATCGAGGGCAGTATCGGCGGTGGCCGGATGTGCATGGATACGTACCTCGATTTCCCCGTGAAGAACCTCGCCGACTTCCGCGAGATGCAGAAGCGCTTCGAGGCGCATCTGGACGCCAGGTATCCGCAGGACTGGAAGGCTGATGTTCAACGATGGAAGAACCGCGAGCACGTTCTCATCCTCGCCCGGAACTGCAATGCCGCCGGGTTCTATTGGAGGGCGCGCGAGTGGGTGGGCACTGAGAACCTCTCCTACATGTGGTATGATGACCCGATCCTCTGCCACGAGATGATGGAGTTCTACGCCGACTTCACCATCGAGGTCGCCCGGCCGATACTGGCGGAGACGGACATAGACTACTTCAACCTCAACGAGGATTTCGCCGGGAAGGGCACTCCGCTCATCGGGCCGGGGACGTTCAAGGAGTTCATTGCAAAGCCGCTCAAGCGCCTGGTCGAGTTCCTCAAGTCGCACGGCGTGCGGTACGTCTGCCTCGACAGCGACGGCACGACGGACGCGCTGATCCCGTCGATGATGGACGCGGGGATCGACGTCCACTGGCCGCTGGAGCGGGCGTCGGGCATGGACCCCATCCGCGTGCGGAAGGAGTACGGGCGCGACCTGCGGCTCTGGGGCGGGGTCGATAAGCGCGAGATTGCGAAGGGACCGGCGGCGATCGACGCGCACCTCCGCGAGCTTCTGCCGCTCATCGAGGAAGGCGGCTACATCCCGACGGTCGACCACACCGTCCCGCCGGACATCTCCTGGGACAACTTCTGCTACTACATGGACGCGAAGAAACGGCTGCTGGATGGGACGCTCTAGGGCATGGGGTCAGCGATGCCATCTCTGCTCACCGGTGTGGCGAAGTTCAGGCAGTTGCTGAGGCGGATCTGACTCTTCGACCGACGTGCAGGCGTGATCAAACCCAGGTACACGATCCGATAGTACTGCGAAGACAGTGTCTGTTCGGTATACCTTACCCGTTCCTTCACTCTATCTCGATCTTGAGCGACTTGTCGGTCTCGGCGGCGTCTATCCTGAGGTTGTACTCCTCCACAATGCTGCGCAGAGTCGTTATGAACTCCTGACGCCTGCCATGCGACATCTCCAGGATGTTCACGGAGAGGAAATCCTCGATCGATATGACCCAGATCCTGCTGCTTAACTCCAGGCGGTCGACGATACCGTCTGCAACCAGCTTCTGCTTCGCCGGCACCAGAAGCACGGGATGCAGACCTGCCCGCAGATTGGCTTCGCACTTCTGCACTACGGCGTCACCCGGCGCGGCGGTCACGTGATATACCGTGGTTTCCACCTGGAAGTCGCCCGCGCGTCCAGTCTGCACATCTGCGGCGGCTCCAGGAAGCGCCGGAATATCGGCGTCCGGGTAGGCCTTAGCTAGCTTTGCACCCACGAGATGCTGCTCGACCCTGCCCCCAGACTTGCCCTTTGCCTCGCTGAGAATCTCGCCGACCCATGCCCCAGGAGAAGACTCCCTGCTGCATGATACCTTGAGGTTCTGACGTCCAAGCCATTTGTTTGCCTCGTCTATGAGAACGGCCAACAGACTGAGCAGCAGCGCGTCTCGTTGCTTGTGAGACAGTGGGGCAAAGATTCTACCTTCCTCCAGCATGTCCAGCAGTCGCTGAGCATCAGGACTCGCCTGACGCCCGGTTGCCTCCTTGAGGAAGTTGGCGGGAATACCGTACTTGGCAAACAATCTTGACAGACCAGAGCGTACTCGTCTGAACTCCCCACCTTCGGCGAGGGTTTCCGCCTTCGGAAGCGGGCATGTCTCGCGCAGCCAGTCCAGGACAGTCATACCAACGGCAATCGTATTGCGTGAGGGTTCTTTGCCGCGCCTGCAGGATTCAAACCATTCCTGCACAACGGCCATTGCAGCTTGCGCGACCACTTCCTGTTGATCAGCCATTCACATCTCCATTGCCTGAGGATAGAGGGTAACGCCATGCGTTGCAGCAGTCACCAGAGGATTCAAGTAGTGATCGGCGATCCATTCGACCACGGGGACACACACAGCGTCACCGAAACCAAAGAGAGCCTGATTACTCGGAACATCAATGACATAACCCTCGTCCACCCCCTGCAGACGCGCACACTCTCTTGGTGTCAGAAGCCGCACATGGTACTCGCCTTTGCCGGCCTTGAAGAGAATCTGTCGCCCGTGGCCGCCCCGCGGAGTGCGCAAGCATCCAGCAGTTCCGTCTATCCTCAGCTCGGCCATGGACTTACCCTTCCGTACCCGACGAAAGGCCGTGCCGTACGTGTACTCGCTGCCATCAATCATCTTCTTGGCAATGATGGAGTGCCTGTCGCTCATCTGGTTCAGAAAGTACTCAGCCCGAGTACGACTCCACCATTCGGGGCTGCTGGTCGGTAGGTCCTCGATGATCTCATCGAGACGCGGGTGGCGAGACTGAGGTGTGGGGAGATTCCTGATCGTCCATCGGATCTCCGGGTGACATTCGATGAAGTCGGATAGAGCCTTTGGCCTGAGCTTCGACTCGTAGCAGCGGTAGAGCTCGTTTACTCGAGCATGGCGCAGGGACTCATGCGTACCGACGACGAACATTCTGGGGCGGCTCTGGGGAACGAAGTCCGACGCATTGAGCATGAATGCGTCGCACAGATAGCCCAGATCGTTCAACGCCTGGAGGGAGTCGGCGAAGTCTTTGCCTTTGTGGGAGCTCAGCCATCCCGCAACATTCTCCAGCAGAACCAGAGGTGGCCGCCGATCGCCCATATCCGTGAGCACCCGTATGAAGCCCCAGAAAGCACCGGAGTGCTCGCCGGCCAAGCCCTTCATGCCGCCCGCCAAGGACAAGTCGTTGCAGGGAAACGATGCCGTGGCGAGACTCACATCCGGCACCTCGTCAGCCGGTAGTTGGTGGACATCATCGAGACTGAAGTGCTCCTGAGCATCGGGGAAGTTGTCACCATACATTTCGTACTTCTGTGGGTCCATGTCGTTGGCGAACGTCACCCTCCATCCCCTGCCCTCCAGCGCACGCCTCATAAGCCCGATGCCGGCGAAGAACTCAGCCACACTCCGCTCTGCCAGCTTGCTTGCAAGCGAGAATCGAGCATCCTCATAGACGGTGCTGATTGTCATCTCAACGCATCGGTCCAGACTTGTCACGATGTCGGTCTCCCAGAAACGTAGAGCGCGCCATCCCTCTGATAGCAGACGGGCCGTGTTCTCTCGATCCCTTCGCATGTTCCCGGATATCTTGTTCACCCAGTATACGGCTCGCGGACTGCGGACGAACTGATCTTCCAGACAGGTGTGCCCGCGCGTTTGCCATTGGTTGCCGTGCCAGTAGTCGCCGTCGATGAACACTACGAGCCGTCCACGCGGGATCACTATGTCCGGCTTGCCGGGCAATCCGGAATCGTGCAGGCGATACCTGACTCCACGGGCCCATAGAGCCTTGCGGAACGTGACCTCGGGTGACGTGTCGCGGGACTTGACTTGGCGCATGATCTCCGAGATCTGTTCTTTACTTCTCTGGCAAGCCATAGGTTCCCTTCCTTGCAGTGGACGGAAGACGGACACCGTTTCTCTCCCCATTCTATATCATTGTCCGCGGGAAGTCACTACCGAATCCCCATCGACTCGGACTCTCCGTCCCACTTGATGGGCTGGCCATTAGGCGGTGAGAGGATTCGGGGCGGGCAGCGGCGGGGTGTGCAGAGTGGGGCGGATGGCGAACCGCGTGTCGAGTTGGTTGGCATAGGGGCGGTTTCCTGCCTGTGGGGATCGGGAGTACAAGCCCCGGGGCGTACGGCGGAAGGGAGTCCAGCTCCCTCCCGAACGGCATTGCATGTGGAGTGCGGAAGCGGAGTCTGCACAACTTCCGCTTCCGCACTCCATATTATAGCTTCTCACCGGGTGGGCGACTCGATGTCCTCTTCCTCCTCGGACATCGCGTCGAGGCGCTTGGCCTCGTCCGCGAGCGGGCCGAGTGAGATGCCGAGGGCATCGGCCACACCCTTGCCGTAGGCCGGATCGGCTTTGAGGCAGTTGCCGATGTGGCGGATCTTGACCTCGTCCGTCGCGTCGCCCAATGCCCGGGCGGTGTTGCCGAAGAGCAGCGCCTGCTTCTCGGCGCCCATCAGGCGGAAGAGCAGACCCGGCTGGGTGTAGTAGTCATCGTCATCCTCGCGGTAATTCCAGTGATCGGCCGTCTCCCTCCAGCTTGAGCGGCGGCTCGGCGAACTCCGGCTGCTGCTGCCACTCGCCGTAGCTGTTCGGCTCGTAGCCCAGGGTTGCGCCGTGGTTGCCGTCCACCCGCATGGCGCCGTCACGATGGTAGCTGTGGAACGGACAGCGCGACGCGTTCACGGGGATCAGGTGATGATTCACCCCCAGGCGGTAGCGCTGTGCGTCGCCGTAGGAGAACAGCCTTCCCTGGAGCATCCTGTCCGGCGAGAAGCCGATCCCCGGCACGATATTGGCGGGGTTGAACGCCGACTGCTCGACCTCGGCGAAGTAGTTCTCCGGGTTGCGGTTCAGCTCCATCACGCCCACCTCGATCAGCGGGTAGTCCTTGTGCAGCCAGACCTTGGTGAGATCGAACGGGTGGAAATGGTAGTCGGCGGCATCCTGCTCCGGCATGATCTGGATGAACATGGTCCAGCGTGGGAAGTCCCCTTTGTCGATGCTCTCCAGCAGGTCGCGCTGATGGCTCTCCCGATCCTTGCCGACGATCGCCTCGGCCTCCTGGTCGCTCAGGTTGCGAATCCCCTGCTGGGTGCTCAAATGGAACTTCACCCAGTACCGCTCGTTCGCGGCGTTGATGAAGCTGAAGGTGTGGCTGCCGAACCCGTGCATGTGGCGATAGGAGTACGGTATGCCCCGGTCGCTCATGACGATGGTGACCTGGTGCAGCGCCTCGGGCAGCGACGTCCAGAAGTCCCAGTTGTTGCCCGCGCTGCGCATGTTGGTTCGCGGATCGCGCTTGACGGCGTGGTTGAGGTCCGGGAACTTGAGTGGGTCGCGCAGGAAGAACACCGGCGTGTTGTTGCCGACCAGGTCCCAGTTGCCTTCCTCCGTGTAGAACTTCATCGCGAAGCCCCGAATGTCGCGCTCGGCGTCGGCCGCGCCGCGCTCGCCGGCGACGGTCGAGAAGCGGGTGAACATCTCGGTCTTCTTCCCGACCTCGGAGAATATCTTGGCCTTGGTGTAGCGGGTGATATCGTGGGTAACGGTGAAGGTTCCGTACGCGCCGGAACCCTTGGCGTGCATGCGTCGCTCGGGGATCACTTCGCGGTCGAAGTGGGCGAGTTTCTCGAGAAACCAGACATCCTGCAGCAGCACCGGCCCTCGCGGCCCGGCGGTCATGGTGTTCTGGTTGTCGGCGACCGGTGCGCCGGCATTGGTGGTGAGTTTCTTCTTGGACATAATGCGCCTCCTTGGCGGAGAAATCAGGGGAATCATCGTATCGTAGATTCATATCCTGATCCCTCACCGGTGCAAACATCGGGGAGTGAGGGAGTGGTGGAGTGTTGGGCGTGGAAGCGTTGATCGCAGCCACTTGGACTACGCTGGCCCGCGTGCGCTTGCCCAAATCGGTATCTCGCGGTTGCTCTTCACGTTACTGATGCTGTTCTCTCGGAAGTACTGGCGTCCAGCCTCGGCAAGGGCTTCATTGCCGGAGGAGATGAAGCACTGTGCCATCCAGCCAGTGCCCCACGGGCCGGCACAATTGAGAGCCTCGATCAGGAGCGGCTCCGAGCCGGGAATGCCCTGCCGGATGAAGTAGTCGTATCCGCCGAGGACTGCCGCAACATCCCTGCGTTCGAGTGCAGCAAGGAGTGCCGCGTTGCCCGTAAGGTCGCCGATCTCCGCTAGCGCCGATGCTGCAGCCTTCCGCACGTCGGGATGCTCGTCCCGGAGCGCGATGACAAGAGCGTCCACTGCCTTCTGTGCCTTCAGGATCTCCAATCCCTTTGCCGCCGACTCCTTGGTCTTTGGTACGCCGTGCTCCAGGGCATCGATCAGTGCGTCGATCGTGGCATGCCCGCCGATCTTGGCGAGCGCTCTCGCCGCGCATATGCTGACATAGCCTGTCGCATCACGCAAGCCCGAGCGCAGGGCATCGATGGCTCGGGGATCGCCCAGTTCCCCCAGGACATACGCGGCACTGCTCCTTGCATGCACCGGACCGTTTGTCATAGCCTGCATCAGCGGCTCGAAGGAGTCCGGATCATTCAGCAAGCCGAGCGCCTCCGCCGCGGCGTCATTGACCTCGGTGTCATCGCTGTACAGCTCCCTCAACAGGACGCTGGTGGCACGTCGATCACCAATCAATCCGAGCGCAGTAATCGCCCATCCGCGATCGTAGCCTTCTTCCCGCTGCATAGCCTCTATGAGTGGCTCCACTGCACGAGGATCGCCCAGTTGTCCGAGCGCACCCAGCAGCCCGGGCGCTCACCTCGACATCCTCGCTCTTCAGCCTCTCGACCAGTTCTTCGAATTCTGTGTCTGATGTCATAAGTGCAGTACTCGTCTACTTCTCCAGCGGCTGGATAACCCTCGGCTGCTGGAGCTTGATGCGGTATCCGGGTTGGCCGTCGATGGTGACGCGGCGGCCGCCGTTGCGGAGGATGGCGCGCTCGCAGACCCGGAGGAGCGTCTCGGCCTGGTCGGATACCTTCGACTCCGCCGGCAGCGAGGGACGCGTCGCGTTCCGGTAGGTGTCCGGCATGCGGAACTGCGGGAGCGCCTCGATCGCTTTGAACCCGATCCGGTAGCCGATCACCGCGCCGGCGGTTGCCGCATTGCAGTCGGCATCGTATCCCAGAGCCATCGCGTACTGGAGCGTCTTGTAGAAGTCGCCGTCGCCATAGAGCAGCGCCAGGACGACCGCCCCGCCGTTGAGCGGAGTCGAGTTCGTATTCCACTTCCGCTCGACGAACCACTTGTCGTGGATCGACTGACGCGCCGCCTTCCAGTCGGTGGGATTGTCGTCGTGCGCCTTGATCGCATCCCTCACGACCTCCGCCATCGCGCTCGACGGATCGACCGCCAGGAGCGCATCGACGATCTGCCTGGGGATCCGCTCTTCGCTGAATATCGTCTGACTGATCAGCGCCGTCCAGTACCGGGTCGCCTGGAGCGGCTCGCCCCGCACGCTGATCTGCGCATAGTGGAGACCGATTTCCCCCGCCAACTGTGGCATGCCCGGTGCGATCATGCCGTATGACTCGATGCAGAACTGGCCGGAGAGGTTGAACGACGCATAGCTGTTCCGCGCGGGATCCCCGGTGGCGGGAGGGACGATGCCCTCGTCCATGAGCTTGCGGGCCTGGCGGTTGGCGGCCCAGATCCCGGCGTTCATGTTCGCCTTCCAGATATCCACGATCTTGGGGTAGGGGATCAGGAGCGTGCGGTAACGGTCCATGTAGTAGATGTGCATCCACTCGATATCGTTGTCGTCGTCGGACCGCGCGCCGTCTTTGAGGAAGGTGAACTCGGGGAGCGATTCACGGGGCGCATCGTTGTACTTGAACTCGTGGGGTAGCCCCTCGATCCCGCCGATGAGCATGCCGGTCCACCCACCGCGGATGTGATCGAACATATCCGTGCGCATGACTTCTCGGTCGGCTCCCCAGGCGACCGAGAAGAGGCATGCAAGTATCAGCACGGTGCACGTTCGCGTTCTCAAGCGGATTCCGCTACGGACTCCAGGTCTTTGCAGCAGCCTTCTTCTCCTGCTTGTCCTTGCGTTTCTCTTTGAGATCCTTCTTCGGCTGTGCTTTGTTTTCTTTCTTCGGTGACTTGTCTCCCATGGTAGTTGCCTCGCAAATGTGAAATGGATCAGTCTGTCTGACAAAAGAATACAGCGTTCTCCATCACGAGTCAAGACCTGGTGTGTAGGAGGGTGCATTTCCCCAGAGTGGGCCGGCCTCTCGTTATGCCACCAGAGTGGCTACTCGAGGAGAACGGTTGGGTGGTCTGCCAGGCTTCCCAGGACCTAACCCCGTCTAGTCTCGAGGAGAACGGTTGGGTGGTCTGCCGAGGCTCCCAAGCCCCAACCGTCTAGTCTCGAGTAGCCACTCTGGTGGCATAACGAGAGACGGTCGCCACCCACTCAGCTCGAATGCACCCCGTGTAGGACTATGAGGGCGCCGCGATGAACAATCACTCGTACTCATGGACAAGTCATCATCCACCCGCACGCGCGGTTTCAGTTTCGCGATACCTGCTCTCATGGACGGCTGCATCGGCTTCGTGCAGACCGCCGTGCCTCTGCTCGCCATCAGATTCGGCGCAAGCCCGCTTTTCCTCGGCAACATGTGGTCGATCTCCCAGGGGGCGCGCCTGCCCGTGTGCATGACCACGGGGCTGCTCTCGGAGAAGGTCGGCCGCACGAGAGTCATCATCCCGGCGGCGGCATTGGCAACTCTGACCGCCATCGGACTGGCGTTCTCCGCCAACAATGCGCATATCTTCGTCTACTACTTCTTCTTCATGATCTCCGTTGGCGCGTTCTACCCGTCCCTGCAGGCGTTCATCGGCGACAACAGCGCCAAGGGCGAGCTTCGAAAGAACCTATCCGCGTTCAACATCGGCTGGACCATCGGCGGATCGGCATGCACGCTCGTCGCCGGCTATCTGTTCGCGGCGCACAAGGCGTGGCCGTTCGCGGTCGGAGCGCTTCTCGCGGCCGGCTCGATCTGGTTCGTCCGCGCATGGTCGCGGATGCATGTCTCGGGCGGTGCGCAGGAGAACGGGGAGGGCATCGATCCGATGCTTCTCTCTTCATCGACGGAAGGGCCCGGGCCACTGCTGATGATAGCCAGGTCGGCGCACTTCGTCGGATTCTTCGGGTATTCGGCGATCAGGAGCATGTTCCCGAAGCTCGGTTACACGCTCGGGTACTCGGACGGCGCGATCGGACTCCTGCTCGGCACAATGCTCGTCGGGCAGGCGGTCGGCATATTCATCGCGGGCGCGAGCCCCTGGTGGCGCGGGAAGCTCTGGCCGCTGGTGATGGCGCTCCTGATGGCGATCGTGTCCGGGCTGGCGATCGCGCTCGTCCAGTCCAAGGCGCTCTATGCCGCCGCGTTCCTGATCCAGGGGATATCCCTCGGGATTGCGTACACTCAGGCGCTGTACTACGGACTCCAGGCGCGGACGAAGATGGGGAAGAACTCGGGCATCCACGAGTCGCTCGTCGCCGCGGGGAACATCTCCGGCGGGTTCGTCGGCGGGATCGCCGCTCAGTTCATCTCACTCCGAGCGCCGTATGCCGCGTTCGCGGTTCTCTCGAGCCTGATCCTGATCGCGGGCCTGATCTACTGGCAGGTCTCGCCCAAGCCGGCATCGTAGGAGGGATTTTCCGGGATGATTGTGCCCGGTAATCCCGATCACATCTATTCGGGATTACCGGGCACAATCATCCCGGAAAATCCCTCCTACACCCTGTTGGCGAAGGATTTCCCCGCCGCCCGGTTGAAACCTTACCACGAACACATTCCTTCGGAGGATGAAGCACTCATGAGAAAGATACTGCTGATACTCGCCATCGTTCTGGCGCTCTGCATTCTCGTCGGATGCGCCAATAAGCCGTCCGGCTCGACCGGCGGCAAGATCGAGTTGGAGGTCGCCGTCTTCCAGGGCGGATACGGCCTCGACTTCTTCGAGTACGCCGCCCGCGAGTACGAGAAGATCCATCCCGACATCAAGATCAAGGTCTGGGGCAACCCGCGAATCTGGGAGCAACTCCGTCCGCGATTCGTGGCAGGCGATCCCCCCGATCTGACGTGGCCGGGATGGGGCATGGACACCTGGGCGCTCGTCATGGACGGCCAGGTGATGGAGATGGACAAGTACCTCGAGACCAAGGCGTTCGACCAGGACAAGAAGTGGAAGGACACGTTCATCCCCAGCCTGCTGAACAAGGGCAAGTATGACGGCCATTACTACATCATGCCGTATAACAACAACGTGTTCGGCTGGTGGTACAACGTCGGCATGTTCGAGAAGAACGGATGGAAGCCTCCGAAGACCTACGACGAGCTTCTCGTCCTCTGCGAGAAGATCAAGGCGAAGAACATCGCGCCCATGACCTTCCAGGGCAAGTACCCGCAGTACATGCTCCAGGGGATGTTCATCCCGTGGGCGATCAGCGCCGGCGGATTCCAGGTCTTCAAGGACGCGCAGAACCTCGTCCCAGGCGCATGGAAGAACCCGGCGTTCCTCAAGGCGGCCCAGATGATCGACGAGATGCGGAAGAAGGGGTACTTCCAGAAGGGCGCGATGGGGATGAGCCACACCGAGTCGCAGATGGAGTTCGTCCTCGCCAACGCGGCGATGATTCCCTGCGGAACGTGGCTCGGGTCGGAGATGAAGACCCAGATCCCCAAGGGATTCCGCATGCAGTACTTCAACCCGCCGGTCATCAAGGGCGGGAAGGGAGATCCGACGGTCACTTCGACCGGCATCGAGACCTGGATCGTCCCCAAGGAGGCGAAGCATCCCGACGAGGCCGCCGACTTCTACAAGTTCATGACATCGCTCAAGATGGCCAAGGAGTTCGTCGTCAAGAAGAACACCCTGATGTCGATCATCGGGAGCGACGATGTCAACCTTCCGCCCGATCTCGTCGAGCCCGCGAAGTGCATGCGCGAGGCGAAGGAGACTTGGTACCGCGACTACGGCGATTGGTACAAGGCGCTCGGCAAAGCGACGGAGGACGCCCTCGCGGCGCTTCTGAACGGCGAGATCACCCCGCAGCAGTGTGTGGACAAGATGGAAGCCGAAGCCACGAGGACGCGCAACGACAAGTCGATCCCGAAGCACACGATGGAGTAGCCACTTCACAGGACGTTGCGATGCTGATGGAATGCTTTTCTTTCCATCAGCATGCAGCGTATGTACGAGGGCTCTGCTGCGGGAAAGAAAAGCATTCCCGCAGCATCGTAGAATATGACTCTTTGACTCGCAATGGAGGATTCCCTGATGTCTGATCCCGCAACGAAAACGATATGCTGCCTCGTGCTCGGATGCCACCGCTGTGCGGACGGAATGATGCCCGGCTGGGACGTCGAACTCGCGCGCCAGAAGCTGCTCTTCTTCACCAGACCGACCGACTTCGCCGCCCGGTTCCAAGATGTGACCGCAGGCCTGGACGAAGCGTTCAAGTCAGCCAATCTCCCGACGCGGAAGAAGTGCGTCTCATTCCTCCTGGGCGTGACCGATTCCCTCTCGTCGATCGTCGAACTGCACCACAACCTCCAGTCCGAGGCGCTCCACGGGGAGAACACCTTGACCGCACCCGTCATCGATCAGATCAGGGCGAACGGCGAGAAGCTCCTCATCGAATGGGAGGCCGCCGCTCCGGATGCCGCGAAGGCGGTCCTCGATGAGATCAAGTCGGAGGACCTCGCGGTCAACAAGGGCGACAACCTCTTCATCGCATGGGCGAACGACTGGCAGCGCGTGTCCGGCAGCGATCCGTATGCGACGATCGCCGAGCATCTGAAGTGCTTCGCCGCCCTTTATCAGCCCGAGACGTACTACGTGAAGCTGTTCCTCGCGTGGGAGAAGGGACTCACCAAGACCGAGTTCTTCAACGACTACGGACTCCAGGCCGCTCGGTGCCGCAAGATCGGGAGTCTCGGCGGCACGACGAACCCGGCGATCGCCGTGATGGGCGAGGACGACCTCGACGGAAAGGCCAACATCCACGGGGAAGAGGCCGCAGCGTTCATCAAGCGGTTCCCGAACAAATGGAGCGCGGTCCGAGCCATCATCGCGAAGGAGCAGATCGAGAAGAACCAGGCCGACGACTGGGCGGCGACGAAGTTCACCGAATGGGTCGTCGTGGACGCGATGCTTGGCCTCCGACAGGTCTTCCTGATGCAGGGCCTCGGGCGCGTGGCGTTCCAGCTCCGGCCCGACTGGCACGACGAGGAGGAGAAGTGCGTCCGCGCGGGCGGCGAGATCTACGACATCCTCGGCAAGCGCGTCCAGCTCTTCGACGACATCCTGCTCGAAGGGGCAGGAGAGCCGTATGCATCGAAAGCCGCTCCGAGGGTCGGCAAGGCGAACAACCACTTCAAGGTCTCGTGCACCGGTCCATGCGCGCTGGGGATCGTCCGCGCGTTCAACGCCGGCTTCCATCCCGACTATCCTGACGCCCTCCACGAGCGGATGTTCACCAACATGACCCTGAGCTACGAAGTCGCCCAGATGGTCGCGACCTGGGTGGCCGTGGACGAGGGCATCAAGCTATACGAGTCGCGGACCGGCGAGAAGGTCGACGACGGACGCGGCGGCTCGGTCATCACGTCGATGATCGGGCGCTTCAACGACGCCATCCGCGTGTATCGGATCGAGCGGCTGCTCGACGCGCTCCCCGCCGACTCGCCGTTCAAGACCGAGATCAAGCCCGCCGTCCCGAAGGCGCTGACCGAAGCGCCCCTGAACTCGCCCGAGTTCAAGGCGGCCGTCGCCCGAGCCGGAATCGACTTCGATCCCGAGGCCGAGGAGGACGCCATCGATCACGCGGGAAGCCTCTGCACCAAGCGGGCGGCTGCGTGGATCGCCTACAAGTTCGGCTCGGAGCAGAACCGCCTGCTCACGGCCTCAAAGCGAAAGTTCCACCAGAACACCGACCTGCTCGATGTGCCGTTCTCGACCGACTTCGGCAACATCCAGCGGATGTACCTCGATCTGGCGAAGTCCGGCGGCCCCGAGATCAAGTCCTGGAGGACCCTGCACGACGACATGAACCGCGACGGCACGCCTGTCCCCGGCTCGATCTGGGACACGCGCCATCGGACGCTCCTCCGAATCTGGCCGGACTGGGTGAAGGCCTTCGAGCCCGACGGTGTCGCGCCCGAGGACTACATCACCTCGATCTACGTCCCGCCGACGCTCAACCAGTTCCTCGGCTTCTGGTCCGAGAACGTCGCGCGGGCGAAGGCCGCACGGGAAGCGCTGGGCTAGCAGCCTGTCCATGAAATAACCTCTGGCGCAAGGTGCCAGGTATGTAGTAAAATACGGGTATGAGCAAGCCATACCTTCCTTATCAACCTGACCAGATATTGCTGTTGCCGCCCTTGATGTCGGAGTGGCTGCCCGAGGGACATCTCGCATACTTTGTGAGCGATGTCGTAGACAGTCTCGACCTTTCCGCGATATACGCCTCATACGAGAAAGAGGCCCGAGGAGCGCCGCCGTTCCATCCGGCAATGCTTACAAAGATCATATTCTACGGTTTGTGCCGGGGAGTGTATTCATCTCGAAAGCTCTCCCTGGCCACGTATGAAGATGTAGCCTTCCGGGTGCTTGCGGCAGGAAATCATCCCGACTTCCGCACGATAAGCGAGTTCAGGAAGAGGCATCTCAAGTCCCTTGCGGACCTGTTTGTGCAAGTGCTCAGGCTATGCGCAAGCGCCGGGCTTGTGTCGATGAAACACATAGCCATAGACGGAACAAAGCTGCTTGCCAACGCAAGCAAGCACTCCGCCATGAGCTACTCTCGGATGGTCGAGAAAGAAAAAGAGCTTCAGGCTGAGATCGAGGCGCTCCTTGCGAAGGGTCTTTCTGTGGACGACCAGGAAGACGCGGAATATGGTCTTGACCGCCGAGGAGACGAACTCCCGGAGGAACTCGCAACCAGAGAGAAGCGGCTCGCCAAGATCAGGGAAGCAAAAGAAGCGCTGGAGCGCGAGGCCAAAGAGCGAGCATCAGCCGAAGAAGCGATGCGAGCCCAAGAGAAGGCGGAGCAGGAAGCATCCGGGAAGAAGCCTCGCGGCAGAGAGCCGGGGCCCGTAAAGACAGAGCCGGAAGGGAAGGCACAGCGGAACTTCACAGACCCGGAAAGCCGGATAATGAAGGACGCAAAGAAAGCCTTCGTGCAGGCATACAACGGACAAGCTGCGGTAGACGCAGATCATCAGATTGTAGTGGCGTGTGATCTCACGAACCAGGCAGCGGACTCACCGCATCTTAGTGACATGATCGAGGCAATCAAGGAGAACACCGGAAAGAAACCGGAAGAAGTATCCGCCGATGCCGGATACTTCAGCAGCGACAACATAGAGATGGTCGAGCAGCAAGGGATCGACGCTTATATACCGCCTGACAGACAACGTCATGGCAAAGAGCCGACGGCGCCTTCCTGCCTTGATCCGGCAAAGCAATCCGCCGCAGATCGCCAGAGAGCAAAGCTCTTGACTCCTCTTGGCCGAAAGATCTACGGGAGGCGGAAGGAGACGGTAGAGCCGGTGTTCGGCCAGATCAAGAGCGCACGGAACTTCCGAGGCTTCCTACTCCGAGGCCTTGCGAAAGCGAAGTCGGAGTGGACGCTTGCGTGTCTTGGGCACAACATGCTGAAGCTATACCGATACGGCGACCGGAAATCGATCTTCGATACGTAGATATATGACCTGGATCAGGCTGATTATCAAGGTACAAGGGGTCTTTACAGACCCTCGCCGGAAATCCGGCGAAAAACACTATCGAACAGCAGCCAGCGCGACCCCGCAGATGGGAAACTCACCCACATAGCGGGGAATTCTCAGACAGGCTGCTAGGGGTTTCTCCGCATCGTACTCCTACTCCTAATCGTAATCGTACTCGAAGGCAATGGCCGGCCTCAGTGCCGGTCATTGCTTTGTGTTCGGCAACATACCCGGCAGGAACGACGTATCCACATGTCGAAGCATAATCGTAGTACCATCCTTCCCAGCGGAGGCATCACAATGCGATATATCATCTGTGCAACCATTCTCCTCTCCCTCGCCCTGCTCGTCGGAGACCCGGCGACCGCCGAGACGAAGTACGCGATCAAGGACCTCGGCATCCTGCCCGGGTTCCTCAGCAGCCATGCGACGGGTATCAACGGCAAGACGCAGATCGTCGGCACCTGCAGGGGCAGCCGCATGGGGGCGAACAGGAGCGTTCAGGTCATGGTCCCATTTCTCTGGGAGAAGGGGAAGATGACCGAGATCAAGATGCCCGAGGGTGCTGACAAGGTCTGGACCGGACCGATCAACGACTTGGGCAGCTTCCCCATGAAGAGCACTGGAATTGCCTACCTCTATGCCAAGGGCGCGGTGCGAAAGATCGAGGTCGAGACGGGCTACGAGGAGGCGCGGCTCGACGACATCAACAACAAGGGCCGGATCGTCGGCGCATATCAATTCGGGAGGCCCGACTCGCAGGTCTTCGTCATGCAGGACGACAAGATCACCAAGATCCCGCTGCCGCTGGAATTCAGTTGCATCGATAAGATGGTGATCAACGAAAAGGGCCGCGTCGCGGCTACCGTCGGATGCCCGGACGGCGCGAAGGCGAGTTTCCTCTGGGAAGACGGCAAAGTGACGCGGTTGGACGATCTGACGGCCCATGAGAGCATAGTAGACATCTCCGCCGACGCCATCCTCGCGCGCGACCTGGTCGAGGAGAACAAGGTGTTCGTCATCCGCGCAGGTGTTCGGACCGAACTGAAGATGCTCGACGGTATGATGCCCGTTTCGATAGACTGCATCAACGACGCCGGCCTGAGTGTGGGCACGTGCACGACGGAGCTACGAACCGATCGCGCGATCGTATGGGACAAGGCCGGCGACCTGCAGCTTCTGCCGACCCTCGGAGGGCACAACAGCCAGGTCGGTGCCATCAATAACGCGGGCGTCATCGTCGGGTCCGCGCAGGACCTGGGCGGGAAGAATCACGCAGTCATGTGGACCCCGGCCAAGTAGGGCGACGGTTTTATGGGAGGCATCACCATGCGGCGTCTCATCTGCGCAGTCATCTTCACCGTCCTCATCGCCGGCAACCTCAGTTGCGCCGAGACGAAGTACGTCATCAAGGACCTCGGCGTCCTGCCCGGCGACACGGATAGCACGGCCGCCGCCATCAACAGCAAGGGGCAGATCGTCGGCCAGAGCGGGAGCAGGAAGGGCTTCGAGGGCGCGGGGCGTCCCCCGATGCGCCCGTTCCTGTGGGACAAGGGGCGCATCTCGGAGATCGAGTCGCCGGTGAAGAAGGGCGACATCTTCATTGACATCAACGACTTGTCCCAGGTCCTGATATGCGGCGAGGAGGGCATGTTCGTCATCCAGGGAGGCAAGGCGACGAAGATCGAGCCGCCCCCCGGCTACTCCAAAGTGGGTGGCCAGCTCAACAACCTCGGCCAAGTGCTTGGCTTCGGCTTCAAGGAGAAATGGCAGCCGGAGCAGTCCGTGCTCTTCCTCTGGCGCAACGGCGTCACCAAGGTCCTCGAGAAGCCCGCCCGCTTCCCCTTCCTGCACTACGGCAGCCTCAACAACAAGGGGCAGATCACGGCCATCCTCGGGACGATCGACGGGTCGGCGGCGGATCGCATGGTGATGTGGGAGAACGGCAAGCTCAGGGACCTGAAGTACGATCCGGCGCGGATCCGTGTGCAGCCGAATGCCATCTCGGACGACGGGACGATCATCGGGAGGTGCTCTGTTGCGGACAAGAGTCATCCCTGCGTCATGCGGAACGGCGTGCCCAAGTACCTGATAGCGCCGAAGGGCCTCAAGGATCCACTGCCCGCCTGCATAAACAGCGGTGGCGTGATCGGCGGCTACTGCGCGGCCGGTGAGGATGGAACGCGCGCGGTCGTGTGGGACAAGGCCGGGGTCCCGACCGCGCTCCCGACGCTCGGCGGCAAGCACAGCGGAGCGACCGGCATCAACAACTCGGGAGTGCTCATCGGGATGTCGCTCGACAAGTCCGGCGCCTCCCACGCGGTCATGTGGACGCCGGTCAAGTAGCGCCCGATCGATCACACCATCGGAGGCATTGCCATGCGCCGTCTCGTCTATTCGATCACCGTCCTCACCCTTCTCACCGCCAACCTCGCCACCGCCGAGACGAAGTACGTTATCATGGACCTCGGCATCCTCCCCGGGGCCGTGAACAGCACCGCCATCGCTCTCAACAACAAGGGCCAGGTGGTTGGGAAGTGCGAGTTCGCGCGGAAGGTCAAGGGCAAGGACGAGCCCCTCATCCGGTCGTTCCTGTGGGAGAACGGCCGGATGACGCAGGTCAAGTCGCCTGTCTCCGCGGACGAAACGCAGGTCACAGATATCAACGACGCGGGACAGATTCTGACCATTACGAAGAGTGGGGCGTATGTCCTGCGGAATGGCGTCTTCAAGAAGATCGGGGGTCTGCCCGGATATGCAGCAGTCAGCCCTTCTGCAATCAACGACCAGGGCGATATCGCCGGCTGGTGCATCAATGACAAAGGATACTGGAAGCCTTCCTATCGCCACAACGGCACTATGAAGGCTCTGCCGATGCCGTCGCATACGGCGGGCATCCACATGGTTGCACTGAACGACAAGGGGCAGGCTGCGTGCACGATGAAGATCAGCGGCGAGAAGTACTACCATGCGTGGTGGGAGAACGGAAAGATGCGGCCCATCAAGGGCATGCTGGATCCGAGTGCCGTGGAGGACATCTCCGACGACGGGGCCGTTGTTGGCGTCCATGCGACCGCCGTCGGAAAACGTCCCTTTGTGCTCCGGAGCGGCAAGTTCACCATTCTGGACCTGCCCGAAGGCTTCCGCGGCGGCTCCGCCGACTGCATCAACAGCAAGGGAGTAATCGCCGGGCAGTGCGTCTCTGACGACAACGAGATCCACCCCGTCGTCTGGGATTCGAACGGCGTCCCGACCGATCTGGGAACGCTCGGCGGCCGTGGGAGTTGGGCGAATGACATCAATGACGCGGGCGTCATCGTCGGGGCGGCGCGTGACAAGGATGGCAACGAACACGCGGTCATGTGGAACCCGGCGAAGTAGCGCCCGCACCCATCACAGTGGGCGCAGGCCGACTGGGATCAGAGCGGACGGAGCAGGTACAGATGCCCGGCGATGTTGTTTCGGACCGACTCGTAGTGCTTGGCCTCATGTTCGGCGAGGACCGCGCGGATGGCGTCGCCGAAGTGATCGAGCAGGACGCCGTATGATATGTGCCAGAGTTGGCGCATATTCGCATCGGCGCGGGAGATGTATGTGTCGCGGGGAAGCTCCTGTGGGAAGTCGTTGATGTTGATCTCCGTGTCGTAGGCCTTCACGCTCTCACTGAGGTTGTCGAGCGCGACGCGGTACATCTCGCGGAAGAGCGGCTTGTCCGTCTGCGAGATGAACGTCATCGCCTCCAGCCACGATGTGCCCGAGGTCTTGACGTGGAAGCGCCCCTCCGTGATGTCCTGAAACGGGCAATACACGCTGATCTTGTCGCTCCCGGAGTGGAGGCTCAGCTTGTAGCCGCCGATCATCCGGGCGAGCGCCGCGTGCATCTCCATCGAGGCGGTGAGCACCGGCCCCTCGCCGATGTAGTCGATCCCCTTGCGGAACTTGCCCGGGAACTTCGGCGCGAGGCTCGTGAACTCGATCCCCTGCGCGTGGAGGTATTCGGCGACGAAGAGATGGTCTTCGAGCGAGGTCTGCTTCGAGCCCTCGTCGATGGATATCTCGAGGTCGAAGCTCGGGATCGAGCTTCTGATGCCTTCGTGGAAGCGCACGGCGTTCTCCATCGCGGCCTGGTAGATCGTCGCCGAGCGGATGAGTTCCTCCTCCGATACCGTGTGACCTGCGACCTCCAGGCCTGAGCACTTCTCCACGATCCGGCGGCTCAGATGGGACGGATGAGACAGATGGGAAGGATGGGATTGATCAGGCGACTCAGTCCATCCGCTGAGGTCCAGCGTGTACATGCTGTATCCCGCGCGGACTGCCTCGATGAGCTGCGCCTCTTCCTTGATGTGATCGGCGTCCGCGCCCCACGTCCCCGTGAACCCGACCTCCAGCACGCCCATGACGGCATCGAGCAGCACGCCTTTGAACGTGCGCCCGGTCTTGCGCAACTCCCTCGGCGACTGTTGGGCGATCACCGGGAAGACTGGACACTTGCCGAGCGCATTCAGGTGCGCGGCGGTCACCATTCCGAGCCGGTCCCCCATGCCGATGGACGCGTCCCGGTCGCATCGGGTCGGGCCGAGCGGCATGAGGAGTCGGAGCGCCTCGTAGTTCTCCCACGTCGGCGTATGCAGGCTCATGATCTCGCTGGTAGGGAGCTTGACCGGCCCGAAGACGCACGCATCCAACAGGACGCGCGCATCGGGTCTTGCGAGTCCGATCAGCTTCCTGGTCCCACGGCGCGCGACGAAGATGTCGCCGCCGCCGGTCGTTCGGAATGACCGTGGGTAGACGCTATATCCATGCGGCTGAAGCAGGCTGCTCAGTCGATCTATCAACTCGCGGCTCCTGGCACATCGGGTTCGGTGACGGGCATAGTGCGAAGTATACCATTTCTCCGGCAGATTGACTACAGGGAGATGCGCGCGGTCCGCCGAATAGTCAGGTAGGGAGATCACATGAGACTATCGCACCTGGTCCTGCTTGCCACATACCTTGCCCTGATCGGCGCGATGCCGGATCGGGCGCATGGGGAGGAGACGACGCCGTTGTTCAAGCCGGTATGCATCGAAGCGCAACTGAGCGCACAGGAAGTGAGGCCGGGCGGGGAAGTCGCGCTCACGTTGAAGTTCCGCAACGAGGGGAACGCTCCGTCGCCGGGGGACTGCTACATCTTCGTACACCTGGAGCATCCCGACAAGGATTGCCGCCACATCGTTTTTCAGGCGGACCACATGCCCGCGATTCCGACCAGCGCGTGGGAGGCGGGGATGGAGATCGTGGATGGCGCGTACTCGCTCGACTTCCCTCAGGGCATCGCGGAAGGGAAGTACTTCCTGCACATCGGGATCTACAACGATAGAGGCCGGTTCTGCGACCAGTACCCCGCGGAGATCGAGGTCTCGAAGGGCGCTCCGGACCTCGTAGCCGTGCCCCCGAAGATGACCGCCGAGGAAGTCAGCCGCCGGTCCGAGGCGCTCAGGTCGGGGATCGCGGATTCGGTCGTGATCGAGGATGAGACGCTCCGGTTCGCGATATCACGGAGCAAGGGCACGTGGAGGCTCAGGGACAAGCGCTCCGACGAGGTCTGGCATTCGAACCCGGCGCATGAGGGCCTCGGGGAAGTGCGCCTCTCGAACGGGGAGCGGACCGTCGTCGCGCGGCTGGCGGTCGTCGAGATGCTGGCGACGGGTGGCAGGCGGATCAACGTCGTCTGCAGGCCGGCGTCGGACCACCCTCACCCCAACCCTCTCCCTCAGAGGGCGAGGGGGTCTGGTGCTCCCTCGCCCTCTGAGGGAGAGGGTTGGGGTGAGGGTGATCCGGGCGCGACGATCGGGGTCTGGATCGAGTTGCTCCCGGATGGGAAGGGATTGAAGTTCAGCTACGCAGTGGATGGTAGGGGCGATCCTTCAACGGTCGCCCAGGACGGGAGGCCGTTGCCCGAGGACGGGAGGCCGTTGAAGGCCTCCCCTACGGACGTACTGGGCGAGTGGAAGGTGGAGGCGGTCCGACTGCTCGACAAGTCGCTCTGGGCGACCGACACCGAGGGCGGATACCTCGCGGTCCCGTACCGCCTCGGACTGATGATCCCCGCGGGCGAAGGGCTTACCACTCTCAACCGCTATACCGCCTACAGCAACTTCCGATCGTACTCCATGGCGATGGCGGGCGTCGTCAAGAACGGCTCGGCGATGCTCGTCTGGTGGGACGATCCGTACGCGGACCTGGAGGTCGAGCGCTCGTGGCCCGACATGCCGAACGTCCCCGGCCACGGGATGGTCTCCGTCTCGCTGGAACTGCAGCGAACCGCGCGATCGTTCGTCCTGAGGCCGCTGGGCAAGGGTGGATACTCCGAGATCGCCCACGCGTACCGCGACGCCGCGAAGGAGAAGGGCTTCCTCTCGACCCTGCAGGACAAGATCGAGGCCAGGCCGCAGGTGGAGAAGATCATCGGCGCGGCAGACTTCAAGCCGTTCGTGCTCTCCCGACGACTCGCCGGCACAAGGTGGAATCAGTCGACCGAGGATCGCGTCGACTTCGGCTACACCTTCGAGGAATGCGCCCGGATCGCCGAGCATCTGAGGGCTGATGTTGGCATCGACAAGGCGATGATGGTTCTCGCGGGATGGATCCATCGCGGGTACGACAACCAGCACCCCGACATCCTCCCCGCCGCTCCCGAATGCGGCGGGAACGACGGCCTGATCGACTGCGGGAAGAGGGTCAAAGCATTGGACTACCTCTTCGGCCTGCACGACAACTACCAGGACATGTACAAGGACGCCCCCTCGTGGGACGAGAGCTTCCTCATGAAGCACGTGGACGGCTCGCCGGCGATGGGCGGCGTCTGGGCCGGCGGTCAGGCGTATGTGACGTGCTCGAAGAAGGCGCTCGAACTGGCGAAGAGGGATCAGAACCTGCCCGAGGTGAAGCGGCTCTTCGACCCGACGATCTACTTCATCGACACGACCTTCGCGGCGGGCTTGCAGGAGTGCTTCTCAGAGGATCATCCGATCAGCCGGACCGATGACATGCGCTGGAAGACGGCATTGAGCAACTACGCGCGCGAGACGTTCGGCCTCCTCGGCAGCGAGGAGGGCCAGGAGTGGGCGGTTCCGTGCGCGGACTACTTCGAGGGAATCCTGAGCCACAAGACTCAGCGCCCCGAGCGCGAGATCGTCATCCCGCTGTTCGAGATGGTCTACGGCGACTGCATCAACCTGTACACGCATCAAGGCGACCGGGCGAGCGCGTCCCGACCGGAGTACGTCCTCGATCACATCCTGTACGCCGAGATGCCGGTCTACCAGTTCGGGGCGCACCTCTACTTCGAGCAGGCCGGGGCAGGGAACGTCGAGGGCTTCTCCTTCGCCGACCTCGAGTCGTCGCCGCTCAATGAGACCGACCGCTTCATCAAGAACACGTACGAGGTGCTCTCACCGCTCGCCCGACTGACTGCGTTCACCACGATGACGAGCCACGAGTTCCTCACGCCGGACCGCTCGGTCGAGCGCACGCGGTTCGGGGACGTGATGGTCACCGTCAACTACGGCGATCAGCCCTATCGGACGAAGAACGCGGTCCTTCCGAAGTACGGCTTCCTCATCGAGAGCCCGACATACGTCGCCTTCTACGCGACGGAGCATGCCGGACGGAAGCTCGATCAGCCGACGATGATGACCGCGCGCAGTCTCGACGGCAAGCCGCTCTCTCAGTCCGCGGACGTGCGCGTGTATCGGGCGTTCGGGGACCGGATAGGGCCTATGGGACTTATGGGACCTATGTGACCGATGAGGCCCATTCAGTGACCGTGATGCTTGCGCTCGGACTTGCCCATCGAGCGTCCGAGCACGAAGAGCCCCGCCCCGAGGATTCCGAACCCGGCCAGGATGATCTTCGTCATGTCGAGGATCGGGATCAACCGGGTCTGGTTCTCCGAAACTTCGAGGACCGCGAGCGGGCGAACGATGAATCCGCCGCCACCCCCGCCTCCTGAGCCTTCCTGGCGCTTGCCCTCTTCCTGGGCCGGACGCTTTCCTTCGCCGCCGCCCGCCCCGAATCCGCCTGTGACGAGCGCGACGGGGATGAGCGCCCGGTGGTCCATCACTCTCGCCTCGCCGAACACGGTGTTGACAGTCGCCACGTGGCCGACGTTGTCGCTGACCGACTTGATCACGTCTTGAATCGCCATGATGAGTCCCCCCTCTGGAATCAGCAGTTGCATCGACCACATTCCCGTGGCGTGACGAGGGGAAACCTACTTGGGGAAGACGACCGTCGCGCGGATGCGGTCGCTGTTGGAGAGCGAGAAGCGGCCGTGGAGATCGTCGCGGACGAGGTTCTCGACGATCTGGAGGCCGAGGTTGCGGTTCTTGTGCAGATCGAAGCCCTCGGGAAGTGGCGTGCCGTCATTCGTGACCGTCAGCTTGATCTCGCGGTCGACTTCCTCGATGCTCACTTCGATGCTCCCCGTCTCGATCTCCTTGAACCCGTGCTCCACGGCATTCTGGATCAACTCGTTCAGGATGAGGGCGACCGAAGTTGCCTTCGAGGGCGGAAGAGCGATGTCCGCGCCGAGAACGGCGGTCTCCACGGTCTTCCCGGGCGAGAGGAGGCTCTGACACGTCGCCTGCAGGATGTTCTCCGTCACGGTCCTGATGCTTACGACATCGAACTGCTCCTGGGAGAGGACCTCATGTACCGCGGCAATGCTCAGGATGCGGTTGATGCTCTCCTGGAGGACCTGCTCGACGGACGCGAACTTTGAGTAGTGCATCTGCAGGCGGAGGAGGCTCGCAATCGTCTGCAGGTTGTTCTTCACCCGATGGTGCATCTCCTGGACGATGGCCGATCGGACGAGCAGCTTGGCGTTGTCGATGGCGATTGCGGCATGGCTCCCCAGCGCCGACAGGACGTTGATCTCCTCGGGCGTGAAGACGTGCGGCTTGTCAGTGTAGCAGTTGAGCACGCCGATGATCTTGTCGCGGAACCTCAACGGCACGCAGATGAACGAGCAGAGCCCCTCGCGGCGCGCGATGTCCGGATAGCGGTATTCGGGGGTCTCGCGCACATCCAGGACGGTGATCGGCCGTCCCTCGGAGATCGCCTTCCCCGCGAGGCTCTCACCGAGCTTGAGGTTCGGCTTGTGGATGTACTCCCGGCTGCTGCTCTGGGTCGCGCGGATGACGAGTTCCTGCTTCTCCTCATCGACGAGCATGACCGTTACGATCTTGAAGTTCATCGATTCGGCGGTCATGGCGACGATCAGGTTGAGGATCTCATCGAGGTACATGCCCGATGTGATCGAGCGGCTGACCTCGGAGAGCGTCGAGAGGTGGGAGACCTGCTCCTGCATCTGGCGGTAGAGCTGCGAGGAGTGGAGCGCATTTGCCACCTGCTCGGCGATGTGGTCCATCAGCCGGCGCTGGCCCTCGGTGTACTCGTGGGACGGCTTGGTGCGGATGTTGATGACGCCGATGAGCTGGTCTTCCGCCACGAGCGGAACGGACAGCATCGACTGGAAGAGGTCCTCGGTCTCGAACGCCTTGTACCGTTCGTCGCGGAATGCCTCCTTGCCGATCGCGACGTGCTGGCGGGTCTGAGCGACCCAACCGGTGATGCCCTCGCCGACCTTCAGCCGCCACTTGCCGACGATGTCCTTCGTGGGGTCGCCCTTGACCGACCGGAGCACGAGTTCCTCGGCGGTGTCGTCGAGGAGATAGATGTAGCAGGTGTCCGTACCCGTGACCTGGATGGCGATCTCAGCCACGACGTCGAGCATGTGCTGGACGTCGAAGGACGAGCCGATCGCCTGCCCGAGCTTCCGGAGCGCCTCGACCTCGATGTCCTTCTCGGCCAGCGCTTCCTCCAGCCGGTGAACTTGGCCCTGATCTACTTCGACCTCACCCATCTGCATGCTCTATCCCGCAGCAGTTTCCTGCTGTTCGGGATAACTGAGATACTCCAAAATCTCGCTTTCCCGCTGTTGAAGCTCCAGAAGTATCGGTTCCGACATGGCCTTGTACTCCCTGGGAGGGTGCGTTCTTCGAGCTACCTCAAGGATAGTCTCCAGATTCCTAGCCGCTTGTTTGGCTAGCTGTAGCTGCTCATCATTCTTGATCATCTTGCCGGCCCGCGCCAGTACTCCAGTACTCCAGCATCCCAGCTAGACATCTTGAGTGAGAATCACCGCTTCGGCGACTTCGCGCATCGACTTGCGGTTGTTCATGCTCTGGACCTGGATCCAGCGGAACGCCTCGTGCTCCCTCATGCCGCGCTTGTCCATGAGGATGCCCTTCGCGCGGTCGACGATCTTGCGCGTCTCGAGCTGCTCGGAGACATCGCCGAGTTCCTTCTCGAGTTCCTGCATCTCGCGGTATCGGGAGATTGCGATCTCGATGGCGGGGACGAGGTCGGCCTCCTTGAACGGCTTCACGAGGTAGCCGAAGACGCCCGCCTCCTTCGCGCGATCGATCAGGTCACGCTGACTGTAGGCCGTGAGCAGAAGGACGGGAGCGATCTTCTCCTCCGTGAGCACCTTGGCGACATCGAGGCCGTCCATCTCGGGCATCTTGATGTCGAGGATCGCGAGGTCGATCGGCGTACTGCGCGCGAGTTCGAGCGCCTTCTGGCCGTCGCTGGCTTCGGCGACCACCTTGTGGCCCATGCTTTCCAGGGTCTTCTTCAGGTCGAGTCGGATGATAGATTCGTCATCGGCGATAAGTATACGCAGGGAGTCCATCGAGTACCTCCGGGAGAATCACTCTATCCAAGGCGAACGTATCTCATGGCGAGACATGCAGGAGGGATTTGTCGGGAGGCCTTGTGCCCGATAATCCCGATCCGATCCGCCACGACAATCGGGATTATCGGGCACAAGGCCTCCCGACAAATCCCTCCTACACGTTCGTCCTTGTCCGGATATTCTACATCGTGGTATAATCTTTGTCAAAGTATCGGCGGCCCGGAAGGAGCGGATCATGCGGTTGGAGAGCGCCCGTGGAGTGATTGCTGTCGTTGCGGCATACGTGATTCTCCGCGTCGCCGCTCAAACCGTGGCAATCCGGACGGCGCATCCCGCGCTACTGATCCTGCTGTCGGTCGCGGTGTTCATGCTGCTGCAACTCGCGATCATACGCGGCGCGTCGGGCTTGCAGATCAGGCCCCGAGTCACCGGATGGCTGATACCCGTGTTCGCGGCGGCGGTCGTCGGGTTCATGGTACTCGGCGCAGTCAGGATGCCGCTCATCCTCGCAGTTCTCGTCGCGTCGATGCGGGACATCGCGTTGATGTTCTTCGCTGTGAGCCTGGGATACACGCTGAGTGTCATCGTGCGCGAGCCGAACATCCTGCTCCCGGTGGCGATCTTCGCGGCGATTGTCGATTTCTGGAGCGTGAACTTCGGACCGCTCGCCATACTGCTGGCCAGGAAACCCGAGGTGGTCGCGGCGGCGGCGGTGCAGGTGCCGGCCATGGGTCAGCCGATGCCCGTGAGCATGATCGGGGTGGGGGACTTCGTGTTCCTCGCGCTATTCTTCGGGGTGATGTACCGATTCCGGATGAACGTCGCCGGGGCGTTCTGGCTCGGATACGTCCTGCTCACCGTGACGATGTTTCTGGTGATCAGGGTGGAGGCCCTCGGCGCGGTCCCGGCCCTCGTCCCGATCGCGATAGCGGTGATCGGCGCGAACACGAAGCACATAAAGCTCAAGGGCGGGGAGATTCTCTCCACAATCATAGTTGGAGTCGTTCTCGTCGCGTTTCTGATATTATCAGTAGTCTTGATGTCGAGAGGGAAGTGAACCACGGAGCACGGAAGCGGAGAATGGGGGAATGGGAGAGTGGGAGAACCGGGGATTCCGGACTCGTCCTTTCACCCATTCTCCCATTCTCTGCCCGCCGTGCCCTCCGTGCTCTCCGTGGTGAACAAAGGGTGCGATACATGGCTGACAAATACGACTTTCAGGCGATCGAGAAGAAATGGCAGAAGCGGTGGAAAGAGGCCGATCTCTTCCGGACCGAGGACCGTGCCGACAAGCCGAAGTTCTACGGCCTCGACTTCTTCCCATACCCCAGCGGCGCGGGACTGTGCGTCGGGCACTGCCGCAACTACATCCCCACCGACGTCGCCTGCCGGTTCAGGAGGATGAACGGCTTCAACGTCCTCCACCCGATGGGCTGGGACGCGTTCGGCCTGCCCGCCGAGAACGAAGCGATCAAGCGGAAGAGCCATCCGAAGAAGACCGTCCCCGAGTACATCGCGACCTACAAGCGCCAGATGGACCTGATCGGCATCGGCTACGACTGGTCGCGCGAGGTCAACTCCTCATCGCCCGACTACTACAAGTGGACGCAGTGGATATTCCTGCTCCTCTATAAGCGCGGCCTGGCGTACCGATCGCTCGCGCCGGCGAACTGGTGCCCTCAGTGCGCGACGGTGCTGGCGAACGAGGAGGTCAAGGACGGCCGGTGCTGGCGGTGCGACACGTTCATCGAGAAGAAGGACCTGCCGCAGTGGTTCTTCAAGATCACCGCCTATGCCGACCGCCTGATCGACGACCTCGACACCATCGACTGGCCCGAGTCGATCAAGCTGATGCAGAAGAACTGGATCGGCCGCAGCGAAGGCGCGGAGGTCACCTTCCGCACGGAGCAGGGCGACGACATCGTCGTCTACACGACGCGGCCCGACACTCTCTGGGGCGCGACCTTCATGGTCCTCGCGCCGGAGCATCCGCTCGTCGAGAAGCTGATGTCCACCGACAAGAAGGCGGAGGTCGAGGCGTATTGCACAGACTCGCCAGCGTGAGAGCGCGATCGAGCGGCAGTCCACCGAGAAGGAGAAGACCGGCGTCTTCATCGGCGCATATGCCGTCAACCCGGTGAACGGCGCAAGATCCCGATCTGGATCGCCGATTACGTGATGATGGGCTACGGCACGGGCGCGATCATGGCCGTTCCCGGGTCACGACGAGCGCGACTTCGCGTTCGCGCGTAAGTTCGGCATCACGATTGTGCCCGTGATCAAGCATCCCAACGCTCCCGCTGATTTCGTCCCTGATGAGACGGAGGACTGGGGCGGGCTCACGTTCCATCCGGAATACGGCGACATGATCAACTCGGGCGAGTTCACCGGCACGCCGGGGTCAGTCGCCAAGAAGAAGGTCACCGAGTGGCTCGAGGAGCAAGGCATGGGCAATGCGGCGGTCAACTACAAACTGCGCGACTGGCTGATCTCCCGCCAGCGCTACTGGGGCGCGCCGATCCCGATCATCCACTGCCCCGTGTGCGGCGAAGTGCCGGTCCCCGAGGACCAGCTTGCCGGTCGTGCTGCCCGATGTGGAGCAACTACGAGCCGAGTGGCAGCGGGGAATCGCCGCTCGCCAACATCCCGGAGTTCGTGAATGTCACATGCCCGACCTGCGGCGGTCCGGCGAAGCGTGAGACCGACACGATGGGCGGGTTCGCGTGCTCGAGCTGGTACTTCCTGCGCTACGTCAGCCCGCACCTGGATACGGCCGCGTTCGACAAGGACCTGGCGGCGTACTGGCTGCCGGTCGATCTCTATGTCGGCGGCGCGGAGCACGCGGTCATGCACCTGCTCTATGCGCGATTCTGGACGAAGGTGCTCCACGATGCGGGATATGTGCCGTTCGTCGAGCCGTTCCGCGAAGCTCATGAACCAGGGGATGGTGCTCGCCCGACACGCCTCACCGCACGATGGAGGCCGGTGACTGCGCAGAGATCGAGGAGATCGACGAGGAAGACCGCGACCTGATCCCGCTGACGCCCGAGGAGGCCGAGGCGCTCGACCCTTCCAAGATCATCTGGAAGTTCGTCAAGATGAGCAAGTCGAAGCGCAACGTCGTCACGCCCGACGCGATGGCCGAGAAGTATCGGCGCCGACTCGCTCCGTGTCTATGAGTTGTTCGTCGCTCCGTTCGAGGATGCCGTTCAGTGGAGCGAGGACGGGATGAACGGCGCGTTCAGATTCCTGAACCGCGTCTGGCGGCTCGTGACCGACAACGTCGGCGTGTTCGATCCCGATTGGCGAGATGCTCTGAAGGGCGCTGAACTCACTGCCGCCGAACGAGACATGCGCCGGAAGACTCACCAGACCATCGAGAAGGTCACCGCCGACATCGAGCGCTTCCACTTCAACACCGCCGTCAGCGCCCTGATGGAGATGCTGAACGCGATGCACGACCTCCAGTCCGCCATCAACCATCAACCATCCGCCATCAACCATTCTGTCTTGTCCGAGGCCATCGAGAGCCTCATCCTGCTGCTCGGCCCGATCACTCCCCACCTGGCCGATGAGTTGTGGGAGCGGCTCGGAAAGTCCGGCACGACCTACGAGCAGACCTGGCCGTCCTTCGAGCCCGAGATCGCACAGGTGGAGGAGATCACCCTGATACTGCAGATCAACGGAAAGGTCCGCGATCGCCTCCAAGTCCCGGCGGGCACCGATGCCAAGGAGTTGGAACGGATCGCGATGGAGAGCGAGCGTGTGCAGTCGTTCCTGGAGGGCAAGCCGATCCGGAAGGTGATCGTCATCCCGGGGAAGCTGGTCAACATAGTGGTCTAGGCAGTTGTTGCATGTCTGACGGTTGTGAAGGTCTGCGCCCTTGCGTGGGTCAGAGTAAGACGAGGTGATACCATTGAAATGCATAGGCTTAGTGGCTGTAGTGGTCTGCACGTTGGCATCCATTCGTTGTGCACTTGCCTTGTCGCCGGTGCCCCAACCAATGCGCGATGTGAACTCAGTGGTTTTTTCGCCGGATGGCAGAGTTCTCGCGAGCGCCGGGTGGGACGGCACCGTACGTATCTGGAATCTAGGCACAGGTCAACAGACCAGAAAGCTTAAGTTCGGCGACGCGCCAGTAGGCTCTGTCTGTTTCAGCGCGGACGGCAAACGGCTTGCCAGCACGCACGGCGATCGTAGCATACGATTGTGGGATACTGGAACATGGCGGATCATCCGCACTATGCGCGATGATCTCGCGGCGCAAGAGGTTCTGTTCGGCGCAAGTAGCGATGATCTTGTGACGCTGGGGCTTTCAGGTATCAAGGTTTGGGATGCCTCGTCCAGTAAGGTGGTTCGCAGCATAGACGCCGACCCGCTCTGCGGCGGCCTGAGTTCTGCCGACAACTTGCTGGTCACGGGTGATTGGGATGGCAACCTCGAAGTCTGGGATCTCAAGAGCGGCAAGAATGTCCGCAATGCAGCAGCGGAACAGATTGATCTGAGAAATCTAGCCATTAGCGGGGACGGCCGGTTGGTAGCCACTGGTGGCTGGAGCGATACAGTCAGCATCTGGGATCTGCAGACCTTGGCGAAGGTGCGCACACTTGGGGCTTCGGATGTCACGAGCTGGGTGCCGGTTGCGTTCAGCCCGGACAGCAGACTCTTGGCCGCAGGATCGCATGAGGGCAGTATTCGAGTCTGGCGTGTGGGCGAATGGAAGGAGTTCTCCACACTGGTCGGTCACGGGGAGGCTGTCCGCTGCCTCGCGTTTAGCCCGGATGGGAGACTGCTGGCCAGCGGGAGCGAAGATGGTACCGTCCGAGTCTGGGACGCGGCGAAAGCTGAACAGCGACTGGTCCTCAAAGGACATCAGTATCGGCTGCGTCGGTAGCTTGGACTGTGACGGTGAGACCTGTACTCATCTGGAGGTGAACGCCCGAAATGGGCAGAGCATCACGGAAGAAGAACCCCATCATCTCTAAGATGAAGTCCGCGCGGAATGTGTACATCCTCGCGGCCATGCTCGTCATCGCGGTGTTCCTCGCGTACTGGCCGGCGATCCATGGCGCGTTCGTCTGGGATGACGACGACTATGTCTCGAAGAACGAGCTTCTCACCGCGCCGGACGGCCTCCACCGCATCTGGTTCTCGCTCGATTCCCCGTCGCAGTACTTCCCGCTGGTCTATACGACGTTCCGCATGGAGTATGCCATGTGGGGACTCGAGACGACCGGCTACCATGTCGTGAACATCCTCCTGCACCTGGCGAACGCATTCCTCGTCTACCTGGTGCTCAGGCGGCTGTCGATCAAGGGCGCGTGGCTCGCGGCGGCGATCTTCGCGCTGCATCCGGTCCATCTCGAGTCGGTCGCATGGATCACCGAGCGGAAGAACGTCCTCTCGACGCTTTTCTACCTGCTGACCGTCCTCTCGTGGATGCGCTTCCGCGACAAGGCCGAGTGGAAGTACTACGGCCTGTCCCTCGTGCTTTCCGCCCTGGCACTCTTCGCCAAGACGACCGCCTGCACGATCCCCGCCGCCCTGCTGCTCGTGTCATGGATCAGACGCGAGCGGATCGGGATGCGTGAGTTCGCGCTGATGGTACCGTTCGTCGCCTTCGGGATCGGCATGGGACTGACCTCGATCTGGTGGGAGCGGAACCGTCAGGGTACGATGGGCGCGGAGTTCGATCTCACAATCGCCGAGCGATTACTGGTCGCCGGCAGGGCGCTCTGGTTCTACCTCGGCAAGCTGGTCTGGCCCGCGAGACTGACGTTCAGCTACCCTGGATGGATTATCGATCCCTTGCAACCGCTCCAGTACCTCTGGCTCGCCGGTTGTGCCATAGTCGCAGGCGTCTTGTGGTGGTTCCGTCGGACGGTCGGCCGAGGACCGATCGCGGCGGGAGCATTCTTCGTCGCTTCGCTCGTGCCGATGCTCGGGTTCTTCTCGCTCTACACGTTCCGCTACTCTTTCGTGGCGGATCACTACCAGTACATGGCGAGTATCGGCCCGATTGCTCTTCTTGCCGCCGGACTGATGAAGTTCGGGGAGCGGATGAAGGCGCAGCAGGTGGTTCGATACATCCTGCCCGGCCTGATCCTCGTCACCCTCGGCACGCTGACCTGGACTCAGGCGCATGCGTACCAGGGCCCGAGCAGTTGTGGCGAGACGTGATCGCCAAGAACCCTTCGTCCTGGCTGGCGTATAACAACCTCGCGAATCTCCTCGACCGTGGGGGCAGGACCGACGAGGCGATGCCGTACTACCAGAAGGCTTTGCGGCTGAACCCGGACTACCCGGAAGGGCAGCTCAACACCGGGATTGCGCTGGTGGATCAGGGCAGGTTCGAGGAGGCGCTGCCTCACTATCGGAAGGCCATAGAGCTGAGCCCGACCTGGGCGGATGCGTACTACGATTACGGCGTCGCGCTCGGGAAGCTCAAGAGGACCGGCGAGGCCGTCGAGCAATATGGGAAGGCGATCGAGTACAAACACGACTACATGGATGCGCGGAACAACATGGGCATCGCGTTGATCGATATGGGCCGGCTGGATGATGCGGTCTTAGTGTTCCACGAGGCGCTCATCATCCAGCCCGAGTTCCCGAACCTCCACAACAACCTGGCGGTTGCGCTGTTCTACAAGGGATCGTATGCCGCTGCCTGGGCAGAGATTCGCCTCGCCGAGCAGAATGGCGACACCCCGCATCCCGCATTCGTCGAGGCCCTCTCCGCGAAGATGCCGGATCCCGGGGAATGATGGGGAATGGCTGATGGTTAATGGTTAATGTCGGAGCGGGATCCCATCAGCCATTCCCCATCAACCATCAACCATTTCCAGAATGCTCCCCGCGATGTACCTCGGTCCGTCCTTCTGGTTGAAGTAGTACGCCACAAGGATGTTGCCGTCCGGGAGGAGCGCAGCCCAGGGATAGCCGAGGTCCCCACTCCCACCGTCGTCGCGGATGACGATCTCGGGCGCGTCGGCGATGTCGGTGCAATCGGCGTTCAGCAGCCTGGCGCGGATTCCGAATGGCTGATGGCGATATCCGTAGACCAGGAAGACGCGGCCATCTTTGAGCTTCATGGCGTAATACGGGTGGCCGACGATCTTGCCGTCCTCCCACTTGAAGCTCTTCCCGCCGTCGGTCGATCGCGAAACGGCCAGGTGGTCGTCGAAGTTCGCCGTCCGCATGAACGCCACGATGTCGCCCTTCTTCGTCTCGATCAGCGAGGTTTCGTTGAAGGACGCCTTCTCGTCCTCGGCGATGGGGGACGCATACTGCCAGGTCTCGCCCTTGTCCGATGATGTCAGAAGCTGCACCGTCGAGTTGCGTATCACAGGGCCTTTGTTGCAGCAGACGGCCCAGTAGAGCTTTCCGTCCCTGCCCTGCATCATCGCCCCACGATTGTATGCCGCGACCGGCTTCCCGAGGGCGTCCACGGTGCCATCGACCTCCACGTGCGGTGGGATGAACGGGCCCTTCCAGGTCTTTGCGCCGTCGTCGGAGCGCAGGATGTAGCCGCCCAGGAAAGCGTACTGTCCGACGTGCGAGAGAGTATCCGGCAAAGCTTTCTCAGGGGGGATCAGCGCCCATCCGTAGCTCGTGCACACGATGGAGCCGTCCTTGAGCTGCACCATGCACGGATCCTGCGAGCCGCCGAGCGGGTGAGCGAAGATCAGCTCCGGCTCCTGCGTCCACGTCTTGCCGCCGTCCTTCGAACGCACGAGCACCAGATAGCTGTTGGCATCGGTGTGGGTGTAGCCGGGCGCACCCCAGAGTAGTTGGCGGTTCGGCGCGCGGCGAAACGCGCACAGGATCTCGCCGTCCTTGCGCGCCACGAGCGATGGAAAAGCCGAGTAGTACATGTCGTCTTGGTAGATGATCAGGTCTGTCACCTTCTTCACGTTTGCAGGTCTCCTCTCTTCCGCCGCCTGAGCGGTCAACGTCCCGACGGCGCTTATCACTGCCAGAATCAGAGCACTTCGGAATAGCATAGGGTGTCTCCCTCCCAAATCAGGTTGCCTCAAGGATGCCGACCACAGCCGACACGTATACATTGTGCACGACGGACGACAACTCCTGCCGGCTGAGAATGGCGTGCCGGCAGCTGAAAGAGTTCACGATCGTTGATAGTGCAACCCACCGGCTGTCATTCTGAGCGTAGTGAAGAATCTGTCTGCGCACGGCCAGATTCTTCACTACGCTCAGAATGACAGCCGCTAACCCTAATCGTGAACTCTTACGGGCAGCTGGGTGCATTCGAGTTGAGTGGGTGGCGACCGTCTCTCGTTATGGTTTCCAGAGAAACCTACTCGAGACTAGATGGGTTTGGTGCTTGGGAAGCTTGGCAAGCCACCCAACCGTTCTCCTCGAATAGCCACTCTGGTGGCATAACGAGAGGCTGCACCCACTCTGCGGAAATGCACCGCGGGCAGCTTCCTCGCTTTACAACCTCATTCGGCGCGTAGTATAATCCCGTGTATGAGAATCGCAATCGGATCGGATCACGCCGGATTCCGGCTGAAGGATGAGATAGTCCGTCACCTAGCCGATAAGCAGGCGGATGTCGTGGATTTCGGCACGAAGGAAGCGGAACCCGTCGACTACCCGGACATCGGTGCCAAGGTGGCTGAAGCCGTGGCGAACGGTGAGTTCGACCGCGGTATACTGGTCTGCGGCTCCGGCATCGGTATGAGCATCACGGCGAACAAAGTCCCCGGGATCCGTGCCGCCCTGTGTGGCGACACATACTGCGCGCGGATGTCCCGGCTGCACAACGATGCGAACATCCTCGTGCTGGGCGAGCGGACGATCGGCGCGGCCCGCGCTCGATATCGTCGATGCGTGGCTCTCCACCGAGTTCCCGAACGAGGAGCGCCATGCCAGGCGCATCCGCAAGATGCACGACATTGAGAAGAAGTATACCCCGTAGGGGCGAAGCATTGGCTGCCGGCCCATGGCGGTTGGTGCGGATTTGTGATCCAGCACCCCGTGGCAAACCGGCATCTCTGATGCCATCCGGGGCGTTGCGGGATCACAGATCCCCAGATTGCCAATGCGGGCTGGATTACAAATCCGCCCGAACCGCCGTTTTTCAGGGAGGACGCTGATATTGGCGACGTTGGAGTTGAAGGTTAGGAATCCTTCGTTTACGGCAAGCCTGGCCGAGGTGGACCCTGAGATCGCCCAGGCGATCGAACTCGAGAAGGCGCGTGAGAACGGCAAGCTCGAGATGATTGCCTCGGAGAACTTCGTGAGCCGTGCCGTGCTCGAGGCCCAGGGCAGCATCATGACGAACAAGTATGCTGAGGGCTACCCGGGCAAGCGATATTACGGCGGCTGCGAATACGTGGACATCGCCGAGAACCTCGCCATCGATCGCGCGAAGAAGCTCTTCGGCGCGGACCATGCCAACGTCCAGCCCCATTCCGGCTCGCAGGCGAACATGGCCGTGTACTTCGCTGCGATGGAATGCGGCGACACGTTCATGGCGATGAATCTCAATCATGGCGGCCACCTGACCCACGGGCGGTCGGTGAACTTCTCGGGCAAGCTGTATAACGTCATCCCATACGGTGTCAATCGCGAAACAGAGTTGATCGACTACGACGAGATGGCCCGGCTGGCCCGCGAGCACAAGCCGAAGCTGATCGTCGGCGGCGCAACTGTGTATCCGCGGATCATAGATTTCCCAGGAATGCGTGAGATAGCCGACGAGGTCGGTGCGTATCTGGTGGTGGATATGGCGCACATCGCGGGCCTCGTTGCGGCGGGAGAGCATCCCTCGCCGGTGCCTTATGCGCAGTTTGTTTCGACGACCACGCACAAGACGCTCCGCGGCCCGAGGGGAGGCATGGTCCTCTGCATGTCGCCGTATGCCGATATGCTCGACAAAGCTGTGTTCCCGGGCATGCAGGGCGGCCCGCTCTGCCATATAGTCGCGGCGAAAGCGGTTTGCCTCAGGGAAGCGATGACCCCTGAGTTCAAGTCGTATCAGCGGCAAATCCGGCTGAACGCGGCTGCATTGGCCGATCGACTGATGGAGAAGGGGATCAAGCTTGTCGCGGGCGGAACGGACAACCATCTGATGCTGGTGAACCTCGTCCCGCTCGGGATCAATGGTCGCCAGGCACAGACGGCGCTCGACGAAGCGGGGATCACGACCAACCGGAACACGATCCCGTTCGATCCCGAGAAGCCTTACATCGGCAGCGGAATCAGGATCGGGACGCCCGCGCTCACGACTCGCGGGATGTGCGAGCCCGAGATGCGGGTGATCGGCGACCTGATCCATCGCGTGCTAACCAACATAGACGATCTGAGGGTGCGCGAAGAGGTCAAGGCTACGGTCAACGACCTCTGCGTCGAGTTTCCACTTTATGGGTAGGGGCGATCCTTTCCACGGTCGCCCGCAACGACGCTGTAGGGGCGGTGCTTCTATGCCCGCCCGCCGGGAGGCCGTTGAAGGCCTCCCCTACGGATAGCGAGAACACATATGACTAACAACATACGCCGGCGTCCCGACTGGGACGAGTATTTCCTCGAGATCGCTCACGTGGTCGCGAAGCGGTCGACGTGTGTGCGGCGTCAGATCGGCGCCGTCATCGTGCGCGACCGCCGCATTTTGACGACCGGGTACAACGGCGCCCCGTCCGGCTTGGCGCACTGCCTCGAGACGAGCTGTCTCAGGGACGAACTCGGTATCCCATCCGGTACCCGCCATGAGATGTGCCGAGCGCTGCATTCCGAGATGAACGCAGTCATCCAGGCCGCACAACACGGCGTCTCAACCAAAGGAGCGACGATCTACAGCACGCGCCAGCCCTGCAGCGTCTGCGCTCGGATGATCATCAACGCCGGCATCACGAGAGTCGTCTATACCGGTGACTATCCCGACGATTTTTCGATGGAGCTTCTGCGCGAAGCCGGTATCGAACTGATGCGAGTTCCCGAGGAGGACACCGAATCCGCGTCGGAACCGGTCGAAGTATCGAGTAGATGAACTTTCAAGTCCTTGCATTCCTGGTGGCGCTTGCACTGTCATTTCTGCTGACCCCACGGGTACGCAGACTGGCGACGCACCTCAACGTCCTCGCTCAGCCCGGCGGTCGGCGCATTCACGGCCGTCCGGTCCCGCTGTGGGGTGGGCTGGCCATCTACGTCGGCTTTGTCGTTGCGGTAGTCCTCGTCTCGAAACTCGGGAGCAAATGGGTTCCGGACCTCAAGCTTGACACGCGGATGTTCGGTATTCTTGTCGCCGGCGCCATCGTAGCTACGATTGGAATGATCGACGACCTGAAGGAGATGTCCGCGGCTCTCCAGGCCGGGGCGATTCTGGCGGCGGCGATCGTGCTCATGGGGTTCGGGGTCAAGATCGAGATCGTCACCAATCCCTTCCGCGAAGGGGTGATCGGCCTTTCGTGGCTCGCCGCGCCGGTCACGATCATCTGGGTCTTCGGGCTCACCAAGACCATCGACCTGATGGACGGCCTCGACGGCCTCGCAGCGGGGATAGGCGCCATCGCGGCGGGATGCCTGGCTTTCATCGCATACAACTCCGCTCAGCCCGGGGTTGCGCTCATGTCAGCGGCTCTCAGCGGCGCGTGCATCGGCTTCCTGCGGTTCAATTTCAACCCGGCCAAGATTTTCATGGGCACGACGGGCAGCCAGTTCATAGGTTTCACACTGGCGGCGCTTTCGATTCTGGGCGCGTTCAAAGTGGCCGTCGCGGCCGCGATGGCGCTCCCCATTCTGGTCTTCGGCGTGCCGATCTTCGACGCGATCTTCGTCGTATGGAAGAGATGGCGCGGGCGACGTCCGCTGCACAGGGCGGATCACAGCCATCTCCACTACCGTCTGATGCAGCGCGGGTTCAGTCACAAACAGGCGGTCCTGCTGATCTATGGGATATGCCTGGTGCTCGGCATCACGGCGACAACGGTGTATTTCCTGACCAGGTAGTCGCGTAGTGGCCGTGCCTCTGTGCCGGCCTCCCACGTAGCACGGCCGGCACAGAGGCACGGCCACTACATGGGTGAGCATCTTCGAGGGAGAGAAGAGAACAGAGGTCAACATGCCGATAAGAGTAATGGCAATATGCGGCACTCGTCCGGATGCCGTCAAGATGGCGCCGGTGGTACTCGAACTCAAGAAGTTCCCCGATGAGGTGAATCTCGTCGTGACCGTGACCGGGCAGCACCGGGAGATGCTCCATCAGGTGCTCGATGTATTTCACATCAAGCCGGACTACGACCTCGACATCATGCGGCCGAAGCAGACCCTGGCCGAGATCACGACGAGGGGACTCCAGGGGCTCGAAGGCATCATTCTGAAGGAGCAGCCGGACATCATCCTGGCTCAGGGCGATACGACCACCACCTTTGTGGCGGCCCTGGCGGCATTCTACAACAAGGTCGCGATCGGCCATGTGGAGGCCGGGCTGCGCACCGACAACAAGTACGACCCGTTCCCGGAGGAGATGAACCGTCGCCTGACGACTGTGCTCGCCGACCTGCATTTCGCGCCGACGCCCGCCGCGCGCCAGAATCTGATGGCGGAAGGCGTGCCGTCGAATCGTATCCACGTCACGGGTAACACGGTCATCGACGCCCTGCTCTCGGTCGCCGAGCGTCCGTGGACCTTCGATGATCCGTTCCTCTCGACCGTCGGGACGAACGGCCAGCGCATGATCTTGGTCACTGCTCACCGGCGAGAGAACTGGGGAGAGCCGATGGCCCGCATCTGTCAGGCTATCAAGCAGATCGTCGCCGAGTTCCCGGACACTGAGGTCGTATTCGCGGTCCATAAGAATCCGATCGTGCGGGAGACTGTCTACCCTGCGCTGGAGGGCGTCGACAGGATACACCTGATCGAGCCGCCGGACTACGTGCCGTTCGTGCATCTGCTCAAGCGGGCGCACCTCGTCCTGACTGATTCAGGCGGCGTTCAGGAGGAAGCTCCCTCGCTCGGAAAGCCGGTCCTGGTCATGAGGAACACGACGGAACGCCCTGAGGGCGTCGAAGCCGGTACCGCGAGCCTGATCGGTACCGAGACTGAGCAGATATTCCAGGCAACCGCGAAGCTGCTGAGAGATACAGGCGGCTACAATACTATGGCCAAAGCCGTGAACCCATACGGCGACGGAACCGCCTCGGTCCGCATACGTGAGGCGCTTTTCAAGTTCTTCGGTCTGGATTGAGGCATCGATGGAACCGAAATCGCGAGTCGAGACGATCTTCGAACTGATATGGGGAGTCGGGCTGCGTCTCGTGCTCCTGGTCGGCATCGCATACTTCCTCTATCGGGTAAGAGCCGTCATAGTGGCAGTGCTGCTCGCGGCGGTGCTGACCTACGCCATCCTACCGCTGGTCGATCTCCTGTGCCTGTATCGCGTGCGTGGCATGAGGCGTCGGACCCAGCGTGTTGCCGTGACCGTCCTCGTGTTCATCCTGCTGATCAGTCTCGGTGTGAGCTTCATGCTCGCGTTCTTCGGTCGGGTCGGCATCGAGATGACCGGCCTAAGGAACAACTTCGGCAGCTACCTCGCTCAGTTGGATGAGATGATGTCCGGTATGCAGACCTGGTATGGCACGCTCTCACCGGACCTGCAGAAACTGCTCAGCACTGACAACCTGAGCAAGCTTCAGGATCGGGTGATCGGGTTCTCGGAGTCCGTCTTCGAGAAGACCGTCAACTGGTTGAGCCATGTCGTGGAAGTGCTGCTCATCCCGGTCCTGGCGTTCTATTTCACGCTCGACAGCCGGTCGCTCAAGCGCGAGTTCGTCGCTCTTGCCCCGAGACGAGTGCGGCGCGAGGCCCTCGCGATCCTGCATGAGGTGAACTGCGTGATGCGCAGTTACGTGATCGGTCAGATCATACTCTGCGTAATCGCTGCCCTTGTGGTCGCGGCGGTTCTGAGCATCGTCCGGATGCCATACGTGGCCCTGCTCAGCATCCTGTCCGGCATCACCCGTGCCGTTCCCATCGTCGGACCGATTGTCGCAGGCATCGTCATCGTCTTGCTGGCCACGATACAGTCGCCGATGCTCGGTCTGTACATGCTCATATTCTTCGCGGCTCTGCACTTCGTCGAGAGCAAGTTCATCATGCCCAAGCTGATCGGCCATCGCATGGAACTGCATCCGGCGCTCGTGATCATTGTGCTGTTGATCGGCGCGGAGTTCTTCGGACTCCTGGGCATGTTCCTCGCCGCCCCGGTCGCGGCGATCATCCGCACCCTCATCCGCTACTACATCATCAAGCCGAAAGAACTGCGGGTGTGGGGTCTCAACAACGCCGGTTAGCGAATCCTACTCGTACTCCTAATCCTAATCGTACTCGGCGGCCTTTCGAGTACGATTACGATTAGGAGTACGAGTAGGATTTGGGAGTTGAAGGAACAGCAAGGAACTCAGTGGACACAATACAAGCAATCATCCTCGGCGCCATCCAAGGATTGACCGAGTTCATCCCCATCAGCAGTTCCGCACACCTCATAGTGATTCCCTGGTTGTTCAAGTGGAAGCCGTTCGGCCTGACCTTCGACGTCGCTCTCCACCTCGGCACGCTGTTTGCGCTACTCGCGTATTTCTGGCGCGACTGGTACGGGCTGCTGAGTGGAGCATTCACGCGGTCGAACAAGAAGCGCATGCTCCTATGGCCGATCATCATCGCCAGCATACCCGCGGCGGTCGCCGGGTATTTCCTCGAGCACACTATCGAGGACCAGGTGCGATCGAGCTTCCTGCTCGTGGGGATAGTGACGATCAGCCTCGGCATACTGCTCTTTGTCGCTGACAGGCTCGGTGCAAAGCGCCGTGTGGCCGAGTCGGTTACTCTTGCCGACTGGTTGATCATCGGGGTCGCGCAGGCCCTGGCGATCGTGCCCGGTGTTTCGCGCTCAGGGATAACGATTACTGCGGGTCTGGCATGCGGTCTGCAGAGGGATGCGGCCGCGCGGTTCTCGTTCCTGCTGGGAGCGCCGATCATCCTGGGCGCGGCGGTGCATGAGCTGCCGGACGCGCTGCGAAGTGCTCTTGGGGGCGAAATGCTGCCGTTCATCGCTGGGATTGCGACATCAGCGGTCGTGGGCTACCTGTGTATCGGCTTCCTGATGTCATACTTGCGGGAGCGGAGCACGGATCTTTTCGTGGGATACCGTGTCGTCTTTGGCCTCGGGATCATCCTGCTGAGCCTCTTGCGGTAGGGGAGGCCTTCAACGGCCTCCCGTCCCCCGGGCGACCGTGGAAGGATCGCCCCTACGGACGACGGACGGGCGACCGTGGAAGGATCGCCCCTACTCCCTCGGCCGGTGAGTGGTGCAGATCTGGGAGGGAGCTTCACCCGCTTTGAACCGATGCGTTCTCCACTCGGGACAGTAGATGGTTGCTATCCGACCGGAATCCGAACAGATCGGCAGGGCCACATACTCGTCCCGGTTGTCCGTCGGAGCGGGCGTGTTTACGTGCGGAACCGGCGGAGTTTCCTCATGGCGCCGTGCATGGATCGAGCAGCTACCGAGTTGAGCCGTCGCCGCGCTTCGCTTGACCTGATACGTTGTCGTGCAGTTGGGCGACGCGAGTTCTCCGCTCTGTGCGCAGATTGTGATCATTGCCTGCGACCCTGAATCCTGCTCAGTGTCATTCTTTCGCCGATCTCGGTCGCTCCGGTCCTCGGACGGGGATGCGGTTGAGGCCGTCTCGCCTTTCGGAGCATGCTCTCGCTTATAGACCTCGATGCCCTTCTTCATGAACTCTTCCCAGATCGGCAGACAGCCGGTGCTGCCCCAGATGTTTCTCATCGGGGCGTAGTTGTCGTTGCCGATCCAGACTCCGGTCACCAGTTCCGGCGTATAACCCACCCACCATGCGTCCCTGTCGTCGTTCGTCGTCCCGGTCTTGCCGTGAGCGTTTGGGATGGTGTAGCGGACTCTGCGCCCGGTGCCCGAGGTGACTACCGCGCGGAACATCTCGCTCATCGTGTCCGCGGTCTGCTGGCTGAGCACCTGAACCGGCTGGGAGGAGTTCTCCTTGATAACGCTGCCGTCACGGTCGGTGATCTTCAGGATCGCCACCGGTTCGGCTCTCATCCCTCGTGCGGCGAATACCCCGTAGGCCGAGGTGATCTCGAGCGGGCTGACGACCGCTGATCCGAGCGCCAGCGAGAGATTTCTCGGCAGGTCAGACTGGATGCCGCACAGATGCGCATACTTGATCACCTCGTCGATGCCGATCTTGTCTGCCACTCGGACCGCGACAATGTTGATGGACTGTGCGACCGCCTGCGTGAGAGAGTAAGTGCCGCCGTAGCGCCCATTGTAGTTCTTGGGAGTCCACGGCTTCGAGCCGGCTGAGTTGAACGTGATTCGCGAGTTCGAGACGCGGTAGTACGGATCGTATCCGTTGTCGATTGCGGCGGTATAGACGAAAGCCTTGAAAGAGGAACCCGGTTGTCTCTTGGCCTGTACCGCCCGGTTGAACTGATCCTTCGTAAAGTCCGGATTGACACCGCCGACCATCGCCTTGATGAAGCCCGTCTGCGGATCGATCGATATCAGGGCTCCCTGGCTGACGTTCCCATACTTCGATCTCGCCACGCCCTCTCTGAGAGCCCGCTCTGCCGTCTCCTGCATCTCATAGTTGAGGGTTGTGTAGATCCTCAAACCGCCTCGGTAGACCTGATCCGGCCCGAGGACCTTCGTGACCTCCTTGATGACGTAGGTGACGAACGACGGAGCCTTGTACTTGGCGATTCCTCTCGCCTTCAACTCAGCGAGTTGTACCTTCTCTTGCAGGGCCGACTCGCACTGCTTGTCCGTGATGTAGCCGAGTTCCTCCATGCGCCTCAGGACTACGTCACGCCGATCAACCGCCTCATCAAGGTTCTCGTGAGGGCTATACACTGACGGTTTCTGCGGAAGGCCGGCGATCAGGGCGCACTCCGCGAGTGTCAGGTCCTTGACGTTCTTGCCGAAGTAGATATTGGAGGCGGTCTGAACGCCGTATGCGCCGCTGCCGTAGAAGACCTGGTTCAGATACAGCTCGAGGATCTGCTCTTTCGAGAAGTTGCGTTCGATCTTGAGGGCGAGGATGATCTCCTGCAGCTTCCTGGAGAGCTTTTTCTCACGGGTGAGATAGACGTTCCTGGCCAGTTGCTGCGTGAGTGTGCTCCCGCCCTGGGATACGCGGCCGGTTCGCAGGTTCTGTACGACCGCGCGACCGATGCCGCGCAAGTCGATGCCCACATGATTGTAGAAACGGCTGTCCTCGATTGCCACCGTCGCATGCTGGAGATCGGCGGGGATGTCGGTTATCGGCACGACCTCGCGGTTCTCCTCGTAGACGTTCGCGAGGACGACCCCGTCAGCTCGAGATGATCTTGGTTGCCTCTGTAGGGGAATACTTTGCGACGTCGAGGCCGGAAGGGAGGTTCTTCGAGAGGCTGTAGAACGCCCAGGCGACGCTCAGAAGCATTACGCCAAGCAGCACGAGCGCCAGGATCTCCATATACATGAGGAAAACCCGGAGCCGCCTTCGAAAAGGCCGCCGGGTGCGTCTTCGTTCCCGCCCGCGCATGAATAAAACCCCTCCACTCGTGCCGATTATAGGTCCGGCGGCGTCGCCGTGTCAAGGAACGCCGCGACACCCAAGTATATATACGTTCGAATTCGGCATTTCGCTCCCATTTCCGCCGATGCAGCACAGCCGAATACTTATGCTTGCGAGGTGGTTCGCCCGGTGCTATAATCGGGCAGCACACTTCTCGTACTGTAATGCAGTGGCCGTGCCTCAGTGCCGGCCAGCAACATTCGAGGCCGGCACTGAGGCACGGCCACTACGCGTAGGACGCTTGTCGATTCCACACCGGAGTAATGAATGAGCAGGATCGCGGTACTTGGGGCGGGAAACTGGGGCACGGCGCTCTCCCTGATGCTCGCCGATAAGGGCAGCGAGGTCGGCCTCTGGGTCTATGACTCGAAGCAGGCCGAGGAGATGATACGGACACGGGAGAACGCGTTTCTTCCCGGATACACGCTCCCCGACTCGATCCGCATAACAACCTCCGTGCCCGACGCGGTTCGTGGCGCTGAGATGGTCGTCTTCGTAGTCCGCTCGGAAGGCGCTGTCGAAGTCGCCTCGCTCTTGAGGGAATCGGTCAGGGGCGGCGTACCGATCATCAGCGCGACGAAGGGCCTCATCGGTGAGTCGTGCGTCACGATGTCCCGCTTGCTCGATTCGGTGCTCGGCGGAAGGAATCCGATCGTCGCGCTGTCGGGCCCGAACATCGCCGCTGAGATCGCGAAAGGCGTCCCGACAGCCACCGTAGTCGCTTCCGTCGATGAAGATGTCGCTCGACTTGCGCAGAACCTGCTCATGTCTCCCTCGCTCAGGGTCTACACGAATTCCGACATATTCGGCGTCGAACTCGCCGGCGCGCTCAAGAACATCATCGCCATCGCGGCGGGCATCTGCGACGGAATGGGCTTCGGGGACAATACGAAGGCCGCGCTTCTCACGAGAGGTCTCGCGGAGATCACCCGACTTGGCGTCAGGATGGGCGCGCAGCAGGCAACCTTCATGGGCCTTGCGGGAATCGGCGACCTCATAGTCACCTGCGCGAGTCCGCTCAGCCGCAATCATCGCGTCGGCATCGGACTCGGACTCGGGGGCAATCTCGACGATGTGCTCGCCGAGATCGGGCAGGTCGCGGAGGGCGTCCCCACCACACGAGCCGCGCATCGACTCGCTCGGGAGATGGACACACCGATGCCGATCACCGAGCAGATGCACTGCGTCCTCTTCGAAGGCAAGCCTCCCCGGGCCGCGCTCGCCGATCTGATGAACCGCGAGCCCAAGGACGAGGTATGGTAGCAGAGTATGGGAGTATGGGAGTATGGGAGTGTAACCCCTACCCCTGGAAAGTAAGGAGTAACACCGAATGACGAAGACAACACGGAGAGAGTTCCTGAAGCAGGCCGCGATCGGCGGCACGCTGATCGCCGGCCTGCCGGGATTGCTGGAGGCCGCGGAGGGCGTCGCCAGGGACGCGCCGGCGAAGACGAGGGTCGTGATCGCCCGGAGCACTTCGATGCTCAAGGGCGACGCCGTCGACCAGAAGGAGATCGAGCAGGTGCTCGGCAAGGCGATGGCCAAGCTGACCTCGAAGAGCGGCGCGGGCGCATGGAAGTCGCTCTTCAAGCCCGACGATGTCGTCGGCATCAAGATAAACGGCCTCTTCGGTCCCTCGGTCTCGACCAGGCCGGAGTTCGTGAACGCCGTGATCGCCGGACTCGCCTCCGCGGGCGTCAAGCCGGAGAACATCATCGTCTGGGACCGCGCCGCAAAGGACCTGACCCAGTGCGGCTTCACGCCGAACAAGACCGGGCCGGGCGTCATCTATCACTCGGACGATGGCGACTGGGGCAAGGATGTGGAGAGCGGCTCCTTCCACGGCAAGGTCTCGAAGGTGTTCGACCGAATCACCGCGCTGATCAACATGCCGCTGGTCAAGGATCACGGAGGCGCGGGCATCTCGTGCGCCCTCAAGAACCACTACGGCTCGTTCCACAATCCCGGCGACCATCACGGCAATAACTGCGATCCGTATCTTGCCGATTTGAACGCAATCCCGCAGATCAAGGACAAGACGCGGCTGATCGTCGCCGATCTGCTCAAGCCCCAGGCCGACGGTGGTCCGAGAAGGAATCCCTCGGCGCAGTGGGAGTTCCACTCGCTGATGGTGGGCACCGATCCGGTGGCGGTCGACCTGCAGGCATACGAGATCATCGAGGCGCGGCGCAAGGAAGTCGGCATGCAGTCGGTGGCGCACAAGGCCGAGAAGACGCTCGTGTCCGCCGCCAAGCGCGGGGTCGGGACGAACGATCCGTCGAAGATCGAGGTCATCCGGATCTAGCGCGGCGTCGTTACCCTCGGGAGATACGCTACTTCCCTCGGGAAGTAGCGCACTGACCCAGGGAAGTAACGCACTGACCCAGGGAAGTAACGCACTGACCCAGGGAAGTAGCGCGCTAACCGTGGAAGGTAACGCGCTAACCGAGGATGGTACGCTACCAACCGTGGGAGATACGCTACTTTCCAAGGAAAGTGACGCACATTCCAGGGCGGATGTCGAGGTCATGAGAGTCGAATTCCCGTACTACGAGGACATACCGCCGGTCGATGTGCCGGATGCGAACCTGATCGGCGTCTTCGAGCCGCCGGTCGTGGAGCCGCCGGCGTCGGAGGGGGAGATCATCCGCCGGGCGTTCGCCGGTCCGATCGGCTGCCCATCCGTTCGCGAGGCCGCGTCGGGCGCTCGCAACGCGCTCGTCATCACCGACGACTACACCCGGAAGACGCCGGTGAGGGGCATCCTGGAGATCCTGCTTCCTGAGTTGGAGTCCGCCGGAATCTCTCATGCCCACGTCACAATCCTGGTCGCGCTCGGCACGCATCGGCCGATGACCGACCGCGAGATGGCGTTCAAGTTCGGGGAGGAGATCCTGGGGCGATACCGCATCGTCAACCACGAATGGCGGAACGACGATCAGCTCATCGACCTGGGGGTGACCGAGTCGGGCATACCGATCCGGGTCAACAGCCTTGCGAACGACGCCGACTTCATCTTCGGGATCGGGCAGATCGTCCCGCACCGGATCGCCGGCTTCAGCGGCGGCGGGAAGATCATCCAGCCGGGGATCTGCGGCGCGGAGACGACCGCCGAGACTCACTGGCGGAGCGCGCTTTACACCGGTCGCGAGATCCTCGGAGTCGCTGACAATCCGATCAGGCTGGGAATCGAGCAGGTCGCGGCGCGGGTGGGGCTCTCCATGATCGCCAACGCGGTCTGTGACGCGGATGGGCGGCTGATCGACCTCTTCGTCGGCGATCCCGTGGCGGCTCATCGAGCGGGCGCGCGCCTGTCGCGTCAGGTCTACGGCTTCGAATTCCCCGAGCCGGCGGACATCCTGCTGATCGACTCGTACCCGATGGACATCGAGCTTTGGCAGGCGGCGAAGGCGCTCTACGCGGGTGAGCTGGCGGTCAAGAAGGATGGGGTCGCGATCCTGGTGAGCCCCTGTCCGGAAGGTGTCTCGCAGGCCCACCCCTTGATCCGCCAGGAGGGGTATCGGCCCTCTCACGAGACGATTGCTCTCGTCGAAAGCGGGGTCATCCGCGACAAGATCGTGGCGGCGCATCTCGTGAGGGTGGGGCGGGTGATCCGGGATGAGGGGACGGGCATCCTCGTCTCGCCGGGGATCCCCCGGGAGCATAAGGAGCGCCTCGGATTCCTGCACGCATCGAGCCCCCAGGAGGCGCTCGACCTCGCGTTCGGCATCAAGGGTCCCGACGCCTCGGTCATGGTGATCCGCAAGGGCGGGACGTCGCTCCCGATCCTCTCCGGCTCTATCTCCCGCCTCTAGCAACCGTCAGCCCTGAGTATGCCGGTGAATGACGGCATGTAACGAAGGGCGGCCATGTCGATAGAACCACGGAGGCACGGAGGACACGGAGAAAACCCGGAGCAGAGCGGTGGTCGTTGGCGGAAGGGATCAGTTGCTGGGCTCGACCAGCAACTTGTGCTCCCCGGCGCGGAGGTTCAGCAGGAGGAGTTCGGCGTCCTCCTCATACCGGACCCTCGTGGTCTTGCCATCCACTGTGACCTTCTTTGGCTTCCCCGCGACTCTGAAGCGGATATCTCCACGTTCCTTCATCGAGACATCGGCGGTGATCTGTTCCCCATACGAAACGGCGATGCTCGCATCCACGGTGGACGTGAACAGCGTCTGGCTGGGAACGGCGGGCCTCGTCCGGTGGCTGTAGTCGGGGATGCTCGCCTCCGGTTTCTCGCCGGTAGTTTCGGACTTCCGGTCGTAATAGAATGCGGCCCAGGCCGCTCTGTCCATGTAGAGCAGTCTGCCGTTAGCCAGCGCAAAGCCAACTGCCCCGAGAGTCCCCTTTGTGCGCACCATGAAGCTGTCACCGATAAAGTCAGTCCACAATGCCCTCGCCTTCCCAACTCCGGTCCGAAAGCCAACCGTGTCTGCATGATCGATGCAGCTTCTCTCGACTGCAATCGCGCCGTCGCCCTCATCAACCGCCCAACACCCGCCTACCTTCTGCCCGATGGTAAGCGGGTAGAGCAGCGTCAGGAACTGCGCCGCGGGCGTCTTGTCGCGGGTCGAGATGGAGAGATACGGGCCGTAGGACTCGGCGCCCTCGTACTCGGTGAGCTTGATCTGCCTGTCCCTCGGGAGCATAGGCTTGATGCCCACGGAGGCGTTCTCCTTGGCGATCTTGATATCACTGAGGCGGAGGTCGCCGGGCTTCACTTCGCTGTCATTGGAGAGGTACTTCCCCTTTGTGTCCGTGTGAAGGAGGATCTCGAAGTCGCGAGGCGTCCCCTCGGAAGCGACTTCGTCGAGGATGAAGAAGTAGTCGGGCTTGACGTATGCAATCCGGCGGACGAACTTCGAGAGCCTGGCGGGATCGTATGAGCCGGATGCGTCGCCGACGGTGTAGTCGAAGACCTCGGACGTGAAGAAGGAGGTCACCTTCCCACCGCCGAGCTTGTCCTGCCCCTCGCCGTCGACGAGCAGGCTGTTGTGGCCGACGGTGTTCGTGCTGTAGAACGACTTCGCGCCGCCCTCATAGCTCTTGTAGCCGGCGTCGGTGATCAGCCATTCTCCCGCGTGGTTGAGGATGATCGAGTTCTGATCGCGGTGGTTGTGGCCCATCTTCGAGTTGCCGCTCACGAAGGCGAGGAGCGTGTCGTTCTCCTTCCAGCCGGATCGAAGGGCGACCCAGTCGATCGGGCGGAAGACGGCGCTGGTCGGCCAGTGCTCGGGCGACTCGACCTTGCCGAGCGGCCCTCCGTAGATCGCACCGGACCATCCCTCGTCGAACTTCAGCTTCGACTTCTGGAGATACCAGCCCGCCGGACCGTGATCGAGCGACCGGTTCAGGACCTTCGCGGGCATGGTGAGGTAGTTGGCGATCCCGCAGTCACTAAAGTTGACCTGGCCCGTGCCCTTGGGGTCCTGGAAGTAGATCGCCATCCTGACCGCCTGGTCGAGGTAGGGATGGCTCACGAGGGAGGCGTCCCCCGTGGCGCGATGAAGTTGGTCCGCGAACGTGACGCAGTTGTCCAGGCCGTAGGAGAGGTATCCGATGCCTTCGATGTTCTGTGAGACCGCGCGGCTGTCGAGGAACCACTTGAAGTACGACTTGGCGGAGTCGAGGTATGTCTCCGCCCTGTCGGTCTCGCCGAGCAGCACGAGGGCGCCCGCGCCGAGCGCCGACGCGCGGAGCATCTGCATGTTGTGCTCGCTCGTCGGCTCCATGTCCCTGAGCAGCGGCTCGAGGCCGAGACTGATCATACCCTCGCGGATCGTCTTCCGCTGGCCCTCGGTCATGAAGTCGTAGCACATGTCGTATACCGTTGCGACTCCGAACGTCAGATGGCAGGTGTCGAGGCACGTCTTCTCGCCGTAGTCGAGGTCGGTCCACTCGCGCCACGCGGCCAGCGCGAGGGCATAGTCCACCGCCCGGCGTGCGTACTCCGGCTTGCCGGTGGAGGCATACGCCAGCGCGAGGGGCTGCATCCGGCGCTGGACGGTCCGTGCCATCATCGTCCAGTAGGGGTAGTGGCCGAACTTCTCGTAGTCGAACCCCGGCGGCTCCTCGATCTTCCCCGGCTGCTGTGGAGGGACAGGGAACGAGATCTCCTTCCCGCCGAAGTACTTGACCGTCACTTGCGTCTCGGTCAGCATCTCCTCCGCGGTGAAGCCGAACTCCTGGATCCTCGGGAGGTCGGCGGACGTGAAGAAGAGCCGTGGATGAGGGATCGTCGCGCCCAGGGACTGGACTGCGAGTCCGAGCAGTATGGCAGAGAAAAGCAGTGTCACGCGCATATGGTTACCTCGTATGATGTCGTCCATGCATCTGTTTCGGTGAGAAACCACCGTCAGTCCTGAGTTCGCCGGTGAATGACGGCGTGTAACGAAGGACGGCTCGGTGCAGCAAGGCCGTCCTTCGTTACACGCCGTCATTCACCGGCGAACTCAGGACTGACGGTAGGTGCCATCTTCACAGTTTCGTTCCGTCGGGGAGAGTCACCTGAACGGCGGAATCGGCCTGGATCGCCCACTCGCCGGCGGAGTCGCGGCCGATCCAGGTGACCGGCGGAACGGTGATCTTCTCGCCCGGGCCGACGTCGTACAAATATGCGGTGATCCTCCCGTCGCCATCGGTGTCGGTGAACTCCGCCTTGAGGTCCGACATGCCAGAGAGACGCACGGCGCTCTTCTCCACATCGACGAGCCTGCGCCAGGCAGTGAGGCCCTCGTTCGCGAGCCAGGCATGCTTGTAGTAGCCGCCGCCCGCCAGGTAAAGGAGGCTGTTGGTCGTGACGAACTTCCCGTTGTCGTCGAGGCCGGTCACCTGGACCTTGCCGATACGCGGGACATCCGCGCCCAGCGAGAGGACGAGCTTCCCATCCTTCGCCCTTGCATCCTCGATCAGGTAGTTGCAGGCGCTCGGGCCCGGCCTGAGGATCGCGGTCCGGCCCGCGAGTGACGGAGAGCCGCCCGGTCCGACGGTGATCTCATTGCGCTCGATGTCGAGCGCCTCGACCGTTCCCTCGAACCCCGGCCCGGCCTCGACGGAAAGCATCCCCTGCCGGACGCTGGTCCCATCGCCGAGGAAGACCGACTTGAGGGCACCCTTCGCGTCCAGGCGGATGACCGCGCATCGCCCGCGGATGCCGATGCCCGCCGCCTCGATCTCGCTCGTCGAGTCGCCGCCCGCCCATACGTAGTCCGTGCCCTGAGCGCCCTTGATCTCGAGGAGCGCGCCGCCGTCCGCCCTGAGTGTCTTGACGCTCAGAGGCTCGTCGCCCTTGCCATCCTTCACCTTGAACGGCTGCATGACCGAGACGAAGCTGCTCGAGATGTCATCGCCCGAGTTGCGCAGTAGCACGAACTTGAGGCTCTCGGGGTTGCCCGGCCGCCTCGGAGGCTTACCGTCGGCGATCACCGCTTCCCCGACATCCTGCCGTGGGAAGATCGCGTGTATCCCCGAGCTATCACCGGCCCACGTCGCGACCCAGGTGCCGGAGGGCACGGCGCGCTGGACGTTGTAGAGGTAGGAGTAGCTGGTCCCGGTGTAGCTGTGGAACGATCGACTCTTCCCCGGCTGCTCGAGTTCCGGGTCGTCGTAGAGGTAGCTGTAGGGGACATCCTCGCCGGCGAGCGTCCCCTTCGTCTGCGCCTCCGAGAGCGCGATGCCGCTGGTGGAGAACTTGCCGTCGAACCCGTGAAGGCTGTAGTCGTGGCTCTTGCCGCCCTCGACGCGGAAGAAGTCGACGACGTAGGGCGACTCCGACTCGCCGCCGACGAGCATCATCATCCGCCGATATTCCCGGGCGCTCGCATAGGCATCCGGCGCGGAGACGTCGATCACCTGCACGTCGGGCGACTCGGCGAAGAGGTTGAGCACGCCCCTGCGCTTCGTCTGCTGCTTCGTCCCGTCCACCGTCACCGTGCAGTGGCTGATCGTGTTCCGCTCCCAGCAGCCGGTGTCCTTGTCCTCGGCCGCGAACTGCGGGTAGCCGAAGTCGGGGATCAGCTTCTTGCCGTAGCCGATCAGCTCGAAGGCAAGCCGGTCGTAGTGCGCGTGTCCCGCCTCCGCCGGGCCGTAGTACAATGCGAGTCCGACGCCGTCGGTTCCCTTGCCGTGCTCGAGGATACCGAGCCCGTAGCTTCCGAGGTTCCGCGTGCCCGGCAGCGATCTCTTCGCGCCTGAGGCCCGACTTCTGAGATCGCTCTCATTCAGTGGGGCGAATCGAAGGTCGCCGCTGTTGGTGAACGACTTCTCGCCGTAGAAGCCCCGATCGAGCAGGAACCTGGCGAAGATCGGATCGCCGAAGCCGTCGAGGCCGAGCCGCGCCATGTACGTCGATGGGTTCACCGCGCCGACCCCGAGACCGCCGGAGTCGCCCATCGCCGGAGTGTGCATCCCGAGGACCTGGATGTCGAAGTAGGCGGTGTACATGCGCTTGAACTTCGGCTGCGAGTAGATATCGACTCCGAGTCGTTCGAGGAGTTCGGCGATCATCGAGAGGTGCGCCGACCATCCGAGGCAGTATCCCGGCGCGACCTCGAAGGAGACGCCCTCGCGGAAGATGAAGTTGTCGAGCGCGTAGTTGAACCCCTCGACGCCGGCAATCCCCTCGGCATTGTTCATGACGTAGTCCACCGCGCGCCTGGTGACCTCCTCGTCCTGGAGCACGATCGCCAGTTGCAGGAGCGAGTTCTGGTGCATGCCGTAGTTGCCGCGGATCTGGCCGTTGTAGATGCACCGGACGCCTTCCCGGAGCAGGTTGGTCTCGATGTTTGCCCGGATGTCGGCATAGGACTTGCCCTGCAGCGGGGAGTCCTCGCCGGCCCAGTCGCCGTCCTTCGCGATGGCGTCGAATATGTTGTCGTAGGCGCTGGTGAGGTCGCGGATGTGCCCGGTCTCCCAGATCATGTTGATGATCTTGCCCGGATACCCCGCGTTGAACTCCTGCGCGTACCTCGATTGCTTATTGTGGTCCATCTCGGGGTACATCGCGGCGATTCGGTCGAGCATGACGATCGCCTTCCGGGCGTACTTCTCGTCGCCGGTGTATTGGTACGCGAGCGAGAGGTTGGTCACAGCCGGAAAGATATAGTTCGACCAGAGCCAGTGGCAGTAGTAGGCGACGAACCAGTGCTTCTTCTCGGCTCCTCCTTGCGCCATCCCCAACCGTCGTCGGGGTAGTCGCCGGTGAGGAGCGACTTATCCTTCGTCTTGTAGTAGGCCGTGAAGTCGTTCGAGGGGTATTCCTCGCCGCCGACGGGGCACTTGATCTTCCACGGATTGCCGAACGGGTCCATGATCCATGAGTAGTTGCCGTGCTTGAAGTACTCCATTCCGTGGACGGGGCAGCCTTCGAAGGAGGAGTTGAAGGCGCGTGGTACATCAGGTGTCGGGATGAAGTCCCAGATGTACTGATCGGAGCGGGCGACCCACTCGTCAGCGGCCTTGATGACCTTGTCGGCGATCTCTTTCGCCTTAGGGTACTGCTCGATGTTCCGACGGATCTGTCCCAGTTCCGCGTCGGTGGTCAGTGACCGGCTGTGCTTGGTGGCGGCAAACGAATCGCCGTGTGCGGCCAACTGGAATCCCAGCATGACCAGCAGGCACACGGCGGTTGGGAGGAAGCGCCAGTGGAAGGCTATGTCGTATTGCATGGTTGGTCCGTTCAGTTCTCCTTCTTCTCGTCCAATATCTTTTCGAGCGCCGCGACCGCGGCCTTGTCCTTTTCGAGCGCCTGCTTGAGCGCCTCGATCTGGTACGCCCGCATATCGGCGGACCACTTCGGCCCGGACGTGATGTTCTGCGGGTACTTCACGTAGTCCTTCGCGGTCCTCAGGGCATCGATCTCCTCCTGGTAGAGGGCCGCCGCCTCCTCGCAGTGAGTCTTCGCATCGCCGTTGAGCACCCTCGCCGCCGACGTGAGATAGGCCGCACCGGCATGCCGGGCATCGATCAGGGAATTGAACATCAATGCGTTGGTGGAGGCCGTTTGTTCGAGTTCCTTGCCGGCAAGCTCCTGACACTTCTTGGATTGGAGCGCCTCGATCCATGCGACGTATGCGTCGAACCCGACGGCATACTTTGGGTCCTTGAGTTTGCGCTCTCCCTTGGCGAACTCGACCGCCAGCTTGATCGAGTTGTGCGCGCTCTGAGCTATCGGCGGCACGGCGCCTTTCTGCCCGAGGATCAGCGCGCTCCATGGCAACTTGCCGGTCCTATAGTAGTCGGACGACTGGTCATAGAATGTGCGGCCGAGCCATACTTCCCCCATGCGTCCATACCCGGCGATGACTCCCCAGTCGTTGTTCCCCGCCAGATTCATCCCGATCACCGGCGCGCCCCGATCGATCGAGTCCATAATGACCTGGGGATCGCCGGTAGTGGCCCATGTATAGGAGTATCCGACCGCCTGAAGCGCAGCCTTCGGGTGATCGTCGTTCAGTGCGGCGTCGGTCGAGGATGCGGACCAGTCGCGGTGGAAGCGGGTGGCAAATGCTGCTCCGGAGACGCCCATGAGGTGCTGATATGTTACCTTCTCGCCGAGGTAGTTCAGGCACAGGTTCAGCGAGCCTACAAACGTGCACATACCATCCGCCCACTTGAGCGAGGGGACATTCTGGATCACGTGTCCGCTCGTCGTATCTTCGGCGGAGGAATTGCTGACATCCTCCCCCTGGCTCAAGACCGGGGAAACCGCGACCGCCAACAACAAGATTACAAGCAAGAGCGCTCGAACAGACAAGGCCATTCCTCCTACAGATATGCCTTCAGCCACTCCGTCGTGCGTGCGATGAACTCGGGGGTGAGGTTGCGCGTCGACGACTCGACGTGGGCGTCGAATCTCTCCGGATATCCCATCGTGCGGTAGACCCTTTTCGTCTCGGCCTTCGATCTGCGGTAGTTCAGCATGGGATACGACGCATCGCTGACGTTGTTCTGCACCAGCAACGGCTTCGGGGCGATGAGTGCTATCAGGTCCTGAATTCCCGCCTCGGTCAGGAACCCGGGAAGGAATGTGCCGATGCACATGTGGCCCTGATGAAATACGTAATCGGTCGGCAGTGTGCCCTGAGGAGCGATGCCACAGATGGCGCTCGCCGCCTTCACTCGCTCATCGAGAGCTGCCAGCAGATAGCACTGAACTCCACTCCAGCAGATTCCTATGCAGGCCACCCTCTCGGCATCGACATCATCGCGTGAGCAGAGGTAATCCAGAGACCGCAAGTTCTCATACGTCGTCAGGCCCATATAGGTCATCCCCGGAATGACGTATGAACAGCCATCAGAGCATTCCTCGACGCCTTTCGAGACACACTGGTTGCCGGGCACGAGAACGACGTGTCCCGCGCGCGCGATCTCGGCGGCTGCTGAATCGAGTCCCGTCTTGTCTAGGTCCCATCCGTGCAACAGGATCGCTCCCGGCACGGGTCCGACGGCTCCTGTCGGGCGGATCACGTGTAAGCGGAGAGTCCCACCGGTTTCCAGGTCGAGCAGGACGGACTCATGCACAAGGTCGTTTCCCAGGGGAACCTGAGACTCCTCTTGCACGAACAGCGGTCCGCCGTGTGGAGGCATGTATCCGAGTGCCTCCGTCAGGTGGCGACGCAGTAGGGAACAGCGATCGGCAAGAGCGGCCGCGTTGCTGGGCAGAGGCTTTCGGGAGACTATCAGGTCTTCCGTCTGCTGTTGGAGCGAGCTTAGCGAAGGGTGGTTGCCGGGCATGACTATGTCACCTCTCAAGGATAGTGATAGCACAGCGGGCGGTTTCTGTCAATGGCAGGTCGTCAATATTCCTTGCCGGCATCGGGCATCTTACGTGCTGCGTGTTGCGTATTGGGGTTGCCGTCCGCTATAATACCCCCCGGCAGTCCACTCAGAATGGCCGCGGCGACTTGCCTGGAGGTATCCTGTCTTGCCCAAAGGATCGAAGCAGAAGCCGATCGACACCGAGATCGAGACCCTGATCCGGGCGCGCTACCCGATCATCTACATAGTCTCCTGGGAGGAGAAGCGCGTTGAAGAGGCGCTCCGGGAGGTCGCCGGCAATCGTGGGAAGCGGATGTACGCCTGGAGCATCACCCAGGGCATGGGCTCCAACTCCTCGATGCGCGACGACTCGACCCGCGATCCGCTCGCGGCGCTCGATTACGTCATGGACTCTCGCGACCAGGCGATCTTCGTCCTCAAGGATTTCCATTCCTATATTAGTGATAGCGCCACGACCCGCCGCCTGAGGGACCTCATCCAGGCGCTCAAGGTCAGCTACAAGACGCTCATCATCCTCTCTCCGGTGCTCAAGCTCCCGTCCGAGTTGGAGAAGGAAATCACCGTAGTCGATTACCCGCTCCCCGACCTGGAGGAGTTGGATGCGTTGCTCGAAGGGATTATCCAGTCGGTCAAAGGGAACGCCCAGATCGCGGTCGCCTGCGAGCCGCATCAACGTGAGCAGATTCTCCACGCCGCGCAGGGACTCACCGCCAACGAGGCCGAGAACGTCTTCGCGAAGTCGCTCGTCGAGAAGCGGTGCTTCGATGTTGACACGATCACCTCTGAGAAGGAGCAGATCGTCCGAAAGTCCGGGATGCTGGAGTACTATCGGACGAGCGAGGCATTCGCGGATGTTGGCGGGATGGACAGCCTGAAGCACTGGCTCGAGACACGATCCCTTGCGTTCAGTGAGAAGGCCCGCGAGTTCGGACTCCCTCAGCCGAAGGGGATCATGCTCCTCGGCATCCAGGGCTGCGGGAAGTCGCTATGCTGCAAGGCGGTGGCATCGCTCTGGAGGCTACCTTTGCTCCGGCTCGATGTCGGCAAGATCTTCAGCGGGATCGTCGGCTCGTCGGAGGAGAACGTCCGGAAGGCGATCGCGATCGCGGAGTCGGTCGCGCCCTGCATCCTGTGGATCGATGAGCTTGAGAAAGGGTTCGCCGGCACTCAGAGTTCGCCGTTCAGCGACGCGGGCACGACATCGAGGGTTTTCGCCTCGTTCGTGACCTGGCTGCAGGAGAAGACCGCGCCGGTATTCGTCGTGGCGACGGCAAATGACATCTCCCAACTCCCGCCGGAATTGATGCGCAAGGGCCGGTTCGACGAGATATTCTTCGTCGACCTGCCGTCCGAGCAGGAGCGCAGGGACATCTTCGAGATTCATCTCAGGAAGCGCAAGAGGGACCCGGCGAAGTACGATCTCGACGCGCTTGCCGCGAAGACCACGGGGTTCAGTGGCGCGGAGATCGAGGCGGCGGTCGTGTCGGGCCTCTACGACGCGTTCGGCGAGGGACACGATCTGGAGATGGACGATATCCTCACGTGCGCCGAGCAGTCGGTCCCGCTCTCGACGACGATGAAGGAGAAGATCGACGAACTGCGCGACTGGGCCTCGCACCGTACGAGGATGGCGAGCAGCCTCCCGGTGGAGGAAGTGTAGAGTGCGCCTTATGGAGTGCGGAAGCGGAGTCTGCGGAGCTTCCGCTTTTGAGCCAAAGCGGAAGCTCCGCAGACTCCGCTTCCGCACTCCATAAGGCGCACTCCGGGACCAAGCATGGAATCAAACAACCGTTTCGACTTTCTCGAACTCGATGCCGATCAGTCTCCGATGCGTTTCACAGAGCCTGAGAGCATCGGCGCGTCTATCACCACCGCGACTACGGTCCAGTCGCTGGTCGTCGTCCAGGTCATCGGCAGGAAGGGCACGGGGGTGGGGGAGTTCAACGCGCCCGCAGGTCTGACAGTCGATAAGGACGGCAGCCTCTACGTCTGCGATGCCTACAATCACCGCATTCAGAAGTTCATGAGCAACGGAACGGTCGTCGCCATCGGACGCAAGGGATCGGAGGCCGGCCGATTCCTCAACCCGCAGGACATCGCGGTCGATCAGTACTTCTCCGTCTACGTCCTCGAGCAGGGGAACAACCGCGTCCAGAAGCTTTCGTTCGATGGGCGGCTCGAGATGGTCTTCGGGAGGAGAGGGGACCGCCGCGGAGAGATGAACTCGCCGATGGGCATGGCGATCGACAGGGACGGCTTCATGTACGTCGCCGATACGGGGAACGGCCGCGTCCAGAAGTTCAGCCCGACCGGCGCGCATGTGTTTACGATCAGCAGCAATCGCGACCGGCAGCTCCATCGTCCCCAGGGCGTCGATGTCGATCGCAACGGGGGCTGCTATGTCGCGGACACGTTCTGCCACTGCGTGGTCAAGCTCGATCCGAACGGCCTCGAGGTGGGCAGGTATGGGTCTCAGGGAGAAGGTCCAGGGCAGTTCGGCGAACCGCAGGACCTCGCGCTCGACTCCGAGGGCCGCGTGTACGTGGTCGAGATGGAGAACGACCGGCTGCAGGTGCTCAACTCGAACGGATCGAGCCTGATCTGCTATGATACACATCGGACCGCCGTCGGCCCGTTCAGATGCCCCACCGGGATCGCGATCGGCCCGGACGATTCGGTTTATATCGCGGACACGTGGAATCACCGCGTGCTCAAGTTTGCATGGCAGTAGTGGGGAGGTGCGAGGGCTGGCCGTAGGGGCGATCCTTCTACGGTCGCCCGGCGTCACGAATCGCCCACGTAGCGTGGTTTCGGGCGACCGTAGAAGGATCGCCCCTACGGCCACTTGAACAGGAGGAAACAATGCCCGAGGAGATCAAAGTAGCGCTCATCGGACTCGACACCAGTCACACGGTCGAGTTCGCGCGGAGAATGCAGGCGCCAGACTGCGCCGAGGACCAGAAGGTCCAGGGGATGGAGGCGATCACGTGCCTCCGCTTCGAAACCCCGTTCCAGGACAAGGAGGGCCTCGACAAGCGGCAGGCACAACTCGAAGCGTGGGGAATCAAGGTCACCGAGGACTTCGATGAGGCGATCGACGGCTGTCACGCGATCATGCTGGAGATCAACGACGGCGCCTATCACCTCGAGTACTTCAAAAAGGTCGCCGGCCTCGGGATGCCGATCTTCCTCGATAAGCCGCTCGCCGACAACATCGAGAACGCCCGGACGATATACGACATGGCGAAGGAGAAGAACATCCGCGTGTTCTCGTCGTCGTCGCTCAGGTATATCCCGAACCTCGATCAGGCGGCTGAAGAGGTCCCGGAGGCCATGTACGCGAGCATGTACGGCCCGGTCGGAGTCGCCCCCGCGGGCAGTTCGATCGTCTGGTACGGAGTCCACGCCTTCGAGATGCTCGAGCGCGCGATGGGTATCGGCGCGAAGTCGGTCTTCGCGCGGAAGGATGATGCCGGCGTGGTCGCGGTCGTCGATTACCCGGACGCCCGGCGCGGAGTCGTGGAGCTGACGACTGGCGTCTACAGCTACGGTGGACTCGTGCGCGATAAGAAGAAGGTGTTTCCGTTCGCAGCGGATACGAAGCGGCTCTATACCGCGGAGTTGGAGCACGTTGTCGAGTTCTTCCGCGGCGGACCGCCCGCTGCTTCGATGGAGGATGCCCTCGAGATCATGGCGATGCTCGACGCCGCCGAGAAGTCGTCCCAGTCCGGCAAGACGGTGAAGCTGTAGGGGAGACCTTCAACGGCCTCCCGTGATCCGTAGGGGCGATCCTTCCACGGTCGCCCGGCGTGAGGCATGGCCCATCATATCCGGGCGACCGTGGAAGGATCGCCCCTACGGCATCTCGCCAATGAACGACCCGCAACCATCGAGTCTCATACTGGAGCGAAGAATCCGGGGACACCTGCCCGTGACGCGGTTCTCTGTGTCCGCGGACGGGTCGGTCATGCTCGCCACCCCGGACAAGGACCAATCGCGCCTCTACCATCTGGGCATGATGTCGCACACGGGCGACTGGGGCGAGATCAGCGACTTTTCGGTGGAGAAGCTCGCCGCCTGGGACATCTCCGCGTCCGGCGACACCTTCATCGCGGCCACGGATGACGTGCTCTACGTCTTCCGAGGCGGGCAGAAGACACGGCTGCTCACCGACCGCCGGGATTCGTACCTCGCCGCCTCGATCACAGCGGATGGTGAGTCCTTTGCCGTGGCCTCCTCGGACCTGCTGCAGTCGGCGTATGGAGTCACCCTCGCCTCGACGGACGGCACGGGCGTCCGCACGAAGGACCTCCAACTGACGCTGACCTGCGCGCAGATTTCGCCCGACGGCTCGTGTGTTGCCGCGGGATCGGAGGAGGGAGTGGTCGTCCTCCTCTCCTCGGACCGTCAAGTGATCTGGGAGTTCGACGCCGGCGAACCGATATCGACCGTCTGCATTCCATCATCCAGCGGGCCAGTGATCGTCGGCACGAGGTCCGGCACGCTGATGGCGATCGAGGAGGCCGAGAAGAAGTGGGAAGCCGGCGGAGATGGCCCCGTCACCGCCTGCACCGCCACTCTGGATGGCAGGCTCGTCGTGGCCGCCCGGAACGCTGTAGGGGCGTGCCTCGTGCCGCCCTGTGCCCCAGCCAACGCTGTAGGGGCGTGCCTTGTGCCGCCCGGAGGTGACGACCATGTTCCTGACGGGTCCGTAGACCGGGCGGCACAAGGCACGCCCCTACAGCCTCCGGGCGACGGAGACATGCACGCCGTCGAATGCCTGTCCGACGACGGCCGGCCGCTCGCCGAGTTCACCGCTCCCTCGGCGGTCACATCGGTAGCCTGCTCTGATGACGGCCGTTATGTGGCCGTGTCGTGCAGGGACGGCAGCCTCCTCGTGTTCGAGATTCAGGGCCGTTCGAGCCGCATGGCCGACGCCCAGCGGGCCTCCGATCTCTACGCGAATGCGCTCGCGATGGCCGAGCGGGGCGATCTCGACGACGCGGTCCCGGCCCTCGTCCGGACCCTCGAACTCGATCCCAGGAACGCCGACGCCGCCGGGAAGCTCGCCGAGACGGCGCATTCCCTCGTGCGGGAATCTCTCAGTCTGGCGGACGAGTCGCTGGCGAGGAATGACCGCGCCGAAGCCGCCCGTCGGATCGAGACCGCCTGGGGGAACTGCGTCTATGCGCCCGATCTCGCCGGGGAGGTCGTCGGCGCGCGGAAGAAGGCCGTTCAGGGGATGCTCCGATGCGCCCGTGACGCGGAGGTCGAGGATGCGCTCGGCATCCTGAGCGTCCTGCTCAGGCTCGATGCGACGAACGCCGAGGCCCGGGAGCTTCTCGGGCGGCTCGAGGATGAGGTGACCGACCGTCTCCTCCGCGAGGCCGATGGCGCGCTCACATCGGGTCACGCGTCGGAGGCCGTCCGACTCCTGGAGCAGGCATACGACCGCGCTCCCTCCGACGCCGTCCGGGAGAAGTTGTCACGAGCGCGGTGTGATGAGGCGCTCGCCGAGGGTCTGGCGTTCTACGAGGTGGGGAGGTATCCTCAGGCGATTGCTCAGTTCCGCAAGGTGCTCGGCATCGACCCCGCAAACGCCGAGGCCCAAAAGCACCTCGACTATGCCGAGAAGCTCGCCCAGGACGACGCCCTCTCCGACCGCTTCACCCGCCTGGAGTAGGAGCGTGTATCTGACGCCCCGCGCAGCCTCATGCCCCTGCTGAAAACATTCTCCTCGCTCCGAAAGGACCATCGGCGACTGGAACGGCGCAGAGCGGAGACCACATTGCAGACACCGTGCCTCTACCGAGTTCACACGCACTTGATGGAAATCGCGGTCTTGGGGTAATATACAGGGTGTGCAAGCTCATAGGGATGCACATTCGTCCTTTGCCCCATTCCGGGTATCAGTCGGAGACTAGGGGTCTTGGTGCAAGATGGTAGGTTGCAGGGCAGCTAACAAGACAATTCGATGCCAGGCAATCTGATACTTGACGTCCGCAAGGCGGCGTGTTACACTAGCGCTGCCATTGCCAGCCCAAGGATACGTTGAACAAATCTGGCAGTATATCTCGGGGCTAACGCAGATAACAGCCCAATCATGAGTTGTCTCCTATGGCGGAACACCTATCACCTGAGGGGGTTAGAGCGATGCGAGTGGAGAGAGGCGGGTTAGGCGAGGTGATCGCGCACAGCAAGGAGGAGATCGGTAAGATACAAGAGGATGGAGGTCACCCAAGGCCGGCCCGTGGCTGCGCGGCACGGCCGCAGGGACTCATTGCTGAAAGTTCACTTTTTGAAAGCGTGCTGCCGAGAAAGACTCGCCGAAATGTATTGAGCGCTTTCGAGGAGATGCCAAGAACACTCGGTGGCGGAGCGTGCGGGTTCATTGGTTGTCACGCTCCGAGAGAGTTCCATGCAAGTGAGTGGGAGGATTTGAGCCCATTCTGCAAGTGTGTGCGCTGGAACGACGTGGGTGCGGATAGCTGCTGGGATTGCGATACGTGGCATGCTTCAATGGTTCGCGATGCGGGCTCTGCCGTATATACGTGCCACGCGGGGCTTATAGACTATCAACTGCCTCTTTACGACAAACACGGGCATGCAATTGGTACTTTCGTTGGGGGGCAGTTCGCGCCGCCTCATATTGACTTCCTTCATGTAATGGCTCTTGGCAGCAGTCTCCGAATGGACTTCAAGCGGTGGTTCTCCTTGTTGGGCGATGTCCCTCTTCTTACGCTAGACGTGGCAGGAGCCATCTGCGAACTACTCAGGACACAACTAGGGCGATTTCGGGGCTTGGACGAGGTGAAGCTTGCTAGTCAGATTGAGCAGTTGCACCGTCTCCTCGTTAGACATGCTGACCCAGACCGCTCAATGTACGATCTGGTGGCACGCCAGTGGTTACACTGGCAGCGTATCGCCATGCCTGAGGAGGCCGGAGTCTGGATGAACGTGGGGGTACTCGCCTTCGGTCGAAATGGAAGTCGGGATGCAGGCTCTGTTTCGCCCGTCGGCTGGTACAGCAAGAGATTCGGTTCTGCAGTCAGTCGCGCAGCCGTAAGTTTTGACGGCGGGGGACTGCAACGGCAGATTAGCGCTCTCACAGCCTCTGGTATGGTAGCGTCGGGAAGCGGACGAGTGAGGGCGATACTCTCCAGTGACCTCATCGAGCTTAACTCACGATGGGATGAGAGCAGGGCCATGGGAAGACAGGCGAGCAGGTACTGCCGTGTGATAGTCGGAAGCAGCGATAGCGCAGGAGTCTATGATGTTTCCTGTGATGGGTCAGACGATGAGCCTGAACGTATGGAAACACGAGATCGTTTTCTCTGCAAGGCAGCGGAAACACTAGAGAAAAGCGTGAACCTAGCTACTGAAGCTATTCGACAAGTCTGTATTCCAGCCTATACCAACGATCTCAGAGATACCATTTGGGCTGCGGGTAAGGCCATAGAACTGGGACATAACGAGGAAGCGCGACGCCAGCACTTGAGGTCCATAATACAGCGCATGTGTCAGTTTCTCAGCCGACCGTCAGCCCACGAGAAGAGCCTAGCCGAGGCCGCAGCGCAACTAGCTGGTCGCTGTGGTTTGGCAGCATGCACCATCGACCAGGTTCTGTCCGGCCCCGGACTTCCGGAGGACCGTATCCAAGGGATCGGGACTGCGTTGGCTAAGACTGCGGAGGTGTTCAACCGGTGGCCGGACCTTGTTGACCAGACTGCGGTGAATCAGGCGTTTAAGGCGCTCTACCAGAACATATCAGACATCTAGTACCCGACTCGTGGTGGACGATGCAGGAGGATAAGATGGAGCGGGAGGAAGACTTACAGTCGGCGCAAGAGGCGGTTGGTTATGTCGTGGATTTTGCGGGACTTCTCGGCGGGCTGGCTCCTCTGGCTGACAGGTCCCAAGTGAGAGAGGGATTCGGCGTAGGAAACGGGCAGTCAGAGTTGTCGAGCATGCAGCTATTCCCATTGAGTTGTGCGAAGATTGCTTTGCATCAGTATCTGAACACCAAACACGATGTGCTACAGTCGAGATTCGACGGGATCAGGACCAGATCCCGAGAGGGCTCTCTGTCTGTGTCTGAGGATGACAATAGGCTATATAATGCTATCAGTAGACGCGTGCGCAGGCTGATTGAGGCGCGTAATCCAAGAGTTAGCAGCGCTAATGTCAATGCGGCTTTGGATGATGCCGTCAACAGCATTTTTGCGTACATTAAGAGGCTTGTGGACCAACTTGTGATATTGGAGCGAGTGCCGGGCAATCACACTGGAAACCAACCTTGTTACTACGGTGACGGGCAACCTTGTTCCTTGGCTCGGAAGCTCAAGGAGGACCCGAAACTCAGAAGCAGACTTGTGGAAGCTCTCGAAAGGGACGCTTCGGAGCTTAGTGAGTTGAAGGGCAGAACTGCAGACGAACACGAGGACTCGGTACGGGCCATGCGATCAATCGTCTCCCACGGCCACCCACCACCGGGCTACCATCCTTGTGTTGCCGGGGGTCAAGAGCATCTGTGCTTAGCATGGGCTTCGCGCAAGGGAATACCGGTCTATCTGACGGCGGACGTGACGGACGTTGTCCCAGTACTTTTTGGAGAGAAGTTGTTGGTCTGTTCAGTCGGCAGTGTCACGCTGCACCCGCCGAGACGGGAACCGCGCTACGTCATCCCTGGCGATCAATCTGTGACTGTCGATTTTCAACGAGCCGAGAGATTGTCATCTAGAAGGGGGCGAGAAACTGACGTGTTGGATCTGAGCCGTGGTGGTATTGCCTTCACGATTGCTACAGAAGACAACGTAGCTCGCGGCAGAATCCTGAAGCTCCTTCGTCTCAATGGGCTTCCTCTCGATGACGATGACGTCCGTGCCAGGATCATGAAGATCTCCGAGCCCGCGCCTGAGTCCCGCGCGATGGTCGCCCATTGCCAGATCATAAAAGGGCACGAGGCCTTCGGTAAGAAGGCAGAGTGGGTCAAGCGTCAGCTCTCCATGCACGGTTAAGTGCGATCGAGCACAGACCATGTTGCTCGCCCATTGAGCAGTCTTGGGCATGCTTCTTCATTCGGCCGTACAACAGGGTACCTCTGGAAACTCCTCCCTAACTAGGATTGACACTGGCTCCCGGCGTGTGGTAACGTTTGAGCGGGCGACCTGCGCCTTTCCCTATCCCTTATTTCACACCGGCGAATTCCCGATATGATCCTCAAAAAGCTGGAAATTCAGGGTTTCAAGAGCTTCGCAGAGCGCACCGAAGTAAGCTTCTCGCCCGGCGTCATCGCCGTTGTCGGTCCGAACGGGAGCGGCAAGAGCAACATCTCCGACGCCCTCCTCTGGGTACTCGGCGAGCAGAACGTCCGCAACATCCGCGGCGAGAAGGCCCAGGACGTCATCTTCAACGGCACCGACAAGCGCCGCGCGGTCGGGATGGCCGAGGTCTCCCTCACAGTCGACAACACCAGCGGCAAGCTCCCCATCAATTTCGCCGAAGTCACCGTCACCCGGCGCGCGTTCCGAAGCGGCGAGAGCGAGTTCTTCATCAACAAGACCGCCTGCCGCCTGAAGGATATCTATGAGCTGTTCCTCGACACCGGCGTAGGTCGGGGCGCGTACTCGATCGTCAGCCAGGGCGAGATCGACGCGATGCTCTCCGCCAACCCGGAGGACCGCCGCGCGCTCTTCGACGAGGCCGCCGGGATCAAGAAGTACCGGGTCCGCAAGCGGGAGGCAGTCCGCAAGCTCGAATCCACCGAGCAGAACCTCAACCGCGTGAACGACATCGTCAACGAGATCGAGACCGAGATCGAGCCGATGAGGGAGCAGGCCGAGGTCGCCGCGCGTTACCTCGAGCTGACCTCCAGATTGAGCGAGATCGAGATCGGCATCCTGGTGAACGACCTCCAGCGTTTCTCGGCCGAGATCGAGCACGCGCGTTACGAGAACGCCGAGAACGACAAGGAAGTCACCGACGCGGACGCGCTCCTCGCGGCCCTGGAGGAGGAGAAGTCGGCCCTCGCGGTCGATCTCGCCAACGCCGACGCCCAGGTGGAGCGCTACCAGGCGATGCACCAGGAGTCGCTAACCCGCCTCGAACGGACCGAGAGCCAACTCGCGCTCGCGAAACAGCGGCACACCGCCGCCGTGAATGCTCACGGGTTGCTCAACCAGGAGATCGAGCAGCTCGGGGCGCGCATCATCCAGGCCGAGGAGCAGAAGGTCAACCTCTCGGCGGAGGACCTCGATGTCATCGGGCAGGAGGCGAGTCTCACAGAACAACTCGCGGCGAAGACCGTTGAGCTTGAGGGCCTCCAGCGCAAGATCGACGAAGCCTCGAAGGCGATCGACGACCACAAGACGGATTACATCGAGCTGGCCAAGCAGCTCGCCGCCCAGCGGAACGAGCTTGTCAACAGCGCCGGCCGGATCGAAAACCTGCAACTTCTCCTCTCCAAGCGCGTAGGGGAGGTCAAGGAGGCTGAGACCGCGCTCTCTCAAGCGACCTCCGAGCGCGAGAAGATCGCCGCCGACCAGGAGGAGACTCGCGGGAAAGCCGAGACGACTGCCGCCGAGATAACATCGATCCGCGCGGAGACCGAGTTGAAGCGCAGGGAACTCGCCGAGTTTACTGATGAGTTCGCCCAGATCAACCGCACGCTTGTCGAGAAGCAGTCCCGGCTGCGCACGCTCCACGAGATGGAGGAAGCGCGCGAGGGATATTTCCAGGGTGTCCGGTCGGCGATGGCCGCCGCGAAGTCGGGCGAGATCAAGGGGCACTACGCCGTCGTCGCCGATGTGATCGAGGTCCCCTCGGGCTACGAGACCGCGTTCGAGGTCGCGCTCGGGGGCAGCCTCCAGGACATCATCACCGATTCCGAGCGCGAGGCCAAGGCCGGCATCGAGTTCCTGAAGCGAAACAGGGCCGGGCGCGCGACCTTCCTGCCGCTCAACCTCATGCGCCACAGCGTCTCCCCGCACCTGAAGGAGTTGGTCGGGAAGAACGGCGTCCTCGGGCTCGGCAACGAACTCGTCAAGTTCGACTCGAAGTACCGCCCGGCGATCGACGCCCTCCTGGCGAAGGTCCTCGTAGCGAAGGATATCGACTCGGCCCTCACGGCGTCGAAAGCGGCGATCGGGTGGGGGAAGATCGTGACGCTCGACGGCGAAGTCGTCTCACCGAGTGGCGCGATGACCGGAGGCGCCGCGCCCGGGAAGGGAGTCCACCTCCTCGGCCGAAAGCAGGAGATCGGTCGCCTCGAATCCCAGGTCAAGGATCACCAGAGCAAAGCCGCCGACCTCGCGAAGAGCCTCGAATCCCTGCGCAAGGCGTGCGAGACCCTCGATGTGAAGCATGCCGCTCTCGATGAAGAGGACACCCGCCTCAAGATGCGGCTTCTGGAGGCCGAGCGCCGACTCGACTTCGCCGACCGCGAGTCGAAACGGCTCACCGGGGAGTTCGAGACCATCACCATCGAACGCGACGACATCGAGAACAACCTATGCAAGACCCGCGAGACCGAGGCGCAACTCAGGTCCGCGGTCGAGTCCGCCGACAAAGAGAACGTCAGCCTCGATGATGTCATGGCGAGCGAGCAGCAGGAGATCCGACGGCTGGAGGAGCAATACGACGCTGCCAACGCCGAGATCAGCCGGATCAACGTCGTCCAGGCGACTCTCACTCAGAAGCGGCTCTCCATCGAGCAGACGCTCGATACGTCCGACGACTCGATCAAGGATCTGACCCAGGAGATCTACCGCAAGCGAGAGCGCATCGGGAACGTCGAGCAGGAGATGGAATCGACGGAGAAGGAGCGAGTCGAACTCGAATCGTCCCTGGAGCAGATGCACAACTGCTGCGACGAGACCGGCACGTTGGCGGATCAGTGGCGGAAGACCAAGAAGGCCGTGCTCGACTCCAGCATGGACGTCGGCCAGCGAGTGAAGGAGATCGCCCGAAACCGCGAGGGACTGGTGCAGAAGATCCACGCGGCGGAACTGCGCGAGGCACGGCTGGATGTCCAGATTGCTCAAGCCACCGCGCGCCTGCTCGACGAATACGATATCACCGCCGACGATGCGCTCCATCGCCAGCCGCCTGAGGTCACACACGGATCGGCGACCGAGGTGATGAGACTCCGCCGTGAGATCAAGTCGATGGGTGAAGTCAATACCGGCGCGGTGCAGGAGTATGCCCGGCTTACGGAGCGCTTCGAGTTTCTGAGCGTACAGCGTCAGGACTTGCTCGATGCCAAGCAGAAGCTCGCCGACGCCATTCGTGAGATCGATGAGAGCACGCGCGGCATCTTTATGGAGACCTTCGACAAGGTCGGGGATGCCTTCAACGTCATGTTCCAGCGGATGTTCGGTGGCGGCACGACCGAGCTGACTCTGACCGATCCCAATGACGTCCTGGAGTCCGGCATCGATGTCACCGTGCAGCTTCCGAACAAGAAGAAGCAGAACCTCGATCTCCTCTCCGGCGGCGAGAGGGCGCTGACCGCCTCCGCATTGATGTTCGCGCTGCTGGCGATCCGTCCGAGCCCATTCTGCCTGCTCGATGAGGTGGATGCGCCTTTGGACGAGGCGAATGTCGAACGATTTGCTGATGTGATCAAGGAGTTCGCCGAGCGCTCGCAGATGATCGTCATCACGCACAACAAGGCGACCATGGAAGCGGCGGACATACTTTATGGCGTGACGATGCAGGAACCGGGTGTCTCGAAGCTGGTCTCGGTCAAGCTGAGCGACGTGTGACCCAGGAAACCTCCGTAGGGGCGATCCTTCAACGGTCGCCCGCCGGACGGGCGACCGTTGAAGGATCGCCCCTACGGAGGTTTCCTGGCAAGTGTGTGGCGGTACAACGCTGTTGGAGGTGTCCTGAGATGAGAACAAGAACCTGCTACCTCGCAGTGGTCGCCGCCGTGCTGTGCCTCGTACTTCTCACCGGCTGCCCGAAGAAAGAGGAGACGACGACGATCGAGTCGAAGCCAATCGAGTCGACGTCGAAGTCCGGCAACGTCATAGTCACGGAGCCCCGGCCCGACACGGAGATCACGAGTCCGGTCACCCTCAAAGGCCGCGCACGGGTCTTCGAGGCGGCGATGAACGCACGGGTCGTATCGGAAGACGACAAAGAACTGGGAAAGACGTTTTTCATGACCTCCGAGGGCGCGCCGGCATTCGGGACATTCGACGCCAAGATGAGCTTCACGAAGCCGGTCGGCGTCGATAAGGGATTCGTCGAGGTGTTTACCCACTCGGCGAAGGACGGCTCGGTGATCGACCTCGTGCGCATCCCGGTGAAGTTCAAGTGAACGGTGAACAGTGAACGGTGAACTCGGCGTTGGAATGATCGGCTACGGCTTCATGGGCAAGGTACACACCTACTCGTACCAGAGCCTGCCCATGATCTACGATCCACCCCCCGCGAAGATCAGGCTCGTCGGAGTAGCCACTGCCTCCGAGGAGAGCGGCCGCAAGGCGATCGACCAGGCCGGCTACGAGTTCGCCACCCGCGACTACCACGACCTCCTGGCGAGGGACGACATTCACCTCATCGATATCTGCACGCCGAACCACCTGCACCACGACCAGGTGATCGATGCCCTGAAGGCCGGCAAGCACGTCTACTGCGACAAGCCGCTCTGTCTCAACCTCAGGGAAGCGCGCGAGATATGGGAGGTCGCGAAGGATGCGCCCACGATCCATCAGATGACCTTCAACTACCGGTTCATCCCCGCCATTCTGCGCGCCAAACAGCTTATGGAATCGGGAGCGCTCGGCCGAATATTCCAGTTCCGCGTCGCCTACTTGCATTCCAGCTATATCGATCCCGACCGGCCGATGTCCTGGCGGCTCGACAAGGCCAGGGGAGGCGGAGGAGCGGCATTCGACCTGGGCTCGCACGTGATCGACCTGGTTCGCTACCTGCTCGGCGACTTCGAGTCGGTCTTCTCCACGATGGAAACCTTTGTTAAGGAGCGCCCCGTCAGCGCCGGAGCGTCCGAGCGTGCGCCCGTCGAGGTCGATGACGTCTTCTGGATGCAGGCTCGGCTCGAATCAGGCGCCGTCGGCACAGTGGAGGCATCCCGGCTATCCACCGGCGCCATGGACGAGATCCGGTTCGAGGCGCATGGCGAAAAGGGCGCGTTTCGCTTCAATTCGATGGATCCCAACTGGCTCGACTTCTATGACGCCACTCTGCAGGGCGGGGCATACGGTGGCGACAGGGGATTCAAGCGGATCGAGTGCGCCCATCAGTACCCCAAACCGGCGGCTCTTCCCGGCCCGAAGCTCACCGTCGGCTGGATGCGCTATCATATCGCCAGCATCCACGACTTCGTGGACAATGTCGCCAACGATCGGCAGTCGTCCCCCAGCATCTATGATGGACTGAAGGTTCAGGAGGTTTTGGACGCGGCGGTCAGATCTTCGGATTCAGAGTCCTGGATAAGAGCCGATTCATGTTATAACTGGTAAGGATTTGAAGACGCGGGGTTGAAAAATTGAAATGTGTGTGAAATCTTCTAGCCGATTGTGAGAAAACCATTGACAAGCTCGCAAGAGCTATTGTAGTATGTGACTGCCCGCTAGCCGCAGGGCTTGGGGGCATCTATAGTAGTTTGGCTGAAAGGGGGCAATGTAACATGGATTCCAAGGACGGCGCTAGAGATTACGTGGGTATTCGGAGAAGTCTAGATGGCCAGTCTCTAGGGGAGTTGGAAGCTCAGATTCTGGACATCATTTGGGACCTGGATCCGCCGGTCAGTACGACGCAGGTCTTCAAGATCATGTATCCTCGTCGGGAGCTCTCATACTCCACGATCATGCTGACGATGGCGAAGCTTGCTCGAAAGGGCATTCTGACTCAGAAGCGGACCGGGGACAAGAAGACTGACCCGTTCATCTACACCGCGAATATGTCTCGCGAACAGATGGGCGCGGCTCTGCTGAACGAGGTCTCGAAGCAGGTGCTCAGGAAGCCCTTGCACGAGGCGATCCCGGATCTGTGCGGGGCCAAGGGCGATATCAGCAAGGCCGATCTCGCGAAGCTCGGCAAGATGCTGGCAAAACCCAAGTAGTCCCACTCGGGCTGAGTACCGAGTCAGTTGTGCAATCAGTCTGAACGGATTGTGCGGAAAGAGGTAGGGGATTCGTCCCCTACCTCTTTTCATTGTCTCCGGCGTGTGCTACGAGGGCAGGAAGCTTGGAATGTAACCCGATAGCTCCTGAAGTCTGCCGATGAATACGAGGACGCCGACAACGATCAGCAGCACGCCACTCGCGATCTCGATCTTCCTGAAGTGAGGCTTGATGCGGTTCATAGCACCGATTGCCCGGCTGGTCATGAAGCCGGTAAGGACGAACGGCACTCCGAGTCCGAGAGAGTAGACGGCCAGCAGAGCGATCCCTTTGGCAAGCGTATCAGTGTTTGCCGCCAACCCGAGAATGGGTCCCAGGTAGAGCCCCACACAGGGTGTCCAACCGAGGGCGAACACAAGCCCCAGAAGAAAGGCGCCGAGGTATCCCACACTCTTCAGTCGCACGTGGAACCGTTTTTCGGCATAGAGAGCCCTGATCCTGAACACGCCGAGCATGTGCAGGCCGAATATTACTATCACTGCGCCGGCGACTCGCATGAGTATCGGACGATAGGTTGCCAGTGCCTGGCTCAGCGAAGTTGCAGAGGCTCCCATGACAATGAACACCAGTGAGAAGCCCATCACGAAGAACACCGACCGAAAACCTGCCCGGTAGGCGGATTCTCTGCGTGTGCTGGTTGCCAGCTCTTCAACGGATACCCCCGACATGTAGGATATGTACGCCGGCACCAGTGGCAGCACGCATGGCGATATGAAGGAGAGAAACCCACCGATAAACGCCATGGCAAACGATACAGTCATAAGCACTTCTCCCGATACCTCGTCTGATGCTTACTTAAGCAGAGCCTTGATCTCTTCCTCCAGGTTCTTTTCCATGCCTGGGGCAAATCCGAGCTGCACGCTTCGAATCACGCCCTTGCGATCGATGACGTAAGTCGTCGGAATCGGTCCCGACCCTGTATTTGCGGGCGACCTCATGCTTCGGATCGACCAGTTGCAGGTAAGTCAGCTTGTTCTTATCTGCAAAAGGCTTCACTGACTTGGCGCCATCGGAGTCCTGGGACACTCCGATGATGATGAGCCCCTTCTCGCCATACTTCTTATGAAGCCTCTGAAGATGCGGGGTCTCTTCCCTGCATGGGGGACACCACGTTGCCCAGAAATCGAGCACGACCACCCGCTTGGCATCCTTCCTCTTCGGATCCTTCTGGAGGTCGCTGAGCTTTACTTCTTTTCCGTCCAACTTCGAGAGCTTGAAGTCGGAAGCTTTGTCTCCCTTACTGAGATTGGCCTGGAGACCGGTGATCGCCACCGCAAGTGCGACGACGGATGTCAGGCCCAGTACCACGAGCTTTGTTCGCTTCATTGTTACGTTCATACCCTTTCTTTCTCGGATGCATCGCGACATACCATAGGACGCTGATTTCGGCCGGAGGTTCCGGGTGCATTCGAGTTGAGTGGGTGGCGACCGTCTCTCGATATGGTTTCCAGAGAAACCTACTCGCGACTAGACGGGTTTGGGCTTGGGAAGCTTGGCAAGCTACCCAACCGTTCTCCTCGAGTAGCCACTCTGGTGGCATAACGAGAGGCTGACTCACTCTGCAGAAATGCACCCGGAGGTTCCTGCATGATTGCGAAAGCGGCGATGTCCGTGATATGCTGAGGAAAACCGGAAGGAAGTACCATAGATGGATCGAAGTACCCGTACCTTGGGGTTGATCGTATTCGCGCTTGGCATCCTGATCCTCCTGTTCGTATTTGCGACATCCTTGTGGCTCTTCATGGGCCCGGCGGAGCGTATCTGGGGCACGTCTACGCTCACGCTCTCTCTCGGCGGTCTCGGCAGCGTGGCCCTGCTCATGCTCGCGCGAGTCGGTCTGCTCTTCATCATGGCCCTCACGGGGTCGATGATCACGGGAAGGGGTATAGAACTGTACTTCGGCTGTCGGGCGCGCAAGGGGGAAGATTCACACTGAACAGCGGGGCGTTTTCGGAGTATTGGCACAATCAAGGGTGTTGTGCTATAATGTGCTCCGGCGCCATATGACGCCATACCGGTCATTCGAGACCGTGCAAGTTGGCGACCTTGCCACAAGCGGGTTGCAGCCAGAGGACATGCGCCGTGCGGATGTCCCGAAATCCAGGACCGGGCAAGCAGTGCTGCCCGAGAGTCAGGCGGTTACCGATTCCACGCCTGATAAAGAGAGGAGATATGACAATGTCCGACGAGATGGAACTCGAAGCCACAAAAATCGAGTCAGCAACAGAACAGGAAGACACGACTTCCACAGAGCCAACTGAGGCAATCGAGACGGTAGAGACCGCTCCGGTAGCTATCGCCGCCGAAGTCGAGGCGGAATCGGCCGAGCCGGAGGTGATCGCATCCGAGGAGACCGCTGTTGAGGTCGAGATGGAATCGGCCGAGGCTGAGGAGACCGTACCCGAGATGGAGGCGGTCGAGGCGGTGGAGAATGAAATGGAAGCCACCACCTTGGCGCCGAGCCTGAGGCGGTCGCCGAGCCTCCCATAGAGGCCGAGGCTCCGGCAGTCGAAGCTCCGGCAGAAGTCGTGCCGGCGACAAAACCTAAGCCGCCAATTCAAAAGCCCCGAGGAGAATCGGAAATGGACTACTCCGGCACCTTCCGTGAACTGACGGAAGGCGATGTGGTTCCGGGAGTAGTCGTTCATATAGATAAGGAAGGCGTGCTCGTAGATGTCGGCACCAAGTCGGAAGGGATCATACGCCCCCACGAGTTGTCCACCGGCCCCTATCAGTCGGCAGAAGATGTCGTCTCGGTAGGCGAGAAGATCAGCGTCTACGTAATGGAGACGGAAAACCAGGACGGCAATCTGATACTCTCGAAGAAGCGCGCCGATTTCGAGAAGGCCTGGGAGCGCGTGCAAGCCACCATGGAAGAGAAGAAGGTCATCATGGCCATGGTGACGGATCGCGTCAAGGGTGGCCTGGTGGTAGATCTCGGCATCCGAGGTTTTGTACCGGCATCGCATGTCGGCAGCGGAAAAGTGAAGAACCTCGAGAAGTACATCGGACAGTCTTTGCCGCTGAAGGTCATCGAGGTTGACCGCGAGCGTCGGAAGGTCGTCTTGTCGCACCGGCTTGCGACCGAGGAAGAGCGCGAGAAGAAGCGCGTAACCACCGTCGCCTCGCTCGCCGAGGGCCAGGTACGTGATGGCGTCGTCCGGAGAATCACGGACTACGGCGCATTTGTGGATCTCGGCGGCATCGACGGCCTGCTCCACATCAGTGAGATGTCCTGGACGAGGATCAGCAATCCGGCCGAAGTCGTCAAAGTCGGCCAGAAGATACAGGTCGTCGTCCTCAAGCTGAACTTGGAGCAGGGCAGGGTATCTCTCGGCATGCGGCAAATCCTGCCGGATCCTTGGGCGCACCTGTCGTCCAAGTATAATGTCGGCGAGACAATCGAAGTCACGATCTCGAGGCTCGTCCCATTCGGCGCATTCGTAGCACTCGAGGGTGGCATCGAGGCGATCATACCGAACTCCGAGTTGAGTCGCCGCCGGGTAAACCGTCCGGAGGATGTCGTCTCCATAGGCGAGACGCTTCAGGCCAAGATTGTGGATATCAAGCCTGAAGAGCGCAGAATGACGCTGAGCATCCGCCAGATCAGGGAAGATAAGGAACGCGAGGAGTACGATAATAGCTACCGGCAGCCATCGAGGCAATCCTCATCTGAGGGCGGCGGACGCATGACTCTCGGCGACCTGGTCGGCTCGCAGTTGATGGAACTGCAGGCCGGCATGGCCGATCGTGAGGCTCAGAAGGCTGAGAAGCCCGCCCGCAAGAGAGCGCCGCGTGCGCCGGTCGAGTCGGATTCCGACGCTGATGATGACCTCGCGGAGGACATGCTCGAACCGGAGACTCCCGCCGTCGATGAGACAGCGGAGGTCGAGGCTCCCGCGATCGAGGAAACCGCTGAAGCGGAAGCTCCGGTCGCCGAGGCGGAGGAAGTGGAAGCTCCCGTCGCCGAAGCCGAGGAGGTCGAGCCCGAAGCCAAGGCCGAGGAAGTCGAGGCCGAGTAGAGGCCATGGCTCTGCCCTCGGCCCCGCAGACGATCGCAACCTGGGCACGGCGAATGCCATGAACGTGAATCACAACGAGAATCAAGAGCCAGTCCGCGGGCAGCAGCCTGAGCGGACTGGCTCTTCTTATTGCCCCAAACCATTTGTCGTGGGGATCACGGGCGGTGTGGCAACCGGCAAGACCACGGTTGCCCGCATGTTCGAGGATCTTGGCGCAGAGCGTGTCAGCGCCGACGAGATCGTGCACGAATTGCTCAGACCGGGGTCGGATGTCTCTCGCCTGGTCGTAGAGGATTTCGGCCCGGACATCCTGGTGGACGGGGAAATAGACCGCGGAAAGCTCGGGGAAGTCGTCTTTCGGGATGCCTCGAAGCGCAACCGGCTGGAGGAGATCGTTCATCCTCGCGTCATGGCGGAGATCTCCCGGCAGATCGATGTCTTCCGCCGCGAGGGCTCAGGCGTACTGGTCGTCGAGATTCCACTGCTTATCGAGGTGGGCGCCACGAGCCTGGTCGATAAAGTTTTGCTGGCCTCGGCGGAACAAGACGCTCAGATAGACCGTCTACAAAGACGGTACAACATAAGTTGGCGCGATGCACTTCTGCGCATGAGAGCGCAGTTACCGATGGAGGAAAAGGCAAAGCACGCCGACTGGGTTATCAGCACCGAGGGGACATTGCGCACAACAAAAAGGCGGGTAGAGAGACTCTGGTCGGACATCCAAGAATCACTTGCACTGCGATGTTAGCTGTGCTATACTTGGGCCTGTTAGCGCCCCAATCGCTCGTGGATCCGGGGCTGACTTGTGGGTATTGCCCACAGCTAATAGGGGTTGAAAGCGTGACTCTGCTGCGCGGGCAGTACGTCATGGTTATTCATATGTCGCATTCCAGAGATCGATCAGCCGGAAAGACCGGCGGCACGAAAGCACTTATAACGGATACGAATCAGTACCCCGCTTGGAATCCGCATTTTGAATCGGTCCGTGTCGCCCTGACCCCTCAGGCAATTCCTGTTTCGTCACCGATGAGAATGGAATCCCGTTGAGATAGCACCGGCAAGTGGGCCGGGCCAATTCGTCTAGGAGGACATATTCCTGTGAGACCCTTCAGAAGTTATGCAACACGTTGGCCGATCAGCCTTCTATGTATCTTCTCTGTCGTGCTGACACTATGCACTACAGCGATAATCACGCCGTCGGTGAGAGCCCAGGGCATCTCACAGGTCGCCGTGATCGACTTCCACAATTCCAGCAAGATGGCCGGGCAGATGTTCGGCAGAATGGCCACGGACGCCGTTGTTCTGGAGCTGATTCGCTCCGGCAAGTTCGGTGTGATTCCGAGCGATTCGCTGGAAGCGAAGATGAAGCAGCTCGATTACGACTCGAATATGAACCAGGCGGCGATGATCCGACTTGGCCAGGAGTCGGAAGTCTCATCAGTCGTAAGCGGAGAACTCCTGTCCGTCAAGATAGACAAAGACAAGAAGACCGCCGAGGCTCGCGTCGCCGTCAAGATGCTCGATGTTGCATCCGGCGAACTGGTGAATGGGGCCTTCGCGAGCGGAGTCAGCCAGCCGCACATCGGCTACACGGCTGATGAAGACAAGATGGTCGTCCAGGCAATCCAGGACGCCGCTCGAAATGCCGTCGAGACGATGGTCTCCTACATCATCCCCGAAGCCACGGTTCTCAACTGCGTCGGCACGACCGAAGTCCTCCTCAACAAGGGATCCCAGGAAGGCCTCGAGGCAGGTCTGGAGATGATCGTCCTGCGCTACATAGATGGCGGTAAGCAGGAGGTCGTCGGCAAGATCCGTGTAACGAAAGCATCCGCGAATGATGCCAGCGCGTCCATCGTAAGAGCTCCCCGAGGCGTGAAGCCGGAAGACCGAGTCCGCGCCGTTTACAAAATGGCGGACTACGGCGATTCGAATCGCGTTTCTCCGCCCAAGAAGTCACCGAGGAAGAGCATAGTCAAGGGAAGCAGTCTGGCGTGGGGACTTGCGATTCTCGTGGGCATTTTCGCACTCTCCGGCCAGGGAGGGAGCAAGAGCGAGTCAGTGCCTGGAGCCGTCGCGATGGCCGGCGCATCCCCGGACGTGAACCCTCCCGAGGATGATGGGGGCGTCATGGTAGAGTGGAATACCCCGCCCAATATCGGATTTGACAACGTAATTGAATACCACGTCTGGATGGACAACTACAGCAATGTCGGCCCTGTGCTGGCCGTCGGGCGAGACTTCGCTCCTCCGCTCTCGAATGCGGTCGGGAGTTTCGACCACTCACAGAGCATAGACACATCAGATACCGCGGATCTCAGCTACTCCTTCCCGGACTCGGATCATGCATTGCAGGCCCTGACCATACCAACTTCGAATGGAATCACCGTAGGGAGGACTCATAAGTTCTGGGTCTCGGCCCTTTACCGACGGCTGAGCCCGGCCACGGCAACCTTCACCTACTGGGAGACCACTCCTGTGTTTGCCGGGATGGCGACATACGTCACGCGACCGACGTGCATCTCGCCCGATCAGGCGACGGATCTGCCTCTCACCAACATATTGTTCGAGTGGGGTGCATCTGTAGGTGCTGATACGTACAGGCTAGAGGTGTCCACCTCGGTAGGTTTCGAGCGCAGCAAGACCTGGTGCAGCCCGGACATCCGAAAGATCGCGGGTCCGTTCCAGCTTGCGGTGACCAACGAGCTCGCCAACGCTGCGGAGTTCGCGGGCGTACAGGCCGGCCAGACTCTGTATTGGAGAGTTGGCGCGAAGAAGATGGGCGACAGCCCAGGTCCGGTGCCTGCGATAAAGGACGGCAACAAGGCTTCCGCCGCTGCCAGCGGACCGAAGAACACCAGGTTCATCTACAGCGACGCATGGGGCGAGTTCACCGTAGATGCTCCTCCGGGAACGAATCCGGGTGGCGGCAACAACCCCCCTCCGGATACCGGCGGTGGGCCTCCAGGACCCCCGAATCTCTGATCCTGTAAGCTGGTGCAAGGAAAGTGGGGAACACAATGATCAGAAAGCTGAAGGAGTTCATGAGTCACGGACGAGTTGTAGTGGTGCTGGCAGTTGCAGTGTGCCTGCTTGCAGCTAATTCCTGGGGTGCGGATACGTTCGTGCGGCGGCCATATCCGTCCGCGAGCCAACCGAGTTATGCAGCCAATCAGGTACTCATCACCCTGAAAGCGGGTCATACGGAAGTCGATCTCGCAGCCCTCAACGCTGCATACGGCAGCCGTGCGGCGCGCCGGCTCAGCGGCACGAACACCTACGTTCTCGACCTGCCGGGATCCGGGCGCCGGCGAAGACATTCATGGATGGCAAGGCGGGAATACTGAAGAAGTACCCAGTCGTATCGGATGTCCGGCCGAATCACGTGTATTGGCCTCTGCTCTCCCCAACGCCGAACGATGAGCACTATCCCGCCTCCTACGACCTGGAGGGTCTTCTGCACGGACAGTGGCCGCTTCAGCCGGATCCCCTCGATGCCACGAAACAGCATATACATGCCCCTGAAGCATGGGAACTGCAGAAGGGAAGCAGCGACGTCATAGTAGCCGTCATCGATACCGGCATCCGGACGCGCTCGGTCTCGGATGGCCCCTTGCTGGTTCGCACGCCGCATCCCGATCTGGTGAACAGGCTGATCCTGAGCCCTGCGAACGTCATCGGTCCCAACGGCTTGATTCCACCGGACACCGCTCAGTGGGATATGGATCCTTCTCCCCCCGAGACCGATGTCGGCTTGGGCGGTTGGATGCACGGAACGATGTGCGCCGGTATCATAGCTGCGGAGACTGACAACAATATAGGAATAGCGGGCATCTGCTGGGAGGGCGTGCGCATACTGCCCGTCAAAGCGGCCAGCGACCTTGATGCTCTCTTCTATGAGGATGCCCTGCACGAGGCTCTCGAATATGTGATCCGATACAGGGACACCGAGGTTTCCTCCAAGACAGGAGAGCCGCTGCGGGTGAACGTCGTCAACATGAGCCTCGGTGGTCAGTCCCCCTGGTCGCCCTTCTTGGTGACGCAGATACGGCGCGTAGTGGAGTCCGGGATCATTATCGTGGCGGCTTCCGGGAATAGTTGGGAACAAGGCGCCTATCCGGTGGGCTATCCGGCAGCAATGGAGGACGTCATATCGGTTGGCTGCACGGATTCCCACGACATCGTGAGCACGTTTTCTCAGCGTGGTCGCGCGCTGGACCTCGTCGCACCCGGTGAGGACATAGTCAGCACTGCCTGGAGCAGGGCGCTGGCCGCAAGCGAACCGCCGAGCGGCGACCCGGGCGGTGGTCCTCAGCCTCCTCCCATCGGTCCTCCGGGCTCTCTCTCGTCAGGGATCGGTATCCAGGCTATCAGCAATACGTTCCCGGACGCGTATGGCAACTACATCGCCGAGTTCCAGAGCGGCACCTCGTTCTCAGCGCCGGTTGTAACAGGTGCCGTGGCACTGCTTTTCTCGCATGGTGTCCCGTCCGGCGATATCAAGGATATTCTCTATAGCACAGCCACTCCGATCGGTTTCGGCCGACCGAACGACACCTATGGCCGGGGCATGGTGAACCTCCGCAAAGCCCTGGAAAAGGCGTCGATTGAGGTAAAGATCCAGACGCCGGCCAAATCGAGCATCGTCACGAATTCCCGGCCCAGATTCCGGATCGACTTCCGACATGCGAATAAGCAGACTATCGAAGTACGCATCGACGGACAGCTCATCATAGGCGGCTCAGGCGGGGCTATATCGGATTGGGACAAGTTCTACTACACACTCGACGCCGCTGCCGGCAAGACATACTTGCTCTTCGACTATCCGGTCGCCACAGGTTCACATTCGCTTGTCGTGACGGCCGTCAGCGACTATGAGTTCGTAACGCCTCCTCCTATCATCCCGACCGGAACGGACACCACCAACTTCGTCGTTCGAGCGAATGCACTGAACGCGGGATGGCATATGTTCTCAGTGCCGTACATACTCGATAGCAGCATCAGTCCGGAAACTGTGATCGGATCGTCGGCTCAGCTCTGGCGCTATGCATACGCCGACAGCGATACCGCCAGCTATGCAGCATACTCCGCCGGCGGTCGCATGGATAACGAAGCGACATTCCAGCCGGCGAGCGTGATCGGCAACGTGCTCGTGCATCCGAGTGACCTCGCCGTGGCGACACCCCCGGCGGGTCTCGGCTATTGGCTCAAGGTTCGCAGCAATGGCCTGTCAGTGCCCGGTCTCGATCCGTCTTTCGCCTCTGAGGTGGGAAGCGCTCCTTATGCCATAGGACTCTACTTCGGGTGGAACATGGTGGGGTGCCCGTATGTATCGCCCACTCCGTGGCAGAGCGCCATATTCGATTTCGGTGGCCTTCGGCTCACCGCTCAGGAAGCCGTCGAACAGGGATGGGTTGCCAACTATATCTACAGCTACGATGCGGTCAGACAGACCTACACGACCGCGCCCATCAGCACCGCTGTGATGCGGCCGTGGGAAGCCCAGTGGATCAGAGTCAAAGTCGCGGGGCCTTCCAATGCACAGATCCTTAACGCGTCATTCCTGGGCTCGTTTACCTCAACGGCAGATGCTCCCAATTGCCTCGGCTCCGCCGGCGAGAACTGGTTCCCGTTCACCGTCAGCGGCTCTGCGTATTTCTCACTTGGCACGCCCGGACTCTCCGACAGTGCGTCCCAGAAGATCGCTCCGATCGGACCGAACCCAGGCTTGTTCTTCAGCGGAGTCTACCAGCCGGTGGCGGTTGTCCCCGGCGAGCGATATTCCTTCTCCGCGTGGACGAAGCGGCTGGGAGCTTGGCCGGCCGGCGAGGGTACTCAGGTCGGGATAGACCCGACCGGTGGCTTCGATCCGATGAGCGCCAGCGTGATCTGGTCATCTTCAGTCGAGGGAACCGTCGACCAGTGGACTCAGCAGGTTGCCTATGCGCAGGCACAGGCGTCTCAGATAACCGTCTTCGTGAAAGTCGTTGCCAACTCACCCGGCACAGACCGGATTGTCTATATCGATAGTGCCAAGATAGCGGGCGGACCTGACGCTGTATTGACAGTCAATCCCGGCTACACCACAGATCCTATGTAGTAGTAGCCGGTGCACAGATATTGCTCAACGGAGGACCATGTTGTCAAAACGCAATCTCGCATCATACGGGCTTCTGTTAGTTGCAGTCGTCCTTCTCCTGCTGCCAGTCGAAGTCTTCGCACAGGATGAGGCTGGAGAAGCCATCACGATCAACAACGAATACATCGGTGTGTCTCTGTATCGCAGTGGCAATGCGGATTCCGGTATTCACGAAATGTGGAATGTGGCCGGAGACCCCCTCAGCTCCACCGATGACGACAAACCGGTGCTCTTCTTTGGCGGAGTGCAGATATTGACGGACATCCTTACGGGCGAGGCCCCGGATACCGTGCTATCTTGGGCCACGTTCGAGAAGGGTGCGAATCTCGGCCTCTGGGGTGACATCGAATCCGATGGCCGTTGGTTGGTTCAGCCCTCGATTGCTCCTGGCGAGCAATGCATCAGAAGCGTATGGCAGCCCACTCCGACCCAGGACGAACATCCCCTCCTGATCGAGTGCGAAGAAGAGATCAGGCTGTTCCACGACGTTGCCCAGTTTAAGTGGACTCTGACCAACAATGATTCCTATAGTCATGAGATTGGCCTCAAGTTCTGGACCGACACGATAGTTGAGCCCACCTGCGGGGGAGTACTGAGCGGAAACAATGTCGTGCGTGTGCCGGGTTCCCTATCATCGAGCACCGCACACTGTTCCCGGTCCCGGGCGATCCCTCCCTGGATACACGGGCGTGTCCGAGTATTGAGTTCTACAACTCAGCGTCTGACCCCGGGCAGGGCATACGCGCCATCTACGACGCGAACAGTGCTACTCGCCCGGATGTGATCGGGATAGATGAGTACTCCATCCTCCGGCCGACCAGTTGGAGCTATGTGAGCGATCCCCTCAGTCTGGTGGCCAAGCCAAAGCTTGTATGGGGCTACGATCTACCCGAAAAGGACCTCATCAGCACTGACGTGTGCTACGCGGCGTTCTGGAAGCCGATCACTGTGCGTCCCGGCCAGAAGCGGGTTATCGTAAGCTACATCGGCAACCCGGCAAGTAACATATCTACGATCCTGCCCAGTATGGATCGTCCCAGATACGCCGCGGCCGCCTCCAGCCCCAGGATACTGAAGTACTTCATGGATTCGACCACAGGGGCGGAGTCATTCGGCCCTGCGTCCTTTACTATCAACGCTTTTCTGGAGAATCAGGACAAGAGCACTGATCTCAGCAACTGCAGTTTCACGTTGGTCCTGCCGGCCGGACTGACTCTCGATCCATCGGAGACCAAGTTCACCAAGACAATTGCGCAGATCAAGGCCAACACGGATGGAGCCGTTTCCTGGCTGGTCAAGGCGGACGGGACCCACACCGGCATCCTGACGTACCACGTATCCGTCAATGCGTATCCGATGGGCGGCACGATCGTGAAGAGAGACATTCACGTACCCGCCATATCGAAGCAGCCCTTCCTTTATGGTTGGCAGCAGGTTTCCGTGCCGTTCGATTTCACTGATGCCAACCCGACCACGGCACTGGGCTTCGATCCCGGAAGCGTGACCAGGATGCTCCGATATGATGCCAGCCTGCCGACAAGCGCTCCGCTCTACCCTTACGAAGAGGTGCTCAGCGTGATTCCGGGCGAAGCGTACTGGATGAAGCTTTCGAGGCCGGACTCGACTGATATGCCGACCGGCAACTTCACCCCGGTACCGTGGAATGGTCTCGTCGGTCGTCTCATCCCCGTCAACCTCGGATGGAACATGATCGGCAACCCGTACCTATACGCGATTACGGCCGGCGAGCTGTCCTTCTACACGGAAACGCTCGGAACCCTCACGTATGATGAGGCTATCAAGGGGCTGATGATCAGCAGGACGTTCTGGTGGTGGAACACCAACTTCAACACATGGAACTGGTCCAGTCAGCGCACAACCCAGCTCAAGCCCTGGCAGGGGTACTGGATCAAGATCCTCGACTCGCGAATCAAGGCGGTGATGGTAACTCCCGTGGCGCAGATTGGCGCCAGCGTCGGCGGGGCGCCGCCCCCGAGTGGTGATGGCGACGGTGGAGGCCCTCCGACTCCATGATCGCAATCTGTCTCACCGGCAATCTTTCCGAGATCTCCGGAGGTATTTATCATATGAAAAAACTTACAAATGGCCTTCTTGCAGTCATAGTGCTCATAGCCGTGCTGGTGGCCGGCGCCCAAGCCGCCAGCATCGACAATTTCCGCATCACGCCGTCTCTGCCCGGGGGTGAAGACAGCGATCCGCCCGGCGAGGGCACTTCCAATACGATATACACCATTCAGTTCAACTGGCATGAGACTGACGGGGGCAGACTGCCGATTGCGAATTCGCTCAAGATCGGCACCTATGTGCCCTATGTGGGCTTCACGTATTACGTCTTTCCCCAGTCAGCAGGCAAGGGAAGCCCAGCAGCTCCGGAGGGCAGGCTCTATGAGTTCCGGGTGACCGCCGGGCTGAACTTCCGGGCGTCTTACCCCAACGCGTATCCCCCGGCACCGCCGGCACAGGGGTTTACAGCCTTTCGAGACCCGACCCATCCGATAGCAGACCTGCAGGATGTATACTACTTGCCGGGCTTCGTTGCCAAAGACCCCGTTGCCGCGATGACCGTCTACGTCGTGGCGGCGGATCAGCCGCCGCCGGGGGCTCCCGGCGACCCGCCGCCGGCTCCGGTGGCCGTGGGGCCGGAGACCTGCGAGGTAATCATCCATGATTCGCACCCAACGTTGAGCGGACGCTATGCCGGGCAGTCCGGGGACCGTGATTTTCTCTATGCTTATTACGCGTATAACGACGCTACGGGTGCGCCAAAGCCCATCCAATCTTTTGGCTTGAACGAGAATTTCCAGTGGCGCGAGCCTGACGATGCGGCTAATCCTGACGATGGCTCGACCTCGACTTGCTGGGAGTTCCGGGTCATATACCAGAACTCCGACAACCTGCCACCAATCCCGTATATGTCTGGCTGGGGTGGGGCGATAGGTGACGGCTTCGTGTTTAAGCGCCCCGACCCCCCTGAAGCCAGCACCGGTGTTGTTCTTTACCTTAAGAACAAGTCATGGGATGCGGAGTACCCGAACCGTGACTTCATCGGCATTCCCATGCAGAAGGCGAACCCTGGGGATAACGACTATACCAACGGAGTGGAGTATGTCTACTACATCGAACCGCAGACCCCCCATCATCTTGACTACGTCGGTCTGCCGATCGGTGAATACGAATGGTTCATCGGCTGCAGTGATGACTACATAAGGACCAAGAACGGAGGCATGCCGGATTGGCTCGATCCTGCGCCTGAGGATCCAATCCGCAGGGCCTTCGACACGCCGTTCAACCGGTCACGCCATGGGGACTGGCGCAGCTTCATGGATGCCTACAATACGAGCTTGTACCTGGACAGGCCGACGCTGCAACCGGGCGTTTCCAACCCATATGACTACCCTGCGGACGACCATCCCGTGGTCAGCATCGGACTCCAGGCGCCCCAGACACAGAATCCGGGGATTACCACCGTGTCCCCGGTCTATATGATGGTGAACCCTCAGACCGGATGGATTCTAGTTGGCGGCGCGCAGAACCAGAAGTGGGACTTCCCGATTATGTACCAGCACCTCTATGGCGTCACCCCCGAGCAGCAGCAGGGATCGGGCGGTGAGATCAGCGTCTGGGTCAACAACTCGAACACGAGGACCCCGAATGCGAATGACCCGAGCACTCAGTATCGTCGCTTCACGTTGGTTCGCAGCCCGGAGAACGAGACAGGCAGCGATGTGAAGCACGGCGTGGTGTATAAGCTGCCGAATCCCATCGAGCTGCTGCCCGGACCGCACTCCTACTTCTTCACGGCGAGCGACGGCCTGAAGCGCGTTCGGTACCCGGTCGAAGGACATCACTATGAAGGCCAACACGCGTTCTACGGTCCGTATGTGAACCACAAACCGGTTCTCGAGAACCCGTCCGTAGACCCGCCGACGGGCACCGCCGGTGACAAATTCCGCTATACCGTCACCTACAAGGATGCGGACAATCAGCGGCCCTACTCCGCAAAGATCTTCATCGAGTTTGCGGACGGCCAGGTGATCGTCGGTGAGATGATCAAGGAGAACCCCGCCGACAGCGATTTCGACGGCGTGGGCGTCAAGTATATATTCGACACCGCCAATATGGCCCAGCAGTTCCAGGAAGGCCAGAGGCGCTTCTATTTCGAGTTCGTAGACGACTGGGGCGCGGTCACCGATACCCGTGACCAGCGCAGGGGAGAGGCTGTCTACTGGAACAGCGCGCGGCCCGAGTCCTGGATATTCGGCCCGTACATCAACCGGAACACCATCCCTCAGCTCCTTGACGGATCGGTTGTCGCTACCGACGGGGCCAACAACAGTGCGACTCTTTTCGAGTACTCGGTTCGCTATGTCGACATAGACAACCACGCGCCCAAGTACCTGGACGTCTACATCGGCCAGGTGCAGGCGAACGGTAGCATCTCATGGGACCACGGCCACCTGATGGACCCCGCGGACCCGAGCGACGACGTGTATAGTGGTGACGGCGCGCTATTCCGCTATTCGAGCAGGCTCACTGGTGAAGCCGCCGGCAAGGACTACTACTACTGCTTCGTAGCCTCCGACCGCTATGACGTAGCTGAGTATGATGCAGTGAAGTCACCGAGCGCGGGTACTATCTGGTTCACACGCCAGGCGGACGGTACTCCGCTGTATAAAGGCGAGCGGCAGGACGCGCCGGATCCTAACGCGCCTGTCTTTACCACGGCACACAAACCGATCGTCGGCCCCATTCCGGACGCGCCGACGGAGAACCCATATAGTAATCCCCTGGTATTCGACGGAGCGGATAACGAAGTTGGTTTCGACTCGATCGATTACATCAACGGCCTGATATCCACTGACCCGGTGCTGCCGACGGCCTATATCCAGTACTGGTTCGCCACCGCCGGGCCTACGAATGTCGGCGTCAACCATGCTCCGGCTCTGTCCAGCGGTAGTGTATCGCCGAATCCCGGTGCGTCCACGTCCGAGTTCACCTATAGGGTGACCTATTCCGATCAGGATGGTACGATGGGTCAGCCTCCGTACTACATCCGAGTCCGAATCGACGGTACGGCGTTCGACATGACCAGGGCGGCGGGCGGAGAGCCCAACTATAAGAACGGCGTGACCTACTTCTACCGCACGACTGCGCTCACGCCTCAGTTGCCTCACCATTACTACTTCGAGGCGTCCGATGGCAGCGGCTTCGCTGTTTTTGACAACACTGGAGGCAGGTCTTCCGATAATCCAATCGGCGCGGTCACATGGATACCTGGACCGTATGTCAACAACAAACCGACTCTCACGGCGCCCTCAAGCGGAGCGGTATTCCCGACTCCGGGCAGTGCAATCAGCACGTCGCAGTGGGTGAACTTCGGGGTCGTGTACACCGACGCGAACAACGAGTGGCCGACCAGCGGCACTCCGGTAGTCTTCATACGCAAGGTTGACCCGTCGGTCCCGCCGATCATCATTGGCGTACCACCCGAGCCGCTCAACGACTTCAAAGTCCGGTCGTTCTCAGGGACTGTAGTGACTGCCGAGAATCTCGACGGCAGCACCCCGACTTGGACTGTCAACGAGTTCGCGGGGTTGCCGTTGCAGTTCACGAACGGCACGGCCTCAGGCACGTCCTACAGGGTCGAGAGCAATACGGCGAACACTGTCACGCTCCTCGCGCAAATCCTGCCCGGTGTTGCCGCAGGCAACGCGTTCAGCATAGGCAAGATCCAGTTGAGCAAGGATCCGAACGATAACAACTGCGCCAACGGTGCGGAATACACATACCGCCTGAACAGCCTCGGCGAGGGCGATTACGCAGTCCACTTCATGTCCTCGACCAACGAACTCATCGGTGAGGGTGGTTTGAGTCGCACAACTGTGGTGCGGTACCCTGCGATAGGCGAGATCACCAATCTGAGGATCACCAAGACCGCTCCGCTGGGCAATCTGCCTCCGCTGATGACCAAGGGGCTGAACAGCGAACTGGTCACGCCGCAGATCGGTCTGGCAGGGGGACTGTTCACCTTCAAGATCACCTACTCGGATGCCAATGGTGACGCGCCGATCTTCCGAGACGCAGATTACGTCACAGGATACGTGAAGCTGTTCGTAGATGGAGCGCTTACCGGTGTCGATATGACGGGCCCTGCCGGCGTGCCGAACTACGTGACCGGCGCCGAGTTCACCGCCGTAGTCGACAGCGCGAATCCTCTGCTGACCCCGGGTAAGCACACATTCCACTTCGAGGGATCGGACGGATGGGTGGTTGGCAGATACCCGATCCTGGGCGTGACGGATCCGGAGTTCTACATCAACCGAAAGCCTGTCCTGCTGAACGCGGCTGTCACCCCGACATACGGAAACGCGGGCATGTCCTACGAGTTCACGGTCACCTACAAGGACGCCGATAACCGTGCGCCGGATGCGACCCTCGGGTACGTCCGAGTCTGGGTCAACGGGATATCCTACGCGATGACTCTGGATACGTCCGCGGGGACGGATTTCGTAACCGCCGGTGTCCGCTATCACAAGACTCTCGCCGGGTCAGATCTGATTACGAGCGATGATCCGAACGCGAACAGCTTCTACGTCACGGCAAGTGACGGACTGGAGAACGCTGTCCAGACCGCGACGATCAACGGCCCGCTTGTACACGTGAACCACGCGCCGGAGCTGAGTGTCGGCATGGTCAATCCGACAAGCCGCTGGACGGATACGGTCTATACGTATAGTGTCATCTACAGCGACGATGATGGCGATCTTCCCGAGTACGTGAAGCTCGACATCTACATCAATGGGGCCGGAGCCCCGCTGACCTTCGACATGGTGAAGGTCGCGAATCAGAATGACTTCGAGACGGGAGTTACATACACCTACGCAAAGCAGGGGCTGCCGGCAGGCACGCACACCTTTGTGTTCAGGACGAAGGACTTCGAACTCGAGAACGCCAACCCAGCCGGAGGCACCGGACCCAGTGTCACATCGAAGCCGGTGGCGAGTGTGCAGGTCAACCAGCCTGCGACCGCTCCGAGGATCGGCGTTGCCGGTGTTCTGACTGGAAGCATCTCGCCGGCCAGGTCCGCGCCTCTGACGCTGACCTTCAAGCGGCCGGATGATTCGCAGTTCACCCGGACAGTGACCACCGGGGCCAACGGCATATTCTCGACATCGTGGACGCCCGACATGATCGGTGTGTTGCCTGGACCTCGCTGGAGTGTCAAGGCAACATGGGCCGGCGACGCTGACTACGCTCAGGCTGAATCCGCTTGGGTACTGATCAGTGTCACAGGGCCCTCGTCGCAGGTTCGAGGTCTCGATATGATCTCCATCCCGATCCATCCGGCGAACGCATTCCCCGGATCGGTCTTCGGCGATGGCTCATACGCGCTGGCTCAGTTCCGCCCGCTGCAAAACGACTATGCATACTATCGGTCGGTACCCGGACTGCCTGGTACGCCGGACCTGCCTCTTTCCGATATCGAACTCGGCGGAGGCTACTGGATGAAGGTCTATGGTGGAACCACCATGACCGTGTCGCCGAGTCGGGAGCCTGGCGAGCAGCACGGCCAACTTCGATATCCACCTGTCTCCAGGATGGAACCAGATCGGATGCCCGTTCAACGGGAGCGTTAATTGGAGCACCCTGAAGGTCCGCCGAGGGAACGAGACACTCGCAATCGGAGCGGCTGCAGGACGCGGATGGATTCGATCTTACGGCTGGGCATTCGTGCAGTCGAGTTCAAACCCGAACACCGGCGAGTACAGAATCGTCGATCCTACGAGGAACGGCGCGCTGACCACAATCGACGCGTGGCGCGGCTATTGGGTGAAGGCGATGGTCGACTGCTATCTGGTCGTTCCGCCGCCGGGGTCTCTCAACATGGAGGCCCAGAAGCCGCTCGCCATCGAGTCGGCGGATGGATCAGGTTGGGAAGTCAACCTGACCGCCAAAGTGGGCGACATGATCGACGCCTTCAATGGTCTCGGCGTCGCATCGGCAGCCTCGAAGGTCGAGAGCCCGGGTTATTTGAGCAACTTCGTCGATCTTTACTTCACTGATGCCAAGGGTGGAGTATTCGCCTACGACGTGCGGTCGAAGGGTTCCGATGGCGAGACATGGATCGTCAAGATCACGACCGATCAGTCCGAAGGCCTGATGGAGCTGTCCTGGGAGGGAATCGAAACCCTGCCCATCGGCAGCACTCTGACACTAGTTGATGATACGACCGGAAAGTCGACCGAGTTGAAGCCCGGTGGAGTCTATACGTTCCCTGCGGCTGATGCCGTCGGTGGAAGGCTGTTCCGTGTGATCCTGGGCGGGAAATAGCCCTTTTCTGGAGAGGTACTAACATGCAAGTCATGGTTCGATTTAGAGGCATCCGATGTATCGCCTCTGCGATGGCGGCCTTGTTCGTGATGCCCTATCTGGGCAGCGCCGCTGTGGCCGCTTCGCCGAAGGGCGTATTGAGGCAGACGGCCGTGTTCTTCCCGGTCGGCAACATGGTGGTCGAGTCATCGGACACGACCAAGGCCGTGCTGGCCGCCGAGCAGCTCACTGCTATCATGCAGAAAGGGCTTGCCGCCTGCCCGAGGTATGCCACCGTTGCGTACTCAAGCCGCCTGCCCTCGGTGAAGAGACTGGTTGACATCGAGCTTGACGGCAAGAAGCTGACCGCCGGCCCATTTGCCGGTGACCCCGACGCGATGAAGCGGGCTGTCTCGCTTGCGAAGACGTTGTCGGCTGATGTCGCCATTACAGGAACTGTGGATTTCTACAAGTTCGACCCTGCGAAGGGTGAGGCGTCCATCACAGCGACCGTGCAGGTGATCGATGTCAAGACCGGCAGGTCATCGGACACGACTGTTACCGGCAGGGCGGCAAAGGGCGACGCCGCTGATGCTACCGAGAGCACTCTCGCGGCTGCGGCGGTTCGTGATGCCGGCGGCAAGATACTGGATCAGGTTACCGGTGGGCAGTATAACGCTGCGGCTCAGAATGAGCCGGTGATTGTGCCGCCACCGACGAGTATCAAGAAGAAGTCGAAGACCGGCTGGGTGCCGATGCTCCTGCTGTCCCTTGGGGTCGGCCTGCTACTCGGTGGCTCTGGCGGTGGCGGAGGTGGAGGCGGTTCCGCCGCGCCACCGGATAGCCCACCGCCCATTCCGGGCATCTGACAACTCGCTGTTTGAGCAACCGGGGTGCTGCCGAGCGCAGTGCCCCGGCCTTATGGAAGGATTCGGGAGATGAGACCTTCACGCGCAAGAACAATGATGCTTTCTGTTACTGCTTTTTGCCTTCTGGCGATTGCACTGGGCGCCACCGCCTTCGCGGCGGATCTGCAGAGCACGGCCGGCAAGCAGAACGTCGTCGTATTTCCGGTCAAGAACAGCCTCGGCGATGGCAAGGCTCAGATGGCGATCGACTTCCAGATACTGCTGAAGGATGCACTATCGCTGCTGAGCGATAAGTTCGCTGTCACGGCCTGCGATGTCCGCAGCAACCTCTCTTTGCAGCGCGCCATTACCGAGCAGAGGGTCAAGCCGGACGACTTCAGCGCGGGTCTGGCAACGGACCCTCAGGGTGTGGCGCGCGCTCAGAAAGTCTGCCAGGCGATCGCGACCGACCTTGGGGTTATCAGCTCCCTCGATTCTTACTCCTTCAACGACGCGACCAAAGAGGCGAAGATCGAGATCACTGTGCACCTCATCAAAGGAACCGGGAACGAGAAGCCGTTCACCATCGTCGTTACTGGTACGGCGATCGGAAAGGCCGATGATCAGAGCCAGACTGAGAGCGGGATTGCGATCAGCGCCCTCAATGATGGCTGCAACAAGGTGATCTCGGTGATCTCTAAGGCATCTCCGACCGCTCTGTCCACCAGCCCGGTGGGGCAGGGACAGGAAGTGTACAAGCCTGCCAAATCGCGAAACAAGGGGCTGCTGCCGGCGATGCTGGGCGCGCTGCTCCTCGGTTTTGTGATTGGAGGCTAGCAAACGGGTTGGCAAGCCGAATATGACCGTAGCAGCCCGTCACGCACCAAGGTGACGGGCTTTTTGTCTCGTATTCGTCTCCGTGTTGACAGTTGTCGCCAAAGGTCTTAAGATTATTACTATGGTGCGATCCATCGCCCTTATCATATGTTTGACGCTGCTCCTGAGCGTGTGCGGGCCTGTCTGGGCCGATAGAGGAGCGGGAAGCCTGCACCTGAACGCGAACCCGACTGCCCTTCTTGCCGATGGCAAGAGTATCTGCACAGTGAGCGCCGAGGTCAGAGATCGTGACGGCGGGTTGGTTCCGGACGGCACCGAGGTCCGCTTCGCTGCGACCCTCGGAGTGATCGAGGAGACGGCGCAGACCTCAGCGGGCGTTGCGCGAGCCAAGCTCACCAGTTCCGATATTCCCGGCGACTGCATGATAACCGCGACCTGGCTCGAGGGTCAGGCGGTCGCGCAGATATCTGTCTCGTTCGGAAGCCGTTCGGAGGAGCTTGACGGCCCTCAGTACCTGGAGGTGAATGCCGACGACTACCTGGCGTACAGCATTGACTACCGGGTACTGGAGGCAATCGGCGGCGTCCGAATCCGCTACCGTTCGATCCTGATGACTGCCGACCAGGTGCAGGTGGACCTGCAGACCGGCCGGATAATCGCTCGTAGTTCCGGACGCGATACGCCTATCGAGATTCGGCTGAAGGACAAGACTATTACGGGCGATCTGCTGCTCTGTGACATCACCACCCTGCAAGGACAGCTCATTTCGATCAGCAGCGGGAGCAGCCAGGCTGTAGATCTGCGCAAGGGCGAGAGCAAGCCGACTGAGGGCACGGGAGACTATCTGCCAGAGGAACTCGATCTCATTGATCTGTCGGGGAGCAGTCTGTTGGTCAAGGCGAAGTCAGCCACTATCTTCCCTTCGGATAAGATCCAGTTCAAGTCGGCCGGAGTATATATGAACGGCAAGCGCACTCTCTGGCTGCCGTTCTATGTCCTGTCTCTGACGGATGGTCAGAGTGAAGACGGCCAGTATGTGGGCTATGGCACAGGCGGTATCACCCTGAACCTCCCTCTGTACTACTCCCTGACTCCATCCTCGAACGGCGCGCTTCTTGTGCGTCACGGCGAGAGCGCCGGCTGGGGATGGTACGGGCAGAAACCCGGCTGGTTCCTCGATGTGCGACAGAAGTACACCACTCCGAGTTCCAGCGGACAGATCCTCTTCAGCCAGGTCACGGACGCGGATTGGGGCGCGCACGTGTCGCACACTCAACAGATCGACAGCCGCAGTCAGGGGTATCTCTATGTCGATTGGGCTGCTCACAAGGATCTTTTCGGCATGATGAACCTGAGCCGCTCTTTCGATGGCTTCAGCGCGGGCCTCAACTTCTATGGCAGTCATCTTGCCGAGGGTGGAGACAGCCGGACGACTGAACTCAGCCTGCAGACGACCTCAAAGCCGCTCGGGAAACTGCCCGCCAGGTTCTCGCTCTCGAGTCGAACATCCTACATCGATGGGTCGAACGTGGGAAGCAGTGGCGGGACACAGCAGTCTCTGCTCGGCAATATCTACTCGAATCCCTTCAAGTTCGGCGATGCTATTTCACTCCGGAGTTCCCTGAGCCTCGGGTACCGCTGGGGCGCCGCCAATACCTCCGGACTTTCGACGATCGCCACCGCGATGCTGGACTGGCGGCTCTCCACGACCAGCCGGCTTCAACTGAACTACCGGTTTGCAGACCGGGCAACGACCCTCAGCAACTCGACCTTCGGCAAGCAGAGTATCAGCGGGCATCTGCGCCTCAGCGATGGCAAGAAATGGGGCGCTACTCTCTTTGCGATGACGGGTCTCGACTACTCATCGGCGAACCTCCTGGCCGATCTCAGCTACTACGTCGACGACAACTGGCGAGTCGGGCTGCGGAGCACATGGAACAAGTTCGGCGCGCTGTCCTACAGCGACACGGAATTCGCGCTCGGACGGCGCCTCGGAAACCGCGAGCTGATGGCCGTCTGGTCGAAATCCCAGAACAAGATCATGCTGGAGTTGGGTTCCGGCGGGTTTTAGTGTATAATAGGAAGTCAAAGTGCGAACAGATGTGCGTTTCCGGTGGGCCGATCTCCAGACGACTCCGTCGTCGACCGCCGGTCGACGACGGAGTCGTCTGGAGATCGAAACGGGCTAGAGATGACTGATTTCAAGATAGTATCCGATTTTGAGCCTAAGGGTGACCAACCGAAGGCGATCAGGGAACTCAGAGCGGGCATCGACTCCGGCGCTCGCTTCCAGACGCTCCTGGGCGTCACTGGATCGGGCAAGACCTTCACCATGGCCAATGTCATCGAGGAGGTCCGGAGGCCGACCCTGGTGATCGCGCACAACAAGACTCTCGCCGCCCAGCTCTGCAGCGAGTTCAGGGGATTCCTCCCGAACAATGCCGTCGAGTACTTCGTCAGCTACTACGACTACTACCAGCCGGAAGCCTATATTCCCCAGAGCGACACCTACATCGAGAAGGACTCGTCGATTAACGACGAGATCGACCGCCTGCGCCATTCCGCCACACAGGCGGTCCTTGAGCGGCGTGACGTCGTCATAGTGGCGAGCGTCTCGTGCATCTACGGCCTCGGATCGCCTCGGGAGTACATGCAGAGCATGCTCTCGCTGCAGGTCGGCGACTCCTACCTCCGCGAGGATGTCCTCCGCCGTCTGGTAGACATCCAGTTCACCCGCAACGACATGGCCCTTCAGCGCGGGACGTTCCGAGTCAAGGGCGACATCTTGGAGATTCAGCCCGCCGACGAGGAGATCGTCATTCGCATCGAGTTCTTCGGCGATGAGGTCGAGCGCATCACGATCGTCGACCCGCTCACGGGCGAGGTGATCAAGCGCGAGGACAGGATCACGGTCTTCCCGGCCACGCACTTTGTCACGTCGGAGGAGAACCTCGAGCGGGCGCTCCACCTGATCGAGGAAGAACTGCAGGAGCGGATCGAGCATTTCCAGCGGCACGGACAGCTCATCGAGGCACAGCGCATCGAGCAGCGCACCAAGTATGACATGGAAATGATGAAGGAACTCGGCTACTGCTCCGGGATCGAGAACTACTCGCGGATACTCGATGGCCGCAAGGAGGGTGAGCCGCCGTTTTGCCTGCTCGACTACTTCCCGGACGACTTCCTGCTCGTCATCGACGAGTCGCATCAGACGATTCCGCAGCTTCACGCCATGTATGCCGGCGACCGATCGCGAAAAGAGACGCTCGTCGAGTTCGGGTTTCGCCTGCCTTCAGCGCTCGACAACCGCCCGCTGAAATTCGATGAGTTCCTGCAGCGCATCAACCAGGTCTGCTTCATCTCGGCGACTCCCGGCCCGTTCGAGCTGGAGCACAGCGCGCAGATCGTGGAGCAGATCGTCCGTCCGACAGGCCTGATCGACCCCGAGGTAGTGATTCGGCCGACTCAGGGGCAGATCGATGATCTTGTCAACGAGATCAGGATGCGGACGGACAAGGGCGAGCGCACTCTCGTTACGACGCTCACGAAGAAGATGGCCGAGGACCTGACCGAGTATCTGGTCGATCTGGGGCTGAAGGTCCAGTACCTGCACTCGGAGGTCCACACTCTCGACCGCCTGGAGATACTCCGCGACCTGCGGCTCGGGGTCTACGACATCGTGGTCGGCATCAACCTGCTCCGGGAGGGCCTCGACCTCCCGGAGGTGTCGCTCGTCGCCATCCTCGATGCGGACAAGGAGGGCTTCCTCCGCTCCGAGACCTCGCTGATTCAGACGATCGGGCGCGCGGCGAGGCACATCGAGGGCACGGTCATCATGTACGCCGACGACATCACCGGCTCGATGCACCGCGCGATCAGTGAGACGAACCGCCGCCGCGAACTACAGAGAGCCTACAACGTCGAACACGGCATCACCCCGGCCTCAGTCACGACTGCGGTACGTGAGATCATCGAGGCGCGGAAGGTCGCGGAAACCAGGGCGCACTACAAGGTCCGCAAGACCATCGCGGATGATACCTCGCTCGATCATATCCTGCTTGTCCTGGCTGACCTCGAACGAGACATGAAGCGCGCGGCGAAGGAACTCGACTTCGAGACCGCCGCCGAACTCCGCGATGAGATCACCCGACTCAAGAAGCTCGTCCCCACGAACCGCTAGAGGTGTTCAGCCTCGGCCCGCCGAACAGATTCTCAGCAATCCGCACTCAGGAGTCACCGCATGTGCAAATGGCTGCTCATCGCCGTGCTGTCCATCAGCCTGTCGTTCGCGCAGGGGGAGGGGAACGTGGGATCAGAGACACTTCAGGATGTCTTCGACCGGAAGATCGCCTACACGAAGGCCAGCCCGTTCTACAAGGAGCTTCACACGCCTCACAACCGGAAGTTCCTGCCGAAGCCGTGGAATGCCGCCCCAGGTGAGGTCCTGATCGGTGAGCAGTGGGGTATCGAGGCTCAGGGACTTGGCGGGGAGCCGGGCACGTTCGCCGTCGAGGAACTCAGGTCGTTCTTTCTGGATGCCGGCGGGATCAAGCTGGGTGACAAGTCGGACAAGCGGATCCTCCTGCGCGTGAGTGGCACGGCGAAGTCCCGCGTCGAGGCCGACAGCCACACGCTGACGGTCACCGATAAGGGCATCGAGATCACCAGCCCATCGGCCCGTGGAGTCCTCTACGGCGTCTACTACCTCGAGCAGCTTCTCCTGGAGCGCGGGATTCCGGCCATCAAGCCGATGACTGTCGACCGCAAGCCGATCTACGACGTCCGAATGTTCGGCGATGTCTACGGCACGTTCACCGTCAGCGGCCTCAGCATCGACCGGCCGGTCACGCGGGACACCTTCTCAGCGCTCAGCCGATTCGGCGCCAATGCAACTTTCCATTTCGTCCAGCTCGGCGACTATTTGGGTGAGAGATATCCCGAACTCGCCGATCCCGAGCGCGAGGAGAACCTGGCGGAGCTGAAACGCCTGGCGGATCTGGCGCATTCGGTCGGAGTCGAGATATACCTCGATGCGTACAACCCGAAGCTGCCCGCCGATCATCCGGTCTTCACGGCGCATCCGAACGCCCGTGGCGCGCCACAGCACGGAGCGAACATCCGCTGCCTCTGTCCATCCGACCCTGAGACGCTGCAGTACATCGCCGAATCGTGGGCCGAAGTCTATCGCCGTATCCCGACGCTCGGAGGCATGGTGGCGATCATCGGCGGCGAGGGCTTCTATCACTGCTACATGCGCTCGGGCGGCAAGGCCACGGACTGCCCCCGGTGCAGCAAGCGCTCGCCCGAGGATGTCGTCGCCGACCTGACGAATGCGGTCTTCCGCGCCATCCGCAAGGTCAAGCCGGACGCCGAGCTTCTCGCGTGGCCGTACTCGGCTTTCGTCTGGTCGAAGGAGCCGTTCCAGCTCGACCTGATCTCGAAGCTCGATCCCGGCATCCAGTTCGTCTCCGAGATTGACAAGGACTACGTCTACCAGAAGGACGGCTACTCCAAGAGCATCTGGGACTACTCGATCGACTTCCTCGGCCCGAGCGATCGGTATAAAGCCCAGCGCGAGGCGATCCTCGCCCACGGGATGAAGCAGGCGTGCAAGACGGAGAGCGCCACGTCGTGGGAGGTCACCAGCGTGCCGTGTATCCCGTGCATGCAGCGCTGGGGTCAGCGGTACGAGATCATCCGAGGACTGAAGCCTACCTCGATCTACTATGCGTACGACTGCACCGGGTTCGCCCGCTCCCGACCAGAGGAACTTGCCGGTCGAATGAGCTGGGAGCCGTCCGGAACCGCTGAGGAGGAGATCGAGAAGATCGCACTCCGTGACTTCGGCCCGGGAGCCGCCGACGCCGTCATCGCGGGATGGAAGCTCTTCAGCGAGGCGCTCGGCCACATTCCGTATCTTACCCACGGCTACTACCGAGGGCCGAGCTTCATCGGGGCGGCGCAACCGCTCATGCTCAGCGACGAGGGCATGCCTGAGGCCCTGTTCGGGCGATTCTTCTATCTCGCGGAGGGTGATCTCTCCGACGGCACCTCGGAGGCCATGAAACTGCGACCGATCTACACGCCGGACATCGATGCGTCCTCCGCCCAGATCGCCGACATGGACCTCGCCGTCGAACTGTGGGAGCAGGGGGTCGGGGAGATGAAGTCCGCGAGGAACCAGGCGCGCGCTCCCTACGAGGTCGAATGTCAGAGAGAACTGGACATGGGCGAGTATCTGCTGACCATGTTCCGCGCGGTCTCATATGGCAACCACTTCTTCGCTCTCAGGCGCAAGTATCGAAGTGAGACCGACCGCCAAAAGGCACTCGGCCTGCTCGACGATATCGAGCGGATCGTCCGTGATGACTTGGTGAATGCGCGCCGGGCACTGATCGTCGCCCGACGCGATCCGCGGCTCGATCTATCCGTGCGGCTCGATCTCGGCTATCCGACCCTCGTCAGCATGATCGAGGCCAAGATCGATTTCGCGGACAAGGTGCTTCACCAGCAGTTCCCGGGTGAGCGCGCCAGACCGTAGTGGCCGCGCCTCCGTGCCGGCCATCCGATCGTAGGGGCGAAACATTGGCCCACCGGATTGCACCGACGTTCGGGATATACGCCAATAGTTCGCCCGGAAGGAGTGGCTGTAGGGGCGACATCATTGGCCGATCGGATTGAGCCAGCGTTAGGCAGCATGCGCCAATGGTTCGCCCGGATTTGAGTACGAGTACGAGTACGAGTAGGAGTATGAGCAAGAACGCGAGGAGACCTTGAGGGAGAGAGAGGGGTGGGGTGGGTAAGGGGGCACGACTTACCCACCCCGATTGGCGCCTGCGGTAAGGAGTAACCTCAGGCATTGCTGGCAGGACCCAAAGCTCTGTGGGTGCATAGGGACAGTAGGGGTCAGAGCTTCACATCCCAACCGACTAACTGTATTAGTCCTCCTTTCGGCATTGCAATCCATGCCCGCCCGATGCGGGCCAGGTATCTGTTGCGTCCTCTCAATCGAGCGCGCGGATCGTCGTTACTTTGTCCAGCCTGACTTCCTCGGTGTCGCCGATGATGTATGCGCCATAGAGCGGGAGGAACTGCAGATCCTCCACCTGGAGCACCTTGCTGTGCTCTTCACCGAGCCTGTCAGTCCAACTTACCCAGCAGTTCTTTCCTACATATTGTTTCGCTTCCGGTATCGTCATTTCGGATCCCTCCTCCATCGTGTTCACGGGGCTTCCTGCCCCCCGTCGGCCTGGTCATTTTCGGATGAGACACGAAAAAAGCCAGGCTGCTTTCAGAGACTCAGTCGCGCACACGTCAAACACTACGGAACTGCGCTTCGCCCTGTAACAACGCGTACAGTTGCGACTGAAGTCCTTCGGCAACCTGGCTGTCATGCCAGCATCCAGCTTCGCCCACCGGAGTCCCCAACTTTATTGTTGCCAGGGTTTCTCTCGGCTCACTCCGCTGCCCACTGGGTTAGATCCATGGCTTTGCGTCACCACCTTTCGGCGGCTTTGCCTTTTCGTCCGGCGCTATTCATTTCTTCCGTTCGCGCTATTCACTTTTCGTCTTACACTACGGTTATGCCACGAGGGGAAGGATGTCAGTGCTGGAAGGAATACCGGTTTTGGGGCTTGATAACGATTGTCATTCTGAGCGAAGCGAAGAATCTGGCCCGCTCGAAGACAGATTCTTCGCTTCGCTCAGAATGACAGTCGTTATCGAGGATTGTGAGCTGTTGCCGGGCGGCCACTACGGCTGCAGGTGCGTCTTGCCGGGGATAGGACTCTCTTCGGCGGGAGACTGCTCTCGGGCGCAGGGCCGGAGAATCAGATAGGCCGCGGTCACTATGGCAACGAACCCGGCGACCCATACTGCCGGAGACAGATGGATCCCTCCTTGAACGCTGCTGAACAGGCCAAAGCCGAAGAATATGCAGGCTGCGACCGTCTTGACGATACGTTCCGGCAGCCTCTTGCCCATGATCTGGCCGACGACTATCGCGAGCCCGTCGGAGATCACCATCCCCAGGCTCGATCCCAGCCAGACCCAGAGCAGGGACCTCTCAGCCGCCAGGGTTACGGTACTGAGCATCGTCTTGTCCCCCAACTCCGCGATGAAGAACGTGATCGCGACCACCCAGAACGGCGATCGCGCCTTGCGGCAGTCATCACCCTCGCAGAGTTCGTCGCCTCGGAGCGTCCACAGCCCGAACACGATGAACGCCAGGCCCGAGATGAACCGTATCCAGTCGGTCGGCAGAAGCTTGCCGGCAGCCCCGCCGAGTCCGACGGAGATCAGGTGGACGCAGAGGGTTGCGACAAACACTCCCGCGAGCACCACACGAGCGTTGAACCGCGTGGCGAGGCTGATGGCAACAAGCTGTGTCTTGTCTCCCATCTCCGCTACGAAAACCACAAAGAGCGACCACCAGAATGCGTCCACGATGTCCTCCCAAACAAAAAGACCTTCGCATCGGTCCGAACTCGGACGGATGCGAAGGTCTCGCTAAGCCTTATCAGGGCTGGCAGAGCCAGGCCGTGCGGCCAGTATGTTGACTCTGCCGGAACTAGCTACTCCCCCTCACAATCGAGTGCATTGTACACTATTCAGCGCGATTCTGCAACTCAGAAATCGAACTGGTCCACATTCTCCTTCGTGATGATCTCGCCCGGCATGAGGATCATCCCGCCTTTGCCTACCTTCAGCTTGCCGACGCCCTTGATCTCCATGCCATCGACCGGCTTCTTGCCGTTGAGGTAATCGTTGACGAGCACGGCGGTGGCGTAGGTCAGTTTGCCGGGATCCCAGAGGATCAGGCCGTTCACGATGTCCTTCTTCAGGTATTCCTTGTTCTCACTCGGGAGCGAGAGTCCCCAGATCTTGATCTTTCCCTCTTTGCCGGTCTGGATCAAGGCGCGAGCCGCTCCCGGGACGCCGGGCGAGTTTACCGCCGCAAATGCCGCCAGGTCGGGGTATCTCTGGAGTACGGTGATCGCGCCTGAGATGGCCTTCTGCTGGTCGTCATCGTTGTAGATGTACGGCTCGACCAGCTTGATGCCGGGGTACTTCTTCGCGGCTTTGACGACGCCATCAACGTGGAGCTTCAGGTTCAGCGCGTTCGGGCTGCCGGTCATGACCGCGACCTTGCCCTTACCGCCGATCTCCTTCGCGATCTTGTCGATGATCTGCTCACCGATGCCCACATCGTCCGCCGCCGCCACGTAGAAGATACGTTTGCTTTCCGGGGCATCGGAGTCCCATGTGAAGACCTTGATGCCCTTGTCCATCGCCTTCTTGACGACCGGGATCACGGCCTTGTCGTCGTTCGGCGAGATGACGATCGCATCGACACCGGCCGATATCTGATCCTCTATGATCGCGATCTGCTGGATCGTGTCCCCGCCGCTCTGTGGGCCGAGGAAGACGGCTTCGATCCCGAGTTCGTCGATCGCCTGCTTCATCCCGCGCTCCATAGCGTTCGTGTACGGAATGCCTCGCAGCTTCATCACGAAGGCGATCTTGTGCTTCTTCGTGGTCGTGCTCATCGTGGGCGCGGTGGTTGGCTTGATGGTCTTCCTGGTGCAACCGGCGGCCAGTATGCCGACTGCCAGCACGACGGCTGCCAGCATGCAGATAATGCGTGTTCTATGCTTCAAATTCGTCCTCCTGAGAGAATAGATGATGGAAATGGTCTATGGTTCATGGCTAATGGCTGAGGCTTTTCATTCCGCATTCCCCGTCTAACCATCAACCATCAACCATTCCCCATGAACCATTCCCCTAGATCCGTGCCTCCCGCCGCGAGCGGATCATCAGCCTGATGTTGTCCGCCAGGACCGCAAGTATGAGCGCAACGCCGAGGAGCAAGACCTGCCTGTCGTCTTGTACGCCGATCAGGTTGAGGCCGTTCCTGAGAACGCCCATGACTGCGACTCCGATGATCGTCCCAAGTATACTTCCTTCGCCGCCCTTGAGGCTGCTTCCTCCAAGGACGACCGCTGTGATTGCCTCGAACTCGAAACCTGAGCCTCCGCCGGGCATGGAGGACGCGAATCGGGCAGTCAACATCACACCCGCCAGTCCGCAGAGCAGACCGGTGCCGCCGTATGCCAGCATCTTCAGTCGGAAGGTATCCATGCCGGAGAGTCGGGCCGCCTGTTCACTCGCGCCGACCGCGTAGATCCCCCGACCAAGGGGCGTCTTCCGCAGTACGACAACCCCGACCGCCACGACAATCAGTGCGACCGGGACTGCCAGTGGTACCGGCCCGACCGCCGTCTGTCCGAGGCCGACGAACGAGTCCGGGAATCCCGAGCGGGAGTACCCCTCCGTCAGTGCCAGCGCCGAGCCCTCGAGCGGCGCTGAACATCGCGAGGGTGGCGACTATCGGCTGGATTCGCGCCTTCGTGACCACGAGTCCGTTGATCAGACCGCAGATCAGGGCCGCCAACACCGCCAATCCGCACGAGAACCAGATGTTCAGCCCGAGCCTCAGCGCGAAGATGCCCACCAGGACGGAGGTCAGTCCGACGATCGATCCGACCGAGATGTCGATCCCGCCGGTTATGATCACGATGGTGAGTCCGACGGACACGACCGCCAGTTCGGAGTACTGCCGTGCGACGTTGAAGAGGTTGTCCGCCAACAGGAAATTCGGCTCCCTCAACGCAAATACCGAAAAGACCACGACGAACAGCGCGAAGACGACAGATTCTTTCGATCTCAGTATCGCACGCGTAGGGGCGAAGCATTTGCTCATCGCGCGCATCACCCTTCCATATCTCTGCGCAAATGCTTCGCCCATCATCTCTCGCTCCTCAGCCGATCTATGAGCACAGCCACGAGGATTACTACGCCGATGATGAACTGATGCCAGAACGGCGATATCCCCAGCAGATTCAGCGCATTGTAGAGGAGCGCCATGATCGCAGCTCCGATGATCGTGCCCGGGACCGAGCCGGTGCCGCCGGTGATGCTCGTTCCGCCGATGACCACCGCCGCGATCACTCCCAACTCGTACCCCTTCGCAGTGTTCGACTGCACCGAACTCATCGACGATGCCAGGATCATCCCCGATACCGCCGCCAGCAGTCCGTTCAGAGTGTAGACCACGTGCCTCACTCGGTTCACCCCAATGCCCGAGAGCCGGACCGCCTCCTCGTTGCCGCCGACTGCGTGTACGTATCTCCCCAGCCGCGCTCGGGACAGAAAGACGGTGAATCCCGCCGCGATGATCGCCAGCAGGATCACCGGGGTCCATCTCACGCCGACAAAGGCGAAGTCCATCGGCAGCGGACCGATGTACGCGCCCTTGGTGTAGAGAGAGCCCGAGGCGCGAAGGATTCCCATCATGCCGAGCGTCGTGATGATCGGCGGGATGCGCAGCCAGGTGATCAGCGCGCCGTTCAGGAACCCGCATGCCGTACCCATGCCGAGCCCTGCCAGGACGGCAATCGGGATGGCTGTCCCGGCCATCATCAACATGCTGGCGACCGTGGCGGCCAGATAGAGCACGGAGGCCACGGAGAGGTCGATGCCGCCGGTGACGATGACCATCGTCATCCCGACGGCCATGATGCCCGTGATGGCCATGTCCTGCCCGATGACGAACAGATTGGTGCTGGAGCCGAAGTTCCGGGCGAAGATCGACATCCCGGCGATGAGGATCGTCAGGAAGATGAGCGCAGGAAGCTCTCGGAGGCCGAGGAGCGAACGCACCCCTGATCGTGGGATCTTCGATGCTGTGATAACGGCGGCCTGATCAGCCAATTTCCGATTCTCTCTCCGCGGAATGTGGTGTAATGTTAGCAGGTTTCAGGGCTTCCCTGCAAGCTCACTGGGAAGACCCCTCCCCAACCCTCCCCGCAACGGAGAGGGAGTCTCCCGAGGAAATACAAATGATGCAAACTGGCGTGAACGTTGCGAAATTTGGGTATAATGCAATCGGAGATCACTATGATTCTTTGAACAATCTCGCCCGAAGCCGACTCCCTCATATGAAAGGATTCAAAGGAGCATCGCCATGAGGATGACTAGAGATGCCTATGCCCGGGAGGTCTGGAAACTCATCGAGTCGTACGACGAAACTGATGAGCCCATAACTTGCCCCCACGAGAACTGCGAACAGCAATTGGCCATCGCGATGGCCAGCGTGCGTACGGGAACAACTGTCATTTGCCCGGACCACGGTGTCATTTTCCGGAACTAGCCGAGATTAAGGGAGGCCCGTGCCTCCCTTCGGCATTTGTCTCAGGTGGTCAGCCTGTTTTTCGCTGAGCAGCTAACGGCCAACCGCATCCTTCAGCCGCTTACCCGGCCTGAACACACATGCAGTGCTCTGCGGGATACTTATCTGCTCGCCTGTCCTGGGGTTCCTCCCCATCCTGGCTGCGCGCGTCTTGACGTCGAAGGTGCCGAAGCCTGAGATCGCAACCGGCTCTCCGCTGCCGAGCGCCTCCATGATTGCGAGGAAGATCGCATCAATGGCATTGCCCGTGTCCGACTTTCTCATGCCGGTGGCCCTCGCCACGGCATCTATCAATTCCGGCTTTGTCATCGCCGCTCACCCCTTTCGAGTACTTTGAGTGTATTCGATCTTACCCACTATCGGAGGAAATTCACCTGGTCAAGGCGCCTTTTTTCGCCGCCTTGACCATCGAGGCCGTCGGTGGTACAATTGGCACAATGAAGTCACCACCAAACGGTTGCCTGCCTTGCTTGATAGGAGCTGCCAGATGAACCCTGAGCTGATAGGCTGCCGGCGATTGACCGCCGGGCTGATATTTCCGCCGATTGCGCTGCAGAACGTCAACCTCAACCGTCTGTACGCCGACATAACCGAGCGATTCCCGTACCAGAACCTTCAGCACCTTCCCGACGGAATCCGCATGGCGAACCAGGACAGCGACTGCTTCGTGCAGCAGAACCGCATCCAGGTCAACGAGAACGTCATGCACTTTCAGGCGAGCAAGGAAAAGGTGATGGAGATCTTCAAGATCGCCCGGGAGTGGCTCGGCCTCCAGCAATTCCTCACCTTCGGCGTGAAGCTCACCGCGTTCCTGCCCTTCGACGGTCCGGGCGAGGCTGCTCAGTTCATCGAGGGCAAGATGCTCGCGGTCTCTGCCGCTCAGTGGGACCTCCTGGGCGCGGGACGCAGGGGTACCGGTCTGAGGATCGTGCTCCATCAGGCGGGCATACATGAACTGAAGATCGAGCCGTTCTTCAACGATCCGTCCCAGCTCTACATCGAACTCGATGTGCAGCATCCCGAACCGTTCACTGACCTCTGCGATGTCGAGGGAAAGATGGACGCCGCATACCACTTCGTCTACGGCCCGGTGAAGCAGTTCCTGGTCTCACTGGATGCGCGGTAGGTGGAAAGTGGGTCACGCCCACTCGACTGGGCCGCCTCATTCGGGGCACTCGAGGTTGATCAGCTCCACGGCATCCAGAATATCCTTCTGCGAGGGGAACCGACCCTGCCATTCCGCCTGCAACTCGCCGAACCTGTCTGCAACAAACACGGCCGGCAAGACAGACGTATACTGCTCGGTAACGCGCCCGTCCCGATCGTACAGGACCTCAAGTGGTGAATGTAGAACCGCTGCTTCGATGTCGCTTCTGACGATGAGGAGAACGACCGTGCCCTCCTCATCATACTCGTGAGCGTTCTCACTTGTGCTTTCGATGAACTCGGCGCATCCCGGGCAATTCAGGCTTGGGAGGAACACCAGGACCAGGTTCTGCCGCTGCTTGAACTGCCATACGTTCACCGATCTCCCATCCGCTGAGGGCAGCTCGAACGGCGGGATCATCGTTCGTATCTCGAGTCTCGGCGCTGTCGCGATTGCCATTTCGCATCACCTCGCTTCTCTCATACCCAAGGCCCGAGTTGACGATGCATGCCCCTGATGCTACGATAGGGCATGACACTTGATGAACTGATCGAGAGTCGAAAGATCCGCTACCGTCAGACGGCGGGCACGCACGTCCGCTCGGAGGCCGACGCGCTCGACTTCATCAACGACCTCGGCTTCCTCTGGCTGATCGACCTCTCGGACGCCGATCTCCCCAGCCTTCAACGTGCGACGCCTGAATCCTTCGACCCCAATCCATATGCCAAGGGAAGCACCGTCGCAAGGTCATGGTGGGATTTGAAGCAGACGCTTCCGGCGAGGAGGGCCTGCTACTACGGTAAGGTGCTCCGGGGACGCGGGACGTTCATCTCGTGGGAGTGCTTCCCGCTTCTGTATGCCGTTTACGCCTCGGTTAGCGACTACCAGGACGACTACCGGGACGGTATTCTGTCGCGCGATGAGAGACGCGCTCTCGATCTCATTGCGGCCCATCCGGAGATCCCGAGCCCCGATCTGCGTCGGAAGTTTGGCCCCATCGGCAAGGATGTCACGCGGTCGCTCGACCGTGCACTTCAGCACCTCCAGGAGAGCTTTAGGATCACGGCCGCGGGAGGATCGCTCGAGGGCTGGACGATCCACAACTGGGCGCTCGTCGGGGATTGGGTCGCGGAGGAGCACCTGGAGCGCGCTCGGTCACTCGATCCCAGAGAGGCGAAGAAGCAGTTGATCCTCCGGTACCTGCGCATGTCGGTCGCGTCGTCGGTCGGCGACATCGCCTGGGTGTTCCGCTGGAACCGCAAAGAGGTCGCCGGAGTCGTGCAGGAACTCATCGAATCCGGCGATGTCACCGAGATCGAAGTCCTCGGCCTCTCCGGCCCGATGTACGCTCCAGCGTAGTGGGCCTCACCGAAGCCTGTGGACCCAATCGAACACCGGGAACAGGAGTACCGCAACGAGCATTATGAGTATCCACATGACGCACGAACACGGCAAGAACGAGGCGCGCGCCTGCTCCGGGTCTGTTGTCAATGGACCAAGGACTCGCCTGAAGAACGCCAGTATCCTGTGAACCATCCGAACGGTCTCCTACGGATTGATGATCACCTTGATCGCCCCGGTTTCTTCCTTGTGATCGGCGACCCGGAATGCTTCCACTCCCTGCTCGATCGGGAAACGGTGCGTGATCAGCGGCTCGACCTGGATGCGGCCCGAGTAGAGCAGGTCCATCGCGATCGGGTACTCGGAGTACTTGAAGTTCGCCGAGGTCATGACCGTCCGCTGGCCCGCGAGCCAGATCTGGCCGAAATTCTCTCTGTTGTCGTGGACCGCCAGGTTGATCATCCGCCCGCCGCGTGAGAGAATGGGAAGCATCTCCTCCAGCGGCCTTCCGACCGTGTCGATGATCACCCGCGCGCCGATGCCCTGAGTCGCCTCACGAACCACCGCCGCGAGATCCTGCGTCTTCACATTGACCGTCCGATCCGCGCCGAGAGCCGCGCCCTTGCCGAGATGCGCATCGTCCAGGTCGGCGCAGATGATGTTCGTCGAGCCATAGGCCTTCAACGTCTGGATCGCCATCAGGCCGAGGACGCCCGTGCCGATCACCAGCGCGCTCTCAGTCGGGATCAGCCGCGACATCTCGACCGCATGGACTGCGACTCCGAGCGGGTCGAGGAATGTGGCATCGGTCGTCGATACGTGATCGGGCAGGGGAAAGACGTGGCTCGCCCAGACCGGCACGTATTCCGCCATCCCACCGTAGTAGTAGTTCATGTGACCCCAGCCTGCGCCGTGGCCCATATGCTGGGTGTTCGGGCAGAGTTCTTCCTCGCCGTGCCTGCACCACCAGCAGGTTCCGTCCACCCTGAAGCTCAGAACCGCCACCCGCTTGCCCAGGAGCGACCTGTCGGCCCGATCGCCGACCTCATCGACGATGCCGGCGACCTCGTGCCCGGGGATGATATTCGGCGGGTTCGTGCGCATCTCGCCGAGTGTGTGTTGAGCCCAGGGGTTCTCGCCGTGGAAGTAGCGGATGTCGCTCCCACAGACTCCGCAGTCGGTGACCCGGAGCATGACCTCGTCAGGCCCGAGCGGTGGCATGGGGACATCCTCGACCACCAGGTGTTCCTTCTCGCGCAGCACGATCGCCTTCATGTTGATCCCCCTTTGGAGTGGTGTGGCTCATGTAGTGGCCGTGCCTCAGTGCCGGCCGCTGGCCGGCACTGAGGCACGGCCACTACATGAGCCACACCACTCCAAGGATTTCGGCCTGGCAGGGGATATAACCTTCTGGAGAAGACCTAGGAGAGGAGGATCCGCCGCTCGTCGAGTTGAGCGAGGTGGATGAATGCGTTGATCTCGTGCTCCGCCGCCGGGCTGAGGCCTTTGAACCTCACCTCGACCACGAAGCGCACGACGTCACTTCCCGCGTTGCGCACTACTTTCTGCACGAAGGCCTTGACCGCGACCGGGGTCTTACTGAACAGTGTGAACAACTCCATCTCGAGCAGCACGCCCGGCGTCAAGTTCAATCGGCACGGCAAGCGCATCTTGAGGCCCGTGTGGCTGAGGTCATGCGAGACGCAGAGCACAGGTGTGACCTCGCCGTTCGCTCTCCGGAGATTCAGCCTCACCATCATGCTTCGGCTGAGGTGAATGTACGAGTCCTGAGGGTTCGGCATGGCCTTTTCGTAGGCGTCGTGGGATGCACGATTGCAGCCGAAGCCATCGCTGGGCTTCGTGCTGATGTCGTCGGGTATGATGTTCGTCGGTCGTTTCATGGCATCCCTGAGATAGCTCATCCTTGCTCCTTGTTCCCTCTGTATCCTGGCCGGCCCGTGGTTCCACTGGCTGTTAACATTATGGTGCTCTGCCCCCCTTGGGCTAAGTTGTGCAAAGTACCAGTTTCCTTTGGAGTGCGGTGGCTCGACACCGCTTTGGGATGCCACGGGACTCTCAAAGCGGTGTCGAGCCACCGCACTCCAAAGTACCCATATGGTATAATGTCGCGATGGATTACGATATCATCGTCATAGGCGCGGGCCATGCGGGCTGCGAGGCTGCGCTGGCGGCGGCTCGCATCGGGTGCAGCGCGCTTCTGTTGACGCTCAACCTCGATAACGTCGCGCTGATGCCCTGCAACTGCAGCATCGGCGGCCCGGCGAAAGGCCACCTAGTGCGCGAGATAGACGCCCTCGGCGGCGAGATGGCGCTCAACACCGACGCGACCTACACGCACGTCCGGATGCTCAACACCGGAAAAGGCCCCGCGGTCCAGGCGATCCGCGCACAGGCGGACAAGAAGCTCTACCAGGCCGTCATGCGCCGGGCCCTCGAATCCCAGCCCGGCCTCGACCTCAAGCAGGCGATGGTCGAGCGCATCCTCACCGAAAAGGGCCGCGCGATCGGCGTCGTCACGCAGACCGGGATGGAGTATGGGGCGAAGAGCGTCATCGTCACGACCGGCACGTTTCTCAATGGCCTGATCCACATCGGCGAGATCAGCTACCCGGCCGGTCGGGCAGGGGAGTTCCCCTCGGTGAGCCTCTCCGAAAGCTTGCGCGAACTCGGATTCGAGCTTGGCCGACTGAAGACCGGCACAACCCCACGCGTGGACAAGACGACCATCGACCTCTCCCGGACCGAGGAGCAGCCGTCCGACGAAGCGCCGCTCGCGTTCTCCTACATGACCCCGCCCGTGAAGCGGGAAGGGCTGCTCCCGTGCTGGCTGACCTACACGAACGACCGCACGCGCGAGGTCATCATGCGCAACCTGGATCGCTCTGCGATGTATGGCGGGCGGATCGACGGCGTCGGGCCGCGCTACTGCCCGTCGATCGAGGACAAGATCGTCAAGTTTCCCGACAAGCAGCGGCACCAGGTCTTCCTCGAGCAGGAGGGCTGGGACACGGACGAGATCTACGTCCAGGGGATGTCCACCAGCCTGCCGGAGGAGGTGCAGCTCGAGTTCCTGCGGACGATCCCCGGCCTCGAAGAGGTGGCGATGATCCGCCCGGGATATGCGATCGAGTACGATTATGTACCGCCGCCGCAACTCAAGCCGAGCCTCGAGACGAAGCTCGTCCACGGGCTGTATCTCGCCGGCCAGATCAACGGCACGTCCGGCTACGAGGAGGCCGCCGCGCAGGGGCTTATCGCAGGGATCAACGCCGCGCTTCAGATACGGGGCAGGGAGTCACTCGTCCTGGAGCGCTCTCAGGCGTACATCGGTGTGATGATCGATGACCTCGTGACCAAGGGAACGGACGACCCCTACCGTCTGCTGACCTCGCGCGCCGAGCATCGGCTCCTGCTTCGACAGGATAACGCCGACGCGCGGTTGACGGCGATTGGTCGGGAGATCGGCCTGGTGCCCGACACGCGGTGGGAAGCGTTCGAGGAGAAGTCGGAGGCGGTTCGTCTGGAGTTGGAGCGACTACGGACGACGCATATCAGGCCCGAGGATGTGGAATCAGTCTCGCTGCTTGGACTGCCCGACTTGGCGCGGAGATCGTCGCTGGAGGAGCTTCTCCGACGGCCCGAGGTGTCATATGCCGATGTGCTGCGTCTGAACGGTTTCGGGTCCGAGCTGTCAGCGGCCATGAGGGAGCAGGTCGAGCTGCATGTCAAGTACGAGGGGTACATCCACCGCCAACAGATACAGGTCGAACAGCAGGCAAGGCTCGATCACCTGGCGATTCCGGCTGACATCGACTACTGTGCGATCAAGGCGATCTCCCGGGAAGGCCTCGAGAAGCTGCGACGGGTGCAGCCGACATCGGTCGGCCAGGCATCCCGCATCCCCGGCCTGACACCCGCGGACATCTCGATACTGATGGTGGTCCTGGAACGCCTCAGGCGCGAGACCTCCAACACATAGGGATCAGCCCTTATCCTCGCAGTCTGTGTGCCCATGCCCGATGTTCCGAAGAAGCACTGCCCCAATGGTATTCCAGCGCACGCTGATCCTCGGAATCTCGAACAGGTTGATGGGCGAAGAGACTGAGGAGAGCCTCTGACAGACGGCGGACCGGTAGCCGGCTTCAACGCAGGCATCCAGAACGCGCTGATCGTAGTCGCCATACGGATAGGACAGCGATGCGACCTCCTTCCCGGTTATCTGCTCCAGCCTCAGTTTGGAGTCGACCAGTTCCCGCCGGAGGTCGGCGTCCGACAGCTTCGTGAGCATGGGATGCGAGACCGTGTGCGAGCCTATCTCGAAGCCATTGTCCGACAGCTCCCTGATCTGATCGAGGGTCATGATCGGCTCGAGCCGGAGCGCAAGTTGCTCGTTCCAGCCTATTCGGCATCCGATCGAATCGGTGGGTATATAGACAATGGCGCTCAGGTTGCGCTGCTTCAACGCGGGGTATGCAACCTGATAGACGCTTTCGAAGCCGTCGTCGAAAGTGATGCAGAACTCGTTCCGTTCTGCTCCGTCGCCGCATGTGCATCTTTCGACCAATGTTGAAAGCGCTGTGGCCTGCCAGCCGCGTCCGGCCATGAAGTCGAGTTGTCTGCTGAATAAGGCCGGCGCGCAGTGCCCGGCTGGAACGTATGATCGCTTCGATACCGCAAGTTGCTGGTATTGGAGCACGACGGATATGTGTTGCGATGGTTTGTATGTACAGGTAATGAGCGACACTATCCTACCTATCCTCAAGCGCTATGTATGATCTCAATGGATGTACCCACAGACAAACGATGAGTAACCGCGAGTATAACATAATTGTAGCATGATGTGCATACCCTGCGAATTGCTTCACGAACGATGTTACCGAAACGGAAACGTTGCCTCAGATAAGAATGTTACCGAAACTGAGGCATGGAGAAGATGACAACTGCATCCGTAAGAGAAGTCGTGAGGCGCAAACGCAAAGAATATGGCAAAGCCACCAAATCGGAGAAGAAGCTGGTATTGAGTGAAGTCCAGGGATTGACCGGTTACCACAGGAAGTCGCTGGTGAGGCTGTTCGCGAAAGGAGTTCCACCAGCGAGGAGTCCAGTGAGACGCGCAAGGAAGTCGAAATACGAGCCGATAGCCCACAAGCTGAAGACACTCTGGGCTGCGAGTTTCTACGCGTGCGGTAAGCGTCTGCAGCCGTTTCTGACTGAGTTTCTACCCATACTGGAGTCATTCGGGGAGATAACGGTTACACCAGAAGAAGAGAGGCTGCTTAACTCGATCAGCGCGTCGAGCATCGACAGGTTGATGAAGAAGGAGCGGTCTGCCCTATCGCTAACAGGGAGGACCTTAACAAAGCCGGGGACACTGCTTCGGTCTCAGATCCCGGTGAGGACGTTTGCCGACTGGGATGAAGCTGAGCCTGGGTTCTTCGAGATGGACTTGGTGGGTCATTGCGGAGGTGACGGGAGCGGAGAGTTCCTGTATACTTTGACTATGACTGATGTAGCGACCGGATGGGTAGCGCTTGATGGAATGAAAGGCCGAGGGGAGCACGGAACCGTGCTTGCGGTGCAGTCCGCGTCCAAGAGCGCACCGTTTGCAGTCAGAGGCATAGATACCGACAACGGCGGCGAGTTCATCAACCATCACATGAACAAGTACTGTCGAGCGCACAGGATCACGTTTACGCGCAGTCGGCCTTACAAGAAGAACGATCAATGTCATGTAGAGCAGAAGAACTGGAGCGTAGTCCGGCAGTTTATAGGTTACCGGCGATTCGAGACGGACGAGCAGCTTGCGGTACTAAAGGCGATATATCCGCTGATCGTGGCGTATCACAACTTCTGTCAGCCCATGATGCGTCTTAAAGAAAAGGAGCGGATTGGGAGTAAAGTGATCAAACGCTATGAGCCTGCGATGACGCCGTACCGCAAGCTGATAAGTGTTGAAGGATGGCTTGACGATGAAGCAAAGGATCGCCTCGATAAAGAACGTAGAGCGACGAACCCGGTGGAGCTACTAAGACGCATCCACAGGCTATCATCAAAGCTTGACAGGATGCCGAATAAAGACAGATCGAAAGCGAGCAAGGCGCGGCCCTGAGCGGCGATCAAGAGCCGATCTGACATACTTGAACACACTACTTGGTAACATTATCAATGACGCAACGAATGGCGTTTCGGTAACAAAGCTAAATGAGGCAACACGGAGCGACTCGGCAGCGAGGTGCATTACCACAGAGTGGGTCAGCCTCTCGTTATGCCACCAGAGTGGCTACTCGAGGAGAACGGTTGGGTGGCTTGCCAAGCTTCCCAAGCCCCAAAACCGTCTATTCTCGAGTAGGTTTCTCTGGAAACCATAACGAGAGACGGTCGCCACCCACACAACTCGAATGCACCCGACACGGTTTGCCCGCGGAAGGTTTTTGCACCACTGGCGCGGAATCGTCCCTGGGGAGCATGTCCTCCCCGGAATAAGGAGGCACAAGATTTGAAGCCCATCGCCATTCAGTTGTACACTCTACGCCCGGATGTCTATCCAGAGGGGAAAGACGATTTCCCCGGCGTTCTTCGGACCGTCGCCGAGATCGGTTACAAGGGAGTTGAGTTTGCCGGACTCCATGGCCACAGCCCTGCGGAGATCAAGGGCATCCTCGATGATCTGGGCCTGGTAGCATGCAGCAACCACGCCGGTCTGCCGACCTCGGAGAACGTGCAGCAGATCGTCGACGCCGAGTCGATTCTCGGCAACAAGCACATCATAAGCGGGTTCGGGCCGGATCAGTTCAAGACCGTCGATAGCTGCAAAGCCGGTGCGGCCAAGTTCCAGCAGGCGGCCGAACTCCTGAAGCCACACGGGATGGGCTTCAGCTTCCACAATCACTGGTGGGAATTCGACAAGGTGGACGGGCAGCTCGTCTACGACATCCTGATGGCCGAAGCGCCGGACGTATGCAGTGAGCTTGACGTCTACTGGGCCGCCTGGGGTAAGGCCGACCCGGTCGAGGTGATCTCGAAGTACAAGTCGCGAATGCCCTACCTGCACGTCAAGGACGGCATGCTGGAGGTGGCTCACCCGCACGTGGCGGTCGGATCGGGCAAGCTCGAATTCCCCGCGATCATCGGGGCGGCCGATCCGAACGTGCTCGAGTGGCTTGTCGTCGAACTCGATGCCTTCGATGGCAACATGCTCGGTGCGGTCAAGGATAGCTACAGGTATCTCATCCAGAACGGCCTGGCCGCCGGAAACAAGTAACCATCACGTAGTGGCCGTGCCTCAGTGCCGGCCATCCAACGCCCTTGGCCGGCACTGAGGCACGGCCACTACATGTGTGAGGGAACGTGTATGCCCAAGGAAACCATGACGCCGCGCGAGCGATGGCTGGCGGTGCTGAATCGCGAGAAGCCCGATCGCATCCCGATGGACTACTGGGCGACCGGCGAGGCCAACGAGAAGCTGCTCCGACACCTCGGCTGCGACTACGACGAAATGTTGCGGCGTCTGCACATCGACACGTTGGTGGCTGTGGGCGGCCGGTACGTCGGACCTCCGATCCCCGAGGACAGCGATGTGTTCGGCATCAGACGCCGAACGGTCGAGTACGGGACCGGCGTCTACAGCGAATCGGTCTACGCCCCGCTGGCACAATACTCCTCGGTCGAGGAGATCGAGGCCGACTACACCTGGCCGAGTCCCGACTGGTGGGACTACTCGCACCTCCCTCAGGAGATCGAGGGCAAGGAGCACCGTCCGATCCGGGGCGGTGGCTCGGAGCCGTTCCTCATCTACAAGGCGCTCCGAGGCGAGGAGCAGGCGTTCATGGACCTGATCGAGAACCCGGAGATCGTCAACTACTGCCTCGACAAGCTGTTCGAGCTGGCGTACCAGAGCACACTTCGCATATTCGAGACCATCCCCGGCGCCGTGATGGCGACCTACGTGGCCGAGGACCTCGGCGGTCAGACTGCGCTGATGTACTCGCCCGCGCACATTCGCAAGTTCCTGATCCCTCGCATGAAGCGCATGGTGGACCTGACGAAGCAGCACGGCTCGCACGTCTTCCACCACACCGACGGAGCGGCGAGGGAGATTCTGCCCGACCTGATCGAGATGGGCATCGAGGTGCTGAACCCGGTCCAGTGGCGCTGCCCCGGGATGGAGCGCGAGGGCCTGAAGCGCGACTTCGGCGACAGGCTGATCTTCCACGGAGCGGTGGACAACCAGTACACCATACCATTCGGAACGGTGGAGGAGGTTCGGCAGGAGGTTCAGGACAACATACGCATTCTCGGCGCGGGTGGGGGATACATCATCGCGCCGTGCCACAACATCCAGGCGATCGGCCCGCCGGAGAACGTTGTGGCGCTGTACGAGGCGGGCTACGAGTACGGCTGGACGTAGGGCATTGGGGAACGGGAGGGCGAGGCTCCGTCCGAGCCGTGGGCGGTTGCAAGGCGTACGGCCCCATCCACGGCTCGGACGGAGCCTCGCCCTCCCGTTCCCCGCAGGTTGTAAACGGATGCGCAAAACAGGTACAATGGAGCACACGAGGATTGTCCGGTCGGCACGACGAAACGTTCGATGGCACGCTGACCGGGGAGGCATGACACGATGAGCGGCGAAGAAGCCCGACAGTGGAGCAGACGCGACTTTCTAAAGACTACCTCGGCGGCGGCGGTCGCTGTTGGAATAGGAGGCATCGGTATGGCAACCAAAACTGCACAGGCGCAGGAAGTCTCGGCCAGCGAGAAGATCGTGCTGGGCGTGATCGGTCTCGGAGGCCGAGGCATGGGAGTGATGCACGGTTTCATGAGATACCCCGACGTCGTGATCGGCGCGGTCTGCGATCTCGATGACGGGCACCTCGCGGCCGGAAAAGAGGCAGCCGGTGGGAAGGCCAAGACGTACAAGGACTACCGCAAGCTGCTCAAGCAGAAGGACATCGACGCGGTCATAGTGACCACGCCGCCGCACTGGCACCCGCTGATCTCGATCGCGGCTTGCGAGGCGGGCAAGGATGTCTACTGCGAAAAGCCGATCTCCCGCTATCCGGCCGAGGCGTTCGCGATGGCGAAAGCCGCCCGCGAGAACAAGCGGGTCACTCAGGTCGGCACGCAGATCCACTCGCTCGACAACTTCCGCCGCTGCGTGGAGATCGTCCGGTCAGGCATGCTCGGCAAGATCATGAATGTGCGCATCATCTGCACTCTGAATGAGTATCCCGGCGGCTGCGGGAAGCCCGCCGACACGAAGCCTCCCGCAGGCCTCGACTGGGATACGTGGTGCGGACCCGCGCCGCTCGTCCCGTTCAACCCGGCGCGGTTCACCGTGCACCGGTATTTCAAGGATTACGTCGGAAGCTGGCTGAACGAACTCGGTCCGCATATCGTGGACCTCGCATTCTGGGCGATGGATCCCGGCCAGCCGAAGTCCGTCATGGCCACCGGCGGGCGGTTCGTTGCCGACGACATCAGCGACATCCCGGATACCGTCGACGTCCTCTGGGAGTTCGAGGACTTCACGATGACGTGGATGAACATGTGCGGCAACAGCTTCAACTTCGATTTCGGCGGGCCTCCCGATGGAGGTCGCAGGCTCGGCGTCATGTTCCACGGCACGAAGGGCACGCTGCTGGGCGACTATGGATCGCACAAGATCATCTCCGAGGGCAACAGGCTCGAGGGCGTCCCTCTGCCCGAGCCGAGCATTCCGTCATCGCCGGGACACGATCGCGAGTTCCTGGACGCGATCAAGACCCGGGAGCAGCCGCTCTGCAACTTCGACTATCATCTGCCGCTCGCGGTGTCGCTCAATCTCGGCCACGTCGCGCTGAATTCCGGAAGTCGGATTCACTGGGATGCGGAGAAGTGCCAGGTCATCGGCGACAGGGACGCCAACGAGTTGGCCAAGCCTAAGTATCGGAAGCCCTGGAAGGCCCCGAAAGTCTAGATCACGTAGTGGCCGCGCCTCCGTGCCGGCCAGCAATGTGGCCAGGCCGGCACTGAGGCACGGCCACTACATGCGAGGTACAATATGAACAGACGCGAATTCCTGGGACGCGCCGCCACGACAATCGCGCTGGCGGGCGTCGCTCCCGGTTTGCTGCAAACTGAAGCCGTTGCCAAGGAGGTAAGTCCGGTGTTCAAGACCAAGCTGAAGAAGGCCGTGGTATACTCGATGCTGCCCGGCGACCAGAGCATGGAGGCGCGATTCAAGCTCGCCGCCGACTGCGGGTTCGACGGCGTCGAAGCCCCTCCCATCACCGATCTCAAGGAGTGCGAGGCGATGCGGAAGGCCGCCGCCAAGGCGGGCGTCGATATCCATTCCGTGATCTACGGCGGATGGGGCAAGCCGCTCTCCGCCGCGGACCCGAAGGATCGCGCTGAGGGAGAGCAGGCCGCGATCGACGGCCTGAAGGGCGCGAAGGCGATGGGCGCCGACACGCTGCTCCTGGTCCCCGGCCGAGTTACGGAAGAGACGCGCTACAAGGATGTCTACGAGCGCTCCCAGGCCAGCATCAAGAAGATCATCCCGACCGCTGAGAAGCTCGGCGTCGTTATCGCCGTCGAGAACGTCTGGAACGGTTTCCTCCTCAGCCCAATGGAGTTCGCCCGTTACGTCGACGAGTTCAAGAGCCCGTGGGTGCGCGCCTACTTCGATGTCGGCAACGTCATCGGCGCGTTCGGCATCTCGCAGGACTGGATCCGCACGCTGGGCACCTCGGATCAGGCGGCTCCACGTGAAGGACTTCAAGCTCGACGGCCGCCAGTGGACGAATCTCCTGGATGGCAGCGTCAACTGGAAAGAGGTCCGCAAGGCGATCGAGGAAGTCGGCTACAGCGGCTACATGACCGCCGAACTCGGTGGCGGCGATGCGGCATATCTGAAGGATGTTGCAGCCCGCATGGACAAGATCATCGCCGGGGTGTAGCTGACGTGGGGGGATCCAGGGCCGTAGCCTAGCCCCTTGTGGGCGTTCGAAGAGCACGGTAAGCAGCATCTACGAACGCCCACAAGGGGCTAGGCTACGGCCTGCTGTGAGAGAGGATGGTATCTACCTTGAGACTAAGCAGAGATGAAGTCGAGCACACCGCCTGGCTCGCCAGGTTGGAGCTGTCCGAGGCCGAAAAGGACCGGCTGACGGTCCACCTCAACCAGATCATGGAGCACTTCGCGAGCCTCGAGGAACTCGACACGGCCGATGTCGAGCCGACTTCCCACTCCATCCCGATGAAGAACGTCTTCCGCGAGGACGTCGCCGGCCCCTCGTTCACCCAGGAGGAGGCCGTCTCGAATGCCCCCGAGGAGCACGACTTCTACTTTGTCGTGCCCCAGGTTGTGGAGATGTAGATGGAACTGAGCAGACTAACGGCACACGAACTCCACGACATGATCCGGGCCCGCGAGGTCAGCGCGCGTGAAGTGACTCAGGCGGTCCTCGATCGGGTCGATGCGGTGGAGGCCCAGGTTCGATCGTATGTGACCCTCACCCCTGAGATCGCTCTCCAGGCTGCGACTGAGATCGACGAGCGCATCGGCCTTGGCAACCCGATCGGCCCACTCGCAGGGATTCCAGTCGCGATCAAGGACAACATGTGTACGAGGGGAACGAAGACGACCTGCTCTTCGAAGATCCTCCAGGATTTCGTCCCGCCATACGACGCCACGGTCGTCGAGAAGCTCGCCGCTGCGGGCACGATCATGGTTGGCAAGTCGAATCTCGATGAGTTCGCGATGGGTTCATCCACCGAGAACTCCGCCTTCTTCGTCACCCATAATCCCTGGGACCTCTCGAAAGTTCCCGGCGGATCGAGCGGTGGATCGGCGGCGGCGGTCGCGGCGGATGAATGCATCCTCGCTCTGGGATCGGATACCGGCGGGTCGATCCGTCAGCCCGCGTCATTCTGCGGCGTTGTCGGGATGAAACCGACTTACGGCCGTGTCTCGCGGTACGGTCTGGTGGCGTTTGCTTCCTCGCTCGATCAGATCGGGCCGCTCACCAAGGACGTCACCGACTGCGCGATTCTGCTGCAGGCGATCGCGGGCAAGGATCCGCTCGACTCCACCTCTGTCGATCTGCCCGTGCCGGACTACCGCGCGGCTCTCAGGAATGACGTGAAGGGGCTCAAGATCGGCGTCCCGAAGGAGTTCTTCGCGCAGGGAGTCAGCCCGGAGATCGCGGATATGGTCATGAAGGCGGTCGAGAAACTTTGCGAACTCGGTGCGGAGTGCCGGGAGCTTTCCATGCCGATCATGGAATACACTCTTCCGACCTACTACATCCTCGCGCCGGCCGAAGCGAGTTCGAATCTGGCTCGATATGACGGCGTCAAGTACGGCCATCGAACCGCCCACGCGACCGATACCCTCTCAATGCTCAGCAAGACCCGCGACGAAGGCTTTGGCGCTGAGGTCAAGCAGCGGATCATGATCGGCACGTATGCCCTGAGCGCGGGGTACTACGATGCATACTACCTCAAGGCGCAGAAGGTCCGCACGCTCGTCCGCAAGGCCTACGACGAAGCGTTCAGCGAGTTCGACGTGCTGATCAGCCCCACATCGCCTGTGCCCGCATTCGGGATCGGCGAGCGCTCCGACGACCCGCTGGCGATGAAGCTCGCGGATGTCTGCACGATCCCGGTCAACATGGCGGGCATCCCGGCGATCTCGATCAACTGCGGGTTCATCGGCGGCCTCCCGATCGGCATGCAGATCATGGGCAAGCCCTTCGACGAGGAGACCATCCTCCGAACGGCGTTTGCCTTCGAGCAGAACACGGATTACCATCGGGAGAGACCGAAGCTATGACTGAATACGAAGGCGTCATCGGGATGGAAGTACACGCGGAACTGCTCACCGAGAGCAAGATGTTCTGCGACTGCAGCGCGGAGTTTGGCGGCGCGCCGAACTCGCGGACGTGCCCTGTGTGCCTCGGGCTTCCTGGCGCTCTCCCCGTCGCGAACCGTAAGGCCGTCGAATACGTCGTCCGAACCGCGCTCGCCCTGAACTGCGAGGTATCCCGGCACAGCATCTTCCACCGGAAGAACTACTTCTATCCCGACCTGCCGAAGAACTACCAGATTTCTCAGTACGGCGACACACCGATCGGAGTGAACGGCTGGATCGACATCACCGTCGGCGATGAGACCCGGCGCATCCGCATCCGGCGCGTTCACCTCGAAGAGGACACCGGCAAGCTGATCCACGCGCCCGGGAGTGACGAGAGCTTGATCGACTTCAACCGCAGCACCGTGCCGCTCATGGAGATCGTCAGCGAGGCCGACATCCACTCCGCGGAGGAAGCGCGCGAGTACCTCGTCCGTCTCCGCGCGATCGTCACCTACCTCGGCGTCAACGACGGCAAGATGGAGGAGGGGAGCCTTCGGTGTGAGCCGAACATCTCGGTCCGCGAGAAGGGGACGCACATGCTCGGCACTCGGACCGAGTTGAAGAACCTCAACTCCTTCCGCGCGGTCTATCGGGGCTCGGACTACGAGATCGCCCGGCAGTCGAAGGTGCTCCAGGACGGCGGAAAGATCATCCATGAAACCCGTCGGTGGGACGATGCCAACGGTGTGACCGTGATGATGAGGACCAAGGAGTTCGAACAGGAGTACCGCTACTTCCCTGAGCCGGACCTCGTCCCGATGGAGTTCACTCAGGAGTACGTCGAGGCGCAGCGGAAGGCGCTCCCGGAGTTGCCCGAGGAGAAGAAGTGCCGCTTCGTGGACCAGTACGGCCTCTCGGAATACGATGCCGAGGCGCTGACGAACACCCGCGCGTTCGCTGATTACTTCGAGGATACAGTCAAGGCTTACAACGAGCCGAAGACGATCAGCAACTGGATGACGGGCGACTTCACCAAGGCGCTCAACTCGGCCGGCATCGACATCAGCGAGTCGAAGGTCAAGCCCGCCGATCTCGCCGCGATGCTCAGGTTGATTGCGGACGGCACGATCAGTGGCAAGATCGCGAAATCCGTCTTCGAGGAGATGTTCGAGACCGGCGCGTCGGCCGACGATGTCGTCAAGAAGAAGGGACTCACTCAGATCAGCAGCGACGCGGAGATCTACCCCGTCGTCGATAAGGTGCTCGCCGAGAACGCCGATGTCGTGGCGAAGATCGCCGCGGGTGACGAGAGGGCGATGGGCTTCCTCGTCGGCCAGGTGATGAAGTACACGCAGGGCCGAGCCAATCCCGGCGCGGTGAACAAAATCCTCCGCGACCGCCTCGCCGAGTCGATGAAGAGGTAGGGCTGCCCTCACTCATCAGTTCTTGGAAGGACAAGTGGGAAGACAAGGCCGTCGTCTCGTTGTACTGGCAGTCGCCAACCTCGCGTTCCTGGCAGTTGTGTGGCTGCTGGAGACGTTCATCGCCGAGCGGCACTGGTTGACGACGCTGATCACGTATTCCCCGCAGCAGTGGGTCGGTGTACCCTCGGCCCTGCTGCTCATCTGGGCGCTCATTCGTCGGGCATGGTTGCCTGTTGGATTGGTCGTGCCGGCACTGTGCATCTTCTACTTCGCTCTGCTCGGACCAGCGATCCCGTTTGGCAACCGGCCGATTCTCTCCGACAATGCTGCAAATGTACGGCTGATGACCTGGAACGTCCACAGCGCGTTCGGCGGTGTGGACAACGTGATAGCGGCAGTGAGGAGAGAGCATCCTGACATTGTATGCTTCCAGGAGGCGAATGACGGCCACTGGAATACTTCCGTCCTCCCGGCACTGCGCAAGGAGTTTGCGGGCTGGAATACCTCGGCGTTCGGGGATGTGGCGACCTTCTCGCACTATCCAATCGCGACGGAGAGAGTGCATCGCCTCATGCCTGGGAGTGGGCGCATCGCTCTCGAAACGGTCGTGGATGTTGATGGGCAGTGGCTGACTGTCTACAACGTACACCTTAATGTTGCTCTCACGGGCAGGTCGCTCGGAAGTGGCGGCCTGCGGGAGATGCCGGCATACCTGCGCCATACCGCTCAGGTTCGGATGGATCAGATTCGCGATCTGGAGAAGGTGGCATCCACAGCGGTGGGCGAGGCCGTGATGGTGGGCGACTTCAACACGCCGCCGAGGGGATTGTGCTACGGTCGGATCGTATCGCGGTACCGGGACGTGTTCAAGCGGGAAGGCTCCGGACTGGGCTACACATATCCGGCGGGGCATCCTCTCATGCGCATAGATTACATCTTCGCGGATGCCGATGTAGCCGCGCGGCGCTGTTTCGTACTTGACGTGGTGGGATCAGACCACCGGCCTCTGATCGCTGATCTCATCATACCGCGCAAGGAAAGGTGAATGGACATGAGCAACACATCAGAAACTGGGAAGTGCGATGTCTTCGTCGCGGGAGGAGGCCCTGGTGGGTTCGCCGCCGCGATCAGCGCCGCGCGGAACGGTGCGGATACGCTTCTCATCGAGCAATACGGATTCCTGGGCGGGATGGCCACCATGGGCCTCGTCAACCCGTTCATGACCTATTGGGCGGGCGACGAGCAGATCATAGGCGGCGTCCTGAATGAGATGACCGAGCGGCTCACCGCGCTTGGCGCATACGGCAAGGGCAGCCGCACCGCATTCGACCCCGAGGCTTACAAGTACGTCTGCGATCAGATGGCGCAGGAGGCCGGCGTTCGACTCCTCTTCCACACGATGCTCACCGACGCGTCGACCTCCGGCGCCGAGATCACTTCGGTCGAGATTGCCAACAAGTCGGGCAAGTCGCGCATCGAGGCGACGGTCTACATCGATGGCACCGGTGACGCCGACCTGGCATTCCTCGCCGGCGCAAGGTGCGAAAAGGGCCGCGACGCGGACGGCCTTGCGCAGCCGATGACCCTCAACTTCCGGGTCGGCCAGGTCGATCAGGATCGAATCCCGCCGAGGGAGGAGTTCAATCAGCTCTACGACCGCGCCAAGGCCGAGGGACAACTCGACTGCCCGCGCGAGAACGTCCTGATGTTCTGCACGACCCGCAAGGGCGAGATGCACTTCAACCAGACGCGCGTGAACTATGCCGACGGCACATCCGCCGAGGACCTGACCAAGGCCGAGATCGAGGCCCGCAGGCAGATGTGGCAGTTCCTCGCGTTCCTGCACGGGGATGTCACCGGCTTCGAGAACGCCGAGATCCTCATGAGCGGACCGCAGATCGGCGTCCGGGAGAGCAGGCGCGTGATCGGCGACTACATTCTGACGGAGGAAGACGTCCTCGGCGCGCGGAAGTTCGACGACTGCATCGCGCGCGGTTCGTACTCGATCGATATCCACAGCCCGACCGGCGCAGGAACCGTCATCAAGCGCCTGAAACCGGGCGAATCGTACGACATCCCGTACCGATGCCTGACGCCGCTCGGGCTCGATAACCTCCTGATCGCCGGGCGACCGATCTCGGCTACGCACGAGGCGCACTCGTCGCTCAGGATCATGCCGATCTGCCTTGCGATCGGGCAGTCCGCCGGGGCCGCCGCGGCCCTCTCCATCAAGCAGGGAACAGCCCCGCGCGCGCTCGACATCCCGCTCCTCAAGAGCACCCTTCGCTCCCAGGGCGCGAACCTGGGATGATCCAAGTAGGGAACGTGCCGCCGTGCCGTTCCGCTATCCTGCGCGCGGGCCAAGACGGAACGGCACGGCGGCACGTTCCCTACGTCTCTGAATGCCGTTGGGGAAGGAGTCCAACTCCATCCCCAACGCCGTCGCGCGCATTGGCGGCCTTGAACCTGAGGCCGATTCCCCGCTATAATGTCCACATGTACGAACTAACCGTCGAAGCACATTTCGATTCCGCCCACTGTCTGCGCGGATATGAGGGCGCGTGCGAGAACCTGCACGGCCACACATACCGCGTCATGGTCGCCTATCAGGGTTCAGAACTCGATCATCTTGGCATGCTGGTGGACTTCAAGCGGCTCAAACGGGAACTCGGGGAGATTATCTCACAACTCGATCATCAGTATCTGAACGACCTGCCCCATTTCCGCGAGGAGAATCCGACCGCCGAGCACCTCGCCAAGTTCGTCTTCGAGGAGATGCGCAGGCGCGTGGGCGACGGCATCCGGAAGGCGACGGTCTGGGAGACCGCGACATCCGCCGCGAGCTACTGGGAATGATGCGTGATGTCCCGCCCATTCACGGCGATCTGACCGAGGTCTTCTCCGGCATTCAGGGCGAAGGAATCTGCGTCGGGTATCGGCAGATCTTCATCCGCCTGTGCGGGTGCAACCTCGACTGCGACTACTGCGACACATCGGATTCCCGGTCGGTCCCGCCTGTTTGCTGCCTCGAACGGACGCCGGGCCGGCGCGATTTTGCACAGGTCCCGAATCCGGTCAGCCTCGACCGCGTCATCGAATGCGTGAGTGGGTTGAACTCGCAGCGGGGGCTGCATCATTCCGTCGTCTTGACCGGCGGAGAGCCGCTGCTCGACCTCGATTGGGCCGTCGAAATCGCTCGCGCGGTCAAGGAGTCCGGCATGCAGGTCATGATCGAGACGAATGGCTCGCTTCCTGAGAACCTCGGCCCGATTCTGCCACTCATCGACATCATAAGCATGGACGTGAAGCTTACCTCTGCCGCCGGTGGTGAGGACCTGATCGAGCGGCACCGGGAGTTCATGGCGAATGCCTCCGGGAAGCGACTATACGTGAAGATGGTGGTGTGCTCTGCGACGCGGGCTGACGAGATAGAGGCCGCGTCGCGGATCGTGGGCGAGATCGACCGCCGGATTTCGGTGGTGCTGCAACCGGTAACGGAGCGCGGAGGGGTGCGCCCACCTTCGCCCGATCAGGTACTCGCCTGGCAGTCGATCTGTGCCGAGCATGTGGACGACGTCCGGGTGATCCCTCAGTGCCACAGGATAATGGGCCAGTTGTAGAGCTACTGCCCACGGACCAGATCGGGTTTCCTGAGACGGATCTTCACGAACACAGGCATGCACTCGTGGAACATGGTAAGGCACTTATCCTCAACGGATACCACCTCGAAGTGCGCCTCTTCCGCGAGCCGTACGATCTCATCCTCGCTGAGCGCGGCCTTGGAGGAAACAGCCGGTCCCACTTGGAACAGCACGCGCTGGTGCGGCGGTAAATCCTGGGCAAGCTCTGACCACAACTCCCTGGGGATGTCTTTCTTGTAGCCATAGATCCAGAACTCGCCACCAGGGTTCAGGATGTAGTTCACTTCCGTGAACACCGCCTGGGGTTCCGTCCATTGGTGCAGGAGGTTCACGCTTACCACAAGATCGAAGTACCGGCCCGGGAACGGGAGGTTTGTCGGATCGCCGACGCTGAAGTCCGGCTTGCCGTTGACTCCTTCCGAGCGAGCGTTGGCCTCTGCGATCTGCACCATGTCGCCGGATGTATCGACCCCCATGACCGTCAGCGAGGGTTTCTTCTTCGCCAGCTCGATGGGGACGTAACCCAGGTCCGTTCCCAGATCGAGGATTCTGCCCTCAATACCGGAATCTGCTATCTCGTCCGCAATCTCGCGGTACAGCGAGCGAAGCTGCCGTGATGCGAGGAATGCGTACAGACGCGTGCCGGGAAATGGAACCCCCTCGACGTTCTGTGCGAGGCTCGAGATGCGATCCGACAACTTGGCCTTCGTGGCGAGGGCACAGAGTCCCATGCCGCACGCGCCGCCGATCACAAGCCCCTTGATTACCTGCTTAATTGTGCTCATATTCAGATTGTGCCGCAACCAGTACAAGGCTTTGGCGAGTTCGTCACCCGGTATGCGGGCGAGAACCCCTTCCGCTCCCCTGCCGATGCGCAGCCCACCTCGATTGTTTTTCGTCATTTTGTCCATTATACCCTGCGTCATTGACAAACAGACGCTGCTTACCTAGAATTATGGCAGCAGACGGCAATATCACCAGCCATTGCCGGCATTCATTCCATAGAAGCAATCGGGGTTGATCCATGTCACTTAGAGATACAGTGGAGGCGATCCTCGTCAGCGCGCCTGGCAGATTTGGCATTGCCGCATGCCATCTCTCCCGCGCGGATACCGTTCTCATCAACGAGCATGAGGTCTTTCCTTCCGCGAGCGTCATCAAGGTTCCGATTCTCGTGGAGATCATGTGTCAGCGAGATGAAGGGCGTTTGTCGCTGGACGAGGTGTTTACCCTTCGCGAGTCCGAGAAGGTACCCGGCTCGGGGGTACTCATGGATCTCCATGACGGCATGCAGTTGACCCTCCGCGACCTCGCCGTTCTGATGATCACCGTCAGCGACAACACAGCGACCAATATGATCATCGACCGGATCGGGATGGATGCCGTCAACGAGCGCATGCGTGGGCTCGGGCTGACCTCAATCACACTCGCGCGCAAGATGTACGACTGGGAGCAGCAGAAGCTCGGAAATGAGAACCTGATCAGCGCCCATGAGATGATGCTCCTGCTCAGGTGGATAGCGGAAGGCCGGATTTCGAGCAAATCTACCAGTGAGGAGATCATCGGGATCATGGCAAGACAACAGTGCAGGGACAAAATTCCGCTTCTTCTCCCCGAAGACACCAGAGTGGCAAACAAGACGGGTTCGATCACGGGTGTGACTCACGATGTAGGGGTTGTCTACACGCCGGATGGTCCGTATGTCTTGTGTGCGCTGGCGGGCGATGTGGACGAGGCGCCTCGGGCCGCGCGTGCGATTGCAGAGGTCTCCCGAGCGTTGTACGATCACTTCACGCGGGCCTGAGTATCGGGGAGTGGAAGGTCGGACTCGAAAGCGGGGTGCGAAACAGTGCCGTTTGTTGACGAATCCGCGTCCACTTACTGGGAGGTCGATCGCCGGATCGGAGGGAGCATGATGTCTCCGTTCTGCGTGGTCGTCCTCAGGAACAAGAAGGAATCCGGTCGGACTTTCATCAAGGCGAGCAGCGCCGACATCAGCTCCATGCAGATGATCGAAGAGCAGATGCAGAAAGACCTCTACTCGCTGAACAACGATGAGTTTGTCGAGAAGTACGAGCTTGGCTCCTGCTCGTAACAGGGCAGGGTGGGCACGCCCGGGGGAATGGTTGATGGTTAATGGCTGATGGTCGATGGCGGACGAATCCCCATTGACCATGAACCATCAACCATCAACCATTCCCCACGGCCTATTCCGGCTTTTCGAGTTCGAATGCCGAGTGGAGCGCCTGAACCGCCTTCTGGACGTCGGCCTTGTCGATCAGGCATGTGATACGAATTTCGCTCGTTGTGATCGACACGATGTTGATCCCCTCGCGAGCCATCGCTCCGAACATCTTGTCCGCATAGCCCGGATGACTGCGTATCCCTGTCCCGACGATCGACACCTTCGCCAGATCGACCGATGTCGTCATGTCCTTCGCGCCGATGTTGCGCATGACCGGTTCGAGGACCTTCTCCGCCTTGACCAGATCGGCCAGGTTGACGGTGAATGACAGATCGGTGACTCCAAGGATGCTCACATTCTGGACGATGATGTCGACGTTGATATTGGCTTCCGCCAGGGCATGGAAAATCTGATAAGAGATACCGGGTCGGTCCGGCACCCCCACAACGGTTATCTTCGCAACATCCGTGTCATGAGCGATGCCACGAACGGGGTTTTTGGCCTCCACTAGATTCTCCTCCTTTGTGATAATCGTTCCGGGCACTTCACGGACGCTGTGGGCCACCATGATATTGACGCCGTAGAGTTCGCCGAGTTCGACTGCTCTGGAGTGCATGACCTTGGCGCCCTGTCCTGCGAGTTCGAGCATCTCCTCGTATGAGATATCATCGAGTTTGCGCGCATTGAGCACCACTCGCGGATCGGCGGTGAATACGCCGTCCACATCGGTGTAGATCTCGCACTTGTCCGCCTTCAGAGCAGCCGCGAGAGCCACTGCGGTGGTATCTGATCCGCCGCGACCGAGCGTCGTGATGTCCGACCAGCTCGGATCGTCCGTGATTCCCTGGAAGCCCGCCACGACAACGATCTTGCCGTCGCTCAACTCCTGCTGGATCCTCTCGGGGTTGACCTGCAGGATTCTGGCCTTGCCGGGCGTGTTCTCGGTGATAATCCCCGCCTGCCCGCCTGTCAACGATACGGCAGAGACGCCGAGTTCGTGGATCGCCATGGTCAGGAGCGCGCTGCTGGCCTGCTCGCCGGTCGCAAGCAGCTTGTCCATCTCGCGTTCGTCGGGGATCTTGCTTATGGCCTTCGCCATCGCGATCAACTCGTCCGTAGCGTCGCCCATCGCGGAGATGACGACCACGACCTGGCTGCTGTCCGCCGCCTTCTTGATCCGCTTCGCCACATTGCATATCTTCTCGGTGGTCGCCACCGAGCTGCCACCATATTTCTGAACAGTGATCACTATTCCAACAACCCTTTCTGCATCGCTCGTGCGGGATGTGTGAATCCCTGTTGCGAGACCAGCCGAGTCCGGCCGATCCTGGAAACTGCACTACTATATCAGAATCGGCCGTCTGTTGTCCAGATTGGATTGCCTGCGTGGGACGAATCGCTTCGCGCGTGGCTTCGGAAGGCGATGGCTCGACATCGCTTTGCCAGGCCGTGGCCTTGGGAGGGTGTCGAGCCGCCCGCGTCAAAGCGGCGTCGAGCCGCCGCACTCCAAGGTTTGCCAAAGCGTGCACAAATCCTGTATGATGGGGCGTTGGTTCACGAAGCAACGAAGGAGACGACCGTGGTGGAAGATGCCGATATCATGACGCTCAGACACAGCGCCTCGCACGTGATGGCGCAGGCGGTGACCGACCTCTATCCGGGGGTCAAGCTCGGAATCGGTCCGGCGATCGAGGATGGGTTCTACTACGACTTCGATCTGCCCGTCGGGTTCGCGCCCGAGGACCTGGAGAAGATCGAGGCGCGGATGAAGGAGATCGTCAAGGCGAACCTTCCGCTTGTCCGCAAGGAGGTCACCAGGGAAGAGGCCGAGCAGATCTTCGCCGATCAGCCGTATAAGCTCGAGCTGATCCGCGAGATCGAGGACGAGACCATCACCGTCTATCAGGAGGGCGATTTCGTCGACCTCTGCCGTGGACCGCACGTCAACTATACCAGCAAGGTCAAGGCGTTCAAGCTGCTGAGCATTGCGGGCGCATACTGGCGGGGCAGCGAGAAGAACCCGATGCTCCAACGCATCTACGGCACGGCGTTCCCCACCAGGGACGAACTCGAGGTGCATCTCGCCCAGCTCGAAGAGGCTCGGAAGCGCGATCACCGGAAGATCGGGCGCGACCTCGATCTCTTCAGCTTCCAGGAGGAAGGCCCCGGCTTCCCGTTCTGGCATCCCAAGGGCATGGTCGTCCTCAACGAACTGCTCGACTACTGGCGACGGATGCACCGCGAGCGCGGGTACTCGGAGGTCCGCACGCCGATGATCCTCAGCGAGGCGCTCTGGCATCAGAGCGGCCACTGGGATACGTACCGCGAGAACATGTATTTCGTCGATATCGACGAGCAGGTCTACGCCGTCAAGCCGATGAACTGCCCGGGCGTGATCCTGATCTACAAGGACGACCTGCGCTCGTACCGCGACTTGCCGATGAAATTCGCCGAACTGGGGCACGTCCACCGGCACGAAAAGTCGGGCGTCCTGCACGGGCTGTTCCGGGTCCGCGCGTTCACCCAGGACGATGCGCACGTCTTCTGCACGCCGGACCAGATCCAGGACGAGATCATCAATGTCATCGACCTGATTCAGACGATCTATGCCAAGTTCGGGTTCACGGAATACCGCATCGAGCTGAGCACCCGGCCCGAAAAGTCGATCGGCACGGACGAGATGTGGGAGACCGCTGAGAAGTCGCTCCACGAGGCGCTCAAGTCGATGGGGATCGAGTATGCGATCAACCCCGGCGACGGCGCGTTCTACGGACCGAAGATCGACTTCCACGTGACCGACTCGATGAAGCGCTCGTGGCAGCTCGGCACGATCCAGCTCGACTTCTCGATGCCCGAGCGGTTCGAGTGCGAGTACATCGGCGACGACGGGAAGGCTCATCGGCCCGTGATGATCCACCGCGCGGCGCTCGGCTCGATCGAGCGGTTCATGGGTATCATCATCGAGGAGTACGCAGGCGCATTCCCGTTGTGGCTCGCGCCGATGCAGGTGGTGATCCTTCCTATTGCGGACCGGCATCACGAATACGCGCAGGGCATCGTTTCGAGGCTCGGGGCGATCGGCGTCAGGGCGACGGTAGACGCGCGGAACGAAAAGACGGGTTTCAAGATCCGTGAGGCCCAGATGCAGAAGGTTCCGTACATGCTCGTGATCGGCGACAGGGAGGCGGAATCGCTTGCCGTGTCGGTGAGACAGCGAGAAGAGGGTGACCTTGGTCCGATGCCGGTGGACGACTTTCTTGCACGCATAAGCAAGGAGTTGACAGACTGAACACACTCTGGTATACTCTGTCTCAGAAAGTGGAAACATGTGACCTCAGCACGCTGCGGTCAGTCTTTTCATGAGGTGATTGCACATAAACAGAGATTTCAGGCTAAATGAGCGCATCCGGGCTCGCGAATGCAGGCTGGTCGATGATGATGGCGGACAGCTCGGTATATTGTCCGTTCGCGAAGCACTTGCAATGGCACGGGAGAAGGGGTTAGACCTCATCGAGGTTTCGCCCACGGCCGTTCCTCCCGTCTGCAAGATCATGGACTACGGCAAGTACAAGTACGAGCAGGGGAAGCGCGACCGAGATGCCCGCAAGAAACATCACATCTCGGAACTCAAGATCATCAAGATGCGTCCGGCGACGGATGAGCATGACTTCCAGTTCAAGCTCAAGCATGCCGTGGAGTTTCTCAAGGATGGCGACAAGGTCAAAGTCACCGTGCAGTTCAAGAGCCGGGAGATAACTCACCCCGAGTTCGCCAGACGTGCTCTCGACCGAATTGCCGAAGCGACCGCCGAGATCGCCGCGATCGAGAAACCGCCGGGGCTCGAAGGTCGAACGATGACGATGATCCTCACTCCCAAGACCTGAGTCGATGCATCGGCAGCGCCACTGCGTTGTGCTACCGACGCATCGAGAGTTTCGTGCTTCGGCAGCGTCACTGCATCGTGCTACCGAAGGATCATTCCCATCGGGGAATGGACGTTGGCTATGGAAGTAGACCTTGCCACGGGCCATCCACCCTCCTCCTTCGTAGTGGCCGTGCCTCTGTGCCGGCCTACAACGTTGCTGGCCGGCACAGAGGCACGGCCACTACGAAGGAGGAGGGTGGAGCATTGTGGCAAAGTTCGTCTTGAAAGGAACGCGAATGCCGAAGATCAGAACGAAGAAGTCCGCTGCAAAGCGGTTCACAGTTACCGGCACCGGAAAGATCATGCACAACAACACCGGTAAGGGCCACCTCATGATGAAGAAGAGTGCGGCTCGAAGGCGCAGGCTGGATGTCGAGTCCACAATCCCGACCGGGGACAGGCGCAGAGTCCGGCGAATGATGCCCGGCATCAGCGCCTAGGAAACCCTTACCGAAAGGAGATAGTCTGAATGGCACGTGTGAAACGTGGAATGATGACCCACAAGCGGCACAAGAAAGTCGTTGACCGCGCTAAGGGTTATTGGGGCAATAGAAGCCATAATTTCAAGACTGCAAATGAGGCCGTCGCGCACGCGCTTCAGTATGCATACCGCGACCGCCGAGTCCGCAAGCGCGACTTCCGGCGGCTCTGGATCACCCGCATCAACGCGGCGACCCGCCAGGAAGGTATGCAGTACAGCCGATTCATAGAAGGCCTGACCAAGGCCGGAATTCAGATCGACCGCAAGGTGCTTGCCGACATGGCGGTCCACGACCAGGCCGGATTCTCGGCGCTGGTTCAGAGGGTATCAGAGCAGGCGGCGGCAACGGCGAGCGCCTGAACCAATCACTAAAGAAGCAACACCATGCCTGAGAGGTTACAAGATATTGGATCGGTGCAGGAGCAACTGGACGCCCTGCGGATTGAGGTGGAGCAGGCCATCGACCAGGCCGCTTCCTCCACCGATCTGAAAGACGTCGACGTCAAGTATCTCGGGCGCAAGGGCAAGGTAACAGAACTCTCGCGATCCGTAGGAGAGTTACCCCGCGATCTGAGGCCCGAGTTCGGCCGCCTCACAAACGAACTCAAGAACCACCTGGAGGCAAGGCTCGAGACCAAGATCGAGGACATCCAGGCACAGGAGGACGGCCGCCGCCTCACGCAGGAGGCGGTCGACGTGACTCTGCCCGGCCGGTTGTTCAGAACCGGCAGGCGGCACCTCCTTACGACCACGATCGACCGCGTCAAAGAGATCTTCGTCGGGCTGGGCTACGAGATCATGGAGAGCCCGGAGTTGGAGCAGTATCGCTACAACTTCGAAGCGCTCAACTACCCGGAAGACCATCCCGCTATGGACGAGCAGATGTCGTTCTACGTAACCGACGACCTTCTGCTCAGGACGCAGACTACGGCGCTTCAGGGCCGTGTCTTCGAGACGCGCCAGCCGCCGTTGAGGATCGCCACCGTTGGCCGCTGCTTCCGATACGAGGCAGTGGACGCAACGCATTCGCATACGTTCCACCAAGTCGACTGCTTCACAGTCGACGAAGGCATCAGCATGGCCGACCTGAAGGGCACCCTGGCCAACTTCGCGCGGTTGATGTTCGGCGACGACACTCGAGTGCGGTTCCGCCCGGACTTCTTCCCGTTCGTCGAGCCGGGAGCCGAGGTCGCCATAAGCTGCGTGATGTGCAGGGGCGCAGGTTGTGCCATCTGCAAGTCGAGCGGCTGGTTGGAACTCGGCGGAGCCGGTTTGATCCATCCGAACATACTGGAGCGGTTCGGCTATGATTCGGAGAAGTACACAGGCTTCGCGTTCGGCCTCGGCATCGAACGAATGCCGATGCTTCGGTACGCGATCGACGATCTGCGTCTGTTCCTTGAGAACGACGTTCGTTTCCTTAGACAGTTCTAGCCGTCCAGTGAGGAACCCCTGATGCTCGTGCCTGTGGCATGGCTAAGAGAATATAGCGATTTCACGCTTGCTGACCAAGCGCTTGCCGATCGCCTTACCATGGCAGGGCTGGAAGTCGAAGAGATACGCCAACTGGAAGGAGAATCCGTCTTCGTCACCTACGTGACGCCTAACCGATCGGACCTGCTTTCCATGGTCGGCGTCGCACGGGAAACATCGGCGCTCCTGAACATCCCTCTGGGCGAGCCGAAGATATCGCTCGTCGAGGGTGAACCGGCTGCCGAGAGCCTCGCGAAGGTCGAGATCACCAGCCCCGTGAACTGCCCCAGGTACTCCGCGCGAGTCATCACGGGCACCACCATCACCGATTCGCCTGGATGGATGCAGAAGAGACTCCTGGCCGCCGGGATGCGCCCGATCAACAATGTGGTCGACGCCACCAACTATGTCCTCCTGGAACTCGGCCAGCCGCTTCACGCCTTCGACTCCGATCTCCTGGCCGACCATCACATCATCGTGAGACAGGCGGCGGCCGGCGAGAAGATCACCACGATCGACGGCGAGGAGCGGACACTCGACCCCGATATGCTCGTCATCGCCGACCCGAGACATGCGGTCGCGATCGCCGGGGTCATGGGTGGCTCCGATTCCGAAGTCAATTCCCGCACGAAGAATGTCCTGATCGAGTCGGCTCACTTCAACCGGCTCTCGATCCGTCGCACCGCCCGCAAACTGGGGATGTCCACCGAGGCCTCATACCGATTCGAGCGGGGTGTGGATCCGAACCTCACGATCCAGGCACTCGACCGGGTGTCCCAGCTCATCCAGGAGACGGGAGGCGGCACGATCGCTCGCGGCGTCATCGACGTCTATCCTAAGAAGATCGAGCCCATCGCGCTCACCATCCGACCGGAGCGCACCAGGATGCTGCTGGGCATGGATCTCAGTGACGAGCAGGTGGCGGATTACCTCTCCCGGCTCGGGATGGAAGTCAGCCGCAACGGTCAGATCAGGGTGCAGGTTCCGACCTTCCGTGCCGACATCGAGCGCGAGGTGGACCTCATCGAGGAAGTCGGTCGCATACACGGCTACGAGAACATACCCGAGACTCTCCCATGTGGTGAGAGCATGCAGGGACACGACAGCGATCACGTCAGACTCGACCGAGAGATCACCGAGCTGCTGATTTCATGCGGCCTGCAGGAAGTCGTCACGAGCACAATGACACCGCCCGACGAGCATTCGGCCCAGACTCCGCTGAGGAATTCTCTCAGCGAGGAGCTTGGTTACCTAAGAAGCGGTTTAACACCAAGCCTTTTGGCGGTATTATCATATAACGCAGGAAGAGGCGTCAGAGACCTCGGAGTCTTCGAGATCGGGCAGGTGTTTCAGCCCGACGACCAAGGAACCATCATCGAGAACGGCAACGTCGCCGTCGCCATCACGGGCAACGCGTGGGACAAGGCATGGAACGTCGACAAGGGTTCCCTGCAGGCGGACTTCTTCCTCCTCAAGGGCATCCTGGAGGCGCTCCTCGAGCGGATCGGCATCACGGATGTGACCCTCCGCTCCGACTCGATACCCGGTTTTCATCCCTCAAGGGGTGCAAAGATAGTCTTGGGAGATACCGAGCTTGGTGTCATAGGCGAGATCAGCGCCGCCCGGACCAAATCGCTGGACTTAGCCTCAAGAGTATCTGCGTTCGAACTGAATATCAATTTCTTGATGGACGCGACTCGCGCCGATAAGAAATACAGAGCTATTTCACGGTACCCGGCGAGTTCGAGAGACCTCGCTGTCGTGGTGCCGGATAGCCTTCCATACCAGTGTGTACACGAGGCGATCGTCAACGGAGCCGGCGATTTACTTGAAAGCGCCAGCCTGTTCGATTACTACCAGGGCCAGCCTCTTCCTGCCGGACAAAAGAGCTTGGCCTTCAGCATCATCTTCCGTTCGCGGGAGCGGACTCTTCGAGACGAAGAGGTAGACGAACGCATGGGTCAGATCAGGGATTACCTGGTCAAGAACCTGGCGGCATCGTTCCGTTAGCGAGAGGAATGGACATGGAAGCACCCAGACGAGTATCAGCCATGGAGGTTGAGGCGGTCATCCGCTCTCTCAGAGGCGTCATCTCCGTGTGTGCCGTAGCCGGCAAGGACGGAGAGCTTGAAGAGCTGCACGTACTGGCGGATGGGGGCAGAGTCCCCAAGCAGGTCGTGCGGGATGTCGAATCCGCGCTCATGGCCCAGTACGGCTTCGAGCTGGACCACAAGATCGTCAGCGTCGCTCAGACGCAGAACGGCAAGCAGTTTCGGTTCAGCGATTCGCGGCTCAAGTTTTCGGACGTGCACATCTCCCTCAACGGAACCAAAGCCGAAGCCATGGTCCGACTGATCCGTGGTGAGGACATCTACACGGGCAGCGCAGCCGGTCACAGCTCGTCCCATAACCAGTTGCGCCTGATTGCAACCGCCACTCTGCGCGCTCTCGAAAACTGCCAGGGATCCGACGGAATGCTCGTCCTGGAGGACCTGGATACCTCGGTAACCCTGTCCGGTAGAAGCATTGTGGTCGTGCTCGTGAACATGATAACTGCGAGGGGCGAGGACTATCTTGCCGGCACAGCAATCGTAAAGCAGGATTTATGGAAAGCGGTGGTGAATGCTACACTAGACGCCATTAACCGACGACTCGGTATGGCGATCGAAGAGTAAACACAATTTAGGCCGGCGATCGGCAGCAGCTGAGGGGTCGCATCCGCGAAACACAAGCGAATCCAAACAACCCGAGCGGAGCGGTGAAATTGTCTGTCTTTTAGCGACGACGGGCATTATTCTCACCACACGAAAGGGGTTGACCTAAATGAAGACCTTAGTCAAAGTGCTGCTAGCCCTGGCTGCGTTAGTACTCAGCTCAGGTGCGTTCCCGAAGTACTGGCCGCCCCCATAGGCGCCTAGAGCGACCTAGGACGGCCGCTCTCCGGTTTTGACTGGAGAGCTTGCTGCCGATTCCGGCCTAATAAGTTCAAGGCATTCTCCATTGCGAAGATTTTCGTCGAGATTCGCAGTCTATTCTCGCGTGGTTTCCGTCATCGGAGCGGGGATGTTCTTTGTCGCGGTGTACTTCCTCCTTCGCGACCGCTCGTTCGTATGGGAATGGCTTTTCTTCCTGGGCGTCATCTTCCTCACCGAGCTTTTCCCCACCAAACTCCCGGATGTCAACATCGAGGTCACTGTCACCGTTCCCGTCGTCCTGGGCATGTTCCTGAGCCATCATTCAGCGGCCACGATCGTCGTCAGCACGATTCCCATTCTGATCGCACCGTTCATCACGCAGTGGGGAACGCCGTTCAGATGGTTGGCTCCGCTGGTCCTCTACAATGACGCGAACCACGTGATCGCGCTGGCGGCTGCCTCGCTGGTGTACGTCGTTGCCGGGGGGCCGTTCCTCAGTCCGGCGCTCACCAGTTCGGGTCCGGACATCCAACTCGTGTTGTACTTGCTGCTCTGGGCCGGGATATACAGCGTCACAACCGCACTGCTTTGTGCCACTGGAACAAGTCTCGGCGAGAATGAGCCCTGGAGGGTCTCGGCCCAGCGTAACCTCAAGTGGTCGTTCCCCGACCTGTTCGTAAGCGTGCCGTTCGCGACGCTGTTCGTCTCGCTCTACATACGATATGGTCCGTGGGGGATACTGCTGCTGATCATCCCGTTCTTCGTTGCCCGACAGGCATTGAACCTGCACGTCACATACGTGAACACGTACCGAGAGACGATCACCGCGCTCGGCACATACATTCAGCACCATCACCTGTACACCAAGGGTCATCTGGAGCGGGTTGCCGACCTGTCTGAGCGGATCGCGAGGCAGATGCAGCTTCCCGTGCAGTCGCTGATGTACATCAAGGATGCCGGCCTGCTTCACGACATCGGGAAAGTCGGAGTCGACGAGGTGGTACTCGACAAGAGCGGCCAGTTGTCCCCCGACGACTGGGAGATGATCAGGCAGCATCCGGCGCGCGGAGCGGAGATCCTTACCCAGATGCAGTACCTGGAGTGCATAGTGCCATGGGTCAGGGGGCATCACGAGCGTCCGGATGGCAGGGGATATCCGGATGCGCTCTCGGAGAAGCAGATACCTATCGAAGCAGCAGTCATTGCCGCCGCTGATGCATTCGATGCGATGACAGGTGAAATGCGCGAATACAACAAGGACAGGAAGCCCAAGAGCATCGACGACGGCATAGATCAACTGCGGTACGGCGCCGGCACCCAGTTCGATCCACGCGTCGTCAAGGCATTCCTCACCGTCATGGCGGCGAAACAGGAGAGCGACAATGGGTAGCTTCCTGGAACTGCTGAAATCGCCCGCCTTTGCGATAGCATTAGCCGCAACCGTAGTTGCCGCGCTGTATTCCTACGTCCACTTGCCTCGTAGGATGGGACGGGCGTATCGCAGGAGTCTGCTCACCCTCGCGCGGGCGGTCGAGACCAAGGACCTGAAGGCCGTGGGACATGGTGAGCGAGTGGCCGAGTATGCCGCCGCGATCGCCGGGCATATGGGGCTGCCGAAGAAGATGGGCAAGGACCTCGAATACGCTTCGTTCCTTCAGGACGTGGGCAACATCCGCGTGCCTCACTCCATACTGAACAAGCCGGAGAGACTTACTTCCGAAGAGATGAGTGAGTTACAGACGCACTCGGCCATCGGAGAGGAGATCGTCAAGCAGGTAGCCTTCCTCAGAGAGATCTCACCGTTCATCCGCCATCATCACGAGGCATGGGATGGATCCGGCTATCCCGACGGATTGGCGGGAAACGAGATTCCGCTCGGCGCTCGGATACTCGCCGTCGCCACGGCATATGACGCCATGACGTCAGAGCGCTCTTATCACGAACGGATGGATGAGGAACGCGCAGTAGCCGAACTCAAGAAATCGGCCGGGGAGAAATTCGACCCGGAGGTCGTCGAGGCGTTCCTGAGAGTGCTGCAGAAGCGTCACAGATTGGACGCGGAGGCGTCATGAACGTTGAGGCTGCGCTGCTCGCCGTTATCGTGGGGCTTGTCAGGAAGGGCAGACTGGCCAACCTGGGCCGCATCCCCTTCCGCGGCGCCTATGTGTTCGCCATCCCGTTGATATTCTTCGCCGCCGCGACGATCCTGACTTACCGTACTCACAATGAGGATCTCATCCGAACGGTGGTGCGCACTCTGAACGTCCTTCTGTACGTTGTGCTTCTCGGGGTGATCGCCGTCAATCTGCACATTCGCGAGATGAAACTCCTGGGCATCGGCTCGTTCCTCAACTTCCTGGCGCTCACGGTGAACGGCGGAACGATGCCCGTAAGCCGATGGGCGGCGAAGACTGCCGGGATGCTGGACTACCTCGAGCGCATAGATGCTGCCCGTCATGCTATAATGACGCCGGAAACACGGCTGAAACCCTTGACGGATATTATTCCCATCGCGATTCCGAGACTTACCACGGTCCTCAGCATCGGGGACGTCCTGCTCGCGATCGGGATATTCCTGCTGATCCAGAGGTATATGTGCATGCCATCTCCGGGAGCGCAGGTTGAGAAGATCAGGTAGCACGCTCGCATTCATACTGATCATCCTGGCGGTCGCAGCGGGACTCCGTATCTGGGGTCTCCATTGGGGACTGCCGACCATCTCGCACTTCTTTTCGTACCACCCCGACGAGACTCTCGTCCTCAACGCCGCGACCAACGTGGACATCCTCAGCGGGCAGTTCGATCCCGGCTTCTACAACTACGGCTCGCTGTACATCTACCTCGTGAATATCGGCATCAACGTGGCAATGATGGCCGGTGCGATCGACCTCAGCGGCGATCTGATGGCGCACATCAACGAGTTCGCCAAGGTCTACATGACGGGACGGATCATCGCGGTCGCACTCGGTATCCTGACCGTCTACCTGCTGTACGCGCTCGGACGGCGTATGTACGGCAGGCGTGTCGGGCTGCTGGCGGCGGCATTATTGGCGATTGCTCCACTCCACGCCATGCACTCGAAGTTCATGGCCGTCGATGTGCCGGCGACGTTCTTCCTGGTCCTATCGCTCCTCTATGCGGCCCGGATCCCTGAAGACAGCCGGTGGAGGAACTACATCCTCGCCGGGTTGTTCGCCGGTTTCGCGGCGGCGACGAAGTACAACGCCGGGCTCGTCCTGCTGTCACTGATTGCAGTCCACCTTGCGAGCGCACAGGGGAGGCCGATGTTTCAGGCATTCCAGCCGAAGTTGCTCTCAGGCATCGGGTCCGCCATCGCGGGATTCCTGATCGGATGCCCGGGCGCGCTGATCAACACCCAGGCGTTCGTCCGTGACTTCAGGTTCGAGGTGCTTCATGTCGACACGGGCCACGGGTTGGTCTTCACCGGGACGGGATCGGGGTTTCTCTATCACCTGATGCACTCACTCCTGCCGGGACTCGGTCCGGCGCTGCTGGTCCTCGGAATCCTCGGGGTGCTCCATGCGCTCTTCAGGCGGTCGACGGGAAATGGGATCGCCCGGTTGCTGCTTTCATGGCGGGTCCAAACGCCGATGTCTGAGACCGGCGCGCGGGACTGGATGCTGATCGTCTTTGTCGCCGCATACTACGTGCTGATCGGACTCGCGGAGGTGCGCTTTGCCCGATACGTCATTCCTCTGCTGCCGGTGATCTTGCTCCTCGGCGCCAGGATTGTGGTTGAATGTGGCGAGAGAGGGAAGGCGGCGGGAGTCATCATCGGCTTGGTCGCCGCGCTCGCGATCGGGTACACAGCGGCTTATGCAGCGTCCCTGGACACGTTGTTCGTCCGACAGGACACGCGCGACCAGGCGGCGGCATGGGTGAAGTCGAACACGCCCGACGGAAGCTCCATCGGGCTCCCGACGACGCCCTGGTTCTACACGCCTCCACTGCTCCCGGACTTCGGGAGCGTGGACCCCATGGACCGGCTGGCGTCTGCGGAAGAATCGACCGGCTACATCTTCGCGGTCGATGGACGGAAGGAGTGGAATGCCGAGTTCTTCGAGCAGGCCGCGCCCGACTACGCCATCTTGTCCGAGTTCGAGTACGTGGATCGGAAGCGGCTTCACGATCCCGACTATGAGAGGTACATGGCGGTTCTCAAGCGCGACTATCGCATCGAGAAGCAGTTCGTCCGCAGGCCCGAGCTGTTCGGCGTCCGATTCCCGATGCAGTGGGACCTGCCTCACGACATGTCCTACGCTAGCCCGGACATTCTCATCTTCGCAAGGAGCGTGCCGGCCGGTGGATGAGACTATCCAGGCATTCATCGACTATCTGACCGTCGAGCGAGGGCTGTCATCCAACACGGTGGCCGCCTATGCGCACGACCTCGCCCAGTTCGCGACCTATGCGGGCGAGCACGGCGCATCGTCGGTCGGCGAGGTCACGGAGCGCACCGTCGAGGGGTTCCTCTACGGCCTGCGTGAGGCGGCGATGTCCCCGAACAGCATCAGCCGGAAGCTCTCGGCGATCAAGACGTTCTGCAAGTTCTCCTGCCGCGAGGGGTTCAGCGATACCGACTTCACGGCAGATATCGAAGGCATGAAGGGCGCGAAGAGGCTGCCCAGCGTGCTCAATGTGGAGGAGGTCGCCGCGCTCCTGAACCAGCCGGACATGAGCACGGAAGGCGGCCTTCGCGACAAGGCGATGCTTGAGACGCTCTATGCCTCGGGTCTCCGCGTCTCAGAGCTGATCAACCTACGGCTGAGCGATCTGAACCTCTCGGTCGGCTTCCTGCGATGCTTCGGGAAGGGATCGAAGGAGCGCATTGTCCCGCTCGGGAAGGTCGCGATTGGTTACGTGGAGCGGTACATGGCGGAGTCGAGGCCGGCATATGCTCGATCGGGAAGCTCGGAGTATCTGTTCCTGACGATCCGCGGGCGGAAGATGTCGAGGGTCGGCTTCTGGAAGCTCATCAAGAGGCATGCCGCCAGGGCAGGGATCACCAGGAACATCACTCCACATACGCTGAGGCACTCATTCGCGACCCACCTGCTGCAGGGCGGCGCGGACCTCCGCTCGATCCAGGAGATGCTCGGCCACGCGGACATCGCCACCACGCAGATCTACACCCACGTCTCCCGCGAGCACCTCAAGGAAGTCTACCGCGAATCGCACCCCCGGGCCTAACCGCCAAGACGCCAAGAACGCCAAGGGAATGCATTTCAGACCCCGCCTTTGCGGTACTCGTGAACTATCCGCTCAATGTCGTCCTCGGTCAGTCCGAGTTCCTGTGCGGTCTTCGAGCCCCAACTGCGGATCCTCCGCCAACGACGGCTCTCCATGTAGATTCGTGCCGCTTCACGGAAGAACTCGCTCCTCGTTCGGCTGTCGGAACGTGCTGCCTCATCGATCTCGCGAAGAAGATCCTCGGGAAGCGATATGTTGATGACCTTGGCACTCATGGCAGACCACTCCTTAACTAAATACTGCATATATCTTACCCAAGTTTCCCGGATTTGTCAACTCCTTTTGTCCGTGGTTTGATACGGAAGAGTTGGCGGTATAAGCAAGCATAACGTTCCCAAGGAGGATCCGCCATGGCGCACGAACTGCCACCGCTTCCCTACGAGTACAATGCCCTCGAACCGTACCTGAGCGAGGAGACGCTCCACCTGCACCACGACAAGCATCATGCCGCCTATGTGACGGGACTCAATGCCGCCGAGGAGAAGGTCCAGGCCGCGCTCAAGTCCGGCGACTTCGCCGCCGCGAACTCACTCGCGAAGGATCTGGCGTTCCACGGATCGGGCCATCTGCTCCACTCGATGTTTTGGAAGGATATGAAGCCCGGAGGAGGAGGAGCACCCTCCGGCGAGTTGGCCGAGGCGATCAACAAGAGCTTCGGCAGCTTCGATGCTTTCAAGGGCCTGTTCCTCGCAACATCAAACGCAATCCAGGGCTCAGGATGGGGCGTATTGGCCTACCGCTACAAGGATGATGCACTCGTCGTCCTTGGCGCGGAGAACCATGAGGACCGGACTCAGTGGGGCGCCAAGCCGCTCCTCGTCCTCGATGTCTGGGAGCATGCGTACTACCTCCAGTACCAGAACAAGCGACCGGACTGGACCAAGGCGTTCATGGACAACCTCGTGAACTGGGACTCGGTCGCCGAGATGTACGGGTGGGTCAAGAAGTGAACGGTAAGCAGTTCGGTGTTTCGGGATTTCCGTTCACAGACTCACTCAAATTCCGAAACACCGACTACGGTGATCCAAAACAGCACAGGCAGATGCCTGTGCTGTTTTGTTTGCGCCTTGACCTGTAACAGTTCAGGCTTGTGGATCATTTTGCGAGAGCAGTGAGAGTTTTTCCGACATTGTCGGCTTGCAATAGGAAGGACCCTTGGCCGGGCGGGTGGAACATGCCTGTGTGGAAGAGTTCGACGGTCTGACAAGAGAAGAATTGGTGGGCATTGTCCTGGAGCAGCGGGAGATGATCCAGCGTCTCGTCAAGGAACTGGAGGATCTCAAGGCAAAGCTCTCGGGTGGCGGCAGTTCCACCCCCATACCTGACTGGGTCAAGCCGAACCGCAAAGAGCGCCGGGCAGCCGAACGAAAGAAGCGCCAGAAGTCGTTCGTTCGCAGGCGGGAGACCCCCACCCGTGTAGTCGAGCATGCGCACTCGAAGTGTCCGGACTGCGGTCGGGCACTCACGGAGGGCACGGTAAAGAGAGTCCGCCAGGTTATTGATATACCGATCGTGCCTGTGGACATAGTCGAGCACAGATTCATCGCCAGAAGATGCGGATACTGTGGCAAGGCGCATGTGCCGAAGGTTGACCTGTCGAGCCAGGTTGTAGGCAAGCATCGAGTAGGCGTGAACCTGATGAGCCTGATATCGTATCTTTCGACAGTAGGCCGTATGACAAAGCGAACGATACAGGGGTTGCTGAAGGCTCTGTATCGTCTTCATCTCTCTGTGGGAGAGATAAGCGAGATATTGCACACGGTGGCAGGCTGTGGCAGAGGCGAGATGAAGGGACTTCTATCGCTTGTACGCGGAAGTCCATACATAAACGCAGACGAGACGGGCTGGAGAGAGGACGGGCTCAACGGATACATCTGGACCTTCTCCACTAAGAACGTGCGATACTTCATCTACCGGCGGAGTCGGAGCGGAGAGATACCTAAGGAAACGATAGGCGGCGACTACGAAGGGGTGGTGGTAACGGATTGCTACGCCGGATACAACCCCGTAGTTGCAGACCGTCAGATATGCTGGGCACATCTGGCCAGGGAACTGCACAAACTGAAGGAGAAGAACGCCGATAACCCGGACGTCATATCATGGGCGGATGCGGTGAAGGGTGTTTACGATCAGGCAAAGAAGTTCCGGAGCAAGAAGGCGGAGGTTCGCAAGTGGAAGCGAGTGCTCTTCGAGGAAGAGGTAGAGACGCTCTCAGGTCCGTATGTCGGCTTAGAGGTTCCACAGCAGGTGCTGGCAAAGAGATTGACGGATCGCTTGCATGAGTTGTTCATGTTCGTAGAGTACCCGGAAGTACCGTCGGACAACAATGGCGCAGAACGAGCGCTGAGGCCGTGTGTGATCGCCCGCAAGGTATGCGGAGGCACACGAAGCGCGAAGGGTTCCGAGACAAAGATGACGCTCATGAGTCTGTTTGGCACATGGCACGTCCGAGGGCTGGACATGCTCGAGTCCTGCAGGCAACTGCTCGCAGGCAAGTCTGTCCTCTTCCCCGCCTGATCAAACTCGTTATCCCCAAGCGTGAACTGTTACCTTGACCTGTAACAGTTCAGGCTTAGGGATTATTTTGTCTGTAAGAAGAAGGAACCTGCTGGGAGCGTCTCGAACCAAGGAGTGTGAGCGAGCAATCCAAGCCGACATACGAGGAGCTTGAGGCCAGGGTCAGCCAGTTGGAAGGTCTAGTTCCCCAACTCGTGGCGCGTATCGGCGACCTGGAGAAGGAGAACGAAGACCTTCGCGCCAGGCTTTCCGGCGGTGATGGCAGTTCCCCATCCGTGCCTGACTGGGTGAAGCCGAACCGCAAAGAGCGCCGGGCAGCTGAACGAAAGAAGCGCAAGAAGTCGTTCGTGCGCAGGCGGGAGACACCCACCCGTGTAGTCGAGCACGCGCACTCGAAGTGTCCGGACTGCGGCCGAGCGCTCACAGGGGGCACGGTAAAGAGACTCCGCCAAGTCATCGACATCCCCATCGTGCCTGTGGACGTAGTCGAGCACAGGTTCATCGCCAGAAGATGCGGATACTGTGGCAAGAGTCATGTGCCGAAGGTTGACCTTTCCGGCCAGGTTGTAGGCAAGCATCGGGTAGGCGTGAACCTGATGAGCCTGATATCGTATCTTTCGACGGTAGGTCGCATGACAAAGCGGACGATACAGGGATTGCTGAAGGCTCTGTATGGTCTTCAGCTCTCTGTGGGAGAGATAAGCGAGATATTGCACACGGTGGCAGACTGTGGCAAAAAAGAGAAAGAGCGGCTACTCTCGCTTGTACGTGGAAGCCCATACATAAACGCAGACGAGACGGGCTGGAGAGAGGATGGGCTGAACGGATACATCTGGACCTTCTCCACTAAGAACGTGCGATACTTCATCTACCGGCGGAGTCGGAGTGGAGAGATCCCGAAGGAAACGATAGGCGGCGACTACGAAGGGGTAGTGGTAACGGATTGCTATGCCGGATACAACCCGGTAGTTGCAGACCGCCAGATATGCTGGGCACATCTGGCCAGGGATCTGCACAAACTGAAGGAGAGGAACGCGGACGACACGGGCGTCATCGCATGGGCGGATGCGGTGAAGGGTGTTTACGATCGGGCAAAGGAGTTCCGGAGCAAGAAGGCGGAGGTTCGCAAGTGGAAGCGAGTACTCTTCGAGGAAGAGGTAGAGGCGCTCTCAGGTCCGTATGTCGGCTCAGATGCTCCACAGCAGACGCTGGCAAAGAGATTCATAGATCGCTTGCACGAGTTGTTCATGTTCGTAGAGTACCCGGAAGTACCGTCGGACAACAATGGCGCAGAACGAGCGCTGAGGCCGTGTGTGATCGCCCGCAAGGTATGCGGAGGCACACGAAGCGCGAAGGGTTCCGAGACAAAGATGACGCTCATGAGTCTGTTTGGCACATGGCACGTCAGGGGTCTGGACATGCTCGAATCATGCAGGCAACTGCTCGCAGGCAAGTCTGTCCTCTTCCCTGCCTGATCAAACTCGTTATCCCCAAGCGTGAACTGTTACCTTGACCTCGTGCAAGCAGCCGTATATACTTCAAGGTGTAGGCGGGAGGTCAGCAATGAAGAGATTGTCACACAAGTTTGATTTCTGTGTTGTGGGTGGAGGGATGGCAGGTGTGTGCGCCGCCATCGCCGCCGCTCGGGAGGGCGCGAAGGTCGCCATCGTGCAGAACCGGCCGATGTTCGGCGGCAATGCATCGAGCGAGTGCAGGGTCCATGTCTGCGGCGCAGATCGGCACGGGCAGATCCCCAACATGCGGGAGACCGGCATCCTGGAGGAGATCAGGCTCGAAAACCTCCACCGCAACCCGCAGAAAAGCTTCTATATCTGGGACACGGTGATCTACGAGAAGGTGATGCTCGAGCCGAACATCACCCATTTCCTGAACTGCGCCTGCACCGACGCCGAGATGGATGGAGACCTCATCAAGTCGATCACCGGCTGGCAGCTTTCCACCTACACCTGGCACACCATCGAGGCGAAGGTCTTCGCCGACTGCTCGGGCGATGCCATCCTCGCTCCATTGAGCGGCGCGAAGTACCGCATCGGACGCGAAGCCCGGAGCGAGTACAACGAGTCGATCGAGCCCGAGGTCGCGGACAACAAGACGATGGGCATGACGGTCCTCTTCCAGGCAAAGAACATGGGCACGCCCCAGCCGTTCGAGCCGCCCTCGTGGGCATACGACTTCCCGACCGAGGAGGACCTCCCCTTCCGCAACCACCGCTGGCTCGAGATGGGCTACTGGTGGCTCGAACTCGGCGGCGAGGATGACAGCATCCATGATTCCGAGGAGATACGGGACGAGCTTCTGAAGATCGTCTACGGAATGTGGGACCATCTCAAGAACCATGGCGATCACGGCGCGGAGAACTGGGCGATCGACTGGATCCAGTTCGTGCCGGGCAAGCGGGAGAGCGTGCGATATATCGGCGACCACGTGCTGACTCAGAACGACGTCGAGGCCGAGGGGCGCTTCCCGGACCTGGTGGCATACGGCGGATGGACGATGGACGACCACCATCCCGGCGGGTTCAGATGGAAGGGCAAACCGACGATCTTCCACCCCGCCCCATCGCCCTTTGGGATCTCGTACCGCTGCTTGTACTCCAGGGACATCGAGAACCTGATGTTCGCCGGCCGATGCATCAGCGCCTCCCATGCCGCCATGAGTTCGACTCGCCTCCAGGGCACGGGATGCTCCATGGGCCATGCGGTCGGGACGGCGGCGGCGATTGCGGTCAGGGAGGGCCTGACGCCTCGCGAGGTCGGGAAGAAGCGCGTGCACGAGATGCAGCAGTCCCTCCTTCGCCAGGACGCGTATCTGCCCTGGGTGAAGCAGGAGTTCTCGGACCTGACGCTCAAGGCGAGGCTCACCGCGACTTCCGGCGATCCCGAGCCGCTCCGTGACGGGATCAACCGCCCGGTCAAGGACGACCAGCACGCCTGGGACGGCAAGATCGGCGATACCATCGAGTACGCGTGGGACGGAGCGCAGGTGGTATCGAGCGCGACGTTCATCTTCGACAGCGCGCTCGCCAAGATCATCCAGATGAGCTACCATCAGAAGGACAGCCAGCTTACCCATCCGCCCGCGGAACTGGTCAAGGAGTTCCGCGTCGAGATCGAGACGCCCGACGGGTGGCGGCTCTGGAAGAAGGTCAGGGGCAACCACCAGCGGTTCGTGCGGATCAGCATCGGCACTCCCGCGACCGGCGTCCGCATCACCGTCGACTCCACCTGGGGCGCGGAAAAGGTCCGCCTCTACGCGTTCTACCTAGACTAGAAGCATCCCACCGCTAGTCCTGAGTGCGCCGGTGAATGACGGCGTGTAACGAAGGACGGCTCGGTGCAGCAAGGCCGTCCTTCGTTACACGCCGTCATTCACCGGCGCACTCAGGACTGACGGTAGTGATCATTGTGAAAGGAATAGGAGATCAATATGCTGAGATATGTCATCATCGTCTGCCTGCTCGCGTCTGTATCAGCCGCTTCCGTGCCCGAGGTCGCCTCGGTCGAGAGCACATTCTTCGGCCACCAGACCGGCGAGAACCGGGACTTCACCAACTACGGGAGGGCCTTCGCCGATCCTGTGCCCCAATCCGTCGGCTGGAAGGACATGCAGGTTGTTCTGGCCGATATGAATGCCGACGGGCTGGCGGATCTCGTCGCCTACAGTCCGAAGACCGGACGAGTCACGTGGGCCATCGGCAAGGGTGACAGCAGCTTCGACACGACACACCCCGGACGCGCGAGCATGACCACGGATGGCGTCATGCTCGCCGCAGACTTCACCGGCGACGGCCGAACCGATCTGTCGGTGGTCAAGGGCAAGGATCTGTACATCTCTGAGGGCAGGGCCAGTGGGCCGGGTCCGGTAAGTCTGTATCCTGCGAAGGGACTCAGCGGACAACTGGCGGCGGGTGACTTCGATGGCGACGGCCGGGCTGACATCTGCGCGTACAAGTCAGGTTCGCTCAGCATCCTCTATGCCAAGGCCGAAGGAGGATTCGGCGCGGCCAAAACATCACCGTGGAAGCCCGGCGAGATCGGCGGATACCTGGTCGCTGCCGACTTCAACGGCGACAACTACTGCGACGTCGCAATCTACGACGGCAAGGCGTTCACCTTCTGGTTCGGACGCGGCGACAGCATGTTCGGTCCGACGGAGGCCGAGTTGAAGGCAACCGATCACCGTGCGACGCATCTCATGGGGAAGTTCGACTGGCCGGAGCAGGTGGAGGCGATCCCGCTTGCCGGGCAGATCGACGCTGACGGAACGCCGGACATCGGGCTGTATATGCCGTCCGTCGGGCGGGTGATGATCCGGCTCGCATCCGGCGATCCGGCATACGACTACTCGGTCCATCTGGTGAAGGACGGCGACAAGTACAAGATGTGGCACGGCGGGCGGTGGCGCACTCTCGATGAGAGCGGCAACTCGATGCCCGGCTGGGACGGCGATCATGCGATGTACGCCTGGTCGCCGGACGGGCACAGGTGGTTCCGCAAGATCGACGGTCCGATGTTCCTGAAAGGCTTCGAAGAGGGCATGCCTGACAGTTGGTATGAGAACAATTACCTCGAACCCGAAGTCCTCAAGGTCGGCGGGACATACTACATGTTCTGGCAGGTCGAGATCGACCCCGGACACATAACCGACACCGGCGAAAAGGCGATCAACCAGTGCGACCGGATCGGGCTCTCGACCTCCAAGGACGGCATCAACTGGACGCGGAAGACCGATCAGGGAGTCGTCATCAACATCACCGAGCCGGCGGTCACCAATCTCGACCACCACGAGGCGATCTACGTCCCCGACGATCCCGATGGCAAGCCTTGGTGGCTCTACACGTTCCACTTCATGAAGGGCAGCCCCGCAGGACATGTCCGCATGAGGTCGAGCGACCCGACGACGTTCGATTGGACGAAGCGCGAGCCGGTCAACGGCATGGCGCAGATTGGCAATCAGACGGGCTATGCGGAGGAAGCGCCCGGCGGCCGAGTGTTCGTCCGCATCACGTTCACCGGCAACCCGGAGGGCAGGAGAGTGCCGACACTCCAGCTATCGAGGGACGGCCTGAACTGGGAGTCCGCCCAGACAAAGGATGGGACGTTGCTCCTCGCCGGAAGCGCCGACGAGAAGGACAACAGGGATGTTTTCTTCCTCGGGATGTCGACGATCGACGGCACGGGCAGGATGGAGCACCTTGGCGGGGGCAGGTTCCACGCCCTCTATGGCGCGACGACCTCGAACGGCCCCGGCCAGCCGCATATCTGGCTCTCGGAGATCGGGATCGGCGAGTTCACCATTGAGTTCAAGGAGTAGGTATGGCTCATTCGAGACGCAGCGTGCTCAGGATGCTCGGAGGCGCGGCATGTGCAAGCCTCCTGGGTTTTCCAGGCTTTGCAGGAGAGAAGCGTCCGAATGTCGTCTTCATCCTGGCAGACGACCTCGGCTGGATGGATACCTCGCTCTACGGCAGCAAGTTCTACGAGACGCCGCATATCGACTCGTTGGCCAGGCGAGGCATGATGTTCACCCAGGCATATGCCGCGAATCCACTCTGCTCCCCCACTCGCGCAAGCATCATGACCGGCCAGTTCCCTGCGCGGATCGGTATCACAGCGCCCCAGTGCCACCACCCCGATGAGGTGTTCAGCGCGTCGCTGCCCGGAGAAGGCGCAGCCGTGGAACAAGGTCATTTCATGCACCAGCGCCACGCGACTGAAGAAGGAGTACTTCACCCTGGCGGAGGCCCTGAAGGAGGCCGGCTACAGGACCGGTCACTTTGGCAAGTGGCATCTCGGCCACGAACCGTACGATCCGCTTCACCAGGGCTTCGACGTGGACAAGCCGCACTGGCCGGTCCCGGTCCGGCGGGGAGCTACGTCGCTCCGTGGAAGTTCCCGGAAGCCCTCAAGTTCACCGGCAAGCCGGGTGAGCACATCGAGGACCGAATGGCGGACGAAGCGATCGACTTCATCAGGGGGAATGCGGATCATCCGTTCTTCCTGAACTACTGGTGCTTCTCCGTGCATTCGCCCTGGAGCGCCAAGCCGGAACTGATCGAGAAGTATCGCAAGAAGGCCGACCCGAAGAACCCGCAGCACAACCCGCTCTACGCTGCGATGGTCCAAAGCCTCGACGAGAATGTGGGGCGGCTTGATCAAGACGCTCGACGACCTGAAGCTCTCCGACAATACGATCATCGTCTTCTTCTCGGACAACGGCGGCGTGACCTTCAAGGACCAGAACGGTGATGTCGTCACCAGCAACGCCCCTCTTCGAGGCGGAAAGGCGACGATCTACGAGGGAGGCACGCGCGAGGACTGCATCGTCGTTTGGCCGGGCGTCGTCAAGCCCGGCTCGAAGTCAGACGAGATCGTCCAGAGCACCGACTTCTACCCGACCGTGCTCGATATGCTCAGACTGAAGCCGAGGCCCGACCAGAAGTTCGACGGCATCAGCGTCGTGCCCGCCCTGAAGCAGACCGGCAAGCTCGGCAGGGAGGCGATCTTCTGCTACTTCCCCCACGAGATCCCCGTGACCGGGGCAGTTCCGTCGGTCTACGTCCGCAGAGGCGACTGGAAGCTGATCCGGCTGTTCCATCAGGGTGATGACGGCGCTCATGTGTACGAGTTGTACAACCTGAAAGTCGATATCGGCGAGACGAAGGATATCTCAGCCGAGATGCCTGACAAGGTCAAGGAGCTCGATGCACTGATCGACCGGTTCCTCAGAGACACAAATGCCGTGCTGCCGAAACCGAATCCGCAGTACGACCCGACAGCCAAGCGACCGGAGGGCAAGTGACATGATCGACACGGTCCTGCTCGATGCCGGCGGCGTGATCCTCGACGAGTCGGAGTTCGAGCGAGTCAGAGCCGAGATCGCAGTCGAGGTGCTCGCGCCGATTGTGCCCGGATACGACACGGAGCGCTACTGGGCGGACGTGCGCGAGGCGGTCGGTTGCCACGCACCAAGCGTCTACCGATACGTCATCTGGAAGCAGTGCGGGCACGACGTGACCGCCTTCGACGCTCTCTGGGCCAGGTACCTGACGCTCTGGACAGAACGCAATCCCGGCCACACGCTGATGCCGGGCATCGAGCGCGTTCTGGCCGATCTCTCCGCAGACTTCAGCCTGGTGATCGCCGGGCAGTACGGACGCAGCCTGCTCGATCTTCTACAGCACCACGATCTCCTCAGGTACCGGAGCAGCAACCTCACGCAGGACGACTTCACTATCACCAAGCCCGATCCGCGATACTATGAGCAGATCCTCGCCAAAGTCGGGCGAGCGGCCGAACGCAGCATCATGACAGGTGACCGGATCGACAAGGATATCATCCCCGCGAAGGCAGTCGGGATGCGGACCATCCGCGTCAGGATCGGCCTGCATACGACTCAAGAGGCAAGAACGCCGGATGAGTTGCCTGATGTCGAAGTACATTCAGTGGGTGAACTGCCTGAAGCGGTGAGGCGACTTGCAAGGCGTTCGGCGTAACAACGCACCCTGTCAACGAGTCTTCCCGTCCCCCGACACTCCATAGCGATGACCGAAAGTGCAGGCAATCGTCTGCTCCCGAGTTTAGGAGCATCGAGTCCGGGTATATACAGGGTGTTTCAACCGAGACCTGAGAGGCGCTTCCATGTTCAAGGAGTATGAGGACCTGATCAAGCAGATGGAGTTCGAGATGCAACGCTGCTCGGCGGAAGCCATGAGGCGGTTGCTCGAGCTACCCCCGGATGTACGCGAGTTCTGGCTGCCCAAGACCGATGTCTATGAAACCCCGGACGCGCTTGTCGTCCGAGTCGAGGTGGCGGGAGTTCGCAAAGAATCGTTTCACGTTTCGCTGTCGGCGGACGACCGAGTGTTGAGCATCAAGGGCACGCGGTCCGAGCGCTTTATCGACGAGCGACAGAAAGTCCGATATTACCAGCTCGAGGTCTATTTCGGTTCGTTCGAGCGAGATGTGCTTCTCCCTCCCAATGTGCCGGTAGACAGGGACAGCCTGAGCGCGACTTATCGTGACGGGTTCCTGGTGGTGACCCTGCCCAAGACCTCCGAATACCCGACATCGCGGTCGATTACCATCGAGGAGATAGAAAGGGTCAGGTAGAGGTTCACCTATGGACGAGCAAGTCGCAGGAGTGGTAGACAGCATAATGGAGGGCGGCGGCGACGAGGCCAAGCTGGAAGTCCCAGGGGAACTGAGCCTTCTCCCGCTGAGAGATACCGTCTTATTTCCCCTCGTCGTGAGTCCGTTGAGTGTCAGCCGCGAGGCCTCGATCAAGCTCATCGACGACGCCGTCACGACGGGCAATCGAATCATCGGTGTCGCCACGCTGAAGGATCTGAGCATCGAGCAGCCGACGCTGCAGGATGTCTATCCCATCGGCATCGCCATCGTCATTCACACGATGATGCGTCTGCCGGATCACATCAGGTTGATAGTTCAGGGGATTCAGAGAGTCCGCATAGTCGAACAGACTCAGGGCGAACCTTATTTGAAGGCAAAAATCGAGGTGCTCCCGGAGAGAACCGATTTCACGCCCGAGGAGACGACGGAGATCGAGGCGCTGCGCAGGAATGTCGGCTCTCTATTCCAGCGTGTGGTCACTCTCTCCCCGAACCTCCCGGACGAGCTTCAGGCCCTGCCCGAGAACATCACGCGTCCCGCCCTGCTGACCGATACCATAGCCACGAATCTGCCCATTCCGATTCCTGAAAAACAGGAACTCCTGGAACTCACCGACGTGCGTGACCGCCTGCGCAGGCTGGTGGCAATCCTCGCCCGCGAGGTGGAGGTCCTGGAGCTGGGCAGTAGAATACAGTCGCAGATCCAGACCGAGATGTCGAAGACCCAGCGCGAGTACTACCTGCGGGAGCAGCTCAAGGCCATCCAGCGCGAACTCGGCGAGGGCGACGAGCGCACGGCCGAGATGGACGAGCTGAAGCAGCAGATCGAGGCGGCCAAGATGCCGGAGGAGGCCGAGAAGGCGGCGGTTCGCGAACTCGACCGCCTGCAAAGGATGCCGGCCGCGATGCCCGAATACTCTGTCGCCCGGACCTACATCGACTGGCTCGTGAACCTCCCATGGTGCGTACCCACGGTCGATAATCTCGACATAGCGCACGTCAAGCGCATACTCGACGAGGACCACTACGGCCTCGATAAGGTCAAGGAGCGCATCCTCGAATATCTTTCGGTCCGGAAGTTTAAGGAGAGCGGCGATGTCCGCCAGCCGATCCTCTGCTTCGTCGGTCCGCCGGGCGTTGGCAAGACGTCGCTCGGGCATGTCCATCGCCCGCGCACTCGGGCGGAAGTTCGTGCGAATGTCGCTCGGAGGGATTCGCGACGAGGCCGAGATGAGGGGACATCGGAGGACTTACGTCGGCGCGCTCCCGGGACAGATCGTTCAGGGCATCAGACGAGCAGGATCCAATAATCCGGTCTTCATGATGGACGAAGTGGACAAGGTCGGGGCGGACTTCCGAGGCGATCCGTCGGCCGCGCTCCTGGAGATCCTCGACCCGGAGCAGAACGATCAGTTTCGCGACCACTACATGGAGGTGCCGTTCGATCTGGGCACGGTGCTCTTCATCACGACCGCCAATCTCCTCGACCCGATACTTCCGCCGCTCAAGGACCGCATGGAGGTCCTCGAGATTGCCGGCTACACGGAAGAGGAAAAGCTAGCGATCGCCAAACGGCACCTGATCCCGAAGCAAATGACGGAGCACGGCCTCACAGAGAACAACATCATCTGGGACGACGAGGCGATCCGGACGCTGGCTCGCGGTTACACGCGTGAGGCCGGGGTACGCAATCTCGAACGCGAGGTCGCGGCCGTCTGCAGGAAGGTCACCAGGCAGTTTGCCGAAGGGCGGACGCAGACCGCGCACGTGACGCCCGAGCGTTTGCAGGAGTACCTGGGAGCGCCGAGATACCAGCATGAGGAACTCCGCCATCGGACTCAGAGTGCCGGGCGTGGCAACCGCACTCGCATGGACCCCGGTTGGTGGCGAGGTGATGTTCGTCGAGGCCGCCAAGATGCCCGGCCGCAAGGAGTTGATCCTCACTGGCATGCTCGGCGACGTGATGAAGGAATCGGCGATGGCCGCTCTCTCATACATTCGGTCGCACGCCGTGGATCTGGGAATAGACCAGAACGCATTCGCCGAGAGCGATATTCATTTGCACGTGCCGGCGGGCGCGGTTCCGAAGGATGGGCCGTCGGCAGGGATCACCATAGCGACCGCTCTGGCTTCACTGATGACCGGCAAACACGTCAAGCCAGAGCTGGCGATGACCGGCGAGATTACACTCACGGGACGAGTGCTCCCGGTCGGCGGGATCAAGGAGAAGGTGCTCGCAGCACATCGAGCGGGCGTCAAGACCATTGTCCTGTCTCAGGACAACCGCAAGGATGTTGACGAGAACGTTCCGGATGAGGTCCGTAAAGAGATGAAGTTCCAGTTCGTTGAAAGCGTCGATGAGGTCTTCAAGCTGGCGTTCGAACCCGAGAAGAAACGGGCGAAGAAAGCTGCCTGACAAAGCGGAAGGATGTGCAGAATGACTACCAAGACCGACGAACAGATAACAGGTGATGTGATCGCCGCCCTCGCGGCGAGCCCGAATGTCCGCGCGACTGAAGTGGTCGCTAGCACCAAGGACTGCCAGGTGCGACTCGCAGGCATAGTGGGCACTTTGGAGGAGCGGAACGAGGCCGAGCGGATCACCTCAGAGATTGCAGGTGTGATCGGCGTTGAGAACGGCCTGACCGTCAGCGCCAACCGCGAAGTCTCCGATCTCGAGATGGCCGACGATGCCAACACCGAGTTGAGCGCCTATCCCGACCTCGCCGGGGTCGGAGCCAGGGTGAGCGCCGGCACGGCATTCCTCGAAGGCAAGGTTCCGAGCATGTCGGTCGAGGATCGGGCGATCCAGGTCGTCAGTGGAGTGCCGGGCATCCGACAGGTCGTCAGCAACCTCGAGATCGCCGCGGGTCAGCCGATCGACGACCTCAAGCTGGCGGACGATGTGGCAGAGCGGATCTCGGACGAAACGGAAATCGAGGTCATCGACCTGGAGGTCAGGGCGGAGGATGGCCGGGTCACAATCGCCGGCGAAGTCGAAACCGACAGGGAGTTCGACCTCATCACAGAGCGCGCATCAGCCGTGCCCGGAGTCCAGGATCTGCACAACCGCGTCAGAGTCCGCTCCCACGTGTCCTGATTCCATCTTCTTCCGGTTGTGGGAGGCGTCTCCCACAACCGGGATCGCCTTCCAGAGACCACTCACACGGAGTGAAAGCCGCCGTGTTGCCCCACGTCTACTTCCTACGTGAGAGGATGCCCTCTGCCAGGAGCTCGAGCGAGTCGCGGTAGGGCGACGGGGGTAGGGGACTGATGTTTTCGAGGGCGCGTTCGATGTACTCGGATGCCGACTCACGGGTGGCTTCGATCGAGCCGGTTTCCTCGACCGCCCTACGCACGAACTCCAGGTTGGCGGGCGTTGTCTCGCCCGATGAGAGAATCCGCTCAATCAGCGTGCGGTCGTCCGGAGCGACACTCTGAAGCGCGAGTATCACCGGAAGTGTCACCTTCCCCTCGCGGATGTCGCCGCCGATCGGTTTGCCGGTGAGCGCCGGATCGCCGATCATATCGAGCAGGTCGTCGGTGATCTGGAACGCGAGGCCGACGTTGAACCCGTACTCCGCCAGCGCGTTCTCGACATCGGCCGGTGCGCCTGAGCATATCGCGCCCGATCGGCAGCAAGTCGACATGAGCGCTGCAGTCTTCCCGGCAATGATCCCGAGGTATTCGCGCGACAGACCCTCGATGTCTCCGAGAAGCTCGATCTGGCGGATCTCACCTTCAGCCATCGCGATCGTCGCCTTCGAGATAGCGCGCATCACGGGAACGTCGCCGTCGCGCGAGAGCATCGCAAACGCCCGCGCGAGCATGTAGTCGCCGGTGAGGACGGAGACCTGGTTGCCCCAGGATCGGTTCGCAGAGATGCGTCCACGGCGGCGCTCGGCGTCGTCGATCACGTCATCGTGCATGAGGGTCGCCATGTGGATCAGTTCGGCGGCCGCCGCGACTCGGACTACGTGGTCGTCGGACTCCGGGGAGCAGCTCCTGGCCGAGAGGATCACAAGGGCCGGCCGAGTGCGCTTCCCACCGGCTTCGACGATATGGCTCGTGACGGCGCACACCATTGCGACGCCGGATTCCAGTTCCGAGGCGAGGGTCTCATCCACCTGGCGGAGTTCATCGGCGATCGGCGACCGGTAGTCCGGCATCGGTGCGCTATGGCTTCTATCTTGTGCGGTCAAGCTCATTCCTTGATACCTACGTGTATTGCTACAATGCCGGCGGTCAGGTCATAGACCTTCACGTCGGCCAGTCCCACTTTCTCCATCACGGCTTTCAGTTCCTCTCTCGAAGCGAAAGAGGCGACCGACGCCGGGAGGTAGTCATACGGCCCACCGTTTTGGGAGGGCGAGGCCCCGTCCGAGCCGGGTGCCGTGGCTCGGACGGAGCCTCGCCCTCCCGATATGACCCCTCCGATGAGGGGCAGCAAACGGCGAAAATACGTATGATAGATCCGCCGGAAGACCGGACCGGTCGGCTCGGCGAGTTCCAGGACGACCACTCGTCCGCCCGGCTCGACGGCGCGTGTCATCTCGGCGAGCGCTATCTCGATGTTCCCCACATTGCGCAAAGTGAACCCCGTAGTTGCCGCCCGGAACGAGTTGGACGGCACAGGGAGCGCCTCCGCATTGCCCTCGAGTAGTATGACGTTCGCGATTCCCCGCCGGTTCAGCTTCTGCGCGGCGAGATCGAGCATCGGATGACAGAAGTCGACCCCGACGACACGACCGCATAACGTACCCGAGGTGCTCTTCCCCCACGATGTTGGGGAGGGAGTTGGACTCCCTCCCCCAGGCCTGTTACCGGGGAGGGAGTCCAACTCCCTCCCCAACATCGTGGGGGAACTGACTGCCCTCGCCAACTCGATTGCCAGATCGCCGGTCCCGACTCCCACGTCGAGCGCCGAATCCCCGGGACGCAACTCGCACTTCTCGACCGCGAACCGTCGCCAGTACCGATGCCGGTTGAAGCTGAGCAGCGAGTTCAGCAGGTCATATCTCGGCGCGATCGACGCGAACATCTCGCGAACGTATTTCTCTTTCGGGCTCTGAACCATGACGGAAGTCCAAGCCGTATGGGAGTGTGGGAGTATGGACGTTCTGAGTACTCCCACACTCCCATACCCCCATACTCGATCTACATTCCGGTCAGCATGCTGGCCGACAGCTGCGCCAACTTGATGAAGGGCTGGGGGTAGAAAAGGACGATGAATGTCACCGCCGTCGTCAGTGCGAGCACGAAGCTGATCGATGGGGATGATCTCAGGGGTGTCTCATCCTCAGCCCTCACGAAGAACATCACGCGCACGACGTTGAAATAGTAGTAGACCGCGATGATCGTGTTCACGCCCGCGATCGCCGCCAGCCAGAGCAGAGCGGTGTTGTTCGCCTGCAACAGGGCCAGGAACAGGTAAAGCTTCCCGATGAATCCGGCGGTCGGCGGAATCCCCGCCAGCGAGAGCATGAACACCGCCATGCAGACCGCGGCGACCGGCGCGCGCTTGATGAGCCCGGCAAAATCGTCAATCTGGTCTGAACCCAGTCTTGCCGACAGCATTGTCACCACCGCGAATGCGCCCAGGTTCATGAACAGGTACGCCAGCACATAGAGCAGCACGGAGGTCACCGCCAGAGGGCTGTAGGGCATCGCGGCGATACCGAGGAGCAGGTAGCCGGCCTGTGCGATGCTCGAATATGCAAGCATCCTCTTGATGTTCGTTTGCGGAATGGCGATCAGGTTGCCGACCGTCATTGTGATCGCGCACAAGCCGATGATCATCGGCGTCCAGTTGATGATGTCCGGCGCGAGCCCCGTCGCGAGGATGCGGAGGAGCACCGCGAATCCCGCGGCCTTCGATCCGACCGAGAGGAACGCTGTGATCGGTGTCGGCGCCCCCTCATACGCGTCCGGCGCCCACTGATGGAACGGGACCATCGCGGTCTTGAAGCCGAATCCCACAATCACGAAGGCCGTCGCCAGGAAGAGCAGGGGATATGGCACATGCGCTCCCCTGAATGCCGACGTGATGCCCGATATGCTCGTGCCGCCCGTCAGCCCGTAGAGGATCGACATGCCGTAGAGCATCACCGCCGCCGATACCGCGCCAAAGAGGAAGTACTTGATCGCCGCCTCGCTCGACTTCGGGTCGCGCTTGAGGTATCCGACCAGGATGTACGACGTCAGGCTCAGGAACTCGAGCGACAGGTAGATCATGATCAGGTCGGTCGAGGCCGCGAGCGACGTGATCGCCAGGGTCGCGAAAACGAGGAGCGCGTAGAACTCCCCGCGATGGAAGTCGATGCGCTTGAAATAGTCGATCGCGAGCAGAATGACGATCCCCGTCGAGATGATGGCGATCGGCTTGAAGAAGAGCGCCAGGCCGTCGACCGCGAACAGCCCGCCGAACTGGTATGCTTCCGGACGCTGGCCGGAGAGCACTCTGACCATCAGCATGACCGAAGGCACGAGCGCGGCGATCAGAACCGCGAGGCTGATCGTCTCAGGCGAGAAAATGCCGACCGGTCCCGGCCTGCGGTTCCGTCCGAACAGCCCGACTACGAGGACCAGTATCCCGCCTAGCGCGAGTATCAACTCCGGGGATATGCTGAAGAGATCGAAGTTCACGACATCAGCCTCCGACCATCCTTGATACCATCTGGACCACTTCCACTACCGAGCCGTTGTAGAGGCCCACGAGCAGCGACGGCAGGATGCCGACCAGGATCGTCAGCGCCACCAGCGGTGTGAGGCTGATCACTTCGCGCGCATCCACGTCCCTGATGTCGGCCCATCTCGGGTTCAGCGGGCCGAGGAGCACTCGTTGGATCATCCACAGCAGGTACGCCGCGTTCACGATGATACCGATCACTCCGAGACCCGCGATCACCGTGTAGATCGGGATCGCGCCCCGGAAGATGAAGAACTCCGAAACGAAGCCCGCGAGTCCCGGCAGTCCGAGCGATGCAAACGACATGAACGCGAGCAGCCCTCCGTAGATCGGAATCTTCGCGCCGAGTCCGCCGAACTGATCGAGGTCGCGGTTGTGAGTCCGCTCGTAGACGACGCCGACCAGAAGGAAGAGCGCGCCGGTGATCAGTCCGTGGCTGAACATCTGGAGTATCGCTCCGTTGAGCGCGATCGCCTTGTCGGTCGGGTTGCCGACGATCGCCGCGGCCGCCGCGATACCGAGCATCACATAGCCCATGTGGTTGACCGACGAGTATGCGATCAGCTTCTTCATGTCCTTCTGTGCCATGGCGACCAGCGCGCCGTAGATGATGCTGATCAGCGCCAGGATTGCGATCCATACCGAGAAGTGCCGTGCCGCCTCGGGGAGCATCGGAAGGGCGATCCGGATCAACCCGTATCCGCCGAGCTTCAGCAGGATTCCCGCCAGGATGACGCTGCCGGCGGTCGGCGCTTCGACGTGCGCATCGGGCAGCCATGTATGGAACGGCCACGATCGGGACCTTGATCGCAAACGCCAGGAAGAACGCGATGAACGCCAGCGATCCGAGCATCGGCTTGCCCAGGAACGGCATCTGCGCAATCGCGTCCGGGATGCTGAACGTGTGCGGGCTCGTGAAGAGATAGACTCCGATGATCGCCAGCAGCATCGCGACGCTTCCGACGAGTGTGTACAGGAAGAACTTGATCGCCGCGTATTCCCTCCGCGGGCCGCCCCAGACGCCGATCAGGAAGTACATCGGCACGAGGCTGACCTCCCAGAAGATGTAGAAAAGGAAGAAGTCGAGCGCGACGAACACGCCCAGCATCCCCATTTCGAGCGCGAGGAAGAGGGCGAAGTATTCCTTCGGCCGCTCGTTGATGATCCACGAGTAGATGATCGACAGCGTGGTCAGCAGTGCGGTCAGGAAGATGAACGGTACGCTGATGCCATCGACGCCGAGGAAGTAGTGGACGTTGAGCGACTCGATCCACGGCACTTTCTGGACGAACTGCATGCCGGGTATGGCAGGATTGTAGCCGGCCCACAGGATGACCGAGAGAACCAGGGACGGCAGGCTGAAGATCAGCGCCGTCACCTTGATCGCCGTGGCGTCACTCCTCGGTAGGAAGAGGATCGCGATCGCCCCCACGAGCGGGATGAAGGTTATCAGTGTTAGAATCCAGTCATTCATGAGTCATCAGTCCTCAGTTATCAGTGGCGGGTCACTGGAGTACAACTCCGGTGACAACGCCACTTTTTGTTGTCAACCTCGCGCTGTGTTGTCACCGGAGTTGTACTCCGGTGACCTGGTGCGCCGAAAGTCCAGAGTCTAAGGTCTAGCCGGCGAACATGTCGTACAAGAACAGGAAAACCACCAGGATGCCGAACAGGCCGACCGCCGAGACCATGACATAGTTCTGCGCGATGCCGGTCTGGCTGTATCTCAGGACGCGGCCCGTCAGCTTCGTCACGCCGCCGATCAGGTTCACCAGGCCGTCGACGACCCACTTGTCGAACCAGGCCCAAACGATCGAGAGCCCCACCGTCACGTACCCGACGCCGTTCACCAGGCCGTCGACGATCTTCTGGTCGAACAGAGAGAGCATGTTGGATACGAAGAACATCGGCACGACCAGGATCGCCCAGTAGATCTCATCGAAGTAGTACTTGTTCGACAGCAGGGTGTGCGCCCATGCCAGTTTCTGCCGGAAGATCGACGACGGAATGGCCTTCTTGACGAAGACCAGCCATCCCAGGAAGATGCCCGCGAAGGCCGATCCGGTCGCCATCGACATCACCAGCCAGTTGATGCCCTCTGCCTCGACCTCGCCGAAGTGGATGAAGTGATGGAACAGATTGCGTCCCGGGAAGCCGACCCATCCGGCGACGATGGACAGGAACGCCAGCACGATCAGCGGCGTGGTCATCACGTGAGGGCTCTCGTGCGCGTGGATCTCGTGGGTCCGAGGCTCGCCCCAGAACGTCAGGGCCATCAAGCGGGTCATGTAGAATGCCGTCAGGAACGCGGCGGTGAGTCCCACGGCGAAGAGCCACGTGTTGGCATGCCATGCCCCGAGCAGGATCTCGTCCTTGCTGAAGAATCCCGCGAATCCGGGAACGCCTGCGAGCGCGGCAGTGCCGATCAGGAACGTCCAGTAGGTCCGCGGCATCTTCTTCGCCAGGCCGCCCATCTCGCGCATGTCCTGCGTTCCGGTGCCATGGATCACGCTCCCCGAGCCGAGGAAGAGATTCGCCTTGAAGAACGCGTGGGTCATCAGGTGGAAGAGGCCCGCGGTGTAGCCGATCGGTCCGAGGCCGAGCGCCATAATCATGTATCCGAGCTGGCTGATCGTCGAGTAGGCCAGCACGCGCTTGATGTCGTTCACGACCGTCGCAATTGTCGCCGCCATCAGCGCCGTGATCGCCCCGATGATCGCAACGACCATCAGCGTAACCGAATGCTCCTGGTAGGCGAAGACGGGATAGGTCCTGCCGACCAGATATACGCCCGCCGCAACCATCGTCGCCGCATGGATCAATGCGCTGACCGGGGTGGGGCCTTCCATTGCGTCCGGCAGCCAGACGTGGAGCGGGAACTGCGCCGACTTTCCGACTGCGCCCGCGAAGAGGAGCAGTCCCGCGAGCGGGAGAATCGGGATCGAGAGTGTGCCGATGCTCAAGGTCGCGTTCAGAAGGTTCGGTATCTGCGCGAACACGTCGTGGAAGTTGATGCTCCCGGTCCGGCTGTAGAGCAGGATGATGCCAAGGAACAGCCCGACGTCGCCGACTCGGGTGACGATGAATGCCTTCTTCGCCGCTCGCATCGCGGAGGGCCGCTCGAACCAGAATCCGATCAGCAGATAGGATGTCAGGCCGACCAACTCCCAGCAGACGAAGAACAGCAGCAGGTTGTCCGCGATCACGAGCCCGAGCATCGCCGCGCTGAAGAGCGAGAGGTAGCCGAAGAACCTCGGATATCGCTGGTCGCCGTGCATGTAACCGATCGAGTAGATCTGCACGAGCATCGCGACGAGGGTCACGACGACGAGCATCATGGCGGTGAGTTGATCGACCATGAAGCCCATCCTGATCGGCAAGTCCCCGAGCGTGACCCAGAGCGCGCTCCTGGTGAACGGCTCGAATTCGTGGCTGAGGAACGCGTGCTTGACCGTCACCGTCGAGATGATGAGCGCCAGGACGAACGACGCCGCTATCCCCGCGATGGCGATGTATGCGCCCTTGCCCGGGCCGCGTCTGCCGGTCAGCAGAATCAGCCCGAACGCCGCGAGCGGCAGGATCGGTATCAGCCAGGTTAGGTTAAGGATGCTTTCCATGCGTTCAATCCAGTAATCAGTTATCAGTAGTCAGTTATCAGTGAAACCCAGGACCGATCACCGATCACCTGTTTTCCCCGCTACCACTTCATCGTATTGACCTCGTCGACGTTGATCTGCGACGAGTTTCGGTAGACCGAGATCACGATCGCAAGGCCGACCGCTGCTTCAGCGGCGGCTATCGTGATGACGAAAACTGTGAAAATGTGCCCCGAGAGCACCTGTGGCTGGAGGAATCGCCCGAACGCCACGAGGTTGATGTTCGAGGCGTTCAGCATCAATTCGATGCCCATCAGGATGCTGATCGCGTTCCTCCGGCTCAGGACGCCGTACAGCCCGATGCAGAAGAGGACTGCGCTGAGTCCGAGATACCATTCAAGCGGAATCATCGGGCTTGTCCTCCTTTGCCAGGATGATCGCGCCTACCATCGCCACCAGGAGCACGATGGACGCAAGCTCGAATGGCAGCACATACTTCGTGAGAAGCTCCATGCCGATGATGGCGGTCGTCGGCGCCTTGCTGGGGAGCGTCTGCATGCCCCAGGGATGCAAAACGAACAGCCGGAACAGAATGACCAGGATCCATGAGGAGACCGCCAGCCCCATGAACCAGTTTCCCAGTGTCTGACGGAGGTCGGTCGTCATCACGCGGTGAGTCAGCATCAGGGCGAACATGATGAGTATCATGATCGCGCCCACGTAGATCAGCACCTGCGCGACTGCGATGAAATCGGCTGCAAGAAACAGGTAGATCCCCGCGATCCCCAGGAACGCCAGCGCGAGAAAAAGCGCCGAGTGGAAGATGTTGCGCAGGGTGACCACCGCGAGCGCCGATCCGATGACGATCAGCGCCATTATGCCGAATCCGATCTGTTCGATGGTCGGGGGCATCTATTCGCCCTCCTTCGTGGCTGCGACCGGCTCTTCCTCGGGCGTCTCGGGCTCTTCGGGGAAGCATCCGCCGAGTTTGTTCAGCTTCTTTCGGTCGTAGATCAGATCGTCCTTCGAGAAGGAAGCCAGCTCGAATTCCTTGCCCATGACGATTGCCTTGGTCGGGCAGGCCTCCACGCAGAGCTTACAGAACATGCACTTGCCGATATCCGCGTTCCACTTGTCCACGACCCGCTTCTTGTCCTCGCCCTGATGGGTCTCGATGTCGATCACCTGAGTCGGGCAGGCCTTGACGCACGCCATGCAGCCGATGCACTTGTCCTGCCCGGTCTTGCAGTCCAAAGGCAGTGTGATCAGCCCGCGGTACCCCTCGGGGAGGTCCCACTTGACCTCGGGATACTGGAGCGTGACCTTCTTGCGGAAGAGGTTGATGAGGGTGACGACATGTCCCTTCCAGATGCTGGTGATCGTGTACCAGCCCTCTTTGACGTATTCAGGTATCGTTTTCGGATTGCTCATACTCACACTCGAAGTTAGGAAAGCAAGACAACCGCGCCGGTCCAGACTATGTTCAGCAGCGCGATTGGAATCAGCACCTTCCAGCCGAAACTCATCATCTGATCGACGCGCACTCTTGGCAGTGTCGATCGAATCCACATCAGGACGAACACGAGGAACGCCGCCTTACCGAAGAACCACAGCACCGGCGGGATGAACGACAGCGCCGGATGGATCGGAAGCCAACCGCCGAGGAAGAGCGTTGTCGCGATTGCCGCGATCGTGAACGTCCCGGCGAACTCCGCCAGGAAGAAGAACGCGAACTTCATGCCGCTGTACTCAGTGTTGAACCCCGCGACGAGTTCCGACTCGGCTTCCATGATATCGAACGGGACGAGGTTCGCCTCTGCCAATGCCGCCGCCATATATACCGCGAACCCGACGATCTGGCTCACGATGAACCACTTCGGTATCACGTGGAAAAACGTCCCCGCCTGCGCGCCGACGATTCCCTGCATGCTGAGCGATCCTGCCAGCATCACCGGCGGGACCATCGCCAGCACGAGCGGCACCTCGTAACTGACCGCCTGAGCGGCCGCACGATATGCGCCCAGCAGCGACCACTTGTTGTTCGACGCCCAGCCCGCCATGATGATGCCGAGGATCGGGATCGTGGTGACCGCCGCGATGTAAAGGACTCCGATGTTCAGATCCTGCGCGATCCAGCCGTCCCCCTTGCCGAATGGGATCACGAGGTAGACCATGTAGGCAGGGACGAACACGACTATCGGAGCGATGACGAACACCCACTTGTCGACGCATGCCGGGATGATGTCCTGCTTGGTGAGAAGCTTGAGCGCGTCGGCGATCGTCTGCGCGAGTCCATATGGCCCCACGCGGTTCGGCCCGATCCGCGATTGGATCCAGCCCATGATCTTTCGCAGGCCATAGATGAGGTACAGGACGGTGAAAAGGATGAAGCCGAGGATCACGAGAGATGCGACGAGCATCACCGCAAACGGCACGAGGCTCTGCGGTATGTGCAGCCACTCGAACACTTTCTCGATGATGCTGGTCAAAGTCCAAGTCATAGTCGAAAGTCCAAAGCCGAAAGGCCGATGCTTCGGTAGCAGAACGACGTGCCGCTGCCGAAGCATCGATCTTCCGACCGCGCTTCACGAATTTTCAGCCCCGCCGTAAGCGGAGCTGACCTATGCATTATATCGGAAGACCAAACAAGGCGTCAAGTCTTTAGTGCAAGAATTCACAAAACTGCTCCAAAGTCGGTTATGGCAGGACGATCTTCCCGAACTTGAGCTTCCCGACCTTGAGGATCTGGCCGTCCTCTAGCGCTAGCTCCGCGCTCGCATCACTGATCTTTTCGCCATCGAGTGTGACCGCGCCCTGCTGGACGAGTCGCCTCGCCTCACTGTTGGTCGGAGCGAATCCGGCGATGCTGAGCAGCTTGACGACCCAGACCTTGCCGTCCTTGATCGCGTCCTCAGGGATATCGATCTCAGGGATGTCCGTCGGGATCTCCCGGTCGCTGAAGACGTGCTCGAACTCGGCCTGCGCCTGGGACGCCGCCTCCGCGTTGTGGTAGATCGTCACGATCTCGCGACCCAGCCGCTTCTTCACGTCCATGGGATGAAGCGTGCCGGCCTTCAGTCCCTCCTCGATCTCTTTGACCTCGGACATCGGCACGTCGGTCACCAGCGTGAAGTAGTCGATCATTACCGCGTCGGGGATCGACATCAGCTTCCCGAACATCTCGTTCGGCGGCTCGGTGACGCCTACGTAGTTCCCGAGCGACTTGCTCATCTTCTGCACGCCGTCGAGGCCCACGAGTATCGGCATGAAGATTGCGACCTGCGGCTCCTGTCCGAACTCGCGCTGGAGATCGCGTCCCTGAAGGATGTTGAACTTCTGATCGAGCCCGCCAAGCTCCACGTCGGCTTCGAGCGCAACCGAGTCATACGCCTGCGCGACCGGGTAGAGCAACTCGTGAACGCCGATCGGTCGTCCCTCCGCCAGGCGCGTCTCGAAGTCATCGCGCTCGAGCATGCGGGCGACCGTGACCTTCGAGCTTATCCGTATGACGTCGGCGAAGGTGAGCGGACCGAGCCACTCGCTGTTGAACCGCACGGTCGTCTTCTCGGGGTCGAGGATCATGCAGTACTGCTCGGCGTAGGTCTTCGCGTTGACGGCGATCTCCTCCTGCGTCAGGACGGGTCGAGTTGCCGAGCGGCCCGATGGATCGCCGATCAGCGCCGTGAAGTCGCCGATGATGACCGTCACTTCATGTCCGAGGTCCTGGAACTGCCGCATCTTGCGAAGGACGACCGAGTGGCCGATATGGATGTCCGGCGCTGTGGGATCGAGGCCGAGCTTGAGCTTGAGGGGCTTGCCCGACGCCTGCGATTTCTTCAGTTTCGCGCGAAGTTCATCCTCGGGCACGATCTCGAGAGTCCCGCGCCTGATAAGCTCAATCTGTTGTTCGATCGATAGTTGAGAAGCCAATGGATTGCACATCCTTGAGAAAGCTGAGATAACCTGGGAAGACCGGAAGGAATGGTACCACACCGAGCGCCTGATGTCAACGCATGCGCAAGAAAGGGTGCATTTCCGCAGAGTGGGTCAGCCTCTCGTTATGCCACCAGAGTGGCTACTCGAGGAGAACGGTTGTGGGCTGCCGTGAGTCCATGGCCCACAACCGTTCTCCTCGAGTAGCCACTCTGGTGGCATAACGAGAGGCTGACCCACTGAACTCGAATGCGCCCGCAAGAGACGACTGCACGGGCATGTCGCATTTGCGCCGATCGGTGTATAATGGGCGGGTAAGCATGCGTTCACTCGAAGTCAGCCTTGATGTCGGGTAGGAAAGGGGTAACCATCCATGTCTTTTCGCGGACCATCGAGCCCTCTGTACATCGCCGCCGCATTGTGCCTGTTTCTCGTGACCTCAATTGCGTGTCTCTCGGCGGATGAGGCAGCGGCGTCGACGAGTCCTAAGATCTACTCGCCGTTCGATGAGAAGAAGCCGAAGATCCCGGCGGAAATCCTCTCGGACAAGCGCCTGGACAAGAAGGTCACCATCTCCGTCAAGAGCAGGAACATGAAGGACCTCTTCGCCGAGGTGCGCAAGCAGACCGGAGTGAGCGTCGTCGTCGCGAAGGAGCTCTCCGGCGAGCGGCCGATCGTCTTCTTCCACGACAAGCCCCTGCGCGACGTGATGGTCGAGATATCGGGCCTCTTCGGCTATTACTGGCTCACCAAGGGGCGGAAGGACGCTTGGACTTACGAGCTATTCGAGGACCGTGTCCACGCCAAGCGAAGGGATCAGGTGCGGGATGCCAGGGAGTCAGCGCAGGTCGAAGCGCTTCTCGACTGCATCGACCAGGCCTCCGAGGCGCTCAAGAGCGATGCCGGGCTCGAACGACTGAGTAAGAGCAATGAGCGACTCTACAGAACGGGCGCGAGCCCCGGGAAGACAGAGCTTCTGAAGTTTATCAAGCTCATGGACAGAGATACAATCCGCGGTTTCCTGAACGATGCCGGGATGACACAGGACTTCAAGGATATGTCCGCCGAGATGCGGTCGGGCGTCATCAAGGCCATCAACTGCGAGTATATCGATCGCGACCCGACGTTCACTCCGTTGACAGCCGAGCAGATGCAGTCAGGGATCGTGCAGCTAAAGCGGTGGCGGATGTCCCTCTTCACTCCGCCGCACGTGATGCTCGTGGTGGCAGTGCCCCCCAGAGAAGACGGCACCGGCGGTATGAGGGCGATGTGCGGATGGCCGGCATGGGATGAAGGAGAGCCTGATCTGCTCACCATGCCCGAGGCGCCTCCGGGACAGGTCATCGGCGATCCAGTGCCGGACGCCAAGATCACCATCGAGAAGAAGCACGAGGTGCTCCACTACGGCGCGATCCTCCTCCAGGACGCGCTCGCGGCGATAGCGGAGCAGGCGAAGCTCAACGTCGTCGCCGACTACTACTTCCAGGAGGCCGAGGTGGCCGCCTGCACAGACGAACGGCTCGACAAGCTCGTGCCGGAATTCTGCTTGAAGATGGGCTACACCTGTCAGGTGGAGAAGGGCACCCTACGCTTCAGGTGCAACAAGTGGTATCTCCAGCCGCTGCAGGATGAGCCGCCATCCAAGTTCCAGGAGTCTCTGTGGCAGCACATCACGGATAACGGGGCGCTGACGCTTGATGACCTTCTCGACATCGCGTGCCTGCCGGACCAGCAGACCTTCTGGGGAGGGTTCCGGTTCATCCCCCAGGCACAGCAGGCCCGTTTGTTCCCGCGGACGGCGAGGCTCGTGCGGATGCTGGGCTCTATCCTGGAGGATGAAGCACGGACTCCGAAAGGCCTGCCTGTCTCGAAGCTCGATGCGGACCAGTTCAGCCGGCTCGCAGACTGGGCGGGAGTCATGGGCATCAAGGAGACGCAGGAGGGACTGCTGAAGAGCACGATCCTGCTCGAGATAACAGGCGATCCAGAGACGAACTTGAAGTTCACGCTCGTGCTCCCGGACGGCACACATCGGAATGTGGCTCTGAGCGGTCGATTGCAGCCCTTCGATGAGACAGCGCGCCGAACCCTCGCCACCGAAAGAGCAGCCGAACTCGCCGCCGACAAGATCGAACTCTCGCCGGCGACCGCGAAATAGGGCGACCAAGTCACAGGGGCCGTCACGACTCGGGCGGCCCTCTTGCCATCCCGTCGCAGCTCTTTCCCCGGAGAATCCTACACCCATTCAGAATCACTCTGCCGTCTAACCTAGCGGAACGGGAAGCACGATGACGGCAAGGGGCTGCGGAAGATGGGATCAGAGAGCAACAGCTTCGAAGAGGTGTTCCAGGCGCATCTGAAGCAGGTGCAGCGCCTCATAGCGCGCCACGCGGACAACCCGGAGGATGTTCTGGACCTGACTCAGGAGGTGTTCGTTCGTGCGTACGGCGCGTTCAGCCGGTTTCGCGGCGAGTCGAGCATCAACACCTGGCTGCATCGGATTGCGACGAATGTCTGCATAGACGCCGCTCGAAGCCGGGCCAGGCGCAGCGAGCGGGAGTCGCCCGATGTTGATGTAATGCTCTGCTCCCCGCCGATGCAGGATCTGGTCGACTACCTGGCGCACGAGGAGCAGGTGCAGACCCTCCGGGAAGCTCTGCGCGCACTCTCCCCGGACCAACTGGTTGTGTTGACACTGAGGTTCTCGGACCAGTTGACACTCCCGGAGATCGCCGAGGTGACCGACGCGCCTGTCGAGACTGTCCGACAGAGGCTCCGGACCGCGCTCGCAAAGCTTCATTCGGCGGTCGCGTTTGCGAACCTCCGCCACGCAATTCAGGGAGAGCCCGTGGAGCACGTACCTCTCGGTTCCCTGCCCGTGCCCGACAAGGCGGCCGCGCAGATATACCACAGGCTCGGGTCCCTGTATCTGAGGAAAGGCTTGATACAAGCCGCCTTGCAGGAATGGGGCAAGGCTCAGTTGGCTGCTCCGACTTTCCTGGATGCGTATCTCGACTCCGCTCAGCAGTATGTGAAGATGAGCAAACCCGACAGGGCGGTCGAGACCCTGGAGCAGGCGGCGGCGCAGGTGCGAGACGGTGACCTCCACGCAAAGCTCGGGCTGCTCTACCTCGATATCGGCGATCTGGATGAGGGCCTCGCGCACTCCCGATTGGCTGTGGAGCTAGAGCCATCAAGCCCCGATGCTCATTACGCCGCCGGAAGGGCGTACTCCCGCCAGGCGGAGATACAGGAAGCGCTCAGGCTCGGGCCTGCGAGCAACTTGAAGGTCCTGCCGGTCATCGAGCCGAGTTGGCGAGATGCGGCCGCACACTTCCAACAGGCGATCGGTCTGAACCCCGATCTCGCGAAGGCCAGGATCTCCCTGGCGACGGCTTACCTCAGGCAGAATATGCCGGACGAGGCTGCTGATGCGGCCAGTACTGCGGCCGAGGCTTCACAGGATGATGCGCACATACTCAATCAGTCCGGCTACGTCCACTACTCTGCCGGGCGATCGGAGAAAGCGGTCGATTACCTGAAGCGCTCGATCGCCATTGGGAAGACCCACTGGAAACTGAACCTGCTGGGCTGTATCTATCTGAGTCTCAAGCGGTATGACGAGGCGGTCGAGATATTGAATGAGGGGCTCGTTCTCGCCGCAACTGACTGGGAGAAGGCGCTGATCCATTCGAACCTGGCGTCGGCGGCGTTGGGGGATGGCAGGATCGACGACACGATCAGGGAGGCGGAGTTGGCGATCGAGCTGCAATTCGACCATATCCATGCGAGGTGCAATCTGTCATCGGCTCTGCTCAAAAAGGAAGGGGATCCGGAGCGCATTATGCGGATCTGCCGTGAAGGCATGGAGTTTGGGCCGACCCACATCTGCTTTCACGGCAAACTGGCACAGGTGCTTCTGCGGACAGGCGAACTCGATGAAGCGCTCAGCGAGGCCACCATCGCGATCGAGTTGGAGCCCGAGGAGTGCGACCCGTGGGTTCTGCGCGCGAAGATACTTCGGGCGCTCGGCCGGGATGACGAAGCCCGAAAGGACATCGAGGTGGCCCTGAAGCTTGATCCCGAGAACGATGAGGCGAACAAGGCGCTCGAGGATTTGAGGATAGACACATGAGACGAAGTCTGTTAGCCGTATCTGCGGTCGTGCTGATGAGTGTTCTGGTATACGCGCTCATCGGGCCTGGGTTGCTGTTTCTCGCGAGCGGCCTATCCGGGTTCAGCAACTTCACTGTGCAGCACTGGCTGTTCGTAGTCCTGCGCATGGGTCTGTTCTTCGGGGCAGGCTACGCAGTATCGAGGCTCGGAGCGAAGCCGGTGGTGGCTGCTGCCGTGACCGGATTGGCCCTGATAGTCATTCTGAGCTTTGCAGATCAGGAGATTGGCATGTGGTGGGTAAGCAACGACTCCTTCCGGATGGTCGCGCCGACGATGGAGGGACTGCTTGTTATTGGATTGGAGCTGGTGTCTGCGATGCTTGGCGATTGGGTGACCCGCCAAGGCATGTGTCAGGTCGATACGAGGTAGTCCTCATGCTTAAACAGCCGCCGCATGTGTCGAGTTGGAATGGGCGGCATCAGAACCGTCACACACAGATGCAGTTAAGGAGGCCTTACTATGGTCTGCACATCGAGAAAACTCTTCTGGTCCACCGTTGGGACCGCAGCGCTGGCTCTTTCATTCCTAGTGCTGTGGCAGGTGACCTCTGGCTTTGAGGCGAGTACTCGCCTGCACTGGGTGAATCTGCAGAGCGTCAACCTCGCGGCAATGGGGTTTTGTATTAGCCTGGCGCTGCTTATCTTCTCTCGCGACCGGAAGTGGTGGTATTGGGTTCTTCTCATCGGCTTCCCCTTGTCGACGGTCGTGGAAGAGATCCTGATCCCAATGACACCGGGTCTTTTCCAGGATCTAGGGCGCAACTTCGACAGAAGTGCGCTGCTCAGTGTGTTGTGCTTCGCATTGGGGGGCTTCGGCGTGGGATTGGTCGCGCTCTGGGTGGAGAAGCGATATCGGGCCAAGCCATCCGACCCCTTCCCGCCATTGGCTGGTTGATCAAAGAGCCAGCGCAGCAAGCGTGCTGGGACGCGGGCTGTGATGCCTGCTTCCTACTAGTATCAAACAAAGGAGTGGAGAAGATGGATCAGCCGCGCACAAAGCACAGAATAGTTCTTATTGCAGGCGCTATCCTGTTTGCCTTACTTTTCAGCCTCAGCGGGGAGATTGCCAACCCATGGCTAAGGATCCTGGTAGCAGCATTGGCGGGCTTAGTTCTATCATCTGTGTTACTGTATAAAATGCGTCCACCCGGAAGTTGAGCGTAGAGGAGAGATATGAATCATCGGTCACGTGGCATTCGGCGCTATTTCACATTGACCTGGATCACTCAGGTCGTGGTGTTCCTGACACTGGCTGGCATTGCAGTGATGGCGCCCAAGAAACGGATGGGCCCGGTGGACGACAGCACCTTCACTTCAATGTCGGTGATGCTTCTCTACGCTGGAGTCGTCTTGACATGCGGGCGTGGGAACTTGAAGTACTTTGGATTTGGTATGATCGCGCTACTTGTCGTGAGTGATGTGCTATCAGGCTCGTTCTGGCAGCGCGTCTTCAGTGCTCCCTGGAAGGTGGTATTGTACTGGATCGCTGTCTTGGCCCTTGGTCTGTGGAGAGGGCATACGATGCGCCGCGAGTCAGAACAGGGGACCTGGGATCGTCCCCATCGAGACATATCACGCGAAACCAGCGATCGCCGGCCCGATGGCGATGAGGGCAGTCTAGAACAGGAGGAGGACGTATGAGAACCAAGCTCTTTGCATTCACACTTACCGCGCTGATGCTCGCTACCTTTGACCTCGGCGCGCACATTGCGACGAAGCAGATCAAGAAGGCCGCAGGCGTGCTGATCAGCGTTCCGGTGAGCGGTTCCGGGGCTCCAGAGCCGTTCTGGGTCGGGTATCGCGACTACATCTATTTCTATGTCGCCGGATTGCCCCAGCTTCCCGCGAACCTATCCGGCATGCATGTGACCCGCGCGATCAATGACCGTCACCTGAAGAACGGCTTGGCGATGACCGGCCCAACCGCTGTCGAGGTGGCGAGGGTGCTCGGCCTCGACCATGCTCTCTGCGGGACCGTGAAGACCGTGTCGGGCAGGCATACCCTGTCACTCCAGGTCTGGGATGCCTCGACGGGCAAGGCCGTCGGAGCGCCGATTGTATCGAGCGGGAGCCAGGCCGAGCTTTCCCAGCGCATGAAGCCGCTGCTCTTCCAGATCGTGGATCGACTGGGCATCGCGCTCACCCCGGCGCAGAGGAAGGCCTATGAAGCGATCACGCTGCCCTCAAAGGGGACGCTGACTGTCCTCGGTGAGGCCTCGACCTCGGCCGCCAGAGCGGTCCCAAAGTCCGCCGTGGCGAAGTTGAAGCAACTGTCGTCCATTGATCCCGTGGTCGCGGTCCAGCAGGCCGATTTCGCCGGCGCGGAAAAGGCGGTGACGATTGTTCAGGGAATCGGGGAGAGATACCCCGAGTTCGTGACCCCTCGTCTGCTGCTCGGATCGTATCTCGCGAGCGCCGGCAAGCTGAAAGAGGCGGACGCGGTCATAGATGAGGGCCTCCACCGGTATCCGGGCAACTTCCGCCTGCTCTTCAGCAGGTACAGACTCCGGAACAAGCAGGAGGATTTCGGCGGGCAACTCAGAGTCGCGGAGGAGATGGCGAGACTCTATCCCAAAGCCGCTGTCTCCTGGATGCTGGTCGCCGAATCCTCCGAAAGCCAGGCGTCCGACATCAGGGAGGGCCGGTACTGGGAAGAGCAGTCAGCGGTGGAGGCGAGCAGGGTATCGGACCTCTACGGCAAGGTCATCTACGCGGGGGAGAAGGCTGTCGCGCACGACCCGAAGTACGTCTACGCCTGGACGACGCTGCAGTGGCATTACATGGCAACGAGCCAGGACAGGAAGTCGGAGCAGGCCTTCGAGGAGGCGCTGGCGATCGACCCCAACAATTCCCGCGCATATGCGACCGCGATCCAGATGCAGGAGGACGTGTGGTCCGGTGATCCGCAGAGGTCGAAGAAGCAGAAGTCCCTGGTCGCCCGAGCGATGAAGGCCACCCTGGACGATGGCAACTGGGATGGACGAAAGTGGCTCATAGACAGGCTCGTTCACAACGGCTTCGACAAGGAAGCGGTGACCCATCTCAAGGCCGCGCTGAAGCAGTTCGCAGGTCCGTTCCCTGAGGCGCACGAACTGCTGGCGAGGGCATATGCCAAACTCGGTAACCAGCAGCGCGCCGAGGAAGAGGCTGCGCTGTCGATTGAGGGTGCAAAGGCCAACGCTGCGACCGACCTCATTGAGGAATATGCATGGGACATGTTCTGGGACAAGACCTACAACCTGTCGAAGCTCTACTTCGATGAGGCCCTTGCGCACTGCCCGGAATGCACAGGCGATTATTGCCTTGCGCGTGCGATCTGCAACTGGGAGATCGGCCGGCACGACGCGGCCGCGGAAGATTGGCAGAGGGTTCTCGCCGTGTCCGGCAGGGAGCACGACCTTGCGGCGGAGTTCGGCCTCGCGGTGGCGGCTTTCATCGCGGGGGATACTGAGAAGGGCAAGGCGGAGGGGCTCAGGCTCGTGTACATCGAGCACCGGCTGGTGGATCCGGAGTTCATCGACGACGGGCTGAGGTGGAAGGTGACCCTCAAGGACGATGCTCGCAAGCTCATCGACGCGCTCGTCGAGGATGGGCTCTCCCTGCCCGACATGGGCATCCCCGGCCGACAGGATCAGGCGGTCGGCGATCTCTGAAGGGAGTTCCCATTGGATAACTAGTTGCGAAAAAAGGGGAGGGAGATTCCGTCCGCGCGCTGAACAGGTGTAGAGAGAAGACTTTGAGGCCAGACTGTCGTAGGAGGGGTTTTCCGGGATGACTGTGCCCGGTAACCCCGAACGCGGCTGTTCGGGGTTACCGGGCACAGTCATCCCGGAAAACCCCTCCTACATAGATACACCGGAGTTCAGCCATGCGTACCGTCAGAAGATTGCTTGCCTTTGCCAGTAGACACTGGCAGTGGTTGCTTCTGACAACCGTATGCCTGATCACCGTCGCCGCCCTCGATCTTCTGCCCCAACAGCTCATCAGGCTCATCGTCGACGACGGGCTGAAGGCCGGCAACGCGCGCCAGCTCCCTTATTACTGCCTGGGACTCGTCGGCCTCGCGATTGTCGCCGGGTTCTTCCGCTTCGGCCAGCAGTACTTCACCCAGTGCATGGCCCAGCGCACGATCTATGACATCAGGAACAGGCTCTTCGATCACGTGCAGCGGCTCTCGTTCAGCTATCATGACGAGGCCGAGACCGGGCAGCTCATCTCGCGAGCAACCTCCGATGTGCAGGCGCTCAGCAGATTCCTCGGGCACGGCATCACGCACCTGGTGACCGACTCCCTGATCTTCACCGGCGTCCTCATCATCTGCCTGATGATGAACTGGAAGCTGGCGCTCATCTCGCTCTCTACCTCGCCGCTTCTCCTGTATGCGGTGATACGGTTCGGCACGAAGATTCGTCCGCTCTATACGGCTGCTCAGGATCAGCGTGGCGACATGACGACCGCCATCCAGCAGAACCTGATGGGCATTCGCGTCGTCAAGGCATTTGCCCGTGAGGACCACGAGATCGAGAAGTTCGACAAGCAGTCCTACGGCCTCCTCGAGCGCAATATGGAAACCGCCGTCGTCTCAGCGAAGTACATGCCCTTCATGGACTTCATGGCGGCGGGCGCGACGACCTTGATCCTCTGGTACGGCGGCATGCAGGTGGTCAGCGGTGCACTGACCCTCGGCGCGCTGCTGGCGTTCAACTCGTACCTGGCACGGCTGATCGGTTCCGTGCGCATGACCGGTTGGATCGTCAACATGACGCAGAACGCAGTCGCCGCCGCGGATCGCATCTTCGAGATACTCGACACCCATCCGGAGGTTCACGTCAAAGAAGGCGCAAAGGTGCTGTCGAACTGCACGGGATGCGTCGAGTTTCAGAATGTGTCGTTTGCCTATAACGATGGAAGCAAGGTGCTCAGCAACATCAACCTGCAGGTTCAGCCGGGCGAAATGGTCGCGTTTGTCGGCGCAACGGGGTCCGGCAAGAGCACGATCATCAATCTAATCCCAAGGTTCTACGACGTGACCGACGGGGCGATCGTGATCGACGGCGTGGACATCAGGGAGTATCGGCTGAAGTCGCTCAGGAAGAACATCGGGATCGTCGCGCAGGAGACATTCCTCTTTGGCGATTCGGCACGGGAGAACATCGCTTACGGGAAGCCGGATGCCGAGCTGGAGGAGGTCATCGAGGCAGCGAGATCGGCGAATATCCACGATTTCATCGATGGCCTGCCTGAGGGATACGAGACTCCGATCGGCGAGAGGGGAGTCAACCTCTCCGGCGGCCAGAAGCAGAGGTTCTCGATAGCCCGGGCGCTTCTGATGAACCCGCCGATCCTCGTCCTGGACGACTCTACATCGAGCGTCGATACCGAGACCGAGATGCTGATCCAGAAGGCGCTCGTGTCGCTGACAGAGTCCCGCACGACGTTCGTGATCGCCCAGAGGATCTCGACGGTCCAGCGCGCCGACAAGATCATCGTGCTCGATAAGGGGCGCATCGTCGAAGAGGGGACGCACAGAGAATTGCTCGCAAAGGGCGGGATCTACAAGGAAATCTACCGCCTCCAGTTCGGAGGGGAAGAGAATGGCTGATGGCTTATGGTTAATGGTTGATGGGGACCGGCTCCGCATCAGCCATCAACCATCGACCATCAGCCATCTGGAGCATTCATGCGCAAGTACGTATACGACGACGAACTACTGGGAAAAGCGTTTGACCCGGAGCTGACGAAGAAGGCCATCGTCTTCATCAAGCCGTACAAACGGCTCTTGGCGCTCTCGATCGCCACGGTCCTTGCCACGTCCGGCATCGGTCTGATCTCGCCGAAGCTCTGGAAGTTCGCGATCGACGAAGGCATCACCAAGTCGAACGGCGGGGTGCTGACCAAAGTCGCGCTCGCCTATATCATCGTCTACCTCCTTCGGTGGGTCGCGCAGGTGTGCCAGACGATCGTCGTCCAGAGGCTCGGCCAGAGCGTTCTCTATGACATCCGGCACAAGGTCTTCTCACACCTCCAGAACCTGTCCCTCAGCTTCTTCGATAAGCGCGAGATCGGGCGCATAATCGCGCGCCTCACGAGCGACGTCGATGCGGTGAACGACCTGCTTACGTCGGGCACGCTCTCCATCGTTTCCGATGTGGCGATGGTCTTCGCCATCATCGTCATTCTGCTGAGGGAGAATGTCCAGCTCGCACTCATCACAGTGGCGTTGGTTCCCGTTATGGCCATCGTGACCTCGTTCTTCCGTGCAAAGATGAGACTCGCCTACAGGGACGTCCGCAGGAAGGTCGCTACGGTCACCGCCACAGTCGCGGAGAATGTGTCGGGCGTCCGCGTCGTCAAGTCTTTCTCTCGCGAGGGGGAGAACCTCCGACGGTTCAAGGAGGTCAACCTCGACAATCGGCAGGCAGTGTTGTACGCCACGAGAATCGAGGCGATATTCGTGCCGCTCATCGGGGTGATGACCGCCTGCGGTGTCTGCGCGGTTTATTGGTATGGCGGCTTGAGAGTCCTCGCCGGGGCGCTCACCCTCGGCATCCTTGTGGAGTTCACCGCATATCTGAACAGCTTCTACGCGCCGATCCGGGACATGAGCACGCTTTATCAGACGATGCAGGGCGCGATGGCCGGCGCTGAACGCATCTTCGACATCCTCGACACCGAGCAGGCGATCAAGGACAAGGAGGGCGCTGAAGTCCTCCCTCAGATCGACGGTGAGGTCGAGTTCAAGGACGTCGATTTTGCCTACGACGAAACGCCGATCCTCCGCGACGTGAACTTCCATGTCGAGGCGGGGCAGACTGTCGCGCTCGTCGGACCGACCGGCGCCGGAAAGACGACGATCGCCAGCCTGCTTGGCCGGCAATACGACATCCGGTCAGGCAGCATCACCATCGACGGGCACGACGTCCGCGACGTGACGATGCGCTCCCTCCGCAGCCAGATGGGTGTCGTCCTGCAGGATGCGTTCCTCTTCCCGGGTAGCATCAAGGAGAACATCAGGTACGGGCGGCTCGATGCGACGGATCAGGAGGTAGTGAGCGCTGCCACGACGGTCGGTCTGGACGAGTTCATCAGCGAGTTGCCGGCGGGATATGACACCGACGTGCGTGAGGGCGGCTCCAAGCTCTCCTCCGGTCAGAAGCAGTTGGTCTCCTTCGCGCGCGCGCTGCTTGCCGATCCGCGGATACTGATCCTCGACGAGGCGACATCGAGCGTTGACACGCAGACCGAGGTCATCATCCAGGACGCGCTCAGGAAGCTTCTCAAGGGCCGGACCTCATTCGTGATCGCGCACCGGCTTTCGACGATCACCGAAGCCGACTTGATCCTCGTGATCGACGGCGGCCGGCTCGTCGAGCAGGGCACGCATGACGAACTCCTGGCGCGTGAAGGTGTCTACAAGAGACTCCACGACATGCAGTTCCAGGAGATCGCCCCCGAGGCCCTCGTCGAGGACTAGCTGCTACCTGGACTTCTGTCGGTCAACGTAGATCAGCAGTCCGGCGTTCCAGGTCGACAGGATGTACACCTCCGACTTCCGCGCATCTGCAGCCATCGTTCCGGACTCAGTGGCAGTGAACAGCTTGGGATTCGGCGGCCGGGAGTCCGAGGGCATCTGTGCCGACTCCATCTTGTCGGATGTGGGATCGTAGATTCGCAGCACGCTTGGCGGGTAGGTGTACTCTTTGGCTCGGTCCGACTGCTGAGGGATGCTGCCCGGCAGCAGAAACACCCGCCCGGTCGCCTCGTTGACGCATGCGGATCGGTAGACTCTGTCCGGGAGGCTGACTCTGCCGATCTCCTTCATGCTTGCTGCGTCGACGGTCCTCATCTGCCCGACAGTAACGATGTACAACCGGTTGCGGCGCTTGTCGAGCAGAACGTGGTTCGCCTCCTGGTCTGGCGGCAAAGTGAACTCGACGGCCTTGGCGTGTTTCTCAGTATTCCATGCCTCTACCGCCGGCGGTCGTCCCTTGAGAGCAAATCGAGAGCGCGGTCGATAGAGCCTCTTCCGGCCAGGGTCGAACAGGCGGTCCATCGGTCCGCGTGGAATGAGCGTTGGGTCATCTCCGAAGCCGGTGTATTCCGTTGGCCCTGTGTCGAGATCGGCGACCAGCTTCCCGCTCCTCAGGTCATACTTCTCGTAGCGCTGGTAGTAGGTCCTGGCAGACGGCCCCCACTCCTGCGTGGCCGTTCGGTGGTAGCCCGGCAGATCGCGGTAGAGGCCCCTTCTGAGGATGTAGACGAATCTCTGCTGTGCGTCCAACGTCAGATGGCTGCCTGCCAAGCCTTCAAACTTGACATACTGCTCCTCATGCAGGTTGACGGCCTCAGCAAGTCTGCCATGCTCAGTATCTACCGTCCAGATGTACTGCCCGGCCATCCAGCCCTGAGCCATCAGCTTGCCGCTCTGATCATCGAACCAGATGCCGGCGATCTGCACTCCGACCGGGATCTGCCTGATCTGTTTCAGCGGTTTCAGGCTCAGGATGTGTATGGAATTGGTGCGGCCATCGGAGATGTACGCCTTCTCTGCTTTCCAGTCCACACTGACGCCGCCGAGTTGGCAGAGGCCGGGGACCGCGTACCACTGGCTGAGTTGCCGCCCATTGCCGTCCACCAATGCCACACCTACCCTGTTCAGGTAGTTGCACTGTGCTGTGATGAGCATCCTCTGGCCGGACGGATCGGGGGTCATCTCCGCTCGCCTGACTGAGAGGAGCGGTTGGGGCAGAGGCTCGAGCATCAGTGGCCCCTGCGAAATCCCCGTCGCCGGGTCTATGATACTCAGGGCCGGCGTCTGTTCCCACTGCTCGTTCACGCGTCGTTCGCCATAGAATACGAACAGCCGCCCGGGATTTCCCAGAGTAGCGTATCCGCGAGACATGAAGGCGGAACGCGTCATCGGCACGGCGGCGCCGGTACTTACGTCTACTATGAACCTGCTTGACGAATTGAACCTTCCCGCGAAGACAAACGGGCCGGCGGGGTTACCTCGGCCGGTGCTGCTCTTCAGACTATCGGAGTCGAGTTGAACCACCCTCCCTACCCTGAGGCTGCGCGGCTTGAAGTAGCACAGCACTGACCATCCAAGATCATGAACTCCTTCATAGGAGCCGGCAAGGTGTACGCAGAGACGCTCTTCATTTGGAAGCCAGATCAGCTTCACTGGTCTGACCAGGGCGGCGAATCCACGCAGGTTGACCATGACACCGCCATGTGTTGGATACCTGCGGGCAGAGACCCGTCTGAGGTTCTGGGGGTTGTAGCAATAGATTTGATTCGTGACGGCAAGATAGAGCCACTCGCCGTCGGTGGTCATCAGCACCTCGTGCTCGCACACGACGTAAGGGCTGCCGTAGGGGTAGTGTCCGACCGGGGGCACTTGGAAGGTGGCCCAACGTAGTATGCGACCCGTATCTAGGTCCACAGCCGAGATCGTGCAGTTCCGCTGGTTGACCGTGTAGGCCGTGTTCCCCAGCACCACGATGTTTCCCGGCCCGATGCCGATCCTGCCATCGAACGCCAGGTAGACTTGCCGGAAGTTCGGATCAGGAGCCTCGGCGGTCTTGTTCCGTGCGACGACAAGAATCACCGCCACGATCGCGATGAAGACTGCGAGTATCGTTATGCCGATCAGCCTGCGCATAGTCATCTCCTCGAATCCGTAGTACGCTGGTACTTTACGCTTTGACTCGCCGGTTGTATACTCCTTCACAGTAGACGGTTCCGGCCTCCGTTTGGATACGGTGTGCCGGGGGTATCCCGGAGAATGGGTCATGGGAATCCCATGAGCCATTAGCCATAGACCATCAACCATAGGCTGCCAAAATGGCAACTCAACAACAAGCGAGGCTGCACAAGGGCATACTGTACGACAAGCTCGAGGACAACCGCGCGAGGTGCAACGTCTGCCAGCGACGGTGCAACATCGCCGAGGACAAAATGGGCGTCTGTCTCACGCGCGTCAACCGGGGCGGTGACATCTACTCCACCATCTACGGCGTGGTCTCGTCGATGAACGCCGATCCGATCGAAAAGAAGCCGGTCTATCACTATCTTCCCGGCACGAAATCGTTCTCGATCGGGAGCTTCGGGTGCAACTTCAGATGCGTATTCTGCCAGAACTGGCAGATCGCCTATGTGGACGGCACGAAGATCCCAGCCGTCGAGGGGCACGATCTCTCCCCGCAGGACGTGGTCCGGATGGCGAAACAGCATGGGTGCGCGACCATAGCCTGGACCTACAATGAGCCGGGGATATGGATCGAGTATACGCTCGATTGCGCCCGACTGGCGAAGGAGCAGGGGCTTCATACCATCTACGTCACGAACGGCTATGCGACTCCCGAGCATCTCGACCTGATCGGACCGTACCTCGATGTCTATCGCGTGGATATCAAGAGCTTCTCGGACGAGTTTTACAGGAAGCTGATCAACATCCCGAGTGCGCGGGGAGTTCGGGATGTCGCGAAGATGGCGAAGGACAAGTGGCACATGCACGTCGAGACGGTGACCAACGTCATCCCGACGTGGAACGACGATCCGGAGAACCTTCGGGCGATCGCTCGGTGGATCAAGGAGAACCTGGGCGACCGGACTCCGTGGCACGTGAGTCGTTTCTTCCCGTGTGCGGAGTTGACCGACGTCCCTCCCACTCCGCTGGAAACGCTCGAACTCGCGGAAAGGATCGGACGCGAGGAGGGCCTGAAGTTCGTCTACCTCGGTAACATCGCGGCGGACGACCAGAATACGTATTGCCCTGTGTGCCGCACGCTTGCCGTGTCACGATTTGGGTATACTACGAGTGTCGAGGGAGTAACCAATCAGGGAACATGCGCCCACTGTGGGGAGGACTTGGGCATAGTGCTGAGGGCGGAGTGAACAATGATTTTCGACAACAGGGTTGACGCTGGACGCCGTTTGGTGGAGAGGTTGCAGCAGCACCGTGGAGCGAATGCGGTCGTGCTCGCGGTACCGCGTGGAGGGGTGGTCGTCGCCTACGAGGTGGCGGCATCGCTTGGCGCGCCTCTTGATGTCATCATTCCGCGCAAGCTCGGAGCGCCGAATCAGCCGGAACTCGCAATCGGCGCCGTCGCGGGTGACAGCATCGTCGTGCTCGACGAGAAGACGATGGGTTACCTCGGCGTTCCCAGCGCCTACGTCGATGCGGAGGTCCTGCGCCAACGGGAGGAGATCGCCCGCAGACGGAAGCTCTATCGGGACGACAAGCCGTTCCCATCACTCGAAGGGAAGACGGTGATCCTGGTGGATGACGGCATCGCCACCGGAGCCACCATCACGGCCGCCGCACGGGAAGTCCGCGCCCACCATCCCGGGAAGCTCGTGCTGGCGGTACCTGTCGCCCCGCCCGAGACCGTCTCCCGGCTCAGCCGCGAGGTAGACGATCTCGTCGTGCTCGAGACTCCTGAGCCGTTCTTCTCGGTAGGCTCATGGTACTACCAGTTCGATCAGACTCCCGACGAGCAGGTGATGGCGCTGCTGGAGGCCGCTGAGAGCTGGTCGTATGCCGCCTCGGAGAACGCCTAGTTCACCTCTCGGAGTGCGGTGGCTCGACACCGCTTTGCCTCTTCGGCGGCTCGACGCTGTGTCAGAGCGGTGTCGAGCCACCGCACTCCGAGAGGTGAACCCACAGTTTCAGATTGCGGGCAACCGGGGAATAACCTTGAGGCATGCAGCCTTGCCCATGCTATAAGCGGTTGGCATGGCTGCTCTGCATCAACATCATATCCCCCACGGGGGTCAGCCATAAGGAGGATGCCATGCTTAAGGAGAATCTGCTGCGCGAGGAAGCGCCGCTTACTCCCGAGGAGTGGGACAGCATCGACGAGATCGTCGTTCGTGTGGCGAGAAATCGGCTCGTCGGACGACGGTTCATCCAGATATTCGGTCCTCTCGGTGCAGGACTGCAGTCGGTATACCAAGACACCTATGCAGGTGCGGACAGCGGCGCGGTGAGCATGCTCGGCGAGGAGGACATCCATCCTGTACACACCGAGTTGCGCGAGTTCAAGCAACTGCCCCTGATCTACAAGGACTTCTGGATCTACTGGCGAGACATCGAGACTGCGCGAAGCTTCGGCATGCCGCTCGACATAAGCGCGGCCGCCGGCGCCGCGAACTTCGTTGCGCAGGCCGAAGACGATCTCATCCTGAATGGGCACAAGAAGCTCGGCTTCGAAGGATTGCTGAATGCGAAGTGGCGGAATACCGTTCCCATGCTGAACTGGGACGAATCCGGACTTGCCTTCCAGAACGTCGTCGATGCCACCAAGAAGCTCATCGATTCCGGCTACTATGGCCCCTTCGCGATGGCTGTCAGCCCGAGTCTTTTCTCGAAGATGCAGCGAGTTTATAACAATACCGGCGTCCTGGAGATCAACCAGGTGCGCGAACTCGTCACCGCGGGCGTATTTCAGACGCCGGTTCTGCCTGACGACGGCGTGGTGATCGTCTCCACAGGCCCGGAAAACTTCGATATGGCCGTGGCTCAGGACCTGATCACCGCCTATCTCGGTCCCGATAAGATGAACCACCCGTTTCGAGTGCTGGAATCGCTTGTGCTCAGGATCAAGCGACCCGAGGCGATCTGCACTTTCGAGGCCCAAGTCAAAGAAAAGTCCAAGAGGAGCTAACAATCGCAGACACACACACCAAAGAGCAAGACAAACCGAGCGTGGTGCTTGACACCAACCTGATCGTCGCCGCCTACTGGAACAGGCGCAGCGCTTCGGCGAACATTCTCAACGCCTGTGTCGATGGGCGTCTGAGCCTGTACTATTCGGACCAGATTCGCCGAGAGGTACACCTCATACTGAGAAACATCCGCGCAAAGGATGAGTTCAAGAAGCGTGTCGACAAGGCGCTGGCCTCGGGGACGGAGATAACGGTTCCCGGCTTTCTTTCGGTCGTCAAGGATGACCCCGAGGACGATAAGTTCCTGGAGTGCGCTCTATATGCTCGCGCGCAGTACGTCGTGACAAGCGACGAGCACCTTCTGCGCATCAAGGAGTTCGAGGGCATCCGCATCATCAAGCCGACCGAGATGCACAAGTTGCTGGCTTCGTAGGTCGGCAATATGCCACCGTACCGGCGATGTTGAAGGGAATACACCGATGGACTACGTATCGCGAGCGGCGGGAAGCGGAGCATGATGGACACTGAGATGTTCCGTGACAGAGAGGATGCCGGGCGACGTCTGGCGGACCGCCTGCTCGACTATAAGGGTCGGGGAGCGATCGTCCTCGCCATCCCGCGCGGGGGCGTCCCCGTCGGCTTCGAGCTTGCCGAAAGCATCGACGCCTTGCTCGATGTCATCGTCCTCCGGAAGATACCGATTCCGTGGAATCCCGAGGCCGGCTTCGGCGCGGTCACGGCCGACGGGACACTGGTGCTGAACGACAGCATGGTTCGAGGACTCGGGATGTCGGATGAACAGATCCAGGCTGCGGCTGAGGAGGTGCGCGAGGAGATAATCAGGCGCACGCAGATGTACCGCAAGGGGAGCATGGAATCCCCGGATGTGGCGGGAAGACCGGTGATCCTGGTTGACGATGGGCTCGCGTCCGGCTACACGATGCTGGCTGCGATCAGGTCGATCGAGAAGCACAAGCCCTCCGAGGTGGTGGTAGCCGTTCCGGTGGCATCGAGCGGGGCGGCACGGCTGGTTCGACCTCGGGTCGATCGCTTTGTCGCGCTGATCGTCGGCGAACGCATTCCCTTCGCCGTTGTCCAATTCTACCGGCACTGGAGCGATCTGACCGACGAGGACGTTCTTCGCTACCTCGAAAAGGCCAAAGCGGCAGAAAAGCAGTCGATCTGAGCCCCAGCCTACTTCTCGGCCTTGAGGGCTTTTTCGCGCTCTCTGAGGTGTTCCAACTCGGCAAGAGTCAGCCCCTCCGTGTCGTCGGGGGAATCCTCTGCCTTCGCTTCGGCAGCGACGATGGCCGGCTGAGTCTCCTCGACTTCGTCCACCACTGCACTCTCTTCCGCGATCGGCTCGTCCGCCGGCACGATCGGCTTCACGCTCTTGATCGCGACCGGCTTGGGAGCGGCTTTCTTGGACTTGGCGAGGTCATCGGAGTGTACCAGTATGGTGTATGCCAGGTTGAACTGACGTTCCTCCGGAGTCAGTCTGTGCCGCGCCTCTCCGGAGAGCCCGTTGAGCCACTTGCGGCGGATCGATTCCTGGATATCGGAGTGCCTCTTGAGGATGTCATCCGGGAGGCATTCAGTGTCCACGTTGATGCAGACTTCGCTGTCGTATATGCGGTCTACGGTGCCCGCGAGACCTGCGAAATGCTGGTAGTACAGCCCGCTCTTCACGTCTGCTGCCGACACTTCCCGCTCAACGATCGCTACGTATTCTCCCTCTTTGAACTTCATTCTCGCTAGCCCTCCCGACTGTGAATTCTGACTCTATTGTAGCACAAAACGCCTCAGAATACCAGCGTTTCGGCAGGTCGCGCCAGGGGGGAACACCTCTGAGCTTTGGAGTGCGACGGAACTAGAAGCTTGCCACCGTGCGACGGCGCTGGCGGGAGGAGAGTATCTTCTGGGCCTCCCGGTACTTCACGATGGTTCTGCGCGCGACCGGGATGCCTCGCTCGGTCAGTATGTCCGCGAGTTCCTGGTCGCTCAGAGGATGCGAGGGGTCCTCCCGGTCGACGAGCTGTGAGATCATGTCCGTGAGGGAGTGTGACTGGTTGAAGAAGAAATCGAGCGGAACGACCTCTTGGCTGGGAAGCTGAACGTACTTGTTCGCGGTCGCCCGGCTGACGGTCGATTCGTGCATATTGACGGCTTCGGCGATCTTCACCCGGGTGAGCGGGCGGAGGAAGAGCTTCGAACCGGTATCCAGGAAGCCGTGCTGGTACTCAACGACGTTTTTCGCGATAGTGCGAAGAGTCTTTCGGCGCTGGTTGATGTTCTTGATGAACAGATCGGCGCGCTCCACGTACTCGGTGATATGCTTCCTGTCCTGCTCCGAGTACTGCTTGGCCTTGCCGTTCTTCATCTCGCTCTGCATCCGGCGATAGTACGGGTTGACGGAGAGCGACAGATGATCGTTCGAGACGACCTCGATGTCGTAGCCCGTTGCGGTCCGGCGGACGATGATATCGGGTCGGACGGCGTTCTTCGAGTCGCTCGCATTCTGCTCCCAGGGAGGTCGAAAGCCCGCCGCGGGGTAGGGGTTCAGCTTGGCGCGGATGAACCTCAAGGCAGTACGCGACTGCTCGGGCTTGATCTTCAGGCGTCTGGCGATCCGATTGACTTTCTGGGCGATCATCTCGTCCCAGCAGTCTCGGATGATGCGTTCGGCGATCGGGTTTCCCTTGCCCTCATCTGTGAGATACCTGAGCTGGATCGTCATGCACTCGCGCAGATCACGAGCACCGACGCCGGGGGGATCGAGCGACTGGATGAGCGCGACCGCCTCCAGGAGTTCCTCGTCGGTGGCCTCGAGTTCGAGGGTGATCTCCAGCAGGTCGCACTCCAGGTAGCCGCTTTCGTTGATGTAGTTCACAAGGTAGTCGGCGATCTCAGGGATGCGACCGGAGGCTGTGTCGCGGAGTTGGTTGCGCAGGTGCTCGATCAGAGTAACGTCAGACTGAATCCGCCCGATCGGGTCTTCCTCGTCGTCCATCGGGTCGGACGCGAAGTCGAACGATACCTCCAGGTCATGGACACTCAGATCTGAATCGGTGAATTCCCTCTGCTGCTGCACATTGCAGTCCTGGCACCCGAACGGCGACAGTTCGCAGCCGGAGCAGGGGTCTTCGTCCTCCGCTTCGAGAGCCGGATTCTCGACGAGTTCCTGCTCGATGGCCTGCTGAAGCTCCATGCTCGACAGTTGGAGCACGGAGTTCGCCATTATGATCTTCGGGTCTATTCGCTGTTGCTGTTGTTGGGATTGATCCTGGATCAGCACTAGCCGATACCTCTTCAGCGATGGCAAATCCGTCTGCGGTTACCGGAATCAGGGACTTTGCCTCATTATCATTGTCGGCAAAAGTACCGGAAATCCTGAAGAAAAAGAACTCACGGCTGGATATATCGCAGAGGGGTACAACGGGGTGGCCTGGGCCCGACCGAATGCCGTTGCCCCGAACGTTCTTCAGGGATATTATAGACCGTTTCAAGGTGGAAGTCAAGCATTTATGAAGAGCGGTGGACTCAAACTGCCTGTTGCACAGGAGGATTGATCGAAGGCGAACCGGAATCGTTCACATATCTGTCAGGCATGGAAGGGCTTCAGTAGTTGTCGATCAGTCTCGGAAGCAACGGCATCGATCGGATCAGGTCATTGACCAGGCGCGGCTCGCGTGACCTGCGCTTGTTGGCGTTCACGGTATTCTGCATATCGTTCGGCTGGGGGGCCTACTTCTCTACCTTCAACAACTTCGTCGTCGAGACCCTGGATCTGCAGGCCAATCAGCTCGGCGTCCTGGAGTCGCTCAGAGAGGTGCCGGGCTTCCTGATGGTCTTCGTTGCGGCACTGACGATGAGGATCGCCGAACCGATTCTGGGCTCGATCGCCCTGTCGTTCATCGCGCTCGGCATCTGCGGGTACAGTCAGGTGGACAGTATAACGACGCTGATTATCTTCTCGCTGATCTGGAGCGTCGGCATACACGCGTGGATGCCCTTGTCGCCCTCGATGGCTCTCAGTCTCGCCCACGAGGGAAAGCAGGGCCGCCGTCTGGGGCAAATGGGCTCGATCGGTGCATTCGGCACTATCTGCGGCATGGCGATGGTCTTTGTGCTGGCGAAGGTGCTGCCTTTTCAGAGCATCTTCATAGTGGCGGGCCTTGCGGTCGGGGTAGGAGCGATCGCGGTCTCGAGGATATCGAAGGACATCGGCCACGAGGAGAAACCGCGTTTCGTCTTCAAACGGAAGTACTCGCTGTACTACATCCTGGTGTTCCTCGAAGGCTGCCGGAAGCAGGTCTTCATCACCTTCGCAATCTTCGTGCTCGTGCGGCAATTCCACGCGTCGCTTCGTGTGATCGCGCTCCTGATGATCGTCAACAGCGTCACGAACCTGTTACTGGCGTCGAAGGTCGGGAGGCTCATCGACAGAGTCGGCGAGAAGAAGGTCCTGGCGATCTGTTACGCGCTGCTGATCCCCGTCTTCATCGGATATGCGACGATCAAGACGCCGGTGATCCTCTACTGCCTGTATTTCGCCGACAATCTGCTCTTCCTCGGGAGTATCGGGCTGACGACCTACCTGCACAAGATCGCGGATCCGGCGGACGTGATGCCGAGCCTGACGATGGGTGTCTCAGTGAACCACGCGGCGGCGGTAACGGTGCCGGTGGTCGGCGGACTGCTGTGGGCCAGGCTTGGCTATCCGGTGACATTCTACGGCGGAGCGGCTGTGGTGGCGATCTCGGCGCTGGTGGTGTTGAAGATGAGGACGGCAGAGTTCCCATCTGTCCATTCCGCGCGAGGTGTCTCCCCCACCGTCAGTCCTGAGTGCGCCGGTGAATGACGGCGTGTATCGAAGGACGGCTCGGTCCAGCAAGGCCGTCCTTCGATACACGCCGTCATTCACCGGCGCACTCAGGACTGACGGTCGTCTTCCTCCCCGGGGATCACTACAGCGACTCAGCGATCTTCCTGAGTTCGCGGCCGTCCATGTCCGCCACGACTACGAACGAGATGCCGTCTTTCTCGAGCCTGGCGATCTCATCCCGGTCCGCTCTCTTGACCTCACAGGTCCCCATAGGCCCTTCGGACTTGCCGCAGCCCGCCTCCGCACGGCAGCCGCTTCCGACCTTCGACTCGAAGACCGAGACGCTGCTGAGCCCGTTGCTGTATCTGATGTAGGCCGATTGGTGCGGGCACTCACAGGGACAGGCATAGAGTCTGTAGCCATCCAACTTGTAGCCCTTGGGGATGTACTTAGGCGCGCGGACAGTGAATTCCACGGCTTCTGAGAGCTTACCGGGCGACATAGTTGCGCCGAGCATCCGGTTGGATACCTTGGTCTTCACGTCGGAAGGCGCCTCGAACAGCTTGTCCGGGAACCTCTTTTCGAATTGAATGCTGGTAAAGCGCGTAGAGGACTGCAGCTTGCCGTTCGTGCCGTAGTCCTCCTGGCGGACGACCACGGACGTGGCCTTATCGATCCAGAGACGCTTTCTGATCTCGCCGGAATCCTTCGGCCTTACAACCAGGGAGTACGTTTGCCTTCCCGCAACTGTGTCCGTCCCGGCGAGCGTGATTCTGTGGTTCTCGAGGAGCAAACGGAGCTTGTCTGCATCGCTGGTGCAGTTGGTGTTGTCGCTGATGACCAGCCGCTCTGTCTTCGGGTCGTAGCGCCACGTCGTGTTGCCGTCGTTCCCGACGATAACGCCTTTGAGCGGCTCAGAAAGATACTCGATCCGGCCCCTGTTCGGCTGAGTGCGGATGATCTTCACATTGCCCGTTACGACTTCTCCCTGGCACGAGACGCGGGTCTGTGCCATCGAGGAGTAGCTCTGAAGCGATGCCTGCTCCTGTGCCCGGCGCACGATCCATGATGCATCGCGCTCCGTCCCGATCTCGCCGTGCTTGACGATGGCAATTCCAGTGATGATCACGAGGAGCGCGATCAGGATCGAGAGAGATCGGGCGTTCACAGTGTCCGGCCCTCCGGCGCGTGAGTTCTCTCGGCCAACACAGCCTCAGAATAGAGTGCCGTCTGGTCGGCAAGGACATCCTGGCTGGCATAGATCGCGTGGCCTCTGACGTATTCCAGGGCTTCGATGCCGGCCACCGGCTGCGGAGTGTTAGCCGTATAGAGGACGAGCGCCGCCAAGCCGACTGCAGCGAATCCCAGCGACCAGCGCGAGGTCTTTCGATGCCGCCCAGCCGTCAGCCGTTCCCACAAGGTAAGGCGAGCGGGCGTCGCGCTGATCCGGTTGTAGACGCCATTCCAGAGACCCGCAGGCGGCTCGACCGGCTCGACCTGCTCGACCATGGCCATGACCCGCTCTTGCTTCTCGAACTCGGCCCGGCATGACGGGCATTCCGCCAGATGGGTTTCGACTTCGATCTTCGCTCGTCCGGTGATCAGCCCGACGGCGTATTCAGCCATGCAGTTCAGAATCGTTGTGCAGTCCATTTCAGTCCTCGATTCAGACTTTGGACATTAGACATCAGACTGTGGAAGGCACTTTGTTCGGCAAGGTCCGCAGTCTAAGGTCTGAGGTCAAAAGTCTAAGGTCTTTCCCAATCAATCCACGTAATGTCCCAGCTTGCGCTTGAGTTCCCCTCTTGCGCGAGCCAGCCTCGATTTCACAGTGCCCACCGGCACTTCGAGCACCTTCGCCATATCCTTCACGTCCATGCCATCGATATGGTGCAAGGCCACAACCGTGCGATGCTCGTCCGAGAGCGAGCTCATCGCTCGCCGCACCGCTTCCTGCACGTCCTTGCGATCGAGGGCTCGTTCAGGGTTGTTCGACCAATCCACAATCTCCCGATCGACTTCGCCGTCGTCGAGCTGGACCTTGGCGTCCAGGCTGTCGGCTCGAATCGTCCGCCCCGACTTGCGGAAATGATCGCGGGCGATGTTTACGGCTACGGTTCGCAGCCAGCCAAACAGCGCCTCTCCGGCCCGCAACGTATGGAGCGAGTTGTATACTCTTACGAAGACCTCCTGGGTGAGGTCCGCCGCATCCGCCTCGTTCCCGACCATGCGGTACTCGATATTGTAGATGCGCTTCTGGTACCTGTGAAAGAGGACCTCGAATGCTTCGGTATTGCCGCGCTTCGATTCCTCGATCAGCTCCGCATCACTAAGATCCGAGAGGATCGCTCTCGAAGATCCGTGTGCTTCAGGTTGTAAAGACGAAGGGTCCATAGTCCCGTTCCGCGAATTTCTATGTCGCGCGAGCATTATAACACATGCAACTTCGGCAGGCACGCCCTCCGGTTTTGGATAAGATCTCGCGATCAGGGATAGCGGATGTCATTCTGAATGTAGTGAAGAATCTGGCTGTGCGTAAACAGATTCTTCACTACGTTCAGAATGACATCCGCTGGGAAAGAGTGTGAGAGTAAGAGTTGGGAGGAGATGGGGATGCCGGTGTTGAAATACCTATCGTGCGGCTGATTGTCAGGCCGCGCAAAGGGGAGGTGAAACAGAGTATGCCGAAGGAAGAAGCGATGCGCGTCGATGGCGTCGTTGAGGAAGCCCAGCCGAATGCGGTCTTCAAGGTCAAGCTCGAGAACGGCCATGAGGTCCTCGCACATATCTCGGGCAAGATGCGCATGAGGTTCATCAGAATACTTCCCGGTGACAGGGTCACCGTCGAACTGTCGCCGTACGATCTCTCGCGTGGCCGAATCACGTGGCGGTACAAATAGCGTCACGTCGGAAGCAGGCCGCAAGTAGAACCGCTGCGATGGCTGCCATGGCCGCGCCGAAGTAGAATGGCGACGAAGGGCTTACGACCTGCCACAGGTAGCCGGCGATCAGGCTGGCGGGAAGCAACGCCACTCCTGTGAGTGCGTGGTACGCCCCGAGTCCCGTCCCTCTCGCGTCGGCGCACGTCAGATCAGCCGCGAAAGCCCTCTGTACGCTCTGAGTGAGCGCATTATGTACTCCGTAGAGCGCGAAGAGCGCCCACACCAGTGATGTCGATCGCACGAGTCCGAACCCCGCGTAGACGATCGCATAGATGACGTATCCCGCGAGAATCACGTTTCTTCGTCCGATTCTGTCGGACAGCGCCCCGGCCGACATCGAGAGAGAGGCTTCCACGGCATTGAACAGGACGTACAGCAGAAGTATGCCGTCGGTGCCGATTCCCAGGTGGTTCGCCCGAAGAATCAGGAACACATCCGACGAGTTTCCGACCGAGAACAGAGTCGCCGCAACGAGGAACAGCTTGAACTGCCGGCTGAACCCCTTGAGCGCCAGGGACGGTCGCTCCGCGCGTGCAGGTCGTTCTCGGCGCGGCTCTCGAACGAAGGCAATCAATATCAGCACCGCGAGCACGGCAGGTATCGCCGACAACAGGAATATCGTACGGTAGCTGTATGCCAAGCTGCGCAGAAGCCAGAATGCCAACAGCGGCCCCGTTACTGCTCCCACGGTGTCCATCGCGCGGTGGAATCCGAATGAGATCCCTCTCCGGTCCGTCGGACTGGTGTCCGCAATCAAGGCATCGCGCGGTGCTGCCCGTATTCCCTTCCCGAGCCGGTCAGCGAACCGAATGCCGAATACCGCCTGCCACGAGTACGATACCGCCAGGAGCGGTTTGGCGATTGTCGAGAGGGAGTAGCCGGTGGTGGTCAGCCACTTTCGGTTGCCCAGGACGTCGCTGAGCCAGCCGGAAAAGATGCGCAAGATACTCGCAGTGCTGTTCGCGATCCCCTCGATCAGGCCGACTACGACGACCTGAGTTTTGAGCACCTCAACAAGGAAGAGTGGTATGAGCGGGTAGATTCCTTCGCTCGACACGTCGGTCAGCAGGCTGACTACCCCGAGGACGACAACCGTGCGGCTCAGACCGAATGTCCTTCCGTTTCCTCCACGCATTCCCCTGTCCTCCCAACAGGCATTATACGGGCATCCCATACCGTCGGTCAAAACGCCGCCGGAACACCGATTAGTGTCTCTTGCCGCCTGGGTACATATGGTACGCTTCACCGCATTAGACGCCGCTTGGCGCGCTTGTTTCCGGCAGAAGCGACCAGGCGGAGCGCGCAGGAGGTATGATGCGCCTTTGATTGCCGTTCGGCAGGGAGGCCGACATGCGCATCAGGCACATTCGGAGTAAGCTCATTCTCGCGAGCCTCCTCGTCTTACTCCCGCTCGTCATCTGGAGCTTGGTTGCACGTCCTACAAGCTTCTGGGAGCACCGCCGCGAGGTGATGCTCTTCGTGGCCGCACTCACGCTGTTGGTGGTAGGCCTCGCGATCTACCTCGGCAACAGACTGTCCCGTCCCGTTCTGGTGCTCGCAGAAACCGTACGCGCTTTCGGGGAGGGCAAGCTCGATGCGCGATCCCAGATCCGGACCGGCGACGAACTCGAGTTCCTCGGCGACAGGTTCAACGAAATGGCCGATGCTCTGGAATCCCACGACTCGGAGCTTCGGGCGGCGCTGGACGTGCAGAGAAGGCAGAGCCGGCAGGTCGAGGCGCTATACAGCATGGCGGAGGGCGTTGTGGTGACCGTGAGTCTGACGGACAAGCTGCAGGTCATCGCCAGGGGACTCGCTGAGCTGATTCGGGCCAAACGCTGCATCATCCTCCTCCGTAAAGGCAACTCCGTCGTCGGCACGACGGGATGGGGCATTCAGCACCGGGACGTTTTGGAGTCCTATACCCTCAGCCTCGCGGATCTCGACAGCGAACTCCTCCAGGTGGTAAAGGAGTTGAAGCCAATAGTCGTGACGGATGTCGAGACGAAGTCCTGGCCGGCCGAGAACCTTCCTCCGGAGGCGGCGGTGAGAAACGCTTTGATCATACCGATCGCACATGCAGGCCGTTTCGTGGGCGCGGCTGTCATCGATAATCCGGGCGAGTATTCCACATTCAACGCTGAGAGCATCGAGGCCACCCGCAACCTTGCGGAACTTGCGGCGGTTGCGATCGAGAATGCGCAGCTATTCGAGCGAGAGAAGAACATAGCCGAGGTGCTGCAGAAGGGCCTGCTGCCTTGGATCCCGCGTGAGGTCAGGAAGCTGCTCTTGAGCACAGGGTACTATCCGGCGCTCGATTTCGCGGAGGTGGGCGGCGATTTCTACGACTATATCCAGTTGTCCGAGAACCGCATCGGCATCCTCATCGCCGACGTATCGGGCAAGGGCCTGGAGGCCGCCGTCTACACCGCTATGGGCAAATACACAATAAGGGCCTTTGCCTCCGAGAACCCATCACCGGCGGATGTTCTGACACGGGCCAATGCCGCACTGTCGAGAACCAGTCGAGAGTGGGGGTTCATAACGATGTTCTTCGCCGTGATAGACGCTGAGACGTGTGCCGTCACCTACGCTAGCGCCGGCCATCCTCCGTGCGTGCTGGTTCGTTCCGACGGCGAGGTCTCCTGCATTCCATGTCCCGATCAGCAGCCGCCCCTCGGGATATTCGGCGACATTACATACGTTGAGCGGTCACTAGCGCTGCGTCCCGGTGACCTGCTGATAGGGTACACGGATGGACTCATCGAGGCCAGGTCGAACGGTGATATGTTCGAGATCGAAAGGCTCTGTCAGGTGGCCCAGGAGCATCGCCACGAGGAGCCGGAAACACTGGTGGACAGCATACACTCCAGCGTCTGTGCCTTCTGTCATGACCGGATCTCCGATGATATGGCCGTTCTGATCGTCAAAGCCCGCTAGTTTGGAGAGTCGCCGGTCACGGGAATACCTAAGGCAAACCAGGAAAGAGGTGTGGGCTATGGCGCTATATTGCAGCAGGGATGTCTTCAAGGCTCTGGACGGGCTCTCGTTCCCGGCCACCAGGCACGAGTTGATCGAGTACGCGGAGAGGAAGGACGCTCCGGAGGCGGTCATAGTCAGCCTCGACCAACTCGATGACCAGCGCATGTACGAGAATATCTCAGAGGTATGCGAAAACGCTCGGGTACAATGCCACCTCGAAGTAATACAAGTTCTGATCGGTGCGCCGTTCCCGGCCCAACGCGAGGCCGTGATCCAGCACGCGCGAGATCGGAACGCATCCCCGTCGGCTATGTCGGCGATCGAGGCCCTTCCGTCCGGTTACACGTTCAGCGGCGTAGAAGACTTGTGCAGCCTAATCGTCTGACTCCAGGCTCTCGATGAGCCGAGCCCTTGCTCTCCTGAACTCGCCGGGATCTCGAGTGTAGTCGGTCAGTGATGTCACGATCGAGTCGCAGATCGCGCGCGCCTTCTTCGGGTCTTTCTTCTCGAGGAGCTTGAGCAGCTCGAAGTCTTCGACGCCGTCTCGGAGCGCCTCCAGGCGTATCGAACTCAGCGGGCCGTACTTGCCAGGGTAAACGATGTGCGAGTCGCCCGGCGGAAGGTGCGTATCCCCGCCCCAATTCGGTTCGAGATCGGCGAATGGGTCGGCCTGCCAGTAGTTGAACCCCCAGTGCAGATATCCCGTGAGGCCATACTTGAAGTTGACCCAGTGCAGCAGCCGCGTCTTGATGAGCTGGTAGTCGATGAAGCGGTTCATGTACTTGCCCTTCGGTGCGAGGCACGTGTAGAACCAGATCTCGTCGCCGGCCTTCTGCCGCTCCGTGAAGAACTGCAGCTTCTGTTCGTATTCCGGCGGCTGGGGCACCCATACGTCGATCGCGCCGGCGATCTCGGTGCACATACTCGCGTCGATGATCCTCAACTTCGGCGCGTACTTCCGCACGAACGACGATAGCTTCTTGTAGCTCTCTGCGTTGGCCGGGATCGGCTCGTCGGCAAGGTGCTGAATGTAGCTGTCGAGCAGACCATTGTCCTCCAGGTGGTTCTGTAGCGCGGGCAGGAACTGCGACAGGAAGCGCTCTTCCTCATCGGTGGCGGTCAGGACTGCCGGGTTCGGCTTGATCGAGCCATCCGGGTTGGTGATCTCCGGCCATGACGCGTTGAAGTCTTTGGCTTCCCAGTCGCTCCGTCCCCCGAGGTGGCCGCCCTCGATCGTCCCGATCACTCCGGCCTTCTTGAACAATTCGACCCAGCGGTCGAACCGCGTGAAATCGAACGTGAGGTTGCCCTTGCCGTCGTCGCGCCCCTTGATCAACTCCATAATCGGTGTGATGACGACGTTCTGACGGTGGTCGGCCATTACACGCGCGTAGGCCCCCAGCATCGTCCAGTACGGCTCACTCCACTTCTCCAACTTGTGCCCGCTCGCGATGTTGCCGGTCGAGAACCAGTTGGTGAGGAACAGCGTCCGTTCGTCCGGCAATGTGACCGGGTGGACGTAGACCGTCAGCGGCATACATGACCTGCCCCGTGAGGTAGCGATCTCGACGGTCCCTTTGTAGTCGCCGGGCGGAGTGCGCTTCGGGACGTAAACGGTGAGCCAGATCGGTTGGCTCTTCCCGGCCTCGATCAGAACCGATTCCGTCTCGAGCAGTGGATCGGGCACATCAGCCGGCGACTTCACCGCCAGATCCTCCGGCGGGGTGTCGGTGGTGCCTCTCTTCACCGGCACGAAGCCGAGGAAGTGGGCCTCCACGCGCGGCACGATCTTCGACGGGCCCGAGAGCGCGCTGGGAGTCACTGAGACGCTTTCGAGCTTCTCCACGGCTGTGATGATAATCTGCGCCGATTCGTACTCATTCCGGACGGCATCGACACTGACGCGAGCGGCCGGTCTGGGCGGCACGGGAGTATCCGGCAGGATCTTGATGAGCGGATCGGCGACCCACACAGTGAAAGCGGTGTTCTTCAACTGCTGTACCTCCTCGGCATGGCAGACGACTGCTGCCAGGATTGCGGCGACAAGCATGCATATGCGGTAACGTCTCATTCAGCGCCTCCACTGGAGTGCTTCGATGCCGCCCGAGAACTCCCCTCCTTACGAAGGGGTGCTGGGGGCGGTTGTTGTGGGAGGCGACTCCAGTCGGCGATGCAAACCCCCTCGGCCCAGAGGCCGGTCCCCCTTCGTAAGGGGGACATCTTGAGTGCAGTGCCCCCTGCCATAGGACCCATGAACGCAAAAAGGGCCGGATGGATCGCCCATTCGGCCCCAATACTCTAGTGCTCCGATACTCCCGGTCCTACTTGTTCCGGAACTCCGACTCCGCGACCATCTCGATCGCTCTGACCTTCGGCGGGCACTCCTCGGCGCAGATGCCGCAACCCTTGCAGTGGTCCAGGTCGATCCCGGTCATCTTGCCCTCTTCATTGGTGATGATCGAGCTGTCCGGGCAGTACGCCCAGCACACCAGGCAACTGATGCACTTCTGCGCATCCCAGATCGGCCGCTCGATGCGCCAGTCTCCGCTGAGGTACTTCTCCGCACTCCCGGCTTCCTTGAGTATGCCCCCGATCGGGAGGTCACGCCAGCCGGCCTCTTTCGAAATCTCTTTCGTGTCGTTCTTGGTGTCTGTCGCCACTGTCTTCTCCTCGTATTCTTGAAACCGGGTGTCCCGGTGCGAATCGCGTCGTTCCGATCAAACAACAAGAGTGTACCAAATCCCGCCCGCAGTGGTCAAGCGCCGGGGGAGAATGCATCTTACGGAGAGCGATGTAGGAGGGATTTTACGGGATGGCTTGTGCCCGGTAATCCCGACCGCAGATGGTAGCCGTCGGGATTACCGGGCACAAGCCATCCCAGAGAATCCCTCCTACAGAGTACAACCAAGCACCCGGTTTTGCCGAACGATGTGCGCGGGTAAGTAACCCTGCAGGCACTCGATCCCGGCAGCCGGGATGGAAGGTAAGGTGATCTCATATGAATTTCAAACTGGGCAAGATCGCGGGCATCCCGATCAGCGTAGACCTGAGTTGGTTTGTCATATTCGCGCTGATCGTATACACCCTGGCGACGTTCTACTTCCCGCAGATGGCGCCGGGCCTGAGCGTGCCGATGAGGTGGCTTGGCGGCGTAATCGCAGCGCTCTTGTTGTTCGGCAGCGTGCTCCTCCACGAGTTGATGCACAGTATGGTTGCCCTTCGGAGCGGGATCGAGATCAGTGGGATCAACCTCTTTATCTTTGGCGGCGTATCGAAAATGCGGTCCGAGCCTCAGACCCCCGGCAACGAGTTCAGAATGGCGATCGCCGGTCCGCTGACGAGCATCCTGCTGGCGGGCATCTTCTACGGACTCCTCAAACTTGGCGGGGCGGCGTTGTACGGACGGCTCGGTGTGGTCATCATCGGGTATCTCGCGGTTATCAACCTCGTGCTGGGCATTTTCAACCTGATACCCGGATTCCCGCTCGACGGCGGGCGAGTCTTTCGAGCGATCCTCTGGGGCGTCCTGAACGATCTTGACAAGGCTACTCGGATCGCCTCGTCTGTCGGCCAGGGGTTCGCGTATCTCTTCATCGTTGGCGGTTTCTGGTCCATGTTGTTCGGCGGATTCCTGAGCGGTCTTTGGATGGTATTCATCGGATGGTTCCTGAACAACGCCGCACAACAGAGCTATCAACAGGTCCAACTCAGGAGGGCGCTCTCCGGCGTCGATGTGCATCGAGTGATGAGCACGGACTTCCCGCATCTCGATCCAAACCTGACGCTGGACGAGTTCGTCCACGATTATCTGCTGAGATACGACTACAGCACGTTCCCCGTCAGCGACGACGGGCGGTTCCTCGGCGTCGTGAGCATCAACGACGCGAGGAGCATCCCTCGTGAGAAGTGGAAGGATACCAGACTGAGCGATGTAGTCAAGCATCTCGACGATGAGCATGTCATCAAGTGCACCGATGATGCCTTCGATGCGTTGATGCATATGGCGGAGGACCACGCGGGCCGGATGCTGGTCATGTGTGACGGCAAGCTCGAGGGCGTGGTCACCCAGGAGAGCATCGTCAACCTGGTCCGCACTAAGATGCAGTTGGGAATATGAACGGTGCACCGGAGACTGCGGATTACTCCCCTCGCCCTTCTGAGGGAGAGGGGTCGGGGGTGAGGGTCGAATGCCCTGACGGGCGGCCGCTGAGAGGAATCTCCGCCAGGTAGCTAGAACCTACTCCCGTGCTCAAACGAGACAGATATCTGACCATATTCGCATTCCTCGCGCCCGCGGGACTGCTGTACGCCGTCTTCTTCCTGTTCCCGATGGCGCAGGCGTTCTACATCGCCATGTTCCGATGGAGGGGCTTCTCGAGGAGCAAGGAGTTCGTCGGGCTCGACAACTTCCGGCGGCTGCTCTTCGACGATCCGGTCTTCTGGATGGCGCTGAAGCACAACTTCACGTTTACGGCCGCCGCCCTGCTCATCATCATCCCGGTCGCGCTGTTCATCGCAGTGGCGCTGGCTAAGAAGGTGAGGGGATCGTCAAGCTATCGGGCGGTCTTTCTATTCCCCAACATCATCTCCGTCGTCGCAGTGGCGGTACTGTGGTCGTTCGTCTATCACCCGCGCATGGGGATCCTGAACGCGCTCCTGAAGCTGATCGGGCTCGATCAGTACGCTTCCACCGGATGGCTCGGCGAACCGAACATGGCATTGAACGCGCTCATCGCCACGACCATCTGGTACTCGATAGGGTTCTACATCGTGCTCTTCCTGGCCGGAGTCCAGAGCATCCCCGAGACCTTCTATGAAGCCGCCTTGATCGACGGCGCGAACAACTGGCAGTCGTTCCGGCACGTGACCCTGCCTCTGGTGTGGGAGATCCTCAAGATGGCGATCGTGTATCTGATCATACACACGCTGAACATCTTCGGCCTGGTGTTCATCATGACCGACGGCGGCCCGAACAATCACACCGAGGTCATGCTGAGCTACCTTTACCGGCTGGCGTTCGAGGAGAGCAACTTCGGATATGCGACCGCGCTTGGCGTGGTGGCGTTCATACTGATATTCATCATCTCGGTCACCTCCATCCGCCTCATGCGGCGGGAAGTGGTGGAGTACTAGGAGCGGGAATGTAGTGGCCGTGCCTCTGTGCCGGCCATGTGACGTTGTAGGCCGGCACAGAGGCACGGCCACTACATTCCAGGTTACATATTGAGCTGACATGGGAAAGCAACCAGCAAGAACCAGACTCTCGGCATTCGGCATCGTGAAGGGCGGGCTGCTCCACGCGATGCTGCTCGCCTACGCCGTCATCGTCATCTACCCGATGGTGTGGCTCGTCTCGGCATCATTCAAGACCTCGATCGAGCTGTTCCAGAGCCCCTGGAAGCTCCCCGTGTCGATGCAGTGGCAGAACTACACCCGTGCGTGGACTGAGGCGGGGATCGGGCAATACTTCGCGAACAGCGTATTCGTCACCGCCGTCTCGATGTTCTTCATCCTGCTGATCGGCTCGATGGCGGCCTATGCGCTCGCGCGTTTCGTCTTCCCAGGCAGCAGCACGATCCACACGGCGTTCATCAGCGGCATGATGTTCCCCGTGTTCCTGAGCATCGTCCCGTTGTTCCTGCTGCTCCGAAGCCTGGGCATGTGGAACAACTACTTCGGCCTGATCACCGCCTACGTGGCATACTCGCTCTCGTTCACCGTCTTCATCATGACCGGCTTCTTCAAGACGCTCCCCGGCGAACTCGCGGAGGCCGGGCTGATCGACGGCTGCTCGCACTTCACCGCGTTCTGGCGGATCATGCTTCCCCTGGCGAAACCGGGGCTCATCACCGCGGGGATATTCAACTTCTTCGGCATCTGGAACGAGTATCCGCTCGCCCTCGTCATCATCGCCGACAGCAACCTGCGCACGCTTCCGCTCGGGATCGCAGAACCTGATGATGGTCCAGCACTACGAGACAAACTGGGGCACGCTTTTCGCCGGCCTGGTGATGGTGATGCTCCCGACGCTGATCGTCTACATGTTCTTCCAGCGCCAGATCACCGCCGGCCTCACCGCGGGTGCGCTCAAAGGTTAAGGTGCGCCGATGCAACTCCGCGAGCTGTAGTATGTCTAATACCGTGGAGGTGGCGACCGGACATGGATAGACTCTGGGCCAAAGTGCTCGTATTCTGCGGTCTGTTGGGATCCGCCGGACTCCTGTTCGGCGTCGTCGAGGCCCAGGTGTTCCTCCCGACCCGGCTACTTCTTCCCGAGGCCGAGAGTGGCCTGCCGTGGTTCACCTCGACATTTTTCCCTCTCTCCTTCGCACTCGTCATCTTCTCCGTCTGGCTCGCGGGGCGTTGGGCCACGGGCAGTGCATGGGCCGGGCTTCGTACCGTCACCGCAGCCCACTACCCGATCATCTACGCCGCCATATGGATCGGCATCCCGTATTCACTGACGGTCGGCGAGCTTGATTTCGGTGTCGGCGCGATCTTCGCCCTCCTCGGGGTCCTGATAATAGCAGGCACCGTGGAACTAGTCCGGCAGGGCCGCCTGGCCAAACGGAGGACCCCGGAGCAAAAAGCCGAGTCCAAGAGACAGGCCTGGCCGATCCTGACGGTTGGAACACCGCTTCTCCTTCTGATTGGCGTAGTTGCGTACTTTGTGAGCCAGGACGCCGGTCGAAGGTCGTGGGAGATGTACGGGGTATCGAGTATGTGCGGGTTCTCGCTGCCGATGGCAGCGCTACTGGGCGGTATTGGCGAGATCGACTTCGCAAGGTGGCTGCAATACAGCCTCTACATCGGCGGCGTCCTCGGTGCCGTCACGGGTCTTATCTTTACCGCAAGCTCCGGTGGCGACATCCGCGGCCGAATGGTACGGCGCGCTCCGATCGGCGCTGCACTCGGAGCCGTCTGCTCCGGCGTGATGTTCGCGGCGCACAGCGTTCTCCTCCTTCAGAGCTACCGTGCCGCCTGGAGCGAGGGTGACGTGGTGGTATCCTCCCTCTGGATATGGTGCATCACGGGCCTGGTGGGCGGGCTGGTGCTCGGGAGCGCGACACACGTGATGAGTACTGCGCCGGAGAATCGCCTCGATCGAGTCAGATCGGTAGTGCCGCTTATCGCCCTGCCGACGATCTTTCTCGCACTTTGGGCGCACGGTTTCGTGAGGCACTACGATGCCGGTCGGCAGTTGCTGGTGAAGGCATCCAGGCTGGAGGGCCAATGCTGGTGGATCCACATAGACATGCCTCCGGAGGACAAGACGACTCATCCCGGGAACTCCGTCATCCACATCCATTCGGACGGCCGGGTGACCCGCAAGTCTCAGGACGGCAGGTTCGGTCAGACGATCAGCCTGTGCGATCGGCTGATCCGCGAATACCCGGACAGCGCGTTTCGTTCCGGCGCGATCTACCTGAAGTACCTCGCCGAGTCGCGCAACTGGCGTCCAGGGGAGGCCATCGCGACTGGGCGGATGCTGGATCAGAGGTATCCGCACCATGGCTATCCACTCCGTGGTATGGGCCTGGACCGCACCAACGCCATGCTTGTGGCTGACTACGATGAGGTGCTGAACCGGTACCGTGCGGAGAAACCAAAGCTGAATACTAAGCGCCAGGGCGGTCTACAGGAGTTCCGTGTCGCGTCTGTGCTCGGGCGGTGGGACGACGCGATATCTCTGTGCCGGACTGTGAAGTCAAGTATCGAACGGGATATCCGGGACAAGGTCGCCAACCCGGCTTCACTAAGCCCGTGGGAGAAGCGCCTGGCCTACGCGCAGAGCATGAAGGCGAAAGGGGCCGGCCCCACTCCCAGGGCCGATGTCCGAGGCCGCGTGCTTTGCGACGGAAAGCCGATGGCTGATGTTCGGGTGTGCCTTCTCCCGGTGGAAACGGGGCGAGACCCGAAGCCCATCACCACCCCCGATGGAGCCGCTCGTCTGGGCGGTGTTCTCGGGGTCACCGATGAACGCGGAGTATATCGGATCCGAGGTGTCCCCGTCGGCGACTACGAGGTGCTGATCGTAGCGTCTCCGGGCCGCTTGTCCGCTGGAACCAAGGCCGGCGGACCGGATCTCCCCATCATCGTGCGGAGTCGGGGGGCGGAACTGAAGGATATCAAACTCATCTCCACTCCCCAGTAGGCTTCTCCCAGCGAAAAAAAGAAGCCCGTTCGCTTGAACGGGCTGCCTCATGGGGGATGGCAAACCACCGGTCATCCATTGATCGGTGCACATCAGATGAAGAACGATATGTATGCAATCGGCCTCTGATCCGCTCCACCTGCATGGAACGACACCAAACGCCAGTTTGTCTGACTGCTTGGTAGCTAGTATTGTTCCCAGGTTACCGAAAAAAGGGTATCGGATGTCATTCTGAGCACATCGCTGCTCAGTTATTTCTGTGAGAAACCACCGTCAGTCCTGAGTTCGCCGGTGAATGACGGCGTGTAACGAAGGACGGCCTTGCTGCACCGAGCCGTCCTTCGTTACACGCCGTCATTCACCGGCGAACTCAGGACTGACGGTGGTGCTTTCTTAGAAACAGAGCGAAGAATGACAGCCCGTGGCTTGCGCGATCAACAATCGTGAGCTGTAACAAAAAAGAAGGCCCGCAGGTGATGTGATCACCCGCGGGCGTTTAGAGATGCCCTCGGATCAGAGTGCGTTGCACTCCTCACGCAAGGATGGAAGGAGTAGAGTATGTAAGCATATAGTGCAAAAAGCGTGCCATTCGGGGCGTTCCGCTCAAGAATTCTTTGATACCAGTCTGCATGAGAACCATTCGGAGTAAGCCTGGTATCCCAGCGACTTGGCCGTTCGCACCGACGCGATGTTATGCTCGTCCACGCGATAGAGCGGCACCCGGCACTGATCCATGACCGCTTTCGTCACCGCCGACACGCACGACTTCCCGTATCCGCGTCCCCGATACTCCTCGCCGGTGAGTATCAGCACCTCCGCGACCTCGTCCTGCATGTAGGGAATCTGGTACTCGGCGGCAAACGAGACGTAGTATCCGTGCCGCTGGATCCCGTATGCCGTCCCCTGGCACACCGACCAGTAGATGTTGTCCCACATGTACTTGAGCATCCGCTCGTCGCCGGCAAGGAGCATGAACTTGTGGCGGTCGTCGGGCTGTATGCTGCGCACCTCATAGTTGGGGTGGAACTTGAGGGTCTGCGGCGCGCAGTAGAAAGCGTAACCGGTGAACGGCTGGATGTCTCCCAGATAGGACAGCTTCTCTCGGGTGAGCGCGATCATCTTCTCCTGGAACGTCGGGTCGAAGATGATGGACGGCTTGGCGTCCGGCGGCACGAGCTTCTGAGCCTCCTCGAGCAGGGCGAGGTGGACCGAGATGACGCCTCGGTCGAATGCGGTTCCGCAGAGGACGAGGCGGACGTATTCCCAGAACGTGTCCTCAATCTCGCGCATCGGCGACGAGACGAGCCTGACCGTGCCGGGAGGGATCGTTCGGCGGTCGGTGCCCAGGTACAGCGAGAAGTATCGGTCGAGAATCGAGACGACGTTGTCCACGGTTGCTCCCTCAGGGGGAATGGTTGATGGCTGATGGTTCATGGTTAATGGGAGACCGCTCCCGTCCCGCATTAACCATGAACCATCAACCATCAACCATTCCCCCGCTTTCCGATCAGGCTGATGCCGGTTCGCATGCGGTCGCCCTGCTCCGGTGTGAACGGTCCGCTCCAGCTTATGATGCCGATTCCCCGCTCGCGGGTCACCTCGTAGAGCGCATCCAGGTCCTGCATCTCGGGGTTGCCGAAGTTGATGCCGAGCACGCCCGGTGTATCCAGGACGTGCGGGAGGATCTGGCGGCCGTTCCCGCAGTAATGGATCCATCCGCCGCTGAACTCCGCGAGCGCGCGCTCATTGTATGGCCGGCAGAACTCCACGTATGAGTCGCCTGAGATGTTCGTCGGCGCGTCCTCGCAGATTCTGATGCCGCCGCGAACCCTCGTCTGGGAGTGGAAGCTCCACTCGTTCCCCTCGCCGATGAGCTTCTTCTGCGCATGAGTGAACCGGTTGGAGGTCTCTGTGACGAGATCGAGCAGGCGATGCACCAGGTTGGGGTTGTCGTAGATCTCCGTGTAGATTCGATGACCCATGACCAGATGCGCCGTATCGAAGGGCCCCTGAGTGTCGCACATGAAGATCTTGACGGCCTTGCTCAGGTTTGGGTACTCCGACAGCGTACTCAGGTAGAAACGCTCGGTCTGGAATACCCGCGAACCGAGACCGGCGGTCGTCACATCCGGGACGCCCCGGTCGAGCGCTCTGAGGAGTTCCCGCTCGGAAAGCGCCTCGCACCAGGGCATGTTGTTCATCGTGAGCGAGGTCTTGCAGCCGAACAGCGAGGCCATCGCACCGACGCCGTAGTTCGCGCGGATGGTGTACATTCGGTCGTCCCGCAGATTCGCGCCGACGTAGATGCTGGCCAACTCGTTGATGAGCATCTTCTCGATGTCGTGGAATGCCTCCGAGTAGGGGTACGTCGGCCATCCCTCCACGCCTTTGGCTTCGATCATAGGGAGTCGTGAAACCTCGCGATAGAGGAGCGCATCCTCCAGCAGCCGCTCGGACTCGGCCACGTGCGCCGGGTCCACCAATGCATCGAGTGTCTCGAGTCGTTCGTGCAGATCAGGTACAGGCATGGGTTACTCCTGGACTCTCTCAATATCAATCTGTGCGCCACATTCCCTGAGACGGCTCGCCACAAAATCAGCCTCTTCCTTTGAAACCGCCATCCCCAGAACGCTCGGCGTATCCCGAACCAGAGACAAAGTCGTTTCTATTCCACTCTCATAGAGATGGCGCAAACATCTGATTACCTCTCTCTTCCTCTCTCCCGGATCTACCAGGGAGATCTTGAACTCCGGTTTGCCGAGCGGACCTATCTCAGACTTTGCCTTCTCTGATAGAGATAAGGGATCTTCTTTCTCATGTCGAGTAAGCAGCCAGACGCCGTAAACCAGTTCTATCATCAGGCCCACACCGAAGCATATCCAATAGCTTCTCCAGAGACCTATCAGTACCAACACCGATCCTATGAAACCCACGAAGCTCGGCCACAGTTCCGCAAGCCGCGGTCTCCCAGCCATATGTCTGCCTCCTCCATGCCGCCGGCCGCAGGCGTTATGACAGGTTTCTGATCACATCTTCCATGATGTCGAGGCCCTTGTTGAGGTGCTCCTCTGAGATCACAAGCGGTGGGGCGATGCGCAGGACGTTGCCGTAGAACCCGATCGGCGCGATCATGATCAGCCCGCGCCGGAACGCCTCCTCGGTGATCCGCTTCGTCGCGGCGGCATCGGGCGTCTTGCTCGCCTTGTCCTTCACGATCTCGACGCCGGCGACGAGGCCCATGCTCCGGACATCTCCGATCATCTCGTATTTGCGCATCATTTCGTTGAGGCGATCGAGCATCAACTCGCCGGACTTCCTCGACTTCTCGACCAGCTTCTCCTCCTCGATGACCTGAATCGAGGTGAGCGCCGCCCGGGAGCAGAGCGGATTGCCGCCGCTGGTGCTCGACATGCTGCCCGGCTCCAGGACGTCGAAGATCTTCGATTCGCCGACGAGCGCCGAGATCGGGACTCCGCTGCCGATTCCCTTCCCGAGCGTCAGCAGGTTCGGCTTGATGCCCCAGTGCTCGTATGCGAACATCTTGCCCGTGCGGCCGAACGACGACTGAACCTCGTCGAGGATGAAGAGGATGTCCCGGTCCTCGCACCACTTCTTCAGGCGCTGCATATACTCGCCCGGCGGGATGATCGAGCCCGCGCCGCCCTGATACGACTCGGTGATCAGCGTGCCGACGTTACCGGTGCTTTCGGTCTCGATCAGGCGGTCGAGGTATCGCAGGCAGGTGTAGTTGCAGTCGGGAAACTTCTGGTCGAATATGCACCGATAGCAGTAGGCATTCGGCGCATGGAGTACGCCGGGCACCATCGGCCCGAAATCGCGTTTGATGCCCTGCTTGCCGCCGACGCTCATCGCCATGTACGTGCGCCCGTGGAACGCGCCGTGGAACGCGATGACCTCGTACTTGCCGGTGTAACGTCGGGCGACCTTGATCGCTGCTTCAACCGCCTCGCCGCCTGTGGAGAGGATGAACGCCTTATCGAGGTTGTCGGCGGTGATCTCGACGAGCTTCTTCGCGAGCTGAGCCCGCCAGGGATTCACGAAATCGTAGGAGTTCATGACCTCGCCGGCCTGCTCCCGGATCGCCGCCACCTGCTTGGGATGGCAGTGACCGATGTTGGTCACCAGCACGCCGGACGTGAAGTCGATGAACGTGTTGCCGTCGACGTCCTCGACGACGACGCCCTCGGCGCGCTGCCAGACGGCGGGCACCTGGTCGGACATCGAATTCGGCTCGTACTGCCGCGACATTTCGATGAATCTCTGGGCATTCGGCCCGGGAAGCTCGGTCTTGATACTTGGTACAGGCATGATCTCTCTCCTCTAGTTCTTGCGGCTCACTACGTAACGGCGTCCGGGTTCTCTTACACGGTATCCGATCTTCCGCTGTGGGGGCGGCTCGGGCGGGGTCAGGAGCTGGTGGATCGCCTCCAACAGCATGGCGATATCGTCATCATGGTGGTCCACTCGGGATTCCAGTTCGGCGAGCTTGTGTGACAGTTCGGCATGTGTATAGAGCAGTTCCCTCAGCCGGATGAACGCCCGAACGACGTAGACGCTTGCTTCGACTGCGGTTGGCGAGTTCAAGATCATGGCTGCCATCAGTGCGCCGTGTTCTGTGAAGGCCCAAGGGTTCTTCCGACGGCCTCCGTGTCTTGAGGAACTTGATGTCGCAAAATGCGACATCAAGTTCTGTGTCTCCTCATCGTTGAGCTGAAACACGAAATCGTCAGGAAACCGTTCGCGGTTGCGCTTTGCCTGCTCATTGAGGCGTCTGGTGGTGACGCCATACAGATGCGCCAAGTCCGCGTCGAGAATGACCTTCTGTCCACGGAGCACAAGGATCAATCCGGCAATTGCCTCAACAGGTACAAGAGACTGCTCTGCTTCTGTCACTAGATGCCTCCGTTCGAAGTCCTCCCGTGGAGTCTTTGAGGTCGCAGAATGCGACCTCAAAGACTCCACGGGAGGACAAAACTGGCCATAGTGGATTCGGTTTGAGGTTGCAGAATGCAACCTCAAACGCATTGACTGCCGGGCACTTGAGATCACATTCTGTGATCTCAAGATGTACTCCAGCCAACCCGTGGCATGATTTATACTTATAACCTGACACCCAACTGGTCGCAAAATGCGACCAGTTCAGAATCATAGCCTGATGATCTCGCCGGTCTCCATGCTCTTGTGAATCCCCGCGCAGATGCGGGTCACCTCGCGGCCATCCTCGCCTGAGGGATACTTGCCGGCGAGATCACCGAGCGTCCCGCCATCCTTCAGGAACTCGACGTTGTAGGCAAAATCCGCGATGCTCTCGACGCCGTAGCCCCTGTATATGGTTCGACCGTGCTTGTCTTTTTCCTCGCGCATGAAGTTGTTGTTCCAGGTGCGCATCCCGTCGTCCTGGGAGCACGATCGGTCGCCGCGGTCCTGGCTGTCCACCTCCCAGAGGCCGTCCGTGCCGACGATCCGCATGCCCTGGTTGACGATCGCTTCGAACTTGCGGGGGATGATCCACGAGACGTCGAACGAAAACGAAGCGCCGTTCTTGAAGACGACCTTGGCGCTCGCCGAGTCGTACATGTCGATGCCGAACTCGCCGAGCAGCTTCTTCTTGCTCCCGGTGGCGTAGACCGACTCGCCGTCCGACTTGATGATCCAGCGGATGAGGTCGACGAAGTGGCTGCCGAGGAACCACACAGGCGATCCGTGCGGCGCCCAGTGAGCGAACCAGTCGACAGGGACCTCGATGCGGTCCTCCATGTAGCACTGGCCGTAGAGCGGGTCGCCGATCTTCCCGGCGCGGACTCCGGCTTCGACCGCCAAGTGATCGGGGTCGTAACGCTTGTGGAAGTCGACCTCGAGCAAGACGTTGTTCCTCTTCGCTGCCTCGATCATCTCGGTGCAGCCCTCGACGGTGACATCGAGCGGTTTCTCGCAGAGGATATGCTTGCCCTGGTTCGCGGCGTAGACGGCTATCTCGCGGTGGAGGAAGTCCGGGGTGACGACCGTGACGCCGTCGATATCTTCCTTTGCCAGCATCTCCTTGTAGTCGAGGTACCCCTTGACGCCGTACATCGGCTCGTAGAGGTCGATCTCGTTCTGCTTGACAGTGCTGAAGCCCTTAAGCTCGGCGACTCCCAGCATCTCGAGCTGCTTGAACGTCTTGAGATGTACCTCTCCGAACTTGCCGGCGCCGATGATTGCGATCTTGACTGGCATGTGCTTCCTCCTTGCGGAATGGGGAATGGTTGATGGTTGATGGCTAATGGGGAAGGAGACTGGCCTCCCCATCAACCATGAACCATCAACCATTCCCCATCCATTCTGCCCTATGTTAACCTATGACGAGGCTGTCGAGCAACTCGCTGATGCTGATCTCGCATGCGGCCATGACCGTATCCGCGCCGCCGTAGTAGATCACCAGCCGGTCACCGTCATTGTATGCGCCACAGGAGAAGACGACGTTCGGCACGAAACCCACCTTCTCGTACGGTTGTTCCGGGCTGAGGATCGGCTCTCGACCTCGCGCGATGATCTCGTGAGGCTCATCCGGTGCGAGAAGGAGTGCGCCGAGGTGGTAGTGGTTATCGGCCGTCGAGCCGTGGTAGATCTCCAGCCAGCCTCGCTCGGTCTTGATCGGCACCGCGCTCGCCCCGATTCGGCCGCTGTCCCACGAATCCTCGCGGATGCCCATCAGGAAATCGTGTTCCCCCCAACACATGAGATCGGGCGAGTAGGCGACCCACATGTTCGGCGCGCCGAACATGCGCGGTACGGGCCGATGGAGCGACACGTAGCGGCCCCGGATCTTCTCGGGGAAGATGGCCACGTCGAGGTTCTCAGGCGCGAAGATGATGCCTCTCTTCTCGAAGGTCTGCCAGTCCGTGGTCGTCGCCAGGCTGACGCAGATTCCGTTAGGGGCCACGCTCTTGTAGGCGATGTAGTATGTTCCGTCGATCTCAGTGACCCTCGGATCCTCGAGGCCGTATGCTTCCGAGGCCCTGTCCGGCCACAGTGCAGGCTTGGGATCGACGGTGAAGTTGATGCCGTCCTTGCTTCGGGCGACCCTCAGGTGCGAGATCGAAGTGAGCAGAGTGCCTTTGGGCGTGGTGATGGCTCTCGGGTCTCGGAAGTCGAAGGAGGGGTCTCGCTTGTCGAACTCCCGGATGCAGATCCCTTCAGCCTCGAGCACCGGGACACGGGCGACCCGTTCGTCGCTCTTCGCCCATTCTGCAATCCTCAGCAGGAGTATGATCTCATCTTTGTATCTCGCCACTCCCGCGTTGAACACGCAGACGACCTCGAACTCAGGTCTGGTCGGTGGCACATCCGCCGGGGTTATCAGCGGGTTCTCGGGGAAACGCACCGCTTTCATATTTGCTCCTCAATGGTAACCAGGCATATGCCCGAACGCTCTGTCGAGCACACGGCATGGTAGTATGTACCCTTCTTACCCGTTTCGGCGGCTCATCCCGTCATGTGGGTGGACGCCGGGATAGTATTATTCGGCGGCGATCGTTTCTCCTTGTCTCGGTATCCCCTACTGCAATTCAATGTAGAAGCCGATAATAGAAAATGCGTATCCAGCACGTTTGGGGGCATACACATGATCTCGATGTCCGGGCTCAGTTACGCCGGCCTGAATGCGTCCGCTTCTTCTGCCAAGGAAGCGGCCATCGCCTGCCAATCTCCGTTCGACGGCGACAATGCGCGGCTTTTCGGCGATCTGATCGCCGCGCTCTCGTTCGTACTCGACGTTCAGGAAGATCCCAGGCTGTACCACGCCTGGCGAGTCGCCGCTGTCGCCGCCTCGATGGCCGAGCAGATCGTGCCCGCTCAGACCTCCGATGTATTCTTCGCGGCCCTGCTCCACGACGTTGGAGGGATGGGCAGCTTCTCTCACATAATCAACTATCCGACGCTCTACAGCCAGACCTCCAAGCCCGAGGTCGTCTCACATCCGCAGAGGGGCAAGGAGATCATCCTCGGCATCCCGGGGCTCGAACTCTCCGCCGAATTTGTGGCCGACCACCATGAGTGGTGGAACGGCTCAGGATACCCATACCACAAGTCGGCCGACGACATCCCTCTGGGCGCACAACTCATCAGGATCGCGGACAGCGCCGACATGAATCGCCGGTTCCAGCCCGATACCCCCATCGACCAGACCATCCGCATGATGGAACTCATGACGCGGATCGAGGTCCACCAGGACGTCACCGACGCGTTCCGGAAGGTTGTCTCGGACCAGGAGTTCTTCCGCCAGTTGATCGATGAGACCAGCCTGCACGTGATGATCCAGCGCCTGGAGTCGAGCGTCACCGGCCCGATATTCCAGCCGAACGCCGACACCCTGGGTACGGTCTTGACCGTCTTCGCCAGGGTGATCGATGCCAAGCACGGGTTCACGTCCGGCCACTCGGAGCGCGTCGCCAGATATGCAGTCGAGTTGGCAAAGGCAATGGAACTCCCGCACGCCGATGTGCTGAAGGTCCGGTTCGCCGGACTGCTCCACGACGCCGGCAAAGTCGCGGTTCCCCGCTCGATCATCGACAAGCCGGGGCCGCTCGGCCCGAATGAGTTCACGCGCGTGAAGAATCACCCGACGCTGACGATGGACATCCTGAAGAACATCGTCCATCTGTCGGAGCTGGCATGGATCGCCGGGCATCATCACGAGCGATGGGATGGACAGGGCTACCCCGACGGCCTCGCGGGCGAAGAGATTCCGCTGCTGTCGAGAGTCCTGGCGGTTTCGGATGCGGTGGACGCGATCACGTCGCCGAGGTCGTACAAGTCGGAAAAATCTGCCGCCGAGATGCTCGCGATCCTGCACCAGGGCGCCGGTTCTCAGTTCGATCCGCAGATTGTGGACGCGGCCCACTCCGCCTGGCTTCCCGCCGCGCGGGAAGCTGCTTAGGTCCCATTCTGACTCCTGACTCCTGGCTTCTGACTTCTCCCCCTGGTATTTCTACCTGTTTTCCGCCCTATTACTTGACAGATGCCGTGAGCAGTAGTAAACTGGCGGTGGGTCAGCACCTCCGACCCGGCATGACTTATCTCCGACCGCACGTGTATCCGCGGCCAGGCAAGGAGTCACAACATGCGTTCACCCAGCAGACTCATCGTCATCCTGATATGCCTGTGCGCCCTCACGCTTTCGGCTCCTGTTTGCGTTTGGGGGGCGGGCTCGGACTCCATCGTCGGCTGGGGAAGTCAGGTCGTTGGCCCGATCGACAAAGTGGTCAAAGTGGCCGGGGGCTCTAAGTACAGCCTGGGGCTGAAGCCGGACGGATCCATCGGGGCCTGGGGATCAAACGGCTCGGGCGTGTGCAACGTGCCTTCGCCGAACACGGGATTCGCGGCAGTCGCGGCGGGCGGTGGGCAGAGCCTAGGACTCAAGGCAGACGGCTCTGTCGTCGCTTGGGGACGGAACGACTACGGCCAGTGCAACGTGCCTTCGCCGAACACGGGATTCGCGGCAGTCGCGGCGGGCGGTGGGCACAGCCTGGGACTTAAGGCAGACGGCTCCGTTGTCGCCTGGGGATCAAACTCCTCGGGCGAGTGCAACGTACCGACGCCGAACACAGGATTCGTAGCGGTCGCGGCGGGAAGTGACCACAGCTTGGGCCTGAAAGCAGACGGCTCGATTGTGGTCTGGGGATGCAACTCCTACGGCCAGTGCAACGTGCCTTCGCCCAACACGGGATTCGCGGCTGTTTCGGCGGGCTATCACTACAGCCTTGGCCTCAAAGAGGACGGCTCGATTGTGGCCTGGGGATGGAACGACTTCGGCCAGTGCAACGTGCCTTCGCCAAACACGGGATTTGCGGCTGTTTCGGCGGGCTATGACCACAGCTTGGGCCTCAAAGCAGACGGATCGATTGTGGCCTGGGGATATAACAACAACGGCCAGTGTAACGTGCCTGCGCCAAACACGGGATTCGCGGCTGTCTCGGCGGGCTGTGAGCACAGCTTGGGCCTGAAAGCAGACGGCTCGATCGTGGCCTGGGGATGGAACGACTGCGGCCAGTGCAACGTGCCTCTGCCGAACACGGGATTCGCGGCAGTCGCGGCGGGACGTTACCACAGCTTGGGCCTGAAAGCAGACGGCTCCCTCGTCGCTTGGGGATGGAACCGCCGCGGCGTGTGCAACGTGCCTTCGCCGAACACGGGGTTCATGGCTGTAGTGGCGGGCGAGTCCCACAGCCTGGGCCTCAAGGCAGACGGCTCGGTCCTTGCGTGGGGGGATAACGAGTACGGACAGTGTAACCTACCCTTGCCGAACACAGGATTTGTGGGGATCGCGGCAGGTTACAACCACAGCCTGGGCCTCAAGGCAGACGGCTCGGTTCTTGCGTGGGGTAGCAATAGTACTTATGATGGGCACTATGCGGGCCAGTGTAGTGTGCCCTCACCGAACACGGGATTCGTGGCGGTCGCGGCCGGCACATACTACAGCTTGGGCCTCAAGGCAAACGGCTCGATAGTCGCTTGGGGGTACAACAACTACGGCCAGCGCAACGTGCCCTCACCGAACACCGAATTCGTGGCTGTCGCGGCGGGCCTTGTCCACAGCTTGGGCCTGAAGGCAAACGGTTCGATCGTCGCCTGGGGGGACAACTCCTACGGCCAGTGCAGCGTGCCTTCGCCGAACACGGGATTCGTAGCGGTGGCAACGGGCTGGACGCACAGCCTAGGCCTAAGAGCAGACGGGTCAGTCGTCGCGTGGGGAGATAACGAGTGCGGACAGTGCAATGTGTCTTCGCCGAACATCGGGTTTGTAGCGGTAGCGGCGGGCTATGGGTACAGCATTGGGATCAATGGAACGGGGAGCGGCACGGGCACGCCTGTTACGGTGGCTCTCTCGCCCAGCACTGTGGAGATCGGACAGCCACTTACGGTGACCGCCTATGCACTGGGAGCAACGTCGGTGCGGTTGAGGTGTGAAGGTGTGACACGCGGTTTCCCAGAGCTTTCTATGCTCCGATCTAGCGGGTCTTCGTTCACGCTGTCGTTCCCTACTTCCTTCCTCATGTTCGCGCGCGGTAGCACAGTGAAGTTTGTCGCGTACGCGACCAGCCCCGGTGGGGCGACATCCTCGGGGAGTGCCATCCTGCGCATACGGGATGTGGCACAGCCAACACCAGGCAGTCTCCATCTTGAGACGGACGACACATATACATTTGGTCTGGCCGACAGCACCTACGAGCCGATCGTCCAGACGGCGGACTGCCTGGAAGCGAAACTCCTCATGACTCACTACCTCAACCTGTGGTTCCACCTGCGAGCATCGGCGAGCGAGGGCGCGACCGCCAGTGCACCGACGGGTGGGAGCATTGAGGAGGTTCTTGGCTACTTTGGAGTAGCCAATCCCAAGGGCACTGTCGCCTGGATGGGAGAGTTTAGTGATGCGGGCCAATCGGTCACAATGAGCCTTGCTTTCGATGGGACTGGCGGCCTCCTGACGATTCTTGAGATTGTCTTGAAGGTGGTACCCGGAGGAAGCGGAGTGAGTCCCGCATCACTGGCCGCCTTCTACCCGGAGTTTAGGGAGATCGGAGCGATATACAGCGCGGCAAAGGCATTCAATTCCAGACCCAGTTCAGGGTGGGAGTGGGCGGAAACGGTTCGCCGGGTAGTCTGGGCTTTGCGCGGCTTCGCCGCGTCGCCGGAACAGCGCGTGAAACTCTGCACGGCGCTCTCCCATATCGGCATTCACACAAGCGAGTCCGCCCTCAAGAACGTATTCACTGCGATGACTATCTACGACGTACTGCGGATCATCGGCAGCGAGTGCGTGTATGCGATCGAGACAAAGTGCGACGATCTCAAATCCACCTTCACCAGTCATCGAGACTCCAATGGACTGCTCGGAGTAACCGAGCTGCCCAAGGCCGACGCAACACTATACAGGACGAAAGCAACAATCGCGGCGACTGATCCCGGAGCGCTCTCGGTCGCTCCCAGTGTAACAGCATCCGAGGAAGACTGGCTTATCAGCTACAATGTGACCAACAACGGCCGCCTCCCCGGTCTGGTCTTGGACTGTGTACTACAACAAGGAGTCCGGCTTCCCAGTCCAAGTCACTTCACCAACCGGCTGGACCTACAGGCTGGACTACGAGCAGGGGGCGATAACCTGGTTCACCCAGGAGTCCGAGAACGGCTGGGTGCAAGGCAGCTTCGGCCCGAACACGATTGCGGCCGGCGGGTCCTTGGCAGGCTTCTCCATCCTCCACTCTGCTCCTCCCGGCTACGCGCTGTGCAGCGGGGTAGATGCCACCTACGCTCCGTCGTTCGGCGAGGCACTCGCGCCCGGCGGTACAGGCAGCGTCTCCGAGATGAAGCTGCGACTCGACTCGATGCCCAAGGTGATCTCCGATCGGGTAGTGACCGCCGTGCTGCCTGACAGGTTTTACGTTGCCGACCTAGATCGCAAGTGCGCCATCGGCGTCATTGACTCCACTACTTCCGTTCAGGAGGGCGACCTGGTGAGGGTTGTTGGCTCTGAGGTAGATATGGACGGCGAAATGGTCATTCAGGCTTCTAGTGTCCTGGTTACCGCACAGCTGCAAACACTCAGACCGCTTGGGCTGCCTTCACTCTATCTGGGTGGGTCGGGCTTTGGCATCCAGTCCGGTATGGGCTATGGATTTGGCCTCAACAGCATCGGTCTGCTCATCCGCACATGGGGCAAGGTTACCCAGATCGGCGCGGACTACCTCTACGTCGACGATGGGTCGGGGCTGAGGGATGGGACTTCGACCGGCGAAACGGAGAACGTCGGGGTGCGGGTGATATGTGACCCAGCGGGGTATTCAAGCGGCGAGAAGGTCGAGGTCACCGGCATCAGTTCCTGCCTCTGGACCCCTTCCGGCATCGCCCGCCGCATCCTCACCCGCAGGCCGGAGGATGTGCGCAAGCTCACCGGCCTATGACCTGTCCCCCAGGAAAACCAGTACGGTGGTCCTGAGTGCGCCGGTGAATGACGGCGTGTATCGAAGGACGGCTCAGTGCACCAAGGCCGTCCTTCGATACACGCCGTCATTCACCGGCGCACTCAGGACTCACGGTGTCTTGGGGATGGAGTCCAAATCCATCCCCAACGCTGTGCGGCTAGAACAAGCTCTGCTGCCCCTGCGCCTCCGCCTTCCGAGCGCGCGCGCCGAATGCCGGGTTCGGGAAGAGATCGTCGAACTCGTCTCCGAAGGCCTCCCGCAGGCGGCATGCGAACTTGTACAGCTTGTCGAGGAGATGCTCGGTGTTCTCGTCGCAGTCGTACTCCTCGATCAATCCCAGAGTGCCGTCGATCCGCTCGTAGACCGTGATATACTCGCCGACTCTGAGCCCCTCCGCCGCGATCGCGAGCCTCTTCCGCTGGCTGCTGGCGAACGTCCGCGGAGTGATCCGCTCCCGGCGGGCGAACTGCGCGACCGGCAGCTCCTTCCCGGTGATGCGCTCCATCAGCTCCTTGTAGAGACGGCTCACCCCATGCTTGTCATCATTGAGGAGGAGGTCCACCGCCGCTGAGATGAACTCCCGCCCGAACGGCTCATCCGCCCGCGAGCGAACCGACGCGCCCTTGAACGTCTTCTTCCCATCATGGCCCACGAGGATGTAGTTCTTCACCTTGAGCGAGAGCATCGCGGCATATCGTCCGTCGTGCGCGAGGCGGATCCCCTCCGGGAGTTCACCGCCGATCTCATCGACGAACGCTTCCTCGGCCTCGAGAGTGTCCACCGATTCCGGCGGCTGGAAGTAGACGCCGTCGGTGTCGATCTCGATCACCCGGCCCCCGAGTCGCTCGATCGAGTCGGAGATCTGCTTCACGATCCGCTGGCCCGATGTGGTCACCTTCTCGGCCGCGTCCATGTCGTTGAAATGGAATGGGGTCGCCCCGAGGTAGCCGTAGAACGAGTTGATCAGGATCTTGAACGAGTTCTGCAGGCCGTCCCAGTACGCCCGCTCGTGTGCCGAACGATCACCCTCAGCCCGACCCAACGGCTGTAGGGGCGTGCCTTGTGCCGCCCGCGACGACGTACCGGGCGGCACAAGGCACGCCCCTACAGCCGTGGGCGGGTCATCCGACTTCGACCGGGCCTTCGCCTTCGCCTCGAACCGGCGACGGGTCAACTCCCCGAGGGCCGGGAGGAAGACATCGAGCGTGTCGGTGGAGGGCTTGATCCCCATGCTAAGCATCAGGCTCGGATACAGGCTCTCGACATCGCACTTGACGATCCGGCGGATCAGTCCCGACTCCCGAAGCTCGGTGTAACCTCCGACGACCGCTCGCCCCGGACGCGCCTGGGCGATCGCGTGTCCCTGCCGAAGGTACTCGCGGATCAGGATCGCATTGATCTTCTCGCCGGTGCCGGAGGTCGCGACCGTCTGGTAGACATCCGGCGCCATCTGCGAGAGATAGAACTCCGCCGGGCAGACCAAAGCCGCCAGCCGCCGGGTCTCGCGCACGTCATGCCGGGCGTAGAGCTTGACGGTCTCCGGGTCGGCCTCCCACAGAGGCGCAATCTGGTCGCCGGGGATGTAGACCCGCTCCGGCTCGGCGAGCCCGAGAGTCACCGCGCACTCCTTGAGGCCATACCGGTCGAGCTGTCCCCTGGCGATGTCGAACCGCTGGGTGGAGAACATCGTGTCGATGATGTGCCGGCCGTGGATGTACGCCGGGATGAACGGCCGCGACATCCCGCCCATCGGACAACTGCGCTCCGAGCCGTAACGCAGCTCCGAGCCGTCCCTGCCCAGTTCCAGAGTGATGCCGGCCTTCCGAGCGCGCGCCGAGATGAACGGCAGATCGAAGCCGAAGACGTTGTGTCCCTCGAGCACATCCGGGTCGCGCTCCCGGACCATGCAGACGAATCCCGCTAGCATATCGGCCTCGTCGCCCTCGATGATCGCCTCGAACCCGTGGTTGTCGGACACGGCGATCAGCAGGATGCGCGCGTATTCGTCGTCCGATGAGAGGCTGGAGGTCTCGATGTCGAACTGCATGCGGTGGACATCGTCGAACGTCATGCCCTTGAAGAGCGTCTTGCCGGACCGCAGGAGGAACTGCTTCTCCGGGTTGGCATAGGAGACGTGGTCGGCCTTCTTGGCGCGCAATGCATCCCGCGCGGTCAGGAATGCCTTCCAGCTCGGGACGGTGACGAGGAAGCGATACCCATCGCCCTCGAGTTCGGTCACCTCGGCGGTGTTCCAGTCCGAGGGGATCTCGTTCCGGTCGGCCACGATCAGCCACGGACGAAACGGCTCGCGCGACTCGGTGACCGTGTCGCCCTGACGGCGATACACGATCGCTTCCGAGTCGAGAGTCTCCACCGCCACGATCCCCGCAGTCGAGTCCGCGCCGAACAGTATTGTCTGTGTATCTGCCATTGCGTGGACATTGTACCACAAGCGGAGTCCGACCTGCCCGAATTCGATTCGTGTTCAGCCATCGAAGGAGCATGACTGATCGCGGGATGCCTCGAGTGGCCGCATGCAGAGAACCTGGGTTCTCCCCGCATGATGCCGGATGAACGCGACACTGATGTTTGGGGCCTGCGAGCTGTACTTGAGGATCGAGAAGGGGATTCGCATCTCGACCGAATAGCCGTCGGTGTTCCGCTTCACGGCGGCGTTCCAATCACCAATCCACTCGGTCTTGCCCGTCTCGGACGACTGGACCTCGAGGGGCGGACCGGCACAGGCTACCGATAAGCAGAACACCAATACGAGGCAGGACAGTATCAGCGCTGGGTGTTTCATCAAGCTAACCATTGGCTACGAACCGCGTTTCTCCTGCTTATGTGCCCATGTAGTGGCCGCGCCTCCGTGCCGGCCATTCGGTCGCGAAACGATCCCTGGCCGGCACGGAGGCGCGGCCACTACATGGGCAGGAGGGTGGGGCAGGAGGAATCGTTCGGGCGGCGAACACTGAATATGCTGAGACTATGGAAGAGGTCTTCGAGATGGATCTTGCCGACAACCTGTCCCTCATATTGCGCTACACCCTGATAGGCCTCTTCTTCGTCTACTACGGCGTTGCGCTCGGCCTCTCGATCAGGCTCGCGAAATGCCCGGTCCGCACGCTGATCCTCAGGGGCGCGTTCATCCCGGTACTCGTCGTGGTAATGATCGGCTGCTCGTTGATGTGGTTTCACCGGGCAGAGGGGCATGCCGTGCTGACGGCATTCGGGGCGGTTGTCGTCAGCTCGATCCTGGGGGCGATAGGTTTCAGTCTCTGGCTCGAACGGCTCGGCGGGAAGCAGATGTTGTACGTGCCGATCGCCTTCAAGCGGTTTGGATGGCATGAGGACAAAGCCGTGGCCTATGCGGTATCCGATCTCTCGTCCGACGAGCCCCAGTTCGGAAGCGAGCTGTTGCTCTCCTACCTGCCACTCGCCCTGATGGCGCTCACTCTGGCGCTGATAGTGTGGGATATCTCGCGCGGCGTGGGCGCGTGAGCCTAGTTCGATACTGAGACCAGTTCGACTTCAAAGAGCAGGTAGGAGTTCGGTGGTATCGTCAGAGTGCCTCCCGCGCCATAGCCAAGTTCTGGTGGGATGACCAGGAATCTCTTGCCGCCGACCTTCATGCCGAGAATACCCCCGTCGAAGCCGGCGATGACTTGTCCCTGGCCGAGAGTGAACTCCAATGGCCCTCGACCCACCGAGCTATCCATCTCCTGGCAGGTTGTCAGCCACAGGGTGTAGTGAACTGCAACCGTAGATCCCGCCTCCGCAGTTGCGCCCGTGCCGACTCGGAGATTCGCATAGGCCAGCCCGGAAGGCGTGTCGATCAGGCTCACCAGCGACACCTTGGTGCTCCAGACCGCTCGGCACGGACCGTCGATGTTTCGGGAGATGACACTCAGTCCGGTCACCTCCACGTACCAACCGAGCGGATCCATCCCGTCGCACAGCGGCATGTAGCCGATGACCTTCACGCCTCGATAGCCTGAGCCGTCGACGAGCCCCTGACCATCGTCTATGTAGAAGAAGCCGTCACCGCCATACGTGACCCTGCCCCTGATGCGCACCAGCAGGCCGATGTTGTTCAGTCCGACGCCGCCCGGTACGCCCTTCTGGCCACCGCCCGCGATGCTCGAAGGCAGGTCCGAGCCGCCCACATCCCTGTTGGATAGAGCGATCGGCTGAACGCTTCCGGCGCCGTTCTCAGTTGCGGTGTCGGCGGCGATATACCTCTGGCCATCAGAGTCCGTCTGCACGGTCCCTGTCACATTCGCGCGCATGCCGCCGGACTTGCCGTGCGCATCCTTCTGCGCGTACATTCCGGACGAGCGGTCATCCGCCTCGATGTAGAACAGGCTGCTATTCGCCGCTGTGACGATCGCTCCGGTCAGCGAAACGGGCGTGGTATCGGCTGCCAGCTTTGCGTCGATGATCGACGTGACCGGCGGAGGATCGGCGGCGCACGGAGCGGACGCAAATAGAGCAATCGAAAGCACGTATATGGTAAGCAAGCGGCGGAATTTCATCTGACAACCTCTTCGGAATCGGCCTGCGGTTTTGAATCGGGGAAGCACCAATCCATTGTAGACCCGGGATTGCCATCCGTCAATCCGTATAAATACCAGACGTGAGGAAAACGGCAGTTCGAGGACGCCAGGGCGTCATAGCCGAAGAGTCAGAATGTTTGGAGATGAGTGAGGAGTGATCCGGGTTGGTCCTCAAGGGATGGGCGTAGCAGACTGCTCCTTCGACCACTCCTGGACCCTGAGCAGTCTGTGCAGGTTCTCTCCGTCGCGGAAGCATGAACTGATCCCAGTGCTCCTTATGTAGTCGCCTTCCGCCGGTAGCCCCGGCCCGGCGACGAGTGCCTTCACTCCCGCGAACCCCGAGCCCTCTCGCAGATTCGAGCCGTCGTCGAAGTAGAAGAAGCCGTCGCCCACATGCGTCACCTTGCCCCACGTGCGCACCAGCAGGCCGATGTTGTTCAGCCCTGCGCCACCGAGCACGCCCTGTTGACCCGCGCCCGTCGCGGGATTGTAGAACCAGTTGCCGCCTCCGAGCGTTCTGCCGGTGACGCGTACCGGAGCGATGCTGCCTGTTCCGCTCAATGAAACGCTCGATGCCTCGATGTAGCGCTCGCCGTCGTCGTTGGTCTTCAACATGCCGGTCACGTCGGCTCTGTCGCCCGTCTGGACTCCGTGGTCCGACTTCTCGACTCGGATGCCGGACGACCGGTCTTCCGCCTCGATGTAGAAACAGTCAGAGAACGCGGCGGTGACGATCGTGCCCTGACCGCTGATCTTCGCCCCATCGGCGGCGTATCGGGTATCGGAGATGCTCATTTCAGGCGACCAGAACTCGTCCGCGCCGATATCGACCTTGCGCCCGAACACCCGTCCGTCGCCGTCCATGTCGAACAACGGCAGACCCGGCGCCTCGTTCCATCCGGCGTTGATGCAGGGTGAGAGTGGCATGAGGTGGTGATCGCCACTCCCCCAGTCCACTATGAGAGGATCGGCCGATATATCGTCGGTCCCGGCGGAGATGCCTGAGTAGTCGTAGCCATGGTTGCCGAACACGCAGTTGCTGTGAAGGGTTGGCGTCCAACCGTCTCTGTATATCCCGGAGGAATTGAAGGCAATGATGTTGTTCGATACCTTAGGTGAGGAGTAACTGCTGTAGAGCCCTCCGCCGCTCATGGATGCGGTATTGACCAGGATGGTGTTGTTCGTAATGGTCGGGGTCGAGGAGGACTCACAGCTCACTCCACCGCCATGCAAAGACGCGGTGTTTCCCGAGATCGCGTTGTTGGTAATCGTGGGAGCGGCTGAGAAGTCGCAGAATATCCCACCGCCGCCCATTGCACTGTTCCACATGATTCTGTTGTTGGTGATAGTGGGTGAGGCGCCGGCGCAATATATCGCACCGCCGGCGTAGTATGCGGTGTTTCCACCGATCACATTGTTCGCGATCGTTGGCGAGGAAACTGAGCAGTATACGCCCCCACCAGAGTGCGCGTATCCGTTGCGGATCGTGAAGCCGTCTATTGCGCTCACCTGTTGCCCGACCCTGGCAATGACAACGGAGCCGCTGGCTCCTCCGTCCAGTATCGACTTGTTCGCAGTCCAGTTTCTTTCGGCTCTGGAGTTCTCCATTCCCCCAAAGCCGCCGTAGACGTAGGCGTAAGTCTGGAGTACGATCCGCTCGTTGTACGTACCTGCCTTCACCCAGACTTCTCCACCAAGGGCCGACGCGGCCTCGATCCCCGCCTGCACCGTCTTCTTCGCCAGCGCCCAACTCGACCCGTCATTGGCGTCATTTCCGGATGGGCTCACGCGAACGATCACGTAGGGTCCGGGAGACCAGACCGTCGCATCCGACTCATCCGCACCTATGTCCACTGTTCCTGCATGTATTCTCGGCTGGCCGTCCATGTCGGTCTCAGGAAGCCCAGGCGCACCGTTCCATCCGGCGTTCAGACAGGGTGATCCGGCCTGGATATGCATATTGCCGTACTCTGCACCGGCGAGCAAAGGATCGACCGATATGTCTCCAACCCCCTCGGAGAGGTCATGGTAGTTGTAGGCAGTGTTCCCGTACACGCAGTTGTTCCGAAGAACAGGAGTTCCGCTGTGACTGCAGTCTATCCCTGAGGAGTTGAACGCCACGAGGTTGTTCGAAACTGCTGGCGACCAGACACCCAAGTATGCCCCGCCTCCACCAGAGGCTGCGCTGTTTCCAATCACAGTGTTGTTTGTGATGACCGGGGCGGAGGAGCAGTGCAACCCGCCACCGTTGGAGGTAGCCCTGTTTCCTCTGAGGGTGTTGTTCGCTATAGTGGGCGAGGAAGCAGGGTCACTGCAGTATATGCCGCCGCCTTTGGTCGCGCTGTTCTCAGCAATCAGGTTAGCCATGATAGCAGGCGAGGAGCTGGTGCAGCATATCGCGCCGCCATATGGAGCGAAGTTCTCCCTAATGGTGTTGTTGCTGATCACACTCGACGACGAGGACTTGCAGAATATCCCACCGCCGTCTCCCTCGCCTACGCCCGAAGAGGCGTAGTTCCTGGCGATCAGGTTGTTCGTTATCGTCGCCCCCGAGGATTCGCAGAATATACCGCCCCCGTCGGACGCGTAGTTTCCTGTTATAGTGTTGTTGGCGATCGCCGGTGACCATGAGTAGCAGTATATCCCACCGCCTCCGCCGGTCGCTTCGTTCCCCGCAATCGTGTTGTTCGTGATAGTCGGCGAAGAGGAGGAACAGTATATCCCGCCGCCATTGGATGAGGCCCTTCCCTTTCGGATTGTGAAGCCGTCTATGCGCGTAGTGCTGGTTGCCCCGGAAGGCGACCTCACCACCGAGCCGCCCTGGTTTCCGTCCAGTATGGCAGGATAGGTCGCTATGTTCCTCGTGTCCCCGGCGCCGGAATAGCCGCCGTAGAGTGCAACGCCCGCCTTCAGGGTGATGCGTTCGACGTAGGTGCCCCGTGCGACTCGGACCTCGCCGCCGGAGGTGGCGGCACTGAGGCCGGCTTGTACGGTGTGGAACGCCTTGTCCCACGATGTACCGTCGAAGGTCGGGCCGGGGGAGTCATACTTGACGTAGATGACCGCTGAAGATGCTGCGGCGCAGAGTATGAGTAGTGCAACTGCCAGTACTGCAAGACTGAGGACCGGGTGCTTCATCTTCGATGCCTCCCGAAGCGTGTGAGTGTACTGCAGGTCGGCAAACCGGGCGCAAACAAATTCATTGTAGCCGAATCCTTGATAGCAGTCAATCCTGGGAGGCGAAAACTGGTACTATTACCAGGTAGAAGCCAAGACGGCGGGGATGGCTTGGACGAACCTCCTGGGTCTGAAACCCGTCTAACGATCGCTCGTCACCGGCGACTGTTCGCAGACCGACGCCGCCGTCCTCCTGCCGGAAACCAGTGACTTGATGGCGAGCCCGACGACCAGTACCGACAGCACGATCAGCGCGCCGTCCGCGGCCGTGAGCACGGTGTCTTTCGCGGGCAGGTACTTGTTCTGCAGGAGGTAGATCAGCGAGTAGACCGTTGTTACCATCATGAATGCCGCCGGGATCAGCGCGAAGAGGAACTTCCGCCCGCGCGCGACGAGCCATGTCGCCACCGCGACGAGTGTCAGTGCCGCGAGAAGCTGGTTCGCCGAGCCGAAGATCGGCCACAGGGATAGCACCGTCTTGCCCTGTGCCAGGTAGAGCATCAGGGCTACCGAGAGCGCGGAGTTGAAGATGTACGTCTTGAGGATGCGCGGTGGGTTGCGGAAGATCGCGCCCCACAGCTCCTCGAAGAGGTAGCGGTTCAGGCGCACGGCGGTGTCGAGCGTCGTGACCAGGAATCCCTCGACGAGCAGCATGCCGAAGATCGTGCCGTATGCCGCAGGGAACGAGAATACCTTGTGGAGCATGCTGCCCATCCCGACCGCGAACGCCGCTCCGGGGTTCGATGGAGCCCCTCCAGGCGCGGGGAAGACCAGTTCCTTGTAGTGCCGGAAGTCGAGGCCCGTTCCGACCGCAATCAGCACGCCGACCGCCAGCAGCCCTTCGAGCACCATTCCTCCGTAAGCGATCTTGCGCGCATGGCTCTCCCGCGAGCACTGCTTGGCGGTCGTGCCCCCTGCGACGAGCGCGTGGAATCCCGAGCACGCCCCGCATGCGACGGTGATGAACAGGATCGGCCAGATCAGTCCGAGCTTGGAGGTTCCCTCAGCGACATTCCACGCCGGCGCACTCATGGGAAGCCCCATGAACACCGCGGCAATCCCTGCCACGACCAACGCCGCCACGCCTCCGTAGAGCAGGAATGAGTTCGTGAAGTCACGAGGCTGCAGGACGATCCACACGGGTATCCCCGCTGCGAACAGCGCATAGATCGCCACGATCCACATCCACGCATTGGGATCGAGGCTGATCGGGTAGCGCAGGCCGATCGCGACGGAGAGCACGCAGACCAGAGTGGCGATCCCCGACATGGCGTATGCGTTCGCACGCCTCCTGTAGAGCATGAATCCGATCAGCGGCGCGAAGGCGGTGATGACAATCACTGATGTGGACGCGATTCCGCCGATCCGCGCCTTGACCACCCCATCGGCGACAACGGTCTTGAGCATCGTCTGCGAATCGGGCATATTGAGGGCAGTCAGCGGAACCAGGGATGTCAAGGCCGCCGCCGTCAGCTTCAGGAAGACTGAGGTCACCATCAAGATCATGACGATTGTGAAGATGATGAACAGCAGGAATCCAGTCTTGCCGAGGGTCTGCTCGGCGACTTCGGCCATCGACTTGCCTCTCTCGCGCATACTCGTCATCAGCGCGGAGAAGTCGTGGACCGCGCCGACGAAGACGCTGCCCAGCACGAGCCAGAGCCAGACTGGAATGAATCCGAAGATCATGGCGAGAGTCGGGCCGACGATCGGGCCCGCGCCCGCGATCGAGGCGAAATGGTGGCCGAAGAGCACGATCGGCTTGGTGGGCACGTAGTCCGCGCCGTCGTCGATCTCGTGTGCCGGGGTCGTGTTGTCGTCGCACTCCTGGAAGACGCGGCCGATGTAGCTGCCGTAGAGCTTGTAGGCTATCAGGAAGACCGGAACCGCTATGATCAGCAGCAGTCCTGCGTTCATGATCTACCTCCCCTGGAAGACGGCTCGGAGCTGGCTCTCCTTGGTGGCGGTGACGAGCGCGATCACGCTGTCGCCCTCCCTGAAGTCCACGTCGATGTTGGGGAGGATCGCGTGCCCGTCTCTGACGATCGAGATCACCAGTGCGTCCTGCGGCATCTGAACAGCGGTGATCTTCTTGCCGACGACCGGTGAGTTCTTGCCGAGGTCGATCTCCACGATCTCGATGTTCCCGCGCTGAAGGGCCGCGAGAGGAATGACCTGGTCGGTCTCGATCTGCTGCTCGATCAGGTTGAAGATGATCTCCGTGCTGCTCACAGTGGCGTCGATCCCCAGCGTGTGGAAAATGTCCTCATTGCTCGGGTTGTTCACCCTGGAGATCGTCCTCGGCACGTGGAACTTCAGCTTGGCCATCTGGCAGATGACCAGATTGTCCTCGTCATCGCCGGTCGTCGCAACGACGACATCCGCGCGCTCCATGCCGATCTCGCGCATCGTCCGCACCTCGCACGCGTCTCCCACCGTCACTACTTCGCCCAGATCCTCGGTCAGGTAGTGTGCCCGAGCAGGATCCTTCTCGACCACCAGAACCTCATGGGATGCGTCGACCAGTGCCCTGGTGAGATAGTGTCCGACTTTGCCGCCACCGGCAACGATTATGTACATGGTTGATTCTCCGTTTCATGGGAAATGGAGTACTGGAGTGTTGGGGTAATGGAGTGCTGGGGGAACCCATCACTCCAATTCTCCATCACTCCAATACTCCATCCTCACACCTCTGCCTCGTCCTCGTTGAAGTTGCAGTACTCGGGAGCCGGACCCCACTCCTTGCCGAGGAGCATGTCCTTCATGAGCTTTGCCCCGATTATCGTCGTGCAGATGGTCTCGATCCCGAGTTCGCGGTATGCGCACGCGCGGATCGGGTCGTAGATGCGCGCGGCAACCTTCGGCACGTGGAATCGCTCCTTGGCTATCTGAACCGACATGATATTCGTGTTATCGCCGTTCGTTACCGCAACGAACGCGTCCGCCTGCTCGATACCTGCCTTCTTGAGGACCGCGTCATCGATGCCGTTGCCGACGACCTTCTGGCCGCCGAAATTCGGCCCGAGCCTTCGGAATGCCTCGCTCTTTCTGTCGATGATCGCAACGCGGTGTTTATCTCTGGCCATCGATCTCGCGAGTGTAGATCCGATGCGCCCACATCCCAGGATGACCACATTCATGGTGTACCTCCCACCATTCGTACTCGTACTCCTAATCGTAATCGTACTCGATCTTGGTCCGAAACCGATTACGATTAGGAGTACGAGTACGAACCGTGAAAGAAGTATACATCCGGCCCGCTCGGGGTGTCAACAATCAGTAACTCCTCCGTCGAACACTTCGAAGTTCGTTGACAGCGGGCGTCCGGCATGGTATACTGACTCCCGTCCGGAAGGGTCGGAAACGATACGCGCTTGTAGCTCAGGGGATAGAGCGGAAGGTTGCGGACCTTTAGGTCGGGGGTTCAAATCCCTCCAAGCGCGCCACAATCTTGGGAACGGTTGATGGTTGATGGTTAATGGCGGATGGGCCATGAACCATCAACCATCGGCCATTAACCATTCCCTTCCACGTGCCCTTGTAGCTCAGTGGATAGAGCGCCTCCGTCCTAAGGAGGGCGTCGGGGGTTCGATTCCCTCCAAGGGCGCCAGAACCTTGGGGAATGGGGGATGGTTAATGGTTGATGGTTCATGAACCATTGACCATCAACCATTCCCCTCCGGAGAGGTGGCTGAGTGGTCGAAAGCGGCAGTCTCGAAAACTGTTGTGGCGCTTGCGTCACCGTGGGTTCGAATCCCACCCTCTCCGCCATGCACATATTGTCCTGTTGAGCGGCGCACACCAATGAGGTGGGGCGCCGTTTGGCCATCTGCCTCACGGTCCGCCGAATGACATTCCTTGCCGAATCGAGGCCGTCGTGCTATCATCTCGATAGCTTGAGCGCACGCGGCAAGGGGGCTGTACCGAGTGAACCAGCACCAGCGCAAACCACATTTTCGCGGCGACGGCGTGCTCCACGCCACGATCGATAGCCAGCGTTTCCATCTTCGCAAGAGTGCCGGCGGCGACCACCTGCTGTGGATCAATGGCCGGCAACCGCCTCTGATGCTCGACGATACGGCCGCCGATTTCGCGACGTTCCTGATCGAGGCCATGTGGTGTTACCAGCAGGGCTGCGGGGACCAGACAGACCAGGTCATGGATCATGTCGTCGGCGCTATGCTGCGAAAGTACCGGCGGCCGCTCGCAATCGGTAAGGGACGGGTGACCCGCGAGCGGATCAGGGCCGATCTGGATGCTCTGTTCGGCACTTTGATGAGCATCGCCAAAGGGGCATGCCCGGCCGATCTCGGGATCGCCCCGGGCATTGTCGACTATGCCGACTGGAGCGCTCCTGCCAGGATGGACCTCGCCGTCACGTACCGATGTAACCTCAAGTGCGAGAAGTGCTACCTGACCCAGGGCACTCCGATGTACGAACTCACGACAGATCAATGGCTCAGCATCTATGAGAGCCTCTGGAGACTCGGAGTCCCGCAGGTCGTCTTCACCGGTGGGGAACCCACACTGCGCGCGGACCTGGTGCAGCTCATCAGCCAGGCCGACGAGTTTGTGACTGGGCTCGTTACCAACGGCACCAGGCTTGCGGAGTTGGCCGAACCGCTACGGGACGCCAGCCTCGACTATGCCCAGGTCACCATCGAATCGTACAACCCCGACGTCCATGACCGCATGACCGGTTTCTCGGGGTCGCACGACAAGACGGTTGCCGGGATACGGAGTGCGCTTGATGCAGGCCTTCAAGTTGTGACGAACACCACGCTGACCGGGCTGAATGCGGCCGGCTACCCCGCAACGGTTCGCTGGCTGCATGAGGACCTGGGCGTCACCGACGTGTGCTGCAATACCTTGATCTGCAGCGGTCGAGGAACCGAGTATCGGAAGGAGCATGGGGTGTCCGACGAGGAGTTGCTCCTGATACTCCGGGATGCATGCTGTGTCGCAGAGGATATCGGCGCAAACCTGCAGTGGTACTCCCCAACATGCTACACGCGGCTGAATCCGCTAGATCTTGGATTCGGAGCGAAGTCGTGCTCGGCTGCGGCGCACAACATGACCATCCAACCGGACGGCACTGTTCTGCCATGTCAGTCGTGGCTGTCACCGGTCGGGAGCATGCTCACCGATACCTGGCGCTCCATCTGGGAGCATCCCGTTTGCCGCAGATTACGTGAGCACCAAATGGCGGCGGCAGAGTGTTTGGACTGTATCTTCGTCCATCAATGCGGTGGCGGATGTCCGCTCGACGAGATGCCTCGCATCAGGACGCAGGCGGAGGTAGAGGAGTGATGGGACGCTTGTGCATTCCGATGCTCATTCTGCTACTCCTTCTTCCGGCCGCCGGCCATGGATATGAAGGCGGAGACACCGGCGCCTATCGAATTCTTGACTATCAGGTGAGCCTCACACCGCACGATGACGGTTCCGCTACCATCGAGTACTACCAGAAGTGGCAGGTCACCGGAGGAGATGTCTGGTGGATCACTATCGGCGCCCCGGACAACGACTACTCCATCGATAGCTACGGGGCAAACGCAGTGAGCGCCGAGAGTGCCGATTCGGGCGACTGGGTGGGCTTCCGGCTCGGTCTGGATAGAGACTACCAGACGGGCGAGACCTTCGAGGTGAAGTGCACGATCACCGATCGCCAACTGATCAGTGCCTACGACGATGACTGCCGGTTCGAATTCACTCCTGGCTGGTATGACCGCGCCGCCACGGATGTCCTGCAGATCAGCTTCAAATGCCCTGCTGCCGTCGATGCCGTCACGGCCGATCCTGAGCCCACTTCCTCGCCAAACGGCGTTCTCATCTGGCGCAGGGAAAGCCTGGGCCCGGGCGAGAGGTACTCCATCTCGGTCAGACTGCCAAAAGATGCTATTCCCGATGCGCAGCCTGCCCAGGAGGCCGACGACAGCTATTCGGGTGGTGGGGGCAGTGACGACTTGGGCTTCTGGGGGCTACTGGTTGCGTTTGGCATCATCATAGGCTTTGTCGCATGGTACAACAGACTGACCGGCGGCAAGCAGTACACCGGTGGAAAGATCGGGGGCGGTGGAGGAGGATACGGCGGCGGCTATCACTGCGCATGTGCGTGCGCTTGCGCGGGATGCGCCTGTGCCTGCGCATGTGCAGGTGGAGGCGGCGCCGGGTGCAGCCGCAAGTCAAAGCATATCTGCCCACATTGCCGAAAACCTGTGACTGCTGGACGGAGCTGAGCTACTAAGGCCCGGGATCGGGCATCTTCGCGGAGAGTTGGTCAACGAGCGTCTTCGGCGGGCGGCCTCTGACCGCTTCGCAGGCATGGACCTCACGCCAGGCCCCCGGGTAATCGCCCGCCTCAAAGAGCGCCGTCGCCAGGCTCACGTGCGGGACCGGCATCGACGGATCGATATCGACCGCTTTCCGGAACTCCGCGATCGCTCCCCGCAGGTCCCCCTGCGTCTTCAGCACGAGCCCGAGGTTGTGGTGCGCTTCCGGCAGGTCCGACTTGATGCTGATCGCCCGACGGTACTCCTCGATCGCCTTGCCGTAGTCCTTTCGCGACGCATGGACGTTTGCCAGGTTGACGAGCGCGCCGGTATTCTTCGGATCGAGCGCCAGCGCTCGGTCGAATTCTTCGACCGCCTCATCGATTCTCGCCTGTCCGGCCAATGCGACTCCCAGGTTGCTGTGGGATTCGGGATCCTTGGGCCGGATCGCGATGGCCCGGCGGTACAACTCCTCCGCCTCATCGAGCCTGCCCGTCTCTTTCATCATATTGCCCAGATTCGTAATGGCGGGGAGGTAGCTGGGGTCGGCGGCCAGCGCCTGCTGATACTCCGCCTCGGCCTCTTCGTACATTCGCATCTGGCTGTAAGCATTCGCCAGGTTGGTATGAGCGTCGACCGACACGTCGCCGGATGCGTGCTGATACTGCTCCACCGCCTGCTGATATACCTCGATCGCTTCGTTGTACATCTTCTTCTTGATGAGCGCGTTCCCAAGGTTGAACAGCGCATTTGCGTGTCCGGGACTGATCTCCAGAGCCTCCTTATAGTGCGCAATCGCGTCATCGAGCTTCCCTCTGGCGGCGAGGATGATGCCGAGATTGGTGTGTGCAGTGGCGCTCGGCTTCGTCACCTCTAAGGTGTGAGTGAAGAGCGTGTAGCCGTCCTTCCAGTATCCGACCTGCCTGAATGTAAGGAAGCATAGTGACACGAGGACGATCACGGCGGCAATGGGGAGTGTGGGAGTATGGGAGTGTGGGCGTGTGGGCGCATTCCGTTCACTCCCACACCCCCATACTCCCATACTCCCACACCATTCCGCCACTCCCCATGCCGCCGCGACGAACAGCCCGATCAGCGGGATGTACGTGTACCGATCGGCGATGAACTGAACCCCGACCTGCACCAGACCGATCACCGGCACCAGCGTGATCACGAACCAGAGCCATCCGAATGTCAGATATGGCCGATCGCTCCTGGCTCGGTAGACCAGGAACGAGATCGCCGCGAGCAGCACGATCGAGACGATGACCTGCCAGGTTGGGAGGCTGTCGAACGGATGCGGGTAGATGACGCCGAGCCTGAGCGGCCAAACCGTCTGCCATATGTATGCCGCGTACCCCGCGAGCGCCGTGGAGACGCGTTCCCCGAGTGGGAGATGCTCCAATGGGTTTACCGCACCGCCCGCTCGCTGGGCGATCAGGGTGATAACGCTGGATCCGAGCGCAAGAACGAAAAGAGGCGTCTTCTCCAGCAGCAGTTTCATTGTGGGGTTCGAGGCTGGTTGTTTCTTACGGGCCTTGATCGTCTGACGGAACCTCCCAAGCGGCCAGTAGTCCAGGAGCAGCAGAACGATCGGTATGGTGACCAGCATCGGCTTGGCCATCAACCCGAGGACGTATGCGCCTGTCATGAGCAGGTATCGCTTGGTATTTGGGGATTCGGCGTATCGAACATAGGCCAGCAGCGTGAGCATGAAGAAGAACGTGCTGAGCACATCCTTGCGCTCGGCGACCCAGGCTACCGACTCGACGTGTAGTGGGTGAATCGCGAAAAGCGCGGCCACGAAAGCGCTTCGCCATGTGGATCCCGTGAGCCTGACGAGAAGCAGGAAGAGCAGCAGGGTGTTCGCCAGATGCAGCAGCAGGCTGGTCACGTGATGACCCATCGGGTTCAATCCATACATCTGGCAGTCCAGCATATGTGAGATCCACGTGAGTGGATGCCAGTTGGAGTTCCAGATGCTGGTGAAAGCCCATGAGAGGTTCTTCAGGGAGATGCCGTCCATCACGCGCGGGTTATCGTAGACGTAGCGGTTGTCGTCATAGTCGACGAACTGGTTGCCGAACACCGGGAGATAGGCGGCGACAGTGATGACGACGAGTCCGATGGCGATGAGAAGGCGGAGGCGTGCATCAGTCATATTGCGAAGCATCAGGTATGTCTCCCTCCGGTAGCGTATCATGGGGAAAGAAGTGTGTCAAGTTCCTTGACACAGTCCATCCCCTGATCTATAATACCGGAATACATCCGGCCGTAGGGGCGAAACATCGGGGGTATGGTTGATGGTTCATGGTTGATGCCGGATCTGCCATGAACCATCAGCTATCAACCATTTCCCCAGTGCTTCGCCCCTACATGAAGGATCGAAAGGAAGGCACCCTATGTCGTTCGATGAGCGCATGCCGCTTCTTGAAGGCCTCAGCTTCGACGACGTCCTGCTCTGGCCACAGAAGACGGACGTCCTCCCCAGTGAGTGCGACACCTCGACCTATATCGCTCGTGGCATCAAGCTGTACATCCCGCTCGTCAGCTCGCCGATGGACACCGTCACCGAAGCGCGGATGGCGATCGCCATCGCCCGGGAAGGGGGCCTCGGTATTCTGCACAGGAACATGTCCGCCGAGGAGCAGGCGATCGAGGTCGATCAGGTCAAGCGGACGGAGCACGGCATCATTCTGAATCCCGTCTACCTCTCGCCGGACAATACCATCGCCGATGCGCTCAAGATCATGCAGCGATACCACATCTCCGGGGTGCCCATCACAAATGGCGGTAAGCTCGTAGGGATCCTCACGAATAGAGACATCCGGTTCGAGGAGAACTACGACCGCAAGATCTCCGAGGCCATGACCAAGGACAACGTGATCACGGGACCCGTCGGCACGACTCTCGATCAGGCGAAAGCGATTCTGCAGAAGCACAAGATCGAGAAGCTTCCCATCGTTGACGATGCCGGCACGCTCAAGGGTCTCATCACCATAAAAGATATCGAGAAGATTCGTCAGTTCCCGAATGCCACCAAGGACGGCAATGGCCGATTGTGTGTCGGCGCGGCGATCGGCCCGCTCAGTGATCCGGTGAAACGCACCGAGGCCCTGGTGAGCGCCGGTGTCGATGTAGTCGTGATCGACGCGGCGCACGGGCATTCCGCCGGAGTCATCAACGCGCTCAAGGCCGTGAAGAAGGCATTCCCGGACCTCCCGGTCATCGCCGGCAATGTTGCCACCGCCGAGGGAACGAAGGACCTGATCGAAGCGGGCGCGGACGGAATCCGCGTCGGTCTCGGTCCGGGCTCGATCTGCACGACTCGAGTGGTCGCGGGCGTCGGAGTGCCGCAGATCACGGCAATCATCGAGTGCTCAAAAGAAGCTAAGAAGCACGGGGTCCCGATCATCGGAGATGGGGGCATCCGGCTCTCCGGCGACATCACCAAGGCATTGGCGGCCGGGGCCGACTGCTGCATGATCGGCAACCTGTTCGCGGGAGCGGACGAGAGCCCAGGCGACATCGAGATATTCCGCAACCGGAGCTACAAAGTCTACCGAGGTATGGGGTCGATCGCCGCCATGAGGCAGGGGAGCAGCGACCGGTATGCTCAGGTCAACCCCAGCAGGCTCGTGCCCGAGGGCATCGAAGGCCGAGTTCCCTACAAGGGTCCGCTCTCGGACACAGTTCACCAATTGGTCGGCGGCATCCGGTCCGGCATGGGGTACTGCGGCGCGGCGACGATCCGGGATCTCCAGGAGCGCGCTCGGTTCGTCCGGATCTCAGGATCCAGCCTGAGGGAGAGCCATCCGCACGATATTCTGATCACCAAGGAAGCGCCGAACTACAGCTTCCCGGTGCTCGACCAGGACTGATAGACCGTTGTTTCATGTAGGGGCAGGCTTCTGCGCTCGTCGAGACGTCATGTAGTGGCCGTGCCTCCGTGCCGGCCTCGCTACGTTCTTGGCCGGCACGGAGGCACGGCCACTACATGACGGATGCCGACCGGGTCGCAGCGAGGAGATTACCATGGAGCAGGAAGTGCCCGTCTACGAGTGCAGAAAGGTCCCGAACGGACGGATCACCATCGACGGCGACCTGAGCGACTGGGAGGGTATCCCGACGGTCGGTGACTTCATCGTCTCCGACGGATCCGGCCCGGCCACTCGTCAGACACGCGCCCGGATGTGCTGGGACGACCTCAACCTCTACGTCTCATTCGACAGCGACGACCCGGATATCTGGGGCACGCTCTCCAACCGTGATGAGAAGATCTACGAGGAGGAGGTCGTCGAGGCGTTCATCGACCCCGATTCAGACCTCGTCCGCTACTACGAGTTCCAGATGAGCCCCCACGGCACGCTCTTCGACGCGATCATCGACAATCCGACCGGCCTGCGCAGGGATCTCGTTGCCGATACCTCCTGGGACTGTCAGGGATGGCGGACGGCGCTCCGCGTCGATGGCACACTCGACAACCGCGAGGACGTCGATAAGGGGTGGACCGCGGAGTGGGCGATCCCGTTTGCCTCGCTCGAGACCGCGCCGAACACGCCTCCGAAAGACGGCGATTCGTGGCGCATCAACCTCTACCGTATCGATCGCACCCCGACCGCGGAGTATAGTTGCTGGTCTCCCACGATGGAGTCCCCGGCCAACTTCCACGTGCCTGCGCGCTTCGGCCGAATCCTCTTCCGCGAGTGACCCAGGGCAAGTGAGGTGCTCCGTAGGGGCGATCCTTCAACGGTCGCCCCGGGGTCAGTACGGCGACCGTTGAAGGATCGCCCCTACGGAGCACCTCACGCACGCACTCCGAAGCACGTTGCCGAAGTTGACAAGAGCAGGCTGAAAATGCTAATATGAAGCACGAATTCGTCACCGGAGGCACACGTGGACCTTTCCGTAATCACCGATGAGATCTCGCAGGATTTCGAGCACGCGCTCGATGTCATGGCAGACTATGACGTAAAGGGCGCCGAGCTTCGATGCCTGTGGGGTGTGAACGCTGCGGACCTCGACGACGAGGCCATCGAACGAGCCCGGAAGCTGGTAGCCGATCGCGGAGTGCGTGTCTCGTGCATCGCGTCGCCGTTCTTCAAGTGCGACCTGTTCGGCGGCGAGGGCGCTACCGGGCAGACACACGGCGCGAAGGACAGGGGCATGGAGGACCAGATGGCTCTCCTGGAGAAGTGCATCCGCCTCTGTGAGATCTTCGATACCAGGTTCATCCGCGTTTTTGCATTCTGGAAAAAGGGCGAACTGACCGAAGATATAGAGAGTCGCATCGTCGAAGCATTCAGGGAGCCGGCTGCGCGCGCCAGGGAGGCAGGAGTCATCCTTGGCCTCGAGAATGAGCATGCCTGCTACCTCGGAACCGGCGTCGAAACTGCGAGAGTGATCGCCGCCGTCGATTCGCCCGGCTTGCAGGCGGTCTGGGATCCGGGCAATGCGTTTTGCTCGGGTGAAGTGCCTTTCCCGACCGGCTATGACGCGATGAAGCCGTACACCGTTCACGTCCACGTCAAAGACGCGGTCCGTGACGCGGAAGGCAAGGTGCATTTCGTGTGCATCGGTGACGGCGTGCTCGACTATCCGGCACAGCTCAAGGCGCTGAAGGCGGATGGATACAAGGGCTATATCTCGCTCGAGACGCACTTCAAACCCGGAGGCGTATCGGAGGATGGCTCGCGTCAGTGCCTTGCTGCCTTGAATGAGATGCTTCGTGATCTGTGACATTCTTGCGCTGAGAAGCGTAATGATAAGTAGGATTCGACCGTTTGGAGGGTGTTCATGTCAATAAATGGTATGCGGACCAAGATGTCAAAATACTTCAAGGGCGTGATGATAGCCATCGCGGGCGTATTCGTCATCGGCTTTGTCGGGATGTCGGTTGGCGGCGGCGGCGGCAGGATGGGCCCGAAGACGGGGCAGGAGACCGGCGTTCTTGCTCGCGTCAACGGCGAGAAGCTGATGTGGGAGGAATTCCGTGCGGCGTTGCTGAGGCAGACGCAGCAGTATGAGCAGGCGGGCCAGCTCAGTCCCTCGATGGACATTCGGTTGCGGGGACAGATCTTCGATGAGTTGGTCGACCAGGCCGTTAAGGTCCAGGCCGCCAAAGAGGAAGGTATCCGCGTGTCGCGCGGCGATGTGAGAAAGAAGCTCGACGAATACACCGACATGCAGATGAAACAACTTCGAGAGCAGGCTCTGACCGGCAAGAAGCAGAAGACCGACGCGATCTTCCAAGCTCAGCTTGCCAGGGCTGAGCCCGGCATGACCATAGCCAAGAAGCGAAGTGAGATCAAGAAGGAACTGCAGAAGTATACGGATGAAATTCGGAACGGCCTCCTGATGGAGAAGCTCGACAAGAAGATCACTGACAAAGTCGTAGTGAATGATCGCACTCTTCAGGAGAGTTATGACCAGGTGCCGGTCAGCCAGATCACGGTGGCGTCCGCCGGCAAGCGTTCCGATGACCAGGCCAAGAAGCGCGCCGCGGACATCGTTGCCAAGCTCAAGAAGGGCGATGACTTCGCGACCGTCGCCAAGCAGTCGTCCGACGACATGTACAAGGACTATGGCGGCAACCGGAGTCCGGTCAGCAGAGCCACCATCGAGCCGGAACTCAGGACCGCGGCATTCACTCTGAAGCCGGGTGAGATCAGCAGTCCGATCAAGACCGCTCAGGGATATGTGATATTGAAAGCCGCTGCTGCCGCAAAGCGCAATCTACCGCCCGACTTCAAGGATCCCAAGAAGAAGAGCGAATACCTGGCTCAGTTCGGCCAGCAGGCGCGCGACACTGCGAAACAGGAGTACTACGGCAAGCTTCAGAAGAGCGCGAAGATCGAGGTTCTCGATCCCGAACTCAAGGCATATGTCGCGTTCAAGGACGCCTACCAGAACCTGATGGCCATGTCGGAGTCGGAGCGCAAGAAGGCCTTCGAGAAAGTTATCGCCCTGTATCAGGCCGCCGCTGCCCAGTCCTCTGAGGATACCGGCCTTCAGGCGAGGTGCTACGTCCAGATGGCATCGATATACGGCATGATGAACTCCTCCCCGATGTTCGGGCTTACGAAGGAGGATCAGGCTAAGTACGCTAAGTTGACCAGAGGCGCCCTCCAGACGGCGCTGTTGAATACTGAGGACAAGTCCCTGCGACTCGGTCTCGCCAAAATGGATATAGAGGCCAAGGACTACAAGGCCGCGGAAGAGAATCTTCAGATCGCGGCGGACAATGCGTACGACGAAGCGCAGACTCATGAGGCGATCCGGGACATGTACAAAGAGATGAACCGGGCCGATCTGGCTGCCAGGGAGCAGAAATGGATCGACGAGTTCAACAAGGAGCAGGCGGCGAATGGCGGTGGGGCAACCGCGACCACCCAGCCGATCCGTGTACCGGCCGGCGGACAGTGATCCGTTAGTCGGAACAGCATGACAGGCGATCTCATAGGGCGAAGCGTAACTGCTTCGCCCTTCTCATAACTCATGCTCCAGGAGGTCATCGTGCCCGGAACCTTATACCTGGTGGCGACCCCGATCGGCAATCTGGCGGACATCAGCCTCCGTGCGCTCAGCACGCTCAAAGAGGTCGATCTGATCGCTGCCGAGGATACCCGCGTCACCCGCAAGCTTCTCGCCCACTACGACATCGCCACCCCCATGACTCCCTACCACCAGCACAGCGTCGGGCGAAAAGCCGAGCACCTGCTGGACCTGCTCAGGGAGGGGAAGAGCATCGCGATGGTATCGGATGCCGGCACTCCCGGCGTCTCCGATCCCGGACACGAGTTGATCGCCTTCGCCATCGAGAACGGCATCTCCGTCGTCGCCATCCCCGGCGCAAATGCCATCATCACCGCGCTGATCGTCTCCGGGCTCTCGACCCGTCGGTTCACATTCGAGGGTTTCCCTCCCAGGCCGGCGGGCGAGCGGCGAACGTACTTCCAGGCGCTCGAGAACGAGCCGCGCACCATGATCTTCTATGAGTCGCCGATGAGACTGCTTGCCACTTTGAAGTCGATGCTCGAAGTGCTCGGCGATCGCAGGGTCGCAGTCGTTCGAGAGGCCACCAAGATGTTCGAGGAGGTCCATCGGGGGACGCTGACCTCCGCCATCGAACGGTTCGCCGCCGTGAAGGCGAAGGGCGAGATCACCCTTGTCCTCGAAGGCTCAGTGGTGCAGCCGCCCGGGATCTCCGACGACCGGGTCGAGGACTCGCTCAGGCGGTTCCTCGGCGAAGGACTGTCCGAACGCGATGCCGTCCGCCAGGTGACGGCGCTTTACTCGCTGCCCAGGAAGGAAGTCTACGCGCGCATGCTCAAAATGAAGCAGGGTGATGCAAACCATGAGTAGACACGCTCTGTTCGATCGATCATCTGTTGTAGTGGCCGTGCCTCTGTGCCGGCCAGCGAGGCGGGATGGCGGGCACAGAGGCACGGCAGGCCGGCACAGAGGCACGGCCACTACGCTTCTCTGCGCCATCCTCATTCTGTTGGCGGGTGGCGTTTTCGGCGCGGAACAGACGCCGAAAGAACCCAAACCGGGGGATTTCACCGAAGCCGTGATCCTGAAGGCGATCAGTTTCATGCCCGCCGATCTCAAGACACAGTTGACGTCATGCGCGAAGGAGATCACGGCGGCGGCGAAACCGGATTCCGCCAAGACCGATGCACGCTTCGGATATGCTGCGAAACAGGATGAAGCGGGCCGAAAGGCGTTTGCCGACGCATATGGTGAGGTCAGGAGAGCCGTGGACGCCGGGAAGTCCACCGCGGACTTGAAGGTTCAACTTGGCCGTCTTGTCCCGCACGTGATCGCAACATGTCAGCCCTACCGGACCGACAAGGCCTCTTTCGAGAGCGCCGAACGGCCCATCTTTGAGAAGAAGCTGGATACCGTATGCTCGACCGTCAAAGCCGATGCCGACGGCTTCCAACGCGTCACCGATCCCGCCAAGTTTGCGCTGGAGACATCCACCAAGGCGCAGGCTCAGCTGAAGAGCTTGTCCGAAGGCGGCAAGAAGGCGGAAGAGTCGCCCGCCGCCGTCTTCTCACTCGCGTCGAACAGCCTCGCCGACGTGTGGAGGAGCCTGCTCACCAAGCCGGACGCGACGGGGGAGTTCATCGGCAACAAGTCGAGCAAGAAGTTCCACCGCACGACGTGCGGGCATCTTCCCGCAGAGAAGAACCGCGTGCAGTTCGCCACTCGTGCGGACGCGGTCGCCGCGGGCCATGAGCCGTGCAAGATCTGCAAGCCGTGACTGCCCAATCCGGGAGGGCGAGGCTCCGTCCGAGCCGGATGCTCCGGTAGCGCCACTTCGTTCTGCTGCCGAAGCATCCGGCTCGGACGGAGCCTCGCCCTCCCGGATTGACCGCCCACCTCGGTGCTGCTATAATCGTCACGTCCCGCAGCCAATAGACAGGAGGCTCCCACAAAGCTATGAAGGGTGTTGTCCTCGCAGGCGGACTCGGAACGCGGTTGTACCCGCTGACCCATGCCACCAATAAGCACTTGCTCCCGGTCTACGACAGGCCGATGATCTATTACCCTATTCAGACGCTCGTCTCCGCGGGCATCCGTGAGGTGATCGTGGTCACGGGCGGCCCTCATGCCGGCCATTTTCTCTCGGTGCTGAGGAACGGCCGCGCGCTCAACCTCAGCCATCTGGAGTATGCCTATCAGGAGAAGGAGGGCGGGATCGCGGAAGCGTTGAGCCTCTGCGAGGACTTCGCCGACGGGCAGCCGATTGCCGTCATCCTGGGGGACAACACGACTGATGCCGACATCGGTCCGGCGGTTCGAAGCTTCGAGGGAGGGGTGCGCCTATTCCTCAAGCAGGTGCAGGATCCCGAGCGATTCGGCGTTCCGGTCTTCGAGAACGGCAAGATCGTCGCCATCGAGGAGAAGCCGAAGGAGCCGAAATCGAGTTACGCCGTGGCGGGCCTCTACATCTACGACGACAAGGTCTTCGATTACATACGCCGGTGCCGGCGGTCGGAGCGCGGCGAACTCGAGATCACCGACGTGAATAACCTGTATGTCCAGGGCGGCCAGTTGGATTGGACCGAGTTGGAAGGCTTCTGGAGCGACGCAGGCACATTCGAGAGCCTCTACCGCACCAACAAGTTCTGGGCCGAAAAGGCACTCTGCGAGGAGTCGTGACACACGGCGACAAGCGAATCGTGATCGACACCGATGCAGGCGTGGACGACGCCCTGGCGATCGTATTCGCCATGCGGTCGCCTGAGCTTCAGGTCGAGGCGATCACCACTGTCAGCGGCAACGTACACGTCGATTTCTGCACTGAGAACGTCTTCCGCATCCTCGACATCCTGCAACCCGCCCGGATGCCCATCGTTGCCAAGGGGGAAGCCGTTCCGCTCGTCCGACCGCCGGTCGTCGCTCCGGAGGTCCATGGACACGATGGTCTCGGCGGACTGCATACCCTCATGGGCGAGACGGGCAGCCTCAAATATCCTCGCCCGGACGTATCGCCGATCTCGACTCCCGCGGTCGAACTGCTGCCTCAGATCGCAGGCGACGATCCGGGCGAGATCACCCTGGTCACTATCGGCCCGCTGACGAATGTCGCGAAGGCGATCATCTCTGACCCCGAGCGGATGGGGAAGTACAAGCAGATCTTCGTGATGGGCGGAGCATTCCGCGCCTATGGTAACACGACTACCGTCTCGGAGTTCAACATCTTCGTCGACCCTCATTCCGCTCAAGTCGTCGTCGAGTCGGGCATTCCGCTTGTATTCGTGCCACTCGACGTCACGGAGCAGGTGTGCCTCGAGATGGGGCACATCGCGCAGGAGGTCGAGCCGCTGGGCACGAGGCTGTCGGAGTTCCTCGTCGATCTGACGCAGGGGTACATCGAGTATCACATGGAGACCGAAGGGTTCTCCGGCTGCTACCTACACGATCCACTGGCGGTCGGAGTAGCCCTCGACGAGTCGTTCGCGCGGATGCAGGAGGGCCACGTCGAGGTCGAGACCGAGGGCCGCGTGACCGCCGGCATGACCGTCTGCGACCTGCGACCGAATCCCGTGACCCCGATGGCCTCCGAACGCCCGCGTCTGCGTCGAAGTCGACGCTCCCCGGTTCATCCGCTTCTTCCTCGACCGAATCAAGGGGTAGCTTTGGAGTGCGGCCCTCGCCCCCCGGGAGAGGGGTTGGGGGTGAGGGCCGCACTCCAAAGACGAAACATCGATTTAACATCCGCGAAACTACATCGAAACCTCCACCGGGTAAACTGGCATCAGTAGGATCACGCGATGGAGGTGCGAGCATGCAATCCGGCTTAGCGATCAATACCGGCGACACCGCATGGGTGCTGATGTCGACAGCGCTGGTGATGCTGATGACGCCCGGCCTCGGGCTCTTCTACGGAGGGATGGTGCGAAGGAAGAACGTTCTGGCGACGATCCTCCAGAGCTTCATACTCATTGGCGTCGTCGGCGTCCAGTGGGTGCTCTTCGGCTACAGCCTCGCCTTCGGGCCGGACAAGTGGCACTTCATCGGCGGCCTCGACTGGATCGGCTTGAGAAACGTCGGCCTTACACCGAATGCGACCTACTCGGCCACGATCCCTCACCAGTTGTTCATGGTGTACCAGATGATGTTCGCGATCATCACCCCTGCGCTGATCACGGGAGCATTCGCCGAGCGCATGAAGTTCAAGTCGTTCCTGATCTTCACGGTCCTCTGGGCGACGCTCGTCTACGATCCCGTCTGCCACTGGGTATGGGCTCCGGGCGGATGGCTGAGGCAACTCGGCGCGCTCGACTTCGCCGGGGGGACCGTCGTCCACATCTCCTCGGGGATCGCGGCGCTCGCGTGTGCTCTCATCATCGGGAAGCGGAAGGGCTTCGGCAAGGACGACATGAAGCCGCACAACGTCACGATGACGATCATCGGCGCGGCGCTCCTGTGGTTCGGGTGGTTCGGCTTCAACGCTGGGAGCGCACTTGCGGCGAACGGCCTGGCGGTCAGTGCGTTCGTCGTGACGAATACGGCTGCTGCTGCTGCGGCTCTCTCATGGACCTTCATCGAATGGTGGCATCGGGGCAAGCCGACGGCTCTCGGCGCAGCGAGTGGCGCGGTTGCGGGTCTGGTGGCGATTACCCCGGCCTCGGGATTCGTCGGTCCGCTCGCGGCGATCGTCATCGGCGGGGTGGTGAGCATCCTCTGCTACTTCGCGATCGGGATGAAAGGCAAACTGGGCTACGACGACTCGCTCGACGTGTTCGGGATCCACGGGGTAGGGGGCACATGGGGCGCTCTGGCGACCGGCATCTTCGCCACCGTCGCGATCAACTCGGCGGGCGCGAACGGCCTGCTCCACGGGAATGCGGCTCTGGTCTGGAAGCAGTTGATCGCGATCCTGGCGGTCTTCGCATACTCGTTCATTCTGACGGTGATCCTGCTGAAGGTGACCGGCGTCTTCTCCGACCTGCGCGTGACTCGCGAGGAGGAGGAATCCGGCCTCGATGTCGCCCAGCACGGTGAGATAGGGTATTCATTCTAGTAACGGACCGGGGAGGGCGAAGCTCCGTCTGAGCCAGGGGTCTCAGAGGTCCCGGCTCAGACGGAGCTTCGCCCTCCCCGGTCCGCAGGAGGAATCGATGATCAAGGTTGAGGCAATCATACGGCCCGACAAGCTCGATGAGGTAAAGGCGGCGCTCGACGAACTCGGCGTCAAGGGGATGACGGTGATCCACGTCATGGGCGCGGGCAAGCAGCGCGGGCGGACCCAGTACTACCGCGGGCAGGAGTACATCGTGAACCTGCTCGACAAGATCAAGATCGAGACGGTCGTGCTCGACTCGATGGTCGAGCCGGTAGTCGAGGCGATCAGGAAGTTCGCATCGACCGGCGAGATCGGCGACGGGAAGATCTTTCTCACGCGGGTGGATGACGCCATCCGCATCCGCACCGGCGAGCGCGGTGAAATCGCAGTGAGCTAGAACTGTAGGGGAGGCCTTCAACGGCCTCCCGCTATCGCTCTCAACCCACCGCTAGTCCTGAGTGCGCCGGTGAATGACGGCGTGTATCGAAGGACGGCCTTGCTGTACGAGCCGTCCTTCGATAACGCCGTCATTCACCGGCGCACTCAGGACTAGCGGTGGGTCGGACATGAGGGGTTTGGAACTGAGTATATGGCCATCACAGGCAGAATAGAATCGGTCTCTCCCGCCGACCTGGGGGAGCACATACTGCGCGCGCGACAGAAACTCATGACCCGGCGTTCCATCGGGGGCGTCGGGTTCATGCACGCGTACAGCGACCTCATCGATTCGGTCGTCCGGCGGATCGTCGACATGGCGCTGAAGGACATCGGGGCCGATGACGCCCTCGACGGCGTCTGCGTCATCGCGGTCGGCGGATACGGCCGCCAGGAACTGTCGCCTCACTCGGACATCGACATCACGTTCGTCGCCGAGGAGGAGGGCGATCCGGCCGTCGACCGCTTCCTGAAGACCGCCTACCGCCTAGTCATGGACGTCTTCCTGAACGGAGCGGGCCTGAAGGTCGGCTATGGGTATCGGGGGGCGGATGATTGCCGGGACCTGTCGCTGGAGACGCATACCTCGCTACTCGACGCCAGGCATCTCGCGGGGAGCCCGATGTTCTTCGAGCGATTCTCGACGGCGTGCCGCCGAGCGATCGTGCCTGCGTCCTTCGTGCTCGGCCACCTCGAACAGCGCCGGATCGCGATCGCGAGATCCGGCGGATCGCCTTACCGGATCGAGCCCGACATCAAGGACGGCGCGGGGGGACTCCGTGATCTCCACGCGGCTCGATGGATCGCTCAGTCCGCCTTCAGCACGTCGCGGGAGGACGTCTGGCACGTCCTGCGGTCGCGCGGAGTGATCTCCGACCAGGAGATGAAGTGGATCGGCGATGCGGCGGAGTTCCTGTTCAAGGTCCGCAATGCCCTGCACGCGGTGTGCGAGTCGGGACGGGACATACTCGCGGTCGACCGGCAGCAGGAAGTAGCATCGCGGCTGGGAATGGAAGCATCCGACCTGATGGGCAGATACATGCTCCACGCCGAGCGGATCGCCGCGATCTATCGGAAGGTGACGACCGCGTGCGGCGAGGAGTCACTCGAGATCGAACCGGGGGTCGTCGTCCGGCGCGGCGAGATCAGGATCGCCGACAAGGGCATCCTGAGGCGCGATCCGGAGGCGGCGGTCCGTCTCCACGAGCACGCCGTCCGTCTCGGGCTCGGCATCGACTGGGAGACATCGGATCTCGTGAAGCAGTACGTCTCGGGCCGCCGAGCCGAACGCCTGATGTCGAACGGGAACGGCGTCGCCATGTCCAATGCCTTCCTGCGGATACTCTCACTCCCGGGTGCGGCCACTGCTCTCGATGCCATGAATCGGACCGGTGTGCTCAGGGCATTACTCCCGGAGTTCGGCCGCCTGATGTACCTCGTACCAGGCGATCCAGCGCACGAGCTTTCGGTTGGCGCGCACTCGCTCGAGGTCGCCCGTCAGATCGAACTCCTGACCTCCGGCGCTGACGATGAGTTCTACGATGTCCGCCAGAACGTGCGCGAGCCCGAACTCCTCTACCTTTCCGCGCTGCTTCACGACATCGGCAAGGCTGATGACGGAGACGGTCCACACCAGGAGCGAGGCCGCTCCTCAGCGCGCCGGATCGCCGAACGCCTGGGGATGACCGGAGAGGCCGTAGATATGGTCGAGTTTCTCGTTGCGAACCATTCGCTGATGTCGGAAACCGCGCGGATGCGCGATCTGGGCGAACAGCCGACGATCCGGGATTTCACGGCTGTCGTGACTTCGGCGGAGGCGCTCGATATGCTCTATCTGCTGACGGCGGCCGACGTACGATCGGTCGGACAGGCGACGTGGAGCGAGGTGCAGATGCGCTTCCTTCGGGAGCTGTACCATCGCGCGGCGAGCGCTCTACGCGCATCATCACCCGTCACGGTCGATATCGAGCGCCATCGGGGTCGGCTTGCGAGGGAGCTGTCCCTCGCCAATATCCCGCAGGAAGAGATAGACGAGCACTGCCGGGCGATGCCTGCGAGCTATCTCCTCAATACCGCGCCGGACGAACTCGCCGCGCACATCACGTATGCCCGAAGCGCCCGGAGCGGCAAGCCTGTGGTGCGCCTCAGGGACGATCCGACCGGTCCGTTCACCGAACTCACCGTCTGCGTGCTCGATGATCCGACACCGGGCCTCCTGGCAAAGATCACGGGCGTCCTTGCGGCGCTGGGGGTCGAGATCCATGCGGCGCAGGTGTTCACCCGGGAATCGCGCGACCGGATTGCGATCGATCTGCTTTATGTCGATTCGGAGCGTCGGCCTCTGCCGGAACTGAAGGCGCAGCAGGTCCAGTCCGAGTTGGAAATGGTGCTCTCAGGCGACGTGGAGGTCGAGAGCCTATTCCCGCAGTTTGGCAGGAGGATCACCGGGGACGTGGGCCTGACCGATCTCAGGGTGATGGGCGATCTGTCGGACCAGCACAGCATCGTGGAGATCGAGGCGGAGGACACCCCGGGACTGCTCTATCGCCTCACGACGGCGATCTCCTCCATGGGCTGGAACATCCACAGCGCGCGGGTGACTACCTGGGGGCGACGTGCGAGGGATGCCTTCTACGTGACCGGCGAAGGCGGGTCGAAGCTCCCTCCCGATGCCGCGGAGACTCTCAGACCTGCGCTCGAAAGCTCCCCTCCTTGATAGCAAAGGGGTGCGGGAGGCTCACTTGGCGATCCTGGCGGTTCCAACTCCGGAGTTCCGGCGTGCAGAAACCCCCTCGGCCCAGAGGCCGGTCCCCCTTCGTAAGGGGGACATCAGCCAGGCTCAGGATTCCGAGCCGCCGTCCTGCAGCATCTGATCGCTCGCAGACGGTGTCAGGCTCTCTAGAGCCTCCTTGGCGGCCGTATACGCCGGGTTGAGACCGAGCGCCCGCAGATACTCATCCTTCGCAAGCGTCGCGTTGTGCGATTTCTGATATGCGACGCCGAGGTTGTAGTGAATCTGGGGCGAAGTAGGCGCGACGTCGATCGCCTTTTCCAGAGTATCTATCATCTTCTCGAGGTCGCCCTGTTGGAAGTAGGCGAAACCGAGATAGAAGATAGAGCTGGGGATCGGATGGTTCCTGCTCGAGCGCCTGGCTCAAGAGGTCCACGCTCTGCTCCGCGAGGCCCTGTCGAAGGAGCGCCAGACCCTGTTCCCGGAGGCTTTGTTCTTCAGCAGCCATTGGTGAATCCCTCCTGTTCGTGGAGTGGAATGATCCTCTGCACTGAAGCAGCACGCAGTCTCCTGCTTGTTCGCCGAAAGCGGGCACTTGTCCTGCCTGGAATTGCGTGACGTAGTGGCCGTGCCTCCGTGCCGGCCTCCAACAACCGTGAGTGTCTGCTCCGGCGGACGTATCGAAGGGCAGTCGGAGGCCGGCACGGAGGCACGGCCACTACCCGGTGTGGCTGGGCTAGAACCGCCAGCCCGACTGCAGAAGGTAAAGCACCTCCTGGTTCTGCTGAAACTGCACGGATATCGCATACTGCGGGCTGATTGCGTAGTCGAACTCGAGCGCGTAGAAAGACTCGCCGGAGATCAGTGTGCTCAGATAGCCTATAGAGAACTTGTCCGTCACCTGGAGTGATATCCATGCCTGGAGCGGCACGGCGAGCCCCGGCTCAAGGCCGATCGTCAACGCGCCGAGTTCGATCCCTTCGAAGATCCCCGGAAGCGCCGAGCCCGAGGAGCGTATCGGCCAACTGCTGCTCGACCACCTGCTGGAAATCGACTCCGCTGAGCAGTGCCTCGATCTCTGCCTGCCTGAAGATGAGTGCGAGCGCCTGGCTGTCGCTCAGACCGGGCGGCGAACTCGTCGTTAAGATGCTCGGGCGGTCGATCGTGCCACTCACATCGATGTAAATCCTGTATCGCGTGAGCTTGCCGGTGAACGGCGATTGGGCGATGGCGCGGGTGGTCGCCTGCAGGTCGATGGCTATGTTCGGCGCCTCGGGCGACTGCCAGACGAACGTGGCGCTTCCCCCGGGAACGAGGGCGAACGTCCGTCCCGGATACCGAAGCGATCCTGACGTGAGAGCGACCGTTCCATATATGTCGGGTTGCGAGAGCGATCCGGCGATCGAGACCGGTCCGACGACCACGACCTGCAGAGGTCCGCGCTGGATCCTGACGTTCGAGGCCAGGTTCAGAGTGACGTCGAACCGCGGGTTCGGGCCTTTGTACCCCGCTGTCCCCGCTTTCGGCAATTCACCTTCCGGAAGTCTGATCACCGCCTCACTCACGACGAGGTCTCCCTGTATGAGAGGCGCTTGCAGGCTCTCGTTGAGATTCAGGAGACCGGTCGCCGTCATCGTAACCCTCTCCCCGTATACGCCGGTGAGGTTGTTCACCGACATTCTCAGCCCATCCATTGCGAGCGTTCCATCGATCACGGCGCGGCTCAATGAGGGCAGTTCCACTTTGCCGGTGACTGCGAATGTGCCGCCGAGAGACGATGCGCCGGTGAACTTGTTGATCTGCAGTGTCGTGCCCTGGAACGTAGCGTCGATCTGGAGATCCTTTACGTCGCTGTCGAAACGATCGATGTTGATCTGTCCATTCTGGACGATGAGGCCCCGCTGGTGATGGCCGGAGACTTCATCGTGCCCGTGATCGCCAGATTCAGTGACAAAGTGCCACTCGCCGATTGTACGAACGACACGAGCTTCCCGAGTTCGGCCAAATCCTGATTGGGCGCCGAGAGCTGCACGTCGATCGGTTGGTCCTCCGGAATGAAAGGTGTCTCCCAACTGAACGGCAGGGATGCCGAAGCGTGTATCTCATTCGCGCCGCTCACCGCGGTGATCTGTGAAGCGGTGAGTCTTCCACCCGCTATTACCAGATCTGAGATGGTGATGGATTGGAAGGTCACCTGCGAGGTCTTGATATCTGTGGCCGTAATGGATGCCTGCACGTTCGCATCATCGAGCGTGCCCGTCACCTGCAGTTCTACGTCGAGCGCGCCCGATACCTCCGGCATGCCCATCAGCGGCCCGAGAACGGCGAGCGATATGCCCTCGATTCGGCCCTTGAGCGATATGACGTTATCGGTGCTGACGTTGCCCTGTATCCCGGCGGTACCCAAGGGGCCGGAAACGTCCAACTGGTCGATCGATACCGCACCCTCGACGAGGTGAGCGCTTGCCGCGACCGTGCCGACCGCTTGATCGGAGAGCGACAGGTCTGTGATCTCAGCTCTGACTGATCCGGTGCCGCCCTGGCGCGTGTCGGTGAGATCGATGGTGGCTGTGATGAGGCCCGACGCGGGCGTCGGCACCGACTGGGCGCTCGCGACCAGCCATTGGCCGAACTCAAATGAGGTCAGGAACGGCATGTTCTCTACCACTGCCACCAATGCGCCAAGCTGGGTATCGGTGATCCTGGTGGTGAGATGGTTAGGCTCGTCGGCGGACTGAATCGAGGCACTCAGGTTGACTCCCGGGGACACAACTTCGAGGCTGCTGAATCGGAAGCTCGACCGCTCGGCGGTGAGTCCCAAATCCAGGCTGGATATCTGCGTCGGTCCGAGCACCATCTCCGAACCGCTGACCGTGACCGTACCGGAGAGACCATCGATCGGACCCGAGAAGTTCACCGCCGCCTCGACCTTGCCCGATGCATTCGGCGGGATCGTTTCGAGGGAATTCTTCAGCGCCTCGCCCGCAGGCGTCTCCAGGTATGGGGAGTTGCGTAACGGCGGTAGAATGGCCTCCAGCCGCGCAGAGATGACGCCGCCATCGAGGGCGATGCTCTTCGTGACGGTGTTGAATTGGAGGGCTTGGATGCTGTGATTCGAATCCGTGCCGGTCAGAGACACGTCGAGCAGAGAGATCGTCGTTCCGTCCCATGACACGCTTGCGACAAGCCGATCGTATTGAATCTGATTCACTATCGGCGTTGACGAGACCAGCTCGCCTCGAAGCCTTGGGTCGGAAAGCGTCCCGGAGACATCGCCGGTGAATTCCATCTGCCCGCTCAGTGTCGCGTATGGTGAGAGGCTCTTGTTGAGAAGGCTGAGGTCGAGAGCCTTTCCGGTTACTGCAATGCTCAGTTCTCCTCGCGAGCCTATCGACCCGCTCCCGGTCAGCCGCATGTCACCCCGAGCCACCACAAACTGCTCGATGACCGTGTGACCGTCCACCGTGCGCAGGTCGATACGCGCCGAATCGACCTGGTAGTCGGAGATCGTGGCATCAGTCACGGCGATGGTCCCCTCGGCAAGCAGGTTCGGGTACCGCCCCCTGATCCGAAGATCGATATCGGCCCTTCCCTGGGCGTTGATCGTGAGACCGGTCAGTTCCTGAAGTTCGACAAGGCTCAGCCCCTGTCCGGTTGCATGGAGATCCACCTGCGCGGGCGCGCCTCTCGCGATGCGGACGGATCCGGTGGTGGCGATCTCGGAGCCCTTACGGCGGATCGTTGCGTCGGTCAGGAGCAGGTAATCCCTGGTGGCGGTCAGGCGCGCATGGAGGAAGTCGAAAGTGATCTGCTGCAGGTGGCCGTTCCGAGCAGTCAGGTCGCCGATCAGGACCGGCGACGCAATGGTTCCGGTCAACCGCCCTCTGAAGTCGGCAGCGCCGGTTGCCTCGCGGTATCCGAGCGGGCCGAGCAGCGCCCCGATGTCAACCCCTGACGCGGTCACGGCCAGGTCGAGCCGGCCCAATGCCGCCACAGTACCCGACGTACGGATCGTACCCCCGGCAGTGCGTATCGTGCCGCTGAGCGTGGTCCGATGCGTCTTGAGGTTTGCAGCCGCGCTGAACCGTCCATCGCCCTGAGGGACCCGTGCTCGGAGATCGCTGATCGTGATGACGCCCGCCGAGTAATCGCCGGATGCCGCGATGCCCGATGCAGACATCCCGGAGATGACCGCTCGGGGAATCGATGCCGTGGCGCGTACTCTTGGCTTGCCGGTTGAGCCGAAAACCACCGCATCGAACGACAGCGGCGTCGGCCACGAGGAATTCGCAATGATCGGGAGACCGCGCACGGCCCTCTGAAGAGTCAGCGGATCCATCCCGGCCGAGGTCACACGGAGGTTCAGCGTACCGCCTGCCACGATGGTTCCCTCCGCGTGGATCGGCGACCCCCTCAGGCGCGCATCGACTTTGAGGCGGATCGCCGTACCGACGAATGAGACGTCGGCGGCGACTTGCCGGAGTGGAATCGCCAGGTGCGGACTCGTGAGCGATCCATCACGGATTGTCCCAGTCCCCTTGGCGGTGTACTTTCCGCGATCTGTCCGGTAGATCAACCCGCCGCCGTTGAGCACCCCGTCATGTATCGACCACGAGGGTATGGTGGAGAAGTAGTCGAGCCAGTAGCCGGCATTGGCGCCGGCGACCGTCACGACGAGCTTCGTGAGCATAGGATTGCTCGTTGAGAGTGGTCCTCGGAGCGTGAGCCTCCCGATCCTGCTCTGCTTACCACGGCCTGCGAGGTCCACCTGCGCTACGTCGCCCGGGCGGTAATCGATCGAGCCGCGGACGGCGACAATGGTATTGACCGCCGGCCCTTTCGAGAGAAGCGACGCGTGATCGGACATCGTGAGTTGGCCGGACTCGACCCGTATTATTCCCCTGAACCGCCGTGCGAGCGGGACTTGCGGCCGCCCGAGTAGGTCCTTGACGTTCAAGACACCGCTTTGGTTTCGGACGAGTGACAGGCTCGGTTCCACAATCGTGACGCCCCGCATGTTGCTCGCCACTGATCCGCGGCCTGTCGCGATGCGCGTCAGGTCGAGATCGGCGGTGATGCGTCGGGCGGTGAAGAGTGTGCCTTGCTTGAACGATTTCCCATCTGCAACCCGCAATCCCGTGATGACTACCCGGTTTCTCGAGATCACCTTGGCGGATTCGATGGTGACCGCGCGCTTGAGTTCCGTCGTGAGTTGATTCGCGAGTACGGTGTCCAGGTCGCTGATAAATGGCGTAAGTCTGTGGTAGACAAACCAGGCCACGAGTATGGCAAGGAGCGCGAGGACGATCAGCGCTATCTTCCAGGACATTCGGAAACGCATCGGGGATTCTCCATCGACCCTGGCGGGAAGGGCCGCTTCGGATGACCAGTATTATAGTGGATTACCCCTCTGCCAGCAAGCCAAAACAGCATGGTCTCTGAGAATCGGCTATATAGCCTGGTAGCCGCCGTGTTGCTCGACCAGGTCGCGCATGATCTCGATGCGGTCTTCTGCTGCCTCCGGGGGGACCTGGTCACCTGCATTGGCGATCAATCGTGGGCTGATCTTCCGCAGTTCCAGCCAGCGGAGAACGGCGGCACTGAAGTCGCTCTCGCTCACATTCGGTAGCCAGAGGTTGGGTGACACGCCGCCTGACAGGATGAATTCGCGCCCGGCTTCCTCGCGGCACTCCTCCGGCGTGAGGTCGCCCATCGGGGTGGGAGTCACCGCATCAGCACAGTCGGCGCCTGTCTCACGGACCATCGCCACCGCGCCTCGGAGCTTGCCGTCGATGTGTACCGCTACGTACTTCCCGGCCGCATGCAGTCGGTTGATCGCCTTGGTGTAGTATGGCGCGGACCATTCGCGGAAGAAATGAGGCGGCTGGACATCGGCCGAGATGTTGTCGCCCATGATGATGATCTCCGCCGGGCTCGTTGCGAGCAGATCGATGAGCCGCAGATTGCTCTCATTGATCTGCTCGACTGCGTTGTGCATCGCATCGGGCCAGTCGTACGCGGCGTACATGGTGCCCTCGACGCCCATCCAGTAGTTGAGCAGTTGTCCGATCGCGCTGTAACCCGCTACCAGATAGACCACTCCACAGTCGCCGACGCATTCATTCCACGCACGATAGTGGTCCCAGAGCGGCTCAAACTCCCTATTGGCGAGAGCACAAGCGAGCACCCCTAAGTCGCGCTCAGTCCTGACGCCCCAGTTGTTGATCGCCCAGGAGTAGCTGCCCTCTTCCCACACGCGCGTGCGTTCGATGCTCCCCAGCGGCGTGTCATACCGCCACGCGATCTCGTTGCCCTTCCGCTCGACCTCGGCTGTGACGCCATTCGTGTGCCGGATCGAATAGAAAGACCCCAGGTTCGGCACATAGAAGCCCACGCCCATGCGCTTGTGGTAGTCGATCAACTGCTTCTCAGGCGCGTCATAGGCCACGCTCAAATCCCACGGCATCCGGTTCTTGTGATAGAACCAGTGAGACAGATCGAGCATGAATGGCACCACATCCGGCGTCTCGCCCCTGTACACAGCCAGTATCCGCTCCCGCAAAGTCATCGCCATCCCGTCACCCCCATACTCCAATACTCCATCACTCCACCATTCCCCTTGACCGCATCGCGATCTCGGCGGTAAAGTAGTGGCAGATCGACAAAGGAGTTACCGCATGAACTGGATGGATTTCCCCAACGATGGATTCTGCGTGCACGGCCTCGCCTGGTTCGAGGAGGACCGCCCCGCCCTCCGACGCCTGCCCGAGCGCCTGAAGGACACATTCCGGCCGCCCGTCTGGGACCTCGCCCAGAGTCCCGCCGGCGGACGCATCATGTTCGCCACCGACTCGGCGCACGTCGGCGTCCGAGCGAAGTCGCCCGACTTCTTCGTCATGAACCATATCACCCGCATCGGTCAGAGCGGCTTCGACATCTACGTGGACGGCAACTTCATGGGCAGCGTCTCCCCGGATGCGGACGGCAAGATCGAGGCACAGTGGCAGATTCAGAAGGAAGCGGGCAAGCTGCGGAACGTCACCATCCACATGCCGCTCTACAAGTCGGTCCACCTGGAACAGATCGGCCTCGATGAGGGGGCGGCGATCAAGGGCCACAAGGAGTTCGTCATCGAGAAGCCGGTCGTCTACTACGGCACGAGCATCACCCAGGGCGGATGCGCCTCGACCCCCGGCACGGCGTATCAGAACTTCGTCTCGCGGTCGCTCAATGTGGACTTCATCAACCTGGGGTTCTCCGGGAATGGGCTGGGGGAGCCCGAACTCGCGAAGGCGATCAACGAGATCGAGAGCTGCTGTCTCGTGATCGATCACTGGGCGAACAAGGGCAAGGACTACCGCGAGAACCTTCCGGTCTTCATCGGCGAACTGCGCAGGGTCCACAAGACCGAGCCGATCATCGTCATGGGCCCGTTCTTCTACACGCGCGACGCGCTCGACGGCGGCATGCATGAGGAGCAGAGGAACGCCGGGGAGGAGTACGTCAAGCAGATGAAGAGTGAGGGCGATCGGAATATCCACTTCTTCGACGGCCGCAAGATGATCACCCCGGAGACCGCGTTCGGCCTGGTCGACGGCGTACACCCCAACTCGCTGGGCTTCTACCTCATGGCCCAGGCCTTCACGCCGTTCCTCAAGAAAGTGCTCAAGCTGTAACAGCCCGTAGAGGAAGCCTTCTAAGACCTCCTCTACGGGCTGTTACCTCGCCCAGAAAGCGTTCATCAAGGCCTACCAGTGCCTGCCCTGCATCATGACTACTGCTTGGCGGGCTGCTTGTCCTTCGGTATGGGCTTTGTGCACTGTCCCCAAGAGGTGAGGGATACGCTCTGCACCTTGCCATCTTTGCCACGAGCTTCCTTCACTATCATGGTGCATATATCATGACCGTACAGGGCCTCGGTGGCCACAGCATACTCCCTCAGTGTGGGATCCTGCAATTCGACCGAGAACGAGACAGGCTTCCAGTTCGTGTCCTCTCGTACGGGTTTTGACGGATCGGCAATGAACCGGAGTCGATGGATATCCCTAGTAGTGCTAACATTATTGGCTGCAAGCCATTCCTTGATGGATGTAGCCCTCAGCGGATCACGAGTCACCACCACCCTGCCAGGTATGCGCTTGTTCAAGATGTATTGTGGGTCGTTGGCTTTGGATCGTGGGATGAACTCGACCCAATCGCCGTCAGCCGTCCAACTGTAGCTGGCTGAGTCTGAGATTGCATCGAGTTGGCTGCGCAGAGAACCCACGGGAATCTTCGCAGTCACTAGCGGCCCCTTGGCCGACGAGTCATACTCGATCGAAACATTAACCGACGCACCAGACGCCTGCTGCGTGTAGTAGAGCACGTCCCGGATCAATCGGTCAAGCTTCTCGCCCTTGGCATCCTGTCCGGGCATCCCTATGTCAAGTGCGGCCTTGAGCCTGTCAGACGGGGCAGTCTTGACAGGTGACGCATCGACATAAGCGCACAGCGCGGCTGCTATCGTAAGACAGCAAAATATTCTATGGTGAACAGATACACGCATCCTAAACTCCTCCTATGGCAGTCTGTCGCACTGGCGATCACTGGCAGCTACACCAGTTCCAGGTGGGGACCACCGTTACCGTCTGTGTGAAGTCGAAGCAGGTCCCTGTATAGCTGTCACGGTCGATGGATACGCAATGTTCCGATACTTTGCAGTTGCCGATCCAATATTGCTGCTTGATCTTGTAAGAGCGTCGCCATCTTTCTGGATCGCCGGTGCATGTGCACGTGAAGAACCCATATTCATCTGGAAAAGAAGCACAGCCTAGGTAGCCTGCCGGGATGTAGCCATCGGCTTCATGTCCCAAGACGCACTCCTCGCAGCCGTCACCACAATACAGCTCTTCGCGGTAGTACTTATCTTCATATGGTGGACAACCGGAAACACACAACGAACCTGTTGCAGTCGTTATACAGCCATAGGCCGGATCCCATGGGAAGCAACCGAGAGGTGGACTCTCACCAATATCTGCAAACGTCCTTTCACCCATATAGTAGACGGTCGGCTGCATGGCGTCAGGGGTATATGTGTACGCTGGCAATTCCTTCGCGGGAATCGAGAGTGCATTAGATAGGCAGTCGCCAACCCGCGCCGTCACTGTGCCAGACTGCTCGCAGCCCTGAGGATCGCTCCCACGTAACATGATTCGATAGCTTCTGCTGCCCAGTTTTCCGGTCATCGGGAAGCCGTCCACCGACAGAGGACCGGTTGTGTTGATAATAGGCATGTCAACGTCCGGACAGCCGATGCCCAGTGAGCATGTGATGGATAACCCGTAGGCCCCACATCCGTATTCTACCCAGTTCCTATTTCCACCTGGCGGGAAGGAGATGCTTAGCTCGCACACCTTAATATCCTCGTTCCAGTCCTTCTGGGGATCGTTTAGGCACCCCGAGTCATCGGCCGATATGTGAACTGGAAACACACCTGCGTTCGGGTAGACCACATCACACGTGCCCTCATACGAACCATTCCACTGGCCATGCACGTCCATCTGCTTATGTGGCGGATTCAGCGGATCAGGCCAGTCGGGAAACGTGAGTTCCTGATAATTGTTGCCACATTGCGGCCCAGGGTATGAATAGTCCGAATCGGAGGCTGTCAGACTGAATGTGACCGTGCCACCAACACAAACTGGGTTCGGTGAAGCAGTGACATGTAGCTGTATATTGTTCTCCGGTGGGTCGGTTGCATAGCAGACCGAAACCGCACATAATGACATGCACACTGCATAGAGAAGATGTGCGCACTGGAATCGCGTCAGTGCCATTAGTCAGCGCCCCCTTCCGATTCCTTCCATGCCATCGCTGGCGGGCTCGCCGTCTCGCTAAACACATCCGTCGCCAAATCGGATAGCTTGACGCTAGCCCCCACCGAGTTCGGCCCAAGGTAATGGTAGCTGTATGCAACCATGCCTTTTCCCCCGGCAGCTCTGATATCCGAGATATGCTTTCGTGCCATTTCGGGTGACAGTTGGTATGTTCCCACGCCGATGTAGACGGCACGATCATGGGCCGAACGAACCGCATTGCGAGCATGGCATTCCATCCAGTCCTTGTCGAAAAACATCATGGGCACGACGAAATCAACTGCGCCTTCGCTCACCCATGTCGACCACTCCTGCAGGCTCACCGATGCTGATGACTCCGGCGCGTCTGATGTGACTGCGACCGAGAGCTTGACTGCAGGTCTGATTGCAGCTATGGCCTGCTGGGCCGCGCGGACCAAGCCTGTCACCTGATCGCACCTCCATTGGACCCACTCCGAATCATCATTGCTGGGAGAACCGGCGCGCCCGAACTGCTGATTGAAGCGTGTCAGGCTGATCTCGTTGTAGCCACATGAGGTATCGGGATAGACGATCTTGTCCAGGTGGATTCCGTCGACGGCATACCCCCGGGCGACGTCCATGATCACGCATAGCAGGTGTTGCTGGACTTGTGGAATGCCCGGATCAAGACACATTGCACCGCGCGTCAGGATCGCCTCACCTGAGCTGTTCTTCATCAGCCACTCGGGGTGGGCAATACTGACATGAGCCGACCCAAGATTGTAGAGCTTGTTCGACACTTCGTAAACTGTGAGCCAAGCATGAACCTCCAGACCTGCTGCATGCGCTTGCTTGACAACATCGGCCAGGGGATCGTAGTCAGTTGCAATATCGGATGCCTTCGGCTCGATCTTCGAGTTGTAGTAGGCATCTCCTCTCTTGCGAACCTGCACGATCAGAGCATTGAAGTTCGCCGCCTTGGCGGCGCTCACCATCTGGGTGACTTCTTCGTGCGTCTTGATGCCTGGGTGAAAAGCATCCACATACAATCCCCGGAATTCGGTCATCCCCAACGCCGGTGGAATCATGCCCAGCAGAATGAGGAGGGGCAAAGCCAATCGTACTGCGGATTTCACGGGTGACGCCTCCTGGATATTGACTTCAGTTCTGCTGCGACTCTTCGGTTCGTGCGAAGCACCTGCCGCATGCTGAGCTTCCCTAGTGAACTTTACACTCATGCATGGGTAGTCTGAGTGGCAGGTCAATATCAATATACTTTACGACGGATACCTCCCCCCGTCAATGTCAGGAGCGTGACGATACAGGTATATTTCGTTCACATTTGGCTGTTGAGTGTCTCGACGTTAGCGGTACACCAGATCCGTCTGGATGCGCGGGCGGATGACTCGGCGCGTGACGGAACCGACCACTTCCGCGGAACACATCCCGGTCACCACCGCGGTCTGTCCGAAGGATGGCCGCGTCAGAGTGCGGGTATGTACCTTCACGCCTCGGTTTCCCGATCCGTCTGCGAGGTTCGAGCCGTCGTCCGCATAGAAGTAGTCCGAACCCACGTATGTCACTTCGCCCCAGATCGTTACGAGCAGGCCGACGTTCGCCAGTCCGGTGTCAGCGGGGTTTGCCGCGCCTCCCCCGATGCTTCGGTTCGCTATCGAAAGCGGCTTCGGGACCACGGCTGTTCCCGTCCCTCCGACGACAGGATTGATGATCACGCGCTCGCCTCCGGATGTCGAGATCGTCCCCTGAACCGTGACGATCTGTCCCACGAGGGTCGTTGGCAGGGACGCGGAGTTTATCCTGATGCCCGACGCTCGATCCAGTTCCTGAACCCACATCGAGCCGGCCAGTTGCGAAGAAGTTGCGCTCACGACCATACCAGTGAGAGTGATCGGCGTCCCGTCCGAGTTGCTCTTTGCAGCCGCCAAAGAGGTGTGAAGGACCGAAACTGCCAGTGTGTCCGTGGTCGATGCCGCGTCATTCCGGGCAGTGAGTCGGACAGTGTACGTGCCGTTTGGCACCAACGTCGTATCCCATTGTCCGAGCAGCCCATTGGTAACCGGCGTGGTGTGCGCGCTGCCGATCATCGTCCATGAAGACGGCGACGATCCCGACCCATACTCGAGAGTGTAGTTGAGGAAGCTCGCGCCCGATGCCGTCCCTCTGAGGCTCACCTTGCCCGCGAGGATCTGGCCGTCCGCTGGGAAATCGATCACGGCGGTCGGCGGGGGCGGCGGAGTTCCGAGCACACCTGAGACCACGATCGCGAAGGGCTGGGGTCCGTTCGGTATGTTGTAGCCCGTGACCGTGATGGTGTAGCTTCCCGCCGCCGGGGAAGCGATATCGACTCCCTCGACGTTGTTCCGCCGATCCGTCGTGCCGTTTCCGCGCAGGAGGGGACCGCTCGGCGGCTGCACGGTCAAGTCGAGGTCGTTCACCAGGTTGACGGATGCCGATGTCAGTGAGGGATAGTCCGTCCACACCAGGGTAATCCGAAGCGGGCTGGTCGCCGCCCAGACGCCATATGTGTGGATGGCCGATCCGCCGGTGCTCAATCCGGTGGTGTTGTCGACGTATTCGACCATTCTGGGGGCGGTGGGCATTATGCTGTAGGCGAGATCGACTCGGCCCCATCCCTCGACGTTGTTCGGCCGATTGCTCGATATCTCCCGCGTGCTCCCGCTTCCATACTGGCCGGGGTTCAATTCTGTTGCGCCATTGAGCAGCGTGGCCTTGATGAGGGCCGCAGTCGGGACGTGGCTTCTCTGTGTGCGGTAATACTCTCTCACGAGCGCGCAGGTTCCGGCGACGATCGGGGTGGACATGCTTGTGCCGCCTGAGTAGAGGTAATCGTTGTTGTAGACGCCCCAGAGTGTGCCGGATCCGTTTCCGTGAGATCGAGCAGAAATGACGTTGGTCCCGGGCGCGACTATGTCCGGCTTGATGCGGTTATCGTCCGTCGGGCCGCGGCTGCTGAATGCGACCATGCCGGAGGAATTGTTGCTCACTCTGTCGCTGTTCAGAGGATTGGCCGGAAAATCGCTCGGCCAGTATGCGCCATATGTACCCTGCGCGCCTCCCGAGGGCCGATAGTTCTCGCTCGCGCCGACCGTGATGCAGTTCTTGGCCGTCCCCGGTGTCCCGATTGAGTCGGCATCCACAACGCCGTCGGAGTTGCTGTCTGTCCCTTCGTTGCCGGCCGAAAACAGGATCGTCATATCCTTGTGGTTCCACATGAACATATCCGTGTTGCGCGAATCGGTGTTGTAGGTTCCATTGTTGGGCGCTCCCCAACTGTTTGTATGGACGCGCGCACCGTCGGTATAGGTTGGCTGGTAGAGGGTATTGAGATCGGACGGGATCCCGCTCAGTGTCCCTGATGCGTTTATTAGCGACTGGAAGACCAGTTGAGCTTCGGGCGCCGTCCCAGCGAATGACGTCGCATAGCTGTGGGAGGCCGGGTTGCTTCCGGAGAGGACCCCGCTTCCGAGGACCGAGCCGGCGACGTGCGTCCCGTGGGCGTCCGGATCGTCCCACTTGTTGCTCCGTCCGAGCTTGTAGGTTTTGTATACTCTCCCGGCGAAGTCTGCGGAGATCGTGTTCAAGCTCCCGGTATCGAGGCCGGTGTCGGCGATTGCCACCATCTCGCCGCTGCCGTAGATGCCGATGCCGCTCCATGTCGAGTTCACGCTCATTATCCCGCGCGATACGTCGTTGAAGAGCTTGCGCTCAACCACCGGCTCGATCCATGCAACGCCGCGTTTTCTCGCGATCCCGCTTATCGCCTGTGCGGGTATCGTCGTTTCGACATATGGATTGTTGCCCGACCCGGATGCGTGAACGGTCCCAGCCGACTTCGTCACTTCGACCGCCACATCAGCGGCGCTTTCGCCGGGAAACATGAGGACGGTGGCCTTGACACTCGCGGCGGCTCTGACCTTTGCGAACCGTGGGCTGATGCTGTAGGCGGGATGATAGAGGCCGACCCATCGGACGAAGTCCGTCTGCGCGACGTTTGCCGCGATCTCAGGCGTCATGCGTGTGATGAACGCGAAATCCGGGACGTAGTCGAGCAGTTCGGCCCCCAGAGAGATGACCTCGTCTTTCATGCCGTCATCGACTGGGCCTCCGAACTGGACTATGTAGTAGCCAGTCTGTCCCGGCGTCTCTACTGCGCGCAGATCACTCGGCACATTCGGTTCACCCGCGAGTGGATCGAAGGTGGCGTACTTCAGTTGGATCGTTGCGTCGGATGCAAATACCGGGCCGGTGGTGAGCAGTATTATAGCGGCGAGAATGAACGCGGAGAAGCGCACGGTTGACCGCCTCCCAAGATCTGGCTGATCAATGGTCCCTAAGTGCAAGAATCGTGCCAAAGCGCAGGCTTCACTATCATTACTAGACGCACGGTTGTCATGCTTCGTTCCGCTCAAGATGACAGAGGGGGCAGCGCGCGTGTTGCCTCATTTAACTTTGTTACCGAAACGCCATTCGTTGCGTCATTGATAATGTTACCAAGTAGTGTGTTCAAGTATGTCAGATCGGCTCTTGATCGCCGCTCAGGGCCGCGCCTTGCTCGCTTTCGATCTGTCTTTATTCGGCATCCTGTCAAGCTTTGATGATAGCCTGTGGATGCGTCTTAGTAGCTCCACCGGGTTCGTCGCTCTACGTTCTTTATCGAGGCGATCCTTTGCTTCATCGTCAAGCCATCCTTCAACACTTATCAGCTTGCGGTACGGCGTCATCGCAGGCTCATAGCGTTTGATCACTTTACTCCCAATCCGCTCCTTTTCTTTAAGACGCATCATGGGCTGACAGAAGTTGTGATACGCCACGATCAGCGGATATATCGCCTTTAGTACCGCAAGCTGCTCGTCCGTCTCGAATCGCCGGTAACCTATAAACTGCCGGACTACGCTCCAGTTCTTCTGCTCTACATGACATTGATCGTTCTTCTTGTAAGGCCGACTGCGCGTAAACGTGATCCTGTGCGCTCGACAGTACTTGTTCATGTGATGGTTGATGAACTCGCCGCCGTTGTCGGTATCTATGCCTCTGACTGCAAACGGTGCGCTCTTGGACGCGGACTGCACCGCAAGCACGGTTCCGTGCTCCCCTCGGCCTTTCATTCCATCAAGCGCTACCCATCCGGTCGCTACATCAGTCATAGTCAAAGTATACAGGAACTCTCCGCTCCCGTCACCTCCGCAATGACCCACCAAGTCCATCTCGAAGAACCCAGGCTCAGCTTCATCCCAGTCGGCAAACGTCCTCACCGGGATCTGAGACCGAAGCAGTGTCCCCGGCTTTGTTAAGGTCCTCCCTGTTAGCGATAGGGCAGACCGCTCCTTCTTCATCAACCTGTCGATGCTCGACGCGCTGATCGAGTTAAGCAGCCTCTCTTCTTCTGGTGTAACCGTTATCTCCCCGAATGACTCCAGTATGGGTAGAAACTCAGTCAGAAACGGCTGCAGACGCTTACCGCACGCGTAGAAACTCGCAGCCCAGAGTGTCTTCAGCTTGTGGGCTATCGGCTCGTATTTCGACTTCCTTGCGCGTCTCACTGGACTCCTCGCTGGTGGAACTCCTTTCGCGAACAGCCTCACCAGCGACTTCCTGTGGTAACCGGTCAATCCCTGGACTTCACTCAATACCAGCTTCTTCTCCGATTTGGTGGCTTTGCCATATTCTTTGCGTTTGCGCCTCACGACTTCTCTTACGGATGCAGTTGTCATCTTCTCCATGCCTCAGTTTCGGTAACATTCTTATCTGAGGCAACGTTTCCGTTTCGGTAACATCGTTCGTGAAGCAATTCGGCGCGTTGACGGGAATCATGCCCTCGTGCTAGAATGTGCCATATTCGAGCTAGATAAGGTGGGCACATTTTGGCTGTCAGGACGTTCGTATTCGACCTCGACGGAGTCGTCTACCGCGGGGAACAGCCTCTCCCCGGCGCGGCGGACACGATTCAGTCCCTCCGGCGTCTCGGCCATCAGGTCTACTTCTTCACCAATAACTCCAGCAAGTCCCGACCCTTCTACCAGGAGAAGCTCCAGCGAATGGGCGTCTCCGCGGACATAGACCACATCATGACCGCCGGTTATGCCACCGCGCTCTATCTGACCGAGAACGGAGCCTGTGGCGCTTCCTGTCTTGCAATCGGGGAATTCGGTCTGCTGGGCGAACTCGAGGCGATCGGGATGGACCTGACAGACGACGAGCCCGTGGAATATGTCGTGGTCGGCATCGACCGCAAGTTCAACTACGACACACTCGTCAGGGCTCAGCGCGCGATTCTCGGTGGGGCGGCCTTCATCGCGACGAATCCGGACACGACTTTCCCTCTCGAGGAAGGCCGAGTCGTTCCGGGCAACGGCGTGCTCGTCGCTGCAATCAAGGCCGCGACGGGAGTCGAGCCGATCATGATCGGGAAGCCCGAGATCACCGCCATGCACGAGATCCTCCAGTTGGCGCATGCGACTCCCGCGGATACGGTCGTCGTGGGTGACCGGCTCGATACCGACATCCTGGCGGGCAACCGAATCGGCGCGACCACGGTCCTCGTCCTGACGGGCATCGGAACGATGGCGGACGTCGAGGCCGCGCCCCCGGATATGAAGCCGACCATTATCATCAAAGAGCTACGCGAGCTATTGGGGAGAATCTCTTAGGAAGCCAGGAAATTCAGGAAGCCAGGAAGGATTGGAAAATGGCCCTTGAACATGGTGAGCTTACCGACAAGATCATCGGATCAGGTATTGAGGTTCATCGCAGGCTCGGCCCCGGGTTTCTCGAATCCATATACGAGAATGCTCTCGTTCTTGAGTTGGAGAAGAATGGTTTGTCAGTTCGCCAGCAGGTTCCGTTGTCCATCGAATATGATGGCGTCGAGATCGGCATGCATCGCCTGGATCTATTCGTCAATGACACGATTGTAGTTGAGCTTAAGGCCATCAAGACTCTCGAAGATGTGCATTTCGCAATTGTCCGGTCATACTTGCGTGCCGCCGGATGTGAGCACGGTTTGCTGATGAACTTCGCGAAGGTGACTCTGCAAGTCAAACGAGTCCGTGCCAACAGACACACAGATAGCGACAACGACTAGGATTTCGATTCTTCCTGGTTTCCTGCCTTCCTGGCTTCCTGATAAGAAAAATGACTGGTCCAATTCCCAGAGTCTTGACAGTAGCCGGATCCGATCCAAGCGCTGGGGCCGGGATACAGGCCGATCTGCGGGTCTTCGAGCGACTGGGATGCTATGGCATGACCGTGGTGACCGCTGTCACGGCACAGAATACCGTTGGCGTGCAGAAGATTCACAAGGTCCCGCCGAGGATCATCGCCGCCCAGATCGACTCGGTGATGCGAGACATCGGCGTCGATGCCTGCAAGATAGGCATGCTCTATGCGGAACAGGCCGTCGATACCGTCTCGGAGCGCATCGATCGGCGTGAGATACCGAACGTCGTGCTCGACCCGGTAATCGCGGCGAAGGACGGCACGCGTCTGCTCTCCGCAAAGGGGATTCAGCGTATGAAGCGCCGGCTGATCCCGCGATGCCTGGTGGTGACTCCGAATGCGATCGAGGCCGGGATGCTCGCAGGCCTCGAGGTGCGGTCGCTCGATGATCTGAGACGTGCCGCGCAAATAATCCACGGCTTCGGATGCAGGTTTGTGCTGGCAAAAGGCGGGCATCTCCCGGGAGAGCCGATCGATCTGCTGTTCGACGGCGACGAGTTCACCGAGTTGGCTGGTTTCCGAATCGAGGGCAGAGCGGTACATGGAACCGGATGCGCCTTCTCCGCGGCGCTGACGGGGCGGATTGCGCTGGGAGACGATGTCCCGTCTGCGGCCCGGTTCGCAAAGGATTTCGTCGCCGATCTGATCAAGTCAGCCGTGAAGCTTGGGAAGGGCAGTCTGCTGTTTCGGTAGGGAAACACGAATCTCACGAATGGACGAATATGGGGAAACCAGACTACTCGTCCATGTCAGGTACGGGGCATATGCGGTACGTTATTCCCCTGGCGGTACCTGGACACGAATCCTGACGCGAATAGTCCCATTCCCATTCGTGATCAGGCAGCTTGAGAGCATGAGTCTGGCCTTGAAGCATACGTTGCGGACGCCATGAGGGTGGTTCTTATCCCATTCGAATATTCGTCTGATTCGTGTTTCCCAAAAAGGAGGGCTGAGTCATGCCAACGACTGCTGCACTGACAATCAAATGGCTGGGGCAGGCGTGCTTCGTGATCACGACTATGTCCGGCGCGAACATCGTGATCGATCCGTTCGCTGCCACACTCGGCTACGAACCGCCCGCGGTTCAGGCGAACGTCGCGTTTGTGAGCCACGACCACCGCGATCACAACGCGACGAATCTGCTCAAGGGCGATCCGAAGGTGATCGGCCCGCTCAAGGACCAGAGTTCCGATCAGGGCGCGATCAAGATAGGTAAGGAGACGATCGCGTATAAGTCTATCCTCACCGACCACGACAACCTCGGCGGCAACGAGCGGGGGGCGAACACTGCGCGAGTGATCACCGTGAACGGCGTGAGGATCTGCCACGTCGGCGATCTCGGTCATCTGCTCACGCCTGTGCAGGTCAAAGCGATAGGCCCGGTCGACGTGCTGATGATTCCGGTCGGCGGCTTCTACACGATCGACGGCAAGCAGGCACAGAAAGTCGTCGGGCAGCTTAAGCCGAAGATCGTCATCCCGATGCACTATAAGACGCCGGCGTCGAATAACCCGAATCTGGCGACGGCGGATGAATTCCTGAAGGGTTTCAAGTGCATTCAGAAAGCCGACAAGTTGACGATTTCTCCCAAGACTTTCCCAAAGGAGACCACCGTCTTCGTGTTGAAGTATTGACCTGTGCGGGGCAGGAGTACAACTCCTGCCCGACAGCGATGTGTTCGGGCAGGAGTTGTACTCCTGCCCGCCAAATGGGGGGCACAGTATGACAAAGTACATTTTCGTGACCGGCGGCGTGGTATCGTCGATCGGCAAGGGCATCACGGCGGCTTCACTCGGCAGGCTGCTCAAGAATCGCGGCTTCAAGATCACGATGCAGAAGCTCGATCCCTACATCAATGTCGATGCAGGAACGATGAACCCGTTCCAGCACGGAGAGGTTTTCGTTACCAACGATGGCGCTGAGACGGACCTCGATCTGGGGCACTACGAACGGTTTGTCGACGAGGAACTCACCCGCGAATCGAACGTCACGACCGGCACGATCTACGGCGCGGTCATCGAGAAGGAGCGCCGCGGCGACTACCTCGGCGGCACAGTCCAGGTCATCCCGCACATAACGGATGAGATCAAGCTCCGCATCCGCCGGTGTGCCGCGGACCTCGGTGCCCATGTCGCGATCGTCGAGATTGGCGGCACCGTCGGCGACATCGAGGGTCTGCCGTTCCTGGAGGCGATCCGCCAGTTCCGGAAGGACGTCGGCCCCGAGAACGTTCTCTACATCCACGTGACTCTGATCCCGTTTGTCGGGCCGTGGGGTGAGGTCAAGACCAAGCCGACACAGCACAGCGTCATCAAGCTGCGAGAGATCGGTATCCACCCGGACGTCCTGGTCTGTCGCTCAAAACTGCCCCTGAGCGACGAGATGAAAGAGAAGATATCCCTCTTCTGCGACGTGGACAAGGAAGCCGTCATCGAAGCGCTCGACGCCGAGTGCATCTACGAGATCCCGCTGAAGTTCGAGTCGCTTGGTCTGGCCAAGATCGTCACCAAGAGACTGCATCTCCACAACGGTGAGAACGACAGTGCCGAGTGGGAGCGAATCGTCGATACCATCAAGAAGCCGAAACATCATGCGACCATCGCGGTCGTCGGCAAGTACGTGCAGAACGGCGATGCCTATATCAGCATCGGGGAAGCGATAAAGCACGGCGGCGTGGCGAATAACACCGGCGCTAAGATCAAGTGGATCGACTCCGAGGACATCGAAGAGCAGGGCACGGATGCGCTGCTCGGAGACGCTCAGGGTATAATCGTCGCCGGCGGATTCGGCGGCCGGGGCGTCGAGGGGAAGATTGCTGCTGTGAAGTATGCGCGCGAGAACAAGATTCCGTTCCTGGGACTCTGCTACGGACTCCAGATGGCGGTGATCGAGTTCGCGAGGCACATCTGCAGCCTCGATGGCGCGAATACTGAGGAAGTGTGCGCCGATGGCCCACATTCCGTCATCCATCTCCTGCCTGAGCAGGAAGGCGTTCGGGCCAAGGGCGGCACGATGCGGCTCGGCATCTACCCATGCCGGATCACCGAGGGCACGCTCGCATGGAAGATCTACGGGGAAGAACTGGTCTACGAGCGCCATCGGCACAGGTTCGAGGTCAACAATGCGTACCGCGAGCAGTTGACATCAGCAGGCATGACGTTCTCAGGTCTCTCGCCGGATAATCGTCTGGTCGAGATCGTGGAGATCGCCGATCATCCGTATTTCATCGCGACCCAATTCCACCCGGAGTTCAAGTCCCGACCGAATCGAGCGCACCCGCTGTTCGCCGGCTTGGTGAAGGCCGCCCTGCAGGTCAAGAGATAGCCTGTGTCCATCGTAGGCACTGTTCTGTCCATATTCCTGCTACTGTTTGCCGGCTACGGGATCAAGAAGGCTCGCATCCTGAAGTCCGGCGATGCGGAGATCCTGAACACGGTCGTCTTGTACCTGACGCTGCCCGCGTTCATCTTCGAGGCGATATACGGCTATCACGGCGACCTCTCGCTCGAGATCGCCAAGGTCCCGATCTTCGGGTTCGCGACGATGCTGGTGGTGATGCTCCTCGCGTGGCTGATCGGTCGAGCGCTCCGGCTCGATCGGCGCATCATCGGCGGCCTGATCATCGTCAGCGCATTCGGGAACACGGGATTTCTCGGCTACCCGGTCGTTCAAGCCGCGTTCCACCACAAGGGCGCGCTCGTCACGGCGGTCATGTACGACGAGCTGGCGATGGCGTTCCCCCTCTACACGCTGGGCATACTCCTGGCAACGACCTTCAGCGGCGAGAAGATCAGCGCTGAATACATGTTGAAGGTGTTCAAGCTGCCGAGCATGTGGGCGATCCCCCTGGCGCTCATCCTTCGCCCGTATGTACTTCCCGAGCCGATTATGCGCACGATCGGATATCTCTCCGACGGCACTATCCCGCTCGTGATGATCTCCCTCGGGCTGTCACTGAGCGCGAGTTCGCTCAAGGGGTATGCCGTCCCGGTCCTGGTGGCGTGCGCGCTCAAACTTGGAGTCCTCCCGCTGCTCACCTATCATGCGATGAATCTCGTCGGCGTGCAGGGGACGATGCATCAGGTCACAGTGCTGGAATCGGCGATGCCGGGCGCCATGATGTCCGCCGTCATCGCCGGGCGGTTCGGTGACTGCGGGAAGTTTGCCAACAGTGCGATCTTCACCGCGACCCTGCTCAGCCTGATCACCATCCCACTCACTCTGAGGCTCCTCGGGGTGGGCTGAAGGTGAATTGCCCGTGGGCATAGAAGACCTAAGCAATGGATGTCGTTCTGAGCGCAGCGAAGAATCTGGCTCGCGCAGATAGATTCTTCGCTGCGCTCAGAATGACATCCGCGTGGTATTACTATCATCAGCGTGAAGTCTTGTGGTTTGGGGGGTGCTAGATATGCTGAAGGCGCAACTGTTCCATGCGAACGCTCTGGACAAGCTTCCGAAGGTCCACGAGCAGTTGAACGAATTTCTCAGCCGCCTGGATGATGATGCCATCGTCGAAATGGCCGCGACCGAGTTTGGACCGTCTGCAGGCCATGAGTTCTTCAGCTATACGGTCCTGCTGATCTACAAATCGAACGCATAGCTCCCTTCCGGCAGCTCGATCGTCAAGCGCGCACCATCCAGGCGCACCTTCGAAGCCAGCGAGGCGGTCTCTTCCGGGCTCGTCTCGGTCAGGAAGACGAGGGCTCTCTGTGCGACGACGTCTCCAGCCTTGAACTCCCGCGGCCCGGCTGAGAGCGATCCGTACAGGAAGTCCTCCCGCGCGCCGTTGCGGTTGTACTTCGGCATGTCGCGGTAGACGAGGCCTCCGCTCGGCGCGATGACGCCAAGCCTGCCATCTACGTTGGCCCACATGCCGGGAACGCGGATCGTCTGATCCGTATCCGGACCGGTGACGACGTGCGACCCGCCGTCATGGTAGAGCGTCCGTCTGTCGCCGTTCAGCTCGTCGTTCTGGATGCCGAACGGGACTCCGATCTCCTGCTCGATCCGCACGTCCTTCTCCGCAGTGACTCGGTCCAGATAGACCACCGCCCGCTCGCCGACCGATGCGAAGACGACCTCCTGCTTGAGGAATCCCCCGTTGATGCTCAGTGTCCCGCGCGTCTCGAACCCGTCGGGCAACGGCCGCCAGGTGCGCTCGATGACCTTCAGGCCCTTGGCGCTCGGATCGGCGATGGCGAAACTCCCGACGAAGCCGGTCGTGATCGGAGTCGTGAAGTGCGGGTTGCCCGCGTGATCCGGGCTCATGGGGACGACCTCGCCCATTATGTGATTCTTCCAGGAGAACGAGGCGAACTTGCTGCCGGTTCGATGCGTGATGAGGTCTGTGTGGACATGCCGGCGGACGCCGTTGACTGCGCGCCAAGTGCGCTCGGCGGCGACCGGGTCGTCCGCAGGCAGCCCGACATACTTGTGGTACAGGAGCGCATATGACGTCCGTTCCGTCTGGATGCAATCACGCGCATATCCGAGGCTCGACGCCGGGCCCGCGAGCCTTCCGGTGCCGTAGATCTGCTGCTGCTCCCTCATGTTCTGGGCGACTCGCTTCTCCATCATCGCCGCGACCGGGTCTCGCCCATAGATCGCCAGCCATGCGAGATAGTGGATATGGCTGTCCGAGTGAAGCTCCCAGTCCATGCCCTGAGGGAGATCCACTCGCCTGAGGGCTGCATGAACTCCTGGAGCGCCCACCAGTTGTCGAGCAGATGATGTCCCGCGGCCTGGGGGATCGGGTCGCCGGCGTAGGCATAGAAGAAGGCGCCCTCGCCCATCTCCGCGGCGCTGACCATCGTGTAGCTGGGATGGAAAAAGCCGTGGTTCTCGAGGATGAAATCGGGATGGGTGTTCGCGCCGACGAACCAATCCTTCACCGGGCGGCCATCGACCACAGTAGTGTCCGTGGCATCTTGAGGCGCGGAGATGGTATTCATCATCCACTCGATCGACTTCTCGCGCCACTGAGCGGCGTTCGGATGATCCGGGAGCATATTCGGTGCGAGCGAGATCAGGATCTGGTCCCAACCGTTCTCCTCCGCCCTGGTGTTGCCGTACCGCTGTGCGCCGGGCTTGGTGTTGAGGAATCGGTCTGCCTCGTATGTGACCACACGCTCGACTGCCGACCGCAGTTCGGGGTCGATCTCATCCCGAAGTATCCATGCGGCGAGCCCCATGTTGGCGGCCCACATCGTGGACTGCCACGATTTGCCCCACTGCTTGCCGTCGATGCACTTGCCCGCGCCGGTGATATGGCTCATCGCGACATATCGTGTGCCTGCAAGCGCTCGATCGACGTATGCTCGGCGAGTGGCCTCATCGAGCGCATCGGTCTCGTTCGCGAGGACCGCGTAAACCAGTGCCGTGTTGCCGACCGCCCGGATGCCCTCATTCCCGCCGCTGATTCCGTTGCCCCAGTAGCCGGCCTTCGGATCATCGGGCGACTGCTTCCATACGGTCTCCGCGAATCGGCTGAACTTGAGCAGCACCTCGGCGTACAACTGGCACAACTCCTTCTCGGAGAGATCGGACTTGATGTTGTAGACGTCAGATGCATGCACGGGCATCGCTGCGAGCAGCAGCAGGACAACGAGGATATGTTTCACTATGCTTCCTTTCCGGATACTCTTCAGTATCTCAGTGTTAGCGAAAAGGAAGCAGGAAACCTGCAGGTGGATGGAGAGGTGGGATCTTCCGGGTTTGACGGTCTGCCCCGCCTACTTCCCGCAGAGCGCGTTGTAGATCGAGGTCACCTTGGCGACGTAGTTCTGGGTCTCGCGGTAGGGCGGCACTCCACCGTACTTCTTGACCGCGCCCGGACCCGCGTTGTAGGCCGAAAGCGCGAGCGACAGGTGGCCGTATTTGTTGAGGTGGCCGCTCATCAGCTTGATGCACCCCGCGATGTTCTGCTGAGGGTCATACGCGTTGCGCACTCCGAGTCCCTTCGCCGTGCCGGGCATGAGCTGCCCGAGCCCCATCGCGCCCTTCGGCGAGGTCGCGTTGACATTGAAGTTCGATTCCGCGATTATCAGGGCGACCGCGAGTCTGGGGTCCGTGCCGTAGTACTCGCTGTAGGTCAGGATGCTGAGCGTGATCTCCTCGAGCTGGGCCTTGCTCAGGCGTGGATTGAGCTTGGCGATCGCGTTCTTGTACGGCTCGAAGATCGACATAATCCGTTCGGAGGGCTTCGCTCCGCCGCGAGAGGTCAGTTGGGGACGCGAACGCTCCGGAGCAGGCTGAGGCTTGGCGGCCTTCGAAGTCAATTCCTTCTCCCGCTTGGCGACTTCCCACTCGTAGGCGGCCCCACGGAGCTTCAGGTCGGAGAGGCACACAACGTTCCTCGGCCCGAGTTCCACGAGCGCTCGGATGGTGTTTCCATTGGCGGCGCAGTCGGGGAGCTTGTCGGCGCTGATGATGAGGGATTCGCCGCTGCACGCGAGGATGAGGCTGTTCGTGCCGCCGGACTTGATCGTGCCGGAGACGGTTCCGGTCAGTTCGATCACGTTGCCGACTCGCCCGGACATGTTCTTCTTGACCTCGCCGAGCGAGATCGCGGAAGCCTTCAGCGATGACTTGAGCTTCAGGTAGTCATCGACCGTGCTTCCGCCTGCAGAGCAAGCGGAAATGGCAAATATGAGCGCTCCCAGGAGCAGCGGCAATCGAAATCGCATTGATACCTTGTCCCCTTTGTCCCTTGTACCTACAGCATAATCATCGGGTGTCTCCGGGGGTTACTATACTGTTCCGCGTAACAGGATCGCAGTATTGAGGCAGACGGTCCTGAAAACAATGGCGGAGAGGCCGGGATTCGAACCCGGGATGGAGTATTACCCCCATAACCGCTTAGCAGGCGGCCGCTTTCGACCACTCAGCCACCTCTCCACGCTCAGGTCAAGATGATTTTACCACAGCCTGCCCCCAAATGCAAGGGATTTGGGGGCGCGAATGAGCGAGCGCGGCTGCCCAAGTGGTTCCTCACTAGTTAGACGATGCTCGGGCCGATTTTGTTGCCGATGGGCCTTTCTGCTATCATGTGCGAGGAATGGCCGTGGTGAGAGGTGTACATCAATGGTGAGACAGATCGCTCGGTTGATCGCCCCGGTCCTGTTGGGGCTTTGGATGATGGAGGCAGTCATGGCGGCACAGCCCGTGAAGGTTTCGAAGGGTTCAGACAGCGTCAATCTCGAGAACGGGAAGGTCAGCGTGACTTTCGGCACGTCCGACAAGCGTCTGGCCCTCACGAGCATCTCCGGGCGTGGCGGCGAGCGGCTCGGCGCGTTCGGACCGGGCGCATCGCTCTGGAAGCTCGACCTCCGCGGCCCGGAGAACGCCTCGCGCGAGGTCGGCAGCGGTGAGGCGGAGCTGACAGGCGTCCGCGCTGAGTGTAGTGGCCGCGCCTCTGTGCCGGCCATCCCCGGTAGCAGGCCGGCACAGAGGCACGGCCACTACACGGCTGGGCGGACCGAGTTCACATGGACGATCCCTCTCGGACCTCATTCCGCGATCGTGACGATGAGCGTCCGGCTCGAAGCGGGCGATCCGATCTCCTACTGGTCGCTCAAGGTCAAGCTCCCTCAGGGCTGGAAGCTGATGCGTGCCGACTTCCCGATCATCCCCAACGTGAAGCAGGAGGAGGGCCTCAAGCTCGCGGCGCCGGCGGGGTGGGGCGTCGAATACTCGATGAGGCCGGGCGTCGGATACGGGGGCACATATCCCTCGTGCTCGGCGGCGATGCAGTTCGTCGCCTTCTACAACCATGGACGAGGACTCTACATCGCCGCCCACGATCCGAATGCCAATCACAAGCGCCTCAGTGCGAGCGCCCGCGAGGATGGCGTCGGCGCTACGATCGCCAACTACCCCGCAGTCTCAGACGGTATGTTCACGTTGCCCTACGATATCGCGGTCGGCGTCTTCGATGGCGATTACTGGGACGCGGCTCAGATCTACCGCAAATGGACGTTCACCACGAAATGGGGGAGCGCCGGCCTGGTCTCGAAGCGTCCGATCCCGGACTGGGTGAAAGACACCGACCTCTGGCTCCGACCGGATGGTTCCGCCGAGCAGAACGTCGAGGTCACGAAGCAGGCCCTCGCGTTCTTCGACGTGCCGACCTCGCTCCATTGGTATCGCTGGCATCAGATTCCGTATGACACCCTCTACCCCGAGTACTTCCCGCCGCTCCCGGGATTCGCGGAGGGCATTCGGGAGGTCCAGGATGCCGGCACATACGTGATGCCGTACATCAACGGCCGGCTCTGCGATCCGAATTCGAAGACCTGGATCGAGGGCGGGGACAAATGGGCCGCGCGCCAGGAGAACGGCGAGCCGTACACCGAAGTCTACGGCTCGAAGGTCCCGCTGAATGCGATGTGTCCCTACACCGCGCAATGGCAGGACAAGGTTTCCGGCCTCGTGAAGCGGATGATCTCGGAACTCAACGTGAACGGCGTCTATATCGACCAGATATGCGCGGCGTATCCCGTGCAGTGTTTCGATCCGAGCCACGGGCATCCCATCGGCGGCGGCGACTTCTGGTATCGCGGCTATCGGAAGCTCCTCGACAAGACGCGGAAACTGCTGCCGAAAGACCGCATGATCACGACCGAGGAGAACGCCGAGTGCTGGCTCGATCAGTTCGATGCGCTCCTGCTCGTGAACAGCCCGACCGGCGAGCATCCGATCATCCCGCTCTGGCCGGCAGTCTACTCCGGGCGGGTGATCAACTTTGGCTTCTTGTACTATCCGGCGACCGATCTCCAGAAGGGCCTTCCGTTCGACTACAAGACGGCCCGCTGCTTCATCTTCGGCGCGCAGTTGGGATGGATTCAGCCGGCGCTCATCATGGCCGAGGAGAACAGGGATGAGGCCGAATACCTACGGACCCTCGCGCGGACCAGGCGGTTCGCTCATGGGTTCCTCACCGATGGCCGATTCCTCGGATTGATCACACCGACCGGCGACAATCCGCGTCTCACAGGCGAAGGGAGTGGCTCGTTCAGCGGATCATATAAGATCGACACGCCCTCGGTCATCGGCTCGGCATGGCAGGCGGAGGACGGCGCGCTCGGAGTCCTGCTCGCGAACATGTCGGATGGGGAGCACGAGGTCGAGGTTCACTTGCCTCTCGTTCGCGTGGGGATCACGGCCTCGAAGGGATTCACCATCGAGCGTATCGGCCCGGACGGACTCGAATCATCCGCGAGGAGTACTTCCGCCGAGCAGACGATCAAGGTCCCGGGTCGAAGTGCGGTGGTGTTGGTGGTCAGATAGACGCCTAATGAGTCTGCTTCCGGTGTTCCATGTGTCACCCGGCTCCCAGTGCCCTCGTGCTCATTACGAACAGGATCGCCGCCGTCAGCAGCCATGCAGATAGTTTTTGCCTCAGCCTCATTCGTTGCGCCTCTACCGGTTTGACTTCTCTTCGGCTCAGTTCGTTCCCGACGAAATGAATTCGAGGCACGAAGCCAGGAGAGCTTGGACGGCGCCGGGACTCCGTGCCTCGATCGCGGGGCGACAAACCCCACTATGTGTATAACGGCGAACGCACACGCCAGGTTACGCCTCCCCGCGTTTTTTCCAGCATTAACCCGCATAATTACCAGGTCACAGTGATGGCAAACATGGCATAAGTTAGACGTAAGACACTTGATACCGCGTTTCACGATAAAGGCAAATCCGCCGAAAGGTGGAGACGCAAAGCCATGGATCTAAACCCCGCCAGCCGGAGGCCGGGGTACGATAGCCAGGCTGCCGAAGTTAGCCGCGCAGTAGCCGTCGTTGGGAAGGGATCTCAGATTCCTACTCAACGGCGGTGACCCGAGCGATTAGCTGTGGTAGCCTGGTTTTTTGCATTTTGAGCCTGTCAGAAGACCGGCGTCCCCCTATCACGGATGCTGAGCCTCTCTGAACCGGTTAGACCGGGGCACAAGGAGGCGGACATGGCAAGCAAGTGCAGTGACTATAGTGTCAAAGGGTGTCCCGCGAGCTACTACCTGAAGTGCAGGGCGTATGCCGAAGGCCTGAACTGCTGGGATCTTGTGAGCGTCCCATGCTGCTCCAAGGCCAACCTGACCGAATGCCGGGACTGCGAGATCTATAAAAAATGGAAGTCGGTGCAGGCCAACGACCTAAAGATGACGGCGATTCAGGCCGACTTTAATGGTAAGCGGTCGTAAGTGACGGCTGCCCTAAACGTAAATCATGAACAGTCAAAAGACTACGACAAACCGCCGAAGCGCCGCAGTCACCTTCGCTGTGTTCTGGCTGGCGATCCTGACCGTGTTCTCCTTCGGCTCAAACTATGCCAATGCCCTGGCGGTGTACTCGCTGCTCGCACTGCTGGTAGGCGCCAAGTCTACCTGCCTGGTTCGGCGTGATGCTCCCAGGGCGGTGTCCGGCGCGCTGGCCTATGCGGGTGCACTGGCCTTCGGGCCGATCGGCGGCCTCACGGTGGGGCTGGCTGCGGGGACCGGAGCCGGTGTCTGCGGCGCATCCGCGAAGTCCGTCGGCCGGGTGCTCAGAGGCGGGATTCAGGCGGGGTTCGTCGGACTGGTCATCGGGTTAGTGAAATCATACCTGCAGGCAAACGTCGAGCCCGGCCCCTACGCCTCCATTGCAATCACATTGGGGCCCGCAGTTGCAGGGTTTGCTCTCCTGATGATGGGAGAGCTGCTTGACGGCTACCAGCGATATTGGGTGCCCGCGAACCGGCGCATCCATGGAAATCGGATCGCCATCGAGTTCGGGGTGGGTGTGGCGGTCGCTGCTATCTCGAATACCCTCCACTTGTTTACGGACTGGCAGCCCATCCTGTTTCTTACGCCGCTTGCCTATCTGGTCAACGAGTCATTGCTGGAATCCCTGATAGAGCGCTCTGTCTATGCCATGAGAGGTCGCGACAGTCAGGCGAGCATCTATCTTGCCACCATAGAATCTCTGGTGTGCGCCATTGACGCCAAGGAGAAGTACAAGTGCTACCATACCAAGGGGGTCGAGCGCACAGCGGTCGCGATCGCGCAGCAGATGAGGCTCTCTCCTCACGAGGTCGAGGGTATTCGGACTGCGGCCCTTCTCCATGACATAGGCAGGCTCGGAGTCCCGGAGCATATACTTCACAAGCCGGGCAAGCTCGACCAGCAGGAGTTCGAGAGGATTCAGGCGCATTCCACCATCGGCCAGAAGATACTCGATAATGTGCGGTTCCCGTGGCCGGTCGGCTCCATGATTCGAAGCCACCACGAGCGCTGGGACGGCACAGGCTATCCTGACAAGCTGAAGGGCGAGGAGATTCCGCTGGGAGCGCGCATCCTGGCTGTGGCCGATGTGTATGACGCCATGACCAACAAGCGTTCGTACCGGGCGGACAGCAGCCCCGATCAGGCGATCGATTACATAAAGAACTCGGCCGGAAAGCAGTTCGACGCGGACGTAGTCACCGCCTTCATCGAGGCACTGGACCGGTTTGGCCTGCCGGACTGTGTTTCTGTTCATGGCCATGGCGACCAGGGGCAGGAGACCGATACGCAAGTGAAGATGCCGGGCGCCCAATCGCGTGAGACCACGATAGCAAGCGACATTTCGATGGCCAACGATGAATTCCTGGCGATGTATGAGATTGCCCAGACCGCCAGCACTTCTCTGAACATGGAGGAAGTACTCCCTCTGCTGGCCACCAAGATCCGCAACATGGTGTCATGTTCGACCTGCTCCATCTTCCTTCGAGACGAGCAGGAACCAGACAGGCTGCACTGCAGAATCACCGTCGGCGTGAATGATGGTTACCTGGAGGATAGCGAAACTCTGGTGGGACACGGCCTCACCGGCCTGGTAGCCTACAGTGCCGAAGGGCTGATCTCCCGTTATGACAGAAACGATCTGATCCTCAAGCGTTTGTACATCCAGTGGATCGAGTTGCAGTCCGTGATGATCGTCCCGATAGTCAGTGACGGGCAAACAATCGGCACGATCAATCTCTACGATATCAAGGCCGAGGCATTCAGCATGGAGGATCTGCGGCTTCTGAACGTAGTCGCCCCACAGGTAGGTCGAGCCTTGAGCAATGCCCAGTTGTTCCAGGAAACGAGAGAATCAGCGCTCCGAGACCCGCTCACTGGTCTGCACAATGCCCGATATATGCTCATTCAGCTCGAGCAGGAGATGAACCGTGCCCAACGCGCGATGAAACCGGTGTCTCTACTTGGGCTCGATCTGGATAACTTCAAGCCGATTAACGACACGTTCGGCCATCAGCAGGGCGACCAGGTTCTACGGGAGCTTGGACAGATCTTCATCTCTCTGGTGCGGGACTACGATGTTGTCTGCCGCTATGCGGGCGATGAATTCATCATCGTTCTGCCGGATTCCGACAAGGCCGCGGCTCTCGAAACCGCCGAGCGCATCAAGGCGGCTGTCGATGCCTACGACCCGGGGTTCCATCACGATCAGCCCATCCGGGTCGGCGTCAGCGTGGGGGTTGCGACATTCCCGGGGGATGCCTCGGATGTCCGCTCGTTAATATCGGAGGCGGATGCGGCCATGTATGCCGACAAGCGGGAGCGAAAATCCGAGCGCAAGGCAGCCTAGCCTGCATAGTGCTCGACCTGTAAGAATTCCTGGTTGGAGTAGAGTGAAACAAGGAATAACCCATGTGCCGATGAACACAACACGAGAAAAACGGCTCTCCAATGAGAGCTATATCATATTCGCAATATGCGCATTCGATTTAGTCGCCACGATCTGGCTCGTGGCGACTAATCGCGCTATAGAGGGCAATCCGGTCATGTCGTTCTACCTCGATAAGGGGTGGGATGCGCTGATCGGGGTCAAGCTGCTCCTGGTGATATTCCCGCTCTTCATTGCGGAATGGGGCAGGAGGTACCGCCCCGAAATTCGTGCGTTGTATGCTTCGCCTGGCCATCGCGGTGTATGTGGGTGTCTACGCCCTGGCATTCACGAATATCGATATCATGGCGTCCGCCGCGCGCTTCACCGACCGCGATGTTGATAACACTGTGGTTACCACCTGCGTCAAACCGCTGGTGAAGCAGACACGATAGAGGATTGACAAGTGCAGCCAAACGCGATACAGTCTAGAAGACCCCTCAGTACCGGTCAAGCCACACGCAGGTTTGAGGAGAGTTCTTGGATGGTAGGACAGACGTCTCTTGACCTGGGCCTGGAGGCCCTCAAAGGCGGACAGACCGACAACGCCGTCGGGTTTCTCGAGCGTGCATGCCTCGAGTTTCCGAACGACTATCGCGGGTTCAACTACCTTGGCGTGGCATATGCCCAGCAGAGACAGTATGACCGTGCGGTCGGAGCATTTCAGACGGCGATGAGTATTCGGCCGAGCGTGCCGAACATCCACTACAACCTCGGGCTGGCATACCAGGCCGATGGGCTTGCGGATCTGGCCAGGGATCAGTTCCGCGCGGCACTGGAGATCGATCCGGAGTACGAGAAGGCACAGGAAGCACTTCAGCGCCTCACCGCGGAAGACAATTCCGTGGAGTCACTTGCCGCTCTGTCGTGCGCACGGCACCCGGATCAGCAGGCGCTGGGCATCTGCTCCTACTGCCACCTTCCTGTCTGCAAGGACTGCAAGGTGGTCGTGGCGGACCAGGTCTTCTGCTCGAACTGCGCGGGGAAATAGATGAATTCTTTGGAGTGCGGAAGCGGAGTCTGCGGAGCTTCCGCTTTGGCCGCAGGCACGTTGAAAGCGGAAGCTCCGCAGACTCCGCTTCCGCACTCCAGAGCAGGCACTGCATGAATATCGGTTTCATAGGTTTGGGTAACATGGGCCGCCCGATGGCGCGAAATCTGCTGTCGAGCGGCTTTGCTGTAACTGTATTCGGTCGCCGCAAGCCCATTGTGGACGAAATGGTGAGCGCCGGCGCATCGGCCGCGGACTCCCCGAGCGAAGTCGCGGGAGATCCGATGCGATCATCACGATCGTTTCCGACTCGCCGGATGTGAGGTCGGTCGTGATGGGACCGGACGGCATACTCGATGGAGCGCGTCCGGGCGCGGTCGTGATCGACATGAGCACGATATCTCCCGTGGTGACTCGTGAGATCGCCGATGCCGCGGCCTCCAGGGGCGTCGAGTATCTGGATGCGCCCGTCAGCGGCGGGGTGTCGGGCGCCGAGGCCGGAACGCTGTCGATTATGGTCGGTGGCAGGGAGGAGGTCTTCGAGCAGTGCCTCCCGATCTTCCGGGCGCTCGGCAAGAACATCAGCCACATGGGCGGCGTCGGAATGGGCCAGATGACCAAGCTGTGCAACCAGGTGATCGCCGCTCTGAACATCCAGGCGGTCTGTGAGGGTTTGATCTTCGGAGCCAAGGCCGGCATCGACCTCGAGAAACTCGTCTCCGTCATATCTACAGGGGCGGCCGGCTCGTGGATGCTGTCGAACCTGGGGCCAAAGATGATCGGGCGCGACTTCGAGCCCGGGTTTCGGGTGGCACTCGAGCAGAAGGATCTCCGGCTGGCGATGTCTGTGGCGGATGAACTGAAGGTTCCGCTCCCCGGCACGAGCCTTGTGAACCAGCTTTTTCGTTCCATCGAGGCCGCCGGCATGGGCGAATGTGGCACTCAGGCCCTGATCACCGCACTCGAGAGACTCGCCGAGCACAGAATCGGTGAGTAACCCCTTGTATCGATGACCAATCTGTGATAGAATCCGGCCAGGTCGGCGAACAAGCCGATCATTCATCCGGGGGCAAACGGGCAAACAGATTGGATCTATCAGTTCATTCCCTGGCAAGCGGGAGTTCCGGCAACTCTATGCTGATCAGGGCGGGAAACACGCGCATTCTTCTGGACGCAGGGCTTCCGCTTACTCACCTGAAGAAGCGTCTGTCGAAGTTCAAGGTCTCTCCCGACGACCTTGACGCAGTCTTCCTCACCCATGAGCACGGCGACCACGTCAGGAGCGCCTGCAGCCTCTCACGCAGTTATGGCGTTCCACTCATCGCCAATGCCGCAACCCTGGAAGCTCTCCCGGACCGCCACATCGTGCGCCGGTATACCACGATGGACACGGGCAGCACCCTGGCGCTCGGCGATCTTGTCGTGGAGTCGTTCCCGGTTTCCCACGACGCGGTCGATCCGGTTGGCTACAATGTCTACCATTCAGGCTGCAGATCTCCTGCGTGACTGACACCGGCATCGCAGGGCCCGAGATTCTGCGCAGGATTGAAGGCGCCCATCTGGTGATCATCGAGTCGAACTACGACTACCGGCAGCTCGTGGCGGGCCCGTATCCGAAATTCCTGAAAGACCGGATAATGGGCAAACTCGGGCACCTATCGAATGAGGCAGCCGCGGACCTGATCCTCGCCCATGCATCGGCAGGACAGCCCGCCACCTTCTGGCTGGCTCACCTCAGTGACACCAACAACTCGCCCCGGACCGCGAGGCGGTACGTCCAGTCCAGGCTGTCGGAGCGGAAGTGCAGGGATGTGATCCTGGATGTGGCCTTGAGAGACAGCGCCAGTCTCACGTGGCGTCCAGGGGCACGCGCGGTCCAGATGAACCTGTTTGCCGGGGTTGGAGTGTTGGGGTAACGGAGAAATGGACAGCTCAGGCGATTCCCAGCACTCCATTACTCCGATACTCCAATGCCACAAAAAAAGCGGGTACCAGAGTGGGGATTCATTCACTCTCCGGTACCCGTGTAGCAGTGTAGCGTGCCTGACTGCCGAGACTCCTATGGCTTGAAGTTCGGCTTTTCGATCAATATCCTTACGCTGCCATCAGCGAAACCGTACACAACGCCCCCCGGATGTCGCGCTGAGTTGATGACCTCATTCTCGCTGCCCCAACCCCGAGTGGTGTCAGATTCGAACAGCAACACGGTCTGCCCCGGTCGCCTGATGGCGCTTAGGTTCACCTTGCTAAGATTGATGTTCATGCCGTACGAGTACTGATATCTACCGCCGGGCATGCGCTTTTCGAGGTATTCGTTTCTGACGGGTATCAACTCCACCCACCTTGTGGCGTCGGGGAGCATTCCGCCGTTCTCACTGGCGTACTTGAGTATGGCCTCGGCCATCTCCTTGGTGTACTGCATGCAGATGGCCTGTTCTCTCGCGCTTCGAGCCGGCGAACTCCAGTAGAGTATCGGCGGGCTCGGGAGCGCACTCTCGTCGGTGACGACCACGTCCGGGATAATCAGGAAGTTCGGCGCTCCGGGCTTAGGGATGGTAAGGTAGAACTTGCCGGAGACCGAGAGCTGAGTCAGCGCGTCGGCGACCTCGACACTTCTAAGCTCCAGCGTGACCTTGGGTCTGACCGCCTTCTTCAAAGCCTTCTGTACCCTGGCCTCGTCATCGGGCGACTGAAGCGCGAGGTAGTCACTGAGGCTCATTACCACGTAACTCGCGCCCTTTATCTGGTTGATCAGCTTGGTGACGGCATCGATCGGATCGGCGTTCTTCAGGGAGACTGATACCTTCCCCATGTTGACCACGATGCCCTCGCTCCGTGGGTTCAGGATGGTCACGTGGGTGACGATCTGCGGCTGAGGTCTGCCGGTCGTAAGGAATACCTGGGCTCCCGGAGGCAGCGGGATACCCATCTCCACACCGGCTGCCTCGCCCTTCGAGCCCTCTCTCTTGGGTTCCGCCGCCTCCGTCTCCTCTGGAGTACGGCTTTCCGGGACGTATATCAATCCCGTGGTCGACGTCAGCGTATCCAGGAACTCTCTGATCCGCATCTCGCTTACGTGGATCGTGATCTTCAGGCCCGAAGGCACGCCTTCGCCGACGATGAACTCGATCCCCGTCTGCTCCTGCATAGTCTTGGCGATTTCCGAGATGCTGGCGTTCTTGAAGTCGAGAGTGACGCGCTTATCCGGCCACTTCATCCAGACCGACTCACCGAAGAACGTATCCCCGATTCGGAACAGATCCGGCCCGCCGAATCCATAGATGAGCCCGGACCGCAAGTATGTCTCCTTGGAGGTCCGCTGGGTTTTCTCGCCCGACCCCTGCTGCTGTGCATGTACCCACGACGAGAGTGTCAGCAGCACGATCGCGACTGTGAATAGTCTACGCATTTCTTGTGATTCCTCCTGCATCCGGGTATCTCGCCTCCAGGTTGTTGGCAGCTGGAACATCGAGCAGATGCGTTCTATCCGAGGCCGGGACCACGTCGCCCGTACTGCTCGCGGACGGCGTTCCCTCTATGGTGACAGAGCTTATGTTGCCGCCGTCGTCGAACTCGCGAACAACTGTAAGCTCGGTAGGTGACTCTCCATCTGTGCCATCGAGGTGAGTTACGAAGATCTCCGGTTCCTTTGGCTGGAGCGCGAAGAGTATGACCGGCTCGGAATCGACTTCGGGCATAACGCCCGGTGTCATCTCGGCGCCCAGGCTGGTCCTCGGCAGGACGACGCGGACGCGTCTCGTTCCTTGCTTCGCAGTCACGACTGCTGGCCGTCCGGCGCTGTTGAGCGCGAGAGTGGTGGGCTGCTGCCCATCCGCATCGAGGGCCGGTGCGGGAGGCGTCTTCGCGCTCTCAGGCGACCTGTTCTGCAGGACCTGATCGCTTCCGGGCTTCACAGCCGTGATGACCGTCCGATCGACAGAGCCGAATCGCAGCCAGCCTGTGATCGCCAGGGCGATCAACGCCGCTGCGGAGAATCCCATCGCCAGCCTGGGAACGAGCACCGGACGCCCGGTCGCTCGGCCACGATCTATCTTCTCCCTGACAGCCATGACGAGTGCAGGGGTGGGCGCTTCCCCACTGAGCACTTCCAGAGCCGACGAAGCGTCGCGGGCAAGATCCAATTCCCTCCGGCAATCCTCGCAGGCCATCAGGTGTTCGTTCATCTGCTGAAACTCGCTCGGCGGTAGTTCTGCCGAGGTGTAGTCCATCAGCTTGTCACGGACCCTCGAGCATTTCATAACGTTCCCCCATGTTCAGCTTCATACATCTTCTTGAAGATATTCCTCGCCCGGTGCAGGTAGCACTTGACCTTGTCCGGCGACCAGGCCAGGATATCCGCTATCTCTTCGTAGGATAGTTCACGGTAGTATTTTAGGACGAGAACGGCGCGATAATGAGGGGCAAGTTTCTGCATGAGATGGCCGATCTCACGGCGCTTCTCAGCATCCTCGAAGTGCGGGGTGGAATCGCTGATCTCGCATTCGATCGGCAACTCCTCCCGGCGGCCCCTGCGCGAACTGATGCACTGATTGACGGCTATGCGGTATATCCACGTCGATACTTTCGACTGCATCCGGAATCTGGGCAATGCTCTGTACACGGCGACGAAGACGTTCTGAGCCGTATCCTCGGCATCCGACGGATTGTCGAGCATCTGGAGGCAGACGTTGTACACATATGGCTGATATCGGACAACGAGTTCGTCGAACGCTCTTTCCTCGCCCGCGAGGTACCTGTGGACAAGAATCGCGCCTTCGTCCTCGATTGCCGTGTTCAACGCTGCCGGCTTCCCCGTTTCGCTCATCACCATGGTTGCATCTAAAGTCCGCATATCCGACTGTTTAGTCGCGTGCGGAAGTCGAAAAGTGAACAATTATCAAGCATTCGGCGTCAGTCCCCCAGCGCCTGCTCCCACTCGGCGTAGAGTTGCTCGATGCGGGAGGCCACTTCATGGTATTCGGCTTGGGTCGCAGCCGCGACAGCGCCATCCGCGTAGGTCTCAGGACGCCCGAGCAGATCGGTCAACTCCCCAAGGCGCGCCTCGGTTGCCTCAATCTCACGCTCGTAGTCGGCCGCATTGGGACCTTTAGGCCCGCTTGTCGCCACCGGCTTCGGTTTCGGCTTCTTCTTGGCCGGCCGTATGCGCGTCCGGTGAGACCGCGCGCGTTCGACGAAGAAGTCGTAGTTCCCCTCGAAGACTTTCGAGGCTCCATTAGCTATTTCGACGATCCGGGTGGCCACGGAGTTCAGAAGATATCGGTCGTGGGAAGTGAGGATGACCGTGCCCGCAAACTCCTTGAGCGCCTGATCGAGCGCCTGCCGGGAGTCGATGTCGAGGTGGTTCGTCGGCTCGTCGAGGAGCAGCAGGTTCGGCTTCTGGAGCATCAGCTTGGCAAGGACGAGTCTGTTTCGCTCCCCGCCGCTCAATCTGGCGACCGACTTGAACACGTCATCGCCCCTGAAGAGGAATCGCGCGAGGAGGTTCCGCGCCTCGCCGGGCTTCAGGTCGGCGGATTCCAGCAACTCCTCCAGGACGGTGTTCTCCGGGTCGAGGCCCGCCAGGTCCTGGGCGAAGTAGCCCATCTCGACGCCGTATCCGATACTGACGGTGCCTGCGGACGGCTCCTCGTCACCGAGTATCATGCGGAGGAGGGTCGTCTTCCCTGAGCCGTTCGGTCCGACCAGCCCGATCCGGTCGCCGTTCTCGACGAGCAGGTTCAGCCCGGTGAAAAGTGTCTTCCCGTCGAATCCCTTAGCCACATCCTGCAGATCGAGAACGATGTGGCCGCTCGAACTCCCCGCATCGAGCCGGACGTGGATCTTCTCGGATTCCATGCGCGGCTTCCGGACGCGCACCATCTTGTCGAGCGTCCTCCCGCGGCTCTTGGCCTCCCTATGGCGCTGGCCGGCATGATAGCGCGAGATGAAATCCGTCAGCTTGGCGATCTCGGCCTGCTGGCGGTCGTAGCTCTCGGCCTGCTGGCGGAGGACCTCCTCCTTCTGTCGGGCATAGGCGGTGTAGTTGCCGGGATAGCTTCTGGTGAACCCCTCGTGGAGATCCACGACCTTGGTGACCACGCGGTCGAGGAAGTACCGATCGTGCGAAACGACGAATACCGCGCCGGAGAAGTCCTGCAGGAACTCCTCAAGCCATTCGCACGCCTCGATATCGAGGTGATTCGTAGGCTCGTCGAGGAGCAGGACGTCCGGCTTCTGGAGCAGGAGCTTCGCGAGAGCGGCGCGCGTCTTCTGCCCGCCGCTCAGGACGGTGACCGGCTTCTCCCAATGCTCCGGTCCGAGCCCGAGTCCGCTCAGAGTGGACTTGACCTCCGCGTCGAACGCATACCCTCCCAGTCGCTCGAACTCGTGCTGGACCTCCCCGTATTCGGCGATCAGCGCTTCCATCTCGTGCACTGCGTCGTCGGGAGGGCGAGGCTCCGTCCGAGCCGCAGGGTCGTCAGCTCGGACGGAGCCTCGTCCTCCCGACGACGCAGTGTCGCCTGCACTCATCGCCGATTCGAGGCGTCGAAGCTCCCGCTCCAGGTGCTTGATCTCGGTCGTGGCGTTGGAGACTTCTTCCACCAGGTCCCCGCCGCCGGTCAGCTCGGAATCCTGAGGCATGAAGCCGATGCTCGTGCCGCCGATGACCTGCACGGTACCACTGTCGGCGTCGTCCTGACCGACGATCATTCGCAGGATGGTGGTCTTCCCCGAGCCGTTTGGCCCGACGAGCGCGACCTTCTCCGATGCGCCGATAGTGAAGGTCACCTCATCGAGTACGTCGAACCCGCCGAACGACTTACGAACTGAGTTTAGTGAGATAAGCGCCATGAGAACCAACCAAGGAGACACAGAGGGCACGGAGGGAAGCAGATCGGTAATCCTGAGATATGGTATCACGGCAATGATGAAGTGTCAATGCCGGGAAGGACAATCAGTCACCGGTGCGTAACGAATCGGTAAAGGTGGGAGTGCGTGCGCTTCCATGCTTCAACTAGTATGGGAGGGTTCTGAGTGGAGAACGAGAAAGATTCAGGGATATCGAGACGCCGGTTTCTGACCGGCTCACTGTCGGGCTTGGCCGCTGTTGGTCTGCCGATCGTGATATCCAAGGCCGCGGATGCATCGGCGGACGACTACTTCGGCAAGCCGAAGCCTGCTCCGAAGACGCGGAAGATCGGTCCGAATGACACGATCCAGTTTGGCGTCATCGGCCCCGGGGGAAGCAAGGGCGGATACCGGATGGGCCTGGGTGATGCAAGAGGCATTGCCGGCGTCGAAGGCTGCAAGTGCGTGGCGGCTTGTGATGTGGATGCCCAGCATCTTGCTGAGGCCGTGAAGGAATTCGGGCCGGACTGCAAGGGCTACAAGGACTTCCGCGAGCTTCTCAGCCGTAAGGACATCGACGCAGTCGTCATCGGCACACCCGATCACTGGCACACGATCATCTGCATCGCGGCCATGAAGGCCGGCAAGGATGTCTACTGCGAGAAGCCGCTCACGCTGACCATCGACGAGGGCAAGAAGCTCGTCCAGGTCTGGAGGGAGACCAGCGCGTGTTCCAGACCGGCAGCCAGCAGCGCTCCGAGAGCCAGTTCCGGAAGGCATGCGAACTGGTGCGGAACGGCCGGATCGGCAAGATCAAGTGGGTCGAGGCGCATCTGCCCGGCGGCCCCACTGGCGGTCCGTTCGAGGCGAAGCCGATCCCATCCGACCTCGACTGGGACATGTGGCTCGGCCCGGCGTTCTACACCGACTACGTTCACCGAGCGTACGCACGGCACCTTCCGATGGTGGCTCGAGTACTCCGGCGGCATGATGACCGACTGGGGCGCGCACCACAACGACATCGCCCAGTGGGGACTCGGCACCGATCGCACAGGTCCCGTCAAGATAGAGGCGACGGGCGTGCCGCCTGAGAAGGTTGGACAGAACTGCTACAACACGTTTCCGGAGTTCGGGGTCACGTATACGTATGCGGACGGCACACCGCTGATTGCCACCAATGAGGGCGAAAACGGCGTCCACTTCGAAGGCGAAGAGGGCTGGATCTTCGTGAGCAGAGGCGCGCTCCGTGCGAGCGATCAGAAGCTGCTCGATGATCCGCTTCCCGCCAATGCCATCAAGCTCTACGAGTCGAACGACCACCGCAAGGACTTCGTGGATTGCATCCGAAGCCGGAAGCAGCCGATCTGCGATGCCGAGATCGGCCATCGCTCGGTGAGCATCTGCCACCTGGGGAATATCTCGCTCCGCCTGCATGGTCGGAGGCTGAACTGGGACCCCGAGAAGGAGCTATTCATCAACGACGACGAGGCGAATCAGTTCATCAACCGTCCGATGCGCAAGCCCTGGAAGATCTAGCCTGCGTTATTCATGTCATTCTGAGCAACGAACCGCGCAGAACGCGGTTATTTCCAGCAGAAAACGCCGATCCCCTGACGACTCCCGTCGTCGGGCGGCGGCCCCGACGACGGGAGTCGTCAGGGGATCGGCGTTTTCTTAGGAGCGAAGTGAGGAATCTGGCTACCGAGGGCAGTTCAAACGCCAGATTCTTCACTTCGCTCAGAATGACAGCAGGCGGCCTGAAATGCAAATGGGGGAGATGGAGATCGGCAGGTCTTGCCGTTCTCCATCTCCCCCTAAGGGAATATGAGCAGGGACCTCAGACTACCGTCTTCTGATTCGCCGATGATAAGCCATGCTTGCGAGAGAGACCACACCCGTTCCGAGTGCAAGGATACCTCCGGGCTCTGGCACGACGGGATCCGGTGTGTTGGGCGGGTTGCCGCCTCCACCTCCGCCGGCGCCCATCAGCGCCGCTCCTGCAAGACCTACGGGCAGAATCCATCCTGCCAACCGGCCGATTCCCGAGCCGCCTCTTGTGATCGTCTCGATCGGACCGGACGCAAGAACTGCGGAGACCGGCTCAGCCGGCGCGCCGAGCGGTGATGTCGCCGCTCCAGGCACGGTTGTAGGCAACTGATTGTTCGCAATCTCGACCGGCGGCGCAGTCGTCGTTGTCGGCGGCGGCGTCGTTGTGGTCGGTGGCGGGTTCGTCACTGCCTGCGTACCGTTTGGCGGCGTTGTCGGCTGCGTGCCATTCTCAGGCTTGTTCGGCAGCTTCTTGACGTCGCTGCCCGGCAGCGAATCGACCATCGGGTTGCCTGATCCGAGCTGCAGGATGGGAATCCCATTCCGGTTTACGAAAACCTTCGTTCCCTTCTTGAACTTTGTCAGAACGCCCTCGAAGTCGGTGCCCTTCCGATGATAGACATTGACCTCGATATCCTCGGTCAGTTCCTCAATCGACAGTTCGTTCTTGAAGTACGTGATGACCGTCGATGGATCGGCTTTGTAGAACTTGGCGTAACGCAGCACCAGAAGCCGGCTGTCATCAACCTGCCCTACAAGTCCTTCGACAGTGCTCGCATACTCGATTAAGAACGCGTTGTCCCCCGCGGATCTCGCGCTCGCCGTCCCTGGCAGGGTTAGAAGTCCTGCCAGAACGGTCATGAAAACCACTGGCCAAGCTATTGCTTTCATAGTAGTCCCTGTCCTTTCCGCGATTATATGCTTCTCCTCACGTGGGGGGTGAGATACGCTTGTTGCGTCACATGTACACCAGTGCTAAGTGCAAGAACCGTGCCATTCGAGGAGTACCGGGGAAATTTTTTCGCTGCCCGGTCTTACGACAATAAGCACCGTCGTCATTCTGCGCGGAGTGAAGAGCCAAGCCCCGCGCAGACAGATTCTTCGCTCCGCTCAGAATGACAAGCTCCGATGCAAAAGAACGCGCGCCAAAAAAAGCCTATTGACACGGTGGGGAGGCGCCTGGTATAGTGTGTGAAACTTAACGGAACACCTTTAAGTTGGTCCTGCGAGGCCGACAAGGGTGCGTGGCTTTCGCGTACATATCAGGCAGATCACGCCTCCTTGCTCACCGCGCAGGGAGGCGTTTTTGTGTATTCCGTAGCCCAGGGCCTTGTGCCCGTCCGAACGCCCACAAGGGGCTAGGCTACAGGGAACTAACGGAGGCCAAGGATATGGCTGAGAACTCACCGAACAGCGACGGCGGACAGGTGATGGACGCGGATGACATGCGCCGCGCCCTCACTCGAATCGCCCATGAGATCATAGAACGCAACAAGGGAGCGGAGAAACTCGGGATCGTTGGTATTCGGCGTAAGGGCGCGCCGCTCGCCTACAGGCTCGCGGAGATAATCAGCACAATCGAGGGCGCGAAGGTGCCCGTCGGCGTCCTCGATATCACTCTCTACCGCGACGACATCGCGACAAGACAGCCCGCGGTCGGCACGACGGAGATCCCCTTCGAGGTCACCGGGCGGGTGCTCGTGCTGGTGGACGAGGTCATCTACACCGGGCGGACGATACGCTCGGCGCTCGACGCGCTGATGGACATCGGCAGGCCGGCCGCCATCCAGCTTGCGGTCCTGATCGATCGCGGCCACCGGGAGCTTCCGGTCCGGCCCGATTATGTAGGCAAGAATATTCCCACTTCCCGCTCGGAGATGGTCGACGTGCAACTCACCGAGATCGAGGGAGAAGACCGGGTTTGCATCCGAAAGCTGAGAGCTTGACCGCTCTGCCTCCGACCGTAGGGGCGATCCTTCAACGGTCGCCCGCGTGACGGAGGACCAGAGCAGATTCCTAACCAGGCGGGCGACCGTTGAAGGATCGCCCCTACGGTCGGAGGCAGAGAAGGTCTGCTCAGTGGAGGTACGGCATGACGAGTCTTAAGCAGATCAAGGAATCCGTGGACAGGCCGGTGGTCATCCCGACCGCGCCGGACGGAGCGAGGTCACGCCTGAAGCGCAAGGACATCCTCGGCCTGCAAGAGATGTCCGCTGAAGAGATCGAGCTGATTCTTCAGACGGCGATCTCCTTCAAGGACATCCTCGGACGCCAGATCAAGAAGGTCCCGACGCTCAGAGGACGGTCGGTGATCACGCTGTTCTACGAGGCGAGCACGCGCACGAGGACCTCATTCGAGATCGCGGCCAAGATCCTGAGCGCCGACACGTCGAGCATCGCGGTTGCCTCGAGCAGCGTGGCGAAGGGTGAGTCGTTCAAGGACACGATCCTGACCTTGCGGGCCATGAAACCGGACGTCTTCGTCATCCGGCACGGCGCATCCGGCGCTCCCGCCTTCGCCGCGAGCCTGATCCCGGAGTCGGTCATCAACGCCGGCGACGGCATGCACGAGCACCCGAGCCAGGGACTCCTCGACATGCTCACGATCCTCGAGGCGAAGGGGACGCTCGAAGGCTTGACGGTCGCGATCGTCGGCGACATCCTGCACAGTCGGGTCGCGCGCTCCAACCTCTGGGGTCTGACGAAGATGGGCGCGAAGGTTCGGCTCGTGCGGGCCGAGGACGCTCATGCCGCCGGAAGCCGAGAAGCTTCCGTGCGAGGTCTACACGAACGTCGAAGAGGGGATCAGGGGCGTCGATGTCGTGAACGTCCTGCGGATTCAGCTCGAACGGATGCAGAAGGGGCTCTTCCCGAGCATCCGCGAGTATTCCAAGTTTTTCGGCATCACAAAGGAACGCCTGAAGCACGCCAAGGGCGACGTGATCGTGATGCATCCCGGGCCGATGAACCGCGGCGTCGAGATCATGCCCGATGTCGCCGATTCGAGCGTTTCGATGGTCGAGACCCAGGTGACGAACGGCGTCGCGGTCCGGATGGCGCTGCTCTATCTGCTGCTGGGAGGAGGTCCCGCCGATGTTGCTGCTTAAGGGTGGACGAATCGTTGATCCGTCTCAGCACCTCGACAAGGTCGCCGATCTGCTCATCGAGGACGGCAAGATCGCGCAGATCGGCGAGATCGAGACCGCCGATGAGGTGATCGACGTCTCCGGCAAGGTCGTGCTCCCTGGTCTGATAGACATGCACGTCCACCTCCGAGAGCCGGGCTTCGAGTATAAAGAGGATATAGAGTCCGGATCGAGAGCCGCGGCCGCCGGTGGGATTCACCGCGGTCGCCTGCATGCCGAACACGAATCCGGTGGCCGACAACCGTTCGGTGATCGAGTCGATTCTCGGGCGTGCGGACGAGGTCGGACTGGTGAGAGTCTATCCGATGGGCGCGCTCACCAAGGGCCTCCAGGGCGAAGAGATGGCTGAGATGGGCGACATGCGCGAGGGTGGGGCGGTTGCGTTCACCGACGACGCATTTCCGATCCAGAGTTCGATCATCATGCGCCGTGTGATGGAGTACTGCGCGATGCTCGACGTGCCGGTCGTCGTCCACTGCGAGGATCTTTCACTCAGCGCGGAGGGCTTCATGAACGAGGGCCTGACGTCCACGATCCTCGGCCTGAAGGGGATCTCCCACGAGGCGGAGGAGGTCATGGTCGCCCGCAACATCACGCTCGCGCGGATGACCGGCTGCCGGCTGCACATCCAGCACGTGAGCACGATGGGTTCGGTCAACCTGATCCGGCGCGCGAAGGAAGACGGCGTCAGGGTCACGTGCGAGACCTGCCCGCAGTATTTCACGCTCACCGAAGAGGCCGTCGTGGGATATGACACTAACGCGAAGATCAACCCGCCGCTCCGTACCGCGGACGACGTGGCGGCGATCAAGGAGGGACTCGCGGACGGCACGATCGATGTCATCGCCACCGATCACGCTCCGCACGCAATCGAAGAGAAGGAGACCGAGTTCGCAGTCGCGCTCAACGGCATGGTCGGCCTCGAGACGGCGGTCGGGCTGACGGTTACCGAATTGGTGAAACCGGGAACCCTCACGCTCGCGGATGCGATAGAGAAGATGTCATTCGCTCCCGCGCGCGTGCTTGGGGTCGAGGGTGGCTCACTCGAGGTCGGGTCGCCGGCCGACGTGACAGTGATCGATCTCGACGCCGAATGGGTGGTCGATCCCTCGAAGTTCGAGTCACGGTCGAAGAACACACCGCTCGGCGGGCGGAGGCTCACCGGGCTTCCGGTCAAGACCATCGTCGGCGGGAAGATAGTTGGGGATAGACTTTAGACCTTGGACGCTGGACTTTGGATATTGGGCCTTGGGTCTAAGGTCCAATGTCTAAGGTCTGCGGTCTGAGATTCAGTGAGGTAGCGGTTTGAGGAAAGCACGAGTTGCTCTGGTCGGTCTGGGCGGCTGGGGAGGCGAAAGAAGCATCGAGGCGGTGAGAGCCACGGCCGACGTGCTCGATCTCGTCACCTGGTTCGACGCCAGTCCCGAGGTGATCGAGCAGCGGCGGATCGAGATGCCGGTTCCTCCCGCCGTATCGTGGGAGGAAGTGCTCGGTGACGAATCCATCGAGGGCGTGATCCTCGTCATCCCGAACCATGTCCATACTCCCGTCGCCGTAGAGGTCGCCGGGCGCGGGAAGCACATATTCGTCGAGAAGCCGCTCGCCAATACGCTTCAGGAGTGCGACCGGATCATTGGCGCGTGCGAGGATGCGGGCGTCCTGCTGCAGGTCGGTCACTGCCTTCGACGCATTCCGGCGGTTCGGAAGGCCAGACAGCTCATCGACGAGGGTCGGATCGGCGAGGTCGTCATGCTCGAGGGCCATCAGTCGCACCGTGGAGGATGGACCCTCAAGGAAGGCCAGTGGCGCTGGTACAACGAGAAGTGTCCCGGCGGGCCGCTCAACCTGCTCGGCATCCATCAGATCGAGACGATGCACTATCTGGTCGGTCCGGCGGTCGAGGTCAATGCCATGTTCGCCAAGAAGTGCCTCCCGTGCGAGATCGACGAGGTCACGCAGGTGATCGTTCGCTTCAAGGCGGGCATGCTCGGCTACATCGGCGACACCTATGTCTCGCCCGCGAAGACCGAAACATGCATCTACGGCACGGACGGCTACATCGAGGTCGACTGCCTGAGGTCGAATCTGAAGCTTTACGATGTCGACGGCAACCTCACGGACATCCCGTGCGAGAAGCTCGATCTGATCGCGGATGAATACCGGGAGTTCGCCGAGTGCATCGTCACGGGCAAGCGTCCGGAGACCGGCGGCCCGGAAGCACGGGCGGCGGTCGCGGTCATGGAGGCCGCGATCGAGTCGGCGCGAACGGGGAGGGCAGTCCAGGTATGCAGAAACTAGCATTGTACAACGGTGGAGTGGCGTGTAGACCTCGACTCACGGCTTGAGAGACGGGATTCGTCTAGAGGAGTCATCATGAAGTCAGGTTACAACCCACAGCTCGTTTGGACCGCAATAGGCGCGGTTGGTACGATCATCGCGGTTCTGATAATGGTGATGCAATTCCCTGGCAGGCAGCGGTCCAGTGATGCCTTGCCGTCGTCTCACCCGCCTAGTGTGACCGAAAGCGGTAGGTCAAACAGAGGGCAATCGCAAGGCAATACCGCCACTACCCCCATTTCAGGACAAGCGGACACTATGAGACCGCCAGGAGAAAGCTGGAATGGCCATAGGGCCGAGCCGCCTGGCGAGCAGACAACTGAGGAGAGGTCGAGGTCTGATCCCAACCCGAAACCTCAGAAGATCACTTTGCCAGTTGGTCCGGCAGACCCAGACTTTGGCTACAAGTCTCAGTCCAGAGAAATAGAGTTCCATTGGGCTACTAGCAAGCAATGGGTCAGGGTAACTGCTTCCGTTCCTGATCTTGGCTTTGGTAGCGTGCACTTAGAAGTTGTGGATTCTATGGGTGGTCAGCAGGAAGAATCATTGAGCGCTGCTGATGTCGCCTTGGGTGCTGCGAGGGCCCGGGAGCTTTACGTGAGCACGGGTACCTTTAGAGTTACCTTGATGGTGTCGAACTCGGAAACCGGTAGTAATCCGTACGACACAGCGCCATGCAAAACGCATGCTTTTCGTAAACTGGTGCTGATTGCAGAGGCGATAAAACTCTGATGACCTAGGCTGGACCGAAAGGGTCAAACGGAAAGGGCACAGGAGAACGTACAGTATGGATACGCTATACAATGATCTTTTCGATATCGGATGCATCAAGTTCGGCGAGTTCAAGCTGAAGAGCGGGATCATGTCGCCGGTCTACGTCGACTTCCGCGTCCTGGTCTCACACCCGGATGCGTTGGCGATGGTCGCGGAGAAGATGGTCGAGATGGTCCGCCCGCTCGAGTTCGACCGGATCGCCGGGCTGCCGTATGCCGGGCTTCCGATCGCGGTGGCGATGTCCCTCGCGGGCAATCTGCCGATGATCTACCCGCGCAAGGAAGCCAAGGATTACGGCACGGGCAAGACGATCGAGGGCAAGTACGAGCAGGGAGAGCGGGTGCTCATCGTCGATGACGTGATCACCGACGGCGGGGCGAAGATCGAGGCGATCAGACCGCTCACGTGGGCAGGCCTTCAGGTCAGTGATGTGGCGATCATCCTCGACCGCGAGCAGGGCGGCGGCGAAATACTGGCCGGGATGGGCTACAGGTTGCACGCGCTCACGACGCTCTCCCAGGCGCTCGACTCGCTGGTCAGGCAGGGCAGGGTCTTCGAGGAGGTGCGTGACAACGTGCGCACATTCATCGCCGAGAATCAATTCGGCAAAGCATGAGAGAGAGTATGGTTGATGGTTGATGGTTCATGGTTGATGGCAGACTGGGTCCGCATCAACCATAAACCATAAACCATAAACCATCAACCATGTGGAGTTACACTGTGAAGAAATCGATCCTCGTCCTTTCGGACGGTACAACATTCGAGGGTGAATCCCTGGGGGCGAACGGTACGACGCTCGGTGAGGCGGTCTTCAGTACCTGTATGACCGGCTACCAGGAGATGCTCACCGACCCATCGTTCGCCGGACAGCTCCTCACCATGACATATCCGCTGATCGGCAACTACGGCGTCTCGCCGCAGGACTTCGAATCCCGCGGAGTGCAGGTCGCCGGGTTCATCATCAAGCGCCTCTGCGACGCGCCGAGCAACTGGCGGTCGGTCGGCTCGCTCGACGAGTTCCTGACCGGCCACGGCGTCGTCGGCATCAAGGGGATCGACACCCGGATGCTTACGAAGCATCTCAGGGTGCGCGGAGTCATGATGGGCGCGATCTCGACCGAGGCATCGCCCGCGGAACTGCTGAAGACGATCGAGGAGTCGCCGGACTACGGGCTGATCGACTTCGTGCGCAAGGTCTCGATCGACAAGCCGTACACCTGGCAGGGACAGTCGGTCTGCGATGGTGTCGAGGGCGCGCCCCTCAGCGAACAGCGACACATCGCGCTGGTAGATTACGGCGTGAAGTACAACATCATGCGCAATCTGGCGGGCCTCGGCTACAAGGTGACCGTCTACCCGTGCGACTATCCGGCCGAAGCGATTCTCGAGTCGGATCCCGACGGCATCGTTTTCTCGCCGGGACCGGGCGATCCCGCGAGGCTCGATTATGCGCTGGAGAACGTAAGGAAGTGCATCGGGAAGAAGCCGATCATGGGGATATGCCTCGGACACCAGATTCTCGGGCGCGCGTTCGGGAGCGAGACCTTCAAGCTCAAGTTCGGCCACCGAGGCGGGAATCATCCGGTGCAGGACAAGGCGACCGGGCGCGTCTACATCACCTCCCAGAACCACGGCTATGCGGTCGATCCCGAGGGTCTCAAAGGCTCCGGCGCGGAGGTGGCGCACGTCAACATGAACGACGGCACGGTCGAGGGTCTACGGCACATGGAGCTGCCGATCTTCTCGGTCCAGTACCACCCGGAGGCGTCTCCCGGCCCGAGGGACAGCGGATATCTGTTCAAGCGGTTCCTCGAGATAGTGGACAGGAGCTAGCTGCTATGTTCTGCACGGAAGAAACATATCGCGCAGCAGCTAAGGAGCACTTGGCCAGAGCCCAAGATCTGTTTGATGGCAGATCATATTACCTGACGCACTATCTTTCGGGGCTTGCGGTCGAGTGCCACCTGAGAGGTTGGCTTCTGAGGCGGAGAAGAGACTTCGAGTCGCGGCACGACTTGCAGCAATTGGCAAAGGAGTCGGGGTACTACGATGCGGTTCCAAGTGGGCAGTTGGGCCGCTTCTCGGCTCTGTTCGTCTTAATGAACACAAGGTGGCGCAGCAATCATCGCTACTACTCCGAACGTCAGCTACTTGACTATCTGAGTGGGATCAAAGCTGAGTTCAGAGTCCCGGGCGAGCGGTGGCGGAATCTTGCCCGCAGAGTTCTGGGCCACGCTCATGAGATCATCAACCAAGGAGAGCAAGAATGGAAGAGAGAGTGAAGAGCATCCTTAAGATCGCATTTCCAGGAATGGAAGTCGAGATCGACCCGCCGTCGGGCGGCCGGATGTCCGGCTCCGTTATCTGGGCTGGATTTGAAGATGTGGATCACGTTGATCGCCAGACCAAGATCCGATCTGTGTTGCGCGAGGAACTTGGCGAGGATGCCCAGCAGATCGGCATATTGCTCGCATATACGCCGAATGAGATTGAGGCCATGCGTGCGGCTTGATCGATGAAGACTCCCTGCATCTTATGCGATGGCGAGTCCTATGAACTGGTGATCGCCGGCCCGGACCGGATGCGGGGTCTACCGGGCGAGTTCAGGGTGATGCGGTGCACGGAATGCGGTCTCTGTGTAACAGAGCCGCTGATCCCGGAAGAGGAGAGAGCGAAGTACTACGAGCCCGACGAGAGGGCTGATTCAGGTAAGGCGGCCCGCATCAGAATGTATCAGAGTCGCCTGGCCGACCGCCTCGAAAGAGCGATCGGGCCCGGATCAGGGAAGCGCGTGCTCGATATCGGCTGCGGTCAGGGCCTCTTTCTGGAGATGATGAGGGACCGCGGATTCGAGGTCTTTGGGGTCGAGTTGGGAGAGGAAAGCTCTCGGGTTGCGCGGGAAGAGAGAGGCCTGAACGTCATCACCGGCGACCTGTCAAGCCTGGACGCGGACAAGGAGTCATTCGACGCAGTCCTGATGTCGCACCTGATCGAGCATGTGGACGATCCGGTCGCACTGCTGGAAAGAGTGCGCGATCTGCTCAAACCAGGCGGTGCGGCTCTCATTTCGCTGCCGAACTGTCGGTGCATCGAGAGGCGCATATTCGGGGCGAACTGGTACCCATGGTGCCTGCCCGTGCATCTGTACCATTTCGATATGCGATCGATTCGCCGGGCAGCGGAGAGAGCCGGGCTGATAGTAGAGAAGATCACGTATCTGCCATTCCTCTTCCTGGTGCAGAACGTAAGATATACGGTCCAGAAGAGCGGGCAGGCGACCGGCGGAGGCTCGGGCGGCGGACTCAAGACCGCAGTTTTCAAGTTGAACCTTTTGTTTTCAAAGACACTCGGGCGGTTGGTGCCCGGCGAGATCATGGAAGTTATGCTTCGGAAGCGACTCTAGAACGAGGGATTATGCCGAAACGAAACGACATCAAGAAAGTCATGGTCATCGGCTCCGGGCCGATCATCATCGGTCAGGCGGCGGAGTTCGACTACGCGGGGACGCAGGCGTGCCGGGCGCTGCGCGAGGAGGGCATCGAGGTCGTCCTGATCAACTCGAACCCCGCGACGATCATGACCGACACCGAGATCGCCGACAAGGTCTACATCGAGCCGCTGAACGTCGAGTTCGCCAGCCGCGTGATCGAGCAGGAGCGCCCCGACGGACTGCTCCCGACCCTCGGAGGTCAGACCGGCCTCAACCTGGCGACCGAGCTCGCAACGCAGTGGCGTGCTCGACAAGTACGGCGTCGAGATGCTCGGCACGCCGCTCAGCGCGATCCAGAAGGCGGAGGACCGGGAGTTCTTCCGGAAGCTCATGAACGACATCGGCGAGCCCGTGCCCGAGAGCTGGATCGTCGAGACCGAGAGCAGCTCAAAGAGGTCGCGGCGATCGGCCTCTACCCGCTCATCGTCCGCCCGGCCTATACGCTCGGCGGCACCGGCGGCGGGATAGCGCACAACGAGCACGAGCTGATGGAGATCGGCATCCGCGGGCTTGAAGCTCTCCATGCGCCACCAGATACTGGTCGAGCGGTGCCTCCTCGGCTGGAAAGAGATCGAGTACGAGGTGATGCGCGACGGCGCGGACAACTGCATCACCATCTGCAACATGGAGAACTTCGACCCGATGGGCGTCCACACCGGCGACTCGATCGTCGTCGCGCCGAGCCAGACGCTCTCGGACAAGGAGTACCAGATGCTCCGGACGGCCTCGCTCAAGATCATCCGCGCGCTCGGGATCGAAGGCGGCTGCAACGTCCAGCTCGCGCTCAACCCGAAGAGCTTCGACTACTACGTCATCGAGGTGAACCCGAGGGTCAGCCGCTCCTCGGCGCTGGCATCGAAGGCCACCGGATACCCGATCGCCCGCGTCGCGGCCAAGATCGCGGTCGGCCTCACGCTCGACGAGATTCCGAACGCCGTCACGAAGAAGACGCTGGCCTGCTTCGAGCCGACGCTCGACTACTGTCGTCATCAAGATCCCACGCTGGCCGTTCGACAAGTTCACAGGTCGCGGACCGCACCATCGGCACGCAGATGAAGGCGACCGGCGAGGTCATGTCGCATCGACCGGACCTTCGAGGCGGCGCTGATGAAGGCCGTCCGCTCGATGGAGATCGGCATGTACGGGCTGCGGCTCAAGAACGCCGACGCCTGGACTCCGATGGAGATCGAGGACAAGATCAAGACGCCGAACGACGAGCGGCTCTTCGTCATCGCGGAGGCGTTCCGGCGCGGCATGATGGTCGAGGAGATCGTCGAGCTGTCGGCGATCGATCCCTGGTTCCTCCACGGCATCAAGCGGCTGGTCGAGATGGAGGCGAGCATCCGGGACGCGGGCGCCGACCTGCGCGAACTGGCGGAGAGTTCGGACGTCTCCCGCATGAAGCAGAATCGGACCGTCAAGCTGCTTCGGGAGGCCAAGCAGTTCGGCTTCCCCGACAAAGTGATCGCCGAGCTGGCCGGCGCCGAGGAGGACAAGGTCCGCGAGTTCCGCAAGGCGCTCGGAATTCTGCCGACCTACAAGATGGTCGACACCTGCGCCGCCGAGTTCGAGGCCCAGACGCCGTACTTCTACTCCTGCTATGAGGATGATGACGAAGCGGAATTCTTCGTTCCACAGGAGTCAGGAGTCAGGAGTCAGGAGTCAGAATCCGGAATCCGGAATCCGGCATCAACCATCAACCATGAACCATCAACCATTCCCCGGAAGAAAGCCATCGTCATCGGCTCGGGGCCGATCCGCATCGGGCAGGGGATCGAGTTCGACTACTGCAGCGTGCACTCCGTGTGGGCGCTGCGGGAGGCGGGCTACGAGTCGATCATCATCAACAACAACCCGGAGACCGTCTCGCACCGACTTCGACACCTCCGACAAGCTCTACTTCGAGCCGCTGACCGCCGAGGACGTGCTGAACATCATCGACATCGAGAAGCCCGACGGCGTGATCGTCCAGTTCGGCGGCCAGACCGCCATCAACCTCGCCGAGCCGCTCCACAAGGCGGGCGTCCCGATCCTCGGCACGTCGCTTCGAGTCGATCGACGATCGCCGAGGACCGGGACAAGTTCGAGCACATCTGCTGCGAGAGCTCGACATCCCGAAGCCGGCCGGACGAGCGGTCACCAATTCGACGGACGCCGTGGAGGTCGCGGAGGAGATCGGCTACCCGGTGCTCGTGCGGCCGTCTACGTGCTCGGCGGTCGCGCGATGGAGATCGTCTACAGCACCGAGGAGCTGCTCTCGCTATATGAGCTACGTCGTCGAGGTCATCGCCGAAAGCGCCGATCCTGGTGGACAAGTACATCCTGGGCAAGGAAGTCGAGGTCGACGTCATCTCCGACGGCGTCGACTGCCTGATCCCGGGCATCATGGAGCACATCGAGCGCGCGGGCGTTCACTCCGGCGACAGCATGGCCGTCTGCCCGCCGCAGACGCTCAGCAAGAGCGTCATCGACCAGATCGTCGCGCCACGCGATCAAGCTCGCGAAGGCGCTTGGAGGTCAAGGGCCTGATGAACATCCAGTTCGTGATCGAGAACGACACGGTGTACGTGCTCGAGGTCAACCCGCGCGCCAGCCGCACCGTGCCGTATCTCTCCAAGATCACCGGCATCCCGATGATCAAGGTGGCGACGCGACGTCATGCTCGGCAAGACCCTCAAGGAGCAGGGCTACGAGGGCGGGCCTCTACCCGGCAGCAGCAGAACCTCGCGGTCAAAGCGCCGGTCTTCTCGCTTCCCAAGCTCACGAAGTCGATATCGCCTCGGCCCGGAGATGAAATCGACCGGCGAGATCATGGGCGTCGACGGCGACTTCTCCTCGCGCGCTCTACAAGGCGATGGTCGCGTGCGGCGTCGATGTGCCCAGCAAGGGCATCGATGATCGCCACCATCGCCGACCAGGACAAGGATGAGGCGCTGCCGATCATCCGACGGTTCGCGCGGCTCGGCTTCGAGATCTACGCCACCGACGGCACCGCGGAGTTCCTGAATGAGAAGGGCTGCGAGGCGCACTGAGGTCAAGAAGATCAGCGAGGGGTCGCCGAACCTGCTCGATCTGATTCGCAGCGGGGAGATCGACCTGCTGATCAACACGATCTCGCAGGACAAGAAGATCGAGATGGAGGGCGCGCTGATCCGGCGAGCGTCGGTCGAGCACGGCATCCCGTGCCTGACGTCGCTCGACACGGCCAAGGCGCTGCTCCTCGCACTGTCATCGAAGAAGGAAGGACAGATCTTTGACTGCCTCACCATCGACCAATACCTGCGGTCAGGGTACGAGAACGGGCAGCACCCCGAAGCAGCTAAGGTGTAGGGTTTTGGAGCACGCGGAGCGCGGCCCAGGGATTCACCAGCTTGTGCTCGATGCTCCGGAGATCGTTTGCCTTGCTTCGCCGGGGCAGTTCGTGCACGTTCTCTGCACTCCCAGCGGATACGACCCTCTGCTTCGGCGGCCGTTCAGCATACATCATACCGACCCCGAATCAGGCAAGATCGTTATCGTGTATGAGGTCCGAGGGCGAGGCACGAAGGCGCTCTCCGAGAGGAAACCGGGGGAACTCATCGATGTCCTCGGCCCGCTCGGCCAGGGGTTCAGGATCCCCGAGACGGACGATTCCAGACCATTTCTCCTGGTAGGTGGCGGCATCGGGGCCGTACCTCTCTACTTCCTGGGCCGCAAGCTGGAAGAGCGCTTTGGCTCCGACCGCGTGACCTTCATCGCGGGTGCTCGCACGGCGGACCTGATCTTATTTCGACAGGAGTTCGAGAAGCACTGTCATGACTACCATGCCTGCACGGATGACGGCAGCGCGGGTTTCCATGGGTTCGTGACCGACAGGATGTTTGAGTGCCTTGACGGCCAGGAGTTCTGCGTGCCGCCGATCGTCTACGCCTGCGGACCGACTCCGATGCTCAAGGCCGTGTCGAAGCTCGCACGGGAGCATGTCTGTGAGTGCCAGGTCTCCGTCGAGGCGAAGATGGCCTGCGGTGTGGGCGCATGCCTGAGCTGCGTTATCAAGGTCCGCGACGGCGACTCGTTCAAGTACGTCCGATCGTGCGCCGAAGGCCCGGTTTTCGATGCGCGGGAAGTGATCTGGGACTAGACAAAGGTTGTTGCCACGAAGGGAGGCGACTTGCGATGAATAAGCCGAATCCGTGCGATCGAAGTGAGAGGGCCCGGCGCATCGCGAAACTGCTACAGAAGCACAAGCAAAGGGCAACTTTTGCTGCAGTTGCAGGCGTAGTAGGGGGCGTCGCTCGCGGCATCGGACGGTTGCTAGGTGAGCGGATTTGGACCAACTCCTGGGTAGTGAACACTAGGACTGGTATGGCGACGGGTTACGCAGAGGGCGAGATCGACCCGGAATTGCGCAAGAGGCTTGATGAGCCGATAATCCGAACTGCCCGAGACCTGCGGGACTTTCTTGGGGAACAGGGAGAGAGTGACCTCTAGCAATGGGCAAACTGGCCACCACAATTGCCGGGATAGATATGAAAAACCCGGTCATGGTCGCGTCCGGGACGTTCGGCTACGGCAAGGAGTACGAGGGCCTGGTCGATCTCAACCGGCTCGGGGCGATCGTGACCAAGGGCACGTCGATCGATCCCTGGCCCGGGAATCCGCCCGACCGGATCGCCGAGACGCCCGCCGGGATGCTCAACGCCATCGGCCTCCAGAACGACGGGATCGAGAGCCTCATCAACGACAAGATCCCCTGGCTGCGGCAGTTCGACACGGCGGTCATCGTCAACATCGTTGGCAAGACCGTCGACGAATACGCCGAGGTTGCCCGGCGGCTCGATGGCGTGGAGGGCGTCGACGGCTTGGAGATCAATGTCTCCTGCCCGAATGTCAAGGAGGGCGGCATCGCGTTCGGCACTGATTGCGAGATGCTCGGCACGGTCATCAGCGCGGTCCGGAAGGCGACGAAGCTTCCCCTGATCCCGAAGCTCTCCCCAAACGTGACGGACATCCTCCAGATGGCGAGGGTCTGCGTCGACTCCGGCGCTGATGCTGTCTCGTTGATCAACACGCTGCTCGGGACGGCGATCGATCCTGAGACGCGCAGGTTCAGGCTCGCGAACGTCACCGGCGGGCTGTCCGGACCTGCGATCAAGCCGGTCGCGCTCCGGATGGTCTGGCAGGTGGCGCAGGCAGTCGGGGTTCCGGTTATCGGCATCGGGGGAATAATGACAGCGGACGACGTGGTCGAGTTCCTGCTCGCGGGCGCACATGCGGTCCAGGTCGGCACGGCGAATTTCGCTGAACCCGAACTGCACGATGGAGATCATCGACGGCCTGGAGGCCTACCTCGACCGCCACGGGTTCAGTCACATCAGCGAGATAGTCGGAGCGGTAAGGACTTAGAACACAGAAGCACGGAGGTGCACAGAAACCACAGAATTCTCTTCTGTGTGCTCCGCTTCCGTTCTGTGTTTCTGTGTTCCAACGAAGGAGGGTGACGTGAAGGACAAGATCATTCTGGCGCTCGATGTATCGAGCGAGGGGCAGGCGGTTGAGCTGGTCAGAGAGCTGAACGATCACGTTGGCGGGTTCAAGGTCGGCATGGAGCTGTTTACCTCGACCGGTCCGCGCATCTTCGAGGCGCTCCGCGAGGCCGGCGCTGAGCGGATATTCTATGACGGCAAGTTCCACGATATCCCGAACACCGTCGCGGGCGCGGCGCGGGCGGCTGTCCGCATGGGCGTCTGGATGTTCAACGTCCACGCGACCGGCGGCTCGGCGATGATGAGGGCGGCGCACGAAGCAGCATCCGAGGAAGCCGGCAAGCAGGGAATCGAGACACCGCTCGTCATCGGCGTCACGATCCTCACCAGCATCAGCGAGCACATGCTCCACGCCGAACTGGGCGTCCCCATCATCATGGAGGGACAGGTCACGCGTCTCGCCCGACTGGCGCAGAATGCCGGCCTGAACGGGGTCGTCTGTTCGCCACACGAGATCGTCCCGATCAAGTCGGCCTGCGGACCGAATTTCGTTGTAGTGACACCCGGAGTGCGGCCGACATGGGCCGCGGCGAACGACCAGAAGCGAATCATGACTCCATCGGAAGCGGCATCATGTGGGGCGGACTACATGGTCATCGGCCGTGCGATCACCGGCGCTGAGGACAGAGTCGCCGCCGCCCAGCGGATTCTCGATGAGCTTGCCGGATAGTGTGAACAATCCTGGGATTGTCTGCGTCTAATGTGATAGAGGGTGTGGGTTCCGCAGCTCAGATTTTCTGGGTTCGGGGGAAGGCGGGATCCGCGCCCTTTTTCACGTCTCGACATCTATGTCGTAGGGGCGAAACATTGGCCCCCATCGGACTGCCGAGATGTGTTGCCGACAATCTCGACACCGATGTCGTAGGGGCGAAGCATTGGCCCATCGGACTGCTGAGATGTGCGGCCAACAATCGCCAATGCTTCGCCCGATCGGTGCATCACGAGTACGAGTACGAGTAGGAGTACGAGGGATCAAATGTACAGCAGATGCCCTTGGCGCTTCCTCGTAAACTCCGACAGATCCTCCTGCCAGGAGTAAACGATCTGCGGAACCGACGTGCCCGCCTCGATCGCCGCCCGCACTTTGTCCGTCCCCAGAAGCAGGTCGAAGTAGCTCTTCCCCGAAGGTCCCGACGCGCGGAACTGGAAGTCATTCGGGAACAGATCGTGCAGTGCCTTGATCAGATGCAGGCCGAGAGTGACCGTCTGCACCTTGTTGCGGTCCGTCAGATGCGCCTGGACGCCGAAGCAGTGCGCGTCTCTGTGCTTGGAGGAAGTCGGGAAGAAGCTCGTCGGCCTCCATCGCACGCCGGGCAACTCGAGCGCATTCATGTGGTCGCCCAGCTTGTACGCGTCGATGAACGGCGCCCGACCATCTCGAACGGCTTGCTCGTGCCGCGCGCCTCGGAGATGTTCGTCCCCTCGATGAAGCAGAGCCCGGTGTACAGGATCGACGCCTCGATTGTCGGCATGTTCGGCGACGGCATGATCCACGGGAGGCCGGTGTCGTCGAAATACATCGAGCGCTTCCATCCCTGGCACGGGACGACCTCCATATCGGCGTGGAAGCCGAGTTCGGAGTTGAAGTACTGAGCCGCCTCGCCGACCGTGAACCCGTGTCTGATCGGGATCGGATGCAGCCCCACGAATGAGGCGAAACCCTTGTCGAGGATGTTGCCCTCGACCGCCAGGCCGTTGACCGGATTGGGCCTATCGAGCACCACGAACTTCTTGCCATACTGAGCGCAGGCCTGGAGGCAGTAGGACATCGTGTACAGGTATGTGTAGAACCGCGCCCCGAGGTCCTGGATGTCGAACAGAAGCACATCCACGTCAGCGAGCATTTCGGCGGTCGGCTTCTTGGTCGGGCCATAGAGGCTGTATACCGGGACGCCGGTATGCGGGTCCTTACCGGACGGGACCTCTTTGCCGTCCGCAACATCGCCACGGACGCCGTGCTCCGGGCCGTACAATGCGCGGACGTTGACCCCTGACGCAATCAGGACGTCCACAATGTGGGCGAGGTCGGTGGTCACGGCGCTGTGATTCGTCACGATGCCGACGCGTTGGCCGCGAACGATCTCCATCTTCTGTTCGAGCAGGATCTCGAGTCCGGGTTTGACTTTTGGCACGATTTACCTCTCATTCTCGCCGTAGTGGCCGTGCCTCTGTGCCGGCCACCCCCGGTCGTTGGCCGGCACAGAGGCACGGCCACTACGGGGTTTCACCCTTGACTTCCAAACTGAAAACCTGATATAATCCAGTCCGAGTGGGGCAGTGGCTCAGTTGGGAGAGCGCATCCCTCGCACGGATGAGGTCGGGGGTTCGAATCCCCCCTGCTCCACCACTCCTTCTCTTCCGCCCCATGTCTCGCGTGCATTCTAGCACTTCGTCTATCTGTGGGCAAGGCATCAGGTAACAGTTCACGCTTGGGGATAACGAGTTTGATCAGGCGGGGAAGAGGACAGACTTGCCTGCGAGCAGTTGCCTGCAGGACTCGAGCATGTCCAGCCCTCGGACGTGCCATGTGCCAAACAGACTCATGAGCGTCATCTTTGTCTCGGAACCCTTCGCGCTTCGTGTGCCTCCGCATACCTTGCGGGCGATCACACACGGCCTCAGCGCTCGTTCTGCGCCATTGTTGTCCGACGGTACTTCCGGGTACTCTACGAACATGAACAACTCATGCAAGCGATCCGTCAATCTCTTTGCCAGCACCTGCTGTGGAACCTCTAAGCCGACATACGGACCTGAGAGCGTCTCTACCTCTTCCTCGAAGAGCACTCGCTTCCACTTGCGAACCTCCGCCTTCTTGCTCCGGAACTTCTTTGCCTGATCGTAAACACCCTTCACCGCATCCGCCCATGATATGACGTCCGGGTTATCGGCGTTCTTCTCCTTCAGTTTGTGCAGTTCCCTGGCCAGATGTGCCCAGCATATCTGACGGTCTGCAACTACGGGGTTGTATCCGGCGTAGCAATCCGTTACCACCACCCCTTCGTAGTCGCCGCCTATCGTTTCCTTAGGTATCTCTCCGCTCCGACTCCGCCGGTAGATGAAGTATCGCACGTTCTTAGTGGAGAAGGTCCAGATGTATCCGTTGAGCCCGTCCTCTCTCCAGCCCGTCTCGTCTGCGTTTATGTATGGACTTCCGCGTACAAGCGATAGAAGTCCCTTCATCTCGCCTCTGCCACAGCCTGCCACCGTGTGCAATATCTCGCTTATCTCTCCCACAGAGAGATGAAGACGATACAGAGCCTTCAGCAACCCCTGTATCGTTCGCTTTGTCATACGGCCTACTGTCGAAAGATACGATATCAGGCTCATCAGGTTCACGCCTACTCGATGCTTGCCTACAACCTGGCTCGACAGGTCAACCTTCGGCACATGCGCCTTGCCACAGTATCCGCATCTTCTGGCGATGAATCTGTGCTCGACTATGTCCACAGGCACGATCGGTATATCAATAACCTGGCGGACTCTCTTTACCGTGCCCTCCGTGAGTGCCCGACCGCAGTCCGGACACTTCGAGTGCGCATGCTCGACTACACGGGTGGGGGTCTCCCGCCTGCGAACGAACGACTTCTGGCGCTTCTTTCGTTCGGCTGCCCGGCGCTCTTTGCGGTTCGGCTTGACCCAGTCAGGTATGGGGGTGGAACTGCCGCCACCCGAGAGCTTTGCCTTGAGATCCTCCAGTTCCTTGACGAGACGCTGGATCATCTCCCGCTGCTCCAGGACAATGCCCACCAATTCTTCTCTTGTCAGACCGTCGAACTCTTCCACACAGGCATGTTCCACCCGCCCGGCCAAGGGTCCTTCCTATTGCAAGCCGACAATGTCGGAAAAACTCTCACTGCTCTCGCAAAATGATCCACAAGCCTGAACTGTTACGGCATCAGTAGAGGAGGTACTTCTCCCTCAACTGGCTGAACTCCTTGAGTCCCTCCTGGTACCCGGCATAGATCTCGTCCGCCGGGACGCCTGCTTCGAGCGCCTGCTGCGTCCTCAGGCTGCCCGCCACGTGAGCGAAGTGATTCCTCCCCGACGAATTCACCGGCAGGAACTCGAAGTCCTTCGGATGCAGGTCGCGGAGTCCCTTGACGACGTGCAGGCCCGTGCGGACGGTCTGAACGGCGTCTCGATCCATGAAGTGGATGTGGACGCCCTTGCACGGCTTCTTCTCGTGCTTCGAAGTGTGTGGGATGAAATGCGCCGGTCTGAACCGCACGCCGGGGAGCCCGACCGCGTTCAGGTAGTCGGCCAGTTTGAACGGATCGACGAACGGCGCGCCGACGATCTCGAACGGCCGCGCTATGCCGCGCCCCTCTGAACAATTCGTCCCTTCGATCAGGCAGGTGATCGTGAAGGCCAGCGCGGAATCCACGGTCGGTATATTGGGTGAGGGCACGACCCACGGCAGCCCGGTCTGATCCCACCACATATCGCGTGACCATCCCTTACACTTAACAATAGTGAGGTCCGTGCCGAATCCCAGCGCGCCGTTGAACAGAGTTGCCAACTCGCCGATGGTCATCCCGGGGCGGTCGGGGATCGCGTGCAGGCCGATGAACGACGCGCACTCCAAGTCGAGGACTTGCCCATCAACGGTCGTGCCGTTCACGGGGTCCGGGCGGTCGAGGACGATGAACTGCTTGCCATTCTCCGCGGCCGCCTGCATGCAGTTCGACATGGTGGACGTGAACGTGTAATATCGCGCGCCGATATCCTGCAGGTCGTACACGAGCGCATCGACGTCCGCCAGCATCTCGGGCGTCGGTTTCCCCGATCCGCCGTAGATGCTGTGCTCGGTGATGCCTGTTCGAGCATCCTTCGCGGAGAGCACCTCGCCGCCATCCGCGATGTCGCCTCGAATACCGTGCTCAGGGGCGAAAAGCGCCGTGATATTCACTCCCGCGCCCAGGAGAGCGTCGAGAATATGAGTCGTGTCGCTCGTGACCGCGCTGTGGTCAGTAATGAGGCCGACCCTCTTCCCTCGGACGAGCCCCATCTGTTCGTCGATCAACACCTCGAGACCTGGTCTTACCTTTGCCATGATTGCTCCTTGTTCCGGCACTTCGACCGTTGTCAGTCAGAAAAGCAGTTCACCGTTCACTGCCTACTGACCTGCTGATCTTCAGCACGACGATTTCCGGCGGGCAGAGGAAGCGGACCTGTGGGGCAGGGCGCGGCTCGAGGCCGATCCCACGGGTCACGAACGCTTGCATCGTGCCGACGCGATACCGCCCGTACTCATACCGCTTGCCGGTGTACGACGCCGTAACGATCGCTCCCCAGAATGGCAGGCGAACCTGTCCGCCGTGAGTGTGGCCGCAGAAGAACCAGTCCGGCTTCAACCCAGCGGCGCCCGGAATGCTGTCCGGCGTGTGGTCGAGCACGATGTAGAGGGCATCGTCAGTATCAGGACGGAGTGCGGCTGAGATTCGGTCCTTTGGTCCGAATCCCTGGAGAACAATCTTCGTGCCTCGAACCTCCGTCTCCTTGAACTCCGAAGCGAGCAGGACTCCATCGTTGATCGCGCTATCCTCGATCACCGCCTCATCCTCATAGTAACCCGGCACGGCGTAGACCGGTGCGACCCGTCTCAGTTTCCCGAGCCATTCACTCAGTTGCTCCGTGTCGAACGGTCCGAGCTGCGGGATGTCGCCGGTCAGCACAATCAGGTCCGGCTTCTGGGCCGCAACCGTCAGAAGTACTTTGCGGACGAGCGGGTTGTCGTGCTCGAAATGGATGTCAGAGATGTGGACGATCGTGAGGTCGCCGGTGGTGAGAGCGATCTTCGGCGAGGAATCGGTGATGCGTGTGACGGTCAGCCTGTGCGGCTCGATGAACCAGCCGTCGAAGAGGCACAGGGCGAGCAGCACGTTGGCGACGAGTGCAACTCTCGGCAGCCACTTGCGCCTTCGACTCCCTGTGAGCCGCGACTTCAGCCAGTCGATGAACGTGAGCAGCGTCAGTCCCGGCGGCACAAGCGCCAGGACGACCAGGATGCTCAGACCGATCATCTCGTACCGTTCAGCCATCATCGGGACCAAAGCTAGTCCTCCAGGGTAATCCACTGCCTATTGGACTGATCTCTCAGACGGCTGGTTCCCTTCGTGGAGGAGTGTGGGCAAGAGCGATGTACGAGTTTACCAAGAAAAACTTGACAAATGCTCAGCATGTGCTAACATGGAAGCTAGAACCGCCCAGCTAACAAGAGCGGTCACCTCCTGATTCCGCGAACGCCTGCGGATCAGGAGATATTGGGAGGGAAAAGAGATGTTGAGCAGACCTTTGGCTGTCCTCGCTGTCATTACTTGCTGCGCCATCCTGATCGCGGCGCCCGCGCAAGCCGTGAACCTGCAATCCAACTGGTACGCGCAACTCACGAATGTCCGAACATATGGGGGTACTTACTCAATGGACCCATTCCCGGGATTGGGCACAAGTTCCGCGCACATCGGTGTCCCGGAGTTCTCAATCCCGTCCGGCCAGGCGACATTCGACGTTCTCCAGACCGGGGAAGCTCCGTTGGGTGAGAGCGCCGATTGGGGTACGATGACGCTCTGGGACGAGAACACTCTTGGATCGATCTCCTTCGACTACCACACCTACTGGACGTCTCCCAATCTGATGTTGGTTCTGGAAGCGCTTGACATGCGACTTGAGGCTCCGAGGCCTAGTCAGATCGTGTGGTCCACCGCCACCACAGGGTCGCGTACCGGACACGTGGCAATCGAGAACGTCAATCCGAACGGGTACTACTTCCACCTTGTTGTTGTACCCGAGCCCGGCAGCCTGTCTGGTCTGGCTTCTCTCTGCGGCGCGTCCCTGCTCGGACTGCGTCGGATGCGTCGGCAGTCCAGCTAGATCATCTGCGATCAACTCTACATACGTCTTTTCCGCTGCAGGCCGCGAATTCGGTTCCCCGCCGAAGTCGCGGCCTTTTGAACGTCAAATATGGAATAAACCCTCTGGCAACATCCGCCTGGCAGCATTCCTTCGTGACAATCTCCGCATTATTGTGCTTGACAGCTCTTGACTGATGAGCTAGACTGAATTCGACCCGGCGCTGACCGGGACTGGAAGGCAGTTCGCATATGTACGGGCACTCATTCAGGTACCTTCGGAGCACGGTTGTGCTCATGGCAGCGATGATGCTGACTCTCGCCACCTCTGCGCGGGCCGGGATCACTCCGCACGAACAGACGCTTCTCGACGGCATCAGCGTCAGCCGCATGATGTCTACCCTGGAGACACTGTGCAGCGATCAGTTCGCAGGCCGCAGAGCCGGCAGTCCGGAGCAGTGCGCGGCCGCTGACTATATGGCAGCGCAGTTCGAGCACTGTGGGCTTTCGGCGCTCAGGAATGAGTCCCTCGCGGGCTTCAAGCAGCCGCTCACGATGCGATATACGCTCATCGGCTCGAAGGACGACATCAAGGCGACGCTGATCTATCCCTCGGGTCCGTCCCTTACGACAAAGGCATTTGCTTACAGCAGCTATCACGGTAACGGTGGGCTCGACCTCCGGACGGAGATCGTGTTCGTCGGATACGGGATCCATGAGCCGGCCGCAGGTTACGACGATTACGTCGGCCTCGACGTGAACGGGAAGATCGTCCTGTGGCTCGCCGGGCAGCCTGATGGGCTCAACCTCACGAAAGGCACCACCGCCGCGCACAAGATGGCAAACGCGTATCAGCGTGGGGCAGTGGCGTGTCTGATGTGCAAGCCCGCGGGCATCAAGGATGTATGGGGCACGAATGTCGGCCTTGCGGGCGCGATCGCGGATTTCCCGCTTCTCGCCGTTGATGACAAAGTCGCCGCCGATCTCTTTCCACTGCACGGATTGAAGACCGGCGGGGTCAAGCCGGGCGACATAGGTGCGAGTGTCGAACTCAAGGTGACGCCGGTGTGCGATCCGAACCGCCCGACCTGCAACATCCTCGGCATGATCCCGGGCAGCGATCCCGAAGTCGCGGACGAGGTCGTGCTCGTCGGCGGACACTATGACCATCTTGGCACAACATCCGGTGGGAAGGTGTACCGCGGGGCGGATGACAATGCTTCCGGCACGTCTGTGACGCTGGAAATCGCTCGCAGCATTATGGAATCGGGCCATACTCCCAGGCGCACGATCGTATTCGCATCTTGGACGGGCGAAGAGTCGGGGCTTGTCGGCTCCAACCATTTCGCGGCTGATCCGCCGTTCCCGTTGGAGAGCATCGTTTCGAACATCGAGTTCGACATGGTCGGCGCTGGAACACCCGATTCGTTCATGACCACCGGCGCATCTGCGTACCCCGCACACCACGCTCACCTGTCGAGCAGCGCCGACGATCTCGGTATCAAGCTGAAGACCGACGCCGCCCTCGGCGCCAGCGACCACCTCGCGTTTGTTCGCAAGAAGGTGCCGAGTTCCCTGATCTTCGCCGCCGGAGAGCATCCGTACTACCACACCACTCGGGATACCCCCGATACCATCAACCGCAAGGTGCTGGAATCTGCTGCCCGACTGGGCGCACTCGCCGCATGGCGTGCCGCGAACCAGTAGAGCAATCCCCTGAATGAACCTACTGATGAGGTTTGCCGGTGCCTCGTTATGGGGTATGGGCTCCTTGGACGAAAGTCTAAAAGACTATCAGGAGGTGTATCCCATGAAGAGATTAGTCGTAACCGCTGTTGTAGCAACGGCGTTAGTGGCTCTGTTAGCGTCGTTCGCGGGCGCTTTCACAATGAGTGAGAAGGTTGTCGTCGCGAACGAGTTGATCGCTGTTGCCCGGGTCGGGTATGGTGACATGACGGCTCAGGATCGGATCAACCAGGTGAACGAGCGACTGGCATACATTCTTGGCTACGAGCCGCTGAATGCCGGTTCGATAAAGGCTGTCCGAGAAGGCGACAGCATGGTCATAATGGTTGGCCGGAGCGCGCTGATTACCGTCACCCCTGGTGACGCTCGCGCGAACAGCATGTCGGTCTCGAAGTTGACCAGCATCTGGCTCAGGAACGCGAGGGAGGCCCTGCCCATGGCGAGGCCTACACCGAGTGTGCCTGGTTAGCCTGACATAACCCAATAGCGATACATGGGCGGCGTACTCAGCTTTGGACAAGGCAGAGGGTGCGCCGCCTGTCTTCGTGGGCGGGATGCTTGCAGCGGCATCCCTTTTGTGCTATAAGTGGGCGTCACAAGTAGTGGCCGTGCCTCTGTGCCGGCCATTTATGTGATATGGCTGGCACAGAGGCACGGCCACTACGAAGAGAAGGACTATTGTAGTTGGAACGAGAAGGTTGGCTGGCGCTCAGAAAGCTGGAGCAGGCATTCTGGACACAGGCGCGCGCGGACTACGCCACCGCGATCACTCTGCTCGACGGCGGCGTCTACTATGCCAGTGTCTTCTTCAGCCAGCAAGCCGCTGAGAAGGCGCTCAAATCGGCCACGATCAGCAAACTCCAGAGGAACCACAGAGGCCACCACCTTATCCAGATGGCTAACGCTCTCAGCGCGCCGATCGACGTGATGAATGCCGCCGCCGAACTCAATGTGGAGTTTCTGGCGACTCGGAATCCGGACGCCGTAGACGGTGTCCCGGCGCAAATGTACGATCAGGAATCTGCGCAGGTCCATCTCCGCGCCGCCGGCACAATAGTGGAATGGGCGAAGACCCAAATGTAGGCAAGGGAATGGTTGATGGCTGATGGTTAATGGTCGATGAGCAGATCCGCCCATTAACCATCGACCATCAACCATTCCCCGAAAGGGGCATCATGTCATATCTGCTCGGGATCGACATCGGTACAAGCGGTACCAAGACTCTCCTCATCGATGAATCCGGCAAGACGATCGCTTCTGCCACAGACACCTATCCTCTCAGCACTCCGAAACCTCTTTGGGCCGAGCAGTAGCCCGAGGACTGGTGGCAGGCCACCGTATCCACCATCCGCACGGTCCTGACGGAATCCGGCATATCACCCGCCGAGATCCGGGGCATCGGCCTTTCGGGTCAGATGCACGGCGCGGTATTCCTCGACGAGCGCAATCAGGTGATCCGGCCGAGCATCCTCTGGTGCGACCAGCGGACCGGCGCTGAGTGTGATTGGATCACAGAGCGGATCGGCAGGGACAGGGTCGTCGAGCTGACCAGCAACCCGGTCCTGACCGGCTTCACCGCGCCGAAGATCGTGTGGCTGAGGAACAACGAGCCGGATGCCTATGCCAGGACGCGCAAGGTGCTGCTCCCGAAGGACTATATCCGATTGAGGCTGACCGGCGAGTTCGCGACCGAGGTCTCCGATGCCTCAGGGACGTCGCTCTTCAACGTCACGAAGCGCCAATGGGCCGATGAGATGCTCGACGGGGCCGGGATCCCTCAGGACTGGATGCCGAGGGCCTACGAGTCGCCCGAGATCAGCGGACGGATCACCGAGGAAACCGCTTCTTTGACAGGTCTCAAGGCCGGAACGCCGGTCGTCGGCGGTGGAGGCGATCAGGCGGCAGGGGCGGTCGGGAACGGCGTGGTCGAGACGGGGATCGTCTCCTCGACTGTCGGTACTTCAGGCGTCGTATTCGCCTTCGCTGACAAGCCGGTGGTCGATCCGGGGCTGCGAGTCCACACATTCTGCCACGCAGTTCCCGGGAAGTGGCACGTGATGGGAGTGATGCTCTCGGCCGGCGGATCGCTTCGGTGGTACAGAGACACATTCGCCCAGGCGGAGATGGAGGAGGCCCAGGCGGCCGGATCGGAGGTCTACGACATCCTGTCCGATCAGGTGGCCGAGGTCGAGGCGGGCTGCGAGGGACTCGTCTTCTTGCCATATCTCACCGGCGAGCGGACCCCATATCCCGATCCGAACGCGCGAGGCGCATTCGTCGGCATCACGCTCCGGCACGACAAACGGCATTTCGTCCGTTCGGTGTATGAGGGCGTCGCATACGGCCTGCGCGACTCGTTCGAGATCTTCAGGGAGATGGGCGTTCCGATCTCCCAGGTACGCGCATCAGGCGGCGGCGCTCGGAGTGGAGTCTGGCGACAGATTCAGGCCGACGTCACCGGTCACGAGCACGTGATGATCAACATCGAGGAAGGCCCGGCGTTCGGGGTGGCGCTCCTCGCGGGCGTCGGCACGGGCGTCTACCCGAGCGTAGAGGAAGCCTGCCGGAGCACGATCGGTGTTGTTTCGACGACCAAGCCTGATGCGCGGACCGGAGCGGTCTACGATCGGTACTACTCCGTCTACCGCGCGCTCTATCCGGCGCTCAAGGACCAGTTCACGGCGGTGTCGGACATCGTGGCAGGGTAACGGCGAAGCATCGGCCCATCGGATTGATCGTGTAGGGGCGAAGCATTGGCCAATCGGACTGCACCGGGCTGGCTGGAGAATCGCCAATGCTTCGCCCGGCTGAGTATGAGTAGGAGCAGGGAGCTTGCATGCCGGTTCTCGGGGTAGACATAGGTGGGACGAAGACGATTGTCGCCGTCGCGGATGATGGTGGGCGGATCATCGCTCAGACGAGGATCGACACGCCCCGGGATCAGGGTCCGGCCGTCGTCTTGGCCGAGATCGAGTCCGCGCTCCGGCGACTGAGGGATGAGACGCAAACCGACCACATCAAGGCGATAGGCATCGGCTGCGGCGGCCCGATCGACCGTGAGCGAGGCGTCATACTCACCGCGCCGAACCTCCCGGGTTGGGACGATCTCCCACTATCGGAGCACTTCCGCAAGGCGTTCAACGCCGCCGTCTACCTCGACAACGACGTGACACTTGCGGCCCTCGGTGAGGCCCGCGAAGGCGCGGGTAGAGGCGTCGATCACTTCGCGTACTTCAACATCGGCACGGGGATCGGTGGCGGGATCATCATCGACGGCAAGGTCTACCGCGGCTGCGGAAATGCCGGCGAGTTCGGCCATCAGGTCATCCTCCCCGACGGCCCGCCATGTCTCTGCGGGAGGCACGGATGCCTCGAATCCCTTGCGTCAGGGACGTCCATCGCCCGTATCGCCCGAGAACGGGTCACCCACTGCCCGGAGAGCCTGATCCTCCGATTCGCCGGCGACTCGGAGAGAATCACCGCTGAGCACGTCGCCCAAGCCGCACGCGAGGAGGATCCGTTCGCGGTAAGCATCATGTCTGAGACGGGGGAGTATCTCGGCCTCGGGGTGGCGAACGTGGTCAGCATCCTGAACCCGCAGATGGTGATCCTGGGCGGCGGAGTGATCGCCGGCGCGGGCGACCTGCTCCTCCGAAGGATCAGACAGACGGTCCAAGAACGCGCCATGACGCAACTTGCGGATGATGCCGAGATCATCCCCGCCGCGCTCGGCGATCAGGCCGGAATCGTCGGCGCAGTCCACCTGGCGGAGATGGGGGATAGGGAATGGTTGATGGCTAATGGCGGGCCGGATTCCTGATGTTGGTTCTGGAGTTGGACTCCAGAACCCTGTGCCGTTCGGGGTTCTGGAGTCCAACTCCAGAACCAACATCGTGGCCCCTCATCAACCATCGACCATCCGCCTACTGCACGGTTGCCGCTGCGCTCGGGAAGTTGAAATCCGGCGTGTCTGGAACGAGCGATGATCGCGTCAGCGGCTGGCGGATCAATGCCTGCAGCAGTCCGTTCGTGAACAGCGGCTCGACGCTGAACGGCACGTTCGGGTCCGGATCAGGCACAGGCTCGGCCGTCAGGAAGTATCGAGCGTTCGTGAGGTCGAAGACGACCGTATCGGATACGGGTATCTGGCTGAAGTCGAACTTCTGAAGCGGAACGGGCGGCGCCGGGCCGACCTGCACCCATCCCTGGTAGATGAAGTCTGCGGCCTCCAGATCAGGCAATTGGAGGAACTCCGTGAAAAGCTGTCTGTTCCCCGCGCCGCTCACTGTGGCGAACCCCGTGGTATTGGCAAGGCTCTGAATGGCGGGAAAGAGCAGAACGGCCGTATTGCCCGCGATCGTCCCGGTCAGGGCCACGGTATGCGACGGAATGGTCGTGTCCGGAGACGGGTTCGGCTCGATGGTGATGAACACGTCGTCACCCGTGCCGAGCGTCTTCAGCAGCGAGAAGCGGCTGAGTCGCAGGCTTCCGTCCGACTGAGTGTTGAAGGAATCGAGCTTGGATACCTTACCAGACTGCCTGACCCATGCCGTGTAAACGAAACTAGGGTTCGAGATGGGAGGCAGGTTCTTGATATCGAGCGTCACCAGACTGTTGTTCGGGTTGCCTCCCCCGCAACTGACCAAGCTCAATGCGGTCGCCGCGGTCACCAGCACCAGTACGAAGCGCTGTATCCTCTCCATGGTTCGTTCCTCCGTAGTTTCCCGGCCGTTTGCCTGGGTCTTCTGCGATGTCTGTACCCAGTCGTGCTCATGAAGGAAACGGCGGGACTTGGTGTCCATGCCCGTCATGCCGCCGCAGGATTTCCGAGTGTATAGTAGAATATGAGGGCGGTGACCAGGAGGCACTTGGGATGATCGTTGGCACGCCAAGGGAGATCAAGGATAACGAGTATCGCGTGGCGCTGGTGCCCGCGGGCGTTGAGCAGCTTCGGAGCGCCGGACACACGGTGCTTGTCGAGCAATCGGCGGGAGTCGGTACGCAGATCGCCGACGAGGAGTATCGCCACGCCGGCGCTGAGATCGTGAACGGTCCGGAAGAGGTCTATTCGCGCTCCGACATGATCCTGAAGGTCAAAGAGCCGCTGCCGCCCGAGTATCCCCTCATCAAGCGCGGTCAGATCGTCTTCACATATTTCCACTTCGCCGCGAATGAGGAGTTGACGCGGAAGATGATCGAACTCGGCCCGATCTGCGTGGCCTACGAGACCATCCAACTCCCGGACTGCTCGCTCCCTCTTCTCACTCCGATGAGCGAGGTCGCCGGTCGGATGGCGATCCACGAGGGCGCGAAGTACCTGGAGCGACCGATGGAGGGCAGAGGGATACTGCTCGCCGGAGTCCCGGGAGTGCCGCCCGCGAACGTCCTGATCCTGGGCGCGGGGATCGTCGGGGCAAACGCCGCCAAGATCGCGGCGGGGATGGGCGCGAACGTCACGCTCATGGACATCGACCTCGAACGCCTGCGCTACCTGGATGACGTGATGCCGAAGAACGTCACGACCCTGTTCTCGAACAGCTACACGATCCGGCAGCAGCTGCCGCATGCCGACCTGCTGATCGGAGCGGTCCTGATTAGAGGAGCGCGCGCACCGCTCCTTGTGACGAAGGATATGTTGAAGCTCATGAAGCCCGGAGCGGTGATCGTGGATGTGGCCGTCGATCAGGGCGGATGCATCGAAACTATCCATCCGACGACGCACAGCCATCCGACTTACATCGTAGATGGGGTGGTGCACTACGGGGTGGCGAACATGCCGGGCGCGGTTGCCGGAACGTCCACCTACGCGCTGACAAACGAGACGCTCCCCTATGTGCTGAAGTTGGCCAACGACGGCTTCCCCGATGCGTTGAAGAAGTATCCCGCGCTCAAGGCCGGGCTGAACATCGTCGAGGGCAAGGTTGTCCTCCAGCAGATCGCCGATCTCTTCAGTCTCCCCTACACACCGGTGGACGAAGTATTGTAGGAGGGATTTTGCGGGATGATTGTGCCCGGTAATCCCGAAGGTGCGCGCTCGGGATTACCGGGCACAATCATCCCGGAAAATCCCTCCTACATGATCACCGGTTGAGGGAAAGGCTACCCGTCCCAGTCGTCCGGCATGGGGATGTCGTCGCACACGCGTCCTTCAGCCAACTCGCACTGCGGGCAGATCCCCTTGAAGTTGCACCGCAGGCAGCGCGGGAGGTTGCCGGTCATCGGGAAGTCATCCATCGCAGCGATATTCCGCGCCGGGTTGCGGAGGTAACTCACCATCCCCTTGAAGCTCTGCTTTATGTGCTGCCGAAGCTCGTCCATCTCCGGCACGCCGATCGCGTACTCGAACGTATCGAGTTCCGGCTGGAGGTGGACCGCGCAGACCTTGGTGTTCTCGATCGGAACTCTCCACCTGTCGCAGGCGTACATCGAGTAACAGGTGAGCTGTCGAAGCTCCTCGGGAGTCGGCTTGCCGGTCTTCCAGTCGTAGACCGTGAGCCGCGGGCCGTCCCGGAGTGCGAAGTCGAACTTGACGTAGAGGAGCACACCGTCCATGCGGAACGAAGCATACTTCTCGATGGGAAGCCATCGGTCGCCCGGCGCTTCCACGATCCGGCGGAGGATCTCGGAGTCCATAAAGCTGCGAACGCTTGTGTAAGCCTTCTGCTTCACGCGCTCGATTGACGCATCGCCGACGGGGAGCTTGTAGTAATGCTCGAAGAGGTTCAGGTGCTCGCCGTCGCGGCTGGTTCGCCAGAGCTGCTTGATGGATCCCAGCCAGCCGCTGCTCAATCTTTGGCGGACGTTCGCGCGAGCTTCGTCGGCCGATGGGAGCCGGCCGTTCTTGCCTTCCTCCAGAATCCATTGGATGGTGGTGTGGACCACCTCGCCGACCCACATATCGAGGTGCTGAATGCGCTTCATCTCGAGCGCGAGCCTGCAGTTGTCCGGCGCGTCCTCGTGGTAGCCGGCCTGAGCGAAGTAGTAGTGGTAGTAGTACCTTCGAGGGCATTCCTCGATCATTCGAGCCTTGCTCAGTGACCAGGTCAATTCTCGGGTCTTGGCTGCCATGGGTCGCCTCTTCGTGGGAAGAACTGCTCAATTCCAGCAGTTCCTGTTGACCGGCGGGAAATCCTGCACGTGGGGGGAATGGCGGGATGGTTGATGGTTCATGGTTAATGGGGGAATGCGGCATCAACCATGAACCATCAACCATTCCCGCTCCCTCATTCCCCAGGAAGGTGGAACCGGACTGCGCCGTGAATAGTCTACAAAGTAGGGCGTGTATGGCAGGAGATTGGAAACCGCTCCCTGCCTCTTCGGACAGAGTGGAGAATTGTATGACATCGGTGTGCCTCAAGGATATGGAACTGAAGGCCAATCTCGTCCTCGACGAGATTGAGACCGTGATCGTTGGGAAGCGCGAGATGACCCGTCTGGTCCTGGCCGCGATTCTATGTAACGGCCACATTCTTATCGAGGATGTGCCCGGCGTGGGAAAGACCACTCTCGCCAAGGCGCTTGCCAGGACGCTCGGGTGCACCTTCAAGCGCATTCAGTTCACTCCGGACCTTCTTCCCGCCAACATAACCGGCACCTCGATCTATAACCAGAAGACGGGCGAGTTCGAGTTCCGGCGCGGCCCGATCTTCGCGCAGTTCGTACTGGCCGACGAGATCAATCGTGCGACGCCGAAGGCCCAGTCGAGCCTGCTCGAGTGCATGGAGGAGAAGCAGGTCACAGTCGATGGCAACAGCTATCCGCTGCCAAGCCCCTTCTTCGTGATCGCCACCGAGAATAACATCGAGTATCAGGGCACCTATCCGCTGCCCGAGGGACAGCTCGACCGGTTCATGATACGCATGTCGCTCGGCTATCCGGACTGCTCCGAAGAGTCTCTTATCCTGGACAACCAGGCGGTCGAGCATCCGCTGACGAACGCCCGAGAGGTGCTGAGCGCCGACGAATTGCAGAACCTCCAGAGATCAGTCAAGGACATCTTCCTGGAGGCCTCCCTCCGTGACTACATCGTGGAGATAGTGACGGCCACTCGCAATCATCCGAGTGTCGCTCTGGGGCCAGCCCGCGAGGATCCATCAACCTGTCACATGCGTCCAGATCGCTGGCCTTGCTATCCGGCAGAGAATACGTACTGCCCGACGACATCAAGACACTGGCGATCCCGGTGCTCGCACATCGTCTGATCTTGAAACCCGAGGCCCGAATGCACAAGCTCAAGCAGGAAGATATCGTCACCGAGCTGCTCTCGGCAGTACCCGTGCCGGCGGTCTAGGGAAGTCAGGAGTAGGAAGTACAGAGTACAAAGACCGGGTGTTCGGTTCTAGGCTACAATGACACACACGAAGCTGCTGACAATCATAATGGCGGCGTTGTTCCTTCTGGCAGTATCGCTCGCAATGAGAATGAGCCAGCTCTACTTCATGTCGGCTGCGCTCGTCTCGATTCCGCTGGTTTCGTATGTCTTGGGCCGATTTGCCCTGAAAAGCCTCCATTGCTCCCGCGAAGCCCCGGAGTTCGCCACCGAGGGCGAATTGCTGAACGTGAGCGTATGCGTGAAGGGGCGCTCACGACTGCTGGGTCCCATCGGGGTGGAGGATACCTTGCCGCAGTGGATTGCCAATGCCGGCGATGAGGAAGCTGGAAGACGCCGTGGATCGGCATTGTTGGAACTCGCAACTGCTACCGGTTCGCCGGAACGGAACGTCACCGCCGATGGAGTCGTATTCAGCTACGAGGTCGTTCCGACTAAGCGTGGAGACCACCTCATCGGACCGGTCCGCGTGCGCGCGACCGACCCGCTGGGATTGTTCGAGTTCCACAGCAGTTACCCGATCCTGTCACGGGTCATAGTTTTCCCGATGCCTATCCACCTACCGGAGCTTCGGTCGATCACTGGAGGGGAGTTCGGGGACTACCTGTTCGACGGCAGCGGCTCGAAGGGAAGCGGCATCGACTTCCACGGTGTCCGAGAGTATCAGCCGGGGGACGAGCTTCGTCGGGTGTACTGGAAATCCACGGCCAGACATGGCCGGCTGAACGTCATCGAGTTTGAGCACAGTCTTGCCCAGGACACACTGATAGCGATCGACCTGAGGCAGGGCACCGAGATGGGACACGGAGCATACTCGTCCCTGGAGTATGCGGTGCGTCTCGCGGCCGGAATAGCCTCCGATGCGGTCGCCAGTGGGAGTTCAGTGCGGCTGATGTGCGCCGGTCTGGAAGGGCCCGCCGCGCTCCTGGGCAGGGGTACAGACCATCTGTATTCGATCATGCACGCTCTTGCGCAGTTGAAGGCAGACCGGCACGAGTCTCTGTCGAGCGTGCTGCTGAGCCACATGGAGGATATCCCTCGGAACTCGGTCGTGGTCTGCATCACATCGGCGGCCGACAGCGGACTTGCCGAGAGCGCCGAGTTCCTGCGATCCAGGCGGTCCAGGATGGCCGCGGTCATTGTCTCAGTCACGCCTGAGATGAGTCCGGCAGTCCAGGACCAGTCGTCGGGGTTGGCCGCCGCCGGCGCTTCCGTGGCGACTGTGGAGTGTTCGACCGGCAGTCCGATGGCGAGAGTAATATATGAGCACGCAGCATAACGAACCCGGGCGCATATCGTTGTACATCACCGGATACGCCGCGGCATCCATCGGGGTGATAGTGATGGGGCGCGCAATAGGCGACGCCGGTTTCGCATCGTTGGCCATGGCGCTCATGGCGGTCGGCTTCATCGCGAGTGGGGCGGTCCGATTTGGCACACTCAGGCGGTCGGTTGCTGAAGGCATCCTGCTACTCATCTTGACGGCGAGTACCATACTCGTCTTTGCCAACCCGCTTTTCAGGTATACAGTCGTTCCACTGCAGTCGCTCTCTTCACCTGACCTCGTCCTCAGCGTCATCCTGGTCTGGCTGATGGTCGTGTACAGCTTCAATCTGCGGAGCGACAGGTCCGTGCTCTTCATGTGCGTGCCTCCTCTGAGCCTCATCGGCCTGATGTCGACTTTCGATGCCGGGCAGTCGTTGTCGTACTTCATCATGTACCTGTGCTTCGCCAGTTTCGCCCTGGTTCAACAGAACACATTGAGTCATGCCACTCCCGAGGAACACCGGAAGGTCTCCGGCAATCTCAAGGTGGCGGCTGCAATCACGCTGCAGGCGTTGATAGTGGGTGCCGCACTGGGATGGGTAATGCAGGCGGTGCTCGAACGCACGGCCGGGCCATCGCTCCTGGGGCGCAGTTCGTCCTCGATGCAGGAATCATTCCTGGAGAGCGACTTCATGGCAGTGGCCGCCGGTCCTACTCTGCTTGGCGAGAAGGAGATCATGACGGTCGCATGTAGTGAGGCCCTGCTCTGGCGGTCGCAGGTGTATGACAGGTACACTGGTCGCGGGTGGATGAGCACTCTGCCTGTCGGAGAACAACCGGAGCTGCTGTCCGGGATCCAGACCGCGCAACATGGACATCCCCGGTCAAGGTTACTGTCTTATCCATCTGTGTTCCGGATCCCGGCTGAACAGGAATCGCAGGGAGTGAAGAGTGTCAAGCTGGTAGAACAGGTATTCAGAATCACCGGTGGGAAGATCAGCAGCCTGAGTGGGGCCGCGGAACCGGTGTTCGCCAGGTTCCATGGGCCGCAGATGCTCCTCAATTCCGGCGGAAGGATCGGTCTGCGCCTGCCGTACGGTACCGGCGGCTCCTATGTGATCGTGTCGCAGGTGAGCACGGCAACCCCTCGCCAGCTTCGGCGGGCGTCCACGATCTATCCGAGTGAGATGGAGTCCAGGTACCTGCACGTGCCGGATTCCTGCCGGAGATTGCAGACCAGCCTGGACGAACTGGTTTCAACGCTGCCGACTGTCTACGACAAGGTCATCGGCATCCAGAACTATCTCGAATCGAATTACGTCTACGATCTCGCCGCACCCGCTGTGCCGCCGGATGAAGATGCGGTTATCTTCTTCCTGCTGAAATCTCGCAAAGGGTATTGCGACGTATTCGCCAGCGCGATGGCTATCATGTGCCGCATGTCGGACATCCCGTGCCGGGTCGCAGTCGGATATGCCTCGGGGAAGCTCGGGGCCGATGATCGCCTCTACCATGTGAGACAGCGAGACAGGCACGCATGGGTGGAAGTCTATTTCCCTGGCTATGGGTGGATCGCGTTCGACCCCGCTCCACAGGAGGCCGGCGACAGCTTGACGGATCGCCTGCGAGCGACCTGGCGCAGTGTGTGGACGACGTTTGCCACATGGGGCGACTCGTTCTGGATGCTTGCGCTGCTGTTCTGCCTGTTTGGTTACCTGCTGAAGGTCGAGATCATCGACCGGCTGCGGGTCCGAAGAGGGCTGCCCAGGGTATCGGCAACTGCAGGTCGCGCCGGCGACAACTATCGCAGGATGTGTGCTGCCTTTGCTCGCCTTGGGTATCCGCGGTCCGCATCGATGACCCCGATCGAGTATTGTCTTGGGCTCGAGAGTGTGCTGCGAACGAACTGCTCGAGCCTCATGCCGTCTGTCCGCGCGGTGACGGATGACTTCATCGAGGCTCGATATGCAGGTCGGCGTCTGTCCCAGGAGCGCGAAGCATCAACCGCGTCGAAGCTCGCCGACCTGATTCGAGAGGCGCGTCGGGCTGCAAAGCGCAGACTTCTCAGTGAAACCGGAGAAACGAGTGGCCAATAAGACTGCAAGTCGCGGTGTCGAGAGCATATCGAGAGTCTACCTCTACACCGGCGAATCGGACATCCGGCGTCGCGACGCCGTAGAGGCACTGATCGGCAAGATGGTAGACCCGACTTCGGAAGGATTCGACCTCGAGAAGGTCGACGGCGATGACACGGCTGCATCGGCTATTCTGTCCTCTGTCACCACCGCGCCCTTCATGTCCGAGCGAAAAGTCGTGGTCGTGGAGCGCGCGGATCGTCTCAGTCAGGACGATCAGGAGAAGATCGCGTCATTCCTCCCGAAGCTGCCGTCCCTAAGCTGCCTGATCCTCCTAGCCGGCGAAGACAAGACCTCCCGCGCGAAGCAGCCGCAGTCAAAGCCGCCGGAGACAGACGAGGAGACCGAGGAGGAGCCCGAGGAGAAGAAACGCAGGAAAGGCCTGAGTCCCGTTCTTCAGAAGGCCGTCAAGGCGCATGGCGACTTGGTCAACTTCGCGAAGATGAAGTCCGATGCGCTGGGGCAGGTGGCCGTCACGCAGGCGAGAAAGCTCGGCAAGAGGCTGGATCCGAGGTCGGCGGCGATCCTGAGCCGTTCGGTGGAGGGGAATGCGGTCTTCCTCGAGCGGGAGATCGAGAAGCTCGCGACGTACGTCGGCGATTCGGACGAGATCACCTTCAGGGACGTCGAAGCTGTGGCCTCGAGGTCGGCTGAGGATCGTGTATTCGCGCTGATCGATGCCATCGGGGGTAAGAAGACCGGCGAGGCGATGCGCCTGCTCGACGAGACCCTGGCCGCGAGCCCCAAGCCGGAGAACGAGGTACACCGCATCCTCGCGTTGATGGCAAGACACTTTCGGCTGTTGTATCAGCTCAGGTTTCTCAGGGAATCCGGGGTCCGACAGTTGAACGCGGTCCCGGAGGAGATCGAGCAGCTTCTGCCTAACGAATCAAGCGTGCTATCGCTGACCGATTGGCAGCGGAAGAAGCTGTTTGAGCAGGTTGGATACTTCTCGACCGCCCAACTCAGGCGGTGTCTGCAGGGCGTGTTGGAATGCGAGCTTGCCACCAAGGGCCTCGGTGCTGAGACGGCGTCGAACCGTCTGAGCTTCGAGATGCTGTTGGTGAAGCTCTGCAGCCTCTAGCCGCACCCTCTGTGGGTGGGCGGGCGGATACGAGGGATCGCGGTCGGTAGTCGCCCTGACGACAGGAGTCGTCAGGGCATCGCGTTTGTTGGTAACCAAAGACATAAGCAGAGGAGCTGAAATTGGAGATTCGTGTCATTCAGGGTTCGATCACCGAAGTGCCGAGCGATGCGCTCGTTGTCAATCTGTTCGAAGGAGTCACATCGCCCGGAGGAGCGACCGGCGCGGTCGACTCGGCGCTCGGCGGCATGATCTCCGACCTGATCGCCTGCGGTGAGATCAAGGGAAAGAGCAACGAGACCACACTCATTCATACTTCCGGCAAGATCGCCCCGAAGCGAGTGCTCGTCGTCGGCCTCGGTAAGGCGTCGGAGTTCGATCTGGTGGCCGCCCAACGAGTTGCCGGCGCAGCCGTCAGGTTCCTGCGCAAGAGAGGCATCTGCGAGGTGACTACGATCGTCCACGGCGCAGGGATTGGTGGACTCGCCGTGGAGTATGCTGCTCAGGCCCTCGCGGAGGGAAGCATCATCGCACACTACGACCCGGATCTGCACAAGACCGAGAAGGACCCCTGTGCATTCAAGGCGGTCACAGTCGTTGAGCGTGACGCTGACAAGATACCGATCATCCAGGCCGGAGTTCGCGTCGGCGTCGTCCTCGGCAAGGCGACAAACGACGCTCGCGCGCTCGGAAATGAGCCCGCGAACAAGATGACGCCCACGATTCTGGCCGAACGAGCGCGTCAGGTCGCCGAAACCTTCGGGCTCGAGTTCGAGGCACACGACAGGGACTGGATGAGCGACCAGGGCATGAGCGCCCTCCTGGCGGTTTCGTCCGGAAGCGCTCAGCCTCCTCAGCTCATCGTGATGAAGTACAAGGCAGAGGGCGCGACTCGGACTCTGGCGCTGGTGGGCAAGGGACTCACCTTCGACAGCGGCGGAATCTCCATCAAGCCGAGCGACGGCATGCCGGACATGAAGTTCGACATGAGTGGCGGCGCAGCGGTCATCCAGGCGATGCGGGCAATCGCCGAACTCAAGCCGGCCATCAACGTCATCGGCGTCGTGCCCGCGAGCGAGAATCTGCCGGGTGGCGCTGCGTACAAGCCGGGGGATGTGATCCGGACGAAAGCCGGGAAGACTGTCGAAATCATCACCACCGATGCCGAGGGCCGGATGATCCTGTCCGACGCCATGACCTATGCCAGGGAACTCGGCGCCGACATGATGGTCGACGTGGCGACACTCACGGGCGCCTGCGTCGTCGCGCTCGGGAATGACTACACGGGTATCATGGGCAATGACCCCGCGATGGTGAGTTCGGTCCAGGAGGCAGCGGCGGCGGCCGGGGAGAAGGTGTGGGAGCTTCCGCTTCCGCCGGAGTACATGGATCAGCTAAAGAGCGAATACGCTGACCTCAAGAACTGCGGCGAGAGATGGGGTGGGGCGCTCACCGGCGGCCTGTTCCTGAAGCAGTTCGCGGATGACACCCCCTGGGTGCATATGGACATCGCGGGCCCCGCCGATACGTCCAAGGAGACGCCCTATCGTTCGGCTGGAGCCACCGGCGTGGCGGTGAGGACGCTCGCCATGCTCGCAATGAGACTTGCGGAGGAGTAGGAGACGGCCCAGCCTGCTCCTACAGCGCTATCCTCATCCCCAGGTTGAAGCCGACTCCGCTGAAGTCGAGTCCGTTGCTGAGTTCGCCCGAGTAGTTGAACCGAACTTCGGCGAATCCGGACTCCTGGTACTGGTATCCCAGGGCCGCGGTAACGCCCAACTTCCCGCCACTGCGACTCTCAAAGGGCAGGAACAGCGTATCGCGGCTCTTCGTCTTGAGCAGGTAGTAGCCCAACCCACCTGCGTAGTACAGCGAACTCCCACCTTCCTTCTGGTTGGTGTACCAGCGCTTCTCGTACTGCAGGGAAACCATGGAGGCCTCAACGAGGTCGCTCTGGCTGCTGGTTGCCATTACGCTGGCGACTTGGCTCGGCCTTTCGAACTCATCCGACCTGACGGCGTACTCGACCCCCATATTCTTCCAAAGACTCTTGATGTTGTCCTGAAACTTAGTTCCGAAGGGCCTGTACACTCCGAGCTTTACTGAGAGCTTTGGTGTCGGCTCGTCGCCGTACTGCGCGCTCGATTGAAGTGCCGGGACTAGGAGCAGACTTGCTGCGAATGCGGTAAGTAGGATTTTTCTCATAGTGTGACCTCCACGTGTGGCCAGGGCATCCATGGCAATGGCGGCTGGTCCGATTGTGCAGATTATACGTGGAGGTCGGAGGGTTTGTCAAACTGCAGAGGCTGAACAGGCACTACTACCGGTTTCGATCTCTTTCTTCCGCAACGTAAGAAACGCGACTTCCGGCCGGCACAGGAATCGAGCGCGGATGCCGCTCCCGCCGAGTCCCCTCGAGACGTACATCTGAGTGCGACCGAGGCCCCTTCGTGCGATCCGGGACAGCTCATCCGGCCCGTAGTATCCGTTGCGGATGCCGAGCTTCGGATGTCGGCAGTGAAGCCAGAGTGCCCCGAGGAACGGAAGGCATATCTGTCCGCCATGGGTGTGACCGGAGAGGATCAGGTCCGGCATCTCATCGCCCAGATCCCTCACGATGTCGGGCGAATGGGCGAGTAGGATCGTAAGGGGTGCAGATCCGGCCAGCGCCCGATCCGGTTCCGCACGCCCGAGGTAAGGATCGTCCACGCCGCCGATCAGGACCTCGCTGCCGTTGATGGTCACGCGCCGGCCCTGATTGATGAGTACACGGATGCCTTCCGCCTCGAGTTCCTCCGCTATCGGTACACCCGGGGTCCATGACTCATGCTCCGAGTTGCCGAATACCGCGTAGAACCCGTGATGTGACTTGAGATGGGAGAGGATGCGGCCCACATGCTTCATGCCCTGAGGGCAGGAGACCAGGTCGCCGGTTATCACGCAGAGATCGACCTCCCTGCCGGACAGCTTGCGTACCAGTGCTTTCTCGATGCGTCGGAAGTCACCGACGTGAAGGTCGGAGAGGTGGCAGATCGTGAGGCCGTCGAGCGAGTCGGGCAGTTCGGGCATGCCGATTGTTCGCTCGGTCACCTGGATGTGGTAGGGCTCGATGGCCCATGCGTAGACGATCGTTCCGATTCCGAGCAGCCCCGCGCCGGCGCGGAGGATATCTGTGGTCGTGAGCATTTGTAGATCAGCCATCAAGATGCCGAGTGCGAGGACGAGTACGTATCCCTTGACCCTTCTTTCCTATCGCCACGATCGAGAGTCCGAACGGCAGGTTCATGTGCCTCAACAGCGCAGCCTCGACTCTCATGATCCCGGTCAGGATGGAGTTGAGGGGCCTCGGGACTTCGAACAGATCGCTGCCTCCACGGCTCCGCACCACCCGGCGGATGAACCGAAACCCCGCCGCCGCCGCAAACGGAGCCGTGACGCAGTGCGAAACCTTGACGAGCCGGAACCCCGCATCCTCCATGAGTCGCCCGACCTCTGAGGCCGTGTACCGGCGGAAATGCCCGAGCGCTTCATCGTGAGCGCTGTACATCCAGCCGTACGCGGGGACGGTGAGCAGCACCCGGCCGCCCGGCTTGCAGATCCGGTAGAACTCGTTCAGGACGGCGGAATCATCCTCGATGTGCTCGATGATATCGAGCGCGACGACGAGGTCGAACGTCTCGTCGGCAAACGGGGCGGGGTTAACCGATGCCAGGCAGAGGGATTCCGCACTCCCCGGTGCTCGATCGCACAGCGCCTCAGGAGCGATGTCGAGTCCGATGACGGTACCCAGGCCCAGGAGCACACCCCCGGCCAGACCAGTGCCACATCCCGCATCCAGGATCAACGCATCCGGGCCGATGATCGGTCCGAGCAGCGCGCGGAGAAGGTGCTTTCTTCCAAGAAACCACCAGTGAGTCCCCCCAAGCGCGCGCATCTTCGCGAACTCAGCGGTCTGCATGGCGCACAGTCCCCTTAGTCCTCAGATGGCGGCTTCGGATCTGGAAAAGCCCGATCACCATTCTAATCCCGTCTCGAAGGAAGTTCACCTTCGACCCTTCGCGATGGTACCAGTGCACGGGAACCTCGACAACCCGGTAGCCGAGCCGACGAGCCAGGTACAGGATCTCGATGTCGAAATCCCAGCCCTCGCGCACGCTCATCGAGAACAATTGGTGAGCGACGTCACGCCGGAACAGCTTGAACCCGCATTGGGTGTCACGGATCCCCGGCACGGCAACGATCCGCACCAGGAGGTTCAGCATCCGACCGGCCAGCTCCCGGTAGATCGGTTGTCGGCGGACGAGGTGCGACCCTCTGAGCGGTCTGGAAGCGATCACGATGTCCGCGCCCTCCTCGATGTGCGGCCAAAAGCCATCCAACTCCTCGATGGGTGTCGCGAGGTCCGCATCGCACATGAGGATGTAGTCGCCTGACGCCTCCATCATACCTCGCCGGACCGCCATGCCTTTGCCATGGTTGTCCGGGTGATGGATCGTCCTGAGCCACGGGTGGTCTGTGGCGAAGCTCTCAGCCAGGTTCACAGTCGAGTCATTGCTCCCGTCATCCGAGACGATAACGTCATAGGTGTAGGGCTGCTTGCGGAGGTAGTCGGCGATCTGCACGAGCGAGTCGTGCAGTCGATGCTCCTCATTGTAGACGGGAATCACAATGGAAAGGTGCGGGGCCGACTGGTTATTCGATAGGTTGTTAGACACCGTTCGCTCCGGAGCCGTGCGCCAGGTTGGCGCCGGCCAATGCCGCATGTCCGATTATAAGGGTGCATCGGGATCCCCGTCAAATCCGGCAGCCTCCATCCCGTACCCAATTCCACGAACGTATATTGACGCTTGCCAAAACGGGCAAAATCTGGTATAATTACCAGTGTCGGATCAGAGTCCGACTCAGGAACTTTTTGGCGGCGATTGCCGTATTATAGCACGGTGAGGGAAAGACGATGGAGTTCAGTGACACGGCCACAGTGGCTGTTCAGAACGAAGATCGAAAGGTGTTTGACGATCTGGTAAGCCGGCATCACAAGCAGGCTTACAACGTCGCCTATCGGATAACCGGTAACCATGCGGATGCGGAGGACCTCGTTCAGGATGCTTTTGTGAAGGCATACAGGTTCTTTGGCAACTACAACCGCTCGATGCCCTTCGAGAACTGGTTGTACCGCATCATGTCGAACATCTTTGTTGACTGGTTGCGCAGACGACCGAAGGCGCATATCAGGTCGCTGGACGAGCCCATTCGGCTGGAAGAAGGCGAGACGACACTCGATATCGCCGATACCGCCGAGGGCCCGGAAGCCATCACTCTTTCCTACGAGCTTGATGCCGAGATGCAGGCCGCCCTCAATACTTTGTCTGAGGATTTCCGGCTGACGGTGATCCTCTGCGACATCGAAGGTCTCTCATACGAAGAGATCAGCGAGGTAATGGGTTGCTCGATCGGCACAGTTCGCTCCAGGCTACATCGGGGTAGGAAACTACTCCGGGAAAAGCTTAGACCATACTTCGAATAGACGGTCTGGGGGACTGTAAAATGAACTGCCAAAAGGCCCGGAATCTGATCTCCGCCTACCTCGACGGAGAACTCGGTGGCCAGGAAATGCTGGCCATCCGTCACCACCTCAACGGCTGCGCGGAATGCTCCGGGGAGTACGAATCGCTGCTCGCAGTCAAGAGGATGTTCGGCAAGCTTAGCCCCAAGCGTCCGGTGGACGACCTGGCGGTCAGGATCTGCAGCAGGCTGGACGAGGTCCACGTCCCATTCTATGTTCGCCTCGCTTCGGCTGCTCGGAACCAGTTCAGGGCATTCCCGGCCGGCATGCGAGTCGGAGCAGCAGGAATCGCCGTCATCGCCATGCTCCTTATGGTCCGCGGTGGCGACGTGAGCGTCCCCCGCCTCGCGAGTATCCCGATCTCTTCCGCAACTCTGCAGGCTTTCGCTGACAATAGGCCGATGCAGTATGGTGCGTTCGCTGAGGGTGCCCCAGTCGCGGTGTCCTCGATGTACCAGAAGGACTCGACGGGATGGCAGCCGGCTGCCAGTGCCGGACAACTCACTCATGGTTCCAGCACAGGTGGTCTGATCCTGGCGGAGTATAAGTAGTACGGCCGACCCCTGGTGGCCGAGACCAAGAGAGGTGTCCGGGAAAACAACCCGGACGCCTCCATCATTGCCCGAACCCGCCGCGCCATGCGGTTTTCTTTTTAACTTATTCTCAGGAGGATACACGTTGAACATGCGAAGACTGCTTCGAAGACCGGAGATCCTGGTAGTCGCCATCCTGTGCATCGCCCTTGGGGCCTCTCTTGCTGTCAATCTCACCGGCAACACCGTCTACGCACAGGACAAAGCCACCACTGTCCAGCAGCGAGCCGCGCTTCACGTCCTGGAGGACGCGTTCAGCTCCATCGCCGAGGAAACCCTCCCGTCGGTGGTCAAGATCAACAGCGAGCGCAAGGTCAGTGTGGGCGAGAATCCGTTCAATGACGAATTCTTCCGCAACTTCCCGTTCCAGTCCCCCACGCCGGACAACGGCCCGGACACGCAGGTCGTCCCCAGTTCCGGCTCAGGCGTGATCGTGCGGAGTGACGGCTATATCCTGACAAACGATCACGTGGCCGGTGGAGCCGACAAGGTCACGGTCACACTTCAGGATGGACGCGAGTTCAAAGGCACCGTTTCCCGTGACCCGCGCGGCGACCTGGCGATCGTGAAGATCGATGCGACCGGACTTCCGGCTGCCAAGCTCGGTGATTCGGACAAGGTGAAAGTCGGCTCATGGGCGATTGCCATGGGCAGTCCGTTCGGGTACGACCAGTCAGTCACCGTTGGAGTCGTCAGCGCGAAAGGACGTCACGCTGAGGTTGCTGACGGTACTGAGGGCCGCTTCTACTCCAACCTTATTCAGACCGACGCGTCGATCAATCCCGGCAACAGCGGCGGACCCTTGATCAACATCGACGGCCAGGTCATCGGCATCAACACGTTGATTCGGTCAGGAAGCGGTGGGAACATCGGCATAGGTTTCGCCATCCCGGTCAACACCGCCAAGTTCGCGATGGATCAGCTCATCAAGACCGGCAAGGTAAGCCGCGGATACCTGGGAGTTGCGCCAACCGATCTCACTCCGAAGACCGCTGAGCGTTATGGCGTCAAGAAAGGTGTGCTCGTGCTCACGGTCGATGTGGGGACTCCGGCCGACAAAGCTGGCCTGCAGGTTGAAGACGTCATTCTGGAGTTCGACGGCAAGCCCGTGGAGTCCGAGAATCAGTTCCGAGAGCTGGTCGCCGCCACGCCGCCTGGAAAGTCCATCGATGTCCTGGTGATGCGCGACAAACAGCAGAAGACCCTGAAGGTCACCCTGGACGAGGCGCCGACAACCGTTGCCGGCGCGCCACCCGAGGAAGTCACCGGAAAGATCGGATTCAGCGTCGCGGATCTGACCCCGGACCTGGCATCCCGGTACAATCTTGACGAGAGCAACGGCGTCGTGATCACCAAAGTAACAGCCGGAAGCCGTGCCGCCCAAGCGGGACTCAGACCGGGTCTGATCGTCCGAGCCGTGAACGGCAGGTCGGCAAAGACGGTCGCCGACTTCGATGCTGCGACGAAGGACGCGAAGTCCGGCGACACGCTGTACCTGAGGGTCGGGACAAAGGAGCGCACGATGCTCGTCGAGGTCCCGGTAGACTAGGGGATAGAAGACGAATCCGGCCCGGAGCGAAATACTTCGCCTCGGGCCTTTACAAACCTGGGATCGGATGGTATAATGCCAACGATACTGCGGGGTGGAGCAGTCCGGTAGCTCGTCGGGCTCATAACCCGAAGGTCGTTGGTTCAAATCCAACCCCCGCTCCCAAGCCTTTAACAAACTGAGTCGGCATCGTCTTGAAGTCAATCACGATTTCATGGGCGGCCGGCTCATTTTGTTTGTCCTCTTTCGCTGACGGTCTGATCTCCATGCCGTCTACAAAGCACCGGACCAGATCCCGCCGCTCCTGATTCGGTGCTCCCTCCACGAGAGTCGAGAAGCGCTCCCTGAACGCCAGGATGCTCTTCTGGTCAAGCCGGATACTCCCCAACACATCGCCGACCGGCGAGGACTTCGACAGAAACTCATCGCGTTCAAGCGCCAGATCACGAAGCCGGGTGTTCGCCCACTGGACATCGCTCAGCCCGCCCTCGATCGCCTGACGAACGTTCCCGATCTTGGCCTCGATCTCCTCGATCCTGCGAGCATTCTCCGCAGCGCCGGTCGTGTCACGCTGAGCCAGGTCGGAGACGGCATCATTGACCAGTTTCGCGAATCGAGCCGGGTCCGACCACTCGTCGAATCGGGAAGCTACAGATTCCATGATCGTGTCCTCGATCAACTGCTTGTCAACGAACACTCCCGGCCCACAGCCGAGCGAACGTCTGTACTGCGCACTTCCGCAGACGTAGTAGTCGCCTCTTCGTCCCTTGCCGTTTGTGCTGGTGAATCCTGTCATGTTCGCGCCGCACCTTGCGCACTTGAAGAGACCCCCGGAAAGCGCGAACCGGCTGCCCTTGCTCCTGGCCTTCGCTCCTGCGACTTGAGGGGTGGCCTTCGGACGCGCCGCCCTGATCTCGATGATCCTCTGCGCCTCTTCTTCGGATATCAGCGCCGGGTGAGCGTTTGGTACTACGACCCACTCGGAGGATGGATTGTGCCGCTGATGCTTGCCCCGCACGTTCCAGACGCCGTACCCCGCATACTCCAGAATGCAGTGTGTCTGCAGGATGCTGTGCACCGTGGTAGAGCCCCAGTACTGCTGTCTGGGAGCCGGAACGCCATTCTCATTCAGATAGTCCCGGATCTCATCGAGCGATGCACCATTCATCGCCATCTCCACGAGGCAGTACCGTGCCCAATCCGAAACGGGCCTGCCGGCGACTACCGTATCATCGGGCATCCATATCGACTTGACCAGTGGCCTGCCTTTCTTGATCTCTCCGCGCTCCAATCGCACCGACTGATACCCCCAGATCGGCTGGCCACCGTTCTTGTAGCACCAGCCGGTTTCCAGGTCGCGAGTCTGAATGTTGGAACGGCATCCCTTCTTCGTGTGGAAGGCGATCTCCCGACTGTATGCCTCATTCTTGGCCAGGAGGATGTGCTTCATGTACGTGCCTGCCACCGATTCCGGGTCTATGTATGGATCAGTGACCGACACCACCCTGATGCCGAGTCGTGTGAGTTCCTGAGTCAGTATCTGTGCTTCGAGGCTGTCTCGCGAGAACCTGGAGAGGTCGTGAACGAGGATGACCGATACCTCGGTGTCCGTGCGCGCCAGTTCCAACATGCGCTCGAACTCCACGCGTCGGGACTTCTTCTGAAAAGCGCTGGCGGCCTCCGAGAATGTCTGTACGATCTCGATGTCATTCTTCTCGGCATAAGCGGCTATCTCGCGCAACTGCTCCGGCATGGAGAGGCCCTTCTCCTCCTGCATGTCGGTGGAGACCCTGGCCCATGCGAAAGCCTTGACCTTCTTCTCCGATGCCGCAAGCGCGACCGCCGGCTGCCTGATAACAAGATCGAGTAGTGGGTTCACTTCCGTCCATCCTCCGGCACCTTGACATCCTTCAGCGCCCTCTCAAGGGTTTCGAGCATGATCTCATGCTGGCTCCTGTGCTCCTGGTAAGCCAGCCATCGAATCTTCTCGTGCAGTTCATCCGACATTCGAATCGTGTATCGCACCATGATCGGCACCTCCACCCACAGTATAACACCATGGTGCTATTGTGTCAATACCTGGCAAGCTGACTGCTTGAGAGTCCCTCAATCAACAGCCGAGAGGCTCTGCGGGCGCCGCCGGCGGTGCCCGGGGTTCGAGCTTGTCGTCCTCTCGCCGCCTGTCCGTATGACAAGTCCCTGGAAAGCTTAACAATCCTAACACCTTACTGCGGTCCTTACGCAGAACAGCTCGAATCGTCAGTGTCCGCCAGGGTAGTATATGAAGTGGCCTTCACTCCGTCGCCTGTTTCTTCGTGTACTTCGTATTCTTCGTCGGGCGGCGTCGGGGGAGGTGCGGTCGCGAACCATCTCTCGGCTGGCCTTCCGCCGCTCGCCTCCTTCTCACTTCTGGCCAAGCCGCTCTCAAGCAGACTACCAAGTGCTCCGACCAGGGCAGACGAGGGTTTGTTCCGCCCGAAGTGACCAGTGATCTCCCAGCGCGTCATCCCGTCCGGTCGCTCGCGGAGGACTTGAAGCAGTTCATCCGCTATCGGATCACCGAGGGAGTCGCCGAAGATGTACCTGGCCGACTCCTCGCAGTACCGCCAGAACGCCAGAGCCGCCCTCAGATGCTCCACCCTGACGACCGACGAGCGATCGAGCAGTGCGTAGATGCAGGCGAGGCGCATCACCTGCGCCTCCGCTCTGGCAATCATCGCTCCCAGCAGCCCCGGCTTTCCCTCCGACAGATCCGGGTAGACCTCGTGCCACAGCTCCCGTGCCTCCTGGTCTCTCTCCATTTGTCCCGTCCCGCGGGCGAAGCGAATGCAGTCCTTCAGCCGATCGGTGATTGCATTCAGTTCCGATGGGTTCGGTTGGCCTCCCTCGGGCAGGCATTTCGACCGCCTGACGCAGCTCCAGAGGAAGCGGTTGGCGAAGCCGTTGCCGGCCTCAGTGCTCTCCAGGTAGCGGAGCAACTCCTCCTTCGAGATGTGTCCGATGATCGAGACGTGAGCGCCAGTCGCGTGTGCGGGCGAGTTCTTCGTAAGCGCCGTCAGTGTACCGGTGTCCCAGGCATTCCGCATGATTGCCGACAGTGTGTTGCCTTCTCTGCTGAGAACCCGGAGCACGCTCGCGAACTCGGTCTCCAGGCACAGCAGCCGTTTATCGCTGATGCCCTCGTCGGTGATCAGCGTCTGGTAGCCGGTGATCGCCCTCTTGTCTCGTATCGGCTCCTGCTTCTCGATCGGATCGCGCACCGCCCAGATAAGGCCTTCGCCGCTGGACAGACCGGAGTGTATGCGTGAGGACTCCCAGTCGGCATCCAACTCGCCGAGCATTGCTTGAATGCGCCTGAATGACACGCCTTTGCGGCCCTTCGAAGATGTTCCGACCAACACCAGGAAGAGGTTCAGGTAGTGCTTGTCCGCCTCGGCCACGAAGTATGCCGTGCGCCCGATCAAGTTGCCGAACGCTACGAAGAAAGAAGAAAGAAGTGCCGCAGGGTCTGCTTCCGTGTGTGGTTCGAGCGCTCGGACGAGATCACCGGCCAGGCCGTGGAATGCCTCGGGCGCTAGCGCGTCCGGCCAGGCCTTGACCCGAATGGGTTGATCGTCGTTCCTCTGATCGGTCTTCCGACCGCCGCAGGGGACCTCGACCCTTCCGATCGACGATTCCCTTGCCGGTGCGCTGTATGCCTGTTCGAGCGATGCGAGAGTTTCCTCAACGCCGTATTCCTCGGGGTGGCCCTTCGTGTTGATCCCGCCGGTGCTTGCCTGATATCTCGTCATGACCGACTCCGCGTCACTTCGGCTCAGCCCGTTGTCGCGGAGTTGGCACGCGAGCCAGAACCCGGCGTCGTTCCGGCCGGTCACAGATTGCTTCAGCGCCGCCTTAAGCAGTTTGTCGGATACCGAGGCGTGTTGAGGTGTGTCGAGATGCAGAAACCCACGAACCTCCGCTGGCACTATCGAGACGGGGTCAGCTACCGGTTCTCGCAGCCACTCGTACCTCCCCGCTGAGTTCCGACCGCAGAAAACCGCATAGCCGCCGTCCCCTCGTATGTCCAGGCCGGGAAATCGCCGGCCGAGTTCCGCCTTGGACTTCCCGTTCAGCGTCTTGACCTCGAAGCCAGGATGTTGGAAGTAGACGTGGAAGCCGCCCGATGGCGTCCGCACGTGCGGATCGAGTCCGAGCGAGCGCATCGTCTCTGCGCCCTTCTCTCCGTCGAAGTCCAGGACGACGATGCCGCTGATAGCGCCGGTGACCACCGCCCATGCTGGAGGCTTGTATTGCTGCTGCCACTGCGTCAGAGCTGCCTCGTCAGGCTGGACAGTCTGGTATGGTTTCCACTCGGATAGGAACGGTCGCTTGTCCTTCCGCACGGGTATGACCGACCAACCTAGCCCGAGCCCATCTAGCGCATTCATCTTCGTCTCCTCAGTTGCCCGCCTGACGCATTCCGACTTACTCATCGCCTGTCACCTTTCTCCCGGTCCAGGATCTCACGTAGCCTCGGACCAAACAGCTCTGGATGATCGGCGGCATATGCACGCGCCACGAGTCGCGCCAAGATCGCCTCGGCCTTCTGCACATCGCAGGCCGACATCGGCTCTTCGGATGTCCTCGCCGTAATGCTGAATCTCCCGTGCTGCCTGTCCGCCACTCCCAAACACCTCGCCTGCCGCAATAGAAAAGCCCCGAGAGGCTGGCCCGGCTTGGCTCCCTCGGGGTTCTGACCTCCCGAGGTTCGGAGGAAGCTCCTGGTCTAGATGCCGCCCGGGCCTAGGTTTCCTTGAGGATACCTAGGCCCGGGTGGTAAGAAGTGGGGTAGTATGTGGGGTATTTCGCGAAAACTCAGATATTCAGCCGAACAGTGCCGCGCTTCTTCCCTGCAACGATCAGTTCTCCCAACGCATCGCTGTGCTTGAAGACGTCTTTGAGGCGGATGCGGGTTCCACCCAGGAGTTCCTCAAGCAGGTAGCCCTGGCCGATGTCAGGTGTTCCCTGCTCATAGTTTTCCCAGAGACACTGCACCACCACAGCCTGAGATGTCGTCAGAACATAGACCTTCCCCCGCAAGTTCACGGTTCGGAAGTCCGGGGAGTATCGGAAGGCCCTTTCCTCGGAAGCAGCGGCCTTGCCCGCCGATTCAGCCTGCGCAAGCTGTTGGTACGGGGAACGAGCTTTCAACAGGTTGACGATCTCCGGAACCAGCGACACCACATCCGCGTCTATCAACGCCGGAACCTGCGGCACAGTGGCCTCATCCCCATCGAGAACTCGCAGATCCTCGGGACTCAACCAGTGCGGGGGAAAGTACATGTAGGTGGGAAGCCCCGGCTTACCAGGGCATGGTCTGACGAGTCCTCCTATCAGGAGACTCTGGTTATCGCGCCAGAGCCTGAGCAGCTTGTCTACGGAAGTCATCGAGTAGTATCGAAGCACGTTCATCAGCTTGTCGTGATTGCTGCGAAGATCATCAGGCTCATCGCGGAAGGTTCGTCCCGAGAGCAGCGAGGGCTCCCCACTCCTGTTTCGGTCCCAGTCCACCAACCAGAAGAACAAGTGCACGATCAGGAGCAGACCATCTTCGAAGCACAGCCCCTGTGTCTTCTGAATGACGGTGAGCGTTTCTCTCAACTCATGCGAGTTCCGCTCGGTGATGACTTCATCGACGATCACTTCGAGTACCTGGATGTCGTCATCGCTCTCCGGCTCGATCATTGTGCCGAGCTTTATCCGCGCCGGTATATCAGGATACATCGTTATCCGAATGCCCTCGCCGGGCATCATGTTGGCGGACTGCACCACAAAGTACCAAGGATTCCGAACGGAGTTGGCTTGATACTCCTCGGTCCACTTCACTATGTCAGGGCGTATTCCGTCCATCCTATCGCTCCCACTGTCATCGCGCAACACGGGTTACGCAAACTCGGACTCAACGGCCATCTTCCAAGGCTGAGGTTACACTAGCTCAATTCTGTCTTGCTCGGCGATCACCTTCATGGACTGGCCGGAAGCCTGCGCTCGGCGGTCTCCATGGAACGCGATAGCTTGACACAGCAGTTAGGCCTGTTATACTCTCTATGTATTCCTCACCTGTAGATGACGGAAGACGCCGACACGCTCCACCGGCGGATTCCCCATAGCAAGGACAGCACCAATGGCAAGGAACGGTTCTCAGAACGGAAACGGCGCGAACCTCGGGTTCGAGGCGATTCTCTGGCAGGCCGCCGATAAGCTCCGGAACAACCTGGACGCCGCCGAGTATAAGCACGTGGTCCTCGGTCTGATATTCCTCAAGTATATCTCCGACGCGTTCGAGGAGAAGCGCCTGCAGCTCGTAGCGGACGCACTCGCCAACCCGGAGGACAGCGATGAATACCTGTCAGAGAACATATTCTGGGTGCCGCAGGAGTCTCGATGGTCGTTCATTCAGGGAAGGGCGAAGCAACCCGCTATCGGGAAGACCATCGATGATGCGATGGTCGCCATCGAGCGAGACAACCCCGCCCTCAAAGGTGTGCTTCCCAAGGATTACGCCCGTCCGGCTCTCGATAAGCGAAGGCTCGGTGAACTGGTTGACCTGGTGAGCGGCATCGGTCTCGGCGACAAGGAGAACCGGTCGAGGGATGTCATCGGACGCGTATATGAGTATTTCCTCTCCCTGTTCGCGAGCGCCGAGGGTAAGAGGGGCGGCGAGTTCTATACCCCTAAGTGCGTCGTCCGTGTCCTTGTCGAGATGCTCGCCCCGTACAAGGGGAGGGTCTACGACCCCTGCTGCGGCAGCGGTGGGATGTTCGTCCAGAGCGAGGAGTTCATCGAGGCCCACGGCGGAAATGTCGGGGATCTCAGCGTCTACGGTCAGGAGTCGAACCCGACCACATGGCGGCTGGCGATGATGAATCTCGCGATCCAGGGGATAGATAACAACCTCGGGCGGGAGCATGCGGACAGCTTCCATCGCGACCTCCATCCCGACCTCAGGGCTGACTTTGTCATCGCCAATCCTCCGTTCAATATCAGTGACTGGGGCGGCGACAGGCTGAGGGATGATCCCCGATGGAAGTTCGGTGTTCCGCCTGTGGGGAACGCGAACTTCGCTTGGGTGCAGCATTTCATCCACCATCTCTCCCCGACCGGTCTCGCCGGGTTCGTCCTGGCGAACGGCAGCATGGCGAGCAATACCTCCGGCGAAGGGGAGATCCGACGGAAGATCATCGAAGCGGATCTGGTTGATTGCATGGTGGCACTTCCGGCACAGCTATTCTACGCAGCGCAAATCCCCGTCTGCCTCTGGTTTCTCGCAAGAGATAAGAGGAACGGCAGCTTCCGTGACCGCCGGGGGCATACTCTATTCATAGACGCCCGAAAACTCGGAACGATGCGTGACCGCATCCACCGCGATCTTACCGATGAGGATATTGGAAAGATCGCCGGGGCTTACCATTCTTGGCGTGGCGATACGGAAGCCGGCGAGTACGCCGATGTACCAGGCTTCTGCAGGAGCGCCACCACGAAGGAGATCGAAGACCAGGGATATGTATTGACCCCCGGTCGGTACGTCGGAGCGGCGGCGGCCGAGGAAGACGATGAGCCGTTCGAGGAGAAGATGGCCCGGCTGGTCTCCGAACTGCAGCAGCAGTTGGAGGAATCCGATCGGCTGGGAGCAGCGATCTGCGTTACCCTTAGGGGGCTGGGATATGATGCGTGAGCCGTTGGCTTCAGCAGAGTCGAAGAGCTGGCTCTATCATCCAGAGTTTCGCAGCGAGTGGGAGCACCGGCCTCTGTACTCAATGGCTCAGTGGGTCAATGGTCTGGCTTTCCGCGACATACAGTTCAGTCCGACAGGTAGACCGGTGATCAAGATAGCGGAGATGAAGGGTGGCATTTCCGGCCAGACGAAGTTCACCGAGCAGACGTTTACCGAATCGGTTCATGTCAAGCCAGGGGATATGCTCTTCTCATGGTCCGGTCAGCCAGAGACTTCGATAGATGTCTTCTGGTGGCGAGGTCGCGATGGCTGGCTCAATCAGCATTCATTTCGGGTGACCCCAGGGGAGGGCGTGGATCGGGCGTTCTTCTACTACCTCTTGCGGTACCTGAAGCCCAACTTCATAGGGATTGCACGCAACAAGCAGACAACAGGGCTCGGGCATGTGACGAAGCGGGATCTAGAGCGGATACAAGCGGCCCAGCCTCCACTTCCGGAACAGGTCGCCATTGCCTCCATCCTCGGGGCGCTGGATGACAAGATCGAGCTGAACGCGAGGATGAACCGGACGCTGGAGGCGATGGCGCGGGCGATCTTCAAGAGTTGGTTCGTGGACTTCGACCCCGTCCGGGCGAAGATGGAGGGGAGCAAGCCCTCCGGCATGGATGATGCCACCGCCGCCCTCTTCCCCGACTCGTTCGAGGACTCGGAACTCGGCCCGATTCCCAAGGGGTGGAGTGTTAGAAGCTTGTTCGACTGCATAGACCTGATTGGCGGAGGTACGCCCAGCACGAAGACGCCCGAATACTGGGATGGTGATATCCCCTGGTTCTCGGTGGTAGACGCTCCTGATCCGAGCGATGTCTGGGTGATCGACACGGAGAAGCATATCACAGAAGAAGGGCTCGGAAACTCCTCGACGCGGCTCTTGCCAAAGGGAACTACCATCGTTTCGGCCCGTGGCACTGTCGGGAAGTGTGCATTGACCGCCCTTCCGATGGCAATGAACCAGTCCTGCTATGGAGTCAGAGGAGCTGAGGGGCACGGGGACTACTATACGTATTTCACGCTCCGGGACTCAATAGCCGATCTGCAGCAGAACACGCATGGCAGCGTGTTTGATACCATCACACGCGACACGTTCCAGTCGATCGGTATCGTTGACTCATCCAGTATATTGAGAGAGCATTTCGAGAACGCTGTATCGCCCATCATGGCTATGTTGCTGAGCAACTGCCTGGAGTCCCGCACTCTTGCCGAGACGCGCGATGTCCTGCTCCCAAAGCTTATGTCGGGCGACATATCAGTCCCGCAAGCCGCGGAGGTAGAAGCCCTATGAAGCTACGAAGTATTCAGGTCCAGAACTACCGAAGCATCGCAAAGACTCAGAGTCTTCCACTGGAGAGCGGTCTCACGGTTATTCTGGGTCCGAATAATGAGGGCAAGTCGAATCTCCTTCGGGCCCTCGTTCTAGGGATGGAATGCCTCCGGTCCGTCCGTATGCAGAAGATGCGGTTCCTACGTCCCAAAGGTGCATCGAACTTCTGGCTGCCGAGAGAGGCATACGACTGGCAGAGTGACTTCCCCCAACAACTCCAGGAAAAGCAGCCGAACGGGCAGACCGTGTTGTCGCTTGAGTTCCAGCTCAAAACCAGCGAGCGGGCAGCTTTCAAGAAGCTCTGCGGCAGCAGCATCAATGAGTGTCTTCCGCTGGAGATCCGCGTTGGTGCACGGGGTGTCCAGTTCAAGGTAAAGAAGCAGGGCCCGGGCGCGAAGACGTACGCAGCGAAGAGCGGGGAGATAGCCCGTTTCGTCGGCAGCTTCTTCGATCTTCAGTATATTCCTGCAGTCCGGCCCAGCAAGCTTTCACTTGATGTCGTTGGTTCCCTGATCGAGAGAGAGCTTGAAGTGCTGGCTAAGGACCCGGAGTACACTGCGGCACTGCAGACCGTTGAAAACCTCCAGAAACCTGTCTTCGACCGGCTGGAATCAGATGTTCAGACCTACCTTGGGCAGCTTCTTCCGACCGTGAAGTCAGTGCAGATCGGATGGTCAATTGATGACCCCTATCGAGGCAGACTCAGGCTTCCCCAGTTCATAGTTGATGATGGAACGGCGACGGACTTGGAGGCCAAGGGAGATGGTATCAAGAGTCTGGTGGCTATCTCCCTGATGCGAGCTGCGAAAACCACTGGCACATCCGGGGGTCTTGTTGTCGCGATTGAGGAGCCAGAATCCCACCTACACCCTGGGGCAGTTCGCCAACTGGCGGTGGTACTACAGGAAATGGCCCGCGAGCACCAAGTCATCATTACTACGCATAGCCCTCTGCTGGTGGCACGCAACCGGATGGAGGCGAATATCATCGTCTCTAAGTCAAAGGCGACACCAGCCAGCAGTATCAAGGCGGTGAGGGACTCGCTCGGAGTTCAGGTTGAGGACAATCTGACTGCCGCGGAGTATGTGATCCTTGTCGAGGGTCCGACCGACATGGACGCGCTGCCTGCTATCTTCTCGGCTCGCTCGACTCCGTTTGCGGATCTCCTTGCGAAGGGCAAGGTGGTGTTCGACCACATGCAGGGGACCGGGAACATCGCCTACAAGATATCCACACTCCGCCTCTCTGTTGCCACTCCCATATTGCTTGTCGACGATGACAAGGCTGGCCGAGGGTGTGAGAAGAAGGCTACGGCATGCGACGAACTCACGGACAAGTACTGCTTTCGGTGGACTCGACCATCTCGGGTAGAGACCGAACTTGAGGATTTGATCTCCACTGACTGCTACTGGGATGAGGTCCAGTCAGCATTCGGAGTTGTGTTGAACAAAGCGAACTTCCAGGCCTCACAGGAGAAGTGGTCTGTCAGGATGCAGGGGGCGTTCACAGCCGGAGGCAAAGGTTGGAGCTCATCCGCAGAGTCGAATGTCAAGAAAGCGATTGCCAAGTGCGTCGCAGCAGATCCATCTCATGCCATAGCCACCGAACATGAAACACTTGTTGATAACGTCATCACGGCGATCGTGAGGTCAGTCACAGAGCCATGAGTCACCTCACCGAATCACACGTCGAAGAAGCAACAATCGCCTGGTTTCAGGAGCTGGGCTACTCCTACGAGTACGGGCCGGACATCGCGTTCGGCGAGCTGCTTGCTGAGCGGAAGGACTACACGGATGTTCTCCTGTCACTCAGGCTCTGGAGCGCCGTCCTGAAGCTCAACGACTCCGTGCCCGGCTCGGCGGTCGAGGACGCCATCCGAAAGGTGTCGCGGGCGGAGTCTCCCTCCCTGGTCGGCAGCAACCGCGCGTTCCACCGGATGCTCGTTGACGGCGTGGATGTCGAGTATCAGCGCCCGGACGGCTCGATCGCGGGCGACAAGGTGAAGCTCGTCGACTTCGACGATCCCGACGCGAACGACTGGCTCGTGGTCAACCAGTTCACTGTCGTCGAGGGGCAGATCAACCGCCGCCCCGACCTGGTGGTCTTCATCAACGGCATCCCCCTCGCCGTCATCGAACTGAAGAACGCGGCGGACGAGAACGCGGACATCTGGTCGGCGTTCAAGCAGCTTCAGACCTACAAGCACCAGATTCCCTCCCTCATGGCGTTCAACGAGGCGCTGATCATCTCCGACGGCCTCCACGCCCGGATCGGTTCGCTAACCGCCGACACCGAACGATTCATGCCCTGGCGGACCATCGACGGCGAAGAGATCGCCCCGGCTTCCATGACGGAGATCGAAGCGCTCATCAAGGGCGTCTTCGACAAGCGCAGGTTTCTCGACCTGGTCCGGTACTTCGTCGTCTTCGAGGAGGATGAACACGGACTGCCGATCAAGAAGCTCGCCGGGTATCACCAGTTCCACGCGGTCAACGTCGCCGTCGAGGAGACCCTCCGCGCATGCCTTCCCGCATGGAACGCGGACCGAGTGCGCGAGACACGGAGCGGCTACTTTGCCCACAAGCTGGAGGACGGCGAGCCGGGAGACCGACGCATCGGCGTCGTGTGGCACACGCAGGGCTCGGGGAAGAGCCTGACGATGGCGTTCTATGCGGGGCGGATCATCCTGCATCCCCAGATGGAGAATCCGACCATCGTCGTGATCACCGACCGGAACGACTTGGACGACCAGCTTTTCGGCACGTTCGCCGGATGCCATGAACTCCTGCGCCAGAACCCGGTCCAGGCAGCCGACAGGGGGGATATCCGCAGGCTCCTCTCGGTCGCATCGGGCGGCGTCGTCTTCACCACGATACAGAAGTTCTTCCCCGAGGAGAAGGGCGATACATACCCCATACTCTCCGACCGGCGCAACATCGTGGTCATCGCCGATGAGGCCCACCGCAGCCAGTACGACTTCATCGACGGCTTCGCCCGGCACATGAGGGACGCTCTCCCGAACGCTTCCTTCATCGGCTTCACCGGCACGCCGATCGAGCGCGACGACCGGAACACGCGGCATGTATTCGGCGACTATATCAGCGTCTACGATATCCAGCGCGCGGTGATAGACGGCGCGACCGTCCCGATCTACTACGAGAGCCGCCTCGCGAAGCTGGAACTCGATCCCGACCAGAAGCCGAACCTCGATACCGAGTTCGAGGAAGCGACCGAGCAGGAGGAAGAGCAGCGGAAGGAGCGCCTCAAGACGAAGTGGGCCGCTCTGGAGGCGGTGGTCGGAACTGACCAGCGTATCGGCCTGGTCGCGGAAGACCTGGTTCAGCACTTCGAGCAGCGACTGGAAACGATGGAAGGGAAGGCGCTCGTTGTCTGCATGAGTCGGCGCATCTGTGTAGAGCTTTACAAGGCCATCGCGAGACTTCGTCCGGAGTGGCACGATTCCGACGACTCCAAGGGCGCGATCAAGATCGTCATGACCGGCTCGGCGACCGATCACGTCGAGTGGCAGGAACACATCAGGAGCAAGTCCAGGCGGGAAGACCTGGCGAACCGGTTCAAGGACCCGAGCGACCCGCTCAGGATCGTCATCGTCAGGGACATGTGGCTCACCGGGTTCGACGCCCCATGCCTGCACACGATGTACGTCGATAAGCCGATGCGCGGGCACGGGCTGATGCAGGCCATCGCTCGGGTGAACAGGGTCTTCCGCGACAAGCCCGGCGGCCTGGTGGTGGACTACCTCGGGCTTGCCGATCAGCTAAAGAAGGCGCTGGCGGTCTACACCGAGAGCGGAGGGACCGGCGAGACTGCGATAGATCAGGACGAGGCAGTCGCGATCATGATCGAGAAGTACGAGGTCTGCTGCGACCTTTTCCACGGCTTCGACTGGTCGCTCTGGACTATCGGCAATCCGCAGGAGAAGCTCGGACTCCTTCCGCCTGCGCAGGACCATGTTCTCGGCCTGGACGACGGCAAGACCCGTGTGATGAAGGCGGTGACCGAGCTGTCGAAGGCCTTTGCTCTCTCGGTTCCCCATCCCAAGGCGATAGAGATACGTGACGACGTGGGATTCTTCCAAGCGGTGAGGGCGGCACTCGCGAAATCGGGACCGGGCGGCGGCGCGAGCCCTGACGATCTCGACCATGCGATCAGGCAGATAGTCTCGCGGGCGATCTCCTCCGACGAGGTGATCGACATCTTCTCCGCCGCCGGACTGAAGAAACCGGACATCTCGATCCTCTCAGACGAGTTCCTCGCGGAGGTGCGGGAGATGCCGCACAAGAACCTCGCCGTCGAACTCCTGCGCAAGCTTCTCAACGACGAGATCAGGACTCGCAGGACGCGCAACCTCGTGCAGGCCCGATCATTCGCGGAGATGCTCGAGAAGTCAATCCACACGTACCAGAATCGGGCGATAGAGACCGCCGCCGTGATCGAAGAGCTTATCCGGATGGCCAAAGAACTCCGTGATGCCGATCGCCGGGGGGAGGAACTCGGGCTGTCGGACGATGAGGTCGCCTTCTACGATGCGCTTGAAGTGAATGACAGCGCGGTCAAGGTACTCGGGGATGAGACGCTTCGGATGATAGCGCAGGAACTCGTCGAGTCGGTCAAGCGGAATACCACCATCGACTGGACCGTCAAGGAATCCGTTCGGGCGAAGTTGCGAGTGATCGTCAAGCGTATCCTTCGCAAGTACGACTATCCGCCCGACAAGCAGGAGAAGGCGACTCAGACGGTGCTCGAACAGGCCGAACTCCTCAGCGCCCAATGGGCGGGGTGATCCGCATGACCCCCTCTGCCCGGAGGCCGATATGTTCATCTACAAACACGAATGAGGCTGGATAAGCCGGCCATTCGGCGCGATCCTGCAGGAAAGGAGTGCAAGGTGGATTTCTCAAAGCCTGACTTGGAACAGCATGGATTCACTGGTTTCAGAAGTGTAGCCTCACTCAAGGCTACCGGATGCGAGTGCGTTGCCGCCAGGCCTGGAGTATATCTTGTGTTCCGAGAATCGGATGAACACCCTGGATTCCTGGACGAGAGCGCAGGCGGCACTCACAAGGGTAGGAACCCGACAGCCGATGTCTCAGAACTGGAACGCGAGTGGGTTGACGGTGCTCCAGTCCTGTATATTGGCAAGACTCACGATCCACTGCGCAAGCGCGTATCGGAGTACATGAAGTGTGCCAGCGGACGGAGACATGGGCACTGGGGAGGAAGACTCGTCTGGCAACTGGCGGACTGCGACGATCTCCTGATAGCTTGGAAGCCTCTCGACAGAGAGGATCCATTGGAGGTCGAACAGGCTCTCCTCCAGGAGTTCATCAAGCGTTATGACAGACTGCCATTCGCGAACTTGAGGCTTGGGTAGGCGGGCGGAAGAAACCGACACAGCTGTTGAAAGGAGAGGTCCATTCATGCCGTACGAGGAGTACTATGCGCTGTGGCGACGGATCGCCCGGGAGTTTGGCTTTGGCGAGGTTATCCAGCCTGAGGAGGCGTACCCATTCGTGAAGCACATTCGCTCAGAACGGGGGGAGTTCGAAGTTCCCGGCATTCTCATCGCATACTCCCCGTACAAGAATGCGGATGGCACCGCCGCCGGTCCGCCTGTTCTTCACTTCAGACCGGACGCCATTACCCAACAGGAGGGTCATCCCGGCGAACCGGCCATACACTACGAATGGGTCCTGAAGCATGGCCGAGGAACGATTCCGGACGAACTGGATGCGGCACTCCACTTCCACTTCAAGGAGCCGGCGGCTAACAAGGCGCTCTCGGACAGGATCGATGAGCTTCCGCCGATAGATGTTCCGGGCGAGAAGCTTCCAGACGAACCTCATACCTTCAAGGAGAGCCGCTTCTATCGGGCGGGGTGGACATGTCATCGGTATCGCCTGAGGCGCAGCGCGGGAGAAGTCCTGGCTGATCCGAGCGCGGTTGCTGCACCGGTTGTTAGGGCGATGGAACACCTTATCGTTCACACGTGGGAGGATCTACTCAAAGGATGGGGAGAGAGCCCCCGCAACTCGGATATGCCGTTCGGCCGCTACGAGGGTAACGGACGTGATCTCCTCGGTCCGCCGAAGCTTGGGGACAGCACATGCCGGCATGGCTATGGAATACCCGTGTTCCGGCAGTGCGGAACAGAGTGCGCATACTGCGGCCTAGAAATAGGCGCATCCTACGAGTCCTGGCTGAGCGCCTCCGTTGACCACGTCGTTCCGGTGAGCGTGTCTTGGTCTCGCGAGCATTCAGACTGGATTGGTGACATCACCAACCTCGTGACCTGCTGCCGGGCATGCAATGAGTTCCTCAACGGGTACCGGGTGAGGGATGATTCCCCCGCCAATCTGCAAGAGTTCTACGATTTGCGCGATCGCCATTTCACTCAGAAACGCAAGCACGCGATGAAGCGCCATGCGGACGAACGATCCTGGTACGATGGCTGGCTGAGAGATCGCCAAGCCGAGCGCCGAGCAGGAGAAGACTGATGCAGAATCTGGAAGATGCCGCCAAGTCGCTGACGGATTTCTATGGCGGGATTGCACTCACGAAGAAGATATCCCAGCTGGAATCCTGCGTGGCGGGCAAGTGCACGGGAGATGTGACGCCCCTACTCTGCGATGAGGGAATATGCAGGGACGTCCTGGATTCTGCGTTCCTGTTCAAAGCAGTTGCGGGGCAGATCAACGTGGTCATTCATGCGGTGGCGGCGCTTGTCTCCCTTCCGCACATACTGGAGCAGGGCGAAGTCGTTGAGTATGTCTCCCTGGGCGCAGGGAACACAGGCCGGCAGTTCGACTTGGAAACCGACAGGCGCGTGGCCGAGTTCAAGTTCATCCAATGGCAAGGCGGCCCTGAAGCTATTCGCCAGAACCAGCTCTTCAAGGATTTCTTCAATCTGGCTGAGAATGAATGTTACAAGCGGCGCTGCCTGTACGTGCTGGGCAGGAAGCATCCGCTCAAGTTCCTGAACAGCAGTCGGGCACTCGACAGTATTTTGAGCAAGGGCGAGGCGACAAGACGGGCATTCTACGACAAGTACGGCGACCGCTACAAGGTGGTCTCGGACTACTACAGCGACGCCCAGCATCTTGTGGAGATCATCGACCTGACCGAGATGGTGCCGGAACTGGCCCACCTGCGGCAGATCCCGAGCGTCCTTCCGGCGAAAGAGCGCCGTGCCACGGCCAGTTCCCAGCTAACTCTCCACGACGCGATGGTTCACGTGCTGAAGGAGTGCGAGGGCCATACGGCGGAACAGGCGTATCTCTACATGGTGATCAAAGATCGCGGGTTGTACGTCCAGAAGGATGGCGGTCCGCTGAACAGAAGCCAGGTCGGGGCGAGGGCATCTCATTACCCTGACCTGTTCGAGATGATACCCGCCAACAAGGCGACAGGCACGAAGACCATGATAAGGCTTCGGGAGTAGCGGGCGCTGTACGATTCTTTACGTGCGACTAGACAGCCAAGATCGGATAGACCAATGATCGAAGAATCGAACGGACAACTGGAGCTTCTCGAAGGGCTCGTGATCGATAACCCGGACCTCGAACGGCTTGAGGGACTGCTCGATCAGTTCAACATCTTCGAGGCGGTCGGCGTTGTGCGGCAGGAATTGCGGCACTCCGACTTCCTCGCGTTCCTGCTCAACCCCCAGCAGCCGCACGGTCTGGGTGACGTGTTCCTGAAGAACCTGCTGCAGAAGATCCTGCAGCAGGCGCGGGGTGCCGATCTGCCGATCAACCTCATCGACCTCGATGTGTGGAGTCTGGAGGAGACAACCGTTCAGCGCGAATGGCGGAATATCGACATTCTCCTGCTGAACGAGGAGAAGAAGCTCGCGGTCATCATTGAGAACAAGGTGGACGCGTTGGAGCAACACGAACAGCTAGACCGCTACTACAAGACGGTCAGAGAGAGTTACCAGGAATACAGCATCGTCGGCATCTTCCTTACACCCGAAGGGGATAGCCCGTCCGACAAGCGATTCCTAACGGTAAGCTACTGCACCGTCGCGGACCTCGTCGAGTCGCTGGTCAAGCGCCGGGAATCGACCCTCGGTTTGGACATCAAGACCGTGATGACCCACTACGCCCAGATGCTTAGGAGGCATATCGTGAGCGAATCCGAGATCGCCGAACTCTGTCGAAAGATATACCGGAAGCATCAGCGCGCGCTCGATCTGATATTCGAGCATCGCCCGAGTTACGCGGACGTGGTGCTCAATACGATCGAACGTCTGGTGGAGGACTTCGGCGGGCTGGTATTGGACAAGCGCACCTCCAACTGGGTTTCCTTCGCGCCGGAGGAATGGGATACGGTGGTCGGTAGGAATGATCCCCAGGTTGAGCACAATTGGTCCGTAGCGGGCCGCATCCTTCTTTTCTGGGTCGATGTCAAGTCACCGAGTCTCAGGCTCGTGCTGGAGATTCTGCCGGGTCCGACCGATCTACGTCAGCGTCTGTTCGACATTGCCCAGGCCAACAAGCCGCCATTCCGGCCTGGGGTGAAGAAGATATACCCTCTCTATTGCCGAATCTGGAACAAGGTCGTGCTCGGCACGGGCTGGCAGGAGAAGTACGACGATGACGAACTGGAGATGAAGGTCAGCGAGCAGTGGACGCAGTTCGTAGCGCATGACCTGCCGAAGATACGTGAGATCATTGAGACTGGGATGAAGGAGCAACAATGACGAGACTGGCAAGACCACTGGCATCAGCCGCAGTCGCGATCACCCTGCTCATGATCTCCTTCCCGGTCCACGCGGCGCAGGGTAGGGCGGTCTCCCTCAAGATGCTGGAGAAAGTGCTGAAGGACGGCACCTTGAAGCAGGCGCTGACACTCTGCGGAGTCACCCGCCCGTCCGGCTTCATCGTCGATCCCAAGTCGAAGGACGTCATACTGCTGGGCAAGGTCGATCCATCGTATCCGTCGCTGCAGGTGGACGATTTCGTGGTCGCCCTCAGAGCCGCGAACAGGCTGTATGCGCGTCGCGAGGGGAATGTGCGGTACTATACATCGCCAGGCTGCTCGATCGATCCCGACCCGAGGACCATCCAGCAACTGCGGCAGGTGAAGGGCGCAAGTGGAAGTGGCGACAAAGACCGGCAGGCGGTGTCCATCAAATGGGAGGCCATCGGACGGCAACCTCAGCAGGTGCGCGTATTGGGAGTGCCGTTCGACACCCATTTCGCCAAGGTGATGGTCGACGCCGACTACTACATGAAGAGCCTCTCCAATGGCTCGGTTGACCTGGAGATCCCCGGCTTCACCAGCATTATGTCGATGCGCGCGGAGGAAACCAGGGCCGAGTTCCGTTCCGGCATCGAATCGTCGGAGCCCCAGAGTTCCATGAACAGGTTCTGGTTCTGCCCTGGCGAGACCACCTACGAGGAAGGTGACGGCCTCGTGACACTCAGGGAATGCCGGGTCAAGCTGCTCACCGAGGAGGAGTTCCTTACCACCCGAGGAGAAGTCAAAGGTCTCGGGAAACCATCTGCCTATGGAGGTCGCTTCGCCAACGCGTTCACCACCCACTATCAGGCCATAGCGGAATCCAAGCCGATATATCGGGAACTGGAGTCGCTTTTCAGGCTCTCCGCCATCGCGAGCCTGATGCGGGACACCAAAGCCACGTCGAGATCCGGGAACAAGCTTGCGTATCTGCTCTCCGGTTACAAGGTGAAGAATGTAGCGGTCAGCCGCACGTTGCCTGGGCGGACTCGGGTCATCGAGTTGACCGACGAGCGGGAGACACGGAGCGGAACCCTCACCAGCTACGTGACGCTGATGAGCTGCGGAGGCGTGGACATGGACGTCCGTCCGAAGAAGGTGGCGGCCGCAGCACCCGTCCGCAGTGGTGGCGTTACGAAGCCCCGCGCGACATCCCTCAGCAAGGTTGTGCTCGCGAGTCGAAAGTCACCCAGCGCCGTCTACTGGGACTTCCCTGTGACAGATTGACTGTACCCGGCAATTGTACCAGTATTTCCCCATTTTGTTGACGAAAAGAGCTTCATGCAGTAGACTGTAGTATCAGCACCACTGATGAACAGCGGCGGGCATACTCCTTCGCACCTCGACCAGCCTGCCGACGATATCGTGTTTCAGCACCACCGATTCTTAGAGTACCTATGCGGCATTCCCCGGCACTCTCGACGATCGCGTCACAGTATGCCGAACGGAGCGCAACTCGTGGCTCGAAAACCGATCATGCTTGCCATCCTGGTCGTTGCGCTCGCCGTGCCCTCGTGGGCGGTCGGGCCGACGGTGACGAACGTCCAGGCCCGGCAATGGCAGGACTCGTCCCGCAAGGTCGAGATCAGCTACACGCTCACCGATCCGGACAGCGATAGAGTGTATGTCTCCATCGCGATCTCGACCGACGGCGGGAGCACGTACTCGATCGTTCCGACGAGCGTAACGGGCGACATCGGCTGGGTGCGCCCGGGCGGCAGGCGGACGGTTGTGTGGGACGCGAAGGCCGAGTACCCTACCGCCGTGTGGGGTTCGTGCAGGGCGCGGGTCAGGGCCGACGACTCGTCCGGCGGCGTCTACCCCGGGCAGATGGTCTACGTCCCCGCCGGTAGCTTCCTGATGGGGAACAACGGCCATGAGCCCGGCAGCAATTCGAACGAGCTTCCCCAGCACTCGGTTTACCTCTCCAGTTACTGGATCGGGAAGTACGAGGTCACACGCGGCGAGTACCGTCAGTTCGTGAACGCCGGCGGGTATTCGAATCCCTCATACTGGTCGAGCGCGGGATGGAGTTGGAAAGTATCGAACAGCCGCACGGAGCCCGGTTCATGGGCTGCTGCGCAGTACTGGGGTTTCCCTCCCGGCACGTTCACCCAGACGGACAACCACCCTGTGGTCGGCGTCTGCTATTACGAAGCGGAAGCGTTCTGCAACTGGGCGGGAGGCCATCTGCCCACAGAGGCTCAGTGGGAGAAGGCGGCGCGGTGGACGGGAAGCCACCCGAGTGTCTATCCGTGGGGCGATGTGTGGGACTACGAGATGTGCAACAACTGGCGTGACCACAACCCGGCGGGTGGTGGATATCTGGCGTATCAGACAGCTCCCGTGGGAAGCTATCCGACTGGAGCAAGCCCATACGACCTACACGACATGGCCGGTAACGTTGGGGAGTGGTGTGGGGACTGGTATGGGAGCAACTACTACTCGTTTACACCCTCTGGGGGCTGGGTGAACCCACCGGGGCCGACCACAGGTGAGCATCGAGTTCTGCGCGGCGATGGCTGGGGCAACTACGACTACTACTATGGTTACTACCGCTGCGCCGACCGCAGCTACGGCAGCCCGAGCAGCAGCTGGTACTATTCAGGTGGGTTCCGTCTGGTCCGCTAGTCTGGCTCTGCTAGATCGGGAAGCGGGCGAACGAGCGCTGATGACCTCGGGTGCACTTTGGAGATACATTATGGCAAACCGAATCGCAATTTTCGGCATCATACTTGCGACCGCCGTGCCTGCACTGGCGGTGGGGCCGACAGTGACGAACGTCCAAGCCCGGCAGTGGCAGGACTCGTCACGTAAGGTCGAGATCAGCTACACGCTCACCGATCCGGACAGCGAGACGGTCCATATTTCAGTCGCGATCTCGACCAACGGTGGGGGCACCTACAGCATTGTTCCAGGTAGCGTCGTGACGACGAGCGTAACGGGAGGCATTGGCTGGGTGCGCCCGGGCGGCAGGCGGACGATCCTCTGGGACACCAAGGCGGAGCACCCGACCGCAGTGTGGAGTTCGTGCAGGGCGCGGGTGACCGCGGATGAAGCGTCCACGATGGTGTACATCCCGGCGGGGAGCTTCCTGATGGGGAATTCAGATACAGGGAACGATGCCGCATACTACTACTCGAACGAACTGCCCCAGCACTCCGTCTACCTCTCCGGCTACTGGATAGGCAAATATGAGGTGACTCGCGGCGAGTATAGGCGGTTCATGAACGCAGGCGGTTACTCCCACCAGGCTTACTGGTCAACCGACGGCTGGAACTGGAGAATGAACAATGGCCGGACCGAGCCATATTTCTGGGTGGACGACCAGGATTGGGGAACCGGCATATTCCACCAGACGGACAACCACCCTGTGGTCGGCGTCTGCTATTACGAAGCGGAGGCGTTCTGCAACTGGGCGGGCGGGCGTCTCGCCACAGAGGCAGAGTGGGAGAAGGCGGCCAGATGGGCCGGCAGTCACCCGAATGTGTACCCATGGGGAGACACGTGGGATGCGGAGAAGTGCAATAACATCTTTGACCATAGCCCGGCGGGCGGAGGGTTTGTGAAGCATCAGACCGCGCCCGTAGGCAGCTACTTGTCGGATGCGAGCCCTTACGGCTGCCGGGACATGGCGGGCAATGCCTGGGAGTGGGTGCAGGACTGGTACAAATCGTATCCTGGAAGCACCAGTCCGTTCGACAACACCGGCATCTATCGGGGACTGCGCGGCAGTAGCTGGTACAGCGAGGACTTCAGCTGCCGCTGTGCCTACCGCTTCTACGGCTGTGAGCCGTACAACGGTTGGTACAACTTCGGGTTCCGGCTTGCGCGCTAAGTTGGCTGGGCTGGGTGCATATTGGAGGTACGGTATGGCAAACCGCATCGCGATTGTCGGCATGATCCTAGCCATCGCCGTGCCCGCGTGGGCGGTGGGGCCGACGGTGACGAACGTCCAGGCGCGGCAGTGGCAGGACTCGTCCCGCAAGGTCGAGATCACCTACACGCTCACCGATCCGGACAGCCCGACGGTGTACGTCTCCGTCGCGATCTCGACCGACGGCGGGAGCACGTACTCGGTCACGCCGACGCACGTCACCGGCGATACCGGCTCGGTGCGTCCGGGCGGCAGGCGGACGATCGTGTGGGACGCGAAGGCCGACTACCCGACAGCAGTCTGGAGCTCATGCAAGGCGCGGGTGAGGGCGGACGACTCGTCCGGCGGCGTGTACCCCGGGCAGATGGTCTACGTCCCCGCCGGGAGCTTCCTGATGGGAAACTCCGGCGTGGGGAATGACGGAGTATACTACTGGTACTGGTCCAGTTCCAATGAGCTTCCCCAGCACTCGGTGTATCTTTCCGGCTACTGGATTGGGAAGTACGAGGTGACGAGGGGTGAGTACCGGCAGTTCATGAACGCAGGCGGGTACTCGCATCAGGCATACTGGTCGAGCGAGGGTTGGAGTTGGAAGGTATCCAACAGCCGCACCGAGCCGTCCGACTGCTGGGCCGCCAGTCAGGACTGGTACGGCGGACGGCCTTTCACCCAGACCGACAACCATCCTGTTGTCGCGGTAAGCTACTACGAAGCCGAAGCGTTCTGCAACTGGGCTGGGGGACATCTCGCTACGGAGGCTCAGTGGGAGAAGGCCGCGAGGTGGACCGGCACTCATCCCAACGTCTATCCCTGGGGCGGCGTGTGGGACCCCGAGAAGTGCAACAACTGGTATGATACAAATCCGGCAGGCGGTGGAGGACCATACAGGTACCAGACCGCGCCTGTGGGCAGCTATCCCAGCGGAGTAAGCCCCTACGGATGCCAGGACATGGCCGGGAACGTATGGGAATGGTGCAAGGACTGGTACGGTAGCAATTACTACTCACAGACTCCGAGCGGCGGCTGGAACAATCCACAAGGGCCTACAAGTGGCAGCTATCGGGTTCAGCGCGGCGGTGGTTGGAGCAGCGCCGGCAACGACAACGACGACGACCTCGACCGGTGCGCTTACCGCATCTGCGACGGCCCGTACATCAGCTGGAACGGCTTCAGCGTCGGGTTCCGGATCGCCCGCTAGTCTTGCCCTTTTCCTTTTGCTCTTTTACCCTTTGCGGGGGTCTGGGGGCGACGTAGGACGGCATTCCAATGCCCGATGTGTCGGTGCGGGATGATCGGCGAATGGCCGTGGACGGGGGTCGGCGAATGGAATCGCCTCCTACGGCGGGGGGTAGGCGCTTTGCCGAGGTTTCGGTCGGTTGCGATTCCACAGACATAAGCAGGGAGGTTGACTTGATGAAGGCATTGCGTTCATATCTTCTCATAGCAGCGCTTTTGGCGTGCGGCGCATCCGCATGGGGCCAGGAGCAGTGGTCCACGGAGGTCAACGATCCGTCCGGCGACACGTCTCTCTCATCTTACGACATGACATATGCGAAAGCCTGGCACGATGGGACGACCTTCCACGCGACCATTCGGCTTGCAGCTCAGTACTCGACCGCGCCTTACACAGCCTACGTGGCGCGGATATCCGTCCCGGGGAAGGTCTACGTCCTGGTATATGTGACGACCCCCGGGTACTTCGGCCCGGCGCTGGGGGTGTCGTACGACAACGGGGTGAACTGGGGGTTCGCGAGCGGATCGCCGACCGGCACGATCACTCCGACCGAGATCACGCTCAACCTGCCGATGTCGAACATAGGGGCGCGGCCGTGGAAGGTGGACTTCATCACCGGCGTCTGGTGGTACTACAACAGCTACGAGATCAGGGACTCGACCTCCGGGTTCACCATCCCGCCGATGCTCGCGCCGTACAACATCCAGGCGAGCCAGCGAAGGAACGGCTCGCACATGGTGGATGTCTACTACGACCTCTGGTCGCCGCCGAACCCGACTGTCACGATCGGTATGATGGTGTCCGACAACGGCGGGGCGACATACTCGATCACGCCGCAGACGACTTCCCTGGACATCGGCCCCGGCATGCGCCCCGGACTCCGCAGGCACATCGTTTGGGATGCAGGGAAGGACCTGCCGGGCGCGGTGGGCTCGAACTACAAGATCATGCTGACGGCCTCGACCGGAACGTCCGGCTCTGCCCCGGACAGCAAGGAGGAATCGAAATGAAGAAGCTGCTCGTACTCTGGATCATACTCGGCCTGGCCGTGTGCATAGGCCCACTCGCCGCCGACACGGCGGATGGGTTCTCCAATGTGTTCGGGATAGACAATACCAAGGGCAGTACTCGCATCGCACCGTCATCATCCTGGCCTGGAAGCCCCTACGACAACGCCGCGCCGTGGGACCTCCTTCGCGGCCAGCTCCATTGCCACAAACGGTCAGACCTACCGCTGAATAGTCCGGTGTGGATGCATCCCGCCGTTGGTGAGGCGGAGCTTGCCCAGCGCTATCGGAACGCCGGGTTCGACTTCGTAGCAGTGACTGAGCATAACGAGGTCTCCGGGGAGTCCATCGGATGGGAGGGATGGGCACCGCACAGCGACGAACTGACCTTCAACGAGGGGCACATCCTTGTCGCCGGCAGCAATGCAAACACCAGCGGCCAACTCGACTCCGGCAGTTTCAGCCAGGACAAGGTCGGGAGGCTCGTGCAACGCATCAATACGGCGACGCAGCTGTACAGCGGTCTGGCTTTCATCGCGCATCCCGACAGTGTGCCCTACTCAATCTCTCCCAACGAGATATGCTCCATCTACAACAGGTCGTGGCCGGACGGCCTCGCGATATACAATAGCTCCTGGCCCGGCAAGAACTCGGAAGGCACCTGGGACGAAGTGATGTCCACCAGCAGGTGGCCGGTGCGGGGCTTTGCTGAGGAAGACTACCATCCGTACATGGGCGGTGTACATAAGATCGGCTCTGCCTGGGTGGCCGTGCCGAACACGAGCACCTGGTGGGGTAACATAAAGGACAAGCTCAGGGCAGGGAACTTCTACTCCTACTGGGTAGAGGGCGGCGCGTGGACTGAGGGAAACGACCCGCCTCGGCTGAGGGTCACCGTGAACGGATCGGGAAGCCACCCGGTCATCACCGCGGAGCTTCGCGATTCGGCGGGCAATCCCTACAGTGCGGGCAGCATCCGATTCATCGGGCCGTGGGGCAACACGCTAATGTCCGCCTCCGGCAGTACAGCCACCTGTCCAACCGGCGGATGGGAACGCTACGTCCGCGTAAGGGTGTCGTCTGCTCTGTCCGGCTGGCGGACGCTCAACATCGCGTCGCAGCCGATATACATCAACGCCAGCGGGATGATGGCCATCAGCACCACCAAGTTTGGCATTACGGCGACGACTCCCGAACTCCACCTGACATACTTACAGCCAAGCGAGTATCCGGAGGCACGACCAGCCGCCGGATACATCGGCCAGGCGTTCGATGTCACCACCGACAGCGGTACGTGTCCGCCCGGCGCGACGCTCGATCTCTCTTACGATGGCGAGGACCTCTCTGCACTTGGAGGAACGCAGTACCTGGCAATCTACCGGTATGACACCATCGGCAAGGTATGGGCCAAGGTCGGCGGCACCGTAGACCCCGGCACGGCGATCATCACATCTCCGATCTCCACACTGGGATATTACACGATCAGCGCTGATCTGCCCGCAGATACGACCGCCCCAGAGGTCTTTATCGACAATCCGCCATTCGGCGGGAGTGTCAGCGTAGACACCCAGGTTAGAGCGACAGTCAACGACGACCTCGGCGCATACCAGGTCAGCTTCTACATGAACGACCATCCGCTTGCAGTGGACACGGATGCACTCGACGGGTGGAGCGTCAACCTTCCGTATGCCGACTACTGCACAGGCGACTGGACTCTCAAGGCGGTCGCAGAGGACCTCGCGGGCAACCAGGGTACGGCGGAGATACCGATCTACATCAGCTCCACGACACCGAAGCCAACGGTCTCGATCACCTCGCCGACGGGAGGCGCGAACCTCAGTGGCACGGTGACCGCGACCGGCACGTGCGGGGATGACGTCGCGGTCGCGGCGGTAACGCTCTACGCCGATGACACGCTGGTCGGCTACGGGGAACTCGACGGCTCAGGCGGATGGACGGCGGAGATTGACACAACCTACCTCGCTGACGGCGCGCGGGCGCTCAAGGCGGTCGTCGAGGACTATCCTGGCAACGAGGCGACGGCGACCGTGAGCGTGAATATCAGCAACGGCATGCTCTCGATCGGTAGCCTGAAGGACGTGGCTGATGGGCAGATCGCCCGACTCGGAAACGCGGTCGTGACGGCAGGGACCGGTGAGATGAACGGCGCATTCTACGTCGAAGCCGCCAACCGGAGCGCGGGCATCCGAGTCTCGACCGACAAGGTCGTGCCGGAGGGCGCGCAGGTCACCGTCGCGGGAGCGCTCGGCACGTTGAACGGTGAGCGGCAGATCACCGCGTCGGACGTGTTCGTCGAGTCGACCGGCAACGAGCTCCCCGATCCGCTTGGCACGGTCGGCCGGTCCTTCAAGGTTGGCCTCGACAATACCGGCCTGCTCGTGAGGGTGTGGGGCACGATCACCGCCACTCCCGAGGGGAGCGGATACTTCTACGTGGACGACGGGTCGAACCTTCAGGATGGCTCGGGGAACATCGGCATCAAGGTTTGCGGTACTCCGCCGGCCGATCCGGTTGGGAAGCGCGTCTCGGTCACCGGCATCTCCGGCGCGGAGTTGGAAGGCGAGACACCGATCCCGGTGATCCGCACCCGCCGGGCAGAGGATGTGACGGAACAGAGCAGCGGATCTTAGAACGGGCTGTCGCGACCGATCTCACAGTCAGGAAGACCGAGATCACTAGTATATACATGCGGAGAGGCGGTTATTGCATGCCCCAAGTGCGGATGCCTGGTTAGCCCGTCGCATCTTGACTCGCAAGCCGGAGGACATGCGCAGGCTCACCGGGGTGTGATCGCCGTATCTCAGTGATACCCGGTTGCCGGCGAGTCGGAGCACCGACTGATGCTAAGCAGTCGAATCCTGCACGCTTTGCTGAAAGCCCTGTGGCCGCGCCGCTCGTCACTGCGCGAGTTGCAGTTGTGCCTCGCGACATCTGAGGAGCAGGAGTTGCGGCTACTCTACCACTCGTAAGCGAAGCCATCCGCCCCAGCCGTGACGTGTTTCCTTGACCTGCTCAGTTATTGACGCCATCAACTGGGGTATGCGTGCGAATATCGTCTGATGAAGACACGAGCAACTGCGGAGCGATGCTCTCAGGACCGGTCCTGAAGCAAGAGACAATGGCCGTGCATCCCAGATAGTCGCCTGGTATGTAGGCTTCAGGATTGCAGAGCACTCGGACACCAACATTTGCCACACCTTCCGTCGAAGTACCGTCCTTCACAGACGAGCCGTCGTCTATGTAGAGATAGTTTGGCCCCATCTGAGTCACCTTGCCCCAGGTGTGCACCAACAGGCCGATATTGTTCAACCCGAACCCGCCAAGGACACCGCGTTGACCCGCCCCGTTATCCTCATTGTGGAACCAGTTCTCTCCACCGATGCGACGATTGCTGAGACCGACAGGCTCTAGCTGGCCCGTGCCGTCCTTGGCTGCTTCCGTGGCTTCAATGTAGCGTTCGCCATCGGAACTGGTGAGGATCACACCCGTCACCCTGGTTCTGTCACCGACTTGCAGACCGTGGCCCTGTCGTTCGACCCGAATGCCGCACGACCGATCATCGGACTCGACATATAGGATATCCCCGAACACTCGGGTAACAACCGATGGAAGCACGGCTAGCTGTTGCTCATCCTCAATAAGCTTAGCTTGCGGAACCGCAAGAGGCGCGAGGTCGCCTATGCGAACAATGGAAGGCCAGGACAGCACCTCTACTCGGTTGAATAGAGCATCAACCGCAGTTTGCACCTCAGCGGTCAGCGAGGAAGAACTGCCGTATGATCCGATTACTTGCCATCGTACCGTGGCCAGGACCATGCTGGCCGGAGCAGATGTCGTCGCCACGGTTTGAAATGTGGTCATCCGCGTACTCCCGTAGGCGAAAGATGCTGTATCAACGAAGAAGTTATCGGCAAACATGGATCCGGCGGGCGTGGAAACCTGGGAAATCCGGACAACTCGACGGTTGTACTTGAGTGTGACCGACAAGGCTCCCGCTACATTGCTGAACTGCGAAAGCCTGATGTCGGTTGAGAACGCCGAACCAGCAGTGACGGTCATCGAGGCCGGTGTGATTGAGATTGAGACATCCGCTCGCGCTCCTGCGGTTCCAAGCACGAACAATATGGCAGCGCCAACGCCCCTGATATTCGAGATAAAGCGTGAGTTCATTCGGAGAGCCTCCGTTTCAGAAATGAATTGAGCTGACCAGTGGCGGCATACTAATCGGCGCATGGCAAGCGGCTACTCCCAGCGCCAATTGAAACACAATGCCCGCAAATACGGCAAACGCCGCAGCACGCGCACGACCGCCATCCGATATACAGCATGAACCGATCAACGGGCACAGCGCCAGTCCGGCAAGTCCGATGTTCAAAGATGAGACCAGCATTCCACCCACTACAAGCGCGAACGCAGACTCCGCGACAAGGGATGCAGACCTGCCGGAGGTTCGTTCTCCGTTCACTGTGAGCCGTGAACCCGTCGGCAGGAACTGAACCGGAACACGGATCACGCACCTCGCCAAGCTGGTTGCCGAGGCGAGCATTGTAGATATGTACACGGCATTGCTTGCCACGATCAACCGCACAGGATTGCGCACACGCCCTTCCAGGGCAATGGCCAACATTGGCAGCGCGGGAGAAAGGTTGAACAGCAACGATACTGCCACGAACATCGGCCTCCACAGACACATGAACCGTCCATCAAAAGACTGCCAGTACGGAATGCGCCACATGCTGTCATGGACAACCACGGTAATGGTGCCAATCCTGCCAAAACACAGCGGGATGGCCAATCCGCTCACCAGGATGAACGCCAGGCAGAGTACTGGAACATAGAGCGGAAGACTCCCGAGCAGGAAATCCAGTCTTTCGGTCCAGCTTACGTCATTCCGCCGCAGCAACTTCGGCCAAAAGCCAGTCAGAACCTGAAACACGCCCGCTACGTATCGTTCCTGCTGAATCCGGAACGAGGCAGCGCATGCTGCAAAGTCCTCCCAACAGACCACGTGATCGGCGTAAACACCACGGAGTCCTTGCTCGAGTAGCCTGGCTGAGAACGCAATATCCTCGCTTGCCACCTCAGGAAATCCACCTGCCGCCTCCCAGGCGCTCCGACATACCAGCACACCATGGCCGACACAGGGCACGAAGCCATAACGGTTCTTGACGGCCAGGAGCACCGACCAGAACGGCATAATGGTTTGTCCCATCAGTCGCGCGAAACCGGTAGGTTGGTCCGGGTTGGGGTCGTGTCTAGCCTGCGCAAACGCATAGTCAGTGTCCGACATCAGCTCTACCATATCGCGAGTGAAAGTGCGGGGGAGTCTTTCGTCTGCATCCATGACAGCGAACATGGGATAGTCGCTCACTTCGCCTCGCAGCGCATGATTCAGGTTTCCAGCCTTGTGGCCCTGCCTCGTGGATCTCCGAATGACAGTGAGTCTGCCGGCGAATTCTTCCTGCAATTCATCCACCGCACTCATATACTGGTTGCTGCGGCTGTCGTCAAGCACAAAGACGTGGAGACTCGGATAGTCCTGATCCAGACACGAAAGCACTGATTCCCGTTGCAGATCGTCGCAAGTGGGATACAGAATCGCCACCCGTGGAAGCTCATCTGCCGCCAGTCGCCTTCGCAACACGCCCGGTCTCAGCCTCTTCTGCCAGGTGTAGAACACCACAAGGCTTATGTAGTACGATCCGAGCAGCCAGAAGGAAATCAGCAGGAGGGAGAACGCCATGAGTACGATGCGTTGAATGATGTTGCCCGGTGATATCGCTACAGGCCACAAGTCCCTGCCAAGTACGATAATTGATCCGAGCCACAGACCGAGCGTCAGAGCTACCAGTGCCGGGGACTTCCCGGGCTGCCTCATGCCCGACTCTGTGCTGCGACAGATTGGACGTTTCCGTTGCTCCTTAAATCGCATAGATCATCAACCCCGGCGGCATACCCGCCTAGTCGGTGCCAAACCTGATGTCGTCTACTAATATTGTCCCGGATTGCTCGGTCCACTCGAAAACGATCTGCAGAGAGTCCAGACGGCTGAGATCGATGCCCTTATCGGCAAAGAATGACAACGGCAAACGCAGGGTCTTCCACTCGGTGGTGATCGGCTCAGTGTCCCTCGCTCTGAGGCAGACACGACGGGAACCGTCGCACAGGTAGAAATTGGGTGTCTCGCCGCCCTTTTCACCTCGAACCTTCATAGACAGATACTTGAATGGCCTGGCGTCATTGCCGTTCAGATCGCACTGCCAGTAGCAATATGAGAAGCCCCCCTGCGCGCCGTAGTCCGTACCGATGGATCCGCCGTATGAAATCCTGCAGACTTGGTTGCCTGCATTGCCGACTGCCGAAGCGTCCGGCATGCATCCCCAAGACACCGAACCAGCACCGTTCTGGCCGGTTGTGAGGTCACCTCCCAGCAGGCTGTAGGTAGCACCGGACTCGAAGTCGGCCACCGACGCATGAGAAGAACGGTCGAACGTGACATCATCGACCCGAACTGCTCCCTTGCCACTGCCTTCCTTGTTGCTGGCGGCAAGGAACAGAATGTCAGGAGACACCAGATCCGGGCCAGTGAACAGCCCACGCATTGCGGATAGTGGGACTCCCACATCGTACCAGCCATCCTGACTCTGTGCGGACATGTAGCCCGCCACCGGTGCGCGGCCCTCTACTCCACTCTTAGTCCGTATCCCCGCAATGATCTGAGGTGCGTCCTTGTCATCCGATCTCATCCTGAATCGCAGTGTCGAGTAGTCAGACAGGTCCAGTTTGTCGATGGAGGTCCAGTAACCGGCATATGCATCAGGATTCGTGACATCGAAGGACAGGCGAATCGATCGGTTGCCCTTTTCCGAGCCGATATTGCCGGACTTGGGATCGACTACAGCCTTGACGTATTCGCAGCCGGGGTTGGAGTAGGTGCCGCTCGCCCCACCAAGTGAGTTCAGGGTAGTAGATCCATCGAAATCGTCGACCGCAATCACGTCGGGACTATTTGCAGTCTTTGTGGGGCCGCTGATCTTGATGTTATCGAGGTAGAGCACGGACCCACGGGCGTTGTTGCCGAATGCAAGCGACATGTACCCGCCCAGGTCCCAGTCGGCCACCATGATCTCGTCTATTCGGGTCTGACGGGTCTGTTGGGAGAGCATCCTCAGATCGACCTTGGCGGTGTGCCAGTTGTCGTCGGCGGTCACTCCCTGAATCACCCCCAGGTTTGCGATGTTGACATCCTTGTGCCGATAGTCGACGGGATCATCGGTGAACCCCACGTTATACCAGCGCCCGTTGGCTTTGAGGTAAAGATCAGCTTTGACATCCGGTCTGACGCGGTAGTCGAATGAAAGGAGCGGATACTCCTTGATGTCAAATGGAGTATCCACAACAGTGCAGGAGAAGTTGCCGCCTTGATTCTCATTCTCCAGCTTGAGACAGTAGGAGCCGTCTCGTCTTGCGGTGTTGTCCCTGGCCAGTGTTGCGCCAACGAGTCTGTCGCGCGCCTTGAAGGAACCCATGTCCTGCTCGAATGTGTCATCGACGAAGACTCCGGGCTTTGCGGAAGCTACCGTGGCTGGCGGCTGAGCGGGCTTCGCGGGCGAAGAGCGTTCAGCATTCGGGTCGAATGCAAGTGCGTAGATCGCCCTCGGCGATGGAAGCTCTGAAAGTCTTACAAGGAATGCTCCGTTCTCACGAGTGGTCTCAAGCCACACCCATTCCTTCTTTGCGGTGTCATAGCGGCACATGCCCACGCGCTTCACGTCTCTGCCGGAGAGCTCATCGGCTTTCGGCGTGAACTCCAGGGAAACATCCTTGATGAACTTGTCCCCAGGCTCCCTCACTCGATATGCCGGACCGACCAACTCAAAGCCCTTGGGCTTCGCGGGCATGTCCTCTCCGGCATCCGATAGCGGCAGGATGGTATACACTCTGAACGGATGAGTGAGCGACTGCTCCGGGAAGCGCATTGTCACGCGTCTGTCGGGGCTGACCGCGATTCCGGGCAGGCACTGGGCGATGGCCCGGCCAACCTCGCAAGTGATCTTGTCCTCGACCTCTTTGCCGTCCTTCCCGGTCACGACCAGGCGGATGGTATACACGCCGTTGAGGTCGATGGCGTCCTCGGCCGGATGCCAGGGCAGATGCTCCCAGTTCTTGAGCCCGGTGTTCCAGGTCGCCAGGTTGCCGGCAAGGTTAAGGTCGCCCTGCATCCAGGAGATGTCCTTGAAGCTCGGGCACTTCTCCTGGAGCTTGTCGGACTCCGCTATCAAATGCCACTGAGATGGACTTGTCCCTTCGCCGTATTCGACACGGTAGCTCTTGAAGTCGCTTCCTGCAGCGATGCCGTAGATAGGAATGTCGGACCGAAGCAGCGAGCCGGGCCAGGGGGCTTCTATTCGACCGGATAGTCCGGCAATGTTGCTCTCGGAAGCCCGGCGTTGGTTGCCGCCCTGGACGAAGGTTGGGCACGTTCCACCGCCCCCTCCACCATAGCCTCCCCCGAAGCCGTTATCAGGCCCAATAGCACGGTGGATGGTGCCACTTCCACCGTCGTTGAGTGACTTGCCTATGTCAACCAGACTGTCCCAAGTATCTTCGAACGCACCGACAATGTCCGGAAGATCCGCGAGCCAATTGGGCACCTTATACAGAATCTTATCAAGAGATGGAGAGAGCAGCGATTGACCGTAGTCGGCGATCTTTCCCCAGGTATGAACATCCTTGTTGTTGCTGAACAGTGACACCGAACTGAATATCCCTCCTGTTATCAGCGCCGAATTGTCCACACTCGAGAATGAGTTGACTATGTTCATCATCCCGCTCCCTAGCGTGTACGCACCAGTGACTGTGAGGAAGAGAGACGCCCCAGCCGTGCCTGCCGTTCCAGCTATGCCAACGCCTGCCGTGATGCCTCCGCCGATAACCTGCAAGACACCAGTACCGAACTGAGAGAACTGCGACTGAAGTGTTCTCAGTCCCGAGGGATCCGTGCAGGAGAGCGGGCTGTTACGCGAGTACGCATAGCAGTTACTTGTGTTCTGACCGTCCAGCGGATCAACCGAGACAAACCGCCCGGTTCCCGGGCTGTACCACCTCGACCTTACATAGTATAAGCCAGCATTCGCGTCCCACCGCATCCCCGCGAATCTTTGCGGCACTGCCGCGAGGTCTCCACTTCGAACGTTGCCGTAAACATCGTATGAGCACGTAGCGACAACGGAACCCGCGCCATTCGTGGTACCGATCACGCTCCCGAGCCCATCCTGCTGGCACCAGTAGCTCGCGCTGTCTGCGCTGACCAGGGCAATCTCATCGATCGCGGCACCGTAGACGAATCGCTTCGTCAACTGACCAGCGGAGTTCATCTCGGCGATCAGGTCGACGCCGTCCCACACATAGCGCGTCTCCAGCCCGCCGATGGTCTTCGAGACAAGTCGCCCCCGGCTGTCATAACGATAGCTGATCTGAACACCGTTCCGGCTCACGCTCACCAGGCGGTCGTCTTCGTCCCAACCGTAGCTCACAGTCGAGCCGCTCTTCGTGCTGGACGCCAGGTTGCCGTCGGCGTCGTATGTGAAGGTTTCCGCACCCGCGCTGGTGTACTGGTCGAGTGCGTTGGTCGCGTAGGTCGTGGGCACTCCATTGTCATTTACGCTTGCCCGGTTGCCGGCCTTGTCGAACGAGTAAGTAACGGTCCTGCCAGCGGGATACTGAACTCCTGTGAGCTGGTAAGCATTGTCATATGTGTAAGAGTGCGTTCCCTCCAGCGTGGTCATCGACGTGCGGATGCCCGCCTTGTTGTGCGTGTACTGGAAGTGAGATTGCACCGCGCCGGATGGAGAGTAGTTGACCAGCGTGGTCAGCCGGTCCATGGTGTCATACTCGTAGGTCGCATAGGTTCCATTCCCCAGCGTCCTCTTCGTTCGGCGGCCCGCGGCGTCATAATCATAGGCGACAATGGTCTTGTTCACGGAATCGGAGATCCGTTTGAGCCGGTTTGCCGCATCGTACTCATAGTTGATCAGATACCCGTCGGGATAGACCATTGCTTTCCGGTTGCCGGCGGCATCGTAGGCGTACGCGACGTCATAGGTCTCCATCGAGTTCTTGCCCGGGGACTTGGCGACGGTCGTCCGGCGCTCGAGATCGTACTCATAATACGCACCAAAGGAAGTCACTCCGCCGGATATCGTTTCCACGCGAGACAGCAGCCCCCTCGGATCATACTGATAGTGCACTGCTTTCCCGGAGGCGTACGTCTTCTCGGTCAGCCGTCCTGCGGCATCGTACGCGAACGTCGTCCGCTCGCCGCGCCTGTTCGCGAACGCCCTTACCTTGCCCCCGGTGTCATACTCATAGTCCTCATGCGACCCGTCGGGGTAAGTGCGCCGCGTGAGCCTGCCTAGGGTATCCCTGGTCAAAGCGACCGCGTGGCTCTTCGCATCCGTCACGCTTGTGAGATCGCCGAAGGCGTTGTACGCAAAGGCCGTGGCGTTGCCCAGCGCGTTGGTGGTCGATGTCAGCAGGGCCTGAGCGCTGTAAGTGTGCTGAGTGACTCTGCCCTCCGCGTCCGTGACTGAAACGAGATTCCCCTGAGCGTCGTACGCATAACTTTCCACGGATCCGTCCTGATAGGTCGCCGCAATCAACTGCCCATAGGTGTCGTAGTCGAACTTGGTCTCGCGCCCAAGTGGATCGGTGACGTAAGACGGCTTGTTGAAACGGAGGTCGTAGCCGTACTGAACGGTCTCATTGAGCGCATTGGTGACGCTGGTCACGTTGCCGGAGGAGTCATAGTCCAGCTGGGTGAGGCGGCCAAGCGGATCAGTCTCGCCGATCAGGTTGCCCGCTGCATTATAGTCTATCTCAGTCTGCGATCCGCCCGGATCGACTACTGAGAGCGGCTGCCCGTTGTCATTGACTCTGAGAGTGACTTGTGCCCCCACGCTGTCCGTCACGTGCGTGGTCCCGTCGGCATCGTAACTGTAGTTTGTCGGGTTAGCGCCCCAAGTGCCGGTCTGTCTGGTGAGACGCGCTTCCGTATCATACTGATACTGGGTGAATGTGCCGTCCGGGTATTTCACGGTCAGTATTCGGTAGTCCAAGGCCTGGTTAGCGCTCACGCAATTGCTGCCACCGCCCACGGGCACAATCCCAAGCGCATAGCAGTAGATCTGCGGGGTCACGTAAGCGTACTCGGTAACGCCTCCCGCAGGATCCGTAGCCCTGAGCAGCATCTGGCCTGTAGTATCATATTCAAAGGTTACTGCCCGGCCTATGTGGTCGGTCAGCTTCGATATGCGTCCCCGCGAGTTGTACTCCAGATGCAGCGACTTCCCGCAGGAATGCCTGATCTCCACCGACCGACCAGAGCCATCATACACTCCGCTGATCCGGTTGCCGTTCAGGTCCTGTTCGTAGTTGAACTTCAGGTCGGGTCTGAAGCAATAGATGAAACCGTCCCTCTCCTTGAGCTGATACACACCGCTCGGATCCCGCGTGAGGGTCGCATAGTCGCCCGGGGTTGGTGAGTAGGTGCCGTCGGCATTGCTCTGGAAGAACCGATTGAACCCCTCAGGACCGTGGAACGCGATCTTCCCGTTGGTGAACTCCTCGAGGCTGATATCGTAGTTGTGGTTCCAACCTCTTCCCAGAGGCCCGAGGTACGGGTAATGAGCGTGGTCATTCGGCGCTACCCGCCTGAACTCAAGAGGAATCCCAGGTGCCGGGCATGAGGCATCGACGCTCGCCGCTACGAACTTCGGTTCGAAGACGCGATTGGTGAGTGTGGCTGTGGCAGCCGGCTGACTACTCGCGGCAGGGGCATATGCTGCTCCGCTTGCCTTCATCACCAGTCCCACCGGGTTGGTCAGTGCCACGCTCACTTCATAGTCCGAAGATGGTGCGAGCCCTCCGGTCGGCCAATCGTAGTAGAGCGAACGTCCGTCACGCTCGAATGTCAGGTGTTGATCGCCCGAGTCATAGCCCTTGCTTGCTGAACGAATGCGGACGGTTCCGCCAGTGATGTTGAATGGAGCGAAGTGTTCGAAAACGCGGACACGGACGATATCGCCAATCGGCAGCACGCTCTCCCGTCCATATATCGGAGCGGCAACCAGCACGATCAGAGACTGCCCGTTCACTCGTTTCGCTATGACGAATGCGTCCTCGATGTCCACCTTGCCGTCCTGGGTCACATCAGCGTCCACCGGGCGAGGAATCGCGGGTATCTGGTTGACCAGGAAGCGAGCAATACACCTGGCATCCTCGATATTCACCACGCCATTGCCATCAGCGTCTCCAGGAATCGCGTGGGCTGCCGAAGCGAATAACAATAGGCCCAAACATATTGCGCATAACCGCGCCGTGCGCGCATTGGTACTCATGATGCCTCCTCGTCATGTGATCGGTTCATGTTATCCAGTGGTGAATATAGGCTCATGGTTTCACCGAAATAGCTGAATGCTGTCGATCCATATCACGCCTGTGTGCACTTTGCCATCATTGTTTCTGGGGCGCGCCAAGACAGCGATCCTGAACGATTGCTGCAACTCAAAGTCTGCTTGCAGACGCTCTATCGACGGCTGGGCGAAATCCACAAAACGAAGCTGACATGTCGTAAAGCCCTTATCGTTTTGGCTATATGGGATTTCTAACTCATAATAGGCATCATCATGGATATTCATGGTAGCTACCTGCATATAGTAAACAACCTCGTTCCCTTCCACTTTGCAGTTTATGCTTAGACCCAAATATTTGCTGAAATCATAGCTCTGGTTAGGTGGGTTGAAGAAGTTGGAGTACATTCCTGCGTATGGCCGCCGACTCTCGTCCGGATTGTCGAGCGTGACATGGAGTCTGCAGCAAGTGCGGGACAACTCAGACGGTTTCTCGTTGTTCCACCACACTTTGGAATGCCCCGTAATCCGCTGGTCGTCAAATCCATCCCAGGGGATGCCGTAGGCATTGACATCCGTGTCTGTCTGTTTCGCGAACGACGCAATCAGGTCTGACGGGGGCAGGTTGTGGAAGGCTGTGGGAGAAGGGAAGATGCCGGCAACGTATGAGGAAGCAACGCCCAACAGAAACGTCACGACGAAGTTTCCGAAGATGAGCGGTTTATGTGACTGTGCTGTAGTTCGTAGCCTCGTGATCAGGTACAGCGTTGTCCACCAGGCCAGATTCAGCAGCGTAAACAGCCCCAGCGCGTTAAGATACGGTTCCATTATCACGGGCCTCATCTGCCAAAAGAGACTGACTTACAGGTTCCGTAACGGCTTACCGAGCTACGTCCCGTCGCACAGAGCACCATGTCCCGCTGCTCCCCACAGTCACCACGTGTGCCAGCGGATGCAATGAGCCTCTGGATGTCACCGACAAACCTCCCCGGCCGCGGTCGGTGTCACCACTAGCTCCGCGCCGTTCGGGTGACCAGGGTATTGCCAGAACGGCGGTTCATAGCTACCACATCGGACGGGATTGACACGAAGATTGCGCCTGTATTATATCACAGGTTGCCTGCCAAGTCACCCGGTATTATTACCAGGTTATCGTGCGCCTGTCGCCCCTTGAAATGGTTGCCGACATTCAGAGTCGGTCTGAGGCCACAGGACTTAGAGAGAAGTGCCGGTTGATGCAATGACGTGACATCAGGGCGGGCAAGTGTCGGACCGCCATGAACCCGCGCCTCTGAGGGAAATGTCACCAGGGATCAAGGAAGCGTAAGATCAGGCTCAGTCCAGCAGCCCGTGCCCTCCGCTTCCAACAAGTGCCCTAAGACTGGCAGTCCGAGGCCTTCCGTCTATAGCAGACGCACGTCGTCTAGCAGTGCAAGGCGTTCAGATTGTAGTTAGTAGATCATTTGTCGCTGCTCGGGGAAGGAATGAACGCCCGCTCGTCGAATGGAGGTACGTGGCGAGAATGGTTCGCCAAGCATTGGAACGTGTCCGTGTGCCCTTGCACCCCGGAGAGGCAACCGCGTACCGATGCGGACGGCTGACGGGCGATGCGTTCGGCGAAGAAAGGAGTGGCGAGGAATTCGCAAGACGAAATATAGTAAGGTAACATCAGAGCTTTTCAAGGAACTGAAAAAATGAGACTATCCAGATGCGTTATCTCCCTGCCAGTAGTGATAGCGATCATCGGGATATGCGGGGAATCTCGGCTTGGCAATGCAGGTTCGGACCGGCCAGTATCCTCGATGTAGTCTGAGACTCCTGGTCGGAAAGGAGGCACGTGCAGTACAAGCTGGCATGGCAAGTAGTAGGACTTAAGACCAACTCAGGAGGAGAACAGTCATGCGTAAGTACAGCTACAAAGTAACACCAGCGTTGTGGTTAGTTGTGTTGATCGGCCTTCTCTGTACCGTCACGCCCCAGAAGCCGGCGCTCGGGCAGTCTCCATTTGCGCACGGGCCGACGGCCCAGATTCAGTCCTCACCCCCTCAGATCAAGCTCGTCTGGCCGTCGATGTGTGGGACCGATATCTCGATCTCGCGCAGAGACACCTACTCATCGTCCCTGGCCGAAGCCCTTTTCATCTTCGGAGATTTGGCTGCTCCGTCCCCGGGCCACCTCAACTGCGATGGCCACGGATGGCAAACACCGCGGGCAGACCCCACTACTACGTTTCGGTATGGCGAGGAGGTTGAACAGTGAAACACCTGTCAAGAGCAGTAATATTGTTTTCCCTGATTATGGCGACCGCTGCGCCTGGGCTGGCTGTGTACTGCCCGTCAACAGGGCAGGCCAAGATCTGCACCCTCTGCGTTGATTTCAGTGACGCTCAGGCAACCGGATCAGTAGAGAGCATCCAAGCGTGGCTCTATGGGGATCCGCCTCCATCCGGCGGGTCTCTGCATGATTACTACGACGTCAACTCCTATGGCGCTCTGGATATCAACGGCGAGGCGCTCGGCTGGTACCGGATGCCTGAGCCCTGGAGTCATTACATTATCGAGGAGGGTCCGTACCATACTTTCGAGGTTTCGGAACTCTTCGGGGCTGCGATCGCCGCTGCTGATGCCGATGGTGTTGACTTCTCGGATTTCGACGGCAACAGCGACGGATATGTGGATGCGTTATTCCTGATTATCGGAGGCTCGGCGGACCCGGGAAGGCGGTCTGCCGTAACTCTCGATATCCAAGTCGACGGTGTCCACATTACTAACGCGACGTTTGGGGATGAAGACGACGGCTGGCAGCTCTTTGCACATGAACTCGGCCACTTGATGAGCCTGAGCGACTTCTACGACGAGTACTGGCCTGCAGCGCGTCCTCATTTCGGCAACTGGTCGATGATGGGAACCGGCGCGAACGCCGGGGTCAACATGGACGCTTTCTGCAAGATACAGATGGGGTGGGTCACTCCGACAGTGCCGACTCAGAACCTGTCCTCGGTGACCATCCCGCCGGCGGGAACCGACCCCGTGGTATACAAGCTTGCGTCGAACGGTATCGCGTCGGGCGAGTACTTCCTGGTGGAGAACCGCCAGAAGACCGGGTACGATCAAGGACTGCCCGGCAGCGGGTTGGTCGTCTACCATGTTGTAAGCGACGTTCCCCCCTATGCGATCCACATCGAGGAGGCCGATGGTAATGCGGACCTCGTCTTGGACGGAGGGGCCGGACAATCGAGCGATTCCTGGCCAGGGACTCTGGGCAGAACCGTGTTCAACTCCTCGAGCACTCCGAACAGCGACCTGTCGAATGGCCACGAAACCCTGGTCGGGCTGAGTTCGATTGCTGTCGATGGACTCAATATCACCGCTGACATCCAGGTGACGATCCCGCCGAACACCGTGAGAGTGAACGGCAAGGACGTAAGCCCGGACGCATTCGTACTCCCGGGCGCGACTGTGCCCGTGGAGGAACTCTGTTTCAACACGAATGGCGGTTCGGTCCTGGTCACGGGTCTGACGATACAGAACAGTGGCAGTTGCGGCGATGAACTCGACAGCATCCTGGTATATGCCGATACGGATGCCGATGGAGTGGTAGACTCCGGCGAGTCGCTTCTTGCCACCGTGGCAGGGACCGGGGGCACTGCTCAGTTGTCGTTCAGCGTGAGCGGCGCGGAAGAGAGTCATCTGCTGCTCGTTTGCGAAGGCTCTGAAATGGCCGACCTGGGAGATCAGTTCGGTATACGGATCGCTTCGTCGTCTGACGTGCAGGTCGAATCCGGGAAGAGTGTGGACAGCGCCGGGTTCCCGATCGAATCCGAGCTCGTGACTGTAGCGTCCGTAACCAACGAAGCGGGCTGGCCGCTGATGACATATCAGGGGACAACGGTCCTCCTGGCCGATCTTGACTGCGATGGCGTCCAGGACATCGTCTACTCGGCTAGATCAGGGGTGGATTGCTGGACGCTTCGCGCGAAGAACTCCCAGATGGAAGACCTGCCAGGCTGGGTCCAAATCGGCACGTTCTGTGACGGATCCGTCTCTCAGTTGGCTGCAGGCGACCTGAACGGAGATGCGAGGCCGGAGGTCGTTGCCGCCACGAGCGAAGGCTCGATATACGCATGGACGCACTATGGAAGGGCCGTTGCAGGATGGCCACAGCATCTACCTCTGTCCGGCCTGTGTACCGGACTTGTGCTCGCGGATCTCGATGGTGACGGCGTGGATGAGATCCTTGTTGGGAGCGATCAGGGAGCTATGGTGGCGTATCGCGCAGACGGCAAGCTCCTTTGGCAGGCGGATACGGATAGTACGAGTCCCGGAGTCGCCGTCGTGGGAGACATCGAGGGCAACGGCACCATGTCCGTGATCGCCTGCGCCGGATCAAACGTCTACGCGTGGGATCAGGATGGCGCGCTGATCAACACCTCCTGGCCCGTTGATCTGGGCGGGCCGTGCGGCATCCCCATTCTGGTGGATGTGGACTCGGACGGCGCACTGGAGGCAGTGGTATCGTGGACATTCGGAATCACCGCTTTGAAGGCAAACGCAACGCCGCCTTCGGGATCCGACTGGCCTGTGAGTACGGGTTACGGGCCCACCCATGGAATGGCCGTCGGCAACGTGCGTGACAGCGATCTGCCGGAAATAGTGCTCTCCAAGATGAGTGGAATTCGTACATTCGCTCTGGATGGAACTGAGCATCAACCCATATCGTCTGCGAGCACACTTGGCGCTCCCAGCATAGTCGATCTTGATGATGACGGCTGCGGTGAGATACTATTCACCGCGCCGTACGATCAGGTTCTCCATGCAAAGAAAGCAAACGGCCTTGAGCCACCGGGCTGGCCGCTGCCCCTCGGCGAGTCTTCGGGGGGGACTGCTCCCAGCATTGCGGATATCGACGGGGATGGGTACCTCGAGGTGCTCATGTCCGATGAGTCTAAGATCAACTGCTGGGAGATCCATGAGTCGTATACGGATGACGCGTTGATGTGGCCCGTATTCCAGCAGAACGCCAGGAAGTCAGGCGTTGGTCCGGAGATGACCGGCCCCGGGGTCATGAACGCCTACCATTCGGACGCGACGCATGTCCAGCTATGGTTCACCGAACGACTGGACCCCACGACCAGCGAGATATCTACGAACTACCAGCTCGACAACGGTGCCACGGTGTCGAGCGCGGTAGCGGTCGAGCGCCCGGATCGGACCGAGGTAACTCTGACCACATCTTCGCTGACAAGCGACCTCACATACACGGTTACCATGTCAGGAATCACCGACTTGGCAGGGAATCCCGTTGCGCAGGACACGTGCTCATTCAACACCGATGCGTTGACGCTGCTGGGCTGCTGCAGTTCAGCAAGCGGCTATGCAGACGTGCTCTTCAGCCGGCCGGTGAATACTCAGAGTGGCACATACGAGCGGGACTCCAATCCGCTCCCCTGGTCGTCGCTGCTGAACTTCGGCAACGAAACGGTGGTGAGCGTTCAGTGGCTCATTCCCGGCAACACCCTGGAAGTCAGCGATGTCGTCGGTCTGGCCGGAGGGGCGATCGATCCGGATCCGAGCACCGTTCTGGTCAGCAGCAGGCCCTCGGTCAGCCTGGTTCTCTGGGTGGACGATACTCATATCGATGTCGTCTTCTCGGGCGAAGTGGATGAAGACAGTGCCCTCGATGCCGCCAACTACTATATCAACGCCGGCATCGATGTGCTCTCCGCATCTGTTTTCTCCCAGGACCCGCTGACCATCCGGCTGACTACCGATGAGCAGACGCCCGACACGGAATACACGTTGGGAGCTACCGGGGTGACCAATGATCTGGGCATCACGGCGATAGGCAGCAATGCTCTCGGCAGCTTCGTGGCAACCCCGAGGCCCGCAACGTGGATAGATATCGAGCAGCAGATGATCAGGCTGCACGCAGATGGCACGGAGACAATGATACTGAGTGCCATCCTGCTCGATGAGTACGACCGAGTCGCGGAAGCAGCGACGAATCCCGTTACCTTCACCCTCTCGGAGGGGGCGAGTCTCTGCACCTTCGAGGGCTCCAATCCGGCCACGCCGACCGATGGCCAGGTCGAGATCACTCTGCGCGCGGGATCGGTACCCGGTCAGGTGGAGGTGACTGCCGAGAGTACCGGACTGACATCCGATACGATCAGCGGCTACGTCATGGCTGCGGTCCAGAATGGCTGGCCGGTTGTAGTGAGCGACGAGAAGGTGTACTCGTCACCGGCGATCGCGGATCTGGACGACGACGGTGTCTTCGAAGCCATTATCTGCACCGGTGAGGGTCAGGTACTGAAGGTGAGCGCAGATGGAACCGCAACCGAGATAGCTGATCTTGGGGTTCCCCTCAATCACGCCCCTGCAGTCGGCGATCTGGATGCAGACGATGCACCTGAGATCGTGGTTTCGGGCCCCGAACTGCTCTACGCACTCAGAGCCGATGGAAGCACCATGTTCACCGCTGGAGGAAACGAAGCCACCAGTCCGCTCACAGTTCCGGTGCTGGGTGACATAGATGGAGATGACCTCCTGGAGGTTGTCGTAGGCACGATGTACGGTGTGTGTGCGTTCAACTCGAACGGTAGTGTCGCCACCGGGTGGCCCAAGTCTATGACTGAAAAGGTAGAGTGCACACCCGCACTGGGAGACATAGATGGAGACGACCATCTGGAAGTGGTTGCCGGCGACGTTTCCGGTGCCATCTGTGTATGGAATGGAGACGGTTCCATTCTCTCAACCTGGCCTACAGACCCCAATTTCCAGGATCGTCTTCTCAGGCTGGGACTCGGAGCCTACTTAGCCGGTCCTGCTCTGGTCGATCTCGATAATGACGGCAAGACGGAGATCGTTCTCGGCACGACCAAATGGGGCTTGGGAGGTCACTTCATAGCGCTCAACGAGGATGGGTCGTACGTCAGTGGCTGGCCACTCAACCCCGCCACAGACATCCTGGCCTCTCCTGCGATTGGCGATGTTGACGGCAACGGCGCGGTAGATATCGTGTTCGTCGGCATGAATGGTCGGGTTTACTCGATCACTGCCTCGGGAGCGCTGACATCCGGCTGGACGGTGCCCGATATGGGTACTGTCACGCCCTATGACTACTCAGCCAGGCAGTCGTCCCCGATCCTGGCCGACTTCGATGGCGACTCGCTCCTCGAGGTTCTGGTTGGGTGTGAAGACGGCAAGCTCTATGCCTTCGACTCAAACGGATCTCTCATTTCGGGCTGGCCCAAGGCGACAGGGGGACCGATCAAATCGACTCCCGCAGTAGGCAACCTGGACGGTGACGGCCTCTGGGAAGTGGTCGTTGGGTCCAATGACGGAGGGTTGTATCGCTGGGAGATCGGTGGGAACACCGCGTACAATCCGGCCGACCTGTTCCCATGGACCACGTTCCACGGCAACAATGAGAGAACGGGCTTTTTCGATCATAACTTCAGTACGCTCGCGACCAGTGTCACGGTATCGGACACTTGGACACACGAGGACGAAGAGGTGACTCTGAGTGCAGTGCTGAAGCGAACTGACTGCAACGCGCCTCTCGCCAACAAGACGCTCGTCTTCAAGGTGGAAGGCACTACAGTCGGATCGTCGAGCACGGATGAGTCGGGTGTCGCTGAAGTGAACTACACACCGACAGAAACAGGCACATTCACGGTCACAGTGGAGTTCGCCGGCACCGGAAAGTATAGCGCTTCCTCAGATACCGGCGGGCTTACGTCGGTGACTGCTGACGTGCTGCAGCTCACTGACGGAGTCACCGGCTGCACGACTCTCGCGGACCTGGATGGAGATGGACAGGATGAGACCATCGTCGGTTCCGAGGATGGCGTCCTCCATGCGTTCGAGGCCGATGGGAGTGAGTTGTCCGGCTGGCCCAAGACTCTCGCCGGCGCGATAAACGACGCTGCGTCTGTGGGAGATATCGATGCCGATGGGCAACTCGAAGTAGTAGCTGTCGGCGACGGAACGGCGTATGCGTTCGAGTCGGACGGCACTCTGATGTCCGGGTGGCCGACCTCACACGACGATGGCGTCTATTACTCAAGCCCCGCCTTGGGAGATCTGAACAATGACGGGACACTGGAGATAGTGCTCGGCTCAGGCTACATGGCCGTGGCTGCTTATGAGTACGATGGAACGATGCTCACAGGGTGGCCGCAGAATGCGGGGGATCCCGTGTACGGGACTCCGGCACTGGGCGACATCGACGGTGACGGCACTCTGGAAGTCGTCGCAGGTGACTCCGCTGGGTTCCTGTGGGTCTGGGAGGCCGATGGCACGCCACTCGAGACCTGGCCGGAGTTTGAGTACGGCCTGCAGCTGGGCGCGATCACGAGCAGCCCGGCTCTCGCCAACGTCAACAACGACGGCAAGCTGGAGATAGTGGTGACGACTCACCGCTATGGAGGTGGAGGACAGTCTGCGGTCGCAGTTCTGGACCGGTACGGTCAGTACCTGTCTGGATGGCCGCATCTCAAGAATACGGGCATTCAGTCCTCCCCAGCCATCGGTGACATTGACTGCAATGGGGCATTGGATATCGTGTACGTCATAGACAATGGCTATGTAGTAAGTCGAAGCCCGGCAGGCTCGCTGACGTCGGGATGGTATCCAGTACCGAACCTCGGGGCGAGCGTACCTCAAGACTACACCTATCGCTCATCGTCGCCAGTGCTTGCCGATATCGACGGCGATGATGCCCTGGAAGTCATCGTCGGGTCATATGACGGCAAGGTCCATGCGTTCAACAACGATGCGACCGTTCTGAGCGGATGGCCGAAGACTGTAACTGGACCTGTGCGATCGACTGCTGCCGTCGGTAACATGGATGGAGACGGCTACTGGGACATCGTGGCTGCCACTGATAACGGACGAGTCTACCGTTGGGAAGTTGCCGGCGATACCTCCGGCAAACCTGCCAACCTGTTCCCATGGCCTACCTTCCATGGAGACAACCAGAGATCCGGGAACTTCCGCATCCTGGGCCGGGATTCGTTTACTCGTTCCCTATGGGACACCTGGGGCACGGCTGACCTCGGCGGTCCTTGGAGTTCTCTGAACTTCCTGACTGGAGACCCCTGGAACCAGACGGTGTGTCTCTATGTAAGCAACGACAGGGCCTGTGTGGAGCCTGGATTCGGCGGTATGACGGCCGGCACCTCCCTCCTCACTCAGAGGGCCATCGACATGGATGCCACCGTAGAGCTGGAAACAGCCGACTTCGGCGGTACTGCTGCCCTGATTGTGAGGGCGAGCAGCTACAATACCTTCTATGCCGTCACATGGTCCGTGACGGACGCCGAGTGCCGTCTGGAGAGATACGAGAGTGGGGTCAGGACTGTTCTTGATTCCGAGGACGTGGAGCAAAGCTCATCGCAGGCGGTATTGCGGATCAAGGTAGAAGGCGATACCATAAAAGCCAAGCATTGGGGCTTCGGTACGAACGAACCCGCGACCTGGAGTCTGGTTGCCACCGATACATCTCCGCTTCCGGCAGGCAGAGCAGGGGTGTGGATGAGTAACCAAGAGATGCTCTATCTCTACGACGACTTCTATGCCGAGTGCCTGGCAAGGTAGCAGACAACGAGAGGGGGAGAAGATCCACTTCTCCCCCTCTTCCATACCTGAGAGAAGGCATAGAGCCATCCGAGGACTGGAGATCGGGAATGGGACAATTCCGTGACGCCCTGAGCGGACTACGAGCTGCCTGCTAAGTCGTACCACCAGAACGGGTATGGGGCGATATGACGTGCCGTCCGGGCGGCGCGCTCATATCTTCGACATCATCCCTCGCAGATAGGACGGACGGCAGGGCCATTCTTCGCTAACCGACACCGCCTGATCATCCAAGCCGCGAGCACTGGCGGTGCATACTGACGGAGCATGCCCTAGCTCACGACCTCCAACCTCGGCGGGCGGTTGCACGTGCCCGGATAGTAGAGGAAGGTCACGGACTCCGTCTTCCCGAGGAGATTGTTGAAGCCTTCGGAGCATGCCCCCGCTCCCATGCTAACTACAACCGGCTCCGGGATCTGGTAGAGAATATCGATCGCCAGGTCTTCCGGAGCCAGTTTTAGTTGTGCCACCCACGGCCTTATTGCCCGCTTTTTCTCCGCCGGACTGCCTTCGGCGAATACCTGATCTACTAGTCGTCCGTGTGCCCTTGCTGACTCAATGTCAATCTGTGGAGGCTGCTGTGTGGTCTTGAGCATGGAGGCGAACTGCTCGCGTTCGGAGAGCAGCTCCCGTAGGCGCTGGTTTGCCCATGCGGTATCGGCTAAGCCTTCCTCGATCGCCTTCCTGATGTTGGCGATCTTCGCCTCTGCTTCCGATAGGTGGAGTTCAACGGCTGGGTCGATCCCGTGGGATTCCTCCCAGATACCCCGCAACTCATCGTTGACATCGCGTATCATGCCCTTCGGGTCTGCACAGACGGAGAGGACATTTCTTAGCCCTGAGATCACTGCGCTCTCGATCTCGTCCTTCGGCACGTAGACGCTAGGTCCACAGCCTAGTCCCTTCCTGTTCGGGTGGGTATTGCAGATGTAGTAGTGGCTGTCCCGGTTCTTCATGAAACCGACCATGTTGCTTCCGCACTGGCCACATGTGAACATGCCTCCACTCAGCAGGTATGGAGAGCTTTGGCTGCGGTTCGATCCTTTGTCGAATCTCCTCGTGGACTTACCCTGGCGACGTTCGAGTATGGCCTTCGCCTCCTCCTCTGTTATGAGCGCCGGATGGGCATTGGGCACGAGAACCCACTCACTGGGCGGGTTCCAGCGCTGGTTCTTGCCCCGGACATTCCAGACACCGTACCCGGCGTACTGCAGCAGGGAATGTGGATGGAGGAGGCTGTTCCAAGTCGTCGAACCCCAATATTGCTGTCGAGGAGCAGGGATGCCGTGATCGTTGCAGTAGTCTCGGAGGTCATCGAGGGACGCGCCCTGCAAGGCCAGTTCAAGGCAGTCCTTTGCCCATTCATGAACCTGCTTTCCCGCCATTACGGTATCGTCCAATACCCAGATGCACTTGATGAGCGGGCGGTTCTTCTTCATCTGTCCTCGCTGAAGACGTTCCGAGCGATAGCCCCACATGGGCTGACCGCCGTTCTTGTAGCACCAGCCGGTTTCCTCGTCACGAGTCTGAATGTTCGAGCGACAGCCCTTCTTCGTGTGGAAAGCGATCTCCCGGCTGTATGCCTCGTTCTTGGCGAAGGTGATCGCCTCCATGTAGACACCTGCCACCGACTCGGGATCGATGTAAGGGTCGCTAAGGGAGATAACGCGGACGCCTGCCTTGGTGAGTTCACGAATCCACCCCTTGGCGTCATAGCTGTCCCTTGAGAATCGGGAGAGATCGTGGACAAGAATGGCCGTCACCTGACGGTCAGACTTCGCCATCTCCAACATGCGCTCGAACTCCGGTCTTCGGCTAGGAATCTGAGCGGCTTGTGGCGCTAGATCGGAGAGAGAAGGAAGTCCTGAAGGCTCTCAAGTCGACCAAGTACAAGCTGCGCTCCATCCCAGGCATTCTGGCTGGGTTGCGGCAGCCTCCTACGCGGGATAGGCCGATAGAAGAGGATGACCTCAAGAAGACGCTTGAGACGTTGAAGGAAAAAGGTCTTGTGGGACGAATCGGTGAGTCAAGTGACATCCGTTGGTATCTTACGGCGGCGGGCAAGGGGCAACTGGCTCGCAAGCAGGCCGCCAGCGGTCACGAGCAGCAGTAGGTTCGGGAACCGCTGATCATCATGGATACTGCAGTCCACTTGCTGAACGGGACCAGCTGAAGGGTTTGCTCACGTCGCCAGGTAGCTACCGCTGGTGTCGGTACGCGCTGCCATGGAGTCCATCGCGAACCTATCCAGGACCCCTGACAACAGACCATGATGTCCTTCCTATCAGGTGAGCTTGGCAACCTTGTACTGGCCAAGTTGGATACAAGATAGCAATGCGCTAGATCGACCGTGTCCTGGCCAAGCACTTCGGCTTCACGGACGAGGAACTGGACTTCATCACCAACTACGACATCAAGTACCGCATGGGCAAGGGTGGCGATGAGGGAGATGAGGAATAGCTGCATGGTCTACGATCGTTCGATTCCATATAACGATCTGCCTGATCTGCCGCCCAGGCAGGAGATCGAAACCGTGCCGATACTGAAGAGGGCGGTTGCTGCCGGCCGCTGAGTACCTGATGAGTACCTGGTGAGTACCTGGTGAGTGCCTGCATTGCCAAACGCCAGACCGCTGACATCAAGTACCGCATGGGCCGGGACAGCGGTGGGGGAGCTGAGGAGGAAGAGTGATGCCTGAGTTGTCTCCAGGACAACTCATTCCCGCGATTGGCGACAGCGAACCAGCGCTTTACTCCGCCGGGCGGAAGTGCTATCATGGTAAAGTAAACCGGGTCTGCGCTTTATTATGGACGCGCGAACACTCGCATGCTAAACGCAGGTGAACTATGACGACACAGGAGTCTACGCGAACTGGAGTATATGTAAACCAACTGACCGGCGAGATGCGGTATCGAGCATTCATCCCCAAGCCTCTCCCGCCCGACCCGCCGATCAGCATGGACATGGATCTGCTGAAGCACATGTCCGACGCAGACCGGGCACTGGCGCGCCTGGACGCGATGGCCGAGCTTCTGCCCAATCCGGATCTGTTCGTTGCCATGTACGTCCGCAAGGAGGCGGTGCTCAGTTCGCAGATCGAAGGCACTCAGGCCTCCCTGGTAGATCTTCTGGAGTATGAGTCGGAGCGAGCCACCCGAAACCTGCCGGCGGATATCGGCGAGGTCGTGAATTATGTTCGCGCGGTCAACTACGGCATAGATCGGCTGCAAGAACTGCCCATCTCTCTGCGGCTGATTCGTGACATTCACGCCGTATTGCTCGAAGGAGTCAGGGGCGGCGAGCGCGAACCTGGGGAGTTTCGGAAGAGCCAGAACTGGATCGGCCCCGGCGGCTGTTCCTTGCTGCAAGCGACGTTCGTCCCACCTCCACCGCAGGAAATGGGAACGGCCATCGGTGATCTGGAGTTGTTCATACACAATCCATCGCCTATGCCGGTCTTGCTGAAGATGGGGCTTGTGCATGCTCAGTTTGAGACGATCCACCCATTTCTCGACGGCAACGGCCGCATCGGGCGGCTTCTTATCACGCTGATGCTGTGCGAGCAGGGGATTCTCAGTCAGCCATTGCTCTACCTCAGCTACTACTTCAAGCAGAACCGTCAGGAGTACTACGACCGGTTGATGGCAGTCAGGCTCAAGGGCGACTGGGAGGGCTGGCTCAAGTTCTTTCTTCGGGGGGTGTATGAGGTATCACGTCAAGCGACGGATACGGCAAAGCGGGTTATCAGCCTGCGCGAAGAGCATCGGCGACTGGTTGATGGATTCCGGGGCGCTGCGAATGGATTACGGCTACTCGACAAGCTGTACTACAACCCCATCATAAATGTGAAAACGGCGCAGGATCTCTTGCGTGTAACCATGGTATCGGCCAACAACATGGTCACTCAGTTCGAGGAGGCCGGCCTGATCAGCCAGATCAGCCCTGGTAAGAGGAATCGTGTGTTCGCATACCAACCCTATCTCGACCTCTTCGTGGATCAAGAGACAGCCGATGTTGATGTGCCCGAGACCGAGCCCACGGAAAGATGACGGCCAGGTTCTGCCGGCAGGATTCGCCTTATCATGCCAAGCCCGACCTCGATATAACAAAGCGGCAAGGGGATTTGATTTGGTATGGTGAGAACGTCGGGACTCATAGTAAACATAGATGAACGATGAGGCAGAGCAGACCGGCACGGCAGGTACTGAAGCAGATGCGCGAGGAACGGCTGGTCGAGTCTACGGGTCTGGGGGGCGAGTTCTCGAAAGCGGACACCAGAGCAGTCGGGGAGGCACACCGAGACGGCTGTTCGAATCCTTGTCCGCGTTTTCAAACCACGTTCCGTGTCTGGGAGATGACGAATGCAAGCTTGTTCCTGTCTGGCCACAGCAGTCCTGGAGGTTTCTTCTTGTGCTACCATATCAGCGTTGACACTGAGTGCATCAGTATGTTAACGTGTAGCCGCTGTTACCTAGCGAGCGTCGTGTACTATGCTTGGTCGAAAAAGCAGCAGAGATGAATTCTGCGTCTTATTCATTCAGTAGGGTAGTAGGGGACGCAATGATGTGACCATCCGATCAGATTGCTCGGCGTATCCTGACCGAAGAGCCGGGGATGTGAGGGAACTTGGTAGTCGCCACCGTTCGCTCGGGCCATTCATGACGGCGTGTGCCATATGATTCCGAATGATGCCATTCGACGGGATTGTCCGCCGGCATCCGCCAATTGTGAGTTCTTGCGCCGTACGATACCGTGACTTACCGTAGGTGGGGGAGGGAATAATGACCTGCAAGAGAAGAGGATTCGCGCTACTAGCTGTTCTGTGCTTTGTATATGGGTGCGCCAGTACAGCTCTCGCCGAGCAGTCCATATGGTACCAGTCCGCTCCACAATTCGGTGCAGAATTGCAGGTGTACAGTGATAGCCAATGGAGCGACACGGCGCAGATTATGGCTGGTGATTCGATTGATTTCCGGGTGGTGAAACCGGGAACCGAAGACGACCCGGAGGATTTTGACACCAAGTACGTCTACACCTGGAGTTGTGTGATGGAGCCTGTCCTGACTACATCACAGGTGGAAGACAGTCTCACGTATTCGTACGATTTTGGAGATGGAAGCGGTTCTGGCGGAGGGTCCGGTCACACGTACAGCAGTCCGGGCGTGTACGAGATCAGTTGTACGGTCGAGGATACTAGCCCGACGGCTGGTCGGCACGACGGTCCACTTACCGTATCGGCGACGGTCGTTGTTGAAGATGGCAACTCCCTGTCCGCCGATCCACCTATCGTTGCCTCTGCTGTGCAGAGCATATCTGACCAGGGGCCATGGCAGTCGAGAGTACTTGACGTAACGCTGGGACAGATCGTCTACCTTAGGGGTGACTGCCCTGATTCGCCCTCCTACGATGATGATTTCGACTCCAACCTTGACCGGGTCAGTGATACTATAACTGCTTATAATTGGGATTTTGGTGATGGCACTCCGCAGGAAGCCGGGGCGCTGGTCTCACACGTTTTTGCTGCCACTGGATGTTATCTGGTATCGCTCACGGCCAACGATGCCGGCAACCCCAATGACGATCCTATGTCTGAGGCTAGTCAGATTGCTGTGCGTGTGTTTGGTAGTTCACCTGCATCTCCGGTGATCATGGATCCAGAGGTAGGCGAGGCCTATTGTTCGCTGACCCCGACTATCACCTGGCGAGCTGCGATGCACGACCAGTTCCAGGTGAGGATATGTTCTGAAGATAGTTCCGGTACCGGTGTCATCTGGGATTCCGGGGAGGTGCTCGTAGAGGATGCGGAGGTCGACTGCGCAGCTAACGTTCAAGACGGCTCGGCTTTGTGTGATCTAACGCTAAGTGAGGGAGGTCCGTACTACGCCTTCGTCCGGGTGCACAACGTGCTCGGTTGGAGTACTTGGAGTGCTATTGGGCATGTCTTCACCGCGCTGCAAGACACGAATCCTCCGGAGAATGCCTCTCTCAGTCCGTCTTCCGGGACGCTGTACACCGGTACTCCAACGCCGTTCACCGTCACATATTCCGATTACTGCCGCTACACCAATATCGGTACGGCTGAATTGCTGATAGACGAACCTACGCTTGATGGGATATCAGCATGCCACCTGCTATACAACCAAAACACCGGCCAGTGCTGGTTGTCTGATGATAGTGCTGTTGAGTGGATGGGCGGAGAGGGCTACACCCCTGGGGCCAGCGTGACGCTGGAGAACGAGAATGTGATAGTCGATCTGTCCAGCACTGGTGTGTCGGGTGCAGACAACAGCCTGTCCATCACTTGGAGCATTGTCTTCAAAGCATCATTTGCTGGAGATAAGTTAGTCGCATTGGCGGTCATCAATGATAACGGTCTACATGACATTCAAAACCCGGAGATCATGGGTGGTATTGCCGTTGAAGTTCCTTCAGGCCCCAAATCGCGGATTACAAGCCACGCAAGTGGCGAGTACATCACCTCCATACCGGTCGTGCTATCAGGAACTGCTACCGGCATACCCGGCGTAAGCGGAGTTGAGATAAGTAACGATGGACAACAGTCATGGGTCGATGTGACTGGGACAAGTACCTGGAGCTATTCCTGGGATGCTTTGGAGGACGGCAGGTATACGATAAAGAGCCGCGCTACTGATACTGCTACTCCGCCGGTCGCAGAGACGCCTGGTTCGGGAATCATCGTGATTGTGGATACCGTTGTGCCCAGATCTAGTATCATTGAACCTGCAGTCGGGCTGGAGATAGTCGGCGACAGCATCGAGGTAAGCGGGACCGCCTTTGATGGCACGTCGGGCGTAGCAGAGGTTGAGTTGAGTCTTGACGACGGGGTGACCTGGATCGAGGCGAGTGGGACTGATTTCTTCAACTACACATTTCCGGTAACGGCCTCAGGATCCTATACGATCAGGTCACGCGCCGCGGATAAGGCTGGCCTGGTGGAATCACCAGGCCCCGGTGTAACCGTTACTGTGCAGTACCAGCAACAGATGCTTCAGATGAATCTACTCTCCGGAAGCCCCGGAGAGAGCGACCTGCCGGGAAACATCCAACCCAACTTGTTTGAATCGCAGAAGGTCCTGCCGATAAGTGATTACTCCGTAGCAAACACCGCCACCGGGATCGTGTTGACGACGATTCCCATATTGGGCTGGGATTCTATGGGAGATCTGGATCTAGACTTCAGCATGGTTCACCAGAGCGAGCGCAAGGATCGACCTGCCGGCAAAGACAAATGGATGTACTCATACCAGTCGATTCTGCAGAAGAAGAGCGATTCCAAGGTGTGGGTATATCACCCGTCTGGGACTGCTCAGTACTGGAAGCGTAGCGGATCGTCCTGGGTGCGCGATACCCTTTGGTGGGAGAACACCGACGGGCTGACGCCTGCACCGGCCGGCGAACAGGGCTTCATCGTGACACGGAAGGATCATACCAGGGTTTGGTACTGCTGGCCTATTGGCAGTAACACTTGGTTGCCCAAGTATATCGAACAGCCCACCGGGCAGAAGATGACCTTGCACTATGACCAACTGCGGCCACAGCAGTTGATATGGATTGGGGACGCAGATAACCGTCGATGGATGCAGGTCTTCTGGCATAGCCTGCCGGACGGACGCTCTCTGCCCAGAATGGTCTACTCTTGTCGAAGATTTGGGCAGAACTACCAGAGGTTCTCATTCTCCTACGATAGCTCGTGGCGGCTCACCGGTATTCAGTATCCCGCGCCACAGGCCGGGGACGTGCCCTTCGTTCAGTATGACGGTAAGACAATCTCGCTTGCCTATGATGGGGAAGGGCGCTTGGCCAGAGTGACGGACAACCTCAAGTCTTGGACCTACTCCTACCATGTGGGCTGGGAGGGGATTCCATGCCGCATGGTAACTTCCAGTACTACTACGTGCGCGGCATGCTGAAGGATGTAGTGGATAGCCATGGAGGAAAGACCTCGTTCAGGTATGTACTACTCCAGGGCGGGCTGGATGATCCCTGGAACTGGTCTACGTATCCTGTTCCTCCTTGGTACTGCGAACACTCGGCGGTCAAGACCACTGTCACTACCCCTATCGGAGAGAAGATACTCTATCGATATGCGGATTGGTGGTTCGATGCTGAAGCAAAGCATTGGGGACGAGATTTCTGGCGAGGACTGCGCATCTATGATGTAACCAGAAGTGGGAGTTCGAATGGCTGTGGCGTGAACTACACAGAGTGCTTCAACTGGCGCAATAGCGATGGCAGGCTCAAATGGTATCGGGATGCTCGTGGCTATGTTAGCTCTTTCGGTTGGGACGCGAATAATCTGGGCAATCTGCTCTCTGTCACCAACCCTCTTGGCAAGACCACGGCGATGACCTATACTGCTGGGAATTGCCTGTACACGCTGACCACTGCGGCCGGTCGGCTTACTCGCAATACCTACGACAGCAATTACCACTTGACGAAAGCACAGGTGGACCCCAACAACGTAAACATCGCTACTGACTTCGGCTATGATGCTTACGGCAATGTTGTTTCCACGATTGGGCCCTACCAGAACGGCGAGCAGGTTCCTCCAGCCATGACATATCATTACGACCAACGCTACCAGCAGTACGTGGATAAGTCGACCGATCAGACAGGGAGGACTGTTCTGTCCGGATATGATGCGCTAGGCAACAAGTACTGGGAAGCACTGCCAAGAACCACTTCCACTGATGCTTTGGCGCTTGTGCAACTCGATTACGATAAGCTCGGTCGTCCTTACAAGATCTGGCACTCGGGCGATACCGAGTCTAGGAAGGAATACCTGCCTACAGGCCAGACCGGCAGAGCCACTGACGAGAATGGTCGCGTGTCGGAGTATACGCATGACTACTTGGGGTGTCTGTCACAGGAAAGACATCAGGAAGATGCCTCAAACTGGGTGACGACCGACTATGTGCACGACGCGGTAGGTAATCTGAAGGAGGTTCGGGTCAGTGGACCTGGATGGACTACGCCTCGCACGGTGGCCACATACGAGTATGATTCCTTCAGCAGGCCATGTCGTGTGACTTCTCACGGTACCACAGTCAGGCATTTCTACGATCAGAACGATAACCTCGTGGAGCAGATTGATGGCCGCCAGAACAGGATCAAGTACGAGTACGATGCGGCGAACAGGTGTGTAGCTCGGTGCTATTACGTGGGTACCAGTGGTACCCCGGACCAGAAGGTGAAGTTTGAGTATGACGCCGATGGCCTGCTCCGCAAGGTGTGCGACTGGACATATGACTGGAATCCCACTACCCACAGTTGGGTACACAGCCCGGCCTGGCCCGCTCGTGAGTACGTATACGACAGCGTCGGCAGGATGACCGACGAGATGCGATTCGACATCGGGCGGAAGATCCACTACGAGTACACGGGTAGTGAGTGCAGGAAGGTAGTCCAGATCAGGGACCTGAATGACACGCCGCTGGCTACCTACGGGTTTGAGTACTACCCGGACGACAGGCTTCGTAGCCTGCAGGACCCCAACGGGGGGATTACCAGTTATGAGTACGACTTCCGAGGGCGGCTGTCCAAGAAGACACTTCCGAATGGCGCCTGGACTGTCTACGCCTACAACGATGGCCTGGCGCCGTCGCCGTCTCGCTACCGCAACGCCAGGAACCTCGTGTCGAACCTCTCGCATTACCAGGCCGACGGTGCTTTGATGTACGGATGCACTTACACATACGACAATGTGGGGAACATACTCACCGCGACCGACGGTCTCGGAGCAGCCACGTATGCCTACGACTGGCTGTACAGATTGAAGTCCGAGACTAGGACAGGTGATGTCCCCTATAGCTACAGCTATGCATACGATCCGAACGGGAACAGACTCACCAAGACCAGCGGCACGTCGATCACCGAGTATCACTACGACGCGAACGGTAGGCTTGCCGACTACGGTTCGCAGGGTGCCGGCTACACCTACCTCGATTATGATGCCAATAGCAACATCTGGCGCAAGCGAGCGCCGTCCGGCACTACCGAGTATGGGTACGATTTCGAGAACCAACTCACAAGTGTTGTCATGCCCGGCAGAACTGACACATTCCTATACAACGCATCCGGGGATCGCACACAGACCAGCGACAGCAGGGGAACACGGCGTTACTTGTACGGCGATGGCCTTCTCTTCCAGGAACTCGACTCCTCTGGCAATGTCCTGACCTGGTATAACCCGGAGATCAGCGAAACGTCGGGCGGCATAACGAGCTACTACCACCACGATCATCTCGGCAGTACTATCAGAATGACAAGCACCGCCGGTGTTTCCACGGGGGACAGGCTTGTATACGACGCGTGGGGAAACATGCTGCAGCGCATAGGTACGACGGACACGAGGCACGCCTACGTAGGTAAGGAAGGATACTATTCGGATCCGGACACAGGCCTGATGAAATGCGGCGCCAGATACTACGATCCGGTGACAGGCAGGTTCATCACCTTGGATCCGAGTTGCGATGGCAGAAACTGGTACGCATACGTTGGTAACAACCCAGTGACCAACACAGATCCTACCGGGCTGGCGCCAGATGGTCATCTCCACGATGTTGGTCAGGTGTTCCTGGGTTACTGGGATGCGGCGAACCCGGTGGAGACAGTGAAGGGTGTAGCTGCGGTCTACAATCTCGCCAAGTCTGAAGGGGTCGGCGCAGCAGGTGGAGCGATTCTCAAAGGGGCGGTAAAGTCCTATACGGAATGGACTACGACGAGTGATCCCAGGAAGTTCGGCGAGTCTTTTGGGACGGTGTTGATCACCGCTGCAACGATAGGTGCTGGAGCCGCTTCTGCGCCCGGGTTTGCCGCGAAGAGTGCATCTGCCACGAAGGGTGCTTCATCTGCCGCGAAGGGCCTCGCAAAGGTCTCCAGCAAGGCAAAGAAGTTCGTAACAGGTACGGACGCATGTACTACTTTGGCAGAAGAACTGGCGTTCCATGAGATGAAGACATTTGCAGGTAGGGCGACGCACGTAGGGACTCAAATAGATGATCTCCCAAGACTAATGAATCAGCATCCTGGTACGGCTGCAGGTGACTGGGCCAAAATGAGTAGCCCCGCCAAGGAGTTGTATAGCGGGAAGAAAGTCTCCGCACACTGGTATGAGAACCTCAAGACTGGCGAGAAGGTTGACGTGAAGGCGAAGGTGGATACACCTAAGCCGAAGGCGTCTGCTGGGAAAGGAACTTCGGGATCAGGGAAGAAGAAATGATAGTCAGGTGTCTCTACGATTATCCTAGCGAAGAGCGTATCGCCCAGTTGGGGACGAGTTTCTACCGATCACAGAGCTTCGGTCTCACCATCGGCAAGGAGTACGTCGTAGTTGGGCTGTATTCCTATGTCAACTCGTCACTCCGCGGCACAGGGCTGTACGTCGAATACGTAGACGATGATGGGACGCTTCTGCAGGCGCCGATACTGCTCTTCGAGATTGTGGACGCAAGGTTGTCGCAGTTCTGGCAGATGCGCGTATGGGAAGATGGTACGTTCACCGCCCGTCCGCCGTCTTTGGAGTGCGAATACTACCATGCTCGTTTATCCGATGGGCTTGTTGCCTATGTGCAAGACTTCGAGAAGGTCTATGCCATGCTCATGTATGAGGCTGCCGGCGAGTGGGACTGTCCCGCCGAGGACACTGAGGAATGGGGTACCCAGTAGGGCGAGCGAGAGACGAAGGGGCCGGCATCTGGTGAGAAGAGATGATAATCAAGTGTCTTTACGAGTATCCTAGCGAAGAGCATATTGCCCGGTTGGGACCAAGTTTCCATCGGTCCCAGGCCTTTGGTCTCACCGTTGGTAGGGAGTATGTCGTTGTGGGACTGTATTCCTACATCGACTCGTCACTATACGGCACGGGGCTGTATGTCGAATACGTGGATGATGATGGGACGCTTCTGCAGTCGCCGATACTGCTCTTCGAGATTGTGGACGCAAGGTTGTCGCAGTTCTGGCAGATGCGCGTATGGGAAGATGGTAGTTTCACTGCTCGTCCGCCGTCTTTGGAGTGCGAATACTACCATGATCGTTTGTCCGATGGGCTTGTTGCCTATGTGCATGACTTCGAGAAGGTCTATGCCATGCTCACGTATGAGGCTACCGGCGAGTGGGACTGTCCCGCCGAAGATACGGATTCCGAGGATACGAGATAGCTCACGGCGGGGAGCAGTAGTCGGGATATCATATGATTGGAAGTCGAGGTGACCTATGATTAGTAGATTGGGCGCGAGATCAGCCGGCACTGCTGTACTATGCGTGCTCCTACTGCAGGCGTGCCTTCCGTTATCGGCCGCTGAGTTCCGGGGGCTGTGGGTGGATGCATTCCATTCCGGAATCAAGACCCCGGAACAGACGAGCGAATTGGTGGCAAGGGCCAAGGAGTCGAACATCAACGCGCTTATTGTCCAGGTGCGCAAGCGCGGTGACGCATACTATTCGTCGACGATCGAACCGAGAGCAAGCGACTTGGCCGGTGACTATGATTCGCTCGCCGATGTAATCGAGAAGGCGCACAAGGCCGGCATCGAGGTACACGCATGGATCAGTGTCTATGACGTCTTCGCCGATTCGAAGTTCTACAAGACAGTGGCAGAGCATGTGGTGAACAAGCATCCCGAATGGCTGATGCGTACAAGGGACAGCAAGACGAGCTTACAGGCGGGGAAAATGCTGCTCGATCCGGGTATTCCTGAGGTCAGGCAGTATACTCGGTCCGTCGTGATGGACATCGCCAACCGCTATGACATCGACGGCCTGCATCTCGACAACGTTCGCTACCTGGGACAGGACACCGGCTACAATGCCATCAGCCTGGGGCGGTTCAACACCGAGCAGGCGAAGACGGGAAGTCCCGAGGAGACCGATTCTGCATGGTCCGGATGGCGCAGGGAGCAGATAACCACTCTCGTTCGCGAGATCTACCATGACGTCACTGCGGCTAAGCCTGGGGTCAAGGTTTCCGCATCGGTATTCGGTAACCGATCGGTCGCATACGATCAGTTCTTCCAGGACTGGAACGCATGGCTCGACGAGGGAATCATCGACTTCGCCGTGCCGATGATCTTCGCGCTCGATGATGAGGCATTCAAGGCGGCGGCAAAGAATGCGCTCTCCTGTGCTCACGGTCGGCATGTCTATATCGGCCAGGGCGCATGGAGACTGCCGATAGACCAGACCCAGCACCAGTTGGAGTTCGCCCGAACCTCCGGAGCACAAGGTGTTGTACTCTACAGCTACAGCTATTTATCCCAGCCTGGGTCCAGCAGCAGCCCAAGCATGCTCGGTACTCTGCGATCCAGTCTGTTCAGCCAAGCCGATACGATACCAACTCTGCCATGGAAGAGCGCCCAGTAGGACATGCCGGGTAGTGGGTGTCCCTAGTCCGCATGATGACACCATTTAGGCCAGTACGAAGGTGCGGTGCAAGAGCGTAAAAAGCCTGCAGACAATCATCAATGGTCAAATCAACCAGCGAGCGCAGGTAATCGTAAGAGTTCACGATCATTGATAATCTAAGCAGGAACCTTGGAGCGGGTTGTCGAATGGTAGGTTGTGAACGATCTCGGCAACCTATCAAGAGAAGAACTGATCGCCATCGTCTTGGAGCAGCATCGGGCCGTCCTGGAGTTGCGTGAAGGGATGGACACCCTGACCGAAGGCGTCCGAGCGCTTGAGAAGGAGAACGAGGAACTCCGGTCCAAGCTCGGTGGCGGCGGCAGGACGATTCCTGCCTTTGTGAAGGCAAACCGGCCCTAGCGCAAGAAGAAAGACCGCAAGAAGCGGCAGAAGTCGTTTGCGCGGCTGAGGGAGACTCCGACTGCGATCGTGGAGCACGCGCTCGACACCTGTCCGGACTGCGGCAGGGAGCTTTCGGGCGGCACGGTGCATCACAGCCGGCAAGTAATCGAGATACCGATAGCACCGGTCAGGGTCATCGAGCATCGGGTGATCGGGCGGTACTGCGGAGTCTGCCACAAGAGGCATGTGCCAAAGCTCGATCTCTCCAGGGAGGTAATCGGAACGCACCGTGTGGGCATAAGGCTGATGAGCCTGGTGAGCTATCTCCACACTGTGTGCAGAATGCCGGTTGAGCGTGTGCAGAAGCTTCTGGAGTCGCTCTACGGTCTGCATCTCGGGCTCGGAGAGATCGCGAAGATACTCCAGAAGGTGGCCTCCATGGGCAAGCCGGAGGTAGAGAAACTTCTGCAAGCAGTCAGAGGAAGCCCTACGGTGAACGCGGATGAGACCGGCTGGCGGGAAGATGGGAAGAACGGATACATCTGGAGCTTCACGACGCCACGCGTGCGCTACTTCGTCCGAAACAAGAGTCGGAGCGGCCAGGTCGCAAAAGACGTGCTGGGAGAGGACTACGAGGGTGTAGTCGTAAGCGACTTCTACTGCGGCTACAACGTGCTGCTCGGTTGGCATCAGCGGTGTTGGGTGCACTACCTGCGGGACTTGCGAACGCTCGTCGAGGCGAACCCTGACAAGAGAGGGGTAGCAGTCTGGGCCGGCAAGGTCAAGGCCGTCTAAAGGCGCGCGAAGAGATATTCGAACGAGGAGTTGAAGGCTCGGCAGAAGCAGCGGATCGCATTTGAGGACGAGTTGCTTCGACTCGCCAAGCCATACCTGAAGCGGGATGTTCCACAGCGGATACTGGCTCAGCGGATCGAGAGGTTCCTGCCGGAGCTGTTTGTCTTCGTAGAATGTCCGGAAGTGCCGAGCGAGAACAACGCGGCAGAGCGGGCGATACGGCCTGCGGTAACGGCGCGGAAGGTAAGCGGAGGCACACGATCGGCGAAAGGATCGGAGACCCGAATGGCGCTGATGAGTCTGTTCGGGACCTGGCACTTGGGAGGTGAAGATACGATGGAGTCATGTCGGCGGATGCTCGCGGGGGTTCCTCAGACACTCGCGACCGATCCAGACTGACCAACTTCACTATCAACGATCATGAACTCTTCAGAAAGAATAGCCTATTGACAACGAGGCTGACGCCTGATATACTTATAGCCACTTCGTCCTCATGCTACTGGCTGGTAACTACTACGCCCAGCAGTAGAGTTGTCGCATGTTCGCTGTCAACTGGAGATATGATGAGCCATGAGTCTTGCCACCAATATCCATGCCAGCCCAGTTCTGCTTGATCTCTTGCCAGAGGACACTCTGCAGGAGTTCCAGGACACCTTTGCGGATGCCACAAACACTGCCACGGTCATTATGGATCCTGAGGGCAGGTGGATAACGCAGCCCAGCAATCTAACCGATTACTGCAAGATGATACGAGCCAAGTGTGTCGGTGCCTGTCAGGCCTGCGACAGGAAGTATGCTGACATCGTTGCCCTCAGTAGGCAGCCAATCGATTACCTTTGCGACGTGGGTCACCTACATGACTTTGCTGTACCTATATTCGTGGGGCCGTACCATACTGCCACCATTTTCGGGGGCCAGATGTGGGTGCAAGACCACGAACAACAGCCCTCTTCCGAGCACCAACTAGGTTTGGCCAGGGAACTCGGGCTCCCCATTGAGGAATTCCGAGAGGCCTTGGATGCAGTGCCAACGGTCACCAACCGGCAGTTTCGTCAGCGGATGAGATTGCTGGAACGTGTAGCCGCTGTCATTTCCGAAACGGCCTATCGTGCCAAGAGCCTTCAGGATCACCTTGGGCTGCTCAATATGATCGATCGGATGCTTGTTACTGAGGAAGATGTGGAGCGCCTCCTAAGTACGGCATTGGAGGACTCAATGCATCTGTTGGGTTGCCATAATGGCCACATACGCCTGCTCAATCCAGAGTCCGGGAACCTCCGAGTCTATTCGGTTAAAAGTGAATATGAGGATGTGATACCAGAGGAGATATCTAGCGATGACCGGCTTCTGGGGCCAATTCTGAGAGGTGAAGTGCCGTACCTCTACGAGAACCGAGTTCAGGATACGGACTTATGCAAGGAGCAACTAGAGGCAGCATCCGGGAACCCCAGACGGCAGGATTACATCAGGAGTATAGGTTCTGTTGCCCATTTTCCCATCAGCGTGCGCGGGAGAGCATTAGGCGTGTTGAACGTCCACAAACCTGTGACGGATAGCGAAGGGTTTGGCATGGATGAGATTAACATGCTAGCCCATATCGCGGCACGTCTCGGCCTTGTATTGGAGAACGCCCAGAACCTGGATGAGCATAAGAGCCAGATTGAACGGCTAAACCAATTGGACGAGGCCGTTTCCAGTCTGAGTCAGACTGTTGATATAGAAGCCCTGCCGGAGATGATTCTCGGATTTGCGCTGAAGCTATTCCAAGGCGAGTCGGGATCAGTTCTTCTGTGCCCGCCTGGCGGAGATGCCATGCGCATGCATGCGGCTTCAGGTCTGCCCGAATCCGCACCCTCACCGTTTGCACTGCTTGGTGTCGATGAAGCACCAATAGCCGATCTGGCAAGAACTAGTGGGGAAACCATCGTTCTTCCTTCTGATAGTACCCCTGGTGTTGCTCTCCAGCGGAAAGACCAGATTGGCAGGTCTATCGTGCTTCCACTGAAGCACAGCGGCATGACTCTGGGTATTCTGAGTTTGAACCGACCCCTCGGCGGCGACTCGTTCGATTTCCTGGATATGCATATAGCAAATATGTACGCAACGCATGCTGCAATTGCGTTGGAGAACGCTGAGACCGTGTCCAAACTGAGACACGTCTTGGAGGCTGGCAAATCAATCAACCTGGGTCTCCAGTTGGACGAAACACTAAAGACAGTAGTCGACGCCGTGGTAGGTCAGACTCAGGCAGATATGGCGGATCTCTGGCTGTTGGAGGATGAAGAGCTGAAACTCTACGTGCGAGTGCCTGGTACGGGCGTCGGCCCGGCACCAAGAGGTCTTACGCTATCTGACGCGCTGCCGAACTGGGAGCAAGAGACTGGTTCACTCCATATTGTCCAGGATCTTCACGCTCAGACCACCAACAGGTATCTCAAGTCCTATAAGTCTCGCGGCGCGAGCACCGTGTTGGTGGCTCCGCTCATGCAACGGGGGCAGCACATAGGCGTGCTAGCCGTAGCCAGCAAGGACGTGCGCAGGTTCAGCGCGCTTGATGTGAGTCTGGCCAGCATGCTTGCCGAGTATGCTGCGATAGCCATCGAGAACTCCCGCGTGTTCAGTCACGTAGATCAGCGCCGGATTGCTGAGCTGGAGACGCACCAGAAGGTCTCTGACTGGTTGAGTCGATCTCTGGATACGGAGGACATACTTAGGGGACTTCTCGACGAAGGTATGACAGCGGTTCGCAGCTCGCAGGGAATTCTGCTGCTCTACGAACAGCAATCTGGAGAATTCCAGGCGCATGTCCATCGGGGTATGGTCAGACCGGGAGATCCTCCTGCAATAACCGGGAAGAGGGGTGCAATCAGGCGAGTCACCCGCGATAAGAAGCTGCCGCACCTGGTCAAGCTGACTGAAGGAGATCCACTGGCTGGCGCTTGTTTCTACCCGCAGTCTACCGTCCTGTGCGCTCCTATACTGCTTCGTGATTCTCTACTCGGCATACTGATTGTTGGTCCCGGGCACGAGGAGAGGTTCTGGCAGGACGACCTCAAGTTGCTGCATGCGATAACCATGCAGGCGGGTGTGGCACTGGAGGGCGCCCGGATGCTGGATGTGCTGCGGCGAGTTGCAGGCGCTGTGGGCAGCAGAGACCTTGATGAACTGCTGACCGAGTTGCTCGACTGCGCGTGTGATCTGCTGTTTGTGCCTAGTGGATGCATCTGGCTGCAGTCTGATGATGGACTGGAGTTGGAACTGGCGGCAGCACGCGGTACAGCCGCCGTCTTGGAGGGGAAACATGTGCCCATCGAAGGTTCGTTCATCGGCGGTGTTTTCTTGAGACAGCGGTCTGAGTGTCAGTTGGATTGGCGCACGCTCAAAGGGCATGAATTTCGAGACGTTGCAGGAGCCAGCGGACTGGTTTCAGTCCTATCTGTGCCACTCGTTACAAAAGACACGACTATAGGAGTCTTTCAGGTGTTTACCAACAATGATCAAGATCCCTACAGCTTCACGTCGTGGGATAGCCAACTGCTGAGCCACTTGGCTGGCCAAGCTGCCATATCTATAAGCCATCAGAGAGCCCAGAACGAGCTTCTGCAAGCTGAGAAGCTGACAGGTCTTGGACTAGCGGCAACTGCAATAGCACATGAACTTGGCCGGTTTGCAGGAAGGTCTGGAGCATGGCTGAGTAAGCTTCGCCGGGCACTCTGCAATACCCAAGGCTCTCCTCCTGAAGCACTCGATGAACTGGAGCATAATATCGGAGCGCTCCAGAAATTCGTCGAGGATATTCTGATTCCACTCAGGGACGTTTCGGACGCAAGGCTCTTGCGAGTAGAACCGATTATCCAGAAGGTTGTAGACGATAACCCTTCTCCTACTGGAGTCAGACTCGATCTTGTTCTGGCAGAAGATCTGCCGACGGTACGAGCCAACAGCTACTGGCTGTACCTGACGCTGGCTAACCTTGTCACAAATGGCTATCGAGCCATGGGGAACAAAGGTCGGTTGCGGGTGTCTGTCTCGGCAACTCAGGGATGCATCCGTGTGGATATCGAAGACAATGGGGTCGGGATGGATGCGAAGCTGCGTGATAAGATCATCAGGAAACCGATAGAGAGGACCACCGACCAGCGTTGCTGATGTGGGTCTAGGCATAATGCTCTGGGTCACTGGCTTGGTGCTGCCCAGACATGGCGGACGCCTATCCCTTGTGAACACTGAGGTCGGCAAGGGAACAACATTTCGAGTTGAATTGCCTGTAGCCAGGGGACAAGAGAGATGACCGGTCGAATCTTGGTGCTGGACAATAAGGACCCATGGGATCTGTTCGCGGCGGAGGTTCTCAGAGCCGAAGGCTTTGCGGTAGATATCGTGTCGACATTTGAACAGGCCCTGGAAGTTGGCTCCAAGGCACCCTCCGGTTTTGACGTTGTCGTTGTGGACAGCCGATTCCTTAGTGGCGAGGGCCAAGAACGGCTCTATGATCTGCTATACAGGAACGACTGGACGCCCATGATAGTGATCTCAACCGTGCCATCATGCTCGGAAGCCAGCGTGGCCCTAAGGGCTAATGCTGCCGAGTATATCGGTAAGGACTACGATGGCGATGATCTGCTCAAGGCAGTAGATCACGTTCTTGCTCTTGCCTAGAGCGTAGGAGGGTGAATATGGAGTTGTCGCCGGTGTTGCCAAAGGAATTGCGGGTCCTCATTATCGATAACGACCCTGATGATTTGCGAGCGATGGTGTCTGTCCTCGAGGATGAAGGGATCACCGTCTCAGGATGCTCGGATGAGAGCGAGGCGGTAGCCTCCATTGAGGACACGTGTCCTCATGTGGCAGTAGTGGATATCTGTCTAGATCCTGGCGACGATCCGGACGATACCATATCCAATACCTCGGGTTACAGATTGATGGAGATACTCCGCGAACGGTACGGCACGGGACTGACGGTTATTGCTATATCCGGGTACACGCAGATGTCCTGGGTCAGGGAACTAGTGGTACATCAGGGCCTAGCATTCGATTGTATACCAAAGGTGCATATGGAGGAGTTGGCGGCTCGGATCGGCGAAGTCCTGGCCAAGCGAGTAAGAATGAACTGGCAGCGAAAGGTGTATTTTACGGGGGGGCTCACAACCGCGTACATCCTGGATTCGGTGGCACGCGGTAAGTATAGTAGACACAAGAATCGTCTAATTCTGGAAGATGAGATTCATGGTCTACTGCAGAAAGTGTTTCACGATGGCGCTGATGAGATCTCTGTCGCGCGTGTAGAAGGTGGCCATGGCGGCTCAGTCGTCTTGCGCATCATGATGCACGCGGCTGGAAGTCGAGGCAGGGAGTATATAGTCAAGGTTGGCACTAGGGAGGGAAGCGACGAGGAGAAGCAGCGCTTCCGGAAGTACGTTAGGGATTATATAAAGAACTCCACAGATTTGAGCGATTCGTGGGAGTCCCTGCACTTCGGAGCATTGGCGTTCACATTCCTGGTAGGAGAGATAAACGATAAGCTCAAGACATTCGATGAGTATTGTCGCGATTGTAGGGAGGTGCAGAACCTCGACAAGCCTGTCAAGATGGTAAGATCCATTTTTCTCGAGACACTCGCCCCTTGGTTCGAGGCACATGAACCCAACGGATTAGGTGATTTGGCTCAACTAAGCCTAGCTGCATTCCGATGGAAACAAGAGAACTTGCATACTAGACTGCAAGACATGGTTGGCGAGGTGGTGGCTTCGGATGATCGGGTTAAGCTCTCTAAGGACGGCGAACACATTGAGATCACGTGGGACGACGGAGTAAGTGAGTCTCTACCCAATCCAGCAACTGCGATGACCGATGGTAGGATCAGCTTCGATACTCCCGAACGGCTCTGCTTGAGCCATGGGGATCTTCATGCAGGCAATATCCTTGTCTCGTATCCGGATCGTCCCTGGCTGATAGACTTCGCCAACACGGGGTTCAGCCACCCCTATCGGGACTTCGCCGAACTGGAAGCTTGGGCTCGGTTCTGCTTGCCCGAGAATACCAGTCTACGAGAGCTATTGGACTTCGAGCGCATAGGCCTACAATCCGATAGGTTGGATACTGCAATAGATACGTCATCGATCGATAATAGACACCACGATCTCCTATTCTCTGCTGCACTGTCCTCGGAGATCCGCCAGTGCGCTTACGACAAAGTCGAGAGCCAAAGCCTAGGGCCATATCTCCAATCCCTCCTCTTCTATGCAATCAAGGTCGCCAGCATGTACCGGCTAGGTTCTGATGAGATCAGACAGCGTCGCCGCGTCCGGCGCTTGCATGCCCTACTGTCAGCGTCGCTCATTTGCCAGAGACTTGCATCGGGCTGAGTTTCTCAGATTCCGAAGTGCCACTGTTGACCCATGCTCATGCTGCTGCAAAATGTATGCATTCGTCTAAAATGGGGTGGCGCTAACGAAGAGGTGAATGGCGATGTCAACTGCGGCGGGATCGTTGGCGGGTAGATTGGGGGATTATCTACGAAAACTGGGGCAAGACAGGCGACAACTAGCAGCCTGTCTGAGAATTCCCCGCTATGTGGGTGAGTTTCCCATCTGCGGGGTCGCGCTGGCTGCTGTTCGATAGTGTTTTTCGCCGGATTTCCGGCGAGGGTCTGTAAAGACCCCTTGTACCTTGATAATCAGCCTGATCCAGGTCATATATCTACGTATCGAAGATCGATTTCCGGTCGCCGTATCGGTATAGCTTCAGCATGTTGTGCCCAAGACACGCAAGCGTCCACTCCGACTTCGCTTTCGCAAGGCCTCGGAGTAGGAAGCCTCGGAAGTTCCGTGCGCTCTTGATCTGGCCGAACACCGGCTCTACCGTCTCCTTCCGCCTCCCGTAGATCTTTCGGCCAAGAGGAGTCAAGAGCTTTGCTCTCTGGCGATCTGCGGCGGATTGCTTTGCCGGATCAAGGCAGGAAGGCGCCGTCGGCTCTTTGCCATGACGTTGTCTGTCAGGCGGTATATAAGCGTCGATCCCTTGCTGCTCGACCATCTCTATGTTGTCGCTGCTGAAGTATCCGGCATCGGCGGATAGTTCTTCCGGTTTCTTTCCGGTGTTCTCCTTGATTGCCTCGATCATGTCACTAAGATGCGGTGAGTCCGCTGCCTGGTTCGTGAGATCACACGCCACTACAATCTGATGATCTGCGTCTACCGCAGCTTGTCCGTTGTATGCCTGCACGAAGGCTTTCTTTGCGTCCTTCATTATCCGGCTTTCCGGGTCTGTGAAGTTCCGCTGTGCCTTCCCTTCCGGCTCTGTCTTTACGGGCCCCGGCTCTCTGCCGCGAGGCTTCTTCCCGGATGCTTCCTGCTCCGCCTTCTCTTGGGCTCGCATCGCTTCTTCGGCTGATGCTCGCTCTTTGGCCTCGCGCTCCAGCGCTTCTTTTGCTTCCCTGATCTTGGCGAGCCGCTTCTCTCTGGTTGCGAGTTCCTCCGGGAGTTCGTCTCCTCGGCGGTCAAGACCATATTCCGCGTCTTCCTGGTCGTCCACAGAAAGACCCTTCGCAAGGAGCGCCTCGATCTCAGCCTGAAGCTCTTTTTCTTTCTCGACCATCCGAGAGTAGCTCATGGCGGAGTGCTTGCTTGCGTTGGCAAGCAGCTTTGTTCCGTCTATGGCTATGTGTTTCATCGACACAAGCCCGGCGCTTGCGCATAGCCTGAGCACTTGCACAAACAGGTCCGCAAGGGACTTGAGATGCCTCTTCCTGAACTCGCTTATCGTGCGGAAGTCGGGATGATTTCCTGCCGCAAGCACCCGGAAGGCTACATCTTCATACGTGGCCAGGGAGAGCTTTCGAGATGAATACACTCCCCGGCACAAACCGTAGAATATGATCTTTGTAAGCATTGCCGGATGGAACGGCGGCGCTCCTCGGGCCTCTTTCTCGTATGAGGCGTATATCGCGGAAAGGTCGAGACTGTCTACGACATCGCTCACAAAGTATGCGAGATGTCCCTCGGGCAGCCACTCCGACATCAAGGGCGGCAACAGCAATATCTGGTCAGGTTGATAAGGAAGGTATGGCTTGCTCATACCCGTATTTTACTACATACCTGGCACCTTGCGCCAGAGGTTATTTCATGGACAGGCTGCTAGCTTGATCAGTCTCTGGTCTCAGTGGGTTCATTCTAGTTTGTCGGCGACAACCTGTACTACCTGACTGCCGGCGTACCTGTACCACTCTGAGTCACGGTCATTGCGAACGTCCGCCTTTCCTATGGAGACCCTCTGGAGATTTGATTAACTTGTGTTCACACGTGCTGCCGGAGACTGATCATGTGACCGCACGAAGTGGACCAGGAAACGGGCAGGCAGGCGTCGCGGCCCGTTTCCTGGGAGTCATGTGTCCAGCCATTTTTGGAGATCGGACCTGCGTCCATTCCGCGATAGCACCCACCGCACGCCCAGGAGCATCATCAGGAAGTTGTAGTTGAGCGGGGAGAGCGCCCCCGCTCCCACATGACTGGGACTCTGGCCGATGCCGGAGTCCCTTTCTGCGTCTCCGGCCTCATAGCAGCAGCGGCGGGCAGCCGGGAGAGGAGTCAGCGGTAATCGAACAATGCCGTTGCTCACCTTGGAACGCATAGTATGCGGATCGGGCTGAGGCAGATCAGAGCCGGGTAGTTGTCCGCGATCTGGACGTCCTCGACCCGGAGTCGCAACTCGATCCTGTCGGCATCCTCGACCTCATCGGGGAGGCTGACGGTCACCCAACTGCCGCCCGGGAGCAGCGAGACGTCCTGCCGCCAGAGGACTTCATCGCCGCGGAGCAGGGTGATGAACCTCCGACCGAGCCATCGTCCGCGTATGATCTCCAGTCCAAGAGACTCGCCGACCCACGCGTTGATGTAGAACTGAGCCCCGTACCAGCCCTTGATCTTCTTTCCGGGAGCGGCTATCTGAACCTCATCGTAGTCCCCGATGTTCGTGAACGCCTTGTTCGGCCGCAGGAACATATAGGCGTCCCGATACCTGCTGCTTCTCCATTCGCCCGAGAACTGCTCGCGGTCGGGCCAGACGGTTGCCATGACCGGCAGATCGTTCGGTGGTGAATTGATTCCCTTGAGGATCTTGGACAGGTCGCCGATTCGCTGATACAGGATGTCGTCAACCAGCTTGGGGAACTCAGACTTCCGTTGATCTGTCATCGCCCGCCAGCCCTCGGCATCCAGATTCGCCTTGGCGGTCCAGTACTCGGCATACTTGTCCGTGCCGGCCACCTCGGTGAGCTTGTCCCGGGCCTCCGATGCCTGAGCCAGCAATCGAGGCTTTGCAGTATCGATCAGCCGATCAGCCCCGGGAAGATGTCCATCATATACCGCAGTCAGGACCCTGCGCTGATGCGCGTCCCACGAATACTCGGGGTACCGCAACTCAGCAGCGACCCTGGCAGTTGCCAGTTCGGCGACGGGAGCGTCGATGAACCATGACTGGAAGCGGTCCTCCCTCACGAAGCTATCCGACGCCTCCACCGCCCGGAGCCGCTTGACGGTCGCATCGAGATCGCCGAGCAGTTTCACAGCCCCCTGACGGTCTGTTTCGTCGGCCAGTCTCGGAGGAATCCTGACTTGCTCTTCATCGGGTGCGATCGGATACAGGAAAAGCCGCCGGAGCCGGTCGAACCCGTCATCGAATGCAATTGCGTCCGTGACATGCGCAGGTCCATAGACCAGCTCATAGATCCGCCGCCGAACTTCCGCCAAATCATGTCCCTCAGGGTTCCATGCCCACCAGCCCATGACGGGATACGTATACTCAGCCTTCCACGTGCTTCCACCCCACTGCATCACCGCGCTGCAGGAGTCTCCGCAAGTCGCCAGCAGATCGTAGGTCGGTTGATGCCATCCCTCCTCGAGCGATGGTATCGGCAGATACGGTGGTTTGCCGTCCTTACGACCGACCGACCCGTAGAGGAAGCTGACCGGGACGACCGAAGGGCCCATCATCGAGCGACCCGGACCCCTCGGCCAGTTATGCCACCACGCGGGCGGGGTCTTCAGTCCCAGAGACCTGGCGGACTGGAGGTTCTGCGGCGTGGGGAGGCACGTGAAGAACCAGAGCGCCTCGTCCATGCCGGGGACCTTCATCATGTTCCGGGTGAAGTCGCTGGCGATCATCTGATACGAGCCCTTCGGCGGACAGATGGCGATCATCCGGCCCGTGATCCCACGCTCCCTGCCGAGAGCCGTGACTCCGGCGAGGATCTCGGCCGGTGCTTCTCCCGGCCCTTTGTCGTCGAACGAGGCCCAAAGTCCGTCCACCCCAAGCTCGATGAACCGCTCGAACTTGCGGATTGTCGTGTCGTAGAGCTTGCGGTCCGTGCCACAGTTGATCGTCGCATAGACGACGATTCCTCGCCGATGCGCCTCCTCGATCACTCTTGCGATCGACTCCTCGTCGAGCTTGTCCTCGGGTTCAAAGGCGTAGGTCCCGTTCCGAAGATCGATGAAATTGAGCCTGGCCCTGGCATACCAGTCCATTACTCCCGGCTGCAGATGCGCCTCGATCGAGGTTTGAGGCTTCCCTCGCCACGGAACGCTCGGCCAGTCCCTGATCGAGGCCCTGGAGAGCACTATCCTTCCTTCCTGCATGCTCAGTAGCTGAAAAAGCGTATCCTGGCCGTAGATCAGCGCTCGGGGACTGCTCCCTGCTATGATGATCTTGCTTCCCTGCATCGTGATCGAGTAGCCGTCATGGACCGTGGACGATTCGACGGTGAAAACAATCGTTGCCTCAACGCCTGAGGGGGTTTCGTGATGGATCGGCCATGTCCGCCCGAACCGCCTCCTCACGCTCGACTGAAGCGTCTGAGCGGCGTAGACCTCGGGCTCAGAGGCCTTGTCGCTCGTTACGATGGCAACGGATTCCATCGGTATCGGCGGCCCGATGAGCTTGACCTCCTTCGGCTGAGGCACGAGCGCAGGTCCGGCAAGCGCGACCAAGGACGCGAATATGAGCAGCAATGATCTGAAAACCAAGTTGTGACTCCTCTAGAGCTTACATTCCGCCAGGTCATGCGTTCTTTCCTGCAACGGTTGACATCCCACGTGGCCGGCGACTATGATTGATCGAGGCCGCTATGAAGCCGAATGTACTCTTCCTGATCTCCGACCAGCACAACAGGCGTGTTGCAGGATTCGCCGGCGACAGGGCGGTCAGCACGCCGAACCTCGACCGCCTGGCGTCCGAGTCCATGCGGTTTCGCAACGCGTACTGCCAGTGTCCGCTCTGCACTCCCTCGAGGATCAGCATGTGGACCGGCCGCCTGCCGCATCGTGCCGGCGCGTGGAAGAACAACCTTCCAATTGTCGACCGAACCATTCCCGAGCATTTCGCCGAGCACGGATATGTCACTTGCGGCATAGGGAAGATGCACGTCGGTGGCGAGCGCCCGATGAACGGCTTCCAGTTTCGTCCCTACGGCGACCTCAAGCCGAACGGTTTCTGCGGGCATCAGCCTGATCCGGCCTGGACCGCCCGCGGTCACCAGTGGACCGATCACAAGGTCGGCCACTTCCCGTTCGCCGGACCGTCGGAGATACCCGAGGACCAGCTTCAGGATCGGATTGTCACTCGTGAGAGCCTGGACTTCATCAGAGAGCATGCGGATCGCCCGTGGTTTGTGTGCGCCTCGTATTCCCGTCCGCATCATCCTCTGACCACGCCGGCTCGTTTCTGGGAGCGATACTGGCCCGACGGACCGAAACTCCACCCGTGGCCGAAGGGGTTTCCGGACGAGATGCATCCCCACGACCGGTTCATAGTCGAGGACTACGGCCTGGCGAGGTTCAGCGAGCAGGACCGCCGTCGTGGACTTGCAGCCTACTATGCGTCCGTCAGCTTTCTCGACGACTGCATTGGGGAGTTGCTGTCCGAGCTCGGGGGATTGCTGGACAACACGATCATCGTGTACACCTCCGATCACGGCGACATGGCCTCCGAGCACGGCCTCTGGTGGAAGCGGACGTACTACGAGGGTTCGGTTGGAGTGCCGCTGCTGATTCGAGTCCCGGGGAGAGCGTCCTGCGAGAAGGGTTGCCTCGTCGAGTTGCTGGATCTGTTCCCGACGCTGTCCGACTTGTGCGGATTCCCGATCCCCGATGACCTCGATGGTGAGAGCCTGATCGGCGGCCGAACGAAGGAGTTCATCCGAAGCGAGCATATCGCCCGCGTGGAGACAACCTTCCGCATCGTCCGGACCGCCGAATGGAAGTACGTCGAGTTCCCGGAGTATCCGCCGGTGCTCTTCGACATGGTGAGCGATCCCTGCGAGGAGCGGAACCTGGCGGGAGTCGAGGCCGATCTGCACGAGCTTCTGTGGCGTGACGGCGAGTCGTGGGAGAGCCTGTATGCCACGCGGAAGGCCGACCTCGAACGGGCGACCCAGGGGCGGCTCACATACGAGGGCGTTACTCCCAATCAGTATGCGCTTCCCGACGGCTCGATCGTCGATGCCGAGACGGCGCTGTATTCGGAATACCTGTGAGGAACATCATGCACGAGTGGGAGCGAACGAATCCCGATCTGCTGGTCTACATACCGGAGAAACCCGGCGGCCTCGATCACGCGAACCAGCACTTCAATGTCGTCGCTACTCCCGGTGGCGCGTTCCTGGCCACATGGACCACTGCGACTCGTGAGAGCAACCCGGACCAGCGAGTCGTCTTCAGCCGCTCGGTTGATCGTGGGCACACCTGGACCGCTCCTCAAGTGATCGACGGCCCGACGCCGAATGATCCTCCGGGTACCGGCCTCGCAAGCTGGCAGTTCCTGATCGTTTCTTCTCGCCGAATCTGGTGCTTCTACAACAAGAACATCGGCATCGACGATGCCCGGACCGCCGACACCGGGGTCCTGCGAGGCCGTTACTCGGAGGACGACGGAATCACCTGGAGCGGTACATTTGATTTCGCGATCGCCCCCAATGCCATCAGCCATCCGGGACCCGAGCATTCCGCCTACATGGATCGTCTTCCAGAATCCCGGCGTCACCCCTGAGGGAGCGGTTCTGGCGGGGTTCACTCGATGGGCGAGCAATGCCATCGATCCCGGCGTCGGGATGTTCGAGCGCGCATCCGAGATCTGTTTTCTGCGATTCGAGAATATCCTGTCGGGGTCCGATCCCGAGAAGCTGATCGTCAGCACCTGGCCAAAGTCGCCGCACGGACTCGCAGTCCCGAATCCATTCCGCGAGGGTATCAATACCGCTCAGGAGCCGACGGTTCAGGCGTTTTCGGATGGTCGGCTGATTGTCGTGATGCGGACCCTTCGTGGCATGATCTACTATGCTCTCTCGGAGGATGACGGCCGAACGTGGGATGATCCGCGGCCGTTGAGATATGAGCCCGGTGGGAAACCTATCCCGCATCCGATGGCGCCCTGTCCACTGTATAAGCTGAGGGACGGCCGATACCTGCTCGTCTATTACAATAACGACGGCTCAGGGCACGGCGGTCGAGGGCCGACCGACAGCATCAACGTGCGCAATCCGGCCTACATAACAATCGGGCGGGAGGTTGCGGACAGGGATCAGCCGATCCGATTCGGTCCGCCGAAGCTCTTCGCCTCGACGGACTGGACGCCGATTTCCGGGGCGGACACGGGCACTCAGGTTGCGACTTATTGCAGCCTGGTGGAGGATGCGGGCGAGCGGATACTGTTCTATCCTGATCGCAAGCACTTCCTACTCGGCCGGTATCTGACTGACGAATGGCTGGCGGACTGTGATCCGGGGTAGGGGGAGACAGCATGAAGCGACGAACACATTCAGACGGACGGCTGAACCTTCTCATTCTCTGCCCTGACCAGCTTCGGGCCGACTACCTCTCGTGCTATGGCCATCCCACGATCGGGACCTCAAACATCGACCGCCTGGCTTCGGAGGGAGTGAGGCTCAATCGAGCCTATTGTGCCGCGCCCCTGTGCGGTCCCAGCCGGATCAGCCTCGTGACCTCGACCCGCATGTCGGAGCATGGACACAGGACCTACGGATCCACGATCGACTACGCTGTGCCGAACCTCGTCCGCTCGCTCAGGGAAGCGGGCTATCGCACCGGCATGTTCGGGAAGAACCACTGCTTCAACGCCGATCAACTGCCCGCCGTCTGGGACGAGCTGGACGAGATATGTGTCGGCAACTACGACGATCACCCGAAGTATCGGCGGTCGTTCGATGCCTTCGCGATGGAGGCCGACCATCCGTACAACATCACCGGACGCCTTGCTGATGAGACGATCGATTTCATCCGCAGGCAAACCGAGCCTTTCCTGGCGTGGGTCAACTGGCAGGACCCGCATCCCGCGTTCACCTGCCCGGAGCCTTACTTCTCGATGTTCGAGCGGGATCAGATCGAGCGTCCGCCGAGGTATCGGGAGGGCGGAGGATCGGGCAAGCCGCGCCGGCTGACCAACTGGCAGGCGAACTGCCAGGCCATCGAGGCGACCGACGACGAGATACGGGAGGCGAGGGCCGCCTACATGGGTCAGATTCGATATGTCGATGATTCGGTCGGCCGTATTCTGGACGCCCTCGAGGATACCGGTCGTGCCGAGGACACCCTGGTTGTATTCCTTTCGGATCACGGCGAGTTCCTCGGCGATCAAGGCGCATGGCATAAGATCGGCGTCTTCTACGATTGTCTCACGCGCATCCCCGTGATCATTCGCCATCCCGACGGGGTGTACCACGGCGTCTTCGACGGGCTTGTGGAGCAGATCGATCTCGCCCCGACGATCTTGGAGGCGCTGGGGATCGAGAGGCCGCTGTCGTTCGTCGGGGAGAGCCTGCATCAGAGGCTCGTGGAGGGGAAGCTGGGTGACGGACGTCCGAATGTCCTCATCGAGGCGGGAACGCAAGCTCCAACCTGGCCCGCGCCATACGGCCCGCAGAAGGCCCCGTTTGCGCCGAACAACTTCGGCCCGGGAGCGGCGATCACCGACGGGCATTACAAGCTCTCGGTCTACTACGACGATGTCTGCGAGCTGTATGATCTGGAGAAGGATCCAGGCGAGTCGGACAATCGGTTCGATGATCCGTCGCTGATCGAGGTGCGGAGTCGCCTGACCCTCGACCTCTGCCGGCGACTGACCGGTGTTGGCGTTCGGAATGTCGGCATATCATGGACTGAGCCGTATGGCGATCCGCGACAGGTTCCACTGGAAACGGCCGCCCGCCGGTTGCGCGAGGTCAAAGAATGAACTCGGTCGAGCGAGTGGGGCGTGACCTACAAACCGAGCGTTGAGGCGGTCGCGGAGATCAACGCGGCTACCCGAGGAGAAGCTGATGGACATCCCATCTTATCTCGAAGGCTATGAGGATCAGTATGCCAAAGACCCACGGGCGGCGGCCGTCTCGTGGTTTCGCGACGCGAAGTACGGGCTGTTCCTGCACTACGGCCTATATTCGCTCCTGGCACGACATGAATGGGCTCAATACCTGGAGAAGATCCCGGTTGCTGAGTATGAGAAGCTGATCGATGACTTTGCCGCCGAGAGATTCGACGCCGACCGTATTGCCGATTTCGCGATTGGCTGCGGCATGAGGTATATCAACATCACTACTCGCCATCATGAGTCATTCTGCCTGTTCGTCACCAGGGAAACCTCTTTCAACAGCATGAATGCTCCGGCCCGTCGAGACCTCGTTGGCGAACTGGCCGAATCCTGCCGGAAGCGGGGACTCGGCCTGTTCTTCTATTACTCCCACGGACGCGACTGGAAGCATCCTCATGCTCCGAACAACGACGAATGGGGCGGGAACCCACGCCCAAAGTACGACCCCCCGGATCCTGCTTATGCCTACGGTGATGCGCACCATCTCTCCGTTTACGTTGAGTTCATGGCCGCCCAGATCAGGGAACTGCTCACGAACTACGGCCCTGTTGCGGGCATCTGGCTCGATGGACTTGCGATCCCTCGATCGGGCGATCACAGCAGGTTCAGAGTGCAGGAACTGTATGACATGATCCGATCCCTCCAGCCTCAGGCTCTCATCTCCTACAAGGAAGGCCTGTTGGGAACTGAGGATTTCCGAGCGCCGGAGTACAAGGCCACCGAAGCGACCGACAAGCCCGTCGAGATATGCACGACCATCTACCCGGGGAAGGTCTGGGGATACCCCGCTCACCTGGCCGGACAGCATAAGACGGCGGACGAGGTGTGGGAGATTCTACGTTGTGCCCGCGAGCGAGGATGCAATCTGCTTCTCAACACCGGTCCGCTTCCCGACGGCCGGATCGACCCTGAGGACGAGATGACCCTTCGGGCCGTGGGCGCTCGTCTCCGCCGGGAGGGCTTCCCTGGCTAACGGCATGACTCGCCATCGGGACAAGCCGTTTTCGACCCCTCGCGCTCACCCGGTAATAATACCAGTTTTGCCCCAAGATACCCCCTGCACCCTTGACACTGCGGGCAAATCCAGTATACTGACCATGGAGTCTTGTGGATTCTTGGCTGTGCGCGTTCCGGACGGGGTGAGACTCTGATTCTGGTGGTCGCAGAACGTTCCACGGTATCACATGGTATTTGGGGGCGTCCAGACCGATTCTTGGGGGCAGGGTATGAGGAGCTTCTTACTTTCATGTAGAGTACCGGCAGCGATCTTGCTGGTTCTTCTGATCCTGGGAGGGACGGCGAGCGCATCGACCGTGCAGGTCCGGTTCTGGTCGCAAGGGCAACCGGTCCTGGTGGATCGCGATGTTCCGACCGGGATGGATCCCGCGGAAGCGGCGATCCGCGCGCTTGTCGCCGGTCCGACTCAGGTTGAAGCGGATCAAGGAATCTTCTCAAGGATTCCTGTCGGGGTCTCCATCAACGGCCTCGCGATATCCGATGGTTCGGCCGAAGTAGACCTGTCGAACGAGGTCCTTGTCGGGCTGAATGAGTCGGGCCTGGAGGCAATCTTCAATCAGTTCAGGACGACGCTCGGCGATTTCCCGTCGATCTCGGCGATCAAGCTCACAAGCAACGGCGAGCTGCTGTCATCGTATCTGTCGCCTGCTCCGGACGTATCCGGCATGCCGAGTGCTCAGCCACAGTCGCCGCCCATCGTCGGTGCGGTTGGTCTCAGCGGCAAGAAGGTAGCTGTCGGGCCATCTCACGGAATGCTCTATAAGGGCTGGTGGGGCTGGCAGCGTTCCGACCCATGCGGCTTCGGGGAAGCCGTCCTCGAGGATACGAACAGCATCCGACTGGTTCAGTTCCTCAAGCAGTACCTGGTCCAGGACGGGGCGACCTTCATCACGCCAAGACAGCTCGATGAGAGCGACTGCTGCAACTCGGACACCGGCCTGGCGTGGTGGAAGATGTGCGCATCGTCATGGCTTCATCACGCCGGAGCGCCGGGCAGCGTCTGGGCGTCATCCTCGGGCAACACCGGCGCCGATACGGCGACCGACCGCAGCAGCGACGACATCCGCGCGCGTCCTCTGTGGGCGGACTACAACGCGGCCGACATCTACATCGCGCATCATACGAATGCCGGCGGCGGTGGCACGGCAAACGGAACGGAGACGTTCCGCGACACTGCAATGGAGCACCCCGATCACGAAGCGAACAGTCTGACGCTCGCGAACAGTATCCAGAACAACATTATCGACGCGATCCGCAGCACATACGACGGTGAGAGCGCGTGGGCCAACCGGGGAGTCAAGGATTCCGCCGGCGGTTTCGGCGAAATCCGCATCCCGGACCGACCAGCTGTCCTGATAGAGGTTGCGTTCCACGACAACTGCGCAAGGGATGCTTCTTACCTAACCGACGACTTCTTCCGGTCCGTGTCTGAATGGGGGATATACAAGGGGATATGCGCCTACTTCGGCAATACCCCGACGTGGGACAAGTATTCCTGCGAATATGTGTCAGACACCATCCCAACGACTATGTTGCCGGGGCAGAGCTACGCTGTGTCGGTTACATACCGGAACAGAGGCGTGTGCTGGCTGAATGCCCGAGGTTTCCGGTTGGCAGCCGTGGGTGACAACAATCCGTTCGGGACCTTCACACGGGTAAATCTCTCGGGTACGATAAAGCCGGGGGCTACATACACTTTCAACTTCACCCTGACCGCTCCCGGCTCAGGCGGGATCTACACGGCCGCCTGGCAGATGGTGCGCGACGGCTACGCATGGTTCGGACCCACCGTGAGCAAGTCCTGTGATTGCGGTCCGAACACCGACTTCGATCCGCCAAGCGTCCCCCAGAACGTGCACGCCACCGGATCGACGCCCAGCACCATTACCCTCGCCTGGGATGCCTCGACCGACAACTATGCCGTCGTAGGCTACAGGGTCTACCGAAACGGCGTCCAGGTAGGCACGGCAGCGGGCACCAGTTACACCGACTCCGGTCTGAACTACAGCACTGCATACAACTATCGCGTTGACGCCTATGATGTGGTGCTCAACTACTCGGCACAGAGCACCGCGGTCGCGCTGAGCACATCGGCCCCGCCTTTCTACACCTGGAGCCGAACGACGACCAACGGCGACTGCTACATCCGAAGCGGGACTCCGGACGGCACCGCCGCGGCCGCGGCCGTACAGTGCGGCTGGAGTTCAACCGCGAGCCTCGCCATCCGGCGCGGTTTGGTGCAGTGGGATGTTACCGGCGCTCCGGATCAGGCCTCAATCGTCAGTGCCTCCAACAGCGTTCGGGTCAAGCTGTATTGCTACACCCGTTCGGTCAACACGGCGTATAATATCAGCCTTGGCAAGGTCACCGCGAACTGGACTGAGGGATCTGCAACCTGGACCAACATGAACGCCAACTACTCCGGGGTGTATGCCACGACTTCCGTCGGCGCTGTGGGCGACTACACCTGGTCGTGGAACGGAAACACGGGCGGCATCCCGGTGCAGAGCCGAGGGGTTATGGTCCTTCATTCACAGGAGACGCTGAACACCGCCGCCAAGATCTTTACTGACAAGGAGCAGTATGGCGGCGCCAACCCCAGGCCGCGCCTGGAGATCGACTACTATGACGTGCTCGCGCCCGTGAGCTGCAGCATCAACATCAACGGTGGATCTGTGGATACATCGAGCCCGGACGTAGCGCTCGCCTTGTCTGCGAGCGACTTCCCAAGCGGCATGGGCACCGGCGCTCAGATGCAGTTCAGCGACGACGGGACCACCTATTCGGCTCCGGAGGCTTATGCGGTCAGCAAGAGCTACACGCTCCCGGGCGGCGAAGGGCTGAAGATCGTATATGTGAAGTTCAAGGACGTTGCGGGCAATTGGTCCGCGCCGGTCTCCGATACCATAACAGTCGATACGTCTCCCCCGACGGGGACGATCTCGATCGAAAGCGGCGCGGACTACGCACCGTCGAGTTCCGTGACGCTCGATGTGTCGTCCACTGACGCTGCACAGATGCAGTTCAACAACGAGGGCGGCGCATGGAGCGGCTGGGAGACCTACGACACGAGCAAGATCTGGTCGCTGAGCACCGGAGTCGGCGACAAGACTGTATATGCGCAGTTCAAGGATGCCGCCGGCAACGTCTCGACCGGGACGATCAGTGATGGCATCGAGGTCCTGGCCGACACAGGGACGATCCAAGCCGCAAAGGCGCTGGAAAACCCGAGCGAAGTCGCGCTCCTCAACAAAGCGGTCACCGCCGACTTCGGCGATCATCTCTACATCCAGGAGCCCGGCGACGGATTCTCCGGCATCAGAGTAGACGTGGGTGGGTTCGCTCAGGGCAGCTTCGTCAACGTGGCCGGCGTGATCAACCTTGTGAACAATGAGCGGGTCATCCAGGGCGCGACAGTGACCGCCGGAACAGCCGGAGTGATGCCTCAGCCACTGCTGATCGTCAACAGGGATCTGGCGGCGCCAGTCTGAACGCGTACACACCCGGCATACCCGGAGGGAACGGTGTGAACACCATCGGGTTGTTCGTGACCATCACCGGCAAGCTCACCACGACCGAGGGCATCTACTGGTTCGTCGACGACGGATCAGCCATGGTCTACGATGCGACGATCGTCGGGATACCGGTGGACGTATCGCTCCTGAGTACGTCGAAGAAGGCCGAACTCGCGAGCCTGGACAACGTGGTCGTTACAGGCATCTGCCAGGTCGGCACGGTGAACGGTCTGCCCGCGCCGGTAGTCAAGCTGAGAAGCGATGCGGACATAGTCTACTACCGGTAGACTGATGTATTAGGAAGCTCTCGGAGCATGCTTCGCTCCAAGCATCCAGCAAACTGAGCCGGCATGGCTTTGAAGTCGATCGCGATTTCATGGTCGTGTCGGCTCATTTGTTTGTCGCGGAGGACTTCGAGCTGCGGGCAACGAAGGTGGCAGTAGATTCTCAGCATCACCTCGAATGAGCAGAAGGAGATCCATCTTGCACATACCCCAGTGGCTCTTGGCCGTCGCAATTCTCACACTCGCCGCAGTCGCATCGTCGGCGGAGATCGTGCATCTCGGGAAGCCGTGCCAGGCGCGGAACGTCCTCGCCGGACGAGTCGTCGTTGACCGATCCTCCGGGCGAGAGATGCTCGTCCTCAGCAACATGAACGAGAACTCCGGCGCGGAGTTGATCTTCATCGACCCCGCGAAGAACACCGCCAAGGTCTACACCGCCCCCGCAGGCGCGGGATCGTGGGCGCTCGACGAAGTCCCCGGCGATCGGCTCGTCGTCGGGACGTTCTACGATGGGCGGTTCATGGTGTTCGACCTGAAGAAGATGGAGTTCACCAAGGTCGCTGCCTTCCCCGGTGAGAGCTACATCTGGAACTTGGCGATCGGAAGCGATGGGCGCGTCTACGGCGGCACGTATGGCGGGGGCAAGCTCGGTGCGCTCGACCTCGAGACCTATGAGGTCGAGGACCTCGGTGCGCCCGCTCCACCGAACATGTACCTGCGCTACGTCTCGGCGCTCCCCGATGGGCGAATCCTGTGCAGCTTCGGTCAGGAGAAGAACACCGTCCTGATCTTCGACCCCGCGACCAAGGAGTTCCGCCCGCTGCCGAAGAGCATGGTGGGCGTCACGTCCGGGGTGTCGTGGCACGGATACTTCCTCGCCGGCAACAAGGCGTTCAAGGGCAAGACGCTCTACGAAGTCCCGCCGCCATTCCCGACTCCTCCCGCCGAGAAGCGCGCGTGGTCGGTCGATGCCTATGCGACGACCGACGATCTGCTCCTGATCCATCAGGGGAACGCCCTCTACACATACCGAGACGGCGACAAGGACCTGAAGCTGATCACCGATATCGACCTTCGAGGACGACCCCTTGCCTCGAACTCGAAGGGCGAACTGCTCGGCGTTCGCGGGCAGGACTATTTCGTGATGAGGGCCGGCGACACGAAGCTCCACCTCAAGCGCATCCCCGGTGAGTCCGCTCCCCGCCAGACGCACTTCCTGCGAGCCGACGCACAGGGCAGGCTGTGGGGCGGTCCGACCTTCGGCCAGACGCTCTGGTTCATGGATCCCGCGACGAAGAAGGCGACGAACACCAGCACGATCTGCGACGCAGGCGGCGAGGTCTACGATGTGGCGTTCCGTGACGGCAAGGCATATGCGGTCGCCTACGTGGGGGGAGACGTCGTCCGGTACGACCCGGAGCAACCGTGGAATCAGTGGGACAACAAGAACCCGAAGGTGATCGCGAGTGTCGGTCCGAAGGGCTACATCCGCCCGACCGGCGGCGCGGTCTTCGGCCCGGACGGCAAGCTCTACTCCGGCTGGATGGCGAAGTACGGGACATACGGCGGCGCGGTCGCGATCACCGATCCCGATAGCGGCAAGACCGACCTCATCGAGAATCCTCTCGGCGAGCAGGCGATCGGCGGGGTGGGGGTCGACGCGAAGTCCATCTACGTCGGCAGTTCCCTCGGCGCGAACGGCCTGCCGAACAAGAAGGGCGAGTCCCCCAAGTTCGGGGTGATCGACCTCTCGACCGGCAAGGTCGCCTTCGAGCATACCTTCGAAGGCACGTCGAACATTCGAGTGCTCGCCTGCGATGAGAAACTCGGGCGGGTGGTGGTTTCCGTAGATGGCGCGATGAAGCTCTTCGACACCGCGAAGCGCGAGTTCATCGAGGGCCTGCCATCGGACATCCCGGGCCTGACGTGCAACTCGGTCGCGTCGCTCGCTGGCAGCCTGTACTATGCCAGCGAGAAGGCGATCGTGAAGCTCGACCTGGCGACCGACAAGACGGAGCGCCTCATCGATGCGCCCGCCAAGGTCGACAACGTCGCCCTCGGCCCCGACGGCACGGTCTACTTCTCCTCCGATGTGGATGTCTACGCGCTGAAGTAGGACGACTCGCAAACCTCCCTCCAGTTCGCCCTCAAGCCCGCCGATAATGGGAATGGTCCACCCTTGAGGGGGGCCATTCCCACTGAGAGTCGGCCCGGTCCCTCTCTCGGCAGGGGTGTTCCAACTGCCAGCGGGTCCGTTCCCGCTGACGAGGGGAACGGACCCGCTGCCGAGCGGACCGATCCCGCCGCCGGTTGGAACGACTAACTGAAGGGAGCACGTGTCATGGCGCGGAAAGACGATTACATTCCTGTCAACGACGAAGATGTGAAGAGCTGGATCGGAAACCTGGAGGGCTACGTCATGTCTCACCTCGACGAACTGCGGCTGTCGCCCGAGCAAGTGGCGTTCCTGGCCGGGGATCGAGCGGAGTTCGTGGCCGCCCTGGAGAATCATCAGACGCAACAGAGGCTCGCAAAGGCGGCCGTCCTGCGCAAGAAGACGGCCCGGACGACCTTCGAAGCGCACGTACGTCCGTTGGTGAGGTTCATCAGCTCCCAGTCGCAGGTCACGGACGAGATGCGCGGGGCGATGCGGCTAAAGGCCGTCAATAAGGGGCGCGTGAGGCGGGAAGTCGGTCAAGAGGCTCCGGCGCTCCATCTGGAAGTGGTGGGCAACATGGTCGTCGTGCATTTCGGCACTGCGCCGGCGAACGAGCTTCGGAACGGGAAGCCGAAATGGGCGCTGGGATGCAATATCTATGTGAAAAAGGCCGGCGACGAGGTCTTCCGCATGCTTGACTTCGCGACCTCATCGCCTTACCTGTATCGGGTTCATGGCGAAGGCGCGATCATGACCTTCGCTGTCAGATACCGTGGCCGCAGGAACGGAGACGAAGGCCCGGACTCCCCGGAGCAGACGGTGGCGGTCATGGGCCTGCAGACGCACGAGAAAGCGGCGTAACCGAGTCCAGGTATCGGATCATGGACGCGTGGGCAACGTTGGCGCGGTCTTCGGGGCAGGGTCCCAGTTCAGAGCGCTCACCGACGTCTGCTCGACCATCATGATGCGTCCGTCCACGACACTAATGCCGCATCGGCCCATGTGTCTCGGTTGGCTGAGGAGCAGTGCTGACCCTCCCGCCTTGTTCTCGCCGGGTTCAGTCTCAAAGAACATGATCGTAGCGCCCGGGTACTTGACGGCCTTTGCTTGAATGCCGGACAGCCCGCTGTTCATCCCGTAACCAGGCTTGGCGCTTTTGGCGGACGGGCACAGGAAGACTTCAGGTTCCTTCGTATACGTCGCCAGAAGATCGTTCCAGTTACCCGGCGGCGGGTAGGTATCGCCCCAGTTCGCCCTGTATGCGTTCATCGCCAATCCGAGCCGCTGCATGTGCATCATACAGACGGACTCTTGCGCCTTCCCCCGAGCCCTCGCGAAGACGGGGAAGAGGATCGCCGCCAGGATGGCGGCGATGAAGATGAATCCCAAGAGTGCGACTGCGACCACGATGATGACGGTCGTGTTGTTGCCCGACTTGGGTGGATTGTACGGTCCCGAACCCGGATGTCCCATACTGTACCTCCTGAGTTATTCGGTGTTTCGATTGTAGCACGCAGGCGTCTGCAATGCAAAAGGATTGCCTGCTCCTACAGCAGCCGGCTCAGCTTGATGGTGACCGTGCTCCGCGTGGAGTCCGCGTTCGGGTCGCCAAAGATCACGTATGCGTCCAAGCCGGCGCTCACTCTCTGCTTGTAGGCGAGATAGAGGTTCGCCTTGCCCTCTCTGTCTATTAGACGCGCGCCGATGGTCCTTTCGTTGTCCAAATCGTATGCCGCCGATGCGACGATCTGGTGCGAGCTGAACGCATCCGGGCTCGGATCGCTGATGCTCGCGGACTCATATGACGCCTGGACGCTCAGCTTGTCCCCGATCGGCCAGCCCTGCCCGATCGACCAGTAGCGGTAGTCTCCTCCCGCCTGCCTGCCGATTCCGAGGCCGATGCTCCCACCCTTGTAGAGGTCATTCGACCCCCAGTAGTAGCCTGCTCGAGAGACGGAATCGTGGTAGGGCGGCCTGTCTGACATGGACGCGTTTACCCAGTAGCCGGTCCCCTTGCGCAGGGACAGCTCACCGTATATCCCTATGTCGTTGTGGAAGAGCGATCCGTCGAGATGGTCTGTCTTTCCCAGGTCCAGAGCGGTGTACCAGCTCTGGATAGAGCCCTTGCTCGGCTGATCACTCAGATCGAATGAGAGGCTCAGACTCCTCCGATCCTTCTCGCCCACCAGTCCCAGATACGGATCGTAATCGGAGTCGAAAGTCTCGTAGTTCAGGTCCCAGTGGATCTCCCTGGGCTTCCCGAAGTCGTACACGTGAGCGCGGAACCACGTACCCATTCCCGGCCCGGACGCCGAGGTGGCGGTCGCGTAGTTGGAGGAGAACCACCATTGGTGGACGCCGGCCTTCTTCAGCCGCTGCCGGAACGATGTCAGGGTGACGCCGTTGTTGAGGCCCGGCACGTTGCTCTCGATTCCGCAGAGCCAGAGTGACGCGCGATCCGACCAGTGATGGCCCATCTGCAGTACGGTGTGGTTCTCCTTGCCAAAAAGTTGCGTGTGCATGAATGCCAGGTCATAGTCGCCGACCTTGCCGGAGAGCTTCGTCCCGACATCCACATCCTGTATCCGGCGGGTGTATAGCACGTTCGATTGCGGGAAGTAGCTCGGGCCCTCGAGGAAGAACGGCCGGCTGTCGGACAGGTACCGCTCGGTGTACGAGAAGTCCACGCTGTCCACCTGCTGCTCGATACTCCTGAAGTCCGGGTTGATCGTTACGAGACCGTTCAGACTCGGCGTGATCGCGTGCCTGACGTCGAGTCCCACTTTGTGAGGCGCGTCCGACCCCGTGCCGAAGAGCGAGTATCCCAGCACCATCGGCCGATTGCTCCGGCGGGGCAGGTTGAGACCCTCCCAGGAGTAGAACCGCGCGCTGTCGCCGTTCGGGCCGATATTCGGCGACCACCACCATTGCTGAGTCCGCGCGTGGCGTCGGATGAACGCGATCCCCATTTTCGTTTGCTCGGGGCGATACTGGATGATGGAGAACGGGACGGCAAACTCGGCGGTGTACCCGCCGTCGATCCTCTTCGCACCGCCTGCCCAGTCGCCCTTCCACTCGATCTTGCTCGCCTCGCCGGTCTGGAGGCTCTCGACCTGCACGCCGCCCGCCGAGACGTCGAACCAGACGATCTTCTTGAAGTCACCGTAGCAGTCGAGGTTGAAGCCGACCCAGTCGTCGCTGTCGAGGCTTCCGCCGCGCTTCTTCTGCTGGGCGACGATCTTCGTGGGATCGGAGTCCAGGCACTTGAAGGCGATGTAGATGCACTTCTGGTCGTAGCAGAGCCAGGCGGTCGTCGGCTCCTTGGCCTTCGAGCTGTCGTTGACGAAGAAGAAGTCGTTGACCTGAGAGGCTGACTGCCAGCATGCATCGGAGATGTCGCCATCGATATTCGGCGCGCACTCGGCCATAACGGCCTTGATGACCGGTTGCTGGGCGTGCGCGCGTCCGACTGGCATGCAGATGAGCGATGCCAGGATGAAACCCAGGCCGGTTGTACGGATGATATACGACACTATATTCTCCTCTCCGCGATCGAGCAAGCCGTCCCAGAGCTTGCCCATACATATAGTTGACGCTTTTCGGGGGCCGAAAAGTTCAATCCTAACGAAAAAGAGGCCGAGGGAACTCTCCCACGGCCTCCATGAAAAACAAAGAGGCCGCTCCCGGTAGTGGAGCGGCCTCTGAATCGCGAAACTGAGATCGGTGAGCTACTCTACGACCACCGGGGGACGTGCGTTTGCCTGCTGCATACTATTGCAGCGCTGATGCTGATTGCGTGCCATGTCTCGTCCCCCTTTCGCAGAGTCACAACGCCATGCAAGCGCTGTGTTGGGGTAGTATACTTTATCGCCGGACATTATGTCAACCCATGTTTCCTGATGCCCGAGCGAACTCGAGGACGATGCTTCGGTAGCAGAGGCCTGGCGGCGCTGCCGAAGCATCATGTCTTACCGTCCGATGCTTCGGCAGCGCCGCCAGGCCTCTGCTACCGAAGCATCGTAGTTAGTTGACCGCGGGAGCTGCCGGTTTGCGCAGCAGGATCAGGGAGTTGGCGATCCCTCGCTCGCGACCGTCGGAAGGGACGTTCATCACTCGACCGCCGAGCCAGAAGGTAGATGACCCTCCGCCGTCGAGGTTCATCGCGTCGGTGCATGCGAGTCGTCGCATGAGCGACGCCATCTCCGCATTCGTCATCCCAGCGGAGAGGTCACTCCGCCTGCCATCCACAACCACGAAGTACAGATAGCGCGAGTTCCAGCCGATTATCGTGCGCGGGTGACGGGGATCGCCTGGGCCGAACGGAACTCGTTTACCATCGGCGACCAGGATCGGATGGCCGCCGATCGCCACATCCACTCCGGTCAGGTCGGGTGATGTCGCCATCGTGATCCGGAGCACGTCGCCTACCGTAACGGCCGGCGCGTTCACGAGATTCGGCCCGACGGACAGAATCATGGTGTCCGGCGACAGCGACGTATCGCCATTGTCCTTCACCTCACGCACACGGGCGCTGTATGTCAGACCGGGACGGACCGGCAGCCACGGTTCGCCGGCAACGCGTTCCAGGACCATCTCCCGCCCGCCCTTGGTTCGAGTCGACGCCCCGAGTATCGGCGTGTAGAGGACGGCCGCATCGTCCTTGCGCTCCTCGTTCAGCCCGATCGGAGTCGTGCTGTCGTCCGGCCATGTGACCTTCATCTGCGGCTGGACATCGCCGATCTGCGGCTTGCCCCGCGCGTCTATCCAGAAGCTCGGACCTATTGGAGCGCTCACCAGTTCTCCCTGCACGATCTGCAGGCCGCTCGGGTCGCCCTGATAGGGACCCGAAGCTATCCGGTAGAAGTCGCCGTTGATCGCGGCAACCGGCGTCCCGAGTTCTGAGGGCACAGCGCCCACGTGCTTGCTGATCCCGGCGAGTCCGTAGATAGTGCCCTGCGCCAGGCTCGATATGAGTCGGAAATCCTCCTGCCGATCTATCTTGAGGATGTGGATCGCCCAGGGTACGTCCCCGATCCGCTCATGGACATAAGTGAGACCGGGTCCCACCTCGGGATAGGTCCGGTCCGATTGTGCCGCCGCTGATCCGGCCGTCAGCCAGACAGCAAGCAGCAGCCCGATCCAAATGTTGCGTCGTGTCATCACCGATTTGCTCCTCCTGCCAATGGTTCGTTACAGGAGAGTTCGGCATGACTTAACGCCATTCATTCTTGATAGAATGACCGCCGGGACCGAAGTCCCGGCGGCGGGAGCAATTCCCGGTACGGGACTACCGGCGCCCTGCTCCGGGGGCGGGTGATTCATAGACCCACATATCACCCACCTCCTTCTGGAGGCAAGATTTCGTTGCATGCCTCCATGAACTGTGTAGAGCGGGCGGAGGCGGGTGGTAAAGGAGTATGGGAGTGTGGGAGTGTGGGGGTACGGGAGTATGGAAGTCTGGGGGTGCCGGATTCCGGTCTCCCATACTCCCACACTCCCATACTCGCCTACTCCCCAGTCCATTCCTCATACCGCCGCTTGATCTGGCGCACGTGATACGCCACGTTCGCCGACGTGCATCCGAGCGCGCGACCGGCCTCCCGCCACGTCAGGCCGTCGAGCAGGCATCCGAGCACCGCGCGCTGGGATTCCTTCAGGCGTCCGGCGAATTCGGAGACGAACGCGGACTCGACCGCGGATTCGGGGTGGGGGATGTCGTCGCCCGCCTGGTCCTCCAGCGGCAGACATCGCCGGATTCGGGCGTGCTTGACCGCATCGAGCAGACGCCAGCGGGCATGCCGGATGAGGTACTGCTCCGGGCTGCCGATGTGCATGTTCAGTTCGGGGAGCGCTTCGAGCAGGCCGACCCATGCTTCCTGAAGCAGGTCATCAGGGTCTTCGCCGGTGCATCTCGCGTAGTGTCCGGCCATGCTCGCTATTCGAGGGCGAAGTCTGTCCACCAGGTCTTCTCTGGCGGTCTGGTCGCCATCTCTCGCACTTTGTATACAGCAATTCATCGGTTCTTCTCTCCTGGAAACGCAAAACGGGCCACAGACTCATTGCCCGCGGCCCGAAGTGGTCTCAGAAAGAGAACCCGATTGTCATCCAGACGAGCCGAAACGAGGCGGGCAATGTACTTCACTTCTTCGGTAAATGTAGACTCTGTATCTCACTGCACTGCCTCCTTTCGGCTGGATTTGGTATTGCTGACTCGATTATACCACAATTCTGCGAGCGCACAACCCCGCGCCCTCAGTATTCTTTATCGCCTGAGGTGCGATATCCGGTAAACAACTATTTGCGCCGCCGGAAAAAACTTGCAAGGCCGACAAGACACCCGCCGAGTGCGAGCAGTCCACTCGGCTCGGGGACGGCCTTCTGCACGAACTGCAGCTTATAACCTTCTGCGAGCAGTGCCGCATTGCTACCTGCCGACAGCTTTATGACCGGTAGGTTGACTGGCGACGTCCAGAACTGACCGTTAGTGGTGGGCATGGGAAGTTCCCACATGGTGCCGTTTGCGGGTGCGCCGGTGACGCCCTTGTTGTCTGCCATCCTCACATAGTATGAGACAGGGATGCCGTCAAAAGTGGGGGTTTGCCTGGCAGTGACGGCATACGCACGCAAACCGATTGTTGGGAACTGGTAGTCTACGTTGGCTCCGACATAAAGGTCCCACGTTTTCTCAGGTACAGGAAGAGTAGGCGCCTTTATGTTGTGCGAAGTTACGCCATCACCAGGAACAAGCGTAACCAGATGCACCTGATTTCCCGGCGTATCCACGAAGAAGCCTGAATACGGTGGATGGTCTTCAGCGTCCAGGCCTTCCAGGGAAGTCGGATAGACGCCGACATAGGCGCCTGGGCCGGCGTATCCGCCGGCGCCGTTGTCGGCCTTCATGAGCACGCGCCAACTGGTCTGGTCTGCAGATACTGTGGCTGTCGCAAGCATGAATACGGCAAGAAGTACTGGAATGGCTCTCTTCATCTCTTTCTCCTTGGTGCGATCTCGCTGGCGAGTGTGTGAAACCTCGCACAAAGCTGATCGAACTACAAGCATTATACAGCCAAAAAAGCAACTCGTCCACGAATCTGCGAAAAACTGGTAAATTTACCTGTTGACAGACCTCCCCGGCTGTCATTCTGAGCGGAGCAAATGATCTGTTCGGAAGGCGAGATTCTTCGCTTCGCTCAGAATGACAGCGCGGGGCGTCCTCATCTTGACCGACCGGCGGCCCGACCGGTATACTCGCTCGTATGGAGAGCGGTGTTCGTGAGGGCGAGCGGATGGGCTTCCTGCGCCGGTACCGGGCCATCATCCTCGGGATGATCCTCGTGCCGGTGAACGTCTACTTCCTGCTCTACATGGAGGTCGGCTTCCGGAACGTGACCGGCGGCGGGGCCGGTCCGTATCCGTCCACGATCTCGCTCTTCGCGAACACGATCCTCTTCCTGATCGTCCTGACCGTCCTCAACGGCCTGATCGGACGCATTGCAGCGCGATGGCTTGCACCCCGGACCCTCACCCCCGACCCCTCTCCCTCAGAAGGGCGAGGGGAGCTGAGATCGGAGGACCACCCCCCTCGCCCTTCTGAGGGAGAGGGGTCGGGGGTGAGGGTCCGGAGGTTGGGGGGAGGAGGAGCATACGCCTTGGAGCGCGGGGAGCTGCTCGTCATCTACGTCATGCTCACCATCTCGACCGCCATCGTGAGCATCGACTACATGGATGTCCTCATGCCGATGATCACCTACCCATTCCGATTCGCCACGCCGGAGAACCGCTGGGCGCAGATCATGCTTCCACACATCCCGAGCTGGATATCCGTGAGCGACCCGGAGGTCGTGAAGGGCTGGTAGGAGGGCCACAGCTCGATGTACTCCTGGGAGATCATCCGCCACTGGCTGATACCGGTCGGCGTCTGGTCGGCCGTCATGCTCACGATGATGGGAGTCATGTTCTGCATCAACACGATCGTTCGCCAGCAATGGATACGCAACGAGAAGCTGCTCTTCCCGATAGTCGAACTGCCGATGCAGATCACCGAGCCGGGCCACAGGCTCTTCCGCAGCCGGCTCATGTGGATCGGATTCTCCATCGCGGCGGGTATCTCGATCCTGAACGGCATGCAGCTTTTCTATCCCTCGCTTCCGGTCATCCCCGTCAAGATGTGGGACATCCAGCCGTTCATGCCCAGCCGCCCATGGAGCGCGATCGGCTGGACTCCCGTCTCCTTCTATCCCTACGGCATCGGGCTGAGCTTCCTTCTGCCTTTGGACATGCTCTTCTCGTGCTGGTTCTTCTACGTCATGTGGCGGGTCGTCCGCATATTCGGCGACATGTATGGCGTGTACGAGGCGACTCCGACCTTCCCGTTCATGAACCAGCAGGCGCTCGGGGCATACTACCTCATCGCCGTATTCGCGCTTTGGTCGGGACGCAAGCATCTGACGAAGGTCTACCGGGCAGCATTTCGCGGCCTGCACGATCCCGACGAGGCAAACGGCCCGATGCCGTATCGGACCGCCTTCCTTGGGGCGATACTCGGCATGATCGCGATCGCCTGGTTCTTCCAGATGATCGGCATGGGCTGGTACATCGGCATCGCGGTGGTCCTCATGTACTTCTTCCTCGCGCTCGCGATCGCCAAGATGCACGCCGAGTTCGGACCGCCGGCCCACGATCTTCACTGGATGGACCCTGACATCATACTCCTCGGCGCATTCGGGGGCGCGGCATTCACGCCGGGACAGCTCACCGGCATGAGCTGGGTATTCTGGTTCAACCGCGCGTACCGGAGCATCCCGATCGCCTACCAGCTCGATGGGCTAAAGCTGGCGGACCGAACGGGGACTCCGCAGAGGTACATGGGCATCGCGATCGGGGTGGCGTCGGTCGTGGCGGTGATCAGCGGGTTCTGGATCTTCCTCCACTTCGGATACACGCGCGGCGCGTCGGTCGGGATGGCGGGGCACGTTCCGTACTTTGGCGCGGAGGCATACGTCAGCCGGCTGAACAATTGGCTGGTGAACCCGCAGAAGGCCGATATCCCCGCGACACTGGCGATCGGGTGGGGGATGGCGTTTGCGTATCTTCTTTACTTCATGAAGCTCCGGGCCGGCTGGTGGCCGTTCCATCCCTTAGGGTTCGCGATCTCGACGAGCTACTCGATCGGCACGCTCTGGCTGCCGATGTTCATCGCGTGGCTGGCGAAGCTCCTCTCGCTCCGTTACGGCGGGATGAAGATGTACCGGATCGTTATGGACTTCTTCATCGGCCTGCTGCTGGGGGATTTCATCGTCGGGTGTCTCTGGCCGGTCGTAGGCTGGATTCTCCACGTGCCGACGTATAGTTTTATGCAGTAGGAGGAGTCAGCAGTCAGGAGTCAGAAGTCAGAATGGAGAATGGGAGTATGGGAGTGAAAACCCGTTAGCCCTGAGTGTGCTGGTGAATGACGGCATGTAACGAAGGGCGGCCATTCAACCACAGAGGCACAGAGGACACAGAGAAAGCCCGTCAGCCCTGAGTGTGCCGGTGAATGACGGCATGTAACGAAGGGCGGCCTACGGAGCACCAACCTTAGTGCAGGCCCGACCGTCCTTCGTTACGTCTTGCCATTCATCAGGACTACTCAGGACTAGACGGTACCTTGCTGAGGGAGAAACCTATGAGGAATACAATCACAATCGTTGCGGCGCTGGCGATCATGCTTTGCGCCGCCACAACAGAGGGAATGATGCAACTACCAGAGTCTGCTCTTGGCGTTCTTGGCGTCTTGGCGGTTAGTTCTGGAACAACGGAGGCGACGATGAAACTGCCACAGTCAGATCGACCACTCGCCGAGCGGTTCGCGAATCCCCCTGCGGATTCGCGCATCCTCAAGATCGTCCACCACATGCCGGATGACCCGGCGGCCCAGGACCAGCTTATCGCCTCTCTGATCGAGCAGGGCTTCGGCGGGATGGCGTGCAACGTCTCCTTCGACGGCTACGTCGAGAACGAGCAGAAGTGGCAGTCGTACGTCCGAGCGGTCAAGGCGGCGAAGGAAGCCGGCATGGCTCTCTGGCTCTATGACGAGAAGGGCTATCCATCCGGGTCTGCAGGGGGAATAACTCTCCGCGATCATCACGAATGGGAGGCCCGTGGACTCCTGATCGCGGACGCCGTGACTGAAAGCGAGGTGACCCTCGACCTTCCTCCGGGGAAGCTTCATTCAGCGGTGGCATATCCCGTTGTCGGCGGCGTCCTCCAACTCGACAAGCCGACCACGATCGACGTCAGCGGGGACAAGGCCACGTGGAAGTCGCCCGGCGGCAAGTGGCACGTCATGGCGATCACCGAGGACGCGCTCTATGAAGGCACGCACTCGGCGATCAGCCTCGCGGATAAGGCGCATTACGTCAACCTCCTGATGCCCGAGCCGACCGCGAAGTTTATCGAGGTCACGCATGACGCTTATGCGAAGCACCTCGGCAGCGACCTCGGGAAGTACTTCACTGCCACATTCACCGACGAGCCGTCGCTCATGAGCCTCTTCTTCAACCAGATGCCGTATCGAGTGATGCCCTGGTCGCCGAACCTCCCCGTCGAGTTCAAGAAGCGCCGGGGATACGACATCGAGCCGCTCATCCCCGCACTCGTGGCCGATGCCGGTGAGCAGGGGAGGAAGGCGCGGTACGACTTCTGGCTGACGGTCGGCGAGTTGACCGCTGAGAACTTCTTCGGCCAGATACAGCAGTGGGGACGCAAGCACAACATCCCCAGCGGCGGCCACCTCCTCTTGGAGGAGCCGATCATCACGCACGTCCCGCTCTACGGCGACTTCTTCCGATGCATCCGACGGCTCGACGCCCCGAGCATCGACTGCCTGACGAGCATCCCCGCCGAGGTCCCCTGGTTCGTCGCCCGACTGCTCTCAAGCGCCGGGGAACTCGAGGGCAAGACGCAATGGACGATGTCCGAGACCTCCGATCACGTCCAGCGATACCGACCGGCGGGTGACACTCGGCCCGTGCGAGTCGTCACCGAGGATGAGATCAGGGGAACGCTCAGCAAGCTGGCTCTCAATGGTATCAACGTTCAGACGAGCTACTACTCCTTCGACGGTCTCTCCCAGGAGCAACTCGTCCGGCTTAACGAGCACATCGGGCGCTGCAACACGATGCTCAGGGGCGGCCATCAGGTCGCCGATATCGCGGTCCTCTATCCGAGCGAGAGCATCTGGCCCCGCTTCACGATCGCGAGCAAGTGGGCTACGGATGCCCCCGATGCCAATCTCGTCGCCGACATCTACCAGAAGGTGAGCGCGAGCCTCTGGAAGGCGAAGCGTGACTTCACCTATATCGATGGCCAGGCGCTCATCGAGGCGAAGGTGAAGGGTGGGGCGCTCGAACTCGGCAAGCTCCGGTGGCGAGTCGTGATCCTCCCGTGCGCCGACACACTTCCGATGAAGGCGTGGGAGAGGCTCGCGGAGTTCGCTAAGACCGGCGGCGTCGTGATCTCGGTTGACGCGTTGCCGATGAACAGCGAGTCCGAGTTCCCATCGGCCCGAGTGCAGGCGTTTGCGAAGGAGATATTCGGCGAGTCGAAGGGCGCTCGTGTGATGGCTAACTCAGCCGGTGGGGCCGGGGTCTACCTCCCGCAGGACAAGATCGACCTCCTGGCCTCGAGTCTCGACTCCATCATAGAGCCTGATGTCAGGCTATCCGATCCCAAGTCGCCGCTCCATTCGACCCACCGCCGGATCGACGGCCACGACGTCTTCTTCATCATCAACGACAGCGCCACTCCCTGGACCGGCACAGTGAGCATCCGCGCCGGCAAGGGTGAGCTCTGGAATCCCGCGACCGGCAAGATGTCGCCACTCCCCTCAGGGGACAGCATTGATCTATCCCTCGGTGCCTATGGTGGAGTGTTCTTGCGCTTCGAGAAGACCCGCAGACCGGAACGTCTGACGCTTGAGAGCGTATCACTGTGAAGCGAGGACGTCACTCTCCGTTCATCAGCATGGGGTCTAGGTTCTGTTCCGACGTCGTGCCCTGACAGCAAAGAACGCGAATCCTGTTCCCACCAAGAGCGCGCTGAGCGAAGAAGGTTCAGGGGTAATCACATAAGTGACACTGAGAGTGGGCCGCATCGCCACGTAGGGCGAGTTGGAGGAAGCTATGCGGTTTACGGAGCCGGACACCACAGAGTTCTCCTGTCCGTACAACGCCAATCCGGTATTGCTGGCAGGAGCGCTGGCCCATAGTGAGACTGCGCTCGGGGGCAGATCGAGATAGACCCTCCGGTACTCATTGAGTTGGCCGGACTGGTCGTAGAACCGATTCACTTGGCCAGTATAGGTCCCAACTGCAGAGTCCCCCGGCAAAGAATACCAATTGTCCCGGACCGGTGTGCTCCAGTCTTGTATTCCCTGAAGCTTCTGCGCGTAAGACGATGCGCCCCCTTCTATCACACCGTTGCTCGTGCCTGCCACCCAGTCCCCATCCACTGCCGGTACGACCTTTGCCCCCACCGTCCATGGTGTGTAACCGGGTACATCAATGCGGACTGAAGGGATCTGCAGGTACAAGTAGAGCCTCGCAGACTGCACCGTGGCACCCTGTATCCTTGTCAGGTCAAACCTGATCAGCCCAACCGCGACTTGCTCTGTAAAGAAGTAGTTCGAGTCATAATCGATCAGATACTGAGTGTAGCCCGCGGATAAACGCTCAGAGGAGCCATAGTTCTCCTTTGTCGCATGCCGGTACGTGTGGTTTCCCCCATAGTACTCATCTCTGCAGTCGTGAATAAGGCTTGTATCTTCCACGATACTGCCAAAGCTGTCACCTTGCCGGAAAGAGGTAGTCAGGGCAGCACAATCTAGTGGCAAACCGATCGAAAGCACGATAAGCAGGATGGCTAGGCAATGCTTCGCCACCACTTCCATAGCCAGCGTCGTTCGCGAGACCATGTTCCCCATCTCCTTCGTTGAGTCGATGCCAACCATGACGGCAGTGAGGCCGTCTGATGCGACTGCCCGTGCTGCCGCACCCATTACCGGCACTGTGCACAAGCCGATGATTACCTGATATTATAGCACATGAAGCTTCCAAAGCCCAGCAAAAACCGCAGAACTGGTAACAATACCAGGTCTCCACACTCCCATTCCCCCATGAACCATGAACCATCGACCATTAACCATTCCCTGACGCCTTGCATCATTCCGCCCGATAATGTATCCTTATACCAGACTCCCCACGAAAGAGGTCACGAATGGAAGGCATACTCGTCGCAACATACCGGTGCAACGCCAAGTGTCATATGTGCAACACCTGGCAGTTCCCATCCACGCCCGAGCAGGAGATGGATCCGTCGTACTACGAGAAGTTCCCCGAGCTGGAATTCCTCAACATCACCGGCGGCGAGCCGTTCCTGCGCGAGGAGTTGGCCGACATCGTCACGATCGTCAAGAAGAAGGCCAAGCGCATCTGCATCAGCACAAACGGATTCTACACCGAGAAGATCGTCGCCCTCGCTGAGAAGTTCAACGGCGAACTCGGCTTCCGTATCTCGCTCGAAGGGCTCCCCGCCGCGAACGACGAACTGCGCGGCATCGAGGGCGGCTTCGACCACGGACTGCGCACACTCCTGCAGCTCAAGAAGATGGGGCTCAAGGACATCGGCTTCGGCATCACGATCTCTGACCGGAACTCGGCCGACATCCTGGAGCTATACGAACTCGCCAAGCACCTGGAGGTCGAGTTCGCCACCGCCGTCGTCCACAACGCCTACTATTTCCACAAGATGGACAACGAGATCACGAAGAAGGAAGAGGTCTCGGAGAACGTCCGCAAGCTGATCCGCGAGCTGTTCAAGAGCAAGAAGCCGAAGAACTGGTTCCGCGCCTACTTCAACCACGGGATCATCAACTACGTCCACGGTGGGGAGCGCCTGCTCCCGTGCTGCATGGGGGAGGACATCTTCCTGTGCGAGCCGTGGGGCGACATCAAGCCGTGCAACGTCGTCGACGAGAGCATGGGGAACATCAAGGAGCAGACCTTCGAGGAGATCAGGACCAGCCCCCGCGCGGCGGAGGTCCGCAAGATGGCGCGAAACTGCGGCAAGAACTGCTGGATGATCGGCTCGGTCTCCCCCGAGATCAAGAAGCGCAAGCTCAAGATCGGCAAGTGGGTCCTCAAGAACAAGGGGAGTTACTGAGCCTTCCCGCCTCTCGCTTCACCGTTCGTGAGGGAGCCACCGTTCGGGAGGGAGTTGCACTCCCTCCCGCCGCACGCCCCGGGAGTTGCACTCCCGATCCACGTCCCAGGCAGGAAACCGCCTCCTCCCCGTTGAACATCCCTGCAAATGAAGAACACCCTCTACTACGGCGATAACCTTACCATCATGCGCGAGCACATCGCGGACGAGTCGGTCGAGAGCAGGTAGTCAGCAGACAGGGGATGATATGGAACGCGAGCTACTCACAAGGAACTTCATGACCGGCTGGGTGTTCATTGCCGCCTTTCTTGCATCCTGGAGGCCAGTAGGTGGATGGCTGCAGCTTGTCAAGGCTGCAAGTGATCTCTTCAGCAAGTACAGTCTTGACTATGGAGCGCTAGGTGCGTTGGTTGTGGCTATTCTCGGCTCACCAATCGTCGGATATGTGATTTCCACTTTCGTGATCGTCTACATGTATGCTAGATTCGGCGATCCATACAACTTCCACAGCCGGACTATGGTCAGATTGCTAGTGGAGAAGAGCTACCGACGGTTATGCGAGCCGAACGGTAAACCGAGTGGCGGGGGTCGAGACTTCTTTGCATATTTCCTCTACACCCGTGGACCACAGGAATTGGTTGAATGGGGTAGACGTAGGCATACGACGCGGTTCATTGGCTATAACTGGACCTTTGCCACTGTCTTAGGGCTAACCTTTGGGTGGACCGAGAAGCTTCGTCTGGCCTCTGTTGCTTGCCGCTGAGTTTGTTATGCTCGGATATGCCGAGAGTCTGTTATTTCGACCGTCAAAAGGAGCCGAGAGCAATCCGAGAGGATGCATGCCTAGCGTGCGCTCGCCACGTTACCAGCCCTGGTCACTCATGCTGGCTCTCATCATCGTGATCAGTCTCGTCCTTATGCGTTGGCGGTGGACCGGCACCGCCTACCTGCCAGAGATCGTTGTTGTTGTGGTCTCGGCACTCATGCTGCTCCTCGCATTCAGGGCCAGTTGGGAGGCGGAGACAGTCGAGCGCCTTTGGGTAAAGGACTACCTGCCAGCCAGATTGCGGCTGCACAGTGACGCGTAGAGCAAGGGCCGTCGAAGAGGACGCGGGCGGGTGTTGTAGTCTTCTTTGACTCGCCCTCAGGCAGGAAGATCCCGAAGCTCCAGGTTCGCACGATCAAGGAACTCCTGGAGGGCAAGGAGTTGACTTCCCGAAGGGCTACTCCCTCCGCTCCTCCGGCAAGAAGCTCCAACGCGAAGGCGAGCAGACGGAATTGGGGATTTGATCTCCGGCCTGTTCCTTCGATACGGTCCTCTACGTATTCCGCTGCCGACCGAGGAGTCCCCGCAGTTCGCTTCCTGTTGGCAAGAAAAGTCTGGGAATCTCTGAAAAAAGCTGGCGAACCCCTTGACAAGGTGCGGCAAAGCGGGTAGAATCGTACTGTTGCTTCCTATCTGGAGGCGACGGATATGCTCTCAATGGGGCGAGCACCACTCGTGCGCGATCGATCATCATTGCTATCTTTCTTGTGCCCTGCCTACCCGGGGACCCTGGTCGAGCGCGAACAATAGTGGTCATAATTGCAAGCAGCGTTAGAAAACAGTATGCGACGCGGGTAGGCGCGAAGCATCTATTCCTGTTCTATGGATGGAGCCAAGCTTTTTGAACGGGAGCTGTTTTCCGGCCCTGTTTGTGTGTCATTTCCAAGTGATCTGAGGAAAAGAGCCAAACCAGGGCCTAGCGCCGGGTTTGGCTCTTTTTGCGTCATGGGCTAGACAGTCGAGGCGCGGATCAGCACATACGTAGCGGACACACCAATAGTTTGGGCGTCGCCGAAGCGACGCCCTGGCAACGGATCTCGTCGAGAAGAAACTTGGCGGTTGCTATCGACGAGACCCGGGGAGCCCCGATTGATTGTCGGCAGTCAGTCGGTTGGCCTTCAGGGCTGTCTATCGGTGGCGCCCCTATCCCAACAAGGAAGGGAGCGCAGAGAACCATGAAAACCAGACGAATCGTGCGATGGCTGCTGGTGATATCGCTGCTCGTCGCGATAGCAGCTAACGCCGCGCGCTTTGTTGCTGAGATACTGCCATTTTGGCCAGCAATCCAGAGCGCATCCCTAGAGTTGCTGGGGCATCTACCCCACTGGCTCTAGGCCGGATCCTTAGGATTCTGCCGACAATCCTGAGGATCGTTCGTAGCACGCTAGCATACCATGCCAGTGGTAACTAGCGCAATAAGCCGGCGCGGTTGTTCCGCCTATGTTGCGGGACAACTGCGCCGACTTTCACACAAGTATTATACACGATTCCCTGCGAAAGTCAAGCAGCGGTTGTTCCTTCACGCGTCCAACCTGCTGCGTCCCAGCTAGTGGACGGCGCTCCGCAGGCCGCCGTTCGATACATGCGTCGTCATTCACCGGCGCGGTCGGGGCTGGCGGGGGTGGGGGAGCGAACATCGAACATCGAACATCGAACGCCCAACATCGAACACCTGACACCCATCACCCAACACCGGAACACCCCTCCCCGGCGCTCCCCGCAGCGGAGAGGGGGTCCGCCGTTCATCCTCATCACGATCGCATCTTGAAAAAGATTTCCCTCAAGTGCTAGTGGCCCTAAAGATTCATGATCCCGAATCCAAGAATATGTGGTGCAGGCCGCTGACCCGGTAATAGTGCCGGGGAATGAGCCGGGGCGGGGAGTTCGCTCTCCGACGAGGCCCGATCCGCGTGGATCAGCCGCCGTGCAGCGATCCGGAAGAGCGGAGCAGCTCTGCGATCGTTCTGAGCAGCTCTGCTTGGAGAGTCATGGACTCTGCATCGAGAGTCATAGACGCTGCATGAAGGCTCATAGACGCTGCATGGAGACTCATAGACACTGCATCGCAGGTCATATCCGTGGCGGCAGACAGTCGGCTTAGCATCCAGACGAGGTGATAAAGCATGGGAAAGACGTATTATCCACCAAGTGACAATGACTACGATGCATGGCTCGCCAATTTCGTGGCGATGCTGACCACCAACGCAGGGATGGTCGGTCTTCTGCCGGCGGACCTGACGCCGATCACAACCGCGTCGGCCGATTTCACCGATAAGTATGCGGCGGCCCTCTTGCAGAGGAGTCTCGCGAAGAGCACGACCTCCGCGAAGGTCACCAGCCGCACCGATTCCGAGGACGTCCTCCGCCCGCTCGTTCAGCGCATCCAGAAGCATCCGGGCATGACCGATGCGCTTCGTAGCCTGCTCGGCCTCGTGCCTCAGTACGTTCAGGATATGCCGCTCCCGATCACGGAGCTTACGCCGAAGATGTACCTGGAGTCGAAGATCGGCCAGGTGACGGTTCACTGGGGCCCGAATCCATCGAAGGAGAACACGAACGGCAAGCCGGCGGGCGTGATGGCAGCGACGATCTATCGCAAGAAGGCCGGGGAGACCGACTTCCAGGTGATCGGCCTGGCGACTAGATCTCCCTACTACGACGAGATCACTGGTAGTGGGTCGGACTATACGTACTACGTCCGATATCGCGGGGCGAAACAGACGGATATCTCCGCGCCGTCGGCCGAGGCGACCGTGGCAGCGCGCGGATTGCAGGCGGCGGCGTAGGGAAACAGGATAGTGATGTTGGGTGGGGTCACTCATGCCCGATGACCCAACATGGAATACCGAAAGGGCGGGAAGCGTCTACGCATCCCGCCCTTTTGTTCGTCACACCGGAAGCAAACACCGCTAGTCCTGAGTATGCCGGTGAATGCCTGTCCTGAGCCTGTCGAAGGGACGGCATGTAACGAAGGACGGCTCGGTGGAGTAAGGCCGTCCTTCGTTACACGCCCAGAGGCGCACTCAGGACTGACGGTGTGGGCTTCCTTAGGAGCGCAGCGAAGAATCTGTCTGGGCCCGGCCAGATTCTTCGCTGCGCTCAGAATGACAGTGTGCGCCTTGTTTGAGCGTGTCATGAATAATGCGGGTTCAATCGCATTGATGGAAAAAACGCAGGGCGGGGGGAGGAGTGTTTACGTCCACGGAGAATAACGACCCTAGAGTGTCCGATTCTGCAATGGGAGGGAAGATAGATGAACACCTGGTATCTCGGTCTTTCTCTTCTTGGGGCCATGTGGCTGCTGGCCCTGATCCTTTTCATCCACGGCCGTCTGGAGCGTCGCCGGGTCCGGACGGTTGATCGACTGGATGCAGCGCCGCGACGCGGGAGAGGCAGGCCGATCCTCGCGATCGCGGGCGTCGTGCTCGTTCTCGTGATCCTGGTCGCCGTTTTCGTCCCCGTTTACGCGCGCCAGAGTCCAGTCTCTCATCTTACAACGCTCAAGTCGAGGCTGGACGACTTATCCAAAGATATTGCGGACAAGAAGGAAAAGCTTCAGTCGCTGGACCAAAAGTCGATGGTGTCGTTGTCGGCGAAGATCAGCGTCGAGGGCCTGCCTGCGCCACAAGCCAAGGCAGCGGAGAGCATCAACGATCTCAAGGGGGAGTTGATGATGGCGCGGAAGCTCCACATACCGAATTCCCCACAGGCTGCGGCGGAGAAGCAGAACATCAAGGATCTCAAGGCAGCATTGTCCGCCAACCCGGAGTTGCAGAGCGATCTATCGGCACCGGCCCGGGTGGATGCGCAGGACATCAAGGAGCTGCAGGCGGCATCGTTGTTGAGGCAGGAGGTTCAGACCGCGACCGCGGACCTGGCGAGGACCACGGGGGAGATCAAGGACACGAAGGCCGAGATCAAGAACGTGGATGCGGTCAAGAAGCAGCGGAGCACCTGGCTCATCTGGCTCGGGCTCGTTCTTATCATGCTTGTGGGCATAGGATGCAAGACGACGTGGGATTGGATGGAGGTCAGGAAGACGCAACCCACTGCGCCTCTCGATCTTCCCAGTTGCATTCAGCCGCTGCTGGTCTCGCCGTTCATCTTCGTGGCCGTGATGGCCGGGGTGACGGGCAAGGATGGAGCGGTCCAACTGAACCTGATGTCGTTCATATTCGCGTTCCAGAACGGGTTCATGTGGCGCACCGTCTTCGCCAGGAAGACCGCTTGACCGCGCTGCTACTTGTATATCTGCGCGAAGCGGCGGAATGAGCGGTCGTAGGTCTTCTCCACGTCGGCCGGGAACGCGCAGGCCGGAAGCTCATTGTTGCTCAGATGGTATCGAAGACACTCGCAGCAGTTTCCCTTGCGGGCGCATCCGGGGTAGCTGCACGTGCAGGAACTCATATTCGTGTCGGTGTTCGGGCATGCCATCGGTGAACGACCTCCTTCGGGAACCGAGAAACGGAGCATTGGAGTGTTGGAGCATTGGAGTACTGGGGTCCGGACCCCAGTACTCCAATGCTCCAATGCTCCAATGCTCCACTACTCCCATCAGTAATCAGTGAATCGCCGTCGCGCGAATCTGCGGGTAGAGGTTCGTGCCGTCCTTGAAGCACGAGCTGACGCCGGTGACTACTGCATGGGAGTTCTCCGCCGGGACGCTCAGTCCACAGGGCAGGATTCTGACTCCCACGAAGCCGGAGTTGTCCGTGGGGGCGCTTCCATCGTCCACGTAGAAGAAGCCGCTCTCGGCGTGGGTGACGGTGCCAACGGTGGAGATGAGCAATCCGATATTGTTCAACCCCGCTCCTTGAACGATGCCCGGCTGCGCCTCAGAATCGCTTCCGCCGATACTGCGTCCGATCATCTCCAGGGGATCGATCGTGCCGCCGCCGGCAGGAGAGACAGCCGACGCCTCGATATACCGCTCGCCGTCGGAGTTCGTCTTTACAACCCCGGGCACGTCCACTCCCTGTCCCGGCGAACGCCCATGGCTCGCCAGATTCACGCGAATGCCGCTCGATCGATCCAGCGCCTCGGCATAGAAGTGATCGGTGAATGAGGCGCTCACGACCGAGCCGATCAGCGCGACCTTAGTGTCGGTAGCGGCGATCTTTGCCTCGGTCGGCGAGGCGCAAGGGAGGAAGCCGAGGTCGATGTCGCGCCGAAGGACCTGCCCAATGGCGAGGTTCTGGTTGGTGTACGTGCGATTCGGATAGCCTGCCTTCGAGACGGTGATGGTGTAAGTCCCCGGCGGGAGTTTCAGGAATCCGTAGGTTCCGGTAGCGTCGGTGTCCATGGAGCGAGTCACCGGGCCGTCAACGGTCACCGTGCCCTTGCAGATCCAGGACTGGTAGATGGGGTCATTCTGAGTGGCATCGGTCACCGTGCCGAAGATGATCCCGTCGGTCGGTGATTCCTTCCAGGGCATGGCGGGGATGGGAGCGGGATTCTGAAACATGTTAGCCTTGATGGTGTTGTAGAACAGCGTCTCGCTGCCGTGAGTAACCACGGTGGTGTTCGTGTTGAAGACCGGCTTCCCGGGGTGGGTTGCGTCCTCCAGGCCGATGGTGAATCCGTAGCGGAAGGTGCCGAGCCCTATGCCGTTCGCGCGGCTGTACTGCCATTGGGAGAGGATCCCCGACATGACGTTCATGTACCCGCCTATGCCGTCAATCGAGTGCCTGCCGGTGGTGGTCTGCATGCTCGCGAGCCAGTTGCTCCACAGTCTGTGATCACCCTGCTGATCGCCTCCGTTGTACGTCTTCCCCCCGTAGGTCCAGGAAGGCTCGGATGCGGTACACCAGTCTCGCTTGTAGTTCATCAGGATATTGACGTCCACGATGCCTTCCTGCATCCAGCCCTTGTTGTCCTGGCATACCTCAGAGTAAGCGCGCGTGCCCTCGAAGTTCACACTCGGATCGGGGCCCATCCAGCCTATGCTGTCCACGGTCATCTTGATCTGGGGATTGATGTGCGTGGCCTCCACGTAGCATTTCCTCACCAGGTCGGTAACCTGCCGCCGCTTCCACGCAGCCCAGACCGGCCAGTTGGCATCGGCAGTAGATGTGGGCGGGTAATACCCGTACTCGCTTCGGAACCGCTCCCTGGCGATGGGGTTGTATCCATATTGGTTTCCATCATAGCGAACGTAGTCGAAGTTGAAGCCGTCCAGGTCGGGATACTTGGTTACGATCTCCTTCACGATCTTGCAGACATAGTCCTGGGTTCCAGGGCACCCTGGGTCGAGCAACTGGGTGCTTTGAGTCCCGGTATTGGTGTAGGTGGCCCAATCATCGAGAGTGCTGTTCATCGCTACTCGGTAGGTGAGTATCCATGCCCAGCACTCCATGTTCCGAGCGTGGGCCTTGGCAATCAGGTCGGCGAGAGGGTCATAGCCCGCCTGAACGTCGCTTGCCATGGACTCGATGTCCGAATCGTAGTAGCATCCGGCGACGATTCGTATCTCCGGTACGACAACGTTGAAGTTGTTGTCCGCCAGTTTGTTGATGACCGTGCTGGTCGCAGTCGGATTGGCGAACTCGCTGGCGTATCCGTATACCCAGGCACTACGGTATTCAGGTGGATCGGCCCGTGCGATAGTCTGACAGAGAACGAGCGCCGTGAGGACAGGCAAGATGGAGATGATGCATCGTGTGGCCATTTGTCGTTACCCCCGTACATTACTATCCCACATAAACGCCAATTTGTCAATAGGTAAGGCAGCTCAGAGCAGGGCGAACGCATCTAATCGTCTCGATTCGGGAGAACGATGCTTCGGTAGCAGAGGCCCGGCGGCGCTACCGAAGCACCACGGTGTCGTGACATGCTTCGGCAGCGCCGCCGGGCCTCTGCTACCGAAGCATCGTTGTGTTTTGATGCGTTCGCCCTGCAGCTCAGAGCCGGCCCTCCAGACCCTGTGCTGAACCCAAACCAGAATATCATAGCGGATGTGGCCGAAGCGGTGTATAATGTACGAAGTGTACCGCCATCTCAGCGCAGATTGGGGGGATTCAGCATGCAAGATGAGACGAATGAGGAGTCGCGTGACACCTACTTCGCCAGTCCCGAAAGGGCCGATAGCGAGGTCCTCTGGGCAGTGAGGAAGACCTTCATCGCCAGCCACGTCGCCGTCCGTCTACTCGATGCAGTTCCCGAGCCCGCGATGGTCCTCTACGAGACCCGCCAGATCATCATCGCCAACTCGACTCTGCTCAGCATGCTTGGGATGAAGAGCATCGAGGAGATGATCGGGATGCGACCCGGCGAACTCCTGAGCTGCATCCATGCCGACGAGATGCCCGCCGGTTGCGGCACGAGCAAAGCGTGCCGATACTGCGGCGCGGGCCAGGCGATCGTCGACTGCCTCGTTCGAGGGAAGATCGCCGGTCAGGAGTGTCGGATCAGCACCAACAGCGACAAGGACGGCGGCGCCCTCGATGTGTTTGTACAAGTCACACCCGTGAGTGCGGGCGATCATGATTACGCCGTCCTGCATATGCGCGACATCAGCGCGGATCGAAGGCGAGCCGTCCTCGAACGCGTCTTCTTCCATGACCTCACGAACTCGGTCTTCGGGCTGCGATCGATCGCCGAATCGCTTCGGAATCGGAGTTCGGGGGCTGAGACCGATAAGGAATTGCGCGAATTCCTCTACAGAGCCGCCGTTCAGATATCCGACGAACTCGCGGGCCATCGCCAACTGCTTCTCGCCGAGCGCGGCGATCTACGTCCTCAGTTCGACAGGGTCCGGGTCGCGGACATAGTGGAGGCGATCGAGACCATCTATCGCTACTGTGACCTCTCCGTGAACAAGAAGATCGCCGTTCTCAACGCGCCCGACATCGAGATCATCACGGATGCGCTCCTCCTGCAACGAGTCCTCTCCAACCTGGTCAAGAATGCGCTCGAAGCGACTCCATCGGGCGGGACGGTATCCCTTGCTGCATATGACTGCGGCGAGAACGTGGACTTCGTTGTCGGGAATCCCGGCGTAATGCCCGAGGATGTGCAGGAGCAGATCTACCAGCGGTCCTTCAGCACGAAGGAAGGCATCGGCCGTGGAATCGGCACGTACAGTGTCAAGCTGATCGGGGAGCGATACCTGCAGGGCCAAGTCTCATTCATCAGCGCCGAACCCGACGGCACGCAGTTCACCATCTCCCTGCCGAAGAGCCCGTCAGTCGTCTAGATGGCGGGGATGGAGGTGGATGCTGAATCAAGTTCAGCATGACGTATCGGGTAGCGTCATGCTGAACTTGATTCAGCATCCACCTCCATCCCTGCCATGGGGTAATCGTCCGAGAATGTGGGTATGTAACCTGCGCACAACTCCCAGCAGGATCAGAAAGCAACCATCGAGACAGGAGGCGATCGGAATGTTCAAGGAGTTCAAGGAGTTCATCGCGCGAGGAAACGTCATCGATCTCGCGGTAGGCATCATCATCGGCGCTGCGTTCGGCAAGATCGTCACGACGTTTGTGGCCAATGTCCTTATGCCGCCCATCGGACTGCTGCTTGGCAAGGTCGATTTCAGCGGCATGTTCCTCGATCTCTCCGGGGAGGGCTACGCCACTCTCGCGGATGCCCAGGCCACCGGTGCGCCGGTCATCGCCTACGGGGTGTTTATCAACTCGATGATCGACTTCATCATCGTGGCGTTTGCGATCTTCCTCGTGATCAGGCAAGTGAACAAGATGAAGCCGCCTGTTCCCGTCGCAGCGGTCAAGGAGTGCCCGTATTGCCTTTCCTCGATCCCTGAGAAGGCGACGAAGTGCGCGAGTTGCACCTCTGAGGTTTCCTAGCGAGATTGAGGGAGGCCCGTGGCTGTTGCGCATACCCCTGAACGCTGATGCAGGTGTCATGGGGATGTTTCGCGCGGCAGGAGTATCGGTATACAAGAGTGTGGAAGTGCCCATGCCCTCTGTGTAAGTATCCCTGGGGCGTGAGTTACCATTCAGTGAGTAACCATCATGCAACCGGCGCGATCCCAACTTAGACCGCCGACTTCCCTCACGGGAATGCTCGCCGACATCGCCGAACGGGCTTGCCGGCATTCATGACTGGCGCGCGAGGGTACTGAATGCCCTCCGTCTCATCGGCAGTCAGTTCCCCTCGAGCACCGCTGCCATCGGTCTGCAGATGCGCGAGTGGGAGGTGATCTCCTGCGAGAGCGGTCCCATCCCCGACTCCATCAAAGAGCCGCTCTACCGCGCGTATTCCATGCTCGTCTCTCCGCCTCTCACTTTCCCAGCGGTCGAGCCGGTGGCAAAGGTGAGGATTCAGGATACCGAAAGCTGCATCACCATCCCGGTTATCGGAGCCGGCCAAACGATCGGCGTCCTGAATGTAACCAGCTCATGGGAGCACGCTTTCTCCGCGGACGATGTGGGAGCCATTTCGACCGCCGCGTTGATGATCGGCTCGTTTGTCCAAAACGTTCGGGCCTATGAAGAAGAGGCCGCCGCGAGGGCGAAGATCGAAGGTCTCGCATCGAGACTGACTGAGCATGTCCATCTCCTCCAACAGGCGCTTCTGCCAAGGAAGCCGGTGTCCGTGCCGGGATATCGTATCGCCACGACCTTCATCCCCGGCGGTGAGGGCGTGGAGATCGGCGGCGACTTCTTCGATGTGTTCGATACCAGGGACGGCCGGATCGGTCTGCTCATCGGCGACGTAACCGGGAAAGGCATCCCCAGCGCTTCGCTCGCGGTCAGCACGCGGAGCACCGTCCGCGCCTATGCCTACGAAAGCTCCCGTGCATCCAGGTCCCTCGGCCTCGCCAATTCGATGCTCTTTTCGCCCGATCCGCTATCCGGTCTATTCGTCACAGTCTTCCTCGCGATCCTCGATCCGGCGACCGGCTACATGGAGTACGCGTCCGGCGGGCATCCGACTCCGGTTGTGTGGCGCGGAGACACCCATGAGACTGAGCCGATGGGGGGTGGCGAGCTACCTGTCGGCATCATGCCGACCGTTGAGTACAATGAGGGCTGCGCCTTCATCAATCCCGGCGACAAGATCGTCTTCTACACCGACGGGATCTCCGAGGCGCGGCACGACGGCGTCCTCTTCGGCACGGACGGAGTCGAACGCGCCCTCCGCGACCACGGTCATCTCCCGCCGGACGAACTCCTCCACGCACTCCTCTCCGAATCGAGCCGCTGGTCCCGCGACCACGCCCCCGACGACATAGCCGTCATCATCCTCGAACGCACCGCCGAGTAGTCGAATGAGGGCGCGACGACACCTTGTTATCCCCTAATGCTCCCATACGGCACTTGACAGCGCCTCTCCGCAGGCGTAATCTATGTAATAGCGCAAAGATGCCCATATACCGAACATGAACCGACATGCCGACGGCATCGGCGATCCTGCGCGCGGAGGCTCACATGGCTGACGACAAGAAGCAGAAGTGTTTTGTCATAATGCCCTTCACCGTGAGGGAAGAGGATCTGGCGCGTTACCATAAGGACTCCAGGCATTGGGATGAAGTGTACCAGGGCCTCATCATGCCCGCGGTCGAGAAGGCGGGTCTGATCTGCGAGCGCGATGACGAGGATTCCGGCAGCCGCCTGATCACGGAGAACATCTGCCGCAAGCTGGAAGAGGCCGACGTCATCCTCTGCGACCTCTCCGCGAGCAACCCGAACGTCTACCTGGAACTGGGATGGGCACTCCGCGCCGACAAGAAGTACGTCCTGATAAAGGATGATGTGACGGAATTCAATTTCGATCTCAACCAGTGCTCTACTTGTATCTACTCACACATGCTCCAGCCGACTGAGTTGAAGGTCATGATTGGCACGCTCGAGGCTGCTCTCAAGTCGACCGTCAAGGATGACAAGAAGCGCTACTCCCTGGTCCGCAAACTGCAACTCGAACTGGGGGCCATCGAGGCTATCAGGGGTGGGGACATGGAAGCAGGGATTCTCGGGCGGGTCCTTGAGGAGTTGCGAGATCTCAGAGGCACTGTGATCTCAAAGCAGAAGATACTCCCGCCTCGTTTGGGCCTAGAACCCGAGTCTGTCCAACCGATGGAATTGGCCGTATGGCTCCCCGGAACTTACTGGACAAACCGACAGACAGGCGAATCCGTGGCGTTCGAAGACGCGCAAAGGGTGATATTGTTCTCAGCCGATGGCAAGGACACGGTGGGCACATGGGCCCAGGGAGGGTTCGCAGATGGGATCTTCATACGCATAGACCTACTTGACAGAAGGTCGATTTGGAGACTCAGGTTCAACAAGGACTGCAGTAGTCTCTCCTCACCTGATTCTGAAGACGTATGGGAGCGACAGAGCCGGCCATGAATTGCCTGCCTGCGGAGCTCTCCACCCCAAAGAGAAAGCCCAGAAGCATCTCCTCATGACGGCTGCCATCCCGAGGAGGGAATCACGGAGAATAGCGCAATGGACGCAAGGAATCCGATCGACATGTTAGAATTGAGACGGAGGCTGGACGAGGTATGCGGGGCGGTCATACCTAGTGAAATCGTCTCAGGCATACAGAGAGCCGGTCTTGAGCATGCTGAGTATGTGATTGGCAACTATCATCCCTTCGTCATGCAGGTTGAGGCCTGCTTTGATCTGCTGGTGCGAGTCGTGGATGAGATCAACTTTGCCAACAAGGATGCGTGGCCTCCTCATCGGAGTCTCCAGTGTGTCTTGTTGGCTAACAATCTGAAGCCGATCTACTCCTCTTTCGATCGGATTATGAAGGGCTTCTATGAGGATAGCCTGGCCCTGACCAGGGTAAGTTACGAGGGTTTCTGGAGGATCGTCTTCCTCACTCTCCACCCTGCGGACCCGCATTGGAGCTTTGGACGCGGCAGAGAGTGCACTACGCAGTTCCAGTTGGGCAACCTTGTGAGGCAGACCTTGGGTCTGGACTGGCCACACTATGCGGTGATGTCGTTCATGGCTCACGCAAACCAGGTCTCCTTTCTCGAGGAAATGGTCGGCATAGCGAATAACGGGCAGAAGGAGCCACTAGGATTGACTCTGGGATTTGACGAGAACAGATTCGGTATGGCTGTCAACATGCTCCAGTTTGTCCTGCTTCTGTACCTAAAAGCCGGTCGAGAGTTGTTTCTCGATGATCATGGGCACCCTCATGATCCTGAGGCTATAGGGCTATGTGACCAGTGCATAGACCTAATGGAACAGCACTTCGCCTCGCACAAGAACGAATCCTTCCTTGGCTACGTGAAGGATGAGAGAGATATCTTTCAGATGCTAAAACGGGTGGACGCCGGTGAGCCGTTCACGCAAGTCTGGCAGGGGATCCGTTCGCCCATGGGTTAGGTCAGAATGGTCGACTGGTAGAGGCAATGAAGGCCGGGTCCGGTTCGTCGATCAGCCGGTATGTCATGACGAGACAGGCACGATCCGATCACCTGTTCAGGTGCAGAGGATTCCGCATTCTTATCTCCGCAACTGCAAGTCCTCAAGCATTCTCCGCCTTGTACCCTAAAGAAACCCCAAGAGAGTGCCACAATATGGGATGTAACACCCAGCCGGTAATTATGCCGGCATGCGCACCCAGGACAACCATATCGCGGATCGGATCACAGGCATTTCATTCGAAAAGGAATGCCTGACGGATCGGAATAACCATGGTTAATTCGAAAAGGAAAGCATCTCTTCTCGGAATAACCATGGTTAATTCGAAAAGGAAAGCTTATCATCTCGAATGCCAGGCATTTCTTTTCGAACGCTAAGCATTCCGAATCATCGGCGAAGGCTCGCGGTTCGATCGGAGGGCTTGACGGACGATCCGGTCCACGAGACGGCCGGGGTGTACCCCTGATGGGGGAAAGGAGGGCTATATGCCCGACTATTTACCGAAAAATGACGCAGTTCTGAAGGAATGGATGACGAATTTCGTCACCATTCTCCAGGCCCAACTGGCCACGTTCGGCCTCGTGGCCGGCGATCTCATCGCGCTCGATGAAGATAAGACCGAGTTCGACAGTGGGGTCACCGATCATATCCAGAAGCGGGCGCTCGCACGTGCCGCGACCGAGTACAAGAACACCGCGCGCGCGGAGATGGTCACGACCCTTCGCGCTCTCGTGCGCCGCATCGACAATCATCCCGGCATGACAAACCAGCTCAGGGGCGCGCTCGGGCTCAACCCGAAGAGCGACGGGCGGGTGACCAATTCGATCGGACCGGATGTGCCCGATATCTTCCTGGAGAGCAGGGCGGGCGCGATCATCGTCCACTTCGGCAGCAATCCGACCAACGAGCAGCGCAACTCGAAGCCTGGTTGGGCGACCGGTTGCGCCATCTATCGGCAGAAGACCGGCGAGAGCGGATTCAGTCACGTTGCGTTCCAGAAGTCCTCGCCGTTCATCGACGAGATCAGCGGTCCGGCGGCGGACTACACGTACATCGTGCGGTATCAGGGGAACAAGGCGTCGGAACTCGGCGCGGAGTCCTCGCCCCAGATGATCGCGGCCGGCGGTCTGCTGGCGGCGTGATCGGAAGTTGAACGTATGGGAAGGGCGGGGCGTTTCGATGCCCCGCCCTTTTTTTGTCTCCGGGTCTCCGCCATCTGGCAGACTCCAGATCCAATGCATCCTTTCCCTCCGCTTCCGTGTCATCTGTGTTCTCTGCAGGATTCAGGCCCGCCGCAGTCAAACCTACTCCTGACAACGCTGTCAGGAGAGCACCCCGTCAGTCCTGAGTTCGCCGGTGAATGACGGCGAGTAACGAAGGACGGCCTTGCGGTACGAGCCGTCCTTCGTTACTCGCCGTCATTCACCGGCGAACTCAGGACTGACGGTGGGGGTTCTCTTGTGAGAAGAGCCAGGGATGAGATCAAATATGCGACCAAGGGGGAGAACGCATGAACAAGGCAGGGGAATTCTATTCGAAGATCACGGAGATCCTCGCGAAGATCAATGACACGCAGATGGGGAAGGTCCAGGAGGCCGCCGACCTCGTGACCGATCTCATGGTTCGGGAGGGGATGCTCTACCTCCTGGGCGGCGGGCATTCGCTCATGGTCGCGGCGGAGGCGTATCACCGCGCGGGCGGTCTCGCGCCGGTCGATATCATCCACGACAGGACCTTCGGTCGGGCGGAGCGGTGTCAGGGATACGCCAAGCAGCTCCTCGACTGGTATAACCCCGCGCCGGGCAGCGTCGTAATAATCATTACCAACTCCGGCCGGAACGCGCTCGGGATCGAGACGGCGCTGGAGTGTCGCGAGCGGGGCGTTAGGACAATCGCCGTGACCTCGATCGATCATTCATCGGCCGCGGAGAGTCGGCATCCGTCGGGCAAGCGGGTCTTCGAGATCGCGGACGTCGTGATCGACAACTGCGGGATTCTCGGGGACGCGATCCTCGAGGTGGACGGACTCCCCGGGCGGATCTGCGCGACCTCCACCATCGCGGGGGCGTTGATCGTGGATATGATCATCGCCCAGACGGTCCAGAACCTGATGGACAGGGGCATCACCCCGCCGGTGTTCATCTCGGCGAACGTCGACGGCGGGGATGAGCACAACAAGAAGGTCTTCGCGAAGTACCAGAGGCTCATCAAGGGGCTCTAGGGGTGAGGAGTCAGGAGTCAGAAGTCAGGAGTCAGAATGCGGATACTGCGTTTGGTGGTGATCGGTCTGTTATTCGGGATCATGGGGATAGGGAATGCGGTTGGCGGGCTTCCGAATGCGGTTGAGATCGTCAGCAAGCCGGGGGGATGGCAGATATTCCCCGGTCAGGGATATCGGTACGGGCCGAGCATCATCTCGAACCCGGACGGCAGCATCGACATGTGGTTCGCGGCCAGTTGCTACGACGGCAAACACTGGGACCAGATCCGCTACCGGCATTCGCCCGACGGCGGAAAGACCTGGACTCTGCCCGATGACGAGATTGTCATCACCCCCACCGATGACAGCCCGGACAAGTTCTCCTGCTGCGATCCCGGCGCGATTCGATTCGGCGGCTACTACTATGTCGGATACACCGCAGTGGCAACGGTCGATGGAAGCAGCAACCACGTCTTCCTCGCAAGGTCGAAGCTCGCGGGCGGGCCGTATGAGAAATGGAACGGCAAGGGGTGGGGCGGCGCTCCGGAGATCTTCCTCCGATACACCGGCGATCCGAAGCAGTGGGGATGCGGCGAGCCCTCGTTCGTGATGAAGGACGGCAAGCTCTACGCGTACTATACCTGGAACGACGGGCAACTGTTCGTGAACCTCGCGGTCTGCAACGATCCCACAGCGGATGACTGGCCGGCGCACATGGTTCTGAAAGGCCACGTATTGCCCCACAAGGGATCGAACGGCGAGGATTCGATCGACGTGAAGTATGTGGACGGGCTCGAGAGGTTCGTGGCCGTTGCCACATACAACCGGATCTTCACCGTCAATGCCACGGTCTCAGTCTGGCAGTCCCCGGACGGGATCAGTTGGCAGCGGACACCGTTCAGAGGGACTCGCGTGCAGACCGGCGCGCACAACATGGGGATCAGCGGGAATGAGATCGGGCACATAGACGGCCGGACCCCGACGTCTATTTCCTATTCCTACGGATGGCCCGGAAAGGACATGACCGGCCAGGATTTCGGTTGGGCGAACTGGGCTACATTCATCGACCCGGTGGAGTTGACGACGACGGGATTTGGCCAACCCGTACACATCGAGGTCAGCTCGCAGATCGACTGGACCTGGTCCGGCCCGCGAGCGATCGACGGCGACCCGGTAACGTGTTGGAGCAGTGCGAAACATGATTCGCCCGACGCGGAAGAGTGGGCATCCGTGTGGCTCGGCGGCCCATTCGCGATCGACGGGCTGGAGGTCACTCCCACGGCGGGCGGATTCGGCTTCCCGGCGGAGTTCATGGTCGAGAACAGTCGGGACGGCAAGACGTGGACGTTTATCAGAGGGTTCACAGGCAGCCCCAACCCGGATGGATCGCCTCAGAAGCTGATGTTTGGCAAGACGGTCACGGCCAGCCGCTTTCGCATCTTGGCCACGAGGCTCTCCAAAGACGACGAGGGCGCGTATTCCATGCGGATTGGGGAGATCAGCACTTTGGTCAAGCACTAGTCGTATCCGGAGGCTGCATGATGGCAACTAACATGCATCGCAACAAGCTACTCGTGGTAACCCTGGCACTCCTGATGGCGTGCATCTTCGTCCCTTCGGCCTGTATGTCGGCGGAAGTGTCGCCGTCCGCAGTGCTATTGGAGCAGCGGCTCGACGAACTGGCAGAGAAAGGCCTTCCGGGGCCGCTCGTGGCGGCTTTGTGGGTGCGCACTGCCGACATGAAGCCGAAGGAAACCCCTGAGTCCCTCAGGGAACTGGCCGAGTCGTTCGAGCTAGGAGTCTTCGAGGAGGCCGGCATAACCGTGATCGGTCCGTCGCAGAGGCGGGATTTCTCCTCAATGCTCAGCGACCCAGCGCAGCCTATGCAGTCGGCAAAGAGATGCAGTGCCGACCTTCTCCAGAGCCTGAGCGAGGCTCAATGGCGAATGATTGCATCCGGGCAGGGCTTGGCTCTCAATAGCCTCAATGGCGAGCAAGTGGAGATAGTGAAGAGGCTCTTTGCTCGCGGCAAGGTAGTCTATCCGGTATGGGAGGACGGGAGCCTCGACGGGACAAGAGTAGTCGCGGCAGAGGAGGTGCCCCTCAAGTCGGGGAAAGTCTTTGCCTGGATCGCGCTGTCGGATATCGGCTTCAGTATAAAGCATCCGGATGGACGGCATGGGAGCAGCGGCGGCTACGGGGTGGCGACCGAGTCGCCGCTCGGAGGGTCGTGGCAAGTCATAAAGGATCAGCGGAATTGGAAGTCGGGATACGACAGCCTGTGGTACTATGGTTGGCCTCAGGATCAGGAAGAGCCTCCGCTGATACCGAACACGCTGAAGGAGTCGGATCTGGATTACTCGTCGAGCGCGCTCGACAAGCCTGTCTCTTCCACGGGAAAGACGAATGTTCGTGATCTCATCGCCCTGATAGCGGGACAGACGGGGCTCAATCTCCATGCGAGTCCCGGATCTGATCAGGTGCGCTTGTTTACCTCTCTATCGAATATCCCTGCAAGCAGCGTGCTGAAGGCCGTTTCGCTGGCGACAACCGGAACGTGGCGAAGGGTCGGCAGTGGGTATCTCTTCACCTTCGATAAGGCAGGCATCGGGCAGATTCGGGCGCGCCTCAGGGAGTCTGCCGAGATAGCGCGGATGCAGGAAGCCGGATTGGAGGATGCATGGGATAGCCTACTGGGCCGGATGAACCTGCTGAAGACTCTGCCCTTCCTGCCGGGTTCGCCGTTCACCTTCACCCCCGCACAGCTTGACGACCTGGCAAAGCGCAGTGCAGACCCCTATGGTGAGAACAGGGGTCTGCCGTGGAGCGCACTCAGTTCCGAGCAGCAGGGTTTTATCAAGGAACGGCTGGCTTCGAAGATGCCTTCGGATACATCGCTCATGTCGGTCCGCGGTGGCATGGGAGTCAGACTGGAGTTCGAGTTCCCCGGCATGAGTCGGGTCTTCGCCCCCCGTGGTGGGGACGAAGACCTGAGCGTGTTCCGGCGGCACTCCGCCATCGACGTGGCATCCTATTCAGATGCACCATCGGATCTTCGCCTGCCTCTCACGACTCCGCTGAAGGGATGCATATGGAAGCCGGCAAAGTCCGACACACCGAAAGAGATTGTGGACACGATCGAGAGGTACGGGTTCAACACTCTGTATCTCCGTGTCTTTGCCGACGGATACACCGCTTTCCCGAGCAGCCGATTTCCTCTGAAGGGTGGCCTGGATGCAGACTTCCTGCAGAGAGTCATCTCCCTGGCTCACGGCAAGGGCATAGAGGTGTATGGCGTAGTGGATGTTCTCCGCTGGTCCGATGGAAGCAAGGGGCACTGGCTCTCGAAGAGAACGGACCTCCTGGACTATGATATCCTCGGGCGCACCCACGGGCAACTGCTGGGCATGTACGGGACTCCGCCCGGATACGAAGGCGCCTTGGAGAAGGTCGGCTACGGAGAGGCGTTGACCGGCGATGGCGTCACTCCTTTCAGCGATGAGGTCCGCTCGAAGCTTCAGGGGCTGTTTGACGATCTGGCGGAGTACGATCTGGATGGCTTGGTATTGGATCATGTGTCGATGACGCAAGGCATGCTCAGAATCGGGATGCTCGGACATAATCGGGAGGCAAGGGAAGGTTTCCTTGGCGAACACGGCGCTGATTCCATAGATGTCCCTCCCAGTTCGCGGTTCCCATCGATGTCCTCGAAGACCGGTCTTGGGAGCGTGCCCCTGGAGCCTGTCGTCTTCGCATGCTTCGAGCTCTCCGGGAAATGGGACGATTATTACCGGCGCGGATGTGACGACCTGGTGGACCTTCTCATCAAGCAGTGGTCGAAGGTAAAGTCGGACAAGCCGGTCTGGATCAGCGGCATCCCCGGTCTGTCGAAGCAGCCTACGCATGATTGGTCCAGGTTCAGCGGCAGAGTCGCAGGTATGCTGCACCCGATAACCTACGTCTGTCGGGAATGCGCCGAGAAAGGGGTCAAGGCCATTCCGGTTATCCGCGCCTGCGAGGATGTGGGCACGCTGTTGTTCGCCACGGCGCTTGCGGAGGCGGGGCAGCAGAAGCTCCCGAACACTAGTGAGGAAACCTTGCTCCACATTGCACCCGCAAAGGATGGGATTGTCATTGATCTCACTTCCGCGGGCAGGAAGAAGACCAGCTATCTGAGACTGATTCGCGCGTCGGAGCCATGATCGATAAGAGAGGTAATCCATTGAACTATCGCCTGATCGCTTTCTGCTCGGTACTGATCGCCATGTCCGCGGGCGCCTGGGCCGCCGCCAAGTACGACCCATCGCCGTTCGGGATGAACGGCCTGAAGCTCGCACACAACCGCGAGAACCCCAATGTCTGGACGGAAGCCGCTCGGACGGCCAAGGTGATGCGCGACGCCGGGATGTATTGGGACCGGCTCGAGCTTTGGTGGGGCGTCATCGAGCCGGAGAAGGGCAAGTTCGACTGGACCTACGCCGATAAGGTCGCGGAGTTCTATCGGGACGAGAAGATCAACGCGCTCGTGATTCTGTGCTACTCCAGCGCCTGGTCGAAGAGTACTCCTCCCGCGACCGATGAGGAACGCGCGGCCTATGCGAACTACGTCTACGAGGTGGTGAACCGCTACAAGGATACGTTCAAGGTCTGGGAGATCTGGAACGAGCCGAACATCCCCACGTTCTGGCCCGAACCGAATGTGAAGGACTACACCTTGATGCTCCAGGCTGCGTATAAGGCCGCGAAGAAGGCGGACCCGGATTGCATGGTCTTCGCAGGATCGACTAGCGGTCCGGACCTGGGGTTCATCGATGGCATTCACAAGAACGGCGGTTGGGATTCGTGCGACGGGATCTCGATCCATCCCTACTCGATGGCGGGAGGACCGATCCCCCAGCGCCTCGACAAGATTCTGCGTCAGAACCAGGAGTACATCGCCTCGAAAGGGAAACCGAAGCCTCTCTGGATCACCGAGATGGGTTGGGTCTCGCGGAACGAGCGCGAGGACCGGGAACAGGCGATCTACACCATCCAATCCTACGTTATCAGCCTGGCGAACGGGGTTGGCAACCTGCAGTGGTTCTGTCTCGACGACTGGGGCGAGAAATGGGGACTGGTTCGGAGCTTCGAGCCCTTCGACCCGAAGCCCTCGTACAAGGCGTACCAGATGATGACCAAGGCGCTCGGCTCTCCCGGCAAGTGCGCGCAGTTCGAGGGATACACCACGGTCGGCAAGGACGTGGCGTGCTACGTGTTCACGGGCTCTCCCCCACGTCAGGGGAAGCGCGTGCTTATCATGTGGTCGAACGACGACTCGAAGAAACCGGTGACTCTGCAGCAGAAGACCGGGCTCTCGGCGATGGACATCCTCGGGAACGAGATCGACGTCAAGGAGGGCAGGTTCACGGTCGGCGAAGTGCCGGTGATCGTCACGGGCGTCGATGCCAAGCTCTTGGGTGCAGTCAGTAAGACCGCGAACCCGTATATCGAGCGCCCGGGTCAGAACCTCTTGAACAACGGTTCGCTCGACATCATTCACGATGGCCACCCCGGTTGGTGGAATCCGGGCCGGTTCGAGTCATCCGCGAAGGGCGGCACTCTGGAGACGAGCGATAAGGGGAGAGGCGGCTCGAAATGCGTCTCGATCTCGAAATCGGGCGAGCGCGCCGCGTGGGATGCGACCCCGATCCCGGTCGATCCAGGGAAGAGCTACCGTCTGAGCGGCTGGATCAAGATGGAGAACGCTACGGGGAACAACCAGATCGCTCTATACTGGTACAGTGGGAATCAGTGGACCTACAAGGGCGAGGTCCGCTCGGAGAACATCACCGGCACTGGCGACTGGAAGAAGGTGGTGATGGAAGCCACCTGTCCCGAGGATGCATGCCTCGTCCGGGTGAACCTTATCAGCGAGAAGAACACAGGCACGACCTGGTTTGATGATATTGAACTGACAGAGCAGCATTAACCGCCGATGAACGCAGATGGACGCAGATTGTCCGGATCTTGATATCTGCGTTCATTTGCGTTCATCGGCGGTTCCAAGAGCAAGGAGAGATTCATGGAAGACCCAGAGCAGATCATCGATGAGACGATCGACAAATACAAGGAGTACGTCAATCCGACGCTCGCGAACCTGATGCGGTTCGCCGGGTTCAATGATGTCGAGGCGTCGGCTCAGGGCGTCATCGTGACCGACGTCTCGGGGAACGAATACATCGACTGCCTCGGTGGGTACGGCGTCTTCAGCCTCGGTCATCGGCACCCCGAGGTCGTCGCGGCTGTTCATGCGCAGCTTGACAGGATGCCGCTCTCATCTAAGACCTTCTTCAACAAGCCTCTCGCCGACCTTGCGGAACTCCTCGCGGAGATTACTCCAGGCCGCCTCAAGTTCAGCTTCTTCGGCAACAGCGGCTCGGAGGCCGTGGAAGGCGCTCTCAAGGCCGCGAGGATGTTCACCGGGCGGAACGGTTTCATCTCCACGATCGGCGGATTCCATGGAAAGAGTATGGGCTCGCTCTCCGCGACCGGCCGCGAACTCTACAAGTCTCCGTTCGAGCCGCTTATCCCCGGTTTCACGCACGTTCCATTCGGCGATGCAAAGGCGGTCGAGGATGCCTTCACTCAGGACACCGCCGCCGTGATCGTCGAGCCGATCCAGGGCGAGGGCGGAATCCGCGTGCCATCCGACGACTATCTGCCTCGACTCCGCGAGCTTTGCACTGCGAACGGCGCGCTCCTGATCGTGGACGAGATTCAGACCGGCCTCGGTCGCACCGGGAAGCTCTTCGCCTGCGAGCATTGGGGCGTCGAACCGGACATCCTGACGCTGGCGAAGGCGCTCGGCGGAGGAGTCATGCCGATCGGCGCGTTCGTCGGGACGCCTGAGATCTGGGAAGCGGTCTTCTCCGAGAACCCGCTGATGCACACCTCGACGTTCGGCGGGAATCCGCTCGCATGTACCGCGGCTCTGACCGCGATCAACGTCATCCGCCGCGACGACCTGGCTTCTCGAGCCGCGAGGGTAGGCGGTGGCTTCATCGCCCAACTCCGTGCCGTTCAGGAGAAACATCCCAAGGCGGTGCATGATGTCCGTGGGATGGGCCTCATGATCGGCGTCGAGTTCACACACGAGGAAGTTGGCGAGCTGTGCATTGGCGGCCTAGTGCGGCGTGGGGTCATCGTCGCCTACACGCTCAACAATCCGAAGGTCATCCGCTTCGAGCCGCCTTTGATCATCTCCGAGGACGACCTCACCAGGGTTGCCGCCGCCTTCGACGAATCGATCACCGAGGCGATCGAGATGCTGGAGGGCATCCTCTGAATGCGGAATTGCGAACGCGGAACGCGGAGTGGGGAGCATAAGGATGCGCACGGCCATCTCATGTGACGACGAACAAGTCACGCTGGGCCCGAGCCGAAAGACGATCATCGTGTACTCACTGGCCGGCGTGATCTGTATAGGTTGTGTATTCTTGATGAGTGGAGAAGTCCTGATTCGGCAGCACCTCGCCTACCATGATCCCTGGTGGGTGTCCACGCCATTGCTGGCAGAGGCTGCGTTTGCGCTGTATCTCGGCATATATGGGCTCTCACGGTGGTCGATCAGGCTGACCGTTGGGCCTCAGGGGTTAGAGTTCAGTGACCGCCGTTCACCTTTCCTCACAATCCGAAGAGTGCTCATACCCTGGGATCACGTTCGCGCTGTAGTCACACAGGAGTCTGAACATGGGATCATCCCTGTGTTTGTCGCCGTGGTGGATAGCCTCCGCCTGCGGTTCTTTACGAAGTTTGATTCGACGCAAAGATCGATGCCTATCATCGCTCGCAACCTTCCGCCAGAAAAGATCAAGGATATCAAAGATTGGCGGCCGGACCAGCGCTGATCCTCGCAAGAGACCGCTTTTTTCTCCTTGCTGGTGACTTTTCCCGCAACATGCAGGATGAATGTCAAGACGCGGTGGGTAATCCTCATAGCATGACCGAACCCACGGACACGAATCATACAGAAAGCAGCCTACTGCCCGAGCAGCCGGACCCGCCGCTTCCCGATCATGAGATCGAGCGGGCGATCCGGTTCTCCTACGCCCAGTCGATGCTCAGCGCGATCTACGCGGCATCGACCGGCGGCATGTTCCTCATCGGCTACGCGCTGGCACTCGGCGCGAACAACGTCCAGATCGGGCTGATGACGACCATCCCGATGCTTACCATCGGGGTACAGCTTATCTCCGCCATGGTGATCGAGCGGGGGATGAGCCGACGCCGACTCACGATCGCCGGGTCGCTCATGAACGTAACAGGCTGGGCGCTGATCGTCTGTCTGCCGATACTGACACGCGGCATGTCGAAGGACCTCCGGATCACCGCGCTTATCGCCATCATCACGATGAACACGGTGTTCGCCTACGTCGCCGGGAACGCCCGGTCGAGTTGGATCGGCGACCTGATTCCCGCCAAGCAGCGCGGGATGTTCTTCGGGCGGCTCATCATGTACGCAGGGATCATCGGGGCGATCTTCGCGCTGATCGAGGGCATGTTTCTCGACCGCGCGAAGAGCGTGGGGATCGCCGGCTTCAGTTGGCTGTTTCTGTTCGGGATGATCTTCGGTCTGGTGAACGTACTGCTGTTTCTCCCCCAGTCGGATGTGCCGCTGATCCAGGAGGAGTCGCGCCGAAGATTCCGCCAGATGGTCCGGGATACAGTGGCGAACCGTCCGCTGATGGTGATGATGGTCTTCTCGGTGATCTGGTCGCTCCAGACGATCGCCGCACCGTTCTATGCCACATACATCCTGCGCGACCTGAAGATGCCGTTCCTCGGCTTCGGGATACTCGGCGGCGTCTCGACCGTCACGATGCTGCTTTCATCGCCATTCTGGGGGCGGATCGTGGACCGATACGGGTGCCGTCCGGTACTGATCGCCTGTACCCTGTGCCTGTCGCCGACCCCGCTCTGTTGGATATGGCTGACGAAACCGGTTGCTGTCTACGCGACGGTCATCCCGCTGAACCTCATCGGCGGGTTCGCGATCGCGGGGATATCCGTGGCGCTCAGCACGCTGATCTACAAGTTGACTCCGAGCGCGGGGAGGTCCGTGCAGCTCGCGGTGTATGCGGTCGTGGTCATACTCCTGGCCGCTCCGATGCCGGCCATCGGAGGACACCTGCCCGACTGGCTGAAGGTCATTGGGATCACGACCGACGTCCGCTGCACGTTCTACGTCACGATCCCGATTATGCTGGCGGCGGCATTCGTGGCGAAGTACATCAGTGAGCCGGATGCGGGTCGTGCGAGGGATATGGTCCGCAACCTTCCGGGACACATCCGGCGTCCCGAGTCGTTGAGCGACAGCGAGGGAACGGGTCAGTAACCGCCAAAACGCCAAGACCGCCAAGACAGACAGGCACGGTTGGTGCGGATTTGTAATCCAGCACCCGGTGGCAATATGGGCATCTGTGATGCCATTCCAGCGTTGCGGGATCACAGATGCCCATATTGCCACCGGGTGCTGGATTGCAGATCCGCACCAACCAGCGGATCGGTTGACTATCCTGCCGCGACTTCGATGAGAGCCGCGACCATGTCCGCGCACTTGATGAAATCGGAGATGGTGATATACTCGGTGACCGAGTGAGCGCCATCATAGCCGACGCCGATGACGGTAGTCGGGAAGCCCTGCGCGTTGAAGATGCTGGCGTCGCTTCCACCCCCGGTTTCGTGGAGTTGCGGCTCGATGCCGGCCCTCCGCGCGGCCTCCAGTGCGAGCCGGATGACCTCATCGCCCTCTGAAAGCCGGTAGGTCTGATACGAGCGCTTGACCTCGACCTCGACAGTCGCGCCCATCTCCTCGGCCGCCTGCTTGAAGCACTCGGTCATGTGACTGACCTGCGCGTCCAGCTTCTCGTTGTTCCGACTCCGGGCCTCGCCTCGGCACTCGCAGAACTCAGGTACGATATTTCGGGCCGTGCCGCCGCTGATGCCGCCGATGTTCGCGGTGGTCTCCTTGTCGATGCGCCCCAGCCTCATGTTGGCGATCGCCTTGCTCGCGACGACGATGGCGCTGATGCCGTCCTCAGGCTTCGCGCCGGCATGTGACGCCCTGCCGTGGACCTTGAAGAGGAGGTTGTCATGGGTCGGCGCTGAAACGACTACACATCCGACCGGCTTCCCCATATCGAATACGAAGCCGCACCTCGAAGTCAGGAGAGCAGGATCGACGTACCGGGCGCCGTAGAGACCGGTCTCCTCGCTGATGCTGAACATGACCTGGATGTCGCCGTGCTCGGTCCCCTGTTCCTTGACGAGGCGGATGCCCTCCAGAACAGCGGCGATCCCGGCCTTGTCGTCCGCGCCGAGGATCGTCTGGCCGGTCGAGCGGATCGTGTCGCCCTCAATTACGTAACCCCATCCCTCGTCGGTCGGCGCGACTGTATCCATGTGCGCGCTCAGGAGGATCGGCACTGCGTCGGGGAGCGTCCCCTTCATGTTGCCGATCACGTTGCCTGTGTCGCCGTCGATCTTGTCGCCGGCATTGTCGCGCACCACCTCGAAGCCGAGCGCCCCAAGGTCCGCCGCGAGCATATCGGCGACCTGCTTCTCGTGTCTGCTCGGGCTGTTCACCGCCGCGAGTCGCAGAAAATCGTTTACGAGCCTGTCTTGGTTAGCCATATGTCCTCTCTTCTTTCTCGGTGTCTTATCCATATGGGAGGCATCTTGTAGGGAACGGTCGCCGTCCCGTTCCGATCTTGGCGTCCTTGGCGTCTTGGCGGTTGCTACGGGAGACGGAACGGGACGGCGACCGTTCCCTACAAGACGCTTCGACGTGCGTAAACACCGCGAGCCTACATCGTCAGCGTCACCTTGCACAGTCCCCGCGGATGGTCCGGATCGTGACCCTTCACCCCCGAAAGATACTGTGCGAACAACTGAGCCGCCACGATGTAGACCAGCGGACTGTACGTCTCTTCGACCGCCACCGGAAGCTTCACCGGGATCGTCGCCGCCTGCAGGATCTCATCCTCGCTCGAGAAGATGATCGTCTCCACCTCCCATCCGGCCAGCTTGTCAGCCAGCTCGACCATCGTGGGGTAACCCTTGCCCTGGGGAGCGTACATGAACACCGGAAAGCCCGCATCCACGACCGCGATCGGGCCGTGCATCAGGTCCGCCATCGAGAACGGCTCGGCCGAAACATAGCAGGTCTCCGCGAGTTTCAGCGCGGCTTCCTTGCTCGTGGCGTAGTTCATGCCCCGCGCGACGACCTTACACTCCTCCATGTATCGATACCGCTGGGCGATCTCCTCGATCCTGCTCTCCACCTGGAAGACTCTCGATATCATCCCCGCCGACGACTCGAGCTGTGGGATGAGTTCGTCTTCGCTCGCCAGAATGCCGGATATCATGTATATCAAGGCCAGGGTCGTGGTGTATGTCTTGGTCGCCGCGACGCTTTTCTCCTCGCCGGCATGGCAGAGCAGCGTGTGGTCGGCTATCTTCGTTAGTTCCGATCCCTCGACATTCGTGATGCACGCGGTCAGCGCGCCCATCTCCCCGGCACTGCGAATGACCTCGACGACGTCCGTGGACTCGCCGGACTGCGAGATGCCGAGCACCAGCGCATGGGACAGGTCGAACTTCGCCCCGTAGAGTGTAATGACCGACGGAGCCGCCAGTGCGACAGGTATCCCGTTGTGTATCTCGATCAGGTATTTCGCAAAGAGCGCCGCGTTGTCGGACGTTCCCCTCGCCGCGATGATCGCCAGCTTGATATCGCGCTCCTTCATCGCCCGGCACAGCTTCCGGACATTCCCTCTCTCCGCATCAATCACCTTCTGTATCAGGTGCGGCTGTTCGTGGATCTCGTCGAGCATAAATGACATCGTTGTCTCCTTGGTGTGGTTCTACGTCAAGCAATCTTATCCCCAGGGCTTCACCATATCGCCGAGCGCCCAGCCGCCGAGCATGGCTGGAAAGACCAGGTTTCCGCCCCAGACCATGACTTCTCCGAATCCGAGCGGATACAGGGCGCCGATGACCACCAGCAGGCATCCCGTAGCGAGGAACGCCTTCATCACCGATCCCGAAATGGCGTCCTGCATGATCCCCGCCAGTGTGTATACCCCGACGGCCAGGTAAAAGTTGAAAAAGTTCAGAATGACGAGTATGAGCCCGACCGGATAGCTGAGATGCCGCCCGGACGAGATCGTCTGGAACACCAGCTCATCGTCGAGCGATCTGACCGTCTCGGTCATGCTCAGCAGGAAGCCGGTCAGTGCGCCCATCCCGAGGAGTGTCACGATCAGCACGGGAGTCCAAGTGGCCACGAATGGCAGGTGTGCCTTCGACCACGGGATCGGCTCACCTGGCGACCAGGCGAGCATGAGCAGCAGGAACGTGCCGAGACAGCCGCAGATCAGCCCAACGCCGATCTTGAGCCCGTGCTTGCGCTCGGCGTCTGCGGCGGGCGATTGCGCCTTCTTGCTCTTCCGCATCGCCCTGTCGAGCTTGTCCATGGCATCGACGTTCTTCGGATCGAGTTGAAGAGCGACGGTATACATCGACACCGCCTCATCCATACGGCCCTGCATCCGATAGACATCGCCGAGCACCACGTGAGCCCGAGCGTTCCGGCCGTCGAGCTTGATCGCCGCCTTTGCCGAATCCATCGTCGCCCAGAGCTGTCCTCGGATGAAGGCCGCCTCGGCATCTCGAAGGAGTCTGTCTGCATTGGAGGTCTCTCGCGGGCGAGTCGCCTGTCTCGGCCCGGTGGGCGGAGGGCGTCTTCCATAGGTCCCGGTGTAAGTCGATGTCGGTTTCCGCGGTCCTGGACGCGCAGTTACGCCGGCTGTCTGCTTGTCCATCTCCGCGTCGTAGATCACCCGCTTATCCGGATTGCTCAGCGTCTGATAGGCTTCCGTGATCTGCAGGAACGCCAGGCGCGCGGTGGCCTTGTCGTCGGCCACGTCCGGATGGTATCTCCGCACCAACTCACGGTAGCGCTTCTTGATCTGGTCCGGCGTCGCCGACCGCGGCACGCCGAGTATTTCGTAATGTGTCCGCTTGATAGGCATGAATCTACTAATGAGTAAGGCGTAATGAGTAACTGGGCCGGCCTAACTCATTACTCGTTATCCCTTACCTACTTGATATCCAGCATCGATCCGTAATGCTTCAGATAGAAACCGACCACCTGTATGCCGATGTAGATCGCCACCGCGAGTAGGAGGAGCACTCCGGCGAACATCGTCAGTTGGTGAATCTTGACATCGGCCTCGTTCTCTGTGAACTCAGCCACCTTGTCTACCATATCTCCGACATTGCCGCTTTGCTCACCGGTCGCCAGCATGTCGATCGTCATGCGAGGCAAGATCCGCGTCTGGGCCATCGCCTCGGTGAACGACCTGCCCGCTTCGACCATCGGGATCGTCGTCTGCAGCCTGCGGTTCAGATACCAGTTTCCGCAGGCGCGCCCGGCATTCGAGATCGCCTGCGATGGGCTCACTCCGGCGCTGTATAGACTCGCGAACGCCCGGTAGAACTTCGAGAGCGCGAGCATCTTCACCACCGTCCCGATGACCGGCATCGTAAGCTTTGCCATGTCGACGCTGGACCGGAAGACGGGTATCTGACAGAGCAGGCGGTATCCGATCCAGATGGCCGCGATCCAGATCAGGATCGTGACCAGTATGGGCGTCGTCGCATGCAGATATGCGCTGAAGCCCTGGAACACCAGTGTCGGAACTGCCGGGATGAAGATCATCGCCAGCACCAGAATCTTCGGGTATAGGGTCATCATTCTCGCCCGCTGGCGGATCTTGTAGTCACGCTCGGTGTAGTCCGCAATGCGTTCGAGCATCCGGTCGATCGAGCCGCCGGTCTCGCCCGCCCTCAGTAGACTGAGATGCAACTCCGGGAACATCGCGGGGTAGCGGGCGAAAGCATCGCTCAGTTTGCCCCCGCTCTCCACGATTCGCGCGGCATCCCTCGAGATCGCGCTCAACCGTCTGGTCGGCGCACGGCCGCCCAGCGAATTGAGCGCCTGCGACAGGCTCATTCCCGCAGTGATCATGGTGGCGAACTGGCGGTAGAACACGGCCATGCTCCGAGGCGGCGCCCCACCGAATATCGGGTTGATGAGCCACAGCATGAACAGGCTGAAAGGGTTCCAGGTGCGCTCGACCGCCACTTCGATCTCGCGCGCGTCGAGCACCCAGTAGCCCATTCCCTGCAGCGAAGCCACGGCCGCTCTCCGGTCTTGCGACTGAAGGTTTCCGGTGATCGTGTTTCCCGCTTTGTCCTTCACTTTGTAAGAAAAGGTAGCCATATCATTGGTTCGAGATTCCGCTCGTCGAACATGTCGAGCAGATTCGACATATACTTGAGCTGACTTATCCCCATCGCTCCAAGAACGAGCAAATTCGCCACTACGGCGAGTTCCATTCCGTAGGCGCGTACCCGTCCCGCGGACGACAGCGCGGCATCTTCGTAGAACATCGCCACCCGCTGCAGGATGTCCGGCGCCTGGCCGGACAGTTCGCCGACCTCGAGGAGTCGCCGATCATCCTCGCGGAAAAGCCTCGTGGCCTGCATCGCCTGGCTGAGCCTGGCGCCCGTGCGAAGCGCTGGGATCTGGCCGCGGAGTCTCGTTGCGACCACGACGTTGTTCGCCGCCATCGAAGCCGTGTCCCACGCCTGAATCGGCAGGACTCCCGACGCCTGAAGCCGCCAGAGCATCCGCGAGAAGTTCGCGAGCGATCTCTCACGGCTGGCTCGGCCCATCACTGGGACCTTCAGCACCAGCGCGTGGGCGACCAGACGCATCTCGGGACGTCTCAGGAACGCCTTGATCACGATGTATGCGATGAGGACGATCGCGAGGGGCGGCACGATGTACGTCATGACGTCGGCGGTATATGCGCGCAGGTAGCCCGGAAGCCCATCCTTGGCGATTATCGGCAAGTTCGGCATGGCCGGTACGAGAAAGATGGTGGCTATGCAGTTGAGCCACAACAGACTCTGCGTCCATTTCAGCCAGCGAACCGACGCCCGCTGCTCGATCTCGTAGTCGAGCGCGATCTCCCCGAGCACCGCCGGGAGAAACCCGCCGACCTCTCCCGAGGCCACGACACCGATAACGTGTGGCGGGAATGCCCGTGGGAACTCCGACATCGCCCGGCTGAGACGCTCGCCTGCCTGCACCCGGCCCGCCATGGTCTCGATTATCCGGCGCATGCTCGAATGCCTGGTCTGGCCGTAGATCGCCATCAGCCCCTGGTAGAGGTTCATGCCGGACTGCATCAGCGACTGTATCTGCCGGAAGAAGACAACGAGGTCGCCTGGTGCGGCGGTCGTGCGTTGAGTCGGGCCAGCGGTGGTTACGGGCACGGGTACCGGCACCGGAAGCGGCGCCGACTTCGGTTGGGCGGAGATGTCCATCGGCGGCGCAAGGATCTGCCGAATCGAGTAGCCCATCGAGGCCAGCTTCTGACGCACGTCCGCCTCGGATGAGGCGCTCATCGCGCCGGACAGCATCTTGCCGGTCCTATCCGTCACTTCATATCGGAACATCGCCATTGATCGGTCTCCGGCAGTCTCACTACTCCCTGGTCGCCCAACTCCGGAAGTATCTCTCCCGGCGTCTTCCCGCCCGGCAGTACCAGATCGGGGGCGATCTCTGCCATCGGCTCCATGACGAATGCTCGTTCCATCATGCTCGGATGCGGTATAGTCAGGCCGGGATCGCTGATTGAAGCCGAATCATAGAGTAGTATGTCAATATCTATGACTCTCGGACCCCAGCGGAAGTTTCGCGTGCGGCCCATATTGTCCTCGATCTCCTTGGTGAACGCCTGCAGGTCGATCGGGCTGAGATCGGTCTCGATGATCGCCGCGGCATTCAGGAAATCCGGCTGGTCCGTGTAGCCGACGGGAGCGGTGAGGTAGAGTGAGGATACGCGCACGAGTCGGAGGTCGGGACGAGCGGAAAGCCTCTCGACGGCCTCGCAGAGGTTCGCCTTCGGGTCACCCAGGTTCGATCCGAGCCCCAGAAAAACGATCGCCAACTCGCCCGCTCCTCTCGACCTGAGAGCCGCTCAGGTGATATAGTGTCCGCGCGGGTATTATACCGAAACTTACCGTACCTTGTCCACGAGGGCGGAGTGTGGGAGTATGGGAGTGTGGGAGACCGGGAGATGGCTCCATCATCCCTTTGCGACTTGAATCCTTGACTCCTTTGCTCCTCTGCTCCTTGAATCTTATGAAGCACATCATCATCGGCACGGCCGGTCACGTAGATCATGGAAAGACGACGCTCATCCAGGCGCTGACGGGCGTCAACACCGACCGCCTGCGCGAGGAGCAGGAGCGCGGGATGACGATCGACCTCGGGTTCGCCTCCCTCACGCTCCCGAACGGCCAGCAGGTCGGGATCGTCGACGTTCCCGGGCATGAGCGGTTCCTCAAGAACATGCTCGCCGGCGCGGGCGGGGTCGATGTCGCCCTGATGGTGATCGCCGCCGACGAGTCGATCATGCCGCAGACGACCGAGCACCTGGAGATCCTCCAACTCCTGGAGGTCGGGCGCGGAGTCATCGCGCTCACCAAGGCCGATCTGGTGGACGAGGAGTGGCTCGGCGTTGTCGTGGACGACGTGAGAGAAGGGCTCAAGGGCACGTTTCTCGAGGATGCGCCGATCATCCCCGTCGCGAGCACCACGGGACGCGGAGTCCCCGAGTTGCTCGACGCCCTCCAGGTCGCGTCCGAGGTGGTCGAAGCCAGGGATTCATCGGGGCCGTTCCGCATCCCGGTCGACCGCGTGTTCACTCTCACCGGCTTCGGGACCGTCATCACCGGCACGCTCGTATCGGGCACGATTCGGGTCGGCGATCCGGTGGAGGTGATGCCGTCCGGACTCACATCGCGCGCCAGGCAGATCCAGGTCCACGGGCAGAAGGTCGAGCGGGCCGAAGCGGGCACTCGGGTGGCGGTGAATCTCGCGGGCCTGGAGGTCGCCGACCTCTCCAGGGGTGATGTTGTCGCTCCGCCGGGGACTCTCAAGGCCTCGAAGCTGTCCGATGTTCGGGTGACTCTGCTGGCGAACGCGCCGCGTCCCCTCAAGAACCGCACTCGCGTCAGGTTCCATGCCGGGACCGCCGAGATTCTTGGGAGGCTCACGCTCCTCGACCGCGATGAACTGAAGCCCGGCGAGCAGGCATATGCGCAGTTCAGGGCGGAGACTCCGGCCGCGGTCGTCAAGGGCGATCGGTTCGTCATCCGCTCGTATTCCCCGATGGTTACCATCGGCGGGGGAGTCGTCATCGAGCCGAGTGCCCGGCGGCACAAACGCTTCGACAAGGCCACGATCGAATCGCTCGACACTTCGAGCAAGGGTACCCCCGAAGAACTGCTCGAACAAGTGCTGAAGCAATCGACGGCGGGGATATCTGCACAGGAGTTGCTCAAGCAGGGTGGGGCGGAATCCGACCTGGAAGCACTCAAGCAGGCGGGCAAGGCGATAGAACTCGACGGCGGGCGGCTGATGCACGCGTCGGTCCTGTCGAAGTACGCCTCGGGAATCAGTGACGCGCTGTCCGATTTCCACGCCAGGCATCCACTCAAGCCGGGTATATCGCGCGAGGAACTCCGGGGCACTGCCGGCAAGGGTCTGGACAACAAGGCGTTTTCGTCCATCCTGGCACATCTGGCGTCGGGCGGTCAGATCGTGACCTCGGACACCTCGGTTCGGCTGCCTGACTTCGAGCCGAGTCTCACTCCGAAGCAGCAGTCCGCGCTCGATTCGCTCTCCCGCGCACTCCTCGATGCGGGGCTGAACGTGCCGGACGCCGATGAGTTCCTTCGCGCGACCGGTCTCCCGCCGGTCGAATCGAAGGAGATCCTCGAACTGCTGATCCATCGCGGGGAGGTCGTGAAGATCGCGGAAGGGATGTATCTGCACGCATCGACGGTCACGCAGGCGGAGGAGACGGTCCGCAGGTTCCTCGACGAGAACGGGAAGCTCACCGTCAGCCAGTTCCGCGACCTCACCGGGACGAGCCGCAAGTACGCCGTCCCGCTCCTCGAGTACTTCGACTCGAAGCGCATTACCCGCCGCGTTGGCGACGAACGCGTGGCAGGTAGGTCGTAGGGGCGGGCTTCCACGCCCGCCCGATGGCTGTAGGGGCGTGCCTTGTGCCGCCCGCAATGGCGCATCTGGCGGCACAAGGCACGCCCCTACGCGTGACGTTTCGGGAGGGCGTGGAAGCCCGCCCCTACGGCTTGTGATCCAGCTTGCCGGATGACACGTCGTGGAGAAGCGGCGAGAGCTTCTTCAGCATCGGGCGGAACGATTCGAGGTTGAAGAAGACGATCCCGTCTGCCCCGAGGTCCATCGCGTCACGGATCTGAGTCTTCGCAATCTCCAAAGACCTCTTGGGGTCGCGCCGGGAATATCGTGTCAGGGTTACGTGCATCGGAATGTCGGTCGTCAACTCGCGGTTCCACCTCGCCGCGGTCAGGTACTCCCGCCGGATCGAGTAGTAGCCCATCGGGTTCACCCAGTCGAGCTGCCCCTCATCCATCCACGTCTTCCAGTCCTGGCAGATATTATACCCCTTGCCGTAGCACTGAGCGCCCCAGACGTACGCGCTCATGGTCGCCTCGGGCTTGACCTCCCTGAGGGCGTCACGAAGCTCGCGCATCAACTGGTTCGTCTGCCGATATCTCCACAAGCGCCACTTCGCCCAGTCGAGGGACCCCGGCTCGGCGTTGTTCGCGGCCTTGGCGTCGAGGTGGAATCGCTCCTTGAATGCGGTTGTGCATCGCTCGCAGAAGCAGTATCGGCCGGGCGTCGCATAGCGGAGGTAGTCGAGGTTGATGCCGTCGATATCGTAGTTCGCGGCGATCTCCTTCATGACCGAGACCACGTGCTGCCGAGCCTCGGGGGATGACGGATCGAGCCATGCCACTCGCCTGCCGTTGATGTCCACCATGCACCAGTCCGGATGCTCCCGCAGGATCGGCGACATCTGGTTGTACCCATCAGCGGTGACGACGAACCAGGGGTGGACCTCCATCCCGCGAGCGTGCGCGGCCTCGATGACGATAGCGAGTGCGTCGTAGCCCCTCGGGACCTGCGGCATGATGTTGCTGTCGTAGAACGCCGTCCCCTCGGTGGTTCGCGCATAGGGGAGCAGGAACTGGATTCCCGCATCGGCGGCCTCATTGACGAGTGCCTTCAATGATTCAGCGTCCGGCGAATGCGTGCGGCTGAGGTTCATGTACGCGCCGACCTTGCCCGGCGACGTGCCCGCGAGCGCCGACGAGGCGCAGATCAATGCTATCAACACGGCGATGAGGTATCTCTTCATGGCTTGAACTCCTTGAATGCTCTAAGTGAATCGGGCGGCTTGATGCTGCCCTCGATGATCTGCTTCCTGAGGGCCTCGATCCTGTCGAGGTCGCCCGCGGGGATGTCGTTCTTCGTGTAAGTCATCGGGCTGAGGCCGACTCCGCCGTCCCTCAGGCCGAACGAGTGGTCGCCGGGGGTGAACTTGCCTTCGACAACATCCTTGCACATCGAGAAGACCGCGTTATCGACGCGCTTCATCATGCTGGTGAGCACTCGTCCCGGCGCGATGTAGTCCTGGTCGGCGTCGACGCCGATCGCGAAGAAGCCCTTGCCCTTCTGTTTCGCCGCCTCGATGACCCCGAGGCCGCACGAGCCCGACGCGTGCATGATGATGTCCGCGCCCTGACTGAACTGCGCGAGCGCGAGTTCCTTGCCCTTGGCGGGATCGTCGAACCGGCCGGTGTATGCGACCAGCACCTTCGCGTCCCGGCGAGCAGTGATCGCTCCGGCCTGGTACCCGGACTCGAATCTGCTGAGCACGGGGGACTCCATGCCGCCGATGAAGCCGACCTTGCCGGTCTTCGAGACCATCGCCGCGAGCGCGCCGGCGAGGAAGCATCCCTCCTCCTCGCGGAACTTGAGGGAAGCTGTATTCGGGAGGCCCGGGGCGTTCCCGTCGATGATGATGAACTTCGTCTTCGGGTGCTTCGGGGCGACCTTTGCGATCGCGTCCTCCATCAGGAACCCGACGGCGAACACGACGTCGTATCCCTGCGCGGCACAACGGCTGAGGTTCGAGGCGTAGTCGGCCTGCTCCTTCGATTCAAGGAACTTCGCGCCGACACCGAGTTCCTTGCCCGCGCGTTGGACGCCCGCCCAGGTCATGGCGTTGAACGAGCGGTCACCGATCCCGCCCGTATCGGTGACGACTGCGGCCTTGATCTTGCCGGTTTGAGTGGCGGGCTGCTGGGGCCTCTTCGCGCATCCGGCGGCGAGGACAGCAATCGCGAGGAGAACGGCGGATACAACGGAGAGAAGTCTTGAGTGCCAGTTCATTCGTTCAACACCTGTCAGGAGAGAATCTGTTGCTGAGGATAAGTACGCCGCTCCGCGAGATGATACCTTCGTATCAGGTTGGTCAGGTGCGCTGTGACAGCCGCCTGCCAACCATCCCAGCCAGCGGGATGAAGATCAGTTGAAGCAAGAACAGCGGCCACACCAGGAGGCGAAATCCCTGAAATCCCACGCTCCACCACCAAGCCCCGGAAAAAGCCGCCAACCACGCCAAGGACATCCCAAATCCATACCGAGCCACCGAGTTTGCGGCCTGCGTTCTGCCAACACTCCAACCAGGCCGCAGCTACTCCGGCGGCAAACGCACTGAGTCCCATCGTGAAAAACAACCATGCAGAGAAAGCCAGGGGCGATACCGTCACACCAATCTCCGGCGACGGATGCAGCCTGAGGAATAGCTCAACGAAGATACCGTGAGTAGTTAGGCCAGCCGCTCCCATGCCGAAGCCTATCGGCAAGACCGCTAGAAAGACTCGGCGAAACGCCGTGTTGGCCATCTTGTGTGTGACCTGCTCTTGACGGGTCGTCCTGAGACCGCTACCCCTTGTGGATCGCGATCCCCTCCACATCGAGGGCGGCCTCCTTGGTGACTTCGGAGAGCGTCGGGTGGCCGTGAATCGCGCGGGCGATCGTTTCGATCGTCGCTTCGGCGTCCATCGCGATGACCACTTCCTGGATCAGGTCGGTCGCGTGCGGACCGAGGATGTGGCAACCGAGAATCTCGCCGTACTTCGGTTCGCTGAGGAACTTCACGTAACCCTCGCGCTCGCCGATGCCGAGTGCCTTGCCGTTCGCGCGGAACTGGAAGCTGCCGACCTTGTACTCGATGCCCTGCGCCTTGAGTTGCTCCTCGGTCATGCCGACGGTCGCGACCTCGGGTGTCGTATACACCGCCGCCGGGACGGACTTGTACGACATCCGGGCGTCCTTCCCCATGCAGTTCTCGGCCGCGACGACGCCTTCTTCGGAGGCCTTGTGCGCGAGGAGCATCCCGCCGACGACATCGCCGATCGCGTAGACGCCCGCGACGCTCGTCCGCATGTGATCGTCGGCGATGATCTTGCCCTTGTCCGTCTTGACGCCAACCGCATCGAGGCCGAGGCCCTCGCAGACCGAGCGACGCCCGACCGCCACGAGGACCTTGTCGGCGATCATGTTGACCTCCGAGTCCGCGTTGACAACCGTGACGATCTCCCCCGCCTTCTGGTGGTCGACGTTTGTGGCCTTCGAGCCGAGGAAGATCTTGATGCCCATCTTCTCGAGAATGCGCTTGAGGTCCTTCGCGATCTCGGAGTCCGTGAGCGGAAGAATCTGGTCCATCATCTCGATGATGCTGACCTCCGCGCCGAACTTGCGGAACATGTAGCCCCACTCGACGCCGATGACGCCGCCGCCGATGATGAGCAGCCGCTTCGGCACTTCTGTTGCCGAGAGCGCGGCGTCGCTGTCCCATATGTTGCGGCCCTGAAGGCCGGGGACGGGGACTGTGACCGCCTCGGAGCCGGTTGCGATGATGATGCTGCGCGCGGTGACTTTCTCCGTCCCGCTCTCGGGGAGTGTCACCTCGACCGTGTTCGCGGAAACGAGCGCCGCGGTCCCCTTGATGACGCGCACGTTGTGTTTCTTGAGGAGGAATCCGACGCCGGTGACGAGTTGGTTGACGATCTTGTCGCGCCGATCGCGAACCTTGCCGTAGTCGAGAGTGACCTCGCCGGCCAGCTTGATGCCGAAGTCGCCCGCGTGGCTCTTCATGTTGTCGTACATGTCGGCGCTGGCGAGCATTGCCTTGGTCGGGATGCATCCGCGATTGAGGCAGACTCCTCCGAGTTCGCCTTTCTCAACGATCACGACCTTGCCGCCGAGTTGCGCCGCACGAATCGCAGCCACGTAGCCGCCCGGGCCTGCGCCGATCACGATCACGTCCACTTCCGGGGTATTCACCTTCGCCATCATCGCCTCCACCTCATCTGAAATCCGAGACCTCTCATCGAGTTGAACGCCGGGGACGAACGGAGGGGCAAGGGTGCGGATCTTTCCATGACCACCGAAGAAGTGATCTCATCAGCGCCCTTCACGACCTTCCTCATCGCGTCCTCCCACAACTCCGCATTCCGCATTCCCAATTCCGCATTCGGATTGGTGGGCGAGGAGGGAGTCGAACCCTCATGGGTTTCCCCGGCGGATTTTAAGTCCGCTGCGTATGCCATTCCGCCACTCGCCCGTAACGCTCAACCACGCCGGAATTACGCCATTATACTACGCGAACCCCCGCCGCGCAACGAAGAATCAGCCTCTATGGAGTGCGATGGCTCGACGTCGCTTTGGAGTGCGGTGGCTTGACACCGCTCTGCGCGGCGGGCGTCGAGCCGCCCCGGACCAAAGCGATGTCGAGCCATCGCACTCCATAGGAGGGTCCTCCCGTCCGCGCGTTGACAGGGCGACGGGGTGAGTGGTACGATCACTCATCACTCGACACTGGTGACCCCCATGCTTGAGCTTGCCAAGATCCTGCGTGACATAGACGACTTCGGACGGGAGAGCGCCGAATCCATCATCGGACTCGATGAGCAGTTCCGCCAGGCTGATGGAGTCATCCGTGATATGGCCTCCGACGTCGAGAGCGCGAGGCGTCGGATCAAGGACGCGCGCACCTCATGGCTGCTGTCGAGCTTCGACGACTGTCCCGACAAGACGTTCCCGTGCCCTGAACGCACGCTGCCGCACGGCGTCGTCGCGGTCGACGGCTCTCAGATCGCGTCGGACAAGCACGAGGCGGCGTCGTGCTTTCTCATCAACACATCGAGCGTCACCATCTTTTACGGACCGCGCCAACCCGTAGTGGCCGTGCCTCCGTGCCGGCCAGCGACGGGTGAGGTCGGCACGCAGGTGCGTGAGGCCGGCACAGAGGCACGGCCACTGCATGCGCAGGGACTTCCTCGACCGACGTTCCGTTCGGTCCCGAAGCTTTGCTACCGTGAGGAGGACATCTTCGAGGAGTACGGTGGGCGGAAGGTCCCGGTCGCCGAGAAGCTTCTGGGGATTCGCAGGACCGCCGCCGAGAGCCTCGAGATGCTCCACGCGATCGCCGACGCCGCCGACAAAGGCGTCCCCGTGGTCGCCCTCATGGACGGCAGCCTCATCCGCTGGTCCCTGGAGAACGAGCCGCCCGACTTCAAGCAGCGCATCCTCGACGAGTACCTCGCCACGTTCGAAGTCGCCCGCGGCCTGAACATCCCGATCGCGGGTTACATCAGCGACCCGGGCAGCAGGGATTTCGTCAACTCGATGCGCGTGATGCTCTGCGACATGCCCTCGGTCGACTGTGACCGGTGTCCGCATTCCGATGGCGAGCGACCATGCGAACAGCTCGGCAGGTTGACGGACCGGATGGTCTTCAAGCAGCGACTCGGTGAGGGCGAGCGGTCGGTCATCTTCACCAGTCAATCAAGGATTCTCGCATCTTACGGCGAACACGACATCAGGGCCTTCTACCTGAACGTCGATAAGGAAATCGTGCGCATCGAGATACCGCTCTGGGTCGCGGAGGATGAGAAGCTCCTCGGCTTGGTACACTCGGTCTGCTACGACCAGGCGGCGAAGGGACGCGGGTATCCGGTCGCGCTCTCCGAGGCGCACGACAAGGCGGTTGTTCAGGGACCGGACCGCCGGGCGTTTTACGAGTTGATCGAGCGCTCGCTCATCAAGCATGGCGCGCCGGTCACCCGCAGCCTGAAGCGGATATCGAAGGGGTACTAACCGCCAAGACGCCAAGCGCGCCAAGATCAGAGCTTCAACACCATGGCTAACGAACAGGAATTCATAGGCGAAATAATCGAGGCGAGCACCTCGGAGTTCACGGCGGAGAGCTTCATGCTCCACGCGCCGCCGAGGTTCGGCAGCTTCGTCAAGATTCCGCTTGACACTACTGAAGGGCCGGTGGCTGATCTGGATGATCCGTTTGCGCCTCCTGCAGTCCACCCCGCCATCTTCGCCGTCGTCTACAGCGCGACCACGACCAGCACCGAGACCGGCAAGCAGCCCCGCGCATACTGGAAGGACGAGGACGAACTGGCGCGCGAGCAGCCTCAACTCGCCGAGTGGCTGCTGATGACCAAGTTCCAGGCGGCGATCGTGGGATACGCCCAGAACGGCTCGATTCACCAGTATCTGCCACCGATGCCGCCGAAGATCCACACTCAGGTATTCGAGTGCTCCGCCGACGAGATCGCGCTGCTGACCCACCGGATGGACTTCCTGCGCACCCTGGTGGGCTTCCGAAATGCGCCATCGGACGAGATGGTCGCGGCCTGCATCCGTGAGAGCTTTGCGGCGCGGGGAGGAGACTCTGAGTTTCTGGTGAACGCAGGCAAGGAACTCGCGAACCTGCTCAAGGACGACTACGAGCGGCTTCATGCGATCGTCAGGAGGATCGTGCCATGACAGAGGAAATCGGGCAGGTCGTCCAGGGATCGCTCGTCGAGGGCCTCGAGATGAAGCTCGACGCGGGGCAGTCGGTCGAGGACGTCCGCGCCGGGAAGTTCGTCGTCGTGGAAGGCGATAAGTACAAGTTCTTCTCCATGATCACCGACGTCACCCTGAGCACATCCGCGCGCGGCCTGCTCGATAATCCCCCGAGCCGGGAGGATGAGCTGATGCGCCGGATCCTCAGCGGCACGACGACCTACGGCACGGTCTCCCTGCGCCCGATGCTGATGGTGTCGAAGAACGACCTGGAGGCCGATCTGCTGCCCGTCAAGACGATCCCCGGCCACTTCAGCCCTGTCCTGAACGCGACCGCGCTCGATGTGAACCGCATCTTCGGCGATGAGAACCAGGACTGCAAGTTCTTCAACATCGGGACGCCGCTGGATATGGAGGAGACGCCCGTTTGCATCGACCTCGAGCGGTTCGTCGAGCGGAGCAACGGCATCTTCGGCAAGTCGGGTACGGGCAAGACGTTCCTGACGCGGATCATGCTCTGCGGTATCATCAAGAACCGCAAGGCGGCGAACCTCGTCTTCGACATGCACAGCGAATATGGCTGGAAAGGCACTGTAGAGGGCGACCGCGCGGAGGTTCGCGGCCTGAAGCAGTACTTCCGCGACACCGTGGCCGTCTTTTCCCTCGACCCGGACTCGTCTCGCAGAAGAGGCGCGCCGATTGACTTCGAGGTCAAGATCCCGTACAGCCAGGTGACTGTTGACGACATCATCCTCTTGCAGAATGATCTGAACCTGTCCTCAACGGCGGTCGAGACAGGTTACGCGCTCGTCAGTCGGTTCGAGGATCGCTGGCTGAGCAAGCTCATGGAGATGGAGCGGGACGACATCGACGACTTCTGCGAGCACAATAACGTCCACCAGGGGGCGCTCGCCGCTCTTCAGAGGAAGTTGCGAGTCCTGGCCGAGAGCTGCAAGTCGTTCCTGATCGACGATGCCAAGCACATGATCGACGTGGACGCGGTCAGGCAGATCATGAGCTACATCGAAGGCGGCAAGCACGTCGTCCTGGAGTTCGGACAGCACACTCAGCCGCTCAGGTACATGCTTGTCGCGAACATCCTTACCCGGCGCATCCACGCGAAGTACGTCGAGAAGACCGAGGAGTCGCTCGGCGGCGACAAAGGGAAGGTGACGCCCCTCGTGATCACGATCGAGGAGGCGCACAAGTTCCTCAACCCGTCGCTTGCCGGGCAGACCATCTTTGGAACAATCGCGAGGGAGATGCGTAAGTACAATGTGACGCTGCTCGTCGTCGATCAGCGGCCCTCCGGGATCGACGCGGAGGTTCTGTCACAGGTCGGCACGCGCATTACGTGCCTCCTGAACGACGAGAAAGATATCGATGCGGTCATGACCGGCGTCAGCGGCTCAGGCGGCCTGCGGAGCGTCCTGGCGAGTCTGGACAGCAAACAGCAGGCGCTCGTGATCGGCCATGCCGTTCCGATGCCGGTTGTGGTGAAGACGCGCATGTACGATGACGAGGACTTCCGGCTCAGCATGGGGGTCGTCCCCGCCGAGAAGCTCGCCGAGAAGGTCGAGCGCGACATCGAGAACGACTTTGCATAGGGGAGGCCTTCAACGGCCTCCCACGGGCGACCGTCGAAGGTCGCCCCTACAGTGTGTGGTGCTTTCGACTTTGAGCTTACGACTCTGGATACCGCTCATACTCCTCGCCTTGTCGCCGGCGTTTTCGGCCACCGATGTTGCCACGGATCAGGAAGCGTTGACCGGCATCTACGTCAAGGCCGACGACTCCGAATACGACTACGACACTCAGCAGTTTCGCGCTGAGGGGAACGCGTTCGTCCGATACAACGACCTCACCCTGACGGCCGATCGGGTGAGCGGTAACGCGTTCACCGGCGACTTCGAGGCGCGTGGCAACGTCACGTTCGCTCAGGGCGAGCGGGAAGTCAAGGGCTCCACCTTCGTTTACAACTACAAGACCAAGATCGGCCATTTCGCCGACGCCTCCGCGAGCGCGGATGGCTTCTACTTCCACGGCGAGACGATGGACTCGAAGCCCGAGGGATATACCCTGACGGATTCAACGTTCACGACGTGCAATCGAGCGGTTCCGCACTACTATCTCTTCGCCCGCGAACTGATCATCCGCCCGAACGACAAGCTGATCGCCAGGGGCGTCCGCATAGTGGCATTCGGACGAACGCTGGTCCGAGTGCCAAGGTACTCCGTCGGCCTAAGGGAGGGACGCCGTAGCGGCATGAAGGTGCCGTCTGTCGGTGTCAGCGCCAGGTTCGGCACATACATCGCCCACGACCTCGATTTCTCGAGCAGGCCGGGAATGGCCGGCAAGTTCTCAATCAGGCTTTCGACTGAGCAGGCGTTCCAGGGCGGGTTCAAGCTCGACCGTGTGGCCGGCAAGCCGGTCTACCTGAACCTGACATACCGCGAGCCGTACTACGGTGGCAGGACCTCGGACACGATGCTGACTCGGATGCCTGAACTGTCATATCGCTTCTACAGCAAGGGAACGCCGAGGACCGACGATGCCCGGAACGAATCCCTCAATATCCCAAGAAGGGTGCTTGATCCGATGCCGGAGGATACCTCGTTGGGGAGGGATCTGAGAACCTTCCCGCGCGGCCGAGTACACATCATCGGCGAGGCGGGCATCGGTCACTTCAGCGAGGAGCCCTCGGGAGTCGAGTCCACACGAGTCGACCTGCGGGCGCTCGCGTGGTTCGATCCGGTTCACGTCGGCAATACGATGCTGATGCCCGGGGTGCTCGCACGTGTCTCGCACTACGGCACAGGCGATAGCTACCTCGGCCTGGGGTTTCAGTTCGCGGCGGCTCGGAAGCTCGGCTTGAAGTCATATGTCTCTCTCACCTATATCACTCATGCCATCACGGGCAAAACGCCTTTCGACTTCGATCCCATCGAGGTCCCACAGGAGTTTGCCGGGCGACTTCAGTATCCGATCGGCGACTACACGTTTGCTATTGGGGGGAGATACGACATCAGCCGGGGCCGGCTTTTCGATAGCGAGGTCTCGGTCTCCAAGGTATTCCACTGCGTCGAGTCCACCTTCACCTGGCGGAATCGGTTCCAGGAGTTCGGATTGGATGTGCGGGTCGTGGGGTTCTAAAAATGAAAGCCCGCATCAAGCATGGGCGAGTGCATGATGCGGGCTGACGGATGAATGATTGCGTCCGATCACCGGCTAGACACCAGTCGAGTCGTCATATAAATTGAATTCCGTATCTATGAGACTCTCTGCGCCATCCCACTCTTCTTCCTCATCGTCTACCGGATCCTGTGCGGCCTTGTCCCAATCGAGCTTGCTGAATGGGTCGGTCTTCTGCTCCTGAAAGATATGACCATGCACCGTGCAGAAGATTGACCTGGTGCTGAACACGCCCTGCTTAACGATTGACAGCCGCTCATCGCAACCCTCGTGCGGACACACGACGGTCTCCCCATCGTGCAGGACCGCCTGTGCCACTCGCAAGACTTCCTTGGCATACGCGTCTCTAGTCATGCTCATCCTGTATGATCCTTCTCTGGTAACCTGGGGAACGACCCGCTGGCATGCTGCGCCCCCCGGTCCGGTTATTACGCGCGCTGGTATCGCCCGCTCATATTATAGCACAAACCGCCACCGAACACAAGTTCGATGGCGGCTGCCTGCTACTCGCAATCACTTTGCTCCGCGAGCAATCCGACAGCCCGCAAATCCAGCGCTATCGCTATTCAGTTATACGACCGCGGTGCTTCCAGAGTTCCAAACACAGCCAAGTCGATTTGCATAGGGAGACTAGCTTTCCACAGGCAGTGTCATTGCCGCGAACCTATGCGCTCCGACCCTCAAAAACAGGATTCGGTCCTGAAACCGAAAACTCCTTCTGATTGGCAAAAAAATGTGCAAACGTTTTCAAAAATGTGGGGACAGGGCTCAGAATGCGTGGGTAACGCGGTTTCCACTCGCGAAACTGCATACTTCGCGGTAACCGATCTCGTGCAAGAGGGCATATCCTCGATCGAAGCTGCGGTTGAGGTCAGCGGGCTTGTGCGCATCCGCGGTCACGAGAACCGGGATGCCCCGCCGGCGGCATCCACTGAGGATCTGAGGCGATGGGTACTCCTCGCGAGCAGCAACGTACCACCCCGAGGTATTCAACTCGACCGCCATGCCCGACCGGGCGATGGCATCGAGCGCGGTGGATATCTCTGCGGCCAGGTCGATCGATGGCGTGAATCCGAACTTCTTGGTGAGATCCAGGTGCCCGGCGAAGCTGAAGATACCCGTGTCGGCCATTTGACTCACCCTGATCCAGTAGGTTCGCATGACCTCATCCCGCTCGTCCTGGTTCAGCGGCTCCCAATCCTCCGGACTCCCGTCAATGGGAAAGCCATCGACGAGGTGCACGGAGCCGATGACATAGTCGAAGGGGTACTCGGCGAGCAGAACCTTGAGTTCACCGGCGGTCTCAGGGATGAAATCCGCCTCAACGCCGAGTCGGACCACGACATCCGGGCTCGATTCCCGCGCGGCTGCCTGTACTGTCGCGACGTATTCATCCAGCGCGCCGAGCGGCATCGCCCAGGTCTTCGATGCGCGGTCGGGCGTCAGGACATAGTGATCCGACAGCCCGACCTCATCGAGACCGATCTCCCCGGCACGGCAGACGAAATCGGCGATCTCGCCTTCACCGTCGCTCCAGCGCGAGTGGCAGTGGTAAGACGTGATCATTCCGGCTTCTCGTGGTGCATCGAGTCTTCCACGAACTGCTGGAACTCGATCGGATTTCCGTCCGGGTCTTTGATCCAGAACTGCCAGGAGCGGTCTGCGCCCATCCTCGGCTCGGAATCCGGGGTGATGCCATTCGCGACCAACTCCCTGTGGAGCGCCTGGATGTCGTCGGTCTCCATGCAGAAGTGGGAGTAGCCGGCGTTCTTCGGCTGCTCGTAGGGTCTACCGGCGCGCGGGAAAAGCTCGACGAACTGGTATGGCGCGATCCTGAGGTAGATCAGCCACATGCTGCCGTCTTCTTTAGTCAGGCGGAACTGCTCCTTCACGCCTGGGATGCGCAGGTAGAAATCGAGCGCCCGGTCGATATCAGTCACCCATATGGCGACGTGGGTCAGGCCTTTCAGCATTTGGACACCTCCGGCATCCGTGTAGTGGCCGTGCCTCTGTGCCGGCCCTGTTCACCCCACTGGCCGGCACAGAGGCACGGCCACTACACGACATAGCTTAGATAATGAACTGCTCCAGATAGCGCTTCGAGAAGAGCAGGCCGGGGTAACGGCGGCTGGCGATCCACTCGCCTGAGTGCGCCTCGATGTTCACGTCGCCCGGGTAGTCCTGCTCGTACAGGATGGCGAACATCGCGCCCCAGTTCGTCTCGTCCATGCCGGGCATCGGATCGGGGAACCTCTTGCCGCCGATCACGAGCGATCCCTTCGCGTGGACGTGATAGACCTTCTTGCCCCAGTCCCTCAACTCGGCCAGGAAGTCGCGGTTATCGCCGATCGCATGGGACGGGTCGTACTTGATGCCGAGGTCGGGCAGGGCAGGCATGAGAAGCTCCCAGGAATCCGGCGCAACGGCGAAGTTGCCCCAGTGGCAGTTGTAGAGAGCAACCCGGACGCCCTTTGGCTTGCCGTACTCGATCAGTTGGCCGAGGTGATCGGTCGCGCGGCGGACGTTCTCCGCGAGGGTCCGATCCTCCTCGTGTCCTGCTCCTGTGACGAACAAGGGCGATCCGATCGCCTCGCAGAAGTCGATCGTCTTCTTTGCGTCCGATAGATGCTTCGCGCGCTCGGACGCGTCGTCGCTGATGTAGTTGCGGCCGAACAGCCCGATCATGTTGAAATCGATGCCGTATTCCTTGACGTAGGTCGCCAATTCGGACGCCTTGGAGGTGAACTCGACGTTGTCCGCTCCGTTGAACTCGACGCACTTGAAGCCGTTCTGTCGGGCAAAGGCGAAATCATGTTCCGACAGGTCACAGATGAAACCGATTCGCATATCGGTGCTCCCTTCACGAGTGGATTATCGGCGGCGACCGGCGCCGCAGGCACGTGGCCCTATTGTGAGGCATATCGAGCATGGATGTCAACAAAGAAGCCCGGCCGGCGAACAGACGCCGATCGGGCTTCCGAATCCCTGAGACAAGGTGAACGTGGGGATCAGTTAGGTTGTGGCGGACCATGCTGACGGTCGCCTGGGCCGCCCTGGTCGTTGCCTCTCCAGCGTCCCCCGCCGTCCTGACCACCGTTCTGTCGCCACATCTGACGCATCTGGTCCTGCTGCTCCGGGGTCATGTTGTTGCGCATCATGTTCCCGATCTCGTGCATGACCTGATACTGCTGCTGAACAGGCATCTGGGAGAAATAGCCCCACAACTGGTTTGCCGCAGCAGTCGCATCATTTGCGGGCTTCCCTAGCGCGTCGGTGGCTGCCTTCGCAGCAGCGGGATCGATCGGCTTGGGAACTGCGCGCACTACATAGACCGGCTTGAGCTTCAGCGTATCAGCCATCGGAGCAAGATCGACAGTCCCGGGCTCCGCGGCCGGAACGAAGGCCGTCTGTTGTTTCGCCGGGCCCTGACATATCAGAGCGGTATTCCCGAGTGCCTTCAGCGCATCGAGAAGCGCGAGGATCTTCGCTGCATTCGGCTTTTCGTTAGGCACGGCGCCGATGTATGCCTTGTACCACTCGAGGCCGTTGGTCTTGCAGATCGTATCGAGCGCCTGCTCGGTAGTTACATCATTGAGTCCGCAGTTGACTTTGCCCTTCACCGTGGCGTCACCGAGAATCGTGACCTGCGCCTTCTGTGAGAGGGTGATCAATGCCTGGCCGGCATCGACATCCTCGAACTGAAGGGAGACCTTCGTGGGGGTCGCAGCCGCTGCGGGGGCTGGCTGGTCGGCGGCACACGCTGCGCTCACCAACAGGCACACCATGCCCAGAATCATCAAGAATCGCATAATCTTACCTCCTACTACACCGCTGAAAATCCGTGCGTCCTACGTATTTGACACAGGTTCGCGCGGCTTTGTATACAAAGATCGAACCATCAGGACATTCGACGGATGCGCCCCTTGACTCCTACTCATAACCCTTCAAGGAGCACGCCTGGCGGAAAGCGCGATACCGCTGCTCGTAGAGATCGACTCGTGAGGCATCAGGCTCGACCGACTCTCCCGGCTCGATCATCGCTCTGACGGCTGCTTCGAGATTGGGATAGATCGTTCTCGAAGCAGCGACCGCTGCTGTACCCATGGCGCATTCGGTCGAAGCCGGACGGACGATCCGCTTGTTGAGGATGTCGGCGCGGACCTGCATCCACTCGGGGCTCTTGCGCGCCTCCGCCGGTTGTGTAGATCGTGTCGCCGATCTCCGCGCCCAAGTCGCCCAGCAGTTCATAGCACCACCGCTCGACGTAACCGACTCCCTCCAGATACGCCGCATAGAGTTCGCGACTGTCCCGTGGCTCACCGACGATGAATCCCTCCGCCTGCGGATCGACGAATGGGAGCCGCTCTCCGATGCGAACGAGCGGATAGACGAGCAGGGCGGTCGGCGAGTACTGCGGCACGTAGGCATTGAGCTGGTCGAGGTCGCGCCCCTGGAAGAGCTGCTGGAGACACTCCGCCCCGCAGTTACTGGCGCCGCCGGGAAGCCAGTAGCCGTCAGGGTGCGCATGGTTGTAGATTCGTCCCAGCGGATCCCGGATCAGCTCACTGGAGACCCCGCGAATGACGAGTGTCGTCCCGATCGTGCTGTTCCAGTCGCCGATCTGGACCGCTCCCGATGCCAGGAAGCCCGCCGTGCCGTCAGTCACTCCCGCTACCACCGACGTTCCCCGTCTCAGGCCGGTCTGTCGTGCGCACTCGTCGCTCACCTCGCCGATGATGGTCCCCGGACTGACGACGGTGGGCAGTTTGCCGGCCGGTATTGCGAGTGACGCCTCGATGAACTCAGGCCAGCGCCCGTCGATCAGGTCGTAGCCGGTCTTGAGGGCGTTCGACGTGTCGGAAGTCAGGAAGTCGCCGGTGAGCTTGCCCACGATGTAGTCGGCGGCGTGGATGAAAATGGCCTGCTCGAAGATCTCGGGCTCGTTGTGCTTGACCCACAGGATCTTGGGGAGGGCGAATGAGGCCGAAAACCGGTATGCGAGCTTGACGATGAGATCAGCGCCTGCGGAGTTACACTCAGCGGTCTCCGACACGGCACGCGTGTCGTTGTACATGATTGCGGGGCGAAGCGGTCTGCCTGATCGATCCAGAGTGACGACCGTGCCCGATGTGGAGTCGACCGCGATCGCCCTCAGGTCATCGAGTGATCGGCCGGACTCCCGCAGTTGCGCGACCACTCGGCTGAGGCACGACTCGGCCGCCTCCCACCAATCCGCGGGCTGCTGTTCGGTCCAACCCGGAGGCAGGAGTTCGACCTGGCATGGGGCGGCGAACTCCTGCCGTGCCTGCGCGAGGACGTTCCCCTCGGCATCGCAGACGACGGCTCGTACCCCCTGTGTGCCTACATCGAGTCCCAGTACGTACATCGCTGAATAGGTTTGACGGGGTGGGGCACGTTTCCTGCTTTGGCTAGATGTATCGGCGCGCGCCGACATATCGCTTGCTGTAGTACGGAGTGCCGAGGCTGTCGGTCCGCACTCCTTTGCGCCGGTTGGCGGCATGGACAAACTTGTTGTCGCCGATGTACATGCCCACGTGCGAGATCGCTCCCGTCGTATTGAAGAAGACCAGGTCGCCGGGAGTCAGTTCCTTCTTCGCAACGGGCTGCCCCATCTTGTACTGCTGCTTGGCGGAATGGGGGAGCGCAATCCCGAGCGACTTGTAGAGCAGGCTCGTCAAGCCCGAGCAATCGACTCCCCGGCTCGACAGGCCGCCCCAGATGTAGCGCGTGCCAACCCACGATGCGGCGCGGCTCGTGAGGCTCGAGCTCCCTGCATGACCCGAGACAACAGCCCCTGCTTCTGCGGGGCAGGCTTTGCGGCGACCGGCTTCGGTTTGGGGGCCGGCGTGGGCTTGCTCACAGCCGGCTTGGGCTGAGGCTTGGGAGCCGTCACGACCTTCTTCGGCGCAGGCTTGGTCTTTGGGACGGGTCTGACCGAAGGCTTCGGCTTCGGAGCGGTCGAAACGGTCCGTGCCGGCCGAGGCACCTTGTGGTCAAGGAGCTTGAGGTCCGTGCGGTCGCTCGGCGACTTGACCGCATAGAGCGTCATGACCGGGAGACCGCTCACTACGGGGGATTCCTTCCCGATATTGTGCTCGACCTCCGCCGCTCCTGCAGTTGTTGCGCTAAGCACGAATCCGACGATAACCTGAATCAGAACAGCTCTGTTCCTGCTACTTTGCAATACACTACATCCTTCCGAAAACTGCACGGTCCGACGTGGACCACGCGTGACATGGGTGCTTTGCGAAGAGCATTAACAGTGGGAGTTTCCGTAGAGGCCACACAAGAGCCGCAATCGAGCGATCGCGGGGCTCAACACGCATTCGTGTTGACTAATGCTCTCTTCACACCGCGCCTACGGAGTTAGCTGACGGGCTTGGGCTGAAGAGTTGCCCTACGCACCAATGTGCGATACGCCCCAGGAACAGGTTCCCCGTTCCCCCGGTGGGAGATTCGGCGCTTCAGTTTTTCATTCTGCCCAGAAATCCGGGCCGGCAATCCTAACGTATCGCAGTATAACACAGCTCGTTCACAGTGTCAACAGAAAGTTTCACAGTTTGCACTTTACAGTTAGCAGTTGAGGGGCAACACAAAAGCAGAACGGCCGCCCGGAAGGACGGCCGTTCTATTACCGTGCTGATTCCCGCATTCTACTCGAACTTCCCCTCGCGGGAGGCGGACAGATACTCGACGCAGAAATCGTCGTGGCCGAGAAGCGCCTCGGTGGAGTATACGAGCGCCATCAGTTGTTTGTCCATCGGGTCGATGATCGCCGCGTCGAGCCCCGCGGTCATGCACATCACTGTGAACGCCTGGTTGAGGAACTTCCTCTGAGGCAGCCCGTGCGAGACGTTGCTGACCCCGGCGCTGGCATGGATCCCGGGGAACTCGGCCTTCAGAGTGCGGATCGTATCGAGAACCGCCAGCCCGAACTCCGCGCCGTTTGCGATCGGGAAGACGAGCGGATCGGCGTAGATGTTGTCGAGCTTGATACCCGCGGCGGTCAGGTTGCCGATCAGTTCGCGGCCCACGTTGATCCGGCCCTCTGCGTCGGGAGGGATGCCGTCGTCGCCCATCGCAAGCGCGATGACCTGGGTCTCATACTGCTTGGCGAGCGGGAGGATGTTGTTGTACCTAGCCTCCTCGGCGGTGATCGAATTGATCATCGCCTGGCCCTTGTGAACCTTGAGCGCTCGCTCGATCGCGATGGGGTTCGGGCTGTCGATGGCGCACGGCACGTCGAGAGCGCCCTGAATCGTCGTGACGAGCCATTCCAGCGCATCCGGTTCGCCCTGCAGGAGCGTGCCCGCGTTCACGTCGATACACGTCGCCCCCGCCTCGTACTGCTTCGTCGCCAAGTCGATGAAGAACGCGGCGTCTCTGGCCTTGACCGCGTTCTCGATGACCGGCTCTCCCTTGACCTTCCTGCTGGTGTTAATCCGTTCTCCGATGATAAGCATGGAACCTCCTACCGGTTTCTAACATTCCTTGAACAGCCGAGACGCTAGCAGTATGCCACAAATGCTCTTGGCATCCACGATCTCGCCGGTGCGGATCATCTCCACCGCATCCGTCAGATTGAACTCCACGACCTCCAGGAACTCGTCCGAATCCCTGTTCACTTCCTCCTGGCGCAAATCCTCCGCCAGGAATGTGTGAAGCAACTCGTTCGAGTACCCTGGGGAAAGATACGAGTGGAACATCTCCGTCAGCTTCTCCGGGAAGTAACCGATCTCCTCCACGAGTTCCCGGCGAGCGCAGTCGAACGGGTCCTCGCCGCGATCCAGCGTGCCGGCCGGGATCTCGAGGATCGTGCCTCCGACCGGCTGCCGGTACTGTCGCACCAGCACGATCTTCTCGTGATCGAGCATCGGCACGATCGCGACCGCGCCCCTGTGCTCGACGACCTCACGCTTGGAGACGCGCCCATTCGGCAGCTCGACCGTGTCCACGCGCAGATTGACGATCTTCCCGTCGTATATCCGATTCGACTCGAGGGTTTTCTCAGTGAGATCCATTCAGCATTTCCTCAAGCTCATCACAGGCCTGGTTGGTCGGCACGTCCAGGTCATTCAGCCAGCGCTTGGTCTCGGCAAGGCTAGCCATCCAGGGATTGAGGCGCACCTGCCTCGCCCGCGGGAGGTGTTCCTTCCACGCACCCTGCGCATTCGCGTATGCCCACTCAGCCGCCTCGGACTTCGAGCTGAGCCGCCCCTCGCGGAGGAAGATAAGCATCCGGGCGACGGTAAGCAGTCCATCGACCGCATGTAGCCCCCCAACCTTCGCGTAGTCGCGGAATCCAGGCGCGTGATGCCCGAGGTCGGCAATGAGCTGCTCGCGGGTCGGCCGCGCGACCTCCTGCCGCACGTCCTCGCCATAGATCACGACGCCCAACTGGTGGACGACCTCCGCCACGAGCCCGACGACGCTGCTCCCGATCCTGGGCTTGTCGCTGCTCGTCCCCCAGTAGTACGACTGCCCGATCTCCGGCTCCACGAGCGACCTCCTTGGCACGAACTCGCCCTCGATCATCGTCGGGATGAGGCCGAAGTGCCCGCTCCTGAGTGGCTTGCGGAGATCCGACAGCCGTCCGAACATCGACTCCGCGATGTCGTCCTTCACGACTGCCAGGAAATCGAGGTCGCCGTATCCCGGTGCAAGGTCGTCGAATACGAGTGAGCCGTAGACGATCACCGAGACGAGATCGCCACCGAGGCAGTCAACCGACTCTCGCAGGAAGACCTCCAGTGCGAGGTTCACTTCGCTCTTGTCAAACATATGCTTGAGATACATGTAGCCTCCAGCCCCTCTCCTCATCTCAGCCACAGATCCTTGTATTGCGTCGGGTCCTTCCCGAGGCCGATACCGGGCGTGAGTTCGAGCCACGACTTGCGCCCCTGCCCATCGTTATCATTCACGAGGAACGAGAAACCGATGAGCCGCCCGGTTTCGAGCGGTGAGAGACCCAGAATGCCCCTGGGTATCATCATCTCGTAGACCGCGCCGCCGCCGGGTTTCGCCAGTATAGCAATCTCGAGGCCCTTGAGGTCAACCCCCTTGGGCGCGACGAGGCCGACCGCTCGGTCCTGGCCGTTGATCTTGCCGACCTCCAGCTCGAAGTCGTTCCGCTCGTCGAATCCCTCCGAGACCGCATCGTTCGCGGAGTCGATCGCCACCTGGAGGCTGTCCGCCTCCCAGACCGACTCATCGCCGGGGAAGACGTTCACGTCGTCAGTCACGTCTACCGCGAGATAGAGGCCGGTCGGCTTCCACGCGACCCACGCCTTGGCCCCGAGGTCGGCTTTCCCGCCCCATGTGCCCTTCTGGTTGACGTGAGTGCCCCCGGTCTCGGTCAGGATCGGCTTCACCGCGGCCCAGTCATCCAGCTTGCCGTCGACGGCGATTGCGCCAGTCGGTTGCACAACCGCGAGGGGATCGAGTCGGACGGTGTCGGAGACGTCGGACATGTCTGAATCCAGGGTGGCGGAAATCGTGACCTCCGTCTCGCCGACCGCCTCGGGTGCGGGCAGATTGAGGCGGTAATCGGTGGACGCGCCGGGCTTGAGTCGCACATCAGTCGGAACCGAGGGCGTCTCACCCGTGATGCCCGCCGTAATGGTCCCCTCGATGATCCGATCACACCTGTTCTCGACCGAAACCTTCAGCTTCGTGTATCCCGGCTTCAACTCCGACGGCGGGATGATCGTGACTTTGGCCGGCGAGGCAACCTCGATACCCTTCGCGATCCTGAGGTCCGACACTCCCTCGATCATCGCGGCGAGTTCGTATGTGTCAGGGGTCACGTCCTGCGGGATAGTCACTCTGAAGCGGCAGACGCGGACGCCCATGTCGCCCTCCTCGGCAGTGGCGACCGCGGGCGACACCTTCCATCCCGTTGGCGCGATCAGACGGACCGCCTTACCGTGCAACACCGCCGCGCCCCTGAGGGTGACATCGACCTCCTGCTCCATGCCGATGAAGAGCCGCTCCGGGACGATGTCGGCCCCGGAGAGGACGAAGAGCGCCGTGCCCCTGAGCTTCACGTATTGAGGCCGGTCGGTCACACTGAGGCTCAGGATGCCCTTCTCCGGCTTGACGAAGCTCTCGCGCCCGAGCATATCGATCACTGTGACCTCCGGCGCGTTCGTCGGGAGGCTCACCGTGACCCGCTGGCTGCCCGTTGTCCATATCACCGCCGTCTGCTCGTCCCCGCGCGCGAAGTATCTCCCGTAGACGCCTTTCCCGACGTTGAGTTTTCCGCCGTACTTCATCCCGCCGAGCTGCCAGATCAATTCGTTGTACGCGACCGCCGCTGCCTTCGGGATATCCCCCTGATCGAAGAGGCCCGTCCTGCCATCCCATCCGCCCGAATCCCACGGCTGATAGTCCGTGGAGTTGTAGTAGAAAAGCCGCTCGACTCCCTCCGCGAGCGAGAGCGTGAAGACGCGGACGAGCATCTTCGCCTGGTCTTCCTCGCTCATCCAGTTCTTTCCCGTCGGCCATCCGATCTCGGTGATCCAGATCGGCTTCTCCTGCTGGAACTCGGACATCAGCGCGCGAATGCTTCGCAGGTCGTTGATGATGCCCTCGTCCGTCCAGAAATAGTTGTGGATCGAGAGGATGTCGAACGCGTCTCCCGCGCCGGCCTCGAGCACCTTGCGGATGAATTGAGTGTCCGGTCCCGCAGTCACGCATCCGACGAGCTTGCTCTTCGGATCGGTCGCGATTGTGGTTGTGCGCGTCGCCCTAAGGAGTCGCGCGTAATCGTCGGCGTTCGGCTTCGGAGACCAGAACTGGCTGATGTTCGGCTCGTTCCATACCTCCCAGTAGTGGACCTTATCCTTGTACCGCCCGACGAGTTCGCCGGCGTACGCGGCGAAATTGTTCGCCTCTACGTCATCAGCCGGGGCGTTCGGGCTGTTCCAGGCGCTGGAGTAACAGAAGATCGGCATGAGGTCCATCCCGTGGCTGCGATACATCTCGACCGCCGCGTCGGCCTGACCCCAGTTGTACGTCTGCAACTCCGGCTCGATCTTGCCCCACCAGAAGTCGTTGCGTCCCCACTTGACTCCGAGTCGCTGACAGAGGTCGAGGCGCGCCTTCCCGACCGTCGGGATGTCCGCCAGATCGATGTGGAACAGCGCCCCGCCGTTGATCCCGAAGGCGGATGTCTCCCTGCCGACCGACGGCATCTCGTGTATGACGGCGAACGTCGTTTTCGTGGACGCCTTGCCGTCGCCGGTGCGGCACTCGATATAGTAAATGCCGGTCTGCTTCACATCCGGCTTGATCGATCCGCCTGATTCACTCCCGGATGCCACGATCTTCCCGTCGAGGTCCTTGATCTCCCAGTCGACAGGCGAGACGATCTCCGCCGCCTTTTCGATCTTCAGTTCGACCGGTTGTCCCACGTACAGGAGGTTCCCGGGGACGCCGGTGGTGATCCTCAGGGATGTCTGTGCAAGCGCAGGCGTACAGATAAGCAGCGCAACGAGTATGGCGAATCTTGTCTTCATAGTCACAACTTCCTCAAAGCTTAGGTGCGTAGAGGCACAACTCATGGGCCTCGAAGGTAACTTCGGCAGAAACTCGGCTCATCCTCCATATGACGCGGCCGGTCCGATCGGCCTCTCCGTCTTCTCCGTAACAAGGTAAGGAGCAGATACGTATACACCCGTGATGTCTCACTTCATGGAGGTCAAGATGAGAAAGGTCGTTTATGTGCTCGCAGGAGTTCTCGTGATCGTCGCTCTGTCCCACGCGCACGCCACCACAATTCGCGCGGGAGAGGAGGAACGGATGGTAGCCCTGGTTCACAGCAGCACTGGGGAAGAACAGGCTTCCGCTCTGCATGAACTGGCGCTGTTCCGCGAGTTCATTGGCAAGCTGGGGGAAGCGATCGCCACATGGGGCTACCTGAAGAAGACTCACGGGACTGAGACCGTCCCCAACGATACGTCTGCGCCGGACCAGACCTATGCCCGCCAGGCGGATTTCCATATCACCAGGCTCAGGCATCTTCAGAACCTGCAGGCCGATCCGCCGAAACCGCCTTCGGAAGACGATAGGCGGACGATGCACCAAGCTATACGCTCCGTGAACTACTCGCTGCCGTTTGGTAGCGCCGGCTACGTTCACATGTCGGTCCCTGTGGACATGGACGGAGATCTCGTACCCGAGATCTTCACCGTAGTCGGGCGACGGGAGGAACTCGGCAAGCGGGCCGAGATGATCCTGCTGGTGCACAAGCTGGACCGCACTGCGTACCAGGAAGTGTTCCGTTGGAGTTCACCCGACTTCCATCTGGGCTGGCCGGATCAGCCGAACTTCGGCATCGCAGACTCGAAGGAAAACGGAATGTATGAGATCGGTGTGGCTTTCGAGCCTGAGACCGACAATGTGGCGACGCTCATGAGCAACGGCAAGGAGATCACGTGGCAGTAGCCGCCCCAAGCTTGTTCCCGAGCGCCATTCCTGATAGAATTGTGCGATCATGGATGCACATTCCCTCAGAGTCTTGGAGTTCGACAAGATCATCGAGATGCTCCTGGAGCGGACGTCATGCGCTCTCGGCGCCGATGTCGCACGCCAACTCGAACCGGGCGTGGACTGGCTGAATATCACCGAAGGCCAACGCGAGACCACCGAAGCCGCGCGTATCATCCGCGAGGAGGGTAGCCTTCCACTCGGGGGCATCCACGACATCAGGCCGCTCGTCGGGAAGGCCTCCGTTGAGGCGCTCCTTCAGCCCGCGGAACTGCTCCGGGTCGCCGGGACGCTCTCGTCCGCGAGCAGACTGCGCAACTACATTGTCAAACGTGCGGACAAGTCCCCGAAGCTGATGGAGATCGCCGCGAACATCACGCCGCTCCCCCAGATCGAGCGCGCCATCGACGAGGCGATCAGCGACAAGGCCGAGGTGCGCGACACCGCGAGCCCCGAACTCGCGCGGATTCGGAGCAAGATCAAGACCGTCCACAACAGGATGCTCGACAAGCTCAACGCGATCATCCACTCCGCCGACCATCGTACGCAGATTCAGGACCCGGTCATCACCCAGCGCGGGGATCGTTACTGCATACCGGTGAAATCGGAGCACAAGCACAGCATCGCGGGCATCGTCCACGACAGCAGCGCGAGCGGTGCGACCGTGTTCATCGAGCCCACGGCCGTGGTCGAGCTTGGGAACGAGCTACGAGAGCTTGCCGCCGCCGAACAGCAGGAGGTCGATAGGATACTCCGCCGACTGAGCGGCATGGTCTCCGTCGCCGCGCCCGAACTGCGGGTCACTCTCGATGCGCTCGGGCGGCTCGATTTCGCCTCGGCCAAGGGGAAACTCTCGTGTGACATGGACGCGGTCGAGCCGGAGCTGAATCGCGAGGGGAAGGTCGATATGATCGAGGCGCGTCACCCGCTTCTCACGGGCGCCGTCGTCCCGATCGACGTGGAGTTGGGGAAGCGCTTCAAGACCCTGCTCATTACCGGGCCGAACACCGGCGGGAAGACCGTGACGCTCAAGACCGTCGGCCTGCTGGTGTTGATGGCGCAGAGCGGCCTGCACATTCCCGCGAGAGAGGGCAGCAAGCTCGCGGTGTTCGAGGATGTCTTCGCCGATATCGGTGACGAGCAGAGCATCGCGCAGTCGCTCAGCACCTTTTCGTCGCACATGACGAACATCGTCAACATCGTCGGCCGCGCGGGCAAACGTTCCCTCGTGCTGCTCGACGAGCTTGGGGCGGGGACCGATCCGGCTGAGGGCGCGGCCCTCGCGAAGTCCGTGCTCGATCACCTCCTCGCGAGCGGAGCGTCCACGGTCGCGACCACTCATTACGGCGAGTTGAAGGAGTTCGCATTTATCCGCGACGGGGTCGAGAATGCGAGCGTCGAGTTCGACCTGAATACGCTTCGTCCCACATACAGGCTCATGATCGGCGTACCCGGGAGCAGCAACGCCTTCGCGATCGCGTCCAGGCTCGGCCTCCCTGACGACATCGTCACCGAGGCGAAGGGCATGGTCAAGGGCGGCGAAAGATCGGAGGAGATCATTCGTCGCATCGAGGAGACGCACAAGGTCGCGACCGAGAAGGCTCAGATCGCCGAGCGCACGTCCCGCGACGCGGAAATACTCCGTTCTAGATATGAGCACCGCCTCGAGGAGATCGAGGAATTGCGCCGGGAGATGCGTCAACAGCTCGCGGGTGAAGTCGAGCGCCGCGTCAAGGAGAAGGTCGCGGAACTCGATGAGATCATCCTGGACCTGCGGACACATCCCGAGAAGACCGAGCAAGTCGTGCAGGAGAGCAGGGAGCGCTTCAAGCACCGGGTCAAGGAGCTTCGGGCGGAGGTCGAGGAGACGCTCGAACCGGCGTATGAGGAGCCGGACGAGCCGTATGTCCTCAAGAAGGGCGACTCCGTGAGGGTCACGACGTTCGGGCTCGACGGGCAGTTGCTCACCGAGCCGGGGACGTCCGACGCGGTGGTGATGATCGGCTCGATGAAGGTCAACGTCCCGGTCACGGCGCTCCGTCCGGCGAAGCCTCTCAAGAAGAAGGAGGAGACTACCGGCGCGACCGTCATCAGCACATCGAAGGCCGGCGCGGTATCCCCCGAGCTGAAGTTGATTGCCCAGCGCGTCGAGCAGGCGGTCGAGAATCTCGACAAGTACATCGACGACGCGTACCTCGCGGGCCTCCCGAGCGCGCGGATCATCCACGGGATGGGGACCGGTGCGCTGAGGAAAGCGGTTTGGGATTACCTGAAGAACCACCACGCCGTCGAGTCTTTCCGCATCGGCGAGCGCGAAGAGGGCGGGTCCGGCGCGACGGTCGTGACGTTCAAGAAGACATAACCGACATCGTGTAGGGAACGTGGCGCTGTCCCGTTCCCTACGTGGTTGGACGATGGCGAGCGAGAGAGGATCAACCATTGAAAAAAGCAATCCAATTCGGGGCGGGCAATATCGGGCGGGGATTCACCGCGCAGTTGTTCACGGAGTCGGGATATGAGGTCGTATTCGTCGACGTGATCGATGAGGTCGTCGATCTTATCAACGAGCGCGGGAGTTACCCCATCGAGATCGCCTCCGAACACCCGGAGATCGTGACGATCACCAACATCCGCGCGGTCCATGGCTCCGACCGCGAGGCTGTCGCGCGTGAGGTCAGGGATTGCTCGCTCGTATGCACCGCCGTCGGTGTCAACGTCCTCCGGCACGTCGCGCCCGCCATCGCCCGGGGGATCGAGCTTCGAGCCGATGCGGGGATCGAGGAACCGCTGAACATCGTCATCTGCGAAAACCTGCTCACCGCCGGGGAGACTCTCCGCGGGCACATCCTGGACGCGCTCCCCGCCGGATACGTCGCGTATATGGACGCGCACATCGGCTTCGTCGGATCCGTCGTCAGCCGAATGGTCCCCGTGATGACTCAGGAGCAGAAGAAGCGGGATCCGCTGCTCATCATCGTCGAGGCGTACAAGCGGCTTCCCGTCGATGCGCGCGGTTTCAGAGGAGATGTGCCGAAGATCATCGGCTTCGAGCCCTATGACAACTTCGAGGCGTACATCGAGCGCAAGCTTTTCACCCACAACCTCGGGCACGCGACGTCGGCGTATCTCGGTTGGCTCAAGGGCTACGAGTTCGTGTGGCAGTCGATGCGCGATCCCGAGGTCCGGAAGATCGTCGAGGCCGCGCTTGCCGAGACCGGGGCGGCGTTGATCGCGAAGCACGGCTTCACGAAGGAGAAGCATCAGGCGCACATCGACGACCTGCTCGACCGCTTCTCGAACGTAGCGCTTGGGGATCAGGTCTCGCGCGTGGGAAGAGATCCGGTCCGCAAGCTCGGCCCGGACGACCGCATGATCGGGGGCGCGAAGCTTTGCCTGGAGTACGGCATCAGGCCGACCAACGTCTGCGTCGGGACTGCGGCGGCCCTTCGGTTCGACAATCCTGACGACCCGGCGGCGCTCGAGATCCAGACGATGATCCGAGATGGCGGCCTCGATAAGGTGTTCCGCGATGTCTGCGAGATCGATCCGGCATCCGAGTTGGCGAATATGATCCGGGAGCAGTACGACCGGCTTAGACTTGAGACTTGAGACAGGAACCGTCAGTCCTGAGTAGCCGGTGAATGACGGCGTAACGAAGGACGGCTGGTGCAGTAAGGCCGTCCTTCGTTACGCCGTCATTCACCGGCTACTCAGGACTGACGGGGGTGGCGTTAGAAAGAGAGTGGAAATGCCCGTCTTCCGTTCCGTCAAGCCGTCTGAATACGAAGAATGCCTCGACCTGTGGGAGAAGGTCTTCGCTCCCGTGCCGAGGAGTCTCTTCGCGCCCTACTTCTACGGCGACCCGTGGTACCGTCGGGCCTACACACGCGTCTGCGAGGAGGATGGTAAGCTCGTCAGCGCCGTGCAGGTCGTCGAGCGCAAGGTCTACGTCGGGAGCGCCGAACTCATTATGGGCGGGATCGCGTGCGTTGTAACGGACCCGGACTACCGAGGCAGAGGGTACAACACCCAATGCCTCAGGGACATCATCCGCGTGATGAAGCGCCATGGCATGGACTTCTCGGTGCTCTTCACCGGCATCCGCGATTTCTATGGTCGGCTCGGATGGCGGTCCGTGCCGACGAAGATCTTCTCAGGAGCCATCCGCCATGACCTCGACGGCGATTCGACGGGTTACGTCGTCCGGGCCTGCGACTTCTCGACTGACCTCCCTGCCCTGGAGGAGTCCCACAAGTCGTTCAGCGGTGGACGTGCGTACACGACTGCTCGCACGCCGGAGTACTGGCAGGGATACGTCGTGCCCAGATTCGGACCGCAGGAGGACACCCTCGTGGCGGAGTACAATGGGTCGGTAGTCGGCTATCTCCTCGCCAATTCGAACGGCGAGAACTCCTCGATCGGCGAACTGGGGTATCTCGCCGCTCACGGAAGATGCATCGGGCCACTGATGCACTCGAACGCGGTCCGGATGCGCGACCGAGGGGTCAAGACGATCCATGCCTATGTTCCGGAGGAACCGGCGGTGCTCTCGGCGTTTCAGGACGTCATCGACGACTTCAAGGTCACGGAGAGCAGGGGCGGAATGTGCCTGGTGACGAACATGACGTCGCTCGGGCGGCGACTGATGCCCGAGTTGAACCGTCGCGCGCGGGAGTCGAATCCGCTGTCGGGCGCGGTGAGTCTCGACACGGAGATGGGCAGTCTGGCGCTGACCGTCGAGAAGGGCGAGGTCGTTCAGGGCGCGCGAAAGCCAACCCGCGTCCCGATGAGCCAGCCCGACTTCTTCTGCCTGCTCCTCGGGATCAAGAGCATCGAGGAGCTTGGCATCGAAACGACATCGGAAGCCACGGAGATCATATCGGCGCTCTTCCCGAGGCAGCGCCCGGCCTTCTGGCTTCCGGATCATTTCTAGAGACGCATTGTGAGGACTGATATGAACGGCAAACGGATCACCACGAAAAGCATCGTCGAGAAGAAGGCGAAAGGCGAGAAGATCGCCGTCTTGACCGCCTATGACTATCCGACCGCAAAGCTGATGGACGCCGCCGGGATCGACATCGTCCTGGTGGGAGACTCGCTCGGCGAAGTCGTGCTCGGCCTCGAGAGCACCCTGCCGGTCACGATGGAGATGATGATCCACCATGCGAGTGCCGTCACGCGGGGTGTCGAACATGCGCTGGTGGTCGGCGACATGCCGTTCATGTCCTACCAGATCAGCCCGGAGGAGGCGCTTCGGAACGCGGGACGATACATGCAGGAGGCGGGCATCCATGCGGTGAAGCTCGAAGGCGGCCACCTTGTCATCGATGCCGTGAAGAGCATCATCGACGCTGGCATTCCGGTCATGGGCCACCTCGGCTACACCCCGCAGTCGAAGTTCAAGTTCGGCGGGCCGCGGGTCCAGGGCCGGACCACATCCGAGGCCGAGCGCATCCTCAGCGACGCGCGTGAACTCGAAGCCGCCGGAGTCTTCTCCATCGTGCTCGAAGTCATCCCGCGGGAACTCGCTCGCGAGGTTACGGCGGCGGTTTCCGTCCCGACGATCGGGATCGGCGCGGGACCGGACTGCGACGGGCAGGTGCTCGTGCTCCACGATCTCCTCGGCCTGACGGTGAACGGGACGCCGAAACACGCCAGGAGGTTCGCGGAGATCGGCGCTCAGATGACAAACGCGTTCAAAGAGTACGCAGCGGCGGTCCGGGACGGTGACTTCCCCGGCGAAGAGCAGAGCTTCTGAAAGGCGTGCCATGTCCAGGCTGCTTGTTCTCTCGATGATCATTCTGCTATGTGCGTCGGCGGCAGATGCCGTTTCGCCCGGTTTGGCAAAGGAAGGCAGGCTCGGTCGGAAGCTGCCGGTCTTCCCGAAGTGTCCCCCGCCGGCGAAGACCCTTCAGCACGTCAACCTGCTCGATGCGCCGGATGACATCCGCCTGGCGCTCACCGTCCTGCAAGGCCTCGTGAACCGGGAGCAGCCAAGGATTTACATCACGCAGAACCCCGGCTGGCATACCCCGGCGGCGATTCCCAAGTGGATGGACGGCCTGCGAGAGAAGGGCTATTCCTTCGAAGAGGTGTCCGATCCGCTCACCCTCGTCTCGAAGTTTCGATCGAGCGTTAAGGGCGCGGTCCTCTACGAATCGAACCTGGCCGCAAACCCCGAGTCACTCCACAAGCTCAACGCACTGACCCTCTACTGCGCGATCAACAACACCATCCCGGTGACCGCTGAGTTGCACGAGAAGCTCAAGCTCCCGGTGGCGCTCGATGCCAGAGGGAAGTGGAACAATCCCGGCGAAGCGTACGAGTGGGCGTACAGGGAGCTGTGGCCCAGAGCGAACCACAGTGTGTTCGCGTTCACCTGCCCGTCGCACATCGTCCTCCGCGACTACCTGGTGGCGCACAAGATCATGCCGTTCTGGATGAGCACCGGCATGACGCGCTCCGACGGCGAATGGTTGCTCAAGTTCTTGGAGGACCTCGAGCCGAACTCGCCGGTGATGGGCTGCTGGGGTGGATACGGCGAGCAGCCCCCTGGTACGGCGACCGAGCCCGATCTCCAGCGCCTGGTGAGCGAACGGGGCAAGTTCATCGTCGTAACCGACGGCTGCTTCAACCTCAGCGTGCACTCCGGACTCGAGGAACCACGGAGGCACGGAGATCACGGAGGGGAGAACTCTGATCCGGGTCTTCTCCGTGACCTCCGTGCCTCGGTGGTTGACATCTCTAAGGTCTACCTCTGCTTCAACGTCACCGACGGCGACAACCTGCAGTACATACAGCAGTACTTCCGCAGCGGTCAGTGGTGGGAGAACGCGGATCGTGGGAAGGTCCCGATCTCATGGTCGCTCAACCCGCTTGCGGCCGAGATCATGCCCGACGTGGTCGAGTATCTGTATCGCACGCGCACGCCGAACGACGAATTCGTCTGCTCGACGGCGGGTATCGGCCTCCAGACGCCTTCCTTGTACGGCAAGGACCTCTATGCAAACCACCAGGCGGTCTACGACGAATACCTGAAGCTCACCGGCGAGGCGATGGACCGGCTGGGCATGCAGATCGTTCATCTCGGCGACACGAGCGGCGTGCCATGGACGCGCGCCGACTTCGATGAGTGGGCGCGGAAGCTCCCGAACCTCGACGGCATCATCGGCGACTACGGGCCGGCGCTGGGAGTGAGTTCGTCGCGCGCCACATTCACGGTTGCGCGCGGAGTATCGGTCCTGAGGGCACTCGCAGCCCCCGGGAATTCCGCGCCGAACGACCAGAGCGCGAAGCTGCTGGCCGATGCGATCAGGGATGTCGTGCCGAAGGAGCGCCCGGCGTTCGTTCACATCTGCCTGATCAACTGGTTCAACTCGCCGACCGTCGTGGTGGATGCCCTGAAGCTCCTCGGCCCGGAGTATGTCCCGGTGCTTCCATCCGAGATGATGCGGATGCTGAGGCAACCCTAGCTCAAATTCGAAATCCGAAGCCCGAAATTCGAAACAAAAGGCAAATCCGGAAAGAAACAAAAGCCAAACTCGGATTTCCGGCCTTTGTTTGAAGTATTTCCCTCTTGAGTATTCGGATTTGTTTCGAATTTCGGGCTTCGGATTTCGAATTTGGGCTCTCCGAGTATGAGTGCCCGGCAGGAGATAGACATCCTCGGCGCGAACATTCAACCAGTTGACTAGAAAGGTGCACAAGAGATGTCGTTGACCCTACCCGTCGTCCACATAACCGCTCAGACGCTCCCCGAGGCGTGGGAAAACGCCGTGATTCAGACCTGGGAGCACGGCGCTCCGATCGCCACCCAGTACGACAAGCCAGGCGATCCCCCGAGTCGCGACTCCATCGCCGTCATCACCATCACCGATCCGATGTCCGAGCCGCGCATCCACCGCGCCTTCCCCGGTGGCATCGTCGAACTCGAGGCGTATCGGCAGGAGGTCGTCGACGGCATCCACGATCACTGGGTCGATCCGGCGGCGGGCAAGTGGGAGTATACCTACCACGAGCGACTGGCTGCGTATTCCGTCCCTGGCCTGGGGAAGCCGATCGACCAGATGGAGTATGTCGTCGGTCAGCTCGCAGATGCGCCGCACACCCGACGCGCTCAGGCGATCACCTGGAAGCCATGGGAGGACGCCGGCATCACCGATCCCGCGTGCCTCCAGCGGCTCTGGTTCCGAGTCTTCGACGACGAACTGATCCTAAATGCCCACATGCGCTCGAACGATGCGTTCAAGGCGGCATTCATGAATATGTACGGATTCACCGACCTCCAGCGCGCGGTTGCAGAGAAGCTGTCCGAGCGCCTCGGACGCGAGATCAGGGTGGGGCAGTACACGCACATCGCCGACTCGTTCCACATCTACGGGTCGTATTTCGGCGAGTTCGAGGGATTCCTGCAGACGGTCAAGAATCGCACGTTCGACCAGAGGGTATATCACACCGAGGACGTGCAGGAGATCATAGACGAGGCCCGCATCCAGATCGCCGAATCGCTCAAAGCCGAGGCATCGACGGGTCGCAAGGGGCTCTGAGTCCCATAGGTCCCATCTGTCTCATGCGTCCCATGGGACGTATGAGACAGATGGGACCGATAGGAGGCATGCATGCAATTCCCCAAGGAAAAGATGAGCTTCACCTCCAGCTACAAGGGCGAGAAGACCGAGGAGGGCTGGCTCGTCCTCGATATCGGCAACGTCGAACTCGAGGGCGTCACCAAGCTCGAGATCGACCTCCGCGACATCGAGACCGTCAAGAAGCGCAAGGGCAAGGAATCCGATGCCCTCGATGATGCCCGCCGACTGCTGGGAGGACTTTGAGCAGAGTATGGGAGTATGGGTGTGTGGGGGTATGGGCGTTCTGCTCTCCCACACTCCCACACTCCCATACCCCCATACTCTGCAAAACACCATGACCGCCAACATCTCCCGCATCCAATTCGCTCTCATGCTCCACTCGGTCCCGCACCTCGGACCGAAGGGCATCGCACGCATACTGAGGGAGTGTCCGCCCGGCGATCAGGTCCGCTTGGCCGATGTCCGCGCGTGGAACCTCTCGCCTGATACCCTGCAGTCGGAGTACAAGCTCCATCCCGAGGCCGCTCACTGCATCGCGCTCCGTAAGGACGAGCTGATCCCGTCGAACGCGACCATCGCCTCAGCCGCCGAGGGCCTCGACATCAAGGTCATGACCGAGCAGGATTCCGACTATCCCTCGATGCTCCGCGACTACACGAACGACCCGCCGCCGATCGTCTACGCGCACGGCAACTTCAGCCTCTTGCGGGACCGGAAGTACGCGGTCATCAACTCCGCGAGCATCGGCGGGAAGAGCATCGAGGTCACGCGCGAGATCGCCGGCACGCTCGCCGACCAGGGGCTCGCCGCCGTCACGAGCCACAACACCCAGGGCTACCAGATCGTCGGGCTCGCCGCAAAGTCGAGGAACGCGCCGATCGTCCTGGTGCTCGACCGGGGCATCCTGAGCGCATTCCCTCAGGGGCTCGGATGGGAGCCGGTCGCCCAGGCGCGCATCTGGAATCTGCGGTTCGACCCCGAGCGCGACCTCGTGATCTCGCCGTTCAGGCTCTACGACCGCTGGATCGGCGCGAACGGCCGGGAGCGCGATCGGATGGTCTTCGCGCTGGCGGATGTCGTAGTGGCGGTCGAGGTGCGCTCAGGCGGCGTGATGGAGTCCGAGTGCCTCCGCGCGCTCAAGCTCGGGCGGGAGGTCTACGTCCACAAGCCCTCCGACGGCCCGCTCCCCGGCGGCAACGAGTCGCTCCTCGCAAGGGGCTGCGCCCCGATCCCTCAGGGCTGGGAGCGCTCGATGCTTACGACATTGGACTTGCCACTCGATGGCTTGGATGAGGAACTCTGAGCGGGATATTGCCGTTCGTGAACACACTATGGCGATGGGAGTACTTTGCTTAGTCGATCTGAGGAGGAATGGCAGTGCAGACTGGATGTTTGATATGTAGTCGATCAGATGCTGACATAGGGCAAGCAGAGGAGATCGACGGGTTCAAAGTCATATGTGACTCCTGCGGCACGTATTGGGCGACCCGAGAGTTTGCCGATGACCTGCCCGGCGAAGTACAGCGTGGACTTTCTCTCAGGCAGAAGCTAGCAAGGCATATGTACGAGACGTGGGATGAACAATCCCGGCTATTGCATGGCGTGAGGGTTCCCAGTTGGCCGGGGCGAAGCATAACATTCGAGTTTGCTGGTTCACTGTACCAGAGTGACGATGGGATGCCTTTCGAAAGGTTCCAACAGACGCTGCGGAATCTACTACGCCGAAGCAATACGTTCGGGCAGCGGTTCAACAGCGAGACGGATCGTTGGCTTATGCCTACCATGAGCGGGCAAGAGGCATATGCCATCCTTGACCAGCTCTCCGGGGAAGGTTACACATCAATGGATCATTATTACGGATACCGGGTATCTAGCCTCACTGGAAAGGGCCATGCGTACGCGCAGCAACTAGTGGATCGCGGTGACAGCCTCACTATCGCCAAGAGGGCTGCAAGTCCGGATGCTCCAGGAGTCTTCCTGTCCCACTCGCACAAGGACAAGGGGTTTGTGGAAAGGCTTGCGTCGGATCTCGAGCAAGCGGGCATCAGTGTCTGGTACGCTGGGTGGGATCTCGAGATAGGACATGATCTTACGGTGATGATCCAGAAAGGGATACAGGATTCCGATTTCCTGGCGGTGATCCTATCTCCAGCTGCTGTGCAATCGGCTTGGGTGGAGACAGAGTGGACAACTGCCTTCCGCCGTGGGCTTGAGGAACGGCGGGTGGTGGTTCTGCCGATTCTATACCAGGATTGTGCGAAGCCTCCGTTCTTGAACGGTAAGGTGCATGCTGACTTCCGTAGCAAGGACCAGTATCAACAAAGCCTTGCCGATCTCATCAGATGCATACGCGGCGAGAGTAAGCGGCCATCGGCTGGGTGAGTGCGCTTCGACTTGTAGCGTACTCACGGAACGCCACAGCGGGCGTTCCCTACTGACGAACTGACATAGTGACCAACTGATACATTAAGGAGTTTCCCATGTCCATGCCCATGACCTCCATCGGAGGGATCGAGATCTTCGAGAGTCATCTGTGGATCGAATCCGTTCTTCGGATACTCGCACTTCAGCAATGCGAGGGATACGTGGCTCAGGAAGTACTTCGACGTCCCACGCATCATCGAGGTGATGGCGAAGTGCGCCGAACACGGCGTCAACTGCGTGCTCAGCGGACCGATGGAAGCAATGCACCAGGCGATTCAGGAGTTGGAGCGCCAGACCGGCCATCACATGGTCTGGATGTGCACCCCGGGGATGGGCGGTGACGGTCTCTCCGACGGCATCAAGTGGTGCGCCGACCATGGGGCGGAGATGTGCCTGCCGCACACCTCCTGGACCGACACCCGCCTGAACATCGGCAAAGGCGAGATCGAGGGCCTGCCTCGTTACCTGGAGGAGATTCGGGGCTACGGCATGGCGACCGGCCTGAGTACACATCGCCCCGAGGTCATCATCGTCAGCGACAAGGCCGGGTACGACGTGGACACCTACATCCAGCCGTTCAACGTCGCGGGGTTCCTGATGCCGGTCGAGACCGACTGGGTCGCCAGTGTCATTCGGAATACTCCGAAGCCGGTGACCTGCATCAAGCCTCTCGCTGCAGGACGGGTCATGCCCGAGTCAGGTCTGGGATACGTCTATCGGAACAACAAGCCCGTCGATCCGGTGGCAATCGGGTTCATGAGCCCCGAGGAAGCGGACGAGGACATCCGGATCGCTCTTGCGATCATGGCGAAGGAGCAGCCGGACGTGGAGCTGACGAAGTCGCGGAGTAAGCAAGTCCTCATGCAGAAGTAGCGTATGTAGGAGGGATTTGCGGGGATGATTGTGCCCCGTAATCCCGAAGTCACCGCCCAGCGTTCGGGATTACGGGGCACAGTCATCCCCGAAAATCCCTCCTACAAAATAGAAGGGGGTATGGGAACGCTCCCATACCCCCTTCAAGCATCAACCATCAGCCATGCTGTCTAGTACCACGGCTCCGGCACGTCTGAGTCGGCGCGCGGTATGAGTACCGGGGTGACTATCCCGCCGGACTCCTCCGTGGAGACAATGCCCGTGACGCGGACCATCTTATCCACACCGGGAACCGGTCCGAGCATGAGCGTGCTGACCTTGATCTGCTTCGACCCATCATCCACCATGAAGTACCCCAGACCGGGACTCACGACCTTGCCGATGATCGTCAGCAGCATGCCGACGTTGTTGACGCCGATGCCATTGGTGATTCCGAGCGTGTAGGCGTTCAGGTCGCCTCCGCCCAGGTACTTGTTGTTGATGAGGACCGGAGTCGGGGCGCCGGGACCCGCCACAGGACTCGTGTCCGGAGCGGTGATCGCCCGTTCGCCGTTGATCGTGTCCAGGATGCCGGAGACGTCGTTCAGGTTTCCTTCGAAGCCCGAAGCGCCCTCGACTCGAATGGCCGAGATCTTGCCGCCGGTGTTGTCCTCGCAGATGTAGAAGAATGTCCCGAAGCTCCCACTGACGACCTTATCGCTCAGCATGATCGCCTGGTCGTCGGCAAGCCCCTTCGCGGCCACGATCGATGACACGACCGTCGCGCCGGTCACGCCGTCCGAGATCACGGGATCGCACCATACGCCTGCGCCGTTCTTGGCCTTGACGCCGAAGTAGTACATCTGGTTGGCCGCCAGGGTCAGACCGACCGTGGTCGCCGATGCCGTCGTGTTGGTGGAGGTCCACACCACAACAGAGCCGACGTTATCCGGCGCGGTGCCGACGGCATACTGGTATTCGGTGATACCCGACTGCGAATCGGACCCGGTCCACGATGCGCTCAGTTGCCCGCCGGACGCCACATACTTGCCGTCGTTCAGGTCGGTGACCGATGGCGCGGTGTCGTCGTACTTGTACGGGCCGTACGAGTAGGCCCCGTTCTCGACGCCGTTCCCGTTGCAGCCCTTCACGTGGAGATACCATGACCCGCCGGTTGTTGCCTGAGGAGTCAGGTTGCCGGAGGTCCACTGGCCCTCAAAGCCGGTCCATGTGTACGTGCTGCTCTGCGTCCAGGCATACTTGTAGTACTCGACCTTGCCCGCGCCGAACCCGCCGACAGCGGTGAACGCAAAGTCCGGCGTGGTCTGCCAGGTGTTGACCGTCTTGTCACAGGTCAGGCTTCCGGCCCCGGGTGCTACGGAGAGCGAGTACTTCGCGACCGTAGTGCTGGCGGACGAGAGATTCCCTGCACCGTCGTGGGCCTTCACATAGTAACTGTACTGCGTGTTTGCCACCAATCCCGTGTCTCCGAATGAGTTGGTGCTGGGCGTTGCCACCTGCACCGTGTCGCGGAACACGTTGTAGCCCGTGACGCCGATATTGTCGGTGGAGGCCGTCCATGTCAGCGACATCTGCCCGAGCGCGTTGGCGGTGGCCGCCAGGTTCGTAGGCGCACTCGGCGGGGTCACGTCGACGATGTGGTAAGCGAACTTGATCGCATCGGCCATGACGTTCCAACCGACCTCGATGCCGGCGTTCGATACAGTGACCTTTCCGGCAGTGCCAAGGGCGAACGGTACATTGGATTTTATGAGCTGCCAACTTCCACCATTGACCTGCTGGTTCGTCGGGATAGTCTCCGAGCCGCCGTTCCAGTAGACGATGTATGGTGCTCTGGTGGTGCGGTTCCCTCCTGCAGGCCACCAGGCGTAGACGTCATAGTTTCCGGCGACGATGATGTTCGGCCGCCATGTGGCTACCTTCCCGCCGACTGCCGGCGAGCAGTAGAAGTAGTTGGACCCATATTTGTCCCCCGCGCTGGAACTCGTGAGCCATCCGCCGACGACAGAGCATCCCGCGTCCGTGTTGTCAATGATGATATCCGCGGGTGTGTCATTTGGACCGGTCGTGAACTGGTAATCGGTCGACACGGCGACGTTCCTTATGGCGTCATAGGAGCGCACGCGGTAGTGGTACGTCGTGCTTGGAATGAGGCTCACGAGTTGAACCGCGTGAGCCGTGACCTGGGCCATGTCCTCGGTGGTAGTCGTGCCATAGGATGTGGTCAGGCCGTAGTCAACCTGGCTCGTGGATCCTTCATCCGTATCCCACTGAATGAGAACGTTCGTCGCCTGGACGTTCGTTGCGCGAACGTTGGTGATCACGGGCGGGGTCGTCTCCCCCACGAGCGTGAAGTCCTGTGTAGTGACAGCGCCGGCTGTGACGGTCACCGGCATGTCAACCGTTGTGTACCCGCCCGCCTGAGCGCGCACAGTGTAGTCCCCTGGGGTCACATCGACGAACCCGTAGAAGCCCGTGCCGGTGTTCTTACTGCTTGTGCCCGGGCCGATGATAGTGACCGTGACCGGGTAGATCGCATTCCCGCCGCCATTCCTGACGAAACCCTTGATGTGGCCCTTCGTGGGGGTATCGAGCCAGGACATGCCCGGCGGCGACACGAACGTCGGGAATGGACCGGCGACGAGCGCATCCCTCAAGGCGGTCCTGTTCGGAATTGTATTGTACGCATAGAGCCCGAGCCCCTGAAAACCGTGCGCGCGGACGTTGTCTATCTGCGGGATCACGTTGCCGTTGATGTCGTTCGACGCGTCGATAAGCGGATAGACGTGTCGTCCGTGCTGATTGCCCAGGTAGGTGTCCAGCCAGCCGTTATAGGTGCTGTTGCTGGACGTGTACGACATGGGATGCGTGAAGTCGAGCCAGTGGTTGGTCATCCACTTGTCCCAGTCCTGGAAGTAGCTCGCGTTCCCGGTGCTCGCGGAATTCCATCCGTCGATGTTCAGCTTCACCCATGGCTTGATCGCCTTGATCTCGAGGTAGAGACGCTTGACCAGGTTCGAGACCTGATCGCGCCGCCAGTTCATCCAGTTCGCATTGCTGGCCGATGGGTTGCCGGTTGTGCCGTATTCGGCATTGTACCTTGCGACGGCGACCGGGTTGTAGCCCCAACTTGTGGACGGGTAGCGAATATAGTCGAGGTTGAGGCCATCCACGTCATACCTGCTGACCATGTCCATGAAGACGGTTATCAGATAGTCCTCTACCGCCGGATGTCCCGGATCGAGGTTCGATATCCCTCCATAGGACCATCCGCCCGTGTCACCCCTCATGCACCAGTCCTCAGCCGGGTTCGTGTTGCCCGGGCCGTGCGTCCACCAGATGTGCTCCGGTGTCGTGTGCGGCGCTCCGGCATCCGTCGTCCAAATGCGGAACGTGACGAACCAGGGATGGACCTCCATGCCCACGGCGTGGGCCTTGGTGATGAGGTCGGCAAGGGAATCGTAACCGTAGGCCGGTGCTACGCCGGTGCCGGGCGGCTCGTAGTTCGAGTCGTAATACGCGTCGCAACGGAGTCGAAGCTCCGGTATGAGCGCGTTCATATTGCACGATCGGACGTAATTCACGAACGCTGTGGTCGCTGAAGGACTCTCGAAGCCTGAACCCCAGGCGGTGCTCTCCATCGACCGAAACTCGGCAGTCTGGCTGCAGGCCATCAAAGGAATCAGAACCATGGCGATGATGATTGCGGGCAGCAGGCTTTTCTTCATGACTAGTCTCCTTGCATTGCGGCGTATCAGTAGCTATATATGGGGCACAAGATTCAGCAACCCCAGTCCGGAGGGTAATTCAGGAGCGTAAAAACGGCAACTTACCCCATTATGCCTTTCTAAGATTATGGTGCAAATCGCCCGATATGTCAAGGGGTTTGGGCAATAACTGGTAAGAATACCAGGTTCTCCGCGCTTATCAGAGTCACCTCAGCTTTGCCGGTCAGTCTCTCAGTACGCCTCACCTGGTAATAATACCAGTTTTCAGGGGGTGCATTCGCGTTGAGTGGGTAGCAAGTAAGGAAGGAGTCTCCTGTAATAGTCGGTAATGGTTTGTTGAAGGACAAACATTCCGAAAGGAGACTCCCAGAGAATGCTTACACTTTTGCACACAGACTCCCTCCTTCAGGCCGCTCGCGACTTTGCGCGCAGCTACATCGATTGCACGGACTTAGGGTCAGCCGAGGAGCGTATTCAGATCCTGGCGCGTCAGATTGCCGGCGCAATGATGAGTGAGGTTGCCGCCAAGATGAGCGGAAAGCCCACCTACAAGGGTGTTGGGATAGAATGCGAATGCGGCAGACTGGCCAGGTTCAAGGGATACCGGAAACGCTTCATTCGGACTTTGCACGGAGACATAGAGGTCGAGAGGTCATACTACCGTTGCGACCATTGCAGGCGGGGCTACATTCCATGGGACCGCGAGCAGGGGCTGTCCGAGAGAGTATGGACCGCCAGAGTGAAGGAACTCACCGCCTCGATCTGCGCCGCGCTTCCATATGAAGCAGCCGCAAGGCTGATCGAGCGAACCACGGGTATTGCGATCGAAGAGAGCAGCGAAGAAGAGATAGTCCGGGATGTTGGGGAATGCCTCCGCCGAGAGGAGCAGGAAGCGATCATCTCTGTGGTAGACACAGGTGAAGAGGTCTCCTGCGAGGCGACGCCACAGAGGCTCTACATTGGCATAGACGCGGCCAAAGCGCACACCGATGGCCAGTGGCATGACATCAAGACCATGGTGGTATACGAAGGCGTTCCGGCTGCAGGCAAAGACACGGATACCGTCACCAACTCGCGCTACATAGCGGCGCAAGAGACGAGCGACGAGTTCGGGAGACGGGTATACACCAGAGCACTGCAAGCCGGCTATGACGGGGCAAAAGAGCGTATAGTGATCGCCGACGGCGCAGACTGGATATGGAGAGAGGTCAGGAATCATCTGCCGGAGAGCATCAAGATCATCGACTACTGGCATGCCTGTGAGCACATATACGGCTTGGCGCGGACACTCTACGGAGAGGGGAATCCCAAAGGGAAGCGCTGGGCAAACGAACACTGCCGGAAGCTTAAAGAGAAGGGGCCGGGGAGTCTGCTTAGAGCCATGAAGCGGCGCAGAGCACGAAACGATTCTGAGAGGGAAGCGCTTCGGATCGAGACAGGCTACTTCAGAAAGTACCGCAAGTACATGAACTACCCGGCATACAGGGCCAAGGGGATGATGATAGGCAGCGGTCCGGTGGAAGCGGCGTGCAAGGTGATAGTAGGCCAGAGGTTAAAGCAAGCCGGGATGCGATGGACGAAGGACGGCGCAGATGCAGTGCTCGCGGTGAGAACTGCCCTCCTAAGCGGCGAACTGGCTCGGATCGAGCACGCAGCACGTGCCGCCTGAGCCGTGCTCTACCCACTCTGAGGAATTCCACCCGTTTTCAGGGTTGTTGTTGACAATGCGACGGCAACCCGGTACAATAACCTGTCTCGTCCAGCAAACGGCGTATCCCCCATTCCTCTCGCACGCCGGAGACGCATTTTTCACCAAACGAACTGCCATAGCCAACATGTGTCTTGGAGGCAACGATGATGTTCAGATCCAGATTCACCCATGTGGTACTGACGGCAAGCCTACTACTCTTCCTCGTAGCCTCGACTGCCCTGGCGGTAGTCTATGTCAAGTCGGATTCACCCGGCAGCGGATCGCCGCCCACCTATGATGGCGGCTCGTGGGATACGGCCTATCACAGCATCCAGCAGGGCCTTGACGACGCCGATGTCACCAAGGAGCAGGTCTGGGTCGCGCGTGGAACTTACGTGGAGCGGATCACCCTGAAATCGGGCGTCGCGCTCTACGGCGGTTTCCAGGGTACGGAATCCGCCCTGGCCGAGCGACCGCCATTTTCCAGGACCGGTCCCGACCCGAACGAGGCGATCATCGACGGGAATAATGGCGGATCATCGGTCGTCACACCCGAGTTCGGCAACAATGTGCTCATAGATGGCTTCACAATCCGGAACGGGCGCGCGACTTCCGGCGGAGGTATCTTCTGCAACGGTTACTCCCCTACGATCAGCCATAACAAGATCATTCAGAACACCACGACCAGCAACGACCAGTACTTCGGAGGCGGCGGCATCTACATTGACGGCAACTCATCGCCGACGATATCGTGGAACGTCATCTCGAACAACAGCTCGCCACGTGGCGCAGGAATATTCTGTGCTGACGCGAGCAGACCGATTATCAGCAACAATGTCATTAGCCATAACACCTCCTCGTACAGGGGAGGTGGGATCTATGCCAGGGATGCCACTGCCAATGTGCATAACAACCTGATAGTGGATAACCAGGCGGTTGAAGGTGGCGGAGTCCTATGGTTCGGGGGATCACTATCCCTCCAGAACAATACTATCGCCGGGAACGGAGGATACGGAGCCGTATATTGCTCCTGGTGTTGGGGGGGCCGGATGGAGAACAACATAGTCGCTCTGAACCAGTCCGGCGTCTACAAGGATTCTTATGCTAACGTTTTTGCATTCAACCACAATTGCATCTATGGGAACAGCTGGTTCAACTATGAAGGCTTGTCTCCATCCCTCGGTGACATAGACGCGGACCCCTGTTTTGTGGCCATGGCAAGTGGCGACTACCATCTCAAGACCACTCCCCAGTCACCTTGCATAGATGCCGGTTCCGATGGGATTGTCCTGCCCTCCTGGCTCGACATCGACGGGCAGGCGCGGACTGTGGGCACTCATGTCGACATTGGCGCTGACGAGTGTGACAGAGTGCTGACGCCGACTCTGAGCCCTGAAACGGGAGTGTACGATGCGCCGGTCCTGGTTACCGTCGATTGCCCAACTCCGGACGCGACGCTCCACTACACTCGGACCGGAGTCGATCCGACGGAGCAGGACCCCCAGGTGTCGGCGGGATCCGCGCTCTTCGTTGCCTCCACGCAGGTACTCAAGGTGAGGGCCTGGAAGACGGGCTGGTCGGCAAGTGACGTGGCTTCAGGATCCTACACTGTCAATACGGAGACCAGCATCAACCAGGTCAAGCGCCGCGCCAACGATTCCGTGGTCGTCATTACGGACGCGGTAGTGACCGCTGTGTTCAGCAGCATCTTCTATCTGGAGGCGGATGACCGAGCGTGTGGCATAGCCGTGTACAAGTCAGGCCACGGGCTGCAGGTTGGAATGCGGGCAGATGCGGAAGGGACACTGAAGACGAATACGCACGGAGAAAAATACATCCAAGCGTTGTCGGCTACTCAGGATGGGAATGGCTCGGTCGATCCGCTCTTCCTCATCAACCGAGGCGTCGGTGGCGGCGACTGGGCATACAATGCTGTCAACGGCGAGGGACAGAAGGGTGTCAAGGACTCTGTACAGCTCAACAACATTGGCCTGCTGGTCTCTGTGACGGGGGAAATCGAGTTCGTCGGCACCGGGTACTTCTACGTGGCCGATGGGTTTCGTGGGGATGACGGCTCCGGGCACCTTGGACTGAAAGTGGTCGGTACCGCTCCCGGTGGTGCCAACAGCATCGGCAAGCAGGTCAACGTCACAGGGATCAGCACGTGCTTCAAGTCCGGCAGCGATCTCTACCCGCAGGTCAGGGCTACGGTGGTGGAACTCCGGGAGTAGCCCGTCTGTCCTACGCGGAGGCGCGGATGGTATTCGGCACGCGATGTGGACGAACGCCCGGATATTCTCGACCGTCGTCTCCTCGATGCGGCGCAGAGCCTCACAGCTCGACTCCGATCTCGTTGCGGATCTGAGCCACGCCGGGGATGTCGGAGACGGCTCTTTCGGCCTCGCGTCGCTGATAGAGGAAGTCGACGTCTCCCGTCAGGGTGACGGTACGGTCGTCGATGTGGGCGTGAATCCTGCGCTCGTCGAGGTTCGCCGTTCGTTCGAGGGCGATCGACACAAGCGCCTCCAGGTGATGCCCGGATGTCGGATCGGCAGGCAGCACCTCGATCTGATCTACAAGGCCCGCGACTCCATACGTGAGGGCCGCGACATCGAGTGCATCCAACTTCCCGATGATGCTGGTGACCTGGCCTCCGATTGTGGCGACCCTGTTCTCGACCCAGACCTCGTACTCATCTTCGTCAATCCGGACGTCCCGGCGGAACGCCCGTCGGATGTTCTCCGCAATCTCACCGTCCGTGATGGGCATGTCGGGCCGGACGACGATGTTGCTCATGACCTGGGTGACTCCTGCGAGGCGCGCGGCGTCTTCCTCGGCGGCCTGCTTCTCCACCAGGCGCTCGACGACACCGCTCAGGAAGACGAGGCCGCCGTCCACCGTCACGCGTATGTGAGGGTAGTGGATCCTGGTATCCCAGGCGAGGCTCTCCATGATCTCCCTCGCGATATCGTCATCGGTAATCCGCGCGTTCGTCAGGGTCTGGCGTGACATGGTTCTCCTCTTCGCGCATATAGAAGAGTTGTACCCGTTTGCGCGGGAGTGGCAATCAGGGAGAGTATGGGAGTGTGGGAGTGCGGGCCTGTTGGGGACTGGGAACCGTCAGCCCTGAGTGTGCCGGTGAATGACGGCATGTATCGAAGGGCGGCTGGTTCTGCGCTGCTCCCATACTCCCACACTCTCCTTGACCTTGGCTGTACGACCGCCTATACTTGCACCATGCGTTACAGCAAGCCGCGCCGCTCGATCAACTTCGACGAATCCGGACAACTGCTGAGCGATTCGGGCCGGGATTCGCTCGGGATGTCGGGCAAACAGAGCAATATACTGACCGTCGGGATGTTGACCTCCTGCATCAAAGGGATTCTCGAGACGGAGGAACTGCTCAAGGACGTCTGGGTGCGAGGCGAGATCAGCAACCTCACCTGCCATGCGAACGGCCACGTCTACTTCTCGCTGAAGGACCAGACGGCGCTCATACGATGCGTGATCTGGGCGAGCATCGCGAAGAACCGGCGTTTCAACCTCTCGGACGGCATGGGCGTCATCATCCGCGGCAAGGTCGGCCTCTATGAGAAGATGGGGCAGTATCAACTCACCGTTTCAGAGGTCACGCCGGACGGAGTCGGCGCGCTGTACGTGGCTTACGAGAAGCTCAAGGCGCGTCTCCAGGCGGAGGGGCTCTTCGAGGCGGAGCGGAAGAAACCGCTCGTGCGGTATCCACGCAGGGTCGCAATCATCACGTCGCGCACGGCCGCCGCTCTCAGGGACATGGTGACGGTCGCGAACCGGCGCTGTTGTTCGGCGGACATCGTGCTCATCCCGAGCCTGATGCAGGGCGCGGGCGCTGAGGATGCTGTGGTGAGTGCCCTCCGACTCGCGGACAGCCTGCCCGATGTGGACGTGATCATCCTGGGCCGGGGTGGGGGATCGATCGAGGATCTCTGGACCTTCAATACCGAATCTGTCGCCCGCGCGATATGCGCGTGTGAGAAGCCGGTCGTCTCGGCGATCGGGCACGAGACCGACTACACCCTGGCGGATCTCGTCGCCGATCTGCGAGCGCCGACACCCTCCGCCGCGGCCGAGTTGGTCTTCCCTGATCGGAACGAGCTTCTGGCGCGGGTGAGATCGCTTGCGGACGCGATGTCTGACGCACTGAGGGAAGGCGCATCCCAGGGGCGGAACAGGCTCGATGCCCTGATGCGGTCGAGATGCTTCGCCCGGCCAGAGGAACTGCTTCAGTCACGCTGGCAGACGCTCGATCTGCTCACGGCACGGCTCGCGTCGTCCGCGAAGGAATCGGTGGCGCAGTATGAGGGGCGGTTCGGCATGACTGTCGCAAAGCTCGATGCCCTCAGTCCACTGAGAGTCCTCGCGAGGGGATACGCCGTGGTCCGGCGCGCGGATGATCGGTCGATCGTCGAGGAAGCGTCGAGGGTGAAGCCGGGCGACGTCACTGAGACACTGCTCCCGATAGGGCGCTTGATATCCGAGGTCAAAGAGACACACGAGGGGTGGGAATGATGGTGGAGAGAGAACTGACATTCGAGGAATCGCTGGCACGGCTCGAGGAGATCGTCGAGCAGTTGGAGGACGGGAAGCTCCCATTGAACGAGTCGCTCGTCCTCTATGAGGAGGGCATCAGGCTCTCCCGTGAGTGCAACCGTCAGCTCACCGAGGTCCAGGGCCGCCTCGAAGCGCTCATCAAGGACGGCGGCCAGCTCTCTTGCGAGCCGCTCGAACTCTGAGTCGTTCCTTGGAGTGCGGTGGCTTGACACCGCCTTGCCCCGTCCCCAGGGCGGTGCCAAGCCACCGCACTCCAAGGAACGACAACCGGCACCGCACTAGCAACCGACTCTTGCCATTGGAGGTAATCGAGATGCCGAAGCAACCGATCAAGACACCGAGAGCGCCCGCCGCGATCGGACCATACTCCCAGGGAGTGAAAGCCGGCGGGTTCATCTTCGTCTCAGGGCAGATCCCGCTCGACCCCACGAGCGGCGAGATCGTGGACGGCGATGTCGCCCAGCAGACCGACCGCGTGATGAGGAACATCCGCGCGATCCTCGACGACTCGGGCGGGACCCTGGAGGATGTCGTCAAGACCACGATCTTCCTTGCGGACATGAATGACTTCGCCGCCGTGAACGAGGTCTACGGCCGATACTTCAGCTCCGAGCCGCCCGCCCGCGCGACGGTTCAGGTCGCCCGCCTGCCGAAGGATGTCCGGGTCGAGATCGAGGCGACCGCGTGGGTGGGGGAGTAGGGTTGTTGAGTGCAACCAATGGACGTGAACAACGAGAATAACCTGGCGGGAATACAGACCTACGGACAATCCCCGATTCGCGAGGAGCCTATGGGCTACCCCGGTTGGACGATCGGTTGCGCTTGGGTCTTTGTGGGTTGTCTGGTCCTGTTCAGCATTCCTCTGTCGTTTATCTTTGGCGAAGATGGTGGCGGCTGGATGCGCGTGGGCGACCCGGCTATATGGGCAGGCTTTTTAGGCCTGCTAGTCCTCTGGGCCTGTAAGCCCTGGTTTCGGCGGACGCTTTGCTATGAACTGACCGACCACTCTCTGACCATCGTCCGACAATGGCCGTATGGAAGCATAGTCATCACCATATCCGAAATCCAGTCCGTCGAACGGCTACACGCGAAGTTTTCGAGTACGACCAGGTACTTTGAGGCATCCCCGTACCCCGAGCGGTTGGATGGTTGGATCGCTGAGGAACCGCTTGAGAAGGGTTTCTTGTACATGAAGCCGGGCATCTTCGAATATCAGGTCACTGCCAGGAACATGCGACTCTACTCCGCAGTGACCGACCTCCACCGCATGGTGCTGATCACAGGCAGGAGGATGAGCTACCTCATCAGTCCCGAGGAACCGGATGAGTTCATCCGGGACATCCGCGTGATGATCTAGCTGACGGGAAGGACATCAGCAATGCCTAAGACGCGGAAGCATTCCAAATCAGGGAGAATAGTAAGGTCCGATTCTCGTGGGCGCGTCCATCTCGGACCCGGAATCGCGGACAAGGACTTCCTGGTCGAGTACGCTGCGGACGGGGCTATCTCCCTGATCCCGATACCGGAACGCGAGGCCTGGCTCTATCGGAATGAGCAGGCCCTGGAGCAAGTCCGCCAAGGCCTGGCGGATGCGGCGGCGGGAAGAGTTACCGAACTCAAGTCTTTCGCTGAATACGCGGATATAGAGATCGACTAGGGCCGCTACTGCGTATGAGCGGTAACTCCTCACCCATGAACCGCCCCACGGCTTGAACTGCCTCACTCCCTTCCCGTATAATGTCCCCGGCGTTGTGACGCTGGCGGACCCAATACCCCAGCACTCCACCACTCCAATACTCCATTCACCCGAGGAACAACATGGCCGACAAAATGGAAAGCATAGTAGGTTTGTGCAAGCGGAGAGGAATCATCTTCGCTTCGAGCGAGATATACGGAGGCATCGGCTCGACGTGGGACTACGGCCCGGTCGGCGTCCTGATGAAGAACAACGTCAAGGCCGCATGGTGGAAGGCGATCGTCCAGGAGCGCGACGACATGGTCGGCCTCGACGCCGCGATCCTCATGCACCCAGACGTCTGGAAGGCGAGCGGCCATGTCGAGTCGTTCACCGATCCGATGGTCGACTGCAGGAAGTGCAAGCATCGGTTCCGCGCCGACCACCTCGTGGAGGCTCAGGCGATGGAAGAGGATGCCGTCGAGCGCACGCCTGAGGAGATGGCGAACCTCGAAAAGCTGCTCGAAGGTGTGGTGTGCCCGGACTGCGGCGGCGAACTGACCCCGATGCGGCAGTTCAACATGATGTTCAGGACCCACATGGGCCCGGTAGAGGATACCGCCGCGGTCGTCTACCTTCGGCCGGAGACCGCGCAGGGGATCTTCGTCAACTTCAAGAACGTCCAGGCCGCGACCCGGAAGAAGCTCCCGTTCGGCATCGCGCAAATCGGCAAGTCGTTCCGCAACGAGATCACGCCCGGCAACTTCATCTTCCGGACCCGCGAGTTCGAGCAGATGGAGATCGAGTTCTTCGCGCGGCCGGAGGAGGCCCAGAAGTGGCACGAGTACTGGCTCGAGGAGCGGTTCAACTGGTACGTCGGCCTCGGCATCAAGCCGGAGAACCTCCGGCTCCGACCGCACAGGGAGGACGAGCTGGCCCATTACGCCAAGGGGTGCTCGGACGTGGAGTACCTCTTCCCGATCGGCTGGAGCGAGCTGGAGGGCATCGCGAACCGGGCGGACTACGACCTCAAGCAGCACATGGAGGTCAGCGGCAAGGACCTCAGCTACTTCGATGAGACGACAAACGAGCGCCTCGTGCCGTATGTCATCGAGCCGTCCGGAGGCGTCGATCGCACGTTTCTGGCGTTCCTCTGCGACGCCTACGAGGAGATCTCAGGCGGGCGTGGCGATGCCGGCGCCGAGGTGGAGACGGTCCTGCGCCTGAACCCGAAACTCGCCCCGTACAAGGCGGCGGTTCTCCCGCTCGCGAAGAAGGGCGGACTCCCGGAGGTCGCGCAGGACCTGTACAAGGAGATCCGGAAGTGCTACAGCGCCGATTACGACGAGGCCCGGAGCATCGGACGCCGATACCGCCGCCAGGATGAGGTCGGGACGCCCTGGTGCATCACGGTCGACTTCGACACCCTCGAGGACCAGGCGGTCACGATCCGCGACCGAGACACGATGGAGCAGGTGCGCGTCGCCCTCTCCGAGGTCAAGAACTGGCTCCGCGACAAGATGGATGAATGTGCGTGAGGACGCCCAATGGCCGACAAGACCAAAGCAACTGAAGAACGCAAGCCAGCGCGCAAGCGAATCTGTGCAAAGAACCGAGCCGCCATCAAGCTCATTCGTGATTGGATGTCGAAGCCCGATGATCTGGGCGAGGAGTTCTGGCAGGAGTTTGTGAAGGAACTGCAGGAGTTTCGTTTGCACGGCGAGGGGTAGCAACGTGATCATTCCACCGCATACGACACGGCACAGACGCCTCAGTAAGAAGAACCGGCAGTTGCTGGCATTCGTTCACAAGCTGATGTCTACTACTGACGAGATGGGCCAGGAGTGGTGGGACGAGTTCGAAGAAGCAACTGGAAGCAGATCGCCTGAACTTCGATCGAGACCAAGACATAACGCAAGGCGACCTATAGCGGTTGCCTTCTTTGTCAGGGGGGCACGCGATGAAGAACCGCACGCGAGTCATCGCCATCATCTTCATACTGATGTCGGTGTCCAGTCTTGTAGGCGCTATGATGCTGACACCTGGAGTCATGCAGAGCGTCTTGCATGCAGGTGGTCGGTCAGTAGATCTGCGCCTCTACCTCACCAACGTCGTGATTGGCCTGGAGTGGCCGATTTGGACGGCGCTGCTGCGAAGGAAGGCGTGGGCATGGAAGGTGCTGGTGATCCTCTACTCTGGATGGGTAGTGGAGCGCATCTGGACCCTTGCGACCGCTCCGGCTTACTACGCAGCTCATCCGAAGCTGGAGCACACCGGCCTGATGTTCGCCGCGACTCTACTCTGGGCGCTGATCGGTACGGGGATCCCTCTGTGGGCGCTCATAACCGACAGACCTTCCGGCTGGTCTCAGCCTGCCAATCCGCACTCCGAAATCCCAAGTCCGCAATGAGGTGCTCCCATGTTCACGCACAAACCACTCCTGAAAGGCCGAATCGACGGATGGGAGTTCTACCAGGGGCCGTTCCCGCACCAGCTTCCGGACGGGCGCGTCATCATGCTCATCAGCGCGTACAACGGCGAGGAGACGTTCAACGACAACGCGGCCCTCTACGCCATCTCGACCGACCGGGGCGAGACCTGGTCCGCGCCGGAGATCTTCATGGCCGCCCCGATGGCGAACGTCTCGCATCACGTCATGGTGAACCTCAAGGGCACGCAGTCGGTCCTCCTGTTCTGGCGAGAGACCTTCTTCAAGGGCGCGACAGAGGACAGCAAGACCGTGGCGAGCACCAAGGACTACGCCCGCTCGATCGCCCGCATCTTCATGCGCCGGTCCGACGACTCCGGCCGCACGTGGAGCGCTCCCCGCCAGATCGACATGATCGGCGAGGTCAGTCATGGCAAGTTCTACTACGGCGCGCACATGATCCCCCGGCAGCTAAGGAGTGGGCGCATCGTCCTGCCGGCGACCTACCTCAATGACGACGGGTACACTCACACCGCGTTCTTCATGGTGTCTGATGACGAGGGCAAGACGTGGACGAAGGGCTATGACATCAGCATTCCGACCGAGCGCGGGGCGATGGAGCCTGTGGCCGTGGAGCTTGCATCGGACAAGCTGTACTGTCTCTTCCGCACGAAGAGCGGATTTCTGTACGAGGCCACTTCGACCGACGGCGGAGTCGCGTGGTCGGAGCCGAAGTCGAGCGGTATCCCGTCGCCGGAGTCGATCCCGCAGCTCATCAAGCTTCGAAACGGCAACTATCTGCTTGTGTGGAACAGTACTTCCTCAGAGACCCAGTATCCCCGCTGGCCCCTGACCGCGGCGCTCTCCACCGACGGCTGCAAGACCTGGGAGTTCAAGCATGACATCGCCACCGAGACCGGCAGGAACCAGCTCAGCGACCACGGGGTGACCCAACTCGATGACGGGCGCATCCTCCTCGCCTTCTCCCACTATCATGCCACCGAGCCGAAGTCCAGCGATGTGGAGACGGTTCTCTTCGACGAGGATTGGGTCCGGGGCGGGCGGACGCCGTAGGGGAGCGCGTCAACGCCCTCCCGCAGTCCAGCCACAGACGCCGTAGGGGCGTGCCTTGTGCCGCCCGGTACAACTTTGCTGCCGGGCGGCACAAGGCACGCCCCTACGGCGTTGGAGTGGTGCTAGTGCGTCGTGAACAGCAGCGCGGTGTTGTCCGATAGCGACCGCGTGTTGTACGAGAAGACGCATGCGCCCGTACCCGCCTGATTCTCGATCCCGATGGTCGCGCTCTTGCCACCGCCGTAGGTTGTGCTTGATGAACCCGAGAGCAGGTGCTGCACGATGATGTCGTTCGTCCCCTCACAGAGGATCGCTTGGAAGGTGAACTTCGTGGTCGACGAGGACGAGTGCGCCACATTCACCCACGACACGACCACCTTGCGGTTCGGAGCCGATCCGACGACGCCGATCTTCACCTGGCCGCCCGTGAGGTTCAGGCTGTCCCAATAGGCGCACACTATGCCGTTGGGATTATTCGCAGTAGGCAGGTTGCTGTTATAGCTGCTGTACAGGCCCGAACCGCTCTTCAGGCTGATCAGTCCATTTGAGCCGATGTAGAGACTGCTCGAACTCGTCCCGTAGAAGTCGAAGGCAAACGGGATGCTCTGCGCCGCGCTCGCCTTGTTGTTCGCCAGCACCATGGTACTGTGACTCGTCGGGTCGATCCAACCGAAGGTCGTCGGTTTGACCTGATAACCTGTTGGCGGCGGAGGAGGCAGGCTATCATTGACCGTCAGGCCGACGGGCCGAGTCGTGCTCCCGCTTCCGTTTGTGGTGTTCGAGAAGGTTACTGTGTCGGAATATGAACCGATCGCCAGGCTGTTCGCAGCCGAGTTGATGGAGACGGTTACGGTCGTGCTCGCCCCCGCTGCCAGTGCACCGCCCGTACTGGATAGAGTTACCCACGGCTGGGTCTTGCCCGCTGTCCAGTTGATGGCCTCTCCACCGTCATTGGTCAGTGTGTAGGTCTCATTCGACGGGCTGAAGGGCCCTCCCGCCAACCCGCTGGCACTCAGTCCGGTTGTCGGAGTGACCGAAAGCGAGCCCGGGAGCGGCGCGAGTGGGTCCATTGAGAAGAGCAGCGCCTGGCCATCAGAGATGGACTGCGTGTTGTATGAGTATTTGCAGGCTTCCGTACCGGTCTCGTTCTCGATGCCGATGGTCGCGCTTTTCCCTCGGCCATAGGTGGCATTCGTTATCGCCGTAGTCAGGTATTGGAAGATGATGTTGTTCGAGCCTTCGCAGAGCACCGCCTGGAAAGTGAACTTCACGGTGGACGCGTAGTTGCTCGGCACTCCGACCCAGCTCACGACCACCTTGCGGTTCGGAGCCGATCCGACCACTCCCATCCTCACGCTCCCACCCGAGGCCGGGTTGAGATTGTCCCAATAGGGATAGATCGCCTTGTTCGGCAGATAGGCATAGGGCAGGTTCGAATTGCCGTAGTTGGTCATCCCGCTCGAACTGAAGCCCAACAAACCGTTCGATCCTATGTAGATCAGGCTGTATGATTTGCCGTAGAACCCGAATGAGAAGGGCAGGGCGCGGGGCGTGCTTGCCGAGTTGTCGCTCAATGTGATCGCGGCATGGCTCGTCGGATCGATCCAACTGAAGGTCGTCGGTCCGACCTGGTAGCCGGTGACCGGGATCGGTGCGGTGACTGTCAGGCTCACGTTCCGAGCAGTGTTCCCAGAGCCGTTGGTCGTGTTGGCGAAGGTCACGATGTCCGGATACACGCCCGCGATGAGGCCGTTCGCATTCGAGTTGATCGAGACAGTCGCAGTTGCCGATGCGCCCACCGCCAGTGTTCCACCTGTCAGGGAGAGGGTCACCCACGGCTGCGTCACGCTAGCGGTCCAGTTGATCGTTTCGCCGCCCGTGTTGGTGAGCGTATACTGCTGGTTCGACGGGCTGAAGGGCCCGCCTGCCGTGCCGCTTGCGGTCAATCCGGTTGCCGGAGTGACCGAGAGGCTGCCCGGCGCGAGTACGGTCAGCGCCACGGCACGGGTCGCGCTGACGCTCTTCGTCGTATCGGTGAATGTTGCCGTATCCGAATACGATCCGGCGGTAAGACTGTTGGCAGCAGCATTGATGGAAACAGTCACGGTAGTGCTCGCTCCGGCTGCCAGAGTGCCGCCGGCGGATGACAGAGTTACCCACGACTTGGTCTTGGCCGCAGACCAGTCAATGGATGAATCGCCGGTGTTCGTCAAGGTGTAGACCTGGCTCGACGGGTTGAACGGTCCGCCCGGGTCGCCGCTTGCGGTCAGGCCGGTCGCGGGGGTAACTGACAACGCGCCGGGGGCCGGTCCACCTGAGCCAGTCGTGAAGGCCTTCACACAGACGTTGCTGTTGCCGTAGGAAGTCGCAACATCTGACCAACTCGTGCCATTGGAACTCATGAAGCTCTGCCCGGCGCTCGCGGTCGCGATGCTCGAGTAGCCGGAGTATGGCCGCTCCAACGGAACCGGATAGCCGTAGCCGGGAGTGGTGAGTTTCACCACCACCGAGAACTTCTGTCCCGTGGTGATCGGGACCGGCGTGGGAAGCTTGACGGTATGGTACCCCTCGAGGGCGATCGATCCTGTGACAGTTGCGACAGGGCCCGAGGCGTTCACGGGGCCGTTGGTCGGGTTGACGTAAACGCGCACCTCGTAGGTCGAGTTGGGCGATGCGGTGTAGAAACTCGCAGCGGCTACATTGGAGGTAGCCACGGCGGTGAAGACGTTCCCGAACCAGGCCGTGTTGCCTCCATAACCGGCGCTGCCTGTCCAACCCAGCATGTCATACTGGTATATCCCATCGTAGTTAGTTCCCGACTCGGCGGTGAACGCCGCATTCTCGGAAGAAAGCTGCGTGTCATAGTATGACATGTAGTAGTAGCCACTGAGCCCCCACCAGGTGCCCCAGCTGTTGCGGATGATGAACGCGCCGTTGCCCGGCGGAGGCGTCAGGAAGTTGCTCTTGTCGTAGTTGTCGTCCCAGCCGACGATGCAAACGCCGTGATTGGGCTGGTTGGTGCCGTTGTAGTAGTAGGCGCCGGTGGAGGACTTGTAGTATGCGTCGCCGTGATAGTAGGAGGTGTAGACTGCGCCGTACTGCATCACCGCCTGCTTGAGTGTATCGTTGTCGAGAAAGCCGCTCCGCGTCGGGATGAAGATCACTTCCTGCACATGCTTGGCAGAGGTGAGACTGCTGGGGGAGGTGCAACTCCCCGCAGAGTAGGGATCCTGTTGCTCGCTGATGGCGCCTTCCCACCTTGCCAGGTATGCGGTTGCCATGCTTCTGTTTCCACCGTCACAGCAGGCGATGTCGAATCCGTGCTGGTTCTTCAGGTTGTTCTCTGAAAAATCGAGGGATTCTCCCGGTTTCAGGTTCGACTCGACCGATCCATAGGAGGCAAACGACCAGCAGCTTCCGCAGCCGCCCTGGTTGCGGATCGGCGTGAGTCTGTTCAATGTGCGAAGATCGTAAGAAGTCGGGAGCACCTCCAGCGCCACGATGCCTTTGCCGCCGACGATATCCTTCAGGTATGAGAAGTCGATCGGCTCGGGCACAATTCCGCCCTTGATGCCGCTCTCGGCATCCTGCTGAAACGCCATGTATGGATCCTTGAGATATTCAAGGAAGGTGGGATTCTGTGGCGCCAGGGTTGGGCTGTCGTCCTGCGCGGCACATGGAAACGCCATGAGAGCCATGAGAACGATGCCTGCCCCGAGCACTAAGAACGCAGGATATCGAGATGATATACTAAACATTAGCAGGTTATCCTTTCCATAGGCGTGACGGCCACGCATTCGAACACAGGTGTCACTATGGCATATCACCGTCCAGCATGCGAAGTGAGGTGGGAAAGAGGTCGAGCCTGTCCCTAGACTCGAAATCCCCGCCACCGTGTTTCTTCCACAATCTTTGCTCACTCCTGCCTGCGAGTAATGCCGGAGGTTGGGGGGCTTCCTTGCGTGCATTCCACTACTGGTAGTGTTTTCACTTTAAGGTTTTTTCCCCATTTTGTCAATAGATTATCTTGCGTCCGCTCGCAGTGTTGCGAGACTCAATTGATTGTTCCCATGATCGTACCTCGTTAACCATTGTTTTGCGGCTGACGTCGCCGCAATGCAGGCGGTGTTGCCAAGTCGCGCCTCCACGGAGTATCATATGGTTCATTCGAGCCGCTACCGCGGGCTTGCCCTCCGCAGGCTTCGAAGGGTATGATCTGTCCTGGCTCGCATGTAAGCAGTCGTGTACGCGCAAAGTGAGCAACCAAGATGTTATCCGGCATTTGGCTTCAGATACGACGAATACTGGTGGGGTCTCCTCTGCCAACCTGGAGGGCGATACACGAGAGACTGCCGAAGTTCCTCGCGCTCCCGATCTTCGCTTCCGATGCGCTGTCTTCGGTGGCGTATGCGACCGAGGAGATTCTGCTCGTGCTCGTTCTGGCGGGGCCCGCGATCCTGATGTCGCCGATGGTGGTGTTCATAGGCCTCACGATCGTGGTCCTGCTGTGGCTGGTCGCCACTTCCTACCGACAGACGATATACGCCTATCCGTCCGGGGGCGGCGCATACATAGTCGCAAAGGACAACCTGGGCGATAAGGCCGGCCTGGCTGCGGGCGCGGCTCTGACTATCGACTATACGCTCACCGTGGCGGTCAGTATCGCCGCCGGTGTGGCGGCATTCATATCCGCATACCCGCAGTACGCCGAGCATCGAGTGGTCTTGAGCCTCATAGGCATCGCGATTCTGACCCTGGGCAACCTCAGGGGCGTGCGTGAGTCCGGTGCGCTCTTTGCCGCGCCGACCTACGTTTTCATTCTGAGTATGTTTGCGCTGATTGCCATCGGCTTCTACAGGGAGATGACCGGCGGGTTGGTCGCGCCAAGCGCCGCTGAGATGCCGCAGGTTCCGGTCGTGCATACCCTCGGTCTATTCCTGCTCCTCCGAGCGTTCTCCGGTGGATGCACCGCGATGACCGGGACCGAGGCGATCAGCAACGCGGTCCAGGCGTTCAAGCCGCCGGAAGCCAGAAACGCGGCCAGGACGCTGCTGACGATGGCGGCTATCCTGACAGTGATGTTTGCGGGCGTGAGCTTCCTGGCCTACCATGCTCAGGTCGTACCTATCAGCCCCTACGACACGAGCAGGCATTACGAGACAGTCGTGTCGCAGATAGCCCGGGCCACATTCGGCAGTTCATGGTTCTACTACATGATCCAGTGGGCCACGACCATGATCCTGCTCCTTGCCGCGAATACGAGCTATGCCGGTTTTCCGAGGCTCGCGTCCATCATGGCGCGAGACCGGTTCATGCCGCGCCAGCTCTACAACGTCGGCGATCGGCTGGTCTTCTCGAACGGCATCCTGCTGCTGTCACTCCTCGCGGGCCTGCTGATCGTCTTGTTCCACGGCGACACGCACTCGTTGCTCCCTCTGTACGCGGTGGGAGTGTTTCTCTCGTTCACTCTGTCTCAATACGGCATGGCGGTTCGGTTCAGGAAGCTGCGACAGCCCGGATGGCAGGCCAAGGCGGCGCTGAGCACGATCGGCGCCGTCGTGACGGCCATAGTCACGCTAGTCCTGTCGGGCACGAAGTTCAAGGAAGGCGCCTGGATCGTGGTGGTGCTCATCCCCGCGCTGGGGTACGCTTTCTGGGCAGTCCACAAACACTACATCACCATCGGCAACGAACTCCGTCTGAGGGGTAATGACGATTTCGTTCCGATGAAGAACACCGTTCTGGTGCTGACACCGTCGCTTCATCGAGGCATTCTTCCGGCGCTGGAGTATGCGAAATCCCTCTCCGGCGACGTGCGGGCTATCCATATCGAGACCGACCCAGTGGACACGGAGTTGATGATCGACCGCTGGGACCGATGGGGCGGAGGCATCCCGCTGGTCATCCTGGAATCCCAGTACAGGTCGCTCCTCGGTCCGTTGATCGAATACCTCGAGGAAGTGAAGATCGAACGCGAGAACTATCGGATCACGGTCGTGATCCCCGAGTTCGTTCCCGCGAAGTGGTGGCATAAGCTGCTGCACAACCAGTCCGGCCTGATCCTCAGGATAGCGCTCTTGTTCCGACGGGATATAATCACTGCGAACGTTCGATATTACCTGGAAAGGTGATCCGACAATGATCATCCAGTCGAAAGGCGACTTAATCATAATAAGGGGCGTACTTGTCGAGAATCACTGGCCCGCCCTGAAATCAGTGGTCAGCCTGCTGCTCAAACGGCACCCCGCGGGGGTCATCATCGATGGCAGCGAGTTGACCGAGGTGAGCGATCTCGGCGCGCAGACATTCCTGGACGCGAGCGAGTACATCGAGTCCCAGAATGCGCGAGTGATGGTTGCAGGGCTCTCCGATGAGATCGCGCAAGCGATCGGCATGGTGCCGGGAATCCGCTCGCAGCTTCCTCGGGCCGCCACGGTCGAGGAAGCTCGTGCCTCTCTGGCGGTCAGCGGCGCCGAGACGATCCCCGGGGGGCAGCGGAGTCCGGTCGTTCTCGTCCCTCTCATCGGCGACTGGCACAGGTCGCTCGACTATGCTGTCGCCGAGGCATCGAAGCTGAAGGCCGATATCCACGTGCTGTATGTCATCGAAGTGCCGCGCGCTCAGGCCCTCGGAGTCCCGCTCCCCGAAAAGGAGAAGGAAGCGGAACGCGTCCTCGCCAAAGCCGAAGCGTTGCTCAAGGTCCGGGGCGTCGCCGCACGAAAGCTGAGCACACGAGCCCGGCAACCGATTGACGGTGTCGCGAAATTCGCTGCTGAATCGAATCCCAGGCTGCTGATCGTCGCGTATTGGAAGAGTGAGTTCGAGCTGATCAGCAGACAACAGGACATTTCAGGAACGATGTGCCGCGAGGTGGAGTGCGAAGTAGCGGTCATCTGCAGCGCCGAGCCGGAGGAGGAAACTCCTCAGGGAGGGCGAGGCTCCGTCCGAGCCACCGAACCGACGATTGTGTTCCCGCTCATCGGTTCGTGGCAGCGCGCCGTGGATTTCGTCGGGATGCAGGCGTCCGCGATGAAGCTCGATGTCGAACTCCTGTACGTCATTCCCGTGCCGAGGACCATGTCACTCGAGGCTTCGATACCCGACAAGGAGGAGGAAGCCGCGAGGCTCTTCGACGAGGCGGAGCGCGGCTTGAAGAGGCATAGAGTGCCTGTGCGCAAGGTGCTGATGCGCTCGCGCGAGGTGATCGAAGGCATCGTCCGGCACGCATCCGCATCGAGGCCGACATCGGTGGTCATCTCGTACGAGCGGTTGGAACTCGATCAGGAGTACACTCGTGACGAGGCTGTCGGCACGCTCTGCCGGGACGTACCCGCCGACGTCGTGACCATCTGCCCCAAGGAGTGATCGCTGTGCTCAGATTGACGATTCTCATATTCCTGGCCGGCGGGATCTTCTGCGCCGCCCGCGCTGCTGACAAGACCGAATACGGGGGCTGGACCGGCGTCACCTCTCGGGCGACCGGCTTCTTCCGCGTCGAGAAGATCGGCGACAGGTGGTGGTGCTTCGATCCCACAGGCGCGGCGTTCTATGCCGTCGGGACGGACCACTGCAACTACAACGTTCACTGGTGCGAGACCCTCGGATATGCTCCGTATGCCAAGAACGTCCGCAAGAAGTTCAACGACGACGAATCCGCCTGGGCGAAGTCGAGCACCGACCGCCTGAAGCAGTGGGGATTCAACACCCTCGGCGCGAACAACTCGCCCTCCACGCGCGGCCGAGGCCTCACCTACATGGAGTTCACAGGCATGGGGGCGGAGTACGCCGGCAAAGACGGCCTCGTCGAGAAGGTCCACTGGACCGGCTTCCCGAACGTCTTCAATCCCGCATTCGAGGAGTACTGCAACGAGAAGGCTCGCAAGCAATGCGCAGGCGTCAAGGACGATCCCTGGCTCTTCGGTTGGTTCCTCGACAACGAACTCGAGTGGTTCGGCAAGGGTGGGGGAGACATCGGACTCGCGGGCGAGGCGATCAAGCGGCCGGCGGTCCATGAGGGCAAGAAGGCTCTGGTTGACCTTCTCAAAACGAAGTACGGCACAATCGAGAAGCTGAACGCCGTCTGGATGACCTCTCTCAAGAGCTGGGACGATGCCCTTGCCTCGACGGAATGGCAGGAGCATGCGAACAAGAAGGTGATCGACGACAAGCTCAGGTTCGTCTCCCTCTGCGCCGACCGCTATTTCGCCATCACGACCGCCGCCATCCGAAAGGCTGATCCCAACCACATGATCATCGGCTGCCGGTTTGCTGGAAATGCGCCGCCGATCTGGGATATCGCCGGCAAGTATTGCGACATCGTGAGCTTCAACATCTACGGCCAGGTAGACCTGGATACGCTCATTCCCGTCGATCTCGAGGAGACTCTGACCGACTGGTATACTCAGTGCAAGCGGCCCATGATGTGTACCGAGTGGAGCTTCCCCGCGCTCGATGCCGGCCTGCCGTCTGTTCACGGCGCGGGCATGAGAGTACGCACTCAGGCTGACAAGGCGAAGTGCTTCGAGGTCTACCAGAAGACGTTCTTCTCGCTGCCGTTCATGGTCGGGAGCGACTACTTCATGTGGGTCGATGAGCCCGCTCAGGGGATAGCGAAGAACTTCCCGGAGGACAGCAACTACGGCCTGGTCGACGTGAACGACGATCCCTGGCTTGTCTTCACCGAGACCGTCGCCCGAGTGAACCCGCTCGCATATGACATCCATTCCGGCAAGACCGCCGAGGTCGCCCTGGAGAGCGTCGAGGCAAAGGGCAAGCAGTTGACTTTCCGCGTTAAGAACACCGGGATGCTGGATGCCGACACATCGCTCGTTGTGGCTGTCGACGGAAAGAAGCATACCAAAGCGCTCAGTTTACCCGCTGGCCGATCCGAAACTGTGTCAGTCGATGCCCTACCGCCTCCCGGTGCGCACTATGTTGAGGCGCAGATCGATCCGGACGCCAAGCTGATCGAGGTCCGTCGCGGGGACAACAAGCTCTCGCAGTTCATATATGTTCTCGATCCCGCGAAGAAGGATGCCGCCATCGGAGTACGTGCGCCGGTAGCCGGCACGTATCCGATGAGCATTCCTCTGTCCAAGCTACTTGCTACCATGAAGCTACCGGACAAGCCATTGGTTCGCGTCGTCGATGCAAAGGGGACGGCTGTCCGTGCCGAGGTGCATGACCTCGATGGCTCGGGCACGATCACCCCGGATGATGAGTTGCTCCTCGAGGCCGTGCTCTCCCGTGAGCAGACGGCAACGTACTACGTGCGGTTTGATGCTTCGGCGAACGACGCCGTTCTCATCGCTCCGTCGGTCGGACCGTTCGAGTCATTCACCGTAGACGCGACCGTGCTCAAGTTCACCCAGCGTTTCGACAAACCGTCGGCCATAGACACCATCCTACTTGGGGATCTGGAGATCGGCTCGTTTGACGCGTTGATACACGAGGCCGCGGGAGGCTCGTGGTGGGTCAAGCCGAATGCATTCAGCGCACTTCGCGTCTGGAACGGCGCGGTCTGCAATCGGGTCGAAGTGACCCTGGAAAACAAGGTCGATGCCGGTTCGCCGTCCGGGCCATTCGGATATCGCACGACCTACGCCTTCATGTTCTACCCGAAGAAACAGTGGTTCACCGCGCAGTTCTTGTCGCTCACGAATACGGACAGCAGGCCGTGGAAGCTCGGCGCTTACTTCTACCACCTGCAGTCGAACATCGGTGGGAGCAGTGAGGGCGACGAGGCCGATCCGCGCGGGATCAGCGGCACCGCGGCATGGACCGACAAGCAGGTCGGTGCGTCATATGGCATCATGGCCAGGCCGTCGTCGGGCGTCGAGGTGCTGTTTTGGAAGGATGAGAACGGCTCGGAGCACTCCGACGCGCGGGTGAAAGTCGGCAAGCTCCTCCAGCCGGGGGAGACCTACGACAAGCCGGGAACGCCGGTCCACATCTTCTGCGCCCAGTCGAAAGACCCTCAACCGTGGCTCGCGATGGAGCAGGAGATCGTGAACCTGCCGAAGTGGGACGTGTTTCCGGTGGGCAGTGAACGGTGAGCAGTGAACGGTGATCAACACCGTCAGTCCTGAGTTCGCCGGTGAATGACGGCGTGTAACGAAGGACGGCTCGATGGATAAAGGCCGTCCTTCGATACACGCCGTCATTCACCGGCGAACTCAGGACTGACGGTTCCTTGTTCCTTATCCCTTGCCCCTCGACTCCCTTGCTCCTCGACTCCTTACCCCTGTATCTCCACGAGCTTCACGTCGAAGGTCAGGTCCTGGCCCGCGAGCGGATGATTGGCATCGAGAACCACGCTGCCGTCCTTGATCTCCGCGACCGTCGCCGCGATCGTGGCTCCATCCGGCTGCTGTAGTCGAAGCATATCTCCGACGGTCAACTCCATGTCCGGCGGGAAGGATCCCTTGTCTATCTCCGCCACCAGGTCCTCCTGACGAGGACCGTAGGCGTTCTCACACGGGATGGTGATCGTCTTCGCATCGCCGGTCTCCATGCCCATCACGCCCTGGTCGAAGCCCGGGATCACCTGTCCCTCGCCGAGGACGAACTCCAGTGGTTCGCGCCCCTCCGAGCTATCGAATACCGTCCCATCATTCAGCCGTCCGGTGTAGTCGACCCTCACTGTCTTGCCGCTATCTGCCTTTGCCATCAGCTAGTCCTCCTTGGTCAATATCTTGCGCATGTATACTTCGCCCTCGTCGCCGGGTCCGTGGACATCCGGCATCGTGGCGACGGGAACATATCCGTTCTTGCCGTAGAACGCTATCCGGCGGTGCTCGGCTGCATAGGTTACCATGAAGAGGCAGTACACGCCCGCCTGCTCTGCGTACTCCTCCACGTGCTGGAGCAGTTCCGAGCCATAGCCATGTCCCCGAAACTCCTGCAGAAATCCAATATCGAGCAGTTCAGCACTCCGCCAGCAGTCGGTCACGCCATCCGGACCATCGTTGACGATCACGGCAGCGAAACCTACCGGCGAGCCATTGAGGTAATACCCGAAAACGCGCATCCCGCGGGCGAAATGCGCGGCGATCCTTCGCCTCAGCCACTCGATGTGCCTGGGGTTGTCGAAGTCAAAATGATTTCCGGCCTCGAGTTCCGCCATGAGCGGAAAGAAGACCTCGAATTCAGACTCATTCATCTCACGGATCATCCGCCGTCCTCCCACATGTGCTCAGACGGTGAGCACGCGCCGTGTGAACAGGATATCCTGTATGCCCGGCATATTCCCGATCTCACCGACCGCGATCCGGCCCTCGAGTCCGAGGAACTCGATGCACGTCTGGCAACAAACGATCTTGACGCCCTGCTCCTCGAGCCGCCTCAGATGGTTGATCCAGTTCGAGCCCTCGACCGCGATCCGCACGCCCTCGTTCCAGAGGATGATGTACTCCGGCCGATCCTCGCGCTCCCCGAGCAGCCGCAGGAAGTTCGCCAGTATCAGCCCGCCAAGCTGCGGGTCACCCGCTCCAAGCCCCGCCTGCCCGATCAGAACGACATCACAGTTCACTTCGTATTCTCCTTCGGTCCGCACCAGCGGGCCAGCAGCATGATCCCTGCGATCAGGGGAGGTGCAACGAGTGTCAGCAGCATGAAGACGACCGTCGCCGTTCCTGCACTGAAGTCAACGGGGTACACGATACTCCAAGCGATCCCTGTGAGCACCAACAAAACGCCCCCGAGCATCTCCCAGCGTAAGGCGATCAACGCGATCACGAGGGCAGCCGGCCCAAACCAGAAGCCGTTCTTGAGTGTCCCGATCATCCCTGTCTCGTCGCTCAGACCGCTGGACAGGACGCAGAATGTGCACCATCCGGCCCATACCAGCGCCAGGCACTTCGCCGCGACTGCTATCAGCCTTCGCTTCTCTCGACAATCCTCTGCCATGGCAACCCTCCCGCCTCCGGACTCGGCCATATGCCACGTTGCTAGATGGTAACCGCTGGGGAATCCGCAAGTCAACCCTCACGCCCGGCCCTGCAGGAATAGCCGGTCGCCTGGAGAACATCCCTTTGCGGCAGGCAGACAATTGCCAATGGGCAGCGGAGGCTCGGAATGGGTAAGAAGATCGCCCTGGTACTCGTGCTGATCGTCAGTCTGATGGCGACTGTATGGCGTTATAAGGTTTTCGGCCTGATAGCCATGGGCCCGGTGGCGAAAACCCCCTCCGCGGTCGCGCCCCAGGATTCTCCCTCGGACACCATCGTCGTGTTCAACCTGCGGCCGCAGGGCGACAAGGATGCCGTGCTCTACTCGATCGGTTTCGCTCGCGCGCTGTCCGACTGGTTCTACTCCGCGCCCAAGAGCCTCGTCCAGCAGCCAAGTTGGCGCGAACTCTCGGCCCAGTACCTGCGTCTCAACAGCGGTCCGGGGGATTCGCTGTCGGACGATTTGGCGATGCGCGCCGGAGAGCGCCTTGGGGTGAGGTACGCCGTCGCGGGGGACCTCAAGCTCGATGGTGACGGCGTGTCGATAACGCTCCGACTGCTCGATGTGACCGCTGACGACGGCAAGTCACTCGTCAAGACCGCCCATCGGTCCGGCAGCCTGTCGGACTTGCCCGCCATGCAGGTTGCTCTCGGGAGGGAGATCCTGCAGGCGATGAAGCCGCCGAGAGGCGCGTCGCAGTTCCCCAACAAGCCTGTATTCCGGAAGCCCGAGACGCTTGTTCTCTACGCGAAGAGCTACCGGAACAAGAACCTCGATGAGGCCGAGAGACTCCGCTGGCAGATGTGCGAGTCGGAGGGTGACTCACTCTTTGCCACCCTTCGCACGCTTGAATTCTACGTGTATGGACCGCAGTCCTGGCGAGAGATCCGCGATGACGACAAGCTCCGCGGACTCCTCACTCGTGTTCGGGACGATGCACCCCGGCAACGCGTATGTCGATGTGCTGCGGGCGCAGTTGTACCTCAGTCAGTTCGAATACAGCAAGGCGCAGGGCATCCTGGAGTCGGCGGTGAGTCGTGACCCCGGCCTGGTGCGCGCTCACGATATGCTGGCCTACACCGCGATCGGGAGGTATGATGCGGACCTCGCCATAGAGGAGGCGAAGAAGGTGGTCGCACTCTGGCCGACACGCGCCTCTTCCCATGCCCTGCTGTCCAAGGCATACGACATCGCTGCCGGCAATGCACGCCAGGGCCACTATTTCAACGACATGTCCGCGTCTGTCAAGAGGGCATGGCGGCAGAACTCGGAGGAGGCGCAGAAAGAGGCCCGGATCGCAGTCTCACTGGACTCGGATTGCGTCTGGGCGTGGAAGAGCATACTTGATATCGCTCGCGAGATCGGTCCCCGGCAGGACGTCGAGGCCGCGTTCAGCGAACTGATGCGCATCGACCCGAAGGACCTCAACGCGTATCAGACCTACGGCGTCAGCGTCTCTCCGCTGTGGGGAGGCGAACGAATCGACCAGGAGGCGGTGTTCGCCCAGGCTGAGCAGGCATTCGGTCAAGGCTCGGCGGAGGTGTGCGTCATTCGGGGCTGGGTGCTGATGGCCAACGCCGACCGTGCGGAGACACGGGAGGAAAGGCTGCGTCTGGCCGAGACAGCGCTCAGCAAGGCCAAGGACCCCCAAGTCCGGCTAAGTGCGCTCCAACTCAAATGCCGCGTACTCATGGGCCTCAAGCGTCATGACGAGATGCTCGAGGTTGCGAAGAAGGGGTTCGAACTGTGCCCGGACCTCGGTTGGCGGATGGAACTCGCGAAAGCCTATCAGTTCCGGTGGCAGGACGCGCGGGATCGCGCCGCCCTCGATTCAGCCGCCGATCTGCTGAGGGTCTACGTGGACGAACTGCCCTTCTCACCGTATGGCCGAGTGCAGTATGGATGGTGTCTTTCCCATCAGGGCGATCGCAATGCGGCTCGCGCGCAGTTCCTGAAGGCGCTCGAACTCGATCCCGCGAACGAACTGGCGAAAGAGAAGTTGCAGTACGTGCAGTGAGCCCTTCGACGGCGTTCACTCGATTCGTGGGTCTTCCGCAGGTGGAACGGAGGCCGTGGGCGAACATTGCATCGAGTAACCGGATCATGGTTTGTGGAGTGGAACCGCCGTGCTGCGAGATCATCGACCTGCCCGTGTGTTGCCGTCTGCGCTCGCCCTGATGTTACTGGTCGCCTGTCAATGCGCGGGCGATCCGGCTGGTACGTGGCTCCTGCCTCGAAAGGACTGCCGCAATACCGCCAGAGCCGATGTTGCCTCAGCGATGAAGGCCGCCCCGAAGGAGGTCTGGTCGTATGGATCGCCGCCGGGCGGACATGCCTACCTCAAACCGATCACAATCCAGGGCAAGCGCCTCTACTTCGCGCAGGTCCGGCACGGAGTCCGACTGATCAGGGCTGACGGCACGAACGTCTGGAGCCGTCCGACTCTCGGGGTCTCGTCGGTCGCCGCCGTAACCCAGTTCGGCGCGCTCGTGCAGATCGGTACCGACACCCTCGTACTGATGGAAGTCGCTTCCGGGCGGATCTTCTGGAAGTGGAACGTGCCACCGGGCGCATACCTCGGAGGGTACGCCGTGCTCGAGCATGGACAAAGCGCTCGCCTTGTCATCTTTCCCCAGAACTCAATGATCGGCTGCTGCTATGAATTCTCCTCCTCCAGGCCCAGACTGCTCTGGTCGAAGGATTACACCGGCCGGTACTGGCAGAACTATGGACCGTTCTTCGTGTTCGCCGACATGGACAACGATGGGCGGAAGGACATCGTCCTCGCGGGCAAACCGGGTTACATGGGTGTGATCGACGTGGAGACCGGCGACGTCAAGTTCGATCTCGGGTACGTGGTCGCGGGTGGCGATCACATCGGTCGCCCGTATGGCCTCCTCCGGGCGACGGACGTCGACGGCGACGGGTTCAAGGATGCCGTGATGGTCTCCTGCCAGGTCGAGCACTACATCTCGGTGCTGAAGAACAACGGCGGCAAGAGCTTCAGCCTCGCCTGGTCGCAGTTCGTGGCGAGCGATCTGCCTCTGGGTGACAAGGAGCTTCGTCCGAATATCACCTCGCTCGCGGACGTGAACGGCGATGGCCGGAAGGAGTTGGTGCTCGGGGCATTCAATCTCGACGGGGACAACCGATGGCACACGATTGCCTTCAACACGATGGATTCCACGAGGCTCGCGGACCTGCCCGACCGCTACTTCTGGGGCTGCTACGACCTTAACGGCGACACGCGGCCGGAGATCATTACGAGTGCGCAGAAGGAGCGCCTCTTGACGCCCAATGCGGCAATACAGGCGGTCGATGGCAAAACGCTTCGGGACATCGTGGAGATCAGGGGTTTCCCGGATGACCCTCACCCCAACCCTCTCCCTCAGAGGGAGAGGGAGTCGCGTGCCCCCTCTCCCTCTGAGGGAGAGGGTTGGGGTGAGGGTCATCCGGGAAACACGTCCTTCGTCCTCATGGATGGCAGGCTACCGGACGATACTCTGTTCCATGCCCGCCGGGATGCCGTGCTGTACGTCAACGGCTTGCTGGTGAGTCGCGGCGGGAACGAGTACATCTGGCGCATCGTCGACGGCAAATCGCAGTTCGAGCCGTTCAAGATCGGTCCGGCCGCCCGCGAGGTACTCCAAACGGAGGGCAAGATCGCGGCGATCAGTCTCACGATCGAGCAGCCCGCGGGTCCGTCGGCAACGTGGCCGCTCGTTTCGGTCGCGGACGGGCGGCGCGAGCTCGTCATGTCGCTCTCTGATGGCCGAGTGATCGGCGGAGAACCGGATCTCGGCAAGTCGGGGCAGTTCAAGAGCCAATGGACGGTCGAGGGCTCGACGCCGTCGATATGGATCGGCCCGGATGGCAGGCGGCTCGTGTGTACTTTTGGGGAGGAAGACAACCGAGTGGCGGTCTACAGGCCCTCCATCGGCGAACTCGATCCCAGGCCGACCGCCGAAATCATGACTCCGCTCCCGACCGAGAAGCCCTACTCCACCCGCAGCACCGCCGAGCTGATGCCGTTCGGTACCGAGCAGATGCGCCTGTTCGTCGGACTGCGGCCCGGCGTTCACAATATCGGCTGTGCGACCTACGACGAATCGGGCGAGCTTCTGTGGTCGGACAAGTTGGACGGTCCCTATCCGAGAGTTCCGGCGGCCGCCGACCTCGATGGCGACGGCAGGGAGGAGGTCTTCGTCGACAACCACGGGAAGCACATTATCTACGATCCGGCGGGAAAGGGCCGGATGATCGCTCAGGGATGGAACGTCACGGTTCCCGGAAGGGGCGACGGGTCGAAGTACGCGCTCCCGATCATCGGGCCGTTCGGTCCGGGGGGCGCTGGGCGGATCGTCCTCACTCCCGGCCTCGACTGCCTGGAGGTGCTCGACTACACCGGCGCTCGACTCGCCAAGCAGGACTTCTCGAGCACGTACATATTCGAATGGTGCGGCTCATCGATCGCCCGGATCAGAAACGACGCCTGGGACGTCGGCATGGCGGACAAGGACGGTATCTTCCACTGCGCCGATGTCGAGACATGCCGGACTCGTTGGAAGCTCGACCTCCGATGCAAGGCGTCCACGCCGATCAACATATCCAGCGGCGATGTGGACGGCGATGGACGCGAGAACTTCCTCGTCGGCCTCCCCAACGGCAAGCTTCTGGCGCTCGACGAGAGGAATGGTAAGGGCCGGGTGATGTGGATGGTGAGCTTCGACGCAGGCGTGGAAGAGGCGTTCCTCGCGGATCTCGACGGCGACGGCAGGGGAGAGATAGTCGTGCAGTTGGACGATGGGCGCGTCAAGATACTGGCGGAGAGAAGATGATCGGAGGCATCCGACTGCGAGTGGCGCTGCTGATACTGATCACTCAGGCGATCCTGATCTACTGGGTTGCCGACAGCGAGATCGTCGGCGGCATCTATCTCATCTGCTACTCGCTGATGATGCCGACCGTGCTCTATCTGCTCGCGGTGCGGGTGCTCAGACGATGGCTTCCGTTCGACGACCGGGAGCTGCTCATCGGCTATATCGTCCTCACGGCGACGATCCCCATCGTCGGATTCGGCGGCCTGCGGTTCATCGTCGAGGGCATGGGCTATGTGCAGTACTTCTCGCAGACCCAGCCGCAGTGGTTGAAGTATCTGCCGTTCGTGAAGAATCTGCCCGTCCTTCAGGATGCAGACGCCATCCGCGACCTGTATCTCGGCGGAACGGGCATTCCGTGGCGCGCATGGACCGTGCCGATCGCGTTCTGGAGCGCCTATCTGCTACTCCTGTCGGGGATATGGCTGTGTCTCGCGGGCCTGCTGCGCCGAGTCTGGGTCAATCAGGAACGGCTGACGTTCCCGGTGGCGATGCTCCCGCTGCAGATGATGGACAAGGGCAACGACCTGTTTGGGCGACCGATATTCTGGATGGGGTTCGCCATCCCGTTCATCCTGCAGAGCCTGCTGGCGATCCACGAATGGGCGCCGCAGGTCCCCGCGCTTCAGTTGAAGGGGTTCAATGCCGCGCCGATGATATTCAGCTCGCCGCCGTGGAATGCGATCCGTGACTTGTCGGTCAGTTTCTACCCCATGGCCATCGGGTTGGCTTACTTCGTGCCGAGCAACATCAGTTTCAGTTGCTGGTTCTTCGCGATACTTGTGCGCTTGTTCTGTGTGGTCAGTGCGATGTTCGGCATGGATCCTGCCGGTACTCAGGCGGCTCGGTTCCCTTACTACGAAGAGCAGGCGTCCGGCGCATGGATCGCATTCGCCGCACTGATACTATGGAAGGCCCGACATCACATCAGATCGACCGTTGCCAAGTCACCGACCGAACGGGATGCGACGCGCAGGCTGTCAATCGGGGCAGTGACGTGTACGACGCTCTGCGGAGTGATGATGTATATCGCAGGCATTCCGGCATTCATGGCTGGACCGGTGATCGTGGTGTACGCCGCCTATGTGCTCACCGGAGCGAGGGTCCGCGCGGAGGCCGGGGGTCAATGGACCTTCTCCCCGCTGTGGTCGGCCCATGATGCGGTGCAGGCCGTCTCCGGCACCGGCGGCATGGCGACCGGAGCGATGGCGTCGACCGGCTTCTTCGACCTGGTACATGTTGACATTCGAGGCCAATCGCTCCCATACTTGATGGAGGGAATGGACATCGCGGAGAAGTCGGGGATTCCGTGGCGCACGGTCCTGATCTGGGTCGGCATCGGAAGCTGCACGGCGCTCGCTCTCGGATGGTGGAGTACGCTGTCCAGGGTGTATGATGTCGGCGCGGCCACCGCTCACGCGAATCCGTACCCGATCCTGAAAGCGAATATCGCTTTCGGTAAGGTCGACCGCCTGGTGTTGAGCGCGAAGGGGACCGACTGGCCGGGAATATGGGCGATGCTGTTCGGCGCGGGCTTCACCACTCTGCTGATGTCAGCCGGTAGGGGGCTGTTCGGGCTGAACCCGATAGGTTACATCCTGGCGAACACGCTTACGATGAAGGGATTCATCGTTCCGTTTTTCATCGCGTGGCTGGCGAAGACGCTGGTGCTTAGATATGGCGGGAACCGGCTCTATCGCAGGAGTGTGCCGCTCTTCGTTGGAATCATCCTCGGCGATGTCGTGACGCAGGCGATGTGGGCGCTCGTCGGGGAGGTGTTCCACGTGCCGATATACCAATTCTTGACGTAGTGGGAGTTCAAGGGAGGGGATCGGAATGACGCGACGCATACTGTTCGTCCTGACGCTCTGTCTGCTGTGTGCTTCTCTCTGCAACGCCGAGGACACATCCGGCCCGCTGTTCCTCCGGACGGGAACCAACACGGTCGAGGATTTCGCGGCGGTATCGCCCACGCACAGATTCGATGTGGTCAATGCCGGCGCGTCGTATCTGATGCTGGTGTTTGAGCCGAACTCGAGCGCGACACTGTCTCCCAGCGTTGTCCGCATCGCCCCGAAAGAGCGCAAGACGGTCCGGATGGTCGCCGGACGCGGGGTGAAGTCGTTCGAACTGCGCTACGCAGTCTCGCTGTCTGCCAGCCCGTTCAAGACACACGGGGGTCGCTACCGCGCCTACCGTGACGGCGAGACTGTCATGTGCGTTCCCGTGGCGTCGGCACTGTATACCGCCATGCAGGCGCGTGCGGAATCGATCATCAAGGACTCCAGGGAACTCGTCACCGACAAGGACATGCCGACGGGAACTTACATTTATACCCCCGGCCCGGCCTACAGGGTCGCCGGCGTCTTCTGCCGCGACTTCCTCTATCAACTGGAAGGATCGGGCCGCGACATCGTCACCGCCGACGAAGTGAAGCGCGCGGTGGATTTCCAGGCGCTCAAACAGCTCAGGGAGAATACGAAGGTCGGCCCGTACACATATCCCAAAGGCGCTATCCCGGACCACGTGTATCCCGATGGCCGCTACTGCTGGGGGCCGGGCATGTTCTATGGCGAGGCTATTGGTCATTTCAACCGTCCCTCGATGGATGAGGCAATGTGTTTCATCACGCTGGCCTGGCACTATGGCTACAAGGCCGGTTGGGACTCCGCCTGGCAGGAGTGGTTCAAGACGAAGCGGGAGCGGTTCGTGGATGCCTGGAACAGCGTGCCTCGCAATCCCGGGACGGGTCTTGTCACCCAATGGACGACGCCGGGCCACATCGGCGCCGCGGGGATCACAGAAACCACCGGGCCGAGCGTGATGTGGGGATTCCACGACTCCTACGCTTTCGGCGGCGATGATGTGGGAGTCTCGGTTCTGGCCTGCAACGCGGCGCGCGCCCTGGCGGACATGTACGACCGCATCTCCGATTCCGCATCGGCAAAGACGTGGAGCAAGACTGCCGACGCCATGCGTGATTCGATCCGGGCGCAGTTCAATCCCGCCGGATATCTGCCATGGGGCGTCGGACCTTCCGCGCCGACGATGGCTTCTCCGGATATCACTGGTTATGCGGTCTGGTCGGGGATACTCTCCGACGCACAGGCCGATGCCGCTTCAGATTGGTTTGCTGAGCGCTACAACGCCGACAAGGCGGCCGGCGGCGCCGCCGATCTGTTCCAGATGACTCCCGGGCTGAGGGGTGCAGTCCGTATGGCCAGGAAGATCGATGATGTGAGCCCCGGTCGCCATGTCTGGCCGGATATGACCAGCCCGCATTGGGAGAACCTGATGTTCGGCTACAATGCCTATCAGGACGGTGGCTACTGGTACTACCAGAGTCTTGGAATCGCAGTGACTCTCTGGCGCAAGCACCCGACGGAAGCTACAGAATGGGTGACGAACACCTATGCCGACATTACCGCCGCCGACGCAGCACACCCCTACGAACGCATCGACGGTGTCACGCCGGGCAACGGCTATTACAACGCATCGGTTGGGTCTGTTCTCGGAATGGGGATGCCGGCCACGACATGTTCCGTGAACGTGGTGGCCAAGTAGGATAGACCGGCAACGGAGGAGACGATGGTCTGGGTACGAACGAGCGAAATATGGCGCGGCGGGAATGGCGGACCTGAAGGGCTTGCTGCCGAACCCGTTCCCGCGAACGATGGGCCCGAACTGCATGAAGTACCTGCAGGAGGTCGTCGACAGCGGCCTGACCTGCGACATGATCACCCGCTTCGAGAGGGCTTTCGCGGAGGCATACGGCGTCAAGCACTGCATCGCCACTCCCGGCTGCACGCCCGCGCTGGCGGTGCTCGCGGCGGCGTTCGGCTTCGAGCCGGGCGACGAGATCATCGTCAGCCCGATCACCGACTACGGCACGCTGCTGGGTATCCTCTCGGAGAACTACATTCCGGTCTTCGCCGACACCGAGCCGGGCACGGTCAACATCAGCGCCGCGACCATCGAGCCGTGCATCACCGACCGCACGCGCGCGATACTCGTCGTGCACAAGACCGGCCTGATCTGCGACATGGACCCGATCAACGAGCTGGCGCAAGAGCGCGGGCTGATCGTCTACGAGGACGCCTGCCAGGCGGTGTTCGGCGAGTACAAGGGTCGGCTCGCGGGCAACCTCTCGACCGCCGGCGGGTTTCTCCTTCGACTGCGAGAAGACGATGGGCTCGGACGTCGGCGGATGCATCATCACCAACGACGACGACCTGGCGGAGCGGGCGCGGTTCATCGGCCAGAGTCGCGGCGGGGTGCAGGTGCCGGACTTACGGGCGCATCCACACCGTGCGGGGCTACGCCTACCGCATGCCGCACTGCACGGCGGCGATCACGCTCGCGCAGTTGGAGATCATCCGGCCGCAGGTCGACGCATCGCGACAAGATGGTGCGGCTGCTGACCGACCTGATCGGCGAGATACCGGGCGTCACGCCGCTGCCGATACCGGACTACGTGGGCGTCTACTCGTGCTGGATGTTCGGCATGAGCATCGATCCGACGGTGTTCAAGTGCATCAGCGGATGAGTTCGGCCGGCAGTTGGCGGATGAGGGCATCCCCGGCGCGGGCACGGCGAGGTACTACCTGATGCCCGAGTCGCTGACGTTCCTGCAGGAGAACGCGCGGAAGGCGTCTATCCGTTCGCGAAGCCGCCTGCCTCGCGGGAGTACGACTACGGGTCGAGACATGCCCGACGGCGCACGCATTCCTGGAGACGCTTCATCCGCTGGTCGACCTTCTGCGAGAAGTACCGGCCCGAGCACTGCGAGATCGCGGCTGAGATCATCCGCCGCGTCGCCGATAGGAACAGGTAACCGCCGTATGGCCGTAGGGGCGATCCTTCAACGGTCGCCCACCATATAGATGATCATCGCGTGATCGTCGGTCTCGCGGGCGACCGTTGAAGGATCGCCCCTACGGCCATACACGCCAGGTTCCCATAAAGGAGAGACCATGGAAATCACAACCTGGAAGCACGGCAAGGATTGGGTCTACTCGATCACATACGACGAGGCGCTGGCGGACCTGGCGCGCTTCGTCATCCCGACGCACCAGGAACTCGGTATCCCGGGTCACGTGGAAGTCGTCGCGGGCCAGATCGGCGAGATCCGTCACTGCGGCGAGAGTTCGTTCAACGGCATGCGGCACATGAACGCGGACGAACTGCGAGGACTGATCGATGATGGGGTGGGGAGTCGGCTGCCACTCGTGGAGCCACGGCGTGGTGATGGACGACCCGGACCGCGAACTCCGCCAGGCCAGGGAAACAATCGAGGATGCGATCGGGCGGCCCGTGACGGTCTACACCTCGCCGGGCACGAACGACAACCTGACGCCCGACGTCCAGGAGAAGCTCCGAGAGTACGGCTATCTCGCCGGCCTGAGCATCACAGACGACATCAACTATCCTCCAGAGACTCTCCCGCAGACCACCGATCTCAGGCGACTCCGTCGCCGGCCGCCGGCGACGGAGTCGCCTGAGATCGGTGGTCTGGGGGGTCTTCGGACAGCCTCCTCTGGGTGAATCGCGTCCCGATACACGAGCGGTACTGGGGCGTCTTCGACAGCGCATTCGATGCCCACAAGCGCATCCGTCAGGCGCAGGATGCGGGCGGATGGATCGTCGACTACTGCCACTGCCCGCTCGAGAAGGCGGTCCACGACTACAAAGACTGCACGGCGGCGCACCACCGTGAGCGACTGGAGGCGATCGTCTCTGAGGGAGGCGATCGCTGCTGGTACGCCAATCCGGACGAGGTGGTCGACTATCGGTACATGCGCCGCCATGCCCGTCTCGAAGGCACGGTCGTCCGTCTGGAAGGCCTGCCCGACCGTGTCCAGTGCCGGGAACTCACATTCGAGACGGACGACGGAAGGCTCTTGACTCTTCCGGTACAAGATGGAATGGAGATTGAACACCGTTGGGTTGATCTTTCGAGGTAAAGAACATGAAACGAATGGCAAGATTGGCAACCGTCACGCTGCTGAACAACAAGGGCTCGATGATCGAGGCGGGGCTCGCCGCGATTGATGAGGCGGCACAGTCGAAACCGGACCTGATCGTCCTGCCTGAGGAGATGGACATCTACGGCCGGACACCGGAGGAATGTGCGAAGGTCGGGGAACCGGTCCCCGGCGGTCCGATCCAGGCCAGGTTCGCCGAGAAAGCGCGCAAGCATGGCGTCAACCTCGTCGTCGGCCTCAGGGAGCGCGAAGGAGACCGCCTCTACAACGTGGGAGTTGTCATAGACCGTAAAGGCGAGTTGGTCGGCAAGTACCGCAAGACTCATCTCGCGCCGGGCGAATCGGACCAGGTCGAGGCGGGCGATGAATACCCCGTCTTCGACCTCGATTTCGGCCGAGTGGGCGTCATGATCTGCATGGACGTCCACTACCCCGAGCCGTGGACGATCCTCGCGCTCCAGGGTGCGGATGTGATCGCCCATCCGACCATGTGGCGCGACTACACCGGCGACATGTGTGAGTCGCTGGTGAACGCCCGCGCGATCGATAACCAGGTCTATGTCGTCACGAGTCATTACGTCGATGCGCCGTTCCTCACCGGCTGCTCGATGGGCCACTCGCGCATCGTCGATCCCTATGGGCGCACGCTTGCATCGACCAGTCACAAGCCGGGCGTGGCGGTGGCAGAGGTCGATCTCGACGAGGGATATGAGTACTGGGCGACCGGCGACCTGAAGAAGCGCTATCCGACGCTCAAGGAGTGCTTCCTCGGCATGCGGCGTCCGGAGACCTACGGGATCATCACCCGGCCGGACACCGAGAACCGCTGGAAGATCGATGATCCGACGCTCCGAAGTTGAGAGGACTGGGACATGCAAGTCGTGATGCGATATGGTCGAACAGGCCTCCCGCTCAATTTCCCTGACGATTGGGAGGTCGATATCATTGCCACGAAACCGATGCCGGTCCTCAATGACCCGGCCGCGAGCCTCGACGACGCCTTGTCGGCGGGCGCTCTGGAGGAAGAAGCCCAGGGATGCCGGAGCGCGTGTATCCTGATCTGCGACATCACCCGCCCGGTCCCCAACTCGCTGATCCTGCCCATTCTCGTCAGTCGCCTGATCGACGCCGGCATCCCCGCCGAGTGGATCACCGTCCTCGTCGCGACCGGTCTCCATCGCCCGAATGAGGGCGACGAGTTGAGTGAGCTTGTGGGCGACGATCCCATCCTGAGCAACGTCATGATCGCCAACCACTTCGCCCGTGACGACGATGCCCATGTGTATCTGGGCGAGACGAGTCGGGGCACTCCGGTCCGCCTCGACCGGCGATTCCTCGATGCCGACCTGCGGATCGTCGTCGGCCTGGTCGAGCCGCACTTCATGGCGGGGTACTCAGGCGGACGGAAGCTGATCGCGCCGGGGATCGCTCATCACAGCACCATCGTCTCGCTCCATCGCGCGGGACTTCTCGCGCATCCCCGAGCGGCGAACTGCATCATGAAAGGCAACCCGGTCCACGAGGAGTTGCTTCAGATCGCCCGTATGGCCGGCGACTGCAACGCGAAACCGCTGAACACCGTAGGGGCGATCCTTCCACGGTCGCCCGCTCAGGCCGTGGAGGCTGCTAGCCAATCTGGCGGGCGACCGTTGAAGGATCGCCCCTACGGTGTGCGACGGCCTGGTTCTCTCGGTATCTTTGCCGTCAACGTGGTCATTGATGCAGACCGTCGACCGGCGTACATCGATTTCGGCGGTATCGAGGAGAGCCATTATGCGGCGGTGTCGTTCATCCGGCCCTATGTCGAGTCGCGGGTCGGGCGAAGGTACCGCACGGTCGTCACGAGCGCAGGCGGATATCCGCTCGACAAGACCTACTACCAGACGGTCAAAGGGATGGTCGGGGCGATGGATATCCTCGAGCCGGGCGGCGACCTCTTCATCGTCTCGGAGTGCTCGGAGGGAATGGGATCGGCGGAGTACGTCGATGCCCAACGGCGGCTGATCACGCTCGGTCCCCAGGGATTTGTGCTGGAAATAGCGAACAAGCAGTCGGCGTCGATCGACGAATGGCAGACGCAAATGCAGCTCAAGGCGATGCTTGCGGGCAGGATACATGTCCATGCGCCATGCCTGTCCGCCGCCGACGCCGAGCTGACAGGAGTGGGCATGATCGACGACATCGTCCGGGCGATCCGTGAGAGCGGCGACCGTCGGATCGCGGTCATACCGGAGGGGCCGTATGTCGTCCCGATGCATGGAGGATCGGAATGAAGATGATCAGCACAGGTCTTGCTCTTCTGGCCGTCGTGCAATGCGCCCAGGCGGCGGCAACGAAGGTCGGGCCGCAGCCGATGCACTCGGGGCGGATCAGCCCGATGCTCTTCGGCGGCTTCATGGAACTGCTCGACGACCTGATCCCGGGGATGTGGGCCGAAATGCTGAACGCCCGCTCGTTCGAGAGCGTGATGAAGCCGTCCTCCTGGTGCTACTCCACCGGCGAGCCGAACATCTGCGACCGGGAGTGGGACGCGAATGACACCTGGATCTACGACGCGCAGACGGAGTTCTCCTCGCTCGATCCGTTCAACGGTCCCAGATGCGCGAAACTGACCTCGCCCGCGAGCCTGACGCAGTCCGGACTGGCGGCGAGAAAGGGCATGACCTACCGCTTCTCAGGCTATCTGCGAGGCGACAGGGACGCTGGGGCCGAGGTCGTCCTCAAGACGATGCTCCCCGACGGCAACTGGATGGAACTCGCGTCGGCGAAGATTCCGAAGCTCTCCGAAAAGTGGACGAAGTACACGGCAAAGATGATCTCGACCGGCACGACCGACCGCGCGGTGTTCGAGTTGAGGGCCAGAGGCATTGGGAGCGTCTGGGCGGACAAGCTCTCCCTCATGCCGATGGACAACATCGACGGCTGGCGCGCAGATGTCGTGCAGGCGGTCAAGGAGGCCAGGCCCGGCATCATCCGCTGGGGCGGCTCGGTGTGCGACCCCGGCGGGTACCGGTGGAAGAATGGCATCGGCGACAGAGATCGGCGCGCGCCGTTTCACAACACGGTCTGGGGCCGGATCGACTCGAACGACGTGGGGATAGATGAGTTCTGCCGGTTCTGCGAGCACGTCGGCGCTGAGCCGCTGATCTGCATCAGCTTCTCTGATGGTGCTCAGAGCGCCGCCGACCTCGTGGAGTACTGCAACGGCGACGGTCATACCGAATGGGGAGCGAAGAGAGCCGCGAACGGCCATCCGAAGCCCTATGGAGTTAAGTACTGGCAGCTCGGAAACGAGCTTGGGAACGCGGACTACATCAATGGCCTGCCTGAGTTCTGCAGGTTGATGAAGCAGGCGGATCCGAAGGCGGTCCTGATGGCTTCGTTCCCGTCGCAGGAGATGCTGGACAAGGTCGGCGCGGAGATCGACTACATCGGCCCGCACCACTACACGCCAGATTTCGCCGCGTGCGGGGCCGACTTCAAGAAGCTCTCCGGGATGATCGCGAACACGCCGGGTTGCGGCCACATACGGATCGCCGTCACCGAGTGGAACGTCTCGGCGGGCGAATGGGGAGTCGGTCGCGAGCGGTTCAAGACCCTCGTGGGCGCTCTGCAGAATGCGCGCTACCTGAACCTGCTGATGCGCTACTCGAACATCGTGGATATCGCATGCCGTTCCAACATGACGAACAGCCTCGGGAGCGGCATGATCGCCACGCTCCCGTCCGGCCTGCTCAAGCGCCCGAGCTACCACGTGATGAAGCTCTACGCGGATCACCGTAAGCCGATCCCCGTCACAGTCGAGAACGCGCCGGAGGGAGTCGATGTCATGGCGTGCGTATCGGAGGACGGGGAGTCGCTCTGCATATTCGCGGTCAACACCAGGTCGGAGCCGGTCGAACTGCCGCTCGATCTCAGCGAGTTCGGGGTAGGTTTCCGGCCCATCGGCGGCGAGGTCGTAGGCGACGCCCTCAGTGCCGGGCAGCCGGACCTGATGAACCACTGGACCGCGCCGGACAGAGTGAAGGCCGTGGACCTCCCTGAATCGGATTCCCAGATCATTCTGCCCGCGCTCTCGGTCTCTGCGATCGAGTGTCTGGCACAATAGGAGGACGAAATGCGACTGCTTGCCATCCTAGTGTTGATTCTCATTCCGGTATGCAATGCCCTATCCGAGGAGGCCCAGATGAAACCTGAGGATTTCCTTTCGAGCAAGACGATCTCCGTCACGCAGGACGGACGAGTGTGGACCATCAAGGGCGCGCATCGGACGGTGACGCTCAACGAGGCCGACCTGGTCGTCACGATCAAGTCCGGGTCCAATGTGTGGAAGATGAGAGCGTCTCAGCCGGATGATCTCACCGTCGAATCGGACGGCAAGCGGGTCTCCCTGGCGCTGACATCGGGGAAGATGGAGGTCTCCCGGTGCGACACCGGGCGGGTCACGGGCCTCAAGATCCACCTGCGGGAGTTCAATCCCCTGGGCTTCGGTCTGGAACTCATTCTCGCCCTCGAAGGATCGACCGAGGACCTCATCTGCGATGTCATCCCGACCGAGGGGAGCGCGAAGATCAAGGAACTCCGGTGGCCGAAAGCATTCGAGCCGAGCACGGTCGATGCCACCGTCATCCCGGCGATGCAGGGGATGCTCCTCCCAAAGGACTGGCCGAGCAAGGTCTACCTGTACGATCCCATGTCCTACGGGCGGGGGCTCTATATGCCCTGGTGGGGCGCGCAGAAGGGCAAGGCGGCCGCGATCTTGATCCTGGAGACGCCCGAGGACGCCGGATGCGTGATGGATCACCCCGCGGGCGGACCGACGCTGATGGAATGCCGATGGGTGCACTCCCTCGGGAAGCTCGGATATCCCCGACGCGCGAGGATCGCGTTCTTCGATGAGGGGAACTACGTCACTCTGGCCAAGCGGTACAGGCAATACGTCATCGAGACCGGGCACTTCGTCTCGCTCAGGGAGAAGATCGCCCGGAGTCCGCTCGTCGGGCAGTTGATCGGGAGTCCTGTCGTCCACACCAGCATCCTCACCAATATCCAGCCCGAGTCGAGCTACTACGACAAGAACGACTCGTCGAAGAACCATCAGGTCGTGACATTCGATGCGCGCGCCGAGGAGTTGAAGTCGCTGTCCGCACTGGGAGTGAAGCGCGCCTACGTCCACCTCGACGGCTGGGGATTCCGTGGCTACGACAACCTCCATCCCGACATCCTGCCGCCTGCTCCCGAAGCAGGCGGATTCGAGGGGATTAGTCGCCTCGCCGACACCTGCGAGAAGCTCGGCTACGTCTTCGCGATCCACGACCAGTATCGCGACTATTACCACGACGCCGCATCCTACTCGGAGAGCCGCACGATCATCCGGGAGGACGGCTCTCGGCCACTCGAGAGCACGTGGTACGGAGGGAAGCAGTCGATCCTCTGTTCCAGTTTCGCTCCGGGATATGTGAAGCGGAATCACAAGGCGCTGCTCGATCACGGGATCAAGGTCAAGGGTGCGTACCTCGACGTATTCGCGGTCGTCCCGCCGGATGAGTGCTACAACCCCGAGCATCCGGTGACTCGCGCCGACTGCCTGAAGTACCGGGGCGAGTGCTTCGATATCGTGCGGGCTCAGCTCGGTGTGGTGAGTTCCGAGGAACCTGCGGACTATGCCGTCCCGCACCTCGATCTCGTCCACCACGGCCCGTATCCGCTCGATCCGAATCCCGGCTCCGGGCCTGCGATGGGGATTCCCGTGCCGCTGTTCGATCTCGTCTATCACGACGCGATCATTCTGCCCTGGGGGACCGGCGACAAGGGCGGGTGGGGGATACCAGATACCGACTCGAACTACCTCCACGGACTGCTCAACGCGGGGATCCCATACCTGTCGATCGATCCGGGCAAGGAGGAGCTGGCGAAGGTACGGAAGATGTGCGACCTGCATAAGCGGGTCGGCCTCCTGGAGATGACGAACCACGAGTTCCTCGACGCATCCCGCCGCAAGCAGCGCGCGACGTTCGCGGATGGAACGACGGTCACCGTCGACTTCGATTCCGGCAAGTACACCATCTCGCCGTAGGGGAGGCCTTCAACGGCCTCCCGTCCGCCTGTGTAGGAGGGATTTGTCGGGATGGTTTGTGCCCGACAATCCCGATTGGCGGCGGGGGTCGATCGGGATTGTCCGGCACAAACCATCCCGACAAATCCCTCCTACATCAAGAACCAGGAGTCTCATATGCGAAAGGGAATCATCATGCTGGCAATGTCTCTGATCGCTGCGGTCAATGCCGATGCCGCCACGGACGATCTGCGGCTCTGGTACAAAGCGCCTGCCGTCGAATGGGTCGAGGCGCTTCCCGTCGGGAACAGTCGTCTCGGGGCGATGGTCTTCGGTGGAGTAGGGGAAGAGCATATCCAGCTCAACGAGAAGACCATGTGGTCGGGCGGCCCCCAGGATGCCGACAACCCCGAGGCCAAAGATGCGCTCCCCGTGATCCGCCGGTTGGTCTTCGAGGGGAAGTATGCCGAGGCCGAGGAGTTGGCCGCTCAGAAGCTCATATGCAAGGGCCCGGGCTCGTCTATGGGCCAGGCGAACAGCAGTCCCTTCGGATGCTATCAGACCCTCGGCGACCTGCGTCTCACCTTCGACCACGGCGATGAATGTACCGACTACCTCCGGGAACTCGATCTCAACAATGCGGTCGCCTCGGTAAGCTATCGCGTGGATGGCGTTCGATATAAGCGGGAGGTCTTTGCCAGCGCGCCGGCACAGGTTATCGCGATCAGGATCACCGCCGACAAGCCGGGCAAGGTCACCTTCACCGCGCGATTGAGCAGGCCTGAACGTGCCACCGTCACAGCGAACGGATCTGACGAGGTGACGATGTCCGGGCGGCTGAGCGACGGCTTCGGTGGAGACAGAGTCTCATACATGGCCCGACTCAGGGCCGTTGCCGAGAAGGGGACAGTGTCCACGGAAGGCGGAGTCCTCCGCGTCACCAGCGCGGATTCCGTCACACTCCTGATCTCAGCCGCCACCGACCTCCGGGGCGATCCCTTCGAGAGCATCACTCGCAAGCATATCGACAACGCCGCCTCGACGAAGTACTCAGAGATGAAGGCCGCACATGTCGCCGACTTCAGTAAGCTCTTCGACCGGGTGAAGCTGTCCATAGGAGAACCCCACCCCAGCCCTCCCCGCAACGGAGAGGGAGCACCATCGGCAGCCGCGAGCAACTCCCTCTCCGTTGCGGGGAGGGCTGGGGTGGGGTTCTCCGATAGCTCCCTCCCTGTCGCGGGGAGGGTTGGGGTGGGGTTCCCCACCGACGAGCGGATCAAGGCGGTCGATGCGGGCGCGGAGGACATCGGCCTCGTCACTCTCCTCTATCAATACGGGCGATACCTGCTCATATCGAGTTCCCGGCCCGGCGATCTCCCCGCGAACCTCCAGGGTGTATGGGCCAAAGAGATTCAGACGCCCTGGAACTGCGACTACCACACCGACATCAACCTGCAGATGAACTACTGGCTCGCAGAGACTGCCAATCTGACCGAGTGCGCTGAGCCGCTCGTGGATTACATGGAGACACTGGTGAAGCCGGGCGAGAGAACCGCGAAGGCGCACTATGGGCTTCCGGGCTGGACACTTCATATGTATGCCAACGTCTGGGGATATACATCCCCGGGCGAGTCGATCGGATGGGGCTTGTTCCCCATGGGCGGCCCATGGATGTGCCAGCACCTCTGGGAGCACTATGCGTTCAGCAATGACAAAGTATTCCTCCGAAAGATATACCCTGTCCTGAAGGGATCGGCGGAGTTCTGCCTGGCATGGCTCGTGGAAGAACCCGAGACCGGCAAGCTGGTATCCGGGCCGACCAACTCGCCGGAGAACGGATTCCGAACGGCGGACGGCACTGTCGCGCACATGAGTATGGGCCCGAGTATGGATCAGGAGATCATCTGGGACCTCTTCACCAACTTCCTCGAGGCATCGAAGGACCTCGGGATCGAGACAGGGGTTGTCAGGGATGTACAAGAAGCCAGTGGAAACCTGCTCATACCTGGAATCGCTTCGGACGGGAGACTGATGGAATGGGCGCATGAGTTCGAAGAGGTCGATCTACAGCACCGTCACTGCTCGCACCTCTTCGCCCTCCATCCCGGGAGACAGATCACCTGCTCCGGCACGCCCGACTTGTTCGAGGCGGCGAAGAAGTCGCTGATCGTCCGAGGCGATACAGGCACGGGCTGGTCGATGGCGTGGAAGGTCTGCTTCTGGGCGCGGCTGTTGGATGGGGACCACGCGTACAAGATGGTTCGCCAGATGATCCACTTCATGTCCGCAAGCGAGACCAACTACCTGCACGGCGGGGTGTATGCGAACCTCTTCGACGCGCATCCGCCGTTCCAGATCGACGGGAACTTCGGGGTCACCGCCGGCATCACGGAGATGCTCCTCCAGAGTCACGACGGCGCGATCGCGATCCTCCCGGCGCTCCCCTCGTCTTGGAAGAAGGGCAGCGTTACCGGCCTGCGGGCAAGGGGTAGCATCGAGGTGGACATCAACTGGTCCGGGGGGAAGGCTGACCGCGTGACTCTCCGTCCTGGGCGATCCGCCGAGTTCCGCATCAGGCCGCAGGAGGGGCAGCGGGTATCCCGTATCACTGACTCCACCACCAAAGCCCAGATAAGCTTCACCACAAACAGATCCTCCGATGCGATCGTCACCCTGAAGGCCGGGAGGACCTACGACGTCGTCTTTTCCGGAGAACACGAATAGCACGAATGGACGAATATCCAGGGGATGAAACCAGGCTGTTGTCCGAGGTAGGCTGTGGATCAGGCGATGGCTCATGCTCTCAAGCTACCGGTACACGAATGGGGAGGCGAATGGGATGCGAATGAATGGGATTCGCACTGCATTCGTGTACCGGCTGCTTGAGAGTATGACCTATCTCTGATCGTGCGAGTTATCGAAGGCCGGGACGCTGGTTCTAGTCCCCAGAGCATTCGTCCGTTCGTGAGATTCGTGTTCTCTCTGCATTCGTGTACCGGCTGCTTGAGAGTATGACCTATCTCTGATCGTGCGAGTTACCGAAGGCCAGGACGCTGGTTCTAGTCCCCAGAGCATTCGTCCATTCGTGAGATCAGTGTTTCCCCTCTGCATCGTGACTCCTACACAGAATCTCTATACCGGCGCCGCCCGTCTTCACGCCTGATTCACAGCCATGTTGGTATGATATATGTGGGTCGCTTTCGACGGCGACATGGGGGTGTGAGACATGGGTGATCTTGACTATATCGTCATTCTTCTGGCCATATGCGGGCTCGGTTGGTGCTATTCGCGATTCCAGGCCCACTGCTGGAGCGACGATCTCAAGTCGTTCCGCCGCTCGGCCTATGCGTCGCGATTGGTGCACAAGGACGAGACTCCGGCATCACTGACGCGCGGGATAGAGAGATACGCCGATCCGGCATCGATTCGGACCGACGTGGAGGAGGAGAGGGAATGTTCGATCTCTTCTACCTGAGCCTTATCGTCCTGTTCTTTGTCCTCTGTCTGTGGTATGTCCGCGCCGCAGACCGCTTGTAGGCGGGTCCGATCCATGAGCACAGAATACATCATCGTGGGACTGATAGCCGTCGGGCTGCTTGCGTATCTCCTCTATGCGCTGCTCAGACCCGAGCAGCTCTGAGGCCCGGAGGTGAACCTTGAACACTGCGGACCTGGTACAGATTCTTCTCTTCATCACACTTCTCTGCGCCCTCACCAAGCCGGTCGGCTCGTACATGGCGCGGGTGTTCCAAGGGGAGCGCACCCTCCTCGACCCGGTGCTCCGCCCCGTGGAGAAGGCGATCTACCGACTCTGCGGCATCGATCCCACGGGCGAGATGCGCTGGACTACCTACACCGTGACTATGCTGCTATTCAATGCCTCGGGCGTCGTGCTGCTCTACCTGATGCTTCGTCTCCAGAGCCTGCACCCGTTCAACCCCGGGCACTTCGGTGGGTTCACGCCTGGTCTGGCCTTCAATACCGCCGTTAGCTTCGTCACGAACACGAACTGGCAGGCCTACGCGGGGGAGAGCACGGCTACTCACTTCACGCAGATGGCAGGCCTCACGGTTCAGAACTTCGTCTCGGCGGCAACCGGACTGGCGCTGGCGATAGCTCTCATTCGAGGGCTCACGCGTCAGACTGCCCGTGAGATCGGTAACTTCTGGTCGGACCTGACCCGGAGCATCCTCTGGGTGCTCCTGCCACTCTCCTTCATATTCGCGCTGATGCTTGTCTCCCAGGGAGTGATTCAGAACCTCTCGCCCCACACGACGGCGATTACAGTGGAGCATGCCAGACAGACGATCGCACAGGGGCCGGTCGCATCCCAGGAAGCGATCAAGATGCTGGGGATCAATGGAGGAGGTTTCTTCAACGGCAACTCGGCTCATCCCTTCGAGAATCCGACGCCGCTCACTAACTTCCTCCAGATGCTTTCGATCCTCCTGATCCCGGCGGGACTGACATATACGTTCGGTCGGTACGCGCGGAATCAAGGGCAGGGATGGGCGCTCTTCGCCGCGATGGGGGTGCTGTTCGTTGCAGGTCTCTCCGTGGTCTATCTGAGCGAACAATCCGGCAACCCGATCCTGACTCATCTGGGAGCGGACCAGACTCAGACTGCCATGCAGTCCGGCGGAAACATGGAGGGCAAGGAAGTGCGCTTCGGCATCGCGAACTCGGCGCTCTTTGCCACTCTGACCACGGACGCTTCATGCGGAGCGGTGAACAGCATGCACGACAGCTTCACTCCGCTGGCGGGCGGGATGGTGATGTTGAATATCGCACTCGGGGAGATCGTCTTCGGCGGCGTCGGGGCTGGAATGCTCGGCATACTCGTGTTCGCGATCCTGGCGGTCTTCATCGCCGGCTTGATGGTCGGACGGACGCCGGAGTACCTCGGCAAGAAGATCGAGTCCAGGGAGATGAAGATGGCGATGCTGTCGGTGCTCGTCCTGGAGGCGAGCATACTCTGTTTCTCAGCACTCGCGGCATCTACGGGAGCCGGTCTGGCCGGGCGTCTCAACATGGGCCCGCATGGGCTCTCGGAGATACTCTACGCATTCACATCGGGATCCGGCAACAACGGCAGCGCATTCGCAGGGCTTACCGCTAACACCGGGTTCTACAACCTGACGATAGGGCTGGCGATGCTGATCGGCCGGTTCCTTTACATTATCCCGATCATGGCGATCGCCGGATCGATGGCTTTGAAGAAAGCAGTGCCCCAGTCGAGCGGCACGTTCCCGACGACGGGCGGGCTGTTCGTCGGGCTGCTCGTGGGAGTGATACTCATCGTGGGCGCGCTGACATTCTTCCCCGCCTACGCGCTCGGCCCGGTCGTCGAACACTGGCTGATGCACGCGGGGAAGCTTTTCTGAAACACGAATCACACGAATGGACGAATAGCGGGGGAGAAGAACCGGCTCTGTGGGCTGTGAGGTGTTGTGTGGCCAGGAGATAGCACATGCTCTCAAGCCACCCGCACACGAATGGGAAGGGTTAGGAGAATCTGCGATGGATACATCGAACAAGGCCGCTCCGAGCGAGATCGGCGTCAGTCACGGCAAGAAGCCCCAGATCCCGCGCGGCGAGCTGATCAGGCAGGCAATACTGCAGTCGTTCGTCAAGCTCGACCCCCGGTCGCTGATGCACAACCCCGTCATCTTCATCACCGAGGTCGGAAGCGTCGTCTCGACATACTACTTCATCGCGAGTCTGATCAAGGGCGGCGTCGAGACTGGATTCATCGGCGGAATAGCGGCATGGCTCTGGTTCACCGTCCTCTTTGCCAACTTCGCGGAGGCGATGGCGGAAGGACGCGGGAAGGCCCAGGCGGACAGCCTTCGGAGGACGAAGACCGACACCGTGGCGAACCTCAAGACCGACGGCGAGGTCCGTCAGGTGGCCGCCAATGATCTTCGCAAGGGCGACGTAGTCATCGTCTCCGCTGGGGAGATCATCCCCGGTGACGGTGAGGTCATCGAGGGCATCGCTTCCGTGGACGAGTCGGCGATCACCGGCGAATCCGCGCCCGTGATCCGGGAGAGCGGGGGCGACCGAAGCGCGGTGACCGGTGGGACGAAGGTGCTCTCCGATCAGATAGTCGTGCGGATCACCTCCGATCCGGGGCAGACGTTCCTCGACCGTATGATATCCCTCGTCGAGGGCGCATCGAGGCAGAAGACGCCGAACGAGATCGCGCTCGACATCCTGCTCGTCGGCCTGACGATCATCTTCCTGCTGGTGGTCATCACACTGCAATCGTTCGCAACGTATTCGGGGAGCAGCGTACACATACCGGTGCTGATTGCTCTCCTGGTCTGCCTGATTCCCACGACCATCGGCGGCCTGCTCTCGTCTATCGGAATAGCGGGGATGGATCGGCTGATTCGGCACAACGTTCTGGCAATGTCGGGGAGAGCGGTCGAGGCCGCTGGTGATGTCAATACTCTCCTCCTCGACAAGACCGGCACGATTACCCTCGGCAACCGTCAGGCGTCGGAGTTCATCCCGATGCCGGGCGTCACTCCGGAGGAGGTCGCTGATGCCGCGCAGTTGTCGTCACTCAGCGATGAGACTCCGGAAGGCCGCTCGATAGTTGTGCTCGCCAAAGGTTTCGGCCTAAGAGGGAGGCACATCAACGAGGCGGAGGCGGAGTTCGTGCCGTTCACCGCCCAGACCCGGATGAGCGGGATCAACCTCGACGGGCGGCACATCCGTAAGGGCGCAACGGATGCCGTCGTGAAGTGGGTCGCCGATCAGGGTGCGGCCGCGCCTGAGGAGTTGAGAAAGGTAGTCGAAGGGATCGCCCGCTCCGGTGGGACGCCGCTCGTCGTGGCGGAGAACAAGCGGGTGATGGGCGTCATCCACCTCAAGGACGTCGTCAAGGGTGGAATCAGGGAGAGGTTCGACCAACTCAGGTCGATGGGGATACGAACGGTGATGATCACCGGCGACAATGCTCTGACGGCGGCTGCCATCGCGAAGGAAGCCGGCGTGGATGATTTCCTGGCGCAGGCGACTCCCGAGACGAAGATGGAGCTGATCAAGAAGGAGCAGGGGCAGGGGAAGCTCGTGGCAATGACCGGCGACGGCACAAACGATGCTCCCGCGCTCGCACAGGCCGATGTCGGAGTTGCCATGAATACCGGTACGACCGCTGCGAAGGAAGCCGGGAACATGGTTGACCTCGACTCCAATCCGACGAAGCTGATCGAGATCGTGGAGATCGGCAAGCAGTTGCTCATGACTCGCGGCGCGCTGACGACATTCAGCATCGCCAACGATGTCGCCAAGTACTTCGCCATCATCCCGGCAATATTCATGACGACCTATCCGGTGCTGAACAAGCTGAACATCATGCACCTGCATTCACCGCACAGCGCGATTCTCTCGGCGGTGATCTTCAATGCGCTGATCATCGTCATGCTGATACCGCTCGCGCTCAGGGGAGTCAGTTACCGTCCACTCGGGGCGGGCGCCTTGCTGCGGAACAACCTGGTGGTCTACGGTCTCGGCGGACTCATCGCGCCGTTCGTCGGCCTGAAGGCGATCGACATGCTCCTGGTAGCGCTCAGATTGGCGTGACTTGATACTGGGTGGGTGGGCGGGTACAAACTCCGGGGGCATCACCCCGACACCGGAGTTTGTACCCGCCCACCCACCCAGTATCAAGCGCCGAGGTAAGAGGATGACAATATGGGAAAACATGCTATCATAGCCGTGAAGCTGCTGGTCATATGCACGATCCTGCTCGGAGTGATCTACCCGCTGGCGGTGACGGGCCTGGCGCAGTTGATCTTCCCCAGGCAGGCGCGCGGCTCGATGATCGTTCGGGATGGACAGGTGATCGGTTCGCAACTCATCGGCCAGCAGTTCACCCGGCCTGAGTACTTCCATCCGCGTCCATCCGCCGCCGGAACGGGATATGATGCGATGGCTTCGGGCGGATCGAACCTCGGGCCGACGAGTCGTAAGCTGACGGAGAACGTCAAGGCGAATGTGCGGACCGTTCTCGCCGAGAATCCGGGACTGAAGATCGGGAAGATACCGATCGACATGGTCACGACATCCGCGAGCGGCCTCGATCCCGACATCTCGCCGGCCAACGCATTTGCGCAGGCCAAACGGATCGCCGTGGCAAGAAGTATCCCCACCGCCAGGGTGAGGGCACTGATCGAACGTAACGTCACTCGCCGGCAGTTCGGCATACTTGGCGAGCCGCGCGTCAATGTCCTGCAACTCAACCTGGCACTGGATGAGGCTGGAGGTATGGAAAAGGAGTTGTTCCCCCAGTGATGCTATCATTCCTTGCTTCGTTCCTGACAAAGCCCACACCGTCAGTCCTGAGTGCGCCTCTGGGCGTGTATCGAAGGACGGCTGGGCGCAGTGAGCCGTCCTTCGATACACGCCCAGAGGCGCACTTAGGACTGACGGGGTTGTTCGCACTCAGGACTGACGGTGTGCTCTGTCGGCAGGGAGAAGGCTGAGGCAAGATGACCGACAACACAGAAGTCGAGAGCCATGCGGAGCACAAACGAGGACGCCTGAAGGTATTCCTCGGCGCGGTGCCCGGCGTCGGGAAGACCTACAAGATGCTCTCCGAGGCGCGCCGGCGATTCCAGCGCGGAGAGGACATCGTCGTCGGCTTCGTCGAGACTCACGGACGCCCCGCGACGGCGGCCCTCCTCGAAGGCCTCGAGCAGGTCCCCCAGAAGCGGATCGAGTACCGAGACAAGGTGTTTCAGGAACTCGATACCGCCGCCGTGATCGCCCGCCGACCGGAGTGGGTGCTGGTGGACGAACTTGCTCATACCAACATCCCCGGGACCGTCCATCCCAAGCGCTGGCAGAGTGTCGAGGAGATCCGCGACGCGGGCATCAACGTCATCTCGACGGTCAACGTTCAGCACCTCGAAAGCCTCAATGATGTCGTCCACGAGATCACCGGCGTCAGGGTGCGGGAGACCGTCCCGGATGCCGTCGTCGATGAGGCCGATGAGGTCGAGCTTGTCGATCTGACTCCCGAGGCGCTGATCAACCGTCTCAAGCGCGGGGACATCTACCACACGGAGAAGATCTCCCAGGCGCTGGCGAACTTCTTCCGCAAGGGGAACATCGTCGCCCTGCGTGAGTTGGCCCTCCGCGTGACCGCCGACGAAGTGGATGAGCAGCTCCATCACTACATGGACGATCACGCCATGGGGCAGGGTAAGGTTGCGCGCGAGAATGTGGTGGTGGCGGTGAGGCCTCGCACGCTGTCATGCAGGCTGATCCGGCGGGGATACAGGCTCGCGCGGCGGACACAGGGCGAGTTCTCGTGCGTCTACGTCAGGACTCCCGGCGCGACTCTCAGCAAGAAGGAGGAGCGGCTGCTGGAGGAGGTCTACGACCTCACCAGGAATCTCGGCGGCAAGATCGTCGAGCTTCAGGGCGACTCCATCGCGGGCGAGATCATCGACTACGTGAACCACAGCGGCGCGACTCTCATCGTGATGGGCCAGTCCGCCCGCAGCCGATGGGAAGAGGTCTTCCGCGGCTCGATCATCAACAAGATCATGCGCGACACCCACAACGTCGACATCGTCGTCATCGCCGACTCCCCCGAGGACTCCTGCCCCGATCAGTAGCCATTCCGCATTCCCTCGTTCGTGCCGGAGTTGCACTCCGGTACGCATGACCCCCTCGTTCGTGCCGGAGTTGCACTCCGGTACGCATGACCCCCTCGTTCGTGCCGGAGTTGCACTCCGGCACGCATAACCCCCTCGTTCGTGCCGGAGTTGCACTCCGGCACGCATAACCCCCTCGTTCGTGCCGGAGTTGCACTCCGGCACGCGTGACGATCGGGGAGTTGTACTCCCGCTCCGCCGGGTGCGCGGAGGCGCGGAGCGCAACTCCGCAGTGAGCACCGCGGGCTGGAGTACAACTCCAGCCCGAACAGGGGAACCGGCATACTCAGGACCAGCCCGGATCATTCGTGTCAGTCTGAGCACGTCACTGCGCCTGTCTCGCAGTTGTTTCGGCCAGAAAGAAACTCCCAACTGGGTGGGCGGGCGGGTACAAACTCCGGGAACGGCCGCCGCATCCGGAGTTTGTACCCGCCCGCCCACCCAGTTGGGAGTTTCTTTCTTACGCTCAGAATGACACCCGTCGTACTTCTACAGACAAGTCGTCTCCGGCTAGCTCCCGGTGGTCATACTTCCATAGAAGTATCGTCTTCGGCTGACTCCCGGTGGTCATACTTCTATAGAAGTATCGTCTCCGGCTGACTCCCGGTGGTCATACTTCCATAGAAGTATCGTCTCCGGCTAGCTCCCGGTGGTCATACTTCTACAGACAAGTCGTCTCCGGCTGACTCCCGGTGGTCATACTTCTATAGACAAGTCGTCTCCGGCTGACTCCCGGTGGTCATACTTCTATAGACAAGTCGTCTCCGGCTAACAGCCCGAGACCATTCTCCCAGAGGGGATATCCGCTAGAGCGACTCACCGGTGGCGTCGAGCGGTTCAGGGACATAGACCTTGCGGAGCGGGATAAGGCCCTTGTATCGCGAATCGAAATCCTCGTAGTGCTCGAGAACCAGATTGACAAGCTCCGTTCCGTCAATCAGTCGGAGCTTGCTTTTCCCCTGAGCGAAGGACCTGGCTGGTGGGGTGAACGTTCCGAGAGTGACGAAGAGCGCTGATTCGTTCGTGCCAAGATTGCCGAAGAGCGCCTGCACTGCCGGAGCGCCTACACTCTCTGAACTGCTCTTGACCTGCGCCTTGATGATCGGCGGTTCGAATCCCAGTTCGTCCTTGTGGGCGATGATGTCAATTCCCCCGTCAGTTCCAGGAGGTGAGACTCTCGCTTGATAGCCCATGACCTCCAGGAGTTGGCCGACAAAGTGCGCCATCGCATGCCCCTTCAATTCTCTGGAGAGCGTCTTGAGGATGAAGTCGCGAGTGGTCTGCTCGATCTGTTCGGCCACGAACTCGCCTGGCTCTTCAGGACCTTCGGTCGGCTTCTCGCCCTTCATTGCGGCGAAGAACTCACCGGCATACTGCCTTATCTGAAAGAGCGTCAAGGTGGAGTTGGATTCATAGAGTGCAGCCTTGCTGAAGATCGTCCGCGGAACCGCCTTGACCCATTTGACCGGGCGCAGGTTGGGGAACTCGGCGCTGATCTTCCGGTCATGCCGGTATGCACCGGCGATGCGCCCGAGGTGGAGCATACCGTCAACCTTCGAAGGGTAGATGACCGGATCGCCCTCCTTCATCTCGTGGACGAATCGGTAGAGCATCCCCGCATCGCCGGGGATCGCGCCGGCCTTCCTGTCCGGGTACGCCTGCACCAGCGCTTTCTTGAGCGCCTCTCGGTCGTGGCCGATCTCTTTCAGATCGCCGACATCCGGCCAGCCGATCGCCAGCAGGTTCTGCTTCAGGAAGACGCTGTCCACCTGTCCGGCCGCCCCGGCCCGTACACACCAAAGGAATGTCTCGTTGTTTGCCATGCCGGATATCCTTTCCCTCTCGAATCATTCGCCTTGATCTGTGATCTGCTCAATCTGCTCATGAACCTCTAGCTGGGATAGTTGGATCTCGTGTTTCGATCCACCGACTCCTCTTCGGTCGTATACTTTCCCGTGGTAACCCAGATATCGCAGGATCACGACATCCGCAGCAAAGGCGATATGTTGGTTCATCCGCAGATGATCGACGGGATCAGGTAGAACAGACGCAGAGCTCCCCTCGTGGATTATCTTGTCCCTCACGTCTTTGAAGAGCTTCAAGTCGATCTCCAACTTGGCCTCACTGAGAGAGTACTTGGCCAGCACTGCTTTCATGCCGTCCAGAAACGGGTTCTGCTCCAGAGCATCGGTGATCCTCTGCCCCATGAGACCATGTGGATCCTTCTCCTTGTGATCCTTCCTCCACGCCGTCACAGCTGCTTTGAGGGCATTCCTCAGTTCCTGGACCTCCGGTGAAAGAGGTTCAGGCTCGCCCACGATCAAGTCCACCAGCACCTCCCAGACCACTGCGAGGTCGATCGTAGTGGACTGAATATTGCTTTCTCCCTTCGCCGCTACCAGGTAGGCGACAGCGAGTAGCAACTGGTCCTGCTGCTGTTCATGGAGGCCAAGGAGCATGGGGAGGATCACCTCCAGTACGCTCTGGGCGCTGGTGATCCACAGAACCTCCTGGTACACGGCTGGAATTGGCACACTTCGGCTTGCTGAAAACACCACGGCAGTCCTGCCGGAGTCGTCGGTCTCCGTGCAACGCGCGTAGGAGACACTGCGTCCCTCCAGGAACGAGAGCAACCTGAATATCTTACTAACAAGCAAATCCCGTTCCTGTCGGTCTAGTTCGCCACTAATAGTCAGCGAGGCAGACTCGACAGGTAGTCTCCATTGCTCAGCCCATTTTTGAGCTTGGGTCTGTGTTTCAGATGCTCTGCAACTGACGATGATAGGCCCAGCAGTCAAATCGAAATCGCGACCGAAGTAGTTCGTGATGTGGTAGCATATGCTCGTCAGTTCGTCTTCCTCGACCTTGTGCCCTATCCGCACAGGTTCCAGAGGTAGGAACAGGGCTTCGGACTGCAGGTTAGGAAAGGAGAAGTTATGGCTCACCGCCATCAGGCGGTCACAGCAAACCCGTTCCCCTTCGTCAGTGACGGCCTCTAGGCTGGCACCGTCAAGAGTCTCCAGCGAGAGGGCAACGGGCGTCTGCAGATTGACGGTCGTGTTCAGCAGCTCGACCACCGGTCCTCGATGAAGCAGGAATACGACCTCAAAAACCCCGCTTACCTCTCCATCTTTCAGGGCAAGAGTACCGGTACATCGGATCCGCGTGGCCCCAGGGTGTTCATAGGCGAACAGCCGTTTGGCCATCAGTGACTCCTCTGTGTCTGCCATTGTCAGCCCTATCCTTCCTCAGACGGTGGCTCCTCAGCTTTCGCTGAAGGTCGTTCGAGTTCCAGCCATTCGCCCACCTTGATCCTCGTCATATATGGGATGAGTATCAACGCCACGAATACACCCAGAACCACCAACTGCTTCTCAGAGATCTTGACCCTGGTGAACATATCGGCCAGGAGTACCACGAGCACGAGAAGCGCGCATAACCACGAAACCCAATGGAAGGTAGTCAGAGTGCGCTTCCTCTTCTCCCGTGTCTCCGTCTTGTGTGCGGACCGGTTCCTCTGTGCGAGAACAGTGAACTCGGGGATGTCTTGCGACTCTCTGAGCCTGCCACCCGGTCCGACCTCCCTGAACTCCAATGGCAGTGTCCCTTGTGTCCCTTCTCGGACGAACGTGAGATAGACTGGGATGGACCAACTGTCGACATCTGCAAGAAACGACAGCACTCGATCCCGAGCCTTGTTCATCGCTCCTTCATCTAGCGGTCCCATTACTTCGAACAACGCTATCAGTTCGTCGGTTTCGGGGTCAATCACGGCCAAGTCAGCGCTCATGTTGCCTATCCGATATTCAGTCGCTATGGATTCCTTTGGGTAACCGAGCCTGCTTGAGCGCCCCGATTAGGGTTGCGAGCCTTTCAGTAGGTGTCAGCATTTTCGCTCCTCGTCCGGGTATCGATATCTACAACTCCCCCTTGAACGCGCGGTCCAGGATGGCGGGGAGCAGGGCGTCGAGTTCTGCAGCGGTCTCGGCCTGCAGGCGCTTCAACTCATCCACCTGCGCCTGAAGCGCATCCAACTCCTCCACGATTCGGTGCTGCTCGCACAATGGAGGCAGAGGAATGCGCATCTGTCTTACACGCTCTCCGCTCAACGCTGGCTGGGCCGTTCCAGTCTCAACGGCTCTGCTCCTCTGATAACTGGCGAAGAGCCACCAATAGACGTACTCGGCCGAATGCTCAGTCTCATGGACATGGATTGCTGCCACGTTCTGATTGGTGCAAGCATGGCAGTCGAGCAATGCGCACTGGCCTCTGGTCTTTCCTTGGCCTATCATGGCGAGCAATACTGTCCCCGGCCGATATACTCTGGCACTGCTGTTGTCAAGGCCCAGCCCGGTGATCTTCTCGGAAGTGCCTCGAATTCTGCAGAAAGCAACGTCTCCAGAACTCACCCAGTTGATATCACCATTCCAGTACGCCGGATTGGCACGTGAAGGGGTTGCCCCTGTGGTTACGCGAAAGTGTTCGCCGACGGTATTTGCGCCGTTGAGAAACGGCGCAAATACGGACTCCAACATCTTCGCATGAAGCACATTGGCTTCCTCCGCCGCTTGCTGGCGGAGGAAGCCGGCCTCGTGGACTCGAGTGGCCAGTTCCTCGATCCGCGCCACCAGCAGCCGCTGTTCCGCCAACGGCGGAGGTAGTGCTGGCCAAGTGCTGGAAGGCATAGCATGTCGGACTGAGTCGAGGAAACCTGCGATTGCGACCTGGGTGCTCCGTTCCGCGATGGGAATGCCAAACGATTTCAGTTGTCCCGGGGATACGTGAGGGATCGCTATGCTTCGATTGGAATCGTCTAGGTGCTCGAGGAAGTCCTCGGAGTGAAGAACATGATATAGGAAACGCTTTTCTACGGAACCTAGTGGATCGAACCTGCACACCCGCTGAAGCAACAATGCAGGCAAATCAGACTCAGCAAGAAAAGCTATCTTGATGCCTTGTCTGTTCACTGTGCCATCCATAGACATGACGAGGTCGCCCGCCCCTAGACGGAAGCGTTCGTACTGCCCGGCCTCATCCGCCGATATGAACGCAGCTTCACCCCAGTCGATTCGGTCCGGCTTGACATTGATATTGCGCAGAAGGCGAATTCCTTCAGACGCATAGTCCGAACTCTTGAATGCATATCCTGCAAGGATATCGAAATGATCGCCTAGCGGTTCAATCGGAACACCATCTGCAACCAACCCGCGGTAGATCATCTCACAGGCAGCAAAGTAGACAACCTGCTGTGATGGCATGGCTGCAATCCAGTGATTCATTGGTGTGATGCTCCATTAGGGATGAGCACTCGGATCTTGGCCAAGATGTCCACGATGCGCTGCTCCTTCTCCAGTATGCTCGCGGCAAGTTCATCTGGAGGCAGGTGGGTGATATCTTGCTTGGCACGAGGGTTCTTGCAGTCGAGGTTGCAGTTCCTCGCCAGCAGTTCGGCGGCAGGGATCTTCCACGCCTGCTCGTTCTCCTCGCGGTTGTTCCACCAGCCCTGGCATTCGGCGAACTCCGCAAACTGCAGCGGCTGGGTCTTGGTGTAATTCTTCCTTCCCTCGGGCAGCGGATGCTCGTAATACCATACATCCTTCGTCGGACCGGAGCGGTCGAAGAAGAGAAGGTTCGTGGGAATGCTGGTGTAAGGAGCAAAGACACCATTTGGCAGGCGGACGATGGTGTGGAGGTTGAACTGCTTCAGTAGGTCCTCCTTAATCCGGGCGCAGACACCATCGCCGAAGAGAGTGCCGTTCGGGACAACGACGGCGGCGCGGGCGGGCGGGAAACCAGTCTTCGGCTGCCGTCGCAGTTTCCGCATGATAAGCTGGAGGAAGAGCAGAGCGGTCTCGGAGGTCCGTTTGTCGTCCGGGAAGTTGCCCTGAATCCCCCGCTCCTCCTCACCACCGAAGGGAGGATTGGTGACGATCACGTCCACCCGCTCCTTCTCGCCGATCTCGGTAAGCTTGTAGCGCAAGGAGTTGCCCGGATCGATCTGTGGGGAGTCGAGCCCGTGAAGCAGAAGGTTCATCTGACAGAGCAGATACGGCAGGGACTTCGGCTCGCCTCCGAAAAGAGAGCGCTCCTGCAGCGTCCTGCGATCCTCTACCGTCTTGACCTGCGAACTCAGATGCTTGAACGCCTCCACGAGAAAGCCTCCGGTCCCGGATGCAGGGTCCAGGACAGTCTCGCCCAGGCAGGGATCGGTGACCTCTACCATGAAGCGAACGACGGCTCGTGGTGTGTAGAACTCGCCGGAATCACCGGCGGCGTCGCGCATCTCTCGGAGCATCGACTCGTAAAGACTGCCCAGCGTATGGAGTTCATCGCTGGAGGTGAAGTGGACACCTGCAAACTTGTTGATCACATCGCGGAGCAGATAGCCGCTCTTCATGCGGTTATCCACGCCCTTGAAGACAGTGGCGATCACGTCGCGGCGGTCGTCGCCGTTCGAACTGGTAAGACTGCGCAGGTATGCGAAGAGGCCGGGCCCCCGCGTGCCGTCCGGGCGGATGCACTCATCCTGGTTCATGAACCCGATCAGTTCGTCGCCCGTGATGCCGTCCGGACGGTCGGCCCAATCCCGCCAGCGGTAGGGCGGTTCGACTGCTGCGTGGAACTTCCTGTCACCGAGGAGCGCGCCCTGCTCCCGTTCGATCTCCAGATCGTCGAGGAACTTGAGAAACATGATCCAGGTGAGCAGCGGAAGGCGGTCAACGTCGCCGCTCAGCCCCCTATCCTTGCGCATGATGTCCCGCGCGGACTTCAGCAGGCTCCCGAGCGCCTGGGCGGTGGTTGGTGTGGTGATTGTCTGTTTCTTCATATCAGCGTAAGTCCTGTTCAAAACCGGCATGTTCTGCGAGATACAAGGAAGCAGTTGGGTGATCCAGAAGGGTACGCTTTCGATGCGCCCGATACTTGGTCAAGAGATCAGCCAGTATGCCACCTGCACCCAATATGAAGGCAGCTCCTCCTGCAGGCGTTCCTGCTAGCGATGGCTGAGTGAAGGCGCTGGCGACCAGTGCCACCAAGGCAGCAAACTCCCCGGACAGAACGAACTTCCGCCCTGCAAGTCCAAGTTCTTCTGCCAAGTCTGCATAGTCGTTGGCCATTTCCTGCTCAAAGCATCTCTCGATCTCTTGCCGATCGGAGATGCTATAGGTAGGCTTGACCATCTCTAATGCGTGCGCCTCCAGACGACCTAAGAGTGCGTGACGAACTTGAGTATAGAGATGGCCGCTCGGACCGAGTTCCTTCTTGCGCAGCCGAACGAGGTTGTGGAGAGGGATGGCAGAGACATCTACCATCCTGATAGTAAGCGATACCAGAAGCCTATCCTCCGGGTCGGGGCTGGTCTTCACGGCACCGTCTGTTCGTGCCCCAAAGCTACGCCTCAGCCTATCATACTCCCCCGTCTCATCCGTAACCAGCCGCTTGGTCTCTCCTGCACAGCACTCCGCGAGTATTGCCATAAGGATCATTGACATTGCCAGGCTTGTATAGACGCGGTCGACATCCCAAGGACCTGCCAACCTGCTCTCCAGCAACGCATCCCAGGTCCGGGGCGAGAATTTACGGCGGTAGACGTGATCTCTCGGCTCTCCCATGTGAACGAACAACCGATCTGGCAATGGGCTGTGCATAAACTCCATTATGATTCGATGTGCGAGCAACTGCTCATCCTCACTTGGAGCATATCGACGAACGACAAGTTCCTGGGCCTCCCGCACCATCGGGTGCTTAGAATACCTACATGCGCCCACCGGATCGATCACCTGAATCTGATCCCATAGGAGAAGAGTGGTTCTCAGGAGGCGTCGATTGGGGACCGAGGCATACGGATAGTAGAGCGCTGTGTGCATACCATGTTCCCCCTTAGGCGGAATAGAGTAGAGCCTGCATGTAGTTCACCGCATCCCGCAGCTTCTCGGGACCGCCGAAGATGTTGACGATATCGCCGATTTCCCCGTGCGCGGAGATTGGCGGGACTTTCAGAATGTCGGGCAAGACGAACTCGGCATAGCCGTGCTCGGCATACTTCTCCAGCAACTCGCCGAGGATAGCCCGAGCCTCCGGTCCGTATTGGGCGAAGAAGCCGGGGCGGTCCTGCCTCAGTTGCTGCGCCCTCTCCCTCCGACTCCGAAGCGGAGCGTTGAAGGCAAGGTGGCATAGCAGGTCAAACGGATCGACGTCCGGCTGCTGGGCGGCGTCGGCAAGGGACTCGAAGCTGACACCACGTTCGGCCAGGAGTTGGATGATCTCCGAGCGCTTCTCCGGGTCGGCCCACTGAGCGCGCAGTTCCGGGGCGGTCGGGCAGATCACGCGGACTCTTTCCGCCGCGTAGTCGGTGTAACGGATAACACGAAGCTGCTTTCCATCCGGGTCCAACTCGTAGACCAGATGAGCGGCGATCTCCACCTGTCCGCCGTCGAAGTAGAACTTCCGGTGCTCAGGAGGCCAGGGAGGTTCACGTATCACTCCACCAGGCGGAACCCCATCTTCGGGCGGTTCATCATCCTGCGGGAAGATATCAATGATGGTGGTGCCGTCGTCGCCGTCGTTGATCTCCTCTTCGGTAAGCCGTGTCGGTTCCCCGTCGAAGTCCGGGTCTGCGAACAGGCGTGTGGCCGATCCGGTGTAGTCAACTATGTTGAACCATAGCTTGCCGTAGTCATCCCGGACGCGGGTGCCTCGGCCGATGATCTGCTTGAACTCCGTCATGGAGTTGATAACGCGAGCGAGGACGACATTCTTGCAGGTGGGCGCGTCTATCCCGGTGGTCAGAAGTTGCGAAGTCGTAAGTATCGTCGGGACCTGTGTGTCCACGTCCTGAAACCTGCTAAGGTGGCCGCGCCCAATATCTCCCTCGTCGGACGTGACCCGGCAGACATAGTCCGGGTGCTCGACGGTGAGGTCCGTACTGAAGTTGTTGATCGCCCTTCGCATATCGCTGGCGTGCTCCTGATCGACGCAGAAGACGATAGTCTTGGCGAACCGGTCGGTCTTCCGCAGGAACTCCACCAGGTGGCGGGCGATCGTCTCAGTCCGGGCACGGAGGGCGATAACCCGCTCGAAGTCGTTCGTCTGGTATTCATCATCGGGAATGGGACGGCCGTAGCGGTCTCTCTCATCCTTGCTTGGCCGCCAACCGGCGGCATCCCACTCGGTGAGCACGCGGTGAACGCGGTAAGGCGCGAGGAAACCATCCTCGATGCCCTGGCGGAGACTGTACTGGTAGATCGGGTTGCCGAAGTAGATATAGGTGTCCCGGTTCTCCTCCCGGAGTGGAGTCGCGGTCATGCCTAGCTGGTACGCCGGTTTGAAGTAATCGAGAATCACTCGCCAGCAACTGTCGTCCCGCGCGCTTCCCCGATGGCACTCGTCAACGATGATAAGGTCAAAGAAGTCAGGGGCGAACTCCCGGAAGCGGCCCTCGCGCCGTTCGTCCTCGGCAAGAGCCTGATAGAGTGCGAAGTACATCTCCCGGCCCTTGACTACCTCCCCGCCCTCGATCTTGCACCGGGCATCCCCGAAGGCGGCGAATATGCCGTCCTTCGGCTGGTCCACCAGGATGCTCCGATCCGCAAGGTAGAGAATCTTGGGGCGGCGATATTCGCCCTTGGGATTCCATCGGGCGTTCCAGAGCTTCCAGCAGATCTGGAAGGCGACGGCGGTCTTGCCCGTGCCGGTCGCCATGGTGATCAGTATCCGGTTGTCGCCGGTAAGGATCGCCTCCACCGCGCGGTTGATGGCGATCATCTGGTAGTACCGCTCACCCTTGTTCACCTGGTGGTTATAAGGAGTGAGCAGCCGGTCCACGACCTGCTGATCCTTGAGGCCTGCTGCATCCCGATAGCGCTGCATCAGTTCCGCAGGTGTGGGATAGGCGGAAAGAGTGGTCTCAAGGCCTGTGGTGTAATCGAACTCGATGATCTCCGGGCCGTTGCTTGCATAGGCGAACTTGAGGCCGAGCATCTCCGCGTAGTCCTTCGCCTGCTGGAATCCGTCCGCAGCCTTCTTGTACTCAGGCTTTGCCTCAAGAACTGCAAGAGGGAAGTCGCGGGTGTAGCGAAGGAGATAGTCGACGCGCTTGGGCGGCTTCCGCACGAAGCCGTTTCCCTTGGGGATTATGCGCCCGTCGGTGATGGTTCGCTGCTCCGCGATGGAATGGGGTTCATCTTCCCACCCGGCGGCTTGCAGCATGGGTGTGACGTACTTTCGGCAGGTGTCTGCTTCAGTCGGCATAACGGCGTCCTAAGGGTGTACGCGACCTTTCCCGATCTGGCTGTGGCTGGGACACCTTATGTTACTACAATTCATGGCAACCAGTCAAGGAGGCGGCGGTTTGTCGCTTTCGAGTGCGAGTAGGAGTACGACCGGCGGTCACTCCCAGGGATAGGTGATCTTCGTCAGCTCGCCGCCGGAGTGGGATGACTGGAGGGCGAAGAGGCCGGGGAGGGTCATGCGTTCGTAACGCAAAAGATTACAAAAAGTGCTGCAAAGTGCGTTACGCAATGGTACAATGTGTATGCAGGTATGCGCGGGAGTTCTCGTAGGTCGCCCTTACGGGCGGCAGCCGCTGGTCGGTGGGATCCTACGACCCGGGACCTGCTATTTTTTTGCCTCCTCAGCCGCTACCAGCCCTGTAGTATCCCTCCTGCACGCCGTTTCTCCTCAGTCTCCCTGGGCATGACGTTCAGACCGTAGCCCCAGAGTTCGCCATTATGTCTATATGCCCTGGCGACGATAGACTTTGCGTACGATTCCTCTGTGAAGCCGAAGGCGTTTGCCTCCACTGCCTTGAAGTAACTGCAGGCAACCGCGTCGGCTATCTGCAGTCCCATGCGTTTCCCAGCGGTGAAGGAGGAGATCTGATCAGGACGGATGATCTCCGGTGCGGCCCGGTAACCGAGCGCCGCACGGTTCGTATCGAGGTACTCCAGATACTGTTGCAGAGCTTTGTAGTTCATGGTCGCCCTGTTCGAGAAGACCACCTTCACCGATCCGTCTCCTGGATCGTTGCCTTGCGGATCGCAAGGCGGCACTCAGCCGGTGGGGGAGTAGCGGTAGAGCCGGAAGCTCCTCTCGGTTGGGAGGGTGACCGCCAGGGAAGGGTGTTGGGTGTCGGGGGGTTGGGCGACCGGAGTCGCGGGAACGGCGCCAGAGCGCCTCAGGGGTGTTTGGTGTTGGGGGGAGGGAGGAGTCGGGGAGGGGGTGAGGGGGAGAGTGGGCGATTCTTCCTCGGGGGCAGAGGGCGTCAAGAGGAGGGTGGGAGAGTCGTCCGTGAGGCTCTCGAAGCGGGTCGGGGCGGTGAGGAACTTGGGGTGGAAGACGTGCGACTCCTCGGGGTTGTCCTCGCGGTAGACAATGAGGTAGCCGGACCCGGTCTTCGGATCGTGCGACTGGAAGCCGGTCCATGCCGTTCCATCCGGCATATCCCCGAGCGGCCAGATGTGCCCGGCGTAGATCGCGGCACGGTGTTCCTTGTACAGGGATATCATCCGCTTCAGGCGTGCTCGTGTCCCTCCGGAGGACCCCTCCCCAGCCCTCCCCGCAACGGAGAGGGAGCAATCGGAGGACCCCACCCCAGCCCTCCCCGCAACGGAGAGGGGGCAGCTCTCGGGCTCAAGGGAACTCAGAGCAGACTTGGGAGGGCACGAGGTAGACTCCCTCTCCGTTGCGGGGAGGGCTGGGGTGGGGTTCCCGATCGGAGTGGGAGTAGGACCATCGGAGATCCTGGCCAGCGACTCCCAGAACAGCGGGTTGGCGAACATCACCGTCGCGAACAGGTACTCCGGCGTGTAGCCCTCCTCGTCGTTCGACAGCTCCATGTTCAGCTTCTGCGGCGGGATGTATGGCGCGACCTGCCACAGGTTTCGCAGAGTCTTCCAGGGGAGGTATCGTCCGTTCCCATCCATCGGCCCGCGCTGATAGCGGTTCTCCAGGAAGATGATTCCATAATCCATATAATAGTCGTAGATCGGGCGATTGGTGCGCGTCGAGTCCTGCGTGAACGTCAGGCCGGGGCGCTCGACCACCAACTCGTGCATCAACCGCCGGAGCGCCTCGTAGTGATCATATAGATCGCCCTCCAGCGAGTCGAAGCCGTCGCACTGGAAGGTGTCCATCTTGAACCGCTCGAACCCCTCATCGTAGAAGCGCAGGAAGTAGTCCTTCATCGATGCAAAGCATTCGGGGTTGCACAGCTCGATGCCGGTCAGCATGACTCCGCCGTAACTCGGCTGTCGGTCGCATGGGGTCATATTATTCGTGCGGGCGACCCACTCCGGGTGCTCCTTCAGCACGTCTATCGCGCCGTCGAGCCGGGTGGGGACCATCCACAGTTCCAGCTTGACGCCGAGTTCCTTCGCCCGCCTGCACAGGGGCGCGAACCCGTTCGGGAACTTCACGGGATCGGGGTCGCCGCCCATGACGTGGGGAGTCCATCCGGCATCGACAGCCACGCTCTCGATGCCGAGTGCCGCGGCGGCCTCGACCTCCGCGATCAGCTTCTCCTCGTTGATGTCAGTGCTGAAGTCGCCCCAACTGTTGGCGCTGATGATGTAGTCGCGCTCGGGGACGGTCTTGTACCGGGCGGCCTGATACTCCTTGAGGGCGAGGATGCCGGCATCGCGTCCCCCGGAGTATACGCCGAACGTGAAGGCGTAGGTCCGCCGCGTCTGTCCCGCGGGGAGGTTGTGGAATCCCGCGCCGATGCCCGCAAGCCACTGCTTGTCGGCCTCGAAATCGTAGTAGAGATGGTACAACTGACTATTCGGAACCGGGCTCTCCTTGTAGCCGAAGATGCCTTCGCCGTCTGCCTTTTCGATGAATATGTTGTTACCGACGAGTTTGCTCGTCTTCGCGAGATCGAACTCCCGAACGGTGGCGAGGTGGTTAGTGTAGTCGGTCAGATCATGCAGTTCGACGGCGGTCGCACTCGCCTCCCACAGATTGAGGCTGAAGCGGTCGACCTGAGTATAATCGAGGAGCGACATATCCTCCGCCCAGGTGATCTCGAGCCATGTTCGAATGGCCGCGACCCCGGGGAAGATCTCGAAGCACTTGTCGATGGTGTGCTGCCCGCAGGCGCAGGTGAACCGCAAGCGAAGCGACTGCGCGCTGAGGGAGTTCTCGATGATCTCGGCGGAGGTCACGACCGTCGGGAGGCCGGAGAGCCCGATCAGGCGGTTCTGGAACGTGATGATGGACTCGGGGTTTATCGCCTGCGCGGCCCAGTTCCGTCGGGTGAGCTTGTCGATCAGACGAACGGTCGTCAGACCTCTCTTACTGCAGCGCCATTGACGCTCGATGCGGGAGTTCCCAAGCGTCACCTCATACTGATCCTGAGTGAAGTAGCAGTCTTCGAATCGCAGTTCCTGTTTGCGCATTGTCGTCCTCCGCTGGTATGCAGCTAAGAGGAAGTTTGGCAGAGGGCAGGGGATTTCCTGCAGGAGACGGCGGCTCGGTCGGCGAATCCATCATGTGAGCCGGAGCGCCGACAACATGTTTAGGCGCACTGCAGCTCTGGGTAAAATATATCGCTAATTGCGTTTCACACTACAGCTATCCGACAGGAGGCTCGAAAATGCAAGGCAACTCCACCCGGTTCATGCTCACCATCGCCCTGCTGCTGTTTGCCATCGGCCTGACAGCTCTTCCCGCCTGCGCACAGTTCACCTATATACCATATTACCCGCCGGCGAGTTCTGTAGACATGCTGGTATGGCCACAGGGCGGCGCCGTGCAGGCGCGCGTAGAAGTCACCCTGTCGAGCACCTGCTACACACTCAACCACTGGTCTCCCCCTCAGAAGAACGGCAATCAGATCACCATCGACTCGATCTTCCTTGAGCAGGTCGGCGGGCCGTGTTTGATGATTATCGACACTGTCAGCCAGGAGTTTCCGCTAGGGACTCTGAGTCCAGGCAGCTATACCCTCAGGTTCGCTTCGTGGGGGCAGACGATCGAGACTCTGCCGTTCATCGTAACAAGTCCGAAGGTGACGACCATTCGTGGAGCGAAGACAGCGGCGGATGGCACGCTTGTAGACATCAGCGCGGCGGTGGTAACCCGTGACTATGGACTGCCGTTCTACATTGCTGCTGATGATCGGTCGGTCGGTCTGCGAGTCGAGAAGTCCGGCCTGACGCTCAGCGCAGGTATGCGAGCGGATGCTGCCGGCATTATGCAGACCGCGGACTCCGGCGAGAGATGCATACTGGCGGGCAGAGCGATCGGCAACGGCAGCGGGTCTGTCAATCCGCTTCTGATCCTGACCAAGCATCTCGGTGGCGCGGCTTTCTCGTACAATGAGGCCACTGGCGCGGGGCAAAAGGGTATGACCGGCGGCGAGGGCCTCAACAATATCGGACTGCCCGTGCGCATATGGGGCAAGATCAGGCAAGTTTCGACGAGCTATCCAGCTTACCTCTACGTAGACGATGGTTGCCAGGTCGTGGATGGCACTATGACGGGCACTGAGCCGAACATCGGCGTGCGAGCCGTGCATTCGCCGGACGGGCATCTAGTCGGCGATGTCGTGGAGGTGATCGGCATCAGCTCATGCTTCGAGAGTGGTCCGGGTAGTACCGCTCCCTGCCTCCAGGCGGCCGGCGCCAATGATGTCAGGCTGATCGTTCGTTGAGATGCTGCAGGACCCGCTACTTCACCGATGAGGTGAGGTACTGCGCCAGCTTGACCAGGAACGCGCGATTCACCTGGGCCTCAGCCTTCTGCTTATCGGTAGCGCAGAGGTTGCCGATCGTGCTCCCCCGGAAGGCTCTGCCGATGCCTGCCGCCATCACGACGCCCTTGCCGTAGTTGGTGACGGCCATGACCGGGATGGACTCGTAGAACCCCAAGGGCGTCCCTCCGGACACTCGAGTGCCGAACTCGCAGAGGAACTCATCGACGCCTTTCATGGCGGGATGATCCGCAGGCTTGCATTTCACGCGAGCGGCGCCGGTTGTGTAGTCCGCGTCGAATTCCAGGCCAAATCGGCTTACCAGAGGGTTCAGATACTCCGCCATCTGGCCCGGCTCCATGCCGGTCCCTCCGTAGGTCTTGCTTGCACCCACGATGAGGAGTCTGCCACCCGCGTTGACGTAGTTCACAATGCTCTCGATCGCGGCCTCGGGCAGGGGCATCCGGCCGACGGTCCGCCCCCCATTGATGATGACGAGCCCGTACTGGCTCATCACATCGGCGGTGAGTATGGAGCCACGGTGATAGTGGTTGTCATGCACGACGTATCCCGCCTCGCCGAGAGTGCAGATGACCTCCCACTGGCTGTTGTTGCAGAAGCCGGGATAGCAGCCACGGTCGACTATCGATCCCCCACCGAGAGTCTCGTCGAGCAGGATCTTCTTCGCCTTCGGAGCGTCGACGAACTTCCCTTCGTATGCAGACCGGGCCTGCGCCACGACGGGAATCCCTGGGTAGTAGTTGGTGGCAAGCTGAGACAGGTACTGCTGGTACTGCTTCTCGTCCTTCAGATCTTCATAGAGAATGGTGCAGAGCAGTGCGAGCGAGTCCGGTGTCACCAGATTGTAGGGATCTTCCTTGACGGTGATCTTGAGCAGATCGGCGGACTCTTGGGCGCGGCCATCTTCTCTGGCGGCCTTTGCCACCGCGAGACGTGCATCGGCCGCCTGGGGCGCGTCCTTGTAGTCGTCGAACTCCTTCAATTGCAAGAGGGCTTGATCGACGAGCCCTGCCTTGGCGTCCGCGACGATGGATTTCTTGAGTTCGAATAGATGCGTAGTGATCTCGCTGCCGCAGCCGACAGTCTCAGCGCGGGCAGTCGCGGGGAACGATGCGGCGAACACCGTAAGGGCGAGAAGCGCGAACGATAATCCGGAAAGTGTGCGTCTCATCTGGGCTGCCTCCCGAAGATAAGTGGACGAGCGATCTCATTGTATCCCGAGATGGTCGCTTTGTCAAACTCGTCTATTGACACGAGGGAGTTCATGATCGCGGATGTCATTCTGAGCATGTGACTGTGCCTGTCTCGCAGTTGTTTCGGCCAGAAAGAAACTCCCAACTGGGTGGGCGGGTGGGTACAAACTCCGGATGCGGCGGGCCGTTCCCGGAGTTTGTACCCGCCCGCCCACCCAGTTGGGAGTTTCTGCGCCCAGGGCCTCTCTTAGGAACGGAGCGTCCAGCGAGCAGGAAGTTTGTCAGTTGGAGAGAATTTCCTGAAGGAGTGGGTACGTGAGGTGGTGAACGGTCCGATGTGAACCCGACAATGTGGATCGTGTTGATCGCACGAGTCTAATACGCCTGCCAAGTATCCGAGCAAGGTTTCCCTGCCTTACCGAAAGCGGTATAACCATGTAGGAGGCTGTTGTGAATCCCAGACAGCAGAGTGATGATAAGGCGAAGTTCGGCCTGATAGGCCATTCGGCGGCATACGTTCGGCGCGCCCTGGGGACGGAACTCCGGCCCGCGTGGGTCGGGTATGTCGTTGCCGCGCTGCTGAACGCCATCCTTACGCTTATGCTCCTCGAGGCTGAGGCGTTCCTCCCGCTGTCACGCTTCCCGATCTTCTATACCCTTGCGACTGCCGGGGTTGCATATTGGTTTGGCTTGTTCCCTGCTATGTTCGCGTTCATCCTGTCGTCGGCCATATTTCTCGCTCTGTTCATCCATACAGAGGGTCCATGGTGGCATCTCACGACTGATGCCGCCGGAGCCGCGGGGATCGTTGCATTCCTCGTGGGCACATTAGTGGGCGGTTTCGGCGGGCTCATGGTTCGGCGTTCGAAGATGAGGATCGAGCATCTTGCGGAGGAGCTTGCATCGAGCAACGAGCGCATGACGCGCATACTGGAGAGCATCACCGATGCGTTCCTTGCATTGGATAGCGAGTGGCGGTTCACATACGTAAACCCCGAGGCCGGGCGGTTGCTCGAACGAGGCCCCAATGAACTCCTGGAGAGAGTGATCTGGGACACGTTGCCCGAGATGGCCGATACGGTCTTCTACCGCGAGGCTCACGCTGCGGCCGAGCAGCATGTTACCGTCGCGTTCCAGGAGTTCTACCCCCAGATCAACAAGTGGCTGGAGATCAGGGCATACCCGTCCGTGGAGGGACTGGCGGTCTACTTCCAGGATGTGACCGAACGCAGACGGGTCGAGGAAGCGATCAGGCTGGCGGAACAGCATCGGATCGAGTTCTACCGGCGCACCCTCCTCGCGGCGACAAGCGGGAAACTGGAGGTAACGGACCGCGCGGAGATCGAGGCGATCGCCGGGCCATCGGTTGCGGAATGGGGCATCGCGCACTCCGCCAACTTGCGCGGCATAAGGCAGCACGTGACGGAGAGAGCGCAGGCGGAGGGTATCAGCGAGGAGCGGATCTCCAGGTTCGCAATGTGCGTCGGGGAGGCCACGACCAATGCGCTGAAACATGCCAGCGGAGGCACGGCATCGCTACATCGTCTGCCGGACAGCCTGATGCTCGTGGTGACCGATCAGGGCGGCGGGATCGAGGAACTGAACCTGCCTGATGTCGCGCTGACTTTCGGTTTCTCGACCGCAGGCACTCTGGGCATGGGCTACAAGGTGATGATGTCGTTTGCCGATAAGATGTACCTGGCGACCGGAGACGATGGGACTACGGTCGCCGTGGAGATGAAGCTGCAGCCGGTGGATGAATCCCGATGCGTGCCGAAGATGGACAGGACCACCTTCGAAGTCGAGCCTGAGAAATGTTGAGCTACGCGCATACGTGGGCGGAGTCGGACCTCTATGTCCTGGCTGACGAACAGATCATCGAGGACAGCCGGAACGCCGTCCGACGCCTATGCCCAATCGAGAAGCGCCCCGAACCGGTGATCGTCCCCTCCGAACGCTGGGAAGGGCTCGCTCCGGACGGCACGGTCACCTCGCTGCAGGATCCATTGTATGGCGTGGTTCTCTGGGACCCGGAGCACGAGGTATTCCGGTGCTGGTACAATGCCTACGATCGCACCGCCAACCGCCAGAATCTTCCGCCTTTCGCCAACCAGGGATCGTCGTGCTGCTATGCGATCAGTACGGACGGCTTCCAGTGGGAGAAGCTCCCACTGCGCCGCGTGCTCTTCGACGGCTCGTATGAGAACAACATCATTCGCTTCACGGACCGGTCGTCGCCGGACACTTCGGTCCTGGCTGAACAGTCGTGGAACGTGCTTCCATATAGCGCGGGGGACTCTGAAGATCGCTTCGTCGCCACTCTCTACACGCAGTACGACGATCCGATCTATCCCAAGGGCATTACTATGTGCTTCAGCCCGAACGGCATCGACTGGCGGATGCACTTCCCGCCGGTGCTCCCGCTCGATGGCGACTGCCACTCGCTTTCCGCCGACCCGGTGAACAAGGGCTACATACTCACATCGCGCTCCCATCAGCATGCGAACCTCTGCAAGCGGTGGGGGCGTCCGTGGAAGCGGCATATCGCCCTGAGCCGGAGCAGCGACCTGATCCACTGGACGGCGATGGAGACGGTTCTCGAGGCCGACGACCAGGACTCGGAAGATACACAACTCTATCTTATGTATATCATCCCCTACGGCCACGCGTACCTGGGCCAACTGCTCGTTATGCGCACGGACGACATGACGCTGGAGGAGCAACTCGTCCTCAGCCATGACCTCCATCACTGGCAGAGGGTAGGGGATCGGCCAGCCGATCCTCGCGCGCGGACCGGAGGACAGTTGGGACTCGAAGCACGTCGCCCTGACGAACAACCCCCCGCATCCCGAGGGCGATCGGATGCGGTTCTGGTACGCGGGCAAGAACGCGCCTCACTATCAGGCGGGCTATGGCGCGCTCGGAACGGGCACTCTCCGGCGCGACGGCTTCGTCTGCTGGGAGTCGTCCGAGGAGGAGGGCATAGTGACCACTCTTCCATTCAAGCCGACGGGCGCGACGTGGTTCCTCCTCAACGTCGATGCATCGAAGGGAGAGGTCCTGACCGAGGTGACCGACGTCGCCGGCAACCCCATCGAGGGATGCATGAAGGCCGACTGCATTCCGATCAAAGGCGATCATACCCGGGCCGTCGTCAACTTCAAGGCAGAATCCGCGCGCTTCTTCGACAGGGGGAACTTCATGCGTTTCAAGCAGCCGATCCGCCTGCGGTTCTACCTCAGGGATGCCAAGCTGTATGCCTTCAAGGCGCGCAACCTTGAGCCACAGTGGCCCCAATAGTGCACAACTCTGTAGGGGCGTGCCTTGTGCCGCCCGGTGCATGGTGATGGGCGGCACAAGGCACGCCCCTACAGAGTTGACTGGTTGACTTATAGGAGCGAGACCGATGACATCCCAAGAACTCCTCGACCGCGCGGTCCTCTGCGGCGAGTGGATCATCCGCAACCAGATCACCGACCGCCAGGACGCCAACCGCGGGAGAGGCATCCGAAGCTACGACATGCACACCGGCGAGAAGGTGCTGACCGGCAACTGGATGTGCGGGCACATTGCGACGACCCTGTGCGCTCTCTGGAAGCGGACCGGGAACGATGAGTACCTCCGACGAGCCGAACTCGCAGGCCGGTACATCATGTCGCTCCAAGTCATGGATCGTGACAGCGAGTACTTCGGCGCGATCAGAGAGCTTACTCCTCAATCCATTGAGTTCGCCCCCAGGGATGCAACATCCGCCGCGTGGGGACTCGTGTGGCTCGCAGAGGCGACCGGGAATCAGCTCTACCTCGATCGGGCGAGGCTCTTCGGCGACTGGCTTGTCGGGCACGGGATGTACAACGGCTGGCCGCTCTATGCGGTGTACATGGATCCGAAGCTCGACAACTTCTACAGCAGAGGGTCGTTCCAGTCGGGGGCGGGCCTCTTCCTGCACGACCTCTTCATGCTTTCCGGCGACACGAAGTACATCGAGAGGGGACTCCAGCCGATCGCCCGCATCTACCGGGATGACTTCATCAACGACGACGGCAGCCTTAACCTCGACCGCGATCCGTTCACCGGAAGGGTGATGTCTCCGACGCCGGGCCAGACGAAGCTCCCGCAGCATGCCTACAACGACGATTTCGGCGCGGCGATGATGATTGCGGCGAGCCGGCTCTTCGACGATCCGTCCTACATGCAGAAGGCGTCGCTCTTCGCGCGCTGGCTGGTGAGGCACCAGGACGAGGATGGCGGCTACGAAGGCGGCACTATCCCCTCGGCGGTTCCTGTGTCCGAGATGATCTTTCGCGACTACGGCACACTCCTGAACGACGAGGCGCTCCTCCAGGCCGCGGACAGGACGCTTGGGAAGCTGCTGGACATGCAGTTCCTTGATACGGGCGATCCATGCATCGACGGCGGATTCCAGGGCGTATATGAGGGGGCTGAGCCGAACAAGTGGGGGCGAACCTGCGTGAACATGCGGGCTTCTGGTTACGCCCTCATCGCGCTCCTCAAGGCCGAGAGCGATCTGGCGAACATCTGGCTTGGCATGCATAACAAGCGATTCCAGGATCACCGCTGGCTTGGTTTACACGAACTTATATGGTAGGGCGATCCGGTTCCTCTTAGCCCGCCGGGATGCTAGCCAAGCTTTCTGCGCAACCCCATCACGACTCCGCCGATGCCGAGGGCAAGCGCCAGAAGTCCGGACGGCTCAGGAGTGATGACATACCTCAACCTCAACTCCTGTCTCAGTGCGCTAAGCGGCATGTAGATCGGCACCATCGTAGATGTTCCATCCGACCAAGACAGCGTGCTTTCCACCGTCACGGGTGCGAGGTCGCTGCTGAGAAAGGCATTGAACCAGGGTCTCGGAAGACTGGGCTGAACGGTTGGGAGCGGAAACACGGCCTCCGGGATGATCGCGGCACGTGGAATCGCATCGATTGGGACGTCGCTCCCGGTGGTCCAGCCTGTGAGTGTGGCTGTGGTGCTCTCGTTCCTGACTGCCCACTGGTACACTCCGTCCGACAGATCTGACCAGTAGGTGTACTTGGCCGCATACTCGTAGAGCGGTGCGGGGTCGTTGGGTGCGCCGATTGCAGCCGCTGTGAGGAACAGAACGAGCGCCAGCAATGCAGAAATCCGAAATCCGTTCATGGTAACCTCCTTACGAAGCATCCAACCTTGCTGAGCCAACAACAAGGCGTACCAGGTCGGCCTCGTGCAACGGAATAAGCGCGTCCTGCGTCTGACCTCACCGCCGCTTTACGATTGTTGCAGATCGGGATAGCATGCAAAGCAGAAGAACGGATAGGCGATTCTCCCTGGCCACCATGTCTCATACCCAGTCCTCGGCAGTATGCAAACCAACATACTTCGATGGCGCTATATTCTCGACAGCACGGCTCAGCCATGGTATTGTTGCTATGTCAGCAGGTAGTCGGGTTAGAGATCGAGATGCCAACATGCAGGCGTCTGACGGATCGTGCTGAGCTTGTCAGAACGGAAAACGCGCATTTTGGTTGACAATACCGCACATGTTTGGTAGTATATACGCGAAACATCGGGGCGTAGCGCAGCTTGGTAGCGCACCTGTATGGGGTGCAGGTGGTCGCAGGTTCAAATCCTGTCGCCCCGACCAAAAGGGCCGTTGCTTGAGCGACGGCCCTTTCCATTTCCGGGTGACGCAAACCTCTCGGCGATGAGCGGGGTGGGGATCGTCCCGTAGCTGAGAAGTTGGTCGTGGAAGGCCCGCAGATCGAACCTCGACCCCTGTTGGCGCTTCTGTTCCTCCCTGATTCCCAGGACCAGCACCTTCCCGATCGTGCTCGTCATCCCGCGAGTCGGCTCCCTCAACAGGCGTCTCACCTGCGTGATCGCGGCCGCCTCGTCCATCCCCGCGGTTGCCACCAGCAGCCCGACCGCCTCGTGGAAGCTCATGTCCCCGGTCTGAAGTCCCACGTCGACGAGCGCCCGGCACGCATACCGGACCGAGTCCTGCAGTTGGAAGAGCCGCGCGCGCGGATCGGAGTAGAACCCCTGCTCGTACATCATCTCCTCGCAATAGAGCGCCCATCCCTCGGCAAACAGATGACTCATGGCCTGCTTCACGATGGGCCGCCGACGCGGTTACCGATCGAAAACTGCAGGTGGTGTCCGGGGTACGATCCGTGCAGCGCCGCGATCGGTATGTAGTACCTGGAGTGCTCCCGTGAGTCTGCCTGATCCGACAGCGTCACCCAGAAGTGACCGTGGCGTCCATCCTCCTCGAACGGAGGCGGCGGAATGTATGCGGTCCGAGGAAACATGGCGCACAGAGACTCGGGAGTCGGGGAAAGAGCGAGCTGATCGTCCTCGGGCATGGTGACCAGCCGTTCGACGCGCACGAACTCCCTCGCCTGCTGGATTGCGTCCGCATACTCGGAAAGCAATTCCTCGGCGGCCGGATGATCCGTCCTGAGGCGCTCCACGATCTCCTGCCAGGAAGCAGATCGATCAATCCCGCCGGCGATCTCGGACAGCTCGTTCTGAGCATTGATGAGCGACCCTGATGCGAGTCGCTCGATGCTACCGGGGTCGGAAGTGAGAAGGTGTTCCGAGAAGAGAAGCTGCTCATAGAGATTGGCGCCGATGGCGAAGTCCCTTCGAGTCGTCGGCATCAGGTCGTCTTCGAGCCACGCCCGGTATGACTCCAGCGCGGAGATACATTCCCCTTTGGCACCCGGGAGATCGAACGCTGCCCTATTCAGGAAGGCTATACACTGCTCGGTCGTCTCAATCCCGATGCGCGTGAGGAGGTTGGAAGCGCCTGTGAGGTTCTTTCTGGCGAGGTCGAGCAGTCCGGGAAGTTCGTGCATCCGATTCAAGATCGAGTGCGCACGGACCTCATCCGGCGGGAACTCCCATGCGAGCAGGCCATGGATGCCCCACATCGCCCGCTGCGGATAGAACGACGGATCCCGCTCCCAGTCGCGCAGGCACTCCAGCCGGATGATGCTCGACGAGGCGAGAGACATGGCGAGTTCGTAGTTGGAGTGGTCATCCGCATCGAGGCGTGTCGGGTCGATCTGCGACTGAAGAATGTTTCGGCATGAGCGGAACTCGGCGGCCAGACGGCCGAACGCATCGGGAGAGCATTCCCCCAGGGTGTCGTCATACGTGTGAATGCCGAGCGCGGTGGCGGCCACGGGGTCCATCCGCCACTTCAGGTCGAGCAGCTCCCCGGTGACATCCTCAAGTCTAAGGCGGTCGGCAGTTGTGTCGGTCATTCAAACCTTCCTCCTGGATTATGTTCCCCATGCGAGCGGAGTCCACACGCTGTCTCGGGTGCATTCGAGTTGAGTGGGTGGCGACCGTCTCTCGTTATGGTTTCCAGAGAAACCTACTCGAGACTAGACGGGTCTGGGGCTTTGAAGCTTGGCAAGCTACCCAACCGTTCTCCTCGAGTAGCCACTCTGGTGGCATAACGAGAGGCTGACCCACTCTGCGGAAAATGCACACCTCCGCCTCGGCAACCTTGATACTACATCTGATCTTGTGCTAGAATGCCCTGTCACGTTAGCACAGGATGCCCGCGATGCCCTATGAAGGCGAGAGCGATCGCGAACTGGTAGCACGGACGCTGTCCGGCGACACCACGGGGTTCGATACCCTGCACCGCCGGTACTACGCGAGAATCTACCGGCTCGCATACCTACACACGAACAACCAGGCTGATGCTGAGGATGTCGCGGCGGAAACCTTCTGCCGTGCGTTTCAACGACTCGGCGAGTTCGGGTTCCGGTGCGAGAGTCTCTGGCCGTGGCTTCATCGGATAGCGGTGAACCTGAGCATAGATGTCACTCGCGAGCGCGCCGCTCACGCGACTGTCTCGCTCGATCAGCCGCTCATCGAGGGTATGCGCAGCTTCCTGGAGACTCTGGAATCGTTCCAGCCGACTCCGGACGAACTGCTCCGGCGTCGGGAGGTACAGGACCTCGTGCGTGACGCGATTGCGGCCCTCCTGGAGGACCAGCGCGACGCCATTGTGTTCCGGTTTCTGGGTGACATGTCGCTGCTGGAGATAGCGGACGAGATGCAGCGTACCGAGGGAGCGGTGAAGTCCCTTCTGCATCGAGGAATGATCGCACTTCGCAAGGAGATCGAGGATCGCCTCTCGAAGGCCGAGCAGATCGGCGGGCTCGGCCGCATGGAGGAAACGAAGGATGTCCGAGGAGACACTATCGGAATTCATCGAAGAATTGAGTAAGCGGAACGAGCCGGCTCCCCGCGACCTCTTCGAGAAGTACGCGCAGAGAGGCCTGGCCGCGAGCGAGATGGCAGCCGCCGCGATGGCACAGTCGGCGCTCCGAGGCGCGGACGTGCCCGAGTCCGCGTTCGAGAGATCGGCCCGCAAGGTCTGCGAGATGAGAGAGCAGGCTGATCGCGAGAGAGAACTCGAGGCGCGGAGAAAGCCGTCTCTCCGTGAACGCATCGCCCGTTCCTTCCGCCGCTGGCTGAACATTGAGTGATGAATATGCTTCGTAGTGGCCGTGCCTCCGTGCCGGCCTGCCCTACCGATGGCCGGCACAGGCCATCGGTAGGGCAGGCCGGCACAGAGGCACGGCCACTACAGACCCATGAGGATATCACATGCCGCTTGTAGTCGGTGTTAGCTTCAAGAAAGTCGGAAAAGTCTACTACTTCGACCCGAATGGGATCGACGTTCGGGAGGGCGACTTCGTCATCGCCGCCACTTCCCGCGGGATCGAGTTCGGCGAGGTGATGTGCGAGCCGAAGATCGTCCGCGAGGACGAACTCGTCGCGCAACTGAAGAAGGTCGTCCGTAAGGCGACGATCGAGGATTACGAGCGCGAGGAGTCGAACCGGCAGAAGGAGAAGGACGCCTTCAACCTCTGCCAGGACAAGATCACCGCGCACAACCTGCCCATGAAGCTGATCGATGTCGAATACTGCTTCGACGGCTCACAGATCGTCTTCTTCTTCTCCTCCGAGTCGCGTGTCGATTTTCGCGAACTCGTCAAGGACCTGGCGACTGCGTTCAAGACCAAGGTGCAGCTCCACCAGGTCGGAGTCCGGGATGAAGCCAAGCTCATCGGCGGGCTCGGCACGTGCGGGCGCGCTCTCTGTTGCGCATCGTTCCTCGCCGGGTTCGACCCGGTCTCGATGAAGATGGCGAAGGAGCAGAGCCTCTTCCTCAACCCGATCAAGTTCTCCGGGGTGTGCGGCAAACTGATGTGCTGCCTGAAGTACGAGTATCCGACCTACCGAGAGGCGAAGACTCGCCTGCCGAAGATGAACTCGATCGTCGGCACTCCGCGCGGCCCCGGCAAGGTCATCGACCTCAACATCATCAAGGAGAGCGTGTCCGTCGAGCTGGAGGAGGGCGGCATCGCCCACTACCTCGCAACCGAGCTGGAGTTCACGCCCGCAGCACGGCCGACGAATCATGTCGAGGAACACGAGGACGAGGCGATCGAGCCGGAAGCGGCGACTTCATCGGAGTCCGGCCACTGCTGTCGTGGTGAGTGTCCCATGAAGGCGATGATGGACGAGTCGCCAGAGGACGGTGGGTAAGTGCCGATCTACGAGTTTGAGTGCAGGAAATGCGGGACGAGGTTCGAGAAGCTTTGCGGCTTCAGCGCGACTGATGTCAACTGCTCCAAGTGCGGCGACAGCGACGTGAAGAAGCTGATGTCGATGTTCTCCTCGGTGAGCAAGGGCTCGGACGGATCATCGTCGTCATCATGCTCCTGCGGCGGGAGTTGCAGCAAGTCATCCTGCGCAGGATGTCATCACTAGGGAATGGTGGATGGTTGATGGTTAATGGGGGCCGGCCCCCATTAACCATTAACCATAGACCATTCCCCATTCCGAAAGGAACAGCGCGTGCCCGAGAAGACCTTCTACATCACAACACCGATCTACTACGTGACGGACATGCCGCACGTCGGCAACGCATCGACGACGATCGCCGCCGATGTCGTCGCCCGCTTCAAGCGACTCCAAGGCCGCAAGGTCCTCTTCGCCACGGGCACCGACGAGAACGCCATCAAGGTCGCCGAGATGGCGCAGTCCCAGGGCAAGACCCCGCAGGAGTTCGTCGACGGCATCGTTCCCCGGTGGATCGAGGTGTGGAAGCGCATGCACGTCACATATGACGCATTCATCCGCACGACCGAGGAGCGCCATCGGATGGTGACCGAGCACGTCTTCCGCACGCTGATGGAGAAGGGCGACATCTACAAGGATTCCTATCACGGCTGGTACTGCGTCTCCGACGAGACATTCTTCCGCGAGTCCGAGGTCACCGACGGCCTCTGCCCGAACGCCGAGTGCCGGAAAGAAGTCCGCTGGGTCGAGGAGGAGAACTACTTCTTCCGCCTCTCCGCCTACGGTGACCGCCTGCTCGAGTACTTCGAGGCGAACCCCGACGTGCTCGGCCCCGACTTCCGGCGGAACGAGGTGCTCGCCTTCATCAAGTCCGGGCTGAAGGACGCCTGCATCAGCCGCAAGGCATACGGGTGGGGGATTCCCGTCCCCGGCGATCCCGACAAGGTGATCTACGTCTGGTTCGACGCGCTGCTGAACTACCTGACCGTCGCCGGCTACCTCCAGGACGACGCCCTGCTCACGGAGACGTGGCCGCCCGACCTCCAGCTCATGGCGAAGGAGATCTTCGTCCGCTTCCACGCGACGATGTGGCCCGCGATGCTGATGGGCCTCGGTCTTGACGTGCCGAAGAAGGTATTCGCGCACGGATTCTGGACGATCGACGGGCAGAAGATCTCGAAGTCGAAGGGCAACTCGATCTCCCCCGACGAGGTGGCCGAGGATGTTGCCGCACGGTCGGGCGCGGAGTTCGACATCGCGATGGACGCGCTCCGGTACTTCATGATGCGCGAGGCGACCTTCGGCCTCGACGCCGACTTCTCGGTGAACGCGCTTATCGGCCGCTTCAACGCCGACCTGGCGAACGATCTCGGCAACCTGCTCAATCGCACGCTTCCCCTCCTGCACAAGCATCGCGCCGGAATCGTGCCTCAGCCGCAAACCGTAGGGGAGGCCTTCAACGGCCTCCCGCACGAGTCACCGCAAACCGTAGGGGAGGCCTTCAACGGCCTCCCGGGGGATGTTTCCGACGCCGGCTCACGGGAGGCCGTTGAAGGCCTCCCCTACGGTTCGCGCGACCGGGATACAAACGTGCTGACGAACCTCGTCGAGTCCGAGGCCGACACCGTCGTCGAGCACATGGAGAAGCTGCAGTTCAGCGAGGCACTCGGCGCGATCTGGACCGTCATCGGGCGGGGGAACAAGTACATGGAGGTCGAGGCCCCATGGAAGCTCGCGAAGGACGAGTCATGCGCCGCCCGGCTCGACACCGTGCTTTACACCGTGCTCGACACCGTGCGGTCGGTTGCGATCATGATCCAGCCGTTCATGCCGTGCGTCGCCCAGACGATCTGGGAGCAGCTCGGCATCGACGAGCCACTCGCCGATCAGACGTGGGAGGACGCCCGCACCGTCGGCAAGCTCAGGCCCGGCACGCAGACCGCCGTCCCGAAGCCGATCTTCCCGCGGATAGACACCAGGAGTCAGGAGCCAGAAGTCAGGAGTCAGAAGCCGGAGACCCCTCCCCAGCCCTCCCCGCAACGGAGAGGGAGCACCCCCGGCGGCCCGCGAGTTGACTCCCTCTCCGTTGCGGGGAGGGCTGGGGTGGGGTCAGCCGCGTCCCATCCGTCCCATGAGTCCCATCCGTCCCATCGCGATGCCCCCAAGGAGGAAAACGTGGAAGAGCAAGTACAGGAGAAGACCTACCTCACGTTCGACGAGTTCAAGAAGATCGAGTTGAAGGTCGCGAAGATCATCGCCGCCGAGAAGGTCGAGGGCGCGGACAAGCTCCTCAAGCTGAGGGTGAGCCTCGGCGAGGAGGAGCGCCAGGTCGTCGCCGGCGTCGCGCAGTGGTACGCCCCCGAGGACTTGATCGGGCGGGAGATCGTGCTCGTCGCCAACCTCGCGCCGAGGGCGGTCCGAGGCGTCGAGTCCCAGGGGATGCTCCTCGCGGCGGACCTCAACGGCACGGCGGTCCTCCTCCAGCCCGACAAGGAAGTCCCCCCCGGCTCGCCCGTCCGGTAGCATCGTATGCCTCGCCTGCGTCTTTGATGGTATAATGTGGATGACAAAGGGAAGAACATGAAGCGGATACGCCTGACAGCGCATGCCCGACTACAATGCTCGGAGCGCGGTGCGACAGAAGAAGAGGTCGCGCAGGCCGTGCTCAATGGGACGCGCGAAGCGGCAAAGAGGGGGAGGTTGATCTGCCGATACAACTTCCCGTTCAACGAGACCTGGCAGAAGACGGTCTACCCGGTGAAACAGGTCGCCCCCGTGATCTGCGAGGAAGAGGGCGAGATCATCGTCATCACAGTCTACACATATTACTTCTAGAGGAACACGATGAAGATAACCTACGACCCCGAGGTCGATGCGCTATACATCCGCCTGATCGAGGGCGAGTGCGAATGTCGGACACTGAGGCTCAACGACGAGATCGCCCTGAACATCGGGCCGGACGAGACGCTCGTCGGCATAGAGATCATCGATGCCAAGGAAGTGCTCGGCAAGGGTGAACTGCCGCAGGTGGTACTGGAGAACCTGACGCTCGCCCCCGCCGCCTGACGAGTGTGCCTAGTCCGAAGGGGGTGCCTCGGATGGCCCGTTCAACTGCTGCTCGACCTGGTCCGCCTTGGAGCGAGCCATCTCCGCCTCGTTGGGGCAGCCGACGGACGAGTAGCCGCGCGCCGAGTCCAGGAAGCACTCCACCGCCTGCCGCATCAAATCCGCGCTTTCGAGAAGCCGGGCCGAGTGTAGATAAGCGAGGCCCATGTTGAACCGCGTCATTGCCCAGTCGTGGGGGAAGTCCTCCTCCGTGTAGACGCGCAGGGCCGCTTGGAAGTATTCGATCGCGTTCGCGAGGTTCTGCCCCCTGTCGCCGGTCGGAAGGTCGTAGTGTGCGGCCCCCAGGTTGTTCTGCGTCGTCGCCCATTGCTGCGGGAAGTCCTTCTCTGTCGCGACGCGCAGGGCCGCCTGGAAGCATTGGATCGCGTTCCCGAGGTTCTCCCCGTTATCGCCGGTCGGAAGCGTTCGGTATGCTTCCCCGAGGTTGTTCTGCGTCGTCGCCCATTGCTGCGGGAAATCCTTCTCCGTGTCGACGCGGAGGGCCGCCTGGAAGCATTCGATCGCCTTCGCGAGGTCCTCGTCCCTGTCGCCGGTCGGAAGGTCGCAGTATGCGGTCCCAGGTTGTTCTGCGTCCCCGCCCAGTACTGCGGGAAGTCGTTCGCCGTGAAGACGCGCAGGGCCGCCCCGTGGCAGAGTATCGCCTTCCCGAGGTTCTCTCCCCGGTCGCCTGTGGGCAGGTCGTGGTACGCAGCCCCCAGGTTGTTCTGGGTCATCGCCCATTGCTGCGGGAAGTCCTTCTCCGTGTAGATGCGCAGGGCCGCCTCGTAGCATTCGATCGCCTTCCCGAGGTTCTCTCCCCTGTCGCCCGTCGGAAGGTCCCCATACGCCTTCCCCAGGTTGTTCTGAGTCAGCGCCCAGTCCTGCGGCAAGTCTTCCTCCGTGTAGAACTCCAGTGCCTCTTCGTAGTGCCGGATCGTCTCCTCCACCAGCGTCGCGCGTTTCGTCGGATATTTGCCGAGGGCGTAGCCCATGTCGAAGTGAATGTCCGCCGCCTCGCCCGGATCCATCTCGTCCCAGGGGATCATGTACGCGAACGAGTCGCCGAGGAGCGCCTCGCAGTCGCCGATCCTCATCGAGGCGAGACACGACTTACACAAGGCGTACCATTCCCGGATCGTCTCAACCGGCTCGAAGGTCACGCGATGGTAGAGCCGCTCCCTGACCCGAGCGAAGTCTTTCTCGTGCCCGGTGTGATATTCCGCCAGCTTCCGGTGGTGTTCGAGCGACTCGCCGCCCGCGCTCTTCCATTCACTCAGGATCGAGTCCCTGATCGGATCGTAGAACTCCCAGCATCCGGGCCGCCCCGACCGCCGGACGAGCGACGTGTGCGTGAGGAGGTCCCAGTCGTCGGCGACCTCCAATGCCGTGTTCCCCATGAGGAGCGCGAGGATCGGCTTGTCGAACCACCGCGCGAGGCCGAAGAAGCCTGACCGCCGCCTTGAGATCGTTCTTCCCCTCCGGCAGCCTGTCGAGGATCCTGCCGAGAAGGTATTGGGTCACCTTCTCCTCGTCCATGCGCCCCTCGGGGAAGTCCTTCGCGATCTCGGCCTGCGTGCCCGAGGTCAGCTCGACGACCTCACACGCCATGCGGAGGAACATCGGGAATCCCCCCGTCAGCTTCAATATCCGCCGAACCAGCTCCGGCTCGGTGACCCCCTTCTTCCCTAGGAACTCCTTTGCCTCCACCAGGTTGCCGAGCGGGTAGGGGTCCATCACCTCGCCCTTCTGCCACCAGCGCTTGTCGTCCGGTCGCAGCGAGTCCGGGTCGTCCCGCCCGGCGATGACGAACAGCACCTGAAGCTCCGCCCGCAGGCACGCGTGGATCAGCGCGTCGAGAGCATCGAGCTGGCCGGCCCACGCCCGCTCGAAGGTATCGAAGAGGAGGACCACCGGCAACTGGCGGCCCTCGGTTTGAACGTAGTCGCAGAGGCCGGCGGTGAAGGCGCGGAAGAGTTCGTCCGACGCGTTGGTCAGAAAGCGGAGGTCATTGTCGTTCATCTTCCCGGCGAGACGCTCCTTGGCCTTGTCGAGTAAGCTGCCCTTGGGAAGATGCGCCATCGACGGGGGGGCTCCGCCCGCGCTCACGACCTTGCGAACTGCGTCGGCGGCGGCTCCGACCGCGCCCCCGACTTCGCGGACGGCATCTGCGGCGGTCGGCTGAGCTTTGAGGAGGCGGTCATACCGGTCGAACGCCTTGTTGAAGCCGCCTAGCTCGGTGATCCCGAGTTCGATCGCGAGTTCGTGGAGCATCTCGATGTCCGACCTCGATTGGATCGAGCCGAGATCGACATACGCGCAGGGGAGCGACTGCTCCCTGAGACGCTTCCGGAACGTCTTCAGGAGGTCGCTTTTGCCGACCCCGCCGTAGCCGTACATATACCAGACGTGATCGGTCTGCCCGGGCTTCACGCGTCGGTCCAACTCGGCAAGCTCCTTGACGCGCCCGGTGAAGTCCTTGCTCGGCTGCTTCAGCTCCTCGATCAGTTCCGCGTTGATGTCATCCCGTTTCATGTGATGAAACCCCACATTGTAGATACTCTCATTCTAGGGGTATCTAGCAGGGCTGTCAAGGGATCGTCTCACTGTCTGCGCAGGCGGCACAGAGAGAGTGGTCGATGGGGCGGGGTGCATGGGGAGGCCAGCCTTGCCTCGATGTGGCTCAGGGCGGTGGCAGTGCGGCCTTGGCGTCCTTCATCAGGCCGACGATGTCGGTTCCTCGCTTCGCGGTGTAGTCGGCGGTGATGGTGTAGCTCTTGCTGAAGAGGAACACCTTGAAGGCGACCTTGAACCGCTGGCTGATGCTTAGAACGTCGTCAGTCACCGACCATGTGCTGGTGTAACCCTTCACCTTGCCGTTCTTCCCGGCGTTGAGCGGCATGCCGATCACGCTTATCTTCCCACTCCCGGTCCCCTCCAGTCCGCCCGCGGGAGCCGTGCGCAGGAGTTCGGTGATCTCGTGCGTCTCGGTCTTCCAGGAGTTGGGCTCGACCATTATGTCTCCCTTGCCTATCAAGGTATTGGTGGCCAGGCCGGAGTCATCGATCTTGGTCGCCATCCCCGACACACCGGATAGCACGGGCGCTCCGGTCTTCTCGTCGAGCCGGTAGTATGTGAACACAGTCTCGAAGATGTCCGGCGTCAGTTGCTTGGTGGCCACATGGAAGTACTTGGTATCGCTGAACTTCCCATCCGTCGACTGGGAGACGGTGCCGATCCAGTCGCCGGGCAGGGCGGCGAAGAAGGCTTCTATGCCGCTGGACGGAGTCGCCGGTTGGGAATGCGCGACAGTCGAAGCGATCGAAACGACCGCCAGCATCATCGCCAGCGTGCATGCGCTTCTTGTTACTCGGTTCAATCTGCCCATAGTGTCCTCCCTGGTATACGCGGCGTTCGCGTGGCGCTTACATTTTGCCCATTCAGACCCGCTTGGGAAACCGCGACACTCGGTGGCACACCGGGCACGCGGGCGACCGTGGAAGGATCGCCCCTACGGTCCGGCATAGACCACCTTGCCCGCGTGCTCGGCCCAGAGGCGGTTCCACGACTCCGCGCCGGTGGGGTTCACGTGGACGCCGTCCGCGGAGAGTTCCTCGGGATGCTCCTTGAACCAGGTGTATGCGTCCACGATTCCCCGGCCGGTCGATTCGTCGAAGAAGTCGGGGCAGTACTCCTTGATAAGCGGGTCGTAGATCGCGGTCACGTAAGGGCCGGAGCCGTTCTCTTCGGGCGGGACGGGCTTCGCGCCCTTGTAGGCCCGATACGAGAGCCGCGAGAGGATGGGGATCTTGCCGGCCTTCTTTATCATCTCGAGTATCGCGACGAGGTCGTCCTTCAGTTGGTCCGCGCCGCCGGGGAAGGGGCGGTTCGGCGTGACGTTGTTGCCGCCGATGTGGATGCAGACGTATTGGGCGTCGGGATGGTCTTTCAGGAAGCCTGGGAGCGCCTTTCGGAGGTGCGCCGAGTTCCAGCCGCCGACCGCGAGATTGAACATCACCGGGTCGAAGCCGGGGAACCGCTCCCTGACCATCCGCTTGAACACGCTGTTCTTGATACTCTGCGCCTGGATGCTCGCGCCGATATCGATCCAGTAGTCGGGGCGGGGGACATCGAGGCTGTAGAGGCCGATGTCGCTGATGTTCAGCTTGCACGGGACGACCTTCTGGCGGAACGTGAATCTCACCCGCCACCACGCGCCCTTCCGTCGGTCGATGGTGAACTTGTCGAGCCTGGCCTTGGGTGTCACGACGCCGGACTGCTCCCATTCCTTTCCCGCCGAATCAGTCGAGCGCTCGAGGACGGCATAGACCGTCGAGTCGGTCTTGGCGACGGCGAACGTGAGAAGGAAGCGCTTCCCCTCCGGCAGCTTGAACGCGAACCACTCGCTTCGGCTGAGGTCCGGCTGCCACGCGGCATCCTCTCCACGTACGAGGGCGGAGAGATCGGCTTCGCGACTGGACGCGTAGACGCCCGAGGGGATGGCTCTCCAACCCTTCGATGGTGTCAAGACCGACGCCTTCGTGGCGCATGACAACAGTAGCGCCAGACAAGCGACCCACAGAAACACATGATGATGCGCCAACATGGCCGGATACTCCTTCGTACACTTGACCATGGACTGGGGCAGGTGGCCGGAGTTCGACTCCGGCACTGGTTGTCGTGCTGTCTGCGCGGTCATAGCGGGGATATGCCGTTCTCCACCGTGCCGTTGGTATGGATGCTGATAATGCGGTCGTAGCCGGTCTTCCGGGCGGCATCTCCGTCTACGACGAAATCGAACTGTGTGCCTTTCCTCGCAAGTAGTATACCCTGTTTGAACGCGGAACTAACAACGGCGCGGTAAGTGGCGGCCTCCTGATTGCGCCTGTCCATCCCGAAGCGCTCGTTGTTCCAGATCCCGTTCGGCCAGAACTCGCTCCACCCGATGTAACCCTCGGGGAAGGCGACTGCGACTCTTGGCTTCGTCAGCAGTTCGGAGATCGGCCGGCGGGGATGGGCCTTCTCGTGCGCGCGGAGCCTCCGGGTGAGATCGAGCTGCTCCTTGTAGGGCATGTGATGGCCGTGGTCGCTCGTCCAGAACCAGATGTACCGCGCGCCCATGTCGTACGCCATCTCGATCGCCAGGGGTGAGATCGCCGGGTCGGCCTGCCCGTAGATGCTCGTGCCCCAGTCCCCGTCGAAGCACCTTGCCGCGCCTCGGAGGAACGCGTAATGGAGGCGCAGCATCTCCTCGGTCGTGACCTCGAACCCCTGGCCGAAGAAGCCATTGAGCACCGAGTTGAACATCTTGATGTCGTAGCGCCCCTCGTGGACGACGCCGCTCACTCCGCCCTCCATCTCATGCCAGCCAGCCGCGAATACGGCCTCCCACGCGGGGATGTCGTCCTGTCGGAGGTTCCACGCGCCGAAGTAGACGCCGCCCTGCTGCAAGTGAGCCTTGAGGACCGTTGGGCTGTAGTACGAGCCACCGGCGACGGATGCGGCGACGGTCAGGCGCAGGAGGTTCGCGGCGTCGGTCACGTGGCGGCAGTCGTTGAAGTTCGTCAGGATGGCGGGCTCATCGGTGAACATGATCGCGCCCTGGTAGTTCGAGCGGTAGAGGATGTTCGGGAAGTCCTCGAAGGTCGGGTACTTCGTATAGAAGGCAGGCCGCTCCCGGATCATCGCCTCGCGCGCGGAGTCGCCACCCATGAAATAGTTGGTCCCAGCGGCCACCATCTCATCGTACTCCTCGGCGGTGAAGTCGCGGAACTCATAGTTGCGGTCGGTGACGCGGCCCTCGTCGATGTCGCGGAAGGCGCGCCCGGTCCCGACGATGAGCATGGGGTCGAGGATGAGCACCGTCGGCTCACCGATGCCTTCGAGTAATCGTCCCTTGCCGGACTCGAGCATCTGCACGCCGTTGCCGAGATAGGTGCCGGTCGTGGCGAACGGTCCGACGACGATCGACTCGGGCGCAGGGCAGGGGATGAGTTGGGCATGGAAGTCGAACACGGGGAGAAGCGGGCCCTTGGTCGACTTGTCCCGGTACTCGATGAACGGGCGATCGCCGTCCCTGAGGAGGTATCGCTTCACCTTGCCGAGGTCGGCCAGTTGCGGGGGACGGAGTACAACTCCATCCCCAACGTCGTTTTCCTCCCCAAGACCAAAGCGGTGTTGGGGATGGAGTTGTACTCCGTCCCCCGCAACTGAAGTCATCGGTACGCGCTCGGAGAGGACACGGACGGCGAAGGTGGTCTTGTCCGGCTTCTCGACCGCCATCTCCCACCACGTCATTCCGCCTTCCCTGACGCCGACGGTGATGGTGATCTCCTTCACCGAAGGCTTGGCGTCCTGCCTGGCGGGGACGAATCCGTAGCGCGCCCAGTCGCCTGCCTTGAGTTCGGCACAGGCCTCGACAGCGAACAGGAGCAGAAGCGAAACGATCATCGTTTTCAACATGTCTCAGACCTCCGAGGGGTACGAAGTCGGCGGAGTCGATCGGCTGAGACCGCCACGCCGAGGGCGACTCCCATCACGACCTCCTGCCAGTAGAAGTTCACGTGCATCAGATCGAGCCCGTTCCTAAGCGTGCCGAGCGTCAGGACACCGAGGAGCGTACCGATCGCATTCCCCGCGCCGCCCGTGAGGCTCGTGCCCCCGAGGATCACGGCGGCGATCACCTGAAGCTCGTATCCCCGGGCGCTTTGCGGGGCGGCTGCTCCGAGTTGTGCGGCGAGTATCAGTCCCGCGAATCCGGCCGACAGCGCCGACAGCAGGTACGCCCGCCTCCTCACGAGACCGACATCGACGCCGGAGAGCCGGCACGCCTCAGCATTCCCGCCGACCGCATAGATCGCCCTGCCGTAGCGCGTCGAGGTGAGCATAATGTGAGTGGCGATGAACACAACCGCCAGCATGATGATCGGCAGCGGAATCCCGGCAAGCCTGCCGATCCCGAGCTGCCTGAAGCCCGAGGACGCGATCAAGTTGGTCTGCCCGCTCGAAAGGACGAACGCCAGCCCGCTCGCGATTGAGAGCGTCGCCAGCGTCGTGATGAAGGCGTTGATATGCAGGCGCGTGACCGCCGTTCCGTTGACGACGCCGACCAGTCCTGCGACTCCGAGGCTCGCGAGCGAGGCGACGTGTATCGGCACGCCTCTGCTCTCCAGCAGCGATACCAGCACGACGGTCAGGGCCACGACTGATCCCACGGAGAGATCGAGTCCGCCGCTGATGATCACGATCGTCTGCGCCGCCGCGATGATGCCGATGACCGCGACCGTCTGCCCGATCGTGGTCACGTTGTTCAGCGTGGCGAAGTAGTCCGCCGCGAACGACAGGTACGCGACGAGTACTCCGTAGGCAGCGATGAGTATCAGGGTGGCGGCGTGCTTGCTCAGGAATCGTCTCGCGGCCATCGTCTACTCCTGGGGATAGTACTTCTCCACGTTGTCCCTGGTGATCAGCACGTGATCGACGAAGTTCTCGGGACTCGGCTTCTTTCCGCCGAGGATCTCCAGCGCCAGTGGGATGAGGTAGTCGCCATAGCGCTCGGGGAAATACGCCACCGAGCCGATCAGGATGCTCCCGGGCTTGCGCATCTCCTGCCTCGCGCTCCCGTCAGCGCCCTGAGCGAAGACGACCGCGTCAAGTTTCCGGCCCGCGATCTCCAGTGCCGCGATCGCTCCCAGGGCTGTCCCGTCGTTGATCGTCACGACGAGGATATGTCGTGCGTTCGGCATCGTGTTCAGCACGTTGCCCACGACGCGCTTGGTCTCCTCGAGTGTGTTCTTGCTGTCGAGATGGAGGATGTCCTTCTCGGCGATTTTGATGTGCCTCTTGATGCCGTCGAGCTGGCCCTTCATCCTCTTCGCCGGCACATCGCCGGACTGCGGGAGTTCGAGGGAGAGCACCTTGTCCACCTTGCCTCCCCAGTGCTTCATTGCATACATCCCCGCGGCCTCTCCGCCGATGAGCCCGGCCTTGTAGTTGTTTGCGCCGAAGTAGATCGCGCCGGGGTGGGGGATATCGATCGCGATGACCGGGATCTTGCGGGCGTTGAACTTCTCCATCAGCGCCGGCCCGAACTTCTCGTCGGTCTGGAACTCGATCGCCAGATCGACCCCCTGGTTGATGAAGCTCTCTGCGTTGGCAAGCGCAGTTGCCCCGTCGTACCGGTTGTTGGCGGTGACAAGCTCGATGTCGCCAGCCTTCTTCGTGGCTCGTTCGATGCCGGTCCGCACTTCCGCGCAGAAGTTCATGTCCTCTGTGAGGTTAGCGAACCCGATCTTGTACTTCGCGGTCGATGCCTGCTTCCGGGCACATCCGCAGAGTAACAAGCATACGGCAAGGAACACGATCGCGAGTCTGAGCGATGCTTTCATAGCAGTTTCCCTCCTGGGGAATACTACCGAGCCACCGGACTGTCATTCTGAGCTTGGCGAAGAATCTGTTCTTGCGGAGCAAGATTCTTCGCCAAGCTCAGAATGACAGCCGGCGTAATCGTTGAGTTGCTAGTCCTCGATCGCTGCCTTGCGGTCGAGCGCTGGGCGCAGGACGTCCGGCGCGAACTTCGGCTTGCGATCGTAGGTGTAGAGGCCGTTGACCTCCTGCTCGACATCGGTGAGCTGCGTGTAGCAGAGGCCCGCCATGTGCGGATTGTCCAGCAGCGCCTTCGCGAGGCCGATGTACCGCTCGATGAATTCCTGCTCGCTCGCAGGACGACCGCCGTATCCCCACGCCTTGCCGTCGGTCTGGCCGGGATTCCACCAGATGCCGCCGTACTCGCTGATGATGTACGGCTGGCCCTGATATGTCGGCTCATGGTCAGGGTCATTCTTATGGATCGCTTCGTCGGTCGGGTTCGCTCCGAACGGGGCATAGCGCTCGTTGAAGGTCTTCGGATCCTGATCGTAGTCGTGGATATCCCACATATCCGTGACGACGTGGGTGTAGCCGCTCGCATCGAGGACAGGCCTCGATGGATCGAGTTGGCGTGTAAGTGTGTACAACTCCTGGAAGAAAACCGGTGCATACCTGTCACCGTTGGAGTGCGCCTCATTCAGCGGCATCCAGGCGATGATCGCAGGATGGTTTCGATCCCGGAGGACGGCCTCAAGCCACTCGCGCAGGAAGTTCTCGCGGGACTGAGCGTGGAACTTCACCGAGCAACCCCAGTCGGGGAACTCGCCCCAGAGAAGATACCCGAGCTTGTCCGCCCAGTAGATAGTCCTCGGCTCGAAGACCTTCTGGTGGAGGCGCGCGCCGTTGTATCCATAGGCGATACTCCGCTCGATGTCGGCCTTGAGTTGCTCGTCGGACGGAGCGGTGTATATCCCATCGGGCCAGAAGCCCTGGTCGAGGATGAGCCGCTGGAAGACCGACTTGCCGTTGATGAGCACGCGGTCGCCCTCGATCCGCACGTCGCGGAGGCCGAAGTACGACGACACCTCGTCCACGAGCGCCTCACCATCGAGAAGCCGGACGCGGAGGTCGTAGAGGAAGGGCTGGAGCGGCTGCCACAGGACGGCATCGGGGATCTCCAGGGTGATCGTGGTCTGAGCGCCCGCGTGCCTGATCTGGGCCTTGGCGACTTCCTGGCCATCAGAGGTAACAAGCACTTGGAGGCCCACCCCGGAGACGGGTCTGTCCACGCCGATCTCGATGGTCAAGAGGCTGTTCGCCGCGTCGGGCCAGATCGCGATCGAGGAGACGTGTGTATCGGAGACGGATTCCAGCCACACGGTCTGCCAGATCCCAGTCGTGCGCGTGTACATGCATCCGTAGGAGTTGAGCTGGTGCGACTGCTTGCCTGAGGGTTGGAAGCTGGTCCGAATGTCGTCCTCGGCGTAGACGACGACCTCGTTCTCGCCGTCCTTCAGAGCATCGGTGATATCGGCGTGGAATGGCGTGTAGCCGCCTCTGTGATGCGCGACCTCGCTCCCGTTGACCCAAACGCGGGCATCGTAGTCGACAGCGCCGAAATGGAGGAGCAGCCTCTTGCCCTTGAGCGCTTGGTCCAGCGTGAACAAGCGTCGATACCACACGGCGTTCATGAAGTCCGTGTGCGCGATGCCGGAGAGCTTGCTCTCGGGGCAGAACGGTACGATGATCCGCTTGGGGAACTCAACTCCGGTGTGCCAGGCCTTCTCCAGGCCGGACTTCGAGTCGTCGATGGCGAACTGCCACTCACCGTTGAGGTTCTGCCAGGCCGACCGCTCGAAGTCGGGGCGCGGATGCTCGGGTCTCGGGATATGATGCATGATACGTATGTCCTCCGTTCAGGTCGTCATGTGACCCGTTGATTATAAACGTTGAGGGAAAGAAACGGCAACACCTCCGCCCGGTTATCTTTCGTCCCGATAATGGGAAGAGGGACCGACAACGAATACTGAACGAATAAGCGAATGCTACCGGCCGCACAGGATTCGTTTATTCGTTCAGTATTCGTTGTCGGTAGGCCGGATGATGAAGATACCGAAGACAATCCTCCACAATCCAGATGAGGCGCTTTCGCGGGAATGGCTGATGACGAATGGCATCGGTGGATACGCTTCGTCGAGCGTCGTCGGGGCGAATACACGCCGCTACCACGGCCTGCTGGTGGCGTCATATCCGGCGCCGCTCGGCCGACAGGTGCTTCTTTCCAAGGTGGACGAGGAACTGATGGTCGGGGGCAGGACGCATTCCCTCGGCACGAATGAGTATGCGGACGGCACGATCCATCCCAAGGGCTTCAAGCACATCGCCTCTTTCCGGCTCGAACTGGGCATCCCGACGTGGGAGTACGTGCTGCCAGGCGTCAAGCTCACAAAGCAGGTCTGGATGGAGCAGGGGAGCAACACGGTGTACCTCCTCTACCGGCTAATTGAGTCGCCCGGGATCGCGCGGCTCTGCGTGAGGCCATTCTGCGCGTTCCGGGGATATCACACAGTCGGGATCGACGGCTCGCGGTTCACCGTTGACGATGAGAGCGGTTCAGTCACGGACCGCGCATCGCGCATCACACTTCACTTGTCATCCACCGGTGTGTTCAAATCCGCTCCGGATGCATACCGCTCCTTCCTCTATCGGGCTGAGAGGGAGCGTGGATTCGACGATTGCATCGAGGATCTCTTCGCTCCGGGATCCTTCGCAGAGGACATGAAGGCGGGCGACACCCTTGGGCTCGTGGGAACGGCGAATGAGGACTGCGGAATGCAGAATACAGACAGCAGCGACATCCTTGTCGCCTATGACCGCGAAGTCGAGCGTCGGACAGCGATCATCGGCGACGAACAGGATCCATTCCGCCAATTCCTACTGCTCGCCGCCGATCAGTTTGTGACTGCCCACTCCCATACTCCCATACTCCCATACCCCCACACTCTGCACGCCGGCTATCCCTGGTTCACCGACTGGGGGCGTGACACAATGATCTCGATGCCGGGCATCCTTCTCTGCACTGGACGACACGCCGAGGCGCGAGAGATCCTCCTCGTCCACGCTGATCGAGTTCAGGATGGGTTGGTCCCCAACCGCATCACCGACGACGGATCAGCCGAGTACAACTCCGCCGATGCCTCCCTCTGGTACTTCGAGGCACTCGCAGGATACATGCGTGCATCGGGCGACGGCGCGATCATCAGCGCTCTGTTCCCCACACTGGAGGGCATCGTGCAGCATCATATGGAGGGTACTCGGCACGGCATTCACATGTGTCCTGATGGCTTGATCCATGCCGGTGAAGAGGGCAGCCAGGTCACCTGGATGGATGCGCGCGTGGATGGGCAGCCGATCACTCCCAGGATCGGGAAGCCGGTCGAGATCAACGCCCTCTGGTACAATGCGCTCTGCCTGATGTGCTCGTGGGCGATGCACGCCGGCAAGCCCTCAGCGCCCTATGAGGTCGCCGCCGCAAAATGCCTGACCAGCTTCGGCCAGAGGTTCTGGTGCGAGGATGGCGGCCATCTCTACGATGTTGTGGATAGCCCCGACGGCGATGACGCATCCCTGCGGCCAAATCAGATCATCGCGGTATCGCTGCCAAACTCGCCGCTCGATTGCCGCCGTAAGAGGGCCCTGGTCGATGCCGTCGAGCGCGCGTTACTCACTCCGTACGGGCTCAGGACTCTCGCGCAGGACGATTCGAGGTACTGCGGGCGATACTGCGGTGGGCCGTCGGAGCGGGACCGGGAGTATCATCAGGGCACGGTCTGGCCGTGGCTGCTGGGTCACTTCGCCGAGGCGCACTATCGCGTCTACCGCGACCGCAGATACATCCGTCGACTGCTCTCGCCATTCCGCGAGCATCTCAAGGACGCCGGGGTAGGGAGCATCAGTGAGGTCTTCGACGGCGATCCGCCGCATCGACCCGGGGGCTGCATCGCGCAGGCGTGGAGTGTCGGCGCGCTGTTGAGGATGTGTCAATTGTGTAGCAAGTAGGGCCGGTTTGCGCACCTCGTCCGCTGGGTATGCAGTAGCGAATCTTGTCTTCGGAGGTGTGACATGGCGCATCGCAACAAGGCGGGACAGTCGGGAAAGAAGGGCGGCTCAGTCATTGACCAGACGCTGAAAGAACCGGTCGGCCAGAACAACAACAAGCCGAAGAAGAAGCAAAAGAAGCAGAGCAAGGGCAAGAGCAAGCACTAGGAGTCGAGGGGTCAAGGAGTCGAGGACTTCGAAAGCCGCTCGATCGCCTCGGCGACGTCTTGTCGGGTTTGCAGTATGAGCGTCGGATCGAGCGTGTAGTCGCTCGGAGAACCGACAACGTCTTCGTTTATCGCCAGCAGCTTACTTGCTATATCCAAGAGCGCCTTGTCGGTCTTCGGGCCGGCCTTCCTCACGAGTTCATCCAGGATCGCGAAGTAGTCGTAGTCCTCGATACCGTCGCGGATGCACTCCAGCCTGATCGAGCTGATAGGCTTGCCGTCGGGGCCGGGGTACATTAGCTGGCCGTCGCCGTTGTATTCGTCGAAGGAGAGAGTGTCCCATTCGACCTCCGGCCAGCGCTCGTTCGACTTCCGGTTCACCTCCCACAGGTTCACCGCGTAATACAGGAACCCGGGAATTCGGTACTTCCAGTTCATCCAGAAGATGATCCGTTGATCGACAGCGGGGTAGTCGATGAAGAAGTTCGGGTATGGGTGGGGCGGCACACAGCAGACGTACCACCACACTTTGTCGCCCGCGTTCTCGAACTCGCGCGCGTCCTTCTCGATGTAGTTCGAGGTCAGCGGAACCCAGATGTCCACCGAGCCCTTCAACTCGCCGGCCGGCGCGACTGTGCACATCCTGGGCAGATCGGGGAACTCCTTCTTGACCCAGCCGTACATGTCGCGCAACTCGCCGTACTTGTCCGGTTTGACCTCATCGAAGCCGTAGATGCAGGCCGCGTCCCACCAACCCTTCGGTTCCATGAACTCCCTGTGCTCACGGATCATCGATGCAAGCTCGTCGCGGTCTGCCTGGTCCTTGTTGTGCGTGTATGCCAGCGTCAGAAAGTTCTCTCCGCGGTCGAAGCAAAACTGCATGTCTTCCTTGCGTGGGAGCGGCTGCTTTGAGTACAGGTTCATGACGCTAAGCCGGTGATCGAGCATGAAGGCGTAGTAGTTGCGCTTGATATCCTCGGTCATGCCGCCGTACCATGCGCCGATCTCGTGCTCGAAGAGGGCGAATGCCGTCCTCAGGTGCGGCTGAAGTGGCAGGGCGAAGTCCCAGACCTTCACCTCGATCGAGAGCGACGACTCCGGCGCGTTCTTCGGCTTGATGGTGACAGTTCCACGATATGTGCCGGCGGGCGTCTGCTCGGACGGATGGACCGTGACCCATATCGGCTGGACGCTCTCCTTCGGCACATCGAACGGCTTCATGGGCATCAGTGGATCCGGCCACCAGCCGACGTAGTCGATGTCGTACTTCGGCTGGCGGGTCCGAACGTAGTCCACTAGGTTGAGCGTCAGACGGTCGGGCGAAATGACCGCGCCGCCGGGACCTTCGAGCGCCGAGGCCGATACTTCGACTGCCTCCAACGCCGTTCCGTATGGAAGCAGTACGACCTGTCCACTCTCGTGTTCGTTCCTTGCTACTGAGATGCGCAGGGGCGCACCGACCTCTCCGTTGAAGAACCGGTCGCGCAGGATCTTCGTGAGGGATGTCTCCGTGCCGAGGACATATCCGCGTCCGGCCGTGTCCGCGCAAGCATATCTGACGCGAGTGACCTCCGGCTCGATCGCGTCGAGTCGCCCGCCGAACTCCGCCCACTTCTCCCGACTCCCTTCGGCATTCTTCCCTAGAGCGATTAGCGCGCCGAGCTTGACCTTGAGGGCCTTCACCTGATCCACAATCGCGGACGGCGGGGTCAGCCCTCTCACGATCTCCCTGAACCGGCTGAGCCGGCTGCGATGCTCAGGAATACTGACTGCAACCGGGGCCGTCCGCATGATGACCTTGCCCTCGGAGTCGATGAACTGCAGGGCCAACTTGTGCTGACCCTCCAGCGGATACTCGATGCTGAACTTCCACTCGGAGTCGCCCTTGGAAGCGGTGTATGCCAATGGTTTCGCCGGCATGGGTGGCTTGCCGTCCACGAGCATCGCGCCGCGCATCGGGAGCGGGCCTCCTCCGGCGTTGGAGACCATCGCGATCACTTCATATGTCCCGGGAGCGCCGATATCGAGCGGCGCAACGGTGATGATGGGGGCCTGCGAGCCACCGAAGACGATCTGCCCGAACCACTCGGGCTCAGAGAACTGCCCCAGCACCGGCGACCACGAACTGAGTTCACCCTGAGGCCGGTCGTTTCGTCCGAAATTTGCGCCCCAGGTATCCCCCGGTTTCGGCGCAGGAACACCCAGTGAGCGGAAAGGGATGACCGCAACGACGCTCCACCCATTGTCAGCCTGCCGAGGGATCGCCTCCCACGGTCCGTCCCACGAACCAGGATTGCCCGATCTTCCCTGCTCCTCATACCGTGCCCGCCGGGAATTGGTGATCAGATGGAAGAAGGACCGGCCATCGAGTCTGGGGTCGAGGAAGATCTCAACCGAATCGTCGCGCCAAACCGGACCGTCGTGGTCAGTGTACTGAGCTACCGGGGCGACATCGTCTCCGCAGTCGAATCGGGCGTAGAGGCATTCGTCGTCGTAGGTCAGCACAATCTCGGTCGGAGCAGTCGGCAGTCCCTTGTAGTGCAGGTTGGTCAGGCTTACCACCGATGGCGCTTGTTTGCCCAGCGTCCATGGCAGCTCCCTTGCTCTCTTGCCATCTATCGTCAGGTGGTGGAATTCCGGACCAGGGGCCGGCGCTCTGCGAACTTGGACGACCGGTGGCAGGAAGCTACCTGCCGTGCACGGGATGCACAGGACCGTCAGGATCAGGATCAGCAGTCGTCGGAACATGATGCCTTTTTCCACCGCGCCACCGGTACGACATACGGACGAACGGGGCGAGCGGTTACACTGATCGCCGTCACTGGCTGCCTTGGACCGTGAAGGTCTGCTCGAGCCACCCGTCGCCGTCACGCGCCCGAATCCGGAGCGAGTGCTCGCCCGGAGGAATCACGCTGTCGGACTCATACTCCTCCGTCCCGAGCAGATATGGCGGCTTGTCGAACCGGCTCACAAGCTTGTCATCGAGGTGCAACTCCACCTCGCCCATCGGTATGCCCTCGAGCCATACACGGAGGCGCTGATACCGCTTGTATGAGTTCTCACCCATCGGTGAGGTGACGTAGATCCCCTTGCTGCACTCGGGTCGGAGGCGCTCGTCCTCCTGCCACCACCGCTTGAGCGCATCCGTGCTCCCGGCGATGCGCACGTATCGGCGATTGACCGGGGAGTGGACGATCGGGCCGTCCGCCTGGTAGATGTCGATGCCGTCCGCGCCTGCGTCGTAGAGCTGCTTCGTTCGCTGGAGGAACGGCCCGGGTATGGTCGGCCCCCAGCCGATCGCATCGACGACCGGAAGGAGCCTGCATTTCGATCCACGAACCGCCTCGACATACGGTTTGATATCGAAGTTGCTATGCCGACCCTGGATGGTGCTAGGGCAAAGGAAGTCGACCAGGCCCTCGCGCACCCAGGTCTTGTAGTCGAATCTCTCCCAGAGCCGCACGCCCGTCGCCGGGAAGCGGATCAGGATCGGAACTTTCGAGCCGACCGCCTCCCGAAGCTCTCGGAGGAACGTCGTGCAGGTCACCGGCTTGTCGATTCCGTCGGGATATCGGCAGAAGTCGATCGAGATCCCGGGCGCGCCGATCTCGACCGCCTCCCGGAACAGGCTGATGGCGTACTTGCGCACTTCGGGCACGTCATATCTCAGAGCGGAACCCTGCATCCACTCCGGGTGCTCTTTCGAGAAATCGCCCTGGAGCGGAGTGCCCGGATAGCAGTTCGTCGCGCCGAAGTTCGCGTGGGCGGTCAACCCCAACTCCCCGGCATACCGTAGTTCGGCGTCGAGTGTGTTGGTGTACTGCTGCATTCGGCCCACATTGCCGGTCTCGGGGATCTTGCCGTCGATCGGATCGCCGATCGTCCCGTAAAGCAACTGGTCGGTCAGCCTCGACTCATAAACGACCTTCGCCCCGAACCGGCCCACCTGAACATCGACGAGATCGACCTGCGCGTCCCTGAACGCCGTGAGCGGCTCCCGGTGCTGAAGAGTATCGTGGACATCCTCGTGGAAGGCCCATGAATACGGCTCGAAGTACGCGGCAACGAACTTGTCGTGCTCGCCCGAATACATGTCGTTCAAGTCCTTTGTCAGACTCTGAGTGAGCGGCACGAGCTTCACGTAGTCGATGTGAGCGGCGGCCCAGCCGGAGTAGAGATGCCGCTGCCTGAGGACGAGGTGCTGGCGGTCCATGCTCGTCCATCGCCAGAGGACCTCCCGATGCGGACGTGGGGACGACAGGTACTCCGTCCGCTCATCGCCGGTGAACCTCAAGCCGATCTGCCCAGCGCCTGGGCTCGAGCAGACGAAGACTGCGTATCGTCCCTTGAGATCGAGCGGATAGGTCAGTTGAGGCAGTGCGGTTCCCGCCTTGCCATAGAGCGCGTTCCCGAACGAGACGCCCTCCTGCCCGGTGCGCCACTGCCACTTACCCGTAATGTCCTCTGAGGAGATAGCGTCCTGCTGCAACAACTTCGACCAGTCCTCGATGTAGACCACATCGGAGTTGTCAGCCGTGAGACGCACGGTCTGAGTGTCGAGAAGCGCACCGTCGCTCGTGCGGATATCGATGCGGAGATCGGCGTCGACCAGCCCGTTCGTCTGCGTCTCGGGGTAGGGGTCGAAGATGACCGTGCGTCTGAGGCTGGCGGCACGTCGCTCGGTGATCTTCCCCGCAGACCATTGTGCCCAGTCTGCGGCGGTTGCGAGGACATATCCCGTATCCGAGAGGAGCGGAGTCACCCTGGCCGGCCGCCAGTCGTCTTTGCCACTCGGGGACCACGAGCAGTTGGCGACGACCTCATCGGGCGCGGTCGCGGGCACCTCGTACGTGACGTGGATGTATCTGGTAGTGGGATCAATCCGCACCACAGGCGCAGTCCTTTCCGCCGCGAACGACACGGCACATAAGAGCATCGACAACGCGATCAAGACGAGTTTCTCGTTCACTCTTCACTTCTCACGAAAAAACCTCAGAGGGATGATGTCACAGCACCTTGCTCCGACGTATACATGTTCGCGGAGATGCTATGCATTGTCCTGCCGAAAGTCCCGCGAGATTGGGTATCCTTGATATGGCGAAGGGACGCGATGATCGAAGCATCACGGGCGTGTGGTTTTCTCACGCGTAGAGTCGATTATTGTGGGGGCGATTTCCTCTTGATATCGGGGTCAAATGCCGATACTAAGGGTGCCGGTACTGATTCTTGTTCAGCCGGCGCGGAAAACAGAGGAAAGTGTCAGGGTGAAGTAGCAGTTATGGTAGTCAATTCCTTCGGCAGCGGAGTTCTGATCGTGGACGAGTTGAGCGTTCGAGAGTACTGTTGTGATAACCGGACGGTGATTGAACCCGTTGGAGAGATCACCGTGCTGAACATAAGACCTTTCCGGGAGGCGGTGGCCAGGCTTCAAGGAAAGAATGGCCAGGCCGTGGTGGACCTGCGCAGGACGAGTTTCATCGACAGCGCCGGCATAGAGCAGTTGATTCTCGCGTATCAGTTGATGGGGAAACGCGACCACAAGTTGGTGGTCCTTGTTGAGCCCGGCACTCAGCCCGAGCACGTACTCGAGGCGATTGCCCTGCATACCTTCGCGGTTCTTGCAAGAAACGCTTCTGAGTGCGGGTTGGAGAAGAGATGACCTCTGAAACTGTGCGATTCGACTTTCCCGCCGGCCTCGAGCAGGTAACCGATGTGAGGTGCGAGGCCGAGCGCATGGCTGAGAGGATGGGGTTTCCCATTGAGGACGCCGCGAAGATCGGCACGTCCGCATGGGAAGCCACGGTGAACGCGGTCACACACGGTTCCCCTCGCGGCAGTGACCAGCATGTCCAGGTGGTGATCGAATCTGACGACGGGACACTTACGATGACGGTCAGCAGCGAGAACCCCAAGTTCGAGCTTCCTGCGGCCAAACCCAAGCCCTCGGTCTCCCTGCGAGGAAGGGGCCTCACGATCATCCGAGCCTTCATGGACGAAGTCCATCTGGAAGAGGACGGCCAGTACTCCCTCGTCATGGTGAAACATCTCCCGCAAACGGCAAACGGTCAACACTGAGCAGACGCTTCCCGTTCACGCACCACCTGACGCTTCGCTTCAATAGGTGCATCTGAGTTGAATGGGTGGCGACCGTCTCTCGTTATGGTTTCCAGAGAAACCTACTCGAGATTAGACGGGTTTGGGGCTTGGGAAGCTTGGCAAGCTACCCAACCGTTCTCCTCGAGTAGCCACTCTGGTGGCATAACGAGAGGCTGACTCACTCTGCAGAAATGCACCCCGCTTCAACGCCGGACTTGCTTTCGCCCGCTCGTCTGTGGCAGAATTGGCGCCAAGGCGGGTGGAAACCGGTGATCATCCTTCACACTATTTCAGAGATGCGGGGCTATGTCAGGCACGCGAGGTCCACGGCCAATCGCGTCGGGCTCGTCCCGACGATGGGCTACTTCCACGAGGGACATCTGGCTCTCATGAGGGCGGCTGGGAAGCAAAACGCTCTCGTGGTCGTCAGCCTCTTCGTCAACCCCACCCAGTTCGGCCCGAACGAAGACTTCCATAGCTATCCGCGTGACCTCGACCGAGATGCCGAGATGGCGAAGAGCGTCGGCGCGCACGTGATCTTCAATCCGTCGGTCGAGGAGATGTACCCCGAAGGGTACTCGTCATATGTCGAGGTCGAACGGCTCACCGATGGGCTTTGCGGCGCGTCGAGGCCGCATCACTTCAGGGGTGTGACCACGGTCGTCGCCAAGCTGTTCAACATCGTTCAGCCGGATCGAGCCTACTTCGGGATGAAGGACGTGCAGCAGCTCAAGGTCATCGAGCGGATGGTCAAGGACCTCGATATGCCGCTCGAGATCGTGCCGGTCCCGACCGTCCGCGAGCCCGACGGCCTGGCGATGTCATCCCGCAACTCGTATCTGAGCCCCGAGGAACGTGAGGCGGCGCTCATCCTGCGGAAGTCGCTGGATCACGCGCAGGAGTTGGTGCGCTGACGGACTGAGGGACGGTCGCGAGCTGTGCGACCGCGTCCAGGAGTTCATCGGTGGTGAGCCGCTTGCGGACATCGACTACGTGACGGTCGTCGATCCCGAGACCCTTCAGCCGGTCGATCGGATAGGCGATCGAGTCCTGGTCGCCCTGGCCGTCCGTATCGGCCGCACGCGCCTGATCGACAACGCGGTTTTGTCTATCGGATAGCCACCCCAAAGTGTTGGTTCGGGCTGGATTACAAATCCGCCCGAACCAGCATATTCATCCGCTGCTCTGAAGATCGCCAAGGAACCTTCTTGATTCCTTGGCGATCTTGGCGGTTGCTCGCGGTGATTGGTTACGCGAATGGCACCGGCTCAGTCTTCCCGCTCTTTGCCGACTTCTCCGCCGTCTCGAAGATGACGATCGTGCGCCGCGCCGACTCAGGGGTCACCTCCAAAGGCGCGCCGTCGAGCAGATGAGCCGCCAAGTTCACGTAGTACAGCGGCCATGTGCCTTCCTGGTACTTCACGTCGCCCTCGACGCGCAACCCATCAACCTCGGTCTGCACCTTGAAGCTTCCGCCCCAGTGGTCGACGATCGCGCCCTTGGTTCCCAGGATGCGGAACCGCGGCTTCCCGGCATAGGCGATCGTCGAGATCGTCAGGTTGGCGGTCGCGCCGTTCTTGAACTTGATGATCGCCTGGGTCTGATCTTCATTCGTGAACTCATGCCACACGCGATTGTGGAAGAAACCCGTCACGCTCTCCATCTCGCCAGGCATGAAGTTGAGGATCCAGTCGGCGAAATGCGCGCCCCAATCGTACAGGCATCCCCCGGAGATCCTTTTGTCCGAGCGCCACCAGTTGCCCGGCCGGCTGAACCCGCCCATGAACGCCTCGAGCTGGAAGACTTCGCCGATGGTGCCCTTGTCGATGACCGTCTTGATTGCCTTGAAGTCGCCGTCGTGCCTGCGGTTATGGAAGACGGTGAGCGTCACCTTGTTCTTCTTCGCCGCCTCGATCATCGCGGTGGCCTCAGCGACCGAGCAGCACATCGGCTTCTCGGTCACGACGCTCCGCCCGGCATTGAGAGCCGCAATTGCGAGTTCGGCGTGCGTGTTGTGCGGCGTGATGACGACCACCAACTCGGCGTCGCTCTTCTTCAGCAGATCGTCGATGTGGGGATAGGTCTTGACGCCTGGATAGTCCGCGGCGGCGGCGACCATTCTCGATGGATCGATGTCGCATGCGGCCACTGTCTGGATGCGGCCCGAGTCATTCATCCACTGTGCGTGGTTTTTGCCCATATTGAAGGACGCGCCGTATCCCACCACTGCTGCCTTCACCTTGCGCTCGCTCATTGAATATGCTCCTGTGAGTTTGATATGCCGGCTGAACCGGCGTGAATCTTCCTCTCACAGTTAAGCGCGAGCGAGAGTAATCCTCCTGTTACTCCTCGGCGTCATGGTCTCCACTACAACTACCAGGTATAAATACTAGAAAACGCTGATAAGGTAGCTTAATCAGCGTTTTGGCACGAATCTTGCACTCATTTGACCGTGTACAAGGAATATCGCCGAGCCGGGCCTGGCCAAGACACCGACTCGAGCAGATAAACATGGAGGAAGAGTATGAGTAGAACAATCACCGTATTTTGCTTGCTGATGATCGCAGTATCCCTTGGATGTGTCGACGCCGCGCAACTGACTTACACTGACACTATCTCGCTGTCGACGACGAACTGGGCGAACACCATATCCATCCCCAAGTTCGACACGACGCTCGGAACCCTTGACCAGATCACGTTCATTCTTGCCGGGCACGTCGAGGGAGCTGCCAGGCTCGAGAGCCTGGAGACCGTTCCCGCCAACGTGACTGTAGACCTTTCCGCCAAGCTGACGTTGATGCGCCCGGACATGAGTGTGATCGTCGTCACCATTCCTGTGGCATCCGTCACCGAGTTGATCTCGGCTTTCGACGGGATAACGGATTTCGGCGGTCTTTCCGGACGCACCCACGAGAACCTGTCCGCCAATCACTCAGAGAGCGCGGTCAGCCCTCCGCCGGTTTCCGACTTCGCCCTGTTCAGCGGGACGGGCAACATCGTGCTTCCGGTCAACGCCGAGGGTTTCTCATCCGGCAGCGGCGCGGGCAATCTGCTTCTCCAGTTCAACACGCTGGCATCAGCCGAAGCCACCGTGAGATACGACTACACTCCGGTCCCCGAGCCCTCCGGTCTGCTTGCACTCCTGACCGGCATTCCCGGACTGCTCGGTCTGGCCATGAGATATCGCCGATCCTGATACGCCACTCACACCTCGATGGCCGGCATGGAAGCACGGCCGTCTGACGATACTGACGCTGCAAAGGAGGCCGGAAACGGCCTCCTTTTGCTTGACAAGGATATCAAACAGGCGTATATTTGAACTCGAAAATGAGTTTCGCGGACGTGGAGTGAATGCGTGAACGAGCGAATCCTGATAATCGAAGATGAGGTTCTGATCGCCGATTCGGTAGCCTATGCGCTTCGCCGGGAGGGCTACGATGCCAGCAGCGTCCAGGACGGCGCTGAGGGTCTGGCGAAGGCACGCGAGCTTGCCCCCGACCTCATCCTGCTCGATCTCATGCTGCCTTCGATGGATGGATTCGACATCTGCCGTGCGATCCGGGCGGAGGGCAGCACGCCGATCATCATGCTCACTGCTCGCGGCGAGGAGATCGACCGCGTCGTGGGCCTCGAACTCGGCGCGGACGATTACGTGATCAAGCCTTTCAGCATGCGGGAACTCATCGCCCGTGTGAAATCCGTGCTGCGACGTTCTCGAATGCTGCCCGACGATACGCCCCAGGACGTTATGAGCGTTGGCAACCTGACCGTGGACCACCGACGCCGCCAGGTCATGGTCGGCGGCCAACCGGTACACCTCTCTCTGAAAGAATTCGAGTTGTTGCGCGCACTGGTCAAGAACCGCGACCGCGTGATGACGCGAAGCGCACTGCTGAAATCCGTATGGTCGGACGAAGGGCGCAGCAGTACCCGCACGTTGGACGTCCACATTCGATGGGTCCGCGAGAAAGTGGAAGACGACCCGAGCGCGCCGAAGCGGATCGTCACCGTTCGCGGCGTCGGCTACATGTTCGTCACCCCGAGCGATGAGCAGTGAGACCAATGGCGGATGTCGGCTTCCTACTCGATGTGATTCTCTCCACCATGGCCGATCCGATCATCGTCACCGATGCTGAGTGTCGGGTCACCCTCTTCAACCCCGCATCCGAGCGAGTGTTCGGCATTACGCAGGATCGGATCACCGGCCACACTCCCGGCGAGTACAGCGCACTCCACGACGTCGATTCAATCATCAGGCAGGCCCTCGAGGGCGGCAAGATGGTTCGGAAAGAGATCGAGGTGAGCATGCCGGTGCGTCGAGCAGTACAACGCCTACGCCTCACCATTCAACGATCAGGAGGGGAATATCGCGGGCGGGGTGGTCGTGCTGAGGGACATCACGGAGTACCGGCGTCTCGTCGAGATGCGTCAAGACTTCGTGGCCAACGTGAGCCACGAACTACGCACCCCGGTGGCCGCGGTGCGTGCGGTCGTCGGCGCTCTGCAGTCCGGAGCGATGGATGACCCCGAGGCGGCCGCTCGGTTCATCGGCAACCTCGACTCCGAGATCGAGAGGCTCTCGCTGCTGCTCGAGAACCTGCTGGACCTCTCAGAGTTGGAATCCGGGAAGACGGATCTGGTCAGGACGATAGTGCCGCTGCGACCCTTGGTCGAGGAGGCCGTGCGCGACCTCCGGAGCAGCGCAGAGGTCGGCGGGCTGAGCGTCTCCGTCAGCCTGCGCAACGACTTGACTGCGCTCGTCGACCGCCGGCAGTTCAAGCAGGTGATGGTCAATCTGCTCGATAACGCGATCAAGTACACGCCCAGCGGCGGATCGATCGAGATCTTCGGCAGGGAGGCGGACGACTTCGTCAGTGTCTCGATGCGGGACACCGGCCTCGGTATCCCGCTTCAGGACCTGGACCGCATCTTCGAGCGGTTCTACCGCGTCGACAAGGCTCGATCCCGCAAACTCGGCGGAACCGGGCTCGGGCTCGCGATCGTGCGGAACATCGTCGAGGCGCATGGCGGTCGGGTGAAGGTCGAGAGCGAAGTGGGCAAGGGGAGCACGTTCACGATAGTGCTTCCGAAGGGCGACGACGACTCGGGATCGGCGCTGCCACCGCTGTGGTGAAATGCGGAATGGGCTATGCAGCTTTCGATTCGGGCGTCTCGAATCCTACGTCATACACTCGGCAGAACGCATCGACCACCGCTTCTGAGAAGACCCCGCCGGCATCGTAACGGAGCACCTTGATCGCATCCGTCTCCACGATCGGCCTGCGGTATCTCTGCGGCGAGACCAGACGGTCGAAAGAGTCGGCCACCGCGATGATCTCGGCGGCTTCATCCTCATGCGAGGGGTCCCTGCGCTGGGACTGCTCGGCCTGCTGCATGCGTTCCGCGAACTGGTGCAGGTATGCGGCCACGGGTGTCGTCAGCGCCGCTTCAGGCACATGAGACCTGTCCAGATGATGCAGAAGCGCCGCAAGCTTCAGGTTGGCGATCTTCTCAGTCTCCCAGTCGAGTTCTCTGGCAACCAGGCCGCAGATCCGCTCGACCCTTCGACAGTGGTGCCACTCGTCGGGATTTCGATCGCACATCCCGGCGATCAGTGACTCCAGGGCTATGTCAATTGCGTACACGGTTTCCGTCATTCCAGCACTTCCTGTCGGTGATATTCCTCGGATAGACTGCCAAGCGCTTCCAGCTTTGATTATCGGATGAGCCGTTCAGTTTCATAAGGCTGACCTGCTTTCTCCAACGAAACCAGCCTATGTATATGTTTACGGGCATAAACCTTGACCCCGCATCCGGTTTTCTGTATACTCTGTATGCGCCTCCCGCCCCAACGAGAGTTGTAAGCGCGTGAGAACGAAGTCGACATCCAACCGAGGTGACTCATTTGAAACTGAAGATCGGGCTTCCGAAGGGCAGCCTCCAGGAATCCACATTTGCGATGTTCAAGAAAGCTGGCTGGGACTTCCGGGTCGGTGGCCGGTCGTATGCCCCATCTTGCGACGATGAGGAGATCGATGCCCTGCTGGTCAGGCCCCAGGAGATCCCACGATACGTCCAGGACGGCGTGCTCGATGCCGGGCTGACAGGACGGGACTGGGTTGTCGACAACGATGCCGATGTCGTGGAGGTCGCCGATCTTTCTTACAACAAGACGACGACCCGACCGCTCCGTGTTGTCGTGGCGGTCGAGGAAGCCGGAAGCATCCGGTCCGCAAAAGACCTCGAGGGCAAGCGCATCTCGACCGAGTATGTGAATCTCACCAAGCGCTGGCTGGCCGAGAATGGTGTCACCGCGCAGGTCGAGTTCTCATGGGGCGCCTGCGAGATGAAGGTCCCTCAACTCGCCGATGCTATCGTTGTTAACACCGAGACCGGAAGCTCGATCCGGGCGAACAACCTTCGCATAATGGAGACGATCCTGGAATCGACGGCCCGGCTGATCGCGAACAAGGCAGCGTGGGAGGACACCTGGAAGCATGGGAAAATGGAACAGATCAGCATGCTTCTCACGGGTGCGCTGAATGCCGAGCGACTCGTCGGACTCAAGATGAACGTGCGCAGGGCCGATCTCGACAAGATCACGGCGATCCTACCGGCGCTGAACAGGCCGACATTATCTCCGCTCGCAGATGAAACCTGGGTGGCGGTTGAGACCGTCATAAACGAGGAGACCGTGAGGGATCTGATTCCCAAGCTTCGGCATGCGGGCGCAGAGGGACTCGTGGAGTACCCATTGAACAAGGTGATCTACTAGAGACGCCGGTTCGGTTGCCCCGCGGGAGGCCGTTGAAGGCCTCCCCTACGGTTTTTGAGGAAACGCAATGCCGATGTTGAGCGTACCTGTAAGTGGGCTTGAACCTTGAATGTGGAGCTTCGACTTTTGACTATGAACTGCGACAAGTGTGGCACGGCAAATGACGCCGGCAGCAAATACTGCAAAGAATGCGGAAACGGGCTTCCCGATTCCTCCAAGACGAGTGGGCTCACCCTCGACGAGCACCTGAAAGTCGGGGAGTTTGTTTACCTCGCCTACAGGGAGAGCGAGGCGGGCCACTTGGAGAATGCAATCAAGGCATGCGAGGGCGCGCTGGCCATCAACCACGCCAATCCCGCAACCCATTCGCTCCTGGCATCGCTCTACGACCGCAAGGGCGACCTCGCTCGTGCGATCTACGAGTACGAACGAGTTGTCTCGCTCGAGCCTGGGAGCCTCGAGGACAGACGGAAGCTCGAACAGCTCCGTGCCCGGCTCTTAGCGCCGATCCCGATCGATGTGACGCCGTCGCCCAAGTTCCGGCTTGGTGACATCAAGTGGTTGCGGAACCGTCAGGCGGCGATTCCATGGGTCACTGCTATCCTCACATTCGGGCTGTTCGTGGTGGTGGGCGGCCTGATCCTTCGAGGCGGGTCGGGTAAGAACGCCGGTCTGCGTACCGAGACGGGCAAACCCATGGCCGGTCCTACCACCGGCATTCCCGGTCAGCCGTCTCCCTACGGTCCGAGTGCATTGGGTCCGAATCAGACCGCCACGGGTCAGCAGCAGCCCGGCGTTCAGTCGCCGGCTGGTGCACAGCAGGACGAGGAAGCGACCGGAACCGTTACGCCGGCTGAGAAGAAGGCGAAGCCCGGTATACCCGCGGTCCGACCGGGAGCAGGCGCTCAGCCGCTCGTGAAGCCGGAGGACAAGACTCCCGGCGCGGATAAGCCGATCATAACTCCGATCCTCGGCCCAACCACCAAGCCGCCGGCGAATGCCACTCCACCGAAACCGGCTCCGTCGCCGCCGAGCACGACTGCCCCTGCTCAGTCTGCGAAGAACGCCGAGCAGCGAGGCGTGCAACTTCATCGCCTGGGCAAGTACGATGACGCGATAGTCGCCTACAAGGAAGCCCTCAATCAGACGAGCGATCCGGCGGGCGTGTACCAGAAGATGGCGATGTCGTATCAGCGGATGGGTCAACATGACGCCGCCATCGACAACTACAACCGGGGCATCAAGGCGTATCGCGACCAGTTGGCATCCGGCAGAAGCCAGACCGAGGTTCAGAACGGCATCCGTGCCTGCGAGGCCGGAATCGAAGTCAGCCGCAACATGAAGTAGCAGGTGTATCTATGGCGGGCGGGCGAAGGCTCACACTGGTTTTCATATTCTTGATGATGATCTCCGTAGTCGGCGGATGGGCCGAGGAGGATCGTGCCCCCGTAGTGCTGGTTATGCCCGGCACAGTGGGCGAGGGCGCGGCTGCAGGAGACCTCGAGTCGGTGGCGGCCGTCAGCACATATCTGTCGGCGATCGGCAAGGTCACTGTAGTTGCCTTCGACCTCGAGAATCCCACGATCGCTCGGTACATCCTGGAGCGCAAGTTCGGGGATGATTGGCTCAACAAGATTTCCGACCCCAAGACCGCCAAAGAGATAGCCGATTTGCTCAAGGCAGACTACATACTGAGCGTCCATGGCGAACTCAGGCCGAATGCGGCGCTCATCGCCCTGCGCCTGATCCCGACCTCCGGCAAAGGGGAGTGGACAGCGGGAGCCGAGAGTGGAATCGCCCAGAATGACGGTCCTCAGGGTGTGATCAGCCGCAGGAATGCCATCAACACCGCAGCCAGTGCGGCGGTTTCCGAGATCGATATCGCCGCCTTCGACAAGCTCAAGCCCAAATCCGGCTTTGTGGTCACGGAGCCCCCTTCGACGCTGACACCCGCTGCCCCCGCCGTTCCCGTGGAACAGCCCACGACGAGAGACCTGACGGCCGAGTTCACAGCGCACATGAACGCGGCTGATGCCTATGCGAAGCGGGACGATCAGCGAAACGTCATCTATGAGCTTCGCCAGGCAGTTAACATCGAGCCGAAGACGGCCAGCGTGCGGCTCAAGCTCGCCGAGGCCTATTCCGCTGCCGGAATGCCGGAAGACGCTGCCGACGAACTGAAGCGGGCGCTCCTCTTCAGGCCTGACGAACCTGCCATCTATGACGCTCTTGGGCAGCTATACCTGGCCAATGGGGCGCTGAGAGAGGCAGCCGATCAGTTCCGCGAGGTGGTCCGCCTCGACCCGACGAGTGTGCAGGCCCGTGTCTCCGTGGGGAACATCCTTTGGAATCAGAATAAACTGGACGAGGCGGCTGCCGTTTTCGAGGAGGCCGCGAAGATCGATCCTGCCAATACGCTTCCGCATGAGCGTCTGTTCAAGCTCTACTGGGCGCGCAGGAACTATGCCCTGGCGATCGAGCATCTCATAGCCGGCAAGCCGGGTGGCGCCGAGATGGATCCCGTCGCCCGATACAAGCTCTCGGCCGGGTTGATCGACACCCAACTGACGGAGATTCTCGCCAAGCTTGACAGTTCCTGGGCCGAGTACCAGGACAAGCAACTGACTCGCGAGGATTACTACCGTGATTGCACCGACATGGTCGCTCGGATAGACGGTTTGGCGTCGTTCATGTCGACCCAGACAGCGCCGGAGAGCCTCAAGTCTGCTCATTCACACGCCGTACTCTGCGTGAACCTGCTATCTCAGTCCGCGGGTTCACTGGTTCTGTATCTCGAGACTGACAAGCAGGATTACTCGGAGCAGGCTTCCCTGTTCCGTGAAGAGGCGAAGTCGGAACTCGAGGAATTCCGCAAAGGGATCGGATCGTGAGCGATGACCACTCGTCTCAGCGATTACGATTATGTCCTGCCTCCCGAGTTCATCGCTCAGGATCCGCTGCCGGAACGTGACCGGTCGAGGCTGCTGGTGTTGCATCGGGATACCGGCGAGATCGAACACAGACGGTTTTTCGACCTGCCGGAGTACCTGGTGGCGGGCGACCTCCTCGTTATGAACGATACGAGGGTCACCGCCCGGCGTCTCTATGGCGTGAAGCCGACCGGTGGGAAAGTCGAGGCGCTCCTGATTCGGCAGGTGGGGCGGAACAGGTGGGAAGCCATCGTCAAGCCCGGACGGCGTGTGGCCGTCGGGGCAGCGATTCACTTTGACTGCGACCTTCGCGCGGAGGTCGTCGACCGCACGGAGGACGGCGGCCGGATCCTCGACTTCGGGGACGCTCCGAATGTGGCGGAGGAGATCGATCGGGTGGGGGAGGTACCCCTTCCGCCGTATATCCTGAAGAAGCTCGAGGAGGCCGCAAGATACCAGACGGTCTATGCCGAATCGCCCGGTTCCGCGGCCGCGCCGACCGCCGGCCTGCATTTCACTCCGAGGCTCCTGGACGATCTGAGGGGCAGAGGCATTTGTACCGCGACCGTCACGCTTCAGGTAGGGATCGCGACGTTCCGGCCGGTGCGGACGGAGGATATTACCGAACACGTGATGCACAAAGAGAGAGTCTCGGTCTCTCCGGAAGCCGCCGAGACGATCAACTCCGCGACGGGGCGCATCATCTCGGTCGGCACCACGACCGCCCGCGTCCTGGAGAGCGCCGCGGTGGGGAAGAGGCGAGTCGCGCCGATCCTGGGCGAAACCGGCCTCTACATCACGCCCGGATACGAGTTCAAAGTGCTCGACGGGCTCATCACGAATTTTCATATGCCGAAGTCGACGCTGCTGATCCTGATCTCGACGTTTGCCGGGCGGGACAGGATCATGGTGGCCTATGAGGAAGCAAAACGGGAGCACTACCGCTTCCTCAGCTTCGGCGACGCGATGCTGATCATATAAGGAGCAAGAGTCAGAAAAAGCACGAAACTCGAAGCGCGAAACTCGAAACAAGAGGCAAATGGAGAAAAAGGGCCAAACTGGGAGATCATTCAGTCGGTAGGCAGTCTGCTTTTCTGGATTTCCGGTTTCGGATTTGTTTCGAATTTCGAGCTTCGAATTTCGTGCTTCTCACTCCTCAAAGGGGGGTATTCCATGCGCAGTCTACAGGATTGGACACGTTATCTCGAAGAGCAGGAGCACGACCTGCAGGATTCTCCGAGGGGACCGGAGCCGAAGGTGCAGGAGGAGATCGCTCCGCCCGCGCCTGTCGAGCAGCCGACGATGAGGGCCGAGGAGGAGGACGTGCCCGCCTTCCTCCGAGTCGAACGTCCCGCGCCGGAAAGACCCGCGCCGCCCGCGCAGGCCGTGGAGCCGCCTGCGACGCCGAAGCCGGCGCCCGAACCTCGTGTGGACACCAAGACCGTTGCGAAGGCGGTGAACCTCAGGAAGCGCCTGCCGGTCGATCTGAAGACCGAGTCGATCGGGGAGCGCGAGATCGCCGGTTCGTCGTACAAGACCTTCAAGGAGTCGCGCGAGGAACTCATCCAGCGGCTGGTCGATCCGATCCTTTCACTGGAGGAGGTCGCGCGCATCCTGAACGTCTGCCCGACGACCGTGCGCCGGTATACGAACAGTGGGGCGATCGCGCATCATCGGACCGCGGGCAACCAGCGCCGGTTCCGTCTGTCGGACGTGCTGGCATTCCTGGAGCAGCAGTCAGGCCTTCCGCAGGAATGATCCCCTTCCTTTGCAGGCCGGTAGTCCGTAGGGGCGATCCTTCAACGGTCGCCCGCCTGCTGTAGTCCGTAGGGGCGATCCTTCAATGGTCGCCCGCCTCTGGTTCGCATCGACGGGCGACCGTTGAAGGATCGCCCCTACGGACTACCACCGGCGAATACGATACCCATGCGGATAACGATGAAGCGCACCGGAGCCATACTTGCCGATGAAGCCGAGGTCGCCGATACCACCACCCGGCGGCTGATCGGTCTCATGGGCAGGCAGGACATACCCAGGGGCACAGCGCTCGTACTGCCGGGAGTCCATCAGGTCCACACGTTCCTCATGCGGTTTGCGATCGATGTGGTGTACGTCGACGGCGATTGGCGTGTGCTCTGTACCAGGCGCTGCGTATCACCCTGGCGGTTCGGGCCCTATTGTCCGAAAGCGGCCTATGCCATCGAGCTGCGACCGGGTACCATCTCGGCTGCGGCAATCGAGGTAGGAGATCAACTGGAAGCTTGCGAATAGCCATCTTCAGCGAGAGTTTCGAGCCGATACTCAACGGCGTGACGACATCGATCCGGACGCTCCGGGACGCCCTCGGGGAGCTTGGCCACGAGACGTTCGTGTTCGCGCCGGGATATCACGGCCACTGCGACACGGACCCGAACGTATTCCGGTTTCCATCCATCCGCCCGCCGACGGCCCGCGACTACCCGCTCGCGTTCCCCTTCAAGCCCGGACTGCTCTCCCTCGCGCGCGACCTGAAGCTCGACATCATCCACACGCAGACGCCGTTCATGCTCGGATGGGCCGGGCTCCGGCTCGGACGGCGGCTCGGGATACCGGTCGTGTCCACGAACCACACGCAGTACGCCGAATACACGCACTACTTCCCGCTTGCGCCGGTCTCTTGGAGCAGGGCGGCCGTGATATGGATGCTCCGCCGGTACTATGATTCGTGCGACCTCGTGATCACTCCCTCGCAGGCGAACAAGGATATCCTCCTCGGCTATGGCGTCCGTCGGGAGATCAGCGTCGTGCCGACCGGGAACGCACTCGATATCGCGCGGGACGAGGCGACCCGTGAGGCGGTTCGGAAGCAGTGGGGCGTATCAAGTGATGCCACCGTTCTGCTCTGCGTGGGGCGACTGGCCCGGGAGAAGAACCTCGCGCTCCTGCTCGATTCGTTCGAGGAGCTGTCGAAGAAGCACGCGGGCCTCTGTCAGGTATTCGTCGGCGGCGGGCCGTATGAGGATGGATTGAGGAAGGAACTCGCCGATCGGGGGCTCTCCGACCGGGCGATCGTGGTCGGCATGGTCCCGCGTGAGAAGGTCGGGCGCGTATACTGCGCGGGCGACATCTTCGTGTTCCCCTCGACCACGGAGACCCAGGGCCTCGTGCTCGGTGAGGCGCTCGCGGCCGGGCTTCCGTGCGTGGCGGTCAACGCCGGCGGGAGTCCCGAGATGGTCCGTCACGGTGAGGACAGCTTCCTCTGCGAGAACGACGCCCGCGACTTCACCGCCCGGATCGACCTCCTGCTCACCGACACCGACCTCCGCCGCCGGTTCTCGGCCTGCGCGGTCGAGAACTCCCGCCGCTTCCGCCCCGCCGAAATGGCCCACCGCATGCTCGACGCGTATCAGACAGCAATCAGGATCGGCTAGACTTCACACCCATCAGTCCTTGCCCGTCAGGGTCGACCATCCTCTGCCTGAATACCACTGCAGAGCAAAGGAACGATCCTCTCGCGCTGCGTCCATCGGTGGTAGAAGGAACTCCCGTATGATCTTGATTGCTGCGGCAAACTCGGGCATATCAGCCCCCACACCGGACTTGCGCGCAAACGCCCGCCATTGCACGCGCTTGCTCTCGTCTGCGCCGAACTCCTCGGAAAGTCCTATCGGCACATCTTGCGGCATCACCGTGCGACGTCTTGCGAACGTTGCACTCAAGGCCTCGGACAGGACACGACCGTCAAACTCATGGTTTTGGGCCAGGAACCAAAGGTCATAGAAGTCCTTCATCCTGCTATTCGCCATGCCCAGAGCCACCATGGCCTGGGTCTTCTCGGCAATGACGGTTTCGCGTGGATACGCTCGCAATCTCGGGGAGGGTAAGTCGAGGAGTGATGGAAGGCTAACCTCCACTGGCCCGGGGGTTATGGCGTCGCCGAATCCGATATCGACCTGGAGGGGAATGCGCATCTTGCCAAGATATGCGCTTAGCCTGATCCTGATGCCGCCGTATACCTGATCCTCTCTGATCTCCTCGCCGGTGATCTCATCGGCAGGATAGCGCAGTCCGTCATCGGCTGCTTGCACGGAGCTGATCTCCTGGAAGAGCCGAATGAGTTCCGGGATGGCACTCGCGCCCGATGCCAGGAGATCGATGTCCTGCGTCATCCGGTGCGGTTGATCATCCCATGCAGTGAGGAGAGTAGCGCCTTTCAGCACGAAACGTTCACTATGCGCAGAGATGCCGATTCGATACAGCAGCCTCTCGCGCGCATACCGGTTGAGGATGAGCATGAAGTTCTCACCAATCTCACCACGCAGGTTCAGAAGTCGCTGCCGAATGGATGCCGGAGTATCCTTCACTGGTTTGTCACTCATGTGAGCGACTCCAGATAGGGCCTCATGATGTTTGCAACCCGGCAGATCTTGGCCGCTGCCCATATCTCGTCCATTGTCGCCTTCCGTTGCCTCCAGCAGTCGCGAAGGGCCTCGAGTGCAACATCGAGGCCGATCTTGTTTCGATACTTGAAGCAGTCGGCAACGGTTTTGGCCGGGCTGTAGACCCGGAGGCCAACCCCTTCGATCTCGTGCTCTGTGATGCCGTACTCCAGAACTGCTCCGGAGCTGCGAATGAACCGCATACTGGGATACTCTACCTTTGGCGTCCATTGTTTCTTGCCTATTGCCATCCAGACCTCGAAGGGGTTTTGGGTGGTCAGATCATAGAAACGCAGTGCGGAAAGAAGACAGATGATCCCCTTAGGTATCTGGCGAGCTGCTTCAACGAGATCATGGAGTTCGGTGATCTCCGTTTCCGGCAGGGCGTACATTCCGCGCGCCGTGCGTGTCAGAGCCCCCTTCTCGGTGAGTCTGGTGAGATAGGTGCGAGGTATTCCTTCGGCTTCAAGATCTCGGGGCCGTATCACCCGCTTCTCTCTAGCCATCCGAAGGATGGTACTGACGTATGACTTAGCCATTTGTTACAAAGCCTCGGACTTTATCTGCAATGTCCTAGGCATTGTAACAATCCGCCCCGCCAACGTCAAGCGCCGGTCGCGGGTGCATTCGCGTTGAGTGGGTAGCAAGTAAGGAAGGAGTCTCCTGTAATAGTCGGTAATGGTTTGTTGAAGGACAAACATTCCGAAAGGAGACTCCCAGAGAATGCTTACACTTTTGCACACAGACTCCCTCCTTCAGGCCGCTCGCGACTTTGCGCGTAGCTACATCGATTGCACGGACTTAGGGTCAGCCGAGGAGCGTATTCAGATCCTGGCGCGTCAGATTGCCGGCGCAATGATGAGTGAGGTTGCCGCCAAGATGAGCGGAAAGCCCACCTACAAGGGTGTTGGGATAGAATGCGAATGCGGCAGACTGGCCAGGTTCAAGGGATACCGGAAACGCTTCATTCGGACTTTGCACGGAGACATAGAGGTCGAGAGGTCATACTACCGTTGCGACCATTGCAGGCGGGGCTACATTCCATGGGACCGCGAGCAGGGGCTGTCCGAGAGAGTATGGACCGCCAGAGTGAAGGAACTCACCGCCTCGATCTGCGCCGCGCTTCCATATGAAGCAGCCGCAAGGCTGATCGAGCGAACCACGGGTATTGCGATCGAAGAGAGCAGCGAAGAAGAGATAGTCCGGGATGTTGGGGAATGCCTCCGCCGAGAGGAGCAGGAAGCGATCATCTCTGTGGTAGACACAGGTGAAGAGGTCTCCTGCGAGGCGACGCCACAGAGGCTCTACATTGGCATAGACGCGGCCAAAGCGCACACCGATGGCCAGTGGCATGACATCAAGACCATGGTGGTATACGAAGGCGTTCCGGCTGCAGGCAAAGACACGGATACCGTCACCAACTCGCGCTACATAGCGGCGCAAGAGACGAGCGACGAGTTCGGGAGACGGGTATACACCAGAGCACTGCAAGCCGGCTATGACGGGGCAAAAGAGCGTATAGTGATCGCCGACGGCGCAGACTGGATATGGAGAGAGGTCAGGAATCATCTGCCGGAGAGCATCAAGATCATCGACTACTGGCATGCCTGTGAGCACATATACGGCTTGGCGCGGACACTCTACGGAGAGGGGAATCCCAAAGGGAAGCGCTGGGCAAACGAACACTGCCGGAAGCTTAAAGAGAAGGGGCCGGGGAGTCTGCTTAGAGCCATGAAGCGGCGCAGAGCACGAAACGATTCTGAGAGGGAAGCGCTTCGGATCGAGACAGGCTACTTCAGAAAGTACCGCAAGTACATGAACTACCCGGCATACAGGGCCAAGGGGATGATGATAGGCAGCGGTCCGGTGGAAGCGGCGTGCAAGGTGATAGTAGGCCAGAGGTTAAAGCAAGCCGGGATGCGATGGACGAAGGACGGCGCAGATGCAGTGCTCGCGGTGAGAACTGCCCTCCTAAGCGGCGAACTGGCTCGGATCGAGCACGCAGCACGTGCCGCCTGAGCCGTGCTCTACCCACTCTGAGGAATTCCACCCGCCGGTCGCGCTTTTCTTGACCGGGGTGGAGATTTCCTGCTATAATCTGCCTCATGAGGCTTTCCCATGGCGAGAAAACGTAGGCAACCCGATCCCGATCCCCTCATTCAGGATATCGTGGCCGTGGGCTTGATCACCCTCGGCATCGTGCTTCTGGTCGGAATCGTCGCCCCGAACAGCGGCGCATTCCCACGGTTTGTCGGGACGCTGCTGAGGAGCCTGGTGGGTCTTGGTGCGTTCATCGTGCCGGCCCTCTTCGTGTTTGTGGGATGCATCCTGCTCGCCGGCTCGCAGCGAACGACGACCACTAATGCGATCATCGGGTTCTCGGTCCTGTTCGTAGCCTTCATCAGCGGCTGCCAGTTCATCCATACGCCCGATCTGAGGGAATTGGCGAGCCGTGAGACGATGCCGATCCTCGACCTCCAGCGCGGGGGCGGGTACCTCGGCCTCGGTCTTGCGTACATGATGGACCGCGCGCTCGGGCGTGTGTGCAGCTATATCGTGCTCACCGGCGGGATGGTCGTCGCGATGATTCTGATCACCGGCGTGCCGTTCATGGCGTTCGTCAGCCCGGTGATCGCGCTGTTCCGTGGGAGCGATGAGAAGCAGGCAAAGAAGAAGATCGTCGGCCTGGATGACAAGAAGCGGCGGCTTGCCGTCGCTGATGAGGATACCCCGGATCAAGTCCGGGGCAAGCCGAAAGCCGAGCCGCTGAGCATCCTGAAGCGCAGGCTGCTTCTGGGCTCGAAGGACGAAAACGGTGAGGACCGGCCGAAGGGAGCGGTTGTCGTGAAGATGCCGACTCCGCCGCCGGCCGTCAAGCCGTCGAAGCAGCAGGTGGTCCACTCCGACTCGGATTTCACGCTCCCGCCGATCACGCTACTGAGTGAGCCACCGCCGCCGCCGAAGCGCGTCGAGGCCGAGCTTAACTACAAGATCGACATCATCGAGCGAACGCTCGAGGAATTCAAGATAGACGCCGATGTCGTCGAGATCGCACACGGTCCGACGGTCACTCGGTACGAGATCCAACTCGCGCCGGGCATCAAGGTCAACAAGATCGTGAGCCTCGCCGACAACCTGGCGATGGCGCTGGCGGCGATCGACGTACGCGTGGAGGCCCCGATCCCGGGCAAGTCGGCGATCGGCGTCGAGGTGCCGAACAGCAATCCGGCGATCGTTTCGCTGCGGGAGGTCCTCGACACGGAGGAGTTCTGGAACGCGCCGACCAAGCTGACCTTCGCGCTCGGGAAGGATGTCGCCGGCCAGACGAGGTACGCGGACCTGACGAAGATGCCGCACATGCTCATTGCCGGCGCGACGAACGCGGGGAAGAGCGTGTGCCTGAACTCGCTCATCGCAAGCCTGCTCTTCCGGGCGACTCCGCGCGAGGTGAAGTTCATCCTGATCGACCCGAAGCGCGTGGAGCTGAGCCTGTTCGACGGGATACCGCATCTGTGCTCGCCGGTCGTAAGGGATGCTCGCCAGGCCGCCGGGATACTCCGCGCGGCTCTGAAGGAGATGGAGCATAGATACGATCTATTTGTGCAGGTTGGCGCGCGAAACTTTGACAGTTACAATGCGAAGGTCAAGCCCGAGCAGAAGATACCGTACCTGGTGATCGTTGTCGACGAGCTTTCCGACCTGATGATGCAGTCCGCGCCGGAGGTCGAGTTTGCGATCTGCCGACTCGCGCAGTTGGCCCGCGCGACAGGGATCCATCTCGTGATCGCGACTCAGCGCCCGTCGGTCGACGTCATCACCGGCACGATCAAGGCGAACATATCGTCGCGAATCGCGTTCGCGGTCACGTCGCACATCGACAGCCGCACGATTCTCGATGGGAACGGCGCGGAGAGGCTCATCGGGCGCGGGGACATGCTCTTCAAGCCGATCGACGCCAGCAAGCCGATGCGCATCCAGGGGACTTGGATCAGCGAGAAGGAGACCGAGGACCTGGTAAAGTATCTGAAGGAGCAGGAGACGCCGGATTACACCATCGAGGCGCTCCAGGTCGGTGAGGGCGGCGGTCGGGCCGGCGGTCAGGAAGACGTCATGGCCGACGAGATGTACGAGCCCGCGGTTCGCTTGATCGTGAGCAATGGGTACGCGTCGACCTCGATGATTCAGCGGAAATTCAGGATCGGGTACACGCGGGCGGCGCGCCTGGTGGATGCGATGGAAGAGCAGGGGCTCGTCGGTCCGCCTGATGGGGCGAAACCCCGCGATGTTCTCGTGAGCATAGACGATGTGGACCGCATGTTCGGCACTCCGATGTTCCAGGACGGACTGAACGACGAGCCGGTCGAAGAAGACGAGTTCGTGGAGGAAGACGAGGAGAAGTGAGGGGTCATGAGTGTGGAACCCCGTCAGCCCTGAGTATGCCGGTGAATGACGGCATGTAACGAAGGGCGGCTGCGGAGAACCGAGGGTTGGGTGGAGTCGTCGCCACCGTCCTTCGTTACATGCCGTCATTCACCGGCATACTCAGGACTAGCGGATCCTTGGTTCGTAACAGCATGGCAAAGATAGGACTTATCAGCCTCGGGTGTCCGAAGAACACCATCGATGCTGAGGAGATACTCGGTGAAGCCGTGAAGGCGGGGCATGTGATCGAGACTGATCCGGGGCTGGCGGATGTGCTGATCGTCAACACCTGCGGCTTCATCGTGAGCGCGAAACACGAATCGATCGACGCGGTACTCGACGCCATTCGCTTCAAAACGGATGGCGCTTGCCGTTCAGTGATAGTGACCGGCTGCCTGGCTCAGCGATACGGCGCAGAGTTGGCGGAGGAGATCCCGGAGGCCGATGCGTTCATCGGCGTCGGGCACAGTGGCGAGATCGCGGACGTGATCGGTCGGACGCTCGGTGGCAATCGCGTGCTGAGCCTCGATAGGCCGACCTCCTGGTGGACCGAGAGCCGGAGTCGGGTACTCTCGACCGCGCCCTGGACGGCATACGTCCGAGTCGCCGACGGGTGCGACAACAGGTGCTCGTACTGCGCGATCCCCGACATCCGCGGGGGATTCGCCAGCCGTCCCGAAGAGAGCATCATCTCGGAGGTGCGGGGACTGGCGGGCCAGGGGGTTCGGGAGATCAATCTGGTGGCACAGGATGTCACCCGCTATGGGCTCGATATGTACGGGCGTCTGGCGCTTCCGGGACTACTCGATCGGCTGTCGGAGATCCAGGGAATCGACCGGATTCGGCTGCTATACCTGTACCCGAGCCGGGTCACGGACGAGTTGATTCGGACGATCGCCGGGAACGACAAGGTCTGCAAGTACGTGGACATCCCGCTCCAGCATTGCTCGGAGCGGATCCTGCGGGCGATGCGGCGTCCGGGCAGCGGGCCCGAGTACCGCGACCTGATCGCGCGGATCAGAGACGCCTGCCCGTCGGTGGCGTTTCGGACGACGTTCATCGTCGGATTCCCCGGCGAGACCGAGGCGGAGTTCGAGGAGTTGGCGGAGTTTGTCGCCGAGATGCGGTTCGACCGGATGGGCGCGTTCGAGTACTCCAGGGAGGACGGGACTCCCGCATCGGAACTGCCGGGAAGGGTTCCCTCGAAGACGGCGAAGAGCCGACTTCGCAAACTGATGGCCTTGCAGCAGGGCATCTCGCTGGAGAATAACCGCGCACTTGTGGGTAGTAGAATTCAGGTCTTGATCGAGCGCATCGATGGGGATATGCGGATTGGTAGATCCCATCGCGATGCGCCTGACATAGATGGAGTCGTGTACGTTCATGGATCGTGCGCCGCTCCGGGCGAGATCGTTCAAGCGACCGTCACGGAAGCGACGCACTACGATTTGACCGCGAGCGAGGATAACATTCGGAGGTGAGGATTTGAAAGTCGAAGCTGTCGAGAACAAGACCGAGCAAGAGGCAATGCGTTACCTGGAGGACCAGGCGTATATGGCCCTGCTCGGGTACAAAGAGCCGGTCAGGTCCGGTGAGATAGGTGCGGCGCTGGATAGCGACAAGTATACGAGTAAGCTCCTGCGCCAGGTGCTGGCCGCGAGTCCGAGGTTCACGCAGATCGACCGCAAGTGGGACCTGGAGATGCGGTATGAGGACAAGCAGGTGCCCGTGGAGCGCGTCCTGAGGGAACTCATGAAGGCATGTGGGCAGCCAATGCTAATCAGCCAGATCGCAAACGAGCTGTCCCAGGTATATGAGCGCCCGCCCGAGTACTACGAGTCGTATCTTGGCCGCCTGCTTTCCGACGATGAGAAGTTCTTCCGGACTTCCGATGAGCGCTATGGCCCCAGGGACTGGCTGCTGATAGTGGACTCAGATGACGAAGAAGACGTGATCTTCGACAATGATCTCTCAGAGGAAACGATAGCGGACCTGGCGTCCAAAGCGGCAAAGGTCGATCTGGGATCGGAAGCGATCGCCACGATGGTCGCCAAGTTCATCGATTCCCTCGGCGCGCCTGTAGATAACCGGTACCTCGGTCTATTCCGACGGCGAGCGGTCGGGGAGAGTTTCGATGCAGCGGCCTTCTTCGACGAGTTGAAACAGAACAAGACCCTCGTATGGCTTTCGGATCACAGTTGGGCCACGAAGAAGATGGCCCAGGAGTACGACGGTATCCTCGCCGCGATGGCCGACCGGATTGCGGAAGAACTCGCGGAGGAGGCCCCTGTCGAGAAGACCAAGAAGGCGGCAAAGGTCGAGGAGGAAGCTGCACCCGTCCTGTCGCTGACGATCTCCGACGCGGACCTCGAAGAGGTCGTTGCCATCATCAAGGAGTCCGGCGAGTCACGCATCAGCACGATTCTCGACCGGATATTCGAGATTTCGCCACGCGACCGTGAGTATGCCATCGCCGCGGAGGGTCTCGCCGATGCAATGCGTACCGACCCGCGGCTCGCTTGGGTCGGCACGGAGCGATGGCGGATGGCATCCACCGTTCCCAGTTACGTATCCGAGGTTCCCGCCGAACTGGCGATTCCGCACCTCACATTCGAAACCGCCGAGGGCGAACAGATAGATGTCGTGCTCGAGGATGACGGCCTGGAAGGCACGCTGAAGAAGGAAGTACACAGCCCGCTCGTTCAGGATATCGGCGATCAGGACGAGGTCTCGGAGAAGGAGAAGGCTCCCAAGGTCGATTCGGCGCGATGCGTGTTGACGGCGCACCATCACAAGCTGGGTACCTTCCCGCTCTGCCAGATACCGAAGGGGTTCTTCCCCTTCGGACCGGATCTGATCGAACTCACCCTGGTCGGCAATGAAGACAAGCGCCGGAACGTCTGGGTCAACCGCGAGACCGGGCTGATCTACGACATGGGTGATTGGTATGTCGATGACATGCCCGAATCCGGCGCGGTGTTCGAGCTGCTGAAGACCAACCGAGCTGATCAGTTCACCTTTGTTTTCAAGAATGACACTGATCCGCTCGTGTTCGTGGCTCAGCCGCGCCTGGAAGAACTAATCGGCTTGATCGAAGAGGCGGGCGTCGAGATGTCCACTTTGGACATCATGCAGCGGATCATGCCGTATCACAAGAAGGGCGTACAGTACGCGACGCTCTTCACCGAGGTCAATCTCGTGCGCAGGACCAGCCGCAGCATGGTGGCGTCGATACTCAGCTCATACTACGCCTTCTACCAGCGGCCAAAGTCGCCGCTCTGGTACTTCGATGAGAAGAAGGCCGACCAGGGCTTCAAGAAAGCCAAGAGGAAGTACGTCCGGAAGGACTGACCGCCACGGGAGGGCGAGGCTCCGTCCGAGCCGGGCTGGGCTGCGTGGCTCGGACGGAGCCTCGCCCTCCCGACGTTGTTGCGGAGGGAGTTGTAGGGAACGGCCGCCGTCCCGTTCCGTGAGTGGCGGTTTCCACCAAGTCGGAACGGGGCGGCGGCCGTTCCCTACAACTCCCTGCAACCATTGTCGGAGTGATGCCATGACTGATCAGGTAAGAGTCAGATTCGCGCCGAGCCCGACCGGTTCGCCGCACATAGGAAGTGTCCGAACCGCCATCTATGACTGGCTGTACGCCAGGCATACCGGCGGCAAGTTCATCCTCAGGATCGAAGATACGGACCGCGCACGCTTCGTGCCTGGCTCGACCGAGGAGATCATGGAGAGCCTGCGGTGGCTCGGCATCGAGATCGATGAGGGGCCCGGACACGACGGTCCCTGCGGACCATACTTTCAGACTGAGCGGCTCGGCATCTATCAGCAGCACGCTGAGCAGCTTCTGGCGAACGGACAGGCATACCACTGCTTCTGCACCTCGGAGAGGCTCGACGAGATGCGAAAGGCCCAGGAGGCCGCCAAGCTCCCCACGGGCTATGACCGTCTGTGCCTCCAGTTGACGCCTGAGGAGGCCGCAAGCAAGTTGGAGGAAGGCACTCCGGCGGTCATTCGCTTCAAGGTCCCTCAGGAGGGTACGACCACCTTCCATGATATCGTGCGCGGTGACATCACGTTCGAGAACAGGCTGATCGATGACTTCATCATCATGAAGTCGGACGGCTACCCGACCTACCAGTTCGCGAGCGTCGTCGACGATCACCTCATGGAGATCACCCACGTCATCCGCGGGGAGGAGTGGATATCCAGCACGCCAAAGCACTTCCTCGAGTATCAGGCGTTCGGCTGGGAGATGCCGAAGTTCGCGCATGCACCGCTGCTCGTCGGGCCGGACCGCGCAAAGCTCGGGAAGCGGCACGGCTCCGTCAAGTTCGTGGATTTCATCGAGCAGGGGTTTGTCCGTGAGGCGATCATCAACTTCGTCACGCTTCTCGGCTGGACTCCCGGCACGGATGAGGAGGTCTTCTCGGTCGATGAGCTGATCGAGCGCTTCACTCTCGAGGGCATCGTCAACCACCCCGTCGTCTTCGATCGGGAGAAGATGGAGTGGATGAACGGCGTCTACATCCGCGCGATGGAGATCGGCAAGCTGGCCGACCTCTGCCTCCCATATCTTCAGAAAGCCGGACTCGTCCCCGACAATCCGTCGCCGGAGCATATGGACTATGTCCGACGGGTGATCGCCATCGAGCAGGAGCGGATCAAACTCCTGTCGGAGGTCGTGGCGCTTACCGATTTCTTCTTCCTCGACGAGCCGCCGTACGAGGAGAAGGGCGTCAACAAGTGGCTCCGCAGAGACTACGTGCCCGATCTGCTTACGAGGCTGATCGAGGCGCTCGGTGGCACCGTAGGGGAGGCCTTCAACGGCCTCCCTTCGCAGGAGACTCGTGTGAGCACCCACCGGGAGGCCGTTGAAGGCCTCCCCTACGGTCCTGAGGCGATCGAGGAATGCGTGCGCAAGATCGGCGAGGAGATCGGTCAGACCGGTGGGGCGATCATCCACCCGATCCGCATGGCAGTTACCGGACGCACGGTCGGGCCGGGCCTCTTCGAAACGATCTCCGTCCTCGGCAGGGACCGCGTCCTCTTCCGCCTGAGGCGCACTCTCGAACTGCTCCAGACCTCATGAAACCCAGGTGACTATGCGACTTGCGGAAGTACTGCTTATGACCGGAGCGATATCGATTCTGCTCGCCACCGGCGTCCTCGCCGTGCAGGACCACCCCGGCCTCTATCTCACCCGGACTGATATCGAGCGCGCGAGGCTCAACATCGACCGGTTTCCATGGGCCGAGGCGACCTTCGACGGGGTTAGGGCCGAGGCGGACAAGTGGGCGGCCATGTCTCCCGAGCAACTGCGGGCGTTGATCCCGGGGCAGGGTGCGAGGTACGCCTATGGGTTCGCAGGCTGTCCCGAATGCCATTCCGGGTGGACCTTGTGGGGCAATGGCGGAATCTGCGACTTCAGCAAGCCAGGGAGGGTCACATGCCCTAAGTGCAGTCAGGCCTTTCCAAATGAGACGCATCCCGATTCCGGCGATGGATGGAAGGACCCGACCGACGGCAAGATGTACTACTTCGTCGGCTGCTACAACTCGTTTGTCGCCCAGACTATCACCCTCAAGGCCCTGGATGCGCTGTCGAATGCCTATGCGATCACCGGTGACGAGAAGTACGCCCGGTCCGCCGCCGCCCTTTTCGATGCGCTGGCCTATGTGTATCCCACGTGCACGGTCGGGTCGATCGACTATCCCGGCGCTCCCGGCGGACGATTCGAGAGGACGCTCTACCAGGTCGCCCGCGTCCAGGTCTACTTCGCGCGGTACTATGACCTGATCTACAACAGTCCCGCCCTGTCGGAAGAGTCGGCATACTCCGATATGCCGATCAACCGGCACGTTGAGGAGAACATCCTCCGCAACGGCGCGGCCTACTGCATGGAGCACCTCCGGACCGGTAAGAACGGCCTGACGAACGGCGCCGCCGACTTCCTGCGCGGCGTAATGGTCGTCGGGCTCGTGCTGAACATCCCTGAGTACATCGACTACAGCTTGAGCGGGCCGTATTCGATCTTCAATTTCCTGAGCAACAACCTCGACCGGGACGGCCAGTACTACGAGACCTCCGCCGGCTATTCCGGCCACGCCCTCAACCTGTACGTCGACATGGCCGAGATGCTCGTCAACTATCGGAGCGACAAGTACCCGACCGGCGTCGATCTCTACGCGCACCCGAAGTTCTCGCGGGCCCTGGTCTACAGTCACCTCGACATCCTCTGTGCCGGTCACTCTCCGCGCTACGGCGACTGGTCGCCTGACGTGAATAAGCTGGAGGCCGCTGAGTTCTCCGCCGAGGCGTATTCCGGCGCTGAGCGGCTCTTCCGACGCGCCGATTCGCCGGAGTCCAGGCAGAAATGGGCCGCCATCCTCAGCTCACTGTGTGCGGGCGACGTCGAGGCGAAGAGGGCAGACGGACCTGCATACATGACAACGTGGCTGCTCTATCATGGCGAGTCGGTCCCCGAGACTTCGGGTGAGGGATATGACTTCGGGCGCTCGATGATACTCGACAGCAAGGGGATGGCGATCCTCCGTGCCGATCACGGACCGAGCGGGCGAGCGGCGTTCATGCGGTACGGGCCCTCCGTGTGTCACGGTCACAGAGATGACCTGAACCTCAACTTCTTTGCACTCGGTCGGGAGCTTACCTACGACCTCGGCTACTCCCTCGGCAGCGCGCACGTGCAGACCGGCTGGTCGAAGCAGACCGCAAGCCACAACGTCGTGGTAGTGAACGAGAAGTCGCAGATCAGCGGCCCGACCGGCGGGAGTCTGCACCTCTTCGCCGACTCGGACATGCTGCAGGTGACCGAGGCGTCGTCTGAGGCGTCCTACAAGTCGGAGGACGTCTCCCTGTACCGCCGGACTCTGGCGCTCATCGACAGCGGGGCGGGGGACTCGTACATGGTGGACATCTTCCGCGTGCGCGGCGGGGATCAGCACGACCAGATGTGGCACGCGCTCGGCGACAAGCTCAGCATCGAAGGCGTGGAGCTGGGCGAGGCGCAGAAAGGCAGCCTGGCGAGCCCCGATTTCGAATACGGCAGCAGGGTCGGCCCGGACGGCGACATCAATGGCGAGGTCGCGCGTGGCCCATACTGGACGGCGCCTCCGCAGAACGGCTACGGCTTCCTCTATAACACGCGAAACGGCAGCGTGAACGGTCAGTGCGCCGCGACGTGGGAAATCGATCCGACATCCGGCGAGTCGTTCCGTATCGACCTGCTCCCTCCCGATGACACGGAATTGGTGACGGCGGAGGGCCCGGGGATCCTGCTAACACTGCCCCACGCCAGGTACGCGATCCTGCGGAGGAAGGGCATCGACCTCGACTCATCCTTCGCGAGCGTCCTCGAGCCGATAGAGGCCACGAATCCGGTGAAAGGCGTGTCCCGTCTGCCCGTGAATGAAGATTCGTCATCACCCGTCGGCATTCGGATCTCCCTCGAAGGCGGCCGGACCGACTACCTGCTCTCCACGATCGATGGCTCCGGGACACACCAGTTCGGGGACGATCCGATCTCATTGAGGGGACGGCTCGCGTTCGTCAGCCTGCAGGACAGCATGCCGCGGAAGATGCTCATGACAGCGTCGCGCTCAGTGTCGGCTGCTGATTGGGAACTGACCGCCGAATGCGCCTCGCACTGGGGCAGGGTGGAGGCCGTCGATCTCGAGAAGTGCACCATCACGACTGCGCGCGAGCTTCCGACTGACGGATCGCTCGTCGGGCAGAAGGTCTACATCGACCGGCGGGACTATGGCCACAAGTCCTGCTTCGGCATTCGGTCAGTCGAGAACGTCGCCGGTCGATACGTCATCCACCTCGATACCGACACGCTCGAACTCGGACGAGGGCTCGTCAGTCCCGACGAGGAGCCGGGCCTCCACGAGTTGAAGAATATCGTGCCGCTCGAACGATCCACCTCATGCCAGTACACCAACACCGGCTTCTTCAGGGGAAGGTCGGTGGTCGGCGACGACGGCGCAACGGCTCAGATCATCGATGTCGTCGCAGCAGGCGGAAAGAAGACCATCCTCGTCCCCGATCCCTCGCAGTTCGGCAAGGGGCATGACCTGGTGATCTACGAGATCCAGGCGGGCGACACCTTCGAGATCCCCACGATCGTGGACGTCACGGTAGACGGTCAGACCATCACGGCACGTTGCACCACGCCGGCATCCCTGCGGCTGGGGAACCGCATATATCCGCTTGCGAGCGGCAGTTCGGCGGTGACGGTAAGCCCGTGAACTCTCGAAGTATCGAGCATGCGGTCCGCTCATACCGCTGAGGGCTGAGGAGTTTCCGTTAAGACTCGGTCCATGGTGGCCGCGGTCCGGCTTGCCGGAATCGTGAAGTGGAAAACCGAGCCCTTGCCGACCTCCGATTCGACCCAGATGCGTCCTCCATGGTGCTCGACGATCCTCTTGCTGGTGGCAAGGCCAATGCCCGTTCCCGGGTATTCGTTTCTTGCGTGAAGCCGCTGGAATATCTGGAAGATGCGGTCGAAGTGTTCGGCGGCGATCCCGATGCCGTTGTCGCTTATCGAGAACTCCCATTCGTTGCCGACCCTCTCCGCTGAGATGTGGACACGCGGTGGCGATTCCTTGCAGTACTTGATGGCGTTTCCGATAAGGTTCTGGAATACCTGAGTCAGTTGGATGTCATCCGCCATCACTGTCGGCAGAGCGTCGTGTGTTATTATGGCGCCGCTCTCGTCAGTGGTCACCTGAAGGTTCTTCAGAGCCGCTGACACGACTACCTCGCAGTCTACAGGTTCAAACGGTCTGCCGCGGGTGTCGATCCGCGAGAAGTCCAGCAGCCCGTTTATCAGCCCCTGCATCCGGCGGCTTCCGTCCACGGCGAACTCGATGAACTCATCGGCGTCCTTGTCAAGCTTCCCCTGGTAGCGCTGAGCCAGAAGCTGGATGTAGCTCGAGACCATGCGCAGCGGCTCCTGCAGGTCATGCGAGGCAACGTAAGCGAACTGCTGCAGATCAGCGTTCGACCTGGTTAGATCCGCCTCATGTTTGGCGAGCGCTTCCTCAGACCGGCTATGCTGGATGGCCAGAGCGAAGAATGCAGCCAGGCGCTCCACGACTGAGAGATCATTCTCGTCGTAGTCGCGTTCAGGATTTGCGAGCGCCACCTGTCCGACAAGCTCGTCCCCAAGGAGCGCCGGTGCGGATATGAAGCGGGTGATGGGCACATGGCCTTTGGGGGTGCCGCCCCAGCGCTCGTCGTGTTCCGGCGAATTGGACAACAGTGGCTTCTTGTTCTCCAGCACCCATCCCCGCAGGCCCGGGGGAATGGCGGAAATGCTCTTCGCGGCCGCAGAACGGCAATTGTCCGCGCTCAGGGCCGCATAGACGAGGGAATTCGTCTCTGGGGCGACATAGCCGACGTAGCCGTATTTGCTCCCGGTGAGATCCTTACCATGGTTGAGCACACGGGAGGCTATGTCCTCCAGCGATGCAGAGGACAGCAAGGCGTGCCGCAGGTCAGACATTGCTTCAGCAGCATGATACTCGCGGGCCAGCGCGTCCTGCGTCGTCTTCTGCTCAGTGATCTCGCGCACGGTATTGATGACCCCGATGATCTCGCCTTCCGCGTTCCGGAGTGGGCCACTCATCTGCGATGTCCATCCGGAGCGCCCTGTATCCGACGAACTGTAGGGAACGTCCATTGCAGGGGTCATCTCTCCAGCTAACGCTTTCTCAAGATTCTCGATCACCCCGGTTTCGCGCAGGAAAGGAAAGACCTCCGCCGGATGACGGCCCAGGACGTCGCTGGCAGGGACGCCCGTCAACTGCTCCATGAACTGGCTCCAGACCAGATACCTCAGGTCGCGATCATAGACCACTATGCCCTCCTGGGCGCTGCTGATGATCTCCTGGCTGAACTGGTTTGCTTCCCGGAGTGCTTCGTCCGCCTGTTTTCGCTCCGTGATATCGGTGTCGGAGCCGCGGTATCCCGCGAGGTTCCCATCCGAGTCCAGGATTGGCATGCCGTTGGTCGACACCCATACGATTCGACCGTCTTTCCTCTCGATGGGGTTCTCCATGCCGCTGAATGAGACTCGTTGGGCAAATGCCGCAAGTGCCCCCTCCTTGAACGCATCCCTTCCTTCTCTTGGGTGGATGTCATAGAAGTGCTTCTTGCCCACCAGTTCCTCAGGCGAATACCCCGTGAGCGCCTCAGAAACCTCGCTCATGTACGTGTAGAGGCCGACTGCATCGGTTTCCCAGATCATCTCAGTCGCCTGCCTGGCGATCTCGTCGAAGCGCTGCTCGCTCTCCCGCAGGGCATCCTCCGCCTGCTTCCGTTCGGTGATGTCACGCGCGACGCCGAGCACGCCTATGAGGCTTCCGTCGGCGGCTCTCAGGGGCAGTTTCACTGTGTCGAACACCTTGACCTCTCCTCCGACGTTTGCGGGATCGGAAGGGTTGTGGACCGTCATTCCTTCAAGCGCGTCCCTATCGTCGGTCTCAAAACCTCGGATACCCCTCGATGGGTCTCCGAGGACGAGGTCGGGGTTCCATCCGTTTTCGATGTCGGTCTTCCCGACAAGTTCTTCGGGGCGCTTCCCAAGGGCCTTGGCGTAGGCCTCGTTGCACATGATCGAGCGGAGGTTCAGGTCCTTGACGAAGATGAAATCGGGTGATGTGTCGATAACGCTGCGCATGAGGCTTGTCATCTGTTCCAGCGAGTTCAGCGCCCTCCTCTCCTCAGTGATCTCGCGCACGGTGGCGATGACGCCGATGATCTCACCTTTGGCATTCCGCAGAGGGCCGCTCACATTCGATGTCCACACTGACTGCGGGTTCTCCGGATCACCGTAGCAGAAGACGACTGCAGGGGGCGTTCCCCCCGCTACAGCGTTCTCCAGGCTTTCGAGTATCCCGGTTTCGCGCAGGAAAGGAAAGACCTCTGACGGGTGCCGGCCAAGGACATCCTCGGCGGGGACACCTGCCAATCGCTCCATGAAAGGGTTGAAGGTACGAATTCGGAGGTCGTGGTCAAAGACCAGAATCCCCTCCTGGACGCTGCCGATGATCTCCTGGGTGAGCTGGCCTGCCTCCCGCAGCGCTTCGTCAGCGTGCTTGCGCTCTGTGATGTCGCGGACTCTCGCCTGAAGGACTCTCTTGCCGTCAAGTTCGAACGCCGAAAGTAGTTCTTCCGCGGGGAAATCCTCTCCGTTCTTGCGGCGGTGTACCCACTCGAACGCGGATTGCCCCTCTCGCAGTGCCGTATCGATCCTGGCCTGGAGAGGCCGCCTGCGAGTCTTGACCGTCCGGCTGAGATGGCGGAGAGACGTCTGCCGGGTGGAGGGCCATGAACTCGTCCTTGTTCTCGAAGCCGAAGACCTCCAGGGCGCGCGGGTTGCAGTCGATGGTGTTCTCTCTATCCAGTAGGATCAGCGCATCGTAGCTGCTCTCGAAGATCGTTCTGAACCGTTCCTCGCTCTCACGCAGTGTCTTCTCCGCAATCGCGTGCTCACGCATCTCGCTCTCGAGACGGTGCTTCTGGTCGAACGAATCATGGACAAGAGACGCCAGTTGCCCGAACTCACTGTGTTCGCCCTCCAGTCTTGCCAACGCCGTGGCGGACTCACTTGTCACGGATTGCGATAGCAGATCGACCGGGTGTGTCACCCATCGGGCGAGGAAGAAGTACAGTGCGAGAATGATTGCGGCCGCGAAGAGGATCAGCAACTGCAGGTTGCCGCGCGCCGACGAGTCCAGCGAGGAAACCCCCCCGTAGTGACTGGCAATGTAGAGAGTTCTCAGGGGGTTGCCGTCAGATGCGGGCAGCGGCCTTCGGAACACCATTGTCCGAAACGCCGCCTCGTCTGCGCTCTTCCGGCGAACTGCCTCAGTTGGCTTAAGAGAGACCTCTGCACTCAGGATCTCTCCCAGGGCATTGAGGTGTCCGGCGTCCCAGAGTCGGGAGACAAACCAGTAGCCGCTCGCCGGAGATCGGCGTTCCGGATCATCGCCGGGTACGATCTTCGCACCTCTCACCTCCAGCAACCCGTAGGGAGTCACTGTGAAGAAATGACGCAAGCCATCGCGGGAGAAGAGGCGCTTTATCTCGAGTGGTCCCAGGTCGAGAATGCGGAGCTTCGGATGTTCGGCATCATTTGCCGCAAAGACCATCTCCCCCTTGCTGTCGTAGACCGCAACTCCGGCAGATTCATATGTGTCCATGCTGATGACCAGGTTGACTTGTGCCCACTTGGGGTCCAGTGTCTTGACGAATGCGACCATCTCGTCCCAGTAGGAGTAGTCAGACGCGAAGATGGCCAGGCGATTCCCTTCCAACTCCAGCATCTTGTCTACGACTCCGGAAGCATCCTTCGTGGCTGTGGCGTACAGCGCCTCGGCTTGGCGTTGTTCCCCTTTGTGCCACATGATGATGGCCAGCAGGAAGATGGCTGTTATCGAAGCCAATAGGATCACAAAACGCCTTCTAGTTACGTTCAATGCTCTTGCTCCCTGGTGATGTGCGTCTCGGCTCACTGGTTCATAGTGTCTTGGCGACGCTGACACCGAACACAAAGTTGTCCGGGTGCTCCACCGATTCTCGCAGTGATCCCTTCAGAACGCTTGTGTAGGTGAGCGATCCAACGACTGACCAACCGCCTCTGAGATCAAGCGGGATCTCCAGACATGCCGATGCATCAGTAAGCCCCGCGCTCGCCACCCCATAGTAGTAGTTCGAGTGACGCTTGTCCGCCAGACCGAACTCACCGCTGAGATCCACCGATACTCCACTCAGACTTACGGTCCTGGCCCATCCCAAGCTGATATAGAGCGACCTGGCCTCCACCACATCCCAGTATATCCATACGTTGGCGCCGAGTGGACCGCCAAGATCAACGCCGGCGGTTATTTCGCTGGTACCGGCGAAGGGAGTGTTCGGGTACGTGTAGACTGCATAGGCAAGAGAATAACCCCTCCCACCGGACTCCCAGTCATACCCGAGAGTGTAATCCAGTTCGCTGCATCTGGCTCTGGTCCCGCAGGAATCTGTTGTGTCGAACCTGCTCCACAGGTTGAAACTGAATCCGGACGACTGGCTGATCGTCAGGGATGGCTGGACAACCACATCCTCATTGTAGACCAGGCCGCGCCATACATACTTGCTCATCAGCGAGATATCCATGTCGACACTGATCGCCGGCTCTCCAATCGCGTGGCAGGGACTGGAGCCGCCGATTGTGAGAGCCAACCACAGGAACATCAATGCCCCTCTATGTGGCATTCTGCTGTTTACCTCCGCGATTGGCAACGCGAGTCAGGATCTACTCGTACGATCCAGCGTTGTGCGAGTTATTGCTAGCAGTAGGCTGGCACTATCATGGGTATGTCCAGTATTCATCCTGTGTAAACCCCAATTCGTCGGGCCCCGCGGCGTGTGCGAATGCCTGAAGGCCTTCCAGGCTAGCAGAGTCCGGGGGTGAATGTGTCGCGAGGGTAGTTTGACGCTCCCGAAGTGTTGGGTACTCATCCGATGCAACTGACTGAAGCCCACCGATTCCAGAGATGGCGATGGAACGTCTGGGAATAACTGTACCCGCAAAGGATGAGAGATACGATGATGCTGAACACCGATAAGTTGTCATTACAGCGTGGTATCACCTTGTTGCTTGTCGTGTCGGCTGTTCTATTGGCCGCCAGTTACGGATTCGCTCAGGCTCAGAATAGCGCTCAACCCAGCACGTTGACCGCCGTTGGTAACGGCGAGGTGCGAGTTCGGCCCGATCTGGCCGTGGTCAGGCTGGGGATGCAGACCGAGGCCAAGACCGCCGGTCAGGCCCGCGAGCAGAATGCTGCAATCGTTACCAAAGTCATCAATGCGCTGAAGGCTCTCGGCATCCCGGAGCGCCAGATCGAGACATCGTCTTTCCAGATCTATCCGATCAGGCGCTTCGAGGACGACCAGAAGCCACAGGGCGAGCCGCCGATCGTAGGCTACAGCGTTGTGAATATTATCAGTACCCGGACTGAAGACCTGAACCTTGTGCCGAGGATCATCGACACCGCAGTCGGCGCAGGAGCGAACACTGTGGAGAGCGTGGACTTCCGGCTCAAGGATGATCGCAGTGCCAGGCAGAACGCACTCAAGCAGGCGGTCGATGATGCCGCCGCTAACGCGAAGACGATGGCAGAAGCGCTGAAGGTCAGAATGGTGAAGGTATATCAGGTCCAGCAGGGCGGGGTCGGAGTAGTGCCGCCGCCGTATCCTGTGCGGTCGATGGCGCTCGATGCCGGCGCCCCTACGCCGATCTTCCCGGGTGAAGTGACCGTGAGCGCTTCAATCACGCTGACCTACCTCATCCAGTAGACGCGGCCCGCCCGTCAGTTCGGCGCTCCGGAAAAAAAAAGGAGGCCACATATCATGGATGATGTGCTGAAAATCGGCGTTCTGGACAACGCCGGGACGACGGTGCTCAAGCTCTCGGGTGATCTGGACTCATTCACCAGCCCCAGGCTGTCTAAGTACGGCAAGGGATGGCTCAGGAAGTCCAAGAACCTGATCGTGAACCTGGATGATCTCGAGTATATCGACAGCACCGGATTGAGTGCTCTTGTGGCGATGTGGGTGAACGCCAAGGAACAGGGAGTGTCGATGGTCATTTCCTGCAGGAGTCAGCGGATATACCGAGTGTTCGAGATCACAGGGCTCATGAACTTGTTCACCATCATCGTTTCGAGGAACGGCAGCCCTGCGAGGAGCGATCTCTCGGGCGGCGTGAAGAATACGCTCCCACTTCGGACCACGGGCCCAACCGAGAATCGGCGCGCAAGTGTGCTTTGATTTGTACAAGCGGGTTTCAAAGATCCCGCGAACGGGAACAGAATACGTGTTAGTACGTTTCGCATAGCTTCTGACTTCGATCTTACGACGGAGCAAGGGAGCACACTGATCGGTTGCCCAACCGCAGGGGCGTGGTAGCTCGGAGCACTACCGCGCCCCGCTTATGTTTGTGCGACATGCCTCGCTCATCGTGGTATAATATTCGCCGATCCTCGTTCGCGAGCCAAGATCACTTCCACATAAGGAGACCCAAACACGATGTTTGCTGTCATAATGGCCGGCGGCGGCGGCACCAGGCTATGGCCTAAGTCCCGAGAGAACAATCCCAAGCAGATGCACGCCCTTGCCGGCGAGAAAGCGCTGGTCCACGAGACGGTCGACCGCCTGGCGCACATAGTCGGCGTCGATAACGTATATGTCATCACGAATGCTCATCATGCCAAGCCCATCGAGGACCTTCTCCCCGAACTGCACGATAGAGTCCTGATCGACCCTTACCGGCGAGATACGGCGCCGTGTGTCGGCCTGGCCGCTGTCTACCTCAGCCTGATCGACCCGAACGGAGTGATGGGTGTCTTCGCGGCTGACCACTACATTGGCTGTCCCGATGACTTCGGGCGAGTCGTGAAAGTCGGAGAGCAGCTTGCCGCTGAAGGTCATGTCGTCACCATAGGCATCAAACCTACCGGCCCTGAGACAGGCTACGGCTATATCGAACTCGACAGATCGTTCCGCACGATGGATGGTCTCGAAGTCCACTATGCCAAGAGGTTCGCCGAGAAGCCGAACCTCGAAACAGCGAAGGAATACGTCGAGAGCGGGCAGTATCTCTGGAACAGTGGGATGTTCGTCTGGAGCATTCCGACGATCCTCAGCCTGTTCGAGAAGCACCTACCGGAAGTGTATGAGCACCTCCTTCGCATCCGTGACTCCATCGGCACTGAATCCGAGCACAAGGTGCTCCTGTGCGAGTATGAGGCCATGCAGCGCATCTCGGTTGATTACGGCATCATGGAGAAGCTCGACGAGATCCTCGTTATCCCGGGAGACTTCGGCTGGAACGACGTCGGAAGCTGGACGACGGTTCACGAACTGGCGGCCTCGGACGAGTCGGGCAATTCTGTCAAAGGTATGCACCTCGGCATAGACACGAAGAACTCGCTCATCATGGGCCAGGAAGGGAAGGTCATCGCGACCATCGGGATCGAGGACCTCATTGTGGTAGACACCGAGGGGGCGCTCCTGATCGCCCGCAGGGACCGCGCGCAGGACGTGAAGAAGATTGTGGACTCGCTGAAGGAACTGAACATGGAGGACTACCTGTAGTGGCCGGCCTCAGTGCCCGCCTTGTAGCTGTAGGGGCGTGCCTTGTGCCGCCCGGTACCACGGTTGCGGGCGGCACAAGGCACGCCCCTACAGCGCACGGTCCGCAGGCCGGCACTGAGGCACGGCCACTACATGATGGTGTGACTATGAAGAGCAATCGCGGAATCATCCAGGTCTACACGGGACACGGCAAGGGGAAGACGAGTGCCGCGTGGGGACAGGCTCTTCGCGCGGTCGGACGGGGCTGGAAAGTCGCCGTGGTGCGTTTCATGAAGCCGAACACGTCCGGCGAGGTAATCGCCGCTGAGAAGCTCGCGCCGGCGATCGAGGTGTTCGGAGAAACCTCACCGTATGACGCGGCGGGGGATCAGCGGAACTCCCTCGTCCTGCGCGAGGAGAGCCGCCGGAACTTCGACGGCGCGGCGGACCTGATCTCCTCGGGCGAGTACGATCTCATTGTGCTCGACGAGCTGAATATCGCCCTTTTCTACGGTTTCCTGGAGAAGGATGAGGTTCTTCCCGTCTTAGTGAACCGCCCGGAGAACGTGGACATCGTCATCACCGGCCGTCACGCGCCGGACTGGCTCATCGAGGCGGCGGACCTCGTCACCGAGATGGTCGAGGTGAAGCACCCGAACCACCCCGCCCGCCTCGGCATCGAGTTGTAGGAGCATCGGAATGTCCCCCTTACGAAGGGGGACCGGCCTCTGGGCCGAGGGGGTTTTGGGTCTGCGAACCTCCCCCGGCCTGCTGGCCGGCCCCTCCTTCGTAAGGAGGGGCGCAGAAAGGAAGGACCGATGACCGGCAAAGAACGATTCCTCACCGCCCTCAGGAGGGAGCAGCCCGACCGAGTGCCCGTCTGGGAACTGATCATCAACGAGCCCACGCTCTCGGGCATCTACGGCAACATCGGCTACTTCGCGCTCGCGGAAAAGCTCGGCCTCGATGCGGTCACCGTCTTCGAGAACCATCACACGACCGATGAGGGCAACGGCGTCTCGAAGGACGAGTGGGGCATCAAGTGGGGGCTCGAACCGTGCGGCGTGTTCTATCCCATCGGTGGCCCGATCAAGTCCGAGGCCGACCTCGATGCCTACGCGCCCCCCGATCCCCATGCCGACCATCGCTTCGACACGCTCAAGGAGGCCGTCCGCCGCTTCAAGGGCGAGAAGGCGATCGTCCTCTGTGGTCACGAGGGGTTCGAGTTCTCCCACTACCTCTACGGCATGGACAACCTGCTCATGGCCTACATCGAAGCCCCCGAGTTCGCGCATCGTCTCGCTCGGAAGGTGATCGAGTACAAGAAGGCTGTGCTCGAGCGCGCGATCGACGAGGGGATCGACGCGGTCGTCGGGGGCGACGACTACGCATTCCGGACCGCGCCTCTGATGTCGCCGGCGCTCTTCGAGGAGTTCGCCCTGCCGTACATGAAGGAGATGATCGAGGTCGCTCATCGCAGGGGCATCCCGTTCATCAAGCACACCGACGGCAATATCTGGCCGATCATCGACCTGATCGTCGGCGCGGGGGTCGATGCGATCGACCCGCTCGAGCCGATCGCGGGGATGGACATCGGCGTTGTGAAGGCGAAGTACGGCGACCGAGTGGCGGTCGTGGGGAACGTGGACTGCGGGAATCTGCTCTCATACGGCTCGAAGGAGCAGGTGATTGACGCGGTGAAGGAGACGATCGCGAAGGCCTCCCCCGGCGGCGGGCACGTGATCGCGTCGAGCAACTCGATCCATCCCGGCGTCAACCCGGAGAACTACCGCACGATGGTCGAAGCCGCCCACGAGTTCGGCGTCTACCCGCTCGACGAGGCGATGGTCGAGGAGTATCAGACCAGGAACTACATTGCCGAGTCGATCGCGCCCTGACTGGGCTCGTCCGAGATCCGGTAGGTCGCGGTCGCGGTCTGATCGGTAACGTGTTTGCCCTTTGTGGTCCATGCGCGGAGTAGGAAGAACGACTGCTTGCCGGTCTCGAGCGGCCAGGGGACATCCAGCCTGCTGATGTTGCCGCCGGACTCTGTGTGCATGTCCCCCGTGGCCCGGAATCTGCCCTTCGAGTACAGAAGACCGCTCGCCTTGTCGCCCTGCCAGTCGTACTGAGCAATGACCCTGCCGGATGGATCGGAACTCCCTGCATGGATGGACAGATGGTATCCCGTCTTGGAGATGGTCGCGCCACGAGTTATGATCTCAGCCACCAGACGCCCCTCGCTCCTTCCCAGAGAGACTAGCGAGATGTCGCCGCTCCTGTTTGATGCGCTCGACAGCAGATCGGCGTCCGGGTCCACGATCACGACCCTGCTTGGCACGACGCGCTCCTCCGGCCAAGTCTGAACCGGCACGCCACCGAACAGCTCATTGCCACGACTGAACGAGCGGAGAAGGGGATCGATCGAGCCGGCTTGCGTGCGATACATGCCGGTCGCCTTGTGTTTCAGCGCGGTCTGCTCCGGGGTCAGGGGCAGTGCGACCCAATCGGTCTGACCATCCATCGTGAGCGCGACAGGCGGATCCAACGCCATCCTCGGGCGGTACGCTCTCGGCGTGGGCCAGGAGTCGCGGTGAATCAGGTACGTGTACACCCGGCAGGTCTTGGCAAATGACTGTCCGCGAGCGGATAATTCATTCAGTGCAAACCGGGCCGCCGCATAGGTGGGCCAGTGGTCAGGGTGCATGTCATTCGGATGCGGTGCGAAGATCACGTCGGGTCGCTCTCTGAGGAGAACAGCCTCCAGGTCTCTCAGCATGGACTCTCCGCAGTAGACAGTATTCCTTGTCATAGAGTTGGGGAATGGGGACTCCGTGCTCCGAGTGCGAACGGACCATACCGGATGCGTCGGCTGCCAATGCGAGGGAAGCCACATGCTGGTCAGGTAGCGGTTCGGGTATCCCAGGCATGTCACGTGCCCTGCGGACAGACCAAATGAGTCCAGCGCTCGCAGGCTCTCTTTCTGGCGCGTCTCGCCGAGTCGTACGAACGCATCCTTGCTGAACCTGACCGTCTCCTCGAAGAATGCGACGTCGATCTCGGGATACTCTCCGTTGGTCATGAGTACGACCTGCACGTTGGAGCCGGACTGCACTGCTTGCTGGATGAGCCCCCCGCATCCGAGGGTTTCGTCATCGGGATGGGGGGCGAGGATCAGTATCTTCTCGCCCGCCGTGGGGTGGATCATCTCCATCAGAAATGGGTGAGACTGGGAATTACGCTTGTACAGAGTGGGCAGGATGATAGCCGCGCGGCCGAGGAGGATTGGGAGCACGAGGAAGATCGCCAGCGCGAAGAAGGAAAGCTTTTTGTGCCCGCTGACCATCCGGCAGAACCTTGTGCACAGGGCGCAGTCAGTCCCGGAGGTCTCCGGCTCTCCCTCTGATCTCACAGTTCTGTTTCTCATAGATTGACGACAGGTGTCCGACAGATATCCGGGTCGGTGAATATGTCGGCGTCGTCCCGGCTGCGAGTCGAAAACTCGGAGACGACCGCGCCTTCCGGCCCGGCTTGGAACCAGTGCAGAGTATCAGGAGGAAGGGTGTACTGATCCCCCGGGTTCAGCTCGATCTGATGCCCGACAGTGTACCGCGCCTCTCGCCCCTCAGGAGGCCTCGCCGCAGGATTGGGAGTCGAGGGTCCCGGCACGTAAAGGTAGACCTTCCCCCACCGACAGCGGAATGTTTCCTCCTTGCCGAGTTCGCCCGCAACTTGCGGGTGACGATGCTCGGGACACGTCTGAAACGGAAACATGACGAGTTCCTTCGCGCACACCCGGTCAGTGTTCACGTAGACGACGATCTCGAGCCCGGAAGCATCAAGATTGCCGAGACCGAAATCGGCGATCTCGATGCTTTCGACTTCGTCGGGCCGAAGGGCGATGCCGGCGTTGTTCAGGTATTCCCTTGCACGGGAACGAGCGGTCCGAACCTGTTCACCTGTCAGCATATCTTCCCTCCCAGCACCGATGGTGTCTCGATATCGTGCGGCACTATCATAGCAAAGGCCGTGGTGGCTGTCAAACACAAGAAAGGCGGAGCCAAGCGACTCCACCTCTCTTGCTAGATGCTATCTGATCGATGTGAGGCCTACGCGCCGACGCCGCCGCCGCCTTTGCGGCCGGCGCGCTCCTTCGAGACCTTCGTCCAGTAGCCCGATGCACGGAATGCCTCCAGCGGGTTCGGGTCGATCCCCATCTCCTCGCGGACGACCTTCAGCAGCGGTTGAACGTCGGTATTGAACGCCTCGGTCATGCAGACCTCCGCCGACACGATGTCCTTTGCCAACTGCGCCTCGTGGAGCCTCTTGCGGTTGATGCACAGAGACTTGGCATATGCGCCCTGGATGTGCTCGATCGTCTGGATCATCGCGTCGATCTTCGACTTTGCGATGTGGCATTGATCGACCATGTAGGCGACCTCGGGATTGCCGTTCGGGGCGTCCTCGGCCTTCGCAAGCTCGTTGTAGATCAGGAACAGCTCATAGGGGTTGATCGAGCCGACGGTCAGGTCGTCATCGGCGTACTTGTGGTTGTTGAAATGGAATCCGCCGAGCCGCTCCTCGTCGAGCAGGAACGCCACGATGTGCTCGATGTTCTGGCCGTTGAAGTGATGGCCGAGGTCGACCAGCACGTAAGCCCGATCGCCGCATTTCCGGCAGAAGTTGTACGACATTCCCCAGTCGGCGATGTCGGTGTGGTAGAACCCCGGCTCGAACGGCTTGTACTCGATCACCATCCGCATGCTCGCCGGCATCGCGATGTAGACCGCCTGGAGCGACTCGGTGGCATAGTGCTTCCTGCGCCGGAAGTCGCCCTGACCGGGGTAGTCGGTCCCATCGGCAAACCAGAGGGAGAGCACATCCGAGCCGACCACCTTGCCGATCTCGATCGAGTCGATCATGTGATCGATCGCCCTCTTGCGGACCGCCGGCTCCTCGCTGGTGATGCTGCCGAACGCGTAGACCTGGTTTTGGAAGACGTTCGGGTTGATCGCGCCGATCTTCACGCCGAGTGATTCGGAGTAGGACGAGAGGTTCCTGCAGTCGTCCAGCCCGTTCGGGAAATCCCAGAGCACATGGACCGCGACTGTCGGCGCGACGCCGGTGAACTTGTGGACCTGGGCCGCGTCGGCGACCTTCTCTTCGATCGTCATCGCCGCGCCGTCCTGCTTGAACGTGCCGAATCGCGTCCCGGCATTCGAGTAGCCCCAGGATGGGGTCTCGATCTTCTGGTTCTTCAATCGCTGCTTGATCTTGTTCACATCGAGGCCGCGTGCTTCGAGCCGCTCGGCCAGTAGCTCGAATTCAGCCATGTACTTATCCGCCATAGTGACAATCCTTTCGTCCGTTGGTTGCTTTCACCCCGAGGTTCGACGCCTGCAATCCCGACTCCTGCCTGGGCACGTCAGAGCGGGGCCTGTCCCGCCATGGGTACCCAACCGAGCATTCTCCTGAACCTCGGGAAAGCGTCGGACGCATGAGCGGTTGTCGCCCCCTGCATCAAGGCGGCCCGGATCGACTCGGGCGTGACCTCGCTTACCTTGACCAGTGTGTAGCAGATACCCACAGCCCCGACGTAGTGCGCGTCGCTCGATCCGAGCTTCGCCACTCTCGTGAGCCGCTCGTCGTCGAGCAGCTTGTACCCTCGCTCGGCGGCTATCCGGCTGAAAACCGATCCCGATTCTATCTCCACCGCATCGAAGGGCGCATCGAACAGCGCATCACCAATGCCCGACCGAAGGTAGGGGTGTACCGCAACAGCCAAGCCTCCCGCTTCGTGGATCCTCTGCACGGTCTCCAACACGCTGACCCTCTTGGGGATCGGCTGATCGACGAAGAGCGCCCCGATGTGTCCGCCGTCGGACTTGACCTCGACGCCCGGGATCACCAGGAATTCGTCGGGGATCAGCTTTCGGTTCTTGAGGTCCCGCGCGCAGGCGGCCGCGACGGCGGCGCTCTGCAGGTCATTGTGGTCCATGATCGCGATCGCTGACAGGCCCACTTCAGCGGCTCGGATCAGGATGCGCTCGATGGATGACAGGCTGCATCCCGAGAACAGGCTGTGTACGTGCGGATCGAGGGCAATATACCCCGGTGGAGGCACGATTCGCTCCATCCCGGCATGGGCGAGGAACCCGTTTACCAGCACATCCAGCAGGTGTAAGCCGCGTCTTCTCTTCATTGTCATGGGCCCATGCATCCCTACTTCGTGCTGCATCGGTAGACCCTCATCTCTCGCTCGACGAATCGGTTCCGATAGCGCAGGATATCCACCAGCTCGATCCGGCGATAGATGTGACCCATGGATGCGGCGTCCTCCTCGTCTCCGAAGAAAACTGCATCCTTTGGAGATCGGGCCAGATCTCCCCGGCGAAAATCGTATTCCGTGACGCGCCCCGGGCTCAGGATGAAGACCTCCCGTGTACCGCCGAAGTAATACCAGGCCTCGGAGGCGTCCTGATAGTCGTCGCTCAGGATGACGAGTTCCGGGTCCCGGATATATTGCTTCCCTCGCTCGAATATCTCCTTGTAGCCCAGGAACTGCTTCTTCATCACCAGGTTCTTCGGCAGGGTGGGGAAGACCTCGGGGAACTTGATCATCACGACCATCACGACCGTGAGCGCGATGCCTGCGTAATAGACCCATCGGCGGTTGAGCTTCTCCAGCCAATACGCGAGCAGGACAGCGCCGGTGAGATATGCGGGAACCGCCCAGTTCGCCTCGCTCTTCTTGGACAGTCCGCCGTACAGGAAGAAGAGAAAGGTGAGGACGAATGGCCAAGTCAGGAATGCGAGGCGTTCATCCCGGAAGTTGATCTTGGCGTGCCGGATCGCATAATAGAGCAGCGCCAACAGGAAGATGGGGTTCATGACGAGGCCCTGACCTGCAAGGAAATCGCCGAGGTTCGCGAGCTTCAGCGTCTTCTCGCCGCCCATCCCGTGCACCAGTTGGAAGCGGAACGAAACCCATTCGTGCTGCGCGTTCCAGACGATGACGGGTGTGAACAACAGGAACGCCATCAGCACCGTGATGTAGACCTCGCGCTTGAGCAGGACCGTCCGGTAGCGCGACGTTAACAGGAACAGGAGGACCGCCGGGAGGAGGAGCACTCCCGTGTACTTCGACAGCAGCAGGCATCCGCCGCTGATACCCGCCCAATAGAAGAAGCTTCGGTTGTCGGTCCACAGCGCTTTGTACAGGCAGTACACGGTGAGCGACCAGAAAAGGACGAGTGGGGAGTCGGGAGTCACCACCAGGTATCCTGCCTGGGTGACGGGCATGAAGAGCAGAATGAGAAGGGCGATATCCGCCACACACTCGTTGAAGAGCCCTCGAGCCAGCCGATAGATCAACCAGCCGGCGACGGTCATGCAGACCACCGCCACCAGCCGGATGAAGAACTCGCTGTTGCCCATGAGTGTCGCGGCCCGGATCATGTACGCGATCATCGGCGGATGATCGAAGTACGACAGCTCGAGATGTCTCGACCAGGTCCAGTAGTACGCCTCGTCGGGATGCAGGGGGAGAAACGCATTGTAGACGAGGTTGAACACCGTGACGATCAGCAGCAGCAGGGAGCTTCTTCTACTCACGAGTCAGTCTCCGTAGTCCCCAGACGATGGTCGCGGCCTCCAGGAAGATGCCCCAGGAGAACTGAGACTTCCCTCGAACGCGGTCTTCGAAGACTATGGGGATCTCGGCAACAGTGAATCCCTTCAAGAGCGCACGATACGTTGTCTCGATCTGAAAGGCGTATCCCTTCGCGTGGATCGCGTCCAGGTCGATCGCTTCCAGAACACTGCGTCGAAAGCACTTGTACCCGCCGGTGATGTCGTGATATGGCAGCCCGAGGACCATGCGGGCATAGAGGTTCCCCCCGGTGCTGACCAAGTGCCGGAGCATTCCCCAGCCCTTGATCGCGCCGCCGGGGACATATCGGCTGCCCAGGACGAGATCGCTCTTCTCGATCGCGCGCAGGAAGTCCGGCAGGTAGGCGGGGTTGTGCGAGAAATCGGCATCCATCTCCATGATGTAGTCGTAATCGCGGGACAGCGCCCACTGGAACCCCTCGACATATGCCGTTCCGAGGCCCATTTTGCCGGCCCTTTTGAGCAGATGGAGCTGATCGGGGTATCGCGTGCGCTGAAGCTCCTCCACTAGCTCGAACGTAAGATCCGGCGAGTTGTCATCGACGACAAGCACGTGTACGTCCGGTTGCCGCAAGACCTCCGAGAGCAGCTTCTCGATATTCTCCCTCTCGTTGTAGGTCGGGATGATGACGAGCGTCTGCACGATCAACCTCCATTCCCATGTTCGGCAAGCGCGGAGACGAGATCATCCGCATCGAACACAAAGCCGTATGCGAGGGCGACGCGCCAGAGGGCCGCCTCTTTGTGCGACTCCGTCCGCGCCGACTCCCGGTTCTCGACTGCCGTCGTCGCATCCCGGACCGCCGAGCACATGTATCCGCGTCGGGACATGTCGAGCATCCCGCCGGGGGAAAGGAGCAGGCACCAGTTGATCGCGAATCCGGCGTAGATCAGGTGGTTCACGCCTGAATCCCTGCACAATGCGTGGAGTTGGTGCGCGTTCTCCGCGACTCCCTCATCCCCGAGAGGACGGGCCTCCGGTGGGAATCCAAGGTGCTTGAACCCACGCTCGACATCCGCTTCATTGTGCTTTCCAACGAAGACGTGTTCCGCCCGGAACTCGTTCAGCCGCTGGAGTGCCGGATCGACCTTGGCCTGCTCGAGTGCGGGGGGTTCATCTCCTGCGAGCATCACCGCGCGCTTGTGGCCTGGGAGGTCGTCGTAGTAGTCGCCGCCGCCGACGACGTGGAAGAGGTTGAAGCCCGACTTCCGTACAGACGATAGCAGCTTCGGGAAGACCGTTCGGCAGATCTTGTCGGCGCGCGGGATGTACTCGACCGCCCGATGCCATCCCGGGTACTTCTCGGGAGTGCCCATGTCCCACGCGTGCATGACGACGAGCGCGGAGTGCTCGCGGGAGATCTCGATGTCGGCTCTGTTCCAGCCGCCGTATCCCTCGCCGGGCACATCGCGCTTGAAGTCGGCGTCGAACTGCTGATAATAGCTCGCCGGGAGCTTTATATTGTCCTCAGGCATGTTCTCCCTCCCAGTATCGGCCATGACAGCTCCCGATCCTGCGATCAGGAGACCGGCCGTCTGTTTCAGAAACTCTCGCCGCGTCGTCATGGCAGTCCCATTCATTCGAAAGTGATGTAGGATTTTCCGGGATGGTTCGTGCCCGGTAATCCCGATCGTATGGGTCGACCGTTCGGGATTACCGGGCACGAACCATCCCGGAAAATCCCTCCTACCGAATCAGTGCGCTCTGATCACCGGATACTGCGATGGGCTTCCCATTCTCGATGGTGATTTCGATGAAGTCGGTCTTGCCCTTGAGCTTGATCGAGGTCTCGCCGATCTCGAGGAAGCTTCCCTTGCAGATTACGATCCGGCTGATCTTGCCGTATGCGTTCCGGCGCACGAGGCATAACTCGGCGTCAGTGCGCAGTTTCCAATCCTTCTGGACGGCGATACCGGCGGCCGGCTTCCGACCAAGCGGGTTCTCGGCATCCATCAAGACCAGGAGGTCACGCTGGTTTCCCGCCAATCGCACCTCGATCGCCGCATTGTTATCGAGGTATGCCTCTCCATCCGCCGTCTGAAGCGCCAACCGGCGAATGCCCTTGATGCTCGACTTTACCTCGTATGGCTCGATGATCGCAACGAACGTGGAGGCGAGCGGCGCATCGGACGACTGGCGGCGGGTCACTATGCGGGGAATCCACTCCTCGTTGTTCGTGTTGAAGTTCCCCGCCTGGATCCACGTTTCGGAGGTGTATGCCTGTGCGCCGACGGTCAGATCGGTGTACCGCAGATGGACATCCGACCCCTCGGGGAGATACTTATAGCGGTCCTCGACATCCCAATCGACGCTCCATCCCGGCGCGGGCGAGTGATCGACCCGGAAGTTGCGCATCAGCGTGCCGTATCCGTAATCCGGCGCCGGTTCGAGATTCAGCCCCTCGGTCGTGATCGGCCCATAGTGGCTGCCCATGAACTTCGCGTGATCCTTGCCGCCGATCACCCGGAAGACATCGAGGACGTATGAGTCTTTGTCCGGTATGTCGATCAGAGCCGCGGTCCGCTCGAACTGCTGCCCGCCCATCGGCTGGGGGCCGGACGCCCGGATTGCGCGGAACTGCCTCCCGTCGGCCCAGAGGGTCGTCGCGCCGAAGCCGTTGCCATGGTCAATGCCGTCCACGACGACCGTGTTGTGCGATGCCGACATGCCATACCAGACGGCTTTCGGTGCGCCCCAGCCGCCGAAGTTCACGGGCTTGTAGCCGAAGTCAGGCATCAGGTCGAGGCCCTTGGCATATAGCCCGAGAGTCATGTGGTTCGCATGTCCGTGGCCGCCCAATGAGTCATACAGAAGCCAGAGCGCCCGGCCGGTGTTCATGTCGCCCGACCGAAGTGTGGCGAGGTGCCACTGCTGCTTGTTCACGCTGACCTGCTCAGGGTACGCGCCGACCTTCGCGATCACGTCGCCGACCTTCTGCTGGAACGCCTTCGGGTCGTCGCTGAACAGGTCATATGGCAGGCCATCGAGCTTCTTGTTGTTCGCGAGATATGCCATCTGGACGAACGCCGTGTCGCCGGTCGTCTCGTACAGGTCCCACAGGAGCCTGAACGTTGATGGCGCCAGTGCGAAATAGTACATGATCGGATTCTCCTGGAAGCCCTTCCAGAGGTCCATGCCGACATACGTCTCGATGTTCTCGCCAAACCAGCCCGCGTCGCCAATGAGCGGATAGTGCCGCCCGAACGACCATGTGTCGATGTGGAAGCGGTACATATCATGGATTCTGGGATGGCGCTTCAACAGGTCGCCCAGGAACTCGGGATCGACGCGCGAGAACTGGGCCAGCATGTTCGCCACGCCTCGGATCGTGAAGCTCGAGTACCCGGATAGGCCCTTCTCGCCGGTCACGCCATCGACGGCGGTCGCCCGCTCGAGCATCGGATCGAGGATCGCATACACGTGGTCCTTGTCATTCGGCCAGCCGAGCACCGCTTCGATGATGGCATACATCACGTCGGTGCGAGGGTAGTTCGACTCGACCTTGGGTCGGTTCTTCAGCGAGTCTCTGAGTACGCGGTCCTCGATGTTCCGGGTGATGTCCGCTGTGGAGGCCTTCGGATTCTCCAGGCCGTGTGTCTTCGACTTGGCGGCGAGGAATGTGACGAGCGGCTTGTCGCCCTTGATGCCGTCGAAGATCATGTCATAGCCCAAAGCAAGCTCGCGGGTCTCCTCGCAGGCATCGTGCCAGACGGAGACATATCCGTGGCTGTGGTTGCGATCGTCGTAGAGGTCCGCCTGGGTCATGTAGTCGAAAGTGGGGTAGAGATCGGCCACGCGGTCGAGGAGGATCGCCGCCTTGTGGGCATACTTCCTGTCGCCGGTGACGATATAGGCCGTCGACAGGTTTCGGATGCCGCCGAGCACGGCCTGCTTCCACTGGCCATAGATCAGGTACGCGCTCACGAACTGCCACTTCTTGCCGTCCTGGAGGTAGCCCGTCCCGTCATCCACGCCGAACATGTGCAGCGGATCCTTGGGGTCCGCGTGCTCGGCGTTGAAGAGCAGCGATCTATCGGCCCGTTTCGGATCGAAGATGCCGTGCTCATCGAGGCCGGAGCGGTAGAACTTGCCGAAGTCGTTTTTGGGGAAAAGCTCCTGGCACCTGGGACATCGCATCTTCCACGGCTGGTTGATCGCGTCCACGATCCAGTCGTACATGACGACAGCCTGCTTGCAGGACGGGCAATTGCCGTCCGACAAGACCATCCACGAGCGATGGATCGTCGGCCCGAACATGAGCCCCCACAGCTCGTCGTCCGACATCTTCGCCCACGGCTCGGCCGCCTGGACGATCAACTTCCGCTGCTTGGCGGCCCATGGGTCCTTGTCCATGTTCGCCCTGGCCTCTTGGACCATCTTCTCGGGATAGAACACGCCTGTCTCCTTCCCATCCGCCGCCGCCATCCCAATCAGGAGAACGAAGAGCATTGTACCTATCAGCCTCATCCTCCCCTTCTCCGTGCCCTCCGTGCCTCCGTGGTTCCTCATCCGGCGACCTTGTCTTCCTCGACCACTGTCATGCCGCAGAGCCGCGCCAGGTTGATCACCTGCTTGCGCCAGTCGCCGTAGACGGTGACGCGGTGCCAGCCCATGCTCCAATTGTCGAGGACCGCCTGGGCATTCGTCTTCGCGGCCAGCTTCGTTCGGCATGCCTTCGACTCATCGATGTTACGGGTCGTCCTCGCCGTATGCAGCACGATGGTCCTGCTCCACACGTCGAAGGCCAGCGTCGTGATCGGCTCATTCGAGGGCATGAGCGACTGGATCGACGCGCCATTCCGGTCCTCCGCGTGCGAGCGGATGATATACGGGTTCGCCTTGCCCTTCGGACCGAACATGCGGTTCGAGCCGACGCAGTGGGCATATATGATCTCATCCGTCGCGGTATCGATCACCGGATCGGAAACGTATCCCGGCCGTCCCGTCATGTATCGCATCATGAGCTGAGTGCACGTCGAGTTGAGGTCTCCCTCGCAGACGCCGGTGCCGCCGTCGTTGTTGAACTGGAAGTGGGAGAGGCATGGGTATGCGGTCACCCGGCCCGTGTAGAACATGCCGAGGCAATCCATGCTCACGGCATCGGCCCTCTTTTCGGCACACGCGCTGCTCAGGGCGAGGTACATTCTGCCCGACTTGATCAGCTCGTCCCTCGACGGCTCGACGACCCTCTTCGCCTGGCCGATCCAGAGGTCGGCCCATTGAGCGGCCTCCTTCTCGTCGGCCCTGGAGTAGTAGGACGCCATCTCCTGGGAGTCCATTTTGATCACCGTCGCGCCGACGGTCTCCTTGATCTTGCCAGACGCGGCCGTAATATCGTAGTCGACCACATCGAGTATCCGCGTTTCCTTCATGGAGTGGATGACCACAAAGAGATCGGCCGCATCAGCCACGTCGTGAATCTCGGACGAGCTGACGACGGCGACCGGAAGCTTCTCCCTGCGAGCGACGCCGCTCTGGATCAGCACCTCACCCGATCCGGCATAGAGGTCGTCTACCAGCACGACGGGCTTGCCGGATCGCATGATGGCATTCGGCACGTTCGTCCAGATGCCGATCACGTAAACCAGGAAGCCATCCACGTCGGGCAGCTCCTTGAGGATGGCAGCGGCCTCGCCCGCGTTGTGCGCATCCTTCACTATGAAATCAACCTGCGGGCATTCTTCCGTCAATTTGGTGGTGAGTTCCTTCGCTCGGGCGTCGTAGTCGTAGTCCTTCGTCGGCCAGGTAGGATGTCCTGATGGAACGTGGCAGAATACCAGTCCCACTTTGGCTTTCGACTTCGGGAAGACCGGTGTACGGCTAAGTGGGCCAGCGCAGACCATTGACTCTGTCAGCGGAAGAAGTGACCAGCATGCGAGTGTGCCACCCGCCGCCTGAAGGAACCTCCGCCGGTTCATCATGCAATCACACGGCTTGTCCATGTCCCCGACCTCCTGGGCCCTCTGGAGTGCGGTGGCTTGACACCGCCTTGACCACCATCTCGCACTGTGATACGGAGTCAAGAGCGGTGTCAAGCCACCGCACTCCAAAGGGGGAGTTCGACATATGGCCGAGCAAGTCCTTTGGAGTGCGGAAGCGGAGTCCGCGTAGCTTCCGCACTCCAGAGCCTTTACCGCCCGGAAGGATTCTGGTAGAATTGCCCAGGATTGCTTACTGGGGAGGTTGTCATGGCAGGCGGACTCAAATTCGTGGCGTTCGACCTTGGGGCGGAGAGCGGAAGATCGGTGCTCGGGTTGCTGGATGAAGGGAAGCTGTCCCTTACCGAGACACATCGCTGGCTGAGCACGCCCGTGTGGCTGGGTGACCGCCTGTATTGGGATGCGCTACGGCTCTTCAGCGAGATGAAGCACGGCCTGCGCGCGACGGTCCAGGAGCACGGCAAGGATGTCGCCGGAGCCGGAGTCGATACCTGGGGCGTGGACTATGGTCTCCTCGGCCCGGATGATATCCTTATCGAGAACCCCCGAGCCTACCGCGATCCTCGAGCCAACGGGATGGTCGAAGAGGCCGCGAAGATCGTTCCGAAGAGCGAGATCTACGCGCAGACCGGCATCCAGTTCATGCAGTTGAACACCCTGTTCCAGATGTTCGCCGCTTCCCGAACTGAGCGGTGGATCCTCGATGTGGCGAAGACGATGCTGATGATGCCCGACCTGCTCAACTTCTGGTTCACGGGCGTCAAGGCAAACGAGTTCACCGACTCGACGACCACGCAGTTCTACAATCCGCGAACCGGCACGTGGGCGAAGGAGATGCTCGAGAAGCTCGGCATCCCGAGTCACTTCCTGAGCGCCGACATCGTGCAGCCTGGCACGGTCCTCGGCAACATCCGGCAGTCGGTGGCGGATGAGATCGGCTCGGGTGCGATTCCGTTCATCGCGCCGGCGACCCACGATACCGGATCCGCCGTCGCCGCCGTCCCATGCACCACGGAGTCTTACGCGTACATCAGCTCCGGGACTTGGTCGCTCATGGGCATCGAGTCGAAGCAGCCGATCATCAATGATACGACCCAGAAGCTTAACTTTACCAACGAGGGCGGTGTCGCAGGCACGTTCCGCGTGCTGAGGAACATCATGGGCCTCTGGCTCGTTCAGGAGTGCCGCCGGACGTGGCAGAAAGAGGGCAGGGACTACTCATACGCCGAGTTGACCGACATGGCATCCTCAGCCGAGTCTCTCAAGTCGCTCGTGGACCCTGACGATCAGTCGTTCCTCCCTCCGGGTGATATGCCGTCGCGCATCCGGGAGTTCTGCAAGCGGACGAATCAGCCCGTGCCGGAGGATGTCGGCTCGATCGTGCGGACCGCGCTCGACAGCCTCGCCCTGAAGTACCGCTGGGTGCTGGAACGCCTGGAAGTGCTGACCGGTCATCGGCTCGATCGGATACATATGGTCGGCGGAGGCACGCAGAACAGACTTCTTTGCCAACTCGCCGCCAATGCGATGCGCCGCCCGGTCATCGCAGGCCCGATCGAGGCCACCGCGATCGGGAACATCATCGTTCAGGCCATCGGGCTCGGGCATATCGGCTCCCTCGAGCAGGGCAGGGAGATCGTTCGCAACTCGTTCGAGGTCATCGCCTACGAGCCGCAGCCCGACGACGCGATCGAGGACGCCTACGCCCGCTTCGTGGGTATGGTAAACGGTTGATGGTCAATGGTTATTGGGGGCGGGTAATGGGGAATGGAGACCGTCCCCCATCAACCATGTACCATGAACCATCAACCATCAACCATTCACCATCAACCATTTCCCCCGCTTTGTGGCTAAAGACCCAGGCAAGTATACCGATAATTGATGTAGTCCTCTCAGCGCCGGCGCGGGCTGCGAGCGTGCATGTACGTCAGTCCGTAGGGGCGATCCTTCTACGGTCGCCCGAAAACTCGGGGTGTTGAATAGAAGGAGTATCAGTAGTGTCCATACCCGGCAATGAGAACACTGAACGCCTGGAACACCTTTCCAATTGCATTCTTGAGACGATCTGGCAGTCCAATACGGTCGGCGCAACCATACTTGGCGTCCAGAAGTATGATCACACCCTTGGGGACCTCTCCTCTCACGCCATCAAAGGTTACTGCAGTTCGCTGAGCAGGTGCGTCAAGGGGCTCGAAACGGATGTCGATCCCTCAATGCTTGACGTCGATCAGGAACTCAATCGTCGGCTCGCGATTGCCCTTGCCCACAGCTATCTTTGCATGCTCGACGAGCAGCGCTCATGGGAGAACAACCCCAGTCTGTACGGTTCTCAGGCTGTATGGGGCTGCCTGAGCCTGCTGATGAGGAATCCCGGCTCACCGCAAGAGGTGCTGCCCCTCATGCTGGAGAGGATGCGGGAGATCCCCGAGATGCTGTCGATTTCGAAGGAGAGCATTCGCAACCCTGCGTCCGTCTTTGTCGAGATCGCGCTCGGCGTCAACCGGGGAGCGCTTGCGTTCTTCCGCGACGAATTGCCCGCGATCTCCGCCGGTACTCGGATTGAGCGGGAGACCCTGACTGCCAATGAGACGGTCATCCGTGCATTCGAATCCTATGATAAATGGCTCCGGGGAGAGGTGCTCCCGAACGCACACGGCGATCTGGCTGTCGGTGGCGATGTCTACGAGCAGATGCTCCACCACGAGCATTGCATGACCTGTACTTCGAGCGATCTGGTGGCACTGGGGACCAGAGTTCTGCTCGAAACTCAGACCCGGATTGCCGAGGTCTCCGCCGCCATCGATCCATCCGTTCCCTGGCCGGCATTGATATCCAGGTTGAAGCACGACCACCCTTCGAAGGGAGACCTGGTGGACGCGTACCGCAAAGCATTCGAATCCGCAAGGGATTTCATCCTGGAGCACGATCTCGTCACTGTTCCTGACGACGCACCGTTGGACGTTGGCATCACTCCCGAGGTTGAACGCAACGTGATGCCCTACGCCGCATACTTCCCACCGGCGCCCTTCAGTGACAAGAAGAACGGCTGCATCTGGGTGACACCGATCGACGAGACGGCGACAGAGGAGCAGCAGAAAGCACAGCTTCTGGAGCACTGTGTCTACTCTATCCCGATCATCGCGCTTCACGAGGGGTTCCCGGGCCATCATCTCCAACTCACCAGGGCGATGGACTCGCCGTACCCCCTGCGGAGGCAGATGCTGAACAGCCTCTTGATGGAAGGTTGGGCGCTCTACTGCGAGGAGTTGATGCAGGACGAGGGGTTCTACAATGACCCCCGAATCGAGTTGTTCCAGCTCAAGGACATGCTATGGCGCGCATGCCGGGTGATCATAGACGTGGGCCTGCATACGGGCGGGATGACGTTCGAAGAGGCGGTCGGTATGTTGGTGGATAAGGCATGTATTGATGAAGCGTGCGCTGCCGCCGAGGTGAAACGCTACGCGATGAGCCCTACTCAGCCGATGACCTATGTGGTCGGCAAGCTGATGCTCCTCGATCTGAGGGACCAGGTGAAGCGCAAACTCGGCAGCCGGTTCGACCTCAAACGCTTCCATGACGAGTTCCTCAGCTTCGGGGCCATCCCGCCCTCGCTGATCATCGAGAGGATGACCGCCGATGCCGAGCGCGGTCGTTCAGCGCCGATCCTCCGTTCCGCTTGACGACCGTCCCCTGTTCACTTCCCCTCCGCCTGTGGTAGACTGTGCTCATGAAGCCCAAGGGACTGGATGAGCCTGCATCGATCTCCGCGCAGTTCGACGAGATCGCTTTCCTTTACGACGAGTTGATGACGGGAGTGCCTTACTCCGAGTGGGTCAACTACGTCGAGCGCATCCTGCGCCGTGCGGGCCGCAAACCGGGCCGTGTGCTCGATCTCTGCTGCGGGACGGGGAGCGCGAGCATCCTGATGGCCGAGCGCCACTTTGATGTGACCGGTGTCGACATTTCGCCCGAGATGATCGAGATCGCTCGGTCGAAGGCGCGGAAGGCCGGGCGAGAGATCGAATTCCACGTGGGCGATGCGTCAAAGCTCTCGATCCCGGGGAAGTTCGACCTCGTGATCTCGCTGTTCGACAGCCTGAACTACATCCTCGAAGCCGACAAGCTCCAGCAGGCATTCGACCGTGTTTCTGCGCACCTCGAGCATGACGGGCTCTTCATATTCGACATGAATACGGAGTTCGCACTCGCCGCCGGGTTCTTCGATCAGAGTAACGCCGTTTCCTGGGGCCGGTCCTCTATGACTGGAAAAGCTCCTACAACAGCCTTACCCGCATATGCCGCATCGACATGAGATTCCTGTACCGCAGAGGCCCCGAGCCGAGGGAGATCGAGCTTGTCCACTACCAGCGCGCATACGACATAGAGGAGATCTGCGCCATGCTTCGGACCTCCGGCATCGAAGTCGATGCCGTCTACAACGGCTACTCGTTCCGACCGGCAAGCAAGAGGAGCGATCGGGCTTTCTTCGTGGGGAGAAAAACGTGATCGCCGCCGCTGTCATTCTGAGCGTAGCGAAGAATCTGGCCGTGCGCAGACAGATTCTTCGCTACGCTCAGAATGACAGCCGTCACCAAGACCGGCAGTCCGTTGTTCGAGCAGTCCCTTTGTGCTATAATGCCGCCAACTGAGCAAGTGTTACAGGTGTCCGGATATGTCAATCGCCGACAACCTGCTCCGTGTTCGAGAGCGTATCGTCACAGCCGCGGAACGTGCCGGCAGGGATCCCGGGGATATCGTTCTGGTTGCCGTCACCAAGACGGTCGATGCGGTGGCCATCCAGGAAGCGATCGCCGACGGTGTGACTGATATCGGGGAGAACTATGTCCAGGATTCGGTCGCTAAGTATGACATCATTGGCGGCCAGGTTCGATGGCACATGATCGGTCATCTCCAGCGGAACAAGACCGGGCACGCCGTCAGGGTGTTCGACCTGATCCAGAGTGTCGACAACCTCCCGCTCGCGCAGGAGATCGGGAAGAGGGCCTCCTCGATCGGAAAGACGCAGCACGTGCTCGTCGAGGTCAACATCTCCGGGGAGGAGACCAAGACCGGCATCTCGCCGGATGAGGCACTCGGGCTTGCGGGAGACGTCTCAGCGCTCCCCGGCGTGAAAGTGCTGGGGATGATGGGGATCGCTCCGTTCACCGACGACGAAGCCGCGATCTGCCGATCATTTTCGCAACTCAGAAAACTTTGGGAGGAACTTCCCACCGATAACCGGAAATGGTTATCAATGGGAATGACCTCGGATTTCGAGGCGGCAATCGAGGAAGGCTCCAACATGGTGCGAATCGGCACAGCCATCTTCGGCCCGCGTCGGTAATCAGCGACAGATTGTAGTGGCCGTGCCTCTGTGCCGGCCATTGGGACAGCCGCAGAGCATGGCCGGCACAGAGGCATGGCCACTACGGATAGATTGCACGGTTGGTCTTAGAGGAAGAAGGAGTGCCCGCGATGAACAATCATATGTCCACGGATGATCTCGAGAAGCGTGGCTTCTTGACGACGATCAAGGGGTTGATCGGCATCTCAGAGGTCGAAGAGGATGACTACGAGGACGACGGCCATCCGGGAGACGAAGCCCGCAGGCGGCCCGTCACTCTTCGACTCCAGTCCACGAGGGTAAGTCACGTGTCAATCAGGCTGCCGGTCACATTCGAAGACGCGCGACTCGCTGCCGACGGTCTCAAGGAAGGCCGGCAGCAGATAGTCAACCTCGAGAAGACGCCCCAGGAGATGTCCGAGCGGATCATCGACTTCCTGAACGGCGTCACATACGCGCTCAACGGGTTCGTCGAGAAGGTCGGCGATCGGGTCTATCTGTTCGCCCCGAGTAACGTCGTGATCGAGGTGCCCGACGACCTGCGCAAAGTCAGCACGAGCATCTTCGATACCGGAGTGTAGTGGCCGTCGCTTGCGATGTTGGGTCTGGAGTTGGACTCCGGACCGCGTACCCGACGGAGGGGTCTGGAGTCCAACTCCAGACCCAACATCGTAGGCGCTGGCCCGCAGGGGATTGACACCATGCTGCAAGGCAAGAAGATCGGTTTCATAGGCGCGGGGATGATGGCCGAGGCCATCGCTCGCGGCCTCCTCAAAGCGGGAGTCTCGTCAGATGCCGTTACGGCGTTCGACCCCGACGAGAAGAGACGCGCTCTGTTCAGCGGAATGGGAATCAGAGCCGTCGCCGACAATCGGTCCGTCGCCGAATCGTCCGACATCCTCATCCTGGCGGTGAAGCCGTTCGTGATGGCTGACGCGCTCGAGAGCCTGGGCAATGTAGTCACGCCGAGGCAATTGGTCATCTCGATCGCGGCCGGCATCACTACAGCCACGATCGAGCAGATGCTCGAGGAGGAGGTCTCCGTCATCCGCGTGATGCCGAACACTCCGTGTCTCATCAGCGAGGGAGCGATCGCCATCGCTCCGGGCAGACGCGCCGTTCCCGATCAGATGGACCTGGCCGCAGAGATATTCAGCGCGTGTGGTGTGGTCGTTCGTGTGACCGAGGACAAGATGGACGCCGTGACCGGGCTGAGTGGGAGCGGGCCGGCCTATGTCTACATGATGATAGAAGCGCTCATGGCGGGCGGCATCCAGGTTGGTCTTCCTCGCGACGCGGCATTGACTCTGGCAGCCCAGACGGTCCTCGGCGCCGCGAAGATGGTGATCGAGACCGGCGAGCATCCGGCCGAGCTTCGAGACAAGGTCACGACTCCCGGCGGCACTACTATCGCAGGCATCGCCGCCCTGGAAGAAGCAGGTTTCCGGTCCTCCCTGATGAGGGCGGTCACCGCTGCGACCGTGAGGTCGAAGGCGATCGGTAACGCATCGAAGAGCTGATCATTCGTGCGTGATCGAGGCATACCAGGTTTGATGTTCCCCTGGCCTGACACCCGTAGCCTAGCCCCTTGTGGGCGTTCGACTGAGACCAGAGCCGGACGCCCACAAGGGGCTAGGCTACAGCCATCAGGTCGGGGGATTTTGCTACTGCGGGAGGTACACCGTGAATCCGATGCTTGGCATAGTCCTGTATCTGGTAGACAAAGCCATAACCGTACTCACCGTCCTGATCATCGTCAGGGCGATCATGTCCTGGGTACCGGACCTTAGCCGCAAGTATCCGGACTTCATGCGGCTGCTCGATCGGATCACCGATCCGGTGATCCGGCCGTTCCGCCGAGTGCTTTCTCGGTATAACACCGGAGGCCTCGATCTTTCGCCGTTGTTGGCGATTGTCGCGCTCGGTGTCATCCAGGGGTTGATCAACCGGTTGTGGTGGGGCCCAGTGTGGAGGCCGTAGGGGCAGTGTAAGCATAAGTGGAACTCAGCGACCAACCGGTGGAGAACCCGGAGCAGGGCAGGGGATACCCTCAGGGCAGGTTCATACTGCTTCTGGCTCTTCTGGCCGTCATCCTGATCGGCATAGCGGTCGCGCAGTTCGAAGGGATGCGGGTTGTCGAACCGGCCTCGATATCCGAGAAAACTCTGCAGGGCGACCTCCAGGCCAAGACAGCATATTACTATTCTCACTCCTTCCCTCTCCTGAGAGCGAATGCCGGGCAGGCCTACACCCTTGCTGCTGAGCTTTACGAGCGGTCCATCCGCGAAGATCCCAGTCCCGATGTCTATCGGCGGTTGATCATCCTGAGCCATGAATCTTCGCGCAAAGCGACCGAACACCTCGGGAAACTCAGTCCGTCGGAATCGGCGATGTGGAGGGACATCTATCTGGCAGACAAGATCGATCTCTCCAAGGTAGCCGTCTATCAGCAGCGCATCCGGCGGCTCCACCTTGGCTGGTACGAGCACATAGCTCTGAGCCATCTCTACGCACGTGCAGGCCTGAGTGAGCAGGCGCAGGAACAGAAGGGGATCGCAGGGAGTGAAGCTTTGCACACACTTGTATACGCGGTGGTGCTGATCCTGGTGCTCGGCGCTCTCGGGCTTGTCGGCATCGGGTTGCTCATCTGGTACGCCGGCAAGACGCCGAAGGGCGTCGGAAGCGCCGATCTGCCATCCGCGAGCGACGATCCCGTCGTGCGGGCGAGGGTGTCCGGATACCTGCTCGAAGCGTTCGTGGGATACATGCTGGCGATCGTCGTTGTGCAGTTGCTCGGTGGAATCTGGCTCGCCGCTGCCGGGGTGAAGCTCAGCGCGACCGGCGATGTGATCTTCGCCGCCACTGCTTATGTCCTTTCCGGGCTGCTGGCTGTTTTCGTACTCGCCGACCGCCTTCGCGCTGCCGGAATGACCTGGGAGTCGATCGGACTGAGGTCACGACGGCCACTCGCCGATGTGTTCGCCGGGATCGCTGGCTATGCGGCGGCGCTCCCGCTCGTGTTGTTGAGCATATTCATCCTGCAGTGGGTCAGTCGATTCATCCCATCGCACGAGAATCCGATCGTTCCGCTGTTCATCGAGTCCGAATCATGGGTTGCCAAACTGGCGCTCTTCATGCTGGCAGTTGTGGCAGCGCCCTTCTTCGAGGAGTTGTTCTTCCGCGGTGTCCTCTTCAACAGCCTGAGGGCCAAATGGGGGGTCGCCGCCGGAGTGATCGTCTCAGCCGTCGTCTTCGGCCTTGTTCATCCGCTTCCGGTCGGCCTGCTCCCGATACTTGTGCTCGGCGCGGTCTTTGCGGTAGTCTTTAGGGAGCGCGGGTCACTGCTGCCGAACATGGTCGCCCATGCGTGTACGAACGCGGTCGCATTCGCTCTGCTGTTCATTCTGGCTGGATGATCACATGCAGTGGCCGCGCCTCCGTGCCGACCTTTTTTCTGCGAGAATAGAGTTATGAGCCCCCTGACAATAGGTATTGCCCTCGCGATATATGCGATCCTGATGTGGATAATGGTCGCGCTCGTCTGGCAGCGGGGCTATCGAGAATGGAAGGCCAACCGTCTCCAGAAGCTCCGGGAGATCCAGGCCGGAATCATGGACCGGCGAAAAGATGAGAGCCCTCAGGGCGGCCGTTACTATCTGACCATCGAGTACGATGGCCGCCAGCAGGAATTCGAGGTCGTCGAGGCGATCTACGCCTCCTCGCGCACGGGTCAGCGAGGCACTCTCCACCTGCGCGGCGACAAGTTCGAAGACTTCGAGCCCCGGCCCGAGGGTGAGGGCTGGGAAGACATCTATCAGAGGATGGTGAAGAGGTGATCAGGTCGGGAGGGCGAGGCTCCGTCCGAGCCGGATGCTTCGGTAGCGGCACTTCGTTCTGCTGCCGAAGCATCCGGCTCGGACGGAGCCTCGCCCTCCCGATCTGGTCCTGTCACATGCTATGAAGACCCTGCTCCGAGTCCGAATCAACCCGCGCAGTTCCCGCAGCCAGATCACCGGGTGGGAGGACGGCGTGCTGAGTATCAAGCTCACCGCGCCGCCGGTCGAGGGCGCCGCGAACAAGGCCGCCATCGAGTTCCTCGCGGACCAACTCGGCATCAAGAAGTCGCAGATCACTCTGGTCTCAGGCCATACCAGCCGCCAGAAGACCTTCGAGATCGACGGCCTTACTGACGAACAACTCCACGAACGATTGGCCACTGCATTGTGATGTTCGGGCGCTCTGACCCCTGGATTGCATCACAAAACCCTTGACAGGCGGGCTATGCTCGAGTACAATGTTTCCAAGGATACCCCCAGGGGTATAATCGTTGCGAGGTGACACGATGCAGGATAGATCCGAGACGTGTCGGGAGCTTCTGAACAGGCTGCGGAGGATCGAGGGGCAGGTGCGCGGCCTCCAGCGGATGGTCGAGGATCAGTCCGACTGCACCGAGATCATCACTCAGGTCTCCGCCGTCAGGGGCGCGCTCGACCGAGTTGGCTTTCTCATGTTGAGCCGCCACATGGCGGAATGCCTCGAACAGAAAGCGGGTAAAGAAGAATCCCTGGAAGATGCGATGAAGCTCTTCCTCAAGCTTGCATGACAAGAGGTGAATCACATGCCCATACATGAGTTCAAATGCAGTAGCTGCGGACACAAGTTCTCGATTCTGGAACCGCTGAGCGAATCGAAGGACGTGAAGGAGTGTCCGAAATGCGGGTCGAAGGAGACAAATAGGCTGATGTCGACGTTTGCAGCCCTTCGCGCGTACATCGAAGCCGGATGCAAGCCAAGCGGGTGAAAGCCCCGACAATGAGCCGGTGGTCATCGGCTTTCTTACGGAGTGAGTATATGAAAATGGCAATGGGAATCGTCATCGGCGGAGCGTTGGGCTATCTGCTCAGCCTTCTCAGCCGATCGATGGGCGGCGGGTGAAAGCTCGTCTGCAATCCGTATGTCAGCGTCGTAATCGGCGCCGTCATCGGATTGCTGCTGGCCCTGGATCGGGCCGGTTGATATGGAGTGCGGAAGCGGAGTCTCCTAGATCCTGAATCAAGTTCAGGATGACAGCGCCCGTTGTCATCCTGAACTTGATTCAGGATCTAGGAGACTCCGCTTCCGCACTCCAGAAAAGGGAGGACACACATGAAGATTTCCTACGAAGGCGGGACCAAGTTCACCGCCGAGACACGCGGACACAAGATCACGACCGATCTGCCACCTGAGAAGGGCGGCACTGATACGGCAATGACGCCCCCCGAGCTTCTTGCGGCCTCGCTCGGGACGTGCATCGGCGTGTACGTGACCGCGTACTGCGAACAGGCCGGGATCGACTGCGAGGGGATGACGGTCGATGTCGCCTCGGATATCGTGAAGGACCCCATGCGGATCGGGCGCCTGCATGCCAAAGTCAAAGTGCCGAAGGGCATCCCCGAGAACCGTCGGCAGGCGGTCAAGAAGGTTGCCGGCAGTTGCCTCATCCACGCGACTCTCTGCTCACTGCCCGAACTGGTGATAGATCTCGAGTAGGATCGTCGCCGCCGTCGGTGAGGTGACCCGGAGTCGCGGTTTGAACTCCTCGGCCTCAGGGTAACCCGATATAAACGTGCAGGAGGATCACACCGTGGATGAGCAGTGCGAATCTGGAATAACCGAGGTCGCAGAGGGACCAAGCATATGCACCCCCGAGGAGTCGGTGTTCGGCACCAAGATGTGGATGGACACCCCCTTCGATGAGACGCTGGGCGCGGTCCGACGGGCGCTTGACGCCGAGGGGTTCGACATTGCGGGCGAGATCGACGTCGCCGAGGCACTCCGTGCCGATCCGAGTGTTCAGTTTCCAAGGTACGTCATACTCGAGGCCTGGCATCCGACCTACGCTCGGCAGGCGCTGATGGCCGACATGGATGCAGGGCTTGTGATGCCGCACAACGTCGTTGTTTTCGAGCGAGCCGAGGGTACCGCGGTCGCAGCGGTCGATCCCATCGAGCAGTTCAGGCTCGTGGACGGCTCGGAACTGTATGACCTGGCGGCCGCGATCAGGCAGAAGCTGCAGGACGTTCTCGACCGAGTGGCCGGAATGTAGCGGCCCGCTTACCTCATAGGGTATCTGTCCTTACGAACGGTCCAAAGGTCATTGTCCGGCGAGGTCAACTCGGCGCCAGATTCCTCCGGCACACGTGATTCGATGTGTCCATCACAGAAGAGGTAGTTGTTCCGCCCGCGATGCCAGGGCCTATCTGACTTCTGGTAGTGCTTATACTTGGTATATCCTCGCACCAGTGTCCAGTCACCGCAGCGATACACATATCCCTCGCCGTTGGTATTCGTCTTATCCTCGGGCATGCCTTCATAGAGCAGGATCGTGCGGCCTGGGTACAGGATGCTAGTCTCTCTGATCCCCGGGAACTTCAGATACTGTGGGTAAGAATAAGTTTTCCGCATCGTCCGCAGGAACGAGTTCATGCCATAGGTCCGTGGCGACCATGGCGAGGCATATACGCCTGTGTAGCATGGGCAGCAGAAGACGCTCTCTCCGCCCTTCTCCTGGTTCTTGAGGTACGCATCCACGCCCCCTCCGCTCTCCTGTGCCCAGTAGCAGTTGTCGCCCTTGTATCCGCCGGGGCCAGGCCAGACGCCATTCCAATTGTCGGCATACAGCTCGAATGCGACGTAGAGTTGCTTGAGGTTCGCCTGGCATTGCGAGTTACGGACAGATTCCTTGGCAGAGAGGAATATTGGGAGCAGAATGCCTGACAGTATGGCAATAACGGCGATGACCACCAGCAATTCGATGATGGTGAAACCGGATGTGCGGTTGGGATTTCGGCCGGCGGGCATGACGTTTGTCCTCCTGAGGGGTTAGAGTAGAACGTATTGCCCGAGGATTATATCAGATGACCGGCTGACAGGCAATAGACGATTTGCCGCCGCTTGAAAGGCCATGCTATCATGGCCCATGCAAGCAGGAGCACCTGACAACCAAGTTAGGACACCCATGCGCCGAGGACTGCGAACGAACGGTCCGTTCTGGCTCACCATGTCGTCGATGAGTTTCGCGGTCATGGCTGTTTCGGTACGAGTGGCGGGCCTGCACGATATCCCCGGCTCGGAGACCACGCTCGTGCGCTTCCTGTTTGGGCTGGCGGTCCTGGGTGTTCTCCACAAGTCAGGGAGGGCTCAGATCAAGCTCGACCGGCGCTGGCTACTTGCCGCGAGAGGCTTCTTCGGCGGGATAGCGATACTCCTGTACTTCCTCAGCCTTGCCGCCGCAAAGGGAGAGGGTGCGACTACCCTGACGAACAGCGTCTTCCTGGGGAACTCCTACTTCATCTATGCGCCGCTATTCGGAGCGCTCCTCATCCGGGAGCGACTGCGTCCCAGCACGGCGGTGATGGTTGTCGTCGCCCTGTTCGGCCTCTATCTGGTCGCTCAACCGGATCTCCGAGGGTTGCGCGCGGGTGACTTCTATGGATTCTTCGCGGGGATCACCTCGGCTGTCGCGATCGTGATCATCCGGGAGCTGAGGAAGACGGAGTCCGCCGTGTCGGTCTTCTTCTCACTGTGCGTATTCGGTGCAACCGCCGGGTTGATCGCGATGTTTGCACAGCACCCGGTCTGGCCCGATGCGTTCGGCTGGTGGCTGCTGGTGTTGATGGGGGTATCGAGCACATTCGGGCAGTTGGCGATGACCTACGCGATGCGGTGGTCCGGGGCGGGGGAATCGGGGATCATCCAGATGACGACGGTCGTGTACTCCTCGACGGCTGGGATCCTCCTGTTCGGCGACCCGTTCAGCCTGCGGATACTCCTCGGCGCGATCCTCGTCCTCGCGGCCGGCGCGTACATCTCCTTCGTCTATCAGGAATGACCGTTCCCGATCCCCGCCCTCGCCATGTAGTGGCCGTGCCTCCGTGCCGGCCATGGGCCTCGTGATGGCCGGCACGGAGGCACGGCCACTACATGGCGAGAAGAAGTCGAGAGTACGAATCAGTTGGAGCGGCCGGTGCCCGTCGCTTGCTCGATTCGCTCCTGGGCGGCAATCGCTCCTTTCGTCCCAGGGGCGGTTTCCATCGCCTTGCGCCAATGTTGAATGGCCTCGTCGCTCCGGCCACCTCCATACGCCTGGTCGCCGATCTTGCAGTACAGGGTCGCCGTATTCTCCTTCGCAGTGGTCGCAGCCTGACTCCCGGGCTCGGCCTTCCATGCATTCTCCCACGCGGCGAATGCGGCGTCATTCTGGCTAATCTTCTCCAGCGCGTTTCCGAGGAACAGGTACGGATCGGCATAGGCGGGATCGTATTGCATAGCCTGTTTGTAGTTCCCGATGGCATCATAGGCCCGTCCGGAGTTCTCGTTCTGGATGCCGATCTGCAGATAACACGCCGCGACATTCCTGCGAGTCACCTTGACGAGCTTCGGATCGACGGCGACCTTGAGGACCTGGTTGAACTCCTCGATCGCCGCCTGGTAGCTCTGATTCTCGAAGTATCGCTTGCCATTCTCCAGGTGGATGTTGATCTGCTGCTCGCCCCCCTGATGCTGATAGCCCCGATATGCCGAACTGAACATCCACACGAAGCCGATCAGCGCGCCGCAGATCAGAATCACCCCGAACATCACCTTCAGGAAGTACTTTGCCTCCTGAGAGATGGCCGGTGTCTTCGGCATCTTCGGTAGCCTGAATGCATCCGGCTGCAGCCCGCCAAACGGATCGGCGACCGGTTGCGGGGGAGGAGTCTGTGCGCCATATCCCGGTTGCCCCGGATACTGCTGCTGTCCCGGATACTGTGGCTGCGGTCCGTACAATGGCCCCGGCGAACTCATCGTCGCGCCGAACGGGTCCGGCTGTGACTGAAACGGGCCGTTGAAGCTCTTCGCGTCCATGTCCGCCAACATCTCATCGGCGGTGGCATATCGCTGGCTCGGCTCCTTCGAGAGCGCCTTGAGGATGACGCGCTCGATGTACGGAGGCACGGACGGCGGGATCATGACCTGATGGTTAATGATGTTGTAGGTGATCGTGACCACGGTATCGCCGGTGAACGGCTTCTTGCCCGTGAGCATCTCGAACAGCATGACGCCGAGGGAGAACAGGTCGGTCCGCAAGTCGAGTGGCTGTCCGGCGACCTGCTCGGGCGACATGTAGCTCGGTGTGCCGAAAACCTGTCCGTCAGCGGTCAGCGAGGGCTCTTCCATAAGGCGCGCGATCCCGAAGTCGGTGATCTTGACCTGCCCGCCGGGGAGGACCTGGATGTTGTCCGGCTTGATGTCACGATGGACAACATGCTTTGCGTGGGCGTACGACAGGCCGCTGCAGACCTGGCGGGCGATCTCGACCGCCTTATCGACCGACATGCTGCCTTCGATATCGAGGATGTCGCGGAGGGACTGCCCCTCCAGGAACTCCATGGCGATGAAGTGGCGTCCCTGATCCTCGCCGGCTTCATACACGGTGACGATGTTGGGGTGGGCGAGCGATCCCGCGGCCCGTGCCTCGCGGTAGAAGCGCTCGACCCTCTCGCGCCTCTGCTGGCCCGAAAGGTTCCCCGGCACGCACAACTCCTTAAGCGCAACGCGGCGGTTGATACCGGGATCCACCGCCTCGTACACTATGTCGTTGCTCCGACCGATCTCCCGTATGATCTGATATCTGCCGAGTGTGTTTGTTGACATGTTACCGCATGTAGGAGGGATTTGTCGGGATGGTTTGTGCCTGACAATCCCGATCAACCCCCCGACGCCAATCGGGATTGTCGGGCACAAACCATCCCGACAAATCCCTCCTACAACAACTAAACCCCCAGGAGCTTGCCCAGACGGCTCTTGCGGCCGAGACGGACTATGTCTCGGACGGCGACGATCACGACCGTGACGTTATCGCCGCCGCCGTTCTCGTTCGCCTTCTGGACGAGCTTCAGGGCCGCGAGCGACGGCCCGAAGGAGCCCGCCGTCTCGAGAATCGTCTGATCATCCACATAGCCGGTCAAGCCGTCCGAGCAGAGTAGAAGCACGTCGCCGATCTCGAGTTCTCGGCGGTAGACATCCGGTTCGACATCCGGGGCTGCCCCGAGCGATCGCGTGATCACGTTGCGGAATGGCGACATGGACGCCTCTTGCTCGGTCATCGCGCCCCGTTTGACCTGCTCGGCGACCCACGAGTGATCTTCCGTCACCTGCTTCATACTTCCATTACGTATGAGATAGGCCCGGCTGTCACCGACATGGCCGACAAAAAGCTCATTCTCGCGAAAGACTGCGGCGGTGCAGGTTGTGCCCATACCGCTCCGCCCGGGGATGACTTGCGCGGTCTCGTAGACGTAGGAGTTCGCGGCGACGAGGGCTGCGGCAAGGCTCTTCTCGACATCCTCGTCCGGATCGGCGTAGTATTGGGTCAGCACTGTCTTGAGGCCGAGTTCACTGGCGACCTGGCCGGACTCATGGCCGCCCATGCCGTCCGCGACCGCGAAAAACGATCCCTTGACCGCGAGCACGGGAAGCTCATCCGGCTCGAAGAAGTCGAACTTGTCCTCGTTGTTCTCGCGCACCCGGCCCATGTCGGTCCGGGCGGCGACACCGAGGTCGAGCACGAGCTTCGGCTTGCGGTCCTGCTTCTCGGCCCACGCCTTCGCGAGGTCGGCCGTGTCAAGCTTGGCGGTTATTTCGATGGATTCGGTCATGTGTGAAATATCCTATCGGTCCTATCAGTCCTATATGTCCCATGGGACCTATGGGACATATAGGACCTATGACGATTGGAACTTCATTGCGGTTTTCCCGAAGACGATCTCGTCTCCGGCAGATAGATCGACCGGCTGATCCGGCTCGACCTTCGCGCCATTGAGCGTGGTGCCGTTCGTGCTGCCGACATCCGTGAGCACGAACGAGCCGTCATCGGCGGTGATCTGGGCATGCGAGCCGGAGACATACGGGTCGCCCGAGAGCACGATGTTGTTGTCCCCGCGCCGGCCGATCGTATTCACTCCAGGCACGATGGCGAACTCCTCGGAGGTCTCCGGGCTGATGAGATTCGCGACCGGCGAAACTGCAGGTTCTTCGGCGGAGACTCCGTCTGATGGAACCTTCGCTTCGATCATCTCCTCCAACTGCTCGACCGATTCGACTGCGGCCTCGACCTCGGACGCCTCCTCGATTGATTCGGCCTCGTCAGCGGCCATCTCGGGGAGGTCGAGGGTGACAATGCTCGACCCGAACTTCAATTCAGCGCTGGATTCCACCTCAATGCGTTCACCCTTCGCGATTTGCGCGCGGTTGACAGAGGTGCCGTTGGTGCTCCCAAGGTCCTCGACGAAGCACTTCCCGCCCTCCAGGACGATCAGCGCGTGCCTGCGGGAGACCGTCGCGTCCTCGATCAAGACATCCGTATCCTCGCGGCCGACGGTGTTCTCGCCCGGCTTGAGCAGGTACTGGCGTGCGGATCCGATCAACTTGGCCTGAGGAGCGACCTCAGCCACCTCGCCGACCTCACCGGGCGTCGAGGAGAGGAGGAACCCGCAGTCGCCGCAATACTTCTCGGTCGGACTGCTCTCCGTGCCGCAGACCGGGCACTTCACCGTCGCGCCGATGATGGTCGCATTGGCGTCCGGCATCGGAGCGGAGATCATGGTCTTGTCAGTATCCATTAGGTCAATCCTTCCTCTTGCCCTGATCGAGCGAGTATATCGTGCCGATGAGCGTCTTCTCAGCGCCCGGTCCGCCCTGCTGGATGCTCTCGATTGCCTTACGGACATCCTCCGCCTCGTCGGCTCGTCCCTGGCTCGCGAGCAGGCTCATGGTCTTCTGAAGCTCCATGGTGGCGGTCATCGCCGATAGCTGCTGGGTCTTCATGCCCATGACGGTCTTCTCGAGGTTTCTCGATGCGAGCGCGATCTCGATCTCCTGCGCGATGATCGGATTGACGTTCGCCTGAACGAGCGCCCGATCCGGCGTGAACTCGTACTCGATGTCCGCGGCGATAGTCTCGCTCCGTCCACTCGTGGCGTCGTCGTATGACAACTCTGCCTTGACCACTCGGTAGACGCCCGTCGGCCGGGGAGCGAACTCCAGCTCGCACAGCACCGACATCGCACTCCCGCGCTCTAGATCGACGAGCGGGACCTCGGCGAACCGTCCGGTGAACGTCGGCTGGCGTCCGTAAATCTGTCTGAGTTGGACCCACTTCGAGAGGTTCAGCCGCAGCTTCATGTTCCGGGCGGTGATCGTCATCAGGCTCTCGAGTTCCCGGCGGAATACTTCGGGGATCAGGTCGGGGCGGGAGATGTAGTAGTAGTTCCCGCCGCTCTGACGCGCGATCCCGGCGATCAGCTCCTCGTTGTACTCCGGCCCGAATCCGAGCGCGGTGATCGTGATCCCACGGCTCTTCTGCTCGGCGACCTGGCCGACGATCGAGCCGAAATCCTTGATGCCGGCGGTCGGATCGCCGTCGGTCAGCAGGAGCACGCGGTTTACGTAGCCCGGTGTCGCCGCCGATGAGACCTGGTTGCAGCCGACCACGATGCCGTCGTAGAGATTGGTGGTGTTTCCCGGCTCGATGCGGTTGATGTGCTCCTTCAGGAGCGTCTTGTTGACCACGCGCCGGGCGGGCATCAGGACGTCCACCTGCTCCTCGAAGGTGATGATCGAGAGCACGTCGTTCTGATCGAGCAGGTCAACGACGTATCCGCAGGCGCGCTTGACATAGTCGAGCGGCTCGCCCTCCATCGATCCGCTGCGGTCGACCACCAGCGCGAGGTTGATCGGCAGGCGGCGGCCCATCGTGTTGGCCGACGACCGCAGTTGGAGCATGACGTGATCGCGCGAAGGCTCATTCGAGAGCGCATACCGGTTGCCGGCGATGACATCCATCTCGAGCGCACGAACGGCGCCGACCATCGCGGTCTTGCCGATGTCGGTCATGGCCTGAGTGCGGTCGCTCGGATCGCCGCCACCGGGCGGAATGATTCGGGTCTGTTCCATAAGTCTCCTCCGAAGAACACAGATGGCACAGATTGCAGAGGATAACACAGAAAGAACTCCGGAATTCCAGAATTCATCTGTGCTATCTGTGCTCCATCTGTGTGATCCGTGTTCTAAGTCGTTGTTTCGCCGATGACGAGTGTCAGCGTTTCGGCGTTGATCTCGGCGAGGGCGGCTGCCTCGCTGATCGAGCTGAAGTACGCCTGCATGTCGCTTAGGTTTCGCTGAAACTCATCCTCGGGGATCATAGTCAGCGCCGAGATGTTTTTTCGCCGGTTCTTCTCCAGGTATTCCTCGACCGACGATACGAGTTCCTGCCGGACCTTCTCATGCCTGACCGCATGGAATCCCGCTCGATGTATGCTATCTTCTATGACACTTATGTCGGGCAGACGGTTGCGGTCGATCTCCCATGCCTCGGGGAAAAAGCGATAGACCGGCATCGTGTTCTGCATGTCGTCATGCCCCGAGGTGCGCATCAGGAAGACTCCTCCCGGCCTCAGGATGCGCCGGCACTCCCGCAGGACGCGGTCCTTGTCGTCCACGTGGTGGATCAGCAGCGACATGAACACGCATTGGAATGCCTCCGACCGAAAGGCCGGCTGCTCGGCATTGCATCTGACCCATCCGATTCCATCTGCGCCCGGCTTGCTCTTCGCCTCCGAGAGCATTCCCTCTGACAGATCGGCTCCGACCATCCGAGCGCCGATGACCTCGGCAGATGGGATCGTGAACCGCCCGGTCCCGCATCCCAGGTCGAGGCACAGGTCACCGGGCTTCAGCCGGCCTCTGTCGCGGATGAGGGCGACCCACTTCCCGACAAGCTCATCGGAGAGCTTACGTCCTGCATCATAGTTCGGCGCGATGGCCGAGTAGTCTGCCTTCATATCAGACCTCAAACCTGAATGCGGAGCTGCCGAACTGCAGCGTGTCACCGGGGTTGAGCGGCTGGCTGGTGATACGCATGCCGTTCACCGCCGTGCCGTTCGAACTCCCCTCATCATTAACGATGAACGAGCCGTTTTCGTTCCGAATGCTCGCGTGGTGTCTCGAGACCGTCGAGTCGAGCGGCAGTTGAACATGCCTGCCCGGCTCCCTGCCGACACTCACCAAAGGCGCGGAGAGGTTGAACACCTGCCCGGCATATGGACCTTCGAGCCCGACGAGTCGCGGACCCGCCCCGGGCGCTGAAGTCGGCGTCGGTCCGGGCATGACTGCAGGGGCACCCGATCCAACCGAGCACGCGCACTGTCCGGTCGCGGTCTTCTTCGTCCCGCAGTACGGGCAGATGCCCTCCATCGATGGGATGTTGATCGGCTTCGACCCGACATCGACCGGTGGCGCGATCTTGGACGCGGTCGCTTTCTCGTGGAACTCCAGGCGCATCGAAGCGATCTGGATGATATCGCCGTCCTTGAGGCCCGCCATCTGAATCCTCTGTCCATTGACCGATGTGCCCGCAGGCGTTCCCGCGTCATGAATCACATGGCGTCCGGCGAGTTGCTCGATGATCGCGTGTGCGGGCGCGATATTCGTGTCGCCGAAGAGTCCGATATCCGAAAGCTCGTTCCGCCCGATGGTCGTCTGCGGCTTGCTGATGACGTATTCCCGGCCCTCGTTCCGTCCCTGGACGACTCGAATCCACGCCTGCTTGAGCAGCGTCTCCACCAGGCCGATGAAGAACCCGATCGCGGCTCCGGTTGCCGTCAACCCGATTCCCCGGCTGATGACGCCGACGTTGGCGGTTCCCGGCGGGAGGATGTAGCGCGCCAGTTCGAACATCGTGCCGCCGATCAACCCTCCGATCAGCCCGCCGAGCGCGCCGTGACGCATGGCCCGTTTCGAGTTGATGGGGATGCCCTGCGCGATCCCCACGAAGACACCGATGAGAGCCCATCCGATGGCGCGCGCGAACACCTGGAATACAAAGGCAATCGGCTTGGTTGCGGCCATGGCCGACATCCGGTTGGCGATGTTGTAAAGCGGTCCGAAGAACATCTGCCCGAAGTACAGGCCGAGGAATCCGCCGAGTCCGCCGATCACGATGCCCCAACCGACATACCGCTGAGTCATTCGGCCGCTCGCACTGAACATCCCGTTCACTGCGCCGAGTGCCGCTCCGACAAAGCAGCCGAATACCAGCGTGATGGCCATCTGGCTCCTGACATTCTCGAAGAACGTTGCGGAGGCGAACGATTGCGGCAGGTGATACCACGGATTGAAGTCGATGCACACCCACGCGAGCAGCGCGGCAAACGTCCCGGCCAGAAGGCTCATGAGTATCTTCGAGTTAAGTGACATGTTTGCAGATTAGGTATGGGAGTATGGGAGTGTGGGAGTCCGGAATCGCCCATGCCCCCATACCCCCATACTCCCATACTCCCCTAAGCTTCGAATCTAAGTCTCGTCGTTCCAATCTGGATCTCGTCGCCGGAGTGGAGCGCCTGCTCCGTCACCTTGACGCCGTTGACGAACGTGCCGTTCGACGAACCCTCGTCGTATACAGTGAACGCGCCTGCATCGGAGGCGATCCGCGCATGCCTGCGAGAAACCGTGCTGTCGTCGGGGAATGCGACCGTATTCGATTCGTCACGGCCGATCGTCAGCGTCCCCTGGAGTTCGTAGACCTCACCCATGCGCGGACCCTGGATCGCCACGAGTCTCGGACCGGATGCCGCTGACACGGCGGATGCCGCCGCTCCGATCACCGAGCACGAGCACGCGCCCGATGCGTCCTTCTTCTGGCCGCAGAACGGGCATATGGTCGGATCGACGGGCGGCACCGGTTTGGCAGGCTGGATCAGCGGCCGGTCCTCCTCCACCTGAACGCCGAGCTTCTTGAGGATCGACTTCGCGCCCGCGCCTTTGTCGCGCATCATTCTGACCGCGAAGTAGATGACGATGATGAGCAGGATCGCGCCGATCAGGCCGGTGATGTAATCTACGCCCTTGACCTGCGGAGCTTCCTTATCGGACTGCTCAGAGTTGTCAAGATCGCTTGGGCCGCGCGAGAAAACACCCACAGACTCGATCTCTCCGGCGATCGGTATGTCGATCTTCAGCACGGGGATCTTCCGCTCGAGGGTGATGTCCACATCTTGGATTGACTTCTTGTTGTCGCCGTAGAGAACGGTCACGCTCGCAGTCCCTTCGGCCACGTCGTTGAACTCGACCGTTCCGACTGATGATGGGTCGAGCACCCTCTGCTGCGCCTTCTTATCGGCATCTACAAGCTTGACGACTGCGGCGGCGATCGGACGGTCTTTCACGCTGCCGATCACCCACAGCACGACCTTGCGCACCTTGTCGAAGTCGGACTTCTTGAGGTCAACGGCCAGCGATCCCTTGCCCTCAAGCGGCTTGACGGCCTCGTTGCCGGTCTTCGCATCGAGGACGTAGAGGAGGGTTCCCTTCGGAACCGCGTCCTTCACCAACGGCACGTTGGCGGTCACCTTCTTGTCCTTGAATGACTTCGGCGTAGTGACGGCGGGACCGCCCTTGATATCGGTGTAGGAGAACCAGTAGAAGTGCTCGCCCGCGGCCGGGACGCCGATCGTCGCGGTCGGGATTGCCCAGACCGAGGTCGCCAGCATCGTCACTGCCAGAATAAGTATGATTGCTCGCATGGATGTCTCCATTCGTAGGAGGGATTTGCCGGGATGATTGTGCCCGGTAATCCCGAACGCGTCAATCGGGATTACCGGGCACAATCATCCCGGCAAATCCCTCCTACAGGTTGTTGTAAAGCTGCTTCAGTGCCGCCGGGAGCGCTCGGAGCACGTCTCCGGCGATCATCCCCGCTGCACCGATCTGCTCGGCGGCGATGTCGCCTGCTCTCCCGTGAATGAACGCGCCGCAGATCGCGGCATCGAGCGGAGAGAGGCCCTGAGCCATCAGCCCGCCGATCGCACCCGCGAGGACGTCGCCCGTGCCCCCGGTCGCCAGTCCGGGCCCGCCGGTTGGGTTGATGAAGACGTTGCCGGACGGATCGGCGATCAATGTGCGCGCGCCCTTCAACACAACGACGCAGCGGAATCGGGATGCCGCCTGCTTGACTGCCTCCATCCGGTTAGACTGCACCTCCTCCGTAGTGGTTCCAAGGAGGCGCGCCATCTCGCCGGGGTGGGGGGTCAGCACCAGGTCGCCGTGGTCGCCTTCCAGCGCGCCGATATCCTTCGACAACGCATTCAGGCCGTCCGCATCTATAATCATCGGTTTGCGCGCCGACTTTACCAAGCGGTGGACGAATTCGCACGTGTCGGGATGAGTCCCGAGCCCGCAGCCGAGAACGACCGCATTGCCCTTCTCGACGAGTTCGAGCGCCCGATCGACGGCTTCGGAGGAGATCGAGCGGGCATCGGTTTCCGGAAGGCCGCGGGTCATGACCTCGGTGAGCTTGGCCGCCATGATGTCCTGCAGACTAGCCGCACATGCGAGGGTCGAGAGCCCCGCGCCGGCTCGGAGTGCCGTCTCCGACGCCATCGCCGCTGCTCCAGTCATTCCGAGCGAGCCGGCGATGATGATGGCCGTGCCGAACGTGCCCTTGTGAGCGTCCGGCGGGCGGTCTGGGAGCTTCGAGGCAACCATCGCGTCGTCCACGAGTTCGACAGTGATCTCTTGGTACAGGCACTTGGGGATGCCGATGTCGCCCACGACGAGTTCTCCGACGCATGCCGCGCCCGGATACATGAGCAGCCCGATCTTCGGGAGGGCGAATGTGACGGTGCGGTCGGCCCTGACGCAGACACCGAGGACCGCGCCGGTATTGGCGTCCATCCCGGACGGGATATCGACCGCGATGACCGGCTTTCTCGCGGCGTTGATCGCCTGGATCACGTCGGCGGGCAGCCCGGTCACTTCGCCGCGCAGGCCCGTGCCGAACATGGCATCGACGATGGCATGGCTGTTGGCGAGGGTATTGGTTATCTCCTCCACGGATGAGATGCTTTGGACGCTGATGTCCGAATCGAGGAGCATGTCCAAGTTGGATCGTGCGTCGCCCTGGACGTCTTCCCGTCTGCCGAGGAGGAAGACCGCGACATGTGCGCCGGCGTCTCTGAGGTGACGTGCAACGACGAAGCCATCGCCGCCATTGTTACCGCGCCCGGCGACGATAGTCACGTGCTTGCCGTTGAGGTCGCCGAGTGCGTCCCCGACGGCCTCGGCGACGTGACGACCGGCGTTCTCCATCAGAACGATGCTCGGGACTCCGAAGTCCTCCGACGCCCGCCGGTCGAACCCGCGCATCTGTTCGGCCGTTGCCACTTTCAAATTAGCTGCCCTCGGTTGCATTATACATCACCGCCACGGCATACGCCACTGCGTGGGTCCGACAATGCGAGATGCTGACCATCACCGTGCGTCCATCGGCGGCGGACGATGCGCCGTTGAGCAGCCGAACCAGCGGCTTGCCATGTTCGTCGGCCAGGATCTCCACATCGAGCCAGCCTAGACTGCGACCGAGTGCCTTCGCCACCGCTTCCTTGGCGGCAAATCGTCCGGCGACCCGTTCCGCCGGATCTCCGCCGGAGAAGCAGATATCCTGTTCCGAAGACGTGAGCACTCGGTCCCGAAACCCGGGACGGCGGTCGAGGCTTTGTCGAATCCGGTCGACTTCTATGATGTCGACGCCGACGCCTGTTACCATGAGATCACTCCTGTTCACTAACCCAATACGGCTCTTACGCGACTATTCCTCCGGTGTATGGAGGAATAGCGGATGCTTACCGGCTAATATCATGGTGATATGCACCTCAGAAGTGGGTATATGAATTCAAACGGAATGGGCTTGAGGAGGCGACCGATATGGCTGAGACTTGGCACGTAGCTCGGTTGAAGGTGGACAGCAGGTTTGAGGGCGACATCGCCATCATCGACGCTCGAGGCGAGTGCGACTTGATCACGAGCCGTAAGCTCAAAGAGGTCACCGACGGCCTTTTCGATGAGGGCCGGTGCAAGATTGTTTTCGACTTGCAGGAGATGAACTACATCGACAGTTCCGGGTTCCGAGTCCTCCTTGAAGCGAAGAACAAGGCCACCGAAAGGGGCGGGGACGTCGCTCTGGTCAGCCTCGCCGCGCCGGTGGAGAGGGTCTACACACTCCTTCGCTTGAACGAATTGGTCATGCGGACCAACACCGTGGACGAGGCAATCAAGGCATTGTCTCCTCTACAATGCCGGCCCGCTGACTAGTATCTCCAAGGATTCCGGTTCGGACTGACCAACTGATGGCGCCCGCAGGGACGATCCTTCAACGGTCGCCCGCCGAGACCGATCGGGCGACCGTTGAAGGATCGCCCCTACGGACACCACCATCCGCCAGTCCAAACCGGAACCCGCCAATCAATTCATCAAGCCGCCAGAGCCAGGACCACCTGCTCGGCGAACTCGTCGTCCGGCAAGGCGCCCTCGAACTGGACCTTCTCGTTGATGATCACCGTCGGCACCGCCGCCAGCTCATACTTGCTGACGAGATGCGGGAACTCCGACGCCTCGACAGCGTCCGCCGTGATGTGGTCCGGATTCTCCATCGCCATCTGATGCGCGATCCTCACCGCCGACGGGCAGTATGGGCAAGTCGGGGTCACGAACACCTGTATGTGCGCATCGCACTGAATCCCACGAATCTTCTCCTTGACATCATCCGATAGATCGGTCGATCCGCGTGAGGCATCGATAATATCCTCGACCAGCGAGTTGAACTCGAACCCACCAGGAATGCCGTAGTACTTGACTGCTCCCTGTCTCGGTCCCTGGAGGACGAGAGCGGGCAGCTTGTCCACGCCCAGATCCTCGGCCATCGGATCATCTGGGGACAACGCATGCCTTTCGATCCTGATGCTGTCCGAAAGCTTGGCGATCTCCTCGACGATCTGTTGCGTCTCGTCGCAGAACTCGCACTCCAGGTCGTCGGCATCCAAGCCCTGCGTCTTCTTCGTGAAAGCAACTATGGTAACGGGATCCAGCATCTCTTCAGCGAACCTCTCCCGCAGAAGCTCTCTATCCTGATCGGATATCATGGCCATTGTGCTAAGCCTCCTTCTTCCTCTGCTTGTAGACGTATCGGGCGGCGCTCAATGCCGCCACCTGTCCTTCTCCGACCGCCTTCGCGATCTGGAACGGCGCCCCGTGCAGTCACCTGCGGCGAACAGACCGGGGATATTGGTTGCCATCGACCTGTCCACCTGGACGAAGCCATCCTCGATCGCAAGGCCGTCGACCATGGTGCCGACAGGCATCGCCTCACGGACTACGAATATGCCGTCCGCGCAGATATCGCCCAAGTCGGTCTGCAGCCCGGTTACCTTCGTGTTCCCCAGGATCGCCGATGGTTTCGCATTCACGACTTTGACCGACTTGTTCAGCGTCTCGACCCTCTCGTAGGTCGCCACATAGGTGACGCTCCTGGCGAATGTGGCGAGTGCGTTCGCCTCCTCCTCCCCCTCGGGGATGTATCCGACAACCACCACGTCCTTGCCGCTGAAGAGTGCCCCGTCGCATGTGACACAGTAGCTCACTCCCTTGCCCAGGAATAACTCCTCGCCGGGAAGGAGCTTCGTCTGCGCTACCCCGAATGTCAGAATGACGGTCTTGCCGTCATAGACCTCCCTGTCGGTGCCGACCATCACGACCTCGCCCTGAGATATGATCTTCTGGGCGCGTTCCTTGTGGAATGCGAAACCGGTCTTCGCGAAGTGCTTGGCAAAATGGTTGGCAAGTTCGGTTCCGCCGGCCTTGGGGTAGCCGAGATAGTTCGTGACCTCGGGATAGTTTCTCACCTTGGATACCGGCTCGCGGGCATCGATCACGATGGCGCTGAGATTGCGGGCTTTTGCATTCACCGCCGCCGACAATCCGGCTGGTCCGGCCCCTACGATCACTACATCGACGGTCTGGCCCCTGGGCGTTTCTGACGACATATCATTGGCTCCGATCGAACAGAGTTGTCACATACGGTAGGCTTATACCCAGGGTCGAGGGTTGGAACACGCTGCCCGTTCCTGATAGCGGCTGGGTATGCTATAATGTGCCGGGTTGATCGATGCACAGGGGGACGAGTTGAAATCCTATGACACGATAATCGTCGGCGGCGGACCGGCGGGGCTTAGCGCAGGGGTCTACGCCATGCGCGCGCGGCTCAACACCGTTTTGATCGAGAAGTATGTCCCCGGCGGGCAGATGATAGTCACCGATCTCGTCGAGAACTATCCGGGGTTCGCAAACGGAGTCACAGGCGCGGAACTGAGCGCCGCGATGGAACTTCAAGCGCGTAACCTGGGCCTCGAGGTCGTCTCGGCGGAAGTGCTGAGCGTTGATCTCTCGGGGGAGAAGAAGAGGGTCGTCACTTCTGAGGGCGAGTTCCAGTCGCCAACCGTCATCCTTGCGACCGGCGCGACCCCGAGGCAGTTGAACCTTCCGAGCGAGAACCGTCTGATCGGCAAGGGAGTCTCATACTGCGCCACGTGCGACGCCGCGTTCTTCCGCGACAAAGAGATCGCGGTCGTCGGCGGCGGGAATACGGCGGTTCAGGATGCGGTATTCCTCGCTCGGTTTGCCAGGAAGGTGACGATCATCCACCGCAGGGATGCTCTGCGAGCGACGAAGATCCTCCAGGAGCGAGTGTTCAAGAACCCGAAGATCGAGATTGCGTGGAACTCGCTCGTCTCTGAGATACAGGGCGACACGAAGGTCACGGGCGTGGTGCTCACCGACGTCACTGATGGCTCCAGGCGGACGATCCCGGTCGACGGGGTCTTCATCCTCATCGGCACCGATCCACACACGGGCTACCTGCGAGGGCACGTCACTCTCGATCCCGAGGGCTATGTCATGACGAACGAGGAGATGCACACCAGTGCTCCCGGCGTCTTCGCCGCGGGCGACTGCCGGCGGAAGACCCTTCGTCAGATGGTGACCGCCTGTGCGGACGGGGCCATCGCCGCCGTCGAAGCCGAGAAGTACATCGAGTCGCTCTCGGACCGGACGCTCTGATGCGCCTCCGCCTGTTGTCAATCCTCTCCCATCTGTGCTAAACTCACGCAATACGAGCAGGAGAATCGCCATGGCATTGAGTGACCTTGTCAAGCAGAATATCTGTCGACTGAAGCCTTATTCGCCTGGGAAACCGATCGAGGAGGTCGAGCGCGAGTATGGGATCAAGGATCCCGTGAAGCTCGCGTCGAACGAGAATCCGCTTGGCCCTTCCCCGAAGGCGATCGAGTCGATGAAGTCCGCGGTCGAGAAGGTCGGGCTCTATCCCGACGGCGCGTGCTTCTATCTCAAGGGCGCGCTCGCCAGGCATTGGGGCATCGGCGAGGATATGCTTTGCGTCGGGAACGGCTCCGACGAGCTGATTCATTACATCGGCGTCACGTTTCTGTGCGAGGGCGATGAGGTGGTTCAGGCGGATCCGTCGTTCGTGCGGTATGAGTCGGCGGCGGTGCTCAACGACTGCAGTTCCATCATGGTGCCGCTGAGGGATTTCACCCACGACCTCGAGGCGATGGCGGACAAGTTCACCGAGAAGACCAGGCTCGTCTTCGTGGCGAACCCTAATAATCCGACGGGCACGATGGTAGGCAAGGGCGAGGTCGAGCGGTTCATTTCGCGTCTACCGAAGCGGGCGATCGCCGTGTTCGATGAGGCGTACTACGAGTACGTCGAGACCCCGGACTACCCGGACATGCTGTCATACGTCAATGCCGGCGCGAACGTCATCATCCTGCGCACGTTTTCGAAGATCTATGGGCTGGCAGGCCTGAGGGTCGGGTACGCGATCGCGCGCCCCGAGATCATCGAGTGCCTGAACCAGGTGCGCGAACCGTTCAACGTCAACTCGGTCGCTCAGGCGGGCGCGATTGCCAGCCTTGAGGACCCCGATCAGGTCGAGCGCAGTCGGCGGGTCAACTCAGAGGGCAAGAAGTATCTGTACCGCGAATTCGAGGCGATGGGGCTTCCGTATGTCCCGACACAGGCGAACTTCATCCTGTTCGACTCGAAGAAGCCGTGCAAGTCGCTGTTCCCTGAGATGCTGAAGCGTGGAGTGATCCTGCGGACGGGCGATATCTTCGGCCTGCCGACCTGGTTCCGAGTCACAATCGGCACACAGCAGGAGAACGAGCGGTTCATCCGCACACTCAAGGAAGTGCTGGCGACGTGCTAGCGCCTACACCTGTGTCATCCTGAGCACATTACTGCCTCGCAAGCGCAGCTATATCTCATAATAACCACCGATCTCAGACGACTCCGTCGCCGTCGGCGGCTGCGGACGACGACGGAGTCGTCTGAGATCGGTGATTTCCCAGGAGCTTGGTGAAGAATGATACAGGCGGGAGCATAACCCATGATCATCATCCTATCCTCACAGGCGACGGATAAGAATGTCGACGAGATTATCGCTAATCTCGAGGGGCGCGGCTACGGGATCCACCTTTCGCGCGGGGTCGAGAAGACCATCATCGGTGCGATCGGCGCTCCCGATGAGGACAAGATCCTCATCGCCCAGCAGTTCGAGGCCTACCCATTTGTCGAGCGCGTCGTCCCCATCCTGAAGCCGTACAAGATCGTCGGCAGGGAGTTCCACCCTGAGAAGTCGGTCATCGAGGTAAGAGGCGTCAGGATCGGCGGCGATGAAGTCGTCGTGATGGCCGGGCCGTGCTGCATCGAGAGCGAGGAGCAGGCTCTCCTGACCGCCAGGCTGGTGCGAGCGGCCGGGGCGCGCATCCTCCGAGGCGGCGCGTTCAAGCCGAGCACGTCGCCGTACAGCTTCCACGGCCTCGGGGAGGACGGCCTCAAGATACTCGACACCGCCCGTTCCGAGACCGATATGCCGATCATCACCGAGGTGTTGGACCTGCGCGATCTCGATATGGTGGCGAACTATGCCGATATCCTTCAGATCGGGACGCGGAACATGAGCAATTTCTCGCTCCTCAAGGAGATCGGCAATATGCGCAAGCCGGTGATGCTCAAGCGGGGCATGTCCTCGACCATCGAGGAATGGCTGCAGGCGGCGGAGTACATCGCAAGCGGCGGCAACTATGAGATCATCCTCTGCGAGCGCGGCATTCGGACCTTCGAGACGTACACTCGCAACACTTTCGACATCAATGCCATACCGGCCGTACTGCAGCTCAGCCATCTGCCCGTGATCGCCGACCCAAGCCACGGTACCGGTCGCTGGGGGCTCGTTTCTCCCGTCGCAAAAGCCGCCGTCGCCGCGGGTGCGGATGGCCTGATGATCGAGGTCCATCCCGAGCCGGAGAAAGCGCTGAAGGACGGCTCGCAGTCGCTCAAGCCGGAGACCTTTGCTCAGTTCATGCGCGAGCTGCGCCCGATCATCCTGGCGGTCGGCAGAAAGGCAGGCTGGGATGGCGGATCAGCCTGAGTTCAGACGTGTCGCCATCATAGGAGTCGGACTCATCGGCGGGTCCTTCGGCATGGCGCTCAGGACTCGCGGCCTGGCGAAGGAAGTCGTCGGTGTCGGTCGGGATGAGGGACGCCTTCAGCGGGCGGTCGACCTCGGCGCGGTCGACTCCTGGACGCTCGATCTCATAGAGGGTGTCACCGGGGCTGATCTCGTCTACATCGCTACTCCGGTCGGCCTGGTTCTGGACTTCATGTCCAAAGCGATTCCCTTCGTCACCGCCGACTGCATCATCACTGACGCCGGCAGCACGAAGGGCGAGATCTGCAGACACGCGGACGAGCTGGCGGCGGATCGAGCTATGTTCGTCGGCGGGCATCCGATGGCCGGGTCTGAGGAAGCAGGTGTCGAGGCTGCCAGGGCGGACCTCTTCGAGGGCACGACCTATGTGGTGACGCCCACTTCTGCCACGAAACCGGAGGCCGTCGAGAGGATGCGACTTGTCGCCGAAGGGATCGGCGCGCGCGCGCTCGTGATGGACCCTGAGGCCCACGACCGATGCGTTGCGGTGATCAGCCATCTGCCCCACGTAATGGCCGCCGCCCTTGCCCTGCTCGCCCAGAATGAGTCGGCCGGCAATCCACATCTGTTTGATTTGGTGGCGGGGAGCTTCAGGGATATGACCCGCGTGGCAGGCAGCTCATCTGTTCTCTGGCGTGACATATGCCTGTCAAATGTGAACGCCTTGAGGGAAGCGGCGGTCGAGTTTCGACGGCTGATGGATCAGGCGGTGGAACTCATGGAAGCCGGCGACGCGCAGTCCCTCGAGGACTGGTTCGCCGGCGCTAAGACGGTCCGCGACTCGATCTACCGGGGGAATGGTTGATGGCTCATGGTTAATGGTTAATGGCAGACGGACCTGCATCCCCCATCAACCATTCCCCATTAACCATCAACTGTCAAGTCCCACCACGTTGTGAACGGTAGTTCAGTAAGTCGGTAGGCTCTTTGATAAACAGATCTGGTCTTTGCGCGTACCAGTCGCAGACCTTCTCATAGGGTGTCTTGCCACCGATCGCGCTGTGCTGTCTCCTTAGATTGTAGATGGTCAGCCACTGGTGGAGTCCATCTATCAACTCCGGATATCCAGGATATCTGTGCATCTTGTACGTGCCCTCCTGGATCAGTCCGTTCATGCGTTCCACCAGACCGTTGGTCTTTGGTGTATACGGCCGGGTGAGCCTGTGTTCAATACCACAGGCTGAGCATACTTCATCAAAGAAGTGAGGTCTCTTCGCCGGACTGCCCCAACGGCTCCAATTGGCCAGAGTGAACTCTCTACCGTTGTCTGTCAGGATCTTGTGGATCATGAACGGATAGAACCACATGCACAGTCCAAGGAAGCCCACTGCGGATTCCTTGGTTAGGTTGTCGTACACCTGGAGGAAGGCTAGCCTTGTTGCTCTGTCTACCGCAACGAAGCAATACTTCCTCTTGCCCCCGATCTTGGGCAGGTAGAAACAGTCTATGTGAAGGTATCCAGGCAGATACTCTTTGAACTTGCCTGGACTTTCTCTCTTTTCTTTTTGGTACTGGGGGAGTCTGCTCACCCCTTTTCTGCTCAGTAAGCGATGTATACTGGCGCGTTCTGCATTCGGCAGAACTGTGACTACTGCACGCACCAGTGCATCGAGTGCTAGACCTTTGTCCCGGAGCGAGAGGATGATCTCCTCCTCTTCGGGGCTGAATGCATAATGGATCTTCCTGGGCCGACTGCTGCGGTCTTGCTGGTCACCCCGGGCCTTCCATTTGCAGACTGTTGCCGGCGATACATGGCAGATATCTGCGAGCTTTCTGCAGCTCTTGGGACTCTGCCTGAAAAACCGCCGTTGCTTCATATTGCTGGTTGCGTTAGAATGGATCTGCATGCGAGTGGTCTCCTTTTTTGGTTTGGCGATCATCAAAGAGACTACCGCATGCACCTCCTTCTTTTCAACCCACGGTGTTCATAATGTCATGAGACTGGACAATAGACCATTAACCATGAACCATTCCATCTGCATTGCAATAGACGGGCCCGCGGGCGCTGGGAAGACCACGATCGCAGGCCGGGTTGCCGGAGTATTGGGCCTGAAGTACATCGACACGGGGGCGATGTATCGGGCGGCCGCGTGGAAGTCGCTCGAACTAGGGATCCCGCTCGAGGACGAGGGCCGGATCGTCGAGATGGTGAGCCGGATGGTAATTCGGTTCGAGCCTGGTGATGGTTCCCGCGTGATCGTCGATGGAGTGGATGTCACCAGGGCGATTCGTTCGCCGGAGGTGACCTGCCTGTCATCCCCGATCTCGGCCATCCCCGGAGTGAGGAAGCATCTCGTTGCCCTCCAGCAGGCGATGGCAGGGGAGGGCGGATGCGTGATGGAGGGCAGGGATATCGGCTCTGTTGTCATGCCGCATGCGGAGGTCAAGGTCTTTCTCACCGCATCGGTCGAGGCACGGGCCGCGCGTCGCCACCTGGAGCGGATCCAGTCCGGCGAACAATCCGACATCGAAGCGCTCAAGAAGGAAATCGAAGAGCGCGATCGCCGGGACAGCACACGGGCACACAGCCCGCTCGTGCGAGTGTCCGATGCGGTGGAGATAGTGACAGACGGGCTGAGTATCGAGAAGGTTACCGATAGTGTGCTTGAGTTGTGCCGCGAGAGGATGTCAAAGTAGATGCTCTACAAACTCGCGAGGGGTTGCTGCAGAGTGTTCTTTCGGCTGACCGGCGGACTTGAGATCATCGGGCAGGACAACGTCCCCAAGACGGGTGCTGTGATCCTCTGTCCCAACCACGTCAGCCATGTGGACCCTCCCGCTGTCGGAGGCGCCACGCGCCGGCAGGTCTATTTCATGGCGAAGGACGAGCTGTTCAAGGTTCCCGTGCTCGGCTGGGTCATAGCTCATGTCGGTACATTCCCCGTCCGCCGCGGAACCGCGGACAGGAAAGCTCTCAAGCACGCGATAGACCTGCTCGGGGAGGGTAAGGTGGTCTGCCTGTTCCCCGAGGGCACTCGCAGCCCCGATGGGAAGTTGCAGGACCCGGAGCGCGGCGTCAGTTTGATCGCGCTCAAGACCGGCGCCCCGGTTATTCCGGTCGTGCTCATCGGCACTACGGGAGTCCTTCCGGCGGGCGCGAAGCGTCCGAAACGGAACCCCTGCAAGATCGTCTATGGTAAGCCCCTCCGGTTCGACGACCTGTCGGGTTCCACGGATCGGTCCTCGATGGAGGAGGTCGGCCGCCGCATCATGTCTGCCATCGCCGATCTCCAGTCCTCATATTGCTGACCCATACTGCGCCCAGCCGCCTACGGTGCGAATGTCAACATACCAATGACGCGAGCGTCGGCAATAACATAATACTGACGGTGTCTTTTTCACGTCGGGGACCGTTAAACTTTTTGTATTTCTATTGACAGACCGGTCGAAATTGCGTATACTGTCATATAGAACCGGCGTGGCAGGGTACCTCCGTCTGCGTGTGGTTCGCAAGATTGGCAGTCGAAAGCACGGCTGCATCTCACTTACTTACGCTTAGGGCCGCCGCATCAGGATAAATACGTGTGGGCTCATCGATGGCCTGAAGCGTAATGATCCGCATTCGTGGCAGAGTTTCACGGCAAACCGATCTGTGTTGAGGACTTCGGCGGCGACCGATGTGGTTTCTCCGAACAGGACGGAGCGCGGCGCATACTTGGTGAATCGGTTGGTTGGATTTCTCATCAGCAGTCGGAATCGCTCGGTAGCCGGAGCAGTAATGTTCGTGAACCTTTGACAATGAGAGGAAGATTCTGGTGGCCAAACAGAAGGTTCTAGTTGTCGAGGACGACACAAACACAAGCGAGTTGGTACGATTGCAGCTCGAAACGGCAGGCTATGACGTAGTCTGCGCCTTTGGTGGAAGACAGGCGCTCAGTTCCGCACGGGACGATCGTCCGGACATCATACTTCTCGACCTGGTGATCCCTGAGCTGGACGGCCTCGAGGTATGCCGCGAGGTTCGCCGGTTCAGCAACACCCCCATCATGATGGTCACAGGCCGTGACGACGAGTTCGACCGCGTGCTCGGTCTCGAGTTGGGCGCCGATGACTACGTTACCAAGCCCTTTAGTCCCAGAGAGCTGGTTGCGAGAGTGCGGGCCGTACTGCGCCGCTCCGGCGCCACGGCAACTCCTGACGACCAGCAGGTGATCAACCTTCCCGGGTTCTACCTGAATGTGTTGTCGCGAGAGATCAAAGTCAACGAGGAGCGAGTGGAGTTGACGCCCAAGGAATTCGATCTCCTCTGGCACCTGGCCAGCAATCGGGAACGTGTCTTCACGAGGGAGCAGCTTCTCAAGCAGGTCTGGGACTATGACGAGTTCTTCGGCGACGAGCGCACGGTCGACCAGCACGTGAAGCGACTGAGGCGCAAGATCGAGATCGAGCACTCGCCCTGCCGGATCACGACGATCTGGGGCGTCGGCTACAAGTTTGAGACCGCCAACGGTAACTGATCGGCGGCGCTGCGGATAAGAGATGTACAGAGACGGAGTGCCCATCGGCACTCCGTTTTCATGTAAGGGTGTTGGTTCTGGAGTTGTACTCCAGAACCCTCAGCTAGCCCAGGGTTCTGGAGTACAACTCCAGTACCAACACCCTATGCCGGTGGGCACTCCGTTTCCATGTTATCCCCTTCGTATTGTGATATCTCCCGCCCATCCCGATAATAAAGGCGTGAGCGGGAATTCGCGTCGGCCTTGACACGCTGCTGGAGCCGTGCTATGGTTGCCGCGAATGAGTTGCTGCTCTCCTTACGGTTGCCATTACGGGAAGGAAACTGCGGGCATATGAATATCTGCGTTGTCGGCACTGGCTACGTCGGACTCGTCACGGGAGCTGTTTTTGCGGACCTCGGTAACAATGTGGTCTGCGTTGACGCAAATCTTGAAAAGATCAACAAGCTCAACCAGGGCGTCATGCCGATCTATGAGCCGGGGCTCGAAGAGATGGTCTGCCGAAACGTGGAAGACGAGCGTCTCACTTTCACAACAGACCTCGGGGCCGGGGTCGAATGCGCCGAGGTAGTATTCATCGCCGTGGGAACGCCTCCCGGGCCGGACGGAGAGCCGGACCTCTCCCAAGTCACCGCAGTCGCTCGCGGCATTGCGGGTCACCTCAATTCCTACAAGGTCGTCGTTAACAAGAGCACCGTGCCGATTGGGACGGGCGACCTTGTGCGCCGGATCATCGAAGAGAACCGGCTGCGGGAGGTTGATTTCGACGTCGTCTCGAACCCCGAATTCCTCCGAGAGGGCTGTGCAATCAACGACACTCTCTATCCCGACCGGATCGTGATCGGCGCTCCCTCCCAGACAGTTGCCATGAAGCTGCTCGAACTCTATGCGCCTCTTGAGCGTCCGATGCTGATCACCGACATTACCAGCGCGGAGATCATCAAGTATGCATCGAATGCGTTCCTGTCGATGAAGATCTCATTCATCAACTCGATGGCGGGCCTCTGTGAGATCGCGGGCGGGGATGTGACTCAGGTTGCGAAGGGCATGGGCTTCGACAAGCGGATCGGCGATCAGTTCCTTCAGGCCGGTCTCGGATTCGGCGGATCCTGCTTCGGCAAGGATGTCAAGGCGCTCGTACACACCTGCGCCAAGTATGGCTCCGACAACGCCCTGCTGAGAGCGACTCTCGACATCAACACGGACCAGCCGCTGCGGTTCGTCAAGCGGCTGAAGGATGTGCTGGGCAGCGTCGAGGGCAAGACGATTGGCGTGCTGGGCCTGGCATTCAAGCCGAACACCGACGACATGCGCGACGCAAAGTCGATCGAGATCATCGGCCAACTCCTCTCCGACGGCGCCACCGTCAAGGCCTACGATCCGATCGCGATGGACAACTGCCGGACGATCTACCCTCAGATCGATTACTGCGACAACCCCTACGCGGTGGCCGAAGGCGCCTCCGCACTGCTCCTCGTCACCGAATGGAACGAGTTCCGCTTCCTGAACATGGAGAAGGTTCGTGACAGCATGAAGCGTCCGGTGCTTTTCGACGGCCGCAATATGTACGATCCCAGCCGTGTGAAGCGCCTCGGCTTCGAGTACTTCAGCATCGGGCGGCTCACCCCGAACGGCAGGAAGTAACTCGACCGACACCATTCGCCTCCGTCCCTTCAGACTCGCGACACAGCCGCCGATAATATGACCAGTGGGGACACATCGCCTAACACTCAACCAGCTATGCTCCCACGCACGCTTATTGGAGGTGCCATCCACGTGACACAGACAGGGAATGCCCGTAACGAGTCCTACAGCAGAGGCATAGATTTCTATGACCAGGGACTGTATACCGAAGCCATCGTCGAGTTCGAGCACGTATTGAAGACCGTGCCTGGGGCGGACGCGCCTGAGCGGAAGCTTGCCTCATTCTATATGGGCGAGTCCTACGCGAATCTCGGCCTCGCCCATCTTCACATGCGAATGTACTTTCGTGCCGAGGAGGAACTGAAGTTCGCCCTTCTGCTCCACCCTCAGTATGCCGATCTCAACTTCCATCTTGGTGTCGTGTACTACAAGTGCGGCAAGTTCGCGGATTCCAGGCCGTTGTTCGAGAAAGCTATCTCCATCAACCCGAAATACTACAAGGCCATGATGTATCTGGGCCTCAGCCTGCTGATGGAGGAGGACGCCGGCGGGATGAGATATGCCAACGATGTCGTTGAGGCTCAGCCCGCCTATGCAGATGCCCGGTACCACCAGGCACTGAAGGCTTGGAATTCGGGTGACATTCGCCAGGCTGTGATCCTGCTCGAGGATCTCGTGGAGACTGACGTAGATGCCAGTGCTCAACTGCTGGAGAAGGGCCTCGAGTACCTGAGGGAATCGATGTTTCCCGAGGCGGCCGGAGTGCTGCGAGAAGCGGTTGCCCTGCATCCTCACTACGCCGACTTGCGGAACTACCTCGGCCAGAGTTACCTCTGGCAGGACATGATCGACCAGGCCATCGGGCAGTTCCAGAAGGCTATCGAGATCAACCCGGGCTTCGTAGGCGCGCACATGAATCTCGCCTCGGCATACGAGCGGGACGGGCGACTCGACGAGGCTCGTGAGGAATTGACTCGGGTGCTCGAGATGAACAGGAGCAATCCGGAAGCTGAAGACCGGCTTCAGCGCCTGCGGCCGGCCGCTTGAGAGATACACAACTGATCAGATTCTCTATGCGCCATGCGCAGCCAAGTAGTGATTGCGCATGGCGTTTCTCTGTGTCCGAGGGTGCAGGAGTTGACGAGTGTCTACATGTGATATATACTGGCATCCACGATGAGGAAAGGATTCCCAGGCATTGAGTTCGAGGTAGTGAAAGCCGGCACCGAGACGGACGCCCGGCTCGGCAAGCTGACCACTCCCCACGGTGTCATCGATACCCCGGTGTTCATGCCGGTCGGTACCCAAGCTACCGTCAAGGCGATGACACAGGACGAGTTGGAAGAACTCGATTACCGCATCATCCTGGGCAATACCTATCACCTGTATCTCCGTCCGGGCCACGAGCTGATCGGCAGGGCAGGCGGGCTTCACGGCTTCATGAGCTGGCCCGCATCGATCCTTACCGACAGCGGCGGGTTCCAGGTGTTCAGCTTGCAGGACCTTCGACGTGTGGACGACGACGGAGTCGTGTTCAAGTCGTACATCGACGGCTCGATGCATACCTTCACTCCCGAGCGGGTGATGGAGGTCCAGGGAGCATTCGGGTCGGATATCGCGATGGCATTCGATGAGTGTGCGCCCTATCCGAGCACATACGAATACACTCGCGAGGCAACCGAGCGCACCCATCAGTGGGCCGTCCGATCGAAGGCGGCGGCAAGGGAAGGCCAGGCGGTGTTCGGCATCGTCCAGGGAGGGGCCTACAAGGACCTCCGGGAATGGAGTGCCGGCTTCATCCGCGACCTTGACTTCCCGGGGATCGCGATAGGCGGGGTATCGGTCGGCGAGCCGAAAGAGGCTATGCAGGAGATCGTCGGATGGACCGCGCCGCTCTTGCCGGCGGAGAAGCCGCACTACCTCATGGGCGTCGGGACTCCGCTTGACGTGATCGATTTCGTGATCATGGGCATCGATATGTTCGACTGCGTGCTGCCGACGAGGCTTGGCAGAAACGGGTCGATGTACACGACTTACGGCCGGGTGAACATCAAGAACGCCAAGTACACGGAGGATTTCACTCCTCTTGATCACGAATGCGACTGCATGACCTGCAGGCGCTACACTCGGGCATATTTGAGGCACCTGTACAAATCGGACGAGATGCTGGCAGGGATGCTGGCGACATATCATAATCTGTACTTCTACCAGCGCGTGATGCGGGGAATTCGTGCGGCCATCGAGTCGGATCGCCTCTTGGAGTTCCGGAGGGAGTTCAAGGCGAAGTACGCGATGGAGAACGATGAAATGTAGTGGCCGAGCCTCAGTGCCGGCCATGTCCGCGCAAGTGGAAACAGACCCGCAGGAGAACGAAAGAAAGTGGCTCAATTGACGCTCAGGGACGTGAAACGCGATCCCGGAGTTCGAACCCATATTGAAAAAGCAAACGAACAGATGTCGGCGATCGGATATACCGAGCACGGATTCCGCCATGCGGGGATCGTCGCCGGAGTGGCCAGAGGCATTCCGCGCCAACTCGGTCTCCCTCGCAGGGACTCCGAACTGGCCGCGATCGCCGGCTATCTTCACGATATCGGAAACGTCATCAACCGATGTAATCATCCGGAAACGGGGGCATTGCTCGCACATTCGATCCTGACCGATCTGGGCATGGATGTGGCCGAGATCGCCATCATAATGGGCGCAATCGGAAACCACGAGGAGGACAACGGCTTCCCGATCAACCCGGTCACGGCCGCCGTGATCATCGGCGACAAGTCCGACGTTCACTTCTCGCGCGTGCAGAATCCCAATCCGTTGACTTTCGACATACACGACAGGGTGAACCATGCGGTCCACAGGTCGTATCTGCGAGTCGATGCGGAGAACCACGACATCAGGCTGGAGTTGACGGTCGATACCGACTCGGCCACTGTGATGGAGTATTTTGAGATATTCCTGCTCCGAATGGTCATGTGCAGGCGTGCTGCGGATGTCCTCGGATGCAGGTTCAAGCTCGTGATCAACGATCACGATCTGTAAGTAGCAGCGGTTCGTTACATTGACAACGTGACACGCCGTCTGTATAATGAGTCCGTTGTGCCGCCGGTTCCGCGACAGTTTCGCGAGCCCGGCATACTACGCCGCAACGGGTATACCGGGGAGGATATGATACTTTGAAGAATAGGCAACTCTGGATCTTCCTAATGACGTTGGTGCTGGTCGCAGTGTCCATTGTGACCATCATCAAGAAGCCCACCAAGCAGGGCCTCGACATCGCCGGTGGAACACGACTGGTACTCGAAGCTCGGACCGAGAAGCTTCCTCCAACCGAGAAGTGGGACCAGGAGAAGCTGCAAGCGGTCGTCAAGATTATCGATAATCGCGTAAACGGCGGCGGCTACGGCGAGGTCCTGATCCAGCCCAAGGGTGACAAGCAGATAGTCGTTGAACTCCCCGCCATCAAGAATCCGCAGGAAGCTATCGATACCCTGAAGTCCACGGCTCAGATGGAGTTCCGCTACTTCAAGAACGTCAAGAGCCAGCGGCATCCGATGGCTCCGTACAAGATGGATATCGAGATGCAGGACGACGGCACCGAGAAATATGTCTTTACGGACAAGAGCGGAAACGACATTCCGATTGCCAAGGTCCTCGAGGAATCGCCGATCATTCTCACTGGTAAAGACCTCAAGCCGAATGCCGAGGCTCAGAGGAGTCCGTCGACCTTCCAGGACTATGTCGCCATCGAGTTCAACAGAGAAGGTCGCAAGGCGTTCGCCGACTTCACCAGAACGCACGTGAACGACTACCTCGCCATCATACTCGATAACAAAGTCATCAGCGCCCCGACGATCAGGAACGCGATCCTCGATGGCAAAGCGATCATCGAAGGCGGGTTCAAGGATGTTCAGGAGGCCACGCGACTAGCCAACCTGCTGAAGGCGGGTGCTCTCCCGGTACCCCTCGAAATAGTGCAAAAGCAGAGTGTCGAGGCTTCCCTCGGTCGTGACTCGGTGGACCGGAGCGTGCATGCCGGTGCCATCGGTCTGGCCATCGTGGTTCTCTTCATGATGGGCTACTACCTGCTGCCCGGCCTGTTGGCGGACATCGCTCTGGTGATCTACGCATTGCTCACCATGGCGCTCTTCAAGGCCATTCCGGTAACCTTGACGTTGCCGGGCATTGCTGCGTTCATCCTGTCAATCGGCATGGCGGTAGATGCCAATATTCTGATATTCGAGCGGCTCAAAGAGGAATTGCGGAACGGGAAGACGCTGAGAGCAGCTATCGATGCAGGTTTCTCCCGAGCGTTTACCTCGATCTTCGACTCGAATATGTGCACGGCTATCACATGCGTGATCCTGTGGTACTACGGCACAGGTCCGATCCGGGGATTCGCCACCGTACTGCTTCTTGGTGTGGCCATCAGCATGTTCACGGCAATAACGGTCACGAGATCGATGCTGTATCTGCTCGTGAACACCGGCATGGCGACGAATCCGGTGTGGTTCGGCCTCGGACGACAGTGGGTTTCGGGCAAGACGGGTCATAGTGTAAACATCGTTGGGCGTATGTACTACTACTTCGCTTTCAGCGCCCTGCTTCTGATCCCGGGCCTGTACTTCTGGCTCGGCGCCGGCACCCTGAAGCCCGGCATCGACTTCACTGGTGGAAGCCTGATGCAGATAGAGTTCAAGGAGTCGGTCACTCGTGCGCAGGTCCAGGACGTATTCGAGAAAGCCGGCTTCACAGGCACTATGGTCCAGAAGTCGACGGAAGACCCGAAAGAAGTCTTCGTCCGCACCAAGCATATGACCGAGGAGGAGTTGGCCAGCATATCCGCAGAGTTGAAGAGCGAAGTCGGCGATTTCACGATGCCAAAGCTCGAGACCGTCGGACCGACGATCAGCCGGGAGTTGACTGCAAACGCCATCAAGGCGGTGCTGTTCGCATCCCTTGCGATTGTGCTATATCTTACGGGCAGGTTTGCGATCTATGGACTGGCCTACGGGCTCCGGTTCGGCATATGCGCGATCATCGCGCTGCTGCACGATGTAGGCATCGTGATTGGCGCATTCGCGATCTTCGGCAAGTTCCTTGGCTGGGAGATCGACAGCCTGTTCGTCACTGCGCTGCTGACTATCATCGGATTCTCGGTTCATGACACGATCGTCATCTTTGACCGAATCCGTGAGAACCTGCGCCATCGAGCCAAGGGGGAATCGTTCGATGGGTTGGTGAACAAGAGCATCGTGCAGTCTCTCGCCAGGTCAATCAACACGTCGTTGACCGTTGTACTCACACTGACGGCCCTGCAGATTTTCGGCGACCCGGTCATTCATCAGTTCGTAGCGGCACTGCTGATCGGTATCATCAGTGGAACGTACTCGTCGATCTTCAACGCAAGCCAGCTCCTGGTGCTCTGGAACAGACTCACAGATAAGACCAGAGTCGCCGGAGCCGGAGTCGAGGAGCGCGCCATGGTTACCGTCGGTGCCACGTCTGATGGTGGCGACGGTCAGGCATCTGCAGAGGCAGGTGCGGTCGAGGCAGCCGCCAAGGCGAAGGCATCTGCCGCCAAGAGGCGCAAGAGGAGATTCTAAGACTGCCGATCCCCTGACGACTTCAGTCGTCAGGGGACACCGGTCTCGTCTCGATGCCTCGACGACACCCGTCGTCGGGGCATTTGTTTTTCGCCCGAACCGTATGTAACAGTTCAGGCTTGTGGATCATTTTGCGAGAGCAGTGAGAGTTTTTCCGACATTGTCGGCTTGCAATAGGAAGGACCCTTGGCCGGGCGGGTGGAACATGCCTGTGTGGAAGAGTTCGACGGTCTGACAAGAGAAGAATTGGTGGGCATTGTCCTGGAGCAGCGGGAGATGATCCAGCGTCTCGTCAAGGAACTGGAGGATCTCAAGGCAAAGCTCTCGGGTGGCGGCAGTTCCACCCCCATACCTGACTGGGTCAAGCCGAACCGCAAAGAGCGCCGGGCAGCCGAACGAAAGAAGCGCCAGAAGTCGTTCGTTCGCAGGCGGGAGACCCCCACCCGTGTAGTCGAGCATGCGCACTCGAAGTGTCCGGACTGCGGTCGGGCACTCACGGAGGGCACGGTAAAGAGAGTCCGCCAGGTTATTGATATACCGATCGTGCCTGTGGACATAGTCGAGCACAGATTCATCGCCAGAAGATGCGGATACTGTGGCAAGGCGCATGTGCCGAAGGTTGACCTGTCGAGCCAGGTTGTAGGCAAGCATCGAGTAGGCGTGAACCTGATGAGCCTGATATCGTATCTTTCGACAGTAGGCCGTATGACAAAGCGAACGATACAGGGGTTGCTGAAGGCTCTGTATCGTCTTCATCTCTCTGTGGGAGAGATAAGCGAGATATTGCACACGGTGGCAGGCTGTGGCAGAGGCGAGATGAAGGGACTTCTATCGCTTGTACGCGGAAGTCCATACATAAACGCAGACGAGACGGGCTGGAGAGAGGACGGGCTCAACGGATACATCTGGACCTTCTCCACTAAGAACGTGCGATACTTCATCTACCGGCGGAGTCGGAGCGGAGAGATACCTAAGGAAACGATAGGCGGCGACTACGAAGGGGTGGTGGTAACGGATTGCTACGCCGGATACAACCCCGTAGTTGCAGACCGTCAGATATGCTGGGCACATCTGGCCAGGGAACTGCACAAACTGAAGGAGAAGAACGCCGATAACCCGGACGTCATATCATGGGCGGATGCGGTGAAGGGTGTTTACGATCAGGCAAAGAAGTTCCGGAGCAAGAAGGCGGAGGTTCGCAAGTGGAAGCGAGTGCTCTTCGAGGAAGAGGTAGAGACGCTCTCAGGTCCGTATGTCGGCTTAGAGGTTCCACAGCAGGTGCTGGCAAAGAGATTGACGGATCGCTTGCATGAGTTGTTCATGTTCGTAGAGTACCCGGAAGTACCGTCGGACAACAATGGCGCAGAACGAGCGCTGAGGCCGTGTGTGATCGCCCGCAAGGTATGCGGAGGCACACGAAGCGCGAAGGGTTCCGAGACAAAGATGACGCTCATGAGTCTGTTTGGCACATGGCACGTCCGAGGGCTGGACATGCTCGAGTCCTGCAGGCAACTGCTCGCAGGCAAGTCTGTCCTCTTCCCCGCCTGATCAAACTCGTTATCCCCAAGCGTGAACTGTTACAACCGTATTGCCTTCACCTCGAAAAAGGATTACTATGTAAGCGTGCGGCGATGGTTCACCGCTTCGACTTTCGACTGGGTTACTCTGATATGCTTGGCACGAAACACTGGAAGATAGCGCAGCCCGACGTGGAGATGGACGACTCATTCGTCCAGAGCGTCCCGGCGTCTCGGATACTCAGTCGAGTGCTCTGGAACCGAGGGATTCGCACTCCGGATCAGGTTCGCCGGTACCTCAACCCCAGCATGTCCAACCTCCATGATCCCGGACTGCTCGACGGCATGGAAATCGCAGTCGAGCGGACCCGCCGGGCGATCGGATCGGGCGAGAAGATCATGATCCACGGCGACTACGACGTGGACGGCATCACCAGCACGGCGCTCCTCGTTCGAGTCCTGACGGCCATCGGAGCCGACGTGAACTGGTACGTTCCGCATCGGCAGCGCGAGGGATATGATCTGCGGAGTCCGGCCATCGAAGTCGCCAGGGAACGGGGAGTTGGCCTCATCATCACGGCCGACTGCGGGACATCCGCCTTTGAGGCCGCCGATCTTGCGCGCTCGTACGGAATGGACGTCATCGTCACCGACCACCACGAGCCGGGGGATCACATCGCCGAGGTGCTTGCACTTATCAACCCGAGGAAACCCGGCTGTCCATATCCCTTCAAGGACCTCGCGGGCGTCGGAGTCGCGTTCAAGTTCGCAGAAGCGCTCGTCCGCGAGAGTGGCTACGATGTAGATGCGTACCGCGGCAGGTTCATGGACATCGTGGCGATCGGTACGGTCGCGGATATCGTTCCGCTGCTCGACGAGAACCGGGTCCTCGTGAAGTACGGCATCGAAGAGATCCCTCGTTCCGGCAAGAGGGGCGTCAGAGCCTTGTTGGAGCGATCCGGCCTCGCGGGAAAGCCGATCACGAGCCAGAATCTCGCATTTGTCCTCGGGCCGCGACTGAATGCCGCCGGCCGGTTGGATGATGCGTCCCTCGCAGTCGATCTGCTGCTGACCCGGGATGACGCCGAAGCCGCCAGTATTGCCGACGCCCTCGAGGCCTGCAATCGGGCGCGTCAGACCGAGCAGTCCAGAATCCTGCAGGAAGCAGTCGACCAGATCGAGACCAAGCGGCTCATTGAGACCGCGAGAGTGCTAGTGCTTTCCTCGACCGGCTGGCATCCGGGAGTCGTTGGAATCGTGGCCGGCAAGCTGGCGGAGACTTACAGCCGTCCGACGATAATGATTGCCCTGGACGAAACCGGCCAGACGGGCGTCGGTTCCGCCAGAAGCATCGCCGAGTTCGACATGCTCGAGGCGCTGGTCGAGTGCGGCGGGCTGCTCGATCGCTTTGGGGGGCACTCGAAGGCGGCCGGGCTTTCGATCAGCACGTGCAATCTCGGGGAGTTCGACTGCGCCATCAACCGCGTGGCTGACGCAATACTGGCGGAGTGTGATCTTGTGCCGCATGTCGAAGTGGACGCCGAGATCGACCTCGAATCGATCACTCAGGACCTGGTTTCCGAGTTGAACCTCCTCGAACCCTATGGTCACTGTAATCGCGAGCCGGTGTTCATGACGCGTAACGCATCCGTTCAACACAAGAATACGATGGGCGCGACGAACGCGCACCTGAAGCTCAAGCTGGGGATTCCCGCCGGGCGGACGGTCGATTGCGTGGGATTCGGGTGGGGGCCCGCGGAGCAGTCGATCCGCCTGGGAAGTATGCTCGATACCTGCTATAATGCAAGACTCAATGATTACAATGGTCGCCGGAATGTGCAGTTGATCCTGCGCGACGCGCGCGTATCCGAGGACAGGATGGGGGACGTGCTGCCCTCGGAATACGCATAGACTGCGAGTGGACATCAATGTCCCCCTTGCGAAGGGGGACCGGCCTCTGGGCCGAGGGGGTTTCTGCGTGCGAACCTCCCCCGGCCTGCTGGCCGGCCCCTCCTTCGTAAGGAGGGGCGCAGAGAGGCCGGCCCCTCCCTCGTAAGGAGAGGCGCAGACATAGCCGGCCGAAGGGGTCTCATGGCTCTTCAGGAAAAACTCGCGATCTCGATAGATACCGTTATCGACAAGGTAACGCGATACAGTCCGAATGCCGACTTGGACCTCCTGAGGCGGGCCTTCGAATTCGCGTCCGAGGCCCACAGGGACCACAAGCGCCTTTCCGGTGAGCCATACATCAACCATCCGATGGAGACCGCCAACATCCTTGCCGACCTCGAAATGGACACCAAGAGCATCGCCGCTGCTTTTCTCCATGATGTCATCGAAGATGCGCATGTCGAGTTCAATGAACTTGCCAAGACCTTCGACAAGGAGATCGCGACCCTCGTAGACGGCGTCACCAAGCTGAAACTTGCCGATTTCGAGCCGAGAGAGGCCGACCCCGAGGATCGGAAGAAGCGCCATGCGGAGGTCAATCGAAGCGCAGAGAACCTCCGGAAGATCTTCCTCGCGATGGCCCGAGACTTCCGTGTCATGGTAATAAAGCTGGCCGACCGCCTGCACAACATGCGCACCCTTTCCGCACTGCCCAGAGAGCGCCAACTCAAAGTCGCGACGGAGACCCTGCAGATCTATGCGCCGCTGGCACACCGTCTCGGAATCTGGCAGATCAAGTGGCAGCTTGAGGACCTGGCGTTCAAGTATGCTCAGCCCGATGATTACGAGGATATAGTCGAGAAGGTGTCCCGCACTCGCCGTGACCGTGAAAGCAGTCTCAAGGAAGTCGTGGATTTCATAAAGGCGCGGCTCGAGCGGGAGGGCATCAAGGCAGAGATCCAGGGGCGGCCGAAGCACCTCTACAGCATCTACGAGAAGATGCTCAAGCAGGAGATCGACTTCGGGGAGATATACGATCTCATCGCCATCAGGATCATCGTCGACACCGTGGGCGATTGCTATCATGCCCTCGGGATCGTTCATGACGTGTGGATGCCGATCCGCGAGAGGTTCGACGACTACATCGCCAAGCCGAAATCGAACATGTACCAGTCGCTGCACACCAAGGTCATCGGGCCGGGGGGCGAGCCTTTGGAGATCCAGATTCGCACCTGGGAGATGCACCGCACGTCTGAGTTCGGCATCGCGGCTCACTGGCAGTACAAAGAGGGCGGGAGCGCCGATCAGTTCGAGGGTAAGCTCACCTGGCTTCGTCAGCAGCTCTTCGACTGGCAGGCCGACGCCAAGGATGCCAACGAGTTCCTGCACTCCGTCACGGAGGACCTGTTCACCGATCAGGTCTTCGTCTTCACTCCGAGGGGCGACGTCATCGACCTGCCCGCTGGCTCGACCCCCGTGGACTTCGCATATCGCATCCACAGCGACGTCGGAAACCACTGCGTCGGAGCGAAGGTCAACGGTCGGATCGTGCCCCTGAGCCATCGCCTCAACAACGGTGACATTCTGGACATCATACGCAGGAGCGGGGCGTCCCCGAGCCTCGACTGGCTGAACTTCGTCAAGACATCGCACGCCCGCAGCAAGGTCAAGCAGCATTTTCGAAAGCTGCGTTACAACGAGAGCGTCGCCAAGGGACGGGAGATGCTCGAGAAGGAGATCGAGCGCCAGGGGCTCGATCCCCAGGAGCTTCTCGAAGTCGAACACGTGCAGAGTGTCCTCGCCCACCTGAATGTCCAGTCGGAGGACGATCTGTTCGCCGGCATCGGATACGGCCATATTCCCGCAATGACGGTCATGAATCGGCTGAAGGCGACTCAGCCCCCTCCCAACGAGCTGACGATCACCGGCAAGCGACCGACCGGCGAGGCGAAGCTCGGCATCGTTGCCGGCGGTGTGGATGGAATCGCAATCCGCCGCTCGAAGTGCTGCACCCCGATCCCCGGCGATGACGTGATGGGCTACGTCACCCGCGGGAGGGGTATCACTCTCCACCGCAGAGACTGCTCGAATCTAGTCGCGTACATGGAGAGAGAGCCTGATCGGCTCATAGAGGTGGAGTGGGGGCACGCGAGCGGGGAGCGCTTCCGCACAGGACTGCATATCGAAGCGATGGACCGCGTCGGGCTGCTGAACGACATATCGGCGGTCTTCAGTGAGAGCAAGACGAATATCTGCTCGGCGAAAATCAAGTCATTTTCGGACAAGACGGCTGCTTTCGATCTAGTCGTGGAGTTGGACGACGTCGAGCACCTGAGCAGGCTCATAAAGCTTGTAGGCAGCATTACGGACATTCTGGAGGTGCGGCGCGCGACTGTCCCCGATGAGGAAGGCGTCTAGAATGCGAGCGGTACTTCAGCGCGTCCGTTCGGCTTCCGTGGCCATTGATGGCGAGATCGTCTCCTCGATAGGCAGAGGGCTCCTCGTGCTGCTCGGGGTTGGGACGAACGACTCCGAGGGCGAGGCTGCCTTCCTCGCGGACAAGACCGCGAACCTGCGGATCTTCGAGGACGACGATGGCAAGATGAACCTGTCCCTTCTCGATGTCGGCGGAGAGATGCTCGTCGTCTCGCAGTTTACGCTCTATGGGGATGCTCGCAAGGGCCGGCGCCGAGCTTCACCGAGGCAGCGCCTCCTGAGCTTGCGGATGCGCTTTATCAAAGTTACGTCGGCGGGTTGAAAAAACGCAATATTTTGGTACAAACTGGTCAGTTCCGTGCTAAAATGTTAGTGACGATAGAGAACGATGGACCGGTGACTATCTTGCTTGATACAGACTAGATCACCGTAGGGGCGATCCTTCAACGGTCGCCCGTCAGGCGGATGATCATAAGGCTGTCCGAATCGCGGGCGACCGTTGAAGGATCGCCCCTACGGTCCTCGCTGGAGGTTTACATATGATACGCGGTTTCCCATTCGGCAAAGAGCCTGAAAAAGAGCCTGTGGAACGGCCGGAAGAGCCTCCTCGCGAGCCCAAGACCGCTGACGGCAACAAGGCCCTGGCGGATCAGTATGTGGAGAAGGGCAGGCTTCATCACGCCATAACTCGTTACAAGAAGGCGGCGCGTATCGAGGACGATTCATGCCACCGCACGAACCTCGGTGACGCCTACGCCTTCGCCGAGTTGCCGGTCAATGCCGTGGCGCAGTACCGCAAGGCCCTGAAGAGGGATCCGAAGACCCCCGAGCCTCATTTCAGCCTGGCAGAGGTGTATGTCCGGTACGGGAAGTGGGCGGCCGCGATCGAGGAGTTCTGCACTGCCGTCGAGCTGTCGCCGGGGAACGCTTTCTACCGGTATAAGCTCTCCTGCGCATACAAGGTGATTGGCCGGACCGATGAAGCCATCGAGCAGTTGGAGCACGCCGTCGCCTCCCGCCCGGCGGAGGGCTTCTACCACTTCGAGCTTGCAACCCTCTACGCCGATGCCGGACGCATGGACGAAGCGATCCGTGATATGGAGCAGGCGGTGTCGTTCTGCCCGGGCGACGACTATTATGTGTCGAGGCTTGGTATGTTCTACGCGCGAGTAGGACGCTTTGAGGACGCCTCGGAAGCGTATCGGGAGGCGGGCAGACTCAACTTCAAGCCGACGTACATCTGCCTGTTGGGTGATACCTACCTTTGGCGTGGAGACGAGGAGCGCGCCGCGGCCCGATATGAGGAGGCCGGCGATCTCGATCCGTACGACATGGACTTGATCGAGCGGTCGCGCAGGTTCATCCATGGAGGGGCCTGGTAGTGCCCACCGATCTCTATGTCCGCGCCGTTGTGGTTACTCCTTACGCAACCAACTGCTACCTCGTGGGTACTTTGGAGTGCGGCGGCTCGGACGGAGCCTCGCCCTCCCGAGGTGGGGACGTAATCGTCATCGATCCCGGCGGCGACCCCGATCTTATCCTCAGGCTGATCGACTCCGAAGGCCTGAATGTCATCGCGATCGTAAACACCCACGGGCACGGCGACCATATCGCCGCGAACGGCGACCTGAAGTCGCGCTTCCGCTGCCCGATCATGATCCACGAGGCCGACGCGGACTTCCTGACCGATCCGATGCTGAACCTCTCGGGGTACGTCGGTGATGAGCCTGCAACCAGCCCGCCCGCCGACCGCCAGCTCGTCGATGGCGATGAGATCGAGGTCGGCTCGATCACCTTCCGGGTTATCCACACGCCCGGGCACACCCCGGGCGGGATCTGCCTGTACACTGAGGGCCATCTCTTTGCCGGCGACACCCTCTTCTCGGGAAGCATCGGTCGCACCGACTTCCCCGGTGGCTCGATGGACCAACTCACGACGGCTATCCACGAGAAGCTCCTCATCCTCCCCGACGACACCGCCGTCTACCCCGGCCACGGCCCAATGACCTCAATCGGCGACGAAAGAGACACGAATCCATATCTCTGATCGTCGGTCTACACATTCTGCAGCAAATTCTCTACCATCCCCGTGGAAATACCTGTAACATCCGCGCCTCCCAGTTGTTTGAAGTAGTGTAAGTCCAATTCCAACCAGGAGGTTACGGAAATGAGCTGTCAGAAAGTGTTGTCGATGCTGTCCGCATACATCGACGGAGAAGTACAGAACTCGGATGCCGCGATGATGAAGACGCATCTGAGCGAGTGCGACTCCTGCGCATCGGAGTGGAAAGCGCTCCAGTGCATGACCGGAATGCTTCGGACCACCCCCGAAGTCGAGCCGCCCGCGTTCCTGCTGGCACAGATCGAAGCTGCCACGGTGAACCGGACCGGCTTCCTCGCGAGAGTCAAGAGCGCGTTCGATCACGTGCCCACGATGGCGCGTTGGGCCGGCGCTCCGGTTGCCGCCGCCATCGTCCTGTTCGGGATCCTGCTCTCGAACAACGGTGGCGTCCAGACACCGATTGCGCTGAACAACCCGACCGAGCGCATCGAAAAGTCGGCCCCCGGGCTGCCGAACGTGAGCGTCGAGGAGCAAACCCCCGCTCGTCCCAACATCATCGCCGCCCGCCCGAAGACGAGAATCGCAAGATCGAGAATCCGCGGCGGGAAGGCGGTCGCAAGTGCCAAGGACGTGAAGAGTCCGGTGGCGTCACCACCCGTCGAAAGGAGTGTTTCGAACTCTGACCAGCCGGTCGTAGTAGAAGAGCCGAAGCTGGAGGAGCCGGTAGTCAAGACCGAGGTTGTCCTGAACACGCCGGTCGAGCCTGAGAAAGACGAGGTCGCCTCGACGCCCGTTGCCACGGAACCTGCCGGAGCAAGCAAGGTGTCCCTGGGGAAGGTGGCCATGAAGACTGTTGTTCTCGACGAGCCTGGGGCGATCGAGCAACTCAGGGCAAAGCTCGCGGCGAACAACAAGAGCAAGAGCAAGCTCAAAACTCACGAAAACATTGAGGGCAGGAAGTACTCGGTCGGGCTGATAAGTCTGCGGTTCTGAGCTTTCATTGTGCACTCATAGCACAATGAAAGCCGGGCGACTGAGCTTTCGCTGATACCCATCGCAATCACGTCCCGGATGAGTTCCGGGATCATGAAAGCGAGGTGATATCTCTTGAAGGCACACAAGTCAACATGGACCGCCGGCTTAGGCGCGTTTCTAGTGCTCGGGCTGTCGGTATATGGGCGTACACAACAACTCAGCAGTGCTGACGATGCACTGGTGAGTTTTCGGTCGTCTTATACCGAGGCCATGAATGCCGACCAGAAAGCCACGATCGACGCCCTCTCGAAAGAGCGCGGAGTCAACGCCAATGATGGCATCATAGGCAACGGCACCCGCGCCGGTTACGTCCTCAGCCATGCGAACGTCGTCCCGAACAGCGAGACCGTCACTGTCGACGGAAGCTCGAAGCGTCGGAGCCGCGACTACTACCTCGACTGCATCAACGGCACGCTGATGTTCGTCGACGCCGTCAAACCGAGCCAGATGATCCGCATCACATACCGGTACGTCCCCGGCAAGGAGGGCCAGCGCGCGATCATCGGAGCGCCGACCCTGTCGCTCAGTATCGGGCAGAGCAGCGCGCTCGGCATCACTTACGACTATCGAAGCGGCATGTCGCTCGGACAGAACTCGCAGTACGACCTGCTTACGTTCGGGGCGAATCTGACGACCACCCTCGGCGCGAACTCGAGCATGAAGAACATGTTCTACACCTCGTCGCCGAAGCAGTCCGGCCGTGTGTCTCTCCAGGCGCTTCAGAGTGGTGAGAAGCAGACCGCGGAAGCCCCGAAAGGGGACAATATGCTCCTCCACAACTCGAGTCTCTCGTTCGGCAAGCTCTCACTCAAGACCGACTTCCAGAAGGTCGGGCAGGACTTCGCGGGATTCGCGTCACTCCGCGATCAGAACGCTGCTCCTGTCGACGTGCTTAAGCAACTCGAGAAGGAGAAGGGCATCACGCGCCTCGGTTTCAGCGCAGGACTCGATCTCGGCAACGGCGCGCAGACCGGCGTCGATTGGAAGACGATAGGGGATAAAGGCGGCGACATCCTGCTCAGGTCGTTCAACATCGGTAGCGGCTCGGTCAAACTGAATGCGAGGTTCCAGGAGGTCGAGACGGGATTCAGCCGATTTGCCAGCCTCGCGGAAGGGGAGCGCGATCAGTGGGCCAAGGAAAAGGGCATGAGCCGGTCGAGCTACCAGTTGAGTCTGGCGCCCGGGAAGGGAATGGCCAAGGATGCCGCGTGGAACGGTCTCGGATGGGGACAGATCTCGGATGCGAGCGGCAACATTTCGTTCCAGTCGCTCAACTTCGCCGGAGCGAACTTCGGGCTGACGGCCTCGCAGTCGAAGGTCGATGCAGGTTTCAAGCGGCTCGGCAGCCTGAGTCCCGATGACGTGAGAGATATCGCCCTGCGAATCCGACGCGAGTTCGATCCGAACGCGGTTGCGGGCAGCGTTACCAAGGAAGACATGGAGCACGCAGCACGCGAGACCGGGATCGAGCGAAGGAACATCGGAGGCAACCTGAAGCTGGCGAGTGGCGTTGCATCCCTCCAGATGTTGGACCTCGGCGACGACTCGGCAGGCCTCAGCCGCCAGTCGTTCGGCATGCAGGGCAAGGGATTCAGCCTGTCCGGGTTCATGCAGCAGATAGACAAAGATTTCAAGAAGCTCGGCATGCTCTCACCGACAGAGAAGGCGAGCTTCGGCAATGAATACGGCATGGACCGGATGAATCTCACCGGCGCGATGAGCCTCAAGTCCGGACTGAGCATCGCCAGTTCATTCGCCAGGGTGGGCGACGACAATGGCGACGCGGTGAAGTACGGGTTGGCGCTGAAGGGCTCGAAGTTCGATCTCAAGGCCAACTACCAGAGCATCGATCCTGAGTTCACAAGGATCATGGACCTCGCCGATGCGGACCGGCAGGCCATGGTCGCGGAACAGGGAATGAAGCGGTATGACGCGGCGCTGAACTACCAGGTGAATAAGGCTCTTTCGCTCCAGAGCTTCTGGTACGATGCGCAGCACGCGACACAGGACAAGTTCAGAAAACAGCTCAGAAACCAGTTGACTTACAATCCCGCGAACGGGCCGCAGGTCACCCTGTTCCGGTATCAGGATGAGGCGGGGACATCCGATGCATTCGGCACATTCCTCCACGAAATGTACAAGCTCGATGACAAGATCAAGGTCGCTGCGATCGGCGCGCTCGAGTTCAAGGGCCTGATGGACACGAAAACGACGACCGCTCTCGATGGCTCCGAGCAGCAGGTGAAGATCAGCACGTATCACGTGAACAACGACCCGAAGCAGCGAGTGAGGTTCACCGGCGACATGAACAGCATCGAGAAGAGCGATGAGACGTTCGAGAAGGTGAAGGTCTTCACCCTTGGAACGAACCTCACGCCGAGTCTGGCATTCAGTGGGATGCGAAGAACGGTGGACACTCAGAATGACCAGACCGTCGTCCAGGACTACGGCGTCACCGGAAAGGTGCTCGGCGGATACGCACTGTCGGCCCGATTCGGCGAGACCGTTCTGAACGGCGCGACGGTCGGCAAGATCCGGGAGTTGAGCTTCTCGCCGCCCGCGGCCAGGGACTTCGGCATCTTCAAGGGCGTGAACTGGAGCGCCAAGTATGCCGAGGTCAAGAATCGTGACAAGGTGGAGACCAGGACTCAGCAGGCGTCGGTTGAGAGCACGGTCTTGAAGAACAAGGTCGCGGTTTCTTATTCGGGCATCATAACCAAGGAGGGAAAGACGCCGATCGTCAGATCGTTCAGCATCGTCGGCGACCCGAACCCCGCGAACAAGCTACACTACGCACTCGCATACAAGGTCGTCGATCCGGGCCGGGCCCAGTCGATCCTGCTGCGGAGCTACACGGCAGACTACAAGTTCAGCGCGAACACGGCGCTGAGTTACCTCTACACCAGTTATAACGAGAAGGAAGGGAAGTTCGAGCCGATCGGCGTCGAGCGGTTGAGGCTGACGACGACCCTCAGCAAGACGCTGAACCTCATCGGTCAGTGGGAAGACGGGCGAAACTACCAGGCGCGGACGGACAGGACACAATTCAGCCTCGGGATCGCGGGCAGACTGGATACACTGACCGCCGTCGAGGTTTCTTACGGCTACGACAGAGTGGTGACGCCCGGCGGCAGGACCACCGCGAGCACCTACAAAGTGAAGTACGACCAGACGATCAGCGCGGACCATTTCTTCACGTTCAGCGGGACGTTCACCGACTGGGACGGCCCGAAACCCGCCACGGCGAACGCCGATGACATCACCTGCCAGCTCGACTTCAACGTGCTCTTCGATTGATCGGGGAGAACACAGAAGCACAGAAGGGGGAAGAAAACACGGAGACTTCTTTATGAGGAAGCCAGGAGACTAGGAAACCATGAAGCGGATGGGATTTCATCTCTCAGGAAGCCAGGAATCCAGGAAGCCATGAAAGGGAAAACTGAAGATCCGGAGTCTTGCCTTTCGCCCAATCCCCAATTCCTGGTTTCCTAGTTTCCTGGCTTCCTCATAAAGAATGTTCCGTGCTTTCCTCCCCCTTCTGTGTTTCTGTGTTCAGATGAGACTGACCGGGGATTCGAGCTTCTTCTTGAATGCCTGCATGAACTTTGCCGCGACCGCGCCATCCATCACCCGGTGGTCGCCCGACAGAGTCGCCCTCATCCGCTTCGACACTGCGATCTCCCCATCGATCACGACCGCCTTGTCCGCGATCGTGCCGACCGCGAGCGACGCCGCTTCCGGCGGGTTGATGATAGACGCGAACTCCTCGACATCGAACATGCCCAGATTCGAGACGGTGAACGTCCCGTCGGTGTAGTCAGACATGCGCCCGGTGTTCGACCGAGCGCGCTCCGCCAGTTCCTTCGTGTTGACGGCCATCTCGCGCAGGTCTTTCTGATCGGCGTTGTGGATCACCGGCACGAGTAGCCCGTCGTCGAGCGCAACGGCCATTCCGACGTTGATCTCCTTGTGGACGAGCAGCTTATCGTCGGCAAACGAGGCGTTGATCAGCGGGAAGTCCCTCAGGGTAAGTGCCGCCGCCTTGATGATCATATCCGTGAACGAGACCCTGGGCAGGCTCTCATCCATCGAGTTCAACTCGTCGCGGACCCTCGCGGCCCAGTCCATCTCGATCTCGACGGTGATGTAGAAGTGCGGGATCGTCTGCTTGCTCAGGCTCATCCGGTGGGCGATCGTCTTGCGCATCTTGCTGAGTTCGACCTCTTCGGACGGAACGTCTGTTTTCGGCGCGGGTCTCGGAGCGGCCTGGGGTGGGGGAGCCTGAGTCGGGGCGCCTCCGGAGCCTTGGCCTGTCCCAGGAGCTTCTCGACATCCGCTTCGACGATCCGACCATTCGGGCCGGTGCCCTGGATCCTGGCGAGATCGATGCCGTTCTCTTCCGCCATCCTCCGCGCGAGCGGGGATGCCTTGACGCGCTCTTCCTCGGGCGATTCGATCGGCTGCTCGATCACCGGAGGCACAGGTCGAGTCGCTTCCGGCGGCGGCTGTTCGGCGGCGACCTGTGGAGGGGCAACAGGCTGTTCCTCGACGGGCTTGGCTTCCTGGGGCGGCGCTGAGGGCGTTCCGACGGCCTCGATCGTTGCCATGACCGCACCGACAGGCACGGTATCGCCCTCATGAACGAGGACATCCCCAAGGACTCCCGCCTCGAATGCTTCCATCTCGACGTTCGCCTTGTCGGTCTCGATCTCGGCGATCGGCTCTCCCTGGGCCACCCGGTCGCCCGCATTCTTCAGCCAGCGGATGACCTTGCCCTCCTCCATCGTATCGCTCATCTTCGGCATCGTGATCTCAGACATGGCAAACCTCCAAGGGAATGGGGAAATGGTTAGTGGTTCATGGTTGATCCCACCGTCGTTCGGGCAGGAGTTGAACTCCTGCACGCCGAGTCTGCCGTGCAGGAGTTCAACTCCTGCCCGAACGACGGTGGGATCAACCGTTCCCCATGATTCTCCTGACCGAAGCTACGATCTTGTCCACCTGCGGGAGGGCCAACTGCTCGAGCGGCTTCGAGTACGGCATCGGCACCTCCTCCGACGCCACGCGCATTACCGGGGCGTCGAGGTGGTCGAACGCCTGCTCCTGAATGATCGCCGCGATCTCCCCGCCCGCGCCGAACGACCGCCAGTCCTCTTCGACGATGACTGCCTTATGCGTCTTCTTGACCGAGTCCACGACGGTCTCCGTGTCCATCGGCCTGATAGTCATCAAGTCGACGACCTCGGCGTCAATGCCCTCGCCTGCGAGCTGTTCGGCCGCCTTCATCACGAGCGTGAGCATTCGAGAGTATGTGATGATCGTGATGTCTTTTCCCGGCCGCTTGATGTCCGCCTTGCCGAGCGGAGTCAGGTACTCGCCGTCCGGAACCTCGCCCTTGCTGCCGTATATCGCCTCGTTCTCGAGGAATATCACGAGGTTTCCGTCGCGGATCGAACTCTTCAGCAGGCCCTTCGCGTCAGCCGGCGTTCCGGGACAGACTACTTTGAGGCCGGGGACGTGCGCGTACCACGACTCCAGGCTGTTCGAATGTTGAGCCCCGAGTTGCAGACCCGCTCCCTGGGGCGCTCGGATCACCGCAGCGATCTGAAGCTGTCCACCGGACATGTAGCGCAGCTTGGACCCGTGGTTGACGATCTGATCGATGGCGAGCATCGAGAAGTTGACGGTCATCATTTCGATGATCGGTCGGAGGCCCAGCATCGCCGCTCCGATTCCGACGCCTGCGATACCTTCCTCGGAGATCGGCGTATCCACCACACGCCGGTCGCCGAACTCGTCGAAGAGCCCCTGGGTGACCTTGTATGCGCCGCCGTACTCGCCGACTTCCTCACCGATGATGAAGATGTCGTCATCCCGGAGCATCTCTTCTCTCATCGCCTGATTGAGCGCTTCTCTGTAGGTGATCTGAGCCATTCCTGCAACTCCTATGCCACCGTCCTTCGTTACGCTTCGCACTCAGGACTGACGGGTTCTCTCTTGCGAGGTCGTAACCCGTCAGTCCTGAGTGCGAAGCGTAACGAAGGACGGTGGCGACAGATCAAGCATAGACATCCTCGTGGAGTGCCTCGGGAGGCGGGAATGGACTCTCCTCGGCGAAGTCCACGGCCTCCGGAGCCGTGCCGCCGCCTCGTCGTAGACCCGCTTGATCTCGTCGTCTGAGGCCGTGCCGTTATCCCGCAGGTAGCCTTCGATGCGGGTGATCGGGTCGCGCTCCCGCCACTCCTCGATCTCTTCCTTCGTCCGATAGTTGCCGGGATCGGAGATCGAGTGTCCGCGATACCTGTACGTGATCGCCTCGACGAACCGCGGCTCCTTGTCCATGCGCGCCCTCTGGATCGTCCGTTGGGCACATTCGCGCACGGCGAGGACGTCCATGCCGTCCACCTGCTCGCGCTCGATGTCGTAGGAGCACACTCGGCGGATCAGGTCGGGGATCGACGAGGCCCGGTAGACCGGCGTGCCCATGCCATAGAAGTTGTTCTCGAGCACATATATCACGGGCAGTTTCCAAAGCGAGACCATGTTCATCGCCTCGTGAAACGCGCCCTCATTGACCGCGCCGTCACCGAAGAAGCAGACGCAGACCTGGTCTCCATCACGGTACCTGATGGCGAACCCGACCCCGGCCGCGAGAGGCATCCCGCCGCCGACGATCCCGTGTCCGCCCATGAAGCCGTGCTCCACGTCGAACATGTGCATCGACCCGCCCTTGCCTTTGGAGATGCCGGTGGACTTCCCGTACAACTCGGCCATGACGTACTTCGGGTCGGTGCCCTTCGCCAGACACTGTCCGTGCTCGCGGTATGCGCCGACGACGTAGTCGTCTTCACGGAGAGCTGAGATGAACCCGACACCGACGGCCTCCTGCCCGATGTAGAGGTGCAGAAACCCGCCGATCTTGCCCTTGGTGTACATCTCCATGGCGCGTTCCTCGAAGAGCCGGATCAGGACCATTGTCCGATGCATCTCGAGGATCTCGGCCTTGTCGAACGCCACTTTCGATTGCTCGGTAGAACTCATGGGACCTCGCGGGCATGTTTGGCTAAGAAGTGAACCAGCAAGAGTGTTCCCCGAGAGCCGCCGGGAGTAAACGTCCTCAGCCGTTTGCAGGGAGAATGCGGGGGAATGGTTAATGGTTCATGGTTGATGGCTGATGGCCGAATGCTCCCCATCAACCATGAACCATCAACCATGAACCATCTCCAGATCATGCACTTCGGCGATGTCCACTTTGGCATCGAGGCATACGGCAAGCCGGATCCCGAGACCGGGCTGAATACCCGGCTGCTCGACTTCAGGAAGTCGCTCGACGCCTGTGTCACTAAGGCGCTGGAGGCCGGGGTTCACCTGGCGCTCTTTGCGGGCGACGCCTATAAGTCGCGCGATCCGAACCAGACCCATCAGCGCGAGTTCGCCTCGTGCATCCGGCGACTGACTCAGGCCCACATCCCCGTCGTGATGCTCACCGGCAACCACGATGTCCCGAACGCGAAGGCGCGCGCGAATGCCCTCGAGATCTACGGCACGCTCGGGGTCGAGAACGTCAGCATCATCAGCCGGCCGGAGGTGCTGCGCATCGAGACCGCCGCCGGTCCGGTGCAGGTCGCGGGGATGCCGTATCTGCTTCGAAGCAACGTACTCGCCCGCGAGGAGGCCAAGAGCAAGACGATCGAGGAGACCACCGACCTGATGGTCGCGAAGTACGGCGAGTACGTCGAGTACCTCATCAGTAAGCTCGAGCCGGGCATCCCATCGGTTCTGCTCGGGCATTTCTGGCTGAAGAACGCGAAGGTCGGCTCGCGACCGGCGTACCTGAACGTTGCCGAGCCCGAGGTGCTGGTGAGCACGGTCGCCCGCCCCGAGTTCGACTACGTGGCGATGGGGCATATCCACAAGTTTCAGGACCTGAATAAGCGCGCTCAGCCGCCGGTGGTTTATTGTGGCAGCACCGACCGTATGGATTTCAGCGAGAAGGACGAGCCGAAGGGCTTCGTCCTGGTGCATCTGACCAAAGGCTCGGCGGAGTACGAGCACGTCCCCGTCGATGTGCGCCCGTTCATCGAGATCGAGGTGGATGCCGACGTGGACGACCCGACCGAGAAGGTATTGAAGGCGATCGGCGAGCGTGAGATCGACGATGCCGTCGTGAAGCTGATCTATCGCATCCCGCGCTCGAAGCTCGACCTGATCCGCGAGTCGGAGATCAAGGAGGCGCTTTCGAAGGCGTTCCTCGTCGTCTCCCTGACGCGTGATGTCCAGGACGACCGTCAACTGACGCGCAACAAGCTCCTGAACGAGGGCCTCGATCCCTCCCAGGCGCTGGAGATGTATCTCGACACGAGGGAAGGCCTCGGCGAGCGGAAGTCCGAACTGCTGGACTACGCGAAACCGCTTATCCAGGAACTCCTCGCGGAGGAGAGAGTGAGCTAGCTATATGGTAACCACCAGACGGTACGTCTACCCGTTGTGGCTGACAGTCGTGTACCTATCGCTTCCCTATCTCATCGCTGTGGGATCGTTCGTGGGCTATGTGTGGGGTGCGTCCACGTTCCTGCCAGAGATGTCCCGGTTCGTGGGAGTGGTGCTGTCGCTCCTGCTATCTCTGGCGGCGTTGTACTACATGCGATTTCACATCAAGGAGCTTCCAGTTGCAGTCGAAGTTAGCGACGGACAGGTGTCTTTGTTCAGATTCCGGAAATACTGCGAGTTCTCTATCCAGGATGTCAGGCAAGTGAAGAAGAAATGGTGGGAACCTGGTTGGGTAGAGGTCCGATTCGCAGATGGTGCGAAGGTGAAGCGCTTCGCTGTTACAACCGATCTGCAGGGAGGAGTAGATGAGTTGATCGAACTCCTCCGTCAGGGTCAAGACGGGCACTAAACCATGATTCCAATCCGTCTCGAACTGAAGAACTTTATGAGCTACGGCGAGAACGTCATGCCGCTCGACCTGACCGGCGTCCACCTCGCGTGCCTGTGTGGCGACAACGGAAACGGCAAGTCGGCGATCCTCGACGCGATCACATGGGTGCTCTGGGATCAGGCGCGCGCGGGCTCCGACGAGCTGATCCGCCTCGGCGCGGATGAGATGCGCGTCACCTTCGACTTCGAGCTGAACAACGATCTCTACCGGGTGATTCGAGCACGGAGCAAGCGCAGTTCCGGCAACCTCTGGGAGATCTACATCGCGGAGAGCGGGGACCACAGAGTCACAGAGAGCACAGAGAAGAGCCGGATGGGGAACCACGGAGGCACGGAGGACACGGAGAAGAGCAGGGGGAACTGGATATCGCCCCCTCGCCCCCTCGCCCCCTCTCCCCCTCCTGGCGCTCCCTTACGGGCCAGGGTGTTCGCGATACGGCTCGGCAGATCCAGCGCATCCTCCACATGGATTACGACACGTTCATCAACTCGGCATACATCCAGCAGGGCAGGGCGGATGAGTTCACCAAGAAGAGCGTCAAGGACCGGAAGACCATCCTTGCCGACATCCTCGATCTCAGCCGATACGACATCCTCGAGCAGAAGGCGAAGGACCGCCGAAACGAGTCCGACATCCGCGTGACCGAGTTGACCAGGGAGATCGAGCTGTCCGAATGCGAGATCGCGCGCGAGGACGAATGGAAGTCGGGGCTCAAGAATGCGAAGGCCGAGCGCGAGACCCTCGAAGCCGAGTTGTCGAAAGCCGAGGAGAAGGTCCGCGACCTCCAGTCACGGCAGGCCGACCTCGACGCCAAGTCGAAACGCGTCAAGGAGATCGAGGCCCAAGTTACCGGTTTGCAGACCGAGGTGCGCAACCTCGACTCCCAGCGCATCGACCAGGAGCAGCGGGTCGCCCGCGGACGGGAGGTCCTGGTCGACAAGGAACGCATCGTGGAGGGTGTCGCGCGCCTCAGGGATACCCGCGAGCAGATCGTCCGGTTCGAGAAGTGCCTGGAGGAAGTCCGCAAGCTGGAGGTCGAGAGATCGCGCCTGGAGCAGGGGATCGCCACGGAGAAACATCGGATCGAGGCCGATCTCGCCTCGGTGACCCGCGAGCTGTCCGAGCTGCAGGCGAGGCTGGATGCCGCCGCCGCTGCCGTCAAGGACATCGAATCGCTCCGAGCAGAGGTAACGAGGCTCGATGAGATGGCGTTGAAGCGGACCGCGCTCCAGGCCGAGTTGGGCAGCATATCCGATCAGTGGGGTCGATTGAAGGCGGAGAACGATCATCTCGGCACGGCGCTCGTTGAACTCAAGGAGAAACTCGAACTGATCTCACAGCCCGGCGCGGAATGCCCGCTCTGCAAGAGCGAACTCGGCCACGACAAACACGAGCATCTGATTGCAGATTATCGCCGCCAGATCGAGGAGACCGAGGGCCGCATCAAGCAAGTCAGGCTCGACGGCGCTGAGGCCAAACGCAGGCGTGACGCGGCTCAGTCGGAGTTGGACTCGCTCGAAAAGGCGCTCAGCGATGGCCTCGATCTGCGCAACCGGCTGGCAAGGGCCGAGCACATCGTCTCTCAGGCCGAGGAGTCCCGCAAGGCGGAGCCACAACTCCGCGAGCGGCTGGCGGATCTCGGCAAGAAGCTGGAATCGGACGACTACGCGCGGGACATGCGGGTTCAGGTCAAGGAGATCCAATCGCGGATCGGGGGACTGCAGTACGATGAATCGAAACATGGCGCGCTCAAGACGGAGGTCGAGGGTCTGAGGCAGTTCGAGGCGCTCGCCGCGACCCTCAAGGCCGCCGAAGCGAATCTCCCCGCCGACGAGTCGAGCCTCCGGGGCATCGCCGATCTGATCGACGCGCGAAGGAAGTCGATCGCCGACTCGGAGCGATCGGTCCGGGAGCTGCAAACGGCGATCACCGACCTACCCGCGGTGGCGTCGGAGTTGAGTCAGGCATCGGCATCGCTCCGGACCCTCAGGGAGAACGACCGGGAACTGACCGGTCGGATCGCGCGCCTGGAGCAGTCGGTCGAACGGTGCAAGTTGCTCAGGAAGCAGACCGCCGCCCGACGCAAGGAACTCGATCAGGCGAAGAAAGATAGACAGGTCTACACCGATCTCGTCGCGGCGTTCGGCAAGAAGGGCGTTCAGGCGCTGATCATCGAGAACGCGATCCCCGAGATCCAGGACGAGGCCAACTCCCTGCTTGCCCGCATGACCGACAATGCCATGCAGGTCAGCTTCGAGACCGTCCGCGACAAGAAGACCGGCGGCACGGCGGAGACCCTAGATATCAAGATCAGCGACGAGATGGGCACTCGGAGCTATGAGCTTTACAGCGGCGGGGAGGCGTTCCGGGTCAACTTCGCTCTCCGGATCGCGCTCTCCAAGCTGCTCGCACGCCGAGCCGGCGCGCGGCTTCAGACGCTCATCATCGACGAGGGATTCGGCACACAGGACGGCAAGGGGCGGGAGAAGCTCGTCGATGCGATCAACTCGATCCAGGAGGACTTCGAGAAGATCCTCGTCATCACCCACATCGATGAGTTGAAGGACGCCTTCCCGACGCGCATTGAGGTCACTAAGGATTCATCCGGCAGCCAGATCGCTATCGCCTGAGGGCTCAGCGGCAGCGCTCTTCTTCAGTCGGTTCACGACCCCGCGTACTCTCTCCATCGAACCGGAGAATGCCGAGCGGAAGGTCCGCGCCGCTTCTTCGCGAGTCATCTTGCGTCCAGTCGTGTAGTAGTACACCAGCCCCTCGCCGATCGAGAACGTGCCCGCATACGCGATCGCTCCCTTCGGCGCAAGTCCGCCGCCGAACGGGATCTTTGACACCAGGTTCCGTGCCACTGCCCTCCAGGTGAACGCCGCCCCGATGATGGAGGAGATCTCCTTCCACTGGGCCGCGAGCCCGACTTTCTGCCCGTATCCGGCGGCGATCATGAACGTCATCCGCACCTGATTGGCGGTTAGCACGACGATGTCACCAACGGCTTCGGCGACTCCGAGTATCGGCTCTATTACGCTCGGGACCACATCACCGAGCGCCGTGCCTATCGCGAATGTGGCGTTCTCCAGAGCGACCTGGCGCACGATTCTCCGCGCGACTTCCGGTCGGAGGACGGGAACGTGTCTGGCGAGCGAGAGTCTCATCATCGCTCCCGCGTCGCTGTTGAGAATGGCGTCGATGCATCCGGCGGGGTCCTCGGGGTGATATACCGCCATCTTTGCTGCCAGGCGGTCGAGCCCCTCGTGAGCGTCCACAGATGCGAGCACGATCGAGACCTCCTGCGAGGTCTCCCGAACTTGGGCATCGCTCACCGGTGTCAGATAGAGCCTCAGCACCCCCGCCAGGCGAGCTGTATCCTCTTGCGATGGTGACCGACCGAGTAGGAAGGCCCGCATCTCCTCGGCCTGGTCGCAGTCGGACGCCACAACCGCGAGGGCGAAGTGCTGTTCGGACTCCTTCAGCACCTTCCCCGGGCTGAGCTGCCTGATCGCTTTCCATAGCTGGCGGGTCACGCCTGAGCTTCCTGCCATGCGTATTCCTCCGAATCGAGAAGTCAGGGGTCACAAGTGAGGGATCGACTCCTAATCCTTAGACGTTGGGTTTCGGCCGTTTGTGACCACACGTTCTGCATCCGGGGAGTAGTGTCCTGCCAGACGAGCGCGTGGAAGGATTCCCCGCTCATATAGTGAAGATTACCAATAGCAGAAGCGTCAATGCCCAATTGAGACGGACCCTCGGAGGTGCGATCGACATGCGAGCCATACTCATTGTCTGCTTTGTACTCATCGGGAACGTGCTCTCAGCCGCGCAGGTCAGCATCAACTGCACAGACAAGCCGGTCGATGCGGTGATCGCCGATCTCACGCGGCAGTCCGGCGAGAAGATCACGCTCGCGGCCCCGAGCGATGTGAGAGTCACCACGAAGCTTTCCGACGTGCCGCTGGAGGAGTCGCTCGAGGTCGTGAGCCGGCTGTGCGGCGGGACGTTCGTCAAGACCGACGCCGGTTATCGTGTATACCCGAAGGCAGCCCCGGAGCATGTGCTCGGCCTGGTGCGGGGGATGTATTCGAGGATCAAAGACTACCAGGTCATCACGGAGCGCAAAGCCGGGCCGAACTCGGCTGGAATCAAGACCCTGACCACCCGATTGGCAGGGAGATCGACCGGAGAATCGCGCCTCGAGAGCGAGTATCTCTCCGAGGGCAAAGTACAGAAAGACATCTCCGTGGAGGATGGTCAGTGTCGATGGTCATGGAGGCCTGAGACTTGCCATGTGGAGAAGCAGGTGCGTCTGGTGCCTCCACGCTATCCATCGATCGTCACGGCGACTGGCTGGTGGGGACTGCAGTTCCTTGCGGACCCGGACGCCCGAAAGCCGCCTAACCTGGTCAGCATAGGCGCTGAGATGTGGAACGGTCGTCCGGTCTATATGATGCAGTACGATTGGGAGGACGACTCCGAGACCTGCGAGCCACCTGAAACGGGCAAGTGGGCGCCGCCGCCGGGTCAGCCGGGGATGTCTCCTGAATCGGGCTTCCTCTCCCTTGGGGGTGACGGTCCTGAGATGCAGTATCGGTTCGTCATCCCGTCGGTAACCCTGGAGCCCTCGCGCACTGCGACGAAATGTCGGTTCGGAGTTGACGCGGAGAGCGGGCTGATGGTCTTCGATACGGCCATCGGGCCGGACGAGACCTACGAGGTGGAGGCGACCGACATACGCGAGGTTGCGCCTGGCATATCGCTGCCATTCGGAACCAGGCGAGTGGATGGTGGAGATGACAACAACATCGACTCTACGGAGATCAGTGTCCGTGTTAACGTGGGCGTAGATGAGTCGCTGTTCGAGTACAAGCCCGCACGCGACGTGTTCGTGGTCACCCATCCCACCGACAATGAGGTGCTCGATGCCACGTTGGAGGAGTGCCCGGACGACCCCGATCTTCTGTATACGCGCGCGCATTCCATGACGGGAATGGGCGATCCCCGGTCGAATGCCTCCGCTGTCCGTGACTACGAGCGCGCCCTCGCATCCAGGCCGGCTGCCAGGCGGTGTCTGCTCCTGACACTGCTCGAACTTGCCTCGGACCCGCGCACGCCCGAGGTCGCTCTGAAGTACGTAGCGGAGGTCCGAAGCACCATGCCGAGCGACACGAAGGCGTCGTTGGCTATCGCCCGGGCGTACCGCGATATCGGAATGGACAAACAGGCGCTCGAGGAGTTCGACAGGTTCAGTGCATTGATCAAGAAGCGTACCGAAGTGCCCCTCTGCGAGATAGCTCAGGTCTGTGAGAGGCTGGGTGACAACGATCGGGCCGAGCGGCTCTACCTCGAGGTACTCGCTATCGGCGGTGCAAACGAGTGCGATCAGGCGGCTCGGGACCTCCAGGCCATGTGTCCGTCGCGGAGGTGCCTGGACGCCCTGCGCGGCCCGGTCGAGGCCGCGACCAAGCGCCTGCCGAACGCCTCGAACCTGCTCTTCCAGTACGGTCTTATGCTTGCCAGGCTGGACGAGCCGGATGCCGCAATGGCGGCGTATCGCCAACTCGCGAAGTCCGCGTCGGGTGGTCCGATCTCCCGTGTGATGCGGGAGCTGAAGTCAGCGAAGGATTACGAGGGCGCGAAGGAGATCGCCGCGATCTACATGTCTCGGCCCGACGATCGATCCGGGAGTGACGGCAACCTCATTTTTGGCGAACTGGCGGACATCTACATGGCGGAGGGCATCACCGTCCCCAGGGCTCTCGAAGTGTACCGGGAGTTCATGTCGCCGTACAGAACACCATCGGCGATTCACTGGCGCATGTCAACGCCGAGGCAGACTCTGCGGCGCATCTTCACCGCACTGAAGGTCATGCCCGAGGCAATTGAGACGGTGCATGGGATGTGGAAGTCCGACAAGACCGACACGGACCTCGCCTACCTGCTTATCGAACTCGCGGGCCCGGACCTTGGCTTCAACAACGTCTTCGATCCCGGTATGTATGTGTCGGCGCTTCGTGACCTGATCGAGGCGTGGCCGAATCAGGCCGCGCTCTACGCAAGGCTGGGGGATGCTCACGTGCGAGCGAAGGACTACACAGAGGCGGCGAAAGCACTCCGGCAAGGCATGGAGCTTTCGCCCAACCAGCCCTACTACTATGCCGCGCTCGCAGAAGCCTACAGCCGCATAGGGGACCACGACAAGGCGCTCGATCTGCTGCGCCGGCTTGTTGCACGTGCGCCTGCGAACGATGACTTCTACTGCGCTCTCGGTGTCGGCTATGCCAACGCAGGTCAATGGCAGGACGCCGTAGTGCAGTTCCTGAAGGCCGACGAACTCCAGCAGGCCGAAACGAAGAAGATCTACAGGCCCGACACGCTGATGGCCCTGATCCGCTGCTATGAGAACCTCGGCGACACAGCATCCGCTGAGCGATGCTGGCTGCTGAAGGTGGACCGTGCGAATCCGGAGCATCAGTACATCAGTGCATTGACGAGTCTGGTGGAATACTACCTGCAAGGCGGTCAACTGCACAAAGCTATTGCTCAGATGATCCGTCTGGAGGCAGTCGACTCGCTAGAGAGCCCAAGCCTCGCAGTCGCGAACTTCCGATGGCGGACGCCGGAGGGTAAGCGCAAGGACTTGGCGACGGTGCTGGCATCTTCGCTGGCCGGCAAGCCGAAACTCGTGGGCTGCAGGCTGCTGCTGGTGGACCTGTACTCCGAGTTGCGCGATTTCACCTCAGCGATGCCGATCGCTGACGAGGCCATTGCCCTGACCTGGAGCGATCCGATGCAGCTCGACTGGGTCCGTGAGAGGCTTTCCCATCGGCATGAGTATCGTCAGCTCTACGTCAGAGTACTGGAACGGCTGATCGCATTGGAGCCGAACAGGCTCCGGCACGTGGTGGAACTCATGGATCACTATGCCGACAGCGAGGGGTCGGAAAAGGCGCTCGAAATGGCAAGGGGACTCATGCGGTACGCCCGTGGCGAGATGCCGTTGCCGCGCGCCGCCGGCATCAAAGAGGATGACGTTGCGGCATCCTGCGGGGAGGTCTTTCTGAAGTTCGAGAAGGCTGACGAGGCGGTGGCCGCGTTCAAACTCGCACTTGAGCTCTCGCCGGCCAGCGCGGCGGAACACCTCAGCCGCCTTGCCGGCGCCTATGCGCAGAGCACGAACTATGAGAAGGCGCTGTCCGCCTACACCAGGCTGACGAAGGTTGCCCGATACGACTACCAGAAGACCGACGCCATTCGGCAGTCAGCGTTCATTTACGAGCGCTTGAAAAAGAACGAGGAGGCCCTGAAGTGCTGGCAGGAACTCCTCTCCCTGGTGAAAGATGATCGGCAGGCCCAAGGCCGGATAAAGATGCTGACGGCGCCGCCCGCGCCTCCGCCGACGCTCTGGCCCGCACTTCCGGGGCAGTGAGCGGGGAATGCAGAGCAGGACTTGCCGTGTCCGGGTAGAACCATGCCATTGACAACCGCTGCCGGGGAACGAGCCGGCAGCAGAAGAGAGGGATCGCAATGTCTCCTAATGAAGGACTCACACGACGCACGTTTCTGAAGGGATCGGCCGCTGTGGCCGGTGGAGTTGCACTGTTTGGGGCCAACACGGTGGCGCAGGCCGCCGAGACCTCGGCGTCGCCGAACGAGCGGATCAGGATCGCCACGATCGGTTGTGGTGGGATGGGGAACGCCCATATCAGCGCCCTGCTCGGACTGAAGAATGGCGGCTATCCGGTCGATATCGTCGCCGTGAGCGACGTATATCAGGTTCGCCTCGATGCCGCTGTTGCTCGAACCGGCGGAGAGCCCTACAAGGATTACCGCCGGATTCTCGAGCGCAAGGACATCGACGCGGTGTCGATCGCGTCACCCGATCACTGGCACTCGCGCATGGCTGTGGACGCCGCCGACTCGGGCAAGGACGTCTACTGCGAAAAGCCGATGACCCACTGGCGCGACCTCAAGGAGGCGCAGAACATCGTCGCGGCCATCGCGCGGAACAAGCGGGTGATGCAGGTCGGAACTCAGTTCATGTCGGGGAGCATCTGGGAGGAGACCCACGAACGGATCAAGGCCGGCGCCATCGGGAATCTGATCCACGCGCAGGCGGCCGATCTGCGCAACGGTCCGATCGGAGTCTACGATCCCAAGAGCAACGACGGCCAGGCGGATCCGACCAAGAACCTCGACTGGGACATGTGGCTCGGCTCGACGAAGAAGCGTCCGTGGGATCCGGGGAGGTTCTTCGCATTCCGATCCTTCTGGGACTACTCCGGCGGCGTCGGGACCGACTTCTTCCCGCACGTATTGACCCCGCTCATCCGTACGATGGGACTCGAGTTCCCGAAGCGCGTGTCGGCGACCGGCGGCCAGTACGAGTTGAAGGATGGCCGCGAGATCCCCGACATCTTCACGATCACGATGGAATACCCGAACGGACCGTCGGTCCTCCTGATCGGCTCTCTGGCGAACAACTCCGGCCTGCCGATGGTTATTCGCGGGCACAAGGGAACGATCAGCCTCGACATCGGAGGAAGCGCCGTCATCGAGCCGCAGGGAGCGGTCGTCCAGGGCGGACAGCGCGAGGAGATCAAAGCAAAGAGAGGTTACTCGCTGGAGGAGCACTTCCGCGATTTCCTCGATTGCGTCAAGAGCCGTCAGAAGCCTCGAAGCAACGAGGTGATCGGCAACTACATCATGACCGCGCTCCACATGGGCATCCACTCGTACCAGAAGGGCCGGGTCATGGAATTCGACTCGGTGAAGGGCGAGGCGAAGGCGGTGTAGAGCTGATCCGGGTTCCGAAACCTTGCGCTCGAAGGCGGCGTATTGTACTATAGGGACAAGCTCTGCGATGCGCCGCCTCGGTCGTCGCCGATCCATAAGGAAGTACAGAACCACTTGATGATTATCAGGAGAACCCATCTGCTGGTGGCTGCCATGGTCATCGCTATCGGCCTCGGCGCGTCTGCTGCCGTCGATGTCCGTAGCGAGGTCCGAGCGGCCACCAAAGGCTTCAAGGACATCACTCTGACCGCCAAGGTCGTCTACGGGAACAAGAAGGAACTGGCGAAGATCGGCAAGGACTTTCCCAAGAGCTACGATGTCGAGACGACCACGGTGAAGTACAAAGCGCCGGACAAGATGAAGGTCGCCGGCAAGCTCGGCATGCTCGGCATCACGATCATCAGGAACGGCTGTTTCAAGGTATACCGCGTCCCGAGTCTCGGCATCGGCAAGAAGCAGGATTGCACCAAAGAACCGCACCAACTCCAGGGCGATCTCGACATCGGAATCCTGACTGAGCAGTTGTGGCGCGACTACATCGTCGAAGACGCCCGTGTCGAGAAGGCGTCGAGCGACGTCCTCTACAAGATCACGTTCATCCGCTCCAATTCCAAGGAGAAGCACATCACCTGCTGGGTCGAGGCCAAGACCTGCAAGCTGCTGAAACTCGAGAAGTACGAGTCCGATGGCTCGATGAACTCACGATACGTCTTCTCCAAACACAAGCACATCGGGGCTATCTGGGTCCCGACCCGGATAGACGTCTACAATCGGGACAACAAGCTCGCCGGCGCGAGCGAGTACTCGAACATCAAGGTCAACAGCGGCATCCCGGACTCGGAGTTCAAGCTCTAGTAGCCTGGGAGTCGCCTCCTCCAAAACCTTGACAAAGGTCGAAACACGTCGGTATAATACGTGGGTGTTTTCCGCGAGGAGTCAGATGCAGCAGTCAGGGATAAACACTGCCGGCTCGGAACAGCGGAAGTCCGGTCGCCCTCCCGATCTCGACATGAACGTTCAGTTCGTCAAGGGAGTGGGCGAGCGGCTGAGCAAGCTTTTTGGGAAGCTGGGAATCTTTACCGCGCAGGACCTGCTGTGGGACTTTCCGCGGCGCTATGAGGACCGTCGGAACCTCCGTCGGATAGCCCAGCTTCATGCCGGTGAGACCGCGTGCTTCCGGGGCAAAGTCCTGGTTGCGGACAACGTGCGGACTCCTCGCAGCAAGACCCTGCTGACAAGGGTCGCGGTGCAGGATGAATCCGGGACCGCATACCTGGTCTGGTTCAACCAGTGGTATCTTAAGAACAGGTTCGTCAAGCTGCTGGGCAAGGAAATAGTCGTCTACGGCACGGCGCAGTTCGGCTCACGCGGCATAGAGATCAGCAGCCCGGAGTGGGAGGAGATCGGCGACGGAGCGGATACGCTCTCGTCGAACCGGATAGTCCCGGTCTATCCGCTCACGGAGGGGCTCTTCCAGGGGAGAGTCCGGCGGATCATATACAACGCGTTGGACACGTTCCTCCCCGTGGTGGAGGATACGCTCCCGGAGGAGATTCGGAAGCGGCACGGGCTGGTCGATCTCGCGACGGCCCTGAGGAATATCCATTTTCCCGAAAGTGAGGCGGCTCAGGACGCGGCGCGGTTCAGGCTGGTGTACGAGGAGTTTTTCTTCCTCCAGCTCGCACTCGCCCTTCGGAGGCAGAACGCGACGACCGCGCTGCCGGGGATCGCGTTCGATGTCACCGCCGAAAGCACTGAGCAGCTCTATGGGATCCTGCCGTTCGATCTTACGAACGCCCAGAAGCGGGTGATCGCCGAGATCGAGCGGGACATGGCGCGACCGATCGCGATGAACCGCCTGATCCAGGGCGATGTCGGCTCCGGTAAGACGATTGTGGCGCTGGCGGCGATGATGGTCGCCATTGACAGCGGCTACCAGGCCGCATTGATGGCGCCGACCGAGATTCTGGCCGAGCAGCACTACCTGGTGCTGACTCGCTGGGCGGAGCAACTCGGGCTCGAGACGGCGCTGCTGACGGGCAGCCTTACCGCCAAGCAGAAGCGGGCGTTCCGGGAGCGGATCGCCTCCGGTGAGGCGCAGATCGTGATCGGCACTCATGCGCTGATCCAGGAGGGCGTCGAGTTCGCCAAGCTCGGGCTCGTCGTCGTTGACGAGCAGCACCGGTTCGGCGTTCTGCAGAGGGCGGCGCTCAGGGATAAGGGCTGGAACCCGGACGTCCTGGTGATGACCGCGACGCCGATCCCGAGGACCCTGGCGCTCACGGTCTACGGCGATCTCGATCTGTCGGTGATAGACGAGATGCCGCCGGGACGGAAGCCGATCAAGACGCATCTGAAGGCGACTTTCGAGCGGCCCAGAGTCTATCAGGCGGCGAAGAAGTTGATCGGCGAGGGGAAACAGGTCTACATTGTCTGCCCGCTGATCGAGGAGTCGGAGAAGCTGCAGGTACGGGCGGCCACCGAGCTTGCCGAGCATCTGCAGAACGATGTCTTCCCGGACCTGAGGCTCGGCCTGCTGCACGGGCAGATGAAGTCGGCCGAAAAAGAAGATATCATGCGCAGGTTCAGGGATGGCGAGATACAGCTTCTCGTCTCGACGACCGTGATCGAGGTCGGAGTCGATGTCCCGAATGCCTGCGTTATGCTGATAGAGGACGCGGAACGGTTCGGACTGGCGCAGCTCCACCAGCTCAGAGGCAGGGTAGGGCGTGGAGAGCACCAGTCTTTCTGTGTGCTTATATCCGATCCGAGCACCGACGATGCCCGCCAGCGCATGGAAGTGATGGCTCGGACGAGCGACGGGTTCGTGATCGCGGAAGAAGACCTGAGGATCCGAGGACCGGGCGAGTTCTACGGGACTCGTCAGAGCGGAATGCCGTCGCTGCGGATCGCCAATATCCTGCGCGACGTTGAAATCCTGGAGAAGAGCCGGGAGGACGCCTTCGCACTGATCAAGGCGGATCCGGACATGGCCGGGCATCAGGACCTGAAGAGCGTCATTCTGAAGCGCTTCGAGGGCAGCGATCTGGTTGCAATCAGTTAGGTGTAGGGGCGAAGCATTGGCTACCGAATACACAGGAGTGTTGGATACCGGCGGCCAATGCTTCGCCCCTACGTGGGACCATCTGTAATGAAACGAGCGATATATCCGGGCAGTTTCGACCCAGTCACGAACGGCCATCTGGACGTCGTCCAGCGGGCCGCAAGTGTGTTTGATGAGGTCATCGTGGCCGTAGCAGTGAATCTCGGGAAGGCCCCGATGTTCACCACCGAGGAGCGAATGACCATGCTCCGTGAGGCGTGCGCTCACATGCCGAACGTGCGGATTGAGGCATTCAAGGGGCTGCTGGTCCGATATGCCGAGGAATACAAGGCGAACGTGATAGTCAAGGGCCTGCGCGCTCTTTCGGATTTTGAGTTCGAGTTCGAGATGGCCTTGATGAACCGGAGGCTGGACGGGGATATCGAGACGGTATTCATGATGACGAACGCCGAGTACTCGTACCTCAGCTCCAGCCTCGTCAAGGAGGTCGCGCTCCTTGGCGGGTCCGTCGAAGGTCTCGTCCCGGAAATCGTCGAGAAGTACCTGAGCACGAAGCTCAGTTCATCATCACCAAGTGTCGATGCCGGAGGCTCGAGCCGATCCGGCTTGAGGAGGCGATCAGAATAGATACTCTAGCTCTACTGGACAAACTCGAGGAACTGGTTGACGGCAGCCGGCGGATCATGAATACCGTCTTCGTGAATGAGGATGAGCTGTATTCGCTTGTGACCAAGATTCGGACCTCTCTGCCCGAGGACGTGAAAGCCGCAGGGCGGATCACTCGTGACGCCGACCACATCGTGAGCGATGCCAAAGAACAGGCCGCGCAGATTGCGGATCAGGCGAGGGCGGAAGGTACCAAAGTCCTGGAGGACGCCAGGGCCGAGGCGACTCAACTCGTCGACAGCAGCGAGATCAAGAGGCTGGCGACGGCTCAGGCCAAGGAGATCGTAGGCGCTTCCGAAGACGAGGCCCGAATCACCAAGGCAGGCGCGGACGAGTATGCGAAGGAAGTGCTCAATGACCTGGAGGGCTTCGTGTCCAAGGTCCTGAACACCATCCAGCGGGGACGGGACAAGCTCGGATTCAAGAGCGGAACTGCATCGGAAGGCGACGATGAGCAGTAAGCCCATGGAGGGCATTTTCGCGCGTGCGAGAGAAGCGGGGAAGTGCATCGTCCTGCCCGAAGGCGTCGATCCGCGAGTGGTCAAGGCCGCGGCCATCGTTCGCGAGCGCGGAATCGCCAAGCCGGTGCTCCTCGGGGCCGCCGATGTCGTGGCGAAGAATGCACAGGACCAGGGAGTTGACATCTCCGGTATCGAGATCATCGATCCGGCGGCTTCTCCCAAGCGCCAGGAATACGCCGATCTGCTCTACGGACTCAGGAAGCACAAGGGCATGACCCCCGATCAGGCATTTGGTCTGGCCGGGAACTCCCTGTACTATGGCGTGTTGATGATCAAAGCGGGCGATGCGGACGGTGAGGTCTCCGGGGCGACTCACTCCACCGCCGATACCGTCCGTCCTGCTCTGCAGGTGCTGAAGACCGCGCCCGGAATCTCGATTGTTTCAAGCTTCTTCGTCATGATCGTTCCGGACTGCCAATACGGGGAGGAAGGCCTGCTGCTCTATGCCGACTGCGGGCTCGTGATGAATCCGAGCGCCAAGGAGTTGGCGGAGATCGCCATCTGCACGGGAAGGACCATGACCGCCCTGTTCGGGTTCGAGCCGAGGGTCGCCCTTCTGTCGTTCTCGACGAAGGGCAGCGCATCCGACCCGCTCGTGGACAAGGTCGTCGAGGCCACCCGGATCGCCAAAGAGACCGCGCCGGATATGCTGATCGACGGCGAGCTTCAGGGAGATGCTGCCCTCGTGCAGTGGGTCGGCGAGAAGAAGGCTCCGGGCAGTCCGGTCGCCGGGAAGGCTAATGTCCTGATCTTCCCCGACCTTGGAGCCGGGAATATCGCCTACAAGCTGACTGAGCGGTTGGCAAAGGCGGAGGCCTACGGTCCGATCCTGCAGGGCGTTGCCAGACCGGTCAACGACCTGTCCAGGGGCTGCGACTGGGAAGACATAGTCAACGTGGCGGCGATCACCGCCGTCCAGGCGACACAATAACCATGTAGTGGCCGTGCCTCCGTGCCGGCTCAGTGATGCCGATGGCCGGCACGGAGGCACGGCCACTACTTGTCAAGTCATATCAGATTGGTCGAGAAATGCTAGTCCTTGTTGTCAATGCTGGTAGTTCGTCGCTGAAATACCAGCTCATCGATATGTCAACGGAACAGGTCATTGCTAAGGGAATCGCCGAGCGAATAGGCGCCGGCGGCTCGCTCACGCATCAGACCACCGGCAAGGAAGCAGTCAAGACCGACATAGACATACCGGATCACACGGCTGCGATGCGGCTGGTGTTCGACGCTCTGACCGATTCGACGGCCGGAGCGATCACGGATCTTTCGGAGATCGGCGCTATCGGGCACCGAGTTGTCCACGGCGGAGAGTCATTCTCCGATTCGGTTGAGATCAACCAGGAGGTCATAGACGCCGTCACGCGTTTGAGCGAGCTGGCGCCGCTTCATAATCCGCCGAACCTGATGGGTATAAAAGGTGCGATGGGGATCATGCCGGACGCGCCTCAGATCGCGGTGTTCGATACGGCGTTCCATCAGACGATTCCGAGCCATGCGTACATCTACGCCCTGCCATACAATCTCTACCAGGAGCACGGCATCAGGCGATACGGCTTTCACGGCACGTCGCACAAGTATGTCGCCCGGCGAGCCACCAGGATACTGGAGGCGCTGGGAATCCCCGTCGAGACACAGAGAGTGATCACGTGCCACATCGGCAACGGTGTGAGCTTCACCGCCGTCAAGGGCGGGAAGTCCGTGGATACGAGCATGGGCCTCACGCCGGTCGAGGGCCTGGTCATGGGGACTCGGTGCGGCGACATCGACCCGGCGATCCTGCCGTTTCTGCAGAATACGTTCGGCTATAGTGCTGACGATGTTGACAGTCTGATCAACAAGAAGAGCGGTCTGCTCGGTATCTCAGGCATCGGAAATGACATGCGCGACATCGAAGCCGGCGCGGAGGCGGGAAACGAGCGAGCCAGGCTGGCGCTGGAGATATTCTGCTACCGTGGGAAGAAGTACATCGGAGCCTACGCGGCGGCCATGGGCGGTCTCGATGCGGTCATTTTTACCGCGGGGATAGGCGAGCACTCGCCGACCATTCGGTCGATGATGTGCAGGGATCTCGAGTTCCTGGGCATCAGGATCGACCCTGCAAAGAACGAGAGCTTCACGGGCGAGGGCGATATCAGCGCCGGTGACGCAGGTCCGCGCATCCTCGTTATCCCGACCAACGAGGAGTTGGCGATCGCACGGGAGACCGTTCGGGTCGTAACAGGGATCAACGGGCACTAGCGATGAAGATCGATCTTTCAGAAATAGCGCAGCATCTCGGGATGCACGCGACGCAGGAGATAGACGAGCCCTGCTTCGCTGAGGACGAGGAACTCGATTGCGTCTCGCCGGTCAAGGGCAAGGTCGAGATTACGAACAGCGGCCCTCTGCTGCTCGTTCGTGGCAAGGTCGTGACCGATGTCCGCCTGTTTTGCGGACGATGCCTCACGGATGTCATCCTGCCGATAGAAGTGGAGATCGACGAGGGATTTCCGCTCGTGCATGTTGGGGATTCCGTGTTCGCGCAGCCCGAGGAGGAAGAGGATACCGCCTCGGAGTTGGTTAATAACAACATACTCGACTTGGAAGAACTCATCAGACAGGATCTGCTGGTCGGGATACCGATCCAGCCGCTGTGCGAACCGGAATGCAAGGGATTGTGTCCGACCTGCGGGCAGAATCTGAACGTGGAAGACTGTGCTTGCCCGCCGGAGACCATCGAGTCTCCGCTTCAGGTGCTGGCCCGTCTCCTGGAAGAGGAAGAAGACAAAGAATCGTAGTGGCCGTGCCTCCGTGCCGGCCACGGTAGGTGGCAGGCCGGCACAGAGGCGCGGCCACTACATTGAGAGAAAGAGGTGAAACGAATTGCCGTTACCTAAGAGAAGACATTCCCGTACTCGCGGTGCTAAGCGAAGGACGCACTACAAGCTGGTGGCCCCGAACGTGGTGGATTGCCCGCGATGCCATGCGCCCCGTCTGCCGCACCACGTATGCCCGAGCTGCGGGTTCTACAATGGACGTCTGGTCCTCGAAGTCAAGGATAAAGAAAAAGCAGAGTAGCGGAGAGGATTTCGCTGAATGAAGATCGCGGTTGACGCCATGGGCGGCGACTACGCTCCGCTGGAGATTGTCAAGGGAGCAGTCGAAGCCGCCGACCGGCATGGCATTTCGGTAATACTGGTAGGAGATAGCAGCAGGATCGAGCAGGAGTTGTCCAAGTATCCTGGTCGCCGGATCGAAGGTTGAGGTGGCACACGCCTCGGAGGTAGTCGCTATGGACGACCATCCGGCGAATGCGATCCGCCGCAAGGATTCGTCGATAGTTGTCGCCGCCTCACTCGTCAACTCGGGAGACGCTCAGGCCATGGTCAGCGCCGGGAACACCGGAGCGGCCATGGCTGTGGCCACATTGAAGCTCGGCCGCATACCCGGCATCGAGCGCCCGGCGATCGCCTCCATGATCCCGTCAATGGGCAACCGAGTGGTGCTCCTCGATGCCGGAGCTAATGTGGACTGTGATGTCAACAATCTCATGCAGTTCGCGGTCATGGGGCGCACCTATGCCGAGCGCGTCTTCGGCGTTGCCGATCCCAGAGTCGGCCTTCTGAGCATAGGTGAGGAGCCGAGCAAGGGAGACAAGCTCACCAAGGCCACGAATGCCAGCCTCTCCGAATCCGGTATGAACTTCGTCGGGAACGTCGAAGGCAAGGACATCTTCAGGGGAGCCGCGGACGTCGTCATCTGTGATGGGTTCGCGGGTAACATTACCCTCAAAGTGGCGGAAGGCATGGGCGAGTTCCTGGTGGCCGTGCTCAAGCAGGAAGTGAAACGCAGCCTTCTCGCCAAGATCGGCGTGCTTTTCCTCGCACCGGCCCTCAAGCGTGCCAAGGTTCATCTCGACTACGCTGAGTACGGAGGCGCTCCGCTGCTCGGCGCGAACGGCATTTGTATCATCGGCCACGGTAGATCGAATGCCCGCGCCATCCGCAATGCGATCCGGGTCGCCGCGTCAGCCGTCGAGTCCGACGTGGTCGGATCCATTACCGCGGCGGTCCGGCAGAAGGAACTTGTCGCCAATTAGGTGAACCCCCGTATGGGGTTCGACCTCAGCGGCAGTTCGACGCCCAAAACGACCATTGGAACGGAGACCTCATGGCATCTGCATTGCGTAATGCCGGCATCGTAGGCATCGGATCTTTCACGCCACCCAAGGTACTCGCGAACTGCGATCTGGAGAAGATCGTTGATACGACCGACGAGTGGATCGTAACCCGCAGTGGGATCAGGGAGCGTCATGTAGTCGAGGATGGTGTCGTTGCATCCGATCTGGCTGTGGAAGCCTCGAAACGAGCGCTCGATTCAGCCGGACTCAGCACCGGGGATATCGACCTCATCATCTGTGCCACGGTCACCGGCGACATGCCTTTCCCCGCCACCTCCTGCATTATCCAGGATAAGCTCGGAATCACGGGCGTCCCGTCTTTCGATCTTCAGGCAGGCTGTTCCGGCTGGGTGTACGCGCTGACCACGGCGTCTCAGTTCGTCCGTTCCGGCACGTACGATCGCGTACTCGTCATAGGCGTGGACATACTGACAAGTGTTACCGACTGGACCGATCGCGGGACGTGCGTGCTGTTCGGCGACGGCGCCGGCGCCGCGATAGTCGGGCCGGTCGCCGAGGGAACCGGGGTGCTCTCAACCGTCCTTGGCGCCGATGGGTCCGGGGGCTTAGCGATCCGGATAGAGGCAGGCGGCTCCCAACTCGGCTCGACTGAGGAGACGGTTCGTAACCGCCAGCATTTCATCAAGATGGAAGGCCGCGAAGTATTCAAATTCGCGGTGAAGATACAGGGCGAGGCGACCCTGAAGGCACTGGAATCGTGCGGCCTCACGGCGGACGACATCGATCTGTTTGTGCCTCATCAGGCGAACATCCGAATCATCGAGGCGGCCGCCGAGCGGATCGGGCTGCCCGCAGAGAAGGTTTTCATCAACGTGGACAGATACGGCAACACGTCGGCGGCCTCGATTCCCCTGGCGCTCGATGAGGCGTACAGGACGGGCAGGGTCAAGCAGGGCGACGTTGTTGTCGCCGTCGGTTTCGGCGCCGGTCTGACCTGGGCCGCCGCTGTTATCAAGTGGACACTCTAGGGAATGGTTGATGGTGAATGGTTAATGGCAGAGGAAGGATTAGGAGCATCCGTGCGTCCGCCATCAGCCATCGACCATAAGCCATTTCCTTCAGGATTGGTTTATGACTAAGATCGCATTTGTATTCCCCGGGCAGGGGTCGCAGTTCGTCGGGATGGGCAAGGACCTCTACGAGCGTTACCCCGAGGCTCGCGATGTGTACGACGAGGGGGATCGGATACTCGGCTTTGCGTTGAGCAGCCTGTGCTTCGAGGGGCCGGAGGAGGAACTGCGGCTCACGTCGAACACTCAGCCGGCGCTGTTCACGACCAGCATCGCGTGTCTCCGTCTCTTGGAGAAGGAAGGCATCCGACCCGACGTGACCGCCGGACACAGCATCGGCGAATATGCTGCCCTGGTGGCGGCAGGCGCAATAAGCTTCGAGGACGGGCTTCGGCTCGTCCGGCACAGGGGCAGGCTGATGCAGTCCGCCGGGGCCGACAATCCCGGCACGATGGCGGCGATCATCGGACTCAGTGCCGAACAGGTTCGCGATCTGTGCGAGAATGCCGAGGGGATCGTCGATGTGGCGAACTACAACTCGCCGGGCCAGGTTGTGATCTCCGGCGAGGTCGTGGCCGTCGAATCAGTTTCCGAGAAGGCAAAGGAAGCCGGCGCGAAGAGAGTGATGCCGCTGAACGTGAGCGGCGCGTTCCATTCCAGACTGATGCAGCCGACCGCCGATCAACTGGCGGAGGAACTCGCAAGGACGGCGTTCACCGATGCCCGGGTTCCGGTTGTCGGCAATGTAACAGCGGACTACGTCCGGTCGGCGGACGAGATTCGCGACGCGCTCGGGAAACAGATCGCCGGAAGCGTGCGGTGGGATGAATCGATCAGCCGCATGGTCGCCGATGGAGTCGGCGTATTCGTCGAGGTCGGTCCGGGCAAGGTTCTCGCCGGCCTGATCAAGCGCATCAGCGACTCGGTTCAGGTCAGGAACGTCGGCGATGTTGCCTCATTTGAGGATTGCGTGGCGCAGCTCAGAAGGGATTCGCAAGCTTGAAACTCGAAGGGAAAGTTGCTATAGTAACCGGAGCGGGCAGGGAAGGCAAGGGAATCGGCCGTTATGTTGCCCTCGCCCTGGCATCCGAGGGCGCCGATATCGCCATCGCCGACTACGTGATCGAAGCCGCTCAGGCGGTCGCCGATGAGGTGCGGAAAGTCGGCCGCAGAGCGGTCGCCATCCGGGCGGATGTGGCCCTTCCGTCCGACACCGATGCGATCGTCGAGACGACACTCGGCGAGTTCGGAAAGGTCGATATACTGGTCAACAACGCCGGCATCACACGGGACGCGCTGATCCCCAGGATGTCCGAGGCCGACTGGGATGCCGTGATCGACACGAATCTGAAGGGTACATTCAACTGCACCAAGTCGGTCACTCGCGCCATGCTCAAGCAACGGAGTGGCAAGATCGTGAACGTCGCGTCGGTCATGGGGATCATAGGAAACCCCGGTCAGGCGAACTATTCCGCGTCGAAGGGCGGGATAATCGCCCTCACGAAGACGACCGCCAGGGAACTCGGCTCGCGAGGGATCAACGTGAACGCGGTCGCTCCGGGCTTCATTCAGACAGCGATGACCGACGAGCTATCGGACACTGTCCGTGAGAGCATATCGAAACAGATACCGTTGAACAGACTCGGGACTCCCGAGGATGTGGCCCGGCTGATCCTGTTCCTTTGCACAGAAGATTCAAGCTATATCACCGGCCAGGTTATCAACGTTGACGGTGGAATGGTAATGTAAGGAGGTGAACAAGTGTCGACATTGGATCGCGTGAAGAAAGTAGTAGTTGAGCAGCTTGACGTTAACGAGGATGAGGTCACCTCGACCGCATCATTCGTGGACGACCTGGGCGCCGATTCCCTTGACGTCGTTGAACTGGTCATGGGGCTCGAAGAGGAGTTCGACGTCGAGATCCCTGACGAGGACGCCGAGAAGATCACCACTGTGGCGGACGCAGTCAGCTACATCGAAGAGAAAGCCAAGGGTTAGGGCCTAACCTTTAACTGTGCGGGGAATCCCCTCTTCGGAATGGTTGATGGCTGACGGTTAGTGGCAGAACAGGGCTTGCCCATTCGCATTTACCATAAGCCATGAGCGATTCCGAAGATGGATTCCCCGCGTCACTACTGCGGGGGTACCCCCGCTTTACTACTGCGGGGAAATCCCGCGTTTCTACCGCCTGAGGTTGCACCGCCCCTCTGTGATCAGTGAGGATTGAAATATGGACAGACGAAGGGTCGTAGTTACTGGTATGGGGGCGATCACTCCGATCGGCGCCGGACATGAAGTCTTCTGGAAGGCGCTGTTGGGAGGAGTCTCCGGAGCGGGCCCTATCACCCATTTCGACACGTCCGAATATACAACTCGCATCGCCGCTGAGATCAAGGATTTCGACCCCGAGCAGTACATGGAGCGCAAAGAGGCAAGGCGGATGGACCGTTTTGTGCAGTTTGCGGTCGCAGCTACAAAGCTCGCGGTCGAGGATTCGGGCCTCGATCTCGAATCCACTGACATGGACAGAGTGGGAGTGCTGATCGGCTCGGGCATCGGTGGCACGGGAACTTGGGAGGAGCAGCACCAGATTCTGCTCGAGCGAGGGCCGGGGCGGGTCAGCCCGTTTTTCGTGCCGATGCTCATCTCGGATATGGCATCCGGCCATGTGTCCATGATCTACGGTGCAAAGGGCCCGAATCTCGCTGTTACCTCGGCGTGTGCGACTGCGAGCCACGCGATCGGTGAGGCCGGCGAGATGATACGGCGCGGGGCCGCCGACGTGATGATCGCGGGCGGCTCAGAGGCGGCGATCACCGCCATGGCCGTCGCAGGCTTCTGTTCCATGAAGGCCATGACCACACGCAATGATGATCCCGAGCACGCCAGCAGGCCGTTCGACATGGATCGCGACGGCTTCCTCATGGCGGAAGGCTCGGGCATCCTTGTCCTCGAGGGCCTCGATCATGCACTTGCTCGTGGCGCAACTATCTACGGCGAGGTCATCGGCTACGGGATGAGCGGCGACGCGTACCACATCACTGCTCCGGCGCCGGAAGGCGAGGGAGCGGCTCGCGCGATGGCCGCAGCTCTGTCGAATGCCGGCTTGACTCCCGACGCGATCGACTATATCAATGCCCACGGCACATCGACCGACCAGAACGACAAGCTGGAGACTACAGCTATCAAGACCGTTTTCGGTGACTACGCGTATAGGGTCGCCATCAGCTCGACCAAGTCGATGACCGGGCATCTGCTCGGCGCGGGTGGGGCTGTCGAGGGCATCGCGTGCCTGTGCGCCATCAGGGACAGCATTATCCCGCCAACGATCAACTACGAGACTCCCGACCCGGAGTGCGATCTCGACTACACGCCGAATCGGCCTCGGGAGTTGGCCGTTCGAGTGGCGATGTCGAACTCGTTCGGATTCGGCGGGCACAACGCGACGTTGATCTTCTCTCGCTACGAATAGACATGAACCGCCGTAAGTGCTAGACTGTAGTGGCCGTGCCTCCGTGCCGGCCCTTCTGCAGTCTACTCAGAAATGGGGGCAATCCGATGCAGTTCTGCCCAAGATGTGGGTCACGCAACCAGGATGATCGCGCCGCTTGTTGGAAGTGCTTCGCTCAGCTTCAGAAGTCCGACAGCAAGAAGGCTCAGCTCATTCTCTTGAAGGATACGAACGCACCTGTCGGTGCACCGATCGCTGCCGCTCTTGTCGCCGATGAGCAGGCAGTGCCCGTGGCGCCGATTCCCGAACTGGCCGAGCCCGAGTCGCCGGCTCCGATGCCCGATCTCACTTTCGATCTGCCACCTGCCGAACCGGAAGTCTTCGCGCCTGCCATGTCGGAAGCGCTCACTCCACCGGTCGCGCCGATCGGCGACGTCATGCTGTCCTCACCGTCGTTCGACACCGCAGACGAGACGGAGGACGTTGAGCAGCCCGCCCCGATCCTGGGACTTGTGGATTTGCCTGAGGACGAGCAGGAGCCCGCGATCGTCGATCTCGACGAACCCGAGCCAGTGCAGGTTGAAGCACGGGAGGTCTCGGAGGAGTCGCTCATCGTCGAGCCCGCCGACGACGCGGCGAGTCTGGAGGGCACCGGCGAGGAGCCGCTGCCGTGGTGGATGACTCAAGAAGAGACCGAGGAACCTGCGACAGATACGGAAGGCAAACAGGTCCTCGATCTCGACAATGACGACTTGGAGATCTTACCAGCCGACGATACGCGCGGCATCATCTCGCTCGACGAAGACGAGGATGACGATTCGAAAGAGTCCTAGGCTGAGTATTCGGGTGTAGAAAGCGAGGAGCGAGAGCAGTGTCCATCTCAGAGAGAGCAAGAAGAGCGAATCCGTCGCCGACGCTGGCGATCACGGCAAAGGCCAAGCAGATGAAGGCTGACGGCATCGATGTCGTCAGCTTCGGGGCAGGTGAGCCGGACTTCGATACACCACAGAACGTCAAGGACGCTGCGATCAAGGCGCTGCAAGCGGGTATGACCAAGTACACGCCGACTTCGGGCACTCCTGAGTTGAAGGCGGCAATCTGCGCTAAGCTCAAAAGGGACAGCGGGCTCGAGTATCAGCCCTCGCAGATCATCGTCTCGATCGGCGCGAAGCACTCTCTCTACAACACGATGCTCGCGCTCCTGGATCCCGGCGACGAGGTGATCATCCCCGCGCCTTACTGGGTCAGCTACCCCGAGATGGTCAAGCTCGCGGAGGGCGTCCCTGTCTATGTGCAGACGGACGAGAGCACGGGGTTCCGAATGACCCCGGCGATGCTCCGAGCGGCGATCACCCCGAAGACGAAGGCACTCGTTCTCAACAGCCCGAGCAATCCCACAGGCGCGGTATACGATCCGTCCGTGATCGAGGAGATCGCGAAGATCGCCGTCGAGAGGGGGATCTACGTGATCTCCGATGAGATATACGAGAAGCTGGTCTATGGCGGCAACAAGCAGATCAGCATCGCATCGCTGGGGGAGGACATCAAGAAGTTGACCATCACGATCAACGGCCTTTCCAAGAGCCACTCGATGACGGGATGGCGCATCGGATATGCCGCCGCCGAGCAGGAGATCATCAGCGGCATGTCCCGCATCCAGGACCACAGCACCTCCAACCCAGTGTCGTTCGTGCAGGCCGGTGCAGTCGAAGCACTGAATGGCCCCCAGGACGCCGTGGAGGAGATGCGGAAGGCATTCGACGAGCGTCGGAAGGAGATCGTGAGCAGCCTGAACGCGATCCCTGGGGTCGTCTGTCCCGACCCGGGCGGTGCGTTCTACGTCTTCCCGAACGTGTCGGCGTTCTACGGCAGGTCGTTCAACGGCAAGTCGATCAGCGGATCGGATGCGTTCGCCGAGTTCCTGCTCAACGAAGCGAAGGTCGCCGTCATACCGGGATCGGGCTTCGGCGCGGATTCGAATATCCGCCTGTCCTATGCCACCTCGATGGACAACATCAAGAAGGGCATCGCCCGCATCAGCGAGGCGGTTGGGAAGCTCAGCTAACACGTAATCGGTAACGAGTAACGTGATCTGCCTTCCCTGTTACTCGTTACCGATTACTGCATTATCAAAACGAATGGGGGCATGGGAGAGTGGGAGCGCTTGGGTCTCCCGTTCCCCCATTCTCCCACTCCTGGAGTGGGTACACATGGCGCTATCTGAATTTCAGAAACTGGCGCGCAGGCTGAAGATCAAGAAGGCCGACCAGCCTTTGCTTCAGCACGCGCTGAGGCACAAGTCGTATCTCGGCGAAGTCTCCAACCTCGACAGCAACGAGCGATTGGAGTTCCTCGGCGATTCGGTGCTCGGTCTGGTTGTCGCCGAGCACCTCTACTCCAGGTGGACGGAGAGACAGGAAGGCGACCTGGCGAAGGCGAAGGCCGTCACAGTCAGCGAGCCGATCCTGGCGGAGGCGGCCAAGAAGATCGGCCTGTCTGAGACAGTCCTGGTCAGCACGGGAGAGGAGCAGTCCGGTGGCCGGAACCGCGCCTCGATTCTCTCTGATGCGTTCGAGGCGGTGATCGCAGCCGTCTACCTCATAGGCGGTCTCGACGCGGCAAAGGTGCTCGTGCTGAAGGCGCTCCGTCCGCTGCTCGACGACATCGAGCGGGAGGAGCACCACCGGAACTACAAGTCGATCCTCCAGGAGATCAGTCAGAGCCGGTATAAGATGGCCCCCAGGTACGAGGTCGTCACCGAATCAGGTGCGGATCACGACAAGACGTTCATCGTCGAGGCCCAACTCGACGGTGTCCCGCTGGGCAGAGGATCGGGTAAGAGCAAAAAGCAGGCCGAGCAGGCCGCCGCGCTCGAGGCGCTGCAGCATCCGAGATGCCAGGTCGCCAGGGAGGAATCGGACGTATGACCGAACACCGAGCTGAGATCGGAGTCTACGGCGGCTCAGGTTTCTACGAGTTCCTGCAGAACGTCGAGGAGATCAAGGTCGAGACACCATATGGAGCGCCGAGCGATCTCATACATCTTGTCACCATTGGCGGCAGGAGGGTGGCGTTCCTACCGAGGCATGGCCGGCATCACAATCTCCCCCCGCACATGATCCCATACCGCGCGAACGCTCACGCGATGAAGCAGTTGGGCGTGAACCGTATCGTCGGGCCGGCGGCCGTCGGAAGCCTTCAGACTTACATCAAGCCCGGTGATTTCGTCGTCTGCGATCAGTTCGTGGACAGGACCTCCGGGCGCAAGGACACGTTCTACGACGGCCCCGTTGCCGTTCATATCATGGGAGCTGATCCGTACTGCGATCATATGCGCCGGCTTGCCGTCGAAGTGATCAAGTCACATAGCATCACGGTCCATGAAAGCGGGACGGCGGTTGTCATCCAGGGCCCGCGCTTCTCGACCCGCGCCGAAAGCTCCTGGTTCACAAAGATGGGCTGGGAAGTGGTGAACATGACCCAATACCCGGAGGTCATACTCGCCCGCGAGCTTGGCATGTGTTATGTCAACATCTCGCTCATTACGGACTACGATGCGGGCTGCATCGGGCAGGAGGGTATCGAGCCGGTGACCGCCGGAGAGATCGTCAAGGTCCTGTGCGAGAACAACGATCGTGTGCGCACCGTCATCCTCGATATGATCGAGCGGATGCCCAGCGGTCCCTGCCCCGACTGCGTGGCGGCTATGGAGCACGCCCGCCTCGAGTAGGGGCGAAGCATGTGCCCACCGGGTAACACAACGTTGGCGTGCGTGAGCACATGCTTCGCCCTCGCCGACCAGGAGGCATGATGGAAGACATTCGACCGGTGGAATGGGTTGACGGCAAGGTCCGTCTGATCGACCAGACCGTCATCCCCGCCGAGTTCAAGATCATCGACTACAGCGACTACCACGATGTCGCCGATGCGATCCGCACCATGATCGTTCGGGGAGCGCCGGCGATCGGCGTCACGGCGGCGCTCGGGATGGCTCTCGGGGCGCGTCAGATCGAAACGACCGATCCCGACGAGTTCATGCGCCGGTTCGAGGGGATCGCGGACGAGTTCCGATCGACGCGCCCGACCGCGGTAAACCTGTTCTGGGCGATCGACCGCATGCTCAGAACCGCTCGAACCACCATCTGTAGGGGCGTGCCTTGTGCCGCCAGTGATCACGCGTCGGGCGGCACAAGGCACGCCCCTACAGATGTGACCGAGATCAGGCGCGTTCTGGAGGAGGAGGCCGTCGCGATCCTCCGGGAGGATATCGAGATCAACCGCGCGCTCGGACGGAACGGCGCTGAATTGCTCAGAGATGGTTGGACCGTTCTCACCCACTGCAATGCCGGCGCGCTCGCCACCGCGGGTTACGGGACCGCTCTCGGAGTCATCCGGGCCGCGGTCGAGTCTGGCAAGCGCATCAAGGTCATCGCGGATGAGACGCGACCTCGCCTTCAGGGCATGAAGCTTACCGCCTGGGAACTCGCGCGCATCGGAGTGCCTGTCACGATCATCACCGACAACATGGCCGCGTGGGCCATGTCGCGCGGGATGATCGACTGCGTGGTCGTCGGAGCGGATCGAATTGCGGCGAACGGCGATACGGCGAACAAGATCGGCACGTATGGCGTGGCGGTCTTGGCGAGGGCACACGGCATCCCATTCTATGTGGCCGCTCCGATCTCCACCGTCGATTTCGCCATCCCAGACGGCTCGCACATCCCGATCGAGGAACGCGACGAATGCGAGGTCACGCATATCGGCGGACTCCGCATCGCTCCCGAGGGCGTCTGCGCGTGGAACCCCGCGTTCGACGTGACACCGGCGGAATATGTGACTGCGATCATCACGGAGAAGGGTGTCATCCCTCCGGCGAAGCTCATAGACTTTGGACCTTAGGGCCTGTTACAGATCCGTAGCCTAGCCCCTTGTGGGCGTTCTTCCGTGCTCTGCTAGACGCCCACAAGGGGCTAGGCTACGTGCGACTCGAAAGGAGCGAACGAGATGCCATCAAATCTCCTGGCATGCAGCCTGATACGCGACATCCCCGACTTCCCGCAGCCCGGGATTATCTTCAAGGATATCACGCCGATCCTCCAGAACCCTGAGGCGCTCGCCGAGGTTGTCGACAAGTTCTGCGAGTACGCGGCCGAGACCGATCCGGACGTCATCGTGGCGATCGAGTCACGCGGTTTCATGTTCGGCGTGCCCGTCGCGGTGAAGCTCGGCAAGAGCTTCGTACCGGTCCGCAAGATCGGAAAGCTTCCGCACGATACCATCAAGTGCGAGTACTCCCTCGAATATGGCACCAATATCGTTGAGATGCACCGTGACGCGATCGTCCCCGGCCAGAAGGCGCTGATCATCGATGATCTGCTCGCGACCGGTGGCACGGCGGCGGCATCCGCGCGTCTCGTGGAGGAACTCGGAGGGCGCGTGGTCGGGATCTGCTTCCTCGTCGAACTCGACTTCCTCAACGGCCGCGACAAGCTCCAGGGCTACGAGATCAAGAGCCTCATTACTTGTTAGGCAGGTCATCGGAAGAAGCTGTGGTATAATGGAGCAGGAGCCCAGGAGAAAAGCATGTCACAACAACTGTCAGTCGATGAAATCGCGAATGCAATTAAGCAAATGAGCCCTCGCCAACGGGAACGGCTGTTGAGCAAGATATCGGAGATCGACGATCTGTTGGAAGACCTGGAAGACATCCGGGATATTCGGAGGACAAAGGGCGAGCCAACCAGACCGTTTGATGAGTTTGTAGAGGAGCTTAGAGCCGAGGGCCATGACATACCGCGTCGAGATCAGAGAGACAGCAAGGAAGCAGCTTAGGCGGTTTCCCGCCGATCTGGTTCGTCGCATCGTCGCCCGTATGTATGCCCTCGAAGATAGTCCCAAGCCGAGAGGCGCAAGGAAGCTCTCCGCTCGCGAGGAATGGCGTATCAGGGTTGGCGACTGGCGCATCATCTACGAGATCGACGATGACCGGAAGGTCGTCACAATCGCTGCTGTGAAGTCAAGGCAGTCGGCCTACAGGTAGGGGTGCTGATATGCGCAGGGTTGTCTTCGGCACACGCTTTCTGATCGTGATAGCGACATCGTTCCTGGTGCTCGCCGCCCCCAAGACGCCCGGATGGCAGTTCGTCGCCGGTTTCTTCTACCCGATCGGGGTGTTGGTGTTACTGGCGCTACTGGATGATGACCTCGACATAGTTGATCTGGCGCTCCATGGGATGACCGGGCCTGAAGGCAGTCCGCTCACACCCAAGAGCCTGCTAGGTCGCGCTGTTGCCCTCTTCGCCTTCTGGTTCGTCGTGGTGGCTCTCGGGTTGCTCCTCAGCGTGTTCCCGATGGATCACGTTCATGCATCGCCCCACGACCTGGAGGGTTCTGCCGCCATGCCGTACTTCCTTGCCGGGACTCTCGTCGGCGCCGTCATCTATCTGGCAGCTGTCGGTTGGTATCGGAAGTCCATGCGCCGGCGGTACGGATACTAGGGGGCGAAATGGCGCGGATACGGGCAGTAGGACTACTCACCGGGTTCGTTCTCGGACTTGCAGCCATGGAGACCTACGGCTACATCTGGGAACACCTGCACCGGACCCCCGTTGCCACTGAGAAGACACTGATAGGTCTCTCCATCATCTTCGCCCTCGTTTCGACCCCGCTACTCGCCATCAAGGGCGTCCCCTGGCCTGCATTTATAGCTCGGCCGGTGACCAGAAAGGTGATCACCATCGTCCGATGGGTACTTGCGGTGTATAATGCGCTCATCATCCTCTCATGGACAGGCATGTTCGTGATGGCGACTCGTCTCCGCCATGTTCTATACGGGTAGATTGCTCCAGTCTCTGGCATCGAATTCCGCGTTGACAAGATCAGGGGCCTGTGGTACAATTCCTTTACCGACATGGGGATGTGGCGGAATGGCAGACGCGCTTGGTTGAGGGCCAAGTGCCCGCAAGGGCATGAGAGTTCAACTCTCTCCATCCCCACCAGCTTTCCATTCGACACGGGCGATTGGCTCAGGGGGAGAGCGCTTCCTTCACACGGAAGAGGTCATTGGTTCAAATCCAATATCGCCCACCACCAAAGCACGAAGTGGTTCTCAAAGCGTGCGGGAGTAGTTCAGTGGTAGAGCATCTGCTTCCCAAGCAGAATGTCGCGGGTTCGAATCCCGTCTCCCGCTCCATTTTCAGGGCGTGGTAGCCAAGTGGTAAGGCGGGGGCCTGCAAAGCCCTTATTCAGCGGTTCGAATCCGCTCCACGCCTCCAGTTTTTCCTCCCCACTAGACAGAAGTCTCCTCCCAACGCGTCCACTTGAAGATCGCCAGCATCACAAGGCCTGAGAGGATCGAGGTGGCCGACATCGAGATCCACGCGCCACCTGCCCCGAGGTCGAGAGTTATCGTTAGGTAGTAGGTCAACGGCAGTCGGACCAGCCACATGGTCGCCAACGTCGCAACCGCCGGCACCCGAGTCGCCCCCGCGCCCTGCATCGCCCCTGTGAGGATCATCGAGAGCGCCAGGAACGGCTCGGAGATCGCATTGATCCGCAGATAGCTCACAATCAGCGACAGGACCTGCGGATCGTGGGTGTACAGGCTGCCGATCGGACGCGCCAGGACGAAGAATCCCAGGCCCGCGAGGCCCATGATCCAGATGCCCTGCCACGCGGCGGCCCAGGCGCACCGCTTGGCTCTCTCGGGCTGTCCGGCGCCGAGGTTCTGCCCGACCATCGAGGTCGCGGCGGTGCTGAATGCGAGTCCGAGCATGAAGGCCAGCGCCTCGGTCCGGATACCTGCCGTCAGAGCTGCGATCGCGAGATCGGGGAACGCGGTGAGGCCCAGGATCGAGTAGTACGTGACCGAGCCCCCCGTCCGCAGCAGCCCCTGGATCCCCGCCGGTCCGCCGATCTTCAGAATCCTGGTGAACCAGCCCCAGTCCGGATTCCATCCGTTCCGCAATGACCCGCCGAGTTGAGACCGGGCCAGGAAGTAAAGCAGCATCAGCGTTCCGACGACCCTCGATGTCACGGTCGCGATCCCCGCGCCGACCACACCGAGTGCCGGAAACGGACCGATCCCGAAGATCAGCAGATAGTCGCCTGCGATGCTGACGACTGTCACTGCCAGCATGACGATGAGCGGGGTCCACATGTCGCCCATCCCGCGGAACACACCGGTCAGGATGAGCAGGAGGTAGAACGGCGTGACGCCCGCGATGAGAATGTAGAGGTAGGTCATCCCAAGGCGGAGCGCTTCTCCCTCTCCGCCCATGAACTGCAGGAGCGGGCGAGCGACCGCCACGAGCACAACGCCGGATACGAGCGACCCTAAGATGCCGAGGAGGATCGACTGCCGCACGCTTTCCTCAGCATCTTGCGTCTGACCTGCGCCGATGAACCTCGCGACGAGCGCGGTGGTGCCGACGCCGACGGCCATGACGAGCGCCATGAGCACCATGTTCACCTGCCCCGCGAGACCGACGCCGCTGAGCGCGGCGGGACCGAGTTGACCGACGAAGATCCCGTCAAGCATCCCATTCATGGTCTGCAGGAACATCGTGATCATCGCCGGCCAGGAGAGCCACCATACCGTGGCCCACGCGTGGTCGGTTCCGATGATCCGGTCTCTGCTCTCTATGCTCCTACTCATACTCATACTCATACTCAGATCGGGCGAAGCATTGGCCGCTGACTCGGCGGGTCGGTGCAGTCCGATGGGCCAATGCTTCTCCCCTACACCGTGGCGCGCATGCGACCGTCCTTCGATACACGCCCAGAGGCGCACTCAGGACTAGACGGTCTTTGAACCCTGGCCCTTCCCTTACTTGCGATCCTTGAGGCCGCGACGTATCTCCCTGCCCGCGTATCTGCCCACGCCCAACACGAATGCCGCACCGACCGCAAGCTCGAGTCGCACGCGCTTCAGTATCTTGAGCCCGTTCCGCTTGATCAGGTCGAGATCGCCGTTCAGGGTCTCCATATCGATCCCGGACTGCTTCAGATAGGTCTCGGCGCGGTCAGCCGGCATGGATCGCAGGATCCATCGGAGCGCGAGGAGCATCACCGCCAGGTCGTCCATCTGGCCGATGACTGGAATGAATCCCGGAACAGCATCTATCGGACTGATGAGGTAGCCCGCAGCCGCGGTGAGGGCCGCGCGGTGTCTCATCGAGAGATGTGGATCGCGGAGGAGAAGCCACGAGAGCTTTGCGTATGCAGGCAGCCGATGGATGACGGCGGATACATCGCCTACAAGTGTGGAGTCGCCCTTCATTCGCCGCTCAGTCCGTGGACAGGGAAGACCATGCGCTTGATGTCGCGCACGGCACTCTCGGCATCGGGGCGGACGTTGTGCCTCTGGTGCCGGGCCGCCCCGGGCTGAGCCACGTCATGCAAGTGAGTGATTCCGTACTTGGCCGTGTATGCGGGCGGAATCTGCTCCGCGATCTCGCGGCCGGTCATGAGACCATAGGCGAGCGCCCAGAGCCTGGGGACTGCAGAGAGATTGTACCCGCCGCCGCCCAGAGCCACCAGTGGCCGACCCAATCCGATTATGCGCTCCACGAGCGCGTTGAACCCGCGGCTCGTCAGCGCCAGGTGCGCGAGAGGATCCTGAAAATGCGAATCGACCCCGAGCTGAGTGACGATAACCTCGGGGTCGAAGGCTTCGATCAGTGGAGGAACGACCTCGTCGAATGCCCACAGGTACACGTCGTCCGAGGTCGAGGGGGTGAGCGGGATATTCACCGAGTACCCTGTGCCCGCGCCGATTCCGATCTCGTCGGTGAAGCCGGTGCCGGGGAACAGGAAGTGCCCCGACTCGTGGATCGATATCGTCAGCACATCGCTCGATTCGTAGAATGCCGCCTGAACGCCATCGCCATGGTGCGCGTCGATGTCTATGTACGCGACTCGGCCAAACGTCTGCCCGAGGCGCTGAATGGCGATCGCAGGATCGTTGAACACGGAGAAGCCGCTCGCACATTCCCGCATCGCATGATGGAGTCCGCCGGAGATGCTGAACACTCGATCGCACTCCCCTCGGGCGACGAGGTCGGCCGCCAGGACCGACGCTCCCGTGTACAGGAGCGAAGCCTCATACATCCCGATGAATGGCGGGTTATCCAGCGACCCGAAGCCGAATTCCGCGGGCGATGGCTCGTCAGCGCCGGCGCTCAGGGCCATGACGGCATCGATGTATTCGGGTGAGTGCACCGACTCCAGATCACAGCGGCTTGCCGGCATGGGCGGAATCAGCCTCGAATCGCCGCCGAGGAGTCCGTAGGCGGAGACGAGTTCATATGTCAGCCTGAGCCGCTCCGGTCGCATCGGATGGCTCAGGCCCAGATCGTAGCCGGTCATTTCGGGGCTGTAGATCAGGGCGGCTTTCGGCATATGTGGATCACACCGAGAAATATCCCCCTTGAGAAGGGGGACCGGCCTCTGGGCCGAGGGGGTCTATGCAGCGAACCTCCCCCGATCACTGTTCAACCACGGCGGGCACAACTCCTCCATGGAAAGAGTTCACGATCGCTGACAATTGCCCGCGCGGATGTCATTCTGAACGCAGTGAAGAATCTGTCTGCGCACCGCCGGATTCTTCACTGCGTTCAGAATGACATCCGCTGTACATGATCGTGAGGTGTTACCCTCCATGAAGGAACTCTGCGCATCGAATGTGATATGATAGGGCCGAGGATGTGCAACTTTCGGCGAATCCGATTGTCTAAATCAGTGTAGCAGTAGAGGCAGCCGACATGGCTTGCGACTCCATCGATGCCGAACTGATACGGAGGCATGATCGGATGGGAAACGCCGAGATGACAGTGACTATGCCTAGACTACCCACTGCAAGCGCGGTACTCGAACAGGACACCGACGCGGCGCTCGTCACGAAGTACCTGGCGGGCGATGATCGCGCGTTCGAGATCCTGTTCCGGAAGTACCAGACCTCGATCTTCAATATCGTCAGCCGCATGGTCAAGAGCGAGGATGCATACGACCTCACCCAGGACGTGTTCTGTCACGTGCTCCGGGCCGCCCACACGTTCCGAGGCGACTCGAAGTTCTCCACCTGGCTCTACAGCATCGCGCGCAATGTCTGCCTCAACCGGTTACGCCGGCAGAGCTGCGTCCGCGAGGAGTCGCTCGACTCGATGCTGGAGGACCAGCCCTACACCGATTTCATTTCCGACGACTCCGCCGATGTGGAACGAATAGTTGAAACGCACGAGATCCAACGGGTCGTGAATTCGGTACTGGCGACCCTCCCGCCCGACCAGCGTCTGCTCATCGTGCTGCGGGACTTCGAACAGCTATCATACGAGGAAGTCAGCCTCGTTACAGAGATGTCACTTTCAAATGTAAAGTCCAGGCTTCACCGGGCAAGGATGGCATTCAAGGACAAGATGAAGCCGTACCTGGACCAGATCAAGGAGGAATGATGATGAGATGCCCGGAAGCAAAGGAACTCTTTTCCGACTATCTCGAGGAGTATCTGATCGAGCCCGATCTGACCCGCCTGATGGACCATCTCAGCGGCTGCGAGTCGTGCCGCAACGAACTCGATGAACTCCAGCAGGCTCTCGGGGTGATCCATGACTTACCGCCACATGAGCCGGTACTCGACCTGTGGATCGAGTTCGCGCCTATGTGCTCGCAGGTTCGCGCCGAGTCGAGACTCGGCGTTGCGGACCGGATCAAACGATGTTTCTCACATTTTCGAGAGCGGCTCCATGAGGGAGCCATGATTTTCGCCGCGGTCGTGCGGTATAATACGTGCCGCAAGATCGATTGGTTTTCCGCAGGGGACTAGTCGAAAGTGCACCGATCCCCTGACGACTCCTGTCGTCGGGGGATCGGCGAAAGACTGTCAAGATGTTGAAACGACTCCTCATATCCGCGAATATGGTGATGCTGGCGAGCGCTCCCGCCTTCGCGCAGGGCATTGCACGCGCCGACGGTACTCTGTGGCAGCAGATCGAGAGCGTGATGCTCGTTCCCTGGGTCACGTTTGTCGTACTGGCCCTGGGGATGACTCTGCTCATCATCGACCTGCTCACCATCAACACCTGGGGGCTTACCGGTACCGGCGGAGTCGCATGCCTGGCGCTCGTGTTCGCCGTCTATATCACCGCGGGAGTGGCGAGCTGGCTCGGGGTGACCATGTTCCTGATCGGGTTAGGGCTGATACTCATGGAGGCGCACGTCTTCCCGGGGCACGGAATCAGCGGGGTGGGGGGCGTGATCGGTGTCTTCCTCGGCCTTTTCTGGGCGCTCGGCGGGGCGGCTGTCAACGCGGTCTTTGCGGGGTTGACTTCGGCGCTGTTCACGCTCATGGTGGTCGCGGCGTTCCTTGTCTACCTGCCGAAGACCGCCACGTGGCGGAGACTCGGGCAGCGACTCGATCAGACGGTGGGGACGTATGCCGTCTCGACCGAGGACGCACGCGAATATGTGGGCAGCACGGGCACGGCGGTCACAGCTCTCAAGCCTTCGGGCACGGGGGAGTTTCGGGGTCGAAGGCTCGATGTGGTCTCGGAGAGCGGATACATCCCTTCCGATCACGACATCCGTGCGGTTCGTCTGGAAGGCGACCGCCTGATAGTCCGCGACGCTGCACTCGAGGCCGAGCGAAGCCGCATCAGTCTTGGCGAATGAACCAGTTCACCACCGTGTTCGGGCAGCACCACCGCGTTCGGGCAGGAGTACAACTCCTGCCCGAACGCGGTGGTGCTGCCCGAACGATCTGCGAACCTTTACCTTTGAGCTTCGCGGCTACTCGTTATGCTCCTCCACCGCCGTCTCCTCGATCTCCGAAACCTCTTGTCCGCTGCAGTTCCAGTTGTCGCAGTCGAGCCGGGAGCAGTAGAACATTTTCTTGGTCGACCCGTCGGTGAACAGCACTTCGGCGATGTGCGCGCTCCTGCATCGCAGGCACATAACCGGGTCCATAACGTTGATGATCCTGAGCTGTGAGTTCTGATTCGTCATGCTTGTACCTGCTTTGACCTCGTTTCTAACAATCTGGCGGGAGTGGATTTCACCCCTGAAGCAGTGTGTCCGGGTATCCTCCGGATCCTTGTGAGCGCCTGCCCCTCGGATGTGCAAAACCTGAAGAGTTTGTCGATCGCGTTGCGTTGGACCAGGCTGGCGATCTGCTCGGTCTCCGCGATGACATCGAGATTGCCGTAATGCGACTGGATCAACTGCGCCACTTTCCTCAGTGATTCCAGGTTGGTCAGCCCTTGAGCGGCCGCCCTCTTGAGGTTGATCATGACGTTGTAGTGTCCCGCGCCGATCAACCTTTCGAGCATGTCCTCCAGCTTGCCCAGGGTGTTGTTGTTCACGTCGCCGGCAAGATCAAGTACCGGAACACCGGCGCAGTTTCGCAGGGTAATGCTAAACTCCGAGTTAGCCATGTACGCACCTCAACGAGGGAGATCACGTCTGCTGCCTGTGCAGAACACGAGGCGACTTGTAGCACTATTATCGGCGGCATGAATGGGGAAGTTTAGTGCGGGTCGGGGGTTCTTGCTCTGGAATCCAGCGGTTCGATCCCCCGACGACAGGAGTCGTCAGGGGATCGAAAAGGGATATGGACGTAGTGGCCGTGCCTCCGTGCCGGCCTGCAACCGTTCAGAGGCCGGCACGGAGGCGCGGCCACTACGGTTGGAGCTTACCGCCGAGGACGATCACACTCGGGCGGCACCTGGGGATGTCTGAGGGTGGGACGTTGAAGATGTCGGTGTCGAGGACGACCATGTCGGCGAGCTTCCCGGCCTCGATCGAGCCGCGGATGTTCTCCTGGAAGGCTGCGTATGCCCCGCCGAGCGCATAGAGGCGGACTGTCTCCTCTACGGTCAGGCACTCCGACTGACTGTGCTCATCCCGTGTCACCGCGCGGTAGATCAACTCGAACGCATCGAGATTCTCGACCGGGCAGTCCGAGCCGAGCGACGTCGGGACGCCCGACTCCATCAGCGTGCGGAACGGGTACGTCCAGCGATATCTTTCCGGCCCGACGCGGTCGATCGTCCAGAAGTCCGTGATGACGAACTGAGGTTGAACGGCTGCCAGGATGTGCAACCGCGCCATCCGCTCGACCAGGTCTTCTGCGAGGATCGAGGCATGCTCGACCCTGTGTCGGCGGACTCTATTGTCCTCGCCGGTCTCGTTGAGCACCGTCTCGAACGCGTTGACCGTGGTCTCGACCGCGAGGTCACCGATCGCATGAACGGCCGCCTGCCAGCCGGCGTTGTGGACCTTGCGCACCATCTCCGTCAGCTCTTCCTGTGTGCGCATCAAGAGACCGCTGGTGTCTGGCCTGTCGGTGAACGGCTCGCGCATGCCGGCAGTCCAGGCGCCCATCGAGCCGTCCTCGAACATCTTGACCGAGCCGATCCTCAGCATGTCGTCGCCATCACCCGTCTTGAGTCCCTCCGATGCGAGTTGTGGGAAGATGCTGTATGGCACCTGGACGTAGAATCTGATCGGCAGCCTGTCTTCGTCATGGAGACTGCGGAGGATGTTGAACTCCTCCATGCGACCGATCAGACAGTGGATCGCCGTGATGCCGGTCGCCCGCGCCTTCTCAGCGGCGAAGAGGATCGCCTCGGTCCGCTGCTCGACTGTCGGACTCGGCGCATGATCGAACACGGGGTCCTGATCGTCCTCGGTCAGCAGGCCGGTCTCTCGCCCGGATGCGGGCAGCTTGTCGGCGTCTCCGAGTTCGATCGCCTTGCTGTTCACCACGATCGCATGCCCGCAGAGCCTCACGACGATGATCGGCTTGTCGCGGCTCACCTCATCGAGGTCCTGGCGAGTGGGGAATCGCTTCTCGGCGAAGATCTCGTGGTCGAACCCGCAGCCGATGATCCATTCCGGCGACCGCTCCTTGTCAAACGCGCGGAGACGGTCCTGCATCTCACCGATCGACCGGCATCCGCCCAGGTCTGCGCGGAAGAGCGTATCCATGCCATAGAGCACGAGGTGGATATGCGAATCGGTCAGGCCGGGGATGACGGTCTTGCCCATCAGATCGATGACCTCGGTATCCGGACCCTTATACGCCGCGATCTCATCGAGACCGCCGGTCGCGAGGATTCGGTCGCCGGCGACTGCAACCGCCGCCGCCCACGGCATCACGGGGTCGAGCGTGAAAAACCGTCCGTTCGTCAGGATCAGATCCGCTGAGTTCATCCGAGCAAGCCCCTCTCCACGTCGCGCCGTCCATCCCTCACGGGCGAGACGACCTTGTGTCTCCTGAAGTACTCCGCCACCGCACCGCGGCAGTCCAGATCGAGTATCTTTGCGTCGGTGATGTCCTTGAAGAAAAGCTGGAGGAACCACTCGTGGGTCGTGAGCGTGTACATCGCGTTGTCGTCGATCGGCTTGCCGTCGAGGGTACACTCGGCGATCGTGCCGACCCTCTGGCCTTTCCTCGGGCTCTCGGTGGCAGTCGCTCCGACGACCTTGTACTTCATCCCGGCGGAGACGCCCGGGATGCGGAGCGCCAGGTGCTCCTTCAGCCGCGCGCCGGTGATCCGCATCGTCACCATTTTGTAGGGATTCGGCATCACGAGACTCAGGTCCCAGACCTTGACCGGGCCGGCGATGACATCCCCCCGGCATCCCGCCTCACCGAAGACCGCGACCTGCGAGCCGGTGACTTCCTTCATGGCATCGCAGATCAGGTTGAGCATTGTATTCTCTCCCGCGCGATCGTTGAAGAACGTGTCTGCGGCCTCACCGACGACCTCGTCATACAGATGTGCGATCGGCTTGTAGTACCTGTCGATCACGTTGGCAGTCTTCGGATCGTCGGGGATGTCGGCCGTGACCGGAATCAGCCCGCCGTCGAAGCCCATGATCTCGAACCGGCCGTTGTTCTTTCGCAGCCGGAGGTTCAATCGCCCAAGCTCGCCGCCGTGCTCGTAGCAGTATGCGCTGATCGTGCCGTCTATGCGGAACGGTTCCCAGTCGCGGTTCTTGACGAGGATCGGCTCCTTCTGCCACGAGTGCGAGTGTCCGCCGAAGATCACGTCGATGCCGGGAACGTCCTTCGCAAGCTTCTTGTCCTCGCCGACTCCCATGTGGCTCAGGATGACCACGAGGTCCGCCTGCTCGCGGAGCTTGGGGACGTACTCCCTGGCGGCGGCGACCGGATCGGTGACCGTCAGGCCCTCCTTGACGGCTTTCAGTCCGTCCGCGACGCCGTCGGCTGTCACGCCGAGGACCGCGATCTTGACATCCTGCACCGTGAAGATCGCGTATGGCGGCAGGAGGAGCTTGCCGGTTCTCCGGTCGATTACATTCGCGCAGACCACAGGGAACGAGGCCATGCTGATGTTCTTGTGCAACTGGTCGAGCGATACCTGTAAGTCGTGGTTGCCCAGAACGAACGCATTGTACCCGGCGGCTGAGAGCGCGGCGAAGTCGGCCGCGCCATGATACTCGATGGTGAGAGGAGTTCCCTCGAGCAGGTCGCCGGCGTCGAAGGCAAGCGTGTTGCCCTTGGTCTCCTGACGGACGTGGTCGATCAACGTGGCGATGCGCGCCACTCCGCCGATGTTCTTGATCGCCTTCATCTTCGAATAACCCAGGCTGTTGTTCGGCGGATCCGGGTAGCTGAATGGCAGCAGGTGATCGTGGATGTCATTCGTGTAGAGGAGCGTGATCCCACGATATTCCTGGGCGGCCGACGGCACGCGGACGGCGATGCCAATCAGTAAGAGAATACAGAGCCTGGTGAATCTGGGCATGTTTCGTGTTTCCTTGTACGCATTCGGTAGGGGCGATCCTTCAACGGTCGCCCGGTTCGTCGGACCTATCGGGCGACCGTTGAAGGGTCGCCCCTACGGTGAGATTGTCCCGAGAGTCTTGATGTAGGCGATCACCGAGTCGCGGTAATCATCGGCGATGGTCTTGATCGGCTTGGCATCCTTGAGAGCGTTGCCCAGGTAGAAGTCGACCGTGGCGATGGTGTAGGTCGTGTCATCGTCGAGCGGTTCTCCGATATCCGAACACAAGAGACCATGAGCCTTCATCGCCTGCTTAAGCTGTCCTCCGGCGATCTCGGCGGTCATCAACTTGTTCCTGAAGGGCAGCATAACTGCAATGTCCCAGACCCTGATCTTGCCGGCAAGGAGATCGCCTCGCAGCCCACCGTAGACGCCGATCTGCGCCCCTGACGCCTCCCGCATGGCATCGCATACCAGGCGGATCAGCTTGGGCCCAGCGTAGAGAGTCTCCGATGTCTCCCCGATGACTTCGTCGTACTTCCGCGCGATCGGCCGATAGTAGCGATCGACGACCTTCTTCGTCTCGGGATCATCAGGGATGTCAGCGGTCACCGGGAGCAGCCGGCCGTCGTAGCCCATCACTGTGAATGGCCCGCCGTCGCGCCTGAGCCGGAGGTCGAGCCGCCCCAACTCGCCACCCCACCAGTAATCCTGCACGATGAGAGTCCCGCCGATCCGGAATGCCTCCCGCTCCCTGGTCCTGATGAACAGAGGTTTCGCCAGCCGCGTGTGCGAATGCCCGCCCACGATCAGGTCGATCCCCGGCACTTCGCGGGCCAATTGCTCGTCGTCGACGACGCCAAGGTGGGACAGCGCTATGACGACATCGGCCTTCTCTCGAAGCTGTGGGAGCAGTTCCTTTGCCGCCTGGATCGGATCGAGGAAGTCGAAGCCTTCCTTCGCGGCTCGGTAGTTGGGGACAGGGACGGTCAGCCCGAAGACCGCAATCCTTACGCCATCGATCTCGAAGATCGTGTACGGCGGAAGGGCGAGCTTGCCTGACTTCCGGTCCACGATATCGGCGCTCACGATGGGGAAGGTCGCCGTATTGACATTGCGGTTGAACTCGTCGTACGAGGCACTGAACTCATGGTTGCCGGGAGTCATCGCGTCGTATCCGGCCGCCGACATCGCGGCGAAATCGGCCTCGCCCATGTACTCGATGGAGAAGGGCGTGCCGTCGAGCGCATCGCCCGCGTCGAGGAGCAGAACGTTCCCCCGGCACTCGGCCTCGATCCGGTGAACGAGCGTGGCCCGGCGTGCGATCCCGCCTATGTCCCTGATGTGAGGCATCGATGCGATGCTATCCTTCGGGTTGACCTGCTTAGCGAAACTGAAGGGGAGCAGATGCCCGTGGGTGTCGTTCGTGTGGAGTATGGTAATGCCCCGGTACTCCGGTGCCGCCCACGCAGCCGCACATGCAAGGACTGCGAGTGCGCTAACCATGCCTGTGCGGAAGGCTGTCATTCTGAGCGCAGTGAAGAATCTGGCCCACGGAGACAGATTCTTCACTGCGCTCAGAATGACAGCCTTCCGGGTCTTCGTCGCCGTTCTCACTTCTTATAGACCTCCGCCGGATCGAAGACCTGCTCGGCGATCACCTGGAGCCCATCCTCGGTGAACTGCCGGTAGTAGCAGCTATCGTAGCCGGCATGGCAGGTCGGGCCGACCGGCTCGGCCTTGATGAGTAGCGAGTCGGCATAGCAGTTGGCATAGACGCCCTTCACGAGGAGGAAGTTGCCGGATTCCTCACCCTTGAGCCAAAACTTGTTCCGCGAGCGGCTCCAGAAGCAGACCTTGCCTTCATCGAGCGTCCGCTGGAGCGACTCGCGGTTCATGAACCCGAGCATCAGCACCTGCCCGGTTTCCGCGTCCTGTATGACCGCCGGGACCAACCCGTCGGAATCGAATCTTATCTCATCGGGAATTCGCATTCCTTCTCCTTCACCCAGCGCTGTAGGGGCGTGCCTTGTGCCGCCCGCAACGGTGTATCGAGCCGGGCGGCACAAGGCACGCCCCTACAGCGCTGATCTACAGTACCGGGCGCATCGGGACGCCGCGCTCGGCCAGATATTCCTTGATCTCACGGATGCTGTACTCGCGGTAGTGCACGATCGAGGCGATCAGCGCCGCCTCAGCCTTGCCCTCAGTCAGCGCGTCGTACATGTGCTCCGGCGTGCCCGCGCCGCCGGATGCGATGACGGGGATGCTCACGCTCTCGGCAATCGCGCGGGTCAGTTCGATGTCATAGCCGTCCTTCGTGCCGTCGGCATCCATGCTGGTGAGCAGGATCTCGCCCGAGCCGAGACGCTCGACCTTCGCCGCCCATTCGAGCGCGTCGATACCCGTTGGATTCCGACCGCCGTGGGTATAGACCTCCCACTTCCCAGGCCCGACGCGCTTCGCGTCGATCGCGACGACCACGCACTGCGCGCCGAATTTGTCCGCTGCCTCCGAGATGAGCTGTGGGGTCTGGACCGCCGCCGTGTTGATGCCGATCTTGTCCGCGCCGGCCTTGAGCATCCGACGGAAATCATCCACCGTGCGGATTCCGCCGCCGACGGTGAACGGGATGAAGACCTGCTCAGCCACCTGGGCGGCGACTTCCAGCATCACATCGCGCTTCTCGTGGCTGGCGGTGATGTCGAGGAACACGATCTCGTCCGCGCCTTCCTTGTCATACAGCCCGGCGAGTTCGACCGGATCGCCCGCATCGCGCAGGTTCACGAACTTCGTGCCCTTGACGACGCGGCCTTCCTTGACATCGAAACACGGGATTATCCGTTTGGCGAGCATCGAGTACCCCTGAGATCGTTTGCTGCTCAGATTATAGCACGAGGAGGGCTGAGATGCCAATGGAGCGTGTGGGAGAATGGGAGTGGGGGAGCAGAGGGTGAGGGGAGACAGATGTCCCCCTTGATAAGGGGGACCGGCCTCTGGGCCGCGGGGGTATTACCGGCGGCTCGGCCGCAGAGGGGGAACCGCCAAGACGCCAAGATCGCCAAGGAAACCTCCCCCGGCCCAGAGGCCGGCCCCTCCTTCGTAAGGAGGGGCGCAGAGCTTACGTCCGGCTTGCAGAGAGTGTCTCAATCGCGAGGGCGGTCTTGTTGCTGCCGATGAGATCGACGCCCATCTCGGCCAGGCGGAGCACCTCGTCCGGGTCATCGACCGTCCAGGCCTCCATCAGCATGTTCGCCGTGTGAGTCGCCTTCACCAGCGCCGGGGTGATCGCCTTGTAGTGTACCGCGAAGACCGAGCCGTTCACCGTGGCCGCTTCATCCGCGAGCGCGACCGCCTCGTCCTGGCCGACCTCCTCCTTTGGCGCGATGATCGGCGAGAACATGATCTCGGGTGCCAGTTGGGGCATGCGCACTCCGACTTGGTAGTGGAACGAGCAGAGCATCGACTGATCCTGCATCCCATGATCGTAGAGCGCCGTGACCACGTCATCCTCCGTTCCGGGCTCCTTGATCTCGATGATCAGCTTGACGCCGCTTCCCTTGATGCACTCGATCGCCTCATCGAGCGTCGGGAGCTTCTCGCCCGCGAACTCCGGCGCGAACCAGCTTCCTGCGTCGAGTTGCCGAAGCTCCTCAAGTGTGTGATCCGCGACCTTCCCGCTGCCGTTCGTCGTCCGCTCGAGCGTCGCGTCGTGGATGATGACGAGTTTGCCGTCCTTCGTGCGCCGGATGTCGCATTCGATCATGCCAGGCTTAAGCTCGATGGCCTTGCGGAACGCCGCCAGTGTATTCTCGGGGGCCGCCGCGGAGTAGCCCCTGTGCGCGATGATCTGAACTTGGCTCATAATGCACCTCGCCGGTATTATACCCGAACGCGTCCCGCATGCCAATCGACCGATCCCTCCCCCACGCTGTAGGGGCGTGCCTTGTGCCGCCCGAAGTGACAACCATGTCTCTGACGGGTAATAGACCGGGCGGCACAAGGCACGCCCCTACAGCGTGGGGGAGCGGCAGGTCGCCGAATCGCGGTCACTTGCCGGTTTGGGGTATAATCGACTGACCATGAGCATTTACGCGATCTCCGACCTGCATCTCTCGTCAGCGAATCCGAAGCCGATGGATATCTTCGGCCCTGCGTGGGAGAACCACGCGGAACGGGTACGTACCAACTGGGAGCGTGTCGTCGGGCCGGACGATGTCGTGCTGATGCCGGGTGACCTCTCGTGGGCGATGCGACTCTCAGAGGCGCGCCCGGACCTGAAGTTTGTGGACGACCTCCCGGGCATGAAGTTGCTGATTCGCGGCAACCATGACTACTGGTGGAACCGGAAGGCGACCTCACAGATCCAGCGGGAGATAAATGGAAACCTGACGTTTCTGCAGGGGACGTCTGTGGTAATCGGTTCTGTGGGCATAACAGGAACGCGGGGCTGGCGCATGGACTGGGACGCGCGCGGGGAGTTGGTCGATGAGGAGCAGTCGGCCCGCATATTTCAGCGCGAACTGACTTATCTCGAAAACGGCCTGCGCTCGATCCCGGATAGCGTGAGCACTCGGATCGCGATGCTCCATTTCCCGCCGTTTGACGAGAAGCTCCGCCCGAACGAGTTCGCCGAGGTGCTCTCGCGCCAGTCGGTCGATGTCCTGGTGTACGGGCATGTTCACCTCGGCATCGGGACCTGGTTGGAGGGAATGGTAAACGGTGTGAGGTACCAAGCGGTCTCAGCGGACCTCGTGGATTTCACACCGCAGATGGTGGAGCGTTGACCGAGGATGCCGACTATGTTATCATCTCACCCGTCGCTGATATCCGAATCGCTGTCAACTATGGATAAGTCGCACGAGCAGTTCGATCCTGTCATAACACGCCTGAGAACGGAACTCGCGGGAGTCAAGCTCCTCGCGCTGGGACAGACTGTCTACTGGGATGAGCCGATGAAGGCGATCCTTCGGCATGTGCTCGATGAGCGGCTGCCGGAAACAACGATGGTGATCGGTATCCACGATGCCGACTACTTCTCCAAGATCCCGACGACCCTTTCGCTTCAGAGTGACTGGGCTGTCCTCCCGCACAACGATGGCAGCACGCGCGACCTCTGGGTGGCGACTGGGGAGATCTCGCGCCTGTTTGGAAGCGAGACCATTCCAACCAGAGAGATGCTGACCGAGCATGGCGTGCAGATCGACAAGGTGGGCAAGGACTTCCCGGGCGGGCGGGTGGCGTTTGTGGATACCGCGACCGAGGCCTGGGGTTGGCGCGGGCTGGTGCATGCCGATTCCGGGAACGAGGTTTCGTGCTGCGTGCCACTGCGCGACGCTCTCCCCCATCTTCTCGAACTGCTGTCCTGGGGGCTTCGAGAGAGCATCGAGTCACTGTCGGAGCCGGATGCCAGGCGCGCGTCTCGGGTGTCGGACGAGCTTTTGGCGCAGGTCAGAGAGTATGCCGACGCGAATCCGAATGCATCGGTCGCCGGCATGTTCCGCGACCTCCTGCCGATGTTCTACGAGCGCCTTCTTGGCCGCAAGCCGCGCAACCTGGAACTGGGGTCATCCCTCGAGATGTTCACGTTCAACCGATCGACCGCGCATCTTCCCAGGTTCAGGCCGGTGGGTGCTTTTCTCGATCCGCGAACCAGAGACGCGTGTCAGGCGGCGTACGATCAAGCCGTCGCCGGATCGGATATCTATACGCTCGACAAGTTCTCGGAAGGCGCAATCCCGTTTGATATCGTGATTCCGGGCAAGGGTAGGGGGACAGTATGCCTGAGGGACGGCGAGATCGTGATCGATACGGACGAGCCGATCCGGATCCCATGCACATCGTGCCCCGAGGACTTGGATAGTCTTGCCGCAGTGGTGGAAGATCACCTGGGGGTCGGGGTTGCTCTGATTGGCAAGGCCTTGACGCTCGTGCTCATGATGGCAAGCGAGTTCGTGTTCGTTCTCAACCTCGAGGGTTCGGCGTATATCCCTCGCTGCCGGACGATGGTCAGGCTGATGAAACAGAGCGGGATTGGACTGCAGTTCCACCCGATTCTCCGCATAGGATACAGTACCTGGGACGCGCTCAAGACCACGGAGGCGACGTTCAGACTGCCCGGCCACCTCGCATCGGCGTTCGGCCAGGGGGAGATCACTGCAGTCGAGTTCTCGGACTCCTGGAGGAGCGTGGCCGATGCACAGGAGAAGCTGCTCGACACGATCAGGGGGTTCTCGACCACCGAGGAATTCGTGGCGTTCCTGGCAGGCTACAAGGGTGAGTCGTGGAGCGACAGGGCTCAGGAGTATCGGCGGACCTCTGTGCTCGTCCGCGACCTTTCCGAGCACACCGTCCCGATGAAGGAAGAATCGATCCGTCTCAAGGACCTCAGCTACCAACTGAAGCAGGAAGTCCAGCAGCTCGAGGCCGAGAAGGGCGAGCATTTTCGGACCACGATCAAGCCGTTGCGCGATCAGATCTGGCAGCTCCGGCAGGACTCACCGGATGAGGCGCAGATACACGATCTCGAGAAGCGCATCGCTTCTCACGAGATGGAGCGCGCCAACCTCGAGCGGCGGATAGACCAGAGGCGGTCGGAGGCGACCGAGGCTCAGAATCGGAGCCGGGAACTGAAGGAGACGGTCCAGAGTATGGAGAAGAGCGGCAAGATCGTAGCCGCTCGAGAGATGCTCAAGGCCATCGAATATGAGGCCGAACTGGCGCGTGCATGGCTCGTGAGGGACGCCATCCTGACCGGCAAAGGTCTGAGGTACACCGGCCATCGTCCATCCGCGTGGTGGTTCATGCTGGTAGACCCGGAGATGAATTGGTTCAAACAGGTGGCCGAGACCGCCGAATTCCAGTTCGAGGAGATCGAGGCTTAACATGTATTGGCCGTGCCTCCGTGCCGGCCATAGTGACAGAAGGCCGGCACGGAGGCACGGCCACTACATGGCTATTGCTTTCACCAAAGTCGAGGCGATCGGCAACCACTTTGTGCTGATTGACGCGCGGGACCTGCCTGAGATGGACTGGTCGGCGCTGGCCCTGGAGATGTGCGCGCACCACTTCGGCGTCGGCTCGGACGGCCTGCTCGTGATGTCGCGGTCGGAGTCGGCGGACTTCCGATTCCGCATGTGGAATCCTGATGGCACCGAGGATGTCTGTGGCAACGGCATGCGGTGCGGCGCAGTATTTGTGTTCGAGAGGGGTCTGGTCGGCAAGCGTTCGATCAGCTTCGAGGCCATGTCGGGCATCGTCAGTGCCGAGGTAGTGGTCAATGAGGAGGACGCCTGCTGCGCGAGCGTGAACATGGGCACGCCCAGCACCCGAGCTGATGACATTCCGGTTGCCGTTCCGGCAGAGGACGGCCTGAGCGTCCAGGTGAATGTCGATGGCGGGATGTACACCGCCAACTGCGTACTCGTCGGGACGCCGCACGCGGTGATCTTCGCGGACGTTTCGGATTTCTGGGAGACGATCCCGCCGGTCAGCGCCGAGATCGAGAAACACCCGCTCTTCCCTGAGCGGATCAACGTGACCTGGTGCCATGTCGAGTCGCCCGAGTCGCTCCTGATTCGCACGTGGGAGAGGGGCGTTGGGCCGACGCTCGGGTGCGGATCGGGCGCATGTGCGGCGCTGGTGGCGGCGAACCTCCACGGGCTTGCAGGTACATCGGCGTCCGTACGGTCGCCCGGTGGGGTACTGCGGGTCGAGTGGCCGGAGCATCGGGACATCACGGCATCCGGGCCGGCAAGGATCGTCTTCGAGGGCGAATGGCCGGACTGAATGGCGAATGCGGAATGCGGATTGCGGAATGGAAAAGGAACCGCCCAGACGCCGAGAACGCCAAGACCGATCACTGATTACTGATGACTGAGAACTGAGAACTGATGACTACCAAAGAACCATACGACTCCGTAGCCGCATACTATGACCTGCTGATCTCGTGGAAGGAGCGCCTGAAGCGCGAACGGGCCTTCTTCGCCCGCGTATTCAGGGAGTACAACGCCAGTCGGATTCTCGACACGGCGTGCGGCACCGGTAAGCATGCCATCGCCTTCGATGACTGGGGCTACCACGTCGTCGGGGCGGATTCCAGTCCGGCAATGGTGAGGAAGTCAGGGAGAATGCCGGCGACCGAGCGATCGAGTTCATCAGGGCCGGTTTCACCGAACTCGACAAGGTCGGCGGCATGTTCGACGCTGTGACCTGTCTCGGCAATTCGCTCCCTCACGTGCTCTCCGACGAGGAACTCGATGCGTCGCTTAAGTCCATGCACGACGTTTTGCTTCCCGGCGGAGTCGTCATCATCCAGAACAACAACTACGACCAGATCGTCGGCAAGCAGGAGCGATTCATGCCACTCGCCGCCCGGAAGGCACAGGGCAGGGAGTATCTATTTCAGCGGTTCTTCGATTTCCACGGGGACACTCTGACTTTCAACCTGGTGGTCATGGTGAAGGACTCCGAGGGTTGGCAGATGCACGTGCACGCGATCCCTCAGCGCGCGCTGACGAGCGACCTGCTCGTCTCGCATCTCAAGGCGGTCGGGTTCGAGGGAATGGAACTCTACGGAGGCTATCCAGCCGAGCCGTTCCGAAAGCTGCATTCCGGCGCGATAGTGATCGTCGCCCGTAAGCCGCACACGGCGTTCAGCAATCCGCGCCCTGAGCCTGTGTCGGCGATCGATGGGATACCTGTTCGCGAGAACGGTGAGCCGCTCGTCGATCTCGCGGTATACGTGCCCGAGATCGAGCTGCGTGACAGGCCTACCTGGGGACGGAAGACGGTCGTCGAAATGCTTCGGAAGGCGAACGGACTCCTTCCGGAGGGGTATAAGCTGAAGGTCAGGATGATCCTCCGCACGATGGAGCATCAGCGTAGGATCTACGAGGAGTTCATGGGCCGGCTGATGGAGCAGCATCCCGAGTGGCCGAAGAGCCAGCTCCGACGCGAGGCGAACAAGTTCCTCGCGCCACCGGATGCCAAGCATCCTCCCGGTCACACCACGGGCGCCGCCGTCGATCTGACGATCCTCGGCCCGGACGGCGAGGAGTTGGATATGAAGTCGTGCCGCGGGAGCGGCGAAAAGAGCGGTATGCTCGCGCTGCCGCTGTATAGCAGGCTGGCGACTCCGCAAGCGGCGAAGAACCGACAGATGCTCGCCGATGTCATGCTCGCCGCCGGATTCAGCAGCTATCCGGGGGAGTGGTGGCACTACTCGTACGGAGACAGCGCCTGGGCGGTCCGGGTAGGCGCTCCCCACGCGATCTACGGCGCAGCCCCGGTCCCGGAAACCGATCAATGACGCTGTAGGGGCGTGCCTTGTGCCGCCCGGCAGGCGGTCACGGCGGCACAAGGCACGCCCCTACAGCGTGGTCCCAGGGCGGGGAAGAACATCCCGCCGGTCTACCGAAGAGGAGGATTCTCATGCCTGATACACGCAAACGCGACCGAGTCATGGCCGCCGTCCAATGCATGCGCGCCGACCGCGTGCCGGTGAGCTTCTGGTACCACTTCGCGCTCGACTTCCCGTCCGGGCAGCCGCTCGCGGACGCCGAGATCGAGTTCTATCGCAAGTATGACCTCGATTTCCTGAAGGTGATGCACGATCTTCCCCTCGATCTGCCCGATGGGATGACCGAGATCGAGGATCCTCAGGACTGGAATAAGATTCAGCCGCTCAACCCGAGGGAGGGCAACTTCGCCCACCAACTCGAGGCTCTCAAGATCATGCGGCGCGAACTCGGCCCTGACGTTCCGATTATCGACACGGTGTTCAACCCTCATCACGCCGCCGGGAAGATTTGCGGCAAGAAGTTCATGGAGCACTACCGGGCGAATCCGCAGGGAGTCGTGCGGGCGCTCCGGGCGATCACTGTGTCGCTGATGGACTACTGCCAGGCATGGATCCAGGAAGGTGGCGACGGCATATATTACGCGCTCGACGGAGCGCAGACGACGACCATGACCGAGGAGGAATACGGGGGCATCTTCAAGCCGCTCGACTACATGATCCTCGATGCGGCGATGGCGTACGGGCCGTTCAACGTGCTGCATATCCACGGCACGGACATCATGTTCAACCTCCTGCACGACCTCCCGAACCATGTGCTCGAATGGAGCAACCGGCTGACTCCCCCGAGTCTCTCGGAGGCGCGCGGAATCCACCAGGGCTGCATCGCAGGCGGCATCGACGAGGTCGGCATCGCGGAGATGACGGCGGACCAAGTGCTCAGCCAGGGCCGATCGTCGATCGCGGAGGCGGGGGCTGACGGCTTCATCCTCACGTGTGGATGTGCCGTCCCGACCGACACGCCCGAGGAGAAGCTGATGGCGATCCGGCAGGCGGTTACGCCGTAGTAACGGGCCTAGAGAAGCTTGCCTCCATGCTTGGCAAGCAGTTTCATCATGGCTGTCTTGCCGCTGAGGAGGGCCAGAGCGTGAGGTGTCTCCCCAGTGGAGTCTCTTGCGTTGATGTCGGCGCCGTTTCTGAGCAACGCCTCTGCGGCGTCTGTTGCGCCCTCTTCCGCCGCACTGTGTAGTGGAGTTTCGCCATAGTTGTCCTTAGCGGTCACGTCCGCTCCGTAGGAGATCAGCAGTTCGACAAACGGTGCGGCATTGCCGCCGGCTGCGATGTGCAGAGGGGTGCGCCCGTCACTATCCCTGGCGTTTACGTTGCACTTACGGGCGAGCAGCAGCCTGCCCGCACCCACTTGGTGCTCCCATGCCGCGCAGGCCAGCGCGGTCCAACCTCGTTCGGCGGCGGCGTTCGGATCGGCTCCGTTGTCAAGAAGAAGGCGCACGGTGCCTGTGTGTCCGCTATATGCTGCCGTGTGCAGGGGGGTGTACTGCTTCTTGGCCTCACGCGGACTGACATCCGCCCCATGGTCCAGCAGCATCTTGACGACGGCTTCGTGGCCGCCGCTCGCCGCATGGTGGAGCGCATACCATCCGTCCCCGTCGGGCAGGCTGGTGTCTGCCTTGTGCGCCAGGAGAACGCGCACGACATCCGAAGCGCCATCTGATGCAGCGTAGATCAGGGGAGAAGAGCCTGCACCAGTCAGCCGGTTGGGATCTGCTCCGTGTTGAAGCAGCACCTCAGCGACGGTTGCTCGCCTGTCATAAGTGGCGTAGTGCAGAGCGGTGAGACCGTTCCGGTCGCCCCGATCCACACTCGCTCCTTTGGAGATCAGGTATTCCACCGCTTCGAGTTGACCCATCATTGCCGCGAGGTGCAGCGCGGTGCTGCCATCCCGGTCATGAGAATCGACGTCTCGGGGGTTCTTCTTCGAGCGCGGCCTGGATGTATTTGATGTCGCCTATGGCGCCTGCGTCTTGGATGCTGAGCGGCTTGGCTCCGTGTGCGGAGAGAAACGCGACCATAGGATGGTCTATTCCGCAGATCGCAACGCGCAAAGGGGTGAATCCTTGTTTGTCAGTCCGGTTCGGATCGATTCCGCGCTCGATCAGCAGTTTCACCAATCCCAACGAACCGCCGGCAACCGCGTAATGGAGCGCGTCGGCACCGCCTTTGTCTCTCGCGGATACGTCGGCCCCACTTTCTATCAGGAACAGGGCTGTCTTGTAACCGGCAGCCTTCGGCAGGCAAGCTGCATTCAGCATCGGGGTCACGCCGTCAACGGACTCTGCGTTTACATCCGCGCCGGCGGCGACGAGCAGCCGCACCATCGCCTCGTTGCCCTTCCCTGTGGCATGGTGCAGGGGCGTGTACCCATCCTTGTCCTGAATGTTGGCAAGACCTGGACGCCGTGCGAGCAGTACCTTGACCGTAGCCGTGTCGTTGGCCTTGATCGCCTTCAGGAGCGCATCTCTCTGCGTCCCGCAGCCCACGATGAAGATGAGGGCGGCCGCCGCGAGCGCGCAGGTGGCGTACTGTCTCTTGCTCATAGATCGGCTCACCATATGCCCATTATACACTGCGTATCTGGCCTGTCAACCTTGTCGGTGGCTGTGCGAGATCGTGGCGATCCGGGAGTACGCAGGTTGTTTGTTTGATGGCACATCAGCATGGCTTAACTTCCTCCAGGGGAGGATCAAGACGCCGCAAGACCCCTCCTACGCAGTCGGTGTGGAAAAACTTGACGTATTCGGATGAGTTGTGTTATGATACCAAAAATTCCAGCTAGCACATGCTGTGAAGAGGCTAGTAGGCGGAATCAGGCCGTTTCAGAGAGCTGCCGGTCGGTGCGAGGCAGCGCGGGTTTCCGCTGAATCTCACCTTGGAGCAGGAAGCTGAACGTCCCAGCAGCGGGACTATTAGGTTTTCCCGGCCGGCGGCCGTTATCCCGCCCTTGAGAGGACCGTATGCGCAATATCGACGCTCGGTCCATTAGGGTGGTACCGCGTGAGGAATGGCCTCTCGTCCCTAGGGGGATGAGGGGTTTTTTCGTAAGTGGAGTGACGGGCGAATGGAGCAATGGAGTGGTGGAGTAATGGGGTCCAATGCCCCAACACTCCACCACTCCAATCCGGAGGTTTGTTCATGAGAAGTGACGTTGTCAAAAAGGGTCTGGAGCGCGCGCCGCACAGGTCGCTGTTCAAGGCGATGGGCTACACGGACGAGGAGATGCGCCGGCCGCTGATCGGGATCGCCAACTCGTGGAACGAGATCATCCCCGGCCACATGCACCTGGACAAGATCACCGAGGCCGTGAAGGCCGGCGTCCGGATGGCCGGCGGCACTCCGATCGAGTTCGGCGTGATCGGGGTCTGCGACGGCATCGCGATGGGCCACGAGGGGATGAAGTACTCGCTGGCACGCGCGAGCTGATCGCCGATTCCATCGAGACGATGGCGAAGGCGCACGCGTTCGACGCGCTGGTGCTGAGTCCCGAACTGCGACAAGATCATCCCCGGCATGCTGATGGCGGCGGCGCGGGTGAATATCCCGACGATACGTGATCAGCGGCGGGCCGATGATGGCCGGCCGATACAAGGGGCAGGGACATATCGCTCACCCAGATGTTCGAAGGGCATCGGCGCCGTCGTTGGCCGGCAAGATGACCGAGGATGAGCTTGCGGAGATGGAGGAGGCCGCGTGTCCCGGATGCGGATCCTGCGCGGGCATGTTCACGGCCAACTCGATGAACTGCCTGACCGAGGCGCTCGGCATGGGACTGCCCGGCAACGGCACGATTCCCGCTGTCACCGGCGCACGCGATCCGCCTGGCGAAGCACGCCGGCATGGCGATCATGGAGCTTCTCGAGAAGGGCATCAAGCCGCGCGACATCATGACACACGACGCGTTCGAGAACGCGCTGGCGGTCGATATGGCGCTGGGCTGCTCGACGAACACCGTCCTGCACGTGCCGGCGATTGCACACGAGGCGGGTATCGAGCTGAACCTCGACAAGTTCAACGAGATGAGCGGCAAGACGCCGCATCTCGTGCAGCCTGAGCCCGGGCGGCATCGCACCACATTCAGGACCTGCGACGAGGCGGGCGGCGTGCCGGCGGTCATGAACGAACTGATGAAGCATGGCCTGATGGAGAACCCGGATGCGATCACCGTGACCGGCAAGACCGTCAGGCGAGAACATCGAGGGCAGGGAGATCCATCGCCCGGACGTGATTCGCTCGGTGGACAATCCGTACCACGCGGAGGGTGGCCTCGCGATCCTGAGAGGCAACTTTGCCCAGGACGGAGCGGTCGTGAAGCAGTCGGCCGTCGCCGAGGAAGTGCTGGAGTTTTCAGGGCCAGGCGCAGGTCTTCGACTGCGAGGACGACGCGATGGAAGCGCTCAGGGCGAACGAATCGAGAAGGGCGCGGTGATCGTGATTCGCTACGAGGGTCCGAGGGGCGGTCCCGGCATGCGGGAGATGCTTACTCCGACGGCGACGGTCGTCGGCATGGGCCTGGACAAGGACGTCGCGCTGATCACCGACGGACGGTTCTCCGGCGCGTCGAGAGGCGGTTCGATCGGGCACGTGTCGCCTGAGGCGGCGGAGGGCGGGAACATCGCCCTGATCCGCGACGGTGATATCATCGATATGGACATACCCGGCAAGACGCTGAACGTCCGGCTCTCCGACGAGGAGTTGGACGAGCGGCGCGAGTCATGGAAGCCGCCGGAGCCGAAAGTGAAGACCGGCTATCTGGCGCGATATGCGCGGAACGTCACTTCCGCCGGTACCGGCGCGATCGTGAAGTAGCCCCCAGAGGGCGGTTGGTGCAGGAGTTGCACTCCTGCACCCGGAACTACCAGCGGAGTTGAACTCCGCATTCAGTCATGCGGGATGGAGTACAACTCCATCCCGAACTGTGGTGGAGGAAGAGCTTGAAAATAACCGGAGCACAGGCGCTGATAGAATCGCTGAAGCACGAGGGAGTGGAGATGGTATTCGGGATCCCGGCGGAGTCATGCTCCCGATCTACGACTGCCTGTATGACTGCAACGGGCTCTGTGCACATACTGGTGCGCCACGAGCAGGGCGCGGCTCACGCGGCGGACGGCTACGCGCGCGCGACCGGGCAAGGTGGGCGTATGCCTCGCCACGTCCGGACCGGGCGCGACCAACCTGGTCACCGGCACTCGCGACCGCCTACATGGACTCGATTCCGATGGTCGCGATCACCGGCCAGGTCAGGACGACCGCGCTCGGCAAGGACTGCGTTCCAGGAAGCGGACATCACCGGCATCACGATGCCGATCACCAAGCACAACTATCTGGTGAAGAACGCGCACGACATTCCGCGCGTCGTGGCGGAGGCGTTCCACATCGCGAGGACCGGCAGGCCCGGGCCGGTGCTGATCGATATTCCCGATGGATGTCTCGACCGGTATGCTCGACTACAAGCCGGTAACAAACGCCTGATATCCCATCGTACAAGCCTACGACCGTCGGCCATCCGATGACAGATCGACAAGGCCGCGAAGGCGATTGCAGCCGCCGAGCGACCGGTGCTCTACGCCGGCGGAGGAGTCATCACGTCGGGTGCCGCGCCGGAGCTTCTCGAGCTTTCGGAGAAGACGCACATCCTGGTGGCGACGACGCTGCTGGGCAAGGGCGCGATACCGGAGACGCATCCGCATTCGCTCGGGATGCTCGGGATGCACGGCACGGCCTACGCCAACTATGCGGTGGCTCACTGCGATCTGCTGATCGCGGTCGGCGCGCGGTTCGATGACCGCGTCACCGGCAAGCTCGACGCGTTCGCGCAGAAGGCGAAGGTCATTCACATCGACATCGACCCGGCCGAGATCGGCAAGACCGTCCACGTGGACATCCCGATCGTCGGCGACTGCAAGCTGGTCCTGCACGAGCTGCTCAAGCAGGTCGAGCCGCGCGAGGAGACGGACTGGAACAAGCAGATCATGCAGTGGAAGAAGGAGTATCCGCTCCACTACGGTGAGGATGGCCTCTATCCGCAGTACGTGATCGAGAAGATCTGGGAGGCCACCAAGGGCGAGGCGATCGTCGTCACCGACGTCGGCCAGCACCAGATGTGGTCCGCCCTGTTCTACAAGTGCAAGTACCCGCGGCAGTTCCTGTCGTCCGGCGGACTCGGGACGATGGGCTACGGACTTCCCGGCGGCCATCGGCGCGCAGGTCGGCTGCCCGGACAAGACGGTCTTCGTCATCGCGGGCGACGGCAGCTTCCAGATGAACATCCAGGAGCTGATGACCGCCGTCGCGAACAAGATGCCGGTCAAGGTCGCGATCCTGAACAACCGGCTATCCTGGGCATGGTGCGACAGTGGCAGGAGCTGTTCTGGAACAAGCGGTACTCCGGTGTGGACATGTCGGCTCAGCCGGATTTCGTGAAGCTGGCCGAGGCCTACGGCGCCGTCGGAATGCGGATCGACAAGAAGGAAGACGTCGAGGAGGCGATCCGAGAAGGCGCTCGAGATCACCGACCGGCCGGTGATCATGGACTTCCGCGTCGTGCCCGGAGGAGAACGTGTTCCCGATGATCCCCGCCGGACAGAGCATCGAAGAGATGATGGTGAAGCAACCGGAGTAGGTGAACAGGAGGTATTCATGCAGCATACGATAACCGTGTTGGTCGAGAACAAGCCCGGCGTGCTGGCAAGAGTCTCCGGCCTGTTCGCCCGCCGGGGGTTCAACATCGAGTCGCTCGCGGTCAGCATCACCGACGACCCGACGGTCTCGCGCATGACGATCGTAGTCGGCGGCGATGACTCGGTGCTGGAGCAGATCAACGAAGCAGCTCAACAAGCTGATCGACGTGATCAAGGTGATCGACTACAAGGATATCGCCAATCGTCGAGCGCGAACTGGCGATGATCAAGGTGAACGCCGATGCCATCAACGCGCGGCGAGATCATGCAGATCGTGGATATCTTCCGCGCGAAGATCATCGACATCAGCGACAAGACGTTCACGATCGAGGTCACCGGCAGCGTCGACAAGGTGGACGCGATGGAGAAACTGCTCATGGCGCACGGGATCCAGCGAGCTGGTCCGCACCGGCCGCATCGCCATGATGCGCGGAGCACGAACACCGTAAGCAAGGCTTAGAACACAGATCAGACAGATGGCAGAGGATGGCACTGATGGAATGGCAATGCTTCACGCTTTGACCTTCTCCATCCGAACTCATCCTTTCCCATCTGTGTCATCTGTGTTCTGAATGACAAGACAGGAGGATATGAAATGGCAGCAAAGGTTACTACGATAAGGATGCAAATCTGGATGTACTGAAGGGCAAGACAGTCGCCATCATCGGTTACGGCAGCCAGGGACATGCCCAGGCGCAGAACCTGCGAGACAGCGGCGTGGACGTGATCGTGAGCGATCTGCCCGGCACCGAGAACTGGAATCAGGCGATCAAGGATGGGTTCACGCCCGTGTCTGCCGCTGAGGCGTCGGCGAAGGGCGACATCATCCAGATCCTTACCGAGGACGAGGTACAGCCGAAGGTCTACAAGAACGAGGTCGAGCCGAATCTGACGCAGGGCAAGACGCTCTTGTTCTCGCACGGCTTCAACATTCACTTCGGGCAGATCGTCCCGCCGGCGAACGTGGACGTGATCATGGTTGCGCCGAAGGGTCCCGGCCATCTGGTTCGCCGAGTCTACACCGAGGGAGCGGGCGTCCCGGCCCTGATCGCAATCCAGCAGGACGCGAGCGGCAAGGCGAAGGATACGGCGCTCGCCTATGCGAAGGGCATCGGCGCGACCAAGGTCGGCGTGCTCGAGACGACTTTCAAGGAAGAGACCGAGACCGACCTCTTCGGCGAGCAGGCGGTCCTCTGCGGAGGATGCACAGCGCTCGTCCAGGCGGGATTCGAGACGCTGGTCGAGGCCGGTTATCAGCCGGAGATCGCGTACTTCGAGTGCCTGCACGAGCTTAAGCTCATCGTCGACCTCATGTACGAGGGCGGTATGAGCTACATGAGATACTCGATCAGCAACACCGCCGAGTACGGCGACTACACCCGCGGCCCGCGCGTGGTCAACGAGGACACGAAGGACGAGATGTGGGAAATCCTTTCGGAGATCCAGAGCGGTGAGTTCGCGAAGGAGTGGATTCTCGAGAACCAGGCCAATCGACCGACCTTCAACGCGTCGCGTCGTGAAGCCAAGGAGAGCCTCATCGAGGAAGTCGGCACGAAGCTGCGCGAGATGATGCCGTACCTGAAGAAGTAAGGGTTGGGGTTTCTAGCACCATTTCTACTCACCCTCACTCCGTAGGGGCGATCCTTCAACGGTCGCCCCGAGTGTAGGGCGACCGTTGAAGGATCGCCCCTACGGAGTGAGGGTGAGTATGAGTAAGAATAAACACGAAAGGGGGATGTCCAAAGTGGCAAGGCGTATCAGGATCTTCGACACGACCCTGCGCGACGGTGAGCAGTCGCCCGGGGCGAGCATGAACATCAAAGAGAAGCTGGAGGTTGCCCGACAGCTCGTCCGCCTGAATGTCGATGTCATCGAGGCGGGGTTTCCGATCTCGTCGCCCGGCGACTTCGAGTCCGTCAAGACGATCGCACAGCAGATCAAGGGTCCGGTGATAGCCGGCCTTTGCCGCGCGACGAACGCGGATATCGACCGGGCCTGGGAGGCTCTGCAGTACTCGAAGAAGCCGCGAATCCACACGTTCATCGCGACCTCCGACATCCACCTCGAGCACAAGCTGCGGAAGTCCAGGGCGGAAGTACTCGATCTGGCGGTCGCTTCGGTCAAACGCGCCAAGTCCTACCTCGACGATGTCGAGTTCTCGGCGGAGGATTCATCCAGGTCGGACATGGACTACCTGTGCCAGGTCGTTCAAGCGGTCATCGAGGCAGGCGCGACGACGGTCAACATCCCGGATACGGTCGGCTACGCGATTCCGCACGAGTTCGCGGAGATCATTCGGGTGTTGAAGGAACGTGTACCAAACATAGACAAAGCTGTACTCAGCGTTCACTTTCACAACGACTTGGGCCTGGCGGTGGCGGGCTCACTGGCGGCGATCCTGGCAGGCGCCGATCAGGTGGAATGTACCATCAACGGCATTGGCGAGCGAGCGGGAAACGCGGCCCTCGAAGAGCTGGTGATGGCGCTGAACACACGAGCGGACGTGTTCAAGGACATCACCACGGGGATCAACACGAAGGAGATCTACCGCGCGAGCCGTCTGGTCAGCGATGTCACCGGCCTGCAGGTTCAGGCGAACAAAGCTGTCGTGGGCAGCAATGCGTTCGCACACGAAGCCGGAATCCATCAACACGGGGTAATCCAGGAGCGGACGACCTATGAGATCATGGACGCCACTTCGATCGGGCTGACCGAGAGCAAGCTGGTCCTGGGGAAGCACTCCGGCCGGCACGCCTTCGATAAGCGCCTGGTCGAGCTGGGATACGAGCTGAGCAAGGAAGAGCTGGAGAAGGCGTTCGCCAGGTTCAAGGAGGTCGCCGACAAGAAGAAGGAGATCTTCGACGAAGACCTGGAGGCGATCGTTGCGGATGAGGTCTACACGATCCCCGAGGCCTACCAACTCGCCTACATGACGGTGATGACCAGCCTGGAGGGCATTCCGACCGCCACGATCAAGGTATCGACGGCGGGCGGCGAGTTGACCGGCTGCGCCACCGGCGTCGGATCGGTCGATGCCGTGTACCAGTGCATCGACCAGATCGTGCAGGTTCCGCACACGCTCATCGACTACATCGTCAAGGCGGTCACGGGCGGCACCGACGCTCTCGGTGAGGTCACGGTGAAGCTCGGCGACGATCGTAACGTCTATACGGGTCGCGGCGCGAGCCTCGATATCGTGGAGGCATCGGCGAAGGCATACATCCAGGCGATCAACAAGCTGGTTTACTATCATTCGAAGAGGAAAGACACGGACCATGGGCCAGACAATAACGGAGAAGATACTCGCGTCACACTGTAACAGGAGCGCCGTCGAGCCGGGCGAGCTGATCACCGCCAAGCTCGACCTTGTGCTGTCGAACGACATCACCGCGCCGATCGCCATCCGCGAGTTCGCGCAGATCGGCGTCGATTGCGTCTTCGACAAGGAGAAGATCGCGCTCGTGCCGGACCATTACACACCTGCCAAGGACATCAAGTCCGCTCAGCAGGTGAAGACGATGCGCGAGTTCGCTCGAAAGTACGGAGTCACCCACTTCTGGGAGATCGGCCGCGTCGGCATCGAGCACACGCTGCTCCCGGACGACGGGACTCGTCCTCCCGGGCGATGCGATCATCGGCGGCGACTCGCACACCTGCACGTATGGCGCGATCGGCGCGTTCTCGACCGGCGTCGGAAGCACCGATGTCGCATCGGCGATGGCGCTCGGCGAGTGCTGGTTCAAGGTGCCGGAGCAGATCAAGTTCGTCTACCACGGCAAGCTCGATAAGTGGGTCGGCGGCAAGGATCTGATCCTCCACACGATCGGGAAGATCGGCGTCGACGGCGCGCTCTATTGCTCGATGGAGTTCACGGGCGAGGCGATCGATGACCTCCCGATGGCGGATCGTTTCACCATGTGCAACATGGCAATCGAGGCCGGCGGGAAGAACGGCATCATTCCGCCGGACGAGATCACGCTGGAGTATGTCAGGAAGCGTGCCAAGCGTGAGTTCAAGTGTCTACGCCAGCGATTCCGACGCGAAGTACAAGGAGATCGTAGAGATAGATTGTTCGAAGCTCGAGCCGCAGGTGTCGTTCCCGCATCTGCCGGAGAACGCGAAGCCGATCAGCGAAGTCGGGAACGTGCAGATCGACCAGTCGGTCATCGGCTCGTGCACGAACGGACGCATCGAGGACCTGCGAGTTGCCGCTCAGGTGCTGAAGGGACGCAAGGTCCACCCTGACGTCCGGCTGATCATCCTCCCGGCGACGCAGGAGATCTGGACTCAGGCGATGCACGAGGGACTGTTCGACATCTTCGTCGAGGCCGGCGGCGCGGTGAGTACGCCGACATGCGGGCCATGTCTCGGTGGGCACATGGGCTGTCTCGCGGAGGGTGAGCGCTCGATCGCGACGACGAACCGGAACTTCGTTGGCCGGATGGGGCATCCGAAGTCCGAGGTCTACCTGTCGGGCCCGCCGGTCGCGGCGGCATCGGCGGTTCTCGGGCGCATCGGCGGCCCGGACGAGTTGGGCATGTAGGGGCGTGCCTTGTGCCGCCTGGACGTAGTGGCCGCGCCTCTGTGCCGGCCAGTTGCCGTATGGGCGGCGCTTCAACGCCCGCCCGACGGGAGGCCGTTGAAGGCCTCCCCTACGGCACAGTGAGCAGGAGGATTTCAACCGTGATACTCAAGGGCAACGCATTCAAATACGGCGACAACGTGGACACCGATGTCATCATCCCGGCGAGGTATCTGAACACATCCGACCCGGACGAGCTGGCTGCGCACTGCATGGAGGACATCGACGCCGATTTCGTCAAGAAGGTCAAGCCGGGCGATATGATCGTAGCCGCCGACAACTTCGGCTGCGGATCGTCGCGTGAGCACGCACCGCTCGCGATCAAGACAGCCGGCGTGTCGTGCGTGATCGCGCGGACGTTCGCGCGAATCTTCTATCGAAACGCAATCAACATCGGACTGCCGATCCTGGAGTGCCCAGAGGCGGCGGATGCCATCAGCGCGGGCGATGAAGTCGAGGTGGACACCGCCACTGGCGCGATTAAGGACCTGACGACTGGCCAGACGTTCCAGGCGCAGCCGTTCCCGGAGTTCATGCAGAACCTGATCGCGTCCGGCGGCCTGATCGCCTATGCCCGCGCGAAGGTTCAGTCGGGCGCGGGCCCGAAGTGCACGTAGCCTCACCATCAGTGAGGATCGAGGTGACAATGCCGAAGATATACATCTACGATACGACGTTGCGCGATGGGTCGCAGGGCGAGGGAGTTTCATTCACCGTCGCCGATATGATCAAGATCGCGAATCGGCTCGACGAAGCCGGATTCGACTACATCGAGGGCGGATGGCCCGGCTCGAATCCGAAACATGAGGAGTTCTTCGAGCGGATGAAGAACATCCCTCTCTCTCACGCGAAGTTGGCCGCATTCGGGAGCACCCGACGCGCGCACGTCCGCGCGGAAGAGGATCACAACCTTCTCAAGCTGATCGAGGCGGAGACCCCGGTAGTCACGATCTTCGGCAAGTCCTGGGACCTCCACGTGACCGAGGCCCTGCGGGTCGAACTCGAGCGAAACATCGAGATGATCTACGACTCGGTCCAGTTCCTGAAGAACGAGGGCAGGGAGGTCATCTACGACGCAGAGCACTTCTTCGACGGGTACAAGGCGAATCCCGAGTACGCTCTGAAGACGCTCAAGGCAGCGGCATCGGCGGGGGCGGACTGTGTCGTCCTCTGCGAGACCAATGGCGGCGCTCTTCCGTCGGAGTTGGTTGAAGTGCTGAATGCTGTCAAGGATGCCATCGATGTGTGTGTCGGCATGCACGCGCACAATGACTCAGACCTGGCGGTGGCGAACAGCATCATCGCCGTCCGACATGGCGCGCTCCACGTACAGGGGACGATCAACGGCTACGGCGAGCGGTGCGGCAATGCGAACCTGATCTCGATCATTCCAAACCTGCAGATCAAACTGTGTTTCGATTGTATACCCAATGAGTCGCTGCGGGACCTGACGGCGCTCTCTCACTATGTCGATGAGATCGCGAATATCGTCCCGAACGACCGCCAGCCATTCGTTGGGCGAAGCGCATTCGCACACAAGGCCGGTGTCCACGTGGATGCGATGATGAAGAACGCGGAGACCTACGAGCATATGTGTCCCGAGCTGGTAGGCAACGAGCGCAGGATTCTCATTTCCGAGTTGGCAGGCGCGAGCAGCATCGCCCACAAGGCCGAGAAGTATGGCATCGACCTCACGAAGCAGTCGCCGGAGACGCGCGAAGTGCTCGCCCGCGTGACGGATCTCGAGAGCAAGGGCTACTCCTTCGAGGGTGCTGAGGCGTCGTTCGAGTTGCTGATAGAGAAGGCGGTCGGATCGTATCAGAAGCTGTTCGATCTGAAGAGCTTCCGAGTGATCGTCGAGCAGCGAGGCAGCGACCCGGAGCCGATCACGGAGGCGACATTGAGAGTCATTGCGGACGGCCAGGAACTGCTTACGGTTGCGGAAGGCGATGGTCCGGTCCATGCGCTGGATAGTGCGCTTCGCAAAGCCCTGCAGCAGTTCTATCCCGAGGAGTTGGCGCACATCAAGCTCACCGACTTCAAGGTCCGCGTGCTCAACGCGACCGATGGAACCGCTGCCGGTGTGCGCGCGATCGTCGAGTCCACGGACGGCACGACGACCTGGAACACCGTCGGCGTCTCGACGAACATCATCGAGGCGAGTTGGAACGCTCTGGTTGACAGCATGGAGTATGGTCTGTTAAAATTGATGCGTAGTCGGCAAGCGTGAATCCACGCGCTCACTTAGTGAACTACTGGTGCCGGTCTCGTGAACGCGGGGCCGGCACTTGTCGCTTTGGGAAACCACATTCCGTAGGGGCGATCCTTCAACGGTCGCCCCTGGGACTGGGCGACCGTTGAAGGATCGCCCCTGCGGAACTCCGAAGTCCATGCAAATCATCACTGCCAAGTCAGCCGGGTTCTGCTATGGCGTCCGAAGGGCGCTCGACGCGGTCATGGAAGCGGCGCGAACCGAGGGGAAGCGGATGTACACCCTCGGGCCGCTGATCCACAACCCGCAGGTCGTGGAACGCCTTGCGCAGAACGGGGTGCAGGCGGTCGAGAGTATTGAGGACACACCCACCGGCGGCATCATAGTCATGCCCTCGCATGGCGTACCGAAACCGATCCTGGACCACGCGACTGAGATGGGCATCGAAATGCTCGACGTGACGTGTCCGTTCGTATCAAAGGTTCAGAATCTGGCAGGCGATCTGCACGACCAGGGCTACCAGGTTGTGATTCTAGGCGACGCAGGCCACACTGAAGTGCGAGGCATCCTGAGCAGGTCAGGGGACGACGCACTCGTGGTCTCGGGCGCAGATGACCTTCAATCCCACAAGCTGGGGCAGAGGGTCGCGGTGGTCGCGCAAACGACGCAGACTCTGGACGCCTATACGGAACTCGTCCGCGAGGTCGCCCGTCTGGCCGACGAGGTCCGGGCGTTCAACACGATCTGTCATGCGACCTCCGAGCGTCAGACAGCGGCGGTCGAGATGGCGCAGGACGTCGATGTCGTGATTGTGGTCGGTGGGCGAAACAGCGCGAATACCCGGCGTTTGGCCGAACTGTGTGCGGCGACCGGAGTCCCGACTCACTACGTCGAGACCGCTGATGAGATAGACGACTCGTGGTTCGAAGGAGCTGAGAGAGTCGGCCTGACCGCCGGCGCCTCGACCCCGGACTGGATCGTAGAGGAAGTCGCCGAGCGCCTCAAGATCCCGGTGTGAGAGGAGGGGCGCAGAAGTATCCAATGCCTAAGCTCAACTCCACAATCAGACATATCGCAGAGGGCGGTCCCGCGGACGATGCGGGTCTCGTGCCTGGAGACTCGATCGTCTCCATCAACGGCAAGCCGATCCGGGACATCCTGGAGTGCCGCTTCGAGTCGGCGGATGAGAAGGTTGCCATCGAGTACGTGCGAGGTGGGCGATCTTTCACATCGCTGATCGAGAAAGACACCTACGATGACCTCGGCATCGAGTTCGAGGAGGAGTTATTCGATGGCGTTCACAAGTGTGTCAACTCGTGCATCTTCTGCTTTCTCCATCAGATGCCGAAGGGCCTCAGACCGACACTTTACGTCCGGGATGACGACTATCGCCTCTCGTTCACCCAGGGCAACTATATAACGCTCACTAATCTGACGGGCGAGGAGATGGACCGTATCTGCTCGCAGAAGATGACGCCGCTCTATACCTCAGTGCATGCGACCGAGCCCGATCTTCGGGCGAAGATGCTCGGGAATCCGGGGGCCGGGCGCATCATGGAGCATCTCAGGCGGCTGGCGGATTCGCGAATCACGTTTCATACGCAGATCGTGCTCTGCCCCGGCGTGAACGATGGAGAGCATCTCGAGCGCACAATTGATGATCTCGCATCATTGTATCCCGCCACGGAGTCGATCGCCGTCGTGCCGGTTGGCTTGACGAAGCATCGGGAGAGCCTCTATCCGCTCGAACCGGTGGGTGAGCAGCCTGCCCGCGAGGTGATCGATCTGTGCCGGCGCAAGCAGAAGGAGTTCATGGAACGCTTTGGGAGGCGGCTGGTCTTCCCATCAGATGAGTTGTACATTCGTGCCGGCCGGAGATTCCCGTCAAAGGCCGCATATGAGGGCTTCCCGCAACTCGAAGACGGCATCGGCGTGTCGAGGATCTTCGTCGATGAGCTGGCCCGTATCCGCCGCAGGAAGAATGGCCGCGCGCCTGATCCGGGTAAGTACGTCCTGGTCACCGGCTCACTTGCCCGACCGATGGTCGAGCAGTTGGCGAAGTGGCTCAGCGGGCATCCCGGTGTGAGTGCGCGGGTCTGTGAGGTAGTGAACGACTTCCTCGGCGAAACGGTGACCGTCGCGGGGCTGATGGCCGGGAAGGATGTCATCAGTGCGCTGTCCGACGTTCGGCCGGATGAACACGTACTGATCCCCTCGGTGGCACTGAACGAGGGCCGCTTTCTCGACGACGTGACGCTCGATGATGTCAGGAACGCCGTCAACGCCAATGTTACCGCAGTCGAACCTTCTCCGATCGCGGTCTGGGACCAACTGACAAGGGATGATCTCCGTAGGGGCGATCCTTCAACGGTCGCCCGCCGCGGCGTTGACGGGCGACCGTTGAAGGATCGCCCCTACGGAGATCATACATGAGGGATGACAAATGCCTGATTCCGTAGTGGCTATCGTCGGCCGACCGAACGTCGGCAAGTCAACACTTTTCAACCGTCTGGTTGGCAAGAGGATCGCGATCGTCGAGGACACGCCCGGCATCACACGCGATCGCCTGTATGCTGAGGCCGATTGGATCGGGCGCGAATTCGTGCTCATCGACACCGGCGGCATGGTCCTCGGCGACGAGGATCCGCTCATCTCCCAGGTTCGGAAGCAGGCCGACATCGCGATGGAGGAAGCCGATGTCATCGTCCTCGTTGTCGATGTCCGTGAGGGTATGACCGCCGCAGACATGGAGGTGGCCGCTATCCTCAGGCGTTCGAAGAAGCCGGTCCTACTGGCTGCGAATAAGGCTGACAACGACAAGCAGGAACGCGATGCGGCGGAGTTCTACTCGCTCGGCCTGGGCGAGGTGTTCCCGATCTCGTCCATTCAGGGCCATGGTGTCGCCGATCTCCTCGATAAGGTGGTCGAGAATCTGCCTCCCGTCGTGGAGCAGGAGGCCCTGCCTGAGGAGGCGATTCGAATCGCGATCATCGGCCGCCCGAACGTCGGCAAGTCCTCGATGCTCAACGCCATCCTCCAAGAGGAGCGCTCGATCGTGAGCGAGATCCCGGGTACGACGCGCGATGTCGTTGATACGCTTTTCGAGCACGAGGGCCAGCCCATCGTGCTGATCGACACCGCGGGAATCAGACGCGCAGGAAAGATTCAGAGGTCCATCGAATACTATTCCGTCTTACGCGCAGTGCGTGCAATCGAGCGCACGGATGTCGTTTTGCTCCTGATCGACGCGGACGAGGGTATCACCGACGGCGACAAGCGGGTAGGGGGCTATGCGCACGAGGCGGGCAAGGCGGCGGTGATCGTCGTGAACAAGTGGGACCTCGCGAAAGAGCAGGGCGCGAGCATGAAGGATTTTGCCGCCAAGCTCCGGGACGAGATGGTATTCATGCCGTATGCCCCGATCGTGTTTGCATCCGCCAAGGAGGGCACGGGAGTCCGGGAGGCGGTCGACTCGGCGATCCTGGCGTCACAGAGCCATGCGATGCGTCTGTCGACCGGCACGATCAACCGGATGATCCACGATGCGGTGGACTCTCACCCGCTCACGCACAAGGGCCGGCAGTTCAAGGTCTACTATGTCACGATGCCGGCCGTCAAGCCGCCGACGATCATCCTGTTCGTGAATGACCCGGAGATGATGCACTTTTCCTACAAGCGGTATCTGGAGAATCAGATCCGCAGGACCCATCCGTACGAGGGCACACCCATTCGCATCTTCGCGCGCAAGGCGGAGGGCGAGCGGGGTAAGGGATAAGGTCGTACTCCTACTCGTAATCGTGATCGAAACGCCATGACTTACGCCATACTGCTGATTCTGAGCTACTTTCTCGGTGCCATTCCGTTCGGTCTCGTTATCGGGAAAGCCTGGCGCGGGATCGATATCCGCGATCACGGGAGCGGAAACATCGGCGCCACGAATGTCTACCGCACGCTCGGTCCCGGACCCGGCATCACCGTTTTTCTTGCAGATGTTCTCAAGGGACTGGTGCCGGTTCTGATGGCCAAGCAGTTCGCTCCGGAATCTGCGTGGTTGGCGGTCGGTTGTGGAGTTATGGCCATTGTGGGCCACACGCTCTCGGTGTTCCTGAAGTTCAAGGGCGGCAAAGGCGTTGCGACAAGTCTTGGAGTTGGAATAGGGCTGGTACCCGTGCTTGCCGCCATCGCGTTCGGGATCTGGATCGTGTTGTTTGCGGCCACCCGATATGTGTCCGTCGCGTCGATGCTGGCATGTGCGAGCGTTCCGATCATGATGTGGCAAACCCGAGAGCCGACGCCAACGGCATACAAGATCTTCGGCGTTTTCATCGCGGTGTACGTCTTCATCAAGCACCGTTCGAATATCGTGCGCCTTATGCAGGGCAAAGAGAACCGATTCGGCAGGAAGGCTGCTTCGGAGGGATGACATGGGCAAAGAGAATGAGGATGATGCGCTGGTCAGTCTCGCCAGAGAGACCGTCGAGGAGTATGTGCGTTCCGGCAAGACAAAGCCCGCTCCACTCTTGGTGACACCCGAGTTGGCTGAGCGAGCGGGGGCTTTCATCTGCCTCAAGAAGTTCGGGCAGCTCAGGGGATGTATCGGCACGATCGAACCTACACAATCGAATCTTGCCGCCGAGATCGTGCAGAACGCGATCAGTGCATCCACATGCGATCCACGATTCGATGCCGTGCAGGAGCGGGAACTGGGCGACCTGGAGTACACAGTCGATGTGATGGGCGCGCCCGAGCCCGTGGAGGGGCTCGCCGACCTCGATGTGAAGAAGTACGGCGTCATCGTCGAGAGCGGGCACAAGCGCGGGCTGCTGCTTCCCGACCTCGAAGGTGTCGACACCGTCGAGGACCAGGTGATGATCGCCATGCGCAAGGCCGGCATATATGATGGCGAGCCGGTGTGCCTCTATCGGTTCGAGGTTCAGCGGCATGGCGGCAAATAGCGTAGGGAACGGTCGCCGTGCCGTTCCGCGAGTGTGGCTCTTCAGCGTAGGGAACGGTCGCCGTGCCGTTCCGTCGGTATGATCGTATGACCACAACTGAACTGATCCTCGCCTCGGCATCACCGCGAAGGCAGGAACTCCTTCGGCTCATCGGATTGCCGTTCCGCGTGATGCCGAGCGATTTCGACGAGTCCACGCTCCCTTTGTGGCCACCGGATCAGCACGTGCTTCAATCCGCAACTGCCAAGGCACAGGATGTGGCCGTTCGCATCGATGACGGCATTGTGATCGGCGCGGACACCATAGTCGTCGCCGATGAGCAGGTTCTTGGCAAGCCGGTCGATGCGGAGGATGCGCGCCGGATGCTCCGGATGCTGTCGGGGCGCTCGCACTACGTCTACACCGGCGTATGCGTGATCCGGCGTTCGAATGGTGAGACAGCGCGGACGGCGTGCGACTACGTACGGACCGAAGTCCGGTTCTGCGCGATGTCGGATGCCACCATCGACGCCTATGTCGCCACCGGTGAGCCGCTCGATAAGGCCGGCGCATACGGCATCCAGGAGCGCGCCGCCGTGCTCATTGAGGGGATCGTCGGCGACTACTTCAACGTGGTTGGACTACCGGTCTACTGTCTCGGGCGGCTGCTCACCAAGGTTGGTGTCCCCGTCCTTGGGCGCGAATGAGCCGTGCATCTCCGTAGGGGCGATCGTTCAACGGTCGCCCACACATGCCGTAGGGGCGATCCTTCGACCGTCGCCCACACATGCCGTAGGGGCGATCCTTCGACGGTCGCCCACAGAACGGGAGGCCGTTGAAGGCCTCCCCTACGGGTTCCGGCGGTTCAAAACATGCCAATCGACCTCCCGACAGCCGAGTTCCTGCTGAGTTCCGAGGGCGCTGAACTCATCGACCTGGCGAAGTCACTGTCGGGGGACTTCCTCACACGGCTCACCACTCTTCGGAAGCGCTACCCGCCTGATGTTTCCTCCGCCGCACTCGAGTTGCTCGACCTCCGGAAGCGCGCAGCCCGGAAGTTCACGCGTGCCGACGAGATGTTCTTCGTCCGCGAGGCCCTTGAGCAGGCGTCCAGCGAGGTGATCTCCCGCTACCGGGCGGAGAGGTTTCCTGACGGCGTGACCGTGCTCGACCTCGGCTGTGGGATCGGTGGCGACACGATCGGTCTGGCATCGAGAGGTCCTGTGATCGCCGTCGACCGGGATCCCGTGCGACTGGCGATGGCGGCGCGGAATGTGGCTGTCTATGGCCTCTCGGACCGAGTGCGGTTCGTCTGCGCCGACATCGCGGAGATGCCCCTGGAGGGCGACGCGGCTTTCCTCGATCCATCTCGTAGAGAGGGAGGCCGCCGCGTCCGGAAGCTTGCCGATCTCAATCCCTCGATCGAGTTCATCCGGCGACTGATCCGCGAGGTTCCCGACTGTGCGATCAAGCTCTCCCCCGCGACCCCGGATGAGGACTTGGAGTCGCTCGGTGGCGAGATCGAGTTCCTCTCCGAGGGCGGTGAACGCAAGGAGGCGCTGGTCTGGTTTGGCCGGCTGAAGAAGGCGGAGAAGCGGGCGACGGTTCTTCCCCAGCAGGCAACGATGATCCAGGAGACCGTCGGTCCGGTGGAGGTACGCGCTCCGGGACGCTATCTCATCGAGCCCGACGCCTGCATCGTGCGGGCGCATCTCGTGGAGCAGTTGGCTCGTGACATCTCCGCGTGGAAACTCGCCGACCGGATCGCATACCTGTCGGCGGATGATCTCGTCCCGAGTCCGTTCGGGGACGCGTACGAGATACTGGAAAGCATGCCGTTTGCTCCGAAGTCCGTGAACAAGCGGCTGCGGGAACTCGATGCGGGAAAGATCATCGTCAAGAAGCGCGGCGTCCCGTTCGAGCCGGAGGAGATCGAGCGCGGCATGAAGCTCACCGGCAGCAGGGAGCTGATCCTCGTGCTCACGCGCATCAGAGAGAAGGCCTGGGCGCTGATATGCCGGGCCCTTCGGGAGCCTGAGACTTGAGGACGAAACGACAGGCCATGGTGAGCGACCAAGCGCACTTCGTGGAACACACCAGTTGTCTATCAACCTAGCCTTCACATGTTTAGATACCGCTGGTATTGGGCATGGTAAGTAAGAAAGAACTGGTTCAGAGGGGAGGTGGATGGCAACTTGGCAAAGGCAAAAACCCCACGGCCAATGCCCGAGACAGCACGCAAGGGCGGCTATGCTTCCGACGCCAACATCGATTTCGAGCGGCCCCAGACCATCGAGGAGTTGACAGGCGGCCGGATCAAAAAGAAGAGCAAGTGACACACCCAGATCCCTTGCTTCGACAGACACATTAGCGATTTGAAGAGCGGACGGGTATCCACCTGTCCGCTCTCATTCTTGTTTCCCTAGTAGCTCGCGTCCAACTGCTCCTGCCAGAGTACCTTGCGCAGTGACTTCGCCGCATCGGCCGCGACCTTCTGGATCGTGACACCGGCAAGATCGGCGTCCTCCTGAGTCGGCTCGATGACGATCGTGTCCTTGATCTTGACGTACCTTCCGGTGATGCCCATCTTGATGTCACGCATCTGGGCCCCTGCAAGGAAAGCGGCGTCGATCATCTTCGCCACTGCCTCCGCACGCGCCTGGGCCTTCACTCCGCCGGAGTCCGCCAGCTTGACGATCGGCATGTCCGCCACCGATATCTGCACCGACTTGGGGTCCTTTTCATCGTCCGGCTTCAGAGTAACCTTGAGGTAGCTCGTGACCAGGCGGCGGTTCACCTTGATGCCGTTCTTCTCAATCTGTTGGGAGATCGCCTTCGCTCGCTCGTAGGAAGGCGGGTGAGTGCGGTAGATGCCCCAGTCGATGTATGGCTTGCGGACCTCATCGCGGGCGAGCCGCTCCATGAACGTCAGCATCCCGACGGGGTTATACTTCGCGGATGTCATGTATTCGACGGCCGTAACGTTGGCGTCGTTCTCGGCTTTCTGACCGTATGCGCTCATCTTTGCGATTGCCACGAGGTTCGCTCCCATCGCCAGCTCGCTTACCCCCTGTCCCCCGCCGATCGCATATCCGGCGAGGATTGCGATGGCCATGGTCAGCATCTGTTTGTTCTGCTCCTTGACGAGCTGCATGATATGGTGATGGGATGCGTGGGCGATTTCATGGGCCATGACACCTGCGAGTTCGTCGTCGGACTGAACGTAGTCGAGCAGACCCTTGTTCACATAGACGTAGCCTCCCGACAGGCAGAATGCGTTCACATCCTTGTCGTCGATGATCTGAAAAGTGTACTTGAACGGCGCGAGCTTCGAGTTGCCGTAGGACGCCGGGACCTCTCGAGAGACGGCAACGGTCGCGATCGCGTCACCGATCGTCTCCACTCGCTTGACCAGCTTCTCGTCAGTGAGAAACTTGCTCTGTTTCGCGACCTCGGCGGCCCCCTCCTTGCCCATGTCGACCTCATCCTTGAAGCTGTCCGCATAGGCAGAGGCGCACGACGCCAGGATGAGCATCATGAGCACGATGACGAGTTGGCGAGTGGCGCGAGAGAATGACATTAGGATGGTCCTTTTTTCCATGATTGTGCGGCAAACCAGAGGCTTCCCAGGGGAAGCCTCTGGTTCACGCCTACTAGTGCAGACGTTATTTCTGCTCTGCAGGTTTCACAATCTGTGAGGCAGCCTTGTGAACGATCTTCTCTCGGTACTTCGCGTAGTCGAACTTCGGGCTGTTGGCGCCATCGTGACACTTGCGGCATGTCAGCTCGGTCGTAGCGCCGTACCCCTTCTCCTGGGTGTTGCGGAGGTGTTTGCTGCCGGGTCCGTGGCACGACTCACATTGTACGTTGCGCAGGTGGGGAGTCTCGGTCTCGGTCGTGTAGCCGCCGTTGACCATATAGCCGGTTGTATGGCAATAGAGACAATGAGGGTTCATCGTCGCGTTGGGGTCTTTCTGGGTCATGTCCGCGAACGCCTGGGCATGCTTGGTCTTCTGCCATGTTTGGTGAATGGACAAGTGGCATCCAATGCATCTCTGAGCGCCGACGAACGGCCTGGGGTCCTCGCGTGGGGGCGATGCGTCGCCGGTCATAGGAGGTCCGCCGACCCTGGGGTTCTGGCTCGAGTAAAACTTCTGAACGGCCGCCTCGGTATCATCTATGAGCTTCTGCATCGCCGGGTCCTTCTCAGTCTTGGCGTCCAGAAGGTCCTGAGTGCCGGTCGCCGAGGTGATCTTGCCGTCAGCATCGATGTCGAGCACGAGCTTCCCCACGTACTTGCTGTTTCCCTTGCAGTGCATGAGAATATTATCGCCCACGCGCTCGAAGTCGGTAGTAACGGCCGACGGGTGACTGCTCAGAACGATGTCAACGCCCGAGACAGCCTCGGCCAACTTCTTGGCCTCATCGTAACCGGAATGGGCCAGCACGACAAAGATGTCTGCCTTGCCCTTGAGGGATCCGATAGCCTTGCGGACGGCCTGTTCCGGCGGCATGGTTATGACACCCATCTGCTTGGCCATCTGGGGGTTCATCGTCGTATTGCCTATGATGCCGATGACCGCGACGCGCAGGCCGCTCGGCATCTCCTTGATGACATAAGGTGTCTTGAGGAGCGGTTTCTTCGTGTCTTCGAGCACCAGATTCGCGCAGATCTGCGGGATCTTGGCGCTATCGAAGGGCGACTTGCCGGTGTCCTTGATAGTGCGCACGTCCAGTTCGCCTACGCCGATCACGTCGTACTTCATGGCGGGCAGCGCCGTCTTGTATAGGCCAAGCTTGATCTCCGCCGGCTCACCGAGTCCCGGCACGAGATCGCCGAGATCAATGAGAAGTCGGTTGGGCGAGGCTTCCAGCGCCTTCTTCAGATAGGTTGCTCTTTTGTGGATCCCACCGAGATCCTCTTCGCTGTGTCACCCACAGCTACCTTTGTAGCCGGCCCAGTCGTCGCCGGTGAAGTAGATGGTGAACTGGCCTGGGGTGATCTTCGCCTTCCCCGCCATGGAGCGAGTGGCGACGATGCCCGACGTAAGCATCATCACACCAAGGAGGAACGTCGAGATAACGGCTCTGCAGAATCTTGCTTTCATGAGTATTGACCGTCCGGAATGATGTATGTATTGCGCGCGTGGCGTGCCCACGGGTTACCCCGGCGATATATCGCCGGAACAACACCTTCTATTGTACACCTAATGTCGCACTTGGGCAAGATACTTTTCGTACTCGAAGTCGGGGCTATTGCCTCTGTCGTGACACCGGAGGCAATTCGCGTCGGAAATCTTGCCGTATCCGGGCTCCTTAGGCTTCTGAACGTGCAGGGAGCCGGCCCCGTGGCACGATTCGCACTGCACGTTCTTCAGGTGCGGCGTCAACGCTTCACGACTGAATCCGCTCTCCAGGTCGAAGCCGGTTGTGTGGCAGGACAGGCAGTATGGGTTGCGAAACGCGTTCGGGTCCTTTTTTCCCTTCAGCGCATCATGCGCCTTGGCATGCTTTGTCTTCTTCCACGACTTATCGATATCCTTGTGGCACTTCGCGCACTGACCACCGCCGACGAACCGTGGGAACTCGGTCTGAATGCCATTCAGCAGAGCGGTCTGCTCCTTGGCCATTCTGTCGTAGTGGTCAGATCGTCGTTTGTCAGCAGTCTCGATCAGCTTGGCGATCTCCGCGTCGTCGGCGAGCTTGTCGTTCAGTGGAACCTGCTCTCCGGCGGACGATGTGATCTTGCCGTCGGCACTGATGTCCAGTGTGAGCTTGCCGACGTACTGATAGTCCTTCCGGCAGTGCATGACGACGGTATCTCCGACCTTCTCGTAATCCTTCTTAACGGTTGAAGGGTGGCTGCTGAGGATCGCGTCGATCCCGGGAACCTGCGAGGCGAGTGCGACCGCGCCGTCATAGGTGACATGCGCCAGCACGACGATTACGTCGGCCTCTTTCCTGAGCTTCTCCATGTTCGCCTTGAGGACATCGGCAGGTGGTAGTACCCGGACCCCGTACTCCTTCTGCAGGTCGGGATATACAATTGCGTCGCCAACGACGGCGATCACAGCAACGCGCAGCCCGGATGGCATCTTCCTGATGATATAGGGCTTACCGACCAGTGGTTTGCCGTCCTTTTCCCGAAGAACGTTCGCACAGACCAGAGGCACGCCCAAGTCGGCGATCGACTGCTCGTCAACGTACTTGTACGCGCGAACCTCGAGTTCGCCGATCCCGGCCATATCGTAACCCATGTAGGGCAACGCAAAACGGTAGAAGTCGAGTTGGATTGCGCCGGGCTTCCCGGCGTCCATTATCATGTCGCCAAGATGGATGACGAGGCGATTTGGAACGGCCGCTGCCGTCTGCCGAAGATACGTAGCCAGTCTAGGGGCCCCACCGAGGCCCAGTTCATTGTGTCATATGCAGTACTTGTACTTGCCCCAATCATCGCCGGTGAAAAAGATTGTGAGCTGATGGGGCGCTAATCGGGCTTTGGCGGCGATCAGTCCGGTTGAGAGCATCGCGCCGAGGATGCTCAGTATGAGGGTAGCTTTGAAAAACCTGGTACGCATGTGAATCACCTTGTCCCGGTGTCTCTGAGGCTGTTCTTAGTATATTGTATTCCGGGATTGTGCACAAGTGGCGCTCGGGCTGCGTCTAAGAATGGGAGAGGCGCAACTCATGCATTCTAAGCAGGCCTGCTAGTGCCGTTCAAGAGAGCAGGCGGTCTCTGCCATAGTGTATATGCCCGCATTGGGAAGGAATCAACCCGACGCAGGTCAAACTTCTGAGTGAGTGTGGTCACCACATTCCGCGATTGATGAGTTTCCCCTGGTACTTTGGAGGTATATGTGATTAACAGAGCGGTGTTGTCTGCCATCGTTGGTCTTCTTTGCCTGTGCTCCATGGCATGGGGTCAGGAGAAGCCGGAGTTTCGAGCCATGTGGGTATCGGCCTGGGAGAACGGCCTGCTCACGCCTGAGCAGGTGGACGAGACAATCGACATGGCGCGCAAGGCGAACCTGAATGCGCTTTTCATACAGGTCCGGAAGGCCGGCGACTCGTACTACGATTCTGCCTACGAGCCCAAGGCCGAAAACCTGAAGGATCCGGATTTCGACATGCTGGCATACGCCCTCAAGAGGGGGCATGCGGCCGGACTCGAGATCCACGCGTGGATCAATACCTACAAGGTCTGGCAGGGCACCAGGCGTCCGAAGAGCCCCGGCCACGTCTTCAACAAGCACCCCGAGTGGATCAATCGCACCAATGAGGGCCGGCTCGACAAGAGCGGGCAGTTCCAGCTCGACCCGGGCATTCGCGAGGTGCAGGACTATACGGCAAAGATCTACCTGGATGTCGTCAAGAAGTACGACGTCGACGGCATCCATTTCGACTACGTGCGCTACTACGACCCAACTTTTGGCTACTCCGATCTGGCCGTCGCCAGGTATCAGAAGGAGAAAGGTACCAAGGCCGCACCGTTCACTGACGATCCGCAATGGTGTCAGTGGCGGCGCGACCGCGTTACCGATCTCGTTCGGCAGATTTACGAGGGCACAAAGGCTCTCAAGCCGTGGGTCAAGGTGACCGGATCAACGGTCTGCAGCCAGGCGATGAAGGAGCAGTTCAAGGATACCCATCCGTACAACATGCTGCTTCAGGATTGGGAGCGCTGGACGAGAGAGGGTATCATCGATGCGGTGGTGCCGATGAACTACAAGACCAGCCCTGACGAAGCCAAGCTGTTCAGCGAGTGGACCGCAGCTATGGTCAAGTGGGCGCATAGCCGCCATGCCTATAACGGGATCAGTGTCGGCAGCACGGATACGCTGATCGCTCAGATCAAGGAGAGCAGGGAGAAGGGTACGAACGGTGTCGCCGGCTTTGCGTTCAACAGTTCTCGTCGCACCGGCGTAGTGGATGCTCTGCGTCAGAGCGTCTACAAGACGTGGGTGCCGACGCCGGCGATGCCTTGGAAGGCTGCGCGAAAGAGCGGTGGTCCGATAACGACCGCAGATCCGAAGGAGCTGTACACGCAGGCTGCTTCCTTCTCGAGCGAGAACGACTGGGATACTGCGATCACGCTACTCAAGCGCGCGGTGGAGAAGGATGTCAACTACACCGATGCCTACTTCAAGCTCGGTCGATGCTACCTGCACAAGGGGATGACTGCCGAGGCAGCCGAAGCTTTCCGCCAGACGCTGGAGATCGATCCCAATAACAAAGACGCCCAGGCCGAGTTGCGAAAAATCGCGGGTTAGGCGCAACAAATCGGGCGTCGGTATCGTATTATTCTATGGGGATTCGTATGGCTATTCAGAGTACCAACAGACCGCTTCGCCCCAGGGATCGCAATATCGATGCCCGCATGAAGATCTTCGGCGTGCTGGGCTTCCTGCTGCTTGCCGCAGCCTTCACCGTCGGGCTGTTCCTCATCGGACCCTGGTGGGGATCATCTCACCGGGAAGCCAAGCCGCCCGATGCCGCGTCGGCCTACACGCCTGCTCATGAGAGCCGCTTGCCTGCCCAGGAAGAAGCAAAGGTCAATGGGCCGGACATCAAGCTCGAGGTGACGGAGGATGGAGCGGATGGTCCTTCCTCCTCCGCTGAGCCGTCTCAGAGCACGCCGGCCGAAGCGGGCAATGACATCCGTGCCGACGAGAACGGGCTGACGATCACCCTCGACGGAACAGAAAAGCAACCGCCGGCCGGGGTAGGGGAGTCCAATCCGCCGAACGCCGCCGAGCGAAGCAGTTCCTCCCCATCTCCGCCAAAGGATTCCGGTAGGGCGAAACCCGTGAACGGGTCGAGCTTGGAGAAGCCGCGAGCCGCCACCGAGCAGCACTCTACGGCTGCACCGGGGCGAGAGTGACTACCCCGTCCACCACGTAAACCAGCCACTGACCGTCCGGGGACCATGACGCTTGTGTCTCGATCTCCGTGGTATTGGTCAACTGCTGCATGAAGGTGCCATCTGCGCTGGCCATCCAGAGGTCCCCGGAGGTTATCTCATTGCCATCATCCGTGGTACGCTCGAATATCAGGTACTTGCCATCCGGCGACCAGGTGGGATTGGAGCCGACGCCCAGCTCCGTGGTCTTGCCCGTTGTAGGATCGGTCACATACAGATTGCCGCTCATGCCCGACACCGCATAATCGCCGTCCTTCGACTCTACAGGGTTGAAGTACCCCGCCGGTTCATCTTCCATATCGAGCAGCTTCTTCTTGTTGCCATCCTTGTCGACAATCCAGATCTGGTTGTCCGGGTCGGTGTAGATCCCGCTCTCGGCTGGCAACCCGTCTGCCGACTGAGAGGGCAGGAGCAGGCCGAGCGCAGTGAACGTAGACCCGGTGACCTGGCCCATCATCATTGACCCGGCCACGCCGGCTATTCTTGCCAGCATTCCTCGTCCCTGCGACAGGCTGTAGGTTCTCACAACCTCGCCCTTCTCGTTCACAGTGATCAGCTCGTCGCCGGAACGGTAGTTGAGCCCATCTTTGCCCCAGGTGCCTGGGAAGAGATCGTTGAGGGTGGGGGAGATCTGCTTGGTCTTGCCGTCGGGCCCCGCGACATTGAGCCTCATCCCCATGCCGACTTCATCCCTGCTGCGGAAAGCAAGATACTGCCCATCCGGGGACCAATTCGGCTTCCATCCGGCCAGTGGAGCGTCTGTGACAAGCTGCATGTTGCCGAAGAGATCTGTGGTGTACAGGCCGTCGTATTTCTCCCCGGCCAGAGCAAGTCCCCTGCCGTCAGGCGACCATATCGGCGACATGAAACTGCCGTTGAGCCCGAGCTTGGTTCCCTCTCCGAGTTGGACCGCCATCGCGGCGCCGGCGGAGACTGACGCGATCAAGACTGAGACCAGAGCAATTCGTGCAAATCGGTTCATTCCTAGTTTCATTTGGGCTTCTCCACTGCTGATTCGGGCATTTTTGGGTTGAAAACGGACGTCATGGTGTACTTGATTCTGATGTCGTGCTTGGCTTTCTCATTCTCGGCCTTGAGTTCGGCGGCGACCTCAGGAGATGCGTCCTTCGGAATCGGGATCTCGATGGCGGAAGCCTTCTTGCCCTCCGGGTCGGCTGTGACTTCGAGAATCCCGTTGGTACGCATGATCTTGCCTTCCGTGTAGGCGAAATGAACCGTAAACTCGCCTTTCTCAATACCGGTGAGGACCGTGGGCGTTTCCTTATCTGTCTCCGTCGCATCGCCCGCGCCCGCGGGTTTCGATTCCTCATCCGCGGCCGGCTTGTCGGTGAGCTTGAATGGTGTCTCGTATGTTGTGACGATGATGGCGCAATCAGCTTCGTCCATGATCTCGTACCCGAGGAGCTTGGATGTGGTCTTCATCATCACAGGTTCCTGGTCCTTGATCTCAATCTTGTATTCCTGTTCCCAGGTGTCTCCTACCTTCAGTTCCTTCTTCGGGAATCCGAGCGCAGTGAGTTGGCTGAGGGTCTTCGCCATGCTGTCCTGCTGAGGCAGGCCGGGCGCCACGGCTAGTTCCTCGAGTCCCATGACCTTGCTGATCTTGCCGTATTTGTCGATCTCGAACTGCAGTGACGGGATAGTGAGTGTTATCTCCCCGAACTCAGGAAGGTTCAGCACACCTCTGATCATGTCCCATTCCATGCGCCAGATGCCGTCTTTGGGCACGTAAGCATCGCAATGCTGCGCAAAGGTGAATTCGCTTCTTGCCTCGAGCTTGGACTTCTCCGTCTGGCCGGGTAGCAGTACGTGCCCCTCGCCAATCATGACCATGTCGTACCTGCGGTACTCGCCGACCTTGAACTTGTACTCGAGTTGGAGACTTGCCGGCGGATTGGCTACTTTTCCGCCTTCATCAATCGGTATCTTGATCTCTTCGGCGAGAACGATGGATGTGAGGAACAGAACGCTCAGGATCGTGATGGTGAGTCTCTTCAAGTCTTTCACTCCTCTTCACTGCTTGTAGTAGAGCAGTTCTACGGATGGCGCACGGCCCCCTGCAAGGATACATTCGTCTGAGGGGATCCGGGGGCGGAGCGCCCCCGGATCATTCGATACTCTCAGCCACGACTAGGTGCCGTGCGGAGTCTCACCGTAGTGGCTCTGCAGTGCGTGCATGTATGCTCGGGCTGCGTAGCCCCGATAGGTGTCGCTGCCGAGCTTGGCGGCGTCACCGGCGTTGTCGATGAACGCGACCTCGCCGAGGATCGCCGGGGCGCTCGTGTTCACCAGCACGTAGAAGCTGGCGGTCTTAACGCCCCTGTTGGTGGTGCCCATGTGGGCAACCAACTCCGGGTTGGTCTTGTTGCGCAGATCGTAGGAATTGGTGCTGCCACCGCTGTAGCAGTACGTTTCCGTGCCGTGCGCGCTGCCGTCGAACGCGTTGCAGTGGGAACTGACGAACCTCGCGGCTCCGTAGTTGTTCGAGATGTTGCAGCGTCCCTGCAGGGACACATACACATCCGTCGAGCGCGTTCTCTGACAGGAAGCGCCGTCGGCGATCAGCTTGGTGTAGAGCTTGTTGGTGATCTGCAGATTGACCGTCTTCTCCTGCAGACCCTGGCCCACAGCGCCTGGGTCGGATCCGCCGTGGCCTGGGTCTATGCAGATCTTCTTCCCGGCCAGGCCGGCGTATACGCTGGTTGCGGCCAGGACGAACAGCACCAGCAATGCGAATGTCAGTGCTCTCTTCATTACCGAATCCTCCTTGTGTAGTGACATTGTTGTACTTCGGATGTGCCTACCGTGTGCTTGCGGACCACCACCTTTCGATTGGCACTGGGTATGAGACTGAATGGATACTCGGGGAGAGCGAACTCTCCCCGAATACGTATGTGACCAGCTAGTTCTTATGCCACTTGATAGCGTCTGCAACCACGACGAATCCCGTGGTAGCCACGTTGGAGAGCTGAACAGGATAGCCCGTCCCGGTATTCAGGTTGAAGGCGCCAAGGCTGTTCCACGCGCCTCCACCGGCCTGCTGGTTGACATACACGCTCGTCGTGCCGCCGGTGTTGGTCACCTTGTAGGCACAGTTGTTGGAGCGGTTGCCTCCCTGCACCCACCATGCATAGACCTGCCAGCTCCCGGACGCTGTGATGTTCGGCGTCCAGGTGGCCGGGCTGTCCGATGTCGCAGTGCTCTTCCACCGATAGTCCGTGCCGTACTTTCCGGCACTCGTACCGGTAGACCAGGCTCCGACAACGGAGAACGACCCGGAGGTGTTGTCGATGATGATGTCGGCAACACCAGGATCGTGCGGCGCTTCGCCGTAATGACTCTGCGTGCCGTGCAGGTATGCGCGGGCTGCTTCCTGGCGATAGCTGGCCTGTGCGAGCTTGGCGGCATCCTCGGCGTTGTCGATGAATGCGACCTCGCAGAGGATGGCGGCCATGTTGGTGTTGGCAAGGACGTAGAAGGTGTTAGTCTTCAGTCCTCTGTTGACCGTGCCCATATGGGCGACCATTTCCGGGTTGACCTTGTTGCGCAGGTCGTACCCGGTGGTGGTCTCGTTCGGGTGGCAGAAGGTTTCCGTGCCCTTTGCAGTGCCGTTGAAGGCGTTGCAGTGGGAGCACTCGAACCTGTTTGCGCCGTTGTTATTCGCGACGTCGCATCGACCCTGGAGCGACACATATACATCCGTCGATCGGGTCATGATCGGCGTAGCGGCATCGAGCGTAAGCAGATCGCGGAACCGAAGGCTGATGTCGAGGTTGGTCGACTTCTCCTGCAGTCCCTGGCCGACCGCGCCCGGGTCGGAGCCGCCATGGCCGGGGTCAACGCAGATCTTCTGTCCTGCCAGCGCGGCAAACACTCCTGTCGCGAGCAGGAACGACAGAGACAGAACTAGAGCGAACGTTAGTAGCTTTCTCACTTACCAAACCCTCCTTTGAATTGGAACTTCTGTTTCCTACTGGTGGTGCACTTGCCTCATTAGCGTCGATATGCTTGGAGATCACCTCCTTCTGTTGAGCGATCAGTCAACCATGACACCAGCCATTCGAGCTACGCAAGTTGCGTCATTCCAGGTTTGCAGCCGTTGGAGGTAGGCTGGGCTAGTTTGGTGTGCACCCGCGAGAGTCGGGCGCGGGAAGACCGATCCGGGGAGACCGCAGTTCCCCCGGATCACTGACTCTGGCAGGTTAGTTCTTATGCCACTTGACCGCATCGGCAACGACGACGAAGCCGGTGGTCGCCCAGCAGGACTTGCGCGTCGGGAACCCGGTGCCCGTCCCGAGGGTGAAGGCGCCGAGGCTGTTCCAAACGCCGCCGCTGACCTGCTGGTTCACGTATACGGAAGTGGTGCCTCCCGAGTGCGTGATGGCGTAGGCGGAGTTCGCAGAGCGGTTCGCGCCGACTGTCCACCAGGCGTAGACGGTCCAGCTACCGGAAGCCGTGATGTTCGGCGTCCATGTTGCCTGATCGCTGGTCGCGGCGGTGCTGCGGAAGCGGTAGTCCGCGCCGTACTTGTCAGCGGACATTGTGCCGGTAGACCAGTTGGCCGATGCGGAGAACGAGCCGCTGGAGTTGTCGATGATGATATCGGCAACGCTGCCCGGATCGTGTGGGGCCTCGCCGTAGTGGCTCTGAGTGCCGTGCAGGTGTGCGCGGGCCGCTTCCTGGCGGTAGGCCGGATTGCCGAGCTTGGCGGCATCGGCGGGGTTCGTGATGAAGGCCGTCTCGCTCAGGATGGCCGCCATGTTGGTGTTGACAAGGACGTAGAAGCCGTAGGTCTTCACACCCCTGTTGGTGGTGCCCATATGTGCGACGATCTCAGGGTTGACTTTGTTGCGCAAGTCCGCAGCCGTCCCGGTGCCTGAGTAGGAGAACGTCTCCGTGCCGTTCGCCGTGGTGTCAGCGTGGGCGTTGTTGTGGTTGCAGATGAACCTGTTCGCGCCCCAGTTGTTGGCGATGTCGCAGCGACCCTGCAAGGTGACGTAGACGTCGGTAGTTCGAGTCATGTTCGTAGAAGCTGCGTCCAGGTTGAACAGATCCGCATCCTCAAACCGATATCGAGGTTGATCGTCTTCTCCTGGAGCCCCTGGCCCACGGCGCCGGGATCCGAGCCGCCATGGCCCGGGTCGATGCAGATCTTCTGGCCCGCCACGCCTGCGAATGCGCAGGTGGCCGAGAGCACGAAGAGCGCTACCAATGCGACTGTTAGAGCTTTGTTCACTTACCAAACCCTCCTTTTGAGTTCAAACGGTTTGTCCTACTGCTAGTGCACTTGCTTACTCTGCTTCGGAGGTAGGCTGGGTCAGTTTGGTATCCATCCCCCGGCAATGGATCCGGGGAGAGCCAGGTCTCCCCGGATCATGGACGTGGCCTAGTTCTTATGCCATTTGACTGCATCTGCGACAACGACGAAGCCGGTCGTCGCCCAGCAGCTCTTCTTGACCCAGGCGCCGCCTGTGGCAAGACTGTGGCTGCCGAGACTGACCCACGCGCCGCCGTTTGCCTGCTGATTCACATACACGTTGGTGTCTCCACCAGTGGTGTGAATCTGATAGGCGGAGTTCGCCGAGCGGTTTGCGCCTGCAACCCACCATGCGTAGACGGTGTAGGCCCCTGCGGAGATGATGTTCGGGGTCCATGTAGCAGCATCGCTGACCGCGGCAGTGCTTCTCCAGCGGTAGTCAGCGCCATACTTGCCGGCGGAAGTGCCGGTAGCCCATGTTGCCGAGCACGAGAACGAGCCGCTGCTGTTGTCGATGATGATATCGGGAACACCGCCGCCCGGATCGTGCGGTGTCTCACCGTAGTGCGACTGCGTGCCGTGCAGGTATGCGCGGGCCGCTTCCTGCCGATAGGTGGCATTGCCCAGCTTGGCGGCGTCACCAGCGTTGTCGATGAACGCGACCTCGCCAAGGATGGCGGGGGCGGTTGTGTTCACCAACACGTAGAAGGCAGCGGTCTTCACGCCGCGATTCGTTGTCCCCATATGGGCGACGATCTCAGGATTGACGCGGTTCCTGAGGTCAGCCGCCGTCCCGGTGGACGAGTACGAGAACGTCTCAGTCCCTACGCCGCCACCCGCGTTGCAGTGCGTGCACTCGAACCTGTTGGCGCCGAAGTTGTTCGAAACGTCGCAGCGTCCCTGGAGGGACACATAGACGTCGGTCGAACGAGTCCTTGTTGTGGTAGCACCGTCTGCTACAAACAGGCTGTACATCCTGTTGCCGATGTCGAGGTTGATGTTATCCTCGTAGAGGCCGTTGCCTACCGCCCCGGGGTCGGAGCCGCCATGGCCCGGGTCGATGCAGATCTTCTGGCCCGCCACGCCCGCGAAGGCGCAACTGGCGGCCAGGACGAATGCCATGGCCAATACGATTGTTAGTACCTTTCTCACTTGCGATTCCTCCTTTGCGTAATGTACTGCTCTGTACGGGAATACTACGGCTTACCATCTTCTGCCTTGCCCATCGCCTCCTCTCATGAGGGATTGTCTGCTGGCGAGAGTGTCGCTGTCAGCAGGCACTTCTGACTGTTGGCTTCCCTGCCACTGGTAAGTGAAGAACCGTTTTCAAAGTACTGGGCCGTATCACCGCGGATCACCTGCCGCAGACGCTTGAGTCAGACTAAGGCAGATGACCCCGGGGAGACTCCGGTCTCCCCGGGATGTTAGGTATAGCGGTTAGTTCTTATGCCACTTGATCGCATCCGCGACCACTACGAAGCCGGTCGTCGTCCAGCACGACAACTTGGTGGGATAGCCGGTGCCGGTCCCGAGATTGAAGCTGCCGAGGCTCTGCCACGAGCTTCCGCCTGACTGCTGATTCTTGTACACCGTGGTGTCGCCACCCGTATTGCTTACGATGTACGGAGCGGTGGCCGAGCGATTCGCTCCCTGAACCCACCAGGCATAGACAGTCCAACTTCCGGAAGCTGTGATGTTCGGCGTCCAGACAGCGGGATCGCTGATCGCGGTCGTGGATCTCCATCGGTAGCTTCCATTGTACCCGCCCGAAGCGCCTGTAGCCCATGAGGCCGATGCATAGAACGAGCCGCTGCTGTTGTCGATAATGATATCGGCAACGCTGCCCGGATCGTGTGGAGCCTCGCCGTAATGACTCTGCAGACCATGCAGGTATGCGCGGGCTGCCTCGTTTCGATAGCTGTCCTGTGCAAGCTTTGCTGCATCTGCGGCCGTATCGATGAACAGGACTTCGCCCAGGATGGCCGGAGCGGTGGTGTTTACCAGCACATAGAAGCCGGCGGTCTTGACGCCGCGGTTGGCCGCCGCCATGTGGGAAACCAGCTCAGGGTTGACCTTGTTGCGAAGATCGGCCCCTGTGCCGGTTGACGAATAGGAGTACGTCTCGATTCCTGTTCCGCCGCCCGCATTGACGTGAGTGGACATGAACCGGTTGGCGCCATTGTTGTTGCTGACATCGCAGCGCCCTTGCAGGCTGACATAGACGTCGCTGTTCCTGGTCATGATCGGCGTGGCGGCATCGGCGGTCACCTTGTCGCGGAACTTCTGGCCGATGGAGAGGTTGATTACCTTCTCCTGCAGGCCGTTGCCTACAGCGCCGGGGTCGGAGCCGCCGTGGCCCGGGTCGATGCAGATCTTCTGGCCTGCCACGCCTGCGAACGCATAGCTGGCTGCCAGGGCGAATGCCATCACTAGTACGATTGTCAAACACTTCTTCACTTACCAAATCCTCCTTGCTATTTCACAATGCATGATCCGGATCAGAGCTGAATGGCATACAGGTGACACTTACCACCCCCCTTCTTCTCGCGCCCATCCGCCTCAGACAGCCGGGCAGGTTGCGTAATTCCTCTCACCGGCTGATCTTGACCGCATCAGCGTTCACTGTGTAGCCGGTCGTCGTCCAGCATGACAACTGGATCCTGTTCTCGCCTGCGTTCAGGTTGAATGTGCCCAGCAGGTTCCACTGAGCGCCATTCACCTGCTGGCTGACCCAGACGGTTGTCGAGCCGCCTGAGTGGTAGATGATATAGGGGGCCGTACTGGTGTGGGGAAACCATTGCGGCCACCAGGCGTAGACCTTGTAGTTGGCGGTGGACTGGACGGTATACTCCCAGGTCGCCGGATCGTTTACCGGCTCGGCTACCCTGTAACGGTAGTTCGTGCCGTAATAGCCGGGAACGAAGGTCGTCGGATGCCACCTGTCGGATGCTGAGAAACCGGGATCTGTGTTGTCCACTATCACCGGCGCCGGGAGTGCTTGTGCTGCGCCTGCGGCAGCAACGATCAGCGCAAGTGCCGCCAGCAAAGCCACTTGTATGTGCGAAACCCTCGATCTGCCCTTGTAGTTCATTGCTTGACTCCTTCTCTTATTGCGTGGACCACTTCACGGCGTCGGCCATGACGACCTTGGAGGTCTCAGCCGTGCCGTTGCCGAGCTTCACGTAGCCGGATGTGCCGACCGCGAAGTTCTTGTTGGTGAGCAGATTCCATCGGCCACCGTTCCCGGTCTGGTTCACCTGGAACGCCTGCGAGCCGCCGTTGTAGTAGACGGTGTACGGGGCCTTGATCGACCGATTGCCGCCCTGTGGATACCAGACATACACGTTATAGTTGGTGCCGCTGACGATGGTTGGCGTCCACTTCGCCCATGCCGTTTCAGTCGCCGCCGTGAGGGCGAACCGGTAGTCGGCTCCGTACTTATCGGTCGATGAAGAACCGGTCGACCATGTGCCTGAGTACGTCGCCTGCGGGTTGTCGAGGATGATGTCCGTAGGCCCGAAGTAATCGAACCTGATCGCATCGGCGATGACTACTTTGGAAGTCTCCCCAGTGCCGTTTCCGAGCTTCACGGTCCCAGTCGTTCCGGCCGCGAACTGCTTCCGGCTGACCAGCAGATTCCACTTGCCGCCGTTGATCGTCTGGTTTACATTGACGGTCTGTGATCCGCCATTCCACGAGACGAGGTGCGGAGCGGCCGCGGATCGATTGCTCCCCTGGCTGTGCCAGGCATATACGTCATACTCACCCGTCGTTGGTATGCTCGGCCTCCAGGTCGCCGACTTGGTCTCGGTGGCGGCTGTCGTGGCGTAGTAGTAGTTGCTGCCATACTTGTCCGCTGCAGAGGTGCCCGTGTACCAGGAGCCGACCAGTGTGCAGGATGGATTGTCGACAACCACCTCGAGGCCTCCGTTCCACTCGCCGGCCGGATAGCGCAGGTCCACTGTCTGTGCGAACGCCGTCCACAGGTCCCTCGAATCACCGCTCGGGAAGCCGTGGTCCTTCCAGTACTCGATGGCATAGTTGTTCCAGCCGCCGCCTGCCTGCTGATTGGAGTCATATACGAACCAGGTCAGCCCGACGATGTCCCGGCTGCCGACGGTTTGGTTGTGCGCATTGACATCGGCGAATGCGTCACGGGCAAACTGGGCGGTGTACTGCTCGTCGTTGTCATCCGTGGTATAGCGATTGAATTCCGTGATCCAGATCGGCTTGTTGCCGAATCCGGTCTGGTCGATAATCCTGATCTGGCTCTCGTAGTCGTTCCGAAAGCCTCCGACATCCCACCCATAGGCATGGATGGCGAACCCGTCTACCTCGCTTGGAGCGAGGTAGCTCAGAGTCTGAGCCAGGTAATCAGCCCCGGCCATCCAGCGCACGCCTTCCGCGGGCCCGAAGCTCGGTCCGGCCAGGAGCACCATGTGAGCCCCGGATGCGCCGGCGGGTGTGGCATGGATGGCGTTCTTGACGCGTCGATAAGCATCGGCATAGTCGGCGGGCTGAATTCTGTTGTTCGTCCACAGACTGCCGGAGCCGCACAGGATGTTCGGCTCGTTGCCGACGATCCAGATATGCGACTGGTTCTTCAGCGGGTTGACTACGCTGTTCACCACGGACGAGGGCCAGCCGGAGTAATTGCCGTCTCCCGGTGCGGGCACGCAATCGGTCCAGGTGTAGTCGACGCGGGTGATCAGGCTGACATTCCAGCCGTACAGGGTCGAGTAGAGGCCTGTGAAGAAAGGAGCCGACCAATGGTAGTCCGAATGGGTAAGGATCGTCTCCGTATCCCACGCGGAGTAGGCAGGCACGTCCAGAAGAGCCTGCGGAGCGGTGTCCACGGAGTAGCCCTCGCTGTGTCCCCACCAGTGAATGCCGTAGAGCTTGTTGGCGTCGGCGGCGAACGACGATCCTGCGAGAACGGTGGTAAGCGCCGCCACTGCCAGCAAAGGAGTCAACAATGCGCGCACGTTTCCCATGCGAGACGAATTCATCCTGAATTTCCCCCCGGAGGGTCGCAGGCCTGTCAGAGGATAGTGCTTGCCTGCATAGCCTCCCAAAAAGTGTTGTGGTGCTTCGTGGTGACCCATGCCCGGCCTGAGGTGCGGTTGGCATGAAGTGATTGCGGCCGCCGGGACTCCGAAGAGCCCCGGCGGCTGTGGTGAACCCGGTAGGGGGGCCACCATTCCCCTACCACGTTCAGACCTCGATCACTTACTGCTCTGTTACTCTACTGCTGTAACCAGCGGACGGCATCGGCCATGACGACCGTCTGTGCGCTAGTCCAGCACGAGAGCTGTGTCGGGTATCCTGTCCCCGTGCCGAAGTTCTGCGTGGTGAGCAAATTCCATTTGCCACCGTTGATCTGCTGGTTCATGTAGTAAGTCGTGTTTCCGCCGCTGTAGTACACGATATACGGTGCGCTGTTCGATCGGTTCGCGCCCTGAGGCCACCATGCGTAGACCGACCAGCTCCCCGACGACGGGATATTCGGCGTCCAGGTTGCCGGATCGGTTGTGTTTGCTACGCTTCGGTAGCGGTAGTTCGTGCCGTACTTGTCGGTCGATGACGTGCCGGTAGACCAGTTGGCGCTGCACGAGAATGATCCCGACGTGTTGTCGATGATGATCTCGGTGCCGCCGCCACCACCCGTGGTCATCGTCAGGTTGCAGGTAGTCACCTGTCCCGCGCTAATGCTCACATTCGCGCTCGCCGGGTTGTAGCCCGTGGCGGTCACTGAGACCGTGTAGCTCCCGGTCGAGAGATCAGTGAACCCGTAGAAGCCTGTGCCACTGTTCTTGGTCGACTTACTCTGGATTGTGACGGTAGCGGGATAGATCGCCGCGCCGCCGCTCGTCCTGACGTATCCCTTCAGCATGCCGAGAGTCGGGCTGCTGATCCACGACATGCTCGGAACAGACTGAGTGGTCGCATACGGGCCGGCGAGCAGCGCGTTCTTGAAGGCGGTCTTGTCGATCGTGCCGCTGTTTGTCACGCGATAGCTGTACGGCTCAGAGCCGGGCATCGGCTTGCTCCTGACGTAGTTGAGCTGCGTCATGGAGTTGCTGATCGTATTCATGTACGATCCCTGGGCAGGATAAACGTGTCGGCCGTGCTGCTGGTTGTAATACGTGTTCACCCAACCGTTGAAGGTGGTGTTCGACGTTGTGTAGGCCATCGGACTGGCGTAATCGAGCCAGTGGTTGGTCATCCACAGGTCCCAGTTCGCGAAGTAGCTGCTGTTGCCCGTGGATGAGCTGTTCCATACGGCGGCGCCCATCTTGATGTATGGCTTGACCGCCTTGGCTTCGAGGTACATCCTCTTGACCATGTTGTTGATCTGATCTCGTCGCCAGTTCGACCACTGGGTGTTGGTGGAAGACGGGTTACCCGAGAGGCCGTACTCAGCGTTGTAGCGGGCAACGGAGGTTGCATTGTAGCCCCAGGTCGTTCCCGGGTACCGGATGTAGTCGAGAACGAAGCCGTCAATGTCGTAGTTATTGACGATTTCCATGAACGTGGTGATGTGGTGGTTCTCTACATCGGGATGTCCTGGATCGAGATAGCTGTTGTTGCCGGCATCGAACTTGGCGCCCGTGTTTGTCAGGTTGAACCACTCCGGGTGCGTGTTGAAAACATGGTTCGGACTGGTTTGCGCCGGTGCGGTGGTGCTGGTCCACACTCTGTAGACCACGACCCACGGATGGACCTCCAGGCCGGCATTATGGCCCTTGGTCACGATGTCCGCCAGGCAGTCGTAGCCGGCGGTCGGGGTCACGTTGATGCCGGTCGGCTCGTAGCTGGAATCGTAATAGGCGTCACCACGCTTCCTTACCTCTACGATCACCGCGTTGCACTTACATGAGTCAACGTAGTTGATCATGGTCGTGGTTGCAGAAGAACTCTCGAAGCCGCTGCCCCAGGAGTCGACCCAGAAGGCTCGGAATTCTGCTGCGTTTGCCGGTGCCAGGATGGACAAGAGCAGCAGACCACAGATAATCAGGTGGTACATGTACTTCACTTTTACCTCCCTTTGGGTCGGTTTGCGACCCGTTTGTACCCGGCAGGGGCGGCCACCATGCCCCTGCCGGGTACGTGACTCGCCGAACTATTTGTCCTGCGAGTAAAATCGGCGGCCAGCTGACTTGCAGCTGGCCGAATCGTGCTTGGCTAGTTGTACTCGATGTTGAACCGAAGATAGTCGCTCGAACTTGCCAAGCTGGAGACTCCGGAGCCCACACACCGCATGGTATCGCGTGAGGGAAGTTGCGTCGTGGGTCCGGGCAACGCCGGGGTATCCGTTTCCGGCTGAGTCAAACTGGGCGCGTGTAGCGGTGAGGTCGAACCACTCGGGGTGCGTATTGAAGACGTGATCCGGGGTCGTGAAGGTCCAGCCCCGGTAGACCACAGCCCACGCGTGGACGTTCAGTGTCCGGTCGTGAGCATTGGTAACGATGTCTGCGAGGCAGTCGTAACCGACCTGCGGGGTTATGTTCATCCCCGTGGGCACGATGGACGACGTGTAGTACGCGTCACCGCGTTTGCGCATCTCGATTATGACGGCGTTGCAGTTACACGCCTGGACGTAATCAAGCATTGTGGTGGTCGCAGTCGGGCTCTCGTAGCCTGACCCCCCTGCGTCTACCCATAAGCCTCGAAGCTCCGCTGCATTGGCCTGCTGGGACAAGCACAATGTTAGCACTGCCAGTGCCGTGAGCAGTACCCATGTTGAACGTCGCATTGCTGCGCTCCTTTTCCGATCGATACGGGGAATCATATCTCCCGTCAAGGTAAAACACTACGGACGCGCCGGGTATCAGATGCCGGCTGCGCACCACCTCCTGAATGCGATGGCAGGATCGCTTTTACTACAGGTACTACAGAATGAAATGATTACAGAATTGCTGTTTATCTTCCAACCCTGCGGGTCGGCATTCTGCCGGATGGTGATCCTCGTATTGCCTATTCGGTTATCGGATAGAGTTCAACCGATGCCTTGAATGCAAACGGTTACATCGCTGTCATCCAACCTCCATGCTGCGTTCCTGGAATGGAAATGCGGTCTATAATAACCCCGGGAACCCACACGAACTGCAGGTCCCGTCACGCTGTCCACTCATGAGAAGCCGACCCGTACAACGAGGTACGCGAGAGGACTGGGATTTTCGCTATCACTATGATGTTCTTCCGTGCCATGCGATTGGCAAATCGCTGATACTCCACTATGCTACTCTTGTCAAGACTTGTCAAGAACTTTTTTAGGCATAATTCGGTCACAAATATGACACATATCCCAGCCGAGCCCCCGTCTGCTCTAAATCTCCCGGAGCGGACGGACCCACACGTTCCGGTATCTCACCGGATTGCCGTGGTCCTGAAGCATCACCGGTCCTGCTGTCTTGGGATCGCCGGGAGCGCCGGCGGTAGTCGTGCCGAACACGTCCACATTCTCCTGGATCAGGACGCCGTTCTGCAGCACGGTGATCCGCGGCTTGGTGACCAGGTTACCCGTGTCGTCGAACTTCGGCGCATGGAAGAGGATATCGTAACTCTGCCAGTGCTCGGGCGGCCTGCACGCGTTGACCAATGGAGCGGCAACGCCGTATATCGCGCCGCAATCGTTGCTCTGACTCCTGAGGCCATAGGAATCGAGCACCTGCACCTCGTATCTGCCCTGCAGGTAGACCCCGCTGTTAGCGCGGGCCTGCCCCTTCGCGTCGGGCATCGATGGCAGCCAGAACTCGATGTGCAGTTGGCAATCCATGAACTCCTGTTTCGTGCGTATGTTTCCGCCCCCGACTTCCATATAACCCTTCGCGACCTTCCAACCCGCAGGCTTGTCGGAGCCGACCTGGACCCACTGCGACAGGTCTTTGCCGTCGAACAGGACAACGGCGTCCGAGGGACGCTGTTCGTCGTCGAGGAAGAGAGGCTTATCTGCGGCGGTCGCGGAGAGCGCCACCAGAATCAGTCCTGCGCCGATAACAAGTGCCAAACGAGCGGAGTTGGTCATCAGCAAGAGAATACCTCCGATTGAAATGTCAATCTTGCTTTCGCCGTGGCTCGGCGTACTCCTGCAGGAACGCTGGGATGCGGTGACCTTTTTTGTGCTGAGATAATCGCGCGGGTGCATAGCTCTACCGGCTTGAGGGTAAACACTCATCGAGTGCGGTCAGGCCCTGCGTGTCCGGGATAGACAAGGAATGCAGACCGCCAAGCTCCGGTAAGGACGAACACAATGCATGAACTCGAGCCGAACATTCACGAAGGACTTGCTACTCGCAGTACGGACCTGCGGCGACTTAGCGATCTACCGGATTGGCAACCGGCTGAGGGAGAACCCGATATCCGAGGATGGGCTGTCTACGAGCAGGAGCACGGGATGCCCATCGGCGCTGTCGAAGACGTGCTCGTCAGTACCGATACTGCCCGGGCGGTGTTCGCAATCCTGAACACTGGGGAGGTCATCGGAGAGAGTAGCGTGGATTACGGCATCCATCGCCACCTGAGCAACCGGCGGATACTCATTCCCGTGGACAGGTTGGAACTCGATATACCGGACAGCCGCGTGCTCTTCACCGGGTCGCTCCATCACCTTCATGATGCGCCGGAATACGATCCTGTGAGCGGGGATCTTGATCCCCACTACGACTACTGGGCGGCCGCGTAATGAGCGCGCCGAGCGGGTATACGGATTAGGCCTGGGACATCATCGTACAAGGAGGTTAGGTAATGATGGAAGAGCGTGTTTACGTGGAGGAGATCGTCGAAACGGTGGAATACGACTACTACGTCGAGCGGCCGGACGATCTCAGGAAGCTCACCGATATGGTGGACTGGCAGGTCGTCGAGGGCGAGCCGGATGTCCGTGGTTGGGCGATCGTGAACCAGAATGGCGACCGGATGAGCACGGTTGACGACCTCATGGTAAGCGAGGAAGCGGGCGCCGCGGTCATGGCTCTCGTCAGCCTCGACGACAAGAGCCGGACTCTCGTGCCGATCGACTGGCTCGAGTTGGATGCGGAGCGCGAGCAGGCGCTGCTGCTCGGTACCGACGAGGACCTCAAGGAAGCTCCGAAGTACGGCGAGGAGCTGTGTGACTTCGGCCGCTACTACGACTACTGGGAGCAGAGGGAGACCGATCTGCTCGCCGAGGAAGAAGAGCAAGCGATGCTCGCCATCGATGTCACCGGGTGGAAGCTCGTGGACAGCCACGGCCACGAGATCGGTGAGATCAGCGACTTGATGTCGGATGATCGTAGTGGACTGGCGGTGGTCAGCTATGGCGCATACTGGAAGATGGATGAGAGGCTGACGCTGATCCCTCTCGACCTGCTCGAGGCCGATGAGGACACCCAGTTGGTGCATCTCGACATGACCGCCGACCATCTTCAGGCGGCCCCGAGTACACCGAGGGCACCGAAGACCTCGACGTGTACTACGACTACTGGCAGGGCTGCAGGCAGCCTGCATGATGCACTGGGGGCCGGGGCTCACCCCCGGCCCTATCCCCTGATCGACGCTTCGGCAGCAGAACGCAGTGGCGCTGCCGAAGCACCAGGACTCCCCCGGCATCCCTCGACGTGATATAATGCGCGCATGAAAAGCAGGCAGGAACATGATCTCTTGGGCGTTCTCAAAGTGCCCGCTGATGCCTACTACGGTATCCATACGCTCCGTTCCGCCGAGACCTTTCGCATCTCGGGGCTTGGCATCCATCGGGAACTGATCCGCTCGCTCGCGTTGGTCAAGAAGGCGTGCGCGATCGCCAACATGCGGACCGGCTACCTCGACGAGCGCATTGGGAACGCGATCACGTCGGCCTGTGATGAGATCGCCGGCGGTGCGCTCCACGATCAGTTCATCACCGATGCATTCCAGGGCGGCGCGGGCACCTCGATGAACATGAACGCCAACGAGGTGATCGCCAACCGCGCGATCGAGATCCTCGGCGGCGCGAAGGGTGATTACTCGATCGTCCATCCGCTCGATCACGTCAACCTCTCGCAGTCGACGAACGATGTCGTCCCGACCGCCGTGAAGCTGACCGCGATCCGGCTCCTTCAGGGCACGAGTCAGGCCATGGCGGATCTCCAGGCCGCGCTTCAGGAGAAGGAGAAAGAGTTCGCCGGCATCCTGAAGGTCGGCCGGACCGAGATGCAGGACGCCGTGCCGATCACGCTCGGCCAGGAGTTTTCGGCCTGGGCGCAGGCGATCCAGCGCGACTGGTGGCGGCTCTACAAGGTCGAGGAGCGGCTCAGGCAGGTGAACCTCGGCGGTACGGCGGTCGGAACCGGGCTCAACGCCGACCGGAAGTACGTGTTCCAGGTCGTCGATATCCTCCGCGACCTCACCGGCGTCGGACTTGCGCGCGCCGAGAACATGATCGATGCCACGCAGAACTTCGACATGTTCGTCGAGGTCTCGGGGATGCTCAAGGCGGCGGCGACCGACCTGGCGAAGATCGCCTCCGACCTGAGGATCCTCTCCTCCGGGCCGCGCGCCGGGGTGGGGGAGATCAAGCTGCCGGAGCTTCAGGCGGGATCGTCGATCATGCCGGGGAAGGTGAACCCGGTCGTCACGGAGGCGGTCAGTCAGGTCGCGTTCCAGGTGATGGCGAACGACCAGGCGATCACACTCTGTGCGATGAACGGCCAGCTCGAGCTGAACGCGTTCATCCCGGCATTGGCGCACAACCTCTTCCAGTCGTTCGATATGCTCACTGCGGCGGCGCGTCTTCTCGCCGAGAAGTGCATCAAGGGCATCGAGGCCGATGAAGCGCGATGCTCCGAGTTGCTGGAGAACAGCTTCACGCTCGTGACGGCGCTCTCGCCCTACATCGGCTACGAGGCGGCGTCCGAACTCTCCCGCGAGGCGCTCGCGACCGGCAGGACGATCCGCGAGCTTGCCCTTGAAAAGAAGCTCTTCACCAAGAAGCAGCTCGACACCATCCTCTCCCCGACCGAGATGACCCACCCGGGAATCGCCGGTCAAAGCACAATGGAGGACAAGACATAGATGAAACGACCTACCTGGTGGCAGAGAGCGGCCGCATATTGGAGCCATCCTCTGGTGTTGATAATGCCGGTCTGCGCGACCGGGCTGGCTATCGTCGCGTGCTCCCTGGCCAAGTACGGGTTCCGCGATGCAATTCCGCACAGACTCCTCATCGGACTATGTGCAGGATTGCTGTTCAGTCTGTTCTGGAAATGGGACGTGCGGCGAGGTATTCGCTTCTATGTGGACGAGGCGGTGGGACTGCGCTCGCCTGACATTGGCAGCACGGCACTGCAGGCGGTGGTGGCGGCGCTCTGTATGATGCCAGTGACTATCGCTGCCGATGGGAGAGACAGGTGGATAGCATTCGGTGCATATCTGTTTGCCATGATCCTTCTCTATCCGGAGGCGAAGGCATTGCACGAGGGCATCAAGGCAAAACTGGCGGAAATGGAGAACACACCCGAGCAGGACGAGATGGCGTAGACCTGATGTCAAAGCATCAGTCTGATGTATCGGAAGCATGCTGAAGCAAGCTGGGCGGAGAACCGCATCCTGTCCCCAGCTTGCTTCAGCATGCTTTGAACGCGACAGACTCATCATTGATGATGAGGGGAGGAGGCAACGTGCCATTCTGCAAGCTGTATTACCACATCGTATGGTCCACCAAGGGTCGGCAGCCGAGGATTACCACTGAAATCGAGGATCAGGTTCACCAGGCCATGCGGAGGAAGGCCAAAGCTCTGGGCGGAGAGGTCTTCGAGGTGAATGGAACGGAGGATCATGTCCACATAAGTGCGTCGATCCCTCCTTCAGTGTCCGTCTCCAGGTTCGTTGGCGAGGTCAAGGGGGCCAGTTCTCATCACATCAACCACCTCTCCGAGGGCGATCGTGGCTTCGAATGGCAGCGGGGATACGGGGTTGTCTCTTTCCGGCATGATAACCTGCAAGTGGTGATGGATTACATCAGCGGACAGAAGGAGCATCATGCGTCGGGCAAGCTCTGGCCGACTCTTGAGGATTGCTCAGAGGACGACGATCGGAAACCGTCGATGGTTCGGGAGGAACCTGCGATCTATGATCCATTCGGCCCTGATGTTGAAGCATCAGGCTGATGGCACGTAAGCATGCTGAAGCAAGCTGCGGGTTGCTCAGCTTGCTTCAGCATGCTTCTGATTTGCTAGACTCGCCATTGATGGTGAGGCCGAAAGGACTTCGAATGAACAACAACAACCAACTCATCTGGGCGGAGCTGATCCACCTGAGCACCAACATGTGGATCGACCGCGACGACCCCGTGTGGGACGTCGATCATGTCACGCGACCCTACCTGCGCTTCGACACAGACCTCTGGAATGACTTGGTCGAGCGGATGGTCGATGCCGGGGTGAACATGGTCGTCCTCGACCTCGGTGACGCCGTGAAGTACGAGAGCCACCCCGAGATCGCCGTCGAGGGTGCATGGACGGTGGACCGACTCAAGCAGGAACTCGCGCGCCTTCGCGAGGTCGGCATCGAGCCGATCCCGAAGCTCAACTTCTCCGCCTGCCACGACATATGGCTCGGCCCGTACTCCAGGATGCTCTCGACCGACACCTACTACGGCGTCTGCAAGGACCTCATCGGCGAGATCATCGGCATCTTCGACAAGCCGAGGTTCTTCCATCTCGGCATGGACGAGGAGACCTATCCCCACCAGCAGCACTTCGAGTATGTCGTCTGCCGCCAGTTCGACCTCTGGTGGCACGACATCTACTTCCTCTTCAAGCAGGTCGAGGCTGGCGGCGTGCGCCCGTGGGTCTGGTCGGACTACCTCTGGCATCACCCCGAGGTCTTCTGGGACAAGATGCCGAAATCGGTCCTCCAGAGCAACTGGTACTACGGCGAGCCGTTCAACAAAGAAGACACCTACTTGAAGGCATACCTCGACCTCGAGGAGCACGGCTACGACCAGATCCCGACAGGAGCGAACTGGTCGTGCGACACCAACTTCGCCGACACTGTGACGTTCGCCCGCGAGAACATCGCCCCCGAGCGGCTGAAGGGCTTCCTCCAGACGATCTGGCGTCAGACGACACCGAGGTGGCGGGAGAAGCACCTCACCGCCATAGAGCAGGTTGCCGCTGCCCGGAAGCAGTTCGAAAGCGCCTAGTGCCTTGACTGCATCGGTCTGGTGTTGTACAATAGCATGATCGATCAGAAAAGTGTAGAACGGAGGGCGCAATGGCTCAGGTTAAGCTTTCCAGCAAGTACCAAGTCTGCATCCCGCGGAGGATCCGAGAGAGCCTGAAGTTACGTAAGGGCCAGGACATGACTATCCTAGCTATCGGCAACCGTATTGAGATCATTCCTAACCGGGACATCTCAGAGATGAAAGGCGCATTCCCGGGTCTGTCCCTCGATGGTATCCGAGAGGAAGAAGACCGATTTTGAAGATCATAGACTCTGTCGGATGGATAGCTTACCTGGCCGGCGGCAAGTTGGCGGACGAGTACGAGCAGCATCTTCGTGGACGTGAAGAGATCATCACGCCGACCATCATTTTGTATGAGGTGTTCAGGTATCTGCTGCGTGAACTGGATGCAGATTCGGCTTATGCCGGTGCCGGCCAGGTAGCCAGAACCAGAACCATTCCGTTGAATGATGAGCTGGCGACTGCTGCGGCAGAGATCGCGATCAAGCACAAACTTCCGATGGCTGATGCCATCATCTATGCTACTGCTCAGGCTGAGGGCGCTACCGTCGTCACCAGCGATGCCCATTTTCGGGGACTACCCGGAGTCGAGTTCGTCCCAAGGCCATGAGCCCTCGAATACGAATATGAGCACGAGCCTCAATCAAACCCCATCCGGCGAGCGGATGCACATAACGATTTTCGGGCGGCGCAACTCGGGCAAGTCGAGCCTGATCAACGCGCTCACCGGGCAGAAGGTCGCCATCGTCTCGGAGGTCGCCGGGACCACCACCGACCCCGTCACCAAGGCGATGGAGATCCTTCCGATCGGCCCGGTCATCATCACCGACACCGCTGGGATCGACGACGTCGGCGCGCTCGGCGAGCTGAGGGTCGAGAAGACGCTCCGAGTCCTGGAGAAGACCGACCTCGCCGTCCTGACCATCGAAGCCGGCAGCGCTCCATCCGACTGGGAGGATCGGCTCGTCGAGATGATCCGCGAGCGGAATATCCCGATGGTAGTCGCGAAGACCAAACTTGATATTCGTCCTATCAGTCCCATCGGTCCCATCGAAACCTGGGCTCAGCAGAGGAGCCTCCCCTTCGTCGCAGTCTCGGCGGTCACCGGCGAGAACATCGGCGGCCTCAAGCAGGCGCTCATCTCGAATGCGCCCGAGGGGTTCGCCGAGCCGACGATCATCGGCGACCTGATCGACCCGGGCGATATCATCGTCCTGGTCGTGCCGATCGACAAGGCCGCGCCGAAGGGACGGCTCATCCTCCCGCAGGTGATGACCCTCCGCGACGCGCTCGATCACGATGCCTACGCGCTCGTCGTCAAGGAGCGCGAGTTGAAGAGCGCCCTACAGTCACTTAGCCGCAAGCCGAAGATCGTCATCACCGACTCTCAGGCGTTCCTGAAGGTTGCGGCCGACACCCCGAAGGACATCTGGATGACCAGCTTCTCGATCCTGATGGCGCGCTACAAGGGCGAACTGGCCGACTTCGTGCAGGGGGCGAAGGCGCTCCGGGGGCTGAAGATCGGCGACCGCGTGCTCATCTCCGAGGGCTGTACGCACCACCGGCAAGGCGACGACATCGGCTCGGTCCAGATTCCCCGGTGGCTCAGGCAGATGGTCGGCGGCGATCTGGAGTTCGGCTTCAGCTCCGGGATCGAGTTCCCGGCGGACTTCAAGACCTACGACCTCATCATCCACTGCGGTGCCTGCACGCTTAACCGCCGCGAGGTCTGCTACCGGCAGCAGGTCGCGCGTGAGGCCGGCATCCCGATGACCAACTACGGCATCACGCTCGCGTTCGTCCACGGCATCCTCGATCGCGCGCTCGAACCGTTCCCGCTCGCTAAGGCCCTCTGGGACGAGAAGGAAGAGCCTTCTCCCAGGCCGAAGTTGAGGATAGCGAGGACAAGCGGTTGACCCGCCAGGAGACTCCAGGTGCAATACGCCATCATCATACTGGCCGTGCTGATCGCTCTCTACATGGTGTGGTCGGCGAGACGGCGCGCCGAGATCAATGAGTCGTTTCTCCGGTTCGCCGTGCCTCTGTCCGGGCCAAGCGAATTCAGCCCGGCGGAGTTCACCCGTGCCTTTCGCGAGCAATGGGGCGGCGACACGACATGCGACGAGAACCAGGAGTGGGCTCAGCCGAAGGACAAGGTCCGGCGGTATGCCGTTGCGGACGGAATCAGCCGGGCGGTCATCTCGGATTACGGCATCCCGCTCCCCAAGCAGTTGACCGACCTGGCGCTCATGACCTCACACGCGCTCACGAATCAGGAGCGCGACGACCTGGAATTCCACAAGGCGGTCCTGACCGTCGAATCCGTGCCCGATCCTGAGCAGGCGGTCCAATGCGTGCGGTCGGTCGCCCGGATGCTGATCACGCTCCTGAAGCTCTATCCCGGCGTCGGCCTGGTCAACGTATCATCGCCCGCGTATCACCAGAGGGAGACGATCGAGGCGTTCATGGATGACGATCTGCTCAGCGGCGAGGCGCTCTTCCTGCTCTGCGCATCGGTGCACCTCGTGCCGGACAGCGGCGGGGTCTGGATGCATACTCACGGGATGCAGTACTTCGGGCTGCCCGACCTGGAGATCAGGTTCAAGGACGAGGAGAACTCCAATCACTACCACGGCCTGCTGACGAACGCTACCGCGTATACGATCAATACAGGCAGTGTGATGAAGCCCGGCGACACCGCCGAGTTCGAGGGCGACGGCGTGGTGTACGACCTCCGAATCCCCTCGACGCGCTCGAGAGGACACTTCGGCAAGTACGGCGTACTCGAGATTGTCCGCAAGGATTGACTACCGTCCCACCAGATCCTTCGCCTTCGATGCCGCGCTTCCGTTCGGAGCGAGGCGGAGGTACTCCTCGAGATACATCCGCGCGTTCGATGGGTTGCCGGTCTTCGTCCACAGCAGCCCGCAGTTGAACGAGATCTCCGGATGATTCGGAAGCAGCCCCCACATATCGGCCTTTGTGCGCGCGTCGAGACAGAGGTTCAAGACCTTCGAGAAGTCGTCTGCCGAGTTCGCCGATGCGATCCCGGAGAACGCGATCCGGATCAGCCGTTCGAGCACGAGCGCCCTCAGCCCCGGATCCTCGGGCGTGTAGCTGAACACGAACTGATCGTTCTTCTCCAGGCAGCTTCTGATCACGCGCCTGTCGAGCAGGCTGTCCATCCCGTTCTCGAATGCAAGAGCCGTTTCGCCGGGTAGAAGCTGACCGCCCGACATGCTGAGCAGGCGGATGATTGCCCTGATTCGGTCGCGTATCCCCGGGTCGTCCTCCCAACCGTATCCCATGATCGCACGGCCCAGCACGCTCGTGTCCGGAGCGCCGTCCCTTCCCTTCTGGATTGCACTAACGTCGGCCTCGTACTCGATCAGCAGGCGCGCCGCCTCGACGCTTCCCCCTTCGACGCACTCGAACAGGGGTGTCGCCCCGAACTGGTCGGTGGCATTTGGGTCCGCGCCGTTCTTCAGCAGCAGTTCGACGTTCTCGGGCCTGGCCGCCAGTATCGGGTCAGAGTACCTGAGATTCATGCTTTGCAGTGTGGTGCTGCCGTTGTTGTCCTTGGTATTCGGATCGGCGCCATGCTCGAGCAGCATGCGCATCAGCGCCGGGCTGCCAAAGAGCGCCGCCGCATGCAGCGCGGTCTTGCCGTCACTGTCCCGGACATTCGGGTCAGCGCCTCGTGAAAGAAGAAGTTGCACCAGGGGCTCAGCATCGATCTGGGAGGCGGCAATCTTGAGCGCCGTCTCGCCATCGGCATTCCGAGAGTTCACATCCGCCTTCCGGTCGAGGAGGAGCTTCGCATCCGCCATCGAGCCGTTCCACGCCGCCCAAACCAGAGGAGTGGAACCGTCCTCTGCGGGATCGTTCGGGTCGCCGCCCCTGGCGAGCAGGGATCTGAGGCGCGGGGTGTCCTTGAAGTAGGCCGCCAGGAGCACGGTCGCGTCGCCCTCGATCGTGAACTTCCGCTCGTCGATCTTGGAGCCGTTGAGGTAGACCTTTGCGGTGTACTCGCCGGGATAGAGCGTGTCCGGAGTCCCAGCCCCGATGCGCGCCCACGACCAGACGCCGGGGATGTCCGTCGTGAAATCCACCGTCCAGGTGAATGGTTCACCCCAGCCCTGGTTGGGAGCGAGGAATTCGACCGCGAGCGTCTGCTTGTGCGCGCGCTTCTGGTAGAGCAGGTTGTCAGTATCCACCTGGCAGTAGACGTACCGAGTCGAGTCGCGATCGAACTTCGACGCGAAACTGCGAGCATCCGGCTCGGGGCCGATTCTCCGCCCTCGAAGAATCGCACGCCCGTTACCTTGATCTCGGCCGACTTGGTGGCCGGCACATCCTTGAACGCCAGGTTGAACCGCTTCAGATCAGCAACGTTGTCGAGCGCCAGAATGCCGTATGACTTCGGGAGGAAGATGTAGAGGGCACCCTGCCGCACTTCGATCTCCGGCTTCGATGCGGCAAGCAGATCGATCGAGCCGTTCGAGCCGATGAACCCGACGCCTTCGTCGGTGGAGTAGAACAGCCCGATCTGCGGATCGTATGCCAGTCCGCTGATCCGCTGAGTCGGATGCGCGTAGACCTTCGAGACGGCGCCCGTGCTCAGCACCTTGAGGACCAGCCGGTCGGTGGCGATATACGTCCTCTCGCCATCGCCGGTCACCGCGGAGATGTCATCCTTCGAAGTGAACAGACGTGTGAATTGGCGCAGACCGCCTTTCTCCGGGCGGAGGAGGTAGACCTCCTTCTGCTCGGATTTCGAGTTGTGCCCGACCAGATAGAGGCAGTTGGACGCGCCGGCGAAGAGCTTGCAGGCCGGGTACGGCATCTCGGCGATCGGCTGGAAGGTTGCCTGAGGGAGTCCTCGGTAATCGAACGTCTTGTCCCTGGGCGGCATCGGCGATCCGATGTGCGTGGCCGTGCTTAGGATCAGCGCGCCATTGTCCAGGAAAACCATGTCATCGAAGAACTTGTCCACTGTGTACTGGTACTGCTGAGTGGGGCTCACGATCTGATCGAGATCATGCCCGATCCATGGGCGGCCGATGTTGTCCACAGCGAAGTCGACGTCATACCACTTCGCCTCTTCGACGGTCTTCTCGTCGAGCGGAGGGCAGACCCACCGTACCTTCACACTGCACTCCCTGGGAAGCGCAATCGTGACACCGGGCTGGACGTTCGTCGTCTCGGCACAGAACGCATTCGCCAGTGTGAGAATCGCCAATGGAATGATGATCAATCTATTCCTCGCCATAGGAGACCCACTCCTTTGTCGCCTTCTGCCCGACCGTCAGGTCATTGTCGAGCTCCGACGAGAACTGCTTTGCGTCATATTTGCCGTTTGCCACCTTCATGGCGTCGGTCATGAATCTGTTCTGCGCCTGGTAGACCAGGTTCGAGTACAGCCTTCCGCCCTCGACCGCGAGTTCTGCACGTGGCATCGCAATCTTGCCGACCAGGATGTCGAACGTCTCCGACAACGCCGAGGACGCGCCGCCCTCCTTGTAGGCGACCGCGATCTCTCCGACCTCGAGGAAATCGCCGAACCTTTCGCCGAGCTTGCCCAACTCCGATTCGGCAAGTTCCTCTGCAGTGTCTTCGATCTCGCCCTGCATCTTGTCGGCCGTGAAATCGGCGATCAACCGGAGCGCCACCGGGTTGACCTGGTCCGGCGACGGCTCATCCGGGGGACGTTTCGGATCGGGCAGGGGAGGAGGCGGCTTCGACCACGCCTTGATCTGCGCGGAGGTCACCGTCGGGAGCATGCCGTCCGTCGCATGGACGTCGCGAGTGTACAGCTTGATCCTGAGCCGCTCGCGCTCATCCGCTGTCAGGCCCGGGATGCCGACCGCCTTCTTCCAGAGTGCATTTCGTTTGCTGATGAGCTGGTCCAACTGCGCCATCTCCTGAGCGTTCGGCGGCCACTTCGGGCTGAGTAGATCGATCTTCCTCTGGCACTCCCGCGCCACATCCCACTCCTCCTGAGTCAGTCCGCCCTGCTTCAGGTTGATTGGCACTGCTCCCGAACCCAGCGTCAACGGCATCACGAAATCTTCGGTGATTGCCGGCGCGACATCATTCGACCCCGAGATGAGCTGGAACTCGTCGAGCAGGGCGTGCTTCCCCTGCTCGAACGCCACTTGTGCTGGATCGGGAGCGGGAGGAGTATATACGACCGGCGGCGCGACCGGCTGAACAGGAGTGACCGGCGGCTCGACGGGCTGCACGGGAATGACGGGATCGACCGGCGGTCGGACAGGTTGAACGGGCGTGACCGGATTGGGCGCAGGATCGGGATCAGGATCCGGTTGAGGGTCCGGATCTTCCGCAGTTCCTCGTCGCAGCCGCTCACGCATTCCGGGCCACTGACCGGCGGAACGTCTATGCCCGAGACATCGACGATCTGGGCCGCAACCGGTACGGGGTATGGCATCAGACCCTGGCAAACAACGAGGCAAAGCAGAAAGACGGAGATCCGCAATAGACGCATAGTACACTCTCCACTGGCTTAGATGACGCAGCAGGGGAATCCCTTCATTGCACGAGGAGCGGGCGATTGCTCATACTACATTATCGGCTGAGCTTCGGCTCGGCACTATGCTCAGAATCGGCAGGTCGCTGAGTGGCAGGCAGGACAAGTAGGTGCATGCGCCGAAAACTGCCATGCCAGTACCCCAAGGAGTATTGCCGATGAGAATCAAGCTTGCACTTCTCTTTGCCGGCCTCTTGTTGTTGTGCGTTGTCACTGCGCACGGTGATTTCACCTTCGTGCAGATCAGCGACACGCATGTGGGAGTGAAGCAGGCCGCGTACAATGCCCGGTACCAGGAAGTCATCCGGCAGGTGAACGCCCTGAAGCCCGCGTTCGTCATCCATACCGGCGATGCGTTGGAGGCGTGGTCGCCGGAGAGCGCGGCGCTCTTCATGGAGATCAGCAAGTCGTTCGTGGCGACGATGTACGTAAGTCCGGGCAACCACGACCTGCTCAACATGAAGACCATCGGAGCCACGAAGGCCGCCGAGCAAGTCGCAGCATGGAACCGGGCCGTCGGGCCCGATCGAATCACCTTCGAGCACGAGGGCATCATATTCATCGGGCTGAACTCGCTGCTCTGGAACACCGGCTATCCGGCGGAACGGATGCAGCTCAACTGGCTGAAGGCGCAACTCGCGAAGTTCAGGGGCAAGCGCATCTTCATCTTCGAGCATCAGCCGCTCTTTACCAGGACGCCGACCGACCCGAACGGCGACTACTACGCGATAGAGAATCCGGTGCGCGGCGAGATCCTCGACCTGCTCAAGCAGTACAAGGTCGAGGCCGTTCTGACAGGCCACTATCACCGCTCGATGGAGGCGTCCTACTACGGCATCAGCTTCCTGACGACGCCTGCCGTCAGCTTCTCCACGGGCCCGGACAAGGGAATGACCGGATACTCGGTGTTCGCCGTCAGCGACGGCGGATTTACCCGTCGCTTCGTCGATTTGCGCACGACGGGCGCACCTCCGGAGTTCAAGTAGCACGCGGCATGACGATCTAGGCGCTAGGGAGGCACTTGGGATGCAGACAGCCGACGGGGATGCGCTGATGACGTTTCGCCGGCCTTGGTACGACCGTATCTACTACTACGTCGGGCTCCCGTTCTTTGTGCTTATGATTCCGGTATTTGCCCTGGCAGCGCTGGTCGGGGAGGAGTTGGCGGGCACACGAGCGTTCTTCGGCGTCTGGGTGATCGGTGCATCATTCGGTGTCTGGTACATGGCATTTCGAGGCGCGATGAGCTTCGCCTGCACGACGTCCGGGATCGCGCTGACTACCGTCATCGGTCGCCGGCACTTCATCCCGTGGGATCAGATCCGCGAGTACAAGTGGCTCGGGCCTTTTGGACGCACTCAGATAGGGCGCGGTCTGCCCCGCTCGAATAGGGCCGTATTGACATCAGAGGGGCATCCGAGATTCTATATGGACCAGATGTCTGCCGAACCGCTGGCCGAGTTGGAGGATCTGGTAAGGCAGTACAGCAGCGCTCGGATTGTTGGGGGAAGGCTGTCTTAGCCGCAAGCCCGACGGTGTCCACACAAATGGCACACCGCCGAGCTTTGAGATGCAGTAGAGCACCACGGAGAAAAGAGTGTCGTTTCACGAACTCGATAGTACCGAGCAGCGGGAGATTCTCCCGGGATGCCACGTGCGTTTCGTCCACTCCGACAACATGACGCTCTCCTACTGGAACCTGGAGGAGGGCGCTGAGCTTCCGGCGCACTCGCACCCTCACGAGCAGGTCAGCAACGTCATCCATGGCAGGATGGAACTGACGGTGGGCGACGAGACGAAGATCGTTCACGACGGCTCGGTGGTGATCATCCCGCCGAACACGCCGCATTCCGTCAAGGCCCAAGAGGCGTGCTATGTCATCGACGTTTTCTACCCGATCCGGGAGGATTACCGATAGTGGACAAGCGCATCGAGATGGCTAACCAGGTCATGGACCTCTTCCGCGCCCAGCCGGAGGTCAAGGAGGTCACGCTCAGGGGTAGTCTGACGGAGGGGACTCCAGATGAGTACTCGGACATCGACATCAACGTGGATGTCTCGGGCCACGACAACGGCCAATACGTCCACAGGCTCTTGAAGCTGATGTACGAGAGCTTCGACCCGCATTTCCACGACTTCAATTGCAGTCTCGCGCCAACATGGTATATCATGAACTTCTATCCCAGAGGAGTGCCGATCTTCTGGCAAATAGACATCGTGCTTATCGCCGAGCCGCACTGCCCGTCGATCAGTCAGGCTGATCTGAAGGCGATGCAGGACCCGGTCGCTCATATCCTGAAGCTCTGGGTCGTCTACCTCAAGCACCTGATTCGCGGCGATGAGGGCATCGAAGAGCAGACCATACAGACCATGCCCGATCGAGTCGGCGGCGACGGCTGGGATGGGCTTTCCGCGTGGGAGATCATGGCGCTTGCGCTCGACCGGGCCGAGGAACGCGCCACCAAGAAGCACAGGGAGTTCGTCGCACAGTGCCATAATGCATATCGAGAGGCATCGAGGAGGAAGCGCTAATGGATCTCACCATCCGGCTCGCAAACCAGTTCGATCAGATGGAGGCAAACGAAGTCTGGGCCTCCATCAACGAGGAACTCAACCAGATCTACCGGCCAACGATGAAGTTCCTCAACGAGGAATGGACACCGCCGAGCGAGATCACGCGCATCGTGGCGACCGTCAGCGGCAAGGTCGTCGGCACGGCGAGCTTCTACACTGAGGAGGACCGCCTGCACGTCATGCGCCTGGGAGTCCACGCCGACTTCCGACGCAAAGAGATCGGCCAGATGATGCTCAACTTCATGTACGACACCGCGAGCCTCAAGCGCGTCCGCAAGCTGGCCGTCTACTCGATCAAGGAGGCCGGCGCGATCCCCTTCTACCTGCAATACGGCTTCAAGGTCGTCTCCGAGGAGGATGCCAAGTGGGCCGAGAGCGACACTCTCGATACCCTGACGGACGTGTACATGGAGATGGCGGTGCGATGAGACTCCTGCTACCATGACCTGGTTCTTTCGCCCCAATACTTGCAGAAACCCCGCGTCTTGAAGTAGAATATTAGGTGGATTGTCTGATGACGTCCGATATCCTTGCCTGAGGGCATGGTGGAGAATACGCGAAAAGGAGATCTCGAACAAATGGCAGTTAAGGTAGACTCGAACAAGTGCACGAAGGAAGCCACCTGTCCGGCGGCGGAAGCATGCCCGTTCGACGCATTGGTCCAGGCCACGGGCGGCACAGTGCCGACCGTTGATGAAGACACCTGCAGCGATTGCGGCATCTGCGTCGACGAGTGCCCGGCCGGCGCACTCACTTGTGAGTAAGCGGTTCCTGTGAGAAACGCCGTTGGGGAGGGATTTCAGCTCCCTCCCCAACGATACTCTTCCTACCTGTACCGGCGCTCCTGCTCCTGGATCACCGCGCCGAAGACCTGACCTGCGATCCTCAACCCGCTTGAGACATCACCCCTGAGCCCGACCTTCGCCCCTTCCCTGGGCACACCGGTCCGCGTAACCACCCAGATCTTCCCGCTGCCATCGTCGATCTGGTATGCCCCCGCCTCGGCGAGGATCAGGTCGACCGAGTACGTTCTGGTCACCTCTCCGGCGATCTTCACCTCGTGGCCGACGTACTTGTCCGGCCGCTCCAAGATCTTCGATATCATCGTGCGCTGGTCCTTGCAGCCTGTCACGGACAGCAAGCTGATCACCATGAGCAGCGCCAATGCAACCCAGTGAACTCGCTTCATCGTATGAACCTCCTACTTCGAAGCTCTGCTGTAGGATTATACGCCTAAACACCCGGGATGTTACACGATTTCGGCGCTGTGGAGGGCAATGCCGGCTGCACGGCGAACAGGGACTCAGTAACTACCAGCCAAGGGGACTCAGATGACTTACGATGCATCCAGGACACGTTACGAAGCCATGCAGTACCGCCGGTGCGGGCGGAGCGGGATCAAGCTCCCGCTGATCTCGCTCGGGCTCTGGCACAACTTCGGCGGAGTCGATACTCAGTCGAACAGCCGCGAGATGCTCCTTCGCGCGTTCGACCTTGGGATTTCGCACTTCGACATCGCGAACAACTACGGCCCGCCTCCAGGTTCCGCCGAGGAGTCGTTCGCCCGGGTCATGGCCAAGGACCTCAAGCCGTACCGCGACGAATTGTTCATCTCCACCAAGGCAGGGTGGGGGATGTGGCCCGGTCCATATGGCGACTGGGGTTCTCGGAAGTACCTCATCGCGAGCCTCGATCAATCGCTCGCCCGCATGGGGATCGACTACGTTGACCTCTTCTACCACCACCGCCCGGATCCCGAGACGCCTTTGGAGGAGACGATGGGCGCGCTCGATCAGATCGTTCGCCAGGGGAAGGCGCTCTACGTCGGTATTTCGTCGTACAGCCCGGAGCAGACCGCGGCCGCCTCGGCGATACTCAAGCGGCTGGGGACGCCTTGCCTGATCCATCAGCCGAGCTACTCGATGCTCAACCGCTCGATCGAGGAGAAGCTGCTCGACGTGCTGGAGGCCGAGGGGATCGGGTGCATCGCGTTCTGTCCGCTCGCACAGGGGCTGCTGACCACGAAGTACCTCAACGGCATCCCTGAGGATTCCCGCGCCTCCAAGCCCTGGGGATTCCTGAAGGCGGACCGGATCACCGAGGATGTCCTGGCGAAGGTCCGGAAGCTGAACGATATCGCATCCGGTCGCGGGCAGTCGCTCGCACAGATGTCGCTCGCATGGGTACTGCGCGATGAGCGGGTGACGTCGGCCCTCATCGGGGCGAGCAAGGTGTCCCAGATCGAGGAGAACGTGGCGGCACTGAGCAACCTGTCGTTCAGCGCCGAAGAGCTGGCTCAGATCGACGCCGCGCTTTGATTGGAGGATGACTGGGAGATGAATCCATGAGATCCCTGTTGACTATGATCTTGCTCGTCATCCTGGCAGCGACGTGCTCGGCGCAGGAGGTCGTTACCGTCGACCTCTCCGCCAACCGTGGGCCCGTTTCGCATCGTGCGAGCGGCTTCCTCCACGCGATGACGGCCACCGTGCCCGAGCCGTCGCTGGTCGATCCGCTCAAGCCCAAGCTCTTTCGCATGTGGGCCGAGGACTGGCACGGCAAGGGCGAGGGCGCCTTTGCCAACTACGCGAGGGTGAAGAAACTCGGCGCTCGGATGCAGGTCGTCATCTCCGATAGCACCGGCTACCCGCAGGACGGTGTCTGGCCCGGGGACAACGGCAACTGGGCCGCCTGGGAATCGCTCGTGGAGAATCTCGTCAAGCGCGCGAAGGAGAGGCGCTACACCTTCGAGTGGGATATCTGGAACGAGCCGAACATCGGCTACTTCTGGAAACGCGATCAGGCGCGGCTCTTCGAGACGTGGATACATGCCTACCGTAAGATCCGGTCCATCGACCCGAAGGCGGTGATCGTCGGCCCGAGCATCTCCGGCTACGACCGCAAGTACCTGGAGGCATTCCTCCTCCACATGAAGGAGAACGATGCCCTGCCTGACAAGCTGGCCTGGCACGAGTTCGGCGACCCGAGGAAGATCCCCGCGCATGTCGACGAGATGCGCCGCTTCATGAAGGAGCAGGGCATCAAGGATCTGCCGATCTGCTTGAACGAGATCATCAACAGCAAGCAGGCGACTAACCCGGGGGTCACGGTCCACTACTTCGCCAACATCGAACGAGCGGGAGTCGATGGCGCGTGCCACGCCTGCTGGGGCGACGAGGCTGCGGGTGTGAGCGCCTGTGAGAACCAATCGCTCGACGGCATACTGACGCATCCCGACAAGCAACCGAGGTCCACCTGGTGGGCGTACAAGGGCTATGCCGATATCAACGGACGGCTCGTGGACCTCAAGCCGAGCGCGACCGTCGATGGCGTCGCAGGTCTCGACTCTGGGACGAAGACGGTGCGTGTGGTCCTGGGGCGTGATGGCAAGGAATCCGGTCCCGTAGAACTCGAATTCCTGAATGCGAGCGGAAAGGTCTACGTGCGCGCAGAACGCATCCCGGCATCGGGATGGAAGGCGCTCATCAGTCCCGAGGTAGTTGCAGTGAGCGCTGACTGCGAGTCGAATCGGATCAGGATCACTCTCCCGGATTTCGACCAATCAGATGCCTATATCGTGAGGCTGAGTCTGCAGTAGGAGTGCGGAAAGCGGCCCGGCGCGGTCTCTACCAGACGTGGATTCCCGTGGTCTCAACGACCTCGATCTGGCGGCCGCTCGACCTGGACACGCGGCATATGCCGTCGACCGAGACGAACTTGCCGTCAGCGATGCCGGCGGGAGCAGGGAAGGGGCTCGTGACAAGTACGCCTTTGCCCGTATTGTCCAGCAACTGGGAGCCATCATTGATGTAGAATGAGCATCCGGAGGTCGTGGTGAGGTACGAGATCTTTCCTGAGAGCCTCACTCGCATCCACAGATTCGAAAGGTTCTTCTCAGCAGTCCCGCCGTATCGCGAATCGAACCCCCCAAGTGCGAGCCCCTTCATCGCGAGCGATCCAACGACTTCCGTGCCTGCGTTGAGCGAGACGACAGCGTCCCGAAGGACCGGCCCGCACAGGACTGCATCCTGGGTCAGATTGCCCGTGACTGTCACCCGTTGGCCGACTGTGAGCGCCGGGAGCGACGTCGGAATCGTACGCACACCCTGAGATCGACCGCTTCTCTGGCAGTAAAGAATCCCTCCCGCTCCGATCCCGCCTACGACCCCGGTGAAGCTGATGCAGGCTCCCTCATCGGCATCCCTGAGTGCAGTCACTTCGTCCGCCACGTAGGCTGAGACGCAGTCGGACGGCATCGACCAGTCGCCATTCTCGAGTTGTGCCTTGAGCGCGAAGTAGTGGCGGCCGGGTGGCAGCGGGACTGTGAACGATTCCACTCCGCCGACGGGTTGCGGCGCGGGCACTCCGGGGACGGAGGTCGATGTCGCCCAGTTGCCGTCAGTGATCGGACCATCCGTCCTCGTGCGGAGATCGTATGTCACGGGTGGGTTGTCGGTATCTCCCGGTGAGGTCCATCCGAGCGTGGTTGAAGTCGGGGTGACAAGGGTCACGGCCAGGTCACTGATCTCGACCGGGTCCAGTATCCATGCTCCCCACTGGGTCTGGCTGGTGGTACCGGTCGTCCATGTGACGAGGTTGTCGCACACTCGCAGCTTCAACTGATCGCCGGTCGCCGTCGTGACGGGGAACTCCTCGCCGCTTTCCCAGTCATAGCCGTAGATGTCGACCCCGGTCGAGCCGGAGGTCCGCTTGTCCTGCCAGAAAATGGCGCCCCGACCGGCCTCAGGTCGTGGAGGAGTGGCTGTCGTGTAGGCGATCGTTCGCAGCTCGCCCGTATCGAGGTTCTTCCCCATGATGTTGAAGCCGGGGCCGTTCGCCTCGTACCATGCGACGAGTGGGCCGCAGACCGACGGCTCGAAGCCGTTTCTCGGTGCGATTTCGAACTCCGTTCCGCCGCTGAAGTGGATGCCATATATGCGGGCGTCGGTCGTGCTGAAGTTGGCCCGATAGACGATAAGGTCGCCGTCGTGCGCGAATTGGCTCTTCTCGGTGTCGCTCCCACAGAACAACGTTACGCCGCCGCGTTCCACATCGAGGTTGTAGATGTCCACAGGGAAGATGTCGCCGACCTTTTCATTCCTGTACTGGCCAAAGATGCAGATAGTGCCCGTCATTCCGCAGCCGACCTGCTTCTGATTGCTCAGGTAGGTGATGTGGGAGCCGTCGTTGTCTACATCACCGGACATCAGCCGGTCCAAATTCTGGTAACGATCCACGTACATCAGCCACTTGATGGTGGACCCGAGCGGGGCCGCAGTGGTCTGCATCTCATCGATGAGGTTGATGATGATCTTCCTTACCGGATCATAGAAGTAGCATATCCGGCCGGCGGTGAGATCTTCGGTGATCATGAGCCAGTTTTCGAAGTCCTGCCATACGATCGCGTTCTTGCGGCCCGTCCGCATCGAAAAAGGCGTGTCGGTACGTGCGATCACCGCTGAGGCGACCGCAAGGATCGTAAGAAGAACCAGCAGAGGTCGTATGATAGACCGAAGACTAAGCGGCATCAAGTTTCCTCATGGGACAGACGGAGGCATCCTATAAGGAATTTGCCCATTTTTGAGCAAACGTAAACTTGACTACCGAATGCTTGGCTAGTTACCCTTGCTTTTCGCGCTCTTTCTCCGTCCGACGTCGAGGCAAAACTGCGAGTCTCGATCTTCCGGGCCTTCCATCGGCGTGCGATTTCGGTTACAATACTGGCAATACCCCAACTCGTGGAGGCCGACATGGATCTGGTACAAACTGTCGCTGATGACCTGGCGCTGATTCGCGAGAAACGCCCGCTGGTACACAGCATCACCAATTTTGTCGTCATGAACGAGACGGCCAACGCTACGCTCTGCATCGGGGCGCTCCCCATAATGTCTCACGCGGCCGAGGAGGTCGAGGAGATGGTGCGGCTGGCCGGCGCCCTGGTGCTGAACATTGGCACACTGACCCCGGACTGGGTGGAGGCAATGGCGCTAGCGGGCAGGCAGGCAAATGCGAGTGGGATTCCGGTGATCCTCGATCCGGTCGGGGCAGGCGCTACTACGCTGAGGACTACTGCGAGCAAGCGATTGCTTGAAGACATCAGGATTTCAGTCGTGCGCGGGAATGCGGGCGAAGTGGCCACGCTGGCAGGGATCGCGGCTGAGGTGCGTGGGGTCGAGCACATCGATGCTTCGGAATCAGCCGAAACGATCGCTCAGGAGTTTGCGCGCATGTACGGCTGCACTGTGGCGATAACCGGGGTTGTCGATGTAGTCAGCGACGGCGAGCGCACCGTGCGGATCTCCAACGGTCACGCGATGCTGAGCAAGGTGGTCGGTACAGGATGCATGTCGAACGTGATCGTAGGCGCGTTCGCGGCCGTGCAAAGTGATCCGTTCGTCGCGGCGGTGGGGGGGCTGACTGCCTTCGGGATCGCCGGCCAGGTTGCGGCACACGATACCGGGAATCGCCCCGGCACGTTCCACACGGTGTTGTACGACATCCTCTACAGCCTGACCCCGCAGGATATCCATGCCCTCGCCAATATAGAACTCGTGGGGCCATAGCGGAATGGTTGATGGTTCATGGTTGATGGGGAATGCTCCGCCATCAACCATCAACCGTCCCCCCTACTGCCCGTACCGCTCCTTGTAGTACTGGAGGACCTTCTCCCGTTCCTCTTTGGGGAGTCCGGTCTTCCACTTGTGGTCGTTGAGGCTCAGAATGCTCTCAGCGTACTCGGGCTTGAGGCTCTTCACCTCGGGCAGGAAGTCGTTGTAGAACCGGTCGGCGACCTCGAAGAACCCATGCCACTGGACGTAGTCCGCCCCCATCATCGCCGCTCCGTGCCGTGTCCGGCGGCCCTCATGATGCCAGAGCATGTAGTAATCCCATTCGATCTGTTCGTCGAACGGCGTGTCCGTGAGGAGCTTGTCCGCGTAGAGCTTATCCATGGCGTCTTTCGCGGGCCTGGCGAACTTGTCGTTGTACAGGTTCACCGCGCCATCGAACTGCTTGTAGAAGCTCTTCACATAGCTCAGTGAGTGGCACTGGCGGCATACCCCCTGCATCGATTCCCGGCGCGCCTCCCAGTTCTCGAGTTTCGTTGAGATGGCGGGTCTGAGAGTCCAGCTTATCCGAGTACCGATGTCGTGAGTCATCGGTTGGCTCGGCGTCGCGGACATGTGACATGTGGCGCAGTTCGGCGCGGCCGAGTAATCCTTCCCGACCACCCAGGGCCTGGCGCTCAGGTTCATCTTGTCCTTGTTGGCCCTGTAGAGGATGCCATGCTTCGACTCGTTGAAGATCTCGAGCTGCGGATGGTCCGGTCCGAGATGGCACTTCCCGCATGTCTCCGGCTCGCGCGCCTGAGCGATCGAGAAGGTGTGTCGCGAGTGGCAGGACGAGCATGCGCCGTTGCTGCCGTCCGGGTTGATGCGCCCGATCCCGGAGTTCGGCCAAGTCTCGTCATCAAGGCTGCCATCTTCAGCGACCTTCACGGTGCTTCCGTGACACTGCTTGCATCCCAGGTTCGCAGACGGTCCGCCCTCGATCATCTCGCCGAGGACGTTATCCAATGAGCCGATGAACCTCGCGGCGCCGGCGTGATGACTTGCGGTAAACTGCTTCTCCTGATCGGCATGACACTGTCCGCAGACCTTGGGGCTGACCACGGGGGTGATGAAGCTCCCATCGAAGTGCTTCTTCGCTCCGGGCGCGCCCTCCTTGGCCGCATGGCATACCGCGCAGTCGATTCCGGACTGGCCATGCTTGCTATCGTTCCATTGAGCCACGATCACCGGCGTGGACTGGCTATGACACGTCCTGCATGTGCTCTCACCGTCCGCGAGCGATCTCTGAGTCGGAAGATCGAACAGACCGGTGACGAGCAGCGCCGCAATCAGCAGCACAAGGGGTATACGTACGAGCTTGACCATCATTACCTCCCGAGTTTCCGGTCAGGGGCGGGCCCGCCGTTGGGAATACCGCCTGCCTCATCATCGTTAGCGGTGGCGGATGCCGTTTCCTGCGTTCGTTTTGGCGGATATGCATGTGGGTAGAACTGGGAAGAGAGCAGGCGTTGGTTGGCGAGGGTTACAAAGGAGGCATAGACCTTGAGACCGGAAATAGACGAAAGCCTGTGCATCGGCGACGCGATATGTGTTGACATCTGCCCGCAGGTGTTCGAGATGAGGGACGACAACCTGGCCCATGTGATCGACGAGTCTCCGAGCGCGGCACTAGAGGACCAGGTCCGCGAAGCGGCGGACGCGTGCCCAACGGGCGCAATCACGGTCCATGAGAGCTGATCCTGCTGCTACAGCAGCGTGGCTGCCACCTTGTTTATCCCCAGAGCAATCGCATCGCAATCGTCGTTCGTCAAGAGCGGGCTCACGTTGACGTGTATCGTGCGCCCGAGGCAATCGAGCGTCCGTGGGCACATGTCCTTCGAGTAGCTGACCTTGCCCTTGTACATCGGGCACGTGAACGGACAGCCCATCTGCACGTCGCGCGGATACTCCAGAACCTCGGCCCACGCGTTGTAGATATGCCTGTCCGGGATGCCCTGGTTGTGGATCGTACCCGCTCCGACACCTTCGGCTCGGAGCGCCTCGCCGAACCGCTTCGTCGTCTCGACGTCGGGGAGGAAGAAGACGATGCACACGGCCGCGTCGCCCTCGGGATCGTGAATCCGGCGGAATTGCAGTCCGTCTCTCGGCTCGATCCGGGTCTTGATCCTCGACTTGCTTGCTCTCATGCGCGCGAGCAGGCTCTCCAACCGGGCCAACTGAACCAGTGCGAGCGCCCCCGTCACTTCGCTCATGCGGAAGTTCACGCCGGGGAATGCCGGCATGCCGGTGTCCTGGTCCCAGAATCTGACCGCCGCGTCGTGGTACATGCGCGCCTTCTGGTAGAGATTGGTGTCATTCGTGATCATCGCGCCGCCCTCGCCCGAGGTGATGACCTTCGACATCTGGAGGCTGAAGCATCCGGCATCCCCGAAGGCGCCGAGCCGCTTGCCCTTGTAGCTTGCCCCGACCGCCTGGGCAGAGTCCTCGATGACCTTCAGTTTGTGCTTCCGCGCGACCTCCATGATCCGGTCCATGTCCGACGGAGCGCCGCGCATGTGGACTGGGATCACGGCCCTGGTATGCTCGGTGATCTTGCGCTCGAAGTCGCTCGGATCGAGGGTGAGCGAATCATCGACCTCGGCGATGACCGGGATTGCCTTTGCCGCGATCACCGCCGCGGGGGTGGCGACGAACGTGTACGCCGGGACGATCACCTCATCGCCCGGACCGATCCCTGCGGCCACGAGACCTGAGATCAGCGCGCTGGTGCCGGAGTTGACCGCGAGGGCATGCTTCACGCCCAACTGCTCGGCGAGTCGCTCCTCGAACTCCTCGACTCGGCCTTTGCCGCTCGGTCGTCCATGGTACCGGAAGAGGACCTTCTCCTCCAGCACTTCACATACCGCCCGCTTCTCCTCCTCGGAGATCTCCATCGCCCCTGGAAACATCGGCGGCTCGGGCGTTGTCTTGGCGGGCGCACCGCCCTCGATCGCGAGTTTGTCTGTCATGCGTTTGCCTCATAGTAGTGCAGATATGATTCCACCTTGACGCCACGTTTGTCCGCACCTGCGAGCAACGACCGGATGATCGTCATATCCGGATCCTCACGGATGCTCGACCAGTCGTGCGAGCCGTAGCTCCAAACCAGGTTGTGTCCGGCCACGTGATGAATGCAGTTCAGCAAGTGCCTGGTATATCCATTCACGTTGTCCCAGCCGTTGATGTCGCGCCAGTAGACGTCCTGCCATCCGTGAAGCGGAAACTCCGTGATGTCCGCGAAGCCCTGCACCTCATACTTGAACGGCTGGATCGCGAATGATACGGGCTGGAAGTCGTGATGATCCCTGCCATACGTGCGCGTGAACCGGATGCCGAGCCGATGGAGTATCTCCAGGATATCCTGCCTGTCCTGAAGACCTCTGTAATACGCCCACGGGCCGGTGATCCCCAGGCACTCCTTGTCGAAGCGCTGGCGGAGCAGTTCGCTCGTGCGGGCGACCTCATCCTCGATCTCAGCGAGCGACATCCCCGGGATGAAGTCGATCTTGCCGTTCCCCTGGTCGATGCAGACGCTCTTGAGCAGGCGGTGGGAATACGTGTGCTGCTGGAAGTCGAACATCGGGTTGCCCGCCAGCGCCTCGAGGTCGGCGGCGTTGTTCTCGATCACCTTACCGACGAGGAACAGCGTGCAGGGGTGCTCCCGGTGGACCTCAGCCGCCTTCCTGAGGAACGCCCGCGTGATCTCCGGGTCGTGCATGCATTCGGTATCGTATCCGATCAGTAATGTGGACATGGGTATCTCCTTTGGAGTGCGGTCACTCCGTGCCGCGGGTCACCTGGTCGAGAATCACCGCACCGAGGATAACCGCGCCCTTGACGACCCACTGGTAGTACTGCGAGACGTCCAGAAGGCTGAGGCCGTTGTTCAGGACGCCGATCACCAGCGCGCCAACAAGCGTCCCGATCACCGTGCCTCGTCCGCCCATGAGGCTCGTGCCGCCGAGAACCACCGCCGCTATCGCGTTCAGCTCGAGGAGTTCGCCTGACTTCGGGTCGCCTGAGGCCACCCGTGTGGCGAGAAGCATTCCACTCAGCCCGGCGAGCATTCCGCAGAGTGCATAGATCCTCGTCTTCACGCGAGACACGCTGATGCCCGACAGCCTGGCCGCCTCCTCGTTGCCTCCGATGGCGTACACATAGCGGCCGAATCTCGTGCGAGTGAGAAGCAGGTGCCCCAGCCCCACGACGAGCAACGCTGCGACCACCAGATTGGGGATCACAAACGGCCCGATCCCGTGGTCTCCCGCGCCGAATGCCCTTACGGCTTGAGGCAGTGAACTGACGGGCTGGCCGTTTTTCGCATAGATGAATGCAAATCCGCGCGCGATGGTCATCATCCCAAGTGTTGCGATGAACGGCGCGACCCGGAATCTGGTGATGACGAACCCATTGAAGACGCCGAGCCCTCCGCCGATCAACGCGCCGATGATCGCGGAGAGCGGGATCGCAAACAGCATTGGGAGGATCGGGATGATCGTGGCTGCGTGGACCGTCAATCCGTCACGGAGGACCGACATCGAGATCACGCCTGCGAGTGCGACCACCGAGCCCACGGAGAGGTCGATACCGCCGCTGATGATGACGAAGGTGAGCCCGACGGCCACGATCGTGTTGATGGCAATCTGGCGAGAGACGTTGACGAGGTTGTTGGGAGTGGCGAAGAGCCCGCCGGTCCGCCAGGTAAAGTAAGCGCACAGTAGGATCAGAAAAACGATGATGCCGTACTGCGAAACCTGCCTCAGCGCGTTCTGCGGCCTGCCCACCGGTTACTCTCCCCCGGTGGCAAGCTACATGATCTTCTCCTGGGTTGCCTCTTCCCGGGAAAGCTCGCCGGCGATTCGGCCCTCGTGCATCACCAGGATGCGGTCGCTCATCCCGAGGACCTCCGGCAGTTCGGAGGAGATCATGATGATTGCGGCGCCGGTTGCGGCCAGCCGGTTCATGAGCTGGTAGATCTCGACCTTCGCGCCGACGTCGATGCCGCGCGTCGGCTCGTCGAAGATCAGGACTCTCGATTGCGTGAAGAGCCACTTCGCGAGGACGACCTTCTGCTGGTTTCCGCCGCTCAGGTTCTGGACCGGCTGCTCGACTCGAGGGCGTCTTGATCATCAGGTCCTCGATGTACTTCATCGCCGCGCGCTTCTCCTCGCGCTGGTTCACGAAGCCGAGCTTCGTGACGGCGTCCAGGTTCGCCAGTGTGATGTTCTCGCGCACGGCCATGCCGAGGATCAGGCCGAGCGCCTTCCGATCCTCCGTCACGAGGCCGATCCCGAGCTTGATCGCGTCCTTGGGCGAGCGGACGTGGACCGGCTTGCCGTTCAAGGTGACCTCGCCCGAGTCGATCGGGTCAGCGCCGAAGATCGCCCGCGCGAGTTCGGTCCGTCCTGCGCCGACGAGTCCCGCGAGGCCGAGCACCTCGCCCTTGCGGACCTCCAGGTTGATGTTTTCGAGGGCGCCCTTGCGGTTCAGTCCCCTGACCGTGAGCATCGGCTCGCCGATCTCGGCGGCCTGCTTCGGGATCTTCTCCTTCAGCTCGCGGCCGACCATCATGTGGATCATGTCATCGCGGCCGAGGTCGGCGACGTCCTTCGTGCCGACGAAGCTGCCCGTCGCGCAGGACGGTCACGCGGTCGGCGATCTCGAATATCTCCTCCAGCCGGTGCGAGATGTAGATGATGCTGACGCCCTTCGCCTTGAGCGAGCGGATCAGCTCGAAGAGGCTCTCCAGCTCGTGCTCGGTGAGCGTGGCGGACGGCTCGTCCATCGCGATGATGGAGGCGTTGCGGGAGGTCGCCTTGGCGATCTCGACCATCTGCTGCTGAGCGACCGAGAGGCGGTTGACCGGCGTCCGCACGTCGAGCTTCACGCCGAGCTGGTCGATGACCGTCTGCGCCTCGGAGTACATCGTCCCGAAGTCGACGAAGCCGGGCATGGACGCCTTGGGCTCGCGGCCGAGGAAGATGTTCTCCGCGGCGTTCAGGTACGGGACGAGGTTGAACTCCTGGTAGATGATGCTGATGCCGAGGTCCATCGCCTTCTGGGGCGTCGTGATGTGAACGGGAGCGCCGTCGATGAGGATCTCGCCGCAGTCCTTAGGTTGCGCGCCGGCGAGGATCTTCATCAGCGTGGACTTGCCCGCGCCGTTCTCGCCGACGAGCGCGTGAACCTCACCCTTGCGCACGTCGAAGTCGACGTTATCGAGCGCCCGCACGCCGGGATATGTCTTAGTGATGCCCTTCATCTGTAGGGCAGGAGTGCCGTTCCTGTTCTCCATGGTTTCTCTTTCGCATGTAGGAGGGATTTGCCGGGATGATTGTGCCCGGTAATCCCGATACCGCTCGCCATCGGGATTACCGGGCACAATCATCCCGGCAAATCCCTCCTACCCGCTCCCGAACCTATTCCTTCTCCGCCTCGAGTTTCGCCTTGTCGATCACGCCAACCTCGACCGGGACCTTCGCCGGGACCGTCTCGCCTCTGAGGTGCTTTGCCACCATCTCTATCGTGGTCGATCCGATCTTGGTCGGATACTGGACCGCGTCGGCCTTGAGCGGGCTTCCCTTGAGGATCTCCTCTCGGGCCTCGGGGGCGCCATCGTAGCCGACGATGACGATGTCATTCCGTTTCGCCTGCCTGAGAGCCGCCAGAGCCCCGAGAGCCGTGACATCATTGATCGCGAACACGCCGCTGATGTCCGGGTGCGACTGAAGCATGTCCTCCATCACGTTCATGGATGTCGTGCGCTCGCCGTCACCCGGTGGTCGCGCCACGATCTTGATGCCGGGGAACTTGGAGACTGCCTCTTCGAAGCCCCTGGTCCGGTCAGTAACGCTCATGACCTTGGGGTGGTCGATGATGATGATCTTACCCTTGCCCTTCAGCAGTTTCGCCATGTATTCCCCGGCGATGCGTCCGCCTGCCACGTTGTCGGATGCGATGTGACAAACGACTTTGCCCTCGTTTGCTGATATGTCGGCGGTGAAAACGGGAATCTTGGCGTCGTTCGCGCGCTGGATCGCCCCGCCGATGGTCTTCGAGTCAACCGGGCAGACGACGATGGCATCGACCTGCTGGGTGATGAAGTTCTCGATCTGCGCCTGCTGCTCGTCCATCTTGAACTCGGCTGACTGGATATTGAGCTTGAGTCCCTCCTTGGCGGCGGTCTTCTGCATCGCGGCTTCGAGTTCCTGGTAGAATGGGTGGCTCTTCGTGAGGAGCGTGACGCCAACGGTGAGTTGTTTCTTGCCGGTGGTCTGCTTAGTGCAGGATGTGGCGGCCAGCATGATGCCGATCGCGGCCACAGCGATCATGATGCGGAACGATCTGGTTCTCAAATGATTGCCTCCTCACATGTCTCATGCCCCGACGACAGGATGCGCCAGGGGATCAGCGAAACGTCCGCCCGAAACCCGTAGGGGTGATCCTTCTACGGTCACCCGCCTATCCGTAGGGGCGATCCTTCCACGGTCGCCCGCCGAACGGGAGGCCGTAGAAGGCCTCCCCTACTTCGTACCTTCCACCGGGGCCGTTGGTGTTGTCGCGCCGGCAGCTTCGGCGGGCTTGGTCTCGGCTGCCGGAGTCTCAGCAGGTTTGGCGTCAGTCCCCGGCGTCTCGGCCGGTTTGGTCTCCGCCCCGGGAGTGCCTTCCGGAGCAGGAGGCGGCGCCTGCAACTTGTCGAGCTGGGTCTTGAAGAACTCGCTGTCCGGGTTCTTTTCCACCAGCTTCTTGTATATCTCGATGGCTAAGTCCTTCTTACCTTGCTTCTCGTAGATCTGCGCGATTCGGTAACTCAGGAACGAGTCATCGGGTGTCGTCTTGAGCAGGGCTTCATACTCGGCGAGCGCATCGTCGTAACGCTCAGCGCCCTCGAGATACTGGGCCAAAGCCCGTTTGGTTGCGCCATCATCCGGCTTCTTCTCAAGCAACCCTCTGTAAAACGCGATAGCCTCGTCCTTCTTGCCGGCATTCGTATAGGCGGTGACGAGCGCGTGCCTGGCCGGGAGAAGATCGGGATTCTTATCGGCGAGGCCCTTGAAGTATGCGATCGCGTCATCGTTCTTGCCCGCCGTATTGTATGCCTTTCCGAGCGCCGCCATGGCCGCGCCGTTGCTCGTGTCCTTTTCTATCAGGGTCTTCAGGTAGTCCATGCCCTCGGACTGCTTATTGAGCTTCTCGTACATGGTCATCACCTTGTCGAGGACGGGGCTGTAGTTCGGGCTGATGGCTAGCAGTTGCTTGTACTGCTCGATCGCCAGGTCGTACTTCTCTGTATCTGCGTAGATGTCCGCGATTGCGTTGATGGAGGTGAAATCGCCGGGCTTCTGCTTGAGGACGGTCTCGTATTCCTTGACGGCCTCATCCTTCCTCTCCATCCTGACGAGCCCACCGGCAAGTGCGTACCTCGCGGCGATGCTCTTGGGATTCGCGGCAACCAGCTTGCGGTACTCGATGAGCGCCTGGCCCTTCTGGTCCAATTTCTCGAGCAGGCGGCCAATGTTGGTGAGGTGCTGGACCTGATCCGGTGCTACCTTCTGTAGCTCTTTGTACTTCGCGAGGGCCTCCGCGGTCTTGTTCTGGCGCTCGTAGATGGCTGCAATGCCGGAATATGCCGCGCCGCTCTTAGGGTTGACCTTGATGAGAGCCTCGTACTCCTTGATCGCTTCGGGATCCTTCTTGGAAGTCTCGTTCAGTTGTGCGATCGAGAGATATGGCGACTCGTCCTTGGGGTTGATCTGTTTGATCTGGTTGTAGTATCCTATCGCCTTCTCGTAGTCATCCATCTCCTGGGCGAGCAGGGCGGCGCTGGCGAGTGTGTCGGTGTTCTTGGGGTTGATATCCAGCATCTGCTGGATCTCTTTGGCAGCGTCGTCGTACTTCTGGTCTTTCCTCAGCATCTCGAAAATGGCTGCGCGCGCCTGGATGTTCTTCGGATCGATGTTGATGAGGTCGCGGTAAGTCTGGATGGCCATGTCGGTCTTATTCTGCCCCTGGTATGCCATCGCCAGGCGGGTGCGAGCCTGCATGTCCTTCGGATCCTCCGCGAGCATCTTCTGGTAGAGCGCGATGGCTTCGTCCTTCTTGCCCTGCTGCTCATAGAGGTAGGCCAGACCGTTTGCGGCAGTCTTGTTCTTCGGCTCGAACGTGAGTGTCTTCTTGTACCAGGTCTCGGCCTCGTCGTACTTCTGGAGATAGGTCTTGGCGACAGCGACGTTCACCATTGCCTGCGTATTCTTGGGATCGATGGCAAGTGCCTCGCCAAACTTCTTCTCGGCCGCGGCGTAGTTCTGGATCATGAAGAAGCACTGCCCGGAGTTCAGATAAATGCCCACGTTCTTCGGCGAAAGCTGTGCTGCCATGGCGTAGGCGGTCAGAGCTTTCTCGTACTCGCCGGACTCTTGATGAGCCACTCCAACCGCCATGATGTACTGGGGGTTCTTGGTGTCCAGATCGGCCGCCTTCTTGAAGTAGGTGGCGGCGCTCTTGTTGTCCTTCAACTGGACATAGCACGATCCGATGGCGAAGTACGTGTGCGCTTCCTTCGGGGTGAGCTTGGAGGCCTTCTGAAAGGCAGGGATCGCTTCCTTGAACTTGTTCTGGCTCACGCGGACGGAGCCCACGTTGTACCAACCCTGGGCATCGTTCGGAGTATACTTGACGACCGCGAGGAACTCGGTCTCTGCGGCAGCATACTTTTTCTCGGATGCATACATCATGCCGAGTTGCAGGTGCGCCTGCGTCAACTTGGGGTTCAGCGAGACGGCTTGCTTGAGACTCTGCCTGGCCTGCTCGGGCTGCTTCAACTGCATGTAGATTCCGGCGGCCATCAGGCGCAACTGGGCGTCCTTGGGCTGCAGCTTGATCGCGGTCTGTATGTAGCCGAGCGCGGCCTTCGAATCACCTGTCCGCGCGCTGAGCTGAGCGAGATTCGCGAGAGCCGCAATGTTCTTGGGATCCTTCTGGATGACGATCTTGAGTTGGGCTATGGCTTCCTTCGGCTTGTTGGCCTTCATGAACTCGATGGCCTTGATAAGCTCGGCTTGTCCCGGAGGAGCCGCCTGCTTGGCGGGAGCGGGCTTCGTCTGTTGAGGCTGTTTGCCTTTCATGACATCCGCGATGCTCGGATAGGCAGCGGATGTACCGACTAGAAGAGCACAAAGTGTGATGAGTAAAAGATGTTTGATTCGCATTATGTAGAAACTCCTGTAACCAGCATCCGGGCTGGGAATAAGCCACGTGATCCGAGACAAATTGTAGAGCAGTGGAGGCCAAAAGTCAAGGAGATGGGGCGTGCTGTGGAGGTCTAGCGCAAAGACAGCCGCCCCAACGGGAGCGGCTGTCGTATATCTGATGCGTATCTCTGCCTGATTCTACACTCTGCGCCGTCTGTAGAGGAAGGCTGCCAGGCTCACAACACCGGTGCAGAGGACACTGAGTCCGCCCGGCTCGGGGATCGTTGTCAATTCAAACGCCATGTCGTTGTCGTATTGATTATTCTGTAGCTGAACCCATCCGGAGCCCTTGAAATCCTCGACTGCGGGGCTCACGCGATGGTCGTTCGATTCGTGCCATCCCCATTGCACGGACGTGGGAGGCAGATCCGCACGGATGGACAGCCAGTAGGTCGTCCCCTGCACCTGCTCGAAGTGCTCCGGCAGGTCCACGTAGTACTGATAGACCGTCCTTCCCGATGTTGTAGTGTTGTAGAGAACCTCATGGACATCGGCCAGGTTGAAAACGTATGTTTCGAGAATGCTCCCTGGTCTGCTGAACGGCTGGGAGCCGCCTGCGGGGGCATCGCTCCATATGTTGATCGTAAATGTCTGCAGCGACCCGGGAGTGAGCGCCGCCGATAGGCCGTCGGTGTAATGGGAATACTGCCCGTCGGCGACAGGTGTCCAGTAGCCGCCCCACCAGTGGATGTCTGTGATCGGCCTGCCGTCCGGGCAAGTCCAGTCATCCGCTACCGTGGACGGGACCTTGACCTCGCTGGAGAACTGGTGTCCATTGCCCATGTCCGGCAACTGAGACCATTTTACGGCTGGGTTAGGGGCATCTGCGAAACTCGCGCACTGCAGGCCGAGCAGCAACACGATTCCTGCTGTAATGGCAAGGGACTTCCTCATTGCACAGCTCCTTTCGACCGCATCCTATCTCGGCTGAGACCGGCATGGTGAAACCGCCGGTCGGCTGTCGTAGCATCCGGACGTGAAACGATTCGGTGGCTTCCCTCGGGCCGGGGGGAAGCCATTCTCACTGGAGCTAACTTGCAAGAACCATGCCAAAAGTGCCAGGGCGGCGAAAAAAAACTGCTATTTGTACCAGGATTCACAAGGGGAGCTGCAGTTGGCGCAAAGAAGGGCCGGACGAGTGAACTCGACCGGCCCATTTTCAACGGAGTGGCGGCTGAAGCTAGATGTCTATTGGCACGGGAATGATCAACTCTAGCTCGTTCACATAAGTGGTGAACCAGTAGCCGTGCCACGGCTCAAGTTCAGTGAACTGCAGCCAGTCGTCTTCCAAACCGACCATGAAGAGGCTTTGGGTCGCGGAGTCCCAGCCATAGAGGCTGCTGGAGACCCATCCTGCGTCACGAGCTTCCTGGATCGTCCGCAGCTTGGGATCGGGCGCATTCGGGTTATAGACCTGGCAGTTCGCGAGAGGCTGCGCCGTCTGGAAGGGGTACCCGATTATCATCATTGCGCCATGAGGGTTGCCCGCTGTCTGCGGCAGTTTGATGTGCCGATCGTTGGTGACCGGGTAACCGTTGAACTTCACGGTTTCGCCCGGATCGAGAACCAGCCAGTACCCCGAATCGGAGCTGAGCTGTCCGAACGAATCCGGCGAGAAGCTGTCGAAGAGCTGAAGACTCTGAGTGTCTTTCGTCCATGCGTACAGCTTGCCATCGAGGTTGGCTCCACGGAAAACGCACATCGGGGAAGTATTAGCCGGTTCGATTGGGAGCGACATCAAGTTCCAGCCGGGCGAGATCGCGCTCGCAGGTGCGGTCACCTGGAGGGGCGCCACAAGCTCCGGCACGGTCACCAACTCATACCCCAGGCCGCGCAGCCCGTCTATCACGCCTGCGACGGCGCCCTCGGTGTTGGCCAGGGTGCAGTGGAACAGACAGACATTCCCATTCTGCGCCCCATTCAGCATGGTGTTGATGATCGACTGCGAACTCGCGCCGCCGACATCTCCGCTGTCGATAGTCCAGGCGGCATGGCGGAAGCCGAGGTTGCTGGTAACATCCAGAACATGACTGTCGATGTTGCCGTAGGGAGCACGCCACCACTGACGCGTTCTGTGTCCGGTGAGTCCGTAGATGATGCTGTCAGTCGTGTTCAACTGACGATCCATCTCTTCGTCGGTGATCTGCGTGAATGCCGGGTGGTCGATGCTGTGGTTGCCGACCAGGTGGCCCTCAGCGGCTATCCGCTGCATGAGCGCCGGCTGGGTCTTGGCAACGTACCCGGTTATGTAGAAGTTGGAGTAGCACTCTTTCTGCAGAAGAGTGTCGAGCAGCGTTCCGCGAATGCCCGCTGTGCCGGCATCGAACGTGAGCGCTATCTGCGGCCGCTCAGTGTTTCCTCGGATGATGTTGCCGTAGTCGTACCCGGGCGTGACCGCCCAGTCTTCGTTGGAGTAGCTCGAATCGCGCGTGGCGTCGTATGCCCTCACGCGGTAGTAGTAGTTGATCCCGGGGTTGACGCTCACGTCGCTGTACGATTGGAGGTCCGCTCCGACTCTTGCCACCTGCAGGAACGGTCCCTCCGGCCCCTGGAACCGCTCGATCTTGTAGCCCATCTCCTCGGCGGCGACATCGGTCCACGAGAGATCGATCTGCGTGCCGGTCACCGGATCCGCGGAAAGGCCAGTCGGGGCCGGAAGTCCGGGCATCAGGACTCCCGTTGCAGGGGTGAACTGAGAATCGCCGGCCTGCTGGTAAGCGCATACCCGGTAGTAATAGGTCTGACCGGATGACAGGCCTGAATCGTCGAACACCGTTACCCCGGCGGTCACTTTGTTGACGTAGGCGAAATCGCCGAACAGTGCCCATTCTTCGCTCGATGTGGAAGCCGTACTCGTCGTCCGAGTTGTCCACCCAGGTCAGGTGGGTTGTCGTGTCCCCGGTGGGAGTGACTACCAAACCGCTGGGTGCGTTCGCGGCAGCAGGGGTAGACGTGATATTGCCGTAAACCGTGCCGCCGATGCTCTGGACGATCACACTGCCGTTAGCGGCAATGGCGGGCGATCCATAGATGCCGCTGGCGCTGGCGGATGTCAGGAACTGCCACTTCTTCGTTCCGTCAGGGTTGAATGCGAAGACGAAGCCATCCATCACCCCGATGTACACCGTGCCATCAGCGCTGATGGCAGGCGAGGACCGGATGTCATAAGCAGTCTGGTACTGCCAGACGATCTCACCGGCAGTCGGCTCTATGGCGAAGAGAGCCCCGCCGCCCATCGACGCCGATGCGCCATTCGATCCGATATAGATCATGCCGCTCGGTGACACCGCGCAAGATGACGATGTGCTGGCCGGGACCAGAGGAACCGTGGTCGCCCATACCATCGACCCGTCGGAAGTGTTTATCGCATACAGGTAGGCGTCGCAAGATCCTACGTAGACCCTGCTGCCGTCAGGGCTGAGCGCAGGGGAACTCTGGATGGTGTAGCCGGTGGTGTAGTGCCACTTTTCCGTACCATCCGAATTGACCGCGTTCAGGTTGAAACCGCCGCCTATGTACACTACCCCGTCCGCGCCGATGCAGGGCGATCCCATGTGTACCGCGCCTACCGCCCTGGACCACTTGAGCGATCCGTTGGGGTTCAGGGCATAGAGGTTGCCGTTCCTGCTGCCGATATAGATCGTGCCGTCAGCAGCGATTGCGGGCGACCCCGAGATTCTCAGTGCCCGTGCTGTAGTACCACTTCTGAGTGCCGTTGGCATTCACCGCGTAGACCCGGCCCGCCGTCGTTCCGATGTATACGGTGCCGTCATCCGCGATCGCAGGCGTGGACCGAGTTCCCCCGCCGCCTATCGAGAAGCTCCACTTGGAGGTCCCGTTGGCGTTCAGAGCCCTCAGATTGCCATTCCCGCCAACGTAGATCGTGCCGTCGGTCGCTATGACCGGGGATGAGAGTCCGCCGCCTGCGGTATACGACCACGGCGTACCGGTTGGCACGGGGTCGTGGTACTGACTCGTCGCGCTGTGTCGCGCGTCATGGCGAAACATCGGCCAGGGCGAGTTCATGGGCCCAAGCGCCCATGCTGCGTTACACCCCGCAAGCACCAACAGGCCGACGATTGACAGTACCTGAATGGGCCGAAAGCAACGTCGCTTAGTCATAGGTTGTTCCGTTCCAAAGTATTTCCCTCATCCCACTGAGCATATCGGAGTCTCCCACATACTACGTGGGTTGAACCGGGGTGGGTATGATCAGCTCGAGTTCGTTCACGTAGCTGGTGAACCAGTAGCCGTGCCACGGTTGGAGCAGCGTGAACTCCACGTAGTCGTCTTCAAGCCCTGTCATGAACATGCTCTGATACACGGCGTCATAGCCATAGAGCATGCTCGATACCCATCCAGCGTTCCGAGCCTGCTCCAAGGAACGAAGCTTCGGTTCGGGAGCATTCGGGTTGTAGACCATGAGGTTCGCGACCGGCTGCGGGTCCTGGAATGGATAGCCGATCATTGTCATAGCCCCGTCAGGAGTTGTGCAAGCCTGCGGCAGTTTGATGTGCCGATCATTGGTTGCCTCGTAACCGTTGAACTTGACGTTCTGCCCGGGGGTCAGATAGAGCCAGTATCCTTCGTCGGAGCTGAGCTGTCCGAAGGGTTCAGGAGTAGTCTGGCTGAAGGCAGACTGGACGCCGGTCTCCTTGTTGCACCTGAACAGCTTGGCGTCGATATCGACTCCACGGAAGGTGCACATCGGCGTCGTGTTTGCCGGGTCGATCGGGAAAGAAAGAAAGTTCCAACCGGGGGCTACATCGCTGGCAGGAGCGGTTACCTGGAGTGGTGCGACCAGTTCCGCGACCGTTACGAGTTCATACCCGAGTGCGCGCAGGCCATCGATAGTACCGGCCGCCGCGCCCTCGGAATTGGCCAGGGTGCAGTGTGAGAGACACACGTTCCCGTTAGCTGCACCATCGACGAACGTATCCGTGATCGCAGAGGAACTGCGGCCTCCCACGTCTCCGCTGTCGATAGACCAGGCTGCATGGCGGAAGCCGAGAGTGCTGGTCACGTCGATTACGTGATCGTTAACTGAGCCGTAGGGACCACGCCACCACTGTCTCGTCTTGTGTCCGGTAAGCCCGTAGATGATGTTGTCAGTCGTGTTCAACTGACGATCCATCTCCTGGTCGGTGATCTGCGTGAACGCCGGGTGGTCGATGCTGTGGTTGCCCATCAGGTGACCTTCATCCGTTATCCGCTTCAACAGGGCCGGCTGAGTCTGCGCAACGTATCCGGTGATGTAGAAGTTGCAGTACACCTGTTTCTGCTTCAGCGTGTCGAGCAATGCTCCTCGAATGCCCGCCGTGCCCGCATCGTAAGTAAGCGCTATCTGCGGTCTCTCAGTGTTTCCTCGGATGATGTTGCCGTAGTCGAATCCGGGAGTGACCGCCCAGTCTTCGTTGGAGTAGCTGGAATCCCGTGTGGCGTCGTATGCCCTCACGCGGTAGTAGTAGTTGATCCCGGGGTTGACGCTCATATCGCTGTACGAGGAAACATCGGCGCCGACTCTCGCCACCTGTACGAACGGACCGGCGACTCCCTGGAAGCGCTCGATCTTGAATCCGAGTTCCTCGGTTGCGAGATCCGTCCATGACAGATCGACCTGTGTGCCGGTGATCGGCTCGGCGATGAGGTCGGTGGGCGCGGGCAGTCCGGGCATGAGTATCCCCGTGGCCGGGGAGAATTGCGAGTCGCCAGCCTGTTGGTATGCGCACACCCGGTAGTAGTACGTCTGTCCTGATGCGAGTCCGGTGTTCGTGGTGGTTGTGATGCCGGCGCCGACGCTCTTTACGGTTACGAAGTCGCCCTTGGTGCCCATCCTGCGCTGAATGCGGAAGCCGAACTCGTTGTCCGAGTTATCTACCCATGTCAGGCTCGTAGCCGAATCCGAGGTCGCCGTGACGACCAGGTCACTCGGCGCATTGGCTGCAGGCGGCGTGCAGGTTAGATTGCCGAAGACTGTGCCGCCGATATTCTGCACGATTATGCTTCCGTCCGCAGCAATGGCTGGCGATCCATAGATGCCGCTGCCGCTTGCTGTGGTCAGATACTGCCATTTCTTCGTGCCGTCGGGGTTAAAAGCGAAGACGAATCCGTCCATCACGCCGATGTACACAGTGCCGTCGGCGCTGACTGAAGGCGAAGAACGTACATCATAGGCGGTCTGGTACTGCCAGACTATCTCACCGCTGGAGTTGATGGCGAAGAGAGCCCCGCCGCCCATCGATGCCGATGCGCCATTCGATCCGATGTATATCATACCGCTCGGGGAGACCGCCGGCGAGGATGAAGTGCTGGCAGGGACCAGAGGCACCGTGGTCTGCCATATCATCGCACCAGTCTCGGCGTTCACCGCATGAAGGTATGCGTCGCAAGATCCGACGTAGACTCTGCTTCCGTCGGGGCTCATCGCCGGGGCGCTCTGGATGGTATATCCGGTCACATACATCCATTTGGTGCTGCCGTCGACCGGGTTGACGGCGTATAGATTGAACCCGCCGCCCACATATATCGTGCCATCGGGGCCGATGCAGGCCGCCCCCATGTGGCCGCCGCCTGTGGGCCTGGACCATTTCAGTGTTCCATCAGGGTTTATGGCGAAGAAGCTGGCGTTCCTGCTTCCGATGTAGATCACCCCGTCCGGCCCAATGGTCGGTGAGCAGGAGATCTCGCTCCCTCCAGTGCTGTAGTACCACTTCTGAGTGCCGTTTGGATTCACTGCATAGACTCTGCCGGCTGTCGTTCCGATATAGACAGTACCGTCATCGGCGATCGCAGGGGTGCTGCGCGTACCGCCGCCGCCGATGCTGAGTTTCCACTTGAATGTCCCGTCGCCGTTCATGGCCACCAGATAGCCGTTTCCACCGATGTAGATCGTGCCGTCCGATGCTATGACCGGGGACGAGAGTCCGCCACCTGCGGAGTATGACCATGCGGGGCCTGTCGGGGTGGGGTCTCCGTAAGGGCTGGTCGCGCTGTGGCGCGAATCATGGCGGAACATCGGCCATGGTGAATCCATCGGCCCGAGCGCCCAGGTTGCGCTGCAGGCCGCCATCACTAGCAGGCCGGCGATCAAGAAGACGTGAGTGAGCCGGGGGTGATTTCGCTTCGTCACTGTTGTTGCTCCCTTCCGAGTATGCAGTTTACGAGTGAAGCGCGTATGGGGGGTACGGAACTCTGACAGAGGCATGCCGGAGCACCGGGTCTTCAAATTCTTGACACATTTTACGACTTTTCAGGGCAATTGTCAAGGCCTGAGAACCTGTTTTGCCACCATCGCCTGATTATTCGTTCACATATTAGACGCTCGGGACTGGATATTCCGCATCAATCAGGCAAAAAAATAAGCCCGACCGCCGTCTGCGGTCGGGCCTGTCTTCTGTGCCGGTAGCCAACCGGCGATTTTGCCACGAAAGGTAAAGAAGAAGAAAACTCTTGTAATCACCTGGTGTTCTTACCTGCAAGAATCGTGCCATTCGCGCTGTATTGCCAAAACACCTGGCCAATTCATGCAAGTTATGTTGACATGCGACCGATCGACTATTTGCCAACCTCTGTAGGCGGTTGTTCCTGAATAGGCTTGTCCTGTCCAGGCGTGTCTGTCTCTGCCTGTTTCTTTGCCTCGTCGACGGACTTCTGCATCTCCTCCCGCATCGCCTTGCCGTATACGGTGATAGATCTCGAGAAGGTCCTCGGAGTCTCTTCTCCGCCGACCTGGACCGTGAAATCGAAGGTGTACGGGTATCCCTCTGCGTCGGCCTCCGGCGTGGTCAGCACGATAGCGCCGTCCAGAACGTACACGCCCCCGAACTCGTCGCTGATGATCACGTTCAGCCGATCCCACTGTGGGCCGCTCAACTGGCTGAATCCCAGACCGGGATCGGCTTGCACGGCGCTCTTCTGCTGACTGGACATGCTGCCGTACAGCCGAAGCAGTTCTCTGCTTCCACCCCCGAAATCGGACTGCATGCTCATCACCAGGAACGTGAACTCGGGCATCTCCATCAGCGTATTGGTGATCTGACCATCGGTAAGCTCGGTGGCCAGGCCGGCAAGGTCGTCGAGAGAGAACTCGCGGTTCTTGAGGATTTCGCTGTACTTCGCCAGCGTGCTCTCGGGGATCTCATACGAGCGTTGAAGCGCCCAGTCGTCCGGCCGAAGTCGCAGAGTACCGTCGCCGAAGGTCCAGTTGTACCCGGCTTTCTCCATGCCGATCAGGATCTTGTACAGCGGCTGCTTACCGGAGTTCAGAAATATGCCCATCGGCATCGATCCGAGGAACGACTCGAGTAACACGGGCTTCCCGATCGCCTTCGAGACTGCGATCACTTCCTTGCCGATCGTTTCCGGAAGATCCGTGTCGGGTTCGAATGTGTTGACCTTGGGGAGTTCACCGAGGTCCACCTCCCTCGTCATTTCGGGATCGGTCGGAGGTTCCTTCTCCGTCGGAGATTCCAACGCGAGCGTCTCCGCAAAGAGGTCGGGGTTGCCCATCTCATCCTCCATGAGCTTCTCCATCTCACCCTCTTTCATCCCCTCGTCGATCGCGAGGAGCATCTTGCCGAACAGCTTCCCCGTGAGCGAGTCCGAGCGAGCGAGGGGGAACATGGCCAGAGGCATTCCTCCGCCGAACATCGAATCCACCTCGGGGGGCACCTCGTCGCCTGCGAGGTCTCCCGGGAGCCTGGCATTGATCATTACCATTCCGCTCCAGCCCGCCGAGGCCATGTCCTGATCACTTGCGAATCCGCTCATCGGCATCACGGTGAGCTGACTGGCAGTGAGACCTCCATACATGTCGGACTCTTCCTGGCTCATGTGCTCAGCCCCGAGGGCCATGTAGCCGCCGAACTTGGTATCCTCGATCGCCTGCTGCAGATACGGCGGGATGCTCTCCAGCGAGATGGTCGTCTTCTTGCCGCGAAGCATCAGGTCGCGCTCGATTGGAAAGTTGCCGGCCAGGTAGCCGAGAATCTGCGCATACCCTCGCCCTGACTTCGTTCCGCCGAGGTAGGCCGTCCAGGGATCCTCAGCCTTCTTCTTCATCGCTTCTTCCGGCGAGAGCTTCAGTGCTTCGGATGCGCTGTCGAGCGCGCTTTGACGCATGGCCACGGAACGCTGTGCGACCGCCTCGCGCGCGGCATTCAGCATCTCGGACTCGAGGAGTCGGGCCTTCATGTCCTGCCAGAAGGTGTACGCCCACTCATCCTTCTTGCCGCTCTTCGAGAGGTAGAATCCGAGCAGCTTCGAGATCTCCTCGAGGACGGTTCCGAGCCGGACGTCCTTCGCCTCGATCGTGACCTTACGCTCGCGGACCTTCCAGTCGCGCGCCCCGGTCCCGGCCTTGATCTCGACTCCCGATTGCTCGGAGAGTTGCTTGACCACATCCTCGAGCTTGGCGTGCACGACCGAGATGGTGACCTTCTTGTCGAGTCTGATATCAGGCTTGTCCGTCGTCGCAACGTCCGCTGCGAAGACGCTCGTCGCCACCACGGCGACAAGCAGCAGAATCCCTATCCATCGCATAACCGTTCCTCCTAGTGCAGCGCTACTGGTCCGTCTTCGGTGCTTCCTGGCTCTGCTTGTCTTTCTCGGCCTTGTCCGCCTCGGCTTTCTTCTTGGCGGCGTCGAGATTCTTCTGCATCTCCTGCAACTGAGCCTTGCCGTAAGTCATGGCCGTCTTCGAGAACGTCCGGGGCTTCTCTTCGCCGCCGACCTGCACCGCAAACTCGAACTTGTACCTGGACATCCCGGCCATCGCCGCCTGCTCGCCTGCTCCCGGCATCGTGAGCTTGATGACGCCATCCAGGATGTACACGCCGCCGAGTTCTTCGCTGATGATCTGGTTCAGCCGGTCCCACTGCGCTCCGCTCAACTGGGAGAAGCCCAGGCCGGCATCCGCGGTCAGCGTCCCCTTCTGCGGTCCGGTCATGCTGCCATAGAGCCTCAGAAGCTCCCTGGTGCCGCCGGACCCGAAGTTCCGCAGACTCGCAAGCGGGAACAGGAACTCGGGCTCCTTCGCCAACGTATTGTCGATCTGGTCGTCGGTCAACTCGATCACGATAGTGGCAAGATCGTCCAGTGTGAACTCGCCGTTCCTCGTGAGGATGTCGCGGTACCTGGCCATCAGACTCTCGGGAATTTCGTATGAGCGCCGGAGCGCCCAGTCATCCGGGCGGAGTCTGAGCGTGCCGTCACCGAACGTCCAGGTGTAGCCGGCTTTCTCTGCCCCGATGAGGATCTTGTAGAGCGGCTGCTTCCCGGCCTTCACGTACAGGCTGATCGGCATCGATCCGATGAAGGATTCGAGCAGCACGGGCTTTCCGATGGCCTTCGATATCGCGACGACTTCCTTGCCGATCGACTTCGGGGAATCGGAATCCGCCTGCGTCATACTGAACGTCGGAAGCTCGCCCAGTTCCACCTCCTTGAGCAGTTCGGGATCGGTTGGCGGCTCCTTCTCGGTCGGGGATTCGCGGGCCATTGTGTCTGCAATGAGAGCCGCCGGGTCTCCCATCTCCTCGGCCGTCTTCGACATCCGGCTTCCTATGTCTCCGTCCTTCGGTCCGTCCTCGACGCTGAGAAGCATCTTGCCGCATATCTTGCCCATCAAAGTGTCCGAACCGCTCAGCGGGAACATCCCCATAGGGAACCCGCCTCCGAACTCCGAGTCCATTCCCCCGCCGCCGAATTCTTTGGGCATCTTGGCCATCATCATCACCATGCCGCCGAAACCGGCCGCGGACATCTCCTGCTCTCCTCCGCCCATCCCTGTCATAGGCATCACGGTGAGTTCATAGGCAGTGAGACCCTTGAACATCTCCTGAGCCTCGGGTGGGATGTTGTCCGTTGCCATGGCCATGAAGCCGCCCATCCTGGTATCATCGAGGGCCTGCTGCAGATACGGCGGGAGGTTCTCCAGCGGGAAAGTCGTCTTCTTCCCTCTGAGCATCAGGTCGCGCTCGATGGGGAAGTTCCCGCCGAGGTAATCCAGCAGTGAGGCATATCCCCGCCCGTCCTTGGTTCCGCCGAGGTATGCCAACCATGGATCGGTGTCCTTCTTCTTCATGGCTTCCTCAGGAGAGAGCTTCAGCGCATCCGCCGCGGTGTCGAGTGCGCTCTGACGCATGGCCACGGACCGCTGCGCGAGCGCCTCCCGCTCGGCGTTCAGCATCTCGGACTCGAGGAGCCGGGCCTTCATGTCTTGCCAGAAGGTGTATGCCCACTCGTCCTTCTTGCCACTCTTGGACACATAGAACCCGAGCAGCTTCGAAAGCTGGTCCAACACGGTCCCGAGCCGGACGTCTTTCGCCTCGATGGTGACTTTCCGCTCGCGGACCTTCCAGTCGCGCGCTCCAGTCCCGGCCTTGATCTCGACTCCCGATTGCTCGAAGAGCTGCTTGACCACGTCCTCGAGCTTGGTGTGGGCCACGGAGATGGTGATCCTCTTGTCGAGCCGGGGATCGGCGTTGTCAGTCAAGGCTTTCTCGGCGCTGATTGCCGATGTAGCGACCAATGCGAATAGGAATGCTGCCAGCCAGCAGGTACGGTTCATGGTTGTTCCTCCTCTGCGGAATTCAGTATCCAGTAACCAGCATCACTTCGCCGGTTCGGTCTTCTGCTGTTCTTCGGCGGCCTTCTTCCTCGCCGCCGCCGTTTCATCCCGCTGCTTCTTCACGGAGGCGATCGTCTCCTTGCCCATCACCGAGATCCTTTCAGGCAGCATGCGAGGTTTCGCTTCGTCAGCTACCTGAACGCTGATCTCGAAGTAGTAGTTGTGCACTGACCTCTGTGTCTCCGCTGGATTGGTGTCAGGTTTCAACCGAATGCTTCCGTCCTGCACGTAGACGCCGCCGAATCCGCTGGAGATGAGGCTGCTCGCTCGGTCCCACTGCTCGCCGGTGAGCTGTGAGAACGGCAGCCCGGCCTCGGTACTCAGAGCCGACTTCTGCGGCGCGGTCAGGGAACCGTACAGCCTGACTATTGTCTTGCCTTGCCCCACCATCTCGCCGAAGATGGAGTTGAACAGCCAACCCAGGTCGGGGTCCGCGAGCAGGGTGTTCCCGATCTGCCCGTCGGTGAGAGCGAGTGCCACGTCCGCGATGTCATCTAGGGTAAGCTCGCCCTGCTTCTCGAGGAGGTCCTTGTAGTGGGCGATGAAACGGTCGGGGATCTCATATGACCTGCGGAGCGCCCAGTTCCGCGGCCGAATCCGGAGCGCATCGTCATCGAGTTCCCAGTTGAGATCGCATTTCTCCAGGCCGATCAGTACCTTGTAGAGCGGCTGCTTGCCCGGCTTCACGAAAACGGACACGGGCATGAGCCTGGCAAATGACTCGAAGAGTACCGGGACGCCGAGTGCTCTCGAAATCTCGGCCATCGTCTTCCCGGTGTTCTCCGGGCTATCATTGAGGTCGGTAATGCCGGCAGACTTGCCGATCTTGTCGCTGATCTCGACCTCGCGCGTCAGCCTGGGGTCGGTCGGTGGATCCTTCTCCGTCGGTGAATCCTTGGCAAGGACAGAGGCAAGCAACTCCGGTTTCTGCATCTCCTCGTTGATCTTGCGGTTGGCTTCCTCAGCGCTCATTCCCGACTCGATGTCGAACAGAAAACTCGCAAACAGGTCGCTGACCTTGGAATTCGGATCCGCCAGAAGGAACATGCCCATCATGTCTCCCTGGCCGAAAGGGTTCTCCCCGTTGGTGGTCGGTGTCTGTCCCGGATTGACTCCCGATATTGCGATGAAGCCGCCGACTCCGAGCACCCCGGCTTCGAAGTTCTCCGCCTCGTTGAGGGGCATGATAGTTAACTGGTAGGGTTCCAGGTCACCGGGAAACTCCCTGTTCTGACCCTTCATCTCGCTAGCGATGATCCCACCGGAAGCAGCATCCATCGCCGCCTTCAGCATCGCGCCGCTCAGTTCGATCATGGTGTTCTGACCCCGCATCAGGAGTTCACGCTCGGTCTGGAGGCCGTTGAGCGATTCCAGCAACTGCGCGAATCCCCGCCCGGATCTCGTTCCGCCCATGTAGGCCAGCAGCGGATCCTCGCTCTTCTTCTTGAGCGCCTCTTCAGGAGTGAGTTTCAATGCATCGGAGGCCTGATCGATCGCCGATTCGCACATCTTCCGAGCGCGCTGTGCGGCGGCCTCTTTCTCGGCGCTCAACATCTCGGCCTCTAGGTCGCGGTTCTTCTTGTCCTGCCAGTAGAGGTACGCCCACTCGCCCTCCTTGCCGCTCTTCGACAGGTAGAACCCGAGCAGCCTGGAGATCTCCTTCATCAGCGTATCGAGCTTCACATCCTTCGCCTGGATCGTGACCTTGCGCTCGCGGACCTTCCAGTCCCGCTCCCCGCTCCCGGCCTTGATCGTGACTCCGGTCTCTTCGGTCAGGTACGTGCAAACGTCCTCAAGCTTGGTGTGGCTGACTTCGAGGGTGACTTTCTGGTCGAGTCGGGCATCCGGCTTGTCGGGCTTTGCGTCTTGTGCCCACGCTCCTGCAGATATGAGGACGATGAACAAAGGGATAAGTACACGGCGCATGGTCGCTCCTCTCAGTGATTCCGGTAGGGGAGGTCTTCAACGGCCTCCCGTCTGTGTAATAGTCAGCATTCGTAGGGGGAGGTCTTCAACGGCCTCCCGTCTGCGGGCGGGCGTAGAAGCCCGCCCCTACGGCTTCCGCATGCCGCAGAAGCACGGTCGCGCAACACAGTAGTCTTTCTACATGGTAGACGGTTGTCACTGCATTTTAGTTGCATCGACTCGGAAGATTCGCAACCAAGCGGTATGTGGGTTGGGCGTGCATCCTGATCCCGACAGCAGAAGGGGCGGGAATACAACTCCCGCCCCAACCCACTGCCCACCGTTCACTGTTCACGGTGCACTATCTACTGCATGTCCACCGGCTTTTCGCCCAGGATCACCGTAGCTTTGGTTCGCCCACCACTGCGGACCACCACCAGAGGGAGTTTGTCGCCCACCTTGTGCTTCCCGATCGCAGCCTCCAGATCTTCGGAAGTCTTGATCGGTTTACCGGCGGCCTCCACGATGATGTCACCGTTCCTGAGTCCGGCTTCCTCGGCGGCGTAACCCCGGTACACCTGGATGATCACGCCCTCGGTGTACGTCACTCTGAACCACCTGGCAAGCTTCGGACTCGCATCGGCTGAGGCGAAACCGGTCCACGGACGGATGATCCGTCCGTTCTTGATCAGCTCGGGAACCACCTTGGAGATCGTCTTCGCCGGTATCGCGAAACCGAGACCCTGGCCGTAGGGGATGATCGCCGTGTTCATCGCGACGACATTGCCGTCTATGTCGCAGAGCGGACCGCCCGAGTTGCCGGGGTTGATCGCCGCGTCGGTCTGGATGAGGTTCTCCATCTCGCGGCCATCAGGGGCCTTGAGCCGACGATCCGTCGCGCTGATGACCCCGACGGTCACCGTGTTCTGGAATCCGAACGGGTTGCCGATCGCGATCGCCCACGAGCCGATCACCGGATCGCCGCCCTTCGACAGCTTGGCGCTCGGGAGGCCCTTCGCCTCGACCTTGACGACCGCGATGTCGCTCACTCGATCTCGTCCGATCAGTTTCGCAACGTATTGCTTCTTGTCGGGCATCGTGACCGTGATCTCGTCCGCTCCATGGATGACGTGTTCGTTGGTGACGATATAGCCCTTCTGGCCGTCGTAGACCCAGCCCGACGCCTGTCCCTGCTCGGGCTGCGGCTCGCCGAAGAAGTTCGAGAAGTCGAACGCGGTCTGCTTCGGTCGGGATAGAGTGTCGATGTTTACGACCGCCGGCCCGACGGTCTGGACCGCCTTGACCACTGCGGTCTGCGATTGCGCGCTGACTTCCGGCGGAGCGGGGAACACGGGGACCCCGCCGAGGAGAACCGCAACAGCGATTGCTGCGAGGAGTACCTGAAAACGCTTTGTCTGCATGTCATCACCTGGCTGAGAGTGGATTGTCTGTCAGAGATACCTACGACCTGAGCGGACCGCAGGTTTCGCTGATTAGACGTAAGCGGGACGAGGAATGATAACACGGTCCGCCGGCGGTCGTGCAACCTTATGGGCGTCCCGCGCGTCTGTATAGGTGACAGCAACGAGATTTCAGGAGGTATATGTTGAGGAATGGACTTATTATCGCTCTGATCCTGGCGGTAGCGGGCGGAGCGTATTACTGGTACCAGGACACGGATACCCGGTATGCCCGCCAGGTGATGGACTGCATGTACGCGGGATCATTGGAACCGATTCAGGACACCCTGAACCCGGAGGCACGGAAGGCGCTGGACAACCCGCAGGTCAAGGCGCAGCTCCCCCAGGCCGCCGCACAGATGAAGCAGGTCTACGGCGCGGTCAAGACGCTCAAATTCAAGTCAGAGGGACCCGTTGAGGGCCCGTTCGCCCAGGCATTCGGCAAGGACTCCGTGCAGAAGACCTGGACGGCGACCAGCGACAAGGGGACCTTCGACTGGACGCTCTTTGTGGATAAGGATGGGAAGCTCCTCAGCATGATTCCGGGGCGGCTGAACCCGATCTAGTTGACAGCTCAGTCGGACCTGTCCGAGGCCGGATGACCCTCACCCCAACCCTCTCCCTCAGAGGGAGAGGGAGCACCAGACGACCCCCTCTCCCTCTGAGGGAGAGGGTTGGGGTGAGGGTCATCCTGTCTGAGCGGGCGACGAGACGGCTTCGTTACTCCTCGACTACTCCATTTGCCTTCATTCGTCCGTTCCGCTATACTACCCGCGAAAGGGAGTGAAACGGATGTCAGCTTTCCTCATCGCATTTCTCGCCATCACGCAGACGGTGATCACCATCCAGCCGGCTGTCGTCAACCCGAACCAGTGGTCGTACTACGATGTCTACCGTGCCCCCGCATGCATGAAGATCGACGGAGTCCTGAGCGCCCGGGAATGGGGGAGCGCCCCAAGTGCCGGCGGATTCACCGAGTGCTTCCAGGCCGGTTATGCGCCCGTATACTCCACCAGCGCCAAGCTCCTGTGGGACGATGAATACCTCTACGTCGCGTTCGACTGCGAGGACAGGGATGTGTGGAATACCTATACAAAGTTCGATGATCCCGTATTCGCTCAGGATGCCGTCGAGATATTCATCGATCCCGATTGGAGCGGACGCCACTACTGGGAGATCGATGTCAGCCCCCGGAACGTCGGCGTCGATCTCAACGTGACCGCAGCCGGCTGGCAGGGGAGATACGCCATCTTCTCCAAGTACGATGTACTCGGCCTCAGGACGGGCGCGCAGGTCCACGGCACGCTCGATGACCATGAGGATACGGACGAGGGGTACACCGTCGAGATCGCCATCCCATGGATCGAGTTCAAGGGCCGCGCCCGAAGCAGCCCGCCCGTGGATGGCGACTCCTGGCGCGTCAATCTCTTTCGCTGTGAGCGCGTCGGGCCTGGGGCAGAGGACGATCAGTTCCTCGCGTGGTCGCTCTCCCCCGGCGTCTATCACCAGCCGAAGAACTTCGGCGTCATCGTCTTTCACGCCCATCAACCATGAACCATCGACCATTAGCCATGCTTGCCCTCATGCTCTGCGCGTCAATCGCCGCCACAGGAGGTATCGGAGTGTCCATCGAGAAGTTCACCATCAGCCGGGATGACTCGGCGCACGAGTGTTTCCCGAGCCTGACTCAGACGAAGAGTGGGCGGATCGTGCTCGTCTATCGGGAGAGCGATGGCCATCAGCCGATCACCTTCTGCCGCATCATCGTCCGAACGAGTGACGACGCGGGCAAGACATTCTCCGACCGCAAGGTGCTGATCGATGTCAAGCGCGAGAACGACTGCATCTCGAAGTATAACTGCCCGAAGGTCCAGCAGTTGAAGGACGGCCGCCTGCTTATAGTGTGCGATCTTCTCGCTTGCCCCGATGAGACCAATGCGGGCGTGAAGAAGGCCGAGAACCTGCTCTTCTTCAGCAACGACAACGGCGAGACGTGGTCCGTGCCGAAGGTCACCGGCGTCCACGGCATCATGCCGGATGAGGTGGTCGAGCTGAAGAGCGGCGATTGGCTGCTGGCGACCCATTCCCGCGACAAGGCGACCGGCAGCACCGCCCAATACGTGCACAGGAGTGCCGACAAGGGCGCCACATGGAGCGCTCCGATCACTGTGGCGTCACGGAAGGGCTACGACTTCTGCGAGGCGTCGATCATCGAGATGCCCGGTGGCGAGTTGATCTGCTACATGCGCGAGAACACGGGGCAGGGGAGGCCGATCTACAAGTGCATCTCCACGGATGGCGGGCTCACCTGGCAAGGCCCGTTCGAGACGCTCATGGGTGCGGGCCACCGCCCCGTCGCACATGTCACCAGATCAGGCAAGGTGCTGATCACCTACCGCCACTACACCGGCGGACACACCAAGTGGGCCAAGAACACATTCGCATACCTGGAGTCCGCGAAGAGCGCGCTCGATCCGGTCCGCAAGCAGCAGGATGGGGTGATCCTCCCGCTTGATCACGACCGCAGCCCGCACTCGGACAGCGGATACACCGGCTGGGTCGAGACCGCGCCCGGGAGCTTCCTCGCGGTGAACTACATCGTGGATGACGCCCCGAAGGCGCAGATCAGGGGCTACCGGTTCAAGGAAGAGGATTTCTGAAGCTTTGGCAGGAGAGAACGATAGGGATTCTCGCCTGCATGAGGCGGTTTGGACTGAGTATCGTTTCTGCCTGCAAGGGAAAGAGCCAGGGTGCTACGTTGGCAGCACCGCAATGCCCGCATTACTGCTGCCAATCACCAACCCTATCTAAGGGTAGTGGCAGCAGAAAGGTCCGGATCAGAGGCTACCGATTCCGAGAAGAGGATTTCTGAAGCTCGCTCGCAGGAGAGAACGATACGGATTCTCGTCTGCATGAGGCGGTTAGAGTGAGCATCATCTCTGTCTGCCAGGGCAAAACCCCGGGGTGCACCGACTGCAGCACACCATAGTGCTGCTAACTACCAACCTTACCTAGAGGTAGTGTTTGCACTAATGTCCGGAGCAGAGGCTACCGCTTTACCGAGGACTCGTTCTGATGTGATCGAAGGGAACGTTTGCATCTGGAGATGCCACATATCGGGCAGGAGAGCAGTGATGGATGTTCAGTCCAACGTAACATTTCGCGAAGTCCAGAGCGCGTCGAAATGGATATGGTCGATCGCGCTGATCTACGTGTTCTGCATCTGGGCGACCTCAGGCCTGAACAAAGCCGAGGTCATTGGGAGCCTGATCGTCATGACCTCGGTTCTCGGGCTGTTTGCAGTGTTGCTCCTCGTGACAAAGCAGATCACCGAGGTCCGGAATGACGGCATATACATCAAGCGCATCCCATGGCAGAGGTCGTACCGCGCGATCCAGTTCGGCGACATTGCCCACGTCGAAGCGCGGGCCTACGGTGTGCTCTTTGAATACTACGGCTGGGTATTCCGAACTAGGGTCTATCACGTCATCGGCAACCGGGGGGTACAGCTTCTGCTCTGGGATGGGAAGCACATTATCATTGGCTCTCAGAGGCCGGACGAGTTGGCGGATGCCATCCGTCTTGCCAAGGGCCCATGACTGGCGAGCCCAATGGTCGCCTTCATTCTGCACGCGCCCCACTACCATGTTCATGTCCGCGCAGGAATCCAGGCCTTGCTTTCCCTCAGTACCGGTGATATAATCCCGCCAGTAAGCGGTTTCTGCATCCTGATCCCCGGAGGTGTCCTGCCGTGAAGAGCTACACCCGGCCGCAGATCATCGGCGTCATAGTCCTCTTCGTGATCGTGCTCGCCGGCACGGTCTTCTACCTGTCCAAGTCCGGAGCGGCCCAAATGAACTCAGGCCCGGTGAAGTTGATCCAGCCGGGAGGAGCGTCCGCCGACACCGTCACCTCTCCTGAGCCTGAGAAGCCCCGAACGGTCAGTGTGCACGTCTCCGGAAAGGTCGCGAAACCGGGGCTCTATGAGCTGGAGCCTGCCAGCCGAGTGCAGGACGCGATCGAGGCGGCGGGCGGCGCTTCCGGAAATGCGGACCTGGAAACCATCAACCTCGCCGAGAAGCTTCAGGACGGCCAGCAGGTATACATCGCTCCGAAAGGCCGGGTCCCTCCGCCGGTCGTGTCCGTCGTGAGAGGCGGCGAGCCTCCGTCCGGCACGCGTGCCTCTGGTAGCAAGGGCGGGAGTGCCGGCGTCCAGAAATACAAGAAGCCCGGCGACGGCACGGTCAGCATCAACAGCGCGAGTGCGGACGAACTCCAGCACCTCGTCGGAGTAGGCCCCGCGATGGCCCAGCGGATCATCGACTACCGCAAGGAGCACGGCGCCTTCAAGTCGGTCGATGAACTCGAGGAGGTCAAGGGCATCGGCCCGAAGACGCTCGCGAAGATGAAGCCGTTCGTCAAGCTATGAACCTACATCACCGACCACTGTTTCCGATCGCAGTCGCCTACATCGCAGGGATCGTGTGCGCCGCCGCGATGCATCTGATGCCGATGACTGGCCTGTGGGTCGGATCCATATTCATCCTCGCGGCGGCAGTCGTGCCGATCAGACCGGTGCCGAGATCGATGATGGTTTTGGCGGGCGTCGTATTCCTCGTCGGGCTGATCCGGACCTCCGCCGGATGGGTCGTGCCTCCTGACGACATCAGCCGATATGCTGAGGGAAAGCTCGTCCACCTCACCGGAGTCATTGCCTCCGACCCCGAGCCGCGCGATGACGGCAGCGTTCGGTTCGAATTGCGCGCCGAATCGGTGAAGACGTACACCGGCGAGTACCCCGTCACAGGCCGGGCGATGGTGACGATCTATCGGCCAACCTGGCAGCCGGAGGAGATCGACAACCATGTCCTGTTCCATGCCGACAGGGTGCGCATCCACGGCAGGCTGAAGGTGCCCGCTCCGCCTGCGAACCCCGACTCAGGCTCATATGCCGACTACCTGGCCCGCCGGAGGATCTACTGCGCGATGGTGATTCCCACCGGGGTGACGGAGCGCCTTGGACCCGGATCAGGCGTTCTCGGGCGCGCGACCGGCTGGTTCAAGTCCATTCTCTCAGCGAAGGTTCGCCGTCTCTTCCCGGACGACCGGGGCAATCTGCTCCTCGGAATCCTGCTCGGGAACTATTCCGCGCTCCCTCTCAGCGTGCAGTCGGCATTCATGCGTACAGGGACAATGCACCTGCTCGCGGCCTCGGGGTACAACTGTGGGATCATTGTGCTGATCTTCCGGTGGATCCTTCGAAGGTTGACGGTCCCTCGCGCCTGGCTGCACGTCCTTCTCATCGCGCTTCTGTGGGGGTTCGCTGGGCTCGCAGGCGGAGGTCCGTCGATCATCCGAGCGACGATCATGGTGACCGTCTTCCTGTCCGCGTATCTCCTCCAGAGAGTGCCTGACATGCTTGACAGCGTGATGCTGAGCGGCCTGATCATCCTGATGGCGAGTCCCCTGAGCCTCTACGATGTCGGATTCCAGCTTTCCTTCGCAGCCGTATTGGCGATCATCCTGGTGATGCCGCTGCTGGAGGTATCGCTTCGGTCGAAGGAGGAGAAGGACGTCAAGAAACCGGCTCGAAGGTACGGCCCGTTCTGGAGGTGCGCTGAGTGGTGCCGGCGAAACATCGCCGCCGCGGTGCTCCTGTCGGTCGCCGCGACTCTCGGCACCCTTCCGATCACGGCGTACTACTTCAACTACGTCTCGGTGGTATCAATTCTCGCAAACGCGATGGTGACGCTCCTGGTCGTCGCGCTCACGGTCTTCGGCCTGGTTTCGCTCGCCTTCAACTGGCTCCCGCCGATCGGTGCTGCGGCGGCGCTGGGTACGGGATCGATCTCAGGATGGATGCTATCCATCGTGACTGCGCTGAGCGGGTTCTCGTGGTCATCATACTCCGTCCGCTCCCCGACATGGGTGTTCATGCTGCTGTACTATGCGGTGCTTCTGGCGATACTTGAATACGCTTACCGCATCATCTTACCTCACAGGAAGCCGAATAATGCCGTCACGAAAACACCTTAACAGGGCATATCTCCTGATGGCGGTTCTGGCCGTCCTCGCCGCCTGGATCTGGCAGGAGGCGCTCAGGCCGCCGGTGACCGGTCAGTTCGCCGCCACGTTTCTCAGCGTGGGGCAGGGGGACTGCTCCTTCATCCGCACTCCCTCGGGTCGCACGATGCTGGTCGACGGCGGCTCGGAGGGATCGGGCGACATTGGTTACAAGCTCATCGAGCCGTTCCTGAGAAGGCAGGGTGTCAACCGCATCGATGTCCTCGTGCTCACTCATCCGCACGCGGACCATCTCAACGGACTCACCGCCGTGGTGCGCGACTTCCGCGTCGGCATGGTGCTCGATCCGGCGATACCACATCCCTCCAAGGCCTATCGGGACTTCCTGGTCGCCGTTCGAGATCGTGGTATCCCATTTCGGAAGGCGGTCAGGGGTCAGGTGCTCGACCTCGGCGATGGAACGAGAGCCGAGGTACTCAACCCGCCGGAAGAGCACCTGGTCGGAACAGAGGATGACGTCAACACCAACTCTATCGTCCTCCGCGTGACCAGCGGGCGGTCGTCCATCATGTTGATGGGTGACGCCGGACGCGATGCCGAGGCGAGCATCATGGAGTTCGCGGGCGACATCAGGAGCGGCGTGCTGAAGGTGGCTCATCACGGCAGCAGCGACTCCACGAGCGATTCCTGGCTCGATGAGGTCAGCCCTCAGGTCGCGGTCATCAGCGTCGGTCGGAACAACCCATTCGGCCATCCGAGCAGGCAGGTGTTGGAAAGGCTCACGGCGCGGGGGATCAAGGCGTGCCGCACGGATCAGGACGGCGCGGTCGAGGTGTCATTTGCGGATGGTCGGCCACGAGTGGACACCACTCTCCGCCGATAGCCTCTAATATGCCGCGAGGAACTCGTCCCACTGCGTATCCCGCCCGAAGCTGATGCCCGCGTACTGCGTGAGGAGCGCACCCGAACGAGTCTCCGGCGTGGGCAGGTAGATCGAGACTCCGTGCGAGTTGGTGACAGTGCCCCCGGTGTTCCTCTGGGCGATGACCGCAGCTTCGATCGCGGAGATCACATCCGATGCCGCAGTCCGCATCGGCACGCTGAGCACCGATCCCCTGACCCTCCAGGCGAAGTCGTAGAGGTCGCGGTAGTCGGTATAGGTCGAGTTGCCGGCTCTGTCGCTCTGGAAGTGCTGGGCCTGCTCGGCTGACAGCCGGATCGCCGACCCCCATGCTCCACTGGCGGCAATCATCTGTGCGGCAAGATCATCCGTGGCCGATACCAGCTCCCCCATGCGACTCAGGTCGAGAGCGGAGAGGGTGCACGGCGAACTGATTCCGCTGTAGTGGCTGATGTAGTCATCGACCACCGCTGATGCAACCGCTGGCGGCTCGATACTCGGATTGTAGACGAGCCTCCCCACCAGCGACTGATACGGTTGGCCGGCGACGGGGATCTCCTCCTCGGATGCGATCATGATATCCGCCGAGTTCTCGATCGAATGCGCGACCTCCACCATCCCCATGAGGCACGCGTCGAAGAGCACGATGTCCATGCGGGGCAGGGGAGCAAACGCCTCCTCCAGTTCGGGGAGGCTCATGTCGTCGCCTCCGCTCGTCTCGTCGACGTGGATCGCTCGGACTTCCCTTGGTCGAACGGAGAGCGCGCGGCTCTGCCATCCCTGTCCGTGGTCCCAAAGCACCAGGAGGTAGTGCTCAGCCGGGTAGTTCTGCACTCCCCACTGAACGAAATCGGTCAGTCGCGCGGGATCGGCCATGTTCAGCTCGCCGAGGTCCGCCAGAAGCTCCGAACCGATCAGGGATGGGTCGGAATCGCGAGTGATGCGATACCTTCTCGTAGTCGTCCAGCCACCGTTGGTGTCATCGCCGCCGGGTCTGCGGTCGATCTGCACCAGTACCGTCGCCTGGCTTGTCGAGCCGACGGTCTCCATCTCGTTGATGTCCTCGATTCCGGACGACTCCAGGCTGTTGTCCGCCGCCATGTAGACGAGCACCGTCCAGACTCGGGGGGATCGCGGATCGTCCGGGATCACGGAAAGCCGCGATCCTCCGCCTCCGCCGCAGCCGGACAGGGCGATGATCAGGATGACGGACAGTACGAGAAACCTTCCTGCTATGGAGCGTGGCATATTCGGAGTATAGCATTCAAGCTCGGCTTCCACAAGTACATATGCCGGTTTTTCGTCCGCAGCGGCCTTCGTCCCTATTCGGCTCGTGCTCTGATCCCATAATAATGAGTAGGAGTATTCTCAGTGGGGAAAGCAAATGGGGGTGCGCATTGCAACTAATCAGCGTTGACGAGATTGTCACCAACAGCAAGCAGCCGAGGCAGACGTTCTACGACAGCAGCCTGGAAGAGCTGGCTCAGTCGATAAAGGAGCGCGGGGTCCTCGAGCCGATAGTAGTCCGACCCAAAGACGATAAGTACGAGATCGTCATGGGCGAGCGCAGGTATCGCGCGAGCCGCCTGGCGGGTTTGGATGAGATACCGGCGGTCATCCGGGAGATGAACGACGAGGATGCCGCCGCAGATGCGCTGCTCGAAAACTTCCAGCGTGAAGACCTGAACCCGATCGACCGCGCCAGGGCCATCGAGTCGCTGCTCGGCTTCATGACGTGGGAGAAGTGCGCGAAAACGCTCGGTGTGAGCGAGAGCACCCTCCGCCGTCATCTCGACCTGCTCGAACTCCCCGAGGCCATTCAGCGCGAGCTGATCGAGTCATTCAGCGGCGCGTCAGAGAGCTGCTTTTCCGAGGCCCATGCGCGTCTGCTGAAGACCATGAATTCCGATCCGGGACTCCAGGCCCGCATCGTACGGAAGATCAAGGACGAGAATCTGTCAGCAGCCGAGACGCAGCGCATTCTGGAGGCGATCCGTGAGGTTCCGGCCAAGACGGAAGCGTTCCTGCGCGTGCCTCTGCGCGTGACGGAGGAGATCCTCAAGCAGATCGGCAAGGCGCAGAAGAAGACGAAGCCTTTCAAGTCACAAACGGCGGGCCAGCATCTTCAAGCCCTGGAAAAAGCGGCCAACCACCTGTCGGACGTGATCGACGAGCGGCTGATCGAGTACATGAAGCTGGAGGAGATGAACCAGGTGCTCAGCAGTTGTGCGACGGCTTCCGCCGAACTGGACGTTTTCTGCAACAAGATCAGGCTGGCGCTCCGAAAGGACGATCACGGCTTCAAAGAGGTCTACATCCACTGCCCGTTGTGCGGTCGCATCGAACTCGTCGGCAGCCTGCGTTGTGCGGTATGCTGGAATGTCCTTCGACGCTGCATGGACTGCGGGCTCTATGACGAGACGTATCAGCGGTGCTCGGTCTCCGGCGATTACGTCTACCTGTCGGAAGCCGAATCGCCGCAGGAGAGCTCCAAGTCCTTCAACTGCTCGGACTACAAGCCGAAATTCGAGCCGCGCGCGGCCCGGTAGCATGGGTCGGATACAGATCCACGTGACCAGACACGATGATCATTGCTGCACCTGGGCAAAGTCGTACATAAAGCTTGACAGCGCTCCCACGGATTGCTATCATATCACAGCAACACGTTCCTTGCGGTCTTGAGACCCACAGATCGCCACGCGTACTAGTTGTTGTAACTCTCAGACTTGACCGCGGGCGCTCATGGATGTGACGTCGCAGAACCGCAGCGAGGAGCCCAGAATTCGCTGAAGATCAGCAAAGGAGTGTGGCTATATGAATGCAAAGAACGGGGCGCGGGACTATGTCGGGATTCGGAAAGGCTTGTTGGGGCAGTCGCTTGGGGAGTTGGAGGCGCAGATCATGGACGTGATCTGGGAACTCCAGCCGCCGATCACATCGGCCCAAGTCTTCAAGATCATGTACCCGCGCCGAGAGCTGTCTTACTCTACCATCATGCTTACGATGGCAAAGCTCTCCAAGAAGGGGATACTTACCCAGAAGAGACTGGGCACGAGGAAGACGGATGCCTTCGTGTACACTGCCAACATCACGCGTGAGGAGGTAGGTCTTCGGTTGATGGATGACGTTTGCCGCAGGATCCTGCGCCAGCCACTGGTGGAAGCTCTCCCGTCGGTCCTGGGCGCGAATTCCGCCATCGACAGCAAGGATATCGCAAAGCTCACCAAGATCGTGCCGGAGCTGAGCAAGAAGTAGAGCCGACCGATCAGGTTTCAGATATATGCAAGATAAGCGCCCTGCCCACGGCTTCCAGCCGCGGACAGGGCGCTTCTCGTCGGAGTGCGGTGGCTTGACACCCTTTGGAGTGCGGATGAAGGCGGGAGGGAATTCAGTGGTCGGTGTAGCATCTTAAGCGTGTATGTCCGGGCAGAGTCGCTTGGGCAAAAAAGATAATGCGAGGTGGCTACTTTGGACAGCGAGACACTGGTGATAGACGGCGGGACTCCGGTTCGGACGGGGCCGCTGCCTTCCGTAGGCAACAAGTCGGGCCGGGGGTTCGGCGCGGAGGAGACGGCAAATCTCAGAGAGGTGATCGATTCCGGCAACCTCTTCAGATACGGGGGGAAGTTCGTAGACAAATTCGAGGCCGACTTTGCGGCTCTTCTGGGCCTCAAGCATGGCATAGCATCGACGTCGGGCACTTCGGCGATCCATGTCGCCGTGGCCGCGGCCAACCCGAATCCGGGCGACGAGATCATCACCGCGCCGATCACCGATATGGGGTCGCTGATCGGTATCCTCTTCCAGAACGCGATTCCCGTATTCGCCGATCTCGACCCGAAGACGTACACGATGCTCCCCGAGAGCATCGAGGCGCGGATCACGCCCAAAACGAAGGCGATCCTGGTCGTCCACCTGTTCGGCCAATCGGCGGACATGGACCCGATCCTCGATATTGCGAAGAAGCACAATCTGAAGGTCATCGAGGACTGCTGCCAGGCTTATCTCGCCGAGTACAAGGGACGGCTCGTCGGCACGATGGGCGACATCGGCTGCTTCAGCATGCAGCAGTCGAAGCACATGGCCGCCGGCGACGGAGGCATAACGGTCACCAACGACGATGTCCTCGGCCGACGCGCCAAGCTGTTTGCCGACAAGGGTTGGCCGAGAGAGCCGGGCGCGCGTGACTACCCGTTCCTCGGCATCAACTACCGCATGAACGAGCTGACGGGCGCAGTCGCGGTCGCGCAGGTCGGCAAGGTTGAGAGCGTTGTCGCCCGCCGAAGGAAGATCGCCGAAGCCGTCACGAAGGGTCTCGCCGACGCCCCCGGAGTCAACCTTCCCACCGTCCGCGAAGGCTGCAAGCATTCCTGGTGGCTCTATCCGATCACGATCGACGAATCGCTGCTTGGGGTCACGCCGGTCGAGTTCGGCCAGGCGCTCTCGAAGGAGGGAATCCCGGCAGGAGTAGGGTACATCGGGAAGCCGATCTACATGTCGCCGATGTTCCTGAATACTATCACCTACGGCGATTCCGGCTGCCCGTTCACCTGCCCGCATGCCAATCCCCGTGAGTACCAGGAGAGCGACTGCCCGAATACGCTGGAGATCCTGAGGACGATCATCACCCTTCCGTGCAACGAGTTCTTCACGGACAAGGACGTGAACGATATCGTCACAGGCGTGCAGAAGGTCGCACGGCATTTTGCACGGAGTTGACATCATGGGCTACACAGTCATCGACTGCAGCACCCATTTCGGATTCCTGCCATACCGCGACACGGATGTCTCGGTCGAGAAGCTCAGGTCGTCGATGAGCCGGTACGGAATCGCCGGAGCGTTGACATACTCGCTCAAGGGCATCGCGTACGACTTTCGGGAGGGCAATGAGGAGACGCTCGCGGTCTGCGACTCGAACCCCGGCCTGCTTCCGGTCGCAACCGTCGATCCGCGCCGGCATCTCGGCGTGATCGAGGAGATCGGGAAGTGCAAGAGCGAAGGCTTCGTCGCCCTCAGGCTCTTTCCCGAGCAGCAGGGATGGAAGCTGAACTCCGCGCTGGTCAAGCCGATCCTCAAGGAATTGGAGCGGCTCGGGATGCCGGTCATCCTGAACGGTGCGGGAGGAGGTGGTCCGTCTGAAGTCATTTGCGCGGTCGAAGGCTCGACGATTCCTGTGATCCTCACCGGGATCGGATACGGGAATCTCGCTGAGGGAATCGCCGCCGCTCTGGAGCATCCGTCCATATTCCTGGAAGCCCAGGTCAATGACACGCCGGATTCGCTCGCGGTCACGGTCGATGCCCTCGGCGCCGAGCGCGTCGTCTACGGATCGGGGAGCCCGACACTCTCGATGCGCGCCTCACTCAATGGTGTGGTGGAAGCCGAGTTGACGGACAATCAGAAGGCGCTGATCCTGGGGGGCAATCTCCAGCGGATCCTCGGTGTCAGTGTGCCGGACGTGAAGCTGAGCCTCGATCACCCGTTCGCCGGCATTCCCATCATCGACGTTCACTCCCACTACGGCAAGTGGCCGTTCCCGATGCGCCGGTGGGGCATAGACTACATCCTGGAGATCATGAGGAATCGGAGCATCAACAGGACGGTCATGTCGTCGAGCTATGCGATCGTCTACGATTTCGTTCAGGGCAACAAGCAGATGGCCGACGCGATCGAGGGCCACCCGGAACTGCTCGGATATGTCACCGTGAACCCGAACTACTTCGAGGCGTCGTGCAGGGAACTCGGGGCTTATCTCAAGAAGCCGAACTTCATCGGCGTCAAGATCCACCCGGCGTACTGCCGTCAGCCGACCAACTCACCGAAGAACCGCGCGCTCCTTCGTGAAGTCGAGCGGTATGGCAAGCCCGTGCTGATCCACACGTATGGGGCCGGCACACCGTCGCAGATCCAGGATGTGGCCCGCGACTGCCCGAACCTGCAGTTCATCATGGGCCACGGAGGCTCGGACGCATGGCGTGAGGCGGCCGACGTGATCAAGTCGATGGACAATGTGTATCTGGAGTTCTGTTCCAGTGGCCTCGAAACCGACAAAGTCCGCCGGACGGTGGAAATCGCGGGGGCTGATCGCATTCTCTTCGGTAGCGACCTCGACCTGATCCATCCGGGGTTCATCGCAGGTTCATACGAGGAAGCCGGTCTTGGGCGAGAGGACCTGGAGAAGATTCTCTACAAGAACGCGGCGGCGCTCTTTGGGATCAGCCCGACCGTCTGACGTGTCTGACACTCAGGATTCTGGGAATACCTCGATGGGCCGTAGGGGCGGTGCTTCTACGCCCGCCCGCCGGCGGGAGGCCGTTGAAGGCCTCCCCTACGGGTGTGCTCTATAGGGCTTCCAAAGTGCTTGAAACCAGAACTCTCAGCCTACCGGTGATCCTCCCTCCCGGCTTCGAGGAGTGCGAGCGATGTGTCAACCGCCTGAAGGACTCGCTCCTTCAGGTCGAAGGCATCTCATCGGTGGATGTAGATCGGGCGGGCTGCACTCTCATCCTCACGTACGACCCACACCTGGCAAGGATCGAGGATGTCGAACGTCGAGCGAAGCATATCGGCGTCGAACTGAAGGAGCGGTTCAGCCACACGACCCTCACCCTCGTCGGACTCGACTGCCCCGACTGCGCGCTCAAGCTCGAGAAGGCCGTCGGAAGGATGCCCGGCGTCCTTTGGGCATCAACGAACTACGCCTCCTCGAAGCTCAGCCTCGAGTACGAGCCTGACAAGGTCACCATCCCCGCCGTCGAGAAGCGCATCCGCGCGTCCGGCTACGATGTGAAGCGCGCCAAGTCGCCGGAAACAGCCATTGCCGGGGAGGAGCCCAGGGAGATCGCCCGACCGGTGCGCACCAGGCTCGAGAATCAGGCCCTGCTCACTGCGATCGCAGGATCGTCACTCGTCATTGGCGGACTGCTGTCCCTTCGATGGCAGTCACCGGCGAATGCGCTCTATGGAGTCGCCGCAGTCGTCGCCGGATTCTATGCCGCTCGAGGAGCCTTCTACAGCCTGCGATCACTCGTGCTCGACATGAACTTCCTGATGACTGTCGCGGCCGTCGGAGCGATGGTAATCGGCGACTGGTTCGAGGCCGCCGCCGTCATGTTCCTCTTCTCCCTCGGCAACGCTCTTGAGGCGCGTACCATGGAGCGCACCCGTGACTCGATCCGCTCTCTGGTGGGTCTTTTCCCAACGAAGGCGACGGTCCTTCACGAGGGCCACGAGCACGAGGTCGAGATCAGCGAGGTCAAGGTCGGCGACATCTTTGTCGTGCGTCCGGGCGACAAGATCCCGACCGACGGAATCGTCGTCGAGGGCGCGTCCACACTCAATGAGGCCGCGATCACCGGTGAGTCGATCCCCGTCGAGAAGACGGTTGACGACGAAGTCTTCGCCGGAAGCGTCAACGACCGTGGGTCGCTCGAGATCCGTGCGACTGCGACTTCGGAGGACAACACACTGGCGAAGGTCATCCACCTCGTGGAGGAGGCTCAGGCCGAGAAAGCGCCGTCTCAGCGGTTCACCGAGGTCTTCGGTCGGTACTACACACCGGCCGTCGTCGGTCTGGCGGTCGTCATCGCCGCGACCTGGCCATACGTCGCCGGCACGACGCTCGTCGAGGCCGTGTACATCAGCCTCACATTGCTCGTGGTCTCGTGTCCGTGCGCGCTGGTCATCTCCACACCAGTCGCGATCGTCTCCGCCATCGGAAATGCCGCCCGCAACGGAGTGCTGATCAAGGGTGGGGCGCACATCGAAGCCGCCGGGGGCATCAAGGTCGTCGTTTTCGACAAGACAGGGACGATCACGACCGGTCAGGCGGAGGTAACCGACGTCGTCGCGGCGAATACTTTCACTTCAGAGCAGGTCTTGACCCTCGCGGCGAGCGTCGAGAGCCGGTCGGAGCATCCTCTCGCACAGTCGATTCTCCGATACGCGAAGGAGCAGCATCTCCTCCCGCAGGCGATCACCGACTTCGAGGCGCTGACGGGAATGGGGGCCGCGGCGAAGTTCAACGGATCGACTGCCATCGTCGGCAACTCGCGGCTGATGGAGCAGCTCGGCATCGAGATCGGCGACTGGAACGATCGGCTGCTCGAACTGCAGCAGGAAGGCAAGACCGTCGTCATGGTGGCGACCGACGGAGGTCTTGCCGGGATGATCGCCGTGTCGGATACCATCCGGGCGACAGCCGGGGAGGCGTTCAGGGAGCTTCGGAGGATCGGTATCAGGCGCATCGTCATGCTGACGGGCGACAATGAGGCGACCGCGCGCGCCGTTGCTCGCGAACTCAATGTGGATGAGTACTATGCGGAACTCCTGCCGCAGGACAAGGTGGATATTGTTCGTGTCCTGATCGAGCGGTTCGGGAAAGTGGCCGTCGTGGGCGACGGCGTGAACGACGCGCCGGCTCTTGCCGCGTCGACGATCGGAATCGCGATGGGAGCGGCCGGCTCCGACGTTGCACTGGAGACGGCCGATATCGCCTTGATGTCGGACGATCTCGTCAAGCTCCCGTATGCAATACGGCTGAGCCGCGACACAGTGCGGGTGATCCGGCAGAACGTGATTTTTGCGCTGATTGTAATAGGCGCACTGGTCGGCACGACGCTCGCGGGATGGCTTCGGCTCTCCCTCGGCGTCTTTGGTCATGAGGGCAGCGCGCTTCTCGTCATAGCAAATGGCATGCGGCTCTTGAGGCACCGGTAGAACACTGAATCACAGAAGGAGATGGAGGACACGGAAGAGGTCTTGAGCCGATGGAGCTTCTCTTCTATCCTCATGATCTCTTCTGTGCTTCCGTGTTCCTTCTGTGTCTCTGTGTTCCGACTTGCGTGGAGGTTAGGTCATCGATATACATGAGCTGACAACTTTGAACACAGTCATACTGCGCGCCGTGATTGCCATACTCGCCGCAACGATCGGCGGGCTATTCGCGATCGGCCGCAAGCAGGTGAGCCACCGGCTACTCTGTGCGCTCGTCAGTTTCGCCGCGGGGTCGCTCCTCGCAGTGACGGCCGCGCACATCGTCCCCGAAACCTCGGAGTTGGTCGGGCCGGCGATGACTGCAGTACTCATCGCAGGGGGCGTCGGCCTCTTCGCGCTGATCGGGCGCTACGTCTCGGTGCTATGTCCCGCATGTGCCGCATCGGCCAGCGAGGAGGGATACCTCCGCCTCGGGATTCTCCTGATGGTCGCGATGGGAATCCACAGCACCGTCGACGGCCTCGCGATCGGTGCGGGATCGGCGTCGGCGTCGAACGTGGGCATCATGATCCTGATCGCGGTGTCATATCACAAGATACCTGAAGGCCTGGCGCTCGTCTGCGTGGCTCGACTCGCGGGGTACGGCCGATGGAAGGCACTCGGGATCACCGCCCTGATCGAGTTCACGACCGCACTCGGCGCGCTCGTCGGCCTGATCTTCGTCCCGGGCGAATCGCCTCTCATCATGGGGATCGTGCTCGGCCTCGTGGCAGGGAGCTTCCTCTACACGGTCGGATTCGCGCTTCTGAAGGAGATGTACGCCCACGAGAAGGGCTCGATAGTTCTGTACATCGCCCTCGGATTCGTCTCCATGCTCGCGATAAGCTCGTTCTTCGCGCGCCTCGGCCTCCACGAGGCGCATTGATTGGGTGCCAGTCTCTCTGGGGACACTGGTATTATCACCAGTTATTCGCGTAGAATTTCACAAATGGCTTGACACAGCGCGCCGATGTGCTAAAATGAGATGTCAGAGCTTCGAAGCCCGGGATGCGAACCCGATGCACGACTCCCAGGCGCGGTCCGTGCGCCGAAGCTCGAAACCGGGGCGTTTCTATTAACGCTACGCTTACCATCAGCCATCCGCAGCAGCAGTGTCCGATCTGCTCAAGCATCACCTCCTGCCAAAGATCGGCGCATACCTCGGAGCAGCGCAGCATTCCCAATGATCCGGCACGTCTCTGAATCTATCTTAGATGTGTGACGGAAGGAGGTGAGAATGATGCGAAGGTATCTTACACTGATGGCCTGCCTGCTCATCGTTTCGGTGGCGGCGCCTGCTATGGCCGATCCTCCGGTGATGGATCCGATCACGGTGCAGAAGATCTACAACGCCCAAGAGGATGTGTATGACTACATCTACTCGTTGGACTACGTGCGCAACTACGACCACACGGGTCCGATCTTCGACTGGCATGTGAACCTGGGGAACTGGACTCCGGGGCTCGTAACCATAATCCCTCCGGAGAACTGGATCGGCTCATATCAGGGCGGCGCATACGGGTGCCAAACGAACACGAACCCCTTCACGTGGGGCAACATGTACGTAGGCGCTTGGAAGATCACCGTGAAGCCCGGATACGGCGACACAACGACAACCTGGGACTTCACTGACAACCTCCACAACGTGGTTGGTCGGCAGCTCGGCGTCCTGGTGCCGGTTGTTCCCGAGCCGGCTTCGATCCTGGCGCTCGGAGCGGGCCTCGTGGGCCTCGCGGGAGCCCTCAGGCGAAGGCGGCACTGAGACCGCCGAGAGTACAAGCAGGTAAGTTGGAAGGGGAAGCAGCAGTCGGTGCTTCCCTCTTTCATTTGTCCCGTATCACAGGTCAATCACAATGCCCTTCTCGCCACCCAGATCTGCTCGCCGCGGTACCGGTAAGGCTCGCGCCGGAAGTCGCCGTATAGCGCCTCGACCTCGAACCCGGTGCGCGCGAGCAGGTGCTCCATCTCATAACGGTAGATCCACCTGAACGAGCACGTGTCCTCGGTCCGTCGGATCACGTTCCCATCGCCATCAAGCTCCTCGAACACGCTCTCCTGCACGATCGACTGAGTCTCGGGGTAGTACATGCCGCGGTCATAGAAAATCAGTCGGTGCCCGCTCGCCGGCACGGTCCCCTCATGGCGCTTTGTCATCTCAGGCTTCGTCTCATGGATGCCACCCAGGATGCAGTCGAGCCCCGGGTCGAAGAAGTTCAAGACCAGGCGACCATCCGGGGCCAGATGCTCTCGGATACAGCCGAGCGCGCGCTGTTGGTCTTCGGCCGTCAGCATGTGCAGGAACGCCCGGTACGGAATCGTGATCAGCGGGAACTCCGTGGCCATACTGAAGTCGCGCATGTCGCCCTCGACAAGCTTTATCCGTGCTCTCACCTCGGGCTCCAGCTTCTCCACCTTGCGCCTCGCCGCATCAAGCATGAACGGCGAGACGTCGAGGCCCGTGACCTCGATCCCTGCCTCGGCGGTCGGGATGACGATGCGCCCCGTCCCGCATCCCAGTTCGAGCACCGGCGATCCCGACCTCTGCGCTTCCTCGACGTAGAGCCCCACATCGCCCTCCAGACCGGTGAACAACACGTCATAATACCCAGCCGGCGTCTCATCGTACAGAGTCATAGCGTCCTCCTTCCAGACACGTAAGTCCCAACACCCAGATGCAAAAAGGCCGCCCCGATCGGGACGGCCTGTGTGTGAGCTGGATGTATTCAACCGGCAGCCTACACGTCCCTCCGGAGATGTGACAAAGCCTTATGTGCAGTAAACTTGCCGGCTGCGGTAAAGCACTGTGGTTTCATGACGTCACCCCCTCAGGAAGAACGCGGTAATTGTTGCCTGATTGTATACCAGCCTATCGCCGATGTCAACCCATATGGAGTGCGACGGCTCGACGTCGCTTTGGTCTGGGGCGGCTTGACGCCGTCGCCGCGTGTCGAGCCACCGCGCAGGAAAGCGCCCCTCCACGAAGCGCATTCCGTGTTATGGCAGGCGCACCGTCATCGGGTTCTTCCAGACGAGGCAGAGCGGTTTCTCGGCGCGGACGAATCCCTCCTGTCTCCACGCCGGATCGGTCAAGTATGTGAACGAACTGCCCGAGGGACTGACGTATTCGTAGAGAGGCGTCGTCGTGGGCGGCGGATTCGGCGTGTCGGCGGGCAGGGCATAGAATGCAAGACGCCGGTCGCCCCCCCCGGACTGGTCGGCCGCGTCCGACTTCTCCTGAGGCATCAGTGAGAGTCGCCCGCCCGCTCCAACTACGGGCCGGCACCCCTCCATTGGCTGGTTAGGCGCAAAGAAGGCTACCGATGTGAGCTTTCCCCTTCCCCCCGACTGGTTGATGATCGTCCCGACTATGGTTTCCTTGACCACAAGCCCAGTTGCACCCGCCGTTCTCAATCCATAGAACGGTACCGGCAGTGCGAGGCGCGGATCAGCGAGATCGAGCTTGTACATGATCTGGTTGTAGTCGTACCTCGGAGTGTGATTGGTATGGCCGGTCAACCAGTTGGTGTAGGTCCCATCGAAGTAGATCACCCGTCCGTTGTCCTTGTCGAACATCGGGTGGTGGCGCGGATTGTAGAATGTGTAGGCGTCGTGAGTCACTATCTTGCGCGCGTAGACCCACGGACCGAGCGGCGTATCGGCCTCCAAGTACCATACCTCGCCGAGGAGCGACGTGCCGAATATCTCCGACATGATCATCACGAAGCGCTTTCGGTACTCGTTCCAACTCACGGACGCCCCGTGGTAGGCCACCGGCTTTCCGGTTGCGACATCCTGAATGTGGAAGAGCGCGTCTTCGGGCTTCAGCTTCTCCTCTTTGATCAGACGCGCCTCGTCCTGAGGGAAGAGTGCGGGCGTGTTCTTCTTCCACGCGAACCGGGCCTTCCCCTGAGCGTCGCGGTCGATCTCCAGCTTCTCCTTGCGCGATCCCTCCTTGAGTGCGGTGAACGCCTCGTACTTTGACGGGTCCTTGTAGCTCGCCACGTCGGCCCGGACACGGGTGACCGGCGAGAAGTAGATGCACTCGACGCCTTTGTCCGTCACCCTGAAGGGATGGCCGTTCGGTTGGATCGGCGTATCGAGGTCGAACTGTTCGATCTTCTCGAAAACCTCCTTCTTGTCGTCGAACTCGGCGATCCCGATCTCCTGCGCCTTCATCGCGGTGTCGACGTTCGAATACATGGCGAAGAGCCGCTCGCCCCGCGTGCCGTCGTTGAGCGTCAGAAGCCCGCCGAGCCATACGGGACCGGGAGCGTCGAACGGCATCATGTCTTTGGAGAAGCCGTCTTCCTTCACGAAATAGGTCAGATCAATGCCGACTTCGGGGTCGAGGCCGCCTTTGCCCGGCAGTTGGGACGTCGCACCGGAGGCATGGAAGTTGCCGAGCGGATACGCGGGCCGGTTCGTATCGCCCCAGAACCAGTAGACCATGTTCTTGTAGACCGCGGTCAAGACGGAGTCCTGGCCCAACACGAGGCCGTTGATCACAGGCTGCTTGAGGGGCACGGGACGCCCGACGAGGAGGCTCTCGGCGTAGATTCCCTCGCCGGTGATGCGATAGAGGCGCTGGGCGATATTGTCGCGGTGGACCTTGATCTCGGCGCGCCCGCCCTCGGTCGTTTTGAGCGCCAGACCCGCATAACCGAAGCCGTCCTTGGGATATGAGTAGCCGTGGGACTTCACGTGGAAGAAGACATCCGTGTTCATGAGGCCCTGCTCGTAGAAGGCGACGATGCCGTTGCTGTCCGTGACGTATCGGAGGTGATTCGTCGTCGTCAGCTCGACCAGGGGGACGCCCCGCCCGGTCACGTCATCTACGACCGTGATGGTGAAGTAGGGCAGGGCGGGCCCGTCGGCGGCTTGGAGCGTGGGATGCGGGAGTATGAGTATGAGTAGGAGTATGAGTGGGAATGGGCGTGTCATACTGAGCGGCCTTTCTCCGTGCCTCCGTGGTCGGTCTCTTTCGGGCTCTGCATGCGGGCCTTGCCGCACTTGGGGCAGATCCACTTGCGTTTCTTATGGAAGCTGCGCGGCTCCTCTTTCATCTTCACTCGACACTTCGGACAGAACAAGAGCAGACCTCGGCGGAGTGGGAGAATGGGAGAATGGGCGCTCCGGACTCCCACACTCCCATACCCCCATACTCCCTATCCCAACGGAAGCTTCACGGGGACGCCGATCTCGGCGGACTGGTAGGCGCCGAGTGCGACCTCGACGGCGCGGAGTCCGTCTTCACCAGTGACGTTCACCGGCGTGCCGTTCGCCACCGAGGACGCGAAGTCCCGAATCATCAGCAAGTCGATGTTGTCCCCCCAGAAGTTCCAACTCGTTGACATAGCTTTGTCGGAGTATATGGCAAAATCCTGAGCAAACATATCCAACGAGACCACGCCGTTCATGCCTGTGATCTCCATCGTGACGTCTCCCCAGGTCGGGAAGCTCTTCGGGCGCGACCAACTCGTGTTGAGGCTCGTGAACACTCCGTTGTCGAATGTGATAGTCAACTGCCCGACATCGTCGTACCCCTCGTGATGCATGGCGTTGCTGATCTCTGCGTAGACCTCCGACGGCTCGCTGCGGAGCAGCCAGCGCATGAGGTCGGCCACGTGGACCGTATGATCGATTACCGCGCCTCCGCCGCTCTTGTCCTTCTCGATGAACCATCCGCCGGGCATCCGTCCCTGGTTCGTGCCCCTGATGGCGAGGACCTCGCCAATCGTGCCGCCGTCGACAAGCGCCTTCAGGCGGACCATCGCGGGCGAGTATCGGCACGGGAAGGCGGTCATGAGTTGCACGCCGTTCCGCTTGCAGACGTCGATCATCCCTTGGGCGTCCGAGATCGTCGTGGCGATCGGCTTCTCGCAGAGGACGTGCTTCCCGGCCTCTGCGGCCATCGTCGTCAGCTCCCGATGGCGGATGTTCTCCGACCCGATGATGACCGCGGCGATATCCTGCCGGAGCAGCTCCTCATAGCTCGGGAACGCCTTGGTATGGAACGTCTCGGCGACCTTCTTCGCGCGCTCAGGGTCGTGGTCGGCGACACCCACCAGTTCCGTCTCGGAGAGCTGGTTGACGCAACCGGCATAGCTGTGGGCATGCATGTGAGCGAAACTCATCATCCCGATTTTGACGGCCATCTCTATCTCCTTGCACCAACCTCTACCGGCTTGCCGGTCCTGATCGACTCGAGTGCGGCGAGCGATATTTCGACCGCGGCCATCCCATCGTGCGCCGTTATGCCCGGCTTGCAGTCACCCTCGACGCAATCGATGAAATGCTGAAGCTCGAGGAAGTACGGATTCTCGGCGGTCGGGCTCTCCGGGATCGCGACGCCGGCCTGCTTGGAGTCACCGGCGTCCCTCTGCGCGACGTTCAGGGGCATCGCTTCCTTGTTGTAGAAGTCGATCAAGCCCGCATCTCCGGCGATCTCGAACTTCACGGTGAAGCCGGATGGATTCGCCCATGTGCCCTCCACGTGGGCGATCACCCCGCTCTTGAAGCGGATCGTGACCAGCGCGTAGTCGAGATGATCGAGCCCTCGATCGACAAGTCCTTTGGCGAAGACGCGCTCGGCATCCCCGAAGCACCATCGTAGCCAGTCGAAGTCGTGGATGATCAGGTCGAGCACGAGCCCGCCGCTCATTTCGGGCTTAGCATACCAGTCGTTCCACGCCATCGGGAATCCGCCACCCCTCGTGGTGCGGACGATCGCTGGATTGCCGACCGCGCCGGCGTCTATCTGCGCCTTGGCCGCCGCGAACTCGGGGAAGAACCGGAGCACGTGCGCGACCATGAACTTGACGCCGGCCTTTTCGGTCGCCGCAATCATCTCCCGGCAATCGTCGAGCGTCCGGCCCATCGGCTTCTCGGTCACGACGTGCTTACCGGCTTGCGCCGCCTTGATCACGTAATCCTTGTGGAATGGGGTAGGGACGCAAACGTCGATCACATCGGGATTGACGGCCCGCATCATCGCGTCGAAATCGGTGAAGGCCTGCGCATCGAGGCCCCCGGCGAGTTCGTCGGCTGCGTCCTTGCGGATGTCGACGATCGCGACGGGCGTGGCATTCGTCATGCTCGCATAGGCGAGTCCATGCACTCTCGCCATATGCCCCGCCCCGATTACGGCAACTTTCTGCATACGTTACCTCCTTTTGGAGTGCGGTGGCTTGACACCGCTTTCCTGTTTCCCCATCGGGGGATCGAATCGTTGCTAATCCCTGTGGCTCGGCAGCCTGATATCCGCCTCGGTGATGCCCAGTTCGTCGAGGAACGGCTCGAGGACATGCACGTTCCCGACATCCTCGAGGCGATGAGCATCGCTCCCGATCGTGAACTTCAACCCTGCCTGTTTGCAGAGTGTGTAGAACCGCAGAGAGAAGCCCTCCTGTCCGGGCCAAATCGCTCTCCGGCTGATCTCCATCGCCACGTCGTTCTCCCTCGCCTGCTCGATCGCCGGGAGGAGGTCGGAATCCCTCAGGTGATCGAGTATCTCGACCGAGCAAACGCTGGGGACGACGAAGAACGGATGCGCGATGACGTTGACCCATGGCAGGCTCACCGCGTACTCGAAGTTCCGAAGGTAGTGGAACGCGCGGAACTCGTCGTCGCCCGGCGGGAGGTCCGTGACCCCTGTGTTCTGGAAGTGAGTCGTCCCGGCCATGACGAAATCGAGGCTGTCGGCGAGTTGCTGACTGCCTGCAGTCCGTCCCGGAGCCATCACTTCGGCCTCGCAGCCGAAGTATACCTCAGGCGGGTTCGTCAGGTTGCGTCGGACCGCAGTCACCGATTCTCTGATCTTGTCGAAGATGCCTCGGTCGGTAAACTCGTAGTAATGGTCCGTGATCGCAAGCGAAGTGATTCCCTTCTTCGCTGCAACCCGGACTATCTCGGCCGGGAGCATTTCCGCCTGCCCGCACGGTGAGTGATACGTGTGAGTGTGAAGATCGATATCAAGGTTCATTGAAAACATTCCTAAATCAACAACTGGTACGGCAACTCGAGCAGTTCCTTCAATCTCTGGAGGTACTGAGCCGCCGGCGCGCCGTCCATCACCCGGTGATCGAATGACAGGCAGAGGTTCATCATCGAACGGAGCGCAACCTGTCGCTTGATCGCGACGGGCTTGTCCACGATTCGGCACACGCCCAGGATCGCGCTCTGGCCGGGACTGATGATCGGGTTGAATGCCTCGATGCCGTAACCCCCGAGGTTTGTGATGCTGAAAGTGCCGCCGCTGATCTCATCCGGCAAGAGTGTTCCTGCCCGCGCCTTGTCCACGAGTCGCTTCAACTCCATCGATATCTCGACGAGGCTCCTGGTGTCGGCATTCTTGATGACCGGGACGATCAGGCCACCCTCGATCGCAACCGCCACCCCGATGTTGACCTGGTCGAAGACTCGTATCTCCGCTCCCTGCAGGCTGGAGTTCACGATCGGATGATCCAGGATCGCGCGTGCGGCCGCCTTGACGATGAAATCCGTAAACGAAATCCTGGCTCCGTACTTCAGCTCCAGTTCGGAAAGGATCTGGCCGCGGACTTTGACCGTCTCCGTCATGTCCGCTTCCAGCATAAGAGTCACATGGGGCGCGGTCTGCGCACTCCTGGCAACGGCATCGCCAACCATCTTGCGCATGCCTGTGAAAGGGATCACCCGGCCCTGAAGCGCCGGGATCGCGGGTCTGGGGGCGACTGCTCGATCCACATCGTCGCGGAGTATCTTGCCGCCCGGGCCCGAGCCGACGATCTCTCGCAGGTTGATGCCTTTGTCGGCCGCCACCTTTGAGGCGAGTGGGGTCGCCTTGACCGATCCGGCCTCCTGTACTTCCGCTGCATAGGCCCGGACGTCTCTCTCCACGACTCGGCCCTCAGGACCGGTGCCTCGTCCGACGAGCGCGTCGACCTCGACGCCGCTCTCGTGCGCCAACCTGCGGGCACGCGGGGAGATGAACACTCTGGATGGTGAAGATGAGGGCGTCTCGATCGAAAGCGCGGGCGCGGTCGGTGTGGACGAGAGAACGTCCTCCTCTTCGGTCTCGATCACCTTGGCAGCGGATGGTGGAGTCGAAACATCGGCGAGAAGCGCGTCGATCGGCTCGTCCGCTGTGCCCAGGATCGCTATCATCGCCATGATCGGGATCGTCTCATCAGGCTGCGCGATTATCTTGCGGAGGATGCCCGCGTCCGGGGACTCGACCTCCATATTGACCTTGTCGGTCATAACTTCGAGCAGGGGCTCGCCCTTCTCGACTCTATCGCCTTCCTGCTTGAACCACTGGATGATGGTACCTTCTTCCATCGTCTGGCCCAGCATCGGGAGTAGAACCTTGATGGCCATATCTCTACCTCTATACGTTCAGCCGTAGTATTGCCAAAACACCACCATAGGATACACGAAAACGGGGAGGATGTGCAAGCCGTCGAATTGCTTCACGAACGATGTTACCGAAACGGAAACGTTGCCTCAGATAAGAATGTTACCGAAACTGAGGCATGGAGAAGATGACAACTGCATCCGTAAGAGAAGTCGTGAGGCGCAAACGCAAAGAATATGGCAAAGCCACCAAATCGGAGAAGAAGCTGGTATTGAGTGAAGTCCAGGGATTGACCGGTTACCACAGGAAGTCGCTGGTGAGGCTGTTCGCGAAAGGAGTTCCACCAGCGAGGAGTCCAGTGAGACGCGCAAGGAAGTCGAAATACGAGCCGATAGCCCACAAGCTGAAGACACTCTGGGCTGCGAGTTTCTACGCGTGCGGTAAGCGTCTGCAGCCGTTTCTGACTGAGTTTCTACCCATACTGGAGTCATTCGGGGAGATAACGGTTACACCAGAAGAAGAGAGGCTGCTTAACTCGATCAGCGCGTCGAGCATCGACAGGTTGATGAAGAAGGAGCGGTCTGCCCTATCGCTAACAGGGAGGACCTTAACAAAGCCGGGGACACTGCTTCGGTCTCAGATCCCGGTGAGGACGTTTGCCGACTGGGATGAAGCTGAGCCTGGGTTCTTCGAGATGGACTTGGTGGGTCATTGCGGAGGTGACGGGAGCGGAGAGTTCCTGTATACTTTGACTATGACTGATGTAGCGACCGGATGGGTAGCGCTTGATGGAATGAAAGGCCGAGGGGAGCACGGAACCGTGCTTGCGGTGCAGTCCGCGTCCAAGAGCGCACCGTTTGCAGTCAGAGGCATAGATACCGACAACGGCGGCGAGTTCATCAACCATCACATGAACAAGTACTGTCGAGCGCACAGGATCACGTTTACGCGCAGTCGGCCTTACAAGAAGAACGATCAATGTCATGTAGAGCAGAAGAACTGGAGCGTAGTCCGGCAGTTTATAGGTTACCGGCGATTCGAGACGGACGAGCAGCTTGCGGTACTAAAGGCGATATATCCGCTGATCGTGGCGTATCACAACTTCTGTCAGCCCATGATGCGTCTTAAAGAAAAGGAGCGGATTGGGAGTAAAGTGATCAAACGCTATGAGCCTGCGATGACGCCGTACCGCAAGCTGATAAGTGTTGAAGGATGGCTTGACGATGAAGCAAAGGATCGCCTCGATAAAGAACGTAGAGCGACGAACCCGGTGGAGCTACTAAGACGCATCCACAGGCTATCATCAAAGCTTGACAGGATGCCGAATAAAGACAGATCGAAAGCGAGCAAGGCGCGGCCCTGAGCGGCGATCAAGAGCCGATCTGACATACTTGAACACACTACTTGGTAACATTATCAATGACGCAACGAATGGCGTTTCGGTAACAAAGTTAAATGAGGCAACACGGCCGTCAGGGCTCGGGGGGTGGAATTCCTCAGAGTGGGTAGAGCACGGCTCAGGCGGCACGTGCTGCGTGCTCGATCCGAGCCAGTTCGCCGCTTAGGAGGGCAGTTCTCACCGCGAGCACTGCATCTGCGCCGTCCTTCGTCCATCGCATCCCGGCTTGCTTTAACCTCTGGCCTACTATCACCTTGCACGCCGCTTCCACCGGACCGCTGCCTATCATCATCCCCTTGGCCCTGTATGCCGGGTAGTTCATGTACTTGCGGTACTTTCTGAAGTAGCCTGTCTCGATCCGAAGCGCTTCCCTCTCAGAATCGTTTCGTGCTCTGCGCCGCTTCATGGCTCTAAGCAGACTCCCCGGCCCCTTCTCTTTAAGCTTCCGGCAGTGTTCGTTTGCCCAGCGCTTCCCTTTGGGATTCCCCTCTCCGTAGAGTGTCCGCGCCAAGCCGTATATGTGCTCACAGGCATGCCAGTAGTCGATGATCTTGATGCTCTCCGGCAGATGATTCCTGACCTCTCTCCATATCCAGTCTGCGCCGTCGGCGATCACTATACGCTCTTTTGCCCCGTCATAGCCGGCTTGCAGTGCTCTGGTGTATACCCGTCTCCCGAACTCGTCGCTCGTCTCTTGCGCCGCTATGTAGCGCGAGTTGGTGACGGTATCCGTGTCTTTGCCTGCAGCCGGAACGCCTTCGTATACCACCATGGTCTTGATGTCATGCCACTGGCCATCGGTGTGCGCTTTGGCCGCGTCTATGCCAATGTAGAGCCTCTGTGGCGTCGCCTCGCAGGAGACCTCTTCACCTGTGTCTACCACAGAGATGATCGCTTCCTGCTCCTCTCGGCGGAGGCATTCCCCAACATCCCGGACTATCTCTTCTTCGCTGCTCTCTTCGATCGCAATACCCGTGGTTCGCTCGATCAGCCTTGCGGCTGCTTCATATGGAAGCGCGGCGCAGATCGAGGCGGTGAGTTCCTTCACTCTGGCGGTCCATACTCTCTCGGACAGCCCCTGCTCGCGGTCCCATGGAATGTAGCCCCGCCTGCAATGGTCGCAACGGTAGTATGACCTCTCGACCTCTATGTCTCCGTGCAAAGTCCGAATGAAGCGTTTCCGGTATCCCTTGAACCTGGCCAGTCTGCCGCATTCGCATTCTATCCCAACACCCTTGTAGGTGGGCTTTCCGCTCATCTTGGCGGCAACCTCACTCATCATTGCGCCGGCAATCTGACGCGCCAGGATCTGAATACGCTCCTCGGCTGACCCTAAGTCCGTGCAATCGATGTAGCTGCGCGCAAAGTCGCGAGCGGCCTGAAGGAGGGAGTCTGTGTGCAAAAGTGTAAGCATTCTCTGGGAGTCTCCTTTCGGAATGTTTGTCCTTCAACAAACCATTACCGACTATTACAGGAGACTCCTTCCTTACTTGCTACCCACTCAACGCGAATGCACCCGGGCTCGGGCACGCGATAGGGCCAACCTTGCGGGAAGTCCCGGCGAGTCTGATCTGGAAACGGCAGCCTCAACGATCAGGCTTGCGCTCGAAGATGCAGATGCCCTGAGCGACTGCAGGGGCATAGTAGTCCGCATCTTCGCCCCAATAGTAGTCGGTCTGGTCGCTCGAAACAATATTCACCAGGCCGACGACCTTGTAGTGCAAGGCCGCATAGTCAGCAAGCCAGTAGAGGATCGTCCGGTCCGAGCGGGTTCTTAGCAGCCAAGAGCCCCCAAGGTTCACGTAGATGATGTACTTCGGCTTAGCCGACTCGACTTCGCGAATCACCTCTTGCTGCATCTGGTGGGCGAGAGGCTGCACCTCCGCCAAGCCGTACGCGTACAAGTAGCCGGTTGCTGAGGGACGGTCGGCGTAGAAGTAGATCTGAGGCTCGGACCCGAGGACTGCGATCTTCTCCCCAGGCTTCGTGTGCTCCTTGATGTAACGAGCGATGACGATCGACTCCGGGAACGGGCTGCCCCCATACACGATTCGCGAGGCTTCGGTTGGTGTCGACTTGAAGAACAACTCACCGCTCACCGCTATCGTTTGTGCCGCCGCAGCGGCCAGCAGGACGAGCGGCAGAACCTGCAGCAAGGCCGCGAATCTCAACTGCGAGAGGAGGCGGCTCGTCCACGTTACCGCGACGCCTATCAGCAGCGATACGGCGGGCATGACCAGAACGAAATAATGGGCTCGAAAATAGAGTCCGGGGGCCGTCGCCAGGAACCCGAACAGGAGGAAAGCTGTGATAAACGCTGCACGCTCTCGGGATATCCTATCAATCCAGACAGCGGCCAAGCCTATGCCCCCGAGTGCTGCCAGCCACGGGATGAACGCGAGCATGTATGAGGATGTATAGGTGAGCAGCCCGAGTCCTGCGTCTGGAGTGATCAAGCTTACGTATTGGCGTGCGTAGGAAAACGTCCAGAACCAGAACTTGCCGAACGCTCCGGATGCCAGGACGATGATGCACACAGCGGCCAATGGGATGGCGGCCCCCAGTGCATAGATGGCGGCGCGCTTGAGGATCAGCGGCAGCTCGAACTCCCGCGAGCGAAGGAGCGCCCAGACCAGATAGCATCCCCCGAAGGCAGCAAACATGATCGCCTGCTGCTTGGTGACGTATGCCATCCCCATCAGCAGGCCGCTCCAGAACAATAGACCGTATCTGCGGCATTCCAGAGCCTTCAGAAGCAGAATACTCCCCCCCAGGACCATCGGCATCTGGAATTGCGTGGCGTGAGCCGAGAGCCCGTAGACCGCCGGTCCGATTGTCAGTATCGGATAGGTCGCCGCGGCGATCAGCGCGACCTGCGTATTCCATAGCCGTCGGCCGAGCAGGAAGACGAGTATGCTTGTTGCCAGATTCGCCAGAAGAAGCCCGATGTGGATCCCCACCACCGTCTGTCCGAAGACTGCCATGATCAGGGCATAGACGCCGTATATGCCGGGGAGCTTCATGTTGTAGGCGACCTTGTATGGGGCGATTCCTTTGAGGATGAGCTGTCCCATGTATGCAAACTCGCCCTCGTCGCGTTCCAGCGGTGTTCCCAGCAGTCGGATGCGTATCGCGATTGTAAGTAGTATGGCCGCAACTGCCAGAACCCAGGCTATGATCAGGGGGATGCTCCGCGGCGCGGTGATCGGCGTCGCCCGGTTGCTCTTCGGTGTGGCTGAATCCAATGTGGTCACCTCTATCACCGGTAAGGTACCACGCGGGTTGGGTGATGTCAAGTTTGGCCGGTGAGGATGCTCCTGCATAGCAGTGAAAGCCATGGGAATTTGACAAAAGCCGGGTTTTGACATACTCTTAACTTAAGTCAGTTTCTGATCAACGGAACACGCCACAGAGCTTGTTCCAGAGAGGTGAAGGACATATGGCGAGCAAGTCAAAGATCCTGATTGTCGATGACGATCCTGACTACCGTGACGCGACGAAGCTTCTCCTCCAGGACCGGGGTTACGAGGTCGTCACAGCGGAGGGTCCTGACGCGGGGTTCAAGGCATTGGAGGAAGCAAGGCCCGATCTGATCATCCTGGACATCATGATGCCGCAGGGGATCGAAGGATTCCAGTGGGTCTCCAAGATCAGGCATCACACGGATACGTCGCTTCGAGAAGTGCCGATCATCGTCGCCAGTTCGATCCATCAGACCACCGGGTTCCGCTTCGGGCAAGGCGACTCCGACGAAAGTGGAGATTACCTGCCTGTCCAGGGATTCCTCGAGAAGCCTCTGGATCCGGATCGGCTTGCTGCGAAGATCGAAGCTATCCTGGCAAGTAAGAGATAGGGCCGTACTCGTCATGGAGAATGACGACCTCAGCCTCTCGCAACTCGAGCTTATCGATCGGATCGGGTGGCTCATCCGCCTCCGCTGGCTTGCGTTTGTCGGAGTTGCCGCCACGATATTGGTCGCGCGCCTCGCATTCGACAGCTCTCTTCCATGGTTGAGCCTGTACGTCACCGCATGCGCCATCCCGTGCTACAACCTGGTGGCCTATCTGGACTGGCGACAGGTCAACCGCGTCGGGGTCGAGCATATCGAGAGGATCTCCTCACGGCTGGCGAACATCCAGATCGTGTGCGATCTGGTCATCCTCGGAGTGCTCATCCACTTCTCAGGCGGTATCGAGAACCTCTTTGGCTTCTATTTCGTTTTCCACATGGTGATCGCAAGCATTCTGCTCTCCCGGCGAGCCGCCTATGCACAGGCCACGGTGGCCCTGGCCATCTTCGCGATCATGGCGATCGGTGAGTACTTTGAACTGCTTCCCCACTACGACTCACCGATTGGCATGGTTTTCCCCGGAATGCACGTGAACGGGACCTCGGTCCTCGGGGCTGTCTGGGTGATGGCGACCGCGCTTTATGGGACGGTCTACCTTGCGACATCGACCGCCAGCCGTCTGCGCTTCCGGGAGGATCAGGTGGTTACACTGCTGCGGAAGGTCAGCCACAATGCGGATATGCTCCAGATCGCTTACGATGATCTCGCCGGGCTTGATGAGGCGAAACGCGTCTACACGCGCAAGGTGGCGCACGAGTTGCGTTCTCCGCTGGCGGCGGTGGACAGCCTGCTGCGAGTTGTGGCCGATGGGTTGCACGGAGAGGTTTCCCCGGATGCCCGCGAGATGATACTGAGGGCCAAGCGCAGGACGCGCGAACTGCTTGCGGTCGTCGGCGACCTTCTCATCCTCGCGGCCGCTGAGGAGAGGCTGCCCTCGTCCAGACGGAAGAAGATTCACATCGAGCAGCTCATCGAAACCGTCGTTGGCCTGCATGAGGAATACGCCCGGGCCAGGTCCATCAACGTGATTACCGATAGACGGGGTGATACTCCTGTCATCTGCGGCGACCCCGAGGGGCTGGAGCAACTGCTCACCAACTTGGTCAGCAATGCGATCAAGTATTCGCACCAGGGCGGGACCGTCACCGTGCGCGTTGGTGGAGCTGATGATCGCTTGCGAATAGTGGTCTCAGACACAGGCATCGGCATACCCGACGCGGAACAGGAACGCATCTTCGAGGAGTTCTACCGCAGTGACGAGGCCCGAAAACTCACACTTGATGGAACGGGACTGGGGCTTTCCATAGTGCGAACGATAGCGGACGCTCATGGAGGAACGGTCGATGTGGAGAGCGCGGTTGGCGTCGGGACGAAGTTCACGGTTACGCTGCCTCTGTCGGGGTGTGCCGAGACAGCTCTCGAAGGAACGCCTCCGCCTCCTTCGGACTGCGCAGGATGATCACTCTCTTGCCCTCACAGTGCTCCTCGATCCGTCTGAGAATCGATGTCCGAGGCCGCCTGCGGAATCCGAGGATCCAGTTGACGTAGGACAGGTCGAACTTCTCAGGGCAACCCGGACCCATGTCCGGCCTGGTTCTTCCATAGTAATGGATGATCCGCCTGATGGCGCGGTAGAGGCAGAGGAGGGTAGGGTAGTCCAGGAACACAACGGTATCCGCCGCGGCGAGGCGGCCGGGCATCGTGGCCCCGTAGTTGCCGTCGATGATCCAGGAGTCGCGCTTCAAGAGGTCATCCTGCACCGCCCGGAACTCCTCTGTCGGGGTATCGACCCATCCCGGCTTCCAGTTCAGCGCATCCAGGTGGATGACCTCGATGCCAAGGATCGAGCCAAGCTCCCTCGCGAGCGTCGACTTACCTGCTCCCCCGCATCCAATGACGGCAACTCGTCTCATTCATGTCCTCACAAACGGTAGGGGAGGGCTTCAACGCCCTCCCGCTCATTCCGCATTAGACTGCGGCTGCCGGATGTCCTCTATCGGCGGTGGTTTCGATACTTGCTGACCGATAGGATCAGCTTCTCATACGCCTCATCGCTGATCACGCCCTGATCCCGGTACCTGGTCATCAACTCCTCGTAACCCTCGCGCAGGCGCGGCGGGTGCATGATCGCCATCTTGTAGCACGAGACGTGGGCGAACAGGGGCGAGAGGAATATGAACACGAGCGCGCCGACACCGAAGCCACCTGCGAGTGACCCCAGCAGTTCTCGGTATGCAGGGAATCCCCGTCGGGATCGATCGACCGATCTGACGGTGGGAATCAGGTAGGCAAGGACCAACAACGAACCGAGGCCGATCAGCGATGCTCTGATCGGAGTTCTCTTTCTCAGACGGGAGTGATGTATCTCGTCGAGCTTAGCGGCGGCGAGACACCAGATATACACGCCGTCATCCACCCGGACCGAGTACTCTCGGTCCTTGTCCGCGTCCACCATCGATCCGGCGAACTTGGCTGCCGGGATCCCTCGGCGGTTCTCGTAGATGAAGGGCTCGTCCCAAAGCGAAGTGACGGAGATACCGTCGAACTGGCCCGGCCGGAACCCCGGCCACTTGGGAGTGTCGCCATCGGTTGACCTGTGCTCGTCGGCACGTGCGCGCCGAATCGTATCGGTAATGAGGATCAGACCTTCATCGTTGGACGGATAGTGCCCATTGGTGACCCGGTACTCCCTCACGAAATGGGCGACCCACTCCATCTGCTGTCTGCTCGAATCGAGACCCCGCAGCGGAGGATACGGGTCCAGTATCCGCCCGGCCCGGCCATCGAATCCGAAGATTCCCAAAGCCAGGAGTATGAGCCCGATTGCCAGACATAGGTAGCGCATGTCGCCCTCCTGTCAGTCCTCGCCGCTGCTCTTCTTCATCGCCGCCTCGATCTTCTCGAACGCCGAGTCGCCGATGATGCCGCGCCCGCGGTACTCCGTCATCAAGGCCATGTACTCCCTGGTCAGTTTCGGCGTGCGAGACCGGTTCCCGTAGTTCGTGACGTAGCACGTCGTGACACCCATCAATACGGGGAGAAACAATGCCACGACCGCGCCGAGCCCAATGCCCCCGAGTAGATGGAGGGCTGTTCGGGGAAGCTTGCTGGCAGGTGATGATGCGCCTGCTCGAACGGCGCCTCGGATGAAAGCAGCGAAGAAGAGGATGGCTGCGAGCATAAGGGCAATCCTGGCTCGCCCCAGCCAGGATGACCACGTCGAGTAATGGCTGTATGCCTTCTTTGCCGCCAGTGACCAGACGCAGACATCATCGTTCACCCGCACCAACCACATGGCGTTCCCTGACTCGTGCGTTTCATTCTCGTAGATGTAGGGCTCACCCCACGGAGAAAGTATCCCGGCGTCATTCATTCTCCAGCGATAGTCCCGGGAACGAACCTCCCCTGAACTGCCGACGAGAGCCGCCAACTCCGGCACCGCAAGGAGTCCCTCATCATTCGTTGGGTATCGGCCGGTGCGTACTCGATATACATGGAGCAGGTCGGAGATCGTCGACAAGTGCTTCTCCGACATCTCTAGCCTGAACTCCGTCGGTCGGAGTCCCAGTGAACGTTCCCAGACCTTGACCTTGAACAGCCCGGCCCCGAACAGCAGAACGGCTATGACGACATACGCGAAGTGCAGGTTCCTCATCGTCTATTACCCCCACATACCACAACGGTTCAGCGGCCCGAAAAGCTACGCCCCATGCCGAATCTCCGAGATCTTCTCAAACGCCGAGTCGCTCATCACCCCGAGGTCATGGTACTTACGGGTCAAGGACGAGTGATCCATCGACTGCTTCGGTAGCTCATTGGTCGGCAGGTAGCACATCCTGCAGTTCTCACGAAGTTCCTGCCACATCCGCCATCCTTGTGCCGCTGCTATCGCGAGAAAGGTCAGGCCAAGAATCCATTTGATTACGGTGTCTCGAGTGATCTTCACGGCGTGTTATCCTCCGCAGAGCTCCACGAACGGATCGATGCCGCACGCATCCCCACAGACTTCGGATGCCGCGCGGCATCCTCCACGGCAGACGGGCGCATGTTCGCAGTCGAGGCACTCATCCGGCGTGCCGGATGCATACCCGGCCGCGGCATGGGAGCGGAGGATCGTCCGCATATCAGAGTCGAATAGGTTGCCGAGCAGCGTGGGCGAGTGGTTGCACGGACGGACATTCCCAAGCGGATCGACCGTTGGGTATGCCTTGCGAGTCCCGACCGGGCAGTGGCTGAAGTGAACGTTCGGGTAACGATCCCAATCAACCACGCACGGCGGAATCGGCACTCCGCACGAGATGCTGATTCCGAATCGTTCTGCGCCCTCGTCGGCGAGCCTGAGCGCCTCGTTCAACTGATCGACCGACGGCATCAACTCGTCCGCGCACTCGATGCCCGAACCGCCGACGTTGAACCGGTTGAAGAGTATCCCCGAGACGCCGAGCGCCGCGTTCAGTTGGAGGGTTTCCTGCCACGAACCGATGTTCTGCTTCATCGCGACGAAGGTGGTGGCCACATTGCCTCCCGCTGCGCGGACTGAAGCTATCCCATCGATCACCTCATCGAACGACTTGCGCCCGACAAGCGAGTTGTGGACCTCGCGATCAGCAGAGAGGAGCGTGAACTCGAAGGTGCGCACCTTCGCTTGAACGAGTTCCCTCGCCAAGTCGTCGGTCATGAGCGTGCCATTGGTGATGAGGTTGGTGCTGACTCGCCGGGAGACGTGTCGGACCAGCTCGACGATATCCGGTCGAAGCAGCGGCTCTCCGCCGGTGAAGCTGAGAACCTGCGGGCGGTATCCCCGGATGATGCGATCGAGAAGATCCTTCGACCGGGCGGCATCCATTTGCCCATGCGGATACGCGCCGGCCTTCCAGACGTTGTAACAGAAGACGCAGTCCTGGTTGCACTCCTGTGTCGCCTCGAACGCGACCGACCGAATGCCGATGCGCTCGATCAGCTTACCGAGGACAGCTTGAGCATAGGATTTCACAGTGGACATCCGAATCCCCTTCATTCCGCTTCCTCCCTCAAGTCTTCCGTGAATTACGACAAATCTCCTTCTGTGTCTTCCTCTCCTTCCGTGCTTCCGTGTTCTCTCCTCCCTGTGGTATAGTGAGGCAACGAACCAATCGGAGGGTGAGATGAAGTACAGAAGCCTGGGACGGACGGGAATGATGATATCGGAGGTCGGGTTCGGCGCATGGGGCATCGGCGGCGACTGGGGCTCGAAGGAGGACGACGATGCCGTCGCGGCGATCCAGCGCGCGATGGATCAGGGCCTCAACTTCATAGATACCGCGGCGTGCTACGGTGACGGTCACAGCGAGAAGTTGATCGCCCGCGCGTTCAAGGAGCGTGGAGAGCGATGCATGGTTGCCTCGAAGGTCCCGCCGAAGAACTACAAGTGGCCGCCGATCCCGGGCGTCCCGGTGAGCGAGGTCTTCCCGAAGGACTGGATCATCGAGATGACCGAGCGAAGCCTTCGCAACCTCGAAACCGACTGCCTGGACCTGACCCAGCTTCACGTCTGGAGCGACGCCTTCAACGAGGACATGCAGTGGTACGAAGCGCTCGTGAAACTCAAGGAGCAAGGGAAGATCCGCTTCTTCGGCGTCAGCGTGAACGACTGGGACCCGTATGGCGGAGTCGAGCTGGTGAAATCCGACCTCATAGACAGCGTCCAGGTGATCTACAGCATCTTCGAGCAGCGTCCGGCCGAGCAGCTCTTCCCGGCGGCGATCGAGCACAACGTCGGCATCATCGTCCGCGTCCCGTTCGAGGAGGGCCTCCTGACCGGCAAGATCGGTCCGGGCTATCAGTTCGCTGAGGGCGATTGGCGCGCTCGATGGCTCGGGGATGGGCGACTCGAGGAGGCGTGGGAGCACGTCGAGGCGCTCCGTTGGGTTGAGAACGACCGTCGCACGATGGCTCAGGCGGCGCTGAAGTTCACCCTCGCGCACCCGGCGGTTTCGACGGTGATCCCCGGCATGAGGAGCGCGGGACATGTCGATGAGAACATTGCGGTTTCCGACAAGGTCGAGATGACGCCCGAGGAGGTCGAGCGCCTTCATACGCACGCCTGGGTCCACGGGTTCAAGTATCCCTGGGCGACGGATAAGTAATGGGGAATGGTTGATGGTTCATGGTTGATGGCGGATGGGGAGAAGCGGTCCGCATCCCGCATTAACCATGAACCATCAACCATCAACCATCAGCTATGCATACCTCCCCCGTACTCCGCCAGGACCTTCCCATCCCTGCCGAGGAGGAACATCACCGCGCGCTGGGCGGGGACCGTCACCTTGAGTGCCTTGCCGGTCGCGTTGTCGGTGAACGAAAGCTCCTTGTCCACGTCGGTCTCTGAGACGAGCGAGTAAAGGATCGCATCTTTGAAGAACAGCGGCCGGATCAGCACACCGGGCTCGGGCTTCTCGATGCTGAATGGCGACTGAAGCACCGCCTGCTTCAGCGCAAACTGGTATAGTGCGATCGCCGGCTCGATGTTGTCCGCCAGCTCGACCGGGAGCGCCGAGTAGACAAGCTTCCCCGCGCCGATCTGCTCCGTCCGAACCGTGCCGCCGAGCCCTCCGAGGACCGCCTTATCGACCCGTGCGATCTTGTCGCCGCCGAAGCTCACCCGATACTCGCTGCCGAAGATGATTGCCTCCTCCTCGCGGGTGACCGGCCTGGTGGCCGCTTCGATCTCGAACTGCCCCAGCCGATCCACCGGACGCCAGTACTCATCCCAGTCGATCGGCCCGGTCACGAGCAGCGTCGAGCCTGCATCGACCGCCCACAGAAGCGTCTCCCACGCGCTTTGGCTCAACACCCTGGGCGACGGAAGCACGATCAGTTTGGGCTTGCCGAGGTTCTCCAGCGTATACTCCCCGACCGCGCGTATCGGGATGCCGAGATCGTAGCTCATCAGGCGCGTGCAGACCTTTGTGGCCGGAGTCGCCGGGTCGCGCACGGAGAACATGGCGGAGTGGGGGATCACCATGCATACGTCCTCCGGCCGGCGGTCGATGAAGTGCGAGCGGGCCTCCTTGAGGAACGCCGACATCGGCTTGACGAACTCCAGTTGCGGCTTGCGGGTCAGGTCGGCCCGGTGGAAGCCGCACGCCACCTCGTTGTCGCTGGCCATGAAGATGTTCGTGTTCCAGATCCACTGAATGACCCCTGCGCCGCCGGATGCAAACGCCATCACGAACTTGCGCTCGAGCAGGTTCCGGCAGTCGATCTCCGTGCGCCGGTGGGAGCGGTCGAGGTTTTCGACGAACATGATACCGGTCTCTTCGATCAGGTTCGGCTTCTCCGGCGTCTTGGTCACGAGGCCGTCCCAGAGCAGGTCGTCCATCAGCCACCAGGTATGGTTGCAGGTGAAATCGACCTCCTTCCAGTGGAACTGCGGATTCGGGCTCTCGCCGGTCCCGCCCTCTTCCTGGCCGACGGTGATGAGCTGCTTCAGGTTGCCGTTCTGGCGGATGACGGCGGTCATTTCCCGGACCCAGCGGTTGAAGACGTCCTGCGAGAAGAGCATGTAGTCCAGCTTGCGGACCGGATGCGCATTCTCGAAGATCTGTGCATCATCGAAGTCCTGCGGTTCCGGGAGCGCCTTGCTGGTCCGGGGGGTCATCTTCCACTTCTCTTCGAGATTGTGTCGCTCGGAGATCCACTCGCGCCAGGCGGCCTCCTCGAATGCGTCCCGGTTCGGACGCTTGGTGCACGGCTCATTGATCAGGTCCCAGATCAGGTTGTTGAACTTGGCGAACCTGCGGCTGAAGGCCGCGATGAACTCCTTCTGCGCCTGGAGACACCTCGGATCGAGGTAGATATTGGCGCCCTCCCACATCTCCGGCGCGAATGCGAAGAACGTGAAGATCACCGGCATATCGTGCTGGGCGGCGGTCAACATGAACGCCTCGAACGCGCGCATTATCCCCTCGCTCGGAGCGCCGGGATCGAGCATGATCTGCCGGAACCCTGTCCAGATGCCGGTTCGGACGATGTTGATGCCTTCAGCCCGCATCTCCTCGAAGTCACGGTCCCACGCCGCGGGATTCGGTTCGAAAAGGAACTTACGGTGGACATCCGACGCCATGTAAGTCGTGCCGATCAGGGCAACCGGCTTGCTCTCGCGTTGGAAGTAGTCCTTGCCTGCGGAGAGCGGCTGCGTCATCCCGACGAGCGCTTTGTCATAGCACCAGAAGCCGGTGGAAGCGTAGTCGGCGTACTTGTCAGTCAGTTGCGGGTTGCCGGTCGAGAGCCTGGCTTCGATCGAGTAGAGGCCGGGAGTCAGCGGCTGAGTGACCGGGATGTCGAGGTAGTATGGAGACGCGAAATCGCTGATATCGATGCTCTCGGTCTTGACAGTCGACTTCTCCTTGCGGATCGTCAAGAACAAGTTGAGCGGCCCATCACCGGATGTCCCCAGGCGATTGACGTGCAGGATCAGACTGGCGCGCTCGTCAGGCTTGTAGGATGCGAACGATGGCCTGATCTGCATGTCGGTCGCCCCGAGAGCCGCATATGCCGCCAGCCGTCCTATCGCCTCTTTCCTCGGAAGCGCCTTGGACTCGAAGTTGGCGAGCACCCATCGTCCGCCGGCGAACCGGCCGAGCACGCGGTCGATCGCGATGATCGGTGCGGCAAGTCGTCGGCCATCGGAGTCATACGCGTAGAGCAGCGGACGGAGGATCGCTTCCCGTGCGCCCGAACTGCCGAACTCGTTCGGATGATCGTTTGCGCTGGTGAACCTCACCTGCAGTTCGAACACCTTGTCGCAGGAGAAATCCTCGATCAACCCCGAGAGCAGCGGCTCGGTGCTCGTGGTGTCATACCGCTTGATGCCGGATGTCTCGACCGGGTACGCCTGGTTGATCCCAAGCTCGCGGTGATTCTGCGTCTGACGGATCTCCTGATGCCAGTCCTTTCCGTCACGTCGGACCGGGACGCTGAACGGCGCGCCGCCGAGGTTGAGCAGGTTTCCACCTCCGGCGAGGTACTCGTGTATCTCCGGCCAGGCATCCTTTGGGAATGCCGAGCCGTAAGGGTTTATGAAAAGATCGATCGAGTCGGCACGGAGCCGCTCCCTCAGGCCGGCAACTCCGACAGAGCGAACCTCCTGGACCGGTGGGAGCGCGTCCACGATCTCCTGAGTATCGACTGAAGTGGTATCGATGAATGGGAAGTCTTCTTCCTTGAAGATGAGCACGCGAATGTCCACGTGGGATTCCTCCGTGATCGGCTGAATGTATGGGGTCGGCTGTAGGAGAGAAGCATTGGCGACGGAAGATCGTGAGAGTTCGCGTATCCAGTGGCCAATGCTTCGCCCCTACGCCCAGTGGTTCACCGACTATCACTATTATCGGTGAATAAGCCATCGAGGGCAAGACGGCAATCTAACGGGAAACCTCCCGCAACCGTAGGGGCGATCCTTCAACGGTCGCCCGGCACCGACCCGGGCGACCGTTGAAGGATCGCCCCTACGGTTGCGGGAGGTTTCCCCGCTGGGTGTTGTTGCCGGACAAACGAAAATGGTATAATACCGCCGGAAAAACATCGGGAGAGAGCGGATCCATGACTCAGTTACTGAATATCTGCAAGAGCAAAATACACAGGGCCACCGTGACCCAGTGCGAGCTGGACTATATCGGGAGCATCACCATCGACTCCGACCTGATGGACCGAGCGGGGATCGTCAAGGGCGAGCTTGTCCACGTCTGGAATGTGTCGAACGGCAGCCGGTTCGAGACCTATGCGCTGCCCGGCGAGAAGCGGTCGGGGGTGATCTGCGTTAACGGCGCCGCCGCGCACCTCGCTGAATGTGGCGACAAGGTCATCATCGTCGCATTTGTCCTGACTGACGAGGAGATCGCCGCGAAGTGGATCCTCGTGGACGATGAGAACAAGTTTCTGCGGTATGTGTGAGGGGAATGGTTGATGGTTCATGGTTAATGGTTGATGGCGGATCGGTCTCCCATTGACCATCAACCATCAACCATAAACCATTTCCCTATGGTGCCGGAGGTCGGACTCGAACCGACACGGGGTTGCCCCCACGGGTGTTTGAGACCAGCGCGTCTACCATTCCGCCACTCCGGCGCTGATGATATTGTAATCGGTCCGGCCCTATCTGTCAATATGATCGGGAGGGCGAGGCTCCGTCCGAGCCGGTCGCCGTGGCTCGGACGGAGCCTCGCCCTCCCCGCAGGAGGTTAGCCGCCCATGCGATCCAGACGTCTCATACTCATCATCGTGATAGCCGCGATCCTGCTGGTCCTCTTCTCCATCACGATCGTCGGGGTGCTGTTCGCCGGTCTTGCGGGGTTGGGGTCCGAGGGTGGATTCGGCGGCGACAAGATCGCCTTGATCCACGTTGAAGGCGTAATGACTGCCGGCAGAGGGTCGGCGGGCGTCTTCGGCGACAGCGTCTCGGGCTCGGAGAGAATCGTGTCGATGCTCGAGAGGGCGCGAAAGGACGACTCGGTCAAGGCCGTGGTCATCCGCGTCAACAGCCCGGGAGGCAGCCCGTCAGCCGCACAGGAGATCTTCAAGGAGATCGAGAAGGTGCGCGCCGGGGGAAAGCACGTTACGGTATCGATGGGTGATGTAGCGGCGTCAGCGGCCTACTATATATCATGCGCCTCGAACCGAATCTTTGCCGACCCCGCGACGATGACCGGGAGCATCGGCGTCATCATGGAGACCGCCAACCTTCAGGGGCTGTGGAACAAGGTCGGCGTTGACATGGGAGCGCTCACCACGGGCAAGTACAAGGACATCGGCAGCCCCAACCGACCGATGCGCCCGGACGAGAAGAAGCTCCTCCAGGAGATGCTGTTCGACATCTACGATCAGTTCCTGACGGATGTTTCCAAGGGCCGCAAGCTCGACAAGGCATACGTGAAGAGCCTCGCTGATGGGCGCGTGTTCACAGGCAGGCAGGCGCTCAAGCTCAAACTGATCGACAAGATCGGCGGCCTCGAGGACGCGCTCCGTTCGGCGGCCGATGACGCGGGGATCGCCGGCGATTATGATGTGGTGGAGTATGACCAGGAGGGCCTGATGGACATTCTGTTCGGCTCAACCGGCAGTTCGTCGCAGGGGACTGAGCCGGGCCTGACGGACCTTGCTCGAAGGCTGCTCCTCGATGACAGAGCGGGCAGAATCCGCTGAGCACGTAGATGCCCCCCTTACGATGGGCGACGGACCGAGGGTTTCTGCGCGCGAACCTCCCCCAGTCCCCCCTTCGTCAGGAGGGGCCAACCAAACCTATGACCAAGACCCGATCGAAAGTAGTCTTAATCGACGGAAACAGCCTGCTCTACCGGGCATTCTTCGCCATGCCCCACTTCTCGACGCTCGAGAATCAGCCGACGAACGCCGTCTACGGCTTCACGATGATGCTCCTCAAGCTCGTGCAGGACGAAAAGCCGGACGTCCTGCTTGTGGCATTCGATGCGCCAGCGAAGACGTTCCGTCACGACGCGTTCGACGGCTACAAAGCGCATCGGAAGCCGACCCCGGACGATCTGAGGTCGCAGGGGCCGCTCGCCCGTGAGGTGGTCGACGCTTTCTCGATCCCGATCCTCGAGGTCCCCGGTTTCGAGGCCGATGATTTGGTTGGGACCCTCGCTTGCAAGGCGAAGGCAGAAGGGTATGACGTCCTGATCGTCACCGGCGACCTCGACACCCTGCAACTCGTCGACGACCACGTCAAGGTGCTCACCACGATCAAAGGTGTCAGCGAGACCGTGATTTACGACGAGCAGGCCGTCGTGGCACGGTACGGCCTGAAGCCGTCGCAGATGATCGACTACAAGGCGCTCAAGGGCGACCCCTCCGACAACATCCCCGGCGTTCCCGGCATCGGCGACAAGTCCGCGGTCAAGCTGATTCAGGAGTACGGCAGCCTCGACAACATCCTCGCGCACCTCGAGGAGATCACGGATTCCCGCGCTCAGAAGGCGATCAAGTCCGCGCCCGAGATGGCCGAGCAGTCCAGGCATCTCGCAACCATCGTGACCGATGTCCCGGTGGAGATCGATCTCAAGGGGTGTGAGTATCGGAAACCCGATTACGACCGGCTGCGCGACCTCTTCAAGCGGCTCGGAGTTCAAAACGCTGCTGAAAAGGTTGCCCGCCGAGTCGGTGCTCCCGCCCCAAGGGACGCTGTTCGGAACGGTCGAAGAGCCGAGCAGGTTCACGTCGGTCATGGATCGGGCGGGGCTCGACGCGCTTCTGGAGCGTATCCGCCAAGTCGGCAGCTTCGTGATCAGGATGAACGGTACGCCCGGGCATCCCGTGGACGCAGAGCCGATCGGCGTCGCGATCTCGACAGGTGAGGGGGAGTCTTACTACATAGACTTTGCGAGGTCGGGTCTGAGCCCTCTGGACCTGCGACCGGTTCTCGAGGCAGTGACGATCAGCAAGTACGGGCATAATCTGAAGTACGAGGAAGAGATCCTCGGCAAGCTCGGCATCTCGTTAGCCGCTCCGAAGTTCGACGTCATGCTCGCCTCTTATCTCCTCAACGCGGGGAGGGGATCCCACCGCTTGGAGGATGTTGCGCTCGATCACCTGGGCCTGGAGCTTCCGACTCCCGATGCTCGGACCGGCAAGATCGTCACCCCGGGCGGCGAGTGGACCGTTCAGCAGCTCTTCACCGCGCAGGCGGACGTTATCCAAAGGGTGGCGCCGCTGCTTGCGAAACGACTGAAGGAAGACGATCAGGAGCGCCTTCTCTGCGACATCGAGATGCCGCTGATGCCGATCCTTGCCGATATGGAACTGACCGGCGTCGCGGTCGACGGTGAGTGGCTGAACGCTCTCTCCGAGCGGCTCGATGCGCGCATCAAGGACTTGGAGAGCGACATCTTCTGCCTGGCGGGCATGGAGTTCAACATCGGTTCCTCGAAGCAGTTGCAGACGGTTCTCTTCGACAAGCTCGGCCTGCAGGCTTCGAAGAAGACGAAGACCGGCTACTCCACCGACGCCGACACGTTGGCATTCCTCGCGCCGATGCACGAGATTGTGGCGAAGATTCTGGAGTACCGCGAGCTGACGAAGCTCAAGTCCACCTATGCCGACTCCCTGCCGAAGCTCGTCAACGCGCGGACCGGGCGGATACACACCTCGCTCAATCAGGCGGTCACGACCACCGGACGGCTCTCCAGCAGTGAACCGAACCTGCAGAACATCCCGATCAAGACCGAGGCCGGCCGCGAGATTCGAAAGGCGTTCACCGCATCGCCCGGGAACGTGCTCGTCTCAGCGGACTACTCGCAGATCGAGCTGCGCATCCTCGCGCACGTGAGCCGCGACCCGAAGCTGTTGGAAGCCTACCGCGAGAATGTGGACATCCATACGCGGACGGCCACCGGGGTCTTCGGGGTGCCGGAGGATGGTGTCACGCCGGACATGCGAAGGCAGGCCAAAACCGTCAACTTCGCGGTCATCTATGGCATCAGCGAGTACGGTCTGTCGAGGCAACTGAGCATCCCGCCGGGGATCGCCAAGCAGTACATCGAGAACTACTTCGAGCAGTATCCGGGCGTGAAGCAGTATGGAAACGACACGCTGAAGAAGGCGCGACTCACGGGCTACGTAGAGAGCTTGCTCGGACGTCGCCGCTATCTGCCCGAGTTGACCAGTCCCAACCGCAACTTCCGCGAGTTCGCTGAGCGCGCCGCGGTGAACATGCCGATCCAGGGTACCGCGGCCGACATCATGAAGCTGGCGATGATCGTCGTGCATCGGCGACTCTGTGAGGAAGGCTTCAAGGGCAAGATGGTGCTTCAGGTACATGATGAACTCGTGTTCGACGTGCCGGAGAGCGAAGTCGATCGCCTGGTTTCGATGGTCAGGGACGCGATGGAGCATGCCTTCGAGATGGACGTGCCGCTCGAAGTCGAGGTCAAGGTCGGCAAGGATTGGTGCACGGCACTCCCGGTCTCTGCGATCGAGGAAGACATTGGTTCGGAGGGATAAATGGACTTTATGCCTGAGCTGGTTATGGCAGGAAAACTGCTGCTCGCCACTGTGATGGGGGGCCTCGTCGGCTGGGAGCGCGAAGTACACGAGCGGCCGGCCGGCCTCCGCACGCACATTCTGGTGTGCATGGGATCGGCCTTGATCACGCTCGTGTCGATGTCCTTCGGGCCGACATGGGATCCTGGGAGGATCGCGGCCCAGATCGTCAGCGGGATCGGTTTCCTCGGCGCCGGGACCATCTTGACTCAAGGGAACATCGTCAGAGGGCTCACCACGGCCGCGAGCCTTTGGACGGTCGCGGGCATCGGGATGGCCGTCGCGATAGGCGGACAGCTCGCCTGGGTCGCAGTCTTCGCCACGCTGATTGTCTTCGTCACGCTCTCTACTATGAGCAGGTTCGAATACGTCCTGGGCATGAAAAGTCTTCGGAACCTGATGATAGAGATACCGTCCGGAAGCATGCAGTCGCTCACCTCGATTCTGCGCACGCTCATGGAGCACGGGCTGACCATCCGCTCGATCACGATGGAAGATTCGCCCGAGAACGACAGGAAGATTGTTCGGATGAAGGTCTCTGTCCCTCGCAGAGGTAGTGAACGCACGGTAGGCACTGTGTTGGCACAGCAGACGGAAGTCTCCCGTTTCGAGTGGACGTAGCCTTGTAACGGCCGTGTCTGTGTGCTCATCGGTGTATGCGGGCCAAAAAAAACTTGCATCGGCCATTCACGTATGGTATACTTACGTCAGTTCTCTCCGGGTCTCGTGTCAAAGAGTGGGTAACTCACCCACTCTTTTCCGTTGATGTACCCCGGAGGATTGCTAGAAGGATACGATATGAACGGGGATTTCATCGAGGCGTTGCGCGCGATCGAAAAAGAGAAAGAAATACCCTTTGACGTGCTTCTCGAGACGATCGAATCGGCACTCGTGACAGCATATAAGAAGCATTTCGCGATCACCAGCGATGTGAAGGTTCGCGTCGAGTCCGGCAAGCTGGGGTTCCGCGTATTCTGCCAGATGGCGGTGGTCGAGGAGGTCGAGAACTCGCACGCGGAGATCCTCGTGTCCGACGCGCGAAAGCACGATTCCAATCTGAACGTCGGCGACTTTGTCGAGGTCGAGGTCACGCCCGAGAACTTCGGGCGGATAGCAGCTCAGACCGCCAAGCAGGTCGTCGTTCAGCGTATCCGAGAAGCTGAACGCGAGAAGATTTTCGAGGAATACAGCGAGCGAGTCGGCGAAGTCATGACCGGCACGGTGCAGCGTCGGGAGCAGAGGAACGTGTTCATCAACCTCGGCAAAGTCGAGGCGCTCCTTCCCGGGAACGAGCAGGTGCCCACCGAGCCGTACAGGTTTAACGACCGGATCAAGGTATACGTTCTGGAAGTCCGCCGCACGCCGAAAGGCCCGCAGGTAATAGTATCGAGGACTCATCCGAGCCTGATCCGCAGGCTCTTCGAGTTGGAAGTGCCCGAGATCCACGACGGCATCGTTACCATCAAGTCCGTTGCGCGCGAGCCAGGCGCCCGTTCGAAGATCGCCGTTGCATCGAGTGACGAGCAGGTCGATCCCGTCGGCGCATGCGTCGGGCATCGAGGAAGTCGCGTTCAGGCGGTGGTCAATGAGCTTTATGATGAAAAGATCGATATCGTTCGGTGGAACGACTCGATCGCAAAGTTTATCGCCGAGTCACTGAGCCCCGCGAAGGTTGTTTCAGTCGAGGTCGACGAGAGTTCGAAGAGCGCATTTGTCGTCGTGCCGGACAATCAGCTCTCGCTGGCTATCGGCAAGTCGGGACAAAATGTTCGTCTGGCGGCGCGGCTAACCGGCTGGCGGATCGACATCCGAAGCGAGTTGCAGGTCGCGAAAGCCGCTCTTACAGCCGAGCCCGAGGCCGAGATCGAGCCGTTGGCGAGCGCAGTTCCGGACGATGTAGCCGAGGTAGCCGTGGAGTCGGAGGGTACTTCCGGCGAGGCAGAGGTCGTCGCGGAGGAACCGTCCGTTGTGGCCGATGAAGCAGATGAAGAAACGGCGACGGATGACGAGGTAACAGAGGTTGTGGCAGAGGAACCGCCTGCCGAGGCTGAGGTAGTCGAGGTCGCTGTTACTGTACTGGACGATAGCGAAACAGAGGAACCGGCTGTTGTGGCTGAGGAAGCCCCGGAAGATGAAACAGCGTAAGGTTCCGATTCGAACCTGCGTAGGTTGCAGGACCGCCGGCGGGAAGAAAGGTCTGATCAGATTGGTTCGGACCTCCACCGGTGATGTGGCGATTGATCCTACGGGTAAGATAGCGGGGCGTGGGGCGTATTTGTGTCCTGCCCCGGAATGCCTGAGTCAGGCCATGAAAGGCAAGCGACTCGGGCGGGCACTCCGGGCCGAGATCCCGGACGAGTTGGTCAGGCAGCTCGAAGTAATCGTGGAGCAAGGGTCGTCAGCTATGGGATAAACCATCAGACTCATTTCGGCCATAGTGCGCAACCGCACGGGGCGCCATCGCCCTGTCGAAAGCAGGCTCCCGCTTATAGGCTACCGGAGAGAGACGGTTCATAGCCGACGTTGCTCTCCCGGTCCTGTCTGCAAGGAAGAGGTGACAGAAACAGTGGCAAACGTGCGAGTATACGAATTGGCGAAAGAGCTGGACATGAGCAATCATGACCTGATCACTGCGCTGGCTGAGATGGGTGTCGAGGTTAAGAGCCATTCCAGTTCGCTGGAAGCTGAGACCGTCGAGAAGATCAAGAAGGCCCTCAAGAAGCGGACCGCTGCGGCCCCCAAGGCCGAGACCGCGGCCGTCGAGACCAAGCCAAAGAAGGAAGCCAAGCCCAAGGAAGAGCCGGAAGCCAAGGTCGCGGAAGAAGCCGCGCCCAAAGCAGAGGTGAAACCCGAAGCAGAGGCCCCACCCGAAGTAGCGGCGGAACCCGAAGCGGAGGCGGCGCCCGCGGATGAGCCTGCCCCCAAGGACAACAGGATTGAGCTTCCGGCAAAGGCTACTGTCAAGCAGCTCGCAGAACTCCTCAGCGTTGCCACTGCAGACATACAGCGTGGGCTCGTCAAACAGGGCGCGCTCGTTGCGGTCAATCAGACGGTACCCGCGGATCTGGCCAAAAAAGTAGTCGAAGGCCTCGGCTTCAAGATTCTCGTTCAAGAAGCTCCCAAACCCAAGGCCGAAGAGCCGAAGCAGCCGAAAGCCGTAACACCGATGCTCCCCAAGAGGCTGGCCAAGCCCGTGAGGCAGGGCAAACTCATGCCTCGTCCGCCGATCGTCACCATCCTCGGACACGTCGACCACGGCAAGACCACACTCCTCGACGCGATTCGCCAGACGAACGTCACCGAGCAGGAGTTCGGAGGCATCACTCAGCACATCGGCGCCTACCAGGTGACCCTGGAAGGCAAGAAGATCACGTTCCTCGATACACCGGGCCATGAAGCATTCACCGCCATGCGCGCTCGTGGCGCGCAGGTTACCGATATCGCCATTCTCATCGTTGCCGCAGACGACGGCGTCATGCCGCAGACCATCGAAGCGATCAACCACGCCAAGGCCGCCAAGGTCCACATCATCGCCGCGATCAACAAGGTCGATAAGGCCGATGCAAATGTGGACCGCACGAAGCAGCAGTTGGCCGAGCATGGGCTCGTGATCGAAAAGTGGGGCGGCGACATCGTTTCGGTCGATATGTCCGCCAAGGATAAGAAGGGCATCGACGAGTTGCTGGAGATGATCTCCCTCGTCGCCGAGGTTGCCGAACTCAAGGCCGACGCCACAGGTCCTGCCGTCGGCACCGTGATCGAGGCCGAGTTGGACAAAGGCAAGGGCCCGGTCGCGACGGTCCTCGTCAGCGAGGGTACACTGAAGATCGGGGATGCAGTCGTCATGGGCTCTGCATATGGCAAGGTCAAGGCGATGCTCGACGACCGCGGCAACAGGGTGTTGAAGGCGGGACCGGCGACCCCGGTCGAGATCGTGGGCCTTTCGACCGTCCCGAGCGCCGGCGACTACATGGACGTTGTGAAAAACGAACGCGAGGCTCGTCAGGTGGCCGAGGCACGCGCCGCTGAGACCCGTGAGGGCAAGATGGAGTCTCACACTCGCGTGACTCTGGCCGATCTCTACAGGCAGATCAAGGAGGGCGTCGTCAAGGACCTCAATGTGGTCCTGAAGACGGACGTCCAGGGATCGGAAGAGGCAATCGCTCAGTCACTGACCAAGCTGGCCGATGAAGAGGTTCGAGTGAACCTGATTCACAGCGGCGTCGGGAACATCGGCGAGTCGGATGTGCTGCTGGCGTCGGCTTCGAACGCGGTCGTCGTCGGGTTCAATGTGAAGGTTGACACCAACGCCCTGCGGGCCGCCGAGAAGGAGAGCGTAGATGTCCGCACCTACAATATCATCTATGAGCTGCTCGACGATATCGAAGGCGCTATGCTCGGCCTGCTCGCGCCGGTACTCGAGGAAACGGTCATCGGCCACGCAGAGGTGAGAGCGACGTTCAAGGTGCCTCGCGGCGTGGTCGCCGGATGCTATGTCACCGACGGCAAGGCGCAGAGAAACGCCGAAGCCAGACTGAAGCGCGGGGAGGAGATTGTCTACACGGGCAAGGTAGGATCCCTGAGGCATATCAAGGACGACGTGCGCGAGATGGCCGCCGGATTCGAGTGCGGTGTCGTGCTGGAAGGCTTCAATGATTTCCAGGAGGGAGACGTCATCGAGATGTTCACCATCCAGGAGGTCGCGCGCAGGCGCAAGTGATTGTAGGGGTGCTGACTGCGAATCTTATGATCAGTGACAGCCAGTCGCTGAAGGACAAGCGCCAGATCGTCAAGAGTCTCCTGGACGGCATCAGGAACAAGTTCAACATCTCCGCCGCCGAGCTTGGGGCGCTCGATGCCTGGCAGCGATCAATAGTAGGTTTCGCCTGCATCAGTAATGAGCAATCCGTCGCCAACACCGTCCTGAACAGGGTGCTGGCGGTCATCGAGAGCAACCCCAGGGTCGTCGTCGAGGACGTCTGCGTGGAATTCCTGTAGACGAATCTGAGTCTCCCCTGGCGCTCTTGGCGTCTTGGCGGTTCCGTGTGCTGCGGTGGGGGTATCATGTAGTGGCCGTGCCTCCGTGCCGGCCTTCGATGTGTGATGGCCGGCACGGAGGCACGGCCATCTGCGCGAATGGATACCAATATGTCAACAAGGCAAGAGAAAGTCAAGGAACTCCTCAAGATCGAGGTAAGCAATATCATCCTGAAGGAGATCAGGGACCCCCGACTGGGATTCGTGACCGTCACGGGCGCGGATGTGTCCAAGGATCTCCGACATGCCACAGTTTTCATCAGCGTTATGGGGGATGACGAGCAGCGGGAAGACAGCATCAGGATCCTGCAGAAAGCATCCGGCTTCATCCGCAGCGAGTTCGGACGTAAGTCGACCATGAAGCTCACCCCTCAGATCACCTTCAAGCTCGACACGGCGGTCGAGCACGGTGTCCGCATCTTTGAGCTTCTCCAACAAGTAAAGCATGAATCCGAAGAACCAGATTCCACCGATAGTTGACGCCATCCGGCGAAATGGCACCTTTCTGATTGTCGGTCACGTGAACCCGGACGGCGACTGTCTGGGCTCCATGTGTGCCCTCGGCATCGGGCTGCGACGGCTCGGCAAGCAGGTCACCGTGTTATCCCTGGAGGGCGTTCCGGACCTCTATCGCTTCTTGCCGGGGAGCGAGGACATCGTTCAGGTCGCTCCGGCCGGGGAGCCTTGCGAGGTGGCGATCACGGTGGACTGCGAAGACCTCGAGCGCACTGGCGACGCGCTCGAAACCGTTCGCTCATGCCCTACGCTGGTCGAGATCGACCATCATCCGGGCCCCAAGCGTGAAACGCCACTCGTGCTGCTCGACCGCAGTCTGGCCTCCACGGCGGAACTGCTCGTCCCGCTCCTCGAGGCCTTGGGGATCGAGATGACAGCAGACATCGCCACCTGTCTGCTCACGGGCATCATCACGGACACCGGCTCGTTCCGATTCAGCAACGTGCGCTCCTCGACACTTCGGACCGCGGCTGATCTGGTGGATGGCGGCGCCTCGGCAAGCACCATCGCGCATCAAGTCTACGAGGCCCGCTCCTTTTCCAGCATCAAAGTGCTCGGCCTGACGCTCTCAACACTGCAAACGACCGCCGAAGGCCGGATCGCGTACGCGTCGGTTTCGCAGGACCAACTCCGGGAGGCCGGCGCTTCCGATGCCGACACAGAGGGGATACCCAACTATGTCAAGTCGATTCACGGCGTTGAAGTCGGCCTCTTCTTCCGAGAGGCGCCGGATGGGGCGACCCGCGTGAGCCTTCGCTCCGTCGAGGGTCTTGATGTAAGCCAGGTAGCCAGGCTGTTTGGGGGTGGGGGACATCCTCTGGCATCGGGCTGCACGTTGAATGAACCCCTCGATGCGGCCCAGAAGCTCGTGATTGATGCGGTGAAGACATGCATGGGGTACTAAACGTCAACAAGCCCTCCGGACCCACCTCCCATGACGTCGTGGCTCACGTTCGGCGGGCCGCGGGCATCAAGAGGGTCGGTCATTCAGGGACGCTGGATCCGCTGGCATCCGGAGTGCTGCTAGTTTGCCTGGGGAAGGCGACCCGCATCGTAGAATATCTGTTGGACTGGCCGAAATCATATCGCGCGACAGCGGTTTTCGGCATCGAGACTGACAGCGAGGACTCCACCGGCGCGACGACCCGCGAGGCGGAGGCCGCATACGTCACACGCGATCTCACCGAAAGCATTCTCCCCCGGTTCGTCGGCAAGATCCGACAGGTCCCGCCGATGGTCTCGGCAGTCCATCATGAGGGCAAGCGACTCTACGACCTTGCTCGCGCCGGGAAGACGGTCGAACGCGAGCCACGGGAGATCGAGATCCACTCGATAAAGCTGATCGACTTCCAGCCGGGTACGCGACCCACCGCGGTGCTGGATGTCGATTGTTCCAAAGGTACCTACATTCGGACGCTGTGTGCCGACATTGGGCGGTCTCTCGACTGCGGCGGGCATATGTCAGCCCTCGTGCGCACCGCAATCGGACGGTTTCGCGCGGAGGACGCCGTTGCTCTCGATGAGGTGGATGCCGGACGGTTCGAAGGGGCTCTGCATCCCATCGACGAAGTACTGAGTGATATGGTGTCAGTGCGACTTACCGGTGAGCAGGCGGAGAAGGCCCTGCACGGCACAGAGATTCCGGCCGAGGAGGTGCCTGATGCGCCCGCGGCCGGCTCGCTCGTCCGGCTTCACGACCCCGAAGGCCGGCTGCTGGGCATCGGTATCCTGCGTGTCCGTGCAGGCATCCTGGTGTTCAAGCCGGAGAAGATGTTCGTGGACGCGTAGGGAACGGCCGCCGTGCCGTTCCGCCGGTGGTCGTTCGCTACGGATCGGAACGTTGAACTGCCATGGAAATAACCTGGGGACTCGACAACTTGACAGAGCAACACGGCCGATCAGTCGTCACCATCGGCGTGTTCGACGGCGTCCACCTTGGTCACCAGGCCATCATGCGGACCTTGCGCGAGACGGCACATCGGCACAAGGCGCGTTCGGTCGCCATCACTTTCGACCGTCTGCCCGAGGAGGCCTTCAACCCGGAGTCCGCGCCCCCATACATCACCTCCATCCGCCAGAAGATCGACCTGATCGCCCACCAGGGACTCGACCATGCCGTCGTACTCGAGGCCGACCGAAAGTTGTTCTCTATGCCCGCCGAGGAGTTCGTTCACGAAGTACTGGTGGAGAGGCTGCGAGCCGCGGAGGTTGTGGTCGGCATGAGCTTCGTTTTCGGAAAGGGTAGGGCAGGGAACGTCGAGCTTCTGAGCGAGATGGGCGGCAATCTCGGTTTTGCGGTCACGGTCGTCCCGCCGGTCGTCGTGGAACGCGCGATTGTCAGCAGCACGGCCATCAGAGGCCTGATCGCCGGGGGAGATGTCCTGAAGGCAGCCCAGTTCCTTGGCCGACCGTTCATACTCGATGGCAAAGTGGTCGCCGGGCACGGGCTTGGCCGGAAGCTGGGGTTTCCGACAGCCAACGTTGCCGCGGTCGAGCGACAGATCGTGCCCGCGAACGGTGTCTATGCCGTCGAGGTGATGCTCAGGCACGGGCGGTTCAGCGGGGTCGCGAGTATCGGCACACGGCCCACGTTCGATGACGGCGCGATAAGCATAGAGGTTTACATTATCGGCTTCTCCGACGATATATATGGCGAGGAGATCGAGGTCGCATTTCATCATCGGCTCAGGGATGAGATGCGGTTTGCGGATTCGGAGAGCCTCATCGAGCAGATAACCAGGGACGTGGATCAGGCGAAGTCGCTGCTCGCGATTTGACAGGTGCACGCAAGTATGGTAAAGTGTTACGACGTTTGCCTGCTGGTTGGCTGATGAATTCAACCGGGAGGCCGTAGACAAGAGACTGTGGATTAGTTTGCTGACAGACTCCACCCCCAGTCTTCTGTCTATAGCTTCCCCAAATGTCTCCATCGGCCACCTGCAGCACGACGCCCACTAATTCCAGGAGGAATTGACGCGCAAATGACTATGCAGAAGGAAGAGAAGACCACCATCATAGTCGAGTACAGCACGCACGAGGGTGATACGGGCTCTCCGGAGGTGCAGGTCGCGCTATTGAGCGCGAGGATCAATCAGCTCACAGAGCACCTCAAGATCCACAAAAAGGACCACCACTCTCGGCGCGGCCTCCTCATGATGGTCGGCCAGCGGCGCAGGCTGCTGAACTACCTCAGCAAGAAGGACATCGAGCGCTACCGCTCGGTCGTTGCACGGCTTGGTCTGAGAAGATAGGAGACAGAAAACTAAATGATTGACAAGGTAGAGATGGAACTCGGCGGTAAGACGCTGACGATCCAGACGGGCGAACTCGCCAAGCAGGCGGATGGCTCCGTCGTAGTCACGATGGGCGACACGCTCGTCCTGGCCACCGCTACGATGAGTGCCGCACCGCGGGCGGGATGCGACTTCTTCCCGCTGTCCTGCGACTATGAAGAGCGGAAGTACGCTGTAGGCAAGATCCCCGGTGGTTTCGTAAAGCGCGGAGGCCGCCCCTCCGAGAAGGCTATTACCACTTCACGACTGATCGACCGACCCCTTCGACCTCTGTTCCCCGATGGAATGAGGCATGAGGTCCAGGTCGTCGCCATTCCGTTTTCATTCGACCGCGACATCCCCGGCGACATCCTCGCCATGATCGGCGCGTCCGCGGCTCTGAGCATCTCCCGCATTCCTTTCGCCGGACCGGTTGGCGCAGTGCGAATGGGGAGGATTGACGGCGAGTGGGTGATCAACCCCTCGCTCGAAGCCCTCAAGACGTCAGAGATCAATATGGTGGTCGCCGGCACGTGCAGCACCGTCACGACGGTGGATGCAGATGCCAAGGTAGTCACCGAGGAAGACGTCCTCGAGGCGATCAAGATCGCGCACACGGAGATCAAGCGGATCTGCGAACTGCAACTGGAGCTTGTTCGGAAGGTCGGACAGCCCAAGACCGAGGTCGAGATGCACAAGACGGATCCCGAACTCGTACAGGCCGTTCGCGATGCCGCCGGTGCGGACATCATGGATGCCATCCAGCAGCCGGACAAGGCGACGCGCGAAGAGGGCATTAAGATTCTCAACCAGGAGATCGTTGCCCGAATGGCTCCCGATTTCCCGGAGCGCGAGACTGAACTCTGCGAGGCCGTGGACAAGGTTGTCAAAGAAGCCGTCCGAAAGTTGATCTTCGAGAAGAACATCCGACCCGACGGCAGACGGCCCGATGAGGTTCGTCCGATAAGCTGCCAGGCAGGTCTGCTCCCGAGAGTTCACGGGTCCGGCCTCTTCACGCGTGGACAGACTCAGGCGCTCACGACTCTAACGCTGGGCGCGCTCGACGATGCTCAGATGGTAGATACGCTCGAGGAAGATGGCTACAAGCGCTACATGCACTTCTACAACTTCCTCCCGTTCAGCACCGGCGAGACCAAGCCGATGCGCGGACCGGGACGAAGAGAAGTTGGTCACGGATCGCTGGCCGAGAAGGCCCTGCAGCCGATGATCCCTCCTCAGGAGGAGTTTCCGTACGCGTTGTTGCTCACGAGCGAGATCCTCGAGTCCAACGGCTCCAGTTCGATGGCGAGCGTCTGCGGAAGTACACTCGCACTCATGGATGCCGGCGTCAAGATCAAGGCGCCTGTGGCCGGAGCAGCGATGGGCCTGATGTCCGAGGGCGATAAGTACGTCGTCCTGAGCGACATACAGGGCATGGAGGACTTCTCGGGCGACATGGACTTCAAGGTCGCCGGCAGTGCAGATGGTATCACCGCGATCCAGATGGACACGAAGATCGAGGGAATCTCGATGGACGTCGTGAAGGACGCGCTCGCCCAGGCCAAGACGGCTCGGCTGCACATCCTCGGAGAGATGCTGAAAGCTATCGCAGCGCCGAGAGAAGAGATGTCGCCGTATGCGCCGAGGGTGCTCATCATCGAGATCAACCCCGAGAAGATCGGCGATGTGATCGGCCCGGGCGGAAAAGTCATCAAGAAGATCGAGGCCGAGACCGGGGCCAGCCTCAGCATCGAGCAGGACGGCCACGTATACATCACCTCCATCGACAAGGCAGGCGGAGAAGCCGCCCTCAAGATGGTGGACGACATCACCCGCGAGGTGAAGCCGGGCGAGACCTATGTCGGCAGGGTTACACGGACGATGCCGTTCGGCGCGTTCGTCGAGATCCTGCCCGGCCGCGAGGGTTTGGTGCACATCTCCGAACTCGCGCCGTACCGCGTCGAGCGGACCGAGGACATTGCCAAAGTCGGCGACGAACTGAAGGTCAAGGTGCTCGAGATGAACCCGCAGGGGAAGATCAGCCTCACCCGCAAGGGCTGCGACGATGCAGGCGACGAAGGTCGCGGCCAGGATCGATCGCGCGGTGACGGCGGCGGGCACAGGGACGACGAGCCGCGAGGCGGCGTCCCCGGCGGTGAAAACGGCCGTGCAGGAGATCGCCGCGAGGATGCGTCTGACGAGGCGATGCCTCAGGCCAGATTCCGGCCAAAACGATGATCCGTAGGGCCGGCGCCTTTGGCCCGCCCTCCAGGTCTCTACGAGAAGATACCGCACAATCAGGGGATCATCGATCCCCTGATTGTCGTATGTTATGCCAACCGGGCGTTTGAGTCGCCACAGTGGATCCACCTATGACTAAGAAAGATGTTCTCCCAAACGGCGTGCGCATCCTCACCGAGACAGTACCACACGTGCAGTCGGTGTCGGTCGGCGTATGGGCCGGGTCGGGCGCTCGGTGTGAGGATGATACCAATCAGGGCGTTTCCCACTTCCTGGAGCACATGCTCTTCAAAGGTACCGAATCACGAACCGCCAAGCAGATCGCAGACGAGTTCGACTCAGTCGGCGGCCAACTGAACGCATTCACCGAGAAGGAGTATACGTGCTACTTCGCCAGGGTACTGAAAGAGCATCTCCCGATGGCAGTCGGTGTGCTATCCGATATGTTCCTCAACTCCAAGCTCGACCCCAGCGAGATCGAACTGGAGAAGGGCGTCGTCCTGGAGGAGATCAAGCGCCATGAGGACTCCCCGGACGACCTGATCCACGATATGTTCGCCCAACTCGTGTGGAGCGGCCATCCGCTCGGCCGGCCGGTGCTCGGGACGAGTGAGACCGTGGGCAACCTCACGCGCGAGGACCTGGTCAGCTTCATTCGGAGCCGCTATGCACCGGATACGGTCGTAGTTGCCGCAGCGGGAAACCTGGTACACGAGGAGTTCGTCGAGCAGGTCGCCGGATTGTATGGTGGGCTGACGGGCTCGAAGCTCGATCTGTCGCGCACCGCTCCGCTGTTCTCTGCTGAGACCGTCATGACGCACAAGGACACCGAGCAAGTGCACTTCTGCATCGGTACCAGGGGCTACTCGCACCTCGACGACGCGAAGTACCCGCTTGCGCTCATAGATACGATCCTGGGCGGCGGAATGAGTTCGCGGCTCTTCCAGGAGATCCGAGAGACTCGCGGACTCGCATATTCCATCGGCTCCTACTCGGCGTCCTACAATGAAGGCGGCCTGTTCGCAGTCTATTGCGGGACGAGTCTCGACCACATGGAGGAAGTGTTGAAGGTGGTCAGGGAGCAGTTCGACGATATGGGCGCCAACGGCGTGTCGGACCTCGAACTGACCCGCGCTAAGAACCAGATCAAAGGCGCTCTCGTGCTCGGTCAGGAGAACATGAGCAACCGCATGATGCGCATGGCGAAATCCGAGCTGTACTACGGCTGCATCATCCCGATGGAGGAGCTGATCGGGAAGGTAACGAATGTAACTCATACCGATGTCAAAGAAGTAGCGCGTCGGCTTTTCATCGAGTCTGATTTCCCGATGGCGGCGATCGGTCCATTCAAAGTATTGAAGCAATAAGGCAGATGAGCGACCCAATTCGAGTCATAGTCGCAGGCGCCGGTGGGCGTCTTGGTAGAGAAGTAGTTGGCGGGGTGACCGGCGCGGCCCCCGAGATGGCTCTCGTCGGTGCGGTTGACCCGGCATATGCCGGTCAGACCGTGTCGGCAGCACTCGGCGTCGACAGTGCGGTGACGATCACGTCGGACCTGGCGGAGACCCTGAGCCGGACAGCGGCCGATGCGGTGGTCGTCGTGACGGTCCCGGCCGCGGGCATGGAGAGCATTCGGGCATCCATGAAGGCAGGGGCGGTTCCCATCGTCGGCACGACCGGCATCACTCGGGAGGACATCGAGCAGATCAAGCAGATGGCCGCTGAGCGTGGAGTCGGAGCGATCATCGCCCCGAACTTCTCGATCGGCGCAGTGCTGATGATGAAGATGGCGACCGAGGCCGTGAAGTACTTCCCGAATGTCGAGATCATCGAACTGCATCACGACAAGAAGCTCGACGCGCCGTCCGGAACCGCGATCCTCACCGCCAGGCTGCTGGCCGAGGCGCGGGAAGAGGAGCCGGCGCAGGCTCCAAGCGCATCCGCTCCGTCGAGAGGCGGTGACTTCGACGGCATCCGGGTTCACAGTGTGCGGCTTCCGGGCTTCGAGGCCCACCAGGAGGTCCTGTTCGGCGGCCCGGGGCAGACGCTCACGATCCGCCACGATGCGTTCAATAGGAAATCGTACGTGCCGGGCGTTCTGCTGGCGATCAGGAAGTCCGTTGGACTCAAACAAGTCATCTGGGGACTTGAGAATCTTATATAGGGTAGGGGGCATTCATGGGCAGTTACAATGTAGCAGTAGTGGGAGCAGGCGCTGTCGGCGAGGAGATGCTGAACGTCCTTGCGCAACGCGATTTTCCGATCAACGAGTTGAAGGTGCTCGCCCGCTCGGCGAGGGAGATCAAAGTCGGCGGACGGAGCTACAACGTCGAGCCGACTACCCCCGAGGCGTTCGATGGCGTGGACATAGTGCTGTTCGCCGGAACCGAGGGAGCGAGTAAGATATTTGCATGGGAAGCGGCTAACCGTGGAGCGGTGGTCATCGATAATTCGAACACCTTCCGCATGGACGAGAACGTTCCGCTGGTCGTCCCGGAATGCAATCCGGACGATGTCTCCTGGCACAAGGGTGTCATCGCCAACCCGAACTGCTCGACTATTCAGATGGTGGTGGCGCTTCAACCGCTCTACGACCGCTCGAGGATCACGCGGATCGTCGTCACGACTTATCAGGCGGTATCCGGCACGGGTCGGGATGCCATCAAGGAGTTACACGACGAGTCCGTGCTCCTCGTCCAGGGCAAGGACATAGACGCGCCGCAGGTCTATCCCTATCAGATCGGGTTCAACCTGCTTCCCCACATCGGAAGCTTCCGGGAAGACGGGTACACCACCGAGGAGTGGAAGATGGTCGCCGAGACGCACAAGATCCTTGGCGACAATGAGATCAAGGTTACGCCGACCACCGTCCGCGTGCCCGTGTTCAACTCCCACTCCGAGGCGGTCTACATAGAGACCGAGGAGAAGATCACTGCGGCCGAGGCCAGGGAGATCCTCTCGAAGGCTCCGGGCTGTGCTGTGATCGACGACGCCAGGCCCACCGACGACGATAAGAACTTCCGGACCTATCCGATGCCGATCGAGGCATCGGGCAGGGACGAGACCTTCATCGGGAGGATCCGAGAGGATCCGTTCATCCCGACCGGCCTGAGCATGTGGGTTGTTTCCGACAACCTCCGCAAGGGTGCGGCCCTGAATGCCGTCCAGATCGCGGAGTTGTTGATCGCGAAAGGTATGATCGAAAGCCGTTGACCAACGAACCAACACTGAAATACATTCCCCTTGGCGGTGTGTGCGAAATCGGCAAGAACATGAGCGTCATCGAGTATGGCGATCAGATGCTGGTCGTCGACTGCGGGCTCATGTTTCCCGACGAGGACATGCTCGGCGTTGACATCGTTATCCCGGACGTCACCTATCTGGTCGAGAACGCCGACAGAGTTCAGGGGATCGTCCTCACGCATGGGCACGAGGACCATATCGGCGCGCTACCCTATGTTCTGAAGCAGATCAACCTGCCGATATGGGGCACCCGGCTGACGATGGGACTCTTGCGAGCGAAACTCGAGGAGCACGGGCTCGTCGAGACGACCGAGATGAACGAGATCGAGCCGGGCGACACGATCAAGCTTGGCGTGTTCGACATCGAGTTCATTCGTGTGAGCCACAGTATCCCGGACGGCGTCGGATTGGCGGTTCACCTCCCCATAGGCACCATAGTCCACACCGGGGACTTCAAGTTCGACCAGACGCCCGCCGATGGCAAGTTCGTGGATTTCGCCAGATTCGCTCAACTCGGCGAGGATGGTGTCCTCCTTCTCATGAGCGACTGCACGAACGTCGAGAAAGCCGGGCACACTCCGTCAGAGCGTATTGTGGCGAATGCATTCCAGGAGATATTCTCAGTCTCCAGGGGCGGATCTTCATCGCCACTTTTGCCTCGAACATCAATCGCATCCAGCAGGCCATCGACACGGCTGTGCGCTTTGGACGGAAAGTCGCCATCGCCGGGCGAAGTATGGCCAGGAATACGGAAATAGCGCAGGAACTGGGGTATCTGCAGATCCCGGCGGACACATTTATCCGGCTCGAGGACGTGAAGGACTACTTCCCGGTCGAGGTCGTTGTCCTTACCACGGGCAGTCAGGGCGAACCGCTGTCCGCGCTTACGCGCATGGCGATGGACGAGTTCCCCAAGGTGAAGGTCGAGCCCGGAGATACCGTGATCATATCTGCGACTCCGATTCCGGGCAACGAGGACCTGGTCATGCGCACGATCAACCACCTCTTCAAGCGAGGCGCGGAAGTCATCTACGACGCAATCACCCCCGTACACGTCTCCGGGCACGCCAACCGCGACGAACTGAAGCTGATGCTCAACCTCACGCGGCCGGAGTACGTCGTGCCCGTGCATGGTGAGTACAGGCACGTCGTGAAGTACGTTGAGCTTGCTCAGGAGATGCTCATTCCCGGCGAGAACATCTTCAAGATGGAGGTCGGCGACATCCTCGAGATCGGCCCGGATGGAGCCTCCGTTACCGGCAAGGTCCCATCGGGCGACGTGCTGGTGGACGGCATAGGGGTTGGCGATGTCGGTGATGTGGTTCTCAGGGACAGGCGCCATCTGGCGCAGGACGGCATATTCGTGATCGTGCTGAGCATTGACAAGTCCACCGGCGAGCTGGTAGCCGGCCCGGACCTGGTCTCGCGCGGATTCGTCTTTATGGAAGAGGCGGAGGAACTGATCGAAGAGGCGAAACAGGTCGTGTTGGACACAATCGGCGGGATAACCGTCGATGCGGCCACCGAATGGAGCACAGTGAAGGACGACGTGAAGAGAGCGGTCGCCAAGCTTCTCTACGCGCGGACCCATCGCCGTCCGATCGTGATCCCCGTCGTGATGGAGATATAGTCCGTAGGGGCGATCCTTCCATGGTCGCCCTGCCGGGAGGCCGTTGAAGGCCTTCCCTACGGATCGGAGCACAGGAGGCTCGTACTTGGAATCCATCCTGCAACCTATCGCCCACTGGGTGATGACACAGATTGAGACGCTCGGTTACGCCGGGATTGTGTTGCTCATGGCCATCGAGAGCGCGTGCATCCCGCTGCCGAGCGAGATCATCATGCCATTCTCCGGGTACCTGGTCTTTACCGGCGCGTTCAACCTGCACCTCGCATCACTCTCCGGAGCATTCGGGTGCGCCGTGGGGTCGGCTGTGGCGTACTATGCCGGAATGCTTGGAGGCCGCCCGTTCGTCGAGAAGTACGGACGTTTTGTGCTCATCCGGCATCGCGACCTCGACAGGGCCGACAGGTGGTTCAACAAGTACGGTGATGCCGCCGTTTTCATCAGCCGCCTCCTGCCCGTGATCCGAACCTTCATCTCGTTTCCGGCAGGCGTCTCCAAGATGAATTTCCCCCGTTTCCTCGTTTACTCGTTCGTCGGCTCCGTACCCTGGTGCTATTTCCTGACCTACCTCGGAAAGGTCCTCGGCCAGAACTGGCAGTCGATCAAGGGTTACTTCCACGGTGCGGATGTGGTCATCGGTATCCTGCTCCTCGGAGGCTTCGCCGTCTTCCTCCACCACCATCTGAAGCCGGAGACCGTGGGGGGCGCGCAGTGATCACTCGGCGGTGTGCAGTCAGTTGACCGGGCAAGCGAATGTTTGTAATGTATCACCTTGGGGTAAACTCAGACAGTACGGCTGACATGCAGTTGGCCGGGCAATGAGGCTATGTTTTTCGAATTGGCGGGCGTACAGGCCAATTCGGACGAAAAACTGTTAAATTTACCAGTTGACGTCTCGGCCTTATTCCTGTACATTATTAGTAAAGAGACCGTGCCCGCCTAACAAGCACGGCGCTGAACCTCCCGCAGCGAAGCTCCTAACACGGCAGTGCTATGTGGAGGAGGAAGACCTAGCCAAAAATGACAACGTATACATCGCGCTCCAAGGTTACGCGGTTCAGTTTGCCCGCCGAACATTCAGCTTCGTCTGTTCTGCGCCGGTTCATCAGAGAAATCGCGCGGGGCACCAACTTGTCTGCTGCCGAGGTCACCGAACTGCAATTGGCTGTGACCGAGGCGTTCAGCAGTGCATTGACTCAGCAGAAGCTTGCCGGTGAAGGACGCATCGCCCTTAAGATCGATGCGCGCCCGGATGAAATCATCGTTGATCTTTCTTATCGAGAAACACATTTCCCGCCCGCTGAGTTTTTCTCCCGATGCTGAACCAATCGAAGCGCCGGTGGCCGGACGTCCTCCGACCGCCGGCGCTTTTCGTTCTTCCTCCCAGGGCGAACGCATCTAATCGTCTCGACTCGGGAGTACGATGCTTCGGTAGCAGAGGCCCGGCGGCGCTGCCGAAGCACCACGGTGTCGTGACATGCTTCGGCAGCGCCGCCGGGCCTCTGCTACCGAAGCATCGTTGTGTTTTGATGCGTTCGCCCTGTTCTTCCTCCCGATTGACATTCCACCTCAAATGCAGTAGTATGTATACAGGAAACTGACTGCGAATAACCGGCACATGAATCACCCGATCCGCCGTTTCATACTCTGCGTACTGCTTTGTCTTTTGGCCTCGGCCACAGTGGCCGCCGACTACCTGGATAGCCTCAGGGAAGCGACGACTGCGATCGAGGTAGGGGCCTACAATCAGGCCGGCCCAGCGATCGAGCTGGCGCTCGCCGCCAATGAGTCCGACCCACTCGTTCATTTCACCCTCGCGGCTCTCTATCTGCACGTCGGGAGGCTCGACAACGCATCGAGCGAATTCCATGAGGTGATCAGCCTCTCGCCCGACAATTGGAGGGCGCACTACGGATTGGCCGTGATTGCGCTCGTCAAGGGTGATAAGGCCGCAGTGGAGAAGGAGATCACCAGAGCAGGTGAGTTGTCGCCGGATTCGCCCGACATTTCGGCCTTCCGGATGTACCTGGATTACATCAATGGTGGCTCGCCATCGGTTCCGGTGGTGGCATCTCCGCTGGGCAAGCAGATCGCGGCGTACCTCGCGTCGAAGGCGGGAGATCACCAGACAACCAGAGAACTGCTGATGGTCGTGCTTCACAATCCCGGTCCTTTGGGCTTCGAGGAGAACAAGTCGCCTGTCGCGACGTTCATCGCCTCGGCCGCGGTGGCTCTACCCCACGGCAAGTTGTCCTGGTCGCCGCCCAAGAAGGAAAACGTTCCCGAGGTCTCCGAGACCGTGCGCCTCAACGCAGACACCAGCCGTGCAGATGGAGTCGAATTCGTGACCTTTTTCGTGGACGGATCCTTCCTCGGCATGTCGAACTGCGAGCCGTATGTTTTCAACTGGAATACCGGCAGACACCCCAACGGTCTGCACCAGATCAGGATCGACGGCAAAGATAAGCAGGGGAGCCAGATCAGCTCGAAGACGGCCTGGGTGCGGGTACGGAATGCCAACTCGATCGGGAATCCGATCGTCTCCGGGCCTGAAGTCGATGGCCTCGGCGAGCGGCTCTGGGAGTGCATCCGGCTGTCGGAGTGCAGGCGGCTCGCTCACTATGAGCTGGCGAAGGCATTTTTGGCGGAGGGTGACAAGGAATCGGCTATACGCAACCTGGAGTATTCCATCGCATACCGTACGGATTCCGACGAGGCCGGGAAGATGCTGGATAAGCTGCAGGGCCGCCCGATGGAGTGTCGGGAGGTCTGGTCCGTCGCCCCTGGCCGGAAGCGAGTTGCTGTAACCTTCGACGACGGCCCGAACGAGCGCACGTCGATCCTGCTGGAGACACTCGCCAAGCTCGAAACGAAGGCGACGTTCTTCGTGGTCGGGTTCCGAGCCGAGGCGCAACCTGAGTTGGTGAGAGCGATCCAGGCGGGCGGGCACGATATCGAGAATCACACCTACACGCACCCGAATCTGGCGACGCTCTCCACATACGAGATCGAGCAGCAGTTGTGCAAGACGAACGCTGTGGTCCTAAACATCACTGGAAAGTCGCCCAGGCTTTTCCGTCCGCCGGGCGGGAACTTCAACAACACAGTGAGGAAAGCAGCGGCGAAGCATGGGATCAGCGGTATCTTCTGGACTCTCAACTGCGGCCCCTACGAGGGAGGCGACCCTCAGACCCTCGCCGACTACGTGACACGGAACATCCGCGACGGGGCGATCATCCTGATGCACAATGGTGAGCCGGCCGCCGTGGGTGCCCTGCCGTATATCGTCACCGAACTCCGCGCTCAGGGGTATGAACTCGTAACGGTTTCCGATCTCCTCGGCATGAAGTGATCCGGCCCCCAACACCCAACACCGGTTTCCCCTGTTCTCCCAGACTCCCACACTCCCTTTCTCCCACTCCCCATCTCCAATCCGCATCGATTCCTTCCGAAGATATACCTGGAAGGGATGTGAGGACGCCTGAATACGCCTGCCATCGAAGTCAGAGGACTGACTGTAAGCTACAAGTCCGGACGAAAGTCCGGCAAACTCGCGGTTTCCGATCTCTCATTCTGCGTCGAGCAGGGGGAGATCGTCGGCTTCATCGGGCCGAATGGGGCCGGCAAGACATCCGCCATCAAGGCTCTCCTGGGTCTTACACCGGCTCCGCATGACACATGCTTCATATCCGGCGTGCCATCGAGCGATCCCCGGTCGAGGCTGCGGCTCGGATATATGCCGGAGATCTCGTACTACCCGAAGTACCTGAAGCTCTCGGAGTTCCTGCACGTCTGTGCCGCTCTCACCGGGATGCCTCGGTCGGAACGAAAAGACGCCGTTCGAGGTGTGGCCGAGCGCACCAGGATGACGGAGCATCTCAACGGCCGGATCGCCGGATTCTCGAAGGGCATGCTTCAGCAAGCCGGGTTCGCGCAGGCACTGTTGAACAACCCGCAGATTCTCATTCTCGACGAGCCGATGTCCGGACTCGATCCGATCGCCCGCATGAGGATGCGTGAACTGCTCGCCGAACTGCGCTCGGAAGGGAAGACGATCCTGTTTTCGTCCCATGAGTTGGGAGAGATCGAGATGGTCGCGGATCGGATACTCGTGCTCTCGAATGGACGGCTCGTGCATCATGGATCCGTCACGGACGCGATCGGCGCGGACGGCAACCTGGAGCACGCCTTCATCCGACTGCTGGAGGAGGAGATGCCATGGGCTGCCTAGCGATTGCACACCTCTCAGTCATCGAGACGCTGCGAAGGAAGGAGTTCTACGTCGTTCTGGTGCTTATCATCGTGCTGGCCGCATGGCTTCAAGTCGCCAACATCGGCGCATCCCAGGCCGGCCGGTTCTCGCGCGAGATAGTCATGCAGATCGCATGGCTGGCTTCCTTTGCATTGGCGGCGCCACTCGCGGCGAGGCAGATTCCATCCGATGTCGAGCAGCGGACGGTATACGTCCTGCTCGCACGACCGATTCCGAGGTGGCAGTACGTGGCCGGACGAGCGCTCGGATCGGTGTTCGCCGCTGTGGTATGCTTCAGCGGCCTCTATCTCGTGCTCGTCGGAATGCTGGCGCTCAGGGGCGGGGCGACGCTGTTCGACCCAACACTCTGGCAGGCGTTCCTACTGCAGGTCACCGCACTGACGCTGCTCTGCAGCATAACAGTCTTCTTTTCGTGTGCATGCACACCCGCGGGCGCGGTTACATTTGCCATCCTGCTGCTCGGAGTGACCCGCTACGGCGGGCAGTCGCTGATGGGAATGATCGAGCGGCTGAACGGCGTGCAGCAGTATCTGGCGTGGATAGCGTACCTGGGACTGCCACACTTCGAGTTCTTCGACATATCGCGGCGGCTCGTGCACGGCTGGGGCCGCTGCCGATCTCGACCTTGATCCAGATCGTGCTCTATGGCCTGGCATACGCAGTGGCAGCCGGTGCGGCGGGCACAATGATCTTCCGCAGGAAGTGGCTATGATGGGATTCCGCCCGCTGGCAGTCATGGCCGTCCTGGGCGCGGTCGCTTTCCTCCTGGCTGGGTCGATTGTGACTCAGACCGGGGCTTCGGACCAGCCCGAGTCGGATGTGCTCGTGCGCCTGTTCGGCGGAACGGCGGAGATCGCCTCTCAGACCGCGATGGATCAGGCGGATCTCTACCTCCACGCCGGAGTCGGGCACACTTGCGATGAATGCGAGCACCATGAGGTGACTCTCTCCCTGCCGTTGCATGGGGTAATGAACAGACTGCATGGTCAGATCGCGCCGACGGGAGACAAGCACATCCAGGGCGCTGACGAAAAGGAACTCCTGCCCTGGTTCATGATCGCCGCCCGCCTGAACCCGCAGAATGTCGAGGCGTGGCTCGACGGGGCATACTGGCTCTTCCGCACAGGCCAGTTCCGTGAGTCCGAGCAGTTCATCACCGAGGCCATCAAGAACAACCCCGAGGACCACCGGGTCTACCTCGAGCGGGGCATCCTCTATCACCGCCTCCAACGTTGGAATGAGGCCGCCCGGGACCTCGAGACCTCCATCAGACGCTACAAGAAGCTGACCGACGAGTCGCCGTTCGAACTGAAGGCCGCCCGCATCTACCTGCGCGACTGCAGGGAGAAGCTGAACGGCAAACGATAGCCTCGACTGCTTGCGATCCCCGCATTGAAGCAGGGACTCTCTGCATCCACGCGCAACATATTCCCGTAGGCGCTTTCTGCAACTACCGGCAGAGTCCAAGTGTCTACATACTGGGAGATCGTTTCACACCTGGCCCAGGAGGCATTCCGATGCGGCGGTTCATACGAGAGCATCCCTGGCAACTGGAGATCGTGCCTGCGCTTGCGTTTCTGACATGCGTGGGTGTTGGTCTATACTGGCTGAATCTCGATGTCGATCCGGAGATCCGCCGATCCTACTCAGGGATCTGCATGTTGATGGCGAGCTTCGTGGTGGTGTTGTGGGTACCCGAGGTTTCCCTCAACCACAAGTGGGTCGTGTCTGAAAGGCGAAAAAAGTTCAACTACATGGCGCTGGTATCCCAGGCGACCATGCTCCCGTATTTATGGATAGCCATAGACACCGCAGCCAGAGGATCGGCGTACGCGCGCCATGCGATTGATGTCTCTGCGTCATGGCCTCTATTATCGGGAATAGCAGTCCTGGGACTCGGGTCCACTGCGCTCATGGAGTGGAGAAGGCCGTATGCTGCCAAGGATTCAGCCCTGGAACCTCCGCCGCCCGATGATGTCGGGCAGTCCCCTGGCTTCACGAGCTACACGGACTCGGAGGCTGACTGGTCGATGGCAGTATCAGCATTGTTAGTGTTGGGGTTGTCTGTGACGGCGGCGCTTGTGCGACATGACTTGCACTTTATGGCCGTGGGATTGCCTGGTAGCATTCTTCTGGCTTCATTCACCCGGAGGACCGTGGTTGTTTCCCCGGATGCCGTCACCTTGAAATGCGGGATCATCAGGAAGCGCGTGCTTCTGTCCGATATTACCGACTGCGAAGCGGTGCATCGCCAGTTCCTGGAGACCCGGAGATGGTGGGCCTGCGGCGCTCTCTGCAATACGACAGGTCGATGTATGGAGCTTAAGACCTCATCCGGCAAGACCCATACCTTCGGTATGCTTCGCCCCTCGTACGCATGCGAGTTGCTTGAACGCACGATATCTGAGCGGTGAGTGACTGCGGGGGGGCGATGGCTCTGGGAACGCCCGCTTGTCCATGGCAGTCTAAGAATATGGCGCACACCGGGAGGGCAACGATGCGTAGATGGACGCTGATGGCCGTATGCGCCGTTGGCATACTTGTGGCGACTCCTGCGTTCGCCGATGCCGGCATTCCTCTGATCGCGTGCGTCCATCCCGGACTATGGCTCGTGCTGCCGATCGTGATGCTGTTCGAGGGCGCGGTGGGCATCTTCGTGTTTCGCTGGAAGGTAGGAACGGCAGCGAAGATCACGCTCTTTGGCAATGTGCTCTCGACACTCGCGGGAATCCCATTCAAGTGGCTACTGGTCTGGAGTCTCTCTCCGGTGGCGTCAAGTTTCGCGTCCATTGTACGCCACTCGCACGATTCCGTTGCGGCCTGGCAGAATGGTACAGCGGTGCAGAAGCTGGCAATAGCCGTGACCGAACTGCCGATGGTCGGCTGGGGTCCATTCGGCCACCAGATGCACGTCTGGCTCTATTGGAGCGTGCTGTTGATTCCTTTCTTCCTGCTGTCCGTCTGGGTCGAGTGGCGGGTTGCCGTGAAGATCTTGGGGAGGGCGAGTAGAACCCGCGCAGCGCGGTGGGCATGGATCGCAAACGGCCTGTCCTATGCTCTGATTGCGGGCTTGTTCTGGCACATCTACGCATACACCTGGTGGTGGACCAGCCGTCCGTGATCCGCTTGTCCATCGCTCCCTTAGCTATACAGCACTGGGCGGGAGTCTAGCAATGAGGAGGGTCGCATGCAACACCGGGCCTTGATCTCCGCGAAACGGTACGCGCTTTGCCTGCTTCTCGTTCTGTATGCGGCGACATGGATATGGGGGATACCCGCCGTGCATACTGCGATCGCGGGCCGAACCATAAGCGGCTACAAACAAGCGATTCGCCGCTTACCGGAGACAGTCGGGGAACACCACCCAAGACTCCGATTTGGCGCTTCGTATGCGATACTGCCGTTGGTCACAGTGGACCACTACGAGTACCAGGTGGCCGGACGATGGGGGTGGGGTGGATTCACCGTGGATGCTTGGCACTTCGTCGGTACGGTGAGGATCTTCAGATCCACGAAATGGATCTCGTGACCCCGGGCCTGCGCCACGGCGTATTCAGCAGGTTTCACCCCGTTCCTCAGTGAACCTGACAGTAACGTTCGCACGCAGGAAGGTATCCTCATGATTTCATGGCAAGGACTCGCGCTCGTCATCGGACTCGGCGCATGCATACTCGCATCGAATGCCGGCGCTTCCCACACAAGTCCCCGCATACTCCTGAGCGCGGAGGAGATCACCAGGCTGAGGCAGGAGGTCCGGGCCGACGGTTGGAAGCGTGATGTCTACCTCTCGGCCCCGAACTCACATGCCCTCAGGCTCGGTTCCGGCGTGAAGACCGACGCCGACGCGTGGCTCGGGCGGGAGATCGTCATCCCCGCACGGAGCGGCCATTTCCACAACTTCTTCTGCAGTGACGGCAATCAGCTCGAAGTCCCTCAGGACATGAAAGAGCATCCTGAGGGCTACAAATGCCCGGCCTGCGGGAAAGTCTACCAGGGCGAGCGGTATGATGGCGGCGTTCGGTGGTGGGCCCACAACGGGCTCTCCCGCGCGGCGTTCGACCTGGCGCTGACATATGCGATCGAGGGCGACACCCGGTACGCGTCGAAGGCGGTCGAGATCCTCTCGAAGTACGCCGACGCCTATCCCGGCCCGCATACGTCCAATGTCCAAGGCGGCATTATGTACCAGTCGCTCTGCGAATCGGTGTGGTCGATTCCGCTCGCGTGGGCCTACGACCTCGTCTACGATTCCCCAGCAATGACACCTGAGCTGCGGGAGAAGATCGAGGGCAAGCTGTTCCGACCGGTGGCCACCGGGCTCAAGAACATGGGCCTCGGCGGCAACTGGGGCTCATGGCACCTATCGGCGACCGGCGTGATCGGGTACGCGATCGGCGACCAGGAGCTGATCGACTATGCGATCACGAGCTTCAAGTCGCAGATCACCAATCAGCTCGGCGACGACGGCCTGTGGCCGGAATCGGTGCACACGTATCACTTCTATCCGCTTGCGGCGTTCCTCTACCTCGCGGAGGCGGCATATCACAATGGTACGGATCTCTTCCACTGGGAGGCGAGGCCCGGCAAGAGCCTCAAGGCGATGTTCACCGCTCCACTTGGCTACATGTACCCCGACACGCGGCTGCCCGCGATCAACGACGGATGGTTCGACGTGTTTCTGCCGCTCGATCAGTATGAGCTGGCCTACCTGCGAACCGGAGATCCGGCGATCGGCTGGGCGCTCAAGGAGGGTTATGCGCTCAGAAAGGCAGACCGCACCGGCTTGTGGGCATTCCTGAAAGGCGATAGCCTGGAGTGTGAGTGCCCGAAGCCCGAGTTCGATTCGATCGACTATCCGGTCCTCGGGATTGCGACTCTCCGTTCGGGCGACAAGAGCATGCTCACGTTCGACTACGGGCCCTACCTCGGCCACGGCCAGCCTGACAAGATGGGTATCACGCTCTGGGCGAACGGGAAGCTACTGGTGGCTGACTATGGGACCTGCGGCTACGGTTCCGCTGCGCTTGCCTGGTACAAGAGCACCCCGGCGCACAACACGGTGGTCGTCGATGGGAGGAATCAGGCCGCCACGAAGGAACGGCGGCTGACCTGCTTCGAGGGTGACGAGGTCTTCGAGGTCGCGGAGGGCGAAACCGAGGAAGCGTACCCAGGAGTTCTCCACCGGCGGACGATCGTCCGGGTGGACGGATACTACGTGATGATCGATAGCCTCACGAGCGATTCTGAGCACACCTACGACTGGTTCCTCCGATCGGAGGGCGACCTCTCCACAGGCCTGTTGCCGACGGAATCCTCCGATCCGCCGAAGTATGCCTTCGTAGAATCGGTGACGACGCATCAGGCCGATGGGAAGTGGCAGGCGCGATGGGAGAGCGGCGATCAGGGGCTCGGGCTCTTCATGCTCGACGAGGGCAGGTATTCGGTGGCTGACTGCAAGTGCCCGGCGGAAGCGCTCAACCGGAAGGTGCCGCTCATCGTCGCCCGGAAGACGGGGAGGGAGGCAGTCTTCACGTCCGTGCTCTATCCGTACGAGGGGAAGCTCTACACCGTGTGCGGACTCGATCACGGGCTCGTGAGGGTCGCGCACGACGGCGTCACGGACTACATCTACACGGGCAGGGTGGAGCAGGGGAGTCCGCTGGTCACCGACGGCCGATTCGCGCTTGTTCGGGTGAAGGACGATCAGCCGATCCTGACACGCGTCATCGGCGGCGACAAGGTCGAGTGGCGGAAGTGAGCAATCTGGGTAAGAACAGGTAGCTCAGGTCACCTAACGGAGAGTGCTACCCATGGAAAAAGACATCTTTGTTCGCCACCGGATGAACCCGCTGATCACGCCACGCACGCTGTCTCTCCGCGCGAATGCGGTCCTGAATCCGGGCGCAGTCGAGGTCAACGGAGAGGTCATCTTGCTTCTCCGAATCGAGAACAGGCAGGGGATCTCTCACATACGCGTGGCTCGGAGCGCGAATGGCGTCGATAACTGGCGGATCTCGGACAAGGCGCTACTGGAACCCGACCAGCCGGAGAACCCGTTCGAGGAGTGGGGCTGCGAAGATGCCAGGGTCACCGAGTACCGTCCCGGCGAATGGGTCATCGCCTACACCGCATATTCGCGATACGGGCCGGCGGTGGCACTGGCGACTACCACCGATTTCGAGTCTGTGAATCGGCTCGGGGTCATGCTCTCTCCGACCAATAAGGACGCCCTCGTGATTCCGCAGTGCTTCGACGGCTCGTGGATCATGCTGCACAGGCCGGTGACCGGCGGGCAGGAGCATATCTGGTACGCTACGTCGTACAACGACCTCGACAGTTGGACGCAGCCCGGCCTGCTTCTCCCGGAAAGAGGCGGACCCTGGTGGGACGGTGTCAGAGTCGGTGTGGGGGCTCCTCCGATCAGGACCGACGACGGTTGGCTGCTTATCTTCCACGGTGTTAAGGAGATTGCCGGATCGCCGACATACAGACTCGGGCTGGCGCTCCTGGACAAGGACGATCCACGTAAGGTTCTCAGACGCGCATCCGAATGGGTATTTGCCCCGGAGGCGGAATATGAGATCCACGGTCTCCTTGCGAACGTAGTCTTCACATGCGGCACCGTTCAGCGCGGTGATGAGGTCTGGATGTACTATGGCGCGGCGGATACGGTCGTCGGTCTCGCGATCGCCAAGTTGGATGATCTGCGCCGTTTCGTCCACGAGTACGACTTCCTGAACCTGGTCGGGCTCGAGAAGGGCATGGCCTGAACTCGGAGGTCAGCAAGGAAATAGCCGGCTGTACGCCTAACATAACGCCGGATGGCTCGGGTCACCGGAGTACAACTCCGGTGACAACCCTCCTCGCCTGTTGTCACCGGAGTTGTACTCCGGTGACCCAGCCAACGCTTCACCTTACAGTCGGGAGTAGAGAATATGCGTACAAGCCGTATCCTTGATAGACTTCGCGCAGGCGAAGTAGCGAACATCTTCAAGCTCAACCTGGAGAGCGCGCGTGCCGCCGAGATCGCTGCTCTGGCCGGATATGACGCGATCTGGGCGGATATGGAGCACGTGCCGAACGACATTTCCGTCGTCGAGCAGCAGGTCTATGCCGCCAAGTCACAGAACTGCGACGTGATGGTGCGCGTCTCTCGGGGCGGATACAGCGACTACATCAGGCCGCTGGAGATGGATGCAGCCGGTATCATGGTGCCGCACATAATGAGCCTGGAAGACGCAAGGAACGTCGTGCGGATGACGCGCTTCCATCCGATCGGAAGGCGGCCGGTGGATAGCGGGAATGCAGACGGCGAGTACTGCGGCGGTGACTTCCAGGAGTATTTGGCCTTCACGAACAGAAACAGATTCCTCGCGGTGCAGATCGAGGATCCCGAGCCGCTGGATGACCTGGAGGAGATCGCTCAACTGGAGGGAATCGACATCATCTTCTTCGGGCCGGCGGATTTCAGCCAGGGGATCGGTGCGCCGGGCGACTTCAGCCATCCGAAGTTGATCGAAACACGCAAGCGCGTGGCCGATGTGTGCCTCAGGCATGGGAAGTTCGCGGGGACGACTTCAACCCCCGAGAACGCGCAAGAATACGTGGACATGGGTTATCGGTTCCTGGCGATGGGCGCGGATGTGCTCGCGCTCCGTGCCTATTGCGATAACCTGGTGAAGGTGTTGAATGGCCTCAGAACGTAGGGGAGGTCTTCAACGGCCTCCCGCGTCAGCGGCCTCCCGCTAGAAGCTGATCCAGGTGGTCACGGCCTGAGCAGTCTCGACCAGGAAGAGCACGAGGGCAAGTGCAATCAGGGTGGCGATGATCTTCATTTAACTCACTCCTTCTCCTGAGGACCCTGGCAGGATCGCCTGCCGAGTCCCTCTATACTCTGTATTACTGCAAGATTCGTGCCAATCGCGCGGATAAGTCGGAGATTGGCAGCGGTGAGATCGCTCTGGCTGCGAACGGTCAAGCACTACATCGGTTGGGAGATTGGTCATGGCAGGCATAAAGACTCTTGTACTGAGCGGTGGAGGCGTCCACGATTCCCTGGGCTGTGGCGACGAGATCGAGCGGATCCTTCGAGGGGATGGCCGCTTCGACGTGACCCGCGTCCACGACGACTTGTCCGTGCTCGAGGGCGGAGGGTTGGACCGCTACGATGCGTTGGCTCTCTACTACACCCGAGGCGAGGTGACCGACGCGCAGAGGGACGGCATGCTGCGGTTCGTCGCCGGTGGGAAGGGGTTCGTCGGCATCCATTCGGCGTCGGCCTCGTTCAAGGAGTGCGCCGAGTTCCACTGCATGCTCGGCGGGCTCTTCACGACTCATCCGAAGCCGAGGATGTATCAGGTGAGCGTGGTGGATTCGGAGCACCCGATCACCCAAGGCATCGTCGAATTCTTCGTCGAGGACGAGCAGTACATCATGGACTACGATCCGCGCGTGATGGTGCTGGCGTCGGCGCTCTTCGAGGGTAAGGCCGAGCCGGTGATCTGGACGAAGAGCTGGGGGCAGGGGAGGGTGTACTACCTCGCCCTCGGCCACACGCCCGAGTGCTGCCGTCACGAACAGTTCGCGCCACTCCTCGTCCGAGGCACGATCTGGGCAGCGGAGGGGATGGTTGATGGGGGATGGCTGCGGTGACGGTGATCGGGAAGGTCTCCGCGCACGGCACCGGCAAGTTCTTCCTCACCGACGGCTCGAACATCCCCGGCGACCTCCCGGTCTCATATCTCCCCGGCATCGCCCCGCCCGACGGTCTCCCCTTCGTGAAGGTCACCGCCCTCGTCGAGGCATCCGGCCTCCTCGTCCTCACCCAGTCGGACATCGTGCCGCTCTGAAAGCGATGGGAGAACCCACGGGAGCGTCTCCTTCACGGGCAGGCACCCACAGCGGAACTGTGTCGGATGGTGAACCGTCCTGTCCCTCAACTTCTTACGAAAAACTGGTATATTTACCGGGCAATCTTGGTGTTAGGGTCCTTGACAAGCCCGTTTGCCGTTAGTTATACTAGCTTAGGGTAGATCGCCGTCACGGTGTGAGACGATCCTTATTGCGCTCAAATCACCACGACGCGCGATGTTGTTCCGCAAGTGTGCCCCATCAACGACATCGGCCGACGGGCCATCGCCGACTGCTGTTTCCTCGCTATATCTTGTTGCTCGGCAAATGCTGGGCAATGCACGCTGTTCCATACTGCATATTCAGTCCAAAGATCCCGATGTATTTCTCCATGAGAGGGGGGATGCGGAACGAAGAACATCGCTCGGACATCTATATGAGTCGGCCAATGTTTGCGTTGGCCAGGCGCAGCCGCAAGGTATGTGCCGTTTAGCACTGCTACGACTATTCTACTTAACCGGTAAGCAATGTTTGCAGAAGAGAAAGGATATGGAAAGGACGATGATGTTCAGGAAACTGATCTGCGTATTTGCTGCTCTCATGGTCTTGACATCGGCAACCGTTCTTGCTGATGTACCAACCGTGATCTCCTACCAGGGAAAGTTGATGGAGTCATCCGGAATTCCGGTGGCAGATGGAACGTGCAACATGACGTTCGCGATCTATGATGCGGAAACCGGTGGCACGCAGTTGTGGTCAGAGACCAACACCAGTGTTCAGGTGAAGGGCGGGCTGTTCAGCGTGCTGCTGGGTAGTGGGACTAGCTTCACACCCGGCCTGTTTGACGGGCCGGACCGATGGTTCGGAGTAGCGATCGGCACGGCATCGGAGTTGTCACCAAGACAGAAGATTGCCAGTGCCGCGTTCGCACAGATATCCAGGACCGTGGTCGATGGCTCGATCACGGTAACGAAGCTCGCAGATGGAGCTGTAACCTCTGTTAAGATGGCGGATCAGTCAGTTGCCACAGGCAAACTCGCGGATGCAGGGGTGACGACTGGCAAGTTGGCAGCACAGGCAGTCACCACCGATAAGCTTGCAAACGGCTCGGTTACAGGCCAGAAGCTTGCGCCGGATGCAGCTATTCCTACAGGCGTGATCGTGATGTGGTCGGGAGCAACTCCTCCATCGGGTTGGGCGCTATGCAATGGGCAGAACGGTACGCCGAACCTGCAGGATAAGTTCATCGTGGCCGCTGGCAGCGGCTACCCGGCTGGATCAACTGGGAATGGCGCGAATGTGGTCCTGAACCTCAGCCACAGCCATACGATCAACAATCATACGCATGAGATGGATCACACACATGGAATGGACCACACTCATGGCATGTATCACACCCACTACGCAAACACAGGTCGTGGCAGCGGTAACGGGGTGTGGACTGGGCAGGATCAGGACTACTACGCCTCATTCGTAGAGCACTACCACACATTCAACACAGAAGGCCCTTCAAACGGGAGCACTGCTGGGGCAAGCAGCGGTCAGACTGGTGGCGGCAGCAGGACACAGAGCGGGGGGCCAAGTGACAGAGGCACCGATAGCAAGCTATCGAATGGCATTGATGTCCGCCCGCCCTACTACGCGCTTGCATTTATCATGAAGCTCTAGCATCCCAGGAGGAGGTCTGTCATGTGGAGATACTCGGCATTTCTGTCCATGTTGTTCCTGGTTCTGGCGTATCCGACGTGCGATGCGGGCCCTACACTGCTGACCGGCAGTTTCAACCCGGGCACGGGAGCCGTTGCGAGAGGATCATCGCCTTGCGTCACGGATACGATCGCTCAAGCGATCGTCGGGCAATCCTCCGGCGGCGGACTACTGCTGGAGCATGGCGTTTGGCATTCCGGAGCGGCGTCAACCTATGTTGCGTCGGCAGGCGCGCTTAAGGCTATCGGGAGCTACGACGGCCTGCTAAGCATATTCGGCAAGCCTGTGACAGCCGGAACAGACGAGTTGGGTGATTTCTTCTATATCGAAGAAGAAGACAGGTCATCCGGTATTCGCATTGCCTGGACTAACAGGGTTAGCATCGGCGAGAAGGTGCACATCACTGGCGTGCTTGACACCACGAGTGACTACGAGAGATACATCGATGCCACAAGCGTCGTTGGTGCAGGATACGGAACGGTAGGACCTGTGCTACTCATCAACAGATACCTCGGCGGCCAGGACTTTCGCTACGTGCCAAGCACCGGCGAAGGTCAGCGCGGAGTCTTAGACGGTGTAGGCACGAACAACATCGGCCTATTAGTAGCAACGACCGGCAAGCTCGGCAAGGTAGACCCGAGCGGAAACTACTTCTACATAGATGACGGCTGCAACCTAACCGACGGGACGATGACCGGCGAGGCGGCGAATGTCGGCGTGAGAGTTCTCGGCGACGGCAGAGGTTACACGCCGGCTGGTATCATGACTGTGATCGGAATCAGTTCGTGCTTCACCGACGGCGGTCCGATCAAGAGGCTGATCAGGCCCGTGTCGATCAGCGAGTTGTAGTCTGGCAGAAGTGGTCGGGGTTACCGGAGACCGGTTGGCCCCGACCACTTCTGTTACGCATCAGATGCACCCAGTTTCACTGCGCCACCTGTAAAAGGGGAGGGGTCATCCGGACGCCCTTAGGAATGCAGCGAGAACCGGGCACTCCGCACTCAGTCTAACTCCATCCCGCCGGGAAACATATGTACACTCGGCGCGGTCTTCCCTGTCCCGCCCTCGATCACCGGCTGCTCCACCGCTCGTCAATCCTTCCACTGCTAGGCGCACTCCTAGCTCAGCGAAGACGTTACTGCAAGGACAGGAGGTTGCACGGGAGTTGAGGGCTTGAAAAAGGACATTGGAAAGGCTATAATGGACACGGATCTTGTGTCCAAGCAGTTGGTAGCTAAGGAGGTTATTCCATGCATATAGTATGGACCGTCGCTCAGTTCATCCTTGGGGCTTTTCTCTGCTTATCGGGCATGGTCAGCGTTTCCCTGCTGCTCTTTGGAATTACAACATCAACAGATCAGAGAGTGTGGGTGGTCAGCTTGTTGGTGAGTCTGCTGCTTGCCTCTTGGATATTCTGGTGGGGAGCGCCTAGCCTATTGGCAGTCCCATTGCATGGTGCTCTCGGTGCAGGGATAGTCCTAAGCGGCTATACGTTGTGGTGTTATGTCTACTCGCTAGCAGAGAGGAAGGCCGAGAAAGACGCCGACACCCCAAGCTCAGAATGGGCAACTGATGACTATCTTGGCTCGCTCTCCGTCACGGAGATAATGACCTTGGTCGATGAGCTTACCCAGGTACCCAGGAAGAGCAGCACCCATCAGATTGCTTCTGGTGGAGAATCGGATAAGATTCGTAAAGTAATCGAAGATAAGCTCAAGCAGGTGGCACACCGTGACTCCAAGCTCAAGGACGAGGTCGCGTTGATGCAGAAGCAGCTTGAGGATAGCAGTGTTCCCTATCTGGCGACGGTGAGCATACGGGAGAGGCTAGCTGACCAGGCAGACAAGGCCGAGCAACTGCAAAAAATGGCAGTCAAGAGAACTTCTCTGTTCCAGTTCGGTGGTCTGTTTGTGGTCGCAGCAGGTTTGGCAATCATAGCCACTGGGGCAGTGCTTGTGATGACAGGTAAGCAGGACGCACGCACCCTTGGTTACATTGCTCCGATCTCCGGTATTCTGTTCAACGTCGTTGGCGGCGGTTTGATCGTATTCCATCGGGCAGCCAGTCACATGGCGGCAGACTATTATGACAGGAAGCAGAGATCGTACGACCTCCTTACTGCGCTAGAATTGCTGACCAACCGAGTAATGGATGACCACCGCGGAGAGATCATGCCCGAGTTGGTAAGAAGCCTTTTTGCCTCACCAAAGCGGCAGTCGGCCATCAAGGGGCCCTCGGACGGACAAGGGTCCCTGGCTGACAAGGTGATCGGACTGACTGACTGAATCCCTCGACCTCGAGCGCCTCGTATGCAATCCCCTGGTAGAGAAGACAGAATCAACCTCGCAGGAAGCATGGTGTGGAGGAGCAAACTGCTCCATCCCGACCCGATTCGGCGGAAGGCGGAGGCGCGCGGTGCGCCCCGAAGCGCCTCTCGCACTCCAAGTCAGGCCTCGGGGGGATCGCCGGAAGGCCTCCGGGAGTTGGCGCGAGGTGTGCTTTCTACAGAAGACAGGCATGGTTTCTATGGAAACCCTGTGTGAGTTCTGCAGAAACCATGCATGTTTTCTGCGATTACCACGTGTGAGTTCTGCAGAAACCCTGTGTGGGTTCTGCTGAAACCATGTATGGGTTCTGCTGAAACCACGTGTGAGTTCTGCTGAAACCATGTGTGAGTTCTGCTGAAAGTGGACATGCTTTCAGTTGAAACCACGTGTGAGTTCGGCTGAAACCAGGTATGCTTTCCGTTGACACCAGGCATGGTTCCCACGGGCGCCCGACCTCCCTGCATCAGACTCCACATGCAATCGCAAGAAATATTGAAACACTGGTAGAGTTACCAGCTTATCCCTCCGATAATGGTAAATGACGGTAAATCTAAATGCCGCCGAAGTACCCACCAAGTAAGAGTTCAGGATCGTTGATAGTAGCGCTTCGCGGATGTCATTCCTACCGCAGTGAAGAATCTGTTTGCAGGCCGGATTCTTCACTGCGGTAGGAATGACATCTGCCGGCCATGATCCGTGAACTCTTATCCCACGAATCAAGGAGGGGAAGTATGGGGGATTTTGTCCCTAAAAGTGACGTCGATCTGCAGGTGTGGACGTCCACGTTTACAACTTATCTTGCGGCCAACCTTGCGAAGTTCGGGTTGGTGGCGGCGGATGTTGCCGCTCTTAATGCTGCCGAGCCGGAGTTCAACACGGCTCGCAACGATACTAACGCCGCTCGTGCTACCTATAGGGGCGAGGTGTCGAACAAGAAGGTGAAGCGTGGGACTCTGGTCGATGAGATCAGAACAGTTGCCGCCCGGGTACAGTCATGCCCCGCGACCACTAACCAGGATCGCGATGCCCTCGGGATTCCGAGGCGCGGCGAGACTGCGCCTGTCCCGCAGGATGTCGAGCTTCTGGCAGACAGGCCGCTCGCGGGTATCAACATCGCGCAGATCGGCAGGCATACGCTCCGCATCCAGAACGACAACCAGGGCGTCGTATCCCTGGGCAAGCCGGAGGGTGTGAAGGCGGTCGAGGTCTGGGTGAAGGTCGGCGAGCCGCCCGTGGACACGGATGTTCCCGAGCTGGTCATGCGGTACGTAAACATGTCGACTCGGAACACGGTCTCGGTGCCGTTCCCGCCGGGCGATGGAAACAAGCAGGCGCATTATAAGCTGCGGTGGGTCTATTCCAGTGGTCTGAAGGGCGGTTGGTCCGAGACCCAGAGCGCGACGATTGCAGCGTAATGCGGAATGCGGAATGCGGAATGCGGAGTGGAAAACCGCAGGCTGCAGACCGGAAGCAGTAACCGCCGATGGACGCAGATGAACGCGGATGTCGGGGGAGTAGTACGTAATACCTGAAGGGCGGGGCCGATGTGATGGCCTCGCCCTTCAGGTTTCAGTGTGTCATTCCATCGAAGCATGTGGAGCTACCCACGGCTTGTCTGCCTATAGCGATGTGAAGGGCGAGAAATCGATATAAGGCTTCCCAAGTGAAGGTTTTGTACTCAAGGGACCTTTATCCCAATCATCAATGTAGAGCAAGGGAACAAGAGCGCCCGGACGTCCTTGAGCAGTGTCAATACCAAAGATGAAAAAGCGCTTTGGCTCCCAGTTATCCTCGCCCATGATTCCGATGCGAATCGAATTGGGCGCGAGGTTAGCCCTGTTGAATGGTGCCATGGAGTCAAGAAAATACAGATTGGCTTTGCCCCTATCCTGATCGAGCTGCGGCGTACGAGGTATCCAATCATTAACCCAGTAATCCGGAGAAGGGCCGAAGATCTGCACAGTGATCACATCCTCAGTGCCAGACTTCTTGTTTGCATCTGTCTCCATCACGACCAATATCCTGTCAATTGGCATCATTGGGTTACCTAGCGGAATGCGCCTTATGGGAAGGGAGGTTGGTCCCTCATCCTTGTCCGTGCTCAGCCATGTATTCAGGTCTGTTTCAATGCCAAAAGGAACAACTTCATTCGCTACTGTCTCTCCCCAAAGCACAAGATGCTCTGGAAGCCACGCATTTCTTCCCCTGATGCCAATGCGGATGTAGGTATCATCGAGGTTAGAATCGATTCCGTTACCTAGGACGTCTAACGAGTAAAGATCAGCTCGTCCTCTATTCTGTCCCAAAGGTGGCCCTGCAGGGACATTATATGTGTTTACCGGTGCCGGTGGATGAAGAAAGGTGTGATGTAGTCTATCCGCGCCGGATTGGTTGACGATCAGGACGATCTCATCCGGTGTCCCAGCGTCCTTTCTGTCCTTGGTTAGCATTCCCACCCACAGTCTCCTCAGTGCCGTTTCCGAGATCAGCGATCTGGTCTTCATTTCTTGTTCCTTTCCTCAAAAAGTATTCCCGATACCAAGACAGCCATCACCTCTTGAAGCCAAGGGCACAATATCACAGTGTCAACAGTCTGTCAATAAGGTCCGCGCCAAACGATGTCGGCAAGCAGGTGGCCAGATAGCAACCGCCGATAGACGCAGATGAACGCGGATGTCGGGGGGGGGAGAGTAATACAGAGCAAGATGAAGTACCGTGATACCTGAAGGGCGGGGCCGAAGTGATGGCCCCGCCCTTTTCCACGTCTGAGTCCACCTCCGTGGACCGGGGAAATCAGCCATTCTGCCCTAGTACCTGATGTACGTGAAGTAGGCATAATCGAGCGTCTTCTCCTCGCCGGGATCGAGCGGCACGTCCCAGGTCACGACGGAAGTCGGGTTGACCGCCCGTATCTTGACGCCCATCTTCTCGACCTTCCCATTCAAGCCCGTGGAAGTCACCTCGCCGATGATCGTCTTCGTCACCTGCACCGTGACCGGCCTCGACTTGAAGCTCTTGAGGGTAAGCGTGCCTTCTGAAGTGACCTTATTGAAGCTGCTGCTGCTGCTGAATGGAACTCCACTGGCGTTCTCTCGGGACTTCTCGAGTTCCGACGTCTTTGCCCTGATGTCGGTGGCAATCGTCAGCTTCAGGTCACCCTCAGCGCCTTTCGGCGTGTATGAGAGGGTGTCCTGAGCGAGCGGTTTACCCTTCGACATCGCCATCGCAGGCGCGGTCGTCCACGGGAACTTCGAGCTGTTGGTAAGCTTGAGCGCGTGCCACACCTGGTCCTCCGGGGGCGGCGCGGTGTCATTACGGTTCGAGGAGACGTAGCCGTTAGGTTGTATCCCTGAGGTGTCGTTGACGGTCCACTTGTAGACGTGCTCGAACGGCACTTCGGCGGAGAAGACCGTGTAGTATGCCCGCTCGCCCTTCCTGAGCGAGACGTCCGTCATGTGGTAGAGGAAGAGGTCCTCCTCCTGAGCGCCCGGCGTCTCCTTCATGCTGGAGTAGCCGAAATCGGGCGCGGGCGATCCGCTGTAGTCATACTCGGCAGTGTTGTAGGCGATCGACTGGGCCATGATCCCGCCGTATCCGCCCGCTCCGCTTCTCGATCGGGAACTCGGGTTGGCCAGGTTGTCGATGAACTGGCTGATAGACTGAGTGAGGGACAGCGGCGACACCATGTCGGAGAACATGAAGTTAGGGTAGCCGACGACGAAGCTGACATCTGCTCCCTCGATATCCTCCACATCGTTTACCAACAGGCCCTGCATCGTGATGCGGGCGGTCTTATCGTCGAGTAGTTCGAGAAGATATGCGGGCGACCAGGAGACTCCTTTCTGGAGATACCCGATGGTGATAGGAGCGCTTTCCTTCGCGCCGGCGAGCTTGAACTTCAGCCGCTTGACCTTCTCTTTGATCTCACGGTCGGAGTTCACCTTGCCTTCGAACTCCACCATCGAGATCGAGGATTTCGTGATCGCCACTGTGCCGGTCGCGGTCTCGACGAGCACCAACTGAGACTGAGAGGTGGGCGGAATATAGGATGAAGCCGGATAGAGCGGCTGAACCGGGCCCGTTGGCGCTCTGTCCTGAGGCACCGCGAGCAGCTTGCCCGTGATCACCTTGTCGCCATAGGTGATCTTCACCTGCTTGCCGACGTTCGATTCGAGAATCTCCGCGACGGTGATCGCCGGGACGGATAGCGTATTGTCCTCCTGCAGGGCGAGCAGTCGCTCGACGGAGACGCCGGCTTTCGGCGATCCCACCCAGAACGTCCCGAGCGCGGCGGTCGGGACCTCGTCCGAGGTCGCCCATCCATCCTTCAACGTGGCTGTCCCCTCTCGGACGAAGAACCCGAGGCCGTTCTTGAACGCGGCGACCGATGTCGTCTTCGTCTGGACCGAGACGGCGGTCGCCGACAGCACCGGCGTTATGACGAGCATGAGCAGTACGAACGAGCAGATAGCGGGTCTTCTCAGCATGGTTTCCCTCCCCAGTGTCAGTTGAGCGCGGCTCGATCTCATCCGGCCGCGGGCTCTCTGCTACTATTAGACGGTCTCCACAGGAGAAACCTTCACAGCCGACCTGCATTCAAGCAGGGAACCAAGCGGGGCGAACGGTCGTAGGACAATATGAGGACACCAGGAGGGGACAATGAACACGCTCAAGACAGGATTACTGCTGACGTTACTGACGGCGATCGCGCTGGGGATCGGGAACTGGTTCGGTGGCTCGGGCGGCATGGTCATCGCGTTCGGTTTCGCGATCGTGATGAACGTCGGCAGCTACTGGTTCAGCGACAAGATTGTACTGGCGATGTATCGGGCCAAGCCGATCGAGGAAGCCGACTCGCCGGGCCTGTACTCGATCGTCAGCCGATTGACCCAGCAGGCGGGCCTCCCGATGCCTAAGCTCTACATCGTGCCCGGCGAATCGCCGAATGCATTCGCGACGGGACGGAATCCCCAGCACGCCGCCGTAGCCGTGACTGAGGGCCTGATGCGTATCCTCGACAGGGATGAGGTCGAAGGTGTCCTGGCCCACGAGTTGGCGCACGTCAAGAACCGCGATATCCTGATCGGGACGATCGCGGCCACATTCGCGGGTGCGATCATGATGCTCGGCAGCATGGCTCGCTGGGCGATGATCTTCGGCGGTAGCAGGGATGACGATGACGGCGGCGGGGTGATAGGGATGATCGTACTGGCAATCCTGGCGCCATTGGCAGCGGTGGTGATTCAGATGGCGATCTCCCGGTCGCGCGAGTATCAGGCCGATGCCAGCGGCGCGGAGATCAGCGGGAAGCCGCTCGGACTGGCGAACGCGCTCCTTAAGCTGGAGGGCGCATCGAAGGTCATTCCGTCGCAGGCAAGCCCGGCGACGGCGCACATGATGATCGTCAACCCGCTCCACGGCGGGATCGGCAGCCTTTTCAGCACGCACCCGGCGATCCCGGAGCGGGTCAGGCGGCTTCGTGAGATGGCCGGGCAGATGGGGCAGTGATCGGTGAACGGTGAACGGTGAGTAGTTGGGGCAGGAGTCCAACTCCTGCCCCAACACACGATACGTTGGGGCAGGAGTTGGACTCCTGCCCCGACACAGATACGTTGGGGCAGGAGTTGGACTCCTGCCCCGTTTGACATGTGGCGGCCAGTCTACGCGATGGTTGCCGCTTCCTGATGACTCACCGGCCTGCCCAGGAACTCGAGCGCGATCTCCGCTCCTCGAATGCCGGAGATCAGCATCGCACCAAACGACGGCCCCATCCTCGTGAGCCCGTAGACCGACGACACCGACATCCCGATCGCCAGCAGCCCCGGATGCACGATCCCCGTGTGCCGGACAACGTCGTCCTCGGAGCGGTCGACCCACATCGGACTGCAGCCCGGGACCTTTGCGAGCCCTCTGTCCGCCAGGTGCTTGACGACGGCGGCATCGTGGCCAGTCGCATCGACTACGAGCTTCGTCTCGATCGCAACGGGGTCGACGCAGGTGATCTGGCGGGGGAGCGACTGGATCGGAGTCCAGTTGATCACGAGCCCGGCGACTCGGTTCTCCTCCCTCAGGACGACATCATCGACGCTCGTCATGTTCAGCACCTTCACGCCCGCATCGCATGCCGCCGCGATCAGCTTCGAGCACGCATGAGGGCCGTCCGCCACGAACAGGCCCGGCTCGACCTCCTTGTGCGGGACTCCGAGTTCCTCCAGGGTCTTGTTGGCAGGCTCGCGGACGACGACTTTGTTCATCAGGTAGCCGCCGATCCAGAACCCGCCGCCGAGGTAGTTGTTCCGCTCGACGATCATGACCTTGACGCCGTGCTCGGCAAGGACCTTGCCGCACATCAGTCCGCTGGGACCGGCGCCGGCGATGAGTACGTCGGTCTCGACATAATCATCGAACTGGGCCGCGAACTCGCGCACGAGTGCACGGGTGACGTTCTTCTCGCTCGAGGGGGAAAAGATGTTCTCTCGCTCAGACATTTGGATAGCCTCCAGTAGTTGATCTCGCTGGAGGATGCCGGGCGCATGAGGGGTGAAGATGTGGTCTTCGATCTCACGTCCTGAATCAAGTTCAGGATGGCAACCGCGTTCCCTACGCCGGTATTAACCGGATCAGGTTCTAAGGGATCTCCGATGACTTCGGAGTCTCAGCCGCTTTCGCAGCACCCCCAGCGGATAGTTCGGGAGTATATTACCATGACGGGGGAGGGAAAGCAAACAGCGGGAGAGCAGCTTCGTAGGGAACGGCCGCCGTCCCCTACGATGTGACCATGCAAGTGATCTAGTATCGCCCGAACTCCTGGGAGGCATGGTACATCGCCGCGATGTTCTCCTCGGGGATCCCCGGGGACATGTTGTTCGCTTCCCTCAGGACGAACTTGCCGCCCTCCGTGACCCCGGTCGAGAGAATCCGCCGGACCTCCTCGCGCACCTCAGATGGGGTCGCCCGCAGGAGGAAGCCGACCGTCGGGCCGCCATTGATGTGTATATTCGGCCCGAGTTCCTTCCTCAGCCAGGCGAAGTCGACCGGGTAGCCGGTATCGAAGCCGTTGATGTTCAACTCGTCCCTGATCGTCTTGAAGTGCCGGGTCGCATCGCCGCAGAGGTGGATGCTGTGCGGCCCGGACCCTGCAAGCTCCGACACGAGGCGCTTGTGGCAGGGCAGCACGAACTCGCGGTAAGTCTCGGTGGAGAGGAGTTGGATGCTGTCGTCCGCGAAGCCCCAGCATTGTGGCCTCATGTCGTACCCGAGCTTCGATCGCCACGCCTTGATCCGCGCGATAGTCGCCTCGGTGATGAAGTCGAGCAGTTCGCGCACGAAGTCCGGGTCCTCGTAGATGTCGAGGCATATCTCCGTCGCGCCCCTGATGTTGGCGGCGGCGGTGAACGGCCCGTCGGTCCCCATGCCGGACGGGCTGACTCCATGGACCGGGAGACCCATGAATGAATAGTCCTTGATGCGCTCGGTCAGGTACTCCAAAAAGCGGACGTTCTTCGCCATGATGCCATCCGTGAACGGATCGGGGACGCCCGCATCGAAGAGCATGCGCTTGTTGTCGTCCCCCAGGATCGGGGACGTGTCCGGGACCTGTCCCTCGCGGTAGTGAACCGGGCAGCCGAACCACGCAGCCTCGTAGTAATTCTGGAGATCGACGTGCACGCCCGGCCACGCATCGCTGGGCATTCCCATCTCCGCATCGCAGAGGAGGTTGTGCCGGACGTAGTGCTGGAACTCGAGCTGCGTCTCCAGCATCAGATCGGGGTCTTCGCTGTATGCGGCGAATGTGATCCCATGAGGATTGAGCCACGGACTGAAGAGGTAGTACCGAACGTTGAGGCCGAGCACCACGGGCACGCGAATCGGTGTCCCGGCATGGTATGCATCCCACACGGCCTTCACTTCTTCGTTATGCGCCTTGAAGTCGATCTCCGGCATGTCCAACCTCCCAGGAGTTCACGATCAAGGGTAGCGCATGTCATTCTGAACGCAGTGAAGAATCTGGCCGTGCGCAGACAGATTCTTCACTGCGTTCAGAATGACATGCGCGAAGCGCTACCATCAACAATCGTGAACTCCTATCCAACCTACCTCGGTTATCCGGCACCATTATACCGATCGGCCGTCCATGCGGCAAGGGTGGGGGAGGAGTGCTGGTGGGAGTGGCCGAAGAGTAAGGGTATCGGAAGAGGAGGCGGCACATGAAGGCAAAGATCATCAGGCTCTGTGCAGCGGCGGTCATACTCACTCTGCTGCTCGCCGGAGCTACCTCGGCTCAGATACTGTGGGCCAGGGGAAACATGCACACACACACGACGAACAGCGACGGTGACAGCGCACCACAGGTCGTCGCTGATTGGTATAAGGATCACGGCTACGATTTCCTGTTCATCACCGACCACGCGAAGGTGACCGACCCGGCGACGCTCAAGCAGTACCCCGGCTTCATCCTCATCCCCGGCGAAGAGACCGCCGTCAAGGGTGCGAAGAAGCCGATCCACGGATGCGCGCTCGGCATCACGGAGACGATCCCGTACTCCGACCTCGCGGCCACGCCCGCGAAGAGCTTGGAGCGGATGGTGGCCGACATTCGGAAGGCCGGAGGCATCCCGCAGATCAACCACCCGAACTTCGTCTGGTCGCTCACATACGCGGACATGAAGGCGGTTAAGGGGCCGTTTCTGTTGGAGATCCTGAACGGCCACCCCGCCGTGCACAACTTCGGCAGCGAGGCGTATATGCCTGTGGAACAGACGTGGGACCTGCTCCTCTCCGACGGCATCACGGTCTATGCGACGGCGACCGACGATGCGCACAACTTCAAAGAGATGTCGGTGGCCAAGTCGAACCCGGGTCGGGGATGGATACACGCGCGCGTGACCGCCCTAACCCCCGATCGCATACTCTCAGCGCTGAGAGAGGGCGACTTCTACGCGTCAACGGGCGTTGAACTCGCGGACTACGGCTATGATGGCAATACGTTCAGTGTTCGCGTGGCCGCAACGGAGGGTCGGACATACTGGATCAGGTTCGTCGGGAAGTGGGGACGCATCCTGCAGGAGACGTCGGGCACGTCGGCTTCATACGTCACCGGGAGGGCTGAGGCGAATGACTATGTCCGCTGCAAGGTCATCGCCGACAATGGCACGGTCGCATGGACGCAGGCATTCAGGATAGGAAGGTAGTTTGACATGAAGCTGAGGCTCACTTGCCTTGCACTCGCCGTTCTTCTGCTCTGTGCCGCGTCCATTTCGGCGGCCGACATGTGGGCGAAGGGCATCCTTCACTGCCACTCGACGGAGAGCGATGGGGACATTCCGCCTCAGGCGGTTGCCGATTGGTATAAGGATCACGGCTACCAGTTCGTGGTGCTGACCGATCATGAGAAGGTGACGGATGTTGCCGCCCTCGACAAAGATCCGAACGACCAGTTCATCGTCATTCCCGGCGAGGAGATGGCCCTCAACTGGAGGGGGCTGCCGATCCACGCCAATGCCATCGGGCTCGCGAAGACGGTTCGTTCACCCGGTCCGCTGGTATCCCGGGGGAAAAGCGTGGCCAGCATGGTGGACTACATTCGCAAGGCCGGCGCGATCCCGATGGTGAACCATCCGAGTTGGTATTACTCGTTGAGCCACCGGGAGCTGCTGCAGATCGAAGGCCCATGGCTACTGGAGATGGCGAACATGGGCGGCGACTGCTTCAACGAGGGTGACGCGGCGCATTTGTCCCTCGAGCAGACGTGGGACGTCCTGCTATCCGAGGGGAAGACCGTCTATGCCGCGGCGACCGACGACGCGCATCACTACAAGGAGTTCAAGCCGGCGAATATCAATCCCGGACGCGGATGGGTGGTCGTTCGGGTTGCCGATCTGACGCCCGCCAAGGTGCTCGATGCCCTGGCGAACGGCAGATTCTACGCGTCGACTGGGGTGGAGCTTGCTGCATACGCTTTCGACGGCAAGACGATGAAGGTCAAAGTAGTGTCGAAGGAAGCTCAGACGTACCGAATCCGGTTCGTCGGCAAGTACGGACGAATCCTGCAGGAGACCGACGGCACGTCCACGAGCTACAAGATACCAAGCGCTCGCGAGAGGAACGACTACGTCCGCTGCAAGGTCATCTGCAGCGATGGGACCGTCGCTTGGACCCAGCCGGTCTACATCTTCCCGTCACCGGTCTCCGGTCTGTAGAACACTTCGCTCACGGACCGGTTGTAATGGACCCGGTTGATCGTGCGAGCGAGAGTGTCCGAGAGGCATCGAACGGTCACGAATGGCAGGCTGCCAAACTCGGTCGTCTGCGGAATTGTATTCGTGACGACCGCTTCCTTCAATCCGTAGTTTGCATTGAGATCGATCAGCCGCTCGCGAGCCTTTCCGACGCAGAGGTTGTGCGACACGCCGAGATAGACCTCCTCGATGCCTTTCTCTTCGACGAGCTTGCGGACTAGCGCGTGCATCGTCCCGCCGTTGCTGATCATATCATCGAGCAGGATGGCAATCTTCTTCCCCTCGAGGTCGCCGATGATCTCCGCGAGGACGACTTCCTCCGGGCTTGGCCGATATTTCGATGCGATCGCGCACTTGATCCCGAGGGCCCGGCCGAAGTGCGTGACGAACTTCGATGCGCCCGCATCCGGGGCGACGGCGATGACATCGTCACGGTTCTTGTAACGCTTGAACTCCTCGATGAACAGCGAAAGGGAGTCGAGCGTGCTCACGGGAATGCTGCCGTAGAAACCCTTGATCTGATCGCAATGCGGATCCCAGACAATCAGTCTGTCGATCCCTGCCGAGATGGTGAGATCGGCCATCAGTCTGGCCGAGGTCGCCTCACGGGTGAACTTGGTCGGCTTGTCCTGGCGCGCATACGCGAGATATGGGAGCACTCCGGTCACGTGCTCGGCGCCGTGTTCCTTGAATGCTCGGACGGCCACCATGAATGCCATGTAATTCTGGTCGATGGTCAGATCGGATGTCGGATCGAACAGCGCCTGGAAGAGGAAGACATCGCAGCCGCTGACGTGCATCTCGAGGCGAGTGGTGGTTTCAGAATCCGAGAACCGCTTGTCGATATTCTCGAGGTGCTGCACATCTTCGCCGCTGCCCGCTTCGCTGAGTAAGTCTCTGTAACGCTGGACGACTCGGGTAGACAGATTCGACCCGGAGCGGCACCCCGCGATCAGAAGGCGACCCCTGGGGGCAACTATTCCCTGGCCCTGCTCGCGCGCGAGGTCTTCCGGTGTGAAGAAGCTCCTCTTTCCCTGCTGGGATACGTCGGCTAAAGTCATATGTTACGCTCCGAACTTCTCCTGAACGTTCATCAGATTGGTGAGAATGTTCATAATGTCTATTCCACGCACCCGTACCAATCCTCCTCCTATGACCGATCGCTCATCGAGCGCCTGAACGGAATCGACGAGTACTCCCGGCCCGCGGATGACGATGGGGACGGGATCGCCGGAATGGTCCATGATCGCCACGGGGGTCGCGTGGTCTGCGGTCAGGATGATGTACGTCTGGTGGTCGAGCTTCTCCATGAGCATGCCGACGACCTTGTCTGTCCGCTCGATGAACTGCTTCTTGGCCTCGGGATCGCCGTCGTGACCCGCGATGTCGCCGCCCTTGATGTTGCAGAGGATGAAGTTGTGATCGTCGAGCGCCTTCACGATCGCGTCGCCCATCGCCATGATATCGGAATCGAGCCCGCCGTTCGCGCCAGGGACCTCGATGATGTCCATGCCGAGGTAACACGCGATCCCGGCGATCAGACCCGTTTCGACGACCGCTGCCGGCCTGAGGTGGTACTTCTCCTCGAAGCTGCCAAGCTGAGGGGCCAGTCCGGCCCCGCGCGGGAGGATGATATTCGCGGGTGCTTTGCCCTCCGCCTCGCGCGCCTTGTTCACGGGATGGTCTCTGAGCAGTTCGTATGACTTGCGAACGAACACGTTGACGATGCGAGCGGCCTTGGCGCTTGCGGCATCGGATGGATCGGTCGCATGGGCTTCGTGGATCTTCTCACCGACCTCATGCGGGTCGGCATCGGTGACTGCGGCGCCGAGTCCCGGACCTCGCAGGACGAGCGCGCCTCGATGGGCGACCGACTCCTTGAAGAAGCAGGTGATGTCCTCGATCTTCATGCCGTTGACCGCCGCCGCGAGTTGATCGGTGCCCGTCTCGATCCGGCCCGCTCGCCGATCGGTGATCACCATGTCTGAGTCGACGGTCGAGAAGTTGCACCGGAAGGCGATGTCACCGTGCTTGACGTCCATGCCGATGCCCGCGGCCTCGAAGGGGCCGCGCCCGGTGTAGTACTTGAACGGATCGAATCCGAGGATTGCGAGGTGGGACGTATCGCTTCCGGCCCTGATGCCCGGGGCGATCGGATCCATGATGCCGCACTGGCCCTGGAGCGCGAGGGTATTCATATTAGGGTTATCAGCGGCTTCGAGCGGAGTCCTGTTCCCCAGTTCGGGCACTGGCCGGTCCGCCATCCCGTCGCAGATAACGAGTACTGCCTTGAGTCCTTCCATTGCTGCCTCCCGCGTGGATTTCTACCCATAACCCGTACATGTTACAGTATCCGGGCCGCTCTTGGCAACTCAGCGAATTGCTTCACGAACGATGTTACCGAAACGGAAACGTTGCCTCAGATAAGAATGTTACCGAAACTGAGGCATGGAGAAGATGACAACTGCATCCGTAAGAGAAGTCGTGAGGCGCAAACGCAAAGAATATGGCAAAGCCACCAAATCGGAGAAGAAGCTGGTATTGAGTGAAGTCCAGGGATTGACCGGTTACCACAGGAAGTCGCTGGTGAGGCTGTTCGCGAAAGGAGTTCCACCAGCGAGGAGTCCAGTGAGACGCGCAAGGAAGTCGAAATACGAGCCGATAGCCCACAAGCTGAAGACACTCTGGGCTGCGAGTTTCTACGCGTGCGGTAAGCGTCTGCAGCCGTTTCTGACTGAGTTTCTACCCATACTGGAGTCATTCGGGGAGATAACGGTTACACCAGAAGAAGAGAGGCTGCTTAACTCGATCAGCGCGTCGAGCATCGACAGGTTGATGAAGAAGGAGCGGTCTGCCCTATCGCTAACAGGGAGGACCTTAACAAAGCCGGGGACACTGCTTCGGTCTCAGATCCCGGTGAGGACGTTTGCCGACTGGGATGAAGCTGAGCCTGGGTTCTTCGAGATGGACTTGGTGGGTCATTGCGGAGGTGACGGGAGCGGAGAGTTCCTGTATACTTTGACTATGACTGATGTAGCGACCGGATGGGTAGCGCTTGATGGAATGAAAGGCCGAGGGGAGCACGGAACCGTGCTTGCGGTGCAGTCCGCGTCCAAGAGCGCACCGTTTGCAGTCAGAGGCATAGATACCGACAACGGCGGCGAGTTCATCAACCATCACATGAACAAGTACTGTCGAGCGCACAGGATCACGTTTACGCGCAGTCGGCCTTACAAGAAGAACGATCAATGTCATGTAGAGCAGAAGAACTGGAGCGTAGTCCGGCAGTTTATAGGTTACCGGCGATTCGAGACGGACGAGCAGCTTGCGGTACTAAAGGCGATATATCCGCTGATCGTGGCGTATCACAACTTCTGTCAGCCCATGATGCGTCTTAAAGAAAAGGAGCGGATTGGGAGTAAAGTGATCAAACGCTATGAGCCTGCGATGACGCCGTACCGCAAGCTGATAAGTGTTGAAGGATGGCTTGACGATGAAGCAAAGGATCGCCTCGATAAAGAACGTAGAGCGACGAACCCGGTGGAGCTACTAAGACGCATCCACAGGCTATCATCAAAGCTTGACAGGATGCCGAATAAAGACAGATCGAAAGCGAGCAAGGCGCGGCCCTGAGCGGCGATCAAGAGCCGATCTGACATACTTGAACACACTACTTGGTAACATTATCAATGACGCAACGAATGGCGTTTCGGTAACAAAGTTAAATGAGGCAACACGGTGCTTGAGTTCGAGCGGCAATTGTGGTAAAGTACTAATAGCTTGGTGAACGAGCGAGGGTAGGTCACTTCGTGAAACCTTCACGCTCGGATGAACGTCAAATACTACGGCAAGACAGTATTTCAAGGAGCAGATCGCGTTATGAGTAATGCTCGGGCGATAGCGCGAATCCTCGCCTACATCTGCATACTAAGTCTCATCGTGCCGGGAGCAAGCGCTCAGGAGCTTCCCGGGCGGGTCGCCAACACCGGTATGACCGGTGTCTCGCAGATGACAACGCCTCAGAACCTGTTCGACGGCAGCCAGGACGTCCTCTTCGGCAAGAACACCAAGGGTCCCTATTCGCTCTCATGGAAGCCGATCGATCGTAACAGCGAGTCGGTCACCGTGAACAGCCACATGGTTCAGCGCAATGCCGACTATCAGATCGACTACGCCTCGGGCATTCTGGCGTTCACTTCGCCGGTTCCCAGCGGCGCGGTCATCAAGGTCGCGTACAAGTTCGATCCGAAGACCGCCACGCGCAACGTGTCGGCCATCAATATGCCTCTGACCCTCGATCTGCTCAAGCGCGACAACCGAAGCCTGCAGTTCACGGCGCTCTACAGGCAGGCGGGTGCGGACCCGAAGCAGACCTCTGACCTGATGATCCTCGGGCTCAGCGGCGACACGAAGTTCAAGAGCGGCCAGATCTCCTCCATGTTCCTGTTCACCCCCGAGACCGAGGGCCAGGATGCGAAGGATGCATCGTTCGTAGATCGATCGGCGATGCAGTTCGGTGGGAGCACCGGGATCGGCGGCCTCAAGCTCACGACTTCCTACAGCCGCATCGGTGAGAGCTTCGCCGGCGCGAAGGAGTACAAGCTGAAACCGGGCGTGGAAGCGATGGACTTCGCGGCTGCGTTTGCTCCCAGTGACGTTCTCAATCTCAGCGCATCCACCAATCGGACCGAGCAGCTCGCCGGCGCGAAGGAAGGCGAGGTCACGACCACCAACACCTACGCGATGTCCTATGCCGACGACGGTGCGCCCAAGATGAACGTATCGCGCACGGAGGTCGAGAAGGACCGCCCGGATGAGGGCGCACAGAAGACCACTACCGATCAGGTCAAGATCGAGCATCAGCTCGGCAGCGTCAATGCCGTCGCCACGCACGAGAACGTCCTGACCCAGGACGACGATGGGCAGTCGCGCCTGACGACGGACCAGATTTCCATGAATGCGAAGATAAGTGAGAACGTGGGTGTCAAGAGCAGCCTTACGCAGAAGAATTCGAGCGACACCGGCGACGACACGAAGATGAAGTTCGATATCGACGCCAGTCCGTCGAAGACCCTCAGCGTCAAAGCGGCGGTCACCCATAGGAAGACCGATGCCGACGGGAGCGACGCGTCGGAGACCCTCGAGCTCACAGCCAATCCGTCAGCGAAGTTGAACATCGAGATGAACCTGGCGCACAGGGACCTCGAAGGGGAGGGCAGTGAGTTCGGGCATTCGATGAAGGTTGTCTCGTCACCGCTGTCCTACCTGAACGTGACCATGGACTGGTCGGCCAGGGATTCCGAGATTCGTGGCGACGAGCAGGTCGGGAAGTTCCGACTCGAGGCCACGCCGTCGAAACTGCTAAGCGTCTCGGCCGCGATCGGGCTTCATGGTACCGATGCTGCGCACGACATTACCAGGGAGGCAAGGCTGGCGCTCAATCCGTTTGGCAATACGACCATCTCGGGCGGATACAGTGAGTTGGAGAGCGACGGCACGGTGGTCGCGAGAACGAATGACGTCAGCGCTTCCACCAATCCGGGCAACTTCATCCAGCTATCCGGCGACTATAAGCAGCGACAGAAGACCGGCGAGGAAGACCTGAACACCATGAACGCCGCAGTGGTGCTCAACCCGAGCGGTTTCATCAAGGTCACGGGCGAGTTTTCGAGCAACCCGGAAGACAAGAAGGGAATCGTCCAGCGCGAGAACAACCAGAAGGTTGGCTTGCTGACGGACTTCGGCAGCCTGAAGCTCAAGGGCGGTTATACTCAGAAGGACAGTTACCTGGCAGGCAAGCGCAGCGAGGTGACGGAGGTCGGTATCGATGTCAAGCTTTCGGCCCACGGTCTGTTGACGACGAGCTACAAGCTTGACCAGTATCGGGAGCAGTCAGTTCTTGCCACGAACATTTACGCTCTGGGCTACAGGCATCAGGTCGGGTCTGATCTCGATCTCTACATCGGGGGAACCTTGACGACCTACGAGGAAAACCAGATGTACATGGAAGGCAAGACGGCATACGAAGCCCAGGCGAATCTCGGGGTTCGGTTCTAGCGCCTCGGAGTGCGGTGGCTTGACACCGCTTTCGCCCAGGTCTTCAAAGCGGTGTCAAGCCACCGCACTCCGAGGAGGAGAGCAACCATGTCAGGACAGACAGAGATCAAGCCGGTACCGGGTGCGTGCAGACATCTCCGCGAGCGGCATAAGCTCGAGTCGCGGGGGAGTAAGTCGCCATTCCCGGAGCGGGTGTTTCTTCGGTATGAGTGCGAGCGCAGCCACGACGTAGAAGGCGATGAGGCCATCGATAAGTGTATTGCCACCACCATCGAGTGCTGGCAGGAGAAGGCCGAATAGGGCAGGACTTGTACTCCTGCCCTTGTATCATCTCGGATCCGTCGCCTCAGCAGCGCTCGTCGAGACCAGCGGCGATGCAGACCTTGACGGCGATTGTAGCACTAGGTTATATTATCACAAGAGTGCGAAAGCGGACTGACTCTTGCCCGGAGGTGCAGAATGCACAAGCCAGCACAGATAATGATCAGCTACGCGGAGGAAGATTCGGCAATTGTGGAAGCACTTGCCAAGTCCATTGAGGAAGAAGGTTACACCGCCTGGTATTACGGACGCAACGGGGTTGCTGGCAGATTCCATGTCGATGAGACCTCGGAGGTTATTAGGACCGCTACGGCAGTTCTCGTATTGCTTTCAGAGCAGTCCGTGCGGTCTCATCAAGTGGAGAGTGAGTTGGTTATCGCTCATGAGCATAACAAGCCGTGCATACCTGTTCTTTTTGCCCTGAGTTATGAGCGATTTGCGGCCTTGAAGCCCAATTGGGTCGCCTATATGAGAGCCGCCTCGGGAGTTGAGCTTGAATCCGTCGCTGGTATCCCCAAGATCCTACCGAAAATTGTCGCGGGTCTTGTATGGCTGGGTGAGTGGCCAGAAAACGTATCCGTAGGAACCGCACCTGTCAGTGATGTTGAGGCGGGGCCGTTGGATAACGGGGGACAAAGCCGCGACAGGGGCATAGATTACACAAAATGTGACTTCGTGAGAGGGCTCTGTTTTGCAGAGAATCGATTCTTAGAACCTTTGGTCACAGGCTTCAAGCTTGTCAGAACCCAGAACGGCGGAGCTGAACTACGAGTTGAGTTCGATGAAAGGACCTACACCGTATGGAATAACCGGGGCAAGGAAGAGGTCCGCAGCCGCATACCCAACTTCGAACAAAAAGCCGATCAGTATCAGGCAGAGATAAACGCCTTCTTGCTCCCTGATCAGCGCAAGATGTACAGGTTTGATGACCCTGAATTCCCTTTCCGTTATGCGAGCGGCGGAACGCTCCCGGTGCTCTCTTATCGCGGCAAGGAATACTACTGTCTGATCTACCGGCAGGTCTTCCCTATTGGCTGGAACATTGCCAATGGCGGCTGCGACTCGAAGGTCGAGCTTCTGAGTCCGATTGAAGCGGTGGAACGTGAGCTGCGCGAAGAACTCGTCATCATCGATCCGGATAAGCGGAAGAAACGGTATGTCTTTGAGGCGGAAGTCGGGAAGTCACTTGAGAGGCCTGAGTTTGCCGTTGCCCGCAGGTTCTGGGAACTGCGGCATCCGGAATGGGGCGATCTGGATAGCCTTGAGGTCGTCACGATCGGGATGGAGCCTCTGACGGGCCCCGATTCCCTAACGGTCGAACTCCTCTCTGTTCCTATGGAGTTTACCACCTCCGGCTGCTTCCTTAATATCAATGCGCTTGACTTCGGTATTGAGATTGATCAGGTCATCAGGCTGGCCGTGGACGCAGACGCCTGTCTCCTGGATGGTGAACTCTTGGCAGGGTGGGTACGAGACGGCAGATCGCTGCCGACAACCGTCACCAATGCGCCGATTGGGCTTTTTGAGTTGGACATGATGAATGCGGAATTCAAGAAGGGCTCGGTTGACTTCCGTCCGGACATCTTCTTTTGGAACGGGGTCGAGCAGAGCGATACACTGGAGAACGTGATTGGCAAGTGGCTTCAGGAGATCAAGCCGTACATGTCTGAGCAAGCACTACAGCAATATGACAATTCGAACGCAAACAAGTTCGACCTTTGCCCGGTTACGCGGAGTTTGCTGAGTCGGACTGCCCTTCACGCTGTCTTGCAGAGAGGCCCTTGCCGCCGGCCAGTATGATCGCTTGCATGTACGAGTGACCCCCTTGGGATCATGGCGGCAGCCCGGCAGAAGACCGGTCTGAAGCGCGGAGGCTGTTACCGTGATCATTGGCCGGGAGGAGCGGAAAGCTCAGCAGGAAGAGTGTGGGTGTGTATTCTAGGGTCTGTCCTGGTTAGCTACCTCCTCTGCCACGATCCTTTCCGTCTCGGCACGTCTAGTCCCCGAGTCGAACGTCCTGTTCGCCCAGCGAATCCTCCGAGGCTCCACAAGTCTCCCCAACCATCCTAGAGGGACGAATCAGGATATCGTTCTCTCGCACTTGGATCTTCACCTCCGTCCCAGGCTCTAGACCAAGCTGCTTGCGGATTGCTGCAGGTATCGTAATCCGACCTGCCAGGGTAACTCTTGCCATAACCATTGCGACCACCTCCTGGGCGTATTATAGCACGTTCCTCAGTCCCCACCCAGCGCTTTTCGGCCGGTGGGGCAGAGATGGAGGATCGGGCACTCCTCGTGCCGGGGATTGCGGGCCGTGCAGATCGTCCGTCCGAGGGCGACCAGGACGTGACTGAAGCAGGACCAATCCTCGTGCGGAACGACCTCCATCAACTCCTGCTCGACCTTCACGGCGTCCTTCTTCTTGACGTGATCGGGATCCGAGAGGCCGAGGCGACCGGAGACACGCAGGACGTGCGTGTCCACGATGAGGCCCGGCTTCCCGAACGCCGCACTGAGGATCACGTTGGCAGTCTTCCGGCCCACGCCACGAAGCTCAGTCAACTCCTCCATCGTGTCCGGCACGTTCCCGCCGTAGAGGTTGACTATATCCTGGGATGACTCCATGATCGACTTGGTCTTCTGCCTGAAGAAGCCGGTCGAGTGAATATCCTGCTCGAGTTCCGCCGGGTCCGCATTGGCGAACTCCTCGACCGAGCGGTACTTCTTGAACAGGCTTTTGGTCACATGGTTGACGTTGATGTCGGTCGATTGAGCGGCCAGGATTGTGGCGACCAGAAGCTCGTGAGGAGTGGTGAAATCCAGCGTTACCTTGGCATGTGGGTATGCCTTCTTCAACTCGGTGATGATGTTCCTCACGCGGTCCCTTGTGTCATCTGCCATCGATGTCACCTTTCCCGTCTGAATTGGCCTCCTGCTGACGTGATTCCTTCGTGGCATGAGTCACGATGTCGTCGAGGAACGATATCGAGGCCTCCCGCACCCTGTCCGCGATGCGGACGGCTATCAGAATCTCCTTCTGCGTCAGTCCGGCTTCCAATCCATGTCGGACATGATAGCTCAGACACCGCTCGCAGTTCCCTGCATAGGCCGCCGATATTGCCAGCAACTCCTTGGTCTTGAGGTCCATTCGGTACTCCTTTCGGTCGGGGGTATCAGACTAAGTGTTCCCGCGTTCCGATGGAGTTACTCATGCACGCTTCGCGATGGATTGAGAAGGACGATGTATAGGGAATGAATGACCGAGCAGCCGTATCCTGGAGTTCGCCCATGGGATTCGCAGAGCAGATCACAGACAGTGAACAGGAGCGCACATATCCCTCGCACGTCCTGTATATCCCCTCGGGGACGGACACACCGGATGCCGAGAATCAGCATCTGCATGTCGTCGTTCTGCCGAGCGGGAGGCTCTTTGCCGCCTGGACGATGGCGACTCACGAGAACCACCCCGACCAGCGGATCGTCTATTCGACCAGCGACGATGAGGGGACGACGTGGACGTCACCCAACGTGCTCGATGAGGCAAAGCCAGGTGACTCACCTGGAACCGGCCTCGCAAGCTGGTCGTTCCCGATAGTGGTTCCGGCGACCGGACGGATCATCGTCGGCTACAACAAGAACGTTGGTGTGACGGATGCCCGGGAGGACACCACTGGGCTGATGTACGTGCGGGTCTCCGACAACGAGGGCCAGACCTGGTCGAGGCCGGTTGAAGTGCTATTCGCAGGGTCACCGCTCAACAGCCCTGATCCCTCCATGCCGCCGAACTGGATACTCTATCATCCGGTCAAGATCGACCACGATGGCGTCCCGTTCGCCGGGTTCACTCGGTGGGCCGGCGGACAGGGGCCGGCGCTCTTCGAGATCGACTCGGTGATCAACTTCTTCCGGTTCACCAACTGGCTGACAGAGCCGGATCCGAAGAGCTTCGTGGTCGAGACGATCATGCCCCACGGGGTGGGCCTTCGGGTTCCGCGTTCCGACAAGCCGGAGATCTCCGTCGCTCAGGAGCCCTCAGTGGTGCTCCTCCCTGAGCGGGGGATGTTCTGCACGCTGCGCACGCTCAACGGTTACGTGGCATGGTCGCAATCGCACGACAACGGCCGGACCTGGAGCGATCCTCAGCCGCTGCACTATCATGACTACGGCGAGATGGTGAAGAACCCGATCGCGCCATGTCCGATCTTCCGGCTGAAGGACGGTCGGTACATCCTGTTCTTCTACAACAACGATGGGTCGGGATATGGGGGTCGCGGTCCGACCGACTATACCGTGAACCGCCAGGAGCTTTTCGTTGCGGTCGGCGTGTACGATGGCATGGCGAAACAGCCGATCCAGTTCGGCACTCCTCACCCGTTCATGTCGAGCGACGGCGTCCCATACGGACCCACCGGCCGGACCGAGGTCGGCTCCTACGGCTCGATCACCCAGCACGCGGGAGTCCGCATCTTCTGGTACCCCGACCGCAAGCACTTCCTCCTCGGCAAGATCATCACGGTGTAGACCCATCAGCGTAGGATTCTGCATAGCTCGCGGCGAATACCTCTAGTGCCGTCCGTGCAGCCACGCCGATCCTTCGGGCGGAGGTGGAGAAGTATCATGCGTAGAACAAGCCTCTTTGCAGTCACTCTTACACTCATCGTCTGCTCTCTGGCATTCGGAGCACCGGTCCTGGATGACGCCGCAAAGGCGCAGATAGACGCCGCCATCGAGCGGGGGATCGAGCGTCACCTTGCGCCGGCCGTCGCTCTCGTGATCGGCACGAAGGACGAGATACTCTATGCCAAGGCATATGGTCACCTCACCTATGATCCGAACTCGCCGCCGACCACCTTGAACACGCTGTTCGACCTCGCGTCCGTCTCGAAAGCGGTCGGGACGACATCGGCGACTCTGCTCCTCGTGCAGGACGGGAAGCTGAGCCTCGACGATCCGGTGAGCAAGTACCTCCCCGCATTCGATACCGACGACAAGCGCGAGATCAGGCTCAGGCATCTGATCTCGCACATCTCGGGCCTGCCATCGTATACCAGCGCGTCGAAGGCGGAGGAGATGCGGAAAGAGGGCGAGCCGAAGTACGACGCGCTGATCCGCCTGATTGCGTCGCTCCCGCTGAAGTACAAGACGGAGGAGGACTACGTCTACTCGTGCCTCAACTTCCTGACGCTCGCACGGATCGACCACGATCTTGCCGGCAAGTCACAGGGCGAGTTCCTCAGGGAGCGGCTCTTCGGCCCTTTGGGGATGACGCACACGGGCTACTATCCGACGCCCGATGAGAAGACGTACAGCGCGCCGACCGTCGGCGGGAAGACGCTCCTGCAGGGATCGGTGCACGATCCGCTTGCGGCGTATATCACCGATGGTGTCTTCTGCGGCGGGAATGCCGGGCTCTTCTCGACGGCGAACGATCTCTCGACCTTCTGCCGCATGATCCTCTCGAACGGATCATGGGATGGCCGCGAGTACTTCAAGCCGGAGACGGTCGACCTGATGGCGACGAACAAGGTGCCGCTCAGGGTGCACAGCATGCACGGCACGGGGTGGGGTCGCGCGCTGAACCCTCCGACCGCGACGAAGCTCAATCGGGGATTCGCCAAGGCCGTGATGACTCACTCCGGCTACACAGGGACGTATATCCGCTTCGACCGGCTCTCCGGGACGTTCCTTGTCTTCCTGACCAATCGCGTGTTCCCCGACGACAAAGGCGGCGAGTACGCGATGCGCCGCGAGGTCCTCCGGGTGATGCTGGAGACGGACCCCGTGTACAAGGACGTGGTGGCCGCGTCGGGCAGTGACGCTTCCAGGAGGCGTCCATGAAACGTTCCGAGATGAATGCGGCGATCGAGCGGGCGATGGAGTTCTTCGGCAAGGTGGGCATCCTGCTCCCGTCATATGCATTCTGGACGCCCGAGCAGTGGGGGCACGCCGGCCCGGAGTGCGATGAGATCCGCGACTGCATGCTCGGCTGGGATGTCACGGACTTCGGGAGCGGCGACTTCCCGCACATCGGCCGGACGCTATTCACCCTCCGAAACGGGCGGCACAACGATCCTCGCTACCCGAAGACATACGCCGAGAAGCTCATCTTCAACCCCGAGGGCCAGCGCGCGCCTCTGCACTTCCACGTCTCCAAGATGGAGGATATCATCAACCGAGGCGGCGGGAACGTTCTGATCACCGTCTGGAGAGCAGGGGATGACAACCAGCCGGCGGACAAGAGATTTTCGCTCTCAGTCAGTGGCATCAGGCGCGAAGTCGCTCCCGGTGAGACCGTCCGCATCGAACCGGGGGAGAGCATCTGCCTCCCGCCGAGGACGTTCCACCAGTTCTGGGGCGAGGAAGTCTCCGGCTCGTCGGTCAGCGGCGAGGTGTCGAGTGTCTGCGACGACAAGACCGACAACTACTTCCTCGACCGCCATGAGCGCTTCCCGTTCGTAGACGAGGATGAGCCGATTCGCTTCGTGAGGTGCAATGAATACCCATAGAACGCGCACGAGCATACCGCTCGTTGTCTCGGTCCTCGGCGCAGGGTTCACGACCGGAATCATCCCCGCGGGTCTGCTGCCGGCGAATGTCCTCAACATCGAGCAGGCCTATGGGATGTCTCATGCCGAGGTCGGCCGTATGGTCGGGCTGTGCATGGTATGCGGCGGCACGATCGGCGGACTGCTGGGGGGATTGGTCTGCGGGCGGATCGGGGCGCTGCGAAACATGCTCCTGTCGCTCGGCATGGTCATCATCGCGCTCATGGTGATGGGCCTTATCCCGCACAAGAACGCCACGTTCGTCGGTCTGACCGGCTACTTCCTCGCATCGGGATTCATGGGATCCTCGAACGCGCTCGCGACCCATATGCTCCCCAATCGGCAGCGCGGTGTCGCTCTCCTGCACGGAGTCAACGCGATCGGCAAGCTGGCCGGTCCCATCCTGGCGTCACTCTTCCTATACGGCGCATGGAGAAGCAGCTTCCTCGCGGCGGCAGTGTTGCCGGTGGTCCTGATCTTCACGACCCTGACGGCCTACCGCGCAGGCGGAAACGGGCACGTAGGTCGGAGGAAGCATGGCGACGCTCACCCCGGCGCGGCATTCTGGGCGGCGGTCGCCGGGTTCGCACTGATCGCCGGGAGCGAGATCGCGGTCGCACTGTGGATTCCCGCCTTCGGGCAGAAGGTTCGGGGGTTCACGGCCGCACAGGGCAACATCCTGCTCTCGATCTTCCTCCTGGGAATGATCTCAGGCCGGTTCGCCTCGAGCGCGCTCTCCGATCGGTTGAACTCGAGGCAGGCGATGGCGCTCTGTGCGATCTCTCTCATGTTCGTCTGGCCGTCGGTCGCCCTGGAGACCTACTGGGCCTGCGCGGCCTCTTTCTTCCTCTTCGGCCTCGCGTTCTCCGCGACGTGGCCGAGCTACTTCGCGCATCTGAGCCACGTCTTCCCCGAGCACCTGGGGATGATGGGCGGCGCGGCGGTCTTCTCGACCCAGATCGGATTCGCCTTCTGTTCCCTCGCAAGCGGACGCCTGGCGGAGATCAACCTGTCCTACCCGATGCTCTTCGGTGCAGTCGTGATGGGGGCCTTCGCCGTCATCTTCTTCGCGTCTCCGCTGAGCAGAGCAGGAAAGGGAGCGACATCATGAACCCCACGCTGATTCTCTTGCCGTTGATCATGTCCATGCCGGTCGAGATCCCTCAGTGGCAGCCGCACGACTTCGAGTTCCGGAGCGACACCCTGCACGAGAACCCGTTCCTCGTGCGGATCGACGGTCACTTCACCGGCCCTGACGGCAGGAAGATGGTCGTCACCGGCTTCTACGATGGAGGCGGCGTGTGGAAGATCCGCTTCTCGCCGACGATGAAGGGTGAGTGGTCGCTCACCACGTCGTCCGATGATGCGAAGCTCAGCGGCAAGGCGGTCGCCGGCATCCAATGTGTTGCGCAGCCGAACGCCGAGGTCCACGGCATCCTGAAGGTCGATCCGGAGCACCGCCAACATTTCGTCTTCGAGGACGGCAGCCGGTTCTTTTTGATGGGCTACGAGTGCGACTGGCTCTGGGCGCTCGATGAGAACGACCTGAATCCGTTCCTCGACAAGCTGGCCGAGCACGGGTTCAACTACATCATCCTCAACGTCTACGCCCACGACACCTCATGGCGCACCGGCAAGAGTGAGAAGAACGACTACGGCCCTCCGCCAACCTATCCCTGGCTGGGCACGAACGATCAGCCGGATCACGAGCGCCTGAACCCCGACTTCTGGCGGCACTACGACCGCGTGATCGAGGCGATGCATAAGCGCGGGATCATCGCTCACATCATGACAAAGGTCTACAACAAGAGCGTGAACTGGCCCGCGAAGCGCAGTCCGGCGGAGGAACTCTACTACCGGACGCTCGTCGCGCGGTACTCCGCCTATCCGAACGTCGTCTGGGACTTCTCGAAGGAGGCTCACTACGAGACCGACTTCGACTACAAGGCCGACAAGCTGCGGTTCATCCGGGCGAGCGATGCCTATAAGCATCCGATCACCGTCCACCACGATGAGGAGGCATACGACCGAGGCGCGTATTCCGGGCTGCTCGACTACCGGTCGGACCAGCATCATGGTGACTGGCACGCGACGATCCTCCGTCAGCGGGGTATGCGAGAGTGGCCGGTGGTCAACGTCGAGTTCGGCTACGAGCGAGGGCCGAAGGGCGAGGGCGATCACACCTATCCGCATTCCCAGTCGCCGGAGGAGGTCGTGCGCCGGGCGTGGGAGATCTACATGGCCGGTGGATACGGCGCGTACTACTACACCTATACCGCGTGGGACGTGATCCATCCGGAGCACAACCCGCCGGGATACGCCCATTTCCACAACCTGCGCCGGTTCTTCGAGGGCACACAGTACTGGCGTCTCCAGCCGAACGACGGATTGGTGAGCCGGGGATACTGCCTCGCCAACCCGGGCCGTGAGTACGTCGTCTACCAGCAGGATCCCGGCCACTTCACCGTCGAAGTCTCCGGCGCGGAGTCATCGCTCGCGTCGGAGTGGTTTCATCCCCTCACCGGCAAGCGGGTCCCTGCCGGCACGTTCGGCAACGGCAAGCACGAGATCACGACGCCCGAGGGATGGAACGGCCCGGCAGTGCTCCACACCGCCGGGCCTTAGGTCTTTCTCCGTGTCCTCCGTGCCTCCGTGGTTCCATCATCACTTGAGAACGAAGAGCCGCCCCGCGCCCGCGTCGAGCGAGAGTTGGAGGCCTGCCATCTCGGGCGAGTCATCCCGGACCGGCACGCGCTTGCCCGTCGCCTGATCGACCTCGACGACCTTCTCGACCGGGACCGCGAACTCCACCGTCGGCCAGGACGTGTAGTTGTGGTCGTAGTTGTTGATCAACACCGCGCGCTTCCCGTACTTGTCCCTGAACATGCCGATCAGGTAGTCTCCCCCCGTCGATAAGCTCTTCAGGGGCGAATCCGCGAGCAATGGGGTGGGGTCGTCGGCCGGCTTGATGCGGATCACGTCGGTCGAGGTGAGCTTCATGAGCGTCGGGCCCATGTTCTTGAGCGCGAAGTTGATGCGCTTGGCCTGCTCGTAGTGGCGCGTCTTGATTCCCTCCGCCGTGATGATCGCGCCGCCCTTGGGGAACTCGCCGCCGCCCGCCGCGCCCTTGCCGGGAGTCCAGTAGCAGAAGTAGAGCACGCCCTTCGACCCGTATGCCAGCGACGTGTAGATCTGCCAGCGGAGGTGCGACTCGGTCGGGTCGTGGTGCGGGCCGAACGGCATCGTGTTGAAGAAGTTCCAGTGCGGGATCCCCATCTCGACGGAGTACTTCCGCATCACGGCCAGGTTATTGCAGTATCCCTCCCGACCGTCCGCCGTCGGGGTCATCTGCGGGTAATAGTCCATGCAGAGCACGTCGCAGCCGGTCTCCTTAGCGAACCGCTCGATGTACTCGTCGTAGGACTTCGTGCCGAGCCACGTCAGAGGCGCATAGTCCGGCAGCAGGTTGAAGTATGCCAGCTTGCCGGGATGGTCCTTCCGGTTCTGCTCGATCTTCGCCTTCACGTCCGGCAGGCCCGCCGCGCCGGGCTCGTCGATGAGGTGATAGCCCCAGACGACCGGGTCGTCCGCCAGCTTCCCGAGGGTCGTGAGGCTGCTCTTCGCGATCAGCTTCAGTCCATACTTCTTGCACAGTTCGAGCTGCTTTTTCAGGTCCGCATCGGTCGCCGGCCCGAACGCGCCGTGCACGACCGTGAAGTTCGCGTCGGCGATCTCCTTGTACCGGGCGTCCGTGATCTCCCCCGCCGGCGGATCGACCCAGAAGCTGATCACGAACCGGTCCTGCACGAACCGGCCCGTGTCCCGAGCATCCGCGCCCGCCGCCAGGATAACGATCGCTGCCACAAACAATATGAGTCTCATGCGCTGCCTCCTCGGATCAAAAGTCACACCCCCTACATTCCCGCGCCGCCCCGCCGAATCCTTCCACGGCGGGAGAGGGACCGAGAGGAAGACAGGCAGAGGGAAACCGAATCATCGGTCGACATTGAGGCCGGGAATCGCCTTCTCGAGTTCGCGCACACCGGCATCCGTCACCTGCGTGCCCGACAGGTACAGCCACCGCAGCTCTTGGAGTCCCTTGAGATGGGCGAGCCCGACGTCCGTCACCTGCGTGCCCGACAGGTAGAGTTCTTGCAGCCCGGAGAGTCCTTTGAGATGTGCGAGTCCGGCATCTGTCATGTTAGTGCTCGCCATGTTGAGGACCCGCAGTCCATAGAGGCTCCTAAGATGCATGAGCCCCCCATTCGCTACCTGGCTGCCTTGCAGGTGAAGCTCACGAAGTCCCGACAAGTCCTTGATATGCACAAGCCCCCAGCCCCTCACGCTGGTCTCCCACAGGTGGAGTTCTTGCAGTGCGGACAGCCCCTTGAGATGTGCGAGCCCGGCATCCGTCACCTGAAGGTCCCCCAGGTAGAGCCTCTGCAGTCCAGAGAGCCTCTCTAGAAAGGCGAGTCCTTCATCCGTGACCCTGGTGCGCGTCAGGCTGAGGCTTTGCAGTGCGGAGAATCCCTTGAGATGCGCGAGCCCAGCATCGGTCACTTCGGTGTCCCAAAGCCCGAGGCTCCGCAGTCCGGAGAGTCTGTGGAGATGCGCAAGGTCGGCGTCCCCCACGTTGCTCGGCCCCAGGTTCAAATTCTTGACCTCGGTGAGCCGCCCAAAGGGGATCGGCTCGTCGGCCTGCAGACCAAGCTCCTTTCTGATGGCCTCTGCGATCGGCTCCGGGAACTCGACTGATCCGGTAGCCCGATCAGTCTGTGCGAACTCGTTCACCACTCGCCGAAGCTCTCCGTCCCGCAGCCAAGCCTTCCCATGCTCTGCAAGCGCGGCCAGAAGCTCCGGGCGGCGCAGAAGCTCTCGGACTACCTGAGATCGTTGAGCTTCTACCTGTTCCAAGGAGTGATGCTCCAGCGAACGCTCCTCAGCACGGTCCTTTCTTGACACTTCGTCCATATACCCCAGTAGCGTCGTCTCATCTCTCGATCGTATGGTTTCACACAGTTCCTGGTCGCTTATCAGAGCCGTGAACAAGCCGTCCAGGTCGTGATCGAGAATGCGGTTGAAGGCAAGTGCAGCCGCCAAGTCCTTGGTCAACGCTTCGTAGTTCTCGACGTGCGGGATCATCGGCCAGAGTTTGCAGTCGAGCAGGAAGTTGTTCACGAGGCGGATGAGGCTGCGTGGGTTCAGTCCCGCGCCGGTGACAAGCACTTGCTGGATGTCCGTGAGCGCCTGAATCTCAGGACTCTCCTTGTCGCCCAGATCATTCACAATCCTCTCGACGAACCTGGCGAACCGGGAGCGGTGGGAGGGGATGTGGACGGGGAGCTGGATGATCTTCTCCATGTAGAAGCGCCCCCGCCCGCGAGCGCCGTCGCCGCATGAATCGACGTAGCGCTTTTCCAGGTAGCCCTCCAGCACGTCGCAGTCAACCGCAAGCACGAAGACGAACCCCCGTTGCGCCAGGATGAGCTTGACGTTCTCCAGGAGGTGGACCGCCTTGTCCGGCTGGCAGCGATCCAGGTCGTCCACGAAGACAACGATCTTCAGCCCGTCGTCTTCGTCCTCGCGCCTGGTGGCCGCCTCCAGCGCGCCGAACGCCGAGTGGTACATCGACTCGGCCAGGAGCGGGTTGGCCTCCTCATTGAACTGCTCCTCGGCCTCGAGCGCCTTCTCGCAATCCAGCTCGCCTGAGAAACTTCCCACGCCTGGAATCCCGACCTCGGCCTTGAACTTCATGCCTCGGCAGAGCGCCCGCAGAGACCGCCCGATGCTCCGCAGTCGTTTCGAGCCTGTAGTGACCTCTGACAAGGGCGCCTTCCGCTCGATCTCATCCGCAATGGCCGCGATGAGTGGGAAGAGCGGATGCTCCTCGCGCTCGAACTGCCAGGCGTTGAACCACACGGTGACGACTTCGGGGTTCTGGCGTTCTATCAGACGCTGGGTCAGCCGGAGGAGGGTAGTCTTGCCGAGTCCCCACTTCGCGTGCACGCCGATGGTGAACGGCCCCTGCGTTCCGACCGCCGTCCCCGCGATCATCTTGGCCCACGGCATCAGCCCGAGGTGATCTCGCTCCAGTTCATCGATCGGCTGGTCATCGATGAGGCGGATGGACCGGAAATCGAAGTTGTCTGACTCAGTCATGGCGCGCACCTTTCAGCCCTCGTCGGTCGGAGAGCCGCTGGTCTACCGGTCGGAGACTTCTCAACCGGTCATACTATAGCGCATTACGCTCGCGGTGTAAACCGAAAATACCTGCAACAAATACCTGAAGAAATCCGTGCCTCGTGCCTACAATAATAGTGTAGGTCGTACCTTGCACAACTCAGATTGCGGATGGTGGAGTGGCGGGCGATCGGGTGGCGAGCCCTCGGTGGGCAGTTTCCCGGTGTCTCTCAGGAAGTTCGACCTCAGACCCGGCCACAACTGCTGTCCTCGCAACCGCATGATCCGCGCCTGAGCCTGAACTCAGGGGCCTTGCACCGGGTGTAGCTCGTCCTGCATCGGGTGTAGCCGGGCTTGCACCGCGTGTAGCTTTTCCTACACCCGGTGTAACTCGTCCTACACCGGGTGTAGGCAGCCTTACACCGGGTGTAGGAAGCCTTGCACCGGGTGTAGGAGGGCTTACACCGGGTGTAACCGGGCTCGGACCTGGCGTGGAAATGCTCTGCGTGCAGGGGCGAAATCTCATTTCAGGAGGACATTGATATGTCGGATTACTTACCTTCGAACGATGCGGAACTTGCATCGTGGATGTACAATCTCGTCTCGGGTCTGGATACCCATTTGGTGGAACTCGGGCTCGACCCGGCAGATATCCTGCCGCTGCAGACTGCGTACACCGCTTACAACGGGAGCTTCACGAATCTCGGCGACAAGCGCACGGCGTTCAACTCGGCGATGAATGACAAGAAGGCCAAGAAGGTCGCGGCGGGAGAGGCGATTCGTCCGCTCGTGCAGCGTGTCCAGCATGCGCCGGGCATGACCGACGCGCTTCGCGGCGAACTCGGGCTGCCGGTCCGCTCGACCACCATGCACACTGCGGGCGCGATGCCGCCGGATGTGCCGAAGATCTATCTGGAGACCGAGCCGGGCACTGTGTGGGTGCATTTCGGCACCGAGCCGGGGAACGAGAAGATCAACGGCAAGCCTGCGGGCGTCAAGGGATGCAACGTCTGGCGGCAGAAGGCCGGGGAGACGAGCTATTCGCTCGTCGCCTATCAGACGGCATCGCCCTACGAGGACACGATTGCCGGCAACGGGTCGGACTACACTTACGTGGTGCAGTATCGCGGTAACAACGCGAAGGACACCGGTCAGTCGTCCGCTCCGAGCACGATTGCGGCGCGCGGCGCGCTTGTGGCGTAGTCCGCCCAGGGAAAACTCGAATATCGAAACTCGAAATCCGAAATGGGGCGGGGACGCATGGTGTCCCCGCCCATTCCGCATTCTTGTTAGTAGAGCCAGCTAGAACCGGTTGGCCAGAGTGTGCCGGTGAGTAACACATTCACGAGAACACCGATTCGGGCGAAGGTATGGTCAGTGTCCTTCTGCAGCAGCCCGACGATCCCCACGCCTATCCCGACGGCCGAAAGAAAGAACATGCCGTTGAGCATCCTGTGCAGAAACCGGAAATAGGGCTCAGGGTCGTAAGACGGGTCACTTGTCGTTACGGCGAAGTGACTCGCGAACACCATCAGTCCGGCAATGCAAAGGGACACGACCGCCGCGATGATCGTGGACGCGATGCCGAGGCGGGAATCATGAGTCTTCATCCCCATCTGCTACCCTCCTATGCTCTCAGCTTCACTGTCTTGATCTCGAACGGCTTCATCGAGAGCGGGAGGCAGTTCCCCTCGAGCTTCAGGGCTGCCAGGTCGCGCTCCAGGAGATCGCACTCGACGGCGTGTGCGACCTTGAACCCCGCTTCGAGGCGGAAGGCGGCATCCATCCCCGCGCACTCGTACATGCGCACGACGAGCGCGTCCTCCTTCTCGGCCTTCTTCACGGTCTCGATGATCACGTTCGGCGCATCCACGCTGAGGAGGCGGTTGCCCGTAACCCCCCCCAGCCCCCCCGCAACGGAGGGGAGTTTACCTCGTGCCGACGCCTGACCTTTGCTCCCTGACGCGCCCACTCTCGCTCCGGATCCCTCTCCACTCCCCTCCGTTGCGGGGGGGCTGGGGGGGGTTACGTCCGAAAGCCAGGCCACGGTCGGGACGTTCAGCTCGTAGGCGCGGCGGACGGTCTCGGAGTCGCGCCAGTCGCCCTCGTGGGGGAGCAGGGAGTAGGTGAAGAAGTGCTCGCCCATGTCCGCGGTCGGGTCGGGCTCCTTCGGCGAGCGGAGGAGCGTCAGGCGCATGACGTTCTCGTGCACGTCGTGGCCGTACTTGCAGTCGTTCAGGAGGCTGACGCCATGGTCGGCCTGCGACATATCGACCCATTTCTGGGCGGCGACCTCCAGCCGCGCGAAGTCCCAACTCGTGTTCCAGTGGGTCGGGCGGTCGACGCTTCCGAACTGGATGTCGAATCGCGCATGGCTCGCATGCACGTCTACGGGGAACGCCACCTTGAGCATCTTCTTCGTCTCGTGCCAATCGACGCGGGTCTCGAAGTCGATGCGCGGGCTTGCCGCCCAGAGGACGATCCGCTGCTCGATCTCGGACGAGCCGAACTTGCGCCTGATCTTGAGCGAGCCGCGCACCGGCCCGGCGTCCTCGACCTTGATCTCCGTAGGGGAGGCCTTCAACGGCCTCCCGGACGCGCGAGCATCGATCCCCCCGGAGGATGGGAGGCCGTTGAAGGCCTCCCCTACGGGCACGTCGGTGAGGTCGCGGCCCTTGTCGCGGTAGTAGAACTCGATGTCCCACGCATCCCACGATATGGGCTTGTCCTCGAAGAGCTGGAGCTTGTTGGCCTTCTCACCCTGAGGGAGGACCTCGCGCTTCGATCGTTTATCGAGGATCGAGGTGATGAGGCCGCTCTTGTCGAGCTTGATCTTGTAGAACGAGTTCTCGATGCCGCTCTCCGACACCTTGATCTCTGACACGGCCTTCCCTGCGCCCTTCACCAGCTTGAGTGCGCCGATGCCGATGCCGGGGACTTGCGGCTCGAACCAGAGGACGGAGGGGTCCTTCTTCGATGCCTGCGACGGCACGGGCTCTCCGTCGTGAGTCTCGACGTGCCAGCCGGATGCCTTGCCGGGAAGCGATACCTTGGCGGGATCGATGCGGTCCCACGAGAGGCTGTTGAACAGCATGATGGTCTGGCCGTCCGACGGAGCGCCCGTAGGGGAGGCCTTCAACGGCCTCCCGTCTGCGACGCCCAATCCTTCCGGCGGGAGGCCGTTGAAGGCCTCCCCTACGGACACCCGCCCATGCGGGAGGCCGTTGAAGGCCTCCCCTACGGGCGACGCGAGCTTATCGAGCCCGGCGGTTCGAGCCGCCGCCCCGATCCCTGCGATCTCCTTGTAGTCGAGCGCCGTGTCCTTGTAGACATCGGTGACCGACGTGCCGGGGATGACATCGTGGAACTGGTTCTTGCAGACGAGCTTCCACGCGCGTGTGATGCTGTCGTGCGGGTACTTCAACCCTTTCGTCATCCACGCGAGGCCGGCCGCCATCTCAGCGTCCCGGAGGAGCAGCTCCGACTTCCGGTTCGCGCGCTTGTTCCGCGACTGAGTGGTGTACGTGCCCCGATGGTATTCGAGGTAGAGCTCGCCGACCCAGGATGGCAGGTCCTCAGACCGCTTGACGAGCTGCTTGAAGAAGTCGGCGGCCCACATCGGCGTGCACTTGGGGATGCCCTCCAGGTCCCGGGCCCGCTTCAGGTGCTCGAGATGCTCTCTGGTCGGTCCTCCGCCTCCATCGCCGTAGCCGTAGGAGTAAAGCGCGATGTCCGAGCGGTCCTTCTCGCGGTAGTTCTCGGCGGCGGGGAGGAGTTGATTCGCGTTGATGCGCGCGTTGTAATCGTTGCTCGGCGGGAAGTGGGCGAGCACGCGCGTTCCGTCGATGCCCTCCCACCAGAAGCTGGAGTATGGGAACTTGTTGAACTGGCTCCAGCTTATCTTGATCGTCGTGAAGTAGTCGACGCCCGACTTCTTCAGGATTTGGGGGAGAGCCGCGCTGTACCCGAATACGTCCGGCAGCCAGAGGATGTCGGTCTCGATACCGAACTCATCCATGAACAGTGTTTTGCCGAGGAGGATCTGCCGGACAAGCGACTCGCCCGAGGTGACGTTGCAGTCGGCCTCGACCCACATGCTCCCCTGGGGCTCGAAGCGGCGCTCCTTCACGCGCTTCTTGATGCGCTCGTAGAGGTCGGGGTAGTGCTCCTGCGTGAACTCGTAAAGCTGCGCCTGGCTCTGCGTGAACAGGTAGTCGGGATACTCGTCCATCAGGCGATCGACCGTCGAGAAGGTGCGGGAACACTTCCGCACGGACTCGGCGTAGGGCCACAACCATGCGACATCGATGTGGGAGTGGCCGCCGCACGCGAACTCCATCGCGCTGGCGTCGGCGGGCTTCTTATAGAGCGGGGCGATGATCTTTCGGGCGTTCTTCGCCGTTGATGCCAGACCATCGAAGCCGGCGGCCTCGAAGTCGAAGGCATCGACGCTCTTGTTGGCGGTCCGGATGATCGTCGCGCGGCGTCGGTTACCCCAGGGGAGGTGCTCGGCGATGTTCGTCATGAATCCGAGGTCGTACCAGTAGTCCTGGACGTCGTAGTTCAGCGCGGCGATGTCGGCCTGCTCGAGCTTGATCTTGTGGCGCTGGTTCTGCCAGACCGGCGTCGAGACGCACTCGACCACGAGGTCGTACCTCTGGCCCGCCTTCGCCTTCTTCGCGAGCACGACATCGGTGTGATTGGCGTCGATCCCCTGGTACGGGACGCCGTCGATGAAGAGGCAGCCCTCGCCGCCGTTCCATCCACCCTGGCCGAACTTGAGGATCGCGACCAGCGTCTTGCCGTCGAATTCCTTCGGGACGGCGAACTGGAGGCGGAACCAGGCGAACTGACCGTCGCCGGCCCATTCGTCGCCGATCGCGATGTCCTGCCAGCCCTGAGCCTTCAGTGCGTCGTCGATCTTCTCGTAGGCGGTCGTCTCGCGGTATCGGATGCCGGGGATCGTGCGCGGAGACCAGTAACGGTACTGACCGAACTCGTTGTGTCGCTGCTTGCACTTCTGGAGCAGCAGGTCTTCGGTCTTTTCGTGAAGCATGGGGTTGTCTTTACTCACGGCTTCTCCCTAATATATGTCTGGATGAGTTACACCGCATAACTCTTAGCCGTGAGTGGGGGAGTGTCCTTCGTGTTAACCTTACGGGGTCGCCGACTTGTTGTAGGTGAGGAGGACCTGGTATTCGCGGGAGTTGCCGAAGTTCACGCAGACCTGCATCGGCTCATCCGTCACTTCGACCGTTCCCTCGAAGATGTCGCCGTCCCGCTGCAGGTACGACCACTTCTTGCCGGCGATCACCGCGACCACCTTCGCGCCGGGTACCATCAGCCTGAACTGCTGACTGGTGCCTCGCTCGAGTTTCCCGGCTCGAGGAGACATCAACCGGGCGTCGTGTTGGATGAACGCCTCGAGGCTCTCCGGGAAGCATTGGCACGGCTTGCTGAGCGAAGTGACGTTCACCTGGTAGTCGGCCACCCACTTGAGGTTCTCGCCCACATTCGCGAGTCTCGCGTACAGCCGCAGCGTGTAAGTGCCCGGATGAGGGAAGGCCACCGCCACTTTCATCCGGTCGCCATCCTTTTCTACGAATGTGTATGAACCGGCGACCTGCTCCTTGCCGCAAGTCAGCCGCGCCAGCATGACTACATCCCGGTGAGCGGTCAGATCGATCTCGATCGGACCGGTCGCGTCGATGCTCGATTGTCGATGCGTGTCGAGTTCGAGACCACGCTTGAAGAACTCCGGCTGCAGGGTGACGAGTTGATCGTACTCCCGGCACGATATCGGCTTCGGGAGGAACTGCCAGTCCGGGTCGATGGGGAAGTGGTCGAAGATGAACTGCTCGGGCGGCGTGCAGAAGTAGAAATCGTCGTACCGCTTGACGAACCTGGTGCTCGACTCCATGTATCCGGTGCTCCAGGTGCAGTCGAGCAGCATCCACTTACCGTCGATCTTGACCGCATTCCATTCGTGGTTCGGCGGGCTGTTGCAGAGGGAGTTGTTCGTGATACTGCAGCCCCTCGCAAGTCCGGCGATCCTCTCGACCTCCAGTCCCGCTGCCCGACCGAGGACGTAAAAGATCTCGGAGTAGCCCATGCACGCCGTCCGCCTCGTCTTCAGCACCTGATCGGCATCGATCTCCTGCACGGCGGCGTCCTCCAGAGCGGATGGGTCGAAGTGAATCCTCGCGGTGATCCAGCGGAAGATCGCGCGGGCTTTCTCGATGTCGGTCTTCGCGTCGGAAGTGAGGTAGGCGGCGAGGCTCTCGACCGAGGATTCGGCCGATGCCGGCGCCTTGAGTGCGTGTCGGTCGATGGCGGCGTATGAGGGCGGAACTGAGTCAGGAGCGGAATATACGGCCGAAACCGGCAGACACATTGCTGCCAGCACGAGTATCGCTCCATGGATGATTGCAGATATCCTCACGGATGCCACCAGCGACTCCTGAAGTGATTCAGCGATGAGTCTTGCGGCCCGTCCGTGGGGTGCTCCGGAATCCTGACGCGAACGCGTCAGGAAACAGTCGGTTATCGCCATGTCGGATGACGAGCATGTGCCATCCGACAGTGGGGTAGACGACTTTCCGTTTTCCTTCAATGGTATATACCCAGCAAGCCAGAATGGAAACTCATTGAGCGATGGAATTTGTGGTACAATGACATGTTAGCGGGTAGAACCAAGGCGTCTTTCGGCGTATGCGGGCAGTCGGCGCAGGTAAGAGTTCACGATCATTGATAATCTGAGGAAGGTACCCCAGGATCGGCTGTCGAATGGTAGGTTGTGAACGATCTCGGCAACCTATCAAGAGAAGAACTGATCGGCATCGTCTTGGAGCAGCACCAGGCGATCCGAGAGCAGCATCAGGCCGTCCTGGAGTTGCGTGAAGGTGTAGACACCCTGACCGAACGCGTCCGAGCGCTTGAGAAGGAGAATGAAGAACTCCGGTCCAAGCTCGGTGGCGGCGGCAGGACGATACCTGCCTTTGTGAAGGCAAACCGGCCCGAGCGCAAGAAGAAGGATCGCAAGAAGCGGCAGAAGTCGTTTGCCCGCTTGAGGGAGACCCCCACGGAGATCGTGGAGCACGCGCTCGACACCTGTCCCGACTGCGGCAGGAAGCTCTCCGGCGGCACGATGCATCACAGCCGGCAGGTGATCGAGATACCGGTGATGCCGGTCAGGATCATCGAGCACCTGGTGATCGGACGGTACTGCGGAGTCTGCCACAAGATACACGTGCCGAAGCTCGACCTCTCCGAAGAGGTGGTCGGGACACACCGGGTGGGCATCCGGCTGATGAGCCTGGTGAGCTATCTCCACACGGTCGGTAGAATGCCGGTCGAGCGTGTGCAGAAGCTTCTGGAATCACTCTACGGTCTGCATCTCGGGCGCGGAGAGATCACAAAGATACTACATACGGTAGCATCCATGGGGAAGTCGGAGGTAGAGAAGCTTCTTCATGCGGTGCGGGGAAGCCCTGCGGTGAACGCGGATGAGACCGGCTGGCGGGAAGACGGGAGGAACGGATACATCTGGAGCTTCTCGACGCCACGCGTGCGCTACTTCATCCGAGACAAGAGTCGGAGCGGAGAGGTCGCAAAGGATGTGCTGGGAGAGGACTACGGCGGTGTAGTCGTAAGCGACTTCTACTGCGGTTACAACGTGCTCTTGGGGCGGCATCAGCGGTGCTGGGTGCACTACCTGCGGGACTTGCGAACGCTCGTCGAGGCGAACCCTGACAAGAGAGGGGTAGCAGTCTGGGTCGGCAAGGTCAAGGCCGTTTACAGACGCGCGAAGAGATATTCGAACGAGGAGTCGAAGGCTCGGCACGAGCAGCGGATCGCATTCGAGGAAGAGTTGCTTCGACTCGCCAGACCATATGTGAAGCGGGATGTTCCGCAGAGGATACTCGCTGAGCGGATCGAGAGATTCCTGCCGGAGCTGTTTGTCTTCGTAGAATGTCCGGAAGTACCAAGCGAGAACAACGCGGCCGAGCGAGCGATCCGGCCTGCGGTAACGGCTCGCAAGATCAGCGGCGGCACACGGTCGGCCAAGGGATCTGAGACCCGCATGGCGCTGATGAGTCTATTCGGGACCTGGCACTTGCGTGGTGAAGATGCGATGGAGTCATGCCGGCGGATGCTCATGGGCGTTCCTCAGACACCCGCGACCGATCCAGCCTGACAAACTTCACTATCAACGATCGTGAACTCTTTCCGGCGCATCGAAAGCTTGACAAAGTGCTCCGAACAGTGGTAACATGCGTAGGTTTTTCAGAAGGATCATGAATGTCTGTCGCCGGTCGTCCGGCCCTTGAAAGGAACTCCATAGAATGTATGCCATCATCAAAACCGGCGGAAAGCAGTATACCGTTCGAGAGAACGATGTCCTCGAGGTCGAGAAACTCGACGTCCCGGCGGGCGACCAGGTCGAGCTGGCGAGCGTGTTGTTCATCAGCAGTGACAAAGGCGCCGTGATCGGTGCTCCGATCGTCGAAGGCGCCAAGGTAACGGCCAAGGTGCTCCGCCACGATCTCGGGAAGAAGATAATCGGCTTCACGTACAAGGCGAAGAAGAATGTCCGTGGGCGCTATGGACATCGACAGCCGCTCACGAAGCTTCAGATCGAGAAGATCGAGTACGCGGCTTAGCAGTTTTTCTGGAGGTGAATCAGATTGGCACATAAAAAAGGTGTAGGAAGCTCTCGCAACGGACGAGACAGCAATGCGCAGAGACTCGGAGTCAAGGAGTACGGCGGCGAGACCGTCAAGGCTGGGAGCATTCTCGTCCGACAGCGCGGCACCCCGATCCATCCGGGCAACAATGTGGGTAGAGGCAATGATGACACTCTCTATTCGCTCATCGCCGGCGTTGTGAAGTTCGAGGGCAAGAAGATCAGGAAATGCAGCGTTTATCCGGCTGCTGAGTGAGTATTACTTTTCCACCGGGGCTCGATTGTCCGTTGCGATGATCGAGCCCTTCGTGTTTCTGGGGTTGATCATGTAGTGGCCGTGCCTCTGCGCCGGCCATCCGCCTGCCGAGCAGATCGACCCGTCGGACGGCCCAAGGCCGGCACAGAGGCACGGCCACTACATGCGATGACCCGCACTCCGAGGTAGCCATGTTCGTCGACGAAGTCGAAATCAGCGTCAAGTCAGGATCGGGAGGAAACGGCATCATCGCCTTCCGACGGGAGAAGTTCGTCCCCCGAGGCGGCCCTTCCGGCGGCGACGGGGGCAAGGGCGGCGACGTTGTGCTGCTTCCTGACGCCCGCCTGACGACGCTCATCGACTTCCGGTACAAGCGCAACTACAAAGCGGAAAAGGGCGTCGACGGCGGCATCAAGAACATGAGCGGCAGGAACGGCGAGGACCTCGTCCTCAGAGTTCCGGTCGGGACGCAGGTCTACGACGCCGATGACGGCGAACTGATCGCCGATCTGATGGCCGCGGATCAGCCCTTTGTCATCGCGAAGGGAGGCCGAGGTGGACGAGGGAATCAACACTTCGCGACCCCTACGGCGCAGACTCCCCGGATTGCCGAGAATGGTGAGCCGGGAGAAGAGCGCAACCTGCGACTCGAGTTGAAGCTTCTCGCTGACGTAGGACTTATCGGCTTCCCCAATGTGGGCAAGTCCACGCTGATCGCCCAGGTATCCGCCGCCCGCCCCAAGATTGCCGACTACCCGTTCACGACCCTCGTGCCGAACCTCGGAGTCGTGCGGCTCGGTGAGTACCGTTCGTTCGTCATGGCCGACATCCCCGGGCTGATCGAGGGAGCGCATGCCGGTGCGGGCCTCGGTGACCGTTTCCTTCGCCACATCGAGCGCACGCGGCTTCTGGTCCACATCATCGATGTCTCCGGATTCACGAATCGCGATGCGGCCGACGATTTCGATGCCATCAACCGCGAACTCGATCTCTACAGCGCGAAACTGTCGAGACTCCCGCAGGTCGGGGCTCTCAACAAGATCGATGTGTCCGGGGCACTGGAGATCGCTGAGCCCCTCAAGAAGGCTCTCGAGGATCGCGGACTGAAGGTCTTCCGGATCTCGGCAGCGACCGGTGAAGGTGTGCAGCCGCTGATCAACTTCCTCGGCGAAGAACTGCTTCGACTCGACGCGCTCGCACCGGAACCCGCCGAGGCGGATGAAGTCGTTCTGATCACGCCGGAGAAGCTCGATGAAGGCAAGTTCGAGGTGAAGAAGGCGGGCGATCACGAATTCGTCGTGGAGGGCAAAGGCATCGCTCGGACCGTGGCGATGTCGAAACTCGACAATGACGAGGCTGTCCGCCGTCTTCACCGGAAGCTCGAGCGCCTGGGCGTCCTGAAGAAGCTCGAGGAACTGGGCGTGGAGAACGGTGACACGGTGACGATAGGAGCGACCGAGTTTGACTACGCGTCTGAGGATGAGGTAGAATGACCTGAGGTTTAAGGGTATTTGGTGTCCCCCCCGCCGCGTTCGTGCAGGAGTTGAACTCCTGCATGTCAGTACAGCGTGCAGGAGTTCAACTCCTGCACGAACGCGGCGAGGGGTGACACCTGACACCCTATCCACATGCCTAGACGACTCAGACGAATAGTCATTAAGGTCGGGTCGAGCACCTTGACCGACAGTAACGGATGCCTCGACCCAGCGTACTTCGCGTCACTTACGTAGCAGATCGCCGATCTGAAGGCGAAGGACTACGAGGTCGTGCTCGTCAGTTCCGGCTCCATCCGCGCAGGGATGGAGCGCATGGAGATGAAGTCCCGTCCGCGCACCATCCCCGAGAAGCAGGCCGCCGCCGCCATCGGCCAGGGACTCCTGATGCAGATGTACGCCGATCTTTTCGCCGGCCACAAGATCACCGTAGGCCAGGTACTGCTGACCAAGGAAGACTTCGGCCATCGCAAGCGCTACCTCAACGCCCGGAACACCATGCTCACCCTCCTGCATCACGGCGCCGTGCCGATCGTCAACGAGAACGACACGGTGGCCGTCGATGAGATCAGGGTGGGGGACAACGATAACCTCGCGGCGCTGGTTGCGTCATCCCTGCAGTCGGGCTGGCTCATCATTCTCTCGGACGTACCGGGCCTGTGCGACGCCGATCCGGAACACTGCGAGTCGGCGAATGTCATCCCTGTCGTCAAGAAGATGACGTCCGCGATCCGGGAATTGGCAGGCGGGACGCACGGAGTGACCGGGACCGGCGGCATGCGGACGAAGATCGAGGCGGCGGAGGTTGCGGTGAACTCGGGCGTCACCATGGTGATCGCCGACGGAAGGCGTCCGAACGTCCTTGCCGATATCGTGGCGGGGAAGCAGATCGGCACGAAGTTCCTGCCGGTGGCCGAGCGCCTTCGGAGCAGGAAGCGCTGGATCGCATTCGGTGCAAGTGTGCGCGGCAGTATCACGGTGAACGACGGCGCGAGGGAGATGATCTGTGGGGGCGGCAAGAGCCTGCTCGCGGCGGGGATCACCGACGTATCGGGCGGCTTCTCGAGCGGCGATCTGGTGAAGGTTTTGGACCAACAAGGAAACCAATTCGCCCGCGGACTCGTCAACTATAGTGCGGATGAAATCGAAAAGATCAAGGGCAAGCGCAGTTCGGACATAGTGGATATCCTTGGACATAAGGACTTTGACGAGGCCATCCATAGAGACAATCTCGTACTGGGCATATGACGAACAAGACCCGCATCGGCATAATGGGGGGAACATTTGATCCCCTGCACATGGCGCACCTGATCGCGGCGGAGGAGGCACGGACCGCGTTCGACCTCGAACGGGTCGTATTCGTGCCCGCCGGTGAGCCGCCTCACAAGGCGCAGTATCGGATCTCGGACGCGGAGCATCGGTACGCTATGACTCTGCTCGGAACCGACGATAACCCGCATTTCGAGGTGTCGCGCATCGAGATCGAACGGCCGGGCCCTTCCTACTCGGTGGACACCATTCGAGCCCTGCAAGGTGTGACGGGGGCGGAAGTGGAATTGTACTTCATCGCCGGCGCTGACGAGATTCTCGAGATCGAGAGCTGGCGGGAGTCGGATGCCCTCCCCGAACTGGCGCGGTTCATCGCCGTACCGAGGCCGGGATTCGATCTCCTCGAACTGGAGAGGCGTCTCCCGCCGAAGTTCCTGTCGAGCATCGACGTGCTCCGAATGCCCGAGATCGACATCTCCGCGACCGAGATCCGGCGGAGAGTGGCAGCCGGCAAGTCGATACGGTACCTCGTGCCGTCGAGCGTCGAGGCATACATACGCAAGAACGGATTGTACGCAGAAGATTGAACATGAGGAAATGGATAGCCCGGAGCCTCGGTAATACGCGCGGCATGAGTCGCGTCGGAATGGTCGTACTGGTGGCCGCGGGTCTGCTCGCGGCGGGCGGCATGGGCTCGTTCCTGGGGTACTACATCTCCCGAACCGGCATGAAGTGGAACGTCAGAGAGGTGTTCGAGAAGCCGTTTGACGGAAGACCGGTGGTCCACATCCTGGTGCTCGGCGAGGACAACACCGGCAAGAGGATGAAGGGCCAGCGCGGACTCTCCGACACGATTATCATCGCCTCGATCGACCTGGAGAAGAAGCACGTCGCCGCGATCTCGATCCCGCGCGACACACGGGTCGACGCGAACGGCTACGGCAAGTCATCCAAGATCAACGCCGCCTTCTCGCAGGGCGGCCCGGTCGAGACGGCTCGCATCGTGTTCGAGTTGACCGGCGTTCAGCCCGACTACTATGTCGTCACGAACGTCGAGGGATTCAAGGGTACGGTGGACGCGGTCGGTGGAGTGGAGATCGACGTCGACAAGAACATGCGCTACACGGACCGGTGGGGCGGCTTGTACATCAACCTGAAGAAGGGTCGCCAGGTGCTCGACGGTGACAAGGCGATGCAGTACGTCCGCTTCCGGCACGACGTGATGGGTGATATCACCCGCATCGAGCGCCAGCAGAAGTTCCTGAAGGCGCTGGCGAAGAAAGCTCTGGAGCCCGCCAACCTTCCGAAACTTCCGCGGACGATGGATGCCGTTGCGAAGAACGTCCGGACCGACATGAGCCCGAAGGACTTGCTGTATCTCGCCAAGTTCGTCTCCAAGCTGGACATGGCCGGGGTAAAGATGGCGACCCTGCCCGGTGTGCCGGAGACGCTCCACGGTATCAGCTACTGGATTCCGGATGCGAACAAGACTGCGGAGGTCGTGCAGGAGCTGTTCTTCCCGCAGACGGTCGTCGCATTGCCGACGATCGAAGTGCTCAATGGCAGCGGAGTCGTCGGAGCGGGCGCGAGTGCCGCCGAGATGCTGAAGAAGAAGGGGTACGAGGTCAAGTCCGTAGGCAATGCCCCGAAGTTCGACTATGATTCCAGCGAGGTGATCAACCATAAGGGCAGCGATGAGGGCGCTCAACAGATTGCGCTCCTGCTCAACTCGCAGATCGTCAAGCAGGAGCAGGATAAGGCCGCGCCCGCCGATGTGACCGTCATCGTCGGCAAGGATTTCGCCGCCCTGGCCTCGGGGACATGACCAGCCAGCTTCCCTGGGCACCGTAGGGGCGATCCTTCAACGGTCGCCCCCCTGAACGAACGGGCGACCGTTGAAGGATCGCCCCTACGGTGCCCAGGGAAGTTGGCTGGCAAGAAAGGAAACGTATGACATCAGAGGAAAAGACCAGTCTGGTACTCGAAGCAATGGACGAAAAGAAGGCCCTTGACCCCGCAAAGGTCGAGGTTCGCAACAGGACCGTCATGGCGGATGTCCTCGTCATCGCGAGCGGCAGTTCCAACGTCCATATCCGAAGCATCGCCGACGCCGTCATCGAGAAACTGCGCGACAACGGCATCAAGAGCAAGCGCCTGGAGGGTTACGAACATGCCACCTGGGTGCTCCTCGACTACGGCGATGTGATCGTCCACATATTCGCGCCGGAGGAGCGGGAGTTCTACCGCCTCGAAGCCTACTGGAGCGGCGCAGAGAAAGGCAGCCCCCCGCCGATGTCCCCCGAGGAAGTGCAGGCAGAGGCGTAGATGTCGACAGAGAATCCCGGAATCGATCGCGAGCGCGAACTGGAACTCCTGCTCGCGAAGGCCAACTTACACCGCCTGCGAGGTCAGCCACTGGAGGCCCAGGATACGTGCCGCCGGGCGCTCGAACTCAACCCGAAGGACGTGCTCATTCGGGAGATGCTCGGCGATTCGCTCTATGACGCCGGGAAGCTCCAGGCCGCGCTTGCGGAGTATCGGACCGCGCTCGACTACGCTCCGGGGAAGGACTCGCTGGAGAAGAAGTTCGCCAGGACAACGCTCGACATCGCCGAGGCCGAGCGGGCGAAGGTGATGGCCCAGGACATGCTGCAGAACCCTGGGAAGTACCAAGTGACGCGGGAGAGAAGCCAGGTGGTTGCGTTTGTCAGCGCGCTCGTCCCCGGTCTGGGGCAGCTCTACAACGGCGAGCTGACGAAGGCGGCCCTCATCTTCGGCACGTTCGTTATCTTCCTGCTGAGTTGGGCGTTCCTGCAGCCCCCGTACCCGAGGAACGTCAATACGCTCCAGATGTTCGTCTACGTCACGAGCCCGGCGGTGCTGGTGACGGGAGTCGTCTTCTTCCTGGCGTACATCTACGGCCTGGCGGACGCACTCGTCACCGCCGGCAAGACGACGAAGAAGCCCGCCCCCGCCCCCGAGCCTCCCAAGCTCGAACCGCCGGTATGACCCAAGCGCTTCTGGGCATTCTCGTTCATGCGACCTGGATGCAGGCGTTCGTTCTCTTGTGGGACGGCATGACGATATCCGGTCCAGACCATTGGCTGTTTGGCAAATATTCCCCGTTCCCGTTTTCCTGCGCCAGGGCCACCTTGAGATCTGTGAGCTTCGATTGCTACTGCACAGCTAGGCCTTACCTTGTGTGACGTTTAGGCTATGCCGATAGAGGAATGGGATCGAGTACATGTTCCGTCCGCTCTTCGTAGCCTTGGATAGAAATCCTATCGCCACCAGGTCATCAGCGATCGACCGCCAATCCGACCCCAAGATGACCTGCAAAGCTTCCCCGTCATACTCAGCCTTCCCGTCAATGAACTTCTCGATGTGCTTCCAGAGATGGGGGAACTCAGCCTCAAGGTAAGTCTGGCGCTTGCGCTTCGAGAGCTCCTCATATCCATACTGAATCGCCGGAGAGTCTATTATATAGTCCATGCTACCTTCAGGATCATGGGAACATGTGTCCTCTTGCTTCTGTCTCGCGCGAATCACGAGATCGAGCACGTCCCGCGGGGTCACAACGCCGCGTCCGTCAGCGCACCGGTTACAGATCCAGCGTAGCGTAGGACTCTGTTTGGCTCCGTGGAATACGGTTGGGGGGAAAACTTTGTAAAAGCACTCCTCCCGGTACTTGGCGCTCGCATCAATCTGTGCTCGGTTGACACCTAGACGAAGTGGAAGCAAGTCGTTGGCAAATATCCGCTTCACAAGCATCGTTAGAAGCTGCTCGGAGGTCCAGCGAAGAGTATCGGATTGTCTCGCTGTAACATGCGTTAGGGCGGTAAACCCATTCTCACCACGAACAATATGATCTAGCATATCATCGCGCAGGAAGATCTTGACACGAATCCTCGGAGTGGAGAACTGGCGCATTGCACGGAGTAGCGCCCGGAGCGCAGTTCTTTCAAGCTCGGAACGCCTTGGGAATACTTCATCCAGCCTGTCGACCATAAGCCACAGAGTGTAATCAGTCTTGGCAAGCAGAGCATCCAAGGCCTCTCTAATCGCGCTGACATACTCCGGCTGTACCGGATGGTTGGGTACTACTGCCGCATGGTCTGCAGTGTCCTCCGCAGAACCGAATAGATCAAGCTCCATCTCTCCCACTTCGCCAGGTGGAGTGTATCTGAGCTTCGGGCGCCATAGACGAAGTGCATTCAAAGACCACTCAAGAATCGCTCGAAGCGACTTCTTCGCAGTGATCTCCGGAATCCTTGCATCCAAGCACGCCTGCCGAAACGCATCCACCTCAGCCCCGGCCGTCTTGAGTATAGCCTTATATCGGTCGCCCTTGACAAACTGCTCATGAGCGAGCGACACAAGATAGATACACCAGAAGCTCATAAACTCATCTTCAGTCAGTTTTTGGAACCGCTCAGTAAAGGTATGGAAGACAGGATCGCCTGGCGTCTGTACACCATGGGCGACGACGACTTTTCGCTGAGTGAGCAAATAGTCCGGTAGAAAGTCCACGAAGATACGGAACAGAGCGCTCTTGCCCGACCCCTTGGTGCCGGGTATGAGATCGACGCGATCACTTATAAGATCCGCAAATGCCGACGTCTCCACCCGCGCCACTTCGAGCAATCCGTCTGATTCAGCAACAGAGCTCCCAAGATCCAAGCTTCTGAGCAAAGTCGCTACTAGGCTGTTCTTATGCGCCACTCTGGAGCCCCTCCCACACCGTGTTATTCTCGCAGCACACCGACCGCAGTCAAGCAAAGCATACGCCGATTCGGCACAGTCTCTCATTCGACGTAGATGTATTTGTTCCTCCAACACCCTCACGAAAGAACCTCAAAAAACCTTCCCAAGTATTCCTACCAGTATGGAATAGAACCAGTGGCTCGGCGGTGGAGCGCGCAGTTCGGCGATCTCACCGTAGGCAGTTCAGAGGCCACAAGTTCGGTGAAGAAGGGCGCAGTCGCGCGTTCGGAGCAGACGCTTCGAGGCAAGAGCAAAACGCCTGTGTAGCCCGAGGAAACAAGCGTATGAGGCGGACCTCCGCGTGGAGTGGCCCTCAAAAACGTTTTTAAGGCGAACCTCCGCCGGAAGTGGCGCTTAAAAATGTTTTTAAGGCGAACCTCCGCGTGGAGTGGTCTCACTTCCGCGGGAAGTGGTCGTACTTCCGCGTGAAGTGGACGTCATTCCGCGGGAATAACGCCTCAAAAACTTGGATTCCGTCACCGATCGTCGACCCGGACTGCCGCACGGGTACACCATAATTGGGGAGGTATTCCCTTGGCAAGAAACGTTCTACCCACAAGCGATAACGATTTCAACGTATGGCTGCAGGCGTTCGTCAGCAACCTGACGACCAACGCAGGCATGGTCGGCCTGATTCCCGCCAACCTCACCCCAATCACCACTGCGAGCGGTGCGTTCATCGATTCACTCACCAACTACCAGCTTCAGAAGGCGCTTGCAACCTCTGCAATTGCGCTGAAGAACACAGACCGCCAGGAGGCGCTGGCCATCCTGCGCCCTCTGATCCAGCGCATCTGCAAGCATCCCGGCATGACGGATCAGCTTCGCGGACTGCTCGGCCTGGGACGCGACGACACGGTGCAGTCGCCCACACCGATCGAGCTGCTGACTCCGCCCTCGCTGTATCTGGAGTCGATGGTCGGCTCGGTGATCGTTCATTTCGGCCCGACGCCGCAGAACGAGCGCACGAACGGCAAGCCCGCAGGTGTCCTGGGCTGCAACATCTACCGAAAGAAGAGCGGCGAGACCCAATATCAGTTGGTCAACTTCGCTACCTCTTCGCCCTACACCGATACGATCGTCGGATCGGCGGCGGACTATCAGTACGTGGCCCGCTACCGGGGAACGAAGGCGACCGAGCTGAGTTCCTCGTCCGCTGAGGCGACGACCGCGGCCAGGGGTGAGCTGGCGGCGTAGGGAATGCGGATTGGGGAATGCGGAATGCGGAATGGGCGGGGACGATGATGTCCCCGCCCTGCTTTCGTCTGCCAGTCGACGGAGGTCGACTTCGTGCCGTTCGTAGGGGCGATTTCAATCGCGTGGGGTGGCGGGGGCTACCTGCAGGGCGCGTACAGCTGTGCAACAATGATGATGATTGCGGCAATGAGCAGGATATTGGCGATCACACCGATCCTGGCGAAGGTGCGGTTGGCGCCGTTCTGCAGCCGTGCCGCCACTCCCACGAGAACCCCCATAGCGCTGAGGGCGAGCCAGGGTAGGATAAGCAGGCGTATAAGGGCGGCATCGGAGTGTTTCAGCGACCCGAAGAGCGGCAGGGAGATCGACGTGGCGAACAGGAGGAAACTGACGGCCGCGATGACCAGGGAGATCGTGCCCAGGCCGGAATGTGGCGCGGTTTGCTGCTCTTTGTTGTGGTCTGTGTCCATTTCCGTGTTCCCGCCCTTTTCTCTATACTCGATAGTCCTGCCTACTCATCATCGTCCGGCTCTTTGCGGTGTCGACGTTTGGAGAGTCGCCAGAAGGTTATCACCCAGAAACCGGTCGAGAGTATAAGCGCGACAACCCAACGGTCGAGCGCATAAGGCGGCCTTCCCCACCTGCTGGGCAGCATCAAGAGGACCGCCATTCCCAACACCAGGCTCAGACAGAGTAATCCTATCATCAGCGGCCCGATGAGCGCAGAGGCGGCGCGTGCGGCAGTACCGTGTGATGCGCGAAAGTCTTTCACGACTGAGATGCCCAACACGTCACCGATTGCCTTGAACGTTCCGAGGCAGCATGCAGCAAAGCCGGCAACAGCCAGCACATCACTTCCAGACACAGGAAACCAAAGAACGTGCAGGTACCGGCTACATAGCCACGCCAATCCGAGGACCGATGCCGAGTCTATCACCACTGCCCTGACTCGCGCAGGAATGTGCACGGTACTTGCAGTATCGTCAGCCTTCTGACTCGATGTCATCACGCGTATCCCCTCAAGCGCCCCCAGGTTCGGAGAATCAGCCGAGCGATCTTCGGCATGCTACGGCTTGCGAGAACGTGCTGCCCAGTAGTCCATGCCACGTCGTAGCCAGGGCTCGTAGAAGAACCCATCCGGATACAGAGTCCAGATGAACTCGAGCCACTTGAGTATTGCGCCGGCCTGCTCAGGTGTGATCTCGTCAAATGCCTGAGGCTCGGTGCTCGCGCAGGTGCCCCGATGCCGCTCGCACGTGCTCACTCAGGACCTGAGGCGGAGGTCCATGCACATCGAGGAACGAGATGACATCCAGGATGTTCTCTCTTTCGGGATCGTCAAGAAGACTCGCCAATATCCTGGGCAGTTCCCATCTGAGCTCCGGCTCAAGCAGATCCCACAGATGCTCCCGCATATCTCGCCAGTAGCCATCCGGTAAGTCGCAGCTCTCGTAAGGACATGCCACCTCCGCGAAGGCACTGCGCAGTGAAGCGCGAACCTGCTCGGACCGAATGCCCTCGCCGTCAGATTCCCCATTCATATCGCCGCCCCCTCGCGTCAGTATTGGACTTGCTATCTCCTTCGACAAAGACGTGTCTGTTCCTTCCCGTGCCGGTCCTGGAGGAATCGGGGGCGGGGGGCATGGAATATGGTGTGTGATGCCGGAGACGGCACAGGGAGGGATTCCATGCACAGACTGCTACTGGTTATCATCGCCACATGCGCCGTCATGGTCGCATCGCACGCCGCCGAGGTCAAGCCAATGGTCGGGGTCTACTACTTCCCCGGGTGGTATCGCGCCCCCGGGAATCCCGGCGGCGAGTCGAGCGAGTGGCGGTCGGCGATCATGAAGGCCGCCGTCCCGCGCGCCTCATGCGGCTTCTACAACGATGCCGACGCTCGCTTGTGGGGCTACTATATCCCCTGGATGGCGACCCACGGCATCGACTTCATCGCGTTCGACTGGTACTACAACGCCGGGCAGGAGTTCCTCTACGAGTCGCTCGACCGCGGCTTTCTGCAGGCGAAGAATGCCGGCGACGTGAAGTTCTGCGTGCACTGGTGCAATCACGGCGGACCGTGGTGGCTCAAGCCGCTCGATCAGGGCAAGTCCGCCGTCCTCGAGATGACCGACCTCCTCTGCGCGCGGTACTTCCATCGGCCGAACTACCTGCGCATCGACGGGCGGCCGGTGTTCATGATCTACGACATCAGCCAACTCACGAGCTTCGGCGGTGAGGATGCCGCACGGGATGCCCTCGCGTCGATGCGTCAGCGTGCGAAGGAGAACGGCCTCCCCGGCGTCTACCTCGTCGCGGTCTATCCCAGCGCCTCCTCGGAGTACATGTCGATGCTCAAGGGCCTCGGGTTCGACGCATTCTGCGCCTACACCTACTGCTGGATGCGCCCGCCGAGCGTCACGTGGGACACGGAGGCCGTTCCGTATCCCGACCTCGCGCCGATGATCGCCGACTGCCTCTACCCGAACATCCAGCGCGCGGCGATCAAGGCGGGGATTCCATACTGGCCGAGCACCTTCTCCGGCTGGGACGATCGGCCCCGCGCGGGGGTCGAGAAGGCGTTCATCAATACGGACAACAGCCCGGCGGACTTCGCGAAGATGCTCAGGGGCGCGATCAGGAACACGAACCCCGCGTCGCCGGTCGTAATGGTCGAGGCATGGAACGAGTGGGGCGAGGGAGCGTGCATCGAGCCGTCGAAGCAGTTCGGCTTCGGATTCCTGAGGGCGATGGCGGATGTGTTGGGGAAGAAGTCGCCGAACGAGAAGCTTCCGAGCGCGGAGGAGATCGCGTCGTGGAGCGTCCTCACTCCGGACGAGCTGAAGGTCGCGGAGGAGAACGAGTCGAAGCCCTGGCCGCTCAAGACGCCGAAGCTGGCTCCTGTGGGCAAGAGCTTCGATGTCCCGGATGTGAAGATGCCCTACGTCATCGACCTCACCGAGGGCGGGATTCCGACCGACCAGATCGGGCTCGATGCGATCTCGATCAAGGATCGGACCGCTGAGGGGATGCTGTTCGAAACCACCGGAGGCGATCCGAAGATCGTGTTCTCGGAGATGCAGGTCCCAATGGGGCAGATCAAGCACATCACGATCGAAGGGAAGGTCATCAGTGGGATGAAGGAGGGCATCGGGCAGCGGGACATGGAGGTCTTCTGGGCGACCGGCCTGATGCCCGTGCACAGCGGGTTCGCCTCCACGGTGGTCTCCTGGCCGCGTGAAGGGAACCCGAGCATCGACATCGCGGACATCATCTGCTGGGAGAAGACCGGGACGCCGCTCCTCAGCCTGCGCATCGACCCGTGCGGGGATCTGGTGTGCGGTTCCTCATCAAGCGCGTCGTCCTCGAACCGTAGGGGAGGGCTTCAACGCCCTCCCGCACACCACACCGTCAGCCCTCACTGAGCGCATCGTTCACGGCGCTACGGACGATTCTTCGCCCGTTATCGAGTTCCAAATCCGAGTCTTAGTCGGTAGTTTGATAGTCAGGTCGCTATCGGTCACATTTCCATTCAAAACGAAATCCGAAGCATATTGCGTGACTATCCTGGTATCCTCGTACCTCTCCCCCTTCTCATCAATGGCATACCCGACTACCACGGACTTGGATGGGCCCCATACGCCGTCGCCATAGTCCCTGACCACGTTATTCCTCTCCTCGGCCAGGATTCTGTTGTTCCCATCCTTATCCCCTACCCAGAGTCGATAACGTGGAATCGTGAATCCCCTACCAGTGTCTATACTCCATTCGAGGATAGTGCTACGTAAGGGTAGAGGATCGCATTCTTTCGACATTGTAAGGATCGTGTGCTCGATAACGATGCAGTCTCTGCCGTCTATCGTCTCATTTCGAACGAACCGCAGTCCTTCATCCACCTGAGGAAAAGAGGGTGTGGCCATGGCGACACCTATGTCAAACACGCCGTGGTTCTCTAGAACGCCATAGTCCAGCTTCTTTCGCTGATAGTAATTCTTGATGATCCCCCCGCTACCCTCAACAGTGCCCACCACAGCTCTGGGGAACCTGGTGCGCGCCTCAAAGTACGTCAGTTCTTCACCATCGAAAGAAACCGCCTTGTGGTCAGGAGGGTACGTTTTCTTGGCGCCTTCCTCGGTTACTCCGGCAGGCACATCATTCCTGAGTTCGGTGACCAGCTCATTGATCCTGAACTTATCTCCCCTGAACGCCATGTCCGCGACGGCCTCCGTCTCCACGATGCTTCCGTCCTGCCTATGTCTGGTAACGCTCTGAGTGATCTTACCCTTCCCGTTTTGTATGACGGATACGGCGTTCTTCGTGCCCGCCTTGGCCAACTCGATCGTTTCCTCTGGCGTAGCCGCCATCGACATGCTCCAGCTTAGGAGAGAGATGAGGCATATCGCACCAATCGTCGCAAATCCTCTTATGAGTTCCCGGTAGTACACTTCGACACCTCCACTAATGTCTGACGGATCCCAGGGCTCCGCCCCAGTCACTGGCTTTGACTGCTTGACGGCGACCTATTGTTCCACCACGTCCCTTTTTACCCTGACGCGGCCTGCGTCACCCGGGCAACCGGTCCGAATGTGGAATTGTGAACGCGGAATCCCGGATCACCATTGGCGAGAGAGCGGGAGCAGAGGAAACCGCCCGCTGCCCGCTGAACACCTCAGGGAGAACTCCACGTGAGGTGACGATGATAACCGCAGACGTCAACTGGATCTGGGACTCCGGCGCTCAGCAGCCGGTCAACTCCTACATGTATATGCGCAAGGTCGTGGACCTTCCTACCGAGCCGATGAAGGTGGTCGTCCACGTCTCCGCCGACAGCCGGTACAAGCTCTACGTCAACGGCAAGCTCGTCGGACGCGGACCGGTGCGCTCCGATCCCCGATGGCAGCAGTACGACACCTACGATCTCACGAAGAGCCTCCACAAGGGCAAGAACTCGATCGCCGCGCTCGTCCATCACTACGGCATCAACACATTCACATATATCCTCGGGCGTGGGGGATTCCTCTTCGACGGACTGGTCACGTATCCTGAGTCGAAGCTGCTCTCCGTCGTCTCGGATGGCTCATGGCGTGTGAAGCGGGCGGAGGCGTTCGTCAGCGATATCCCGCGCATCTCGATCCAGCAGGAGTTCTACGAGGTATACGACGCAAACAAGGCTCCTGAGGGATGGACCGACGTGGGCTTCGACGACTCGAAGTGGGAGCGCGCAACCGTCATCAAAGGCGACTTGCCCTGGAGTAACCTGACGGAGCGGTCGATCCCTTTCCTCTATGATAGGGAGATCCATCCAGTTGGCGTCGTGGAGGTCGGAGTCGCCGATCCGACCGGGGTCGATGTGCCGAAGAACCACGTCTCGCCGCTGATGTCGCGCGAGAAGAAGACGCCGTCCGACAAGGTCGCATCGAACACGTCGGCCCTCTTCAAGCGCCCGAACGTGGAGGACATCTTCAAGGCCCAGCCGATCGACCCGGGCGGGCCGAAGGAGTCCGTTGCCCGTAAGACCTGGGAGAAGGCGAACGAGGGCAGGGGTGTGTGCACGTTCTACCCTCTCCCGCCGGAGGAACGCGCCGCTGGGAAGGCGGTATATCTCGTCCTCGACTTCGGCTGGGAGGTCGCCGGGATGCCGAGGATTAAGATCTCGACGAAGGGTACCGGGACCGTCGACCTCGGATATGGGGAGCTTCTCACCGACGGCAAGGTCGATCCGAATCGGCACGGCGTCAACTATGCCGACCGGTACGTCATCAAGCCGGGCCGGCAGGAATGGGAGGTCTTCGATCGCCGGGGGTTCCGGTACATGCAGATCGACTTCCGCGACATCACCGAGCCGGTGACCGTCGAGTCGGTGAGCGTCAACTTCAACACATATCCCGTGCAGTGGAACGGCGAGTTCCAGTGCTCCGACAAGCGGCTGAACGACATATGGCGGATCGGGGCGTACACCGTTCAGCTCAACATGGAGGATGCGTACACCGACTGCCCGTGGAGGGAGCGCACTCAGTGGTGGGGCGACGCGCGGCTTGAGGCGATGAGCAATTACTACGCGTTCGGCGACTACAAGCTCATCCGCCAGGGGATCGTACAGATCGGCCAGTCGCAGAAGGAGGACGGCTCGACCGCCTGCTTCTATCCCGGCGTGTTCGACCAGTACATCCCGTCGTTCATGCTGATCTGGGTCGGTTCGATCTGGGACTACTACACCTATACTGGCGACACGGAGCTTGTGAAGGAGATGTACCCGAAGGTCGAGAAGCTCATCGGCTTCTTCGAACAGTTCAGGGACAAGAACGGCCTGATAAGCAACATCCCCGGCTGGATGTTCATCGAGTGGACGCAGACGGAGTATGAGGGCGCGGTCTCGGTGATGAACTGCTTCTACTACGAGACGCTCACTCATGCGTCGAACATGGCGCGTCTTGCGGGGGACTCCGAGGGCGTCGAGAAGTACGCGGCGATGGCATCGGCACTTCAGGAGGCGATCAACGCCCGGCTCTACGATCCGGCGAGGGGCGCATATCCGGAATGGTGGTCCGAGGAGAAGCAGGCATTCTCCCCGAAGACGAGCCAGATGCCGAACGCCCTGGTCGCGGCGTATGACATTGCCCCACTGGAACGCCGGATGGAGATCCTCGGGTACTGCATGGACACATCGAAGGGCGTTATCCCGGGGGGCTCGTACTTCGCCTACTACTGGCTTCAGGCCCTCCTGCGGCACGGGATGGTGCAGGAATCGCTCGACTACATGCGGACGAATTGGGGCGTGATGCTGGACTGGGGCGCGACGACCTTCTGGGAGCAGTGGAACACGAACAACTCGCTCTGCCACGGATGGGCCTCCGCGCCGACAGCCTACCTGCCGGGGTACATCCTCGGCGTCCGACCCGCCGAGCCGGGATTCAAGCGCGTGACGATCGCCCCGAACACCGCCGATCTGCGATGGGCGAGGGGAATCGTTCCGACCCCCCTTGGCGACATCAAGGCGGAGTGGAAGATCATCGGCAAGGCGTTCAGCATGGTCGTCACGATCCCCGAGGGCATGGCCGCCGATGTCTCGCTTCCCGGCCAACCGCCGGTTACCATCAAAGAAGCAGGAAGGCACACGTTCAGCGCGCGGTAGCTATCTACGTAGTGGCCGTGCCTCCGTGCCGGCCTGCACCGTATCATGGCGTGGCGGAGACGTATCACAGTGCAGGCCGGCACGGAGGCACGGCCACTACGTGAGACCAGGAAAACCATGAACTCGACCATCATCGACAGCCATGTCCACCTGCGCCACGTGAACGAGCGGGCCGCCCTGGAGCGCATCCGCCGGCACGTCGGCGTCGAGCGGATGAACATCGTCTGCATCTACGGGCGTGAGGTGATCAATCACAACCCGCCCGCGTTCGCGACCAAGGCGGAGTACCCCGACAGGTTCTACGTCTTCGGCAGCCTCGATCACGCCTCATACTGGAGCGGCGGCAGGATAGTGACGCCCTCGCTGGTGGAGCAGGTGGACCGCCTGCTCGCGATCGGCTGTGACGGGATCAAGATGCTCGAGAACAAGCCGACGCATCGCCGCATGGTCGACATCCCGATCGACGGCCCATATTTCGCCGACTACTTTGCCCATGTCGAGGCGCTCGGCGTCCCGATCGTCTGGCACGTCAACGACCCGGAGGAGTTCTGGTACCCCGAGCTGACGCCGGGATGGGCCACGGAGCGAGGGTGGGGCTATGACGAGACCTGGATACCCAAGGAGCAGCTCTACTCGGAGGTCCGCAACGTCCTGGAGCGTCACCCGAAGCTGAACATCGTCTTCGCGCACTTCTACTTCCTCTCGGCGGATCTCCCTCGCGCGTCACGGCTTCTCGACCGGTTCCCTAACGTCAAGCTCGACGTCTGCCCGGGGATCGAGATGTTCTACAATATGTCCAGAGATGTACAGGCATCGCAAGAATTCTTCATCAAGTATCAACACCGGTTGATACTCGGGACCGACATATCGAGCAACCATACAGACGAGGAGGCGCGTTTGCGGCTCGGCATTATCACGCGCTGGCTCGAGACCTCGGACCAATACCGTGTCCCCGAGGGAGCGGACTTCGTGCTCGGCCCGCCGGAGGATGGCATCATGCGGGGGATCGCCCTGCCGCCCGACGTGCTGACCCGTATCTACCGCGCCAACTTCGAGTCGCTCGTCAGCCCGCATCCAAAGGCGCTCGACTGCGGCCTTGCCGTCGAGGAATCGATGCGCATCGCCAATGAATGCGCCGACCTCAACGGAGTGCCTCTCGAATCCACTCAGGCGTATATCGCGGCACAGGCACTTGACAAGAAGGCGTCGGCTTAGTATAATGTCTCCGGCCTATCACTTGGTGATAATCGCTTTTCTTTCAGTAGCACAGTCCTTACGCCGCCGTCAGTGGTCTAAGAGATGGTCATCCTGCGTAGACGCCTCATTCCCCTAACCTTACTGCTGCTTGTCCTCAGCTCATGCATGGCGAGCGCGGATACCATATGGGTGATGGACCTGTCGTCGTGCCGCTCGCTGTATCGGTACCCGGTGACCGGCGGGACCTCCGACCAGACCTTTAGCATCGTAGGCGGCGAGCTTTGCACGCTTGGAGTCGCGGCCGGAGCAGGCCGGCTCTGGGTCCTTGGCCCCTTCAGCTGCAATTCCGTCTCCCGGACCGATCCCACGACCGGTGATGTGAATGTTATTGGCCTCCAGGGCAGCAACTGCGGAGTCGAGATCGCATACGGTGACGGCTTCCTCTGGGTCGCCAGGGACAACTCGACGATCGCGAAGATCGATCCATCAACCGGCGACCTCATCAGTTCCGTCGGTCCGGTCGGCTCGTCCGGGATCCTCCACGTCGCATACGGTGGCGGCTTCCTGTGGGTCGTGGACGGTTCTCATTGTGCCCGGGTCAGGAAGGTGAATCCCGCGGACGGCACGATCGCGCAGTCGTTCGTATTATCAGATACAAACTGCATCCGCGCATTGACGTACGGCGCCGGGCATCTGTGGGTGGCAGGGATCGCAGGCAGTAGCACCGTATCCAAGGTGGACCCCGTTACAGGCTCTATTGTGGGCAATATCGTGTTCGGAAGCGGCTGGGCGATTAGATGCATGGCCTATGACGGGGATGCGCCGACGCCGCCCGTGGTGACGATTTCGACGGCCAGGCAGGCCTCACCCGGGACAGAGATATCGGTAGAGTTGGCGATCGTGACCGCTTCGGCGGGCGATCGTGGTCGCATCGAGTCCGCGGAGCGGTCGAGCGGAATCAAGCTCATCGGAAGCCCATTGCCACCTCGCGACTGGATCGTCAACCTGTCGGGGACGATAGAGATGTCGGACGGAGAGAAAGCGATCCGAGTGTCGACGTTCACGGAGGTAGATCCCGGGACGGTTAAGCCACTCGGGATGACGGCCAAGTCCATTGCGCTCTATGGGCCGGACACGGGTGTGACGCACACCCTCGGAACGACCGGCCTGTGCACCTCCGCGATGTTGGTCGGGACCTGGGGAAGAGTGACGGATCGTGGGACCGGCTTCTTCTACGTGGATGATGGCTCCGGAGTGAGGGATGGTACGGGCAGCATCGGGCTGCGGGTGTTGTGCGACGGACTGACTCCTCCAGCAGTCGAAAGATGGGTGCAAGTGATCGGAATTAACACTTTCTTCCTGAATGGCAGCACCTACCTTCCCGCACTCCGTCTCCGCGATTCCTTCGACCTTCGCCCTCTGGACTGATGTTGGGTCTGGAGTCCAACTCCAGACCCAACATCGCGCGTGTGTTTGACAGACGCGTCTCGTCCGGCTATACTCTGCGTGTGTCCTCAGCGTAATGACCAGCAGCGCAATCCCCCTTCTGCGCTCTAATGACAGATAGAAAGACGACATGCCAGCTTCCGGCCCGGACCAGAAAGCACCAGTACCCGTATCCATACCGCCGGAGAGCGCCGGCGGTCGCACTGGTATCTCCCTGCGGGCGATCATCATCGGCCTGATGCTCGTCGCCCTCGTGTGCTTCGTAGTCTCGTATGCCGAACTGGTCATCATGAGCATCCAGATCGGCTTCCTCCAGATGCCGCCTGCCGTGATCGGCATATTCTTCTTCCTGATGCTTCTGAACAAGGGCATGCAGCGCCTGCGCCGGGCATTCGGCCTCAGCGCGGGCGAGTTGATGATGATCTACTGCATGATGCTGGTGGCATCGATGGTCTCCTCGCGAGGCGTGATGGAGAAGATCATCCCGCTGCTGGTTACGCCGAGCTACTTCTCCAACGTCGCCAATCGCTGGCAGGAACTCTTCTTCCCACATATGAAGAAGTGGATGGTCCCCTTCGACCCGCAGAGCACGGAGCCGCAGCTTACCGCACAGAGGTTCTACGAGGGCCTGCGGGGCGGTGAGAGCATCCCGTGGGGCGCGTGGCTGGTACCTCTCGTTGCGTGGGGCATTCTGGTCCTGCTGATCATCTTCGCGTTCCTCTGCCTGGCGAGCATCCTCCGGCGTCAGTGGGTAGACAACGAGAAGCTGGCCTTCCCGCTCGTTCAGCCGCCGCTGGAACTAGTCCGCGAAGGCTCGGGTACATCTCTCTTTGGCAGCAAGCTCTTCTGGGGCGGAGTGGCCCTTCCGGCGGTGATATTCGCGTTCAACGGGCTTCACAACTGGTATCCGAACATTCCCCAGATACTGCTGAGCCGGAGCATCAATGAATACCTGGTGAATCCACCGTGGGATACCATGTACTTCACGACAGCATACCTTTCTTTCGCGGCGATCGGGTTCTTCTTCCTGCTGCCATCGGACCTGCTGTTCGCTCTCTGGTTCTTTGCGATCCTTGCGCGAGTGCAGGACGTCGTCGCCACATCATTCAACATGGAGCCGCAGGTCATGCCGATGTACGGCACCCCGCTCTTCATCGGCTATCAGGTCGTCGGTGCATATGTCGTCCTGGCGGCCTACCTGGTCTATGTATCACGTCCGCACCTGAAGAGCGTCGTTCGTGCCGCGCTCGGGCAGGAGAAGGTCGACGACAGCCAGGAGATGATGCCATACAGCGTCGCCTTCTGGGGGCTCTTCCTCAGTCTCGCGCTCATCATGGGATGGTGCCTCCTGGCAGGTATGTCGCTCTGGGTCGCGCTGCTGGAGTTCGGCGTCTTCATCTTCATCATCGCGCTCGTGATGGCCAGGAGCACGGCTGAGGCGGGGATGCTGATGACGGAGACCAGCTTCCGGCCGATCGACTTCTATCGCATGTTCGCGCCGGTCCATACGCTCGGCTCGTCGAACATCATGATGCTGACTTTCTTCGACGGTGCATTCCTGCGCGACCAGAGAGGCCTGCTGCTGACGGGATTCCTCGACGGCCTGAAGATCGCCGATGGGAGCAACGTCCGGCGGAGGGCATTCCTCCCGGTCTTCGGTATCGCCATTATCGCCGCGCTCGGGGTCGCGGGCTTCCTGCAATTGTGGCTGCCGTATCACAAGGGTGCGATCACGATGTACTGGTACACGTATCAGGGCAACCCGGTCTGGGCTTTCAGCGAATACCAGACGCACATGGCCGGCACGACTGCGCTCACGTGGCAGGCGCCGGTCTTCTTCGCCGTGGGGATAATCGTCACCATCTTCCTGTCCTACATGCGGGCGATGTTCTTCTGGTGGCCGTTCCACCCGCTCGGATACGCGCTTTGCATCTCGTGGACGACGTCGGTCTTCTGGTTCTCCTGCCTCGTCGCATGGCTGGTCAAATCGCTGATCCTGCGATACGGCGGGATGAGCCTCTATATGAAGGCGCGGCCGTGGTTCCTCGGGATGGTCATCGGCGAGTTCGGGATGGCTGTGGTCTGGGCGGTGATCGGGATGCTGACCGGCGCGCCAACCCCGGCATTCCCCTGGCCGTAGGGACGCCGGCAGGGGTCCTGCCATTTGCCGTACCTGCCCTTCCAGTGGTAGAATCCCAGCGGCAATTCGCCATTTCCATGGAGGCACTCATGCACACCGGGAGGGTTCTGCTCATGATATCGCTCGCCATGTTGGTATCGGCGGTCCAAGCCCAGCTCGCCATCGACATCGGATCGCACCTCGAGCCGCTGTGGGACGACCACCTGATCGAGAAGATGGATGGCGTTGAGTTGATGCTCCATCATCCCGTCCCGCAAGAGGAGGTATTCCGTTTCGACGCACCCTGGGAGGGCGATACGAGCGCCTACGTGACCGTGTTCCATGATGGCAGCAAGTACCGCATGTACTACCGCGGCTCATCGGGCACGGTCAAGCATCCCGAATTCACCTGTGTCGCTGAGAGTGTTGACGGAATCCACTTCACGCGGCCGAAGCTCGGGCTCTTCGACTTCGACGGCTCGAAGGAGAACAACATCGTCTGGATGGTCGCGGGCGGTCACGCGTTTTCACCGTTCAAGGATTCCAATCCCGGCGCCAAGCCTGAGGAGCAGTATAAGGCCGTCGCCCCGATGAACGCCGAGGGCACAGGGAACGCGCTTTTCGCTTACACATCCCCCGATGGATACCGATGGAAGCAGATCGGTGATCAGCCCGTCATCACCGACGGCAACTTCGACTCGCACAACCTGGCCTTCTGGGACGCCAGGCGCGGGGAGTACGTCTGCTACTTCAGGGGCTATCGGAACCACCTCCGCGAGATCAAGTGCTCTACCTCGAAGGACTTCGTGCACTGGTCCGCGCCCGTATGGGTGGAGTACACGGGAGCGCCCCCCGAGCAGCTTTACACGAACGCGATTACCCCATACTTCCGCGCGCCGCACATATACCTCGGCTTCCCGAAGCGCATCGTCCTCGGGCGGAAGGCGATCGAGTCTCATCCCATCGATGGCGTCTCCGACGGTGTGTTCATGAGCAGCCGGGACGGCATGACCTTCCATCGTTGGCCCGAAGCCTTCATGCGCCCCGGCCTCGATCCGATGAACTGGACCGATCGCAATGTGATGGCCGCCTGGGGGATCCTCGAGCTGAAGCCGGGCGAGATCTCCATCTACTACTCTCAGCACTATCGCCATACGAGCGCGCACATGGTCCGCACGACCGTCCGCACCGATGGCTTCGTCTCGATCAACGCGGGCTATGGGGGAGGGGAGTTCGTCACGAAGCCGCTCACGTTCGCGGGCAAGGAGTTGGTGATCAACTACTCGACCTCCGCTCCCGGCGGGGTCGTCGTCGAGATCCAGGACGCTGCCAGTGAGCCGATCCCGGGCTTCACGATGGACGACTGCCCGCCGATCTACGGCGACGAGATCGAGCGGGTGGTGAAGTGGAAGGGTGGCAGCGACCTCTCATCCCTCGCCGGCGAGCCCGTGCGCTTGCGTGTGAAGATGAAGGACGCGGACCTGTACTCGGTGAGGTTCCGCTAGCCAGGGGTTCGGTGTCGATCAGATCGATGGAGGATCAAGGTGATTAGACGGAGCACAGGCATCACGTTCATGGCGGTCGTGGTGACAGTGATGGCAGTCATCTGTACCAGTTGTGGACCCAGAGCCACCAAGAGCATGGTGGTCGGTAACTACGCAATCTCGCACGCATATAATGGCCGGAATCATGGGACGGAAACGCTTCAGTTGCTGGCGAACGGCACGTACGTACAGGAGTTCAGTCCCAAGGGCAAGCATGCGAAAGTCAGGAATAAGGGCACATGGGCGTTCGTGGACAACCAGGATGCGCTCCCGCGCTTAGAACTGTTCGGCTACTTATACGTGCCGGACCCCGACGCGTCGATGCGATATCCGCTTGAAAAGCTTACCAGTATTGGATTGCCAGTGACGGTGGCGAGAGGAGAGGTGCGTCTCATCCGAAACCCTGACTTTGGGATGTATTACGCGAAGACACCTTGAGCGTGCTGGCCTACTCAATGTTCATCACCTCGATCGAGATCAAGGAGCGAAGACGCTGGGCTACGCGGCCACTCTGAGTCTGAGGACGCGAAGCGCGTTGACTTCCTCCGGCACCGGCTGTCCCTCTGCGATAAGCGAGTCTATGTGGAACTTGATGCCTTCTTCGGCAAGCGTGAGGGCTTCTTCCTCCGTCTCCGCATGTCCGACATAGCAGGGCAGTGCCGGTACGGTGATCGTGAACCCTCCCTCAGGCTCCGGAGTCAGCACTACTGTATATTCACGGGTCATCACTTCGATAACTCCTCGAACTTCGCTGGGGACAGGCCCGCCGATCGCAGGCTACCGGTCTCCGAGCCGGCCGACGAAGAACGCCGACGAGCGGCGGCGCAAGGCATCTTCTCCACCTGCGAGGTAGATCGTTCCATCGCCGCCCACACACGAGGCCATTGTGGCGACCGGCAGGGGTAGGGGATCACAGGGCAAGTACTGGTCGTCCGTCGTGTCATAGAACCAGACCTTATCAAGGAACCCGCTGCTTTGACTCTCGGCATATCCGCCGGCAATCATTACGTACCGATCGTCGATCGCTCGCGCGGACGACCATCTCATGGTGAGCGGCATGGCCTTGATCCGCATCCAAGTCCGCGGATTCTCACCCAGATCGGTCATGTGCGCATCCGCAAAGTTGCCGAGCGCGCGGTCCGCCTGAAGCCCATATCCCCCGAAGACGAAGAGCTTCGTGCCGACGACTGCCGATGCCGCGCCGACTCGACCCGCGGGCAGGGTGGGGCCGACGAACTCGACCCATTCGGGCCGGACCGCCGAGAGATCGAGCATAAGGAGGCTCGGATGAGCGCCCTTGAGAGCCTGTGGGTCCATTCCCGGCGCGCCGCCAACGACGTAGAATCGCTTACCGAGCGCCGCCCCCGATGCGCCCCAGATCGGTCGGGGGAGATCGGGGAGCGAATCCCATCTCAGCCGTCCGTCGACGCGCCTGAGCCGGAAGCACGACTTGAGGGCGCCTGTCGAATCCGCGCCGCCCGCGATCACGAGTTGGCCATCGATCACCGCGGACGCCCCGTATGCGCCCGACTTCGGGAGGTCGGGGAGCGTGATCCATCGGCCCTGGATCGGCGAGTATGCGATCGTCCCCCGGCCGTAATGCTTCTGATCGTGCTCCCAGTAGGCCCCGCCCGCGACGACGAAGAGGCCGTCCATCACTCCGCACCCGAGGTAGTCATGGGCGCTCGGCATATCGGGGCCGCGCTGCCACGCGATCGACGGCGCGGACTTTGCGCATAGGGGAAATGAAAAGTGCAAAATGCAAAGTGCAAAAGGCAAAATCCAGCCCCATGTCCCCTTTTTCATTTTACAGTTTGCATGTTTCATTTTCCATTTCCCTCCCTCGTCATCCGAAGCACGCACCGACCCATCACGGGATCGAGCACCGTCGTCTCGCACTTGAACCCGAACGGCTCGATCACCCGGCGGTAGAGCACCTTGCAGTGCTCGCAGTAGTCGGGGTAGGGCGTGAGATGCTCGTTCCGACGGAGAATCGCCACCGACGGGCATTCGTTCATCTCGAGGCGGAACTCATCATCCGTGAGCACTATCCGGCAGTCCGCGCCCTCCTCGGAGAGCGTGTGGCCCCAGTACTCCTGCATCCCCTCGAAGCCCTTCTCGGCCACGAGGTCGCGCAGGTTGAAGAGAAACTCGTCGGCCAACTCCTCCCAGAAGCGGATCAGCTCGTCCTTGCCATGGCGTTCCTCGATGAACGCGAACAACTCGCTGTAGGCCATGATGAACTCGGTGCAGGAGATCATCGGTCGGCCTCCTTCCGGAACCGCTGAGTGCAGGACGCGGTGTCCTGATCGTAGGTGATCTCAGAGATGTACCCTGCGCGTCGGCAGATCTCATCGTTCACGATGCGGGTCGCCTTGCAGAACCGCGGGCACACCTTGTATCCGCGCGCCTGCATGTGAGTGATCGCCGGGCACTCCCTGACCTGGAGCACGAGCCTGTCGTCGTCCGTGAAGTGAAGGTCGAAATCCGCCTCCTCGATCGACATGACCGCGCGCCAGTGATCCTCCAGCGCCGGGAGTCCTCGATCCCGGATCGACTCGATCAGAGGCGCGTAGACGGTGCGAGCGACGCGGCGCAGGTACTCCTGCATCTCGGCGGGCCCGTAGTTTTCGAGCAGGAACTTCAGCCCGAAACTGAAGCACCCGTGAAAGTCTTTGTGGACGTTTGGCATAGAAACCCCGATGGTGAATGGTTGATTGTTGATGGTTAATGGGGGGCCATCAGCCATCAACCATCAACCATTTCCCACCATCTCCATCACCCGATAGACGCTCATCCAGACGAGCACCAGGAGTGCGACCACCGCCCAGGCGTTCGACAGGAGCGAGTTGCGGTGTGTGCCGACCACGCGCTTGTCGTTCGCGAGCACGATCATCACCAGCGCGCAGAGAGGGACCGCCAGGATTGTGCTCTTCTGGGCCAGGACGATCCCGCCGAGTGGAGTGTTCGTGAAAAGCGTGTAGATGCCCGCCGCCATCCCGACTGCCATGCCGAATGCAGTGAGCATCCGTGATGGCCGGGCGTTGATGTCCGAACTCATCCCCATCGAGTCGGCAAGCAGTCCGCCACCGATCATTGCGTTCACGATCGTCGAGCTGAACGAAGCTGCCAGGAATCCGAGGCTGAAGATGATCACCGACGCATGCCCGAGGAGCGGGTCGAGCTGCCTTGCCAGATCGCTCGCATCAGCAATGACCGCGCCTCGCAGGACCGACGCCGATGTCATTGTGATCACTATCGAGATGCCCGTGAGAACGCCGATGCCGACCATCGTGTCAGTCAAGCCGAGTCGGAGATCGCTCGCGCCCCATCCCTTCTGTTGGGCCATCGTCGATTGGTAGAGCGCTGCGATCACGGAGAAGGTCGTCGCGACCATCGCGGTGACGAGGCCGGTCATCGCTCCGGGCCATCGGCTCGGGATCAGGCCCGCGAAGACCTCGCTGAGGGTTGGCTTCGACACGATCAGATTGATGATGAATGCCACCAGCATGAACATGACGAGCGCGAGCATCACCTTCTCCATCGCCTGGTAGAGCTTCTTCGCTGCGAAGACGAAAACAAGCGCAGTCAGGCCGACCACCGCCATCCAGACCATCTCGTGGATGCCGGTCAACGTCTTGAGGGCCGTACTGCACGCGAGGTAGTTGCCCATCTGGAATGACGCGCACACCACGAACGCGAGGATGCCCATCACGACGGCGAGCCACCTCCCGTAGTGCGTCGCAACGAGTGTCAGCAGCGAGTGCTTGTTCAGCACCCCGATGCGTGCGGACATCGCAGTGTAGAGCATCATGAAGCTCCCTGCGACGATCACCGCCCACAGGAGGCTCATGCCGGCCGACGCGCCGATCTTCGATGCCACCGTGACGCTTCCCGGCCCGATCACCACCGCAGCGGTGATGAACCCCGGCCCGAGCGAGCGCAGGAGGCTTCTCTTCTCAATCCCGATCTCTGATCCCATCTCTTGTCCCCTCCGTCGCGCATATGATACCACTTATCCGGCCCTCTGTGTGCAGGAAGGCAGCCGCACGCCGATGTTTTGCGCTGCGTCCCCTGCGGGAACGAAACCTTGATAGCAGGAATCGGTCCGATCCGTTAACAGGAGGTCAATCATGGGCACAGTGATGGAACGCCCCGTCAGCATCCAGGCCGGAGACGTGCACCTCGAGGGTGATCTGAGGATCCCGCCGGGCGCTCAGGGGATCGTCATATTCGCGCACGGGAGTGGGAGCAGCCGGTTCAGCCCCCGGAACCGCTTTGTGGCGGAGGTCCTGCAGCAGGGCGGGCAGGCGACGCTCCTGCTGGATCTACTCGAGGAATGGGAATCGGACGATCGGCGGAAGGTGTTCGATATCGACCTTCTTGCCGAGCGTCTCGTGGGCGCGACTGCATGGGTTGCGTCGAATGAGGAGACTAAGGATGTGACAATCGGGTACTTCGGCGCGAGCACGGGCGCGGCGGCGGCACTCCAGGCGGCCTCGGAGTCCGGCGACGAGATCAAGGCGGTCGTCTCGCGTGGCGGGCGTCCCGATCTGGCCATCCCATACCTACCCGAAGTCACCGCGCCGACACTGTTGATCGTCGGCGGTAACGACTGGCCGGTGATCTCGATGAACCAGGAGGCGATGGAACATCTCTCCGGCATCAAGGAGATGAAGATCGTTCCCGGAGCGACGCATCTCTTCGAGGAGCCGGGCACGCTGGAGGAGGTCGCGCGCCTCGCCCGCGACTGGTTTGCGAAGTACCTGACATAAGCTACTCGCCCTGTCATTCTGAACGCAGTGAAGAATCCGGCTTGACGCAGAGTGCTAGATTCTTCACTGCGTTCGGAATGACAGGGCGAGTGCAGAGGTACTACGGCCCGCGGGGGCGTATAACTCCATTGAGGGCGGAGTTTGTTTCCGCCCCGGAGGTAGTACCCGTGCAGGATAAGACATACACGAGGCGTGATTTCCTCAAGATAAGCGCAGCGGTCGGGCTCGGACAGGTCGCGATCGGCGGCCCGGGGTTCGGGCAGACCGATCGAATGCGCGTCGGATGCATCGGAGTCGGCAACAGGGGCACGGTGCTGCTAAACGAGCTTCTGGCGCTCGGGAGTGTCGACATCCTCGCGATCTGCGATGTCGCTCCTGACAACCTCAACAAGGCCGTCGCCGCAGTCGAGAAGGCCCAGAAGCGGAAGCCTGAGACCTATGGGAAGGATGACCGGGATTACCGCAACCTCCTCGCCTGCAAAGACCTCGATGCGGTCGTGATCGCCACGCCGTGTTACTGGCATGGCGCGATGTACAACGATTGCTACGGCGCCGGCAAGAACTTCTATGGCGAGAAGCCAATGAGCATCAGTATCAAGGAAGGGAAGACCATCCTGCAGGCGCAGCATCAGAACCCCAAGCTCGTCGCCCAGATCGGCTGCCAGCGCCGAACCGATCCGCGGTACATAGAGTCGATCAAGCTCCTCCAGGCCGGGGAAGTGGGTCCGCTCGTCGAAGGACGGGCGGCATGGGACAACGCGTCGGCGCCTGCGGGGCTGGTTCGCGCAGAGGAAGTACTCCGGCGACTGGATGCTCGAGCAGGCGATTCATACGTGGGACGTCTACTGCTGGCTGCTCGGATCGAGGCCGGTCCGAGCGTTCGGGAAGGGTCGGAAGGACATCTTCGTCGAGCCGAACCGCGATGTGACGGATTACTACACTTCGACCATCGAGTGGGAGAACGGGTTCACGCTGATGTTCCACCATTCATGGATCTGCCCGAACACCGACGCGTTCAGGGGCACCTACGAGCGGGTGGCAGGTCCCAAGGGTGGCTGCGAGTTGGGCCTCGGCAAGTTCACCTACAAGATGAAGGACGACCCGAAGGTCACGCCGACGGTGAAAGAGGTCGGGACGACTGCGAACAACACACGGGAGTTGCTGTCCGATTTTTTCAGGTGCATCAAGTCCGGCGGCCAGACGATCAGCGGACCGCGCACGGCCTATGAGTCGGTGCTCACCGGGCTGCTGGTTCGTGCTGCCGTCGATAAGGGCGGCATCGTCACGATGGAGGAGCTCTGGCCGCCGGTTGAGCTACCGCCGCAGCCACTCGATGATCGCCAGATCCGACGCCGGCATGCGTCTCACCGCCAGTGACTCGGGATGCCCGGAAGCCTTGTACGCATCGCGGATGAACTCGGTCTCGAAGCGCCCGCCCGTGTTGTGGATCACGAGCCGTCTCGGCGCAACGAGCGCCCCGGCGGTTCGCAGATCACCGACTCTCCGTAGGGAAGGGGTATACAGCCGCTCGATGAACTCCTCGTCGCTCGACGTGTCGAACCCGGCGACGTCCACAACTGCCGATTCGATCTTTGGCGCAAACGGCAGGGCGAGCAGGCACCACAGTCCGCCGTCCCCAATCCCCATCAGGCTGATGCCCATCAGGCTGACTGGCGACGGTAGTCTCATGAAGGCAACGGCGGTGAGGATGTCCTGTACCCGTTCCATGGTGTCCGTCCGGTTGTAGGTATCGAAGAACCCGTACCGCTTCGTCCGATCGGCGGCTTCGGGTGGAGCGGAATGCTCCCCGATCCCGAAGCAGTCTATGGCAAGCATGGCATGACCTTTGTCGAGCAGACCGCGGACGAGGGATGTCGGCTTGTCATTCTCAAAGAGCGCAGCCTTCCCCCCGGAGTGAACGACTACGATTACGTCCTGCTCGACTTTTCCCTCGGCCCTCAGGTACAGAGCAGGGATTGTATCCCCCTTGGCCTTCCGTCCGATCACGAACTTCGTCGCCTCCACTCCATCACCGAGCGAAGTGCCGCGGTTCTCGGAGACGACATCCCCGACAGTCGGCGTCTCGACCGCCAGAGCGTGACGAAGCGCATCGGCATACGTTTTCCTGAAGGCCGCGAGCGATTCGGCGTCGTGTAGCTTCTTCGATGCAACCTGCCTCTCCGACGCCTCGATCCGGCTCCGGACGATCCCGTCCGCATCGAGGGCATTCAAGGGATGCGGATACTTGCCGAAGACGAGGACATCCTCCGGCTTGTCCGCCTGGAACGGCTGCTCCTTGAACGCGTTGGCGTCGGGGTTGCCGAGAATCCACTTGCCAAACCAGGCGTAGACGGCTTCCCGGCTGTCCTTGTTGTAGTTGTGCTCGGCATCGATCCGCACGCAGGCGACCTTCTCCGATGCCCCGAGCAGATCGTAGACGCTTTTCACCGCCGGGAACTCGACCTCCGGCGTCAGCTTCGTCCAGTCGCCGGTTGCCGAGATCATCATCAACGGGCGGGGAGCGGCCATCGCCCCGATCTCCATGTTGTTCGTGTCGACCCTGATCAGCGGCGGGTTCTCGCAGACGCACCCGCCCTGCATCGTGCTCGAAATCATGTTCACCGGCGCGGCGTACTTCACTCGATCATCGACCGCTGTGAGCAGGAACGTCTGCGTCCCGCCGCCGGATGCGCCGGTCATGCCGATCCGATCGGGATCGACATCGGGCAGGCCGAGCAGGAAATCGACCGCCCTGATGCTGTTCCAGAGCTGCAGCCCGCCCATGCCGATCCCCCACAGGCGGAACCGTTCGCCGATCAGATCCTCGCGGTGCTTGAGCTGTGAGGAGTCGTTGTAGCCGATCATGTCGATGGAGAAGGCGACGTAGCCCTGCCTGGCGAAGGTGATGCACCGTCCGGGGATCGAACTCCGATCCGTGTCCTCCAACCGGCCGCTGGCCCAATGTCCGTGCGCGTTGAGGATAGCGGGGAACGGCCCCTTGCCCTTGGGACGGTAGAGGTTGCCGGTGACGTAGAAGCCGGGGAAGCTCTCGAAGTAGACCTTCTCGACGGCGTAGTCCTGGTGCTCGATCCGGCCGAAGACCCTTGCGTTGAGCGGCGTCTTCTCGGGCATCGGCATCAGGCCCGCGCCGGTGAGTATCTGCGCCCGCAGGTGCTCCGCCCGCTGCTTCCACGCCTCGACGGTCGTCGGAGCCTTGCAGCTGTAAGTCATATCGAGATGACGCACCTCATCGAAGCGCCGGTCCTGTACTGCACCGACCTTGAGTGTCTCCATTCCGGCCTCCATTCCGCATGTCAGGATGAGCATCAAGAGCATCATTCGCATGGAATTCACGTCTGCCTCCGTGTCACATATCCATACGACACACCGCCGGCCAGAACCTCTTACAAAAAAGAGGGTCTGTCATCGGACAGACCCCCTTTCTGAAATACGTTATTCAGTTACTGCGGATCCTCGACAGCTTGCTGACCCCGAACATGAGACCGATGGCCAGCAGTATGACCACCGCCGTGATGGCCGTGTGAAACGTCGACATGCTGGAGCGGGTGTCGGCGATCTCAGCGCTCTGATTGACCAGGGTGCCTCTCTGCTGTGCGAGTTCGTTCGCCAGTGCGACGTTCTCCGCCTTCAGCCGGTTGATCTCCGCCTCGCGTCTCAACTCGGCATTCTGCGCCTCGAGCTTCTGGAGCTTAGCCTTCAACTGGGCAGTTCCTGTGCTCGATGCAGACGACGATGTAGTCCGATAGACCGCGGGCCGTGCATACGTGCTTGACCTGGAGTTTGCAGGGCGAGAGTAGTTTGCGTAAGATGCGCGCGAGTAACTGCTGCTCTTCTGCCGGCTGTCACGCTTGCGGGAATCCTCATAGCTTTTCCACGCCTGAGCCGACGCCAGTCCGCCGAGCAGGGCCGCCCTGTCGTTCTTCTGTAGAAAGCTGTAGGCGGTGGCTGCGGTAAGGGCAACCGCCGTGTTCCGCCTTCCCTCCGTGCCCGCAAAGGTTGGGGCTGCGATGGAGAAGGAGAAGACGACGAGCATGCCGGAGATCGCAAGGGTTCGATAGAATTTGTTCATCCGTGAAACCTGCCTTTCTTCCTGCGGTACCGATTTTGACGTATGGAAACGGCTTAAGGTTCCACTATTATCTCCTCCGCTTGCGAAGCTGCAAACACCAATCATGCACCAGGTCGGTTGTTTGTGGCCTGGTGCGGCTACATACATGATGCGGCGGGAGCTAGTGCTTCATAGACCAATCAGGCTCGGCGTCATCATGTCCCGCGCTAAGCTGCTTTGGCCCCGAGCCATCGACATTGGCGCTGAAGACCGCCCCACCTCGCACAAAAGCAACCAGGTTTCCGAGTGGCCTGAACGACGGCTGAGCGGCGTCGTCCAGGAAGACCGATTCGGCAAGTCCTGCGATCTCGATCGAATGCAGGCTCGGCGTCGACATACCGGACGCGGCAAACTCGAAGACTATCCGGTCACCAGATGGGCTGAACGATGGATCATTGACCAGTTCGCCGGGGGCATGGTTGGTGAGCCGAGTCAAGTCGGAACCGTCAGCGTCGATCCTGTAGAGATCAGGCTGATTCACGAAGATGATCTGGCTGTCATCCGGACTGAACGTCGGATCATCGCCCGGCGTGAGGGAGTTGTCATTGTCGCCGTCAGCATCCATCACGAAAATAGTACGTATCGCGTTGGGCACCGTTGGAGACAAGACATACGCGATCCGGGTACCCAGATGGTTGAACGCCGGATTCGACGCATTTACTCCCAGACCGTGGTTGGTGATGTTGGTTAGCCCGGATCCGTTGAGAGCAACGCTGTAGATGTTGCCGCCGCGAGCGAAGGCCACTTCCGCCCTCCCGGGGTTCAGTGCGGGCTCTTTTCCATCGGCGATAATGAGATGCTGGTCGCTTCCATCGTCATTCACGACGTAAATGTCCGGGCTCGCCCCTGATTGGAATGCAATCAGACCATTGTTTCGGTTGATGCCGCTCCCACAGCCGATCAGCACCACGATAAGCAGCAGGACGACAAGGGCCGCTGCAGCGCGCATGAAACTGGACATGTGGAAATCCTCCTCTGTAGGTAGTCGCTCCGTATAGCAATACACGGATTGAGTTTACCTTGGAGGAGGCTGTGTGAAACCGGGAGCGGTGGACGGTCGAACCCGGGCATACCAGTGAGCCGGCACACCCGGGACCTGATCTCGAAGCAGCGAGTCTACGCCTTCGCGAGACTCAGCCCGATCTCCTCGCCGGCGATCTTCACCTTCGCGAGCGAGTCGTCCCCGGGCGTGAGGGAATTCGCAAGCGTCTCCTGTCGGATGTAGTCCGACCAGGCCTCGATTGCCTCCGACAGGTTGCCGGTCGCGGAGTACTCGATGGTGATGCGGTCGTCGACGTTGAACTCCGAATCCTTCCGCATGTTCTGGATCTGGCGCACCAGGTCGCGGACCATGCCCTCCTGGATCAGCTCGTCGGTCAGTTGCGTGTCGATTGCGACGACAGTGGCGGACTCCTCGGCGCAGGAGAGGTTCTCCGGCGCGGTCGTCTCGACGATCACATCGTTCGAGTCGAGGGCCAACGTTTCCCCGGCGACCACCAGATCGAACGGTTCACCGGCGGCGACCCTGGCCGCGATCACTGAGCCGTCCGCCTCGGCCAGCGCAATTGTGATCTTTGGGAGGATCTTTCCGTGCTTCGGGCCGAGGGTGCGCAGGTTCGGCTTGATGGTGTAGCCGACCAGGCCGGTCGCGTCCTCGGTCAACACCAGACCCTTGATGTTCAACTCGTCGAGGATCAGTCGTTCATTGCGCACCACGGCTTCGCTCTCGCTCTTGCTCGACGGCTTGACCGTCACCTTGGCAAGCGGCTGGCGGACCTTCATCCCCGATGCGTTCCGGGCCGACCGTCCGAGCCGGACGACCTTCATCACGGCGTCGGTTTCCTCGATCAGCCGTGTGTCGATCAGCGACTCATCGGCGGCCGGCCAGTCGCAGAGGTGGACGCTCTCCGGCGCATTCGGGTCGACCGAGACGCACCAGGTTGCGGTACATCTCCTCGGCCATGAACGGCATGATCGGCGCAAGCAGCTTGGTCAGCGTGACGAGCACCTCATAGAGCGTCGAGTAGGCCGACTGCTTGTCCTCGTCGGACTCGCTCTTCCAGAACCGTCGGCGGCTCAGGCGGACGTACCAGTTCGAGAGATCGTCCACGAATGTGTCGATCGAGCGGGTGACCTCGGCTGCGTCGTACTCCTCCAGCGAGTCGGTGGTCGCTTTCACCAGGGCATTGCAGCCGCGACAGGATCCACCGATCCAGCTCCGACCCATCGGTCCCATCAGTCCCATGCGTCCCATCAGGTTTCCACTCATCGACCACAGCGTAGGTCACGAAGAACGAGTAAACGTTCCAGAGAGTGAGCAGGCTTGCGCACGACCTCATCGCCCTTGCTGATAGCCGAAGTTCAGATTTGTCTGGATGTTCGAGCCGGCGTAGATCCAGCGCATGACGTCCGCGCCCATCTTCTCGACCGCCTCGTCGAACCAGATCGCGTTGCCGTGGCTCTTGTGCATCGGTCGGCCCTGCTCGTCGTGGACCTTCTCGTAGACGAGCGCCGACTTGTAGGGCGACTCGTCCCGTCCAGGGTCACGCTCATGAAGAGCATGGAGTAGAACCACAGGCGGATCTGCTCCCGCATCTCGACGACGAACTCCGCCGGGAACCACTTCTCCCAGTAGGACCTGTCCTCGTTCAGGTAACCGAGTGTGGAGAAGGGGACGATTCCCGCGTCGAGCCAGCAGTCGCCGACCTCGGGGATCCGCTCCGCCGTGCCGCCGCACTTCGGGCACTTGATCTTCACATCGTCGATCCACGGACGATGGAGTTCCTTCAGTCCTTCCATGCCCGATGACCGCCATCTCCTCAAGCTCCTTCTGCGAGCCGATGAACGTCATCTCTCCGCACTCGCACTTGAAGAACGGCAGCGGCAGTCCCCAGAACCGCTTCCGGGAGATGCACCAGTCGCCCATATTGTTGAGCCAGTCCTCCATGCGCTTGCCCGCGTAATCCGGCACCCAGCGCACCTTCCGCGCCTCGCCGTCATCGGCTCGCGGATGTGATCGCAGGCGATGAACCACTCGTCCACCAGGCGGAACACGAGTTCGTCCTGGCATCTCCAGCAGACCGGATAGCGGTGCTCGTACTCCTCAGTCTTGTAGAGAATGCCCTTCTTCTCGAGATCCTCGAAGATCATCCGCGCGACTTCGCCGACCGACTTGCTCCGCGAGCCAGCCGTAATCCCGGGTAGTAGTAGCCGTTCTCGTCGATCGGAACGAGCACCGGCAGGCCGAGCTTCTGAGACAGCTCGTAGTCCTCCGCGCCGCATCCGGGAGCGATGTGGACGACGCCGACGCCTTCCTCCTCACCGACGTCGTCCCACGCGACGACCTGCGGTATCGATCCCCTGCTGAGCGGGCAGATCGAAGAACGGGCCCTGGTAGTGGAGGCCGACGAGTTCGCTGCCCTTGACCGTACCGAGCACTTCGTACTCGCCGTCGAGCCTGCGAGACCGTTCCGGCGGAGAGATACAGGATGCCGTCGGCCTGCTTCACCTTCGCGTAGTCGAGATCCGGATGGACCGCCAGTGCGACGTTCGCGGTCAGAGTCCAGGGAGTGGTCGTCCAGACCAGCATGTACTCGCCCTCGCGCTCCTTGATCGGCAGCTTGAGGAAGACCGATGTGTGCGTCATGTCGCGGTAGGAATCGATCAGCTCGTGCTGGGAGAGCGACGTTCCGCATCGGGCGCACCACGGCATCGCGCGCTGGCCCTTGTAGAGCCATCCGTTCTCGTGGCACTTCTTGAGGAAATGCCAGATGTGCTCGATGTTGGTGTCATCCATCGTGTAGTAGGAGTGGTCCCAGTCCATCCACTGCCCGAGCCGCTTCGACTGCTCGGCCTGGATGGCGGAATACTTCTCGACGCGAGCGCGGCATGCCTTGGCGAACTTGTCCAGCCCGTACTCGACGATCTCCCGCTTCGAGTTGAGCCCGAGTTCCTTCTCGACCTCGACCTCCACCCACAGGCCCTGGCAGTCGAAGCCGTTCTGGTATCGCTGCTCGAACCCCTGCATCGCCTTGAAGCGCTGGAAGATGTCCTTGTAGGTGCGGCCCCATGCGTGATGAACGCCCATCGGGTTGTTCGCCGTGATCGGCCCGTCGATGAACGACCAGTGCTTATGGCCGGCGTTCTTCTCCCGCAGCTTGTCGAATATGTGTCCTTCCTCCCAGAACTCGAGCACATCGATGCTCCATCTCAGGGAAGCTCAACCCGCTCTTGACCTCTTTGAACATGCGATACCTCCACAGAATTGTTATGGGTTGTAGGTTTTGGGTTTCGGGGTTCCCCATAACCCAAAACCCAGAATCCATAACCTCCCCAAAACAAAAGCCTCTCATCCCCACAGCAGGGACGAGAGGCTCATAAGCCTTCGTGGTACCACCCCGATTCGCCCGCGCTTCACAGCCCGGACCTTCGCAGGTACTTGGACGATCCGCATACCTCGGTTCTGTAACGGGAACCGCCCGGGAGCAACTACTCGGTGATCGGTAATCAGTGATCAGTGATCGGTCTCGGTCTTACTGATAACTGATTACCGATAACTGATGACTTCCCTTTCGCCGCTCCGGCTCGGAGGTGATATTCCCCACGCGACTCGGCCCCGGTTCTCAGCTTACCCGGTTCTCTGTAACCTGACCGCAAAGTCCGCAATTCGAATTTCGTGTTTCGAGTTTCGGATTTCCCGGCCTGCGCCGGGCGGGTACTCTTCCTCGTCATCGCCTCTGCCCATCGAGAATAACTATTCCTATGATACCAGTCCCCAAACCCGAGTGTCAACATTTCCTGGTTTTCGGCTCATACTTCCCGGATGGGACGTGTTGGCAACGTACACGTCCTCGAGATGGCGCGAAGGATCCATCGGGGCAAAGTGTCTTACCAAGTTGGGACTTGACCGGCTTCGCTGCATCACCATACAATAAGTAAGAGCACGCGTGTCTCGCGATGATTGTATCGAATCTTGCGAAGCCAATCCCGGGGTGCAAGAGAAATCGCCGATATTAGCTAGAGCGTGCCGTGAAGGACAAAAACGGTGGACTACATCAAAGATAAGGCAGTTCTCGCGGAGATCCTTTCTCGTATCCAGTCTGGATGGCGTGTTGAAAGCATGGAGGTGGACGCCCCCCACGTAGGCGCTGGCACTGTTACCTTCTCTGTCCAGGCGAGGGTCATCACTTTAGGCTTAGCCACTTCGCCTCCGACAACGGTACCGCCTATTACGATCTTGAGATGGATGGGAAGCACATCCATCATGCCTGTGGAACATATGACTCGGATTACGATGGCCATAGCCGTTGGGTAGAAAGCGACGGGTTTTCCGTACTAGCTGAGTTCTGCGCGACTCTTGTAGCGTCAAACGACAGAGAGATCACTCGTCTGGTCAAGCAGTACAGAGACCGCCGAGCCAAGGAAGAGAAAGAGCGTCAGAAGGCAAAACAAGCAGAAGAAGAGATGCGTAACCAACAGGAGCGCAACCGTGCGCGTAGCCTAGTTGACAGGCTGTTCAAGTGACGTTGGGCCGCCGCTAACCACTTCTGAGGCCGGTTGTCACCGACCATGTGGCTCCGAATCCGGATGCCTAGATGAGCAACCAGTCGTCAAGACAATACCACCGTCGCCCCCAAAGCTCATGGTCGATTCTCCACATAGCTAGCAAGTCATGGCAATCATACCCACCATGCGATCATAGTATACCTTCAGCCCAGATTCCGCAAGGTACGTTTCCGCAGGAAAGACGGCTCGGATCGTGGAAACCTGTAGCGAACGAAAACTTCCATCGAAAGAGAGCTTCAGAGCTAACCCATGCGACGACTTCTGCCTATAATTCTACTGATAGTATTGCTGGGCCTGGCGGCGTGGTATATCGCACTCAGTCGAAGACCGGCGACCGAGGAGCCGAGGCTTTCCGTCCATTTCGTTGACGTTGGGCCGGGTGACTGCACTCTGATCCGGACGCCGGACAACCGCGTCGTGCTGGTGGATGCCGGGAATGCCGACCGATCGGACCATCTGATCTCGTACCTGGCTCGGCAAGGCGTGCCACGGATCGATCTGCTGGTCATCGCTCATTCGGACGAGGATCACATCGGCGGGCTGCAGGCGGTTCTCGACCGGTTCGGGGTATCGGAAGTCCTCGATGCCGGCGGGCCCTCGGGCAGTGCGACGTATGAGCAGGTCATTGCGAGCATCAAGCAGCGCAGGATCGACTACAAGACAGTGACTGAAGAGCGCCGGCCGAGTGTATCGAACGGCGTGGATTTCGAGGTCATCTGGCCGCTCAAGGGCGGAACAGGCGATCCGATCGTCCTGCGGTTCAGCTACAGGGACATCGGTTTCCTGCTGACCGGCAACCTATCACCGGAGTCTGAGGCTCAACTGCTTGCGGAGTATCACGACCTTCGCAGCACCGTGCTCAAGGTGGCTGGTCATGGCAGCAACGGGACTACGTCGAATGAGTTCCTGCAGATCGTGAAGCCGGAGTACGCTGTGATCAGCGCCGATCCGGAGTCGGAGTCTGCGCAGCCCGGCAAGGAGACGCTCGGCAGGCTGTCGGCCGCCGGCGCTCAAGTGTTCCGGACCGACGAGAACGGCGACGTCGTCATCTCGACCGACGGCCGGCGAGTATGGACGGAGTATACGGAATGAGCACCGCGCGGGTGAGCGCATTCGTGGACCGGTTCGAGGGCGATCGGGCGGTCCTGATACTCGGAGACGATGAGTCGCAGGCGGTGATCTGGCCGAGAATCCTTCTGCCGTCGGAAACCGGTCAGGGCGACGTCCTCGTGGTGACGATCGAAGCGGATTCGGAAGAGACCGCCAACAGGTCTCGGGAGATCCGTCGCCTGCTGAGCGATCTCGGTGATTCGGCCGATCAGTCCGTGTCCTGAACTATGCAGGCTGGCTGCCTGGTGTAGAATGAGGTTTTTGCATGGAAGAGTTTTATAAGAAGCCGCTCGGTGACATCCTGGTCTCCAGAGGTATCATCACTGAGGAGAAGCTCCACGAGGCGCTTGACGAGCAGAACCAGACGCACAAGCGGCTCGGCGAGATACTTATAGCTTGGGGGCTTGCGACCGAGGAACAGATCACGGAAGTCCGGGCTCTCCAACTCGATGTCGGCTACGTCAATCTCCAGGATGCGGAATGCGCGCCGGAAGCGGTTATACTGGTCTCCGAACAGACCGCTCGTACCTACAATCTCATCCCCATTTCGATGACCGAGGACCGACTGACCGTGGCAATGGCGAACCCGCTCGATGTCGAGGCCATGGACCTCGTGCAGTTGGAGGCGAAGTGCCGCGTGGAGCCCGCCCTTGCCACCGAATGGCGGATCACCGACGCAGTGAACAAGCAATACGGCGGCAGTGGCTCCGATGATCTCCAGAGCGCTGCTCAGCAGGCCGCGGGAATGGAGTTGGCCACCGGCGAGGAATACGAGCACGGCGAGGACATTAACGAGGTCAAAAGGCAGAGCCATCGCGCGCCGGTTGTTCGAATGGTGAACGTACTTCTCACACAGGGAGTTCGGCAGAAGGCCAGCGATATTCACATCGAGCCGCGGCGGAATAGCATAGACGTACGGTTCCGGATCGATGGCGAACTCCATCTTGTGAAGAGTCTGCCGAGAAGCCTCCATGCTGCCATCACCTCGCGCGTCAAGATCATGTCCGAACTCGACATCTCGGAACGACGACTCCCGCAGGATGGACGCATTACGGTGCGTCTGGACAAGAAGCTTGTGGACTTGCGTGTCTCCACCTCGCCCACCCTGTATGGCGAGAGAGTGGTTCTCCGAATCCTGGATAGGGCGAGTGGGATCATCCCACTCGAGGAATTGGGCTTCGCGCCGCACGAGTTGTCCGTCTTCACGAAGCTGGTCACCCGTCCGCATGGCATCATCCTGGTCACAGGTCCCACCGGAAGCGGCAAGACCACGACGCTCTATGCCGCTCTCAACATTCTGAGATCCGAGAACACGAACATCATGACGGTCGAGGATCCGGTCGAGTACGAGATGGAGGGTATCAACCAGACCAACGTGCACACCAGGATCGGCCTCACTTTCGCGAATCAACTCCGCGCGATTCTCAGGCAGGATCCGGATATCGTGCTGGTCGGCGAGATCAGGGACACGGAGACCGCCGACGTTGCGTTCAGAGCTGCGCTGACCGGTCACCTGGTCCTGAGCACGCTCCACTGCAACGACGCTCCCAGCGCGGTCACGCGTCTGATCGACCAGGATGTCGAGCCATTCCTCGTGGGTTCGGCGATCAATGGCGTGGTGGCGCAGAGGCTCGTTCGCGTGCTCTGTCCGGACTGTAGGGCCGCCTACCAGCCGGACGACAAGACGAAGTCCCTGCTCGGCCTCGCTTCCGACGACGATGTCACACTGTACCATGCCGTGGGCTGTACTAACTGCAGCGGTTCGGGTTACAAAGGCCGAGTGAGTATCAACGAGGTTCTGGTGATGACCGACCAGTTGAGGAAGCTGACGATGACAAAGGCGTCGGCCCCCGAAATGCGCCAGTTAGCGATAGCCCAAGGGATGAGAACGATGGCGCAGGACGGCACGGCAAAGGTGCTCGCGGGCATTACCACGATCGACGAAGTGCAGCGCAAGGTGATGGTCGAGAGCGAGGAGCTTAGCATGACGCTGAAGGCAGCATAGGAAATGGTTGATAGTTCATGGTCAATGGCTGATTGGGAATGCGAATGTCATCGACCATCAACCATCAACCATTCTCCCAGACTGCGATCGGCACTCTGCGGCCCTCTGAGCGGGTGTACGCCAGCGACTCCATGTACCGTCTCATCTTCGCCGGATTCGCACGCAGGAACTCGTGCGCAAGCCTGAAGTACTCCGCAGAGGCATCGGGGTCATGGGCCGCGAGGCGTTCCAGTCCCTTGAGGTAGTTCAACCGCGCCTGAGCCTCAGGGGTGTCTGCTGATTGGTCGGCCGGGAGTATCTTCTTCCGGGCCTCACGGGCATCGTCTCTCCCGGGTCGATCCCGTGCCTGTCCGACGTAGAATGCCTGCTCCGTTCCCCTGACTGGCATATCGTCCGCCGCCGATGCGTGCGCTTTCCGCGCGTCCTCCGTGTCGCCGAGCTTACTGAGCGCCTCGCCCAAGAGGAAGAGCGCCTGAGCGTCACTCGAATCGTGGAACCGGCTCGCGCCGAGGTTCGGCGGGTACTCGGTCGCCGCGCGGAAGTCCACGGCGGCATCGGCATATCGCTCCTCGGTCATGTTGCGCATCCCGCGCCCGATCATCGCCCACACGTACAGTATCCGGGTCTGGTACGCCAACTCCGCCACGAAGAAGGTCTTGGTCTGAAGCAAGTCGATCGCGTCGTCGAGCCTGTCAGCAGCCAGGTATGCTCGGACCGCCCGTTCGAGACACCCGCTGTCCTCCGGCGCATATTTCATGATCCGCGTGACGATTTCGAGCCGGTCCGACTCGTTCCCGCTCAGGTCGGCCAGGATATCGCAATCCCGCAGGATGGCGGGACTGCCCGGACATAGATCGCTCGCCCCGCGCATGTACCTGTAGGCGGTCTGAAGGTCATCCTTCTTGTGCCAATGGGCGATCGCAAGGTTCCGGCGCGGCAGATACCCCTCCTGAGCCGCATGCCACTTCTCGATTGCCTCATCGATCCGCCCGCGGGCATAAAGCATGTTCCCCAGATCGGTGAGCGACTCGGCGTCGTCGCGACTCTCGATCAGACGCATCAGGATGTCTCGGTGGGCAAAGCAGTTCACGATTCCCCACTCATCAGCCCGGTACTCTGATGGCGGCTCGATGTCCAACTCCTCGATGAGCACTCGCAGGAACGGATCACTCGGCGGCCTCGCACTAGTCCACGCCTCCACCACAGCCCTCGCCTCATCGAGCAATCCGAGGTCGAGGTACATTCCGGCGGCGTCCATGTCCTCCTGGAAGGTCTCGCTGGTGAGTTCGGGGAGTTCATTCCTCTTGCGGAAGAAGTTCTCCCACAGGGCATGTCTCCATAGCGGATCGGCCTCTATCAGGGTTGAAAGTCTGTCGCTCGTGAGTCCGAGTTTCCTCTCGGCGATCACTCCCAGCAGCGAGAGCATCGGGTCGGGCGAACCCAGGACGAGCCCTGCGACCCCATCCCATTCCCCTTGGCGGATGAAGCTCTCCGCCACCCGACGTTTCGCGAGCACCCCAAACGATGCATCGCAGGCGAGTGATTGCCATAGGTCCCTGGCGTCATCACCCTGACCATCGAGTGCCAGCGCGAGGAGAGCATTCGCCTCGTGGTCGCCCTCGGGAAGCGCCCGTGCCTGTTCTTCGGCATCCTCCCAGCGCCCGGCCCTGAGTGCGAATCGCGCCAATCCCTTTCGCCCCTCGACCTCGTGCTCGGTGACCATCAACTGCTCGAGGCGCCTGATCGCCGCATCCGACGAGTCGAACCGCTCGGAGGCGTTGGCGGCCTGAAGCATCTCATCCGCCGTCTCAGTCTGCTCAGGGAACACGCTGGTTCGAGGGACGATGTCATGCACGCGATCTTTCTGTTGGGGATCGTATGCAAGCACCGCATTCCCGTCTGCGTCGAGCACCTCGACCGATGTGTCTCCCGCATCGCCGGAGGTTTCGAAGCGGTAGACCTCTCCCGCGGCCAGGTCACCAGTCATCCTGTCTTGCCCCATGATCTTGACCGTTGCGCCTCGGACGGGACGAGTCATCTGCACCGCGACCGATCCATCCGGGCCGAGGTTGATGATACCTTCTCTGTGAGCCTTCACGAAGCCGCCGGTCGGACCGACCGGCAGCCAGTACTCGGTCATGGTCACCAACTCGTGCGGCTGGAGTAATCCGAAATCGCTCTGGGTCGCGAATCGGCCGGACTGGATCTCGAGGTAGTCGCCGGCGTTCTCTGTGAGCATGCTCTGCCAGAGCTTGCCCATCTCGTCCTGACCCCAGCAGAATACCTTCCGACCGGGCATCTCATCCTGCTTCGACCAGTGGGCGACCCCGCAGCCGGCCTGGTCGTAGTAGACGCCGAAGAACTGGTCGTAGGTCTCAGCGCCGAACACATCGCCGGTGAAGGCATGGCTTCCTATCCGGCTCAGGTCGATGCCGTCATGGATCGGCCACGTCGTGTTCTCGCCGTATGCGCCCGAGATGCCGCGCGTCATCGCATAGATCAGCCGTGTATCGGGAGTCGAGTAGACCCCTGCGTTAGTCCACCAGTAGTGCCGACGGGGCAGGGGAGTGCCGTTGTAGAGCCGGATCGTGTCCGAGAAGCGGTACTCCTGAGGCGCGAGTCGGACCTCGACGGTGAAACGCATCTCAGTCATGCGTTCAGTCAGCCCGAAGATCACCGACGCCGAGCCGTCCGGATTGCGCCTGGTGGTGAATGGGATGCGCGAGTGCGTGTAGACCGAGTGGCTTACCGGAAAGTTGAACTCGATGCCGCCGGAGATCCATGCCCCGCGAGTGGCGATCAACGTCGGCTTGATACAGTCGTTTCGGTGGAAGACCTCGCGGCCGAGAAGCTTGTCGTAGACCGAGAAGAGCCTGCATCCGAAGTCGGGGAGCACGGTCAGCAGCAGGAGTTCGTTCTCCAGGATGATGGCATCGTATCGGCGGATGACGCGCTCTTTCGTCAGGCCGTCCTGCAGGCGGTATGGGTAGGTATGCGCGCCGAGACGCTTTCCGAACCACGGGTCCGGCTTCTCAGACATCGTCTCATAGGTCGGCAGTTCGATGGTCTCGAGGTGTACTTCCACTTCCTCAGGCATGACTGTCTCCCCCTTGGCAGTTCACTCTGCACTCTGCATTCCCTACGGTTTGAAATCCGCCTTGCCTGCCAACTGCACGGTGTCTTTCTCAATGGTCACCGAAGTGAGCGAGACCGGGAACTTCATCTGATTCAGGTCGAGTACCGGGTTGACGAGATCGAGCAGCTTATTGACCACCCACGCGGGCACTGGGACGATACTGACCGACGCCTTGTCCGCGACGAAGTTCACCTTGCTCCCACCGGCGATCGCGGGCCTCCCGGTCACGCGGACCTCCGCGCCGATGCCATAGAACGTGGGACGAGCGATCACAGTGATCTTGCCCGGCTCGAGGTCGACGCGGACCTCGTTGCCCTGCGGTCTGCTGGCGTTCACATAGGCGTTCACGGCCTGCTCGGTGATCTCCGCCTGAAATGTCGTCGAGCCGACGCTACGAAGCTTGCGCGTCGATGGATCGGCCTTGACGTCCTTCATCTCGACTGTCAGGAGATCGATCGTGAGGTCCTTGGTCGCCTGGACCTCACGTCCGGTGATGTGGAGCGCGCTGAACTCGCCGTTGATCATGGCGGTCGATGAGCCGCTTGCCTTGACCCGGTATTCTCTTGCCGGCCCGATGTAGCCGGGCAGGGCTTTCTCGATCCCCGCCTCGATCTTCGGGCGGATGATCTGGCCGGCACATCCGGCGACCAAGGCGGCTGCCATAGCTATCGGTATGAGTCTTCGCAATTCCCGTTCCTCCTGCAATGCCCCATTATACATCCTGGAACGCAGGAAACCAACCCATCCGGTGGCAGAGCAACCGTGCAGGCGTCCCTCCGATATGCTACAGGCATGGCATTAGCTTGCGGTAGGGAGCCGTTTGTGCTATACTTCGGAGGATTTTCCGGCGCACGAAGGACAAACTCGATGCACGGGATGCTAGTCGGGATAGTCGGACCCACCGCGGTGGGGAAAACGGCTGTGGGAATCGGTCTCGCGCGGATGATCGGCGGCGAGATCATCTCGGCCGATTCGATGGCGGTCTACGAGGGTATGGACATTGGTACCGCCAAGCCGACCCCGGAAGAGCAGAGAGCCGTGCCGTTCCACCTCATCGATGTCGTGCGTCCCGACGAGGAGTTCAGCGCGGCCGTGTTCCGCCGTTTGGCCGACGAGTGCATTGCGGGTATAGTCGGCCGTGGGAAGATGCCGATCTTCGTCGGCGGCAGCGGAATGTACGTCAAGGCGCTTACCGGCGGTTTCAATATCCCTCAAGTCGCTCCCGATAAGGAACTGCGGACCCGACTAAAGGAGGAAGCCGAGCATCTCGGTGGCGAATATCTGCTGGAGCAGCTTTGCGCAGTCGATCCGGCCACGGCTGCCCGATTACATCCGAAGGATATCAAGCGGATGGTTCGGGCGCTGGAAGTGTATCATGCTACCGGCAAACCGATCTCGCACTTTCACGAGACCGCGGGCAGTGCCGAGGTAGCTCATTCAGTCAAGATGTTCGGCCTTACGGTGAAGCGACCGATGCTGTACGAGCGGATCGAGCACAGGGTTGACGACATGATCCAGGCCGGATTGGTGGAAGAAGTTCGGCGGCTCATGGATCAGGGATATGATCCGGAGTTGCCGGCAATGAAGGGCCTCGGGTACAAACAGATCGCGGGCTATCTGCTCGGCGAGTATGATCTCCCTGCGGCGATCGAACTCCTGAAGCGGGATACCCGGCGGTTTGCGAAGAGGCAGTTGACGTGGTTCCGTGCGGACCCTGACATCCGGTGGTTGGATGTCGAGGGCCGTTCGGCCTCGGAGATTGCGGAAGGCATCGCTGCCACGCTCAGGGCAGAGGCCTGATCGAGAGCATCCCAAAAACCCAGTAGAGGTAGGCGGACGCAGGATAGTCCGCCGGGACGAAGGAGTGTTACATGAACAAGGGACAGGTTAACTTGCAGGACGTGTTTTTGAACCAGGTGCGAAAGGAGAACATCCCGCTCACGATCTATCTGGTCGGCGGCGTGCAGTTGAAGGGGCACGTGAGAGGCTTCGATGCCTTCACCGTGCTGCTCGACAGCCCCGGTAAGCCGACACAGATGGTCTACAAGCATGCCATTGCATCGGTCGTTCCTGCAAAGCAGGTCTCCACCAACGTACAGGACTTCCCGAAGGAAACCGGCGAGCAGACACCGCCCGCGGAAGAGTAGAATGCCCGAAGTACAATTCGTGAAGATGCACGGAGCCGGCAACGACTTCATCTTCGTGGACTGCGTGCAGGGCATGGGTCCGCTGGAAGGATTCGACCTGGCGAAGGTTTCGGAACAGGTCTGCGAGCGGCATTTCGGTGTCGGCGCGGACGGCCTGGTTCTGGTGCTCCCGTCGGATGCCGCTGACTACCGCATGAGGATCATCAACTCCGATGGCAGCGAGGCCGAGATGTGCGGCAATGCCACTCGGTGTTTTGCCAAGTACCTGTTCGATCGCGGCCTCATGAAGGAATCCGTGAGCATCGAGACGCTCGGGGGTACCAAATACGTCGAGGTGCAGGGGCAGGAGGGCCTGGCGGTTTCCGCGACCGTGAACATGGGCGCTCCGAAGCTCGACGCCGCTGAGATCCCGGTCACTGGGTATACCGGACAAGTGATCCTTCAGCCGCTCGATGTGAACGGCCAGCGCCTGGAGATCACCTGTGTGAATGTGGGCATTCCGCACTGCGTGATCTTCGTCCACTGCGCAGCCGATGTGCCACTCGAGGAGATAGGCCCAAGTATCGAGACGCACCCCGCATTCCCGCAGAAGACGAACGTCGATTTCGCCCAGGTGATCTCGCCGGAAGAAGTCATCATGCGGGTATGGGAACGAGGCGCCGGCGTCACGCTCGCGTGCGGGACCGGGGCCTGTGCAACGGTCGTGGCCGGATCGCTCACAGGGAAGACCGCTCGGTGCGCGACCGTTCATCTCCCCGGCGGGGATCTGTCGATCGACTGGCGGGACGATGGCAATGTGTACATGACCGGCCCCGCGGTCGAAGTGTATCAGGGGAAGATCAGACTTTAGACTTTAGACTTTGGACATTAGACCGTAGACCTTGGACGAGGGGCGGAGATGCCGTCCCCTGGTCTAAGGTCTATGGTCTAATGTCTTGTTGGAGGATTTCGTGCAATACGCTCAGAGACTCGAGAATACGCCGCCGTATCTCTTCGCGGAGATCTCCCGATCGAAGGCAAAGGCCATAGCCGAGGGACGCGACCTGATCGATTTCGGGAACGGTGATCCGGATCTTCCGACGCCGCAGCCGATCATCGATGCGCTGACTCGGTCGGCGAACGATCCGGGCACGCATCGTTACGACGAGACCGATTACGGCTGGCCGGTGTTTACCAAGGCCGTTGCTCGCTGGTATGATCGGCGGTTTGGCGTCAAACTCGATGCCTCGAAGGGCGAGGTCATCGAGATTATCGGCTCGAAAGAGGGTCTCGCGCATCTCGCATGGGCATTTATCGGAGACGGTGATTTAGCGCTCGTACCCGATCCAGGCTATACTGTATACAAGATCAACACGGAGATGGCAGGAGGGACGGGGCACGTCATGCCGCTGCTTCCCGAGAACGGCTGCCTGCCCGATCTGTCGGCGATTCCGACGGAGGTCGCGCGGAAGGCCCGGTTGATGTACATCAACTATCCGAACAATCCGACCGGCGCATGTGCCACGCCTGAGTTCTTCGCCGATGTGGTCGCGTTTGCGAAGGAGAACGAGATCATTGTATGTCACGATGCCGCGTACACAGAGGTCGCCTACGATGGCTATGTCGCGCCGAGTTTCCTTCAGACCCCGGGCGCGAAGGACGTCGGCATAGAGATTCACTCGCTATCCAAGACCTACAACATGACCGGCTGGCGCATCGGGATGGCGGTCGGTAATGCAGACGTACTTCGCGGGCTCGGCAAGATGAAATCCTATGTGGACTCCAAGCAGTTCCCGGCGATCGCGGAGGCCGCCGCGTATGCCCTGGACAACCTCCATGGCAATCCCGAGACGATCGCGGTCTATCAGAAGCGTCGGGACATACTGATAGACGGCCTGAACAGCCTGGGATGGAGACTCCCGAGGAGCAAAGCGACGCTCTACGTGTGGGCGCCGGTCCCGCAGGGGTATACTTCGATCGAGTTTGCCAAGATGCTCCTCGACAAAGCAGGGGTGCTCGTCGTGCCGGGGATCGGGTACGGCCAGTACGGAGAGGGCTACATCCGCTTCTCGCTCACCGTCAGCGGCGACACGAACGGCAACCGAGTCACCGAGGCGATCGCCCGGCTGAGAGAGCACGGCGTGCACTTCTAGGCAGAAAACACAGAAGCACAGAAGGAAACGGAAGACACAGAAAAGGCATCATGAGGAAGCCAGGAAGCTAGGAAGGCAGGAAGGGGAAAGGGCGAAATCTGAAGTCTCTTTCCTGGATTCCTATCTTCCTGGCTTCCTGATAGATAGATCTTTCCGTGCTTCCGTGTCCTTCCATGTTTCTGTGTTCTACGGTACTTCCCATGCATGATATCAACATAACAGACCGGGCGATCCTGGTCAGCCTCGAGTCTGGTGACGACGGGCGGGATCAGGCGTCGCTTGATGAACTGAAGGAGTTGGCCGATACGGCCGGCGCAGAGGTCGTCGGCGAGTTCAGTCAGAAGCGACGCGGCCCCGATCCCGCCTACTACCTGGGTCGCGGGAAGTCCGAGGAGTTGTACGCGGACATCAAGGACCTCGATGCGAACCTCGTGATCATCAACGGCGACCTCACGCCGACTCAGCTCAGGAACCTCGGGAACGCCATCGATACTCGCCTGGTCGACCGGACCCAACTCATCCTCGATATCTTCGCCCAGCGCGCGCACACGCACGAGGGCCAACTGCAGGTCGAACTGGCGCAGCTTCACTACCTGCTGCCACGGATCGGCAGTCTATACACCCAGTTCGAGCGGCAGCAGGGTGGCATCGGCATGCGCGGCCCCGGTGAGACCAAGCTGGAGAGCGATCGGCGGCGCATCCGGACCCGGATCGCCGACCTGGAGAAGGAGATCGAGGAAGTACGGAAGCATCGGGACGTTCAACGTCAAGCTCGGCGGAAGCTCCCGTTCCCATCGGCGGCGCTCGTCGGATATACCAGCGCGGGGAAATCGACTCTCCTGAACACGCTCTCCGGCTCGGAGGTGCTCGTCGACCGCAAGCTCTTCGCTACGCTCGATCCGACGACCCGGCGAGTAGTTCTCCCCGACGGCTGGGCGGTGCTGATGACCGACACAGTCGGCTTCATCCAGAACCTCCCGCACGATCTCGTCGCGGCATTCCGCGCGACCCTGGAGGAGGTCACCGAGTCGGACTTCCTGGTGCACGTTGTCGATGCGAGCCATGGTCACATGGAGGAGCAGATGGCCGCGGTGCACCAGGTCCTCCGCGAACTCGATGCCGACGACAAGCCGACGGTCACGGTCTTCAACAAGAGCGATCTCATCCAGGACCAGTACGTCCTGCGGAAGCTCGTCGCCGATGTGCCGAACAGCGTCTACATCTCGGCCGCCACGCGAGACGGCATCCCGCAGCTGATGGAGCAGCTCATCAAGACGATCCAGGAGTTGCTCGTGTACGTATCGCTCGATATCCCCTACGAGCGGAGCGACCTCGTCTCCCTCTGCTACGACAGCGGACGAGTGATCGGCGTCGAGTACACGCCCGAGCGCATCTTCGTCGAGGCCCAGGTCTCCCAGGACGTCGCCGGCAAGTTGGAGAAGTACAAGCGCGCGTCCGAGTAGGGGAGGCCTTCAACGGCCTCCCGGCTCTGGCGGGCGTTGAAGCCCGCCCCTACGGGTTTTCCACTGAAGGAGGTAAGCTGATGAAAGTGCTGATAGTATCCGGAAGCCGAAATCCCGACGGCCAGACCGCCAAGGCCGCGAAGGCATTCCTCGAGGGCGTCAAGGACGCCGGCGGGGAGTCCGAGTTGATCGCGCTCCCGCCGATGAAGATCGAGCGGTGCCGCCAGTGCGAGAACGACGGATGGGGCATCTGCCGCTCCCAGGGCCGATGCATCATCGAGGATGATCTCGCTGGTCTTGTGGCAAAGATCAAGGCCGCCGATGCAGTCGTCTTCGCGACGCCTGTCTACTGGTCCGACCTCAGCGAGAGCCTCCAGGCGTTTCTCAACCGCCTGCGCCGGACCTGTGTCCACGACGACGGCAGGGCAGGGATCGAGGGCAAGCCCGCGGTCGGCATCTGTGTCGCAGGAGGTGGTGGAGGCGGAGCGCCGGAGTGCACGACCCGCATGGAGTGGATCCTCCGCACGGCGAGCTTCGATGTCGTCGATCTTATCCCCGTCCGACGCCAGAACCTCGAGGCCAAGCTCGAAGTCCTCAGGTCAGCGGGCAAGAGCATGGCTAACGGCTGATGGAGAGCGGGTCTTTTTTTGAAGGATCTCCCGGCTTCGAGGGTCTGATTACTCAAGAAGCACTTTTCTGGCGGGGGGTTATCATGTTAAGACTTGGAGTATTCCTTCTTCTCATCGTCGGTGTGTCTGCAATCATCTGTCCACCTGCCTTCGCCCTCGCAGGCGAGTACGGCCCGGATCATCCGATTATCCAGCAGACCGAGTGGCCCTCGGGGTTGGCCAACCTGCTCGGCGCGTGGAAGCCGGTGTACGCGAACTGGGTGAACTTCCAGGACAACTTCTATTTCTCGGGCGATGCAGCGACCTTCAATGCCTTCATGGAAGCATACGGCAAACTCGAGGGCATTTCACATACTCTCGTCCTTCACTCCGGGAAGGGCGAGGTAAAGGACAGGATTGGAGAGCCCGCAACCTATGCCTTCGATTGGTATGTGTTCGTCGTGCCGCCGATGATCCCCGACGGCGGCATCGCCAAGGACCACCCGTACAAGCGCTATGTTACTGTGAACCTCTACCTCGGCTGCAGCATTCAACTCAGCGAAATCAAGGTTCCGGCCAATGTGAAAGTGGTCTCCGGCGGCGAGATCGAGAAGTTCATCAAGCAGCACCAGGCAAAGTCGGTCAGCGCCGAGTTCGGCATCTACCTCCTGGCTGACGAGAAGATGAATGCCGTGGATGCTCTCAAGGTAAAGCTGGACGACATCACGCTGCAGACAAAGCCGCTCTTCGCGCTTGACGACTTCGTCTGCTACTCCTGGGAGGATCACTGGTTCAAGCTGACCCCTGAGGCTCTGAAGAAGCTTCCGAAGCCGAGTCCGCCGGAGAATCGCCTGATCAGAGGCATCCCATTCGTGCTCCTGGTGAACGGAGAGCGTATCTACATGGGCGCGTTCTGGACTTCCATCTCATCTCTCGCGTTCCCGAATCCGGTGATCATCGCCGATGAGATGTGGCTTCCCTCCAGGCTCAACTGGCTGACGATCGACCGAGCGTATCCCGGTGCCACAGAGGAGCAGTACAAGGACGATATCCGCAACTCGGCCGCCCTCAGGACCGCTCTCGAGGCCGCCGGGAAGCTCGCTGCGTGCAAAGGCCTGGAGCGCCCACCAAGCGGCGGATTCTCGTCCACGACGCAGTCCGCGAGTCCGGAGTAGAGCGCCATGCCGGCCACTCATACGGTCCGAACTGTGATAGCTGTTTTCGTCCTGTGTGCCCTGTCCCGGGGCACACACGCGCAGTCGCCCGAGACGGAGCGACCTCTCCTCATGAGCGAACTGCTGGAGAACAGGCTCGGCCAACTCGCGGTGGTCGTCCATGATGCATCCGACGGCAAGAGCCGGCTGATGATCGCGTCCGGCGCGACCGCGTGGGCATCCATGTCGAGGATATACCGGTCCACCAACTGGGGCGATCTGCCGCATGCCAGGGCATATCGTGTCTCCCAGCCGCTTGATGCCGACCTCGCGGGCATCGGGAAGTGCAGGCTGCTCGGCGCGCTCTTCATTACCAAGCAGGCGGATATCATCGGCGGTGGCGAAGCGCCGGTCGGGGTCCACCTGCTCGCATACCGTTCGGACGTTGACATTGTTGTGGTAGTTGACGTCAGAGTACATGGTGACGGGCGGGTCGCATACAAGTCACTCGGCGGTGTCAAGCCGGAGATGAGCAAGGGCACATCGAAGCCTTATGTTGGCGCATATTTCCCGAACATCGAGCCCCTGCAGGACGACAATCCGCCGTATCGCCTCACACTCGATCTCGCATGGGAGCAGGAGGGCTACATGTTCCGCCTGCTCGACGTGGTTCCGATGCGATAGGGAGGAACGGTCATGCCCCTGGTGACTATCATGGCAATCGTGCTGATCGCACTTCAGCTCGGGCAGGGAGCACACGCCCAACTGCTGTTGCCTGAGACAGAGTGCTCGACCATGGTGAAGGAAGTGCTGAAGGCCAGACTTGGTCAGATCGCTCTGGTCGTCCAGCGCGAATCAGGCGGCAAGAGCCGGCTGTTGATATCGTCAGGCGCTGGAGCTTTCCCCAGTATAGGCATCATTGTATGAAGGACCGACTGGGGAGACCTGCCGTCCGCCAAGGCGTATCGGGTTTCCGAGCCGGTCGATGCCGACCTCAAGGGCGTTGGCGAGTGCAGGCTGCTCGGCGCTCTCCACCTGCTCGAGAACGCGACCATCGTCGGTGGGCCGGGCATAACCAGCGGTGTGTATCTGTTGGCATACTCACAGCATGCAAAGCGGGTCTTCCTGATCGAGGTCAAAACAGAGAGCGATGGTCGGGTCACTTACCGCGAACTCGGTCGAGTCGGGCTTGAGAACTCCGACATCAGCCGGGGCTCTGCGCATCCATATGTAGGCCTCTGGTTTCCCACGGAGGAGCTTCTCGCCGACGACAACCCGTGCAATCGCGTGACCATCGATCTCGCCTGGAAGCGGGAGAGCTATATGTTCCGGGTCGTCGACGTGGACTTCATGATGATCTAGGAGCCGAGGAGAGTTCAATTGTCTAGAGCACTGATCTGCATCTTACTGCTTGCCACTATCTCTCCGGCCTGTGTCGCATTCGGGGCGCTTCCCACAGACACGTCGGAAGAGGTCGCGGATCTTTGGACCGACAGCACCGCCGGATGGCCCGATGACATCGCCGGCCTCACGAAGGAGCTTCATAGGGCCAAACTGGCCCAGATCGCCATCCTGATCGCCAACGAGTCCCGTGGCGAGAGCGGCCTGCTCCTCAAGGACGGAGTCTCGGCGAACCCTGACGTCAAGTTCAAGTGGCGTGAGGAGAAGTGGGGCGATATCCCCGCCATCAGTGTCTACCAGGCGTCCGTGCCGGTCAATGTGCAGTTCGAGGGGATCGATTCCGGCCGCATCATCGGGGCCGTCTCGCTCCTCGTCGAAACGTCCTCACCCAAGGACAAGGCAAAGATCGCCAAACCCGGCGTATACATGCTCTACATGTTCGATCGCGCAACCCTGGCGACGACTGGTGAGACCGAGATGGCGCTGGTGTCGATCGAGGTCGGCGACAAGCCCGGATGGGATGAGGAGGGCAAGGTGGCTTTGAAGGAGGTGCTTCGCGTCCCTGGGAAGGTTGTGAAGGTCACGTTTGCGCGTACTCCCAAGAAGACCAGCGACGTCACCGTAACCTTCCCGAAGCCGAAGGAGGTCACTTCCGAGACCCCGGCGAATCGCGCGTCGGTCGTTCTGAGATGGGACAAGCAGACCGTCCGCTTCAATCTCGACCTCGCGATCACACTTCTGAAGACCCCGTAGGTGAGGCCTTCGATGGCCTCACCTGCAACCGCATTCGCACGTCCGACTCGTCTCATTACACTATTGATGGCGCACATATGATGTTTAACGTGTCTCGCTTATTGGGCATCACCCAGTGGGCGTGAGAACAGCGCGCCAGATCAGCGTAGGCCATACCGATCTGTTTGTCAGACGATCGCGTCGTACCGATACCTTCGCCGGCACAGGATGCTGCGCAGAGGCCTATGGAGAGGAGGGTGAAGCCGACCGCAGACAGCAACTACAGATGCTGCGGACAACTATCGAAGGTATATCAATGACGGGGGAATAGCCCAGGATCAGGGAGGATTCGAGCAAAATGAAAACAGCAATTGCACTGATGATGGCTCTGCTGGTATTGGCTGGCACCGCCGCAGTGGCGGGAAACACAGCCCAGCAGACGGTGACCTATGAGGTCCAGGCCATCAACGAGATCTCCGTGAGCGGCAATCCCGCCGCACTGATTGTGAGCGCTGCCACGGCCGGCTCCCAGCCGACTGCAGCGACCGATACGACAACCTCATACGCTATAACTACCAACCAGTCGAACAGGAAGATCACCGGCGCCATCAACACCGCCATGCCGGCGAATACGACCCTGAGCATCACGCTGGCTGCCCCGACAGGAGCCACCAGCGCCGGCGGCCGTCACCCTGACGGCGACCGCGGCGGATCTGGTGACTGCTATCTCGACTCTGGCTGAGTCCGGTAAGCAGATATCCTATTCGTTCAGCGCAACCGCCGCTGCCGGCGTGATCAGTTCGGCGAACAAGACGGTCACTCTGACCGTCACGGCCGGCTCGTAGCACCGCGACCGATTGGTGGGGTGGCAACGGCCACCCCCTTGAACCATCACCTGGAGCTTGCCATGCAGAACCCACTGAGTATCACCGGTTTTCTGAGGTTGGCTGTAGTGGTACTGGCTGCACTGCTCTGTACTGGCAGGTGCCAGGCAATAGACATCAACTCCGTAGGCAATTGGTCGCTTGTGCACAATGCCGGCAATCTGGTGTCCGGCGCAGGGAGCAACCTTCCCAGCCTCTGTGAGAGTGGAGCGTATCAGCTTGCCCTCACCGTCTACAACACGACCGGCACTTCGGACAACTGGCGCATAGATGTCCGAAGATCCGATACGAACTGGCCGGCCGGTCTCACGCTTCTTGTGAAGCGAACCGGGGCCGGCTTCGGCTTTGGATCGATCAGTGGAGGCCTCTCATACCTGCAGATTACGGCCAGTGACAGCGCGTTCTTCTCCGGGGCCGGGGACAGGATCGGCATCACGGTGCATTTCGACATGAGTGGCACTTCGATCAGCATCTCGCCCGGCACATATTCGACGTCCATAGTCTACACAGTGGTGGACACATAATGCTCAAGGCTGTAACGACTACCTTTGTCTCGGTTATCTGCCTATGCGCCTGCTTGACACAGTGTGCTGCCGGAGTTGATGTGATCACCGGCCTGACCGATGAGGCCGTACTCCAGCCAGGCGCAAGGAAGGACGGCAGGATTGTGCTCCGAAACGCCGCCGACGTGCCTCAGGAAGCGCGGGTCTACCAGACAGACTACACTTTCCGTTGCGACGGCACTAGTGCCTACGACAAGCCGGGATCCTGCCCACGGTCGAATGCCTCCTGGATCACCTTCTCGCCGCAGCAGTTCACGATCCCGGCGAAGGAAGTGCTCGTCGTCTACTACGCCATCCAGGTCCCCAAAGATGACAAGCTCTCGGGCACCTACTGGAGCATGCTGATGGTGGAGCCGATAGCTGCTGTCGTGCCCGAGGCCGCTCCATCCGAGGACGGCAAGGTCACAGTCGGCGTACGGACAATCCTCCGCTACGGCATCCAGATGGTCGTGCACATCGGGAATACCGGCCGGCGCGAGATCAAAGTCCTGGATAAGCGGTTAGCGGAGACGGATGGGAAGCGCGCTCTGCAGCTCGATATCGAGAACACGGGCGAGAGGTGGGTGAGGCCCACCACCTGGGCCGAGATCTATGACGAGAAGGGCTTGCATGCTGGCAAGTTCAAGTGCAATCGCACTAGGATCTTTCCCGGCTGCTCGACGCGGAACAGCATTGACTTGACTGGCCTGAAGGCCGGCAAGTACCAGGCTCTGGTCGTTATCGACAACGGCGATGAGTCGGTGTGGGGTGCCCAGTATGCCTTGGAGATCAGATAGCAGAACAATTGCCGAACTCCTCTGCGTATGTGCAATCCTGCTGTCAACTGCCTTGCCGCTAACTGCACAAGGGAAAGGTCAGGGAGTAGAGGTACTCGCCGCTTCCCCAAAGCTCGTTGAGACGGCGCCGGGCCAAATCGTCAGCGCCACCTTCTCAGTCCGAAGCACCACCGATCAATCCGAGGAATTCATCGAAACCCTCACGCTGCCGACCGACTGGCAGGCTGTCATTCCACCGACGAGCTTTGTGCTCGACCCTTATCAGACTGTCGTGCGCCTCGTGGCATTCTTCGTTCCCGGCAATGCAGCGTCCGGGCCGTTCCAGGTCACCTACTCAGTCATGAGTCGTCGCGACTACGGAATCCAGGATTCCGACACGATCGATCTCACAGTGCTCGCCGTCACCGGGCTTGACCTCATGCTGGAGGCAAAGCCGGACGCCGTGATTGCGGGCGACACCTACCAGATCACGTTCCGGGCGGTGAATCGGAGCAATACCCCGTTAGAGGTGACTCTGCAGGCGTCGAGTTCGCTGGAAAACCCCATGACGCTCGATGTCGAGAGCTTCGATCTGCCCTCCGGGGGCACTCAGGTGGTCACGGCCACGGTGTCAACCAGCGAGAAGCTCAAGCGCCGCGTGTCCGACTGCATCTCGATACGCGCGACCGCGACCGACGGCAAGGAGATCATCACTCCTGGCCTCACGGTTTCTGTGGACCTCGTGCCGATCTCAGGCGAGAGTGCCGATACGTATCATCGGATACCCTCTGAGGTGCGAATCGCCGGTGTTGCCGGGAGTGGCAGTTCTGCGGTGCAGGGCGAACTCTCCGGGCATGGCAGCCTCGACGAAGCCGGGATGCGGACAGTCGATTTTCTCTTCCGCGGGCCGGATATCGAGGACACCAGTTTCTTCGGCCTGCGAGACGAGTACAGGATGAGTTACTTCACGCCGGATCTCGACCTCCGTCTTGGCGACCAGGTATACGGGCTCTCTCCTCTGACCGACTACTACCGCTACGGACGCGGCGCGGGATTCGACTTGCGCCGAAAGGAGTTCAACACAGGGGGATACTACGTCGAGGATCGATGGGCGTCAGAGGATCGTCGTGAGGCGGGACTTCACGTCGGGACGAAGCTCAAGAACGGGCTTGATCTCACTCTCAACCTGCTGACTAAGTCTCAGGAAGGTCCGTCCGGCTTTGATGACCGCTTGCTGAGTCTGCTGGGAGCCGCGAAGCCGTTCCCCGGAAGTAACATGGAGGTCGAGCTTGGGACGTGCTCGAGCGATCGGAGCGACGGCGTGGGTGGCCAGGCATACAGGCTGCGGATGGATGGCAAGTCCCGAGGCATATCCTACTCTCTCGGCACGATCCATGCCTCCCCCGACTACTTCGGCTACTACAACGACGCGGATTACTCGGACCTATCGGTGTCTTTCCCGATAGCGGAGCGGCTCAGGGGGAACGCGTCCGGACAGAGGTGGCGCAGAAACCTCGATCGCGATGATTCGCAGAATGACGCGCCGCTCGAGAACTTCTACCAGTTCGGCCTGGACTACGATCTCTCCGCGAGCACGAGTCTATCACTCGATCGACTATATTTCCGACGCGAGGACCTGCTCGATCCTGCCTCTTTCAACTACCAGGAGCACGCGACACGATTCGGCGTCAACAAGTCGTTTACTGCGTCCAGCCTGCTGGTCTACTGGGATATCGGACGCCAGCGCGATCTTCTCACAGGGGATTCCCGCAACGTAAGTCGATACGCCGTATACTATAACCTCAGAGCCGGCGCGAACAAGTATATCAGTCTGTACACCCTCTTCGGCGACGACGGCGATGAGGACAGCCGACTGCTCTCCAGAGACAACACGATCGGCGGATCGGCCTACTGGAAGCCCTCGGACAGGCTGTCTCTCGCCGTGACCTATTCGACAAATCGCTTCAGAATGGACGAGGACAGAGACAACCGCCAGCTTTACGCCACGGTCGTCTATGAAGCGCCCGATGAGCGCGTATGGAGTCTGCGTCTGAGAAACAGCGATCGCACTGCTGCTTCGGAGACAGCGATCCAGTTATCGTATACTATTCCGTTTGGCATTCCCATCGCTCGGAAGAAGAACCTGGGAAGCATATACGGCCGGGTATACGACGCTGAATCTCCGGAGAAGCCGGGAATTCCGCGCGTCGTCGTGACCGCCAACGGGGCTACCGCAGTTACCGATGGGAGTGGTCGGTTCACGTTCCATACGGTAGCGGCCGGACCGTGCAGCGTGTCCATCGAACGCAACTCGATCGGGCTTGATCGCGTCACCGCGGCCAGGCTGCCGATGGTGGTCGAAGTGGCGGAAGGGAAGCCGGCCGATGTGGAAATCGGTGTGCTGAGATCGGCTCGCCTGCGAGGCAAGCTGTCGCTGTTGGAGTTCCAGCCTGAGAAGGCCGATCGACCTGACCAGTCGGCTGTGTTTGTCAGCGCGCCGGGCCGAAGTGACGGCGTCGTCAGCCCGGACGGCAAACCGGTCGAGGTCGGCGGCCTCGGTGATGTCTTGTTGGGTTTCACGAGGCAGGAGACCCCTCAGACAGCGGCAACGGAAAAAGAGGTGCTGCGTCTGGTGACCGATCGTGATGGCGAGTTCTCTCTGGGCGACCTCAGGCCCGGACTGTGGGATGTGAAGGTATACGACTACAACCTCCCGGCCTTCCACTACATCGATCAGCCGGAGTTCAGCATCGAGTTGACGCCCGGTGGCGAGGTCTCGCTCCCGATCAATGTGCTCCCGCGCCTCCGCCGGATCCAGATGATCGAGCGGGACACCATCCGCTGATGCAGAACCCTCACCCCCGACCCCTCTCCCTCAGAAGGGCGAGGGGAGACAGACCGGCACTCCCCTCGCCCTTCTGAGGGAGAGGGGTCGGGGGTGAGGGTTCTGCTCGTCTGATCATCTCCCCAGTCGCGCGATGAGCGGTGAGGCGAGCAGCAAGAGCGTCATGACGATCAGCCCGGCCGTCGTGACCGTGGCGATGATGTTGAAGATCCGCGAATTCACGTGCTCGCCCATCACCAGTCTGTCGTTAGTTACCTTGACTACGAAGATCAGGATGATCGGCAGTAGCGCGCCGTTCAGCACCTGAGACAGGACCATGATCGTCAAGAGTGGCAGCCCCGGGATGAGGACGATCAGGGTCGATGCCACGATGAAGAAGACGAATAGGCCGTAGAAGAGCGGCGCCTCCCTCGGCTTTTTGTCGATTCCCGCCTCCCAACCGAACGCCTCACACGTCGCGTATGCGCTGGTGAGCGGAAGCACCGCCGCGCCGAGCAGCGATGCGTTGAGCAGGCCGAATGCGAACAGTGTCGATGCGAACTGCCCAGCCAGCGGACGAAGCGCCTGAGCGGCATCTGCGGCGTCGGTGATGTGGCTTCCCGTCGCATAGATCGTGGCCGCGCAGGCGACGATAATGAAGAAAGAGATGAAGTCTGTGAAGAACGCGCCGATGTAGACGTCCGCCCGAGCATATGGCAGGTCCTTCACGCCGAGTCGCTTGTCCACGACAAAGGACTGGATGAAGAACTGACCCCACGGGGTGATCGTGGTTCCGACCATGGCGATGAACATCAGCAGATAGCCGGTGTCGAGGCTGATCGTCGGATGCACGAGGCTCTTCGCTGCCATTGACCAGTCAGGATGCGCGAGCGCGCCGGACACGACGTATGCCAGATAGAGCGCGCTGCTCACCAGGAAGACCTTCTGCACGCGTCGGTAGTCGAATTTCGCGATGAGCATGTAGACCAGTAGGCCTGCGAAGGGCAAACACGCATATTTGATCGACAGGAATGGAACGAGAATCGAGACCGCGAAGTTGCGCTCTGAGGGAGGAACCATTGCCCCCAGTTGCGTGCCGAATATCTTCAGGCTGGTGGCGATACCGGCGAACTCCGCGTTCGTCGTGCCGAGGTTCGCAATCAGCATCACGAATATCGCAAATCCTGTCCAACGCGCGCCGAACTTCTCGCGAATCAGGCCGCCGAATCCCTTGCCGGTGACCGCACCCATACGCGCGCCCATCTCCTGCGTCACGGCCAGGCTGAATGTGATGATGGTAAGGATCCATAGCAGACTGTAGCCGAAGTGTGCGCCTGCCAGACTGTACGTGGTTATTCCGCCGGCGTCGTTGTCCGCATTCGCCGCGATCAATCCTGGGCCGATCGCCGCGAATATCAGAAGAAGCCTGGCTTTGGTGAACTTCTTGCGCATGTCTTCTCCAGCATGGAGTGCGATGGCTCGACATCGCTTTGGTCTCGGGCGGCTTGACGGCCTTCGGGGACCCGCCGTGTCGAGCCACGTCCCGGAAAAGCGATGTCGAGCCATCGCACTCCAGCAGCTACGCCTCGACTTCGTGTTCGAGCATCTGCTCGGGGGCGGTCTGACGCTTCCCGGGACGCCCGCGCCATGCGCGCGTCGGTATGTGCTCGAAGATGTCATCCACCGTGATGATGCCCTTCAATTCGTTTCCGAAGTCGACGACCGGCAGCGCGAGAAGATTGTACTTCTGGAACAACTCGGCGACCTCCCGCACGCTGGCCTCCGGGTGGAGGTGGATGACCCTGGTGACCATGAACTCGGTGATCGGCGTCCCAGGCTGAGCGACGATCAGGTCCCTCAGCGAGATCACGCCGGCGAGCGTCTCGCCAGCGGTTACGACGTAGAGGTAGTAGATCGTCTCAGCGTCCGGCGTCAGCTCGCGGAGATGGTTGATCGCCTCCTGAGCGGTTTGCTTGTCGGAGAGCACCACGAAATCGGTGGTCATCAGGCCGCCCGCGGTCTCATCCTCGTAGATGAGCAACTCTCGGACGTCAGTGGCTTCCTCGGGCTCCATCTCGTTCAGGATCTCTTCCGTGCGTTCCTCAGACAGGTCGCCGAGGATGTCCGCCGCCTCGTCCGGGTCCATCTCCTCCAGGATATCGGCCGCATCGTCAGGGTCCAGGTCCTCGATGATCTCGGCCTGTATCTCAGCGGTTGTTTCGGGCAGAACGTCCGCCGCGGTCTGCACATCGAGGCTCTCGATGATGTCGGCCCGCTGCATAGGGTTCATCTGCTCGATGATGTCCGCGATATCGGCGGGATGGAGCTTCGACAGCTTCTGGAGCGGGATCTTGAGCTTGATCGGACCGGCGGTCTGCTCGAGGGTTTCCACATCGTCCCAGGCGATGATCTTCTCCGAGACCGGCCTCCTCAGGATCAGACGAAGGATGCCCGACACCCATTCGATCCCGAGTTCTCGAAGCAGTCCCCGACTCGACGCGTCTACCCCGAGCAGGCGCACTTGGCCCGGCGTCTCGACGAACCGCACGTCGTTCACCCGGACGACCTTGTAGTCGTGAACGTCGACGATCTGGCGGTCGAGCACATTCCTCTTGAGCCAGATGTCGTCGGGCTTCGGGGAGTAAGCTCTGATTCCGTCTCTGCGGACGGGAAGGCTGAAGCGATCGACTTCCTCACGCACTTGTTTCCAGGGGATCAGCAGCGGGCCGTGCCCGTTCTGCACGACTATCGCCGACACCACGGGCAGCGGTTCGGCGGGCGAGACGATGACGTCCCGCACCTTCCCGATCGGTTCGCCGATGCTGTCGATAGCGGTTCGGCCGAGCGCCTGAGTCAGGAATTGCATGATGAGCCTCCCGAAAGGCAAATTCGAAATTCGAAATGCGAAATTCGAAACAAACTGCAAATCCGAATTTCGACATCCGAAAGCTCCGTTTGCCTCGAGTTTCGATTCTTTCGTTGATTCGAGTCTGAGATTTCGGAGTTGTTTCGAATTTCGTACTTCGAATTTCGAATTTTGTTCTAGTGCTGGATGCGGGGCGGGGGAGAGGAGGTGAATGGAGACAAACCAGTCGGACGAGTCCCTACATGGCCCTCCTGCATCCACTGCCCGCGCATCGGCAGCACAGCTTGGTACTATTGGCCGGGTCGGTATCCACCAACCGTCACCTCAGTGAGTATAGACATTAGCCGCCCGCTGACGGCCATCCTGAGTATACCCCGCCGAGCACGCCGTGTCAAGCAATCGGCCGTTCGCTCCAGGCGGCCATAGAGGAGATCGGGCGGCGTGCCGGTAACGTACAAGCGACTGGCAGGCTCATACACTGATCCAGAAAGGTGACGGAATGCAGGGAAGACTGGTCAGTAGTCGCGAGGCGCTCTCCGCCGGCTGGAAGGCGTTCAGGGAATATGCTTGGGTGCTGATCGCGGTTTTGATCATCGAAACCGTCGTGTCGCTTGTCGCAGGACGGAACAGAGTCGCGCACTTCATCTTTGCCATCCTCATCAGTGCTCCCCTGGCCGGCGGACTGGCCGTTGTTAATCTGAAGGCTGTGCGGGGCCAATACCCAGCGGTCCGTGATCTGTTTGGAGGTTTCCGTAGGTACATCCAGTGGATGGGTGTCTACTGGCTCAATATGGCCATCGGCTCGATTATGGGAATCCCCTTGGCCGTAGGGGCAGTGGCGGTCTCAGGCGTGGGTGTTCTGAGAGAATTCTATGCGATCCCTCCGATATTCCCCCTCGATGCCCTCATCAAGTCGACACGTGGGAATCCGTTGGAAACCGCCGTAGTGCTCATGGCGGCTTTTGCCTCCATCGCACTGATTATCGCGGTCCTTCTCCGGTACGGGTTCGCTTACTATGAGGCCGCCGACGGCGGAGGGATTGTCGAATCATTTCGAAGGAGCGCCCTGCTCACTGATGGCATCCGGCTCAAGCTACTCGGTAGAGGAATCGTCCTGGGCTTGTTCATGGTGGGAGGATTGCTTGTGTGCTGTGTGGGTATCATCGTCACCTTGCTGGTCTTCCAACTTGCCTTTGTGTATATCTACACGCAATTGAGGGGGGAAACCGAGGTGGCTGTCTCTCAGTCCGGAGGCCCCGATGGGGCGCAGGATTTGACTACCTGGAGCATTGGGCGTAGAATGAGGACGGCAAAAAGGCCCAGACGAGATGTCTGAGCCTTGAAATCGAGTTGGTGCCGAAGAGGGGAGTTGAACCCCTACACCCTTGCGGGTACATGGTCCTGAACCATGCGCGTCTGCCATTCCGCCACTTCGGCGTTTCGATGCTTAGTATACCAGACGAGTTTCCGTCTGTCAACGAGTGATTTGTGGAGAGAAACGGAACCACGGAGGCACGGAGGACACGGAGGAATACGAGAGCGTGATGGTCTTCTCCGCGCCCTCTGTGCCTCCGTGGTTCCCAATCCGTCGGAGATATTGAACGATGATCCTGACTGTAACTCTCAATTCCGCGGTCGATAAGACGTACACGGTCGAGGGCTTCACCGTCGACCGTGTACACCGCCCGTCCGCCTGGCGCATAACCGCCGGCGGGAAGGGCATCAATGTCTCCCGCGTCTATAACGAACTGGGCGGTGAGGCATTGGCTACCGGCTTCGTTGGAGGCCACAGCGGCGAGCAGATCATCGAGGGCCTCAATGACGAGGGCATCAAGCACGACCTGGTGCGGATCCACGGCGAATCGAGGGTGTGCGTCGCCATTCTCGACCCGGTCCACCGCACTCAGACCGAACTGAATGAGGTCGGCCCCGAGGTCTCCGCCGAGGAGCTATGCCACTTCATGACCAAGTACGAGGCTCTCGTGCAGGGGATGGAATACGTTGTCATGTCCGGCAGCAAACCGCCCGGAGTGCAGGATTCGATATACGCGGAACTTATCGCGATCGCGAAACGTTATAATGTACGGACGGTGCTCGATTCGAGCGGCGCTGCGCTTTCGGAGGGCCTGAGGGCACATCCGTATATCGCAAAGCCGAACGTCCACGAGTTGTCGGACGTAATAGGCCGCCAGCTTGCCACGATAGAGGAGACCGCCGCGGTTGCGCAGGAATTGAGCGGCGGCGACGTCGAGATCGTTGTCGTCACCCTCGGACGTGACGGTTCGATTGCATGCACCCGCGGGGAGACCTGGTGGGCTCGTCCGCCCGAGATCGAGTTTCTCAGTGCGGTCGGATCGGGCGATGCGCTTGCGGCGGCATTTGTCTATTCACTGGAGAAGGGTGGAACCGTCGAGGAGGCAGTCCGATTGGGCACCGCTGCGGGGCCGCCAACGCGACCACCTTCGGAGCCGGGTACTGCAAGCGCGAGGAGATCGACGCCCTCGCCGCGCAGGTCGAGGTCGTGCAGTTGTCGCGCTAAGATGATCGTGCGTTCCGTTGAGATTTGTGATATACTGTATTAGAGGTTCGAGAAATGTTCGGCTCGATCGGAACAAACGAGATCGTCGTCATAATGCTTATTGCCCTGCTGCTCTTCGGTCCGAAGAAGCTGCCCGAGATCGGCCGCACGGTCGGGATCCGCAATGCGGGAACTGAAGAAGGCGGCCAGGGATTTCACGTCGTCGATGGAACAGATCGACACTGAGGTCAAGAGCGAGGTGTCCTGCGTCACGGACGAGGTATCATCTCTCGATAGAGATTAGGTTGCTTGCAGCCGGGTGGTTGCAGAAAGGGATCGATGCAAAATGCCTACTATTCCACATGGCCCGGAACTGATAATCCTCCTGGTCATAATCCTGCTCCTGTTCGGAGCAAAGAAGATTCCCGAGCTAGGTAAGTCACTGGGACAGGGGATCAAGGAGTTCAAGAAGTCGACCAAGGAGCTAGCGAAGAGTGACGATGAGCCGGCCAAGTCCGAGTCGTCCGACGGCTAGGGATTGACAAGCGACTTCTGAAATGCTATACTCTGGCGAATGACCCCCGGACGGGGGTCTTCTTCTGCGAGGTGGAATGCATTGGGTGTATTAGGCGTAATCCTTACGGTATGTCAGTTGTTGAGCGCAGTTGCGTTGATTGCGCTCGTCATGTCACAGACGACAAAGAGTGAGGGTCTGAGCGGGACCATCGGCGGCAAGATGTCGTCCAGTTTCAGGGGCAAGCCCGGAGCCGATGAGAAGCTGAGTCTCTTCACGAAGTACGCTGCGATCTCATTCATGGTGCTGACGGCCATGGTGTATTATGTGCACCTGAAGCTGGGCGCATAAGCACTCGCACATCTTTCGGTTTTCAGGGAGCCGGTCGTTCTACTAAGGGCGGCCGGCTTTCTTGGCGTATCACCCGTAGGGGAGGCCTTCAACGGCCTCCCGGCGCGGGCGGGCGTGGAAGCGCCGCCCCTACGGTGTGCGGGCGGGCATAGAAGCACCGCCCCTACGGTGTGCGGGCGGGCATAGAAGCACCGCCCCTACGGTGTGCGGGCGGGCATAGAAGCGCCGCCCCTACGGTGTGCGGGCGGGCGTGGAAGCGCCGTCCCTACGGTATTCGGAGGTGGGAGGATTGTGATGGAGAAAGTACGGATGGGCATGATCGGGTGCGGGACGGTCGCCTGCTACGGACACTTGCCCGCGCTGGCCTCGCTTACCGACGTCATCGACCTCGTTGCCGTTTCCGATCTGAGTGAGGATCGCCTTGCGGAACTCAAGGAGAAGTACGGCATCGACGGCACATATACGGACTATCACGAACTTCTCGCCCGCGATGACATCGACGCGATCGGCATGGCGGTTCCCCTCCCGGACCACCACCAGGTGGTGATGGATGCCGCCGCGGCCGGGAAGCACGTATTGGGCGAGAAACCGATCGCACCGACCGTCGAGCAGGGGCAGGAGATGGTTGACGCGATGCAGCAGGCCGGGAAGCTGTTCGCCATCAACTTCGAACTCCGACTCTCCGAGCCGCATCCCGAGATGAAGCGGCTGCTCGACTCAGGCGCAATCGGCGAGTTGAAGGTGATCAGATGTGTCGGCAACTGGATGGGTGGGCGATGGGCCGGCGACGACCGGTACAGGATGCTGATCACCGAAGGCCTCGGCCCGATCGTCGACTGCGGCATCCACTACTTCGACCTCGGGCGGTACTACTCCGGCTCCGAGTTCGCGGAGATCTGCGCGAAGGGCGTCTACATCGAAGATTGGCCTAACCCCGATCACGTGATCGCAACGTGCAAGATGGAGAACGGCGTGATGCTGCTGAACGAGAACGGCTGGGCATATACCCACAATACTCCTCAGCATGAAGCCAATCTGCGGTACGACCTGATCGGCACGGACGGCTTGATCAGCTACCACGATTCGCAGTGCAGCATCGAGGGGTGGGGGAATCGGAAGGAGCTGAGCGTCTACACGAAGGGCGAGTGCTTCCGAAGAGCGATCAGCGCGCCTTCGAAGGCGTTCGACAGGATGTATACTCTGTTCGCCGAGAGCATCAGAAAGGGCGAACTGATCGGGCTCCCGTCAGGCCATGACGGTGTCCAGGCCCTCAGAGCCGCCCTCGAAGCCCTCCGCCAGGCCAAGAACCCATGATGGCGCCGCTGGCCGCTCAAGAATCTATGCCGCCACCCGCAGTTTGAGGACACGAGGCGCGCTGACCTCCACCGGCACGGGCTGTCCCTCTGCAAGGAGTGAGTCTATGTGGAACTTAATGCCTTCCTGGGCGAGCTTGAGCGCTTCCTCTTCGGTTTCCGCATAGCCGACGTAGCCAGGTAGGGAGGGAACCGTGATTGTAAACCCTCCCTCAGGCTCCGGAGTCAGCACCATAGTATATTCACGGGTCATTACTTCAACAGCTCCTTGAACTTGGCCGGGGTTAGCCCTGCTGATCGCAGGATGGCGCGCAATGTCCCGGCGGGTATCTCGTTCCCCTGATGGATGGACACCGTAACGCTGTTTGCCGGTTTCTTGGGATTGTATAGGCGTATATGCGAACCGCTCTGCCGCGTCTGCTGCCAGCCCGCGCGCTCCAGCGCCCGGATCACCTCTCTTGCGGTCAGTGGCATACTAACTCCAATTTACGCCCTCCGATCGACCTTGTCAAGGTCGATCTTAGATTCGCGTGTGGCGATGCTGCGGGAAAGAAAAGCATTCCCGCAGCATCCGGGGGCCTAGATCAGCCGGTTGAGCCATTCGCGGCTCGGGAGGTCGAGCTTGTCGAGGAGGATCTCGTAGCGGTTGCCGTCCACATCGGTGACGACGAACCGGCCGATCTCGACCTCGGTCATCGTGTCGTGCACGCCCTTGGTGATCAGGCGCTTCGGGCCTCGATCGGTATCAACATGCCACTCGATGCCGCCGAACCTCTGCCGGATCGTCTTGATCGATTTCACCAGCGGCACGTAGTACCGCATGTCGAGGTCCTCCTGGATCCAGCGCCGATAGTCCTTTGGCATGTCACCCAGGTTGGCGATGATGCCGATCTCTCCGTCGCCTCCATCCCTGATCGAGATGAACTTGTCGGGCATCGAGTAGGGAAAGCAGCGCCGGGCCTTCACCCGGAGCACCGATTTCTCGTCCTTCAACGTGAGCCGCAATCCTCCCGCCGGCGTGCTGAAAAGCTCGATATCATCCGCCGTGAGGTACCGCACGCTGGCTGCCTCATCGAGGTTCTTCTCGGTCTCCCATTTCGTCTCGGTTATCTGGTCAACAGCAGTCTCGTCCGTCATCCGCCCACTCCGATATTCTTGGCCATCTCCAATTGCGACTCGACGAGCTTGGCATACGCGCCGCCCTTCTTGACGAGTTCCTCGTGAGTGCCCATTTCGACCTGCTTGCCCTTTTCGAGGACGAGCAGCCTGTCCGCATTGGCCAGGGTCGAGAGCCTGTGTGCGATGGCGAAGGTCGTGCGGTTCTTCACAAGCCGATTCAGCGCCTGCTGGATCTGCTTCTCGGTCGCCGAGTCGATCGAACTCGTGGCTTCGTCGAGGATCAGGATCTTCGGATCGTGCAGGACTGCCCGCGCGATCGCAATCCTCTGTCTCTCACCGCCGGAGAGCGACTGGCCTCGCTCGCCGACCTGCGTCTCATAGCCGTCAGGGAAGCCGACGATGAAGTCGTGAGCGTTCGCCGCCTTCGCCGCACGGATCACCTGTTCGAGCGTGGCACTCGGCTTCGAGTAGGCGATGTTATCATAGATCGTGCCTGAGAACAGATACGACTCCTGCGGTACCATGCCGATCTGACGGCGGAGGTCCTCCAGGTTGATCTTGCGTATATCGACGCCGTCTATCTCGATCGAGCCCTCCTGTGCCAGGTAGAACCGTGCGAGGAGGTTGATCATCGTGGACTTGCCCGCGCCCGATTGGCCGACCAAGCCGATCATCTCTCCGGGCTTGATCTCGAAATCGATCTCTTGCAGGACCGGGTTATGCTTGTCGTAGCCGAACTTCACCTTGTTGAACTTGACGCTCCCTTCCATGTCCGGGATGTGCACCTGATGATCCGGATCGGACTCCTCGCGGGGCGAGTCCATGATCTCGAACACGCGCTCAGACGCGGCGAGACATCGACCGATCCAGTCCCACATGCGGGTCACAATTTGGAGCGGGCCGTAGAGCATCCCGATGCAGCCGATGAACATGATGAGCGTGCCGGTCGTCAGGCCGGAATCGATCACTCCTCGCCCGCCCGCGTACCAGACGATGAACTGCCCGGAACTGAGCACGAACCACATGATCGGAAGGAGAGTTGCCCAGGTCTGTTCCGCGTGCATCGACGCCTGAGCGAGGTCACTGCTTCGGCGCTGGAACCTGCCTATCTCCTTGTCCTCCTGCGCGAACGCCTTCACAACCCGCAGGCCCTGGAGAGAATCGGACATCACGCTGTGGAGCTTCGACCACCTGTGCCACACCCGCCGGAAGACCCATCGCAGGCGAGTAAAGATCAGCATCGCAGCCAGTGACGCGAACGGCGCGGGCAGGATGGTCAGCGCCGCCAGCTTCCAGTTCTGTTGGAACATGAGCCCGAGCACGAAAATGAGCAGCAGGGTGTTCGAGGCTATGTACTGTATATCGAACGCCAGGAATTCCTGCAGTGCGTTGGTATCCTGGGAGACTCGCGAGATCACCGATCCCGTCTGCCGCTTGTCGAAGAAGGCAACCGTCAGCCGTTCGAGCGCGCCATAGAGTTCCATTCGAATGTCGTGGATCATCTTCGAGCCCAGATAGGCTGTGATCCTCGACTGGAATACCCCCATCACGGTGGCGATAGCTTTGGTGGCTATCAACGCCAGAACAATCAGCCCCAGCATGTGGAGCATATCGAGCCTCAATGCCTCGGGCGCCCTGCCCTTGAACGGCTCGGCTTTCCGGAAGATGTCATCCACCAGGACTTTTGTCAGATACGGTGGCGCGAGCTGCATCGCCTGGCTGGCGAGCATGAGCGTGCCGGCGACGATGGTGAGCTTCTTGTACGGCTCGACGTATTTGAGCAGCCGCCTCATAGCGCGCGCCCGGTTCACACAGTTCGGGCAGATGTCCGATCCGGTTTCGAGCGGGAATGCGCACTTCGCGCACCGGCGAGTCCGGTCGTCTTCAGTCGCAACCGGCGGCTCCTCGCCCTTCGCTAGTGCCTCGATGCGCTTCGCCGCGTACCCGAATTCCTTGGTCATGGCGTTCGAGTATCGGATCAGGGGCACGAACTCGCCCTTGATGTTCGCGATCAGGCAGCCACTTCCCACCTGTGCCTCGGCTTTGACGCCAAGCACATCCTTAAGAGTAAGGTCGCGGCTGACGATGGGAGTCCCGTGGTCCGGCGAGATCACGTAGAGCCGGTCCTCCGTGGAGACGAGCCACTGCGTTCCGATTTCGCCGTCGGGGGAGAGATCGCTCTCGACCGATAGTCGGATATTCGGGCTGTCGGTCAGCCCCTCGATATGCTGTTTGACTTCCTCAGGTATGGTATGCACCGATTGCTCCAGTAGGGGCGAAGCATTGGCTGCCGATTCCCAGACAGGTCGCATATTCGGTAGCCAATGCTTCGCCCCCACAAACGGCGGCTGCCGACCGAACTACATTATACACTAAACTGGATGCTTTCCGTCACACGTTTGTTCCGAATCCATCAGGGAATCTCCGATCTTTTTATACCCAGGGCCGAAGCAGATGTATATTCTGTATCGCCCAGGGCGACCATCTTGGCAAATGAATTTGGAGTGCGGTGTCAAGCCACCGCACTCCAAACGTAAGAAGGGCGGCTGCAACTTGGCAGCCGCCCTTCCATCTTCTCTCTTCTCGTGGCTGTGAGGCGTTGGCTATCGCCTTCTGTTTGTTGCGAGCCCGATGAGGCTCAGTCCCCCGAACCAGAGCGCAATCAGCGAGGATGGCTCCGGCACGGGTGTATATTCGTAGGTGACTTCCGCGGCCGCCGATGGGGTAGTCCGGAACAGCAGTATCAGGTTGCCCGCTCCACTCCCGTAGGAGTTGCCGGCTGCCGTAGCGGTGACATTGAACGTCCCGGCGCCGATGTACGCGGAGAGGTCATCGGGCGGCGAGGTAAACTGGACGCTGTTCGACGCGTCGGCAGTCAGGTTGGGGTAGATCTTTCCGGACGTTCCGGCGAAGTCGATCACCGTGTCGAAAGCCGTCACGTTATCGCTGGTCGACACCGACGGGGCTGCGGTCACGATCACCGAGTTGTCCGGTCGAAGGAGCGAGAGGATGGCTCCCAGCGTCATGTTCACTGTCGCGGGCTGGGCGTCGAGGCTCTCGAACTGTGCGGTGCCCTCGACGTGAGCTGCCAACTGGAAGGTCACGCTCTGAAGGCTGCCGAGACTCGGGTCGAACTTGGGTAGCGTCAACACATGACTCCAATAAGTGAGGCCGGCCGGTGCTGTATCGCTGTAAGAGATAGTGGCGGCATTCGCACCAGCGACCGATAGACACAATACGAGCAGAAGAATAGCTTTTTTCACAACAACATTCCCCCTGAACTGCCGAACCCGATATGCCTTCGTGCGCTCTCGTCGGCGCTTTGCAGTGCATATTCGCTAGTTCGGTCACTGATAGAGACAAGCGATCATGCGAAATGTCAACCATGAGCTTGCTTGCAGTTTTCAGGAGTGCTGTGGGGGTCTCGTGCAGGAGTGCAAAGCACTGCAGGTGGCCGATCAGTCGATGCGATGGAGGCCGTTGGCGGAGACGTAGTGGGACTTGACGTGCAGTTGCTCCATCCACTCGCGAACTTCGAGGGTGCGCCAGGGACCGGTCCCTTTCCCTCGATCGTCGATGTTGTTGTCCCAGAGCCACCGGGGAGTAGGCCACAAGCAGGAGGACGGTGAAGCCGCCCGGTAGACGTCGAGATTCACGCCGTTCTGGCCATGGTGCGCCATCTGGACGTAGTCACAGTCCAGGCGATCGCGCAGCTTCCCGAGGAGGAGTTTCTCACCGCCCTCCGGACCGAGGTCGCCGAGGAAGAGGATCGACTTGGAAGCATCCCAGACTCGCAGGACGAGGCTGGAATTGTTGATCGCGTTCGCATGGATCTCCGGGTTGGCAACGGCCAGCACCTCGATGCTCACACCGTCGATGAGCAACGTGCGGCCCAGTTGCAGTTGGATGATCCGCTTGCCCGCACCGCGGAGTGCCTGCTCGAAGCCGATCCATGACTTGTACTCGCCCTCGTTTCCGTATTGCTTGATCCATGCGTCGTCGAGGGTCGATGCGTAGATCCGCCCGATTCTCAGATCGCCTGGTTTCGAGAGGATCTCTCCAAGCGCTCCGAAGTGGTCGTCGTGCTGATGGGAGATGAACCAGATGTCTACCTTGTCGCCAAGAGCGGCCAGGAATCCGCGCAGGTAAGGCGCATCGCCCGCTGTCCCACCGTCGATCACGACAACCTTGCCGTTGGTCGTGCGGATGACGTAGGACATCATCTGGCTGTGGGTCTGCTCGGGAAGCTGCCACAGGGTGAACGCGGGCTTCGATGGTGCTGCGGTCAGTGCGCTGCAGAGCAGAAGGTTCAGCATGATGAGAGCCGGAATCGCGTAGTGTTTCATAGTCCTCAGGGCAGTATCCGTTCCGCGTTGCGGAAGGCGATCTTCTCGTAAGCATCGTGAGGGAGGCCCACGGTTCGCAGATGCTCGATGATCGGGATTTCCTGGTCCTCCCTCAGCTTATCGGTGCCGAAGAGCAGTCTGTCCTGATGCGCCTCGAGGAACCGGCGGCCGAACTCCGGGTCGCGAGTGATCGCGTTGTACCCGCTCCCGGCGGAGAGATCGCCATAGAGGTTCGGGTATGTATCGAGCAGTCTCACCAGAGTGCCGCCGGCCCTGACGGGTCGTTCCGGGTAGCCGCCCTTGTCCGCCTCCTTCATATCAGCGTCGATCTCCGACCAGAAATGCATCGCATGGCCCATGAAGACCGTGTCGGGGAACTGCCGGAGCATCGCCTCCAGACCGGGGAGGCCGATCTGATCCGTGCAGCGCAGGGTGTCCATATGCAGGTCAACCGGCATGCGGAGTTCCCCGCACGCCTCGTAGATCTTCTGCAGACGCGGATCGTCGACAGGTAAGCCCGCGAGGATCTCGCCGAATCCCTTGCAGCCCCGGTCGTAGTACTCCCTGATCATGCTGCGGAAGTCGGTGGATAGATCCGCGCTTCCCCGCCTGGGATCGATGTTGCAGAAAGGGATGAACCGGTCGGGATGGCGCTCGGCCTCCTGCAATACGTACTCAGTGGTGACGAAGTAGTCCGTCTCCTCCGGGTTCTCGATCGGCAGCAGTACCGCCTTCTCGATGCCATTCGCGTCCATGAATCGGAGCGCGTCGTCAGCGGTGAACGGCTCCTTCATGGAGTGGTACAGCCTTCCGATGTGCATGTGGATGTCGATCATGTTCCCTCATACCTCCGTGCATCAGTCTAGTGTATATTCGACAACTGCTGGCGGTTCTCCCCACGCTGTCATTCTGAGCGGAGCGAAGAATCTGGCAATACCAGGAACAGATTCTTCGCTCCGCTCAGAATGACAGCGTCACAGGTGTCTGCTTTGCCTTGACACGGTGCGGCGGCGGGGGCTATCCTTTGAGCAGAACAGGAGACGATCAGCCATGACGCCGAGAGAGCGCGTGTACCGTGCGATTCAGTTCCTAGACACCGACATAGTGCCGTACCACGTGACCTTCACGATCCCCGCGCGGGAGAAGATGGTCGAGTTCTACGGCGACCCCGATTTCGAGCAGCATATCGGCGACCACCTTGCCATGCTTCGTCTGAACAGCCAGAGCCCATGGGAGGAGATCAGGCCGGGGTACTTCCGAGATCCGTGGGGCGTGGTCTGGAATCGAACCGTGGACAAGGACATCGGAAACGTCGAGGGCCAGGTGCTCCCCGAGGCCGATCTGCGCAACTGGCAGCCACCCGCGCCCGAATCCCCGGGTGTTCGGGAGATGTATGAAGCATTCGTCCCCGGCCATCCCGACGAGTTCCGTGTGGTGAGCATGGGGTTCTCCCTCTTCGAGAGGGCCTGGACTCTGCGCGGCATGGAGCAGATCATGGTGGACATGCTCGAGAATCCCTCGTTTGCCCACGAGTTGCTCGACCGGATCACCGAGTACAACCTCGCTCGGATTCGGCTCGCGGTCACGTATGACATCGACTGCATCCGGTTCGGCGACGACTGGGGCAGCCAGGCGGGTGTGCTCATGGGCCCGGCGCTCTGGCGGGAGTTCATCAAGCCGCGGATCGCGCGGATGTACGATGCGGTGCATCAGGCGGGCAAGTACGTGATGATCCACTGCTGCGGCGACGTCAAGGCGGTCCTGCCCGACTTGGTGGAGATCGGCGTCAACATCTTCAACCCGTTCCAGCCGGAAGTGATGGACGTCTTCGAGACGAAGAAGCGCTATCACGGGCAGCTCTCGTTCTTCGGAGGAATCAGCGTCCAGCGGCTGCTCCCACTCGGTACGGCGGACGAGGTGCGCGACGAGACCCGGATGCTTCTTCGAGAACTCGGGCGCGGCGGTGGGTATATCGCCTCGCCGTCGCACGATGTTCCGTCCGATGTGCCCGCTGAGAACATGGCGGCGCTGATCGAGGTGCTGACGGCACAGCCCGGATCTGAGAAAGGATTGTCGTAAGTTGCTTTTCGAGAAAGCGGTGCCGGCGGAGGCGAGGGATGCCTATCGGAAGGATGCCATCGGAGGCATGCTCGTCGGCTTCTACACAGGCGCCATCTTTCCGTTCATCGGGTTCATCGCACGGGACAAGCTGCATGCGAGCGTCGGGTTGATCAGCCTGATGACAGCCGCACCGTTCGTCGGCCATATGTTCGCCCTCTTCTATGCCAACGCGATGGAAGGGAGGCGGAAGCTCCCTTTCGTGGTGTGGTCAACCGGGATCGCCCGTTTCCTTTTCCTGCTGATGCTCTTTGCCCGAACGCCGCTGCGGTTCGCGCTTGTGGTGAGTGGGATTCAGCTCATCGCGACTGTGGCGTCACCGGCCTATGCCGCCGTGATGAAGGAGATCTACCCGGATGCGCATCGCGGGCGGATCATGGCGTACATACGCATCGGCGTGGCGATGATGACATTCTTCTCAACGCTGATCGTCGGGCCGCTGCTCGGGAAGATCGGCTTCCAGTACATATTCCCCATTGCGGGCCTGATCGGGGTCGGATCGTCGATTGCATTCGGCACCGTCAAGACCGCACCCGTGGACCCGAATCATCCCGACAACCGCAAGACCCCGACCTGGGAGTTCATCAGGACGACGCTGTGCATTCTGCGGGATGATCGCAACTACCGGTGGTTCACGGCATCCGTCTTCATCTTCGGGTTCGGCAACCTGATCGTCGCGCCGCTGTACCCTGTCTACCAGGTGGATCAGCTTCACATCACTTCGACCCAGGTGGCTATCCTCGCGAACACGGCGACGGTCATCTGGATGCTGTCGTACTTCTACTGGGGGAAGTTCGTGGATGCGCGCAGCCCACTCAAGGCGGTGGCGATCAACGTCCTGCTGGTTACCTTCGTGCCTCTGTTCTACTTCCTGTCGGACAACGTATGGATGCTCCTGCCCGCTTCGATCATCACGGGCCTCACAATGGGCGGGGTGGAACTCAGCTACTTCAACAGTATCCTGCATCTTGCTGATGAGGGCCGGGAGTCGCAATACCAGGCGCTCCATTCGTTCCTGCTGGGCATTCGGGGCACGACGGCTCCGTTTGTGGGGGCGCTGATCGTCTCTCAGTTCCATGCCCATGACTTGCCGATTCGTTACGTCTTCCTGATCTCGATGGCCATCATGGCGGTCGGGTTCGTCACGCAGGTCATTGGCGTTCGCGACCATTTCAGTCCCAGGCAGACTTCGCAGTGAACGCCCGCTGTTGCGCTCAGTTGGATGGATACCGCCATCCACGGAAATGGGGCCGCGGCCGTTCCCTACAGTGGCAAACGAAAAGAGGCGGGCCATAGGCCCGCCTCATCAACAACCTCGCGATGTGCCAGGGGGATTGATCACGACGCGAGCGTTTCGATCATCTCCTCTTCTCGGTCCAGTTCGGCCTCGAGTTCCTCGCGCTTTTCCTGGGCGGCTTCGCGTCCGGACGAGATCGCCCCGCGAAGTCTGGACGCACCGCTACCGATCATTTCCCGGCTTCGTTCCACCACCTGCTTCGAGCGGTCGGCAACCGATCCGGCGAGCTTTGTAGTCTGATCCTTCGTGTCGCTCCAAACATCCTTGGCCTTGGAGCCGGCCTGCAGTGCCTTGTCTTTGATCTCCCCGCGCATTTCATCGCCGCGCCGGGGAGCATATAGAAGCGCCGTGAGCGCTCCGGCTGCAGCGCCAATGGCTATTCCGAGAATGAAGTTTCCTTTACGAGCCACTTTCGATACCTCCTTTTCAGGCGGATCGCCTGAGTGTTTCTACAGCTTTGCTAACGCCTGCCATGATACTGGCCAGATTGATAAACGGAGCGGCGACGCTGTGTTGAACCAGGTCAGTTGCCGCAACGACAGATCCGGAAACTCGACGAGCGGTCTCCTCGCTGATGTCGAGTATGTTCTCAGCCTTCTGCTCCACTCTCTCGACCATCCCGTTCACGGTCTTAATGGTCTCAGTGACCTCACATATGGCCGGTTGAACCGAGTCCGTCAGCAGGTTCTTCACGGTGAACGCGAGGTACGCGATTGCGCCGAGGAGCAAAAGGTTGCTAAGGGCGATTATGCCCGTGAATATCGCTATCAGTAACTGCCAGACTTCCATCGTCCAACCCCTTTCGGCCACTGATGACCTGTGTATCGATTACCCACGGCCTCGGAAAACAAAACTCGTATTGGCACACTCAGAACGATCGCGGCGCCAACTCCGAATTCCTTGCGCAGATGGCCGGAAAGCCGTATAATCTTTGGAGTTGGGAATGACTGATAGAAGGAGACTGCGGTGGCCGATACTTTCAAGCTCTCCAGGCTGGTGAGAACTGTATCCTCCGAGATATATGTGGTGTGGGAGGGCGAGCGCCGAGTGGGACAGATCCACGTCCACTACGCCCACTACACGGTCCATGTAACCATGATCTTCGAGGTGGACGTGACGCTCTCGGAGGAAGAGGAACTCCTTGCCGCCATTGACGACGACATCGTCTCCTCCTACCTGCCCAGTTTCGAGCGCGAGGAAATGCTGGTGACCGTCTTCCGAGGCGAGGAGACCAGCTCGTTCAGCTATTCCCCTAACGGGCTCGATGAGATCGAGGACGAGTGACCAGGCAGGATGACCTTCGGAGTGCGGTGGCTCGACACCGCCTTTCCGGGGCACGTCACCGAATTCCACAGCCGCAAAAGGCGGTGTCGAGCCACCGCACTCCGAAGGTCATCCTGCCATGAGAATCGGCGCACACCAGCGTACCGGAAAGGGACTCGCAGAGGCCGTTGAAGTGGCCGCGGGCATCGGCTGCGAGGCGATCCAGGTCTTCGCCGCCAACCCGAGCGCCTGGCGGACCCGTGCGATCCCGGATGATCTCGCCGCCCTCTTCCGGAGTCTCACCGCTCGGCACGATATCCACCCCGTCGTCGTCCACACACAATATCTTCTGAACCTCGCCTCTCCGGACGCGGCCATCTACTCCAAGTCAGTCGATGCGCTGGCTGATTCACTCGTCCGGGCCGATGCACTCGGCGCTGAGTTCGTGGTGACGCACATCGGCAGCCACCGCGGCGACGGCATGGAAGCGGGCGTGCCTCGGGTGCAGGATGCGGTCAGACGAGTCCTCGGGGACAGCACTTCACCAGCCATAGTGCTGCTGGAGAACTCGGCGGGCGGGGGTGACCTCATCGGAAGCCGATTCGAGGGACTGAGCGCGATTCTCAGCGGGCTGTCGGAGTTCGGCGGGAGGCTCGGAATCTGTCTCGACACCGCGCATCTGTGGGGCGCCGGGTACGATGTGTCGAGCGAGGATGCCGTGAACCGGACTCTCGCCGAGTTCGACTCAGTTGTCGGCATGGAGTGGCTGAAACTGCTTCATCTGAACGATAGCAGGAGCGCCGTCGGTTCTCGCGCAGACCGGCATGCGAACATAGGGCGAGGCACGATCGGAATCGATGGGTTTGCGGCCCTGCTGAAGCATCCGGCGCTCACGGACCTGGCAGTTATCGTCGAGTCGCCGGCTGAGTCTCCCGAGGATCATGCCCGGGATATCGCGGTGTTGAAGGGATTGCGGGGGAGACATTAGACACTAGACCTTAGACGTCAGACATTGGACCTTCCATCCGGAGTCTAATGTCCAGAGTCTAATGTCTATCCGCTCTCAGTTCGGCAGCCGGTGCCTCATCTGTTTCACGAGCGCCTTGTCGAGCTGGTTGGACGTCAGATACCCGGTCTTGATCAGGAGCGAGCCAAGCGGGATTCGGTCGAGCCCCTTCTGGTGTATCTCAGTCTGCATGTTGAGGCACTCGATTATCTGATCGCGCGAAGCGAAGCCCATATCTACGATTATCTCACCAAGTGGTTTGTTGTCTGCCATGACTTGAATCCTCCGTAGGCTATTGTACCGTGTTTGCGCCGTGCGATCAAGGGCAGGTTTGGGAGACGCGTATCCTCTGACGGTAGAGCCGTGTCAAGAGACCTGTGATCGGTCCGCCGGGGAACTCGGTGTCGCCGATGGAGCGGACGGGGACAAGCTCGGCGGTCGAACTCGTCAGGAACGCCTCGTCCGCGCTGAGCAGATGCTCGATCGGGAAGCATCCCTCGGTGACAGCGATGTTGTGCTCGCGCGCAACTTGTATGACGAGCGATCGCGTGATTCCGGGAAGGATCCCGCATTCGAGCGCAGGTGTATGCAGCGCGCCGTCCTTTGTCCAGAAGATGTTCGCGGAAGTCCCCTCAGAGATGTCAGCGGACGTGTTGAGCAGCAGCGCATCATCGAAGCCCGCGCGTTGCGCCTGGACTCTGGGCATGATCTTCCATAGGATGCCGGTCTGCTTGATCCGGCTCAGCGGGCTGCGCTCGTCGCTTCGGAACGATTGGGAAACAGTGAGCCGCAATCCGTTGCCATGGTCCGGGGGCGAGTAGGGCTTCGCCACTGCGATCAGCGTCGGCTGCGAACCTCCGAGATCCGTCCACATGCGACCGGTCGGGCCACGGGTGACGGTGACTCGCAGGTAGGCATCTCCGGTGAGGTCGTTGGCCTCGAGGACCTGACGTGCGGCGCGCCTGATCTCGTCAGGATCCGGTGGCGGGAATTCGATGACCGCGCATCCGTCGCCCATGCGTCGGATGTGAGCGTCGAGCATGAACGGCATACCGTTGTACACCCGGATCGTCTCGAACAAGCCATCCCCGTAGAGAAGCCCGCGATCGAGCGCGGACACACTCGCCTCACCAGCAGGCATCAGCGTGCCGTTCACGTATACGAGTCCCCAAGTTTCATTCAGATCGATGCACATCCTAACACCTCGAAGAAAGCGCGCCCTTTATCGAGCGTTTCCTGGTATTCCATGTCCGGATCGGAATCAGCCACGATCCCGCCGCCAACGTGCAGGTAGCAGAGTCCGTCCTTGAAGACGGCGGTTCGAATCACTATGCTCAAGTTCATCGTTCCATCAGCACCGAACCAGCCGATCGACCCCGTGTAGACGTATCGGGGCACGGGCTCCAGCTCGGCGATGATCTCCATCGAGCGGATCTTCGGGCGCCTGTGATCGAGCCTCCCGGAAAACACGCCATCAGCAGATCGACTCGATCGCACTCGGGTCGAAGAGTCCCCTTGACCGTCGAAACGAGATGGTGGACCGTCGGATGGCTTTCGAGCGTGAAGAGCCCCGGCACCTCTACCGAGCCGAATCGGCACACGCGTCCGAGGTCATTTCGCTCGAGGTCCACGATCATCACATTCTCAGCCTGGTCTTTCTCACTCGCCAGCAGTTCGTCCGCCAGCAGCCTGTCTTCATGCTCGGATGCTCCCCGTGGCCTCGTGCCCTTGATCGGGCGCGTCTCAGCGATGCACGTCGTGGGGTCAAATGCGAGGAAGAGTTCCGGTGACGAGCTGACGATCTGATAGCCCCCGAGGTTCAGGTACGCCGCATAGGGCGCCGGGTTCGACTCGCGAAGTCGGAGGTACAGCTCCCAGGGCGGCGCGTCCGTGGGAATCGTGAACCTCTGCGAGAGGTTCGCCTGATAGATATCGCCTGATGCGATGTAGCCCTTGACCTTGCGCACGGCATCGATGTACTCGGCCTTCGAGAAACTGGAAACCGGCTCGCCGGAAGAACACTTTCCCTGTGGCGCACTGTGATCCATCTCTCCGGCACGGCTGATCCGTTGCTCCCAGTCGGCGTCCCACGTAGTTGATCGGTCGGATCGATGCAGGACCAGTCGCCGCTCATCATGATCGAACACGAGCGCGGTGTCGTAGAGCCCGAGCCAGCAATCCGGCACGAGTGGTTCGGCGGGATCAGGCACGGGAATGGGCGTATCTCGCAGGTGGGCATGGAGTTCGTACCCGAGGTACCCGGCGACTATCAGCGCCCTGCGGTCGGCGAGTATGAGTCGCAGGGCATCGAAGACGGATGCGTAGGATTCCGTTCCGCCGGATGAGGTGAGTGTGGCCGTTCCATTCCGGCCCTCCAGGACCGCGAACGGCTCGGCGCAGATCATCGACCAGCGACCTCCGGAGCCTGGCTGGGTCTCCATGAGGATCGAGCCCGTCCGATCCGCCACTTGTGCGAATGCGCGCGTGGGATCGATCCACGGCAGGACGACTTGGCTCGGGGTGTTTTGAACAATCATTCTAGTTGCAGCCTTCGAACGGCAGGAGCTCCTCGGTTTGTCTGCGCGAGGTAGGGAACGGTCGCCGTCCCGTTCCGTTTGCGGCGGGACGGAACGGGACGGCGACCGTTCCCTACCTCGCGCAGATAAATCGGCTCTTTCAGAACAGGTTCAGGTTCTCCGGCTCGGCCTCCGGTTCTTCCTTAACGCATTTCTTCAGTTCGACGACTTTCTTGCGAGCGGCCCCGATGTCGGCCACCAGCGAGGCGCGCGCGGTGTCGAAGGCCTCACCGTGCTGGCGGAGTACGTATGCCGGATGGAGACCCGCCATCGCATATCCGGCATATGAACTTGTGAACCAGATGCCGCGCTCCTTGGTCATCCTGAAGTCCTTGTGGATTATCACGTTTGCGGCCGGTGCGCCCAGGCACAACACAACCATGGGCTTGATGATATCCAGTTGCTTCTGGAGCCAGGGAAGGCACGCGGTGACCTCCGCCGCGCTGGGCGGGCGGTTGCGAATGCTGCTGCCCTCTCTGATGCTGGCCCGGCATTTCAGCACGTTGCAGATGTAAACGTGCTTCCGCGTGATGCCGTTCTCCAGCAGGACCTGGTCGAGGAGTTGGCCCGCGCGCCCCACGAATGGACGACCGGTGGCATCCTCATTCGCGCCGGGGCCCTCTCCTATCAGTACGAGGGGAGTGTTCGGATTCCCCTCGCCGAAAACCACATTGGTGGCCGTTTCGCACAGCCCGCACGCTCGGCAGCTCAGCACCTGCTGCCGCAACTCCTCCAACCGCTCCTCGACTTCGGTCATCCTACGGTTCTCCCAGTTCCTTCATCCGGCGCATAAGCTTTTCGTAAGTTGCCTCGAGACTCTCGGGCATCACCTTGGTGTTGCCGATCACGGGCATGAAATTCGTATCCCCGCTCCACCTCGGTACGACATGCCAGTGGACGTGGTCGGCGAACCCTGCCCCCGCCGGTCGCCCGAGATTCACGCCCAGATTGAACCCGTCCGGCTTCATGACCGCCTTGAGGAGACTTACGGAGTATCGTACGAGGTGGCTGATCTCCAGCAACTCCTCGTCGCTCAATTCGTACAGATCGGCCGTGTGCTTGTACGGAGCGATCATCAGGTGGCCCGTGTTGTACGGGAAGGCGTTCATCATGATGAATGCGGTCTCTCCCCGGCGCAGGATGCCGTTCTCCCGGTCCTTCTGTTCGGCGGGCTTGCCACAGAATATGCAGCCGGGTATCTCGTCGGCCTTCTCGATGTACTCCATGCGCCACGGTGACCATAACCGCTGCATTGGTTCGTTGTCCGGCATGATGCGCCTCCAAGCTACATTGTTTGGCCCGGCGGACCGTGATTCCTGCTTCATGCCGTAGCAGTACGGTTTTGCCCGAGATGACTTCGGGTAAAATGCGTATGGCTGTGATGCCAGGGCGACTGATCAGCTTCATCCCTATGAGGTGGAGGTGATCACTCATGAAAAACGGAACTACAGCGCTGAGAGGCGCTGATGATTATATCGAACTCCGAGTGCCGAGCAGGGCCAAGTACATATCGCTGATACGGTCGATAATAGCAGGCTTGGCCGAGGGTATATCGATGCCGCGGTGCGCGGTCGAAGATCTGCAGGTGGCGATCTCCGAAGCGTGCTCCAATGTGGTACGTCATGCCTATCCCGCCGGTGTCTCATCTTCGGCGGAACTCCTTGTCCGATGCTCTACGCACGGCGATAGGATCGTAGCCGAGGTGATCGATCGCGGTACCGGATTCGACAGTGCAACGGGTCGTCGCAACCCTGACAGCGATGGGGGGTTCGGCCTCATCCTGATCCGCCAGTTGATGGACCAAGTCCAGGTGAACAGCTCGCCCCATCGCGGGACGGCGATTCGTATGGTGAAATCGCGGGGGAATGGTTGATGGTTGATGGTGAATGGTTGATGGCGGATGGGGAGCGGTCCGCCATTAACCATAAACCATCGCCCATCAACCATCCCCCGTCTAGCTTTGGCGCACGAAGTTGATGCGCAGGTCGCTCAACATCCCCTGCAGTTCGGCTGATTCCGACGCGCTGACTTTTCCCTCGAGTTGTGCCACAAGCGCCGCGACCGCGTCGATTGCGATCTTAGCCTGCACGAGGTCCTTCTCGATCTTGCCTGTGGAGGGGTCCTTCACGAGTCCCATCCACTGCCAGGACTGCGCTCCGAGCATGCCGATGAACGTTCTCAACAGCGAGTAGACATCCACGGGAGGCAGTCCGGCGGCGATATCCTCCATACTCGGCTCCTGGGCCGGCTCAGACGGAGCTTCGGCCTCCAGGGGCTCAGACGGAGCTTCGCCCTCCCGAGCCATGTCATCCGGCTCGACTGTGGGCTCATCGGTCATTTCATTGCCTTTCTCTTCTTCGGACATTCTTGGTTCCTCCCTTGCGTGTGAGAATGCGAACGGAAACGATTGCCAGGACCGCTATCAGTGCGCCGGTCACGTCAGCCAGGAAGTCACAAAGGTCGCACTGCCGGCCAGGCACGAAATACTGGTGACCTTCATCGAGCGCTCCGTGCAGGATCGTGACGAAGAACGCCTGGAAGACCGGATCGACGGCGCTCCTGAGCGGAATCATCGTGGCTGCCCGATAGGCGAGGAGGAGCAGCCCGAGGTACGCGATCGCGTGTATCTCCTTATCTGAGAGGGCGGTCCGGCCCTCGAGAGGCATGGTCTCCTGTGCTGATGCCAGAGATATGCCCGCCATGTAGATAACGACGGGCCCCCATGCTGAGACCGCTCGCGCCCAGTCGAAGGCCCGTTTCGGTTCGGCCACGGCTTCTGTCAGGATATCATCTCCTCGAATTCCTGTTCAGTCAGGACGGCCACGCCCAGATCGCGGGCCTTCTGCAGCTTCGATCCGGCGTCCTCTCCGGCGACGACGAAATCGGTTTTCTTGCTGACACTGGAGGTCGCTCGCCCACCAAGTCTACGGACCGTCTCCTCGGCGTCTTCCCGCTTGAAGCGCTCCAGTGCCCCCGTGAAGACGAATGTCTTGCCCGCGACTCCTGCGCGTGTCTCGACGGGAGTGGTCACCTCGGGGCTGATGCCGGCATCCCGCAGCTTCCCGAGGACTTCGCGGTTCTCGGGTTCGCCAAAGAAGGCCGAGATGCTGTCCGCGATGACGGGGCCGACCTCGGAAACCTGACTCAACTGCTCCTCGGAGGCATCGGCGAGCGTCTCGATGCTGCCGAAATGGTCCGCCAATACCTGCGCCACGTGCTCTCCGACGTGCCTGATTCCGAGGCCGTAGATGAGCCGCGCCAGGGTGGGGGACTTGCTTCCCTGGATCGCGTCATAGGTGTTCTGCGCGGACTTCTCACCCATGCGTTCGAGTGTCAGAATCTGGTCCTTGCTGAGACGGTACAAGTCGGCGGGATCGCGTATCAGCTCGCACTCGACGAGTTGATCGATCTGCGCGGGCCCGAGGCCTTCGATATCGAGAGCGCCTCGCGATGCGAAATGGCCGATCCGCTCCTTGATCTGGGCCGGACATGCGATGTTCACGCAGCGTGCGACGGCCTCGCCCTCGGGACGCTCGACATCACCGCCGCAGATGGGGCACTCGCTCGGCATCACGAACTCCCGCTCGTCGCCGGTTCGCTTATCGGTGATGACTTGTACGACCTCCGGGATGACATCGCCCGCGCGCTGGATCACCACGGTGTCGCCGATGCGGATGTCTTTTCGACGGATCTCGTCCTCATTGTGCAGGGTCGCCCGCGAGACGGTGACGCCGGCGACCTCGACCGGATCCATGATGGCGACCGGGGTCAATGCGCCGGTTCGGCCTACTTGGACGTTGATCTCCCTGATTACCGTGGCCTCCTGAGTCGGTGGAAACTTGAATGCGACCGCCCAACGGGGACTCCTTGCCACGAACCCGAGGCGGTCCTGCATCTCGAGCGAGTTGACCTTGACCACCACGCCGTCGATGTCATATCCGAGGGTCTCGCGCTTTGCGCCCCATTCGTCGATGAACGACTGGACCTCCGCGATGTTCTTGCGGGGGCGGATGTTCGGGTTGACCTTGAACCCCCACGCCTGGAATGCTTCCAGCATCTCGAAGTGCGTGTCGAACTCGATGCCCTCGATCTGTCCCGCGCCGTAGACGAATATGTCGAGGTTCCGCTTTGCGGTGATCGACGGATCGAGCTGGCGGACCGATCCGGCCGCCGCGTTTCGCGGGTTGGCGAACGTCGGCTCGCCGGCTTCCTCGCGCTCCCGGTTGATCCGGCGAAACTCCTCGTGCAGCAGGAAAACCTCACCGCGAACCTCGACAACGCGCGGGAATTCGAAACGCGAAGTTCGAAATTCGAAACCAGGCTGCCCATTGGATTCCGGTTTCGAATTTCCAAGCATGCTGAGCGGTATCGCCTTGACGGTCCTGAGATTGGTCGTGATATCCTCGCCCGAGAATCCGTCGCCACGAGTCGCACCCCGAACGAACCGGCCGTTCTCGTAGGTCAATGAGACCGCCAGTCCGTCGATCTTCAACTCCGCGACGTATTCGACGTCCGCGTCCTCATCCATGCCGAGCAGTCGCTTGACACGCTTGTCGAACGCAAGCAGTTCGTCCTCGCCGAATGCGTTGGAGAGGCTGAGCATTGGGACGCGATGGGTGTAGGACTCGAAGGCGGTCGCGGGCGCGGCGCCGACTCGTTGGGTGGGCGAATCCGGCGTGACGAGTTCGGGATGCGCCTCCTCGAGGTCCGACAACTCGCGCATCAGCTTGTCGTACTCGGCATCGGAGACAACCGGCTGATCGAGCGCGTAGTATCGGTAGTTATGATGATTGATCTGCTGCCGAAGTTCCTCGACCCGGTCAGCCGCCTGCTTGTCCATTGTGATCCTTTGGAGTGCGATGGCTCGACATCGCTTTGGTCCCCGGCGGCTTGACGCCGTCCGGGGAGCCGCCATGTGGAGCCACGGCTCAGGTGAGTGATGTCGAGCCATCGCACTCCGAAAGCGGCGTCAAGCCGCCGCACTCCAAGGGATTCTACGATTTGCGAGGGTCTTTGTCAAACTCACCGACGCCAGTTGTTTCTCGCGAGTCCAGTTCCTTGACCTGAAAGCTATCGAATGCTAGAATACCGGCAATTGTGCCGGCTTCCGTAATGCGCCGGTTTCAGGCTAACGATAATCGCGGTTTCCCAGTGAACGACAGGAGGTTTCAATGTCAAGGCTGCATTCGAGATTGCTCGTCCTCTGCATCGCGCTCATAATCCTGGCCGGGGTCGTGCAGGCGGGCAAGATCACCACACAGGATCCCATCCGACTGGCGGACGGCCAACTGCTGAAGTCTATCTACTTCTTCGGCCACTGGTGGGAGCCGTGGAAGAGCGACGATGCCGCCGTGACAAAGGACCTCCAGCGGCTGAGGGAAATTGGCTTCAATACGATTTGCGTCGATCACGAGGTCAGCCAGGCGGTCAACCGCGACTGGTTCTGGCTCGACAGGGAGTACAAGCTCGCAGGCCAGGAGAAGGTCAGCGTCCTCCCGTGGTTGCAGCTGCAAGCGGGAGACCGCCAGGGGTTGATGCAGTTCTCGCGCCTCGAGTTGAAGCAGGCGGTGAACCAGGACAAGCAGCCTGTTCCCGACTCCTGCGACTTCCGAGACGGCGAGTTCAGGAGCGCGCTGGCCCACTACATCGACGTCTACCTGGACCGGTACGAGAACGACCCCGCGCTGCTCCGGATCAAGGATGGCAAGCGGATTCGGCCGGTCGTGGCGCTGATGGTCGAGGCGGGATGGCGTGACGACAAGGGCATGCCGCTCTCGTTTGACGAAGACACGAACAACTACTTCCGCAAGTGGATGAAGGCCAGCTACTACGATCTGAACCAACTGAACTCCAAGTGGGGAACCAGCTATAAGACCTTCGACGAGATTGACCCCTGCGACAAGTCGATCTTCAACTACGCATTCGAGGACAAGCAGAAGATGCCGGTTGCCGTGAAGGAACACATGGCCTTCCGCGCCAAGATCATCGGCAATGCGCTGAACGATATCGCGTCGGATGTTCGCAAGAGGCACAAGGATGTTCTTCTGGCCGCCGAGATCGCGTATCCCTTCAGCATCGACAACCCCGACGCCGGCGCGTACCGCTGGAACGACGCGAATGATATGCGGATCGTCGAGTTTGCCAACATCGTCTTCATCCGCACCGTGGGCAACACATCGTCCGGCCAGGTGAAGAAGGACCAGGACCTGATGATGCTCAACGGCAAGAAAGTGGTCCTCGGATACCGGTTCTATGGCGATTCATCGAACGACAGGGCGGTGGCCTTCGGTATCGATTGCGCCGCTTCCGCAAACGGTCTCGGGTACTACAACTGGAACGAGACGGCCGACAACGCTTCCGCGATCTACAACTCGCCCGAGCGCCAGGGATTTGCCAAGCTGATGAATGCGACGTACGACATGCTGTACGACGCAGAGAAGCGCACTACCGTGCCACCTGCGCCCGTTTCGAATCCCACTGCTACTCCTCCGGCTGACGTGGAGAAAGCGGCGGCTGAGGTCGTGTCGCCGGCCCCCGTGCAGGACCCGGCTTCGGCTGAGGTAGCACCAGCGGCGGAGGCGAAGTGATGGAGAATGGTTGATGGTTGATGGGGAGTGGTAGATGCGGATGTCTCCCATCAACCATTTACCATGAACCATCAACCATTGCTACTGGACGCAGACGATCTCGTATTCGAGCACGCCGCACGGGGTCTCGACCGATACCCGGTCGCCGACTTTCCGTCCGAGGAGAGCAGACCCGACGTTCGACTCATACGATATCTTGCCCTCAGTCGGATCGGCTTCCGGTGGGCCGACTATCATATACTCGTCCTCGAAATCATCGTTCAGGTCGCGAACCATGACCTTCGATCCGACGCCGATCTCGCCGTTTCCATTGGCGCAGTCGATCACGGCGGAGTCGTCGAGGATCCTCTTGAGATCCCTTATGCGGGATTCCATCATGCCCTGCTGTCGCTTGGCATCGTGGTAGTCGAAGTTCTCCTTCAGATCGCCGAGCGCGATGGCTTCCTTGAGCCTCGCGACGACAGCAGGCCGCTCCACGGTCAGCAAGTTCTCTAGTTCGCTCACTATATCATTGTAGCCCTGTTGGGTTATTACCGTTCCCTTACCCTGCATATCCACTGATTCTGTACCTGCCTGAGTATTGGTCGGCCGCCGTCATGGCGGACCCGACTTCCACATTCTACCACACTTCTGCGGGGTTGGAGACATTCATCTTGACACAATCTTCGGCAGGCCATATTCTGGTGAGGACATGGTCTCACAGGTGGCCCATGCCGGGAAGGGCAATAGGATGATGAAAGTGATCGTGAGTCTGGCCGTGAGGCTGGTGTTGGCATCGGCCGCCGTTCCGGCCGTGGATAGCGCCATGTTCCCATTCTCGGTCGAGACAATGGACGTCGCCCACGACGCGACCGATATGTCGTGGATGAACGAGTGCCCTGCGGGGAAGGGCGGATTCGTTCGGGCGATGGACGGCCATTTGTTCGACGGCAAGGGGAATCGCGTTCGTTACCTCGGGGTGAATCTCGGATATTCGGGATGTTTTCCGGAACACGCAGTTGCCGAACGCCTGGCACTGAGACTGTCGAAACTCGGCATCAACTGCGTTCGGCTTCACAGCATGGATGCCATGTACTCTCCCCTGGGCATCTGGGACCCGGCTTTCAAGGATAAGCAGCACATCGATGCCGGGCAACTCGATAGGCTCGACTACCTGATCAGCCAGTTCAAGCTTCGGGGCATATACGCCAACATCAACCTTCACGTCACGCGCAAGTTTACCGAGGCTGACGGCTTCCTCGAAACAGCGAGACTGCCGAAGTACGATAAGGGTGTGGACAACTTCGAGCCACGGATGATCGCCCTCCAGAAGGAGTACGCCACGCAGCTTCTCACCCATCTGAATCCGTACACCAAGACCCGCTACGTCGACGAGCCGTCGGTCGCCATGATCGAGATCAACAACGAGAACAGCCTGGTGGACTACTGCCTCGACGGCAGTGTCGCCGATTGGCCGGAATACTATCTCTCTCAGTTGAGGGAGAAGTGGGTCACGTGGCTGCGGGCGAAGTACTCCTCGACGGAGAACCTCCGCATGGCATGGAAGGCCGGAAGTGAACCGATCGGCGCGAATATCCTGACGAACTCCGACTTCTCGGCCGGGACGGAGCGCTGGCTGCTCGAGGCGCCCTCCCCTGCGAAGGCCTCGATGGAGGTCATGGACGGTCCTCAGCCCGGTATGAAGTGCCTCCACGCGAAACTCACGAATCCCGGCGCTCAGGCCTGGCACTTCCAGGTCCACCAACTCGGCCTCGATCTGGTCGAGGGCAAGCCGTACACCGTCCGCTTCCGGGCGCGCTCCGACCAGCCGCGAGAGATACGCCTGGATGTCCGCCTGGACATATCACCCTGGCGTGATGTCGGCCTCTCCCGAGCGGTCAAATTGACTCCCGAATGGCGGGAGTTCGAGTACTCCTTCTATGCGTCGCAGGTCGAGCCGAAGCATACGAGGCTGAGCTTCAACTTCCAGAACGCGATCGGTGAGGTCTGGCTAGCGGGAATCGAGCTTCGGCGGGGTGGGGGAGGCGGCCTGCCGGATGACGCCGGCCTCGAATCGGGCGGCATCGCATTCCCGACCACCATGTATACGGCTCAGCAGCGTATGGACTTCCTGGCTTTCGCTGTCGATACTGAGCGCGCATATGCTCAGGAGATGCATCAGTTCGTCAAGAAGACCCTCGGCTCGAAGTCTCTCGTGATAGACAGTCAGGTATGCATGGGGGGAATCGCCGGCATGTATCGCGAGTCTTTCATGGACTACGCGGACGACCATCGCTACTGGCAGCATCCATACTTCCCACACAAGTCCTGGGATGGCACAGACTGGAGCATTCTCAACACTCCGATGGTGGCGAAGCCGGGAGACGACTCGCTCACCTGGATGGCGCTTCATCGCGTCGCCGGCAAGCCGTTCGTCGTCAGCGAGTACAATCATTCTGCGCCGAACGACTACTCGGCGGAATGCCTCCCGATGCTGGCATCGTTCGCCGCTCTGCAGGACTGGGACGGCATCTTCCTCTTCGACTACCATGCCAACGGCGACTGGAACCGAGAGCAGATCGCGGGCTACTTCTCGATCGACAGCCATCCCGGGAAGATCATGTTCCTTCCGGCTGCTGCGGCCATCTTTCGGAGAGCTGATGTCCCTCGGCTCGAGTCCTCGACCGAGATGGAGTTTCCCGCTTTCATGGTTCCGGGCGAGTTGTTCCGGAATGGGGACAACGCGATGGCCGCCTGGGAATCCGTGGGGATACTGAAGGCCGAGGCGCTCTCCGCGCGGACTTCGGTGCGCTTTTCCAGCAAGGACAAGGCGGTACGACGCCAGGAGTCTAAGTCATTGTCCGCGGTGATCTGGAAACCCGCCATATTCACCATCAACTCTCCCAAGAGCAGAGGTGTCGTCGGGTTTGCGGGCGGTGGTCCAATCGACCTCGGGGGACTGACCATCGAGATCCTCGGGGCGCCCGACAAGTTCGCGGCCATCACCGTGATCTCCCTGGATGGCAAGCCTCTGGAGTCGTCGGGTCATCTGCTGATATCCGCGGTTGGCAAAGTCGAAAACCAGGGGATGGGTTGGAATGCGACTCGGACCAGCGTGGGAACTCAATGGGGGAAAGGTCCGGTCATGGCGGAGGGCATCCCGGCGGTCATCGAGCTGGCTGCGTCAGCGTCGGCGGCTACGGTGTACGCCCTCGACGGTGGTGGCGGAAGGGCCGTGCCGGTATCGTGTCGAGTCGATGGAGGCAAGTTGACGTTGGAGATAGGTCCGAAGTGGCGGACGCTGTGGTACGAGTTGGAGATCGAAAGGTAACGTGCGGGTCGGGCCTCCCCAGGAAAGGGAGGCCCGACCCTCGGGGTGTGTCTCTATTCCATTTCCATCATATCCATCATCTCGGTCGTTTCCGGCGTCTCCGTCGTTTCCGGGCTCGTCATCCCGCCGGTCGGGTAGAAGATCAGGGCCGAGACAACGACGCTGCTGAGCATCGAAGGCTGGCCGGAGATCATCCCCGGCGCGACCGAAGTTGCACCGAATGACGTGACGCCGTTTGCGTCGGAAGCGATGACGGCCTGAGTCTGTGTCAGTCCGCCGACATCACCGACGACCTGGGCAGCGCCGATCACGTGGTTCATCTGCATCGAATACAGCGGCACCACCTTGGTCGATCCCTGAAGGGTGACCTTCCAAGCCGCCATTTGCTCGTTGATCGACGTGTTCCACTGAGTGGGCGTCAGCACGTTCATCGCCCCGGTCGCCTCATCGCCCATCAGTATGTCCTGCAAGGGCAACAACTCAGAGGGCACGCGGATGACGCCAACTGCCGTGACTCTCGGGACCATGCTGCCGGTGATCGAGTTGGTCGTAGTCGGCACGAACAGCCAGATGTTGGCGTTGTTCTTGGCATATGCATAGACCGCCACTGATGTGACCCTGTCCAGACTGCTCTGAGTCCCACCAACGGTGATGCTCCCCACCGATTCCCGTGACGATACATTGAGCGACGGCACGGTCTTGATCGGCGCGACCATCCAGGCTGCTCCGCCGAGTTCCTGCATCGATCCGGCGATGGCTGTCGTCGGCATGATCTGAGCGGCGATCATCTGAGGTTCGCCGCCGAGCGCGATAACAGTCTGACGCGCCCACATGCCGGCAAGGTCCCCGGTCTGAGTGTTGAAGGCCCGCGCCGAGTTGGCGTCAGCGGTGGCGATCAGATCATCGCCGATGCTGAAGGTCCATAGACCATCCTTCGCCAGAACCTGCGAGTCCAGCCAGGATTTCCCGCCGGCGAACGCGACGTTCAGGCGGTTTGCGACGATCTCGGCCCGCTGCATCGGAGTCAGTCCGGCGGCTGATGCCGGAATGCGTATCGCCAACGCACCGTTCACATACACGTCCGCTGAGAGTGGCAGTCCTGCTTTGACCCTCGGACCAGGCTGGACGGTGGCGTTGAACGCCTGTTGGCTAAGAGCCTCGTCCATCACGCCCACATCGGCGTTGACCCCGCACGTGGGCCCCTCCATGGTGCCCTTCTTACCATCAGTGTCTGCTACACAGGGGACCAGCAGCAGTGCGATGAGTCCCAGAGTTAGCGCAAGTCGAGTAACTTTCATGTTCCTTATCGAAACCTCCTTTCACATGATGCGTATCCAAATTGGATGCGCAGACATAGGATTCCCATTCCTGCGGAGATGCAAACTGGGGCGTGCGACAGTCGTTATCGACGTACCTGATCCTCTGTGTTTCGCCTCCGCAGGTTAGTGGGAAGAAACTTTTTGCATTCTCGGTGAAATGTGATTGACAGGCCCGAGGGAGTGTGGTAAGATACAACCCTGCGCTGGATCGGGATGCGCGCTTTGGATGCTGGCTGAAAAATAATTGAGCCAAGTCCAAAATAAGTGTTGACATTCCGGAACCGGGGCGGTATAATGATCGTTGTGCGCTGGAGGAGTTTCCTCCACGCAAGAACCTTGACAATTGAATAGTGCAAGCGGAGCACACGTTGATTCCAGTGAAACAATGTGGATGTCAGGTAAGTTCAAACCGGGTCCGATCGAGAAATCGAGAAGGTCCACCAGTCTCTTATGAAAGCTAATTAAACTGAGTGCTTTCCTCTAAGATTTGCTCTCTAGTAGGGCGCTTCTTTCTGGATGGTGGTCAGTTTTTGTAGTTTTTTTGATGGAGAGTTTGATCCTGGCTCAGGACGAACGCTTGCGGCGTGCCTAAGAAATGCAAGTCGAGCGGGGTTTCACGCTGACCAAAGCTTCGGCAGAGGTCTTGTGAAACCTAGCGGCGAACGGTCGAGTAACACGTAAGCAACCTGCCCTGAAGTGTGGGATAGCCCTCCGAAAGGGGAGTAATACCGCATGTGGATACGATGTCGCATGACAATGTATCTAAAGCAGCAATGCGCTTCAGGATGGGCTTGCGGCCTATCAGCTAGTTGGTGGGGTAACGGCCTACCAAGGCGACGACGGGTAGCTGGTCTGAGAGGATGGTCAGCCGGATTGGGACTGAGACACGGCCCAGACTCCTACGGGGGGCAGCAATTAGGAATCTTGCGCAATGGGGGAAACCCTGACGCAGCGACGCCGCGTGAGCGATGAAGTCTTTCGGGATGTAAAGCTCTGTCCTGCGGGGAAGAAGAATGTGACGGTACCCGCAGAGAAAGCCCCGGCTAACTACGTGCCAGCAGCCGCGGTAATACGTAGGGGGCGAGCGTTGTCCGAATTTACTGGGCGTAAAGCGCGTGTAGGCGGTTCTTTAAGTCAGGTGTGAAATCCCGTGGCTCAACCGCGGAACTGCATTTGAAACTGGAGGGCTTGAGTGTGGGAGAGGAAAGTGGAATTCCTGGTGTAGCGGTGAAATGCGTAGATATCAGGAGGAACACCCGTGGCGAAGGCGGCTTTCTGGCCCACCACTGACGCTGAGACGCGAAAGCTAGGGGAGCGAACGGGATTAGATACCCCGGTAGTCCTAGCCGTAAACGATGGATACTAGGTGTTAGAGGTATCGACCCCTCTAGTGCCGTAGCTAACGCATTAAGTATCCCGCCTGGGGAGTACGGCCGCAAGGTTGAAACTCAAAGGAATTGACGGGGGCCCGCACAAGCGGTGGAGCATGTGGCTTAATTCGTCACTAACCGAAGAACCTTACCAGGGTTTGACATCCACTGTAAGTCCATGAAAGTGGTACCCTCTGTAGCAATACAGACAGTGAGACAGGTGTTGCATGGCTGTCGTCAGCTCGTGTCGTGAGATGTTGGGTTAAGTCCCGCAACGAGCGCAACCCTCATCGGATGTTGCCAGCGTAAAGTCGGGAACTCTTCGGAAACTGCCCGTGTAAGCGGGAGGAAGGTGGGGATGACGTCAAGTCGGCATGGCCCTTACGCCCTGGGCTGCACACATGCTACAATGGTCGTTAACAAAGGGTTGCGAAACCGCGAGGTGGAGCTAATCCCAAAAATACGGCCTCAGTTCGGATTGCAGTCTGCAACTCGACTGCATGAATGTCGGAATCGCTAGTAACCGCAGGTCAGCTAAACTGCGGTGAATACGTTCCCGGGCCTTGTACACACCGCCCGTCAAGTCACCTGAGTCTGCTGCACCCGAAGTCAGTGGCCGAACCGCAAGGACGGAGCTGCCGAAGGTGTGGCCGGTAAGGGGGACTAAGTCGTAACAAGGTAGCCGTATCGGAAGGTGCGGCTGGATCACCTCCTTTCTAAGGATTCCAGGTGGCCGGACCCGCCTGCTCTCGAGCAGTCGGAATCCGATCACAGGAAACCTAGGTCGATCTTACCTGGTCGCTTCGCTTGCACTATTCAGTTGTTAAGGTTGATTCTGTGCTGGGAGTGTTCATGACGGTAGACGTCACACAAACATAACACAGTATCCGAACTGGCTTACAGCACCTTGATACATCAGGGGAAGGCGTGAGTCTTCCCTATATTTGTGCCTCTTACTGGCGACTCGGAGAGCGAGTAGCCGGGGCGAACCGATACATGGGCCTGTAGCTCAGTTGGTTAGAGCGCATCCCTGATAAGGATGAGGTCAGTGGTTCGAATCCACTTAGGCCCACCATATGGGGGCTTAGCTCAGCTGGGAGAGCGATTGCTTTGCACGCAATAGGTCAGCGGTTCGATCCCGCTAGCCTCCACCAGATCCTTTGAGGCACAAGTGTTCCCGCAAGACTGCCCTCGGGTATGATCTTGCGGAAACACCTTGACTTCCGACCCGGGCTGCAGTATAATGCGGTCTCGTGCGCTGGACGAAGGGCGCAGGAAGTATTTGAAAACAAGTTTTCCACGACTGCAAAGCACAGCGTGGCGGCGCGCAAGCGCCGAGCGGAATGCACATTGAAAACTGCATAGCGGAAGGGTAAATCTACGATTGAATCGAGTAGAGAGTTTTGGTCAAGCTACGAAGAGCGTACGGTGGATGCCTTGGGGCAAAGGGCCGACGAAGGACGCGGTCAGCGGCGAAACGCTTCGGGGAGCTGCAAACAAGCTTTGATCCGGAGATATCCGAATGGGGAAACCCGGTCGTGGGTAATGCCAGGTCACCCGTCATGGAATACATAGTGGCGGGAGGGCACCGGGCGAACTGAAACATCTTAGTACCCGGAGGAAGAGAAAACAGCAGTGATTCCCCAAGTAGCGGCGAGCGAACGCGGAACAGCCTAAACCGGTGTCGTGCATAGCTTACAGGCGTTGCGGCATGGGGGTCGTGGGGCTTTGCGTGCAGGGGCTGTAGACCCTGCGAAGGAGTTACAAATCCTATATCTAGTCGAACGGCTGGAAAGGCCGGCCACAGAGGGTGAAAGCCCCGTAGGCGAAAGATACAGGACTCCTGGTAAGGTATCCCAAGTACCACGGGACACGAGAAACCCTGTGGGAATCCGGGAGGACCACCTCCTAAGGCTAAATACCTTTTGCCACCGATAGTGAACCAGTACCGTGAGGGAAAGGTGAAAAGAACCCCGGGAGGGGAGTGAAATAGAACCTGAAACCGTATGCCTACAAGCAGTCGGAGCACTATGCACGTCTTCGGACGTGAATGTGTGACTGCGTGCCTTTTGCAGAATGAACCGGCGAGTTACTTTGCGTCGCAAGGTTAAGCGCTGAACAGGCGGAGCCGCAGCGAAAGCGAGTCCGAATAGGGCGACTTAGTGGCGTGGAGTAGACCCGAAACCGAGTGATCTACCCATGGCCAGGGTGAAGCGAGCGGTAACACGCTAGTGGAGGCCCGAACCAGTGTCAGTTGAAAATGGCTTGGATGAGCTGTGGGTAGCGGTGAAATGCCAATCGAACACGGAGATAGCTGGTTCTCCCCGAAATGCATTTAGGTGCAGCGTCGTTCGTTCTGTGTTGCAGGTAGAGCACTGGATGGGCTAGGGGCCCCACCAGGTTACCGAACCCAACCAAACTCCGAATGCCGCAATACAGTAGAGCGGCAGTGAGACAGTGGGGGATAAGCTTCATTGTCGAAAGGGAAACAGCCCAGACCATCAGCTAAGGTCCCAAAGAGTTGGCTAAGTGTAAAAGGATGTGGAGTCGCGTAGACAACCAGGATGTTGGCTTAGAAGCAGCCATCATTTAAAGAGTGCGTAACAGCTTACTGGTCGAATGTGACTCTGCGCCGATAATGTAAGGGGGCTCAAGCCAGCCACCGAAGCTGCGGATTCCAGCTGTAAGCTGGAGTGGTAGGGGAGCGTTCCGTGCGGATTGAAGCCGTGAGCGTAAGCACGGGTGGACTGCACGGAAGTGAGGATGCCGGTATAAGTAGCGAAAAGAGGAGTGAGAATCTCCTCCGCCGAAAGCCTAAGGGTTCTTAAGGAAGGTTCGTCCTCTTGAGTTTAGCCGGGCCTAAGCCGAGGGCGAATGCCGTAGGCGATGGACAGCTGGTTGATATTCCAGCACCAGGTTTATGCGTTATGAGCGATGGGGGGACGCGGTTGAAGTTTCTAAGCACGGGATTGGTTGTCCGTGTTCTGCTGTAGGGATGTCCGGATAGGCAAATCCGTCCGGAGGCTAAGTTCTGGCAGTAGACGAGTGGAGGAGAAATCCGAAGCGAAGTAGAGATGGATGCCGCCGAGAAAAGCCTCTAGCGAGCATGAATCTGACCGTACCGCAAACCGACACAGGTAGGCAGGTAGAGGATACCAAGGCGCGCGAGAGAACTCTCGTTAAGGAACTAGGCAAGTTAACCCCGTAACTTCGGGAGAAGGGGTGCCCTGGTTGGCTGCTGCTGTAACGCAGTAGGTTCGCTGGGGTCGCAGTGAAAGGCTCGAGCGACTGTTTACCAAAAACACAGGTCTCTGCTAAGGAGAAAGCCGATGTATAGGGGCTGACGCCTGCCCAATGCCAGAAGGTTAACTAGGAGAGGTCACCGCAAGGGAAGCTCTGAATTGAAGCCCTGGTGAATGGCGGCCGTAACTATAACGGTCCTAAGGTAGCGAAATTCCTTGTCGGGTAAGTTCCGACCTGCACGAATGGCGTAACGACTTGAGCGCTGTCTCAACGAGAGACTCGGTGAAATTGTAGCACCGGTGAAGATGCCGGTTACCCGCCATCAGGACGGAAAGACCCCGTGGAGCTTTACTACACCCTGATATTGTGATTCTGGGATAGCATGTAGAGAATAGGTGGGAGGAGCAAGGCAACAGTGGAATACCACCCTTGCTATTTTGGAACTCTAACCCGAGCCGTGATCCGGCTGAGGAGACAGTGTCAGGCGGGTAGTTTGACTGGGGCGGTCGCCTCCCAAAAGGTAACGGAGGCGTCCAAAGGTTCCCTCAGGCCTGGTTGGAAATCAGGCTGTCGAGTATAAGGGCATAAGGGAGCTTGACTGCGAGACCGACGGGTCGAGCAGATGCGAAAGCAGGGCCTAGTGATCCTACGGCTACGTGTGGAAGTGCCGTGGCTTAACGGATAAAAGTTACCCCGGGGATAACAGGCTTATCTTGCCCAAGCGCTCACAGCGACGGCAAGGTTTGGCACCTCGATGTCGGCTCGTCGCATCCTGGGGCTGGATTAGGTCCCAAGGGTTAGGCTGTTCGCCCATTAAAGCGGTACGCGAGCTGGGTTCAGAACGTCGTGAGACAGTTCGGTCCCTATCCGATGGTGGGCGTAAGAAGTTTGAGGGGAGCTGTCCCTAGTACGAGAGGACCGGGATGGACAGACCTCTGGTGTACCAGTTGTTCCGCCAGGAGCAGACGCTGGGTAGCCATGTCGGGTCGTGATAAGCGCTGAAAGCATCTAAGCGCGAAGCACACCCCAAGATAAGACTTCTCATCCGGTTAACGGAGTAAGGCCCCAGGTAGACTACCTGGTTGATAGGCAGCAGGTGTAAGCGCAGTAATGTGTTCAGCTTAGCTGTACTAATCGGCCGAGGGCTTGACCATTAAATCTTAGATTCTACCCCCGCTGTGCAGTTTTCTATGCGCATCCCGCAGCAGTTTGCTGGTGATGTTACCGGAGAGGGTACACCCGTTCCCATCCCGAACACGGTAGTTAAGCTCTCCAGGGCCGACGGTACTTGGGGCACAAGCCTCCGGAAGAATAGGTCGTTGCCAGCTTAATCATGAAGCCTCCGAATCCACTAGGGTTCGGAGGCTTTTTGCATTTGAGAGGCACTCCGGCCAGACCCAGCAAAAATACCAGTTTTGCTTAAGCCCCTGCAAAATGTCTTGACAATTTCGTTACAAATGTTACAATAACGCATAGACTCGCGAATCGGCGATGAGTATCCTTGCGAGATAAGGCTGAGTCACCAAGCGTCGAGCTTGGAGCATTGGCCATTCGAGGCAAACCCCCAGGACAGCATACTATCCTGCCGCAGCATAGTTCCAGGTTGCGTATTTGAATGCACTCCGCCCAGACCAGCGTCGGTCAACTCTCTGCGAAGATGCCGGGGAGGTGAGTAACAAGGGCAGCAAACCCAGTGTTCCCGTCGATCTGACGGAGAGATGTCAACGCATCAAGACACCTGACGGAAACCGGCGCAACAGGACACATTGATCCTGCCGATTTCCACTGGCCGGCCGGCCCCGGGCCCCGGCACATTGTAGGCAAAGGAGAAAAGAAGATGAAGATCGTACCGACTAGATTGCTGGTATTCAGCTTGCTGGCAGTCGTCGTCATGCTGGCATCGTCGTCGGCATTCGCTCAGGGACTTCCGGCCTGGTTCGGCTCGGCCGATGTCCAGCGGGACTTTGTGATCGCCGGCGGCACGGCTATCGAGAACACGGCTGCTCCCTGGGGATCCGGATTCGAGGCGGGAGTCTCAATCGGTCCGGGTCCTGAACCTTGGGATACTTCAACAATCCTGTTTGTTCACAACCAAGCCGACCCGACGAAGCAGAAACTCGTTTGGCTCCAGTACACGTGGCGGGAAACCGGACCGGGCGCTATCGCGGATCCCATGAACCAGAACCTGCACGGCAGTACAGGCGTGTGGTCGCCTCCCACCTGGGCAACGGAGGATCTCGGAGGCGGTGTTTTCCGCAGGACGATCGAGTGGACCATCCGGCCTCAACCGGCCCAGGAGTGGTTCGAGTGGCTGACGGATGGCGGATTCGCCGTGACCGACATCAAAGTCGCTACGAAGTGCGTACCCATCCCGGAACCGTCTTCGCTTATGGCACTGGGTATCGGCCTTCCAGGTCTCGCCCTTGCGCTCCGACGCAGGAACCGCTGAATCCCCCGATCAGCAGTCACAAAGAGCCCCAGGATCGAATCGATCCTGGGGCTTTTCCGTCAAGACAGCTTTGCCAATGGCGACAAACGTGGTATGATGCATGTGAAGTTAAAACGCAGTCGCCTGAGGTACAGCTGATGACAACTCTCCGCGCATCATCTAAGTTCCAGATCGCGATTCCCAAGCGGATTCGGGAGAAGCTGCACATCAAGCCCGGCCAGCGCCTTGCCGTGACCGAACGAGGCGGAAGCATCGTGCTTACGCCGGTTCCGGACGACCCGATTTCGTTCCTCTGCGGCTGTATCAAAGACGGGCCGTCGTTGACGGAGGAGTTGCTACGTGAAAGGGCACGCGATCTCGAGCACGAGTAGAAAGTCCTGGGACTCAGAATGGCTTGCAGACAGGAAGACAATCACCGTGGCATTCGGCACAGACTCACTCATCCATGCAACTAGTCGGCGAGTGCTCTGTCATACAACTAGGGTATCTGCCATAACGATATCTCCGAGGTGTGCCATGAAGCGAATGATGATTCCGATCACGGCACTTATGCTGTTGAGTGTCGTCGCCTGGTCTGCCACTGCAGACGATATCTTTCTCTCTCCACCGGGAATCTCCTCCCCGGACGCAGACAACTTCGAGGTATACCTGAAGGCGCATCCGGAGGATGAGTCTCAGCGGGCCACGGCCATCCGCTGGTATGCTCGGAGGCTCGAATGCAAACCATTTGCTCTGACGCGCCTGAAGTACCACACCCTCAAGATGATCGAGCACCATCCCGCCAACACGGAGATCTACTTCAGGAACGCTTCTGCCTTCTACCTCGATCGTACGTACCTCCGTGACGTCATCTCCAGGTTTGAGGCGCAGGTCAAGGCGGGCCGGAAGGAGCCGGAGTTGCTCTGGATGCTTGCGCTGACGTGCGAGAGGGCTGCCATTCCCCCGAAATGGTGCGATGAAGAGGCCAAGGCGCGATTCCTGCGTTACTACGGGCTGCCTGAGAGCACTGCCTTCCCAGCCGAGATCGACATGCCGCTGGCAGAGAAGGCAATCGGTTACTTTCGGGCAGCGATTACGGCAGCAGGCGACGATCGTTTCTATGCTCCATTCTACTCTGACCAGCTTGCTGATCTCCTGCTTGACCTCGGAAGGAATGCCGAAGCAGTTGCCGTCTGCAAGGGAGCTCTCCCGAATGCAGATGAGACATCCAAGCCCGGACTGCTGGTAGTCTACGGAAGGAGCCTCAAGGAAGTAGGAAGCCTGGATCAGGCGAGAGAGGCCTTCAGTCAGGTGAGGGGATGCGATAAAGAAGGCTTTGAGGGCGGCCCGGGTTGTGACACGACAGAAGCCGAAACCTACCTCGGCCTCATGTCGCTTGATGAGCACAACCCCGCCGAGGCTGCGAAGTGGCTTCTCTCCTCGTGCCGAGTTCAGCGGTGTTGTCACAGTACCTGCGGGGGCTTCTCACTCAACCTTGCGAACAAGGTGCTCGATGCAGGCGAGTACAAAGCCGTGAGCAGGTTCTGCCGCACGGTTCTCGATGACTTCACCCCTGATGACGAGGAGGCCACTGCTCTCCTCAAGCGGGCGCAGGACGCCAAGAAAGCCGCTGGTAAGGGCTAGGGCATCCCACCATTTGACATCGAGGGCCGGCGGGGATATACTGCGGACGTATGTTCAAAGAGCTTGCCGAACTCGCGAAGTACCGCGAGCTTCTGCTGAATCTCGTGATCCGTGACATCAAGGTCCGCTACAAGAACTCGGTCCTCGGGTTCTTCTGGTCGCTCGCCAATCCATTGCTGCAGGTCGCCACGATCACCCTCGTCTTCAAGTACGTGCTCAACATCGGCATCCCGAACTACTCGGCCTACCTCCTGTGCGCGTTCCTGCCGTGGACCTTCTTCCAGATGTCGGTGCTCGACGCGAGCCAGTCGATCCTCCAGCACGGCGACCTGGTGAAGAAGATTTACTTCCCGCGCGAGGCGCTCCCGTTCTCCGCGGTGCTCTCGAACCTGGCGCATTTCATCCTGGCGCTCGGCGTGTTCTTCATCTACCTGCTGATCCTGGGGACGCCGATCCTCGCGACCTGGTGGATGCTGCCGTTCGTCGTTTTCATCCAGCTCATGCTCAACCTCGGGATCGCGTTCTTCGTCTCGTGCCTGAACGTGTTCTACGAGGATATCAAATACGTCGCGACGGTCGTGCTCGGCCTGCTGTTCTATGCTACGCCGATCGTCTATCTCTCGGAGCAGATCTATCAGTCGGCGATGATCCCGGGCCCGTGGCGGGAAATCGCGATCAAGGCGCTGTGGTGGAATCCGCTCTCGGTGCTGATGATCACCTACCGGAAGATCCTGCTCCCGCCGTTCGAGTCGGCGACGATCCACGACATCCCGATGGACTTCCGGTATCTCGCCCTCGCCGCGCTCACATCGTTCCTGTTCTTCGCGGCGGGCTATGCGTTCTTCAACAGCAGAAAGTGGATCTTCGCCGAGCAGGTGTAGGACTCATACTCCTACTCCTACTCATACTCATACTCGGTGTAGGAGGGATTTGCCGGGATGATTGTGCCCGGTAATCCCGATGGACATCGTTCGGGATTACCGGGCACAATCATCCCGGCAAATCCCTCCTACAAATGACAACGCTGTAGGGGCGCGCTTCATGCCGCCCGACGACATACACCGTAGGGGCGTGCCTTGTGCCGCCCGATACGTCGCTCGCCGGCGGCACAAGGCACGCCCCTACAGCGTGGGATTGGCACATGACCCAAGCAGTCAGAGTCGAAAACCTGCACAAGACCTTCCGCCTGCAACACGGGCGGGCCGGCTCCCTCAAGGGCCTGATGCTCTCGTTCCTGCGCGCCAGGGTCGAGGACATCGAGGCGCTCAATGGCGTCTCGTTCGGCGTCGATGCCGGGGAGACGCTCGCGGTCATCGGCAAGAACGGCTCGGGGAAGAGCACGCTCCTCGGCATCCTCGCGCGCGTCTACCGGCCCACGAGCGGCACGGTAGAGGTCAATGGCCGGGTCTCCGCGCTGCTCGATCTCGGCGCGGGATTCCATACCGACCTCACCGGCCTGGAGAACATCTACCTCAACGCCTCGATCCTCGGCATCAGCCGCCGGGAGATCCGCAAGCGGCTCGATGCGATCATCTCGTTCGCCGAACTGGAGCGGTTCATCGATGCGCCGATCCGGACCTACTCGAACGGCATGGTCCTGCGCCTCGGGTTCGCCATCGCGACTCAGATCGACCCGGACATCCTGCTCGTGGACGAGGTGATCGCCGTCGGTGACGAGGAGTTCCAGCAGAAGTGCTACGCGAAGGTCCGCGAGATGCAGCAGGCGGGCAAGACGATCATCTTCGTCTCCCACGACCTAAGGGCGGTCCGCACCGTCGCCAACCGCGTCCTCTGGCTCGACTCCGGCGTCATCCGCATGGACGACGGCGTCGCCCCCGTCCTCGACGCCTACCTCCGCCACGCGCATGAGGAGTCAGGGGTCAGAAGCCAGGAGTCGGAAGCAGACCCCCTCTCCATCTGAGAGAGAGGGTTGCGGTGATGGTCAGCCCTGCATCCCCGACCTGGTATTTTTACCAGTTTCTCACGCCTGAGCTTGGTAACAGTTCAGGCTTAGGGATTATTTTGTCTGTAAGAAGAAGGAACCTGCTGGGAGCGTCTCGAACCAAGGAGTGTGAGCGAGCAATCCAAGCCGACATACGAGGAGCTTGAGGCCAGGGTCAGCCAGTTGGAAGGTCTAGTTCCCCAACTCGTGGCGCGTATCGGCGACCTGGAGAAGGAGAACGAAGACCTTCGCGCCAGGCTTTCCGGCGGTGATGGCAGTTCCCCATCCGTGCCTGACTGGGTGAAGCCGAACCGCAAAGAGCGCCGGGCAGCTGAACGAAAGAAGCGCAAGAAGTCGTTCGTGCGCAGGCGGGAGACACCCACCCGTGTAGTCGAGCACGCGCACTCGAAGTGTCCGGACTGCGGCCGAGCGCTCACAGGGGGCACGGTAAAGAGACTCCGCCAAGTCATCGACATCCCCATCGTGCCTGTGGACGTAGTCGAGCACAGGTTCATCGCCAGAAGATGCGGATACTGTGGCAAGAGTCATGTGCCGAAGGTTGACCTTTCCGGCCAGGTTGTAGGCAAGCATCGGGTAGGCGTGAACCTGATGAGCCTGATATCGTATCTTTCGACGGTAGGTCGCATGACAAAGCGGACGATACAGGGATTGCTGAAGGCTCTGTATGGTCTTCAGCTCTCTGTGGGAGAGATAAGCGAGATATTGCACACGGTGGCAGACTGTGGCAAAAAAGAGAAAGAGCGGCTACTCTCGCTTGTACGTGGAAGCCCATACATAAACGCAGACGAGACGGGCTGGAGAGAGGATGGGCTGAACGGATACATCTGGACCTTCTCCACTAAGAACGTGCGATACTTCATCTACCGGCGGAGTCGGAGTGGAGAGATCCCGAAGGAAACGATAGGCGGCGACTACGAAGGGGTAGTGGTAACGGATTGCTATGCCGGATACAACCCGGTAGTTGCAGACCGCCAGATATGCTGGGCACATCTGGCCAGGGATCTGCACAAACTGAAGGAGAGGAACGCGGACGACACGGGCGTCATCGCATGGGCGGATGCGGTGAAGGGTGTTTACGATCGGGCAAAGGAGTTCCGGAGCAAGAAGGCGGAGGTTCGCAAGTGGAAGCGAGTACTCTTCGAGGAAGAGGTAGAGGCGCTCTCAGGTCCGTATGTCGGCTCAGATGCTCCACAGCAGACGCTGGCAAAGAGATTCATAGATCGCTTGCACGAGTTGTTCATGTTCGTAGAGTACCCGGAAGTACCGTCGGACAACAATGGCGCAGAACGAGCGCTGAGGCCGTGTGTGATCGCGCGCAAGGTATGCGGCGGGACGAGAAGCGAGAAGGGTTCTGAGACAAAGATGACGCTCATGAGTCTGTTTGGCACATGGCACGTCAGGGGTCTGGACATGCTCGAATCATGCAGGCAACTGCTCGCAGGCAAGTCTGTCCTCTTCCCTGCCTGATCAAACTCGTTATCCCCAAGCGTGAACTGTTACTGAGCTTGACAACCGGACATTGTGGCGCTAACATGTGGACACTGCCACCCAGCAGCCCGGCGCAAGCACCACTACTCCTCGCAGACGCGCCGGGAACGATTCGCTTCACCCAATTGATTCAGCAGTACATTCGGAGGTAACGATGATGTACCAGTCCCGATCTGCCTATGCTGTTCTAACAACGGTTCTGCTTTTAGCGCTTGCATCCTCATCGGCTCTCATAGGAGCAGTTCCGCCCGTGGAAGGCGATTCCGGGGGTGGCGCGGGGGTTGTCGCACGCGGCCCGGAAACATCATCGTCCGCTCTGGTAACCCAGTCGCGTGCGGGTACCCGCGTCTCTGTCAACCAGTTACATCCGGCATCGGTCTCGTCTGGCTTCCCCACGATCCACGATACGACCATCGTGTACGTCGAACTCGCGAACCGGTCTGGTTACTCCGTATACGTTCCATCGACGACGACTTCTGGGTGGTGGAGGGACGCATTCCTCTTTCTCGACCTTGACAGCTACAGTATTCGCGTAGAGCGATATCGCCATGCCTTCGTTGCCGCGATGATGCAGCCAGAGCTGGCGGCTAGGCTGAAGGTATCGGGCTCTAGGTATGCCCAACTGCGTGACGTGGCAAGTGAATCATCCAAAGTAGTCGAAGCGGGCAGCGATCTGGCCGATCTACTCGCAGTTCTCAAGAGCGGTGGGACCTGGGGTTTCCAGCCCGCAGAAATCCAGACCACGCTGCTGAACTGGCAGAGAGTTGTGAACGACAAGCACTTTGTCAAGTCGCTCGGAAAGCTGTCTGTGGCACTGAGCGGCGTCTCTCTTGCCCTGAACATCCGGGCGGACGTAGCGCAAGACATGTTCCTGCACTCCATTGAAAACGCGGCGCTCTACGAACGAATGGAATGTCTGCAGGCTTTCTTGGACCACACCCATCCAAGCGATCCGGCAATCAGCGCAGGGTTCAACCTGGCAAAGGCAGATGTTGCGGAGTTCATCGAAAAGGATGTGAACGTCATCCAATCAACCCTGAATGCGTTTCAATCCCATGGGGCAGGATACCTGGTAGAATTTGGGGTGTTCACGTCGCAGGTTGCCACGGAGTTCGGGTTGATCAAAGGCACCTTGGCAACGAGCGTGACCCGGCTGGTGATACCATACTACTTGTCGTACCAGATAATCACGGAGTGCCTCGCAGATGTGTCAGACATGCAGTCAATGTGCTGCGCCGCGACCATTAACGAACTTCTGTTCTGGTACGAGATCGATCTCGAAACGCAGTTGCCAGGCTCATCTGATCCGGCATACGAGTCAATTCGGCGTCTTATACTCAATACGGTCCAGATTCGCTACGGCTTGGGCTACTGGTACAATGCAAAGTATGATAAGATCCTGGAGCTCAACTGGTGGAGTTGGCTGAATCCCGCTGACTGGATCAAGTTCCTGGTGCAGATGATCACAGGATCTTACGGGAGCGCGAAAGACTTCCGGTCCGATGTACTAAGCCACTGGATGGATGAGAACTACAATCACACCGTGGAGATCAACCCTTACCTTGAATATCCTGCCCAAGCGATCCCCGCCGTGGTTTCGCATCGCCAGGGAACAAGTAGGGATACGAACATCTGGGTCACCTTCAACAAGGCGATGGACAAGTCGACTTGTACGAACTCGACTATCGTGGTTGTTGGGAGTATGAGCGGGACGAAAAGCTGCACGTTTCCCCATCTCGACCCGTCGACACACGAGCTCACCATTGACCCTCAGGTGGATTTCGTATTTGGCGAAACCGTATCGGTCACCGTAGGAACAGGTGTCAAAGACCTGGCGGGCATAAGCATGGCAAGCTCCTATGCGTTCAGCTTCCCGATCGAGACGGCGCCTCCTCCGGATCCGACTGACCTCACTCTAACAGCCACCCTCAATCCCAGTTCCAACCTAGTGCCGGGTGCCGCTGTGCTTGTGACTGGGAGTGCGTATTACAACACCGGTTCCGCTGTTCCTGTGGGCACGGCAACCATCAACACAGGGGACAATCTGTACACAGCGCCGGTGTCCGGAGGTGCTTTCTCGGCAGAGATCGCAGCCCCCAGCACTTCTCGGAATATCTCCATAACCCTCCTTGACAATCGATACGGTCTTACCAAGGCGATCCAGAAGTGGCTCACTATCAAGGGGGATGAAGGCGGCAGTGGGTACACCCTGGAGCGTACTACTACTTGCCGGGACGTCCAGGGTTCAAGTCCTTACAACCCGATCTATGAGACAGAGTTCTTCAGGCGTTCGGATACTCAGTCGATGGTTTGGGTTCGCCTCACAGACGTAACTCGATCACTCCAGGTGAAATGGGAGTTCTACGAGCCCGACGGCACCCTGCACCTCACGAATACATATACTGTGCCCGATCCTCATGGCTCCGGGTGGGACTACTGGGAATCGTACCACTGCTGGTGGTCTGTGTACATCAGGGACTACCTGGCCTCGTACCGGCCTGGACGATGGACATGCAAGCTGTACATACATGACGGCAGTGGCTGGAAGTACAGAACGACAGAGCAGTTCACGATAGGCTGGGAGTTCACCGAGCATCGGATGACCCGAAACGTCAACACTAGTACCCCTCCATACAACACCGACGGCGAGACGGATGTGTTCGAACAGACGGATGCCAGAGCTTGGACTTGGGCCAATGCGGATAGGGTGGTAGAGAGTTTTGACGTGAGGTGGATATGGTATGAGCCCAACGGCTCCCAGTACACGACCTACGATTTCGCGGCAGCCGATCCGGGCCAGAACAGCTACTACGATTACTATCGGTTCTGGGGCTGGATTGGGATAAGCGGGAATTCTGCTGCCAGCAAGTGCGGCAACTGGCACGTGGATGTATTTGTCAAGGACGCTTCCGCGACGTACCAGAAGACCTACACGGACTACTTCCAGATCATCGAGAACCCCAATGTGGCACCGTCGGTCGCGGTGACGACTGCACCGGCCGCGCCGATCGAGAGTCAGTCGGTGACTCTCAACGTCTCCGCTTCAGATAACACCTACTTGCAGAAGGTTGTCGTGTACTGGAATGATGGATCACTCCACAGCGACGTGATGCAAGACAACATTTTCTCCAGTTCATATGCGAGCTCGAAGTCCGTCGGATCATTCGCCTCCGGTCAGCGGCTGGAGTACTGGGCCGAGGCATGGGATACGTCCGGGAACAGGGAGGAGGGCGAGCACCGCACGCTGATTGTTCTCGCAGAAAGCGTCTCGGTTCCTGGCATTCCATCCGGCAATGCTTACCGCAAGCCAGGTGAGTCAGCGAACTACACAGCTACCAGCTCCACTTCCAGCCTGGGACACACGGTTGAATACCAGTTCGACTGGGGAGACGGCAGCACGCCAACGTGGGGTGCCGCCACGCAGAGCCACTCGTGGACTAGTCAAGGGTATTACTATGTGAGAGCTAGGGCCCGCTGTCAGTTGCACCCGGAGCGCCTATCCGACTGGTCCAGTAGCCTTGCCGTCGCTGTCGACTCGACTGGCCCTGTGGTGGACATACAGGCTAACAACGGACTCGACTTCACTACCGATCAGGTGTCGGTTGCGCTTGACGGTGTGTGTAGCGATCCTGAGCCCATGTCCGGCCTCTCATCCGTCACTATCAGCACGGGACAGACCAATGAGGGGATGGCGCGCCAGTGGAGGTTCACTGTCAGCCTCACCCCGGGGCCGAACATTCTCACGGTAACTGCTGTGGACCTGGCCGGAAACTCCGGCACGGATACCATAACGGTTACGCTTGTCCGCGGACCGGGTGTCGGCATCAGAGCGAGCGATCTGCGCAGCCAACTCGTCCCGCGAAACCCCGTCCGGACTTGGGGGCGAGTTACCTCGTCCTCTCCCTTGCGGATATCAGACGGTCGCGCGGAGATCGAAGTCACAGGCCTGAGCGCTCTCGACGTCGGTGACTTCGTGTGGGTGGAGGGTGACTGGAACGGAAGCGTCCTCGCCGCGAGCCAGCAGCCTCAGAAGGCCAAAGCGTACAAGTTCCCCTCTAAGACGGAGATGCTCTATGTCCCGGCGGGGAGTTTCCTAATGGGCAACAGCGGGGTTGGCGATGACCTGTACTGGGCGCAGGCAGGGTCCTGTGGACCGGAAGAGCCGCAACACTGGGTTTCCCTGCCGGGTTACTGGATGGGCAAGTTCGAAGTAACGCGAGAGCAGTATCAGCGCTTCATTGATGCTGGAGGTTACAGCAACGATGCCTATTGGTCGCAGAAAGGCAGAGAACGGAGAGATCTCTTGGGCCTTGCCATGCCACTGAACTGGAATCCACCTTGGGATTGGGGAACTGGACCGTTTACCCAAACTCCGGATCACCCAGCGGTAGGGTTGAGTTTCTACGAGGCGGAGGCGTTCTGCAACTGGGCAGGACTGCGCCTGCCGACTGAAGCCGAATGGGAGAAAGCAGCGCGGTGGAGTGGGGGCCACCCGAACGTCTATCCGTGGGGAGACACCTGGAACAGAGAGTACTGCAACAACTTCTTTGACCACGATGCCGCAGGCGGAGGCTACCAGGTCAACGAGACGGCGCAGGTTGGCAGTTACCCCAGCGGTGCGAGTCCTTACGGCTGTGAGGACATGGCCGGTAATGCCGAGGAGTGGGTCTACGACTGGCGCAAGTCGTACCCGGGGTCTGCTGCTCCGTTTGACGATAGCGATGTGTACAGAGTCCTGCGCGGCGGAAGCTGGAGTCCGTGGACGGAAACCTACACGTGGCGATGCGCTGTGCGTGACTACGACGTCCCTGACAAGCAGCATCTGAGGTACGGCTTCCGGGTCGCCCGGTAGTCGCGCATGTGTCTCAGTGCGATCCGACGGATGATGAGGCCGGGGATTATCTGATAGTGACTGGAATGAGTTCTCGCGTCGAGACAATGCCCGCCCAGATCGCCCGCCGCATCCTGACCCGCAGCCCGGAGGACGTGCGCAAGCTCACCGGGCCTTGAGCAGGGGCCTGTCACCGATCAGGGAGAGATCCCTCCCCAATGACATCTCTTTTCCGACCGGAAACATCTTTCTTCCGGGCGGGGAGAGATTGTAAGAGGGCTGGAAGTAGTTGTCCGCGGGCGGGAAGATCTCCATCCGGGCTGGAACAACTTCTCCACGGGCTGGAACAACTCCTCCACGGGCTGGAACAACTTCTCTCCGGGCGGAAACATCTTTCTTCCGGCTGAACATCTCAATCATTCCCCAGACAGGGGCGATCTCTCTGGCGAATACGTGGACCTTCGGGCGGCGTGAAGCATTCCCTCCGCTGCCGGACAGACGTAGAGGGCGCTTCATGTCTGGCATACGAAGGAAAACACACCCCTCGCCGGTGAACTATCCCATGAACGATATCCGGTGGGGGCGATTCGCCGATCATCCACCGCTGTCATTCTGAGCGTAGCGAAGAATCTGGCCCCGGGATCGAGATTCTTCGCTACGCTCAGAATGACAGCCCTGGGTAGATCTTTCGTTGAACCGCCCCTACAGTGAGGTTGTTGCATGGGGGCGGCGAGGAAGAGACGGAGCGGGGTCGAGCGGGTGAATATGCGGAACGGACTGCTGTTCTGCGCGCCTGCGATCGTCGGGCTCGCGTGCTTCACGGTCTATCCGGTCATCTCGCTGCTCTACTACAGCTTCTGCCGGTACTCCGCGCTGAAACCCGCGGTCTGGGTCGGGTGGGGGAACTACCAGCTCCTCCTGCACGACGCGCTCTTCTGGGAGTCGATCTACAACACCGCATACTACACCGCCCTCGCGGTCCCGTTGGGCATAGTGATCGCCCTCTCGCTCGCGATCCTGCTCAACGCCAAGGTGCGGGGCATGGCATTCTTCCGCACGATCTTCTACATCCCGTCGATCGTCCCCGTCGTCGCAAGCTCGGTCCTCTGGATCTGGCTGCTCAACCCGGACTACGGGCTGATCAACCTCGGCGTCGATTGGCTCGGCGGGATTTCGCAGCATCTCGGGCTCCCGGGGTTCTCCGGGCCGGGATGGATGAGAAGCATCGAGTGGGCGAAACCGGCGCTCGTCCTGATGAGCACCTGGGGAGTCGGCGGCTCGGTCGTGATCTACCTCGCCGGCCTGCAGGACGTCCCGCAGGACCTCTATGAGGCGGCGAGTCTCGACGGCGCGACCCCCTGGCAGAAGACCCGGCATGTCACCATACCATTTATGAGCCCGTACATCTTCTTCACGACGGTGATGGGGATCATCGGCGGCTTCCAGTACTTCACGCAGGCGTGGGTGATGACCGGCGGCACGGGCGGCCCGGTGAACTCGACGATGATGTTCTCGATGTACCTGTTCCGGAACGCGTTCCAGCTTTTCAAGATGGGATATGCCTGCGCGATGGCGTGGCTGCTGTTCCTGGTGATCCTCGGCGCGACGCTCCTGCTCTTCCGCTCGAGCGCGCGGTATGTGTACTACGGAGGGAAATGAAAAATGCAAAATGCAAAAGGCAAAGGGCAAAATGCAGAATCGGGGGGATCCGACACTTTGCATTTTGCATTTTGTACTTTTCATTTTTCATTGCCTCCCGGCAAGATCGTGACCTACGCGGCGCTCATCATCCTGAGCGCGGTCTTCTTCGCGCCATTCCTCTGGCTGCTCTCGACCTCCTTCAAGCCGGAGAGCCAGATCATGCTCATCCCGCCGAAGTGGATACCTCATCCGTTCGAATGGAGCAACTACTCGAAGGGTCTCACCTTCGTGCCGTTCCTGCTCTACCTCAAGAACACGCTCATCATCTGCACCGCGAACGTCGTGGGCGTGCTGATATCGAGTTCGCTCGTGGCATACGGCCTCGCGATCATCCCGTGGCGGGGTAGGGAGGCGCTCTTCCTCATCCTGCTCAGCACGATGATGCTCCCGTACCAGGTCGTGATGGTCCCGCTCTTCGGCATCTTCACCTGGCTCGGCTGGATCGACACCTTCCTGCCACTCACGGTGCCCGCATTCCTGGGGAACGCGTTCTTCATCTTCCTGCTGAGGCAGTTCTTCCTCTCGATCCCGAAGGACCTCACGGAGGCCGCGAAGATCGACGGCTGCTCGGAGATCCAGATCTATCGGCGGATCGTCCTACCACTCGCCAAACCGGCGCTGGCGACAGTGGCGCTCTTCACGTTCATGGGCTCGTGGAACGACTACCTCGGCCCGCTGATCTACCTCTTCAACCAGGACAAGTTCACGCTCTCGCTCGGGCTCGCGATGTTCCAGAGCCAGTACGGCTCCTACTACGGGATGCTGATGGCGGTGTCGACGGTGATCACCGTACCGATCATCGTCCTCTTCTTCTTCACGCAGAAGACGTTCATTCAGGGCATAACGCTCACGGGGATAAAGGGATAGTCTGGAGACAGGACGACTCCAGTCGGCGATGAGGTTTCATACCTGAGGAATACATGAACACCAAGCATATCTACAAGCTGGCTGGTGAGCTGAATCTGCAGCACAGACAGGTTCAGGCCACTGCCGACCTCATCGGGGAGGGCGCGACCGTTCCGTTCATCGCTCGATACCGCAAGGAGGCGACGGGCTCGCTCGACGAGGTCGCGATCACGTCGATTCGCGACCGGCTGGAGCAGCTCGAGGAACTCGACGACCGCCGGGAGGCGATCCTGAAGTCGCTCATCGAGCGCGACCTTCTCACCGATGAGTTGAGCGCGCAGATCCTCGCCGCCGAGACGATGGCCGAACTGGAGGACATCTATCTGCCATACCGCCCCAAGCGTCGGACCCGCGCGACGATCGCCCGCGAGAAGGGGCTCGAACCGCTCGCGCTGGTCATCCTCGCCCAGAAGTCGAACACCGACCCCGAGGCCGAAGCCGCCAAGTTCATCAGCAAGGAACTCGGAGTGGCGTCGGTGGGCGATGCTCTCGCCGGCGCCCGCGACATCATCGCGGAGATGGTGAGCGAGGACCAGCATGCCCGAGGTGAGATGCGCGACCTCTTCACGCGCAGGGGCAAGATCGCGACCTCCATTATCAAGGGCAAGGAAGAGGAGGGCGCGAAGTACAAGGACTACTTCGATTGGAGTGAGCCGCTCGAGCGCGCTCCGTCGCACCGCGTGCTGGCCATGATGCGCGGCGAGAACGAGGGCGTGCTTCGGCTGCACGTCGCTCCGCCGGAGGATGACGCGGTCGGATGTCTCGAGACGCGCTTCGTCAAGGGCAGGACGCCGGCTTCGGCGCAGGTCGATCTTGCCGTGCAGGACGGCTACAAGCGGCTTCTCGCGCCGTCGATGGAGACAGAGGTCCGCGCGGAGTTGAAGCGCCGTGCGGATGAAGAAGCGATCCGCGTGTTCACCGCAAACCTCCGAGAGCTGCTTCTCTCAGCGCCGCTTGGACGAAAGAACGTGCTCGCCCTCGACCCGGGATTCCGCACGGGATGCAAAGTCGTCTGCCTCGACCGACAGGGCAAACTGATCCGCAACGAGACGATCTACCCGCACACCGGCGAGGGGAATCTCCGCCAGGCAGGCGTCACGCTCCTGCGCCTGATCGAGAAGTGCAAGATCGAGGTCATCGCCATCGGGAACGGCACGGCCAGCCGTGAGACCGAGCGATTCATTCAGCAGCTCAACCTGCCGAAGCAGATCGACGTCGTGATGGTGAACGAATCCGGCGCGTCGATCTACTCGGCGTCGGAGGTTGCCCGCGAGGAGTTCCCCGATCAGGACATCACCGTTCGAGGCGCAGTCTCGATCGGGCGACGGCTGATGGACCCGCTCGCGGAACTCGTGAAGATCGACCCGAAGTCGATCGGGGTGGGGCAGTATCAGCACGATGTCGATCAGAAGTTGCTCAAGCGCAGCCTGGACGATACCGTAATGAGCTGCGTCAATGGTGTTGGCGTCGAGGTCAACACCGCGAGCAAGCAGTTGCTCACCTACGTCTCCGGCCTCGGCCCGCAGCTTGCCGACAACATCGTGACGTTCCGCAATGAGAACGGACCGTTCGCCTCGCGGGTCCAGCTCAAGAAGGTCAAGGGCCTCGGTCCGAAGGCGTTCGAGCAGGCCGCCGGATTCCTGCGCATCCGTGACGGCAAGAACCCGCTCGACGCAAGCGCCGTCCACCCCGAGAGCTACTCGGTCGTCGATCGAATGGCCGGCGATCTCGGCTGCACGGTCGCCGACCTGATGCGTGACGAGAACCTGCGCAAGCAGATCAAGCTCGAAAGCTACGTCTCCGATACGATCGGAATGCCGACGCTGCGCGATATCATGGACGAACTTGCGAAGCCCGGACGCGATCCCCGCGAGCAGTTCGAGGTGTTCCGGTTCGCGGATGGGGTCGAGACCCTGGAGGACCTCAAGGTCGGCATGAAGCTTCCGGGGATCGTGACCAACGTCACGGCTTTCGGCGCGTTCGTCGATATAGGGGTGCATCAGGACGGCCTGGTGCATGTCAGCCAGCTTGCAGACAAGTTCATCAGCGACCCGAACGAGGCCGTGAAGGTGCAGCAGAAGGTCTCGGTGGTGGTGATCGGCGTCGATATCCCCCGGGGGCGCGTCTCGCTCTCCATGAAGTCGAATCCCGGGCAGTCGCGGTAGGGCTGCGGAGGGAATGGGGAACCCTTTGCAGCAGATAGGGCGTATCTCCTAGTATGCATATGAGTCCTTACCTGATTCGCTGGGTCATGTGGAACACATTCCTCGCGGTGATTCCCGTCGCCGCCGGATATGCCATCTATGCGCTGTACAGGTATCCCGCCAGGCGCACGATCCCGATCCGGGGCGCGATGGTGGTCCTAGGGCTTGTGTGGATCGCGTTCGTGCCGAATACGTGCTACCTGCTCACGGAGTGGCGGCACTTTCTCAACGTTATTGGCTACTCGAACCTGTACGCGGAGTGGTTCGTCAGCAAAGACGCGGCGGTTCGGCTGATGACTTACACCCTGTTCTACATGTTCTACAGCGGGATCGGCGCGCTGACATTCACGCTGGCGATTCGTCCCATCGCGTGGCTGATGAGGCAGAGACAACTGACCCTCTGGGTCTGGGCGATCCCGTTCTTCCTGCTTATGTCGCTCGGCGTCTACCTCGGCCTGGTACTTCGCCTGAACAGTTGGGATATCGTGACCAGGCCTGAGTTCGTATGGGCATCAATCCTCAAGACGCTGGACAGGCCGGGGCTCGGGTTCTTCATCACGACATTTGCCGGATTCCTCTGGTTCGTCTACCTTTCGATGGACATCTGGGTCGATGGTCTTGTGTGCAGGTTGAGGCGCAAGACCAGCGATGCCTGACAGGTGAACAGCGGCCACTCGTCGAACACTGGTGGTAATGTCCCCAGGGGGTGAGCCGATATGAGATCGTTCGCTATTCTGCTACTGCTACTCTTTACCGCGGCCGCGCAGGCGACGGAATTCTATGTTGCTCCCAATGGGAGCGACACAAATCCCGGTACGAAAGGGAAGCCGTTCGCCACGCTGGAGCGTGCCCGCGACATCCTTAGATTGTTGAAGATCGGCCCGGGCGGAGCGACGATCTGGCTGCGGGGCGGCGTCTATAACCGCACAGAGACCTTCGCCCTGGTCGCGGGAGACGGCGGCAGGGAGGTGCGCCCGATCACCTACCGTGCCTGCGAGGGTGAGGAGGTCTTCATCAGCGGCGGCAGAGAGGTCAAGGGCTTCCGACCGGTTACCGATCCCGCCATCCTGGGTCGCATTGATGAAGCCAGTCGAGGGAAGGTTCTTCAGGCGGACCTCAAGGCCCTCGGGATCACTGACTTCGGCTCCCTGAAACGTCGCGGATACGGCGCAGGGGGCACTGCCGCGCTCGAGCTGTTCTTCAACGATCAGCCGATGGAACTCGCGCGCTGGCCGAATGGTGAGTGGGCGAAGATCGCGGGCGTCCCCGACGGCCCTCAGGGAGGGAAGTTTGCATACGAACGAGACCGCCCTTCGCGCTGGAAGTCGACGGACGACATCTGGGTGCACGGCTACTGGACCTGGGACTGGGCCGAGACTCACGAGAAGGTTAAGAGCATCGACCTGGCGAACCACGTCGTCGCCACGGAACCGCCGCACGGGATCTACGGTTACACCGCGGGCAAGCGCTTCTACTGGGAGAACATCCTGGAGGAGCTGGATCAGCCCGGCGAGTTCTATCTCGACCGCGCGACCGGTATCCTCTACTTCTGGCCGCCATCGCCGATCAAGAATGCCCGCGTGGCCGTCTCGATCCTCGAGACGCCGCTCGTCACCATCGAAAACGCCTCCCACATCACCATGCGAGGCCTCACGTTCGAGCACGCGCGCGGTGATGGAATCCGTATCACCGGAGGCGCGCACTGCCTCATCGCCGGGTGCGCGGTCCGAAACATCGGCTGCACGGGGATCAGCATCCAGGGCAGCACGGAATCGGGCGTCCAGTCCTGCGATCTCTACAACATCGGCGAGACGGGCATCGTCATCAATGCGGGCGACCGCGCCAAGCTGATTCCCGGCAAGTGCTTCGCCGTCAACAATCACATCCACCACTTCAGCCGGTGGAATCGGACCTACCGCCCCGCTGTATCCCTCGGCGGCGTCGGCAACCGGGTCGCCCATAACCTCATGCACGACGCGCCCCACACCGCCATCATCTTCACCGGCAACGACCACATCATGGAGTTCAACGAAACGCACCACGTCTGCATGGAGACGAGCGACTCCGGCGGGTTCTACACCGGGCGCGACTTCTCCTGGCGAGGGAACGTCATCCGCTACAACTACTTCCATCACATGGGGACACAAGACGTTCGCTCGATCTACATCGACGACTGCGCGAGCGATATGCGCATCTACGGCAACGTCCTCTACAAGGCCAAGATGGGCGTCTGCATCGGCGGCGGACGAGACTGCGCGGTGGAAAACAATCTCTTCATCGAGTGCGATCCCGCCGTCGCAGTCGATGCGAGGGGACTCAACTGGGCGAAGGGTACCGTGGACGGCTACATGAAGGAGCAGCTCGAGGCGATGCCCTACCGCGAGTCGCCCTGGAAGGAGCGCTACCCCGAACTGCTCAAGCTCTACGACGACGAGCCCGGCGCGCCGAAGTACAACACCCTCGCGCGGAACATCTCCTTCGGCGGACAGTGGCTGCGAGTGACCGACGCCATCTGCAGCGAACTTTTCACCATTCGGGACAACACGGTGGATCTCGATCCGGGGTTCGTCGACTTCGCGCGCGGGGACTTCCGATTGAGAGACGATTCGCCCGCGTTCAAACAAGGTTTCAAGCGCATTCCAATGGAGGAGATCGGTTTGTACAACGACGAATACCGCAAGTCGTCCGACGCCGATGGACGTGTGTCCAACGCCGATGGACGTGTGTCCAACGCCGATGGACGTGTGTCCAACGCCGATCGACGCGCGTCTAACGCCGATATACGCGCGTCTAACGCCGATATACACGCGTCGGACGGCATCCTCCCGAAGATCAGGAAGCTCGGGACGATCGTTTGCGACCTGGTCGAGGCGACTCCCGTCGTCTTCAAGGGCAGGCTGTACCGCTTCGAGTACGTGCGCGATCAGTATTACTAGCCGAACCTCGGCAAGCCGTCGTACTTCCGGTTCGTGGACGTGAAGACCGGCGACCCGACACCCGCGTTCGCGCAGGGATACCATCTCGGCAGCGCGTTCGTGGATGGTGACACCGCCTACGCGTTTGGTGTGAACATCTGGGACGGCGAGAAAGTCGAAGTCTTCTGGTCGAAGGACCTTCAGCATTGGGAGAGCAAGACCGCGCTCGACTTGAAGGGGTGGGGGATCTTCAACACCTCAGTCTGCAAGGGTCGGGACGGCTACGTCATGGCGTTCGAGATCGGCCGCCCGCCCGAGGAGACCGGCGTCGCGTTCACGATGCGGTTCGCCGAGTCGAAGGACCTCCGGGAGTGGAAGCTCACGGGTGAGGAGTGCGTCTACTCGAAGGAGCGCTACACGGCATGCCCCGCGATCCGATTCCTCGAGGGCTGGTACTACATGGTCTACCTCGAGGCGTACCCCGGTCCGACGTATAACCCCTGCATCGTCCGCTCGAAGGATCTCGTGAGGTGGGAGAGCAGCCCCCAGAACCCGATCATGCATTACTCGATCGAGGACAAGCTGATCGCCAATCCGAAGCTCACGTCCGCTGAGCGCGATCGGATCGCGGGGGCGGTGAACATCAACAACTCGGACGTGGACTTCTGCGAGTTCGATGGAAAGACGCACATCGTCTACTCCTGGGGCAACCAGCAGGGCATCGAGCACCTCGCGGAGGCGGTCTACCCCGGCCCCGAGTCCGAGTTCCTCAAGTCGTTCTTTCTGGATTAGCGTTCAGGGTTAGATCGCCACTCATGCGATCCCACATGATTGGAGCATTGCGATCATCGCCGATGAGGACCGACTGCCGGAACAGCTCGACTGTTGCATTGTAGTGTTTGACTCGCTGGCTCTTCTCGTCGTTCGTTCCCACGGAGAACTGCGACTTGCACTTGTCGAGCGGACTGAAGAACGAGGGGTCGCTCGAAATCACTCGACAGGGCCAGGCTAGTTCCACAAGCTCAAGGTTCTGTTCCTTCAGGTTAGGAGTGATCGGCACGTCGAGGAGACGCAGTTCTCTCTCACCGGACGTTATCTTATAGTGTGGCGGGGTATCTACCCAGGTCGGTGAACACTGGTTCAGCAGACCGCGTTCCATGAAGCATCTCATGCCTGGCAGCTTTATGCGCTTCTCGGCTAAGTTATATACTTCAACGACAGCGGGTCCCACGGGGTTCCGGAAGACTTCGGGCTCCGGTAATGTTGGTAGAGTCGGGTCCCTGAAGTACACGGCCCAACCTTGCACGACTGCAGAACGCACGAATGGCACCCAATCGTCCGAGTCCTTATCATAGCTCGATCCCTGAAACGCATACGCACCTGTGAAGACCTGCTCGAGGAAGCTGAGTAGCCCTGGGAGGTCTTTGCCGGAGAAATAGAAGGAGTCACTAAAGCAGATGGCCTTTACTGGTTCTGGATCCGAACAGTCCCTTAGCGCCTGGGTGACAGCTATCCCCAGAGCTTGGAAGAGGCTGTGGAAACGCACGGCTTTACGTTGATCAAGGATAGTATCCGAGGCTATGCTACAGTACCCAAGGACATCCATGTAGGCGACAAAGCGGCGATTTCTACTCAGAAACTCCTCGTTATCCATATTGCACAGTGGCTCCTATCCTCAGGGCTTGGATCTCGGACTGGAGCTGTCGCCCAACATCTCGTACTGGACTTCGTAGTTCTCGAAGAGCACCAGTGGCTTGAACTCGAAACGGGCAGTCGTTGCGCGGACATTTGCGGGAATCTCAAACCCTACGTAACCGTCCGTGCTCGCGCCGCTCGACAACTCACACAACGGCAAGTCACGCTTCACCGGCACCGGTCCGAACGAGTACGATGTGCCGTTGATGTTCAAGGCGCAGTAGGCAGGGTTCACCGGCACCTTGTCATAACCGTGGTTCGTGACCCGCACGTACACGGGAGCCCACAACGTACCCTGGGGACGTCGCATGAAAGTGCTTCGGTCAAACCCCTCAGGCGCAAGCCGCCATTCGACCTTGACGAACTTCGTTGGCGGTGTAGTACCCTGCAGACCCGAGTTGAAAGCATCATCGAGATCAGATGCCTTGTAGATCACGTAACCAAGGCCGGCAACGCATAGGAACACCACCGCTAGGACTGCGGCGACAACACCACAGCCCACCCCCAGGCATGTCAACTTACTGGAGGCCCGCTGAGGCTGAGCCAACTGCCCGCTCTGCGCCGCGATGCGATCTTTCTCTTCTTCATAGATTCTCTGTCTGTCTTCAGGAGTGAGGTTCATTGAAGCGCTCCACAGAACGACTAGTTGGTCTTCATCGTGGTGCAGTATAACCGGTAGCTTGCTCCAAGCTTACGCCGCCTCCTCGTCTTTGTCAACCTCTATCATTGATCGCCGCCATCCTGGCAGTCATATCGGACGAGCTCTTGCTGTGTGTGCGGCACGAATGTGAAGGGAGGCATTCGGCGGATTCTGGTGTATAATGTAGGTAACGGTCACCCGGGGGGCATCATGACGGCGCTTGAACTCATCGTGGAAAGACGAGAGGACATCCTGCGCTTGGCGGCGAGCCACGGCGCGGGAAATGTGCGCGTGTTCGGCAGCGCGGCTCGGGGCGATGACACGGCATTGAGCGACATCGACTTCTTGGTGACGATGGAGCCCGACCGAAGCCTACTTGACCAGTCAGGGTTGCTCGCCGATCTCAGTGAGCTTCTGGGGCGGGCTGTAGATGTAGTGATCGACGACAGCATCTATTGGCTGATCCGCCAACGCATATTGAAGGAGGCCAGACCGATATGAGAGATCACATGGCGAAGAAGAAGGGCATCGATCGGCGGGAGTTCATCAAGACGGGGATGGTCGCGCTTGGCGGCGGGCTGTTCTACCTGAGTACGGGTCAGGCGGCTGAGGCGGGATCGGAGGCGGAGAGCATGGTGAAGACTTTGAACATCGACAAACCGTTCCCGACTCCGAAGCGGCTGTCGGACGTCACCCGCTCGCTCGCCGAGCGTGGACTGAGGGGCGAGTTCGGGCGCTCGATGGTCCCGGCTGGCGTCAAGATCGAGGAGTTGATCGACGTCACCGGCCTCTCGGAGGAGATGAAGTGCGCCCGCGCGATCGAGTTCATCGCCGAGCGCGCGCCCCTGCGGATCCTCCCCGGCGAGCGGATCGTCGGGTCGGCGACGTTTGTCGAAGGTCCTCACCACGCGGTCCCGATCTACGGCAAGGGGAGCGTCAGCCACACGACGCTCGGCTTCGACAAGGTGCTCCGAGTCGGCTACAAGGGTATCCGCAAGGAGATAGACGAGCGGCTGGCCGACCCCTCCTCTTACCTCGATGTTGGGTCTGGAGTCCCCGATGTTGGTTCTGGAGTTGGACTCCAGAACCCTACCACTGCAGAGGGTTCTGGAGTCCAACTCCAGAACCAACATCTGGCGGCACAAGGCACGCCCCTACAGGCGAGGTCGGCGCTCGATGCGAAGGGCGTCGATCTGCTCCAGGCGATGAAGCTCTGCCTCGACGCCGCCAACCGATGGCACGCACGCAACATCAGCCACCTCCGTGAGCTGATCGCGAAGTCCACCGGCGATGAGAAGGCCGGCTACGAGCGCGTTCTCCGCAACCTGGCCAATGTCCCCGAGAACCCGCCGACGACCTTCGCGGAGGCGGTCCAGTCGCTCTGGTTCGCGTATGCCTTCCAGCGCCTCTGCGGCAACTGGTCCGGCATCGGGCGCATCGACGAGATGCTCATGCCCTACCTCAAGCGCGACCTGGAGAACGCCCGTAGTGGCCGCGCCTCTGTGCCGGCCAGCGACGGTGGAGGCCGGCACGGAGGCACGGAAGGCCGGCACGGAGGCGCGGCCACTACGACCAACGTTATCGACGAGGCCCGCGAGGACCTCGCCCACTTCTGGATCAAGGGCACGGAGTGGATCGGCGCGTTGGAGGGTCGCGGCAGTGGGGATGCCCAGCACTACCAGAACATAGTCCTCGCGGGGATCGACGCCGAGGGGAAGGAGGTCACCAACGACGTGACCTACCTCGCGCTCGATGTCGTCGAGGAACTCCATATCAGCGACTACCCGATCGCAGTCCGGCTCAACCGCCGCACTCCCGAGAAGCTGCTCAAGCGCATCGCGGAGGTCCAGCGTTACGGCGGCGGGATCGTGGCCGTCTACAACGAGGAGGTCGTCATCGCTGCGCTGGTGAAGTTCGGCTACCCGATCGAGGAGGCGCGCCGGTTCGCGAACGACGGCTGCTGGGAGGCGATCGTTCCCGGCAAGACGAGCTTCATCTACTCGCCCCAGGACTCCCTCAGGATGCTTCAGCAGGCCCTCGGCCTGAATAACGATGTTGGTTCTGGAGTTGTACTCCAGAACCCGCAACAAGTGGACGGTTCTGGAGTACAACTCCAGAACCAACATGATGGGCAGAACCAATACTTTGAGGACTTCGAGAGCCTCTACGCCGGGTTCGCGAAGGAACTCCAGGCGGCGGTCGATTCCCACAACGCGGGCGCGGACGGATACTGCCTCGGAGGGGCCGCGCCGCCGGTCGTCTCGATGCTGATCGAGGGATGCATCGAGAAAGGGCGCGGCTACTGGGACCGCGGGCCGGCGTATACAGTGCTTGCGCCGCACATCGGAGGGATCGCCAACACGGCGAACAGCCTGCTCGCGATCAAGAAGCTCGTCTATGACGAGAAGCGCCTTTCGCTCGGTGAGTTCATCGACATCCTCCGCTCCGACTGGCAGGGGCAGGAGAACCTCCGGCAGCTTGTCCTCAACCGCATCGAGACCTACGGCAACGACAACGACGAGGCCGACGCGATGGTCAAGCGCATCTTCGACGATTACACGCGGATGGCCTCAGTGGTCAAGGAGCGGAACGGCGTCCTCCGCCCGGCGGGGATCAGTACGTTCGGGCGCGAGATCGAGTGGAGGGGACACCGCAGGGCGACCGCCGACGGCCACCACCTCGGCGAGATCCTCGCCACGAACTTCTCCCCATCGCCCGGGACAGACCGCAAGGGTCCGACGGCGATGCTCAAGTCCTACTGCAAGATGGACTATACGAACCTGCCGAACATCGGGACGCTCGAGTTGAAGGTCCTGCCGGCGTCGGTCAAGGGCGAGCAGGGCGTCACCGCGCTAGTCGGGGTGATGAAGAGCTTTGTCAAACTCAGAGGCTGTTTCCTGCACATAGATGTCGTCGACACGGCGCTCCTCCTCGACGCCCAGCGGCATCCCGAGAAATACCCGAACCTTGCAGTCCGCATCGCAGGATGGTCGGCCCGGTTTGCCACTCTCGACAAGAACTGGCAGGACATGGTGATCGGCCGCACGCAGCAGACGGTGTAGGCGGAGTATGGGTGTGTGGGGGTGTGGGGGTATGGGAGTCCGGAGCGCCTAAACTCCCATACCCCCATACTCCCACACATAATGTCATGGCAACAGGAACTATCTTCGATATCCAGCGATTCTGCACTCACGACGGGCCGGGCATCCGGACCGTCGTGTTCCTCAAGGGCTGCCCGCTCGACTGCGCGTGGTGTCACAACCCTGAGTCGAAGCGCCGACAGCCTGAGCTTTTCTATACGCCCAGGCTGTGCATCGGGTGCGGGAAGTGCGTCGCCGTCTGCCCCGAGGGCGGGCACTCGTTGACCCAGGATGGTCACGCATTCGATCGGATCATGTGCCGGGCGTGCATGACCTGCGCCGACGGATGCTTCGCCCGCGCCCTCGAAGTCGCGGGGAAGGAGATGACGCCCCGGGAAGTCATCGCCGAGGTCGAGAAGGACCGCGTGTTCTACGAGGAATCGGGTGGGGGACTCACGCTCTCGGGCGGAGAGCCGCTCGCACAGTTCGAGTTCACCCGTCAGATCCTTGAGGGGGGCGAGAAGCTCCACACATGCATCGAGACATGCGGCTTCGGGCCGTCGGAGCGCTTCCTGGAGATCGTTCCGCTTGTGGACCTGTTCCTGTGGGACATCAAGGACACGGACGAGGCGCGGCACGAAGCCAACACCCGCGTCCCACTCGCCCCGATCCTCGAGAACCTCCGCCGGGTCGATGAAGCAGGCGGCGTGACCATCCTCCGCTGCCTCCTCATCGCCCGAGTCAACCTCACCGAGGAACATCTCGACCGCCTGGCCGCGATATATCGTTCACTTCGCAACTGCCGAGGGATCGAGCTTCTTGCATACCACGCCCTCGGCGACTCCAAGTACGCCCGCCTCGGAATCACCCGCTACCCGGACCCGTTCCGCGAGCCGTCCGCCGAAGATATGTCCGCCGCGAAGGAATACCTTCTCACGACGCACGGAATCGAGACCTTGTAGGAAACCCAGTGCCCGTTCGTGCCGGAGTTGTACTCCGGCACGTGAGACTGATGATGGAGTTGTACTCCATTCGCCGAGCCGTGGCGGAGTACAACTCCGCGGTTAGTGGCGCGAGCTGGAGTACAACTCCAGCCCGAACACTGGCAACTCCAGCCCGAACAGGGTTTACCTCAGCACCCTCTCTCCAAGGCAAGCGTCTCCGTCGTGCGGTCCGCGATCTCGGACGGGCCGAAGTACTGGATCGGGCCGGGGAAGATGTACTCGTCGTTCAGCGCCCAGTCCTCGCGATTCGCGGCGAACTTCTTGAACGGCGCGCCGTCCAGGTCGACGAGCGCCTTCTTGATCACCGGGACCTTCTTGCCCTTGCGCGTCTCCATGTTCAGCATCATCGTCACCGGTATTCCGCCGGCGACCCACTCGTCCGATTGCTTCGTCAGGTTCTGCACGTTCGCGGTGTACCCCGTCAGTCTCGCGCGCACGAGCTGCGCCGCCGCGTAGCCGAGGGAATAGGTGTAGTCCGCGTCGAAGTTCGACGGCGCGGCGCAGCGGCCCTCGTAGCCGAAGAAGTGAGTCAGCGGGCTGAACTTGAGCCACTTCTTGCCGTCATGTGCCTTGATGAAGCGGATCTTATCCGAGACCAGATCGATCAGCAGCCGCTCGGTCTCGACCTGCGAGAGCGGCACGTTGCCGTGGCTGTCGCGCTTCAGCAGCACTTCCTGGATGTCCACGGGCAGCGAGTTGTACACCTTGGCGCTCGCGTCGGTCAGTTCGCCTGTGATATGCTGCACGCGCTCGGAGTGATCGCTCAGGCCCTTGATGTAGTCCTCGTCCCTGCCAAGGATCGTGCTCAGCTCGTCGATCATCGCCTTGATGTCCGAGATGAACTCCGGCAGACCCTCGGGGACGAGCAGCACGCCGTAGTTCTGTCCCTTCTCGGCGCGCTTGACGATCACGTCGGCGATGTAGTCGACGATCTCCTCGAGCGTGCGTGCCCTTCTCCTGGACCTCCTCGGAGATGAGCGTGATGTTCGGGTGGGTCTGGAGCGCGCATTCCAGCGTCACGTGGCTCGCGGCGCGGCCCATCAGGCGGATGAAGTGCCAGTACTTGACCGCGGACGTCGCGTCGCGGCAGATGTTGCCGATCAGCTCGGAGTAGACCTTGCACGCCGTGTCGAAGCCGAACGACGCCTCGATCTGCTCGTTCTTCATGTCGCCGTCGATCGTCTTCGGGACGCCGATGATGCTCGTCTTGCTTTTCTGACCCCGCAGGTACTCGGCGAGCAGCGCGGCGTTCGTGTTCGAATCGTCGCCGCCGATGACCACCAGGCCGTCGAGCCCCATCTCCTCGAAGTTGTCGCGGCATGCCTCGAAGTCCTCGGGCTTCTCGATCTTGTCGCGCCCGCTCATGATCATGTCGAAGCCGCCGGTGTTGCGGTACTCGTCGATCATCTCGGCGGTGATCTCGTTGTACTTGCCCTTGATGACGCCGCCGGGGCCCTTCAGGAAGCCGAAGAGCTTGCTGTCCCTGTTCGCAGCCTTGAGCGCATCGAACAGCCCGGCGATGACGTTGTGCCCGCCCGGCGCCTGTCCGCCCGACAGCACGACGCCGACCTTCAGCGGCTCGGTGGTGAGCCCGCCATCGCCCTGAACGATCCTCACGACCGGCTGGCCGTAGCTCAGTGGGAAGAGCCGCTCGATGTCCGACTGATCGGTCGCCGGATGCGACGGCTCGCCGAACTCGACTTTGATATCGCCGGTCTTCAGCGCGTCAGGCAGCTTCGGCTGATACTCCGCGCGGTGTTTCTGTAAGATTGATAATTCCTTGCCCATAGTATTGCTTTCCATCTCCCCCGTCTTCGATTGTGGATAACGCCTCGATGTAGTGGCCGTGCCTCCGTGCCGGCCTGCACCGTGGTTGGCCGGCACGGAGGCACGGCCACTACATATTATAGTGAAGTCCGACGGATTTGGCAAAGTTGAAGGTGAAAAGCCGAGCGGGCGGTGAATACCTTTGTGGAGGCACCATGAGCGCAACTTACTCGTACGATGCGTGTCTTACCAGTAGTAGGCAGAGTTTCTCGACAGGAGGCAGAACATGACGGCTGTATGGTTTGGGATCATCCTGATAGTCCTCTCGTTCATGCTGCGCCGGTTTCACGTTGAAACCAGCGACAAGCTCAACCTGAAGCCCTGGGCGTGGGCCGCGCGCATTCTCGCGTTCGTGATGATCGTCGGCGGACTGATTGCCTCGACCATCGTCATCGTGCCCGCCGGTGACAGGGGCGTGCTCCTCCGCTTCAGAGCGGTGCGGGGCGTCTTGGGCGAGGGGATCCACGTCATCATGCCCTATGTGAACTCCGTCGAGCTGATGGAGGTCAGGACGCAGAAGGAATCGACGGACAACGCTCAGGCGGCATCGAAGGACCTGCAGGTGGTGACGACATCGGTCGCCCTGAACTTCCACGTAGACCCATCCAGAGTGGGGCACCTCTATCAGGACGTGGGGGTCGAGTACAAGACGAGGATCATCGACCCCGCAGTGCAGGAATCCATCAAGACTGTCACGGCCAAGTACACGGCGGAGGAACTGATCAAGAACCGTGCGACGGTGAAGGCCGAGGTCGAGATGGATATCACGAAGCGCCTGAGGAGCTATGACTTGATCGTCGAGCCGGCAGGCCTCTCGATCACCAACTTCGAGTTCTCGCCCGACTTCAACACCGCGATCGAATCGAAGCAGGTAGCCCAGCAGGAGGCGGAGAAGCAGAAGTACGTCCTCCAGAAGGCCGAACTCGAGCGCCAGACCGCGGTCACCAAGGCGAGGGGCGCATCCGAGGCGGCGAGGCTCAATGCCCAGGCGCTTCAGGCACAGGGCGGATCGAAGGTTCTCGCGCGGGAGTGGATCGAGAAGTGGAACGGCGAGGTCCCGACGGTCTCGGGTCAGGGCGGCGGCGGTGTGATCATCGACATCAACTCGCTGCTCAAGCAGGGGCAGTAACCGCATCCATTCCCAGTCGACGGAGGTCGACTTCGTGCCCTTCGTAGGCGCGATTTCAATCGCGTGGTGCGACGCCATGACACCGCGAATGAATTCGCACCTACGAAGAGCACGAAGTCGGCCTCCGCCGACTGGGATCTAATCCGCTGGCCTCCGACTCAGTCGCTCGATCTCGCGGGCGACTTGCATGCGGATGAGCCTCAGGTCCTCCGGCTCGCGGGAATACTCGGTGAGGGATCGGCAGAACTTGCCGTCGACGGTGAGCAGGTGACGTGCGGTCGCAAGCTCCATCGCGGGGACGCCCTTCGCCTCGGCCTTCTTCACGAGGTCGTCGAGCAGCCACAGGTACTCGTAGTCCTCCATGCCGTCGAGGATCGCCTGCAGACGGAGCGAGGGCAGGGGACCCTTCGGCCCGGGATAGATGAAGTACCCGTCGCCCACGGTGTCGCCGCTCGTGGTCGATGAGGTCCAGTTCCCTGCGGGCCATGATGTCTTCTTGTCGTATGGCTTCTCCGTCCCCCACCAGTTCCAGAAGTTGATGCCCCAGTAGAGCAGCCCCTCGGCCTGATACTTCCACGACTGCCAGAATAGCTGCCGGTGCTCGGTCACGCTCCAGTTGGTGAAGAGGTTTGCGAATGGCTTCTTTGGCCCGATGCAGACGTACCACCAGACCTCGTCGCCCTCCTTGCGCACCTGCTCGAAGCCGCCGCCGGGGAGATTCGGCGACAGGGGACACCAGATGTCGATCAGCGGCGTCATGGCCATCGAGTCGCCGGGCCGGAGGACGTCCATCAGGATCTTGACGCGCGGATCGGCCTCGCGACACGTCTTCAGGATGCTCAGGACCTCGGGGTTCTCGCCGACTTCATCGAACGGCTGGAGATAGGCGTACTTCAGCCAGCCCTTCTTCTCGAAATGGTCGCAGGCCTCGCGAAGATACCATTGGAGCATCTTCTTGTGCTCGTCGGAGAGGTATGGGTGCGTGAACTGCTCAGTGTTGCCGGTCGCGCGGTCGGTGAACGTCTCGGTGTTGTAGAAGCCCTTCAGCTTTTCGCTGAACCACGAGCCGAACCACTGCGTCGGCGCGAGGTGGAGGACGTTCGCCCCGCGCGCGAGGATGTACTCTGCGAACCGGTCGAACTCCGTCCAGTCGATCGAGAACGAGCCGTCCGCCTCCCGGTAGACCTGGAAGAGTGGCTCGACGTTGCCCTCATTGCAGTCGACCGGCGTCAGACGGTATCGGAGCGCCATGTCGAGGTACGGGCGGTACTCCTCCCACGTGGGATCGTGATCGAGGCCGTAGTGGCGCTTGATCTGCGCGCGGAAGAACCAGAAGCACGTCCGTAGGTGGTTCTCCTCGGGGATCTCGAAGTCCGACACGGTGAGCCGGATCGGGACTTCGGTCGCCTTGTCGTTGATAGCCATCCGCAGCGAGCCCGTGTACTCACCGGCGGGAGCGTCCCTCGGCACACGGACGTCCGCCATCAGGACGACAGGGTCTCTCGGGTCACCCATGTTGAGATCAGTGAAGAGTGGATCCGGGATGCGCTCGCCCCATGGGGAGTCCACATACCCGACCCGGTAGATGTGGAGTGCGGAAGAAGGGATGGTCCCTTCCTTGCTTCTCAATACGGAACACCGCACACCGGATATGTTTGCCGGCTTGCCGTCCGCACTCGGGAGCAGCATCACCTGGAATGCCTCCGACTCACCCTGGGCTGCCCGGAGTCGCGCTTCGAAAGACGGCTTCTCCTTGCCGAGAACGTATCTGCGGACGATGTCACCCTTCATCGGCTTGGTGAGGGCGTTCTCCACGATGAACGGCCGCTTGCCTCCATCGGTGAGCGTCTGCATCATCTCGGCCATCGTGAGGTCAACATCCTCTGCGATCAGCCTCTCGGAGTCGCCGATCCACTGTCCCTTGGGCTCGAAGTTGCCGTTCTCCCATCCGCCGAACTCGACCGCGAGCGGCTTCAGGCGGTCACCTTTGACCGGGCGGATGCAGACCAGCAGCGGCAAGTTTGGGCCATCGCTAGGCGCGGTGACTTCGAGAGTGTGTTTCTCCCGTCCTGGCTCGCAGAGGACCTTCCATGTGATAGGAAGCCCATGGCCGCTGGCGAGCACATCCACAGCTCCTCCATCGGCAGTGGCCAGTACGTGTGGACGGATCTCCAGCATAGTGCCTGCCCGCCCATAGTCGGTGTACACCTCGGCACCGGTCTCTCCAAGAAGGGTAACCTTCAGGGTTGTGCCCGGATTCAGCATGGCACACCTGGTGCCCGGCTGTGCCACGACGAGGCCGGCTCCGCTCTGCACTAGGTCAGGGGCGTCGGCACCAATGAGAGGTGGCACGATGTTGCAGCGATAGTATCGGACCTCTCCCGGCTTTCCCTGCGCGCGGAGTTGGATCTCGAAGATCTTTGTCCCGGGATGCGGCTTGAACCGCCGGACAAACTTCGTCATCTCGCTCGTTGCGGGCAGCGTGAACTCGAATGCGCCCAGGAACTGCCCGTTTTCGTTCAAGTAATAGACGCACGGATGCGCGAGCCCTTCAACGGGACTGCTGTATTCCCCAACGATCGTGTATTCCAGGGAAGGGCTGACGTGGAAGCCCTCCAGGCGCTGACGTACTCCGGTGTAGTCTCCGCCAGTGTCGCGAGTCACCCGGACGAAGCGCGTGGACCCTTCCGTGACAAGTTCGCATCGGCCGGTACCTGTTCCTTCGGAGAAGAACTGCCAGTTCTCCGGGCTCCCGTCAGCCGAGACTCGTGCGAAGCTGGCGTTCTGTGCGCCGAACTCGCGGTCCATCTCTGCCCGGCACAGAACCGGTAGAAGGAGCAGGATCAGGAACAGCAGTTTTCGCATATCGACACCTCCGGGGGAAAGTCGGCAATCGATCCTTGCACCATGCGCAGAATCTGTGCTAACCTGTGCGCAGTGTGCCTCGCATCACACTCAGATTCCATGCGGGGCCAGGATTTCCCTTGCCACAGCGTGAATACTCGGTCGTAGGGGCGTGCCTTGTGCCGCCCGAGAGGTAGTGCCGGGCGGCACAAGGCACGCCCCTACGACCGTGGGGTTTATACGACCGGCAAGACACAACACGGACGGAGGCCAACATATGAAGCGGGCATTGATGGTCTGGGGCGGATGGGATGGCCATGAGCCGAAGCAGTGCGTCGACGCGGTCGCTCCCGTGCTGCAGGCGAACGGCTTCGAGACGATCATCTCGGACACGATGGATTCCTACACCGACGAAGGTCTGATGGCGTCGATCGACCTGGTCGTCCCATGCTGGACGAGGGGCACGATCACCGGCGAGCAGGAGGGCGGACTCCTCAAGGCGATCAAGGGCGGAATCGGCGTCGCGGGCTGGCACGGCGGCATGGCGGACTCGTTTCGCAACAACACCGGCTACCAGTTCATGGTCGGCGGCCAGTGGGTCGAGCACCCGGGCGGCATCATCGACTACACGGTCGACATCACCAAGCCATCGGACCCGATCGTGTCGGGGCTGAGCAGCTTCAAGATGCACAGTGAGCAGTACTACATGCACGTCGATCCGGGCAACGAGGTCCTGGCGACGACGACCGTCAGCGGCGATACATATCCCTGGGTCGCGGGCACGGTCATGCCGGCGGTCTGGAAGCGGAAGTATGGCGCGGGCAAGGTATTCTACATGTCGCTCGGTCATGTGCTGGCCGACTTCCAGGTCCCCGAGGTCATGGAGATCATCAAGCGCGGGGCAATGTGGGCGGCGAAATAGAATTCAGAACACAGATGCCAGAGGATTGCAGAGGATTATGCGGATGGAGAACGAATGACCCATTCCTGGTTCCATCTGTTTCCATCCTCCGCGATCTGTGATATCTGTGTTCTACGGGAATAAGGAGCGAGACATGACAGCAACCAAAATCGGCATCATCGGATGCGGGAACATCAGCCCGATCTATCTCCAGGCGGGCAGGACGTTCGACATCCTCGAGATCAAGGGCTGCTCGGATATCATCCCCGAGCGCTCTGAGGCCAAGGCCGCGGAGTTCGGCTGCAAACAGATGACGAATGACGAGATCTTCGCCGATCCCGAGATCGAGATCGTCCTCAACCTCACCCCTCCGCTGGTGCATGCCGAAATCGCAATGGGCGCGATCAACGCCGGCAAGAGCGTCCATGGCGAGAAACCGCTCGCTTGTACGCGAGAGGACGGCAGACAGATCGTCGAGACCGCGAAAGCCAAGGGCCTGCGAGTCGGGGCCGCGCCTGATACCTTCATGGGCGGCGGAATCCAGACCTGCCGCAAGCTCATCGACGACGGCTGGATCGGCGAACCGATCGGGGCGACCGCCTTCATGATGTGCCATGGCCATGAGGGCTGGCATCCCGATCCCGGGTTCTACTACCAGTGCGGCGGCGGCCCGATGTTCGACATGGGCCCTTACTACCTGACTGCGCTTGTCAATCTCATGGGCCCGATCAAGCGAGTCACCGGCTCGGCCCGGATCACCTTTCCCGAGCGAGTCATCGGCAGCGAGCCGAAGCGCGGCGAGGTCATCAAGGTAGAGGTGCCGACGCACGTCGTCGGCGTGATGGACTTCGCCAGTGGCGCAGTCGGCAGCATCATCACCACGTTCGACGTCTGGGCGGCCCAACTGCCGAGCATCGAGATCTACGGCACGGAGGGCAGCCTGAGCGTTCCCGATCCGAACTGCTTCGGCGGGCCGGTGCGGGTGAAGCGCGCCGGCGCGGGTGAGTGGACCGAGGTCCCCCTGACTCATGGATACGCCGAGAACAGCAGGGGCATCGGCGTCGCGGACATGGCATATGCGCTCCGCTCCGGACGGCCCAATCGTGCGAACGGCGACCTGGCATATCACGTGCTCGATCTCATGCACGCATTCCACGATGCCTCACGCGAGGGGAAGCACATCATGATCGAGAGCACGGTTGCCCAGCCCGCGCCTCTTCCCCTGGGCCTGAGGCACGGCACGCTGGACGAATAGGGGGTCACTCATGGCGAGTAAGCGAACGAAAGTCGGTGTCATCGGCTGCGGAAACATCAGCCCGGTATATCTGAAGTCGGGCGGGATGTTCGAGATCCTGGAGATCAAGGGCTGCTCGGACATCATCCCCGAGCGGTCTGCGTCCAGAGCGGCCGAGTTCGGCTGCAAGCAGATGACGAATGACGAGATCTATGCCGATCCCGAGATCGAGATCGTCATCAACATCACGCCGCCGAAGGTGCACGCCGAGATCGCGATGAACGCTCTGAACGCCGGCAAGAACGTCCACGGAGAGAAACCGCTCGCAACTAAGCGAGAGGCCGGCAGACAGATCATCGAGACCGCGAAGGCGAAGGGCCTGCGGGCCGGATCCGCGCCGGACACGTTCCTCGGCGGGGGGCTGCAGACCTGCCGAAAGCTGATCGACGACGGCTGGATCGGCGAACCCATCGGGGCGGTCGCGTTCATGATGGGTCATGGCGCCGAAACCTGGCACCCGGACCCCGAGTTTCTGTACAAAGAAGGCGCCGGGCCGATGTTCGATATGGGCCCGTACTACCTCACCGCGCTGGTGAACCTGATCGGGCCGGTGAAGCGAGTGACCGGCTCGGCCCGGATCACATTCCCCGAGCGGGTCATCACCAGCAAGCCGAAGTACGGGCAGGTGATCAAGGTGGAGGTCCCGACTCACGTAGCCGGCATACTCGATTTCGAGAACGGAGCGGTGGGAACAATCATCACCAGCAACGATGTGTGGGCGCACGAGCGTCCTCGGATCGAGATCTATGGCACCGAGGGCTCGCTCAGCGTCCCGGACCCAAACACCTTCGGCGGGCCGGTGAAGGTTCGTCGTGCGGGCGCAAGTGAATGGACGGACATGCCGCTGACTCACGGTTACGTGGAGAACAGCAGGGGCCTCGCCGCCGGGGACATGGCGTATGCTCTCAGGTCGGGCAGGCCACACCGTGCGAACGGCGACGTGGCCTATCACGTGCTCGACATCATGCACGCGTTCCACGACGCGTCGAGGGAAGGCAGGCATATCGAGCTTCAGAGCACCTGTTCTCGGCCTGCACCGCTCCCACTGGGCCTGAGGCACGGAACGCTCGACGAATAGGAGAGAATGGTTGATGGCTGATGGTTGATGGTTCATGGGAGCCATTCCCCATCAACCATTAACCATCAACCATCAGCCATGACCGACAGACTTGCACTTGGTATTGACGGCGGCGGCACGAAGAGCGATGCCGTATTGATTGATGAGCGCGGAAACGTCCTCGGCTGGGGACGCGGCGGAACTGGTCAGACTCTCTGGGCCGGACGAGACGCTGCCCTGGAGAACTTCTCGCTGGCCATCAGGGAGGCGCTTGGTGGTCGTCGGCCCTGCGATCTCTGGGTGGCTGGTCTGCACGATCCGGTGCTCGATCGGCTTGATCTCAAGGAAACAAGCATCCATCATGTGCATGCAGGCGAGCTGACCCGCGGATTTGCCACCGCACTGGAGACCAGCGGCATCCTGGTCCTCTCCGGAACAGGCTCATTTGTCGCCGCCCTGACCGAAGATGGCAAGCACTTCTCACTGGACGGCCTTGGACCGGTATTGGGAGACCGTGGGAGCGGCCATCAGATCGGGCTGATGGGCATGCGCGCGGCGATGGCCTCGTCATGGGGACCCGAGCGCAAGACGACGCTGGAGCAGCTTGTTCCCCAAGAACTTGGCGTCACCAATACCAATGAGGTGTTCAATCTGGTGTACTACGAGCAGATCGGACGCTCGCGTATCGCGTCTGCGGCAAGAGCGGTCATTCGGGCCGCCGAGGCCGGCGACCGAATTGCCTGGAAGATCGTTGTGGAAGCCGCTGATGATATCTCCGAGACTCTAGGCGATGTCGTTAACGGGTTGCATCTCGAGGAGTCCGACTGTGCGCTCGTCGCATCGGGAGGGATCGCACAGAGCAGCGGGATATTCTGGGACCGGGTGTGTGAGCGTGCCTTGGAGATTGCTCCGAACGTGCGACCGATCCAGCCCAGGGTTCGCCCGTGCATCGGCGCAGCGCTCCTCGCCTTGAAAGAGATGGGCATACCCTGGACTCAGGAGCTTCTGGCCCGCATCGAGGAGACGCAGAAGCCATTCCTTGAGAGATTGGAAACAGTGTAGGAGGGGTTTTTCGGGGTTACCGGGTACGAACCATCCCGGAAAACCCCTCCTACATGATTGGAGGATAACATGTTAGCCAAGCGTTACCTGAACACCATACACGACCTGCTCGACACGATCAGTGAGGAGCAGATCGCCAACATCGGGACGGCCGGCCGGATGATCGCCAACTGCTGGGAGTCCGGCGGATCGGTCTTCATCAGCGAGATGGGCCACGGCACCGCCTCCGAGATGACCAATCGCGCGGGTGGATTGATGTCGCTCCGGCGGTTCCATTCCCACATGAGCATCGACAACCCGATCGCCGAGTGCATGCAGAACCGACCGCGTCCTGAGCCGATCGAACCCGACCTGGAGCACATCCGATGTGGCGTCCGAACGAGCCAACTCAGGGCAGGCGACGTGGTGCTCGTGGGCTCGGTTTCCGGACGGAACCGCGCGCCGATCGAGCTTGCCATCCAATGTCGGGAGATCGGCGTCAAGGTGATCGTGCTGACTGCCCTGAGGTATACCGCTGAGGTCACCTCCGCGCATCCCTCGGGCAAGAAGCTCCTGGATGTCGGCGACCTGGTGATCGACATCTGCGCTCCGTACGGTGATGCCTCTCAGGAGGTCGAAGGGCTCGCGGTCAAGGCGCTCCCCGTCTCGGGGATCGGATTCATCGCATGTCTGTGGGCGATCTGCGGCGAGGCGATCGAAGCGATGCTCGCGAAGGGCCTCACGCCGCACGTGTATATGAGCCACAACCGCGAGGGCGGCCCTGAGTTCAACGAGCAGTCGATGGCGGAATACAACAAGGTCGGCTACTAGATGGAAGAGGAAGCGTTCAAGCGCGTGGCAGATTTCTACTCCAGGCCGGCCGGCTTCCCTCTCGTTGACATCGCGCCGGGAGACACGATCGTGTGTGGATCTGACGCGCGGTATCCCGGCGTTGGAGGCAGCGTTCTCTACCTCTGCTGCGTCGATGGCAGATGCCTTATCTCGACGCAGCATGAACTCGTTTCAGAGATGCAGCGGTTCGCCGACACGATGACACCGAGCCAACTCATGACGAGCGAGACCAGAGAGAAGCTTGCCGAGATATGCTATCGGTGTCTGGACGAGGATATCGAGTGCTACACGTACTCAGGCGTGAAGCTCTACTGCGACCGGTCTGCCTACCTGCCGATTGCGGATGACAACGTGCGCAAGATCACTCGTGTGAATGCCGGAGAGGCCATGACCTGGCTTCTGGACGAGGGTATCCCGACCGACGTCGACTATTTGCTCGGAGACGATGCCGCCTTCGCATACTATGTTGATGACCGACCGGTAGCCTTTGCTGGTACGCATCCCGTTGGCGATATGTCCGCCCGGATCGGCAATGTGATGGTCGGAACCCACCGAGATCACCGTGCGCGAGGATACGGCAAGGCGGTCGTTTCTGCAACCACCGGGCGGCTGCTCGATCAGGGACGAGTGGCGGTATACGGCACGTCAGAGGACAATGTCGCGTCGCAGAAGACCGCGCTCTCGGTGGGCTATCAGGTATTCTCCCATGTGTTCGAGGTCCGGTCCGCCAACGGTTAGTCAGCGGACCCAGTCGAGGTAGTTGCCATCAGAAGGAACTAAGTAGTGTGTAGGCGAACTGATCGGTAGAAATGCCGCAGCAGCGGATCCGGAAAGGGCGTAGGAGGATGGCCATGAATGCTCGCAAGATGCTCCGACTTGGCATAGGGCTCATTTGTGTCGCTTTGGTCCTGGAGGTGCTGCCAAGCGTGACACCGTCTTCATGGTGGCTCTCGACCCGATGGTACGAGCAGAGAGCCGACCCACGTTCCGGCGAGATTGCCCCAGTGCCGTACAGGGCCTCCAAGGGCGAGCCGTCTTCCCAGGAACTCACGCAGATGGCGCGCAAGTATCATGTTCTGACGGGAGATGTCCGCGAAATAGTATCGGTTCGAGACTACCTCGCGCCGGGGTCGCCGGGCGAGTACGGTGAGGCGATCCGGAAGCGTTGGCCGAATGTAGCGCCACGTCTGGGCTTCTTTCAGATAATGGACACCCGGGCCAGGATCCTTCGCGGCTTCGGCTTCCTCGTCTTCCTGGGGGGGCTCGCTTTCCTCTTTGGTTCGCTATACCAGACGTATCAGGCCGAAAAGGACATCCCGGATCCGCACCTGCGCCTGTGAACTGCGGATTCCCCATCACGAGTATCACCAGCGATCGGCCGGCCATTGATGCCGAGCTTGCCGAGGGTGACCCGGTTTGGTGCTGAGATGGTACGTACCCACGACCACGGAACAACACGGCGGCCGTTCCCTACGGGGTGCGAAGGATGGTTGCCGGTATTCTGTTCCAGCACCTCGATCATCTTGAGCAGAAAGATCCGGCGGATGGCGTCGTATCCGCGCTCGTTCGGGTCTTCGAGGTTGTTGTAGTACCAGTAGTGCGGATCGTCCGGACGGTAGTGGGGATTTCGTCTATCCCGGCAGTGGATGCCATGTCCCAGCATCGCCGAATGGATATCGACCAGGTGCACGTTCGAATGCCGTTCGCATTCCTCAGCGATCACGTTGTTGAACATCCCGTGCGCCCTCAGCCCATCCTGCCACTTCGGAAGCATGATGAAGCCATTTTGGATGTCGCCGACACCGTCGGTCGGGTCGTAGATGGTCGCCAGGAAGATATGGCAGCCGCAGGGAAACCGCTTGTTGACGCCCTCGATGATGCCTCTTAGTCGTTTGCGAAATGATTCTTTCCACTCGGACGCCTGCTCTGCCGTGCAGCCGTACATGGCTCCGTCTCTCGGCGTCGAGCGTCCGTAATCATGGATCAGATCGTTGCCGCCGGTCGTGATGACGACAATGCCTCTGACGTCCTTTGGGAACTTCCGGAGGTAGCCCACCTGGCTTCGGAGGTGTTCATCAGATGTTGAGCAGGAGACAGAGCCGTTGACCACTTCGAGTGACGGGAGCACATGACTGAGGTCGCGACCAGCCATGTCGGGGTATCCCGCGTCGTCATTCCTTACGAGGAGGTCGAAGTACGCGTGTCCCTTGGTCGCTCCATAGCCGTCCGTGACGCTGTCGCCCAGCCCGAGGAGGACGGTCTTGTCTGTGGACCACGGATGGTGAAACTCCCGAGCAGAGACCGGAGGACCGGCGGGCCCGCGTCCGACAGGGTGCATGTACCTCCCCATAAGGAAGTACCAGCACAGTAACCCCAGCCCGAGGGCGATCGCTCCCGTCTTCCACCTGAACGAATACCACTTCAACTGCGCCATCTTGGCCTCCACAGATCAAGTGCTGATTCTTGCTTGTTTGACTGGTGGAGGCGGGGTAATGTTCAGGCGAAGTGTGAATGATGCCCTGATCAGCCGTGAGGTCTCTTGGCGATCAGTGCACCCAGCCACAGTCCCAGGGATGAGCCTATGATCAGGGGAAGCAGTTGCTGAGGCAGAAACTTCAGGTAGGCTTCGATAACCATGCCCGTGCTGACTGGGAGTGGTATCGTTGGGCCGCCGCCGAATGTACACCTCTGGACGACAATGCGATTCGATCCGATTGCGAGCAAGATCAGGTATACGCTTATGCCAATGAGACTGCCGTACAGCAACGGACGGTTGCCTAGCCACCTGCTGGCCAGAACGCCTACCACGGCAGACGGAACAGCCAGGAAGACGATTGAACTATACAACGGACCGTTGGCCAGTCGCAGGATGAAGTCAACTCCCTCTCGTCCTACCGCCATGCCGAGCGCTCTGCGCAGAACGACCACCGCTATGGCGCTGACCAGGACTGCAACGAAGCGTGCGAGACCTGTGTTCATGAGACTCCTCCTCGGTTCTCCGGTATGACTGGCGGTCAACGTCTGTCGGAGCCGCACTATTCCGGCGGCCCTTCCGGTGATGCCGTCGGTCCTGCGATGCTGAGATCGAGCGGATCGACCGGGACGCGTACGACCCAGATGTCGTCGATCCAGAGCCGGGCCTTCGCGTGCTGGCGCATGCACTGCACGAGCACGTCGATCCTGTCGGCGCCAGCCGGAGTGGTGTAGGTCAACGAGTACTGCTGCCACTCGCCGGTCACTTCCGACTTCACGCGCACCCAGTTCGCGACCTTGTCGCCCTGCATCGCATTGACACGGATCCCGTAGAGGCCCGGGACATCGAACGGTCCGGGGTACTCAAACGAGCGCATCCAGACTGAGATCGTATACTTCTCGCCGGGTTCCAGCCGGGATGCTCTTCACCAGGCTAGTGGACTTGCAGTCATAGAGCATCCCGCAGTACTCGCCGTTGTGCGGCTGATCCTTCGTAATGATCAGAGAGCCCTGCTTCGGCTCGTCGTGCCTGAGTTCGGGCTTGATCTGAGCCTCGAATCCGGGATCCTCCGCCAAGTTCGGCATATCTGCGTCGGATTCAAGTACCGACTGAGCGGCCTGAGCGATCACCGGATCGGCATCCTCGGCCAATTGCTCCCAGGCGGGGTCCGTCGGCTCGGACTGGTAGGCGGCACGGAATCCATCGTCGATCGCCATGTAGACCTCGATCGGGATCACGCCGGCCTTGATCTGATCGTACGGCTCACGGGTGGTCATGTGCCAGGGCTTGATCTCGGGGCTCTCCATCACCTTGGCCTTGTACTCGGCCTTACTGCGAGCGAACCAGAGAGCCTGACGCGCCTGCTTCTCGGCCTCGGATGCGCTCCTGCATTCCGGCAGCGACTTGGTCAGCCAATACTCGTGAGTGCACTGCCTGGTGAAGTCGAACAGCGCCTTCACGATGCCGATCCGCCGCTTCACCTTCGTATCGGTCGCCCGCGACTCCGCCCTGAGAAGCGATTCCCATGCCTTGTCCGCGCCCTTCGCGGTCAGCACCTGGTACTGCTCGTAGTGATGATCGAGATCGAGGTCGCTCCGGTCGAAGCCATATGGGTGCGGCGGCGCGGTCTCCTTCAGCCACGACTCGTAGTCCCTCTCGAGCGTCTCGTAGAACGACCGCATCTCCTTCGACGACTCGGCGAACATGTCGTCGTAGTACTTGCCGATGATCCTGTCCTCGTCGAGCCGCGGGTCCCACTGCAGGGCGGCGCAGACGATCGCCGCATGGGCATCGAATGGGTAGGTCGGGTTGAACTCCTTGTAGTAACCGCGCTGAACACCGCTGCCGACCATGTACCTGATGCGCTCGGCCTCCTGGTGCGGGTTGATCTTCGGGATCGTGAACCAGCGGTCGTCGTGGTATCCGTAATGCCCCATGTTCTTCGCACCGGCTGCCATCCACTCGTCCCATCCGTCATAGAGGCCGCGGGCCATCGCACAGTAGTACGGCACGAGGTTCGGGTGGAGCTTGACCGTCACCGGCGGCATCCTGACCGCGCCGTAGGAGAGGAACCCGATCAGGCGGTCGGGATGCTTGACCGCGACCTGGGTGGCGACCGCGTTCATGAACTTCACATATCGGTCGGTGAGCTGCGTCGTGTTAGAATCGGCCTCGGGTGAATCCATCGCCTTGCAGTCGGCGCACTCACAGTGGCCTCCGCCGTCATTGACCGCCAACGCGTGGCAAATCCGCAAGGGATCCTTGTCGAAGGCGGCGATGATCTTCCGCGCGCAGATATCGACGACCTCCGGGTTGCTGATGCACGGCTGCCAGTGGATCTGCTTCGTGGGGACGATCCGCTGCCCGTTGATCTCAGGGAAGTACTCGGGATGCGCCTGGCCGAACTCCGCCGGCGAGATCAGCTCGAAGAAGTTGTGCATCATGGAGAGCGTCGTGGCGCAACGGTACCATAGGAACATGTTCGGGTACTCGTCCTCGTGCGTGAGATCCCATCCCTTCCCGGGGAAGCCGACATGCCGGCTGATGAGATACGGCCAGTCCGTCCACGTCATCTCGGGCACGGTGAGCGTCGGCTTGGGGGTATAGACGTCGCCGAATCCGCCGGGCTCGGTCGGCCAGTAGCGCTCGACGCCCACGATCCGGCGCAGGAACGATGAGACCGCGTGTGCGACCGGGTACGTGGTCGCGCCCCGAATGACCAGGGTGTTCGGATCGACCGTCTTGATCATGAAGGCATGCAGGTTCGGGAGGCTGAGCGATGGGTACTTGACCGGAGGGAAATCCATCGCGACTCTGAGGCCGACCGTCGTGTTGCCGACATAGATCGCCGGTCCGCCGGAAAACGGTTCGCGCATGACTTCAAATGTCCCACCGGTCACGATGCCCAGATACGTCGCCAGCATCCCCGCCAACTTCTCCTCCTGCGCAGTCGGACTTGCCGGGATGACGATCGCGCACTTGGTCGTTCCGTCACGGGCGATCGTGAAGTAGTCCCCCTGGCCGACCTCCATCGGCGGCGGCCAGTTGAACTCCACCTCGTCGATTGGCGTGATCTTGGGATGCCATTCGCCGGCCGAACATGCGCCGGCCGCCATCAGGATCGCGATACAGATAATCAGCAGTCTCACGAGGATACCTCCCTGCGGTTGTTACTCAGCAGCAGCGGCGGCCGCCGCCACGAGTTCCACGATCTCCAGCTTCGAGGGCGGCGGGACCTCGTCCCTCGGCTGGTCACGATTCGAGCGCAGAGTCTCCCACCGGATCGCGAGGCAGCTCTGTCCGCGTCGGATCGCCTCCACGCTCACTCCGCCGATGTTCGCCTGCCATCCCTCGCTTTGTGTCGGCGTCTCGAGGCTCGCGGGGTAGATGCGCATCGTCTCGCCGATCTGTTGAAGTGTTGCCGGGTCGAGGAACGGATCTGCGAATACGGCGCGATGAACCTGTTCGTGAAGCTCTGATAGAGCTTGCCGGTTTCATCCCAGGGACTCGGCCCGGAGAAGCCAATCATGCCGTCGATCGACCCGCCACCGCTGAAATCCCAGCGGTCGGCCCAGTCGGTCGTCTGATATCTCTTCCAGCCGCGCTCCTCGAGGCGCATGGTGTATATCTGCGTCCTGCCCTTGGGATCGAACTTGATATAGCTCACCATCGGACGACCCTCAGCGTCGAATGAGAGCCGTTCGGAGTTCATCAGCCCCCCGTGGATCTGGACTCGGTCGATGATCTCGGCGTTCTCCAAAGTGAGTGGGAGTGCAACCGGCGTGCCGTCGCTGCTCCTCCAATGGTTGAGGTCAGGGCTCTGGGCGTATGAGACGTCATGGTTGGTCGCGCAATCGGGGGTGTCGCGCCACACCCACGCGAGGTGGTAGATGCCGTTCTTGTCGCGCGCGGGACCGGCCTGATATGCGTTCCGCTCGCCCTCGCCGTCGAACAGCGGCTTGTCGGAATAGCGCTTCCACGTCCGTGTCCTGACGTCATACGCGTTCACGATGTTGTTACCGTTCCCCGAGCCGCCGTCCCGATAGGTGAACAGGAACTCGCCGCTCGGGCCGGTGTAGAATCGAGGGTATGTCGCCCTGGCCTCGAGTTCGCCGGTCATCCTGTGGACGCCGACGATCGAGTCGATATCCTCCGGCTTCGTGCTCCGATAGTAGCGAAGGGGGACGCAGTGCATGTTGCCGGACACGTGGATGTAACCCTCGGAATCGAAGGCGAGCGTGACGTAGTTATGCGAGTCCCAGCCGACCTGATCGTCGAGCTTCTTGAACTGCCATGTCTCGGAATCCAGCGACCGACAGGCGATCGTCATCTGCCGGTCGGCATCATAGTAGGCCACGTACTGCCTGCCGTTGCGGACAGTCGCCGCGTAACCCACTGGGCATCCGGCCCACACGTTGTCCACGAAGATCGATCGCTTCACCGCCAGAAACACCTTCTCCGCTCCTTCCGCCATCTGCCCGATAGCAAGCAGGAGCAGTGCCGCCAGAAGAATCTTGTTCATACTCTACTCTTACTCCGAACCGACACCTTAGACCTCCTCAGGCCAGGGCGAACGCATCTGGACACACATGTAGGGAACGTGCCGCCGTGCTCCTCGGCTTGACATTGCGGCGCTAACGGGCTTAGAATGCTGATGCATACGTTTACATGCTGCCTAAGCGCCCCCCAAGTGAACGCAGAGCGCATAACACGATAGAGGAGAAGTGAATGAGCAACGACTTGGGCAAACTCGCCAACCTCGCGAAACCGAAGATCATACCCGTGCTGGACCAGGGATTCCGACCGGCGGTCCTTGCCAACAAAGCATTCCGCAGGCTGGTCGCGGAGTCGGGCAATCCTGTGCCGCTCGTCATTGGCCTCGAGCGCGCCAACGGCACGACCTCCCGCTTCGAGACCGCCGTGCTTCCCGCTGACCATCCGGACGTGGGGATGAACTACCCATACATCGAACGGCTGGTGAAATTCCTGCTGTGGATGAAGGGCGGCTGGAAGGTCTCCATCGGCGGTCCGAAGGAGATCGGCGAGTACATCACGCGGGTCTACTCACCGAGCGGCGAGCGCGAGTTCGACTACAATTTCCACGGCCAGTCGGTCAGCGAGAAGGATTTCACCGTCGTGATCACCGATGCTGACAAGGTGGCCCCCGCGCATGAGGTTGGCGCGAGCATCGGACGGCATCTCGAGGGATACCGCATCGGGTTCGACCTCGGCGCGAGCGACCGTAAGGTTTCCGCCGTCGTCAACGGCGAGCCGATCTATACCGAAGAGGTCAACTGGAATCCGCGCGACAACACCGATCCCGCGTATCATTATGCTGAGGTCAACGCCGCGCTCAAGACGGCGGCGTCGAAGATGCCCCGCGTGGATGCGATCGGCGGGAGTTCGGCCGGCGTGATCATGAACAATCGCCCGATGGTTGCCTCACTCTTCCGAGGCATTCCCAAGGAGCGGTACGGCAAGATCAGGGAGATGTTCGTCGATCTCGGCAAGGAGTGGGGAGTGCCGATGGTTGTCGTCAACGATGGTGATGTGACTGCACTTGCCGGCGCCATGTCGCTTGGGGAGAACGCGATCCTCGGCGTTGCGATGGGCTCATCGGAGGCTGCCGGATACGTCGATCCGAACGGAAACATCACCGGCTGGCTGAACGAACTGGCTTTCTGCCCGATGGACTACCGAGTGAACGCGCCGAAGGACGAGTGGTCCGGCGACGACGGCTGCGGTGTTCAGTTCATGTCTCAGCAGGCTGTCTTCCGCCTCGCTCCCACGGTTGACATTCATCTCGATGAGAAGGCGGATCTCGCCGACCGCCTCAAGTCGGTGCAGGATCTGATGCATGCGGGCGACAAGCGCGCGATCGATATCTGGAACACCATCGGCGTCTACGTCGGATACGCGGTCGCCCATTACGCGGATTTCTACGACGTCCATCACGTCCTGATCCTCGGGCGAGTGACCTCAGGCGACGGCGGTGATATCATCATCGCGAAGGCGCAGGAAGTGCTCGATACCGAGTTCCCGGACCTCGCGAAGAAGCTCAAGATCAACCTTCCGGACGAGAAGTCGCGGAGAGTCGGCCAGGCGGTCGCCGCGGCCAGCCTGCCGGAGATCAAGTGAACGGTCAACGGATATCAAACGGATAAACGGATAGGCCTGGCTCTACCCCATAGCTCATCTGTTCATCCGTTTCCATATCCGTTGACCGAAATCTGGAGGATCGATATGAAGTTCAACATAGACACGGCGGGGATGTTCATCCCTGACGGCAAGCCTGAGAGTGAGGCCCTGAGCCGCACCACGCACATGGCCCTCGCGACTCACCAGGATGACATCGAGATCATGGCATACCACGGCGTCCTGAACTGCTTCGGCCTCGATGACAGATGGTTCGGCGGAGTCGTGGTCACCAACGGCGCGGGCAGCCCCAGGGACGACCTCTATGCCGACTATACCGACGACATGATGCAGAACGTCCGACGCGCCGAGCAGAAGAAGGCTGCGTATATCGGCGAGTACGGATTCCAGGCGATGCTCGACTACCCGAGTTCATCGGTCAAAGATGCGGGCAATACCGCTGTCATCGAGGACATTAAGAATCTCGTGCTAGCTGCACGGCCCGAGGTGATCTACACGCACAACCTCGCCGACAAGCATGATACACATGTGGCTGTCACGATGAAGACCATCCAGGCGCTGAGGGAGCTTCCCGCCGATGTTCGGCCTCAGACGCTCCTCGGATGCGAGGTATGGCGCGACCTCGACTGGATGATTGACGATGACAAGGTCGGGCTCGACTGCGCCGGTCATGAGAACCTGGCGAACGCGCTCCTGGGCGTGTTTGACTCACAGATATGCGGCGGTAAAAGATATGACCTGGCGACGATCGGCCGACGCAGAGCCCACGCAACCTACTTCGCGTCTCACGGCGTGGATGACACGAATCAGCTCAACTTCGCGATGAACCTCACGCCGCTGATCGAGGACCCATCGCTGGACATCAAGGGATTCGTCCAGGATCACATCAAGCGGTTCGCGGATGAGGTCATGGCGCGGATCAGCAGATCGCTTTGACATCTCGTACTCGTACTCCTAATCGTAATCGTACTCGGACTTCCCACGGTTGCGAGTACGATTACGAGTACGATTATGAGTAGGAGTCCGAATTTGGCGGAATGTAAAGGGGTGTTCGATACGGCGGACGGGCGGACGGGATTCCTCCGCGCGTTTTCCACTGAGATGAAGCCGAGCCGGGACGATGCGTTCATCCTACCGTCGGTCAGCCTCACCAATCGCCTCCGAAACGGGGCAGTCGTCGAGGGGGTATGCGAGCCGGGAGATAAGGGACTGCATCTCACCTCCATCCGGACGGTCAACGGCCTATCGGTCGACGATTGGAAGCGGGTGGGGGACTTCGATTCCCTGACGCCGATCCACCCGCACGAGCAGGTTGTCCTCGAACCCGGTGCGGGCAACCCCTCGATGCGGATCATCGACCTCATCGCCCCCATCGGCAAGGGGCAGAGGGCGCTCATAGTTTCGCCTCCACGAGCGGGAAAGACCCGCCTGATCACGCAGATGGCGGAAGCCGTCTCGACAAACCATCCGGAGATGCAACTCGTCGTCCTGCTTCTCGACGAGCGGCCTGAGGAGGTCACGGAGATGGTCCGCGCGGTGAAGGGGCAGGTTTTCGCCAGTTCGAGCGATCAGGATGTCGAAGACCACGTCCGGCTGGCGAAACTGGCGCTCGATTATGCCAAGCGCTGGGCCGAGGCGGGAGCGGATGTGATGCTCCTGCTCGATTCGCTTACGCGTCTGGGGCGATCCTCGAACCTGATGCAGACCGGCGGCGGACGGACGCTCTCCGGCGGTGTGGACTCCCGAGCGCTCGAGTGGCCGAGGCGCATCTTCGGCGCCGCTCGGCAATCCGAGGAAGCCGGATCGATCACTATTATCGCAACAGCGCTCGTCGAGACCAACTCGCGGATGGACGACTTCATCTACGAGGACTTCAAGGGCACGGGCAACTGCGAGATCGTCCTCCGCAGGGAGATCGCCGAGTCGCGGATCTACCCGGCGATCGACATCAAGCCATCGGGCACGCGAAACGAAGAGTTGATCCTCGGCGACCGCCTGGAACAGCGCCACAAGCTCCGTCGGATCCTCTACGACATCCCTCCGGTCGATGCCATGAAGGCTCTCCTCAGGCTCGTCGGGAACTCCTCGAGCAATGAGGAACTCCTGGCATCCCTTGGTTCGTAGAGAAGTTCCCCGGAGACCCTCACCCCCGACCCCTCTCCCTCAGAAGGGCGAGGGGAGTGGTCCGCCGCATTGTGCTCCCCTCGCCCTTCTGAGGGAGAGGGGTCGGGGGTGAGGGTTCCGGAAAGCTCCTGCTGCGGAGATTGGCCGGCTGTTTCTCTTGCCTCGCAACCGGTCGAGCCTTTATAATGGGTGGAGACAACACCGGAAAGGCGGCACGACACTGGAATCCGAACGCAGGCAGCAGACCATCCGGAGGCTGAGAGCGGTCTCGATCGTCCTCATAGGGCTCGGCGCTGGAACATTGAGCGGACTCCTTGGAGTCGGCGGCGGCTTCATCATGGTGCCGGCGATGGTGTACCTCATCGGGCTCAGCCAGCATCAGGCGCACGGCACGTCGCTTGCCGCTATCACCTTCATAGTCCTGCTCGGCGCTGTCAAGTACGCCGCCAATGGTCAGATGGACTGGCTCATCGCTGTAGAGTTGGCTGTCGGCGGCGTCTTCGGCGCTATGATCGGGGCCAGGATATGTAACAAGATCAGCGGAAAGCATCTGCGCCGCTACTTCGGCATCTTCCTGATGCTTATTGCCGGCAAGATGGTCTGGGATGTGATCGCGGCTATGGTCGGAGGGGCTCCTGTCAACGGCCACACGAATCTGATCTCAGCGCACGGGCTCGGCGCGCTGGCGGTGATCGGGGTGGGTGTCTTCACCGGGATACTTAGTGGCCTCATGGGAGTCGGCGGGGGGATCATCATGATCCCGGCGATGGTTTACCTGATGGGCTTGTCGCAGAAGTTGGCTCAGGGAATCTCCCTGGCCGTCATCATACCTGTCTCCATCTCAGGAGCGATGATCCATGCGAGTCAAGGCAATGTGCGCAAGGACGTTGGGGTTTGGCTTGTGGTCGGAGGGGTGTCCGGAGGACTGATCGGCGCGGAGCTTGCCATGCGTCTTCCGAGCGATATCCTTCGAGCCGCCTTCGGCGTGTTTCTGATCACGCTGGGCGGCATGATGGCAACGAAGGGCGACAAGAAGCCCTCTAAGGCAAGTTGACAATGCTGAAGACGGCTAAGTATACTTGTGCCTGGAATCGATCGGTCGAGGTGCGGACTTGGAACTGAATTCCCAGAAGCGATACATAATCGGCGTCGACATCGGAGGAACGAACACACGGGCTTCCGTCGTCGAGAAGGACGGCCGAATCCTCGGCGAGGGTCACCGTCCCACCAAGGCGATGGACGGCCCTGACGAGAGCATCCCGCAGATCATCGACGCGATCCGCGAGGCGATGGACGGCGCAAAGGTGGAGGCGTCGGATCTGTGTGGGATCGGTATGGGTGTCCCCGGTCGTCACAGATCACGTGAGGGCATCGTCCTCTGGTCGCCGAACTTCCGGGACTGGGTCGGCCTGCAGTTGCTCCAGCCGTTCCGGGACGCATTCGGCGTACCGGTCTTCATGGGCAATGACGTCAATGTCGCGGCGCTCGGGGAGTTCCGGTTCGGCGCGGGCAGCGGCGTCAACAGCATGGTGATGCTGACGCTCGGCACCGGCATCGGCGGCGGTATCATCCTCGACGGCAAGCTCTGGAAGGGCGCGAACGAAGGTGCCGGGGAGATCGGCCACCAGATCATCAACCCGAACGGCCGGCTCTGTGGATGTGGCCGCTATGGTGACCTCGAATCCGAAGCCAACCAGGGAGGCATCATAGAGCGCGCTCGTCGCAAGATCCAGATGGGCCGAAAGACGTCAGCTCGTCCACAGAGTGGAGGGTAATCCTGATGCCCTGACCCCGGCGATCATCGCGGAGGCGGCTTTCGAGGGCGATGATCTGTCGCTGGAAGTGCTGCAGGAGACCGGCTATTACATCGGGATAGGGGTCGCCAACGCGATCAACCTGCTGAACCCCGAGATGGTCGTAATCGGCGGCGGAATCGCCCGCGCCGGTTTCGTCCTTTGGGACCCGATCATGCGGACGGTGAAAGCGAACGCACTCGCGGAGGCGCTCGAAGTCTGCCAGGTTGTGCCGTCCAAACTCCGTGACGACGCCGGCATCCTGGGCGGAGTGACACTAGTTCTGGAGGAGTTGGAATCGTGCGCCTGACGAAGCAGACTATCACCAAGGAAGACAAGCGCCTGCTGACATACTACTGGTTCAACAAGCAGCCGAAAGTACAAGATCCGAAGTCCACAGTCTCAGGTCTGAAGTCCAGGCTCTAGAGTCTCCCTCGGTCCACGAAAGGAATCCGCCTTGTCCGAACTACGCTGGAATCCGCTTTTGCAGCAATGGGTCATAACCGCAACGCATCGCCAGGAGAGGACCTTCTTCCCTCCGGATGATTACTGCCCGCTGTGCCCCACGAAAGAGGGCGGATTCCCCACGGAAGTCCCCGCCGAGGACTACGAGATCGTCGCATTCGACAACAAGTTTCCCTCGCTGAGGCGCAAGGCTCCCAAGCCTGCTGTCGAGGGGACCGGACTCTACAAGGTCCGCCCGGCGGAGGGCGTTTGCGAGGTGATCCTCTACTCCTCGAAACACTCGGGCAGCCTGACCGATCACAGCGTCGAAGAGATCGACAACCTGATCCACGTCTGGACCGACCGGTACAATGATCTCGGGGCGCTGGACTTCGTGGACTACGTGTTCATCTTCGAGAACAAGGGCAAGGAGATCGGCGTCACCCTCGACCACCCGCACGGGCAGATCTACGCCTATCCATTTATCCCGCCGGTCGTGCAGCAGGAGATCACCGCATCGGCCGCTCACATGGCCGGGACGGGCCGATGTCTCGTCTGCGATATCCTGGGCGAGGAGAAGTCCGACGGCCGCCGGATTGTGGCGCAGAACGATGGCTTTATGGCGTTCGTGCCCTTCTATGCTCGCTACCCGTATGAGGTGCACATCGCGTCGCACGAGCACAGATGCTCGCTGCCCGAGTTTTCGGACGGCGAGAAGACGGATCTGGCCCGGATGCTGAAGACCGTCCTCCTCAAATATGACAACCTCTGGGGCTTCAGCCTCCCGTTCATGATGGTCGTGCACCAGAAGCCGACTACGACGGGCGACTTCGACCATTACCACTTCCACATCGAGTTCTACCCTCCGTACAGGACCAAGGACAAGCTGAAGTTCCTCGCAGGATCCGAGGCCGGCGCGGGTGCGTTCATCAACGACACGCTTGCCGAGGAAAAGGCGGCCGAGCTTCGAGCCACCGAGCCTCTGACGTAGATCGATCGGCAGCCGACGATCGATATTTGCGCCTTTCTGCAAGTTTTGTTATGCCCATGCGCATTTCACACAAGGAAATCCCTAACTGAGTATCTAACAACAATGTGGGTTGGTTCCGCTAGGGCTTCCAACGCTTTTGGCAGAGGAGAACTGAATAGCCATGGCAGATCTCGAAAATCGCATTGCTGAGTTAGTGGACAAGTTCGGTGAAGTGCACGGGGCTCCGCCGCAGATCATCGTTCGCGCGCCCGGACGAGTAAACCTCATCGGCGAGCATACCGACTACAACGACGGCTATGTCCTCCCGATCGCCATAGACCGGGACGTGCTCATAGCCGCATCGGCGACGACCGACTTGAATGTCTCGCTGTACTCCGTGAATTTCGACCGTGTGTCGTCGTTCCACCTCGATCGGCCGATCCGCAAGGATCCTCAGAACGAGTGGAGCAACTACCTGCGTGGTGTCGCGGTGATGTTGCACAAGCGTCGCACGAGGCTCCTCGGCGCGAACATGGCGATCCAGGGTGACGTTCCCCTCGGCTCGGGACTCAGTTCGTCCGCCGCGCTCGAAGTCGCCTCAGCCATGGTATTCAAGAGGCTGAACGAGTTCGAGATGGAGGGCACGGAGATGGCGCTTCTCTGTCAGGCGGCCGAGAATCAGTTCGTCGGCGTGAACTGCGGCATCATGGATCAGTTCATCTCCTGCCTCGGTCAGAAGGACCACGCGCTGTTTATCGACTGCCGAACGCTCGATCATGAGGTAGTACCCCTGCCCGCTGAGGGCGTCAAGGTCATTGTTGCGGATACCATGAAGAAGCGTGGGCTGGTCGATTCCGAGTACAACCTGAGGCGCTCCCAGTGTGAGGAGGCGGTATCGATACTCAAGACTTACCTGCCGAAAGCGACTGCTCTCCGAGACATTACCATCTCCGATTTCCGGAAGTACAGAACGTTCCTACCGCCCACGGTTCGCCGACGCGCGGAGCACGTCGTTTTCGAGGATGAGCGAGTCCTGAAGAGCGTCGAATGTCTTCGAGCGGGAAAGATAGAATCCTTCGGGCATCTGATGAACCAGTCGCACGAGTCGCTTCGGGAGAACTACGAAGTGAGTTGCCGCGAACTGGACGCCATGGTGGACGCGGCGAGGAAGATCCCGGGCGTGTATGGCTCTCGAATGACCGGCGCGGGATTCGGCGGCTGTACGGTCAGCCTGGTGGCGGACGATGCTGTAAAGGAATTTCTGAAGCGTGTTCCGGAGGAATACAAGGCGCGGATAGGGGTCGATCCGATGGTTTACGTCTGCACACCCGAGAACGGCGCCGAGGTCATTCCGTACGCCGATCCGACGGCGTGACACGAGGTCGCTTGCACAATATGTTGACGGTGAGAGCGCGAGTCGAATGATCGGCCTGCGCTCTTCTGCTGTCTGAGACCGGAACTATTGCCGGGTTTCGCGTGTCGAACATGATGTACCATCCATAGCACGGAGGAGGTCGCTTGATGAGTCGGAGCATGTTTCTGTTTGCCGTTATCTTGCTGCTTACTTACTGCGCCCGAGCCGATGACGATCTGCACAGGATGGTGGTCGGCGAGAGGTTTCTGGAGTTGGTGGAGAACCGTCAGATCACCTATCGAGCTGATGGGCAAGTGTCCGGAGCCTGGATCTCCCCGAACGGTGCGAGCCTCCTATGCCAGTTTGACGCAGATGCCGAGGGTGATGCCCCCGAACCTGCATCCCGACTTGTGATCATGCCGAGATCAGGTGGACGGCCAGTTCCGCTCACGACTGGCCTCGACGTGAGGGGCGGCCAGTTGCCTGCTGAGGCCGATGAGTTGGTGCCTATGATGCAGGATCTGGGGATCGAAACCTCCCTCGTATGGTCTCCGAACAGCAGACTGATCGCTCTTCCTGCGATGCACACGACCTACAAGCGATCTAGTGATGGCCAAAGCCTCGAGCAGTCGTCGCAACAGACATGTATCGCCGTTATGAGTGCGTCCGGCAACCGGCAGATGGTGTTCTCCCTCTCGGGATTGGGCGAACTCGACAGCCCGCTCGTCTGGAGTACGGATTCGAAGAAGATCGCCTGTACTCTCATCAGTAGCCAGGAAGGCGAGGATGGGAAGGGCTGGCTCTCCTATCGGCTGTGCGTTCTCGATCTGGCCAGCGGATCGGCGCAGACCGTGCGCACCGGCAAGGATCCAATGGTCCCTGTGGGTTGGGGGAGCGACGGCAAGGCCGTGTCGTTCGCCGAACGCCGTGTGAAAACGCAAGTGTGGCAGTTCATGGAGGCATCGCTCGATGGTAAGTCGGTGCGCACCGTCGGCGAATATGCCGACCCGAACAGGACGTCGCCGAATGGTGTTTACCAACTACTCAACCAAGACGGTACCGGCATCCGGATTGAGGACCGCTCGACGAGGAAACAGATAGCTGTGGTCAAATCGACTGATGTCCTCGGCCTCGGTTGGTCGCCGGATAGCCGGATGCTGATGTACTATCGACTTCAGACCATCGAGGGTGAGAACGGCACGGCATACGAGCCGATCACCACGCTATGGCTGGTATATGTCGCGGGCGCCAAGCGCAACCATATGTGCATCGCGCTCGACGCCGAACTCGGGTATTCGAATCCTATCCCGACCTGGTCAACGGACTGCTCCAAGCTCGCGTACATATCGAGAGGCCGCGCATGCGTGGCGGAATTGACCTGGACGGAACTGGACGCCGATGGAAAGCTGGAAGCAGGTCTTCCTCTCACTGAGGAGGAAGAGAAGGATATGATCGTCCGGAATGCCTCGCAGTTGGCTAAGTCAATCCTGAGTTACACAGCGGATCAGAATGACCGCTTCCCACCTGCTGAGAGCTTTCGGAAAGACATCGAGCCCTATCTGCCGAGTGCTGATGCCTTCCTGCGCCCGGGAACCGACCAGTACATCGTCCAGTATTTCCCACAGCCGCCCATCAGTCAGATCGAATCAACGAGTGACACCATGCTGGCGACGCTCGACGCCGGCTATGGCTGGCAAGTGGTGCTCTATGTCGATGGACACGTGAAGGTGGTGCAGAAGCAGTGAACCCCACCGGTCGGCGCTCAGAGAACTGCTATACGAGTTCCCCGTGGACGAAGCCCAATGCAGCGGCTCGCCGGATCGCCTGTACGCGGTTGGTGACGTTCAGCTTCTCGTAGATCCTCGCAAGGTGGAAATCGACAGTCCTTTTGCTGAGGTACAGAAATGCCGCAACTTCCTTGCTCGATCTGCCTTCGATGATCAAGGTGAGAACCTGGACCTCCCGTCGCGTGAGGCTTGTGTGCGATACCTCGAGTTCAATGGTGGACATCATTGTGGTCATGTCTGGCACTCCTTTCCGCGGGTTGCGAATCGGGACCCGACCGACGATCAGGTAGTGCGTTGTGTGGATGACTCCACACTGGTAATTTTACCAGGTTGTCCGCGTTCTGTCAATACTTTGTTCGAAAATAAGTCGGTTTGCGGGTCGATGTTCATCGAAGAGGAATGATATGTGTCAGTTGGTTGATACGCCGGAAGCTGGAAGCTCTCCAACCAGGCAATCAGGTTGACACAGGACCTCGGAGGCTGCTATATTGGCTTCGGTTTTCACTGGACGCATATTCATGGACAGATCCTCTCGAAGATACCAAACCTGTAGCCGGTCGACGCATTATCGCCGTCATCCCTGCCCGCAATGAGCAGGAGAGCTTGCCGACGACACTCGCCGAACTCGCGTCTGTCAGGCCGGATGCCGATGCCGTGATCGTTGACGACGGCTCGACGGACCGGACGGCCGAGATCGCCCGATCGATGGGCTTCCCCACGATATCACTCCCGGTCAACCTCGGAATCGGCGGGGCGGTCCAGACCGGCGTCCGATATGCGCTCAGTCACGGATATGACGCCGTGTTCCAGTATGATGCGGACGGCCAGCATCGTCCCGATCAGATCGGCGCGCTGGTGGAGCCGATACTCCGGGGCGAAGCCGACATGGTCCTCGGGTCCCGGTTCATCGAGAACAGCGGCTACAAGGTATCCTTCGTCCGCGGCGCGATCATGTGGATGCTGCGCACGCTCAGTTCCATGGCTATCCACCAGCGGGTCACGGACAACACCTCCGGTTTTCGGGCGTATGGACGGCGGGCCATGCGGTTCATGGTCGACAACTGCTCCTGCGACTACCCGGAGATAGAGGCGATCATCCTGCTCGCCCGAAACGGATACCGATACACGGAGGTACCCGTATCTATGGGTGAAAGGACAGCCGGACAGTCTATGTTCACTCCGCTGCGAGGGATGTATTTCATCATACGCTCGCTCATGGCGGTACTCATAAGCGTCCTCGTCCAGCCTATATGCTCCGAATGCCTGCCCGAGGAGAGTTGAGTTGACCATCTCGCAGCGTCTCATAGCGGCCATAGCCAGCCTCATAGTGATGGTTGTGATCGTCGACCTCGTGAGGCGGCGCAGGCTGCGCGAGGAGTATGCACTGCTTTGGCTCGGATCCGCCCTGCTGATCCTGCTCGTCTCCCTGTTCAGCAATGTCGTCACTTGGCTTGCACGGGTGCTCGGGATAGCGCATCCGGCGTATGCCCTCTTCGTGATCGCGCTGCTGCTCGGGATGGTGCTCGCGATCCACTTCACAGTTGTCCTCTCGAAGCTGACGGCGCAGAACTGGCGGCTGACTCAGGAGATCGGGCTTCTTCGCAGGCAGTTGGAGGAGGATTCGCGGCATAAGGGGGAGAGCCCTTGAGGTTCGCGCTCACTGTAATACTGTGTACGCTGATGCTGAGCGTTGGCCAGGTATGCTGGAAGATCGGCCTCCAACAGGAGGGCTTCAGCCTCACGCGAGGCGGGATTCTGGGCCTGGTCGGATCGTGGCAGATCTGGGCCGGGTTCGCGCTCTTTGGAGTCGCCACTTTGCTCTGGTTCGACGTGCTCTCCAAAGCGCCATTGAGCCTCGCGTATCCTCTCATGAGTCTGAGCTACATCTTCGGCCTGCTTGCCGCCAGGTTCTACTTCGGCGAGGCAGTGAGCCTGACTCGATGGGGTGGGGTTCTCCTGATTTGCCTCGGAGTAGCCCTGGTAGCCAAACGTTAGCAGTCTCGAGTGTAGTGGCCGTGCCTCTGTGCCGGCCATATGCGGTCGTAGGCCGGCACAGAGGCACGGCCACTACATGGGAAAAGCAGGCCATGGAATCCATCGATAGTCAGACGGAAGCTTGTGGATCGCGTGATCGGATCTGGGCGTGGGCGGACGTCTTGATCCTGTTCTGCATCGCACTCATCGTACGCGCCATCGCCAGCCACCGGATCCATCACATCAGCAGCGACGAGTTCTTCTACACCGTCATCGCCCGCGACATCTATCACATCTGGACGGGTCAACTCCACACGACAGTCCACGCGATGGACACGCTGCATCCCGGCGGAGTACCGATGGTCCTGGCGTTGGCATTCCTGATTACCGGCAAACCGCTCATCATCGTGGGCCAGCACCTCAACGTGGTCGTGTCATCGCTCATGATTGTCACAACCTACTGGATGGTGAGGGAGGCCCTCGGAAACCGATGGATAGCCTTGACAGCGGCGTTCCTGATGGCCTTCGTGCCGGCCGCCGTTCGGGATGCCGACCGAGTCTACGGTGACAACCAGGCGACCCTGCTGGTGACGATCGCGATGGCATCCGCCTTCCGATCGTGGAGGACCGGGAGTATGCTCCCGTGGCTATTGACATCCCTGGCACTCGGAGCGGCATTCCTGACCAAGGAGTACCTGCTCGTCCTGTCTGCGCCGGCGCTTGCCGTGGGATCGCTGCTGAACGCTCGCGGGCGCAGGTGGACCTACCTTCCCGGTCTGGCGCTTATTCTCGGCGCGGTGCTCGCCGGAGTGGGATTCCTGCAGTTCAAGTCCGGGCTGCTCCCGCAAGCATCGTACCTCATCAATCAGATCCGCGGTGAGCGCCAGGATTATGTGGGCCGAACCGCGCCGAGCCTCAACAAGCTGATGGCCCAGCACCTCTCAGAGGCCGACATTCCGTATGTCTTTCTGGCCCTCGCTGTTCTCGGGTCGGTGATTCTGCTCGTCTCGCTGAGGAAGCGCATCTCCGTCGCGCCGGATGGCGTCATCAAGTCGAACGCCGGGGCGGTAGTGGCGATGCTGATCCTCCCGCTGACCTTCTGCCTCTTTTTCAGCATGTTGCGCAACCTGTGGGGTGCGCGCCTGGTCTTGCCATCATTCCCGGCGATATGTGCCGCGTCGGCGACAGGACTGCTCGCGGCCGGTAGCATTCCCGGGCTCATCGGACTGGTCGGCGCAGAGGCGTTGACACTGTACTGGCTTCGGACGCGCACGGGTCTGTGGCCCCACTACCTCCAGGCGGTGTACGGCATCCCGCTGATCGCGCTCGGATTCCACCTCATACGCATGTTCATGGGGCGCAGGGCGAACCTCGCCGGATTCCGGAGAAGGTTCACGTATGTCGGATTCGTGCTGCTTGTGCTTGCGCTTGCCGCTCCGGGCATTTCGAGGATGCGGTTCGATATGGGGACGCAGGCGCTGAAGTGCCGTGCGAACGGGCCGCAATGTGGCATGTTCACGGCGGCGGGTTGGATCAAGCAGAACATCAAGCCGGATGACTTCGTGCTGACCTGCAACCCGAGACAGATGGCGTATCTGCAACAGAGCACTTACGCTCACCTGGTCCGCTCGGCCTGGTGGGATTCGACGGACAAGCTTCTGGAGCCGCCCAGCTCGCCAAGCTCAAGATCAAGTGGATACTGATCAGCCTGCCTGAGACCAAGCAGCCTCGCGCGAACCTGCTCTACGGTGAACTCAGGCGCAGACCGGACCTGCGGGAGGCGTACTCGCTCTTCAACCCGCACGGCGTGTCCGTCGCGTTCTTCGAGGTTCTGCCCCATAAGTAAGCAACCGCATTTCCAATAGCCGAAAAACCGTCATACGTGGCATAACTCCTTACTGGTGGCTTCCATGCCGCAGAGGAAAGACTCCTCACACGTGAGTATTTTTTCCTCTCAGAACCCGGCAAAACTATGGAAGAAACTATCCAGAAGCGGCGACACGAGAAAGGAGTTACGGTATGACGGCTATGACTATGCCTCAGATACGGGATGAACGAACCATACACCTGACGAAACGTGAGCAGGAGGTTCTGACTCTCGTTATCGAAGGAAAGTCAAGTAGAGAGGTCGCGGAGGACCTGTACGTGAGCAAGCGGACAGTGGACTTCCACCTCGCGAATATCTACGAGAAGCTGCAAGTCAGCAACAGAGTGCAAGCCTTCCGCAGAGCAACCAGCCTGGGCCTGATACCGCTTGAGCCTGCTGTGGTTAGATCCGCGTAAGAAACGGCCGAAGCGGACCGGGCCGTCCTGACGGATGGTCCGGTACCAGTAGCCGATGTGGCGAATGATTGCTTTGCCGTGTCGCAATTCCTATGAGATCTCCCCCGATCCGTAACTCGGGGGAGATTTCTTTCTTTTGGAGTGCCGGAGCGCCCTCCCCACATGTTGGTTCTGGAGTTGGACTCCAGAACCCCCAACAGGCCGAGGGTTCTGGAGTCCAACTCCAGAACCAACATGTGGGGTGTCACAACGCTGTGTTGGGCAAAGCGGTGTCGAGCCACCGCACTCCAAAGGGTCTACGCCACTTCGAGAAGATACAGCCAGCCATCCCCGCAGTACAGGAGTATCCTGCGGCCATCCTCGGAGGATACCGCCATCTTGATCTGACCGCCGAATGTCCGCTTGGAGAGAATCCGTCCGTGGCTGTCGATGTTATATAGCGACCGGGCGCCGTCGGAGACGATCACGGAGTCGCCGGTCGGAGAGAGCGCGATCAGACGTGGGCCGAAGAAGAGACCACCCTTCTCCCATGAGAGATCACCCTTCGCGTCATAGACCGCAACTTTGCGCTCGACAATCTCTTTGTCCTTGTGGGAGAGGATTGTGGCATAGCTTACCGCCACATACTTGCTCTGAGGGGAGATGCGCGCCGCCACGTCGAAGCCCTTCAGATCCCTCCGCCAGATGCCTTGGCCCGAGGAATCCCACAGGCTTATCTCAGCCAGTGGAGTGTGCTGAGTGGACGGTCGGATTCCGAGTATCCGCTTTCCATCACCGCTGTTCTGCAGCTCGTACTGGCGGTCTGACTTCTGCGCGAGTATCCACTTCTCTTTCCCCTCCAGGTCATAGCAGGCAATGGTCGAGGCCTGCCATGTGCCCACTACCAGGTACTTGCTGTCCGGGGTGAACGTCAGGCTGTCTCCGATACCAGGGAGTCTCCAGCGACGAAACTTCGGGCTGGTGGGATGTGGGAGATACCGGTAGATGAACTTCTCGCCGGTCGTGACGGCTGCGTACTGCCCATCGGGAGTCACCGCACCGGCCCATACGCTGCCATCGACCTCGTGCTCCCAGAGCAGGCGACCGTCCCGGCGGAAGAAGCGCACGGTCCTGTGGACCGGATTGAGGCGGGAATAGACCAGGAGGCTCTGTCCATTCCGCGCGATGAGCACGTCGGTAGCGCCGGGGACCCGCTTGGTCCAGAGGAGCTTGCCCTGCGCGTCATAGAAGCGCACCGTGCCGTCTTTATCGACGCCGCCGAAGTAGTTCGCGCCGGGCGATATCGTGAGCGATTGCGGCTGATTGGCGTGACGTTGCCAGCGGATCGTGATCTTTTCCTTGAGCTGGGCCAACAAGCTTGTCGAAGCGACTACGGTCAGGAGGGCAAATACAAGGCCGGCTCGGAATGGGAGGCAAGTTTTCATCGTGCAGGGGTCCCCGGCCCTGAGACCGAGTCCGCTGCTAGAGACTCCCTCACCATGCCGATGAAGTACTCGTGCAGTCTGATGTCTTCCGTCAACTCTGGATGGAATGCGCCCCCGAGGAGGTTGCCCTGCCTGACGAGAACGATCTTGTCGTCGCACCGGGCGAGCACCCGCGCGTCATCCCTCACTTCGACGACATAAGGGGCGCGGATGAACACCGCTCGCATCGGCGGCGATCCGATCTCGTCGATCTCGAGGTCGGCTTCGAAGCTGTCAACCTGTCGTCCGAAGGCGTTGCGCAGGACGGTCACGTCCATCAGGTGGAGGCACGGCTGATTGCTTCCCGCGATGATTTTTGCAAGCAGGATGAGGCCCGTGCAGGTGCCGTAGATCGGCATGCCCTGGTGAGCCGCCTCAGCGATCTTCTTGTCGAGGCCGTACCGGACCATGAGCTTGCCGACCGTGGTGCTCTCGCCGCCCGGGATGATCAAGCCGCTGACCTGTGCCAACTCCTCGGCGGTTCGGACCGTGATCGCGTTGACACCACAGCGGCCGAGCATCTCGATATGTTTCTGGAAGGCGCCCTGGAGAGCCAGGACGCCGATTGTGATCTGATTGCTCATTGAAAATACCTGGTGACGTCCGTAGGGGCGATCCTTCAACGGTCGCCCGCCGACACGGTATAGGGCGACCGTTGAAGGATCGCCCCTACGGACGTCCGCTCGAAATCAAAGGTACCCTACCACCCTCGCGTGGAGAGAAGCTCGTTCTCCGCTAGCTGACGAATGTCCAAGCCGGGCATCGCCGATCCGAGGCCCTTCGACAGCTCGGCCAGTATCTCCGGCTTGTCGAAGTGAGTTGTGGCATCCACGATCGCCTTGGCGCGCGGAGCGGGATCCTCCGACTTGAAGATGCCTGATCCGACGAACACGGCCTCTGCGCCGAGCTGCATCATGAGTGCCGCATCGGCGGGAGTAGCGATGCCGCCCGCCGAGAAGTTCGGCACGGGCAGCTTGCCGGTCTCCGCGATCTCGACCACCAGCTCATACGGTGCGCCGAGGTTCTTGGCATAGGCCATCAACTCCTCGTGGGCCATGGTCTTGAGCCGCCTCATCTCGGACATAACCGCTCTCATGTGGCGCACGGCCTCGACGATGTTGCCGGATCCCGCCTCGCCCTTAGTGCGGATCATCGCCGCGCCCTCGCCGATGCGTCGGAGCGCCTCGCCGAGGTCCCTGCATCCGCAGACGAACGGCACCTTGAACGCATGCTTGTCGATGTGGAATGCCTCATCCGCCGGGGTCAGGACCTCGCTCTCGTCGACGTAATCCACGCCGAGGGACTCGAGTATCTGTGCTTCGACGAAATGGCCGATCCGAGCCTTGGCCATGACGGGGATCGTCACGGCTTTCATGATCCCGAGGATCACGTTCGGGTCGGCCATGCGGGCGACTCCGCCGTCCTTGCGAATATCGGACGGGACGCGCTCCAGGGCCATCACGGCGGTGGCGCCGGCTTCCTCGGCGATCTTCGCCTGATCCGCATTGGTGACGTCCATGATGACGCCGCCCTTGAGCATTTCGGCCAGACCGATCTTGGTCCGCCACGTTGAGTTCTGTGTATCTGTCATACCTGAATCACCTCATTCTCGAAGCATCCGGATCATTTGTACGCGTCTTTTCGGTGGCGGATTCGAAACACTCGCACCACCTTGGATGCTTCGACTATTTCATATACGATCCTGAAGTCACCGGCACGGCAACGATAGCGCGACTGGCTGCCTACCAGCTTCCTGCAGGCGGCCGATCTCGGATTACGAGACAGATCGACCAAAGCGTCGACAATTCTCCTCAACACAGGGTCATGGACTGATTCCAGTTCCTTGCGGGCGGAAGGCACTATCTCGACACTATATTCGTCCGGCATCCTTAAGCTCTGCTATCACCGATTCGAGGCTCTCCGGCTTCTCATGTTTCCGGTCTTCAATCGACTGGAGATCGGCAATATCCTCCATCAAGCGTCTGTACGTCCCGTAACTCATGACGACGGATCTCTTCCTGCCACGCCGATCAACTATGAACTGCACGTCACTTGACTTTGGCATGTCGCCCTCACCTTATCTCAGACTAAAACTCCATCGCCGCGAACTTCTGGAGCCTTTCCCAGCGGCGGTCGATCTCGCCCTGCAGACTCTCGACGATCGCTTCGTTGCCGGGCTGGAACAGATGGCGGAACTTCGTCAACTGCTTCATGAAGTCCACAGCCGGGAGCTTCTCCTTCGGCGTGTACGTTATTCGGTAGTTGCCGTCCACGACCTCATAGAGCGGCCAGTAGCAGGTGTTCACGGCATCTCGCGCGATCTCCATGCTGTTCTTTGGATCGAATGCCCAACCGAGCCGGCAAGGCATCAGAACGTTGATGAAGCTCGGGCCGTCGACCGCCAGCGCCTTCTGCACCTTGGTGACGAGGTCGTTCCAGTGGCTTGGGGACGCCTGTGCCACGTAGGGAACGTTGTGCGCGATCAGGATTGCGGTCAGATCCTTGCGGAACTGCTTCTTGCCGGCTCGAAGCCGCCCCGGTCGGCGAAGTGGTCGTGTGTGCGCCGATGCGGAGTCGCGCTCGATCGCTGGATGCCGGTGTTCATGTACGCTTCGTTGTTGTAGCAGATGTAGAACATGTGGTGCCCGCGCTCCATCGCCCCCGAGAGCGACTGGAGGCCGATGTCGTAGGTGCCGCCGTCGCCGCCGAATGCGATGAAGCGGACATCTTTGTCATACTTGCCCTGTCTCTTCAGCGAGCGGTAGGCCGCCTCGACGCCGCTCATGGTGGCAGCGGCGTTCTCGAACGCGCTGTGGATGAACGGGACCTTCCACGCGGTGTAGGGGAAGATCGTCGTCGTCACTTCCAGGCAGCCCGTGGCCGCGCCGACGACGACAGGGGTCTCCGCCGCCGACAGCGCCTGCCTGATTATCGAGGGAAAGTGCATCCCGCGCAGGCTCGATGTCCGCCGGACAGGAATTCTCCCTTTTTCGCTAGTTCCTTCAGAGTTGCCATACGATTATCCTCCGTTACTCCCTCACGCCCAGGTACGTGACCAGGTCGCTGATCGAATCGACACAGGGCTTTCCCTCCGCGGCCAGCCTCTGCAGGTCACTGTAGACGCTGCCGATGTGTGCCAGGGTGATGTCCCGCCCGCCCAGTCCGTAGACGTAGTTCACGGTGATCGGACGCTTCTCGTAGTCGTACAGGGCCGAGCGGATCTCCGCGAAGACCGGGCCGCCCATGCTCGCCATGCCCTCGAGCGGTCGAGTACCGCGACTGCCTTCATGCCGCTCAGTGCCTCTGCGATCTGCTTATGCGGGAACGGGCGGAAGATGCGCAGTCTTGAGCATGCCGGCCTTGACGCCTTTCGCTCTGAGTTGATCGATGACGACCTTTGCCGTACCGGCCGTCGAACCGAGGACGACAATCGCAATCTCCGCGTCATCGAGCATGTACTCCTCGAAGAGGCCGTACTTGCGCCCGAACTTCCGGCCGAACTCCTCGCCTACCTGCTCGATGATCTTCCATGCCCCGAACGTCGGCTCAACCTGGGACCGCTTGTGCTCGAAGTAGTAGTCGGTCAGGTCGATCGCCCCGACTGTGATGGGGTGGTCCACGTCGAGAAGCTGGTAGGGCGCCTTGTACGGACCGATGAACCTGGCGACATCCGTATCGTCCAGGGTATCGACCGGCTCCATGGCATGGCTGATGATGAAGCCATCGAAGTTCACCATGGAGGGTAGCAGGACGTCCGGGTGCTCGGAAATGCGCATCGCCTGGATGGTGCTGTCGTATGCTTCCTGCCCATTCTCGCAGAAGATATGAATCCAGCCGGCGTCACGAGCGCCCATCGAGTCGCTGTGATCGCAGTGGATGTTGATCGGGGCGCTGAGCGCGCGGTTGACCATCGGCATGACGATCGGCAGCCGAAGACCCGATGCGATGTAGAGCATCTCCCACATCAGAGCCAGGCCCTGGGATGATGTTGCCGTCATGGAGCGAGCGCCCGCCGCCGCCGCGCCGATCGTGGCGCTCATGGCACTGTGTTCGCTCTCGACTGTTACGAGTTCCGTATCGACCAGACCGTCTGCCACGTACTGCGCGAAGATCTGCATGATCTCGGTCGCAGGCGTGATTGGGTATGCCGCGCAGACGTCGGGATTGATCTGCTTCATAGCAAGTGACGCGGCCTCGTTACCGGTCAGAGCTATTCTCTCTCTAACGTTCTGAGTACTCAATCTGAGTTTACCTCCTCGGAAGCCCTCTGGATGGCTTTGACGTTGCCTTCAACGACTCCGGGTTTCGATCGGAACTTCTTCTCCAACTTGTGCTTGGTATCCTCCAGCATCGCGTCGAAGTCCAGCATTCCGGTGACCCGAACGAGCGCCCCCAGCATGGGTGTATTGGGGATATCGCGCCCGATGGTTTCCCGGGCGATCTTGGATGCGTCAACAGTGTACAGCTTCTGGGCGTTCTTGAGGCCCAGCTTGTCGCGAAAGAAGGACGCGGGCTGGTCAGTATTGATAATAATGACTCCATCATCCGGCAGGCCCGCCGTCACGTCGGTCGCACCTATCAGCGTTGGGTCGAGCACGACCACCACCGACGGATTGGTCACGTGGCAGTGAAGCGTGATCGGCGCATCGCTGATCCGGTTATACGACTGAACGGGTGCGCCCATTCTCTCCGGTCCGTATTCCGGGAAAGCCTGCATGTGCTTCCCCTGTGAGAGCACGGCATCTCCGACGAGCAGGGCGGCGGTCTTCGCTCCCTGTCCGCCGCGTCCGTGCCAGCGGATCTCCATCATATTTGGCATATTCACGACTCCTCTCTTGTTCAACCCCTCGACATTCCGTAGGGGCGATCCTTCAACGGTCGCCCAACGAACCGGGCGACCGTTGAAGGATCGCCCCTACGGAATGTCGAGAGCTACATTTCACGGCGCCACTCGAGCGCCTTGATAAGCGTTGCCTGGTCTGCGTAATCGAGGTCTCCGCCCACAGGCATTCCGTGTGCGATCCTTGTTACCTTTACGCCCAAAGGCTTCAGAATACCTGCAAGGTACATGGCGGTGGTATCGCCCTCGATCGTCGGATTGGTCGCGAGGATGATCTCCCTGACGGAATCGTCCACCACTCGCTGCTGCAGTTCGCGGATGCGGAGCATCTCGGGCGTGACTCCGTCCATTGGGGAGATGACTCCCTGGAGCACGTGGTAAGCGCCTCGATACTCGTTCGTCTTCTCCATCGCGATCACGTCGCGCGGCTCGGCAACGACGCAGATGGTGCACTTGTCCCGCTTATCGCTCGCGCAAAGATCGCACGTCTCCTGGTCCGTCAGGTTGAAGCAGACCTTGCACTGGACTATCTTGTCCTTGACCTCGCTGATCGCTTCGGCAAGCTCGCGGGCATCCTCGGCGGAGGCGCGCAGGATGTGGAAAGCCACGCGCTGCGCGGACTTCGGTCCGATCCCCGGCAACTTCTCCAGTGCTCCCACAAGTCTCGCGAGCGGCTTTGCGTAATGCATTCTTTCCTCTATCAGGTTGGACCCCACCGTCAGTCCTGAGTGCGCCTCTGGGCGTGTAACGAAGGACGGCTCGGTGCAGCAGGGCTGTCCTTCGTTACACGCCCAGAGGCGCACTCAGGACTGACGGTGGGCATCTTCCCAGGAGCGAAGCGAAAAATGACAACTCCCTACATCATCCCCGGCGGAAGGCCCATGCCTCCGGTGATGTCCTGCATGGTGTCGGCTTGGAACTTTGCCGCATTCTCCTGCGCTTCATGGACGGCGCTCATGATCAGGTCTTGCAGCATCTCCACGTCGTCCGGGTCAACTGCTTGGGGATCGATCTTGATCTCCACCAGTTCCCCTTTGCCGGTCACGACTGCCTTGACCATGCCGCCGCCCGATGTGGCCTCGACGCGAGCTTCCTCGAGTTCTGCCTGAGCTTTCTGCATGTCTTCCTGCATCTTCTTGACCTGCTTCATGAGGCCGCCGAGGTTGCCGAGATTGCCGAATGGATTTGCCATGTTATCCTCCGTCGGTTCGCTAATCGTCCACTATCTGACCGTTAAAAATGTCCAGCACGTCCTGAAGCGCCGTATCCTGCTCCGGGGTCGCCACCTCCGGGGTCTCGAGCGCAAGCTCGGGTTCCGCGGGCGCTTTCTTGACGACCTCGCAGACTATGCCGACGTTCGCGACGCCGAAGACGCGTTCGATAGCGGTCTGCAGGGCCTTCTTCTTGGCTTTGCTGGGCTCGTTGTCCAGCATCGTGGCGTGGGCCGGGTGCTCAAAGTGGATGACGATCGCGCCATCCCTGATAGCCCCGGGAACCGCATTGGAGAGCAGTGCGTGGGCGGGTACGTAGATGCTCTTTATGGTCTGCAGGACCACGTTCCACTTCTGAACTATTGTACCAAATTCCGGGAGCTTCTGCTCGCCTGACACGGGCGCCGGCAGAGCCGATTCAGGAGCCGGAACGTCGGCCGCGGGTTTCGGTCGGACCGGCTGCCTGGGCGGGGGAGGGGGCTTCACCGGCGATGCGGTGGTCTCAGCGGGTTCCGCCGCCGTCGGCGCAGGTGCGACTCCCTGAGCCGTTTCGATTGCCTTCAGCAGCGCCATCTCGAGCAGCAGTTTATGTCGCTCGGCGAATCGAGTGTTCTGCTCCATCTCGGAGAAGGTCTCGATGATCCGGAGAAGCCTCGCCTTTTTGAATCCGTCGGCCTGTTCCCTGAGGCGGGAGAAGACATCGCCGGAGAATGCGCGGGAGTCCTTGTCAGTCGTGACGGTCGCGAAGAGCAGGTTGCGAAAATGATCCGCCATCGAGCGCATGAGCTGGCGGAGATCTTTGCCGGACTCAGCCGCCTCCCGGGCCGCTTCGAATGCGCCCGCCTCGTCGCCTGAAGAGATCATATCGGCCATGCGGAAGAGGAAGTCCTGGGTGACCGTCCCGAGTACCGCGTACACATCTTCCGGAGTCAACCGCCCCTCTGTGTATGAGAGCACCTGCTCCAGAAGACTCAGCGAATCCCGGTACGAGCCGTCCGCGTCCATTGCAATAATATCGAGCGCCGCGTCATCCGCCTCGATCCCCTCATTTTCGCAGACGTACTTCATTCTCGATCGAATATCCGCGAGCGAGCCGCGCCGGAAGTCGAACTGCTGACACCTCGAGCGAATGGTGATCGGGATGTTGTGCGGCTCAGTGGTCGCGAGGATGAAGATCGCATGAGCCGGCGGCTCCTCCAGGGTTTTCAGGAACGCGTCCTTGCCTTCCCTCGTGAGCTGGTGGGCCTCGTCGATGATGAACACCTTGTAGCGGAGTGCCATCGGTGGAAACTTGACGTTTTCCCTGATGTCCCTGATGTCATCGATTCCTCGGTGCGACGCCGCGTCCAACTCGACGATGTCTACCGCGCTCCCACCGGTAATGCTGAGGCACGCGTCGCACTCGTTGCACGGCTCAGGTGTTGGCCCCTTCTCGCAGCAGAGCGCCTTGGCGAGGAGTCGGGCGGTTGTGGTCTTGCCGGTTCCTCGTGTGCCGCAGAACAGGTAGGCGTGACTGATCTTCTCCTGACGGATGGCGTTCTGAAGCGTCCGGGTGATGTGGTCCTGGCCGATGACGTCCTGGAAGGTCTGCGATCGGTATTTTCGGTAAAGCGCAATGTGCGACATGAGATCAACCCTGTGCGGGCCGGCACTGAGGCGCGGCCACTACACTAAAATGCAGTACCCGGACTGCTCCGGGTACTGCAGATCTTCCAAACAATGATCGTGCACCTGCTGTCGATAAGGCCTTCCGAGTGATACCGAACGCAGCCTGCTCCAGCCAGGAGACCGTACGGCACACGGGCGAACTCACTTACCGCTGCTTCCTTCCGGACCTGACGGAGTTCATAAGACGGCCGTTGCGCAGGGCCCGACTATCAACACCACTTACGCCGGCCGAACCTCAAAAGACCAGACCTCGAGCAGGAATTCGACCCCGCTATAGCGGATTGCGGGTGCAGGGCACCGCTAGCTCCCCGTCTAGCACGATCAAACCTTCGCAACGCTGGGGTCAGGAGTACAACTCCTGACCCAACGACTTTGTGTTGGTCAGGCGTTGTACTCCTGACCCCAGCGCTCAAATCAACACGATATTATACCAGGTGGCGGGGAATATTACCAGCGAGTCAGATGATGTCCGCTCGCTTCAACTTGATGACTTTCTTGATCACCCGAAGGCCCGGCGTGGAGGTGTCGAGGTATCTCTTGTCGGTGATGCCTTCGCCGCTCCATCCCGTCATGTCCTTGATGTCCTGAGTGGAGTTCCTCGCATTGAATGAGATCGTCAGGATGTAGTCTTCCTTTGCCAGAGGGTGCATCTTCAGGTCTCTGCTGACATCATAGATCCTGTCGAACCTGCCGTTCTCGACCGAGATTCCGTTGACCCCTCCGTCGTAGATGATGGTTGTCCTGGGGTCTACCTCCCACGAGAACTTGGTCAGGGTCGGCTCTTTGTAGTCAGCATCGACCAGGGACATCTCCACTCGGGCTCCGTCCGTGATGTTCATGTGTCCTGATATTCGGAAGACACGCGGGGCCAGTCGCTGGAACGTGGCATCGAAGCCTACATCCACCGGATGCTCGGCCCCCTTGGCTCGCAGCACCTTGCGTATGACGGTAAGGTCGTGGTTGCGTCTCCCCACCTCTCTGATCTGCCACGCGTTCCTGTCATTCGGGTTCCTCTTCAGAGCCGCATCCGTGATCGCGATAACTCTCTTCCACTGCTCGATCGCCTTGTCTATATCGCCGGTTCTCTCATATGCGTGGGCAACCTGCGTGTGGACGTAGTATGGCGGCTTCCTCTCCGCGGCCTCATTCATCCAGTGGGTCGCCTGGACGTAGTCCTGCTTCTTCCAATAGTACATTGTGAAGCCTTCCTCGAAATAGAGGTCCCAGAGGTTTGGGTTGTTCTCGATGCCTTCCTCGAGGAACTTGATCGCGGGGAGCAGGTAACGGCGGTCCGCCCGGTTCTGAGAATCGATGAAGTTGTAGGCCAGATGCCATGCGCCAACCGAGTACACGTCGATCTGATGCGGATCCAGCCAGGTCGCCATGCGGGTGAGAGGGACGATTGCCTCGTAGTTGCCTGAGTGGAAGAAGTCGTTGGCCCGAACCCAGAGCAGGCCGGCGATCACTTCCCGGAACCCGATGACGGCCCCTGCCACGAACTGGCTGGGCAGCACAACCGGGTTGTTCCCCACTTCAACGACCACTGACGAAACTATCTCCCGGTCAGGGAGAAACTGCTTCCGTTGCGGATCGATGATGGACTGCAGCTTCACAACCGCGGGAAGCAGGGCTATGACGACGAGGAGCAGCAGTATCCTGGAGCTTTGCTTCATCTCGGTTACCTCATACTTCCCGCTTGTCGAACACCAGAATCGCGATGATCATCAGGACCGACACGTAGATCAGCGCGTAGAGGATGTTCTCGGCATAGTAGACCGCCTCGTTCTTGATCACCACTCCCGGGTTGATCAGCGGGTTCTGCGTGAAGAAGTTGGCGAAATTCGGCACGAGGTAGTGCATCAGCCAGTAGAAGCCTTTTGCTATGGGATTGGCATTCTGACTCCTCATCATGGCCTGTGTGACATCCGACAGGCTGCCGATGATATACACTGCCGATGTCATGAAGAAGTTGACAGCCGGTGTCGTGAAGATCGAGAAGAAGACCGCCACCGAGCCGAGCAGGAACAACTGAAAGAAGATCATGAGACTGCCCTTGAGGAGCGCCCAGTCCGGTACCCAGTTGCTCTTGTAGGCGACTGTGAGCATGAACACGAACGTCATCAGCACGAGATTCAGCAGCATCGTGAGAGTCCCGCCAAGGAATTTCCCGAGCAGGAACTCATGACGCTTGACTGGTTTCGCGAGGATCGTGTAGATCGTTCGCTTCTCGATCTCGGCGGGAATCAGGTTTATGCCGAGTACGACACTGATGAACATCCCTGCGATGGCGATGATCCCGAGTCCGAGGCTCTTGATGATGGTCATCTCCTGCCTCGCGCTGAAGTACGTGAATGATACGGAGAAGACGATGAGCGCCAGCGCAACCAGCAGGAAGACGTTGATGATCTTCTTCCTCAGAGCTTCGTTGAATGTGGTCTTAGCGATAACGAGTATGTTCACTGCTTGTTGCCCTCCCGGATGACTTCGACGAAAAGGTCCTCCAGCGTTCTCTTCAGAGGGACAACTGATATTATGTGTCCGCCTGCCGACCTGATGGCGTCGATCGTCTCATTGACCGTCGGCCCCTCCGGCTGCAGGATGACAATGCAGTCGTTTCGGTATTCCAGGGCCGCACAGCATGACTCCAGCCTCTTTACCGCCGAGTCATCGAGTCCCGTAGCTGTGATCTCAACCTTACCGCCTGCGAGCAGGTCGCACAGACTGCCAACTTTCAGCAGCTTGCCTCGGTTCAGGATCGATACTCGGTCGCAGACCATCTCGACATCGGATAGCTGGTGTGAACTGAGGAATACGGTCTTCCCCTGAGCCTTCAGATCGAGGATCAGATCGCGGATGTCCATGTGAGCGATCGGATCGAGGCCTGAAGTCGGCTCATCGAATATCAGAACCTGGGGATCGTTGATCAGCGCCTGAGCGATGCCGATCCTCTGCAGCATCCCCTTCGAGTACTGGCTCAACGGCTTGGTTTTGTCTGCGTACAGCCCGACGGTCCTGAGCAGATCCTCGATCTTCTGCTGCCTTACCGAATGAGAGAGGCCGAAGATGCGCCCGTAGAAATCGAGAAGCTCCTGGCCCGACATATGTTCGTAGAAATAAGGGCTTTCGGGCAGGTAGCTGATGTGCTTCTTGGTCTCGATGTCGCCCGCCGGCTTTCCCAGGATGTGGGCGGAACCGGATGTGGGGAAGATGATGCCCAGGAGCATCTTGATCGTGGTAGTCTTGCCCGCTCCGTTGGGCCCGAGGAAGCCGAAGATCTCACCCTGATGGACCTCGAGGTTCAGGTCATCGACCGCCTTTACGGGTGTCTTCTGCATCAGCAAGCGAAAGGTCTTGGTGAGACCGTCTATCTGGATTGCAGTTCCCATGCGTGGGTACCTCCGAGTTGCTCACAAGCTGTATGGGCGGCCCTGAATGGCCGTCCGTCTCCGGTAAGCCGTAGGGGCGACCTTCAACGGTCGCCCGCCTCCAGTAGCCCGTAGGGGCGACCTCAAACGGTCGCCCTTGTCCGCAAGCCGTAGGGGCGACCTTCAACGGTCGCCCGCGAAGGAGGCCGTTGAAGGCCTCCCCTACGGGACAGGCGCAAAAAAAGCAGCTTCCGCTGCGACGCCTAAGTATACGAAGTCGCCCCCGAGCATGTCAAGGACATGCCCTCCCGCCGCTCTCGCGGCCCCCGAGCATGTCAAGGACATGCTCCGGGGCCGTGTGCGCTCAGACCACTCACATAGAGTAGACTCCCGCTTGGTACTACGGTGTTCCCGGCCTCATGGTTCCGGGCGTGTTGCCTCATTTAACTTTGTTACCGAAACGCCATTCGTTGCGTCATTGATAATGTTACCAAGTAGTGTGTTCAAGTATGTCAGATCGGCTCTTGATCGCCGCTCAGGGCCGCGCCTTGCTCGCTTTCGATCTGTCTTTATTCGGCATCCTGTCAAGCTTTGATGATAGCCTGTGGATGCGTCTTAGTAGCTCCACCGGGTTCGTCGCTCTACGTTCTTTATCGAGGCGATCCTTTGCTTCATCGTCAAGCCATCCTTCAACACTTATCAGCTTGCGGTACGGCGTCATCGCAGGCTCATAGCGTTTGATCACTTTACTCCCAATCCGCTCCTTTTCTTTAAGACGCATCATGGGCTGACAGAAGTTGTGATACGCCACGATCAGCGGATATATCGCCTTTAGTACCGCAAGCTGCTCGTCCGTCTCGAATCGCCGGTAACCTATAAACTGCCGGACTACGCTCCAGTTCTTCTGCTCTACATGACATTGATCGTTCTTCTTGTAAGGCCGACTGCGCGTAAACGTGATCCTGTGCGCTCGACAGTACTTGTTCATGTGATGGTTGATGAACTCGCCGCCGTTGTCGGTATCTATGCCTCTGACTGCAAACGGTGCGCTCTTGGACGCGGACTGCACCGCAAGCACGGTTCCGTGCTCCCCTCGGCCTTTCATTCCATCAAGCGCTACCCATCCGGTCGCTACATCAGTCATAGTCAAAGTATACAGGAACTCTCCGCTCCCGTCACCTCCGCAATGACCCACCAAGTCCATCTCGAAGAACCCAGGCTCAGCTTCATCCCAGTCGGCAAACGTCCTCACCGGGATCTGAGACCGAAGCAGTGTCCCCGGCTTTGTTAAGGTCCTCCCTGTTAGCGATAGGGCAGACCGCTCCTTCTTCATCAACCTGTCGATGCTCGACGCGCTGATCGAGTTAAGCAGCCTCTCTTCTTCTGGTGTAACCGTTATCTCCCCGAATGACTCCAGTATGGGTAGAAACTCAGTCAGAAACGGCTGCAGACGCTTACCGCACGCGTAGAAACTCGCAGCCCAGAGTGTCTTCAGCTTGTGGGCTATCGGCTCGTATTTCGACTTCCTTGCGCGTCTCACTGGACTCCTCGCTGGTGGAACTCCTTTCGCGAACAGCCTCACCAGCGACTTCCTGTGGTAACCGGTCAATCCCTGGACTTCACTCAATACCAGCTTCTTCTCCGATTTGGTGGCTTTGCCATATTCTTTGCGTTTGCGCCTCACGACTTCTCTTACGGATGCAGTTGTCATCTTCTCCATGCCTCAGTTTCGGTAACATTCTTATCTGAGGCAACGTTTCCGTTTCGGTAACATCGTTCGTGAAGCAATTCGGCGCGTTGACTAGTCGCGAGAATCTTGGTATAATACGAAAGAAGAAATGTTGATGGGAGTCGCCCCCCGTGCGCAGAGTTGTCGACCTGTACGATACGCTGACCAGTCGCAAAGCCGAGATGGCGCCGGATTGTCCGGCCGCCGACTGTCTCGACGGCTTGAGCGCTAATCGGCTACGACTGACCGAGGATGGTGTGTTCCGATTCCGTCAACCGTCAAATGTATTGGTGTGTTCGTAGCCCGCTTGTGCCATATGGCATAGCGGGTTTTTTGTTAGCGGTTCCTGGAATTGCCGTAGAGAGGAGAACCGGGTATCTGATATGAGCCAAGAGGTACTTGTGCTGAATAACGATTACGAGCCGCTCAATGTGTGCAATCTCCGCCGAGCGATTGTCCTGGTCTTCCTGGGCAAGGCCGAGGTCTTGCACACAAACGACGGTGTGATACACATGCTCGACGGTGCGATCGACCCGCCATCGGTCGTGAAGCTGAGGCATCACGTCAAGCGGCCCCTGCCGGAGCTTCGTCTCTCCAGACGGAGCGTGTTCGCGCGTGACAACTATATGTGCCAGTACTGCGGCTTTCAGGCCAGGGAGCTGACGATCGACCATGTGACCCCGAAGCGGCTGGGTGGAACGTCCACCTGGGAGAACCTTGTCTGCTGCTGCAAGAAGTGCAACTCGAAGAAGGGCGACAAGACGCTCGACAAAGTCAACATGCACCTGATGAAGCAGCCTCGAAAGCCGAGATATGTTCCGTTCATCAGCCTGACTAAGTATCTCGATGGCGCTCGGAATGAGACTTGGCGGACGTACCTGCCGATCTTCCGAGACGTTCCGACGGGGTCGTTTGACTGACAAGTGCGTGTTGCCTCATTTAACTTTGTTACCGAAACGCCATTCGTTGCGTCATTGATAATGTTACCAAGTAGTGTGTTCAAGTATGTCAGATCGGCTCTTGATCGCCGCTCAGGGCCGCGCCTTGCTCGCTTTCGATCTGTCTTTGTTCGGCATCCTGTCAAGCTTTGATGATAGCCTGTGGATGCGTCTTAGTAGCTCCACCGGGTTCGTCGCTCTACGTTCTTTATCGAGGCGATCCTTTGCTTCATCGTCAAGCCATCCTTCAACACTTATCAGCTTGCGGTACGGCGTCATCGCAGGCTCATAGCGTTTGATCACTTTACTCCCAATCCGCTCCTTTTCTTTAAGACGCATCATGGGCTGACAGAAGTTGTGATACGCCACGATCAGCGGATATATCGCCTTTAGTACCGCAAGCTGCTCGTCCGTCTCGAATCGCCGGTAACCTATAAACTGCCGGACTACGCTCCAGTTCTTCTGCTCTACATGACATTGATCGTTCTTCTTGTAAGGCCGACTGCGCGTAAACGTGATCCTGTGCGCTCGACAGTACTTGTTCATGTGATGGTTGATGAACTCGCCGCCGTTGTCGGTATCTATGCCTCTGACTGCAAACGGTGCGCTCTTGGACGCGGACTGCACCGCAAGCACGGTTCCGTGCTCCCCTCGGCCTTTCATTCCATCAAGCGCTACCCATCCGGTCGCTACATCAGTCATAGTCAAAGTATACAGGAACTCTCCGCTCCCGTCACCTCCGCAATGACCCACCAAGTCCATCTCGAAGAACCCAGGCTCAGCTTCATCCCAGTCGGCAAACGTCCTCACCGGGATCTGAGACCGAAGCAGTGTCCCCGGCTTTGTTAAGGTCCTCCCTGTTAGCGATAGGGCAGACCGCTCCTTCTTCATCAACCTGTCGATGCTCGACGCGCTGATCGAGTTAAGCAGCCTCTCTTCTTCTGGTGTAACCGTTATCTCCCCGAATGACTCCAGTATGGGTAGAAACTCAGTCAGAAACGGCTGCAGACGCTTACCGCACGCGTAGAAACTCGCAGCCCAGAGTGTCTTCAGCTTGTGGGCTATCGGCTCGTATTTCGACTTCCTTGCGCGTCTCACTGGACTCCTCGCTGGTGGAACTCCTTTCGCGAACAGCCTCACCAGCGACTTCCTGTGGTAACCGGTCAATCCCTGGACTTCACTCAATACCAGCTTCTTCTCCGATTTGGTGGCTTTGCCATATTCTTTGCGTTTGCGCCTCACGACTTCTCTTACGGATGCAGTTGTCATCTTCTCCATGCCTCAGTTTCGGTAACATTCTTATCTGAGGCAACGTTTCCGTTTCGGTAACATCGTTCGTGAAGCAATTCGAAGTGTTGACGAACGGCCCGCCTTGATGGTAGAATAACAATGGTCATGGCGGAGTAGCTCAGTTGGTTAGAGCACACGGCTCATACCCGTGGCGTCGACGGTTCGAGTCCGCCCTCCGCTACCATCTCACGAAAGCCCGCTCCGGCGGGCTTTTTGCCGTATGGATTGCGAACTGGTGATTAGTGATGGGCTCAACTAGAAAGAAAAGCATAGCTGGACAGGTTGCTCTTCCCACTCTGGAGTGGTCAGAACTGGCAATCAATGCGGTATCAGTGGATGAAGCCCGCCGAATCCTCGCGAAGTCCCCACGGGACCTTAGCGGCATGATCATCGAGGGCCGTACAAACAGACGAGCCCTTCATCCCTCCGCACCCGACGCTTAGGTCTCCGGCAGAGGGGGAGAACTCTACAGGCCGAACTCGACGGCGGCCCTTATTCCGTTGAACGAGCTACGAGCTGGAGCGCCGCTTCGCGTACTCCTTCGCCTGGTGCATGAAGGCCTCGATGCGCGTCTGACTCGTGGCCTGCTCGACGCCGTCGTAGACCATGTTCAGGAACGGGAACTCGCCCATCTCCTCGCGGACCCGCTTCAGGAGCGCATTCGAGATCGTCCCCGGCATGCAGGTGAACGGCATCACCGCGACGACCCCCGCGAGGCCCTTGTTCACGAAGTCCACCGCCTTGCCGACAGTCATGATCGCCTCGCCCTCGAAGCTCCGATGGACATACGGCTCGGCCATCTCGAGAACCTCGTTGCTCGACGGCTCGTGGCAGTTGCGCAGGTACCCGTCGAAGACGTGAGCGAAATCGTGCTCGTGCTTCTTCATGAACAAGTCCATGACCCGATTCTTGACCCAGAGCTTCAGGTCGCCGGCGAGCCGCGCCCGCATTTGCGCGGCGGACGTTGCGATAGAGGAACCACTCCAGGAGCGGAGCGCCCCATACCTCGCCGCCGAGTTCCTCGATCTTGCGGACGACGTCCTGGTTGCTGAATGCGTTGGCGCGGACGTAGAACTCGCCGACGAGGCCGATGATCGGCCGCTGAACGCTACGATCGACCTGCACTGTCTCGAATACCTTGCGGCACTCCCTCAGCGCGGGGACTAGATCGGAATCACCCGCGATAGCATCGCTTACGATCCTGACGCCCTGCTCGAAGGCATCCTCCGTCGAGCCCTTCACAAGCTCGTAGGGTCGCGTCTCGCGGAGGCCTTTCTCCAGCATGTCGATGGCGACGATTCCCTGCCAGCCCTGCTCCAGGAGCTTGCGGCCCACGATGCCGATGTCGTTGTAGAAGCTCGACGCCTGGTTCGGCGCATAGATGGGCACGTCGGGGTAGCCCAGTTCATCGAGAACCATGCGCTGGAGGGCGTTGTATTGCCCGAAGCGGCACGGCCCGCCCGATCCGCCCATGAAGAAGGCGTACTTGTCGCGATCGAAGTCCGGGCGCTTCGTGAACTTCACCATGTCGCCGGTCGTGACGATGCAGGGGAAGCACTCCTTGCCCGTCGTGTACTGGCGGCCCCAGTCCAGGGTCTCCTCGTCCGAGGTCGGGAGCACCTCGGCCTTCATGCCGCAGGACTCGAAGGCGGCGGCGAGGGCATAGGCGTGGGCGCTCATGTTCGGGATCAGGACGGTCCGATGTGTCCCATGATCGATGGCGACCTGGCGGAAATGCCTCGCGCCGGTGGCCTTCTCGACTTGCGTGTTCGAGGCTGTCCAGGAAGGCCTCGCAACGGGTGATCATCCCGGCGTCGGCGCTGTGCTCGTCGACCTCGATCACCAGGCAGGGCTTGATCCCGAGTCGCTCGCGGAAGAACTTGTGGACGAACGAGTCCGGGCCGCAGCCGAAGTTGGTCAGGTAGAGCGGGAAGAGCCGCGGGTCGTCGGCGACGATCTCGCCGGCGGAGAGGATCTTCTGGCCGTAGCGCCAGTACATGTTCGTCCAGTCCTCGGGCAGGCGGACGGAATCGAGCGGCAGGAAGTCCATCGGGATGCATCGCACGCCCATCTTGCGGAGCTTGTGGGGGATCTCCAGGTTCGCGCCGGGATCGCACGTATTGTAGGCGCGGCTGATGACGACGATCGCCTTTTCGTCGGGCCCGACATCGGCAAGCAGCTCCCGACCGCGCGCCATGAGCTTCTCCTGGAAGCGCTCCAGATGCGCCTCGGCGGCCTCGACTGCGCGCGCCACATCGCTTGCGTGACCGTCCGACGGCCTTTCCGACCTCCTCGAGCGCCTTGATTCGGTGCTTCCGGCCGAACTGGAGATAGATCACCGGCTGGAGCACCTTCACCCTGGCCGCATTGAAGTCGATGGAAGACTTGATCGTGTAGACGAGGCTCTGCACGTACGGGCAGACGAAGCTGTCGGTCATGCGCTCGTCGGGCTTCGACATGTTGATGACGCTCGGGAGGAAGATGAAGTCGATCTCCTTGTCCAGCAGGTTGAGCACGTGTCCGAGCGCGACCTTCATCGGGAAGCAGGTCTCCGAGACCGAGCGCTCGGCGCCGTTGTGGATGATCGCCTTGGTGGTCGCGTCCGAGACGACGACCTCGCAGCCGAGCTCCGTGAAGAAGGCCTGCCAGAACGGGTAAAGCTCGTAGAAGAGCAGCGCCCGCGGGATGCCGATGCGCGGGCGCGTCCGCGGCGATGCGGCTTCCGACGGGGCGTATGGCGCCGAGCAGCATCTCCTCGCGCTCGGCGAAGTGGTCCGGGAAGAGCGGCGTTCTCCTTCGCACGGCGGTCCACGTCGTACTTCTCGCAGCGGCTGCCGTAGAAGAGCGGCTTCTCGCCCTCGACGATGACCCGGTTGATCTCGCAGTGGTTCGAGCAGTCCTTGCACTCGAAGGAGGAGACCTCATAGTGCCGGTCGCTGAGGTCGAAGCCCTTGAACCTGCTGCCTTGGCCGGCATCGGCTTCCATCGCGAGGCATGCGCAGCCGAGCGCGCCGGTGACCTCGTGGTGCTTCGGGACGATGATCGGCTTGCCGGTCACCATCTCGAACGCGGCCACGACGCCCTTGTTGGCGGCGCTCCGCCCTGGAAGAAGATCTTGTTCCCGACCGGCTTGGTGCCGACGACCCGGTTGAGGTAGTTTCGCACGATGGAGTAGCTCAGACCGGCGACAAGGTCCTCGAGTCGCCGATCCGCCCTGCTGGTGGCGGACCAGCTCCGTCTCCATGAAGACGGTGCAGCGCTCGCCCGAGGTTTACCGGCGCATCCGAACTGAGGGCGAGGTCGCCGAACTGGCCCTTGATGCTGATGCCAAGCTTCTCCGCCTGCTCCTCGAGGAACGAGCCGGTGCCGGCGGCGCAGACCTTGTTCATCTCGAAATCGACGATCGCGCCCTTGTTGAGGCTGATGTACTTGGAGTCCTGGCCGCCGATCTCGAAGATGGTGTCCACCTCCGGGTCGATCTCGACGGCGCCGCGCGCCTGAGCGGTGATCTCGTTCCTGACGACATCGCGCGCCGATGAAGTCCGCGATGAGGTAGCGGCCCGAGCCGGTGGTGCATGCGCCCCTGATGTCGACGAGATGCCCGACCTCCGCGCCGACCTCCTTGAGTCCCTGGTTGACGGCCTCGATCGGCCGGCTCGCAGTCAGAAGGTATCGCTTCGAGAGGACGCGCTTCTGCGCATCCATGACGACGACGTTGGTACTGATGGAGCCGACGTCGACGCCGAGATAGGCGGGGATGCGCTCGGTCGGGGGTGGATCGCAGGAGTTGTCGGCAGGCATGACGGACTTGTCCAGCTTGAGTGGTTTCTCTGAAATCTCTTCCTTGTCCCCCTGGAGTCCGGATGTGCAACCATCGCAGAGCACGGCCACTGAAGGGCCCGGACTCGTAGTGCATCTGAGTTGGGTTACGGCGGCGAAGTCGGGCTGCGGGAGGTTTCCTCTCAGCGATACCAGTACGGCGCCGATTGCGCCGGTGCAGCCGAACTCCTTCGGGATGACGAGTTCATCGTCTTCGAGGCCGAGCACGCTCTTCATCGCCCGGACGATGCCCGGGTTGGCCGCGACTCCGCCCTGGAAGGCGATCGGCGTCTCGAACTGCTTCGCGGCGCCAACGGTGCTCTTGAAGTTCCGGGCCAGCGCGAAGCACAGCCCGGCGACGATGTCGTGGACGGGAGTGGCCTTCTGCTGAAGATGGATCATGTCGCTCTTGGCGAAGACGCTGCACCGCCCGGCGACCCGCGGCGGCGTCTCGGACTTCAGTGCGAGCTGGCCGAACTCCTCGATGCTCAGGCCCATTCGGGTCGCCTGCTGGTCGAGGAATGAGCCGGTGCCGGCCGCGCAGACGGTGTTCATCTCGAAGTCGGCGATCGCTTTGGAGTGCGGTGGCTCGACACCGCTTTCGGAGTGCGATCGCTCGATATCGCTGTCAGCGAGCTTGGAAAGCGGTGTCGAGCCACCGCACTCCAAAGGCTTGAGGAAGATCAGCTTCGAGTCCTCGCCGCCGATCTCTATGACGGTGCGGATCTCCGGGGTGAGGTATGCGGCGGCGGAGGCCTGCGCGATGACCTCGTTGACAAATATGCCGTTGAAGATTCGGGCGACCAACCGACCGCCCGTGCCCGTGGCTGCGCAGCCCGTTATCCGGTCGCCATACTGATGCAAGATCTTTTCGACCTCGTCGGCGGTGACCTGCATCGGCCTTCCCTTGTGTCTCACATATGTCGTGTCGAGGATCTCGCCGTTTCTCGCCAAAACAGCGAGATTGACGCTCACGGATCCAACATCGATACCAAGAACCAGGTCCTTCCCTGACATACTTCTCCTCATATAGAAACGCAAAATTCCTCAACGGCGTCCCGTGAGTTTCCGTCTGATACATAGCTGGATTGCTCAGGCCTTAGTATTCTCGGAGAATAGTCCTCACTCCTCCTGAAGGTTAGGGAATGTCATGGGGTCTAAGATATGCGAGCGGAGGCATGGGCCACCGCCACGGGGGGACGGCACGATCGATTGAGCGCCGACCGCTGCCGTCCCCCTCACTTATGGAGTGCGGAAGCGAGGTCTGACGGAGCTTCCGCTTTGGTACGCGGTGCAAGCAAAGCGGAAGCTCCGTCAGACCTCGCTTCCGCACTCCAAAGAGGATATCCGCCTCTTTCCCCTAACACTCCCTCGAAGAACGAATCCCGGAGGAGCAATCGATATGCCATATTTCCCCAAGATGGACAACGAGTTCGGCGCCTTCAAGGCATGGATGGACCTGCGAAGAGAGCAGGGCCTCGATGTATCCGATATCGAAAAAGAAGTCATCGAGCATCTCAGGAGTCTGGCGCACGGACTCGAATCCCTCAAGCCGCCATTCACCCCGAAGTATGTCGAGCCGATCCCCTATAAGGACATTCTGGCTGCGCGTCCGAAAGGCCCGAGGTCGCTGCCCTACAACCTTTCCGATGATCAGCTCTGTGACAAGATGCTCGGAGCGTGGCTTGGTCGAGGCGCGGGATGCGTGCTCGGGATTCCGGTCGAGGGATGGTCGCGGAGAAGGATACAGGAATGGGCGGGAATACTTGGACAAAGCTATCCATTATCCGACTTCTGGAAGGAAGTACCGCACCGGGCCGTCCACTATTCGGAACCGATAGTGAACTTCCTCAAAGGGCGTATCGACCACATCGGGCCGGACGACGACATGACGTATACGGTGCTCGGCCTGGTGATACTCGAGACGTACGGTATTGATTTCACCAGTCAGGATGTCGGCGATGCATGGGTGAAGCTGCTCCCGATGGCATGCACGGCTGAAAAGGTCGCGCTCGACAACCTCAAGAAGGGGATGAAGCCGCCGAAGACCGCGCTCAAGGGCAATCCGTTCATGGAGTGGATCGGCGCGGATATCCGAAGCGATCCGTGGGGTTACGCCGCTCCCGGACTGCCCGAAGTTGCCGCCGACTTCGCGTATCGCGACGCGAGCGTCAGTCACATCATGAACGGCACGTATGGCGAGATGTTCTTCTCCGCCGCGATCGCTGCCGCGTTCGTCGTGAATGACCCGATCGAGTGCCTGAGGATCGGCCTGACGGAGATTCCGGCGAAGTGCCGCCTGACCGAAACCGTCAAGGAGACGCTTCGATGGTGCAGGCAGGACGGCGACTGGGAGGCCACCGTGACGCGCATCGAGAAGAAGTACGCCGGGATGAGTGGCGCGCATACTCTCAACAACGCGGCGCTCACGGTCGCGGGACTCCACTACGGCGAGGGCAACTTCGAGAAGACGATCGCGTACACAGTCATGGGCGGCGTGGACACGGACTGCACCGGGGCGACCGCCGGCTCCATCGTCGGCGCGATCCTCGGGGCGAAGAAGCTCCCGAAGAAGTGGGTCGGACCGTTCGGCGACACGCTCACGACGTACATCCGCGGCCACGAGAAGGAGAGCATCTCGGACCTGGCCCGCAGGTGTTGTGCGATTGCGAAGAAGGTTCAGGAGAAGTACGCTTAGACGGAGGAGAGGCATGTCGGCAGAGAAGGCATCAAAGATTGCGGTAGATCATTTCGGCAATGGGTTCAATTGCGCGGAGTCGGTCCTGCTTGGAGTGACCGAGGCGCTCGGCATCGAGTCCGAATGCGTGCCGAAGATCGCCACACCGTTCGGCGGAGGCATGGGCAGGTATGGCGAGGTCTGCGGAGCGATCACAGGCGCGATGATGGCATTGGGACTCAAGTCAGGTCGGGAGAGCGCCGATGACACTGCGACAAGGGGCGAAGTGTACGCGAAAGTGGTGCGCTTGATGCGCGCCTTCGAGATCGAATACGGCTCAGTGGGGTGCCGAACGCTCACGGGGTGTGATCTCCTGACGCCCGAGGGCCAGGCGCGCTTCCAGTCGGAGAAAATGCACGCCGGCCTCTGCACGAAACTCGTCGCCTTCGCCGCCGAAGAGGCGTACCGGATCATCACGGAATGACCTACGAAGAAGCCCTGGCGTACATGGACTGGCTGACGACGCTGGGTTGGCAGCCGGGTCTGGAGCGGTTCACCGAGTTCTGTAAGCGGCTCGGCGACCCGCAGGACAGGTTCAAGTCGGTCCACATCGCCGGCACAAACGGCAAGGGATCGACGGCTGCCATGATCGCGAACATCCTCCAGGCCACCGGGTACAAAGTCGGTATGTACGTCTCCCCCTACGTCCACGACATCCGGGAGCGCGTGCAGGTCAATGGCTGCATGATCCCGAAGGACGATTTCGTCCGCCTGCTCGAATCCATGATCTCATGTGCCGAGGCGCTCGCCGCGACTGAATTCGGCCACCCCACCGAATTCGAGTTCAAGACCGCGCTCGGTTTCCTGTACTACGTCGAGCAGGAGGTCGACTTCGCGGTCCTGGAGGTCGGCCTGGGAGGACGCCTCGATGCCACTAACATCGTGACGCCGATGGTCAGCGTCATCACAAGCATCGGTCTCGATCACACGGACAGGCTCGGCACGACGGTCGCCGAGATCGCATTCGAGAAAGCCGGTATCGTCAAGCCGAATGGCCACCTCGTCACCGCCGTGACCGATCCCGATGCCTTCACAGTCATTCGCAAGGTATGCGAGGAGCGGAATTCGGCTCTGTGGCACGTTGTTCCGACTGACGACACCGGCGCCCGCTTCGAGATTCGAAGTGTCGAACCCGGTGATAGCGCATCCGTCGGCCATCCGCTGCCTCCCGATCGCATGCCGACTCTGACTGTCGACGGCCATGAGGGTCTAGAGGTGGGAATGAGGGGCGAGTTCCAGTATTCCAATGCCGCAACCGCCGTCGGGGCTATCGAAGCCCTGATCTCGCAAGGAGTGGACGTGCCGGAGGAGGCTGTCCGATCCGGCCTCAGAGATGCCTACATGCCCGGGCGACTCGAGGTCGTTCGCAGGGATCCCACGGTCGTCCTTGACGGCGCACACAACCTCGCCGCCGCCTCGACGCTTGCCGCCACAATCAGGGCCGAGTTCGAGTACGGCAGGCTGATCCTCGTCATGGGCATGGTGCAGGGCCATTCGATCGGGGACGTCGTCGGCGTACTGGCCCCTCTCGCCGACATCCTCATCGCCACCGCCGCCTCGACCCCACGCGCGATGCCGGCGCAGTCGATCGCAGAAGCAGCCGAGGGACATGTCCACGAGATCGAGATCGTTCAGCCGGTTGCAGAAGCGGTGCACCGCGCGCTCGGAATAGCCGGCCCTCGCGACCTGATTCTTGTCAGCGGTTCGTTCTACGTCGTCGGTGAGGTTCCAAGCCTGTGAAATGCGGAACTCCATGTGTCGGCGCGGCGTCTAATATGTGAACGAACCTTGACAATCCGTGAAACTGGTAAGTTTATCAGCGTTTGAGCAGATGAGCCTGTTGGGTAAAAGGTGACTAGAAACACGGGGGCGTTACGGTAGTACATGTAGCCGACAGTAACACCGGCCCAAGGGAGGTGTGCGGCCATGAAATACCACGATCTGCCGATCGGCGATGAGTACCCGGCGATCGTAAACGCCGTCATAGAGATACCACAAGGCAGCGCGAACAGCTATGTGTACAACGCTGCATTAGATAGTTTTGTGCTGGATCGGGTGTTTGCCTCACCACTCTGTTGCCCCACGGACTACGGTTGGATTCCTGGCACACTGTCCAAGGATGGCGACCCCTTGGACATACTCGTGTTCGTAAGTCACCCCACATTTCCTGGCTGCGTGATCAGCGCAAGGCCGATCGGAGCGCTTCATCTGCGCGACGAGACGGGCGAAGATCGAAAGATCATCGCTGTGGCCGGCGCGGATCCGCGTTATTGCCAAGTGGCAAGGCTCGAAGACTTGCCGGAACATGCGTTGCGTGATATTCACCAGTTTCTTACTGATGTTCGACAATCTGAATGCGACAGCACGGAGATCATCGGCCGGCTCGGAATCGAGTCCGCCCACCAGATCATCCGTGAGGCGGTCGAACTGGGCCGATTGAGTGCTACTTACCAGCACTGAGTTCACTCGGTCACCGACTGCCTTGGTCAGTAGGGTAACCGTCCAATACGGATGAGCTTGTTCTCATCCCGGTTACCGTTTGCGGCGCACCTGCGAGGCTCTCTCAGCCTTTCGCAGAATTAGTCGTTAGAGAAGGGGGTGCGACCCAATGGTAATGGAAAGATGCGTGAGACAGCAGAAGCGTGCTGATACACTGGCTGATCGGATGCTCCTGCCGGAGATGCGTTCGGCAACCGATATGCCCCTGGAAGCAAAGATCGAGCTGACGCTGAAAAGCGATCCGCGCTATCTATCGCTCGTCCGCGCGGTTTCGGCGGATGTATGCGGCGACTTGGGATTGACTTGTGAAGTCGTCGATGGTGTGAAGCTGGCGGTAGGTGAGGCCGTCGCAAACGCCATGGAGCACGGTTCACCCGGTGGAAAGGCAGATTCAATCAAGGTTATCCTCACAAAGGCTGAGGATGGCCTGCGGATCGAGGTCATCGATCACGGACCGGGAGTCTGCCTGCCCGTCAACACCCGCAGATGCAGGCGGCGAAACAGGGGTTTCGGCATCAGGCTGATGAAAAACCTGATGGACAACGTCGAGTTTCTGGACGTGCCGAAGGGCACGCACCTCGTGTTGACCAAGAGGTTGCTGAGCTAGGCCAGACATACAGCAGAGCGGCGTCCGAGCCGCGAGCGACACGAAGCAGGCAGAAGGCCGGGGACCTTCTGCCTGTTTGTTTGTGTCGAGCCACCGCACTCCAAAGTGGGGTTGCCCCACGAGCGGTCGGGCGGTATAATGAGCGTGCTGGAGCATGGGAAAGGGGAACACCGACTTGCAGTACAGAACGCTTGGCCAGACCGGGAAGGATCTATCGATTCTGAGTCTCGGATGCATGCGCCTGCCCGAGAACGATGAGGAGGGCGGGGCGGTAGTGAGCCGCGCGATCGATCTCGGGATCAACTACATGGAGACATCGGAATGGTACTGCGACAACCGCAGTGAGATCAAGGTCGGCCTGGGCATCAAGGGTCGGCGCGATGAGATCTATGTCTCCACGAAGAGCAAGATCGAGCCGGCGACGACTCAGGACGACACCATGCGCGCGATCGAGGGGTCGCTCAAGAAGCTCGGAATCGACCATTTTGATTTCTACCAGGTCTGGGACTACAAGGCCGATGCGTTCGACGCGGTCACGAAGAAGGGTGGGGCGCTCGATCTGCTCGAGAAGCTGAAGGGCGAAGGACTGATCGGCCACATCGGCTTCACTTCCCATGAATCGAACGACGAACTGATCAGGCTCATAGACACCGGCCGGTTCGAGAGCTGCACCCTCAGCTACCACATGCTCAAGCGGACCGTCGAGCCGGTGATCGATTATGCGGCCAAACGCGGGATGGGCGTCGTCTGCATGACTCCCATCGCCGGCGGGCTGCTCGCCACCCCGTCAGACGTTCTGCGGGAGCTTCTCCCCGGCCAGCAGCCGAGCATGGCCGCCTCCGCACTGGCGTTTGTGCTCTCCAACCCCGGAATCACTACCGCGCCGTCCGGGATGACTTCCCTCACCGAGGTCGAGCAGAACGTCGCCGCGATGGAGAGCTTCGTCCCCATGACCGCCGAGGAGCGCGCATCAGCGGTTCGGGCGCTCGATGAATATGCTGTTCTCGGTCAGCAGTTCTGTACCGGCTGCGACTACTGCCAGCCATGCCCGAGCGAGGTCAAGATTCCGCGACTCTTCCGAATGCGCAACTACTACAAGGTTTTCGGCATGAAGGAATGGGCTCAGCGGAGTGCGAACAGGATCGAGCCGGGGCAGGGACCGTGGGCCTGCACGGAATGCGGCGAGTGTGAGACCAAGTGCCCGAACCACATACCGATCATCGAGCAGCTCAAGGAAGTCGCCGCGATCATCGAGGAGTTGAGAAGTTGAGGATCTGCGCGATCTGCTGTGAAATACTTGCCCGCGAAGCCGCCAGAGCCGCCGCTTATTCGCCGAACATCGTCCACCTCGTGTTCCTGCCGTCGGGTCTCCACAGCACGCCGGATGAACTGCGGACACGCATTCAGGCCGAAATAGACGCGGCATCCGACGGCCGGTTCGACTACATCATCCTCGGCTACGGGCTCTGCAGTCGGGGCACGGCCGACCTGGTCGCACGTGACACCCCGATCGTCATTCCGCGCGCGCACGATTGCATCACCCTGTTCCTCGGGAGCCGCGAGCGGTACGACCGCGAGTTCAACGAACGTCCGGGGACGTACTACTACAGTGCGGGATGGATCGAGCGCATGGACGGCGATCTGTCCCAGGGGACACTGAAGCCGTTGAAGGAGACGCAAGCCGAGGAGCGGTACCTGGAGTATGTCGAGAAGTTCGGCGAGGACAACGCAAAGTATCTGATCGAGCAGGAGGGTCTCTGGCTCGCTAACTACAGCCGCGCGGCACTGATAGACACGGGTATCGGCGACATCGAGACCTATCGGCGGTTCACTCAGGGCGTGGCGGAGAGCAACGCTTGGGAGTATGAGGAACTTCAGGGTGATACGCGCCTGATAGACATTCTGTTCGGCGGCAACTGGGACGAGGACGAGTTCCTGATCGTGCGTCCGGGTCAGAAGACGATCGAGCAGGTCATGGGCGGAATCATCAGTGCCGAGTGACTGTCCCTTCGGAGTGCGGTGGCTTGACACCGCCCTGTGCGACGTCGGATTTCGTCCGTTACCCCGGCAAAGCGGTGTCAACCCACCGCACTCCGAAGGCCCGAAAACTGGTTTGCTCTGCTGTTGACTTTGCACGAGGTGTATGGTACAGTTTGTGCGCTAGCTAAGTGGTTCATATACCAATGAGCGAGGTGGACACAAATGCGCAATCCATTCCCCTGGGCAGCAATGATTCTACTCCTCACGGTGACGAGTCTGGTCTCGGCCGCTTCGGGCGTGACCATCGTATCCCCAAAGAATGGGGCCCTCATCACCGGCAGTGAGGTCGAGATATCGGTCTCATTCACAGCAAGCGCGAAACAGCCTGTGTCCAGAGTGCAGATCAGTCTCGACGGCCAGGTCGTCACGGAGCGCACGTATGGATCGGCCATCGCCGGCGGTGAATGCGGGTTCCTGTGGGATACCGTGCGCACGGCGGACGGTCAGCATCGATTGGACGCGCAGGTCTATTCCGGGAAGGTCTTCCTCGGCATGGCGACCAGCGTCGTAACAGTCGCGAACAACGGGATCGTCGATCAGGGGATCGAGCCGCCCGTAAGAGATATGAAGCCGCCTCACGTCAAGATCGAAAGTCCGACCGAAGGCGAAACCGTCTCCGGCAAAGTACCCGTTGTCATCCAGGGGAAGGACGACAGCGGCAAGACTCCGTTCATCTCGGTCTTCGTGGACAAATCGCTGAAATCCATCACGAATCGCGAACCGTTCAGATACATTTGGGACAGCACTCAGGCAGAGAACGGCCCGCACGAGATACATATTTCCGCGCTCGATGAGGCGGAGAATCGGACGGTGACGCCGCCGGTGCGCGTCTTTGTCCGAAATCCGACCAGTGCCATTCCGATGCACGCCGAAGAGGTGTCTGTCCCCTCATCGGAGATCAAGACCGGCGAGACGTCGATAGAGCTTCCACAGACGACCGAATCCGCGAGGATGAATGCCCCCGGTGCAGAGTCTTTCGAGGTGACGCGGGCTGTTCCGCCTACCCGGTTGCAGACCTTGCCCCCGATGCCCGCACCAGAGCCCGAGGTGGCGGTATTGGTATCGGGCCCGACCGAGGTCTACCTCGCCGCCGAGCCTGAGGTTGCCTCTGCCAGGATCGACGAACCGAGGGAACCTCAGACTACATCGATGCCTGAGGCTGAGCCTGCCGAAACGATCTACGTCGTTCGGTCGGGTGACGCTCTCTGGACGATTGCCCGCCGCTACGACACGACCGTCGATGCACTGGTGGAAGAGAACGGCCTCCGGGATCCGAGCCTCATCAGGATCGGCCAGAAGCTGCGGATCCCGGCGGGAACGGATGGCGCGGCCATGGTGTCGCTGAGATCGGTGTTCGATGCGGCTGGTGGCAGGCTCGGGTGGGATGTCAGGAAGCACGCGGTACATGCGTGGGCTCCCGGGACTGAGGTCCGAGTGTGGATCGGCAGCGTGCGGGCGGAAGTGAACGATACCGAGGTCACGATGGAAAGGCCGGCGTCCCTGCAGTCGGGTCGGACGATGGTGCCTCAATCATTCGTTACGGAGAACTTGGATCTGCCTTAGTACCCGAGTCTGTCCTAGTAATGGTCGACTCGACGGTTTCCTTGGTGCTTTCGGCCTTGGTTTTGGGCTCGGAGCCATTCCCGCCGCTCTTGGTATCAGATCTCTTGTAGTCGTTGATGTGGAAACCTGAGCCCTTGAAGACTATCCCAACCGGATAGAGCATCTTCTTGATCTTTCCTTTGCACTCGGGGCATTCGGTAAGCGGCTCGTCGGTGATCTTCTGAAAGCATTCGAACTGATGGTCACATGCGGTGCAGCGGTATCCGTAGGTTGGCATTCTATATCCTCGTAAAGACTCCGTGAGCATTGCTCACTGTTCACATTATATCAGAATCCCCGGCCGGACCGCAACTCGTCCGGCGATTAGCGAACCATGGGACCGTGAAATGTAGTGGCCGCGCCTCCGTGCCGGCCATGGCGGTGGCAAGGCCGGCACGGAGGCGCGGCCACTACATTTCACGGTCCCGGAGGTAGTTCCAAGACATGAGCAATCCCCACATCGCAGCGATCGACGTCTTCCCTCTGAAGCTTCCGTTCCTCACCGAGTTCAAGATATCGCGAGGCTCGGTCGGCGGACCGGCTGCCGGTGCTCCACACGTGTACATCCGGATCACCACCGATTCCGGCGACATCGGCTGGGGCGAATCGCGCCCGAGCCCTCGATGGAGCTACGAGACCCAGGAATCAGTCGTCACTACGATCCGCAACTACCTGGCTCCGGCGCTCATCGGCATAGACGCGACCGACATTGAGGCGGTCCATGCGGTCATGGAGCGGGAGATCGCTCCGGGGATCACTGTCGGCCAGCCGGTCGCCAAGTCGGGCATCGACATGGCGCTCATGGATCTGAATGCGAAGCGCGTCGGGATGCCCCTGCATTCGTTCCTCAAGCAGGGCGATCCCGGGCGGGTTCGTCTGAGCTACCTCGTCAGTGTGGACAGCCCGGCGAAGGCCGAGAAGGTCACCGCTGATGCTCGTGCCGCGGGTTACGAGGGCTTCAAGGTCAAGATCGGGATGCAGCCGTCGCTGGACGTGGACATCCTGCGCGCGGTGAAGTCGGCCGCGGAGGGATGCTATCTCTGGGCCGACGCGAACCAGGCGTATTCGGTCGAGGATGCGGTAGAGCTGAGCCGGAAGATGGCGGAGATCGGCGCGGATGTCCTCGAGCAGCCGGTGGCCGCGAACGACTTCCTCGGCCTGGCGGAGTTGGTGAGTCGCTCGGCTGTCCCGATCGCCGTCGATGAGAGCGTCTTCTCGGTCGGCGACCTGGATCAGCTTATCCGACTGAAGGCGCTCAACGCCCTGGTGATCAAGGTGTCGAAGATGGCCGGGCTGACCGGCGCGCGGAAGTGCATCGAGCGGGCACTCGATTCGGGCATCTGGCTGCTTGGCAGCGGGCTGACGGAGACCCGCCTCGGATTGGCGGCAAGCGCACACCTCTACGCCGCGTACGGCGTCGAGATACCGGTTGACCTCAATGGTCCGCAGTTCCTCGCAGACGATCCGGTCGCAAGTGGCGTATCCATAGATGGAGCCGTCGTTCGTCTCAGCGATTCCCCGGGCATCGGGGTGGAGATCGACGAGAGCAAATTGGAAGGCTACTCGGTCAGGATGTAGGATTATGGCGTCGGGCAATCGGCTGTCGGAGTGGATAGAACGCCTGGGAAGCAGCAGAGTGGTCAGAGTTGTCGTCCTGCTCATTGTCGCAGTCAGCATCCTGATAAGCGCCTGGTCAATGCTCCAGCCCTATGTGGATCACCCGGTAGTGGCATATAGAGGCGTCGACTGGATGTACCTCGACCGGGGGCTCAGCCGAATCCATAGCTTCTCCGATACACTTAGCTGGTGGACAGACACGTGGTGTGGAGAGGTACCGTTCTGGAGGCCCCTCACATCCTACGTCTTCTGGGGCATGAAACTAATCTGGCCGCCGGACTATATGCTTCCCCGCCAGATCATTCTCATCGTATTGCACCTCGGCTTCATATCCGTCGCCGGCCTCTTCTTGTGGCGGCTGACCAAACGCTTCTGGCTGGTCATGACGGTATTGTGGCTGTTTGCGGGATTCAGGCCGTGGCCCGTCTCGGAGGTTTTCGGTGAGTTGAAACCCGTTTTCGAACTGCTGCGCGACCCGAAGAACATACCCGATCCACTCGCCGGAATCGCCATGATGATCAGCCTTATCCTGCTGCTGAGAGGCAGATGGGCATCGAGCCTGGTGGTTGCTGTGGTAAGCGTCTGTTTCAAGGAGATCGGCTTCACTGTGTGGCCGCTGGCACTGCTGCTGCTGTCTTACCGTCACAGAGGCCAACTCGCCGTGCCGTCGAGGTTCGACTATCTCCGCGAGTCGGTGAGACGGAACCGTACAGCGATCCTCATGTGGACAGGCGTGTTGGCGGCGCTGATAGTGATCCACCTGTTGGCGGTCGGCATCGGCTACCGCATAGGTAACAATGAGGCGTGGTTCTGGCGGATGTTCCTCTATCTCGGCGGGCCCGTCCTCTCGAGCTTCTTCATGATCGATCCCATCCCGTCCGTGATCGCTACTCTCGCTGCGGTCGCCATCGTGGCAACTCAACGGATGCGTCTGCTGCCGAGGTTCCTCATCCTCCTGCTTCCTTTCATCGTGGGAATCGGTGCTGACGTGTTGTTTCTGCGGTCTCGGTGGGACATTTCGATGGGACAGTGTTTCCTGCTGCAATGCAGGCTGGTGATCATCTGTGCGTACACCGTCTGGCTGTTGATTGCATGGAATGCCAGGCATGACTGGCCGACTGCACTGCTCGGTTTCAGCATGTGTGTGATCTCGGTAGCGCCGGCCTTCATGGCTGCTCAGACCCTGGCTCACACGCAGTACGTCCCGTCGGTATTCATGGAACTGGTGGTGGCCGTTGCGGTGTGCGAGTCGGCTCGTCGCATCCCAGGTTTCCTCAGCAAACTCCGCTTCCGCCTCCGATAGCACGGCAGGCAGGAAACACCTCGCCAAATGCCCAACTAAGCTTCAGCGTTTCATCGGCAATACGGAGCGGGTACCACGTAAGGCCGACAGCGTTGTCATTCTGAACGCAGTGAAGAATCTGGCCGACAGCCGAGAGCCAGATTCTTCACTGCGTTCAGAATGACATCCGAGAGGAGTACACTCACCCTTGAGAGAATTGACGGAGAAAGCACTGGAGAAGGTCCGCGCGCTCGGAGCGAGTTACGGCGACATCCGGATCGTCGAGCAGCAGGCCGAATCCATCGAGGTCAAGAACGGCAGAGTCGAAGGACTCAGTTCGGGGTCCGACTACGGGTTCGGCATCCGGGTGATCGCGGACGGCGCGTGGGGATTCGCCGCCAGCCTGGAGGTCAATCCCGAGGAGATCGAGCGAGTGGCCGAGATGGCAGTCCGGATCGCGAAGGCCTCCGCTAGCCTTGAACACGAGCCAGTCGAGCTTGCGCCGGTCGAACCCGCTGAGGGCCGATTCGCCTCGGACTTCAAGCTCGATCCATTCGAGGTTCCCATCGAGGACAAGATCAGTCTCCTGCTCGACGCTGACAAGATCATGCGGGACACTCCCGACATCGGCATCTCCCAGACATCGATGAACTTCTGGCGGTACGACACGGTGTTTGCCAGTACCGAGGGATCGTATATCGAGCAGACCAAGACTGAGAGCGGCGCGGGGATCGAGTCCACCGCGATCAGAGAGGGCGAAGTGCAGAAGCGCTCGTATCCGTGCTCGTTCGGCGGAGATTTCGCCACGGCCGGATATGAGTTCGTCGAAGCGATGCACTTGATCGACGAGGCCGAGCGCGTCGCCCGGGAGGCCAGGCAACTCCTCGATGCGCCCCAATGCCCTTCTGATGTCCGCACGCTGATCCTCGAAGGCTCGATGCTCGCGCTCCAGGTCCACGAGTCTTGCGGCCATCCGATCGAACTCGACCGGGTGTTCGGCACCGAGTCCTCCTACGCCGGGACGAGCTTTCTGACGCCGGACAAGCTGGGGAGCTTCAAGTACGGCTCGGATATCGTCAATATCGCCGCCGACGCAACGAGTCCCTGCGGCCTCGGCAGCTTCTTCTACGACGACGAGGGTGTTCCCGCCCAGCGCGTGCAGATCATCGAGGACGGTATCTTCGTCGGCTATCTCACGTCAAGAGAGACTGCGGCAAAGATCGGCTTCGAGGCGAGCGGCGGGGCGATGAGAGCCGATGGGTGGAACAGAATCCCGCTCATCCGCATGACCAATATCAACCTCGATCCGGGCGACTGGACTCTCGACGAGATGATCGCCGACACCCAGAGGGGCCTCTACGGCGCGATGGTCGGCTGCTGGAGCATCGATGACAAGCGCCTCAACTTCCAGTTCGCGACCGAGATTGCCTGGGACATCGAGGACGGTTCGCTCGGCCAGGTGTACAAGAATCCGACGTACACGGGCATCACCTACGAGTTCTGGGGCGGCTGCGACGCGATCGCCAACGAGGATGAGTGGCATCTCTGGGGTATCCCAAACTGTGGGAAGGGGCAACCCGGCCAGTCTGCACACGTCGGACATGGAGTGTCGCCAGCCAGGTTCCAGAATGTGCGCATCGGGGTCATGGAGTGCCCGGAGGAGACAAGTTGATGCTCGGACGTGACACGGTGCTGAACATCGTACGAAAGGCTCTTGAGTGCTCGGATGCCGAACAGACTCAGGCGACGGTCGAGATCGGCGAGTCGAGCCTGACGAGGTTCGCCAACTCGATGATCCATCAGAATGTCTCCGAGCGGAACGGCGGACTGGCTGTCAAAGCGATCTGCGGCAAACGAATCGGTTACGCGACGACCAACAGGCTCGATGACGCCTCGATCCGTGCGGTAACGGAGCGCGCCGTGAGGTTCGCCCGCAACTCGGGCGAGAACCCGGACTTCGTCTCGCTCCCCAAACCCAAACCGATCCAGCAGATCGACAGCTTCGACGAGCGCACGGCAACCTACTCGCCGGAGGATCGCGCCTCAGCGGTCGGCGGCCTGATCGCGGAGGGGAATAAGCGCGACGCCTCCGCCGCCGGATCGCTCAGGAACGAGTACGCCGAGATTGCGATCGCCAATTCGCTCGGCATCGAGGCATATCGGGCGGACACGGTTGCGACCATGAGCACTGTGATGACCGCCGGAACCGGATGTGGATACGCTGACCGCGTTTCCAGGTCGATAGGGGACTTCGATCCGACCGGGGCAGGCATCGAGGCCGCCGACCGAAGCGTGCGTTCGAGGAACCCTGAGGGCATCGAGCCGGGCGAATATCACGTCGTCCTGCTCCCGTATGCGACGGTCCATCTGCTCGGGTTCCTGTCCGACCTCGGCTTTGGGGCGCTGTCAGTCCAGGAAGGCCGTAGTTTCATGAACGGGAAGTTCGGGCAGCGCATCGTCGGGGAGAACATTACCATCTGGGACGACGGGCTCGACCTTCGCGGCATGCCCGCGGGATTCGACCCGGAGGGAGTGCCGAAGCAGCGCGTTGATCTCATCGTCAACGGTGTGGCAAACGCGGTCGTCTACGACTCGTACACTGCCAACAAGGAAGGCAAGGCGTCGACGGGTCATGCTTGTGGCGGCATAGGAACCTACGGGCCGATGGCGGCGAATATGTTCATGCAGCCGGGCGATTCCTCCGTGGAGGAGATGATCGCCGCCACGAAGCGCGGCGTGCTCGTCACACGTTTCCACTACTCGAACGTCATCCACCCGGTGCAGACGCTCATCACGGGAATGACCCGCGACGGTACGTTCCTGATCGAGAACGGGAAGATCACGAAGCCGCTCAAGAACATGCGGTTCACCGACAGCGTGCTCCGGATCCTGTCGAACGTTGATATGATCTCGAAGGACACCAAGCGCCAGTCATGGGCGGTCGTGCCTGCCATCCGAGCGAAGGACTTCCGTTTCAGCGGCGCGACGGAGTTCTAGCGGAGTATGGGAGTATGGGAGTGTGGGGGTATGGGAGTGTTGCGGACTCACACACTCCCATACCCCCACACTCCCATACTCTGTTCCGGAGGAAACATGCCCGAATACATCTACCGCACCATCGAAGACGCCCCGAGTGTCCCGTGCCCGTGTGGCACGAGCACGCGCATCATCACGCGGGCGGACACCCCCGTCGCCAACGTCCATGTCACGCACATCATCGACTCTACCAGGCATTACCACAAGGAAGCCACCGAAATCTACTACATCCTCGGAGGTAACGGAGAGATGGAACTGGGTAAAGACACGGTGGAGTTGAGGCCCGGCGTGACAATCATGATCCCGCCGGGAGTCGCTCACCGGGCGTATGGCGATGTGAAGTGCCTCATCGTCGGCACCCCGGCGTGTAAGCATGATGACGAATTCTTCGGTGAGGAGCAGACAATGAAGGAACAAGTCCCCGTGGTGACCGCTTTTGTCGTTCGAGGCGATAAGATTGCGCTGATCAAGCGGAGTCAGCAAGTTGGAACATACAAGGGCTCATGGGCGGCATTCAGCGGCTATGTCGAGAAGATGCCGCTCGACCAGGCATTTACGGAACTCTCCGAGGAGGCCGGATTGCCGCGGGAGAGCGTGAGCCTGCGAGGGATCGGCGCCCCGTTGCCGGTAGACGATGCCCAGGAGGGCCGCTCGTGGCTCGTCCTGCCGTTTCTGTTCCAACTGAAGGATGGCGCAGGAATTCGGACGGACTGGGAAGCGGAGAAGTGGGATTGGTTCCACGCCAGCGACTTGGAGGACATGGAGACGGTTCCCGGATTGGCCGCTGCCCTCGATCGAGTGTCGCCGCCGTTCGGGGACGCGCAGTTTTGGGATGATCTCTCCGATATCGCCGCCGACCGGTGCGGTGGCGCGACCAATCTTGCACGAAAGGGACTGGCTGCTCTCGGCGGGTATGTCCAGGACAGGTCCGACTCCATTGGGCACGATGTGCTGCTGCGCTCGATCCGAGCATTTGCCTCTTGCCGCCCCACGATGGGCGTCTTTCCGGATCTGGCAGCGAGGCTCCTCCTGGCGATGGACAGGGAGGGTGGGCAGTTCAAGTTCGACGTGCTCGTCACCGAGTTGTTGTCCATGGTAAATGATGCAGCCGACCTCTCTGTGACCAATGCGGCTGAGGTGATCGAGGGCAAGAACACGATCCTGACGCTGAGCTATAGTGAAGCCGTTCGGGATACCATCCTCGCTTGGAAGCACAATGACTGCAAGGTGCTGGTAGCTGAGTCGAAGCCCGGCGGCGAGGGTGTGAGGCTCGCAGACGAGCTTCATGCGGAGGGTGTGCGCGTGAAAGTCGTTACCGACAGCGAGATCCCGGCGATGGCGCGAGAAGTCGACGCGGTGCTCGTGGGCTGTGATGCTATCACCGAAGAGAATCTGATCGTGAACAAGGTCGGCACGTCCGTTGCGGTGTCGAGTGCCGGCGAGGCGGGCGTGCCCTCCTACGCGATTGCCCAGACCTACAAGATCATCCCTCCGGGATGGCCATTCTTCCTGGAGCAGTGGGAAGCAAGGGGTGTCAGCGGCCACTCCGACTACGTGCGAACGGGGACAGTGGTCTTCGACGGGACACCGATAGGGGATTTCACCGCGGTAATCACGGAGGAAGGGCCTCTCTCGCTTGCCCGACTGGACGAGATTCGCGCGGAACTGGGCTCGGTAGAGCTGATGCCCTGAGACCAGGGTTATCTCCGTAGTGGCCGTGCCTCCGTGCCGGCCTTCCGGTGGTGATGGCCGGCACGGAGGCACGGCCACTACACGTCTACAATGGGCCTATGATGGACTTGACCTGACTTTCGTCCCCATAGTATCCTGAGGCGGGGAGTGAGCCGGTTACCGCCCATCTCTCCGCGCTCATGAATCGTCATTCGATGTGGGGGGTGTCCACCTTGGCCAGTATCACTCAGATTCAGGCTCGACTCGAGGAACTGCTCAACAGCTTCGATCCCAAGGAGCGACGCGACGCTGTGGAGGAACTGGTCCGCCGCCTTAAGCTCGGGCACATGCCTGTTCCGCCGCCGAAGGAGGAGGTTAACCTCCACTACCACACGTCCTTCTCTTTCAATGCCAATGGCTGGTCGCCGAGCCGGATCGCATGGGAGAGCGTGAAGTACGGGCTCGAAGCGGCGGGAATCGTCGACTTCGATGTGCTCGACGGCATGGACGAGTTCCTGTCCACCGGCGAACTCCTCGGTCTCAAGGCCGTTGCGGGGATGGAGACACGGGTCTTCGTCAGTGAACTTGCGGATAAGGTGATGAGTTCGCCAAACGAGCCCGGCATCGCATATTTCATGGCCTCGGGATGCTTCAAGCGCCCGCCTGAGGGTAGCGAGGCCGAGAGTATCCTCGATTCGATGGCCGAGACCGCGCGCGAACGAAACCTCGCCCTGGTTGGCCGTGTCAATGTGTACCTCGATCCTGTGATGCTCGACTACGAGTCGGACGCCCTTCCGCTCACTCCCTCCGGGAACGCCACCGAGCGGCATCTGCTCGCCGCATACGATGCGAAGGCTCGCGAGATCCTCGGGCCGGAGATGGTTGCGGCGTTCTGGGCTGAGAAGCTGGGAGTCCCGAAGAACGAGATGGCGGCACTGCTTACCGACACGCCGAAACTCCACGAGAAGATGCGTTCCAAGTTGATGAAGTTCGGCGGGGTAGGGTATGTGCCGCCGACAAGTGGCAGTTTCCCGAGCATCGAGGATGCGATCAAGATGATGCGCGGCATGGAGGCTCTTCCCATGATCGCCTGGCTCGACGGCACGAATCCCGGGGAGGAGGACACCGACGCGTTCCTGGGGCTTTTGATCTCGAAGGGGTGCGTCTCGCTCAATATCATCCCCGACCGGAACTGGAACATCAAGAACGCGGACGAGAAGGCGCTCAAGACACGGAAGCTGAAGGAAGTCGTGGAAGGCGCGCGCAAGTTCCACCTGCCGATGTCCGTCGGCACCGAGATGAACAAAGCCGGCCTGCCGTTCGTGGACAACTTCAATGCACCCGAACTGCTGCCATATCGCCGGGACTTCGTGGATGGCGCGCGGTGTCTCTACGGGCACACGGTGTTGGCTCGATACGCCGACTTCGGTTACTTCAGCGAGAAGGCGCAGGCGGCATTCGGGGACGATCGAGCGGCGAAGAACACGTTTTTCACCCAGATCGGACGAGCCTTCATCCCTCCCGTATTCGCGAAGGACCGCCTGAGCGGCCTCTCCGATGCGAGTGCGGTTCTATCAGCGGTGAGCGAGTTGGAGTAGGACGGATTCTCCGGGATGATTGTTTCCGGTAATCCCGACCGTTCGGGCAGGAGTTGTACTCCTGCCCGCAAGACTGGATGTGGGAGTTGAACTCCCGGAGGCAGTGCTGCGGGCAGGAGTACAACTCCTGCCCGAACGGGTTGAGTACGAGCATGAGTATGAGTAGGAGTTGACATGGCATTCACCACCCGGCCGGTTATCAGAGGCACGCATGGAGTTATCGCGGCGGGACACTACCTGGCGACCGAGGCCGGGGTGCACATCCTCCGATCCGGCGGGAATGCGATCGACGCCGGGGTCGCGGCGGGCTTCTGCGAGCACGTCCTCGAGCCGCATCAGAACGGCCCTGGCGGCGAAGCTCCGATCCTGATCTACTCCGCCGAGCGCGGGAAGGCTTTCTCCATCAACGGGCATGGGACCGCTCCCCGCCGAGCCACCATCGAATGGTTCCGCGAACAGGGGATCGATCTCATTCCCGGCAACGGCTTCCTCCCGGCGACCGTGCCGGCCGCCTTCGACTCATGGGTGACCGCCCTGCGCGAGTTCGGCACGATGTCACTGGCGCAGGTGCTCGCCCCGGCGCTCGACCTCGCGGAGAACGGCTTCCCCATGTACAACATGCTCCGGGAGATCCTCGTCGCCAAGCGGGAGGCGTTCCTCAAGGACTGGCCGACCTCCGCCGAGGTGTTTCTTCCCGGCGGCCGAGTGCCCGAGATCGGTGAGATCTTCGGCCAGCCCCTGCTCGCATCTACGTTCAGGAAGCTCCTCAATGCCGAGAAGCAAGGCGCTCGGGGCGGGCGTGATGCCGGACTGCAGGCTGCGCGCGACTTCTACTACAAGGGCGAGATCGCGGAGGGGATCGCCGAGTTCGTCGCATGCACCGAGATCATGGACTCGACCGGCAAGCCGCATCGCGGACTCCTCGAGTACGATGATATGGCCGGCTACTCCGCCAAGGTCGAGACGCCCGAGGTCGTGAACTACCGGGGGATCGATGTGCTCAAGTGCGGGCCGTGGTGTCAGGGCCCGGTTATGCTCCAGCAGCTTGCATTGCTCGAAGGATTCGATCTCAGGGCGCTCGGCCACAATTCCGCGGACTACATCCATACGCTGGTCGAATGCGCCAAGCTCGCGTTTGCCGATCGCGAGGCCTACTACGGCGATCCCGAGTTCGATGACGTGCCCATGGACATACTCCTCTCGAAGGAGTATGCCGATGGCCGACGCGGCCTGATCGACCCGTCGATGGCATCACCCGACTTCAGGCCCGGCGATGTCGGCAGAAATCCGCTCCCCTACGACCCGTCTTCCGCGAAGTCTCACCTGCCGAATCACGATCATGACACAACTCACCTGGACGTGATCGATGCCCAGGGCAACATGATGTCCGCCACGCCGAGCGGCGGATGGCTTCAGACGTCACCGGTGGTCGCGGGAGTCGGATTCCCGCTCGGCACGCGCGGCCAGATGTTCTTCCTCGACGAGAGAAGGCCGAACGCCCTCCAGCCCGGGAAGCGACCCCGCACGACACTGACGCCATCGCTCGCCATGAGAGACGGAAAGCCGTTCATGGCGCTCGGTACTCCCGGCGGCGACCAGCAGGACCAGTGGACGCTTCAGTTCTTCCTCAACGTCGTGGACTTCGGGATGGACCTGCAGGAGGCGATCGACGCGCCCACGTTCCACACGAGCCACTTCCCGAGCAGCTTCTATCCGCGCTCCATGGCTGTCAAGCGCGTGACCGTCGAGGATCGAATACCCGAGGCCGTGCGCGATGAGCTGAGCCGGCGCGGGCATGACCTGGTCGTCAACGGCCCATGGAGCAACGGCCGCGTGCTCGGCATTCGTATAACCGACGGGCTCATAGAGGGCGCTGCCTCCCCTCGACTCGAGACCGGCTATGCCGGCGGATGGTAGGGCGCGTCTGGGTATGATGCACTGGGGATGTACACATGAGCGAGAAAAAGCCGGTAGTCCGCCAGTTACGCTTCGGCATAGATATCGACGGCACGATTACGCAGGCGCCCTCACATTTCAAGCGGCTGATCGATTCGATCCTCGACGCGAAGAACTACGTCGCGATCATCACCGCTCGCGACGAGGGGCGGCGTCCTGAGACGTAAGAGTTCACGATCATTGATAATCTGAGGAAGGTACCCCAGGATCGGCTGTCGAATGGTAGGTTGTGAACGATCTCGGCAACCTATCAAGAGAAGAACTGATCGGCATCGTCTTGGAGCAGCACCAGGCGATCCGAGAGCAGCATCAGGCCGTCCTGGAGTTGCGTGAAGGTGTAGACACCCTGACCGAACGCGTCCGAGCGCTTGAGAAGGAGAATGAAGAACTCCGGTCCAAGCTCGGTGGCGGCGGCAGGACGATACCTGCCTTTGTGAAGGCAAACCGGCCCGAGCGCAAGAAGAAGGATCGCAAGAAGCGGCAGAAGTCGTTTGCACGGCTGAGGGAGACTCCGACTGAGATCGTGGATCACGCGCTCGACACCTGTCCCGACTGCGGAAGGAAGCTCTCCGGCGGCACGGTGCATCACAGCCGGCAGGTGATCGAGATACCGGTGATGCCGGTCAGGATCATCGAGCACCTGGTGATCGGACGGTACTGCGGAGTCTGCCACAAGATACACGTGCCGAAGCTCGACCTCTCCGAAGAGGTGGTCGGGACACACCGGGTGGGCATCCGGCTGATGAGCCTGGTGAGCTATCTCCACACGGTCGGTAGAATGCCGGTCGAGCGTGTGCAGAAGCTTCTGGAATCACTCTACGGTCTGCATCTCGGGCTCGGAGAGATCGCGAAGATACTCCAGAAGGTGGCCTCCATGGGCAAGCCGGAGGTAGAGAAACTTCTGCAAGCAGTCAGAGGAAGCCCTACGGTGAACGCGGATGAGACCGGCTGGCGGGAAGATGGGAAGAACGGATACATCTGGAGCTTCACGACGCCACGCGTGCGCTACTTCGTCCGAAACAAGAGTCGGAGCGGCCAGGTCGCAAAAGACGTGCTGGGAGAGGACTACGAGGGTGTAGTCGTAAGCGACTTCTACTGCGGCTACAACGTGCTGCTCGGTTGGCATCAGCGGTGTTGGGTGCACTACCTGCGGGACTTGCGAACGCTCGTCGAGGCGAACCCTGACAAGAGAGGGGTAGCAGTCTGGGCCGGCAAGGTCAAGGCCGTTTACAGGCGCGCGAAGAGATATTCGAACGAGGAGTCGAAGGCTCGGCACGAGCAGCGGATCGCATTCGAGGAAGAGTTGTATCGGCTCGCCAGGCCATACCTGAAGCGGGATGTTCCCCAGCGGATACTGGCTCAGCGGATCGAGAGGTTCCTGCCGGAGCTGTTTGTCTTCGTAGAATGTCCGGAAGTACCAAGCGAGAACAACGCGGCCGAGCGAGCGATCCGGCCTGCGGTAACGGCTCGCAAGATCAGCGGCGGCACACGGTCGGCCAAGGGATCTGAGACCCGCATGGCGCTGATGAGTCTATTCGGGACCTGGCACTTGCGTGGTGAAGATGCGATGGAGTCATGCCGGCGGATGCTCATGGGCGTTCCTCAGACACCCGCGACCGATCCAGCCTGACAAACTTCACTATCAACGATCGTGAACTCTTTCCCTGAGACCCTGGAATTGCTCGACCTGCTCGGAATACGGTATCATGACCTCATAATGAAGCCGCTGGAGTGGACGGGGACGGTACCCGAGTTCAAAGTCGTGGCCGTCCGAGAGCACGATGTCCAGCTCATGTTCGATGATGAGGAAGGGAACTGCTGGGCCATCCAGCAGCAGACGCAGTGCCTGACCGCTCATGCGCTCCCTATCCCCGAACTGCAGGAGGAGTATCTCGACCTGCTCGAGGAACATGATCGCTGGCTCGCAAAGCAGCGCGGCATGGAGATAGAAGAGGATAACAAAGACATTGAGAGTAACACCGGGGGCGCTCAAGGATACACAGAGCCGCGCCGATAGAAGGCGCGTGCCGCTCCAGCGAGTCGGAGTCAAGGGAGTCGAGATTCCGTTCCAGATCAAGGGGATCAATGACGGGCATCAGACCGTCCTCGCCTCAGCGACTCTGACCGCCGGACTTCCGCACTACTTCAAGGGCACGCACATGAGTCGCTTCATCGAGATCATCGAGGAGTGGCGTAACCGGCCCATCTCCGGCCCTGAAGTGAAATCGATCCTCCAGCAGACGAAGAGCCTGCTCAAGGCCGAGACCGCTCACGCGGATATCGGCTTCAAGTACTTCATGGAAAAGCAGTCGCCTGTCTCGAAGCTGTCGAGCATGCTCGGCTACCAGACCTGTTTTTCCGGGAGTCTCGATGGGGAGTTCGATTTCATGCTCGGAGTCGAGGCGCCGGTGCAGACGGTCTGCCCGTGCAGCAAGGAGATCTCGGAGGTAGGCGCTCACAATCAACGCGCGAACATTCGCGCGAACATCCGGTTCGTGCCGGGGAAGTTCGTATGGATCGAGGAGATCGTCCGCCTCCTGGAGCGACAGGGCAGCGCGGAGATCTATCCGCTCCTCAAGCGCGAGGACGAGAAGTACGTTACCGAGCACGCGTTCCACAACCCCAGGTTCGTCGAGGACGTCGTCCGCGATTGTGTGCTGTCCCTCCAGAAGGACGAGCGCATCCGATGGTTCGAGGTCGAGTGCGAGTCGGAAGAATCTATCCACCAGCACAACGCGTTCGCATACCATCAGGAGAGCGGTGAGCAGTAGACAGTTGGAGGGGTAAGCCGATGGCGATCAAATCAAGATCATGGGCAGTGGCGGCGCTTGCTGTCGCATGTATACTGCTGGAGATCTCGTGCGAGGCGAAGTCTCTTCCATCCATTCCGACTAACGTGTTGGCCCCTGCATTCACCTGGGATCCGGCCGGCTGGGTACAGCCGATCGAAGTGTCGCCTGATGGGAGTAGAATCGCACTGATCTCCGGGGACGTCCTCACTCTTCGCGACGATTCCGGAAAGATACTGTGGAGCTACGATCCGCCCGAGACAATCCGAGGACGTGAGGTCTACCTTATGGAAGCGATGCCGATCGCATCCGATAAGACGCTCGTCGTTCTACGGCTGAACGTTCCTATCACTGAGAGTGAAGATGCACAGGTGCTGGCGTTTGACGGCAGCGGGCAGGTGATGTGGGAGAAACGGTTACGGGGAGTCCTGGCCGGATTCTCTGCGTCCGGCGACGTCATGCTCATCAGTGGCCCAGGGAGGAGGGAGCTTCAACTACTTCATACCTCCGACGGTGGAGCGCTCTGGGGCAAGAATGACCTGCCGCGCGCTGGCGGCAAGTTCTCTCCGGACGGCATGCGCATACTCTTGCTGACCGCGGAAGAACCGGCCATGCTGATCGACCGCGCGGGCCGCACCATGTGGAGCATTCCCTTCCGCCCATCGGAGGCAGTTATCTCTGAAGGGGCAGAACGCCTCGTCCTCCGCGGAAGGATACTGACGGAGCACGGGCTGAAACCCGTGGTTGCCGTGCATGATGGTGCCGGCAAGGAGCGATGGCGGAAGTACATGGACACGGCGTCCGTGGCCATCGACCGGTCGGGCATGCACATCCTTGTGGGCGAGGATACGGCCACCCAGGATCGGGTCACGCTCCTCGATGGATACGGATCAGTCGTCTGGAGATCTCCGGCAGCTCTTGGGATATGGACGTGCCACGATGATCTGTGGGTATCGCCGGACGGTCTGTATGCGATGTTCACGACGTCGGAACCGGATGCCCGATATCTGTGCCAGGTCCGCACCGACGGAGTCCTGATCAAGCGCTGGAAGCTCTCCGGTGCCGGAGTGCCCGAGGACGTCGACCTGCCCTTCCTAAAGTTCAGCGACGATGGTAGAATCCTCTGCGTCAATGCGGGGTCGGGGCTCGTCTACAAGACGCCCCTGGTTCCTTCAGTCGGGAAACCGAACGGCCGCTGATCGGTGTCTACAGACCAAAGTGATGTCGAGCCATCGCACTCCAAGGTCAGGCGATCCGCTCCATCATCTCGGCGGTGACGAGGCGGTTCGGCTTGTGGCCGGTGAAGAAGAGTTCGAGGTTGCGCACGGACTCCTCACCCTGGCGGCGGACCATTTCGGGCGTCCCCCCGCTGATGTGCGGCGTGAACACGACGTTCGGGAGCGAGTACATCTCGTGGCCCTGAGGGAGCGGCTCGGGATCGGTCACATCGAGGGCCGCCGAGAACCGTCCGGTCCGCAGCTCATCGAGAAGCGCGCCGTGGTCGATGATCGCCCCCCTGGCCGTGTTGATGAACACCGCGCCCTCCCTGATCGACTCCAGGTGCTTGCGGGTGATCATGCCGCGCGTCGACTGATTCGACGGCGCGTGCAGGCTGATCACGTCGCACTCCGCCATCAGTTCGTCGAGTGAGACCTTCCTCGCCCCGAGCCGCTCGGCATCCTCGGCGCACAGGTACGGGTCCGCGATCCACAGCTCCACGTCCCACGGAGCGATATAGCGGATCACCTCGCGCCCGATGAGGCTCGCCCCGATAATGCCGACGCGCTTGCCGTTGAGTTCCCGTGCGCCCGCCACTCCCTGAGGGCGGAAACACCGCTTCTCCCGGATGTTGACCGCCCAGTTGACGACGTTTCGCAGCATGATCTCCATCATGGCGACCGTCATGGCGGCGACGGAGATCGCCATCGCGGGCTGCCCGGTGCAAACGGCGATCCCCCGCTCGAAGACCGCCGGTGTGATCAATCCCTGCGGTGATCCGGCGGCGTGGGAGATCACCGCCAGCTTGTCGGCGCGCTCCACGACCTCGGGGGCGAATTGCGGCGACCCCCAACTCGTGATCGCGGCATCGTGGCCGGGGACGATATCGGCGAGTTCCTCTTTCGTGTAGTTTCGCTCCTCGGGATTGAGCGTCAGATCGCCGACCGCCCTTAGACGCTCTTCGACCTCAGGGGCGAACAGCCTCTCTCGAAGGGCCGGGGGCGGGAGTACGAGAATCTTCATTGTTTCAGCACCTCAGGCATCGGTCTGACTCTGAGCATAGACGAGCCACCAGTGCCATGTCAACCTGGATGCAGGGCAGGAGATTGAAAACCCCGAGGTGAACAGATCATTCGGAGGCCTTCGATGCTCGGAAAGCGCATACTAGTGACCGCGGTCAGGCACGCCTGTCAGAGTACGCCGATCTCCGTCGAGATCCCCGGATTGAGACATGGATCGGCGGTTGGCCTGATCGGGACGCACGGCGTCAGGATTCCCGCGCAGGTGGACGGTCAGCGGATCGTCTGGATCTGCGAGCCGATGAAGGTCGGCGAGTCGAGGGAGTACAGGCTCGCAGAGTTTGAAGCTGCGCCCGGTTCCGGGGTCGAACTGATTGAAGAGGACGGGCGGATAGAGTTCCGGATCGGTGGAGAGCCGTTCACGACCTACAACTATGCCGATGAGTACGCGCGGCCGTTTCTGTACCCTATCCTCGGCCCTGGGGGTAAGGGAATCACCCGCAACTACCCGATGATAAAGGATGTGCCCGGCGAGACGAGCGATCATGCGCATCACCGGTCGATGTGGGTGGCACACGGGGATATCAACGGCTCGGACAATTGGTCGGAGGATACCGGTCATGCCTCTCAGCAGCATCGTGAGTTTCTGGAGAAGGCGAGCGGACCGGTCTTCGCGCGCGTCAGGGCATTGAATGACTGGGTGGACAATCAGGGTAGGAAGGTTCTGCGGGAAGAGCGCACCATAACGGTCTACAACCTTCCCGACACTGGACGCGTCTTAGACTTGGCGGTCGTTTTCCGGGCGACAGAGGGCGACCTGACCTTCGGCGACACCAAGGAGGGCGGCATCTGCTCGATCCGGGTGGCGACATCCATGGACGGCGACAAGGGCGGGGTGATCACCAACTCCTGTGGAGGGGTCTCCGAGGCGGAGAACTGGGGCAAGCGAGCACACTGGTGCGATTACTCCGGCCTCGTTGATGGGCGCACGGTCGGCATAGCGGTTTTCGACAATCCCGCAAACTTCCGGCATCCGACGTACTGGCACGTGCGCAACTACGGACTGATGACCGCCAATCCGTTCGCGCTCTCGGCGTACAAGAATGATCCATCGTGGGATGGCAGCCACGTCGTGAAGTCGGGCGGGGAGTTCAAGTTTGCATACAGGGTCTACATCCACGCCGGCGATGTTGAGACCGCGGGAGTGGGCACACGATACCACGGATACGTCAACCCGCCCGCGGTGGAAGTGAAGTAGAGGTTTCATTGAGTCAGTCCATACGAATAGCCAGTCCCGAATCGCCGGGCGCATACAGAGTGGTCGGCATCGGGGATTACCGTACCCTCGAGATGGGGATCTCAACGGAACGGCGAGGATCGTTCCCGAAGCGATCTCCGAGTTCCTCCTGCGCCTCGGAGGTCCGAGCAGCGAGGGGCCGTCCATCGACGTTTCCGCCTCGGTGTGCCGGTTCGTCGGTGAGAGCGGCGACGACAGCCACGCCATCTTGAGCTTCGAGTGTCCCGACAGCGCCGTGGCCATCGCGGTCCACTTCAGCGCCGGCCCCGGTCCGAGGCTGCGCAAGTGGTCGACCGTCACCAATACCGGCGACCGTCAACTGATCCTGTTCGATGTCGTCCTCGAGCGCTTTCCGCTCGCACCCGATGCATACGCCTGGGGTGGGGGACGCGGATGGCCGATCTTCGTCGGAGGACTCGGTTATTTCGCCATCGAATACCCCGAGGCCGAGAACAGGCTCGTGGACGGAAGCTGCATCCTGGAGTACTACCCGGCTGTCGCCATCGAGCCGGGCGAATCGTATGAGACCGAGCGCGCGCTTCTCGAATTTGCCCCGGATGATCCGGAAGCCGCTCTGCACCGATACACCGACGAGTTCCGCGTCCGCAAGTCCGACCGCCTCTTCACATCCTATGGCACGTGGGGCGCCCACGAATATGAGGGACCGAACGCGACGATCGTTCGCGAGCAGTTGAGTCATCTGGCCGACCTGAAGGCGAACTGGCACATTCCCATCGAGCACCTGATGGTCGATTACGGCTACTGGGCTGAGGGAGAGGATCCTCTCGCGACCGGCCGGTACTCCATCGACCGCGACACGAAGTTCCCCGGTGACAGCTTCGCGCAGATCACCGCCGGTCTTGCTGAGTCGAAGCTGCGTCTCGGCATGTGGTTTGGGCTGCGCTATCCTGCTTTCGAGGACGCCATCGACAACCTGAAGCGGTCTATCCTGGATCTCAACTCGGCATTCGGGCTCAAGCTCGCCCGAATACATGCCGAGTCGCAGGAATCCGGCAAGTATGAGGATTACACGTCTGCCCGGCGGATGATCGATCTCCTCACGCAGTTGAAGTCGGCCGATCCTGAGATCATCGTCCACGTGACCGGCTTCTCCCGGTCTCCCTGGTGGCTCAGGCATGCCGACTACGCGGGTCTCGGCGACGGCGATCTATCGGATACACCCGCCCCGAGCCTTCGAGACAGCCAGATGATCAAAGTGGACCTGGATCGTCGTTTCTTCGAACTCGATTTGAGCACGAACATCAGCTTTTCCGATGCGGCTTTCTGGAGCGGCAAGCAGTTCTGGCGGAAGAGCGTGATAATGTCCATGGCCAGGTGCAACCAGCTATGCGTCGCGGGCGACCTCTCGATTCTGGATGACGAGGACAAGCTATTCCTGCAGCGGCTGGCTCAGCATCACAGCGCCTCCAAGCAGTCGTATGGCCACGCCAGGCGCGTCATGGGCGACCCGGCTTCCGGCGAGGTCTACGGATACGCCAATATCAAAGACGGCCGCGGGATGGTCGCGATCTACAACCCGACATGGGTCGCGCGGACCGTCGAACTGCAGGCCCTCGATTTCGGGTGCGCCCCTGAGATCCGCAACATGGTCATCGAGCTGTTCCCGAGCACTCAGGCGGCCAGTATGCTCGAGTGGGAGAGCTGTGATCTGCGGTTCAACCCTTGGGAGCTGAAGCTGCTCGAGATCAGCCCGTCACGACAGCATTACGAGCTGTTCGAATCCCGCATCGAGAATGTCGGCAAGTATCCGATGCCGATCACGGCGGTCTCGCCGCCTTCCGACGGCGCGATGGGTCTGTCGCTCCCACTCGAGAGGGTGTTCTACCGCACCGGGTCGGCGTTCAGGTGCCTCCCGATGATTCCGAAGGAGTGGGAAGGTCATCCGGTTCTGGTTGACCTCTGCAGCTTGACTGGGGAGCTGTACATCAATAACCTGCCCTCCGGTATCTTCGGCGGCTCATCCAGGCTGTTTTACCCCGGCACGCGTGAATACGCTCATCTGGGCTTTGGGCGGGCGAACATGTTCTACGTCGCGGTCGACGACCCGAGTATCACGAGGCAGGATGATCTCGTCATCCGTCCGCTCGGGTACTCGAGCAGCAGTACGTGTCGCGAGGACTGGCCGCATGCCAAAGTGTCGAGCATGGTCGTGATCATACGGTATCGCAAGGACGGGATGCCCGTCCGACCATCGGCCGACCCTCGAATGGCCCAGTGCGCGATCTGGCTCGACGGAATCTGGATGGAGGCGTACAGGGTGCCGCCGCTCGTACCGCGCATCCGGTCGGGATACTCGTGGTCGGTGTTCGCTCTCGACCTCGAGGGTGACTGGGAGTGCGCCCGCGTGATCGTTCCGCATTTCCTCGAAGTGGACTACGACATCGAGTTCTTTCTCACCGACCGCATCCCGGCGATCACGAGCGACCAGTAGAAGGTTTTCCGGGATGGATGCTGAATCTAGTTCAGCATGACGTGTCGCGCTAGTGTCATGCTGAACTTGATTCAGCATCCATCCCGATCAATCCTACGTCCCCGCAACTATTCCCCGTTTTGGTTCAAAAAGCGCTTGACGTGGAACATATAGTGTGGTACACTGGGGCGTACCACAACACCTTGTATTCCCTTGTCGATATTACATCATGAAATGCCCCTACTGCGGACACAATGATGACAAAGTGCTCGACTCCCGCGCCGTGCGTGACGGCGGTGGAATAAGGCGCCGCCGTGAGTGCCTGGCGTGCGCGCGCAGGTTCACCACCTACGAAGAGATCGAGGAAATGCGTCTGATGGTGATCAAGAAGGATCTGCGACGAGAACCGTTCGATCGTTCAAAGATCCTTAAGGGGATGCTCACAGCTTGCGAGAAGCGGCCCGTGAGCATGGCGCAGCTCGCGGAAGCCGTCGAGGAGATAGAACGGGCGCTGAACAACCAGGGTGATCGCGAGGTCGGTACAACGGTTCTGGGCGAAATGGTAATGGAAAAGCTCAGAATGCTGGACAAAGTTGCATACATCAGGTTCGCATCGGTATATCGCGAGTTCGAGGACGTCACGCAGTTCAAAGAGCTGGTCGAGGGACTGGCACACGGTTGATGGGGAATGGTTGATGCTTGATGGTTAATGGGGAGCCCATGAGCCATCGACCATGAACCATTAACCATTACGGAGGAGAAGATGCTCACACAGAATGCTATCACAGTGCTCGAGAGGCGGTATCTGAAGAAGGACGAACACGGCAGCTGCATCGAGACGCCGGAGGGGATGTTCCATCGAGTGGCGTCGGCGATCGCAGAGGCCGAGCGGAACTATGGCAAGTCGGACGCCGAGGTCATGGAGATCGAGGAGGAGTTTTACCGCATGATGTCGGACCTTGAGTTCCTGCCGAACAGCCCGACGCTGATGAACGCCGGCCGCGAACTCGGGCAGCTCGCGGCATGCTTCGTCCTGCCGATCGAGGACTCGATGGAGAGCATCTTCGAGACGATCAAGCACACCGCGCTGATCCACAAGAGCGGCGGCGGCACCGGATTCTCGTTCTCACGCCTCCGTCCCGCGAACGATGTCGTTCAGTCCACGAACGGTGTCTCCAGCGGCCCGATCTCCTTCATGGAGGTCTTCAACTCCGCCACCGAAGCGATCAAGCAGGGCGGCACTCGTCGGGGCGCGAACATGGGCTGCCTGCGGGTAGATCACCCGAACATACTCGATTTCATCACCTGCAAGAAGGACAACGACCAGCCTCACCAACTTCAACATCTCCGTTCTGCTGACCGAGGAGTTCATGGAGGCCGTCGAGAAGGGCGAGGACTACGACCTCATCAACCCGCGCACCAAGGAGGTCGCCAAGACGCTGAACGCCCGCAAGGTCTTCGACCTGATCGTCAACATGGCCTGGCGGAACGGCGAGCCGGGGATCATCTTCATCGACCGCATCAACCGCGACAACCCGACTCCCAGGCTCGGCGAGATCGAGAGCACCAACCCCTGCGGCGAGCAGCCACTCCTGCCCTACGAAGCGTGCAACCTGGGTTCGATCAACCTCGCCACGATGGTCACGACAGAGGGTGAGCCGAAGATCGACTACATGAAGCTCGGGAAGACGGTTCGGACCGCCGTTCGGTTCCTGGACAACGTCATCGACGTGAACCAGTACCCGCTGCCCGAGATCGCCGACATGGTTCGCGGCAACCGGAAGATCGGCCTCGGCGTGATGGGGTTCGCCGACATGCTGATCAAGCTGGGCATCCCGTATGACTCCGAGCAGGCGATCGAGCATCGCCGAGGAGGTCATGAGCGTTCATCCACAACGAGGCGCAGCAGATGTCCGGCGAGCTGGCCGGCGAGCGCGGAGTCTTCCCGAACTTCGAGGGCAGCATCTACGACGTGCCCGAGGGCCTCAGGATGAGGAATGCGACCGTCACCACCATCGCGCCGACCGGCACGCTCTCGATCATCGCCGCCTGTTCGAGCGGGGTCGAGCCGCTCTTCGCCGTGTCCTACGTCCGCACGGTACTCGACGGCACGGAGCTGGTCGAAGTCAACCCGATGTTCGAGGAGATGGCCGAGACCGAGGCTTCTACAGCGAGTCGCTGATGAAGGAGATCGCGCGCCACGGGACGGTTCGCGGCCTCGAAGCGGTGCCGCCGGACGTGCAGCGCGTCGTTCGTCACGGCGCTCGATATCGCGCCCGTGTGGCACATCAAGATGCAGGCCGCGTTCCAGAAGTACGTGGACAACGCGGTTTCGAAGACCGTCAATTTCCCGAACTCCGCGACCACCGAGGATGTCACTGAGGTCTACAAGCTGGCGTACCGGGTGGGATGCAAGGGCGTGACCGTCTACCGCGACGGCAGCAGGTCCCAACAGGTGCTCAGCGTCGGCGCCAAGAAAGACGCGGAAGCGGCGGTGCCTGGAGTACTCGCTCCGAGGCCGAGACCGGTGCGGACCTATGGCGTCACGGAGAAGGTCAAGACCGGATGCGGGAGCCTCTATGTCACGATCAACGAGGACGAGGACGGCCTCTGCGAGGTCTTCGCGCGGATGGGCAAGTCCGGCGGATGCGCTTCGAGTCAGCTCGATGCGGTATCGAGGGTCATCTCGGCGGCGCTCCGAGCCGGCGTGAAGGCCGAGTCCGTCATCAAGCAGCTCAGGGGGAACGTCTGCCCGTCGCCGACCTGGGATAACGGCGGACGAGTACTCTCCTGCCCGGATGCGATCGGGATTGCGCTGGAGCACTACATGCAGTACAAGCAGACCGGCACGGCGGAGAGCACGGTCTCCAAATGGTCGAGCACGCTGGACAACCTCGTCGGCGCGTGCCCCGACTGCGGGGGCTCGGTCGAGCACGAGAGCGGCTGCATCGTCTGCCGCTTCTGCGGCTTCTCGAAGTGCGGGTAGGCTGACCATGTGGTATACTAACCTGGATGTGGATGTACCGCGGAGGCGACCGGATGAGTATGCATGAGATCGAGTACTTGGTGGATAAGAAGGGTCGACGGAAGTCGATCGTGATAAGCTGCAGGCGGTACGAGGAACTGATGGAGGACATCGCCGATCTCCGGGCCAAGCTGGAACGGCGAAACGAGACTCCCGAAGACTTGGAGAAAGTTTTGGCGGACCTGGAAGATGCCGGACGCATATAGACTCCGCATACTGCCATCAGCCAGGAAGGAACTCGAATCGCTTCAGGGCACGATTCTGAAGCGCGTGGGGAGCGCGCTGAGAGGGTTGATCACCGATCCCCGACCCCGCGGCAGCCGTAAACTGGTTGGCACTGACTCCGACTACCGAATACGGATCGGTGACTATCGCATCGCCTACGAGGTTGATGATCGTGCAGGAACGATAATAGTCTATCGGATTCGTCACCGCAGAGAGGCTTATCGTTAGCATGCTCGATAGCCTCGTGGGTGCGTGCCCCGATTGCGGAGGCTCGGTCGAGCACGAGAGCGGCTGCATCGTCTGCCGCTTCTGCGGATTCTCTAAATGTGGGTAGTTGGCTGAGACAGCAGCCAGGGGAGGGAACCTCCATGGACGACAACGTGATCACTGTCCTGTCGATGATCGCCATACTCGTCAACACAGCCTTTATCACATTCTGGTGGAGGCGGACGCGAAGCGACCCCAACAGGTTACTGGTCTGGGGAGTCATAGTGAACCCTGGCTTCTGTATACTGCTGGTAGCGGTTGGGTGGCTCGTAGGGGCATACGGGCGGTCGTCGGTATCGGAGACCGTTTCATGGGTGCTGATGGTGGCCGGTGCGCTCGCCATACCGATAGGCATGGTCTTGATGCTGATGGCACGGCTCAAGCACCCGGCGCAGCATTCATGATGAGCGGGGAGAGGAGGGCTTTTGCGCCTTCCCGTGTGGACGTGAGAGGCAAGATCATGGGGTTGAGCAGGTTCTTCACTTGCATCGGGATCATTGCGGCCCTCACCAGTCCGGCGTGGGCAGTGGAACGTCTCGCCTACCTGTTGGAGAAAGACCGCGCAATCTGGGTCGAAGACATCGATGGCGGCAACAAGAAGCTGCTCGCCACCGGCGTTGGCGATCATACGACCAGTTATCTCGACATCTCGCCTGACTACAAGACGATATTGGTCTGGGGTAGGCCGGGAGACACGCGTCTGTATCTGATGGACATGTCTACCGCGAAGGTGCAGTATGTGAAGCCGGCTAATGAGATTCTTGGCAAGCATGATGGGGTGTCTGAGACGTACGAGTTCCTGGACTGGGGAGACAAGCCAAACGAGTTCCTTGTCGTGAGACACGTTACCAGGGAGAAAAGCGGGGGACCCACGGATGGAGGGCTCTTTGCCCTAGACCTCGATACCCTGATCTCCCGCCGTGTCTTAAGTGGCGATCCGTATCGCTCGGTCATCATGGACCTCTTTCGCTCTCCTGACGGATCCATGCTGGCACTTCACGGAGAGAACTGGGTGCATGTTCTGGATACGGCTACCCATCGTCCTTTGTACTACATAACCGACAGTATGGAGTACATTGAGCCCGTCTGGAAAGATGATCACACGCTGATGGTGCGGTTCGGATCTTATCCGGGTGAGGGCCCGCCCAAGAAGCCGGTGCTCGTGGATTTCCCGTTGGGGAAGGCCCGGCGGTGGCCATACCCACAATTGGATTTGCGGAATGTTCTCTTCTGCGGCGCTGATCCGGATATGGGCACGATCTGGTCGCTTGACCAGAACAGCCAGGATTTCGTCACGCTGAAGACGTTGAACCTCAAGACCGGCAAGGTGACTACGGAGCGACGAGACTCCTCCGTGTACTGGTCCAGTGAACGCACCGAGAGTGGCTACGAGACGAGGCTGGATTTCGTGGAGAAGGATCTCTGGGTGGTGAATACCGCCACAGGCAAGAAGAGACTTGCCGCTAAAGGCGTGCTGAGTCGCGTGGCTTGGGTGGAACGGAACTGACCGGTCTTCTTACTCAACCGAATAACGATCCCGGTGTGACTGGCGATATGAAGCGGAATTGACCGCGTGAAGCACCGGGGTTTGAGATATGCCGATCGCCTGGGCAAACATATCATATGTGCGTCCAGGCGTTTTTGTTTGTGTGAGTAGAAAGTCGAAAGTCCAAAGTCCAAAGTCTTTCCAAGGAGGAAATCATGGCAGAGAAAACCATCCCACTGCGGTATGGGCTGAATCCGCATCAGAAGCCGGCAGAGGTCGTGCTGTTCGACGAGAGCCCCGCGATCGAGGTGCTGAGCGGCGCGCCGGGGTACATCAACATGCTCGACGCCCTCAACGGCTGGCAACTCGTGAAGGAGCTTCGGCAGGCGCTCGCGCTCCCGGCGGCCGCATCGTTCAAGCACGTCAGTCCGGCGGGCGCGGCAGTGGGAATGCCACTCGATGATGTGCTCAGGAAGGCGTACTTCGTCGATGACATGGAGTTGTCACCCCTCGCGACGGCATATGCCCGCGCGCGAGGGGCTGACCGCGTCTCGTCGTTCGGCGATTTCGTGTCCCTGAGCGACACCTGCGACCTCTCGACCGCGAAGTTGATCGCCCGCGAGGTCTCCGACGGAGTGATCGCGCCCGGGTACGACGCCGATGCGCTCGCACTCCTGAGGGCGAAGCGCAAGGGCAAGTACCTCGTCCTGCAGATCGCACCCGACTACACGGCTCCCGTAATCGAGACCAGAGAGGTCTACGGCGTGGCGCTCCTCCAGCAGGCCAACGACGTGCGCATCGGCGCGGATCTGTTCGGCAAGGTCGTGACCAAGGACAAGGACCTCCCGGACAACGCCGTCCGCGACATGATCGTCACACTGATCACGCTCAAATACACGCAGTCGAACTCGGTGTGCTTCGCGAAAGACGGGCAGGCGATCGGGATCGGAGCGGGTCAGCAGTCGCGCGTCCACTGCACGCGACTCGCCGGCGGAAAGGCCGATCTGTGGTGGCTCAGGCAGCACCCCCGCGTGCTCGAACTGCAGTTCCGTGAGGGGATGAACCGCGCAGAGAAGAACAACGCGATCGACCTCTTCCTGCTGGAGGACATCACGCCGCCGGAAGAGGCGCAGATGATGGAGAACCTGATCGGCAGCCCGAAGAGGTTCACGAAGGGCGAGAAGCGTAAGTGGCTCGACAAGCTCACCGGAGTCTCGCTCGGGTCGGATGCGTACTTCCCATTCAGGGACAGTATCGACAGAGCAAGCCGCACGGGCGTGAAGTACATCTCCGAGCCGGGCGGCGCACAAAGGGATGAGGAGATCATCGCCGCCGCGGACGGGTACGGCATGGTGATGGCGTTCACCGGGCTGAGGCTGTTCCACCATTAGGATGGGGAATGGTTGATGGTTGATGGTTCATGGTTGATGCGGGCCGGTCCGCCATGAACCATCATGGTATTTCGGGATTTCCGTTCGCAGACTCACTCAAATCCTGAAATACCGTACGCGCCAGTGATAGGTGCATTAGACGTTGGGCTGCCGCACGCGGTATAATGCCGCCGTGGGATACATCTACTCGATCGTCGCCGCCGTCGCATTCGCCATGCTGGGCATCACCTACAAGCTCTCCGACCGACGGAAGTGCGACGGGGCGCAGGTCAACTTCTTCCTCCTGGCATCGGCGGCAGTGATCGTCCTCGTATTCGCGGTCACCACCGGAATCAGGACGCTCCCCCGGAACGCCATCGCACTCGGAGTGGTTGATGGGATACTGATCTTCTTCGGCATCTACCTCTTCCGGAGGGCGGTCGCGCTCGGACGCATATCGACCTCGTGGACGATCATCAACCTCGGCCTCGTGATCCCGGTCCTCGCGTCGGTCTTCCTGTGGCATGAGATTCCGCACGCCAGGCACTATGCCGGATTCGCGCTGACGATCGTCGCCATCGCGCTTCTGGGCATCGACGCCGGGAGGTCGGGGGAATGACATACCGGCGGCTGATGCTTGCGTCGTTCATATTCAATGGCCTGACGATGATCTGCACGCAGGCTGTCGGGAAGATCGGACTGCAGCACTTCATTCCTGTGGTGCTGTTCTTCGTCTATGCTGTCGCGGGCCTGATCGCGCTTGTCTACATGATGCGTGAAAAGAAGCCTATCGAGGGGAAGAGCATCGTGATCGGCGCGATCGGCGGGATCGGGACGGCGGTCGGCCTGAGCGCGAACATGGCGGCAGCGTCGGTGCTCCCGGGATATATCGCGTTCCCGATCATCAATGGGGGCACGCTGCTGATGGTGGCGCTCGTCGGGCGAGTCGCATTCAAGGAGAAGATCGGCCCGTATGGCATCGCCGGGATCGTTGTAGGCGCGTGTGCGATCGGCTTGCTCAGCGCATAGGGCAAGCGATCATTGGCGCAGGCGTGGTGTGGTCGCTGGGTAACGCATCCAGAGCTCTGAAAAACGCATCCAGAGTTCTGGATGACGGATCCAGAGTTCTGGATAGCGCGCCCGGACTTCTGGATAGCGCGCCCGGACTTCTGGATGACGCGCCCGGACTTCTGGATAACGCGCACGGACTTCTGGATAACGCGCCCAGAAGTCCGGGAAAGGCACAATGCGTAGATCGAATGGAGGATCGATATGCTGAAACTCGTGGTTCTGCTCTGTATCGCGGCGATATCTGCATGTTTCGCGGAAGATGAATCCGCGAAACCCGCACACTTCCAAGTATCGGACACCGAGTCCCTCCTCGCGGCGATCGCGAAGATCCCGCCGTTGGGCGATACGACGATCACTCTGCTCCCAGGGACTTATGCCATAAAGGACACGATCGTCATCAAGCAAAAGAGCCGCGTCTGCCTCATCGGGAGCGGCTGGAACACGAAGATCGTCAAGCAGGGCGACGGCGACGCGATCGCATTCGAGGGCTCGTGCTGGATGTGCTGGGTGCGGAACCTCGACATCACCGGCGACCCGAAGGCGACGAAGGGCTCGGGCATCGTCTTCCGAAAGGGCGAGTGGGCGGGGATCAACGTGATCGACCTCTGCCACATCGACATGTTCCCGGAAAGCGGCATCCGGTTCGAGGGCGATGTGAAGACGCCGTTCTCCTCGAACACGGTGAGCAACTGCTGGCTGACGAACAACCTCGGCGATCAGCTCTACAGCCGCGCGAACAACGATTTCTACATCACCGGCAACCAGTTCGGCAGCGGGCCGGGCAGGACGCCTCGCTCGGGATGCCTGCTCGATCACTCCTCGGCGGGATCGTACACGCTGAACTACCACTGGGGGAACACGGTCGCGCTGCGACTCGGCCCCGGCGCGCATTTCAACCGCATCGAGAACAACCGCCTCGAACAGAGCTACGAGAGCGGCATCGTGATCGGCGACCCCAAGGGCGGCGATGCGAACATGCTCAACATCATCACCGGCAACACGATCCACACGAACTCCGAGAACAATAGCGGCAAGTTCCCGGCGGTGATCGCGTACGATGCGGTCGATACGACGTTCTGCCAGAACCAGATCTTCAGTTGGGACTCGAACTCGGTGAAGCACACGATCGGCATCGTGCTCGACAAGGGCTGCCGGGACTGGATCGTGAAGGACAACATCTTCCGCCATCACGCCGAGAAGGCGATGAAGTACGACAAGAAGGCCGGGCACGTGGTGAAGGATAACATAGGGACGTGATGTCAACGGATAAAGAACGGATAAACGGATAGGTGGGTGGTTTTCCAGGAGCTTCCTTGTGTATACGAGCCCATCCGTTTATCCGTTTGAAATCCGTTGACCGAATGTTCGGCAAGGAGCGATAGGTGTTCATTAGACGAGCCATGATTGCGTGTCTGGTAGTATGTGCGGTGGCGGGTCACAGCGCTGATGCGCTGCTCTTCGAGGATTCCTTTGAGGGGAAGACGCTCGGGAAGGCATCGGGGGTGACGTTCGAGGACGGGAAGGCCGTGCTCGATGCGCCGGGGGACACGATCGAGTATCCGGCGGAACTCTTTGCTGGTGCAGCCGGACGGATCGAGTTCGACGTCAAGCTCACGAAGCTGCTCGATGTCGAGCGACCGATCTGGTGCATCCTCTCCGACATCGGGGCGGGCGGCTCGCACGTTGGCGCGATCAACGTCCACTGGCGCGATAAGCCGGCGGACTTCGAGTTCGGCATCTTTGATGGCTCGGCGCACAACTGGTGCATCGCGAAGGATATCGACTGGAGCGCGCAGCATCACGTGACGCTGGTTTACGGACCAGGTGGCATGAGGCTGGAGATCGACGGCAAGATCGTGGATCGAAACGAGTACAAGGGCGGCCTCGCCAACACCGCCAAGCGGATCGGATGGGACGATCCCTGGAACGACGCGCCTCCCTGCACGATCGGCAACTTCCGGACGTTCCGCACGATGATCGACCGCCTCGCCACTTCCGGCCCGATCATCTCCCCGAACGACGACGGCCTGCTCGACACATTGACGATCACATATGGCGTAGAGTCCGACTCGAAGGTTACGCTCACTGTCGCGGACAGGGTTGGTGATGTCGTCGCCAAACTGGTCGACGCGAAGGTCGCGGCAGGGGAGTACACCGTCACCTGGGACGGCGAGGGCGCGGAGGATGGCGAGCACACGATCACCATGCGCGCGGACAACCGGCAGTTGATGGCGAAGATCACCGTCGACCGCCGCTGGAAGTGGAAGGAAGCGCCACCCATGTACAACGACTTCTTCCCGCTCAGCACGTGGTTCTTCTGGGAGGACGACGCGTCCTATATCAATCGCCATGTGGACGACATGGTGAAGGCGCGGGAGTACTATGAGGCCGCGGTCAAGGACCTGGCGGACCACGGCTTCAACATGGTATTCGGCATCTGGACGCCGCACGATCATCGAAAGCTGCTCCTCGATACGGCGCAGAAGCATGACATGAAGGTCATCCTCCAGCTCGACGAGATCAACACGCTCATTTCGAGCGGAGAGGCGGGCGAGAAGCAGAACGTCTTCGAGGTCGCGGAGAATGCGGTCAGGGAGGTCAAGGGCCATCCGGCGACGATCGGCTACTACATGATCGACGAGCCGAACAACGCCCCGGAGGTCGCGCGCAGGATCAAGCTCGCGAGGCAGGCGCTCGAGACGGTCGATCCGAAGCACCCCGGCTTCTCATGTCTCCTCGGCGGCTATGAGGATCTGCTCAAGACGGTCGACTACCAGGTGCTGATGATTGACATCTACCCGCTTCACCCGACGTGGTCGGGCGATTGGAACGGCTACATCAGCGAACTCGAGCGCGGCATGCGAAATCAGGGTGACCGACCGCTGTGGGTGATCATGCAAGCGTTCGGCAAGCCGAACAACCAATGGAAGATTCCGACGCCGGAGGAGATTCGCGCGCAGGTCTGGCTCGCGTTGGCGCATGGGGCGAAGGGGATCATCTACTTCATCTATCAGTCGACGACGGGATTCCAGGGCGAGTGGCTTCAAGGCCTGGTGGATATGGACTTGAAGCCGATGGACGGCCGGCTCGATGAGGTCGGTCGCGTCAATGAGCAGGTTACGAAGCTCGCACCGCTCCTCCTCAAGCTGAAGCCGGCGGAGTTCACGCTTCCGATCGTTCCCGAGCAGGTGCTCGCGAAGGGATTCGTCGATCCGAAGGGCGCGAAGTACGTGATCCTGGCGAATAAGGACGTGAAGCATGAGGCCGTGATCCCATGGACCGCGAAGGGCACGGTCGATATGCTCACCAAGTCGGAGATCGGAGCGTCCGTCAAGCTTCCGTCAGGCGGCGGGACAGTCCTTCGCCTGTAGGGGCGCGCCTTGTGCCGCCTGAACACTAAGAGGTACCGCATACTGATGATGACACTTGCTGAGACATCAATCAAGCCACGCCCGGATTTCGAGCAGCTTCGGAAGGCGCTCGTGAGAGACGGGGTGCCGGAGTACGTGCCGTTCTACGAGCTGTTCGCCAACGCGGAGGTCATGGAGCCGTGTCTTGGGAGGAAGATCGAGACGCGGAACGATGTCGTCGAGTTCTACCACCGCGCGGGATACGACTACGTCCCGACGTGGGTCTGGATCGACCTCCCCGGTGGAAGCCTGATCGACCGAACGACCGGCTACCCGATCACGGACCGGAAGACGTTCGAGGCGTACCCCTGGCCGTCGCCGGATTCGGTTAGCATCGGGGAGTTCGAGGCGACTGCGCCGATCCTTCCTGCGGGCATGAAGATGGTCGGGCAGACCGGCGGCATCTTCGAGAAGGCGGAGTGCCTGGTGGGCTACGAGCAGCTTTGTCTCATGCTCGCCGACGACCCGGACCTCGTGCAGGCGCTGTTCGACCGGCTCGGCGTGCTCTTTGAGGCGATGTACCGCGCGATGGCCGCGATCCCGGAGGTCGGCGCGATCACCATCAGCGACGACCTCGGCTTCAAGACGCAGACGATGATCGGACCGGATGACCTCCGGAAGTACGTCCTCCCGTGGCACAAGCGCCTGGCGGAGATCGGTCACGCCGCCGGGAAGCCGGTGATCCTCCACTGCTGCGGGAACCTCAGTGAGATCATGGAGGACATCATCGAGGATGTGCGCATCGACGCCAAGCACTCGTATGAGGATGCCATCCTCCCGGTAACCGAAGCCAAGCGCCTCTACGGCGACCGGATCGCGATCCTCGGCGGCTTCGACGTCGACCGTCTCTGCCGCAGCACTGAGTCGGAGGTCCGCGAGTACACCCGCATGCTCATAACCGAGTGCGGCTGGGGTGGGGGATACTGCCTCGGGTCCGGGAACTCGATCGCGCCGTTCGTGCCGGTGGGGTACTACCTCGCGATGCTCGATGAGGCGTGGCGGATGAGGGGTTAGGTGTTGGGTGTTCGGTGTTGGCTATTTCCATCCCATCTGATAAGGCGTTTTCAGGGTGACGCCGAACCACGATTCCTCGCCCGGCTGGAAGTCCTCGATCAGCTCGAAGTTCTCGAAGGAAACGCCTCCGGGGATCGGGGTGGGGCGGCCGTAGTAGAATGCCCGTCCGTTGACCCGCACCCGCAGGTTTTTCGGCGACTCCTTGCTCGGATACTTCCGCCAGTACTGGGTGGCCACCTTCCCGTGGAACTGCCAGAACGGCTCCGGGATCCTGTCGGACTCCAGCGAGGTCTCGTTCGGGGTGATGGCGACCGTCAGAGTGCCGTCCTTGTCCCTCCTGATGCGCTCGCCGGGGATATCCGGGGTCCAGACGAAATCCCACTCCTTGCAGTTCGGCCAGATGGTCCGCGCGTCGAGCACCTCGTCTTTGAGCCAGAGAAGCCGGCACCGCGAGAAGTTGCCCATCGTCGCGGTCAGGACGCACGACTGCATCGCAGCACTGTCCTTCGCGGCGAACGTCTTGAAGCCGATCTCGTTCGGGCGGTCGGCGCGAAATGTGATCTTGATCACGGGATGCGCGCCATTGTCGAACTTCTCGATATTCAGGAAGATACTGAGCGTCTCGACGGACTTGCCGTCCACGCGGATCTTCCCGGTCTTCCCGCGGGTGGGATTCCAAGGGAGGTCTGACTTGTCCGACGCGTCCGACAAGTCCGAGAACCACATCCGCATTCCGCGCCGTTCGTCGAGCTTGGAGTGCTCGATCTCCGAGAGACCCCTCCAGTCGCCGACGATCGGTTCGACCGCGATGAAGTTGACCTTCGGGTAGTCCCCCGGGCAGACATAGGGCGCGAGGATGCGGATCACACCGCGCGGACCGTCGTAAGCGGGCCAGAGAGCGATTCGAATGCCGTCCTTGAAGCCGATCACCGGCTGGGCGGGCAGCTCCTTTGACGGGCGAATCCATATCCCGTCGGTCACGGGCGGATTGAGCTTGGCGGGTACTTCCTCGGCCTGCGATATGCTGGTAATGAGCGCCATCAGGACGAGCGAGATGAATGCGAACATGTACGACAACCTGAGACTCCTGGGATGGATTGGATCATCTGACCGTCCGTCCACCATTCCATTACTCCGTCACTCCGCCGTTCCCCTCCCCGCATTGACACAGCGCGTGGAGGTTGCTAGACTCGTCGGGATGACTACACAGAGATCACACCTCTTGGGAATGAACACAGCCGAGCTGGAATCGCTCGCGCAGAGCCTCGGCGCGCCCGCTTTTCGGGGACGCCAGATCGCGCGATGGGTATACCGGCGCTCGGCACGCGATATCGAGGAAATGTCCGACCTCCCGAAGGAGTTTCGAGCCAAGCTGAGCGAATCAGCGGTGCTCTATCGGGCGAAGATACTGCAGGAATCGAAGTCGTCCGACGGCACGACGAAGTACCTCCTCGAGATGGCGGATGAATTGACGATCGAGAGTGTCTTCCTGCCGTATGAGGATCGCACGTCGCTCTGTGTTTCGACGCAGGTCGGATGCGCAGTCGGATGCGCCTTCTGTGCGACGGGTTCCCCCCGACCGTTGGAGGCTACCACCGGACCGTCGGGGATGGAGTTGGACTACATCCCCCGCCACAGTGAAGGGGATGGAGTCCAACTCCATCCCCAACGGTCGGGTGGTAGCTTTGAGCGGGACCTCTCCGCTGGGGAGATTGTTGACGAGGTGCTGACCCTCCAGGAGCGAGGCTCGCGCCGGATCACCCACGTCGTCTACATGGGAATGGGCGAACCGCTCCTCAACTACGAGAACGTGGTCAAGAGCGTTCATCTGCTGAACGACGAGGTCGGGATCGGTATGCGGCACATCACCATCTCGACGGTCGGGATCACTCCGCGGATCGAGCGTCTGGCGACCGAGAACCTCCAAGTCACGCTGGCGGTCTCACTCCATGCGCCGAGCGACGAACTCCGACGCAAGCTCATCCCGATCTCCCAGAAGTATCCGCTCAAGGGGCTGATGGCGGCTTGCCGGAAGTACGCCGAATCCACGGGCCGGCGTGTCACGTTCGAGTACCTGCTCATTCGGGATCTGAACGACCAGGTGCAACACGCTCGTGAAGTTGTCGGGCTCTTGAAGGGCGCGGTGGCGAACGTCAACCTCATCCCATACAATGCAGTCGAAGGCCTCGGGATGAAGCGCCCCTCGCCCGCGACAGTCCGCGCATTCAGGGAGACTCTCGAGCAGGAGGGAGTCACCGTCACCCAGCGCATGGAGCGAGGTCATTCGATCTCCGCGGCCTGCGGACAGCTCAAGAGTCACTCTGCGTCAGGGAAGTGATCGGTGTTGCTGCAACCGGGCTTGGATTTCGCCTCTCCTGGGTATTACCATAAGAGTCGTTCGCGTACTCATTCGCGGAGGTACTGGGTGCCATGGATACGTGCATAGGGGACAGCGGCGATGGGAGGCGGACTACCTGGCCGGAGCGTCTTGCTTGGCTCTCCATTCCACTGTTTCTCGTCGCCACTGCGGTGGTGTACAGGTCGAGTTCCGAGTCGATCTTCGAGTCGCCGGTGCTGTTGACTGAGTTGAACACCCTCTTCTGCGGGGCCGTGTCGCTGCTGATTGTCTACCTTGCGGGCCGGACGTACCTTCTGGATGGGTCGCGGTCCGTACTCCTTCTCGGCACTGGAGCGCTGATCTTCGGGGTCACGTATCTGCTGGCCGGACCGCTCATTCACGATCTGTCCACGGCTACCACCGTACACAACTCCGGGGTGCTTCTGGCCGGTCTCTTCTTCCTGCTCAGTGCCGTGTCGGCGACCGTGCAGAGACCTCGAGAAACGGCGTCAACCGGACGTGCGCGCGACCTGGCCCTGTCCTATCTGGGCGCGCTGATCCTCATCGGCGTGGTGGTGTGGGGCGCGTACGAGAGGATGATCCCTGATTTCTTCGTAGTCGCGAAGGGCAGAACGTTTTTGCGGCAAGTTGTTCTCTGGAGCGCGGTGGCTGAGTTCCTGCTGGCTGCCGTGTGCCTGCGACTGCTCTATCGCAGGTCTCCCGTCTGCTTCTACAGATGGTACCCCTTGGGACTGGCTCTGGTGGGCCTGGGTGTGCTGGCGCTGGCCCTGGAAAGCAGCCCGGGTTCCCCAATGAGTTGGCTCGGACGGTCCGGCCAGTACCTCGGGGGGCTCTATATGCTCTTCGCGATCCTCAGCCTCTCTCGCGAGTCCTGGCGGATACCTCTGGAGAAGGCACTGCATGAGAGCGAGGACCGCTACCGGACGCTATTTGAACTGACTCCGGATCTCATGATTCTGCAGAAGGCCGGCCGCATCGAGTTGATAAACAGCGCCGGCGCGAGAATGCTCGGCGGGAGCTGCCCTGACGAGTTCATCGGTGAGTCTGTCACGGACCTCGTGCATCCCGATGACAGGGAGTTGGTCAAGCAGCGGATGGCAGGGCTGATAGATCAATCAAGCTGTGCTCCGAGAATCGAGGAGAGACTCATCCGGCTGGATGGCGAGACGGTGTACGTCGAGGCGTGCGCAGTCGGCGTGACCTTTGGGGGTGAGCGGCGGGTACTGGTGACGGCGCATGACATCGCTGCTCGCAAGCACGCCGAAGAAGCTCACGCTATATCCGCATATGTGCGAGAGCTTATCGAGGTTAGCTTGGACCCGTTGGTCACCATCGGTCAAGACGGCAGGATCACCGATGTCAACAGGGCCACTGAGGACGCAACGGGTATCCGGCGCGACAAGCTCATCGGGAGCGATTTCTCCACGTACTTCACTGAGCCGGACAAGGCGCGCGCGGGCTACGAGCAGGCGTTCTCAAATGGCTTTGTGAGGGATTACCATCTTGCCATTCGTCATCCCTCCGGCAGAGTCATCGAGGTGCTCTACAACGCAACCGTGTACAGGGACAGGTCAGGCGACGTGATCGGCGTGTTCGCTGCCGCCCGAGACGTCACGGACCGCAATAGGGTCGAGCAGATGGAGCGCCAGGTAGAGCTTGAGGCGCACAAGCTGGACTTCTACCGCCGCACGATCCTCGCGGCGACCGGTGGCAAGCTCGTCATCACAGAGTCCGACGAGATCGACCGAATCGCCGGCCGGTCTGACGTTCAGTGGAATCTGACTGCCGCCAACCAGTTGCGTCATATTCGCGCAGAAGCCGCAGAGATTGCCGAATCCGCCGGGATGGACTCATCCGGTGTCCATCGGCTTCTCACCTGCGTCGGGGAAGCAGCCAGCAATGCCATAAAGCACGCGGACGCGGGTACGGTCAGCCTTCACAGGTCGGACGGAAGCCTGATCATCCGAGTCGAGGACAGCGGATCGGGCATCGACGCTCTGAACCTCCCTGATGTTGCGCTTACCCTCGGGTTCACGACGGCGGGAACCGGTGGCCTCGGTTACAAAATGATGATCGCTGCTGCGGACAGGGTCTATCTCGCCACAGGCTCCGAAGGGACGACTGTTGCCGTCGAACTGAGCCTGCAGGCGGACAGTACACTCCCGCTCGATCCCGCGTGGCCGTAGGGGAGGGCTTCTACGCCCCCCGTCGCAGGGACATTCCGACTGTGTGTCGAACGAACAGTCATGAACAGACTTTTCGTCACTCTGGTGCTTGTGGTCGCGATCTCGGGCCTGAGTCACGCGGCCCAGCCCCGTGCATCATGGACCCCGGACCGCCCTCTGTATGGCAATTCGAGCTACAGGCCAACGCTCGAACCGCTGCTGAGATCGGCGGATGCCTCTGAACGCGCTCGATCGGCCTTCCTCCTCGGGATGATTGGAAAGCACGACTCAGCAGGAGCGCTCCTCACGTTGCTGAAAGATCCCGAGCGGGGTGTACGAGTGAGTGCAGGGCTCGGGCTCGGCTTCCTCGGCAGCGAGAAGGGTGTCCACGTCTGTGAGGCGGTCCTCGTCGCCAACCCGGGCTGGCTGCGGTACTATGCCGTCTATGCCCTGTGGTGCATGGACTCACCGCGGGCCAAAGCGGTCTTGAAGCGAAATCAGCGGGGGCAGAATGAGTTCATCACAGGTGTTGTTCGCGATGCTCTAAAGACGCCCTTTGCCGCCATGAAAGCTAGTCCCCCGTCATCGTCCCCGAAGCCGGAGGACCTCTGGGGGGCGCTCTGCGACATGTACATCACCGAGGGGGACCGCTGGTGGCATAGGGGCGATTACAATCAGACCATCCGATGCCACGAAACTGCCATCTTCTTCGATCCGACTTACGTCGAGGGCTACTCCCTGATCGCGTGGCTCCAGTGGAGCATGGGGGATGACGCCGCCGCGATACGGACGCTCAACCGGGGGATCGAGGCGATGCCCGAGGACCCGGAAACCTTCGGCGCGCTCGGTGAACACTATTGGATCACGAAGCGGTACGACCTTGCACTGGAACCTCTGCGGAAGTCGATCGAACTCGGAGGCGACCATCTCGTCCGACGGAAGTACGCCAATGCGCTCGAGAAGCTGGGGAAGATCGAGGAATCCCTGGCTCAGTGGGAGGAGATCCTCAAGGAGGTGCCGGACGACGGTGCCGCCCCGCTGAACATCGATCGTCTCAAGAAGCTACTCGCCGAGCCCTGATGCTTCGGCAGCAGAACCTGGCGGCGCTGCCGAAGCATCAACCGCCAACTTCTTCCCATTTCCTCTCGATGCCCAAAGGAAATCTGCGCGCAGGCGTGGTATCCTGACATGGAAATGTCCGCAATCAACGACAGGAGGAGCAACCATGGCTCTCAAGATCGGAATCGTCGGTGTGGGAAACATCGGTAGCACCCACGCCGGCTGCTACAAGAACAACCCCAAGGTTGAGATCGTCGCCTGCTGCGACATCATTCGCGAGAAGGCCGACGCCGGCGCGCAGAAGTTCGGCGGCAAGGCGTTCTACAGCGTGAAGGAGATGCTCGCGAGCGGGATCCATCTGGATTGCTGCAGCATGGCGACCAAGGGCGAAGAGAACGGCGGCGACCACTTCACTCCTACGATGGAACTCCTCGAGGCCGGGATTCCAGTCCTCGGTGAGAAACCGATCTCCAACAATATCGAAGAGGCCGAGCAGATGGTGGCGCTGGCGGCGAGGAAGAAGGTCGCATATGCGATCGACCTGAACCATCGCTTCACGCCGGCTGCACTGCGGGCGAAGGAATGGATGGATGCGGGCCGGCTCGGCACTCCGTATATGATCAACATGCGCATGTGGATCAACAACCCGGTCGAGACCTCGCCCTGGTTCCACCTCCGCGCGCTCCATCCGCATTCGTTCGACGTGATCCGCTACTTCTGCGGCGACGTAACGAGTGTGGCGGCGTTCCTCAAGAAGGGCGACAACCGGATCTGCTTCTCGAATGCGCAGGTACTCCTCCACTTCGAGAACGGGATGGTGGGATGCCTCACCGGAAGCTACGATGCCGGCGGATCCTATGGCCTCGAGAAGTGCGAAGTGGTCGGGTCGGCGGGGCGCTTCATCATCGACGACGCCTGCGAGCATCTCTCATTCTACGATCGCAACTCGATCCAGTACGAGACCTTCTCTTACCTCGGCGGGATGCGCTCGTTCGGCGAGACCTTCCAGTTCAGGATCAACAAGTGGGTCGATCAGATCGAGGCGAAAACTCCGTACGACAAGATCGACGCATCCGGCCTCGACGGCCTGAAGGTCCAGCGGATCATCGAGGCGGCGATCACCTCGTGGAACGAGCATCGGATCGTGGATCTGTAAACGATGAGACCTGAGACGCTACTGTGGATAGAGGACGCGGAATATGACCTGGAATCCGCAAAGGCTATGCTCGATAGCGGGCGGCTGTATTTCGTCGTCTTTATGTGCCATCTGACCATCGAGAAGCTCTTGAAGGCGGTGATCGTGGAGCGAGAGGGCGTCGAGCCCCCCAGAGTCCATAACCTTATCGCTTTGGCAACTCGTGGAGGGATTGAACTGCCGGACGAGCACCGCGCGCTCGTTAACGAACTGGACAACATGGGCGTAGTGACTCGATATCCGGATGGACGCCGTGCCATCGCGGATATCCTCACCCCACCATGGACAGCCGGCGTGTATGAAAGGACAGCCAGGTTCACAGAATGGCTAAGACAAGGACTGAAGTGATCGCTGCAGTGAGGCAGTACGTTCAGGAACTGGAGCGCTTGGGAGTGCCTGTCGAACGAGTCATACTGTATGGCTCTTACGGCCAGGGTAAAGCAAACGAGGACTCGGACGTCGACCTGGCTGTGTTCTCGGAAGCATTCGGGCCGTCTGACCATGCGGAGTTCTCTGGCATCCTTTCAGAGGCCAAGTGGAACACCGAGCCAATGATCGAGGCCATGGGTTTCCACCCGTCGGTTCTTGAGAACGTGAGACCTGTCTCGTTCATTCACGAGATCGTACGGAGCGGTAAGGTGGTCTACCGTCGTCCCCATCCCCGCAGTCAGCGCCGGAAGCCTCAGACAGTCGCAGGAGGCTAAGAATCCATGGACGAATACGAAATGCGGCCTGAGTATGATGCAGGGCTCATTAGGAGCGGCGTCATCGGCAAGTATGCCGGTCGCTATAAGGGAGTTAAACACATGATCAAACTCGGAGTGAATTCAGTATTGTTCGGTGGCTACGACTTTGCCACCGCATGTAAGTACATCAAGGCCGCCGGATACGACGGCGTCGAGATATCCGCGATCAAGGGGATGTGCGAGCACCTCGATCTCGACAACTGGAAGGCGCAGGCGTCCGAGTTGAAGCAGATCGTTCAGGACAACGAGCTGACCTTCCTTTCGATGGAGGAAGCCGGGCTCGACGAGGACCGCCTGATGAAGGCGTTCGAGGCGGGCGCGGAGATCGGGATCCCCGTCGTCAACATCGGGCCCGGCGGGAAGAGCGATGTCGAGGAAGATTTCGTGCGCCAGACGGACAAGATGATCGAGATGGCGGCGAAGGCCGAGCCATTCGGCGTCACCCTCTGCTGCAAGGCGCACGTCGGCGGCTCGATCTACAACACGCCGACGACCCTGCGCGCGATGGAGAAGATCAGGTCGCCCGCGTTCGGCGTCGATATGGACCCGAGCCACATCTACCGCGCGGGTGAGAACCCTGCTGATGCGCTGAGGCCCGTTCTCTCGCGGACGAAGCACATCCACATCCGCGACTGCAAGGGTCCCGGACCGTCTCCGGGCACTCCGCCGCTGCAGGCGTGTGGTCGAGGCGACATCGACCTGATGGCCTACTGTCGCGTGATGGTCGAAGGCGGCTACGACGGCCCGGTCTGCCTCGAAGTCATCGGGGCGGGGGAGATGGGCCTCCCCGAGGTCTCGATCATCGCGGCCGAATCCTACGGATACTTGAACGCGTGTCTGAAGGCACTGGGCGCGCGCTGAGTGTTGAGCGGCGGGCCGCGGGACTGCCTATATGGAGTTCGGCGGCTCGATGCCTATCTGTCATGGTCAGTGCATCCCATGGATACCAGGATCGCCAGTGGTTTCTACAACCTCATAGAGCCGGAGCACGGGCAGGAGAGGCGTCACCTCTTGGAGCGGATTCGCTCACAGCTCACGCGGGCGATCAGACCCGGGATGCGCGTGCTCGACCTTGGATGTGGGGCAGGACGGTACACCTTTGCCATAGAGGAACTGGGCGCGTTCTCGGTCGGCATCGACTGCGCGGGCAAGTTGCTTGAATATGCGCGGGATGTCGCCCATGCCGGAGGAAGCACAGCGCGGTTCGTTCAAGGCGACTACTGTGCTCTCCCATTCGCGCGGGAGTCCTTCGACGCCGTGCTACTGATTGACAACCTGGTCGAATGCTCGTACGACGATACCGATCGGATTCTTCGGCAGCTCACGACCATCCTCACCTCCGGCGGCCTATTTTGCGTGAGCATGGGCGACCACCTGGCGAGGCATCAGCAGGGGTACAGTCTCGCGGAGTTCGATGCGTTGACCGGAAAGAAGGAAGCCGCATACGATCCTGATGGCCGTGGATCCGTGCCCTACCATGCCCACTTCTGGACCTTGCCCTTTGCAAGGTATGTCTTGTCTCGTCATCTGCGTTTCCGCGAGGAAGAGAGCCTATCTCCAGGGAAGCATTGGTTGGTATACGAAAACGGGTAGAGACTATGAGAAGGAAGAAGCTGACGATCAAACGCTCGTCCCAGATCGAGGTTCTGAAGAGCACGTCTTCGGAGCTTGCCAAAGAAGCAATGATACGATCAGGAGCGGGTGCGCACGGCGAGCACAGGAAACACCGTCGCCAGAAGGACCGCCAGGAGGAGATGGACGCCAAGCTCGAAGTCGATGACGATGGCTAGTTTCGAGCAGGTTCCTGCTTGATGGAACACCCTCGAAAAATAAAGGTTGCATTTTGCGCGAATGTGGAATATACTGTACGAGTATGGTATCAACGATCAGCACCGGTGTCTTCGTCCCCGTAGATTGCTTCAACTTCTGCGACCTTCGAATTCCCCGACAATGGCGATAGTGCCACGTGCGACCTGTTGACTATCGTGGGGGAAAAGCCCCAGAAGGAAGACAATCAGTATGGCAACCAAATCACTCTACGTAGGTAATATGTCCTACAGCACGACCGAGAACGACCTGCGCACCATGTTCGAGCCGCACGGTCCCGTGGCCGAAGTCAGAGTCATCGGCGACAAGGGTTTCGCATTCGTCGAGATCCCGGCGGAGAACATGCAGGCTGCGATCGAAGCCACAAACGGCAAAGAGGTCGGCGGTCGAACTCTCACAGTCAACGAGGCAAGACCTCGCCCTGAGCGCAGTAGTGGCGGCGGTGGCGGCGGCTACGGCGGCGGTGGCGGCTATGGTGGCGGCGGCGGCGGTGGTCGTCGAAGCTACTAAGTTACAGTTCGTAACATCAGGCGTCCGATGCATTGCATCGGACGCCTTTTTCATGTGTGCCGGAACTCGCGCAGGAGACTTCTGAAGCAGCGGATAACTGCTAACCCTGGTTTGGGATCGCGGACGATCATCTCTCGAGTAGGAGTAGGAGAACGAGTATGAGTGGGACCGGGAACGAAGTTGGCGTCGGGATACTTGGATTCGCACATGGGCACGTTGGGATGTACTGCAGCCAGTGGAACGGGTGCCCGGAGCTTGGCATCAAGGTTGTCGCCGGGTGGGATCATGATGCGGCGCGGGCGGAGGGGAACTGCGGGAACTTCGGGTGCGAGCGGATGGATTCCGTCGAGGCGCTCCTCGGAAGCGATGACATCCAGGCGGTCGTGATCGCGGCTGAGACCTCGATGCACGCGGATCTGGTGGAGAAGGCGGCGTCGGCGGGGAAGGCGATCGTCGTCCAGAAGCCGCTCGCCCTGGAGATGGACGAGGCGGACCGGATCGTCGCTGCCGTCAAGAAGTCAGGCGTTCCATTCACAATGGCCTGGCAGATGCGCGTCGAGCGGTACAACCTCCAGGCGAAATCGATGCTCGAATCGGGCGCGTTCGGGCGCGTCTTCCAGGCGCGTCGGCGGCACTGCCTCGCGACCCAGCACATGGCGAACTTCGAGCAGCTCTGGCACGTCAAGCCTGAACTCAATCGCGACATCTTCGCCGACGACGCCGCCCACGCCATAGACTTCATCTACTGGCTGCTCGGCATGCCCTCCACGGTCTACGCCGAGTTGGGCACGCTCCTCAACCCAAAGGTCCCGAACGACAACGCCATCGTCCTTTTCCGCTACCCCGACGGCACGATGGCGGAGGTCTCGTGCTCGTTCGTCGCTGTTGGGGGCGAGAACACGCTGGAGATCGTCTGCGAGCATGGGGTGATCGTCGGCAACTACGGCGACGGACCGAGCAACCACCGCCGCCCGGCGGGCGCGCCTCAGCTCAAGTGGATCATGGAACACGAGCCCGAGTGGCATGTGAGCGATCTGCCCGAGATCAACGGTCAGGGCGAGCGCATCGCCGGCCTCTCCGAGCCGCTCGCGGATTTCCTGCATGGGAACCGTCCGCCAATCGCAACTGCCGAAGAGGGGCGAGATGTGCTGAGGCTCGTGTTGGCGTGCTATGAATCTGTGCGCAAGTGCGCGAAGGTTGAGTTGTAGCCGCCCGCAGTGGAGGATGATATGGTCACGAGACGATCGGTATTGAAGGGGGCGCTGGCCGTTGCTGCCGGTGTGAGCATAGGAGAGAGCCGGATGACTAAGGCAGAGGCGAAGGGCAAGAGAGGCGCGCAGAGGCTCAGCATCGAGCAGTTGCAGAAGTGGGAGGCGCTCGAATACGGCATGTTCATCCACTACGGCATGAGCACGTTCCTCGGCGCTGAGAAGCCCGACGGGACCGCGCCGCCAACCGCCTATGCTCCCGACCGCCTGAACACGGACCAATGGATGTCGGTCGCCCGTGACGTCGGGATGAAGTACGCGGTACTCACCGCCAAGCACGTCGCCGGGCACTGTCTCTGGCCGAGCGATCAGACGGACTACACTGTGGCGAACAGCGGGGATAAGACCGACGTCGTGGGCGCGTTCGTCAAATCGTGCGACACGCGCGGCATCAAGCCGGGCCTGTATTACTGCTCGTGGGACAATCACACGAAGTTTGGGAGTAACATGTGGGGCTCGGGTCTTCCCGGGAAGCCTTTCACCACCTCGCTCTACCATGACTACGTGACCGCTCAGATCACCGAGCTTCTCACGAGATACGGCCCGATCGCGGAGATCTGGATCGACATCCCCGGACTCCTCGGGCGGGGATACCGGACGTTTCTCTACCATCACATCGCCGAGCTGCAGCCCGAGACGGTGATCATGATGAACTCGGGCATCGGCGACCAGAAGGACTACAACATCAACTACGCCTGGCCGTCCGACCTCATCGCGATGGAACTGAGGCTTCCGCCCGAGGGAGGTCATCAAAAGTGGCGGACGATCGAGAGTAAGGAGTACTACATCCCGGGCGAGGTCTGCCACTACGTCGGCCACTCCTGGTTCCATGAGGGCGACGACACCACTCAACCGGACGCGGATTTGGTTGCACTGGCAGAGGGGGTCAAGGCAGGGGGCGCGAACTTCCTGCTCAATGTGCCGCCGAACAAGCATGGCTTGATCCCGGCGGAGTACACCAAGGCGCTCGATCGGTTGAGGAAGTCGCTGGGGCTCTAGGTCACCGTCTGGGTGAGGATCTAGGCGTGCGAGACTGCGAGGGGAATCCAATGAACAAACGTACCTGGCTGATAGGCTGTGGAGTGTGTCTGGTCTTGGCGGTCGTGTTCTGGGGTCTGCTGCAGGTGGCCACGGTCCACTTCAACCCCATGCAAGCCATGTTCCTCACCACATTCCGTGTGAAGAATCTGAGTGGGGTCAATGTCACCATTACGCCGATTGGAGTTCGTGAGACCACGCTCGCCTATATGCCGCTTCCGAGGTCTGATGACGAGAGAATGCCCATCCTCGATCGAATCGACTACGGGATCGAGGTGCCGGCTAATGGCGGCATCGATATCACCTACAACTCCGACGATGTGAACTTCCGGCACATCCTTGTCAAAGGTCCAGACGGACGAGTGCTCATTCTGGATACGGACAAGAGGGGCACGAGGCACGTGTGTTACCCCGCTCAACAGAAGGTTTATGCTATCCCACGGTTGCAGAAGCTGAAAGAGACTCCCAAGGAACTGATTCCTTGTTTCTACGGCAAATCCCTCAGCTACTCCGGGGCTGAGGAGTACCCGGAACCGGCGGTCCGAACCGAGTGAGAAGAAGCCCATGACAGGCTGCGAGAACCCGTTTCTCCGCTGGTCTTGACTCTCAACACTCAGCTAAGAAAGGCATTCCCTTGACCAAGCCAACCATCCATCTGATATCGAACGCCCACCTCGATCCCATGTGGCTCTGGGAGTGGGAGGAGGGCGCGGCGGCGACCGTCTCGACCTTCCGCACCGCCGCCGACCTCTGCGAGCAGTTCGACGGCTTCGTCTTCAACCACAACGAGTCGCTCCTCTACCAGTGGATCGAGGAATACGAGCCGGCCCTGTTCGAGCGGATCAAACGCCTCGTGCAGACGGGCAAGTGGCACATCATGGGTGGCTGGCACGTTCAGCCGGACTGCAATATGCCCAGCGGCGAGTCGTTCGTACGGCAGGCGCTCATCGGGAAGACCTACTTCCGCGAGAAGTTCGGAGTCGAGCCGACGACCGCCATCAACTTCGACCCATTCGGCCACACCCGGGGGCTCGTTCAGATCCTGGCGAAGAGCGGGTATGACTCGTACCTCTTCTGCCGCCCGTCGCAGGACTGGATTGCGCTTCCCTCCGACGATTTCGTCTGGGTCGGCTACGACGGCTCGGAGATCATGTGCCACCGCACGCCTGACTACAACTCCGGCCTCGGTGCGGCTCGGGCCAAGATCGAGGGTCGGCTCCAGGGATGCGTCGGGAAGGCGGTCGGACTCATCGCGTGGGGAGTCGGCGATCACGGTGGCGGCCCAAGCCTGAAGGACGTGCAGGACCTGAACGACCTGATCCGCGAGCGAGACGACTTCGAGATCGTGCACTCGACCCCAGAGGCCTACTTCGCGGAACTGGCGAAGATGAGGGATACGCTCCCGCGAGTCATGCGCGATCTGAACCCGTGGGCTGTGGGATGCTACACGTCGCAGAACCGCATCAAGCAGAAGCACCGCCTCCTGGAGAACGAGCTTTATGCCGTTGAGAAGATGGTCTCGGCGGCATCCTGGCAGGGATTGATGCAGTATCCGACCGATGACTTCCATGCGGCGATGTATGACCTCGCGACGTGCGAGTTCCACGACATCCTGCCCGGGTCCTCGATCCAGAATGTCGAGGAGGCGGCTTTGAGGATGCTCGATCATGGGCTGGAGATACTGTCGCGGATCAAGGCGAGGGCGTTCTTCGCACTCTCCGCCGGCGAATCGACCGGGAGCGCGGAGGAGATCCCGATACTCGTCTACAATCCGCATCCGTTCAGAGTGACTATGCCCATCGAGTGCGAGTTCATGCTCAACGACCAGAACTGGAGCGATTCGTTCACCCTGACGCCGGTTTTCCAACACGGGAAGCCGCTGCCGAGCCAGAACATCAAGGAAGACAGCAACGTCAACCTCGACTGGCGGAAGCGCGTCGTCTTCCTCGCCGATCTCGAGCCGAGCACGATGAACCGCTTCGACTGCCGGTTGGAGCGCGTCTCCGAACGTCCGAAGATGCCCCTGATCTCCTCCGATGAGCCATTCGTCTTCAAGACGCCGGAGATCAAGGTTGTCATCAACACGCAGACCGGGCTGATCGACAAGTACGCGGTCGGCGGCGTGGATAGTATCAAGCCGAACGCCTTCCAGCCGATCGTGATGATGGACGACGAGGACTCCTGGGCGATGAGTGTTCGAGGGTTCCGTACTGAGGCCGGGCGCTTCAAGCTCATGTCGCCTGAGGACGGAACGCGGTTCTCAGGCGTGACTCAGGGCATCATCCCATCCGTGCGCATTGTCGAGGACGGGCCGGTGAGGACGACGGTCGAGGCCGTGTTCGAGTGCGGGCGGTCGTTCGTTTGCCAGCAGTACCTTCTGCCGAAGGTTGGAACCGAGATCGAGGTCCGAACCCGCGTGCACTGGAATGAGAAGGACCGCCTGCTGAAGCTCTCGATCCCAGTCGCAGGTGACAGGTATCTGGGCCAGGTCGCATATGGGGTAGGGGAGCTTCCGACGAACGGCGACGAGGCGGTGGCGCAGAAATGGGTGGCGGTTATCGATGGATCGAAGGCGCTGACCTGCATCAACGATGGCGTCTACGGCTCGGACTTCTCCCCCGATGGATTGAGGCTCACGCTCCTGAGGTCGCCGGCATACTCCGGGCATCCTATCGGCGAGCGGCCGGTAGTGCCACAGGACCGCTATATGCCCCGAATCGATCAGGGCGAGCGGCTCTACCGCTTCCGGATCAACGGCGGTCCGACAGACGACCGGCTGGAGAAGATCGACCGCGAGGCGCTCGTGCACAATGAGAGGCCGATGCCGCTCTCGTTCTTCCCGCCGGGGTTCGGCGAGAAGCCGAAGCCGTTCATCACCCTGAGTGATGATGTTGCACAGGTGTTGGCGGTGAAGCAGTCGGAGGATGGGCAGTCACTGATCGTCCGCCTCTTCGAACCGACCGGCAAGCCGCGGTCGACGACGCTCTCGATTCTGAACCACTCGTTCGAGGTGTCACTCGGCGCGTTCGAGATCAAGACGCTCAGGATCGACCCGTCCAGGGGCAGCATGAAGGAAACTGATCTTCTCGAACGGCCATTGTAGGAAGGTTTTGCGGAATCGGAGTAGAACAGAGTCCTGAGGATGTCATTCTGAGCGGAGGGAGGAATCGGTCACCGCACCGGCCGGATTCTTCGCTCCGCTCAGAATGACATCCCGCGGTATGGTAGACTAATCTGCTGGAGTTGAGATGAAAAAGCGACCGAATCTGATATTGTTTGGCATCGACAGCCTGCGGGCGGACCACATGAGCCTCTACGGCTACCCGCGACTCACCACGCCGCACATGGACAAGTTCGCGGCCCAGGGAGCGACGTTCGAGCAATGCTTCAGCCCGTCCATCCCCACGACGCCGGGGTACACCTCCATGTTCACCGGGCATGGACTGCTTCGGCACGGATGTCGTGGCGCTTGCGGCATGAGGGCCCGCTCGGCGGCCACGTGAAGACGCTGGCGGAGATCCTCGGCGAGGACGGCTACAACACGACCTGCGTCGGCTTCAGCGGCAATGCCGGCTCGCGCGGGTTCCAGAAGTACCTCGACTTCTCGGGCTGGGGATCGTGGGAGGAGGGCCGCAGCCCCAAGGCGAGAACCTCAACGACGGTCGCCATCCCCGAGCTGAAGACGCTTGCGGCCGAGGACAAGCCGTTCTTCCTGTTCCTGCGGCACATGGACCCGCACTCGCCGTACCTGCCGCCGCAGCCGTTCGAGCGGATGTTCTATGATGGCGACGAGTTCGACCCGAATAACCAGCTCGCTCGATGCCGTGATGGCGTTCAAGCCGTTCTGCGACTACTTCGCGAGCTGGTTCCCGCCGCGCTGCAAGGACAAGGACTACATCATCGCGCAGTACGACGGCGCGGTGGCCTACATGGATGCCTGCATCGCCAACATCTTCGCCACGGTGGAGTCGCTGGGGATCGAGGAGGAGACGCTGATCGTCATCGACTCCGACCACGGCGAGACGCTCTACGACCACGAGTGCTGGTTCGACCATCACGGCATCTACGACCGCACGCTGCACATCCCGCTGGTCTTCCGTCTAGCCCGGCAAGGTGCCGGCCGGCGAGCGGTTCTGCGACATCGTCCAGATGAAGGACATCATGCCGACGATCCTCGACCTGCTGGGCGTCAAGACGAAGATCAAGTTCGACGGCCGCAGCCTCGTGCCGCTGATGCAGGGCAAGTGCCGAGTTCCCGAGCCGGAGTTCTACATCACCGAGTGCACCTGGATGCGCAAGCACGGCTGGCGCACGCCGGAGTGGAAGCTGATCCACGCGCTGGAGCCCGACTTCCACTTCAAGCCGGAGGTCGAGCTGTACAACCTGATCGAGATCCGGGCGAGAACTGACAACATAGCTGACAAGGAGCCCGAGGTCGTCGCGATGCTCGAGGCGCGGATGCAGGCCTGGATCGCGAAGCGCGAGAAGGAAACGGGCCGCACGAACCCGATCTACACGAACCTCAACTGGCACGGTCACGGCGCGCCGTTCGAGTCGTCGCAGCAGGCGTACGACACGCTGCACATCGGCTCGCCGAAGGCCGCCCAGGCGCTCCAGGCAAAGGAGCTTCAGACTCAGCGCGGGCAGAAGAAGCTCTAGTCAGAATGGGAAATGGTTGATGGTTCATGGTCAATGGCTCAATGAGCCATTGACCATGCCGTTCGGAAGGTAGCATCATGTTACGAGTCTGCGTCATCGGCATGGGGCCGATCGGGAATCTCCATGCCGACGTGTATAAGAGCGATGACCTCGCCGAACTGGTCGGGGTGTGCGATATCATCCCGGAGCGCGCTCAGGCCGCAGGAGAGCGGCTTGGCGTGCCGTGGTTTCTGAGCGCACCTGAGATGCTCGTGGCCCTGTCGCCGGATCTCTGCAGCATCACGACCGGCGGTTACGAGTACTGCAGCGATCACTTCGAGCCCGCGATCCAGGCGGTTGAGGCAGGATGCCATGTCCTGTGCGAGAAGCCGATCTGCAACGAACTCGGGCAGGCGAGCGAGATGGTTCGGCTTGCCCGGGAGAAGAACCGCTGTTTCGGCATAGATTTCAACCACCGATTCACGCCGGCGGCCCGACTCGCGAGGAAGTGGCTCGATGACGGCCTGCATTGGAAGCCTGCTCTTCTGCAACATGGCGCTCTGGATCGGGCGGCCCGGCGAGTTCGAGTCGCCGTTCTTCCACATGAAGGCGCTCAATCCGCATTCGATCGACATGATGCGCTACTATTGCGGCGACATCGCCCGCGTCCAGTGTTTCGCGATGAAGTCGCCCGGGCGGAGCATCTGGTCGACCGCATCGATCAACGTGGAGTTCGCGAACGGCGCGGTCGGACATCTCACCAGCAGCTACGACATCGGCCGGGGTCATCCGATGGAGCGGTGTGAAGTTGCGGGCGTGGATGGGCGGTTCGTCCTCGAGGACATGTGGCGGGAGGCAACTCTCTATCCCGCGGACTCGATGGTCAAGCAGGTCTACACGAACCCGGTCTTCGGCGGATATCGCGACTTCAACGATACATTCCGTGAGCGGATCCACTGCTTCCTCCAGCAAGTCTCGGATGGCGCGTCACCCGACGAGATCGACGGCTCGGGCGCGGACGGCCTTGCCGCCCAGAGGGTGATCCACGGCGCGATCGAATCCCTGGAAACCGGCCGGATCGTCGAGATCGAGGCGTAGATGGTGACCATCCGCCGGGCGGTCGAGGCCGATGCAGCAGAGATCGAGCACATCTTCTCGTCATCGATCCGCGATCTGGCGAAGGATCACTACAACGCTCTCCAGATCGAGTCGTGGGCCGGGGGATTCTCCATCGAGCAGGCCTTGGAGCGCGTTCGTTCGGGCGGAACCTACGTCGCCGAGTTCGACGGCGCGATCGCCGGGTTCGCGACGATCCACCTTGAGAGTGGTGACGTCGAGATGGTGTACGTGTCTCCCGAGTACGCGCACAGAGGGATCGGCGGCGCGCTGATGCGATTCGTCGAGGAGCTTGCGAGAGGCGCCGGGGTGGAGAGGCTTCATTTGCGGGGATCGCTGAACGCCGTCCCGTTCTATGAGCACATGGGCTATGCCATAACTGAGAACACCATCCACTGCAACGCTCAGGGGATCGACTTCGACTGCACGATCATGGAGAAGCGGCTGGACTAGAGAGGGTCTGACAACGAATGCTGATTACAATCATCGGTCGGGGGCACGGGGGCACTCGCGCCATGTCCCAGACGCTCGTGGAAAGCGGCGTCTACATGGGTGCGCAGTTGAACCGTTCCTATGACCTCGTCCCGCCGGATGACATGTACGAGGCGTGTCGTGTGATGGCTCGAAACGTCACCCACCTCGGCGGCCTCAAGTGGGACTTCTCGAAGCTCCATTCGATGCCGATCGACCCGGAGTTCACTCGGCTGGTCGAGTCGTATCTGGTCTCCGTCCTCGGCAACGAGTCCGAAAACAAGGGATGGAAGCTCCCCGAGACGACGCTCATCTACCCCTGGATCGTGCGGATGTTTCCCGAGGCGCGCTACATCCACTGGTCGCGCGATCCTCGCGACTCGATCCTCGGCTCTCACGTGACCGATGATCTCGGGGACTTCGGCATTACGTATGACCGAACGGACGACGTGCGTCTCAGGCGAGCGATCAGTTGGAAGTACCAGCGTGAGATCGTGAAGGCCACCCCGCCGCCGGCTCATACGATCGATGTCCGCTTCGAGGACTTCATCCTCGATCAGGAGCGCACCCTCGCTCGCCTGGAGGATTTCCTCGGCATCCCGGTGGCGCGGATCGAGGTGCGTCCCGAGTCCGTCGGCCGGTGGAAGACCGCTGACGGCTCCGTCGACTTCGACTTCCTTAGGGATGACATGGCCGCTCTGGGATATCTCTAGCTTGCCTCCTTGATAAGGAGGGGTCCGGGCAGGTTCCCTTGGCGATCTTGGCGTCTTGGCGGTTCAATCTCCGGAGTTGCGCCGTGCAGAAACCCCCTCGGCCCAGAGGCCGGTCCCCCTTCGTAAGGGGGACATTTCCGCTATCGGCTGCCGGATGAATGCGTCCCCGCCGAGTAATACGGTTCCGCGATCAGGCCCTCGTCGCTGAGGAGCGGATGAAGCACTGGGTCGGCGAGGACGTCGCGGATGTCCTTCGGCTGGCCATCGACCAGGACCGCGCGCTTGACGAGCCGGATCCCGTGACTGTAATCGACGTACCAGTTCACGTGAACCGTCGTCAGCGGCTGGATCGGTGCGCCGTCGAGCTGATGCCAGCCGTAGATCGCCACGTGGTCGGTCCGGTCCGCCGGCAGGTTGGTGATCACGACGTCCTTCTTGATGCCGTCGACCAGTCCCCCGAGCGGCTTCCCCTTCCTCTGCTCCTCGATGATCGAGTTGTGCGCGATGAAGGTCTCGACAGTCGTGCGCGGCTCTCCCAGCGGCTTCGGTTCGAGCCTGACCGTCGCCTGGGCCGCGATGTCGTTCACCATCTTGCGGGTCGGGAGCGAGCAGTCGAAGGCATCGGCGACCGACTGTGCCGTCATCGGAGTGAGCGGCGCGCGGACGAAATCCGCGTCTGAGCCGACGGAGAGGTAGTCGGGCATCGCCTGGAAGACGACCGTGCGTTCCTTTCCGTTCGCATCCTTCGCCTTGACCTTGATCGTCACGAATCGCCGCAGGAACTCGGGTAGGTTACCCTGCTTGAACTCCCTGAGCAGGATCGCTTCCCGCTCGGCGAGAGGCATCGCCGCGACCGACTCCATGACCGCCATCCCGCCGCGAGCGTTCTTCCGGCGATTCGGGATCTTCGCCACCGATGTTGGCGCGGGCTGAATCCACTTGGTGTAGGCCCTCGGACCGCCGAACGTTCCCCACTTGGACTCCAGCGGCGTCCCGAGCGTGACTGCTTGGAGCAGGCCGTTCATCTCCCCGACGAGCACCGTGTGCAGGATCTTGTTCTGCGGATTCGGATGGATGAAGAAGCTGATGCGCCCATCCAATAGGGCGAATGTGTCGAATGGGCCATACGTCGATTGCTTGACGGAGAGATCCTGCGCGAACCGGTCGATCATGCGGTGGGAGGCGCGGTATGTACCGCCGGTGGGCCCGACGACCTTCTTGCCATCGAACATGATCTCCCGGTCGTCATAGGCGATCACGACGAGCTGGCGATCATCCGACCCTCGAAGCCAGTCGAGCAGCTTGTCGCCGTGTTTCTCCTCGTCGGAGTAGGAATAGTTCGAGTCGAGGTAGGCGATCCGCTCGCACCACGCGGGGATCGCATCATACGCGTTGATGAAGCCGGTGATCATGCTCCCGCCGCCGGAGTGGCCGGTGACCACGGCGGTCACCCGCGGCCGGGAGGGCGAAGCTCCGTCTGAGCCGAATGCTTCGGCAGCAGAACCAAGTGACGCTACCGAAGCATTCGGCTCAGACGGAGCTTCGCCCTCCCGGCCGCGGAGCACGCGTTCGAGCGTCTCGGGGATGATCGCCTGATCGTGCCTCGAGCGCCACGTCGGCCAACTGAGGCCCTCCGCCTCCATGCAGACGAGCACGATGTTCCGCGTGCGGTCGATGTCCCGCAGGACGCGCGTCTGGGCGGCGATGTGCTGGATGTCGAAGTGCCAGTCGAGGTCACCGGGGTTCAACCCCGGTGACAACAGTGGAGCGCATCCCATCGTCTGCTCGATGGTGTTCCCGTTCGGCGTGGCGAAGAAGATCACGAGGGTGGGGCGGTCGGGGTGCATCACCTGCGGGAGGTTGGTCAGCATCCGTATGCCGTCCGCCGTCTTCTCCATCCGCACCTGCTCGTGGAAGAACGGACTCCTCGTGAAGCCGGGCATGGGTCCGGCAAGGCCGATGGTGCAGAATGACGCTGTCAGAAGGAGCGCAATGGCAAAGGAATTCAGCATGGCATCACCTCAGTTGAGTTGCCCGTGAGTCAGGCGCAGATCAGTATGCTCGAGAATCGACGGTTCGTTCTCAGGGCACCACCTCAAGACAAGTATGCCCTCTTCCTCGCCAAGTGCATATCTTACATCTATGCCGTAGACCGGCAATGAGAGGCCCGTTCCCTCGCGACTCCAATTCCCGCTGGCGCCAAGCACTGACCACGTCGGCTTGGTGGTCTCCTTTCTCAGAACGAACGTGCCTGTCTTATAGAGGGTGAGTGTCACGAATGAATCGTGCATCACCGTGGACCGGAATGTCGCCAGTCTGAAGAAACGGTCAATCATGTACATCTGTCGGCCAACCTGCGGGAGGGCAATGCAGAGATATGGCACACAGCCGACATCGGCTACAAGGGGTATCCATGCGTAGCGCGCCAATCGAAACTCCGGCCACACCAGCAGTGAAATGGCTCCCAGTATCCCCGAGCCAAATGGGACGCCCGAGGGGAACTTCCGTTTCTTGATGATGAGATTCCAGAAAGCCAGAGCGTTGAACACCGCGCCGTAGAGAAACAGAACGAATAGTACAGCGGAAACTATGTACCAAGCCATATCAGAACTTCCTGCTAAGTCCTATCTTCCCTCGAAGTGGTAGTTGAAGCGGCGGTCGGGGGCGCTGTCGCCGCTGACCGCGAAATCGATGATGTCGGTCGCCTTCTGGATGTTGTCCGCCCAATGGAAGTTGAGCTTGACCGGCTTCCCGGCGGAAGCGAAGACCCATCGGGGAATGGAGACCTCCAGCTTATTGCCCGAAACCGCATATGACGGGCGGGGACGATCGCGCCCATTCAGCTCCGGGTACTTCATCGGGTTGACCGACGTGACGTGCAGCACATCGCGGTTCACGATGAAATCGTAGCCGTTAAAGCCGGTCCTGGGGTCACAGTCGGCATCGATGTAGAGGAGCATCCACCGTGGATCCGTCTGCGGCGTGATCGGGTCCTTCGTCTCGGCGTAGAAGTAGACGTTCTCTTGGTCGTAGGCGACCTTCAGCCGTACGAAGTCGTTGCGCCCGGTGTTGTTCACGTAATGCAGCGTATCGTTCCAGCCCTGGGAGTCACGGTGCTCGGTGTCGCCGGCCCAGTCGCGGAACTCCGGCTTCACGAGCGTCCAGTCCGCGAACCGTCCGTCGATGCGGATCGTCTTCGGCCCGGAAGCGGTCTCCGGCGCGCGGACGCCCTTGAACCGGCGGATGCCGTCGATCATCTGGTAATAGTAGTTGTCCGTGTGGCCGCCCTTCATCGGCTCGATGTCGCGGCTGTACTCCTGGTTGTAGGTGTCCACGAAGAACGTCTCGCCCTTCGCCGGCTTCCTGCCCGTCATGAGATTGTACACACCGTCCGCCAGGAATCGCTGGGCGACCCACTCGTTCCAGCCGGTGATGAAGATGAACTCCGGGTCCACCTCGAGCGCCCGCTTCCACTGCTCGGCGAAGAAGAGCCCGTCCGCCGGCCGCTGGTCCTTCGGCTCGGGCTCCTTGCCGTCGTGGAAACTCCGCCCGATGTTCGTCATCGGATGCTGGGCGACGCTGACCGACACAAACTCCGCGACCCCCTTCTCATGCCAACCGATCGCCTGCGGATAGGTGTCGAGCCACGGCCACTTGTCATGCCCATCGGCGAACCAGCCGTTGGGATCGTGCCATGCCCACGAGTGCCGGAACGTGAAAAAATCTCGCAGGTGCTGCGGCATGTTCGCCGGGTCAGCCAGGACGAGCGGCTTCCCTTTCCACCTGAACCAGAGGTCGGGATAGAGCCCCTTAGAGTAAAAGTCGTCATAGAGCTTCTCGACCGTCTGCTCCTCGGCCGAGTGCGCGATGAAGCCGATCTGTGGCGTGCGGTATCCATTCTTCCGAAGCTGCGTGTAGATCTCACACAGCTTCATGTAGACGTTGGCGTATGTGAAGGAGTTCGTGACGTCGAAGATGATGACATCGATCCCCGCGTTGGCGAGCATCCGGGCGTGAGCGCGGATGACGTACTCGTCCGTGGAGACGTAGTAGCCGAGTTCCGATTCGCCCCAGTGATGGAAATGCTGCTCGGGCCCCCACTGCGGGTTGTCCGGATCAGCGGCCAGGATCTTCGTGATGTCCCACGGGCCGGTGGTCGAGTGCTGACCGAGCCAGGTGAAGTAGAAGATGCCGACGAACTTCCCGTCCCTCGGCGGCCCGCACTCCACATGGCCCGGGAGCATCCGCCCGAGCGCGTCCGTGGCAACCCATGTGTCCGGGGCGAGGTCCCGATTTGGAGATGCATTTCCACCGGCAGCCAATACTGCTATCGAGGTTATGAGGATCAGCAGGATGAGATGTGTACGCATTATCCTTCCTTTTCGAGAGCGGACTTGCCCCGCAACAGCATTCTGCATTCACGTTCCTTGCACTTTGAACCGGATCCAGTGCACTTTGAACCGGATCCAGTGCACTTTGAACCGGATCCAGTGCACTTTCAACCGGATAGAGAGTACTTTCAACCGGATCCAGTGTACTTTGAACCGGATCCAGTGTACTTTGAACCGGAACCAGTACAATGGAACCGGGAACCAGTGTACTGATTCCGACCGTAAGAACTACTAACCGCCGCTCACGATCCCGCCGGCCCGGAGCAGCTCAACGATTCGCTTCACCAGATCATCCACAGCGGCAGCACCCGCATCGAGGCGCAGTTCCGGCGCTTCGGGCGGCTCGTAAGGCGAAGAGATGCCCGTGAAATCCGCGATCTCGCCGGCGCGCGCCTTCTTGTAGAGGCCCTTTGGGTCGCGCTGCTCGCAGACCTCGAGCGACGCATCGACGAACACCTCCACGAAGCGCTCCTCGCCGATGATCTCCTTCGCGGCCTGCCGATCGTTTCGGTACGGCGAGATGAACGACGTGATCACGATCAGCCCGGCTTCATTGAACAGCTTCGACGCCTCGGCCACGCGTCGGATGTTCTCCGCCCGGTCCTCCGGTGAGAACCCGAGGTCGCGGTTGAGGCCGTGCCGAACGTTGTCCCCGTCGAGCACGAAGCACGCGTGGCCCTCCTCCATGAGCCGCTTCTCGAGCGCGTAGGCCAGGGTCGATTTCCCCGATCCGCTGAGGCCGGTCAGCCAGATGGTCACCGGCTGCTGCCCGAGGACGCGCGCTCTCTCCTCGGAAGCGACGAGCCCGATGTGGCGGGTGATATGCCTCTCCGCCCCGGAGCGAATCGACTCGTAGCGATGCGAGCGGTCGATCACCATCCCTGCGCCGACCGTGAAGTTCGTCTGCGGATCGATGACGATGAAGCTGCCGGTCTGCCGGTTGCGCTGGTACTCGTCGCAGAAGATCGGCTTGAAGAGCTGCATCGTGATCCGCCCGATCTCGTTCAGCCCGAGGGTGTGTCCGCGTCCCGAATCCCCCGCGCGCTGTAGGGGCGTGCCTTGTGCCGCCCGGCCCTCGGCCTGTGCCGCCCCATACGCCGCAACGGGCGGCACAAGGCACGCCCCTACAGCGTCAGTGGGTTTACCGACAAGCTGCCGGTGGAGCGTGTCGGGGTCGATGCGGTACTTCAGCTCGGAGAAGCGGCCGCGCACCGTGCTCGTCGTGTGCTTGATGTGGTACTGCTTGCTCGTGCTCAGCGGCTCGTCGTGCATCCAGATCAGCATCGCCTCGAGTTCGTGCGCCACCCAGGGCAGGTTCGCCGGGTGCGCGAGCATGTCCCCACGGCTGATGTCGATCTCGTCCGCCAGACAGATCGTCGCCGCCTGGGGAGGGAATGCGTGATCGACATCCTCGCCGTTGACGAGGATGCGCGAGACCCTCGTGCACTTGCCGGACGACATCACGATCACGTCGTCGCCGACTCGCACGACTCCCGACGCGACAGTCCCGCAGTATCCCCTGAACGCGCCATGCGGGCGCAGGACGAGTTGCACCGGGAAGCGGAAGTCGATCAGGTTCTGGTCGCTCGCGATGTGGACCGTCTCCAGGTGCGAAAGGAGCGGCGCGCCCTCGTACCACGGCATCCTCGCGCTCCGCTCGACCACGTTGTCCCCGCGAAGGGCGCTCATCGGGATGAACGACAGATCCTTGGGCTGAAGCTTGCTCGAGAACTCGGTGTATTCCTCGACGATACTCTCGTACACGTCCTGCGAGTAGCCGACGAGGTCCATCTTGTTTACGGCCACGACGAGGTGCGGGATGCCGAGGAGCGAAGCGATGAATCCATGGCGTCTCGACTGCGTGAGCACGCCGTTCTTCGCGTCGATCAGGATGACGGCGAGGTTCGCGGTGGATGCGCCTGTGACCATATTGCGCGTGTACTGCTCGTGCCCGGGCGTGTCGGCGATGATAAAGCGGCGCTTGGGTGTCGAGAAGTGGCGGTAAGCCACGTCGATCGTGATCCCCTGGTCGCGCTCGGCCTTGAGGCCGTCGGTCAGGAGCGCGAAGTCGATCTCCGCCCGCCCGGCCTTGATCGAATCCCTGTGGAGCGAGGCGAGATGGTCCTCGTAGATCGACTTGGCGTCGTGGAGCAGGCGGCCGATCAGCGTCGACTTCCCGTCATCCACGCTGCCGGCGGTCGTAAAGCGCAGGAGGTCGGCCTCGCGAACCTGTTTGAGTAACTCTGCAATCGTTGGCATAAACGCTTCCTGTCGGCTAACTCCTGAATCGTACTCGTACTCGTACTCGAAGAAGCGATTCACGAGTACGAGTACGAGTACGAGATTCTATCAGAAGTACCCCTCCCGCTTCTTCTGCTCCATCGAGCTGTCCTGGTCGTGATCGATCAGCCGCGTGATCCGCTCGGAGTTGCGGACGACCATCATCTCCTCGCACGATCTCGGGCACGGTCTGCGCGCTCGAATGGACCGCGCCGGTGCACGGATAGCAACCCAGAGTCCTGAAGCGGCACATCGTCATCTCGGGCGTCTCGCCGGGCAGTAGGCGCGTGCGCTCGTAGACCGGGATCAGCCGGCCGTCGCGCATGACGATCGGCTGCTCCTTGGCGAAGTACATCGGAACGACGGGGATCTGCTCCAGGTGGATGTAGAGCCACACGTCGAGTTCCGTCCAGTTGGAGATCGGGAAGACGCGGATGCTCTCGCCCTTCCGGATGCGCGCGTTGTAGAGGTTCCATAGCTCGGGGCGCTGGTTCTTCGGGTCCCACTGGCCGTGCGTCGTCGCGGAAGGAGTAGACGCGCTCCTTGGCGCGCGACTTCTCCTCGTCACGGCGCGCGCCTCCGAATGCGGCGTCGTATCCGCCCTGCTCGAGCGCGTTCGAGCAGTGCCTGAGTCTTGAGGGACGCGCAGCATTTGACCGTGCCCCAGTCCCACGGGTCTGCCCCCTGCGCGATTGCCTTCCTCGTACCTGTACACGCGCAGGTCGGCCCCGATATCAGCGCAGAAGCGCGTCGCGGAACTCGTACATCTCGGGGAACTTCATGCCGGTATCGACGTGCAGAAGCGGGAAGGGGATCTTCCCGGGCGCGAATGCCTTCTGTGCGAGGCGGACCATCACCGACGAGTCCTTGCCGACCGAGTACAGCATGACCGGTCGCTCGAACTCGGCGACGACTTCGCGCATTATGTGGATGCTCTCGGCCTCGAGCGCCTTCAGGTTGGATAGGTGGAGCTTCTCCATAGTCGGTACGGTTAACGTCCGACACAGCGCCCCCGAAATCCTCCATCGCGGGTTGCCTATCACCCTGCTCGGGGGTTATACTGCTTGCATGAACCGATTCGCCATTCTCGTTGTTATCATGCTTTCCGTGCTCTGCGTCGGCTTCTCAGCGGCTGATTCCGGCCCACTGGAACGCAAGCCGTTCATCCTCGACACGGTCCTTGTGTCGGATGGCCGCCCGAACGCCGTCATCGTCTCTCCACCGGCCAGGGAATACCGCCAACTGGCGGAGAGGATCAACACGGCCGTTCGGAATGCGGCCGGGGTGTCTCTTCCTGTTCGAGATGGCTCCGACTATGCCTCCATGCGCGGGGAGTTGAAGCGGGTCGAGCCGAAGACGAACCTCATCGTGCTCGGCAACCAGGATTCCAGCGGGCTGGTCACGTACCTCTGCCTGATGGGCTACTGCGCGGTCGATACGCTCAATCCAGGCAAGGGTGGCTGCATGGTCAGGACTGTCCACGATCCGTGGGGGAACGGCGTCAACGTCATCCTGCTGGCGGGGAGTGACTTCAATGGCGTTCGACTCGCGGTCGAACGATTCTGCGCGAGTCTTCCGAAGGGGGCGACCCTCAGCATACCGCGCACCATCGACGTGCGGTATTCGAAGGAGATGCTCCGGAAGACGCCCTTACTGGCGATCGATCCATCGGATGAGGACATCGCGAAGCAGATGAAGGACGTTGAGGCGGCATTCCTCTCCGGCCTGCAGGGCGGGCTCTTCAACGCGATAGTCGGAGCTGGAAACAACTACAATTCCACGGGACGGGAGGGTTACGCCAAACTCTTCCGTGAGTTGATGTTCCTTGCGGAGAGACTGAGCAAGGAGGGGCAGGGGAGCTTCGGAGGGCCGTGGGGCGCGGCCGCCGATTTCCTGTTCGGCCCGCTCATGACGGCATGGGACAACGTCGAAGAGAGCCCGTCGCTCTCCGACGAGGATCGCGCCCATATCGTCTCAATCATCACCGACTACATTCATTACTGGGAAGCGCACGGCTATGTCCGGGGCATCGAGAAGCCGTTGCTCCGGACGAACCACTGGACCTTTGAGGGGCAGGGATGGCTCGGGGCGGGCAAGTACTTCGGCAAGTACTACGACACCCCTGAGTCGGCGAAATGGATGCAGATGGCCGACTGGTGCTTCGGGCATCAGATGAAATCGTATCAGCCTCAGGAGGACTGCGGCGCTTACCAGTACATCATCCTGCGCCACATGTGCCGGTATGCAACTACCCGCCAGGACTTCTCCTGGTTCGATTCGGGCAAGGGGCGCATGGCCGGCGACCTCGCGATCATGTGCACGGACAACCTCGGTTACCAGGCGAGCTTCGGCGATGTCGGCGGCTTCAACCCCGCCTCGCATATAGCCCCGCTCCAGCATCTGGCGCAGGTGGAGCGCGACGGCCGATGGGTCTGGGCGCTCGATAAGTCCACGAAGGCGCTGTATGGCGATGTACCCTGGAACTATCCGAACAATACCAGGCCGCAGGAGCCGGTCGATCTCCTGGGCGTGAAGTGCATGCCGACCGACCCGCTCTTTTTCGAGCATTTCAAGGGGACCAGCACGATTCCTCAGGACCGGACCTTCGAGAAGGTCACGTTCCGGCGGTCCTTCCTCCCGGACGACGCGTACTTGCTGCTAGACGGCCTCAGCGGCTGTTACCACGGCCACTGGGACGGCAACTCGGTCCTGCGGCACACGGATCGGAATCGGATCTGGCTCGCGGACAGCGACTACATCAAGTCGCTGCCGAAGTTCCACAACAGCATGCTCATCTTCAAGGACGGTCAGAGCACTGGTCTGCCGATATTCTCCGAGCGCGAGATCGTCGCCGACCTGCCGTCTGTCGGCATGACTCGGACGACGACTTACGACTACGGCGGCGCGGACTGGTCACGCAACATACTCTGGGACAGGGGTCATACCTTCGTCTTCATCGACGAGATGCGGGCCGCATCGACCGATCACTACAGCTTCAGATGCTACTGGCAGACGCTGGGCGATCCGATGCTCGACGGCAGCCTGTTCCGCGTGACTCAGGATGGTCCGTCGCTCTCCATACGCAATCTCGATGGCGCGCGCGTCAGATACATCGACGATCCGATCACCGGCCAGAACTGGAAGACGTACAAGCACGCCGAACCGATTGTCCGCACGCTTCAACATATTCGAACCCAGAAGCTTCCCAAGGGTGGCCGGGTCTGCATCGTGAACGTCCTCTCCACCGAGGCTAAGGGAGACTCGCCGATCGAGGCGCAGCGGGTGAACGACAACTCGATCCTCCTCGGCACGGGCCCCGATCAGGCGCTCGTAGGCATCGGATCAGGCGAGACGGAGATCGTACCCGGGATCAGGACGGACGCGCGGATGTACCGGCTCACCCGCGACAAGATCGCGCTCGGCGGCGCGACGCGGCTCACGATCGGCGGTCGGACACTGTTGGCGTCCGACCACCCGGTGGATACCGAGATTCCGATTTCAGGCGGCTTCCAGGTAAGGTTCCCGAGGCCGATGCCTCCTCCGCCGTCCGCAGTTTCGACAGGCCATGCTGCCGAGCAGCTTCATGAGGCAGCACGGTTCACGCCCAATAGCGGCCAATGCACCGCACTCGCATCGTATGCAGGCACGATCTACACCGGCACAACGGACGGCAAGGTGTACGCTTTGGATGCAGACGGGCAGATGATCTGGTCGTTCGATGCTGGGAGTTCCGTCCGAGCGATCTGGGCGGGCAAGCTCGACAAGGACGGCCCGATCAGAGTGGCGGTTGGTACCGTGAAGTCGACGGTCTACCTGCTCGATGACAAGGGCGGCATCGTCTGGAGGAAGGACCTGCCATACTTCAAGCGGGATGCCTGCGTAGCCTACTTCACGACCGCCGATCTCTCAGGTGACACGCACCGCGCGCTGATCGTTGGCGCGGAGAACTGGCATACCTACGCATTCGATTCGAAAGGCGACGAGGTGTGGGCGTTCGAGATACTGCACGCTTCCACGGCGGGAACGGCTGTCGATTTGGACGGCGACGGTCGGGAGGAAGTGATCGCAGGTTCGGACTACTACTCCTGGCGGGCGGTGAAGCCGGACGGCACGCAACTATGGGACTACAGGCCGATCGGCGCGCGCACGAACTGCGTCCTGGCCGGCGACGTCACAGGCAGCGGGAAGCCGCTCGTGCTGTTCAGCGGGGCTGACGGCTACCTGCACGCGGTCGATGGGGCAGGCAAGCGACAGTGGCTCTACAACACTGCCGACGAGATCACCGGCATGGCCCTTCTGGATGTGGACTCAGACGGCGTGTCCGATGTCGTCGCGGGTTCCCTGAGCTTCAGCATCAGCGCGGTCAAAGGCGATGGCACGCGCATCTGGCGTCGGGATGTGGGCGAACCGGTATCGTGCCTGGCGCTTGCCGATATCGACGGAGACGGCTCGGAGGAGATCTGCGCAGGAACGGAAGATGGGCACGTGATCGTGTTGGGGCGAGATGGGAAACCGCTGGCAGCTTGGTCCGCTGGAGGTGCCGTCAGAAAACTCGACGCCCTCCGGGGAAGTCCTGCTCGGATGGCCGTAGTCCGTGGCGATGGAAGCATAGTACTACTGGGGACGGACTAAGCTGCACTCCGTGTTATCTTGTTAACGATCTTCTGGCTTATCTCGCACGGGATGGGCAGCTTGAGGCCCTGGTCCGCTTGCTTCCGGGAGAAATCAACGACGGTCAAACCGATGATGTGATCGTCCTCCATGCTCCGAATGACGAACAGCCCGTCGTCAATCTCCTCGCCATAGGAGGGGCACGGAGGCTCGGTTCGCACCTCAAGCACATCAGCCTCTCGATCATACGATAGGATCAGGTTTTCGGACATAGATCAACTTGCCTTTCTTAAGCTTCTTTGTCAGGAATGCGGTTCGGATCATGGCTCGGTTCGCTAGACCAATCGGTGATCACTGTGACGTAGAGATTGATCTTGGGCAGCAGGTGAGAGTATGAGACAGTCACCGCATTTTCTATGGACTGATGGACGGTGTTCGGAGTGGCAAGTGCAGTGCCGATCCACTCGATCCGATCGAGCATCTCCGGATGGCCGGCAACCACGTGGCTCCATCTCTCCTCCGTGAGTAGTACCTGTCTGCCATCATAGTCCCTGAAGGACTGAGGCCACCCGATGCTTGACTGACTATCACTTCTTGCTTTACCCATTCATTATTGGAAGAAAACTCATCAGGAGTTAGTGAGAAGGCCACACGATTCCATGTATGGCCATATTGTAGGCAGGGCTGAACGAACCTGTCAACTGGCGCGCATGGATGTCTATCCTACGACCGGCAGGTCGAGGGCGCAGGCGCCTCGGCTGAATGTCGTTACGCGGCGCTGATCCTCGACGGACGCAAGCGCCGTGTCCAGGTTGTCGAGCTGCTCGGCGGCGGACATCCGCTCGAATGAGTCCGGCTCGTAGTATCGCAGGGCGTCCTCGAGTATCTGGCGGTAGTCCTCGAAGTTCTCCAGCTTGCCGTAATACTCCCGGTCGAGGTACTCGCACATCGCCTCCGATTCGTTCTCTCGAACCAGGATCGAGACGCATCCGCCTTTGCCCGCGCCGGTGAGCTTTCCGCCGAGGTGACCCGGTCCGCGACGTGCGATATTGAGCAGGCGGTCGAGCTGCGAGTTCGAGACCCTGAAGTCGTAGCAGAGGATGTGCTGAAGCTGCTCCACCAGGTCGCCCACGGTGAGCCGATACTGGTCGTACTCAGGGGAATCCTCGGACAGCGTGCCGGACGCGAGCCGACGGTCCGCCTCGAGGAAGATCCGCTCCAGGGTCCTCCCGATCGCGTTCTCCTTGAAGAAGAACCTCGCGGTGGTGCGAGCGTGGTAGCCGCCGATGCTCCGTCGAGGCTTGGTGTAGAGGCGGGTGATCGTCTCGGTGCTCTTGTGGAGAATACGTCCCGCCTCCTGAGGCGTGATCTTCATTGGAAGCAGGAGGATCAGTTCCTCGATCGCGGCGCTCGGTATATCGAGGATGCTCTCGTCGAGGCTGCCGAACATGTGGTACTTCGCCTCGATCTTATCCCACATCTCGGGATGCGATTCGAGGAGAGGCGTCGGACCACCAGGCGTGAACCCGAACTTCTTCTTGAGCAGATTCGCGAGCCAGCCCTCGCCGGATGTCTTGCCCTTCCTCTCAGCTTCCCTCACAGCGCCGATGATGAGCCGCATCAACTGATCGCCGATCTCGATCCAGCCCTTGCGCATGTTGAAGCTCTGATTGCCGGTGAGCGACTTGTTGACCTCCCACAGGGAGTTTGCCAGCACCACATGGATGCCCTTCAGGAACGGCAGCGGAGTCGAATCGAGCGGTGTCCGAGAGTGGCGGTTGTAGAGCACGGTGTTCGGGCCGTTTCGAAGGATCGTCGTCTGATCGTTCGCCCCTCCGTGAGTGCCGACGTACCACTCGGCCTCTCCCAGCAGCCTGCACATCTCCGGCAGGTCCCACTTCGGCAGGCAGTCCTGGTTGCAGATGTACATGGAGAGAAAAGAGAGGACGACGATTGCGGACGACGAACTCGTTCCGGCTCGGAACGGAGCAGTCGCGCGCCCGAATGTCATATCCGCCCCACGGAACTTAGTGTTCGGAAGTTCCCACATCGCTCGGAGATAGGAACTGAGGATGTAGTTCGACCACTGACCCTTCGGGCGGCCAAAATGAGGGAGTACCAGGGTGCGGTTGTCCCATGTGTTCTGCATGCCACGCGCATGTTTGGCAAGTACCTCGCTGGAGAACCGTTTGAACTCCTCGTCGAGTGAGATCTCCTCCGCGGGGAAGAGCGGGTTGATGTTTGCGATGGTCAGCACGTCATCGTCCCTCGGTGAGATCGCCACGGGGATGTCGCCGTCGATGGTCGCGGACATATGGTCGCCGGCGCACATGTCGAGGTATTCGAGGAAGGCATTCAGTCGGCCGGGCGCTCGAAGGAGGTACGTCGGCTTGTCGCCGACTCGTCCGGCGTGGAGTCGTGAAGTCTCGGCCAGGCGCTTCCTCTGCCGAGCGAGATACTCCGGGTTGGGATTCGCGTAAATGGCATTTTCGAGGTAGCCGTCGACCTCCTGGCCGCCGGATTCGAGGATGCGCGCGATCTCCAAGGGCGGCATGGGCCGTGCGGTGACTGCAAAGCTCGCGGACTCCTTGTGCTTCCTCAACGTGGATGCCTCCTTCGTGGGCCGTAGGGGCGGGCTTCAACGCCCGCCCGGCGGGAGGCCGTTGAAGGCCTCCACTACGGAGAGCTTACCCCAATATGTGCTCCGGCGTCAATAGAAAGTGAAGGGCAGGGGATCAACCCCTGCCCTTCGTTGTACGTCGTGCATCATCAGTCAGCGGAGTCTAGTTCCCGCTGGTCTGCACGTACCTGACCGCATCAGCGACAACAACCTTGCCGGTCGCACCGGTACCATTGCCAAGCTTGACGTAGCCCGCCGTGCCCGCGAGGAAGCTCTTGCCTGTGAGCAGAGTCCTCCACGAGCCGCCGTTGATGGTCTGGTTCATGGCGACGGTCTGAGAACCGCCGTTCCAGTAGACGGTGAAGGGCGAGTTCGTCGCCCTGTTAGTGCCCTTCGAATACCAGGTGTACGTGTCGTAGTTGCCTGCGTAGACGATGGTCGGTGTCCACCTGGCGGTCTTGCCCTCACTCGCGGCCGTACTGGCGTACTTGTAGTCCGCTCCGTACTTGTCCGTACCTGAGGTGGACGTAGTCCACACGCCGGTCCAGGTCGCCACACCATTGTCCATGATGATCGTCTGGTAGGCGGGCGTTGTCGCACCGGCGCTGGTGCTCTGTGCCGACGTGTTGTTGCGAGCGTCGTATGCCGCAACGGTGAACGTGTAGGCGGTGCTCGGTGCGAGACCGCCGTTCGAGTAGCTGTTCGTCGCCGAGGTGGCTATCTCTACGCCGCCACGGAAGATCTTGTAGCCGGTGACTCCCACGTTATCGGTGGAAGCGGTCCAGGCCAGGTTGATCCTCTGCGGTCCGACAGCGGTGGCTGTCAGTCCCGTCGGAACCGTAGGCGCCTGACCATCCCAGGTGGTCTCGGAGTCCGGGCTGCTCTGGGCCGACTGGTTTGCCATCGCATCATAGGCAGCGACTTTGTAGGTGTACGTGGTGTACTGGGTCAGCCCGCTGTCGGAGTAGGAGGCGGTTGCGCTCGTCCCTACCTCGACGTCATTGCGGTAGATCCGGTAACCGGTCACTGCTACGTTGTCGGTCGAGGCCGTCCACGTCAGACTGATCTGAGTGGCTGATGTCGCGGTTGCTGCGAGGTTCGTCGGTACGGTCGGAGCAGTCAGGTCGCTCGATATGAGGAGGAACCGGACCGCATCCGCCATGACGCTCATATCGACCTCACCCGTGCCGTTGCCGAGCTTGACGTATCCTGCTGTTCCGGCCTGGAACCTCTTGGTGCTGACCAGGGTCCTCCATGAGCCGCCGTTCGACTTCTGGTTGACAGCCACGGTCTGCGAACTGCCGTCCCAGTAGACGGTATATGGAGCTGCCCCCGACCTGTTCGATCCCTGCGGATACCAGCAGTAGACCGTGTAGTAGCCGGCGATGTCCACATCCGGCGTCCAGGTGGCGGTCTCCGTCTCAGTTGGCTGAGTGGTGATGTACCGATAGTTCGTGCCGTACTTGTCGGTGGCTGATGAACTGGTGAACCACGTTGCCGTGAAGGTCGCCACCGTGTTGTCCAGGATGAGATCCGTGTACGGCAGAGTAGTCGCGTTCGCCTGATTGCTCAGCGCGGAGTTGTTCTGGGCCGCATCGTAGGCGGACACCTCGTACATGTAGCTCGTGTATGAGCTGCATGTGGTGTCGGAGTAGCTGGTCGTCCCGCTGGTACCGATCTGGACGCCGCCTCGGAAGACCTTGTAGCCGGTCACTCCGACGTTGTCAGTCGATGCAGTCCAGGTCAGGTTGATCTGGGTCTGCGAGATGGCGGTCCCCGCCAGGTTGGTCGGCGCGGTCGGAGGCGCGGTATCGAACGTTGTCGCGCCCGCCGTATTGCTCAGCCCCGACTCGTTGGTAGCGTCGTCGTAGGCCGAGACCTGATAGGTGTAGGTCGTCGCCGGCGCGCAGGTCGTGTCGGAGAAGGATGTGCCGCCGGTCGAGCTGAACTCCACTCCGTTGCGATAGATCTTGTACCCCGAGATGCCTACGTTATCGGTCGATCCGGTCCAACTCAGGTTGATCTGAGTGCCGGATACCGCCGTAGCCGACAGACCGCTCGGTGTTGTCGGGGCGATCGTGTCGAACGTCGTCGCACTCACGGGATCACACGGTGCTGACTCGTTGGTTGCCGCGTCATAGGCGGACACCTTGTAGCCGTATGAGGTCGCCGGGGTGCGGCCGGTGTCCGAATACGAGAGGTCGGCGGTTGTCGCGATCTCCACGTTATCGCGGAAGATCCTGTACCCGGTGACCGCTACGTTGTCCACGGAGGCGACCCAGGTCAGGTCGATCTGAGTGCCGGATACCGCCGTTGCAGCGAGTTCCGTGGGAACTGTCGGAGCGGCGGTGTCATTGCTCTGAGTCGTCGCCTGAACCGCTTCGCTCAGCACCGACTCGTTCATCCGTGCATCGTATGCCGACACCTGATACGAGTACGTCGTACTCGGAGCGCAGGTGGTATCTATGAACGAGGTGGTCGCGCTAGTGGCGAGTTCCTCGTTATCCCGGTAGATGATGTATCCGGCGACACCGATGTTGTCGGTCGAGGCGGTCCAACTCAGGCTGATCTCGGTCTGCGACAGCACGGTGGCCGCCAGGTTGGTCGGAGTGCTTGGCGCCGTCGAATCGCCCTCAGTGGTGGCAGTGACGAGATTGCTGAGCGGTGACTCGTTTCCGGCGGCATCGAGCGCGGACACCTCGTATTCGTAGGTGTTGCCGGGCAAGCAGCTAGTGTCGGAGTAGGACGTCGTCGTACTCGTCGCTATCTCAGATCCGTCACGGTATATGCGATACTGGGTGACGGCGACGTTATCGGTCGAGCCGGTCCAGGTAAGGTTCACCTGCGTCTCGGAGATAACGGTCGCGGCCAGGTTCGAGGGAGCCGTCGGAGCGGTGACGTCGATAGACACGGTTGCGAACCGGACTGCATCGGCGACAACGACATCGCCGGTTACTCCAGTGCCATTGCCGAGCCTGACGTAGCCGGCTGTTCCCGCGGCAAACGGCTTGCTGGAGACCAAGGTCCTCCACGATCCGCCGTTCGTCTGCTGGTTGACATTAACGACCTGCGAGCCGCCATTCCAGGATACGGTGTACGGGGAAACAGTCGATCTGTTGGTTCCCTGAGTGTACCAGCAGTACACGTTGTATGTGCCGCCTGACGTGAGGGTGGGCGTCCACTTGGCGCTCTTGGTCTCGGTCGCAGCAGTACCTACGAACTGGTAGTCCGCGCCGTACTTGTCGGTGGATGCAGTGCCTGTAGACCACGCGCCCGTAAGGACGGCGGCCGGATTGTCGACGATCACATCGACCGCCGGTGTGGTCACGTTGGCAGCGGTGCTCAGTGCGGAGTTGTTCCCGGCGGCATCATGAGCGGAGACCTGGTAGCTATAGGTCGTGGCTGCCGTTGCCGTGGTGTCAGAGTAGCTGGCCGTCGCCGAGGTACCGATCTGCACGCTGTCGCGGAAGACCTTGTACCCAGTGACCCCGACATTGTCCGTCGAAGCGCTCCAGGTCAGGTTGACCTGAGACGGTGACACGGCCGTTGCCGACAGGTTCTGGGGCACGGTCGGCGCCTGGAGGTCGCTGCCTGACACCGTGATAGCCTTAGAGCAGGTAGCGCCGAACCATGTGTACCCGTCACGAACCATGCGCCAGTCTGTGGTGTAAGTGCCCGGCGTGCTCGGAGCGGTCAGGTTAAATGTGAACGTGTAGGTCGTGTTCGGACCGACCTCTCCGGAGATCAGTTGACGGGTCGTAGCGGTGAACGGATCGCTGTCACCGACCGCGCCGAGTTTGTAAGCCCTGGCATTGGTCCAGAGTACACCTCGGTTTCGGAAGGTGACGCTGACCGACTTGGTCTCGCCGGTATTCATAGTGCTCGGGATGGTATTGCTGACCAGTTCGTCGGAGTAGAACCCCCACGTCGGGGTATCGCCGAAGTAGTCGCAAATGCCCTTGTAGATGCCCCACATAGATACGCTGCGGAACCAGTTGTCGCGCAGAGCGAGGGCGTCCGTGGTGCAGCTATCGTGGAAGGCCAACTCGATGAGAACGGCGGCTCTGTTCGGTATGCGGATCTCGCCGTAGTTGCCGTTGCCGTTGCCCGTACCGCGGTTGGTCCAACCGGAGTCATAGTAGGAGCGGATCGTACTGACCAGCGCATTCTGTATGTCCCCGGCCAGGTTCTGACTGACCGTGCACCAGGATGCGTGCTCCGAACTGCAGTCATAGTACGTGATGGTGCCTCTCGGGCAGCCGGTACCGTTGCAGTTGCCGCCGTAGCCATTGGTGTGCAGCGAGACGTAGATGTTGGTGGCATCGTAGTCGGAAGCAAGCGGCCTGGCTCGGATGTCATCGCTGTGCTCGTCAGCGCCGCTGCCCAGAGTGCAGCCGGACGAGCTGCCGTATACGCTGCAGGGATAGCCGGCCTGCTTCAGCCAGTAGCATCCCGCCATCTGCCACCACGGCTTGCCGCTGACGGAGTAGGTGCCGTAGGTCTTGCTGATCTGGCGCGCCATCTTGACGTTCATGCTGTCCTGCGACAGGAAGGTCCTGAGGGTCGCCGCCATCTCTAGAGTGTGGAAGTCCTCCTGGTTCAGGGGAGAGCAGTACACCGGACGCTGGGTATGCCATCCGCTGCCGTTCCAGTACCGAGCCGTGTCCCGGCGAGAGCGTGATGCTGTGCCCGCCGAGCCCGACAGCGTCCGGATCCCAAGACGGACGCTGTCCGACAAATGGTGTTGGATCAGTGTAGTCCGACAGCAGGTTGCCTTCGACCATGATCTTCACATCGCCCTGGAAACCATAGTTCCAGAGTGTCCATCTCACCTGGTCGAACACAGTGGCCAGTTGACCCTCGCCAACGGGTCCCGTCACCATGTTCTTCGAGAAAGTGACCACGGCCGTGTCACCTTCCATGGCGAAGTCGAGGAGCTTAGCGCCGGGCGGTACCGCCGATATCACCTGCTGTACAAAGGGGATATTGGCCGGTGGTGAAGAGAGTAGTGCCAGAGCCGAAACAGCGTCAACGGCATCCGGATGATCGACAACGAATATGTCGCCATCTACGGGGTCGATGTACGCCACCGGCCCGGCGGGGGAGCTGCCTGCAAGCAGGAAGCATCCCAGCACTGCCATGAGCAGTGCAAGCGGGGGTGTAATACGTGAGGCTTTCAATTGCATCCCTCCCATTAGATGTGTCGGCCCACCTGCTCCTACGATCGCTGGTGGCCTTCGGATGGATGCAGCAGAAAACGATCCCTGGTTGGCTCGATGAGCCTTTCCCGCCTATTATACTCTATGCCACCGACATGTCAAGCCATAAATGCTATTATTCGAGAGTATTTTCCGTCCAATTGCCGACGTGACTGCTGAGCATCCGTAGACAATGAAAAAGGGCAGGGAATGCATGCACTCCCTGCCCTCGATGTTACGTGCGATCTGTCGAGCGGTTGGCTATCAGTCTCCGCTGACCTGCACGAAACGCGCTGCATCGGCAACAACGACCTTGCCGGTAGCGCCTGTTCCGTTGCCCAGCTTTAGGTAGCTGGCAGTGCCGGCCGCGAAGTTCTTGCCGGTCAGCAGCACTCTCCATGCTCCACCGTTGGTAGACTGGTTGGTGCTGACAGTCTGAGAGCCGCCGTTCCATTGCACGAAGAACGGGGAGTTCGTGGCTCTATTGGATCCCGCCGTCCACCACGCGTAGATGTCGTAGTTGCCGCCGTAGGCAATCGTCGGCGTCCATCGCGCGGTCTTGCCCTCGCTCACGGCGGTACTGGCGTACTTGTAGTCCGCACCGTACTTTGTCGTGCCCGAGGTCGATGTTGTCCACACGCCGGTCCATGTGCAGCCCGGGTTGTCGATGATGGTCTCCTGGTATCCAGGAGTCGTCGCACCCGCGCCCGTGCTTTGAGCGGACTCATTGGTCGCGGCATCGTAGGCCGACACGGTATAGGTGTATCCCGTGTTCGGTGCGAGGCCGCCGTCGGAGTAGCTCGTGGTCGCCGAGGAACCAACATACCCGCCGTTCCTGAAGACCTTGTATCCCGTCACGCCCACGTTATCCGTGGAGGCGGTCCAGGAGATGTTGATCCTCTGGGGACCGACAGCCGAGGCTGCGACGCCGGTCGGAACCGTCGGCGGAATGCCGTCCCAGGTGGTGGCGCTCGCGGGCGCGCTCTGGGCGGATTCATTGCCCATCGCGTCGTAAGCCGTCACCTTGTACGTGTAGAGAGTACCTCCCGAGAGCCCGGTGCTCGAGTAGGAGGTCGTTGCGCTCGTTCCTATCTCGACGTTGTCACGGAAGATCCTGTAGCCGCTGACACCGACGTTATCGGTGGATGCAGTCCAGGTCAGATCGATCTGACTCGACGAAACGGCGTTGGCCGCGAGATCCGTCGGTACGCTCGGAGCAGTCAGGTCGTCCGATACCAGCAGGAACCGGACGGCATCCGCCATCACGCTTAGTGCGACCTCACCAGTACCGTTGCCCACTCTGGCGTAACCGGCTGTGCCGGCCTGGAACCGCTTGGCCGAGACCAGTGCGACCCATACGCCGCCGTTGATCTGCTGATTGACCGCAACGGTCTGCGAGCTGCCGTCCCACTGAATGGTGTACGGTGCTATCGCGGACCGATTGCCTCCATGAGGATACCAACAGTAGACGTTGTAGTAGCCCGCCACGTCGATTGTGGGAGTCCACGTCGCAGTCCCCGTCTCAGTAGCCTGAGTGGTGATGTACCGGTAGTCAGCGCCATACTTGTTGGTCGCCGCTGTGCCGGTGAACCAACTGCCTGCGTAGGTTGCCGACGTGTTGTCCATGATGATGTCGGTGTTGGCCACCGTCGCCACCTGGACGGCATTGCTGAGGCCCGAGTTGTTCTGGGCCGCATCGTAGGCCGACACCTCGTAGGTGTAGGTTACGTTGGGGCTGCAGGTGGTATCGGAGTAGCTGGTCGTACCGCTCGTGCCGATTTGCACGCTGTTGCGGAAGACCTTGTATCCCGTCACTCCCACGTTGTCGCTCGATGCAGTCCAACTCAGGTCAATCCGAGTCGAGGCTATCGGAGTTCCCACCAGGTTGGTGGGCGCACTCGGCGCGATCGTGTCGGGAGTCGTCCCCTGAGCGGGCGCACTCTTTGCCGACTCGTTCGAGGCTGCGTCGTAAGCAGCTACCTCATAGGTGTAGGTAGTCGCGGGCGAGCAGGTCGTATCCGAGTACGACGGAGTCGCGCTGGTTCCTATCTGCACGCTGTTGCGATAGACCTTGTAGCCAGTGACCCCAACGTTATCGGTGGAGCCGGTCCAACTCAGGTCGATCTGAGTGCCGGATATCACAGTCGTCCCGAGGTTCGTCGGAACGGTCGGAGCGATCGTGTCAGGAGTCGTCGCCTGGTCGGGCGCGCTCTTCGCCAACTCGTTGGTCGCTGCGTCGTAAGCCGATACCTCATAGGTGTAGGTCGTCGCAGGCGAGCAGGTCGTATCGGAGTACGAAGCAGTCGCACTCGTGCCGATCTGGACGCTGTCGCGGAAGACCTTGTAGCCGGTAACGGCCACATTGTCAGTCGAGGCGGTCCAGGTCAGATCGACCTGGGTGCCCGAGACCGCCGTTGCATTCAGGTTGGTCGGAACGCTCGGAGCGACAGTATCAGGGGTGGTTGCCTGATCCGGCGCGCTCTTGGCGGACTCGTTCGAGGCTGCGTCGTAGGCCGAGACCTCGTAGGTGTAGGTCGTCGCAGGCGAGCAGGTCGTGTCGGAGTACGAAGCCGTCGCGCTCGTACCGATCTGAACGCTGTCCCGGAAGACCTTGTAGCCTGTGACGGCCACATTGTCAGTCGAGGCGGTCCAGATCAGATCTACCTGAGTGCCGGATACCGCGGTCGCGGCCAGATTGGCCGGGATGCCGGGAGCCGTCACGTCGAGTGTCGTGACGTTGGCAGCCGCGCTCCTTGCCGACTCGTTGCTCGATGCATCGTACGCTGACACCTCATAGGTGTAGGCCGTATACTCGGCGCAGGTTGTGTCGGAATAGGTCGTCAAGGCGCTTGTGGCGATCTCGACATTGTCGCGGAAGATCCTGTAACCGGTGACTCCGACGTTGTCCGTCGAGCCCTCCCATGCCAGATCCACCTGAGTGGCGGAAACCGCGGTCGCCTGGAGGTTCGCAGGAACGGTCGGAGCCTCTGTGTCATTGCCCAGAGTCGTGACCTCGGCGGCAGTGCTCCTTGCGGACTCGTTGCCGATAGCATCATAAGCCGACACCTTGTACATGTACGTGGTGTTTATGGTGCAAGTGGTGTCCGAGTAAGCAGTGGTTGCGCTCGTCCCGATCTGGACGTCGTCTCGGAAGACCTTGTAGCCGGTCACTCCGATGTTGTCGGTTGAAGCGGTCCACGTCAGGTCTACCCTGGTCTCGGAGATCGCGGTTCCGGCGAGGTTCATCGGAATACTCGGCGCCTCAGTATCCATCGGTGTGGTCACGTTTGCCGCCGCGCTCAGGGCCGACTCGTTGCCAGCCGTGTCATACGCTGCTACCTGGTAGCTGTATGCCGTGCCCGGCGCGCAGGTCGTGTCGTTGTAGGCGACCCCCGCGGTCGAGCCGATCAGAACCATGTCGCGGTAGACGTTGTAACCGGCCACTGCGACGTTGTCGGTCGATTCGGTCCAGGTCAGATTCACCTGGGTCATCGACACTGGGTTCCCAGCGAGATTCGTCGGGACGCTCGGCGGGATTGCATCCACCGAGGTCATGATGAACCGCCCTGCATCGGCAACAACGATCTTGCCGGTTGCGCCGGTACCGTTGCCGAGTTTCAGGTATCCGCCCGTGCCTATGGCGAAGGTCTTGCCGGTAAAGAGCAGATTCCACGTTCCGCCGGAGACCTGCTGGTTTACGTTGATAGTCTGCGAGCCGCCGCTGTAGTAGACGGTGTATGGCGAATTGGTCGCCCTGTTAGTTCCGACCGTCCACCATGCATATATGTCGAACGTACCGCCATTCGGCAGATTCGGCGTGAAGCGCGCAGTCCGGCTCTCATTGACTGCGGTGCTGGCGAATCGGTAGTCGGCGCCGTACTTGTCAGTGGAAGCGGTAGCAGTCGACCATGACCCGGTGTACGTCGCCCCCGTGTTGTCGATGATGTACTCGTTCGGCGGAGTAGATCGACGACCGCGCCGCACTGAGCGGACTCATTGCCGATCGCGTCGTAGGCCGACACGCGATATGAGTAACTGGTGTTCGGCGCAAGGCCGCCGTCGGGATAGGTGGTTCCGCTGACTGCTCCTAGGAAGTTGCCGTCTCGGAATACCTTGTATCCGGTGACTCCGACGTTGTCGGTCGAAGCAGTCCAGCTCAGGTTGATCTGAGTCGGCAGGACCGGAACGGCCGCCAGGTTGGTCGGCACAGTCGGCGCCTGGGTATCGGTCGGTGTGAGCGAAAAGTCCTGAATCGTGTTGGACCCCGCGGTCACGCTAACCCCGGCGCTTGCCGGATTGAAGCCCGACTTGCTGGCATTCAGTGTGTACCCGCCGGCGTTGAGCCCACTGAACGAGTAGTAACCGTTCGCATCAGTCGTAGTCGATCCGCCGCCGTCGATACTGACCGTAGCGCCGGAGATGCCTGCGCCGCCTACCGAGTTGCGGACGGTACCGATGATGCCTCCGGTGGAAGCGTTAACTGTGATCCAGAAGGTGACGTCACCGCCGAACCATGTCACGCCTTCCTGAAGAGGCCGGTACTGCTCCACATAGGCGCCTGGAGTCATCGGTGCTCTCATGACGAAGGTGAACCGCCCGACCTGGCCGGTCGAGACGGCGCTCTGGTCGACTTCACTCGGGCGGCCACAGTTGATCCAGTTGCCGGCCTCGTAGAACGGGCTGCAGCGGTCCTGAGGGCCCTGAGTGCCGAGTCGTGTAGCGGCATGACCCCAGGTCGCCGTGCCGTCGTTCATGTATTCAGCCCACGCCACCGCGGTCGATCCGGCGACCATGGTCGCGGGATACGACTGGCCGACGTAGTGGGCGGCATAGGTCGGAGGAGGCGGAGCGCCTACCACGACTCCCATGAAGTAGCCCCAGTCCCAGCCACCGCCTGGATCCCAGTGAGTGCCGCCGCATACGCAGTTGTTGATATCCACGTGTCCGAGGACACCGGGCGGACAGCCGTTGTGCTGCTTCTGGATGCCCCAACTGTCGCAGATGTCTCTGGTCAGAAGTCCTGCGACGTTGTAGAGGCTTGCGGGATGGCTTGGAGAGCCGGCATAGCCCTCGTTCTCGATGCCGATGCAGTAGTTGTTAGCGCATCCCACGTGCCACGCTCTGTAAGTCTCATCCACGCACTGCCAAACGCCGCCCGCTTCCGATGTCACGTAGTGAGCGGATACCTGGGCGTTGCAGTTCTTGAACCAGGACCTGCAGCCGGCCGCCGTACCCTCGATAGTATGGATGACGACCGTGTTCTTGCCCGTGTAGTAGGCACTGTAGTTGCAGGTCGCCGCCGGATCCCAGATTGCCGGGGGATACTGAGCAGAGAGCGCCTCCCCGATACTGGAGTCAGTGCCCAACGACTGAGCGCCGGAGCCATCGTTGGCAAATCGAATATCGGCAGGTCTCAGCGGGCCGATATCGATGGCCCCGATATCCTGCGGCGGGAACGAGAAGGTTTCGCCGCGGGAGTTCTTGACGTCCAGGCCGATCAGCAGTCTCTCGAACACCTCATATGCGAAGAACTTGCTGTTCTCCTCATCGAGGCCCGCGTACTTGATGATCGGTTCGAGCCAGGCGGCAAGTCCCTGGCTGCGGTCGATGCCCATCTTCTTCGCATACGACGACAGGAGCGCCGCCGCGGCGTTGATATTCGCCTGCGGGTTGACCTTGACTTTGGCCTTTGGAGCTTTGGCCAGATCAGCGCCCTCTGCAAGCGAGTTGAGGACCGCATTCTCGCGGAGTGCCATCACACCGTAGCCGGTTTCGATGGTTGGAGCGTCGCCGCGATTTTCGAATGCGCTGCCGAAGTTTGCGAGTGTGAGGAGCAATGGCAGCGGGATATCATGTGCCTTCGCTGCTTTCTCGAATATCGGCATGAGTGGTCCGGTCCACGGCTCAGTGTTGCTGGCCGCGAATGCCGGTAAGCCGGACCCTTCCGGACCGGATGTGTTCTGAGCCGCGCTCGGGATAACAAAGCTCAACAGGGTCACGAGCGCGATTGCCCAGACGACGGAGCGTGCTGACTTCATGGATGGTTACCTCCTGATACCCACGCACTTGCCCGATCGCCGCTGGGTGAGTTGGCGATCCGGAGCTGTAAGGCGCCGAACGGACCACGCGTCGCATGGCATACTGGTCAGTGGGCGAAGTGGAATGTTTCTGTCACGGTCTGAAACGTCCTCAACCTTCCGATCCCTTTTCGAGGAATCCGGAGGCGTGCGGGTAGGACGCTTGACCGTCGGGTACTGCGAGGGCAGTAGCTACGGAGGCGAAAGACAATGCTGGTTCAATTGCACCCCTCCCAACTTTACTTCGCTCGAGGCTTAGCGGACCGTTGGTGGCCTTGGGATGCGATTAGAAAACGATCGTCGAACTGCTCTACGAGCGTTGACACCAGATTACATCAGAATCGGCGACTTGTCAAACGAATTCTGCTCTGCAAAGCAGCCCACGATTGAGGTAACGGCTGTCATTCTGAGCGAAGAGAAGAATCCGGCCCATGCTGCAGCCGGATTCTTCTCTTCGCTCAGAATGACAGCCGCTGGAGTGCACCATCGACACTCTGGGCCTGGACGACGTCAAGGAGAAACCCATGTCATCGCCGAACACTGTCCCATCAATTGGCGCGCTCACCCCGCGGAGGAAACGATGAAGCTGATCCTGATTGCGCTCATAATCCCAGCACTTTGCACGATGGCCGGTGCATCGGTGCTCATTCCCACGATCGCCGATCCCGGATTCGAGAAGGAACCGCTCGGCTGGAGTTGGCAGACGATGAACGCCGCCAGGGCTTCCTACGTAATCGATACGACCGACCCTCACTCGGGCAAGCGATGCGTCGTCTTCAGCAACGAGTCCGGCCAGGCGCCGCACGTCTACGGCAGGTTCAATGCCACCGCGAACGTCGTGCCGAACGCCAGGTACGAGCTGAGCTGCTGGGTCCGTGGGGAAGAGGTGAGCACCCAACCGGGCGGATTCCACATGACCGACTGGAACAGCTACACCCTGAACTTCCCGACCGGTACGTTCGACTGGCAGAAGGTCTCGATCGAGTTCACCACCAAGCACGGCCAGTACTCGATCAACCTCGGGATCAACATCGCCAACAAGTGCCAGGCCCTCGCGGTCGATGATGTCTCTCTCCGGCCCCTCGGAGGCCGCCTGCAGGCCGACGGCATCGACGGCATGATACTCACCGAGCCGAAGGTGATCGGGCAGGGGGTCTCCGTCCCCGTCTGCGTCTTCCTGACGACATCGTCGAAGAAGGCCGCCACCGTCGAGTCCACCGTCATGTACGGCGAACGGAAGATCGCGGAGAAGCGCAGTCCTGTCAGGCCCGGCGAGAACCAGATCGACTGGGAGTGGAAGGTCGGCAACCTGCCCTTTGGCGACTACACCCTGCGCGTCCGAGTGCTCGACACCGGGGGAGTCGTCCTCGCCCAGGGGAGCGTGACCACCGAAGTCATCGACTCGCCGGTCCTCAAGGAGATCGACGGCGTCGAGGCGCGCAAGAAGGAGTTCGACGCCCTCTATGCGCAGTGCAAGGCGAAGGGCATCAACCTCGACTACCCGTCGGCAGCGAAGGTGATGCTCGAGCAGTTCATCCCATACGCCCGCGATGACGTCCGGCACGGGCTCGAGTACCGCGCGAAGTGGGCCATCGGCGACTTCAATCGGTCGCTCGACGACGGCATCGCGCTGATGAAGGCGTACCTGCAGGACCCGACTCTGGAACCGGTCACCAAGCGCTTCCGGACCGGCAATGTCTCGATCGAGGGCCTCAGCTTCATCGGCGACCGGGTGGACTCCAAGGGCCGGAAGGATGTCGGACCGGTCTTCTTCTGCGGACTCGGGCATTTCGGCCAGGTGCGCGAGGATATCCCTCGATTCCCGAGCTATGGGGTGAATATCATCCAGATCGAAGTCGGGCCGAGCATCACCTTCCCGACCGAGGACAAGGTGGACCTGACCGCCCTGAAGAATGTCGCCAAGGTGCTCGACAACGCGGCGAAGCACAACATCATGGTCAACGTCCTGCTCTCCCCGCACTACTTCCCGGCGTGGGCGATGAACAAGTGGCCGCATCTCGGCAAGGGTGGGGGAGGGTGGCTTGGCTTCTGTGTCGATGATCCGGCGGCGAAGCAGGTGATCGAGCAGTTCCTCCGTGTTGCCGTTCCGCTTCTCAAGGATAAGCCCGCGCTCCACAGCTTCTGTCTCACCAATGAGCCGCTGCTCATCGACACCGTGAACTGTGACAACACAAAGGGACTGTGGGTCGACTATCTCAAGCGCGTCCATGGCCATATCGGCACCCTCAATTTCCGCTACGGGACGCCTTATGCTTCCTTCGATGACGTGCCCTACAGCGGTGACGCCCAGGCCTGCGATTGGACGTTCTTCAACCAGCAGCGGTTCGCCGGCTGGCACAAGTGGATGGCCGACATCATCCATCAGCTTGCCCCGAACGTCCCGACGCATGCCAAGGTGATGTCGAATGCGATGAACGCCGGCCAGGTGGGCTTCAACACCGACCAGGAGTTGTTCGGCAACCTGCTGGAGATCAACGGCAACGACTGCTACAGCTTCCCGACCGGCAATCCCGACTGGCCGATGGACCCGTGGATGCTGAATACGTCCTACGACCTCCAGCGGTCGTTCGCGCGGAAGCCGGTCTTCAACTCCGAGAACCACATCAGCCCCGACGGCTCGCAGTACTACATACCCGCAGAGCATTTCCGCACCGCCCTCTGGCAGGGAGCGATCCACGGCCAGGGCGCGACGACGATCTGGGTCTGGGAGCGCGACTACGACAACAAGTGGGGATTCCTCGGCAATATCCTCGACCGACCGGCATGTGCGCAGGCGGTCGGGACGACGTGCCTCGATCTGAACCGGTTCGCCGAGGAGGTGACCGCGCTCGAGACCGCGAGGGCTCGTGTCGCAATCCTCTACTCGATGTCGTCGGTCATCCGTCACGGTCAGCATACCGACGCGGCAATGCGGGCCTACCAGGCGCTCAACTCCTGCGGCGTGAAGATCGACTTCATCTCAGAGAAGCAGCTCGCGGCGGGCAAGGGCGCGGACTACAGGATGATCATCGTCCCCGAGGCCGAGACGATCACCGATGCGGCATTCCAGGCGATCCGCAGCCTTCTGTCGACGCGGCTGCTTTTCATGAATGAGTGCTTCACCCGAAACGAGTATGGCAAGAAGCGCGATCCGCAGGCGATCGAAGACCTCCTCAGTCCGCATTCCGCACTCGCCACTCCGGATTCCGCATTCCGCAATCCGCATTCCGCACTCCGCATTCCGGACGGTGACCCGGAGAAGGTCATCTGGCCGGCTCTCCGCAAGGAACTCGACCTCGCGGCCATCTCATCGGCATATTCGCTCGTCGATGCAAAGACCGGCGAACCGATCTGGGGCGTCGAATGGCTTCCGGTCAAGGTCGGCGGTCGGACGGTCATCAATATCGTGAACCTGCGCGGCAAGCCATATGATGTCAAGCTCCTTCGCGCCGGCATCGAGATCGAGGCCCATGACCTCCTGAGCCTCGGCGGGCGTGAGAAGGTCACCACCCTTCTTCCGCTCACCCCGGTCCTCGCGGAAGTGAACTAGACCGGAGCGCCCGTGTCCTTATGTTCTATCTGGATGATCAGGTTGGGGAAGGGGAAGTGAACCACACGCCTATGCGTCTTTCCCCAAGCAGCACCTCTTGTACTTCTTCCCGCTGCCGCACGGACATGGATCATTTCGACCAGCCCTTGTCTCCTTTCGCAGGGTGGTGTCCGCAATATACTCGTGGTAGTGTGAGAACGGTTTCAGGTCATCAGGGAGCACGCCGTACGCTGCCTCCGCTAGCCGCCGAAACTCTTGGAAGCCGATGCTCTGTCTTGCCCGGCATATCTCGTTGGCAGTTTCTTCAGTCTCCCGTTCGCGCTCGAGCCGCCGGTAGAGAGCCTCAGCTTCAAGGAATGGACGTATAGCGTACTCGTGCTCGCCAGCATTCTCATAACATCGAGCCAGATTTCGCAGGGTGAATGCAAGATCGCCCAACGCCCCTGCGTCTCGGTACAGACCGCACGATTCGGCAAAGCGATTTGCAGCCAGCCCAGGTTCATTCAGTTTGTCGTGGACAGTTGCCATGTTGTTAAGACTACGGGCGACATTCAAGGTGTTGCCCATAGCAGTATATATCGCCACGCTTTGTTCGTACCTAGCCATCGCTCCTTGCAGGTCCCCGCGCCTCTGCAGTACACGACCTATGCTACATATACCGGCTCCGATACCGCTCTGCTCGCCGATAGCAGAGTATATCGCTACGCTCTCTTCGTACTTCGCCATCGCGCCTTCTAGGTCTGCCTTGGCTTCGAGTATAGTGCCCACGGCCCTGGTACAGCCTGCGATGCCGGACTGGTCGCCGACAGTGATACGTATCTGGAGGCTCTCCTCGTACTTCGCCATTGCGCCATCTAGGTTTCCCTGATCTTGAAGTATGCTGCCTATGTCGTGCACACAAGAGCCGATGCCCAACTGGTCGCCGACAGCGATACGTATCTGGAGGCTCTCCTCGTACTTCTCCATCGCTCGTTTCAGGTCTCCTTGGCCATGTAATACAGCTCCAATATTCCTTATGGCTACGCCAATATCGTGTTCGTCTCTCTGAGGCACATTCTGTAGAATGGCATATGCGCTTTGGAACCGAGCCATAGCATCATGAAGACGGCCCTGACCTTCAGCCATGCGACCGAAAGCATCCGTGTTGTAAGCAATCAGCCGAGGGATGTGATGCTCCTGCGCGATGGAGAGACTGGCCTCCAGCAGTCCCTCAGCCTTCTGCAGATCACATCGCGCAAGCCAGATCGCCCCTTTTCTATACAGAGCCTCGGCGCGACACTCCGGATCAGGGGATAAACGCGCGGCATCTAGATCAACCATTGCCAGGTCGTATTGTGCAAGCGACTCGTAAAGTCGACCTCTGAGGTTCAGCAGCCTGTCAGTTAGCCCCCCGCGATTGTCTACCTCGGCAAGCATGTCCAGCAATGCAGATGTGTGCCCCCAGATCAGGAAATCTCTCCCGTGACTAACCAAGATGTCCACGGCCTCGTCGCGACTGCCGCCGCGTAGCAAGTGGTGGACTATCTCGTGTTCGAAGGCGATGTTGGCTCCGTTCCCGCGCAGGGACTTGTAGAAGGCAGCGGCTCCAACATGAGCAGAGGTGCCTGCAGTGTCTGAGAGTTTGTCGTTACAGAACGCCCTGACCAACTGATGCATATGGAACTCGTCATCTTCCTTCCTGAACATCAATTTGTCCACGAGTTCCTTGAAATCTGCTTGCCAATCTTCCCGTCCGGCGGCGAATCCGGCTGCTGACCGGGGGAAAGGCCTGCGGAACACGGAAAGTCGGTAGGCGAGATCACGCTGAGGCTTAGTAGCATGGCTGTGCAGTTCGGAAAGCAGGCGAGCGCTAAGAGCTTCTGGATCATCGCTATCCTTGGTAAACTCGACGATCTTCTGCAGGAGGTCTCGAGGCTTCTCCTCATAGCGGAGAACGTTGAATGCAACCTCTATCGCCATAGGATGATTGCCGACCTCGCGGCACATATCCACCGTCTCAGCATCAGTGATGTCTATCTCCCACTGGGTTCTCAGCTTCCGGGCATAGGCTATGCCGTCGTCCTTCAGTCCGTTGATCTGCTTGATGACGAGTCTTGGTTCCAGAACGACCACGAACTTGGGGCGGGACTTTCCAACGAGAAGTATGCGAGACCGACTCAAGCGGTCGACCGACTGATGAATCGTATGACCAAGGGCTTCATCCTGGCAGTCCTGGATGTTGTCTATCACCACCAGGCACTTGGTCCGATCGATGATATCAGCCAGATTGGCGCCCTTTTCCTGTGCCGTCATCCTCTCCTTCTTCAGCATCTCGCTGAAGCCGAGTGCGATGGCGATATCATCGGCAGTCTGTTTGTATGCGAGATCGAACCAATACACAGAGTCCGATGGGAAGTGGGTCCGCTCAGCAACATACTGGGCTACGAGTTGGGATTTGCCTGTTCCGCCGATACCCGTGATCATGGACACCCTGTGATCGCTAACTAGACCCTCAAGCATTTCCAGTTCATCAGCGCGCCCAGTGAACAGGGAGGAGGGTTGAGGCGGACGCACGCGGATGGCTGTACCGGGCGCATTATCTTCGGGCGATTCGCTCTCGTCCGGCTCGGCCTCCTTCTTGAGCAGTTCCAGGACCTCGGCAGGCATGGGTCTCTTGAATCCTTCGCTCATGTTCACCTTCGCAGTCGCAAGTTCGAGACCGCCAATGCCGGCTGCCTCACGGTAGATCGGGCTGCAGCGATGGAACTGGCCATTCAGCTTACCTGCAACATGTGCCTTCAGGAGATCTGCATACGGCTTTAGTTCCTCATGGATGCGGTAGGTGATACTGACCTGCTGGTTGACAATCTCTACCAGTTCAATGTAGTGATGCACATACCAGTGGAGCAAGGTCTCGGGCGACAAGTCTTTCAGAACTGCCTGTGAGAAATCCACGCGTTCGTCAGTCAGATCAAGTTCATCGGCCAATAGGAGCAGAGCGCAAAGGAATGGACCTCTCAGCCGATTTCCTCTGACTATGAGTGGATCGCTGGTGATGTACTCTACAGATTCATCGTAGTAGCGTGTGGAGTGCGCCTTGCTGACCCATGCCATTGCCCTGGCCCATGCATCCTGACCTTCCAACCTGATATCCACAGAGTTGATACCGTCCGGGCGCAGAGTCCCTTCTTTGATCATATCGAAGCTTCTCTGTGCGTGCTCATCCCGTATGCGACGGAACTCCTCATCGCTCAACTTCTCCTCGGTCTTTCCCGTCCTCCTCATGTCCTGCATACCGATGTCGTGCAGATAGCAGCTCGATAACAGAACGAAGCACTCATCAGGGGTCAGGAAGCGGTCGGTCTGCTCTATCGGGGCGAGCATCTGGTTCAGGTATCGCACTAACCTGGCGGAGTGGGTTGGGGTATGGTCAGTAAACCAATCGAGCTTGGTATTGCCCCAGAGCTTCTTGCACGCCTCAGTTATCTCGATGTACTTCTTGTGCAGGTCTGGGCTCTTCTCTTGTAGATATGCTTCCAGGTCAGCCATGTGCGTCCCCCCATGAACGCCGCATCTTCGACGGCAGGATGAATCCGGGCATTTGCGGCGAGGTCCGGTCGAGGCTCTGATAACTCGCGATTCTTACGAGGGATTATATACCTAGTCGCCGATTTGTTCAAGGACATGTTTTCCTTCTCGGCGATTGGTCTCCCCGCTGCCGCGCAACACGGGCGGTTCGGGCGGCGAGTATCCCACCTCCACCGCCGATTTTCCGACACCCGGTAAAAAAAACAGTATCAACCTCCGCAATATGCGTGGAATCATCTGGGTGTAAGGCAATCACTCGTTCCTTGAGCAGTCAATCGGCGGAAGGCGGATACGGATCGGGCCATCGGGCCGCAAGCCCGGGAGACCAATGCGGAATGCGGAGTGCGGAATGCGGATTTGCCGGATTCCGGATGCCGGATTCCCCTCCTCTGGGCAGCCGCTCGGTGTTACTTCGAAAGTCCACACTCTGATCTCGATCCCATCCCCCTGAGGCCACAGCGGCATCACATGCTCTCCAGCCAGGATCCGATGGATCTTCATGCGAATGAAGAGCACATTTGTGCGGATGCAGAGCACATTTGTTCGAATGAAGAGCACATTTGTGCGGATGCAGAGCACATTTGTTCGAATGAAGAGCACATTTGTGCGGATGCAGAGCACATTTGTGCGAGCGCAGAGCTCTGGATCCGGACCGCAGGAAACCATCGGGCAACGATGCCGACGACGCTTGAGGGAGCAAAAATCCATCTACGGGAGGGTACTGAAATGGCGAATGATTATGTGCCTGCAAACGATGCGGAACTCGCATCTTGGACCTACAATCTGGTCACGGGTCTGACCGACCATCTGGTGGACCTGGGCCTCGATGCGGCGGACATAGTGCCGTTGCAGACCGATTACACCGCGTTCAACACGGCCCACTCGAGCTATGGCGACAAGAAGCTCGCGTTCACCGCGGCGTCGAATGACAAGAAGAACAAGAAGGGCGCATTGAAGGACACTATTCGTCCGCTGGTTCAGCGCGTCCAGCACGCTCCGGGCATGACGGACGAGATTCGCGGCGAACTCGGGCTGCCGGTCCGCTCAGCTCCCACGACTCATTCCATCGGGCCGGAGACTCCGGCGATATTCCTGGAGAGCGCGATCGCCAAGGTGGTGATCCACTTCGGCACGAACCCGACGAATGAGCGGATGAACAGCAGGCCGGCATGGGCGGCGGGATGCAACATCTACCGCAGGAAGGCCGGGGAGACCGAGTTCTCGCTCCTGGCGTTCCAGAAAGCATCGCCCTACACCGACCGGATCACCGGCGACGGGACGGACTATTCCTACTTCGTGCGGTATCGAGGCACGGACGCGTCTCAGATCGGCGATCAGTCAGGTACGGAGACGATCGCTGCCCGGGGTGATATGGCGGCGTAGGGGGGGAAGGAAGTCAGGAGTCAGAAGTCAGAATGGGGCGGGGGACGATGATGTCTCCGCCCTTTTCTCTTTTGATGGCCAAACCGCGATCCGGAGAACCCCACCCCGGCCTTCGGCCACCCCTCCCCGCAACGGAGAGGGGGAGTCGCCCACGTCCCCTCTCCGTTGCGGGGAGGGGTGGCCGAAGGCCGGGGTGGGGTTCTCCGGAGTTTGTGACGGAAACAACCGCTTGTGGTGCAGTCACTTACTCGGAAGAAAGGGCAGGGAGAGTGATCCCCCTGCCCTTCGCGCTAATCGTTGGGGATGGAGTCCAACTCCATCCCCAACGATCGGGAAGCGGCGGTCTGTTAGTTGACCTGTTGGAACCTCACGGCGTCGGCGACGACGACTTTACCCGTCGAGCCGGTGCCGTTCCCCAGCCTGATGAAGCCGGCGGTGCCTGTCGCGAAGCTCTTGTTCGTGAGCAGACTCATCCACGCGCCGCCGTTGATCGTCTGGTTGACGTTGACGGTCTGTGAGCCGCCGTTCCACTGGCAGAAGTACGGCGAGTTCGTCGCCCTGTTCGAACCGACGGACCACCATGCGTAGAGGTCATACCCTCCGGCAGTTGCGATGGTCGGCGTCCACTTGGCGGTCCGGCTCTGGGAGACCGCCGAACTGGCCCATCTGTAGTTCGTCCCGTACTTATCCGTGCCGGTGGTGGACGTAGTCCATGTCCCGGTGAACGTCGCGGCCGGGTTGTCGATGATGATGTTCGCCAGGCTGCCGGAAGGCGTGGTCGCGACATCAGCCGCACTGTGGGCGGACTCGTTGCCCCTGGCGTCATAGGCCGACACTTCGTAGGAATACGTTGTGTTCGGCGAGCATGTGGTGTCGCTGTAACTCGCGGTGGGAGACGTCCCGATCTGCCCGCTGTTCCGGAAGATCTTGTAGCCCGTCACGCCTGCATTGTCAGTCGAGGCGGTCCAGGTGAGGTCTATCCGGGTGCTGGTGATAGGAGTCGCGTTGAGATTGGTCGGGACAGTCGGCGCCTGCCCGTCCCAGGTGGTCTCGGAGTCCGGCGAACTCTTGGCCGACTCGTTGCCCATCTCATCATAGGCCGCCACCTTGTAGGTGTAGGTGGTGTACTGCGTCAGTCCGGGATCGGAGAACGAAGTGGTCGCGCTCGTTCCGACTTCGACATCGTTCCGGAAGATCCGGTAGCCGGTGACAGCCACGTTATCAGTCGAGGCGGTCCAGGTCAGGTTGATCTGGCTCGTCGAGACCGCGGTCGCCGACAGGTTCGTCGGCACGGTGGGAGCAGTCAGATCGTCCGACACCATCAGGAACCTCACCGCATCGGCCAACACTACGAGCGATGCCTCGCCGGTGCCGTTCCCGAGCTTGACGCTGCCGCCGGTGCCGGAAAGGAACCGCTTGTTGGTGAGCAGCGTGTTCCACGTTCCGCCGCCTGTGGTCTGGTTCACGTTGACCGTCTGCGATCCGCCGTTCCAGTTCACGGTATAGGGAGCAGCGGAGGAGCGGTTCGCACCCTGCGGATACCAGCAGTAGACCACGTAGTACCCGGAGACACCGATATTCGGAGTCCATGTCGCGGTCGCCGTCTCGGTGGCCGCGGTCGTGGCGAACTCATAGTCCGCGCCGTACTTGTCGCTGGACGTCGTGCCGACGATCCAGCTTCCGACAAACACGGCGGCCGGGTTGTCCATCACTATGTCCGTGCTGGCCAGCGTGGTAGCCGACGCCTGCGTGCTCAGCCCGGACTCATTGCCCGCCGCGTCGAATGCCGTCACCTGGTAGGTGTAGAGAGTATTCGCCACGCAGTTCGTGTCCGAGCAGCTCGCGCCTGCGACGGTGGTCAGGTAATCGCCGTCTCTGTAGACGTTGTAGCCCGTCACACCGACGTTATCGGTGGAAGCGGTCCAGCTCAGGTTGATCTGAGTCTGAGAGATCGCTGTTGCCGAGAGATTCGTCGGCACGGTAGGCGGCGCTGAGTCGGGCGTCGTCACGACGTCCGCGGTGCTCAGGCCGGACTCATTACTCGCAGCATCGTAGGCCGATACGCGATAGCTGTATGTCGTCATCGACGTGCAGGTGGTATCGGAATACGACGGAGTCGTGCTCGTGTCGATCTCCACGCTGTCGCGGTAGATCTTGTAGCCCGTGACCCCTATGTTGTCGGTTGACGCGGTCCACGTGAGATCGACCTGCGTGCCTGAGATCGCGACGGCATTCAGGTTCGTCGGGACCGTCGGATCTTCGGTATCGGCCGCCTGCGGATAGACGAACTTGACGGCGTCAGCCATGACGTTCAGCGCCGATTCACCTGTGCCGTTACCCAGCTTCACGGAGCCGCCCGTGCCGATCGCAAACGGCTTGGTCTCGGCGATGAGGTTCCATACGCCGCCGCTGACCTTCTGGTTGACGGTGTAGGTCTGCGAGCCGCCGTTCCAGTACACGGTGTACGGCGCCATGGCGGTACGGTTCGATCCCGCGGGATACCAGACGTAGACGTCGTAGTTGCCGGCGGTGATGATGTTCGGCGTCCACCGTGCCGACTTGGTCTCGCTTGCGGCGGTGGTGCAGTAGTAGTAGTTCGTGCCGTACTTGTCGGTGGCGGATGTGCCCGTGGTCCAACTGCCGACAAGCGTGGCGGATGTGTTGTCGATGATGATATCGGCAACGGTATCACCTGGCGCGGTTGTGAACGTGTAGTCGCTCGAGGTCCTCAGGTTGCCCGCGCCGTCCCTGCTCTTCACTCGATAGTGATAGAGCGTGTTCCCCGTCAGATTGACGAGTTGGACGGTATGCGCGGTAACGAGCGCCATGTTCTCGGTCGTCTGGTTTCCATAGCCGGTGGTCAAGCCGTACTCGACCTGGCTCGTCGCGCCCTCATTCGTGTCCCAGAGGACCTGGGCATTCGTCGCCTGAACATTGGCCGTCCGCACGTTCGATATCGTCGGCGGAGTCGTGTCTGAGCCCATTGTCAGGTTGAGAGTAGCGACCTGGCCCGCGGTGATAGTCACCTGGCCATTGACGTTGACGTATCCCGGCGCACTGGCCGTAACGGTGTATGTACCGGTCGTCAGGTCGACGAACCCATAGAAACCCGTGCCGGTGTTCTTTGTGTTCCTGCTCTGGATGGTGACGGTCGCAGGATAGATGGCTACACCGGCGCCGGTCTTAACATACCCTTTCAGCATCCCGAGGGTGGGGGTGCTGAGCCAGGGCATGTCAGGCATCCCGACAGCCGTCGGGAATGGGCCGCTGACCAATGCGCTCTGGAGCGCCGACTTGTTCGGGATCGAGCTGTACGCATAGAGCCCGGTGCCGGCGAAGTCATGCGTTCGCACGGAGTCGATCTGCGGAAGCACATTCCCGGTGATGCTGTTTGAGGCATCGACCAGCGGATATACGTGCCGTCCGTGCGCGTTGTTTACATAAGCATCGCACCAGCCACTGAAGGTGGAGTTGGTGGACGTGTAGGACATCGGATGCGCGAAGTCCAGCCAGTGGTTCGCCATCCAGTGATCCCAGTTCTGGAAGTAGCTGTTGTTCCCCGTGGTTGCCGAGTTCCATACGTCGGCGCTCAGCTTGACCCAAGGCTTGACGGCCTTGATCTCGAGATACAGCCGCTTCACCAGATTGGAGATCTGATCTCTGCGCCAGTTCTGCCATGTGGTATTGCTGGACGAAGGGTTGCCGCTCAACCCATACTCGGCGTTGAATCTGGCGACGGCCTTGGGGTTATAGCCCCAACTCGTCTGAGGATACCGGATGTAGTCCAGGTTGAGGCCGTCCACATCGTAGTTGTTCACCATATCCATGAACACGCTGATGAGGTAGTCCTCAACCGCCGGGACGCCCGGATCGAGGTTGGACACGCCGCCGTAGCTCCAAGCGCCCGTGTCGCTGTACATGAGCCAGTCCTCGTCCGGATCGCTCTGCCCGGGACCATGCGTATACCAGATGTGCTCCGGAGACATGTGCGCGGGTCCGTCGACTGTCGTCCAGACGCGGAAAGTCACGACCCAGGGGTGGACTTCGATACCAGCGGCGTGGGCCTTGGTTATGAGATCGGCCAGAGAGTCAAAACCCGCGGGTGACGGGGCGACACCTGTGCCGGGGGGTTCGAAGTTGGAATTGTAGTACGCGTCGCATCTGAGCCTGAGTTCAGGGATGATGCAGTTGAGATTGCAGGAATCTGCGTAGTTGACCAGCGCTGTGCACGCTGATGCGCTCTCGAAGCCCGACCCCCATGCCGTAATCTCGATGGATCGGAACTCCTGGGCATAACCTGCCGATGCAACCAGCAGGAGTAACAACATCGCGGTACAGACAACCTGTCTTACCTTGAGCATTCTTACCGTTCTTGTCCTTCTGGTGGCCACCATGCGGGCAAGCTCCCCGCCCCGCCATTACGCGGGATCATACGAATCTGGGAAATGGATGCCGAAGCTCGATCCTTCTATTCGATAGGCGTACCTCCTGTTCGCAATATAGTCCCAACTCGAACGATTGTCAAGCGATCATTTTTGAGCGATGCTCCCGCACGGCGCGTCAGTTGGTGACCATCCTGTTCCATTCCGGTGGTCGTATTCGCCAAACCGATCGACAGGAAACAGCGCAGGAGTCGATCCGATAGACACGCCCGTTGCAGTAAGGCTCGTTATTCGCGGCGCGGACACAGAAAAACGGCCCGCCCCATCCGCGGTTTGAGCCGGGATCAGGGACGGGCCGTGAGGTTCGTGTGGTAGCGCCAGGGGGAATTGGGGGAATGGACACAAGCCATCCGACGCAATCCCTGTTTTCGAGATCAGTATCGTGAGTCGCGGACACTACGCAATCCATTCTCTGCTGTAACGATCTCCGTGGAGCAGGGAGTTGCCCTGCCTATCAGCACAGTAGGTCGTCGGTCAAGAGCAGGGCGTGTTTGGTGGCAGTACCCAACTTACCGCCATATGCCTCTTGAGCTATCCGAAGCCGTCGATGTATCGCTTAGACCCAACCCGGATACGATCCATAGCCATCGCTGCCGACGTGATTACAGGCGCTTCCTTAAGCCTTCGCGTCACTGCGCTAGAGAGGCGGCCACGTGATGAATGCCACCGCCTCAAACCTTCCGATACCAGTTCAGTAGTCCACCTACGCGTCCTATCTCGGCTGCATGATGCCGAGCTTCTTCCCGATGTACTCGGCGTCAACGAGCAGCTTGCAGCACGCCGGATTCTCAAGCGTCTGAGCTACGCCCGTCTGCGGCCCAGTCGGATTGGGCTTGGAGGGTGATACGCCGATACATGCATCCATGACCTCCATCTCGAACTCCCCGAGCAACAGGCCGGCGTTCACCATATCCTTCCTGGTCGCGAGCGTTCCAATATCCGTGAGCTTCTGTCCGAGTGCCCAATAGAGAAGCTCGTCGGAGATGAGAGGCACCTCGTCGGCGCCGAAGGGGACCTCGTGGAAAAGATCCAGTAGAAGGAGCATGTTGGGGATGTCCGTGTCCACCACCCATCTCCACTCATCCTGGTGGAAGTATCCCTCCACAGCCTCTCCGGGGAACTGGACCGGCGTCTTGGTACCGTAGGTGAGCTTGAGAGTCCACATCGTGCCCGGTGTCTCATACATCAGCGGCCATTGAAGACGCAGGTTTGACGATCCCGCCTGCCGGATGCTCACCGCAGGGAAGATGTCTGCGCACTGTGAGAACACGGGGGATTCCTTGATGAGAACCGTGTTCTTGGCCGGTGACTCACGGCAGAGTTGCGGAGCCTGCTTGTAGTTCTCCCAGTTGTTCCCTGGCCCGATCTGCAGCACGCCTGGGACGGCGAGGATCGGATCGCCCGACGTGCCCAGGTGACCGAAGTAGTTCGTCTCGGTCCCGATGGAATCGCCTGGGTAGACCTGGTAGACCTTCCAGGCGAGGCTCTTGTTAATGTTCTGAAGCTCGACCGTCCATGGGGTGGCCATGACATCGAAACCGCATAGCATTGGTTTGTCGATTGCCAATCGGTAGTCGGGATTCGGCTGCTCGGCGAGATGGTAGTGGCCGGGCAGCAGATCGACGAAGGCGAAATTGCCGTCCGCGTCGACCGTCGTCTCATACCAGCCGGGAGTCCGGCAAGGTATGGCGATCGGCGACTTGGACGCAGGTAGGAGGAGCGCACACTCGGGGAAGCTCGCGACGACATTCCGCCCGTAGTGATCCTGTCCGGCAAGGTCTATCTTCCAGCCGACTCCCGGCCTGGGTGTTCCCTGGCCGGGCATGCCGTCATCGTACACTTTGTTGACCCCGTCTACTCTCGCCAGACCGACATTTCCGAAGCTGTCCGACCGACTCTGCTCGCACTGAAGGACAAAATCCGTGCGGACAGGGGTAGTCGCCTGCCAGCGGTCAACGAGATTGCCGCCGCCATATCCAGTGCAGATGGGTGTGATCGGCAGGGTTGTGCGCAGGATGGGATCCTGTCCGGGCCATCCCAACAAGACAGGGCACCATGACAAGTCTTCCTTGAGCGTGTATCCCAGTGCATTGCTCGGAGGAATATCGGGGAAAGTGATCCAGCCGGTGCTGTCGGTGAGACCTTTGGGGCAGAGCGGCCGGTTGTCGGCTCGGCTACCCAGAAGAGCATACGGCCACGAGTGGACAGGGCACTCCGCCGGATCATACTGGCCGTCAGCGTCGAGATCGGTGAACGGTTCCGCAGTCTCCCAAACACCGTTCTTGTTCCTGTCGAAGAAGAACTCGTCCGAGTCCCGTGTGCCGTTGCAGGGAGGCAGATCGGTAAACGGCTCTGCGGTATCCCACACTCCGTCCCCGTCTGCATCGACGAATGGCTCGCCGTCCTTCTCGTACTTGCCAGTCAGGTTGAGGTCGTGATAGGTAAAGGCGCTGACGGTTCTCAACGGCACGTTGCCGAAAACCGCTCTCTGCGGGATGCATTCCAGAGCGACGCCAAGCGCAGGAGCGTTCCCTGCATCATTGCAGTCGTCCGCCGGCCTGGGGTTCGTCGCCTGCCAGCGATCATTATTCCACCAGGTTCGCCAGTCACAGTAGCTGATGGTTCCGCAGGTCGTCTGATGCTTCTCCCACTGGATCTGCTTCGCCGCCAAGGGATCCGATTCCTCGCTTGCCACGTAGTTACCTGGCGCGAGATCGGCGACTACGTACTTACCGTCGCCGCCAGTCATCCCGTATCTAGTGCAGATTGGCCTGCCATCCCGCCTGGTGCCGACCAACTTCATCGGCCAGTTGCTCAGGGCGACTTCATCCATATCCCAGACGGCATCCATGTTGCAGTCCTTGAACTTCTCGGCGCTGATCGTCGTTAAGCAAACATTGCCGAAGTCGAGTGGTGCTATGGGACCGCAGGCGACGTTGAAGCCGAGTGAGGGCACAGGCCCTGCGGCGGCACAGTTATCCGGCGGACGAGGAGCCGTCGCCTGCCATCTTCCGCCGTTCCAGGTCGTGCGCCAGTCGCAGTAGGCGATGGGTGGGCAGTCGGTCTGGACTTTTTCCCAGACGATGCCGTGGCCATCTTCTGCCACCGCATAAGAACCTGGAGCAAGGTCAGCGAAGGTGTGTGTGCCGCCGCCGCTAGTCAGTACCTCATCCGGGCATATGACCTGGCCGTTGACTCTTGTCCCGGTCAGCCTGAGCGGCCAGTCGTTGAGTCTTTCCTCTGAGCCGCCCTTCGACCCGTCCATATCGAGGTCCCTGAACTTCGTGACCGTCACAGGGTTCAGGCACGTGTTGCCGAATTGGAATCTCTTGTTGTCGCTGCAGCCGATCACAATGCCGCCCACGGACGGCGGCGTAGCGAGGTCACAGGTGCTTGAGTAGGCAGGACCTTGGCCCTCTTCCTTAGCCACCGTGAATATCCAGCGCCTGCCGTTCCAATCAGCCTTGAGATCGCAGTACGTTCCACACGGGCTGGTCTTCACCCATGCAATCCCACTGCCATCTTCACTGACGGTATAGGTCCCTGGGAACAGGTCTGGGAATACGCATATGCCATCAGCGCCCGCATGGCCCGGGACTGTCTCAGCCGGGCTATTGTTGATCAGTGTGCCTGTGAGTGTGAGCGGCCACTGGTTCATATCGGGATCGATCTCACCGCCACCCAGTTGGCCATTCATGTCTCTATCGTTGAACACGGTTGCCTGGATCGCGCCGAGGCAGACGTTTCGGAAGGACACGTTCACGGTCTGACCAGGTACGACGGTAGGCGTTTGGCTGAGTCCATCGAACGCGTGATAGCGTTTGCCCCCGAACGAGAAGTTGCCGTTACCGTCCAAATCACCGACCGCCTGCGTTACGGCATACGCGCCGGCATCAAACCCGGAGATGATGGCACAACCGTCTACTCCGGTCTCATACGTTTGGCTTCCGCCTACAATGCGGAATGGCCAGTGGGGCAATGCCTCGCCCGCGTCAAACTGGCCGTTCAAGTTCTGGTCGGCATACGCGCAGACCCTGATAGCGCCGGTTATCACGAAGACCGCGGAGGCAACCTCGCTCCACTCTCCATCCTTGTATGCTCTTGCTTTCAGGGTAAGGCTGTGGTCGATCCTGATGGTTCCACCGCGAGCTAACGTGGGAGAGCTCTGTGTGGGTGTGGAGCCGTCGATAGTGTAATATATGGTTGCTCCATCTGTCGCGCAGTCTATGATAACATTCTGCACAGAACCGAATCCGCCACCGCCTATACTGAGGGTAGGAGCGGCCACGGTCGGAGTTGGCGGCGGATCGGACCCTGATGTCGGCTTGAGCCACATCGGCGCTGAGTACACCGAATCCCCGTCCTGCTGCGTGACACGCAGGAACAAACACCGCTCCGCCCGATCAGTCTTGCCGACCCGATCAAGAATCTTGTCTGCCTCTATGTGGCATGTGTGCGTAAGGTCACCCTGATCACTAACGGTACTTGGGAGGAAAACGCCTCTGTTGGGAGATACAAGGAAGATGGACTGCATGGCATCCTGCGCATCTGGATCGTATGCGCGGATCCGAAAGGTGACCCCTCTACCTTCCTCCAGAGTAACCACTTCACCCATCCAGTGAATGGCTGTCTCGCCATCGATGACGACCTGAACACGTAATTCGAAGTTCTTGTCCTCCGAGGCAAACACACGGCGCGACCTCAGGGCTTCCATTACACCATCACGTGTCCCCACCTGTCCAGCATCTATCCACAGACCAGTATGATGGTCAGCCGCACTCTGACCTATGCGGAGCTGATTGTCACTGCCTATCGATGGGGCAACGTGCCATCCAGCCTGCAAAGCCTCGCTGTAAATACTCTCGTATGCACCTGCCCTCAGGTATATGTCTTGCCTGCCAAGCGGATCTGTGGTCAGCTCTGCTAGACAGAATATGCTGTCCAGGTATGTACTATACCCGCCTGGCCAAGCGAAACCGCCGAAGTTGCTCCCAGATCCGATGTGGTTGAATTGGGCAACTGGTGGTTTTCCATTCGTCCAGTGCGGTTCCTCCAGAAGCCAACTGGCAAGGCTGCTGAAATTGTCTGAGGTTGGTTCTGGATCACCAGTGGTACACCAGTTGGTCACGTCACAATAATGCTCGGTCCCGAAAACGTTCACGTGTTGCTGACCAGTCCACTCGAAGCCTCTGAGCGCAACCGGCCCACCAGCCCTTGCGATGTTCCGAAGATATGTCCACTCATCATACTGCAAAAACGTGTCATCATGGTTAATCTTTCCTCCGTGTTCTGAGAAACCTACCACATCGAGCCCGCTTGTGTGCGAATCGGCCATCACATCATCCGGTTGGCCAGCGAATGCGTGATCAGGGGCAACAGGAGGCCAATCCCAATAGCAGCTTGACGTTATAGGTGGCAGTTTGTTGCTGATATTCGAGTGCACATGGAAGTTGCCCCGCTTGAGTTCATATTCATTCTGGGAGCTAGCGGGCGTACCGGCCAGCATGAACATCATGCCTCCGAGCAAGGCAAGCAAGAGAGTCAGACGCAGGTGGAGCATGGCAGGGCGCATAGTCAGATCATCCTTTCGCTGATAGAGAATCACACATGGGAAGAGCCCGCAGGTCTACGAATCGACTTGCGAACGGCCCATAATATCGGGGCTTCCATTCCTTGGCTGCCGTCATGGCATAAGTTGTGACAGGTAGATCAGGTGGTGCATCGGGTGAAGCTAAGAGGCGTGGGATTCTTCGCCGAGCTAGTTGCGGCAAGCCGGCATAGTCTTCCCTAATCCTCCATAGGTGAAACTGTTTGCTTGTTTACCCATGAATGAGCGACCCCAAACTTATATATATGGCTTATCTGCAAGAGATTGTATAGTTACCGCTAGACCACTAAGCAAGCAATCGCCGACACACATACAACGCTCGGTCCAGATTAACTTCGACCGAACGCCTGGGGAACGAAACCATATGCGGACCCCCGAAGTGGCCGACACGACATGGTTGTCGCGCACCACTTCCATACAACACCGATTTGGTACCGCGTGGCCCAAGCAGGACAGCGATACCCACACGTCGAATAGTTCCACCATACGCCCACCATGCGAAGCGCATCACATCCGCAAGTGACGACGTAGGATGGTTTGAGAGGCCGCCGCTCTCTGAGTGGTCATCTCTGCCTGCCAGGAGATGAACGGAAGTGGGAAACCTATTCTTCGAGAAGCCCATCCTGAACTCTCCGTACGAGTACCCGACGCGTCACTGGGAACTCGATGAGCAGGGCCAGCCTACACAGCAGATCATCGAGAGCCGGCGGCGTGCGGAGTTCATCACGCCGATCCCGAAGCCGAGGAAGCGCAAAGCGGCGGCGGAACAGACATCGTTGCTCTTCGATGAAGGTAAAGGGCTGACGACGGCAGAGCAGCAGTACGATCCCACCTCGGTGATCAATGCTCTCCGCAGCCATGTGGACAAGTGGCGCAACATACCAAACCCCAGCGACTGGAAGGTTACCCCTGAGACAGCGCGGCTGCTCCAACACTGGCGGCATCACAAGTTCAGCAGTTTCCGACCGTTTTTCTGTCAGGTGGAAGCCGCAGAAACCGCAATCTGGTTGACTGAGGTCGCACCGAACGAGAAGGCCGGCAGGGACTTCCTGGAGCATCTGGTCAATGCCAACGCCGACGCGAACCCCGAATTGCTGCGAATGGCATTGAAGCTCGCCACCGGCGCGGGCAAGACGACCGTTATGGCCATGCTGATCGCCTGGCAGACCGTCAATGCTGTGCGCCGCCCGAACAGCAAGAAGTTCACACGAGGATTCCTCGTGGTCACGCCCGGCATAACCATCAGGGATCGTCTTCGTGTGCTCCAGCCGAACGATCCGGACAGCTACTACCAGAGCCGCGAACTCGTCCCCAACGACATGCTCGCCGACCTCGAACGGGCCAAGATCGTCATCACCAACTACCACGCATTCAAGCTCAAGGAGAGGATGGAGCTATCCAAAGGTGGCCGATCCCTGCTCCAGGGCCGTGGTGAGGCGCTCAACACGCTTGAGACCGAGGGTCAGATGCTCCAGCGCGTGATGCCCGGTCTGATGGGCATGAAGAATATCCTGGTCATCAACGATGAGGCGCACCACTGCTACCGCGAGAAGCCGGGCCGTGATGATGAGGAAGACCTGACCAGTGACGATAAGAAAGAAGCCGAGAAGAACAACGAGGCTGCGCGTCTCTGGATATCCGGCCTGGAGATAGTCAACCGCAAGCTCGGGCTTACACACCTGATAGACTTGTCGGCGACACCATTCTTCCTGCGCGGTTCGGGCTATGCTGAGGGTACCCTGTTCCCCTGGACGATGAGCGACTTCTCGCTGATGGACGCCATCGAATGCGGGATCGTCAAGCTGCCACGGGTGCCAGTGGCGGACAACATTCCAGGCGAGGAGGTTCCGGTGTTCCGCAACCTCTGGGAACACATCCGAAGCCGGATGCCAAAGAAGCGCAGGGGCAAAACCAGCACCCTCGACCCATTGAGCATCCCTGTGGAACTCCAGACCGCGCTGGAAGCCCTCTACGGGCACTTCGTCAAGACCTACGACCTTTGGGGGAAGGCCGGCATTACAGTGCCGCCCTGTTTCATCGTCGTCTGCAACAATACCGCCACGTCCAAGCTGGTCTACGACTACATCTCAGGTTTCCAGCGAGAGAACGAAGACGGTTCAAGCACTCTGGAGAATGGCCGGCTGGCCTTGTTCCGCAACTTCGACGAGCACGGCAATCCGCTCGGTCGCCCTCGTACGCTACTGATCGACAGCGTACAGCTTGAATCCGGTGAGGCGCTCGACGATAGCTTCCGGTCGATGGCATCCGACGAGATCGACCGCTTCCGGCGAGAGATCATGGAGCGCACCGGCGATCGCAACCAGGCCGACAACATCACCGACCAGGACTTGCTCCGAGAGGTAATGAACACCGTCGGGAAGGCAGGCCGGCTCGGCGACTCCATCCGCTGCGTAGTGTCGGTATCCATGCTCACTGAGGGCTGGGATGCGAATACGGTCACCCATGTGCTCGGCGTCCGCGCTTTCGGCACCCAACTGCTGTGCGAGCAGGTGATCGGCCGCGCGTTGCGCCGGCAGTCCTACGATCTGAACGAGGATAACCTCTTCAACGTCGAGTATGCCGATGTCCTGGGGATTCCGTTCGACTTCACCGCCAAGCCGGTAGTGGCCCCGCCTCAGCCGCCACGCGAGACCATCCAGGTGAGGGCCGTCCGCCCGGACCGCGCTGCTCTTGAGATCCAGTTCCCGCGCGTGGCAGGCTACAGAGTCGAACTGCCGGAGGAGCGGCTGACCGCCGAGTTCAACGAGGACTCGGTGATGGAGTTGACCCCGGACCTTGTCGGCCCCTCGATCACCAAGAACCAGGGGATCATCGGCGAGGGCGTCGATCTCAATCTCGTCCATACTGGCGATATGCGCCGTTCAACGCTGCTGTTCCATATCACACAGCGTCTGCTCTACACCAAGTGGCGCGATCCCGGCGAAGAGCCCAAGTTGCACCTGTTTGGCCAACTCAAGCGGATCACAAAGCAATGGCTCGACACCTGCCTGGTCTGCAAAGGCGGCACTTATCCGGCACAGCTCATGTATCAGGAGCTTGCGGATATGGCCTGCGAGCGCATCACCGCCGGCATCACCCGCGCGCTTGTAGGCCAACGGCCCGTCAAGGCGATGCTCGATCCCTACAACCCCACCGGCTCGACCATGTACGTGAATTTCACCACATCGAGAACCAGCCGCTGGGAGACGGACGCACGGCGCTGCCACATCAACTGGGTCATTCTCGACAGCGATTGGGAGGCCGAGTTCTGCCGAGTGGCCGAATCGCATCCATCTGTCCGGGCCTATGTGAAGAATCACAATCTAGGGCTCGACGTGCCGTACCGCTATGGCTCGGAGATGCGCACGTACATCCCCGACTTCATCGTGCTGGTGGACGACGGTCGCGGTGAGGACGACCTGCTGCACCTGATCGTAGAGATCAAGGGCTATCGGCGCGAGGATGCCAAAGAGAAGAAGACCACCATGGACACCTACTGGGTGCCGGGTGTGAACAACCTGGGCACCTATGGCCGCTGGGCGTCTGCCGAGTTCACGGAGGTTTACGAGATCGAGACTGATTTCGAGGCCCGAGTCGAAGCTGAGTTCAACAAGATGATCGGTGACGTGACCGCCCAGCCGGAAATGCGAGGATCATGATATGGCAAAGCAGTCGAACAAGACCGTTGAAACACTGAAGCATGTTGACGCCACGCGGAAGAACATCCCGTCCGCTGAGCATCAGTCGGTCATGCAAGAGGCGGAGAAGAGCCCTGTCAGCATTGCCTACGAGCGCCGGAACCGGGACCTCGACCCGCAACTGGTCTGGCGTGGGAAGGATGAGCAGGACTGGTCGGATCTGGTGGTTCACGCCCCGCCGCTCTACATACAGGAGAAGGTCCAGCCCAAGGTGTTGATCGACGACCTGCTGCGACACAGCAAGGTAGATGCCAAAGCTGCTGAGTCTCAGATCGATCTTTTCGCCGACTTCAACGGCCTGCCGGACGATGGAGCGAGGACCGACTTCTACCAGCACGATGCGCACTGGGCCAACCGCATGATTCTGGGCGACAGCCTCCAGGTGATGGCATCGCTGGCGGAGCGCGAAGGGCTGCGCGGCCAGGTCCAGTGCATCTACATCGACCCGCCCTATGGCATCAAGTTCAACTCCAACTTCCAGTGGTCAACTACGAGTCGAGACGTGAAAGATGGTAAGGTCGATCACATCACCCGAGAGCCCGAACAGGTCAGGGCCTTTCGTGATACCTGGCGGGATGGCATCCACTCCTACCTGACCTACCTGCGGGATCGGTTGAAGGTTGCGCAGGATCTGCTAACGGACACTGGGGCTATCTTCGTCCAGATCGGGGATGAGAACGTGCATCGGGTGCGCGGGTTGCTGGATGAGGTATTCGGAGACGCCAATTTCATAGCAGAGCTGAGGTTTAGGACTACCAGCAATCGAACTGCTGAGTTCATTCCTTCCGTCTTTGACTCCATCCTCTTCTACGCCAAAGACACGAGCGCCCTGAAGTTTAGGAGACCCCTGAAATCGAAGGATTACTCTGACGTGACCGAGGATTCGTATGGTTGTGTCGAGGAACACCTGAACGGCTGGCGGAGGCTAACTCGGCATGAGAAGGATGCGCCAGGTGTTTCGGAGAGGATTGGACCGCTTTTTGGACTAGCAGCCTGTCTGAGAATTCCCCGCTATGTGGGTGAGTTTCCCATCTGCGGGGTCGCGCTGGCTGCTGTTCGATAGTGTTTTTCGCCGGATTTCCGGCGAGGGTCTGTAAAGACCCCTTGTACCTTGATAATCAGCCTGATCCAGGTCATATATCTACGTATCGAAGATCGATTTCCGGTCGCCGTATCGGTATAGCTTCAGCATGTTGTGCCCAAGACACGCAAGCGTCCACTCCGACTTCGCTTTCGCAAGGCCTCGGAGTAGGAAGCCTCGGAAGTTCCGTGCGCTCTTGATCTGGCCGAACACCGGCTCTACCGTCTCCTTCCGCCTCCCGTAGATCTTTCGGCCAAGAGGAGTCAAGAGCTTTGCTCTCTGGCGATCTGCGGCGGATTGCTTTGCCGGATCAAGGCAGGAAGGCGCCGTCGGCTCTTTGCCATGACGTTGTCTGTCAGGCGGTATATAAGCGTCGATCCCTTGCTGCTCGACCATCTCTATGTTGTCGCTGCTGAAGTATCCGGCATCGGCGGATACTTCTTCCGGTTTCTTTCCGGTGTTCTCCTTGATTGCCTCGATCATGTCACTAAGATGCGGTGAGTCCGCTGCCTGGTTCGTGAGATCACACGCCACTACAATCTGATGATCTGCGTCTACCGCAGCTTGTCCGTTGTATGCCTGCACGAAGGCTTTCTTTGCGTCCTTCATTATCCGGCTTTCCGGGTCTGTGAAGTTCCGCTGTGCCTTCCCTTCCGGCTCTGTCTTTACGGGCCCCGGCTCTCTGCCGCGAGGCTTCTTCCCGGATGCTTCCTGCTCCGCCTTCTCTTGGGCTCGCATCGCTTCTTCGGCTGATGCTCGCTCTTTGGCCTCGCGCTCCAGCGCTTCTTTTGCTTCCCTGATCTTGGCGAGCCGCTTCTCTCTGGTTGCGAGTTCCTCCGGGAGTTCGTCTCCTCGGCGGTCAAGACCATATTCCGCGTCTTCCTGGTCGTCCACAGAAAGACCCTTCGCAAGGAGCGCCTCGATCTCAGCCTGAAGCTCTTTTTCTTTCTCGACCATCCGAGAGTAGCTCATGGCGGAGTGCTTGCTTGCGTTGGCAAGCAGCTTTGTTCCGTCTATGGCTATGTGTTTCATCGACACAAGCCCGGCGCTTGCGCATAGCCTGAGCACTTGCACAAACAGGTCCGCAAGGGACTTGAGATGCCTCTTCCTGAACTCGCTTATCGTGCGGAAGTCGGGATGATTTCCTGCCGCAAGCACCCGGAAGGCTACATCTTCATACGTGGCCAGGGAGAGCTTTCGAGATGAATACACTCCCCGGCACAAACCGTAGAATATGATCTTTGTAAGCATTGCCGGATGGAACGGCGGCGCTCCTCGGGCCTCTTTCTCGTATGAGGCGTATATCGCGGAAAGGTCGAGACTGTCTACGACATCGCTCACAAAGTATGCGAGATGTCCCTCGGGCAGCCACTCCGACATCAAGGGCGGCAACAGCAATATCTGGTCAGGTTGATAAGGAAGGTATGGCTTGCTCATACCCGTATTTTACTACATACCTGGCACCTTGCGCCAGAGGTTATTTCATGGACAGGCTGCTAGCGCGTCGTAGGTGTACGGCGCAACGAAGGTCATCTCTGGCAAGTGCGTGCCTCCTATACGACGCCGATGAGACGTCTACATCCCTGTAGCAACAGTATCACAGAATCTGGGAACTGGCAAGGATACGCGGAAAGGGGATGTCGGCATTCGGCACGGTCGGTCAAATGCACCACTCACCCCCTCCGTGGTATAATGAGCCGATCAGAAATGCAGAAAGTCTACTTCGTATTCGAAACCGATATGGGTTGGGTCGGGATCGCCGGACGCGACGCCCTGATATCCGACCTCCAACTCCCCAAGGCGACTCGCGAAGAAGCCGTGTCCGCCGTAAAGGCAGGAACGGGTGACCAGGCTGTCGAATCATTGGATGATTTCTCCGGCGAGGCCGCGCTGATTGCCGCCTATTTCTGCGGTCATGGCGTCGATTTTGCCTGCGAGCTGGAGCTTTCCGACCATACGGATTTCCGGCGCAGAGTGTGGGCGAAGGCGCGAGAGATTCCCTATGGCGAGACGCGGTCCTACGGCTGGATCGCCGACCAGATCGGGTGTTCTGCCGGTCCACGGGCGGTTGGACAGGCGATGGGCTCGAATCCCGTGCCGATACTCGTCCCGTGCCACCGTGTGGTCCGGTCCGATGGCAGCCTCGGAGGTTTCAGTTGCGGCCTCCACTGGAAAGTGAGATTGCTCGAGATGGAGCGGAGGAAGGGGAATGGTTGATGGCTGATGGTTCATGGTTAGTGGCGGACCGGCTCCTCATCAACCATGAACCATCAACCATCTCCCATTCCCGAAGGAGTGGACATGAAAGGTATCCTGATCCGGTGGGTTGTCAGTGCGATCGCGCTCTACCTCACCGCACTGCTGGGGAATGCGCTGAAGTTGGGAATCGTTGTTGAGGGCGCGCCGGGGGCACTGCTCGCGGTGGCCGCTCTGGCGATCGTGAACGCATTCATCCGACCGCTGATTCTGCTATTCACGCTCCCGCTGAACTGCCTCACACTCGGGCTGTTCACATTTCTGATCAATGCTCTGATGTTTTGGCTGGTCGGCGCGATTGGGATACCCGGCTTCGAGGTACACGGGTTTCTGGCGGCGATATTCGGCTCCATCGTGATGGGCATCATCTCGGGTCTGGCAAACCATCTGATTGCACCGAAAGAGAAGTAAAGCACGAGGGTTGAAATGCGGTGTTCCGGAGTTCAACTCCAGAACACCTGATTTCGAATTTCGTGCTTCGAATTTCGAGTTTGGTTGTAGAATATGAATCTGGTCATCGTAACAGGAATGTCCGGGGCCGGGAAGACTCTGGCAATCAGAGCGTTCGAGGACATGGGTTATTTCTGCGTGGATAACCTGCCTCCGAGCCTGCTGCCGAATCTTCGGGAGTTGTGCCAGGACCTGGAGACGTGCCCCGCGGAGAATATCGCCGTGGTCGTCGATGTACGTTCGGGCCAGCCGCTCGACGAGCTTGTCCGCACGTTCTCCACGCTCTCGAATGGCTACAAGCAGGCGCGGATACTCTTCCTGGACGCCACGGACGAGGTGCTCGTTCAGCGCTTCAAGGAGACTCGACGCCGGCATCCACTCTTCGATCAGAACCACGGTATCCTCGAGAGTATCTCGACCGAGCGACAGAAGCTCGTGGATCTGAAGGAACTGGCCGACAAGATCATCGACACGTCCGACATCGAACCAAGCCGCCTCAAGTCCGATATCGTCAGCTACTTCGGTACCGACGCCATCAATACCGGCATGATCATCACCGTCACCTCCTTCGGGTTCAAATGGGGAGTGCCCCTGGACGCCGACCTGGTGTTCGATGTGCGCTTCTTGATCAATCCCCACTACGTGCCGGAGTTGAAGCTCTATGATGGGCGCGACCAGCCGGTCCAGGAATACGTCATGAGCGACAAACGCACCGGGGAGTTCATGGACAAACTGCTCGATCTCATAGGGTTCTCTCTCCCGCAGTACGAGACCGAGGGCAAGGCGTACCTGAACATCGCGATCGGTTGCACCGGCGGGCGTCACCGCTCCGTCACCATCGCGAACGAACTGGCGGTATTCCTGAAGTCGAAAGGCTATCGCACGATCGTCGAGCACAGGGATGTCGGGAAGACGTAGTATGGCAACTACCAGGCGCCTCAAGAGTCTGCTGAAGTGGCTGTATCCCGGCATGAGGGTCAAGAGATGGCTGCTCCTTACGCCGATCGGGCTCTTCTTCGTCGTGGTCGGCGTGATCCTCCTGACCAACATGCAGGTCGTGGACTACCTGGACATCGGCGCGCGGGAGTTGTTCAGGCGCACGGGGCTGAATCTGACTGAGCCGAATGTCCACGTGCCGATGTCTATCGTCGCGATCGGGATAGGTCTCGTCCTCATCTTCATCAGCTTCCGGCAGGTCATCGGATCGATCGCCAGCGTCATCAGCCCAGAGGATAAGGAGCACCTGGCCGACGTCATCTACAAACGGCGTTACCTCGCTCAAGGGCACAGGATCGTGATTATCGGAGGAGGGACCGGCCTCTCGACCATGATCAGAGGCCTGAAGGAGCACACGAGCAACATCGTAGCCATCGTCACGGTCAGCGATGACGGAGGGAGCAGCGGCACTCTCAAGACTCAGATGGGCATGCTCCCGCCGGGTGACATCCGCAACTGCCTTGTGGCCTTGGCAGATGCAGAACCTCTGCTCTCCGAGTTGTTCCAATACCGCTTCGAGACGGAGGACAACTGCTTCAGCGGCCACTCGTTCGGGAATCTCCTGATCGCCGCGATGACCGACATCACCGGCGACTTCGAGAGGGCCGTGAAGGAGACCAGCAAGGTTCTCGCCATCCGCGGAACTGTGCTCCCGTCCACGCTCCAGAACATCAGCCTCCGCGCCGAGATGAACGATGGCTCAGTTCTCTACGGGGAGTCTGAAATAGTCGGGGCAGGGAAGGGGATCAGGCAGATTTCGCTCGTTCCGGAGGACGTGCGACCGCTGGAGGAATCGCTGGAGGCAATCCGCCTCGCCCATGCGATCGTGATCGGCCCGGGAAGCGTCTACACAAGCGTCGTTCCGAACCTGCTGGTGCGCGGGATCTCTGATGCCATTGCGTCATCCAAGGCGGTCAAAGTCTATGTGTGCAACGTCATGACCCAGCCCGGTGAGACCGACGACTTCATGGCGTCGGATCACGTCAAATCGGTCGTTCGTCATGCCGGTCGACGCATCTTCGATTACGTCCTCGTCAACCGCGAAGTGCCGTCACTTCGCCTCCTCGAAAAATACCAGGCCAAACACGCGCAGCTTGTCTCCCCGGATGTGGATGTCATTCGCGAAATGGGGTATAAGCCGATCACGGGGAACTTCATCAGCCAGACGGACGTGGTACGTCACGACCCGCAGAAGTTGGCGCAGGCGATATTACGCTTGGTGTCCGAGAAATCATTCTTCCCCTGATACCGCCCCTTGACACGCAAGCAGGCCTGCCGATACAATAACGTTTGGCTTCATACCCGCAGATACAGTCGTCAGTTGTCAGTTTTCAGTCTGATAACTGAACACTGACAACTGACGACTATGACTTCGCGGGATATCAACTGCATCGAAGGAGGACAACACGTGACTGTCAAAGTCGGTATCAACGGTTTCGGAAGGATCGGCAGGCTGACGCTCCGGACGATCCTCGAGCGCTACCCGTACGAGATCGAGGTCGTCGCACTGAATGATCTGGTGGATGCGAAGACCAACGCGCATCTCTTGAAGTACGACACGAACTACGGGCCTTTCTGCGGCGACGTCTGCTCGGAAGAGAAGGACATCGTCGTAAACGGCAAGAAGATCTTCGTCTACTGTGAGAAGGACCCGGCTGCGATCCCCTGGCAGGATCACGGCGTGGAGATCGTCGTCGAATCGACGGGCATCTTCACCGATGCCGCCAAGGCGATTGGGCACAAGCACGATTCGGTCAAGAAGGTCATCATCAGCGCTCCGGCGAAGAATGAGGACTTCACTGTTGTCCTCGGTGTCAACGAGAAGGACTACGATCCAGCTAAGCACCACATCGTGTCCAATGCATCCTGCACGACCAACTGCCTCGCGCCGGTCGGCAAGGTACTCCAGGATTCATTCGGAATCCAGAAGGCCTTCATGACCACTGTGCACTCCTATACTAACGATCAGAAGATCCTGGACCAGGCGCACAAGGACCTTCGGCGAGCGCGCGCAGGCGCTGCCAATATTATCCCGACGACGACCGGCGCCGCGAAGGCGATCGCGCTCGTGCTTCCGGAACTCAAAGGCAAGATGCACGGGATCTCGCTGCGAGTCCCGACACCGACCGTCTCTCTCGTCGACCTGGTCGCCACTCTCGATCGGGAAGTCACCGAGCAGGAGATCAACGATGCGGTCAAGGCGGCGGCAGACGGACCGATGAAGGGCATCCTCCAGTACTGCGAGGATCCTGTCGTGTCGACGGACTTCAAGGGAAGCTCGTATTCGAGCATCTTCGATGCGCTTTCCACGATGGTCCTTGGAGGCAACATGATCAAGATCCTGGCATGGTATGACAACGAGTGGGGTTATTCCTGCCGCGTCGCGGACTTGATCGACCTCATGATCAAAAAGGGACTGTAATCGCTCTTCCGTAGGGGAGGCCTTCAACGGCCTCCCTGAGCTGGCCGGCACGGAGGCGCGGCCCCTACGGAATCGGGCGGGCGTGGAAGCCCGCCCCTACGGAATCGGGCGGGCGTGGAAGCCCGCCCCTACGGATCACCGTGAAATGAGGGCCAGGGAGACTGCACTTGTGGGATCTCTGGCCCTTCAGTCCGTCGAAAGGGGATTATACCTATGCAAAAGAAGAGCGTCACCGACATCGATGTCAAAGGCAAGCGCGTACTCGTGCGCGTCGACTTCAACGTACCCCTCGATGAGAACCGCAGCATCACCGACGATACCCGCATCAAGGCGGCCCTGCCCACGATCCAGTACCTGATCGATCACGGCGCCAAGGTCATCCTGACTTCCCACCTGGGCCGGCCCAAGGGTCCGAGCGAGAACTCAGGCTCGATCCGGTCGCCAAGCGGCTGTCGGAACTCCTCGGCAAGCCGGTCAAGAAGCTGGACGATTCGATTGGGCCGGATGTCGAAGCCGCCGTCAATCAGGTGCAGCCCGGAGATGTGATACTCCTCGAGAACATCAGATTCTACAAGGAGGAGGAGACGAACGACCCGGACTTCGCCAGGAAGCTCGCGTCACTTGCCGACATCTACGTCAACGACGCGTTCGGCACCGCGCACAGGGCTCATGCGTCCACTGAGGGCGTCGCCCACCTGCTCCCCGTTGCGGTTGCCGGTTTCCTGATGCAGAAAGAGATCGACTACCTCGGCAAGGCGGTCACCAATCCGGAGCGGCCCTTCGTCGCGATCCTGGGCGGCGCGAAGGTGAAGGACAAGATTCCGGTGATCGACAATCTGATCGACAAAGTCGACGTCCTGCTGATCGGCGGCGGAATGGCCTACACCTTCCTCAAGGCGCTCGGATGCGAGATCGGGAAGTCGCTCCTCGACGAGAGTAATCTCGAACTGACCAAGGAACTGATGCAGAAGGCAAAGACCAAGGGCATCAAGTTCGAGCTGCCCGAGGACGTTCTGGTCGCCACGGAGTTGTCGCCCGATGCTGAGACGGAGTTCGTTCCGTCGTGCGGTATTCCAGGCGACTGGATGGGGCTCGACATCGGCCCCGAGACGATCGAAAAGTTCCGCAAGTATATCGTGGACGCCGGCACGGTCGTGTGGAACGGCCCGATGGGCGTCTTCGAGATGGAGCCGTTCGCGAAGGGCACGTACGCTGTCGCGCAGGCGATGGCTGAGTCGAAGGCCACAACGATCGTCGGCGGCGGCGACTCTGCTGCGGCCGTCGAGCAGATGGGCTTCGCGGACAAGATGTGCCACGTCTCCACGGGAGGCGGCGCGTCGCTCGAATTCCTCGAGGGTAAGGCGCTTCCCGGCGTCGTGGCCCTCAATGATAAGTAGGAAAGGATATCTGAATTATGCGTAAACCTCTGATTGCCGGCAACTGGAAGATGAACAAGACCGTCGGTGAGGCCGTCGATTTCGTCGAGAACCTTCGGACCGAGGCTGCTTCCGTCGAGAAGGCCGAGATCATCGTCTGCCCGCCGTACACCGCGATCTACGAGGTCGCACGGACGCTCATGGGCTCTCGGGCCGGCGTCGGCGCTCAGGATGTGTTCTGGAAGGACCACGGCGCGTACACCAGCCAGATATCGTGCGGGATGTTGCTGGATGCCGGCTGCACCTACGCGATCATCGGCCACTCGGAGACCCGTGGACGGTTCGGCAAGGTCGAGGAGGGCACGACCGACACGCTCCTCAAGCACTTCGGCGAGACCGATGAGAGCGTCAACATCAAGACCCTCGCCGCACTCGCGGCTGGTCTGAAGCCGATCATGTGCTGTGGTGAAACCCTCGACGAGCGCAAGGCAGGGAAGACCGATGACGTGATCCGCAGTCAGGTCGAAAAGGGCCTGAAGGGACTCACCGCCGAGCAGGCGGCCGGCATGGTCATCGCATATGAGCCGGTGTGGGCGATCGGTACGGGCGAGGTGTGCGATACCCCCGAGGCCCAGCGCGTATGCGGCATGATCCGCGGGGTCGTGCGCTCGATGTTCGGCCATGCACCCGCGGAGAAGTTGAGAGTCCAGTACGGCGGCAGTGTCAAGCCCGACAACGCGGAGGACCTGCTCAGCCAGCCGGACATCGATGGCGCGCTCGTCGGTGGGGCGAGTTTGAAGGTCGCCGATTTCATGGGTATAATCCGGGCGGCCTGACGAGCACACATCTGATGGGTGACATACTGATCGGGACATCCGGCTTCAGTTACGACGACTGGCGCGGCTTCTTCTACCCGAACGATATGAAGAAGGCCGACATGCTGGCGTACTACGCCAGGAAATTCCGGGCGGTGGAGATCAACTCATCGTACTACGGTATCCCGCCGCCCTCGACCTTCGAGCGCATGGCCCAGAAGACGCCGGATGGCTTCCGGTTCTCGGTGAAGGCGAACAAAGACATCACACACGCTCCCGACGTGGACCTTTCGGTGTGCCGGCAGTTCGTGGAGTCAGTGCAGCCATTGATCGACGCTCGCAAGCTGGGGTGCCTGTTGGCGCAGTATCCCTGGAGCTTCAAGAGGACCGAGACGAACGCGTCCAGAGTGCGCCAACTCCGGGGTGAGTTCGGCGATATTCCACTCGTGGTCGAGTTCCGGAACTACTCGTGGGCCTCGGAGGAGACATTCGCCCTGCTCAAAGATCTGGGAATCGGGTATTGTTGTGTAGACGAGCCGAGATTGCGTGGACTGATGCCGAGCGTGGCGATGGCTACGTCCGACCTCGCCTATGTCCGGTTCCATGGGCGGAATGCGGAGAAATGGTTCGAGCACGAGGCGGCGTGGCAGCGGTACGATTACCTCTACTCCCGGGACGAGCTGGAGGAGTGGGAGCCGAAGGTGAAGCGGCTCGCATCGAAGGCGAAGGAGGCGTATCTCTTCTTCAATAACCACTACCAGGGCAAGGCCGCGCAGAACGCCCAGATGTTTGCCCAGATGCTCGGCGCGCCGCCACCGGTCGATCCGGATCTCGACCCTGGGATTTTGAAGCTCAAGCCCTGATCTTCGGCGTGGACCGTAGGGGCGATCCTTCAACGGTCGCCCGCGGATGTGCAACCGGGCGACCGTTGAAGGATCGCCCCTACGGTCCACGCCAAGGGTTGCACAGCATCATAGGATCGTGCTATCATACGGTTTAGCACTCGGCTGGTCGGAGTGCTAAGAACCGAATTCTGAATGGAGGTGTTCACGTTTTGCTCAAGCCACTAGCAGATCGAATCGTCGTCAATCCTACAACAGCGGAGGAAATGACTAAGGGTGGAATCGTCCTCCCGGATACGGCAAAGACGCGCCCGCAGGAGGGCGAAGTCATAGCAGTCGGACCCGGTAAGGTTACCGAGAACGGAGTCCTGGTTCCGGTCGAGATCACGGTGGGTGACAAGGTGATGTACTCGAAGTACGGCGGGACCGAGATCAAGATCGGCAAGGACGAGTATGTGATCCTCAGGCAGGACGACATCCTGGCGATCATCAGATAACAGGGAGGAAGCATTCATGGCTAAGGATTTGCGATATGATGAGGATGCGCGTCGCTCGTTGGAGCGAGGCGTGAACACGCTGGCCAACATAGTCAAGGTGACTCTTGGCCCGCGTGGACGGAATGTTGTGATCGAGAAGAAGTTCGGCGCACCGACGATCATCAACGACGGCGTCACGATAGCGAAGGAGATCCAGGTAGAGGACGCCTTCGAGAACATGGGTGCTCAGCTCGTCCGTGAGGTCGCATCGAAGACGAACGACGTTGCCGGCGACGGCACGACCACGGCGACCGTGCTGGCTCAGGCGATCATCCACGAGGGCATGAAGATCGTTGCGGCCGGCGCCAACCCGATGATGGTCAAGAAGGGCATCGACAAAGCCGTTGCTGCGATTGTCGAAGAGATAAAGACCATTGCGAAGCCCGTCGAGAACCGTGCAGAGATTGCCGAGGTCGCCTCCATATCCGCCAACGACAAGGAGATCGGCGAGCTGATCGCCGAGGCGATGGAGAAGGTCGGCAAGGACGGCGTCATCACGGTCGAGGAATCGAAGGTGACTGCCACGGTCCTCGACTTTGTCGAAGGCATGCAGTTCGACAAGGGGTACATGTCACCCTACATGGTGACCGATCCCGAGCGAATGGAAGCCCTGCTCGAGGAGCCGTACATTCTGCTCTATGAGAAGAAGATATCCGCTATCGCCGATCTGATCCCCGTACTGGAGAAGGTCGTCCGCACGGGCAGGCCGTTGATGATCATCGCCGAGGACCTCGAGGGCGAAGCACTGGCGACGCTGGTCGTCAACAAACTGCGCGGCACGATCAATGCAGTGGCCGTCAAGGCTCCAGGATTCGGCGACCGGCGTAAGGCCATGATGGAGGACATCGCCATCCTGACTGATGGGCGGTTCATCACCGAGGACCTGGGACTGAAGCTCGAGAACGCCGATCTTCCGATGCTTGGGCAGGCGAAGAAAGTCATTGTCACGAAGGACAACACCACGATCATCGAAGGCAAGGGCGCAGAGGATGCCATTCATGGTCGGATCACGCAGATCAAGCGCCAGGTCGACGATACTGAGTCGGACTATGACCGTGAGAAACTGCAGGAGCGGCTCGCAAAGCTCTCCGGCGGCGTCGCCGTGATCCAGGTCGGCGCAGCCACCGAGACGGAACTCAAGGAGAAGAAGCACCGGATCGAGGACGCTCTCTCCGCGACTCGCGCGGCCGTCGAAGAAGGCATAGTCGCGGGCGGAGGAGTGACGTTCATCAACGTGCTGCCAGTCCTCGATAAGGTCAAAGGCGACGCTGAGGAGCTTGTCGGTGTCAACATCATCCGCAAGGCGCTCGAAGAGCCCACGAGGATGATCGCCAACAACGCCGGCATGGAAGGCTCCGTCGTCGTGCAGAAGATCAAGGCCATGAAGAAGGGCGGAGGCTTCAACGCTGCGACCGGCGAGTATGAGGATATGGTCAAGGCCGGGATCGTCGATCCGGCTAAGGTCACACGGAGCGCTCTACAGAACGCCGCGAGCATTGCCTCGCTGCTCTTGACCACCGAGTGTCTCGTGGCCGATCGTCCCGAGCCCGATAAGGCTCCTGCCGGTCCGCCGATGGGCGGAGGAATGGGCGGCATGGGCGGCGGCATGCCAGGCATGTATTGATGATATAGAGTCACGTAGTGGCCGTGCCTCTGTGCCGGCCAGTTACGTTGCATGGCCGGCACAGAGGCACGGCCACTACGTGACTTCTCGATGGGGATGGATGTGGAATCCATCCCCATCGAGGCTGAGACAATAGGGCCAAGAAAAGTCCCGCGCAATACACAATCCCTTGACAGGGCCGGATTGCTCTGCTAGAATAACGCTGCACGCTCCGCGGTCACTAAGTTACGCATTGACTGCATCTCCCTTTTTCTCATATGACCAATCCGATCCAACAACAGGAACTCGTTGTCGTTCTCGATTTCGGCGCTCAGTATAGCCAACTCATCGCCAGGCGTATTCGTGAGTGCCGGGTCTACTCCGAGATCATGCCTTTCGACACTCCCGCAGAGGAGTTGAAGGCGCTGAGTCCCAAGGGGATTGTCTTCTCGGGCGGCCCTTCGAGCGTCTACGAACCGGGTGCGCCGTCGTGCGATCCGGGGATCTTCGACCTCGGCATCCCTATCCTCGGGATATGCTACGGCATGCAGCTCATGGGCCATATGCTCGGCGGAAAGGTCGTGCCGGGCGAGAAGCGCGAGTACGGCAAGACCGATCTGGATGTGCTCGATGACGGCGACCTGTTCAAGGGCCTGGAGCGCAGCCTCGTGTGCTGGATGAGCCACGGAGACGCCGTCCGAGAGCCACCGCCCGGATTCAAGGTGCTCGCCCGCAGCGGCAATACACCGGTTGCCTCGATGTCGAACCCCGAGCGGAAGCTCTACGCCGTGCAGTTCCATCCTGAGGTCGCTCATACGCCGAGAGGGACTGAGATTCTCCGCAATTTCCTCTACGGCCCGTGCGGTTGCCAGGGACTGTGGACTATGTCTTCATTCATCGAGGACGCGACTGCGGCCGTAAGGGCGCAGGTGAAGGACGGTCAGGTCGTCTGCGGACTCAGCGGCGGTGTGGATTCCTCGGTGGTTGCCGCCCTGGTGCATCGCGCAATTGGTGAGCAATTGACTTGCATCTTCGTCAACCACGGCCTGCTGCGCAAGGGTGAATCGGAGAAGGTCCGCGCGACGTTCGCCGGAGCGTTCAACATCAAGCTTGTCTATGTCGATGCCGAGGAGCGGTTCCTCTCGAAGCTCTCGGGTGTGACCGAGCCTGAGCAGAAGCGCAAGGTCATCGGCGAGGAGTTCGTCCGTGTCTTCGAGGAAGAGGCCTGCAAGCTCGGCGAGGTGCAGTACCTGGCACAGGGCACGCTCTATCCGGACGTGATCGAGAGTGGCACCAAGACCGCCGCGATGATCAAGACGCACCACAACGTCGGTGGATTGCCTGATGACATGGAGTTTCACCTGGTCGAGCCCCTGAGGAATCTGTTCAAGGATGAAGTGCGAAGGGTGGGGGACGAGCTGGGCCTTCCTGAGGAGATCACCTGGCGACATCCTTTCCCCGGGCCGGGACTGGGCATACGCATCATCGGTGACGTGAACAAGGAGCGGCTCGACATCCTGCGTGAGGCGGATGCGATCATCATCGAGGAGATCAAGAACGCCGGCCTCTATCGCAAGCTGTGGCAGGTCTTCGCGGTCCTTCCGTGCGTTCGCAGCGTCGGGGTGATGGGCGATCAGCGCACATATTCGTATCCCATCGTGCTGCGCGCCGTCACGAGTGAGGATGCGATGACGGCGGATTGGGCGCGGCTTCCCTACGAATTGTTGGAACGGATCAGCAATCGGGTTATCAATGAGGTAAAAGGGGTAAACCGCTTGCTGTATGACGTAAGCTCGAAGCCCCCGTCCACCATCGAATGGGAGTAGCCCTGATGTGCGAGGACCGTGTGTCGGAGACGTTGTTCACCCCCGAGCAGTTGTCAGCCCGCGTTTCAGAGCTTGGCAGACAGATATCAGCCGACTATGCGGGAGAGAGCCTCGTGCTGGTCGGTATTCTGAAGGGCGCCTTCGTCTTCATGGCGGACCTGATTCGAGCGATCTCCATCCCGGTCGAGATCGATTTCGTGGCCATCTCGAGCTATGGCAAGTCCACCCGGACATCGGGTGAGGTACGCATCATCAAGGACTTGGATGAGAGCGTAGAGGGCAAGCATGTTCTCATCGTCGAGGATATCATCGACACCGGGCTGACGCTGAAACTCAGCTATCTGACGGACAATCTCGTGAGGCGCAAGGCTGCCAGCGTCAGGATCTGCACGCTGCTGGACAAACCCAGCCGGCGCGAGACTGATATCAGCGCGGACTATGTTGGCTTTGTGATCCCTGACAAGTTTGTGATCGGTTACGGCCTCGACTATGAGGGCTTCTACCGAAATCTGCCGTTTGTCGGCGTGTTGAGGGAGGAAAGCGGTTAGGCCATGCGCAGCTTTTTGAAAACATCGCGATGAATTGCGTAGACAAGAAGCTGTGAGATATGGTATGATTACGGTGGAAAGAGAACCTTCCCCATTTTGGCGGCAAGTTGCCGCCGGGTATCGTTTTTACCTCAAGACAGCAGCCGTTCCCATTCAGGTTTCTCAGGCTGACGTTCGTTCATTCTCAGAACTCACTCTTCCGGCACATGTGGTGCCGCTCATAATCTTCTAACAAACGAGGTGTGGCCCATATGGAGGCACTAGAGCTAGTAGATCTCGAAACCAAGAGCGTTGAAGAGATCCAGGACATCGCAAAAGAACTCGGCATAGGAATCGATGAGGGCGACCTGCAGAAGCAGGAACTCGTCTTCAAGATACTCCAGGCGCAAACCGAGCAGAGTGGCTTGATATTCAGCCAGGGCACTCTGGAGATACTCCCGGACGGCTGGGGATTCCTGCGCCACAACAAGAACTTTGCCCCGGACCCCGAGGATATCTACGTCTCGCAGTCTCAGATCAAGCGATTCGGTCTGAAGACCGGCGACATGGTCTCCGGGCAGGTCCGCCCGCCCAAGGACAGCGAAAAGTACTTCGGTCTGCTTCGTGTGGAGGCCGTCAACGGGCTCGACCCCGAGGTGGCACGGAAGAGGGTCAATTTCGATGATCTGACGCCGATCTACCCGAACGAGCGCATCATTCTGGAGACCGACGCAAAGAATATCTCCGCCCGGTTCATCGACATGATCGCTCCGATCGGCAAGGGTCAGCGCGGTCTGATCGTTGCGCCCCCCAAGGCCGGCAAGACGACCCTGCTCAAGACGATCGCCAACAGCGTAACGGCAAACCATCCGGAGATCGTGCTGATGGTCTTACTGATCGACGAGCGTCCGGAAGAGGTCACAGACATCCGCCGGTCGGTCAAGGGCGAGGTCATCAGTTCCACGTTCGACGAAATGCCGGAGAACCACATGCGGGTATCGGAAATGGTGCTCGACAAGGCCAAACGTCTCGTGGAATCGGGCAAGGATGTAGTAGTTCTGCTCGATAGCCTTACCAGGCTTGCACGCGCCTCGAACCTGACTGTCACGCCGAGCGGACGAACGCTCTCCGGCGGACTCGATCCATCTGCGCTCTATCGACCGAAGAGGTTCTTCGGCGCCGCGCGGAACATCGAGGAGGGCGGAAGCCTTACAGTGCTGGCCACCGCACTGGTCGAGACCGGAAGCCGCATGGACGACGCCATCTTCGAGGAGTTCAAGGCTACCGGCAACACGGAACTCGTGCTCGACAGGAGTCTGGCGGAGCGGAGGATATACCCCGCGATCGACGTCAAGCGCTCAGGCACCCGCCATGACGAATTGCTGTACGACGAAGACACGTTGAAGCGGATCTGGCAGCTCCATCGCCTGCTCGCGGCTCTCGGAAGCGCTGAGGCTACCGAGCTGTTGATCGACAGACTGGCGCATACTAAGAATAACGGCGAGTTCCTTAAGATTGTCGACAAGACGATCAAGAGTTCAGACCTGGATTAGCGCACTGCATTCTAGGGTAACAACGGCCATAATAGTAAGAGAAAGCCGTGGGCCGGTAATGCAGCGGAGGGTAGTTTCGTGGAAAACGAACAGCCGTTCGATCGAGAACCTGAAGATAATCTGGATAATGGTATGCCGCAGGATGCGCAACCGGATCTGGGTGGCTTAGAGAGTCCGGACAGATCGTTCGACTCCGAGGTGGAGAATCGAACGCCTCGAGACCTCGACGAGAAGGAAGTCAAGGTCATGGGTGTGTACGAGCATCTGGAGCAAGGCATGGAGGCGGCTGCATTCGTCCTTCTCAGAGATAGCCGTGGGCGTCAGGTGCTGATCTGGATTGGCCGGTATGAGGCATATGCCATCTCACTGGCTCTGGAAGGCGCTACGCCAGATCGTCCGATGACTCACGACCTGATGAAGAACCTCGTGGATCGACTCGGAGGTCGCATGGAGCGGATTGTGATCGACGACCTGTGGCATGAGACGTACTACGCGAAGATTTCGGTTGGGAACAACGGGAATCTCGTGGACATCGACTCGCGCCCGAGTGATGCGATCGCTCTGGCACTGAGGGCAAAGGCGCCGATCTACGTCGCGGAATCGGTCCTGCAACAGGCCGCGGTAGGCGAAGACTTCGATACGCAGTAGGGGATGACATCGTAAAGGCGGTCCGGATAGTCTCCGGGCCGCCTTTCTTGCGTTCAGGACCAGTGAGTTAACATAAGATATATTATCGGACTGTGGATTTCGATTCGACCGGATGGCCTCTCATCCCCTGCTGCTCCACAAACAAACGAGGGGCAGGATCGCGTATCCATGCCCCTCGTTCAGCAATTCTCTTCGGCTTCTTCGAGACTCGTCAGGTGGCCGGCTGCCTCAGGCTGCTGAGCCCCGACTCGATCTCCTGGATCTTCTCATAGCACTGCGCTATAACATCCTTCGCGTCGCGGACCGGGATTTCTGCGTCTTCCTGCGCCCGCATGTAGAGATATAGACCCACGAGCAAGCCACCGACCACTCCGGCTGTGATACCCACAACAGTCGGCCATTTTGCGTTGTCGCCGAGACAGCATACGGTATCTTCAGACATTGCCACCCCTCGATAAGATAATGTTACTTCAGCTCGTAGCGCTTTCCGCCGAAGTCGTCCTGCTCCAACGACTTGAAGATGCGCTGTACGAACGATATCAACTCCATCGGGTTGAAAGGCTTCGTAAGGTAGCAGTCAACGCCCGACTGCCATCCCTTAAATACATCGGCATCTTGAGCCTTCGCCGTTAGCATTATCACAGGAATATCTCGAGTGCCGGGGTTCCGCTTGAGGTTCTGCAGCACCTCGAACCCGTCCATATACGGCATCATGACGTCGAGAATCACCAGGTCGGGACGCTCTTCATCAACCTTTGTGAGCGCTTCCCGACCGTCAAAGGCCGTCACGACTTCGTATCCGTGGCGCTCCAGATTGACCTGGATCAGCCGGACTATGTGTTTCTCGTCGTCGACGGTAAGAATCTTCCGCGGCATAAGGTGTCCTCCTGTAAGACAATCGCAGTTAGTATAGCATGGCCGCTCTCTCGTGTCAACGAATGTGCAGAGTCACGGGTGCATTTCCGCAGAGTGGGCTAGCCTCTCGTTATGCCACCAGAGTGGCTACTCGAGGAGAACGGTTGGGTGGTATGCCAGTGTCTCCAAACCCCAACCGTCTAGTCTCGAGTAGCCACTCTGGTGGCATAACGAGAGACGGTCGCCACCCACTCAGCTCGAATGCACCCCAGAGTCACTGCTGATCGCTGACCTTGGTCGCGGCGAGGACCTCGGCAGCCCGGATCTCTTGTGGAGAGAGCGGATGCTCGATCATCTCGATTCCCTGGCTGTCTCGAAACCCGAGGACGATCGCATCCTCGATAGATCTTCGATCAAGACCGGGAAGCAGCTCACAATCTTCATCCATCTGACGACCGTAAACGCGGGAAGGTTCGACCTCCGGACGGCGAAATGGGATCGATCCCTGCTCGAGGATCACCCCATGCCGTCGGACCTGCGCCGAGCCGGCGACCTTGCGCGCTCCCACCACGATGTCACAGGCAGCCGCATGGGCAAAGCAGTCCGCACTCTTCGCGGAGGGCGAGCCCTCCGCGCCTCCGAGTCGGGCATCGATCCCGAGCGCTCTCAATCCCTCGACTATTCCTCCCATGAGCCAGGTATGGCTGCCGAGCACGCTTCTGTGATCATCCGGCAGCTCCGTCTCCAATATGACGATGCTGAAGGTGACATCGTGCCCGTGAAGCACCGCGCGGCCCCCTGTGGGCCTTCGGACAAGTTGGATTCCGGCCTCCTGACAGAAATCCAGGTCTATTCCGCCGCGAGCGATGTCCTGGAAGTAGCCGAAGGAGAGCGAGGGGCGCTCCCATCCGTAGAGTCGCAGGGTGGGCGGACATCGGCCATTGAGGTGTGCCGCCATGATGGCTTCGTCGACGGCCATGTTCATGGCCGCGTTCCTGTCACCGTCGCAGATCAGTCGCCAGGTTCCCATGTCAACTCCAGCTTACGAGCGGCCTGGGCTTCATCCACGTGCCGGCGGTATGTGTTGTGCGGAGCGGATGTTACCACTTCGGGATTCGTCTCGACCTCCTGCGCGATCGTCAACATCGCATCGGCGAATGCATCGAGGGTCTCTCTGCTCTCCGTCTCGGTGGGCTCGATCATGAGCGCCTCGGGTACGATCAGAGGGAAGTAAACCGTGGGAGGATGGAAGCCGAAGTCCATGAGCCGCTTGAGGATGTCCATCGCCTTGACGCCCCTCAGCTTCTGCCTCTGAGCCGATGCGACGAACTCATGCATGCATCGGTGGCCATAGGGCACGTCATAGGCGCCCTCCATCCGTGCCAGCAGGTAGTTGGCATTCAGAACCGCATTCTCAGCTACCGATCGGAGTCCTTCCGCGCCGAGACTCATGATGTAGAGATAGGCCCTGACGATCACCCCGATATTGCCATAGAACGCATGCACCCTGCCGATGGAATCGGGCCTGTCGTTGATGAGGAGAATGCGGCCGTCGCGGTCCTCCACGATCGGCACAGGCAGATATCGCGAAAGGAAATCCTTTACGGCGACGGGACCCGAACCCGGTCCCCCACCCCCGTGTGGCGAGGAAAAAGTCTTGTGCAGGTTGAAATGCATCGCATCGAAGCCCATGTCACCGGGCCGACTGATCCCGAGGATGGCGTTCATATTGGCGCCGTCGCAGTACGCGAGTGCGCCGGCATCGTGGACGCATTTCGTGATCTGTGCAACCTCGCTCTCGAAAAGCCCAAGCGTGTTCGGATTCGTGAGCATGACGGCTGCAACCTGATCCGACAGTTCCGCCTTAAGAGCCTCCACGTCCACTCGTCCATCCGCGCCGGAAACCACCGTCCTCACCTCGTAACCGGCTCGGGCGGCCGTAGCGGGATTCGTCCCGTGGGAGGAGTCGGGAACGATGACTATGCGCCGGTGACCCTCCCCCACCCTGTCATGGTGTCGTTTGAAGATCATCATGGCCACGAGTTCGCCTTGAGCCCCCGCCGCCGGCTGAAGTGTGACCGCGTCCATCCCGCCGATCTCCGCAAGGAAGCGCCCCATATCGTGGAGCAGCCGAAGGATCCCCTGGCTGGCCGCCTCGTCCTGGTACGGATGGAGCATGGAGAGCCCGGGCAGAGCCGCCAACTGCTCGTTGATCTTGGGGTTGTACTTCATCGTGCAGGAGCCGAGCGGGTAGAAGCCGGTGTCAATCCCGTAGTTGATCGTCGAGAGATGCGTATAGTGGCGAATCACGTCCACCTGGCTGACCTCAGGGAGCGCGAGAGAATCGCGGACAGATGTGCCCAGGATGCCCTCGGCGTCCTGGTGAGGCACATCGCTCTCGGGGAGGCTGACACCGATCCGCCCGGGTGAACTCAGTTCGAAGATGGTTGGCTCGTCTTTCATTCCGCAAGACACTCCACTAACGCGTCGATCTCCTGCCTGGTGCGCTTCTCGGTGACGCAGAGCAGCATGTGATTGGCGAACTCGGGGTAGAACCTGCCGAGATCGAGCCCGCCGATGACGCCCTGCTGCAGAAGTCGTGCGTTGATCGCAGGTACAGGTCTGTTACATCTCAGGACAACTTCCTTAACAAACTGCTGCTCCTCAAGGACGTCGAATCCATCGAGTCCCGCGATCCGTTCCGCGGCATAATGCGCTTTCTCGAAGCATAACTCCGCGACTTGTCGCAGGCCGTGAGGCCCGAGAGTTGCCATATAGACCGTCGCGGCAAGCGCATTGAGCGCCTGATTCGTGCATATGTTGGAAGTCGCGCGCTCCCGGCGTATGTGCTGCTCACGGGTCTGCAGAGTCAGGGTATATGATCGCCTGCCCTCCACATCGACCGTGGCTCCGACGAGACGCCCGGGCATCTGGCGCACGTACTCTTTCTTGCACGCCATCAGGCCGAGGAGCGGTCCCCCGAAGCCGGGCGCGATGCCGAGCGACTGTCCCTCCCCCACGCAGATGTTGGCGCTATACTCTCCGGGCGACTTCAGTAGTCCGAGGCAGATCGGATCGAAGCTGACGACGAAGAGGGCGCCGTGCTGGTGAACGATCTGCTCGATGCGCGAGAGATCCTCCAGCGCGCCCAGGAAGTTCGGCTGCTGGACGACCACACACGAGACATCCGGACCGATGCGCGACTCCAGGGCTTCGATGTCGGTCAGTATGCCGGACATCGGGAGTTCGTCGATCGTGGACCCGGAGCCCCACCCATAAGTTCGCATCGTCTCGCGGTATGAGGGATGAACCGCGCGCGACACGAGCCATCTCGTCCGGCCGGTGATGCTGTTCGCCATCAGAGCCGCCTCGGCCAGTGCGCTCGCGGCGTCGTACATCGAGGCGTTTGCGACCTCCATGCCGGTGAGACGGCAGACCATAGTCTGGAACTCGAAGATCGCCTGCAGGTTTCCCTGGCTCATCTCCGGCTGGTATGGAGTGTAGGACGTGTAGAATTCCGACCGCGAGGTGATCGCGGGAACGGTCGCCGGGATGTAGTGGTCGTAGATGCCCGCGCCAAGGAAGCACGGATGTGACTCGATATCGTGGTTCCGAGCGCCGATCTCCAACGCGTGCCGGCGCAGTTCCGGCTCACTGAGCGGCCCAGGGATATCGAGGTCTCCCTTGAGACGCATCTCGGGGGGGACGGACGAAAACAGGTCGGAAACGCTCGAAAGGCCAAGCGAATCGAGCATTTTCCTGCGGTCTGCTTCGGCATTCGGGATGTAGGGTGACTTCACTGGTCTTTGATGAAGATCTCGTACTGCTCAGAGGTCATCAGATCGTCAATCTCGCTGGGGTCCTCGAGCTTCACAATCACCATCCAGCCGGTTCCGTAAGGGCTGTCATTCACATGCTCGGGGATGTCCGGGAGTTCGTCGTTCACCTCGACGACTTCGCCACTCACCGGGATCAACAGGTCTGAAACAGTCTTGATCGATTCCACCGTGCCGAACACATCGCCCTTCTGGAACGTCGCCCCCTGGTCAGGCAGTTCGACGAATACGACATCGCCAAGCTCCGACTGCGCGTAGTCGGTGATCCCGACAGTCGCCAGGTCGTCTTCTACTCTGACCCATTCATGCGAAGTACTGTATCTGAGATCCTCAGGATTCACTGTGAGTCCTCCTTAGACTGATGCGCTCGTCTGAACAGCGCCGGACTTGTAGAACGGCGTGCGCACTACGCGCGACTTGCAAGGCCTGTTGCGAACGATGATATCGAGTTCGGTATCTGCTAGAGCGAAATCCGGCGAAACATAGGACAAGGCGATCGCCTTTCTAAGGGTCGGAGAGTACGTTCCGCTCGTGATGTAACCGATCCAATCGCCTGCCGACTGGACCGGGTAGCCCTGACGAGGAATGCATCTCTCGATCGCCTCAAGCCCCGCCAACACCTTCTTCGGGCCTGCGTCCTTCGCAGTTCGGATCGCATCCCTGCCGATGAAGTCGCCCTTCTCGAGGTCTACGACCCACATCAGCCGCGCCTCCACCGGCGTGATCTCCTCAGTCAGTTCATGCCCATATAGCGAGTAAGCCGCCTCGTGCCGGAGCACGTCCCTCGCCCCGAGGCCCGCAGGAACGAGGCCGTGTGGCCGTCCCGCATCCATCAAAGCACTCCAGAGAGGACGTGCATCATCCCATGCGCAGATCAACTCGAAGCCGTCCTCGCCGGTGTATCCGGTCCTCGCGGTCATACACTGGATGCCGCCGACTTCTCCGGGCCGCACGTGGAAGCGCCTGATCGACTCGACGTCGAAATCGGCCGACTGCGATAGTATCCTGGATGAAGCGGGCCCTTGAACTGCGATGATCGCCGTCTTCCTCGACTCATCCGTTGCCTGAGTCTCGCGCAGTAGATGCCTGCTGATCCACGTGAAGTCTGATCCGGCATTCGAGGCGTTCACGACCAACAGGTAACGGTCCTCCTCGATGCGGTACACGATCAGATCATCGAGCACGCCCCCGCGCTCGTTGCAGATCAGCGTGTACTGTGCTTGTCCGACGGCGAGCCGCGTGGCGTCGTTGGTGGTCAGATGCTGGAGCGAATCCGAGGCTCCCGGCCCGGACAGGACGATCTCGCCCATGTGTGACAGGTCGAATAGCCCCGCCGCCGAACGGACCGCCAGCGTCTCTTCCACTATGCCGCTGTAGAACAGGGGCATCTCCCATCCGGCAAAATCGGTTATCTTCGCACCGAGACGCTCATGCTCTTCGAACAGAGGGGTGTGCATTTCAGAGTCTCGCACCCATCGCCCGGATGTGCTCGGGCGTAGTCCCGCAGCACCCACCGATGATGTTTATGCCCAGAGATGCGCATTCTGATGCGAACTCGGCCAGATCCGCTGGAGTCGCATCGAAAATCACGGTGCCTCCCACTACCCTCGGTAGGCCGGCATTCGGCTGAGCCATCACGGGGGTATCGGTGGCCTCCCTCATGAGCCGGAGCACCTCCAGCATCCCGTCCGGGCCGATCCCGCAGTTCCCACCGACAGCAGCGGCGCCGGCGTCGGACAGCGTTCTGGCCGCGACATCAGGGGCAACCCCCATCATCGTGCGGCCCCCTGTATCGAATGCCATAGTGCAGAAGCAGGGCAGCCCGGTCCTCATCGACCCGGCAAGCGCGGCCTTCAGTTCATCGAGATCCGAGAACGTCTCCATGAGTATCGCATCTGCGCCGGCCGATGCCAGGGCCGCGGCCTGTTCAGCAAATATGTCGGCGGCATCGTCGAAGCTCAGATCGCCAAGGGGCTCCAGGAATTTGCCCGTCGGTCCTACGAAGGCCGCCACGAAATGGTCGTCGCCTGCAACCTCTCTCGCCAGTGCCACGCCGGCGGAGTTCAATTCCGCAACCCGGTCCGCAAGTCCGTAGGCGGCAAGTTTGAGTCGTGTTCCGCCAAAAGTGTTCGTAGAGATGATCCGCGAACCGGCCTCCACATAGGCGGCATGCACGCGCCTGATGGCATCGGGGTTATCCACGTTCCACAACTCGGGGCATGCGCCCGGCGTCATTCCTTCGAGCTGAAGCATCGTGCCCATTGCGCCATCAGCCAGGACCGGCCCGTTCGTGACCAACTCCATCAACCTATCGCTTCTCATGCAAACCTCCTCATGGTCGTTCGCTGTGCGCTTCTTCGAGTTCGGTGGGCAGTTCCCTCTGTTCGATGTAGTCTCGCAGTGCAAGCTGGGCCAGCAGGAACGAGAAACACGCCTCGGCCCCCTGGTTCTCATTGACTCCCGTTGGGTTTATGCCGTCTCTGCATCCGCCGCTCCCAGGGTCGTAGAGGGGCATCTCTGATCTGTTGTTGCCAAAGAACCAGTCATAGCACGTGAAGGCATGGTCGAGATAGCTCTTGTCGCCGAGCAGCGAATATGCGACAGTGTAGGCATACACCGCGTATCCCGCATCGATGCTCTGCTGGTCGTACCAGGGACGGTTGCCGCCCTTCATCAGCCAGCCGTCGTTGCCGACGATCTCGAGCCGGCCGTCAATGATAGTTTGTTCCGTAAGGAAATCGAGGCTGCTCCGCCCGACCTCCATATACTTCTTCTTCCCGGTTACACTGCCGGCCAGCAACATGCAGACAGGTAATATGGCATTGCCGTAAGTCATATACGGCTCGAACCAAGTCCAGTCGCTGCTGCTGTACTCGCGGAAGAGCGTAGCCAGGGAATCCGCCAGAGCGAGGATCTTGTGGCCAATGTCGACGGCATCCTTGTTGATCGCCAGGTACTCACACATCCCGACGATCGAGTATGCCCTCGCACGAGGACTGACCAGGTCCGCAACCCATGGGATACTCGAGTCGAAGATCTTCTTGGCAACGGCGCGCATGCAGACCGGAATGTCGGCGGATGATGCAACCCCACAGCCCCACATACACCGCCCAAAGCAGTCCTCAGTGCCATCGGAATCGAGGAACATCCGCTGGTAGGTCATGATGTTGCTGAAACGGTGCTCAGGAGTGTGAGCGTAATGGAGATAACTGAGGTAGATCCGTATCAACTCGAGCATCTCAGGCGACTGCGTGTGCTCGTAACCCCGCACAGCCACGATGAGCGCACGAGAATTGTCGTCGGTGGTGTATCCGAGCTGGCGGTTAGGTACGGCAAAGACCCCATGCTGGAATATCCCCGTGTCGTCCGTCAGAGACTTGAGGTACCGGAGGGAGACTGGCGGATAGGCTATCAACAGGGAGACCCTCCGCGCGGGGCCTCACTCTCGCCGTCGCTGGTTCTTGATGTCGGCTGAGGCGCTTTGCACATTACGCATAGTCTGTGGAACAGGTCGAGATAGTCGATGGCCACATTGAACCATGCCGCCCGGCGGCCGTATCTGTACGCCTTCGACTCCATCTGCTCGCGCAGCACCGGGTCACCGAGGATCTTTGTGACGGCGTCGGCCATGGCGTCGCTGTCCTGAAAATCCACGAGTATCCCTCGCCCATCGGAAAGCACTTCCTCCGCATACAGGTAGGGCGTCGAAACGGTTGGTTTTCCACAGCCGATCGCATAGGCGAGCGCGCCACTGGTGATCTGGTCCTTGTTGATGTAAGGGGTCAGGTAGACGTCCGTCGCACAAAGGTAGTTGATCAGCTCCTCCAGTGACAGATAGCGGTTGTTGAAGCGGACGTTCTTCTCGATCCCCAGGTCAGAAACGAGCTGGAGAAGCTCATTCCGATAGCTCTCCCCCTCATGTCGCCGCACTCCCGGGTGAGTCTCCCCCAGAACGAGATACATGGCGTCCGGTAGCTTCTCGAGAATCCTCGGCATAGCCTTGATGCCACCTTCGATCCCTTTGCCCCTGCTGATCAGCCCGAAGGTGGAGATGACCGGCCGGTTCGCGATGCCGAGCGACTTCTTCACGGACACCGAACTGACACGATGGACGTTCGGGACGCCGTGGGGGATCACGACCGCTTTGCCGGGAGGTACCTCGTAATTGTTCAGCAGGATGTTGCGGCCGGCCTTTATCATCACAACGAGCGCGCCCGAGAGCTGCGCGATACCGTTCATGACACTTCGTTGACCATCGCTGGGATTGGAGAGAACCGTATGAAGCGTGGTCACGATCGGCTTATCGAGGTGCTCCATGAAGGCCAGGATGTGCGAACCGTCGTCCCCCCCGAAGATCCCGTACTCATGCTGCACGCTCACGAGGTCGATGGATGAATCGTTGATCCTGTTTGCGGCATCGATGAAGGACTGCCGATCGGGCTTGGCGATGTGGTACTTCACCGTCTTCGGATACTGCTCGATCGCCACGTCGGCGGTGACCGCGGCAACTGACGGCTCTGAAAAGGGCGTGTACTTCGCGATGGCCGTGACGAGATCCTTTGTGAACGTAGCAATTCCGCACTCCTGCGGCGGATACGTCGCCACGTATGCAATCTCGATGCGGTTGACGACTTCCCGAAGAAACTTGAACATCTTCAGGTCTTCCGGATGCCAACCTTCCCTGGAATCTGCTAACTGCGTCTCCTCAGCCGGCTCGGTTCCCGGCTTGGCTTGTGCTTCTCTAGGCGGCTCTTTTACCTGCACTTGCATATCTCCCATTGCTCTCGTCGCCTGAATCAGGGTATGTCGTCGGTGGCCTCTGCTTCATCGATAATCGAAAAATCGAAAACCCTGTGAAGTCCTGTGACGCTCAGTACTCGGCATACCTGGGCACTGGCGTCGGTAATGGAGAGGTCACCGTGGTGCTCGCGCGCCCTGCGGAGTCCTCCGACGAGAGTCCCCAGGCCGTAGCTGTCTATGTAGTCCACATGGGACATGCTGACAAGTATCTTCTTCTCGCCGGATGCCAGCAGGTCCCGAATAGCCTCCTGCAACTGCCGGGCGTTGAAAGAGTCAATATCACCCGCCAGCTCCAGAACGGTGCCGGAGTCGGTCCGGCTCACGAGTATGTCGAGGTCGTTCTCCATGACCAAGTTTCCTTTCCTGCACACAGATACATCACCAGGCATCCCGCACAGAAGATCACAGTCACAGATCACCGGTGGCGTAACACATTGTTCGACATCCAACCGGAAATACCTTCATGGAGTCGAAGCTCTGATGTGCGGGACCGCGTGCATGTCCTTTTGTTATCCCCGATGAGCGCGTTGTGGAAACTTGCACGGGGGTAGATTGTCGGGCTGTCGGTGAATGGATGAACGCTTGGCAGACGTAGAAACGGGAGGGCGAATCACCATGAGCTGTTGGGGCTGGGGTTGAACTCCAGCCCCAACAACTGATGGGCACTCGCCCTCCCGTTGGATATTGCCTTGCTGAATGGCCTCAAGGTCTGCGGATCATCTGCTTCAGCTCGGTGAGGTTGCCGGCACTGACGTAAGCCTCCTCCTCGCTGATCTGACCAGCTTTGAAGAACTTCGTCAAGCACTGGTTCATGGTCTGCATGCCCCAATAACCGCCCTCACTAATGGCCGCATAGACCTGGCTCGATCTGCCCTCCTCCACCAGCTTGCTGATCGTCGGCGTGGCGATCATGATCTCGACCGCAGCGACCCGTCCTCCGCCGTCGATCTTGGGAATCAGCTTCTGAGAAACGATCCCTCTGAGCGACTGTGACATGCGCAGACAGATCTGCGGCTTGTCGTGCGGCGGGAACATGTTGATGATCCGGTCGAGGGTCTCGGATGCGCTGGAGGTATGCACCGTGGAAAGGACCAGGTGGCCGGTTTCAGATGCCTGAAGCGCGACATTCATCGTTTCGACGTCGCGCATCTCACCGATCAGGATGACGTCCGGGCTCTGGCGCACAACGTATTTCAGGGCTTCTGTGAACGAAGCCGTATCGATGCCGATCTCTCTCTGGTTGACGACCCCCTTCTTGTCGGGGTGCACGAACTCGATTGGATCCTCTACCGTCACGATGTTGCACCGCCGGGTCTGGTTGATAAGGTCGATCATGGCGGCGAGAGTGGTCGACTTGCCGCATCCCGTGGGGCCGGTGACGAGAATGAGGCCCTGGCGATGCAGGGTCATATCCTTGAGTACGACGGGCAACCCGAGGTCGTCGAGGCTGTAGATGCTGAGCGGAATCAGCCTGCATACCATGCCCATGCTGCCCCGCTGCTGGTAGATATTGGCCCTGACCCTGGTGACTGCTTCGATCGTGAATGCGAGATCCATCTCATGCCGGTGCTCGAAGCGGCCGATCTGGTCGTGGGTCATGATGCTGTAGCAGAGGTCACGCACATCCTCGGCGCTCAGGACCGGATATCCCTCGATGGAGTCGATCCGTCCGTGTACGCGGAGCACGGGAGGGGAAGCCTCTTTGAGGAACAGGTCGGATGCACGGCGCTCCTCGCCTATCTTCAGAAGTTCGGTTAAGTCCATGAAACAATCATCTCCTTCAACTCCCTCTGCGCGATGCGCATCTCATAGCGAAATAGACCACCATCGCAGCGAGAGTACCCAGTAACAGAATCAGCGCCAGGTCCAGCAAATTGGAGCGCTTCCCGTCAGGTTCTGGGGCTGCAGACACCGCCGGCTGTACCAGTGGCAGGTTCAGAGTCTGGAAACTCGGATCCTTTATGAACGCACTGTACCCGTAGACATTAGTGCCACGATTGAGCACGATCTTAACGTACTTATTCTCGAAATGCTGCAGACCCTGGAAAGTGAACGGCATGGAAATCACAAACTGTATCTCCAGATAGTGTAAATCCTTGAAGGCCTTTACGATGGGTTCGAGGGGAAATCCGCCGGACGCCAGGTTGACCGTTCCGAGGGTCGTGAACTCGACGGTCGTTGTCGCGCTGCCGTCCGCCATCTTGAGGTCCTGAACCTGAATGTTGTTTGCGGACCAACCCGTTTCCTGAAGCAGATTCGCCAAATGTTTCTCGGCGACGCTGCGCTTCACGACATTCTGATACGTGTAAGAGACGCTGTCCATCTGCTCCCTGACCCACACGAGCATCAGCAGGTCAGGAATCCTCGGGGCTGTCTCTTTCGGAGCCGAGAGCAACGGTGAAGCGAGTGTGGCGACAAGGGTCAGAAGTAGGCAAGCGGAGACGACGTATCGACGGAGACGCCGTTGGAGACATGCATTCGAGTTCAAAGCGTGCGGCCTGATCCTAAGCAAGGTAAAAAGAAAATGGTGGAGGTTAGGGGATTCGAACCCCTGACATTCACGCTGCCAGCGTGACGCTCTCCCAGCTGAGCTAAACCCCCACGCGTCGGATGTTATTATACACCAGCTTGCGCGCAAATGCAACACTGCGAATTGCTTCACGAACGATGTTACCGAAACGGAAACGTTGCCTCAGATAAGAATGTTACCGAAACTGAGGCATGGAGAAGATGACAACTGCATCCGTAAGAGAAGTCGTGAGGCGCAAACGCAAAGAATATGGCAAAGCCACCAAATCGGAGAAGAAGCTGGTATTGAGTGAAGTCCAGGGATTGACCGGTTACCACAGGAAGTCGCTGGTGAGGCTGTTCGCGAAAGGAGTTCCACCAGCGAGGAGTCCAGTGAGACGCGCAAGGAAGTCGAAATACGAGCCGATAGCCCACAAGCTGAAGACACTCTGGGCTGCGAGTTTCTACGCGTGCGGTAAGCGTCTGCAGCCGTTTCTGACTGAGTTTCTACCCATACTGGAGTCATTCGGGGAGATAACGGTTACACCAGAAGAAGAGAGGCTGCTTAACTCGATCAGCGCGTCGAGCATCGACAGGTTGATGAAGAAGGAGCGGTCTGCCCTATCGCTAACAGGGAGGACCTTAACAAAGCCGGGGACACTGCTTCGGTCTCAGATCCCGGTGAGGACGTTTGCCGACTGGGATGAAGCTGAGCCTGGGTTCTTCGAGATGGACTTGGTGGGTCATTGCGGAGGTGACGGGAGCGGAGAGTTCCTGTATACTTTGACTATGACTGATGTAGCGACCGGATGGGTAGCGCTTGATGGAATGAAAGGCCGAGGGGAGCACGGAACCGTGCTTGCGGTGCAGTCCGCGTCCAAGAGCGCACCGTTTGCAGTCAGAGGCATAGATACCGACAACGGCGGCGAGTTCATCAACCATCACATGAACAAGTACTGTCGAGCGCACAGGATCACGTTTACGCGCAGTCGGCCTTACAAGAAGAACGATCAATGTCATGTAGAGCAGAAGAACTGGAGCGTAGTCCGGCAGTTTATAGGTTACCGGCGATTCGAGACGGACGAGCAGCTTGCGGTACTAAAGGCGATATATCCGCTGATCGTGGCGTATCACAACTTCTGTCAGCCCATGATGCGTCTTAAAGAAAAGGAGCGGATTGGGAGTAAAGTGATCAAACGCTATGAGCCTGCGATGACGCCGTACCGCAAGCTGATAAGTGTTGAAGGATGGCTTGACGATGAAGCAAAGGATCGCCTCGATAAAGAACGTAGAGCGACGAACCCGGTGGAGCTACTAAGACGCATCCACAGGCTATCATCAAAGCTTGACAGGATGCCGAACAAAGACAGATCGAAAGCGAGCAAGGCGCGGCCCTGAGCGGCGATCAAGAGCCGATCTGACATACTTGAACACACTACTTGGTAACATTATCAATGACGCAACGAATGGCGTTTCGGTAACAAAGTTAAATGAGGCAACACGCACTGTTTTTCCCTGCGTAGGAGTTCGCGATCAAGGACAGCGCAACTATCGAATGTGACCCCAACACCTACTACATGTATGAATTCTTCGTCACATATGTGACAACGGCTGAGTTTGGCACGATTCGTGCATAGAAGCCTCTTGGCATTCCGCCATAGGAAGTGGCGGAGGAGGTAACACGTGCGTACTCGGCTTCTTTTCCTGCTTCTCTGTGCACTTTCCCTCGTGGGAGCAGCGGTGGGCAGTGCATCGACCTATGAGTTCTTCGTCAGCAATCAGTGGAGCAATCAAGTCACCCGCTACAACGGAGTGACCGGCACTCAGATCGACTCCTTCCTGACAGGCATTCTGCCCGATCAGCCGCGAGGCATCGCGTTCGGCCCGGATCATCACCTCTACGTCAGCTCATACAACGGCAACCAGGTGCTGCGGTACAACGGCTTCACAGGCGCCTACATGGGAATCTTCGCGTCCGGTGGTGGACTGAACAAGCCATCCGGGCTCACGTTTGGACCGGACGGCAATCTGTACGTCAACAGCTACGGCTCTGACCAGGTGCTCAGCTATGATGGTTCGACGGGGGCCTTCGCGGGGGTCTTTGCATCAGGCTGACGGACTGAAAAGTCCGGATGGAATCATTGCCGGACCCGACGGCAATCTGTATGTGAGCAGTTCCGGCTCCGACAAAGTAATGCGCTATGACGGCGACACGGGCTTGCCAATGGGAGCATTCGCGTCCGGAAGTCCACTGCGTGCCCCGTCCGGCCTGACGTTTGGTCCCGATGGTGACCTGTATGTCAGCAGCCTCGGCAGCAATCAGATACTGAGATACAACGGTTCGACAGGCGCGTACCGCAGGATATTCTCATCGGGCGCGGGTGTGAACAGGCCGACAGGGATTCTGTTCGGCCCGGATGGAAATCTGTATGTCGCCAGCGCCGGCACTGACCGCATCCTTCGCTATGACGGAAACACGGGTCGGTACACCGATTGGTTCACCGTCTGCGGGCTGAATCGTCCGGCATACATGGCCCTCAGGATCGTACCCGAGCCGTCCTCAGTAGTGGCGCTTCTCGGAGGCATGGGAGCGCTCGCGGGGTTAGTGCGGAGGCGTCATCGTCGAACACGATAGCAGAATCTGGCGGGAGCGTGTGGGAATCGAACCCACCCGAGACCCTCTTCAGGCCTCGCACTGATTTTGAAGACCAGGCAAGCCACCAGGCCCAATCCGCCCCCACGCGGCTGGTGTCGGCAGTATACGTCACGACGGAGGGCCTGTCAAGCGCGGGGTCATTAATGAGCAGAGCGAAGAATCCGTCCCGTCGGGACAGTTTCTTCGCTCTGCTAGTTATGACGTGTCTTGACACTAGTTTGGCTTGGTGTGTGGTTCGGAATCTCTGCGGTCGCCGATGATCTCTTCCGGCAACATGAGCAGATTGCTCTCGTATGCCGAGAGGAACGCCTCTACTACGATCGGATCGAACTGCGTGCCTGAGCTGTCCTTCATCTCCTCGATCGCACGGTCGATCGGCAGCGCCTCACGCCAGGGAACGTTGGACACTAGGATGTCGAAGGTCTCTGCAACGGCGATCACCCTCGCGCCGAGAGGAATGTCACGGCCGCCGAGTCCATCCGGGTACCCTTTGCCGTCAAACCGCTCGTGATGGTGCTTGATCATTGGGAGCGAATCCTCGAGGCCCTTGACCTGCTCCAGCATCCGGATAGCGATCGTCGAGTGCAGGCGCATGATCTCGAACTCGCGGTCCGAGAGGCGTCCGAGCTTCTCCACGATCGACGGTGAGATACCCACTTTGCCGATATCGTGGAGAACAGCGGCGCTCTGGAGGTCCTTCAGAGTCTTCTCGCAGAGGTCGAGCTGTTTCCCGATCGCCGTCGCGTAGACGGCTACACGCTCGCTATGCCCGTCCGGGGCGCCGAGCTTGGCTGAACGGAGATTCAACATACCCAACACGCCGTCGGTCGAGGACTCGGGTTCTCGTGCTGCGGGCTTCTGAGGGAGTTCTTCCGATAAGCTTTCGTTCAACGCAAATCCTCCTTGCCGGGGTCAACGACCAGGTTATACAACTCTGATTATCGGCTTGAGGCGTGCGGAGCAGAAGGTCAGCGACGGAAAAAACATTCGGCGGCTGAGGTTATCGCATCGATCTCTTCGTCTCCCACCGTTCTGAGGTCGAGGAGAAACCGATCATCCCCCACTCTACCGAAGATCGGCGGGGAACTGCGCCTGAATCCCCGGGCGATCTCGTCGGGGCGTAACGACGGTGAGGTGAGCGCCACCAGCCTGGATGGAAGCTCCTCGCCGGGGAGCGAGCCGCCTCCCACCTGAGACATGCCATCTACGACCTGCGCTGTGACGCCTTCCAACCCAAGGGCGTCGATTCGCCGGGCCAGTTCCAGGGCGGCGGCCTGGATCTCGGCGAGTGGCCGCGTGATGGCTCGCAGAGCAGGTATCTCCCGCACGGCGGACTCCGGATCAAGGTAGAGCCTGAGCGTCGCCTCGAGTCCCGCGAGCGCGAGCTTGTCGAGCCTCAACGCCCGTGCGAGCGGATTGCCCGACATCGCGTCCACAGGTTCCCGTTTGCCGACCACCAGCCCCGCCTGAGGTCCACCGAGGAGCTTATCACCACTGAAGGTGACGATATCCGCCCCGGCACGAACGCTCTCCTGGACCAATGGCTCACTTTGGAGGCCGTACTGCGCCAAGTCGATCAGTGCGCCGCTGCCTACGTCGTCCATCACGGGGATGCCGAATCGCTGTCCGAGTTCGACCATCTGCTCCAGGGATGCCTCCTCGGTGAAGCCCAGTATCCGGTAGTTGCTGGGGTGGACTCGAAGCAGGAGGGCGGTGTCATCGGTGACGGCCTGTTCGAAGTCGGATATGCGCGTGCGATTCGTCGTGCCGACCTCGACGAGGCGCACCCCGGCTCGGGTCATGATGTCCGGCATGCGGAACGATCCGCCGATCTCGACGAGTTGGCCGCGCGAGACGATCACTTCCCGGCCCGCCGCCAGGGTATTCAGCGCCAGCAGTACCCCGCCGGCGTTGTTGTTCACCGCAAACGCCGACTCTGAGCCGCACAGATCGCACAGGAGCCGCCGGTAGTGCGCGGACCGAGAGCCCCTTGCCCCCGTCTCAACATCGATTTCGAGCGTCGAGTGACCGGCGGCCACTTCCCCGATCGCGAACCGAGCTGCCTCCGGGAGCACCGCGCGTCCCAGACCCGTGTGCAGAATGATGCCGGTCGCGTTGACGCCCCGGCGCAGTGAGGGTGTGGCAAGCTTGCGAGCAAGATCCGTGACGTCGTCAACGATACGGTCGGGCAAGAACTCCGCTTCATCGAGGACGCCGCCGGCTCTGACCTCTTCACGCAGAACATCGAGCACCGTCCGAGCCGCCTGGACGACGAGTGCTCTCGGGACTGACTCCTGCAGAGATATGAGCGAGGGCTCGTTAAGCAGCTTATCGACCGCCGGCAAACGGCGCAGAGTGTCCTGTGCTGAATCGGTCATTGGTCACCTGATGTAGTGGCCGTGCCTCAGCGCCGGCCTGGGAACGCTCGTGGCCGGCCCTGAGGCACGGCCACTACAGACTTCCCCTACATATTACCACAGTTTGCCGGCGCGCAGAATCGAAATCATCAACCAGGCGGCGAAAAGGAAGGAAATCCCAAAACCGATCAAGCCTATGACCGGAAGCCCCCGATACGCCGGACCGATCCCCGCCGCAAGTATCAGAGAGGAACCGATGATCATCGCTGAGACCATCAGCGCAAACGATAAGCGGTTGGCCGACTTGTCGATGTCACGAATGGCATTCTCGAGACCCTCGTGCTTAAAGGCTATTCGGAAGGTTCCGTTTGACATTCGCTCCAGCACATCAGAGGCTCGATGCGGGAGTTCGAGGATCAGGTTCTTCCACGACAGAATCGACTCGATGAGCTTGGCCCCCATCGAGTGAGGGTTCAGCTCGTCCCGGAGCGCTCGAGTGACAAACTCCCGCGCCGCCTGTGTGAAGTCGAACTCCGCCTCGAGCTGCTTGGTGATGCCCTCGGCCTGAACGATGACCTTCACCAGCAGCGCCAGGCTCGAAGGCAGGCGGACCCCGAATCTCGCGCTGATGTGAAGTGCATTTTGCAGCATCTGCCCGATCTGAACTTCGCGAAGAGGAGCATCGTAGTACTGCCTGAGAAATCGATCCATCGCTTGAGTGTATTCCTTGCGGTCCAGGTCCGACGGGACGGTCCCGATGTCCAGGAACACTTCACTGAATCCGTAGGCGTCCTGCCGCACGTAGTTGGCCAGCAGCATCAACACGCTGGCCTTCAGGTGGCTGTCCAGCCGTCCGACCATACCGTAGTCGAGAAGGCCGATCACGCTGTCCTCGACGACCACCAGGTTGCCCGGATGTGGGTCCGCATGGAAGAAACCGTCCACCAACACCATCGTGAAGAATATCCGCGTCGAAATTCGCGGCAATCTCGTGACGGTCATGGCCGTCGACGTCCAGTCGCTGTGTGTCGGTGATCTTGATGCCGGAGATGCAATCCATCGTGAGGACGCGAGGTGTCGTGAACTCCCAGATAGTCGCGGCCACTCGGGCACAGTGGAGCTGCTGTAAGTTCTTGCGAAGGGTATCGCCATTTCTCCCCTCACGCGTGTAGTCGAGTTCGTGGTGAAGGCTGATAGTGAATTCCTCCACCAGATCCGGCAGCCCGAACACACGAAGCTGCTCGACGTGGCTGTCAAGGAAGCGAGCGAGTCCGCCGACGATCTCCAAGTCGTTGTCGATGACACCTCGGATCCCCGGGCGCTGAACCTTCACGACGACCGATCGTCCATCGTGCAGGATAGCGGAGTGTGTCTCCCCGAGCGAGGCCGACCCGAGTGGCACTGAATCGAAATGGGCGAAAAGGTCGTGGGCAGGCTCCCCGAATTCCTCCTCGATGACTTGGTGGACAGCAGCGATGGGCATCGGGGGCGCTGATTCCTGGAGCTTCTCGAGTTCCTCGATGTACTCCTTGGGGATGATATCGGACCTGGTGGAAAGGAGTTGGCCGAGCTTGATGAACGTCGGCCCCAGTTCCTCCAGGGCAAGGCGGACTTGAACCGGACCGGGCGCGGCGCCGGTGCCGTGCGCGTGCAGGCCGAAGAGGCGGGCAAGGCCTACTCTTGCGACGAGGTTCTGCCAGCCGTGCGCGGCCAGCACCCCGCCGATCTGTATGTACCGCTCGAGATGCCTTCTCTGTCTCGCAAATACCACGTGTTCTCCGAAGTGTTGTCATTCTGAGCGGTCACTGCGCACTCAGGACTGACGGTGGGGCCTATCCTGCTCAGAATGGCATGATTGGTGGAGCTAGGTGTTCTTATCCTCTGACTCCGCAGCCCCAACGCAGCAGGCCTCCGTATCCATGGTGGCCCTGAGCTGATCTATGCGAGTTTCAAGAGCATCGATCCTGCGACCCAGTGCTTCGATCTGGCTGCGATCCGCCACGCCGACTTCGGTCAGGTACTGGCGAATCTGACTCTTGATTCGATCGTTCATGCCGCGGGTTTCTTCCTCGGCACGATTGATGATGTCCTCATAGAGCTTGCGGCCTTCATCAGCGGAAACCTCGCCCTGATTGACCATATCATCAATCGCCTGTTGAACCTTGTCGCGGGACATCATGGCTGCCCCCAGACCGATGTACATCAGTTTGCGAAGTGTCTCGAACATATCAGCACCTCCTCGGCTATTCTCTGTGCCAGTTGACCCGTACGAGCTTCGTGTCCTCCGACCACTTGTACTCAACCTCTCCTGCGTATGCCTTGTGGATCGAACGCCCGATCTTCTGAGCCAGCTTCTCGTTTGTGGTATATATCGTGAGGCCGGAATCCGACCGCTCGATGTCCATGATCCGTTCGAGAGGGTTGATTCCCATGGCCTCGCGATTCTCGTGATCGATGAGGTTGATTATCTCGGTCTCATGCTCCTTGATGAACCCGCCGGTGAGAGTGACGATCCCTCCCGGCTGGCGGTCGCGTGTCTTCTGACATGCGGGGCACAGCGTCTCGATGACCTTGTTAGCCTTCTTTAGATCATCGGTCGCCTGCTCGTGAAGCTGCCACCTTCCGCACACGAAGACGGCCTTGCACTCGCGGCACATTGCGGCTTCCTCGGGCTTCATCTGAAGCAGATACGGGTCGCCGTAGTTGGCAACGTGGTTTCTGATGGGAACGACCTTATCCTTTTCCTTCTCCCTTTCATTGATGCGACTCATGGCTTCTCTCCTTTCAGCGGTAACCAAGTATGGGATCGCAGCATGGACGCGTGAGGGTACCTGAGGGAATCCGGTATGACTTGCGCAAGGATCGACGCGATTGTTCTGATGGTTCTGTTCACGGTTCCTGTGTACCCGCAATGCAGATCGCATAAACAGACTGATGCGTCGCGCCCTTTGGAGTGCGGTGGCTTGACACCGCTCTCGAGGGAAAAGCGGTGTCAAGCCACCGCACTCCAAAGGGCGTCAGCGCATCAGTTCATGTAGGTGTTGACAATGAAGGCAATGCCGAGGATCGCCAGCGTGATCAACATGGCGATGAGCTTTCCCGTCGGAGAGAGCAGGCTGCCCAGGAAGAGGATGACCACAGTGCATCCGGCTGCAATCGAGGCCAATCGGATAAGCTGCTTGCCGGATGCTCCCTCCAGCCATTGCTTCATCCTGTCGCCGGTCGCGAGGCTTGCCTCACAACCGACGCAGTAGAGCCGGCTCTTGGGGTTCCTTCGCCCACATCTCGGGCACGTGATGAGAGGGTCGCGTCGCTCGTCACGCTCTTGGATGAGCTGCTTGAGCTTGTAGGCCTCTTCGCGATCGCCTGGGGAGATGCGCAAGAGGTCGGAGTACTGCTCGATGGCCTCGTCGAGCCGTCCCTCCCTGTGAAGGGATTCCGCAAGACGGCTCCGAGCCGCGAGGTTCTTCGGGTCGGCATCGAGAGCCTCGACGCATTCTCTGATGCGCTCGTCGTAGTATCTGCGATCCTCGAGCTTCTCGACACGGCGCCGGAGCAGAGGGCTCAGAGCGACAAGCAGCACCATAAGGACGAGTAGCGGCCACGAATGGAACACGACGACCGCGCCTGCCAGGACGAGGAATAGCCCCCCCACCACGATGCATCCGTATGGACCGATTCCGCCTTCGATGTAGGCGCCGACGATGCGGTGGAAGACGATGCCGATGAGTATTCCGAACAATGCGCCGCCAAGGGCTGCGCCGAATGCAATCGCCACGGCTTCGCCAGGCATAGGTGTCTTCCCCCATTCAAGAAAATGGCCGGGACTGAGCCACGGCCACTACGTTGCGCAAGATGTGACAGATCCGCAGCCCCCTACTTCTGGGCAGGCGGGACGGTCTCGACCGTGAACTTGCTGCTTAGCTCTTCCACCTTCATGCCTGTGGCGGACCCCATCGGGAGGTCTCCCTTTGGCAGACCCGGCACTCCCATCTGTGTCCGTGCATACGCTGTCACAGCACCCTCAGCCGCGAAGAGCCGGCCTGCTTCGGAGAGGTACTTCAGGGTTAACTCCCCTTGTATCCGGCTGCCCGGCACGATTGGATTGTCGTCCGAGGTCTGACCCGTGGGCAGGGCTAGCGTCTCCTTGATGGTAGCGATCCAGCCCTCCTTGGCCTGCTTCACGTCCTCAAGCTTGGCGGAGATCTTTGACTTGTCGTCGGTCTTGAGCGGATTGGCGATCTCGAGTGTCCAGTCGGAACCCTTGGAGACCGCCGTGTCGGGGAAGACCGCCAGGAGGACGAGGGGCTCGATCCACGCTGAGTCGAGCAGAGACCGCGTTACTGGCTTGGCCTCGACCTTGTCGCCCTTGGTGGTCTCGACGGGCTTGCCCGAGGGGGTGATCCGATAGATCCGGACTTCCTTGGAGGCCGGAATATTGCGCGGATCTTTGCCGGCAAGCTTGAGAGTCGCGGACTGGGTCTCGGCGGCAACTTCGATATTGCCATCGCCGAGCGCCTTGACGAGACGCAGGCGCACCGTCGAGGTGAGCGTGCAGTCCATCGGAACAGCCTGCGACGCCCCGGGGAGCGTTCGTGAGCCGGCCAACTGCTGTGTGATCTTATACGTGACGGTGTCGCGCTGGTTCATCACATGTGCCAGCACAAACCCGTTCGACTGGCTACCCTGAGCAAAGCCCGACGCCGCCGGCAACAGGGCGGCGGCAACGATAAGAACGACTGAGATGAAAGCTGATCGTCTGTCCATAATGGCTCCATTATAACTGCCGATCGGTCACAGGTCAATCACAAATGAGTCTGATCGTGTAGAATAGCTTCTTCGAGGTTTTCGCCACGAAGCCGGTCTCGTCTGCGCCACGGATCTCCACCGAATGCTCGCCTGGAGGGAGCTTCCCGGTGTCAACGTTGAAGGCGTAAGGCCAGGAGGTGCTCAGTCCCCGAAACTGGCCGTCCACGTAGAGTGACGCCAGACGCACTTCGGTGAGGTCGCCTCCCTCGAGAGAGAAACGCAGGATTCCGGACGCCGGCGGTCTGCCCTCATACCTGCGCCTTATGTAATCATCGGACGCAGCTCCGAGTTGGCGCTGGATCCACTGCTCCGACCTCTTGGGGAACCGGAGGCGGATGTGCGTGACGCCGCTGCCATCGAGATCAGTCAGGGCGTCGTCATCCTTGCCGATCAAGGTCGGCAGAGGCCGCCAGTCCCCGCCGCCAACCCGCACGTCAACCCGAAACGAGTTCGCCGGTGAGATCGGATCGAACGCCAGTCCGATATACTCCGAGAAGAGGAGCGGCGATCCCTCAAGAGCGGGTGAATCCGTCGTGGCGGGACCGACGACCATGTACTGCGGTATGAAGCCGATCCGATATGCGTGTTTGGACGGGAGAATCTGGAATCCTCCTCGCGGCTCAATGCTCCCTTTCCCATTCCTGAGCACAGGCGCGGTTGACACGGTGATGCAGCCGGGATGATTCGTGTTGATGCACCCCACCCCGGTGAATTCGGTGGCGTCGAACCGACCGATCCCGCGCACAGGGTGTTCCACAGTGGCGATGATGTCTGTGTGGTCGGGGTAAACTGCCACGACACTTCCACCTCTGCGGTTCTCGATGACCAGCTCATCGGGCTGATCGTCGTGAACCTGGGCCAGTATGACCAGCGTGTCGCCGGGAGACGGGCTGTAGTTCACCGGGAGTACGCGAAGTGCCGCTTCTTTCTCCAGTAGGACCGGATTGCCGACGAGAGGTGAGAGGTTACGGAAGATGGCGGTTCCGGCGGGGATGTCCGTGTATATACCGGACGCGCCCGCGACCTCGCCGGTGCCGAATCCGACTCCCGGAACGGCGAATTCGCGCGGGATGATGCTGAACACCTGAGGGATGCTGTCCGAACTGGGCGACTTGATGCGGATGGCGTGAACGGCGGTGGCCGTTATCCTTCCGGCCTCGGCATACCCGCTCGCGGCGAAACCCTGGGTACAGCGTGAAGCCGGGCGCGTGACTCGGCCCACCGTGGAGTATGTCTTGCCCTTGTCGACGCTGACCTGCACGGTGCCGTCCACGCTGTTGGTGACGCGTATGCGGCACGTCTCCGTGAGGTCGTCTGCGGAGGAGAAGCTCGCGATTGCGAGAACGGCGACCAGCGGAATCAGGTTTCTCAGGTTACGTGTCATGTGGAGCTACCGCATCCTCCGAGAAGATTCCTTCGATGAGAGGCCACCACTCGTAGTCCTCGAGGTAGACCAGGTCGAAGAGCATCACCCCATCGCTATTCTCCGTCGAGGCCCTGATCGCCCCCGCAAATCCCTCGGGATTCGCGGCGTAGTCTCGCAGGTAGAGGCTGCCATAGAACGGGCATGCGTCCATGATCGCCCTGCGAGACTGATCGCACGCCGCCTCGACGGTCGCTCCCTGGGGCTTACCGAGCCGACGAGCCTCCTCGCGGGTTGCGATCGGGTAGTAGCACCCTGTACACATGAAATCGAACAGCTCGGCGATCCCCGTCTGATTATACGTCGAAGTCATCCAGGAGGATCCCGCATGATACTGAACGCTGCCCCAGTTCACGCCTTCGTGGTAGTAGCCCTCGTACCACGAGCCGACGTAGACCGACACCTTGGCATTAGGCCGGATCGATCGACTGAGCGCGGCGGCCTCCGTGGCGAAGTCCTTGATCTGCAGAGCGCGCCATTCGAGCCACTCGTGGTAGTACCTGCCCTCGATGATCCGTTCTCCGGCTCGGAACACGTCGTCTGGCCAGGTGACATGATCGACCCCGAGCCAGGTAGTGAACCGCTCGCGGCTCAGATCGCTGAAGTCGCCCTGGAGGTTCGGATAGCGCATTCGGTCGAAGATGATGCCGTCTACTTCGTAGCCCTCCATGATCTCGCGGATGATCGACAGTTCGTACTCGCGCGCCGGTCCGATCGGGTTCACGAGCAGGCCGAAAGATGCCGTCTTCGAGTCGGCCATTCGCCGAAAGACCGGGTTGCCCGAATCGTCCGGCTCCTGGAGAACGACTTGCCAGTCGGGCTTTGCGAACCCGGGTCCGCGCATGAACTGGCGGTGTCCCTCGGAAAAGACGTTGATGTTCGCATGGACCTTGAGCCCGGCGGCGTGCCCCTCCTCGACCATCGCCTGCAGGAGATCGAAATCCGCGGGGTATGTGAAGCCCTTAACTTCGCCGAGTCGGGGCGCGATCTTGCTCTTGTAGAGAACCTCCCCGATGAGCGGCTTCACGTCAACGACCAGCGTGTTGATCCGCGCGCGCCTGGCCTTCTCGACCATTCGCACGACACCTTCCCGGTCGGCCAGACGGTGGCAGTTCGCCTCGGCGTCGCACCACAGGACTCTTCCCTGCTCGAGTGTCATTGTCTACTTCGCCGCACGGATGATGATGGTTGCCGGGTATGCCGAGCCGGAAAGCGGAATCGTGCGGATGTCCACCGTCCTCGTCTTCCCCGCACGAACGAGGTAGCTCCCGATCAGGCGCTCGTCCGGCGGGCCGAGTCGCTTCACCTCGGCATACTTGCCGTCGAGCAGAAAGACGCCCGCCGCGGGTCCCGCGGTCGCCTCGAAAAGCACCTCGACCGTGCGGTCCTGCTCACTGGGATTCACGAGGGTTACGTTGACATCGTAGGTAATCCCGAACGCGAACAGTGACTTGTCGAGCGTGGCATGCTTGATCGGAGTCTTGCCGAGTCGTATGAAAGCCCACTGCTTTCCAACGGTGTAGGTGGCCTCCATGGTCTCTTTGGGTCGCGGGAAGACACCGTCCGAGCTGATAATACGCGTCTCATCGAAGCTCATCAGTGGCATATCCACGTCCGGCGGGTCGTCCGAGAGCCGCTGATGCTCGGGCTTTGCGACCAGCCTTACTATGAGCGGCTCGCCTGAGAGCTGTCGGAACTCCATGATGCCGCTCGCAGTCTTCGGATGCTGAACCGCCTGGCTGACGAGCACCCGCCGCGTTCCCGGCGGAAGAGTGAATATCCGCCCGATGTTCGCCTGGTGGCTGTTGATGAACTCCTTGCCTGCGACGTACCCGACGATCACGACGTCGGCCATAGGCGCTGAGAGGCCCTCGATCACGTGGAGTTCCGCGGGCTGCGTCGATGGGTTGATCACGTCGATCACGAAACCCATGCACTCGGACATGTCGTTGTAATGATGGTAGAGGAGCCGAGTAGATTCCTCGGAGGTCGCCAGCCTCCCGGTGAAGAGCACAGCGTACTTCCTGACGGTTTCCGGGGAGTTGCTGAACCAGATCTCGCCCGAATCAACCGCGGGCATACGCCGATTCTCTACCTCCACCTGTGCCGGGAGCCGCGCAGGGATGTAGCCCTGACCCGCCGCCTCGACCATCATCGTGACCTGAGAGGTGAATCCCGGCGACGGAACGTGGGCTGACTTCGGTACTTCGATCCGCCCTATGCAGGCTCCCGGCTCGGTCGTGACGATCGAGCTGACGACGTCCCGCACGGCCTTGTTCAACAGGCTGATCGGCGCGTTCCGGCCTGTGATCGCCGCCTTCGCGATGCCGCATACGGTAGCCGCATACTTCTTGACAGACACGGGCACGGACACGTCACGTCCGGCGCATCGGATCCTGATCGCTGCGTCGCCGACCGCCAGTCCCTGTACCACGAGCGAGCCCACCTTGACGGAGGAATCGGCGCTGATGACGGCGCCATTCGAGACCTCGGCGCTGATGTCGCCGGGTATGAACGCCTTGACGGAGAGCACGCGCTTCTCTCCGAGAGGGATGAGCAAGCTCGCGGGCTCAACGGTGATCGGCGGCTCGGAGAGCAGCTTGCGCAGGTTCTCGGCCCACATCGCGGCGAGCTTCGAGGTGGTCATTCCTCTTGCCTTCGCCTCCTCCGGCGTGGCGATGGCGACCAGCACCCCGCTGACGATGAGATGACCATCCTTTCCTGAATCCTTGCTCTCGATCGCCTTCATGTCCGTGAGCCTCGGAAGCAGCGCAGACAGTCGCTGGGCGATGATCCCGGCCCGTTCCGCCGGTCCCAGCGAGCCGTTCGACTTCTGGAGCTGGATGGCCTTCCTGCCATTCAGGACGACATACGCCGTGCCGTCCTGGGCTTTCTCCACGCTCAGGACGGCGGTGAACTGGGGTTGCCCGGCGGCCGACAGGCTACCCAGAAGCATAAGCGCCGTGGCCGTCAGCAGAATTGTACGCAAATAGGTTATCAGTGTTACATCCTCCCGAATAGCTTGTCCAGATCACGATTGGTGAAACATATGACTATCGGCCTGCCGTGAGGGCATAGGTACGGATTGCTCGTGCGCCGGAGATCCTCGACGAGCCGTATCATCTCCTCCGGCGCAAGTCGGTCGCCGGCCTTGACCGCCATCTTGCACGCGGTTGTCGTGATGATCGCATCGCGTTGCACGATCAAGCGCCTCGAAACCGTCAACTCCGCGAGTTCCTCGACCGTATCTCGCAGAATCTGCTCGTAATTCTTCTCGGCGATCAGAGCCGGAATCGTCCGAACGACGAAGGTGTCCCGCCCGAACGGCTCGATTTCGAAGCCGAGCGACCTCAACTCGTCGAGCTTGTTCTCCAGGACGAGCGCCTCCCGGTGACTGAACATCATCGTCAAAGGCATCATCAGTCGCTGCATGCTCATGCGGCCGGTCATGCCCGAGAGCTGATCGTGGATGATCCGCTCATGGGCGACGTGCTGGTCGATCAGAAGCACTCCCGCGGGGCCTTGCGCGACAATGTACATGTTTCTCGCCTGCCCGATGACGACGGCCCCCAACAGGAAGTCATTCGGGTTTGCTGGGACCAAGTCCTGCTCTTCGACCGGCATCGGCGCCGGCGCATCGACTGCGACAGGATGATCGATCCTGTTCTGGAGCGCCTGACGGAACGAGTCGAGATCAAGGCTCGAGGAAACCGGTAGCCGAGGAGGAGGTGTATACGATGGCGTGAACGTCGGCCTCTGGACCGAGGTTGCCGCCACCGGGATGATGTCCATTCCATCGGGCGCTATGGTGCTCGACGAGAGCGCGTCCCTGATGCTGATCGCGAGGAGGTTGTGGACCTCCCACTCCTTGGTGAACTTGACCTCCATCTTGGTCGGATGGACGTTGACATCGACCAGTTCGGGATCTACCTCGACGAATGCCATGAGCAGCGGGAATCGGCCCTGAGGGAGGATGCCCCTGTACGCCTCATCGAGCGCATGGATCAGGTTGCGATTCCGCACACACCGCCTGTTGACGAAAAAAAGCTGCGCCGACCGGTTTGCCTTCGAGTACGACGGCTTCGAGACGAGCCCAGTGATCGTGTACGCGCCTGCCTCGCCGAATATCGGCACGACCGCCTCCGCCGCGTCGCGACCGAAGACGCTCAGGATTGCATCGACGGGATGAGTCGAGCCGGCCGCCCGGAAGATCGTCTTGCCGTTGTGGATCAGCGTGATGTCGGCCTCATTGTGCGAGACGGCGAACCGCCCGACGAGTTCGCTGGTGTGGCTCAACTCGGTCTGAGCGGTCTTGAGAAACTTCTGGCGCGCGGGCAAGTTGTAGAACAATTCGTGTACGGTAACCGATGTGCCCACCGGCGAACCGGCGTCACTGACCTCGATGACCTCACCGCCCTGAACGATCACCTGGGTGCCGCAGTCGTCGCCCTCGCGGCGGGTGACGATCTCCGTCCGCGAGACCGATGCGATGCTCGGGAGCGCCTCGCCCCGGAAGCCGAGCGTTCTGATGTTGAAGAGGTCGTCGGCGGAATGGAGCTTCGAGGTCGCGTGCCTCCTCAGGCAGAGGATGGCGTCCTCGCGCGACATGCCGATCCCGTTGTCGGTCACCCGGATCAGCCGCTTACCGCCGTCCTGGAGTTCGATGCGGATCTCGTTGGCCCGTGCGTCGAGCGCGTTCTCGACAAGCTCCTTCACGACAGACGCCGGGCGTTCGATGACCTCGCCGGCCGCGATCTTGTTCGCGGTGACGTCGTCCAAGACTGTTATGATTCGGTCAGGACGTTGTTCGTTCATATTGTCTCTGTCCGACAGGTCTGACTCATCGGACTGGTCGGACCTCCGGCTAGCTCTTGAGCTTCCTCTGCAGATCGTACAGTGCTGTGAGCGCCTCGATCGGGGTCATCACGCTCGTGTCGAGACGCTGGAGTTCCTCGAGCACGGGGTGCGGCTCGGCCTCGAATAGGGTTAGCTGGAGCCGCTCCGTCTTCGCCTGGACCTTCGTCTCGCGGCCGAGTTGACCCTTCGAGGTACCGTTGCTCTCGAGTGTCCAGAGAACCTCCTTGGCGCGCTCGATGACCTCCTTCGGAAGGCCCGCGAGTCTCGCGACCTGGATGCCGTAGCTTCGGTCGGTGCCGCCGGGAACGATCTTCCGCAGCCAGATCACGCGCTCGTCATCTTCCTTTACGGCGATCCGGTAGTTCTTGACTCCCGGCATCGTCTTCTCGAGGTCGTTGAGATGGTGATAGTGCGTCGCGAAGAGCGTCTTCGAGCCGATCCCCTTGATGTACTCCGCGACCGCCCATGCGATCGAGAGGCCGTCGAAGGTGCTCGTCCCGCGTCCGATCTCGTCGAGGATGATCAGGCTGCGGTCGGTTGCGTTGTTCAAAATATTGGCCGTCTCGTTCATCTCCACCATGAATGTGCTCTGCCCGGAGGAAAGCTCATCGTGCGCCCCTACCCTAGTGAATATCCGATCGACGATCCCGATCCTCGCGGAATCAGCGGGCACGAAGCTGCCGATCTGTGCCAGGAGCGCGATCAGCGCGACCTGTCGAAGATATGTGGACTTGCCGGCCATGTTCGGGCCTGTGATGATCAGAAGCTGATTCTCCCCACAGTCGAGCAGGCAGTCGTTCGGGACAAAAAGCTCGTCCTGTTGGAGACGCTCGACGACCGGATGCCGACCGTTCCGGATGACGATCTCCGCGCCGCCGTCGATCTCCGGCTTGCAGTACCGATTGACCGCCGCGACCTCCGCAAGCGAGCAGAGGACATCCACCTGCGCGATGGCTCTCCCGGCATTCAGCACGTGCTCGGCCTCTTCCGCGACCTGATCCCGGACCGCGCAGAAGAGGTCGTATTCGAGTTGGACCGCCCGTTCCTCGGCGCCGAGAACCGTCGCCTCGTATTCCTTGAGCTGCGGGGTGATGTAGCGCTCTCCGCTGACGGTCGTCTGCTTGCGGATATAGTCCTCCGGCACGAGCGCCTGGTTCGACTTGCTGACCTCGATGTAGTAGCCGAAGACCGAGTTGTAGCCGACCTTGAGCGACTTGATGCCGGTCCGATTCCGCTCATCGGTTTCAAGGCTCGCGATCCACGACTTGCCGTCCTTGCCGGCCTTCCGAAGTGTGTCGAGGTCGGCACTGAACCCCGGCTTGATCATCCCCCCGTCGCGCAGGATCACCGGCGGCTCCTCGGCGATCGCTGCGGTGATGATCTCAGCCACTGGATCCAATCCGACGGTCGCGTCCGCAAGGTCTTGAAGCAGTGTATTCTCCGAGGCCGACAGCGCGTTTCCGACCTCTGGAAGCGCAAGAAGCGAATCCCGCAGGCCGATCAAGTCGCGCGCGTTGGCGGTCTTGGCGACCGTCCGCGATATCAGGCGCTCCAGGTCGGCGATGCGTTGGAGCGTCTCCCGGAGGCCGCTTCTTATCAGCAGATCGCCGTGCAGGCCTTCGACTGCATCGAGACGCGTCCTGATGCCCTCGACGTCGAGCAGCGGCTGCTCGATCCACTTCCGCATCAGCCGTCCGCCCATAGGAGTCACAGTCATGTCGAGTACCTGAAGCAGGCTCTTGTTCTTCGAGCCGTCGAACATCGACTGCGTGAGTTCGAGGTTGCGCCGGCTCGCGGAATCGAGCACCATGAAACCTGAGGTAGAGTACGTTGCAAGCGAGCGAATGTGATTGAGCACGGCGGGTTGGGTCGCCTCGAGGTACTTGATGACCGATGCGGCGGAGTCGATCCCCGAGGTGAAGTCCTCGCAGTCGAAACCCCTGAGCGACGATGTGCCGAAATGCTTGAGGAGGATATCCCTCGACGACATGAACCCGTCGAGTGAGAAAACTGTGAACCGGGCGCTGCATGCCTCCCTGATCCGAGCCGTGAGATCGTCGCTTTCCTCGGGGAGGAGTACCTCCGCGGGCGAGAGTCTACCGATCTCATCGAGGAACCCCTGCTCGGAAACCATCTCGGTCACGAGGAATTCGCCGGTCGAGATGTCGATCACCGCCAGACCGAATGTCTCCTGTCTGCGAGAAGGAGCGACGAGGTAGTTGTTGCTGCCGGCCTGGAGCATCGAGTCCTCGAGGATCGTGCCCGGTGTGACGACGCGGGTGACCTCACGCTTGACGAGTCCCTTCGCGAGCTTCGGGTTCTCCATCTGATCGCAAATGGCGACCCGGTATCCCTTGCTGATGAGGCGCGCGACATAGCGATCGACCGAGTGGTAGGGCACGCCGCACATCGGCATCCGGCCGGCGCGTCCGGCGTCACGGGAGGTAAGCGTGATCTCCAACTCCTGGGCGGCGATCTTGGCGTCATCGCCGAAGATCTCGTAGAAGTCGCCCAGGCGGCACATGAGGATCACGTCCGGATGCTCCTGCTTGATCGCCATATACTGCCGGAGCATGGGGGTCAGTTTCGCGGTCATCTGTTCACCAGCTGAAGTGTGGGAGTATGGGAGTGTGGGGGTGTGGGGGAAGAATCACTCCCGTACTCCCACACTCCCATACTCAGCTAACGATCTCGCCCGAGAACCCCCACGGATGGGCCTTCTCCGCTCGGACCATCACGAGCTTCCCGGCAACCCGGGCGTCGGCCTTGAAGTTCACGGTCTTGTTGTGCCTGGTGTAGCCGGTCATCCGAGACGGATCGCGCTCGCTCGGTCCTTCCGCCAGGACTTCGAAGACCTGTCCGACGCGCTCCTGGTTAGACTCCAAAGTGATCTCGTTCTGGACCGCGATCAGTTCCACGAGCCGCCTTGTCTTGGTCTTGTTCTCGATCTGGCCGTCCATCTCGGCCGCGGCGGTGCCGGGCCTCGGGTTGAAGGCAAACATGAATGCACCGTCGAATCGGATCGCCTCCATCGCATCGAGCGTGTTCCGGAACTGTGTGCCGGTCTCTCCGGGGAAGCCGATCATAATGTCTGTGGTGATGGTGATACCGGGGACGCGAATCCGCAGCCTGTCCACCAGATCGACGTAGTGCTCGATCGTGTATCCGCGACCCATTCTCCGAAGCACGTCGTTATCCCCCGATTGCAGCGGAAGATGGAGATGCTCGCACACCTTGGGGAATTCCGCAATGGCCGCAATCAGCCGACCGCTCAGGTCCTTCGGGTGAGACGTGGTGAACCGGATCCTCTCCAGCCCGGCGATATCGTCGATCCTGTCGAGAAGCTCAGCGAAGTCCGAGGGGGCGACTCCGTCTCCCCCACTCTCCCCACGATAGCTGTTGACATTCTGGCCGACGAGGGTGACTTCCTTGCAGCCCTTCGCCACCAACTGCTCGATCTCGGCGATGATCTCGGCGGAAGGCCGACTCCGTTCCGGGCCTCGGACCTGAGGCACGACGCAGTACGCGCAGAAGTTGTCGCACCCGTACATGACGGGCACGAACATCTTGCGCCCGACCTTGCCGACCACTCGAGTCACCGAAGTCGGCCCGAGCCTGCCGTTGCGGTTCGGCAGCTTGAGTGCGGAAGTGAACTTGCGGGTCTGGAGCACCTGCTCGATAAGCATCGGAAGCTCGGGGATACTCGCTGTGCCCACGACGATGTCTATGAACGGCATCGACTTCCGGAGCGCCAGGCCGTCCCTCTGCGCCATGCAACCGCACACCCCGATGATCAGGTTCGGCTTCTCGAGCTTCAGAAGGCGCAGCTCGCCGAGTTTGCTTCGGACCTTCTGCTCGGGCTTCTCGCGCACCGAGCACGTGTTCAGCATGATGATGTCGGCGTCCGAGGCGCTCTCGGCAGGCCGATAGCCCATATGCTCGATGAGATTGGCGATCTGGCGCGAGTCGTCCTCGTTCATCTGGCAGCCCCAGGTGAGGACGGAGAACGTCAATTCGGATTGGGGAATGTGGATCTCGGGTTTGTCTGTCCTAAGCATTTGGCCGCCTTCCAGTCCAATCATTATACCTCATGAAGGCTCTCAGAAGCAAACGCGCTGAATGCGGAAGTGGGAATGCAGAATGTGGAATGGAATCACGAGGATCCGGAGGCTCGAATCTCGTCCGACGCCGCGCGGAGCTGCTCCACCACGGCCCCGTCGATCGTCACGTTTCCGATCACGGTGTTCTTCATCATCCCCGGCCCGTGCGAATCCGACCCGCCGGTGATTATCATCCCGGTCTTCTCGGCGATCCGGCGAAACCATTTGCTCTGAGCCGCCGTGTGATCGGTGTGATAGACCTCGATGCCGCGAAGCCCGGCACGTACCAACTCGGGGATCATCGACTCCGACATCTTCCCGTGGCCGGGATGTGCGAGCACCGGCACACCGCCCGCCCTGAGGATGAGTCCGACCGCCTCGACGGGCGTGAGCTTGTACCGCGCGACGTATCCCGGCGCGCCCCGGACGAGGAACTTGCCGAACGCGCCGTTGATGCTCCGGACGTATCCCGCCTCCACGATCGCCCGCGCCACGTGGGGCCTCCCGATAGAGGCGTCCCCGGCGATCTTCTTGACCCGGTCGAAGGTGATCGCGATCCCAACCGCGTTCAACTGCTCGACCATCCGCTTCCCGCGCTCGTAACGCCCGGTGCGCAGGATGTCGATCTGCTTCCTGAACGGTGCCGAGCGATGGTCCACATAGTAGCCGAGGACGTGTACCTCGTCCTTCTCGACGTCCGTGTTGATCTCGATCCCCGGCACGACGACGACGCCCGCATCCTCCCCGGCCGCCAATGCCGGCTCGATCCCCTCGATCGTGTCGTGGTCTGCGATCCCGACCGCGTACAGGCCGATCTTCGCCGCCTCACGGACGACCTGCTCCGGTGTAAGCATGCCGTCCGATGCGGTACTGTGAACGTGAAGGTCCGCCCGTCCCGGGCTCTTCGTCTCTTGTTCCATAACCGTAACCCCGCTCATTGTACCAGCAGGCGGTGAGTCCGGGCAAGCAGCGCCCGGGTAGGGGCGTGCCTCGTGCCGCCCGGAACGACAAGCCGTCTGTAGGGGCGTGCCTTGTGCCGCCCGCGAACCCCGCACCGGGCGGCACAAGGCACGCCCCTACAGACCTCTGCCGTCTCCGCGTTGACAGGTCGGGGTGCATATGTTATCCTCGAATAGTCGAAAGGAGCGTCCCACCTTGCCCGCTGCCATGCCCGGATCATTCGCATTTGTGCTGCACTCGCATATACCATACGTGCTCTCGCACGGACGGTGGCCCCACGGCACGAGTTGGCTGCACGAGGTTGCCGCGTCGTCCTACGTCCCGCTCCTCGATGCGCTGTACGACCTAGTCGAGGAGGGATACTCCCCGAGGATCACGATCGGCATCACCCCCGTACTCGCGGAGCAGCTCGCCGATACCAGCTTCAAGTACGAGTTCCAGGCCTACCTCCGCGAGCAGATCAAGGCCGCCGCGAACGACAAGCGGACCTTCGCCCGACTGAACAACGAGTCCTGCGCCCGGCAGGCGGACTTCTGGCATGAGTTGTACTCGGGCATCATGGACCGCTTCAAGAAGCGCTACCAGAAGTCGCTCATCGGCGCATTTGCCGCGCTCCAGGATGCCGGGCACATCGAGATCATCACGAGTTCTGCGACGCACGGCTACTCCCCGCTCCTCTCCCAGGACGCGAGCATTCAGGCGCAGGTTCGGCAGGGGGTCGCCACCTACCGGAAGCATTTCGGCCGCGCGCCTCAGGGATACTGGCTGCCCGAGTGCGCATACCGCCCGGGATACCGGTGGTCGCCGCCCGTTCAGCCGAAGGGGCGCACCATCGATCCGTGTGATCGCCGGGGGGTCGAGGAGTTCCTCGCGGAGAGCGGCTTGAAGTTCTTTCTCGCCGAATCGCATCTCCTCCACGGCGGCGAGACGAGGGGCGTCTATATCGACCGCTTCGGCGCGCTGGAGGACACGTGGAAGGAATATGCGGTCACGACCGATTTCCCAGCGGGCAAGACTCCCTACGCTGCGTACCTCGTGGAATCCGCGCACGCGGATGCTTCGGCAGCGCCGCCCACGGCTGTAGGGGCGCGCCTTGTGCCGCCCGAGGACGCCGTGGGTGACCCGCCGGGCGGCACAAGGCGCGCCCCTACAGCCGTGGGATCTGATGCGGACGCCTCGAGTCCCCCCATCGCCGTCTTCTTCCGCGACGACGCTACCGGGCAGCAGGTCTGGAGCCGCGCGACCGGCTACCCCGGCGACGAATGGTATCTCGAATTCCACAAGAAGCACACACCGGGCGGCTTGAAGTACTGGCGGGTGACCGGTCCGAATGCCGATCTCGGCGACAAGGAGTGCTACGATCCCGAGAAGGCCGACGAGAGAATCCGCGCCCACGCGGAACACTTTGTACAACTCTCTGGCGATATCCTGGACGCCTACGCGGAGGTGAAGGGCACTCCGGGAGTCATCTGCGCGCCATACGACTCGGAGTTGTTCGGCCACTGGTGGTTCGAGGGGACTCGCTGGCTCTACCACGTCCTCAAGGGGATGGCCGACTCGCCCGACGTGCAACTCGTGACCTGCTCGGAGTACCTGGAGGCGAATCCCCCGACCGCGAGCATAGCGCTCCCTGAGGGATCGTGGGGCGAGGGCGGCTTCCACTACATGTGGCTCAATCAGGAGACCGAGTGGACGTGGCCGTGCGTCTACGATGCCGAGTTGGAGATGCAGGATCTCGTGGCGAAGTTCGGCGACAACCCCGAGGTGCTCCCGATCCTCAAGCAGGCGGCGAGGGAGCTGCTCCTCCTCCAATCCTCCGACTGGCAGTTCAGCATCTCGACCAGGGCGTCGAAGGACTACGGCGAGTCGCGGCTCACCGATCACTACAAGAGCTTCCAGAAGCTGGCCTCACTCATCCGCAAGAAGGCGTCCGGCGTCCCCATCGACCAGAAGGACTGGGACGCCTACAAGGTCCTCGAAGAGCGCGACTGCCTCTTCGCGGATGTGGACCCGCAGTGGTGGGCCAAACCCATGTAGGACGTGGCAAGGGCCGCCGTTCGCCCCTCTCCGAGCGTGGATCCCGCCCCACCCGCCTTCCGCCGAACTTCCCCGCCCGGAAGCGGAAGGTCGCCATACAGGCGGCACACTTCCCCGGAGACCCGGCGAACTCCCCCGGACGTCCCGCGAACCTCGCCATACGGGCCGGAGACCTCCCCGGACGTCCCGCGAACCTCGCCATACGGGCCGGAGACCTCTCCGGACGTCCCGGAAGGCGCGCCGCCCGGAGGCGGAGCTTCGCCGGACGTCCGGAGTCCTTCGCCGGAGACCCCGCTCGTTGCCCCGGTCGGTCAACGCCCGCGCCCGGACGCATCTGCATGCACAGCAGAGAATCCTCTATGGATCCCCCATGGATTCGCCGATAATATGGTTACTCTAGCAGTCGGAAGGAGGTGACAGTATGGGACACGATTATATTCCGTCTGCCGATGGGGAGTTCACTCCCTGGGTAGCGAACTTCCTCACTTATGTTAGCGCCCACCTGATTGAACTCGGACTCGAGGCGACGGACGTCGATTTCATCGTGCAGGAGCAGACGAACTGGGACTTCGCATATGGGCAGCATACCACGGCCCAGGCAAACGCGAGGAGCAAGCGTGAGCAGAAGGTTGAGCAGCGCGACATCCTTACGGCAAGCCTCCGGGCGCTGGTTGCCAGGCTGCAGGCCAGTCCGCTTGTAGACGACACGAAGCGGCAGGCGATGGGGATAACCGTTCGCGCGCCTAGGCAGACCACCGCTTCGACGCCTGCGACTCATCCGCTCGGATGGGTAGACACGAGCGAGCGGCTGCGTCACAGCGTTGGGTTCCGCAACAACAGCGGAACCATGGGCAACGCAAAGCCCGACGGTGTGATCGGCTGTGAGGTCTGGGTGAAGATCGACGGCCCTCCGCCGGTCGACGGCACGGAAGTATCGTTCGTCGGAATGGCGACTCGGAGTCCGTTCACGGTGGTTCACGACGGAGCGGACGGCGGGAAGAAGGCCCACTACATGCTCAGATGGATGGGCAGTCGTGGCGAGGCCGGCCCCTGGTCCGAGACCGTCTCCGCGACAATTGCCGCCTAACCCGCACCACCGAGGGGCGTTCCCACTGGAGCGCCCCTCACCTCTCTTCCTCAGCATGGCATGAAGGAAAGCAGCCGCCCGCCGACGTATTGTCCTCTATATGAGGAACACGCTCTACTACGGTGACAACCTGGAGATCATGCGCGAGCACATCGCGGACGAATCGGTTGATCTCGTCTACCTCGACCCGCCGTTCAACTCCGCGCGGGACTACAACGTCCTCTTCAAGCAGGCGAAGAAGGACGAGAACCAGGCGCAGATCACCGCCTTCACCGACACCTGGCAGTGGAGCAAGCGCCATTACGATGAGTTCTTTGACGAGCCCAAGAATGCACGGCTATTCCCGCTCATGAACTCACTGCACGACATCCTCGGGACAAGCGAGATGATGGCATATCTCGTGATGATGGCCCCCCGCCTCCTGGAACTCCACCGCGTCCTCAGACCGACGGGCAGCCTCTATCTGCACTGCGACCCGGTGGCAAGCCACTACCTCAAGATCATACTGGACGTGGTCTTCGGGCCGACGAACTTCGTGAACGAGTTGACCTGGAAGCGCACGACCGCACACAGTGATGCCAAGAAGAAGTTCGCGGACATTGCCGATACTATCTTGCTCTTCACCAAGACTGACCAGCACATGTTCTGCCCGCAGTACGTTCCCCATTCAGATGCCTACCTGGAATCGAAATATCGCTACCAGGATGAGGGCGGGCGGCGATATCGGCTAAGCGACCTGAGAAGCCCCAACCCAAGGCCAAACCTGACCTACGACTACAAAGGGTACAAGCCACACCCTAACGGTTGGGCCGTCAGCCGTGAGAAGATGGAGCAGTTGGACCAAGAAGGGCGGTTGTCCTTCCCCAAGAAACCCGAGGGCAGGATTCAGTTCAAGCGCTATCTAGACGAGATGCCGGGAACGCTTATGGGTAACGTCTGGACGGACATTTCTCCCATCAACTCCATGGCGCAGGAACGTATGGGCTACCCAACCCAAAAGCCTCTGGCGCTCTTGGAACGGATGATCAATGCATCCTCGAACCCTGGCGATATCGTGTTCGACCCCTTCTGTGGGTGCGGAACCGCGGTTGTGGCGGCGGAGAAGCTTGGTCGGAAGTGGATCGGCATAGACATCACCTTCATCGCCATCGACCTGATGATGAGCCGCCTTGCCAAGGACTTCGGCCTCAAGCGCGAGAAGGACTACGACATCATTGGCGACCCGAAGGACGAATACTCTGCGTACCAGCTCTTCGACCAGAGCCCGAAGCAGTTCGAGATATGGGCGGTCGGCCTAGTCGCGGGCGTTCCGCAGCCGGAAAAGAGCGGCGACAAGGGCGTAGACGGCAAAGTCTACTTCGGCGATGAGAACCGGGAACACCGCTATGCGGTCTGCCAGGTCAAGGGCGGCCATCTCAAGACGGGAGATATCGACGCCTTCGCCCACGTGATCGAGCGTGAGAAGGCGGCGATGGGCTTCTTCATCTGCCTGGACACGCCGACGAAGGGGATGTATCAGCGCGCGGAGGAGCTTGGCTTCTTCGATTCCCCAAGCGGGCGGAAGATCCCCAAGTTCCAGATTCGCACGATCAAGGAGTTGCTGGAGGGCAAGGAGTTCGATTTCCCGCGCGGCTGGTCACTCCGCAGCGGCGGCAAGAAGCTCGTCCGCGACGGGGAACAGACGGAGTTGGGGCTCTAGGCGCTTTCCGGCAGATTCGCCTTACCGTCTCCAGGCAAGTCAGGTCAGCGCTTCCACTTATCGTCGTAGGCATCGAGAAACATCGGTACACTGATACCTTTGCCATCCCTTGCCTGGCTGCGTCGCTGTTCTTCGCGGTGGATAGCCAACGATAGGTATATCAATGCACCGCGGGCCATCTTTAACATTCGTAGTGTCTTCGCCTCGAAATCAGAGCGGTAAAGGGAGAACGCTAGGTCATCGGTGCAGGCCCGCCATGTGGGATCATCAAGGAATGCCTCTCCGATCCACATACAGTCGTGCAGCTTTAGGTACTTGTGCTCCAGATGATTGCGCACATCGGCAAGCTGCTTTGCATCGGGTTCCATGGAATCCCGAAACTCCGGTCTTTCCTCATACAAGTCCTTACTTAGCCAGAACAGGCCCCTCATCGGCCAGTTCTGGCATTGCTGCAGGTCACTCCACAAGCCGCCAGACCTTGAAAGGCCCTTGTACCAGATGTTGCGGAAGCTTACTCTCCTGAGCTCTCCAGCTTTGAGCTTGCTCTTGATGTCCAGGTAAACGACAAGGAACCACGCGATCTTGTCAAGAAGCGAATAGGCCATGCGAAATGCAGCCTTCCCTTTCTCGACCGAGACAGAATACTCAGGATAGTCCAGCGTGTCCAGGAGAAGAACATCCTTGTCTGAGTAATGTGGCCGGCCGAGGCTGATCCCTTCATAGTACAGATACCGAGCTGACACAAACTCCTGCTTCATTTGGTTGAAGAACCCCTGGTATCCACAGCCATGATCCAGTGGCGTGACTATGGAAGGGGTGGAAAGAACATCGGTCGCCGCAATTGAATGGACTCCCAAGTCATTCAGCGGGTTGAGGAATAGCCGGTTCTGCAGACACCACCGCCTGTAGCCGGACTCAGCCTTTGAACGGCCGAGCGAAAAAACATCCATATCCACTGTGGCTGCAAGACCTTTCGTGCCTAGCGAACGGTCGATCTCCGCCAACCGCTTCTCGAACCGTGGTTGTGCTCCTGGTTCCAGCGCCAAGGATAGAGCCCTGGACAATGCCGATCTGGCTTGCTTCAAGAGCAGGAACTGATGGCCATCATCGTATAATGCGGAGGCGTAGTAGGTAAGACCGTGGCCACGATTCCCAACCGCCATTCCGAAATCTGGGTCGATCGCCAGGGCCCTGTCCCAGTATTCTACTGCTTCGACGAATCTGCCGATGTGGCTTAGGGAGTTGCCAAGGTTCGTCAGTATCTGGCACTGCCTCATCTGCTCGGATCCCTCGAACGCCTTGTTGGCGTACGCCCGGCGCAGATGGAAGACCTGCCTCTCCGATTCCTCCTGATTCCAGTCGAAACGCTTGTCTGTGCCCTTTGTACGCAACTCCAGGAGATCCGCCCATGCGTTGGATGTGAAATAGTCCAGCAGGAGTCTCTGTCTGTCGCTAAGGCCGGTTGGCCATAGTTCGGACGCCCAAGTTATTGCGCGTTCCAGTCCAGCTTCCTCTCTCAAGTCGTGTGATGTATCAACAAGCGCTCCCACGTACATGATCGCCTTATCAGTGGGTATACATCGGAGGGACTCGTGAGCCATGAACTGCCTGTATGTCGATCTTGGGTCGTATGCCATTCGTCTCCCCTCACAGTCCGTCGATCATTCGCTGTTGGCAAGCCACTCCACCGCGCTTGCGTATCTTCTCGGCGCGTTTGCTCGTCAGTCCCTGATCAATACTTTATCTATCCGCTTGTCGAGTTCCTTGCAGGTGTCGGGGACGGACTGCTTGCCTAGCCACATGAGATCCATGACCTCCTCCGCGACGTTGCCCATCTCGAGGTATTTCGGCGTGAACGGGAGCGGGTGGCCGAAGGGGATCTCGTTCACGAAGACCTGCTCACCATCGGGCGGCGGCGTGAGGTATTCCTTCGAGCGGGCGACCGACTTCCGCGCGGGCGTGGAGAAGTCCGAGCCGACCATGATCGCCTGCCCAGCCCTGCCGGTCAGGAACTTGATGTACCGCCAGGCCGCCTGCTTGTTCCGGCTCTTCGATGGGATGCAGAGCGCCGACCCGTAGGCATTGTTCGCCCTGAACCGCCCCTTCGGGAGCGCCGCGACATCCCAGCGGAAGCGCGTCAGCTTCGAGTACGTCGGCACGTCCCAGTGGCCGCCGAAGACCATCGCTACTTTGCCCGTCATGAACATCTCGTAGCCGCCCATGTCTGCCAGTTCGCCGGGCCGCGTGGTTACGTGGTGCTTGAACCTCAGGTCCACAAGCCATTGGAGCGCCTCGATCACCTCGGGCGTGTTCATCGTGCTGCGCGTCGGATGGCGGGGATCATCCACCAGGTCGCCGCCGTTCTGCCAGACGAAATGCCGCCAGTCGCCGGTCAGCGTACCGTATTGATCGAGCCGCCCGTCCTCATCGAAGTCGAAGGTGAGCGCCTTCGCGGCGGCGAGGTAGTCGTCCCAGGTCCAACCCTGCTTCGGGTATGGGACGCCCGCCTCGTCGAAGAGGTCCTTGTTGAAGAAGACGACGCCGATCGCGATGTCGTTCGGCAGGCCGTAGATGTCACCCTTCCAGCGGTAGGAATCGAGCGCGCGTGGATAGAAGTCGTCGAGTTCGAGGTCGCCGTCCCGCTTGATGTATGCTTCGAGGTTCTCCAGTGACCCGCTCTCCGCGAACTTGGGGAATCGGCCCGACTCCATGAAGATGACGTCCGGCGCGACACCGGCGGCGGTCATCGTCTGGAACTTGTCCCAATACTGGGCATAGGGGAGGTTCTCGAATCGGACGCGGACATCGGGGTTCAGGCGCATGAACTCCTTGGTGGCGCGCTGCCAGACCTCGAGTTGATCGGGAGTCGCGCGCACGAGGTAGACGATCTCCGTCACCCCACCCGCGCCCTTCTGCCGGCCGCATCCGGAGAGGATCGCAACGATCAGCATTGCCAACACACCGAGCTTCTTGAACAAACCACACCTCAAATGGAACCACAGAGGCACAGAGGGCACGGAGGGATGCACGGACATGAAAGCCGGTTCTGTGTTTCCGCATCCCTTCCGTGCTTCTGTGTTCTCTCACGCTCCCCGCAGGATGGCGAGCCGCTCCTGGAGCTTTTCGCGCTTCTCGGTGAGTTCCCTTACGATGCGCTGCTCCTTCTCGACGATCGGTGCGGCCGCCTTCGAGAGGAACTGCTCATTTGAGAGCTTCCCGGCGCTCCGGGCGAGATCCTTCTCGACGCTCGCCAGTTCGTTCGTTATGCGCTCGATCTCCTTGTCGACATCGACCAGCCCGGCGAGTGGGATGTAGATATCCGCCGAAGGGAGATGCGCGGAGACGTACTTCGTCTCGCCCGTTGCGGGAGATTCCGTCGCGACGTCGAGCTTGCTCGCCTTGGCGAGGATACGGATGCTCTCCGCTCCGCTTGTGACAGCTTCCTTCGCCTCACCCGTCTTCGGCACGATCGCGCATTCGACCTTCTTGTCCGGCGTGATGCCGCTCTCGGCGCGCAGGTTGCGGATGGCGCGGACGATCTCCATGATAGCGCCGACCTGCGACTCTGCGGATGCGTCACGGAGCGACTCATCGGCCTCGGGGTACTTCACCGTCATGATGCTCTCGCCCACGTGTGGGATCGACTGCCAGATCTGCTCCGTGATGAATGGCATGATCGGGTGCATCAGTCGCATCGAGGTTTCCAGCACCGTGTACAGGACGTACTTCACGACGGACGACTCATCGCCCCGGAGTTGAGGTTTCGCCATCTCGATGTACCAGTCGGCGTACTCGTTCCACAGGAACTCATAGAGCGCGCGGGCGGCGGTGTCCATGTCGTAGTTCCCCAGGCCGGTGTTGACCGCTCCAATCGTGTCCTGCAAGCGGCTGAGGATCCATCTGTCCTCGAGCCGGAGCTTCTCCGCCGGTGGAGCGGTCGGGATTCCTGCCTCCAGGTCGAGGCTGAGCAGGACGAACCGAGAGATGTTCCATATCTTGTTGCTGAAGTTGCGGATCGCCTCGACTCGGCCTTCGGAGAAACGCATGTCCTGGTTCTTGCCGGTCTGCTGGATGAGTGCGAACCGGAGCGCATCCGCCCCGTACTTGTCGATGACTTCGACGGGATCGATACCGGTGCCGAGCGACTTGCTCATCCGTTGGCCCTCTTCGTTCAAGACTGTGGCGTAGATGTATACATCCTTGAACGGGATTTCATCCAGGAAGTACAGACTCGTCATGATCATCCTGGAGACCCAGAGATAGATGATGTCGCGGGCCGTCACAAGGACGGAGGTCGGGTAGAACCCTTCGAGTTCGGGCGTGTCTTTCGGCCAGCCCATCGTCGCAAACGGCCACAGCGCCGACGAGAACCAGGTGTCGAGCACGTCCGGGTCCTGCTCGACGTTCTTCGATCCGCAGACCTTGCACGCCTCGACCTCAGTCTTCGCGGCGGTGTATTCTCCACAATCGAGGCACTTCCAGACCGGGATACGATGCCCCCACCAGAGCTGGCGGGAGATGCACCAGTCGCGTATGTTCTCCATCCACTCAGTGTACGTCCCGGCGTAGCGCTCGGGGACGATGCGGACCCTGCCCTCCTTCACGACGTCGATCGCGGGCTGGGCGATATCCTTCATGCGGGCGAACCACTGCTCGGACAGGAGCGGCTCGATCGTGGACCCGCATCGGGCGCACGTGCCCACCGAGTGGACGTACTCCTCCTCGCGGATAAGCAGATCGTTCGCCCGAAGCTCCTCGACGACCGCCTCGCGCGCGGCATAGCGGTCCATTCCGGCGAACCGTCCGGCTTCCTCGGTCATCGAGCCGTCCGTGGCGATGACGATCACGCTCGGGAGCTTGTGCCTCACGCCGATCTCGAAGTCGTTCGGGTCGTGAGCGGGCGTCACCTTGACCGCGCCGGTGCCGAATTCGGGGTCGACGTGCATATCGGCGATGATCGGGATCGAGCGGCCCATGATCGGGAGGATCGCGTTCTTCCCGATCATGCCGGTGTAGCGCTGGTCGTCCGGATTGACGGCAACGGCAGTGTCACCGAGCATCGTCTCGGGACGAGTCGTCGCCACCGTGATGACGCCGGATCCGTCCTCGAGCGGGTAGTCGATATGCCACAGGTGGCCGGCGACCTCCTCGTATTCGACCTCGATGTCGGAGATGGCGGTCTGGCATCGCGGACACCAGTTGATGACACGCACGCCGCGGTAGATCAGCCCCGCGTCGAACCAGCGCACGAACTCCTCGAGGACGGCATCGGCGTATCCCTCGTCCATCGTGAACCGCAGGCGGTCCCAGTCGAAAGCGTAGCCCATGCGCTTGAACTGGCTGAGGATCGTGCCGCCGTATTCCTCGCGCCACTGCCAGACGCGCTCCACGAACTTCTCGCGGCCGAGGTCATGTCGTGTGAGTCCCTCCTTGGCGAGTTGCTGCTCGACCTTGTTCTGCGTCGCGATCCCGGCGTGATCGGTGCCGGGCAGGATGAGGGTATTGAACCCCTGCATCCGTTTCCAGCGGCCCAGCACGTCCTGGATCGTGTAACAGAGCGCGTGCCCGATGTGGAGCGACCCGGTGATGTTCGGCGGGGGGATGGTGATCGAGTACGTCGGCTTCGATGGGTCAACCTCCGCGTGGAAGTAGCCCTTGCTCATCCAGTAGTCATACCATTTCGGCTCGACGGCCTGCGGGTCGTACACTTTCGGCAATGTGTCGTATTGGTCCATGGTTCTCCTCCCGGAACTGGAGTGTTGGAGTGATGGAGTATTGGGCTCCCAGCACTCCAACACTCCACCACTCCAGTACTCCCAAGAAACAAGCTCCTCTCATCCGCTAAGGACGAAAGGAGCCTTTCGTGGTACCACCTTAATTCGCCCGCCCGAAGGCGGACCTCAAGTGGCTGTAACGGGCCATCCCGACCGCGCTTACTCCCGTTCAGCGCAGTGGCTCATGGGCGACATTCGGAGGTCCGTACCCGGGTGGCTCGCACCATATGCCACCCTCTCTGAAGGGTCGGTATCCCCTACTCTTCCCAGTCTTCGCATTTCGTATGGGAGTGTGGGGGTATGGGAGTTTCTATCACTCCCATACTCCCACACCCCCACACCGGTTTTCACTTCTTCTTGACTCCGTTCGAGCCGTTCAGGAGCGCGATCTTCAGCACTTCGTCTGCATGCTCGACCGGCTTGAACGTCAATTCCTCGCGAACGTATGCCGGGATCTCCTCCAGGTCCTTGAGGTTCTCCTTCGGCATGATGATCGTCCGGATGCCGGCCCGATGCGCCGCCAGTACCTTCTCTTTCAACCCGCCGATCGGTAATACCTTCCCGCGCAGGGTAATCTCGCCCGTCATCGCCACATCGCGCTTGACCGCGCGCTTGGTGAGAGCCGATGCGAGCGCGGCCGCGATGGTTATACCCGCCGATGGACCGTCTTTAGGCACTGCGCCGGCCGGGACGTGGATATGTATATCCATTTTGTTCGAGAATTCCTCGTCGATCTTGAGCGCCTGGGCCTTGGATCGGACGTAGGTGAGCGCCGCCTGAGCCGATTCCTTCATCACGTCGCCAAGCTGGCCAGTGAGAAGGAGCTGGCCCTTATCGGCGCGCATGAGGCCGACCTCGATGGTCACGATGTCGCCGCCGAACTCGGTATAGACCAATCCGGTGGCGGCGCCGACCTCATCCTTTTCCTCAGCCATGCCGTAATGGTACTTCGGCTGACCGAGGAACTCCTTGACCTTCCTGGCGTTGATTCTTGTGACGCCCTTCTTGCCCTCCGCGACCTTCTTGGCGACCTTGCGGCAGATGTTGGCGATCTCCCGTTCGAGGTTCCGCACGCCGGCCTCGCGCGTGTACTCGCGGATCACCAGGCGTATCGCGCCCTCGTCAAACTTAATGCGGCCAAGCGTGAGCCCGTGGTCTTTCGTCTGTTTCGGAACGAGGAACAACTCCGCGATCTTCAGCTTCTCATCCTCGATATAGCCGGTGAACGGGATGACCTCCATGCGGTCCTTCAGCGCCGGCGGAACAGGATCGAGCAGATTCGCGGTCGTGATGAACATGACGTCGGACAGGTTGAATGGAACTTCGAGATAGTGATCGCTGAATGCGTTGTTCTGCTCGGGATCGAGCGCCTCGAGCAGCGCCGCTGAGGGGTCACCGCGAAAATCAGTGCCGACCTTGTCGATCTCGTCGAGCATGAAGACCGGATTGTTGGATCCGCTCTGCTTGAGGCCCTGGAGGATGCGCCCGGGCATCGAGCCGATGTACGTCCGGCGGTGGCCTCTGATCTCCGCCTCGTCCCGGATGCCGCCTAACGATACGCGGATGAACTTCCGTCCGAGGGCCTTCGCAATCGAACGCCCGATCGAGGTCTTGCCCACTCCGGGAGGGCCGACGAAGCAAAGGATCGGGCCCTTCATCTGTCCGGAAAGCTGCTTAACCGCGAGGAATTCGAGGATTCGCTCCTTCGCCTTTGCCAGACCGTAGTGATCGGCGTCGAGAACCTCGGCCGCCTCCTGGATGTCGATGCACTCCTCCGTGCAGACGTTCCAGGGAAGAGCGACGAGCCAGTCGAGGTAGTTGCGCACGACGACGCCTTCGGGTGCGGCATACGGCATCTTCTCCAGCCGATCCAACTCCTTGATGGCGCGCTCCTGAACCTCCTCGGGCATACATGCCTGTTCGATTCGACCCTTGTAGTCCTCGATCTCTCCGTAGCGCTCGTCACGCTCGCCGAGTTCCTGCTGGATCGCTTTCATCTGTTCCCGCAGGATGAACTCGCGCTGGGTGTCGCCCATCTCCTTCTCGACCCGGTTGCGGATGCTCCTCTGGATCTCGAGAATGTCGATCTCTTTCTTCAGGAGGACGCTCAGCTTCTCGAGTCGCTCCTTGGCGGAGATGGTCTCCAGAATGTCCTGCTTGGATTCAACTCGCAGGGGAAGATATGGCGTAATACTGTCTGCCAAGCGTCCGGGTTCGCCGATATTGATGACGTTGACCAGAGCTTCCGGCGGGATCGTTCGGCCGATGTTTACGGTCTGTTCGAACTGCGCCACGACGCTTCGCATCAGGGCCTCGACCTCGATGCCGGATTCCTCTCCGGACGGGATTGTCTCGATCTTGACGACAAAGCACGGATCCGTCTGCTTGTAGCCGACGACTCGCACTCTATCGAGGCCCTCCAGGACGACCCGCACCGTTCCGTCCGGGACCTTCATGATCTGCATCACCTCGGCCACGAGACCGACCGAGTATATATCGTCCGGCTCAGGGTCGTCGGTTGTGACCTGTTTTTGGGCCACAAGGAGGATCAGTCTCTGCTGAGCCATCGCCTCATCGAGCGCGCGAACCGACTTCTCGCGACCGACGAAAAGGGGAAAGACCATGTGCGGGAAGTAGACTGCGTCGCGGATCGGAAGAAGAGGTATCTCCTCCGGCAGTTCGTTGATCAACCCGTCAATGGTAGTCTCGATATCCGGCTCGGGCGCGGGCTTCCGCACTTTGGTCTGAGCCTTCGCCATGCGCTATGTCACCTTTCTGCAATATCGTGGCCGGGCATCTGTGCCGGCCACATCGTTCTGACGATATAATGGCCGTGCCTCCGAGCAGGCCATTCTAATGCATGGCCGCTCGGAGGCACGGCCACAAGAGATGTCGCCGCCCCGGTAGAGCTAATCAGCCCATCACGATGCGGCCTTCAATTCGTCGACAACCAGCATAGGCTCCTTGCCGCCTCGGACAACGTCGGCGTCGATGGTGCATTTGCTGACCCCGGGCGTCGAGGGAATCTCGTACATGATGTTCATCATGACTTCCTCGATGATCGCCCTGAGCGCTCGTGCCCCAATCGTCCGCTTCATCGCCTCAGTCGCAATCTCTTCGAGAGCATCGTCCGTTACAATCAGTTCGACGCCGTCGTACTCGAAGAACTTCTGGTACTGCTTCACCAGAGCGTTCCTCGGCTCGACGAGAATCCGCACAAGCGACTCCTGGTCGAGTGACTCGAGTGTGCCGATCACGGGCAACCGGCCGATGAACTCGGGGATAAACCCGAACTTCAGCAGGTCCTCCGGCATGACCTCGCAGAGCAGATCTCCCGGGCGCCGATCGGCCTTGCTCTCGACCTTAGCCCGGAATCCCATGGTCTGCGTGCTCACTCTGCGCTCGATGATACTCTCCAGGCCGTCGAAGGCGCCTCCGCAGATAAAGAGCACGTTCGTTGTGTCGATCTGTACGTACTCCTGCTGCGGGTGCTTCCGTCCGCCCTGAGGCGGAACGTTCGCCGTCGTGCCCTCGAGTATCTTCAGCAGAGCCTGCTGAACACCTTCGCCGGAGACGTCTCTCGTGATAGACGGGTTCTCGGACTTCCGAGTGATCTTATCGATCTCATCGATGTAGACGATCCCGCGCTGAGCATTCCGGACGGTCGCCTGGATGTTCTCACCGGTATCAGCCGCCTGCAACAGCTTCAGGAGGATGTTTTCGACATCTTCGCCGACGTATCCTGCCTCTGTAAGCGAAGTGGCGTCGGCTATTGCAAATGGAACGTTCAGGATCTTCGCCAGTGTCTGGGCGAGGAGTGTCTTGCCGCAGCCGGTCGGGCCGATGAGCATGATGTTGCTCTTCTGCAACTCGACGTCGTGGCAAGGCGTGTTGATCCGCTTGAAGTGGTTATATACCGCGACGCTCAGTGTTCGTTTGGCCTTTTCCTGGCCAACGACGTACTGACTTAGTATGCGGTATATCTCCTTGGGCTTCGGCACGGAGTTGAGCGGCGAGAAGTCGTCACCGACCTTCGCCGCCTCACCCTTGATCGTGTCGTTGCATAGCTGGAGACAGTCGAGACATATACCACCGTATACGCCGACTATCAGCTTCTTTACCTGTTCTCTGCTTCTGCCGCACAAGGCGCAGCGCTGATCGTTGCGATCGAATCCGACCCTCGCCAAGTGTTTAGCCCCCCAAGTTTATGCTCTGGATTATCTGTGTTCTCTCTCGATGACTTCATCGATCAAGCCGTATTCGCAGGCTTCCTTTGCCGACATGAAGTAATCCCTGTCGGTATCTTTTTCCACCTGCTCGACGGTTTGTCCTGTGTGTTTGGAGAGAATCTCGTTGAGCAGCACTCTGTATCGCAGGACTTCTCTCGCCTGGATATCGATATCCGACGGAGTGCCCGAGAAACCTGCGCTGCCCTGATGGATCATCATCCGCGCGTTCGGCAATGCTTGTCTCTTGCCCTTAGCGCCGCCGGCCAGGATCACCGCACCCATGCTGGCCGCCTGTCCCACGCAGGTCGTAGCTATATCCGGCTTGATGATCTGCATGGTGTCGTAGATCGCCAGGCCGGCTGTCACCAGCCCGCCAGGCGTGTTGACGTAGAACTCGATGTCCTTATCCGGGTCTTCCTTCTCCAGGAAAAGCAACTGCGCGATGATGAGGTTCGCGATGTCATCGTCCACCGGCGTGCCGAGGAATATGATGCGCTCTTTGAGCAGACGGGAGTAGATATCGTACGCTCGCTCTCCTCTGGCGGACTGCTCAACAACCATTGGTATCAGTGCCATGCGCTGGTATTCTCCTTTTCTAAGCGGACTGGAAAGCGCTTCCGCAGCACGCATCACCTATATTATGTGCTTTGCGGGACGCTTTCTCCACTCTTGATCGTCGAAACTGACTTGATAAAATCTGTGATCTTCTGGTCGAGCATAGCATTTCCCAGGCTCTCACGTCCTCCCCGGGGTTCCAGATATGCTTCCACGGCCTCACGGGTCGCCTTCGATTCCTCGACCATGCTATCGATCCTGGCCTCTATTTCTTCATCCGTGACCTCGAGCTTCTCAGCCGACGCCAACTCGCCCAGGACCAATCCGACGGTTACTCGGTGCGAAATAGCCTGGTTCAGCTCGTCCATGAACTGCTCTCGGGTCCTGCCGATCTGCTCCAGATACTGCTTGAACGTTCTATTCTCTTTCTCAAGGTCCTCCCGCAGATGCTCCAACTCGTGAGCGACACGCGACTTCACGATGACATCGGGGAAACAGACCGTCGAGCGCGAGACGATCGCCTCGATGATCTTGTTCTCGACCTCGCTGTCGGCTGACCTGTTGCGGGCCTCAGTGAGCCTGCTGCGGATACTGTCCTTCAATGCATCGAGCGTCTCCATATTCCCGGGAAGGCCCTGCACGAACTCATCGTCAAGCTCGGGGAGCTTGACCTGGTATATCTTCTCGATCTTCACGGTGTAGTCGATCTTCTTGCCGGCCAGTTCCTCGTCGGCGAAGTCGGAAGCATAGTCGATCGTGAAGCTCTTCTCCTCGTCGAGCTTCATTCCCACGATGTTCGCGTCGAACTCGGGAATGTTCGATCCGACCCGAATGCGCGCCCGTCCCGGTTCCTGGGGCTCTTCCCCCTCGGGGACGACCTTCAACTCCGCGGTCACGAGGTCACCCGACTCGACCGGCCGGTCCTCTATCGGCTCGATCGAGGCCTTGTTCTGCTGAAGGTACTCGAGTTCGGAATCGATGTCCTCATCGGTGACGGTGACCTCGGGGCGCTCGACCTCGATGCCCTTGTACTCGCCAAGTTCGACTTTCGGCGGGAGCGGGACCTTGGCCTTGAAGATGAACGGCTGTTCCTGCTCCAACTGGACGATGTCGATCTCGGGGTCCGTATATGGCTCGATCTTGGCCTCCTCGAGCGCCTCCGCATAGGCATCCGGGAGAAGTTCATCGAGTAGGTGGCTGCGAATCGACTCCGGAGAGAGGTGTCTCTCCAGGAGCGCTCGAGGCGCCTTTCCCCTCCGGAAACCCGGAACTGTGGCGTGCTGCCCCATCTCCTTGAAGACCTTGTCTCTGGTGCTGGTGACCTGCTCGGCCGGCACCTCGATGTTCAATTCGACCTCGCAAGGGCCTTGTTGCTCAACTTTCACTTGCATGATTAGTGACTCCTCTTATGCCCGGTTCTCATAGAAACGCCCCGCCGCTGTATACTTAGGCGGCGAGGCGAAACGATCATGTACAAAGTATCAAGTACGAAAGTGCAAAGAACCGCGAGCCAGGAGGCCCGGTCCTGTCTTCGTACTTTGTACTTGATACTTTGTTCTTTCATGGAGCGGGAGACGGGATTCGAACCCGCGACATCCACCTTGGCAAGGTGGCGTTCTACCACTGAACCACTCCCGCACGTGTCTCGACTGCGTCCCGGTACTCGTACTTCCCTGGTGGGCGAGAGGAGAGTTGAACTCCTACGCCTTGCGGCACTAGATCCTAAATCTAGCGTGTCTGCCATTCCACCACTCGCCCGTGATCGCGTTCCGCCTGCGAGCGCAGTGCCGGCTTCTACGACGCTGACTCGTATATGTTATGGGATGGTGGATCGTGAAGGACTCGAACCTTCGACCCGCTGATTAAGAGTCAGCTGCTCTGCCAACTGAGCTAACGATCCAGAACCTCGACTGTCCGTAAAACACGCAGATTATAGCTGCTCTGCAGCCGTTTGTCAACCCTTGCACTGTCATTCTGAGCGAAGCGAAGAATCTGAGACAAGATTCTTCGCTCTGCTCAGAATGACAGTGCGGTACCACTGCCGCATAGCTTGGCGCGGCTGGAGGGACTCGAACCCCCAACCCTCAGTTCCGAAGACTGATGCTCTATCCATTGAGCTACAGCCGCGAATCACACGCCAATACTATATCATTCCATGAGGTCCATGTCAACCAGTGCTCCTACGCCCCGAGCATCGGGACTGCGAGTACATTAGGGTCCGTGACGACTTCGACGAGCGAAGGGCGGTCGGAGGTCAGAGCGTCGCGCAGCGCTTGTTCGAGATCGCCGGATTCGGTCACCCTGAGCCCATATCCGCCGCAGCACTCCGCAAACGCGGCGAAATCGGGGTTGACCAGAGTATGCACCGTGGGCGGAAGATCGGCCTCGAGGGCCTCGCTGGTGACGCGCAGATAGGCGCTGTTGTTGAGCACCAGGACGGTGATCGGCAAGTCGTACTTGACGGCGGTCGTGAAGTCGGCCATCATCATCCCGAAGCCGCCGTCGCCGCAGATAGCCAGGCACTGACGCTGGGGATACTCCAACTGAGCCGCGAGCGCCCCCGGGAGTGCGATGCCCATGCTGGCAAGATGGGCGGACATCAGTGTGTGCTGTTGGCGCGCCCGGAAGTACTGCATGTACCAATACGTAATATCGCCGGTGTCCACCGCCACAATCGCATCGTCCGCCAGTACCTTCTGGAGCGCCACGATCGCGTCCCGTGGGTGAACGCATCCTGTCGAGGAGGCCACCACGTCTGCGAAATGCACATGACATGCCGCGCGCTGCATCTCGGCCACTCTCACCCAGTCCGGCCGATCGGCTTGCGGGATATGTGCCATCATAGCCTGCAGTGTCAGTGCAATATCTCCCTCCAGTGACACCACGATCCGCAGGTCTTCCGCCAGGCCCAGGGGATTCGGCGTGATCTGTATGGTTGGGACATCAGGTATGAGGCGCTGCTCGGCGATGTCCGCGCCGAGCAGCAGGGCGATGTCCGCCTGTCCGAAGATCTCCGCCGAACATGGGAGACCCTGCCTGCCGAGCACTCCGAGGGCGTGCGGATCGTGCTCATCGTAGACTCCCTTGGCCGCAGGTGTGGTTGCGACCGGAGCACCTATGAGGTGTGAGAGCCGCGCCAATTCCTCCCGCGCTGTCCAGGCATCCCGGCCGGCGAGTATCACCGGCTTCGACGCGCGTCCGATCGCCTCGGTCGCCCGGTGTATCGCATCCGGAGGCGCAGGACCGAGTTGCGGTATCAGTTCGTCGACCGATCGTGCGGCTGTCCGGCATTCCTGAGACTGCAAATCCCGCGGCAGACCGATATGAGCGACTCCCCGCCGGACGAGGGCACTGCGCATGGCCCGCAGGAGCACCTCGGGCGTCTGCTCGGCGGACTGGAGCATCTCGTTGTACACCGTCAGGGACGAGAACAGCTCATACTGATCGATCTCCTGGAACGCATCGGTGCCGACTATATCATGCCGCACCTGGCCGGTCACCGCCAGCACCGGCGAACGGTCCCAGGCGGCGTCGGCGAGACCCGTGATCAGGTTTGTGGCCCCTGCGCCGGTGATCGCGAAACACACGCCGAGCTTTCCGGTAAGTTTCCCGTAGGCCGAAGCCATGAAAGAGGCCGTGGACTCCTGTCGGACGAGGATCAGCTTGATCTTGTCGGACTCCGCCACTGCTTCCGCGAATGCCAGTATCGAGCCGCCGGGAATGCCATAGATAAAGCGGACGCCCCACGCGGCCAGTTGGTCGACGAAGGCGTCCGCCACAGTTCGTGAAACAGGCATATCAGCCATCAGGAAGGTCCTCGTGGCCCGTCATGCGCCCAGCGCCTGGTCTATCTTCGGCTGATTGAAGCCAATAATTACCTCGTCTCCGATCTTAAGCACGGGCACTCCGCGCTGCCCGGACAGCTCCACCATTTCCTGGAGTTTGTCTTTCTGCTCGGCGACGTCGTAGTTCTCGTAGCTGATTCCTTTGGAATCCAGGTACTCCTTGGCCTTTCTGCACCATGGGCACGTGGGAGTGGAGTACACTTTGATCTCTTTATCCGGCATTTCTGCTCTCCTTTGTCAAACCCGTGACTCGCCATTCGGCGAAGGGAATTGAGGCGGGTCCACGATACCTGAATCAGCCCTTGAGCGTCAACTCCCCGGCAATCCTGTTCTTACCCAATTCTGCACGAATGCATCCTGGCGTATCGGCCCATTCCCGTATGTATAGTCGGATACACAAGGCCGATCATGTAACTAAGCACGGGAAAGGAAGCCATGCATGCAAGTCTAGCTGTTTACTTTCGCGCCGAAAGGTGTATAATCATTGGTGGACTTTGGGCATCTATCGGGCTCACGGAGTTGCACCGCACGAATTCCAGTAGGCCGAAGAATGACCCAGGGTATCCAACCACGGTACAGGAGGTACTTTTTGATGTATTTGAGGATCGTTGGAGTAACGCTTGTGTTGCTCGCACTGGCGCTTCCGGTTATCGGAGCGCAGAGCTTTCTTGGTAGCTACAGCGGGAACATCCTGACTCCTGACGCTACCGTAGCCCCTCCGGGAACGTGGGAGCTATCCTATCACCAGTTCATTGACGTATTGGGCGGTGAGGATCTCTCGTCGTTTGGTGTGCTGTACGGAGCCGCGGACAAGCTCGAGGTCGGGGTGAGTTTCCTGAACGACGGCCAGAGCGATGCAGTCTTCAGTGGCAAGTACCAGGTTGTTTCCGAGACCGCTGATATGCCCGCTGTTCTTGTCGGCGTCTTCGATCTGGGAGGAACCGCAGACTGGCTCAGTAATGACGCCAGCTTCTACCTCGCGGTTAGTAAGAACATCACCGCATTCGCTTCCGATGTCGCTGATCAGCCCTCCAGGCCCTTGCGGCTGACGGCTGGGTTCGGCTCCGGCGTCTTCGATGGCCTCTTCGCAGGTTTCGACTGGACCCTGCAGAGCAACCTGAGCCTGATGGCGGAGTTCGTGGACGTGGGGTTTGACAATGACAGCCAGGTAAACGCCGGCCTGCGGTTCGCTGCGTCGGATAACATTCGTCTGGACCTCGCGACCATCGACTTCCAGGACCTGGCGTTCGGCGCGACGTTCACGACTCGTTTCTAATAGAGCGCTTGTCATACCGTTGATTCGACACCCCCGTTGTCGAGGTGGTTTGGGAGGGACTTCACGTTTCTCGCCAGACACCTTGACAGCGGGGGTGTCGCATTTGTTACCAAGCGCCAGAGATTCGATCCAGCGCGGTTCAGGCATCCGAAGCACGGGTAAATACGCCCTAGAGGACGCTAGTCGTCTCAACCGCTGACGACGCAGCAGCGGACAACATCCAGGGGGTGTATACCATGAAGACCAGATTGTTACTGATATGTTCCCTCGCGATGGCACTGACCGCCTTGATCGCAGGAAGCGCAATCTGCGCGAAACCAAAAGCTGTAAAGGTCAACGACCAGTTTGACCTGAAGAACACAAAGACTACTATCGTCTCGGGAGAGACCTGTCTTCCCGTTCGCCAGGTAGCTGAGGCAATGGGAGGAGGAGTCTCCTGGGATGTCAAATCGGGCGTATTGACCGTCTCCGGCAAGCACGGCACGGCGTTATTACGACTCGGCGACAAAGGCGTGACTATCAACGGCAGGAGAGTGTCCTACCCGGTCGCGCCATTCATGCACCTCGGCAGGTTCTACGCGCCGCTGAGATTCTACAACGATTTCTTCTACACCGGCCTTCAGTGGGACCCGGCCCTGCAGGCGTACAGGTGGATCTGGATACTGCCCCCGGACCCGTATCAGACTCCGCAAGTCATATACGGCCCCGGAAGTCAGAGCACTAAGTCCACGGCTCAGAGGCTTGTCGCTGAGGTAGTCAGCGTGAATCCCGATGCTTCGACGATAGCTGCCGCGATCAGCAACCGTTTTCTTTACTACTCCGTGGCCCGCGATGCGACGATCCTGCGCGGTGGGATGAGCGGTCGGGCAACGGAAGTGCCGCTCGCAGAAGTTCGGCCCGGCGATCGAGTCACACTTCAACTGAACGACGCGGGCATCGTGTACGCCATGCGGGCGCAGTACCAGGAGGTACGAGGCGCGGTGGACTCAATCTCCCAGGATAGTGTGACGCTGGACAGCGGGAGGAAACTGAGCGTATCCCAGGAGACGGAGGTGGTACTTCCGGGCAATGTCGGAAGCAACCTGAAGCATCTGTCGATCGGCGACCAGGTGATCGCCAGCATCGGCCCCATGAGCGGTGACACGTATCTGATCGCAGTTCAGCCGGCTACACAGCCGTCCGGACAGCAGGCAAACATAACCCTCAATACCTACGGCCCGATGAATGTCGGGGACATCCTCCGAGTCACGCTCAAGGCATCGCCCGGGGCGAAGGTATCCTTTACCATTCCCGGCATCGCCAATGACGTCCGTATGACCGAATCTGCGCCGGGTGTGTATGACGGCCGGTATGCGATCAAGCCTGGAGATGACCTGCCCGGGCAGCCGGTCAAGATCACGCTCGTCACCCCCGAAGGCAATCGGCTCCAGGTTCTGACTGCCAGGTCACTGACGATCATCACAGACTCCTCGTACCTGCCGAGGATTATCTCACCGAGGGCGGGCGAGGATATCGCCAGCCCGGTCGCAGTGACCGGCGTCGCCACCCCGGGCGCTGAGGTGCGGGTCACGGTGGAATTCCGACGCAACATCCTGGGCTTGATGCCGATCGAGGGGTTGAGTGACATGAAGACGGTCAAGGCGGGCGCCGACGGTATCTGGAAAACTGAACCGTTGGCAGCCACGGCGCCGTTCCATGATGTCACGACTGAGTTCCCCTACGGCTTCGGTGAGCTTCGGAATCAGTACAAGCTCACTGAGGATCCGACGACGTTTATCATCACCGCAACCGAGATCGCTGCGAGCGGGGCCGCCGGTTCCTCCTATTCCGTCGAAGTGCGGGCGGGTCGCGGCGTAAATACCGGCCTCTAGCAGGAGTAATCTCCTGTTGCGCAGGATAGTATAGCAGCCTGGCAGGCGATGTCCGCCAGTTGTTGGGGCGGGAGTTCAACTCCCGCCCCAACAACTGGGCGATGGTTTCCATCGCCTGCCAACCTTCGTACTTCGCAATGGGAGGGCACGCAGCCTATGCGCAGCTTGAGAGGGGTCTACCGGTTCCTTCGCGACGTCTTTGCCGAGTTCTCTCGGGACAACGGCAGTCTCGTGGCGGCGGCGACCGCGTTCTTCGGGCTGCTGTCTCTCATTCCACTCCTGCTTCTGGCTATCGGAGCGCTGGGATATGTCATCGGCTCGGATCGCGCATTCACGGTCGTCGAGGGGCGGATCGCAGACTACTTCCCGGTTGGAACCGAGGAGTTGCGCGTGAACCTGGCTGCCATTCGCAACTCGCCGGGTGTGGTGAGCGGCCTCGGACTGCTTGGCCTGCTTTGGACTGGGAGCCAGATCTTCGTCATACTTCAGAAGGCCATGAACATCCCGCTGGGGGTCAAGTGGCAGATGAGCCTCCTGAAGACCAGACTGCGGGCGATTGCACTCGTACTCGTAGCCGGCGTTCTCTTCGTCCTGTCGATCGGCATAACCTGGTCGATCGCCGCAGTCAGAGCCTTCGACATCGGGATCCCCGGCGCAACGAACGGTCTCGATCCGATATGGAACCTGCTGGGAACCCTCGTGCCGGTTGTCCTCTCCGTGGTGATGTTCCTGATCATATATAAGTACCTGCCCACCGTTGATATGGGGACCATGGGGCCTCTCATCGCGGGAATCAGCGCCGGTATACTCTTTGAGCTTGCGAAGTGGCTCTTCGGCCTGTATGCGACCCACTTCTCAGGGTTCACGGCGGTCTACGGCTCAATCGGCGGCGCCGTCGTCTTGATGCTCTGGATCTACTACGTCTCGCTGATCACGGTCATCGGTTCTGAGGTCGCATCCGTCTACCGCACGCGCGAGGAATCCAGAGAGGGCAAGGGCACGAGGACCTGATGCCCAGAGCCCAGACGCCCGCAGACTCCCCCATCCCACCGTCCCCTTCACTCCAGTTTGACACCCAAATCGGCTCGCTGCTATAGTAAACCCATCCTGTTCAAGGGAGGGCATGGCATGCAGAATGATCCACGCGCGCCGATTGTGATCGCCCATCGCGGTGCATCGGGCTACGCGCCGGAAAATACGATTGCGGCGTTCAAGAAGGCAGTCGAGATGGGGTTCAACCTGATCGAGAACGACGTCCGACGCACGAAGGACGGCGTGATCGTCGTGTCGCACGACGGATCGCTCGATCGGTGCACGGACGGCAGCGGCCAGATCGCGGACCTGACGCTGGACGAGGTCAAGGCTGCCAGTGCGGGCGCCAAGTTCGGCCCCGAGTATAAGGGCGAGAAGATTCCAACTCTCGAAGAAGCACTCAATGCGGTTCCGGCGAACGTCGGGTACTGCATCGAGCTGAAGGTTCCCGGCCTCGCAGAGGATGTCGTGCGCATCGTCGAGAAGGCGGGGCACGTCGGTCGGACCGTCATCTTCGCGTTCGACGGCTCGAACGGGCCGATCGTGAAGGCTGCCAATCCGCTGCTGTCATTCCTGTATCTCGTCGGCGGACCTGCCGAGGACAAGGTCGCTCGGGCGCCGAAGATCATCGATGATGCAATGATGTATCACGCGGATATCGTCGGCATTGCGCACGACCTCCTGAGTCCCGACCTGGTGGACGCCGCCAAACGCCGAGGACTGAGCGTCTGGGTCTGGACGGTCGACGATTTCGAGAGAGCACGCGAATGCGTCCTGGGCGGCGTCGACGGCATCATCAGCAACAAGCCGGACGTGGCGCGCCAGGCAGTTGAATCCGTATGCAGCGCTGTTCGGGCGGATTTGTAATCCGACCCGCTCCGGCAGATGGGGATCTGTGATCCCGCGACCCTGGCATGGCATCACAGATGCCGATTTGCCCCTGGGTGCCGGATTACCAATCCGCACCAACACCCGTTGATGAGGGGATGTACAGATGACACACCGTTCACCGTTCAGTTGTTACTCGTTACTCGCGCTTCTGGTCCTGATGGTCACGCCATTGCTGGCTGCGGAGGAAACGTACTCACGTCCCGTTGAGATCCGCGGCGTCTGGATGGACAAGAACAGCATCCCGAAGACCGAGAAGGGCATCCGCGACCTGATCCGATCCTACGCAAGGGCCGGGATCAACCTCGTGCTGCCCGATGCCATCTTCAACGGCTATTCCTGCTACAAGAGCGATTACCTCGTGCAGAAGGACCTGTTTCCCGGCATCGACATGCTCAGGATTCTGATCGACGAGGCACACAAGAACGGGATCGAGGTCCATCCCCTGGTCAGCGTGTTCCGTGCCGGATACACCAAGGACAAGGGGGGCATACTCCCGCTCCATCCAAACTGGGCCATGCTCGATCAGAATGGCAGGGACGTGACCGAGAGCGGCGCCTATTGGCTGTCACCGTCCGTTCCGGGAGTCCGGCGCCTGCTCCTGAGCGCGCTTAAGGAACTCGTCGAGAAATACCCTATCGACGGCGTCCAGCTCGACTACATTCGCTATCCGAGCGCTAGCCATGACTACAATCCCATCGCCCGCGCCATGTATCAGCGGGAGAGAGGCATCGATCCGATCGGCATCGAGCCGTTCACAAAGGAAGCTGTCGATTGGCATCTCTGGCGGGAGGAGCAGATCAACAGCTTCGTGCGCGAGGTCTCGCAGGAGATAAAATCGATCCGCCCAAGCCTTCAGATATCGGCGGCAGTCGCGTCGTACCCCGATCAGGCGAGGCTGAACTACCTCCAGGATTGGGAGCACTGGGCGCTCAACACCTGGGTCGATTTCCTCGCCCCGATGGATTATACAACGGACCTCCTGAGTTTTATGACCCGGCAGGAGGCGACGACCGACCGCATCCACTTCGAAGCGCTTGTCGCTCCCGGCATCGGCCTCCTTGCGCAGAAGGAATCGAAGCCGATGCTCGATCAGATACAGATCGCCCGCATGCATCCCGTAGACGGGGTGATCCTCTTCGCCACGGCATACCTCGACAAGTCCCGGCTGGAGGCGTTGAGGAACGGCCCGTTCCGAAAGAAGGCGGCACTGCCGTTCCGCTCCCCTCTCGAGAAGGCGAAGGTCCTGCTGTCGTCCGCGGGGAGCAAGCTCAGGGAGGGGATCGATTTCGACCCGCTGCTTCAGGCTCAGACGGAGACCGAGACCGCGAAGAAGCTGATGGACTGGACATCCTACCGCAAGCTCGGAATGGGGCGGTCGACCCCGACTCCCCCACCGATCTTCATCCCCGCTGAGCTGGTACCGCTTCCTGAGGTGGAAGTGCCGCGCGTGTCGTCCGCGCCGGTCATCGATAGCAAGCTCGACGACCCGATGTGGGACCAGGCCGTGAGGATCTCCCTGCTCTACAACAACGTCGGCGGGTCTGCTGGGCAGCCGACGGAGGCATTCCTGGCCTCTGACGAGCAGAATATCTACATCGGCTTTCAGTGCTTCGAGCCACATATGGATGAACTGAAGACGACGGTCACGGAACACGACGGACCGGTGTTCAATGATGATTCTGTAGAGGTATTCCTGCAGCCGCGCAAGGACAGCGGCGACTACTATCACTTCGCGCTGAATACCAGTGGCGTGAAGTACGAGGCGCTGGTCTACGATCTCGATTTCAATCCTCAGTGGCAGGCGGTGATGTCCAGGGAGAAGGGTTTCTGGAAGGCAGAGATGGCGATTCCATGGTCTGAACTGAAGATATCTGCCCCCGCGATGGGGACCGTGTGGCGGGCGAACTTCTGCCGGAACAGAGTGGTCACGCTGCCCAAGCCGGAGAACGCATGCTGGTCGCCAACCTACGGCTCATTCCATACACCGATTCGCTTCGGGAGGATCGTCTTCTCCGGGGGGACAAGTAACCAATGATCCTGCATGTCTCAGCTCCCGGACGCATATGCTTGTTTGGCGAGCATCAGGACTTCCTCGGGCTGCCCGTCGTCGCGGCGGCAATCGACCTCCGATTCCATATCGAGGGCACTCCCCGCGATGACTCACTGATCGAGATCGAGATGCCGGACATCGGCGAGCACGATACCATCGACCTCGCGGGCGACCTGACGTACGCCAAGGAGCGCGACTACCTTCGATCGAGCATCAACGTCCTGCGCCGGTCCGGCTGGAGTATGACCCACGGATGGGACTGCACGTTCCACAGCACGATCCCGATCAAAGCCGGAGTCTCCAGTTCCTCGGCGATGATCGTGGCGTGGATTCTCTGGCTATCGGAGGCTCGCCGGAGAACCCCCGATGTTGGGGATGCCGAAGACCTGGCCCGACTCGCACACCAGGCGGAGGTCGTCGAGTTCGGCGAGCCGGGCGGGATGATGGACCACTTCGCGGCCGCGCTCGGCGGGTTCATCCACGTCGACTGCCGGCCGCCGTTCAATGCCGAGCACCTGCCGATCAAGCTCGACGGCTTCGTACTCGGCGACTCGCTCCAGACGAAGGAGACTCTCGGCATCCTCGGCAGCTCGCACGGTGACGTCCAGCAGGGCATCGAGTTCCTGTCTAAGGCATTCCCCGGCTTCGATCTCCACACGACTCCGAAGGAGGCGGTCTGGGAGCTTCTCGACCGCACGCCGGAGAACGTTCGGCGCAAGGTGCGGGCGAACCTCATCAACCGCGACATCACCGTCGAGGCGATGAAGATGCTCCGGTCGGGCAGCATCAACCCGCCCGAACTCGGCAGCCTCCTCTACAAGCATCACGAGCAGTTGCGCGATGGTATCGGCGTCTCGACCCCGAGGGTCGATGCCATGCTCGAAGCCGCGATGGATGCAGGCGCCCTCGGTGGGAAGATCAACGGCTCGGGCGGCGGAGGATGCATGTTCGTCTACGCGCCCGGCTCCGAAGAGGAAGTAGCGGAAGCACTTGAGCGCGCCGGCGGGAAGGCATACAGGCTCACCATCGACACCGGCGCCGGGGTCGATGAATGAAGGCTGCCCCAGAGGAATGACCCTCACCCCAACCCTCTCCCTCAAAGGGAGAGGGTTGGGGTGAGGGTCATTCCTCTGCGCCCAGGGGATATGCGGTGTTAGTCACATGATCGAGCCATCGTACCGAGAGCTTCACCGAACAGGCGAGTTCCACGAACGCGTGGAAGCGGCATACCAGATGATGTCGCCCTACTGTCGGCTCTGTCCGCGCGAGTGTGGGATCGACCGATTTGCCGGCAAGACGGGCGCATGCCGCACAGGTCCGAATCCGATCGTCGCCTGCTATGGAGCGCACTTCGGGGAGGAGCCGCCGCTCGTCGGGATCCACGGCTCGGGCACGCTCTTCTTCGGCGGATGCAACCTCGGGTGCGTATTCTGCCAGAACTACGACATCAGCCACGGGGACGCCGCCAAGGAGGTCGGCATCGAGGACCTCGCCGATATGATGCTCGAATACGCACGACAGGGCTGCCACAACATCAACCTCGTCACCCCGACTCACCAGCTCCCGATGATCCTCGCCGCACTGGAGATCGCCGCCATCGCCGGCCTCGACATCCCGATCGTCTACAACTGCGGCGGATACGAGCCGGTCGAGGCGCTCGCAATCCTCGACGGCATCGTGGATATCTACATGCCGGACGCCAAGTACGGGAGCAACGAGATCGGCATGGAGCTGTCGGGCGTCCCGGACTACTGGGATCGCAACAGGGAGGCGCTTCGGGAGATGCACCGTCAGGTCGGCGACCTCCACGTGGATGAACGCGGGATCGCGGAGTATGGCCTGCTCGTGCGGCATCTGGTCCTGCCGAACGACCTCGCCGGCACACACGAGGTCATGCGCTTCCTCGCGAGGGAGATCAGCCGCGACACATACGTCAACATCATGGACCAATACCATCCCGCGTTCAAGTCGTCCGACCATCCCGACATCGCCCGCCCGATCACCCCCGAGGAATACGCCGACGCCCGTCGGATCGCCCTCGAAGAAGGTCTCCGCCGTTTCGCGAAGTGACGCTCGGAAGAGAGTCCGGAGACCCCTCCCCAACCCTCCCCGCAACGGAGAGGGCTGCGGAGGGGTCTCCGGAGCGGGGCTTGGTGGCAAAAAGAGCGGCCCGGTCCGCAGAAGCGGATCGGGCCCAGTTGAAAGGAGGTACTTCCATGGTCGACTACTTGCCTACGAACGGTTCAACACTTATTATCGGACGCCGCGCGGGATTCTTCAGGTGTTTTTACCAGGTAAGGAAAGAGAAAGGGGCGGAGAGGACAGACATATAGCCTCGCGCCCCACCCTCCCTATGACTTCCGATCCATTCGGGAAGATTCCTGGACTCAGTCGTACTTGAGGCTGATCTCGGGGTTGCGGCCGCCGGGCTTCTGATGGGATGAGACCGCCAGGACGTTGTTCCCGGGCTTGAAGAGCTTGAGGGTCTCCGCATCCAGATCGAAGGTCTGGGGTCGAGATGCCGCGCCAACCTTGAGGATGCGCGTCCCGTTCAGGTACAGCTCGAACGGCTCGTCGCTCACGTAGATCACCCGCCCCTTCGTGACCTTGCCCTGGATCTCATCAGCCTTCCTCATCCAGAGCCCCGATGGCACCCAGACCGCTCGGACCAGAGCCCCGGGCCTCGCGCTCGTGCCGATGACGCCGGCGGTGCGTCTTCCATCCATCGTCCTTGAAGTCGACCTCTATCCATGCCTGATCGGGGGACTCCGTGGTGAACCGCCAGCCCCTGCGAGCCGAACTCCCTGGCGGGACTGACTGCATCGACCTGCGACAGGTCGATCTTGAGCGACGGGTTGAAATCCTTGCCGGCCGCGTGAGCGATCATGTCGCCGAGGAGAGTCGTTGCCGCCGGATCGCTTCCATAGGAGGGAAGCAGATCGAGAGTCGTGGCGAGCACCTTGCCGTCACCCGCCTTGAATTGCGCCGCGATCGCCACCGGACTGTGCAGCCATCCGACGAACATGCCCGCGAATACATCATCACCTCTCATCGCGGCATCCAGTCCGGTCAAGACGGTAGTCGGCCGTATGTCGGAAAGCTCGAAACCGGGAACCGCATCGAGGGAAAGCCCGCGCATCGGCCCCGCCCCGCGTGTCCACATGACGCATCTCGACCAGTCCGCCCACGGGCCCGCAACGTCGCTGGGCATGACGGCAAGGTCGCTGTTCGTCAGATCGGGAATGCTGTCAGCGCTGTTCGCCACGAGGATCACGCGGCCTCCGTTGAGCGCGAAGTTCGCGCACCTCGTCGTCGAATTCGGTGGTCAGCGCCACTCTGCTCCCCTGGTTCATCGCGTCGAACACCGCGTAGCCCGCAGATCGAGAGATGCGAGCGGAGGTCCTTCAGCGTGCCGTCCGGGTCCCAAACGGTAACGGATGTCCCCGAGGCGGGCCTGGTAGCCGGGAAGACAGTATGTCGTGGTAGTTCTCGGCGATAACCTGGCCCGACGAAGAGGCGAGTGTCATCATCAGCCGGGCCTTCGTCGCCTTGTCAACCGATGGGACGTGAAACTAATTGCGCCGACCTTCGACACGTCCAGATCAGGACGGAGATGCCGTGATCTCGCCGGCGGGAGTGAATCCCTCCAGCCGCCATGTGAGCCGGCAGTCCTTCAACTCCTCCCCGGACATGTGCGAGACCAGGACATCGAGGGAGAACGGCGCGCCCGACCAGTAGTTCACAGTCTGCCAGTCGGGGATGATGACATCGGCGCCCTGGACGTACCTCACTTTGTCGTAGAACACCTTGGGGCTGCGGTTGGCATCGAGCAGACCGTCGGCCTCCCAGTTCACGTCGCAGAACTCGCTGAGGACATATCCGCCGATCTGCGGATGCCTGCGCATCTCCTCGATGCGGGACTTCAGGCTCTCCCACTGTCGCCACTGACAGGCCTCGGAGAGTGCATCCATCGAGCCGAACACGCGGTCGAGCCCCTGCTCCTTGAACCGCTGTTCGACGCCACCGGCCTTCGCTGAGCCGCTGCCCGACTCGACCACCAGGGATCGCCTCTGTAAGTCTTTTTGATGTCGCTGATCTTGGGCAGTCCCCAGTTGCCGGTGCTCGAGACCAGGAGCGGCTCCCAGCCTCGTCTCGCGGAGTCGCCCAGCGGTGAGAACGATGCCCCCGGGTGATCTACCAGATTGGAGATCCAACCGGCGAACTCCTTCGGGCTTCCTGAGATCAGGGTGCTGTCCTCACGGTCCTCTATGTCTGTCTTGATGTGGTAGCTGTCGCTCGACGAGTTGTCGATGATCAAGCGCGTCGGATCGAGTTCCTTCGCCTTCTCGTACATCACGCGCTGCCACGTTCGGTGCTCAGCGTTGCCCGAGTCGATTCCTCCCCCATCGCCCGACAGGCTGACGATGCAGAGCGACGCGTGGTTGTAGTCACGATGCAGTGCCTCGGTCAGCAGTGCCTTCGATCGGGACTGCGATCGCTCGGTCAGCTTGCCGAAGCCCGGCATCTCGTACCACACGATCAGCCCCACCCTGTCGGCCCATGCGAGATATCGCGGATCGGGTATCTTGGCCTGGCATCGGATCAGGTTGATGCCCATGTGCTTCGCGCGCTGGAACTGGGCCCGCAGGAACTCGTCGGATGGCGCAGTGTACTCGCTCAGCGGATAGTAGTCCTGATCGACCACTCCGCTCACGAAGATCGGCTCGTTGTTGAGATAGATTCGGTTGTCCTTCACCTCGATCTTGCGCATCCCGAACTCGACGACCTCAGGATCCATCTGGTAGTCCCCGATCTTCACCCTGGCCTGAAGTCTGTACAGGTAAGGGCTGTCCGGCGTCCAGGACTTCGGGGCATCCAGCTTGATCTCCGTTTCATAGTCCGTCTGATCGGCTTGGAGTGGGATCACCGTAGTGCGAAGAGCCGCTCCTTCGCCGAGAACGATCAGGCGCAGCTCCCCGGAAGCGGAAGGCCGGCTCAGGGAGACGCTCGCGGAGACGGCCGAGTACTCGGTGAGCGGCGTCACGCGAATCCTGGCGACACTGACCGGCTCGACGGCCTCGAGTGTCACACTCTGCCAGATCCCGCTTCTGAACGCCGTGCCAGCCCTGTCTCCCGTGAGGAATCTCGTCGAATACGATGTTGCCGAACGGGTGATCCGGCGTGGCGTCGGTAACGGTCACCTGCAGGTCGTTCCATTCAGCGAACTTCACTTGGTCTGTGATGTCGAACTCGAACGGCGTGTAGCCGCCCTCGTGCGCGCCAACGTGCTCACCGTTGACGCTCACGTCGGCCAACCAGTCTACCGCGCCGAACTTCAGGAGCACCTGCTTGCCCCTCCATGATTCGGGGATCGGTAACTCCTTGCGGTAGATGGCCTGTCCGGAGTACGAGCGAAGATCGGCGATCTGCGACTCCAGAGAGCCGGGAACCTTCAGGTCGCGCCAGTTGCTGTCCAGCGCCTGAACCTGCCAATCGCCTGCAAGATCGATAGTATCGGTATAACCAGCGCCATTGGCGCATCCAATGGCGGCTATCAGTGTCAGAAGAAGCAGAACAATTCTCATATGTCGGATAAACATAGGAACGACCTTCCCGCACCTATTTGTGCTCGATCCAAGTCCGCCAGTCCGAGCCGATATCGCCTCGGCGGCGGTAACGCTCCATGAGTCTCCCGCACGCGCAAACTCTTTCTTCCCCGGAAACCGCTACGACTAACGCATGCACAATCTCAGGGAACCGAGAAACTGCGGCATCGACCGCATGTTTCTCTTCGTCGCTGAGCAGGCCCTCGAAGAGCACTCCCGGCACGAACAGGCTCGGCCTGATGCCTTCCGCGTAGTTCGTCACATAACACACCGGCATGTAGCACATCTCGAGTTCCTTGGCCAGGAACACCTCCGGAACCAGAGTCATGCCCACCAAGTCGCCGCCGAGCATCTTGAACTTGCGAATCTCGGCCGGCGTCTCGAGTCGTGGGCCTTCAGTACAAGTGTATATACCCGTGTGGCGATAATGTGTACCCAATTCTGAGAAGATTTCCGAGGCGAATGTACGCAGTTGAGGACAGAACACCGGATTCTGCCTCACGAACCCGATGCCGAGGCCTTCAAAAAAAGTGTACGTGCGGTGCTTCGTCTCGTCGAGCAAGTCATCAGGGAGGACGTACTGGCCGATGACGAGCGACTCGTCGATGGCGCCCGGACCTGACCAGGCGATGATGCGAGCCGTACCGAGTTCCTTGAGCGCCCATATGTTGGCGCGGTAGTTCACGAATGGAGCGGAGACTGTGTAACCCGTCTCACCGTGGCGGGAGAGGAACAGGAACTCGGCGTCGGACGCCGCGCACCTGTATACCGCCTGTGAGTCGCCGAAGGGAGTCGCCACGGGACCGATTCGCTCGCCGGCGAAGCCGCCGCTCTGCAGCAGGCCATATGCGCCGCTCCCGCCGATGATTGCGATTGTGTCAGACATAATGCAAACCTCGCTTGCCTAACGGACGAAATGTAGTGGCCGTGCCTCTGTGCCGGCCATCGGCGTGGCATGGCCGGCACAGAGGCACGGCCACTACATTCGTCCACCATCCATCAGATTGTAGTACGTGTCACGCCGGCATGGGATGAAGCCCGCGCCTGATATTGCCTCTCGAAGCTCCTCTTCGCTCATGCGGAAACAGACTCCGGCCGCCGCGACGACATTCTCCTCGATCATCGTGCTGCCGAGGTCATTCGCGCCGAACTTGAGCGCGATCTGCCCGATCTTCGCTCCCTGTGTTACCCACGATGCCTGCACGTTCGCAACGTTGTCGAGGAAGAGCCTCGATATCGCCAGTGTGCGGAGGTACTCGTACCCACCGATCGCGTGCCCGCCGAGGTCGGTATTCGCCGGCTGGAACGTCCACGGGATGAAAGCGGTGAATCCGCCGGTTCGGTCCTGAAGCGCGCGGATTCTGGTCAGGTGCTCCACTCGATCGGCAAGGGTCTCGGTCTGACCGAACATCATGGTGGCGGTCGTCCGCATTCCGAGGCCATGCGCGGCCTCCATGACATAGAGCCATTCATGCGCGGTACACTTGCCGGGGCTCATGTTCCCTCGGCTCGAATCGGTCAGAATCTCCGCCCCACCCCCCGGTATCGAGTCGAGACCGGCATCCCTCAGACGAACGATGACGTCCTCGATGCTCAGACCGGACAACCCGGCGATGTGAACGATCTCCGGCGGTGAGAACGAGTGCAGGTCGATCTCGAACCCCTCCTTGATGCCGCTGACCAGCCGCTCGTACCATTCGATGCTGAGATCGGGATGCAAGCCGCCCTGCATGAGAATCTGAGTCGCACCGAGGCTGACAGCTTCATCGATCTTGCGGTGTATCTCCTCATCGGGGAGCAGATATGCCTCACACGAATCCGCATCCCTCCAGAAGGCGCAGAACCGGCACTTCGATGTGCAGATGTTCGTGTAGTTGATATTCCGATCGACTACGTATGTTCGGTACGGCTCGGGGTGCATGCGTCGGCAGACGGCATCTGCTGCGAGACCGAGTTCGAGCAGTTCGCCGGATTCAAAGAGTGCCAGGGCATCCCCATCAGTGAGACGCTCGCCTGAGAGAGTCCGTTCCAGTATAGGAGTGCATTCTCTCATCCCGGCCCGATCCCGTTCCGCATGCCAAATACCGGCACCGGGTCCGTGCGGAGTCCCGGTCTCAACGTTAGCGACTTCCGCCTGAACAGCTCGAGCGCCTCCAGATGCCTCTCTGTGAGGTCGTAGCTCATGATCTCACTCAGATACCTGTGGCAGACCTCACGGGGCAGATCGAGCCGCTTCGACTCGGATTCGCTGATCTCATGGAGCGACCGCATCCCGTGCTGCTTGGCCCGTGTGAGTGTGTCAACGAGCCCTGGGGTCGCCATCTCGGGGTTCACCGCCCAAACGGCAAAGACGAACGGCAGCCCTGTGAGGTTCCGCCACTCCTCGCCGAGATCGAGGGTCGGCCACTTGTCGAGCGGTGCGGTCATCGTCGTGTCCCCGATGACGACGGCCGCATCACATCGATCCAGCATGAGGTCGAGGTCAGGCGGCATCGAAACGAACTCCGGCGCAAGCCGATAGCACTCGCGAAGGATGATCTGAGCCAGCATCACTGAGGTCAGTGAGCTGGTGTCGAGCGCCACCGTGCGGACATCCCCGATGGGCTTGTTCAGGAAGATCCGGACGCTGTCAGCCGGGCCGTCGCACGAGATGCTGATCCCCGGGACCATCTCCAGCGAGGGATTGTCGAAACACGCGAAGACCGAGACCAACCCGGCGGCGATCTCCCGATTCCTGAGCATATAGGCCAGCTTCGACGGGACATCGGTGATCAACTCGATGCCCGGCTCGCGATCCAGCCCGTGTACCAGGGGTTTGCCGTTCAGATATGGAACCGCGCCGATCTTCATCTCTTCACCTCATTGTAAAGCGTATCCCGCTCGACGGGAACGGTGCCGGTCTCGGAGATCAGACGCAGGATCTCGGTCACCGATAGCCCCTCGGGCGTCTCGGCGCCCGCCGCGTGGGTGATCTTTTCCTCGACGACCGTGCCATCGAAATCATCGGCGCCGAAGTGGAGGGCGACCTGCGCGAGCTTGACCCCGAGCATGATCCAGAAGACCTTCACGTGCGGGAAGTTATCGAGCATCAGGCGGCTGACGGCGATCATCTTCAGGTCGTCGATCCCCGATGGCTTGCGAATTCCCTCGAGGTCGGTACCCTTGGGATGGAACGCGAGCGGGATGAACGTCAGGAAGCCGCCTGTCTCATCCTGCAGTTGCCGCAGCCTGAGGAGGTGATCGACGCGCTCCTCGGCCGTCTCGATGTGCCCGTAGAGCATCGTGGCGTTCGATCTGATGCCAAGCTCGTGGGCCGCCCTCATGACGTCGAGCCAGCCCTCCGACGAAAGTTTCTCGGCGCACAGCTCCTGCCGAATCCTGGGAGCGAACACCTCCGCGCCGCCGCCGGGAAGCGATCCGAGGCCGGCATCTCGGAGTTGCGTCAGCGTTTCCGTGATGCTCAGACCGGCGATCCGCGCGAGATGATCGATCTCCACCGCGGTGAACGCCTGGAGATGAACGTCCGGCATCCGGCGCTTCAGTTCAGAGAGCATCTGGGTGTAGTAGCTGAACGGCAGATCGGGGTGCAGGCCGCCGACGATATGCAATTCGGTGAAGTCGGTGTCCTGTCGGGCGTCCTCGGCCTTCCGGACAACCTCCTCGATGCTCATCGTGTATGCGCCGGGCTCACCGTCACTCGCCGAGAACGCGCAGAAGCGGCATCGGTTCCGGCAAACGTTGGTGTAGTTGATATGCCGGTTGACGATGTAGTAGGTGCGGTCGCCGTTCAGCCGTCGGCGCACGAGGTTGGCCGCCCACCCGATCGCGAGCAGATCGTTGGAGGCTAAGAGCCGGACGCCATCTTTGAAGGAGAGTCGCTCGCCGCGCTCTACCTTGGCTACTATGTCACCAATGTCTGACCCAGCAGCTAGGAATGTCATCTAAACACCTGTGGTCCCTTGCTCGCATATAGCTTAACGCTTCGTCTCCGGAAGTAACCAGCTAAGCACCTCCGCGGCAGATGGGACGCCTGAGTCCGTATCATCGAAGTCGCGAACAGCACGCGCTATCTGAGAGGCTGCCTTACCATACGTGCTAGATAGCATACCCATCTCCTCTTTCGGCTGTATGGCCATGTTCAGAAATGGGCGACTGCTGACCGACAGAAGCTCGCCTACCTCTCTTGATACAGCAGAGATCAGTGAAAACGCATACTTTCGGAGAGCTTCCTCCATCTCCGTGAGCTCGTCGGCCTTCAGCCAAGTAGCCCGAGCTACGACTTGGCTTCGGTACTGGCGGAGGGCGTCCGCTTGCAACAGCCGCGCCCTAGCATTAGCAACCAAAACATATGTTCTCGTCATCAACTCGTCCGTCTTGCTCTTCCCAAACAGCGCCATGTGGTGTCTACCTTCTCCCTTTGCCTGTGGTCTGGTCGTCTTCCGCATCTCTTTTAGCGCGCAATGATATCTAGTATCGTGAATCCGAGGAACCCGATGCTGACCAGTCCATTCGTATTGAAGAATGCCACGTTGACCTTACTGAAATCATCCGGCTTGACCAGGCTCTGCTCGTAGGCGAGCAGAACGCCGACGAACGCGATGCCGATCCAATAGGTCGTTCCCAATCCAATCACCACCCCGAACCAGGCCAGCAGGCCGACGGTCGCCAGGTGGAAGACACGGGACATCTGCAGCGCCCTTGCCGGTCCGAGCGCCTTGGGGATCGAGAACAAGCCATGCTCGCGATCAAACTCCAGGTCCTGGAGGGCATAGATGACATCGAAGCCCGCTGTCCAGAACATCACCGCCGCCGACAACACCATCGGCGCGAAATCGAGCCGCCCGGTGACGGCGATCCATGCGCCGACGGGAGCGATCCCGAGCGCCAGTCCGAGCACGAGATGAGAGAGCGACGTGAACCGCTTCGTGTAAGAATAGCCAAGGATGACGAGCAGCGCGACTGGTGACAGAGCGAATGCCAGAGTGTTCAGCATCTTTCGAGGCGAAGACGAACACCGTCGCGGATGCCATCGTAAAGAGCCAGACATCACCGACTCTCAGAATCCCCTTCGGCAGCGCGCGCTGTGCGGTTCTTGGATTCAGGCGATCGTAGTGCAGATCGGCTATCCGGTTGAACGCCATCGCCGAGCTTCGCGCGCCAACCATCGCTACCAGGATCCACAAGAGGACCCGACCGGAAGGGATACCGTTGGCCGCAAGCAGCGCGCTCGTGAGTGCGAACGGGAGCGCGAAAACGGTATGCTCGAACTTGATCATCTCGAGGATGGTCAGAACCTTGGATGCCATTCCGCTACTCCTCGATCCCATGCCACTCAGGCGCGTGGGGATGCCTGAGTCCGAGTTGCTGCATCACTCTGGCGACTACGAACTCGACCATATCCTCGATCGTCTTGGGATTCGTGTAGAACGCGGGCGATGCCGGCAGGATGGTCGCACCGGCCTCCGCCAGTTGGGTCAGGTTGCGCAAGTGGATGAGGTTCAGGGGAGTCTCGCGGACCACCATGATGAGCTTTCTGCGCTCCTTGAGGCAGACGTTGGCGGCGCGAGTCGTCAGGTCGTTCGATATGCCCGAGGCGATCCGACCGGCAGTGCCCATCGAGCAGGGGATAATCACCATGCCATCAGATCGGACCGATCCGCTGGCTGGAGGAGCACACAGGTCACGCGGGGAGCACATCTCGATCTTGTCGCAGTCCCGCCCGAGGAATGTCCGAGCGTCGATGGCATCGCCGAGGAGGTCGATTCCCAACTCAGTGCGGATGACGGGCGCCGCATTCTCTGAGACGGTCAGATAGATGCGATCGTAGTGCTCCAGAATACTCTCGAGAAATCGAACGGCATAGATACTGCCGCTCGCACCGGTGATCGCGACTATCAGACTTCGGTTCATACTCATATGGAATATCCATAACCTGCCACCATTCCCGTAGGGGCGATCCTTCAACGGTCGCCCGACAGATCTGGGGCGACCGTTGAAGGATCGCCCCTACGGGAATGGGACCTGCTTCATTTCATCAGTTCATCCCAGATGGAGTCGATCTTGCGGACGACATCCGGGCTCATGACGATCTCATCCGGCCATTCGCGCGTATGCCCCTCGATCGGCACCTTCTTCGTGGCATCGATCCCCATCTTGCTACCGTACCCGGACTTGATGGACGCGTGATCCAGAATGTCGAGCGGCCCCTGGACGAACTCTATGTCACGCTTCGGGCTGACATTGTTTCCTACCCGCCAGATCACCTGTTTCATGTCCTGAACATCGACGTGCTCATCGACGACGATGATGATCTTGGTAAAGGCCATCTGGCCCATTCCCCAGAGGGCATGCATGACTTTGCGGGCATGACCGGGGTACCGCTTCCGGATGCTGACGATTGCGATATTGTGAAATACGCCCTCGATAGGGAGGTTGATATCCACCATCTCAGGCAACTGCATGCGGATGAGCGGCAGGAAGATCCGCTCGGTGGCCTTCGCCATGAAGCAGTCTTCCTTGGGCGGCCTGCCGACGATCGTCGCCGGATAGATCGCGTTCTTCCTGCGCGTGATGCAGGTCACGTGGAACACGGGGAACTGATCAGCGAGCGAGTAGTAACCTGTATGATCGCCGAATGGGCCTTCCGTCCGCCGTTCGCACGGATCGACGTATCCCTCGATTACGATCTCAGAGTCGGCAGGGACCTCAATGTCGACGGTCTTGCACTTCACGAGTTCGACCGGGGATTTCCGCAGGAATCCGGCGAATATCATCTCGTCGAAATCCTCAGGGAGCGGTGCGGTCGCCGAATAGGTGATCGCAGGGTCGCCACCGAGCGCAACGGCGACCTCCATCCGCCGACCGAGGCGCTCGAACTCGGCGTAGTGCCGCGCGCCGACCTTGTTCGGATGCCAGTGCATGCCGGTTGTCTTCTCGTCGTACACGTGCATGCGATACATTCCGACATTGCGCGCTCGGGTATGAGGATCCTTGGAGAAAACCATTGGCAGCGTGATGAACCTGCCACCATCGCCTGGCCAGCAGTGCAGGATGGGAAGCTCGTCGAGCGAGGCATCGTCGGTCTTGACGACCTCCTGGCAATGGGCAGACCTGACCGTCTTCGGCATATAGGAGGCGAGCTTGCCGTACTTCGGAATCATCGCCAACTTGCCGATGACGGTTTGCGGCGGTTCGATATGCAGGAGCGCCTCGATCTCCCTGGCGATCTCCTCGACGGAATCGACCCCAAGCGCCATCGCCATGCGCTCGGTCGAACCCATGGCGTTGATCAGCACGGGGATGTCCGAGCCGGTCGGATGCTCGAAGAGGAGCGCGGGGCCGATGTCGCGCATGACGCGGTCGGCGACCTCAGGGATCTCGAGGACGGGACTGAGTTCCATGCCGATGCGTTTGAGCTGCCCGGCCTTGTCCAGGTGCGCTATGAAGTCGTGTAGATCTTTGTATGCCATATCACCTTCAGCCTTGTTGGTGCTCCGTAGGGGCGATCCTTCAACGGTCGCCCAGCGACGAACCGGGCGACCGTTGAAGGATCGCCCCTACGGAGCACCATCGAGGCTGAAGTCAGTCTAGCACTGCACCCGAATTGGTGTCAAACGGCGACCTGAGCCTCGAAGGCCTTTACGTCCTCCGGCGAGTTCAGCAGCCCGATCTCGAGGTGGTATTCCCGGGTCTCTCCCGGCTTGAGGAACTGAAGCGCCCCGCGCGCGCGCTCCTTGTCCCGTCCTTCGACCCGGCAATTCGCGGGCTCCATACCGACGACATACGTGCCGGCGTCGTTCATCTTCCACTCGGTGAACTCGGGGAGTTCCTTCTTCGGGTACTTGATGTAGACGCCGAACCCCTGGCCGCCTCGGAAGTTGGGATTCACGAGTGCCGCCGAGACATCGCCATTCTTGTCGGCAACCATGTCGAGGTAGTAGACCCTCTCCCGAAAGCCGACAGTCGGCGCGGGGAAATCGGCGTACTTCTCCTTTTCGATCATGGCGTCATCGTCCCTGGGCTGATACCCCTTGATGGGGCCGATCAGCCGCCCGCCCTCGTCGATCACCGGGAAGCCGATGTTGATGTGGTACAGGATCATGTGCTCGGTATCCTTGTGGCCCATGTTCGTGACCTTATCGTGAATCCATATCCTGGACTCGCCGAGCTTTGCGGTGATCCTGCGGGTCATCTCGATGTTCTCGCCGAAGACGATCGCCTCGCGGACCTTGCCCTGTACCCACATGACGTAGTCGTCGCCCTGCCACTCCCCGTCCGCATAGACGTTGGTCGCCGGCGTGTTGGAGACTCGCCCGTGGAGGCCGAGCGGCTTGCCCTGATCGGTCGTCGGAGCGCCCGCGTATGTCAGTCCGCACGTCACGACCAGCCCGCCGTAGAAGCTCCTCAACCATCCGAGCCCCGGCTCCTCGAAGTATGCCGGCGACCGGTCCGCCGTAGCCGATCTCCACGCGAGCGCCTGCCCGCAGTACTCAGCGGTCGAGATATCGAGTCCACGGTCGATCAGTACAGAGAAATCCAATCCTGTGCCGGTCCGAAAATCCGCCGTCCGGACACCGCGTTCGACTCCGTCCGCGCGCGTTTGGAGTCGGACTCCCCCGATCTGGGAGATATCTCCTACCCTCTGAAGAATCTGTTCCTTTGTATAGGATTGAGCGTAAAGCTTTGGCATAGCTGGGCCTCCTGGTAGCTTATGGTTTCTCTCTCTCCATCTTGGTGTGGATGTACTCGTCGATCGCTTTGGCAGCCGTCTTGCCCGCGCCCATCGCGGTGATGACTGTGGCCGCCCCGGTGACCGCGTCCCCGCCGGCATAGACGCCGGGGATCGACGTGGCGCAGGTCTCCTCATCGGTCACGATCCCGCCCCACTTGGTGGTCTGCAGATCGGGCGCGCTGTTGCGGACCATCGGGTTCGGGCTCTGTCCGATCGCGATTATGGCGGTGTCGATCTCGATGGTGAACTCCGACCCCTCGACGGGTACCGGTCTCCTGCGCCCGGAGTCGTCCGGCTCCCCGAGTTCCATCCGGATGCACTCGACGCCCTTGAGCCATCCGTCCTCATCCCCGATAAAGCGCACGGGAGCGGTGAGCAACTGGAACTTGACACCCTCTTCCTCGGCGTTCTCGATCTCCTCCTCGCGGGCGGGCATCTCGGTGCGGGACCGCCGATAGATGATCGTGACTTCCTCTGCTCCCAGGCGAAGGGAGCATCTCGCTCCATCCATCGCGACATTGCCCGCGCCGAACACCGCGACCTTCTTCCCGAGTCGGACAGGCGTGGGATGGTCCGGGAAGTGCCGCGCGTGCATCAGGTTGACTCGTGTCAGGAACTCGTTCGCGGAGTAGACACCATTCAGGTTTTCGCCCGGAATGTTGAGGAACTGGGGCAAGCCCGCGCCCGTGCCGATGAACACGGCGCTGTAGCCCGTATCGAAGAGGTCCTGCAGAGTGAGCGTCTTGCCGATGACAACGTTGGACTGGAGTTCGACGCCGAGCGATTCGACGTACTCGACTTCTCTGCGCAAAATGTCTCTGGGCAGACGGAAATTCGGGATGCCGTATGTGAGCACTCCGCCTGGTTCATGTAAAGCCTCGAACACAGTGACGTCATAACCGAGGCAAGCAAGCTCCCCCGCGGCGGTCAGTCCCGCAGGCCCGGCGCCGATCACGGCAACTTTCGCGAGATGATAGGCGGGCGGCGGCTCGCGCGTCACTTCACACAACCCGGCAAGCTCCTTGTGTGCGGCTTCCCAGTCGGCGATGAACCGCTCGATCCGCCCGATGGCGACCGGTTCACCGAGCTTGCCGACCAGGCAGAGCTTCTCACACTGCTCCTCCTGGGGACACACTCGTCCGCAGATAGCGGGAAGGGCATTCGTCATCTTGAGGAGTGCGGCGGCCTCAGGGAACTTCTCCTCGGCGACCAACCGAACTATCCCCGGAATGTCGACTCCGACGGGACACCCCGCCACGCATGGACTCTTCTTGCATCCGAGACACCGCTTTGCCTCGCGCACGACCTGGTCTTCGTCGTAACCGAGAGCTACTTCATCGAAATTGCGAGCGCGTTCCTGAGGCGACTGACGAGGCATCTCCTCACGAGGCGCGATCTCCTTAGGCATTTGTTACACCAACCCTCTACATGGCATTGTTCAGCCGGCATGCGCGGCGGATCCAAACTATGGCTTGATACCGTCGCCGTACTCGGCCAGGACCGCGGCAGCGCGTTCCGCATCGGCTTCCGGCACGAGCAGTTCGCCCCACAGTCCCTCAGCGGGGACCATCATGCCGTCAAGCCAGGATGTGTGCATTGGGCGCACGACTACCGATATGCCCTCAGCCTCGAGCGCCGCACTCACTATGTTCGCTGTGGTTTCATCCGTCGCAGCGAAAACGGCGATGAAATCTTCCTGTGGCTCCTGAGTCTTTTCGTTCATTACGTCTGCTCCTTAACCCGAGGTATTCATGTACTTCCCGACAGCAGCATTTGCCCGTGACCGCAGATGTGAAGCAGCACGCATGCATCGCACAATGGGCTCTGCGCCTTACAGACTCTGCGGCCATGAGTCACGACATTCACGTGGAACGAGTATACCAGATCGTCCGGAACCATCGCCTGCAGAGTGTGGTGCGCTGACTCCGCTGATTCACGCTTCCCGATCAGCCCCAGGCGCTGGGATATCCGATGCACGTGCGTATCCACCGGCAGTACCGGCCTGTTGAGCGAGAACATCAGCACGCACGACGCGGTCTTGATGCCGACTCCATCGAACCGCATGAGATACTCTCGCGCATCGTTATCCGGCATCTCGGCCAGGAAGTCGAGGCTCAGCGCTCCGGTGCGCTCCATGATATCGTTCAGCGCCTGCTTAATCCTCGGCGCTTTGATCCTCGCCAGGCCGCCGGGACGGATTGCAGCCTCGATCTGATCGACCTGAGCCGTCCTGGCGGTTTCCCATTCGGGGAACTGCTCGCGAAGCCGATCGAACGCTGTGGTGTAGTTCGCCGCGGATGTGTTCTGCGAGAGAATGGTCAGTATAAACTCGTCAAGCGGCCCATACCTCGGTTTGGTATCAGGCCGCCCGTACTCCCCATCGAGCAAGGCGCATATATCCGCAATTCGATCCATGCTGAGCGAACTCCAGTTTCGCCGATTATATCACACCGATGGGTGATCCGCAACCGGCGGGAGCGGCGGAGGGTGCTGGGTGTTCGGGGACCGGAACCGAGAGCCTGAGTCTGTCTGGAGTTGAACACGGTAACCAGGTAATAGTACCAGTTTTTGAGCGTCGCCACGCTCAGTTTCCGGATTACGCGCATGTTTCTTCTTGACACATTTGGGTGGCTGTGTAAAATAGTACAGACTATGACTGATGGCAGGCCGCCGTAAGAGCAGCCGCCCGCTACAGCGCAATGGAGGAAAAGGATGAATAAGGTCTTTGCCGTAACGGCGGCGCTCGTGCTGCTGGGTATGGGATTGTCCGCCCAGGCGGACATCACGATCGAGACCGTTCCCGTCGGCAACGCGGGAAACGCAGGGGAGCTGTCCGGCGCAGGGGCCGGGGGATATGGCCCGGACAGAATCTGCGGCTCCGTGAGCTACAGCTACAACATCGGCAAGTATGAAGTAACCGCCGGGCAGTACACAGCGTTCCTCAATGCCGTAGCAGCCACCGACACGTACGCGCTCTACAACGCGGACATGTCGCGTACCGACTATGGGAGCGGGATCACGCGGGGTGGCTCTTCCGGCAGCTACACCTACTCGGTGGCGACTGACTTCGTCAACCGCCCGGTCAACTACGTCTCCTGGGGCGACTCTGCGCGGTTCGCCAACTGGCTGCACAACGGCCAGCCGACGGGCGCACAGGGCCTGGCGACCACCGAGGACGGGGCGTACTACCTCAATGGCGCAACGACCAGTGCCGCACTGAATGCCGTAACGCGCAAGGCAGGCTGGACGTGGGCGATCACCAGCGAGGACGAGTGGTATAAGGCTGCATACTACAAGGGCGGCAGTACCAACGCGGGATACTGGGAGTTTCCCACGAGCAGCGACACGGCCCCGGGTCGGGACATGGCCGACGCCTCCGGCAACAACGCCAACTATTGGACGGGCAATGGCGCCTACCCCATCGACTCCGGCAAGTACACCACGATCGCCGGCGAGTTCCAGAACTCCGACAGCCCTTATGGCACGTTCGATCAGGGCGGCAACGTGTGGGAGTGGAACGAGGCTTTGCTTTATGACGCTTATCGCGGCCTGCGCGGTGGTTCGTTCATCGGCAACGGCAACTCCCTGCAGTCGTCGTTCCGCGGCAACGTCAACCCGCTCCTCGAGGACATCGGCATCGGGTTCCGTGTCTCCGCAGTCCCTGAGCCGTCATCGCTCATCGCATTGGCTGGGGGACTGGTAGGACTCCTGGGCATGAGACGGCGTCGGGCATAGCCGTTTGCCGCAAGCGGGCACTAGAATCCGCGCGGCCAGGCCACAACACTTTGGAGGGAAAAGGATGAAGAGGTTATTCGCAGTAACGGCGGCGCTCGTGCTGCTGGGTATGACTATTGCCGCTCAGGCGATCGACATCGACACCGTCACGGTGGGCGATGCAGGCAATGCAGGCCGACACCACCGGCTACGGCTCGGTCGGCTACAACTACAACATCGGCAAGTACGAAGTGACCGCCGGACAGTACACCGAGTTCCTCAACGCCGTGGCCGTCACCGACACCTACGGGCTGTACAACACGTACATGGACACGGTGAACGACTCCTATGGCTGCAAGATCAAGCGCAGCGGCGCATCCGGCAGCTACACCTACAGCGTGGCCTCCGACTGGGCGAACCGGCCGGTGAATTACGTTTCTTGGGGCGATTCGGCCCGTTTCGCCAACTGGCTGCACAACGGCCAGCCGACGGGCGTACAGGGCTTGGCGACTACCGAGGACGGGGCGTACTACCTCAACGGCGCGACGACGGATGCCCAGCTTATGGCGGTCAACCGCGAGGCGGACTGGAGGTGGGCGATCACCAGCGAGAACGAATGGTATAAGGCTGCGTACTACAAGGGTGGCAGTACCAGCGCCGGATACTGGGATTATCCCACGAGCAGCGACACGGCCCCGGGTAATGACATGGCCGACGCCTTCGGTAACAACGCCAACTCTACTACTACCCTGGCTATGGCTCTGGCACCTACCCCATCGACTCCGGCAAGTACTTTACAGTCGCCGGCGAGTTCCAGAACTCCGAGAGTCCCTACGGCACATTCGATCAGGGCGGCAACGTCTGGGAGTGGAACGAGGCCATGTGGGGCGCCCGTCGCGTCCGGCGTGGCGGTTCGTTCAACTACGACGGCAGCTTCCCCCTTTTGGCAGGGATCTGGAGTACCAGCGACCCGACGTACGAGGGCCTCCATCTCGGGTTCCGTGTCTCCGCGGTTCCTGAGCCGTCGTCGCTTATCGCATTGGCTGGGGGACTGGTAGGACTCCTGGGCATGAGACGGCGTCGGGCATAGCCCTTTGCCGCAAGCGGGCAATAGACTCCGCACGGCCAGGCCACAACACTCTGGAGGGAAAAGGATGAATAGCTTATTCGCAGTAACAGCGGCGATCGTGCTGCTGGGTATGGGACTCGCCGCTCAGGCGATCGACATCGAAACCGTTTACGTTGCTGACTCGGGGAATGCGCCTGACACCCGGGTAATGAATGATGGCACTACCGGCTACGGCTCTGTGGGCTACAAGTACAACATCGGCAAGTATGAAGTGACCGCCGGACAGTACACCGCATTCCTCAACGCCGTGGCAGCCACCGACACATACGGCCTGTACAACACTTACATGGACACGGTGAACGACCCCTATGGCTGCAACATAAAGCGCAGCGGCAGTTCCGGCAGCTACACCTACAGCGTAGCCTCCGACTGGGCGAACAGGCCTGTGAACTTCGTTGGCTATTGGGACTCGTGCCGGTTCGCCAACTGGCTCGGTAACGGCCAGCCCACAGGGTTGCAGAACGCGTTGACCACCGAGGATGGGGCCTACACACTCAACGGCTACAACGGCACTGATGGGCGCGCCATCCAGCGCAACGCAGGATGGAACTGGGCTGTGACGAGCGAGGACGAGTGGTATAAGGCTGCATACTACAAGGGCGGCAGTACCAGCGCCGGGTACTGGCTGTATCCCACGAGCAGCGACACGGCCCCGGGTCGGGACATGGCCGACGCCTCAGGCAACAATGCCAACTATTACAGCAACAGCCTCCTTATCGGTAGTCCGTACTACCGGACCGAGGTCGGTGAGTTCCAGAACTCCGAAAGTCCCTATGGCACGTTCGACCAGAGTGGCAATGTATCGGAGTGGAACGAGGCTATTCTGTCTATCGACGGGGATTACACCTTTCGCCTTACCCGCGGCGGCTCGTTCACTCACCAGGTCATCTACCTCCAGGCATCACGGCGCTACACCTTCTGGCCGCCGGAGGCGAGCATTGTCGGGTTCCGTGTCTCCGCAGTCCCTGAGCCGTCATCGCTCATCGCATTGGCTGGGGGACTGGTAGGACTCCTGGGCATCAGACGGCGTCGGGCATAGCCCTTTGCCGCAAGCGGGCACTAGAATCCGCACGGCCAGGCCACAACACTTTGGAGGGAAAAGGATGAAGAGGTTATTCGCAGTAACGGCGGCGCTCGTGCTGCTGGGTATGGGACTCGCCGCTCAGGCGGCCATCACGATCGAGACCGTTCCTGTCGGCAACGTGGGAAATGCGCCTGATACCCGCGTAATGGACGATGGCACTACCGGCTACGGTTCAGTCGGCTACAACTACAGCATCGGCAAGTATGAAGTGACCGCCGGACAGTACACTGCCTTCCTCAATGCGGTGGCAGCTACCGACACATACGGGCTGTACAACACGAAGATGGACACGGTGAACGACCTCCGCGGCTGCAACATCAAGCGCACCGGCGCAAGCGGCAACTACAGCTACAGTGTTGCATCCGACTGGGCGAACAGGCCGGTCAACTACGTGTCCTGGTATGACACGCTGCGCTTTGCAAACTGGCTGACTAACGGCCAGGGAAGTGGCAGCACAGAATCGGGAAGCTATTTGATCACCGGCGGCGGTGTCAATTCCGGGACCGTCACCATACCCACTGCTGCCCAGCGGAAGACTTGGTATGAGGGGTCGACGGCAAAGTGGTTGTTGACGAGCGAAAACGAATGGTATAAGGCTGCATACTACAAAGGCGGCAGTACCAGCGCCGGATACTGGCTGTATCCCACTCAGAGCAACACCGCGCCGGCCAATCAGGTGCTGGCCACAGACCCCGGCAACAGCGCCAACTACGTCACCCTTCCAGACGAGACCTTCTGCATCGGCGGCCCCTATTCTCGAACCAACGTAGGTGAGTTCGAGAACTCAGCAAGCGCCTACGGCACGTTCGACCAGGGGGGCAACGTGTTTGAGTGGAACGAGGCTATTGTATATGCCGGGTACGCCGATCGCGGCGTGCGTGGCGGCGCGTTCAACAGTCCTGGCGACTACCACCTCCGGGCCTCGTGTCGCGCCAGCCGCTACGTGTCGGACGAGGACCGCTCTTTCGGTTTTCGCGTCTCCGCAGTTCCTGAGCCGTCATCGCTCATCGCATTGGCTGGGGGACTGGTAGGACTCCTGGGCATGAGACGGCGTCGGGCATAGCCCTTTGCCGCAAGCGGGCACTAGAATCCGCACGGCCAGGCCACAACACTTTGGAGGGAAAAGGATGAAGAGCTTATTCGCAGTAACAGCGGCGATCGTGCTGCTCGCTATGGGATTAGCCGCTCAGGCGGCCATCACGATCGAGACCGTTCCCGTCGGCAACGCAGGCAATGCCGGCGAGCTCTCAGGAGCGAGTGTGCCGGGGGGGGGATATGGCCCTGATCGGATCTGCGGCTCGGTGGACTACAACTACAGCATCGGCAAGTATGAAGTGACCGCCGGGCAGTACACCGCGTTCCTGAACGCCGTGGCAGCCACCGACACCTACGGGCTGTACAACACTTACATGGACACGGTGAACGACAGCCGTGGCTGCAACATCAAGCGCAGCGGCACTTCCGGCAGCTACACCTACAGCGTGGCGTCCGACTGGGCGAACAGGCCTGTGAACTACGTGAGCTTTTGGGACTCCTGCCGTTTCGCCAACTGGCTCGGCAACGGCCAGCCCACAGGGCTGCAGAGCGCGTCGACCACCGAGGGCGGCGCATACACCCTGGACGGCTACAACGGCGATGATGGCCGCACCATCCAGCAGAAACGCCGGGGGGAGGTGGGCGGTGACCAGCGAGGACGAGTGGTATAAGGCTGCATACTACAAGGGCGGCGGTACCAACGCCGGTTACTGGGACTTATCCCACCCAGAGCAATACCGCGCCGGCCAACCAGGTGCTGGCCACAGACCCCGGCAACAGCGCCAACTACATCACAATGGGCGGATCCGATGCATCGGCAGCCCCTACTACCGAACCAACGTCGGTGAGTTCGAGAACTCAGCGAGCGCCTACGGCACGTTCGACCAGGGCGGCAACGTCTGGGAGTGGAACGAGACTATTGCATGTGACGGGGATTACGCCCATCGCGTCATCCGCGGCGTGGGTTCGACGGTTTCCGCGACTCCGGCCTCCGGGGCTCGTACAGCAACCCCAACTACTACCCGTCGGGCGATGAACGCGCCATCGGGTTCCGTGTCTCCGCTGTTCCTGAGCCGTCATCGCTTATCGCGTTGGCTGGGGGACTGGTAGGACTCCTGGGCATGAGACGGCGTCGGGCATAGCCGTTTGCCGCAAGCGGGCACTAGAATCCGCGCGGCCAGGCCACAACACTTTGGAGGGAAAAGGATGAAGAGGTTATTCGCAGTAACGGCGGCGCTTATGCTGCTGGGTATGGGTATCGCCGCTCAGGCGAGCATCACCATCGAGACCGTTCCCGTTGGCGACGTGGGTAATGCGGCTGACACCCGGGTGATGATGTATGACGGCACCACCGGCTATGGCTCGGTGGGCTACAACTACAGCATCGGCAAGTACGAGGTGACCGCCGGGCAGTACACCGCATTCCTCAACGCCGTAGCAGCCACCGACATATACGGACTGTACTACATCGGCATGTCAAACACCATCAACGGCTGTGGAATCACGCAGAGCGGCGCTTCCGGCAGCTTCACCTACTCGGTGGCAAGCGACTTTGTCAACCGCCCGGTGAACTATGTTAGCTACTGGGACTCCTGCCGTTTCGCCAACTGGCTCGGTAACGGCCAGCCGACGGGACTTCAGGATGCCTCCACCACCGAGCGCGGCGCCTACACTCTCGACGGCTACAACGGCATTGATGGCCGCACGATCCAGAGAAACGCCGGATGGAAGTGGGCAATCACCAGCGAGGACGAGTGGTATAAGGCTGCCTACTACAAGGGCGGCAGTACCAGCGCCGGTTACTGGCTGTATGCCACGAGCAGCGACACGGCCCCGGGTCGGGACATGGTCGACGCCTCGGGCAACAACGCCAACTACCGCACGGGCTCCGGCGCCTACCCCATCGATTCCGGCATGTCCACTACGGTCGCCGGCGAGTTCCAGGACTCCAACAGTCCCTACGGGACGTTCGATCAGGGCGGCAACGTCGAAGAGTTGAACGACGTTGTTACGAGAATCTACGATGGTCGCGCTTTGCGCGGTCTGCGCGGCGGTGCGTTCAATGGCGACGTCCAAGGCATCCAGGCATCCTTTCGCGGCGGCTGGAACCCGTTGAACTCGGCCAACAGTATCGGGTTCCGCGTCTCCACGGTTCCTGAGCCGTCATCGCTTATCGCGTTGGCTGGGGGACTGGTAGGACTCCTGGGCATGAGACGGCGTCGGGCATAGCCCTTTGCCCGTGGGGAACTCGGGACAGGCACAGTGAAAGGCGGGGCTCTGTCGCCGGGCGACGGAGAAGCCGGTGTCCACTATCGGACAAAGCGGTACTTCAGCAGTGTCCAGAGGGCGACGACGCCGTCCCACCAGCCGATCTTCTTCCCCTGCTCGACCGTGCGCGCCTCATAGCGGATCGGTACCTCCTCGATCCTGATTCCCCGGCGGAGGACCTTCGCGGTGACCTCGGGACAGAACTCGAAGCGCCTGCACGTGAGTGGGATACTCCTGAGAAGATCAGCGCGGAATGCCTTGTAGCAGGTGGCTTCGTCGGTGATCCGCGCGCCGAATAGCACCGATGCCGCGATTGCGAGCACCCTGTTGGCGACGTAGTTCGGCAGGCGCATCTCTGGACGCTGCTCGAGGAATCGCGAGCCGTAGACGACGTCGGCCTCGCCGCTGACGATCGGCGCGATCATGGCCGCGTAGTCTGAGGGGAAGTACTCGAGATCGGCGTCCTGGATGATGACGATGTCGCCCGTGGCATGCTCGAGTCCACTCCGGATCGCCATCCCCTTCCCCATGTTCCTTTCGTGGAGCACCAGGCGGATGGGTGGAGAGGGAGAGGGGGCGTCCGCATGCAAACCTCCCCCGGCCTGCTGGCCGGCCCCTCCTTCGTAAGGAGGGGCGCAGGCGGAGATGGACTGGAGCAGTTCACGCGTGCCGTCGGTCGAGCAGTCATCGACGACGACGATCTCCTGCTCGACCTCCGACTGCCGAACGCGGTCGAGGGTCGCCTCGATGGTGTCTCGCTCGTTGTAGACCGGGATGATGACCGATAGCTTCATGGCGGTGTCTGGTACGGCAGATTCGGGATGACGGCGGTGGCGAGCGCCGTCAGGGTCAACAGCAGCATTCCACCGTTCACTACGGCGGCCGACAGCGTCCGGTTCCTCTCCGGCAGTAAGCGCTCGATGCCCAGCACGAAGGTCAGCGCGATCGGGATGATCGCCGGATAGAGATATCGTCCCTGCGCCTGGAAGAAGCTCAGGTTGAAGCGTATGAACGAGAGTAATACCAGTGCCCCGACCGCCATCACAACAAGCAAAGCGTCCCTCTGCCCCACCGATTCCCTCCTGAGCGCGACGAATGATCGCACGCTCCCGACCAATGCGACAAGTGAGATGGTCGCCAGAAACAGATACACCCACGTCGGCATGAAGACCCTCATGTGCCCGAAGACACCCCAGAAACTGGCAAAGGTCAATGCTCCAACGAGTATGAAATAGCCCGTCCAGGTCATCCCCTGCCCCACGAGGAAGAACTCCGGTTTCGCCGTGTGCGAGAACGCCTGGTTGAATTGCGACAGGGCGAAGGGATCGCCGTAGAGCATAACGTTTCTGACGAGCCACCATCCGCCGACCAGAAGGCTTATCCCGAGCATCGCCGCCATCTCTGAGACTGCCCGTCTCGCCATGAGTGTTCCCCGCCTCCACAGCAGTATGTATGTGAGGACCGCCACCGGGAAGAGGAGCGCGCAAGTCGTCTTCGCGAGCAATCCGAGCCCCAGTACAAGACCGAGCAGAAGGCCGGTCCACATCGTCGGTCCGGTTACGAACAATCTCACCATCAAGAGCAACGCGACGCCGAAGACCAGTTCGGCCAGGATGTCGTTGCCCACGGAACTGCTCAGCGCGAGGTGCATCGGAAGTAATGCGACGAACCCTGCACAGGCCAAACCGGTCGATTGGCGGCCGGGGATCAGTGCCTTGATCGTCCCGTATACGACCAGGATCGAGAGCGCCCCCAGGATCAGTGAGAGCAATCGCACCGCGACTCCCGGGTCATCAACCCCAAGTGCCTTGGCAGTGAGGTAGAACGGCACGCCGAGCGCATAGTACAGCGGCGGCTGATGCGCCTCATAGTCGCCCGTGTCTGAGGCGGAGAACACGGGCAGTGCGTGATCGACCGCGAGATGCCGAACGTACAGGCCGTGGAACGCCTCATCAGGGGCGACACCGTATGCGGTATGACTCCAGTAGACGAGGCCGAGAATCAGATGGAGGGCGATGATCCCCCCCAGCCACATCCGCCAGTTTCGGATCTCGGATTTCGACTCTCGAGTTTCCATTCTCATGGTCTGATCTCGTAGACGCTGACTCTCTTCGAGCCGTAGACCTCCAGTAACCGGCCCATGCCGATCGCCTGGAAGATGAGCTGCTCGTATGCATCATTGCCCTTCATGAAATTCCAGTTGATGATCGCGTGGGTGTAATCCTTCGCGGCAAAGAACCGGACCATCTCGTCGCCGGAATGGAAGTCGCCCCACGGAATCAACTCGTGATGCCCCGGATCGGCCCAGATGTATGCCCTGTCGAGATAGAACCCCCTCGGCTCGTCGAAGAGAAGCACTCGGGCGTCCTTCGGGGTGAAATCGTTCACGTAGGACTCCGCGTCGTAGCAGTCGAGGGTCCGGGAGAGATACGATTCGGCGGGCTCGATCCCGAGCGCCGCACGAGCGCTCCCGAGGATCAACACGTAGCCCGTGAAGATCCCGAGCCCAACGCAGATGACCAGGAACACGCTCACGATCACGCGTCCGACCGACCACTGCCTAAGGGCGCGGGCCGCCCCGACTCCCGCGATCACGCTGAGCAGCGGGAGGATCGTGATGATGTACCGTGCATTCTGCATGAGGAAGAACCAGGCGGCGATGAACACAACGCAGACGAATGCCAGCCGTCCGACCGCCTTTTCCGACCTGCCGATGAGTATGGTCACCGCGATCAGCCCGAGGAACGCCGGCCCGAGCAGCCCGTAGATCAGTAGCGCGTCGAAGAACTTCCCGCCGTTCATCGTGACGTTCCAGGGGATCATGACGAAATCGAGTACGGAGCGTCCCATTCCCATCGCCTGCTGAGCGGCGTGGTAAATGTCGGCGTCTGCCTGACTCCAGTTGCGCCCGCCGAAGATGTTGTAGAAGAACGGGTAGACCGGATTGCCGGTATACAAGTATGTCTTGATGTACCACAGCGATCCGATGAGCGCCGTCAGCAAGCCGACCAGCGCGGTCCATTTGATGCTCGTCCCCCAGCGGGCGACCGTGGAAGGATCGCCCCTACGGTTCCCGATCCACAGCACCCACATGAGAAGTGCCCCGATCGGAACGAGCGCAAGCATCTTCGTACCGAGTGCGAACCCAGACACGATCCCCGCGGCGAGCAGCCATCCCCTATCGGCCGACTCCTCCCAGTTCAGGATGGCATACACGCCGAGCAGAAGGTACATCGCAGTCGTGATGTCGGCGTAGGCAACTCCCGCTTCCCAGACCATGAGTGGAACGCTCATGAAGAGCAATGCGCCGACCGCGCCCGCCCTCGGGTTGATATGTCGTCTGCACAGGGAGCAGATGCCCGCCGCGGTCACGATAAACATCGCATAGTGGAAGAGCTTCGCCAGCGCCGGGCCATGAAGCGCCAGGCCGAGGGTATAGAGCATCTCGGTCAGGAACGGGAAGTTCGAGTGAGACGTGAATGGGACGTAGAAGATCCGATGCGCTGCCAGGTACAGCTTCGGGACTGCCAGATGGTATGCCAGGCCGTCCCAATCCGTCGGTCCCGGCGGGGAAAGCGCCCCCAGGAGAGCCAGCGAGCCGAGGATACTCGCGCCGACCAGCATCAGTGCGTCAGTCGTCCGCACCTTCGCCCCACTGCGCTCCCGAACGGCTCTCACCAAAGCCGGAATGAGGATGCGCATTCCAGGGAACGATACGATCGCCAGAACGACCAGCAGGCCGATGAGGACAGGCACAGTCAACATGCCGGCCAGTCCGATCCCCAGCACGAGGTAGCTCAGAACGCCGAACCCGATGGCCGTGCCGAAGACGCTTGCCTCGAGCAGGCTTCCCGACTTGATGCCGAGCGCGCGGAGGATCATGCCTCCCAGAGCAAGGCAGATCAACGCAATCGGGGCGAATATCGGCAGTGCGAGCAACGGATGACTCATGGCGTAATGTCCCTGGATCGCGCGCTCGGCTGAAGCGGGATAAGGCTGCCGGTGATCGACAGGTTCCCGGGTTCTCCGGTTATCTGAACCTTGCCCAGGAAATGTGCAAACCATCCGGCCTGAACGATGCTCGTGCCGCCGATCATCAACGGCTCATGTAGGACGGAGTGCGTGTGCCCACCAACGATCAGGTCGATGCCGGGCACTTCCTGCGCGAGAGCCTCGTCCGCCTTGATGCCGATGTGTGTCACGGCAATGACCAAGTCCGCCTGATCTCTTAACGCGGGCACGATCGCCTTCGCCGTCTCGATCGGGTCCTCGAACCGGTACGGGCTGAATCTGCTTGCGAGCATCTCCTTCGTGATCATCGGGACTGTCAGGCCGAAGATGGCGACTCGATAGCCGCCTCTCTCAACTATATAGTGCGGCCGTAGGGGTGATCCTTCAACGGTCGCCCGGTTTGATGCTTCGATAGCAGAACGCAGCGGCGCTGCCGAAGTTTCAAACCGGGCGACCGTTGAAGGATCGCCCCTACGGCCGCAGTCCATGTTCGCGCAGAGCACCGGAAACCGGGCGAGCTTGACCTTCGATTGCAGGCCCGGCTTGAGGAAGTGGAACTCCCGATTGCCCATCGCCATGGCATCGTATCCGGCCTCGCTCATCAGCCCCAGAGCCGGTTCACCGCCGGGACGATAGCTGATGTTCCCCGAGGCGATCGCATCCCCGGCATCGAGAAGCAGGCAGTCGCCCGCTGACTCCTTCTCGCGCCGGATGATCTCGACGCCCTCGGGTCGCAGGCGGCCATGGAGGTCATTGGTGTGAAGGATTGTCAGATTCGGCATTGGCCTCTACCGGTCGCTGATAGTGCTGAAGCAGAGAATCGACGGCTGATGCCCACTTGCCCTGCGCCTTCAGAATCATCTCGATCGCCTCACGGACAGCGCCTCGTCCTCCGAGCGCCTCGGTAACGTAGTCGGCCTCGGCCTTCAGGTCTTCGCAGGCATCCCCCACAGCGACTCGGTACCCGCACTCGCGGAATGCGGGGATGTCGATCAGATCGTCGCCGATGAACGCCGCCTCTTCTTTGTGCAGTCCCAGGCGGCTGAGCAGATCGCGAATCGCGGCGCCCTTGTCTCGGCAGGCCATGTCGAGGTTCTCGATCCCCAGCTCTCTCATCCGTCGCTCGAGTGCCGCCGACTTCCGGCCGGTGATGACCGCGACGTGCAGGCCGGCGACTCGAGCCGCCTTCAGTGCGGGGCCATCTTTGATGCAGAACGACTTCATCTCGTCGCCGCTGGACGAATAGGTGATCTCGCCCTGGGTGAGCACGCCGTCAACGTCCATGGCGATCAGTCTTATCTTCTGTACCCGCTCGTTCATATGCACAGCGTTACCTGTAGGGGCGAAGCGTTGGCCCATCTGATTCCGGTAACCTCGGCCAGGCTCGCCAATGCTTCGCCCAGCTAGACGATGCCGGCCTGGAAGAGGTCCTTCATCATGAGCATGCCGATCGGTTTGCCGCTATCGTCGAGCACAGGAACTTCGCCGATCTTGAAAGTCTCGAGCAGGTGCAGCCCCTCAACCGCGAGCTGATCGGCTCGGGCGGTTTTCGGGTTCGCGGTCATGATCTCGCTCGCCGGCCGCTGGAGGCATCGCTCGTCGTCCAGCATGTGACGCCGGACATCCCCGTCGGTGATGATTCCGATCATCTTCTGCTCCCCGTCCACCACGACCGCCGCGCCGGCCCCCGCTTTGGTGATCGAGAACAGCACGTCCCTCACCAATTCATCGTCCGGCACGATCGCCATCCGGTCGCCCGATCGCATCACATCGGCCACGCGCATCGTGAGCCGCCGACCGAGTGTGCCCGCGGGATGGAAGAGTGCGTAGTCCTCAGCGGAGAAACGCCTCGCCTCCATGACTGTGAGCGCAAGTGCATCACCCAGGGCCAACTGAGCCGTCGTGCTCGTCGTCGGCGCAAGTCCGAGTGGGCACGCTTCCCGCTCGACGGAGGTGTCGAGAACCACATCGCTATACTCCGCCAACGCCGATTCGGAGCGTCCGCACATGCTGATCAGCCGCGCGCCGATCCGCTTGACGACGGGGAGGATCGAGATGATTTCATCGGTCTCGCCGCTGTTCGACAGTGCGATGACCACGTCCTGCGAAGTCACCATGCCGAGGTCGCCGTGGACGCCCTCCGCCGGGTGGAGGAAAAGAGCCGGGCTTCCGGTGCTTGCCAGAGTGCCCGCGAGCTTGCGGCCGATCGCGCCTGACTTGCCCATGCCGGTGACGACGATCCGCCCCTTGCACTCCAGGACCAGGTCCACGGCCTTGCTGAACGACTCGTCGAGCCGCTCTCTCAGCGCCAGAACCGCATTGCCCTCTATCTCAAGTATTTCCCGGGCCCTATCCAGCATGATCTCCTCCTTGAAATGACAAGGCTGATTATAGCATGAATGGCAGAACGGGGGAATGGGCGTGCCTTGACACTCAGGGCGAACGCATCTAATTCCGTAGGAGGGATTTGCCGGGATGGCTTGTGCCCGGTAATCCCGAAAGTCGATATGTCGCGTTCGGGATTACCGGGCACAAGCCATCCCGGCAAATCCCTCCTACACTGTTCTTGATAAGATGCGTTCGCCCTGCCTTGACACTGCTCAGGTGCGCGGGTATACTCGCACACATGGAGATTACACAGTCAATGGTCGAGTTGGCCTACGCAATCCGTAGCAAGGTCCGCCCTCATCTCGGCCAGCTATCGTCCAGACAGACCCTCGGGAAGGCCCACAGCGGCGATGAGTCCTTTGCCATCGACGAGGTCGCTGAGCGAGCAATCACCGAGTTCATCGAGAGTCGCAAACTCGACATCGCATACTACTCGGAGGACCGAGGGCTCGTCGATTTCGGGAGACCTGAGCACGTGCTGATCGTCGATCCGATAGACGGCACTCGGCCCGCGATGGCAGGTTTCGAGCAGTGCGTGGTCTCGGTCGCGCTGGCTCCATATGACCGCGACGTGCGGCTCGCGGACGTCTCGTTCGGCTGCATCCTCGATATCAAGACTGACCGGCTGTATACCGCTACCAGGGACTCGGTGTCCATCCGCGAAGATGGCCGCGAGATGCCGATCACTCTATCGCCGAACACCGATCTGGACAAGATGGCCTGGAGCCTCGAGATCGTCGGACGACCGGCGGAGATGGTGTTCGGATCGGTCGCAAGCTTGATCGATCAGTCGTCGGTTCGCGGCGGTCTCTTCATCTATAACAGCACCGCATATTCGTTGACCCGCCTGGTCACGGGGCAGCTCAACGCTGTGATCGATGTCGGCAACCGCATCTTCCGAGAGCGTCCTGATGCCAAACCGAAGTTCATGGATGCAGGCCACGGCACGGTGATAGGCCTGTTCACCTACGATATCGCCGCTGCGGCCCTGATCGCGCAGTCGGCGGGATGCACCGTTACGGACGCATTCGGGAACGATCTCGGGCCGATTCGGCTGCTCGATACATCGGAAGCCAACGTTCAGTCGATTCTGGCGACATCGAACCCGGCCCTCCATGAGGCCCTGCTGGTGGAGATCGATGCGGGCATGGCCGGCCTGGCTCAGGAGTACCCAATTGCGGAATAGCAGGATAATTATTCTGGCGGCATTGGTTGTCCTTATGGCCACATCGGCATTTGGGGCAACGCCGAGCATCGACTCCCCGGACAAACTCATCTGTTCGATCGCTCCCATGGATGACGGCGGGTTCCGGGTCAGCAACCTCGATGCTCGATATGGCAAGCTCGAGGTATCCGGCCTTGACATTCTCCGACCCGTCGTTTTCGAACTGGGCCGGGAGGACAGGCATCTGCGGAGAGTCTACCCGTCGATCTCACGCGGAACGATGACCTTCGCTGCCACACCGATGGCCGAGTATGTTATCTATCCGACCGACGGCTTCGTTGACCGAGTGCTCAGGGAAGTATGCGGAGTCGCACCTCAGGGACTCTCGAAGTCCCGGAAGCTCGAGGCGCTGGCGTCCAAAACTGCTGATGAGCAGGCGGATCGGCACTCGAGGCGACTGGCGGTCGAAGCCCTTCAGGCGCTCCTCGGCCTGGAGTTGAGCGCGAGGATGGAGTATGCATCCTCGGAAGGCGGCGACTATCGGGTATATGCGGGCGGTGACTTCAAGGTAACAAGCACAGTGGAGCATTCTTCCGAGCGGCTCACGAACCTCAGATTCGGCCTGATGGCTCCTGACGAGTGGTCCGTGAAGCCCGGTTCAGGGAGCAGAGTCGCCTCTCTGCCCGCAAGAGCTTCGGCCACCTGCACTCATACGGTCCGAGCGCCGGGCCGGAGTGAACTCAGAGCCCCCGTCTTCCCTGTGATCGCGTCCCTCACATTCGACTACTCGGGCCGCGGATTCACGATCGACTACCCGTTCGAGGCGAAGCTGGCGGATCCGTTCGTGCCGACCTTGAGAATCACTAAGGCATATGAGAGCAGTATCGATGCCGAGATCAGCCTCACGTCAATGTTTCCCGGCCGTGAGATGAAGGGCATATCGGTCTACCCGTGGCTCAAGACCGACCTCACGATCAGTCCTTCAAGCCGGTCAGTGGATATGGTCAATGGGAGTGGCCGCTTCAGGATCGCATACCTCCCCGAGCCGAGTACGGCATCCTATCGGGCACTCACTGTCGTCATGAAGCTCGACGAGCACCTCGTTCGTCTGCGCTCCGTAATGGAGGCGTCGCTCGATCTCGGATCAACGACGAGGGGAGCCGCTCTGTGGCTCAACAACTATGGCGACGGACTGGTGACTTCGGCGACGAAGGGCGGGCGGGCGTGTCGGGTCACGGTGGCGAACTCGATCGGCATTGAGCGGTATATGTACTTCGCTGCCAGTCCGAATATCCCCGCGACTGGCGTCACCTACGTAGCTGTGACGTATTTTGACGATCTCGAGGGATCCTTCACGCTGCAATACGATTCGGCGGAAGACGCATACCAGGAGAGCCCGGAAGTCGTGAAGCTTGGCGGCACTCAGGCATGGAAGACGAAGACCTTCGTACTGGAGGGCATCGCGTTCGAAGATCGGCAAAACGGGGGGTCTGATTTCCGGCTGGTGAGTCCGAGCGGAGACCTTGCTGTGGCTCGGGTCGTACTGTCCAAGTTCCTGCAGAGACAGGCGAACTGACACCGATAATGCTAGGAGGTCTTGCATTCCTGCCATAAATGACGGAATCCCCACCATGCCGACCTCCCTTGTACGACATGGTAAGGATTCTGCCATTCCGCTGTTTGTTTGAGGGAAGTTCTCCGTCCGCGGGGTGCCATTTTCCCCCGGAGCGTCGGTATCCCTACATTACCAGGACGTTCGAAGCCTGCGGTCCCTTTGCGCCGTCAACGATCTCGAACTCCACCTGCTGGCCTTCTGCGAGGCTCTTATAACCTTCCGACTGGATGGCTGAGAAATGCACGAATACATCCTTGCCATCCTCGCTCTCGATGAAGCCGTAACCTTTCGAGTCGCTGAACCATTTTACCTTACCTGTAGGCATGCTACGTCTTACCTCCTTGCCGATAGCCGAGCTACCGGTAGATCGTCACTGTGACATTTTACAACCTCACTTTACTATTGTCAAGTAGGTGAACCGAGAATTTTTCGTCTGCCATGCAGTGTTCATGCCCATAGGAAGGAGATACTGCGGGCGGATGGAACTATAGGAAGGAGGCGTGCGTCAGGTGCAGTTGAACCCGCCTGGCAAACGCGTTACAATGTATCATCCATCATATCGGAGGTAAGGACTTGAGAAGGTATACCGCATCCTGCGCGCGGACGATGCTGGTCGTGATTTGCGCGACCGCAGTTTTCGCCGTTTCTTCCCTGCAGGCGGCGACGGCAAAGAAGCAACTGCTGGTCGTCTCGCTGACCAAAGGCTTCCACCACTCCTCGATCCCCACGGGCGAGAAGATCATCAAGGACCTGGGTGACAAGACCGGCCAGTGGGATGTGGACTATGTCCGCACCGACGAAGAGATGGCCCAGAAGATGACTGCGGATGGCCTGAAGAAGTACGATGCCGTCGTCTTCAACAACACGAGCGGCGATCTTCCGCTACCCGACAAGCAGGCGTTTCTCGATTTCGTCCGCAACGGCAAGGGCTACATCGGCATCCATGCAGCCACCGATTCCTTCCGCGATGTTGGCGACAAGCCCGGATGGAAAGAGTACATCAGCATGGTCGGCGCTCAGTTTATCGGTCATGGCGCGCAGTCTGAAGTCATGTGCGTGGTGGAAGACCGCAATCATCCCGCGACCAAGGACCTTCCCGCGCAGTTCAAGGTACTGGAGGAAGTCTACCAGTTCAAGGACTTCTCTCGTGAAAAAATGCACGGGTTGATCACCCTCTACCAGCACCCGAACAGTGGCGAACCGGGCGACTATCCTATCGCATGGTGTCGCAATGAGGGCAAAGGCCGGGTATTCTACACCGCGCTCGGCCATCGCGAGGACCTGATGGAGGGTGACCTGTACCACAAGCATCTCATGGGCGGCATCCGATGGGCTCTCGGCCTCGAGAGGGGCAACGGAAATCCTGTGAAGCCCAAGCCCGTAAGCGCCACCGAAAAGCGCCAGGGATTCCGCCCGCTCTTCGACGGCGTCACTCTCAAGGGATGGCATCCGCGCCACGAGGGGGCGAGCCCGTGGACCGCTCAGAACGGGATGCTCGTCGTGGGCAAGGGCGGGGCTGACCTTATTACCGACGCGCAGTACCGCAACTTCACGATCCGATATGAGTACCAGGTCCCGAAGGGTGGGAACAGCGGCCTCTATCTCCGCGGGCGGTATGAGATCCAGGTGCTTGACGACTTCGATACGAAGAAGCCTGATGTCCATGGGAACGGCTCGGTCTACGGGCTGATCACCCCGAGTTCGTTCGCCAGCCGACCCGTGGGCGAGTGGCAAACCGTTGAGGCGACCATCATCGGCAACAGCATCACCGTGATCCTGAACGGCGTCAAGATCGTCGACAATCAGACTCTGGCAAGTGTCACCGGCGGGGCGATCGACGACAAGATGGACGTCCCTGGCCCGATCATGGTTCAGGGCGACCACAGCCCGGTCGCATACCGAAACATAAGGATCAAGCCCCTGCCGGGGAGGTAGAAAGACATCCGGAAAACATGACGGCGGTTTGCGTCGTATATAAGGATGAGAGTGGGTTCGTGCACGCGGACCGCTCGCGATATAAGGAGTAACCCTATGAATAATGGAAGCATCGATCGGCGCGACTTCCTCAAGGGAGCCGCCGCTACCGTGGCGCTCCTGATGGCCACGGATAAGCTCATTGCAGCCGAGGAGGGCGAAGCGCCGCCGGTCACAGGGCCACCGGTGAAGTTCGGAGTCATCGGCCTCGGTCTCTGGGGCAAGGAGATCGTCACCACCCTGGGCACGATCCCCTCGGCGCAGGTGGCGGCCATCTGCGATACCTACGAGCCATATCTCAAGAAGGGGAAGGAGATCGCTCCGAACGCGGCCACATTTGCTGACTACACTCAGCTTCTGGCGTCCTCCGACGTCGAATGTGTCGTCGTTGCCACGCCGACTCACCAGCACAAGGATATCGTCGTCGCCGCACTTCAGGCCGGAAAGCACGTGTACTGCGAGGCCCCGATCGCGGGGAGCATCGAGGATGCAAGGGCGATCGGACTTGCGGCCCAGGGATCGAAGCAGGTCTTCCAGGCAGGTCTCCAGGGGCGGTCGAACCCGCTGTACAACCACGTCCTGAAGTTCGTCCGGGCCGGCGCGCTCGGCACTCCTTCGCAGGCGGTCGCTCAGTGGAACAAGAAGACGAGTTGGCGGCGAATGGCCCCGACTCCCCAGCGGGAGGCCGAGCTGAACTGGAGGATCTCGAAGGCGACCTCGACCGGTCTCGTCGGCGAGATCGGCGTCCATCATCTTGATCTGGCCAACTGGGTCCTCAAGGGGTTGCCGACGGCGGTGAGCGGATTCGGATCGATCACCGCATGGAACGACGGGCGCGACGTGCCCGACACCGTCCAGTGCATCATAGAATACCCGAACGGCGTGAACATGGTCTTCTTCGCCACTCTCACCAGTTCGTTCAGCAACACGTATGCCGTGTTCGAGGGCAGCAGCTCCTCGCTCCTGCTGAGAGACACGCGCGCCTGGATGGTCAAGGAGGACGACGCCCCCGTTCTCGGCTGGGAGGTCTACGCGCGCAAGGAAGATCAGATGGATGAGTCCTGCATCTGCCTCGTCGCGAACGCCACCAAGATACTGGGTGCGGGCCAGGAGCACGGAAAAGAAGTAGAGCCTCCGCCCGAGAAGGAGGCAATCTTCTACGCGCTGGAGAACTTTACCAGGAGCATTCGTGAGAATGTGAAGTCCAATTGCGGTCCCGTGGAGGCATACCAGGCCGCGGTCGTGGCAGTCAAGGCCAACGAGGCTATAAACGCCGGGAGCAAAATCGCTCTCGAGAGTAGTCTGTTCGAGCTAAAATAGCATCTAAGGAGCGTCAGGTACATGGAAGAGCAGAAGGACAGCAAGGGTCTATCCCGCCGACAGTTCATGAGGTCCGCCGGCATGACCGCCGCCGGAATGGTCGCAGGTTCGTTCCTCAGCGACCGGGTATTGGCAGCCGCAGCCGGAGTAGCCCCCGCGCCGGGGAGAGTCATCGGCGCAAATGACAGGATCAACGTCGCCGTGATCGGGATCGGCGGCATGGGTAACGGCCACGTCGGTACCCTGAAGTCCCTGGAGCAGGACCAGAACATCAAGGTCGTCGCGGTCTGCGATGTCTTCACCAATCACAGGGCCAGAGGACAGAAGTCCGCCGGCGTCGCCGATGCCGACGTCTACGGCGACTACCGCAAGCTCCTGGAGCGCAAGGACATCGACGAGGTGGTCATCGCCACTCCCGACCACTGGCACGGACAGATTTCGTGCGACGCCATGCAGTCGGGCAGGCACGTATATGTCGAGAAGCCGATGACACGCAGCCTCGAAGACGCCATGAAGATGTGGGACACCGCCAAGAGCACCAAGAAGCTCGTGCAGGTCGGCTCGCAGGGATGCTCCGACGTGCGCTGGCATCAGGCCGGACAGGTCGTCAAGGATGGCAAGATCGGCAAGCTCCTCTGGGCGCAGGGAAGCTACTGCCGCAACACTCCCACAGGCGAGTGGAACTATTACAACATCGACCCGGACGCCAACGAGAAGACCGTCGACTGGAAGATGTGGCTCGGAAACGCCCCCAAGATCCCCTGGAACCCCGATCGCTTCTTCCGCTGGAGGAAGTATTGGGACTACGGCACGGGAATCATCGGCGACCTGTGGCCTCACCGCCTCCATCCGCTCATGATCGCGATGGACATGAAGGAGTTCCCGAAGCGCGTCGCCTGCATCGGTGGGAATCTGACCCACAGCGACCTCGGCACCGCTCCCGAGAGAGAAGTCGCCGACGCCACTATGGTGATGGTCGAGTTCCCGAGCGGCCCGATGATCTACCTCGCCGGTTCCTCGGTGAACGAACAGGGCCTTCAGGACGTGCTCCGCTTCAACAAGGCGACCATGTACATCGACAACGCCTTCACCGTGAAGCCCGAGAGGCCTTACGTCGATGAGATCGAAGAGTGGTCGGAGCCGCGCAAGGGTTCCGGAGAGAGCCACCAGGAGCATCACAAGAACATGTTCGACTGCATTCGGAACAACAAGCAGCCGAACTGCCCGATCGAACTGGGCGTCCGCGTGCAGACAATCGTCAGCATGGCGGAGAAGTCCTATCGCGAGAACAAAATGATGATGTTCGATGAGGCGAAGATGAAGATGTACGCCGGCTAGTCCGGATGTCATCTACACTACAAACGAAAGGCAGCCCCCTCGCGAGCGGGCTGCCTTTTTCTGTCCAGTTGCTATATTGACTGGGGGAGTGGGATCGGTTCTCTGACCGTTCTCCACTCCCCCGTTTTCATCTCTTTCCCCTACTATGATCTTGACGATGTACTGGCAATCACCGGCTGTGGGTTCAGTATGGGCTTCACCCGCGCATACTTCTGCGGGGAGTCGTACACCACGATGAGGTTCGTCAGCCGGCGTCCGGGATGGCTCGGCACAATGCTTCCAAAGGCAAGGCCGGTCGAACTCCCGCCGTCGAGGTTCATGGCATCGATCGCGCCGAGGTCTCTCATGACCCTGGCCATGTGGCTGAGATAGATCGCCTTGTTGACCGTGACCAGCAGGAGCTTGTTCTCCTTGGTCACGCCGATCGCGGACCGTCTGGCCGGCCGGAAGAAACCGGGGTCGTTGAACCCCTCAGATCTCGGGTTGACCCAGACCACGCCCTCGCGAACGAGTCTCGGGCCGCCGCAAATGACGGATGCATACTTGGACCACTTTTCGCCTCGACCATCCCTGGTCGATCTAAACTCGATCCGGTTGTCAGCAGTGAAACATATGGCTGTGCCGACGCATCCGAAGCTCAGCACGTTGCCATCGATGACTAAGTCTCCGACAGGTATGAGGCTGTTTACGCAGAAGAATGTGCCGGTTATTGCAGCCGCGGGCTGCAATCGACAGAGCATCGAGCCGAACCCTTCAGAGGTCCCGACTCCATGCTCCGCCAAAGCCGGACTGACTTTGACGTTCGGCCGGTTCAGGTTAGCGACCACGACATTGGCGGTCACTCCCTGTACCGACTGCCTGCGAAAGGACACGTCGTTGGAGGAGTTGGCTTGCGTTGTGAAGCCAACCGTAAGAAGGCAGACTAGCGAGCATAAAGATCTATGCTGCATCGTAGAACCCCCCTTCAACATGCACTGGAATGCTGAGGCCCCGAGCAGCATCCATCCGCCGTTTCCGGCCTCCATCCAGATTCAGCGGATCGGGTGAGTGGTTGTTCGCTCATCCTACCTTTACTATAGCACGGGCGGCTGAGTTTGTCAACATATATGTTAACGGATTGTCACCTAGTAAACACACCTGATTTACTCCATATTGCCCGTGTTTCGATCGGAAAACCGCAGATTGGGCTTCATACGGCCAACCTGGTGTGGACATGAGCGCTTGATGCCAGCACTGGAGCGTAGGATTGGAGCCGGGCGGGCGTGGAAACGCGCCCCTACTGTGACTTGCGGAAGGCCAACTTGAGGAGAGGAGGGGTGATGAAAGTGGTGAAGAACACCACCGCCACTATCGCGGAGTACAGAGCGGAACTGATCACCTGGTTCGTCAGGCCGAAGCTCGCGAATATGAGGCCGACTTCGCCCCGCGGTATCATCCCGATGCCGACCGTCAGCCTCTTGACGCCTCGGCGCAGCACTCCGAGGCCGGCAAAGAGCTTCATGACCACTGCGACCAGGATGAGAAGACCGGTGAACGGAAGAAGGGATCCACCTTCGGCTCCCGCAGGGCTGAATGCGCCTAGGTCAACCGACACCCCGAGCATAACAAAGAAGATGGGGATGAATATGTCCGCGACCGGCTTGATGCACGCCTGAATGTGAGCATGATCTTCAGTCTTTGCCAGCACCAGTCCGGCGGCGAATGCACCCACGATAGTCGCCAGCCTCAGCTCGTGCGCGATATATGCCAGCCCGAAGCAAAAGATGACGGCGCTCACGGTCAGTATACCTCGCGTTCGGAGCCTCTTCACGACACTCATGACACGGGGCGCAACAGGGATCCCGATGGCGATCGCTCCGGCCAGAAACGCGACTGCAAGTATCGTGATTTTGCTGACCTCCCAGAACGATACCGAGTTGGTCTTCACGAGGCCGTACACAACCGCAAGGATGATGAGACCGAGCACATCGTCGATCACGGCGGCGCCGAGAATGATCCGCGCTTCGTTTGTATGAAGCCTGCCCAGATCCGCCAGTGTCCGTGCCGTGATTCCGACACTCGTCGCCGTCAGTGTTGCGCCGATATAGACCGCAGTGATCGAGTTCAATCCGAAAGCGAGGGCCACCCCGTAGCCGACCGCAAACGGGCCGATGACGCCGATCACAGCCACGGTGAAGGCGGATGTGCCCACCCTGAGAAACTCCTCGAGGTCGCTCTCCAGCCCGATCTCGAAGAGCAGGATGATCGCACCGATCTCTGCCAGGACTGTCAGCACCTCATTCTGTCTGATGACACCGAGCAGACTGCCGCCAAGAATCACTCCTGCCAGCAACTCGCCGAGCACCGCCGGCATGCCGCCGCGCACCGCGATCTCGGCGACGACTTTCGCCGCAAAGAGGATGATGACGATCTGTATTATGATCCGTGAGGGTTCGAGTGCTGCATGGTCCATGGCTGGCTCATCTCCGGGTGTTTACGCTCTACTGGGACTCCTCGTCGGTCAAGGCCCGCACGAGCAGCACCGGAACACTGGCGCTGCGAAGAATACGGTCTGCAACGCTGCCATAGACCCACCTGCGGATCCCCGAGCGTCCGTGTGTCGACATGACGATGAGGTCGGCACTGATCTTCCTGGCATAGTCACATATCTCGGTGGCGGGGTCACCTCGACGAACCTCCACGATGACGTCCAGACCCTCATCCCTAAGCTTGTCGGCGAAACCAAGCAGATAAGTGCGGACCTCGGCAACCTCCTCGTCGGTCTTTGACTGGTCGCCCACGATCGGGGCGACGACGCCGGGCTGCGAGTAGACGTCATGCGACTCGACCACCGCGAATAGGGCGAGCTTGGCGCCAAACCTGCGAGCGATGGCTGTGGCATCGGGGAGGGCTCTCTCCGAGAGCGGCGACCCATCCAGCGGGAGCAGAATGACGTTATACAATGTTAGTATCCCCTCTGTGTAGGGGCGAAGCATTGGCTACTGCAGACGAGACATTGTCGGCCACCTGCAGCCAATGCTTCGCCCCTACGAAAGCGCGCGAGGCGAATGAGCGAGCACCTCGCATCCCGAGTCGGTGATCAGCACATCGTCCTCGATGCGTACCCCACCCCATCCCGGTATGTAAATGCCCGGCTCGACGGTCACTACCATGCCGGGCCGGAGCACGATCTCGCTCGCCTTGGTGAGTATGCGACCATCGTGTATCTCGAGCCCGAGTCCATGGCCGAGCCCGTGACCGAAGTACTCTGCGTATCCCTGCTCGGCGATGTAGTCCCGGGCGATCGCATCGACCCGGAATCCCTGGACTCCGGGCCTTATCGCCGCGATGGCACGCCGTTGCGCCTCGAGGACAATATCGTATACTCGGCGTCTCTTCTCGTCAGGGCTTCCGAAGAGCAGCGTGCGGGTGATGTCGGAATGGTAGCCGTCCACGCGAGCGCCGAAGTCCAGAACGACAAACTCCTGCTCACGGATCCGGCGGTCTGTCGGCTTGGCATGTGGGAGCGCTGATCTGTCGCCCTCGGCCACCAGGGTCTCGAAGGCAGCTTCTTCCGCGCCGTGCTTCCGCATGAAGATGTCGATCTCCAGGGCCACCTCGCGTTCGGTCATTCCCGGGCGGATGATATCGGAAACGTGTGCGAACGTCTCGTCGGCGAGTTGCGCGGCCCTCCGAATGGCTGAGATCTCATCGGCGTCCTTGATCATGCGAAGCTTGGCTATGAGATTCTCGACCGGAATCAACTCTACCTCGCCGATTCCCTCGTCGAGTTCGCGCCACTCGGCGTATGTCATCGAGGATTCCTCGAAGCCGATTACCCCCGAGTGGAGCCGCTGGAACAAGTCGGCCACTCCGGGCACGTACCCGAGGTCGATCTGCTCGACGGTACAGCCGTATGTTTCATGGCTCGCCTGCTCGACATAGCGCGAATCGGTGAGAAGGCACGCGCTGTCGCAGGTGGCCACGAGAACCGCGTATGATCCTGTAAAGCCACTCAGGTAGCGCACGTTCACGGGGTCGGTCACCAGAAACGCGTCCAGATCCCTGGACGCCATCTCGTCTCTCAGTTTCGCCAGCCGGCCGTGCATCGGTTAGCCCTTCTCCTGCGCCAGGTGTTTCGCCGCATCGAGACCGAGTGTGTAGCTGAATGCGCCGAATCCGGAGATCTGGCCGGCGCACACCGGGGCGATGACGGATTCCTTGCGGAACTGCTCCCGGCTCTGGATATTCGACAGGTGGACCTCGACCGTCGGGATATCCGCCGCCGCAATCGCATCACGAACGGCGATGCTGTAATGAGTGTACGCACCGGGATTGATGACCAGGGCGTCCGCCGATTCACGGGCGGCCTGTATCGCATCGATCATATCACCCTCGGAGTTGAACTGGCTGATCTCCACCTGGACTCCGATCGCATCAGCATGGGCCTTGATCCGGGTGTCAACCTCGTCCAGGCTGAAGGAACCGTACACGTCCGGTTCACGGACGCCGAGCATATTGAGGTTGGGGCCGTGGATCAATCGGATCTTGAGCATCATCTAGTCCTCCTTGATGGCCTCTTCCACGAGCATTACGGGAATGCCGTCGCGGATCGGGTACGACCTCTTGCACTTCGGGCAGTGGAGATTGTCTCCCTTCATCTCGACGTGTGGCCGGTCATCGCATGCCGGGCACGCCAGTATCTCCAGCAGCTTGGGATCAACTTCAGTCACCTTTTCACCTCTTAGTCACCCATCACCAGATCGAGTTCACGCTGGGTCTCGGTTCGCGCATCGCGGAGCGCCTGCTCTGGAGACTTGCGGCCGTACAGCGCCGAGTCAACCGCTCTCTGGAGCGCTCCCATGTAGAATGCCTGAGCAGGCATAACCGGCCGCTGATGCCGGCATTCCTCCAGGATCTTGAGAAACATGCCGTACCCCGGCTTTCCTCGAACGTCGTCAAAGTAGGGCGACTTGCGCCATCCCGGGAAGAGCCCGCTGTTGCTCCCGACGACCGTCGTGCCCTTCGGATCGGCGCAGAGCCATCGCATGAGTTCCCACGCCTCTTTCGCATGGCGGGAGCCCTTCGGGATCGCCATGCACCATCCTCCGACCCATGAGCTGTGCGCCTCCCCGTCCGAGGGGGCCGGGATGTACCCGATTCCATAGTCGAGCTTCGGCGCGTACTTCTTGATCTCCTCGATGCCCGAGATGTGCAGGCAGGTCATCGAAAGCTTGCCGGTATACAACGGGTTCTGCTCAGCCGTACCGAATCCGGCTGCCAGGCCCTCGATCTTCTCGATGTCGAACTCCTTGGCGTACTTGCACATCCAGGTTAGCGCCTTGATGACTCCCTGATCGTCCGAGCTGACCCTGTGCGTCGCGGGATCGTAGAACGAGCCGCCGAAAGCCCATCCCCAGGTGAACATCGAGTTGGCCGGTCCGTACTGCGCCCATGGGATGATGCCGATCCTGGACAGCCTGTGACTTGCCCCCACAGTTCGCCATTTGTTGAGCTTCCGCACACACGCGTCCAACTCCTCGATCGTCTGTGGAGGCTTCTCCGGGTCGAGCCCGGCCTCACGGAAGTGCGCCTTATTCCATACGAAGGCAAAATTCGGATCGGCGCAGTACGTCAGTGCCCAAACGTGCCCACCGTACTCATTCTGCTCCCAGCACGGGGCGAAGTAGTCCTCCGGCTTGATGCCGTCCCCTGCCAACTGCTTGTCGAGCGGGGTCAGCGCTCCCTGCTCGGCCCACTCGGCCACCTGCGGGCCATCCACGTATACCACATCCGGCGGCCGATTCGCGGCTACCGAGGTGAAGAACTTCTGGTTGTTCGACAGATCGTTCGGGGTGAACAGCGGGCGCACCTCGATGTTCGGATGAGCGTCTTCGAACGCCTTCATCGTGGCCTCGAATGCCTCGGCCTGAGCGCCGCCCCAGGGATGCCAGACGGTCAGCACAATCTTCCCGCCCCGCGTTTCCTCGGCCTGGCGACCGCATCCGTGAAGCAGCAGAACTGCCAGCAGAAGCCCCACAATCCGGATTGGCATCTTCACGTAGGCTCTCACTCTCGTGCCGTCCCTTTGAATCCCAGAGGCACTCTGGTGCCGTCCCTTTCAATCCCAGGCGCACATTCGTGCGGTCTATCGAACAGGACACATTCTATCAGGCCGCCTGCCTCAGGTCAACGTGCTGTCTTGACGTAGACATCGGTCTGGTATATACTCGATCAAGGAGGGCGTGAATGATGCGCAAGACGTTGACGATACGGCAGCGGCACATCCTGGAGTTCATCATCAAGTACGTGAACCACAACGGCTACCCGCCTTCGATACGCGAAATGGGGGCCGAGTTCGACATCAAGAGCCTGCGCGGGGTCACCGTCCACCTGGATGCGCTCGAGAAAAAGGGCTTCATCAGACGCGACCGGCTCTCGCGCGGCATAAAGATCCTGCAGCCGAGCGCCGACCCGTCGCGCGGAGAACTGATGGCCGTTCCGATCCTCGGTACGATAGCCGCGGGGATTCCCTTGCTGGCAGTCGAGAACAGGGATGGTGAGGTGCTCGTGCCCAGATCCATGCTGGGCAGCTCCGAGAGCGCTTTCGCACTCAAGGTGAGGGGTGACAGCATGGTGGAGGCGCACATCCTGCCGGGGGATGTGGTGATCATCCGCCCACAACAGACTGCGGATGACGGCGATCTGGTGGCGGCGCTCATCGGCGACGAGGCGACTGTCAAACGGCTGAGATTGCAGGATGGAGTCGCAACGTTGGTCCCCGCCAACTCCGCCTATGAGCCGATACCTCTTCGCGACCGAGATGCCCAATTGCTCGGCAAACTCATCGGGCTGATGAGAAGCTACTAGGGAACGGCAGACTTCAGACGCTAGACCCTCTGCCGTAGTGGCCGTGCCTCCGTGCCGGCCTCCAACGTAGCATGGCCGGCACGGAGGCACGGCCACTACGGCAGAGGGGACTTCGCCCATCTAACGTCCTGCTTCCCTGCCTACTTCCGAATCCGAGCAGCGGCCTCATCGACAGTTCGGCAGAGGTTGAATACGGTATCGAGCCGGGTGATCTTCATCATGCGCTCAATGGCCTCGTTGCAGGCGACCAGGTTGATCGAGCCATCCTTCGGCCGCACACGCTTCGTGGCGCTGAGCAGTATACCGAACCCGCTGCTGTCCATGTAGCTCACCTTGGTCAGATCTATGACGAGGTCCACGATGCCGGAGTCGATCGCCTCGCTGATAGCGGCCTTGAACTCCGGGGCTGTGAATACGTCCACCTCTCCCGCGACGCCCAGGACCGGCACACCCGCCTCAGTCCGCATCGCTGCTTCGAGTCTGATCTTTTCTACGCGCAAGGGAATTACCTCCATTTTGGGTCGCGTGCAGTCTACAAGACTCCGCGCTTGGCAAGAATGATGAGAATATCAAACAGGGCTGCGGACGCCCAGTGTACCGTAAACGCCGGCAGAAACGACTTTGACCGTAAAGCGACCAGGCCGAGCACGATACCCGTCACGAATGATGCAAGCACTTCGGGATATGGTTTCCCCAAGTGCATGATACCAAATGCAGCCGCCTGCACAAACACGCTGAGTATTCCGAGTGACCGCGAGAGCCCGAAGAGCAGGAATCCCCGAAAGAAGAACTCCCAGCAAAACAGGTACATTCCATACGTCAGCTCGTAGTACCCGAACCAGTATAAGCTCAGTTCAGCAATCCCCCACATCGGGTAGTACTGCTGGAATGCAGGCTGCCGTGATGCGTACACGAGGAACGGCAGCACTACGGCGAACAGCAGGGCCGAACGGCGCATTCCCCATCTGAAATCGCCGAGCCCGAAGCCAAAAGACGTAGGCTCCTGGCGCAGTATGAGCATGATCGTGAGCACTGGGAGCCACAACAGCGCCGCCACGTTGGTCACGATGTACTCGGGGTACGCGTGTACGGCTTTCTGAAATGAGAACAGGCCGATAAGTACCGCCCCACCGACAAGCGCTGTCAGCAGCGACGTCCAGCGATCTCGCGACATGATGCTCAAAGCCTTCCCCAGTATTCACCCAAACGCTCGGTGACGAAACGTGCTTCTGATCATTTGGCGTGGTCAGTTGGGCGTGTCAGTGCGTTCCGTCGATATCATAACACCATGACGGCAAGCGTTTCAATGCTTATCGAGAGGATTCGATGGGATGAGGAGAAAGAGAAGAGGACGCTGGGGATCGGATCAGCTAGCCGTTTCCGTCGCCACTGATGGGAAGCAGGCCGAGGAGGGTGGCGCGGCGCATGGCCTGTACCCTGTTCGACACCTGAAGCTTCTCATACACACGGGCCAGATGGAAATCGACGGTCCGTTTGCTGCAGCAGAGATTCGTAGCAACTTCCTTGCTCGGCTTTCCCTCGAGCACAAGCTGCAGGACCTCGATCTCGCGCTTAGTCAGAGTAATGGTGGCTCCGTCGCCATTTCCAGGAAACGTATCGTTGTCCATGTGGTTTCACCCCCTGCGCAGGAAGACAGTGAGGCCGCGTGAGACTCGGCGCTGTGTCGACCGAGCGCAACATAGGCTGATCGCCATTCCGTCATAAGTATATCATCGCGTTCACATCTTGTCAAGCTTTATATCAAGTGCCGATAGTGCAGACGCCAGGAATCCGGTAATCTTGACAGGAAGGACAGGTCGGTTCGTCGAACATATGCTCAATCGGCTGGCGAAGTCGCTGAGCGCGGAAACGCATATGCGGGTATACCGGTTCCGGTGTATCGACACGGGCGACACAATACGCTGACAACCGGAGGATTCGATGCCTTATACGATGCATGTGGTTTCGCACACTCACTGGGACCGCGAGTGGTATCTCACGTTCCAGCAGTTCAGGCTCAGGCTGGTCGATCTGATCGACCACCTGCTCGAGATACTCGACACCGATCCCGATTTCAAGCATTTCAACTTCGACGGCCAGACGATCGTCCTCGAGGACTATCTCCAGATCCGCCCGCAGAACGAGCACAAGCTCAAGAAGTACATCCACGAGGGACGCATACTCATCGGCCCATGGTATCAGCTCAATGACGAATACCTGGTCAGCGGCGAATCGACGATACGGAGTCTCCTGATCGGCCACCGGCTCTCCGAGACGTTCGGGACGCCGATGAAGGTCGGATACATCCCCGATCAGTTCGGCAACATCTCCCAGATGCCGCAGATATTCCGCGGGTTCGGGATCGACAACGCGATCTTCGGCCGCGGCCTTCAACTCGTTGACGACCGGAGGATGGAGTTCCACTGGGAGTCGCCGGATGGAAGCCGGGTGCTGGCGTCCCTGATGGCGTTCTGGTACAACAACGCCCAGTGGTTCCCGTCGGATACCGACAAGGCAGTGGAATACGCGGAGGCGATCCGCGATCGCATGTCGCCGCTCGTCGCCACGACCGAGTTGCTGCTGATGAATGGTGTCGATCATCTGGAGGCACAGGCGGGGTTGCCGGATATCCTCAAGAGAGCGAACAAGAAGCTGCACGGCGATCGGCTCATCCACAGTACGCTTCCCGCCTACATCGAGGCCGTCAAGCAGGACCTCCGGAGGGAAAAGACGGAGCTGAAGATAGTGAAGGGCGAGTTGCGCGAGGACCGAGGCGGCTCGGTACTCGCAGGCACTCTGTCGAGCCGGATGTGCTTGAAGCAGGCGAACCACGAGACCGAGAACCAGCTCGAGAAGTATGCCGAGCCCGCGTCGACATTCGCGTGGATGCTCGGCCGAGAGTATCCCTCCGACTTCCTGACCTACGCATGGAAGCTCCTGATGCAGAACCATCCGCACGACTCTATCTGCGGGTGCAGCCTCGATCAGGTCCATGACGAGATGGTGCCCCGATTCCATCAGGTCCAGCAGCTCGGAGAGGAGTTCACGAATCGAGGTCTGGCCTATATCGCCGGCATGATCGAGACCGCCAAACCTGACGATCCCGGCAACGATGCTCTCGTCGTGTTCAATCCGCTGAACTGGGCGCGAACGGATGGGGTCAGGGCGACGATCGACATTCCGGTCGGTGATGCTGTCCGCGGCAAACCGGAGGTCGATCCCGCGAGGGACGTAAGCGCCATCGAGCTTCGAGATGCGGATGGAGGTGTCGTGCCCTACTATCTCGTCGAGCAGTCGCTCGCGGTCAAGCAGGTCCTCTCGCCCATCGAACTGCCGCTGGCGATGATGGTTCGGCGCTTCGAGGTCGAGTTCATCGCGGAGAATGTCCCATCATGCGGGTACAAGGCGTATTCGATCCAGACGGTTGCGGCTCAGCCTGACTTCACCGGGACGGCCTCGGATCTGGTTGTCGGCGACGGCTACGTTTCCAACGGCATCATCGAGATGCGGGCGGTCGGCGGCGGAATCACGGTTCGCAGTCTCGCGGCGTCCGAGAGCGGTGAGTTCGTCGAGGTCGGCGTTCTCGAAGACGGTGGAGATGTCGGCGATGAGTACCTGTACCGCAAGCCCGCCAATGATGAGATCATCAGTACCGCGGGCACGAAGCAAAAGGTGACGGTTATGGCATCGAATCCCGTTTCGGCGACTCTCAGGATCGAAGGCGTGATGCGCCTCCCTGCGGCGGCCACTCCCGACGGCGCCGCTCGGTCCGGCGAAATGGTGGACTGCCCATACGCCACGTCGTTCACGATCAGCGTCGGATCACCGAGGATCGATTGCATCACCGAGTTCGAGAATCACGCGAAGGACCACCGGCTGAGGGTGTGCTTCCCCAGTGGCATCTCCACCGATGTCTCCCACGCAGAGGGCCAGTTCGATGTCCTGACGCGGCCCGTTCGTCCGCCTCAGGACTGGGTGAATGCCGCGCCATATTATCCCCAGCGCACATGGGTTAACGTGACTGATGGCGATCGCGGGCTGACCATCATCAACAAGGGACTGCCCGAGTACGAGGTCTATGACGACGCCGATCGGACCGTGGCACTGACTCTCCAGAGGAGCGTCGGTAGGCTCAGCGGCGGATCGGACGCGCCCGGAGCGAAGCTCACTCCCGGCGCCCAGTGGCTCGGTCTGCACCGGTTCGAGTACGCGATTCTGCCTCATGCCGGCGACTGGCTCAAAGCGCGCGTCTGGCAGCAGGCACATCAGCATGACGTGCCGATGTGCTGCGTTCAGACGGGAGCACACGGCGGCGATCTCCCCATGCAGATGAGCTTCCTTCAGGTGACGCCGTCTGAGTTGGTGGTGACCGCCATCAAGAAGGCCGAGGACCGCGACTCAATCATCGTCAGGTTCTTCAACATCCGCGATAAGCAGGTCCACGACGCCTGCATAAAGACGCAGGGGACGATCTCCGCCAGGACGACGAACCTTAACGAAGAACCCGGCCGTGAGTTGCTGATGGATGCGGACGGCGTGGTCAAGCTCGACGTGCTCGCGAGGAAGATAGCCACCATCGAGTTCACTCTGGAGGAAGAGCAGGAATGAAGATCAAGATACTGGGCACCGCGGCCGCAGAGGGCATACCGTCCGTATTCTGCGCCTGCGAGACCTGCGCAAGGGCGAGGATGCTTGGCGGAAGGGACCTCCGCAGCCGGTCGTCGGCCCTTTTCGGCGGGAAGCATCTCATCGACCTGTCGCCGGACTTCTGGCACCACATGGTGAACCTCGGACTCGATACGGTTGCGCTGGAGAGCATCTTCATCACGCATCCGCACAACGATCACTTCTCCGAGCGGGAACTCAACTACCTGAAGCCCTGGTTCGCGCACGGCCGACCTCTGCCACTTCAGGTCTACGGCAGCAAGACCGTTGTGGACCGCGCGAAGCCGATGCTCGGCGACCATCTGGGCGCGGTCGGCGACGTCAACGAGATCGAGCCGTTCAAGCCCATCGAAGCGGGCGACTTCACGTTCACGCCCGTGACGGCATTCCACATGGAGGGCGATCTCTCCGTCAACTATATCGTGCAGTCGGACGGGCGCACCGCCCTCTATGCCTGCGATGTCGGGGAGTATCCCGATGAGACGTGGGACTTCTTCAAGACGACGCCATTCGACGTGGTGATCTCCGAGTGCACATCCGGCCCGCACGGCGGAGGAAAGCGTCACATGACATTCGAAAAGGTATTCGAGATGAAGAAGCGCCTGGAGGAGATGGGCAGTTTCTCCGATGGAATGTACGTGCTCACGCATTTCTCGCACAACGCCGGCGTGACCCACGGCGAGATCGTGGAATCGGTGTCCCCTGAGGGCATCCAGGTAGCCTACGACGGGATGGAGATCGACATCTGATCACATCTGTCATTCTGAGCATGTTGCCGCACTGTATGCAGTTGTTTCGATCAGAAACCACCGTCAGTCCTGAGTTCGCCGGTGAATGACGGCGTGTAACGAAGGACGGCTCGGTGGAGTAAGGCCGTCCTTCGTTACACGCCGTCATTCACCGGCGAACTCAGGACTGACGGTGTGCTTTCTTAGGAACGAATGACAGCAAGGAGCGCTCTCGCATGAGAGACCTGCACTGGGAGCTGTCCACTCTCTATGAGATCGGGCGGATGCTCTCCGCCGAGCCCGGAACTGAACGACCTCGCGCGGACCGTGGTCGAGGCGGCGGTCAACCTCGCCACCGCCGATGCAAGCTGGCTCGCCCTGCATGACAACCAGCGCAAAGTTTTCTTCTACAGCGCGAGCCATAATCTGCCCGCGCGTGTCGCCAGGGAGTTGATAAACGTCCTCGAGGACCGGCTCCAGTCCGACTCCACAGGGTCCTTCGTCCCCGTCATCCTCACGGACATTTCGGAACACGAGGGCCTTCGTGCGCTCGCCGAGGAAACCTCCATCAAGGCCGCCGTCATAGTGCCGATCGTCTACAAGGATTCACCCGCGGGAGTACTGGCGGTTTTCTGGAACCGCTCCGGCCGCATACTTTCAGAGCGCATGGAGCCGGTCTTCCTGCTCGCAAACCAGGCGGGCGCCGCCATCGAGACCGCGCGTTTGCTCGAGGAGGCTCGTCAACGCTCGGCGGCGCTGGTTGCGATATCGAAGGTCGCCCAGACGATAGGCGCATCCACAGATATGAGGTGGGCGCTGAACGTCGTCATGGACGAGGCCAACCGTTTGCTCGGGACCGATACGAGCAGCATCCGGCTCATAGATACGAATACCGGCGACCTGCCAATCCGAGCCTCCAGGGGCTTCAGCCAGCAAACGCTCAAGCGGATCCGGATGCTCAAGGTCGGCCAGGGTGTGCCGGGCTGGGTCGCTGAACAGGGCCGACCGCTCATCGTGAACGACGCCAGAAGCGAGTCGCGCCTTGATTACTATCCCCGGGATGTCGAGCCGCTCTCATCGCTGATTTCGGTGCCTCTGCTTCTCGAGGGACGAACGATCGGCGTGATAACACTGGCATGTCGAGAACCGAAATGGTTCACGGAAGAGGATCAGAACCTGCTGCTCATTCTGGCGGGTCAGGCGGCCGTCGCCATCGAGAACACTCGGCTGTACGATCAAGCGAAGCGTCGTCTTTCCGAGCAGAAGATACTCTATCGCCTCGCTCAGGAACTCGCATCGACGCCCGACGTTCCCGGCGTCCAGACGTTTACGGTCACCCACATCAGCCAGTCGTTCGGCGCGAAGTTCGGTTCACTTCGGATGCTCGATGAGACCGGCGAGTTCCTCATGACCGGGGCGATCTGGGGCATCACCGACGAATACACCAAAGTGGCGAACGAGAACGTGCAGATGCCGCTTGCTCCCAACACGCCAACCGGACAGAGCCCCGCGGCCTTCGCGATACGGAACAAGCGCATCTGTGCGGTGAACAACATCTTCAAGGATCGACGGTTTGCGGCGTGGCGGGAGATGGCGCGCATGGACGGCTACACGTCCGTGGTCGCGGTACCACTCATCCCGGCTGATGCTCCCATCGGTGTGCTCAGCCTCTATTACCGGGACGTCAGGAAACTGCAGCCCTCCGAATTGGAATTGCTGCAGACAGCCGCACGCACCGCCGCGATCGCGCTCCAACGGGCGATGCTCGACGAACGCCTGCTCAAGGAAGAGGTCACCCGCCGCGCACTGGAGGAGATCAGCCATCTCAAGACCGAGTTCGTCTCTCTGGTGTCGCATGAGTTGCGCACGCCGCTGACATCGATTCAGGGATACGTGAAGCTCATGGTCGCGGGTCATTCCGGCGATCTCAATGAGATTCAGTGCGAGTTCCTGAATACGGTCAGCCGAAACACTGATAGGCTGGTCGCTCTCGTGAACGATCTTCTCGACATCTCCAAGATCCAGTCGGGCAGGCTTGACCTCGTGCTCGAGCCGCTCGATCTCAAGGACCTGTTCGAGCACGAACTCGATTCGTTGAAGGCTCTCGCGGATGATAAGGGCATCACAATACTGACCGACATCGAGCCCGGCATCCCGATGGTACGCGCGGATTCCCACAGGCTCGGGCAGATCATCGCCAACCTGGTCTCCAATGCGCTGAAGTACAGCCCCGACTCTACGACGATCAAGCTCGCGGCCTATCACGTCGACAAGAATGTGCTGGTCAAGGTGATCGACGCCGGAATGGGTATCGCACCGGAGGAGCGAGGCAAGCTGTTCCAGATGTTCTACCGAGGCGAGAATAATGCGGTCAAACAGATCAGGGGAACGGGCCTCGGTCTGGCTATCACCAAGCATCTCGTGGAGATGCACGGAGGAAAGATATGGGTGGAAAGCGAAAAGGGCCACGGCAGTACCTTTAGCTTCACGATACCGATATCCGCTCCGGGTGTGTGATAGTTACCACCAGAGAGCACCCCGGGCTACTCGGAATGATGGTAGTGTGGTCGAAATGATTTTGCGGGAGGTAATGCAATGCCGAAAGTGCTGATTGTCGATGACGAGGCCGATGTCGTCCGGCTGTTGCAGTTCAGGTTCGAAAAGGAAGGCTTTGAGACCATAATGGCAGGCGACGGCCCGAGTGCACTGGCGATGGTCGAGGCCGAAGCACCCGACCTTGTGCTGCTCGATATCATGATGCCGCTGATGGACGGAATGGAGGTCCTGAGGCAGATCCGGTCCCGCCGAAAGACTTCGAAGACTCCGGTGATCATGTTGACGGCAAAGACGGCCAGCATCACGGTCGATGAGGCGCGACAGCTATGGGTCTCGGATTACATCATGAAGCCTTTCGACCCCGAAGTGCTGGTTCGCAAGGCCAAGAAGGCCCTGAAAATACCGACCGATTAGTTTCTGTAATCCTTGCCGGGCGCGGAGGACTACGCGGTACCGCCGGATAACATACAGGCGTAAAGCATTTTGAGGGCCGGGCTGTCCCGACCCGACATCGGAGCACCAAGTGGCCCGGCCGGATACAGCCCAGTTTAGACTCAAGCAGTACGATGACCTTCCGCAGGATTTCGAGAACGAGCTGGTGGCTCAGCTTCCCGGCCTGCTGATCAGTCAGTTCGACATACCGCAGCCCCCGCCCAACGGTCGCCACGGAGTCACAGGCCTCCGCTTCGACTTCATGGACGACTGGTACAGCATCATCGCTTATCTCGATGAGAGCAAGAATCCGACCGGCTACTACCACATTTCCATGCAGTCGCCCCTCCACAACGACGACGGCGTCTGGAAGGGAACGCAGCTTCTCCTTGCGGCCGATATCGTGCCGGGCTGGGAGTACATGATCCGGAACGAAGAGGAGTTCATCGAGGCTGTCGAAGACGGTTGGATGCGGGTCTATGCCGCAGCCAATGCGCGAAAGGCGCTCCGCGATATGTGTAAGCTCCTCGATCAGCGATGCCTGCCCCAGGAAGTCATGGATGCTCTGGGGGCATAAAACCAGCAATATTACCTATAGCGCATATCCCGAGCCTGTGATACGATAGGGAACCGCGCAAGGGACAGGCGGTAGACTTGATAGCCTCCCTCAGGCTACTGCACGTAATCCCGGTTCACGGGAAGCAAGGCCGGACGCCACAAGAGTCTACCACCTGTCCTCCTTACTTACCTACCGCTTCACTACTATCACCCTCCTATCTGCCCTACCCTAATGCTAACTGCCTGTTTCGCCGCCTCCCGCACGGGGTAACACATCAGTAGCTCAACGGTGGGGTAGACACATGTGGCACACTCAAGCAGATCGGATCGACCGCCGAGCGTCGGCGCGTCTTATCGTTTTCGCATTCGCGTTGCTGATAACAGGAGTCGCGGCTCAGACAGCAACCGTGAAGCCGAGCGCGGAACCTGCGGTCAACACAGCAGTTCTGTGCTCTCTCCAGGACTCATTCGCTGTCATCGCCGACAAAGCGAAACAGGGAGTCGTAACTATCATCGCGATCCATTCGGCGTCCGGTGCGGGTAGAAGCGCGGAGTGGGGCAATCCCGCCCAAGCGCCCAGTGACGTCGGTGAGGAGTCCGGCGACACGGCCGCGGCGCAGTCGCAGACTCCCCTCACAGTGACCGCGACCGGCTCGGGAGTAATCGTGAGACGTAAGGGGGATGATTACTTCATCCTTACGAACCAGCACGTGGTCGGCAACGCCAGGCGCGTGAAGGTGCATCTGCGTAACGACACTGAACTCAAAGGCACTGTGGTCGGCATCGACCTGGTAACCGACCTTGCCGTAGTAAGGATCAATTCACCCAAGTTGAGCAATGAGGACGTCGTCGCACTCGGCGACTCGAATGATGTGAAGGTCGGCGCATGGGCGATTGCTCTCGGAAGTCCGCTTGGCTTCGAGGATACCATGACATTGGGTATCGTCAGCGCACTGCAACGGCAACTCGAGGATAAAGAGGTCTTCTACACGGACCTCATCCAGACTGACGCCGCAATCAACCCCGGCAACAGCGGAGGGCCACTGATCGATGTCGAGGGCCGAGTGATTGGGATCAACACCGCGATCGCATCCCCAACGGGAGTGTCGGTAGGTCTTGGATTCGCGATCCCCATCAATGTTGCGAAATCGGTACTCGATTCCCTTATCGCAGACGGGAGGGTCATTCGCGGCTGGATCGGTATGGGAGTACAGGACTTGTCGCCCCCTCTGCAGGAGTACTACGGCTCTAAGGACGGGGTGCTTGTCGCGTCGATGGATGATTCAGGCCCGGGTCGCCGTTCGGGAATGCACGAGGAAGATGTCATACTGAGCATCGATGGAACGCCGATCGCCGATATCTTTGACATGCAGTCGATGGTATCCTCCGCCAAGCCGGGGAGCACGATGCGCCTCAGGGTGATGCGGGATGGGGGGCAGCTTGACGTGTCGGTGGCCGTCGCGGAGTCACCGGACACGCCGCCTCCCCCAGCAGACAGCCCGGACCCTGCAAGGCGCAATCTCGGTCTGAGAGTAAAGACCCTGTCCAGTGAGGTCGCCGAGCGGGTCGGCCTGACCGGGGCAAAGGGCGTCGTCGTCCTGGATGTCGAAGTCGGAGGGGTGGCGGAAGATGCCGGAGTCGAAGCCGGAGACGTGATCACCCGCATGAATGGCCAGTTGATCGGGGGCGACAGGGAGTTCGCGGACTTGGTGGACCGCGTCAAGCAAGGTGGCATCATCGTGCTGAGAGTCGTCCGCAATGGGTCGGCACGTGTCATCGGCTTGAGGCGCGAGTAGCCGCATCCGGGAGCTAGTTGAGCTTGAGGATGTCGGAGAACTGCCTCGTTTTGAGGACGGGGATCCGGACTTCCGTGCCCGCTGGAGTCTCGACGGAGCTGATACCCGTGACGGAAACTAGGTCGCCGACCTTGGGCCTGTGGAGGCTGTCGACGTATACCTTGAGTCCGGTGAAGCCGGAGCCGTCCAGGAGCGAAGCGCCATCGTCCACATAGAAGAAGTTCCAGCCGACGGACTTTACCTTTCCCCAGACGCGCACGAGTAGCCCGATGTTGTTCAGTCCGACGGAAGGCGTCTCTCCGCCGTATGAAGGCAGAGTGCCGGTGACCGCCCTCGCCGACATGCCGACCGGGCGCGGTACGGTACCAATCCCTTCGTCGACGACCCTCGGCGAAGTGATCGCCAACTCACCACCGACGTAGGCGAGCTTTCCGCGTATCCTGACACTGTCGCCCATCGATGCCTGAATGCCTCCAGACGACCCGCAGTAGACCATCAGTCCGGCGGAGCGATCCGACTCCTCGATATAGAAGCGGTCCACGAGGCTGTCCGTCCCGGCGGTGACTACCTTGGCGAGAAGACTGACATCCACATTCTGGCCCTTGCTGCGTGCTTCGCCGACCGTCGCACAGACCGCCAGTTGCTCCGACAGCGCGCGGAAGGCATTGATCCTGCCGTACCCCGTGTACCTGTCCCATCCAGGCCCGAGGAGGTTATCGCAGGTAAGCTCAATCTGATCGCGAACCTGGTCGTTGCTCCAGGTAGGGTTCTGCGCCCAGATGAGGCTCGCCAGGCCGGATACGAACGGTGCCGCAGCGGATGTACCACTCTGCGCTTCGTACTCGGTCCACTCGTCGAACCACTCGTCGTAGTACCCGGGAACGGCGCCCTGGATGTTATTGCCGGGCGCCATGACGTCCAGTGAGTCGCCGAAGTTGCTGCCACCTTCGATCCAATCCATCGGGCTGCAGCGCTGGTCGGCTTCGTTCGTTGCGCCGACCGACATGCAGACCGTATAGTAGGATGGGTAGTGCCGCTGCGCGGCATCGTCGGAGTCATCGTTACCGCTGGCGGCCACCACTATGCACCCGGCGTTCCAGGCGTAGTTAACCGCGTCCTCGAGTACCTGCACCTGATCGTAGGTACCGAAGCTCAGGTTGATGACCTTCGCCCCGTGATCCACGGCCCACATGATTCCCTCGGCCGCGCCTGCCTCACCGCCCTCACCGGTCGCGTCGAGGACCTTGATCGGCAGCAGGTACGCGTTCCAATCGACTCCCGCAACCCCGTCGTAGTTGTTCGTATTCGCCGCCGCGACGCTCGCCACGAAAGTGCCGTGACCGTGATCGTCATCCGTCTCCGTAGATCCGTCCAGAGCGTTGTAGCCATCGAGAACCCTGCCGGCGAGATCCCAGTGATACGACTGAATGCCCGTGTCGACGATGGCGATGGTCATGTCCTCCGAACCCTGCTCGATGTCCCAGGCTTCCGGCGCGTGGATGTCGTGCCTGCCCTCTGTATTGTAAAGTCCCCACTGGCCGCCAATGGGAAGGCATATCTCCAATTCAGGGATGCAGTACTCCTGAGTCAGGGACCACTCATCATCCGGGATCGTATTCGCGAGGCGCACGACGTGGTTCGGGCCGACCCAGGCGACGTTCGGATTCTTCCTGAACTTCGATACGGCGTCCTCGACCGACTGGCCGGCTTTGAGCTTGAGGCAGTGGACGTTGATGTGTGGCAGGGACTTGCGGACGGTCGCTCCGAGCGCGGCGGAGACGGACTTGGCTTCGATGCCCGGCTTGAACTTCACGAGTATCTCGCCCGGGCGATACTCGGCGAAAGCCGACGCTGCAACCAGCATGAGGCAGACGGAGAGTACGAATAAGCGGCATATTCTGTCAGGCATGGAGTCGACCTCTCGCAGATCCGGGCGCGACAAGCTCTTCAATATGTATATAGCCGCGTAGGGGGTGTGACGAAACACCCAAGCGCGGAAACTCATCTAGTCTTGAGACTCTCCGCCTGCCCCGCATGTTCCGCACCACACATGTCCCCCTTACGAAGGGGGACCGGCCTCTGGGCCGAGGGGGTTTCTGCGCCCCGGACTGCGAGATGGAACCGCCAAGACGCCAAGATCGCCAAGCAAACCTCCCCCGGCCTGCTGGCCGGCCCCTCCTTCGTAAGGAGGGGCGCAGACATGTGGCCTGCATCTTGCACACCGCACACCCATCTGCTAGAATGACCGAAAGCTATCCGACTGTGGAGGAGATACATCATGGGCAAGGCAACCGCACTACCTGACAACATAACGACTTCCGAGAAGAACGCGCCCGTCATCGGGGTCTTCTGCGCGGGCGACCCACGCATCGACGCCGACAGCCGCCAGAGATGCCGCAACATCGTTCGCATGGCCGCCGATGTCCTGGCCGAGCGGGTGAAGCTCCCCGACGGATCGCCCGTCAAGGTCGTGTACGCGTCGATCCTCGTCGACGGCGAGAAGCAGGCCGACATCGTCGCCAGGCAGTTCCAGGACGCGGGCGTGAAGATCCTCGTCTGCACGCCGGACACGTGGGCCTTCCCGCAGCTCAGCGTGATCTCGCTCCTCCAGCAGTTCCCTGAGGACACGCCGATCAACTTCACGTGCGGCAACAGCGGTCCTAAGCCGGGTGTCGTCTTCGCCCATGCGGTGAACGGCGCGCTCGCGCAGTACGGGAGGCTTTCCCATCTGAACGTCGGCACGTGGCCGGACACCGGGCTGGAGCCCCAGATGACGCAGAGCACCGCCGACGCGCTCGTGGACTGGGCGTTCGCGGCGGTCACGACTCAGGCGCTGAAGGGAAGCCGCGTCGTCGTATTCGGGCACGACTCCATGGGCATGGAGACCGCCCTCGCGCACGTCATCCCGACCCGCAAGCAGTTCGGCATCGAGATCACCCGGCTCGACATGAAGCTCCTCGCGGACATGCTCGCGAAGAAGTCCTACGACGACGACGAGCTGAAGACGTTCCGCGCGTTCGTGGACAAGCACCTCGGCAAGCGGCTGGAGATCAGGGACCAGGCGGACTCCGAGCGATTCGACCAGAGCCTGGCGCTGTATCTCATCATGCGCGACCTGCTGAAGGACCTGAACGCGGTCGGCGGCGGGTTCATGAGCCAGCTCGAGTGGGGCTCGGACGCGCGGGGCATTCCGCTGCCGGTCGCCGACGCGATGGAGTCGTTCTTCAACTCCACGTTCGACCACAACGGCCCGAAGATGCCCGATGCCGTTCGCCACCGAGGCCGACGTGCAGGGGCTGCTCACGATGCTCTTCTTCTCCGGCGCTCACCGGCGGCGAATCCCCCGCTGTTCATGGACTTCCGCAAGGTGTGGGAGAAGTGGGAGCTCGAGGCGCTCGCGAAGAAGCTCGGCGATGAAGCTGCCCGACGGACGAGATCTGGGCGCAGAAGGGACTCGTGGACGGCGACAACTCCGGCAGCGCGTCGCTCGACTGGGCGGCGAAGCCCGGCGCGAGCGTGGACGAGATCATGGCGCGGCGTCAGCATGCCGCTCGCGGACGCGGGCTACTTCCCGGGCATGGGCAACTCGGTCACCTACGTCTCGCCCGGCGGCCTGGAGGGCATCGCGGGCCGGCTCACGTTCAGCAGCCTGTCCGAGCATGTTCAGCCTGAGCTGGGACGAGGCCACGACCGCCGAGGTCCCGGAGAAGCTCGCCAAGGCCCTCTGCGACGCGACGACCCCATCCTGGCCGCACACGTTCGTCGTGCCGAAGTACGCGTCGCATGTACGAGTACAAGCACTACCCGCCGGCGAACCACCTGCACATGATCCAGGGCCTCACCCCCGCGCGGCTGGAATACTGGATGGACCTGAACAACGTGCTCTCGCAGGCCGCCTGGTCCGCCCGCCCGAAGTTCATCGAGGGCGTCGACCGCCCGACCCCGCTGCTCTACCTGGCGAACGGGGGGGAGGACGCGGCGAAGTTGGCGCTCGGGAAGAAGATGTAGGGGCATCAGAATCTGCACGGCATAGATCACTGGAGGTTCGCATGAGTCTTTTTCGCAATCCGGAACGTTGGGCAACGCAGGCAGCAGGTTCCACAGGACGTTTGGTACTGATGATGAGTCTTCACTTCGTACTTTGCGCACTCCTGATGATGTGGATACTCATCCCGTACGGTATCGAATCACCGACACCTCCTTCTGAGACATTGCGCCGTGTCGCCGCACCATTACTCTTCGTCGGCTTCTTCTACCCCGGTATGTACCTTTACGCGATGTCTCGCCTTCTGAAGCGGATTGATGATCTGGAGAAACGCCAGCCTTGAGCCCGCCCGATCCCGCTCCTCTACCTCGCAAACGGCGGCGAGGTAGAGGAGCAGATGGCCCTCGGGAAGAGGATGTAGCTGGCTCTATGTGTTGTCCCTGAGCCACTTCAGCAGATCATCGGCCTCCTTCTCTGTGCCGACGGTGACGTCATAGAGGACGTTCTCCGGGCAGAGATGCTGGTGGTAGATCGGGATCTCCTCCGCGGATGCGCCGATGTAGACCGCCTTGCCCGCCTTCTGGATCTCGACGAGCAGGTCCATCCACTCGATGACCGGCGGATTCCCCGTGCCGGGGACCCGACTGGATCGCGCGGATGCCGGGGATCGAGAGGACGTCATCGAGGTGAACGAGCGCATCAGGGCCGTCGTAGTGGTAGACGGAGTGATCGAGGTAGGATGATTCCTCCTCGAGCGCCGGGAGTATCCATCGCCGGAAGTGCTCCGGTCCGACCATGCACGCGAAGTCGCACTGGAGGGTGGCATATGGGGTCTCGCTGTAGAATGGCAGCCAGCCGGTGTATCCCCACTTGTCCATTCGCCCCGCATTGGCGACCGTCTCGAGAATCGGCGCGAATGCCTTCCTCACGCGGAGCATCGCGCGGTCGACTTTCTCGGGAACGTCGAGGAGGTCTTCGCACATCGCCTGCGGACCCCTGAGAGCCGACAGGGCGTCCATGTTGCTGTGCGCATCGGGGACGCCGATGAGGAAGCGTCCGTCGGCGATCTCCCCTGCCCCACGATAGACTTCCACCGCGCGGTCCCACCACTGACCGTGGGGGTGATCGATCTCTGCGCCGTCGAGGTCCCAATCGCGGATGAACGGGACGGACCACGTCGTCCCGCCGCTGTCCGGGGAGTATTCGAGGCGCGCTCCGAGCCACGCGGCGAACTGGTCCGGGCCGTAGTTGAGGTGGAAGAAGGGCACGGCCTCTGCGAGCCACTTGACGTGGGCGGCCCATTCGCCGAACTGTCGAACGGCGATGAGTGGATCGTCCTGGAGGATCAGTCCGGCGGGATGAGGCGGTGCATCGGGCCCCGGCGCGACCTTGAGGGAGATCGCGGGCCGGTCGATGATCTCGCCCGCCCAGAATGCGGACCAGTACTTCTTTGCTTCGTTCAGATCAGGTTTCAGTGTCAGGTTCATAATCGTGAATCCTACTCGTACTCGTACTCCTGCGTCGATTGAACCACGGAGGCACGGAGGACACAGGGAAAAGCGCTTAGTAATGACATGCAGGGTGTTCAGGATGGGGAGTCAGAAATCCTCCGTCCGGTAAGGAACACGGAGGGACACCTACGGCCCTACCATCCAGACCAGCGCAGGCTCATCGGCGATCACGGCGTCCAGCCGATGATTGGTGTGTACGGCGATGGGTATCGAGATCAGCACAGTGGCGATGTATAGGACAAGCAGAGCCTGGATCGCTAACACGCTTCCCCTTCTCAACCTGGCAAAGATTGTGTCCACTCTGCCCACGTCCGGTGATATCCTCGATCTGAAGATGGCCGCGAGGAAGGCTGCGAACGGAACCATGCCGGAGAAGCCTACCGCGATCCTGGTCCAGACCACCGTTGACAGGCGGAAGTGCTCGTGATCGACACCCAGGAGGTTGAACGGCAGACCACAGACCACGGCCGGGAGCCAGATCCAGACCGCTCTCGGTCCGAGTCCCTGGAGTCGCCATTTCCTGCGCGCCAGGAGCCAGATGGCCGCGGGAGTCCAGAGCATCGCCATGAAGAGCACTATCTTAAGCATCTCACCAGCCACGCGGTGGATCATCACCAGGTCGGTGTAGCTCGTCGTGAGCACATGCGCTTCCACATACGGGGAGACTGTCCGGTGGAAGCGGACCGAGCGATCGATGCTCTTCCTGACGGTCTCCCACTCCACTCGGGTCATGGTATCCGGGGCCGACTTACCTTTCAACTTCGCCAAGAGACTTGGCATCTCGGAGGTCTTTGGGCTGTAATGGCTCTCGTCTGGGATCAGCAGGCCGGAAAGCGTACGGTTCGCGGAAAACAGTGCATCTTTCTGCAGAGCCACTCCCCAGAGCGCCGCGATGGCGCACCCGCCGTCCTCACGTATTACATCACCGATCCGGACCACATCGTACATAGTGGGGAGTATCTGGTCCTCCTCAGCGGACTGGATGAGAGCAAGTCCGATGGCAGGACGCAGACGGGCCAGGTAGCCGACCTCGATCATGGCGGGCGCGAGCACCTTCCTGACCGGGTATAGTTGATCAACAGGAAACGGCAGAACGGGGCCGTAGTCGAGCCAAGCATACGTGTAGTCGCGGACATGGTCGTCGAAGTCATGCTTGCCGGCGGCGCGACGGATAGCAGCAAGCGCTTCCGCATCTCGTTTCTCCCCGTATCGTAGGTAGGCTTCCATCAGGTCGAAGAAGACGTTCCCCGGTTCGAGATTCCTCCCCATCCGGACCGCGTTCTCAGCGGCACGCATCTCAGGAGACCTGGTGAGACCGGTGAGATCGCCGCGACGCGGCTGGGGACCGGTCGAGCGGACGGGGCTGTCGGGGCGGACGTAAGAGAGCGTGCGGTCGGCGGTAGCCGTGTAGAAACGGAGAAGTCCGGCGTAGAGCGCGGGCTCATTCGGATGGCGGGCGATCATGTCCGAGAACGACCGGACCTTCGTGGATTCTCCGTCACGGCGGGCGATTTCAAGAGCCTCAGAAGCGTTCCGGGGGACTCTACGGTCGTTCTCAATGGTGAACTCGGGACAGCTGCCGGTGGTAACGTCCTCACTCCCGCACCACATGTGGAACAACAGCAGGTAGCGCGACGGTGGGAGGATCAGGAGTACCGCTACAATGAGGAAGATGGTGAAGGACTTCCTGTTTGCGCGTATCAACCCACCAAGTCGTTGGGTCATTGCAGACTACCTTGGGAGGCAGCGGCCTATGTCGTAGGCGCGGTCGAGGACATCGAGCTTCTGGAGGACCGCTCCCTTCGGGCCGACGCCGTCGACCACCAGGCGGTCGATCAGATTCAGCCCGAGGTACTCGAAGCTCATCTCGAACATGCGGAGGAGCGGCTCGGCGGCGGTCGGCCCTTCCTCCTCGTAGGCGGTGACGAGGATCGCTCCCTTCCCCTCGATGAGGGGCCGTCCCTGCGGGCGGTTGAACACCACGAACCGATCGATGAACGCCTTCATGATCGCCGTCGGGGCGTACCAGTAGACCGGAGTCGCGAACAAGAGGATGTCCGAGGAGGCGATCGCATCGTAGAGGCCGGGCATGTCGTCCTTGTAGAAACAGGGGCGCTCCTTCTGCCAGCATTTCTCGCAGCCGACGCATGGGTGGATCTTCAGGCGTCGAAGGGCGATGGCTTCCGTCTCGAAGCCGGCCTGCTTTGCGCCGTCGAGCACCCTCAACGCCAGGATGTCAGTATTACCCTTCGGCCTCGGACTGCCGAGGAATGCGGTTACCTTCATCGCGACCTCCAGTCGGATGGAACCACGGAGGCACGGAGAACACGGAGGAAAACAAATCCGAAGTACGAAATACGAAATTCGAGACAACCCGTCGTTTCGTGCTTCGAGTTTCGAACTCGAGTTTGCTTTTCTCCGTGTCCTCCGTGCCTCCGTGGTCAGTTACACTCCGCCACCAGCGGGCCGGCCAGTTCCTTCAGGAAGAAGAGCCTGCCGGCGAGCGTCGGCATGAACGTGCTCGGAATCCAGGGAGTCGGCTCGTGTCGCAGCGTCATCCAGAGCGACATCCCCTGCCACATCATCCCGCGCCCGAGCGTGCCGTCCGCGCCGCCGATGATCTCGTCCGCCATCAGGAAGAGCCCCGGTCCGATCGTGTTCGCCCGCGCGGGTACGAGCGTCGTGCGGCTCTTGAAACTCGTGATCGCGTTCTGCTCGATCGTCAGCGGATGGAGAAGCGCGCCGAGCCGGAACTCCTGCTTCTTCCACTCGTCGATGGAGAACTCCGCGGCGAAGTGCGGCTCCCAGAATGCGATGTGGCAGACTCGGCCGATGCCGAAGACGACGACCAGTTTCGCTCCCTGAGCCTTGAGCGCCCGGATCTTCTCGCCGTAGGTCGGAAGCTCCGACTTCACCGCGAAGTGACGCTGCTCCTTCGGGACGGTCAAGTCGCCGAGCGGCCCGTAGAATGCTTCTTCCATCGCATACTGGAACGACTCGGAGCTGCCCGGATCGACTGTGTTGCCCTCCCCGTCGCTCCATTCGTCCATGTTGAACCCGTGGACGTGGTCGCACTTGACGTTCCACTCCTTGAGGAAGTAGACCGCCCAGCGATACATTCCCATCGGCCCGACCGGCAGGATGAACGCGATCGGCTTCCCGGCGATGCGGGCGTTCCGGATGCATGAAGCGATCGCCTCGCCCATCATCACGTCGAAGTCGGCCAGGTTCTCACACGGGACCGCGCGGAATCCGGGATTCCACCACGTCTGGCGGTCAGTGATCCACTCCGGGGGGAGACTGCAGAGCCGGTCTATCTTCTTGAGGTCCCAGCCCTGAGGGAAGAACCCCTCCAGCAGAGAGCCCTTGATGGTGCTGATAAGGTTGATCGACATGTCGGTTGCTCCTCTATTTGTTGCCGGGAAGCGTAGGGAACGGCCGCCGTCCCGTTCCGCCTCCCGCAGATCGGAACGGGACGGCGGCCGTTCCCTACGCTTCCGCACTCCACGTCCAGTTCAATGCGGAGACACGTGTATCCTGCTGTTTAGTGAATCTGCCCCGGCGTGGCGTATCTGTACTTGTCATAAAGCGCTTCGCAGAATTGCGCCCTTGTGATTTTGAGATTGTTGTCGGCGTCCCCGACCGCAGTCGGGAGCGACTCCTTGGGCTTCACGCGCTTCGTCCACCCGTCGGCGAGTGTGCCGTCGTTCCACGGCTCGATGCGCGCGAGCCAGAGCTTCAGTTCGGCGGACGTCAGCACCGTGTCCGGATCGCCGGCGGCCGGAATGATCTGCAACCCCTGGAGTTGGGTGAGGCTCGAAGCCTCTGAGCCACCTCCATTGTGCTTCATTAACGGACCAAACGCCGTCATAAAGTCGCCCAGCTTGATCGCGCTCATCAGCCACGAAGCAGCCTCGCCGCGAGTGATGTCCTGCATCGGGAGCGCATCGTAGGACGTGAAGAATCCCCGCGTGCCCCAGAACTGCAGGGCCTTCCACTGGTTCTCGGTGACAGAGGTGGTCGGCGTCTTCATCTCATTGTAGGTGGTGATGATCTGATTATCATTGAGGAGCACCGCCTGCAGCCGATTGATCGGCACGTCCCGTGGGTCAATGAAGAGCTGCCTCGCGATGTGTGCGGACGTCCCGGCGGCCTGTCCGAGAGCGATCCATACCGGCTCCATGCGCAGCGTGCCGAATCCGATGTGCGTCGCCGAAGCCGCTCCGGGCACCAGGAGGCCGTTGATCTTCTGAGGAACCATCACGCCGTATGGAATTTGGTAGGGCTGCGTCATGCCGCCCATATAGTAGAAGCCTTCCATCACCTCGTGGTCCGGTTCGCGCTTCCGGGTCGCGTGGGAGTCCATCGCGTATCCCCCGCAGGCGATGCTGTCCCAATGGATCGGAGTGCGCTCGATCCCGGGGCCGAGCAGCGCATCGTGGGCCGTGAAGTTGTAGTCGGCCCATATTCTGCGAGCCTCGCGGACATATATCTGCCTGGGGAAGTGGTCGTTGTCGGGATACTCGTCCTTCGCGAAACCGTACTTCGCGCACTCGGCTCTGAGCGTCTCAGGCATCTCGGTGTCATTCTGCAGGAACCAGAGCAAGCCCATGATGTAGTCCCTGTGGCGCTTGACGATCTCCTCGCGCTCGGGATAGCTCGCCTCGGGATAGGTGTAGTTCTCCTCGGGCAGGTCCGTCGAGATGAGGGAACGTGGCATGTTGTTCGTATCGGACTTCCCGTTCGCGATGAACTCGATGTTCAGGACATCCTGGACGGTCTTGATGCGCCCCTTCTCGATCGATTCGAGGACCTGCAGGTATTCATCGCGGTTGTAGCCATCCGGTTTCTTCGGCATCACACGGTTGCCTGGGTTGGCGGTCAAAGTCAGGCGGAAGTTGTAGGCCTGAACGCGCTTGTCCGCCTCGCCGGTCGTGCCCGGCAGGATCATCCTGGTGTAATGGTCCATGTAGAGCACCCCCGCGAACGGCTCGCCGAACTCCTCCTTCGATTCACGGCCGACCCGGTAAGCGGCCCCACACATGGCGGCGATGTCGCCCTCGTAGGTGGCATCGATGAAGACGGCTGCGCGGATCTCGACCCGCTTGTTGCGCTCGGTGTCGATGAAGTAGACGCCGTCGAGGGTATCACGCTGAACGAGAACGCCGTCCGGACGGTAGTGATACCTTAGAGTGATGTTCTTCTCCGCCTTCACCATACGGTTGAGAATCTTCTCGGCGACATGAGGTTCGAAGTAGTAGCCGTCGCTGCACTGCCTGACCTGATCCGAGTCCTGTCCGTATTTCTCGACATAGTCGGCGTAGACGTTGTCGACGAACTCCTTGAAGATACCTTTGATGGTATGTCTCGGGCCTATGTCGGTCTTGCCGAGACCGTTTGTCATCATCCCGCCCATGAAGTCGTTCATGTCGGCGAGTATGACCTTCTCCCCATGGCGTGCAGCCGCGATCGCGGATGCTATCCCGCACGGGGTCGAGCCGATCACCAGTATGTCGGTCCGAACCTTCTCGGCGGAATCTCTCGGCTGTGAAGTCGCAGGCGCGACAAACAAGGCTGCTGCGAGGAGTGAAGCAAGAACTACGGTCGGCATTCGCAATCTCATGGTAAGTATCCCTCAGATGTGTGGCTGAAACAACGCTGATAGGGTAGCAGGTCACGACAATGACGTCAACCGTGGGAGAGCCGACTTCCTTTGCTCGCGCTCCATCCACGGTGGTAAGGAAAAGCCGCGCACCATGTCGAATACCATATGACAGAGGCGCGTACCGTGCCGCGCACTCAAAGGATCAGGGAGGCTCCATTGAGACGAAGAACCTTAGCTATCATCGCAGTACTATGCATCGCAGGGCTCGGTGCTCGCAGGTGCTCTCTACGCTGCCGTCAACGTCCTGACGCCGACGGAGAAGACCGCGGGCTGGAAGCTCCTGTTCGACGGCAAGACCCTCGACGGTTGGAAGGCAACCGGCGATGCGAAGGGGTGGATCGTCGAGAACGGTGAGATCGCCGGTCTCGCAAAGGGCGGTGGCGTGCTGGCCACCGAGGAGCAGTTCGGTGATTTCGTGCTTTCAGTCGACGTCAAGTACTTGAAAGGCGCGAACAGCGGGATATTCTTCAGGTGGAAGGATCTGGGCGATCCGGTGCAGACGGGATTCGAAATGCAGATTCTCGACTCGTATGGCAAACAGAAGCCGGACAGGCATGACTTCGGCGCAATCTACGACTGCCTCGCACCGAGTAAGATCGCATGCAAGCCCGCCGGCGAGTGGAACAACGTCATGATCACATGCCGGAAGAACCGCATATTCGTCGACGTGAACCACAAGCGTGTGGTGAATATGAACCTCGACAGGTGGGTTACGCCGCGCCAGAACCCGGATGGCACCCCCAACAAGTTTCGGACCGCCTACAAGGATATGCCTCGCAAGGGATACATCGGCTTCCAGGACCATGGCAGCAAGGTCTCATTCCGAAACGTGAAGATCCGACCCATCATCTCGCGTCTATAGGGGCTGCGCTTCCCAGGAAGCGCTGTGCGGATGTCATTCCGAGCAAGTGACTGCGCAAGCGCAGTTGTTTCAGAAAGAAACAGCCGATCTCCAGACGACTCCCGTCGTCGGCGGGCTGCGGCCGACGACGGGAGTCGTCTGGAGATCGGCTGTTTCTTAGGAGCGCAGTCTCGTGCTGTACCGGAAACAACGTGCGGTGCGATCACCTTTGTGCTGCCCATGTATCCGGGATGAAATGTGACTTCTGAACTGGGTGCAAACTCATCTCGACGGCCACTGTCGTGCCCCATGGGCCGGTCGCCAAATAAACCCTATCCACGATGGACAGCACAGCCTTGTACCCCATGCCCAGCGTACCTGCCGTCGAGTAGCCTCTTGTTAAGGCCACCTCAGGCAAAGTCACCGCCTCGATGCCGGGACCATGGTCGGACACCATGAAAACCAACTCATCGTCTCGCTTACTAAGGAATGCCTGTCCCGATCCCGCATGTTTGAAAGCGTTCGTAGTGATCTCCCCGACTGCCAGAACGAGATCGTAGACGCGCGCCTCATCCATTCCGGAACTCTGAGCGATCTCCATGACCTCATGGCGTATGAGCCCGAGGTCCTCACCGCGAGCTATCTCCCAATCCTTGATCGGTGGTCCGGCGATCTCCCGAATCTCAGCCTGCTCGGAGATGACCAGCTTGCCTTCGGTGGCGGCCAGGATGGTGCGGCGGTAGAAATCGCGCTTGTGCTGGTCCATCTCTCGCTGGTAACGCTCGGCCGCCTTGCGCTCGGTGATATCCACGCCCATCGAGAGCGCTTTGGAGACGTTGCCCTCATCATCATACGCCGGGGTGGTGTTCGCAAGCGCGTAGACCTTCGTTCCGTCTGGGCGAACAGCCTCCCATTCCGTGTCCTGGATTGTATTCCCGGAAAAGACGCTCTCGATCAGATCCTCCTTCTTCGCCAGGATCTCCGGATTGGCGAACGTCTCGAACATCGAACGTCCCACCAGTTGCTCCTTCGCGAACCCACTGAAGCGCTCGAAAGCCTGATTCACCTCCAGCACCACGGCCTCCCTGTCATACGTGATGATCAAAGCGGGAGCATAGTTGAAGATGGCGCGGAAGTTCCCCTCGGAGCGGCGGAGCGCCTCTTCCACGTGCTTGCGCGCCGTGACGTCTCTCACAACCGCCAGGAGGCGGTCCTGGCCGCCGATCACGGCACGTTTGAGATTGACCTCCACCCAAAACACCCGGCCCGACCTGTCTTTGGCCCTCCATTCGAAGAGTTGAGGCTCTCCCTCAACCGCCTTTCTTATCCAGAGGATTGCCTCTTCCTGCGTGTAGGGCGGCGTTCCGGCGCTCAGGGCCTCGACCGGCAACTCTCGGACTTCCTCCGGTGTATAGCCGTACATCTCGGTCATCTTGCGATTAACATCGAGTATCGCGCCGTTCGTTATGTCATGCACGAAGATTGCGTCATTGGCGGCATCGAAGATGGCCCGATAGTTTGCCTCCGAAGCCCGTATAGCCTCTTCCGCCTGCTTGCGTTCGGTGACGTCGAATCCGAGGCCGATGAGACCGACCACGTTGCCGGTTTCGTCCGTTAGAGGCACTTTTCGAGTTGCTACCGTGATGCGCCGGTCGCCCTCGATCATGTCCTCCTCGCCGACATGCAGCGGTTGTGCGGTCTCTACCAGCCGTCGATCATCGGCACGGTACTTTTCCGCGAGATCCCTGGGAAACAGGTCGTAGTCTGTCTTGCCGACAATCTCGTCGGGAGTAGTGCCGACGGCTTTCGCGAACGTCTGATTCGCAGTCACGTAGACACTGTCGGCGTCTTTGAGAAACGCATACCCCGGCAGGCTGTCCACGAGGGTCGTCAGCGCCTGCCGTCTGCGTCGCTCGATCTCCTCCGCCTTGACACGCTCGGTGATGTCGACAAGGGAGCCGATAACAGCGGGGCGGCCGTGGTATATCGTTCGCGATCCGTATACCTCGACATTGACGATGCTGCCATCCTTGCGCACACCCTCCAGAGAGTACCGAATGCTCTTCGGCTGTCCTGAAAGGCGCTTACTGATGTTCTCCAGCACGATCTCGCGGCTGCCGGGCGCCACGAGATCGTCCACGCTCTTGCCAACCATTTCCCCCGGAGCATCGAATGCGTATATCTCAGCGAGCCTCGGATTTGCGTAGACGAACTTCCCGTCCTGGATGACGTATACGCCTACGAGCGATTCCTCGACGAGACTCCTGTACAGAGCCTCCGCATCTGCGAGCGCCTCTTCCGCATTGACGCGTTGCGTCACGTCGCGGTCTATCCCGCGGAAACCGACGAGATTGCTTTCTGAGTCGAACACAGGACTTCCGGACGATTCAATGATTCGCGTCGTGCCATCCTGGTGACGCATTCTGTGCACGACGCCCTTGAACCCGTGGCGTTTTTCGACTGCCTCGCCAAGTATTCCACGTATCCTGTCGTGATCTTCAGGGCTGAGGAATTCGAATGCCGAACAACCGACAACCTGCTCCGGGCTGTAACCCAAGACCTGGGTGACGCCGGCATTCGAATACGTGAACCGGCCATCGAGGTCGACCTCCCAGACCCAATCGGGTATGGTATCCAGGAGTTCTCTGTATCGTGCCTCCTGCCCATTCAGCGAGGGATGTGGCTCAGGCTGCTCATGGTCTTTCTTCAAGGTTGATCTCTCTGTGGGCGACATATCTTGAACAAGCCTTGTCGCCGCTATTGACTAAGTATACCCAGGGATGGTCATTCACCCATCACTTTGACCACCACACGCTTCCGTCGCCGTCCGTCGAACTCGGCATAGAAGATCGTCTGCCACGGTCCGAGATCGAGCCGCCCCTCCGTGACCGGGACAATCACCTGATGATGCGTGAGCAGATTCTTGAGGTGCGCGTCCCCATTGTCTTCCCCCGTGCGATGGTGTCGGTAATCCGGGCCATGGGGTGCGAGTCGCTCCAGGAAGTCCATGGCATCCTGGAGGATTCCCGACTCGTTGTCGTTCACCCAGACGCCCGCGGTGATGTGCATCGCTGAGACGAGCATCATGCCTTCCCTGATGCCGCTCTCCCGAAGTATGCGCTCGCACTCCTCAGTGATGTTGACGAACTCGCGCTGTTTCAACGTGTTCATCCAGAGATACTCGGTGTGTGATTTCATCTGCGCTTCCTCTCTGCCTTGTAGTCGTAGGACGGATCGAACTCTACCTTGCCGATGAGATCCAGGGTTCGCCCCCGTTTGTGGAGTTGAACGTATTCCGAGAGAGCCTCATTGACCGCCGAATCGTCGGTTGTGTGATGGCCCACAGACTTGGCTTCCGCCAATAGTTGCTCGTCGATGTCGATGCTCATCTTCACGTTACCACCCCCTGAGTGATTGTATGCATCGGCCCACTGGATGTCAAACCCGCTCCACGGAGGAAAGGCGAGCAAGCGCGTGGAAGAGTGCAGACAGTGATTTCGAGCGAACGGGGCGCGGCCCCGGATGTCTATGGAGGATGACATGGGTTTCGGCTTACGCTTCCGCTTAAGCGCTATGATGTTCCTGCAGTACGCCATCTGGGGGGCATGGGCGCCGGTCCTCTGGCCCTACCTGACAGACGTTGCGCCGAAGGGTCTCGGCCTTTCGAGCCCTCAGGCCGCATTCCTGTTCGGTCTGCTGCCTCTCGCCTGCATTCTTGCGCCCTTCACCGGCGGCCAGATCGCCGATCGTTGGGTACCGACGCAATGGTTCCTGGGCGTCGTACACGTGCTCGGTGGGGTCTTCCTGATCTTTGCCTCAAGAGCACACGACTTCACGAGCATGCTCATCTTCATGGCGCTTTACTCGCTGGTGTTTGCGCCGACGCTCGCACTGACCAACTCGCTCGCATTCCATCACCTCAGAAGCGAGAAGGAGTTCGGCACTATTCGCGTCTGGGGCACTCTGGGCTGGATTGTCGCAGGATTGTCGCTGACAACATGGCGGATTCTCAGTACTCCTGGATTGCCATCCCATCCTTATGTCAAGCCCCTGATCGTGCATCTATCCAAGCTCAACATTCCTCCCATACCCGCCAATACCGCAGACTGCATCATGCTGGCGGGAGTATTTGGCTTGATCATGGGCGTGTTCTCGTTCTTCCTGCCGCATACTCCTCCGGCAAAGGACGAGGCGGCCGATCCACTGGCGTTCAGAGAGGCGTTCGTACTACTGAAGAACAGCAACTTCCTTGTGTTCATGCTGATCGCCTTCGTAGTGACGACAGAGCTGCAATTCTACTATCTGCCGACTCCCGCCTTCCTCGAGAATGGCCTGCAGATCTCAAAAGCCAATGTGCCCATTACCATGGCGGTTGCGCAGTTGGCGGAGATCATTGCGATGGCATTGATACTTCCTCTTGCATTGCGCAAGTGGGGCGTCCGAAAGACCCTCGCGCTCGGGGTCATCGCCTGGCCGCTGAGGTACATTGTGTTCGCCGCCGCACCGTACGGACCGATCGAGATCATGCGCCCGGCGGTCATCGCATCCCTGACGTTGCACGGATTGGGGTACGCATTCTTCTTCGTCGCGAGCCAGATATTCGTGGACATGGTGGCTACGAAGGACATCCGAGCATCGGCGCAGAGCCTGCTCACTCTGGCCACACTCGGAATCGGCACGTGGCTTGGGACGCAGTTCACCGGCTACATCATGAAGGTTTTCGATCCGAAGATCGATCCCTTGAACTGGACGAAGGTATTCCTCGTTCCCTGCGCGCTGACCGTGGTCTGCGCGATCGCGTTCCTGCTCTTCTTCAAGGATCCGGAGAAGGATGTCGCCGCCAGGGCCGTTGCTGCCAAGGCATAGAATCAGTGCCAATCGCATAGAAACGGACACCGGCGTCCACTATCAAGTGGACGCCGGTGTCGTATGTGGTGGTTCGGAGATCACTGCGTCAGATTGTCATAGAAGCCATCCGGGGTGAGTTCGGAGAACTCGCTGGTGTGGCTCTTGATCCAGCGGCGGACGTCGACACAGAGGTGGCACTTGCCGACGTAGCCCTGATCGAGCGGAGCGTATCCGTATCGCTCGACGGCAAACTCATAGAGCGCATACGGGCCGCCCTCCGCGAGTATCTTCACGAGCGGCAGGCGCTCGAGGTCGAACTCGGCGCACAAGGCGGCCAGGTCGCGCGAGTCGCCGAGTGAAATCCCGGAGCAGAACGCCGGGATCAGGTTGCCGTAGGGATCGAAATGCGCGTGCCCGGACTCCAGTAGTTCCGCGCCGCAGTGGTCGCCCTGGCATCGTTCGGCAGGCCGACGCTCGTAGAGATGCCCAAGCCCATAGCCGAGTCGCCCGCCGGTGATCAGGCTGTACCCCGAGCGGATCGTGTACTTCGCGCTGCTCTCCCCGACCGATTCCACGTATTCGCTCAGGCTGATCGTGCCCTCGGTCCGGATCCGGGACAGCTCGCGGTAGAACTCCGGCACCCATACGATCACGCCGTTCGGCCCAAAGACATCGTAACCAACCTTGATGGCGTTCGTGACGCGCTCGAGCGGCACCTTCTCCGCATGAAACGGCGAGCATGAAACGAGGATGCACTGCAGTCCGGCATCCTTCAACTGCTCGAGCTTCTCCCGTGTGCACGCGTCGTCGATGCACCATCCGGCGTTCGTCTCGACGTACTCGATCGGGATGCGGAACTCGCTCGCAAGCCTCTGGACTCTCAGCAGTCGGTCGAAATCGAGAAACGGCTCACCGCCCGCGAGGTGAAACCCCCGCAGGTGCTTGGATGTCTTTAGCAGACCCTCGAAGATGCGCGCGGCATCGGCGACGTCCATCGATCCCTGCCAGTCCGGTCCGCAGGCATACAGGCAGTGGGCACAGCGGCAGTTGCACTTGTAGCTGAGCATGATGCCGCCCGAGTCTATGGGAGTGATCTTGGCCATACTATTGAACGTGGAACTCTATGATGTCCCTGTCTTCGAGGATGTGCTCGCGGCTCACCATCTGGCCCTCGAACTTGCCGTGACCCCAGATGCGCGCGAATTTGAGCTTCTCTGCGAAATCCTTGTGAACCATTGTTGCCAGTTCGATGACGGTCGTGCCCCGCGGGACGACATACGGCGCACCCATGTCAGCCGGCTTACCCGGAATCTTGGTGTATGAGCGCACGACATCGAGCATCGTGAATACATCCTGCTTGAGCTGCTCCAGACCCTCACCCGACTCGGCTGAGACGGCCACTATCGGGAATCGATCGCCGATGAACTCACGAACGACCTCCAGATTCCCGGCGCTGTCGGGCCGATCCGCCTTCGTTGCGACCAGAATGATCTTCCTGCATACGATTAGCCCAAACTCGTCGGTGGTCGCGGCACGGTCATGGCCGTAGAGCCTGACTCGGTACTTCTTCAGCACGCCGAGCGTCGTCTCGATCTTGTCGAGCACCTCGCTGTCGGACACATCGACTATGAGCAGCGCGGCGTCGGCATTGCGAGCGATCGCGGCCATCCACGGCTCGGTGAATTCCTCCGTAATGGGCGGCATATCGACGATCTGGATGTTGATGTCCTCATACGGCATCATGCCGGGCAGCGGCTTCTGGGTGGTGAACGGGTAGTCGCCGATCTCGGGTTGCGCTTTCGTGATGCAGGACAACAGCTTCGACTTGCCGGAGTTCGGAGGGCCGACCAGTGCGACCTGCCCGCCGCCTTCCTTCTCCACCTGATGTTCCTGCCCCCGTCTGCCGCCGGTCTTCTTCTCATCGGCCTGCTTGAGCTTGGAGATGCGACGCTTGATGTCCGCGCGCATGTGCTCCGTGCCCTTGTGCTTTGGGATGACGGCCATCATCTCGTCGAGGGCCGCGAGTTTCTCCTCAGGTGTCTCGGCCTGACGGTAGCGGTCTTCGGCTTCCTTGTACTGCGGGGTCAGATTCGCGGGCATCGAAATCGGGCCTCCCATGAATGCCGTCTACGGGCGTCCCGATACTGTAGCACATTTGGCGCGCCCGTTGCCAATGGGCAGGGCTTCTAGCGGCCACGCATCGCGCGCGCGGTCCATGTCTCGGCCTTCTTGAGGAGATCTTCGGCCTCCTCCTGCGAGGAACAGCCGGTGTCGATAATCACGCCCCTGGGGGAGATGGTCTCGAGCAGGCCTTCGATGTCGTTGCGGTGTATATTTATGTTTAGGAGTTTGCCGGCAGCCTGTACTTTCCTTAACAAGTCCGGCCACTCGTTGCAGGGCGGCGCGCCCGCGCCGGGCACCCACTGGATGCCGTGCAACTCGGGAACATCCAAGAGCATGTCGAGGTGTTGGATCGCGCCCGGGCCGTCCAGATGGTACATCGAGTGATCGAGCCACTTCGCCATCCTTTGCACCTCGGGGAGCACGTAGTCCCTATACATCGCCGCGGAGATCATGCAGGAGAAGTCGCTCTGGAGCGTGTAGGTCTTCGCCGGCGACCAGATCTGCAGCCAGGATGTCGATCCGGTCATGCGTGTTTGAACGATCGAGTACAGCTCATCATAAAACTTCGAACCACAGATCAGTGATTCGGTCGCGGGCAGCATAGATCGTCTCCGGAAGATCGATGAGGTCCATACACACGTTCTCGGGGTCACGCATGTACGACATCACGTCGGTCGCGTCGCCAAGATCGGTGATGGAAACGAAGTACTTCCCCTGCCCCGCCTCGACGAGCGCCTCGGTGATCTGCTTCGTCAGCCGCCACCACTTGTTTTCGGGGTCGAAGCGGACATCCGCCCAGTCCGACGGCTCATCGATGATGCGGTCCTGCCAGGCGGTGCGCTCGTCGTGATGGAGCGGGCAGCCCAGATACGCGCCGATCACCGACGGGCCAAGGTTGACGACGGCGCATGGAATGCTCTCGCCACCGAAGTACGTAGCTTCGAAATGCGCGGCCCAGTTGTCGACGATGAAGTCGACGTCGGTCCACCGCCCCATGGGGTCAGAGGGCGGCTGCACGTGTCTGCGCTGTCCCTTGGGAGCAGTGACGCGGATGGCGACACGGTCGATGATCTCGCCCTGCCACCACGCCTCTATGCGCTCTCTGGCCTGAGGCCAGTCTTCCTTGTATTGGAATTCCACTTGAGTAACCTACCAGACAGCGGCTGTAGGCGCGTGCCGTGTGCCGCCTGGCGAGCCCCTGGTTGCGGGCGGCACAAGGCACGCCCCTACAACCGCTGAGAATGACACTACGGGGAGGCGATTCGTGCCCAGATCTCGTCCGACTTGATGCGGGCCTCGACGTCGATGCCATAGAAGTCGCCGATCGGTGAAAGTACCTCAGGGTTCTTCTCCCACACCTCGGTGGCGGCTTTCCGGACAATACTGACGCCCGCGTCCGTCATCCTGCCGAGCGGTTGGCGACCGAGGCCAGACGGCATATCCAGCGCGCTCATCAGCACCTTGATCGCCAAGGGATTCCTGAACCTGTCCTGAACACGGACGCTCGAGCCGTCGGGCATCTGGCGCTCATTCGCGGCCTTGACTGTGACGATGCCGAATAGAGGCGAGAGGGCATCTCTTGCAGCTTGGGCGGCCGCCATGTCACCGTGGAGTATGCTCCTGCACATCTTCTCGACCGTGGCGGGCGCGACATTGGATACCACGGAGATCACCCCGGCTGCCATGATCTCAGGGGCCGTCATAATGCTATAGGTGATGTCATCGTCGCCCGAAATGATGTTGAAATCCGGGCCGAGCAGTTGACGAGTGCGCGCCATTCGATCGAGGTTGCCGGTCGCTTCCTTTACGGCATGGATATTCGGGAACTGGTCGGCAAGGATCGCGAGGTCCTCGACCAGAAGCTCCGTGCCGGAACGCCCCGGGATGACATACGGCACAAATGAGACGTCGGGAAACACCTCAGCCAGGACGCCGTAGTATTCGGTCCGCAGCTCGAGCGAGGATGGCCCGTTGTAGTAACAATCGACCAGAAGCGCGGCCTTCGCACCATGCTCGACCGCATGCTCGGTACTCTCGACGGCTTCCTGGGTCGAGTTGCTTCCTGTGCCGGCAATCACCTGGCACTTCCCCTGGGCGTGACTGAGCGTGCGCTCGATGATGCTGTTGTGCTCGTCCCATGAGAGAGTTGGCGACTCACCGGTCGTGCCGGTGGGAACGAGTCCGGTGATGCCCTGCTCTATTTGGAACTGGAGGTTCTTCTCCAGGCCCTCCCAATCGACTCCGGCGTCCGATGTCATCGGCGTTATGAGCGCCGTCCATGCTCCGTGAAAGTCCATCGCTACCTCAATCCCCCACTCTGTTATGCGCGAGGCTGCGGGGGATCGCTCCGTGCCCGCAGCCTTCAATCCATGCCTGTCTTGGCAGTCGTTATTCTACCACCATGCCGAGCGTTTGGCAATCAAGCCCGGCGGCTGTCATTCTGAACGAAGTCAAGAATCTGGCCGTGCGCAGACAGATTCTTCACTTCGTTCAGAATGACAGCCGCGCGGCATCACTGTCACCAATCGTGAAACTCCCCGTCCTCAGACCTTGCCGTCCGCGCGCAACTGCTTAATGAAACCGTACCGATCCCATATCAGCGCGCCCATGCCGAGAAGGAGGGCCAGGAAGCTGAGGAAGGGCCCTATGAAGGGAATCGCAGTTACTATCCAGAGGATCAGCAGTCCGACGAAGAACGCAAGGTACCTGGAGACTTCCGGCTTACCACCCTTGGCGAAAACCCAGCGGCCGATCGCCACTGCGACCGGTATGCGGCTAATGTACATCAGGAGAAGATAGAAAACCGTCAGGATGACGGCGAGTGGTATCCCCACGAGCGTGACCACCAGGATTCCTATCGCGGCCGGCACGACCACCAGCAGTATGAAGCCTATCAGCATCGACATCCACGGACTTCGGAGAACAGTCTGCGATACATCGACGACGGCCTTCGGGACTGCCGTCAGCGGCACCAGGCCGACCAGGAAGAGCGCGACGAAACCGATCGCCCGGAACACCCACATCAAGCCGGCGAATCCGTTGTCCTGCGCTTCTCCCTTGTGATAGATCGTCTTGCCGGTTATCTTCGCGCCGGGGTCTATCTTGGCGAGCGTCGGACTCGTGTAGACGAGGTTTCCCTTGATGACAGCCTGAGGCCCGACGCTTACCTCCCGGGCCTGAACGCTCACATTGCCGCCGACGACTGCGTTGACCGTCGCCTGCTCAGCGGATACTTGCAGATTGCGGCCCACGGAGCCCTCGACATCGATCATACTCCCTGCCATGAACAGGTCGCGGGTCACCTTGCCCGATCCTGCGAGTGTGACCTGCGCACCGGCGAGCGTAGCGTTTCCTCCGACCGGCCCTGATACGGTGACCTGGCTTCCGGCTGCCCGCAGGTTGTCTGCGATCTTCCCGGCGACGCTAACGATCGTCCCTGCCAGGTTTGCGCTTCCGCCGATCGACCCCTGCTCGGCGAGACGGACGTCGTTTCCAGCAACAGTCAGATCGCTGGTAACGATCCCGCTCATGACGACGCTCTGGGCGAACGCATACAATTCGTCATCTATCTTCATGCCCTCCTTGACGGACACGCTCTCGCCGCTCTTGAACTCGGTCGCCAGTGACGCACAGGACATGGCGAGCAGGAGCACGATGGACAGGAGACAGGTATACCGGAAATCGGTTCTCATACTCAGCACCTCCCAGGTGGGGATATGGGTACTTCCTTACGTTTATCGCCCGCGAGCGCGGGGATCGAAACACAGCGGTCAGCGCCAGGGTTCACTGGCGAATCTCCTCAAGGTCAGGTCGTCCGTATGCCCCGGACCGTCCTGGCCGGCGATGTAGCACACCGCATCGGCGACCTCCTCGGGGGTCATCCATTCAGACGCTTCAGCAGGGCTTCTGGTTGAGAGCAGGTCACGCGAAAGGTCCGTGTGCGCTCCGCCGGGAGAGACGACGTTCACCCGGATGCCGTAGGGTTGGGCTTCGATCGCGAGCACCTTGCTGAGGCCGTAGAGCCCGTGCTTCGACGCGCAGTACACGCCCTGTTCGGCATAACCTCTCCGGCCAGCCATCGAGCCGATGTTGATGATCCGTCCCGTCTTCCGATGCATCATCGACCGCAGCACCGCTCGAGAGCAGAGGAACGTCCCGAGCAGATTGGTGTTCATCACTCGGTCCCATTCCTCCACGGAGGTCTCGACGAGTGGGCGCAGAATCATCATACCGGCGTTGTTCACGAGGATGTCGACCGGACCGAATCCCGACTCGGCGGCCTCGATCATGTTTCGCACGTCGGACTCGGAGGCCACGTCGGTCGGAATGGCCACGGCGATTCCCCCCGATCCCTCGATCTCGCTCGCAACCTCGTGGATCTGGTCCTCGCTTCTCGCCGCCAACACGACCTTCGCGCCAGACTCCGCGAATCGTATCGCCACCGACCTCCCGATCCCTCTACCTGCTCCCGTGACAACAGCGACTTTTCCCTGCAAGCTCATATGGCCTGTTACCCCCAGAATACCGTCATATCGGGTATGCAGCCCAATCCTAGCATATTCGCGCCTCAGAGAACAACTTGACACGATGCGCCATCGCTGATTAGACTGATCTCGGGACTGTCGGAGATAATGATTAGGCCGTGATCCGGGTATTATCATGGCCGGGAGGGTTGACTATGAAGCGATACATGTGTGACGTCTGCCTGTGGATCTACGATCCGAAAGTCGGTGACCCAGGCAACGGGGTACCGGCTGGAACCGCATGGGAGGATGTTCCCGAGGACTGGGTCTGCCCGGAATGCGGCGTAGGGAAGGATATGTTCTCGGAACTTGAAGATTAGAGACGACATCTACTGGATCGGAACGCTCAATCCCGTGCTCCGCACGTTCGACGTGATCATGAACACGGACTACGGGACGACCTACAACGCCTACCTGATCTGCGACGAGAAGGTCGCCATCCTCGATGCGTCTTCCGTGAAGCTGACCGATCTGTTCCTGGGCAAGGTGGAAGCGGCTGTTGACCCAGCGAAGGTGGATTACATCATCGTTCATCACACCGAGCCGGATCACACAGGCGCCATCGGGGCGCTCCTCGATGCCTGCCCGAACGCTCAAGCTATTTCCACGAAGATCGGGGCGAAGTGGCTGCGGGAGATGCTCAACCGCGACTTCAACTCGCGCACGGTCGAGGACGGCGAGGAGATCAGCCTCGGGAAGCGCACCCTGCGGTTCATGACCGTGCCGTTCTGGCACTGGCCCGATACCATGTTCACGTACATTCCGCAGGAGAAGATGCTCTTCACCTGCGATGGCTTCGGCGCGCACTTCTGCGACGAGCGGATGTATGACGACCTCGTGAATGCCGATATCTACGAGCGCGAGAGACAGAACTACTACGACTCGATCATGCGGCCCTTCGCCGACAAGATCCACGAGGGCGTCCGGAGGGTCCGTCAGCTCGATCTCGAGATGATCTGCCCGAGCCACGGACCGATCATCCGCCGCGATGTCTCGCGTGTAATCGGCCTATATGAGCAGTGGTCGGATGCCCAGCGGACTCCCAGGCAGATGATAACCGTTCTCTACGCGTCCGCTTACGGGAATACACGTCGACTGGCCGAGGCGATCGCTCAGGGCGCTTCCGAGTATGCGTCGGTCTCGTTGTTCGACGCCGAATCGGCCGATCCGAGTGAGGTTCGAGACGCCATCGAGGCGTCCAAGGGCATCATCGCGGGATCGTGTACCATCAATGGCGATGCACTCGCGCCGATCTGGACGCTGCTCGGCCTGTTCGCCCTGGTGAACAAGAAGGGCAAGATCGGGGCGTCGTTCGGCTCATTCGGATGGAGCGGCGAGGCGATCGGGATGATCGAGGAACGCATGAGGAGTCTTCGGCTCAAGGTCATCGAGTCCGGCCTCAAGTTCTGCTTCGTGCCGACTGAGGATGACTTGGCGAAATGCCGAGCGTTCGGCAAGGAGTTCGCGAAAGGATTGGAAGCATAACATGCGAGGCGTAGTTTGCGCCGGCGACCGGAAGGTCTTAGTCAAGGAGTTCCCCGATCCGACACCCGGTCCGGGGCAGGTGGTCGTCCGCATGAAGGCCGCCGGGATATGCGGCAGCGACCTGGTGGCGTACCACGCGCCGGCGGCAAAGGCCGAGAAGCGCGGCGAGGTCATCCAGGGGCACGAGCCGGCAGGGATTGTGGAGTCCATCGGCGAAGGTGTCACCACCGTGGCGCCCGGCGACCGCGTTACGGTCTACCACTACCTCGGATGCGGTAAGTGCCAGCAGTGCGCGGCGGGCAACATCATGTGGTGCTCGCAGACTCGTGGCCTCGGTGGCGGCGCACACGGGGGACAGGCCGATTTCGTGCTCATGGACGAGCGGAATGCCCTGAAGCTCCCGGACGAGCTGACCGTCATCGACGGCGCCGCGATCGCATGCATCGCGGGTACGACATTCTCCGCCTTTTCCAAGATCACACCGTCAGGGCGCGACACACTCGCGGTCTTCGGCCTCGGTCCGGTGGGACTCACGGGCGTCATGTTCGGCAAGGCGATGGGCGCGCGGGTGATAGGGATCGGTCGCCGTGAGATCCGCCTGCAACTCGCCCGGGACCTCGGCGCTGACGAGATCATCGACATCGACCAGGTCGCCGAGCCGGCGAAAGAGATCATGCGGCTGACCGATGGGCTGGGCGCCGATACGGCTTACGAGACATCGGGCAGCGGAAACGCGTTCGCCTGGATGATTCAGGGTCTCAGGCGCGGCGGACGGGCGGTCACGGTCGCGGGAATCAAGACGGAAGTCGAAAGACAACTCCCGCTCAGTTCGATCGTGGGAAAGCAGTTGACCGTATCGGGGTCGTTCGTGATGCCTCTGGGTATGTATGGCGACCTTGCGAGGTTCATGGTCGCACACGATCTGCACTTCGACCCGATGGTCACTCACAGGTTCAGGATTGAGGACGCAGAGGAGGCATTTGCCCTGTTCGACTCGGGCGAGTCCGGCAAGGTAGTCTTCGAGTGGGAATAGCTGAAATGGGGAGGGCGAGGCTCCGTCCGAGCCACATGTTGGGGCAGTGGTGGAACTCCTACTCCAACATGTGGCTCGGACGGAGCCTCGCCCTCCCCTCTAATCCCTGGATGCTTACTGAATTCTCTCCAGCTTGATCTTGCTCAGGTCGTCCGTGTCCATGGTTGCCACGGCGATCACCTTGTCCGCGCCGCCGTAGTAGACGATGTACTGACCGTCCATCTCGACCGCGCCGCATGTGAAGACAACATTCGGCACGAGCCCATCCTGCTCCCACTTCTTCTCCGGTGACAGTATGGGTTCCACAGAGCGGCCGATCACCTTCGAGGGATCATCCAAGTCGAGCATCAGAACGCCGAGCCTGTAGTTGCGGCCATCATCCACTCCGTGGTAGAAGTTAAGCCATCCCTGCTCGGTCCTGATAGGTGGCGCGCCAGCCCCGATCCGGTTGCAGTCCCAGCCGCCCGGTTGTACCCTCATGATGATCTTGTGGTCCGTCCAGTGGACCAAATCGTCGGAGTACGCTATCCAGATGTCGGGGAAAGTCCTGTGGAGCATGACGTACTTGCCGTTGATTCTCTCGGGGAAGAGCACGACATCCTTGTTGTCCATGTCCGGGAGTATGCAGCCGTGCTTCCGATAGCTGATGAAATCCTTGGTGGAGAGGAGACCGACGCGGCATCGCCATGGGATACACGTGATGGCCATGCCCGGCTGAGCGGCGGAACACGGATACACCGAGGCCCCGGTGTACGTGATGTAATAGGTTCCCTCGATCTCAGTGATTCTGGGGTCCTCGACTCCGAGCCTCTCGAGTTCGTCTCCCAGCGATTCGTAGACGGGCAGACAACTACGCTCCGCGATATCGAGACCGTTAGCGCTCATGGCATAACCGAATCTCGAGATCCCGTCGTCGCCGATCGCCCTGTAAAGGATATGCACATTCCCGTTCAGACGAGCGGCAGCACAGTTGAACACCGCCTTGTTCTCCCACCAGTTGTCAGTGGGGGCGAGCACAGGGTTCCTATGATATCTTTGTAACTCCATTGACACCCTCAGTAAGCCTCCGGATCAAAATAAGTGCCGGTCTCTGTAATCGTTTTCAGAATCCCCGACACAGAAATGCTAGCACATGAAACTCAACACGTCAACTACTTTTTGTCATATCTTTTACATTTTTATGACGCCGGCTTCGAACGAAGAGTTCCGCATCCTCCTAAGAGCATTATCGGCGGTTATCCCCGTAATCTGCCGGGTAAACTATCAAGGAATCGCATGAATTGGCGCGATGTGGAAGCAGGGATTGCGGATTCGGCGGGATGCTGTTATAATGACGTGTGTGTCGCGCGCTGATGGCGGGCGGCATTGTTTTGCATACGGCGCCATGGTCTAACGGTTAGGACACGGCTCTTTCAAGGCCGCGGCGGGGGTTCAACTCCCCCTGGCGCTACCATTCAATGCATAAGTCAGCGCATCAATAGGGTGGAGTAAGACTCTGACGATGTGCCTTTCGGGGTCTGCTTCGAGGGCCGTGATGAACTGCCGGACGGCTGTGCGTTTCCGGTCAACATCGCGGCTTTCTGCTATCTGCAGCATCTCAGCCGCCTGTGACTTGAGCTCTCTTGCGCTGATCCTGCGCGGTGGATCGCCACAGACTTTGTTTCTCATGCGGTCCAGTCGCGTTGTACGGTCGTTGATGGACGCCCTAACTGCAGTAGGATCTATCCCCCCAGCTATCGAATCCATCAAATTTGCGATCTCTTGTTCCAGGCGTCTGATCTCGGCCTGGCGTTCTTCTTCTGCTGTCCTGTATTCCGCAAGCTGTCCATCAACCCACTTGTTATGGCTATCCACAACATGCCGAAGCTCCTTAGGATTGGAGAGGAAGAGCTTCTCGATGCATTCGAAGACCGCCTTCTCCAGTACCTCTCGCCGGATATACCATGGACCAGCACAGTCCGCGCCATGGCGGTAGATCTGCGCGCCGCATACGTAATAGTCATAGCCATTCCGCTGACGGCCCGCGTAGTTTGCGCCGCAATGCAAGCACCTTAGCAGTCCGCCAGAGAGCAGGTACGGTGAAGAGCGATGAGCGGGACGCTTGCCCGGCCTGGATCGTCGCTCCAAGCGAATGGAGTGAATTCTCTCAGCCTCTTCCATGGTGATTATCGCCGGGTGTGCCTTCTCGATGATCTTCCATTCGCTTCGATCCTTTGGACGCTTCCCACCGTGCCGATACTCATTCTTGTTCCAAGTTCCGTACCCGGAATACTGCAGCAGCCGCTCCAACACCAGGAGGGAATCAACCGTCGTATCGGACCAGGCTGACCGTCCGCTCGGGGTCGGTACGCCGGCCGAAGTTAACCGTTGGGCTATGGCATCGGCTCCGAGCCTCTCGCCGAGCCGCCATTCGATGAGCATGATGCGTGCCCATTCGTGAACGGGCTTGCCGGCTACAACCTCATCGTCAAGCATCCATATGCAATGAGTGAGAGTCTGATACTTCCGGTGGGTGTCAGTGTAGACTCGATGATTGCGATATCCAAACTGCGCCCATCCGCCGTTCTTGTAGGCCCATCCGGTCGCCGGGTCTCTCAACTCGCAGTTGATGAGCAGGTTGCGGTGCGTGACCTGCCCGATCTCCATTGAGCGGATCTGGTTCATGGCATCTGTGACCGACTCAAGTACGATCCCTGAGGTTGTACGGGCATCGTAGGGCTCAAGGACCGACAGCACACGAACTCCCGCCTTAGCCAGTTCTCCCTTGACCGCCGCTGCCTGGTATCGATCCCGGCTGAATCGATCGGACTTCCACACGAGGACGAGCGAGACGCTGGCCACTTCATCCTTCGCACGTGCCACCATGCGTGCAAACTCGGTGCGCTTGTCGCCGTTCTTGAACGCCGACTTGCCTGGCTCCTCGAACCATTCCACGATCTGGATTCCCTCACGTGAGGCATAGCGTTCTATGTCTCTGCGCTGGGTCTCCAGACTGGTGCCACGGTTGGCGGAATCTTCGTGAGATACGCGTATGTACGCGAGGGCCTTCTGAACCTGGACCGGTTCGCTGATGACTTCTGCTCCGTCAGCCTTCAGATAATCGAGTAGACTCACGGCTGTTCACCCCCTTGGCCATCAATGTTAGCACTGCTGCCCCGGCCGCTCCTGGGATAGGGTCTAGGGCGATAGGCCTCCCATTTCCCGTCCTGTTCGATCAGCCACAACCCCCCAGAGGTCTTGCGCGTCGTGAGCAAGTCCCGGTTGATCGCCAGCCAGACCGCGTTCCGGCTGATCCCCTTGGCTTCCGCCGCCTCAGATATGGTCATGGACATTTTTGCTTGTCACCCCTCCGCTGGAATGGCTCTTCACCCCCTTGTGGGCGGCCAGTCTGTACTAGGGACAGGATAGCACGATCTTGAGTCTGCGTCAAGATTCCTTCTCGCCCGCCGTTTCTATCTGCATACAAGATTCTCAGTCCGCATGCGACCTCCTCATAGCTGGCACGCCATGGCGATTGCGATAGAGGAAACGGCCTTGTCGCAATGCTCAGATGAAGACAAGTACCTACCGGGCTGGATGGCATGAAGCCGTGCCTGCAATGTGGCTGTTGGGAGCCTTACAGGGGTCTCACAGTTGCCATCCGCAGGCTTCGCCGGAACGGGGACTGAATCGGAGGAGGGGGAATACGATCAGGTCCATGCGTGTCTCTAATACCGCCGAGTCACGCATGGAGGAATCCCTGACAGCTCCTGTCTGCGGGACGCTACTGGTTTCGAGACTTGTGCTTTTGTCTGCACACGGACCCACTGATGCCGGCGAGACCGAAGACAAGTGTCAGGACCGATGATGGCTCGGGGATTGCGGCATCCGTGGATATGTTGTCTATCATCCAGTAGCCGCCCTGGTCGTGCAGGAGGACATAGGAGATATCGGGACGGCTGACGGTGAGGTAGAGTAGCCCCGTGCCCCCCGCATTCCTCGTGTTCGCCGGCCCGGTCGCAGATGCGAGTTGGCTGCCGGAGGTATCGTAAGCCTCCAGGACGAACGGGAACTCACTTGAGTATCCCACTGTGAAGTAGCTTGCAGTGCCATAAGGGAACGATATCCTGGCTGAATCCGCCGTGTCCATCAGATAGGCTGCCACGTCACCGGAGACAAAGTAGTTCCCTTCCTCGTACACCTTGCCGTTGTCTGAAGTTACGCTGTACCAAGCCGAGTTGATATCGGCGAAGTAGACATCATCGCCCAGCAGCGTGCTAAACGACAGTCCAGGTATCCGAGCCGCAATCGGCACGGCGTTCTGCCCGAGCCCGGATTCGAAGTTGCACTGCCAACCTGCCGAAGCCCCGGAGACGAGCAGCAACGTCAGGCACGACGCGACAAGCGCCGCTGCTATCACTGTTCTCGACAACATCTTTCCCCCCTGTGCCGTGTTCCGCGCGGCTGACCCTACTATGTAGACGTTTGAGAGGGCCAAATGTCAATCATGTAACTCACGGCTCGACTATCACTTCGATGTCTGTCTGAGTTCTCGGCCGGATGCTGCGGAACAGCCGTCCATTGACCTTCATGATTGAGCTGATTCCCGTGAGCTTGACGTACTGCCCGGAAGTCGGTCTGGACAGGCTGCCGGATCGGACGCGCACACCATTGAAGATCGAGGCATCTCGCGCGTGCGTCCCGTCATCGATGTAGAAGAAGTCCTTCCCGACAGCCGTAACCCGTCCCGTCGTGGTGACTAGAAGGCCGATATTGTTTGGCCCATTGCCGTCCTCGACGCCACGCTGACCAGTACCGGCCACCGCATCGTACTCGAAATCCTCACCGCCGAGCGCCCTATTGGTCATCATGACCGACTCAATGACGCCGTAGCATATGTTTGCGACGCTCGTCGCCTGAATGTATCGCTCGAACTCCAAGGTCGTGCCGAGCGTACCGGAGATATCCACGCGGTCACCCACGTTCACGGATCCAGTCCAAGCCACTCGGATGCCACTGGAGCGGTCGATGGATTCCACATAGATGTGGTCGCCGAATACGGCGGTGACGATAGCCCCATGTACGTCGACCTGGTCGCCATTCCCGCCCTTCTTAGTGTCCGACGGATTCGTAGTCTGTACGGTCGTGAACGACCAGTCAGAGCCAGGAATACTACCCTGGGGGCTCTTTGCGATCACCTGCCACCAGTACCTGGTGCCGTACTGCAGCGTGCTCGGCGGTGTTAACGTATTCGAGAGCAGGTCCGCGGCGGTTGGCACAGCGGGCTTCGGCAAGCCATCCTGCCAGAAGTACAGGTCGTGACTGGCGGCTCCATGCCCCGGCGTCCAGGATAGAGATGCGCTGACGGGAATGCTAATCGCACCGTCGGACGGATTGGGATCCGACGGCGCGCCGATCACCGTTATGACGGCGTCCGGTTCCTCCGGAGCGGTTTCGACGTTGCCCGCGTTGTCCCACGCAGTGCTGTAGAACGCATATGTGTGACCGGCCTGACCGGTGAAGGCGGCGATAGTGTAAGTCACCCCAGCCTGCCACTGAGTCCATGCGCCCTCGTCGTCACGCACGTAGACGTCGAAGTCCTTGAGACCGGAGCCGGCCTGGTCGTCCTGCCCGGTCCAAGAAACGGCGAACGTCTTATCGAGGGTCATGCTCGGCAAGGAGCTGACAGCGCTCGTCGGAGCCGCTCCGTCAATCGTGTTGGTGACGGTGTTGGTGTCTATCGGCTCGTTGTTATCGAAGATGATCGTTGCCTTGTTCGATACGCCCGTACCTGTGGCGAGGGCATTCTTCGGCTTGATTGTGTACGTCACGTGCCCCTCGCCGATGTGGTTCTCGTCGTTCGGAGGAAGCAGGCCGAGCAGCGGATTCTCGGGCGATTCGCCGGTCTTCGGATCGATAGCATTGAGCGTCCAGAACACGCGGTTATTGGCCACGTCCAGCCCGGCGCTGATGTCAGCCATGATGCCGCTGTGCTCCGTCCCCAAGTCAATTCTGGTCTGGTAATAGCTCCTGTTCGCCGGCACAGTGATGGTGTGATCGCCGAATACGATCTCCCCGAGCCGGAATGTGCGCATGTCCAGGTTCGGGTCAAGTTGGTCGGTGACGCGGATCGTGTGCGCCGGGGCGCTGGCCATTGAGACATTCTCGAAGTTGATGGTGTACGGGATCGGTTGTGTCATGGCCACAAAGCTGCGTAGGCCAAAGCCGGCCGGCCCAACCTTATCGTTAGGATCACGCGAACCCAGAACAGAGGCTACCCACGCAACGTAGTCGAAACCGGGGATGCCGCTGCCTGAACCGGCTTCGCCGAGAGCATCTTCAAGATAGGCCATCTCCCAATAGTTTTCTGAACTCAGGAGCCACTGGGGCTGATCAGACAGCCACCAATCCTTTTCCGGATCCTGATAATACGCATACTCACTGCTGTTCATGATGGTTCCATCCCAAAGCACATACATGTTTTCCATTGATGAAGATATATCCCGCGTCAGGAAACCTTCGAGGAGGCCTTTGACCCCTAGGTCGTGAGCGAAGTCTAGTGCGTCATGATGTGCCTTTGGATCAAGGGGGAAATACCTGGGGTCTATGAAGTATGCATCAATCTTGTTCAGATCATAGGGATGGGACATCCAAAACCGAGGAACCCCCATTGCCTCGAATGGACTAGCCCCGTACATTGACGACACGAGTACGAGTGTTCGCTCCACATAATCCGTTTGGGTGCCATCATGAAGTGGTGACTCATGGCTTGAGGAATTCCATGTTGCCAACATCTTGGCCGGGTCGAGGAGTAACTGCGCCTTCACGGCGTGACCAGTCAACTCATAAAGCTTCTTTGCTGTCACTGCATCTTCGGGACAACTGTAGCTGTGGTCGACCCCGACTAGGCGCTGGGGATCAATGCCAAGTTGGTTGATGACGGTAGCGATATGCTCGCCGACGAATCGCGTAGCTACCCCCGCGAATCTCACATCCCTATTGCTACCCGGGAGCGGGTCATACGCCTTGTTGGCATCTTTGATCAGATAAGCATCCCCTTGTACTACACTGTCGCGCACGAAGCTATTCTGCCAACTGCTGAGATTGTTCGGGTCGAAACCATCGTTCCACCCGTGACCAACTTTCACCACAGTTGTTGATGGATCTCTGAGCTTGTTCAGTTTGTCCTGGGGCAGAATCACCATGGGCTGCCAGGCAGATCCGGGCAGGCCGATCTGAGGCCCCAGGTCCAGAACCGCAACGGCTTTGGGCATGCCCGGCTCCCAGTAGTAGAGCTGCGTTTGTTGTGCCACGCGTTCAAACTGATTGTACGCGGTACCATTCTCAGGCGTCTGCACGGTCATCAGTAATTGGTCGCTCTCATCTCCGGAAGTCGAATTGAAGAGCATATCCTCACGGCCTTTGACTGATGCGCCAAAGCTGTCGGAACCTACTACGCCTACATCTCCAGCAATACGGAGCAGCAGCGAAGTCCAGAAATCACGGATGTCCATGAGCGCCAGAACATCCTCGGTTCCGCTGCAGGTATCCGCTTCGGCAAGAGCGCTTGCCAGCACGGTATCCCATTGGTTACCCATTTCCTCCTTGAATGCTCCCCAAATGTCCATCCATGCGGGATCGTCAGTCATCACTTGGGGCATGGTGCTCTGAAGCACCTGCCAATCAATGGGGACGCTAACCAGTTGTTCCCGCGATGCCGCAGTTGCGGTGAACCGGACTAACCCGCTCGATATGGACGGCGTGGCGTACAGCCAAAGTGTACAAGTTTGCCCTGGCCGCAGAACAGATGCTGGCCCATCCGTTGAGAGTCCGAGCAAGGTCAAATGGCTCTGCCCGCGCCGTGCTGGACTGAGCGACAGCAATGTGTTCTCCGTGGCACTGACTGTAAGTAACGGCACTGACACGTCCACGCTGCCGAAGTTGCCATATCGGAGCTGCGCGATTATCGGCCTGCCAGATCTGACCTGGATGGCGGAATCAGCCTGTATGAAGAACTCCGGTGCACCACCATCCTGAACTTGAAAGACATCATCTGCAATACACTCTATATCGCCCTGCAACATTACAAGATGATAGTCACCTGGTGTGACTCCCGCCAGGTCAAATGTGGCATAGGCGCGATTTGCGTGTGTAACCAGCACAGACAGAGCGTTCACAACGGAACCATTCGCCCCACGGAGACTGGCCTGCATTCCATCTTCGAGATGGTTGCCAGTGAGTCTAACAGTAACCCTGCCAGCGTTGCCGCCACGATTTGGAGCAATGCTTGTGATGCCTAGGGAAATCCGTGTCGCCACGATGGTGTAGTCGGTCACTCCGAGTGGCAGCACGACCCCGCGAACGAGCAAGTACCAGACTCCAGATTGGGCCACAGGTATAATCAGATCGTGATCGGCGGCAAAGATATCCTGTGTAGCCACGTCATACAGACCGCTGGTAGGCGGTATATCGTATCTCGCAAGCAGAGCAGTCACCGCCGTGTCATCAGCCGTGTCCAGATGGATAAGCAAGTCAGACTGGCCGTCGGCGTTCACCTTATAGTAGCGCTCCGTGCCGGTGCTGAGTTGGCCCGTTGCAGGCACGCCGAGGGTCAGTTCCTGGACATCGACCGTCATAGCGCTTGCCGAGACGCCCGTGTTGTTCGTTACGTCCGACTCCCGGACGTTGTTGCGGATATCCGTGCGGACGATGGCATAGTATGTGCCCGGCGTAGAGGCGGGCAGCACGGAAGTGAGACTCCCATTGTACGAGGCCGACGGCGCAAGCCCTCCCGTGTGATCCATACGCCCGACCAGTTGGTCGTTGATGTCCCACGCAGTATCCGCAGAGAGATAGACCGAATCGGTCCACTGGCCGGTCGCCGCGTTTGTCCCGTTGTTGGTGACTACCCAGCTTATCGCAGCAGACTCGCCGGGCGAACCCGTTGCGGGAACAGTCACTCCCTCCACCACCAGATCAGCGGGCGGAGGCATCGTGACGATCATAGCGGTCGGATCGTGGCCGGCGTTGTTGTTCTCCGCCGTGTGCTCGAAGACCCGGTTCGTGCTGTCGGTAACGACAAACACGTAGTACGGACCCGAAGCCCCGCCCGGTATCTGCACCTGGGCGGACTTGGTATACGTTTCACCCGCAACAAGCGAGTTGAGTCGCGGGAATGCGACGATCTTTGGATCCGTGGTGTCCAGCACCTGGTCTTTCGATAGGTGCACCGCGTCAGACCAGACGCCCGAAGGAGTGGCCGCGTTGCCCTCATTGCGAACAGTCCACTCGACAGTCATGTTCTGGCCGCAGATTGCCGTATCCGGGGCGTTCACAGCGGTGACCTGCAGATCGGGATATGTCGCAATCCCGATCTGAACGGCTGAGGTGCTCACGACAGTGTTGTCACCCTCGCCGGCGCACTCCCGGACCGCGTTGTCGGTATCGGTCATCACAATGAGGTAGAAGCTACCTGTGAGCCCGATCGGCACGGTCGGGCTTGGGCTCATGGCATAGCTGACACCTGACGCCAGATCGGAGCTGTGCGCGAAAGCCCCGAGGCGGATGTCATTCTTTGTGTCCAGCAGCGGATCAGCGGAAAGATAGACCGCATCAGTCCATGAGGCGGGCGCAGTGCCGGTTCCGGCATTGGATACGTTCCAGGCGATCGCCATCGGTTCTCCGGCATTCGCGGTCGCAGGCACGACCGTCCAGGTCGGCATGAGATCAGCATACTGCCCGCCCGCTACGTCCATCGAGGTATCAGAGCGTCGCGAGTTGTTACCCTCGCCCGTACCCTCGCTCACCTGACTGCCCCTGTCGGTCAGTACGAATATGTAGTACGGCCCGGAGACGCAGTGCGGCAGAGTGACGATCTGATTCTGTGTGTAGCTTGCTTCGGAGGCGAGAGCGCCCGTGTGCGAGTATGTCCCGAGCAAGGTGTCCGCGCTTGTGCTCAACGTGTCGTCGGTGGAAAGGTAGACGGCATCGCTCCAGGACGCGACCCCCGTGTCTGTCACACCGGCGTTCTGCACGGTCCACGATATCGAAGCCGGTTGGCCCGCCGTTCCGGTAGATGGTACGCTCAGCATCGTGACCTGAAGGTCCGGTGGAGGAGGCGGTGGGACGACCTGCACCTGCACCGGGGTCTGATCATAGCCGCAGTTGTTGTCCTCCCACGGACCTTCGTACACAATGTTGCCGCTGTCCGCGCAGACGAAGAGGTAGCAAGCACCCGGTACGTCAGACGGAATCGTGGGACTCTGAGTCTGGCTGTAGCTGCCTCCCGTGTCAAGTGCGCCGCTGTGGCCGAATGTGCCGATAAGCCTGTCTGACGACTTGTCCAGAGTCGTATCGGTCGAGAGATAGACCGCGTCGCTCCAGGACGGCGCACTGGTTCGGTTCGCACCATTGTTCGCAGTCATCCAAGTGATAGTGATGGGCTGCCCGGCCGTACCCGCTGTCGGAGCATCCACGGCGGATACTTCGAGGTCCGCCGGAGGCGGCAGCGCAACCTCGATTGAGGCGTTGTTCTGGTCCCTCGGGACGTTTCCGCCGCCGATGCTCCCGTCCCCACCCGCGAAGTAGTGGGTGTCAACTATTGGCACCACGTACCAGGTGCCGGCGGCTATATTCTGCGGGACGGTGAAGCTCGCCGTGTGGGTGTAGCTCGCGGCCACGGCCAGCGGTCCGGTAAAGTAGATGTGGTGTATAACGCCCCAGTATCCGTGTGTGCCGTCCCAGTTCGGCGTGGGAGAAAGAGCCACCACGTCGTCCCATTTGCCAGCTATCGGGCTGCCGCCCGTGTTCGTTACCTTCCACGTCACTGTGACCTGCTCGCCAGCCCAGACAGTTATAGGCGGAGCGGGGGACACGATGACTGACTCCACATGCAGGAATCCAGGCTGAACGTAGGTGACATCTATCGGCGTGCTGTGGCCGACGTTGTTCGACTCAACCGTTTCTGCGACCTGGCGGCTGCAGTCTGAATCCACGATGAAGTAGTACGTCCCGGAGATCCCTGCCGGCAGCGTCAAGTCGCGGGTCTCAGTGTAGCACTCTCCAGGAGCCAGATAGCTGCCGTTGACGAACTGCCCGTAGTCTTTGATGGCATGGGACTTGTCTGTGTCAGGAGATAGGTAGACCCGTTCATACCAGGAGGGTGCATCGGTCGCACCTGTTCCGTTGTTACAGATCCGCCAGCTCACGCCGATGATCTGCCCTGATTGTGCGTTGGTCGGCGCTTCGACCAAGTCAACCTGGAGATCGGGCCAGGGCGTGACATGAACTCCTATCACAGTTTCGTCCGCCAGGCAGTTGTTGTCCTCATGCGTGCCCTCGAACACGCCGCCGTTCGCGTCCGTACACACAATGATGTAGTAGTCTCCGTCTGTTACACCCTGGCGGCCGATCGTCACGGTCTGTGTGCGCGTGACCGTCTGACCGGTGGCCAGACCGGCCCCGTATGAGAACTCGCCGAGCAGGATGTCATTCCCCACCTGAGCGTCGGTCGAGAGATAGACCTTGTCCGCCCAGGTGCCCTCAGCCGGCCCGGGACCGTTGTTCACGACGGACCACGTCACGTCGAACGCACTGCCGGTCCACGCCTCGATCGGCACGATGACGGACGTGACCTGCAGGTCGGGCGCAGGAGTCGTCAGGAACGTACCATCATCCGAGACCCGTTCGTGACCGCAGTTGTCCTTGGACTTCGCCCGGTAGTGGTAGAGCGTTTCTGAAGAGAGCCCTGTCACCATGACGCTGTGGCTCGTCAGCAACCTTACATCAAGCGATGTGACGGAGCCGTACCGGTCGGTCTCCCCATACTCCACCTGCGACGTCGCCGGCTCGTCTGTTGTCCACTTGACAGCGCACTGACCGGCAGCAGGAGTGGCCAACACGCCCGAGATGGTCGGCGGAGTCGTGTCAACGCTGAAGTGGCGAACAGCCGGCGTGGCATCCTCATTGCCATACAGATCCCTGCCATTGACCCGGAAGGTGTGGGATCCGTCCGTGAGTGCGCCAAAGCTCTGGCTGATGGCCGAAGACCAATCGGACCATCCCGCCCCGTCAAGGGAATACGAATATTGGAGCTGGCCCACCGGGGTAGTGTCGTCCGTTCCCGTCCAGGCGACTGCGACCGGAAGAGCGCATGCCGTTCCGTTCTCCGACGGTCCCGACGCTATGCTGGTGTCCGGTGAAGTCGTATCGGCGGTCGTATCGAAGGTCAAGTCCTCCGCAGAGAAGGCTTCGTGGCCGCACGAGTCCTTCGATCTGATGCGGTAATGGTAGGTTGTGGCTGGAGTCAATCCGGTCATGGTGACGCTGTGACTCGTCACAAGCTGCGACTGCAGAGGCGTAAGGGTGCCGTAGGAGACAGACGTTCCGTATTCTACCTGTGATGTGGCCGGCTCGTCCGTCGTCCAGATGATCGTCATTGAAGCCGCGGCCGGTGCGGTCGCAAACTGCGACAACGCGGGCGCCTGTGTGTCCAGGCTGAAGTGCCTGACCGACGGGGTGGAATCCTCATTGCCTGACGTGTCCCTTGCCTTGACCTCGAACGTGTGCTGGCCATCTGTAAGCGTGAGCGCCTCGCTGGCGACCGTTGACCAGGCAGACCAGTCTCCAGCATCGATCCGCCATGAATACTCCAGCAGTCCGGTCGGCGTGACGTCGTCGGTGCCAGTCCAGGTCACTGAGATCGGGCTTGCGCAGGCCATAGTTCCCTCGGTCGGCCCGGAGGCAATCTGAGTGTTAGGAGGTGTCGTGTCGGCGACTGTCGTGAAGGCCCCCCCGGCGAGTTCCGCCTGCCGCCCGCAGGCATCCACGGACTTAACTCGGTAGTAGTAGTCCGTGTTCGGTGACAGCCCGCTCACGGTCACGCCGTGGCTGGTAGCCAGTTCCGTGGCAACAGGCGTGCTCGCGCCGTAGCCGTCGTCCGGACCGTAGTCGACCTGAGAAGTGGCCGGCTCGTTGGTGGACCAGGTTATCAGGCACTGCTGCAATGCGGCCGCGGCACTCAGGTTGGAGATCGCCGGAGGCACCAGGTCCACTCGGAAAGCGCCCTGGTAGACGTCGTCGGGGGATTCCCCTTCGAATGCGTCCGCGTCTTGGTCCATCTGATGACCGACCAGATCCGCGAGGTGGGGGCCGATGCTCACGTGGTACTCGCCCTCTGTAGTCTGAGGATTGAAGCTGATTCGCCAGACGTTTCCGCCCGCGCTCTGTGGCACACTCACCAGGGGAATTGGTGAGCCGTTGGGCGCAGTCAGAGATACTTCGCCAACCCCGAATGTTGTGCCGTCTACATCCTTGTTGAACTGGACGTCCACGCGGTCGACTGGTTCGCCCATGCATCCCTGCGGCACATGCGAAAGAAGACGGAGAGCACCCGACTTATAGAGGAAGACGCTTCCAGGTTGGCCGGACTGATACCCGGAACCTCCCAGTACCGTCACGCTCCCGGCGTAGCCAGTCTTGTCCTCGTAGTAAACGGCTATTCTTCCGCCACCGCCACCTCCAGCCGAGACTCCCCCACTGTTTCCTCCGCTGGCCGATATAGCTCCCGAACCTGCCAGAACCCCCACCGTTAGATAAACGCTTCCACCTGAGCCGCCGCCGCTTGCGCGGTCAGGGTAGGCGGTGCCGCCAACAGTCCCGTTGGCCGTCAGACTCCCATTGACTGTCAACGTCCCGTTCACCATCAGGCGAATGGCTCCGCCTCCCGCCCCTCCTGCCGAGCTGAAGTAAGTCTCACGGCCCCCACCACTGCCTAGGTCCGTCGGCTCAGTGACCGAACCATAGGCCGCTCCACCAGCCGCCAAGTTGGAGTCGCCTCCAGCACCCCCGTAGCCGCCTCCAGCACCATTGAAAAAGTTGGAACCGCCCTTGCCCGGGCCAGTCTCCTGCCCATAGCCCTTGCCGTTCGCCGATATCGAGCCGCCTGTGTCGATAACCAGATCACCCGTGACCGTTAGATCGAACCCAACCATACCCGCCTGATGGGTCAGCACCCCTCCCGACATAATATGCACGTTGCCCAAGATCTCCGTCTTGTTCAAGTTGAACACGCCGCCCGAAGAAATGAATGTCTGCGGGAAGTCTACGTCCCCATTGTCCGACACACTGATCTGACCGCTGTCGCGCACCACTAGGGTGCCAGCCGACAACAGAACACTTGAGCTAACCACTAACCTAGCCTGGTTCGCCACATCCACCTTGTCAAATGCTGCGCTTCCGGCAACCGGCGTATTGGCTCCCGTGTTTCCGCCATTGTCGACCAGCAAATCACCCAGCGACTGATCGGAGCCTTTCACGTAGATCGTTCCTGCGCCGCCACGCACATACCCCGAGCCACCGACGGCCGTGATCGTACCAGCGTAGCCAGTCTTGTCCTCGTAGTAAACGGCTATTCTTCCGCCACCGCCACCTCCAGCCGAGACTCCCCCACTGTTTCCTCCGCTGGCCGATATAGCTCCCGAACCTGCCAGAACCCCCACCGTTAGATAAACGCTTCCACCTGAGCCGCCGCCGCTTGCGCGGTCAGGGTAGGCGGTGCCGCCAACAGTCCCGTTGGCCGTCAGACTCCCATTGACTGTCAACGTCCCGTTCACCATCAGGCGAATGGCTCCGCCTCCCGCCCCTCCTGCCGAGCTGAAGTAAGTCTCACGGCCCCCACCACTGCCTAGGTCCGTCGGCTCAGTGACCGAACCATAGGCCGCTCCACCAGCCGCCAAGTTGGAGTCGCCTCCAGCACCCCCGTAGCCGCCTCCAGCACCATTGAAAAAGTTGGAACCGCCCTTGCCCGGGCCAGTCTCCTGCCCATAGCCCTTGCCGTTCGCCGATATCGAGCCGCCTGTGTCGATAACCAGATCACCCGTGACCGTTAGATCGAACCCAACCATACCCGCCTGATGGGTCAGCACCCCTCCCGACATAATATGCACGTTGCCCAAGATCTCCGTCTTGTTCAAGTTGAACACGCCGCCCGAAGAAATGAATGTCTGCGGGAAGTCTACGTCCCCATTGTCCGACACACTGATCTGACCGCTGTCGCGCACCACTAGGGTGCCAGCCGACAACAGAACACTTGAGCTAACCACTAACCTAGCCTGGTTCGCCACATCCACCTTGTCAAATGCTGCGCTTCCGGCAACCGGCGTATTGGCTCCCGTGTTTCCGCCATTGTCGACCAGCAAATCACCCAGCGACTGATCGGAGCCTTTCACGTAGATCGTTCCTGCGCCGCCACGCACATACCCCGAGCCACCGACGGCCGTGATCGTACCAGCGTAGCCAGTCTTGTCCTCGTAGTAAACGGCTATTCTTCCGCCACCGCCACCTCCAGCCGAGACTCCCCCACTGTTTCCTCCGCTGGCCGATATAGCTCCCGAACCTGCCAGAACCCCCACCGTTAGATAAACGCTTCCACCTGAGCCGCCGCCGCTTGCGCGGTCAGGGTAGGCGGTGCCGCCAACAGTCCCGTTGGCCGTCAGACTCCCATTGACTGTCAACGTCCCGTTCACCATCAGGCGAATGGCTCCGCCTCCCGCCCCTCCTGCCGAGCTGAAGTAAGTCTCACGGCCCCCACCACTGCCTAGGTCCGTCGGCTCAGTGACCGAACCATAGGCCGCTCCACCAGCCGCCAAGTTGGAGTCGCCTCCAGCACCCCCGTAGCCGCCTCCAGCACCATTGAAAAAGTTGGAACCGCCCTTGCCCGGGCCAGTCTCCTGCCCATAGCCCTTGCCGTTCGCCGATATCGAGCCGCCTGTGTCTACTGTCACGTCTTGCGCAATTGTCAGGTCAAGCTTGTATTCCTGTCCGGCGGTGTAGACCGAATGAGTGACAACGCCCCCATTGATCACCTGAAGGCTGTTGAAGGCGTGGGAGCAGTTGACCGTGAGCGTGCAGCCATCTACTACTATGTCCTTCCCGTCATAGGAGGAATTCGTGCAGCCGATCAGAGTGTTCGTCGTGAAGACCACGCGCTCCCTGGCGGTGCTGAAGCTCCAGGTGTAATCGGTCGCCATCGCATTGCCGTAGAAGTCCTTGACCCCGGCCGTGATCGTCGCGGAGTACGTAGTCCGGTAGCCAAGTGGTGTAGCCGGAGTGAATGTGGCAGTCTTGGAGGCATCCTCGTAGGTCACAGTCCCGGACACCGGGTTGTCGCCGCTGTCCTTGAGCAGGAACGTCACAGCGTTGATCGTCGAATGGTCCATGGCCTCATCAAACGCGACGGCAACTGTGCCATCCACCGGCGCGCCGGTCGCGCCATTCGCCGGGGTGGTAGAGGTGACCGTCGGAGGGGCTGCATCTAACCTACCATCGAACACGGCGTAGAGCCCACCCTCCCCTTCCGGAACCGCAATCAGCACCCGGCTATGAGGGTCGCTGGGACTTATGTCGAAGATTGTCTGTCCCACGCCTTGGTACAAGTGGTCGACTCCAGCGAATATCGGGTGGCTACTAGCGATGGGAATGCTTCCCGAGATCGAGTTCCACCCATCGTCGGCAAGCCGAAGACCGAAGTCCGCCAGGAATGGGTTCCAGGCAGCTGCCTCCTGAGATGGCCCCCAGCTACCGCTACCTCCGCTGCCTCCTAGCAAGTACACGTTTCCTCCCGAGTTGACATAGTCGGTTAGGACGGTGTTGTCTGCAAGGACACCGCCCAGGAATACGGCATCGTAAGTGTGCAGTGTCGGCAGGTCGAGAGTGGCTGATGTGGAGACTGTCCACGTGTGGCCAGCGTTTCTCATGCACGAGGCCAGAGATGATCCGATCAGTCCCTGGTCGTTTGAATAGACTAGGAAGGTGCCGGGAGATCCGCCGGTAAACCAGCCAGCCGCATTCAACGCAAAGGCACAGGGATCGTTCGGCTCGGAGAAGCCGGCATCGGCCAGAACCCACTCATCGTTCACCAGCACGATCCGACCCGGCGCACCTGTCGTGAATGCCCACGTGTAGGCACTGACCAATGCGTTACCTGCCACGTCCATGATGCCGGTTGTAAGCGTCGCCCTATAGCTCGTGTCGTAGGTGAGAGCTGCGGCAGGCGTGAAGGTGGCTGTCTTGCTTTCCGCATCGTGGCCAACGGTGCCCGCAACCGGGTCCGCCGCGCTGTCCGTCAGCAGGAACGTGTCAGTACTGATCGTCGCCGGGTCCATCGCCTCGCTGAAGGTGGCGGTGATGACCAAGCTGACCGGCAGGCCGGTCGCGCCATTCGCAGGTGCCGTAGAGGTGACCGTCGGGGCGACGGTGTCCAGCGTGAACGTTCGGGACGCGGGTGAAGCATCCTCATTACCCGAGGAGTCCCTTGCCTTCACCTCGAAGGTATGCTGGCCATCTGCAAGCGTGAGCGCCTCGCTGGTGGCCGTCGACCAGACTGACCAGTCCCCACTGTCGACCCGCCATGAATACTCCAGCAGTCCTGCCGGCGTGACGTCGTCACGGCCAGTCCACGTCACCGAGACCGGGCCTGCGCACGCCGTGGACCCTTCGGCTGGCCCGGAGGTGATCTGCGTATCTGGGACCGTCGCGTCCGGGGTTTCGTCAGCGCCCATGTCCACACGACCGCCAACGACGCGCAGTCCACCATCAACATCTGTTTCCCCTGTGTCAGGGACGTATGCCGGATCGCCGGCGTTGACACAAGGCGAACCGCTGACCAGCCGATAGTAACCCGGAGTTCCAGGATCGGTTGTCTGGGTAAACGCGGGATCGACCGAGATGTTGCCGGTGCCCGGATCAGCCGAGAGGTCAGTCACGCACGAATACGTCGGCGCGCAGTTCCACAGGTCGTCCTCGTTCTGCCATAGGATTGAGTTCTTGACCGACAGCCCAGCAGTCTCAGCGTAGATGCCGCCACCATTGCCCGATGTCGCGTTGTTGCTGCACACCGTGTTGCCGCGGAGTCTGGGGCCCGAGTCAGCGAGGACGGCAATCGCACCTCCGCCGAACTCGCCTGTGGCGGAATTGCCCACCAGAATGTTGTCGCGAATGATCGGCGAGGAGTTGCAGCATGCTATGCCGCCACCGAATCCGGCGGTGTTTCCGGATATGATATTGTACTCGATCACGGGCTGTGGCGTGCTGCCTCCCTCCCCGACCGAGCCGACCCCTGTGGCGCCGATCACGGACATGAGGGAGAGTGCCAGGAATGGCGTCCCGACGCCGGAGAGCGTCTGCGGGCTGCTAGCGTTCCGCTGCTCCATCATACTGGAACGTTGTCTAAGGTGTGCACGGCCCTGTGCGGAATCCCAGGCGGTGAGATCCGCCAGCCTCGACCCTCCGTTGTTGCCCGAACCGCCGACGACAGCAATCGTCCCAGTCGTCTTGCTATCCCATCCATCGGCACTCGCAGTCAGAGTGCTCGTTCCTGTCCCAACTGCCTGCATGGCGAGATTACCTGTGGAATAGCCGCTCGCCGGTATAGTCGCAGCAGCCGGCACCTGGACCACGGCCGGGTTCTCGCTTGACAGGCTTACTGCGACCGCCTGATCGATGTTTTGGCGAGTGTTGCCCCACTTGTACGGCGTGCCGTAGTAGTCGCCGTAGTACGTCCCGTTAGGCACGCAAGTGTACACCTGCGCGTTCGTGCCTGCACCCAGCGTCATCTGAGTCGGAACACTGATCCACTCGAAGGTAGGTTTTGCCACCGTCACAGCACTTGTAGCCGAGAAGCCTGCCACCGATGCCATGATATCCGTGCTGCCTGCTGACTTGCCCACAATCGTGAATGAGGTCCAGCTGGAACCGGCCGGTATTGTCACGGTAGCAGGCACAGTTGCTATCGTCGGATCGTTGCTCGTCAGGTTGATCGTGTATCCGCCGGCAGGCGCCGTTGCCCCGGTCAGACCTACTGCCCCTGTAGTGCGACAGCCCGCACCCACCACGACATCCGTCTTGATCCAGGGACCTACTACAGTGATTGTCCCAGTCGTCTTGCTATCCCATCCATCGGCACTCGCAGTCAGAGTGCTCGTTCCTGTCCCAACTGCCTGCATGGCGAGATTACCTGTGGAATAGCCGCCCGCCGGTATAGTCGCAGCAGCCGGCACCTGGACCACGGCCGGGTTCTCGCTTGACAGGCTTACTGCGACCGCCTGATCGATGTTTTGGCGAGTGTTGCCCCACTTGTACGGCGTGCCGTAGTAGTCGCCGTAGTACGTCCCGTTAGGCACGCAAGTGTACACCTGCGCGTTCGTGCCTGCACCCAGCGTCATCTGAGTCGGAACACTGATCCACTCGAAGGTAGGTTTTGCCACCGTCACAGCACTTGTAGCCGAGAAGCCTGCCACCGATGCCATGATATCCGTGCTGCCTGCTGACTTGCCCACAATCGTGAATGAGGTCCAGCTGGAACCGGCCGGTATTGTCACGGTAGCAGGCACAGTTGCTATCGTCGGATCGTTGCTCGTCAGGTTGATCGTGTATCCGCCGGCAGGCGCCGTTGCCCCGGTCAGACCTACTGCCCCTGTAGTGCGACAGCCCGCACCCACCACGACATCCGTCTTGATCCAGGGACCTACTACAGTGATTGTCCCAGTCGTCTTGCTATCCCATCCATCGGCACTCGCAGTCAGAGTGCTCGTTCCTGTCCCAACTGCCTGCATGGCGAGATTACCTGTGGAATAGCCGCCCGCCGGTATAGTCGCAGCAGCCGGCACCTGGACCACGGCCGGGTTCTCGCTTGACAGGCTTACTGCGACCGCCTGATCGATGTTTTGGCGAGTGTTGCCCCACTTGTACGGCGTGCCGTAGTAGTCGCCGTAGTACGTCCCGTTAGGCACGCAAGTGTACACCTGCGCGTTCGTGCCTGCACCCAGCGTCATCTGAGTCGGAACACTGATCCACTCGAAGGTAGGTTTTGCCACCGTCACAGCACTTGTAGCCGAGAAGCCTGCCACCGATGCCATGATATCCGTGCTGCCTGCTGACTTGCCCACAATCGTGAATGAGGTCCAGCTGGAACCGGCCGGTATTGTCACGGTAGCAGGCACAGTTGCTATCGTCGGATCGTTGCTCGTCAGGTTGATCGTGTATCCGCCGGCAGGCGCCGTTGCCCCGGTCAGACCTACTGCCCCTGTAGTGCGACAGCCCGCACCCACCACGACATCCGTCTTGATCCAGGGACCTACTACAGTGATTGTCCCAGTCGTCTTGCTATCCCATCCATCGGCACTCGCAGTCAGAGTGCTCGTTCCTGTCCCAACTGCCTGCATGGCGAGATTACCTGTGGAATAGCCGCCCGCCGGTATAGTCGCAGCAGCCGGCACCTGGACCACGGCCGGGTTCTCGCTTGACAGGCTTACTGCGACCGCCTGATCGATGTTTTGGCGAGTGTTGCCCCACTTGTACGGCGTGCCGTAGTAGTCGCCGTAGTACGTCCCGTTAGGCACGCAAGTGTACACCTGCGCGTTCGTGCCTGCACCCAGCGTCATCTGAGTCGGAACACTGATCCACTCGAAGGTAGGTTTTGCCACCGTCACAGCACTTGTAGCCGAGAAGCCTGCCACCGATGCCATGATATCCGTGCTGCCTGCTGACTTGCCCACAATCGTGAATGAGGTCCAGCTGGAACCGGCCGGTATTGTCACGGTAGCAGGCACAGTTGCTATCGTCGGATCGTTGCTCGTCAGGTTGATCGTGTATCCGCCGGCAGGCGCCGTTGCCCCGGTCAGACCTACTGCCCCTGTAGTGCGACAGCCCGCACCCACCACGACATCCGTCTTGATCCAGGGACCTACTACAGTGATTGTCCCAGTCGTCTTGCTATCCCATCCATCGGCACTCGCAGTCAGAGTGCTCGTTCCTGTCCCAACTGCCTGCATGGCGAGATTACCTGTGGAATAGCCGCCCGCCGGTATAGTCGCAGCAGCCGGCACCTGGACCACGGCCGGGTTCTCGCTTGACAGGCTTACTGCGACCGCCTGATCGATGTTTTGGCGAGTGTTGCCCCACTTGTACGGCGTGCCGTAGTAGTCGCCGTAGTACGTCCCGTTAGGCACGCAAGTGTACACCTGCGCGTTCGTGCCTGCACCCAGCGTCATCTGAGTCGGAACACTGATCCACTCGAAGGTAGGTTTTGCCACCGTCACAGCACTTGTAGCCGAGAAGCCTGCCACCGATGCCATGATATCCGTGCTGCCTGCTGACTTGCCCACAATCGTGAATGAGGTCCAGCTGGAACCGGCCGGTATTGTCACGGTAGCAGGCACAGTTGCTATCGTCGGATCGTTGCTCGTCAGGTTGATCGTGTATCCGCCGGCAGGCGCCGTTGCCCCGGTCAGACCTACTGCCCCTGTAGTGCGACAGCCCGCACCCACCACGACATCCGTCTTGATCCAGGGCTGGTAGATGGGATGGACTGTAACGTCCAGTCGCCCTTCGGTCAGACCCGGACAGGACGCGGTCACCTGTACAGGCGAGGTAGTTGTCTCGAGTCCGTTCACCTCGATGACTGCCATGAACTGCCCTTCAGGAATGAACGCGGACTCCGGTACCGAAACCTTGTCGGGCGATTGGCTTATGAGAGCGACCAGCAGTCCCCCTTGTGGCGCCGGGGAAGAAGCTGTGACCTGGGTGGCGCTACTTGCCCCAGGTGTGACGAACAGAGAACTCGGGATGAACGAGATGTTGTAGGCTTCCAGGACGTTGACTGTCGCCTGCGCTCCCTCAAAGCTCGTCAGGCCTGCGGTGATGTCAGCGCCACCAACCCCGACGCCGTTCACGGGAACGAACGTCGATCTTTCGCCTTCCTGTATAGTGACCGTCGCTGGTACCACAACGTGCGACACAGCACTACTGGCAAGGTTCACGGTAAGCCCGCCTGGCGGAGCGAAGTCTGGAAGGGTGAGTTGCAGGCTCGATGAACAACCGAGAGCGATCGGCAGATAGCTTGGGAACAAGTTCAGCTGTCCGGGCGTGACAGTCACCTGCAGACTCGCGTCCGGGTACCCTGAAGCGGTTGCTGTTATTGTCGTCGAACCTTGTACGATGCCCTTCACACTCAGAATCGCGTTCGCCTTGCCCTCGGCAATCGTGAGGACAGCGGGTATTTCGACTTCCGTGGCGTCAGCGCTAAGGTTCACGGGTAGACCGCCGGCCGGCGCCGGGTTGGAGACGCTGATCGTGCATTTCCCTACCAGGCCCGCGGCGACGCTGAACGGAGACGGCGAGAAGGCGATCATCGGGGGGTTAATGACCACAACGGGTACCTGGGCCTTGTAGTAACCTGTGGCATTCCCGGTGATAGTTGTAGTTCCGTAGCCGATCCCGGTCACCGTTATGTCAACAGATGTTTGGCCGGCAGGGATCATTGCCGAGGCAGGCACTGAGGCTACTATCGGCGCTGAGCTTGAGAGGACGAGGTTGGTTCCACCGGTTGGCGCGGGATCTGGGATGGAGAAGGTTATTGTCCCCGTGTTGCCGACTACCAGGTTGAGACTCGCCGGATCAGCCGTGATCGGTGGGGGCGTCCTGATCCCGAAAGCCGCTGGAATGTTGAACTGCGCCTCCGGCGTCGTGAGAACGATGCTGCGACTGCCTGGGTCGGCATTCTGGGTGATTGTGATCCGGACGGGCAGGAGGTCTTCAGTCTGCCCATCCTGAATCATTGCCGTTACTCCAGTTCCGGTGAACGAAACGCCGGTGATTCGCCCGAGGTTAGGACCGCTGATTGCTGCCTCGACTGTCGTTCCCAATGTCCCGAAAGCCGGTTCCACGCAGAGAACGATGGGATCGAGTGCGATTGGCAGAACCTGTGCCGTAGTAGCGGTTCCTACTCGGTACTCGACCTGCATGCGGCCAGGTCCACTCGTAGATGGTACGAATGTTGTTTCAGCGGCTGCGGGGGTGCCAAACGAGCCGGCTGCAGGGCCCTCTATGATGCTCCAAGATATCGCCACTGGGTACTCCGGGGAATTCGGTACCGATGGGGTGGTGATTGCCGTCAGAGTGCTGGGCTGGCCTGCAACGAGCTGTGGGAGCGGGGTCTGGATCCGGATGCCTATCACTGTCACGCTCAGCGTGCCGGTTACCATACCCCCGTGCGGGTCGTCAACGGTGACATCGATGCTGTGTACTCCGGCAGTGGCAGCCGAGAATAATACAGCATTTCCAGTGCCGGTGATCGTTCCGCTATCTCCAGAAGTCCAGGTGTATACCAAATGGTCGCCATTGGGATCCGAAGCAGTCACCGAGAGGCCGACCGTCTTGCCGACGCCAACGTACGGGTAGGCCGCAGTCGGGCCGCTCGTGATCGTGGGAGCGGAATTCCCCCGAGTATAGATAGCCCCACCGATGTCCGCTGAATTGCCTGTGATGCTGTTGTGTCTGATGGTAGGGGTGCAGCCTACCGCGCAGTAGACTCCGCCGCCATACCGCGTTTCATTGACTAGTGTGCCGCTTCCGTTCCGGATCGTGAACCCGGTCAGCGCGGAAGTCGATGTCTCGTCCGAGTCGAACGTGACGACGCTCCCGCTCTGGTTGCCGTCTATGATTGTTGCAGCAACAGTCGCGGGGTCGAGAGGATCGGTGCTGGTGAGGGTGATCGCCTTCCCGTTGAAGTTGATGTTTTCTGTGTACAACCCGGCGGCAACGACCACGGTGTCTGCGGCAGATGCGGTGTTGATGGCAGCCTGGATGGTGGTGAGGGCGTCCTCCCATGAAGAGCCATTGCCCGCCCCTGTCGCACCGTCGTCAACGTAGATAGTCGCCGCTGGTAGTGAAACGGGAGCGAAGGTCGCCAGTACTAGGACTGTCGCGATGCATAGTAGCCTTCTCGCCATAGTGATCCCCCATCCGGTGTTGAGTCGTCTGCGAAGAGGCGCTTACTGCCGCCACAATTGGTCTTCAGGTCGGCCCGCCGAGCACACAGACCTGCACTATCGGTGGTACAAGAGACTGTTCTGCTGTGAACCTCTGGCAGCCGTCGCTTCCCCTTGAGAGCACGCGGCGACAGAGTAGACTGCTGGTCTCCGCGTGTGGAAAATACTGCGGTAGGATGGCGGAGATGGATGAGCCGACGAGCGCATTGTCGGCATCGAGACTAGTATATGTACCTGCACGGTAATTGTCAAGAGGTATGGCCGCGGAATCACAAAAACAGGTAAATATACCAGGCGTGAACTCGCTGGTCGCCTGCGTCCCGGTTCCTGTGGGAAGATAGATGGTTCAGTCGTTGCGGTTATCGATAGCATTGGCCGCGTTCCTGCTCTCTGCCGCCCAACCTCGGGAAGCTATGAGAGAAGCCTTTCAACGATCGCTTGCCTTGCTGCGAGTGGGTATCTCCTGATGCTGTTCCTGCTCGTCTGCGGGTCCTTCTCGGTGAGCCGCCCACAAACGGCGAGCTTCTACCCACCCTCGTTGCTGCCGTCGCTGTCAGATCCTTTGGCATTCCTGGGCTAGCTTTGCCGTCCATCTAGCGTTTGACAGTGGGGGGCAATGTGGTACAATACGGGCAGAGGTTAGTTCCGATAAGCTAACGTTATCAGAACCAAGGAGGCCACCACATTGGAAAAGGACAAGGCGACGAAGCTACCCGTCAGAACGCCGAACGCGAAGGCGCTTGCGCCGATGATCGCCCAGGCCGACGACTACCTGCAGGCATCGACCGCTGACAGTACCAGGAGGGCGTATCGATCGGACTGGGAGCACTTCTCGGGATGGTGCGGCACTCACGGCCTACCCACCCTACCCGCTCACCCGAAGACGGTCCGCCTCTACCTCGCCGACCATGCCACGATCCTGAAGCCTGCCACACTGGAACGCAGGCTCGCTGTCATCTCGAAAGCGCACCAGGCTGCCGGGCATGAGTCGCCGACCAGGACCGCCGAGGTACGGGACACTCTGAAGGGCATTAAGCGCACGGTGGGAGTGAGCCAGAACCGGAAGACGGCCATCCGGGCGAGCCAACTCCGGGAGGTTGCGCCGAGGCTATCCGATGGATCCATGCAGAGCCTCAGAGATCGGGCCATCCTGCTAGTGGGATATGCGGGCGCGTTTCGCCGCTCCGAACTGGTCTCTCTCGATGTCGGGGACGTATCCTTCAGTCCGGAAGGCGCCAGGATCATTCTCCGACACAGCAAGACCGACCAGGAGGGGGAAGGAACCCTGAAGGGCATAGGCTACGGCCTCAAGGCTCAGACCTGCCCTGTCAGGGCCCTGCAGGCATGGATCTGCGCATCCAAGATCGAGGAAGGGCCGATCTTCCGACCGATCACTAAGAATGGCCAGGTGCGGCCCATGCGGCTCAGTGACAAGGCCGTGAGCTTGGTACTCAAGCGTCTGGCGCCCGCGTTCGGCCTCGATCCCGCGCAGGTTAGTGGGCACAGCCTCCGGGCGGGGTTCGTGACCGATCAGTATGCCACAGGCACTGCCGAGACGGTGATCATGCGGCAGACTGGGCACAAGAGCAGGGCCATCCTGGGCATCTACCGCAGAGAGGCGGACACCTTCGCCTTTAACTTCACGACTGCCGCCGGCCTTTGAAGACGTCTGAGGCTGGTGCAGTTGAGAGGGTTGCCTCGGTTTACCATACAAACCTTAACATTCCTAACAGTCATTCGCGCGCGATTCTGTCCGGTATCTGGAGGAGCAGTCATCCCCTACCCCTCTGCCGCATGACTGCACGAGTTGCACACCCATGTACCCCTCGGACTCATGGCCGTGACCGGTTCCCATCGCCAGTCATGTCCCGTACCACAGTTGAAACAAGGTTGCGAAGGCTCTGGAGATCGCACCGTCGTCGGCAGTTCTGCAGCTTGAGCACCACGAGATGGCGATTGATGTGCATTCCATACATCAAGCAGGCCAATCCACTCTAAGCTACCCACCCTTCGGCTGCGAGTGGGAACATATCGGGAACGCCTCTGGGAACGCCCTACACCGCTGATATATGGAGTACTCATGCGTGATCACCGGCAGGGAAGCGCATTTGTTCCCACGTTCCCGCTGTTCCCGCGAGAAACAGCCTTATCCCTTGGAGAAATGAAACCGCATGCTTCCCGAGAGCCTTCCGGCAGGTCAAGAACGCGTATGCCCGAGCGCTTTTAGGAAGCTGCACTGACTGTGGGAACATGGGAACAAGACTGACAAACCTAATGATATCAGCACAACCCAGTTCCCACAATGGTTCCCACACTGTTCCCATTGTTCCCACTCCAACACTCTACCCTCCCGCTTCCTCTATCGCAATGCGGCGTATGACAATGCACCAGACAGGCTCACGGTCGATCCGAACCCTCTTGGTCCTCCGCGTGGCCGTGTCGGAGCTGCAATCAAGGAATGCGCGATCCTTCCATGCTCTCAAAATCGGCTCGGGTTCAAAGCCTCCGTCCCTCAGAATAGTCTCAAGCCGACCAGGGAAGAATGCTATATCCTCCCAGTCCTCTGACGATTCCCAGCGTCCTGCCCATCCCTGGGCGGGGTCTCGCTGATTGCCTGCAGTCAACCGAGCGTAGAATGCAGATGGGTGACTCTGCGCCCAACTCGACACAAGCCGCAGAGCCTCCACCGCTCGATCGGCCGAGACCGATTCGCCGAGGAGATCATCCCATACAGCATCAATGACATCCCGATATCCCCAGGGGAGCTCAAGGGCAGCGGTAGCGAGCCTGGCCGCAACGTCAATCAGGCCGACGTATTCTGCATACCGGATGCCCACTGAGTTTGAGCCGGCCCTCTCCACGTAATGCGCTTGAACACGGCGATATTCCGATCGCCATCCCTCCCAGTCCTGGCGGCTATCAAGAACAACCTGAACGAACTCGGGCCCTGCCCATCCGAAGTTGTCCCTTGCGGCTAGGTTCAGCCTGGCAACCAGTTCGGCGTTGTTTTCATCAGCCCGTCCGAATGGCGAGCCCCATACCTCAAGGCATCGCGCAACCGTTCCTCCGTCCTGGGTGAAGCTTACAGCCGGGGCTTCGCCGCTGCTGAGTAGGATACTTGCCCATGAACCCCTTCGCCGTGTCCCCTTGATGCTTCCTCGCCCCCTGCCCTGCCCCCCGGCGAAGTCATAAAGTGTCTGTGCCACATCCGTCGCCTTCTTCGCTCGCTTGGTGTCATCCAAGATCAGAGGTAGGCCGTTCAACATGGCTGCCGCTCTCTCAATCCAGACGCGCGTGCTATCCCAAGCGAAGAGACAAGAGCCTCGGGATCGCTCGATGGGGTTGCCCCAAACCGACGCTGCCACTCGAAGAGTCGTTGTCTTTCCTCGGGAGGTGGGACCGCACCAGTCTACGACGAAGTTGGGGCAACCAAGCAGTAAGAGCAGAGGACTGGCAAGGGAGGCGTACAGCCCGAGAAGCACACGCGGATGATCTGCGATTGGCGCCACCCCTTCAAGCCAACCGTCAAACGAGCCACTCTGGATGAAGCCATCTGCGACTTCCTCCCCGCCCTCATCGGATCCCTCAAAGCTTATACCATTGCCCGCCGGCTTCTTCGCATCGTCGATTAGTGTCCGACCCCACAGGAAGCCGGCCTCACCGTGTCGACCTTGCCAACCAAGATTTGAAGAGACAAGAGCAAGAGGCAGTGTCTTGAGATTGCAGACCTCGAAATGCACTAAGTATTCCTGAAGCTCCTTCGCGTTCCCGCTATAGACCGGCAACCCGACAGCAGACAGCCCGACTAGTTGACGCGTATCCATGATCGCCGCGCGGTCTGCCGTATGCTCTTTCCATCGCCCATCCCGTAGCCATTGAACCTCCAATCTCTCGTGTCCGTCGTTAACATCGATCAGCCTCTCGGAGATCACAACCGGCGCAAGGGCAACAATGTGTCGTTTCTCCACCGGTTCGCCGGCAGCTGTGAAGTGAGTGGACGCCTGAATGACACCGTTATCGCTGAGATCGTAGCCGGGCGGTACTATGAGACCCGAGTCTACCGGGCATCCGGGCATGGCCTCGGTAACTCCTATTGACTCAGAGGCCACGGCATCCTGCTTGTGGATCTTGGTGGATGCAAGTAGGAGTAGATCGTCTGCGGATTTGCGGACGCGAAGTAGTCATCCAACCCAACCTTGCAGCCGCCCTGCCCCGCAGGGAGGTAGATGACTGCCACACTTGCGCCTCTCGATCCTAGGAATGCGCTGAGCCGCACAAGCGCGTTGTGCACTTCGGGCTTGACTGAAAGGTCGCTGTCAAAGACCACATAGACCACCCTGCCGTTTAGTGCAATGGCTTCCCAGTCTGGCAGAGCTGTCTTGCCTCCAGCGTCGTTCGTACCGCGCCAATTCCAGACACCGAGCAAGGCAATGCAGCACAGTCCTAACGTGATAGCGGCATCGGCCTTCTTGATGCCCTCCGTAATGAACAGAGGCAGCTTCGGGTTCCCGATATCCTTCCGAATGGCAGGGTGAACGTCTATCACCATATGGGACTTGGCGGGAGTCTCGTACTTGATCTCCTTGCCCCTATTCGTTCTCGGAGTATCCGGTCGGGCTTGATGGGTGCTGAGAATGCCGGCTGCGTCCCAGATCGGCACCAGCAGGGCAGGCACACGCTGCTGATATCGACTGAATCCCAGGGAGGCCGGCCGGCATTTCTTGGTAACCGACCGATAGCCACGAGCAGCCGCAACCTCTGCTGATATACGGGACTCGGCCAACATTCGAGCATGTTGAGGTAAGAGATCCAAGCCCTGGTAGGAATCCACTTCCGGTGGGGACTGTACGCTCGTGCCCCTGGATTCGCAGACTTCCTGTTTCGATCCTGGCGAGCCTGGATCCCCGGTCCGTGGTTTCCCGTCTCTACCCGACATCATGTCCTCCTACTTTCAGTCCTTGAAGCTCCCGCTGGAGCTCGCGGATCTGGTCCTCGATCTCCCGCGCTTTGTCCGCCCTCTCATCGCGACAGGTCGTCACCGTTGGCATAGCCGTGCGCCGGTTATCGGCGATCGTGCGCCGCACCTCTTGACACCATCGACTAAGGCGGTCGTCTCGAAGACACTCGACAAACGTGTCAAGAGACCCCGGAGGGTTGGTTCCGGTGTCCTGAGCCGTTTCCGCCATCACGGTTATCGAGTGCCGAGCGGCCATTCTCACTTCTCCGCCGTGCTACGCCCAGTGCCACAACCGAAAGCCGCAGGCACACGCGGTACTTCTGATGACGTTCGCCTGATCGCCAATCTCTGTCGCTGTTTGTCGCTCACCGAGGCAGTCCAACTCTCGACGTTTCAACTCGCCAAGGTAACATGAACGCCGCCGTACTCCGACCTGCCGAGAGTCCACCCGGGGCATCAGCCTCAGTCCCGCTGGTGACCTCTCCAGACGATGACCAGCCAGGCGTTCTTCTTCCTGTAGCCTAGCATGTCTCGGAGCAGGAGTCAGGGTAGCTAAGTGGGGTATTTCAGTGGGTATTTCGTGGGGTAATCCGGGGATCCAGGTTCAGATGGCCAGCCGATACGTGCCACGAGTACGTCCGTGGACGATCAGCTTCTTCCATGCAGGGTGTCTCTTGAATACGTCTCTCAACCTTGTCTGGGTAGTCTCGAGCACCTTCTCGAGGATGTGCTTTTCACCAAGGTCTGGAGTATTCTCGTCGTGTGCTTCCCAGAGACACTTGACCGCGAGCGCCTGCATCGGTGTAAAGGTATAGAGGCGACCTCTCCAGCAAACAGACCGATAGTCGGGGGTGTGGCGGGCAGCATCTACACCCTTTCGCGGGACGTTCACGCTGGTGCTCTCGACCACTGAGGATGACTGCTCATTTCGGTGGTGGATCTGCTGTCTCAGGTACGCAATCCCTTCGTCTGCGACAAAGAACATGTCGCCCAGCTCAGGCACCTTTGCGACGTGCCTTCCATGCTCCATCCGGGAGAGCATGAGCAGAGACTCCTCGTACTGTACACTCGGGAAGAGATGCGTCACCTCGTGGAGGTAGAAGCGGCCTTTGTTCGTCATTGCGAATGCTGCCAGTTTGATGAGCGTCTGATCGTATTCTTCTCTGCTGCCCGAGCTTTCGTACATGCCTGCGAGCGTCTGAAGGTCCATACATTTCGCGATTTCGGGATCGTCAATCTGCTCTGGATGCAAGGACAGAAAGCGAATCTCGTCGTGTTCATTGGTTTCACGAAGCCAGCGCTCTGCCTTGAGGTGCAGAAGTCCCGTCTGATCAGCCCGCAGTCCCTTGCAGCAACCCTCGTTAATGATGAATCGCCCGCAGTTCTCACAGAAGCTCATGATGCAATGCATGCTATCCCACTTGACGAGCGTGTTCCGCCAACACGTGGGGCAGGTGCTATCCTGCACGAACCAATCCGGGGAGCCCGCCGGGGTATCATCCTCCTCCTCATCCTCCCACATCAGATCGTCGTCCATCCTGAATTCCTCCTATGCTTGAGTGATCGTCTGCAGTTCGGGATCACCGCTTCTGGCAGAAGAAGAGAACTACATCCCTTGCGATGTCCGCGCCGCGAGCGATGCATACCCGATCCGACTTGGCGCCGATCGCGAGGGCCAACTGCTGTCGCTTGGGCTCGATCCACGGTCGGCCACTACGATTCGTTTGATGCTGATACAAGGCGAGCACATCTCCGTGCTGGAGGCTCACCCATATCTCGGCGACTTCGCGCTCCGATACATGTTCGAGCCTGCAGTCACCTGGCTCAAGTCCTGTGTCCGGATCGAGGAAGACTATGCATCTTTCGCTCCGGCGCTCAGCTATGAACTGCAAGGCTGCGGCGTGGTAAGCATCACGGTCGATGGTGAACGCCATATCGAACACTCTGATCTTTGCTCGCGAGCAAATCGCCTTGGCGTTCCGGATATCCCTAAAGTGTGTCAGGACCTCAGGACGAATCTCAATGTGGTCCTCACCGACCTTGATACGCCCCCATGAGGTCGGCCGGCAGTAGGCGATCTGCAGGATACTCGCAGCGCCGAACATATCTGCCAAGTGCAGCAGCGTCGACCATTTCACTAGGTCCCGGTTGTCCCCGAAATACTGATCTTTCATGTCTTTTCTCTTATTCCGTTAGAAGGCCTTCCAGCGGTTGAACAGCGTCATCCAGTACGCGGCCGACGAGGGAGGGGACAGCCTCGGGCGCTTCGATAACTTCATGTATGTGCCCTTCCCATTCGTCGCGATCCGTGCCTGGTCCAAGTTCTCTTGGTAGCTCCGGGGGAAGAACTCCTTCAGCAGATCGCGGTGTCTCTCTATGTGGTTCTTGCGAATCCGGAAAACCAGATGATCGCCCCGCTCTGCCTGGGTCTGCAGCCACTTCTCGTTGTACTCCAATTGGCTCTTAACCGACGCCGCCTCGTACCCTACCTAGCTCAGATCAGGCATGTCTGTTATTCCATTCCGGGAACGTGTGCCCCCTCCTGCGGCCCAGGTTCACTCGCGCTTGTAGATGAACATATTCTTCTTGTTCATCTCAGCCCACGTCAGGGTCTGCTCTTCGCAGATCAGCCGCCCGGCCTAGTGTTGTCGCTCCGGATGGCTCGTCTCCACCAGGCGACACCAGTTCTCAAAAACGGCTCATGCTCCTCGACTCGCTCTACGGTCCACAAAGCGCAGTTCCAATCCAGGATATCCACTCCTGGTTTGAGTTGCGCTCTGACAGCAGGGAGTTCCCAGTTCCACTTATCTGGATCAACCAAAACGAACTCATATCCACGGCTCCATCTGAAGTTGTTCATTTGGCAGAGGGGGAGACCATGAGTCAACCTCTGCGTAATCACCGAGATATTCCTTCAGGTCGAGCCCGCCGTTCCTCCCTATCTTTGTGGCAAACGACTCGCTCCATGATCCTGCAGTCCGCTGCATCGTATGCCGCGTCCGGGTGAATCCAGTTATCTCCGGCGGATGCGACGCGAAGTCCGTCATTGCGTTGAAAAGCGCGTAGGCGTTGGACCCTAGCGAATGGAAGTAAGAGATTATGAGGACATGAGCCCTGGCTCGCAGCTCAAGATAAGCCAGGACCTTTCGCACATAAGCATTGCCGTTTCCCTTCGGCGGAAGGGGAAACTCCATTGCTCTGAATAACAGAGGCCCTGCCATGTCATCGGGGATCGGATATCCCGCCAGACGCGATACGTTGCTCTCGAACTTCTTGCGCAGGCTCTCCATCTGACCCCTTCGGATACGGAAGTCCAACTCAGGGCGGATAGCAGACTGCGAATGGCTGAACCTGAACTGGATGGTCTGCTTCTCGAAGATCACACCATTCAAGCAGAGCTTGCGGCAGTAGCCGACATCGAAGCGGAGGGCGCGGCTGCCATTGTAACTGTTCGTGATCCGAACAAGTGGCAGATAGACCTCGGATCGGTAGACGTTGACCTCATAGCCCTTGTGCACCAGATCTATCTGGCAGAAGGACAGCCTGCTTGGTGCATAGACGTTGAAGACTTCGAAGTCCTCCGGCTTCGTCTTCTTGAACAGGAGACGGGCGCACTCCCTGCCGTGGTCAAGAGCCTCCTGATTCGTGACCAGGCGGTACGCATTCCCGACCACTCCCAGGGTCTGCCCGCTGTGCACGTCAACCACCGCCTTGTGGGTGTAGACACTTCTGGGGACACCATCCGCGCCAACATACTGCATCGGACGCATCTCCACCGGGAACATGACGGATTCTATATCAGTTCGCCTCATGCCTTGGCCTCCCTGGCCAGAATGAGTCCCCAGTCCGCCCGCCATCCACTCCACGGTCATCACGGACGAACACATCGTCAGCCGACCGCGCCGTCTAGGGCTAGTTCGCCAGACCGATCATGCGGAACTGGCGCGCAGATCGTCCAGGAATTCTGACGACGGATCCACGCTGGTCACGAGCAAGTGATCGCGGGCGCGGGTGCAGGCCACGTAGAGCAGATGGCGCTCGGTGTTGTAGACATCTTCCAGATCGGCATCGTCGGCCACTGTCTCGATGCGTTCCTGGAGGGGGACGATCTCATCATCGCAAGCCATCACGACCACCGCACGGAACTCCAGGCCTTTGGCGAGGTGCATGGTGCTGATCGAAACCTGACCGCTCGTAGTTTCAACGTGCTCGTCGAGAACCTTGAACGGCAGCCCTGACTTCGTGACCGCCTCGCGTGCCCGGTCGAGTTCTGCCTCGGAGCGCACGAACACGCCGATCTCATGGGGCATCACGCCTTCCGTGTTCCGATCCATGAGCCAGGCGCTGACGGCGCTGATCTCTTCTTGCTGGCTGTCGAACGTTCGAACCTCCGGGGCCGGCCCGTTGAACACTGATACCGTGCCTCGTCGCTCCTCCACATTGCCGTCGACATCCGACAGCTCCGGCCCCAGCAACCGGTCCGCTTCCATCCTGATCTGATGGGAAGTCCGGTAATTGATCCGGAGAGTCTGCGAACGTCCGCGAATATCAACGCCGAGCGACTTCCATGAGAAGGGTTGCTGGAAGATCCGTTGACCGAGATCGCCGGCGAAAAAGAGGCTATTCGGGTGAGCGGTCCCCAGAGCAGCGAGAAACCGGAGTTGGGCGACGCTGATATCCTGGGCCTCGTCCACCACGCAGAAGTCGAACGGGATATGCTTGCCTTCAGCATAAAGGGTTGTCAGCTTGCTGAGCATGTCGGGAACGGTAATCAGGTTGTCCGCCTTCAGTCGTGATCGAACCTGAGCGAAGATCGACCAGAGCACGGCTCGTCGCTGTTCCGGCAATCGGGTCTTCCGTCCCAACCGGGCCACGTCACGATACGCCTCCCATGTATCCAACTGCCACGCATCCACCACCTGCGTCCACTCGGACAGCAGGAATTGCAGGCTGAACTTGTTCCCCTCGACGCCGCCGTCAGCCTCTTCGAGATACTGACGGATCACCTCTTCCGGTGCGAGTTGCACCCGGCCGAACTGCAATTCATAGAGCCGCAGGCCGATCGTGTTCATGGAATGCACTTCGATCCGTTCTCCCAGACGGGGTTCGTTGCTGATCAGCCGCCGGAGCTTTGTGCGCAGCGCATTTGCCAGTGTGTCGGAGAAGGTGGTAAGAAGCACTCGCGCGTCAGGGTTGGCTCGTGCCAGTGCGACCGCCCGATGCAGGGCGACGATCGTCTTTCCAGTGCCCGCCGACCCCGATACTCGCGCCGGGCCACCGAAGTCCCGTTCAACCAACTGCCGCTGTGCCGGATGGAGGAAGATCGTCCACTTTTCCCATGGGTAGCTGAGGGCCCGTTCCAGTTCCTCCACGTTGCTCATGACCCGGAAGCGTCGCTGTGCATCCGGATGATCGAACGGCCCGGTGTCAATTGTCACCGGCTGCGGAATCCGCGGCACTGCGCCTGTCGCCAGATCCAATAGTGCCTCAGAGGCTTCGCCGGGCAGGTGATCGGTCAGCGCCAGCAGGGAATCCTCGTTGGCCTGGCGTACGTCCGCCAGCCATTCTTCCGGCACACCGTATCCGAGCAGCACATCGTCGGATACATGATCGAAGAGAGGCCTGGGGGATGCCGGCTGCACCACCTCCACGTACTTGGGAATGGTGATCTCCTGCACCGTCTCTCGTATCTCTACAAGCTGCGCCGCGCCGGTCTTGGGGTGGGTCTCCAGCTTCCGTCGCTCGGCCCACTGATAGGCGGCGTCGTGATGATCGACGTAGCACAGAAGAAGGCTCTCGGCGGTCTTGTGGACGACAATGCGCAGATCGCCGCTGACCCTCACTGACCAGAAGCTCTTGTCCCTGGCCCTGTCGAGCTTGTGCAGGCTCATGCCCGGACTGGACGGGTTCATCTGCAGGTCAAAGGCCGTGGTCTTCACAGCCTTCTGCTCTTCGCCTGTCAGTCTGGCAAGGCTATCGGTGAAAGTATCGGCAATACGGAAATCCATCACTTCACCTTGGGGCGGTCAACGTTGATCGGCCTACTATGGCTATCGCTTCGTGATCTTCGGACCAACGTATACCACATACATCCGCTCGTCCGCGCTTACAGGCCAGGAAAAGTGGATGCGGAGCTGAGGGGTTTTCACTTTGCCATGCCACGGACAGAAGATCGTCTCGCCGTGCTCCTCGGGATGGCGGAAGGTGAGTTCTCCCCGGAAGTCGTTCTTCTCTGTATCCGATGAATCCGTAAACCACGCCTTGTCGCCGGTGAAATGGCTCGTATAGAGTCGGTGACCTTCCAGCGTCCGTTGGCCATTCTCATCGTAACAGCATCTGAGCCTTTCGAGTACCTCCAGACGAATGAGGAGGCTCTGTGCTGGGCCACTGGCAAATGGAAGTCCACGGAGGTGCTCGAAGCAATCATCAGAGAAGACCAGATGTGGGCAACGAGTGCGAGATATCGTCGCCAGCTGTTCCCAAGAACTCATGGGCACTGGAGCGGCGAGGAGCGCAGCTCTGAGTTCATCTGCATCCCAGTGATTGGTAACCTGGATGTCGTATTCATTGTCATCATCAACTCGCCAGATCACAGGTAGTGGTGTGAACTCCCAGTTGGATGGTATAAGACTTACAAGATGACGATTGTTCCCGTGGAGGCAACACCACGCGGCCTCCCCTACCGCTGTGTCGGTGACGAGGTTGCCATCGCACTCCATGTAGTCATCGGGACCATGCTCTCTGGCATCTTCCCAGAAGGGTCCGCGCTGTGTTAGCCACTGCATGACGGCTTGCCGTTCATCCCGACCGAGAGCTTGTATCGCCTGCGGCAGGATCATCTCCTGTGTCACCTTCGCATTGGTCATGTTTCTGTGGCAATACAACTCACGACCGTACTGCCGAGTTATCTGGCGCATCGTCATTACTCGGCTGATAGCCGCTCTGAAAGCTGCAATGTCATAAAACTGGCCGTGGATCGAGAGATCATTGACAAGGAGTTCCACGTCAGTCCCCCCATCCGGCGAAGTAGTTCATGTCCTTGTCGAATTGGTCGAAGAATCCCTCCGGCCAGCTGTCAATGTTGCCTGAGTTATCCAAGACTGGACTAAGGACCTGCGGCGCATCGGCGGAGCGCGGTCGGAAGAAGTGGAGGGCGACTTGTTCCGCTGTGAGGCGGTAAGAGTTCACGATCATTGATAGTCTGAGCAGGAACCTTGGAGCGGACTGTCGAATGGCAGGTTGTGAACGATCTCGGCAACCTATCAAGAGAAGAACTGATCGGCATCGTCCTGGAGCAGCACCAGGCCGTCCTGGAATTGCGTGAAGGCGTGGACACCCTCACCGAACGCGTCCGAGCGCTTGAGAAGGAGAATGAAGAACTCCGGTCCAAGCTCGGTGGCGGCGGCAGGACGATACCTGCCTTTGTGAAGGCAAACCGGCCCGAGCGCAAGAAGAAGGATCGCAAGAAGCGGCAGAAGTCGTTTGCACGGCTGAGGGAGACTCCGACTGAGATCGTGGATCACGCGCTCGACACCTGTCCCGACTGCGGAAGGAAGCTCTCGGGCGGCACGGTGCATCACAGCCGGCAGGTGATCGAGATACCGGTGATGCCGGTCAGGATCATCGAGCACCTGGTGATCGGACGGTACTGCGGAGTCTGCCACAAGATACACGTGCCGAAGCTCGACCTCTCCGAAGAGGTGGTCGGGACACACCGGGTGGGCATCCGGCTGATGAGCCTGGTGAGCTATCTCCACACGGTCGGTAGAATGCCGGTCGAGCGTGTGCAGAAGCTTCTGGAATCACTCTACGGTCTGCATCTCGGGCTCGGAGAGATCGCGAAGATACTCCAGAAGGTGGCCTCCATGGGCAAGCCGGAGGTAGAGAAACTTCTGCAAGCAGTCAGAGGAAGCCCTACGGTGAACGCGGATGAGACCGGCTGGCGGGAAGATGGGAAGAACGGATACATCTGGAGCTTCACGACGCCACGCGTGCGCTACTTCGTCCGAAACAAGAGTCGGAGCGGCCAGGTCGCAAAAGACGTGCTGGGAGAGGACTACGAGGGTGTAGTCGTAAGCGACTTCTACTGCGGCTACAACGTGCTGCTCGGTTGGCATCAGCGGTGTTGGGTGCACTACCTGCGGGACTTGCGAACGCTCGTCGAGGCGAACCCTGACAAGAGAGGGGTAGCAGTCTGGGCCGGCAAGGTCAAGGCCGTTTACAGGCGCGCGAAGGCATTTTCGGGCGATGATTCGAAGGCCCGGCAGAAGCGGCGAATCGCATTCGAGGACGAGTTGCTTCGACTCGCCAGACCATATGTGAAGCGGGATGTTCCGCAGAGGATACTCGCTGAGCGGATCGAGAGATTCCTGCCGGAGCTGTTTGTCTTCGTAGAATGTCCGGAAGTACCAAGCGAGAACAATGCGGCCGAGCGAGCGATCCGGCCTGCGGTAACAGCTCGCAAGATCAGCGGCGGCACACGATCGGCCAAGGGATCTGAGACCCGCATGGCGCTGATGAGTCTATTCGGAACCTGGCACTTGCGTGGTGAAGATGCGATGGAGTCATGTTGGCGAATGCTCGCGGGCGTTCCTCAGACACTCGCGACCGATCCAGCCTGACAACTTCACTATCAACGATCGTGAACTCTTACGTGAGGCGTCCCGCCTTGACGGACCGGCGAACACCATTGAGAACATGGTCGCTATGGGTTTCAGCGATAACTTGGACTCCTGCTCGGGCGACATCTGCCAGGAACTGGCCCATGAGCGCCTGCGCTGCGGGGTGGAGATGGACTTCCGGGTTCTCGATCAGGAGTATATCGCCTTCCGCCGCAGAGAGCGCGGCCACTACGATGGGCAAGATCTGCGTGATCCCGAATCCGGAGTGAATCGGCCGATGGGAGCTGCTGCTTTCTGAGGTTCCCAACCCCAGTGTCAGTGCGTTCGCCTTGTCTATGCGACTCACATCGATGCGACAGCCAGGAAAGAAAGTGCACATTCTTGCCTCAACCTGGCGGGGTAGCCTGTTCGCCACTTCACTGATGGCAAGGTCATCAAGCACGCGGTCATCTTGCCCCCAATGCAGTACGCTTACGGCATGCTCACCGGTGGGTCCTACGACAGCGGCGGTCTGGCGGTCCTCAAGCGGGTAGACGTCACGAGGACCAATTCGCTCGGCGGTAAGGTAGGTGAGGCCCCGTAGGCGATTGGCCAACGACCTGCATCTTCCGTTCTCCCTTGGCGGCAGAAGGTAACGTAGCGTTCTCGGCTTATTCCTGGTAGCAGCACCGATGTCGACACGATCCACAGACATGGACATGTTGAGGCGATCGCCCGAGAATGCCCAGTGGTACGTGAGATCGCCATCGACAAGGCCGATCTCAAATGTACGACGACTATGCACCTCGTCGACCACGTCAGCAACGGTGCCCAATTGGATCGACGAACCATTGAGCATCAGGCGAGTGGACCACTCGTGCTCGCGCATTGTCTGGTGCAGCAGCACAAGCGCCTGCAGAACGGAGGACTTGCCTGATGCGTTGGGGCCGGACAGCAATGTCATAGGCGTGAGCGGCAGCCGCAGTAGTTCGAAGCACTTGAAGTCTTGAAGCTCTAGTAGGCTAATCACCTAGCACCTCCCGGAACATCGCCCTCGCTACTGCAAACCGGTGTCTGACTCTCCTCATGTCGTTCACACTGTAGGTGATCGAGGCCACGAAACCATCATCGTCCATCAGAGAGACAAACTTGTTCCTAAGCTCTCCTGCGCGGGCTTCAACCAAGTGGTCGGCATACTGGGAAAGCCCGGTTGACATGACATCCCAGAGAGATGCGTTAAGCACCGAGCGGCTGTCCTCGCTGCTGACGTGCTTCCGGAATGCGTGCTTGCCGAACACCTTGAAGTTGTTCCTAAGGCTAGTCCGAAACTGCGCCGATAGCTTCTTCAGATCATCTGCTCCAAGGTCGTTCATCTTCTTCAATGCATTCGCTAGGAACTCGTCCATATCTCCACGGTAATCCCCGACAGCGATAAGCTGGAACGCGCAGAATCGGTTGACAAACTCGCGGTCCCTCATCGTCGAGGTCTTGAGGCTTCTTCCGGTCGCATCCAGGAAAAGGCAGGTTCTTGCCTCGTTCTTGAGGAATAGTGTCGCGTTCCCCATGTATAGTGAGTTCCGCATCTGTTGTCGGGTCAAGGGGACACCGCTGTTCACACGTTCGAAAATGTCTAGGCGTGCACGCTCTGGCACCTTCGCATCAATGATGTAGAGGATCAGATTGCAGTCCTCCACGCGATTCTGAAGCTTCGGCGAGAGATCTTGAAATCGCTTTCTATCCAGTTCACCCTGATCCGGAAGCTTGAGATGCAACTTATTGCCTACGAAGCGCTGGAATGTTGACAGTCGCTGCAATCCGTCAACCACCACCATGCGTCCTTGGTTGTCTTCAGCGAGATAGAAGACGGGGAGAGGAATCCGCATCAGCACGGACTCGATGAGTTTGCTCTGCTTGTCGTCAGGCCAGATGAAGTCTCTCTGGAAGTCAGGGTCCATTACAAATGAGCCCTTTTCGATTCGCCGTAGGATGTCATGGACCGTGCGGTTTTCGTTCCGAATCAACACGGTGTCGATTGGGTAATCGCCCCACGAAGCATCTTCTTCCTCGCCGAGACCTTCAATACACTCATCCTCGTGGCCGCCATTCGTCTGCTCTACGCTCATTCTGTCCTCGCGTTTCTGTTGACAACCCAAGTCCCGTCGGAAATGGGCACCCTATGATATCAGGACAAAGCATTCTGTCCTGACATTCTATCAAGCCACCCGAAACACCTTCATCACCTCGTCGCCAAGGTGGTTGATGACTTTGACCGCGATGCGGCCGGTCTCGGGCTTGTCGAAGGGCCGGGACGTGTCGCTGTGGAGCGTGGCCCAGGCGTCTTCGTTGATCTCGGCCTTCAGCGTCGTCTTGAGCGAGCTGTATGGGTCATTCGCACCCAGGAAGTACGCATGGCGGACGAAGAAGCTCTCCATGTTGTAGTCGGTGTCGATGAACCAGCACGCGATACCCTCAGCGCCGTCGCTGCGGACCTCGCCGGTCGTGGGGTGGAAGACATCCACGCCGTTGACTTTGACCCGGATCTGCCCATCCCCAACGTCGAGGATGTCGATGTCCGGCTCACCGAAGATGACGAACAGGTTCCCCTTGCCGGTGTTCTTGAGGTCGTCGGCCATGTGCAGGTCGGCGTTCATGCGAGCCTTGAGCACCGGTATGCGCCCGAGCTTGTCGAAGTCCGATGAGTGCGCATCATAATTGAAGGCGCAGGCGATCAGCACATCAAAGCCGGCATCACCGGCCTCACGGGCAGCCTCCACCAGATCGGGGCGGGAGACGGTGCCGAACTCCGGGCCGATGAAGATGGCGGCACGTCTCTCAACTTCTACTCCCTCGCCCCCTTCGGGAGAGAGCTGGGGTGAGGGGCGCTCCATGTAGCGGCCCTCGGCGCAGACCAGATCGCCCGGCCAGGGAGTGAGCGAGGTGAAGGTGATCTTGTCCTCCTTGTGCGCCTGCTGCACACCGGCAATCTTGAGGTTATCCAGAACCATCTCGGCGAAGTCCTGTACCTTGCCATAGCCGAGCTTGGATTCAGCTACATTGTCGATCAGTTCGTCATCCTCATCAACGCCCGGCACGTGGTGTGGTGAGAGACTCTCTACGGTGAACGGCCCGGCGACTCGAACTATCTTCTTGTCTTCGTAAGGCTTGTCGTACAAGTACTCGAACTCAGCCTTGGCGGAAATGGATGCGTCGATCTCTTTCTGCCTGGCGATCCGCTGCTGCCACCATTCCGTGTGGAGTCTCTTCGCGGCATCAGGCCACTTGTCGTCTGGGTCACGAGGGATCTCCCATTCCTCCCACGTCTTGCCCAAGACCTCGTTGAGTTCCTGGCGGAGCGGTTCGAAGTGTCTGCTGGAACTTGTCCCAGATGACATCGATCTCCGTGTTGTTGGCGATGGACTTGAGTGTAATATGCGGCACGCGCTCGTACACAAACCCGTGTCGGATATCACCGCGGGTTGGCTGGCTCGATGGCCCGGTCCGGGTGATCTCAGCTTCCTTCAGTTGCCCCTCGGGGCTGTCGGCGAGCAGATAGTAGCTGTATCTGGCACCCATGATGCGGGCACGGGCAAGTGCAAGCGCCACGCGGGAGGTGTCAACAGTGATCCAGCGCCGGCCCCACTGCTCCGCTACGTAGGCAGTGGTGCCAGAGCCGCAGGTGGGGTCAAGCACGAGGTCACCAGGGTCGGTCGTCATTAGGAGGCAGCGAGCAATGGCCTTCGGCAGAGTCTGCACAACGTACGTCCGATCTTCCGTCTGAGAGCCACTCCCGGTGTCGGCCCAGATATTGCCAAGCGGAGACACATAAGTGTCGCGGAAGAACCGTTTGTAACGCAGCGTCCCACTGACATCACACAAGCGGTTAGATCTGCCGAGTCGCGATAGACCCGGTATGGAAGTTGACCAATACCTACGCTTAGTACCGAATTGCTTTCCGAACCAGGTGAACACCTCGCTGGTATACTCGTGTGATGACGTAAGGTCCCCTAGCAGCCTGTCCATGAAATAACCTCTGGCGCAAGGTGCCAGGTATGTAGTAAAATACGGGTATGAGCAAGCCATACCTTCCTTATCAACCTGACCAGATATTGCTGTTGCCGCCCTTGATGTCGGAGTGGCTGCCCGAGGGACATCTCGCATACTTTGTGAGCGATGTCGTAGACAGTCTCGACCTTTCCGCGATATACGCCTCATACGAGAAAGAGGCCCGAGGAGCGCCGCCGTTCCATCCGGCAATGCTTACAAAGATCATATTCTACGGTTTGTGCCGGGGAGTGTATTCATCTCGAAAGCTCTCCCTGGCCACGTATGAAGATGTAGCCTTCCGGGTGCTTGCGGCAGGAAATCATCCCGACTTCCGCACGATAAGCGAGTTCAGGAAGAGGCATCTCAAGTCCCTTGCGGACCTGTTTGTGCAAGTGCTCAGGCTATGCGCAAGCGCCGGGCTTGTGTCGATGAAACACATAGCCATAGACGGAACAAAGCTGCTTGCCAACGCAAGCAAGCACTCCGCCATGAGCTACTCTCGGATGGTCGAGAAAGAAAAAGAGCTTCAGGCTGAGATCGAGGCGCTCCTTGCGAAGGGTCTTTCTGTGGACGACCAGGAAGACGCGGAATATGGTCTTGACCGCCGAGGAGACGAACTCCCGGAGGAACTCGCAACCAGAGAGAAGCGGCTCGCCAAGATCAGGGAAGCAAAAGAAGCGCTGGAGCGCGAGGCCAAAGAGCGAGCATCAGCCGAAGAAGCGATGCGAGCCCAAGAGAAGGCGGAGCAGGAAGCATCCGGGAAGAAGCCTCGCGGCAGAGAGCCGGGGCCCGTAAAGACAGAGCCGGAAGGGAAGGCACAGCGGAACTTCACAGACCCGGAAAGCCGGATAATGAAGGACGCAAAGAAAGCCTTCGTGCAGGCATACAACGGACAAGCTGCGGTAGACGCAGATCATCAGATTGTAGTGGCGTGTGATCTCACGAACCAGGCAGCGGACTCACCGCATCTTAGTGACATGATCGAGGCAATCAAGGAGAACACCGGAAAGAAACCGGAAGAACTATCCGCCGATGCCGGATACTTCAGCAGCGACAACATAGAGATGGTCGAGCAGCAAGGGATCGACGCTTATATACCGCCTGACAGACAACGTCATGGCAAAGAGCCGACGGCGCCTTCCTGCCTTGATCCGGCAAAGCAATCCGCCGCAGATCGCCAGAGAGCAAAGCTCTTGACTCCTCTTGGCCGAAAGATCTACGGGAGGCGGAAGGAGACGGTAGAGCCGGTGTTCGGCCAGATCAAGAGCGCACGGAACTTCCGAGGCTTCCTACTCCGAGGCCTTGCGAAAGCGAAGTCGGAGTGGACGCTTGCGTGTCTTGGGCACAACATGCTGAAGCTATACCGATACGGCGACCGGAAATCGATCTTCGATACGTAGATATATGACCTGGATCAGGCTGATTATCAAGGTACAAGGGGTCTTTACAGACCCTCGCCGGAAATCCGGCGAAAAACACTATCGAACAGCAGCCAGCGCGACCCCGCAGATGGGAAACTCACCCACATAGCGGGGAATTCTCAGACAGGCTGCTAGATGCGCTCAAACTAGCGCTTCTCTATTTTGACCGGGTCGAGCTTCGCGAACATAGCTTCGTGAACATGGAATGGATTCCACCGTCCAAAGGATGCCCCCTGATATGGCCCGGCTTCATGCATCTGGTGCGTCGTGGCCCCAATGCACGTGCTGCGATGTCCAAACACGAGCTGGCGGTTGAGGCCCGCAATGTATCGCCTGCTGATGGTCCAATAGGTACGGTGGTGGGCGCGACGCCGATCATCAGTGACGAGTTTCTCGCGCACATTGACATGCTCGTCGATGCGGGACTGGTGACTCTAGCAGCCGACGACAACAAGCGAGGACCAGACAGCCCGGTGCAGGTTGCCGCTGATCTCATTGCTGGAAACCCGGATGTGGTTGTCGAGGGTCTTACTAAGGACTCGGGCAGTGTGATCAAAATCTCAGACGCCGAAGCCACTGCCCTGCACGAACAGCATTTCGGCCCGTTCCACGAGGGCAAGCTGCTGTATCCGAACTTCCTCTTCGAGTACTACGCGGTCCTGCTAGGGGACCTACTCGATGCCATGGGATCAGGCCGGTCTACAGTGTCCAGCAGCTCGGTGCTATCTGATTATCTGAGGTACGCTTACGCTAAGAGCCAAGTCCCCCGTGACTCACAGGTGCTCCAACATGAGTCTGCAAGCTCCATACTTGATATCCTGAAGCTGAACGTACCCGATGTTTCCAGCCTCAGCTTTGAGGAAGTACTCGACATACGATCCGCCACGAGGGACGAACTGCTTGGCTTCCAATACGAAATGGACAAGCTCAGCCAAGAACTCACAGGTAATCTAGCAGCGACTGATCTCGTTCGTTTCGGTGACGAGCTGACAGGCAGAACGCGCTGGGCTCTTAACCAGCTGGAATCAAAGATTCGGTCGTCCAATCTTGGTGTTCTTAGGCGCCTCTTCGAGAGGATACTTAGCCCGAAGTCCTATGTCCCGCTTCTGGCAACTATTACAGCTGATCTGCCTAAGCATCTCGCTCTCCTGGCGAGTTTGGGCCTTATATCTGTGGCGACATCGCTTGATCTCGCAGCAGAGCGTGCGAAAGTGAGCGAGAACGGTTTCTTCTACCTCTTTCAGCTGCGGCGGCTCTCGGGAAGTTGACCACCCGCAGTGATTGTACACCGGCACGCTCGCCACATTGTGCATGCGCTGTTCACGTTTCACGACCTATCGCCGTGCAAGCTCTCATAGACCGCCTCCGCGACCTTGCGGTTCACGCCGGGGACGGTCTGAAGCTCATCGAGGGATGCCGCGCGGACTCCCGCGAGTGAGCCGAACCGCTTGATGAGCGCCTTCCGGCGTTCGTTGCCGATGCCGGTGATACTGTCGAGCACCGACTTTACGGCGGTCTTGGCCCTCAGCTTATGATGGTACGAGAGCGCGAACCTGTGAGCCTCGTCGCGGATCCGCTGGAGCAGCTTCAGGGCGGGGGAGTTCCTCGGCAGCAGGATCGGCTCACTTCGGCCCGGGAGGAAGACCTCCTCGAACTGCTTGGCGAGGGAGATGATCGTGATGGACGAACGCCCACAAGGGGCTAGGCTACAGGGCGATTCGGGGGCGATGGTGGATGGCGTCGCATCCTCCTGTAGCCTAGCCCCTTGTGGGCGTTCTTCGATGGCTTCCAGCGCCGCAGAGAGCTGACCCTTGCCACCGTCGATTACGACCAGGTCCGGGAGCTTGGCAAACTTCGGGTTGTCGGATGCGGCGGCGAACCGGCGGTGGATGGCTTCCTTCATCGAGGCATAGTCGTCCGGCCCTTCGACCGTGCGTATCTTGAAGCGCCGGTACTCCTTCTTCGCCGGGATTCCGGCCTCGAAGACGACCATCGATGCGACGGTCTCCGTGCCCTGTAGGTTCGAGATGTCGAACGCCTCGATCCGGTTCGGCAGCGTTTCCATGCCGATCTCACGCGCAAGATCCGTCAGGTTGCCCTGGTTCTGTGCTTCCTTGTCCTGGCGCTGGCCGGCGAGGATCTGCGCGTTCTCCTGAGCCATCTCGACCAGCCGCTTCTTCTCGCCTCGCTGCGGATGATGAATCTCGACCCGGTTGCCGCGCCTGAGGGTCAGCCAATCCTCCAGGACCGGCCACTCCTGCGGCTTGTGGGAGACGAGTATCTCCTTCGGGATATACGCTGCGTCGCGGTAGTACTGCTTGATGAACTCGGTGAGTATCTGGCCCTCGGCGTTCTCGCTGGAGTACAACTCCGGCGTTTGGTTATCGTCACCGGAGTCCAACTCCGGTGACAACGGTAGGTCAGAGGCTTTGTTGTCACCGGAGTTGGACTCCGGTGACGATAACAAAGCATCGGTCACTCCATCGAGATGGAACTGCTCCTGGCCGATCACCCTCCCGGAGCGGATGAAGAGCAGTTGGACGAACGCCGAGCCGTTCTCGTTCAGGAGGCAGACGATGTCCCGATCGATGTGATCGGTGTTGATCATCTTCTGCTTCTCGGTCAGCTTGCGGATCGAGAGCAACTGGTCGCGCAACTTGGCCGCAAGTTCGAACTGAAGCGCCTCAGCCGCTCGGTCCATCTCCTTCCCGATGCGCTTGGCAATCGAGTCGAGCCTGCCTTCGAGGAAAAGGCACGTGTCATAGACCGTCGTTCCGTACTCCTCCGCGGCGATCGCGCCGGAGCACGGGGAATCGCATTGGCCGAGGTGGAGGTTGAGGCACGGACGATCCTTCTCATGGCCGGTGAGCTTCTTATTGCAGCTACGGATGCGGAAGATTCGGCGGATCAGGCGGAGACTCTCGCGGAGGGCCAGTGAGTCGGTATACGGGCCGAAGTAGCGGTTTCCGTCCTGCTTGCTCCTGCGAGTGATGATGACCCTGGGGAACGGCTCGGACATGGTGACACAGAGGTAGGGGTAATGCTTGTCATCTCTGAGCCGGACGTTGTAGTAGGGTCGGTACTTCTTGATGAGGTTGCACTCGAGCATCAGGGCTTCGACTTCGCTGTCGGTGACGATCCAGTCGATGTCGGCGATGTGGCCGACCATGATGACGGTTCTGGGGAGGTGTGTTTGACCCTTCTGGAAGTATGAGCGGACGCGGTTTCGGAGAGAGAGCGCCTTCCCGACGTATATCACCTCTCCCTGTGCGTCCTTCATCATGTAGGCTCCCGGCTTGCAGGGCAAGTGAGCCAGTTTCTGCTTCAGTTTGTCATCCATCGGCAAAACTTAGAACACAGATGACACAGATGAAAAGCGGAGAGCACGGATGATTCTCTATCAGGAAACCAAGATGGCAGGAAAGCATGAAGCGACTCTGGATTCCATCTGTTCTATCCTCCGCCATCTGTGCCATCTGTGTACTCAAGCGTTTCCGCCTTTCAGCACCTTTCGAAGGAACTGGCCGGTGTACGAGGCCTCGACCTTCGCGATCTTCTCGGGAGTGCCGGTGGCGATCACCTGGCCGCCTGCATCGCCGCCTTCGGGGCCGAGGTCGATGATGTAGTCGGCGGTCTTGATCACGTCCAGGTTGTGCTCGATCACCAGGACCGTGTTCCCGGCGTCGGTCAAGCGATTCGAGCACTTCGAGCAGCTTCTTGATGTCGGCGAAGTGCAGGCCGGTCGTCGGCTCGTCGAGGATATAGAGCGTTCGGCCGGTGCTCGCGCTTCGACAGCTCGGATGAAAGCTTCACGCGCTGAGCCTCGCCGCCGGAGAGAGTCGTCGCCGGCTGGCCGAGCTTGATGTAGTCGAGGCCGACGTCGTGGATCGTCTGCAGCCGCCGGGTGATGTTCGGGATGTGCTTGAAGAACTCCAGCGCCTGGCCGACGGTCATATCCAGCACGTCCGAGATGCTCTTGCCCTTGTACTTGATCTCCAGCGTCTCGCGGTTGTAGCGCTTGCCCTTGCAGACCTCGCACGGCACATAGACGTCCGGCAGGAACTGCATCTCGATCTTGATGATCCCGTCGCCCTTGCACGCCTCGCAGCGGCCGCCCTTCACGTTGAAGCTGAACCGGCCCGGCTTGTAGCCGCGCATCCGCGCGTCCGGCGTGCTGGAGAACAGGTCGCGGATCAGGTCGAACGTGCCGGTATAGGTCGCCGGGTTCGAGCGCGGCGTCCGGCCGATCGGCGACTGGTCGATGTCGATCGACCTTGTCGATGTTCTCCGAGCCCGTGATCTCGTCGTGCTCGCCCCAGGCGCGATGTGTGCCGTGCAGCTCGTACATCAGCCGCGGGAAGAGCGTCTCCTGGATCAGCGTGCTCTTGCCCGAGCCCGATACGCCCGTGACGCAGACGAACATGCCCGAGCGGAAGCTTCACGTCGATGTTCTTGAGGTTGTGCTGCCGCGCGCCCTTGATCTCGATGAACTTGCCGTTCGACTTGCGCCGTTTCTTCGGCATGGGGATAGACTTACTCGCCAGACAGATACTGCCCGGTGATCGATTCCTTGCACGCCACGATCTCCTCGAGCGTGCCCTCGGCGACGACTACCTAGCCGCCGTGCTCGCCTGCGCCGGGCCCGATGTCGATGATGTGATCGGCCGCCTGCATCGTCTCCTCGTCGTGCTCGACCACGATGATCGTGTTGCCGAGGTCGCGGAGCTTGATGCAGCGTGTCGATCAGCCTCTTGTTGTCGCGCTGGTGCAGGCCGATGCTCGGCTCGTCGAGGATGTAGAGGACGCCCATCAGCCCGGAGCCGATCTGCGTGGCGAGTCGGATCCGCTGCGCCTCGCCGCCGGCGAGAGTCGCCGCCGCGCGGTCGAGGGTGAGGTAGTTCAGCCCGACGTTCATCAGGAACCCCAGCCGCGTCTTGATCTCCTTGATGATCTGTCGGCCGATCGTCTGCTCGCGGTCCGTGAGCGTGAGGCCGTCGAACCACTCGAAGCGCCTTGTCCACCGACTATCGCGCTTACAGTGCGAGATGTTCAGCCCGTTGATCGTGACCGCCAGGCTCTCCGGCTTCAGCCGCTTGCCGCCGCACGACGGGCACGTGCGCGTGGACATGTACTTCTCGATCTCCTCGCGTGATCATCTGCGAGGTGGTCTCCTTGTACCGGCGGTCGAGCATGTTGATGATGCCGTCGAACGTCGTGTCGAACCGGCGCATTCGCCCGAAGCGGTTCTTGAAGGTGACCGTGATGCGGCCGTCAGCGCCGTTCAGGAGCGCGTCCATCTGATCGTCGGTCAGGTCCTTGACCGGGGTGCTCGAGTCTTGAAGTCGTACTTCTCCGCAACGCCCGCGCATCAGCGCCGGGAAGTACTCGCTCGTCGAGCGATGCGAACGGCATGATCGCGCCCTCGTCGATCGACAGGTTCCGGTCCGGGATGATCAGCTCGGGGTCCAGCTCGGTGTGCGTGCCGAGACCGTGGCAGTCCGGGCACGCGCCGTAGGGGCTGTTGAACGAGAAGTTCCTCGGGGCGATCTCCTCCATGCTGATGCCGCACTCGGTGCAGGCGAAGTGCTCGGAGAAGAGTCATCTCCTCGCCGTCGATCACGTCGATCGCCGACGGTGCCCTCGCCCATCTTGAGCGCAGTCTCGAGCGGAGTCGGTGAGGCGCTTCTCGATGCCGGGCTTGACGACCAGCCGGTCGACGACGACCTCGATCGAGTGCTGCTTGTAGCGGTCCATCTCGGATGTCGTCGGTGACCTCGTAGATCTGCGCCGTCGACGCGAACGCGCACGAAGCCCTCCTTGCGGATGTCCTCGATGACCTGGCGGTACTCGCCCTTTCGCCCTCGGACGAGCGGGGCGAGCACCTGGATCTTCGTGCCCTCGGGGAGCGCCATCACCGCGTCGACCATCTGCTCGACGGTCTGCTGGCTGATCTCCCGGCCGCACTGCGGGCAGTGAGGATGGCCGATGCGGGCGAACAGCAGGCGCAGGTAGTCGTAGATCTCGGTCACGGTGCCGACGGTCGATCGCGGGTTCCTGGTGGTCGATTTCTGGTCGATCGAGACCGCCGGCGAGAGCCCCTCGATGTAGTCGACGTCGGGCTTGTCCATCTGGCCGAGGAACTGCCGCGCGTATGAGCTGAGCGACTCGACGTACCGCCGCTGCCCCTCCGCGTAGATGGTGTCGAACGCGAGCGACGACTTCCCCGAGCCCGAGAGGCCGGTGATGACGACCATCTTGTCCCGCGGGATCTCGACGTCGATGTTCTTGAGGTTGTGCTGTCTCGCGCCACGGATAATGATGCTGTTTGACATAGTATTGAGTTCCCGGAGCGCACGGATGTTCGGACGCTCCGACCCTCAATTCTAACAGAAAAAGCGGTTGAAGTCAATGTAGATGCAGGTGTCGGGTGGAATTCCTCAGAGTGGGTAGAGCACGGCTCAGGCGGCACGTGCTGCGTGCTCGATCCGAGCCAGTTCGCCGCTTAGGAGGGCAGTTCTCACCGCGAGCACTGCATCTGCGCCGTCCTTCGTCCATCGCATCCCGGCTTGCTTTAACCTCTGGCCTACTATCACCTTGCACGCCGCTTCCACCGGACCGCTGCCTATCATCATCCCCTTGGCCCTGTATGCCGGGTAGTTCATGTACTTGCGGTACTTTCTGAAGTAGCCTGTCTCGATCCGAAGCGCTTCCCTCTCAGAATCGTTTCGTGCTCTGCGCCGCTTCATGGCTCTAAGCAGACTCCCCGGCCCCTTCTCTTTAAGCTTCCGGCAGTGTTCGTTTGCCCAGCGCTTCCCTTTGGGATTCCCCTCTCCGTAGAGTGTCCGCGCCAAGCCGTATATGTGCTCACAGGCATGCCAGTAGTCGATGATCTTGATGCTCTCCGGCAGATGATTCCTGACCTCTCTCCATATCCAGTCTGCGCCGTCGGCGATCACTATACGCTCTTTTGCCCCGTCATAGCCGGCTTGCAGTGCTCTGGTGTATACCCGTCTCCCGAACTCGTCGCTCGTCTCTTGCGCCGCTATGTAGCGCGAGTTGGTGACGGTATCCGTGTCTTTGCCTGCAGCCGGAACGCCTTCGTATACCACCATGGTCTTGATGTCATGCCACTGGCCATCGGTGTGCGCTTTGGCCGCGTCTATGCCAATGTAGAGCCTCTGTGGCGTCGCCTCGCAGGAGACCTCTTCACCTGTGTCTACCACAGAGATGATCGCTTCCTGCTCCTCTCGGCGGAGGCATTCCCCAACATCCCGGACTATCTCTTCTTCGCTGCTCTCTTCGATCGCAATACCCGTGGTTCGCTCGATCAGCCTTGCGGCTGCTTCATATGGAAGCGCGGCGCAGATCGAGGCGGTGAGTTCCTTCACTCTGGCGGTCCATACTCTCTCGGACAGCCCCTGCTCGCGGTCCCATGGAATGTAGCCCCGCCTGCAATGGTCGCAACGGTAGTATGACCTCTCGACCTCTATGTCTCCGTGCAAAGTCCGAATGAAGCGTTTCCGGTATCCCTTGAACCTGGCCAGTCTGCCGCATTCGCATTCTATCCCAACACCCTTGTAGGTGGGCTTTCCGCTCATCTTGGCGGCAACCTCACTCATCATTGCGCCGGCAATCTGACGCGCCAGGATCTGAATACGCTCCTCGGCTGACCCTAAGTCCGTGCAATCGATGTAGCTGCGCGCAAAGTCGCGAGCGGCCTGAAGGAGGGAGTCTGTGTGCAAAAGTGTAAGCATTCTCTGGGAGTCTCCTTTCGGAATGTTTGTCCTTCAACAAACCATTACCGACTATTACAGGAGACTCCTTCCTTACTTGCTACCCACTCAACGCGAATGCACCCGCAGGTGTCGCAGCCGTGCGGTCGAAGTATCCTCCCAAGGCGTCAGGAGTGTACTCCTGAGGTAGCAGCAGTGTACTCCAATAGCGTCAGGAGTGCACTCCGATCGCATAAGGAGTACACTCCCACCACTCTCACTGCCCTGTGTGGTTCGTGGTGTTCAAGGTCACACTGATCTTGCCGTCGCTTTCGAGGATGGCGAGGGAGACATCGCGGATATGCCGAACGCCCTGAATCCGGAGCGCATGATGCAGCTCATACTCGTTGAGGAGCACGCGTCGCAGGTTCTTGTGAATGACCTCTCCATGCCTGACCAGTATAACCGGCACTCCCTCGATGACCTTCTCGGCGGTCTTCGAGTAGTAGGTGATGTATGCGAGGAAGACGCTCAGTCCGATGATGACGGTCGAGAGTATCAATCCACCGCTGATCGAGTTGTCACCGCCGTTCATCGAGTTCTGGACCGCGTTGCTGACCAGGAGGATCGCGACGAACTCCCCCGCGCCCATCTGACCGATCGCCCGCTTCCCCCCGAGTCGCAGAAGAACCAGTATGAAGACGTACACGACCGCAGCCCGGACCAGGAACTCCCACCAGGGAAGACTCATATGCCACATAACGCACCTCCAAAGGTTGCTTGCTCATTTCGTAGAATAGCAGGAACCGTGGACCTTGGCAATCGTAAGAGTTCACGATCATTGATAATCTGAGGAAGGTACCCCAGGATCGGCTGTCGAATGGTAGGTTGTGAACGATCTCGGCAACCTATCAAGAGAAGAACTGATCGGCATCGTCTTGGAGCAGCACCAGGCGATCCGAGAGCAGCATCAGGCCGTCCTGGAGTTGCGTGAAGGTGTAGACACCCTGACCGAACGCGTCCGAGCGCTTGAGAAGGAGAATGAAGAACTCCGGTCCAAGCTCGGTGGCGGCGGCAGGACGATACCTGCCTTTGTGAAGGCAAACCGGCCCGAGCGCAAGAAGAAGGATCGCAAGAAGCGGCAGAAGTCGTTTGCCCGCTTGAGGGAGACCCCCACGGAGATCGTGGAGCACGCGCTCGACACCTGTCCCGACTGCGGCAGGAAGCTCTCCGGCGGCACGATGCATCACAGCCGGCAGGTGATCGAGATACCGGTGATGCCGGTCAGGATCATCGAGCACCTGGTGATCGGACGGTACTGCGGAGTCTGCCACAAGATACACGTGCCGAAGCTCGACCTCTCCGAAGAGGTGGTCGGGACACACCGGGTGGGCATCCGGCTGATGAGCCTGGTGAGCTATCTCCACACGGTCGGTAGAATGCCGGTCGAGCGTGTGCAGAAGCTTCTGGAATCACTCTACGGTCTGCATCTCGGGCGCGGAGAGATCACAAAGATACTACATACGGTAGCATCCATGGGGAAGTCGGAGGTAGAGAAGCTTCTTCATGCGGTGCGGGGAAGCCCTGCGGTGAACGCGGATGAGACCGGTCTGGCGGGAAGACGGGAGGAACGGATACATCTGGAGCTTCTCGACGCCACGCGTGCGCTACTTCATCCGAGACAAGAGTCGGAGCGGAGAGGTCGCAAAGGATGTGCTGGGAGAGGACTACGGCGGTGTAGTCGTAAGCGACTTCTACTGCGGTTACAACGTGCTCTTGGGGCGGCATCAGCGGTGCTGGGTGCACTACCTGCGGGACTTGCGAACGCTCGTCGAGGCGAACCCTGACAAGAGAGGGGTAGCAGTCTGGGTCGGCAAGGTCAAGGCCGTTTACAGACGCGCGAAGAGATATTCGAACGAGGAGTCGAAGGCTCGGCACGAGCAGCGGATCGCATTCGAGGAAGAGTTGTATCGGCTCGCCAGGCCATACCTGAAGCGGGATGTTCCCCAGCGGATACTGGCTCAGCGGATCGAGAGGTTCCTGCCGGAGCTGTTTGTCTTCGTAGAATGTCCGGAAGTACCAAGCGAGAACAACGCGGCCGAGCGAGCGATCCGGCCTGCGGTAACGGCTCGCAAGATCAGCGGCGGCACACGGTCGGCCAAGGGATCTGAGACCCGCATGGCGCTGATGAGTCTATTCGGGACCTGGCACTTGCGTGGTGAAGATGCGATGGAGTCATGCCGGCGGATGCTCATGGGCGTTCCTCAGACACCCGCGACCGATCCAGCCTGACAAACTTCACTATCAACGATCGTGAACTCTTTCTGGCAATCGGTCTGCTTGACAGAGTGCTCATGGCCAAGTAGAATCGGCTTCGGACCGCAGCGAAGGAGACACCAATGAGAGCTACAAAGATCGTACTTATCGGCGCGGGGAGCGCATCATTCGGACTCGGGACCATCGGCGATATCATCAACACACCCGGGTTCAAGGGGAGCACTGTGTCCCTGGTGGACATCAACCGAGAGGCGCTCGAGACAATCGCCACCCTGGCGCGCAAGATGAACGAAGCCGCCGGCGCGGGTCTGACGATCGAGCACACGACCGACCGGAGAGAGGCGCTTCCCGATGCGGAGTTCGTCATTACCTCCTTCGAGGTCGAACGCGAGAAGCTGTGGAAGCTCGACTTCGAGGTCCCGCTCAAACATGGCGTGAAGCAGGTGCTCGGCGAGAACGGCGGACCGGGCGGTCTCTTCCATGCAATGCGGAACCACCACCTGATGCTGAGCATCTGCCACGATGTCTGGGGGTACTGCCCGAGCGCACTCGTCCTCAACTATACCAATCCCGTCCCCAAGCTCTGCATGGCGGTCAAGGAGTACCTCTACGTTCAAGTGGTCGGACTCTGTCACGGGATCGGCGGACAGCTTCAGAACCTCGCACGCGTGATGGGAGTCGATGCCGAGAACCTCGACGTCAAGGCGGCCGGCCTGAATCACTTCACCTGGATCCTCGACCTGCGCTTCAAGGACACAGGTGAGGATGCCTATCCCAGGCTGGAGGAGTGTCTGAAGGACTACGATCCTGCCTTCCAGCCGCTCTGTCGCAAGATGTACGACACCTTCCACTACTATCCGTCGCCCGGCGACGATCACATCGGCGAGTATCTCCCCTTCGCTCACGAGTACTGCGGCACGAAGGGCTATGACTTCGAAGCTGGTGCTCGGTATCGCGAGGAGATGTGGGAGCGCATCCGACGCGTCCTGAACGGCCAGGAGCCCATCACCGATCTTCTCAACCGCAGATCAGGCGAGCGCGCCATCGACATCATCGCAGGCATCCTCTCAAACAGCAATCACCTCGAACTCGCGGTCAACATCCCGAACGACGGCTACATCACCAACCTGCCTAAGGATGTCATCGTCGAGGTTCCGGCCATCATCAGTTCCTACGGCATCCAGGGACTCCGGATCGGAGACCTTCCCAACGGGATCGCATCCCTCTGCAACACGCAGGCGGGGATGCAGAGACTCATCGTCGAGGCAGCGAACGACGGATCAACGGATACTGCTCTGCAAGCGCTCCTCGCCGACCCCATCGTTCATAGTGCAGAAGCAGCTCAGAAGATTCTCGATGAGCTGCTGGAGCTGGAAGCTGACTACCTCCCGCAGTTCAGAGAGGATGGTCCACTGGACAGATCGGACCTGATCCTGCATTTCGGCGAACACGAGGAGCCGTGGAGCGAGTAGGAACTGGTGACCTGCTGGCGTGTTGCCTCATTTAACTTTGTTACCGAAACGCCATTCGTTGCGTCATTGATAATGTTACCAAGTAGTGTGTTCAAGTATGTCAGATCGGCTCTTGATCGCCGCTCAGGGCCGCGCCTTGCTCGCTTTCGATCTGTCTTTATTCGGCATCCTGTCAAGCTTTGATGATAGCCTGTGGATGCGTCTTAGTAGCTCCACCGGGTTCGTCGCTCTACGTTCTTTATCGAGGCGATCCTTTGCTTCATCGTCAAGCCATCCTTCAACACTTATCAGCTTGCGGTACGGCGTCATCGCAGGCTCATAGCGTTTGATCACTTTACTCCCAATCCGCTCCTTTTCTTTAAGACGCATCATGGGCTGACAGAAGTTGTGATACGCCACGATCAGCGGATATATCGCCTTTAGTACCGCAAGCTGCTCGTCCGTCTCGAATCGCCGGTAACCTATAAACTGCCGGACTACGCTCCAGTTCTTCTGCTCTACATGACATTGATCGTTCTTCTTGTAAGGCCGACTGCGCGTAAACGTGATCCTGTGCGCTCGACAGTACTTGTTCATGTGATGGTTGATGAACTCGCCGCCGTTGTCGGTATCTATGCCTCTGACTGCAAACGGTGCGCTCTTGGACGCGGACTGCACCGCAAGCACGGTTCCGTGCTCCCCTCGGCCTTTCATTCCATCAAGCGCTACCCATCCGGTCGCTACATCAGTCATAGTCAAAGTATACAGGAACTCTCCGCTCCCGTCACCTCCGCAATGACCCACCAAGTCCATCTCGAAGAACCCAGGCTCAGCTTCATCCCAGTCGGCAAACGTCCTCACCGGGATCTGAGACCGAAGCAGTGTCCCCGGCTTTGTTAAGGTCCTCCCTGTTAGCGATAGGGCAGACCGCTCCTTCTTCATCAACCTGTCGATGCTCGACGCGCTGATCGAGTTAAGCAGCCTCTCTTCTTCTGGTGTAACCGTTATCTCCCCGAATGACTCCAGTATGGGTAGAAACTCAGTCAGAAACGGCTGCAGACGCTTACCGCACGCGTAGAAACTCGCAGCCCAGAGTGTCTTCAGCTTGTGGGCTATCGGCTCGTATTTCGACTTCCTTGCGCGTCTCACTGGACTCCTCGCTGGTGGAACTCCTTTCGCGAACAGCCTCACCAGCGACTTCCTGTGGTAACCGGTCAATCCCTGGACTTCACTCAATACCAGCTTCTTCTCCGATTTGGTGGCTTTGCCATATTCTTTGCGTTTGCGCCTCACGACTTCTCTTACGGATGCAGTTGTCATCTTCTCCATGCCTCAGTTTCGGTAACATTCTTATCTGAGGCAACGTTTCCGTTTCGGTAACATCGTTCGTGAAGCAATTCGAGCACTTGCAATAGAAGGCATAATCGCCTATACTGAGCGCGGCCCCGCACGTGGGCCAACCGCAATCATAGAGCTAGGAGGTAGATAGACTTTTGAAGACTTACAAGATAGCCGTCATCGGCGGCGACGGCACCGGGCCCGGAGGTCGTCCGCGAGGGACTCAAGGTCCTCGAGGCGGCAGCGAAGGCGACCGGATTCAAGTATGAGACCGACGCATTACGACTGGGGCGGCGACCGCTATCTGCGACGGGCGAGGTGCTGCCGGACGACGCGGCCGACGAGATGCGCCAGTACGACGCGATCTACCTCGGCGCGATCGGCCATCCCGACGTGAAGCCGGGCATCCTCGAGAAGGGCATTCTGCTCGCGCTGCGGTTCGCGCTCGACCAGTACATCAACCTGCGCCCGGTGAAGCTCTACCCGGGCGTCGAGACCCCGCTCAAGGACAAGGGCCCGGAGGACATCGACTTCGTGGTCGTCCGCGAGAACACCGAGGGCCTCTACACCGGCGCGGGCGGCGTCCTGAAGAAGGGCACGCCGGACGAGGTCGCGATCCAGGAGTCGATCAACACGCGCAAGGGCGTCGAGCGCTGCCTCCGCTACGCGTTCGAGTACTGCCGGAAGCGCAACAAGCGGAAGAAGCTGACCCTCTGCGGCAAGACCAACGTCCTGACCTTCGCCTTCGACCTCTGGGAGCGCGCGTTCTACGAGGTGGCGAAGGAGTACCCCGACATCAAGACCGACTACGCGCACGTCGACGCGACCACCATGTGGATGGTCAAGAACCCGGAGTGGTTCGACGTGATCGTGACCGACAACATGTTCGGCGACATCATCACCGACCTGGGCGCGATGATTCAGGGCGGCATGGGGATCGCGGCGGGCGGCAACATCAACCCCGAGGGCGTCTCGATGTTCGAGCCGATCGGCGGCTCGGCGCCCGAAGTACACGGGCAAGAACGTCATCAACCCGCTGGCGGCGATCGGCGCGCTGCAGATGATGCTGGAGACGCTCGGCGAGGCAGAAGGCGGCCGACCTCGTCGACAAGGCGATCGCGCAGGCGACCGGCGAGAAGATGAAGAGCATGACCGCGGGCAAGATGGGCTACTCGACCACCGAGGTCGGCGACATGGTCGCCCAGTTCGTGACCGATATGGCCTGATGCTCGCTTAGTTACAGAGGCACATAGGCTCTGGTGGTAGCGTGACCTCTAGGGCCTATGTGCTTACTGGTTACCCCAAATGGTGAAGGCAGCACAGCAAGGAGTGGCGGATGGCTGAGACAGTCTTTATTCTGGGAGCAGGGGCGTCGGTTGAGGCAGGAGCACCTGTGATGGCAAACTTCCTTGACGTAGCGCAGCAGTTGAGCAAGTCTGGTAGGATTCCGTCGGACGATGCCGATCTCGTACTCCGCGCCCGTAACCAGCTTCTTTCTACTCATTCCAATGCACTGATCGACTACCGGAACGTAGAATCCCTGTTCGCGGCTTTTGAGATGGCCAGTCTACTCGGAAGGCTGGGAACCATGGGAACCGAGCAGGTAGGAGAGCTTCCTTCTGCGATGGAACGGCTCATCGCACAGACGCTTGGGGCAACAATAGCTTTGAGTCCAGGACCCGGAGGTGAAGGTCTTGTTCCGCCCGGTGCGTATGCTGCGTTCGGTGATCTGCTTCGTGTCATCAGACACAATGAGTCTACCGATACCCCTTCGGTATCGGTACTGACTTTCAACTACGACCCATGCGTAGATCACGCGCTATATCACGCAGGCCTCGAGCCAAACTACTGTCTGAACGAATGCCGAGACGACGGGATCAGTCTGCTTAAGCTGCATGGCTCGTTGAACTGGACGTTCTGCGAACAATGCGGGAAGCCTACGTGGTGGAGCATTGGGAAGCATCTAGCCACACTGCGCTTCCACAAGGATGAGCTGGAGGACATGGGTTCTGGTGGTCGACCACTCGGACGGTTTCTCCTGGGTACGTTCACTTACACATGCGGGCATACGGGGCCGTGCAGGCCGCTCATTGTTCCCCCAACGTACAACAAGGGTTACAGATATCATGAGATTGCCGAGGTATGGCAGGCTGCCGCGGGTGAGTTGGCTGAAGCTGAGGACATATATGTGATCGGCTTCTCTCTGCCCGATACCGACCAATTCTTCCGTTACTTCTGTGCCCTAGGCATGACAAGCGAAGCCTATCTCAGACGGTTCTGGGTCTTCGATCCAGACGAAGAGGGTAAGGTTGAGGAGAGGTATGTCAAATGACTGGGTCCCGACACCCATAGAGTGTTCAAGAGACACCAACTGACCTTCAGCGGTGCCATTAGCCATCTGCGGGCTGAGTTCAGTCTGGCCGAAGGGGGTGACACAGCGAACCGCTCCAGAGCTTCCACTAGCCGTAGCAGGACAGCAGCAGAGTGGAGTTCACTGTGAGGAGAGGTGGAACCCATCACTGACGCATCGAGGCAGCCAAAGAGGGCGGCTACGTCGTGACCTGCCCTGCCCTTCCCGGCTGCGTGAGCGAGGGCGAGACACGGGAAGGAGCCTTCGCCAACATCCAGGACACCATCGAAGCTTCCTGGAAACCCTTCGCAAGCATGAGATCGACGTGCGATGCCGATGGAAGGATGAACAGCATGATCCACCGGAACGTGCGAGACTAGAGTCAAACCCCGCTCGCGTGGATGCTCCTGTCCGCCCCAATCGGCTCACAGAGGGACAAACCTGCCTATTGACAGATTGGTAAGTCCGGGTTATACTCTTGAAGGGCCTTGTTAGGATAGCTCACTGCGTGCGCCCTCATAGGTCGGCGGCCATTGCAGCGATCCACGCAGGGGGCACGGACCAGTGGTGATCATATTCATGGAGGGTCGTCATGGAAATGGAGATGTGGGCGCGGTGGGACCGTCGCGACAAGACAGCCAACTTCTACAGCCCGATACACGAGTATGCAGCGACTGATTTGACCGATCTGTTCGGGCGACTGTATCACTCTCTGTCTGGAGAGGCGATACCAAGGTTCAAGGATTTCGCAGACTCATGCTACGTTACGACACCCGACGAGGAGCTTTGGGACAAGCGTCTTGATGATTTCGCTGCAAAGGGCTCTCCTAGCATGCTAGTTATGATCGGTGACCCCGGCGTAGGGAAGACCGAGTATTTCTCGCATTTCGCTCTCACCAAACGATCATTGCAGAGTGGTAACTCCACTGTAGCGGTTCTGGTTGAGTACGACACCGGAGGATCCAACTGGCGTGACAAGATCAATAAGCATATAGATCAATTCATCTGCAGCAATGCCGATATCCTGTCCCAGATGGTCCCCAGCGTGGCAGGCAGAATACAAGTCTTCTGCTCGTGCTTTACTATGCTCGGTGCCGGAGGAGTGCCGGACGCTGCCCTCATCAATGTGAACCGGCCAGCGATCATGCGCGGGGTGATTGAAGGTCTCCGCAGCCAGGGTCGGCACTTTCTGCTTCTCATTGACAACGTAGATCAAGCGGACGAGGAACACCAGCGAAACATCATAGTACTTAGGGAAGAGCTCCATCGAGAGTATCCGTGTCCTATTGCCATCTGTATCCGACCGGAAACGAGTGAGTGTCTTCAGAGGAATTACCCGAAGCACTTCTGCCCTCTACCCGCGTTTCACGATAAGCAAGCTGCTACGTTGGCCGATATTATGCATCAACGGATTTCCTACCTGGCGGATAACGGGGAAATGGATGATCTGTTTTCTCACATACAGATACGCATCAGCCCAACCATTGTATGGCCCGTCAAGGACTTCACAGCTGTGCTGCGTCACCTGCTGTTAGTTATGCAGGATAAGTTCCGGGCTGTCCCCGACTCGCCCCCGATGAGCTTTCTGGATCTGGTTACTAGATTGTCCAATGAGACAAGTCGGACGGCTGCGTTGTCGCATATCGTGACGACGCTGAAATCCGGGCACCTGCCGATGGAGTTGATTAGGCGTGCTATCTCTGGCCTTGAACCCACCAAAGTGCCCGTTCGGAACCTGATCATGCCACTCGTTCTCGGGACGAACGAGCGATACACCGAACTAGAGAGACCTGAAGGCCAGGGACCCAGTGGAGGATCCATCATCAACCTGTATGACTGCAACCTCAGCGGCTTCAACGGGGGCGCTCTAGGCGTATGGCTACGTCCGCTCTGCCTGATGCCTGCTTACCTTGGCTACGTTCGCGAACAACCTGTTCCACGGGCTGAGGTAGCCCAAGGCATCCTCTTGGGTTGGCCTGATAAGATCCAGCAGACACACATCGATGCTACTATAACTGTGCTGCTGAGCCATGGACTACTCGAGGAAAGCAGTGATGGTCTGGAGATAACCCCAGCAGGACGCGTCTACATTGACTCCTTAGCTGTGTCCAGGTCGTATTGCCAGTCAGTGCACCGCCGCACGATGCGAGATGACCCGTTTCGGTCATCACCGAGGTCAAGAAGTGAACTGTCCTCTCAGTTATTCGCCTTCGAGCAGTTTCTTGAGCGCACTTTCAATGAGGTAGCGGCGTCATTCAGTCGCGGGCCAGCGAAGCGATGTATCCCGGAGATCCAAGAGAGACTGGTCAAGCCGGTGAAGGCTGAGATGCGGGACTACGCTCTTAGGCTTCTATCAAAACCGCTTGAGGACAAACCAAGCTGGACTGTTGAGAGCATGCCCCAGTGCTTGTTGCATGGCAAGGTGGTTTCAGTGACGCCAGGCCGCGCAAGTCTGGACTATCCAGAACCCCAGGTTGTGGTGGATCACCAACGGGCTGCCATCGCAAGCGCCACCGGGACCGCGCCGGTGCCTTGGAAGCAGATGAAGTTCGTCTTTGATGGCAGGACCTTATACGCTACCTGTGAGCCACCGTTCCCCTGCAATGTAGGATGCAGCGGTCGTGTCGCCCTTGTGGCCATAGCAGCTGCAGAGACCGCTGATGATAGTGAAGAGGTGTTTGATAACCAGCTAGACCCGGACGAACCTTGATCCCGGTTGTGGCTCGGACAGGTCACGCTGACGCAATGCTAATGGATCAGAGGCCCGGGGGAGAAGGAGTCCCTCGGGCCTTTGAGTGTGTGTCAGTCGGATGATGATCTACTTCTTCGCGGGCACCCTGCGCCCTCTCATCCGCTCGCCGATCTTCGAGACGATCTGGTCGAACTTCTGCTGCTGATCGGGAGTCAGAATGCCCCTGATCTCGGTCCGGATCGACTCGCGGATCTGCTTGAACTGGGCCATCTTCTGCTCGCGGGTGAGCTTCGTGTCCTCTTTGAGCGCCTTCAACTCGTCCTTGTGCCCGGCCACGATCTGCTTGATCTGCGCCTTCTGGTCGTCGGTCAAGTTCAACGCCTTCGCGACCATCGCCAGCTTCGAGCGAATCTCCCCTCGCCGCTCGCCGATGCGCTGCCCGGCCTTCTTGATCGCCTTGTCGAATTTCGCCTGCTGATCCGGGTTCAGAATCCCTCGGAACTCCATCAGCCCGGTCCGACGAATCTCCTTCATCTGAGCCGCCTTCTGCTCGCGAGTAAGAGTCTTGTCGGTCCAGAGCGCCTTCATCTTCTCGCGTGAGGCCTGGAAGATCTGCTTGCCCTGAGCCTTCTGGTCGTCGGTCAGGTTGAGGGTCTTCAGGAATGCGAGGCAGTGCCCCGGTCGTCCGGCCATCTTCTGCTTCGCTACCGGCGCTGCATATGCCGCCGCGAAGGCGACTCCAACGATCAGCGCCACCAGGAGCGCAATTCTCTTCAGTTTCATATCTTATGTTCCTCCGTATTGCATCGAATGTCACGCCGTCGGGAGATGACCGGCCTCTGCAGCTCTAGACGATCATACGCGGCAAATGTTCACCGAGTTCCGCAGCAGGATGAATGACCCTCGACCGCCAAGATGCTATATAGGATGAAAACAAGAACACTCCTGCTGCCGGCAATACTCTCTCTCGTGATGATCGCCGCTGTCAAGGCCGGGCTGCCGGTCGATCTCGATGCCGATTGTCCCGGCTCGATCGAGTTCTTCGGGTCCGAGATGGCCGACCTCTTCACGAAGGAGATCGCCTGCTCCTACTCGGGCGTCCTGAAGCGAAACTTCGTCTCGGACACCAACGGCGGCTACCCGCCGGGATTCCTCCACGCGTCGCCCATCCCGCAGGGGTGGTCGGGCACATTCTGGACGCGCGACGGCGGAACGTTCATGCGCGAGTTGGCGCTCTGGGGGAACTTCGAGCACGCGTGCCTGACTGCCGACTGCCTGATGACGCAGGTCGACCGAAACGCGGAGGGCTTCTTCTCGTTCCCCGAGTACTTCGGTCCGCGCGACAAGAAGTCGGGCGCGGAACTCGACGGCACGTCCTCAATCATCATCGGCATGGTCCTCCTCTGGCAGCGACTTCCCGAGGAGCATCCGTTCAGGGCGAAGATATACGAATTCCTCCATCAGGACGCCTCGCCCGTCCGATACATCCACAAGCGCCTGGAGCAGGTCCCACTCCTCGCGGGCACGGGCGAGTTCGGCGGTGGATGCGGCATCCCTGGGGAGTGGTGCAACGTCGTGCAGAACAACCTCTCGATGCTGGCCCTCCTCTCGGCGGCTCAGATGGAGGACCAGGCCGGGGACAAGAAGCTCTCGGCGATCTACCGCCGGGACGCCCGCAAGTTGCGCGACAACATGGCGAAGTACCTGGTCGATACGGACGGCGCGTGGATCTGGTGCATCGACCCGAAGTCGCTCAAGCCCGATCCGGCGATCATCGACCACGAGATCAACAAGGGCTTCGGCGGGCTGAACGGAGTCGCATGCATGTACTCCGACTCCCTCGGCCTGCTTCCCCTGGAATCGGAATGGTCGGGCGCGGACCACTGCCTCGCAACGTTCGACAAGCTGTACGCGGTCCCGCTGCGGAGGGAGCAGTTCGAGAGGTACGGCATCTGGACGCAGTTCGATGTCCTCCGCCTCGGGCTCAACTCATCCTGCGCCTACGGGAACGGTTACGCGCTGCAGATGATGCTCCTCTACGATAAGATAGACATGGCCGGCAAGCTCGCCGAGTGGATCGCGAAGTCCACCTACGAGAACCAGGGCGTCGACTACGGCTTCGGGCGACTGTGCCGGTACTACTTCTGCGAGCAGAGTTGGTCGCCGGACGCGATCGGCAAGACCGGGCTGTCGGGCGGATGCGGCCCCCTCAATCTGGTGAACGTCAGTGAGCCGTTGAAGGCGGCCCGACTGATGCTTGGGGTCGATGATTCGTCGCTCAGCGGGGGAGTCAGAATCATCCCGCGAGTCCCGCCCTCGTGGAAAGGCGTCCGGGCGACGAACTGGCCGATCAGGACGCTGAGCGGCATCGTGCGGGCGGAGATCCTGTTCGAGATGAACGACGGCCAGGCGCATTTCACCCTGAAACTCCGAGCCGGGCAGACGATCCCCAGGCTCGGAGTCCGGCTCCCGTCCGGAGAGGGCTACGTCTGGCGCACCCTGACCGACGTATCCCACGCCGATCTGACCATCAAGCCGAGGAGATGACGACACCATGACACCTATGACCTGCATCGTGCTCATCGCGCTCCTGATCGCGACACTCCCATCGAGCGCCGCCCCACCCCGGTTCAAGGTCGGCATCGAGATGCCCACCCAGGTGCCCGTGACGCAGGCGGTCGAGGACTCCCTGCGCGAGATGGGGATCGGCTACATCAACTACTACGTCAACACCTCCGCCAGCGCGGGCGATCTGCCCGCCGATGAGGTCAACAAGGCGATGCTCGGCCTCTGCCAGCGCCTCAACCTCGACTTCTCGATCGCATGCCACATGATCGATCCGCCCGATGAGTGCGTCCGGTCCGCGAAGGAGAGCGGGAGCAGCCGGTTCAGGGGCGTCGTGTTCGATGAGTTGGAGCACTGCCGGCTGATGAACAACTACGCGCCCGCATGGCTCGTCGACTACAGGAAGTTCGAGACGCTCGATCAGGCTTACACCGAAACTCTCGGCGCGTACAAGGCGCTCCGATCGAAGTTCGGCGCGCTCGGAGCGCCTGTGACCGCGACCCACGTCTGGCCGGTGATGCTCCATCTCGCCGGAGAAGCCGGGTTCACGGTCTGCCCGAAGATCTGCAAGGAGTTCTACTCGTCGGTGAGTCTCGCGATCGGCATGGGAGCGGCGAAGCAGTACGGGACCGAGCTTTGGGCCGACTGCGATCTCTGGTTCTGGGATCAGATTCCGGGCCACACGGCGGAGGAGATGAAGAGCAACCTCCTGCTCGCGTACTGGCTCGGCGCGGACCTGATCTACATCGAAGGCGCGGGCTACAACCTCAAGCCGGCGGGGAAGGCGGGCATCCCGTTCTCGCTGATCGACTCCTCGACCGGCAAGCTCACCCCCCACGGCGAGGTCCTGAAGTCGTTCTGCCGGGAATACGTCCCCGCCCATCCCCGCAAGTGGACGTTCCGCGACGTGAAGCCCAACGCGGCGATCATCCGGTTCGACGACACCTGCCACGGACAGCGATTCTGCGCGGCCTTCCCGGACAACCTCTTCGGCTCACCGAAGCTGCACAGCAATCCGGACACCGAGGCCTGGTTCGGGATCTGGAACCTTCTCACTCACGGCAAGACGGGCCGCGACGGGCTCTCCTACTTCAAGGCATGGACCGCTTCATACGGATACCAGCAGGTCCCGGAGGGGGCATCGCCGAACTACCTGACGCGCCCGGTGCAGGCGGACCTCCATCGGTTCTTCGTGCCGCTGAACGGCGTCGTGGTGTACGATCACAAGGCCGGGTATGATCTTCTCAAGGGAGTCCCGCTCCTGTTCCTCACCGGGACGCAGATCAGCGGGCCGACGATGGACGCGGTCCGCCGATGCGTGAACGAGGGTGCGGTCTGCGTGGCATGGGGTCCGCTGGCGAAGAAGCACGGCTTCTCCGACTGGGACTCGGGCGTGAGGGTGCTAACCGAGGGCAAGGGGAAGTTCGTCCTGACCGACGACTTCCAGGTGCGCGAGGTCTACGAGCAGATCGCGGGCATGCTCGGCCACCCCGACGAGATCCGCTACCGGTTCGGCGACTCGGAGGTAATCCTCCGGCGCGTGACTGATAATGAGGTAAGCGTGGAGGTGCATGAGAGATGAGCCAGTTCGCAATCGCATGTCAGACGATCACGTGGGGAGACGAGCAGTCGAAGGATTTCCCCCGAGTTTTCGATGAAGTGAAAGCCGCCGGGTTCGCCGGTGTCGAGATAGGCTTCCGGCACGTGAAGAATCACCCGCCCGCGGACATCAAGCGGATGCTCGACGAACGGGGGCTCGCGCTCGTTGCCCTGCACACCGGGGGCAATCTGCTCGACCCCGCACAGGCCGACGAGGAGCGGCGGACACTCGATCTCGCGTTGGAGTACATGACCGCGCTGGGCTCGCAGTACCTCATCTACTCGGGGCTCCGATACCAGGACGATGTGCAATTCGCCCGCGACTTCCTCGCGCTGAATACCGCCGCCCAGGAGTGCGCATCAGTGGGCAAGCGCCTGCTCTATCACAATCACGACTGGGAGTTCGCGGGCGATGCGCGCGTCATCAACGCGCTGATCGAGAAGGGAAGCCACCAACTCGGGTTCTGCCCGGACGTCGGCTGGGTGATGAAGGGCGGATGGCACATCGCGCAGTTCCTGGACCGCATCAAGGAGCGGATCTACGCGATCCACTTCAAGGATTTCGCGACCGACGGCCCGGGGTGCGACACCGTCGTCCTCGGCACGGGGATCGCGCCGCTTCGGGAGGCGGCCGACTGGATCAAGGGGAACACCGGCGGCATGTGGGTCATCGCCGAGCAGGACACCGCCGCCGTCCCGCCCGCTCAGGCCGCGAGGGAGAATGCGGCGTTCCTCAGTGATCTGTTCTCTCTTTGATCACATGGCGCTCACACGCCGTGTGAGGAGGCTTACACGCCGTGCAACAAGGCTCAGACGGGGTGCAACAGGGCTCACACGGGGTGCAACAGGGCTCACACGGGGTGCAACAGGGCCTACACGCCGTGTAACTCGTCCTACACGCCGTGTAACTCGTCCTACACGCCGTGTAACTCGGCCTACACGGGGTGTAGGAGGGCTTACACGGCGTGTAGGCCGAGGAAGAAAGGCTTTTCCTTGACCTATTTGTGACCGGAGCGTGAACGCACGAGGGCCGGCGGGTACTGCGCCCGGATTGTGGCGAAGCGGACTGGAAGCTGTTATGGACCTGAACGTGTGCATCCGGCCGCATCGCGCTCCGGGTCAGCCTCGCCGCGCTCCAAAGCATCGAGACCGGAGAGATCGTTCATCTGTAGATCGGAGGACCGACAGTGGAAGACACCAGAGTCATTGCAGTTAGTTACGAGCCCACCCTGCTCGAGCAGATACATGCGGTGCGCGCCTATGATGCTACCGGATCTGCCTCGAAGGTGAACAAGATCGTGGCTGGTCTGCTGCTTGCTTTCGGAATATGGTCTGTCTCGGCGGCGGGCGCGCAGTGGTGGGCGTTCCTGCCATTTCCTTTGGCCGTGATCGAATGGTTCGACCTGCTTTCTATAAGACCGTTGCAGGCGCGAATAGCCTTCCGCACCAATCCTAAGTTCCGCGAGCGCTATGAGATCGAGTTCGGCGACAAGGGAATCCACTTCAAGACGCCAACCATTGACTCGGAGATCGCTTGGTCGCACTACAGCAAGGTGGTGGAGACCGACAGGGTGTTCCTCCTGGTGTATGGGCGCTCAATGTACTCGGTGATCCCGAAGAGAGCGTTTTCGGGAACGGAAGAGGTGGACGCGTTCAGGAGTATGGTGAATCACAGGATCGTGGAGAACAGACAATGACATCTCAATCCAAGCCAATCACCGCAGTCATCATCGGGGCCGGGCATCGGAGCGTGTGCTACGGGCGTTACGGCACCGAGCATCCCGATGAGTTGAAGGTCGTCGCCGTCGCCGAGCCGAACGAGTTCCGCCGGAAGCAGACGGCCGAGGAGTTCGGCATCCCGGACGAGTTATGCTTCGAGACGGCCGACGAACTCGCATCGAAGCCCGGCTCGCGGACGCCGCGATCAACGGCACGATGGACCGCCAGCACATCGAAACCTCCCTGCCCCTCCTCGCGCAGGGGTATGATCTCCTGCTCGAGAAGCCGATCGCACCCACGGCGGCGGAGGTCCTGCTTCTCAGGGACACGGCTCGCAGGCATGGGAACAAGGTGATGATCTGCCACGTGTTGCGGTTCGCCCCGTTCTACGCGGCGGTGAGGCAGAGGGTCGCGGACGGGGAGATCGGCCAGGTGCTGAGCGTCCAGACCCAGGAGAACGTCAGCTACCATCACATGGCGATCGGCTTCGTGCGCGGGAAATGGAGTCGGGAGGCCGAGAGCACGTCGATGCTGATGTCGAAGTGCTGCCACGACATGGACATCCTCACCTGGATGGTGTCGGGCATCGCCCCACTCGCCGTGAGCAGCTTCGGCAGCCGCACGTACTTCCGCCCGGAGCGCGCGCCGGCGGGCTCGGGGACGCGTTGCCTGCTCGACTGCGCCATCGAAGCCGACTGTCCCTACTCGGCCCGGAAGAACTACATCGAGCAGGGCCTCTGGGGGTTCTACGCCTGGCAGCCGGTCGAGCACCTCGGCCTCGACATCGAGGGGAAGCTCCAATCGCTGCGGGAGGACAACCCCTATGGGCGCTGCGTCTGGGCCTGCGACAACGACGTCGTCGATCATCAGGCGGTGATCGTGGAGTTCGCCGACGGATGCACGGCTTCGCACAACATGGTCGGCGGCACATCGCGCCCGTGTCGGTCGATCCACCTCATCGGCACGGAGGGAGAGATCCAGGGCGTGATGGACGAGGGCACGTTCGTCGTCCGGCATCCCGATGCGCGTAAGGGTCACGAGTACTCCGAGGAGCGGATCGACATGAACGTCAAGGGCGACGGGCATGGCGGAGGCGATCATCGGCTGGTCGCGGACTTCGTGCGCGTGCTCCGAGGTCAGCCGGCATCGATCTCGACCACGAGCCTCGAGGATTCGGTCCACGGCCACCTCATCGGCTTCGCGGCGGACCAGTCCCGCGTCGAGCACCGCGTGATCCCGATAGAGGAGTAGACACGGATGGACGAAGGCATCTACACGATCGACGATATTCTCCTTATGCTCGACTCGTTGCTGCGGGACGAGGGCGAATGGTGGGATGAGTTCTATGCGGATCGGGAGAAGCCAATCCCTTTCTTCACCAGTGCGCCCGACGAGAACCTGGTGGAGTACTTCGAGACCCAGCGGATGAAGCCTGGACGAATGCTCGAACTCGGCTGCGGGCCGGGACGCAATGCGATCTACATGGCACAGCAGGGATGCATGGTGGATGCGATCGACATCTCGCCGGTCAGCATCGAGTGGGCGAAGGAGCGCGCTTCCGAGAGGGGTCTGAGCATCAACTTCGCCTGCAAGTCGATCTTCGACCTCGATATCGAGTCCGAGAGCTACGACATTGTGTACGACTGCGGATGCTTCCACCACATCCCGCCGCACCGGAGGATCAGCTACCTCCAGCTACTCGATCGGGCGCTCAGACCCGGCGGGATGTTCGGCATCGTCTGCATGGGAGCCGCTCCACCGGAGGAGATGGGCGGCTCGGATATCTCGGACTGGCAGGTCTACCGCGACCGGAGCATGCACGGTGGGCTCGGATACTCGAAGGAGCGCCTACAGACGATCTTCGGCGCTCTGTTCGAGGAGGTGGAACTGCGCCAGATGCGGGAGATGGACGAGTCCCCACCGCTGTTCGGTCAGCAATTCCTATGGGCAGGGCTGTTCAGGAAACGCTGACCCCCTCGGCCCACAGGCCGGTCCCCCTTCGCAAGGGGGACATTTCCTTAGCCTACTCGAATGAGCAGATGTACTCCGTGATGATCTCCTCGACGGCGATCTCGAACGATGAGTTGCCCGGGACGCTGAAAGCCGTGCCGGGGGGATAGTGTCCCCACTCCTCCTCGCCTGCGAGACGTGCCCGGCAGTCGCCGGAAATGATCTCCATCCGCTCGGGCGCTCCCGTGTTGAACGTGTAGTGGCCCGGGTAGATCAGGCCGAGGGTCTTCTTGCTCCCATCAGCGAAACAGATGGTATGACTCACGACTCCGCCGTCGAAGTAGATATTCGCCTTGGTGGCGACGGTCACGTTTTCGAATTCTTGAGTGATATGCTCGGTCATGTAATGCTCCTGTTGATCTGATTACGGGTTGGTTCGCGCTCGGAGTCGGTGATTCCTGCCTCAGAGGTGTCATTCTGAGCAACTCCCAACTGGGTGGGCGGGCGGGTACAAACTCCGGGGACGGCGGACACCACCGCATCCGGAGTTTGTACCCGCCCGCCCACCCAGTTGGGAGTTGCTCTCCGCATGTTGTAGACACACCCATGCAGGATTCGGCGACTGGGGCGTGGTAGAATGGCTCAGCGGTCGGATATCTTCGACCTCCGGAGGTCGTTCCCATGCATGGAGACAGCCAAGAACTGGTCAAGATACTGGAGACGCGCGATCAGACTCTTATCACGGCGGCCAGGTCGTTCTTCGACGGGGCAGGCATCCGGTACGCAATGAACAACGAGTTCATAGAGGGCATATGGCCGACTGGTCCCGACGACGGCACTCAGCTCTGGGTCAAGCCGGAAGATGCTGAAGTGGCACTGACGATCCTGAGCGACTTGATGGAGCAATCCGCCTCGGATGCCGGCTCATCGGAAGCGCTGGAAGCGGAAGAAGCGGTCGAGGATCAGCCGGCTGCGATGGAGGAACTCTCGTATGAAGCGCCGCAGCCGGAGCAGCCGTTCAGCATCCGGCTTCTGGTCGTAGCGGCCGCACTGCTGATCCCGATCATCCTGGCGATCCTCTACTCGCTCCGGAACTGAATCCCGACTATGCCCACCGCGAAGAGCCATACGTTACTGGGTGGGCGGTGGGACGCACAACGTAGTAGATACTCGAATGCAGCTACTCACCGCCTGCCCCTCATGATCGCCGCGACCACGGCATCGACATCAGTGAGCACTTCCTCGTTCGTGAAGCGCAGCACCTTCAGTCCCCTCTCTTCCAGATGCGTTGTCCGCCAAGCATCGTACTCGGCCTTGTCCTGGTGGGACGCACCATCGACTTCGATCACGAGCCTGAGCCTCGGGCAGTAGAAGTCAGCGACGAAACCGCCAAAGACCACCTGCGGGAAGAACTTGAAACCCTTATACTTGAGCGGATCGAGGTGATGCCGGAGCAATCGCTCGGCCGGCGTTGGAGGTCCGTCGAATCTCTGCGCTATCCGTCGTTTCTTCTGCTCCATAGTCTATGCCTACAACCTCGATGTCCCCGACCACCCACCCAGTAAGGTTTGGTCTTTGGAGCTACCTCGATGCGAGGGAATCTCCGAGTACCGCGCTCCCGCCCGGCTTGACGGCGAACGTCCGACGGAAGGGCTTTCGGGCGGCGTCGAAGCCGTCGATCTCGACCTTGGCATTCGTGACGCGGATTCGGAGTGTCATCCCCCGCCAGTGGACATCCCGGACCTCGGCATACGTGAGCGCCTTCGGGAGTTGCGGCCTGATCCTCAGCCCCTCGGGCGTCGCATCGATCCCCATCACGCCGTAGAGGAAGTAACAGGGCACCATCCCGCTCTCAGGGAATGGATAATCCACGCCGACCGCACCCGCGTTCTCCTGCTGGGAGACCTCACCGCGATATAGAGGCGATCCGCCGCAGAGCCGATCGGGCATCCGGTATCGGTCGATGATCTCGACGAACCTCTGCCATGCGTTGTCCGCGCCCCGGTACTTCGCCCGATCCATCAGGTCGAAGAAGGAGCTGTAGAGGATCGCGCCGCCGTCCTGGCACTGATCGCCGAAGGGAGTCCCCGCCCACCAGTAGGTCCACCAGGGGGGAATGGTTGATGGTTCATGGTTGATGGTTGATGTGGCGGGCCATTGAGGGTTGTGGATGGTCGTTGCGCGCGGGGCGAAGATCCACTTCGAGTAGGTATCGGCCTCCCCGCTGGAGGTCGGCTCGGTCTCCATCCACTTGTAGATTCGCCGGGCTTTCTCCGCGTCGCCAAGTCCGTAGTAGAGCGCCTCCAGGTTCACGAACGTGAAGCCATAGTCGTGCGCCACGCCGTCGATATCCACGCAGCCGACGTATCGCCCGGCCTTCTCGTCCCAGAATGTGACGTCATAGGACTCATGGGACTTATGCCCCAGCTTCCGGTAGTATTCCGCATTCCGCATTCCGCATTCCGCATTTGCCAGCGCCTCCTCGATCTGCGCCATCGCCTCCAGGGAACCGTAGAACACCGCGTTGGCGAAGGCATCGAGGTGGCCGAACGGAAGGATGTCCCAGTAGTTGTTGCTCAAATCCTCATGGCGTCCGGTCCGGAAGTCGGGAGTCACGATCAGGCCGTCCCTGCCCTTCAGCACGTCGAGTTGGTACGCCATCGCCTTCCGCAACCGTTCAGCCTGGCCGCGGAGGAACGCCAGATCGCCGGTCCACATGTAATGCCGCCAACACGCGAGGATGAACCGCGCGTTCGTGTCGAAGTGCCGGGTGTCGCGGTTCGGGACGAGCGGCCATCCGAGGCTGTCGGCGGAGACGTAGACGTATCCCTCGTCGGTCATCGGGTAATCGGCGAGATGGGCCATCTCACCTCTCCGCTGAGGACCGTCGTACCAGGAGCGCATGATCGCCATCCACTCGGAGAACTCGACCGACCCATTGGGCGGCGAGCCGTATGTGAAGGCGCGCTCCCACCACAGCCGATTCAGGTCCGCTTCCAGCGCCTTGTCCGAGCAGGCGAAGTGTGGGAACTCGTGCGGAACCAAGTCCTCTCGCGCCTTCACATCGAGCGTGAACTGGGTCCGGAGGAGAACCCCCCCTAGCCCCCCCGCAACGGAGGGGAATACCGATCGAGGCTGCGTCACCATCCCCCTCCGTTGCGGGGGGGCTAGGGGGGGTTCTCCTCCGGTCTGCTTGATCGCCGTGTCGAAGCGCAGGTGCATCTCATCGGGTCGCATCTCCCAATGGAGGCTCATCGGGCCGCTCTCCAGGCGGAAGTCGGCATCCCGCGTGCCGTCCATCTCGAGCCACCTGAACCCATCGAACCGGAGGCCGCCGTTCGGGCGTCGCTTGAGCTGCTCGATCGGCATGTAGCGCTGGTTGTCGGTGAAGAAGCGGCTGAAGACCGTGCCCGATGCGGGCGTGCAGTCGTAGCCGTCCTGAGTCCAGGTCGTGATCCAGCGCCAGGGGAAGGTCTTGTACTGCATCGCGCCGGTCGGCGTGAACTCTGCCTCAACGTGAACCCGACTCCCCTGCAGTCGGATGGTCATCGAGCCGCTCCCGACGTAGGCATACGTATGCGCCTGGATCGCCCGATCTACCGCAACCGGCTTCCCATCCGCGAGCGCTTCGCCGAAGGAGGTCGTATCGGCCTTGCTGCTCCACCAGCCGATATCGCCAACAGGATCGGCTATCTCGACGGCGTATTCGCCCGCGCCCGGCGATCCATCCGCGCCGATCTCCTGCCATGAGTTGTCGGGCACTTTCTCCATACGCCGCGAGTTGACCAGCTTCCCCTCGTGGAAGAGGCTGATGGTCGCGCCCGAGGTCTTCGAGTTCCAGGTCGGCAGGCGGACCTGCACCGACGAGAGCTTCCCGCCCTTGGGGACGCGGATCGTCTGCCCGAGCGTGTGCCCCGGCTCGAGCTTGTCCGGCTGGTCGATCCCGACGTTGCTCGCCATGCCCCGGTACTCCCATATCTCGAGCGGCCCGATCGTCGCCGTTGTGCCGCTGATCTCAGTCCCGGTCTCGGGGGTCGCCTGCCAGAACTCAGGCCTCAGGCTCTTGACGAAGCTCATCCCGGCGGACGGATTCTTGCCCAGCGGATCGACGCGCATCTCGGTGATAGCCGGCCCGTCGAGCGTGAGCCGGATGAAGCGGTTCGAGAGTTCGGCGGCGGAGGCCGGCACGGCGGAAAGCGCAAAGATCAAGAGGATCACTCCGGAGATGCGGATTGTGCTCATATCGAGGAAACCGTTAGCCCTCGGAGTCCGCGATTCCTTCGCGCGCAGGCCTCTGTATATTATCCAGTCCACGGAGGTGGACTTCGTGCCCTTGTTGCCGTGACTTCAGTCGCCTGGGGCATGATTGAGCTACCGGGCGGTTGAAACCACGGCAACAACTGCACAAAGTGTCCCTACGGACACTGGGAGGATAGTCAACACCCACGGAACGGGACAGCGCCCGTTCCCTACGCATGCTTCATCTGCCCCCGGTAGTGCTCGACAAGCTCCGGGTACTGACCAATCTCGGTCCGGCCCTTCGCGCTGAGGGCGTAGACCCCCTTGTCGATCCGCTCGAACCAGGCGTAGACGTTGTGATAGAGGATGTCGAGGGTCTTCTTCCCAGTCCCAATCGCGCGCAAGGCCTTCGGGGATGTCGGACCGATCTCGCAAAGGCAGCAGGCGATTTGGACCGCATTCTCGCGGTAGGCGGTCACGATCTTCCGCCGACAGCTCCCGCCCTCATTGAAGTTGCCCGACCGCCGTTCGATCTCCTGGATCACCGCGCGGTGACTGCTCTTCCGCCGTTGGAGTTCGAACGGCACGGGATGGAAAGCGATCTCGACCGGCGGCCTGCCCTTCTTCAGGGAGACCAGGATCAGCCCGAGTTCCAGACGCCTGAGGAGATGCCGGATGCCCTTCGACTCGGCGTTCCACCGGGCCTTGTTCGCCGGGCGGGGGATGGCGACGTAGACCGACGCCGAGAGCTTCTGCCGCTCGACCGCCTGCGCGAGGAGTTGGACGTTGAGCGTGCGCTTCATCTCGACCACGATGAGGTCGTCGCCCTTGACGGCGGCGATGTCGCAGTTCTTGACCTCGCTCCGGACGGTGTACCCCTGCGCCACCAGATAGTCGTGGACCGGCCGGTATAACTCAGTCTCAGCAGTGGGTTTCGATACTCTCGGCATGTTGGGATGTCCCTCGTCATCAGCAGCCCGGCGGGTCAGCCCAGCTTCTTCAAACCCGCCTCGATCTCCTTGCGGACATAGTCAGTGTCGAGCTTCAGACCCCGTTCGTACTCCCGCCGAGCGTCCACTTCCCATTCATTCCGCGCGAGCGCCCGCCCGTATTCATAGTGGAACTTCTGCCGGAGATCCAGATCGCCCGCTGAAAGCTCAATCGCCCGTTCGTAGCCCTTACGACCGCCCTCCAGATCGTCCCTCTCGAACTGCAAGAGGCCCAGCGTCGCATGCGCGTAACAGTGGTCCGGGTCAAGCCTAAGAGCCGCATGGATTTCCGCCTCTGCCTCAGACAAGCGCCCGGTCTGACACATGAGATAGGCAAGGTTATTGTGGTAGAGTGGATAGGTCGGATTGAGTTCCAGGGCCTTTCGATAGGCATCCTCCGCCTGCTCCATCTTGCCGATATCACTCAGTACCAACGCCAGGTTGTTCCACGCATGGGGAAGCTTGGGGTCAAACCTGATGGCCTTGCGGCACGCATCCTCTGCCTCCTCAGCACGGCCAACTTCCCTGAGTAGCTTCCCCAGGTTATTCCAAGCTAGTGCATATTCTGGCGCGTACTCAACAGCTTTCCAGTAGGCATCCTCCGCCTGCTTCAGCCGGCCACGGTTCCCAACAATTACCCCGAGGTTATACCACGCATTTGCGTGCTTCGGATTGAGTTTGATGGCTTCTTGGCACATCCTCTCCGCATCCTCCAACCGGTTCCCCCGCCACAGAATCGCGCCAAGAGCGGAATAGTCACTTGCTGTGGCCTGCGCTGTGTTGACGATATACTGCTGAAGGGCAAGCGCCTGTTCTATATCTCCAGAATCGAGCAGCCTGCCTACTAGAGAGCGAACCGTCTCCACCTCAAGAGATGCACCGGCGTGTCCGAGGATGATAGCTTGCTTGGCGGCCATCTCAATCTCTGGGTCTGGCTTCGTCTGCTCTGGGGATTCAGGGAGGGGTTCCGGCGCAATCACGCGTCCGATCTTGGCGATGAGTCTTTCCTCCAAACGTTCTGCAAATAGGTCAAGGTCCTGTTTCCTCACCAAAGCAGGATCGCGTAGGACACCATCCTCCATATCGCTGGGGCTTGGAGCCAGAGGTGCAGCCTTTCTCACGAATCGGCGTGTATAGCGGAGTACACCGTCACGTCTCGGAGTATAGCCCTGCGACTGCGCTATCTTCTCGAAAGCGGTGCAGAGAGCCATGGAGTCCAGTCCGTCCACGCCATTGAAGCCATTAAGGGGTGGAGGCAGTTCCTCGAGCTTCATCCCAATAACGATGGGCACTACCCCGCCTCGGCACATCTGGCTGGCGATCGCAGCTTCCCATATCACCCATGTCTTCTTGACACTGACGGGCGTGATCAAGATGAAGGCCCACTGAGCAACTCGGAGATGCTCGTGGATGGCCTGGTTCCACTCCTTGCCGGGGCGAATGCCTCCGCTCGGCTTCCTATCACTTGAGCACCAGTGGCCGATCGCACCGATGAAGGCGTCGTCGATCAATGCTCCAAGCGCCTCTGCGATTGCCCTGTCCTCGTCGGCATGGCTGATGAATATGGTAGGCTTGTCGTATAGTGGCATGGTCACCTCTCCAATCGGTCCGGACACCAGGGCTCCTGCGCTCCATATCAGACCTATACTGCTGCTTTACTACTTCTCGGGGAATATGGCTAGTTCCTGCTTGGCTCAACGGCCGGGCGACCGTGGAAGGTCGCCCCTACGGCACGTCGAGGCGGTAGACAGCGCGGAGGCCGGGGATGTCGCCGTAGAGCGCCTCGACCTCGCCGTTGCGGTGGTTGAGACGGACGCCGGTCCGCTTCAACTCGATCCCTGAGGGTTCGAGCAGCCGGTAGCGGATCTTGCCGTCCCAGAGCGAGAGAGTGACCGAGTCGCCGGCGAGATCGACCTTCGTCTCGTCCATGCCGTCGGTGACGAGCATCGGATAGTACACTCGCATCGCCTTGATGCCGCCCTCCAGGGAATCCTCGACCGTGACGCCGCCGGGCTCGACGGTGATCGTCTCGGTGATCTTGGTCACGCCGTCGAAGTCGCCGGTGTAGGTGACACGGAATCGAACTCTGTCAGGGTTTTCCTCCAGGACCTCGACACCGGGCGGCATCTCGGGATCGTATTCCGCGAGTCGATGCCACTTGCCGCCTGAATCTTGCCACGCCGGTCCGGTACAGAGTGGCTCGCCTTCATCGAGGAACTTCTTCGCCTTCGAGTCCCATCGCTGAACCGCGCCGTCCGACGGACCGAGCTGCGGGTTCGATCCCCTCAGGTGGACGCGGATCAGGCCGGTGGGATTGTATCGGAGGTCGCCCTGGGTGTTGTATTGCACGTAGTTGCCGCCCGCGTTGGCGAACACCATGTGGAATTGATCGGTCACCGGGACGACATACCCGCCGACATCCGCCGGGCACGGCTTCTCTGCGATGGAGTCGTCCGCGTAGAGATAGGCCGCCGCGAGGAACCAGCAGGCGAGCAGGTTGTACTGCGACTGGGCCGAGTAGCGCTCGTACCCGTGATGCGCCTCGACTGGAAAACGGTTCTTGACCACGAAGCCGGTCCCGTTCGGCTTCAACCACCGGTCAATGCTCTTCGTCGCGAGATGCGCCGCACGCTTGAACGCCCCGGCCTCATCGAGCATGCCCCGACGCGCATACTGGGCGGCGTAGGTCTCGTGGGTCACGACCGCCGACGCCTCGTTCCAGATATGCTGAGCGCTCCGGCCGCCTGTGGGTATCTCGCCGTCTGGGGAGAGCATAAACAGCGCGGTCCACGCCCCGCGCCAGATGGCGTCCCTGAACGGGCGATACGAAGCGCCGATGTAGCCCTCCAGGAGGATGCTCGACAGGTACTGCCGCGTGAACTCGTCGTATACCAGCGGAGGGTTCTCAGCGGCGTCGAGATACATGCCCAGCGGCGTCATGTACTGGATATGGTGCGCCATGTGCGTCTCGAAGAAGTCGGCATCGGCCTTGAGCCCCTTCTTCGCGCGGAGATACTCGCCGGCGAGCGCGACGACGTTGTGGTTGTAGCACCGGGTCTTGCGCCGGAGGTTGTCGGGGTACAACTCGTAGGCGTCGATCTCGGAGATCTTCCGCTTCCAGTCCCTCACGCGCTCGGGCGAGGCAACCTGTGTATAGAGATCGAGGGCGAGCATCACCGGCTGGATGAAGAACTCGCCGTGACCGTGGGCGGCGTATCCGTGCATGTCGTCGATGGAGTGGTCCATCGCCCTGAGACCGCTCTCCAGGAGCTTCTTGTCGGTGTTGAAGCCGGTCGCATGGAGGAGCGCCACCGAGAGCGCGTAACACGGCGTCGAGTACTGCCACTCGATCTTCTCGACCGGGTCGATGATCGCGCCATCGGAGTCCTGGCACTTGCGGAAGAAGCCGACCTCGCCCTGAATGATGCGCAGGTAGTCCTTGCCGGTGATGCCGGTGTCCTTGAAGCCGGCGAACTCCCGCTGCCTCTCAAGGAACGCTGTCATCTTCGCATCGAGCGGATGGCCGGTGTCGCTCCGAAGCGCGCACGGCGGGAGGATATCCGCAGTCGGGCGATGCACGGTGTCCCCCGAGGCGGCGAGACATGTGACGGCGATCAGGATGGTGATAGTCAGGCCATATCCGAGCATCGATCGAATCCTCTCCTAAGTGCGCTGTACAGACCGGGAGCGCGCGAAGTCACGGTAGGGCCGGAATTCGCTGAGGAGCACCCAGAGCACCACGAATGGCAGCCAAGCCATCGGATCGAACCGTCGGGCGACCAGGTGCAGTACGGTCGCCAGTACGGTGGTCAGCACGTTCAGCGCACTGGCACTGAGGAGTATATAGTAGGCCCACATGCGCCCCTTGAGAGTGAATACCGCGCTGGCGATCACCAAGCCATGAATGAGGAAGACCAATTCCATACCCACTGCCCCCGGCCGTATCGCCGCCACCGCATAGTCATGGCCCAGGTAGCTGAACACCACCTCACCGCTGGGCGACCTGATCGTCAGTATCTCGAGGATGAACAGACTGAGCCCCGCAAACACCTGAATGATCCATGCGATCACCTTCACTCCTGACGGGATCTCCGGCCGGCACTCCTGAGACTGCACTTGTTCCATCAGTTCATCCTCCTGACGCTACGACCGAACGCCCACAAGGGGCTAGGCTACCTATCTTGCTACGGCAAAGCTGTATTCCCCCGAGCCGACTTCGACCTTGACCCAGTCGCCCACGTCGGACGCCGAGTGGATGCCCGCTGTGCCGGGGACGAGCTTGCCATTCCGCCAGACGGGCGTCGTGCCGATCCGCACCTCGGGATCCGCGACCCCGACCTTCGGAACCCAGACGGACGCGCGGGAGTTCGCCGGGATCGTGACATCGAGCGTCAGGCCGTCCTTCGAGCGCTTCCAGTGGGAGGCCACCGGCCCGCGGACGGTCGTGATCTCCGCCCGTGCCTCGTTCAGGTCGCCGACGACGAATGGCTTGATGTCGAACCGCTCGAATCCGACTTCGGAGTTGATGCCCGCCAGCGCCCGGTAGAACCATCCATCGACGAAGCCGAACGCCGGGTGGTCGTGGGAGTTCATCCCGTTGCCGGTCTCGAGTCTCCACAGCTCCCAGATGGTCGTCGCGCCGTTCGCGATCATATAGCCCCAGCCTGGATAGTCCTTCTGCGTGACGATCGTGTAGGCCACATCGGCGTGTCCCTCCTGGCAGAGGACCTCCAACAGGTATCGCGCGCCGAGGAATCCGGTGCTCAGGTGGCCCTTGTGGCTCACTTGGATGTTGTTGATCAGATTCTGGACGACCACCGCATGCCGGTCCGCGGGAACGATGCCGAGGTACAGTGGCCAGGCATTCGAGTACTGGCTGCCGTTCCCGTAGTTGTTCGTCTCCGTGTTGAAGAACTTCGCGTTAAAAGCGTCGGCGATCCTGGAGCAGAGGATATTGTACTTCCGCACGTCGTCCTGCCTGTCGAGGATGTCGGCCATACGGGCAGTCAGCCACGAGCAGCGGTAGAAGCCGCCGGTCGAGATCAGATCGGCCGGAGTGCCGACGACACCGACCCAGTCGCCGTAGTTGTTGCGGCTGATGATGCACCCCTCGCCCGCCTCGCGTTCGAGCATATCGACGTAGCGCTTGAGGCCGTCGAAGTGCTTGGCCAGAAGCGCCTTGTCGCCGGTGTGTCGATACATGTCCCAGGTGACGAAATGGTATGCCGCCGCCCACATCGGATCGCCGGGATTCGAGCCCCAGACATGCGGCACGGTGTCCGGCACGCGGCCGTCATCGCCCTGAGCGTCCTGCATGTCCTGCAGCCACTTAGTGTACGCGGCGGCGACATCGAAGTTGTAGAGGCCCATGTCGGCGGTCATGTGGCCGTCAGCCATCCAGCCCTGGCGCTCGTCGCGCTGCGGGCAGTCGGTCGGGATGCTGTGCCAGTTCGTACGGTATCCCCAGCGCGAGTTGCTGTGGATCTGGTTGATCAGCGGGTTGGAGCACGCAAAGCTGCCCTCCGAATCGAAGCTCGTGTGGACGACCCGGCCCTCGATCGTCCCGAGGTCCGGCTTGCCGGGGAAGCCTTCGATCTGGACGTATCGGAAGCCGTGGTACGTGAAGCGCGGCGCGTAGGTCTCCGTCCCCTGCCCCTTCAGAATGTACTTGTCGGTCGCCCGGGCGCTCCGGAGGTTCGCCTGGTTCACCGTGCCGTCTTCATTGAGAAGCTCGGCATGCTTGAGGATCACCTCCGTGCCCTCGGCCCCCTTGACCTTCAGCCTGCACCATCCGGAGAAGTTCTGGCCGAAGTCGTAAACCCAGATGCCTTCCTTCGGGCTGGAAACGCTCTTAGGCTTCATGCCCCCAACAACCCGAATCGGCTGGATCATCTGCGCGGACAGACTCTGCGTCGGACTCGCGACCGGCACAACGGCCTCCCACGTCGCGTCATCGAAGCCGGATGAGTCCCATCCCTGCGCCTCGAGTCGGGCATCGTAGGTCTCGCCATGGTAGATGGAGTTCTCGCGGATCGGGCCCTCGCTCCATTTCCAGGAGGAGTCTGTCGTGATGCTGGTCCGTGTCCCGTCCGTGAACTCTATGTTCAGTTGAAGAACAACGCGTGGCGACTCCGGATACCATCCCCTGCCGAGGATCATGCCGACCGCATTCCGACCGTCCCTGAGCATGTCGGTGACATCGTAGGTGCTGTAGAGCACGCGCTTGCCGAATGAAGTGTACGCCGGATCGAGCACGTGGTCGCCGACCTTCTGCCCGTTCAGGTGAAGCTCGCAGTACCCGAGGCCGGCGACGTATGCCCGCGCCCGCTCGATCGGCTTGTCGATCTCGAACTCCCGCCGAAGCATCGGGGCGGCGGTCATGAGCGGCTTCGAGTGAAGCTGGCCGTCCGTGAGCTGAGTGTTCTTCCAGCCGTTGTCCTCGATGGCATCGAGCGCCGTCACCCGGCTGTCAGCCGCGACATTGTTGCCCGCGGGATCGGTAACACGCATCTCAGCGAGCGCGAAGACGAACTGGGCATCCATGCGCAGATAGAGCTGAGTGGCGGTCAGACGAACGTACCGCGCCTTGACCTCAGGGAACTCGAGGGTGACGACTCCTTCGCCGGGGTTCGGCTGATCGGCATCCGTCTTATCGGCCAGCATGACGGCATCCCTCAGGTCGGCGTTCGCCGATGCCTCGATCCTGTAGCGGACCGGGAAGCCGAAACCGGGCGCATCCGCATGCCAGTTGTAGGGCCTCGCAGGATGGAGGCTGACCTTCGAGATCGAGCGCTCCTGTCCGAGATCGATCTGCACCCACTTTGCCTCGTCCGATTTCGTCGCGATCGCCGAATGGTACCCATTGCCGCCGAGCCGGCCCCCGATCCACTCGCCATGCCATTCCGACGGATTGAGGAGAGCCATCTCGAACCAGGCCGGCTCGGACCAGTCGCCCTCGATCCCATCCGCGTCCCAGACTTTCACGCGCCAGAAGTATCGAGTACCGCTTGTCAGCTTGATGCCTGTCAGAGGCGCGCTCATCCCCGACGACATGACCTTTCCGCTGTCCCACAGGCCCATCTTGCCAGGGGACTTGCCCACCTGCACCTGATAGGCGGTCTGTCGGCGGTTATGTCCGTCCTGTACGAAGAACCACGAGACGCGCGGCTCCGGAGTGTCGATGCCGAGTGGGTTCGCCAGGTACTCGGTCATCAGATGCTGGGCGAGTGGCTTCGATTCCGATCCGCGAGCCGATGAGAGTATCAGACCGGCGCAGAGCAGAACGGTGATCATCGCAAGGTTTCGCGTGTCCAAGACGGGTTCTCCTGTTCTTAACGGGATGGTGGGGGCATCTCAAGTAATGTTATGGAAAGCATGGGTGCATATCCTCCATTGCACGCCCCGCGCGAGGGACCTGGTATTATTACCGGTTTTGAGGAGTTTTGCTTGACCGTAGGCTGATCGGGTGCTACCATGAGGTAACCCCTGCTTCTCCGATCGTGGTCGTGCAAGGAAAGGTCGCCCGAAATGTGTAGGTTCCTCGTTCTCCTGGTTGTCGTTCTTGCCTTCGTGGTGCTCAGGGCGAGCGTCATGGCAGCCACCGAGATCATCATCGACAATCCCGACGCGGCGTTCGTCGGAAGTTGGCAGACGGGCACGTCGTCTTCGGACAAGTACGGCTCGGACTACCGGTTCGCAGGTCAGAACACGACATCCGGCAAGTCGGCCACGTACACACCGAGCATTCCGACTGATGGGATCTGGGGTATTTACACGTGGTACCCTCAGGGCTCGGGCAGGCCGATCAACGCGCAGTACATCGTTCATGCATCCACCGGCGATAGCACGCTCTATGTGAACCAGCAGACAAACGGCGGGAAGTGGAATCTCCTCGGCACGTATTCCTTCACCGCGGGAATCAATGGCTACGTGAGGATCACCAACTACGGCACGGACACGACTAAGGTCGTCATGGCAGACGGCATCAGATTCTATTCCGAGGCGGGCGGCGGCGACACCGATCCGCCGGCAATAGCACCCGGCGTAACCGCATCGCCGGGAGAGACCACCGCGACGATCACATGGACCACAAACGAGCTGTCGACATCCCAAGTCGAGTACGGCCTGACCTCATCGTACGGGAACCAGACGAACCTGGACGTCTCGCTCACTTTGAGCCACACCGTCAACCTATCGGGCCTTTCGCCGCAGACTCTTTATCACTACCGAGTACGGTCGATGGACGCGGCGGGAAACCTGGGGGTATCCGACGACCTGACATTGACCACCACGGCCAGCGAACCGCCGGTGATCTCTCAGGTTTCAGCGGTCCCGGCATCCAACTCGGCGGCGGTCTCATGGATCACCAATGAGCCGACGACCTCGCAGGTGGAATACGGCCTGACTGTGTCCTACGGCAGCGAGACTCCGAAGGTCTCGGCACCGGTTCAAGGCCATAGCGTAACGGTTCCGGGTCTCTCGCCATTGGCGACTTACCATTACCGAGTCAAGTCCGAGGACGCTATCGGCAACTTGGCCGTGTCCGAAGACTATACATTCGCTACGACGGCGCCGATCTCAGGGGAGTTCAGAGGGATCTGGGTCGACACGTGGCATCAGGGCATCCTCAGCGCGGCTCAGGTCACGACTCTGGTGAACACGGTCGGTGGAGCCAACTACAACGCGATCATCCCGGAGGTCCGGAAGTGCGGTGACGCCTACTACAACTCGCCCTATGAACCGAGGGCGACGAACATCGTCGGCTCGACGTTCGACCCGCTTGCAGACCTGATCACCAAGGCGCATGCCGCCGGAGTGGAGGTCCACCCTTGGATCGTCACCTACCGCATCTGGAACTCCTCATGGGGGGCCGCGCCCGCGAACCATATCTGGGCTCTGCACCCCGACTGGGCCTTGATCAGCAGTTCGGGCGCCAACTCGGAGAGCGGCTACTACAACCTCGATCCCGGCGTTCCCGGCGCACAGGACTACATCTGCAAGGTAGTGATGGACATCGTCGGCAGATACGACATCGACGGATTCGAGTTCGACTACATCCGCTATCCCGGGGCCAATTGGGGCTACAACCCCATCACCAAACAGCGCTTCCTCGACGAGTATGGCTTCTGGCCGCCAACATCTTCATCCGATCCCAACTGGGGGGACTGGTGCGATTACCGACGACAGCAGGTCACCGATCTGGTGAAGAAGTGCTATCTCAACATAATGGCCGTCAAGCCTCACATCAATGTGGCCGTCGACTCGGTGGCCTGGATGGGCGCAGACCCTCATACGGACTACGAGTCCACTCAGCAATACAGCGAGGTCTTCCAGGATGTCAGGACATGGATGCTAGAGCACATTGTGGACACCAACAGGCTGATGAACTACAAGCGCGAACACGATACGGCGCAGGCAATGGACTACGATCTGTGGACGGACTGGTTGGCAATTCAGCAGGAAGATACCGGTAGAATGGGTGTGGAGGGACAGGCCAACTACCTCAACTCCGTCACGAACAGCATTCACCAGATGCAGGTGGCCCGGGAGGCCGGCCTGGGAATCACGAACTACAGCTACGCCGTGACGAACAAGGATGGCGAGCCGGCTGCGAACTTCTTCAGCGCGATCGAGACAAACCTGTTCACGACTCAGGTACCTACTCCGGACATGCCCTGGAAGAGCGCACCCACTACCGGCATCATCTTCGGCACAGTGACGGATGCGTCGCACCCGACCGATCCGGTCTACAGCGACTGGATCTACAAAGCGGCCGTCAGTGTCAGCGGACCTGTTACCCAGAACACCGTGACCGACGCTACCGGCACCTATGGGTTCCTCGATCTTCCGCCGGGAACGTACAGCATCACTGTGACCAAGTCGGGCTTCGCACCCCAGACCATCTCCGGCGTGGTCCTCACCACCGGTCAGGTGGATCGGAGAGACGTGGAACTCGGTCTGCCGGTAACCGTCACTTCACCCGCGGGCGTGGTGGTCAACGGTTGGAGCCTGCTCAGCCTCCCCGTTCAGCCCGCGGACCCCGACCCTGCAGTGGTCTTCAACGGGATAGATATCGACGGTCGGCTCTACAGGTGGGACAACCCGACGCAGAGCCTCTTCATCTACGACTCATGGGGACCGGAGCAGTTCGGCGAGATGAACCTCGAGAACGGCTGTTGGCTCGATTCGTCCTCGGCGGTAACGATCTCATATCAAGGCATCTCCAGCAGCGCAACGACCCACGACATCAGCCTTCCGACTGCCGGTTGGGCGATCATCGGCTGCCCGTTCCCTGTGGAAAAGCAGTGGCCGAGCACGACCGTCAAGCATGACGCAAACACGGCATCGATTCTCGATGCGTCCCACACCAATGGCTGGCTCAACTCGAGCGGTTACTGGTGGGATGCGTCGACTCAGAGCCTTGTGGATTTCGGTCTGCCCGAGGACTTCGCTTCGTGGGAGACTCTCCAGCCATGGCACGGATACTGGGTGCAGACATACGTGGCCGGAATCACACTGACGTTGCGATAGCAGGATGGGATGATTGATATGCGAACGTATCTCGCGTGGGTATTGGTCATACTGCTTTGCACCGCGCCGGGCGCCTTCGGCGCAGCCGACATCATCATAGATAACCCGAACGCGGCGCTGGTCGGCTCCTGGACCACCGGTACGGTCACGACGACCAGATACGGCGCAGACTACTACTATTGCCCCCAGAATCCTTCCGGCACGAACAGCGCCACGTACCTGCCGAGCATCCCCTGCGGATCCGGCGATTGGGCGGTGTACACCTGGTATCCGGCGGGGACGAACCGGCCGACGCAGGCCCAATTCGTCGTTCACACGGCCTCAGGAGACAACACAGTCTACATAAACCAGCAGGTGAACGGCCGACAGTGGTTCCACATCGGGACGTACGCGATGCAATCCGGCCTGGGAAACTCGGTGCGTATCACGAACGTCGGTTCCGAGACCACCAAGTATGTGATGGCCGATGCCGTGCGCTTCTATTCTCCAACGGCTTCCGCAGATCCGGACACCACTCCGCCGGGGATATCCGCGGTCACGGCAACTCCGGCGCCAACGAGTGCGGTGATCTCCTGGACCACCGATGAGCCGGCAACCTCACAGGTGGAGTATGGAACGAGCGCTTCATACGGAACGCAGTCGATCGCCTATGCCTCGCTGGTCCTGAACCACTCGGTGACCATCACCGGGCTCTCCTTACCGGCAGCGTACCACTTCAGGGTGAAATCCGACGATCTATACGGCAATGCCGCGGTCTCAGGCGACTCCACCTTCGCGACCTCGAGCGAGATACCACAGACGCCAAGCTTCCGCGCGGCATGGGCAACGGGCTGGGATGACGGTTTCCGTAGCGCCGCTGAAGTCACCACAATGATTGACACGCTTCATCAAGCCAACTACAACGTGGTGATCCCGGAGGTGCGCAAGAACGGCGATGCGTTCTATGACTCCGCCTACGAGAGCCGAGCGACCGAGATCACCGATCCGCTGCCCTTCGATCCGCTTGCCGACATGATCGCGAAGGGTCACGCCGTGGGCATGGAAGTCCACGCGTGGCTCGTCGCATATCGGATCGCGAACAGTACCGCCACCAACGCTCCACCCGTGTTCCATGAGCATCCTGAGTGGCTCACGAAGGACAATACCGGCGAACTGCTCAACAACAACTTCTACCTCCTCGATCAGGGAGTTCCCGGCGTGCAAGACTACATCTGCAAGATCGTGCTCGACATCGTCAGCAAGTACGAGGTCGATGGCATCAACTGGGATTACATCCGCTATCAGGGCGCCACATGGGGCTACAACGAGATCACCAGACAGCGCTTCTTCGACGAATACGGTTTCTGGCCGCCGATCTCCAGCAGCGAGGCGGGCTGGGACATATGGTGCGACTACCGCCGGCAACAGGTAACCGACCTCGTGAAGAAGTGCTATCTCGAAGTGATGGCAATCAAGCCGCGCGTGAAGATGACCGCCGACACCCAATCTTACGGAAGCATAGACGCGGGTTTCTCCGGCACGGGACCTTACACCTCCGTTCTCCAAGACTGGCCGAAGTGGATGGAAGCCCACATCCTCGATGCATCGATCCCGATGGACTACAGGGATGACTCGGTCGCCGCAGACGCGAAGTCCTTCCGCGACTGGGCGCAGTTCACCACTGACAACCGATACGGCAGGCATGCCTACATCGGCATGTCGCCTTACAGGAATACGATCACCAACAGCATCGGGCAGATCTATGCGGCGATCGGCGAAGGCGCAGACGGCATCTCGACATTCAGCTACACGGCCACCAACAATGCTGCACTGCCGGACTCCGAGTTCTACAACGCAATCGGCGAGAACATCTACACCGCCCCCGTGCCGGTCCCGGATATGCCATGGAAGAGCGCACCCACTACCGGCATCATCTTCGGCACAGTGACGGATGCGTCGCACCCGACCGATCCGGTCTACAGCGACTGGATCTACAAAGCGGCCGTCAGTGTCAGCGGACCTGTTACCCAGAACACCGTGACCGACGCTACCGGCACCTATGGGTTCCTCGATCTTCCGCCGGGAACGTACAGCATCACTGTGACCAAGTCGGGCTTCGCACCCCAGACCATCTCCGGCGTGGTCCTCACCACCGGTCAGGTGGATCGGAGAGACGTGGAACTCGGTCTGCCGGTAACCGTCACTTCACCCGCGGGCGTGGTGGTCAACGGTTGGAGCCTGCTCAGCCTCCCCGTTCAGCCCGCGGACCCCGACCCTGCAGTGGTCTTCAACGGGATAGATATCGACGGTCGGCTCTACAGGTGGGACAACCCGACGCAGAGCCTCTTCATCTACGACTCATGGGGACCGGAGCAGTTCGGCGAGATGAACCTCGAGAACGGCTACTGGCTCGATTCGTTCTCGCCAGGCACGATCTCATATCAAGGCATCCCGAGCAGCGCTACGACCCACGACATCAGTCTACCGACTGCCGGCTGGGCGATCATCGGCTGCCCGTTCCCTGTGGAAAAGCAGTGGCCGAGTACCACCGTCAGGCATGGGGCTGACACTGCATCGATCCTTGACGCATCCCACACGAATGGCTGGCTCAACTCGAGCGGTTACTGGTGGGATGCGTCGACTCAGAGCCTTGTGGATTTCGGTCTGCCCGAGGACTTCGCTTCGTGGGAGACCCTCCAACCATGGCACGGATACTGGGTGCAAACCTACGTCAGCGGACTCACCCTGACGATCAGGTAGCCGCAGCAGACCAGATTCTTCGCTCCGCTCAGAATGACACTCCTCTGCAACTTTTGGCGTCCGAGATGCAACGTTACCGGTGGAGGATGACCAGATGGACGATGCGCAACTTGTACAAGCCACACTGAACGGCGATCAATCGGCGTTCGGAGAGCTGGTCCGCCGATATCGGGACGCGGCATTCGGGATCGCTTTTCACCGACTTGGCGACTTCGAGGCCGCACGTGATGCGGCTCAGGAAGCGCTGATTACGGCGTACACCGATCTCGGACGCCTGCGCGAGCCGTCGAAGTTCGGGCACTGGCTTTACCAGATCGCCACCACCACAGCACTCGGTCTGCTTCGACGCCGCCGACCTGCGCTTTCTCTCGAAGCAGCCGACGAGTGTCCCGACACTACGCCGAGTCCGGCTGAGTCCGCCGAGCGGACCGAGAAGGCCCGACAGGTGCGCGAAGCACTCGAAATCCTGCAGGAGTCCGACCGCCTAGCGCTCATCCTCCACTACGTCAACGGCTACTCGCACGATGAGGTTGGCTCGATGCTCGGGGCTACAACGTCCTCGATCAAGAGCCGGATCCATCGCGCGCGGGGCCGCCTGAGAGAGGAGATGCAGCAGATGGTAGAGAGCACACTGAAGTCCGAGGCGCCTGGTATCGAGTTCAGCGAGAGTTTGGTGAGGATGGCGCTGGAGAAGGACAAGGAGCATGGATTCGCGAGTCTGGCGTACATCATCCCGGGCAGGATGGAGTACACCGCTCAGACACAGGAGGCGATCTGCCGAATCGCGTCCGAGCTTGCGGAGGAAGGCTACTCGTGGCTCATCGCGCCGCCGCACATACCCGAGGGCAGCCCGGCGATCGAGATGCTGAAGGGCATCGGATTCCAGGTCGAACTCGAGCTTCACTGGTACGAGCGGTCGCTCACCGGTAGACTACCCGCCGTTCCGCCGCTCGATCCTGGCATCGAGATTCGAGGCTTCTCGGAGGCGGATCCGAAGGCACTCCTGGCGTTGTTTGAGGCGACTATCCTCAAGGAGGGACCCGCGATGATAACTGAAGACATCATCCGCGAGCAGCAGAGAGCCCCGGATAGGGTCCCGGAGGCATCGTTCGTTGCCTATCGAGACGGCCGGGTGGTGGCGCTCTTGGCCTCATACCAGGCGTTGTGGGAGAACCCTAAGTATGAGACCGATTCGGGTATCCTCTGGTATGTCATGGAAGATGACGCTTCTGATGCGCTCAGGCACGTGCTGGCGTCGGCGTTGAGGCGACTGAAATCGCTCGGCCTCAAGAGAGTCGTGAAGGATCAGCTCCAGCCGAACTACCCTCGTGATCAACGGGTGATCTCGGTGCTCAAGGCAGTGGGGTTCAAGTTTACGCGCCTTCAATATGTCCCAAAGCTGAACCTGAAGTCGCGTGCATGGGAAACCTGTCCCGGTCGTCCGACAACACAGGTCCCGATAAGGGAGTTTAGGCCGATCCAGTTCTCAGTCGAGGAAGGGGACCGGCCTGCCAAATACGCAACAGCGCTCCAGGTGAAGGTATCGGAGGTGCTGGGGACATCGAACGTCCTCGGGCCCGGTGAGGTCTACATCGTCTCGGGCGAGTACACACTCTCAGAACCGATTGTGCCGACTCTCTACCTTGGGAACAGCGGCGAGTTTTGGGGTTTCATCACGCACCTATCCGTCCTAACCCCCGGAACGCACCCCTTCTCCGCAGGAGCCAACATCCTGGCGGTGAATCCCGGCAAGGAGGACACACTCCACCTGCACACGCCGGGCCTTGAGGAAGACGACGTCCGCCATGCGATCATCCGGCTGAAGCCGTAGGGGCGGGCTTCAACGCCCGCCCGCGGTGGTGAACGCCCGCTCTCGCAATGTAGGGAACGGCCGCTGTCCCGTTCTGCTGGTGTTGGCGGAGACTTACACCCACGGAACGGGACGGCGGCCGTTCCCTACATTGCCTAGCGGATGACGGCCTTGACGCGCGGGTACTGTCCGAGGAGTGCCCTGCCCTTCTCGGGTCCGAGGACGCTCAGGGCGGTCGAAAGGCCATCGGAGAGCACGCCGGTCGGCGCGATGACGGTCACCGCGATTCGGTCGGTCAGTCCGAGGCCGGTTCGCGGATCCACGATGTGGGAATAGCGCTTCCCGCCGATCACGACGAACTGCTCGGTGTCGCCGGACGAGGAGATGGCGACGTTCGAGAGGGGAGTTCGCCGACTGGAGTCGCCTCCCACAAGAGACACTTCCCAGCCGGACTTGCCGGGTGGAGGGCCGCTGACGACGATGTCCCCGCCCATCTCGACCAATGCGTTGGTGATTCCGTGCTCCTTGAGGACGCGAATCGCCTCGTCACAGGCATACCCCTTGGCGATCCCCCCGAGGTCGAGCTGCATCTTGGAGTGCAAAGCCACCGTATGCCTCCTCGGGTCGATGATCACCTTCCGCCATCCGACGAGCTTTCTGGCAGCTTCGATCTCGTTGGAGGTGGGAAGGACGCCGGTCTTGCGGGCAGTCCTCCAAAGCTTGATCAAAGGGCCGACGGTGACATCGAATGCGCCGTCGGAGCGGCGGGAGAGGTCCTGTGACTTGCGGAGGATGTAGTACAACTCGGGGCTGACTCGAACCGGCTCGGCGGAGAGCCGGTTGATCTCGCTGTCCGGGCGGTAGTCGCTCATGACCTGTTCGAGGAAGGCAATCCGGTCGAAGGCGGCGCGTGCGGCACCCTGGGCATGGTGCTCATCGGGCGCATAGATCACGATCCGCGCCCGAACGCCCATCGCCATCTCGGAGTACTCGAAGCGCTGAGGAGCCGAGTGAGCGGTGGAGGCAAGGATCAGAATCATGAGAAGCGCGCGGGCGATCAACGGCTACCCCTTGTAGGTCCGCGCTGCTTCCAGTGCGACCTGCGGATCGTCGGACGCGAATGACTCGACGCCGAGGTCCATAAGCCGGTGGTAGACCGCCACGTCGGCGACCCTCCACGGGAGCGACTGGAACAGGATTCCGCGCGGCCTGATCTCCTCGCCGACCTCACGCAGGAACTGTGACGATGGGCCGAACGGCTCATCGGCGGACAGCTCGGCGATCAGATTCACATGGATCTGGAGCTGGCTGAGACCCCTGAAGCCGGACTCTCTGAGCCCTTCCATGCGTTCGCGAAGGCTCTCCTCAGTGCCGCCCATCCAGCGAAGGGTGGCACTCTCCGGCGCGATGTCGGACCACTCCAGAAGATGCTGGTAGTTTGTGGACGCGAGGATGGTCTGATGGATGACACCATGCTCGCGGGCAAGCGATGCCAGGTCCGGGAGTGAGATGTTCTTGAAGTCGAGGTACATCAGCCCGTCCGGGTGTGCCCTCAACGCCTCGAACACATCGCTGATCTTCGGAATGCGCTGGCCGACGAACTCGCTCCCCTTGTATGAGCCGACATCGAGCGGGCGGATCTGATCCCAGGTCACATCCGCGATGCTCAGACCACGTATCTCCTCGGGTGCGTCGGGCGCAAGCCGCGTGAAGTCGTTGTCGTGAAAGGCGACCGGGACGCCGTCCTTCGTGACGCGGACATCGGCCTCCGGGACGAACCCCATCCGCCAGCCGAGTTCGAACGATTCGAGGGTATTCTCCGGCCCAAGATTGCCCGCGCCTCTGTGAGATTGGATAAGCATGCTCCCACCTGTCTGACTCGTAACAATGGGCGAGCCGCTCGACCCGCCCACTGTCCACCGTTCACTGCTCACAGTTCACCGTTCACTGGCTTCACGCCTTGTCCCACTGCTTCTTCAGGAACTTCACGCACTTGGGGATCTCGACATCACGGTCTCCGATGACTCCGCACTCGAAGCTGCAGAAGTCCTGGTAGCCGATCATCTTCAGGCCCTTGAAGCCGTTCGTGTAGTCGCGCTCGTCCTGGCCGGGAAGGTTGCGCTTGATCGATGCCAGGTGCACGTGATGGAGCATCGGACCGGCGGAGATGAACGCGCCCATGTCGCTCGTCTCCTCGATGTACATGTGGTAGAAGTCGCCCATCACGCACGCGCCGGGATTGTTCGCATCCCGGCAGATCGAGGCCGCATCGGAGAGCATTCGCACGAGCCACGTCTCATTGCGGTTCAGCGGCTCGAGCAGGACCGTAGTGCCGCACTTGACGGCATATTCCGCCAGCTCGGGAAGCTGATCGAGGAGCACCTTCCGCGCGTCGACGTGGTTCAGCTTCGTCTGGCCATTGAATGCCGGGACGAAGATCAGTCCGGTCGATTGAAGCTCGCCGGCGGCGACAAGGATGTCCTTCATCGACGACACGCACTTCGCGCGCTCGGATTCCTGATCGCTCGAAAGCGCCCCATCGAATCCGGCGCAGATCGCGCTCACCTTGACGTTCGAGTTGGCGAGCGCTGCCTTGATCTCGGGGACACGCCCGGCGAGTCCACGGCCGCCGAGTTCGATGCCCTCGATGCCCCACTTGTCCATCTTGGCGAGGATCTCTGGGAGGTCCTTGCCGGGAACGATCCGCTCCTGGCTCGATATCCTGAGCTTGGCGGACGGCTTCTTCTCTGCGCCACCGACCGGCAGACCGGCGGACAGCGCGACTCCACTAAGTGTGCCGCTGATAAGCAGTTCGCGTCGGTTCATTTTCATAATATCCTCCGGAGTCTTCAGTTTTCAGTCATCAGTTATCGGTCGGGCCTTTCCGGACTGACAACTGACGACTGAGAACTAGATAAACGGTGTCTTGCCCGGGCACCGCCACCGGCGCGACGGGAAGCGGGCCGAACTCGAGCTTGGCGGGCATCAGGTTCTCCTGCGAATTGAGCGCCTGCTCCCAGGTGATCTCCTGGCCGGTGTACGCGGACATTCGGCCCATGATCGCGGTCAGGACGCTCTCCGCGATCCGCTTCGCCTCGTTCAGCGGCCTGCCTGCTCGGATGCTCGCGATCAGATCAGCGTGCTCCTGCACGGTTGGACTCGGGCTCGGGCCTTCGTACTTCCACTTGGTTTCGCCGTCGATCCACCCGGCGCAGTTCGACGAGCCCTTCGTGCCGACCACTCGCTCGGAGACGTTACTCGCGCATCCGTCGATCTGGCGGCACATGCTCATCAGGCGCGCGCCCTTCTCGTAGAAGTACTCGACTGCGAAGTGATCGAAGACGTGGCCGTATGCCGGATCGGTCCGGACCTGCCGGCCGCCCATGCCGACGCACTTGATCGGGTGATCGCCGACCGCCCAGTTGATCACGTCGATGTTGTGGACGTGCTGCTCGCAGATGTGGTCGCCCGAGAGCCATGTGAAATAGAGCCAGTTGCGGATCTGCCACTCCATATCCGTCCACTCCGGCTTGCGCCCGTGATTCCACAGCCCGCCCTGGTTCCAGTAGCACTGGGCCGACGACGATGTCGCCGATAGCGCCGTCGTGGATCCGCTTGATCGTCTCGACGTAAGGAAACTGGTGTCGCGCTGAGTCCCGGCGACGACCCCGAGCTTCTTCGCGCGTGCCAGCATGCCGGACTGCAGGATCGTTCGGACTCCCGGCGCATCGACCGCGACCGGCTTCTCCATGAACACGTGCTTGCCTGCCTTGATCGCAGCCTTGGAAGTGCGCGGGACGGAATCCCGGTGGCGTGGCGAGGATCACCATGTCAACACCGCTGTCGATGACCTTCTGGTAGGCGTCGAAGCCGGTGAAACACCGCTCGCGGCTGAGATCGACCCTGTCCTTGAGGTTCGCGTCGCCGGTGAGACCGTTGTAGCAGCCATCGAGCCGGTCCTGGAAGAGGTCGCCGAGCGCGTACGATCTTCACGCCTTCGGAGCTTGCGATGCAGTCGTGGGCCGCGCCGTTCCCTCGTCCGCCACAGCCGATCACGCCGACCTTGATGACATCGGATCCGGTGGCCCACGCGCCCTGTCCGATCGGGAGCGCGCCCGCCGTCAGCAGCGCGGCCGAAGCCACCGATGACCTAAGAAAATCCCTCCGAGATATTGCCTTGTCTTGTCTCTCCATCTACCTGTCCTTTCGCAAACAGTTTTCAGTTATCAGTTGTCAGTTCACAGTAAGGGCTTCGCCGACTGATGACTGATAACTGACGACTGATAACTAGATAAACGGTGTCTTGCCCGGAACGGCCACCGGCGCAACCGGGAGCGGCCCGAATTCGAGCTTCTCGGGCATCAGGTTCTCCTGCGAATTGAGCGCCTGGTCCCAGGTGATCTCCTGGCCGGTGTACGCCGACATGCGGCCCATGATGGCGGTCAGGCTGCTGTGCGCGATCTGCCTCGCCTCGTTCAGAGGGTCGCCCTCACGGATGCTGTTGATCAGATCGGTGTGCTCCTGAACATACGGGCTCGGAGCCTCGCCCTCGAACTTCCACTCGTTCTCGCCCTGGATGATCCCGGAGCAGTTTGACCACCCCTTCGCGCCGACGACTCGCTCGGAGACGTTATTGGCGCATCCGTCGGTCTGGCGGCACATGCTCATCATCCGCGCGCCATTGGGGTATTCGTACTCCACCGTGAAGTGGTCGAAGATGTGGCCGTATGCCGGATCGGTCCGGACCTGCCGGCCGCCCATTGCCACGCACTTCACGGGATGAGCCCTCATCGCCCAGTTGATGACATCGAGGTTGTGAACGTGCTGCTCGACAATGTGATCGCCCGAAAGCCAGGTGAAATAGAGCCAGTTCCTGCACTGCCACTCCATGTCCGACCACTCGGGCTTCCGGCCGTGATTCCACAGCTCACCGGTGTTGAAGTAGCATTGAGCGGAGAGGATCTCGCCGACCGCGCCCTCGTGGATCCGCTTCACGGTCTCCACGTAGTTCGCCTGGTGACGCTTGATCGTGCCTGTGACGACGCCCAGCTTCTTCTGCCTCGCGGTCATCCCTGCCAGAAGGATCGCCCTCACGCCGGGGGCATCGACCGCGACCGGTTTCTCCATGAAGACGTGCTTCCCTGCATCGACCGCAGCCGCAAAGGAAGTCGGACGAAAACCGGGCGGCTCGGCCAGGATGACCATATTGATGTCGCAGTCGAGCACCTTCTTGTAGTTGTCGAAGCCCCAGAACACTCGGTCGCTCGGGACATCGACATTGGCCTTGATCTCCTCGTTGGCCATCAACCTGTCGCGGCTGCCCTCGACCCTGTCCTGAACGAGGTCGCCCATTGCGACGATCCTCACGCCGGGAGCGCTCTTGATGCAGTCAACGGCCGCGCCTGTTCCTCGGCCGCCGGACCCAATGACTCCGACCCGGATCTCATCTGATCCGGCAGCAAATACCCCTGAAGCGTTCTCCATATCCATATCCTTTCACAAGCTTTGGAACACAGAAGACACAGATGGATACACAGATAGTACAGAATTCTTCGTATCAGGAAGCCAGGAAAGCAGGAATCCAGGAACCGGAAAACGGTGAATTCATATTCCCTTCCTGGCTTCCTTCATTCCTGGTTTCCTGATAAAGCATTATCCGTGTCATCCTCCGCCATCTGTGCGATCTGTGTTCTGATTTCTACTGCTCGCAGACTACCCGGAAGCCGACGAAGTGCGCGTCGGAGAGCCACCATTTGCTCTTCGGTTCCTGTGGATCATTCGCCGCCCAGGATGGCTGCTGGTACCTGCGCTTCGATGCGGTAACATCCTTCGCGAAATCCTCGAAGCCGCCGCCGCAGACGACCGGTTTCCCGTCGAGTCCGACGCACCACTCCGCCACATTACCGTAAATGTCGCAGAGTCCGCAAGCATTCGGTTTCTTTTTCCCTACCGGCTGAGTCTTTTCCTGCCAGTACCAGGCGCACAAAGCGAGGTCCTTCTCGCTCGGCTCAGGCTTCCCCGCTCGACAGGCGTATTCCCACTCAGCCTCGGTCGGCAGGCGGTATTTCTTTGCGGTCTTGAGCGAAAGCCACTTGCAGTACTGCTCCGCGCCATAGTACGACATGTTGATCGCCGGATAGCCCTTGTGTCCGTAGCCCCGATCCGCCGCTCCGTAAGGCTTGCTCGGATGAGAAACCGCATCCGCTCCGCCCGGGCACGGCGACTGCGGCTCGTCGAACTTGTAGACGAACACATCGTACTCGTCCCATGTAACCTCGGTCTTGCTCACATACAGCGGCTTGATCTTGACGGTCTTCGTCGAGCCTTTCTTCGCGGGATCCGGGACGGTGATCTCGCCCGCGGGGACCGGTACCATGTCGAACTTGACGAGCGTGCCGGCGATCTTCTCCGTATACGGCGCAGGCGCCTTGGCCGGTTCAGCGGCCATCGCGGTCGCCGAGACGGCCAGTATTACGATGATGAGTGCGATTCGATCGGTTTTCATATTACCTCCTGCGACGGATCGTTGGTGCGGATTTGTAATCCAGCACCCGGCGGCAAACAGGCATCTGTGATGCCATCCCAGCTTCGCGGAATCACAGATCTCCAGATTGCCAACGCGGGCTGGATTACAAATCCGCCCGAACGAGCATTTCCACTATTATATACGCTCTGCGCCTGACCCGAGTTGCCTCAATCTGGCCTCAGCCCTTGATCCCCGTGAGAGTTATCCCCTGAATGAAGTACCGCTGGGTGAAGAAGAACACCAGCAGGACAGGGAGCATCACGAGCGTCGAGGCGGCCATCAGCAGGCCGTACTCCGCGCTGTGCGCCCCCTGGAAGAGCTGGAGTCCGTAGGCAAGCGTCATCTTCTCCGGCGAGTTGATGTAGATCAACGGGCCCATGAAGTTGTTCCAGGAGCCCATGAACGTCATGATCGTGAGCGCGGCCAGCGCGGGCTTGATCAGCGGAAGCATGATCCGCCAGTAGATCCCGAAAAGGCTGCAGCCATCGATCTTCGCGGCGTCCTCCAGGTCGGTCGGGATCGTCATGAAGAACTGCCGGAGCAGGAAGACGCTGAACGCGCCGCCGAAGAACGCCGGCACCCACAACGGCTTGAGCGTATCGACCCATCCCAAAGCGCGGAAGACGAGGAACACGGGGATCATCGTCACCGCGCCGGGAAGCATCATCGTGCCCAGCAGCACGACGAAGAGTTGATCCCTCCCCGGCCATCGCAGTCTCGCGAAGGAGTATGCCACCAGCGAGCTGGAAAACACCGTGCCGAGGATGCTCAGCGCCGTGATGTAGATCGTGTTCCACAGGTAGAGCAGGCCCTTGTGAGTCTCCTTTGGCAGAAAATCGAGGGCGTCGGTATAGTTCTCCCACTTGGGGGCGAGTCGCCGGATCTTCGTCAGCTCAGACCTCTCGACCAGCATCGTCTTCCCCTCACCGACCTGCCCGGGCATGATCTCGACCCGCTTTCGTCCGTCCTCAAGTTCGGCAGTTTCGGCGACCTTGACCGTCTGCCCGTCGATGGTCATGGTGGAGATGCCGCGCCGAGTGCCTTCGAATACCTCTTGGACCTGCTGGGTCGGGAGCCAGACCGGAGGGTACTTGAACATCTGGTCCTCTTCCTTGACGGAGGTCGTCACCAGCCAGAGGAACGGCACCACGAAGATCGCCAACCCGGTGAGCAGGATGAGGTGGTACGTGACCTTCCGCATGGTTTCCTTGCGCCGCTTGATACGTCGCCAGTCCTTCGTCCTTCGCGGGCCGAGCGCATAGACGACCAACAGGGCGACTAGCGCGATCAGAGCAATCGCGAAGTATCGGGTCGAGAGAGAGCCGACATCAGTCTGCCTGCGATGATCGCGGGCACGAGAGCGACCACGGACGCCACGATCAGGGACGGGCTGCGGTACTTCCCGCCCTCGATCAATATGACCAGCAGGAGTCCCGCGGCTATGTAGAAGAACAGCGTTCCGAGTATCCAGAATATGGGGTTCAGAGTTTCCATGGTAATCCTCAGTGATCAGTGATCACCGTTCACTGCTCACTGAATCACTTCCCCTTCTCCGCTTCGTAGTGCACCCAGCGCGGGGCAAGCTTGAGCTGCACCACCGTCAGCGCGAGGATGATTATGAACAGCAGCCATGCGATGGCCGACGCGTACCCCATCTTGAAGTAGGTGAACGCATTGTTGAACAGGTAGAACACCGGCACCGAGGTCGAGTCCACCGGTCCGCCGCCGGTCATGATGTACACTTGGTCGAACATCTGGAGCGTGCCGATCATGCCCATTATCAGGTTGAAGAACATGTACGGCGTGAGCATCGGGAAGGTGACGTTCCAGAACCGGCTCCACCAGTTCGCGCCGTCGATGTCGGCCGCCTCATAGAGATGCTGAGGCACTCCCTGAAGCCCCGCCGAGCCAGAGGATCATCCCGCCACCCGCGCCCCATAGGCCCATGAAGATCAGGCCGGGTTTCGCGTAGACTTCGCTCGTCAGCCAGCCGGGCGGTGCGAGATGGAACCACTGGGAGAGGGTCGCCCTCCATGCGGCGTTCACTAGGCCGTACTCGGGATTGAGCACCCAGATCCAGAGGATCGCGTTGGCGACGACGGGCACAATCGACGGCAGATAATAGATCGTGCGATACCACGTCATCCCGCCGACCTTCGTGTTCAGGAGCATCGCGATCGACAGGCTGGCGATCAGTCCGAGCGGGAGGCCGAGGACCGCCATGTATCCGACGTTGAACAGCGCCTTCGACATGTACTGCCAGTCGTCGGTCATCAGGTCCCGGTAGTTGTGGAGGCCGACCCAGCGCGCCGCATGGAGCACGTCGTAGTCGCAGAAACTGAAGATGATCGAGGCGATGATCGGCCCGATGGTGAACACCAGGAAGCCGAGTATCCACGGGGATGCGAAGAGATATCCCGCGATCGCCTCGCCCTGGGAGAGCTTGCCGATCGGGCCGTAGTCCCTGAACTTCTTGATGACGATCCCGACGAAGACGAGCAGCATGGCTGCGAGGACGCCGATCGGGTAGCCCCAGTTCAGCTCCTTGAACTGCGATTTGCCGAACACCTTCTCGAGCTCCTTCTGGACGATCCTCGTGCCCTCGTCCATTGCTCCCCGGGGTGTCTTCTTGTGGCGAGTCGCCTGGTCGAATGCGCGGACGTGTTCGTCCCAAAGGCGCTGGCCGACGAAGGTGACCGGGCGATACTTCGAAGCGTTCATCAGGTCGAGGAACATCCGGAGCGAGTCGCGGTACTTCGGCAGCTTCGGGGCGAACTCGCGGAAGACCATTTCGTTGACCTTGACGTTCGCGGTCATGCCGGGCACGTACGGGCGGCCCTTGCTCAAGTTGTACTTCCGCTGGGCGGTGCACGATATGCGCGTCGCCTCCTCGGAGCACATCCACTTGATGAAGTCCCACGACTCCTCGACGTGCTTCGCGCCTCTGGGGATCGCGAAGGAGAATCCCCCGCTCCACGTGATGAACTTCGGCTGGCCTGCGAACCTGCCCTTGCCCTCGAGACGCTCCCTCGGGATCGGCGCCGGGGCGACCGCGAAGTCGAGGTCCGGGCCGAACCGCGCGATGCCGTCGAGGAACCAGTTGCCGTCGATCTTCATGGCGACCAGGCCGGTGAGGAACGGATCGAGTTCGTTGGCTTTGAAGCCGGACGAGAACGAGTTGATCGCCTCGACCCCCTTGAGCGAGTCGTAGACCGAGGTCATGTACTCGAGCGCCTCGACCGAATGCCTGTTGTTCATGGTGCACTTCAGGCCGTCGGGGCTCATGAACTCGCCGCCGTTCTGCCAGCTATAGAGGTAGAGCCAACTGTTGCCGAAGTTGGGGATGAACCCGACGCGCTCGAAGCCGCCGTCCTTGCGGTACCTGGTCAGCTTCTTGGCGCAGGCGAGCAGTTCGTCCCACGTCCTGGGCGGCTTGTTCGGATCGAGGCCGGCCTCGCGGAAAAGCTTCTTGTTGTAGTAGAGCGCGCGGTCGTCAGTGTTGAAGGGGATCGCGTAGACCTTGCCCTCATAGTTGGCCTCGGCCCAGCACGCCTTGTAGAACTGCTCCTCGTGGATGGCGTCCGGCTGGTCGAGGTCGCGCTTGATGAGGTCATCGAGCGGCCTGAACGTGTCGCGGGAGGCCCAGTCGCCGATCGTGAAGCGGTCCTGATGGACGACATCCGGCGGGACCTTGCCGACGATGGCGGTCATCAGCTTCTGGGGGTTCATGCCGCCCGCGCCCATCGCGAGGACTCGCACGTCGATGTTCGGGTGACGGCGCTCGTACTCGGCGACCACGGCATCGAGCCCCTTCGATTCCTCGCTCGACTGGAGACCCCAGACGACGAGCTTGATCTTTCCGGTATCCCGCTTCGCGCATCCGGTGAGCAGGACGGGAATCAGCAGTATGGCGAGCAGCAGTTTCTTCATTCCGCGATTCTATTCGCCGTCCCGCTCAGGAATTCATGCCTGCCAGTGATGAAGGTTTTGCGTTGCCGGTGTTGGGGCCGCGTATAGCGAATGGTTGAAGGCTTGGACCCGGATCATCCATAGCGACACGGGATTGACAAGGAGAGCAGAGCCGCCTACAATTGCGACAAGTCACCAACTACTTCCCACTCCGGTGAGCAGTCTAATGCTATGACCTAGGAGGCAATGCATATGCGTCGGCTTTTCAAGAAAATGGGCGAACTGATGGAAGATGAGGGGTTTGCGCGATTCCAAACCGATCTTGTCCACCGCTGTTACGAAGGTCTCGGGCGCGGCTATTCAGTCGGTGACAACGAGATTGCACTTGTGGAGCGACTGGTGGAAGCAGTCAACGGCCAGTCTTATGGGCCAATGCGGCTGTCAGGTAAGATGCTGCATGGATCACGATCGTATGTTGAGTTCAACTACCTGGACAAGCCAGTAACCAAAGAGCTTGCCGACATGGCTGTCATGAGTGTGGTTACAGACGGCGGATCGCCGATCTTTTCGCGAATATGCCTCATCCAGAACAAGAAGGACCACGGTTCGAACTGGGCTGTAGACTCAGAGCAGCTTTTCCTGCTGAAAAACTTCCCTCCCTTCGCTGGTAACAAAGGTATCTTCCGGGGTCGGAGCGACATTCACTTTCGAAACCATACGGGGTGTCTCGGGGCTTTTGGATTGCTCGGCACACCAGGCGAGATGATCCTGGCCTCAGCGCCGGTGGTTTCGGAGTTGCTCCGGGGCAAGCAGTCGTTATCTCCTGCAGACATCTGTGTGTTGGGTAGCGGTGTTTCAGCGGGCGGGAATACTATGTCAGCTGTGTGGTCTCTGATGAGTGGCATCCATCCCCAAGAGTGGTTGTGGATGACAGATGGAATGAACGGTCCGTTGGGTAATCTGCACTTCGCGCGCGATCTGTACGACTTCATCCGAGGCTGGACTCAAATGAGTATCGGGGAACCAACTCGGATGTATGGCAGGGTTGTAAGTCAGGTCGTTGATTCTTTCTCCAGCTTCCTCATAAGGAGTGCAGGGCTTTCCGAGCATCTCGACCTGCCGAGTGACAACGTGTTTGGGGACAGTCAGTTCCACGGCCAAGTCGCATCATTCCTTATGCACATTGAGCTGAGTGAGATGGGCTAGGAACGGCTGATGCCAAGCTTTCCCCAGCGGCCTCCAAGTCACATTATCGGCGACGAAGCTGTACGCATCTTTATGTCACTCTGTCCATCCGAATGGGTCATATCGAGCCTTCAGCCGGACTATGGCCTTGATCTGCGCGTTGAACTGACGCGAGACGGTAGCGTCACAGGCGAGGAGTTCTACGTACAGGTGAAGGGCAAGATAAGCGTCAAGGACCCTCGGAAACTGACAACAGCTGTGACGATTCCGCAAGCAACGATCAACTACTGGCTGGGGAAACTCCCCCCGGTGGTCGTTGTCCTGGTGGATACACATACAAGACGGTTCTGGTTCGAGTGGTTGGAGCGCGCCTATCCCGACTACCCACGATCCGTCGACAGCCAACGGAAAGTGCGCATGATTCTCCGCAGTAATGGAGATGATGCCTTGTTTGCCAATGAAGTACCTGCATACGTTGGCCCCTACTACTCACACCTGATGGCGGAGCTATCGAATCTCTCACAGCGCACCCACCTCACTAGGCTGGTGTTTCATACCTCTGCGCTTCATCGGAGGTGCGTGGACCTTGCCCTGGAGGTCCAGGGGGGCTTTGTCAAGCCTGAGGAATTCCAGGACGCATTCTTCTGGTGGGTGCAAGAGTTTGCATGGCATAACCAGTTCTTGCGTGGCCTCTGGGAAATATACGAAGCATCTTCCTTTCAGCCCACGGATGTTATGGTAGGTCTATTGGGGGCAAAGCTCAAAGCGTATGTCGTGCTGCGCGAGAAATGGTTCATGTTTGACCAGCGAAAGGAAGCGGGTGACTTTGCTCTCGTGCCTGCTAGCGTAACTAGCATGTTCAAATACCTACTTCCCACCATCGGGGCTCTCTCTGATCTGGAAGAAGTCATGCTTCAGGCGCTTGCACTGGGTAAGGTGTTGTTCGCGCAGACTTTGGGGAACGAAGAGGACCGCGCTGAACGGCCGTAACCCCGCAAATATACCTGCAGAACGCTCGACGAGACGCCGATAATGATGATAGTAGCTCGTCACACAAGGCACGCGCCGTCGCGATCGGCGGGAGCGAGGTCGCATGGCATACTTGCGCCGTCGCGAGCGCCGGGGAATGCGTCGCGAACGCCAACTGCGCCGTCGCAATCGCCGTTCGCGACTCGGACCGCGGCGAATGCGACTCAGCGATCGTGGGGAGCGACACCGATTCTAACATCAGGAGGCAATACAGATGCCGGGAACTAAGTACATTCCAGTCAGTGACTCCGAGTTCGTCACTTGGGCGGTCAACTTCGCAGACGTTTTGAACACCAATATGGGTGTCGTGGGCCTCGTCGCGGCGGACCTTGTCCCGCTGACGTCCGCACAGGACAGCTTCTCCGGCGCGGTGACCAACCAGATTCAGCAGCAGGCCCTCGCGAAGTCCGCGATAGAATTGAAGAAGACCCAGCGCGCTGCCTTCGAGGCGGTCCTGCGGCCGCTCGTGCGCCGAATCCAGAACCATCCGGGGATGGGCAACCAGCTCAGAGGGATGCTGGGGATCACCGTTCCGAGCGAGCATACCTCTTCGTCGGTCGGCGTGGATGTCCCGAGCGTGTTCCTGGAGACGAAGCCCGGCCAGGTGATCGTCCATTTCGGGACGGACGCCTCGAACGAGCTTCACAACGGCAAGCCGGATTGGGCGCGAGGGTGCGTGATTTGGCGGAAGACAACGGGCGAGTCGGACTTCCACATGATCGCCTACGACACCTCGTCGCCGTATGTCGATACGGTCAGCGGCCCGGCGGTGGATGCGACGTACAAGGTGGCCTACCGCGCGACCCGCGAGTCGGACATCGGCGCGTTCTCCCCCGAGCAGACGGTCGCCGCGGGGGGATAGGCCATTGAGTAGTAACCGCCGATGAACGCAAATGAACGCGGATGGACGGAAAAGCCGGAATCCGGCATCTGCGTCCATCCGCGTTCATCGGCGGTTACTACTTCCCGAACACCTAACACCCCATCTGCGTCCATCTGCGTTCATCAGCGGTTACTCCTTCCGAATCTCAGGCAGGAGCGGCAGCGCTTCGAGCACGTGGCAGACGGTATAGAGGTGCTGGGAGTACCAGTTCGGCCTCGGCTTCGCGCCCTCTTTCTCGTTCACCTTCTGGAAGAACGTGGCGAAGAGTCCGGCCGGCGACTGCATGTAGGTGAGCGCGTTGATGCCGGAGAGCGCCTTGCGTTTGGCGTCCTTGTCACCCGTGGCGGCATAGAGGTCGGCCAGCGCCAGGCAGTACCGCGCCGTGTGGCCCGGCATCATGTGCTCGAAGCCCTCCTGCTCGGAAACCGCGGGCGCGGGTGCGGCGGGGTGTCCCTCGGTGTGAACCAGTCGCCCCTCCAGTCGACCGAGGATGCGGCGGCCCATCTCGATGTACTCGGGGTGCGCCTTCGCGTTGCGGAACAGGTAGTCCGCCGTGAAGCACATCGGCTCGGCGGAGTACTTGTTCTCGGGCTTCAGCTTGACGTCCTCGTGGTACGTGCCCCAGAGGTCCTTCTCGACGTTCCGATCGATCATGAGCTTCAGCGCCTGGTCGTGCGCCTTCTCGTAGGCGGACTTCTTATCGTAACGCAGCATGTCCTCGAAGAACTGGACGAAGAAGACCGGCGCGCCCCCGAACTCCTGATAGACCTTGCCGTCCCCGGGGATCACACGGAACGGCCAGCTTCCATCCGCATTCTGGCGCTTGACCAGGGTGTTGGCGACGGCCTTTGCGGCGGTGAGATACTTCTTCTCGGAGGTGGCGTCGCACAGGGCGATGTAGGCGCTTCCGATCCAGGCCGCCTTGTCCGGCTCGGTGCTGTTCAGATCCCCCGAGCCCGTGGGTTTGCCGTCGACATATGCCGAGTACGGGAGATGCGGATAGTGGGCGTCGGCCGGAGTGGAATGGGCCAGATTCCAGTCGGCGAGATCGCGCGCCCGGACGAGCCATTCGTCCTCGCCGGTGTGTTTGCGCCACAGGAGGAACGTGCGAATGAAGTAGGCATGCTGGCGCGCGGGGAATGCGAGCTGCCGATCCACCCGCGACCCATCGGCGTTGACGTGGGCGCTGAGGAAGTAGCCGGCCAGTTCGCCGTCGATCTTGCCCGGCACGTAAGCGCCGTCGGCCTTCTTCAGGAACTTCATGGCGTCGGCGATGGCTTCACACACAGGTCGGCGCGGCATGACGATGCCGTCCTTGACCTGGACCTGGTCCTCTCCCTTTGCCGTGCACGCGATGAGCATGACCATCGCCAGGGTGATATATGCTCTTGCCACTTCCTGCCTCCTTTTGGAGCACACTGCGCCTGAGAGCCTTTCGCCGAGGTGCAGGCATTCTCCTGCGCGGTAGTATTGACAATCCGTCCGATCGTGGTACAATGTATTCACGATGTATGCACGAAACGAGGTGGAGAGAATGCCGGTCGTCAAGAAGCTGACTAGACACGGAAACAGCCGTGCGCTGGTGCTCGACAAGAGCACGATGGACCTTCTAGGCATAGAGTCCTGGGTGTCGATCACTACGGACGGCTCGAAGCTGATCATCGAGCCTGCCGCGCCCGAGCAGATCGCTGTCCATACCGAGCGCGTAGAGGCGGCGCTGGATAAGGGCAACAAGAAGTACGGGCGAATGCTCAAGGGTCTCGCTGATGGCAGACCTAAGGCTTAGCACCGTGCTTGCGCAGGTCGGCAGCGATATCCTTGAACCCGGCCCGCTCTGCAATCTTGAGTGGGGTCATCTTGCTGACATCCCTGATATTCGGATCAGCGCCTCGTGATATGAGAAGCCGAACTACGTCACGGGTGTTGACCCTGCCATGCCGCATCTCCATTGCACGCAACGCCGTATTGAGCGGAGTGTACCGATAGTGCTCACCCAGAGCGTTGATATCCGCACCCTTCGACAGCAGTATGTCCGCAACGTCCGCATGTCCTCCCCCCGCTGCCAGGTGAAGAGGCGTGTCGCCTGAAGGATCGGCCACGTTGACGTCTGCTCCACGTGCTATCAGGAACTTCACCGCCCGTGTCTTGCCTTTGAGAGCAGCATAGTGAAGTGCTGTCATCCCGCTGTCCGGGTCTCGATCATTCACACGGACGCCGCTGTCCAGGTAGTGCGTTATCCTGCCAACGCTACCGACCATCGCCGCCTCGTATATGTTACTCGGCATATGCCTGTTTTCGAGCCAGAAACCGATCACGGTGTTCTGCAATGCCCAGTAGGTGATCAGCACAGCGGCAGCGCCGATGACCGTATTGATCAGACGATCGCGTATGTTTCTCTTGGCCATGATTGTCCCTCCCAAATGTGCGGTTCAAGCCTTCAGTCCACTCATCACGATCCCGCGGACGAAGAACCGCTGGTTGAAGATGAACACCAGCAGTACCGGCAGCAGCACGATGATCGAGGCCGCCATCAGCATCGTCCAGTCGGTGTTGTACTGCCCCTGGAACGACGCCAAGCCGACCGGGAGCGTCTTCATTCCCGTGCTGTCGGTGACAATCAGCGGCCACATGAAGTCGTTCCACGAGCCCATGAAGATGATCGTCGCCAGGGTCGCCAGCGCCGGCTTGCTGAGCGGCAGGATCACGTTCCGATAGACCCCGAGCTTCGTGCAGCCGTCGATCCGCGCCGCGTCCTCCAGGTCCTTCGGGATCGTCAGGAAGAACTGCCGCAGCATGAACGTCCCATACGCCGAGAACATCCCCGGCAGGATCAGCGCCTTGTACGTGTCGCGCCAGGGCACGCCGGTCCACGCGTCGAGGTACTTCAGCAGGACGAAGACCGGGATCATCGTCACGACGCCGGGCACCATCATCGTCGCCAGGTAGCCCAGGAACAGCTTGTCCCGCCCCGGGAACGTCAACCGCGCGAACGCATATGCCGCGAGCGAACTCGTAAGCAATTGCCCGAACATGATGCAGAACGCGACGACCAGGCTGTTGATATACCAGACCAGGAAGCCGTCCGCATTCTTCACCAGCCCGAAGAGCGCCTCATCGACCGGGAACGCCTTCCATGCGCGCGAGTAGTTCGACCAGACGAACTTGGTGCGCTCGACGGGGATCAGGTCCCTTCGCGGGACGGTCAGGGTTTCGCCGTTCTCCGCTCGGACGACGGTATATGACTTCTTCTCCAGAAGTCGGACAACCTTGATCCGCCGGCCGTCCTGTTCGAGCCACGCCTGCTTGAGGTACCGATCGCCCTCGCGCACGACGACCTGCTCGCTCGGGACCCACTTCGGCGGGAAGCGGAAGACCTCCCCCTGTTCCTTCAGCGAGGTCGAGATCATCCACACCAGAGGCGCGAGCATGGTCACCCCGCCCGCCGCGAGGATGATGAACACCAGTATGCTGAGTATGCGCGCCTTGAGTTTCATAAAGCCTTTAGAACACAGATGGAACAGATGAAAAGCGGATTGAGCAGATGCAATTCTGGTCTTCAATCAAAATCCCATCTGTTCTATCCTCCGCCATCTGTGCCATCTGTGTTCCTACGAATAGTGTACGAGCTTCGAGCCGACTCGCCAGTTGATGATCGTGAAGCCGAGCACCAGCATGAAGAGCACCCATGCGATCGCGCAGGCGTATCCCATGCGGTAGAAGCCGCCGAACGCGTTGTTGTAGATGTAGTACATGATCGTCGTGGTCGAGCCCGCCGGCCCGCCGCTCGTCATCAGGAACGCCTGCATGAATCCACCCTGGAAACCGCCGATGATGCTCATCACCGCGATGAAGAAGGTCGTCGGGCTGAGCAGCTTCCAGGTGATGTGCCGGAACTTCATCCACGAGCCCGCGCCGTCGATGTCGGCCGCCTCGTAGTACTCCTGCGGGATTCCCTGGAGGCCGGCGAGGTAGAGCAGGCAGTTCATCCCGCCGATCCCCGCCCAGAGGCCCATGATGATCAGCGACGGTTTCGCGAGCGCCGGGTCGAAGAGCCACATCGGCGCTTCCCTGAGGTGGATGAGCTTCAGGAGGAACGCGTTCAGCAGGCCGTACTCGGGATTGTAGATCCACCGCCAGAGAAGCGCCACCGCCACGCCGGAGCAGATGCTCGGCAGGAAGTAGATCGTGCGGAAGACGGTGACGCCGCGAATCTTCTGGTTGAGCAGCAGCGCGGTGACGAGCGATCCGGCGACCCCGAGCGGGATGCCAAGCATCAGAAAGAGCGTGTTCCAGAGGTACTTCCAGAAGTCGGGATCGTTGGCGATGAGCTGTCCGGCCTCCCGATGGAATCCGAGCAGCTCGCCGAAGTTGCTCAGGCCGACGTAGTTCTTCGCCCCGAGCGGCTGGAGGACGTCCCAGTTCGTGAGGCTCAGTGCGAGCGACGCCAGGATCGGGAGAAACGTGAACGCCAGGAAGCCGATCAGGTTCGGCAGCAGGAACGCATACGCCCCGAGCGCGTCCGCAAGCCGCCGCCTCGAAACTCGATGCTGGACTCTGGATACATCACCGGTTTCCACATTGCCGATTGTACCGGAGCACAGGCGGTGGTGGCAAGCGGTGATCGTTGACAGTCTCCACCCGGAGAGTCAGAGATGTGCTGGCTCCGCTCCTGGGTAAAGAGCCATATCAGACTCCCTGGCTCTTTACCCAGGAGCGCTGGCCGGCGGAACGTTTTCGCTCGCGGTAGCCCTGCGAGTCGGCCTCGATGCCCTCATTCCTATATTCGGGAGTGAGCGGCCATATCTTCCTCGCGATGATCGAAAGCCCGCGCTTGCCCATCCGCTCGACCTTGCCCTCGATGATCAGGCCGGGGCTGTTGAAGATCACCGGCCCGTATTGCTCGTAGACCTTCGGGAAGATCACCGAGTCCACGAGGCCGAACTCGTCTTCCAGCGTGACGAAGACCACGATGACCCCCGACTTTGTCGGCGGACGCATACACGTGACCACGACTCCTGCGACCTTGATGATCGATCCGCCGGGCTTCTCTTTCGCCTCGGTGCTCTTGACGATACCCGCTTGGGCGAGCGTATCCCGGTAGAAGACCATCGGATGGCAGAGCGGCGAGAGGCCGAGGATCTCGTAGTCCATCCGCACCCGGACGTGCATCGGCGGCTCGGGCACATCCGGCAGGTCGGCGAGTTGGTCGTCGGCGTTGATCTCGAGCAGATCGGGTGTTGGGTGTTGGGTGTTCGGTGTTGGGGAACCGGGATTCCGGACCCCTAACACCTGACACCCAACACCCAACACCTTCTCCCCCAGCAGCCACAGCAGCTTCCCACGCGGATGGCCGAAGGACTCGAACGCGCCGCAATTGATCAGGTTCTCGATCACCGGGCGATCGACCCTCGTCCGCCGGCAGAAGTCGCTGAACGAGTCGAACTCCCGCTCGACCCTCACACCTTCTATCGATTCGATCGCCGCGTCACTGATTCCCTTCACCTGCATCAGGCCGATGCGGATTCTGCCCTCCTCGACGCTGAACTTCTTCCGACTGCGGTTGACATCGACGCCGAGGATGCCGATGCCGATCCGGCGGGCCTCCTCGACGATCACGTTCGCCGGGTAGAAGCCCATCGGCTCGTTGCAGAGGATTCCGGCCAGGAACTCCGGCCGGGTAGTGGGCCTTCAGGTAGGCGGTCTGATAGGCGATCTTGGCGAACGAGGCGGCGTGCGCCTTGCAGAACCCGTAGGCCGCGAACGCCCTGAGCTGCGAGAAGACCTCCTCAGCGATCTCCTCATCGACGCCGTTCTTGAGCGCACCATTGACGAAGGTCTCACGGATCTTCTCCATCTCCTCCTGCGAGCGATCGGTGGTCATGGCGCGCCGGAGCGAATCCGCCTGGCCCGAGCGTGAATCCGGCGAGCGCGCTGCGATACCCGCAGGCACCTGCTCCTGGTAGAGGATGACGCCGTAGGTCTCCTTGAGCACCGGTTCGAGGCTCGGATGCAGGTACGTGATCGGCTCCTCGCCGTGCCGCCGCGTGATGAACGGGTTGATCATGTCCGCCTGCATCGGGCCCGGGCGGAAGAGCGAGATCTGCGCGATGATGTCGTCGAACTCCGTCGGCTGCAGCCGTCCGAGCAGCCCGCGCATCCCGGGCGACTCGACCTGGAAGCAGGCCGACCGTATTGGTGGTCCGCAGCATCTCATAGACCTTGGGATCGTCGAGCGGGAGGTTGTCGATGTCGAGGTCGATGCCGTGGTTCTCCTTGATCAATAGCCAGCGCATCCTCGATCGCCGAGAGGTTGCGCAGGCCGAGGATGTCCATCTTCACCAGGCCGAGCGTCTCGATGTCGTCCTTGTCGAACTGCGAGACGATCACGCCCTTGGTCGCCCATTCCAGCGGCACGAGGTCGGTGAGCAGTCCGCGGCTGATCACCAGCTCCGCCGAGGTGGACGCTGAGATGCCGGGGGAAGCCGTCGACCTTCTCGCAGATGTCCACCAGGGTCTCCATCTTGCTCGATCGAGCAGGTTGCCGTCCCGAAGCTCGGGCAGCTTGTCCATCGCCTCCCGGATGCGCTTGGCGTGCGGTGTGGGGCAAACGCGGATGCCAGGCGAGTCGATCTCCTCCTGTGGGAAGTCCATCGCCTTGCCGACGTCACGGATCGCCGACTTCGCGCAGAGCGTGCTCACCGTGCAGACCATCGCGACCTTGTCCTCGCCGTAGCGCTTGTAGATGTACTCGATCACCTCGTCGCGCCGGGCGGCATCGAAGTCGATGTCGATATCCGGCATGCCCTTGCGCTCGGGGTTGAGGAACCGCTCGAACAGCAGGTTGTGCTCGAGCGGATCGACGATCGTGATGCCCAGGCAGTAGGCGACCATCGAGTCGGCCGCCGATCCACGTCCGGAGCACCGGATGCCCATATCCCTCGCCTGGCGGACGATATCCCAGATCACGAGGAAGTACTCGGCGAACCCGAGGTCGTAGATAATCGACAGCTCGTGCTGGAGGCGCTTCGTGGCCTCCGGGGTGATAGGTTTGTATAAGTTTTGTAGTCCTTCGAAGCACAACTTGCACAGGTAGCTGTAGGCCGTCTCGCCTTTCGGGACCGGGAAGTCGGGAAACCGATACGTGCCGAGCCCAAGATCGAGGTTGCACTGCCTGAGCGATGTCGGCGGCGGTGATCAGGGCTTGGGGATATGCTACGAAGAAGTTCGCCATCGTCTTTGGTGACTTCAGGTAGTACTCGCAGTTCCGCTTGCGGATCGGATGGCGGTCGTCGAGCGTGGTGATCGTCTGCACGCAGGCGAGGATGTCCTGCACCTTGAAGTCGTCCTTCCGGGCATAGTGGACATTGTTCGTCGCCACGCACTCCGAGCTTGAGCTTCTCCGCCAGGGAATGGAGTTCCTGGTTGAGAAGCGCGGTCCCGGGCAGGAGGTGGTTCTGCATCTCGATGAAGAAGCTCGCGCCGAAGATCTCGGCGTATCGTGATGCGGCTTCCTCGCGGCATCGGGGCATCCATCGCGGAGGAGGGACGTGACCTCGCCCCTGCGGCATCCCGAGAGACAGAACAGGTCGCCCTTATGGCGGCCGAGGACTTCAAAGCTGACGGCGGCATGGCCCTTCTCGTGGGAAAGGTGCGCGCGGGTGACGATCTTGCAGAGGTTCGAGTAGCCGGAGAGGTTCTTCGCCAGCAGGACGATGTGGTGGCCGCTCTCCATCGCCATCTCAGCGCCGATGATCGGCTTGATCCCGGCCTTCCGGGCGTAGTCGTAGAATCGGACCGCGCCGTAGAGGCCGTTGTGATCCGTGACGGCAAGCGAATCGCAGCCGATCTCCCTGGCCCGATCGATCAGCGTCTCGACCGAGTTCCCTCCGTCCAGGAACGAAAAGTTCGAATGTACATGCAGGTGAGTAAAAGGCATTTCAAACCGCAAATGAACGCAAATGAACGCAGATAACGGATTTTTCTGTGTTTTCCGTTTCCTTTCTGTGTCATCTGTGTTCTTCTTAGTCTTCCACCCGGTCGAGCAGCCAGGAGCGGTGGATGTGATCGTAGGAAAGCTCGAATATCCCGCCCGAATCCGTCTGGACGCGGAAGAAGGTCCGCTCCCCTTCCCCATCCCACCACGCGCCCAGAAGCCGCCAACATTCCCGGATGGCGGCGACCTTGTAGAGCCGCCCCCGCCATCGAAACGCGGCCGGCGCGTGCTTCCTGCTGTCTAAGGCTATCTGAACTAAACGATTCATTTGGAACACAGATTACACGGATGGAGCACAGATAATACAGAAAATTGGGAATAAAAATCCGCTTTATCCCCTTAAATCTGTGCCATCTGTGTTCTCAAGTATGCGATCGCTCGGTCGCCGAAGCGTGAGCGGATCGTCTCCAGCACGGCATCGAGCCGCATCCGGCGCTCGGCGTCGCCTATCAGACTGAGTTGGATGCCGCTGCCGGACTCCAAGTCGCTAAGGGTGAGCTTCAGGCCGCAGACGGCTTTGGAGTGCGATGGCTCGACATCGCTTTGTTGAGCCGTGGCTTGACACGGCGGCGACCCGGAGGGCGTCGAGCCGCCTGGATCAAAGCGATGTCGAGCCATCGCACTCCAAAGCCGCCGCGCACCTATATAGATATCGTGCGCCGAGGAGACCGGCGTCTTGAATGCGTAGAACCGACTCTCGGACGCCGATCCATACTCCAGCAAGAGTTTGAGCGACCCGGCCTGCTGATCGCGTTTGCGCATCTGCATCGCCAGCCGCTCGCACATCCAGAGCAGGTATGCCTCCACAATCCCCGGCTCGGACGGGTCGGCATCATCATAACCAAACGTATGTTCGATAATAATAATCGGCAGCGGATAGAGCGCCGCCACCGGGGCGTAGTCGATCCCCTGCGACTGAGTGCGCAAGCGACTCCCCAGCGCGCCGAACTGCCGGATCAAGAGCCGCTCGGGGATCGCCGCCAGATCGCCGGTGGTCCGCACGCCAAGCACCTGCAGGCGCTTCTCGATCTTCGGCCCTACCCCGTTCAGGCTGCCGACCGGAAGCTTCGAGACGAATTCCGCCTCGGTTCCGGGCCTGACCGCCATGTATCCCCCAGGCTCGCACGCCGATGACGCCGCGCACGCCGCCAGCTTGTTCCGCGCGATGCCAATCGACACCGGCACGCCGATCTCATCCATCACCCGCCGCTGAACCTCTTGGGCGATCCGCTTCGGCGACCCGAAGAGCTTCGTGCAGCCGGTGACGTCCATGTACGCCTTGTCGAGCGAGTCCGGCTCGAGACGCGGCGAGTAGGCCGAGAGGATGTCCATCACTGCCTCGGACGTCTCGCGGTAGAAATCCCAATCCGCCGGGACGACGATCGCGGTCGGACAGTATCGCAGGGCATGGCGGGCGGTGATGTCTTTGGAGTGCGATGGCTCGACATCGCTTTTGCCGACGTGGACGGCGTCAAGCCGCCTGGAAAAAAGCGATGTCGAGCCATCGCACTCCAAAGACGCGGAGACGACAAACTCCCCGCGGCCGGACTTGTGGGTCACCAGGACCGGCTTCCCGACAAGCTCCGGCTTCCGAAGCTGCTCCAGCTTTGCACAGAATGAATTCAGCCTAAAATGAATGATAGAACGCATGTTCGCTTACCGCCATCCAAGATTATAGGCATCGAACATCTGTTTGTCAAGATGTTTTTTGCCCATCGGAGCGGAAAATAAACCAGATCGCTTGGTCCTCGGATGTCATTCTGAGCAGCAGCGAAGAATCTGGCGGCTGCCAAAGGCCAGATTCTTCGCTGCTGCTGAATGACATCCGTCAGCATCGCAGGTATCAAGCGCCGCCGTGTCCAGCCACGGCTCAGCAAAGCGGCGTCGAGCCGCCGCACTCCAAAACCATTGACGGAAATGGCCGGGCTTGGTATACTGCCTTGGTACTTCCGGCACACCGCACAGTACACTCCAGGAGCAAGACTTGCAGCGACTCATATCGTATATCCTGTGCACCCTGATCCTGCTCGCACTCACCTTCTTTTCGCCGGTACTTCTTCCGGCCGTGAACGGAGCACCCTCTCCCGATAAGGATGTCATCGAACTCCGGCTCTGGGGCGGCGACTGGGGCATCCCGGCGAAGGACTCGACCGATCCATGGCGACGGGCACAGCGTAAGGTTTTCGAACGGTTCGCCGAGCTTCATCCGGACATCACCATCATCAGCGCGAGCGGCCTGCAGGTCCAGGGGCCGGCGCAGGAGTCGGGACTCCTCATGGCGATGGCCGGCGGAACTGCGCCGGACGTCTTCTACGTCAACTTCCGCAAGCTCGACAACTACATCAACCAGGGATTCCTCCTCAAGCTCGACGACTACGTCAAGAAGGACCCGGAGGTCCTGGCGCGAGTCCATCCGACGATCCGTGAGGTCATCACCGTCGATGGTCACGTCTACAGCATGCCCTGGTTCCAATGCGTGATGGCGCTCTACTACCGCAAGGATCTCTACAGAGCAGCGGGCCTCGATCCGAACAAGCCGCCGAAGGACTGGGACGAGTTCTACAAGTATTGCCAGAAGCTCACCATCCCGGAGAAGGGCCAGTACGGCTTCGGATTCGCGGCAAGCCCGAGTGGGACTGCCTTCCACTGGATTAACTTCCTCTGGCAGGCAGGCGGTGATATCGTCGCAAAGGACAAGAAGGGCGAATGGCACTGTGTCTTCAACGACGATGCAGGCGTCGCAGCGCTCGAGTTCTTCCGTAAGCTGGTGGTCGATCCGTGGAAACGCCCGTCAGACGGCAAGATCATCAACGGCGTCGCATCCCACACGACTACCTACGCGACCGACATCGCGCAGGACAAGATCGCCCAGTGGTTCGGCTACTCCTATGACATGGTGACGAACCGCACGTCCGGGATCAACCCGGCGTTGATCGGGATCGCGGCTCTCCCGGCAGGACCCGCAGGCCGAGCGAACGAGATCAACGCCGGCATGTGGGGCATCAACTCCCAGATCAAGGACCAGCGGGTCCGGGACGCCGCCTGGGAGTATGTCAAGTTCATGTCCAGCGAAGAGGCCGATCGGATCAGAACCAAGGCATATGTGGAGGCCGGCCTCGGCAAGACGGTCAGCCCCGACAAGCTGGAGAAGTTCGGCTACAAGGAATACCTGCGCGACATACCCAGGGGCTGGATCGAGGCGAACAAGGAGGCCTTCAAGCACGGACGCCCCGAACCTCACGGCAGAAACTGCGAGATGATCTACATCGAGCTTGACTATCCCCTCCAGGACATCAAGCTTCACCCCAAGAAGGACCCGAGGGCGATCCTCGATGCCGCTGCCGAGCGGATCGACACCAAGATGCTCGGGTACATCGACCCCGACGTCATGAACCGCCGCCGGAAGATCGGCTGGGGCATCTTCGCAACCCTCTTCCTGCTGATCGGCACTATCGCCGCGATCTCGGTCAGAAACCTGGCCAGGGCACATTCGGAGGACACCGAGGACTCCACGATGGTCCGAGGGCGTGGCAACAAGATGATCCACGTCATGGCCTGGCTATTCATGCTGCCGGCGGTACTCTCGATCCTGATCTGGAACTACTATCCGCTCCTGCGCGGCATGATGATGGCATTCCAGGACTACCGAATCCTGGGCGGAGGCGCGTTCGTCGGCCTCGACAACTTCATTGAGGCGGTGAACTCGGACACGTTCCGCAAAGGCGTCATCAACACGCTGACCTACGTCACGCTGAATATCGGACTGGGGTTTTGCGTGCCGATCATCCTGGCGCTGTTCCTGCATGAAGTCCCGAGAGGAAAGATGCTCTTCCGGACGCTGTTCTACCTTCCGGCTGTCACGAGCGCGCTGGTCATCATCTTCCTCTGGAAGTGGTTCTACGATCCCTCTCCGCAGGGCCTCTTCAACACGCTGATCGGATACTATAATCAGATGGCGATGGCGCTGGCGGCTCACGTACATCCCTGGCTGAGCCACCTGCAGATCACCCAGCAAACCTGGCTCCAGGACCCGAAGCTGGCGATGCTCTGCATCATCCTGCCTGCGATATGGGCGGGCGCAGGACCGGGGAGCATTCTCTACCTGGCCGCCATGAAGGGCATCCCCGACGACATGTACGAGGCTGCCGACATCGACGGCGCGGGACCGTTCAGCAAGGTATGGCGGATCACTGTGCCGAGCCTGAAGCCGCTGATCATCATCAACTTCGTCGGCGTCTTCATCGGCTCGTTCAAGGTGATGGAGAACATCTTCATCATGACCGGCGGTGGGCCGCTGAACGCGACCCACACGATCAGCCTCGAGATCTGGTACAACGCCTTCATGTATCTGCGGTTCGGTTACGCCACCGCGGCCGCATGGATCATGGGGAGCATGCTCATCGGCTTCACGATGTACCAGCTCAGAATACTCAAGCACGTAAGGTTCTCTACGTCCGGGCGGGAGGAATAGCAGAATGTCCATCATACCGACCGTCGGTCGAAAATCGCTGTCCATGAGACTGCTGATTGCAGGGATCTACATCGTGCTGTCGGTCGGCTCGATCACCATGGTCTATCCGTTCCTCGTCATGCTCTCCACCGCCGTCAAGAGCAGCGTCGACGTCAATGACTACCAGGTGGTGCCGAAGTACTTCTACAGCAACACGGCCCTCTTCGCCAAGTACGCTGAGATCAAGCTCGCCGGCGACATCGAGGCGATCAACGGCTACTATCGGACCGACTTCGCCAAGCTCGAGAACGTCGAAGCGCCTCAGACCACGCCGTTGAGCACGGGCCAGAGGACACTGGTCAACGACTGGAACACTTTCAGCAAGAGCCTGCCGATGACCTACAAGCAGGCGAACTACCTGCCCATCCCCGGCACGTCCCACTGCCCGAGTCTACTGCTCGACAAGTATCGCGCATTCCTGTCGAAGCGATTCAAGGGTGACATCGGAGCATTGAACAAGCTCTATCGGGAAGAGAACAACGGCTTCGAGACGGTTTTCGCCCCGTTCGAGCGGACCGATCAGCGGGAATGGCAGCCGGACAGATCAGCGAAGGTGCAGGAATGGCTCAGGTTCGAGGCGTCCCTGCCCGTGGACTACGTGCGGGTCGTCGGCTGCGAACTGCTGTTCACCAAATTCCTGAGGGAAGACAAGTACGATTCCGATATCGCAAGGTTGAACGCAACGTATGGAACGAACTACAAGTCGTTCACGGATGTGCATCTTTCGCCATCGCTCCCTGCGAATCCGAAGGCGCGCCCGGATTGGGCGGAGTTCGTGCATACGATCCTCCCCTTCCGCTTCATGCACGTTTCCGATGAGGCAGCGCCCGCCTACCGGTCGTTCCTGTCGAAGCGCTACCTGAACAACATCGGCGAGATCAACCGCGTCTACAAGACCGCTCACACCTCGTTCGATCAGATAGCCCTGCCGAAGGGACTCCCCAGAGAGGGCACTCCGCTCACGGACTGGATGGAGTTCATCTCCCAGGCCGCGCCGGTGACGGCACTCCACGCTTTGAACGCCGAGAACCTGTTCCGCGACCGGGTCCTGAAGCAGTACGGCAGCCTGGATGGGGTCAATCGGGCCTACGGGACCACGATGAAGAACATCATGGAACTGGACGCGCCTTACGCGCTCGCCGACTGGAAATACATACAGGACAATCGCAAGTTCCTGCGGAAGCATTTCGTCACTCGAAACTACACCACGGTCATCAGCTACATGGCGCTCCACGGCCGGGCCGTCATCAACACGATCATCTTCTGCGCGATCGTGATCCTGACTCACCTGATCGTGAACCCGGCGTGCGCGTATGCTCTGTCCAGGTACAACCTGAAATACTCGTACAAGGTGCTGCTCTTCCTGCTCGCCACGATGGCGTTTCCGGCGGAAGTCACGGCGATACCAAACTTCCTGATGCTCAAGAAGCTCCACATGCTGAACACGTTCTGGGCGCTGATCTTACCCGGAATGGCGGGGGGATACTTCATCTTCCTGCTCAAGGGGTTCTTCGACAGCCTGCCGAAGGAGCTTTACGAAGCCGCAACAATCGACGGCGCGTCCGAGCCGAGGATGTTCTGGCAGATCACGGTTCCGCTCTCGAAGCCGATCTTCGCGGTGATTGCGCTCGGATCGTTCACGGCGGCGTATGGGGCGTTCATGTTTGCGTTCCTGGTCTGCCAGAACCAGAAGATGTGGACGATGATGGTGTGGCTTTATGAGATGCAGATCCTCGCGCCGAAGTACATCACGATGTCTGCGCTGACGTTGATGGCGATTCCGACGCTGTTGATATTCGTGTTCTGTCAGAACATCATCATGCGGGGAATCATCCTGCCGAGCTTCAAGTAGGGGCGTGCCTTGTGCCGCCCACCCTCGCTGTTCGGGAGGGAGTTGTACTCCCTCCCGCAAGACCATCTGGGGAGTTGAACTCCCCCCATCAGTGGCGCGGGCAGGAGCACAACTCCTGCCCGAACAGTCTTCTTCCTGCCCGAACAGTGGTGGTTAGGCCGCTTTCGGCACGTCGCGGGCGGCTTCTTCCGCGGCGGGGAGACGGATCACAAAAGTCGCACCCTCGCCCACGCGGGTCTCGACCTCGATCTTGCCTCCGTACTTCTCCACGATCCCTCGGCTGACCGAGAGCCCGAGTCCCGTGCCCTCGGATTCCGACTTGGTGGTGAAGAACGGGTCGTAGATCTTCCCGAGGTGCTCGCGCGGGATTCCGGGGCCGGTGTCTGCAAACTTGGCGATGACATATCCGGCGTCGTCCTGAGATGTTTCCACGATCAACTTTCCGCCGCCGTTCTTCATCGCCTGGTATGCGTTCATACAGATGTTCATGAACACCTGCTGGATCTCGCCCTTCTCGGCGTAGATCGGCGGTAAGTCGCCCGACAGCCGCTTGATCGTCGCGATCTCGCCCGACGATTCCTGTATCTCGACAAGTTGAAGCGCGCGCTCCATGATCTCGTTGACATCCACCGTGCTCAGGATGCCGGTCTTGTTCACCCGGGAGAAGCTGAGCAGGTTGCGGACGATCCCCGCGATCCGTTGAGTCTCGGACTTTATGATCTCGAGATCGGAGGCGTTCGGGTTCGAGGGATCCGTATCCATCAGCAGCAGTTCAGCTCGCCCGAGGATGATCAGCAGCGGATTGTTGATCTCGTGAGCCATGCCGCCGGCGAGTTGGCCGATGGAGGCAAGTTTCTCGTTCTGGATGAGGCTGGCCTGCGCCTGATGCAGTTCGTGCAGGGCCTTTCGCAGGCAGGCGACCTGCTCGTGAAGCCTTCGGTATAGGTGCATCTTCTCGATGCCCAGCGCGGCCTGGTTCGCGAGAGTGGAGATCGCGTCGAGTTCATCATCGCTGAACCCGCTCCCGTCCGGTTTTCCACGCACGCCGAGCACTCCAAGCACCTTGCCGCCGACGCTCACCGGAGCAACGAGGCTCGATGACTCATTGCCCGACTCCACGTTGAGCAGCAAAGCCTTCGAGTTCTCGATCACCCACTCAGCGGCACTGCGGTTGATGTGGGCCTCGTCGCTCGGGCGCCTCCCCTCGTGATGCTCCGAGCCGTATGGGGCTCGAGGCTCTGTGTCTCCTCGTCAACGAGGAGAATCGAGGCCGACTGCGCGCCCGAGACGTTCATCGCAAGGCCGAGGAGAAAGTCGAGGCCCTCCTCCGTGTCGAGGTTCCCCAGCAGTCGGTCTGATACATCCTTCAACTGCGCCATCTGGGTATTCTTGCGTGTCAGGAGGTCGCTCTGCTCCCGGAGATCGACCAACAGGCTGTTGTTCCATCGACGCAGACGGCGGATCGAGTCGCGGAAGTAGGCGCAGATCAGAAACACGGCGGCAACGAGCGAGTACCGCATGAGGTGACTGTCGAGTAGCGCGAGTACGCCGGAGTTCAGTCGCCCCCTCACGCTGGTCAGATCGAGCGTAACAACACCCGCGGACAACAGGACTATCACCAGAATGGCGAGCCACCACAACTGCCACTCACGACGCTCGATGGCGTCCTGCTGCCTGCGATACGATTCCCAGCTCTTCTCCGATTCGTTCAATGCACCCTCCCCATGACCTGGTAGCTCTACCAGTATTATCGGGGAGAGACGGATTGGCGATTAGGGAAGCAGGCGCAGGTAATCCAACTCGATGTGCGCGCCGGTGGCATCGGTCGGATCGAAGCGGAACGAGACGATCCGCCCCTTCCATCCGGGCGATGAACCGAGGTCCAGCTTGTAGACGTGGAACTCGCCGTCCGCCGTGATGTCGAACCTGGCGCTTGCCGGCTCGGTGTATCCGGGCGACTTCCCGGCCCAGAAGAGCTGCGCCCCCCTCCCCTTGTCCACCTTCATCCTGAACTCAGCGGTGCGGAATTCCTTCGAGTCGATGTCGGTCGTTTCGCCGTACATCGCCGGATCGGGCCCGTTCGACTCGGCCATGAGACAGCCGTTCTCGACTCGGCCGTTCGTGAGGTTCTGGATCGTGTCGAAGCCGGCGTGCTTCGGGTCGTCGAACTCCCAGGCGGTTGCAGGTTTCGGCTTCTCCAACTCGTAAGGTCCGAGGCCGACATCCTGCGGGACGAGGTCGATGTGCTCCTTCGGCGCATTGGTGAAGACCTCGCGGATGGCATCCACGTGAGCGAATCCCCACTCCTGATGCGGCTCGACATAGTCGCCCTCGCCGTACTCGTTCCATGCCTCGATCAGCATCATCTTCGGCCCGGCGGTCTTCCGCTTCTCCACGAACTCCTTGGAGTTGAGGAGCATCTGCTTGAACAGCTCCGGCGTCTTGCCGGTTCGCCTCCGAGTGTTCGGTCCATGCCATGGTCGGGCATCCCACCCCGCCTCGGCGACTGGGATGTACGGGAGTGAGGTGCTGTCCTGAATCGCATTCCAGATATCCTTGAAACCGGTCACCATGTCGGCATACGGAGCGACGATCTGCCCTTTGTCGCCGGCTGAGGGATAGTTGTAGCCGGTCGCCGCATCGTAGCCCTCCGCCTCCATCGGGGACAACTGACCCGGGCCGGGCCAGGTGCATCCGACGAAGTAGATGCCGTTCAGCCCGCGCGCCTTCGCCATCTCGCGCGACTTGTCGAAGGCGGCCTTCACTGCCGACACACCCATGTCTTTAGTCAGGCGGTATGGCGAGAAGATAACCACCACCGGCTTGCCGTCGACCTTCATGTAGTCGTCGCGCAGGAAGTAGTTGTCGAGCCAGAAGTTGGTGACGTTGACCATATCCTCGGCGGATGAAGTGCCGTCAGCGTTGTGATTCGCCCAGAGGAGGCAGAACTTGATCTTGTCGTGGTGCTTCGCGTTGAAGAAGCCCTGGTGGATGCCGTGCTCGAGCATCCGGCCCCCGCCGACCAGTACCAGTCATAAACGATGAAGGTGACGCCGTGCTCGACCATCCACTTGATCTGCCAGTCGGCTACTTCCGGATCGCCCTCGCGGTAGTAGCCGAGGATCGGACGCCTCTCGGGGTAGTCATCGAGCACGCTCCACTTGGTGTAGTTCGGCCAGCCGGGGAAGTAATACATCCCGACCTCGAACTCGCCCCGGACCGGCTTCGGCTCAGGGACGTAGGATGCCTTGTCGGCCTTGACGGTCTGGATACCAGCGCAGAATCGTTGTGGCTCGAAGTCTCTGTCGCGTTTGTTGCGGCAACGGCGATCGACGCCTCGAAATCTCCCTCTCCTCGAGCGTCGACCGTCCATGTGAGAACCTGGCTCTCACCGGGCTTCAACTCGTCTATCCTGCGGTCGGTCTTGTCGGTCACTGCTCCTCCGACCGGGGACGACGGTATCCGCAGCGTGGCCTTGACGATCTTGGCAGGCTCGCCACCCTTGTTGGTGAGCGTGGCTTCGATAGCAGCCGGACGACCCGTACGACTGATCGCTTCTCGGAGTCGGAGGTTCTTCAACTCGATCTCCGCAGCACCCATCGGCCTGCGAGTTGCACCGTAGGACGAGAGGGCGAAGATACTCCCGCCCGTAGGGGGCACCTGGACTGCCAACATCTTGATGCGACCGCCCCAGTCAGGGATCGTCTCGGTAGGGATATTGTAGGTATGCCAGTGGCCGTCCGGCTTGAGCGGCAAGGTATATGATCTGACACCAGGTAGACTGTCATTGACCCACTGAAGGATGACATGGTCCACTCCAGTTGAGGTAGCACCCACACTCAGCCACGGATACTCGGCGGCATCGACGTCGATCCCAGGCGACACCAGTTGGACTACCTCATCGGACCACCCGACGTCCAGGGAGCCAGATGACAGCGGTTTGGCGCTCCCCAGGGAGACCCATCCATGGCCGGACATCGAGAAGTTGAAGAAGGGCCGCTTCTTACCAAGACCCGTGATCTCAAGCACCTTGATGTAGTCGATGGCGAACTCGGCGTTCTCGGGCGGGTCGAGGCGCAGGCGGATGATCTTCTTCTCCTGCTGCCAGAATGGGAATATGCGGTAGACCCGGAAGTCGCCGGCCTTGAACTTGATCTGGTAGACCTGCTCCGGCCGGAATCCCTCGTATGGCGGCTCGGTGGTATTCGCCCAGTACAGCTCGCCGTTCCCATCCGCCGACGACTTCATCCGAATCTCGACGTACTGGTTCGGCTTCGCTGGGATATCGATCATCGGCCCGTGGACGAGGGGATCGCGGGCGACCGTCTTGCCGGTGAACGACCCGTCCCTGACAGCCAGGCCCTCGACCTCACTTCCCACAGTCCAACCCATCGGGTCCCCCGGTGTGTCGAAGGTCCATTCGGCGATGGCCTTCGTCTCAGCGCCTGCCCGAGAGATGATGATGAGCGGTATCAGTGCAACCAGGGTGACGAGTAATCTGTTCAATGTGGCGGTCCCTCCCGTGACAAATGCTTAGTCCAACCTTCGACCGCAGAGGTCGCCAATCCTCCCGGCGGCTTGATCTCAGGGCATGGTGGGTAAACAGTGTTGTCATGTAGTGGCCGCGCCTCAGTGCCGGCCATACTACAGTCGCAGGCCGGCACTGAGGCACGGCCACTACACAGCACGCAGCAGGAGAGAGTTATGGATGTCACAGTAGTTGGGCTGTTCCTGAATGCCGATGATGCAAAGCAGGCGGTGGCGACACTCCAGGACGCCGGTTGCCCGCCGAACAGCATCACCGTAATGGCCAAGGGTGACGGGGAATCGCCGGAGACCACGGACGAGATCGACGAGGTCGAGGAGAATCCACCCGGGAATGAGACCCTGAATGACGCGATGGCGGGCGGAGTGCTCGGCGGAATCCTAGGGCTGCTGGCAGGCGTCACCTCGGTCATACTCCCCGGATCGCTCATCGTTCTCGGGCCACTGGCCGGCTTACTCGGCGGCGCGGCACTCGGCGCGACCGCGGGCACGGTCGTCGGGGCGTTCCGCGACCTGGGGATCAGCGAGGACGAGGCGCACGGATACATGACGAGTATCGACGCAGGCGCGGTGCTGGTGGCTGTACATGTCGATGAGCATGACACCGCCGATCCCGAGCGCATCCTGAACGAAGCCGGCGCAAGGGATGTCCACGTCGTCTACCCCAACAGGGACGATTGAGAGGGCTTTCCCCGAAGTCAACAGACAGAGCCTATCCGGCGGGCGCCTCCTCAGCGCTCGATACTGACGAACTCACCGTCGTAGTGACCCTCCTTCAGCAACTTGATGCCTTGGAAGATGTGATACGAGCACGGTCCGTGGAAAAGGCTGTTCATGCCGGACAACAGCCGAGTTGACCCGCCGGCATACACCGTGCAGTAGCCCCTGCCATAAGGGTTCTTGCCGATCAGGAAGACCCGAAGCTCGCCGACCGGGGCCTTCACGCCCTTCCACTCGAACGTGCCTTTGTCGATCTTGATGCCCAGAGGCGCCGTCGCGGCATTGAACACGGGCGAGCCGATCGTTGTATAGATGACAAATCCGTCCTTGAGCTTCTCTTTCCGCGCCGGCTCGTCGAGCTTCGCCGCATCGACCAATTCCCGCGAGGACCAGAAGCGGTCGTGCATCTTTGTGATGTAACTGACAGCGTCAGCTGTGCCCTCGCCCTCTGCCACGTCGTATACGATGCACTTGCCGACCTGCGATTGCCGGTTGATCGTCATGCCTTCTTTCGGAAGAAGAGCGCGAACGGAATCCGGGGAGAAACCTTCAAAAGCCTTGACCAGTTCAGGGTAATACGAATCGAACGTCGGATACTTACTGCGGTTTTGCTCGTACTCCTCCAGCTTGCCGACGAGGGCGTCCGTGAACACGAACCCCCTGGACTTGTTTTCGTTCAGCTCCTTGTCTCCTGCCTCGCGACCATCAATACGGTAGGCCAGCCTGCTGGTCACCGCGCGGATAATGCTCTCATTGACGACGGTGTGCCACTCGCCATATGCCGAAGCCCTCATCTTCTCTGCCATCGGAGCGAGCAGATTCGAGTACTTGCCAACGAGGTCCCAGTGCTTAGCGGTCAGAGGATTGACGAACGAGTGGCTGAACTCATGCCGCTGGAGGTAATTGAAGATATCGGTTGATCCGAACACCGGGGTGCCATCCCGCACGCCAGTCGGCCCCATGACGCAGTATATGTCCTTCACGCCCCTCTTTCGCTCGATCTGTGGACCGAATGATCCGTGGCCGAACAGCGATGCAATGACAACCGAGTAGCTGTTTCTCTTGTCTCCGTAGTACTTCTCGACCTCGCCAACGTTATCCCCGCCCCCCACGGTCTTCATCGTCTCCTCGGCGATCTGCTTGTAGTAGGGGAGATGCTTCTGGTAGAACTCCGGGAAGCCGGAGTCTACCGCGAACGACTTGAAAGCCGCTACGAATCTCGCCATCTGATCCTTCCCGCCCATACGATCCAATTCGAGTCGCCCGTCGGTGGCGAGAGCGGGATCAAGGGACAGGTCCTGGTTCAGATACAGGACGAAATTCGGCGGGGCATCGAAGCCGAAGCCCTTCGAGGCCATCCGGCTGAACATCTCCATCACCGGATGATCCTTCGAGCGGGAGAACCACTCATCGACCTCAGTGCGGTACTGGAACTGACTCTGCGCCACCAGCGTGGGATGCGCGGTGCGGTAATCACTCAGATACTGCACTATGGAGAGCAGCTCCATGCGCGGGTCCACGACGACGGCCAGTGAGTTCTTCTTGACGGAAACGGGATCCAACTGAAGCTCCGCTCCCCAGGTTGGCTGACTTACGGCGAGTACGGCAACGATCAGCAGCCGCTTCCACGACAGTATTGCTCCGATGTTCATTGCTGGAAACCTCCTTCAGGGCGAGTTGCAGGGAGGCGTTCGCAGTTGTTCTCAGTGGTCCGCATGCACACTGGGAATCGCTCCTCCATAAGTCTGACGCTCTCAGAGGTACGAATCGTTGGCAGGAATATCACGGCGCGATGGATGTCCACGTGGTTTACCCCAACAGAGACGAGTGAGGAAGCTTTCCCGGAGGTCTACTGGTAAGCCCTATCCCGCCCTTCGATCCATGCCGTCATTTACCGGCACACTCAGGGCTGACGGATCCCAAACACCCAACACCTGACACCCAACACCTATCCCGCGAGCGCCTCGAAGAGCTTCCGCGCGTTCTGGCCCGCGATCTCGCCCATCGCCTCGTCTCCGATCCCGCTGCTCTTGATCAGCGCGAGCATCGATGCCGGATCCGCGAACGGCTGGTCGCTTCCGAAGAGAATCCTGTGCGCGCCGACCTGCTCGACCGCATCCCCGATCTTCTCCGAGTCATACGAGCCCGAGGTCTCCAGGAAGACGTTCACCCGCGCCTCCGCGACGATGACCGCCCGCTTCCAGTCCGGGCCGCCCATCCCGCCGAGGATGAACTTCAGCGTCGGGAATGCCTTCGCCATCTCGTCGACGGCATCGACCGCCTCCAGGTTCGAGGCATGAACGAACACCGGCTTCGTGAACCGCCGGTAGCCGTTCAGTATCTCGTCGAAGTCGGCCATGTTCGGATAGGGCTTCGTCGAGCCGGAATAGAGCGCCACAGCCAGGAACTTGGGCGAGTTCATCCTCTGGCGCATCAGTTCGACCGACTCCTCCGGGTAGTTCGGATTGACGACGAAGTAGCCGTAGAGGCGGTCGTCGCTCTTGAGTACCTCGTACAGCTCCTCGTTGCCTTGTCGGAAGTCGCACTCCACAGCCAGCTTGGAGGTCAGCACGGCAATCTCGATGCTGTACCGTTCCATCGCCTTGAGGACGCCATCCTTCCCGTAAGGACGACCGACTGCATCGAAATCTGAGTAGTTCACGCGGATATCAATAGCCATTTACGCGCCCTCCAGGATTCGCTTGATGTTTGCGCCAAGGACGAGCTGCTTCTGATCGTCCGACAGCTCGGAATACATGACGTAGTAGAGGGATGAGGCGATCGACCGTCGGGGAGCGCCCGATCCGAACACGATTCGCTCGGGGCTCATCCGCTCTGCCAGGAGTTCGAGCGCGCCGGGAATGTGCAATTCGTGTGTCTCCACCATGATGTTCGCCGCGGAGGACACCGCCAGGACCTCGCTCAGGTTCTCGCCGCAGACCCCGCATAGTATGACCGGCGCCGGATAGTTGGCCGTGAGACGCGCAATCCGCGACGGCTCTCCGCGGGTCTCCGCGCTGATCATGATCGGCATCTTCTGGGCGGCGAGTTGAGTGAGAACGTGGATGAACGCTGCCGAGTCCACAGGCCAGTCCTGCTCGCCGGAGTAGAACTTGCAGATTCGGAAGCCCTGCGCCTTGAGGTTCTGAACGTCACACGCGATGTCGAAGCATCGCACCGGGTTGACGGTCGCGACCGGCACGAGGCGCTGGTTGGCCTTCGCGGTCTCCAGGGTCACGGTGTTCCCTCGGGCGTGATCGGAGAAGACGCCGATGGTCGAGAGCGTGAGGCTCGCGGTGATCTTGAACGTCTCCATATCGCGGAGAAGCCGATCCGCGGAGAGGTCGAGATGATGCGTCGGATGCGTTCCGATCAGCGTGCTCGCGTCGATTATCTTGAATTCCAATTCTCCGTCTCCTTCATGTAGGAGGGATTTGCCGGGATGGTTTGTGCCCGGTAATCCCGACCGCTTATCCTGAGTGCGTCTCTGGACGTGTAACGAAGGACGTTCGGGATTACCGGGCACAAACCATCCCGGCAAATCCCTCCTACGCACTCAAAACAGCTCGATTCCCCAGGTCCGAATCTCATCGAGCGAACCGTAGCCGGTGAGATCGAGGTGCACGGGTGTGACGGAGATTCTGTCATCGGCGACGGCCTTCACGTCCGTACCCTCTTCGAGTTCCTCCGGCAGGACATCTCCGCCGATCCAGTAGTACGACCGCCCGGAGGGATCGACGCGCTTGTCCACACGCCCGGCGTACCGGCGTTTGCCCTGAGTGGTGATCTCGATGCCCTGGATGTCACCGGCCGGGACATTCACGTTGAGCAGCGTATCCTCGGGGAGTGGGTGCTCGAGCAGGATACTGGCCAGATGAGCCGAGAAAGCGGCGGCGTAACCGAACGAGATACCTTCATCGTGCGAGGCAACCGAGATCGCGAACGACGAGACGCCCATGATCGCGCCCTCCATCGCCGCCGAGACTGTGCCCGAATAAGTCAGATCCCATCCCAGGTTCGGTCCGTCGTTTATGCCCGAGACGACCAGGTCCACCTTGCCGCCGACGACATCGAGCACGCCGAGAGTAACGCAGTCCGATGGCGTGCCGTTGGTCGAGTAGCCGATCGAGCCGTCGGGGAGGTGCGTCTTGTCCACGCGCAGGGGTTTATGAAGCGTGATCGAATGCCCGGATGCGCTCCGGGGACGGTCGGGGGCGACGACAATGACATTGCCGACCGGGTCCAGCGCGGTCTTGAGGGCCATGATGCCCTCCGCGTGGATTCCGTCGTCGTTGGTGATCAGAATGTTCGGTCTGTTGCCCATGCCTCACGAATTATACAGCAATGGGCAGGCAAGGGCAATGGTTAATGGGGGATGGTTGATGGTTAATGGGGAATGGCTGATGGCCGATGGGCTCCCATCAACCATTAACTGTCAAGTCCCACCACGTTGTGAACGGTAGTTCAGTAAGTCGGTAGGCTCTTTGATAAACAGATCTGGTCTTTGCGCGTACCAATCGCAGACCTTCTCATAGGGTGTCTTGCCACCGATCGCGCTGTGCTGTCTCCTTAGATTGTAGATGGTCAGCCACTGGTGGAGTCCATCTATCAACTCCGGATATCCAGGATATCTGTGCATCTTGTACGTGCCCTCCTGGATCAGTCCGTTCATGCGTTCCACCAGACCGTTGGTCTTTGGTGTATACGGCCGGGTGAGCCTGTGTTCAATACCACAGGCTGAGCATACTTCATCAAAGAAGTGAGGTCTCTTCGCCGGACTGCCCCAACGGCTCCAATTGGCCAGAGTGAACTCTCTACCGTTGTCTGTCAGGATCTTGTGGATCATGAACGGATAGAACCACATGCACAGTCCAAGGAAGCCCACTGCGGATTCCTTGGTTAGGTTGTCGTACACCTGGAGGAAGGCTAGCCTTGTTGCTCTGTCTACCGCAACGAAGCAATACTTCCTCTTGCCCCCGATCTTGGGCAGGTAGAAACAGTCTATGTGAAGGTATCCAGGCAGATACTCTTTGAACTTGCCTGGACTTTCTCTCTTTTCTTTTTGGTACTGGGGGAGTCTGCTCACCCCTTTTCTGCTCAGTAAGCGATGTATACTGGCGCGTTCTGCATTCGGCAGAACTGTGACTACTGCACGCACCAGTGCATCGAGTGCTAGACCTTTGTCCCGGAGCGAGAGGATGATCTCCTCCTCTTCGGGGCTGAATGCATAATGGATCTTCCTGGGCCGACTGCTGCGGTCTTGCTGGTCACCCCGGGCCTTCCATTTGCAGACTGTTGCCGGCGATACATGGCAGATATCTGCGAGCTTTCTGCAGCTCTTGGGACTCTGCCTGAAAAACCGCCGTTGCTTCATATTGCTGGTTGCGTTAGAATGGATCTGCATGCGAGTGGTCTCCTTTTTTGGTTTGGCGATCATCAAAGAGACTACCGCATGCACCTCCTTCTTTTCAACCCACGGTGTTCATAATGTCATGAGACTGGACAATAAACCATCAGCCATTCCCTCATTCTCCTACCATTTGGTTCGCGCAGTGTACGTCACCTTGACTTCGCCGTCCTTCGGCACATCGACCAGGAACTCAACGGTCGAGGCGTCCTTCTTCGTGTACTTGTGGCTCGACTGAAGGATCTTCCAGTCGCTGAAGAGATGCTCTACGAGGGTAACCGTCACCGGCGCGTCTTTGTGGTTACGGACGCTGATCTCGAAGCTCTCCTCGACCTCATTGCCACTGATCCGCCGGAAGTTGGTCCGAGTGTGCGTCCCGACGATATCGAACGCATCGCCCAGGTAGAGGCGGACCTTCTCGTCCTTCGGGGTGTGATCGATCTCGTCCTCGCCGATGAACTGCTGATTCGCGTCAAGTTCCTGCTTGTAGACTCGGACGCGGCCCTTGGGGAGCGGGATGCCGAGATGGTTCTCCTTCGTATTGGCGATCTCCATCAGCACATTGATCTTCTTGTTGGCATTCACGTCGTAGCTCTCACCGGGCCTGTAGCCGGAACTCATCCAGGGATTCCACCAGCCTCTGAGTCCATCGAAGATATAGATCTTCTTCGCGGGGACCTGGGCGGCGGTCATGAGAGTCATCTGCTTCGTCTCGTTATTGCGAACCGTCGTCTTCCCCTGGAGTGTGTAGAGGTGATACTCATAGAATGCCTTCTCCGTGAACTGAGGCGCCGCAGCCTTCATACCTCCATAGGCGCCCTCCATGGTGAGATAATCGACTTGTCCCTGCTGCACTCTCCGAACGTCGCCGGCCATCAGGTTCAGGGACGCATTCTCATAGGTGGCGCCGCTCTGGTTGGTAAGAGTCACCCAGCCCACGATATCGACGAACTTGTCGAGCGGATCAACCACCGCCACATAGTCCGCGAGCCAACTGATGCCGTTCGTCAGGTACGAAATCTGCGTGTTATGTTGGCCGGCTTTGTCTGCTTCGAGTTTCCAGACCAAAGTCGGGGTGGAGACCAATCCTCCCGGGAGTTCCTGGACCTCGATCTCGCCTGATGGATTGAGCAGAATTCCCGTCGCGGTCTGGATGACTCGACCATTCTGGGCGGAACTGAGCAGGATGCCCTCGACCTCATTCATCCTGCCGTCGATGATCCGGCGGACCTTGACCCGCTTGCCGACCGACTTGTTCAGAATCGTGTCAGTGCTGATCAGGTCATACTGGTAGTTCTGCTCCCTCACGACGACCGAGTTCGGGGCGGTAAGCGATTTGAATGCGACCGATGTCGGCTCGATCTGGGAAGCGACATCCATGACGGAGATGTAATTGATCCCCTGGGTGAGCGTCATGTCGCGCTCTTCCTTGACGAGCGCGAAATTCTGATTGTAGATGGTCAGCGCGATGTCCTTCGGCGCGCCGGCCGTCCCTGCCCCGAACAACGGGCTGATGGCCAGCATGGCGACTGTAAACACGAGAATGGTTCGTTTCATTGCTCTCTCCTTTTCTGATAATGGTGACCCCGCTAGTCCTGACGGATCCTGTGATCTGTAGCTTTAGACCCTCTTCCGGCCCGAAGCTTCACGCTTCACCAAGCGACGGAGTCTGCGGCGAATGGCGAGGGCCCCCTCGATCGAGTTCCTGAGCGGGCTCATGACCAGCGGAATCGCCACCTCGGGGCAGACCTCCTGGCAGCAGTAACACCTGATGCACCTGGAGTAATCGATCCTGAGCTTCTTACCCTCGCCCGCTATGGCGTCAACCGGGCAGCCGAGGATGCAGGTTCGGCAGCCGGTACATTTCTCCCGGAGGAAGACCGGCTTCCGAACCATGTGGTTCCGGAGCATCCGATAGAGCGGCTTAGGCAGGCGGCTGACGATATCGCCCCTCGGCGGAAGGAGGAAGTCCTCGATCCGGACATCATCCACCGACGCGCCGACTATCTCGATCTGCGAGAGATCGGCGACCCCCAATCCCTGCTCGCCCGCGAGTCGGAGCATCGGCACGATCATCGGGTCGAATCCCGCGATGGCGCAGGCGACCGCATCGAGTGCGACGGGATCGGCGGAGGCGAGGATCACCCCGAAAGTCCTCCTCCGACCGGCAGCCGGTCCCTGGCCGTCCATGCCGACGATCCCGTCCATGATCGAGAGCACCGGCCTCACTGTCCGCAGCAGGTCCACCAGTATCTGCGCGAACATCTCAGGGTTGCAGCCGGCCTGGAGGTGAAATCCTATCTTGCGCCGACCTGGAACGCATCCGAAGAGGTTCTTGACCGCTCCCGTGAGGAGAGTCAGTTCGTGCGTCTTGAACTTCGGGACGTTGATGAGCGCATCGGCCTCCACTAGCGCGCCCGTCACAGGCATCCGGCGGTAGACCTTCGCATCGGGGATCTCACGTTCCTCGGATGAGTCATCGAGTCGGATGGAGTCGATCCCCGTTCGTCGGATGACTTCGGCCATCCCCGTGGCTTCGAGAAGTCGTTCGTACCCCTGAGGCGAATCCCCGGCGATGGAGGGACAGTCGCCGACAGAGCACCTCGCCCCGGCTGCCATCGCCAGACCAACTATCGATTCCACCACCGACGGATGAGTGCATACCCCGGCTTCAGGTGGCTTTGGGGAGAGGAGATTCGGCTTGATGAGCACCCTCTGCCCCGACGACACGAACTGCTCGATCCCGCCGATGAGATCGACGGCCTCCTTCACAGCCAGGAGGACGTTCGAGGGAGTGTAGTCCTCGCACTTGACGAGGGAGACTCTGGCGTTCAAGGAACCTCCAGCTTTGCGGCCTTTAGGGCCTTGCTCCAGGTCGGGAACGTCGACAGAAAGGCATCGAGACCATACGCCGACATCCGCTCGATGTCGTCCGGCGTTGGCAGGCGACCGAGTTCAGACGCGATGCTTCGCAGCTCGAGTTGAAGCTCCTTCTTGGAGATCGCAAGCTTCGTCTTAGTGGTGCTGCCCCGGATGACCGATCCGCTTTCCCGGATCGACCGCAGCTTCTCCTCCGTGATCGCCACATAATCCGGGTCGATGTCGATCCCCACGTAACGCCGCCCCAGTTTCGCGGCGATCACTGGAGTCGTGCCTGCACCACAGAGCGCGTCGAGGACAATGTCCCCGGGGTTACTCGACAAGCGGATGATCCGCTCCATGAGCGCGTCGGGCAGTTGGCACGGATGCCAATCCCGGTCCTTCTTGTGCCTGATCCTGTGGATGTCCCACCAGATGTCGGTCAGCGTCTCCTTGTCGTCCTCGCCTGACTTCTTCCGGTCGCGGATACACCCGGCGCGCAAACAATAGTGTCGCGAATCGAGACCGCCGACCTCGTCGTAGTTGAAGGTGAAGTTGGCCGCATGTTTGGTATAGAAGAGCAGTCCGTAGTGCGCCGGCATGAGCTTCCCGCGCGGTTCGGAGAGAGCATTCCAGACGATCCAGTTCTGGAAGTGAAGACGCTGATTCAGGAATGCGGCCTGATGCATCGCCCATCGGGGAAGATTGAGCGCGTAGAGCGATCCAGTCGGCTTCAATATCCGGGCGTACTCCGAGAGCCAGGCATTGCACCACTCGATGTAATGCTGCTCCTCCGTGCCGTCTTCATACGATCCGTAGTCCTTGTTGAGGTTATACGGAGGATCGGCGAACACCAGGTCAACGGAGTTGTCGGGGTACTTGTCAAGAATCTCCAACGCATCACCGCAGTGGATCACATCAACCAGACCGGGATCGATCTCATTCGTCCGAGGATGAGGAACCGGCGCGGGTTCTCGGGCCGAGATCCTTCCCTCCAAACATATGAGTCCGCGAGAGTCCTCCGGGATCATGCCGAGAACAGCATCGAGCGTCGGACGGGAGAGCCTCGAGTAGTTGTCCGCCGGACTCAGGTGCATCCACACATCCGAGAGGGCGAATCCCTGAGGGTGCATGAGGTGCGTCTTCCCACCCCAGTCCCTCAGACTCCGCCCGCATGACGCGCAGAACTGATGCGGGGAACGCATCGGCGTGATCTTGAACCCTTTTCCCTCTTTGGCGAAAAGAAGAACCCCGGCGTGAACGGACGGCAGACCGAGGTTCCCGCACTTCTCGGACTCGATCGCGATCCAGTACTTGAAACGGAGTCGGGCGTCGAGAAACACCCCGACCTCCGGGAGACTTTGCGGCGTCCCCTGGACGAAAAGCAGGCCGCCCGGTCGGAGCACCCTCACGCACTCTTCAAGACTCGCGGCATCTTCCTCACCCGCGGCGAGGACGATGGCATCGAGGGAGCCGGATTCCGTCTGCGCCATTACCCTCCGAAGCTCGCGCCGAGTCTGATACTCAACAATCATGAACATTCCTGCCTGTCAAACGATGCACCATTCTAGCACAAGTCCGCGATCCACGTGGAGGACGTATAGCCCCCGCCGGACCGTCGATCACCCGGATCGCCCCTTTGAGACCAATCCGAATGAAAGGATGAGCGCCAGGAGCAGCGCGAGCGCGGTTATGGCGAATACCGCCTCATAGGAAACCACCTGGACTATCAGCCCTCCGACGACCGGAAAGACCATAGTCGGCGCATTCGCGGAGTTCATCAGCCCGATGTACGACCGCCTCTCGCGCGGTTCCGCGAGTTCGAGGAGATAGTTCGTCAGCCCGATCCATGTGCTTCCACCGAACGCGCCCGCCGCGAAGAAGACCATGCCGAATAGCCACACCGACGAACCGCCGAAGACCAATGCCAGTACCGGCGCGAGCACTCCGGCAAATGCGGACGCAACGACAGCCGCCTTCGGGCTGCGATGGTCGCTCACGAAGCCGACGATCGCGCTTGCGACGATGCTCCCCGCCACTTGCATTGAGAGAAAGAGGCCGACGGTACCCCCGCCGATGTTCATCGACTCCTTCGCGTACAGGATGTAGAACGGCATCGACATGGCGTAGAATCCGATCAGAATCTGCACCAGCAGAAACCGCTTCAACTCGGCGTGCGCCGCCAGCATCGCTCCGATCCCCTTCAGATACTTCAGGAAGTCGCCGTCCTGTTCCTCCGGCGGGCCCTCCGGCTCGCGGACCGTCGAGAGCGCGATGAAGCTTGCCCAGAACAAGACGGCCGCAATCGCGCAGATCACGGCATAGTTCGTAGGATACGCGGGACCTCTGGGGGAAAGCATCCGACTGACGAGCAGCCCGGCGAAAAGTGCTAGTATCCCACCGCCGAACTGTGTGAACCCGAAGAGCCGACCGCGCTGCCGCTCGGGGATCGTCTTCGCGACGAGGTCGGTCCATGGGACTCCCGCTCCGCCTTCGGAGAACCAGAACGCGGAGTACATAAGGAGGAACGCCACGAGCATCAGCACACGATCGTCGGGACCCGCAATGAACAACACGACCGCGAAGGCGGCAACTCCCAGTCGCGAGATCGCGGCGACCTTGAGCAGGAATCCCATGTGCCGCTTTCTGTTCCGCAGATAATGAGCGGTCCAGAGTTGGGGGATGAACAGTCCGGCGGGTCTGATGGCGATGATGGCGCCGATGACGATCGACGAGTTGGTGAGAGTCGCGAGGAATGCCGGGAGAACGGTCGAGCTGTCGATGAATGCGAGCCCACATATGTAGAAGATAACGTCCATCGAGAGCCGCCGAAAACTCCGGCGCACTTCGAGGGGGTCATGCTCATGAGTCTCTTCGGTTGCTGTCAGTCTCATCCGCTATCATCACCCGTAGGGGCGTGCCTTGTGCCGCCCGGCACCTGTAGCGGCGTGCCTTGTGCCGCCCGGCACCTGTAGCGGCGTGCCTTGTGCCGCCCGCTCCTGTAGCGGCGTGCCTTGTGCCGCCTGAACGTCTGTAGGGGCGTGCTTTATGCCGCCCGGCATAACCATTGGGCGGCACAAGGCACGCCCCTACCACCAATCCGGCAACGAATCGGGCATTCCACTGAACTCGTATGCTGTATAGTCACCCACCAACCCTTTTCGAACCGGGTTGGCAAGGATATACTCCGCAATCTTCCGAAGGCTCTCCTCACGCCTGACGATATGGTCGTAGTACCCCTTCTGCCATAGTTTCCCCCGTATCCCGTGATCCCAGCCGAGTCTTGTGGAACGACCCTTGAAATCGTGCATGAACGTGATGACTGATCTCCCTTCCTCTGCCGGCGAACAGAGGACGTGTAGATGATCCGGCATAGGGCAGTATGCAGAGACAAGGATGCCGCAAGCTACGGCCTCGGCGAGTAGGCAGGACATGATCATGCGGCTTAGCGACAGGTCGGCAAAGTAGGGCGCTGATCTGTCAGAGCATATCGTCAGAAAGTAGGCACGACTGGCAGAGCAATACAGATCCGTGTCGAGCCGGTTGAGCCGCCGTTGAAAGGGTTCGTGGCTTGTCATCTTGGGTTCCACAGGGGCGTGCTTTATGCCGCCCGACATCGGTATCTGGCGGCACAAGGCACGCCTCTACATCGTCTGGTCACGGCGGCATGAAGCGCGCCTCTACATTTCCCTCAGCCGGCGGATACGCTCCTCGACCGGGGGATGAGTGCTGAAGAGGGCGTTCAGGACTCCGCCGTGTTCCCGCAGGGGATTGTAGATGTAGAGATGCGCGGTCGCCTTGTTCGCCGCCTCGAGCGGCTCGGGGTCGGACGAGATCTTCTCCAGTGCGCTCGCCAGTCCGTCGGGATACCGCGTAAGGAGCGATCCCTGCGCATCCGCCAGATACTCCCGCCGCCGGGAAACCGCAAGCTGGATGAGGGTCGCGATGATCGGCGCGAGGATCGCGGCAACGATCGCGATCACCAGGACGATCGGATTCCCTCCCTCGCGGTCATTATCCCTCCGCCGGTGGCCCCCGCCATACCACATGCTCCGAAGCAGCCAGTCCGAGATCAAGACGATGGTCCCAGCCAGGATCGCCACAAGCGCCATAAACCGAATGTCGTAGTCCTTGATATGCGCCATCTCGTGGCCGATCACCGCCTCCAGCTCCACGCGATTGAGCTTCTGCATCAGCCCGCTGGTGACGCAGAGGACCGCGTGCTGGGGATCGCGACCGGTCGCGAACGCATTCGGCGCGGTGTCATCGATGACATAGACCCGGGGGACGGGGATTCCCGCCGCGATCGACAGTCCCTCCACCGAGTTGACTAGGAAAGCGTTCTCCTCCCTGGTCGCGGGTCGGGCCTGAGACATGGACAGGACGATCCGGTCGCTGTAGTAGAAGCTCCCAATGCTCCCGACGACGGCGACCACCACCGCGAGCGGAAGAATCCACCCATAGCCGGTGACTTCGGTGAACAGGTAGCCGAGCCCGACCAGGATCGCGATGAAGACGATCACGAGCAGCACGGACTTCCACTTGTTTGAGGTGATGTGTGAGTACATAACTTTGGAGTGCGGAAGCGGAGTCTGCGGAGCTTCCGCTTTGACGTTGCACCGAAAGCGGAAGCTCCGCAGACTTCGCTTCCGCACTCCAAAGGCCTAAAACTGCACCTTCACCGGCTCGCGCGCGGCGACTTCCATCGGGAAGTACTCCCGCTCGGTGAATCCGAAACTTCCCGCAATCAGGTTCGCCGGGAAAGACTGGATGAGCGTGTTGAAGGCCATCACGGTGTCATTATAGAATTGCCGCGCGTATGCGATCTTGCTCTCAGTGCCGGACAGCTCTTCCTGGAGCATCATGAAATTCTGGTTCGCTTTGAGATCGGGGTATGCCTCGGCGACTGCGAAGAGGCTCTTCAGCGCCTGGCTGATCATGTTCTGCGCCTCTCCCTGAGCGGCCACTCCCTGAGCCTGAGTCATCGCGGACCGAGCCTTCGTCACTTCCTCGAAGACGCCCTTCTCATGTGCGGCGTAACCCTTCACGGTCTCCACCAGGTTCGGGATCAGGTCGTACCGTCGCCGAAGTTGGACATCGATCTGCGACCAGGCGTTCTCGATCCTGTTCCGCAGGACCACCATCCGGTTGTACAGGAATACAACCCAGAGAACAAACAGCACGACCACTCCGACGACCGCGATCATAACCAATGAGGCAATTGTCATTTCGATCATCTCCTTTGAGCCGGACAGGGGGATCGCCAGCCCGGATGATTATACCCCGCACCCCGCAGTTGGTCAAGCCGAGGGGAAGAACGCAACACCTCACGATCATGTACAGCGGATGTCATTCTGAACGAAGTGAAGAATCTGGCCGTGCGCAGACAGATTCTTCACTTCGTTCAGAATGACATCCACGCAGCGTAACTATCAACAATCGTGATCTGTTACGGCTCTTCTCCGTGTCTCCTGGGAAAACCGGGAGAGGCACAGCTAATACGGAATGGTCACACTCGGGCCGTAGTTCCGTCATAGAAGATGCTCTCCGGCTGCGGAGGTCACAAAGAAGGAATAGAGGCATAGGCATCGAATGAGGAAGCACGCCGAGAACCGCTCGATCAGTGCTGGAGGGCATTCCCTGTCACGTCACCCAGAGGGGCAACCGCGGAGGGGAACGCACAAGGGTCGGCTTTCCGTGTGGCGATGAAGCGGGCGGTCGCCTGAGGAGAATCCATGACGACAGGTAGACGTAGTAGTGAACAAATCGTAAATCCTGTGCCTGTCCCTGGCTTTCCCGAGTTGCGCAAGCAGGATATTCCCTCGCTATTTGCCGGCATGGTCGTCAAGGCGGTTTTGGTGCTTACGACTCTGTCCGTTATAGTCGCGCCTATCGTACTGCCGGGCTATGAGGACCTACGCATCGGTCTGTTGGATACGCTAGTAGGGTCTGGCGGTAGGTATCCCAACAGGCAGGATGATTGCAGGGCGTGCGATTGTGCTGTTGCATAGCGCATTCCTCTCGTCTGGACGACAGATTCCTCGCCTCCAATATACCTGGATGTCGGGAAAGGCATACTGGCAGTTCCAGTTGCTGGCATTGCTCTATGCTCTATTGGCCATTGGCCTATCCGTTGCTGTGACCCACTTGATGTCTGTGTGGAGCGGCCTTCAGTGGCCCTGGTGCGGGTTCCCCGGTGGCATGGTCGCACTTTGCCTCTATGACACAGTTCTGTGGACGTACGCAGCCTGGTACGATGACCTGCCAGAGTAGCCTCTGAACATGGGGACAATGATCCACTAGAAAGGTTCTACAGGTGGTCTATATGTTAAGCAATGCTCGCAAGAAACGATCCATTGCCATCATTGCGGCAGTACTCTTGGCGGTCGCGATCGTGGTCGCAGTCCTCTATGCCGCACACAGCCGTTCAGGGTCTCGGCCCGAAGCCTTCGTTGTTCTGCCGAACGCTGAGAAAGCTGCGTTCGTGACCTTCCACGGCACCAGACAGATGAGGTATGAGTTCGTTGAGCCGTATCCGGCGAAGACGGCTCTCAAGAGCATCTCAGACCGACTGGACAGCCTGGGCTGGAAGCCGCTGAAGAATAGCTATCTGCAACCAGACCGTCCATCGTCCCATGTGACCGGTTGGAAGGAGTTCCAGGACGGCACCAAGACGCCTTGGGTGAAAGTCAAGCAGTGGATGGCCGAGTGGAGGAGTCCTAGCGGCGATGTCGTTTCGTATATCTTGCGGTACGAGTGGCCAAATGACGCATCGGTTCCAAATACGGACAGGGTGCGCTTGAACAGCGTACTCATACCTGCGAAAGCCGCAGCGTCGGGAAAAGGGGGACAGGCGCAATGACCGCAGGCGGGACAACAACCCGTCAGTTACCGCAAGTCATGCCACGGATCATTGGGAGAGTGGGTGATGGAGACTCCTCCATGGCCCACTCTCCCTCGCTACCGATTGCCGGTCGATGAAGCGTCGGGCGGCACAAGGCACGCCCCTACGGATACCACAGGCGTCGGGCGGCACGAGGCGCGCCCCTAGATGCCGGTCGAGAAGGTGAAACCGTAGAAGAGGTCGCCCTTGATCGAGGTGATCTTGGCGTTGATCACGCCGGCGAATCCGTATGACACCGCCCAGTTCCAGTCCTCGGTGTCATATTCGACGGCCGCCGCAACACCCAGGGGAACGATGGTTGCATCGACCCCGAAGAAGAACCCACTCAGTCCGCCGGTCCCGACTCCGCCGTGAACCGCCGCGTTACCCAAGAGGCCGGGGACACCCTCGGTGACCGGTATCGCCTTCGATGCCGATACGTAGAAAGATCGCTCATTGTACGACGCCAGCAGGCCGCCGTTCTCATCGGCGATATTCCTACAACCGACTGCGAGTGCGGGCGTGAAACTCGTCTCGGGGATAACGCTCGCCTGAAGACCGAAGACATCGGCTTCATCCGGGCCGAAATCGACGAACCGCGCACCCTCGATCTCGAAGCGGCTGATGCCGACGTTCACCCAGTAGATCGTGCCGTCGCCATCCGAGTTGTCGGCATATTCCGCGCTGATGCCACCGGTGCTGAGCGTGGTCCCTTTCGGGGTGATAATCAGCCTGTCAGCGGATGCACTGCCAATCACCATGCAGATGAGCATTGCGATCGCGGCTGAAAGAACCAGTCGCTTGGACATTCGATACCTCCTTGTGGTCATATGGGGGATGGTTGATGGTTGATGGTTGATGGGGGATGGGGAATGGGGAATGAGAGTCGGCCCCATCAACCATCAACCATCAGCCATCAACCATCTCCCCCGTCATATGCTCATACGTTCGGCGAGTATGGCGTGTTTCACCTTCTCGATATCCCGGCGATTTGAGGATTTCTCGGTATCTACGAGGACGACGAACTCCACATTATGCGGTCTGGCCGATGGACGCTGGCGACTGACACGGTAGCGCTTGTACTTCCGCATGATGGCGGAGCACCGTCCTCTCTCCGCGAGGGTATCGATCAGATCGGAGAACGGGATGATGCCGTCGGTGCTGTAACTGACGAGGATACTCCTCGCTTTGATGCCGTTGACCAGCCGGCTGAACTCCGCGGAAGCGCTCGACTTGTAGCAGTAAGCGCTCCTGCGGTCAACCCAGTCGCGACGGATCGCGGACTTTCCATTCTGTTCATGCCGGACGGCATACTTCGGGCTGATCGCGGGCTTGTCCCACAGAGCAAGGGTATTGAGGAGATGGTAGTTCGACGCGTACTGGTGCTGGTTGTACGGCGGATCGAGATATGCGATGTCGCACTCGATCTCATCGAGGAGGTTGGCGGCATCGGCGCGATAGACGCGGTTCTCGCAGTCGTTGTCCCAGAACCGCGGAACCGAGAGCGTTAGAGTGCTGCGAATCCGATACCAGGCCGTCTTAGTCGCCCCACCCCATCCCCTGTGCCATCCCTTGAAGACGCCGGAAGTATTGCTGCAGTAGGCCGCCTGGAAGATCAGCGGGGAGAGAAGAACGGACTGCTCGCCGTCATCGATCAGCCCCGAGGCATGCCAGTTGGCGATCTGTTCACGGACGGCGTCGATCCGGCGGCCGTTCTCCTGGGTGTAGAACATCCGCTCCGAATCGGGATCGGGGCTCTCATCGTCGTGAGGGCAATAACCCAGGGCGATATATCCGCCGGGCTCGGTTGGCAGGTTGTTGAGGATTGAGAGGGCGTTCTCCAATCCGCCGAGCGCGCGGAACTCCGGCGGGCGGTTGGCCTCGATGTATGTGGAGTTGATGAAGTGCGCGTATGGCTCCCAGTCGTTGGCGATGACCCGATAGCCCATCGTCTTGGCAAGCCTCGAGACGACCCCGCTCCCCGCGAAAGGATCGTAGAAGGTGCCCGCCGCGATTCCGGTTGACACGATCGCCCTGCGGATCAGTGGAAGAAGCTTGCGCTTATTGCCGATGTATGGGATGAGCTGATCGGTATGAAAGGCAGAGGCATCCATGGGCAGTCCAGTCTTGTTCTTCATGTAGGAGGGATTCTCGTGTTCGGGCGGATTTGTAATCCAGCCCGCATTTGCAATCTGGGGATCTGTGATCCCGCACCTGATGGCATCACAGATGCCGGTTTGCCCTCGGGTGCTGGATTGCAAATCCGCACCAACGCCTTCGCCTTTTCAGCGCTTCTTCGATAGAGGAGACCATTCCGGTTGGCGGTTATCGCCCTCGCCGTTGGTGAGATTGACCGCGCCCTTGCCGTCGACGCCGATACGCCAGATGTCGCGCTTGCCATCCTCACGAGCCAATGTGTATGCAAGATGCTTCCCATCGGGCGACCAAGTCGGATCCATAGCCGCACCCTTGACGAGCAATCTCGGCTTCCCATCTTCTGTACCGACTATGTAGAGGCCGACGCATTTGTCGCGAATGCTGTTCCGCACCTCCCACAACTCGAAGGCGATCAGCTTTCCATCCGGTGACCATGCCGGGCTCCCGGGTCCGGCATCCTCGGCCATGATGAGAACGTCCCCGCCTTTCATGCTCCCCGGATCAGCGGCCATGATCCCGCTGGTCCGCCTGCCATCATCTTCTTTCCGACCAACGAAGGCAGCGGCGATCTTGTAGCCCTCCCTCGACCAGGCGGTATCGACACTCTCGGCGACGACAAGAGGGATCGGCTTGCGATCAGCGCTGTCGAAGTCCTCGCGAACAGTCGCGTTCTGGCCCTCGTCGCTATCCTCGATGACTGCGAGCGACCTCCGGCTCGGAGACCATTTCGCGCTCACGTATGGCCGGGGAAACTGAGTCGCCCCCTGCACCACGGTCGGTATGACCTGCGCGTCTTCACCGTCGAACCGTGGCCGGATGTGCACCGTGCCACTGGACAGGAAGACGATCTCCTTCCCATCGGGACTCCAGCCTGGGAGATCCTTGGTGCCCACGCTTTTCGTCAGGCGATCGACGTACTTGCCATTCCAGGCGGCCACGTATATCTCATATCGGTCATCCTCGCGGTTGGAGGCCGACAAGATCTCCGTCCCTTCGGGCGACCAGACGGGAGCGGCGTCGTCGGCCGCGTCATTGGTGACGCGGGACTTGTCGGTCCCGTCGGTATTCATCGTCCAGATATCCGTCTGTCCGTCACGAGTGGACACGTAGACTATCCGCTCGGTCGCCGGACGTCCGATGAATAGAGACTGCCCACGCTGCAGAGCATACAGCCCCGCCAGCCCGAGCACGGCGATCGCCGCGAGAAACACGAAGATTCTCTTGTTCATTTGCTAGCCTCCGTGGCGGAGCACTTTGCCTGGTAGTGCTCCGGTGAATGCCCCATCCTCCAGAATCGTCTCGCCGTTGACGATCACGTATCGAATTCCCCTGGCGGCCTGGATCGGCTCCTCGAAGGTCGCCGCATCCTCGATCGAGTCCGGATCGAATATGGTCAGGTCGGCCCGATTATCGAGAGCGACTACTCCCCGATCCCTCAGACCCAGACGCGCGGCGGGCATTCCGGTCATCTTGGCGACGGCCTGTTCGAGCGTCAGGACTTTCTCGTCGCGGGTATACTTCCCGAGCACGCGAGCGAATGTACCGTATGCCCTCGGATGCGGCTTTCCACGAGTGAGCGGACCCTCGAACGTCCGCGCGGTGGCATCGGACCCGATCAGAACCGCCGGATGCTGCATCACCGTCCTCACGTCGTCCTCGCCGATGACAAAGTGCATCATCCCGATGCTTCCACCCTCCTGGAGAAGCAGGTCCAGTGCTGTATCGACCGGATCCTTCTTCAACTGCCGCGCGATCGTGGTGATGCTCAGCCCCTCGCAATACTTGTTCTTCTCAGTCTTGAGCGAACTGAGGACGACCGTATCCCACCCGCCTGAAGAGGCCAGGTATCCGTTCTCCATGTCGCTCAATACGGCCTCGCGGATTCTCGCGCGCTCGGTGGGATCGGTGAGTCTGGCGATGAGAGCCTTCGTGCCTCCATCGTGCGCCCACTTCGGGATCATGATCCCCAGTCCGGTCGATGTCGCCAAGTAAGGATACTGATCGGCGAAGACATCGGTTCCCCGGGCGCGGGCGGCGTCGATAACGGCGAGCGATTTCTTGACGAGACCCCAGTTCTTGACGCCGCATGCCTTGTGATGGGATATCTGCACCCCGGTGCCCGATTCACACCCTATCCTGAGCGCTTCCTCGACCGCCTCCACGACTCCCTCCGCCTCATTCCGCATGTGAGTCGCATAGATCCCGCCATACCGAGCAGCGACCTTGCACAGCTCGATGACCTCCTCCGTCGTCCCAAAGCATCCGGGCGGATAGATCAATCCGCTCGACACGCCGAATGCGCCCGCCTCCATCGCCTCCGCCACGAGCCGGCGCATCTCGTCGAGTTCCTCGTCCGTCGGCGGCCTGTCATCGTATCCGACCGCGACCTCGCGGACCGTGCCATGACCGACCAGGGTGGCGAAGTTGACGGCCATCGGATTCGAGGCGATCACGTCCAGGTACTCCCGCATCGTGCCCCAAGTCGCGCTTATGCCGCAGTCCTTGAGCCACGACGAGCCGTCCGTATGGGGCTGCTTGCCACCTCTCGGCGCGGACGAGTCTCCGCAGTTGCCGCTGACCTCGAGCGTGACGCCCTGCGTGGACTTGCTCTCGCATCTGGGATTGGCCAGGACCAACTTATCGGTGTGGGAGTGTATGTCGATGAACCCCGGCGACACCACGCATCCATCGGCATCGAGCACCCTCGTGGCAGGCTCGTCAATCTTCCCGAGAGCGACTATCCGTCCGTCCCTGATGCCGACGTCAGCGGCAACTCCCGGCTTCCCCGTTCCATCGATCACAATCCCGTGTCTGATAAGCAAGTCAAGCATGTCTGATACCCTCGGTTAATCTGCTGCCCATATTGTAGCGCTTTCCGTCGGCCTTGGGAAGAGCACTTGGGAAAGGCGGAATGGCAGAGGTCTGTAGGGGCGTGCCTTGTGCCGCCCGGAATGTCGGGTCGGGCGGCACAAGGCACGCCCCTACAGACCTCCCGCGACTGAATACGGAACGGGGATTTCTTGCAATACGTGAGGTCATCTGATATACTTATGGCGGTCTGAGTGGGGCACGTACACCTATGATTGACTTCTGTAATGTATCGGTCACATATCCGAACGGCGTGAGGGCACTGCGCCATATCGACCTCCGGGTGGAGCAGGGCGACTTCCTGTTCATGGTCGGGAATACGGGAACAGGGAAGTCTACGCTGCTCAAACTCATTTACCGCGAGGAAGTGCCGACTGAGGGCACGGTCGTCGTCGCAGGCCAGAACGTAGCAAGACTTCGAGGCGGAAGATTCCGAAGCTCCGCCGAAGCATCGGCGTCGTCTTCCAGGACTTCCGCCTCCTGCCCGAAAAGACCGCTTGGGAGAACGTTGCGTTCGCCATGTATGTGATCGGCGCCCCCCGCAAGGAGATGCGCCCTCGAGTCGCCGAAGTCCTCGATCTGGTAGGCCTCGTTGGTCGATCGGACGCATATCCCCATCAGCTTTCCGGTGGCGAACAGCAGAGGATCGCAATCGCCCGCGCGCTCGTCAACAAGCCGCAGGTGATCCTGGCCGACGAGCCCACGGGTAACCTCGATCCCGACACCTCATGGGATATCATCCAACTGCTCGATCAGGTGAACAGCAGGGGGACAACTGTGATTGTCGCAAGCCACGACCAGCACATCGTGGACAAACTCAGGAAGCGCGTCGTGCGGCTGGACGACGGCATGGTAGTCAGCGACGAAGCGAGAGGCACGTATCATGAGCTTACGCGGACTTGAGCATGCGATAATCGAATCATTCGTCAGCATCAAGCGCAATGGGCTGATGTCTCTCGTGTCCATTTCGACCCTCGCCCTGACGCTCGGAGTGCTCGGGGCGTTCATCCTCCTCATCCTGTGGCTGCACGGCGTCGCATCGACCCTCCCGGACAAGCTGGAGGTCGCGGTGTTCCTCGAGAAGAACGCCTCGAAGCAGCAGGTCCTCGAGATTCGTTCGGACATCGGCGCGATTGAGCACGTGAAGTCCGCGACGATCATCCCGGCGGAGATCGGCTGGGAGGAATTCAAGAAGAACATGGGCGGCCAACTCGAACTCAGCGGCGTCGAGGGGAATCCGCTGCCGGACATGATCCGCGTCAGGGTCGACGACCCGAGGTTCATCGTGGGGATCGCGAACAAGATTCGCGCGATACCCCTGATAGACGAGGTCAATGAAGGCCGGGACCTGGTGAACCAACTCGTGCGGTTCGCGGATCTGGTCAAGCTCCTCGGTGCAGCGGCCGGGATAGTGCTTTTCCTGGTGACGACTTTCATCATAAGCAATACGATACGCCTGACGGTGTTTGCCCGAAGGCGTGAGATAAAGATCATGCAGATGGTCGGAGCGACCAACTGGTTCATCAGGCTGCCGTTGATGTTCGAGGGGATGGTCCTCGGCGCGGTCGGCGGCGCGCTTGCATGCGGACTGATATATACGGCCGCGAGTTACATTGTCAAGGTCGTGACGAGGGTCATGCCCCTGCTCGCACAGTTCTCGATCAGTGTGGAACCCACGCAGTTCGTTGGCGGTCTAACAGTAGTGGGATGCCTGGTCGGAGCAGTCGGAAGCATGATCTCGATACGGCGGTTCTTGAAGGTCTGACAAGGGAGGGATTCGATTGCACCGATACATCAGACTGGTCATCGCCGGAATCGTGTTGTTCGGCCTCGCAGCGTCGATCGCAGAGCGGTCAGCCGATGCGATGTCCCTGAGCCAGTTGCGGAACAAGCTGCAGGCGAGTAACCAGAGCATCAAGAGCTACCAGACGAAGCTCAGGACAACCAAGAAACGCCAACGGGCGGCCACCGTCCAGGTGTACGCGGCCCAGCGGCGGCTCGGAGTCCACAGAGCGAGGCTCTCGGACATCCGAGGCCAACTCGCGCTGACCCGGAGCGCGCTCGACCAGGCCAGAGACAACCTGCGGGTGGTCCAGGCCAGGTTGAAGAAGCGGAACCAACTGCTTTCGGCGCGGTTGGTCGATACTTACAAGCACGGGAGCGTGAGCTACGTGAGCGCGCTGCTCGGCTCTGACGATTTGTGGGAACTACTCAGCCGCGGTTACGTCATAAGAAAGGTACTTGACAGCGACGTCGACCTCGTCGACTCCATCAAGCAGGATAAGCGGGCCGTCGAACGGTACAAGGCAACGCTCGAGCAGAAGGAACGCGAGCGTGCCGATCTAGAGCGCCAGCAGTTGGCGGTCACGCAGGCTACGCTCCATGATACGAAGCAGAAGCAGTACCTGCTCCAGCAGATCGAGAAAGACCGCGCTGCGTACGAGCAGGCGGTGGCGGAGGAACTGCGCGAATCGAACAGCATCGGGGCGATGATCCGGCGGATGCAGAGTACTCCGGCCGGCCAGAAGAGAGCCGCGAATCCCTGGAAAGGCTCCTTTATCTGCCCGCTGACGGCGAACTACAGGATTACATCGCGATATGGATGGCGGATACACCCGATCAACCACGTCCGCAGCTTCCACACAGGAGTGGACATGGCGTGCCCGGAGGGAACTCCGATCAGAGCGGCGGCCGGAGGTGTCGTCATCTTTGCCGGATCCGGCAAGGTATACGGTCGCTATGTGGTGATCGACCATGGTGGCCAGATATCTACCCTGTACGGGCACTGCTCGCGCTTGAGCGTGTCTGCAGGCGCGACTGTCAAGCAGGGCCACACTATAGGATACGTAGGCAGCACGGGATGGAGCACGGGCCCGCACCTGCACTTCGAGAAGAAGAAGAACGGCTCGTCGGTCAGCCCGATGTAGTTGTTAATACCGGCTGATGTACACGGAATAACGTCCAGGCGCAGGCCTGATGAATAGGAATAATACAGGTTGAGAAAAGGTTATCGCATCTATGCCACGTGGGTCGTGGTCGGCATACTCGTTGGCGGCACATTTCTGGCGGGAGCGCGCCTGCGCGCGAGGCAGGACGTCTTCGCATTGCCTGGCGGCTCCGAGGTTCAGGCAAGCGCGCTGCTCAAGCTCACTCCTGAGCGGCCAGCAATCAACATCGAGTCCATGGGGGAGGCGAAGGGCGATGCCCAGTACCGCGATCTCCTCAACAACGTGCTGAAGCTCGTCCAGGCCAACTTCGTGGAGAAGATCACGGCCGAGCAGGAAACCAAGATGGCCCGTGGAGCAGTCCAGGGAATGCTCGAGGTCATCGGCGATCCCGACACGCGCTTCGTGGATCCCAAGGAGACGCAACTGCTCGACGACGCCGCATCCGGTCGTTTCCACGGCCTGGGTGCAATCCTCGCCATGAAGAGCGAAAAGATCGAAAACGAGAACGTCCACAAGATCGTGGTGGTCGCTCCGATGCCGGGAAGCCCCGCGGAAAAGGCCGGCCTGATGTCCGGTGATATCATCAGCGATGTCGGCGGCAAGTGGGTCATTGCGCAGGACCCCGGGTTCAGCAAGCTGAACAAGGCGATGCAGAACCAGAACATAGACAGGCTTGCCTACAAGAAAGGTTGGCAAGCCGCAGAAGATAAGCTCAAGAACGGATTGTCCATATCGGATGCGCTCGAGGAGCTTACAACCAAGACTTCCGGAGATACCACGCTGAAGGTCGAGCGGGCCGGACGCAAGGATCCATTCGATGTAAAGATTCAGTATCACGATACGATCGTCGACCCGGTGACATCGCGGATGCTCGACAAGAAGATCGGCTACATCAGAGTCGCGCAGTTCAGCCAGCAGGCGTCGAAGGAGTTCAAGAGTGAACTGGGCAAGGTCCGCAATGCGGGCGCAAAGGCGATAATACTCGACCTGCGGAACAGCCCGGGCGGATTGCTCAATGCTGCTACGGACGTGACGGCTCAGTTTACAGGCGGCGGCACTCTCGCGATCGTTCGAGAGCACAGTGGCCGCACCACGATTCGAGTGCCGAAGACCAGGGCGCTTTCTCTACCGGTTGCCATCCTCGTGAACCACGGCACGGCGAGCGTGGCCGAGTTGGTCGCCGCGACACTCCGCGAGTCCGGGATCGGGACGCTGGTCGGTGTCACAACGTTTGGCGACGGGTTCGTTCAGACTCCGTTGGTTCTGAAGGACAGATCCGCAGCGCTCATCACGACGGGGAAGATGCTGACCCCGAAGGGATTCGACTTCACCGGAACGGGCTTGAAGCCCGACAAGGAAGTCGCCGGTGGTGAGGGCGGTACCGATGTGCAGCTTGCCGAGGCGCAGAAACTGCTCCAGGCAAAGATAGGACGGATTTAACCGATGAGACGAATTCACCTGGCGGCAATAGCACTGCTCCTGGCATTCTCATTCGTGTGCGGCTTCACGTATCAGGATGTAGCGACAACCGGCGACTTCAGCAATCTGATGAGCAGCTTGGAGATGCTCCCCACACGGCTGCATATGGCGATCGGCGCGCAACTGGCCGACTCCAATGCGGACCTTCCGCCCGTGGAGACATTCTGGGATGTCTTCTCCTATCTTGATTCGCATTACTACGGAGATAACAAGCAGAAGGGCGATGCACTCTGTTACGCCGCGATCCGGGGAATGCTCGGGGCTCTGGGCGACAGATATACCCGTTTCCTCGATCCTCAGCAGAATAAACAGATGATGGAGGATAACCGAGGCGACTTCGAGGGCATCGGCGCGGAACTCGGCAGGAAAGAGGGCCAGATCTACATCGTGCGACCGATCGAGCCGAGTCCGGCCAAGGAAGCCGGTCTCAGAAAGGGTGACATAATCCTCTCTGTGGACGGCAAGTCGATTCACGGGCTGGAACTCGAGGACGTCGTACGCACGATCCGTGGACCACGAGCTACCGTGGTGATCTTGACGATCAAGCGTGAGGACGTGGCCGACCCGTTCGACGTCAAGCTGACCCGCCGCATGATCACATCCCCGGTCGTCGAGGCGAAGATGGAGGATGAATCGAGCAAGGTGGGCTACATCGCGCTGAGACAGTTCAACGAGAAAAGCGATATCCTGTTCGACAAGGCGCTGACCGATCTGGAAAGCCAGGGCATGCGCGCGATGGTGCTCGACCTGCGCGGGAATCCGGGCGGATTGCTCGATGTCGCTATCGAGATCGGCAGCCGGCTCGTCCCGAGTGGCGACATAGTCGTCATCCAGGATAAGGGCGGAAGGCAGAGCCGCTACGGAGTGGAACCAGGCAAGCAGAACCATCGCATGGTTCCTCTGACAGTGCTCATCGACGGGGCGAGTGCCAGCGCATCCGAGATCATTGCCGGTGCGATCCAGGACAACAAGTCCGGGACGCTGGTCGGCACCGATTCGTTCGGCAAAGGTAAGGTCCAGACGATCATGAACCTGGCCGGCGGCTCGGCTGTGGTGATCACGACCGCAAAGTACTTCACCCCGAGCTTGCGAGATGTAGACAAGGTCAAGATCCATCCGGACGTAGTAATCGAGCCCTCCGACGACGACATCAAGAACGACGTGGATGTTCAGTTGAAGAAGGCTGTCGATATCCTGAAGACCCGACTCGGCGGCAGCCCGGCCGTAGCCGGGAACGGCGCTAACGAAAAGAGCTAGAAATGTCTGCCCGCAGATTCGCAGAGTGAGCGCTCTAGCCGGAGGACTCAGAGGTCTTTCGCTAGTTGCCGCATGCACGCTTGTGGTTGGGGCGGTGTTTCTTCTGACCTCGAACCAGGGCTGCATGAGAGTCATTGGCCGCCCGCCTGCGAGCGCCCCGCAGACCAGTAACCCAGCCCCTTCTCCTGCACAGGAGCAGGGGGCCGCGCACGAGAGCGCCAGGCCGCCGGCGAATCATCCCTCCCCGTCGCGATCGACAGCTGAGTCCGACCGCTCCGGCAGGGATCCCCTGACGGACACGCGGACCTCCTCGTCATCCCACGAGGGCGAGGTCTCTCGAGGGAGTACGAGCAGCCCGAAGATCGCATTGACGTTCGACGCAGGGGCCGCCGGTGAGCCCACTGACAAGATCCTGAAGGCGCTCGCGAAACACAGCCTGCATTCCACGTTCTTCCTCACAGGCAAATGGATCGAGCGATATCCTGAGCTGTGCCGTCGCATTGTGGACGAGGGTCATGAGATAGGCAACCATACTTATTCCCACCCGCGTTTGACTGCCATAAGCGATGGGGAAATAATCAACCAGATGGAGAAGACGGAACAGCTTGCCCTTCGTGTTACCGGTAAGAGCACGAAGCCGCTCTTCCGGCCTCCGTTCGGCGCTCGGAACAAGCACGTCCTTGACGTTGTCGGCGGTCTCGGTTACCGATCGATCTACTGGCATGTCGACTGCTGGGACAGCGTCAAGGCCGGGATCACATCCGATCAGATCACCAAGCGGGTGCTCAAGCTCGTCGGGAACGGCTCGATCGTTCTCATGCACTGTGGAAGCCAGGCGACCGCCAACGCGCTCGATGGGCTGCTGACTCAACTCGAAGAGCGCGGCTACAAGCCGGTCACGGTCAGCGAACTGCTCGCCCCGTAGGGGAGGCCTTCAACGGCCTCCCGGTCCGAGGTAATGCGGGCGACCGTGGAAGGATCGCCCCTACGGTCTTATGCCAAAGGATACCAATGGCGGAAATGGATTTCCAGCGACCGTTACGCAGGCCGTGGCTGGAGCGCGGCGCTTTCCTGGGCGCCATCGCGGTCTTGGGCCTCTGGCTCGCATATGACAACCTCGTGAGCATTCCCCACACCGTCTTCGTAGATGGCAAGCCGATCGTCACGCTCGAGTCGCGTCAGGATGCCAAGTCCGTGCTCAACGAGGTAACGCACCGCCAACTCTCAGGCAAAGTGGTCGCATCACCCGCATTCACTCAACGAGTCGCACTTCGTCGGGCCACAAAGGATGCCGAGATCGATACCTCCGACAACGCGGTTTCCACGCTCGATGCGATGCTCGTGCTGAAGGCACACGCGTACGCTATCCTGGTCGACGACGCCGTGACCATCGGTCTGGCGAAGGAACCCGATGCAAACCGCGCGCTCGATCTGATGAAGCAGCGATACAGCAGCCGGCTCAAGAACCTCGATACCAAGCCGACCTTCAAGGAAAACGTCCTCGTGCAGAGGCGCTATCTCCCGGTCGATGCCATCCTCGCGGACCCCGAGAAGGCCGCCGAGTTCATGGCCAGCGTCCACGAGAAACCGACCTACCATACGCTGAAGCAGGGCGACCGGGCGGTCCGCCTCACCGCGCAGTACGGCATATCGCTCGACGAACTGAAGGGGCTGAACCCGGGAGTCGATGTCAACCGATTGACCGAGGGGGACAGGCTGCTCATACGTCGTCCAAGGTCGCCGGTAACGGTCGTTACGAGGGCGCTCACGACGGAGATCACCCCTGTCGAGGCGCCCGCCGGTCGTCACATGGCTGCCAAGACCGGCAAGCGTCAGACTTGGGCGGTCATCACCTATGAGAACGGCATCGAAGTCCGGCGCGACGTCACCCGCGTGATGACCACCTGGGACAAATCCGCGCCGAAGCCCGCGTACAGCGGGAAGTGGCGTCGCAAGTCGTCCCACGACTAAGCTCTACCACGCATATGCCTCAGGGGCCTGGCCTCCGGGACCGGGCCATATCACATTCAACCGCTCCATGATCTCGGCGGTCATCTTGATCTCCAGCGCTCGGAGCGACTCGTCGAACTGCTCCATCGTCCGCGGGCCGATGATGGGTGCGGTCACCGCGGGATTCGCCAGCAGCCACGCGAGGGCCACATCCGCAGGCTTCTCTCCCATCTCGGCGCATAAGGCCTCCCATCGCTCCAGCTTGTCCCGATTCTTCTCGATCACATCATGCATCGTCGATCGACGGCCGCCTTCCTCGCAATCCTGCAGGACTCCACCGAGAAGCCCTCCGCATAGGGGACTCCACGGGATGATACCCAGTCCATAGGCCTTGCACGCCGGGATAACCTCCAACTCGATCATGCGGGCGTTCAGATGGTATAGGCTCTGCTCGGACACCAGGCCCATGAAGTGACGCTGTTTCGCGATCTCATTGGCCTGAACGATGTTCCACGCGGCGAAGTTGCTGCTCCCCACGTAGATCACCTTCCCAGCCGTCACGAGGGTCTCCATCGCCTGCCATATCTCCTCCCAACCTGTCTCGCGGTCGATGTGGTGCATCTGATACAGGTCGATGTGGTCGGTCTGAAGGCGTCGCAGGCTGGCGTCGCATGCCTGGCGGATATTCAGGGCCGAGAGCTTTCCCTCGTTAGGCCATTCGCCCATGTTGCCGTAGACCTTGGTGGCGAGGACGACCTTCTCGCGGTGTCCCCCACCCTGCGCGAACCATCGGCCGATGATCTCCTCGGTGAAGCCCGCCCTGATCGGGCGGCCGTAGCCGTTCGCGGTGTCGAAGAAGTTGATCCCGCTTTCCAGCGCGCGGTCCATCATGGCGTGGCTGTCCGCCTCGCTGGTGTGCGGGCCAAAGTTCATCGTACCGAGGCATAGCCGGCTGACCTTGACGCCCGATCGGCCGAGATGAGTGTATTGCATGGATGATTCCCCTTCCAAGGTGTATTCAACATGTAGGGCGAAGCATTGGCTACCGTGCCTCCGATAGCCAACGCTTCGCCCCTACAGGACACGTTGGTTCTTACCACGAGTGGGCGACGATAAAACGTGTCCTTGGAGTGCGGTGGCCGCCAGAGTATGGAACGTGCCGCCGTGCCGTTCCCTACTCCTCGAAGCATCACTCGGTTGGACGGCTGATGATCGGGGCGCGGAGGACTCTGTGGATCGGGCGAGTGATGAGCGCTCCCCCGATCGAGTGAATGCGCGATTCGTCCCGCGCCAGTTCCGGGTGCGATTCGCCGACGAACGTGACGAAGATCAGTCCTCCGACCAAAGCGACGACGGAGAACAGGCCGTACATGACCGTCAGCGACGAATGGTCCGCCACGAATCCCCCGATGAATGGTCCGAGGGCCATCGCGGTTGCCCCGATCATGCCGAGAAGCCCCTGGCCGGTTGCCCTGTCACGTCCGGCGTGATCGGCGACGAACGCCATCGACGAGACGAGCATGAAGCTGAAGGTCAGCCCGTGGAACATCTGGACGTAGAAGACGTCGTACGGACTCCCGAGCCTCGAGTACAGGAAGAGCCTGAACGGCAGCGTGAGGAAGGCGATCACGAGCGGCGGGCGACGCCCGATGCTGTCAGAGGCGCGACCCACCCATATCATGAACGGGATCTCCACAACCGCGTTCGCGACCAGCGCCAGGGCGATCAACGACTTCGAGCCGCCGAGGGATTGCAGGTACAGGCTGAGGTAGCTCCCCGTGCTCGACTCAGAGGTGCGGTACAAGAGGAAGGCGATCAGGAAGATCATCAAGTTGCGATCACGGAGCAGCCTGCGTATGCCTGCCAGCCGCGCATGTTCGACATGTCTCGCCTTGCCCGACTCCGAAACGAACAGGATCGTGACGCCGCTGAGGAGGAAGAGCACGGCGATCATCGGCAGGAGGTTCCTCCCCGAGACCAGACTCGGCGCCACGCTGACGAGCATCAATGCCGCTATGAAGCCGATCGAGCCCCAGATGCGAGTCTTTCCATACATTGCAGCCGTGTCGCCGGATTCAGCGGTCCAGTCGTGGATCAGCGCGCTGCTCAACGTGGCGACCATGAAGAACACAAAGCCGGAGAGCGCATACAGGGCGCAGAACTGCGCGAAGGTCGTGGCCATCCCATAGAGCAGATATGACCCGCTGAGAACCGCTGTGCCCCCGACGATGAGCGGCCTCCGGTGACGGAGCCGGTCCGACGCCATGCCGAGCGGCACCTGGGTCGTCGCGCCCGCGATGGCATACAGGGCGCTCAGGATGCCGTACTGGCTGAGGGTGATGCCGCGCGCCTTCAGATAGAGGGGCATGAACCCGACGACGAACCCGAGTGCTGCCAGGGAGAAGAAGTAGTACGCGCTCAGCCCGACGCCGTTCGCGCAGGCGCGTCGTTCGGGCTGCGAGTTCATCGTGGTCATGTTGTAGGTTTCGACGGGCTGAGGCGCTTGACCTTGTGTGTATGCTATACTTACGCCATGGGTTCGCAGGTCGAACAGACAGAAATGAGAATCAACGATGCCGTAACGCGCGCGGACACAACCCGGAAGGTCGTTGTCGGGGAACGGGCCATCGCCCGGACTGCATCGTGCTTTGAGGAGTGCTTCGGCGACCAGGCGGCCGTAGTCATCGCGGACAAGAACACATTCCGCGCGGCGGGCGAGGCTGTCCTAGCCGCACTCGCGACCGAGGGCCGATCCGAGGTGCGCAAGCCGTTCGTGATCGAGGACGATGACCTGCACGCGGAGTATCGGTTCGTCGAGACGCTCACGGAATTCCTACGTGACACCGACGCGATTCCGATAGCCGTCGGCTCGGGAACGATCAACGATCTCGTGAAGCTGGCAGCCCATCAGTGCGGAAAGCCGTACATGGTCGTCGCGACGGCCGCTTCCATGGACGGATACACCGCTTTCGGCGCTTCGATCACGAAGGACAACTACAAGCAGACGATCTTCTGTCCTGCTCCCGTCGCGCTCATCGCGGATGTCAGCATCATTGAGAACGCCCCTCAGGGGATGAACGCATCCGGGTATGCCGATCTCATTGCCAAGATTCCCGCAGGGGCCGACTGGATTGTTGCCGATGCGCTCGGAATCGATCCGATTCATCAGCAGGCGTGGTCTCTGGTGCAGCCGAACCTTCGCGGGTGGATAGCCGATCCCGAGGGAGTCAAGCGCGGGGATCGCGATGCATTGGTGATGCTGATGGAGGGGCTGATCATGAGTGGCCTTGCGATGCAGGTCGCCCAATCGTCGAGACCGGCTTCGGGCGCGGACCACCTGTTCAGCCATCTGTGGGACAACGAGCACCATGTCCACAACGGCATCGCCCCCTCACACGGAGTGAAGGTGGGTATCGGCGCGATATGCTCCGAGGCGCTATACGAGTACATACTTGGGTTGAGGTCGGAGGACATTCGCAGGAACGCGGACTCAGTTGCCCAGCGATGGCCGAGTTGGGAATCAGTCGAGTTGCATGTCGCGGAGACCTTCTCTGACCCGCTTCTCGCCCAGCAGGCCACCGCGCAGTGCAAGGCGAAGTACATCGACGCCACGGCTCTTACCGCCATGCTCGAGCGTCTGTACTTGATCTGGGACGACCTCCGCGGCGATCTGCGGAAGCAACTCATCGGCGCGGAGACGATTCAGGACATGATCGGGCGCGCAGGGGCCGCATCGAGGCCCACGGAGATCGGGATTGACTATCCCCGGTTGCGGCGCTCGTTCGAGTCGGCGAGGCTGCTTCGACAGCGCCACACGGTTCTCGATCTGGCATTTGAAATGGGAGTCTGGGACGAGGCAGTAGATTCTCTGTTCGCCCCGGACGGATTCTGGAGCACAAGATGAAAATTGCGATCGACTGCGACGACGCGGCCGTGAACCTCAAGCTCACCATCCTGGACCACTTGAGGACGAAGGGCTGCGACGTCACCGACCTCGATTTCCTCTCGAGCAAGGACGGCGCGCATTACCCCGAGATCGGCTATAACCTCGCCCTCAGGATACAGTGCGGCGAGTACGACAGGGGGATTCTGATCTGCGGGACGGGTCTGGGGATGGCGATGGTCGCCAACAAGGTCGAAGGCGTCTATGCCGGAGTCTGCCATGACGTCTTCTCGGCCGAGCGACTGGTGAAGAGCAATAACGCCCAGATCCTGACCATGGGCGAGAGAGTGATCGGCCACGAACTGGCGAAGAAGATCGTTGATGCCTGGCTCGATTCCGAGTTCCAGGGCGGCGGTTCTCTGGTCAAGGTCGAGCAGATGAGGGCGATTGAGAAGGAGTCGTTCAGAAAACCGACAGAGCCGCCCCGATGACGGCGGCTGAGTCGCCGAGTCCTGCATGACGAACCTGGACGCTGGGGAGGTTCGTGCTCGGGAGTATGCTGTTCGACTCGACGAACTCCTTGACCCGATCGAAGACGAGTCTGCGTACCGACCCGATCGTTCCGCCGAGAATGACCGCCTGCGGGTACAGCATCCGAATGCTGTTCAGTAAGCCGAGCCCCACCGCGTCGGCTGCTGCCGAGAGTATCCCCACCGCAAGCTCGTCGCCCTGCTCGGCCGCCTCCACGACTGTTCGGGCGGTGATCTCCTGGCCTGCCATCGTCGAGCGTGAGCCGTTCGCGATGGCCTCACGTGCATGGCGGGCAATCCATGCGCCGCCCGATAGCGTTTCGAGGCATCCCCGCGCACCACATCCGCACAGGTCGTCGCCGCCGCAGAAAACATGACCGAATTCCCCTGCTCTATTTCCTATGCCCCTCAGAAGCCGCCCGTCGTGGATCACAGAACCGCCAACGCCGGTTCCGATAGCCGCGTAGATGAACGAATCGAGACCGTTTCCCGAGCCCGCCGCAAGCTCACCGAGCGCCGCCATGTTCGTATCCTTGTCAACGATCGTGCGGGTCTGAGTGAGTTCCTCGACCGGGCCGCCGATGTCGAGGTCCCGCCAGCCCAGGTTCGACGCCAGGACCATCCTGCGATTCTCGTTGTCCACCAGACCTGCGGCGGCGATACCGATGCCGGCACACTCCGGCAACTCGGCGTCGGCCTCGATGAGGAATCCCTCCATATCAGCGAGCAGGAGTTCGATGGCGTGCGACTGGTCACGCAGATGACTCGATGACTTGCGCATCGAGTGCCTGACCTTCCCGTCGCGGTCCACCAGCCCCATCCTGAGGGTGCTCCCGCCGATTTCGATTCCAAGTGCGCAGGTTTGGCTGTTCATTCGCCTTATGCATACTAAGGGTCTCATGGGTCCCATTGGACCCATGAGACCCATCAATTACTTGGCTTTCAGCGCTGTGATGCTGCCGTCCATACCGCTGACGTAGACGACGCCGTCCGCAACGGTGACTTGGTCGAAGACGTAGAGAAGCGGTGTGGCCTGGTATTTCCAGAGCAGCTTGCCGTCACGTGCGTTCGAGCGCTTGAACCAGGCCGAGCCGTGAAACGACGTAGACAATACCGTCCTTCTCGACTGGTGAGGCGGGAACGGAATCGGCCTGCGCCTCAACGCTCCAGATCTCTTTGCCTTCCAGGTCGATCTTGCCGACCGAGTTCGGTTTCCGCAGATACACGGACTTCGCGTCCTCCGCGAGCCCAACCGCTACAGGGCCCGAGGCGTTACCCAGCATCGTGCCTATGGCAGCATCCATGATGCCCAGCTTCGAGTCACGATCAGCGATGAAGACCTTGCCTCCCGCAACCACCGGGCCGTTATCAGCCGGGCTATAGTAACGCACGACGGCGGTCTTGGTGCTGCACCCGTAGCCCAGAGCCTTCCACTTGAGTTGGCCGGTAGCGATGTCAACGGCGTACACGAAGGTGTCCCACGCGCCGAAGTAAACGACTCCGTTGTACACAAACGGACGGGATTCGATGGTATACGTCGGATCGGTGAGGACCCACTTCTGCTCTCCGGTCTTTGCGTCGATCCCATAGAAGTCCGAATCATTGCAGCCGAACATGACAACGCCGTTGGCGTACACTGGCGAGCTGTAGATGCCCTCCCTGGCCTGGAAGCTCCACTTCTCCCTGCCCTTGGAGTCCAACGCGTAGAGCTTACCATCGGCGCAGCCGAAGTAGATCGTCTGATCCGCAATCACCGGGGTCGTGGCGACCTCACCCTTAGTGGGGAAAGCCCACTTCTCCTTGCCGGTTGCCTTATCGAACGCGTGAAGCTTCCGATCGGTGCCGCCGACGTAGACTGCATCCCTGGTGACTGCGGCGGCGGCCCTGCACGATCCGTCGATGACCACGCGCCAGATCAATCTGCTCGGCTCGGGCTCGACGTTGAAGCCGACGCTCCTGTAGTACTTCTTGCCGGTGTCGTCGATGAACCTGACCCGTAGATTATGCGCGCCCGGCGCCCAGTCCTCATAGTGAACCTGGCCGACGTAGTCGCCTTCGGTCGAAAGTACCATCGGCTCCTCGCCCCTGTCATCCTCCTCGAACGACTTCCTGTCTGCGCTGAAGCTCACCTTGGTGATCTGGTTCTCATTGCCGCTGATCGTGGCCTTGACAAACATGGAGCCGGTTTTGGTCGTGCTGTCCTCTTTCGGGGTGAGAATCTCGATCTTCGGATAGCTCGACTTCGTTGGAAGCGGCTTCTCGTAGTAGGTCTGCTGCACGCCGTCCTTCTGGTACTCGTCGAACGAGATGCGAAGCGTGCCGTCGACTACTGACACGATACTCCATCCTATGGGACACCTCGGGGCGGGCCCACAGATCGCGCCCGCATCCGTGGTATCGGTCCCGAACTTGTGCAGAAGCTTATGATTGTGGCCATGCCCGCCGAGGAACGTCACCAGATTGTAGGGCCTCAGTATATCGAGGAGCTGGTGAACGGCATAGGGACTCCCGAAGTAGTCATCGTGGAGCATGTGGTGCATGACCACAAACAGGGGCGTGTCCTTGTCGAGCTTCTTCAGGTCTTCCTTCAGCCACGTGAGCTGATCTCTGCTGATCGTCGCGCGCGGATCCTGAGATGAAGCATTGTCCAGGCCGACAAAGTGGCAGCCGAACTTGTCGAAGGACCAGCTCTGAGCGCCATAGAGGTCGTATGTCTTGCTCCGAAGGCACCACCAGGGGCCGTCATGATTGCCCAGGGTGTGGTAGACGGGGATCGTGAAATCCTTCCAGTAGGAAAGATACGTATCCCACACGCCGTTTCCGCCGCCGAACTCAGTCAGATCGCCGCTGACTACCACGAACGACGGGGCTTCGGCGGTAATGCCGGGCTTGACCTCGATCGGGCCGGTCACCTTGGCCAGCTCGGCACACACCTGCTGACTGATGGTCATCGGCGCATGAACGTCGGATGCGTGGATGAACGTGAAGTTCGGGATGGTCTGCGCTCCGCTCGCCACGCTCAGAGCAAGGCAAACCAGGGCCACGACCAACCAATAACTGCGTAGGGAACCCATTGTTACTAACCTCCTGCGGTCTGAATCACCGCCAATCTTCATATAGAAGATTCACCCAGCGAGGTCATCCATCCTCCATCGAAATACTGGGAGATGGGGCTGGGTGGACGGCCACACGGATGCAATCCTTCATGCCGCCCTATGAATTGGGCGCGGTTCGGGCACCTCCTGGCCGATGCCTTCCGCCGCATCGTCCTTCGGCTCGTAGCCGAGGATCCGGCGCGCTCGGCTGATGTCCAGGCGCTTAAACCGGTTGTCGGATATGCCGTGGACGATCTCGAAGCGCACGTCGTCCGGAGCTTCTATGCACCGGGTGATCAACTGCGTCAGATCGTCCTCACTGACCAGATAGTCGATCGCGTTCGGCTGATGGTGCAACTCGTTCCCCTGATGGCCGTGGACGCCGCCGATCCGAATCGCGATCACCGAAATCCCCTTCCTGTTCGGCGAAGTAGCTTCCCAATGCCTCGCCGTAGCACTTGCTCGTTCCGTACTCGCAGCATGGTCGGACTGGCATGTCCTCCTTCACCTGCACATCCGGCGGATACGCGCCGACCGCGTGGATGCTCGAGGCGAAGATCACCCTTCGCACGCCGGCTTCTGATGCGGCGCGGAAGGTGTTGTGAGTGCCGACTATGTTGACCGGCAGGATCGTGGCGTCGAAGAGCGCGTTCGGACTCGGATCAGCCGCGAGATGGATCACCGAATCCACGCCTTTGCATGCCTCGCGCATCATCTCAACGTCCGAGATATCGCCGCTGATCACTCGTGCGCCGCCGGGATCGGCTATCTCCTTGTGATCGACGAGAACCATGTCATACTGGCCATCCCAGGCCTTGCGCAGGAACGTGCCGACGTACCCGGCCGCGCCTGTTATGAGTACTGGTCGTCTGTTTGCCATGTACGGATTTGCCTCCTCTGAGCGTTCTGCAGAGAGTATACCCGCTTTGCGGAGTGTGGGAGTGTGGGAGTATGGGTGAGTTATGGGAGCGGGGCGTGCATGCGGACCAGGTTGCCGCCCGCGTCATCGAGCAGATAGAGTGCGCCGTCATCTGCCGCACAGATGCTGCTGTAGAGGTTCTCGCTGTGTGGAAGAGCTGACGAGCCGAGGAACCTGCCATCAATCGCGAACAGATCGAGCATCTGCCTGCCCGCCTCACGAGAGGCAAGCAGTACCCATAGCAGAGATCCGGCCGCGTCGAGAGCCAGGTCCGAGATCAGCAGGGCATCCTCGGGGTGATCGAGGTCGCGACACCAGGTCTCGAGTTCGGAGGAGCAATCGTCCTCGGAGTGCGGTGGCCCGACACCGCCTTCAGCGCCCGGCAAGAGCGGTGTCGAGCCACCGCACTCCGAGACGCGCCATATGCGATATGGCGGCATGCCATAGGTGAAGTACGCGCGACCATCGGCGTCTACGTCGATGCTGACCAGTTCGGGGTCCAGACGGGCGCGCCGGCGTCTCGGCGCGCATAGGCCCTCGATCCGGCTGCCGATGGAGTCGTAGCAATCGACCCGCTCGCCGTCATCATCCGATGCAAGGGCATAGACGTGATCGCTTCGCGACCAGCAGAGACTGAGCAGTCCGAGCGCAGTGAACTCGCCGAGCGTCTGTCCGAGCGAGTCGTATCGGACTACGCGCTCGCCACCGGGATCGGCAACGTAGAACGACGAATCGGCCACGACCGCAAGGCTCAGCCCCGACTCCCGGCCGTTCAGCGGTCCCGGCCGGATCACGTCGAACGTTCTGTCCGTCTCGCCGCTCGACCGGAATCGGTAGACCGCCCCGTTGACCCCGTCGCTGATGTGGATATTCCCCTCACCGTCGACGCCAAGATCGTCGAGGCCCGCTTCGACGAGCCCGAGCGACTCAGGGATGTTCAGACGCCAGACCATCTGTATTTCATTCAAGGCGTTCATCCTTTGGCGGGCGCTACAGTCACCTGCACGACGAATGGATTCGTCATGCCGGTCCACGCCCTCACGCCGATCCATTTCCCGGAGAGGTAGGTCTCATACCAGAGCGCGACTTCGTATGTCCCGGGAGCGGACATATCCCAGCGTCCCCGACCGGACGCGGGCTTCATAAGGTCGATCACAGTGGACTTGGTCTCCCCGGGCCGCAGTACGAAGAAGTCTTTCTTCTCATGCATGGCCAGGATGACGGAGTCGCCGTGGAAGCTGACCGTCTGCCGCCCGAGTCGAATATCGACCTTGAGAGGCAATTGGTTGCTCCCCAGCATCGCGGGATACGGCTCGATCCATGAGTTCAGCACGAACGTGCGCTTGCCCCTGTTCGTCAGCCGCACGGCAAGCTTGATCGGCTCTCCGGGACTCACTATCTGCGACACCGGCCGGACGTCGAGGGTCAGGTCGCCGGTGATGCCCGATCGCTCCGCGAGTCCCTGGTACTCGTCGATCTCGGCGAGTTTCTCCCGCTCCCCGGCGCGCGCGTCCATGCGGGCGGAGACCCAGTTCCCCACGAGCAATCCGGCGACGGCCGCGACGATCAGCACGGCCGCCACCAGCAGATATCGTCCCTGTCGGAAAGGATGGTTCATGGTTGATGGCTGATGGTTGATGGCTGATGGTTGATGGCGGACGGGGGAATGGCGGATGGTTGATGGTTGATAGCGGACAAGGACTCTGCCCTCATTGGCCATCAACCACTCCCCATTAACCATCAACCCTCAGCCATCTACCATTATCTGCAGAACGCCTGTCTTTTCAGCTTCAGGTAGTAGAGATAGTTCTCGTACGAGACATCGGGCGGGACGCGGTGATCGACGTGCGGGATGAAGCCGCCGGTCTCGACTGTCGGCCTGAGCCGCTCGATCTCCTTCTCGATCTCCTTCTTGCCCCTCGCCAACTGGATCTTATCGACTCCGCCCGCGAGCAGCACCTGCTGCCCGTACTTCGCGCGCAAGACTTCAGGGAGCGTGCCGGAGTTGATCTTGAGCGGGAACATGCAGTTCACGCCGCCTTCGATCCAGAGGCCGACGAGTTCATTGATGTTGCCATCGCAGTCTGTGATGACGACATCGATGCCGTACTTGTGGAGTATGTCCGTGAGCCGCTTGTAGCGCGGTACCATCCACTCCTTGAACATCTTCGGCGAGATGATCGGCCCGTGGTCGAAGCACATATCTTCCCAACCAGAGGCGAAATCGAGGTCGGAATACTGCTCCAGCGAGTAGTTGAGGAGCTTCTCGAGCATCACCGTGATCCGCTCCATGATCTCCTCAATGAGCGCCGGATCGTCATAGCACGCATAGGATACGCCTTCGAAGCCCATCCAGTTCCGGATCCAGCCGAAGAGCGAGCCGAATCCGATGCCCGCCGGGATGTCGCGGCCCTCGAGGTTCTTCCGCACTGCATCCCAGTCTACAGTGTACCGTGAGGGATCGTCCGGGTCGAGGCGCCGCTTGAAATCCTGCTCCCAGTCCTCACGGTTCTTGAGCGGGAACTCGATGTAGTGAGGAATGCTCGACGAGCCGTCGGTGTAGACCATGCACTTGACGCCATCGCCGCCTCGGACGATCTGATACCGATCCGTCGTCTCCAAGACCTCATGCGTCCAGCCCGGAGTGACCCCCATATGAATCGGCACGCCGCTTGTCGGGTCGAACCCGAAGAAGACATCGGCCGCCCAGTTGGAGTCGACCTCTTTGGGGAGGCCCTCGTCATGCCAGCGCACGAGCGTGTCGTCCCAGTAGCCGAACTCGTGGTTCGGAACCCGATCGACGCTCTGGAAGTGCATGATCCTTCGATAGCGCTCTCTGTGAGTGTATGCGCCCGGCGGCGGTAGTTCCGCCAGCCCGTATTCCTTCAACTTGCTGTCTTCCGTCCTGAGCGAACGGAGCAAACTGTGCTTGTCCTGTGCCATGAATCCCCCTGCCTTGATATGTGGCTTACTCCTTCGGTGGTCCGAAGGCCAGACATAGCATACACAATGTGGCATTCAGGGTCAAGGGAACTGCGGGCTGGAATGAACCAGGCCCGGGAGGAGAATCCCGGGCCTGGTTTCCGCAGAAGCTCGAAGTCGGGGCAGACCTCGAGGTGTATTGACCGGTGCCGGCTACGAACCGGGCAGGTGAGCGATGATGTAAGCAGCGTCAGAGAGCAGCAGGTTGGCTGCCGCAACGCTCATGTGCTTGCCCGACTGCGCTTCTACATGATTGATGAAGTTCTTCAGGTAGTTCTTCGCATCGGGGACATCGCCGTTGTCCTTCTCGTACTTTGCCAGCTTGACAAGCAGGCTGTTCAGTATGCCCTCGTTGTCGATCTGACCCTCGGCATACAACTGGTTGCATGCACAGATCAGGCTCTCGATAGTCGCAATGACCCCGAACGACACGCTGGAGCTGCTAGTGTTGCCAACGGTGTCGGTAGCCGTCACCGCGAGAGTGTGCGTCCCGAGGGCGCCCCACAGCAGGCCGATAGATGCGCCGTTCGCGATGGGATTGCCGTCGATGGTCGCAGTCACCTCAGCCACACCAGCGGGCTCGTCGGTAGCGCCGAAGGAGACCGCCACGGTGCCGCAGTGCGGGTAAACGCCTGCCGGCGAAGCGATCGTGATCACCGGAGCGTTGGCGTCCACTTGGAAGGTCACGGACTGAGTCGCGGTGTTGTCGAACGTGTCGACAGCAACCACGGTCAGTACATGAGTGCCGCTAGCCAAGGTCACGCTCGCACCGCTCTCGACGGAATTCCCGTCGATGTTGGCGGTCAGGCTGACGACCTCGCTCAGAACATCAGTCGCGCTGAACTCGACTGCCACGCTCGGACCGTAGAGCTGGCCCTCGACCGGAGCAGTGATCGTGATCTCGGGAGCATCAGCATCCACCTGGATCTGCGCGGAAGCGACTGCGCCGAAGGATCCGCCCTTCGAATCGTCCTTGAGCATCTGCCACGAGGTCGTATAGAGACCGGTGGTGGCAGGAGAGGTCAGGCTGACAGCGAACTCAGCGTTGTCGCCGGGGTAGTAGTTGCCGTCGTTCGCCAGGTCGATCTTCGTGCCGGCCGCGCCGAACTGATCGGCGGCGTCTCCCTTGAGCATCCATACGTTGTATGGGACGAGAGAAGTAGTACCCACCTGCTTCTTACCCCAGCACCATGCCTGGCCCAGGTTCTTCATGGTGATCGTACCGCTGATCGCCGCGTTCGGGCCAACCAGTGTCGGGAAGCTGACCGCGTCAACGCTCGCATTGAGTCTGGCCTTCGGAGTAACGCCGAAGTAGTTGCAGATGCCGGTGTACATGCCCCAGCCAACAGTAGATACGGAAGATGGGATCCTGGTAGAATACCTGATCCGGGTAGAACTTCCAGTCGTCGTGGAACAGAAGCTCCATCAACTGAGCGGGCATCTTCGCCTCACGGATCTCGCCGAAGTTGGTGGTCTTCACGCCTCGATCCTGCCATCTGGTCGTAGACCCACCGTTCTGCTGATAGCCGTAGTAGGTGCCGTCGGCCATTCCGGCCTTGCAGGAGGAGGAGTCTTGTATATCGGCTCCGCCCAGACGCCATCGTACTGGTTGCGAATGGCGCCGACGACACCAGCCTCCATCTGAGCGCAGAAAGCCTGCGCCCGCGTCTGCAGGTACGGATACTTCGTGGTGTACCAGTATGTCTCCGTCCCCCTGGCAGTACCAGCGCCCGCAGCATTGGTATGCAGGCTGAACGATACACTGTTATCCTCGTTGTAGCCAAGCGTTTCCATCAGGTAGTTCGCGTAGTACGGTCTGGCGCGGAGGTCCTTGTCGGCCTGTGTTGTAAGTGACGGCTCGTTCCACACCCACTCCGGCACGCCCTTATCCTGCAGATTGTACTTGGCACCGGCCCGCCACTTGGGCACCGGATACGCTGTGGCATTTCCTTTGTTGGGATAGCCGCCCCAGCCGGCAGGGAAGTTGCCGGCGGTCTTGTCGAGGTTCCTGGAACAGAAAGTCGCCGCACCAGAGGACTGACAGTAGGCATAGAGGAACCTGATGGTCTCAGGAGACATCTCGTCCTCGTAGGACATCGGCCACTGGAAACCCATGGTCCAGTAGTAGTAGTCGCTGGGCTGATACGCGGCGCCGCCCAGAGGGGGCGGGCTCGTCACGGGATTCGGGCCGCAGTACGTTCGCATGGAACGATACCAACCTGCGGTGGTGCTGTAGACATAGCTGCCGTGGCTGGGGTGCAGAACCACCAGCTTGCCGGCCAGTTCGCTAGAAGTGGGGGCGGCAATGATCGGCGGGACAATCGGGCTCTGGGAACTGAGGATGCCGCCGACCGGGGAGCCGAGCGATAGAGCGCCGAGTCCGGATCCCGCAGGCTGCTCCGTTGGGGCCGGGAGATACGACCACAGGGGCTGGCCGCCAACCGTCACCTCGATGTTTGTCAACTCAGGGAACTCACCGACGGCTGCGCAGATCGCCTCGACCATGTTGTCGGCGAGCGTGTCACCGAAATCGGCCGTGACGGCCTCGGCGCTCAGCTCTACGATGATGCTGTCGCCGATAGCCGATACGCTGACTACAGTCGTTCCCGCGGGGAACACGCCGCTGTTGGCGACGGCATCCGCCACCGCATCAGCGGGAGTCTGCGCCATAGCTGCTGCCGATACCAGCATCAGACAGATGCCTAGCGCAAACATGATTACCTTTCGATTGCTTGATAACACTACTTGAATCCTCCTTCGCTGTTATCTTGGCCTTTGTTGGCCGGGGACAGGGACGTTTCAGAAACCCGACTTACCACCTCCCTTTGATGAAGAAGCCGCAAGCGCGAAAAAGCCCGATTCCCGCGCGTCAGGAAGACGCGCAAAAGAACCGGGCTTTGCACAGCTCAAGATGAACCGAGGCGAGGCTATGTGTGGAATACACCAGCCGCAGCATCTCCGTCACTCCAAGCGAGAACTAATCGTAAAGCGGAGCGTTTCGGAAGTGCCACCAGCCATGACATAGTGGTGGCCGGCTGCGAGCCGCCGTCCGTCTAGCGGCGACCCTCAGACCATACCCAGTATATTTGCCGGTAGCCTTCCTGTCAAGCTTTCGCGAAAAAACTGGTAAAAATACCTATGCCTCGTCGAATCCCGCAACAATCTGTCACATTTGCCTGGCAAAACCGGTATATGCCGTAGGTAGTTCGGCACGATAAATGCAGCTTCCCCAGGTAGAGCTAGTGTCGAGGAGAACTACCATGAAACACAGACTGCTGATTCTCTGCACTGCTTTCATCGCTCTCTCAATTCGTGAGCCGGCCCTGGGAGCAAGCATCTCCTATGCCAGGACTACCTGGAACCGTATCGCGGCTAACATTGTCTACGTCAACATGAACTCCCCGAACGTCCGAGTCACGCCCGCCCTGGCGAAGAAGGGCACGGGGTCATCGGAAGGCTTCGGCTCGATAGTCAAGCGGCTGCATCCCACAGCCGCGATCACAGGCACCTTTTTCTGCACGAGAAGCCTCCAGCCCACCGGCGATATCGTCATCGAGGGCCGGCAGATGCACCACGGATCGGTCGGCACTGGACTCTGCATCATGGATGACGGCCGCGTGGAGTTCAAGACACTGAAGGACGGCAGGGCGTCCGGCTGGCAGGGATGCACGGCGGTGATGTGTGGCGGCCCGACTCTGGTCCGAGCAGGCAAAGTGGCGCTGGCGCCGAAGAGCGAAGGCTTCAGTGACCCCGAGATCTTCCGACAGAAACGGCGGGTGGCGGCCGGACTCACTAAGAGCAACAAGCTGCTCATGGTAGCCGTAGACAAGCCGGTGAGCCTGAGCGACTTGGCCAAACTGATGATCCATCTCGGCGCTGTCGATGCGATAGACCTCGACGGGGGAAGCTCGACCGCGCTCTACTATCGCGGCAAGATCGTCAGCAGACCGGGGCGCAGTCTGACCAACCTGCTGGTCGTATATGAATCACCGAGCCAGTACGCAGCCTATCGCTCCCGACTCGCGCCGAAGATGCCGCAACTCGCAAGCGTCACGCAGCCGGCCCCGATCCTCGACGACGGCATCATCAGCGACTTGTTCGGCAAGAGGCCGAAGCTATGCCCGGCATACGCCCTGCGCCCGCTGTCCCCCGGCGCTCAGGATGGTCTTCAGGTCATCAGCTCGAAGCCATCCTCAACCGACTGATTGCCCAACGTTGAGACATAATAACACGGAGGCACGGAGAACACGGAGAAGAACAGGTCTAGTCCTGCATTCCTCCGTGCACTCCGTGCCTCAGTGGTTATTGGATCATATGCCTCTGACTACATCTTCCAGTACTTGAGGATCAGGTCGCGGGTCTTCTTCACGCCCTCGATCTGGTCGCCGGGGCCTTCGAACTCGATCGAGACCGCGCCCTTGTAGTTCGCATCCTTCAGCATCTGGAGCACCTTGCCGTATGACACCGAGGTCTCCTCGCCCTTCTCGTCGAAGTTGTGGGCCTTCGCATGGACATGATATGCATAAGGAGCGACCTTGGCGTTCTCCTCGAGGATCAGCTCAGGCGGCCAGTTCCTGAAGTCCATGCACGACCCGACCCACTTCGGGTCCGTGCTCTTGATGATGCGAATGATATTGTCGGCCTTCTTCGACGGACCGCCGTGGTTCTCGATTGTCATCTTGAGCTTCAACTCCTTGGCGAGCGGAAGGAGTTCCTTGAAGGCGGCGATGCATCTGTCCGTAGCCACGGTGTCCTCCCCCGGGCCAAGGTTCAGGCGAACGATCTTCGCTCCGAGGTACGAGGCCGCGCGCATCTTCTCTCGGTCGACCTCGATCTGCTTCTTCCATGCCGCGTCGTCCGTCGTGGAGAGGTTCCCCTCGCAGATGAGGCCGGCGATAATGATGCCGTTGACCTTGGCCGCCTTCTTGATCTGATCGAGATAGGGCTTGTCGTAGGACTTCATCCAGATGTCATTGAGCGTGACACCCTTCATGCCGATATCCTTCATCAGCTTCATGACCCCGATCATGTCGTACTTGCCCTCGGCGGGCTCTTTGGACATGATGTTTCTGATGCTGTACGTCTCACACGCGAGAAAGACCTTGGGTCGCTTCGCCTCGGCAGGCTTTGCCGCCATTGCGCCCACGATTCCGGTAATCAAGAAAGCACCTCCCAGTATGATAGCGAGTTTCGTCTTCAGACTTGTCATTCGTGTCCTCCTCTGGAGAATGGTTGATGGTTGATGGTCGATGGTTGATGATTGGGGCCGGCACTCCCCATTAACCATCAGCCATGAACCATTTCCCTCAGCGCGTTGATTGCCTTCGGAACGGCGGTCTTCGAGTCCTCGGCAGCTTCGTACTCGAGGGTAACGTAGCCGCGATACCCGACGCCTCTGAGTATATCCACTATCCTTTTCAGGTCTGCGGGCTGTTTGTCCTTCCCCGCGGGATGGATTTGCGTCTTGAAATGAGTGGTGACCGCATACGGCGCCGCCTCGGCGAGGTCTGCATACGGGTCAGCAGTGGCGAAGTTCCCGGTATCGAGGTTGACGCCCAGCCAATCGGAGTCCACTGCCTTGACGATGGCGATGAGGTTCTTTGCGAGTGTCGTGACGCCTCCGTGGTTCTCGAGCGCCAGGACCACCCCGTGCTGTTCGGCGAGCGGGAGGCATTCCTTCACGCACTCGACGATCCATGCCGTCGCCTGCTCCTCAGTCGAGCCGGCCGGGACCCCTCCGCCGAATATCCTCATGCACGGCGCCCCCATCTCGGCGGCGTGCTTGATCCACGTCTTCACCAGATCGAGATTCTTGTCGCGCTCGGGGCCTGGTGGCACGCTGAACTTGTTGCCGACCGAAGTGGCGCTGATGTCGAGCCCGAGGATGAGTGCCCGCCTCTTCAGCTTGCCGGTGTACTTCAGGTCGAAGTCCGGCGGCCAGTAGTAAGACGTCAGCTCGACGCCATCGCAGCCGATCTCCGCCGCGGTGTCGAGGAAGCTTTCCATCGTCATCGATGCACCGGCTCCCTGTAGATACTGCCTGTAGGAGTAGGCCGCACAGCCGACTTTGATCGCCGGCCCGCCCTTGCGCGCAATCGGCTCAGCACCGGTCACCGGCACCAATCCGCTGACGGCACCGACGGCGGCCAATCCACCGAGTCTCAGGAAATCACGTCTGCTCGTCACCTGGTATACTCCTGCCAGAGCGCCTTGTAGTAGTGAAGCACCCGGTCGGGATCCGCGCTCTCAGGGATCTCGGCGAGTGTAAAGCGGTCATAGTTCGAAGCCTTGAACAGCGAGAACAGCTCTCGCCAGGGGTAGTCGGTCTTCCACAACTCGGTGATGTGGCACGACTTGATGTCCGGCCTCAGCAGGTTGAAGTACTCCTTGACCGAGCCATCCTTGATGTCCTGGAGGTTCGAGTTCCAACACGCGCCGACCGAGGGATGGTCGCAGCGATCGAGCATCGCCCTGATGTACGGCGGGTGACACGACTTCGGGCCGTGGACCTCGACCCATATCTCGATGCCTTGATCGGCGGCGAAACGTCCGCACTCCTTGAGCGCGAGCCCGATCTGCTCGATCGTCTTCTCGATGGGGACCTCGTCAGGGAGGCCGTTCGGGCGGACCTTGACGCCCTTCGCGCCGAGATCGACGGCGAGGAGGGTGAACGCCTTGCAGTCCTCGATGTTTTTCTTGACGACAGCGGGATCGGTCTGGTGGAACTCGCAGATCGAGCCGAGCCCCCACAGGACGACGCCGGAGTCCTCGAACCGCTTGCGGACGTCCTGCCTCTGTTGCTTGTTGAGCGACGGCTCGACTCCATGGGCATGGGTCGTTCGGAGTTCGACGCCCTCGATCCCGGTCGCCTTGCACTTCTCGATCAGAGTGGGCAGGTCCCATTTGTTGGCAATGTTGTACGTGACAAGTCCCAGCTTCATCCTGGCCTTGATCTCCTTTCTCTGAGCGGCAAACGCGGGCAATGGTATCAGCGCGGCGAGTCCTGCGACCGCTCCCAGCCTGAGACATTCTCTACGTGTGATAGGCATTCGACCTCCGTCACGTGTAGTGGCCGTGCCTCCGTGCCGGCCTACCACACCTTCTGGCCGGCACGGAGGCACGGCCACTACGGTGACTCTGCTTACGCCCCGATCCTCGACAGCAGGTAGAGCAGCCCCAGGATCGCCAGGGAGAAGACCGCCGCCACTATGAACCCGCCGATGTTCACCAGTCGCGGGTGGTTCAGCTCCCACGGATGCCCCTCGGTGTTCCCTGCGTAGACGACATCCACGCCGGCCTTCTTGAGTTCATCCTCGCGACCGACCGGCGTCCTGAGCAGCAGGTAGAACTGATCGAGCTTCTTCTGATCGGCAGTGTGCCTGAATATGCTGCCGAAGACGAGTGAGATGACTGCTGCCCCAAGGCAGTTCGTCAATGAGCTGAATACGATCGATGCCTCTACCTCATGGCCATGTACAGTAGGCAATAGAATCAGCCACGCCACCACAACAGCGCACGTCCATCCGAATGCCGGCACCTTGCTCTTCTCACGATCAGCGGCGAGGCTCCCGATGATCAGCGCAACGATGCCTGCGGGCACGAACGAGAGCGCCAGGCTCTGAAGCATCTTCTTGTCGGCGTACATCCCGAACCAGTCCGGGCTCGATGCGATGAGCGACTTGAGCACGCCGCCGAACGGACCCAGCACGAGCCATATCCCTGCCATGACGCTGAACGAGAGCCAGGCGCCGGTCGCATTTGCCCTGCGCCACAGGACGCCGAACCACATGAACACGCCGGTGAACGTCGCCATCGCCCAGAAGATCGTGAGCGCCTTGGCGACTCCCTCGACGGCAAAGGCGAATCCGACGCCGAGCGCTACTATCACAAGGCCTACCCACCGGGCGATCGAGAGCAGCGTCTGGTCGTTTACATTCGGATTCACCTGCTCCCTGTAGATGTTCCTCGCAAGCAGGGCGGAACCGGCCACCATGAACGCGCTCAGCGACGACATCTGCGCGGCAAGTATTGCCGCGAACATCAGTCCTGTGAGTCCCGCCGGAAGAAGCTCGCGAATGGCGATACCGAATGCCGCCTCTCTCGTCTTATCGGTCAGCGCAGGCAGTGCGTGCGCCGCCACCATCGCAAGTACGACAACGCCGGTGAAAGCCCAGCCGATCGCACAGAACCGCTTGACGAAATTCCCGTAGGTGAACCCCACCCTGCCTTCGAACTCGGTCTTGCCGGTCGAGCAGACCTCCATGATGTGCGGCTGAGCCACAATGCCGATCAGCATCATGACCGATCCGGTGATGATCCAGGGGATCGTCATCTCGGTCGGCGCGTGGAGGCTGAACTTGTCAGCGGAGATCATCTGATGCAGACCGGCGAATCCACCTACCTTCGCCAGCCCGAATGGAACCAGGAGCAGCGACATCACGACTATCAGCACGCCCTGGATCGACTCAGTGACGACAGTGGCGATCAGTCCGCCCGCGAATCCGTATGCAACGAAGACCACCGTCATGCCGGCGATGGCCAGCCATTCCGGGAGTGCGCCGCCGGTCACCGCTGTGGCGATGGTGCCCGTCCCCTTCAGCAGAGTGCCGATATTGACGGCGAACATCAATATGCCCATCAGGGCATAGAGCATCGCCATCTTGCTTCCGAAGCGCGCCTTGAAGAAATCGGCCGTCGTGATGAACCTCGATCGTCTGAAAAGCGGGGCGACGAGCCAGTAGAATGGGGTCACGAAGAGGTAGACGAATGTATACCAGATGCCCGATAGACCGTTCCAGTAGGCCGCGCCGGTGACACCTACCGGATCATCGGCGTGGGTGCCGGTGCCGAGCGCGTGCATCATCATGAGCCACTTGTTGAACTTGCGCCCGCCGGCGAAGTAGTCGCCGGAAGTCTTGATCTTGCGGGCCTGGTAGATGCCCAGCCCGGCGATACCGATGAGGTAGACCAAGACCACAATCAGGTCGAAGGTGGTGAAGTTTTGCATGAGTTCTCTCAGTCCTTCCAACCACCGTCAGTCCTGAGTGCGCCGGTGAATGACGGCGTGTAACGAAGGACGGCCTTGATGCACCGAGCCGTCCTTCGATACACGCCCAGAGGCGCACTCAGGACTGACGGTGTATGCTGCTATCGGACAGTGACCTTGGGCGGATGGGCATAGGAATCGAAGGCGGCGCTGATTCCGGCCTGCTCGGTGTCGCCTTCATGGATGAGAACGCGATAACGGAAGCGCATCTCTCCGCCCGCGGGTATCGTGTGGCTGCCGTCCTTGCCCTTCCCGTCCGGGAAATCCTTCAGGCCGAACGGATTGGCCGCGAAGAGCCCGTAGGTCCGCACGTGCCAGTAGGTCGGATGACGGAAGCTCGACGGGTGATCGAGGACCGCGATGCCAACCGTCTTGCCGTTGACCGGGCCGTAGTAGTCCACCCACTCCGCGGGCATTCCCCACGTGTCGCCGTCCTTCTGCCCGCGCGAGTTGACGATGTGCCCGCCTCGATCGGCGTCCATCGAACTTGCGACGCGGAAGCCCATCATGCCCTCCTTCGTGTCGCCGAACGTGACGGGGCCTTCCGTCGCCCGAACGGTCACATTGAAGTCCATCAGGCGGCCATTTGGAACGCGATAGATGATGATCTCTCGCACGTCCTCGCACACCTTGCTCCCATCCGGCGCGATCCAGCTGTTCCGCGACTTGATCCGCCCCGTGACCGGGCCGGATTCGAGCGTCTCGAACCTGATATGGAAGATCCTCCCGGCTTTCGGCGATTCCGACCAGAAGTCGATGCCGTTCACGCTTCCGAACGTGAACCACCAGGATCGGTGATGCGGGTGGTCCTTCGTCTCGCCCTCGACTTCCTTCATCGGGTAGTTGCGGGTGACCGGGTCACCGGTCGGCCCGATGAGTGGGTAGCAGTACGGCTTCGGACCGTCGGCGAATTGGTAACTGGTGAACAGCTTGCGGTCAAGCAGAATATCCACCGAGCCGGACTCGCGCTGCAGTACGTCAACCGGCATGGGACCATACTTCGGCCACGGTCCCAGTGCGAAGTCGAGACGATAGGTCCGGCTCGTCCCTTTCTCCAGTCTGTCCAGGATCCAGGCGACCTTCGTCTTGTTGCCCACGCTCCAAGTCTGGCAAGGAACCTCCTTGCCGTCCGACGTACGAAGCGTATACGTGTTGATCCCTGGCGGAGGCGTGACCAGGACACTGACCGGCACGTGGGAGTAGTCGCATTCCGGTGCGGAGACGACGATCATCCTCGACCCGGAAGCGGCGCACAGAGAGGAGATCAATATTAAGGCGACCAGAAGAGTGATTCGGCTCATCGCAGTCAGCCCTCCTTGATCTCCTGCTTGACGGCGTCGTAGACCATCCGCTTACCCTTGCGGAGAGCCATCCCGCCCATGAGTGAGGCGACCGCGTGCGCGTATCCCGTGTGGATATCGGCGTTCGGCTGCTTCCGGCTTCGGACGCATTCGAGGAAGTTCCCCATGTGGTTCTCGCCGGGGAGAGGCTTCACGTCGATCTCCGCCGCGATCTTCTTCGCCCCCGCGCCGCCCGCGCCGCTTGCCTTCCAGGTGTTGGTATCGAACGAGCCGTTCGTGCCGTAGAAGTAGCAGTTGTTCCCCACTGAGTTCCCGAGGCCCGTGCAGTATCTGAGTACCCATCCCTTGGGATACTCGATGATGGCATACATCGTGTCCTCGTTCTCACGCCCATCGTCCCACGCGTAGTTCCCGCCGCCCGCAACCGCGCTGATCGGGAGCGGGTCATCCATGAACCAGTGGACCACGTCGATCATGTGACTGCCGAGGAGGCCGATCGTACCTATGCTGAACTCCTTGTAGAGGTGCCACTCGCGGAACTGATGGGCGTCGAACGGGCGGCTCTTCCGGCCTTCGAGGTACATCTTCCAGTCTACGTCCTCGGCCTTCACACCCTCGATACCCCGTCTCCATCTCGGCCCGCAGTCGTTCCACGCGCACTCGACGCGGCTGATCTTCCCGAGCGCCCCGGACTTGATGAACTCCGCGCCGGCCTTATGTCGCCCGTCGCTCCGGCGCTGAGTGCCGCTCTGAACGATGCGCCCGGTCTCGAGGGTCGCGTGCAGCGCTTCCTTCGCATCCTTGAACTCGGAGGCCATCGGCTTCTCGCAGTAGACGTCCTTGCCCGCTCGGACGGCCGCCGCCAACTGCCGCGAGTGGTGGAAATCCGGGCTGGCGATCACGACGGCGTCGATGTCATCGAGGGCGAGCAGGTCGTGGTAGTTGGTGAACTTCCTCGGCTCGCGATTCCACTTCTTCTGCACCATCGCCACCGCCGCGTCCATGCTCACCTTCCAGACGTCGCAGACCGCCGTGATCTCAGCGTTCATGGAGTCCGCCAAGTTGACGATCGCGGACATCTGGCCGCGTCCCTGCCCGCCCGCGCCGATAATGCCGATCGAGAGCCGGTCGTTCGCGCCGACGATGCGCGCGGCTGCGGGACTGGCGGAAAGCGCTCCGACCGCGAGGCCCGCGGCGGATGTTGTCACGAACTCGCGTCGAGTCAGTTTGTTTGAGGACATGAAACCTGATTTCTCCCTTCAGATTCTGTGAACCGCCAAGACGCCAACGGACGCCAAGGGGATTCTTACCGTTGACTGCTCACTTCCACCACCGGTGGATGCGCATACGCCTGGTACGCCTGCGCCACCCTGCCCGACTGCACGTCGCCGATGTGTATCCAGACGCGGTATCGCAGGTGGAGCGGCTGATCCTTCGTGATTGTGATCGGCTCGATCGCAGCCGGCGCGGGATTGAGCACACCATAATACCGGTTGGTCCACGGCTGAGGATGCCGGACGTTGCCTGGATTGTCGAAGATCGCCAGCCCGGTCACATCCTCGGCGCCCTGAAACTTGGCCGAAAGATCGTTCCAGAGGAACGGCTCCTTGTCGGTGTCCTGAGGGACTCGGCCCTTCTCGCTGAACAGGACTGTGTTCTCCCTCGGCGCGAATCTGACTTGGAGCCCGCCATATCCCCGATCCGACGACTTCACGGAGACCGGCTGATCTACCGCCTTCAGAAGGATGTCGAGATCGACGATCCGACCGTATTCGCCCGACGCGTAGGTCTTGACGGTCCAGGTCTCATCGACGACCCGCACGCAGTCGCTCGTGTACCAGCCGTCGTTCACCTTGAGGAGCGAATAGACGGGGCCGTCCTCCATGGCCAAGACCTTGCTGAATCTCGGCTTCATGCCGTTCAGCGCCCAGAGGTCGTGATCTTTTCCGCCGACGACCACGTGCGTCCACATGACGGAGAGGCCCCGGTGATGGTAGTGGTCCTTGGGGAAGTCGTCGGTCAGCATCTCGCCAAGAGGACCGAAGACTGGGTGGATGTAGCAGCTCCTGCGATACTGCTCGGGCACGCCCGCCGGCAGCATCGAGGCGTAGTTGTAGACGAAGATCTGCAGGTCTCCCTGCCTGACGATGAGCGATCCGCTCTCCTCACTGTCGACCCAGAGGCCGTCACCGTATATCGGATACTCGCGCACGAGGCGGAATGTTTTGGTCGTCGGCTTCGTGATCTCGGGCACGTCGACCGCGAACTCGAGGGTGCCGGTGGCCTTGTCGTACTGGAACGGCAGACGTCTCGGCGACGAGGTATCCTTCATGCAGTACAGTGCCGGATCGACACCCTCCATCCGAGCCGCATCCACCTTCACCATGACCGGCACGATCGCGCCCGAGTGCTCGGGGAGCAGCTTGACCTTGATCTCCAGGTTGGAGGCGAGACAGACTGCCGAGCAGACTGTGAGCAGAATACCAAGCATCAGACGCAGATTCGACATATATACACCTCCGAGGTCACATCCTGCCAGCGCGGTCCCCTTACTTAGGGTTTTCGCCCCATGCCCGCAGGATCGTATCAGCCATTATCCGATGTCCGGCTTCGTTCGGGTGAACACCGTCCGGAATCAGTGTGAACGTGTCATCGGCGCGCCGCCCGATTGCCAGTGCCGCGCGCAGGGGGTGGAACAGGTCTATGACCGGGATGCCTTCCTTCGCCGCGATCTTCTTCGTCTCCGCGACGAAGCGTGACAGCGTGATGTTGTAGCCCTTCAGCCAATCATGGCCGTTGTCATCGACGCAGGTGGCCGTTAGCAGTACGACGCGCGCATCCGTCTGCGAGCGAATTGTGGAGATCAGCTTGGTCAGTCCGTCCTTGAACGTCTCGAGTCCCTTCATGTCAACGGTCCGCCTGTACATGGCATCATTCATCCCGAAGCTGATCGTGACAACGGTCGGCTTCTGATCGATAACGTCCTTCTGCACTCGATCGAGAGCGGCACTCGACTGGTCGCCGCCAACACCTGCGTTCACAAACGTAACGTTCATCTCGGGACGGGATGCGGCAAAGTAGTCCTCGATGTACTTGGTGTACAGCCTCTGTGCCGTGATGCTATCGCCGAGGAACACAACTCGATCATTCGGCTTGATGAACTGCCCTGCGAACGCCGGTACTGCGGCCACAATAGCCAACAGCACGATGGCCGCCAATGTCCTGACTCGCAAATGCACTGTTATCCTCTCTCTCGGAAAGGCGGATTCCTAGACCTTGAACATCTCGGGCTTGTAGAAGAGCTTCTTGCCCTGCGCCATCGCGTCGTTCGCGAGGATGCACGTCGCCGCGGACTCGAGGCCCTCCTGGCCGTCGCAGTCCGGCTGCTTGCCCTCTCTGATGCAGGCGATGAAGCTCTCAAGCTCGGTCATGTAGTCGTCTTTCTTCTCCGCAGCGGCGATCTGCTCGCCCTCGCCCGACTGTGCCTTGAGCTTGGCGGTCACGTCGGCATCGAGCAGGATAGCTTCCTTGCCGCCAACGGTCTCCGTATGAGCGGCACTGCCCCACGCCAGATCCTCGGCTTTCGGCTCCTTGAAGAGCTGAGCCTTGCCGGGGGACAACATCAGCGTGCCCTTATCGCCCATGAACTGCTCGTAGCAGTTGTCGTACTGATTGGTCGTGAGCGACTGGTAGTAGAGCTTCACGCCCTCAGGATACTCGAAGATGACGTTGACGTTGTCGTAAACCTCGCGGCCGTCCTTCCAGTAGTCGATGCCGCCCATGCCCATGACGGACACAGGGAGAGCATCGAGGAACCAGTTGGTGACGTGGGTCTGATGGCTCGGCAAGCTCCGCCATGAGTCCCCGCGAGCAGTCCTTGTACATGCGCCAGTTGATCAGCCGCTCGAACTTGGGATCGGGCACGGCGCGCCGCCAGCTTCCGTTGCGGTTCCACATGCAGCGAACATGCGTGATCTTGCCGAGCACGCCCTGCTTGATGAGCTCGTAGGCATGGTTGTAGAGGGCGTTGTACCGGCGCTGATGACCGATCTGAAGCAGCTTGCCGGTCTGCTTCGAGGTTCGTAGCATCGCCTTTGCGTCGTCGATAGTGTAGGCCATCATCTTCTCGCTGAAGACGTGCTTGCCCGCCTGCATTGCGTCTATCGCCATCGGGGCATGCAGGTAGAGCGGAGTGGCGATCATGATCGCATCGAGGTCATCGCGGTCGAGCATCAGGCGGTAGTCGTCGTACCCGCGAGCGAGTCCTCCCGCGATCTTCAAGCCCTTCTTGAGGTTCGGCTCGTAGATATCGCAGACGGCCGGCACTTTCACGCCCGGGATTCGGACCAGCTTGCCGAGGAGCATCGCCCCCTCGCTGCCGGTCCCGATGAACCCACATCTGATCTGCTGCACGTCGGCCTGCTGAGCGGATACGCCCGATCCCAGGCCGAGGGTTGCGACGGCGGCCGCCGATCCCTTGATGAAATCTCTCCGGCTCAGGCCTCCATCATCAATAGTCATAGAAAACACCTCCAGGTGGTCCTTGTAGTGGCCGTGCCTCTGTGCCGGCCAAGCTACCTCGCTGGCCGGCACAGAGGCACGGCCACTACATTGCTAGATGCCGATTCGGATGATCTCGATCTCCGATCCCGGCGCGGGCCGGGGGACCAGGAGAGCGCCCACATCGGCGTGTGAATCGCAATACTCGCGCGTTCCTTCGATCCCGAGGACCAGGAACGCGGTTGAGAGCGCATCGCTCTCGGCCGCATCGGACGTGACCGCGCTGGCGATCAGCAGATCGTCCGCCGGGCAGCCGGTTCGCGGGTCGATCACATGGCTGTACCGGACGCCGTCCACCTCTACGAACCGCTCGTGGCCGCCCGACGTGGAGAGCGCCTGATCCCTCAACCTCACCGTTGTGAGCCGCTCCGTGCGCTCGGACGGATTGATCACACCGACCGTCCATGCATCGGCCTCAGGCTGATGACCGATGGCGTACACCGTGCTCGATCCGCCGCTCACCAGACCGGACTCAATGCCCCGGTCGCGCAGGAGGCTTGCCATCTCTCCGACCGCATACCCCTTGCCCATCGCCCCCAGGTTCAGCGCCATGCCGGGGCGGTCGAACTCCGCGGTATGTTCGGCGTCATCGAGACGCACGTGCTCCATACCAACATTCGAGAGCAGCCGCTCGATCTCCTCCGAAGTCGGAAGGCAGAAACCTTCGCGGCCGGCGGTCCATCGCTGAACGAGCGGTCCGGCGGAAACATCGAATGCGCCACCTGTCTCAGCGCTCACTCGATAAGCCATCGCGAGCAGATCGAACAGCCGGGGATCGACCCGCACCGGCCCTCGAGAGGCGTGGGCGTTGATATCGGATACGTCGCTCGTCGGGATGAAGACGCTCAACTGCTCCTCGAGCCGGGCAAGCTCCTCGAAGGCTTCCTCACCGGCATCCAGGAGGTACTGGCGATCGTGCCCGGACAGCACGAGTTCGAACTCGCAGTTCATCGCCTGGCGCTTCATGCGGATGATGATCGGTATGTCCATGACTGCTTGTGGAGTGCGGCGGCTTGACGCCGCTTTCCGATACTGCGGGAAAGAAAACGCTGTTGGGGATGGAGTTGGACTCCATCCCCGGTGACTGAGCGGAGGGGATGGAGTCCAACTCCATCCCCAACAGCGTTTTCCTTCTCATAGCATCGGAACCTGGGTACTAGATGACCCTCTCCTTCTGGGGGTCGAACTTCATGACCTGCTCTTTGCGGTAGGACTGCACGCCGAGTGCGATCGCAACCATGATCTTGTACGCCGTCTCGGCGTCGAGGGTCGGCTTGTTGCGTGTGCGGATGCACTCCAGCCAATTGTCCATGTGCGACGCCCGAGGTTCGACCGCCACCTTGACCTCCTGCCGCTGCTCCTTGAACTCGTCCTCGGGCCGAACGACAACGCCCGGGCTCTCGAAGTACATCGTCGCCTCGTGACCGCGAATCAATTCGGGGGCGCCCTGCCTGTTCGCCATCGACGAGGTGAGCACGATCGAGTGATCGCTCGGATAGTCGATAATCATATGGAAAGTGTCCGGCACATCGCGGTCGTGCTGAACGTAGATCCCGCCGCCCGCCGAGACGCGCTTCGGAAACTCCGGGCCGAGGGCGATCTGCAAGTGTGAGAGTTGGTGATAGAACAAGTCGGTCGCGATGCCACCCGAATAGTCCCAATACTTGCGCCAGCGGAAGTATCGCTCCCTGTCAAACGGCCTCTGGGGAGCGGACCCGAGCCATGCCTTCCAATCGAGGTTGTCGGGATTCGCGCCCTCGTCGATCCCATAGTTCCACTCGCCGCGGGTCGAGTTCCGGCTGTAGCTGGAGGTCGTCCAGAGGACCTTGCCGATCGCGCCGTCCTTGATGAGCTTGTTCGCCTTCCACCACTGGTCCTGGGAGCACGACTGTGCGCCGACCTGCAGCACTCGCTTCGTGCGGTTGACGACGGACACTACCTCTTTGGCTTCCTCCCAGGTATAGGTCATGGGCTTCTCGAGGTAGATGTCCTTGCCGGCCTCCATCGCGTCGGTCGCCATCTTTGCGTGCCAGTGGTCGGGAGTCGCGATCACCACTCCGTCGATGTCCTTGCGTTCGAGGAGCTTGCGGTAGTCGTGATGGATCTCGCCGCCACATATCCCCGTCGCGCGGTCCTTCCTGGCCTGGTAGATGTCCGATATGGCGACGACGGTCACCTTGTCATTCTTGATGAGGTTGTTGAGGTGATTCGTTCCCTTGTTGCCGCAGCCGATAACGCCGAGCATGATCCTGTCGTTCGCGCCGATGACACGAGGGGCCGCCATCGCCGATCCCGTCCCTATCATCCCCAGGCCGACCGCCGCCGCCGACCCCTTGAGGAAATCACGCCTGCTCAATCCCTTGTTATCCGTCATGCTGCACCTCCTTCGCTCATCTATTCGGAACTCGCAACGCTGACGGTCGCGCCCATCGATTCCAGACGCGTCGCCAGTTCTTGCGCATCGGCCTCGGAGAGACCGGTCTTCAGCGGCTGAGGGAGCGACTGGACGAACTCACGCGCCTCGGTCGGCGACATACCGGTCACCTCACGAATGACTGCCAGGACGCGCACCCTCTGCGGACCGACATCCTCGAGCGCGACCTGGTATCCTGCGGTCAAAGTCGGCTGGGGATCCTCGTTCGGCCCCTGGGCCGGCTCGCCGCCGACATTGACCCTGCTGTGCATGCCGATGATCGGCGCGAGTTCCGCGAAGATCCTGCCGAACACGACCAGGTCGATCTTGCCATCCACCTTAGCGGCGACGACATAGCCCTTCCCTACGGCGATACCGAACATCCCGGCGAGATCGGGCTTCACGTATAGTTGCACTGAGCCCTCCTTCCGCCGGACCATAACCGGTCTGGTCCATCCTGTGCCGAGCGCCATCTGCTTAACATAGAAAGCACCGACCTCGTCAGCCGATACCTGCATTGGCTGGGGATATACAATGACGGAGATCTGATTCACCCCTGCGAACGCCGCTTGCAGTTCTCTGGCCGCCTGTGCACCAACTGCGAGGGCCTGCTGCATCTCGGGATCCGGCTGCTGGCCCGGTTCGGGTGTAGCCAGGATCTTGCCGACCACTCCGGGAATGAGTCCAATCCACTGGCGGATCACCGGAAGAAAATCCTTCTGGGTGAGGTTCAACTCGAACTCCACCTTGTTTCCGGGATAGACAGGAATCGAGGAATCGGCCTCCGCCGCATAGAGCGCCGCGGATGACAATACGACTCCCAGGACGAACAGGAACAACAGAATACGTGACCGCATACGATACCTCCCCAAAACAAACTGACTTGCCAACCATTATACGCCAAAGTCGGCGATCTTGTCGTCATTCTGCGAGAACCAAGCGTATAATCCTCAGCCGCTGGGTATAATAATATGTCGCCCGGCATTCCAGAAACCTGTTGACAGATAAACCTACCGGGTGTAATATCAGATCAAGTTTTCCCCGAACCACCGTCTTTGCGATCTTGGAAGAGGAGGTATCAGTCATGCAGAAGCGCGCGATCCTTATTCTGCTGGCGGCTGTAATGGTGACAGTCGCATGTGGGGCCGCATCTTTCGCCCAGACCCCCCCACCACCGCCGCCGATCCTGCCCGAGCCGGAGCAGGGAGTCCGTGGTACTGGGCGCAATCCCGGGCGTTCAGGGGGCCGTCGGAATGTTCGACATCAACGTGTGGAGCGCCGGCGGGAGCCTCTACGGAGGGTTTCAGTACAAAGAGGCGAGTCCCACCATCCGAAGAGCCACTTTCATCGCCACAAAAGCCATCACCGAGATGAAGATCGAGGGCAACTTCGCCGTCATCAAGGCCGTTGGGACCTGGAATGGAAGGCCCGCGAACCTCACTATCGAGGCGCTGGACGACAATCCCAGCGGCGACTGGTTCCATATTACCGCTCAGCCGCTCGGGCCCGCGACGATCATCTTCGACAGATCGGGCGGCGTCATTAAGGGCGACATAGTCGTGTTCAGCCAGCCGCCTCCTCCCAACATGTTCGCTAAGGGCGCAGGAATGATCGCCGTGAAGAACGCGACGTATGGGAAATTCCAGTTCTCCGCGAGCAGCATAAGAGGGATGATCGATGGAGGACTGATGTACGCCGAGATCAGCCCCCTGCTGGCTCCGACGCCGACAGTGATCCAGCCCTTGGTACGCATCCAGATGCCGAAGGTCGAGAAGCTCGCGGTGGATGCCCACACCGCCGTCTTCGCAGGCAGAGGCACTTTCAATGGGCGGCCGGCGGTGATTGAGGTGCGTGTGGTCGACAACTCGATGCTCGCCTCCCCGATTCCTGTGCCGGACGAGTTCTTCATCCACGCGCAGACGGTGCCAGGAAACACTGAGATGCCAACGATAGTATATGAGGCCGGTGGACCGCTGAAGATTGGAGACATCGTGGTCGGCACAGCGCCGGTCAGGTAGCAGGAAGATTCATCTGAGGGCCGACGCCGGGATGTTCCGACGCCGGCCCTTTTTCGTGCATGAATGCGACCCGTGTGACTCATGGGGACGGCTGATGATGCTTGACCTCATCCGCAGAACCAGGGAACTGCTGGTATCTACTCCGGACACCGTCTGCCTCGAGCGGGCACGCCTCGCGACGGAGGGCTATCAGCGTTTCGGCGACGAACCGATCGCCCTGTGCCGCGCCAGGACCTTCGCCCACATCCTCGACAACATGACCCTCGATCTGCAGACCAACCCCGTGTTCGCAGGCAACACGTCGAGCCGCCCGCGCGCGTGGATGCTCATCCCTGAGCACGGGTTCGTCGTGCCGAACCAGGCGCTCCAGGAGCATCCCGAACTCGACGGATTCATGGATGGCGACGCCATCCCCGATGACCTTCGGGAATTCTGGGCGGATCGATCGGTCGGCGGAGGAGCGGGTACCGGCCACCTCGCGGTCGACATGGGGCGAGTGCTGACCGAGGGCCTCGAGGGTATTATCGCAGAGGCCCGATCATACGAGACCTCCGATTATCGGGAGTCGATGGTCATCTCGTGCGAGGCGGTGACCCGGTGGGCGAACCGATACTCCGACGCGGCCCTGATCACGGCTCAGGAGGCGACGGATCCGCACGTCAAGAACGCACTCCTGCGAGTGGCGGACGCATGCCGCCGCGTTCCTGCCAAACCGGCTCGGACCCTCTTCGACGCTCTCCAGGCGATCGCGCTCGTCCACCTGGCGATCCATATTGAAGGCCACGGCTATTCGGTCTCGCTCGGCCTGCTCGATCGTATCCTGCGGCCTTATTACGATGGCGCTGCTGAGACCGCCGATCTCCTGGCGGCCTTCCTGCTCAAGATTTCGGCCAACTCGCTCTGGGGAAGCCACTCCAAGACCCAGGCGATCACTCTCGGCGGGCTCGATCACGAGGGAAACGACCGCTGCAACGAACTCACCCTGCGATTCCTCGATGCCTGCGACCTCATCCGGATGCCCGACCCGCATCTCTTCATCCGCTGGCACGACCGTATCGATACCCGCGTCAAGGCGCGGGCGATCGAGTTGCTCTCCGACGGCCTGAGCATGCCGCTGCTGATCGGTGATGAGCAGACTGCTGAGGGCTTCATCCGAGCCGGAGTCGCCGAGGAGGACGCCTGGGACTACTGCGTGATCGGGTGCAATGAGCTTGGAATCCCCGGACGGCTCGCGAGTTCGGCAACCGGACCGACGCTCAACTGCGCGGTCGTTCTGGGAGAGGTGCTCCTCTCCGACTCGTCCGACCTGTCAGACATGTCCGACTTGTCCGACAGACTTCGAGCCGCCATGAACGCCCGCCTGTCGCCCATGCTCAAGAACCGTATGATCTGGTGGCCGAAGTCCGCCGATCGCGTGCCGACCCCGTTCACTTCAGCGCTGATGGACGGCTGTGTCGCCAACGGATGCGACATGCACGTCCACATGCGCTACAACCTGCCGGGGCTCATGGAGCGAGGGTTCACGAACGCGGTCAATGGTCTGGCGGCGATCGAGCACACGGTGTTACGCGAGAAGAGACTCACCCTGGATGATATTCGATCCGCGCTGCGGGCGAACTACGAGGACCCCGCCGTTCGCGCCCAGATTCTGGCCGCCCCGAAGTGGGGAAATGATGACGAGCGTGCCGATAAGTGGGCGGTCGAACTGCTGGAGATGCGCAGACAGGTGGTCAGGGAGATCGAGCAGGAGATCGGATCAGAGAGGCACGTGAACTGCCATGTGGTCCGCAGCCTGCACCATGTCGAGGGAAAGAAGATCGAGGCGACTCCCGACGGCCGGCTTGCCTTCACGCCTCTCGCCGACAGCATCGGTCCGCCGGGCGGAATGAGCGCTAAGGGGCCGACCGCGCTCCTGAAGAGCGTGATGAAGCTCCGGCCCGCGGAGTTCTGGGCGGGCGGCTACAACCTGAATCTCACGCTGGCAAAGGGCAGCGCGCCTGACGCGGACAATCTGACCGCGATGGTCGACGCGTTCTTCTCAAACGGCGGCCAGGAACTTCAGATCGCATTCCTGAACGCCGTGCAGCTCCGGGACGCCCAAACGCACCCGGAGCTGCACGGTGATCTGCTGGTACGCATTGCCGGCTTCAACGCTCTGTTCGTTCACCTCTCGCCTGAAGAGCAGATGGAGATGATAGAGCGGGCCGAATCACTTCCCTAGTCGCCTGAGACTCGAAAGGTTGATGAGTCTGTTCAGAGCGCGTATTCAATGATGGACTCGAACTCCTCGTTGGGCTGCATCATGCGCCGCCAGATCAGAGTCGTCGTGCCGTTTGACCTTACCTCATCAGGCTTCGGCTCAGCACATTCGAGGCGCGCGCCGCACGGCAGTCGCGCCGCGACGATAGTCACGTTCTTCTCGGTCAGTTGCCAGTGGCCTCTCATACGCCACCTGCCGTCTCCCAGATATGCCCCCGGCTCACAGGGCTCGCGGAATACGAACTGCAGCAGGAACCGCCCGCCCGGCTCGAGGGGATGCGCCAGATGTGCCCTGTACCTCTGCATTCCGCTATCGGATGTCTTCGGCAGCAACTCGAAACTCGCTTCCTCGCCCTGCACGAACACGTGCATCAGATCCGTGAAAGGGCCCGCGCCGAACTCGATCGTGGAATCGGGCTTGTCGTATGGATTCCCCATGCTTAACGACAGGTACCCTGTCGTCGTCCCATGCTCATCGAGTTCGACGATAGCGGTGCTCTTGAAGTCCTCATCGAGTGAATCGAGAGCGGTCATGATGCCGCGCAACTGCTCGACATCCTGCCGGCAGTCACCGCACTCGTCGAGGTGAGCCTCGATGGCGGCTGCCTCATCTCCAGACAGCGTGCCGTAGAGATAATCCAGCATCCTAAGTCCACGCAACTCCTCGCATTTCATCCTAACCGGCTCCTTCTGAGATCCGACGAGGACATCCCGAAGCCTCTGCATGGCGGTCCAGACCCTGCGCTGGACGGTGCCGGTAGGGCAGTGTAGATGCTCGCCGATCTCTTTGTATGTGAAGCCGCCGTAATGCTTCATGATGAGCGCAGTTCGCTGTCCCGGAGCAAGCGCATCTATCGCGTGGCGCAGTTCGTGTATGGCAAGGTAGCCCGCGGAGCCCGGCCAGTCGCCGACCGGTTCGTCCTCACGATCGCCTAGTGGAAGTTCCGATCGGATGGGCCGACTGCGCACATGGGAGTAGAACCCATTCCTTGCGATGACGGAAAGCCACGCACGGGCATCCCCGCCTCGGTAATTCGCCAGGCCGTTGCGCGCCTTGAGGTAGGTCTCCTGCAGCAAGTCCTCCGCGACATCTATGTCACGGGTCAGGCTGATGAGCAGTCTCCTCAGGTAGTCCCTGTGCTCCGACCATATCTCTGCCAGCGTACTCTCCAACTGATTGCACTCCGTTTTCTGCATCTCGGCGACTCCTCTCTGCACGGTAGACGCGCGAAGTCGCCCGGTTTGTTCGCATGGAAACACTCGCCCTCACGGGAGGCCGTTGAAGGCCTCCCCTACGGGGACTCTAGCGCCGCCCGAAGCGCTTGATGACATGGCCTTCGCCCCGGAGGACATTCTTCAGGCCCACATACCAGGCACGGAGGAAACCGCTCCGCTTGGCGATCAGGCGGCCGTTTCGGAGGTTGTCGAGGAACTCCTGTGGCGTGGAGAAATCGTCGATCTCGTTGAGGCAAACGGCGATCGCCTTGAGGTAGTGCGCGTCACTCCCGGCAGCAGCCACTTTCCCCCGCTGATCGGCGAACCCGTCAGCGACGATGTTGTAGATCGGTGTGACGAGTTTGGCGTTGAAGACCTCGATGATATCGACCATGTCCAACACCTGCATCAGCGCGGGCTTCTTCAGCCGGTTGATCTTCAGGAGGTCGAAGGGATGCGGGATGTAGACTAGACCGCCCTGCTGCTTGATGAGTTGGCATGTCTCCAGGGCATCGAGGCCACCCTCGATCTCGTGCTCCAGGAACAGGCCGACGATCTCGCCCTGCCGAGTTTTGATCTCCTCGCCCACGATGACCCGCAAGTCAGGTGACACCACCTTGAGTTCGAGCGCGGCGGCGATCGTGTCGTGGTCGGTGATGGCGACGACATCGACGTTGTTCCGGCGACAATATCCCTCGATGTCCTCGATCCTCGTCTCGGCGCAGGCCGAGTAGAGTGTGTGTATGTGGAGGGCGACATTCACCTTATCAGACACGACAGCAGTACCTCTTAGACTTAGATGATCGCACCCTCGCGAAGGAGCGCCGTTCTCAACAGGTCGGCATCGAGAGCGCGCGGCGAAACACCCTGCTCGATGCAGAGCCCCGCCGCGGTCCCGGCCGCCTGACCGAGCGCCATGCAGTTCGGCATGATCCGCATCGCCGCCTGTCCCTCGTGCGTGGAAGATATGCACCGGCCCGCGACCAGGAGTTGCTCGACATCCAGCGGCACGAGACACCGATAGGGCACCTCATACCAATTGCCTGAGGGAGGCGCGATCCCCGGCTTGCCGTCATCCTTGCGAACGTATCCGCGCCCGACCGGCGAATGGATGTCCACCGCATAGGCCGAGCGCATGATCACATCCGGATACTTGCGACCCTCGGCCACATCGTCGACGTTGAACACGTGCTCGCCGATGACTCGACGGGTCTCACGGATCCCGATCTGAGTCGCAGTCTGCATCATGTATGAGTTCTCGAAACCGGGAACGTACTTCCTGAAGAACTTCATCAGAGCCATCGCCTGACGACGGCACTCGATCTCAGCCTTGGTCAGATCCCACGAGTCGGTCCCGTTCACGCCGCCGATGTGCGTGGTGTTCACCACCACCTGGCCGGGAGTCGGCATCGCGATGAAGAAGACCATCTCCTGAGGGACAGGGAACTCTCCCTTCTCGCGGGCCTCGTCGACCTCCTTGTAGAACCCGGCGACGCCGACCGCGCCCCGGAGCATCTGCTCGACCGCCTCCTGGCTCGACGGCTTCGGGAAACGCATCTCATCGGGGTGCTTGAGCGCGTATTCCAGGCACTTCCGCATCTCGACGCCGCCGACGGTGAACATGAGCGTCATCGCCTGGGTGAGGCCTTCGGGGCCGCCCATCTCGAACTGAGCGCCGGACATCGCCGCGATATCTCCGTCGCCGGTCGCATCCACTACGACCCGCGCATCGATGTCTCTCATCCCGTTCTTGGTGAGCGCCTCGACCCCGATGATCTCGCTGCCATTCATCCGCGCGCCGGTGATCCATGTGTGAAGGAGCAGTTCCCCACCCGCTTCGAGGACCATCTCCTGTGAGGCGAACTTCATCGCTTCCGGGTCGAACGCGCGACCGAACAGCCCGCCCAGGTCCTTCATTCGGGCACAGATCTCACTAAAGAATCCACCAACGAGCGGCTCGCCGGTCGACGTGAAGGAACTCATGAATGGGTTGACCAGCCCGGCGGTCCCCATCCCGCCGAGGAATCCGTACCTCTCGACCAGGAGTGTCTTCGCGCCCTGTCTTGCCGCACTGACCGCGGCCGCGACTCCGGCGACTCCACCGCCTGCGACCAACACGTCGTATGAATGCTCTGAGCCCACTCGTTTGCACCTCCCGAAACCCTCTGATTCGGCAGTCAGTATACCACGAACCGGCCCGTAATGACGATTCAGTGACTTCGTCTCCCGGACGAATGGGTTGCTCGGTTGCCCAAATACTGGTAAAAATGCCTGTTGACAAGGCATATACCTCCCGATATACTGGCTCCAGAACTCCAAATTCCTACTCTTTCACGCTGAACTTAAAGTGCAAGGAGGGAGTCCTCAGAACAGCATGAGCCTTGAGATCGGCACCACAGTAGACGGAACAATAGTCAAGCTTGCCGAATACGGGGCGATCGTTCGGCTTGCCGGCGGTAATACCGGTCTGATTCACATCTCCGAAGTGGCCAGCACCTTCGTCAGGGACATCAGCGACTACTTCAAGGAGCGCGACCGGGTGCGGGTGAAGGTCCTGAGCGTGAACGGCAAGGGCCGATATCAGCTTACCGCCAAGGGAATCGAACAGCCCGCTCCAGAGCCTGCTCCGGTTCGAGAACCTCGAAAGCCCATCGAGCGGAGACCGGAGCCGGTGAACCTTGGCCCGGACGGCCATGGAGAGAAGCGAGTCAGGCTCGAGAACGGCTCCTTCGAGGATCGGCTGAGCAGTTTCCTGAAAGACAGCGACGATCGCCAGCTTGACCTGAAGCGGAACATCGAGATCAAACGAGGCAACCGCAAGCGCTAGGCATCGCCCCCCGACTGAGACAACACTTCTCTGGGTATCACGAATAGCAGAGGGTGTTGCCGATTCTCTGCGTCTGAGGTGGTCACGGAATGCAGACGTGATGCTCGGTTATGCACCGAACAGATGTTTTCACCCGTGCCGTCGTTTCACATCAGAAATTTGAAACAAAGTGGTGTTTTCAGCGTCTAATAGTACAGAGAGTGCTCCTTCGAAGTAATTCCGTTTTTCAGCAAAGGAGTGATGAGCGATGCATATCAGGTTACGGACAATCCTCTCGATCACAGTGGTCCTCGCCATGATTGCAGTGGCGGCTCTGACAGTAACCATCGAGCAGCCCGTATACGCCAAGGGGTCCGTCAAGTCCTCAGGCGGGGGCAACTCCGATTCGAACTCGAGTTCAAAGAAGTCCGATTCGGGCTCCAGTTCAAAGTCTAGTTCGAACTCGAGTTCCAATTCCAATTCCAATTCGAACTCGAGTTCGTCGTCCAGTTCTCATAGCTCGAACGCGCCATCCAGTTCCCACAACTCGAGTTCGAGCAACTCCAGCCGTTCGAGCGTCTCCAGTGGATCGTCCTCGCGTTCAGACCTCGACAGCAGGTACAATGTGCGGCGCTACGAGTCACCGTCGAGTTCACCGAGGAGCAGCCTCGACCAGCAGTACTCCCTTCGCACACCTGGCTCCCGACCGGATGACAAGAGGCCGACTCCCACATACCGCAAGGACTACGCCGACATCGGCGACATCTGGAAGAATCGCCAGGAGAGTCGCAGCAGGTCCTCGGACCGCAACTGGGATTCCCGGCGCAATGATGACAGGCGACCCAGCTTGTACTATGACAGGCCATACGATCGGAACTGGAGTTCGCATTCGTACCGCTCCCCATTCCGATACCGATACTACTCCTATGACTATCGGCCGCGGGACTGCTACCCGTCGTTGTACTGCTACTACTACGATTACTGCCCGCCATACATCAGCTATGACCGCGTGGTCTTCAGTGCCAGGTTGTCCAGCGCCAGGATCTACGTCGAGATACCGGTCTTCCTGTACCAGAGGTCTGACGACTACTATCTTCGCGATCGGGGCGACAAGGAGTTGTGGGCGAACCTCCGCGATATCCAGCGAGGCTGGGAACTCTCCAATCCCGAGCTTGTCATGGACCACGTGAAGCGAAACAGCACGATCGAGGTATTCCTGAAAGGCGAATACACCTACTCGGTCGACTGGCTGGACTACTACGATATGACACGTGACGCCATGTCCGTGATCCAAACGCGGACCTTCGATTTCGACAGGGTGACCCGACGGGATGGCAACTTGTATGTTGCTCACGGCAGGCACACATACGCCGATGAATCCGGGCTGCTGAAGACCGTCTACATCACGTACACCTTCGAGCGAAACGGAGGCGAGTGGTACATAGTGGCGGTGGGCTCTTCTACAATGCCCATCTGAAGCTGCCCCAACCCCGGGACGCTCAGTCCCGGGGTTTTGCTTTCTGACTGCATGAGGTGACCGAGATGATTAGTTCATTGCGCCGTTCCAGATTCCGATGGTCTTTCTTCGCACTCGCCATGCTCTTCGCGGGGGTACTGGTCTTTGCCGCGGGTCCGCGATACCTCCAGACGGCCGATGCCAAGGGAGTCGTGAAGCCGAGGGACAACTCCTCGGACAGCCAGGAGAAGCCCGCGCCGAAAGAAGAGAAGCCGGCGACAAAGAAGAGAGGCCTGCGCCCAGAGAAGACAGACCTGCGCCTTCCAAGCCGCAGAACACGGAGCAGGACCGATCGTCGGGCAGCGTCTTCGGCAATCGGCAGGAGACAAGCGGCAACAACTCGTCGTCCGATCGCCGTGAGGAGCCGCGTGCGAGCGATCAGTCTACGCGGCGTGATGAGGGAACCCCCAGCGTGTCAGGACAGTTTGGGAAGCGGGACGAGCGCAGCGATCCCGAGTACAAGTACCGCCGTCATTACGGCGACTCGTTCTATTACCCTTACGACCGCGATTTCTGGTCCGCGTATCCATACTACAACCGGGGCACCGTCATCATCATCGACGATGACTGGCGCAGTCCTCGCCGCGATTGGGGACGCGACTACAGCTATCGGTCCGCCCTTCCCGGCTCACTCGAAGAGGCCTTGAATGACATCGAGGCAACCTGGTGGGAGCGGAACCCCGAGTTTCTGATGTGGCATATCAACGCAGACAGAAGCGTGGGCATCTACTATAAGGGCAAGTATTCCCACAGCCTCTCGCCTCGCGAGATCTACAAGCTGACGGATGAGGCTATCGGCCGCATCAGAACGACTGAGTTCAGGTTCACTTCGGCAGACCGGGACGGGCATGAGGTCAGGGCGGTGGCGGTCCATGAGTTCGACGGACCGGATGGCAAGCATCGAACGGCTAAGCTCGTGTACTATCTGCAGCGCGATCGCGATCGGTGGGTGATCACGCAGATCGACTTCAGCAAGACAAGCTACGGCTCGCCCAAGTGCTTCATCGCGACCGCGGCATACGGAACTCCGATGGACAATGAGGTGCTGGCTCTCAGGCAGTTCCGAGACCGGTACCTGCTGACCAACCCGGTAGGCAAGCAGTTGGTGGACCTGTACTATACCATCAGCCCGCCGATCGCGGACAGCATCAGGAACAGTGAGTCGGCCAAAGCGGTGGTGCGAGCAATCCTCGAGCCGATCGTTCAGGCGTGCAAGGTGCTCGTCGGCGATTGATGCGTGGACGGCACGATCCTCCGGGCGGTAGCCCGTGCCCGCTTGGTAAGCCGGATGGTCGTGCCCTGGCTGGCCGGTATGAACTTCATCTCGTCAGCCAGTCGCCTTACCTTCCGATAGGTACCCGCCGATGCTGCGCCGCAGAGCCATTGCCCGCGGTCGGATGGCTTGAACGCACATGCGGGATCGCTGATGTCGACCGTCATGCAGTCCTCGCATGTCTGCACCTTTATTGAGAGACTGCCCTCCGAATTGCCCTCGGCCGCTTCGATGGATGACGCGCATATCTCGTTGACTGCTTCCTCGGCGTCCTCGGCTTCGCGGCGACTCATGCCCAACCCGGCGGCCAGGCACGCGACGACCTTACGGAGGTGTGGAAGGTAGTTGCGGCTCTTGCGAATCTGTACTTCAGTGGTCATCCTTGTCCCTCACCCAATACTGCTCTAGTCCCTTGTCTGGCGACGCGGGCGCTCTTGTGTTTCCCGATAGAAGCGGCAGATGCCATGGCAGGGGGTAACCGACTGCCTGCTCTGGAACCAACAGTGCAGTGGTTGGTAGCCGCAGGGACAAATATACCACGGGCCGAGCGGACTGTCAATGAAATTGAGGGGGTCGGAAATATGATCTTTCGGCCACAAGTTTGGCCGTCAACAGCCCTGGAAATCCTCGGTTCCGACGTGATAGCCGCGCCCTGTATAGGTGACGTCCACGCGCGGAATATCGCCAGGATTTCACAATCGTCAGAGAGTTTAACCGGCCACGCTTGCTGGTGTGAAGCATTATTGAAAACCTGCCAAGCATACGCTTCGGACCTGCTCATATCAGAGATTCAGACGCCCGATCCACATCGCCCACAGTGTACTTGATCACCATGAGCGCCACGTCATCGTGCAGTTCGTTGGAGGCGTATTCGCGTATACCGGCGTCCACTGCGTCCACGATCTGATGCGCGTTTCCGGCGGCCGCATGGCTGAAGATCGCCTCGACACCGTCTTCGCCCAGGAACACACGGTCACGCCTGACATCAGTTGCGCCATCGGTATACAGCAGCAGCGAATCGCCTGGCATGAACTCGATGCTTGCCTCGTCAAAATCATAATCCGGGAAGATGCCGAGCGCCGTTCCGGTGGTTTCCAGACGCAGGCACAGATGTCGCTCCGCACCGAAGAGCAGGGGCAGTTCATGTCCGGCATTCACATAGGTGAGCCGCTTAGCCTCCGTGTCGAGTACGCCATAGAAGAATGTGATGAACATCTGCTCCCCGATGTACTTCCAGACCGCACGGTTCAATCGGCGGATCAGCGCCGGACCGTCCATATCATCGAGGCTGTAGGCCCTGAGCATGTATTTCATCATCGCAGTGTGGACTGCGGCGCTCAGTCCCTTGCCTGATATGTCGGCCATTACGAAGGCCATTCGCGTTGGGGAAAGCTCGACCAGATCATAGAAGTTGCCCCCAATCTCGGCCTCGGACAGTGCAGAACTGTACCTATCGGCGATCTCGAAGGAGCCGAACCTGGGCGGTACTTGTGGCAGAAGCGACCTCTGGAGCGTTTCGGCGATTCGTCGCTCTCGCTCGTATGCCTGTGCATTCCGGATGGCAACGCCGGCCTGCGCGGCCACCGCCCTTGCCATCGATACCTGGTAATCAGTGAACTCGCGGACCTTTCCTGCTTCGAATGTGATCGCATAGCCGATAACGTCATCCTCGATCACCAGTGGGAGCGCGAGAATGGATCTACCGGGAACTGCTCGAGCATTCGATGAGATACCCTTTCGTCCGTCGCTGCATCTGTAACGATCACGGGCTTTCGAGTGGTGATCGCTTGCTTCGTCAACCCGGCCGCCTCTTCGAGATGAGCCTCCCACCCTTTGAATGCCTTGTCTTCCTGCTCGGTCAGACCATACGCGGTCGTGGGCGACAAGACATTCCCCTTGACCAGCCAGAGTGCGACCTTGTCGGTATCACAAACGTCTGCGAGACTTCGTGCGATCAGATCGAGAGTCTCATCAAGCCTGAGTGTCGAGACCAGCGCCTGCGACACGTGATATAGGGTGTCCGCCTGCCTGGCCGCGACCACTGCCCGCGAGTGCTCCTGCTCGAGTTCATGGTATGACGTCTCGAGCCTCGCAGCCGTCCGATTGAACGCATCCGCCAGATCCTCGATCTCGTCGCCGGTCCCAACATCGATTCGATAGTCCAGATTGCCGCTGCCGATGATCTCGGCGCCTTCCTTGAGCCTGGCGAGCGGGCCGGTTACCCTGAGGCTGATGTACTTGCCAAGCAGCACAAACAACAATGCAAACCCTGCCAGCCACAGCAGCGAGAGATGCACGTGCATGCCGTTGCGCATGAGCATCGTCGCGACAACGATTGACGGCACGAGTACCGCTGCCAGCAGAATGATCAGCAGCTTCGTTCTTAAGCTAGTCCTGTGACGCACTCGAGGCATGGTCAACTCCCTGGCAACTCAGTTTGCCTGCATGGCACACACTGCATGCCGGCCGGCACAATATATGTTGTACCCAACTCGCGCCGTGCCGGGCTGTCAAATGCTGATAGTGCGGAAACGATTGCCGTCCCAGAAAACGGCGGCTCGTAGAAAGGGCCGAGCAGATCGCATTCTGCTCGGCCCTCTCGCCAACTTCTATTCCTATGTGATCGCTGAAACGCTCAGTATCACGATCGGAAGGTCACTGCTCAGGTTTGCCGGGGTCAGCACTCCGAGGTCGGGGCCTGCTCCACTTCATCCAGCTTTACAGCCTTGTAACCGCCTTCCTTGCGATGGCCCAGGTAGAAGAACACAAAGATGATGGCCGCAATGCCAGGCAGGATGGCCACCGTTTGCAGGCAACCTGCAGTTCCGCGGCCTGCGAACAACCAGCCGAATATGGGCTGTGCGAAACCGGCGGACGCCATGCCGGCAGCGCCCATCAGACCCATAGTCAATGCACCACCCTCAGGCCAGCGCTCCGAGGTGTAGCCGAGCATCGTGGGCCAGAAATAGCAGACCCCGACGGAGAAGACCGTCGCAGCCGCAAACGCCATCACAGGCCCCTTCGCCACACTCAGCGCCAGCAGGCCAAGTACCGAGACGACCGCAGAGAGAAGCAGCAATCCGATCGGTTTCAACTTGTGAATGACGGGGCCCGCGAAGATTCGGCCGACCAGCATGACGAAGCTGATCCACCCCAGGACCAGGGTGCCCACCTTGACTCCGGACTGCTTCAGCATCTCAGAGATCCATTGGTTGGTTCCTAACTCTGTGAAAGCAGTGAACCACATGCAGACCCAGAACAACAGGAACAGCGAAAAGACCGCCTTCCACATTCGCCCCGTGGAGACGCCGGACTGAACGCGCTCGGTCGGCGGAAGCTTCAGGCCGATGAACATCGCACCGTAGATAAGAGTGGGGATGAACAACACGCCGGTCTTGATCTGCCAACTCGCGTGGCCCAGTCCCAGAAGGTACGCGACGAGGGTACCAATCACAATCCCGCCCGGCCACCAGGCGTGCAGTGCATTCAGCTTGGCTGTCTTGTTGTTAGGAAACAGCGTAACCACGAGAGGGTTCACGGCGCCTTCGATGAAGCCGTTTCCCAGTCCGATCAACAGCGTCCCTACTGCCAGCATCATGATGCTGTTGGCGAATACTGTGCCGGAAATGCCGATCATGTGAAGAATCCAGGCGAATACCAGGAGCGCCTTCATGCCCAGCCAGTCGCACACGACGCCGCTGAAGGCGATGGCGATCGTGAAGCCCCAGAACGCGCCGGTGATCGCCCATCCTATCGCCTCCTCGGGTTTGGCATACTGCCTGCCAAACTGGTTGACGAAATCACCCAGGGTATCACCACGGATACCGAATGCAATGGCGCTCACCACAAGCGCCATGCAGCTTGCGGCGAAGAGCTGGCCGCGGTGGCTATAAGCGGTGTCGGAACCAGCAGCTTTCGTACTCAAATCCGTACCTCCCTTTGTACTCGTTCGAGACGGCGATCAAGATGCCTGACTGCGCATCCTAACCATCCGTTGCCTACTTGCCGAACGTATTCTCTGCTGTAGATCGGTTTTCCTCCTTCGCGCGTTGTCGGGAGGAAAAGGCCCAACCGACGGCTAACAAGTCGTGCGAACGCCCGTTGTGATATCCCGCACAAACTGATATAATATCCCCGGACGAACCACGTCGGAGGAATCTGCTGATGGCGCAAGCCGCTACGGAAGAAAGAGTCGTCGTGTCCGATGATCGGACGTTCATATCGGAGATCGAGAAGCTCAGCGGGCAGAACATCAAGTCGTGCTATCAGTGCGGCGAGTGCACCGCGGGATGCCCGGTCGCCTATGCCGCGGATATCATGCCGAACCAGGTGTCCCGGTTGGTCCAACTCGGCATGGACAAGGAAGCCCTGCGGTCGTCGATGATCTGGCTCTGTGTCGGATGCGAGACCTGCGCGACCCGATGCCCGAGGAGCGTCGAGCTTTCGAAGGTCATGGATGCTCTCAGGCAAACCGCGATGGCGCGCGGTGAGGCCGCCGGTGAGCCCGCCGTCAAGACGTTCCACGAGACGTTCCTGAGGTCGGTCGAGCGCATGGGCCGCGTACACGAGGTCAGCATGCTCGGCGAGTACAAGATCAGGAGCATGGACCTCTTCTCCGATATCTTCCTCGGCGTGAAGATGTTCCTCAAGGGCAAGCTCGTGCTGATCCCGAAGGCGATCAAGGGCATGGGCGAGATCAAGCGGATATTCAGGAAAACAAGATGAAATACGCATATTTCCCCGGGTGCTCGCTGCACTCTACGGCAAAGGAATATGGCGACTCGACCGAGGCGGTCTGCCGCGCGCTCGGCATCGAGCTTGTCGAGATTCCGGACTGGAACTGCTGCGGGGCGACTTCCGCCCATGCCACGAACCGCGAACTGGGCGTCGCGCTCCCTCTGCGGAACCTGGCGAAGGCCGAGACGATGGGCCTCGACGTGGTCGCTCCGTGCGCGGCGTGCTTCAACCGCCTGAAATCGGCGGATCATGCGGCGAAGGACGATCCGGGGCTGATACGCTCGATCACGGAGAAGTCCGGACTCGAGTATCATGGCAACATCAAGATTCTCTCGCTGCTCGAAGCGATCGCTCAGGTACCCGAGGACGAGATCAAGTCACACGTGAAGCGCGAACTCACCGGTCTGAAGGCTGCATGTTACTACGGATGCCTGCTCACGCGCCCGCCGAAGGTCGCTTGCTTCGACGACGCTGAGAACCCGACATCGATGGACGGCATCATGTCGGCGGTCGGCGCTGAACCCGTCGAGTGGCCTTACAAGAACGAGTGCTGCGGTGCGAGCCTGGCGCTCTCGAAGTCGGACATCGTCGTCAAGCTAACGCACGACATCCTCTCGATGGCAAAGCGCTCCGGGGCGAACTGCATCGTCACCGCGTGCCCACTCTGTCAGGCGAACCTCGATACGAGGCAGCCACAGGTCGAGGCGAAGTACGGCGAGCAGTACGGCATGCCGATCTTCTACTTCACGCAGCTCTTAGGCGTCGCATTCGGTCTCTCGGACAGCGACCTCGGGCTGAAGAGGCTCATGGTCGCCCCGGATGCGGTCTTGGCGGGGATCGGAGCTGGATAGAAGTGCATGGTTGATGGTTTATGGTCAATGGCTGATGCGGGACTGGTTTCCCATTAACCATTAACCATAGACCATCAACCATTCCGAAAGGTACTAGAATGGCAAGAGTCGGAGTTTTTGTCTGCTGGTGCGGATCGAATATCGCGAAGACGGTGGACGTCGAGAAGGTCGCGGAGGCCGCCGCGAAGATGCCGGGGGTCGTCTACGCCACCGACTACAAGTATATGTGCTCCGAGCCGGGGCAGAACATGGTCAAGCGAGGCGATCAAGGAGCACAAGCTCGACCGCGTCGTGGTCGCGTCGTGCTCCCCGCGGCTGCACGAGCCCACCTTCCAGCGCTGCATCGGCGAGGCGGGCCTGAACCCGTATATGGTCGAGATGGCCAACATCCGCGAGCACTGCTCCTGGGTCCACGAGGACAAGGACGACGCCACCGAGAAGGCGATCGACCTCACCGCGATGGCGGTCGCGAAGGTCGACCAAGAACGAGCCGCTCTTCCGCCAGGAGATCCCGCTCACCAAGAGGGCGCTGGTGATCGGCGGCGGAGTCGCGGGCATCCAGGCGGCGCTCGATATCGCCGACGCCGGATACCAGGTCATGCTCGTCGAGCGGACGCCGTCCATCGGCGGGCGCATGGCCCAGTACGACAAGACCTTCCCCACCCTCGACTGCGCGGCGTGCATCCTCACGCCGAAGATGGTCGACTGCGCAGCCATCCGAACATCGAGATCTTGACCTACTCCGAGGTCGAGAAGGTCTCCGGCTTCGTCGGCAACTTCGAGGTCAAGATCCGCAAGCGGGCGCGCAGCGTGGACATGGAGAAGTGCACCGGCTGCGGCGTCTGCTACGAGAAGTGCCCGGTCAAGCTCCCGTCGCGAGTTCGACGCGGGCTCGGCCAGCGGCGCGCGATCTACGTCCCGTTCCCGCAGGCGGTCCCGAACGTGCCGGTCATCGACCGCGAGAACTGCCGCATGTTCACGGACGGCAAGTGCGGCGTCTGCCAGAAGCTCTGCCCGGCCGACGCCATGGACTACGAGCAGGAAGACGAGATGATCACCGAGAAGTTCGGCGCGATCGTGGTGGCGACCGGCTTCCAGACCTGGGATCCGACCCCGATGCGGCAACTTCGGCTACGGCAAGTATCCCGGACGTCATCACCGGTCTGCAGTTCGAGCGGCTGATGAACGCCTCCGGCCCGACCGACGGCAAGATCGTGCGCCCGTCCGACCGCAAGCCGGCCGAAGAACGTCGTGTTCATCTCCTGCATCGGTTCGAGGGACGACGAGCACGGCTATGCCTACTGCTCGAAGGTCTGCTGCATGTACAACGCCAAGCACGCGCTCCTGCTCAAGGAGAAGCTCCACGACGCGCAGACCTACGTGTTCTACATGGACATCCGCGCGAACGGCAAGGGCTACGAGGAGTTCGTCCGACGCGCGATCGAGAAGTACGGCGCGATCTACATCCGCGGGCGCGTCTCGAGGATCTTCCAACACGGCGACAAGCTGATCGTCAGGGGCGTCGACACGCTGCCGGGAAGCCGGTCGAGATCGAGGCGGACATGGTGGTCCTCGCGACCGGCGATGGAGCCCAGCCGGACGCGAAGGACCTGGCGCGCAAGCTCGGGATCTCGACCGACCAGTACAACTGGTTCAGTGAGGCGCACCCGAAGCTCAAGCCGGTCGAGGTGCTGACCGCCGGCATCTATCTGGCGGGTGCGTGCCAGTATCCGAAGGACATCCCGGACTCGGTCGCGCAGGCGTCCGCGCGCGGCATCGAAGGTTATGGGCCTGTTCGCCAAGTCGAACCTCGAGTCGGAGCCGATGGTCGCCGAGATGAACGAGACCACCTGCGCGGGCTGCCTGCTCTGCAAGGAGGTCTGCCCGTTCACGGCGATCGAGGAGAAGACGATCTACGACCGCGCGGGCAACCCGATCATGACGGTGTCCTCGGTCAACGAGGGCCTCTGCCACGGGTGCGGGACGTGCGTGGCGGCATGCCGGTCGGCCTCCATTCAGTTGAGAGGCTTCAAGGACGACCAGATTCTCTCGGAGATCGACGCGCTCGCATTTGCGGAGTGAGGGATGAATCACAGAGGCACAGAGTACACGGAGAAGACCTTGATGGATGAAATCGTGCGGCGAATAGTCGCGACTATGCATCCGCGCAAGATTGTGCTTTTCGGGAGCCGTGCGCGAGGAGAGGCAAGGCCCAGTAGCGACATCGACCTGCTTGTGATCGCAGATTCCGATGAACCTCGATATCGCAGGTCTCGGGCGTTGTACGGCGCTCTACGGGATATCATGCTCCCCATGGATATACTGGTCTACACTCCGGATGAAGTGGAGGAGTGGAGTGAGGTCAGGCAGGCGTTCATAACGACCGCCGTCCGGGAGGGTAAGGCACTGTATGAAGAGCCAGGCTGATGCAGTGAAGGGGTGGTTCCGCAAGGGTGACAGCGATTTGGCGACTGTCAAGGTCTGCCTGAGAGCTGAAGGCTGCCTCGACACCGCTTGCTTTCACGCTCAACAGTCTGCTGAGAAGTACATAAAGGGTTATCTGGTTGCGCAGCAGATCGAGTTCCCTTTCGTCCACAATCTCGAGAAGCTGATAGAGCTCTGCATAGGGCGTGATCAGGCCTTTGCAGATCTGCTGGGACTCGCAGAAACGCTGACTCCCTATGCCGTATCACTGAGATACGACCCGGATTTCTGGCCCGAGGAGCCGACAGTACAGGAAGCATTGGAGGCCGCCGAAACGATACGGGAGTTCATCCACCAACGGCTGCCGGAAGAAATGAGACCTTGAGAGATAGCGTATGTCACAAGAAGTGATCACCGAACAGGTTGAGACAGAAGACGCACCGAAGGTGTGGGAGCCGAGGATCATCGGGTTCCTGTGCAACTGGTGCACCTATGCCGGCGCGGACCTCGCGGGGTCGAGCAGGCTGAAATACCCCGCCAACATGCGGGTCGTGCGAGTGCCGTGCTCGGGTCGAGTCGATCCGCAGTTCGTGATGAAGGCGTTCGAGCGGGGATTCGACGGCGTGCTCGTCTCGGGATGCCATCCCGGCGACTGCCACTACGCGAAGGGCAACTACTACGCACGCCGGCGGATCATGCTCTTCGAGCGGATGCTCGAGTTCATGGGCATCGAGCCGGAGCGGTTCCACTTCGACTGGATCTCGGCGGCGGAAGGCCAGAAGTACGCCGAAGTCGTTGAGCAGTTCACCGAGCAGGTCAGGAAACTCGGCCCGTTCAAGGGAGTCGCAGGAGAGTAAAGGAACACAGATCACACAGATGAAACACAGATTGCACAGATAGAGCCCAAATCAAAAGCACTATCTGTGTCATCCTCCGCAATCCGTGCCATCTGTGTTCTAACGAGATATCATATGGAAAACGAGCTTCGAGACAAAGCGAAAGAGCTTCTGGAGAGCGGACAGGTCGGGACTGTCATCGGGTACGAGGCGGGGAGCGTGCCGTTCAAATGCGCGCCCCTCTATGCCAGGACTCCTGAGGACGCCGAGCGCCTCGTCTGGAATCCGACGTGCGTGAACAACCTCGCCGTCTACCTTCCCCAGGCTGTGAAGAAGGGCAAGGTCGCGGTCGTCATCAAGCCGTGCGACGGGAAGTCGGTCGTAGAACTGCTCAAGGAGCACCAGATCAAGCGTGACGAGGTGACGGTGATCGCCGTCCCCTGCCCCGGCGTGCTCGATCTCGATGGCCTGGCGGATGTCGATCTCGGCGATGTGAAGTCGATCGAGTGGGCGAACGGCGGCATCAAAGTGACCACCGGCTCAGGTGAAGTGAGCATCCCCAGGGAGAAGGCGTTCCTCGCGAAGTGCCTCTCCTGCGCACTCGGCGATCCCGAGGTCGCGGACGCCAAGCTCGGCGAGCAGCCGGCGCGTTCGCCGGTCGTCGATTCGAAGGCTGCGGTCGAGGAGTACGAAAAGCTGTCGCCGATCGAGAGACGCGAGTTCTGGGCGAAGCACTTCGCCAACTGCATCCGGTGCTATGCATGCCGTCAGGCCTGCCCGGGATGTTACTGCAAGGAGTGTTTCGCCGACAAGGTGGGCCAGATGTGGGTGACCCGCTCGACCGATCCGAACACGAACTGGTTCTTCCACATGACACGTGCGATGCACCTCGCGGGCCGATGCATCGGATGCCAGGAGTGCGAGCGCGCGTGCCCGATGGGCATCCCGCTCTCGCTGCTCGGGCAGAAGCTCGATATGGAAGTCGCGGATATGTTCGAGGCGAGGCCCGGAGAAGACCCCGAGGCGCTCCCTATCCTGGGGAGTTGGAAGGCCGAAGACCCGGACCCGTGTCCGGAAGAGTAGAACTGAGTACGATTACGATTAGGAGCTGACGTGGAAAGCAAGGTTATCTCCAAACAAGATATTGCATCGTGGCTGAAGAGCCTGGCGGAGAAGCTCGAGGTCATCGCGCCGGTGACGGACGATGGGGTCACGCGATTCAAGCCTGTCGATGATCCATCGTTGATCGATCTCGGGCCGACGCCCGCCAAGAGCGGGATCCGGGAGCACTTCTCGCCCGAGACCGAGACGCTCTTTGAGTACAAGCTCGAGGGGCTGTCCGCAGAGGTCACCCCGCCCCAGGGAGTCAAGAAGGACAGGCTGCTTTTCGGCGCGCGGGCATGTGATGCCGCCGCCCTGAAGTACGTCGATGCCGTCTACTCGAACGTCGAGCCGGTAGACACCCCGTACTTCGATCGGCGCGAGCACACCGCGATCGTCGGGCTGTTCTGCAACAAGCCCTCGTGGACCTGCTTCTGCACCGAAGTAGGCGACTTCCTGTCGAATCCGATCAACATGGATGTCTACCTGACCGATCTCGGGGAGAAGTACTATGCCGAAGCGCTGACAGCGAAGGGCGAGGAACTGCTCGCCGCTTCACAGTTCTCAGCGGCGACCGACGCCGACAAGCAGGCGGTCGAGGCGCTTCGGCAATCCGTGCTTGAGAAGCTCCCCAAACCGGTCGATCACGCGAAGGCCTCGGAGTCATACGACTGGGACGATCCGATCTGGAAGAAGCTCGCGGAGGTTTGCCTCGGGTGCGGGGCATGCTCGTTCCTCTGCCCGACGTGTCACTGCTTCGACATCATGGAGTACGCGCAGGGCAAGAAGGGTAGCCGATTCCGCTGCTGGGACACCTGCCAGTTCGACAAGTTCACCCACATGGGCCATGGACACAATCCGCGGCCGTCGAGGGTCGAGCGGACGAGGCAGCGCGTCTTCCACAAGTTCAAGTATTCGCCCGAGCGCTACGAGATCCTCGGCTGCGTCGGTTGTGGCAGGTGTGTCGCAGTTTGCCCCGTAAACATTGACATTCGCAAGGTGATCGAGACGATCGAATCTGAGAGCAAGGTGTCGGCATGAGCGTGAGTTTGACAGAGAATGCGAGCAGGTGTATGTGCGATAATCCATATGTGCCGAAGCTGGCGACCATCGAGAAGGTGATCGAGGAGACCTGGGACACGAAGACGTTCCGCGCCGTGTTCGACGACGAGGAATACCGGGAGGCGTTCACCTACGAGCCCGGTCAGTTCCAGATCGTGTCCGCGTTCGGCGTCGGCGAGGCGACGTTCTGCCTGACCTCGAGTTCGACCCGCAAGGGATACGTCGAGTTCTCCGTGAAGAAAGTCGGCGCCGTCACCAGCGCCCTCCATGAGATGAGCGAGGGCACGACGGTCGGAATCCGCGCACCGCTTGGGAACTGGTTCCCCTACGAGAAGTTCAAGGGCAAGGACCTCTGGTTCGTCGGCGGTGGAATCGGGATGGCCCCGCTGCGGTCGCTGCTCAACTTCTGCCTCGACAACCGCCAGGATTACGGCAAGGTGAACATCGTCTACGGTGCGCGCTCGACCGGCGATCTGTCGTTCAAGTATGAGTTCGACGAGTGGGCGAATTCGCCGAACACGGAGCTGTTCCTCACGATCGACAAGGCCGAGGAGGGCTGGGACAAGAACGTCGGATTCGTGCCGGCGTATGTGACCGACCTGAAGCCGTCGCCCGAGAACGCGGTCGCCATCGTTTGTGGACCGCCGATCATGATCAAGTTCACGCTCCCCGGCCTCAAGGAACTCGGGTTCGCCGACGAGCAGATCTACACGACGCTCGAAATGAAGATGAAGTGCGGCATCGGCAAGTGCGGCCGGTGCAACATCGGCCAGTACTACGTCTGCACCGACGGCCCGGTCTTCTCCAACGCCCAGCTCAAGGACCTCCCGCCGGAGTATTAGCTTGCTTCTGACTCGACGACTGTCACTCTGAACATAGTGAAGAATCTGGCCCATCTGCAGCAGCCAGATTCTTCACTGCGTTCAGAATGACAGCCGTCGCAGTTGGTATATGGTATAATGGCCTCGGAGAACGAGACGATGAGCCCGCATATCAACCTGGACATGGACCGCATCAAGGAGTTCTGCCGCCGCTGGGGGATCACGGAACTCGCACTCTTCGGCTCGGTCCTGCGCGACGACTTCCGCCCCGACAGCGACGTGGATGTGCTCGTCACCTTCGCCCCCGACTCCAGGATCAGCCTCTTCGACCTCACCGACATTGAGGATGAACTCACGGACATCCTCGGGCGGAAAGCCGATCTCACCATGAGGCGCGGGATCGAACGCAGTTCGAACTGGATACGCCGAAAGGCGATCCTCTCCTCCGCGGAGGTCATCTATGGACCGTGACCTCGGCTACCTTGCGGACGTCCTCAAAGCGGCGCACCAGATCGGAGACTTCGTCGGGAGGATGACCTTCGAGGAGTTCTCTCTGAACAAACTGACGCAGTCCGCAGTCCTTCACCAATTCGCAATAGTAGGCGAGGCAGCAGGTCGTGTCTCAACCCCATTTGTAGTCGATCATCCTGAATTGCCATGGAGGAAGATGGTTGGCATGCGCAACAGAGTCATTCATGGCTACGACGACATAGACTTGGAGGTCGTCTGGGAGGCGATCCACGCAAGTATCCCCGCGCTGATCGCCGTCGTCGAGCCGCTACTCCCGGCGGAAGAGGATTAGCGCCTCCCACGGTCGAAAACCTCATGTATGACTGAAACCTGCGACACCACATTCTACCAGGCCGCTGAGATGGCGGTGAAGAGCCTGCGGCACCGCCTCGACCCGCAAGCAAACTTCCGCCCATTCTTCGACCTTTCGGTCAAGGACGGGGTGATGATGGCCAACCACGCCTCATGGGACTGCGTGGACATGTCGTCGCGGTTCACCGACGCCTGGATCCTCGCACGGCAGATGTTCGACTGGCCGGTGACCGAGGAGGAGGAGGCTGTGAGGCGATACCTCCTCGCCACCCAGAGCCCGGACGACGGTCTGTTCTATGATTTCAGCCTTCCCGATGCCACCCACCCTGTAGGGGCGTGCCTTGTGCCGCCCGGTGAGGCGTTGCAGGCGGCACAAGGCACGCCCCTACAGCGGGGGGACGATAGGCTCGGTGTGCCGGAGAACGCGGATATGTTCTGCCAGAGCCGGGCGATCATGGCCCTCACGAGCATGTACCTGGAGTCGGGGAGCGTCGAGATCGAGGAGCGGATCGAGCGCCTGATCGAGGGGCTGTGGAACGTCGCGGTGAAGAAGGACGACTTCTGCTACTACCCCGGCCACCGATACGCCCCGAGCGGCTGGACCGGCGTGTCGGCATACGAATCGAAGGACCTGGGGCCGGGGGCGCTTCCCGCATACGGCGTCCTCCAGATCCTCCCGCTCATGAGGTATTGGGAATCGACCGAGAGCAAAGGCGCGATGAGGCTGATTCGCGCGCTGGTCAACTTCTTCGTTTACGAGAGCGGCGTCGTTCACATGGACGGGCGCTTCCGGGGACACCTCCACAGTTGGGGCATCCTCCCGAGCACGGTCGGCGTCCTCCGATACGCGATGGCGACGGAAGACGACGGGCTGATGGCCTGGTGCTCGAAGGTCGGGAACTTCATCGTCGCCAATTCGAGCAGCTTCGGATGGGTCCCAGACGGCATCGACTACGATGACGGCATCGTGACCGGCGAGACGTGCTGCTGCACCGACCTCATCCACCTCGGGATCAAGCTCGCGGAGTGCGGGGCGGAGGAGTGCCTCGACTTCGTGGAGCTGATGGTGCGCAACCAGATGCTGGAGAACCAGATCAGGGACGTGTCGCGCCTCGAGTTCGCGTCGCCCCAGGTGGAGGCGATGACCGTGGGCTCGTATGACTCGTGGGTGATGCCCAACGACCTGACGGGATGCTCGGAACTCGGGCTGGAGGGGTGCTGCACGGCGTCGGCGGTGCGGGGATTCTACCTCGCGTGGAGTCATGCGATCGAGGCGGACGGGAGCGACGTGAAGGTGAACCTCATGTTGAGTTGGCGGTCGGAGTGGGCGGACGTGATGAGCTATCAGCCCTGGGAGGGACGGCTCAGCGTGGCGGTGCACAAGGCATCGAACGTGCTGATCCGCATGCCGGGGTGGCTGAACGGAGCGGACCTCGACATATCCGTCAGCGGCGAGTCGTCCCCGCCTCGGCCGGACGGAGCGTATCTGCGGTTCGACGATGTGTCGCCTGGCAGCGTGCTCGAACTCGGCTTCCCGGTGCACGAGTACTCCAACGAGGAGTACGTCCGCGACACGAACTACGGGCTCTCGTGGCGCGGACCGACGCTCATGACGATCGATCCGCCGGGGAGCATCTACCCGATCTTCCGGAGGACGCTCGAGAGCATGAGTGACCAGAGCCGGTTCGACCTCTCCCGCACGAAGACCGCGCCCTCGGTCGTCTGGTGAGTCAGATTCGCCCGACGATGACTCGCTCGATGCCGGCGTAGTCGTCTACCGTGTGGACATCAAGGTAGCCGTTCTTTCGGAACAGGGCGCAGACTTCCTCCGATTGCCTCATACCGACTTCGACGAGCAGAAACCCGTCCAGCTTCAGGAATCCCGGCGACTCGGGAACAATCCTCCTGAAGAAGTCGAAGCCATCCCGCCCGCCATCGAGCGCGGCGCGTGGCTCGTAGAGCGCAATCTCCGGCTGGAGGAGATCGAGTTCATCGGACCGGATGTATGGCGGATTGGAGACGATGGCATCGAACGAGAGATCGTCGAAGGGTTCGAGCAGATTGCCCTCCCGGAGATGGATTCGCTCCCCCACCCCGTGCTTGTCGGCGTTCCGGCGGGCGATGTCCAGCGCCTCGTGCGACGTGTCGGTGCAATAGAGATGCGCTTCCGGCAGCGACACTGCGAGCGCCACCGCGATCGCCCCACTGCCGACTCCCAGGTCCGCGATCACACATGGCTTTTCTCCCAGCAACCGGATCGTCGTCTCCACAAGGATCTCGGTCTCCGGGCGCGGGATCAGGACCGCCGGCGTGACTTCGAACTCCAGACCGTAGAACCCCCGACTGCCGATGATGTATGCGAGCGGCATCCTCTTCGCTCGAAGCTCGACCCATTGGCGGAATAGCGCGGTCTGGTCCTCAGTGGGGACCGATTCCGGGTGAGCAATCAGTGCGGCGCGCGAGGACCCGGTGGCGTGTGCCAGGAGAACCTCCGCATTCAGGCGCGGTGTGTCGATGCCCGACTGCGTGAGGCTCCGCGATGCTCGATCCAGGAGACGATGGACGGTCTCTTTCGGCACTCTACACTCCTCGTCGTTGGGGATGGAGTTGGACTCCATCCCCCTGGCCTGGTCATCGGGGATGGAGTCCAACTCCATCCCCAACGACGGGTCTTCGCTCCCCGACTCCTCACTCCAAACTCAGTCTTCGTCGCCCTTGAGGCGCTCGGCCTGGTCGGCGGCGATCAGGCGGTCGATCATCTCCTGGATGTCGCCTTCCATGAACATCGAGATATTGTGCGTGCTGAACCCGATGCGATGATCGGTTATTCTGCCCTGGGGGAAATTGTACGTGCGGATCTTCTCGCTCCGGTCGCCGCTCCCGACCATGCTCTTCCGGGATGCGCTGATCTCGTCCTGCTGCATGCGGATCATTCGCTCGAGGAGCATCGCACGGAGCATGCGCATCGCCTTCTCCTTGTTCTGGAGCTGCGAGCGCTCGTCCTGGCAGCTCGTGATGAGGCCGGTCGGTCTGTGAGTGAGTCTGACGGCGGTCTCATTCTTTTGGACGTTCTGTCCGCCCGCGCTCGATGAGCGGAAGGTGTCGATGTCGAGGTCTTCCGGATCTATTTCGACCTCGACTTCCTCGGCCTCGGGCATGACCGCTACAGTCGCCGCCGAGGTATGGATTCGCCCACCGCTCTCGGTCTCGGGCACGCGCTGGACGCGATGGACACCGCTCTCGTACTTCAGCACGCTGTACGCGCCTCGCCCGTCGATCGCGAGAACCGCCTCCTTGATGCCGCCGATGCCGGTCTCGTTGATGCTCATCAGCTCCGTCTTCCAACGACGGCGCTCGGCGTATCGCATGTACATCCGCAGGAGTTCGTTCGCGAAGAGAGCTGCTTCCTCGCCCCCCGTGCCCGCGCGGACCTCGATCATGACGCTCTTGTCGTCGTTCGGGTCAGTGGGCAGCAGAAGGACCTGCAGTTCCTCTTCGCGTCGGTGTTCCTTCTCTTTGAGTTCGTCGAGTTCGGTCTGAGCGAAGTTGCGCATGTCGTCGTCGAGTTGCTCGTGGAGGAGTTCCTCGGTCTCGCGCTTCTGCTGCTGGATGCTCTTGAACTCCTTGTACTTGGTGACGAGTTCGGTCAGGCTCGAGTGCTCCTTGGCGACCTGTTGATAGGCCTTCTGGTCGTTGAAGACCTCGGGGTCGCTCATCCGTCTGGTAAGATCGTCGAATCTATCCTCGACTTCGTTCAGTCGTTCGAACATAGTGGGAAGAACCTTCATCGTGTAGTGGCCGTGCCTCTGTGCCGGCCTGCAACGTTACGTGGCCGGCACAGAGGCACGGCCACTACAATGTTCTTACGTCAGTTCGGGCGCTGGGACCGCCGGCAACTCGTTCTCTTTCGCCAAAACCGCCTGGAGTGCCGCAACCGCGACCTCCACCTGATCCTCCGACGGCGGCTGAGTGGTCACCCGCTGAAGGAGCAGGCCCGGCGACAGAAGAGTGTTCATCACCCTCGATCCCCTGTGCTTGCCCGCGAATCGGATCGTCTCGTACGCCAGACCCGCAATCACCGGCAGGAACGCCAACCGGAGAGGGACTCGCAGATACCACGCGGGATTCCATCCCAGGAACATGTGGACCACGATCGCGATCACCATGACTATCAGCAGGAAGCTCGTCCCACAGCGCTGGTGGACAGTGCCGAACTCCCGGATGTTCTCCGGAGTGAGATCGAGCCCTGCCTCGAAGGTGTTTATCACCCGGTGCTCCGCGCCATGATACTGGAACACCCGCTTGATGTCCTTCATGTATGAGATCCCGACGATATACGCGATGAAGAACGCAAATCTGATGACGCCGTCGATCACATTGAGAAGCAGATGGCTCTGAATCTTCTTCTGGAGCAGACCCGCGAGAAGTTGAGGCAGCACGAAGAATATCCCGATCGCCAGTCCGAGCGCCAGGATCATCGTGCCCCAGACGGCGATGTCGTTGATCTTCTGAGGGCCCTCCGGCTTCGCTTTGGGCTTGGCTTTCCTGCCGGGCTTCTCCTTCTTCGGCTTCTCGGCTTCGGCCTTCTCGACGTCCTCCATCGCAAGGTTCGCGGAGAACATGAGCGCCTTCATGCCGAGAGCCATGGCGTCTATGAGCGCCAGCGTGCCTCGGAGGAACGGCTTATTCAGCCACTGGAACTTGCGGAGGATCGTCTCGACCGATTCCTGTTCGATGACGATCTCGTTGTTCGCGCGGCGGCATGCGACGGCATAGTACTTCGGGCCGCGCATCATGACCCCCTCGATAACCGCCTGTCCGCCGTATTGTGGAGTATCCGCCACTATTGCCTCCGATTCCAATCTTGTAGGGGCGAAGCATTGGCTACCGAATATGCAGCATGTCGGTTAGCGGAAGCCAATGCTTCACCCCTACTGTCAATGATTCCTGTTCGCAACCCGCCCGCAGGTCATCTCGCCCTCGCCGCAGAAGTCCTTCGTGTCGCACGTCGGGCCCGCCTTCGCGAAGAGAATGGGGGCCGCCTTCCGCACCTCCGCCAGCATCAGTTCCGCCAACTGCCGGATCTCGTACTGTGCCCGCGTGCAGAGTCGCAGCTCGAAGAAGTTCAGCAGGCTGCGCGCGTTGGCGGTCATTATGACGCTGGTGTATGCTGCGTTCGGCAGGACGTATCGCGCGTCCTCCGCCTCGAAGCCGTCAGCCAGCAAGTCGTCATAGCACTGCTGCAACTGACCCATTGTGGCAGAGTATCGCTCGGCAGCATGTTCATTCGCAGCGATCGCAGGCGGAATGAAGAACTCCAGGTCCTGCATCTTCACGTATCGCTGGCTCTGCTGAGAATACGATGCCAGACGGTGACGCACCAACTGATGGGAGCAGGCCCTGGAGACTCCCTCGATACCAAAAGTAAACGATGCATGCTCGAGCACGGAGAAGTGCCCGAGTCCGAGCACCTTTTCGATCAGCCGCGCCGCTTCCGCATCGTCTACACGTTCCCGAATGCTATCGATGCCCACTGAGGAGTAGCAGAGCCTAATCGCCGCAGCAACCGTTCGTTCCGGGTCCTGCGTGTGACTGAGCAGCACCACTCGCAAGCTACTTCTCCGACTTCGGAGTCTCTGCCTTTGTCCCCGTCTGGGTCATCTTATACTTCTGCATGAACTTCTCGACACGTCCCTCGGTGTCGATGATCTTCTGGCGACCGGTGAAGAACGGATGGCACCCCGAGCAGATTTCCACTCGGATCTCGGGTGACGTCGACTGAGTCTCGAACGAGTTCCCGCATGCACAGTGCACCGTTGCCGGCCCGTATGTAGGATGAATGCCTTTTTTCAACTGAATCTCTCCTTCGTTGAGAATCATCCCCCGCGGCTGATGTCCCCCAACGAAGGGGACCGGCCCGAGTGATGTCCCCCTTACGAAGAGGGACCGGCCTCTGGGCCGAGGGGGTTAATGGAACCAGCACATTATACCACAAGCACCCTCCCCTGACAACCCGGCGAATTGCTTCACGAACGATGTTACCGAAACGGAAACGTTGCCTCAGATAAGAATGTTACCGAAACTGAGGCATGGAGAAGATGACAACTGCATCCGTAAGAGAAGTCGTGAGGCGCAAACGCAAAGAATATGGCAAAGCCACCAAATCGGAGAAGAAGCTGGTATTGAGTGAAGTCCAGGGATTGACCGGTTACCACAGGAAGTCGCTGGTGAGGCTGTTCGCGAAAGGAGTTCCACCAGCGAGGAGTCCAGTGAGACGCGCAAGGAAGTCGAAATACGAGCCGATAGCCCACAAGCTGAAGACACTCTGGGCTGCGAGTTTCTACGCGTGCGGTAAGCGTCTGCAGCCGTTTCTGACTGAGTTTCTACCCATACTGGAGTCATTCGGGGAGATAACGGTTACACCAGAAGAAGAGAGGCTGCTTAACTCGATCAGCGCGTCGAGCATCGACAGGTTGATGAAGAAGGAGCGGTCTGCCCTATCGCTAACAGGGAGGACCTTAACAAAGCCGGGGACACTGCTTCGGTCTCAGATCCCGGTGAGGACGTTTGCCGACTGGGATGAAGCTGAGCCTGGGTTCTTCGAGATGGACTTGGTGGGTCATTGCGGAGGTGACGGGAGCGGAGAGTTCCTGTATACTTTGACTATGACTGATGTAGCGACCGGATGGGTAGCGCTTGATGGAATGAAAGGCCGAGGGGAGCACGGAACCGTGCTTGCGGTGCAGTCCGCGTCCAAGAGCGCACCGTTTGCAGTCAGAGGCATAGATACCGACAACGGCGGCGAGTTCATCAACCATCACATGAACAAGTACTGTCGAGCGCACAGGATCACGTTTACGCGCAGTCGGCCTTACAAGAAGAACGATCAATGTCATGTAGAGCAGAAGAACTGGAGCGTAGTCCGGCAGTTTATAGGTTACCGGCGATTCGAGACGGACGAGCAGCTTGCGGTACTAAAGGCGATATATCCGCTGATCGTGGCGTATCACAACTTCTGTCAGCCCATGATGCGTCTTAAAGAAAAGGAGCGGATTGGGAGTAAAGTGATCAAACGCTATGAGCCTGCGATGACGCCGTACCGCAAGCTGATAAGTGTTGAAGGATGGCTTGACGATGAAGCAAAGGATCGCCTCGATAAAGAACGTAGAGCGACGAACCCGGTGGAGCTACTAAGACGCATCCACAGGCTATCATCAAAGCTTGACAGGATGCCGAACAAAGACAGATCGAAAGCGAGCAAGGCGCGGCCCTGAGCGGCGATCAAGAGCCGATCTGACATACTTGAACACACTACTTGGTAACATTATCAATGACGCAACGAATGGCGTTTCGGTAACAAAGTTAAATGAGGCAACACGCCCGGCGAATTGCCTCACGTCTTCGTTTGCCATACATGTGCGACAGCGTGGGGGTTGCGGAAACGGATTCTCTCTGGTATCCTGTTCGTCGGAGATGGACAGATGCGCAAGCCACTTATCGGAATCACGGCGGGGCGGACGATCGAGGAGTACGGCAAGTACCCAGCAGCGATCGAACTCGCGGGCGGGAGGCCGGAGTTTCTCGACATGACGCAGACCTCCCCGGGGGAGCTGGCTGAGGTCATCGAGCGTTTCGACGGGATCCTGTTCACCGGCGGATGGGACATCCACCCCGACTTCTACCCCTCGCGCACCAATCCCGGCGACGAATGTCTATCAACCCACGACCTACTCGCCGAGTACCGGATGACCTGCACACCTGAGCGCGATGCCTTCGAGATACCACTCGCGCAGTTGGCCTACGAGCGAAAGCTGCCGATGTTCGGGATATGCAAGGGTTTACAGGTCTTCAACGTGGCGCTCGGAGGCACTCTCATCAAGGACATCCGCACCGGACTGCGTCATCCGGCGTACAAAGACGAAGATGCGCCCGAACATGAGCCGGGTGAGAGCGCAATGCACGCGGTCTGCGTCGATCTGAACAGCCGATTCTACCACATCATGTGGACCTGGCCGTGCGTCGTCAACAGCAGGCATCATCAAGGGATCACGCTCAAGGAGCTGTCACCCAAGCTGAAGGCATCGGCATTCGCGCCGGATGGAATCGTGGAGGCGATCGAGGCGACGGATCACCCGTGGGCGATCGCAGTACAGTGGCATCCTGAGAGGCAGGCGGATCGGTACGTCTACGAGCCGTGCAAGGCTCTGTTCAGCGCATTCGTGGCAGCGGCGGGATGAGGGCTACTCCTCGTCGAACTCCTCATAGATGCCGTCGTCCGGGCCGATCTCGATAAGCTCGTCTTCCTCGATCCAGATCGGAGTCTCCCCGCGGAAGAGTGTGTAGAAGCGGCCCAACTCCTTCGAAACGTCCATCAACCTGTCGCTGCGGATCCCGTAGAGGTCCCTGTTCGTGCGGGTCTCCTGAGGATATCTGTACTTGATCTTGAAGCTCTTCCCGAGCGTCATCTGGTCTTCGATTGTCGCCAGGTCAACCTGCATTTCCTTCGAGCCTCCTTCGATCATGCGGTCGATGAATTTCTTCGCACGGTTGACGTTTTACTTTCCGCAAAGCTGGGTAACAATCAGGAGTACCGATTATAGCAAAAGTGCTTCGGACGACGTACCAACGGCATCCGGTGCCCTGCTCGTTTTGGCGAAAGCCAGAACGGATGCTATGCGGTCACCTCTCTCCATAGGCGCGATAGCAGCCGGAGCGGCACCGGCTGCTATCGCAACTTAATGCATACCCCACACACGTCTTCAGAGCTTGTTTCCTATCGCAATCCTACCAGATCAGAGGCCAAGTGTCAATCTAACGGCAGGCTCTCTGTCACAGATAACACTGTCATTCTGAGCGGAGTGAAGAATCTGGTCCTCCATCGTCGCCAGATTCTTCGCTCCTCTCAGAATGACAGCCGACGCAGCTCGACGCCTTGGGCGATCAGCATGTCCTGGAGCGTCTGTACGCCCAGATCCCGTGGCTTGACGCCCGATCGCGCCGAAAGAGCCGCCGCAGTTCCCGCCGCCTCACCGATCGCCATGATCGGGACCATCGCGCGGTGGGACTCATAGGGCTCCTGCTCGCTGGAGATGCATCGCCCGGCCACGAGCAGGCCGTCGATCTTCAACGGCACGAGGCATCGATACGGGATGTCGTAGCCCTCGTGCTCGAGGTAGCGCCGATAGCCGTAGTAATGGATGATCGGGCACGAGCTGATCGCCACCACGTCGTCGAACCGCCGGCCGCTGATCGCATCGTCCGCCGTCAGCCTGTACTCGCCCTCGATGAACCGCGTCTGCCGGATGCCGAGCAGCGGCGGAGTCTCAACGACCCTCGAACCGGCAAGCTCGGGATGCTGGGCCTGCTTTGCCGCGAAGTCCTCGTAGACCCTCAGCCGCGCTGACACCTCTGCCTGAGAAAGCTCATCGGCGTTCGTGCCGTCGATCGGCCCGATACCCGGCCCCCAGACGACCGCGTTCGAGCCGAAGTCGCAGGCGAAAGTGCCATCCGGGCGGTCGATGCCGAACTCGATGCGGTACATCAGGCTGTCATTCAAGCGCGGCGCCTCGTCCTTGCGGGTCTGCCAGAACGGAGCGCCGGCCCGAGCGGCTACATCGCCGTCGCCGCTCGCATCGACGACGACCCGCGCCATGAGCGCCTGCCGACCGGACTTGTTCTCGACGATGACGCCGATGACCGCGCCGTCCTCGACGATCGGCGCGCTGAACCACGTGTGGAACATGATGTCCACCTGTGCATCTCCGCACAACTTGAGGCACAGAAACTTGAACTTCTCGGTGTCGATGGCATAGCTGTATTCGAGTTGACCCGGCTCGGTGGGATAAGCCTTCTGGGGATAGGGACTCTTGCCGAGCCCATCGATCTCCTTCAGTCCGAGGACGATCTCCTCGGCGATTCCGCGAACGGTCTGGGTGGCGTCCGGCTCGACCTGGTTGCGAAATCCGTTGATGCACGCCATCAGCGATGCCGTCGCCGTGCCACCGAGGTATCCGAACCGCTCGACCAGCACGGTCCTCGCGCCGTTCCGAGCCGATGCAATCGCCGCCGCCAATCCCGCCGGTCCCCCGCCGACGATGACGACGTCCACGTCACGTGCTATCGGTATATCGTGCGCTGGTTCAGAGTAAGTGGTCATGGGCTGTACTCTTTCTTTCGCGCCTCGCCCCATTTCGCATAGGAGTCGTGCTCTTCTGACACGTGACCACCACGTCGTGCTCTCCATGCCGTTGCCGCCTCCACTAGTTTCGGGTGTCCGCTCTGGAGAAAAGCCTCGGCCATGTCAGTGCCGCCCGAGGTCAACTCCAGTCCCTCGATCAGAAATGGGATGGCCTTCTCGAGTCCCCGCTTGATGAAAAACTGGTCCGCTCCCGAGATGACCTCCACGTCACCGCTCTCCAGGTAAGGCATCAACACGTGGTCCAGCCGTGGATCATCAAGGAGCGACAGAACGTAGGCGGCATTCCAGCGAATGCCCCAGCCTTCGACCTTCAGGGCACCCACGAGGGCATCGAAGGACTGGGGATCTTTCAGATAGGCCAGCGCATCAACCACACCTGCCTGAACCGGCCCTTCGCTCCCCTTCATGGCTGCGAGCAGTGCCGGAGTTGACCGTCTGTCTCCGAGCTTGCCGAGTGCGACCGCAGCATCGCGCCGAGTTTCTGGAGTCAACTGCTTGTTCCCCAACACGGAGATGAGCGGTTCCACAGCAGCTGTGTCTCCTATCTCGCCAAGAGCGTGGATCGCATCGGAACGGTTCACCAGGTACAGGCGCATCATCTCGAAGAGCGGCTCGACCGCCTCACGTGCCTTGAGCATGCCGAGCGCCGCAGCCGCCTGTGCCCTGGTCGCCTTGTCATGGCCTTTCAAGTGCGCGATCAACGGCTGCACGGCCCGGCTATCCCCGATCATCCCCAGTGCGCTTGCGGCGCTCTCCCTGACCTCTGCGTCCCGATGATCGAGAAGTGTGACTAGAGGAGTGACTGCTTTCTTGTCTTCTATGTAACCCAGTCCTCGTGCAGCCATGGCCCTTATCCCTGAGTTGTTATCCCCGAGAGCTTTCAGAAGGGAAGTCGCCGTTTCCGGAGTTTCCATATTGGCCAGCGCTCTTATCACCCCGAGCCGCACATCTGGGTTCGCGTCCTTCGCCGCTTGAGACAGCGCTCCGATACTTCGCTGATCCTTCAGCATAGATAGGGCGTCTGCCGCTTCCCTTCGGACGTAGGGATCCGGGTCTTTCAGAGAAGCGCAGATAGGCAAGACGACAGCCGGATCCTCGATCTCAGCCAGGGCGCTGACGGCCAACCTACGAACCTCTTTGCTGGCGTCTGCCAACAGGCCGACAAGTGGTTGCACGGCGGCCTTGTCCTTCAAGACGCCAAGCGCCAGAGTTGAGGCCATGCGCACTCGTGGATCAGAATCGTTCAGGGTCGCGATAAGCGGCTGGAGCGCCCTCGTATCTTTGGTCTGGGACAGATTTGCCCTGAGGGCGGAAGCCGCGTATTCGCGTACCTTAGGGTTGTCGTCCTTAAGCAGAGAGACTAACGGCTCCACGATTCCCGGACCGGCTATCATCGAGCCGTCCTCGAGTGTTCGGGCAGAGATATGTTCGGCGATAGACGCAAGGATCAGTGCACGTATGACATGCACATCCACTGAGCGCACCGAGAGCACCTCGGCGATCGATTCCGCGAAGACGCTGTCCGGTTTCTGTAATTCCGGCAGGACCACATCCAATGCTTTCGGAACTTGGCTGTATGCAAGTGCCTCTGCCGCCGCCAGTCTCACCTGCTCATCTTCCGCTTTGCTTCTGAAAAGGCTAATGAGGGTCTGAGTAACCTGCTCTGACTTGGAGAACCCCAGTGCGCGAGTGGCCACGGCGCGTACTTGGTCGTTCTTATCCTTCAGCAATCCGAGGAGCGGTTCGGTTGCCTGCTCATCGCCTATTATCCCGAGTGCTACGATGGCATTGACCCTGATATGGACACTTGGCGATGAAAGGCGGCCGATCAGTGGATCGACGGCCGGGCTCCCGATGGCCGCCAGTGCCCTTGCAGCAAAATAACCGACCTGCCGATCGCCGAGCAGCTCGATCAGCGGCTGTAGGGCCCTGGGGTCCTTTGCCCTCTCGAGTGCCATTATTAGCCCCATCCTCTGATTCGGATCGCTCGTCAAGAGCCCTGCGACGAGATCATCGACGTGGTCGGCAAGCGCCGGTGAGTGCAGGAGGCTCAGAAGAACGTACACCGTCAATGCCGATAAGGTCTTGGTCGCCAATGCTGATCGGATTCGTGTCACTTCGATCCTCCGAGTACGAGTATGATCAGGTGGAAAGGATCTGGGAGAAACCCTGGGCGGCGGCGTGGGCTCGCTCGTCGACGGACATGCGGATCGAGTCGTAGATCGAGAGCGACTTCTCCCAGTACTCCTTCCGAATGCGCTCGCGGTCCGGATTCGGGCCAGCCATCTCGCGGAACCTGCGCCCGAACCAGAGCAGGTCCTGGCGGTAGGTCTCCGGGTCGGGGAAGAGCGGGAGCGCGCACTTCGACATGTCCGCGGCCTCCAGGTGCTCGATCATCAGGTCGTACTTCTCGATGAGCGCATCCTTCGACCACTTGCGTCGGGGATAGTGCCCCCACCCCTGCACGACCTCGAACGCCTCGAAAAGCTCGCCCATCTCGGCATGTTCCTTGCCGAATACCTTGACGCAAAACTCCTTCGAGACCGCGTCCGGGTCGGCGTCAGGGTCGATGAAGAACCGACCGGCGGCATAATGGCTCAGCAGGTTGAGCTTCGGCGTCATCGTGTACGACATCCCGCCGGAGTAGCCGCACGCGCGCTCCTCACGCCGACGAGATGCCATTCTGGGAAGCCGCCAGTGCGGGTAGTTGATCAGTTCACCCTCGGCGGCCGAGTAGTCCCACGTAGTGATCGGCCTGACCTTCGCTATCTCGCGGGCATACGGGCGCGCGTCGCCTCCATAAGTGGCGTCACCATCGGGGCTGAAGCCGAGGTTGATCGCCACCATCGTGTCCTTCGGGAAGTCGGGGAGGCGCTTGATGAGGAATTCCATCGCCGCCTTTGCGCGCGGAGGCTTCCCGTTCCAGATGGCGACCGGCGTCTCGGGCGTGGCATTCTTCGCCTCGACCAGCATGTCCCACGTGCCGTCCCAGTTCGGGACGTTCCACAGGTCCTTGCCCCATCCGGAGAACGGTGTGCCCCACGTACCGATCTCCGTCCGCGCGTGAGAATTCACCTCTTTGACGATCTCGGTCAGGTCGAGGCAGAGGTCGATGTATGTCTCGTGTGTGCAGCCGAACCGATTGCATCCTCCGGGGTCGCCGGGGAAGATGCCGATGATGTCCGTGCCGGCCAATTCGGTCATCCAGTGCCGCCAGATGTCGAGGATCAGCTTTCTTTCCTCGGGGACATTCGGGCAGGCGAAGAACCAGTCCGGGCCGATGGTGTTCGGCGGGTTGATGATCTTGGTCTTCATGCCCAGTTCGTGCGCGATCTCATTGACCCGGCGCATTGTGGAGGCGAACTCGGCGTAGATTCCGCCGCCGTCGAGCACCGGGCGGTCGTAGAGCGTCGGGACGAGCCAGTACTCGAAGCAGTTGAAGCCGAACGCATCGAGCATCTTGAGGAAACGCGTCCAGTCATCCATCGACCAGCGGTTCGGCGCGCCGGGGTAGTACATGTTCGGGTTCCAGTGGTTCTGCAGGTGTTCGGCGAAGTTCACGTAGCACGAGCGATGGGTGAAATGGGCCATTTTACGTTACCGCTTTCTCGCAGTATTCGCGCAGGAGACCGAGCCACTGGCGGTACTGGTCGAGCGAGACCTCCGGCGGCGTCTGGTGATCGACCGACACGATGAACCCGCCCTGCTTCATCGCGGGCATGAGGCGCTCGAACTCCTGTCGGATGCGCTCCTCGCCCAGGTGCATGACGGTCTTATCGTATGCCCCAAGCATCCTGAGCGTCGGATGGTCCCGTCTGAGCTGGTTGACATCGACTCCCGCCATCCGTTCGAGCGGCAGGAAGCCCTGGATGCCGACCTCCTCGTACCAGCTCACCGGCTTGGTCACGTCGCCGTCGGTGTCGAGGTAGACGATAGTCCCCCGATCCTGGAGCGAGTATGTGATCCGGCGGTAGTACGGCGCAAGGAACTCATCGAACTGCACGCGGGAGAGCATCGGCCCGTGATTGTAAGACATGTCCTCAGCGAAGGTCATGAAGTCGGGCACGCAGATCTCGCAGATCTGGTCCATCGTGCGCTGCTCAAAAGCCAGCAGGTCCTCATTGATCTCATGCATAAGTTCCGGCTGGTCGTAGAAGGCGTAGAGGTGCGGCTCGATCCCCAAGAGCACGCGCGGCCACCAGAAAAAGCCGTCGATCGTGATCCAGATCACCAGGTCGCCGGACGCCTGCTTCTCGGCCAACGACTTGATCTGCGCCGGGTCGAAAGGACAATCGGGGTAGAGGTGCTGCTTGACCGCACGGTACTCGTCGATGTTGTTCACGATCGGCAGGCCGTGTCCGGGCGCGCGGGGGCATCCCGGCTTCATCGGCGAGAACCAGAACTGGACATGCCGGTCCATCCCAAAGTACTCGCGGATCATGTAGCCGTCGGTGATGTCCCTGGGAAGGCCCTCCTCGTACCATCGGGCGATGGTCTTGTCCCACCACGGCGCCCACTCCATGACCGGCAGCCGATCGACAGGCTCGAAGTTCAGCACTCGCCGAAATCGTTCTCGATTCGTCAAATCCACGGTCGTACTCCTATTCATACCCAAACGGGGCGAACCATTGGCTGCTGCTGCCGCAGATTGGTGCAGTCCGATGGGCCAATGCTTCTCCCCTACCGATCACTCGCCGTGTAGTGGCCGTGCCTCAGTGCCGGCCAGCTACCTCGGAGGTCTGGCGCTGAGGCACGGCCACTACGGTCACCAGAAAGAAACGGCCCATCGTTCCGGTTCGAGCGGAATCCGATGGGCCATGACTCGCATGCTATCTGCCTCTCACGGGTGATCCTGTCGGCTAGATCTGGGCGAACTGCACCTGCTTGGCGCTCTCGATGCCGTCCATGTCGTGGATCTCCTTGACCAGACCATCCGACACAGGCTCATCCACGTTCAGGAGCATCAACGCCAGCTTGCCGATACCCTCGCGACCGACGTGCATGCCGCCGATGTTCACCTTGTGGCTGCCCAGGAGAGTGCCAACTCGCCCGATGATGCCCGGCTTGTCGATGTGCGTGGTGACAAGCATCGCACCGGCGGGCACGATGTCGATCGAGTAGCCGTTGATATGTACGATCCGGATGTCCTTCTTGCCGAAAAGCGTGCCGGCGACAACGACCTCGTTCTTTCCGACCTTGGCCTTTACCGAGAGCAGACTCGTGTAGTCCTCGCAGTCCTTCGTCTTGCTCTCGGTCACGCGGATGCCTCTCGCTTCGGCGATCACCGGGGCATTGACCAGGTTGACCGCCTCGGTCAGGATCGGCTGGAAGAGTCCTTTCAGCACCGCGCGCCCGACCGGGCCGGTCTCCAACGCGGAAACTTCGCCGCAGTAAGCGATCTCGACCGCCTCGATGGGTCCCTCCGCCAACTGGGTCACCATCGCGCCGACCCGCTCACCGAGGACGAGATACGGGCTGACCGCCGCCATCACCTCGGCGCTCAGTGCGGGCATGTTGACCGCGCTGCGGGCGGGCCTGCCGTTCAGCACTTCGACGATCTGCTCGGAAATGTCTATGGCAACGTTCACCTGGGCCTCTTCGGTCGAAGCCCCGAGGTGCGGGGTGGTGACTGCATTGTCGAGCGAGAGGAGCGGGTTGTCCGCGGGGGAGGCTCGGCGGAGTATACGTCGATTGCGATGCCCGCAACCTTGCCGGACTTGACGGCCTCCGACAGCGCGGCCTCGTCGATGATCCCGCCCCGCGCGACATTGACGATCCGCACGCCGTCCTTCATCATGGCGATCTGTTCAGCGTTGATCGAGCCCTTGGTGTCTTTGTTCGCGGGGACGTGGAGCGTTATGTAGTCGCTGCGTTTCAGGAGGTCCTCGAAGCTGACCAGTTCGATTCCGAGCCTCTTCGCATAGTCGTCGGATACGAATGGGTCGCATCCGATTACGTTCATCTCGAAGCTCTTCGCTCTCTTCGCGACCTCCGAACCGATCTTACCGAGGCCGAAGACACCGAGCGTCTTGCCATAGAGTTCCACGCCGACAAACTTGCTTCTCTTCCACTCGCCGGCCCGGAGCGAATTGTGGCCTTGAGTGATGTTCCGCGACATGGAAAGCATCATCGCCATGGTCAACTCCGCGGCGGCGATGGTGTTGCCCGCCGGCGAGTTGACGACTATGATGCCCTTCTGGGTCGCAACCGGCACGTCGATGTTGTCGACCCCGACGCCTGCTCGGCCGATGATCTTGAGGTTCTTCGCGGCCTCCAGGACATCCGCCGTGACCTTGGTCTCGCTTCGAACCGCCAGAGCGTCGTACTCACCGATACACGCGATGAGTTGGTCCTTCTCCATCCCGGTCTTGACGTCGACGTCGAAGTACTTCCGGAGAATCTCGATCCCTTCCTTAGCAATTGGGTCGCTAACCAGTACCTTCGGCATTAGTCACCCATCCTTCCGCTTGGTTTAGTGATGCAGCTTGGGCAGCCCGCCCCGGGCAGGCTGGTGAAAAAGCATTCTGCTTGCGTGAATGATACAACAGGCGCTCCCTCCTGTCAACCGGTTCCGGACACGCTAGTGCATTTTTTCACAAACTTTTCATGCCAGGTAGAACACGGAAACACAGAAGCACACGGAAAAGGAGGACCCATCCGCCCACCCGCTCCCTACATGGGTTTCCCCGTCTCAGACACCTTCTCCATCTCCTTCGGCAGAACGCTGAGCGTGCGAACCTGGAGTTTGCTGACCTTCACCACAGCCTTCTCCTTCAAACCCGTTGTGAGGATCGTGAGGGCCATTCGCTCATCGGGAGATGGGTCCTGCACCTCGTCTGAGTCGGGTTTGCCCGCGTAACACCCCGGGAGTGCCTTGCCATTGAGTTCCACTGTTACCTTTCCATCCCAATACCGAATGGCGAAGGTGTTGTGCATCTCGATCATCGGGTCTGGTCACCGTGTTTCTCCACGACGATGTGCTGCTGTCGATTGTCACCTGCTCCTTGCCTTTGTGGAATATGATACTCATCGTTCTCCATAAACTACGGAACTGCACGTAGACAAAGACCGGGGAATCCAACGGCGAAACAAAGTCCAACTCTCCCTTCAACTCAATGTGGCCCCCAAGGCTGGCACTACATGTCAGGGACGCTATTGCCCGGTCAGGGACAGCAGACAACTTGACGCTTCCGTCGCTCTCGGTCGCCGACTCCCCGTTGCGCACCGCCCAGCCTGAGGGGTCCCCGTCGGGCAGGAGGTCCACCCACCCTTTCTTCTGCAAGCCGTTCTCGACGCTCAGTATGCCGGACCACTTGCGAACAACCGATGGGGGCTTCTCATTGTCACCGTATTTCGCCGCGACCTCCCTGCAGACCGCCAGTGCCTCCGCAATCTTCCCATCGTCATACAGCTTCGTGGCCATGAGCAGTCCCTTTCCAGGCTCGACAGCGAGTACATCGACCTCCTCTCGGACCCGCTCAATGGGCATCCCGACGAAATCCGGCGGCACGAGTTTGTCCGCGTGTTCGCCGAGTTCATCGAGCACACGCTTTGCCTCTTCGCAGGATCCGCACTTGTAGAGAAGGACACCCTTTATGGTCTTCAGTCGCTCGGGACTGCCGTAAAGGCCGGACTTCTCATATCCGTCACAAAACTGCTTGACGTATTCTGCAGTTTCAGGCTTTCGCCAATAGATACGCTCGCCGTCGTAATCGCTCACGATCCTGTTCAGATTCGAGTAGAAGCGCCATGGCACTCCCGTATCGAAACGGCCTGTCTTGAGACATTCGACCCCGAAATCGTACATCTGCTTGTGGCTGCCACCCCATCTCGGGTATATAGACCATGTGTACTGAGAGTACGCTGGCGGGTAGTCCATCTGGGCCGCCACTGCGCGATCGAACCACAACCTGGGGGTCTCCCTCGCAGCGGCATGACCACCGAGAGCTACACCGATCAACGCGGTCGGAGCCTCAGGGTATTCCGGGTGAAGCTTCCAGGCAGCTACCAGGAGTCTATGGGCCGCTCGCAGGTTCTCCTCCAAGCCTTTCCAGCCCTCGTCGGTAACACTGTTTGCCCACCCGGTTCCACGCTCGTCCCAGCCTTGACCTACATGGCACCGACCGCCCACCATATCGACGATATAGGTATCCACGCTCGGCTGCTGCTTCACCGCCTCATAGAGCCCCATCTCGTCCGGGTATGGGAATTCCTCCAGCGGCTGGAACAGCAGCCCCAGAGCGATCCGCTCCTCCCCGGGGAGGAAACTACCATCTGTCAGCATTTCGATGTTCCACTTGCGAAACAGCTCCAGATATGTGGGATCCGCCGAATCGCTGACTCGCTGAGCCTTGTGAACTTTGAGTATCCCCAACGGAGCAAGCCGCATTCGGACCTTGGGGTATTTGTGGTGCTTAAAGCCGTCCATCGCTTCCCAGAAGTATGTTCCCGCCTTACTGAAAGTGCCTTTCAACTGCAATTCGCTGGCATAGGCGTACAACACCATCGGATCGGTGCACCCCAGGGCGAGCAGTTCCTCGCCGTTCTTGAGCAACTGATCGGTCAGCGACGCTTCCTGCTTCTGACCGATATGCTCGGCATAGCCCTCCAGGAAGCTCACCGCCTTGTCGTCCCACTTGGGATCGTGGATACCCACTTTGCGGTAGGCCTCGACGATCGTGCGATAGTGAACCTTCGCAAGCGCCTCGTCCAACTTTGCCTGAGTGTAACACTCGGGGCCGTTCGGGATCGGTTTCGGGGGCTCTGTCTTGACGGGGGCGCAGAGTGCGAATCCGCACGCCAGGATGAGGATAAAGCAGATGAGTACAGCGATCAACCGGTGATACATCGGGACTCCTCCATTTGGTCTGGGGAAACCAGCAGGCAAGCTGTGCACCGTGCTGTTTACGCCAGAGTACTATAACAGCAGCCTTGCGTCAACAGGAAAAAACAGATCACTCGCAGGAGTCGGCAAGGCGCATCTCGGGTGCTGAGCGGCGGATGTAGAACGGGACGAGCGCGAGCGGGTCGGATGCTTCGCCCGCTTCGATCTTCTCGACCCCGAGCCGGCCCAGGATCGACGCCTTTGGGTATGAGAGCCACTGGGGCGTCCGGATCACTCGGTCGGCGAGCCCCTCTCTCAAGGCGGAGAGGTTGGCCTGGACTGCGTCTCCGCAGAAGAAGATCGACGGCGGTCCACCCTCACCCCAACCCTCTCCCTCACAGGGCGAGGGAGTTCCGGTCTCCCACACTCCCACACTCCCACACTCCCACACGTCTCCGATGGGACCTGCCTCGTACTCGGTGAGGCGCTCGATGCCGCCGCCGGTCGTGCGGTAGAGGGCGTGGTAGACCTCGCCCTTGCGGACCTTGATGAGCGGGCAAACGAGCGCGTCGGGCAGGTAGTCGAACTGATGCGCGAGGAGGTCGAGGGTGACGATCCCGGCGATGGGGATGCCGAGCGTCTGGGCGAGCGTCTTCGCGGTCACGACGCCGATCCGGAGGCCGGTGAACGATCCCGGGCCGAGGGATACCCCCACTGCCTGCAGGTCGCTCATCTCGAGCTTGCAGTCCTTCAGCAGGCCGACGATGCTCGGCATCAACCGCTGTGAGAGGTCCATCCGGTGGAGGAAGTTGTACTCCGCCAGAACCTCCGGGCCGTCGGTGATCGCGATACTGCTTATGTCAGTCGTCGTATCAAGCGCCAGGCATCTCATATCTCTGAGTATGTTCCCCGGTCGTCCCCTGAAACCTCCCCGGAACCCCACCCCAGCCCTCCCCGCAACGGAGAGGGGGTCACCTCTCGTACTAGCGGGGGTGCTCCCTCTCCGTTGCGGGGAGGGCTGGGGTGGGGTTCCGGGGAGGTTTTCTGTTGCCAAGCGGGCGCGGGCGTGGTAGAATGGCGGTGGATACCAACCCCCTGATCGGGCATAATACCTTTGGCGCTGACTATCCCTGCGACGGAGGAGTGAAACTTTGAGACTGCCCGCGTTCAGCCGACTGGTTCTCGCCGTGATCTGTCTCTCGATGCCGGTGGTATGCCTGGCCGGATTCGACCTTTCCAAGCTCGACTCCGAGATCGACCTCACGCTCGACGACTCATCCATGTCGGATGCCGTCTTAGCGATCGCCCAACTCTCCGGGATCGACATCGCGTCCCCGGCCGAGCCGACGAGCGGCCTGACCGCCTTGTGGACTCAGGAGCCGCTCAGGGAGGTCCTGAACGCGCTCGGGAAGATCAGCGGCCTTTCCTGGCACATCGAAACCACCGTCGTGGTGTTCAAGAAGCCGGTCACTCCGGCTGATCTACAGCCACCACCTAAGAAGGACCTCACCCCGGACGAGGGAATGACTTCGCTGCTTGCGTCGCTCGATGACCTGCAGCTCTTCCTCGTCTCGAGAGGGATGCCCCTGCCCTATGCCGAGTTGACATCCGCTCAGCAGGAGATCATCAAGGCGATGCTGATGCCGTCCGGCACTCTGACGCTCCCGAAGCCGGAGCAGGTGTCGGTCGCGTTCCGGGTGATGCCGCTGGTCGTCGTCCCGAAGACCACGGGCGGAGATGGGTTCAGTTTCCGGCTCGACTCGCTGCCATATGTCGCGCTCAAGGGAAAGGAAGCGAGGTGAGCGAAATGCGGAGAGTCATCCTTCTCATCCTGGTGGTCATCTCGCTGTCGATTGCGGCTCGTGCGGATCGGAAGGCGGAACTGGATTGGCGGGCGGATCCGCTCATGATCGCCAATGTGTCCTTGTCGGCTCGGAGCATCGCGCTCAAGGACGTGTGCAGGCGGCTCGAGCGCCAGACCTCCGCCGAGTTCTTCGCCGACCGCCGGTTCGCAGATGTGGCCACCACAATCCAGATCAGCTCGACGAAGCTTGAGACCGTGATGACCTGCATCGAGGAGATCACCGGCCTGCAGTGGCGGCTGGTCGACGACATGTTCTTCCTCACTGAGGACGCGCGCGGAACCGCCGTTGTGCGGTGGAAGGAACGCTATCAGGAGGCACGGAAGTCCGAGTTGGCGGCGACTACCGAGACGGGTGTCCAGCAATGGCTCTACGACACGATGCCGTTCCCGCCGGCGTTCGACCCGGAATGGGAATTGACTCCGCTGCAGAGGGAGCAGATCGCATACGGGAATACGCTCTCCGTCTTCACGATGACGCCTCCGCAGATCGCGTGGCTGAACCAGGCACTGCGCGCCGGAGGATTTCGAACGACCGCCGGTGCGCCGACGGACATCCTCGTCCGAGAGTCGCCGGACCTCGCCGTCAGACTCAGCGCGGCCATGGTGATCGACTCGCCACAGGGACCGTTCGTCGTCGAGAAGCCGCTCACCATTCCCGCACCGAAGCCGGCCGAGCCGACGCCGGCCAAACCCGTGAAGATCGACACCCCGACCTCCCAGGCCGAGGAGACGCCAAAGAAGAGCGCGCTCAAGGGCAATCTGGAGGGCATATGGCTGACCGGCGGAGAATCAGGCGACCTTACGACGTTGCTCAGGACGGCGAAAGATCGCCAATTCAACAACCTTTTCGTCCCGGTACTGAGCGCCGGTCAGACGATCTATCCGAGCAAGGTCCTGCATCCCGATGAAACGCCATCCGGTCCCGACCGCCTGAAGCAGATCATAGGGGCCGCCGGGAAGCTCGGCATGAAGGTACATGCGGTTCTCGACACAACCCTCTGGGGCGATTCGACACATCCGGCCCCTCAAGCCGCGAGGTACTCCATCGTGCAGGATCGCAACCTTCTGGATCGATCCTTCTCAGAGCAAGAGAAATGGCAGCGGGCCGAGTTGAACACTCTCAAGCCGGACGTCGGAGAGGAGACGCCTCCTCTGCCTCCGACCGAGGAAAGCGTGTATCTGTGCCCCGCATCGTCGCAGACCTCGAGACTGGTCAAGGCCATCGCGAGGGAGATCGCATCGAACTACGCTGTCGCCGGCATCTGTCTCGACCGGCTGGAGTATCCGCAGGGAGAGCCGTTCGTCGTGAACGGACGGGATATGTCGATACCGTTCGGCTACACGATCGAGGTGCGCAAGGAGATGATCCGCGCGAACCAGCTCGATCCCATCGACCTCGACCCGCAAAGCATACGGACGCCGTCCGACCTGGAGGCACAGGCCGCCTGGGACAAGTTCCGGCGCGGGAAGCTGACAGGTCTGATCACCGACGTCAGCGCGGAGTTCAAGGCCGTGCGTCCGGAAGGCATCTGCTCCGTGTCGCTGGACCTTGCCTCCGACGCTCAGTCGCCCGGTCATTGGGCGCAAATAGCGGACCTCGACGCGCTTCTTCCCGCGATCGACTTAGCAGCAACCGGGAAGCAGTCAGATTTCCAGGCGACGAACGCCCTGTATGCGGCGCTCTCGAAATACGCGGCGATCGTGCCGGTCATCCGTGGGAGCGACATGGAGGGGTTCATAGACCTGGCTTCAGCGCTGAAGCCGCCGAAGCCTGACAGGGGATGGATACTCTCCGGCGACTCATCGGAACTCGTGAAGACGCTCGAAGGGTTGCTGACCGCCGGCGACCAGTGATGGTGCAGTCTACACCCGCCCGAACCGCTTGCGCAGGAACTGCCATGCCGCAAGCGCCCCGATCAGCAGGATGAAGATCGCAACTGCGCGCAGAACGCCCTCAAGGGAGAGAATCGCCAGGATAGCGCACGCACCGGTGACGAGCGCGAACACCAGCACAACCAGGAACTCAGTGATCTTCTCTGTACGCATGTCCATCACCCCGGCTATGCAACTACTTACTGCTTTCCGATCTCGGCGCGCAGGCGGTTCAGAGTGCCTTCGAGCTTATTCAGTTCCTGCCCATAGCCCGCCCAGTCGCCCTTCCGCTGAAGTTCCTTGGCGCGCTGATATTCGCTGATCGCCTGATCCGTCAGCTTGCCCACATCCGGCTTCTGTGTGACGCCCGGCACCTCCGCGACCGCCGGTTTCCCACCGACGGCAGCAGGACGCTCCCGGGAGTCGGTCGATATGCCCTCGCCGAATATGCGACCCAGCGCGCCGTCCAGTGTTTCCTCCATCGAGATCTTGTCGCCATATGCGACGATCACCCGCTTGAGTTCCGGGATCTTGCTCGTCTCTGATTCGAGATAGAGCGGCTCGACGTAGATGAGCGACTTCTCTATCGGGATCACCAACAGATTGCCGCGGTTGACCTGCGATCCGCGCTGGTTCCATAGACTCAACTGCTGCGAGATCAGAGGATCCTGATTGATCCTGGACTCGATTTGCGCCGGCCCGGAGGTCCACTTGTCCTTCGGGAAGTGATAAAGGACCATACGCCCATATTCGTTCGGCCCGCACTTCGCCGCCATCCATGCCACCATGTTGTCCTTGTTGGCGGGTGTGAAAGGCAGCATCATCATGAACTCTTCTTCTTTTTCGCCCGGCAGCTTCATCACGACATAGTAAGGTTCGATGGGCTGCTGTTCGCCAGAGGTCTCGACGATCTCGTTCGGGATGTCCCATCGATCGTTTTTCGCGTAGAACTCCCTCGGGTCCTCCATGTGGTAGGTGAGAAGCACATTGGATTGCACTCTGAAGAGCAGTTCAGGATACCTGATGTGCGCCTTCAGATCGGCCGGCATGTCCTTGAGCGGCTTGAAGACGCCTGGGAAGATGCTCGCATAGGTCTTCAAGACCGGGTCCTTGTCATCGGCCGTGTAGAAATCGACGGTTCCGTCGTACGCATCTATCACTACCTTGACGGCATTCCTGATGTAGTTGCGCGGAAGGTTGTCGATCACATACGGCTGGGAGTACGGATACCTGCTCGATACGGTATAAGCATCGAGCATCCAGTACATCTTCCCTTCAGATATGACCAGATAGGGGTCAGGATCGTACACGAGGAACGGGAAGATCGTTTGCACTCGCTCGGTAATCTGGCGGCGGAACATCATCCGGCTCTTGGCGGTGATCGGGTTCGGCAGGATCATGTTGACATCGGAGAACCTCATCGAGAAGGCGAGCTTCTTGATGTAGGAGTCCAGTTGGATGCCGCCCTTGCCGGAATATCGCGTGTACTTCGGGTCGCCAGCATGAGGATAGTCGAACTCGTCTTGCTTCGTGTTCACGATCACATAATCGCTGGCGATCTCACCGTAGTAGATCTGGGGACTGTCCACCTTGATGCCGACCGGCGATACCGAAGGAATTCCACTGAGGAAGAAATCCGGGAGACCTTCGCCGGCGACACGATTGACCGGGCTCATGACAGCGCCGTAGCCATGCGTGAACTGAAGGCGCTGGTTCTGCCACGTCGGCTCCGTGACGCGCCCCAACTGCTCGCTGGAGAGTTCGCGCGCGGCGAGCGTCACCTGCCGGAGTTCGCCGTTGATGGTGTAGCGATCGACGTCGACGTTGGCGATGTTGTATGCCTGCCACAGCTCCTGAAGCTGGCCGTAAGTCTGTGTCAGAGGCCGATAGTCCCACAGCCTAATACTGTTGATCGTGGCGCGGTTATTCTCGATGTCCCTGGCGGTCAGGTTCGTCAGCGCGGGGAAATCCTTCGACTCGATGCGGTCGATGTCGAACGCCCTGCGCGTCGCCTCGATGTCATTTTTGATGTACTGCGATTCAAGGCGGATCTCGTCGGGCTTCACCTTCGCGAACTGCACTCCCGCCGGATACAAGACTCCCATCACGAACGAGCCCCCGACGAGAATGACGAGAGCCGTCGCCGGGAGAGTCACCCCGCGACGGTAGATGTTGAAGAGCGCCAGAATCCCCGCGATGACCGCGATAACTGAGAGTACCTGGAAGGCCAGCAGCCGTGCGTGCACATCTGTGTATCCCGCGCCGAAGACCACTCCGTTCTGAGAGTAGAGCAGGTTGAAGGCATCGAGCCTGTAGCCCCACGCCTTCACGAAAAGGGCCAACGCGAACAGGACGGAGAGGTGCGCCTTGACATGCGGGGCGAAGGTCGGCATCCCCGCCAGGACTTCGATCGCTTGATCCAGGTAGTGAACGGCGGCCGTCGCCAGCGCGGTCACCACGATGGTGAACATGAGCCATCCATAGATGTAGCGCAGGAAGCCGAGTTGGAACACGTAGAAGCCGATGTTATTGCCGAAGATCGGATCGACGGCGGGAAACTGGCTCGCGTGAGTGAACATCTGATAGCTGACCCAGTGGGAGGAGGCTTCCAGGCCGGCGAGGACACTGGCTGCCAGTGCGGACCCGAAGATCACGAACGTCAGGCCCTTCCTGGCGATCGAGCCCACCCGAGCGCGGATCACATTCGCGTGGTACTGCTGCGTCGCCGGCGGGGCAAGCCTTCGTGCGAGCCAGAGGTTGGTGAACAGCACCACGAAGAACGCTACGCCGCCGATCAGCCCGAGCGCCAGCTTCGTCTTGAGCGTCGTCCAGAACACGGACGTGTAGCCGACTTCACCGAACCAGAGCCAATCGGTGTAGAACCGGGTGATCGAGCTGCCGAAGATGAGCAGAAAAAAAGCAATGACGCCGACAATCGGCCAGAACCTGCGGGTCATGATAGACTCCTGTGTGATGCGTGAGCCTCCGCTTACTGAGGCTGCACAATCCTAGCACCGGGGGCCGGGCGGTGTCAAACGCGAGTGGGGGAGATCGACCACGCGTCTGAGCAAAACTTGCTCTTGCAATAATAGAGCAACGCGTGACATAATGTGATTCAGAAAGGGGAGATATCAACCATGAAGATCACTGCAATCTTGGTTACGCTCAGTGTGCTCGGATGTCTTGTGCCAGCACAGGTGCTCTCCCAAGCGAGCGGATGCATACAGCCGAGCAGTCTCGACATGCGAAAGGCAGAACGTTCGGAATCTCACAAGCTGTTTGAGCATGCCTGCTGGCCGAACGCCAGGACCATCAAGGTCAAGAGGTACACAGGGTCCGTGGAGGTCGAGATTGCAGACATGCGGAAGATGCTCGGGAGGGCAATTCGTCACGACTGCCAGCCAACTGAACCCGATCTTAAGCGGAAGATTGTGCCTCTCACCGATCTGCACGATGGGAGCGATTACCTCCTCTTGGACTATCGCACCAAGTCCGGATACCGGATACAGATCCAGGACTCACATGTCTTTTCTGTGCTGGTGACTGCGCCTCCTCGCGATGAGAAGAAGCTCTCTGAGGTGCAATCGTTCGTGCAGCACACGGCCGCAGCCATTCTCGCGTCACCGGCGAACTACGTTCTTGAACCTATCATTCGCGTGTCTTATCTTGACATAGGCGAATCGCGGTTCGGCTCGCTGCAGTACGGGCCACGAGAATCCATAGTACCGGAGGACTGGTACACTCAAATCAGTTGGTGGTCAGACGGCAGACAGGTTCTATTCGCTATTTCCACGACTGAGAAGGCCGAGTACGATATACAACGGACACGTTCACGGCTCCCCAGTGGCCCACCCCCACCGAAGGTATTCGCATCTCGCAAGGATGCAGACAAGTAGCCGTCGGGCAGATATATGCGAAAGAGGGGACGGCTGACTGGCAGCCATCCCCTCTTTCTGAAGATTCAGCGGCGTCGGAACCTGTTCGGTTCCGTGGGTACGCGCGTGAATCAGCCGCTCAAGCCTGTCCCTGCATTGGGATTCCGCCTCTTTGCGGCTGGCCCCCGAGACATCGACTTCCTCTCCGCCGGGAAGAACGCCATCGTAGATGCGTCCCTTCGCGACCCAGCCGCCACTCGGCGACTTCGAGAGCTTGATGTCAACCGGAGTCCCTGCAACTGTCATCGGTGACAATCGTTACACCTCCTCTTTGAGTTGTATCGATCCCCCCAGCGCCGATGCGCCGGTCGGGTTGACTATATTGTACTATATTCCCTCAATCCAGGCAAGCCCAAATGCGAAAAGCGCGCAGTCGCAGACGCAGATCGTGGAGAAGGAGGGACTCGGGCCGTCCATGGGTTCGATCAATGCTTCCGACGCCGGTTTGTTATTATCGCGACCGCGTAGGAAATGAACATTGGCAGGCAGATGAGTAGCGTGAGCCCAATACCTTCTGGATCATGTTCACGTATGCCATCCCGGATCCCCCACAGGAACAGCAGGCCAAAGACCACCAGAACTGCATACATAGGGAGCAGGTCCCTGATCCGAACACCTTCAAACCGCCGACTGAACATGCACCCCAGTATTACGCTCAGCGAACAGCCAACCGCTGCCCCCAAGGCGAGCCTTGCATAGAGTGGATAGTGGTATGCCACACCGGCCATTGCCAGCCACAGGGTGACAAATGGCAACGACAAGAGTGCTCCGCGCTTGAGTTGTTTTGCTTCGTACTCATCCATGGCTATCTATCTGACACCCAGGACGCCAGAAAGTTACATCACGATACAGATAGGGCCGCGCCGAGAGCAACGACGAACTGCGCGTGCTCCGGGACGATGACCGGCACTCCAAGCCGCGCCTCAAGGAGCGGGCGCACGCATGGGTTCAATGCCACACCGCCGACGAGGAGCACCCCGCCCTCGCCCACTCCGACGCTCCTCGCCATCGACGCCACACGGTCCACGACTGCCTGATGCAGTCCGCGCGAGATCCGCCGAGGGTCCTCACCACGCGCGATGAGTGACGTGACCTCCGACTCGGCGAAGACGGTGCACATCGAGTTGATACGAACCGCCTCATCCGCCTGGAGCGCGACCTCTCCAAACTCATCGAGCCCGAAACCGAGCGTCTGCGCCATGACCTCCAGGAACCGCCCGGTCCCGGCGGCGCACTTGTCGTTCATCTGGAAATCGCTGAACCCGCCCTCACCGTCCAGGGCGACGACCTTGCAGTCCTGGCCACCGATGTCGATCACAGTGCGGCACTCGGGCATCACATGATGGGCGCCGACCGCGCACGCCTTCACCTCGGTCAACACTTGGAAGCCGAGTTCCGTTCGTGCGAAATGCCGCCCGTATCCCGTCGCGGCGACGGCATCGAACACCCGCCCGTCAATGAGTGTCCGCGCAGCCTGGATCGGATCCACTCCGGTCGCCACGAGTTTCCACTCCACAGGCGCTGCGTCGTCCAGCACTACGAGCTTTGTTGTTCGCGAACCGATATCTATTCCGGCAATCATTGTTCAACCCCTGCAGAGCGGAGCCGGAGTGTGGGAGTATGGGGGTATGGGAGAATGGGAGAAGAACCCCCATACGCCCACACGCCCATACTCCCACACCCGGTTTACCCAGTCGGCAGACCGCCGACTACACTCCGCTCACGTTCACCCTATCTGCTCGAGGAGCGCCTCGATGCGCGTCTGCAACTGACCGACATCCTCCATGCTGTAGTCCGTCTCGATCCGCAGCACGGGGATTCCACGCTCCTTGAGCGCCTTCTCGACCCGACCGGCCTCGATGTTGTACGTGTGACAGAACTGCAGCGAGTAATGGATCACGCCGTCTGCGTTGTATTCGTCCACCATGCGGATGACGTCGTCGATTCGACCCTCGTTCGGCGTGAAGCATGCGCAGTTCGTGGCGATGTATCGATCCGCCAGCACATTCATCATGCCGTCCATGGTCGTCGGGGTCTCGTCCACGAAGTTCTCGAAGTAGCGAGTCCCCGTGCAGCTTTCCTCGGCGACGATGACCGCGCCGCTGGTCTCCGCAATGTGATGCAGTTTCCAGTTCGGGACCGCCATCGGGCAGCCGCTCACGAGAAGCCTCGGTGCATCGCCCATGCCCTCACCGGACTCAATGCGCGCCTCGCACTGATCCGCCAGCGTGTTGACCGACCTGGTGAACCGCTCGACGTCATCGTAGAAGGCGATCTGGCTCACCAGCAGCGCATCCTTCCCGCTGATCGGCGGGTTCGGCCTCTTGCGGAGATCATACAACCGCGCGAGCGCCTTCCGCTTCTCGTTCATCAGTCGGATCGCATCGGAGAGCTTCTCCTCGGTGATCGTCGTGCCGCAGAGTCCCTCCAGCCGCGACTTCAGCGTCTTCACCTCATCGAGCCACATCTCCCGTTGCTTCAGGCCCTTCGTGTGAGGAAGCTCCATCACGTGCACCGGAGTCATCTCATTGAGGCACTCCCAGACCTTCTTCTTGCCGTCGCAGGTCGTCTCGCCGACGAGCAGGTCGCAGGTCTCGAAGTACGGGCAGAGCTTGCCGACCTTGAAGCCGTAGAACGACTTGATCAGCGGGCAGAGGTTTCTCGGCAGATCGGCCTCCGCGTCCGGAATGCTGAACTCCGCGCCACCACAGAGTCCGACCGGAATCGCTCCGGCCGCCAGGATCAGTTCGTCCGGCACATAGACGCAGAACGTGCCGATCACCTTCCCGCCGCTCTTCTTGTGCTCGAGCAACTCGCGCACTCGGTCACCGTGGATCTCTGAGATCACGGCATCGAAGTACGCCATCGCGGGCGGGCGGTTCTGCTGCGACATGTAGATGGCCGGATAGACCTCGCGCAGCAGGTTCATCAGTTCGCAGTGGCGGTCGAGGTCGAGCCCGAGATCGCGCCACAAGCTGAGGTTGATGTCCCTCTCTTCCATGCAACACCTCCTGGTGTGGATTCGCCCATCGGAATGGGCCGATGGCATGGTATCGCACACATTGTCGCAAAAGCAAATGGGGGTTCGGGATGAGGGGTTCGTACTCGTACTCGTACTCGTACTCGGCCGTGTGGTGAGCCCGGTGCGATTCGAACGCACGACCCACGCCTTAAAAGGGCGTTGCTCTGCCGACTGAGCTACGGGCCCACGAAGATGACCACGGAATTATACCACATCCTCGGCCTCGGCTCAACCGACGTCACCTGCTCTGCACGGCTACCCGTTCGTAAGCTGCGTCCCGGGTCTCGAACAGGTCGAAGGCCCGCTCGAGACCGGTGACCTGGAGCGCATGTCGCACCGGATGCTCCGGAGGAAGTATCAGCGCCAGGCTCCCGGCCTTCGCCGACAGCCCGACCAGGATGCCGATCAGGGCCGCGACACCGACATGATCGATCTCCGTAACCTCGCTGAGGTCTATGACGAAGTTGTCGCCGATCGAGAAGCTATCCTCATCGAAGACAACGTCGGACAGCTCCCGAAGCTGGCCGACGGTATGCTCGTCCATAGTGCCTGCAAGTTTGGCGCTGTGAATTCCCTGATCGCTGACCAGATGGCCGGTCGTCCACTGGCCGTCAGAGCTTTCGTTGATTCTTAGTTTGATTCGATTACCTCCAATGCTTTCTATGCAAAGCGCATGAAACATCTGGTCGCTCATGCTCTTCTTTTTGTAGTATTCTACGAACGGTCGCTCGATTCCTCCGCCACTCCATTTCACCCACCACTCCCAAAATCCGGCATTTGTGCGGGTACACAATTCCTCCCGAGCGTGATATACTACTGCCAGGTACCACAACACGTCTTGGAAAGGTCGTTCCCACGCCCATGAGCACAGTTCGCGACGTAATGACCGGCGACGGCATCTCAGTCGGACCCGCGAATCGAATCAAAACGGCGATTCTACTCATGAAGAACCATAACGTGGGCGGACTGCCCGTCGTCGATGGAGACCGCGTGGTGGGCGTCGTGGACTACAAGGACCTCCTCGGCAAGGACAATGACATCCCCATCGAGCACATCATGGACCGCGAATTCGTCACCGTGCCCCCGGATCTGACGATCTCGAACGCAGCCGACCTGATGGCCAAGACCGGCGCGAGCCGGCTCCTGGTGATGCAGGACGGCCGTCTGCTGGGAACCGTCACCCCGAACCTGCTGCTCCCCGAACTCGGGAAGTCGCTCGACCCGCTGACCAGGCTCCCCAGGGCCGATACACTGCGCGACTGGGGAATGACCGCGCTCAAGAGCGGTTGTGAGATCACGCTGATCTTCGTGGACCTCGACAATTTCGGTCATTTCAACAAGCAGTACGGCCATATCATCGGGGACAAAGTGCTGCAGCACGTGACGAGCGTGCTTCAAGCGCGTATGGACGAGAACCTCGACCTGCTCTGCCGCTATGCCGGGGACGAGTTCGTTGTCGCAACCCTGCGCAATCGAGAAGAGGCGCTGGAACTGGCTGCGCTGCTCGAGGACGATCTTCGGACGACGACCAATCCCGACCTTCCCGAGCCGGTGACCGCGGCTTTCGGCGTATTCGGCGGGAAACGGACCAAAGAGCGCGAAGACATGCACTACGCCGCCACGCTCGATAACCTCATCAATCTCGCAAGCAAGGCATGCACGCGGGCGAAGAGCGACCAGGCAGTGCCCGTTGCCGCAGATGGAGGCGCGACCGTCGAGGCCGCTCCCGCCGCCGAGCCCGAGGCCCAGCAGCTTCCAAGGCCGCCGAAGGGGACCAGGCTGAACGTCCAGTCGTTGAACTTCGCATGGGAGAGCGGCTCCGTCGCCCACGTCCAGGTTCGCCTTTCCCAAGGTGAGATCGTCGAATCGCACGAAGCGGGCGGGTTCGCGCTCGGCAACAACTCCCTCAGGATCGTAGCCGACGCAATCGCCGGCGCGGTCTGCAAGTTCCTCCCCGCGGGTTACGGCGTGATCGTGGACAGCGTGAACCCGATCAATAACGGCCTCGGAGACGAAGTCGTCGTAGTCCAGACCGTGCTGATCACCCCTCAGACCGAGATCAAGCTCGTCGGCAGCGCCATCGCCAAGCAGGACCGCTACAGGGCAACCGCCGCTGCTCTCCTCAATGCGATCAACCGCCAGATTTCCACCATCATCTGAGTCTACTGCATCACGCATCTTCAGCCGATAATCCAATTGGGAGTCGAAAGACCCGATCAGGCCGCCTTCGACTCGGAGTGACTTCATTGGCTGAGAACTGCATTCTGATCGTTGACGATGAGCCCCAGATTCTGAGCCTCTTCGCAGAGGCGCTGGCTCGTCACGGCTACCAGGCCCTTACCGCCAAGGATGCTGCTGACGCCATCGAACGACTGCAGCAGGGCCCTCAGGTCGTGTTCCTCGACCTCAAGCTCCCCGGCATAGACGGCGTGCAGATATTCGAATCGATGCGCCAACTTCAGCCCACGATCCCCGTGGTGATAATCACCGGATATCCCCGCGATTCCCTCGTCGAAGCAGCAATGAACCTGGGCGCCTTTGCGTGCCTTGTCAAGCCATTCAGCATGAGCGACGTATTGGCAATCCTGGCTGCTCTCGGCCTCCGCGCCGCAGCATGATCGACGGACCTCACTGATCCACCGACCGTCCCGGCGATCCCGAAAAAAAAGAATGCGACAATCCCTTTGGATGGAGGAGTGAAGCCCTCCGCTGTCTAACGCCTATTTCGGACGTGTAATCGTTTACAGTTTGACAGGGCAGCACCCTGACTACTGGCGTCTGCGGCAGGGCGACCCTCCGATGGGGGATGGTTAATGGTTTATGGTCTATGGGGGATAGGGAGATCATCGCATCGCCGATTACCCGCATCCCATCAACCATCAGCCATCAACCATTCCCCATCAGGTAAGTCGCCCTGCCCTGCGCCCGTCCTTCAGTAGTAAGCCATGCACAGATTCTATGTTCCGTCCCCTCGAATCGCAGACGGGAAGGTACGTTTCTCCACTGAGCAGCAGAGCCAGCTTCGGAATGTGCTGCGCATGCGGCCCGGAGATGAGGTCGCCGTGTTCGACGGCTCGGGGCCGAGTTCTCAGCGGTGCTCGAGTCAAGTGGATCCGGCGGTTTCGCGGCACGAATAGTGGAGTCCCGCGCGCCCGATACCGAGCCATCGACGAGGCTTACGATCATCCAGGGAATCCCCAAGGGTGACAAACTGGAGATGATCCTTCAGAAATGTACCGAGCTGGGGCCGCCGAGTTCCTCATCACCGCCACCGAGCGGTCGGTGCCGAAGATCCCAGGGGACGGGACTCACCCGAAACTGGAGCGCTGGCGCTCGATCGTTATGGAGGCCGCCGAGCAATCAGGCCGGGTCCGCGTGCCTGTTGTCGAGGTAGTGCGCTCGATGTCCGAAGCACTCTCGCTGGTCAGAGGGCAAAACACCATCCTTATTGCGTGGGAAGAGCAACGGGGTGCGGAACTCTTGTCGCTTCTGCATCGTCAAAGACATATAACCGATGTCGCGTTGATTGTCGGACCGGAAGGTGGACTTACGTCGGCCGAGGTAAACGCCGCTATCGAAGCAGGCGGCGAACCGATATCATTGGGGACAAGGATACTCAGGACCGAGACAGCAACGATAGCAGCCACTGCGCTGCTGATTCATGGGCTTGAGCGGCAGCCTGCTTGATGGTAAACCATTCTGCAAGCGGTCGGAACACGGGCAAAAACGCCCTTGACAAAACCATTTGCGTATGCTAGATTGGGCGTGGCTGACTTGGCCTGCAAAGATCAACGGGCGCCCCCAGGTGTGAAAACTCGAAATTCGAAATTCGAATTTTCCCCCCAGGGGGCGTAACCTTTGCCCGGCGATATCCGTTATTGTCATTGGAGCGAAAGAGATCCATCATCAAAGACGGCTGATGTTCCGCTTCAAGCATCGCCGTGGTTTCACACCTTGAAGGAGGAGGTGACTTATGATTAGAGAGAGAAAAGGATTCACCCTGATCGAACTACTAGTGGTCATCGCAATCATCGCTATCCTGGCTGCAATTCTCTTCCCCATATTCGCAGCCGCCCGGGCGAAGGCTCGCGCCGCCAGTTGCGCGGCGAACATGAGTCAGATCGCAAAGGCGATCATCAGCTACGCGGGAGATTTCGATGACAAGTTCCCTTGCACGAGAGCGCCGGGGACCTCTGGTAGCGGCATGACACCCTTCGCGAACATCGACTTCCAGAGTGGGGCGCCACTGGCGTTCTATGGGGCAACATGGGTCGAGCGAGTCGATCCGTATGTGTCGAGAGGCTCGCTCGTCGATACCGACGGGCCCGGCAGGTACTCCCCCGGCTACCTTGGCATGATGGGGGGCGTCTTCAACTGTCCGGATCGCGACTTGAAGTGGAAAGCAACGTGGGCAGTGAAGGACTGGCATAGCTATGGCTACAACTTCCTGTACCTCGGACTGCCGTGGGCGACCGCCAATAGTTCCACGACCAACCCGTTCCTAGCTCAGAGGTTCAGCGCCGGCGCGACGAGAGTGTCCAGACTCGAGAGCACCTCGGATACCATCTTGCTCGTCGAGAACAGGTCCATCTGGGCATACCCGCCGTGCAACAACACGCTGCTTACTGACGCTCAGCCAAACCAGACTCCGATCATGCAGAACAGCTACAGCATCAGTCCGCGTCACAGCGACAAGGTCAACGTGGCTTACTGCGACGGCCACACCAGAGCCGTCAACCCCCGTGAGTTGGTGAGAGCCGGCGTGGGCGTGAAGAACAAGATGACAGGAGCAGCCTGGGACAACCGACTTTGGGACACTGTTAAGTCCAAGTATGGGATGTAACCTGAGTATTCCAAGCAATTTGCCAGTTGTGGGAGCGGAGCACAGGCGACGCGCCCTAAGAACCCAATCCGAATTGGGATGACAGGAGGGATACACAATATGATTCGCAGACAGAGAGGTTTCACTCTCATTGAGCTACTGGTTGTTATCGCAATCATCTTGATACTCGCGGCCATCCTTTTCCCCGTCTTCGCCAAAGTAAGAGGCAAGGCACTTCAGACCGCGTGCGCTAACAACCTCAAGCAGCTCGGCGTCGCGTCCGAGCTGTACCAGTCCGCGTGGGGCGACGTCATCGTGCCGTACGGCATGCCGTTCGGATGGACCGGCCATATGTGGCCTGAGTTGCTTGATCCGTATCTCAAGCAGATCTCCGGCGGTAAGATGACCGGCAGTAACCTTGGCAAGCTCTTCGAGTGCGGCGCCGCACGGAAGGAAGAAGAGGGGACCATGGGTGAAAGGTCCTACGGCATGAACATCTGGTGCGGCGGCGCGATGAGCGCCCAGGACTGCGCAGACGGCAAGGCCGATGTGGTGTCTGTTACCAAGGTCAAGTACCCATCGTCTACTATCCGAATCGCGGAAACGAGATGGACGGGCAATACCGGTGGCACACTATTCGCAGCGCTTCCGGAGGAATATGACGGCACCCAAACATGCCGCCAGTTCGCGATCAGGCATAACGACGTTGGCGAAATCCTGTGGATCGACGGCCATGTCAGCAACATGACTCTGTCACAGTACAACGACAGGCATTGGGGTGGAGCCAGGAATGGTCAGGTGTGGCTACGCCTTGAGGGGCCGAAGCCCAATCTATAGGTCATTCGTCTTCACCTTCAGTGAAACGTAACGTTACAATCAGCGGACACCGGGAGGTGTCCGCTGATTGTATCTGTTGATTACCCTTCTTGGAAACTCAGCGACGAGCAACACACCAAGAGGTAGCACTCTCATCGAGCTGCTCGAAGTCGTTGCACGGCGGCAAACTGAACGACCGTGGCCAGGTCTGGTGCCGCCTCTCCGGTCCAAAACCCCAACCATAGTCCAATCGGCTGCCCCTTGTCTCCTGACCCCGGAAGGAATTTTGCTCGTCAACCTGAAACATAGTCTCGCGTACTATGTGGTAGAATAGTACCGAGAAACGCCTATGCGACAGGAAAAGATCACCGACAACCTGGATCAGTTGCTCGAAGTATTGCCGCCGCCGATTCGCGAGTGCCTCGAGAAGCAGCCCGATCTCGAGGACCTGCTCGAGATCGTGATGGACCTCGGCAGACAGGCGGAGGCGCGATTCCCGACGAGAGTGCTGGGGCTCTGCGATATCGAGATCACCCCCGAAGACTTGGACTACGTGGTCGCGCGCGTCGGCGAGTTCGGCAAGGACAACCGCGCCGGCATCGAGCGCACCCTCCACCGCATCTCGGCCATCCGCAACCGTCAGGGCAGAGTCGTCGGCCTCACCTGCCGCATCGGGCGCGCGGTCTACGGCACGATCGACATCATCCGCGACGTGGTGGAGAGCGGGAAGAGCATCCTCATGCTCGGCCGACCGGGAGTCGGCAAGACCACAAAGCTCCGCGAGGTCGCCCGAGTCCTCAGCGACGAGTTCAAGAAGCGCGTCGTGATCGTGGACACGTCGAACGAGATCGCGGGCGACGGCGATATCCCCCACCCCGCCATCGGCCACGCGCGCCGGATGCAGGTTGCCACGCCCGAACAGCAGCACGCGGTGATGATCGAGGCGGTCGAGAACCACATGCCAGAGGTCATCGTCATCGACGAGATCGGCACCGAAGAGGAGGCGTTCGCCGCTCGGACCATCGCCGAGCGCGGCGTCCAGCTGATCGGCACCGCGCACGGCAACTCGCTCGAGAACCTGCTGATGAACCCGACCCTCTCGGACCTCGTGGGCGGGATTCAGGCGGTCACCCTGAGCGACGAGGAGGCCAAGCGTCGCGGCACACAGAAGACCGTGCTCGAACGCAAAGCGCCTCCGACGTTCGACGTGGTCATCGAGATCATGGAGGTCGACAAGCTGGCGATCCACCACGACGTCGCCATGGTCGTGGACAAGCTGCTGAGGGGGACGCCGCCGAGGCCTGAGATCCGCGTGCGGAACCCGGAGGGCGAGGTCGAGGTCGTGCAGGAAGCGGACATCACGACTCGCCCGATGGAGGAGATCAGCATGGTCGCGCAGGCGGTCACCGCCGGCAAGCCGCTGCCTCAGACGGTTCGCATTTTCCCGTACGGGGTCAGCAGAAACCGGCTCGAACGGGCCATACGCGAGCTGAGAGTGCCGGCGTATATCACCAAGGATTCGAGCAACGCGGATGTCGTTCTCACGCTCAAGGCTCACTCGCGCAAGGAGCCGACGAAGCTGAGAGAGGCGTCCCTGGGCGACACGCCCGTCTATGTGATCAAGAGCAACACCTATACGCAGATCGCAAACGTCGTCAAATCCATATTCAGGGTCTCGGACTTCCAGGAGGAGGACGTGGGGCTCCGCGAGGCGGAAGAGGCTATTGAGAGGATTCTGGACGGCGAGGAACAGTACGTGGAGTTGATGGCTCAGACGAGCTACGTCCGCAGGCTTCAGCATCAACTGATAGCTGAGAACAAACTGGTGTCCGAGAGCATCGGCACGGAGCCGTATCGCCACGTGCGCGTGTCGAAACCATAGACCGCAGCGAGAGTGTCCCCCTTACGAAGGGGGACCGGCCTCTGGGCCGAGGGGGTTTCCGCATGCGAACCTCCCCCGGCCTGCTGGCCGGCCCCTCCTTCGTAAGGAGGGGCGCAGATATCGAGGGGGTTTCGTCGTCTTGCCATCGTGTTTCATCACATTCGAGGGGCCGGAGGGATGCGGGAAATCGACCCAGGCCCAACTGCTCGCCGACGCACTCGTTCAGCGAGGGATCACGGTCAAGCTCACAAGAGAGCCGGGCGGTGATCCGGTCGGCGAGGAGATTCGCAAGATACTCCTGGACAGCGCCGATCACTCGGTCGCGGACCGAACCGAGGTTCTGCTCTACGAGGCGGCCCGCGCTCAGCACGCCGAGTTCATCATTCGCCCGCACCTGGCCGACGGGTTCACGGTCATCAGCGACCGGTTCGCAGACTCGACGGTCGCCTATCAGGGATACGGGAGCGGGCTCGATCTCGATCTGATTCACCGCCTTAACTCATTCGCGACCGGCGGCATCGAGCCGGACGTTACTTTCCTGCTTGACATCGACATCGAGACGGGCCTGACGCGCCAGAAGGATTGGAACAGGATGGAGCGCAAGGCCGTAGAATATCATGAGCGGGTCCGACAGGGCTTCCTGGAGGAGGCCCGACTTCATCCGGAGCGGATCGTCGTCCTCGACGCATCCGAGGATATCGAATCGATCCACCGACGCATATTGAGCATCGTCGAGAAGAGGCTATCTCCGTAGGGGCGGTGCCTCTATTCCCGCCCGCATCACGGGAGGCCGTTGAAGGCCTCCCCTACGGGCAGCGCCCGCGTCACGGGAGGCCGTTGAAGGCCTCCCCTACGGGCAACGCCCGCGTCACGGGAGGCCGTTGAAGGCCTCCCCTACGGGCAGCTACAGAATCCGGGGGTAACGCATGAAACTGGTCATGACCATCATCCACGATCGCGACAAGAACAGGATCGCGGAAACGCTGCTTCGGAACAACTTCAAGTTCACCAAACTCGCCAGTACCGGCGGCTTTCTGAGGGACGGAAACGTCACGTTCCTGATCGGTGTCGAGGCCAAGCGACTCGATGAGCTGATCAACGTCATCAAGGATAGCTGCAAGACCAGAGAGCAGTACGCCAATTTCGTCCCGCCCGATGCCGGGCCGATCGGCGTGTTCATGCCCAGCCCGGTCAAGGTCCTGGTCGGTGGCGCGGTCATCTTCGTCGTTGACGTGGAGAGGTTCGAGCGGTTCTAGGCATGAAGTTTTCCGACATTCACGGGCAGGACGTGGCAGTCCGTGCCCTGCAGTCCTCGCTTCACAAGCAGTCCGGCTCGACGGGGCTCGCGCACGCATACCTGTTTGCCGGGCCGAAAAGCGTCGGCAAGACATCCACCGCGCTGGCCTTTGCCGCTGCCTTGAACTGCGATGATCCCACTCCGGAGGGCGACTCCTGCGGCAACTGTCTGTCATGCATACGCATCGAAGCCGGCACGGACCTCGATGTGCAGCTCATCCAGCCGGAGAAGAACCAGACGCTCATCAAGCAGATGGGCGACATGATCGCGAACCTGGTCTACGCGCCGGTACACGGTAAGCGGCGCGCGTGCATCATCGAGCAGGCGGACACGCTCAACGCCGCTGCCGAGAACAGCATCCTCAAGGTGCTCGAGGAGCCGCCCGACTATGCGGTGATGATCCTGCTCTCACGCAATCCCTCGTCCCTGCTGCCAACGATCCGTTCTCGATGCCGGCTGGTTCGGTTCCGTGCTAGCGCCACAACCGAGGTCGAGGAAGTCCTGCGCTCGAGGTTCGACCTCTCGGATGATCAGGCACGGATCGTCGCCTCGTCGTCGGAGGGCGCAATCGGTCGCGCGATCAGCATGGCGTCCGACCCGGATATGCTCGAGGACCGTCGCGCGGCATTGGAGGTACTCCAGTGGTGGGCAGACTCGCCCGCGATCGCGGCTCTGAAGGCGGCGGAGACCCTCCGCAAGATCGCCAAACCAAGCAAGAGTGAGGAAGGGGAAGGTCAGACGACCGTGCGCCGTCTCCAGGTGTTGCTAGACTACATCCAATCGTGGTATGCCGATCTGCTCCAGATCAAGGTGCTCGGCGGCCGGGCAGTGCTCACCAACGTCGATTTCGAGGAGTCGCTGCGTGCTCATGCGGGCGCGTATTCGACAGGCCGCCTCCGATCGGGGATCAACTCGATCATGGCGACCCGGCGCTACCTGGAGGGCAACATCACCGCCCAACTCGCGCTGGAGGGCATGTTCTTCGCCCTCCGCTCCTGAGTGCTATCCCCTCACTGCCGACCCACCGTCAGTCCTGAGTGCGCCGATGAATGACGGCGTGTATCGAAGGACGGCCTTGCGGCACTGAGCCGTCCTTCGATACACGCCGTCATTCATCGGCGCACTCAGGACTGACGGTAGTGGAGAAGGATGGCCCCTACTGCCCCTACAAGAGGGGATGCTCGTGCATCGCCTTCAGACGACGCCAGCGGCGCTCGGTCTCGCGCTCCAACTCCGCCAGCACCTCGGCGTTCTCCGGCTTGAGCAGGTGCTTCGTCTTGCCCATCATGCCGAGCCAGTCGCCGAGCGGGATGCGCTTGCCCTTCTCCTCCGGATCGTAGTTGATAGTCGTGATGCCGTTCTCGATCTCGAACGCCGGCCATGCGCAGGAGTCGACCGCCGCTTTTACGACCTTCGTCCCGAGATTCTCGTCGCTGCGCCAGCTCAAGGTGCAGACACTCAGCACGCGTCCGTAGACGAAGTGTCCCTGCTTCGTATGCCACTGGGATTTCGCGCCCTTCTTCACGAGGTCCGTCGCCAGGCCCTCGACGCTCGTGAACACATAAGGCGCACCGGAGGCCGCCATGATCTGCGCCATGTCCTTCTCGTGGAACCACTTGCCGGTCTGCTTCGGGCCGACGTGACTCGTGGAAGTGGCATGGCCGAGCGGAGTCGAGTAGCTGAGCTGGTTGCCGGTGTTCATGTAGCCCTCGTTGTTGTACTCGAGGACGATCATGGGATGACCCCTCAATGCCGCGCCGACCGTCGGTCCGAGGCCGATGTCCATGCCTCCATCGCCCGTCACCATGACAAACGTGATGTCGCGGTCCTTCGGAAGGTCACCGCGCCGCTTCATCTCACGAAACACTTCGACCAGGCCGGAGAGAGTCGCGGCGCCGTTCTGAAACAGGTTGTGGATGTAGGTGACTCGATGCGAGCTGAACGGGTAGCCCGTGGTGACCACCATCCCACAGCCGGTGTGGAAGAGCAGTACTACGTGACCTTCGATCCCCTTGAGGAACTGATCGACGCTCGGGAAGATCCCACATCCAGGGCACGCGCCGTGACCGGGAGCGATCCGCTGGGGCATCATTGCCAACTGACGCGTCGTGCCGACGGTCGCCTTGCCGGAGAGCGCCCGGCCCTCACCCCCGACCCCTCTCCCAGAGGGCGAGGGGGGACTCCCCTCGCCCTCTGGGAGAGGGGTCGGGGGTGAGGGCCGGGCGCTCTCCGCGTGCACGCTATTGATCCCGGGGGAGGACTCCTCCAGGCTGATCGGCGGCTGCTCGTACTCCAGTTTCACGTCGGGATCGCCGGGGTTCACGCCGAAGTAGTCGAACGGCATCTCGACCTTGCCCTCCTTAGCCACCTTGAGCGCCGTATGGAGCATCTCCTCGGCGTCCTCAACGTAGAAGTCCTTACCGCCGAGCCCATAGATCCGTGACGCGCAGAGAGTCCGGTTCGCCGGGTCCTGCTTCAAGGCCGCCCGGACCTCGAGCGACATGTTGCCGCCCGATGCGCCGTAAGAGTCCGCTCGGTCGGCGATCAGGAGGGCCTTCACATTCCTGCAGGCCGACCGTATCTCCTCCGCCGGGAATGGGCGGATCACATTCGGGCTGACCACGCCGACTTTGTGCCCCTCGGACCTCAGGCGGTCGGCGGCATCCTTCGCCGTGTCAGCCGCGGAGTTCACAAGGAAGAGGGCCGCCTCGGCGTCCTCCATCCTGTAAGCATCGACAGCGGGATAGCGCCTGCCGCTTAGCCTGCCATACTCCTCGAAGACCTGGGGGATCACTCCCGCGGCCGCCTCCATCGCAAGGTGGAGCTGATACTTGTTGTTGATCATGTCGGGATCGTTCATGTACGGCCCGATTGTGACGGGGTACTCAGGATCGAGCGGAGTTATATGTATGTACAATGTGCCGAGGAATTCTTGTACAACCTTGCACTCCTCGAAGTACTTCACACGCCGTTTCTGGTGGCTCGTGAAGAACCCGTCGCTGGCGACGATGACCGGTAGCCGGACATCGGGGTGCTCGCCGATCTTGACCGCCACGATGTTCATATCGTACACAGCCTGGGGATCCCGCGCCATCAGGATGATCCAGCCGCAGTTCAGCGCCATCATGATGTCCGAATGGTCGCCCCTGATGTCGAGCGGGCCGCTCACTGAGCGGGTAACGACGTTCAGCACCATCGGAAAGCGCGTGCCGGACTGCACCGGAAGCTGCTCGATCGAGTACAAGAGGCCGTTCGCGCTCGTAGCGTTCAGCACTCGCCCTCCGCCGAGCGAGGCGCCGTAGCATATCCCGGCGGCGCCATGTTCCCCGTCAGCGGGGATCATCCGAATGTCGTGCAGGCCCTCGGCGTACATCTCGTCGAGTTCCTCGGCGATCTCGGTCGAGGGCGTGATCGGGTAGTAGCCCATAACATGGAAGTTGATGTGCTTCCCGGCGATGGCCGCCATCTCGTTGCCCTTCCGGAAATCGGTTATCTGCTTTGCTTCTTGTGACGGCTTGGCAGTTGTCTGTGTCATCTATCGCTCCTAGTCCTGATTTCGCCGGCATCGACCTCGCAGGTATGAGTATCATCGCCCGCGGTCACGTACTCCGCCGCCTTCTCCTCATCGAAGGAGCGCCCGGCCGGCTCGACATCCGCCTGGCTCATGTCCGCGATAGCCTCGATCGGGCCGATAAGCTGCACGTCCGACGGCTGGGTATGAAGGCCCGTCTCCTCTTCCTTCGTCAGCGCATCGACAGGGCATATCTCGACACACCTGAGGCAGCCCTTGCAGTACTGGAGGTTCGGACCGCGCAGGACGGGAGCGGGCTTCCCCTGCTTGTCGACGCCCATCTCCCACACGAACACGTAGTCCGGGCAGGTCATGTCGCAGAGCCCGCAGTCGATGCACCGATCGCGGTGATACAGCGGGTAGTATCCATGCCGCGCCGAGCTGAGGTCCTTCAGGACGGTGTTCCCGGGGTTCGTGATCGTGCCGCCCATCGGTTGGTTCCGATACCCGAGCTTCGGGATCAGCCGCTGATACGGCTTGAACTCGTATCGACCATCCGGCTCGAAGCTCTGGACCTGCGACTCATCGAAACCCCGGTCGAACGTCCGCAGGTTCGGTTCGACGAGCGCGGGATACTTCGTGGAGAACGTGTCCGAGATGACCTTCCGAATCGCGTCCCGGTCGATGAAGCCGGACGCCCGAACGATCGCACCGAGCATCGCAGTGTTGATTCTCGACTTCTCCTCGATCGCGATCTTCATGGCGTCGAGGGTCACGACCGACCCGCTTGGCAGTTCGATGATCTCTCGCATGGTCGCCGGATCGCTCGACGTGTTCACCACGACCGCACTCTCCGGGTACAGACCCTCGGTCATCCCCCGAATGCTGATCAGTTGCTCATGGAAGATGGCGAGCAGGTGGGGGCGCTCGACCGGGCTGCTGCTCCGGACGTCCCTGTCGCACTCGCAGATGCGAATGAACGAGGTGACCGGCGATCCCTTCTTCTCAGAGCCGTAAGAGGAGAAGTTCGCGCCGTTGAAGCCCATATTGAGCACGAGACCCTCGGCGAGCATCTGGCTCGCGAGGTTGCTTCCGAGTCCACCGATAGACTCGAAGCGCATTTCGTAGAAGCCTTCGTCGCTGGTGATCGGCAATCGTGGATCGGGCATGATCCTCTCCGTGTTTGGGAGTATGGAGCCGGACTCCATCATCTGTGCATTCCCGAAGCGATAAATCGCTAAACACAGGCGGTAGGTCGATCAGCGCTTGAGGAACGGAGCGAGGTCTTCTTCGCTGATTGCGCCGTGCCGGAGGATTCGCGGAGGCGTGCAGGTCAGATCGACGACCGTCGAAGCGATCTTGAGCAGTGTCGGGCCGGCGTCGAGGATGTACTCGATCCGGCCATCGAGATACGCGAGTACCTCCTCGGCGCTTGGGGGAGGCGGTTCGCCGGATGGATTCGCGCTCGGGGCGACGATAGCGGTTCCGGCTGCCCGGATCAACGCGAGCGCGACGGGGTGATCGGGGATTCGGACGCCAACGGTCCCAGTCCCTGCAGTCACCATGTCGGGCAGACCGGGCGATGCGCGCAAGACGATGGTGAGCGGGCCGGGCATGAACCGGCGGATCAGCTCCCATGCCACATCCGGGATATCGATCGCCACTTGTCTGATGTCGTCCGCAGAAGCCACCTGCACTGGCAGCGGGTTGTTCGCAGGCCGGCCTTTTACCTCGTAGACGCGTGCGACGGCATCATCGTTGAACGCATCGGCCGCGAGACCATAGACTGTCTCCGTCGGGAACGAGACCAGTTCGCCCCGCCGAATCGCCTCCACCGCCGTTTGAATGACCTCAGGATCAGGAACAGCGGGGTCAACCGTGAGGACCAGACTCTCCATGTGGTAGATTATAGCGCTGAAGCATGCTGCTGGCAATCATTCAAATATTGATTGCACTTCCCTCCCTGTGCTATACTGTCTCGGCCACGCCTGGGACCAGGCAGGCGCATGTATTACGAGTCGTTCACCAACACATTCCGAAATGCTCAGGGAGGGTCGCTGCATGAAAGCCATATGCTCGAGGAAGGACCTGCACGAGGGCGTCCAGACTGTCAGCAGGGCAGTCGCCGGACGGAGTGCACTGCCGATTCTGAACAACGTCCTCATCAAGACCGAGGATGACCATCTGCGGTTGATGTCGTTCGACCTGGAGATGGGGATCGAATGCAGTATCCCCGCCACCATCGACGAGGAGGGTGCTCTCACTGTGCCCGCCAGGGTGCTCGGCGAGTTCCTGGCGACGCTGCCCGAGTCGGACGTGATCCTGTCTGTCAACGAGCAGAACGCCGTGAACGTCAAATGCGAGAAGTCCGACTACACGATCCTCGGCCTCCCGCCGGAGGAGTTCCCCGCCCTTCCCGACGTGCCGGACGAACACAGCTTCGAGATCTCGCAATCGGTCCTCAAGGACATGATCAAGCAGACGATCTTCTGCGTCTCACCGGACGAGTCGAGGGCGATATTGACCGGCATACTGCTGGTCCTCAATGGCGATGGGGTTCGTCTCGTCGGAAGCGACGGACACCGGCTCGCACTCCGCGATTCCGAGGTGGCAAACGCCACGGGCGAAGCCACCGCGATCGTACCCGGCCGGGCGCTCGGCGAGGTCGGCCGGATGCTCGAGGACGAGGACACCGGCGTGAACATCTCGATTGCGGAGAACCAGATCAAGTTCCAGATCAACGGCACCTCGGTCGTATCGAGGTTGATCGAGGGCCAGTTCCCGAACTACGACCGCATCATCCCTCAGTCGTCCGAAAAAAAGCTCACGATGCCCGCCGAGTCGCTGCTTTCGACGGTCCGCAGGGCATCAATCGTCGCCAGGGAGAATGCGAACCGCATCATCCTGCGCACCGAGGGCGACCGCATGACCGTCACCGCCGAGAGCGGCGATGTCGGCAAGGCATACGACGAGCTGGACATCGTGAAGGAGGGCGAGGACATCGAGATCGCCTTCAACGCGAAGTACCTCGTGGAGTACCTGAGCGTCGTCGATACCGAGGGGATCGCCATGGAGCTCAGCGGCCCCCTCAACGCCGGCGTCATCAAGCAGGTCGGCAAGGACGACTACCTCTACGTCGTCATGCCGATGCAGATCATGTAGGGAAAATTCGAAGCACGAAACTCGAAATTCGAAAAGGGACCGGGAAACTTACTCCCAGTCCCTTTTGCTTTTCTCCGTGTCCTCTGTGCCTCTGTGGTTCCTACTCCCCCACTATCGAAGCTGCGACGGCGTTGTGGAAGAGGCGTCGGCGACGGAGGAAATCCGGGGCTTCGCGCTTCTTGTAGACGCGGTTCGTCAGCAGGATCACGAAGATGTCGTATTCCGGGTCGAGCAGGAACGACGTCCCAGTGAACCCCGTGTGTCCCGCCGCACGTGCAGAGAAGAGGTCGGCAGCAGGAGTCATCTCGTTCGGCCGAGTGAAGTACCCCAGGCCGTGACCGCCGATCGAGGGATCGATCCGATTCGAGATCATCAGTCGAACACTGAGCGGGCTCAGGAGGCGCACACCGTCATACTCCCCGCCGTTGAGCATCATCTGCGCGTAGATCGCGATATCCGGCGCAGTCGAGAAGAGCCCCGCGTTGCCCGCGTTCCCGTCCATCGCATGGGCATTCTCGTCATGGACCTCCCCCTTGAGGCAGTAATCCCTTCCGCGACTGTGCGAGGTCGGCGCGATCCGCCCGCACAAGTCCTTCGATGGGTTGTAGCCCGACTCTGCCATCCCCAGCGGCTTGAAGACGTTCTCGGCGGCGAACACCTCGAGCGGCATGCCTGTGATCCCCTCGATCACCAGGCCGAGCGTGATGTACCCCATGCAACTGTAGGCGTAGTGCGTGCCCGGTGGCTTCTCCAACGGGATCTGCAGGAGCTGCTCGATCGCCGACTCGCGCGTTCCCTCCTTCGAGAAGAGATCGCACCATGCCGGGAGACCGGAGGTGTGCGTGAGAAGCTGCTTGATCGTAACCTCGGAGAGATGCGGCATCTTGCGGTCGGGGAAGAAGTCCGTCACCGGCTGATTGAGGTGCAGCCTGCCCTGCTCGACCAGCATCATGAGCGACGTGGCGGTCGAGACCGGCTTCGTCATCGACGCCATGTCGAAGATCGAGTCGATCTTCGCCTCGGGTGCGCCGGGTTCGCCCAAACGACCGAATGGGCCCTGAGCGGCGATCCTTCCATGTCGCGCGACAAGGTAGACGCCGGCGGTGTACTCATCCCTCTCGACGCCGCCAATGACTATCTGCTCGGCTCGTTTCAGGCGCTCGGCGTCCAGGCCGACTTCCTCAGGTTTTGCGACTCCGAGTGTCATTTCTTCAACCACGTGATCTCGGGGATCGAGGCCGGCACCTGGAATACGGCCTTCTTGATCTCCGCGAGGTATGTATCGTCCGTACCATCCTTGGTCGCCGCGCCGTAGGAGAACAGGCATATGCCCTGGACGCCGAGTTCCCGGGCCTTCTCGATCTTCTCAATCGCGCTCTCCACAGGTATGCGCCATGAGCCGATTCCCGCCCAGACCTGGCGACCGTTCGCCGACTTCACGGCATCCTCGCAGTTCTTCACGAACGTTTCCGTGTCCTGCGCATAGATCATCGGGAACAGCTCATCGACGATCCCGAGCCTCAGCCAGAACTTCCAGTCCTGGAATCGGTGATTGTACGCGTCATCGTAGCTCGGGAAAACCGATGCGGAGACGGAGATCCCCGGCTTGATGAGGTGCGCCCCACGGTAGATCTGTCCCACGAGGTCGGATATCTGGTCGCGGCGGAACTGATCGTACTCCTGTGGGAACGCCTGCGTATATGCCAGCCGGTCCTTCATCGCCTCCAGTGTCTCGATCTTGTCAGAGGCCGTCACCTTGTCCATCCGCTCCTTGAAGCGGCTGAGGCATCCATCGCAGAAGCAGTAGTCCACGCTCGGATAGCGGACGAAATCGAAGTGGATGCCGTCAACGTCGTAGTTCTTGGCGACATCGAGGAAGCAGTTGCGCACGTGCTCCTTGACCTCGGGGTTGCTCGGACATGTATAAGCTCCCTCGGACTGTCCGCCGGCGGTCAGGGTGACTGCGTTGTCGCGGGTGTGCATCAGCCACTCGGGATGCTTGTTGACGATGTGGTCCGGCGACTTGGGAAGCTCCTCCGACCCCCAGGTGTAATGGGTGTTCATCCAAGCCTCGATCCTCAGCCCGGCCTTGTGGCCCTCGTCGATGTAGCACTGAAGCGGATCGAAGTCCGGATCGGTCAGGGCCTCGGCTCTCGGTTCGAAGTGCGAGTTGTAGAATGCGTCCCCTCGACCTCGAACCTGAACGACGAGCGTGTTGAAGTTGTTCTTCTTCGCGAGAGCCACCGCATTCTTGATCTGCTCGCAGTTGGTGACGTCCCAGCGGACGACCCATATCGCCCTGCCCTCGGGTTTCACAGTAGTTGAATCTGCCATGATAGCTGCCTCCGTGGATATCAGTACCAGCATGCCGATGATGAATCTGATCAGCGAAAAACACCGCCTTCCTCACCGCTCATTATACCGGAGTAGCCGCGCTTGACGCAACGGACTTGCATACTCCGGCCGAACGTGGTAGACTGTCGCGACAATAAGTCCACGGCGCATGCCGTGGAGGCTAGTGCGTCGGGGATCCACCAGGATCAGGGCCAGTATGCCCGCACCCGACGTCCTTCCTGCCCTGAACTAGATTCAGGGCCATTAGTCCGAGGGGAGGTGAATCCATGGTACGGCCATACGAGGCGCTGTACATCGTCCATCCGGACCTCACGGATGAGCAGATCACCCCTATCACCGAGAAATACAAGGCAGTGGTAGAGGGTCATGGCGGTACTGTCGAGTCCGTCAACCGATGGGAAAAGCGATGGCTGGCTTACGAAGTCAAGGGACAGCGAGAAGGCATCTATGTCCTTATGAACTTCAGCGGCGAGCCGGCAGTCAAAGACGAACTCGACAGGACCATGAAGATCGGCGAAGATGTGATGCGCCATTTGATCGTCCGCACGGACGAGCCATAGCAGTATAAATCAGGTAAGGAATCATACTTCTGCAGGCCAGGAGGGACATGGAATGTTGAACAGAGTAGTACTGATCGGAAGGCTCGCCTCCGATCCAGAGATGAAATACTCGCCAAGCGGCACGGCCGTCTGTACGTTCCGAATCGCTGTGGATCGGCGGCCCAATGCTCAGGGCGAGAAAGAAGCGGACTTCATACCGATTGTGACGTTCAAGCAGACTGCCGAGTTTGCCTCGACCTATCTGACCAAGGGTCGGCTGGTCGCTGTGGACGGACGGATGCAGGTCCGCTCGTGGGTCGCCCAAGACGGGACTCGCCGATACGTCACCGAAGTCATAGCGGAAAACCTGAGGGGCCTCGACAAGCCGAAGGAGCGCATCGAATCGGTTCCGGAGTATGGCGAGGAAGGCTCTGCACCGGCCGAACTCGCTGAGCCGGCTGCGGTCGGCGCCGATCAGGAGTTGGAAGACCCGTTTGCCGAGGAGTAGATCTCCTTACCGTTTCAGGAGGATATAGAAAATGAGACCAACCAGCGGAGGAAGACCCGGTGGAAGAAGTGGTCCTGGTGGCGGTGGCGACCGTGACCGTGGTGGTCCCGGTGGAAAGTTCCGCAGGCCGCGACGCAGAGTGTGCGCGTTCTGTGCGGACAAGATCGATTCCATAGACTACAAGAACACGGCCAAGTTGCGCAGATTCGTGTCCGATCGCGGCAAGATCATGCCGCGAAGAGCGACCGGCAACTGTGCCAAGCACCAGCGGATCATTATGCATGCGATCAAGCGCGCCCGTGAGATCGCACTGCTGCCGTTCACGACTGCCGACTAGGGCAGCGGATTCTATCGCATCAGAGGCCCGAGAGGAAACTCCCGGGCCTTTCTGTTTGCCTCCCTCAAGAGGATTTTCGCCCCCACTCCACTAACCTTGCACCAAAGCTGTCCCCCTTACGAAGGGGGACCGGCCTCCGGGCCAGCACAGATGTCCCCCTTACGAAGGGGGACCGGCCTCCGGGCCGAGGGGGTTTGTCCGTGCGAACGATCATCCTCGTCATCAGCGCCATCCTGTCGATAATGTCATCATTGAGCGCGACCGCCATCCCTCAGCCGGACAACCTCGTGCTCTGGTACAAGATGGACGACAGCAAGGGGAGTATCGTCCACGACTACTCGACATCCAAGGCCGACGGAAGGCTCTCCGGCGGAAAGTGGACCTCCGAGGGACTCGCGTTCGACGGCAGCACTCAGATCGCGGTCGGCGCTCCGGAGAAGATGAAGTTCCGCAGGGATTTCACTCTTTCCGCGCGAGTCAAGACCGCCAGCGAGGCGCTTGGGCAGGTGATCGGGTCGGCTGACGCGGGCGGCCTAGTCGTTTCCGTCTACTCCGCCAAGCTCGCATCCTGGGGCCGCGACTGGATACCCACCCTATGGCTGCCCGAGGACCAGTGGTTCCACATCGCCATCACCTTGGATGATCGGTCGCATGCGCGGCTCTATCTCAACGGGAAAGAGGTCGCGAACTCCCCCGTCCAGCCGTTCCCGAAGGATCCCGACAACTGGACCATCGGCGGATGGAGCGTCGGCGAGCACTTCAGGGGATCGCTCGGCGATGTGATGGTCTGGAACACGGCCCTCAGCGCCGACGAGGCCAAGGCACTCGCGGGATCATTCGGCCTCGATGCCCCGATCGAGGTCCCTGCGGATCAGCCCGCGCCTCTCTCCCGGACGCCGAAGTCGGTCCGGGAGATGGCGAAGAGGATCGGCTTCCTGGCGCTCGATCCGAACGAACTGCCGCGATATCCGTTCCGAGCGATGATGGGCGCTGACCGGTTCGACGAGGCGCTCAGGACGCGCATCCACAAGAAGCGCGCCGAGATCGAGAAGTGGCTCGCGGACGAGATCCCGTACTTCGACTGCCCCGACGAGAAGTGGACTCGCTGCTGGTACTATCGGTGGCTGCTCGTCCGCGTGAACTACCAGGAGGAGGACGGCGTTCCCGGCTTCTTCGAGGGCAAGCGCGGGGGATACACGCGGCATATCACCTACAGCGCGCCGCACATCATGGATGAGGTGCGGTGGCTCAGGGACGGCCGGTATGCATTCGGCCAGGCGGAGATCCTCGGGAAGCGCCGCGAACCAAACGGACGCCGGTTCGGCGGGTACACCCACTGGATCGCGCAGACTCTCTGGAACGCGTACCTCGTTCACCCCGACAGGAGGGAGTTGGCGAAGCTCCTTCCGGCGTGGGCGGAGGACACTGAATGTGCATTCCCCGGCAAGCTTGCCACCGACCGGCCGCTGAGGGACTACCTGCTCAACCCGCCGAACCACTGGGCGACCGGCATGGAATGGCAGCCCGCATGGTTCGCGTTCGACAACTACGACCGCTCGAAGGAGACCAACCTTTATCGCCCCGACTACACGGCATACTACTATGCTAACGCCCGTGCGGTCGCCGAGGCGTATCGCGCGCTCGGAGATCCGGGCAAGGCGTCCCAGTTCGATGCGTTGGCCGACAAGATCAAGGAAGCGATCAACACCCTGATGTGGGACTCGCACACGGGGTACTTCTATTCGATCAAGACCGGCACGGACGAGAAGGCGATGGTCAAGGAGGTGGTCGGCATCTACCCGTTCACCTTCGGGGCCGCCGACAAGCGCTCCGTGCGGGCGTTCGAATCGCTCCTAGACCCATCGGAGTTCTGGGGGACTTACCCGGTGACCACCTGCACGATGAAGTGTCCGATGTACACGCCGAAGGTCACCCTCTGCAACTGGAACGGCCCGACGTGGCCACATGCGGAGAGCCTCGTCGCCCAGGCCCTCGCTCAGGGTATCCGGACTTACATGAGCCCGGCAGTCACGCCGCGGAAGGTCTGGGAACTGCTCGACTCATACACGAGCCTTCACTATGAGGACAAGGGCACGTGGAAGCAGCCGAACATCCGCGAGGAGGGCAACGCAGACGACGGGCAGATGTACGGCTGTCCGGACTACTTCCACTCGACCTACAACGACCTGATCGTCACCCTCATCGGCGGCCTCGTCCCGAGGAGCGACGATGTGATCGAGTTGTACCCGGTCGCTGGAGTGCCATGGGACCACTTCCGGCTCGACCGCGTGCCGTACAAGGGACACATGCTCAGCATCGTCTGGGATGATCGGCCCGATGGACGGCGCTATGAAGGCATCAAGAAGGGGTATAGTCTGTACGTCGACGGCAGGCTGCTGAGGAACGTATCGACGCTTGAGAGAATAACGGCCAAGCTCCCAAAGTGAATTGTAGTGGCCGTGCCTCAGTGCCGGCCATGCCATCCCGGTGGCCGGCACTGAGGCACGGCCACTACATACTCCAAAGAGGTGATAAGCATGTCTGACAACCATTCAAGGACTACCGCAGCAGTCGGAGTCGGCTCAGGGAGCATCATCGCCGGCCTGATCTCGTGGGGGCATACGCAATCCATACTATGGACGTTTCTGCATGTGCTCCTCGGCTGGTTCTATGTGATCTACTCGCTGATCATCCATCGCGTGCATCTATGAGGTGTAGTGGCCGTGCCTCAGTGCCGGCCTACAAGTCACTGGCCGGCACTGAGGCACGGCCACTACACTGCAGGAAAGGAACATTATGCTATCCGAGAAGCCGAGCATCGTCGTTGTGATCTGCCACGATCTGGGGCAACACCTGCAATGCTACGGGGCGCAGGACGTTCGCTCGCCGAATATCGACCGGTTCGCCGGAACAGGAATCCGGTTCGCCAACTCATTCTGCACCGCACCGCAGTGCAGTCCGTCGCGCGCCGCGTTATGGACCGGGCGATTCCCCCATGCCAACGGGGTCGTCGGCCTCACGCATGGCGGGTTCGCAAACGACCTGCACCCGGAGGAGCGGCATCTCGCCCAGATCCTCGGCGGTGGAGGCTACGATACACACCTCTTCGGCTCTCAGCACGAGGCCCGGCACGCCGAGCGGTGCGGGCACGATCAGATCCACAGGACCGGCAGGTGCGCCGAGGTCGCGGATGGCTTCGTGGAGTTCATGGCCCAACGAGGAAACTCATCTCGCCCCCTGTTCGCGGAGGTATGCTTCAGTGAGCCGCATAGACCGTTCCACCACCCCGATGTCGAGGCGCAGGACCCTCGGAGTTTGACCGTTCCACCCTGGCTGCCCGACATACCGGAGATCCGCGAGGACCTGTCGGAACTCGAGGCATCCGTGTCATCGGCCGACGAGGCGTTCGGGCGAATCGTCGATGCGATCGACTCCTCGAATGTCGCCGGGAACACGATCGTCGTCTTCACGGCGGACCACGGGATCGCCTTCCCTCACGCCAAGATGACCCTCTACGACCCCGGGATCGAGGTGCCGTTCATCATCCGCGTCCCGGGCGCTCAGGGAGGAGTCACGCGCCGGGAGATGATATCGAACGTGGATGTGCTCCCCACCCTGCTCGACCTCGCGGGGATGCCGCTTCCTTCGAACCTGCACGGTCGCAGCTTCAAGGGGCTGCTCGCCGAGGAATACTACGTCCCGCGCGAGGCCGTCTTCGCGGAGAAGACGTATCACACCTACTATGACCCGATGAGGGCCATCCGCACGGAGCGGTGGAAGCTGATCGCCAACTTCGAGAATGCACCCTGGCAGGAAACTTCGCCTGATTACTGCAACAACGCGAAGTCCTATGTGGAGGTCTCGAAGGCGCTCGATGTCCCCTACCCTGTGATGTACCATCCGCCGATCGAGTTCTTCGATCTGGACGATGACCCGGACGAGCAGCACAATCTCGCCGATACTCCGGAGCATGCGACCATCCGAGATGACCTCATCCGAAAGCTGCGGGAATGGATGGAGGAAAGCGAGGACCCCCTGCTCGACGCCCCGATGGCACAGGGCGCCTACTGCGAGCGGATGGAAGCGTTCAAGGCCATCGTGTAGGGGCGAAGCATTGGCTTCCGGTTGCCCAAGCTGTTCCGCACTCGGCAGCCAATGCTTCGCCCCTACGCCCCGTGCCCCAGCATCTCCGCCGCCGCCAGGATCGCCGCCTCCATGCTGACCGGGTTCGCCCTCCCCTGCCACGCGATGTCGAAGCCCGTGCCGTGATCGACCGATGTGCGCAGGATCGGCAGCCCGAGGGTCGCGGTCACCGTGCGGAAGAAATCGCGGGTCTTGGCAGCGATGTGGCCCTGATCGTGGTAGAGCGAGATCACGCAGTCGAACCGCCCCTCGAGAGCCTGGTGAAAGACCGAGTCCGCGCCGATCGGGCCGATGACATCGATCCCCTCGCCTCGCGCCTTCTCGATCGCGGGGATGATGATCGTCACTTCCTCGTCCCCGAACTGCCCGCCGTCGCTCGCATGGGGATTGAGCGCGGCGACAGCGATACTCGGCGACTGGAAGCCTAAGTCCCGCATCGACGCATCGACCCGGCGGATCATGATGATCATCCGCTCCTCGGTGATGTAGTCAATCGCCTGCCGAAGCGAGAGATGCCGTGAGAGGAAGAAGATACGCATGTTCTCGGTGATGAAAAGCGTGAGCGGATCGGGGGAATGCAGGTATTCGGCAAGCACTTCGGTGTGCCCGATGCCTCGGATTCCGGCGGCTCGGAGATTCTCCTTGCTGATCGGTGCGGTCGAGATGGCGTCGATGCGACCTTCGAGGGCGAGGTCGCACGCCTTGCGGATGTACGCATCGGCCGCTACTCCCGCCGCCGCCTGGACCTTCCCCGGAACGATCGACTCCACTCCGGGCGTCGGCACATCGAGCACATCCATGCGGCCACACTGCCCCTCAGCGTTCTCAGGACTATCGACGGATACCAGCTCGATCCCAGAGACGCCTGTCTGTCTCCGCAGTACTTCGATGCTCCCTATCACGACCGGGACCGTGCGCTCATAGACCTCGGCGCTCTTCAAGGCACCGAGCACGACCTCCGGCCCGATCCCCGCCGGATCACCCATTGTAACCGCCACAACCGGACGTTTCATATCCTCACCCAGGGTGGTATTCCGTGCGGATAGCCCCCTACCCTGCCTGTGGGCGTTGACGTAACAGTTCAGGCTTAGGGATTATTTTGTCTGTAAGAAGAAGGAACCTGCTGGGAGCGTCTCGAACCAAGGAGTGTGAGCGAGCAATCCAAGCCGACATACGAGGAGCTTGAGGCCAGGGTCAGCCAGTTGGAAGGTCTAGTTCCCCAACTCGTGGCGCGTATCGGCGACCTGGAGAAGGAGAACGAAGACCTTCGCGCCAGGCTTTCCGGCGGTGATGGCAGTTCCCCATCCGTGCCTGACTGGGTGAAGCCGAACCGCAAAGAGCGCCGGGCAGCTGAACGAAAGAAGCGCAAGAAGTCGTTCGTGCGCAGGCGGGAGACACCCACCCGTGTAGTCGAGCACGCGCACTCGAAGTGTCCGGACTGCGGCCGAGCGCTCACAGGGGGCACGGTAAAGAGACTCCGCCAAGTCATCGACATCCCCATCGTGCCTGTGGACGTAGTCGAGCACAGGTTCATCGCCAGAAGATGCGGATACTGTGGCAAGAGTCATGTGCCGAAGGTTGACCTTTCCGGCCAGGTTGTAGGCAAGCATCGGGTAGGCGTGAACCTGATGAGCCTGATATCGTATCTTTCGACGGTAGGTCGCATGACAAAGCGGACGATACAGGGATTGCTGAAGGCTCTGTATGGTCTTCAGCTCTCTGTGGGAGAGATAAGCGAGATATTGCACACGGTGGCAGACTGTGGCAAAAAAGAGAAAGAGCGGCTACTCTCGCTTGTACGTGGAAGCCCATACATAAACGCAGACGAGACGGGCTGGAGAGAGGATGGGCTGAACGGATACATCTGGACCTTCTCCACTAAGAACGTGCGATACTTCATCTACCGGCGGAGTCGGAGTGGAGAGATCCCGAAGGAAACGATAGGCGGCGACTACGAAGGGGTAGTGGTAACGGATTGCTATGCCGGATACAACCCGGTAGTTGCAGACCGCCAGATATGCTGGGCACATCTGGCCAGGGATCTGCACAAACTGAAGGAGAGGAACGCGGACGACACGGGCGTCATCGCATGGGCGGATGCGGTGAAGGGTGTTTACGATCGGGCAAAGGAGTTCCGGAGCAAGAAGGCGGAGGTTCGCAAGTGGAAGCGAGTACTCTTCGAGGAAGAGGTAGAGGCGCTCTCAGGTCCGTATGTCGGCTCAGATGCTCCACAGCAGACGCTGGCAAAGAGATTCATAGATCGCTTGCACGAGTTGTTCATGTTCGTAGAGTACCCGGAAGTACCGTCGGACAACAATGGCGCAGAACGAGCGCTGAGGCCGTGTGTGATCGCCCGCAAGGTATGCGGAGGCACACGAAGCGCGAAGGGTTCCGAGACAAAGATGACGCTCATGAGTCTGTTTGGCACATGGCACGTCAGGGGTCTGGACATGCTCGAATCATGCAGGCAACTGCTCGCAGGCAAGTCTGTCCTCTTCCCTGCCTGATCAAACTCGTTATCCCCAAGCGTGAACTGTTACGGGCATTGGACGTATGTCCTCTCGTGCAGTATAATCCTGTAGGGGTGTGCCTAGCGCCGCCCGGCGACCAATCGGGCGGCACTAGGCACGCCCCTACAGGAGACTGACATGACACCCAAGGAACGAGTCCTGATGGCGGTGAACCACGTCCAGCCGGACCGACCGCCGATCACGATCTATGTCACGCCGGAGATCCATCAAGCACTGTGCGCCCATTTCGGCGAGAGAAGCTACACCGACGCATTCCAGGTAGATTTCCGCCATATCGGCCCCGCCAGCCTGAAGCCGCCTCCAAAGCCACTGAACGGCGCAGACTTCTGTGACGACTTCGGAGTCGGGTACAAGATGGTCCAGAACAACGCCGGAGGTACATATGCTGAGGCTTGGGATCTCACTCTCGCGCGCCTCTATACTATGGAGGATGTGGAGTCCTACGACTGGCCGGACGCGGATAACTACGACTACTCGGTCATTCCCGAGCAGATCGAGGCGGTGAAGGACTATGCGGTCTGCCTGGGGAGCGCCGGCATCCCGGACATCATCAACGGCGTCGGTCGCGGTCGAGGGATGGAGCAGGTGCTCATCGACATCATCACCGAGGACCCGGTCGGCATCGCGATCATCGACCGGCGCGTGGACTTCTACTACGAATGGTGCAGGCGGTCACTGGAGGCCGGTCAGGGCAAGATCGACATCCTCTGCCTGGGAGAAGACCTGGGCTCGCAGAAGGGGCCCACGATGAGCCCGGAGACCTTCGACGAGTTCTTCCGCCCGCGAATCCAGCGGTTCATCGACCTCGGCCACGAGTTCGGAACGAAAACGATGATGCACTGCTGCGGGTCGTCTCGACTCCTTCAGCCGCGCCTGATCGAGATGGGTCTCGATATCCTCGACGCAGTTCAGCCGGAGCCGGTGGGCATGGACCCGGAGGAGTTGAAGCGCCTCCACGGCGACAAGCTCACCTACTGCGGGATGATCAGCACCCAGCAGACGCTCCCGCACGGGACTGTCGAGCAGTGCCGGGCCGAGGCGCGCCACCGGATCGACGTGATCGGCAAGGGCGGCGGGTACTTCTTCGCGCCCGCGCACTGCATCCAGCCGGACACGCCGCTCGTAAACGTCCTCGCGATCTACGAGGAAGTCACGGGGGAGAAGTTCATGTAGAACACAGATAACACAGATTGCAGAGGATGACACGGAAAAAACATATCAGGAAACCGGGAGGGCAGGAATCCATGAATGGCATAGTGGAGTTCCACAATCCCTCTCGTGGTTTTCCGAATTTCTGGCTTCCCGATAAGAATCCCATCCGTGCCATCTGTGCATCATCTGTTCCATCTGTGTTCCAAAGGAGTCGATCATGAAGCTGAACCGACCGATCATACTGAGCGAGGCCGAGTACCGCGACAAGGTCTACGCATGCTGGCTCGGCAAGAACATCGGAGGCACGCTCGGCGCTCCGACCGAGGGCCGCAAGGAGATACTGACCCTCAAGTACTACGATCCGATGCCCTCCGAGTCAGCGCCGAACGACGACCTCGACCTCCAACTCGTCTGGCTGAAGATGCTCCAGGAGCGCGGCATCAACCCCGGCCTCAATGACTTCGCCGACTACTGGATGAAACACCTTGCGCCGTATCCATGGGACGAGTACGGGTTCTGCCAGCGAAACCTCCAGCGCGGGCTTCGGCCGCCCATTAGCGGGTGCTTCGAGAACGATTTCATCGACCAGATGGGCTCACCGATCCGCAGCGAGATATGGGCCTGCATCGCTCCCGGCGATCCACAACTCGCGGCTGTCATGGCGTGGAAGGATGCCGTCCTCGATCACGCGGGCGGCGAAGGCGTCTGGGGCGAGATGTTCTGGGCGGCACTGGAGAGCGCCGCCTTCGTCATCAGCGACCCGATAACCCTGATCCGCATCGGGCTCGGCATGATCCCGGTCTGGTCGCACATACATCGAGCGGTCACATCCGCCGTCTGGTGTCATGAGAACAAAGTCTCGTGGGAAGACGCCCGAAGCCGGATCATCACCCGATTCGGTCACAATCATCCGTGCCACGCGCCGCAGAACCACGGTTTCACGATCATCGGCTGGCTCTATGGACAGGATTACGGCGATAAGTTGTGCAAAGCTGTCAACTGCGGATACGACACCGACTGCACCGGCGCGACGCTTGGCTCTCTCCTCGGAATCCTCGGCGGGACGAAGATCATCCCCTCTGAGTGGCGCGACCCGATCGGCGAGGGCATCGTGCTCCACAAGTTCACGCAGAACCTCGACGCGCCGAAGACGGTCGGCGAGTTGACCGATCAGACCGTGCTGCTCGGGAGAACGGTTCTCGATGCCCGATCGAAGCTTGCGACTGTAGCCTTTGGTACAAGAGTACCAGTTGCTACTGTACCACTCTTGACAGCGAATCACGAGGCAAGGGAGCTTTGGACTCGCGACATGGAGTCGGCGACGGCAACCGTGGACGACGACATCGAGATCACTCTGCACTACCATGGCGAGCCGGTAATCCGTCCGGGCTTCCCAAAGGTGCTAAGCGTCACTGCTGAGCGCTCCGGCCATCGGGTGACCGCCGACATGCAGTTGGAAGTCCCCGCGGGCTGGGTGTCGGACCCTCTGAGGCCGTCGGAGGAGGAGGTCGCATACGAGGTGACCGCCGAGAATCCCACCGACTCGAACATCGTGAAGGCGCATGTCACCATCGGCGGCAGGAAGTACAGCGCGGAGTTCGTGATCCTCGGCCCGAACGCCGGCAACGACTGGCAGCCCGCGCGAGGAGTGCCGACCTGCCCGAAGTGCCACGCGCGGATCGAGGCTTGCCTCTGTCCGAAGTGACGGTCCTCTACCGCATCAGACGAGCGTCGGCCCAATCGGCGTGGTCAGCATTGATGCCGTTCCCGCCGTCGCCTACGATCAGTTCGAGGACCTTCGCGCCGGTGATGTCTAAGTCCACCGGACGCGCGGCATCCTCGCGTTTCATCAAGCCAGACTCCCAGCGCTTCTCCCCATCGACCCAGACCTCGAAGCTGACTGTCGGGCTGGTGGCAGAGTCCGCGCCAACCGAGGCCTGGAATCGCCGATACTTTCCGTCGAGGGCGTAGGTAATCCGCGAGGGCGCGTGCGTGCCGAGCCCCCTGAGGTAGCGTGTCCCTGCGATGACGAGCGGCTTCTCCCAGACACTCTTGTTCCTCTGAAGCGTCCCCCACCCCTGCGAGACCGACAGCGGCTCGAGCCAGTCGAGGTAGATGCCGTCGATCCGGTCGATCGTGCTCTTCACCGCCTTGCTCGTGATCGGTATCGTCCGTGTCTCGATCGGTTCGAGCAGAGGAACAGCGTCCCGGGAGACCATCTCAGGCGCGGGCAATGGCTGTCCCGGTTTCCCGGGCATCTTCGCCCAGATGAATGCCGAGAGCTTCTGGCATTCATCGCCGGCCAGCAGATCGAGCTTGATGCGGTTCTTGCCTGACCGCAGAGGAGCCGTCAGGAACAGCCAGTGCTCCGGTTTCGGCAGACCCGTCGCCGCCCATCCAGCGTCGGAGCCGCTCATGGTCATCGGACGCTCCTTGCCATCTACCAGGAGGCGACAGTACGGCGCGTTCTGTGAGGAAGTCCCTTCCAGGAGCACGAGCAGGTCGGCGTCAGGAGCCTCGACAGTGACATCCGCCTCCAGTGAGAGCGAAGTCCCCGACTCCGCGCCTGCCATCGGATCGGTCCAATCCGGCCCGAACGCCTCACCCGCGCCATCGAGCTTGACCCGTGTCAGGGCGCGCTCCGTGACATCCGACTTGATGCGCCGCTCGACCTTCGAGGCATCCGGCAGACCTTCAGTCGCGTTTCGGCCGATCGAGAGGACGACCGTCTCATACGGCGCAAGTGGAACGTCGATGGTATCGCCGGAGCGGAGATCTCGCATATAGAGTCGTGGCTCAGGATAGATGCTGACTGCGGATGAGTCCTTCGCAAGAGCGCCGAGTTTGAGCTTGAACGTCTGTGGCGTGATCCACGGATTCCGGAGCGCAACCAGGCCTTTGCCGTCACCCCAATGCGCATATCCGTAGGGCTCACGCGGCATCGGCGAATCGTTGGTGAACCTGGGCGTCTTTCCCTGAAGCCATGATTCCGGCAGCAGCGGCTCGGTCTCCTGGAGCAGCGGAGCGTTTGCGCGCGCCCACTTCAGGAGGTCGGCCAGCGATTTCCACCGCCGATCGCTCATGTACGCGGGATTGATGTACGCCGGCAGGAACATGTGCCCCCGCATGATCGTCATCACCGCGTCGTTCAGCAGGTCGTCCCCCGTCTGATGGACGACGCCGAGCACCTCCTGCGCAACATCCGGGATCGGCAGCAAGTCCGCGCCCTGGAGGTTGAAGTAGTCGCGGGCGGTCGTGTAGCTCTCACGGTAGACCGGCGACGGAACCCGCCCGTATGGAGCGTCGTCGCCGTAAGTCCCGATCACCGAGTCGGCGTAGAAGAGCCACCAGGGACTCGGGTTCCAGCCGAAGCACGTCGTCTCCATCCAGGTGTCGGGGGCGGCCCTGCGAACGGCCTCGAATACGGAGATCATCCCCTGAGCGACCGCCTCGCACCCGAGTGCGCCCGGCTCGTGACCGTGACCGGCTTCTGTGCACTGGGGCCGGTAGCCGTCGAACTTGATGTGCCGCACCCCGTTCTCCGTGACCATCCGGACGAGGCAGTCCGTCAGCCGCGCACGATAGCGCTCCCCGGCGAGACACGCGTATCGTGGCCCGTCAACGAAGGTCTCATAGCCATCCCGAGCCGCCTGCTCGTTGTCGACCGCACCGGGATACGCACTGCACGGGGAGATCCAGAGCCCGAGGTTGGCCTTCATCCGCTCTGCCGCGCGTTGGATCTTGGTGAAACCATCGGGGAAGAGCCCCTTGTCAATCTCCCAGACGCTCTTCACGTCGGACCAGCCCATGTCGATGCAGAACGTATCGAAGGAGACACCATGGGGTTTGTAGAGCTTCTCCTTGAAGATGGCCTCGATGCCGAGGATGTCCGATTCCTTGTACGGCACGGGGGAGGTCCACCAACTGTTGTAGTTGACGTGGAATCCCTTCGGACCGGGACGATTGGCGGCGATGTAACGCTCGAATGCGCGCCTCTCCTCGCCCTTCGGGGCGACGCCGAAGACGGCCTTCCGAGTCTGATGCCAAGTTCCTGGCTTCACCATCAGACCCGGGCGATGAGCGAGGATCAGACGGCCATTCTCCAGCCGAGTGGACGCCACCGGAAACTCGATGCCGGCGAAGAATCCATCGAGAAACGCGGGATGGCTCTGGGGGTCGCTCGGACTCAGGTCGATCTGCCCGGACGTGACAACCTCGTCCAGGGTAACCTCTTTGAGAAGCCTCGGACAGCCGCCAATGAGACGGTACTCGGCCCACTTGTGCAGGACGTTCTCCTCCGCCGACCATTCGAGGAGCAGGCGGACCTCCAGCACGGAGTCACCGACCGTGATAGTCGGATAGACGGCCGCGAGCTTCCCGCTCTTCAGTCAGATCCCCACTGGTACGCAGGGGCGGCGTCCCTCCGACGACCGACTCGTCGAACTCAAAACGCGGACTCCTGAGCGAGACTGTCAGTGCCAGGCCATCGTGCCCCACATGAAGGACTTCCCGCTCCATGTCAAGGGATGCGGACATCGCGCACCCGGGTATCGATATCATCAGGAGAACGGCCACAATCACGATCCGACACGCCATCAATCCCCATTCCTGGCTTCCTATCTTCCTGGTTTCCTGATAAGAAGCCTCCCGCTTTTTCCGTGTCCTTCTGTGCCTCTGTGTTCTACCGGGCGTAATCATCCTGCACCCGGACGATATCAGACTCGTCTGAGAGGTTGCTCGGATCCTCGTGCTGCCAGATCTCGGCCACCCTGCCCCACGAGTCGAGAGCGCCCGCGAGCCGATGCATGTGCCCGCACGGGATGCTGATCGTCTCGCCGGGGTACATGATGTCGGCCTCCAGATGATCCTTGTCCGGGCCGTGGATCACCATAACGGGCCCGTCGAGTATCCGCCAAAGCTCCGACCGCCTATGGTGCAACTGGAGCGAGAGTCGCTGAGCGGGCGCGACGATGAGGACCTTCGGATCGCGCCGGCCCGCATGCTTCCCGGTGTCCGCACCCTTCCAATACGCCTCGAAGAACGCCGGAAGCGAATCCTCCGCGAACCTGAGGAATCCGCCCCACGGACGTCCGAAGTCCTGATCCGCAATCTCCAGCCCGAAGCCCCTCGCCTCTGCCAGTATCCGATCGAAAACCATACCTGATTGTTCTTTGTTCTGAAGTCTCATCTCAAATACTCCTATCCACTGTCATGGCTTCTTCGCCTCCAACTGCTTCAACTCCTCAATGGCCTCCAGGAAGTGCTCTTCGACCGGAGAGACATCGTTCAAGTGCTGTGCGCGATACCGCTCGAACTCCGCATGGGCCTTGGAAAGCGCCTCCTCGTGCGTTACCCGTCCGAGATGCGCAAGCACCTCCCGCCCGCTCATTCGGAGGAAGTCGTCCAGCTTGGTGAGCCAGTCGCGCATGTACATCGGGCTCCGATTCAGCGCTTGAAGCTCAGCAAACTCCAGGTATACGGTTACAATCCGGTTCAAGGCATCCAACTCCTCGTGGTCGAGGTAGTTCTTCGCGATCTCGGCGTCCGCCTTGCGAGGTTTGCCGCCGGCCCAGGAGGTGAGCCCCATGTTCGGCGCCGATGCGTCGGCGCGTGAGGATACGATCTCTGCGGCGGTGTGTCCGTGTGCCGCCCAGTGGATCTTGTTCTGGACAGTCGCGAAGAACCGCTGGGACATCTCAGTACGCGGGTCATAATCCATGCTGGTCGCGTATATTTCGAGCACCTTTCGCCAGAAGACTTTCTCCGACGATCGGATGTCCCGGATCCGGGCGAGAAGCTCGTCGAAGTAAGCGCCGCCACCGGCTTGCTTGAGCTTTTCATCGTCGAGGGTGAATCCTTTGGTCAGCAACTCGCGAAGCCGCTGTGTGGCCCATATACGGAACTGAGTACCTCGGTGCGATCTCACCCGGTATCCGACCGAGATGATCACATCGAGGTTGTAATGATCCAAGGCGCGCTCGATCTCCCGACTTCCCTCCATTTGAACTGTCAAGTATTGCTTGACAGTTGCCCTCGCGTCCAGTTCACCCTCGGCGAAGATGTTCCGAATGTGGAGACTCACATTCTGTTTCGTGGTCTGGAACAGCTCAGCCATCTGATTCTGGGTCAGCCAGACGGTCTCGCCTTCCAGTCGAACTCGCATACCGACTGAGCCGTCCTCAGACCGGTAGATCAGAAACCGTGAGCCAGTCTTGTCGGGCAGATCACTCATGCCGGCTCATACTCCTTGAGGATCTCCGCCACAAGGCGGACGCGCTCGATGTCGCACACCGGCGACGGCTCATCCGAGACGCCCAGGACCAAGTTCGGCGAAAACATCTCGATGCAGTCGCGCGCCGTCCGCTCCAGTTCCTCCAGCGGTTCGCTCGGAAGGAAGCTCGTCATCGGGACGCCGTCCAACATCACCATATCCCCCAGCGCCGCCTTCATCTCCTGGAGCGTGACGTCGCCTTGCGGGATCGGGGTCAGCGCCTCGATGCCGTCGAGCCGAGTCTGTTGGCAATACGGAAGCAGGAGCTTGATGCTGCCATCCCAATGGGCGTGCGTGAACTTCCCGCGCGCGCGGAAGAGGTCCGCACGGCGCTGATATTCCGGCAGCACATAGCGCTCGAAGAGGTTCGGCGGAAGGAAGTGGTGGTCCACGTTGTCACCGAAGTTGATGATCGGCACAGGGCTGTCGAGCACGACTTGGAGCATCTGCTCGTCGGTCTCGTTGATCACGTCGATGAGATGCTCGACCATCGCCCGGTCGTCGTGGAGCGCGTAGATCGTCCCCTCGACACCCATGATCTCGATGAGCATGCGCTGCATGTTGATGCGCGGGATGAACGCCATCGGAGCGGCGCGGTCACCGATCAGCGCATCGTTCTGCGAGTAGAGTTCCTTGTTGAAGAACCAGGTGCGACCACGCATGATGTACTCCATCACCCGCGCGTCGTCCGGAGTCTCGACCGGGAACTTGTCGGTGTGAGACGCCAGGCCGGTCGAACTGGAGTGCGTCTCCACGCTTCCTACCGGGCAGGTCCAGCGGGAAATGTGCTTGTTCCCATGCTGCTCGGCCTCATACTTCACGGTCGGGTCGTCCTTGCATCCGAGGCAGCCGTTGAACCAGGGGTAGCTTCGGATCGAGCATCCGAGGTCATCATAGACATCGAGCAGCGACATCTCCCGGTAGCGCTCGGGGAGTGTGCCTTGAGCCCTGTTGACGCCGTACCAGTGCTCGATCCGCGGCTGATAGACGACGTTGTCGACGGGTTGGTGGGCGAAGATCGCCAGTGTCCGCTCTCGGAAGTTCATGGGTTTCCTCCGGAGCAGGAGTGCAACTCCCGCCCCAACACATACAATCAGTGGCTGTCATTCTGAGCTTGGCGAAGAATCTGGCCCGGCCTGGGAGGCCAGATTCTTCGCCAAGCTCAGAATGACAGCCCGGGTGCTTGATCGGCTCAAAAGTTGTCGGCCAGAAGCTCGAAGTGCGCCTGCGGGTGGATGCATGCCGGACACATCGACGGGGCATCCGCGCCCTGATGGATGTAGCCGCAGTTCCTGCACTTCCAGGTCATCGTCGAATCCTTCTTGAAGACCTTGGCGTCCTCGACGTTCTTCAGCAGCGCGCGGTACCTCTCCTCGTGATGCTTTTCGACCGACGCGATCTTCTCGAAAGCGACGGCAACGGCCGCGAGGTTCTCGTCGCGGGCGATCTTGGCGAAATCGGGGTAGATGCTGCCCCACTCCTCCGCCTCACCTTCGGCCGCGGCGAGGAGGTTCTCCGCGGTCGTGCCGATCTTGCCGGCCGGGAAGACACCCACGATCTCGCATGGGCCGCCCTCAAGGAAGCTGAAGAAGCGCTTGGCATGCTCCTTCTCGTTGTCGGCGGTCTCGGTGAAGATTGCGGCGATCTGCACGTAGCCATCCTTCGCTGCCTGGCTGGCAAAGAAAGAGTACCTGTTGCGGGCCTGCGACTCCCCGGCAAATGCGGTGAGCAGGTTCTTCTCGGTCTGTGTTCCTTTGATGTTCATACTATCCTCCGTTCAGAATAGAACACAGAAGCACGGAAGGAGTCGGAAACACGGAAAGGGATTCTTATCAGGACACCAGGAATTCAGGAAGCCATGAACGGAGCACCTGGAAACCTAGGCCTTCCGTTCCCTTCCTGCATTCCTGGCTTCCTCATCAAGAGTCCTTTCCGTGCTTCTGTGTTCCTTCTGTGTCTCTGTGTTCCTGCTATGTGGCAGGGTAAGATGTTTCCTGCTTGAGACGCGCGAGGCGAGCTTGCATGTCCTTCAAGACGTCGGCGCGCTTCGGGTCGCCGATCAGATTGTGGAGCTGAGTCGGATCGTTCTTCAGGTCATACAGCTCTGAGATGTCATCGACCTCCGGGTATTCGGCATACATCCACCGCTCGGTGCGCACGCCGGTGATCGTCGGGGTCCTCGGGAATCCCTTCTCCCAGAAGTACTCGTAGAGCCAGTCCTCACGCCAGCCGCGAGTCTTCCCCCGGAGCAGCGGGCGTAATGACCTGCCCTGAACGCCCTCAGGTATCGCAACTCCCGCCAAGGCGAGGAACGTCGGGCAGAGGTCGATGCCGAGCACCATGCCCTCGATCTCCGTGCCGGGCTTGACCGCCCTGGGATAACGCATGACGAACGGAATGCGGATCGACTCCTCGTACATCGCGCGCTTGTCGACGCGGTTGTGCTCTCCCAGGAAGTACCCATTATCGCCGGCGAAGACGATCACAGTGTTGTCGAGCTGGCCCATCTCCTCCAGTGTATCGAGCACGCGGCCGACTCCCTCATCGACCGCGACGAGGGTCCGGCAGTAATCCTGGACCAACTCGTCGAACTTGGCGGGATCCTTGAGAGCGCCCTTGGAGTCATGGCCCGGTTCCATCCCTAGCTTCACCCACGCCGGTTTGCCCTCGAGGGTGTCGGTCATGCTCGCGGGACGATCTATCTTCACGTCGGAGTAGAGCTTTCGGTGGCGGACAGCGGGCTCGAATGGGCCGTGAACTGCCTTGTGCGCAAGACACAGGCAGAACGGTGCATTCCGAGGCTTCCTGAGCCAGTCCACCGCATGATTCGTCAGGAGGTCTGTCATATAGGTTGCGACGCGCCTGACCTCGCCGTTGTCGTTTATCGTGGGATTGTAATACGCGCCCTGTCCCTTGAAGCTGAACCAGTGGTTGAAGCCCTTGCGAGGCCCTTCCTGGCCGCCCATGTGCCACTTGCCGACGAACGCGGTCTCGTATCCGGCCTTCTGCAGAACCGATGGGAACGTCGGCTGGCTGTCGTCGAACGGAGTGCCGTTGTTCATGACGCCATGCGAATGCGCATACTTCCCGGTAAGGAAGCATCCGCGGCTCGGAGCGCAGAGGGCGATGGTGACGAACGCGTTCCTGAAGATCGCGCCTTCTTTGGCGATCCGGTCGATATTCGGCGTCTGGAGGAACGGGTGGCCCGCGCAACTCATCGCGTCGAACCGCTGATCATCCGTGAGGATGAAGACGAAATTCGGACGCTCCTCCGCCCCGAATGCGATGTTGCTCATCAGAGGAATCGAAAGGGCGGCCGCCCCATGCCTGCCAGAAACTCGCGTCTTGTGAACTCCCTGTCGCTCATTGTGGATCATCCCCCTCGCATCACCAGTTAGCCTCCATACGGCCCATATCCTTCCGAAATGAGGGAATTCGCGCGCACTGGAACACCGTCATCCATGTCATTCTGAACGAAGTGAAGAATGACACTTTGCGGAGTGATCGTGGTCGTCGTGAGTATTACCTGTCAGAACACCGGTTGCAGGCGATCGGAGATATGGTGCGCCTCGGCGATCTTCCTCAGCCGGTGACCGAGATCGGCGCAATAGGCCCGGTACTCATCCTCGTCGAAGAACAGCGTCCGGTAGAGGTCGAACAGCCCGGGATGCTGCCGTTTGATGAACGGCACAACCGCATCCCATACGCCGGGCCTCGAGTTCAACTTGTCGGCATGGAGATGGGTCAGCGGCAGATGCGCCACCGCCGAGACGAGCGCGTCGAGCGCCTCATCGGTGTCGGAGAGTCCCGGCATGAACGGCCCGAGGAACGCAGAGGCCCTGATCCCGCGCGAGCACGCCTCCTCCAGAGCCGCGATCCGCTCCCGGGTGGGAGACGCGCCCGACTCGATCCGAAACCGGAGTTGCTCATCCATGGTCGTCAACGTGCAGGCGACGTTGCAGTTCTCGTGCCCCTCCAGGATATCGAAATCGCGGGTGACCAGCTTGCTCTTCGTGAGGATGGCGGGATGGAAACCGGCGTCGACCAGGATCCTGACGCACTCGCGGGTGAGCCGGTATCGCATCTCGAGCGGCTGATAGGCGTCGCAGACCGAGCTGACGAAGACGTGACCGGGCGGCTTGCGTTTCACCTCCCTGGCGAGGACCTCCGGCGCGTTCACCTTGGCATCGAGGAACGTGCCCCATGGCTCTTCGTGGCCGGAGAACCGCTTCATGAACCGTGCGTAGCAGTAGATGCAGTTGTGCAGGCACCCGGTGTAGCAGTTGACGCAGTAGTCCGAGATGCCCGACTTCCCCAGGATCGACTTCGCCTGGACTTCATTGATGACGGCCATGCGTCTATTGTAGCACGTAATACCCGAGGGATGTGGGGTTCGTGTTGCCTCATTTAACTTTGTTACCGAAACGCCATTCGTTGCGTCATTGATAATGTTACCAAGTAGTGTGTTCAAGTATGTCAGATCGGCTCTTGATCGCCGCTCAGGGCCGCGCCTTGCTCGCTTTCGATCTGTCTTTATTCGGCATCCTGTCAAGCTTTGATGATAGCCTGTGGATGCGTCTTAGTAGCTCCACCGGGTTCGTCGCTCTACGTTCTTTATCGAGGCGATCCTTTGCTTCATCGTCAAGCCATCCTTCAACACTTATCAGCTTGCGGTACGGCGTCATCGCAGGCTCATAGCGTTTGATCACTTTACTCCCAATCCGCTCCTTTTCTTTAAGACGCATCATGGGCTGACAGAAGTTGTGATACGCCACGATCAGCGGATATATCGCCTTTAGTACCGCAAGCTGCTCGTCCGTCTCGAATCGCCGGTAACCTATAAACTGCCGGACTACGCTCCAGTTCTTCTGCTCTACATGACATTGATCGTTCTTCTTGTAAGGCCGACTGCGCGTAAACGTGATCCTGTGCGCTCGACAGTACTTGTTCATGTGATGGTTGATGAACTCGCCGCCGTTGTCGGTATCTATGCCTCTGACTGCAAACGGTGCGCTCTTGGACGCGGACTGCACCGCAAGCACGGTTCCGTGCTCCCCTCGGCCTTTCATTCCATCAAGCGCTACCCATCCGGTCGCTACATCAGTCATAGTCAAAGTATACAGGAACTCTCCGCTCCCGTCACCTCCGCAATGACCCACCAAGTCCATCTCGAAGAACCCAGGCTCAGCTTCATCCCAGTCGGCAAACGTCCTCACCGGGATCTGAGACCGAAGCAGTGTCCCCGGCTTTGTTAAGGTCCTCCCTGTTAGCGATAGGGCAGACCGCTCCTTCTTCATCAACCTGTCGATGCTCGACGCGCTGATCGAGTTAAGCAGCCTCTCTTCTTCTGGTGTAACCGTTATCTCCCCGAATGACTCCAGTATGGGTAGAAACTCAGTCAGAAACGGCTGCAGACGCTTACCGCACGCGTAGAAACTCGCAGCCCAGAGTGTCTTCAGCTTGTGGGCTATCGGCTCGTATTTCGACTTCCTTGCGCGTCTCACTGGACTCCTCGCTGGTGGAACTCCTTTCGCGAACAGCCTCACCAGCGACTTCCTGTGGTAACCGGTCAATCCCTGGACTTCACTCAATACCAGCTTCTTCTCCGATTTGGTGGCTTTGCCATATTCTTTGCGTTTGCGCCTCACGACTTCTCTTACGGATGCAGTTGTCATCTTCTCCATGCCTCAGTTTCGGTAACATTCTTATCTGAGGCAACGTTTCCGTTTCGGTAACATCGTTCGTGAAGCAATTCGGGGTTTCGACGCTCACTTTGCGTCATGTGGTATAATGGTTGTGCCGGCTGATGTCACGGCAGGCAAGAGTGGAGATGAATGAATGACTAGCACAACAGAAGCAGTCAGTGGGAAACTGCGCTTTCCCGAGACGTTCCCCCGAGATCCGAGTTTTGGCCTGCTGCCAAGATCCACCTGGCAGAAGAGGGTATGGGATGAGTTGCGGCCACTACTGAGCAGCCACGGATGGAGTGTACGGCGCGCCGCTGCCGTGTATTTCTATGACTTCTCGATTCAGGTCTGCCTGGACAACTGGACTCTGCATTTCCAGGTATCTAGAGACGGCAAGGAGTTCGCCAATGAGGCATACGGCGATCTCGAGGGCAAAGCTCTGATAGCTTTTGACGTAGAGGGCGGACGGGGCGTGAAGCCGGGCGATCTTAAGCAACTCCAGAGGGAGATCAGCGCTGCACTGCGAGAGAGTGGCGTGTATGAGACCCTGGAGGTCGATGAGGCGGACCTAAAGCAGCACCACCTCGTCATGGACGGCGAGAAGAAAGCGATAGATCGGGACGATGTCGGGTACATTGCCGAGCGCCTTGTCGAGTACATGGACGCGATCTACGACGTGGCCCATCCGGTTCTTGAGCGTCTGCAGAGCCAGTAGCCCGCGGAGGTGAAATCGATGGCCATCAGAATACGCGCGCACTATGACGGCAAGACCTTTGTCCCGGACGAACCGGTGGACCTTCAGGCAGGGGAAGAAGTGGAAGTGGTGACTTCTTACCTTGCCAAGGAGGAAGCCCGGTGGGACCGAGAGATGGCCCGCAAGGCGTGGGAGGAGTTCAAGGCAGACCCGATCAAGGGGCTGTCGATCTCTGATGAGTCCCTGCGCCGCGAGAACCTCTACGAGGAACGGCGGTGAGGGTCCTGATTGACACCAACATCTTCCTGAGAGTCCGTGACGATACCGACTCTCGGCATGCTGAATGTGTGGCAGCGCTTGATCTCCTTCATGGCTCAGATCACGATCCCTGTGTCTGCATGCAGGTGCTCGCCGAGTACTGGGTTGTTTCCACTCGTCCGCGCGACGTGAACGGTATGGGCCTTTCCGCCGAATCTACCTCCCTGTCGACATCGTGGATCTTCTCGGCGTTCGCATTTCTCCCCGACACGTCGGACACAGCGTCCCAATGGCTGCAGATTATGACTGAGCACAAGGTGCTCGGAAGGCAGGCGCACGATGCGCGTCTCGTGGCCCTCATGCTCTCCCACGGGATCACGCATATCCTCACGCTGAATACGGCCGACTTCACCCGCTTCCCTGAGATCACCCCTCTGACCCCGGCTGAAGTACTCGCTCTGTAATCGCACCGTGATTCGGCAGGAAGCCGAGCGTTGTTGATGGAACTCTGATTTGGTTGGTTACCCATCACTCGTCATGGAGACAAGCATGGACATTCGGCTGAGCACCATCGACATCACGATCATCGTCGCATACCTCGCGGTCGTCATCACGCTCGGCATGTGGATGAAGCGCCGGGCCGCGAAGAACATCGGGAGCTACTTCCTCGGAGAGCGTCAGCTTCCGTGGTGGGCGCTCGCGATGTCCGGCAGCTCATCGTACTTCGACATCACCGGCACGATGTGGATCGTCAGCCTGTTCGTACACCATCGGCCTGAAGGGGATGTGGGTGCAATGGATCTGGGGGTTCATCATCCCCGTCTTCTACATGGCGTACATGGGCAAGTGGATTCGACGCTCGGGCGTCATGACCGGGAGCGAGTGGATGGAGACCCGCTTCGGGAGCGGCAAGGCAGGGGAAGCAGCCCGCGCCTCCTACACGATCTACGCCGTCCTCACGATCACCGCGTTCCTCGCCTACGGAGCGGTCGGGATGGGAAAGTTCGGCTCGGTCTACCTCCCGTTCAGCGAGCACGTGTGCGCCGCGTTGATCATCGGCATCACGGGGATCTACGTCGTCATGGGCGGCTTCCACGGGGTGGTGATGGTCGAGATCTTCCAGACCGTCGGTGCTGAGCATCGGGGCCATTGTCATCGCATACCTCGGATTCACCCACGTCTCGGCGGCTCAGTTGGCAGCGAAGGTCCCCTCGAACTGGGGCAGCCTCGTCCCGGAGTGGAAGCTCACCGAACTGGCCGACCCCACGTACCAGCTCTTCGGGGCGCTGCTGATCATCTGGGTGATGAAGGGACTGCTCCTCTCGCTCTCAGGGCCGGAGCAGCTCTACGACTTCCAGCGGTTCCTGGCGGCGAAGAACCCGAAGGACGCCTCGAAGCTCGGGGCGCTGTGGGGAGTGATACACACCGTGCGCTGGCCGATGGCGATGGCACTGGCAGTCCTTGGCATAATGGCGCTCGGTCCTCATCAAGGGACCACGAGAAAGTGCTGCCGTCGGTTATCCAGCAGATGCTCCCGGCGGGGCTGAGGGGGTTCGCGATCGCGGCGCTCCTCTCCGGCTTCCTGGCGACCTTCAACTCGACCGTCAACGGCGGGGCGAGCTACATAGTAAAGGACATCTATCATAAGTACATCAACCCGGACGCCTCTCAGAAGACGCTCATTCGTGCGAGCTACGTATCGTCGGCGCTGCTAATCGTGATGGGGATCAGCATCGGCTTCTTCGCGACCTCGATCAACCAGATGTTCACGTGGATCATGGGCACGCTCGGCGCGGGGGTGCTGATGCCGAACGTCCTGCGCTGGTACTGGTGGCGGATGAACGGATGGGGCTACGCGGCGGGCGCGATCTCGGGGATGGTGCTCTCGCTGATCCAGGCGTTCGTCCCGGCGCTCTCAGGACTGGCGCTCTTCGTGACGTTCCCGGCGATCGTGTTGATCGTCCTGGTCATTACGATCATCGTGACCTACACGACGGAGGCGACGGATGAGAAGACGCTCGCCAAGTTCTACACCTCGGTCCGGCCCGCGGGGTTCTGGGGATGCGTCTCCAAGGGGTGCAAGTCATCGAAGCCGTCCACGATCAAGCGCGACCTCGGGAATGTCGTGATCGGCATCCCGTGCCTCGCGGCGATGTGGATGTGCCCGATCTACCTCGTGCTCCACCGCTTCACCGAGGCGATCTATGCGGCGGCCATCGTCCTCGTCGCGTGCCTTGTGCTCTATCGCACGTGGTACCTGCGGTTGGAAGAAGACTAACCTTAGGAGGGCTCAAGGAAATGCACAAGAGATCAATGGTCTGCAGCTTGGTTGCGGCCGCTCTGTTGACGATCATGCCGGGAGTCCCGGCGTGCAGCCAAGATGATTCGGTCACGTTCACCTTCAATCCGCCAACGCCATCGTCCCACACGATCACGCTCAAGACAACGAAAATCAAGAGCACGGGGCCGTCGGACACTCAGACCGATGTCGGTGTCGCCAAGGTCAAGATCGGCGTCAGAAAGACAGCAAAGGGCTACAAGCTCATCCAGACGCCAATCTCCGTCGACCTGACACGGAACGGCGAGAAGTTTCCCTCGAACCCGATCGTCGACCGGCTGATGAAGGTGGTCGTGACGTCTGATCTGGATTCCTTTGGGGAGATGCTCACTGTCAAGGGCTTCGATGAGGTATTCAAGGCACTCACAGAGGAACTGAAGTCAGCTATGCCTCCGGAGCAGTACGAGAAGTTCGCCGCTGCTCTTCCCGGGATGAAAGAGGCTGCCATCGCCAAGGAGATCACGGAATGGAACGGGAGGATAGCATCATTTGTCGGACGGACCGCGAAGATCGGTGACACCTGGGTGGAGGATCAGACCGCCGAGTTGCCGCTCGGCACCATCGTCTACGATACCACGACCAAGATCGCCGAGAGGGTTCTGACCGGCAAGGCGGACTGTGTGCGCATCACGTTCTCCTACACGACCGATGCTGAGGGCACGCAGAAGTTCATGCAGGCGGTGATGGACAGCCTTGCGGAGTCAGCGGCCCCCGGGAAGTCCCCGAAGATAGTCGATGTCAAGATTACCGGCGGTGGAGAGAGAGTCATAGATCCGAAGACGATGCTCATCTACTCCGAGACGAACGATCGGACGATCACCATGGCTATGGACATTCCTGATGAAGGCCGTCAGGAACTGAAGATGCAGGAGAAGAGGGAGTACACCTACCAGTACGGCAAGTGATCTGCATGAAGGAAAGTCGAGGGGGAGTTGGGGACAATGCACATTCCCTGCCAATCACCGATCTACAAGCTGTCGAAATCAGATAGGCCGGTCGCCCGGGTGAGGGCCGGGGAGCGGTTCACCGTCGATCTCCGGGACTGCTTCAACTGCGGGATCAAGTCCGAGCGCGACAAGTACGGGCCGCAGTTCTGGGGGACCGTCAATCCGGCGACCGGGCCGATCTACATCGAGGGCGCCGTCAAGGGTGACATCCTGGCCGTGCGCATCCGTGACATCACCGTCGCCGAGACCGGGGTGATGGTCGTGTCGCCGGGGATGGGCGAGCTGCGCGACCTGATACGTAAGGCCGAGACCCGAATCCTCCCGATCCGTGACGGGCAGGTCGTCTTCTCGGACAAGCTGCAAGTCCCGATCAACCCCATGATCGGCGTCATCGGCACCGCGCCCAGGGGAGCGCCCGTTCCCACCGGGAAGCCCGGAGAGCATGGCGGAAACATGGACTGCAAGCTCATCACCGCCGGCTCGACGGTCTATCTGCCCGTGTTCGTCGACGGTGGACTCCTCTCTATGGGCGACCTCCATGCCCTCATGGGCGACGGCGAGATCTGCACGACCGGCGTCGAGTGCGATGGCACGGTCGAGCTGGAGGTCGGCGTGCTCAAGGGTGTCTCACTGCCCACGCCGATAGTCGAGAACGATGAGGTGATCGCCACAATCGCGTCCGATGCCGACCTCGATGTCGCCGCCCACAATGCGACCGTGAAGATGTTGACCCTCCTTGAGAAGCGGTTCGGCCTCAAGCGCGCGGAGGCGGCGATGTGGATGAGCGCATTCGCCGATCTGCGGATATGCCAGGTCGTGAACCCGCTCAAGACGTGCCGCATGGAAGCACCGAAGGGAATGGTTGATGGTTCATGGTTGACGGTCAATGAGCGGAGCCGCGCATAGTCGCTTGCTGTCCTCGCGCTCAGAACGGGTACAACCCTTGTATGTGGCGGCAAGTCAAACGGTTCTTCGGCATTATCGGCCCTGGAGTAGTCACCGGGGCGGCGGATGACGACCCCTCGGGGATTGCGACCTACTCTCAGACAGGCGCGCGATTCGGATACGGCCAGCTTTGGATGATCCTGCTGATGCTGCCGATGATGGCGGCGGTCCAGGAGATCTGCGCGCGGATCGGGATGGTCAGCGGCAGGGGGATCGCGGGCGTCGTTCGCGAGCATTACCCCAGGCCGATCCTATATGGCGTCGTCGGCTTGCTCCTGGTGGCGAACACGATCAATCTCGGCACGGACCTAGGCGCGATGGCGGCGGCGACTCAGCTCCTCATCCCATTGCCGTACCTCTCCCTGACAGCTATCTTCGCGCTGTTCTCCGTGCTTATGCAGCTCTTCGTGTCATACCGAGCATACGCGCGCTTCCTGAAGTGGATGACCCTCTCACTGATCGCCTACGTTCTGACCGGCTTCATCGTATCGCACAACTGGGTCGAGGTTCTACGCGCGACATTCGTCCCACGGATCACCTTCACCTTCGAGTTCCTGATGCTGATGGTCGCCGTGCTCGGTACGACGATCTCGCCATATCTATTCTTCTGGCAGGCGTCACAGGAGGTCGAGGAGGAGATCGAGAAAGGCCACGTGCCGAGGGACAGGGGCCTCCTCCGAGGCGAGATATCCCATGACGATGAGCGCCGTGAGATCCGTGAGATGCGGATCGATACGTGGTCGGGCATGGCATTCTCTCAGATCGCCGCGTGGTTCATCATCGTAACCGCCGCCGGGTCGCTCCATCAGGCGGGCATCACCGACGTCGCTACCGCCGCAGATGCCGCAAAGGCACTCGAGCCGCTCGTCCATGGATTCGCCAACGCCGGCAAGATCGCGGAGGGGATCTCGCGCTGGGTATCATCGGTCTCGGGCTGATGGCGGTCCCGATCTTCGCGGGGTCGGCGTCATATGCGCTCTCCGAGACCTTCGGGTGGCGGGAGGGCCTCTCGAGGAAGTTGAGTGATGCGCCGCAGTTCTACGCGGTCATGATCATTTCGGTGCTGACGGGGATGGCCATCAACTTCCTCCACATCGACCCGATCAAGGCGCTCGTCTACACAGCGGTCATCAATGGGGTCGTCGCCGTGCCGCTGATTCTGATCCTGCTCCTCGTGAGCGGCAACCGATCGGTCATGGGCGAATACTTGAACGGGCCATGGACGAAGGTCGTCGGCTGGTTCACATTCGCGGTGATGGGCGCCGCCGCCGTGCTCATGTTTGTAGCCTGGGGACGGGGATGATGGGGAATGGTTGATGGTTGATGGTTCATGGGGGACGGGCGGAGGGAGACGGCGGGCCGGCGTTGAACCCTTGCATAGCCATAGCCCGAAAGGTGGACCCTTGATCCGCAGACTCGCATTCCTTGTCTTGACATCATTCCTGCTTGGAGGCACAACTATGCGCGCATCGCAGTCGAAGCCGATCGTCGAGTTCGTCGCGGGGCAGAACGCCCGCATAGAGATCAACGTTGCGCAGAAGGCCGAGAAGCCGATCTCGCCATACCTGTTCGGCGAGTTCACCGAGCACCTCGGCAGCAACGTCTACGGAGGCGCGTGGGCTCAGCTCCTCGACAACACGGGCTTCGAGCCGGCGAAGTACTTCAGTTGGGAGGAAGACGCCGGCGTCGAGAGGCGGCTCGGGCGGAACGAACACGGCCTTCTCGACAGCTTCAAGGCCGGCGTCGCGTGCTTCTGGGGACGATGGGGTAAGGGTGACGTCACTTATTCTCCGTCCGACGATCGCGTGAACTCCGATCAGGCGCAGAAGATCGAGATCCGCAGCCTCGAGAGTTCGTGGGTGGGCATCCTCCAGCCGATCACTCTGCCGACTCATCGAACCGGCAAGTACGAGGTCAGCTTCTGGGCGAAGGGAACGATCGGCGGACTCTACCTCGCCATCCGTACCACCGAGGGCAATGCGATCGCTGGGATTCAGATCGACGGCATCGGAAGCGAATGGCAGCAGTTCAAGTCGTTTTTCGAGATCGACACCAGGTACGTTGAGAAGTTTCAGACGCTGCTCTTCACCATCGGCGCGGGGAAACCCGGTACGCTCCTGCTCGACCAGTGTCTCCTCTTCCCCGCGGACCACATGGAGGGCTTCGACCCGGAAATCGTCCGCCTGGTCAAGGACTCGAAGATCACCATGCTCAGGTTCCCCGGCGGGAACTTCGTATCGGGCTACCACTGGAAGGACGGCATTGACACCACCCGGACCCTCACCCCCGACCCCTCTCCCTCAGAAGGGCGAGGGGAGTGGTCCGGCGCGGACTCCCCTCGCCCTTCTGAGGGAGAGGGGTCGGGGGTGAGGGTCGATCCGTTCGGCCGCCCGATGAGCAGGAATCCCGCATGGGGAGGCGATGAGCCGAACCACGTGGGGACGGACGAGTGGCTCGCCTTCTGCGAGATCACCGGCTGCGATCCGCTGATCTGCATCAACGCAGGAAACGGCACCCCCGAAGAGGCCGCTCAGTGGGTCGAGTACTGCAACGGCTCGGCGGACACCGAATACGGCAAGCTCCGTGCGAAGAACGGCCATCCCGAGCCGTATGGCGTGAAGTACTGGGAGGTCGGCAACGAGCTTTGGGGCGACTGGCAGATCGGCCACTGCACGGCGGATGAGTATGCCAACCGATACACCCTCTTCTGCGACGCCATGCGCGCGGTCGATCCGAGCATCGAGTTCATCGCCCTAGGCAGGGAGTTCCTCGACTGGAATGTCCCAGTCCTCAAGAAGAACGGGAAGGATGTGCGCTCGCTCTCGATCCACACGCTGATCGGAGACGCGATCCCCGAGGAGACTCCTCCCGACACCGCGCTGAGGTCGCTCCTGGCCTACACCCACTGGTACGAAGGTCACCTCCGCGCGATGGGCAAGCAGATGTCGGATGTGGGCAACCCTGACCCGAAGATCGCCATCACCGAGCTGCAGATCTTCACCAACAAGGGCGGCCTGCCCAACAACGTCAACCTGTCCGAGGCGCTATTCTACGCCGGAATCGTGAACGCCTCGGTCAGAACGAACGGCATGGTCGAGATCATCACGCACTCCGCGCTGGTAAATCACGGCGGAGGGCTCGCGAAGTGGAGGCAGGTGGTCTGCGAGCAGCCGGTGTTTCTAGCGCGGAAGATGTACGCGACTCAGCACGGACGCCTGCCCGTCCATCTGAGCATCACCACGCCGATGTACGACATCGAGGAACTGCCCGGAGTTCCGGCCGTGACGGATGCTCCATATCTCGACGCGGTCGCTCTTCTTGACGACTCGGGAAAGGCACTGTGCGTGCTCGTGACCAACCGCCATCCGTCAGAGGCGATCACCGCTGAGGTCGCGCTCCACGGCTTCGAGGCCGGCTCACGGACCGTCATCGAGACGCTCACATCGAAGAGCTACCTCGACGCCAACAGTCCGGGCAACCCGGATGTCGTGAAGATCAAGAAGACTGTCGCGAAGTCGAAGCCGGGAGGGATGACCCACGCCTTCCCGGCGCACTCGCTCACGAAACTCAGCTTCAGGCATCCGTAGCTGGCCGGGATTATTCATGGTGCGCTCAAGATGCACGCACTCTGTCATTCTGAGAGAAGTGAAGAATGACATGAATGATCCAGGCTAGTCGCCATTCACTGCCAGGATCATGGCGGAGTGAGGGCCTATGGTTACGCTGCCGGACACGACCTGTCCTGTCGGGGTCCGATAGCTGCGGTCGAGTGCAAACGTGATGGACTCACCGGCTTCATAGTTGAGGAGCACAAGTCCCGCAGTGTATCGCCTGCTCCAGAAATAGCTGTCCGACTTCTTCTTGGGCAGTTCCGCAGGATCACCAATGCTGAAATCCCACAGCGGCTCCCATTCCACCTGCATGTTCTTGTAATGCCCATAGAATCGCTTTGCACGGAGCGCGGGCGACTGCGGAAGTGAGATGTAGTACATCGCCAGAGCAACCGTGAACTTCCTGTTATACTCAGGATCCGGTCCGGGTTCGGTGGTGCATCCCGGACCCCGCAAACCGAAATCGGCCGTCCAAGCCTCCAGTGGATCGTCCAGGAAGCTGTTGATTCGCAACTCGACGCCGTCCGGGTCCATCCAGTCGGTATCGTCTTGCAACGCCCACACCTCATATATCGACCCGTCGATCCGGCCGCGCAACCACTGAACCCGAGGGTCCAGATTGTAGTGCTGGCCGGCGCAGTTGACTATCAATTCGTAACCTCGACTGCGCACGCCGTTTATGACGTATTCGAGCATCGGCTTGACCGCCTTGGCGAACCACTCTTCCTCGCTGCTATAGGCCTCGGGCGCTGGGCCCATCTGGGTGGCATACGTGTTGTACAGATGTTTGTCTGCCCCATGATAGTCCAAGACCACGCCGTCGAAGCCTTTTCCCTCGAGCCTCGAGAGCATCTTCTCCAGCAACATCTCCTTGAGGCCGGGCTTGCCCACGTCCAGGAACCAGGTGCGTTCGTTCTCCTTGACAATCTCGCCATTTCCGTCGCGTAGCCACCAGTCGTTATCAACTATCTCCTGGTACGGAATCGGTGTCTGGAGGAACTGGTCGCCGATCGGAGCGCCCCCTCTCCAATCCGAATCCCAGTTGTTCTTACAGATGAGGTCGAAGACTCTATAGATCCTGGCGCGAGGGTTCAGCTGCCGCAGTCTGTCGGGAGTCAGCTTGGAGTCGTAGCTGTATCTTTCCGTCATGCAGATGCGGTCCCGCTTGGCCAGACACTGCACCTTTTCGGCGTAGTCGGCGCTCCGCGGATTGGGCTCTCTCCAATTGTTGTAGTTATTGAGGTTGACGGACCTCACGCCAAGGGAACCACCGGAGGGAAGCCGCACCAACGGGCTGGAGATTCTCCCCCCGCCACCACAGCCACTGACCAGGGCGGATATGACGAGCACACAGATGCCGATGAGGAACACGAATGCCGTACGAGAACTCATCACCTTGGATAACCCCCTCCTGGATGAGGCAGACACCCATCGCATTACACGTGCCCAAGATGGATGTCGCTTCAGGCAGGTTCTGCCACAGGCATTGTTCCGTGCATTCTCGCGAGGCACACCCGGCAATGATGCCGGTATTGACTCGTTACCCTTCATATTCGCTGACAAGACCCAGGCTGATCAACCAGCAGACTCTACGCAGGAGTTCACGGTCGTTGATAGAACAACCCACCGGCTGTCATGGACTCTTACGACTCTACATCGGACTTGACACTGAGCGCTTGCACCGGTAACATTGCAGTAAGCACCCACGTGAAAACGCAGGGAGAAACACTCATGCCCCAAAAGGTCTTATTCGCCTGGAGCGGGGGCAAGGACAGCGCCTTCGCCCTCCACGAGATTCGGAAGAACGCGGATATCGAGATAGCAGCCCTCCTCACAACAGTGACGACGGAGTACGACCGCATCAGCATGCACGGCGTCCGGCGGGCGCTCCTGGAGGAGCAGGCGGAGTCCATCGGCCTCCCGCTGGAGCAGGTACCCATCAGCCCCGGCTGCTCGAACGATGACTATGAGGCCAGGATGCGCGAGGTATTGACCCGCTACTCCGAGTCGGGGGTCTCTGCGGTGGTGTTCGGCGACATCTTCCTCGAGGACCTGCGGAAGTATCGGGAGGAAAACCTGGCGAAGGTCGGAATGCAGGGCATCTTCCCGCTCTGGAAGAAGGACACCACCGAACTCGCGAGGGAGTTCATCCGCCTGGGATTCAAGGCCGCCATCTCGTGCGTGGACTCCCAGGCGATCGACGGGTCATTCGCCGGCAGGACGCTCGACGAGGAGCTTCTGCGGGACCTCCCGCCTACCGCAGATCCGTGCGGGGAGAATGGGGAGTTCCACTCCTTTGTATACGACGGCCCGATCTTCCGCCGGCCGATCCTCCATACTAAGGGCGAGGTCGTCCTGCGAGACGAACGCTTCTACTTCTGCGACTTCATTCCTGATGCGCGCGTTCTTACGGTGCGGGGAACTTGAAGTGCCAGATCGGGCGGTCGACCTTCGCCCCGAGGTACTGCTGGAGCGCGCGGAAGAAGCCGTCCCACTCGTCGCCGCCGAGAAGGCACTCTGGGCCGGTCGGTCTCGACCAGCCATCCGTTGTCGCCGGGAATCAGGGCGGTCCCATCTTGTTGAGCATATGACGGCACCAGAATGTCATTGCCAAGTCTCCCACAACCATCATCGTGCTGACCGCAAGCACGACCACCACAAGTGCTTTCTCCATGCGGCTGATCTGGATATCCCGTGCCCGCAGTCTTCGCCACCCGACGACAATGAGGGAAACCGCCGCCACACCCAGCACGGTCACCAAGACCAGCGGCCACCACCCGAACTCTCGCGGCAGCGGGCCCAAATGACGTTTGAGGTCATGCAGTCCAATATGAGCCAGAGCGAGAACGATGCCCACCCTGAGCAGGGTCACGTTTGTGCTTACCCATGACCCAGGTTGTTTGCGGCCTGTTTCCTGCCCATCCATCGCGAACCTCCTTGCCGCGCCCGCATCAGGACGACCGTTCACGGTGCGGGGAACTTGAAGTGCCAGATCGGGCGGTCGATCTTCGCGCCGAGGTGCTGCTGGAGGGCGCGGAAGAAGCCGTCCCACCGGTCGCCGCCGAGGAGGCACTCGGGAACGAACGGGTTCGCCGCGAAGTAGATCGCCCTGCCCTCCCCGTACTTCGCCATCGTGATAGCCGGGCTGCCGTCGTCGAACTTCGCAATCACCTTCACAGTCGGGCCGGTGGTCTCGATCAGCCAGCCGTTGTCGTCGGTCCAACCCTCTCGGCCGACCGGGCGGTAGATCGGGAGCGTCTCCCCGACCTTGAGCCCCGCGATGCCGCACGTATCGGTGATCGTCATCGAGGTCCGGTTCACCGGCTTGATCGTCTTCACGCCGAAGATCCTCTCGCGGTACGATGAGATGTCCTTGCCCGCAGCCGTCCATGACAGAGCAGTCGGGTCGCCGCAGATGAGAGTCCCGCCCCGTCTGACCCGAGCTTCGAAATAGCCCGCTTCCTCTTCAGTCCACAGGTATGTTCCCAGCGGAATGTACACGGCCTTGTACCTGTCGAGGTGCTTCTCGCCCATCACGAGCGACTCGTCGGCGATGAAGTCGAACCACGAGCCCACGCGCTCGCCGAGGATGGAGTACGCCGTGTAGATCTCGTTCGCCTTGGTAGAGGCGCCCTCCGCGCGGTGGGACGCAGCGGAGTAGTAGATCGCCACATCTGCATCGTGTGGCCGTTTGATGGCGCTCATCGCCGTGATCGTCTTCGAGAGGTGGAGCATCATGGCCCAGCGCTCGGGGTCGTTGAAGCGCGGGTTGTCCATCTGGTAGTAGGAGATGTGATCAGCACCCGCCCGCATGCTCTGGCTCACCCACTCGCGCAGGTCCTCCGGCGTCATCTCGTAGCCCGCGTAGTCGAACGCCTGAACGATCGAGCGCACCGGCTTCCCGGTAAGATCGCTGAGCAGCTTCGGGCCGAAGCCGTGGTTGTAGAGCCCTCTGCCGGGGATGCGCTCCGCCGAGGAGGCATAGGGGTCGCACTCCACGAGGTCGCTGTACTCCGCCATCCCGCCGAAATCATATGGCGTGAAGCCGGTCATGAACCAGTAGTCGCAGGGATTGTACCGCGCGCTCGGATCGACGGACTTCAGGGCGTTGTACATGACCTTCTTGGATGCCACGTACTTGTCCGCCATCCAGGTGTTGTAGGCGATCCACCGGAACGGGCGGTTCTTCTCGTCATTCTGGTAGCCGGGATCGTCGCGCGCGGGCATCGCGTACTTCCCGAAGCCGTAGTCCTTCAGGACCTCATCCGCAGCCTTCTTCCAGAAAGGACCCCACGTCGCGATCGGCCCCTCCGGCATCGGGATACTCGGCTCGTCGTCGCCGATGTAGACGAACACGTACGGCTTCCCCTTGAAGCGTTCTCCGAAGGTCTTGAGCGTATCGACCGCCGTGTTGACGTAGATCGGATCGATCAGCGAGACCGTCGGCTTGGCGGAAGTCTTGCTGCTGGCAATTGGATTGAGCAGTTCACCCCCCGCCTTCACGGCGTCGGCATTGACACCGCTCGATTCGCACATGACATCGAAGGTCACCCCGAAACGCTCATACAGATCGTCCGCCTTGTCGCCCTGCCAGGGAAGGTTGTAGTACCCCAGGCCGACCGCGCCCGACTCCTTGTACATCCTCTCCACTTCCTCGGGCCACTTGTCCTCCGGGTATCTATCGAGGAGCGACGGCGGGAGATTCTTGCGGTTGAGGTTGTGCCCCCATGCGACCATCCGGTATCCGCCCGGCTCGTCGGTGAGAAGCTCCTTGTAGATCGGGTTCTTCGTGCGAGTGCGGGACAGGACGCTCCAATCGGAGGACTTGATCTTATCGGCGAGTTTCCCGGGCGCTTCGGTCAACGTGACTCGGGCGAAGAGCACCTCTCCGGTCCCTCGGGCACTGAGGACGACCTTGCCGAGCCGCGTTCCTCCCGGCGTGCTGATGATCTCGCGGAACTCCTCCCACTTGCCGGGCGTCCCTTCCTTCTCGGGATACTCCATGTTGATGACACCCGCACTCGCGTTGATGCCGCCGGGCTTGTTGAAGAAGAAGACCAATCCGCATCCCGTCGAAGGAGCGGACCGCCGGTAGACGATGGACAGCTCGTAGGACGTGCGCGGCTTGAGGTCCATGTTCTGGGCGATGCTGGCATGGGCGACCGGCACCGCGATGCACGTCCCGCCCTCCTGTCCCGCGCCCTTCTCGACGCGGATCATCGCCTTGTCGTTCCCATACGGTTCCCACGACTCCATCCCCTTCGCGAAGTCGGCGTTGACCAGGATATTCCCCGCGCCGCTGAGTGGTGACAGTGCGAGCGCGATCAGTACGAGCATGAGTGCCTTCATGGTGCCATTCCCCCCTATCGGAAGTATACCAGCCGTCCGCCACTCGGTCAATCGGACCGAGTGTTGACAGGCTGCGCGCATCGGCCTAAAATGGCAGGCATGACCATCCAAGTCGAACATCTCGCCGAATATGACATCCTCGTTGCGGGAGGCGGACCCGCGGGCGTGTGCGCCGGGCTCGCCGCCGCGCGCGCCGGGATGAGGACACTTCTGGTCGAGCAGTTCAACTGCCTCGGCGGGATGTCGACCATCGGCCTCCACCAGAAGATCGCCGTCTACAACGGCGCAGGCGGCTCGCCTCAAATCGTCGGCGGCATCGCGAAGGAGATCGCCGACCGATCCGTCAAGGATTTCGAAGCCGACTATCGGCCGGGCGGGCTCTTCGTCGACATCGAAGGCTTCAAATACCAACTCGATCGAATGGCTGAGGAGGCCAGGCTCCATCTGCTCTACTACACGCTGGTCACCGACGCGACCCTCACCGACGGCGCGGTCACGAGCCTGATCCTCACCAATAAGTCGGGCACGTTCTCCGTCACTGCCAAGCGCGTCATCGACTGCACCGGCGACGCCGATGTCGCATTCCGCGCGGGATGCCGCATGATGCATGGCCGCCCGGGGGATGGCCGCATGCAGCCCGTGACGCTGATGTACCGCGTGGGCGGGGTATACTGGCCCTACACCGAGAGATACATGCACGACCACGACCCGAAGCTGGAGGATTTCTGCATGCGGGCGGTCGAAGCGGGGCTGATGGGGCCCTGGCAGTCTCAACTGATGGGCTTCTGGTGGATTCCCTCGCGCCCCGATCAGGTCGGCATCAACTTCACGCACATGCACCTCGACGGCAGCAGCGCGTTCGACCTCTCGAGGGCGGCGATCGAGGGTCGCAAGCAGGTCCACGAAGCGGTGCGGGCGATGCGGGCGCTCGTTCCCGGCTTCGAGAAGAGCTACCTGATCGACACCGCGGCACAGATCGGCGTGCGCGAGACGCGGCGCATCTTCGGCGAATACGTTCTCACGGAGGACGACCTGAGGGCGCAGACGATCTTCGAGGATAGCATCGGGCTCGGCGGCGCGTTCGTCGATATCCACAACACCGAAGGACCGGGGATGGACAAGCGCTCGGGCTTCGATTTCCCGGCCGGCGGCCACTACTCGATCCCCTACCGGACGCTCGTGCCGGAGACGGTGGACGGCCTCCTCGTCGCGGGCCGATGTCACAGCGCGACCCACGAGGCGGCGGGCTCGACGCGTTGGATGACTCAGTGCATGGTGATGGGCCAAGCAGCAGGCGAGGCCGCCGCCCTCAGCATCGAGGCATCCGTCGCCCCTCGCGCGATCAGCATCCCCACACTCCAGCAGCGCCTCGAGTTAGCTGGGATGATTCTCCGCTAGAGATACCTATTCATATGATCTGGTCAGGGCTTGGATGGTTCATGCTCCCGAAGCACTGTCCTCCAATCCACCTTCGAATCAGCCGGCTTCTGCTGCTGATCCAAGACCGGCCCCTTGTGCTGCATGGCTGAGATCGCGTCTTGCACCCGACGAGCCTCCGGCCCGACGATGACAGCGTCGTACGCTTCCGTCACTATCATAATCGCGCAGAGCCAGAAGAATACTCCGGCGATAATCCTCTCCGGAATGGCAATCTGCATCCCCTGCGCCCAGAGTCTTCGCCGCCCAATGAGTATAAGCACCAGCACCTCTATTCCAGCTGCTGTGGACACGATCAGTGGCCACCATCCGTACTTCTCCGGCAGCGCAAATGAGAGTACGGGATGCAGCAGTATCCAGAGACCGGACGCAAGGATCCCTATCCGGAGCAATGAGACAGGCCACACGCGTCCTGTCGACTGATGATCCATTGGTGTTTCTCCTCTGGTGCAAAACGCCTGCCCGGGGGAAGAGCGGGTCGAGCCGCCGCACTCCATCCCCTACCACTTCGTCTCGACCGTGAGCTTCTGCCCGGCGCCGAGGTAGACGGGCTGCTTCAGGGTGATCGTCATCCTGCCGTCGATCAGTCTGCAGGTGCTGCCGACGCTCCGGCTGCCGATCTTCACGCTGTACTGCCACTTCGCGGGCGCCTCAGCCAGGTTGAGGGTGAATGCGAGAGTGTTCAGGGTCAGCCTGCCGTAAGCAAGTTCGAGAGTGTCCGTCTGGCCTCTGGCGGTGCGCTTCTGTGCGAATGTCCCCCACCCCTCGGACGCGCTGAAGAACGAGCGGTGGTTCTCCGGGCTGATGCGAGGGTCGAAGCCGATCGCGCCGTCCGGGCCGCAATAGGTGAACCCCTGTGCGCCGGTCAACATCGACCAACTGCTCATCGCGCGGGCATAGTGCTCGCCGCACTCGATCTCGTTCCACGGGTTGCGCTTGAACGGCGGATTCGGCACGCCGTTGTACCGGTCGGTGATCGCGCGGGCCACCATGTACGCGTCTGTGACCTTGCCCTCGTAGAGCAGCAGGCCGGCGACCTCATACTCGATGCCGGTCCACGCCTCGTCGGAGTAGAGAGTCATCTGCGCGGGCCGACCACCCCTGGGCCACGTGCAGTTGAGCAGGCCCTTGTCATTCTTCAGGGCGAAGATGCGCTGCTGGGGCACGTCCGCAAAGTCCCAGCGCCAGTTGTACTTCATGATCGAGTCGAGCGTCGTCCGCACGCGGTCCTGCGGGAGGAGGTATCCGAGGTCGAGGATGCTCGCCCACCATTGGCCGAGGAGCTGGTCGGAGTGGCAGCCGATGCCGTAGGGTCGGTTCGCGCCGGGATTCTCCTTCGGCCAGTCCTCGGCGATCCACGCCTCGGTGGCGGGGTCGGAGTGCAACTCCGACCCCGACGCTGCCTTACTGGCGGCGTTGGCGATCAACTGCACCGCTGAAGCAGTGGGCGCGCTGCAGCACGCGCCCAACCCGGCCGCGGACTGAGAGTTGGCACAGGAGACCAACTCCGGCGCGGCTGCACACATCGTCAAGGGGTCGGAGTCCAACTCCGACCCCAACGCTATCTTGCTGTTGGGGCTGGAGTTGGACTCCAGCCCCTTAACGGTGGGCTTCGTGTCGATGTGGATGTAGTACTCGCCGTTCCAGAGCACCGAGTCGAGCCGCTTGCTGCCGGTCTCGAAGATCGAGCGATATCGGGTCGCGGAACTGGCGTCCCCGGCAACTCTCGCCATCTCCTCCGACGCACGAAGCGCGCCGAGGTACATCGTGCCGATGAACGTGTTCGGGCCGTACATCGCCGCGTCGTAGGTGTTCCATTGCTCGTTCACCAGCACGCCGTCCGCATTCGGATCCCAGTCGCGGATGACAAAATCCATCCCTAACTTGATGTTCGGCCAAAACTCGTCGAACCACTTCCGGTCGGCGGACATGCGGTACTCCCGGTAGCTCTTGAGGATCGTGCCGAGCTGCCCATCGACGAACGGCCCTGAGCCGCGGGGAAGGTTGAGCGGGAGGACGGTTCGATGGTGGACCGCGCCGGTGCCCATCTGCTGGACCTTCAGGTCGGTGTGCCGCATACTCCGCTCAAGGTCGGGGAAGAGATATGCGAGCGCCATCTCGTAGTCGTAGACGTGCGTGCAGTTCATCGGGCAGCATCCACCGTGACCCGATCCCTCGAAGCCGTGGAACGTGCCGTCCTCGATCCAGAGCATCGTCTGGCTGGTGAGCGTGCTGGCGGGCGCGCCGATCCGCTGCGTGAACCAGTATGGGAGCGTGCTGTCGAAGAACGTGTCGCGGAAGAGGCGCGTCTCCTTGGAGAGCCGTCCGATGTTCGCGGCGAGATATTTCGCGGCGGCGTCGGAATCCTTGAACCAGTTGGTGTAGTTCCGCCCGATGCGGTACTTGGCAAGGTTCGCATCGTAGTCGGCGTAGAGGTTGGGGAAGTGCCATGTGATCAGGAAGGTGACGGTATTCGTCTCTCCGGGCTTCAGTTCAATCGGGACTGCGAGCGCACCGTTCCACGTGCGGCCCTTCATGCTCGGACCGGCGGCGACCGAAGCGGAGAGCCTGCCGTCCCTGGAGAAATCGTTCCAGAATATCCCAGCCACGTCCCACTGAGGCATCGTGGATGCCCCGGATGTGAGTGCGGCGAGCGTCATCGCGCCCAGTTGATGTTCCTCGGGTGAGAGGCTCGGATTGCTCATCGAGACGGCGGTGTACCCTTTGCCGCTGACGGGCTGATTGAGATTGCCGCCGTAACCCCTGAAACGTACCCCACTGATCGGCGATCCGCCGTCATAGTTCACGGCGTTCTGGAGAGATGCCGCCAGCGACACCGAGACCGGGAGCGCGCCGGGGTTCCTCACCTTGAAGCTGAAGACGATCCCGGGGATGCCGGAATCCTTCGAGTTGAGCGGGATGAACGGCGAGAAGGCCTCCATGCGAATGTCCACGGGGAGCTTGTCGTCCTTGTAGATCACCTCGGCGATCGGGAACTCGCCGATGAACTCCGTGGACTCGACGCACGGGAGGTCCTCGACGGGCGCGGTCTGAAGAATGCGCGCGACGGGCGGCTTGTTCCCCTGTTTCGCCCAGACCGCGAAGAAGCTGCAGGGCAGGACGCACGAGCTGTTGACCTTGTTGAAGATCTGCCACTCCCTGAGCGCGCCGTCGCCGCAGACCGCGATGTTCCCCGCACCGATGCCTCCGAGCGGCATGGCCAGGTCGGTCAGCTCCCTGCCGGTGTAGACCTTGCGCTTGTCGGGCTTCATGAGGTCGTCCATCCAGCGCTGGTTGTCGATCTCCTGTTGCTTCTTCTGAGCCTCGATGCGCGCCTCCTCCTGGGGAGTCAACTCGCGTATATCATCGACGTTGATGTGTCCCCAGCCGCCGCGCTCGCGGTCGACGATCCGCATGTAGACCGTCCGGCCTTTGTACTTCGAAACGTCCCAGTACTTCCGCTGCATCGACTCTGAACTCGTGCCGGTCTCGTGAAAAAGCTCCGTGTTGTCCGACGCCGAGTAGAGCGCGACGAAGGTGCGATCGACGTGAGCGCCGCCACCGACAAGGAGCGTCATCGTGTCGGCGGAGATGGTGAAGTCGGGCGAGCGGTACTCGACCTCGGCGTCGTCCTGGGTGTTCTCGTATGTGCCGATGAAGTACTTGCCCTCTTTGTTGAAGTTGCCGCCGAAGCGGTCATCGTTCTTATCCACCGGCTGAGGACCAACGTCGCCGGAGACGACGGTCCATCCCTGGAGCGTCCCGTCCTCGAAGTCCCACTTCACGCCGGCATGCGCGGGGAGAACACAGAGGGCACAGAGAATGAGGGACAAGATGGATGCAAATCGAAGCATGGAGACCTCCTGGGATTGGAACCGCCGATGAACGCAGATAAACGTAGATTGCATGCAATACCTGGTCGAAAGACTTGCTAATCCCTATCCGCGTCCATCTGCATTCATCGGCGGTTCAAAAGGCTTTACAGCGCCTCGCCGCCCTTCTCTACGTTGTCCTTCGTGAAGATCTTCGTGCCGAGGGTGATGTTCTTCTCGACCTTCTCGCCCTTGAAGATCTTCAGCGCGGTCTCGATCGCCTCGGGGCCGCCGGTCGGATACTGGAACGTCGCGCTCAAGATGCCCTGCTTCACGTACTGGACGCCCTCGGTGGGGATGGCGTCGATCCCGACGAACTTGACGGACTTCTCGCGCCCCTTGCCCTCCTGCTTCGCGGCGAGATATGCGCCGTGAGCCATCGGGTCGTTGTGCCCGTAGACGGCGTCGATCTGGGGGAATCTCGACAGCGCGGACGTCATCTCGCGCTGGGCGTTCGGCTCGAACCACTTGCAGTCAGCGTTGAAGATCACCTCGATCTGCGAACCCTTGATCGCTTCCATGAAGCCCTTGTGACGGTCAGCACCCGGGGTGGACGTCATCAGACCCTTCAGCTCGACGACTTTGCCCTTGCCGCCGAGCGTCTTCGCGATGTACTCCCCAGCCTTGCGACCGATGAGGACGTTGTCCGCGCCGATGTAGCAAGTGTACTTGTCGCCCTCGACTTTGCGGTCGAGCACTATCACGGGAATCCCGGCTGCGACGGCCTCCGCGACCGGCTTCGTCAGCGGCTTGGCCTCGAGTGGACTGATAATGATCAGGTCAACTCCCTGTGCGACGTACTCGCGAACCTGGGCCTGCTGTGTGCCCGCATTGGCCTGAGCATCCTTGTAGATCACTGTCAACTCGGCCTTGTGGTTCGCTGCTGCGGCCTTGATGTCATTGTTCATCTGCACGCGCCACGGTTCGCCAAGGTTACACTGCGACATGCCGATGGTATACATCTTGCCGGCCGGCGCCTGCGTGCCACTCGGGCTCTGCTTCGCACATCCCACGAATACTGCTATGACGACAAGCGCCATGATCAATCCGACGAGTGTTCTGCTCTTCAACAATTCCGTCTCCTTGAGTTATGACTTCCTCCGCTGCTGAATCAGAACCGCCATCACGATGATGGCGCCCTTCGCCAGCAGTCGGAACTGCTCCTCGACACCGTTGATGCTGAGGATCTTGTTGATATACGCGATGATGAGCGTCCCGACGAGGGTGAGGAACATCCCTCCCTGACCGCCCATCAGACTGGTGCCGCCGATGACCACCGCCGCGATGGCATCCAGTTCATAGGTGCCTCCCGCCTCGGGGTCGCCAAGTTCGAGGCGAGTCGCATTGGAGATTCCTGCGAGAGCGGCCATCGCGCCGCACATGGTGTACGCCGCGATCTTGATCTGCGCGACCCGGATCCCCGAGAGCCGCGCCGCCTCTTCATTGCCGCCGATCGCATAGAGATACCTCCCGAAGCGGGTGTACCGCACGATCAGCAGCATCAAGACAATATTGAGGATGAAGATCAGGGTCGCGGGCTGGAGGTGCACCACCGGAAGCTGGGTGGTCACCCACGAGTAGAATGCGGGCGCTCCTTCTTTGATCTGGTACCAGGGCTGTGCCCCCGCCTGCACCTTCATCCCGCCCGATATCCACTTCGCGGCGCCTCTCGCGGCGACCATGATCGCGAGTGTCGCCACGAACGGCTGCATGCGGAACTTCGAGATCAGAGTACCGCTGATAGAGCCGGCAAGTGCGCCCGCGAGGATGGTGACCAGGATCGCCGGAAGCACGGGCCAGCCGAAGCCGATCATGAGCAGGGAGAACAGAGTCGCCGCGAACCCCAGGACCGAGCCGACTGAGAGGTCGATGCCGCCCGAAAGAATGACCAGCGTCATCCCCGTGGCGAGTATCCCGTATTCGGAGTACTCGAACAGCGTGTCTATCTGGGTCCGGACGGAGAAGAAGATCGAGTGGCCCGTGACCAGTGACTTCGGAGTGAACAATACACCGGCGAGGAGAACAGCCAACAGCGCGGCTATGCCCCTGAAGCCACCGATAATGCCGAGCAACCGCCGGAGAGACAACAGACGTTGACTTTCCGACATGTCCTTATCCGATGCCCTCTTCCGTTCTTCCGGCATACGAAACCACCTTGGCAAACCTTACGCTATGTTTCCGCAGCCCTGCAGAATTCCCTGCATACCCGGCGCGACCCAGTAGATTTACCGGTTTTTGACCGTTTGCCTTGACTCTCGGCCCGCAACGACTTACCATACGGATGAGCTTCTCTCACTCGATAGATCGTCAATCCCTGCCGATAATGGAATACTGGGACAACTGCCTGGCATGCGCCAGGTCTCGCATATTCGCGTCATGGTCATTAGGGGGGTACATTTCATGAAACGTCGCATCATCTTTCTCACAGCGCTGACACTGTTCTGCTGCCTGCTTCCCGCCTGCGCGGGATCATTCCGGAACATGCCGAGCGCAGTTGCACCACCCGACCTGTTCTCCTCCTCTGACGTGGTCGGCACGTGGTATATCCACGAGATATACGTCGACAGTGCGACCGCGTCGAGCGTGATCCAGTGGGCGACTGTAGAGATCGCCGGCGATGGGTCGGGGACCGCCTACGTGACCAAGCTGGACGGGACCGAGACTCACAACTTCGCGGTAACCATCAATGGCGACGGCGAGATATCCTTCGATGGCATCCGCAAGGCCGTGATGAGCTACGACAAGAAACAGATCATCGGCTCGGAACTGATGGACTCTTACGCCGGATTGTTCATCGGCGAGCGCGCCGGTTCGTCGCCCGGCTTCTCTCAGGCCGACTGCGAGGGAACTTGGCGGATGCACTCGTTCCAGGCCGGCTCCGACTGGGAAGGCTGGAAGGCAGTCGATGGAAGTATCGACGCGACGGGCAGCTTCACAGGGACTCGGACCGACAGCGACGGAGGATCGGGCGCATACGCCGCAACGGTTTCCATCGAGCCGGAGGGGCAGATGACGATCTCGGAGCCGGGCAATTCCCTGCAGGGAACGGGCGGTATGTCCAGCAGCCGTCTGATGTTCGGATCCCTCACCGGCGCAGTGGGCGCTGATCAGATCGGACGCTTTGACATCGCCGTCCGCACCGGCGGCGACTTCATCACCGCCGATCTCGAGGGCAAATGGTGGTTCGAGAGTATCGACACCGACGGCCATCTCTTCTATGGACACCTTGACTGCCAGTCGGATGGCACTGTGACGGGACAGGGCACATATCCCGACGGCCCAACGTTGCCGATCTCGGGCAGCCTGTCCCTGGCGTCGGACGGATCGATCTCCCTGACGGACTCGGCGCTGGGACAGTTGGACGGCACGGGAACGCTAAGCCTGGACCGAGGCCTCTTCGCTCTCACGTTCAGCAGTGCGGGCGCGAAGAACATGATGCTGGCTACAAAGCATCCGACCGAGGTGGCATCGACCGTGGATGTCACCCACGTTACCATGAACTGGGGCAACGGCCTCAGCTTCGATGACCCGATGGACCTCGACGCAGAAGGTCTCCTGTGCGACCTGCCGGCAGTACTGATCAACCAGAACTACTTCCAGGCAGTTCCTCCGCCCGCGCCCGGGTCGTCGGTTGGGGCCGCGTACCTCTACGGCCAAGATAGTGACCTTCAGCCTCCGACGTTTGAGGCGGGCAAGCTCATTCTCGGCAGCGACCTTTCTTCCGGCGGAGACAGGACCCGCGCCAGGGTCCAGCCCGAACTCGCCATGGAGTCGATGAGCTGGCCCACTCGGACCGGCGACATTGAACTCCGCGCCGTGTTCGACAACTTCCAGGGCGACCTCGCGCCGCTCGTCGGCGACGGTTTCCGCGGCGTAGACGTTGGTTTCTCCGTACACAATGAAGACGGCTGGTGGGGCGATGCCTGGCTATCCTTCGGATTCGCCACCATGTATCTTCCAGATGGCATCAGCGAGATTCCGCCCGGCTACTACAACCGTCAGCCGTTCATTAACGTCGGCAGCTACAACTCCGGAAGCGAAACCAGTTCGGTGATACCGGCGACCGGATATGACCCGGCGTACCCGGTGGAGTTGAAGGTCGTCATTACCGCTGAGAACCTGGCTCACTACTACGTACACTTCGGCCCGCCGGGAGCAGAGTGGGCTCAGGTCGGCGAGCAGCAACTCGACTGGTGGCCTGGTGCAGGCACGCCTGCGGGCGGGTGCGGCACAGGCGCGGGCGACAGTGGTTTGACATGGTACAGCCCCTATGTATCATCCACCCTCGAGTACCTGAACACCTCCGGGGCTCCGGAACCGCTCGAGATCGTGACGGATTCGCTCCCAGACGGAACCGCCGGGGATCCCTACAGCCAGACGCTGGAGGCAACCGGCGGGAGCCACCCTACGAGTGGCAGATCGTCTCGGGCAACCTTCCGCCGGGCATCTCGCTGTCGGAGGACGGCGATCTCAGCGGCACGTGCTATGAGTCGGGAATCTACACATTCACCGTCGGCGTCACCGATAGCGCCGAGGAGCCGGCATCGGTCGAGCGGGAATACACTCTCCAGGTGAACGCGAACATGTATGCCGCCCTCGCCGGCCAATGGTTATTCAACAGCATCTCCGTGGAGCAGGCCGCGCCTTCCGCGGCGACCACATACGGGGCCATGATCTTCGACCAGTCCGGCAATGTGAGTATCTATCGGTTTGCGCTTGATGGCACGCCGATGGCGACAGTGAATCACACATACACGATAGACGCTGACGGACAGATCAGCATCGGCGGAAAGCCCTGGGGTACTCTGAGCTTCGACAACGAGAGGATCGTCGCCAACAAGTATGACGCCAATAGAGGGACACTCACCATCTGCCACAGGTTTGATGAAGGCCAGTCCTTCTCTCAGTACGATGCCGAGGGCACATGGACGACTCATTCCTTCGAGGTCGGTCCCGATTGGCAGGGCTGGCGGTGGGTCAGCGAAGGCGAGATCGACAGCGAGGGCTGGTACGCTGGGACCCAGTACACCAGCGACGGCGATTCGGATTCATACAGCGCGACGGTCACTATCGCCGACAATGGCTCGTTGACCTTCGAGGAGCCGGACAACACCCTGATGCAGCGGTATGGGATATCGAAGAGCGGCCTGGGCTTCGGCGGCATCATGGGCGACATGGATGATCCGGGGATCGCGCGATTCGACGTCAGCCTGCGAACCGGCGGGGACTTCATCACCGAGGACCTCGAGGGCAAGTGGTGGTTCTACGGCGTCTCGAATTCGGGCAGCATCTTCAGGGGATGGTTTGAAGTAGCGGCCGACGGATCGTTTACGGGCGAGGACTTCGACAGCTACAGCGAGACGACTACGCCGCTGTCTGGCTCGCTCAGCGTCACTCCCGATGGACAGATCACGATCGAGGTGTCGGGTGAAGAGCTTGACGGCCGCTTCACACTGAGCATGGATCGGGCATTCTTCGCCGGCACATCGAGCGACGGCGACGACCGATCTATGATGGTCGCGACGAAGCACATCGAGACGATCACCTCTCAGGTGGATGTCACCCACGTGTATCTGGACTGGGGCAATGGCTTCGGATTCGATGACCCGCTGACTCTGGATACGCTCGACAATCCGTGCGAGATGCCCGGGATAAACGTCCATGACAGCTACTTCACGCATCCCGTACTTCCGGAGGGAGGAGTCGCAGGCGCGCTCTATGGCCCCTGGAATTTCTCCGACGCGCGCGGGCCGTCATTCGAGGACGGCAAGCTCGTGTTCACATCCACCATGCCGCCTTCCGGGGACGAAGTGGCCGCGGGCATGTCGCCACAGATATCGCTGAACAACGTGCCATGGGAGCCGCAAACTTCCAACGCCGAACTGAGGGCTACTTTCGGGGACCTGCAGGGCGCGCTGGCAACGATGGCTGGTTACGGCGGCGTCGCCTTGGACATCGGCTTCAGAGTGTCGGATGGTGACAACGAGGTTGGCACGGTTTGGGCGCAGTTCGCGCTCTCGACCGCATATATGAAGCGCGGCTTCGGTGACGTGGAGCAGGGCTACTACAACAGACAGCCGTTTGCTGTTATGGGCAATGAGGGTGACGAGAACTGGGCATTCCAAGTATCCCCTGTAGCGGGCTACGATCCCAGCCAGCCGACTGAGCTGAAGATCACCGTCAGTCCGACCGGCGACGCCCTGGGATACGTGCGCTTTGCCGGCGCGGAGTGGATCCAGATAGGCCAGATGCAGCTATCGTTCTGGCCAGAACCCGGGGCTTGGACGAGCGGATGCTACTCGCCGAGTTTCCCGCCGGGAACGCTCAGGTATACACCGTACATCACGTACAGGTTGGAGAATATCGAGTTGCCCGGCAATCCCCGCATCATGCCGGAGACTCTCCCCAGCGGACTCGTGGGCTCTGACTACGAGCAGCAGCTCCGCGCCGAGGACGGCTTCGCGCCCTTCGAATGGTGGGTCGTTGACGGGGAAGTCCCGCCGGGACTCGACCTGGACGAAGATGGCTTCATCAGCGGCACCCTTGAGGAGGCCGGGAGCTACCAGTTCACGGTACACGTAGAGGACAGCCAATCGCCGAGCGCATCGTCCGAGAAGACCTACGTGATCCAGGTCATTCAGCCTGTCTCCATTCAGGATGCGAAGGCTCTTGCGGACGGAACGGGAGTCGCATTAACTAACGTTGTTGTCAGCCGGAAGGGTCAAAGAGGGTTCTACGTCGAACAGCCTGACCGCTCCGCCGGAATCTATGTGAAGTGGCCGGATGGCTTCGTCGCAGAGGGATGGACCGTCGATGTGGAGGGCACGCTCGAAACGGACGACGATTTCGAGAGGCGAATCCTGGCATCTGATGTACGCCGAGTTGAAGAGGCATCGCCGATGACGGCCGGATTCGGCGAGGGCATCAGGCCCGTCGGCATGGCCATTCGCAATCTCGGGGGCACGAACTTCCGCGTGGATCCCGAGGTACCGACATCGGGTCAGAGGGGCGTCACGGGAGGCGCGGGCCTCAACAATATCGGCCTGCTGGTGAAGACGTGGGGTCGCGTGACCCAGATAGACCCGGCTGGGGAGTATTTCTACATCGAGGACGGTTCGGCTGTCAGGGATGGCACGCAGACCGACGGCGCGGACAACGAGGGAGTACGAGTCGGGCGCGACCCGCTGGGTCTCAGAGCGGGAGATTACGTCACCGTCGTGGGGATCAGCACGTGTTTCCGCGGACCGGGCGATACCGTCTGCCGCGGAATCAGGGGTCAGGACATGAGTCCGGACATACAGGTGCATTTCCCCGGCCCGCCCAACTTCGTGCTGGGCATGCCCGGCCAGGAGTCCGGCTCGTGCAGCATCGTGTTCAGCCCGATAGCCGGAGCGACGGGCTACAGACTATATCGGAGCGCGGACGACCAGGATTACTCGGCTACGAGCGAGCCGCCGATGATGCAGGACACGTACGGCGTATTCGCGCTGCCGGTGGCTGAGAATACCTACTTCCGCGTCTGCGCCCTGAAAGGCGAAGTCGAGGGAGCACACAGCCAGACGGTGTATGCCAGAGTCCAGGATCCTCGCGGTTCCGTCGCCTTGACAGCGCCGCTATCCGGGCAGACCGATGCGCCGATCAATCCTTCCGTCTGCTGGGATCCCATTCCTGGGGCTGTGAGAGTTGGAGTGGAGATTTACCACGAGGATGGCTCGCACCAAACCGACTGGGGAGCGTTCTTCCCCGCGGGCGACGGCTGTGTCCCGTTCGGGCAGATGGGAAGGCCGATCACATACTCACCTGCCCTTGATCGTCTCCAGCCGTTCAGCGACTACTGGGTCTACGTCTATGCAGTCGATTCCGGCAACTGGTCGTTTGCGAACAGCGAATACGTGCCGTTCACGACGGGAGACGGCACGGGCGGTGGAGGCGATATCCCGCCACCACCACCTCCGCCTCCGACACCGGAGATCAAGTAGTGATGACGGGAGGGCGAGGCTCCGTCCGAGCCGGGATGCTTCGGTAGCGCCACTTTGCTCTGCTGCCGAAGCATCCCGGCTCGGACGAAGCCTCGCCCTCCCATGATCGTTGGATGCCCTGACGACTCCCCGTCGTCGGGGCATCAGCGTTTCTTCCACCCGAGGGACCGGCGAACCAGGTCGTCCGCCTCGGCCTGCGAGGCGACGTTGATCGTCATGTCGAGGCCTTCGGGACCGAACTCCTCCACGAGCGGCTGCGCCTCATTCGCTGCCACGCCCAGGAGCATGAGCGACTTCCCGGCTGCCCGAATGCGGCGGTACAGCGGCCACCAGACCTTGTTCCCCGTTCCCGGCTGACCCGCACCGGGAGTCCATTGGATCGCCTCTAACTCCTCGATCGCCAGGAGGGGACCCTCATGCTGGAGGGCACAGGGACCATCCCAGTGGTAGACCGAGTGATCGAGGAGACGGCACTGCTCCGCAAGGTACGGGGCGACGAACTCCTCGAACATGGCCGCCGAGATCATCGCGCTGAAGTCGCACTGGAGCTTGGCAATCCGTCCCTTGCCGTAGATCCGAAACGCCGAGAAGCATGATCCGCCGACCTCGTCTTTGATGATCTCATAGAGCCGCCGATGATACTCGATGTACAGAGGCAGGATCGCCCGCTGGAACTCATGTATCTTCTCCGGCTGCTCGATCAGCGCGAACAGGAGTTCCTTGTTGCCGAAGAGCGACGAGATCGTATCGAGGTTCTCGATCAGGTCGGGGAACGAAACCAGCGCTCGTCCGCTCAGTCGTTCGACACCCTCCCTGGCGATGCGCAGACTTGCCTGCCAGTACGGATTCTGTTCGTCGAAGGTCGGCGGCACGGCGCTCGGTATGTCGGTCACACACTTGCGATACCAGACGGTATTGTGCTGGAATTCGGGCTGCGCGCCGAGATAGAGAGACATCGTGCCGGGGCCGATGTGGGTGTCCATGTACGGGAAGGCATCGCCGCCGTAGTAGGTGCGGGCCATCTCCCACTTCGAGCGCGCGGATGCGGAAATCGGCGTTCAGGTATTTCTGGTCAGGCGTATCGTAGGTCGGCGCGGGGGTATCCGGCGCGCCGTCCCTGGGCGCGAAGACCTGGAGCAGCGGGCGGTCGATGACCTCTCCGCTCCACCAGGCCTCAAAGCGCTCTCTGGATTGTGCCCACTGGGGGTCGTTGGTTAGTGGCATGGTTGTCCCTCCATTGCCCTATTGTTCTAGGGCGCAGGAGGGATGACCTTCCGAATACCCACCAACGGCGTCATGCTGAACTTGATTCAGCACCCACGGTGTACACGGTGGGTGCTGAATCAAGTTCAGCATGACGCCGTTGCGCCGTGGGTGATCAACGGCAAGACCCTACTGGTTGTGGCTCACCCCATTGTTGTGCCACATCTGGCATTCCGCCGATTCCATCATCGAGAAGACGGGCTGGTGACCCTCCTGGACGCAGTGATAGGCATAGATGAACATCCCCGCCGACCACGCCTGATCCGGCGATCCACTCGGCTCACCGGTCAGGCCGTGCAGCCACTCGTTGAACTCCCATTCGCGATCTCGTCCGAGATGATCGGCCTGGGCGAGTCTGTAGAGTTCATCCTTCGCCTTATCGAGTCGACCGGCATGCACCAGCGCCGCGACGTATAGCCCGCCGACCCACGGCCAGATGCCTCCGTTGTGGTACTGGTTCGGCATGTTCAGGTTGTGCTCTGTCCGGTAGTACTCGCGCCAGTCCTTGTCTCCCGGCTCGATCGGGGGAAACATCGTCCGCACGGGATACGGCCGGTCGATTCTGTTCTCCTCGATGAAGTCGAGGATGCTCTTCGTCTGCTCTTCATCCGCGAGCCGGAACGCCACTGCGAAGAGGTTTCCCGCCGTGTCGAACCAGTCGCCGTGTTCCTGTTTCCACGAGTATGGCCTGAAGTAGCCGAGTTCGCTGCTCCACAGAAAGCCGTTTATCGCCTCCCTGACAAGGTGCGCGCGCTTGATATCCTGCCGAAGCTCCAGAGCCGCGAACTAGAGCACATTCGTATACAGCACGTGGCCTCTGTTCGCGATGATGTCCATCCAGTCGGTGGCCTCCTGCTGCTCGATCAGCCCCTCCTCGTGCGCATCCTGGTACTGCAGCCAGACCATGGCATTCTCGGCGGCCTTGTGGAACTCCGGCCTCGGTCCGATGAGCTTCTCAGCATACGACAGAGACAGGGCGAACCAGAGCGACGCGTCGGCCGCCCCGAACGCGAGTATCCTCGGCCTTGACGGGACGAACGTGTCGACGTAGTTCGGAATCTGCCCGGTTTCCGACTGCCGGTCCATCAGCGTGTCCATAGTCTTCAGCCACTGACGGATATACCGATCCTCTCCGGACAGGAGACCGCCGAGCGAAGTGATCAGCGCGTCACGGGCATAGACCGCGTTGTACTTCACCGGAGAGGCGTAGAGTCCGTTCGGCGTCGAACACTTATCAAGCACCTCTTCCGCCTTCAGACATGCGGTCTCAATCAGCTCCTGGGGATCTTCAGCCTCCACGGGCATGACCTTCGCCATGTGTCTATTCCTTTCAAGCGGCTACATCGAGCGACAGACGCTCACTCAACAGGTTCGCCACCTGATGAGCAACGTCACGGTAATCGAAGCAATCGATGGCATGCTCCCTTCCCGCCGCACCCATTTTCGCGGTCAGGTCGTCGTCGGTAAGCATCGTGAGAAGGTATTCCGCCAAGTCATCTACATTGGCTCTGCACGCGATCACCTTCGGCTCGTCGAACGGAATCACTGTCCCCTCGGGATAGCCGCCGTCCGGTCCGGTTCGCCCCTCAGTGATCGCGACCCACTCGGCCACCCGCGCCATGAATCCGGTCTCGCCGTGGAGCACCGTCTCCTTTATGCCCATTGCGTCGACGCTCAACACGGGTTTCCCACACGACTGAGCCTCGACGTGAGGCATTCCGAAGCCCTCCTGGCGGCTCGGGCCGGCGTAGATGTCACACGCATTGTAGAGATAGGGCATGAACTCACGGGAGAGCACCCCATCGACGTATGTCACTTTGTCACGGATTCCGAGTTCCTCAGCCAGCGCCAAGTCCAGTTCGTTTTGTTTCTGGCTCCGCTCCTGGTTCCAGACTTTGCAGACATACCGCCACTTAGGATACTCGGAGTCGATCCTGGCCAGCGCCTTCATCATCTCCTGGCTGCCCTTGCTGCAGGCGTCGCCACCGATGGTCAGGATAAGCTTTTCGTCGTCGGCGACCCCGAGGATGTCGCGCACTACCTTCACCCTCGGATGGTCCTTCGGCATCGGCTTGAACGCCTCCGTGTCGCATCCTATGGGCTGGACCACCATGCGATCGGGGGAAACGCCGTCGCGCTCATAGGCCTCGGAGACCCATGCGCTGGTCGTCATTATGAGAGGCAGGCTGTTCAGTTCGTCCTGATAGTTGGCGACCCATCCGTCGGCCACGAGCCATGGGACCGGCACGATGCCGTGCTTCATCGGGTGGAGGACGAGTTCCGGCATCATTCCCCACCATCCGACGCCAATGCAGGCATCGGGCTGGTACAACTTGTACAGCCATTCCTTCTGAAGGTTGCCCGTCTTCGGCGCCGGAATGGCGTCGACGCCTATCTCCTCCAGCCCGCGATACAGCAGGTCGCCTTGTGTTGCCAGACCCGCGGGTGGCGGCGGATACTCATAGAGAAGCAGGATTCGCAATTTGTGTCCTCCGAAGTGCTATCGCTGCCAGGGTATGCCGGGCAAGCTCGGTTTCGCCCCCGCGCACAGATTGAACGCCTCCACTGGTCCCGCTGCGGTCTGCTCGAAGCTGCCTTCACCGAAACCGTAGATGTCACGAACGATGTGCTGCTTCCGTCGGTATTCATCCCCGCTGAGGGTGATCTCCAACCGCGCATCCTCCTCGGGATGAGGTCGGCAGTCACCGGCGCAGTCCTCGTAGGCGAAACAGAATACCCTGCCCTGTATTTCCCCGGCATTGGTCATTTCACACACCGCGCGATGCACCTGTTCGTGACGCTCGTGGCGAGTGTACTCCCCGTCCGGGCCGTGAGTAAGGATCAGATCATACTCCATCGTCGGCAGCCGTCTGATCCTCGACTTGATCTCCACCAGATCCGGCGAGAGGGTCTCGAGCACCGGGCTGCTGTCGTCCAGGTCGGACATCCATCCCCGAGCGCCGAGTTCGGCCACCGCTCGATCGAACCTCGGGGCGCGATCCGGATCGTCCGCGCGACACATGGACAGGATGCTCCAATCCCAGGCGCTGTGCCTGAGGATCGTTCCACCGACCCATATCGTCTCGTCATCCGGATGTGCAACTAGTACCAGACACTTCACGATGCTACTCACAGGTGCTTTCACGCATTTGTGTCAGACACTCTTTACCCAGTTTGCCAGTTTATACTCAGCCGAATCGGCATTAAGTTTCAGCGCCTGGCCGACCGTTGAGGAGGGAGTCCACGGATGACCCTCACCCCCGACCCCTCTCCCTCAGAAGGGCGAGGGGAGATGGCGTCTCCCCTCACCCTTCTGAGGGAGAGGGGTCGGGGGTGAGGGTCGCTTTGGGGACGGCTCTTCCTGTGTCATCGCTCCGTGAACCGCTTCAGGGGGACGCTGCGGAATCGAAGATTCCATCCGCCACCCTTGGGATTGTCGTAATACGTTAGGAGCACGTTGTCTTTCACGAAGTCGATGCTGATGTATGCGTAGTTGGATTCGGGGTCGTGTTCGATGTTCCTGACGTTCATCCACGTCTTGCCGTTGTCCTTCGAGATCGCGGCCGTGAGAGGCGAGCGCTGCCGGCTTCCATTCTCATTGTTGTTCCAGACGAGGAGCAGGTCCTTGCTCTTCGGGATCCGCTTGATGGTCGCCGGCGATTCGGGCGACTTGATATCCGTCGGCTGCGGATCAGACCATGTCGCTCCCCGATCCTTCGAAGTGCTGGTGTAGATGACGCCCATCTGGTTGCGGATGACCATGAGCAGATCGCCGCTTGCCAGTTCGACGACGCCCGGTTCCATCGCGCCGCGCTTCGGGCACTTCAGGTCGGGTGTCGAGCGCTTCCAGGTCTTGCCCTCGTCGTCCGAGTACATGCAGAACACCCAGAGTGGATCGGACGTTCCTATGTCCGATGCGCAGGAGATCGGCAGGATGATCCGGCCGGACTCGAGTTGGACGACACGGTCGTTGTTCATGATGTTGTAGCCGTCCGGAGCGGGGACTCTCTGAATCGGACCCCAGCTTTTGGCTTCATCGGTCGAGTAGCGATAGTGCACCTGCAGGTCCGAGTTGCTATTCTTTTCGAGGTAGAACATGCCGATCTTCCCCGACCTCAGCCGCACGAAGCTGAGCGACATGACGTTCTGCTTGCCGGTGTTCTCCTGGATGACATACGGCTCGCCCCACGTGCGCCCGCCGTCCTTCGAGGTCACCGCCGCGATATGAGCGGTCGAATGGTCGGCCCCTCCGCCGGTGAACCTCGTCCAGCCGAGGAGGAGCGTGCCGTCCTTCAGCTCGATGATGTCTCCCTCGCTGTGCCGAGGATACTCCTTCGACACTTGGCCGACAAGTGACGTGAACCCGAAATCAACGTTCTGCGTCGCCATGATGCACCCCAAAAGTAAGACCAGCATTGTTGTTACCTCCGACGAGTGCAGTATACCACTTTTGGAGTGCGGTGGCTCGACACCGCTTTTGCGAGCGGTCCCTGGGGCGTCAAGCCGCCGGGGAGCAAAAGCGGTGTCGAGCCACCGCACTCCAAAGGCAGGAGTCCAGGCGCAACCGAGCGAACAATGCACCTGAGACAAGCGTCACAGGAGGATTCGGCTCATGAGTCTGGACATCCACAGGATTCTGGTAACAAGCTGCCTGATACTCAGCTTCGTGCTCGGCCTATCGGCTTCGGGGCTTGCGGCATCGGGCAGGGCCGCACTGCTCAAGAGCGGATTACCCGGTGACGATCCGGCGTTGATCGATTCGCTGGCAGGCCAACTGACGGGCGCCGGGTACGATGTTCGAACGATCGACGCCGGGGATATCTGCAGCCCCGATCGGCTGACGTCGAGCAACTTCGATCTGCTCGTGCTCCCGAATGCGGCCGCCCTGCCCGCGAAGGCCACCGGCCCGATCGACGGCTTCCTGCGAGCGGGCGGCGACATCGTGGCGCTCAATGCCCCGCTTTGGCAGACGGCGTACATCAAGACGAACGACGGCTGGATCACGCGCGATGACTTCCAGAAGAGCAAGGCGAGCACACTCCCACCGCACGTGCTGTATGACTTCAAGTCCGGAGCCGCCTCCGACTGGCGTCGTGCGAGCGATAACGACAGGAGCCCTCCTCCATCGAACTGACGGCTGATGGGGCCGCTCCTGGGACAGGCTCTCTGCACGTCGTCATTCCGAACCTCACCTCGTGGGATACCTATGGCGCTCCGGATGTCGAGCAGCCGTTCCCGAAGGGAGACACGCTCACGGTCTTCTCCGCAAAAGGTGGGCCGTTGACCACCCAGCTTGCGATCGAGTGGGCCGAAAAGGACGGCTCGCGGTGGATCGCGGTCGTGCCACTCTACCCCGAGTGGCGGCAGTACGTCCTCGTGCCGGAGGACTTCAAGTTCTGGATCAGCGTGCCGAATCGCGGCGGCCGAGGTGACGTCTTCAAGCCCGAGAATGCCGCCGGCCTGGCCGTAGGGATGGCGCACACCCACATGGGCGGGGCGATCATCGGCAAGCAGGAGTACTGGGTCGGCGTCTTCGGGACCGCCCCGATGACGTCCGAGTACGAGGAGATCCTGGGGGCATTCGACCCACCGAAGCTCGACATACTATCCCCCGGCTATAAGTTCTTCGACTCGACCGAGGTGGCGTCCCTCAAGGTCAGGAACGACCAGGCGATACTTGCCGATGCAAAGCTTCCTCTTCCGGCCGCAATTCGCTCCCCGCATCCTCGTCCGGGCGGCGGCGGGTACAACAAGGGACGCACGTGGCGCTACATCCCGCTCGTCCAGGCCGAGACCGCTTCCGGCGAGTGGCGAGGCAGCCCTGTCACCATGATCGCCACCACCGATGGACCATACAAGGGGAGCATCTGGGCGTCGTTCGGCATCAGCGACCCCGCATGGTACAGGTCGCCGGCCGCGCTCGACCTCGTGCGTCAGATCGCCGCGAAGGTGCAGGAAGGCGAGTTCATGATCGACGGCGGCACGAACTTCTTCACCTATTTCGAGGATCAGGAAATGTCCCTGGGAGTGAACACAGTTCATCTCGGCACGCCTGCAGGGGGGGCATGGGGGGGAATCCGCCGTGTCGACGCACGGGTGACACTGACTGAGGCAAAGAACGGAAAAGTCGCCGTCAGCAAGGAGTTCGTTGTCAGCCACGGTCCCGGAGGAGATGCGTATCTTGGCGACAAATGGAAGCCGGAGAGATGGCCTGAGGACGGATACATCGCCACCGCCGAGGTCTCCATCGATGGCAAGGTCGTGGACAGGGTGCGGCATCCGGTCAACGTCTGGACTCCCAAGAAAGACAAGCACTTCGTCACCACCAAGGACGGCGAGTTCATGCTCGACGGCAAGCGTTGGAGGGCTCACGGCGTCAACTACATGCCGTCGTCCGGCGTCGGCACCGAGGACGGCGAGTACTTCGAGCACTACATCGGGGCTCGGTCATACGACCCCGAGATCGTCCAGCGTGACATCTGCCACATGAAGGACCTCGGATACAACGCGGTCAGCATCTTCATCTACTATGGCCAGCATCAGGCCCAGAACCTGGTCGACCTCCTGCGAAGGCTCGACGCGGCCGGCATGAAGGCAGATGTCTCCCTGCGACCAGGCACTCCGATGGACTTCCTCTGGCCGCAGATCGGGGAGATCATCACCGACATGCGACTCAAGGACAACGATACGGTCGTCGCCTACGATCTCGCATGGGAGCCGATGTTCGGCCACCAGCGCGATCGCGTGATCTGGGACGGCGACTGGGAGAAGTGGATCGTCGAGCGGTATGGGAGCATCGAGAACGCCGAAAAGGACTGGGGATTCCCGGTGACGAGAGACGAGAGCGGTAAGATCACCAATCCGGAGCCGCCTCAGACCGAGTTCGACGGCGAGTGGCGGGTGATGGCAGCAGCGTACCGAAGGTTCCTCGACACACTGCTCTATGAGAAGTACGGCGAGGCCCGTCGGCTCGTGAGGAGCGTCGATCCGAACCACCTCGTGAGCTTCCGGATGGCTGAGGCGGCGAATCCCAACTACCGATGGGAGGGACGCATCCCGTACGACTTCCCCTACCTCGCGGGTGCAGTCGATTTCCTCGCGCCCGAGGCATACGGACGGATCAGCGATCAGTGGGAGCGCGTGAAGCCGGGATGGTTCCAGTTCGAATACGCGCGCTGGGCCGCCCCGAAGAAGCCGATGATTTGGAAGGAGCAGGGAGTCACCGCCTGGGACAACTCCCAGATGCGTAGCACCCCGGACAAGCTCGACTACCAGGCGCGGTTTTACGAGCAGTTCTACCAGATGCTGATCAAGAGCGGCGCGGACGGCCTCTATTCGTGGTACTATCCCGGCGGATTCCGCGTCGGCGAAAACAGCGACTACGGCGTGATCCAGCCGGACGGCTCGGACAAGCCGGTCAGCAAGGTCATCCGCCGGTATGCAGACCAGTTCATCAACGGCCCGTCTGCGAAGCCGATCGACTACTGGATCACGATCGACCGCGACAAGTACCCCGAGGGAATCGCGGGCATCTATGACGCGTCCAAGCGGAAGTTCTGGGCGGCGATCGACCAGGGATTGTCCCCCGGCCTCCGCACCGAAGGCACGGGGACCGACTCATCGAACTGCCCACTCGTGGCAATCGGCAACGTCCCCGAGAATGACTACAACCCGCCCAAATACCTTGACGCCGCATTCGACCTCGTCGAGGTGCAGGATGCATACGGCAAGTGGAGCCGCGTCCGAAGCGGCGATACCATCGATCTGCAACCGGGCGAGCCTCTGAAGGCGAGAGTTGAGTTCACCGACCTCGGAGAGGCTAAGCTACTCGCCGGCGACACGAGGAAGCAGGAAAACGTGTGCATCCTGATCGATGTGGACGGGAGGGAATCGAGAGCGATGCTAACAGAGCCAGTCGGTCATCTGGCATTCGGGAAGGCGTCGTTCCCAGTCGCGATGCCGGCGACATTCACGTCGCCGGTCGATCTGACGTTCACCTTCGAGGCGATCGGCCGCACCCGGTTCGGTGAAAGGTTCCGGCTGAGAGTCGAGCCGCAATAGCTGGCCTGTCGGACGCGGAAGGAACTCAGACATCGGCGACCAATGGCGCAGAATTCGTTGACAGCTCAGGGTCGAGCGGGGTATAATAACAGTGGCAAGACACTTCCTGTCCACTTGCCAATCGGAGGTGGCAACCATGACACAGGTGCGACGCACTCGGAACACATTCACGGGCAAAGATGCGAAGGAAGTCGGAGGTGCCCTCGTTCGCTCCCGCAGGGATGGAAAGGCCCACAGCAGAATGATCGCCGCGAGCACGAGGTCATTCCCACTCAGGACGAAGGACTCTAAGTAGGCGCTCCCTCATGGCTGTCGAACTTGATTTCCTCGATGAGAACACCCCTGTTGGCACTTTCCGGTGCAGCGGGGGTGTTGGCCTTTCGGCACTCCAGGAGTTCCTCCAGCAGCACGCCCTGGAGTCTCGGGAGAAGCACCTCATAGCCACCGTCGTCGCGGTGGAAGACGAGATCGTTGTCGGGTATATCGCTTATCGACTCACAACTCTGACCCTGCAATACGGCGATCACCAAAGGCTGGATGTTGATTTCGACCTTGCCCAGGCTGCCCCGGGCGTCGAGATCACGTACTTGGCCGTGGCGGATGGCTGTAGAGGCCAAGGGATCGGCACTCTCCTGATGGAGTACCTACTCAAACTTGTCTTCGAACTCCAGCAAAGATTCCCTTGCCGAGTTCTCAGTGTAGTCGCCTATCAGGACGCCATTCCATTCTACGCTGGTTTCGGCTTCGAGAAGGCTGCCGTTGAGGCCCAGTGGTACCAAGGGGTGAACGAAGGCACGGAGAATGAAGTCGACGATTCCCCACCGTTGACTTACATGTACGCCGATCTCCAGTCTCCCGGGTAACCCCCACTATGCTTTCGAGAGGAACTTCAGTGCCGGGTCTTTGCTCTTCTCGGCCTGGGTGACGAGCATCTTGTGGAGTCTCTTCTGATCTGCGGCCGCTGAGCCGTCGTTTGCCAGATTTGTCATCTCACCCGGATCCTTCGCGAGGTTGAACAGCTCCTTGCGTCCATCAGCGTAGCAGTCGTACTTCCACTCGTGAGTCCGAACCATGCGGCTCCAACCGCCCTGGTCGCCAAGCCCGCGCTCGCAAAATCCGGGCCGGTCGTCGTCCTTCGCCTTGCCCTCGAGGAGCGGTCTGATCGAAACGCCCTGCGCGGTCTTCGGCGTCGGCATACCGGTGTAATCGAGAAACGTCGGCATGAAATCGACGGTCTGGACGTGGGTGTCGATCACCGTGCCGGGCTTGATCGAGCCGGGATACCGCATGATCAGCGGAGTGCGGACGATCTCCTCGTAGTACGCGGGCAGCGCCTTGTCGATCATCCCGTGGCCGCCCTGCATGTCGCCGTGATCGCTGGTGAAGACAACGAGCGTGTCCTCGTCGAGTCCCTCGGCCTTGAGCGCGTCGAGAATCCTGCCGATGCACCAGTCCATCATGGTGACCTGGCCGTAGTAGCACCTCATCATCTCACGCACACCCTTCTCGCCCAGTTCGGTGCTTAGATGACCGGGCCCGGAGTTCCTGTAGACCTCCGGGATCTCGCCGAAGCTCGCGGGAAGCTTGATCTTGCCGGGATCGTACATGCTGTAGTACGGGTCAGGCACGATCCAGTACGCGTGCGGCGGGCCGACCGACCAGGTGATCATGAAGTTGTTCTCCTTGTACTTCCTGATCAGGTCGATGCACCGGTCCGCAAGCCAGGATTCATAGTTGTACTCAGGGGGAACGAGGGAGCGCCCGATCGTCGTCAGATCCTGCCCCACCCTGTTCTTCTCAGTGGCCCATCTGCCGTGGAGTCGCGCCACCTCAGGCGTATAGCACACGCCGGATATCTCGACATCCCCGGGTCGAGCCTTATCCATCTGCTCGTCGGGCAGGGACTTCCTGACTTGGTTGTAGGCTTCAGTCGATGTGAGGTCCTGCTCTCTGCGGTAGCATCTCAGGTCATTCTTTTCGCCAAGATGCCACTTCCCCATCTGGAAGGTCTCATATCCCTTGTCGAACAGAAGCTGCTCTGTGGCAACCACCTTGTCGCCAAAGCCCTTACCTTTCGCCTCCACGTTCTTGACGATGCCGTGGGTATGCGGCCATTCGCCGGTGATGAACGATGCGCGTGTCGGAGAGCAGAACGGCGTGGCGCAGACGGAATTCGTGAAGCGGGCGCCATCCCGGGCCAGCCTGTCGAGGTTGGGCGTCCGTATGTAGGAGTTACCCGCGCATCGCATCGCGGAGTGAGTCTGCTGATCGGTCATGAGGAAGAGTACGTTCGGGCGCTTCTTCTCAGCGGCCAGGGTTTCCTGAATCAGGCCGGGAGTGAGCGTTGCGGCCGATACGAATCCACCTGCGGCCTTGATGAAGTCTCTGCGTGTAATCTGCGGCATTGAATACTCCTCCATGCGCCATATGGCTCGCAGAACCCTCACCCCCGACCCCTCTCCCTCAGAAGGGCGAGGGGAGTCTACCGCCGAGCACTCCCCTCGCCCTTCTGAGGGAGAGGGGTCGGGGGTGAGGGTTCTGCCGGGCATACTGCACTAAATGAGTATGTCCGTCTTCCACCCAAGCTTGATCAGCTCGATCCTGTTGAGGTCACTCACACCCAGGCCATACTTCTGGTCCGCCACCGCGATGTGCGTGGTAGGTGTGATCGGCTTGTCCTCGCCGAAGAAGGCGATCCGCTTCGTCTTGAGAAGGTGCGCCCCAATGGCATCCACCGCCACCGGATCCGTCGAGATCGCGAGCCCCTTGTAAGCCCAGATGTTGTTCGGATCGTAATCCTGAGGGCCTCGGCCATAGAACTGTGGACTCAGCAGTACGAGGATATTCAGCCTGGTCTTCCCCTTCACGATGGGCAGCCCCCAGACCGACCCCAGAGCCGCGCACGAATCCGGATGCAGGTCCGACGGCTTCGGGCTCAGAATGATGTAGTTCTTGATGCAACTGCCCATGCCGGACCAATGATGCGTCCGAGCCGGACGGACGTTTATCAGCGCCGTGCTCGACTCGAACTTGTCCTTCGATCCCCGGTCGTCGCAGAACACCTTGTCGGCCGGGATTCCCGCCGCCATAATGCGGTCCGTGATGATCTTCTCCATCTCGGGAGGAGTGGGAAGCCTGTTCCAGCGATTGGACTTTATGCCGACCAGGTCCGACGGCTTCACGAGACTCTTCCAGGCGGAGGCGGCACTCGGTTTGTCGAGCAACTTCACAACGGCCTGGTCGAGCATATCGCCCAGGACGTTCGAGTCGATTTTCCCATCCTTGTCGAGAACACCCGCGCTGCGGATCAGCACGACCCGGGACTTCTTCCCGGCAACTGCTTCGGCCGCGAGCGGCAGACCCACGGCTGCAATGAGCGCCGCAGATGCCGTGGCCCTCAGGAAGTCGCGCCGAGTGATCACACGGTCTTTGCCCGTCATTTGCTCTTTACCTCCATACCTGCAACGATCGAATCGAGCAATGCATTGGCATACACCGTATCCGGCGCTTCGAAAACGACGGCGACGTAGGTGCTCTTCAGCCGTGCGACCGTGAACTTGCCGTCCTCCGTCCTGATCGTACCATCTGACTTCGCTTCCGGCATGTATGCCTTCCCAAAGGAGGCATGCGCCCCGGATGCTTCCTTTGCGGTCGGATACTGAACCAGCAACAACTGGGACTTGGGGATGACCTTAGCCGTTCGCCTCGCGGGCGTCTTGAACTGAGCCAGCAGGACATTGGTCTTCGGGCCGAGGTTGAGGATGTTCTTGTCGGCCACGAAGAAGTGGTAGTCCAGCCCTGACTTCTGGTGGAAGAACCTGGTGCTCGGGGCGATCAGGTTACTCTGGGGCAGGAACTCGAGCATCTTCGGCCTGGTACCCGCATCGTTGATCTTGTCCGCGATCGCCTTCCCCAGGCCCATCACGGCTTCCTTCGATTCGGGAGACTCCTTGTCAGCAAGGATCGAGACGAAGTATGTACCTTTCCAGAACCTGAGGAACCCGCCGGCGTACTCCGAATCCTGACCGATTCGGACCGACTTTCCTTCGCGCTCGAAGCTGAAGAGGCCATACGCATCCTCAGAGGTGCCCATATCGAAGATGTCGGCGGTTATCGCAGGCTGCTCGGGCTTCGTGAACCGCCGGGCGAAAGCCGCCTTGTACCCATAGGCGAGGTAGACCTCCGCGCCGCCGTCTATGTAGTCATACAGGTTCGTGCGATTGTACTCGCCGTCCTTGCCGTCCGCCTTCCAGCCATTGATCTCAGTCGGCGCAAGGTCACCGATCTTCACGCCTGCGCAAAAGGCTCCAGTTGCGAACAACATCATCAGTGTGATTCCAAGCAGAGTGAGTCTCATCAATACTTCTCCTATGGCGGCGGCCCGAGACTGATAAGGTCCACATCAAAGACCAGGGTGGCATTCGGGGGGATGTCTCCTTGCCCTGATGCGCCGTATGCAAGATCCGGTGGGATTACCAGACGCCGCTTTCCGTTGACCTTCATTGTCGCCACGCCTTCATCCCAGCCCGCGATGACGTTTCCCTGCCCGATGGCGAATGAGAATGGGTCGTTGGGCGGTTGGTTCTGGTCGAACACAGTGCCATCAGACTGCAGCCAGCCTTTGTAGAAGACATTGCATATCTGTCCGGTCTGTGGCGTCGCACCATTTCCGACAGTGAGATCGGCATACTTGAGCCCGGATGCGGTGGTTACCCAGTTGTACCGCTGCACGTCTACCAGTTGGATATCGTAGATGAGGGTGGCGCCACTGGGAACTCCGAGCTGAGCGTTACCCTCGCTCCCGTACCCAATCTGTGGCGGGATAACGAGTCTACGCTTCCCGCCGGGTTTCATTCCTCTGACGCCCTCGTCGAATCCGGCGATGACTGCATTGCCGCCTACTTCGAACTCTATCGGGTCTCCACCGATTGTGCTGTTGATCACCCGGCCATCCTGCAGCCAGCCGGTGGAGTGCACCTGGACAACGTCCTCGTTGATCGGACTCATCCCACTGCCTATCGCGAGATCGCGATATTGCAGCCCCGTGTCGGTCGTGATTGTGTCGAACAGCTTCGGTCCGCTGCTTCCGCAGCCGGCCAGCAGCACGGCGACAAAACTCAGAGAAACGATTAGCAACAGATACTTCATGCTATTTTCAGCCTCTTAACTACTTTATTTCCAGTAACTCGACATCGAATATGAGCGTGGCGTTTGGAGGAATAGAACTTTGCCCCCGCTCGCCGTAAGCCAACTGCGGTGGCACCATCAGCTTGCGCTTGCCGCCGACTTTCATTGTGGCGACACCCTCATCCCATCCGCCGATGACATTCGGGGGTGTCGCCTGCAATACAAACGTAAACGGCTCGCCACGATTCAGCGAGCTGTCGAACTCCGTGCCGTCGATGAGCCATCCGGTGTAATGCACGATCACTGTCTGGCCCTTCCGAGGAGCTGCTCCGGTACCCGCCTTGATGTCGACGTATCTGAGCCCCGAAGGGGTGGTCACTACCTTGTCAGAGTCGAACGCGGCTGCGTTCTCCTTCACTACGAGTGCAGAATCCGATCCGGCATTGTCCGATGCCGGTGCTTCTTCCACCGACTCCGCTTCGTGGTCATGGCTGTCTCCACCCGACCGCTTCATCATCGCGCTGTATACCATTCCGATCACGAGGAGCAGCACGACCAGGAGAATGGGGAGATACTTCTTCATCAGCAAGTGTTCCTTTCCTGCGAGGTCAACCTGAGTTCATCGCACTATGCTTGATAATAGCATCTACAGGCGGTTAAGGCAACACCTCTTCTACCTTTTGCGAGCGAATTCTATGAGATCGCTGATCCTGGCGGTGGCGAGACAGAAGCAGGTATCCGCAGCGCCATAGTAAAGTCGAATCTCATCCTTCTCGAAATCGGGGATCGCCGCAGTAACGAAGACGACGTTCGGGACATCCCCGTTCCGCTCATATTCCTCGCTCGGAGCCATGATGTACTCTTTGCCCCTAGCGATGACCTTCGACGGATCGTCCAGGTCCAGGAGCGCAACACCGGCCTTGTAGATCAGCCCGTTGCAGCGAGGGGTCGTGCCGTGATAGATCACGAGCCAGCCCTCGGGAGTCCTGATCGGCGGTGCGCCGGGACCGATCTTCCCCTGGTCCCATGCGAACCGACGACTCTCCATTACGCACTTCGACTTGCCCCAGAACACCAGGTCGGGGGAGTAAGAGATCCAGGTGTGCCCCTGCCCCCCTTGCTGGAACGGTCGATCGAGGCGCACATACAGGCCGTCGATCTTCTCCGGGAAGAGCACCATATTGCGGTTGGTCGGCTCTGAGGCGATGGCGACCTTCTCGAACGTGCGAAAATCGGTTGTCTTACTCACCGAGATCTGGCAGCCATAACGGTTCTCGGCTGCATAGCAGATGTAGTATGTGTCCTCGATCCTCGTGATCCGCGGATCGTAGATCGCCTCCTCGTAGGTAAGGAACGGCTCCTCCGTGGGCGCGAGGATCGGATCGGGATCGACATCGAAGTGGATGCCGTCAGCACTCCACGCGCGGCGCATCGTCTGATAGCCCTGTCTGCTCTCGACGCGGAGGACGGCGGCGTACCGGCCCTCGAAGGGCACGACGGAGCTGTTGAACACGGCATTTGCGCCGGGGATCATCGCCGGGGTGATGATCGGGTTGCCCGGGAATCTTGTGACGATATCTGACACTCTGCGCACCTCCATCCGTAGTGGCCGCGCCTCTGTGCCGGCCTCTCCGGGTTCTGCATCTGTAGTGGCCGCGCCTCTGTGCCGGCCTCTCCGGGTGCATGGCCGGCACGGAGGCGCGGCCACTACGCCATGTGGGCTAGTAGCTCTTGAGGATCTCTATCGCGGGGAAGTTCTCCCCGAGCTTGGTCACGCAGGCGTCCTCGAACTGGCTCGCCGGGTAGAGCACGTCCTTGCCTCGGGGCTCGCCGGCTTTCGTCCAATGCTCAGGCTTCTCGACGAAGACCTGCGGATCGTAGCAGACGAAGTAGTCGCTGTTTTTCGACATCCCGCGGACCATCAACAGGTGACCCCACTGAAACTCGTAGTAACGGCCAACCTTCGAGTCTCGCGACTTGGGCTTCGAAAGCTCCGAGCACTGGACCATCGCCATGACCGGGTGACCTTTCCGCACGGCCTCTCTGATGCCGTCAGCCTTGTGTATCCATCGGTAGGGTACGTTCCAATGCTTCAGCGCCTTTTCGACCTGCGGCCAGTCGCAGCCCTCGTTCTCGTTGCGTCCCATCATCGCGAAGCGGACGTTGTCTTTTCCGCCAGCCTGATCCATCGGAACCCATCGCCCCGTCGTGTACTGGACACACATGGCGACACAACTCGGCCCGCAGTTCGACTCCTGGTTGGGCGAAGAATCGTACGGATCGCCCTTTCCCGGATCCGCTGTGCCCTGGTAGCGGTACCAATCATGAGGCGACCAGACGAGCACCGGCTGTGAGGCCGCAGCGAGGGTCAGCGCACATAGCGCCGCGAGCAGTATCTTCATGCATTTCCTCCGAGGTCATCGAGGATCAGTCACTCCAAGAATTCGCCGTCCAGCCGTGCCAATCCTTCATAAGATGTCCCCCGTACGAAAGGGGACCGGCCTCTGGGCCGAGGGGGTTTCTGCGCCCTGGCCACTGAGATGGAACCGCCAAGACGCCAAGATCGCCAAGCAAACCTCCCCCGGCCTGCTGGCCGGCCTTTCCTTCGTAAGGAGAGGCGTAGATCGCAGAGAGGCGGTTCAGCGTCTTCCCAGCTTCTCCACGAGGTCGAAATAGTAGAGCGCGTTCTCGATCGGGACGTTGTGAGGGATGTGGTTTCCCACCGCTATGAAGAAACCGGGGCACGGCTTCCCCAGCGCCATCACACGCTCGACTTCCCGCTTGATCCCGTCTTTGTCGCCAAACGTAAGGACGCGCGTGTCCACGTTGCCGATGATCGCCTTGGTCTGACCGTATCGCTCGACAATGCGCTCCAAGCTGGTGAGCGGCTCGAAGATGAACCCATCAGCGCCGGCATCGGCGATATCATCAACGAACTCCGTGAAGTCACCGTCCGAGCAGAAGAGGATCTTCTTCCCCGCATCCCTGAGCACCGACCAGAGCCGCTTGTAGCGAGGGAAGACGTACTTCCGATACCACTCTGGATGAAAGACCGCGCCGGCGGTCCAGACGATGTCATCGTGGCAGATGAACACCGGCGCGGAGGTCTTCGCCCACGCCCGGAAATTCGCCAGCGATATCTCGAAAAAGCCCTCCACGACACGATCGAAGCGATCGTAGTCCAGAGCCGCTGCGGAGAGGAACATATCCCACCCGAACGCCTGGATGCACGCTGAGAAGATCGTCTTGTAGTATCCGCCGGTGAAGACCTGGTTCGGATTCGCCTGCTGCCCCGATCGGTACGACTGCTCGAAGAACGCCGCGCGCTCTTCGATATCAGGGATCCCGTACTCGGCGACCGGATCGAAGCTCAGGACCTCCTCCGGCGATTCGAATGGACACCGGATGTTCGCGTCGAAGTCGGTGCCGTCCTGCTGGAAGACCGCATGGCCCATGTTCGTGGTGCGACCGCTCCATCCCGGGCCGTCGTTCGTGCTCCAGACCAGATCGATCCCTAGCGCATCGTTGAACAGCCGCCAGCCGTTCGTATCCTCGCGCGGATCGACGCCCGTGATCGCCTTTGCGAGTAAGGGATGTGAGCAGTACTCCGTGTGCCCCACCCGCTCCGGCATTTCGAGGTTGATCGCCTGCATACCGATCTCGTAACTCATAGCGACAGAGTACCAACTCCCCGCGCGCGTGTCAAATGCGATGCAAGAGGGAGAACCCTCACCCCCGTGGATGCTGAATCAAGTTCAGCATGACGCCAGCGCGATACGTCATGCTGAACTTGATTCAGCATCCACGGGGGTGAGTGTCGGCGTTGACAAGCGTTGGTCTGAGTGTTAGAGTATCGCTGGTTTACCTCGCACGAACACACCAAGGAGGACACATGGATACCAAAGACAGAGAGGCAATCGGCGACCAGGAGATCGCGCGGCTCGAGCAGATCGCGCAGGAACTCCGAACACTCGATCTGGCCTCCATATATGCGGCGACCACCGGCCATCCGGGCGGCACCCTCTCAATCATAGACATCGAGACCGTTCTCTACTTCCATACGATGAACAACAAGCCGGAGGACCCCAACTGGGAGGGCCGTGACAGGCTCTTCTGGTCGGCTGGCCACAAGGCGCCTGCCATGTATGTCGCCCTCGCGAGGGCCGGATACTTCCCGATGGAGGACGCAATGTGCCTTCGACAGCTCGGAAGCCCGTGCCAGGGGCATCCGAACTGGCTGGAATTGCCCGGGGTCGAAATGTCGAGCGGATCGCTCGGACAGGGCCTCGGCATCTCGGTGGGGGCCGCACTTGCGGCAAAGATCGACGGCGACCAGCATCGGGTCTACTGCATCATGGGCGACGGTGAGCAGCAGGAGGGCAGCGTCTGGGAAGCAGCCATGTCCGCCGCACAGTTCGAACTCGACAACCTCTGCGCGATCGTTGACAACAACAGACTCCAGATCGACGGCTGGACGAAGGACGTCATGAACGTCGAGCCGATCGCCGACAAGTATCGGGCGTTCGGATGGAACGTGATCGAGATCGACGGGCACAACATCAAGCAGATCGCGGAAGCGTTCGATCAAGCCAGGACGGTCAAGGGCAAGCCGACCGTCGTCATCGCGGCCACCATCAAGGGCCGGGGCGTTTCTTTCATGGAAGACCAGGGCGGCTGGCATGGACTCGCACCGAAGAAAGAGCAGTTCGATGCCGCAATGGGCGAGATCCTGCCCGAAACCATCGGCCAGGAGCGGCTCAACAAGCTGCTCGACTACGCACATGGCTGGGCCACTGACGCCACGAAGAAGGCGAAGTCAAGCGTCCCGACCTTCTCTCGCGACTACTGGTGGAACGCTGAGGACCGCATGAAGGCGGAAATGGACCCGACCCGCATGGGGTTCGGCCGCAGCCTCTGCATGTGCGGCCAGGATGAGCGGGTCGTGACTCTGCACGCCGATATCTCGAACTCGATCTGCATCGCCGACTTCGAGAAAAAGAACCCCGAGCGCCTGGGCCGGGTATTCAGCGTCGGGATCGCCGAACAGAATATGATGGCGGTCGCGGGCGGATTGGCGAAGGAGGGCAAGATCCCTATCACCGGCACATACGGCGTCTTCGCGGCCGGTCGCGCGTGGGACCAGATCCGCACGACGATCTGCTATGCGAATCTCAACGTCAAGATCGCCGGCGCGCACGGCGGAATCTCGGTCGGCCCCGACGGCGCGACCCATCAGGCGCTCGAGGAGATCAGTCTGATGGCGATCCTGCCGAACATGAACCTGATCGTACCGGCAGACAGCGTCGAGACGCACAAGGCGACCTGCGTCGCCATCAACCAGATCGTCGGCCCGGTGTACCTGAGATATGCGCGGGAGGCGACCCCGATCATCTCGACGGATGAGACGCCGTTCGTGTTCGGCAAGGCGAACGTGATTCGCTACCGTGGCGCGAAGGACCGTTTCATCGATGCGTTCGAGACCGTTCTCGCTTCCGATTACACGGGTGAGGGCGAGCAGCTTGCGATCATAGCCTGCGGACCGATGGTCCCCGAGGCGATGAGAGCGGCGTACATCCTCAAGGAGGAGTTCGGCATCGAGACCCGCGTGTTGAATGTTCATACAGTGAAGCCGCTCGATGTCGAAGCAATCGTCAAGGCCGCCGAGGAGTGCGGCGCGGTCGTGACGGCCGAGGAGCACCAGGTCGGCGGATTCGGCAACATCATCGCGAGCGCGATCCTCAAGGGCGCGAAGAAGCCCGTCGCCTTCGATATGATCGGCGTCCAGGACCGCTTCGGCGAGTCCGGCCAGCCGTGGGAGTTGATGCAGGTCTTCGGCCTGACCGCCGAGCACGTCGCATCGAAGGCTCGAGAGGTCCTCGGCACGTAGCCCAGGGGCTTGTCCCCGTTCGAACGCCCATGAAGGGCTAGGCTACCGACCGATACCCTAACTAAGCCGCACGAAGCCCCGGTGGATTCCCGCCGGGGCTTCTTCGTTGTGCCTCCCGTGGTTTCCCACTCTCCATGCCCAGCCTCATGTTGCCGATAATTCTGGTAACACTACTGTCTCTTCCCAGCGCGAGCTCTGTGGAACAATCATATGTGGGATGGAAGAGTGCTCACAACGGAGACAACCGTGAACCAACGCACCGATAATCATGGATTCACCCTCATCGAGGTGATGATATCGCTGACCGTCCTGGTCGCGCTGACACTCATCTTTGCAGCCTGTGTGCCTGCGGCACGGAAGGCGGCGGCGGTGAATGGCCAATATTCACAGGCAATCAGCCTGTGTCAGCACAAGATCGATCAGTGCCGGGCTGTGGGCTATGGCCGCATAACCTACGACGAACTCTTCGACGCGGAAATAATCGATGGCAACCCGACCTCTCTGCCATACTCGTTCGTGGGCGTTGACGAGGTTGCCAGTTGCCTGCCTCAGCCCACAGCAACCGTAAATGTGACCGATGCCGGAACCAACAGGCTGAGGATCACGGCCACAGTCACCTGGCAAAACACAACCTACGAGGCTAAGACCAGTTCGATGAGCCTGTCTGCCATCGTTACGAATATGGAGTAGTTCGCCATGCGTTTGCTCGACAATCGATCGGGATTTTCCATGATTGAGGTTCTCGTGGTTGCCGGCGTCATGACCCTCGTCGGCTTCGGCGCGGTGTCGATCATGCTTGGAGCCGTCGGATGCTTCGACAACACGACCACACAGACGTTCACGGACTCGAACGCAGTCTTGGCGATGCAGAAGATTGTAAGCGATGTCCGTGAGGCGAAGACAGTAACCATACAGACCAAATCGGGACTGCTGGTCACTGAGGGGCCGGGGCCGAGATTGAGCGTAGGCTTCCCGGGACTGGTGGAGGGCGAGGAATACTACGATCGCCATACGACTGACGCAGCCAAGCAGATAGACTACTACCTTTCAGACTCAACCGGCAGTCCCACGAGTAATGGCACCTGGCTGTACCGAGTCAGAGCCGACGGCACCAGCGAAGTGTTGAAGAAAGACATCTCGGAGCTGCTGTTCCAGCAGGATACATCACGCTCCGTGCGGATCACCATAGTTGCTCTGAACCAAGCGGCAAGCGGGCCGAAGGAGACGCAGCTTACGCAGCGTGTCGTCTACCTCAGGAACTATTGACATGAAGAAACTCCATCCAAGACTCAACAGATCCGGCAGCATCCTTCTCATCTCGGTCGTGATGATGTTCATTGTCACAGCAGCGATGATGGGCGTGCTGACGGTTACCGCCAACTCGCTGCATCTGTGCAGCAGACAGCGTGAGGGCGCGACAGCCTTCAACATCGCCGAATCCGGCGCGGAGATCGCAGCGATGTGGCTGAAGGACCAAGCATATCCGCCTTCCACTGCGGACCCGTTCGATCCGTTCGACGGGCCTCAGGACATGGACGACGGCACGTACACGGTCACCATCGTCCCTGCCGCAGATAACCCGACCTCTTACCTCAAGACATACCGCATCGTTTGCGTAGGCGACGCGCTTGGCGCGACTAAGACGATCGAGTTGGTAGTCAAGCAGGCGTCTTTCGGCCGGTATGCATACTTCACCAACAGGGAGGTCTCCAGTATCAGCGGTGGAGCCATCTGGTGGAAAGCCGGCGAGAGAGTGGATGGGCCAGCCCACAGCAATAACTACAATGGGAGCAACTTCAATGTCAACTATAACGGTTCCAGTGCGCCTATCTTCCTGGACATGGTAACCGGGTCCGGTCCGACCATCAACTATACCCCGGGCCGGCCACAGAACGAAACCACGTTCAAGAAGGTATTCCTCGACGGCAGTAAAGGCTACAAGCTCAATGTTACGCCGATCATGCTCCCCCCTTCGACCGACATACAGAAGAATGCCGCGTGGGGCAATAGCGGAGGCTACCCCACGACTACCGGCGTGTACCTTCGCACGGGAGCAAATGGGGGCGTCTACGTCCGCGGCGATGCCGCCATGCAGTTGTCCGTCAACGGATTCGGCAACCAGGTTGTCACAGTCACCCAGGGATCGAACACAACGGCCATCACTTTCGACAAGGTCACCGGAGCCGTCACGTCAACCGGTCCCCTCGGCTCGGGCAGCGTGTCAAGCGCGGCATGCCTCGGCACGGGAGTCGTCTACTGCACCGGCAACATCACATCGCTGAAGGGCACTGTGGCGGACAACTGGGTGATGAGCGGTGACATCAGGGCCCGTTCGGCAATGACCATTGCCAATGACGTGAATGCGGGCAAGTACATGAAGGTCACCGACAACCTCGTTTACAATACCAGGCCGGACAAGACCCAGGACAGGACCGCCACCGCCAACCTTCTGGCGGGCACACTCGGCCTCGTTTCCAAGGACCTGCGCATATCGTCCTCGGCTCCACGGAATCTCGAGATCGACGCGGTGTGCCTGGCGGGCGGGCAGAACACCAGCGGTGGCAGCTTCTACGTCGAGAACTACGATAGCAAGACGCCTACGGGCACGCTGAAGGTACTGGGCGGGATCATTCAGAAGGATAGAGGCCCCGTAGGAACATTCAACTCGTCAACGGGGCAGATGGTCACCGGCTATGCCAAGAACTACTCCTATGACCCGCGACTGGCCACCGATCCGCCTCCGTTCTATCCCACCACCGGCCAATACGACCGCCTCTCGTGGCAGATACTGCCTAACCAGTAATGCCTCACTTGTAGACAATTGAGCCTAGTTTTCATTTTCTTGGTTGACATTCTGACCATTGCCTTGTCTATCAGGCATAGAGGGCAGACACGATTTGCCCCGCTGAGCCGCCCGACCATGAGGCGGCCAATGCTTCGTCCAAGGAGAATTCAGATGTTTAGAGCAAGTCACGTCTTCATTGTTTCCCTAATCATGCTTGTGGTCGTGGTGCTGCCGGTTGCGGCGGGCACGTACTCTTTCACTCCGAGCAGGCGTGATATGTGGGACCTCGATCACTATTACTACTACTCCTGGGGTATCGAGTGGCAGATTCCCGCCGGCCAGGAGATCACCGGGGCTGTGCTGTCCATCAAGGGCATCAACGACTGGGAAAATGAGCCGAACGATCACCTGTTCATCCACCTGTTGGATAATGTGGCTCTCGGCTGCCGGCGCTGGAATGATGATCAGCGCGGTGGGGATAACTGGGTCGGGAATCCATTGATCGCGAACTGGTCCGACACTAATACCTGGGCGCAGGATCTTGCCTTCGACCTCGGCGCTGTCGGGCTGATTCCTACGCTCAACTCATTCGTGTCGAACAACAGCAGATTCGGGATCGGCTTCGATCCGGATTGCCATTACTACAACTCCAGCATAAAGCTGACGATCTGCACGGCAGACCCCCCCGTGCCGCCCGTTCCTGAGCCGTCGAGTCTGCTGGCCCTGGCGGCAGGAGTGCTTACACTCGGCAGCGCAGGGCTTCGACTTCGGCCGTCACACTGAGATACCCTGACCTTGCGCTTTGCCTCCTGACATGCGATAATGCCGCTGAGCACATCATCCCGTAGTGGCCGTGCCTCAGTGCCGGCCTTGCGACCCCATGGCCGGCACTGAGGCACGGCCACTACGGGATGTCATGCTCAGCGGTTTTCGTTTGTCATCCCTGGAGGTAGCCGAGTTGTCACACCGTCTATGCGTCCTGACACTGCTTGTCTCACTGCTCGCACTGACAGCAATCCCGAAGGAGGCAGCCTGCATGCCAAGCGCCAAGGCCGATTTCTACGTATCCACGGAGGGTAATGACAAATGGTCGGGCACTCTGCCTGCACCGAACGCCCAACGCAACGATGGCCCGTTTGCGTCGATCGCGAAGGCTCAGGCTGCCACGCGAGCATCGAGATCTAAGACTGTGCTGATCCGCGAGGGCACCTACTTCCTGAGCGATCCTCTGGTCTTTGCCCCGGAAGACTCCGGCACGACCTACGCGGCCTATCCAGGCGAGAAGCCGGTCATCAGCGGTGGGCGACGGATCACGGGGTTCACCCGCAATCCGGACGGCGCATGGGAAACGCAGATTCCCGATGTCAAAACGGGCAAATGGTACTTCCGCGACCTCTACGTGAATGGAGAGCGGCGATCCCGTCCGAGGCTGCCCTCGATCGGCTTCCACAGTATCACCCAGTCCCTGGGCGACGATGTCCGCGACTCATTCATCTACAAGGAAGGGCAGTTCTACTTCTGGAAGAACCTGAATGACATCGAAGTGGTCGTCTTCAACGCGTGGGATGATCCGAGGTTCCGAGTGACCGGCCTCGACCCCGAGAAGCACATCGTGAAGCTGAGCGGCTCGAACAACTGGAAGTTCGGCGCGTGGAGTTCGGACATGAGGTTCTATGTCGAGAACGTCGGCGAGGACCTCTACGAACTCGGCAAGTTCTACCTCGATCGCTCGACCGGCGTGCTGCAGTACTTCCCGATGGACGACGAGAAGCGCGACACGGCGGAGATCATCGCGCCCTACCTGGAGCAGCTTGTGCGCATCGACGGCGACCCTGAGAACAGCAAGTACGTCGAACGGCTCAGGCTCAAAGGGCTGACTTTCATGCACTGCGGATGGACGCTCCCGAAGGAGGGCGCTGTGCCTGTGCAGGCGGCATACAAGGTCCCGGGAGCGATCATCGCAAAGGGGGCCAAGAACTGCACGATAGAGAACTGCGAGATCACGAAGATCGGGACTTACGGCATCGAGTTCTATCACGGCTGCCAGGACAATCGGATCATCGGCAACCATATCTACGACATGGGCGCAGGCGGGATCAAGATCGGCGAGCCGCTCAATGAGGCGCCGGAGAATACCCGTACCGAACGGAACCTGGTCTCGAAGAACCACATCCACGACGGCGGAATCACCCATCACTCGGCGGTCGGCATCTGGATCGGCGGGAGCGGACACAACACGATCTCGCGCAATCACATCCACGATCTCTACTACACCGGCATCTCGGTCGGCTGGAGCTGGGGATATGCCTACAGCCCGGCGGTCGAGAACATCATCGAGTACAACCACATCCACGACATCGGACGCGGACTCCTCAGCGACATGGGCGGCATCTACACGCTCGGCCCATCGCAGGGCACGGTACTGCGAGGCAACCTCATTCACGACGTGCAGTCATACCACTATGGCGGCTGGGGCATCTACTTCGACGAGGGCAGCACCGGCATCCTGGCGGAGAACAACATCGTCTACAACACCAAGACCGGCGGATTCCATCAGCACTACGGCAAAGAGAACATCGTCCGCAACAACATCTTCGCCTTCGCAAAGGAGCACCAACTCCAGAGGACTCGCCAGGAGGAGCATATTTCGTTCACGTTCGAGAACAACATCGTGTACTGGACCGAGGGCCCGCTGCTGAGTGGCAACTGGACCGGCGACAAGTTCAAGATGGACAACAACCTCTACTGGAACGCATCCGGCGGTCCGGCCGAGTTCCCGGACGGCATCGACGCCTGGCACACGCGTGGGCTCGATGTCCACTCCATCATCGCCGATCCGCTTTTCGTCGATGCTGCGAAGTACGACTTCCGACTGCAGAAGCACTCCCCCGCGCTCAAGCTCGGCTTCACGCCGATCGACAAGGTCGGGGACAAGTAAGCCCGCTCTGGTATTTTGTCGCGGATTGTGGTATACTATCGATGTTGCTACGTAGCTTTGGCACTGACCTGGTTGTTCACGGATGTCTTCGGACCGGCTGGCTCACTCGCTTCAAGCCTCGGAGACAATAGACTATCGAATCGACCAGGAGTGCATTTATTTGAGTTACCAGGACAGAGTATGTGTTTGCCGCGACTGCGAGCAGGAGTTCACATTCAGCGCAGAATCGCAGGCAGACTTCGAACGGCGCGGATTCAACCCGCCCGTTCGGTGTTCCGATTGTCGGAACAGGCGAAACCCCAGGCGCAAGAAGGATCCCACCACCACAGCCACTGCAGAGCATCGTGAACCCGTCGTCAGCACGCCGTCTTTCGGCGACTTCGGGCTCGACGCGAGGCTCGAGCGCGCCATCCGTGCCGCCGGCTTCGAGACCCCCACCCCGGTGCAGACCGCCACGATTCCGCTCGGACTGAGCGGTCGTGACCTCATCGGCACGGCTCAGACCGGAACCGGCAAGACGGCCGCATTCGTGCTGCCGATCCTTCACCATTTGCTGAGCAATCCGGTCCCGAAGCCGTGTACCAGGGCTCTGGTCATCACACCGACGCGGGAACTGGCGGAGCAGATCAGCGACTCGTTCAAGCTGCTGGGCAAGTTCACCAAGATCAGGACCGCTACCGTCTACGGCGGAGTCGGCATGGCCCCCCAGGAGCGCGCATTGCGAACGGGCGCTGACGTGATTGTGGCGTGCCCCGGACGGCTGCTCGATCACATCGAGCGGCGCAACACCGATTTCACCAACGTGGAGAAGCTCGTGCTCGACGAGGCGGACAGGATGCTCGACATGGGATTCCTGCCCTCGATCAGGCGCGTGCTCTCGCATCTCCCCAGGGAGCGTCACAGCATGCTCTTCTCGGCGACATTCGCGGACGATCTTATGCTCCTCGCCAAGGACACGCTCATCGATCCCAAGCGCGTGGCCATCGGACTCGAAGCGCCGCCAAATACGGTCGCGCACGTTCTCTATCCGTGCCCGCAGCATCTCAAGACTTCGCTGATCCTCAGGCTGCTGGATGAGACCGACACGAACTCCGTGCTCGTCTTCACGCGCACGAAACACCGCGCAGACCGGGTCGCCCTTCAGATCAAACGGGCCGGATACAAGACTTCGGCGCTCCACTCGAATAAGTCGCAGAACCAGAGGCAGGAGGCGCTCAACGACTTCAAGTCGGGCAAGTGCCAGATCCTCGTCGCCACGGACATCGCCGCGCGCGGGATCGATGTCGAGGGAATCTCTCACGTGATCAACTACGATATCCCCGATACACCTGACACGTACATCCACCGCATCGGGCGCACCGGTCGAATGGAGCACGAGGGCGACGCGATGACTCTCATCACGCGCGACGACTCCGGGATTGTGCGGGACATCGAGAAGACCCTTGGCGCTTCCATCGAACGACGCGAGGTCGAGAACTTCGACTACGGCGTTCAGCCCACGGTTCTCGAGAGGATCGAGACCGCGAAGGACCAGCGCGACAAACTCCCGACCATCGCACAGGCGGTGATCCTCGCGCACGCCCTCCCGAACGGACCGGCGGTATCGAAGAGCATGGTCGGCATGGGCCGGCGTCGAAGGCTCAAGCGCCGCTGAGCCGACTCTCATCAGTGACAAAGAAGGGGAAGACGGCCCGGTCTTCCCCGTTGCTCTCTTCAAGGCAAGCGTGAACGCCGGAACTTCTCAGCGTACAGAGTCCCCGGGTGGAGCGCTCCATCCACCTCCCACCGGATGAACTCCTCCGCGTTCCCAGAGCCTGTGTAGTATCCCTCAGGTGTATATGCAAGCCATTCCCGTGATATGCCGGCCGCAGAGGGAAGTATGACCAAAGTGTTGAGCAACCGTCCGTTCCGTGGATTCCAGAGCTTGATCGTGCCGTCCGAAGTGCCGGTCGCAAGGGTCTTACCGTCCGGGGAGAATGCGACCGAGTTCACGTTGTCCGTGTGCTCGATCAGCATACGTTTCCGCCTGAAGGTGCGTGTGCTGAACAACTCGACGACCTCATCGTAGTGAGTTCCGACCGCGAGTGTCTTTCCGTCCGGCGAGAAGGCTATCGCGCCGACAGAGTCGCCTCTGGTACGGATCTTCGCGACCAGTTCTCCAGTAGAGACGTCCCACACACTCACGCAGAATCCCCAATGACCTATAGCAAGGGTACGACCATCCGGTGAGAACACGGCCGATACCGGCCCGCCGGATCGATGGGGCATACGGAGTGTGTGAAGCAGTTCGCATGTGTCTGTTCTGCGGAGTTCGACGGCAGTCGAGAATGCAAACGAGCAGGCCCTGTTCTTCAGATTGTTTCCCTGTGCCACAAGAAGACCATCAGGAGACACGATGACGTGGTCAGCGTGCCCGTCTGCGGTCATTGTCGTATCTACCAGCCTGCACGTTCCCACGTCCCACGACCGCAGAGTGCCATCGCTGTTGGAACTGAGAAGTGTGTGTCCGTCGGGTGCGAAGGTACTTTCGCGGACGCGGTATTCGTGGCCACCCATGGACTTGCAGAGATCGCCGGTCTGCGGATCCCACAAATGCAGAGCGCGGTCATCGCCGCCGGTGAGTGTGTACCTGCCGTCCGGGGACTGAGCCACAGTCCTGACCCAATGGTGACTCACCGCCCTGGTCTGCCTGGTCTCCCAGGTCTCCACGTCCCACTCGCAGATGGTTCCGTCTACCCTGCCGACCAACAGGGTTCTGTGATCGGCTGAGAACCTGACAGCCATAACGCCCGAATCGGCAAGGGTCCACAGATGCTGGCCGGTTTGCAGGTCCCACACGCTCACACCTTCATTCATGCCGTGACTGACGAGAAGCCGCCCGTCGGGAGAGATGTCCATCTGCTCTGTATACGCCCACCCCTGACCCTCTTCCGACGGTAGCTTGAGTGTCCGCACGCAGTGGCCAGAGGCCATCTCGTAGACATGAATGCCATCGGCCCCGGCATCAGGCGCTATTGCGAGAAGCCGGTCGTCCGGGCTGAAGACCATGAATCGGATACCCCTCTTTTCGTTGTGGGACAGCCGACCCACGATTGTGGCGGTCAGAAGGTCGGTGATCGTGATCCCGGTACCATCTTCACAGGCCAGCATGTGGCCGTCATGTGATACTGCCAGTGTCGGACTCGAATCCTCGAATACCCTGACCTCGCTGCCGGTCAGCGTGTCGATAACGGCAACTCTGTTCCACGATGTCGATGCGACTGCGTGCAGGCCATCGGGGGACAAGCCTTGCCAGTAGAAATCCGGTCCGGGGTAGTCATACTTGTGCAGCATCTCGCCGGTCTGCGCATCCCAGAGGATGAGTGCGCGATCACTGCCAAGGCTGGCGATGGTCTTGCCATCGCGAAGGAAGGCAGCATGCAGGACGTCGTCGCTGTGGCCAGTGGCCAGGACGAGTCGAGGGGTTGTGTCGTGTGACACAGAGGGATTCGGTTTGTCGGTCATTCTCTCGTTTCAGGGGCGCTCGGCCCCAGGGAGTTTCAACCCGAGTATCTCTCCAGAAGTGTATCCCGACGGGATCACGCACTCATTATACCACAAGTCCACCGGTCTGCATCCATCTATTGCGCCCCCGGCGTATCCCAAACGACCACCGTCTGAGCGATCTTCGGCGCGGTCGCAGGCCAGGTGAGGGTGCGTCCGTCGGATGTCTCGGCGGTGATGTAGTACTCGAATGACCCTTCCGCGGGCGGGAGTCCGGCCTCGTAGGTCGCGCGGCCGATATTACGTAAGATACGCTTGCTGAAGTCGCCTTTCCCCAATGGGCGACAGTGGAGTGTCACCGACTTCGGGAGGGCCTCATCGAGCAGGATCACCCTAGGGCTGAGCGACTCGCCCCTGTTCACCTGTGTTCGGACCGTCGGGACGATGATCCTTGCGGCGCCGGTATACGCCTTGGAGACCTCTGTTTCCTGAGGAAGAGCTGATCCGAGCGCCTGGGTCAGCAGTTCATCCTGCGCATTCAGGAACTTGAGCGTTCCACGGCTGTGCTGCTCGATGTTCGCGACCGTACCCATCTCTCCGGGCGTATCAACCGCTGAGAGCTGATACGCCATCATGCGCTCCCAGAGCCGGGCCATGCGCACGCGGATCGGAAGTGCTTCATCGGCGAGCGTCCTCTGCATGACGGCCTCAGGCGCGGCCTTGATCGCGGCGGCCTTGGCATCCAGTTCCCCGCGCAGGCAGCCCAACTCGGCGACCGAAGCCATATATCGGTAGGTATTGAGCCAATAGTCGAATCGCTCGAGATTCCCCGCCCCACGTACGTCCGCACGCGCGTCGGCAAGCTCGTCAACGAAGGCGTACCGCGTCTTGACCTGCTCCCACGGCTGGGTATTGACCGCGATGCCGCCCGGACCGCCGATCCAGTTCACAGGTTCAGGCATGACTCGGCCATCGACGGCAGCGAGGATCCTCCCGATGCGCTCGTTGCCGAAGTTGGCGCGCGCGAAGTCGAGATAGAACTCCTCGACCGGCATCGACCGGCGGTCGGATTGATCCTGAGGCTGCTTGTCATCCGCCTCGTAGTCCTTGTAGGCCGGCCCACCGCAGTTGATCTTCCGCACGAACGGCTGTCCGGCATCCGTTCGGCCCTCGATGACGATGCCTGCGATGCACGGGAACTCGACGATGCGGTCGAAGTCGATCTTCAGGATTCCATCCGTCACCTTGATGGCGGGATAGCTGAAGTCGTGAGCCCTGTTCTCCCCCAACTGGCGATGTCCAGACTGTCGATCACCGTGTTAGCCTGGACCTTGACGCCGAAGACTCGCTTCCCGGCCTCACTGTAGTGCGGCTCGTTGAATTCGAGCTTCACGGTGTATGTGCCATTCGGCGTCTTCAGCCGGTAGCCGTCGACATTGTATCGGACCGACTGGTAGACAGGATCCTCGTCCGTGCCCTCGACCGGCGCTCCGTAAGTCACGATCTGGCCGCCGATCGGGCCGTCCACCTGCTCCCGGGCCTTCTGCAGTTCACCGGCGAAATCATCGGGCGCCCACGACTGGTCCCACGCTGCATCTGCGAGCGCCGAAACATTCTGAGAGAGTATCTTCGTGCGCCAGTGAATCCCCAGGAGACCGGTGCATCCGAGCCGGAGCGCGTCCGCCGCGTCGTAGCGCATCCGGCCGACCCACGGCTGAGGCGCGGTCATCACCGGGTCGTTCTCCATCCATGGTATCGCCCACTTCGGCCTCCCGGTGATGCCGGCGAAACTCGGCTCGACCGGCGCGTGGCCGACGGAACGGTTGATGCAGCTCATCGGCGAATCCGGCGGCAGGAGGGCATCGAGCGCCTTCCGGTCCTGCGCGGGACCGAGAACCCATCCACATGTCGCGAGCGTGAAAGGCTTCCCTATCGAATCCAGGGCTGATAGTGCGGCCTTGACATCGCCGATCGTCGCTTTGAGGTCCTCCTCACTGTTGCCGCCCAACCACTGCTCGGGTGTCCAGAGCCAGTAGTAGTCGACCGGATAGGCGCGGGAGATACGCTGGAGCATGCCCCGATAAACCTCGCGGATGACGGCGGGATCAGCCGGATCCTTCCCCTGCTCCTTCAGGCGATCGCGTACAGGGCCGGGGATCGTCAGCGGAGTCTCAGTCCCAACGCACGTCTTGACGCCGAGCGCATGGGCAGTGGTGAACGCCGTGCGAAACATGTCGGCGGTCCGGTCGAACAGAGCATCCGACTGCTCCGGGGTCGCGGGCCGAGGGAGCGCGTCGCCCATGACATCGGGGCCGTAGTCATCCCGGGGGAAGAGGAGGGACGCGCCGCCGGTGAAGTCGCTCGTGGACATCGCCGCATATCCCCATCCGCCCTGGCGCTTCGTGTTCGCCCAGTGCGAGGGATAGCTGAATCGGACGCGCCCGCGACCGTCCGCATCCTCCGGGAGGCCGATCCAGACCGACGGCTCAGGGCCCGCGCCGCCCTCAGGATAGCAGTGCAGGCCGATGAAGTTCATCCGCATTTTCGGAAGCTGAGAGATATATGCGAGGTAGTCGTCGGTGTTCCACCAGTCGGGGCCTTCGGGGAAGTCGTGGAACGGCTGGATGCCTCGTATCGAGAAGAGCGGCTTGCCGTCCTCGTTGACTGTCGGAAGTGACTTCAACCGCTCGTCGGGGACCACGTCGCCGTGGAGGTAGAATCTCACTCCGAGCCTCTCGGCGAATCGGTATGCGCCGTACAGAGTACCGATGTCGTCGCCGCCGATGATCCACCACGTCGAGCCCGTGGTCCTGAGGGCATACTCTTCCGGCCCAAGCACACTGAACTGACCTCGCGGAAGGCCGGCGGACAGGGGTCGATCCTTCCGCGCAACTACGATCCTCTGAGAGGCGATGCCGGCCTTCCCGATCGTCGGTAAGTCGCCGGTCCTGAGGTAGATGTACCGCTGGACTTCCATCGCCGCCAGCCGTTCGATCGGCGACGCGCCCGCCGGCGACTCGATCACGACCGCTGCTCGGACCGCACCCGAGAGCAACAAGATCGCAATGAATATCCAAGAGATTCTTGCCTTCACATGACCCTCCCCCGTTACCGGATTCGGAATCATGTTTCGACAACGGTACTGAAGATGCCTGCAAACAGGACATCAGCCGCCCAGTGGATTGCGGCTTTCCTTACGTGGCGAGCGCCATAGAAGCCAATCGAGCGATATACTACCTGCACCAGCGATGATCAGCGAGAGTGCCATCGCAAGGAGCACGAGAGGAAACTCGTAGCCTCGTGGAGCGAAAAAGCCGTTCTTCAAGTGGACCATCGTGATCGCAACTATCATGTTGACGGCAATCGCCGCAGCCCCAACTCTCGTTAATAGGCCCACGAGTACCCCGATACCACCCAGGAATTCCGCCAACGCCGCAAGCCACGCGAATATGACAGGTACGGGAAAGCCCAACGACTCCACCATTCCGATCGTGCCGGGCATTCCGTGACCTCCGAACGCTCCAAAGACCTTCATGGACCCGTGGGCAATGAACACTACGCCGAGAACGAGCCGAATCACCAGCGGAGCCCACGACGGTGTGTTCCGTTCACGTTCAGTTACCTGTTCCACTTCGCCACCTCCAGACCAGACTTGTGCTATCCATCCGAGTAACCGCCATCCGTTCTGCCACTGAAATGGTATCCGAGAGTCATCGGTTGTAAACCTCGATCTCCGTCACAGGCTCAGCGGCAGTGGTCGGCGGGTATCTTGTAGGTGACCAGGTGCAGTGTCCTCCCTGACATGCTTTGTTCGCTGTATTGGTCGATGATCGTGCCGCCAAGCCTCTCAGGAATCCGCTTCGATGGCATGTTGCGGGAGTCAACGGGGTAGAGGTACGCCTGACACTCCAGGTTATCGTCCGCCCAATGCTTGAGTGCCGACACCGCTTCGAAGCCGAACCCATTTCCGTGAGCGCCGATCTTCAGCCAAACGCCGAATTCAGGGCAGCCTGATCCGATACCATGCAAGCCGACGCATCCCAGGAACTCGGCCGTCGCCTTGTCCAGGACCACCATGTGCAAGTTGATCCCTGCCTCCAGTCCGCGGCAGGATTCCTCTATGAACCGCTTGGTCTCATCCAGGTTCTCCGCCGGCTTAGGGTACATGAACTCGGTCACATCAGAGGTGAACTCGTTGAAGAACACCTCGGCGTGATCCTGCGTTGTGGGTATCAGCAGGAGGCGTTCCGTCTCGATCCTGACCTCGGGCAACCGAATCATCGGCCGTATACCTCGATCTCTGCAAGAGCCATCCCGTGATTGCCGGCTCCATCTTTGCCTATGTTTCTGGCCCATACCTGAATATACCTGGCCTTCGCAGCGGCAAACGAGAAGGTCCTGACCAATCCATCGGTCGGCTGTGGGCAGCCGGTCTCTTTGACGACGGTCGTCCAATGCAGATCGTCGGCCGACACCCGAATCGTCCAGTCGACCGGGAAGCCGACTCCCACGTTGCCGGCGTCGTTCCTCGGGTAGAGATCGACCCGGGCGACGCTACATATCGAGCCCAGGTCGATCTTCACCCACTCAGGACGATTGAGTTTCCACGACGGATCGCTCGACCAGCCCATCGCCTCGGGAACCGACCTCCTCATGCCGTCCACCAGCTTCACCTTGAACCAACCCGAGGACTCGGCGGAGTGCGAGGCGATGACATCCTTGTTCAGCGCGAGGTTACCTGATGGAGGATATGCATGTGGAACAGGCGATCTGTCATTGAGGACCTCGATCTCGGCAAACGAGGCTACATACTTCCAATCGGCGCCCTGCCTCAGCCCGGTAATAGTCACCTTCACGTATCTGGTGGTCCGAATGCTGAAGGTGAAGTACTGGGGCGAGTTGCCCGGCTGTGGATACCTACTCCGAGTGACGACGGTCGTCCAGTTGGTGTTGTCGTGGGAAAGCCTGATGGTGAAGTCCTTCGGAAAGCCGACGCCGACGAATCCGTAGTCATTCCTTGGATGCAGTATGACCCGATTCACATCATGCGCCGCTCCCAGGTCGATGGTAAGCCATTCGGCGTGGTCGACCCTGTCGTTGCCAAAACTCCGCCACCCGCTTGTCCAGGGCTCGGTGTTGATCGTGCCGTCGACCAGCTTGGAGACGGACCAGTCGCGGTCTTCCACGGAGCTGCTCGATGTGACTGCACGATGGAGCGCCAGATTGCCGGTCCGCCAGCGATCATCGGGAGGAGCGCCTGCATCTCTACAAGGCGAGGTCGACGCAAGCCGCAATCCGAAGGGAGGATTGCTCGAATCGACGAACTGAGGATCCGCCTCGATGGAATGCGCCTCTCCCTCAGGCTTCGTGCAGTTGACATAGCAGTTGTAGTCCGAGCCGGCGGGAAACGACTTGATCCCACCCGCGCCGGGTTTCATGTGGAAGATGTTATTCCTGACGACCGTGTCCGTCAGGTCGGAGGCGACGATATCGCGCCCGAAGTTGCCGCCGAAGTTGTAGAACGTGTTGTTGTACATCTGGAAGCCGTACGTCGTCTTGACCGAGTTGTAGATCGTCCTGTCGTTCACCGAGATGTTGTACCGGAACTCGCACGGCCCGTTCGCCTCGCCGACCCAGTAGCTGTGCATCAGATCGCCGCGATTGTCATGGGAGTAGTTGTACTGGATGTACGAGTTCTTGCAGTTGGTATCGAAATCGTAGACCTGGTGGTCCCACTCTCCGCCGGGGGTGTTCTTGATTTCGCAGTACTCCTGGTAGCAGTTGTCCGTCCCGCCGAACATCACCGGGTTCCATCCCTTGCTGGTCGTGTTCGTGTAGTCGAAGACGCACCGAGTGATCCGGCTGTTGGTCACGACCTTGCCGACGCAGTGCCCGGCGAACAGGGCGGCGATGTCGCTGACGTCGTAGAAGTAGGAGTCCCTCAGCACGATGTTGTCGCCGGCGAAGATGATCACCCCTTTGGCGCACTTCTTGAACGTGCAGTTGGCGATGGTATTGTTCGAGCCGTCCGTCGCCCCTGCGTTGATGCTGACCGCCCATGCGTCCGCGCCCTCCGGCATACGTGGGGGGAGATACTCAATGTTCGTGAAATCGCATTCCCGCACGGTCACACCGGTGCAACCCCGCAATATGATGCCGCTCGTACACGGCGCTTGGATCTCCAGATTGCGGATCGACCAGCAGGAGAGGTCCTCCAAACGCATGGCCCCGACACTGTCCGTGGTCGCGTCTCCGATGAGGACCGGCTTGTTCCCTGTTCCGTATGCGTCGACGGTAATCAGGCTCGCCGATGTACCGCTCCCGTGCAGAGTCAGCGTGCCGGTGAACTGGCCGTCTCTCTTGAAGAGGACCCTGTCCCCCGGCCCGAACGTCATCGAACTCACCTTCGCCACCGTCTTCCAGGGAGTCGATATTCTCGTTCCGCTGTTCCCGTCATCCCCGCCGATGGAGTTGGCGTAGTAAGTCTCACCGGCGAGTGCCGACGCCAGGACGAACGCCAGAGTGATTCCACAGAGCTTCGACATCAATCCTCCCGCGCGTTGAGCTGCTTCTTTCTTCCTTCTCACGCCGTCGGTTCCCTCCTGTTTACATGGACGTAACAATTCCGAAACGCGCCGGAAACATCAGTGTAATACAGTGTACACACCAACATGCTGGAGGACGACCAAGATGCCATCATCCATCAATCCGGCCGATACCGTCTGGGTCCTGATCTCGACCGCGCTCGTCATGCTGATGACGCCGGGACTCGGGCTCTTCTACGGCGGAATGGTCCGCAGGAAGAACGTGCTCGCGACGATCCTGCAGAGCTTCACCATGGTCGGCCTGGTGAGCATGATCTGGATTCTGTTCGGCTACAGCCTCGCCTTCGGGCCGGACCATTGGGGACTCATCGGATCGTTCGATTGGGTGTGCCTCCGTGACGTGGGTGTGGCTCCGAATCCGAGCTACTCCGCGACGATTCCCCACGAGTTGTTCATGATCTACCAGTGCATGTTCGCAATCATCACCCCGGCACTGATAACCGGCGCGTTTGCCGAGCGGATGTCGTTCAAGGCATATGTGATCTTCGCCGGGCTGTGGAGCATCCTCGTCTACTGCCCGATCGCGCACTGGGTCTGGGCGCCGGGCGGATGGCTGAGGGAGATGGGCGCGCTCGATTTCGCAGGCGGACTGGTGGTGCATCTTTCGTCGGGGATCGCGGCGCTCTGTTGCGCACTCGTCCTGGGCAGTCGCAAGGGCTTCGGCAAGGAGGAGTTCACCCCCCACAACCTGACGATGACCGTGGTCGGCACGGCGCTCCTCTGGTTCGGCTGGTTCGGCTTCAACGCGGGAAGCTCGCTCGCGGCGAACGGCATCGCGGTCGGCGCATTCATCGCCACGAACACCGCGGGTGCGGCGGCGGCGATGACATGGATCATGCTGGAGTGGTGGCGTCAGGGTAGACCGAGCGCACTCGGTGCGGCGACCGGCGGGGTCGCAGGCCTCGCGGCGGTGACCCCCGGCTCGGGGTTCGTCGGCCCGATGGGAGCGATGGCGATCGGCATCGTAGTGAGCGTACTCTGCTACTTCGCCATCACGTTGAAGAACAGATTCCACTACGATGATTCGCTGGATGTATTCGGGGTTCACGGGATCGGCGGCGCATGGGGAGTCCTGGCGGTTGGCCTCTTTGCCACCAAGCTCATAAACCCGGCGGGAGCGAACGGCCTCCTCTCGGGCGGTACATCGTTGATCGGGAAGCAGCTTATGGGAATCCTCGCGGTTGCCGGATTCTCGCTTGTTATGACGTTCATCCTGCTGAAGATCACGGCGCTCTTCGCCCCACTTCGAGTAGCCGCCGAGGACGAGGAGACGGGCCTCGACTTGAGCCAGCACGGCGAAATCGGGTATCATTTCTAGGGGAAATGGGGAATGGTTCATAGTTCATGGTTGATGGGGGCCGGCCCCACATTAACCATCAGCCATGAACCATCAACCATTCCCCTGGGAGGTTCGCATGATCAAGGTTGAAGCAATCATCAGGCCGGACAAGCTCGACGATGTGAAGGCTGCGCTCGATGAGATCGGCGTAAAGGGCATCACCGTCACGCACGTCATGGGCGCGGGCAAGCAGCGTGGCCGGACCCAGTACTACCGTGGCCAGGAATACGTCGTGAACCTGCTCGACAAGACGAAGATCGAGACGGTGGTCGTCGATTCGCTGGCCGAGTCGGTCGTGGAAGCGATCATCAAGCACGCCGCGACCGGAGAGATCGGCGACGGCAAGATCTTCGTCTCGAAGGTCGAGGACGCGATCCGCATCCGCACCGCCGAGCACGGGGATGTTGCCGTGAGCTAGGTACTGATGAGCATGACTCCGCATGGTGCATCGGCGCTAGCCGGATGGCGTTGCATTCGAAAGTGCTATCTCAAGCATTTCGTGTACTTCTATCACACCAGGATGCTGCTCCGACGCTTGATCGAGTAGATCCAGACGGAGCAAGGCTTCCATCAATACGCCGCGTGCGGAAGATCGACTGAGTGCAAGTTGGTATGCGCGCATTGCATTCAGCGTCTGTCTTGCGGCAAGTAGAGCTAGTGCCTGCACATAGTACTGCTCGTACAGATCGTCGGTTAGACTCAGTAGCATTCGGCTGGATTCAATCGCTTGCGTGAAGCGCTTATCCGCAGCGGTGCAAGACCCCTTGGCCAGTTCGACAATACCAATCATTAGCGAACACAGCGGGGCAGCTTTTGGCAGGTCCATACCTTCTTCCCGCTCAAACGCCCGACGGCTATCGGAAACGCGTCCCATTGACAGGTATGCTGTTCCCAGCAAAGATAGTGCGCGAGCTATGCCCAAGCGATGGAATACCTGCTCTGAGTATTCCATACCCTCAGATGCACGGACAATAGCGCCTGCACAGTCGCCTTGCAGCATAAGTACCTCTCCTAGTGCAATGAGGTGTATCCCGATGTGTTCGGTTGATGCGCGAAGGTCAACGCTGGGTGCCTTACTAGCCTCAATCGAGTGCTCTAACCAATCAGTAGCCTGAGCAAGATCCCCCATTCGCATGTGACTAACACCGATACTACCCAGGCTATTCCCAGGCGAGATGGAAAGCGATCTATGTACATCCAAGGCGCGCGTGAAGGAAGCGCACGATTGCGCGAAACGGCCCGCCTCTCGCTCGATCAGTCCCTTGTTCAGCAGAGCGGCACCATAGGCCCTCAGGATCTCTGGTGGATCGTCCGGTGTTATCTCGGTGATCATCCGTTCGAAGCACTCGATCGCTGGGCGATGCAGACAACAGGAGTAGTATGCAAGGCCAAGCTCATTAAGATTATAGAGGCGATCGTAACGTCCAGTCACCCTCCCGTTCAGCTTCTTCAATAGCTCCAGACGTAGCGACCTGTAACCCCATGGGCGCAGATAACGATGACCAATCTGCTTCAACACCAGTGAGGCATCATCCCACATCTCGGCAGCAATCAGATGCTGCACCTGGCAGAGCTGAGGCTGTAGGTCGGAAATGGTGTGCCACTGTTCCTCCGGCAGTTCCTGCGAATGGTAGTAGGCTGCGGCGATTCGATGCAACTGCACACGTCCAGTTTCGCCCTCAATTGCGATCTGTGAGCATGCGTAGCTCTGATCAATCGGGTGTAGTTCATAGGTGCGCCGGGTGCGTCGGAATGTGACCGAGCGGGTGCATACAAGACCATCAAGTATCCGTTTGATATCCACATCCATACCCGAGGCCCTCGCCATATATTCGATGGCGACTAGCGGAACCGGACCGCCGAACACAGCAAGAATTTCAATAACGCGACGCTGACACCCATCACCTCGATGATAGCTGGCGGCTACCAGGGCCTCCACAAGGCGTTCAGTACGGTGAGCCCCAGGATCGCGGTGTTCCAGTTTCTCAAATAGTCCATGGTCGTCCAACACCTCTCCGAGTGTCAGATGAGGATTGCGAGCCAAGAATCCCTGGAGCAACTCCAGCGCGCGGGGAATGCCCATGCACCGTTGTGCCGCCTGAAGGAGAGCCTCCTCGGGAGCATCGCGGAGGCCCGATGCGCCGTCTTGGTCGAGGTCGCGTAGGTGTTGAATAGCCTCAGCATCCGGTAATCCAAGGTCGAGGTTGATCGTGCATACACTCAGACCACCTTGGCTATGCAGAGCCACAGATCTGCGGCTCGTTACGATTACCCGAAGTGCGTGTGATGTTGACGCCACTATCTCAATGAGCGCCCGGAGATTAGCATCGGCAATTCGACCGTCATCCTCAAGAACATCCTCTGCGTTGTCTAGTACCAGGAGGTAGCATTTCGGGCCACCAAGCAGACGGAGCAACTCTCGAATACGCGCCGGCACGGAGATGGAGTCATCATTCCACAAGCGGCTCATGCCCTCCCCGTCGCCTAGGATGCGTCCGAAAGCGAGGAATATCTGCTCGAGGCTGGGCTGGCCGCTCTCCCGGCAGCTTAAGTAGATGATCCCATCAGCCCCGATGTTAGCCGCCGATGTCGACACGCGAGTCACTCCACCCTCGATCTCCATGCACAGCTTGGATAGTAGAGCTGTCTTGCCCAGGCCACCCCGGCCGACGATACAGATAACCCTGTGATCAGGTGACTTCAACGCCCGCCTCAACGTCTCAATCTCACTGACCCGATCCTTAAAGATATGGCTGACGTCTGCCGGGCACAAACCCACGATAGGTGAGCCCGGACTTCGAGGTGACGGTTCATCCATGATATCGCGATCGCTGTCTGACTCAGGCAGATGAGCATCCAGCCTAGATCTCAACGCAGTAACAATGGCATCGACATTGTCATCCCAGGTGAGATACAGTTTGTCGTTCAGCATAGGTAGACTTGCACGTATCTCGATGCAATCCTCAGGTGTCCCCACGATGAGCGGAAGGACACGAGTCTGCCCAGTACACGCCTCAAGATTCAGAACCGCGTTGAGTTCGCGTTTTGGCCAAGGTTTCGCAAGAAATGCTTTGCTCAGCACCACGACGAGGAAACGGGAAATGCGCAATCCCTCATTAGCCTTATCAGTGATGCTGTCACCCCAGTTGATCTCTGCCTCGTCGAACCAGCAGGAAATCCCGGATTCGGTGAGTCCAGTAGCCAGCGGTCTTACAACACTGGCTTTTTCTTCGCTAGCATGACAAAGGAACACATCCCGTTGCGTATTCATTGCTTGGTTACCCTTAGTGGTTAACGTAACTGCCAGTCGGATACTATTGAACCGCTGACTCAGTAGAGGTTTCTGGACTCGGTCTGTGTTCTCCTGCCTTCCTCGGGCATTCGACGAAGCTGTACTTGGACCTGAGAACACCAGAGTATGACATCACGAGGACCGATATTATGGGAGGGACTTCCGCGTTTGATCTCTGGGCAGAATCGGAAAGAAGTGCAGTGGATGAATGATGCCAGGCGGACTGGTGATCTGGAGATTGCATCGAAAGGAGAACGACAATGGCCATGAGGGAGATTGTCCCTGCGGAGGAACAGGGAGAACTGGTTATTACCCGCGTCTTCGATGCGCCGCGAGAGAGGGTGTTCGAGGCGTGGACGCACTGCGAGCAGGTGAAGCGCTGGTGGGGACCGAGGGGGTTCACCACGCCCGTATGCGAGATCGACCTGCGCGTTGGCGGCGAATATCGGAACTGCATGCGATCCCCTGAGGGGCGCGACTACTGCGGCAGGGGTACCTATCGCGAGATCGTTGATCCCGAACGGCTCGTCATGACCAACTACTTTGCCGATGAGCAAGGCAACGTCGTCCCGGCGACCTACTACGATATGAGCGCGGACTTCCCGCTCGAGATGCTGATCACGGTGACCTTCGAGGAGGATGGCTGCAGGACTCGACTGACCTTGCGTCACGTCGGCATCCCACCAGGCCCGGATAGGGAGGGTGCTCGGCAGGGATGGAGCGAATCATTCGACAAGCTCGCGGAGTACCTGGCAAGCGAAGGCCGCGTAGTCTCACCTTGAGCGAAGCCTTGTTTCGGGAGTCCGCGAGATCGGTATCTACTCTGAATGTGAAGTACTGCGAGGTCTGCGCTTCGCTGACCTGCTGCTAAGTGACTTCACAGTGGCTTCTTCCTGTTCCAGCCTCTCCGCAACCCAGAGCTGGATCAATGTCTGATACGGGACGCCCAATGACCTGGCCCGTCGCTTTGTTCGCTCCAGGACCGGGCGAGATACGCGTAGAGAGATCTGTTGGGTCGCTTTGCCTGCTCGCTTTTCACGGGCCTTCGAGGAGTCGACCTCCACCGCAGTGTTCTCATCAATGAAATCAACCGCACTATGCGTGTCCCAGAATTCAATCTCCTCGTCCGCAGATTTGAACTGAGGGACCGCTCCATCTTTCGTTTCCATGCCACTCATCTCCTTGCAGGCCAACAAGAGTCGCGCAAATCAGCCCAGCTTCCTAAGTTTCCTGAACTTGCTCTTTTCATCTGCCGTCATACCTCTGGCGGTGATGACTCGGGCGACATTGCCCGGCTCCATACCGAACACAATGAACAGATACTCACCGCCGTCCTCGACCTGAGCCAGAGCCAGGTAGCGGTCGCTCTTCCGCCAGACATACGGCAGCGGATCGACGTTCAGCAATGCGCTCTCGACGTCCTCCGGGGCCACGCCATGCTTGCTCACTATCTTATCAACCAGCAGCTCTATCCAGTGGAAGTCATCGATCCGCAGTGCCATTCAGCTACCCGCATATGCGTTGTGTATACACTAGATATACCACATCCGCGCCGAGGTGTCAACGATCCGGATGAAACACGAAAAGCGGAAGACCCATGTAACGAGTCTTCCGCTTTTCATTTGGTAGCCCGTAGGGGATTCGAACCCCTGATCCCCTGGCTGAGAACCAGGTATCCTAGGCCGCTAGACGAACGGGCCGCATGATGCGGCGTCCGGGATCGGACATCGGTATTCTACCACATGCCGCCCGGTTTGTAAAGACACAAATTCGCAGTCACCCGCTGTCATTCTGAGCGGATTGAAGAATCTCTTTCGCCGGGGCGAGATTCTTCGCTCCGCTCAGAATGACAGCGTGGGATCGCGACCGAGGCGGAAGGTTCATCGGCGCGGCATGCGGAACATAGCTCCGGAGAACATGGCAGCCTTCCTGATCCTCTCGATAGTCTTTAACACGCTGTTCGCCGCTTCCTACAAGCTCGCGGTGCGCCGGAACTGCAACCTCGACGCCGTGAACGTCTGGGTCTACCTGGGCTCGACGGTCACAATGATCGCCTACATCGCCTTGAAAGGCAAGCTGCCGTACAATCCGCAGGCGCTCGCGATGGGCGTCATCGGCGGGTTCATGGTCTTCTTCGCGACGCTTACGTTCTTCTACCACATGAAGTTCGGGCAGCTTTCGGCCTCGTGGACCGTCATCAGCCTCTCGATCGGATTCCCTGTGTTCGCGTCGATCTTCGCCTGGCACGAGCATCCGAGTCCGAGGCAGACCGTCGGGCTCGCGCTGATAGTGATCGCGCTCGTTCTGTTCGGGCGGCATGAGAAGAGCAACGGAGGCGAGAAGTCATGAGCTTCCTCCTGCTGATGGTGGCGTTCGTGCTGACCGGCGTGCTCAACATCCTGAACAAGGCACTGATACAGTGGGATCTCGGCCCGTACCGCGATCTCTACATGCTGGCGTTCTATGCGACGCCCGCGCTCCTCGGAACGGTGATACTCTTGGTCAGACGCCAGGACCAGAGCACCGATGACAAACGCGTCGGGTTCATGATGGGCGCGGCGGGGGCGATCAGCATGGTGTTCTTCCTGCTCGCGCTCCAGGGGCTTAGCGGGATCGTGGTGTTCCCGGTCCGCAGCCTGGGAAACCTCGTGGTCACCGCAGTCTTTTCGATCATCGCGTGGAAAGAGCAACTCTCGACGAGCCAGAAGATCGGGATCGGCCTGTCGCTCGTAGCAATATGGCTCATCTACTGACGTGCAGAGTGTAGAGTGAGAAACTGGGAGGTAGCCCACGACCGAGAGTCCTGAGTTCGCCGGTGAATGACGGCGTGTAACGAAGGACGGCTGGGCGCACTAAGGCCGTCCTTCGTTACACGCCGTCATTCACCGGCGAACTCAGGACTGACGGTGTGTCTTCTGCAGGACAGAACTGGACAGCGCCCCAACACGAAGCGCCATCATATCCCCAGCGATGCCTTTTCGCCGCCCTGGGACGCGCCGAAGATCGTGTCTCCTCTGATGACGATGCTCGATGCGATGCCGCCGATCGCCTCTGTGCGCGCCAACTCGTGTCCCCGTTGGGAGATCGCCTTCTGCGCGTATTCGGGCAGGTCGTCGGTGTGCTGGATCGCGTCGCCCTGTGTGTGAATCCTCGGGAATCGCAATTGCTCGCCGGCGGTCATGCCGTAGTCCGCGATGTCGGCAACGAACTGCGGCATCAGGCTCGGGATCGTTCGTCCGCCCGGGAGTCCGATCGCCGCGACGGGCATGCCGTCCTTCGTGATGATCAGCGGCGACATGTTGTGGAGCGGCTGCTTCCCCGGGCCGGGCGAGTTCGGATGCCCGGCCTCCGGGTTGAACCTCGACATCCCGTGCCCGAGAACGATCCCGAGTCCCGGCACGACTACTCGCGAGCCGTATCCCCCGCCGTGGGTCTGAGTCAGCGCCACCATGTTGTGGTCGGCATCGCAGGCATTGACGTGGACTGTGCACCTCGTTGGGTCGAATTCGCTCGGGATCTTCGTGAAGTTGCCGGCGCGGACCCTCGCCGCCAGAAGCTCGGCATATCGGTGCGACATCAGGTGATCGACAAGCGTGTCGAAGCCGGGCACATCACCCAGGAGCGCGAGCCTGTCATGCCATGAGAGAATCAGCGCGCCGGCGAGGTCGCCCCAGTAGGCGGGATCATCCGGGGCATACGGCTTTGTGTTGAGGAACTGCATCACCGCCATCGCCTCGAACGCAGTCGGGCTGCCGCTGATCCCGGTGCACGCGTAGACCTTGTGCCCCCGGTAGTCGATCGAATACGGCTCGGAGACATCCAACGTGAAATCGTTCATGTCCTGCTCAGTGAGCAATCCACCCATCGAGCGGATTCTCTCGGCGATCATTCGGGCGGGCTCTCCCCGATAGAAAGAGCCAGGATCCTCGGCAAGGACGCCGAGCAGGCGGGCGACATCCGGCAGCTTCAACGTCTCGCCGTCCTCCGGGATTCGGCCGTCGTGGAGGAATGCCGCGGCCGATTCGGGGTCTGTGTTGTCGATCAGGCTCCTGATGTTAGCACTCAATCCGGGCCATACGGTGAATCCCTCGGAGGCGAGCTTCATGGCAGGTTGAACGAGTGCAGACCACCCGAGGCAGCCGAATCGCTCAGCGGCCAGGGAAAGGCCGGCGATGGTTCCCGGAACGGAGACGGCGAGCGGCCCGAACATGTTCTTTCGGCCCTCGACGCCGGAGAACCCGCCGACGTTGCTCTTCTCGGCAGGAGGCGCAACGGGCTCGAACATATCCTCAGTAGCGGCCTTCGGGGCGCGGGTGTTGTAGTCGATGCTCACCACACGGCGGGTGTCGGCGAGGTAGATCACCATGTTGCCGCCGTAACCGCCGATGCCGTTCGACGACGGCTTCACGACAGTGAGCGCGAGTGCGGTCGCCACCGCCGCATCGACGGCGTTCCCACCATCAAGCAGGATGTCCCGCCCGACCTGCACGGCGAGATAGTTGTCACCCGTGACCATTCCCTTCGTGCCCTTGACATCAACCGCCTGGTTAGCCATAGTGTCCTCCCCTTGTGGCCCGTAGTGGCCGTGCCTCAGTGCCGGCCTCGTCCTGCTGCTGGCCGGCACTGAGGCACGGCCACTACGGGTGATCTCTGAGCAAGTATATGCCTGGCGGTGGAGCGTGTCAAACTCATGGCGCGGCGTCAAGTTTTCCTAACACCGGCTTAAGGTTCTTCATGGTTTGCCAAAGTGTTGACTTATCCGAAAAATCAGTCTAATATGTAGCAAGTTTCGCCCGACCCACCGCCGGCATGCTCGTGCCGGCAGCAGGAATGGGCGTCAATCAGACCGAAGGAGGACCGCTGACAATGGACGATCGCCAGTTTCTGTTAAGCCCGAAGGACCTCCCGAGACAGTGGTACAACGTCGCGGCCGATCTGGATGGGCCGCCTCCTCCACCGCTGCATCCCGGGACCAAACAGCCTGCAGGGCCCGACGATCTAGCGCCGATCTTCCCCATGAGCATCATCATGCAGGAGATGAGCCCTGACCGCTGGATTCCGATCCCGGAGCCCGTGCTGGATGTCCTCAGCATCTGGCGACCCACGCCGCTGTATCGGGCCACCAAGTGGGAGAAGGCACTCGGCACACCCGCCAAGATCTACTACAAGTGGGAAGGCGCCAGCCCCGTCGGCAGCCACAAGGGGAATACCGCGGTTGCTCAGGCGTACTACAACAAGATGGAAGGCGTCAAGCGCATCTCCACCGAGACAGGCGCCGGACAATGGGGAACCGCTCTCTCGATGGCATGCCGCTTCTTCGGCCTCGACTGCACGGTCTATATGGTCAAGGTCAGCTACAACCAAAAGCCATACCGTAAGTTCATGATGAACGTCTACGGCGCGACCATCTACCCGAGCCCGAGCGAGAAAACCGCCTACGGGCGCAAGGTGCTCGCCGAGGACCCGGATTGCCCCGGAAGCCTCGGGATCGCGATCAGTGAAGCGCTGGAGGACGCGGTCTCAGGTCCCGAGGTGAAGTACTCCCTCGGAAGCGTGCTGAACCACGTCCTGCTGCATCAGACGGTTATCGGCCAGGAAGCCATCAAGCAGATGGAAATGGCCGGGGCCTATCCGGACATCATCATCGGATGCGTTGGCGGAGGGAGCAACTTCGCCGGACTCGCTTTCCCGTTCATGCCGGACAAGTTCGCCGGCAAAGACATCCGCTTCATCGCCGTCGAGCCGACTGCCTGCCCGACGATCACCAAGGGACCGTACGAGTACGACTTCGGTGACACGGCGGAGATGACCCCGCTGCTCAAGATGCACACTCTCGGCCACAGCTTCATCCCGCCGGGGATCCACGCGGGTGGACTGCGATACCACGGCATGGCGCCACTGGTCAGCCTGCTGGTGGAGAAGGGCTTCATCGAGGGCGTGGCCTATCCGCAGACGCCGGTCTTCGAGTCCGCGGTCAGTTTCGCCCGGACCGAGGGGATCATCCCCGCGCCGGAGAGTTCGCATGCGGTCAAGGCAGCCATGGACGAAGCACTGAAGGCCAAGGCGGAGGGCAAGGAAAAGGTCATCCTGTTCAACCTGAGTGGACACGGATTGCTCGACCTGGCCGCGTATGACGCGTACTTCAGTGGCAAGCTCGTGGATGTGTAGGGCTTGACAGAGCACAACCGAATATGAACAATGGAGGAGGGGGAGATGATTATCTTCCCCTCCTTTTTTGAGCGTCGCGAATCGAGGAGGAAATATGATCAGCAACTCCGCAACCCTGCTCGCAGCAATCATCACACTGGCAGCGGCCGCCTCAGCCGTCTTCGCAGGCGGGGCATCCGTCGTCTACGATTTCGTCCAGCGATTCCCCGACGCCGTGGTTTCCGACGCCATGTCGCCGGGCATTCAGACAGGCAAGTCGAATGGCGTGGTCAGGCCGGCGATCTTCCTGCATCCGACCGGCCCTAGCGACACGATTGCAGCATATTCCATCGATCTCCCGAAGATGGAATCCGGCGAGAAGCTGGTGTTCGTGTACAGCGCCGGGCTCTCCGATGCCATTCCAATGAACGACGCCGCCCACCCGTTCGATGGAGTCTCATTCGAGTTGAAGGTCAACGGCAGGAAGGAGTTCGAGGCCGACCTGAAGGACTACGGTTGGCGCGACGGAGCAGTCGATCTGACCCCCCATGCCGGGAAAGAGATCAAGGTTGCCTTCATCACCAGAGGCAACGAGAACACGAACTACGACTGGGCACTCTGGGGAGCGCCGCAGGTATTTCGGCTGTCGAAGGATATCCTCAGCGCCGGCGCGGCCCCGGTCGCGAAGGGTATCATCGTTGCCGAACCGTCCACGGATGCCACGCTCACCATCACTCCGGTTGGTGGCGGGCAACCGATCACCATGAGTCTTTCGAAAGGCCGATTCGCCGCCGCCAAGTTCGACTTCATCTCAGCCGGCTCGCAGTCGGTCAAGGTCGAGTACGCGGGCGATGCGAAGGATATCGGCGTCTATGCCTTCTCGCCGAAACTGGAGATCACAGCCTTCGGACCGACGAGCGCGTTGCTCTACCAGGGGAAGCCGGCCATACTCCGAGCGGTCATCAAGAACAATGGCGAGGGCACGCTCAGTGAGTCCGACGCCGGATCCGTGGAGTTCCGGCAGAACTCGACCTCTGAACATGGAAAAATCAGTATCGTCCCGGTGGTGAAGATCACAACGCTTCCCATCGGTACGCTGATGCCAGGGGAGAGCAAGACCTTCGAATGCAAAGTCACTCCGTCAGCGGCCCCGGGGGCGCTCAATGTGGGCGTATTTGTCAGCATGAAGGATGGCGTGACGACAAGTGCCATGAAGCATGTTGCGCTCGTAGCTCCGGGCGCGGAACCCGCAAATCAAGAGACCGGTGTGGGAGCGCAACAGCTCTCTGACGGATCGGTCGTGCTTCAGAACGCTAAGCTTCGAGTGCAGTTCCTCAAGTCCGCGGCGGGGTTCGCAGCCTGGACGATGAGCGTGCCGAAGGGCGGCTCTTGGGAACAGGTTGCATCAGGCCCGTTCGGTAAGCTCGTGGCCAGCCTGGATGCGAATCAGGCTGCTGAGTACGGTCTCTATCCGGACGAAGTGAAGATGGCTGCCGATTCGGTCGCGTTCACTGGGATGCAGCCGATCGGAACTTCATCCTGCACGTTCCAGTGGACCTTCAAGCTCGAGGCCGAGAAGCCAAATGTCTCACTGGTGCATTCCGTCAAGGCAGACCAGTCGGTGGACATCCTGCACTTCTCGGGGCCAACCATCTATGCCGGCGACGGTGCATTCGGCTACGAGAAGGACGAGGGTCTCTTCCCGGGCCTCGAATACCTCTTGACCGAGCAGTCGTCCGGCACAGAGTTCGTCAGTCCGCCGGAGAACCTGCGGACCGTCCCCCACCCCAACAAGATCACCATCCCCTTCATGGCGATCAGAAACGGCGGCACTCTGATCATGCTGGAGTGGGATCCGCTCCAGAAATGGGACGGCAAGGCCGATCGCCCATCGGTGGTTTTCGCATCGCCCAACTTCGTGGAGGCGCAGGACAATCACCTCATGAGCCTGTTCGCGCCGTCGATCCCGAGCGGGATGCCGGAGAACAAGCTGGTGGCGGAGAAGCCTTACACCCTGGCCGCCGGGGAGTCGATACGGCTCGAGGCGACCCTGTCGGTGAAAACCGACTCAACCACAGTGCTCGATGCGGTGGACGAGTGGATCGCCAGGCACGGCCTCCCCGAGCCGCCGAGAATTGCCGGTAAGCCGGAAGACCTGTGCGATCGGTCGTTCCTCGGATCGAGTTGGGATCCCACCCTCAAGGCCTGGAAGCACACGAACACCCACGTCGCCACGTTCGATCCGATGATCGCCAACTATCTGTTCGCCCGCAGCAACCGCCTCCATGAGGCCTCCAAGATCCGGGACGTGGTCACGGCGGCGACCGACACGGTGAAGGGCAGCATCCCGCTCAGCACGTCCCTCTACGTGGGCGGTGTCAAGGAGGCACTCGATCGCCAGTATCAGCAGATCGAGGGCTTGATGAAGGGTCAACGGGAGGATGGCTCCTGGGCATACGCGCCCGACAAGGAGCATGAGGTCTTCGGCAAGCCGGGTGACACATCGTCGGGGTGGACCGCTCTGAGAGCCCAGCAGATCCTGGAGCATGCCCTCATCACGGGGGACGCCGCGGCGAAAGCGGCGGGCCTGAAGGCGCTGAAATTCCTGGATACTACGACCCGTCCCGAGGGCGCTCAGACGTGGGAACTGCAGTTGCACGTACCGGACATCCTCGCGTCGGCATACCTGGTGAGGTCGTATCTGGCAGGTTACCGCTTGACCGACGAGAAGCGCTACCTCGCTCGCGCAGTCTACTGGGCGAAGTCCGGACTGCCGTTCGTGTACCTGTGGAATGCCGATGACCAGCCGATCATGCGCTATGGAACGATCCCGGTGTTCGGCTCGACCTGGTTCGACAAGCAACCTTGGTTCGGAGTCATCGTTCAGTGGTGCGGCCTGGAATACGGCTACTCGCTGGACAAGCTGTCGGATTTCGACAAGTCTCTGCCGTGGAAGCAAATATCGAAGGGCATACTGAACTGCGGAGTCCAGCAGCAGGAATACGTCACCCGGGAATACCCGGCCGACGCGGGCATGTACCCTGACGCCTACAGCCCGATCATGGGCAGAGAGCAGTATCACTGGGACCTCAATCCGAGGCTGATCGCGCGAAATATCCTCAGAGACGCAGGCGCGGATTCCGAGCCGACGACTCATAGTGTTCGAGACAGGCGCTCCCAACTGCTCACGTTGACTCTGCCGATCCAGGACTTGAAGCCGGCCTACGTCCAAGGTTCCCTCAGCGCGGACTTCACCTATGCCCCGAGCACCATATACGCGCTGACGGGCGGCATCTACCATCCGGAGACCCTCGACCTGAATGGCGAGGTGATTCCCGTTTCGGAGTATGTGTCGCCTGTTGGGGACAAGACGGTTGGGACTGTGAAAATGCAGCCCAGGGCGACCAACCACCTCGTGATCGACTTGGCCGGGCATGAGGCCCATCCCTGACGGAAGTGACCGGAATTCGGAGATGGGCGGATGCAGAAAACCCTGAGACAAAGAAAACGCGTCTGCGATGGGTACGAGCAGTCCCCTTTATCGAGACTGCGCCGTATGATCCCACTGCTGACGCGCTTCCAGTTCTAGCCAGCTCAGCTTCAATTTTTTGAGACAAATGAAGCGGCCTTGCGATTACACAAAGAGTATCACGCTTTGGCGTTCCCGTCAAGCCGGTATTATTACCAGTTTTTCGGCGAGGAATCGACAATCGCGGGCGTATGTGAATTCTCTGATAAATTCCTTTGACACTTCCCCTGCTCTCTGGTACAATATGAGTACGTTCCGCGATGCGGGGCGACGCCATAGGCGATCCTTTAGAGGAGGTGGTGGCTACATGCAGAATAGTCAACGAGGTGACGCTGAGGGCTAGGTTTTAGCCTTCGGGTCATGAACTGATCCCTCGAGGCAGTTCACCTGTAATGTGGGGTCCGCGCGAGCGGACCCCTTCATCATTTGTGGCTTCTCACCCCCACAGAGGACCATGCCCCAATCACGTGTACAAGCTGCAGACTGTGTCAATCTTCAGCGTTTACCCATAAAAACATGTTTGACAAACGGCGGTCTCTGTGGTAGAATCCCTTCGAAAAACGACTCGGCGCGCACTCTAAGCACTGGTGGCTCAGGAAGAAGTGGGGGCAATCAGTGCTTATATTATTGAGCGGTTGAGGGATGGGCCACATGACTACAGATAACGATTTCGTCATAACTGCGGAGGGCTTCAACCGGATCGAGCAGGAGCTGGAGCACCTTCGCACTGTACATAGAAGAGAGATCGCTGAGAGGATCAGGGAGTCGAAGCAATTCGGCGAGCTTTCGGAGAACTCCGAGTACGAGGATGCAAAGAATGAGCAGGCTTTCGTCGAAGGCCGCATCATCGAGCTGAAGCGTGTTCTCCAGAACGTCCAGATCCTCCAGGATGAGGACATCACGACAGATGTCGTCGGGATCGGATCCAAGGTCAAAGTACGCGACCTGGACACGAAGGATCAGTGGGTCTATACCATTGTCGGTTCGATCGAAGCGGATCCCGCTGAGGACCGCATCTCGAATGAATCGCCCGTCGGAGAGGCCTTGATGGAGAGAAAGGTCGGCGACACGCTCAGCGTCGAGACACCGGCAGGCGAGATGCACTTGAAGATCGTGAAGATCACCAAGTAGCTTCCCCACCAGGCTAAGCATAGATTTCAACGAACAGCGCATGGCCGGTCTCTCCCTCGAGAGGGAGGGAACCGGCTATGCGCTGTTCAACATATAGGTGAGAGGAGCAGGCAAGTGAACGAAGAGAGCGAACTGATCGAGCATCGGCTTGAGAAACTCCGGCAAATGCGGGAGCAGGGCATCGACCCGTTTGCCATCGAGCGCTACGAGCGGACTCACACCGCCCAGGAGATTGTCGACCGCGCTGACGAGCTTGACGGGCAAAGCGTCTCGATTGCAGGACGAGTAGTATCGTTCCGTGCAATGGGCAAGGCGTCGTTCGCCCATCTCCAGGACTCGGGCGCCCGTATGCAGGTCTACCTCAAGACCGATGCGATCGGCGAAGACAAGTACGCGCTTGTTCGCGACATGGATGTCGGCGACTTCATCGGCGTTCGTGGCAAAGTCGGCAAGACGCGGACCGGCGAGATCACCGTCTTCGCGGAAGAGTTCGAGTTCCTGGCAAAGTCACTGCGCCCACTCCCCATCGGCAAGCAGAAGGGCGAGGAGGAGTGGTACACCCTCCACGATGTCGAGCAGCGGTATCGGCAGCGGTACCTCGATCTGATCGTGCACCCCGAGGTCAGGGAGACGATGCTGAGGCGCACCCGGATACTCAACGCGATCCGCGAGTTCCTGAACGCCGAGGATTTCATCGAGGTCGAGACGCCGGTCCTGCAGGCGATCGCGGGCGGCGCGGCGGCGAGACCGTTCCTGACGTATCACAACGCGCTCGATCATACTTTCCACCTCAGGATCTCGCTTGAGCTTTACCTCAAGCGGCTGATCGTCGGCGGATTCGACAAGGTCTACGAGATGGGCCGCGTCTTCCGGAACGAGGGCATCTCGACCCGCCACAATCCCGAGTTCACGATGATGGAGCTTTACCAGGCATACGCGAACCTCGAAGACATCATGGACCTGGTGGAGCGCCTGTTCTGCTTCGTGTGCGAGCGTATCCACGGCGGGCTCACGCTCACGTACCAGGGACAGACCGTCGACCTTACCCCACCGTGGAAGCGCCTTCCGCTCCTGGAGGGGATCAAGCAGTATTCGGGCATCGAACCAGCGGAGTTTCGATCGGTGGAGAGCGCCAAGGCGGCCGGCGAACGCCTCGGACTCGACATGGAGAAGGAGACGACGATCGGCGGAATCATCGACAAGATCCACGAGCGGTTCATGCAGCCGAACCTGATTCAGCCGACGTTCATCACCGATTTCCCGCTCGAGATCTCGCCGCTCGCCAAGAAGCGTCAGGACGATCCGTCGCTCACTCGGCGGTTCGAGCCCTACATCATCGGGCAGGAGATGGGCAACGCGTTCTCTGAGATCAACGATCCGATCGACCAGCGCGAGCGGTTCGTGGCTCAGGGCGCGATGCGCGCGTCCGGCGACGAAGAGGCTCACCCGATGGACGAGGACTTCCTGCGGGCGTTGGAGTACGGGATGCCTCCGACCGGCGGGCTCGGAGTCGGCATCGACCGGCTGATTATGCTGTTCACCGATTCCGCGTCGATCCGCGACGTGATCCTCTTCCCGCAGCTCAAGCCGGAGAAATAGCGTATGGGAGTGTGGGGGTATGGGAGAATGGGGGAATCCTGCTCTCCCACTCCCCCACACTCCCATACTCCCATACTCCCTCCCCCCGCAACTTTTCCGGACCCCGCGTGTCATAACCAGTAGAAGACGATCGCAGTTACCTGGTGTTGGAATCGAACACATGTGCGATCGTCCTGTACGGAAAGGAGGTGATCTCCATGAAGTACAGAAAGTCAAGAGGCTTCACTCTGATCGAGCTTCTCGTCGTCATAGCGATTATTCTTATTCTAGCATCTATTCTCTTCCCGGTTTTCGCCTCGGTCAGAGAGAAGGGCCGCCAAACCCAATGCCTGTCCAACCTCAGGCAGCTCGGTTACGCCATGCACTGCTACCTCGGCGACTGGGAGAAGTACCCCGGCGCTGGGGAGGCCGTCTCTGAGGGCGGCGACTGGGTCCCGGGCGATTCGCTTCCGATCGTGGTCGAGAAGGGCATGATCTACCCGTACATCAAGACGGGCGGTGTATTCGCCTGCTTCTCCGACCCGGATCGGTTCAAGACGGGGCTCAGCTTCCGAATGAACCAGCAGCTCGCGTGGGAGACCGAGAGTTCGCCATCGAAACCGAGCGAGACGGTGCTGCTGATCGAGTCGCCGGTCGTCGATGCATGCTTCAGGACCGGTGGAGTGTCGGCAAGCACTGTCATGCCGCCCTTCGATCCAGGGCTGGCCCCCGCGGACCAGGTCCCGACCCCGATCAACGCGGTGCATCTTGACCAGGCGAACGTGCTTTTCGCCGACGGTCACGTGGATGGTTTCGAGTCCGGACGGGTCACGGCCGAGATGTTCGACCTCGAATGATCGGCCAACAACAGTTGGGGAGGGAGTTGAACTCCCTCCCCAACTGCCGTCTAATCCGCCCAGCTTACCCCACCCTGACGAAGACCTGCCTCGTGCGGGGGCCGTCGAACTCGCAGAAGTAGATCCCCTGCCACTGCCCCAGCAAGAGCTTCCCGTTCTCCACGATCACATTCACCGATGAGCCGATGAGGCTCGCCTTGGCGTGCGAGTCCGCGTTCCCTTCGACGTGACGGTATTCCGCCGACTGGGGCACAAGGGCGTTGAGGATGTCGATGATGTCCCTCATGACGTAGGCATCGGCGTTCTCATTGATCGTGACGGCGGCAGTCGAGTGCGGGATGAAAACTGTGCAGACTCCGTCGGTGACGCCGCTCGAATTGACTGCATCCTGGACCTCACGCGTGATTTCGATGAACTCGGTCCTGTGGGAGGTGTGAACGGTGAAACGCTGGATCATGGATTCCTCTCGTTTGGCCTTCTTCGCCGGTTTGGAGCGTTGTTGGGGAGGGAGTTGGACTCCCTCCCCGGTACCTGAGGCGGGGAGGGAGTCCAACTCCCTCCCCAACAACGCGAGTTCCGGCTGGGCGAGCTGCTGAGCGGCGGCGCTGGCAAGCTTATCAGCCGCCTTGTTCTTCGCACGGGGAACGTTCTCGATCGTGGCTGACTTGAACTTCCGGAGAAGACCCTGGGCAGCGTCGCACAATGGGATCAGGCCCTCCGACCTCACCTGGTAACGGCCATTGATCTGACGAGCCATCAACTCACTGTCCGTGTAGACGCTGACCTCCGAGAACCCCATCCCGCTGACTTCCGAGAGACCTCGGATCAGCGCAGTGTACTCTGCACAGTTGTTGGTCGCCTCGCCGATATACTCGCCGATCTCCTTAAGGACCGCGCCCGATTCATCGCTGATGACGATTCCGATGCCGGCGGGACCGGGGTTGCCTTTCGCAGCGCCGTCCACCGCGAGGATCGCTCGCCCCGCCATCACTGCTTCTCCTTGAACAGAATTCGACCGCAGTTCTCGCAGGTGACCACGCCCTTATTCAGCTCCAACTCCCGCAGTTGGAAGACCATAAGGCCGGTATGGCATCCACCGCACTGGTTGCCCTCGATTTTCCCGATCGCCAGGACTCCGATGCGCGCCTGGAGAGCCTCATAGCGCTTGAGCAATGCCGGCTCGATGTGACCCGCAGCGGTTTCGCGACGGTGCGCGAGTATCTCGATGTTCTTCGTCAGAATGCGGCTGTTCTCCGCCACCTTCGCAAGGTAGGCATCGAGCTTCTCCTGCTGCTGCTTCAGGCTCTCGGCGGCATTGGCTGCGGTGATCTTACTCCCCTCGACGATCTCCATCAGTTCCAGCATGCGCTCCTCCAGCTTGCCACGCTGACGGTCGAGCATCTTGACCTCGTCATTCATTCCGGAGAGTTCCTTCGGATTCGAGACTTTGCCGGAATACATCTTGTCCTGGAACTGCTTCTTCTTCTCCTCGATGGACTTGACGGTGAGTTCCTTGTCCCTAAGCTCGGTTGCGGCTTCATGGAGGAGACGATCAGCTTCGACGGACTGAGCGCGCCATCTCTCGACCTGTTCCTTCCTGGCTGAACCGTCGTCCAGCGCGGCCTTGGCCTTCTTGTACTTATCCAATTCGAGGTCGATGAGTTGCAGTTGGTACAGCGCGTCGAGCTGTTCGCTCATATGAGGTTTCCCCTTCCGTTCGCGTAGCTACGGAATTCTAACAGAAGCAGCAGGAGGTGTCAAACCGCGCGGCACTACGGGAAGGCGAGGATCTGCTTGCCGGGCTTTACTGCATATGTCTTCTGCTTGGCGCCTCGCACGACGCGGAGACTAAATGCGCCATCGGATTCGACCGAGATCCGCGGCTTCGTCGATCCCGGTTCCGCGATCAGTGAGACGACATGTCCATTGAAGCGATATCTCTCGCATCCCACTCGCAAATCCGAACGGAGATCCCAGAGCAACTCGTTCTTCGGGGCATCGGGCTTCAGGCCCACTGCGTATTCCATGAGATAAAGGATCGGGGCGAGACCGCTCCAGCCGACGAAGTCTCCGCCCGCGGGCTTTCCCTGCTCGAGGGAGTCGGGCGCATAGTTCTCCCAGACGGTCCCGGTCTTGCGGAAGACCTCCCCCGCGAGGCCCAGGTGCTCCATCGCAATCTGGCGCGCCAGGTCGTTGAAGCCATACTTCTCCAGGCCGCGGATCACCATCGTCTCGGTTGGCGACCAGACGGCGCCCTGCCAGTATCCCCCTGCGGGATCGTATCCCGGCTCGTCGGCGGAGAGGGTCGGCACGCGGTTCAGGCGGCCGAATGTGGCGGGATTCCCGAGTTCGGAGGCGAGTGCGAGCGCCTGGTCACGGGAGGCTACCCTCGATACCAGCGCCCAGTACGCTGCGACTGTCTTCACCGGAGCGCGCTTGCCCTCCTGAGTCAGGTCGAAGTAGAACTTCCGCTGCCCGTCCCACATCTCCCGGTTGATGATGCCGGCGGTATCATCGGCCCGGCGGGCGAAGTCGTCCGATTCGGCCCGCTTGCCGATCAACTTCGCGATATAGGAGAGCTGACGGGCGAAGAGCACCATCTCGCAGGAGATGTCGATGCCCGTTCCGCCGTTCTTGAGGTAGGGATTGCGCGCCGAATTGTCCATGCTCGCCCAGTCGGTGATGTACAGGCCGTTCCCCTGGCGGAGGTACTTCTCAAGGGCCTCATAGTAGTGGACCAGGGGCTCGTAGACGAGCTTGAGCCTCTCGAGATCGCCTGTTGCCCGGTAGCTTTCCAGTTCGGCCCAGGCGAATATCGGGTGATCGAGCGCATCGAGAGTCAGGATCGGCGGCGGCACAGGCTCCGTGCGATCGCGGTAGATCACAGGCAGGCTCCCCTCGCCCGTATTCCATCCCCATCGGCTGAAGAGCCCCCTGCCCTCTCGGTTGACCCACTCATGGTAATCGATGCCCGTCGTCCGGCTGATCTCGCGGCATATCTCGCCGTCTTCGTACTGCTTGGCGTAGAAGTTGTCGAGCGAACCTATCCCCGGCGTCAGCGGATGGGCGACATTGCAGAACATAGTCATGAAGCAAGTGTCCCAGAGGAAGATGTTCTGGTTGAAGGCTGCGTCTATATACTGCGAGACGAAGCCGTTCTGTGGCGTCGGCTCGTAGAAGTTTCGGAATGCGAGTTCCCAGGCTTTCCAGTAGAGTTGCACGAAGAGCGGCCTCTCGTCGTAGATCGGCGCCGGCAACTGAACGCGGGACGTCTCGAACTTCGGGAGCGGCTTGGAAACGTATGACTTCTTGGCGAAGAAGCTGCCTTGCGAGCCGGCAACGGTCTGGTTTGCGATGGTGAGAGCGAGAACAAGTATGATGACGGCTTTGGCGATCATGGGATATACCTCTGCACCCATGATCGCACCGCGTCACGCGGTTTGTCAATATGAGCCAACTGCTGCTGCATTGAGGACAGCGCGGCGGCGGCTTGTGTGATATAATCTGCGCATGGAGTCTCAGATGACGAAACCCGGGCGGCTCATGTTTGCCCTCCTCATTCTGCTTGCCGTGGCGCTGCCTCTGATATCGTGCGCGGCGGAGTCAAACCTGCGGGAAACGGCGGGGACGATCCGACTCTCGACGGACGACCGCATGGAGCTGTCGCTTGACCAGTCTGATGGGAAGGCGAAGAGACTGCGGATCGGCGGGGCATCTTTTCCCTTGTATGCGCCGCTCATCCGCTTCGAGGAAGTGATCGAGGATCCGGATGCCCCCGATCTGCTCGCAGGGAACTGGTCGGTTCCTGATGCATCGATTGAGGAATCGGCGAACGGTCATCCCGGCAAGTGGATGCGCGTCTCCGGTGAGGATGAAGTCCGTCCGAAGACTCAGGTGCAGGTGAACCAGACCGAGGCTCAGCCGCTCGTGCTGTCCGGCTGGTGTCAGGCGCACCTCGAGGGTGAGGCGCTGGGCTGGATCAACCGCAACCTTGCGCTGAATGCGAACGTTTCCCACTCCGACGGCTCGAAGATGCCCGAGGTGTCGGCGTACTTCGGGCAATACGATCACAGCCCGCAGTTCAACAAGCGCATCATCTGTCCCGACCGGCCTTTGAAATCCGTTGACCTCGACCTTTCCGTCCCCGGCGGGAAGTGCACGGCGTGGTATCGGGATGTGAAGCTTCAACCGGCGGATTACCGGATCTCCTCCCCCGTGGGTTCACTCAGACGGATCGACGGCTCGGTGCTTCAGGAGTTCGAGATTGCGCCCTCATCTCTCAAGGGGCTCGTGACCTACCGCCCGAAGCCCGACTGCATCGAGGTCGGATGTTCATTCGAGAGCACTCAGCCCGTGGATCGTGCGATCAGCGGATATGTCGCCATCCCATTCGACGCGATCGGAGGCGTCTGGTGGGATGATATGCGCACGAAGCGGAAGATCGAGCCGGGGATGCTCTATCGCGCGGGCAAGTGGTATGGCGCGGGGCGTGACGGCTACAACAGCCGTTACCCGATCGCCTGCATCGAGACGGCAAAGGGCGTCGGCCTCGCCCTCGGGACATCAGTCGCCGAGCCGCGAGTCTTCCAGACGGAATACGACGCCGAGCGCAAGGAGCTTCGGATCCGCTTCGACATCGGCATGAGCCCGAACGCGGGTCTGTGGGCGAACAAAGGCTCTTTCACCGCCTATCTGTTCACCTACATGGACGGCTTCCGAGGGGCGACCGAGAAGTATCAGCGCATCTTCGGCTGGGCCTTCGAAAACCGCGTCGAGAAGCAGGGAATCTGGCTGCCGTTCATGACACCGCCGGCGATCGTCGAGCATGAGGACTTCCATTTCGCGTTCCTCGAGTCGGTCGGCCACATGGGCTGGGATGAGCGCCAGGGGATGTATGCCTTCCAGTACGTCGAGCCGTGGATCCACCATCAGGAGATCGGCGATGAGGTCCACGGCGCGGTTGTTCCACAGCGTTCGGTCGATCTGGCAAAGCGGATCGTTAACGAGGACGACCGCTCGCTCCCTCTCGACATTCGGAGGCGGTATCCGGCATACCTGGGGAGCTACATCGAGGACCAGTGGACTCATCCGCAAGGGTACTTCTTCCGCAGCCCTCAGGGACGGAACGAGAACATGATGATCGTCAACCCGAACGCATCCGGCTGGGACCGTGAAGTGATCCGCGAGACGATGGCCGTCAGCCGTCAGTGGGATCTCCCCGGATGGACATTCGCGCGGGTCTCGGCACATCCGTTTCTGGAGGTCGATACGGAGCAGAAGGCATCGGGGAAGCAGTCGGTCAGATTCGATCCTATCGAGGGGAAGTCGCAGTACGAGCAGTACCTCCGGGGGATCAGCCAGATCATACGGTATGAGGGCGAATCGCTCGGACCGTTCACTCTCTCCTACAGCGCTCGGGGCGAGGATATGCCCATCGGCGGGACGGGCTTCCGATGGAGAGTGACGTTCTGGTTTGAGGAGGGCACGAGCAAGGCGGAATCACTCGCGATCGAAGACCTCAGCGGCGAATGGAAGAAGTCAACGCATTCGATCACTCTCGATCGCCTTCCGAAGTTCGTCTCCGTCTCGCTCGATACTCCCGCGTTGACGCCCGATTCGACCATCCTCTGGCTCGACGATGTCAGTCTGGATGTCGGGGGCCGCAACTTCCTCGCGAACGGCGGCTTCGAAGAAGCCGAACTCCTTCCTTGCCGGCTCGATGGCGTCTACCTCGACACGATGGAGTGCTACGAGGCCAATCTGAACTACCGACGCGCACATTGGCTCCATACCGAGGAGCCGCTCACGTTCGACAGCGCACGGAATCCCGCGATGCAACAGGTTTTCTCGCACATCTCATTCGCAAAGCACATCGCCGAGTGGATGCACTCCGGCGATCGGCTGACATTCGGAAACTGCGTGCCCGTCACGCCGTTCGCCGCGCCCTATCTCGACGTCATGGGCACCGAGTTCTTCTGGAAGCCGGGCGGCACATGGTCACCGTGGCCCGATTCGGAGTTCAACTTCGCGCGGTTCATGAGCCGCGGAAAGCCATATTGCGCGCTCCAGTACTCCGATCTCACGGTCGATGAGGAGACCCGTTACGTCAAGCGATGTCTCTTCTACGGCGTTTTCCCCTCGAACCAGGGCGCTCCCTCGGGCGGATGGTATTGGGCCGATCCGATCGTCGTCAACCGCCATCGACCGGTGTTTGCGAAGTATGTCCCGACGATCATCGAGGTTGCCGAGGCGGGATGGCAGCCGGTGACTCTCGCCCGCACCGATGATCCTGATGTCTGGATCGAGAGGTTCGGGGACGGGAAGACGTTGTACCTCACAGTCTTCAATCCGAGCGCGACTCGGAAGACGGTGACCGTCACCCTTGATCCTCGATCAGAAGTCACTCTTAGGAGCGGACTCACCGACGTTCTGACCGGCAAGTCCGTCCGCTGGAAACCACGGACCGCTTCATTCGAAGTCGGGTTGGACGCGGAGGATGTCGCGGTCTACCGAATCGGCGGGCGGCCATGAGCGTCATGAGGCCGCGATCCACGATGCCCGGCTCGATCGAGCCATCCACGAAGGGCGAGCGCTTCCGATGGTGGGTCTTCGTCCTCGGGGGCGCGCTCATCCCTGTCAACAGCCTCTGGATCGCGCGGACGGAGGCGCTGGACTACTCCGGCTTCCCGACATGCGCTTCGCTCTTCTTCAACGTAATCTTCAGCCTGATCGTTCTGATGGCGCTGAACATGCTCGTCCGTCGGTTCCTCCCGAAGTGCGCTCTGGGCAGGCAGGAACTCCTGGTCGTCTACGGCATGGTGGCGACTGGGTCGAGCCTCGTCGGGCACGATTGCATGCAGATGGTCGTCCCGACCATCCCTCACGCCGCCTACTTCGCTACTCCCGAGAACAGAATGGGCGAACTGATCGCGCCGCATCTGCCACGATGGCTCACAATCAGCGACCTGAGCGATTCAGTGAAGAGCTTCGAGCAGGGGCATTCGACGCTCTACAACTGGGCGAACTTCCAGATCTGGATCGTTCCCATTGCCGCGTGGAGTGTGTTCCTGATCGCCGTCATGGTCGCCATGCTTTCGATGGTGATCCTGCTTCGAAGGCACTGGGTCGAGAACGAGCGCCTCACCTATCCGATCGTCCAGATCCCACTTATCATCACGGAGGGCGGAGGATCGAACCCGCTCTTCAGGAACAAGCTCTTCTGGGCGGGATTCGCGCTTGCGGCGGGGATCGACCTGCTGAACGGCCTCTCGCAGTTCTATCCCAACCTCCCGAGGCTGAACGTCAAGATGAACGACATCAGCCCATGGTTCAGCGCCTCGAGTCCATGGAAGGCGATGGGCTGGACGGTCGCGTCGTTCTACCCATTCGTGATCGGGCTGAGCTTCTTCATGCCGACGAACATGGCATTCTCGAGCTGGTTCTTCTTTTTCTTCCGCAAGGCACAACAGGTCGCGGCGGCCGCATTCGGATACACAGGCACGGACGCATGGTATCCCTATCTGAAGGAGCAGTCGTTCGGCGCACTGATCGCACTCTTCGCAGCAAGCCTGTGGTTCGGGCGCGGATACATCCGGGAGATTTGGCAGTCGGCTCGGACCGGAGAAGGACTGACGCACGACGGCGGGATCAGCTATCGGTGGGCATTCATCGCACTCGGTCTCGCCGCACTCGTTATGATGGGGTTCCTCAACCTTGCGGGGATGGCGCTCTGGCTTGCCGTCGTGTATGTCCTTCTGTACCTCGCGTTCTGCGGCGCATTCACACGAATCCGAGCGGAACTCGGACCGCCGTCGCACGAACTCGGGTCGGTCGGGGCGTCCAATATGCTCATCCTCGGACTTGGAACGGCATTCGTCGGTCCGCAGAACCTGACGATCTTCTCTCTGCTCTACTTCCAGAACCGGATGCATCGTGGACTGCTGATGCCGCAGCAGGCGGAATGCCTCAAGGCCGCGAGCGAGAGTGGGCTGAAGATTCGGACGATGGTTATCGCACTGGCTTCGGCAGGTGTGATCGGAGTCTTCTCCGCGTTCTGGGCGATCATGCACCTTGCGTACGGAAGACATTATGCCGCGGCTCATCATCCGGGCGCTCCGGGCTCGGGCTTCTCGAGTGCCGCTTACAACCAACTGATGAACTGGTTGAACAATCCAGTTGGGTCGAACTACATGAGCATGGCGGGCATTGCCATCGGGGCCGTAGTGGCGATCGGGCTGGCGAAGTTCGCGGTAATGTACTATGGCTTCCCCTTCCATCCGGCGGGGTATGCGCTCGGGATGTCGTTCGGCGTCGATTACATCTGGCTGCCGATCATGATCAGTTGGCTCACCAAAGTCCTTATCCTGCGCTACTCGGGGCTGAGGGGTTATCGGGCGGCGATCCCGTTCTTCGTCGGGTTGGTACTCGGGGAGTTCGCGGTCGGGGGGATGTGGAGTTTCGTCAGAGGCGTCCTGGGCGTGGACACATACACGTTCTTCCTGTAGCGCATTCCGTGCTTGACAACTTGCGCTCATACTGTATAGCATAAGACGGTTTGCTGCCGATTGTTCGTCCACCATCGACTGTAGGGGCGTGCCTTGTGCCGCCGTGACCCGGCCGTCGGGCGGCACAAGGCACGCCCCTACAGTCGCTGGCGCAGATGCAGGACAACGCTCCTGCGGTTAAGGAAGGCTCAGATGGCTCCCGTAGACATCATCCTCGTTGTCGGATTCCTCGCCCTGATGTTTCTCGCGGGCATATACTTCTCCCGGTGGGTCAAGGAGACCGACGACTTCTATGTCGCCGGTCGCCAACTCACCCCATTCATCCTGGCCGCGACCATCACCGCTACGAACGTGAACATGTACAGTTTCATCGGGCAGGCGGGCGCTGCATACAAGAGTGGGCTCGGGATCATCTGGCAGACGTGGATTGGGAACATGGCCCTCGTGTTTTCCGGCCTGTTCGTCGTGCCTATCCTCCGACGCCTGATGGTTCGCACCGTTCCCGAGTTCCTCGAGTTGCGCTACAACAAGTACATCCGGCTGTTCATCGGCTTCATCTGGGCGCTCCGGCTCTGTTTCTACCTGGCCGTGATCCTCTGGGCCGCAGTCACCGCCGCTCGCGTCATCACCGGCGTCGATAGCGTCTGGATCTGGTTCGCGGCGTTCTCGGCCATCGCGATTATCTACAGCGCGATCGGCGGAGCGTGGTCGGTCTCCATGACCGATACCATCGCCTTTGCCTTCATGCTCGGAGGCGCGCTGATTGTGCTCCCGATCGCGACGATCAATGCCGGCGGAGTGCCGCATGTCATCGAGGTCATCAACCATTCGGGCGTCATGCGCGAGCATCTGAAATTCGTCTCCCAAAGCACGGAGTTCAACTGGCTATTCATCATCTCGATGATCCTCCTCGCGACCAAATGGGCGTGCATCGATCAGGCGATCCTCCAGCGCGCGTTCGGCGGTCGGAACCCTCGCACTGTCGCCAAGGGGATGGTGCTCTCGGGGATCATCACTACGCCCTTCGCCTTCCTGTGGATTCTCCCGGCGCTTAGCGATCTGGTCCTTCAGCCTGGGATCGCGAAGCCGGACATGGTAATGGCGTCCTTCATGCGAGCGTATCTGATGCCGGGCGTTCTGGGGCTCGTCATGTGCGGATTGGTCGCATCCATGATGTCGGCCATCAGCGCCGACATCAACTCAGTTGCGACTCTCTTCACGTGCGATGTGTACAACAACATATTCCGTAAGGCCGCGCCCAAGCACCTGTTGAGAGTGGTGCGAACCGCTACTGTCGTGACCGGCATCCTGATGATCCTGTTCGCATACTACATAGTCAGCCAGTTCAAGGGTGTGGTCCAGGCCAACCTCACTATCGTCGCGATCGTGGACATGCCGGTCTTCGTCATCACGATCGTCTACGGGCTCTTCTCCCGTCGGGCCAACTGGCAGGGCGCGATCGGCGGGTATCTGATCGGTGCGACCGCCGGATACCTGTGCTTCAGGTATTTCAACGCCAACCCGGACCTGTCCGCTTATCGGATAGTTCACACGCTGCTCGGTGAGAACGTGAACTGGTCGCTCTGGGCCAAGAGCATCGCCGCGCTGGCGAGCACCATAGCCGCTCTGATCGCCGTTCCGGTGATCAGCATCATGTTCCCGAAGCAGCAGGTCACCCCGGACTGCCAACGCATCTGGGACGCCTTCAAGTGCGCCAAGATGGCGACCTCGGCGGAGGAGATCCACCTCATCCCGACGACCGCCACGGGCAAGTTCGGCGTCGGGATGATGCTCTGTGGCCTGATCATATTCCTGTCGGGCGTGATATCGGGAAGCGTGGCATTTGCGCTGGCGTCGCACCTCGCAGTCGGAGGGATGCTGATCTTCTTCGCGGGTGGACTGATCCGAGTCTACAGCGACTGATCGGCAGTGTCATTCTGAGCGCTTGACTGCGCAGCTTGCGCAGTTGTTTCCGTTAGAGAGCACACCGTGAGTCCTGAGTGCGCCTCTGGGCGTGTATCGAAGGACGGCCTTGTGGCACTATTGAAGCCGTCCTTCGATACACGCCCAGAGGCGCACTCAGGACTCACGGTGGGGGCTTTCTTAGTGAGTTGGGGGGAGGAACCATGAATATGGAACAGAACACTCAAGCTCCGGGGAGTCCGAGCCCCTCGGGTCACCAGAAAGATCCCATCTACGAACGATGGCGATGGCAGATCTTCGGCATCACATGGCTGGCGTATGTCGGGTTCTATCTGACCCGCAAGGCTTTCTCTGCCGCCAAGCCCGGGATGCTCGAGGACGCGCACCTCGGGATCACCAAGGCGCAGATGGGCTGGATCGACGGGGCCTATCTCATCGCATATGCGATCGGCCAGTTTGTATGGGGGATCGCCGGCGATAGATACGGGGCACGCAAGGTTGTGCTCGTCGGGATGCTCGGCTCGGTGATCTTCGGAGCCGCTATGGGCGTATCGAGCATCGTTCTGGCATTCGGAGTGATCTTCTTCATCCAGGGCCTCTGCCAGTCGAGCGGATGGGGGCCGCTTACGAAGAACGTCGGATGCTGGTTCTCTCGCAAGGAGCGCGGGCGGGCATACGGCTGGTGGTGCTCGAACTACGCCATCGGCGGGCTGATCGCGACTCCCTTCGCCGCATACACCGCCGAGTACTATGGATGGCGCGCCGCATTCTTCGCAACCGCGGGCGCGCTCTTTGTGATCTGGCTGCTCTTCATCGCATTCCAGAAGAATCGCCCTGAGGACTGCGGCCTCTGCGAGATCGAGGCGTATCACTGCGAGCCGGGGGAAGCCCTCCAGGCAATCCCCAGTCCCAGTGACGATGAGCACGGCTCCTGGGAGACTATCGTCGCGACCCTCAAGAACATGATGGTCCTCCGCCTCGGTCTGGTCTACTTCTGCCTCAAACCCGCTCGATACGCGATCCTGTTCTGGGGACCGCTGATCGTCTACGAGAAACTCGGGACCGGCGTGGGACAATCGGGACTGATTGCGATACTCTTCGAGGCGGCCGGACCACTCGGCGCAATCGCTGCGGGTTACGCCTCGGACAAGCTGTTCGGGGCGAGGAGAATGCCGGTGTGCGTCATCGGCCTGTTCCTCTTGTCGCTCGTGGCGGCGTCATTCGATCTGCTCACTCGCGGCGGGAGCGTCTGGGCGATGTGCGGGGTGCTCTTCGCGATCGGATTCTTCCTGTTCGGCCCGGACTCGACGATCGCATCGACCGCCGCCGTCGACTTCGGTACGAAGCGGGGCGCATCGACATCGGTCGGCATCATCAACGGTTTCGGGTCGATCGGCGGGTTCGTCGGCGGATCGCTGCCGGGTGTCATCTCGGAGAAGTACGGCTGGGGCGCGCTCTTCTACGGCCTGGCGGGGCTTATCTTCATTGCAGCCCTGCTCCTGATTCCCAAGTGGAACGCCGTTCCATCCAGCAAGAGCGACTGAGAGAGGAAGCACCTGTGGATTCCAGAGAACGAGTATTCAAGGCACTCGATTTCGAGGAACCTGATAGAGTTCCGATCGACCTGTGGATGTCGAAGGGGTTCAGTCGGAAGATCCTCTCCGCGCTGAATACTGACATGGAGGCACTCCTGGACGTGAGGGATGTGGACCTGCGCTATATCGAAGGCCCGGCGTACATCGGACCTCCGCTCCGGGCCTTCGAGGATGGCACGGACGAGGATATCTGGGGAGTCCGCCGCACGATGGTCAGCCTCCAACTCCAGGACGGCGCGGAGACATACGAGGAGGTCGCGAAGTCACCACTCAGCGCTATGACGACGGTCGAGGAGATCGAAGCCTATGACCATTGGCCCTCGCCCGACTGGTTCGACTATTCGGTCATCGAGGCGCAATGTGAGGAAGTGCGCCGGAAGGCACGGGTCGCGGTCTTCCAGGGCGACAGGATGAACCGACTGGCCCAGCTCAAGCCCGCGATGTATCTCAGAGGAGTCGAACAGATTCTCCTCGATATGTGCATGGAGCCGGAGATCGCCGAGACGATCTTCCGCCGCGTCCGCAGCTTCTACTGCTCCTACGCTGAGAGGATATTCGAGGCCGCGAGGGGTACGATCGACATCCTGCTCATGGGCGACGACTTCGGCTCGCAGAACGGACCGCTCGTCTCGCCCGCGATGTGGACTCAGTTCCTCGGGCAGGGGTTTGCCGACTATGTCTCCCTGGCGAAATCGCATGGCATCCGCGTGATGCACCATACGTGCGGCTCCGTCAGGCCGATCATCCCGCTGATGATCGAGCGGGGATTGGACGTCCTGCAGTCGGTCCAGCCGGAAGCGTTCGATATGGATCCGCACACGCTCAAGGCTCAGTTCGGCGACAAGTTGGCATTCCACGGCGGGATGTCGATCCAGCAGACGTTGCCTTTCGGGACGAAGGAAGAGATTCGCCGGGAAGTCAAGGAGAGGGTCGAGGCATTTGGGCCCGGTGGCGGATACATTCTGTGCACCGCGCACAACATCCAGGCCGATACGCCCGTGGAGAACGCGCTCGCGCTTCTGGATGCGTACAGGGAATTCGGGCGATACTGAGGGAGGATCGAGATGTTCGACTGGATAACATGGGGAATCTGGAGTATCGGCTTCGTCATATTCATCATATGGATAGTGATTCCGATCCGCGAGTTCAAGGTGATGCTCAAGCACCGCCGCGACAAACACATGTAGTGGCCGTGCCTCCGTGCCGGCCTTTCCACGCCGATGGCCGGCACAGAGGCACGGCCACTACATGTAGAAGTTGCGTTTCGAGAGAGGAGCAGAGAGATGGTTTGCCAGGAAGAGATACGTCTCAATACCCAGGACAGGCACGAGATACACGACATCACCGCAAGAGTCGCCGAGATCGTCCAGAAGTCGGGCATCAAGACCGGGATCCTGAACGTCTTCAATGTCGGAAGCACCGGCGCCGTCGGCTCGATGGAATTGGAACGCGGACTGGCGCATGATATCGCGGCGCTGCTCGATCGGCTGGTTCCTCTGGATGGGGAATACGATCATCAGCAGACCGCGAAGGATGCGAATGCGCACTCCCACCTTCAGGCGACATTGATCGGACCATCGCTGACTGTGCCGGTCAGGGATGGGAAACCGGTCCTCGGCACATGGCAGCAGATCTTCTTCCTGGAATGCGACGTCAGGCCCCGCCGCCGGACGATCATCGTCACGGTTCAGGGCGAGTAGCTTCAAGGGACGCGAGAGATGAGTGAGTACTACTGGGACGAGAAGATAGAGTACCTCCTTAGGAGTCGTCGGTTGTATCACAACGACGACTACCTGGAGTTCCTGCTTACCAGGGTGCTCCGACTCACCGAGCCGACGGATCTTATCGACTTCGGCTGCGGGGCCGGCTACCTCGGGCTCAAACTCCTTCCCTACCTCCCCAAGGGATCCAGGTATACCGGGATCGACAGGGGAGAGGAACTCATTCGCACAGCAAGAGATCTGTTCGACCGATCACCCTACCATGCCGAGTTCATACTTGGCGATGTCGAGTCCATCGAACTGCCGGAGGGCGGGTATGACCTGGCCGTCTGCCAGGCCCTGCTCCTGCACCTCACTGAGCCGAAAAACGTGCTCTCGACGATGATCCGGTGTACGAGGCCCGGCGGAAAGGTCCTCTGCATTGAGCCTCACCGGAATGGTTTCCTGGCGAACCATCTCATCCACGAGTTGGACATCAACAACACCCGGAATCCGACCATTCTGCAGAAGCTCTGGGAAGAGGACAGGCTGCGGACGGGCAAAGACGGCAACATCGGCATCCGACTGCCCGTGTACATGCGCGAACTCGGTCTGAACGACGTCGAGTGCAGAGTGAGCGATCGCGTGAACTATCTGCACCCCGATCTACCCGCTGACGAGAAGGAGCGCCTCTATGCTGCCCTGCGCGAGGAGGCATTCGGCAGTCCCGGGATGGACGATCAGGCAGTCATCGCCAATCTGATCGGGCGGGGTCTGACCTCGGACGAGGCGACGGAGCAGTTGGAGATCGAGAAGTACGTCAGCACGGAGTTCACAGCGCATGGACGGGAGTACAACACGGTTGCTGGGTCCTCGATGATGATCTGCTACGGCACGAAGGCGGGATAGCGTCAACCGCCAAGACGCCAAAGACGCCAAGAAAAGGCATGATGAAGGATTGGGAGAGACTCGGACAAATGCTTGACGCGCTGAAGGAGGTCCTCCCCGGACTGCCGGGCTTCCGAACGCTCTCCCTCTTCGGCTCGATGGCCGAGGGACGCGCGGATGGATACTCCGACATCGATCTCATAGTCGAGACGGACGATCTGCCAGGAGCAAAGACAGCGCTCCTCGGTATGCTGGAGCAGATCGGGCCGATCGAGTTCTGCTGGGCGATCAACCTGCGCCCGGACGAGTGGAATCCGACGATCGTGTTCCGCGAGGAGGGCTATCACCACAAGCTCGATCTGGGACTGACTGATGTCTCCGCCGCCGACCGCACGATCCCCGCTGAACAGACCATCCTCCTGGTCGACGTGCCTGGGTCTGAGATATGCGACGCAAGGGAATGTCGCGGTTATGTCCCGCAGGAGGGTTCGCTGGGGCACTTCATGCTCGACAAGTATATCGGCTTCCTACGCTACGTGAAGGCGCGTAAGCGTGGACAGACCATGACCTGCTACCGGTTCGCCGCCGCCGGCGTGGACTGGCAGCTTGCCCTCATGTACGCTCGCATGACCGGAGACGCCGCCCGCCGACCGAAGCTCTCGACCCCGGAATACGTGAAACTGGATGGCCTGATCTCCGCCGATGACCGAGCCGCTCTTCTCCCCAGTCTCGACTTCAGCAGCCTGACCGCGATGGACAGCACAGTGCGTGCTGCCATGGATCGCATGCTCGCCGATGCACTGCACCTTGCTGCGATGACGGGCGAGGAACTCCCAACCGAAGTCTTCGAGCGGATGTGCGCCTTTGTGGCTCATGAACTGGCCGGATGAGCCGGAGATATGAAGCCTGCGACCTCAACCTTCGGTCACCGTACCCCGATGCCTTGCGAGAAACCATCCAGCGATCCCGGGGACGATCATGACGGCAGCGATCTCCGCCGCGAACACGAGCGCCCCCGGTACCCCACCGTGCTCGACGTATCCGACGAACCCCGCCGGCGGTCCGACGCAAACCATCACCAGCCAGAATCTCCTCATCCGGGTGTCGATCTCGCGCCAGCGGTAGCCTGCCCAGAACGAGAACGCGCAACCCACCAGCGCCATGTTGGCCAGCATGATCAGCGTTGAGTGCCCAGGCCACAGCCAACTGGCAACAAACGTGGGTGCAAAGACGAGGGAAACGAGTAGAAACACGCGCACCATCGAGCGCCGTTCCGACGGGGATGTCTGCCATTCTTCCAAGTCTTCTGGTGTCGCTGGGATGGTGGCAGTGTCGGGGTGATTGCGGCGATAGAACGACTCTGCTAGAGGCCAAGCGAGCGCATATGCGGCGAGAAACAGCGCGCAAGGCACGATATAGGTGGGAGTGAGCATCGCCGCATACCGATCCTCGGCAGGAAGGTCGTACACCCCTGTCAGATAGGCGGTAGGGATGACTAGCAGGCCGAAGTGCCCGAGAACGGCTATACGGTACGAGGCCACCCGAGCAGTACGAATGGCTGTGTGGGGTCGGTAAGCCGTGACGAAAGCTGCGGTAGCCAGGCACACGATCACCAAGACCATTCTCAGTTGCTGCGGCCCAGTCTTGGCTGAGAACGAGACTGTGTAGAACACACAATAGGCCACAATGACGATGATCAGCCGCCAGCGCCAGCCTGGCAGTAAAGTGGAGCGAGTGCCGTCAGGTTGAGTGTTCTCTTCCACGGGATGCCTCACTTTCTGATGCCTGATTCACGAGTAGGAGTGCCCGGGGGATGCAGGAATCCGTTTCCTGTAGTCTGCAGCCTACTCCTGGATGATCTCCACATTCGCCCTTGGGACCGTTACAGTCCGGCCGTCATCCAGTTGGGCTTCCAGGGTGCGGACCTTCGCGCCGGACTCGATGACGACGAGTTCCGGCGGGAGCGCGGTCACGTGCCCGAGGATACCGAAGTAGGGCTCGCGGATGATGCGCAGCCTCGTGCCGATATCGAGCACCTGCTCGGCGTCGGCGGGCGCGTTCTCGGCGTCGGAGGTCGCCGGGACGATGATCTCGGGCCGGATGACCCCCGCGCGGATCTGGGTCGCACCGTTGATCGATGCCTGGCGTCCCTCAAGCAACTTCAGGAGGTCGAATGTGCGGTTGGCCATCGTCATCACGCCGAATCCCTCGGTGACGATGAGCGTGGTCGGGATGTTCTCCTGGCCGGTGATCGCCACGCCGATGTCGTAGCCGAGGAAGTCGATCAGATCGAGGTCGATGATCCCGCCGGTCACGACGCCCGCGACCCCAATGCTCGACGCCTTCTTCAGTCCCGCGCCGGTGATATTCGCGCCGGTGACGATGATCTTGCCGGCCATCTCCTCGGTGATCTGATCGGCATCCACCGTCTGATCGGGCCGCTCGACGATCACCTTGATCTCACCGGTCTTCTCGCCGCCGACCCCGAAGATGCCCTGGATGAATGCGCCGATCGTCTCGATGACGACGCCTTCCTCGGGGATTGTGTCCACGACCTGACCGGGGATGTAGGCGGTCACCTCGACCGGCAGCGGCTTCTGTCGGATGCCGACGTGGCCGGAGACCGGGGAGATCAGCTCGACCGTCCCCGAAATCGGGCACTTCAACTCGTTACGCATGAGGCCGAAGAACGCTCGCGTCTCGGCGATCACATCGCTCGTCTCGACCTTGTCGCCCTCTTTGATCCTCAGGACCTTGGCAACATCGCCGGGCTCGAGGCCGAGGAACTCCGCGACCCTGAGCGTCTGCATGATCCCCGGCAGCTCGGTCCGCGCGACGACGGCGTCCGGGACGACCCTGTCGCCGACGTTGACGACGACCTGGCCCTTGAGGGGAAGTCGCCTCGTCTTTCGTATCGTTGTTCTCGGGCTCACTTTGAGCCCCGGTGTGTATGCTGTTCCCATTCAGCGTATGAACCTCACTGCACAGAGCCCTTTGCTCTCTACGGTATCGAACTCATGGTGATCGGAGGTGACTACCTCTGCCCCGAGCCTGTTTGCCAGAGTCAGGCAGAAGCAGTCCGCGAGCGAGATTCGGCGAAGGTCTGCTTTGTAGCGGCCAACCTGCTGCCAGAACTCCGAGTCCATGTCTTCATGGACAGTGACCTGCAACTGCACTACGTCCGCGAGCATCTGTTCCGCGCCAGCAGGACCGTCCACTCGCAGGAAATCGTAGTAGACCTCACACAAGTTGATGGCATGGATATGGCACGATTCCGCGCGCAGCAGATCGCGCACCAAAAGGGCGCCAGGCTCATCGTTCAGCAAAGCTATCAGAGCATTGGCGTCGAGAACCAGGGTCATGCGGCATCGTTCTCCTGCTTCTGCTCCAGACGCGCTCTGTTCCGCTCCTCCCAGCGACGCTCCTCCTCCTCGACTTCCTCATGCTTCTCACGCATGAAATCGTCTACGGAGCTGAGGCAACCTCGGTACTTCCCCTTGATGGCGTCGATCCTGCGTCCTCTCTCCTCGGGGCTGAGAGAGCGCCACTCTTCGTGTGCCCTGATGGCCTCCAGCCGTCTCGCCTCGCTCTCCTGGAACGAGGGACTCAGGATCCTGTCGAGATCAGCCTCGATGACGAGCCACGATCTACCAATCCTTTGCCCAGGTATCTTCCCCTTGCGCAGGTACTCCCGCACGGTGATCGGCTTTACCCGCAGCCTCTCCGCGACTTCCTGAACGGTCAGTGTTCTTGACATATTCATCGCCTCCACCGACATTATACCACACAAACCGACGTATACCAACACAAACCGACAGTTTCATTGTCATTCTGAGCGTAGCGAAGAATCTGAGCCGGATTCTTCGCTACGCTCAGAATGACAGTCCCGGCCTAGTCAGGCATCCGAAGGCCGAAGGCCGCGAACCATTCCCTGAGCTTCCTCACCCGGTCCTTCGGATCAGATGGAAGCTGGAGTGGGCGGCCACGGGTATCGATCATCAGCCCGACGACCCCGCCCTCGACCTCCATCTTCCGCGTCCGACCGCGGCCCTGACCGAGGTCGCAGGCCTTGTAGGGCGTCACCTCGATCTCCTTCTTCTCACCCGGGCCGAGCGGGAAGACGCGGATTGTTCCGCCGGGGATCTCGATCTCCTCCCCATCGATCCGAAGAGTGCATCCTGGGAGGCCCTCCCTGCACAGTCCGACGGGCGAGATCGCCGTTCCGAGCTTGATGAGGCAGTCGCGGCGGAACACCTGGAGCGCGGCCTCGGGCATGTGCTCCGAGAGAACGCCGAGCTGCGGCATCATGAAGATCGAGTCGACCGCCAGCATCGTCACGCCCTCGGGCTGATACGCATCGAGCATCATGAGCGCGCTCTGCTCCCGCATCGGCGCATGGCTGAGCACGCCGCCGCTCCCGACGATCATGTCGAGGTCCATCAGGTGAACGAGTGTCTTTCCGCTCGCTTCCTGGCTGATGGCTTCGCCGATGAGCCTGTCCTGCTGTACGCCCTTCAGCTCGCGGGCCAGCGACTTGTGGTGCTCGAACGCGAGCCGCAGCGCCTCGCGGGCAACCGCCTGCTCGATGTAGAGGTCCTTCAACGTCTGCGGGATCGTCGTCGGGCGGATCATCTTGTTGCGCAGTTCGTTGCGGACGTAGCCCTCGTCGGCCTCGAACGGCATCCAGCGCATGATGTTGCCGATCTTCGCCTCGGCCAGAACGTTGCAGATCGAGTAGCTCATCCCCAGGTTCGCGCTGACGGTGCGGGTGAACATCCCGCCGAAGACCGAGAAGACGTCGGTCGTCGCGCCGCCGATATCGACCGCCAGCACGTTGATCTTCTCCTGGTCGGCGATCGTCTCGATGATCTTGCCGACCGCGTTCGGCGTGGACATGATGCCGGCGCTGGTCCAGGTCATCAGCTTGCCGTAGCCCGGCGCCTGCTGCATGACGTGCTGAAGGAACAGCTCGTGGATCGCCTCGCGCGCCGGCGAGAGATTCTCGCGGTCGAGGGTCGGTCGCAGGTTGTCGACGACCTTGAGGTCAACCATGTCCTTAATGATCTCGTCGACCGCCGCCGCCGCTTCCTTGTTGCCGGCGTAGATCACCGGGAGCTTGACGCCGATGCCGAGCCTTGGGCGCGGATCCGCCGAGAGGAGCATCTCGCCGATCTCGACGAGGTGCGTGACCGTGCCGCCGTCCGTCCCGCCGGACATCAGGATCATGTCGGGCCGAAGCTCTCGGATTCGCTGGACCTTCTCGTATTCCTTGCGGCCATCGTCGACCGCGATCACGTCGATGATGATCGCGCCGGCGCCGAGTGCGGCTCGTTCGGCGCTCTCGGCGCTCATGGTCTTGACGACGCCGGCAACCGTCATCTGCAGTCCGCCGCCCGCGCTGGAGGTCGAGAGATACAGATCGACGCCGACATCGCCCTCACGCGGGATCTTGACGCCCGTACCGTCGGGCTTGAGGATCGGACGGCCCGCAAGTTCCTCGACCTCGCGTGTGGCGTTGAGCACGCCGACGGTCACGTCATCGAACGGCGCTTCGACGGTCGTGGGCGCTTCGCCCCGGACCACGAGGCGGTACTCGTCGCCCTGCTTCTCGATGAGGATCGCCTTGGTCGTGGTGCTTCCGCAGTCCGTCGCCAGAATGGATCGAATCTCACTCATACTCATACTCCTACTCATACTCCTACTCGAAAGGAGTACCGGAGTGTTGGAATGCTGGAGTGCCAAACCGGGCGCTCCGTGATACGGCGCGCCCGTGTCGGGTCATTCTACCACAAGGCAAGTGGGGATGCAACGCGCGGTGGCGATCTTGGAGGGCTCAGACCTTGACCTCGCCGATCTCCTCGAGGAAGTATATATCGGGCATGTCGACCACCCCGGCACGCTCCATCGTTTCCTTCAGTTCCTGGGACTGCGTAAACTTCCGTGCGCGCTCGACATCCTGGATCTCGAAGAGAATCACGATCTCCGAAGCATCATCTGCACTGTGGAAGAGACGGCCGCCGGTGATCCCAATCGACTTCTGCACCGGGGCGTGGGCATCGAAAGCGACCTTCCACTTCGCGTAGTCCGCGATCTTGTGTCGTACGAGTAGTTGTGGCATGTGCATTCCTCCTCGACATGAAGGCTACCCATTTCGCACACGGAATACTCCCCACTACAGCATATCCAACTCCGCGATGCCGGCCCAGGGATTGCCATTGTAACCCATGAGGGCGACCAGGCGGATGAACCGTCCGCGGGCGGGCTTGTCCAACGTGACGACCTTCTCGCTGTTGTCAGAGGGGAACGTCCCTTTCGCGACCGGCGCGCCCCACTCCTTGCCATCATCGCTGAGGTAGAACTCATAGTCGGTGAACCAACCGTTCGTCATATCCTGCCTGGGGAGGTACTTGAACCCCTTCAGATTGACCGGCTTCCCGAGGTCGATCTGAATCTCATGGGGGAACGGCGGCGCAGTGCCCTGCCACTGGGTATGCCAACATGTATCGGGATCGTCGTCGATGGCATTTGTCGCCGGGTTCGACACGTCTTCGCTGTCCGCATAGACCACCTGAGCCCCGAGCGATTTCAGGACGGAGGACTTCCTCTGGCCGAGGAAGGTGTCCATCTCGGCGATCGTCAGCGTCTGCTTTGGCTGGAATGCTGGAGAGCCCATGTAGCGGAGGATACTCCCGAGCATCTGTCGGGGAGCGAGACGGCTCTCATCGAGGCCGGTGATGTTCATCGAGCAGACGATCAGCCGCCCCTCCCCCACTCGCGCCTCGATGAGGTTGGCCATCCTGCGGTTCTTGATGAAGTTATCGATCACCTGGACGACCGGGCGGAAGTCCTTCGGCGTGCCGTCGAGCACCATGTTCAGTGACCTGTCGAGCAGCTCCCACCACTGCCAATCCGCATGGAACGCCGTCGGGAAGCCCTCAAGCGCGGGATGCTTCGGGTCGCAGAGGATGCCCATGCCGTTGTTGTTCTGCTGAGCGAAGAGCACGGGATCCCAGAAGACGGTCGTCGGGCTGCCCGTGCCGGGATCGACGAGGTTCGCCCTGGAGGCGAGGAGGAGCACCGTGTTCCCGGCTTCGAGCGCGGACTTCGCCTCGCTCACGTTCCGGGTGACGAGAACGTCCTCGGGAAGGTCGAGATCGACCTTCGCAGGATAGACCCAGATGCTCCAACTATTCGAGATGTCGGTCCCCCTGAGCGAGAGGGTCACTGTCAGCTTGCAGGGAGCCTTCACATCCGCGAGGGACGCCTCGATCGCGCCGAGGTCGTGGAGGTCGCCGGTCGGGAGCGCCTTCTCAGGCAGCGAACCGGATTCCACCAGCGTCCCCTTCTCGTCGCGGATGCTCCAGACCGGAACCGCGTCGATGTCCTTTTGCCCGAAATGCGCAATCTGCGCATCGGCGATGAAGGTCTCATCCGTCGTGTACGTCCTCTTCGGCATTCGAAGGAGCGGAACCGTCGGGCCCGCAGAACCTGCGCCACTCCCCAGGCGTGATCAGCCCCTTCGAGTCCCAGAAGGCGTCGAGCATGCCGACGGTGGCGGTTCCCTGGCCGGGGAAATCGTGCAGGTCGAGGAGCTGGAATCCACCATGGCCCGGCGTGCGGAGGAGCACCTCGATCTCTTCCTTGTACAATTCGGCGGAGAGCTTGCCGGACGCTCGGGTGAAATCCGCCGCCTGATCGAGCAGCCCGTGTTCCGCGAGTCCTTCGCGGATCAACTCGAAGTTGCGCGCGCGGGTGATGCCGGTGTACTTCGGAATCTCCGCCATGTTGGGGAAGACGCTCCACTGCCCGATCTCGTGGGAGATGACGGGGACCTTGCTCGCGGCGTCCTGATCGGCGAAGTCGGCGTCTGTCGTCGGTCCGTGGAGTCCGCGAGGGAGACCAACATCATAGTCGTCGTTCGCGCCGAGCGACCAGGCGGTTGACGGAGTGTAGAGGTGGCGCGGATCGAATGCCTTGCCCTCGACGACGAGCTTCTGAAGGAATGAGGCATCGCCCGCTAGTTCGTTGCCCATGCAGAGCATCCCGAAGGATGGATGGTTACCGTATGTATCGAGAATGCGCAGCATCTCCTCGCGAATGAACTCGTCCCTCGGCGGTTCCTGTCCGACGTTCCCGACCCACTGGGGCAGTTCGACCTGGAGGAGGACTCCCTCGCGGTCGGCGGCCTCGAACGCGGCTTCGGGCGGGCACCATGAATGGAAGCGCATGTGGTTCAGGCCGTAGGACTTGCAGATCCTCAGGATTCGCAGCCACGAGTCCACATCCGTCGGCGGGTAGCCGGTCAGAGGGAAGATGCAGCATTCGAGGGTGCCCCGCAGGAAAATCTTCCGGCCGTTCATCACGAGGCGCTTATCCTGCACGCGCAAGTCCCGCATGCCGAAGGTCGTTCGAAGAACGTCGCTCCCGAGCATCGTTGCGTCGACAGGATGAATGTTAACCGCCACTGTGTACAGATTCGGCGAGAACTCATCCCAGGAGCGGATGCCCTTCGGCATCGGCACCGTGAACTCGATGGGCTTCTTGCCGGTAAGATCGGTGATCCTGTCGTCGACCACATCCCAGAGCCCGGATTCCTTCCCGCCTGGTTCGTAGATCTGGTAGCTGAGCACACACGGCACGACCTTGCCGTTGCGGATCGGGGGCTCACCTGCGACGAAGGCCCTGACCCGGACGGTCTTCTCGGCGGTGTTCGGATAGACCTGAACGTTGTCCATCCGGTAAGACGGCCTTGCTCGAAGCTCGATCCGGCCGACTATGCCGTTCCAGTTGGTCTGCGTCTCCTCGGTGATCGAATGTGCCCAGCCGCCGACGTTGTACTTAATGCTGTTGTCGACTCGAATGGTCAGTCGGTGCTTGCCCGGCTTCAGGGCGCCGAGATCGTAGACGTGAGGCACACAGAGACTGTCCCGCATCCCGCACGGCTTGTCATCGATCCAGACCCGCGTCTCCCAGTGGCACCGCTCCAGGAGGAGTTCGACCCTGTCCCTGCCGTTCAGCGGCCAGTCCTCAGTTATGGTTATGTCGCGCTGGTACCAGGCGACGCCGGTGTACTCATGGACGCGCGCGGGATGTGAGAGGTCCGGCGGGCGCGTGTTCAGGACGCCCTTCCGGTTCGTGTCCGTCGAGCCGGGGAGCTTCACGGTGTCGGAGAGGTCCTTCGCGAACCAGCGCTCGGTGATGCCGACGTTCTTCGGATCGAGGTCGAAGCGCCACTCGCCCGAAAGGGAAATGGACGGCGCAACCAGCGCACACTGCGCGGCTGAAGCGGCAAGCATCAGAAGCAGGAAAGCGATTCTCATGATGTTCTCCTAGCACCCGTGTTCCGTGCGGGCGATGACCTCTTCCTGTAGGACAGGACCGAGGTGGGTGAAGTAGTCGGAGTAGCCCGCAACCCTCACGAGCAGGTCGGCGTGTAACTCCGGATGTGCCTGGGCATCGCGAAGGACATCGGCATCGACGACGTTCACCTGTATCTCGAAGCCGCCCATGCGCAGGTAAGTCTCGATCAGGGTACGGAGCGCCTGCAGATCGGACGCGGTGCGCAGGGAACTTCCGGCAAGCTTCAGGTTGTGCACCAGCCCGCCGATCGCGCTCCGATGGCTCCACTTGGTCGTCGAGAGTATCGATGCCGTCGGGCCTGCGGTCTCCCGGCCCTGAGCCGCGCCTGCCCCATCCGCGAGCGCGGCGCCGGCTTTCCGACCGTCGGGGGTCGCGCCGGTCCGAGCGCCGAACTCGCCGTGCATGATCCAGCAGAAGAAGCCGGGCACGTATGGACTGCCTCCGACGATATTGGAGCGGGATGTCTCCTCAATGAAGTGCGCCCACTCGATCGCGAGCGCATCGACCTCCGGGTTGTCCGTCCCGTAGTGAGGGATCGTGTTCAGGATCTCCTGACGGAGCGTCTCGTGGCCCTCGAAGTCGGTCCTGAGGATGTCGCGGAACTCCGGGAGCGAGAGCCTCCTCGAATCGAAGACCAGCTTCTTCACGGCCATCATGCCATCGACCAGGTTCGCGAGCCCGACGAACGAGTTTTCGACCCAGTTGTACCGCGCGCCTCCCCGGTCGAAGTCGACGCCCCGCTCGAGGCAGTCGTTGATGACGCAACTGGCGAGCGGGAAGCCGCCGCGCGTGTATCGTTCGTTCCAGATGCGGTCGGAGTTCTCCGCGGCCTCTCGGACCTGGGCGCTGAGCTTTTCCCTCACCACTGAGCTGAACTGCTCGAAATCCGCCGGATCGCCGTCCATCGCCTGAAGCACCGCATCCGGGCAGTTGAAGTAGGGATGAGTCACCCAGATGTTCGATGCGCCGACGGGCTTGATCTCGACGCACGTGGAGTTCATGTATTCGCGCGAGTCGGCCTCCGAGACGCCGAGGTCCTGGAGGCCCTGCGCGATCAACTCGTCGTTGAAGAACGCCGGATCGCCGACGCCGGTGGCGATCATGCGGCATGCGAAGTCGGTCAGTTCGACGGGAGTCCCCTCATGCCACGCGAGGCCGACTGTGGGGTAGACGAGATGCGTCGCGAGCCGGGCCTCCAGGCAGTGGTAGGTGAGGTCGTTCGTCATATCCCGCCCTTCCGCATCCCGGCCGCCGACCGTAACCGCGATCGCCGCTCCAGGGAAGCAGATCATGTTCATTTGGATGTAGAGGCAGCAGATCAGGTCGAGCGCCTCCTCGCGGGTGATCCGCCCAGCGGCGAGGTCGGCCTCGTAGAACGGGCCGAGCGTCCGGTCGATCCGGCCCGGGTTGCAGAGGACGTGATCCTCTCCGAACCAGAGCGCGACGATCAGCAGGAACATCAACTGGATGGCCTCATGGAACGTCGAAGGCGGCTCGCAGGCGACTTTTCGGCAGATGTCCGCAAGTTCGCCGTCGCACGCATTGGCGACCCGGAGGATGTATCCCGAGAACCCCTTCATCGCGATCTCGCATGCGTCGTAGAACGCGCGCTTCTCGTCGCCCGACGCGTCACGCCTCGAGCGGACCTCCTCGATGATCCCACCGATGCCGACGTTGAACACCTTCGCGAAGTCGGGGTTGAAATGCCCGGTGTCGCCGCCGGGGAACGGAGGCACCGATTCCAGTACCTTCCATGCCGCGGAAAGCTCCTCGTTCTCCGCCTCAGTCGCATCCCAGAGCAGCGGGCGACCGACGATCCGCTCGCCCTGGAGGATGTCGATCGGCATGCTCGACAGTTTCGCGGCGGTCCGACGCGCGCGCCAGACCAGCCAGTCCTCGTCGGGAGTGTGTTCGAGCCACGCCTGAGCCTCAGCCGGGAGGACCGCCGGGCAGCCCCATCCACTCTTCTTGTTGAGCGCGATCTCCCGCAGAGCGGCGATATTGGGTGGAAGCTCATATGGAATCAGCGTCATTCTAGTCCTCGAAGACCTGGAAACTCCAGAGCGAGTAGCCGAACTCGGTCCCCCGGGCGGTGCCGTACATGCGGACGTACCGGGCGGGTATGGGCGTGAACCTGACCTCTTCGCGACCGCCCTTGCCATCATTGGTGGAGTAGACATCGGTCCACTTGCGGCTGTCGGATGAGACCTGAATCCGATACGACTTGCCGCATGCGCGTTCCCAGTCCAGGACTACGCATCCGATCCGCTGCACCTTGCCGAGGTCAACCGAGATCCATTGAGGATCGCTGAACCGAGATGACCACCGCGTACCGCCATGCCTGTCGACCGCGAACCTCGCCGGGTACTTGCGGTAGGTGGACGAGGTGGTTACCCGGCAGCGGTCGGAGAGGCTTACATACCTCTTAGTCTCCTCAGGGGTCATGACCTCGACGTTGCGCCGGCTTCGGACGCGCTCGCCCTTGTCGGGGATCAGCTCGACGGTCAGGCGGTACTTCCCGGGAGTTGCCGGAAACCTCAAGGGCAGCATGATCACGGATTGGCCGAGCGCGGGGACCTTGAACTTCGCCGATCGCTGCGTCACCTCGTTCAGTTGCAGCTCAACGACTCCGGTCCGCGACTCATAGAGGTCGTTTGTCACGACTATCCGGCAGTTGCTCGATGTGCCTGGGGCGACTCGAACCTCGCAGTCGTCGATCGTCACCGCGAGCGGCGAGAAGGCATCGCGCATGTAGTCAACGAAGTAGGGGTCGAGCACGAGGTTCGGCATATCCGCGAAGTTGTCGCTGGTCACCATCCCCGGCTTGGAATAAGCCAGGTAGCAGAACCAGTGCACGCCGGCGGCATCACGTCTCGCGCGCCAGTATTCGGTGACCGCCGCCGCATTGCGGGCGCGGAGTTCGCGCTTCTGATCGAGGGTCGCGTCAGGCCCGAGAGTATTCTCATACCACTTCCCGAACCAGGGCGTAGCGCCTCCATCTCGGTCCATCCAGAACGCATCATACTCGTTGATGACGAACGGCTTCCCGATCCCCGGCCACGTCTTGTCCAGCACGCTGCCGAGCCTGGCGTCACCCGATGACATGCTGGTATAGGGGTGGCTCTCCATGGGATCGTCGGGGCGATGGCGCTGACTGTAGCCGTCATCCCACGGACGGTCGGAGAGGTCCATGCCGCGAACGGCCTCGATGAGTGCGCCGGTGCGCGGATTGAGCGTCTCGTTGCATGCATCCCAGACGACAATCGAGGGGTGATTCCATCGCTCGGTCAGCCATTCCCTGAACTCGGCGATCAGTTCGTCCTGGCTCCAGGCGTCGTTGAAGCCCCAGATCGGATACTCGTCCTGGAGCAGCCAGCCGATCTCATCGGCGAGGTCGTACCAGAACTCGGGGAACGGCGCGATGCAGACGCGGGCGGAGTTCCAGTGGAGCGCGTCCTTCGGCAGAGTGAGAAGCTTCCGGGCCCATGTGCGGTTCCAGGGAAGGGCACCCCTGAGCGGGTCCTCGAAGAAGCGAAACATGCAGAAGTTGGTCCCTCTGAGGTAGTAGGGACGGCCGTTAAGCACCGCACGCCCGGTCTTCGCGTCGTATCGGAATTCCCGCATTCCGAACCGGGTCTCGGCCGCATCGCCATCGGTTTCGCATCGAAGAACGTAGAGGAACGGGTCCTCCGGCGACCAGAGGTGCGGCTTGTCGATGTGAAGGGTGTCGGTGATAGTCCGTTCACCCGACCCATCGATCCCGAACCCCCAGCTGACCGATTTCGCTACCGTGCGTCCGCTCTTCCATTCCCGGACGCTGAGCCGCAGCGTACCTTCACCCGGTTCCTTTCCATGATGCTTGACGACGACCTGTGCCGTGATCGTCCCATCGCCGATATGCGGGGCAACCTGCAGCGAGACAATGCGCGGATCCCCCGAGAGCGTCAGGGAGACCGAGTCGTAGATGCCCGGCGTCCAGATCGTCTTCTCGTAGTCCATGCCGCCGGGGACGGATGGAGGCAGCGATTCCCGGCACGCGCCGATGCGGATGACGACCGTGTTGCGGGCGCCGTAGCGGACGAGCTTGCTCACATCGAAGTAGCCTGGCGTGAAGCATCCGAGATGCTCGCCGACCTCGGTCCCGTTGAGCCACACCTTCGTGCCGAACCTCGCCTTGTTGACCTTCAAAAGGGCGACCGCGTATTCCGGCCCGGCGAGGTAGAACGTGCGCCTGTACCAGAACGCCTCGCGCTGAGGACTGGGAATGCCGACCTCCGTGAAGGCGGGTTTCGCCATGTCGACCAGTCCCGGAACGGGGATCGTGCCGCCAAACGCCTGTGGCATCTCCGAGTGAGGGCCCTGAGCGATCTGCCACCTGCCGTCGAGCGGTATCGTCCGCCGACTGACCGACGCGCCGCAGGCACTCGTGACGCCGATCAGCAGGAGTATCCAGAGCATGCGCCTCAAGTCGCTCACCTATTCCTTCGTGGTCTTCTTCTGGCTGAAGGTATCCGCCATCACCGCCAGGAGCAGCGTCGCGCCGAGGACGAAGTCGATCCAGTTCAACTCCACGCCGAGCAGGTTGATCGAGCTGACGATGATGCTCATGAGGAGCGCCCCGAGGAACGAGCCCGCGATCGTGCCGACTCCGCCCTTGAGGCTCGCGCCGCCGATGATGACCGCCGAGATCACGCGCAGTTCGAGGCCCCTCCCCGCCGAGGTCGACGCCGAGCCGAGCCGCGCGGTGATGATGATCCCGGCGAGCGCCGCCAGGAAGCCGGTCAGCGCGTAGTTGAAGACCTTCATCTTCTTGACGTTGATGCCGGAGAGGAGCGCGGCCTTCTCGTTCGCGCCGATGTAGTAGTTCTGGCGGAAGAACCGGCTTCGGCGGAGGAGGAAGTCGCCGGCGAATACGAGCACGATCGAGATGATGATCGGATACTGGACGCCAAGGATGCTCCCCTGCCCTATCGCCGTGAACGACGCGGGCAGGCCGGAGATGTTCCGCCCGTTCGAGACGACCATCAGCATCCCGCGCGCGAGGCTCATCATGCCCAGAGTCGTGATGAACGGGTTGATGCCGACGTGCGCGACGACCATCCCGTTGATCAGGCCGATAAGCACGCCGACCGCGAGCCCGAGCGCGATGGCGAGTCCGACCGGCAGACCGAGCGTGAGCCAGATCGCGGTCGTGACCCCCGCGAGCGCCATCGTCGAGCCAACCGACATGTCGAAGCCGCCGGAGACGAGGAGCAGCGTCATTCCGATCGCGATGATGCTCTGGTCGGCGAGCGCGAGGAGAATGGCCGAGGTGTTCCGCCTGTCCATGAAGCCGGGAACCGCATAGGCGATGGCAATCGTGCCGAGGACGATGATGTAGACGATCATGAACTCCCGGTATTCCGTGATCCGGAGGATTCGCGCCAGTATCGGGTTGCTCTTCATTCTCTCAGCCATGCAGTTACCTCAGAGTCAAGCACGAAATTCGAAGCTCGAAATTCGAAACAGATCCGAATGACCCAAAATCCAAAAAGCAAACAACCCGCAGCCGCAAGGTTTTCGGAATTGCCCTTTTCCCGATTTGCACTTTGTTTCGTGCTTCGAACTTCGAATTTCGAATTTACGCCGTCAGTCCCGATGCGCACGCGATGATCTTCTCCTCGGTCGCCTCTTCGCTCGGGAACTCGGCGACGATGCTCCCGGTGCGCATGACGAGCACCCGGTCACTCAGGCCCAAGACCTCGATCAGGTCGGAGGAGATCAGGATGATCGCCACGCCGTCCGCCGCCAGATCGCGCAGGAGGCGGTATATCTCGCTGCGCGCGCCGACATCGACTCCGCGCGTCGGCTCGTCGGCGATCAGGACGAGCGGCCGAATGCCGATCCACATCGCCAGGAGCACCTTCTGCTGGTTGCCGCCTGAGAGCAGCCCGACCGTCTGCCATGAGTCGGGCGTCGCGATGCCGAACTCCCGGCGGTAGTTCTCCGCACGCTGAGTGATCGCCCTGTCGTCCATGAACCCGAATCGTCCGGCGAACTCTCGCAGGCGCGGGGCGGCGCAGTTCTCCCGGATCGCCATGTCGAGGAAGAGGCCGTCGGCCTTGCGGTCCTCACTGAGGTATGCGATCCGATGCCTGACCGCGTCCTCCGGGCTGCGGATCGTGATCTGCTTCCCGTCGAGGAATATCTGTCCGTCATAGACACCGTCGCACCCGATGATCGCCCGCGCGAGTTCGGTCCGGCCCGCGCCCGCCAGTCCCGCGATCCCGACGATCTCGCCTGCCTTCACAGAAAGGTCCGGAATGGGACCGATAGGACCGATGGGACTGATGGGACCTACGGGACTCATGGTCACCCGGAATCGCTCGTCGCCGACCGGGGTGGTTCGCCGGCCGTACATGTCGGTCAGCTCGCGGCCGACCATCTTGCGGACGAGATCATCTTCCGTCACATCGCCGATGTCGCAGGTCTCGACCAGCCTCCCATCGCGCAGGACCGTCACCCGGTCGGCAAGCTGGAAGACCTCGGAGAGATGGTGCGAAATGTAGATGACCGAGAGCCCGCTTTCCTTGAGCCGCCGGATGTTTCGGAAGAGCAGCTCGGTCTCGTGCGCGGTCAGGGATGATGTCGGCTCGTCGAGGATCAGGACGCTCGGATCGCGGGAGAGCGCCTTCAGGATCTCGACGACCTGTTTCTTCGGCGCGGATAGCTCGCCCAGCGGAGTGGACGGGTCCGCGTCCCAATCGAAGAGGCCGAGGACCTCACGGGTTCGCGCGTGAAGCTCGCTCCAGTCGATCAGGCCCGCGCCACGGGTCGGCTGGCGGTTGGCGAAGATGTTCTCGGCGATGCTGAGGTTGTCGGAGAGGCTCAACTCCTGGAAGACGACGCTGATCCCGTGGATCGATGCGCTGTGGGGATCGGCGAACGATACCTCGTGGCCGTCGAGGAGGACGCGTCCGGAATCCGGCTGGTAGACGCCGCCGAGGACGTGCATGAGGGTGCTCTTCCCCGCGCCGTTCTCGCCGACGAGCGCGTGGACCTCGCCCTTTCGGAGGTCGAACGACACCTTATCGAGCGCCCGTACCCCCGGGAATGTCTTGACGATCTCTCTTGCTTCCAGAACCAGAGCCATATTGCTCACCATACGGAGTGCGGTAACCGAAGGAACGACCGTTGGGGATGGAGTTGGACTCCATCCCCCGGGACTGAGTCATGGGGGATGGAGTCCAACTCCATCCCCAACGGTCGTTCAAAGCGGAAGCTACGCAGACGCCGCTTCCGCACTCCATATTACCTCAGAAAGTACTTGTAGTTCGACTTGTCGACAATGATCACGCCGGTGTCGATCGACGAGGGCGCGGTCGATACCTGCGCCTTCTTGTTGTCCTCAGTGATCGGGACGTTTTGGTTCGCAAGGTTGAAGAGAATCTCTACAGCGTAGAACGGCATCAGTGCCGTCCGCTGGGCGATCGACGCGCTGATGACACCCTGGCCGATCAGTTCGAGGACCTCATTGCCGCGATCCATCGAGACGATCTTCACCTTGCCCGCGAGACCCGATTCCTTGACCGCAGTCGCCGCTCCCGTCCCGCCCGCCGCCTCGACGCATCCGATGCCGGCGAGATCGGGGTTCTTCCGCAGGACGGCGGTGGCGACCTGGGCCGCGATCACCGCATCCGACTGCGTATCGACGATCTGCACGAGGCTGATATCCGGGAACTTCGACAGCGCGTCCTTGTAGCCGCTGATCCGCTCCTCGAGGTTCGACTGCCCGACCTTCGTCATGAGCGCGACCTTGCCCTTGCCGCCGATCAACTCCGCGAGCTTCGTCCCGCCCTCGACGCCCGCCTGGTAGTTGCCGGTGCCGACGAACGCGACGCGCTTCGAATCGGGCAGGTCGGCATCCACCGTAACGACCGGGATGCCGGACTCGACCGCCTTGTTGATGATCGGCACGAGCGCGGGCTCGAATCCGACGACGACGATGCCCTTGAGACCCTTCATCGCGAGCGCCTGCTCGAATGCGGTGATCATCGCGGGTATGTCGTACTCCGCCGGGCCTACGTACTTCGTCTCCACGCCGAGCGCTCTTGCCGCGAGTTCCATCCCCAACTTGTGGTCGTAGAAGTAGTCGAGGTTGCCGAGCGCGGAGACCTCGACGTAAAGCTGATCGGTATGAGCCGCCGCGGACGGGCCACTGCCAACGCGTTGACCCTCGCCGCTGCGTTTAGCGATTGTCGTCGCGGTCATCACGGCGGCCAGCAGGATCAGTGGGACTATCAGCTTCTTCATCGGTATTCTCCAAACTCTCGTAGCGTTTCATACATGGCGAGCACATTCTCGACCGGAGTGCGGGCCTGGATGTTGTGAATCGCGTTGAAGACGAATCCGCCGCCGGGACTGAACGCCTCGATGCGCTCGCGGACCTCGTCGCGGACCTCATCGGGCGTGCCGAACGGGAGCGTCTGCTGCGTATCTACTCCCCCACCCCAGAATACTGATCTGATCGCCGAACCGACTCTTGAGGCTGCGGGCTTCCATGTCGAACGCCGAGCACTGCACCGGGTTCAGGATGTCGAAGCCCGCGTCGATGAAGTCCGGAATGAGCGCGGCGACCGAGCCGCAGGAGTGGATGAAGGTCTTCCATGCCGTGTTCGCGTGGACCCAGTCGTTCAACGCCTTGTGAAACGGCTTGAAGAGGTCGCGGTATGCCTCGATCGAGATGAACGGCCCTCGCTGAGTGCCGAAATCCGTGCCGGTGAGGAACACGGCTGAGACGCGATCACCCACGACCTGATGGAGCCGGGTCAGGTTGGCCAGCGCGATCTCGCACTGGCGCTCGAAGACGGTGTAGACGTAGTCGCGGCGCATCGCCGTACTGACGTACCATTCCTCCACGTCCCGAATCCCTCTCGGGTGCTTGAGCCACGGAGCCGGGACGAGCGCGATGTCGCCGAAGCCCGTTCCGCCGAAGTTCGCCAGGATCGCCTTGTCGGTCTGGGTGTATAGGCGCTCGGCCTCGGTGCGGAAGTGCTCGAGGTCGGCGTCGGTGATCGGGCCGAACTCCTCGAGGTTGTCCTCTGGATCGAGGCGGTCGTCGTCGATCGGCGGCTGGCGGATGATGGTATCGAAGTAGAAGCCATCCTTGGGAAGCTTGCCGCTCGGAGGCGCGGACCTGTCCCCCTCGGGGTACATCAGGATCGAGCCGTCCGGTTCGGGATCGGTGTTGAACCCCTCCGGCACGAGGACCGGCGTCCCGTCTGACCAGGTCCACGGCTTCCATCCCTCGTTCGCGAACCCGAAGAGCGTCCTCGTGCCGCCGAGACCGACGACATCGACGCCGAGCGCTCCGATCAGGTCGGGCGCGATCTCGCCCAGCATCTGGTACGGCTCGATCACCTTCACGGCTGTGCCCGTCGGATCGAGTCCGAGCGCCTGACGGAGCTTGTACACCGTGCTGACGTGCATACCGGTCACCGCGCATGCCCCGAGGTCGATGGGCACGCGGTCGGGCTCGCGATGGTTCAGCGCAAGGTTCACTCTCTCGCGGGAAGTCAAATCGGCCACCTCATGCAGAGCGACGTGATCTTTGCGTACCGTTTCGCCTTCCCTCTGCAGAAATCCTGTCAGGCCGGCGCTGAATTGTCCAAAAGGAAGCCTGGGCCCGCGTGTGGAACGGAGTCATAAGTGACCAGAAGATTGGAGACGCTTCGATGAGTCAGACAGGCAAGGCTGTGGTGTTCGTTGGTCCAAACAAGCAGATGGAGATCCGCGAGTATCCCGTCGTTCCCCCGAGCGATGCGGGCGTGCTGATGAAGCTGGTGCGTAGCGGCATCTGCGGGACGGATATTCATATCCTGGAGGGCCGGCTGCCGATCCCTCCGCAGTTCATCCCTGGGCACGAGTTCATCGGGGAGATCGCTGAGACGGGGGAGCACGCACGCACTGACGCGCTGGGGACGCCGATCAGCGCGGGAGACCTTGCCATCGCGTGCGTGGCGATGCCCTGCGGCGACTGCTTCAGCTGCATGCGCGGCGAGACCGCCAACTGCCTCAACTTCGGCGTGACCTACGTGCGCGACCCCGAGGAGCCGCCGCACTTCTTCGGAGGCTACGGGGAGTTCGTTCATCACCCCTCGGCCTGTCTCGTGAAGCTACCTGTGGGCATCGACGTGGACGCGGCCTCGGCATTCCCGTGCGCGGGCCCGACGACTATTCGAGCGTTCGACCGGGCCGGCGATTTAGATGCGGAGGAGCTTGTCGTCGTGCAGGGAACCGGGCCGGTGGGGCTCTTCGCGATTGCATGGGCATCGGCCCGTGGATGCCGCGTCGTGGCGATCGGCTCGGGGAAGAACAAGGCGCGGATGGAGTTGGCACGGAACCTCGGCGCGGAGGTGGTCATCGACTACCGTGAAACGCCCCCGGACGAACGGTTGGAGACTGTCAGACACCTCGCGAAGGAGATGAACCGAGGGGACGGCGCTGATGTCGTCTTCGAGGCGAGCGGCTCCCCCTCGGCCATACCTGAGGGCCTGCGACTCGTGCGCACACTCGGACGCTACATCGTGCCGGGCCAGTACTCCAACAGCGGCGCGATCGAGATCGAGCCGCAGATGATCACGTTCAAGGCGGTCAGCATCGTCGGCAGCAGCCAGTACAAGATATCGGATATCGCGACGTATCTCGACTCCCTCCTGAAGCACCCCGATCTGCAAGGCAAGTTCGCGGCGTGCATCACGCACAGGTACTCGATCGCAGAGGCGAACGAGGCATGCAGAGCGGCGAGCAGCGGCGAATCCGTGAAGGCGGTCTTCCATGCAGAATGATGCCCTGGCCCATCGAGAGCTTACCGGGCACGTCGACCGATACATCCGAGAGCGGCCGCATCTGATCTCGGCACACTGGCGCGCGGAGTCGTTCCGCTCGACCGAGGGCGAGCCGATGACGATCCGCCGGGCGAAGGCTCTGAACGCCGTCCTCGCCCGGTGCGAACTCCCCGTCTGGCCGGGAGAACTCCTCGTCGGATGCGGGAAGTTCCACTGCCTCGGACACGAGTACGATTCCGCCGACCAGGCCCGGGACGCCGAGTGCCTGAGTTCGGTCGGCGCGCGAGGCTTCGGCGATCACTCGGATCACCATGCACCCGACTATCCCACGCTCCTCCGACTTGGGCTCGGCGGCCTGAAGACGCATATCCGCGACTCGATCCAAGGGCAGACGGACAGCGACAAGATCACCTTCCTCCGCTCGATGGAGATCGCGGTCGAGGGCGCATCGGCGTTCATGCGGCGCTACTCGGAGGTCTCGCCCCATGCCGACATGATGGAGCACCTCGCAGAGGGCACGCCCCGCACGTTCCAGGAGGCCTTACAGCTTGTCTACAGCTTCCATTCCCTGATGCAGATCGACGACCGCTACGCGATGGCTTTCGGGCGGCTCGACCAGTACCTGTATCCATTCTACCGCGCGGACGATCTTGCACAGGAGGAGACGCTGCGCATCCTGGAGCACTTCTTCGCCAAGATCACCGCTGTGTACGGGGATGTGCAGAACATCGCGATCGGCGGCGTGAACCCCGAGGACGGCTCGGACGCGACGAACGAGTTGAGCTTCCTCATCCTCGAAGCGTGCAAGCGCGTCGGTCGGCCCGGCGGCAACGTCACCGCGCGCATCAATCACGACACTCCCCTGCCCTTCGTCGAGAAGTGCGCTGAGGTGATACGGACCGGGATCGGATACCCCGCGGTCGTGAACGACGAGGTGATGATCCCCGCGCTCACGGACCTCGGCTTCCCGATCGAGGACGCGCGCGACTACTGCTTCGTCGGCTGCATCGAGACTTCGATCCCCGGCAAGTCCGCCCCGTGGTCGGACAGCCGCTTCAACCTGCTGAAATGCGTCGATTCGGCGCTTTCGCACGGCAATCCGCCCACGTGGGAAGCCTTCTACGACGCCTGCCTCGAGCAGATGCGGTCGGACTTGCGAGAACACATCGAGCAGATGGACGCCGCCAAAGCGCCGAGCCACGCCCGGGCCGCCGATTTCACCAGCCCGTTGATGAGCGCGCTCACTCAGGACTGCATCGAACGAGGGCGGGACCTGAACGATGGAGGCGCAATCTATCCCGCAAATCACGGGGTCGCTGGCATGGGGATCGGGGTCACCGCCGACGCGCTCATGGCCGTCAAGCGGTTCGTCTACGACGAGCGCCGGTTCATGCTCGACGATCTGCGACGCATGCTCAGCGCGAACTTCGAGGGCTGCGAGCGCGAGCGGCAACTCCTGCTCAGGGGCGCGCCGAAGTATGGCAACGACATCGCGGAAGTGGACGACATCGCGGCTCGCTTTGCCGGCGACTTCGGTACTGAGATGCTGAAGTACCGCACCCCGCAGGGCGGCTACTACTGGGGGCTCATGGCCGCGAACGTGCAGAACATCTCCGCGGGCGCGGAACTCGGCGCAAGTCCCGACGGACGTCTGGCGCAACAGCCGGTATCGGACGCTGCAAGCCCCACATTCGGGCGCGATGTCAGCGGCATCACGGCCACAATCCGCTCGATCTCGAAGCTCCCCTACCGGCTCTGTCACGGCGGCAACGTGGTCAACATCAAGCTGCACCCGTCCGCTATCGAGGGCGAGGCGGGCCTCAGGGCGCTTGCGGTGCTTATCAGGACATGCTTCAAGCTCGGCGGCGCGGAACTGCAGTTCAACACGGTCGATGGGGATATACTTCGCGAGGCAATGGAGCACCCGCAGGACTACGGCGACCTGGTCGTTCGCGTGTCGGGCTTCTCCGCGCACTTCGCTACGCTCGACCGAGTCGTGCAGGAGGACATCCTGGCAAGAACCGAGCACGGCACGCCAGGCCCATCTCCTCCATAGCTCAATGCCTCGCCGGCCATGGGATAGCTCATTCGAGCCGGCTTGCCGGAATCTCAAGCGTTGTGGGCCTAACCACAGGCGTTGTGGGCTCAACCACAAGCGTTGAGGTTGTAACCACAAGAGAATCGAATGCAACCACAAGCGTTGAGGTTGTAACCACAAGCGAATCGAATGCAACCACGGGCGCTGTGGGCCTAACCACAAGCGTTGTGGCCGTGCCGAAACACCAGCAAGGCGGTGTCGAGCCACCGCACTCCAAAGGATGATACTGGGCCGCACGCGTCGAAGATCATTCTAATCACCGACTGTTTCAGGGAGAGACGGATGACTGAGATCGACAGCCCGACGGTTGCATGCCTGGATACGCCCGGCCCGGAAGTGATGCCCGAGAAGGTAATCCGCCGGAACATGATCTCGCTGGTCATGCTCGAGACCACCTTCTGGACGGGATCGGCGGATATCAACCTCGCGCTCCAGCCACTGCTCGTCTTCCTCGGCGCATCGAACGCGATGATCGGCTACGTCAACGGCGCGGTGTTCATGGGGCTGATCGGCGTGCTACTCTCGCCGTGGATCACCAGGCGGTTTCCGTTCAAGAAATGGTATCTCTTCGGCGGCAACATCCCCTACCTCACGGCCATCGCGGTCATGGGGATTCTCGCGGTCTACAGCGTCCGGCTGGGATTCAGCCATCACACGCTCCTGCTCTGGGTGTTCGGGCTCTATCTCACACACTGGTTCTTCGGAGGATTCGTCACCCTGCCCTGCACCGAGTACATCGCGGCCTGCATCCCAATGAGCCATCGCGGACGGCTCACGGGATACGCGTACAGTGCGGCGGGCGGGACTGCGATCGGCGCGGCGCTGCTCGGGAAGTGGATACTTCAGACTCAGCCCAAGCCGGCGTCGTTCGGGCTGGTGCTCCTCCTGGGGTGGGCGTTCTGCCAGTTGGGATACACGAGCGCCCTCTTCGCGAAGGAGACGCGCACACCGGTGGAGCAGTCGCCGCCACCCTACTCGCGCGAGATGTTCGCGGCTCTCTGGCGCGACAAGCCTTACGTCAAGCTGCTGATACTCTACGGGCTCTACAGCACGTTCTTCTACACGACAACGTTCAACTTCATCAGCATCTACGGCTTCAAACAGGTGAAGATGGCGCTGTGGACGGCGGCGATCATGACGATCGTCGCCCAGGTATCGAAGTTGGTCACGAGCGCACCGATGGGCCTCTTCATCGACCGCCTGACTCCGAAGCGCACTCTGCCGTACATCTTCTTCACCGCCGCGGCCGCCTGGGTCGCGCCGATACTCATCCCCGGCGCGCTCGGAGTCTACGCGGGCATGGCGCTTGGGACGATATGCGTCACCGGGCTGATATCCGCGCAGACCGCGCTCATCTGCGGCCTTCCGTCACCGGAGCACCGGGCCGGGCACTTCACGGTGCAGATCATCCTGATGTACCTCGCGCTAACCATCGGCCCGATCATGATCGGCTACATGTGCGACTGGCTTCCGTACAAGACGGTCTTCCTGCTGATGGCGGGGGTGTCGCTTGCGTTCTTCCCGTTCGCGAAATACATGCTACGGGGCATGCCGGACGACCTCAGGGCATACAGCTAGCCCGCATTATTCATGACCTGCTCAAGTCAGCGCAGGCTGTGATGCCGGCCAGGGGAATGGTTGATGGTTCATGGTTGATGGCAGACTGATACTCGCTGCCCTCGGGATACTGGTCGGAATGATGACTCAAGCTGAAGCAAAGACCGTCGGCATTACCATCGATCTCCACGACGAGAAGCAGGTCATGCACAGCTTTGGCGCATCGGACGCGTGGACATGCCAGTTCGTCGGCAAGAACTGGCCGATCGAAAAGCGCGAGGAGATCGCTGATCTGCTGTTCAGCCAGGAGGTCGACAGCAAGGGCAACCCGAAAGGGATCGCGCTCTCGATGTGGCGCTTCAACATCGGGGCGGGAAGCGCGGAACAGGGAGATGCCAGCAGCATTCACACACCCTGGCATCGAGCCGAGTGCTTCCTGAACGCGGACGGCTCTTACGACTGGTACAAGCAGAAGGGCGAGCAGTGGTTCCTCGAGGCCGCGCACTCACGAGGCGTGCCTTACCTGCTGGGGTTCACGATCTCCGCACCCGTTCACCTTACCCTCAACGGCATCGCTCATTCGGACGCCGGACGATCGACCATGAACATTCGCGACGGGGCGATGCCGTCGTTCGCCGGCTTCCTCGCCGATGTCGCCGAGCACTTCCATGACAAGGGCCTCGATCTCGACTACATCAGTCCGGTTAACGAGCCACAATGGGCTTGGGATAGTGAGAAGCAGGAGGGCACTCCCGCGAGCAACGCCGAGGTCCACGAGCTGACCAGTCTGATCGCGAAGGGACTGCACGACAAGGGGCTGCCGTCGAAGGTGATGATCGCTGAGGCGGCCAGTCTCGACTACCTCACTGATGCAACGAAGGAGAATCCCCGTGGCGACCAGATCGACGCATTCTGGAACCCGTCTTCCGAGCAGTACCTCGGCAAGATACAAAACGTTGCTCGCGTGATATCCGGGCACAGCTACTTCACGACCTGGCCGCTTTCAACGCAGATAAGCAAACGCGAGGAACTGCGGGACTCGATCAAGCGCATCGACCCGAAGCTTGGGTACTGGCAGACCGAGTTCTGCATTCTGGAAGCGAACGATGAGATCACTCACGGGCACGGACGCGATCTCGGCATGGACACGGCGCTCTACGTCGCGCGGGTGATCCACAGCGACTTGACGATCGCCGATGCAACCCACTGGTCCTGGTGGCTCGCGGTCTCCCAGGCCGACTACAAGGATGGGCTGATCTACATCGAGGGCGACGATCCGATGAACGATGGCAAGGTGCTCCCTTCGAAGTTGCTCTGGGCGCTCGGCAACTTCTCACGGTTCGTGAGGCCGGGCATGATGCGCGTCGGCGTGACCTATGACGATCATCGCTCGCCTCTCGACGCCGTCACCAGCCTCATGGTCTCGGCCTACCTGGACAAGAAGACGAGGCAGTTGGTGATCGTCACCGTCAACTGCACGATGCAGATGCAGGCCGTCAGTCTTTCGGGACTCGGGATGAAGGGAGACACATTCGATGCCTACACGACATCCCAGACGCAGTCCCTGCGGAAGAGCGCTATTCCTGCGGATGATATCCGCATCCCCCCAAGGTCGATTGTTACGCTGCTCGGAGTCACAAGATGATGTCTCGGCCAGGCCACCCTCAGCTCTCCCTCATCACGTATGTGAGAGTGAAACCTACCTCAGCATCAGATTAGGCTTGCGGCTGCTCTATTGACATGCGCGCTCCACTGGGCTATGATCTGATGCAAGGCAACTTGTCGCCATCCTTCTAGCGGGGGTCACAGTGGAACAGGACACATATCAGATTCAGATACCAAGGGTCTTCTATGATACGTGCACAGATGATCCAGACTTGGCTGGGCCAATCGCCGATTCCTATCGTGAGTTTATCACCCTTGGATCTTATGACTTCCTGATTGCTCAGGCACGCTATTTCGCCTGGCCGCACCTGACGCCTGAACTCCTAGCGGCCACACTAGTACACGAAAATGCGCACAGCACGCTTACACTGGCTACAGCTACCGGACACCTGCAACTCCACCTCAGGAATATATATGAGACGGCCCCGAAAAGCCCACCATTTAATAAGTTGGCCGAGCTACTTCGCCAATACCTAAGCGTCGTGACGGGATCCAGCATCTTTGCCCAGGAAACGCACGCCACTATGTCGGCCTATGTCTCACTTCACACTGTGTTCGGCAAGGAAACTGCAGAGGGGTATCTCGCCGGGCATCGAGACAGTGAACCTGATCAGCCGTCACCTTACCTTGCGTTCACAAGACCAGCCATCGATCTGCTCAGTAGAAATGGGGTTCCCCTTGAGGAATGGCTAGGTTATACTGCCTTCTTGGCTTCGCTTGCAATGAATGTGGACATGGATGCGATCGCTCGAGTCTTAGGTGACCTGCCCAGCTTCAGACAGGTGTGCGGCTGTTCTGAGCAATCGGCGGACAGCAGATTCACTGGTCTCTTCCAGGAGTTCCGAGTCTCGATGAAGAAAGGGGGATTGCCCCCTTCCGTGAAGCAGTCACTTGAGAATAAGTACAACTGTCGGTCACAAGTCTCCAGCAGAGACTTGCCAAGATTGATTGCCAACGCTCTGCTTGACGATGCGGATTCCCTTGGGCTGAGCCCTATCGACGTATTCGTCTTGAAGCAGGCCCGTGACAACTCCAAGGGCTTTCCTGGTGAGTTGGGCGAGAGTATCTTCTTCGCTAGCCAACCGACTCGTTATGTAACGCCTGACACCTATGTATTCCACATGGACAACAGCGCATGTCAGGAATGCGACTTGATAGAGCTGGGGTTAGCGGCCAATCCGGAGAATGTGACATACGGTGGCATTAACATCAACTTCTACACTACCTTGTCCCCACCTATGAAGGCGAGCTTCTCTATGGTGCATCCCTGTTACGCGCTGGCGGGTTCCCATCTGCTAGATGGCAAGACCATCGTCGTCTATTTCACATGGGATCTACTAGAAGGCATCGGAGGTGGGTTGATGGAGCCTGTCAAGCAGATACTGAAAGGACGGCCAGTCATCTACGTCTTTTTCGGTCACTATGGCAAGTTTGTTTCGTGGCTGCAGCAGAAGAAGAACAACCTGAGGTATGCAGTCGCTGAGTTGAGCCGGCCGCCGGTCAGATTCATCATCTTCCGGGACAATACCGACGATCTGTCCACGTATATCTTGCCCGTTGCACCTGTCATCCCCCAGTCGCTGGATACCGCGCTTAACAGCATTCAGTCTGTCCCTATGACCTTGATGTGCGATGCTACGCTTAAGGATAGTCTGGACAAGTTCTTTGTTTGGTACGTTTTCGCTCCTGTCACGTGCTAGCCGTTCTCGCGCAGCCTTGCCGTTGCTCTTTGTTACTGATAACTCGATGCCACGAGGCTAATGTCCATACCGCTTCCCAGGCGGGCACTGTATCGGCAGACGGCACTCATATTCCGCCGAGAACATCGCCACACTGGCGAGCCACACAGAATGACATCGTGCAGGAGGCGTCGTAAAGTGCAATCAGAATCAGCCGAATGGAGGTCTACGTCAAATGGAAGACAAGGAGAAGTTCACCGGATCGGATACCGAGGGCGGTATCACGAGCAGCTATGCAATGGACGATGGGGTCGTGCTGAAGGTGCCTTATGCCTTCTTCGGCTCCATCTACGACGACGACGAGAAGAACGCCGCGTGGGAGGCGATGCAGCAGGACACGCTCACCATGGGGCCGCAGGTCGCCGGATTCCAGAAGGAGTTCGCGGCGATGTGCGGGACGAAGCACGCGTTTGCCTCGTCGAACTGCACGACGGCGATGCACATCTGCACGCAGGCCTTCGGCATCGGCCCGGGCGATGAGGTGATCGTCACCCCGAACACGTTCATCGCCACGTCGCTCGTCGTCCTGAAGGAAGACGCGCGACCGGTCTTCGCGGACATCGATCCGCGGACGTTCAACATCGACCCGAAGGAGATCGAGAGCAAGATCACGCCGAAGACCAAGGCAATCTACGTCGTCCACTACGGCGGGCAGATGTGCGACATGGACCCGATCATGGAGATCGCACGCAAGCACAAGCTGTTCGTCCTGGAGGACTGCGCGCACACTCCCGGCGCAGAGTACAAGGGGCGCAAGGCCGGGAGCATCGGCGACGTGGGGTGCTTCAGCTTCCATTCGCTCAAGAACATGACCACCTGCGGCGAGGGCGGCATGATCACGACCAACCGCGACGACCTGGTCGATCCGATCGAGAAGCTCAGGTGCATGAACCTCGAGCCGTGGCCCGATCAGACCGACTACTGGATTCCGTCGCACTTCAACATCGTCGATGTCAACGGCAAGTGGGGCAACAACTACCGCATGAACGAGATTCAGGCGGCGGTCGGGCGCGCGCAACTGCGGAAGCTCCCGATGCTGAACGAGAAGCGCCGCGAGTTCGGTCGGCGGATCAGCGAGGGTTTGAAGGGCATCAAGGGCGTCACTCCGGTCTACGAGGACCCGAACTGCTACCACGTCTATCACCTCTACACGGTCTGCATCGACGAGGGTCAGCTTGGTGCGAGCCGGGACGACTTCATGCGCGTGCTCTATAGGGAGGAAGGCGTCCAGGGGATACTCCACTATCAGCCGACGTATCACTTCGACGCCCTGAAGAAGCTCGGCTACGGGGATCATCTCTGCCCGGTCCATGAGAAGTTCTTCTATCACCGCGAGTTCAACATCGCGATGCACCCCCGCCTGACCGACCGCGAGATCGAGGATGCGGTCACCGGGATTCGCAACACAGCGGAGAAGGTTCGGCGGAGATAGGACGTATGGGACCGATGGGACCTATGGGAGGCGGAGATGAAGGTCATCAAGCAGGGTATTCATCGGCTGTTCGAAAGCGATCCTGAGACGACACGAATCGTCAGCGAGATGCTTACCGATCTCGAACGAAACGGCATGGATGCGGTACGTCGATACAGCGCCAAGTTCGACGACTGGAGCCCCGAGAGCTTCGAGTTAACGGATGAGCAGATCGACGAGGCGATATCGAGCCTTTCGGAGCAGGCCATCGCCGACACGGATTACTGCCAGGCCAACGTCCGGGCGTTCGCTCAGGCCCAACTGGAGACGATGCGGCCTCTGGAGACCGAGATCAGGCCGGGAGTCGTCCTCGGACACAGGCACATCCCCGTGAACTCGGTCGGGAGCTACATCCCCGGCGGACGATACCCGATGTTCGGGTCCGCGCAGATGAGCATCATCCCGGCGAAAGTAGCGGGAGTCAAGACGGTCGTGGCATGCACTCCGCCGGTCAAGGGCCAGGGATACTATCCCGCGACAATCAATGCGATCAGGAAGGCCGGCGCGGACCGGGTCTTCATCCTCGGGGGCGTCCCGGCGCTGGCAATGATGGCGTTCGGCCTCGGCGACGTTGAGGCGGTCGATGTCCTCTGCGGCGCGGGAAACAAGTACGTCACGGAAGCGAAACGTCAACTCTTCGGCCGGTGTGGCATCGATCTGCTCGCCGGTCCGACGGAGATCCTGGTGATCGCCGACGACCACGCTGATCCATCCCTCGTAGCATGTGACCTCCTCGGGCAGGCGGAACACGATCCGAACAGCGGTATCTGCCTGATCACCCTGAGCGAGGATTTCGCACGCCGGACGATCGCTGAGGTCGAGAAGCAACTCCTGACGCTCCCGACCGCAGACGTGGCATCGATCTCATGGGACAACAACGGCATCGTCTATGCCGCCGAGAACCCCGAGGAAGCAGTCGCCCTCAGCGACGACTACGCGCCCGAGCACCTGGAGCTTCATGTACAGGATCGTGACTTCTTCTTTGACAGACTGGGTAACTACGGGTCGCTCTTCATCGGCGAGGAGACGACCGTCGCATATGGCGACAAGTGCATCGGCACGAACCACATCCTCCCGACGAGCCGGGCGGCCCGATACACCGGCGGCGTCTGGGTCGGCAAGTTCCTGAAGACGTGCACCTACCAGCGCATGACCCCGGAGGCCAGCCGCGAGATCGGCGCGGTCACCGAGCGCCAGTGCAACCTAGAGCACATGCTCGCCCACGGGATCACCGCGAAGGTGCGAGTCGAACGCTACTCCAAGCCATAGTTTCCATTCCGAAGGGAGCACAACCGAATGCCAAGTCTGCCGACAGCCACACTGATCGTTACAATCATCGTTCTGATGCTCGCACTACCTGCAGTCGCGAAGGAACCGCTCGTCGTCCTCCCTGACGGGAAGCCGGGGCCGAAGGTGCTCTTCTGGCTCGAAAGCTCCCTGAAGCGCGTCTATCCGAAGTCCGAGCCGGGATCGTCCGGGCCGCTCGCGGTCATCGTTCCGCGAAGCGGGACGGCTTCGTTTCAAGCCTGCCTTAGGAACGAGCGCCCGTGGGAGTTGAAGCCGACGTGCACCGTGACCGGCGCGGACGACCTCAAGATTCAGGTGCGGCGGGTCGGATACGTGCCGATGGAGCACGTCACGAGCGACACCGATGCGTCCGAATTGGAGGGCGGCGACTTCATCCCCGGCTTCGTGCCCGATCCGCTGTTCCCGGAGAACTCGGCGGCCGTTCAGCCGTATGAGAACTGCGCGTTCTGGGTCACGATCAAGGTACCCACGGACGCCAAGCCGGGACTTCGGACGCTGAACGTCCACTGGAGTTTCCACGACGGCACACAAAAAGCCGACCTGACCGCGAACCTGACCGTCAGCAAGTTCGTCGTCAAGCCGCGACACGACTTCCCGGTCATCCACTGGTATCGGGGTGAGGCGTTGTGGGACTGGTACAAGACCGGCCGGTATGAGGACCCGAAGACCTGGGAGATCAGCCGCAACTACCTCCAGAACATGGTCGATCACGGCACGAACGTCGTCACGGTTCCGCTGCTGGTCGCCCGGAGAGAGACGTTCGAGCGACCGCCTCAACTCCTCAAGGTCACCGAGCCCTCGCCCGGGAAGTATGAGTTCGATTTCAGCGACGTGAGCAAGTTCGTCAAGCTCTCGAGGGAGTGTGGATTCGAGTACTTCGAGTGGTCGCACTTCTGGATCTACTGGGGCGCGGAGAACCCCGTGCGCGTGTACAAGTACGTGGACGGCAAGGCGGTCATGCTCTGGCCGCCGGATTCCGACGGCCACGGCCCGGTCTTCCACAGCTTCCTCAAGCAGTTCCTTCCGCAGTTCCACGACTTTCTCGTGAAGGAAGGCGTGCTCGACAAGTCGTTCTTCCACATCAGCGACGAGCCGGGTGAAGGCAAGCACCTGGAGAACTACGGGAAGGCGCGGGCATTCCTCAATGAGAACGCGCCCTGGATGAAGGGGAAGGTCATGGACGCGCTGAGCAGCATCGAGTACGGCCGCCAGCACCTGAACGACATCCCGATCCCGATCATCTCGGCCGCTCAGCCGTATATCGACGAGAAGATCCCCCATTGGGTCTACTTCTGCTGCGCGCCACGGGGAGCGTATCTCCAGCGCCTGCTCGACACTCCGCTGCCCAAGATTCGTATGTCGGGATTCCTCTTCTACCGGCTCGGCGCGCAGGGATTCCTTCACTGGGGCTACAACTACTGGCACGCGATGGAGCAGGAGCGGCTGATCGATCCCTTCAAGACGGCGACGAACGAGTGGTACCCGACCATTCCGCCCGGCGACCCGTTCGTGGTCTACCCCGGCGCAGACGGGAAGCCGATCGACTCGATCCGCTGGGAGATCTTCGCCGAGTCGCTCCAGGACTACGCGATCCTGCAGACCGCCGGTATCAAGCCGGACGATCCGATGCTCGCCGATATCAAGAGCTACGCCGATTTCCCGAAGAACGAGCAGTGGATCGACGATACCATCCAGAGAGTTCTGAGGCGATGATCGGTGAGTGCAATGAGTGAGGACATCAAGCTCCTACCGGCAACAGCAGAGATAAAGGCGGCGATCCAGCGCGACTGGCAGACCAACGCCGGCGACCACATCACCCTGGGGAACGACTGCTGCTCGATCGTGGCCCTCGCTGATGGCCGGCCCGTTGGCGTCATCTCCGCCAAGATGCGTCCACTCGCCGATCCCATCGACGACATGAACGAAGCGTGGATATCCATTATCGAGGTCGAGGAGGACTACCGGCGGCGGGGCATCGGGGAGGCGCTCATATCATCGGTCATTGACTGGGCGAGGGAAAACGGCATCGAGCAGGTCGGCGCATGGAGCGAGAGCATCCGTACCGAAGCGCTGCGTCTCTGGTGGAAGATGGGGTTCACCTTCGCCCGATTCGAATACACAAACGGGGACCGGAAGTGCTACGGGTTCACCGTGGCAAAGCGAATAGGCCGGGATAACTTGGAGGGGTTCCCAAGTGAAGAACAGTCTGATCACACTGATACTGATCCTGGGGGTAATGGCAATGACAGGAGCAAGTGCTGCTGAGAAGAAACCGCTGTTCCCGCTGATGGCGTGGGACTACGCGACCGACGATGCCACCTTGAAGAAGATGGCCGACTGCGGGATCAACATGGTCGCATTCGTGCCGCCGAAGATGCTCGATTCGTGCAGCAAACACGGCATCCGGGCGATCGTCTTCAACGGCAACTTCAATGCCTACGCCGACCTGCCGGCGGTGTCGAAGATGATCGAGCAGACCAAAGACCACCCGGCGGTCTTTGGCTATCACCTCAAGGACGAGCCGGGTGCGGACGAGTACCCTGCCCTAGCGAAGGCGGTCGAACTCGTCAAGAAGGAAGCGCCCGGCAAGTGGCCGTACATCAACCTTTTGCCCGGCGGTGGTGATGCATACGACAAGTACATCGAGGATTTCTGCGTCATCTGCAAGCCGCCAATCCTCTCGTACGACCTCTACGCCATCCAGGCGGACGGTGGGTTCTCCGACGGCTTCTGGGTGACGATCGCCCGCTACCGAGAGGCAGGCTTGAGACACGGCCTCCCGTTCTACAACATCGTCCTGACCGCGCCCCACTGGCATTACCGTGAGTTGACGCAGACCGACCTGCGGATGCAGACGTTCGGCTCGCTTGTGTACGGATGCAAGGGATTGAGCTACTACAAGTTCTACAGCGGGTCTATCGTCGGCGCGCCCGACCTCGGGAACTTTCGCATGGGCCCGCTCGATCAGTTCGGCGAGAAGACGCAGGTCTGGGACTGGCTGAGAAACATCAACCGCCAGATACTGAACATGGGGCCGACGCTCCTGAAGCTCCGATCGGACGATGTGTACCACTTCGGGGCTGTGCCGGACAAGAACCATGGCCCGAGCAACAAGACGCTCGTGAAGTCGATGAAGGACGGTGTGAACTGGATCGCAGGCGACTTCACCCATGAGGACGGCTCGCGCTGGGTGATGATCGTGAACAAGGACCTCCAGCATTCGTCACCCGTGCAGCCGGAGTTCAACGCGCCCGTGAAGTCGGTGGAGTACCTCGATCCGATCAGCGGGAAACTGCGGCCGTACACGACGCCCTTCTACTACTACCTGGCTCCCGGACAGGGAGTCTTGCTGAAACTGAGTCAGTAGCAGATAGCAATCATCTGACGGTCTGGGAGCATCGAGCACAGGCTATATGAAGCACTTGGCGAGGCGCTAGGCTATGAAGAAGAAGGCGGTGTATTCTGCAGCCTATAGTCCAGATGGCACGATAGCCCTGGTGCATAATATCAGTGCCACCGGACCCTTCCGCTGTATTGGTTGTGGCAAGCCCATGATCGCTAGACGCGGAGAAGAACGCATCTGGCATTTCGCTCACAGCAATGATGGCAGGTGTTCGGGCGAAACAGCGCTCCACAAAGCCGCGAAAGAGATGATAGCTGGCGCCCTCCGTCGAAGCCTTGAGATCAACCCGCATCCCGCGTTCCTCGCCAGCTACAAGTGCCCATACTGTCGTGACACACATGCGATTGATCTCATTGTAGAGACAGGCGAGATCGAGGTAGAGACGCAGATCGGGCCGGTGATACCCGACATCCTACTCAAGGATACCTCCGGCAGTCCGCATGCTGTCATAGAGGTTGTTGTATCTCATGCTCCAGAGGATACTGCCATTTCATACTACATGGGCGAATGGAACAAGCCTGTTTACGTTGTCAGCCCAACGTGGGAGGAACTACCTGATATTATCGACCGCATAACTCTGTCCGCAATATTGGCTGGAGCACATACCTGTCCTGCGCGAAGGAGTCTGATGGAGAGACACGCTAGGGCGTTCGCCATCTGTGGACGGATTCCGTCTACTACTGATGACCCGCGCGCGCAGTGCCAGGCCTGCGGTTCAGTGCTTTTCCCTTTTGCCCTGGAGGTTCTCGCCGACTACTCGTGCTACAACTGCGGCTGTACCACACCCATTGCTACCATACAACCGGAGAGTGAGGAAGCAGACGAGATCCCGTCTAGGAAGCGGCTGACGCTGGCGACCATACTCAGGAGTGATTGGCACATAGACATCCGCTTGGATTACAGCCACACTGTTAGATCAAGATACCTGATGAATCACTGCAGGCACTGTAGGGCGAAGATCGGGGATTTCTACATACATGAGGCATTGGGAACAGCGACTGTCGTGGATCATCGAGAACTAGGTTATTGCGACAACTGCGGCACGTGGTTGGTGGGCAGTAGTCATATCCGCTCCCCGTACCTCTTTGGTGAATGCCCCGATATCGTTGACATCCCAGAGCAGCTAAGAGCCTATGGGCTGTCGCTGAGGAAAAAGGCAAAATAAGTGCTTGACATCCTCGAAGCGCCGCATTATGATGGCGATATCAGCTTGGACGCTTAGAAATGCTCAGCAGTCCACCTTCTTGTCGTGCCACTGACAGCCACCATGTCAGCAGCATGGCCGCTAAGGTTCAGGCTGAGAAGCTTGGTTCGGCCACCAACCGAGACAGGGTCATCCTGATTGCAGAAGACCTCGACCCATGTCACGTCTCCAGGAAGGGAGGTAAGAAGCGGAGACTTCATCGAGGCGCAACCACCAGGAATGACCTAATGTATGCAATCGAAAGGAGATTCAGCAATGGCAAGATCGAAGACACTCATCTCGCTGCTCCTGGGATTTGCCCTGCTCGCAGCGATGAGCTGTGCATTCGCAGAGGTGGGCGGAACTCTCGCCAGAGTACCTGGAGATCCCAGTGTGGCGAAACCCCTTCCCATGGGTACCCAGTTGAACCCGATCTTCAAGGCAGCAGCGAAGAAGTACAACGTTCCCCTTGACCTGCTTCTCACCCTGGGATGGTTCGGAAGCAACTTCGAGAACCGTGGCGACGCGCCGACGATCGAAGGCGGCTACGGAATCATGGCCCTGAGGGACAACATCCTGGGATCGGACACCCTGGTTCTCGGCGCTTCTCTTATCGGAGAGTCCGCGGAGACGGTCAAGACCGACCCCAAGGCCAATATCAATGCCGCAGCAGCGGTCTTGAGTTCGTTCGCCAACGCGGCGGGCATCAACCGCGATGGCGGGATCGATGCGTGGCTTCATCCGGTCATCTCCTATGCGGGACTGGATGAGGAGAACAGCCGGCTGTTCGCGATGGAAGTATTCCAGAAACTGAACAGCGGGCTGGATGCCGTGAACAGCGAGGGGGAGGGCTTCGGCTTCTCATCCCAGTCGATCGGCTCGGTGAACCTGAAGAGCCTGGAGCCTGGATCAGCGCTGGCCTCGGCCGAAAGTGCTCAGTATGGCCCTGCGGTCTGGGACGCGGCGGCTACCTGCAATTACACTGCCACTTCCACCTCGAAGGATACCGTCATCATCCACACTATCGAGGGAACGGCGGCCGGCGCGCGGTCGTGGTTCAAGAACTGCGCCTCCCAGGTTTCCTCTCACTACGTCGTCTCGGAAGCCGGTGGAGTTTGGCAGTGCGTCGATGAGTGGTACAGGGCATGGCATGTGGGCTGTCTGAACCCCCGCTCTGTCGGCATCGAGAATGAGGGCTATGCGGGTTCACCGAGTCACCCTCAGAGTCTGTACGATGCTTGCGGACTGCTCACTCGAGACATCTGCAACAGTTGGGGTATTCCCAAAGAGCATCGCGGCTGTGCCCCTGGAATCCTCGGCCACAACGATGCCAATGCCTGCCACTGCGGCGGCACGCACTGGGATCCGGGCGGCGGCTGGGACTGGGGCTACTTCATCGGCGTCGTGGCAGGCGCTCCGCCTCCTCCGTCCTATGCGGCTCACTACGTCGGCCAGTCTTACCCCGCGTCGATGGTCGCCGGGTCAACCGCGATCGCATGGGCCGAATACATGAACGATGGGACAGCAACCTGGAGCCATGCCGGCACACGGCTCGGCACTCAGGGCCCTCAGGATCGCTGCAGCCCGTTCTTCGAGAACGGCAACTGGCTGTCCTGCAGCCGCCCGAGCGACGTCGACCAGAGCGCTGTGTCGACCGGTCAGGTCGGCAGGTTCACATTCATTCTCAGAGCGCCAATGACTCCCGGTAACTACACGGAGCAGTACCGGCCGCTCCAGGAAAGCGTGACATGGTTCGGCGGCGACGTTACATGGTGGATCACGGTCACCGGCGGGGCGGACACTACGCCTCCGAGTGTGCCTACAGGTCTCATAGCGGTTGCTCAGTCTACGAGCCAGATCAACCTCGCGTGGAATGCTTCCACGGATAACGTCGGCGTGACGGGGTACAAGATCTACCGAAACGGCGGGTATCTGACCTCCGTGTCGGGACTCAGCTACCCGGATGCCGGCCTGGCCGAGGGGACTACATACTCGTACACGGTATCGGCATATGATGCAGCCAACAATGAGTCCGCACAGTGCGGGGCTGTCAATGAGTCCACGGTTATCATTGTAGACAACGCCGAGACCGGGTTCACCGCGTCCGCGAACTGGTCGACCGGTACTTCCGCGCCCGACAAGTACGGAGCCAACTACCGGTTCAGACCCACCGCCGCCACCAGCGATCAGGCGACGTGGAACTGCACGATCCCGACCGCTGACAACTATGAGGTCTACGCGTGGTGGACTGCGGGAACAAACAGGTCTCTGACTGCCGCGTACACGGTCTACTACAATGGCGGGAGTCAGATCGTCACCAGGAATCAGCAGACCGGCGGGGGCACGTGGAACAGCCTCGGCACATGGAACTTCGCCGCGGTGAGCACTAACGTCAAGCTCTCCTGCTGGACCACCACTGGCAAGGTAGTGGTCGCCGATGCCGTCATGTTGATTCGGCGCTGATCTTCCTCTGGGAAGACACTCGGGTAACAGATCGAGGGTCGGCGTTCCTCATTGAGCGCCGACCCTCGGTTCTCTGTCCACTCCCCGCGGCCTCGTCCTCCATTCGTTCACGAAATCGCGAAACTCGCGAAAATCACTACTTGACATATGGGGCGCACCGCATTAGTATGATGTTAACCAACCCGAACGCTTAGAAACACTGCTCCAATCCACAATTCCGCCATGTCAGAGGCAGCCACCATGCCTTGTGACGTGGCCGCTAAGGTTCGGGTGGAATAGTCTGGTTCGGCCACCAACCGAGACAGGGTCATCTTGATCACAGAAGACCTCGACCCATGTCACGTCTCCAGGAAGGGGGGTAGAGAGCGGAGACTTCATCGAGGCGCAACCACCAGGAATGACCCAATGTATGCAATCGAAAGGAGATTCAGCAATGGCAAGATCGAAGACACTCATCTCGCTGCTGTTGGGCTTTGCCCTGCTCGCAGCGATGAGCTGTGCATTCGCAGAGGTGGGCGGAACTCTCGCCAGAGTACCTGGAGATCCCAATGTGGCCAAGCCACTGGCAATGGGCACCCAGTTGAACCCGATCTTCAAGGCGGCGGCGAAGAAGTACAACGTTCCCCTTGACCTGCTTCTCACCCTCGGATGGTTCGGAAGCAACTTTGAGAACCGGGGAGACGCGCCCACAATCGAGGGCGGCTACGGGATCATGGCTCTCAGAGACAATATCCTGGGATCGGACACCCTGGTTCTAGGCGCTTCCCTGGTCGGGGCATCGCCTGAGACGACCAAGACCGACCCCAAGGCCAATATCAATGCCGCAGCGGCGGTCTTGAGTTCGTTCGCCAACGCGGCGGGCATCAACCGGGATGGCGGCATCGATGCGTGGCTCCATCCGGTCATCTCGTATGCGGGACTGGATGAGGAGAACAGCCGCCTGTTCGCAATGGAAGTCTTCCAGAAGCTGCAGCGCGGATTCGAACACGTGAACAGCCAGGGAGAGGGGTTCGGCTTCTCTGCGCAGTCCATCGGATCGGTGGACCTGAAGAGCCTCGAGCCTGGAGCGGCGGTGGCGGGAACCATGAGCGCTCAGTACGGTCCAGCCGTGTGGGACGCAGCGGCTACCTGCAACTACACCGCCACTTCAACCTCGAAGGATACCATCGTCATCCACACTATCGAGGGAACGGCCGCAGGATGCCGCTCATGGTTCAAGAACTGCAACTCCTCGGTGTCCGCTCACTACGTGACATCGGAAGGCGGCGGAGTATGGCAGTGCGTCGATGAGTGGTACCGCGCATGGCACGCGGGCTGCGTGAACTCCCGCGCGATCGGCATCGAGAACGAGGGGTACGCCGGTTCCCCGAGCCACCCTCAGTTGCTCTACGATACCGTCGGACTCCTGTGCAGAGATATCTGCGACAGTTGGGGGATTCAGAAGGCGCATAACGGTTGCCCCCCGGGTATCTGCGGGCACGTCGACGTCAACAACTGCGTCTGCGGCGGGACCCACTGGGATCCAGGCGGCGGATGGGACTGGGGCTACATGATCTCAGTCGTGAACGGCGCGACCTACTACAATCCGCCTTACCTGTTCGGTGGCGGCAATGACTACTGGACTCCCGGCAACAGCACGTCGGCGATCTGGTGGACCGGCGCCGACTGGAACGGATCGATGTACTTCGACCAGACCGGCAATGACGCCTACGTTCACAGCCCCGCCACGAACTTTGGCGGAGTCTGGGGACCTCAGACCGTCAATGTGGACTTCTACGCACAGAACGGGAACACGGCAGCGCATGACCTGCAGCTCTTCTGGAAGACCAATGGTGAGAACTTCTGGGATGCGCCCAAGTCCACTCCCGTCGTCAACTACAATGCGCAGAACAGTTGGGCGACCGTCAACCTCTACATCAACAATGCCAAGTGGTGGGGACAGACGATCAACCAACTGCGACTGGACTTCGACCAGGTGAACCATGGCAACCGCTGGATCGTAAACCACTTCGTGCTGCAGAATGCGCTCTGGTGGCACTACGACAACGCCGGCGATGTCATGGGCTGGTACGCCGGCAACGCGTTGACGGCACCCTGGCAGACATCAGGCGGATGGCCGGGCATTCTCGTAACCGATCAGACGGCGAATGACGCCATTCTCCTGAGCCCCAGCCTCAGCGGCAGCGGCTTCCCCTACAACTACCTCGGCGGCGTCAACGACTGGATCCACGTACGTGTCTTCCCACAGAACGGGAGCACGAACGTCCATGACATGGCGTTATACTGGATCACGAGCGCGGACGGCACCTGGAGCGAGTCCAAGTCGACACACGTCACCTACGTCGCGCAGGATGCCTGGGCCGATGTCTATCTGCCGGTTGGCCGGAACGCCACCTGGCCTGCCGGACATATCACTCAGCTCCGGCTGGACTTCGACCAGACAAACCACGGCAACCGCTGGATCGTGGACTACATATTGTCCGAGCACGACGGCTTCGACACCACCGCGCCGAGCGTGCCGACAGGTCTGGGGGGAACAGCGACGTCTCAGACCCAGATCAACCTGACGTGGGCCGCTTCCTCCGACGCCAAGGGCGTGAACGGGTACAAGGTCTACCGGAACGACGTCCAGATCGGTACGAGCGTTGCTCCGTCGTACTCGGACACCGGCCTTTCCGCGAACACCACATATACCTACAAGGTATCTGCCTACGACGGGTCGGGGAATACCTCCGCTCAGACAGCAGGCGTCCCCGTGACGACGCAAGGTGGAGACACCACTCCGCCGAGCGTTCCCACCGGACTGAGCGCGACGGCGATCTCGAGCACGCAGGTGAACTGCTCGTGGACGGCGTCCACTGACAACGTCGGTGTGACCGGCTACAAGGTCTTCCGAGGCGGCGTGCAGATCGGTACGAGCGCGACGACCACCTACTCGGACACCACCTGCTCGGCAGGACAGACCTACTCCTACACGGTCAGTGCCTATGACGCGGCGAGTAACAACTCGGCGCAGAGCACAGCGGCAGTCGTGACCACTCCGGACACGATCGCTCCGACCGCGCCGACAGGACTCGTGGCGACGGCGATCTCCCGGACCCAGTGCAACCTGGCCTGGACCGCCTCGACCGACAACGTTGGCGTCACCGGGTATAAGGTCTTCCGCAACGCCGCACAGATCGGCACCAGCGCGACGACCTCCTACTCAGATACCACCTGCTCGCCGAACACGACCTACACCTACACGGTGAGCGCGTACGACGCGGCAGGGAACAACTCCGGGCTGAGCAACCAGTCCGTGGCGACAACTCCGTATGCAACGGATATCGTCGTTGATAACCCGGCGGCAACCTACGTGGGCTCGTGGTTCACGGGAACAGCAACCACGGACAAGTATGGCGCCGACTACCGGTACATCACCACTCAGGCGACTGAGACCGCGACCGCGACATTCCGTCCGACCATGGACATCTCCGCGATCTACACGATCTACGGATGGTGGCCTCAGGGAAGCAACCGGTCTGTGGCGGCCCCTTACACCGTCTACTGGGACGGCGGCTCGCAGACCGTGACCGCCAACCAGACAGCCGGTGGTGGCGCGTGGAACACTCTGCTCACCAATAAGAGATTCCTCGCAGGTACGGCCGGCTACGTGAAGCTCGGCAACGGTACCGGTGAGGTGTCGAAGAGTGTCATGGCGGATGCGGTGCGATTCCTTCTCGTGTCGACGGACATCTCCGCTCCGACCGTGCCGACCAACCTGGTGGCAACCCCGGTGTCGTCGAGCCAGATCAATCTGACCTGGACCGCCTCGACCGACAACGTGGGAGTAACCGGGTACAGGATCTTCCGGGACGGCGTCGAGATAGGGACGAGCGCAACGACCTCCTACTCGAGCACCGGGCTCGCGGGAGGCACTCTCTACACCTACAAGGTGGCGGCATACGACGCGATGGGCAATCAGTCGGCCCAGAGCGCCCAGGCGAGCGCCACGACTCTCGACGGTATTCCGCCTACGGTCCCGACCGGCCTCACCGCGACGGCCGTCGGTCCGCAGAGGATCAACCTGTCCTGGACCGCTTCCACGGACAATGTTGGCGTGACCGGCTACAAGGTCTTCCGAGGCGGCGTACAGATCGGGACCTCGGCGACCACCAGCTACTCCGACGGTGGCCGATCGCCCGGAACTGCGTACACCTACACGGTGTCGGCCTATGACGCGGCCCAGAACAACTCGGCGCAGAGCACGAGCGCTGGTGCGACGACTCCGGGATACCAGGAGGCGATTGTCGATAACCCGGCGTGCACGTTCACCGGCGCTTGGACGGTTCAGACCACATCGGCCGACAAGTACCTAACCAACTACCACTACGCCAGCACCGCTGTCAGCGAGACCAAGACGGCTGTCTGGCGGCCGAGCATCTCCTATGCCGGCAACTTCGACACTTACATCTGGTATCCGCAAGGATCTAACAGAGCGACCAACGCGCCGTTCACTCTCTACTGGGACGGCGGTTCTCAGGCTGTGGCCTGGAACCAGTCGACGAACGGTGGAGCTTGGAGATCGCTGCTCACCGGCAAGCACTTCGCTGGCCCGGGACGGGCGCCTACCTCAAGCTCGGAAACGGCACCGGCGCGACGGGTAAGATCGTCGTCGCCGATGGCGCGAGATTCCAGCAGGTCAGCGGCGACTGATCGCTTGAGTGATCGTTGAGTAGACGTTGGGGATGGAGTTGTACTCCATCCCCTTTTTCCTGGTCAGCGGGGATGGAGTACAACTCCATCCCCAACGTTGAGGGCCGGCATCCGCCGGCCCTCAGTTCTTTATGTGGTAACCGGCAGGTCAACTGCTTGCCGACGCCTAATTCTGCACTGGAGGCCGACAGGGGTATGGAAAGCAGCAACCCGGGTATCGAGAAGCTCGTCAGGGAACTGGACATCGAGCAGGTCCACGAATTCTGCAGGACACACTGGCAGGCGTTCGAGGAATGGAGGTCCGGCGGAGGATGCGGAGTCGAGATGGGCTCGATTCCGCCGAACGCGATGGAAGTCTTCGCCCTGCCGACTGAATGCATGGGCGAACTCGAATCGGTCTGCGCTGAGATCAGGAAGCGCCCGGCCCTGATCGAACTCGGGCTTCTCTGGCATTTCCTCCTGTTCCACCTGCCCGGCGGACGAGCACTGGCGGAGGATGTCCTCTCCGCGCCGAAGGGTGTGCTCGGGGGGCGTGCGCCACTCTTCCGCATCGCCGTTCTGGTCTCCGGCACGGAGCACGCGCTTGACGTCTTCCGGGCGATGGGTGTATCGGAGCAGATCGCTGTCGATTCACTCGCGCAGTGCGGAGCGCAGGTCAGGGATTACCATGCGAAATACGGCGTGTACGGCATGCGCTACCTGGGATGGATGCGCAACTACTTCCAGGGGAAAATGTTCCGCCTCGGAAGGCTGGTCTTCAACCCCAACGACTACACCTGGCCGTTCCGCGTCTATCAGCATCGAACCTCCGGCGAGCTGATGACGTTGTGCGAAGGCGGAAAGCGCTATGGAACCGATGGAGTGGCGGACGGCACGAACAGCGTAACCGATCCGAACGCCTGGGAATCCGAGTTCGAGATCGGCGATGATTTCGCGCGGGGGAATGCCGTCCTGCCCGGCGCGCTGGCAGCACGGGAACCCATCACACTCTCAACGAGCCAGTGGCAACCGCTCATTACTCCCGGCGACCACATGGTCGAGGTGCACATCCCCGGCCGGACCAGCGGGGGCAAACTGCTCTGGGAAGATTGCCTGGCATCTTATATTCAGGCGATCGAGTTCTTCCCCAGCTACTATCCCCAGATGAAGTTCACGTCGTTCACCTGCTGGTCGTGGCTGCTCGATCCGAGCCTTCCGAAGATTCTGCCACCTGAGTCGAATATCGTGAAGTTCCAGTCGCCGTTCCACCTGCTGCCGGTAGTCGGCTCGGAGGGTCAGTGCTACGACCTGGCGTTCGGCAGTGGGACCCTCGATATCACGGCCTTGACTCCCACGACCTCGCTCCAGCGGGCGATCGTCGATTTCGTGCGCGCGGGCAACCGGATGCGCTCCGCCGCCGGGTTCATCACGACGGATGAGATGCGGGCCGTATGCGGCCGTTGATCGATTCTGACTCGTCCGCGCGCCTTGCCCACTGCGCGCCCCTCATGGTAAAATGACCCATGCCAAATACGTCCATGCGTCCACCAGTCGGCCGGGCGCAGTTCATCAAGAAAGGGAAAACGATGAGATTCATATGGATAGCAGTTCTGACACTCGGCATCCTGTCCGTTCAGGTAGGCGCTGAGACCGCCACAACAGCCACGCCGCCCGCGGAGGCCAAACCTGCTCCCTCAAAGGCTCTGACACTGACGACTCAGATGGACAAGGTAAGCTACGCCATCGGCATCCAGATAGCGAAAAGCCTCCGCCAGGACGGGGCCGAACTCAATGTGGACATCCTCGCGAAGGCGATGAAGGACGCATTCGCCGGCGCGAAGCTCCTCATGACCGACGACGAGATGCAGAAAACTCTGGTTCAGTTCTCTAACGAGCTTATGCAGAAGCAGGCTGCGGCAGAGGCCGCTGCTGCTGAGAAGAACAAGAAGGATGAAGAGGCCTTCCTCGCTGAGAACAAGAAGAAGCCTGGCGTTGTCACCCTTCCGAGCGGGCTGCAGTACAAGATCATCAAGGCAGGCACAGGCAAGAAGCCGGCCCGCACCGACACCGTGGAATGCAAGTACCGAGGAACGCTTCTCGACGGCACGGAATTCGACAGCTCGGACCGCCACCCTGCCCCCTCGTCCTTCCAAGTCGGTGGAGTCATTCCCGCGTGGACGGAAGCCTTACTGCTCATGCCTGTTGGCTCGAAGTGGCAGCTCGTCGTTCCTTCGGCAATCGGATATGGTGAGGCGGGGAATGGCCCGGACATCGGCCCGAACGCCACACTTCTCTTCGACATCGAGCTTCTCGCCATCAAGTGATGCTGCTCCAGCACTGAGGTCGGCAGGGGAGCGGACGTGATCGCTTCGGAGGGAAACATGACAACGAGTGTTACCGTAATTCTGATCATCGCCGCTCTCCTGGCCGGACTGGCGTTACCTCTTCCTCTGGCCGCCGACACCATCGGGCTCGACACACTCGGGCCGATCTACTCCTCACAGGGATGGGGGCAGCTTCGAGTCAACAAGAGCGTCCAGGGCAAACCTCTGCAGATCGGCGACCGGGTATTCGAGCGCGGACTCGGCGCCCATGCCCGGAGCGAGATCGTCTATGACCTCGACGGGCAGTATGGGCGCTTCAAGGCCCTCGTCGGCGTCGATGCCGAGATGAAGGAGTACAAGCAGCCGAGCATCGTCTTCAAGGTCTACGCCGACGGCCGGGAGCTGTTCTCCAGCGGAGTCATGAAGATCGACTCCCCGGCGATGCCGGTCAGCGTCCCCATCTACGGCGCGAACGAGTTGAAGCTCGTCGTGGAAGATACCGGCGACGGCTCGACCTGCGATCATGCCGACTGGGCCGACGCGGTCCTGATCGGTACGCCCAGGAGTATGCCTGTTCCAACCGCGAAGTACTCCGTCCGTGCCCCGGGGATCACCCTCAAGCTCTCTGACAAGGGAGAGGTCTGCGCGGTCATACTGGGCAACGCGACGCATCCCATTGCGGGCAGACTGCGACTGCTCGGATGCAAGGATGGGGATGTCAAGGCTATCGTACTGCGAAACGGCGGTATGGAGTTCGAGCGCACTCTCGTTCACCCGGCAACCTCCCTCGTTCGGGCAGGAGTTGTACTCCTGCCCGCAGTACTGGAGGGGGAGTTGAACTCCCAAGGCAGTGCTGCGGGCAGGAGTACAACTCCTGCCCGAACGAGGGCCGCAACTCCTGCCCGAACGATCGCCGGGGATGAGTGCCGGGTGATCGAGCGCTTCATCCCGACGAAGAACAGCATCCGGTGGGAGATCGAGATCGTCGGCAAGGGCGGGCCGTGGACCACGCCGATCATCTCGCAGTTCCGCTGGCCGGAGACGAAGGACTCGCTCTTCTGGACCGCCTGGGATGACCCCGGCAGCGACACGGGGACGCGGGGACTGGGAGACGGGGGGACCGGAGGCTGGAATGATCCACTGGTCGCGAAGGAGTTCGCCGCACGGAGCATGTCCATAGGCATGGTGAGCCTTCCAATCGCCTCGATCCTCATGCCGTCCGATGATGCCGGACTGAGCCTGATTCTCTCCCCTGAGGACGTCTATCTCGGTGCGTCATTCAGCACGGGCAGCGATGGCTCTATCACGTTCGCAAGGTCGGACCATCGCATAGGGCGCGCAAGCCCGGTCACGTTCTCGGCCGATTTCGTGCCCCACAAAGCCGATTGGCGCGCGGGCCTCGGATGGATGGTGAGCCGCTACCCGGTCTATTTCAACCCGCCGAATCCAAAGGCCGATGACATTGCCGGATGTGGGGCCTACTCCTATTACGAGGGCGATCTCGATGTCGAGCGGTTCAAGAAGATGGCTTTCCGAGTGAACTGGAAGGCGAGCTTCGACTTCCCCTACATCGGCATGTTTCTCCCTCCCGTGAAGAGCGACGATGAGACGTGGCCGAGGTTCGACCTCTATTCAGACGGCACGCCGATTGGCAAGGATAACGATACCTCCATCAACCGAATGGCTGGCCTATTCCGAGAGGATGCGCGAAGCGGGCTTCCATGTCCTGAACTACTTCAACATGACCGAGGTGGGAACGGTCGCCACCACTCCGCCCGTGCCCGGCAAGCCCTGGTCGGACCCAGGCAAGTACGTCTTCTCCACTTTCGGCGATGCAATCGTGACCGATCTGTCCGGGGGCCAATTCTCGAGTTGGGGCAACAGCATCCTGCTCGACTGCGGCGTTCCCTCATATCAGAACTTCCTGCTCGATCAGGCCCGCCGTCACATCGAGAAGCTGCCGGCATCGTCGGGGATATGCATCGACCGGATGGACTGGCTCAACTGCTACAACAGCAAAGCCGACGACGGCGTTTCCTGGCGCGATGGGAAGCCCATGCGCTGTCTCGGCGAATCATGGAAGTCCACGATGAGCAAGCTGGGGGCTCTGATGCACTCCAACGGCAAGGTGATCTTCGTCAACCCGTTGACGAGCATGCGACTCGACCTGCTCAGGGAAGCGGATGGTGTCTATCATGAGTTCGGCCATCAGGGTGTTTATCTGAACGGGACGGCGTTCCTCTGCGTCCGAAAGCCGGCGATAGCATGGACTCCCGAGGCATGGGCGCTCGGCAACGACCCTGACGGTTTCTTCCAGCGGCACCTCCACCTCGGCGTCTTCCCGACAGCCCCGGTCCCCTTGAACGATCACACCATCCGCCCGTCGGAGTTCGCGGACAAGTGGTACCTCGAATACGGGCCGCTGCTCGACCTGATGCGAGGAAAGAAGTGGGTGCTCGAGCCGCACGTGATCGAGGTCGAGGGGACGTCTAAGGCGAACCTCTTCGAGGTCCCCGGCGCCTACATCGTTCCGGTCACGTTCGGCGGGAAGGCGGAGAGCGTCCGTGTCACCATCCGCAAGCCGTCAAGTCTCAAGGAGTGGCCAAAGCATCCCGTGGTGGAGGCACTCCATCCCGGCATCCCCCACCCCGCAACGGTGAACGCCGAGGTGGAGGGCGATGTCCTTCGCCTTACCGTGCCGCTCCGAAGGGGATGCGCCATGGTGAAGATCACAGCGCTGTCATTCTGAGCGCAGTGAAGAATCCGGCTCTGTTGTCACCAGCAACCCAACGCTGTCATACTTCTACAGACGGGTCGTCTCCGGCTAGCTCCCGGTGGTCATACTTCCATAGAAGTATCGTCTCCGGCTGACTCCCGGTGGTCATACTTCCATAGAAGTATCGTCTCCGGCTAGCTCCCGGTGGTCATACTTCCATAGAAGTATCGTCTCCGGCTAGCTCCCGGTGGTCATACTTCCATAGAAGTATCGTCTCCGGCTAGCTCCCGGTGGTCATACTTCCATAGAAGTATCGTCTCCGGCTGACTCCCGGTGGTCATACTTCTATAGAAGTATCGTCTCCGGCTGACTCCCGGTGGTCATACTTCCATAGAAGTATCGTCTCCGGCTAGCTCCCGGTGGTCATACTTCTACAGACAAGTCGTCTCCGGCTGACTCCCGGTGGTCATACTTCTACAGACAAGTCGTCTCCGGCTGACTCCCGGTGGTCATACTTCCATAGAAGTATCGTCTCCGGCTGACTCCCGGTGGTCATACTTCTATAGACAAGTCGTCTCCGGCTGACTCCCGGGCGCCTTCCGACAGCAGAAGTGGCAGGGTACTTCTGCAGAAGTGGTGGTCACCAACTGCAGTAGTGTAGGGCTCCGACTGCAGAAGTGGTGGACCACTCCTGCAGAAGTGACACGTCCGGCTAGCTCCCGGAGCCCTTCCGAACCAAGGTCGGGGATACGCAAACCGAGGCAACCCGAGTGCACGCCGAACTGTGTCGAAGGCGTCACAAAGAGTTCACGAAAACATCATGCGAGGGCCGTATCGTTTCGTGCGATTTGGCGTTATACTGTAGGTGAACCACAAATATGAGGCCTATCATGTCCCGCTACCCTCGATGGCCTCGAAGATATGCGCGAGTTTACGTGAAGTAGTGTTTGCCTGAAGTTTCGAGTTTCGAATTTCGGATTCTCCCTGGAGGTATGGAGCAACATGAAACATGTTTTTCGTCTCATCACCGCCTCGGCCTTCCTTCTTCTCCTCGGCACGATTTCCTATGCCAACGAGTTCCGCGGGCTCTATGTGGATGCGTTCCACCCCGGATTCAAGACGCACGAGCAGGTCACTCAGATGGTGACCGCTGCAAGGGCGGCGAACTTCAACGCGCTCATCGTCCAGGTGCGCAAGCGCGGGGACGCCTACTACAACTCCCACATCGAACCGAAGGCCTCCGATATCGCCGCCGACTACGATCCCCTCGCCGATATCATCACCCAAGCCCACGCGGTCGGCATGCAGGTCCACGCCTGGCTCTCGGTCTATGAGGTCGCCCTCGACTCGAAGTGGTCCAGACCGGCGGCGAGTGCTATCCATCTCGCTCATCCCGAATGGCTGATGGCGGATAGGGATGGAAAGACGATCGTTGGAACTGGCAAGATATGGGTTGATCCGGGGATCCCGGCGGTGAGGGAGCAGTTCGTGTCGGTGGTCACCGATGTCTTGAACAACTACCAGGTGGACGGCATTCATCTGGACAACATCAGGTATCCGGTCGCGAAATATGGCTACAATGCCATCAGCGTTGCGCGCTTCAAACAAGAGCAGTCCATCTCGGAGGTTCCGGAGGATGACGATCCGATTTGGTGCCAATGGCGGCGGGACCAGGTAACCGCACTGGTGCGCGATGTGCATGCGGCCGTCGTCTCCGTCAGGCCCTCTGTCAAGCTCTCTGTGTCCGGTATCATGAAGCCGGAGACAGCCGCCGGATTCTTCTTTCAGGACTATGAGGCATGGTTGAGGGACAGCATGGTCGATTTCATAATCGCGATGCTCTACCTGACCGAAGATAAGATGCCCGAGTATGCTTCTGCGGCATTGGCTGCTGCTCACGGGCGGCACGTCTACGCAGGAATAGGAGCATACCGCCTTGCGCCCGATCTCACGATGAAGCATATCGTCGATGCCAGGGCCGCCGGTGCAGTGGGGTTTGGCGTTTATAGCTACCACTACCTCGGCCCGAATACTCCAACTCCGGATCTAACGGAGTTGCAGGATCTGTCTGGAGGCGTCTTCAGCGAGCCTGCCGGTGTTCCGCTGATGCCATGGAAATAGCTGTACAGACAACTGGAGGAATACGAATATGAATGCAAGGTTTATGCTGCTGTTCATTGCAGCCACAGTCGCCCTGACCGTGTGCGCGCCGTCTATGGTCCTTGCGGGGTGTCTGTCGGGCGGATGCAACGGCCCGTACGATGAGGAGCCGATCTACTTGAGCCTCTCGGGGCCGATCTGGGATGGTTACATGCGCTGTGGCGAGGATGTGACTCTGCATGCATATGATTGCGACTGCTACTTTGAGGACCACCCGATAGGCACCCCGAAGATGGACACTCTGCAATTCGACGGAGGATGGTTGGGTTCGAAAGTCAGAGGCGAAGACGGCGTCTACTCAGGTGAGTGGACGCCTCCCCCCGGTCCCGTCAACCTGGACGTAACTGCGATTGACACTGATGAGTATTATGACGACAACGATGAGAATGAGACTCTGTCGTTTACGGTGGTTGGAGTTGGCTCGATAGACGGTCCCCGCACGGTATGTACGAACCAGCAGGCGATCTACACCGCCACCACGAATGATGGCGGTCCTGAGAGCTGGCTGGCCTGGTATGAAGATGGAGTGTACACACAGACCAATGGGGTCTCCTACACGAAAGAAGAAGGCTGGGGGACGGCTGGAAAACACAAGATCACAGTCGAAGTCGGTGATTGCAGCGAAACCATTGTGGTCACCGTGAAGGATCCAACGGATGCCTGCGACGATCTTCCCCCGATGACCGGTGGCGGGGGCTGCGGGTCCTGCGGCCCAGGCGGATGCATGGTCCCGCCGGACCTGCGGAGGGGCGTGGTAAACATTGGGACGGTCGTTCCAAACGACCCTGCCGGGGGCAAATCGGGCCCGGGTGGCGACTATGGCGCCGGTAACGGCAACGGCGACGGCACATTCACGTTTGACTGTAACGGCACGGAATACACCCTCTACCGGAATGCCTGCGGGAACTGCGTGATGACCATCTTCGGCGGAGAGCCGATAGAGCTTGGCTTCACCGCGAAGCTGGCCCGCATCCAGTCAGGAGGGCAGACGACCGGCTATACTGTGACGGATTCGACCGGTTCGACCGGCGCTACGGTAGAGTACGGCGCTCCGCACCAGAATGTTTCCAGCATTTCTTCGGTGGAGGATGCCGATGGTCGGACTACCACATTCACGCGCGCTGCGAACGGCGCGCTGGAGGGCGTCCAGACCCCGAACGACGACTCATGGACATACACTCATGCTACGGGCGACACCAAGATCACCAGTGTCACCGCCCCGGACGGCACGCACACTGAGATCACCTATGTTATGAGCGGCTGGGCGGCGGAGAAGCCTCTGTCGGTGAAGCTTTACGACGACACATCCCACACCACGCTCCTCTCCCAGACCTCATACGAGTATGATACGTCCGGGCGTCTGACCGCGGTGACACAGAACGGCCATACGGTGATCTACGCATACAACGACCAGGCGAACACTATCACGGTGACCGATCAGTCGGCGGATCCCGATATAGTGACCGTCTACTGGTATGGCGATGCCAATGACCCCAATGTGACCACCGTGACGCGGAAGGGCCCGAGCACCAACAGCGACCAAACGACCATATACCGGTTCTTCATGCGCAATGGAAAGAAGACCTATCTGTGGCAGGTCGAGGATCCGCTGGGGAACACCACGACCTACCGCACCTACGTCCCGGAGGGAACGGACGCCGAGTTCGAGGGGATGACAACCGCTGATTCGGCGGAGGTGGATACGGACCTCGTTATCGGAAGAAACCTGGTCGGGAAGCCTTTCGCCGTCGTGGATGCGCTCGGTCGGGTGACGACTTACGAGTACCATGACGCCACAGGCGCGGTCGACACCGTCACCTATCCGCAAGTCGGCGAAGACATCCCGACGGAAAGCTACGAGTACTACTGGCATGACGGGAGCATGACGCTCTGGCCGATGACCGTCAAGAACGTGCGGGACAACTACACCCACTACGTGCGGGATGATGATACTCTCCACCGGGTAGATGAGATCCAGGTGGACAGCAATGACGCCAACTGGGCGACGGATCCTGTCCTCAAGACGTACAGCTACCACACATCCGGCGATCAGATCGGCCTCCTCGCGCAGGAGACCGTCGAAGGCATCGACGGATCGTACGCGTACTACAAGAAGTATGACTACATGAACGACACCCGCCTCGAACCCGGTCCGACAGAGGTGACCTACCGATGGTGGGACGGCAGCCTCCAGACCCCCGCATACGTTGACACGCCGGAGTACACGGAGTACGATGTCATGGGTCGCGTGCTGAGCACCACCGATGCGGACAGTCGAACCATCTGGAATACCTACGACGCCCAGGGGCGGCAGCTTCAGACGATCTATGCCAAGTCGGGTGGGAGTCCGACCGTCTACACTCAATCGAACTACTCTTGTTGCACTCTGACTTCCACGAGGGACGAGGAGGAGCGCTACACCTACTACGCCTACGATGACGCCAAGCGGGTCACCAAGGTATGGACGAGCACGACGGGCCAGTCAGAGACCTATCCGCTTGTCGAATACACCTACGATTACTTTGGCAACGTGGCGACGGTCAAGACTCGCTCCGACTCCAGCACGGTGAGAGAGACGACGTACACGTACGATAAGAACGACCGCGTCGTGCAGATCGACTATCCCGCAGTTTCTCAGGGGCAGGACGCCCTCGCATCCGAGTTGTTCGAGTACGATGACGTCGGAAACCTGATCGGCAAGCGAGTGGGCACAAGTGGACCGATCACCGCGTATGAGTATGACGCCCTGAACCGTCTCAGGAAGGTTGATTACGAGCATGGCTCCTGGCCTGTTGGGACCATCACCACTGCGGATGTCACGTATGCATATGTGGGCGGAAGCCGGCTTCGGGACACGATGACCGACTCCACCGGTGAGTCCGGCTACGACTACGACATCCAGGACCGGCTTGTGACCTATACACCTGCATCGCCCGCGAACCGCGAGATCGGGTATGTATACAACGCCCTCGGGCAGAAGACGAACATGACCCTGAAGCAGAGCGGCACCCCCAAGCTCGATGTGGACTACCTCTACTACGCGAACGGCTGGCTGAAGGAGGTCGATAAGGGCAACAGTTGGCTTGCGAAGTATACCTACGACGAGATCGGCAACCGCACGCGAGTCGATCTCGTGAACGGCACGAGTACGACTTACGACTTCGGGGCGACCGACCCTCGCTCATTTGTAGAGGCGATCACGCACTACGATGGCGCGACTGCGATCAGCCAGGTCGACTACCAGCAGAGAGACGACTCGGGGAATCCGAATTACATAGACTTGGACTGGGGCACGACGAGTTCGTACACCTACGATGCGAACAACCGGCTGGCGAACGCCAGCGGCACGGTCTACAACTACGACTGGGTCGGGAACCGGAAGTATCCGCCGTCGAACCCGATGACGTATGATGCGACCGACAAGCTCGTCACGTGGCCGACTCAGCATCAGTATACCTACTACCCGAGCGGAAGCCTATATCAGCAGAAGAGCAGCGGCGGAACCCTCCAGAAGACCTACACGTATACGGCAGCAGAGTTGCTCGAATCGGTGACCCACGTCGGGGCTAGCTATCCCACTGAGATGGCCTGGGATGGAGACTCGAACCGGGTGAGCATCACCAGTTCGGAGGACGACTCGACGACCGAGTTCGTGTATGACACGACGGCGGGGATACCGGCAGTCGTCGAGGAGGTCACACCCGCGGACGGCTCGTTCTACTACGTGCGCGAACCGGGAGGAGAGTTGATCGCGCGGGTCGAAGGCTCAGGCGAGGCGCCGCCCGTTCTGTACTACTACTTCGATGAGTTGGGATCGACCCACCTGATCACGGATGCCGCCGGCGACATGACCGACGTGTACCTGTATGACGCGTGGGGAAACACGTACCATATCTACGGCTCGACCGAGCAGCCGTACCAATACGTCGGGCGGCTTGGGTACTACTCGCACTACCAGGATGACAACCTCGACCTGCTACAACTCGGAGTTCGCTTCTACGACCCGGAGACGGGGAGGTTCACGCAGAGGGATCCGGCCAGAGATGGGATGAACTGGTATACGTACACCGATGACCAGCCTACCATTTCTACGGACCCTTCCGGCCTTGAGCTTATGCCGCCGGATGCATGGTGCAAAGACCAAGGGCCGCCGAACAGCGTTGAGCGGAAGAAGCACTGTGGAAAGGATAAAGCGCGTTGCCTCCAGAACGGTAGCGATCTTGCTAAGCTGGGCTATGATTTGGATAAGGCGCTATGCGGGCCGTGGATAAAATGGTTTCTGGAGGACTTGCAGAGCGAGTGTAGCAAGATCAAGCCCAAGGAGGGTGAGTTGTGGCTGCCGCCGGATGGTAGCTGGTCAAAGGGGGCTGACAGAGCCTGCAAGCTCATGGGCTATGACCCTGAAGCTGACTGTCTTAAGAGTGCCAAGCACGACTATGAGAAAGCTCTGAAAGCCAACAGGAAATCCTGTGGGGAGGAATACCGAGCGTGTGTGAAGGAGCCAAAGCACGAGCATTGTGGTAACTAGGGCAGGTAACATGGTTTCTCTTCGATCCATCTGTTTAGCGGAGAGAGATCGCGGCTGGTCTTGGGAACGCATGCGGCTAATCAGATGGTACCCCACAAGGATAGCGCCATCCTGGCATGGACTATGATAGGTCAATTCAGGAAGAGGAGAGATGGCAACAATGATCACGGTAGCGGAGGCTGCACCGGCAAGGAATACGGTAAGGCGAGTATTCCTGACTCTCATGCTGAGCGAAATCCTCTTCGCGTGCGCCTACGTGGGGGTAGGCTGGGCTTTTGTTAACTATTGGAGACCTCCGCGGACTGCAGAGATAGCAGTCTATGCGCTTATCTGCTTGGCCGTCGGATTGTTTGTGGGAAGGAGGCTGCCACGGCATGGGTGGGCCTATGCTGCAGTTCCGCTGCTTGTGTGGACTGGGCTCTTCATCCGGTTGCGACCGGATGGGGTATACCTATGGCGCTTGGCGGTATATCAATGTCTTGTAGGCATGTTGGCTGCCGTACCCGGAGGCTGGATAGGTGGTCGCCTTGCTTTGCGAAAAGAACTTCTGCCTGCCAGTGGCGAAGCTGAGAGGACGGAAGCTCCAGAATAGGGTCGGAAACCTGATCGGGAAGCGAGTGGGCACAAGTGGACCGATCACCGCGTATGAGTATGACGCCCTGAACCGTCTCAGGAAGGTTGATTACGAGCATGGCTCCTGGCCTGTTGGGACCATCACCACTGCGGATGTCACGTATGCATATGTGGGCGGAAGCCGGCTTCGGGACACGATGACCGACTCCACCGGTGAGTCCGGCTACGACTACGACATCCAGGACCGGCTTGTGACCTATACACCGGCAGCGCAGTCGAACCGCGAGATCGGGTATGTATACAACGCCCTCGGGCAGAAGACGAACATGACCCTGAAGCAGAGCGGCACCCCCAAGCTCGATGTGGACTACCTCTACTACGCGAACGGCTGGCTGAAGGAGGTCGATAAGGGCAACAGTTGGCTTGCGAAGTATACCTACGACGAGATCGGCAACCGCACGCGAGTCGATCTCGTGAACGGCACGAGTACGACTTACGACTTCGGGGCGACCGACCCTCGCTCATTTGTAGAGGCGATCACGCACTACGATGGCGCGACTGCGATCAGCCAGGTCGACTACCAGCAGAGAGACGACTCGGGGAATCCGAATTACATAGACTTGGACTGGGGCACGACGAGTTCGTACACCTACGATGCGAACAACCGGCTGGCGAACGCCAGCGGCACGGTCTACAACTACGACTGGGTCGGGAACCGGAAGTATCCGCCGTCGAACCCGATGACGTATGATGCGACCGACAAGCTCGTCACGTGGCCGACTCAGCATCAGTATACCTACTACCCGAGCGGAAGCCTATATCAGCAGAAGAGCAGCGGCGGAACCCTCCAGAAGACCTACACGTATACGGCAGCAGAGTTGCTCGAATCGGTGACCCACGTCGGGGCTAGCTATCCCACTGAGATGGCTTGGGATGCCGACTCGAACCGCGTGAGCTTCACAAGCTCAGAGGACGACGCGACGACCGAGTTCGTGTATGACACGACGGCGGGGATACCGGCGGTCGTCGAGGAGATCACACCGGCGGACGGCTCGTTCTACTACGTCCGAGAGCCGGGAGGAGAGTTGATCGCGCGGGTCGAAGGCTCGACTGGGACACCGCCGGTCCTGTACTACTACTTCGACGAGTTGGGATCGACCCACCTGATCACGGATGCCGCCGGCGACATGACCGACGTGTACTTGTATGACGCGTGGGGAAACACGTACCATATCTACGGCTCGACCGAGCAGCCGTATCAGTACGTCGGGCAGCTTGGGTACTACACCCACTACCAGGATGACAACCTCGACCTCCTCCAGCTTGGGGTGCGGTTCTATGACCCGGAGACGGGGCGCTTCACGCAGAGGGATCCCGTGCCTGCACTGACAGCTTCTAACTACGCTTATGTCCAGGACCGACCGACGGCCTTGGTTGATCCCTCGGGAGAGATCGTTACTGAATTGGTATGTGCTGCAGCTAGGTGGTTTGCGGCCTGTCATACGTGCTCTCGGCGCGCATCGGACAAGGGCTACACGGAGACAGAAGAGTATCTGTATAAATATAGGATAGCGATTGATAACAGTGGCGATAAGGGAAGAAACGAGAGGAACGCGCTTGGTCACTGCGTTCGAGCCTGCCGGACGATGAGAGATTGCAGGGGCGTATTCGATTGCGTTGGTGGGACGGGTGTGCGCGCGTACCTGAATGGTGTCTACGAGTTTCCGATACCCGAGTTCATAAAGCCCCGCAGAGGAGAAGAGTGCCGGATGGACAAGCACAATAACAATATCGGCATGGCCTGTGCAGATGAGAAGGGTAAGTCGTGTGTGCAGTGCTGCATGGATCACCAGAAAGAATGGGAGATCCTAGATCCACCCAAGCCAAAGTGATGACCAGAACACCTGGTACGGTTGGTGTCAGGTAATGGAGAGGGACGGCAAAACCATGGGAAACGCCGAGAAGCTGCCTTTCTGTAGTGCCCATATTCTATATTTAACTATTGTAGCATTAGTCGCTGCCAACGTCTGCGGGTGTTCCAGGGCAAACACTTCCCGTGAGCGTGCGATGATCCGTGCCGTTGACACTGGGGACTACGCGGCCGCAGAGCAACTTCTGAAGCATTACCCCAGTCTAGCCAATGCAGAGATCACAGAGGGTGAACTTAACTGGTTCCCGGAGTCGGTACTGGTAATATCAGTCAAGCAGAAGCATACGAAAATCGCAGAACTACTGATTCGCAAGGGAGCAGACGTGAACTACAAGGACTGGAGTCAGTTGACGGCGCTTCACTATGCGGCCGAGCGCGGGGATATCTGTGTCATGAACCTACTGTTGGCTAAAGGAGCAGACCCCAACGCCACTGACGAGCATGGGCTTACGCCCATAATGCTTGCTGTGGAAGGTGGACAAAGAGATGCCATCAGCCTGTTGAAGAGGGTTGGGGTCAAACCAGGGTCAAAGATCCACGAGGCCGCTGCACTCGGCGACTTGGACGCGGTGAGGGCCGAAGTGGAACGTGATCCACGGGCTGCCAATTCCCAGCAGAACTATTGGTCACCTGTGTCCCTTGCCGCTCGTAATGGCCATCTTGAGGTTGTTGAGTTCCTAGCGAAGAATGGCGCACATGTAGACGCACAGGCCTTCAGGGAAGCTGCGAGGTCCGGAAACCTGAGTATGGTGAGATTCCTGCGAGCCAGGGTCACTGATCTCGATTCCAAAGGCGGAGAGTCCACGCAGTACACAGCCCTCCAGGTGGCGGCGATGCAAGGCCATAGGCTTGTGGTGGAGTATCTTCTCGCTCAGGGAGCAGACCCAACAGTAAAGACTCGGGGCTTCACCACTGTGGAGTTGACACGCCGTGCGGGTCACAACAACATCGCGGAGCTGCTGTTGCGCCAACCACCATCCAAGTAGCCGTCCTGGGGCAAGCGAGTGGGCGCAAGTCGACCGGTCACCGCGTATGAGTATGACGCACTCAACCGTCTCAGGAAGGTGGATTACCAGCATGGCTCCTGGCCTGTCGCGGCCATCACCAGCCCCGATGTATCCTACGCATACGTCGGCGGGAGCCGGCTTCGGGACACGATGACGGACTCCAACGGTGAGTCCGGCTACGACTACGACATTCAGGACCGGCTTGTGACCTATACACCGGCAGCGCCCTCGAACCGCGAGATCGGGTATGTATACAACGCCCTCGGGCAGAAGACGAATGTCACCCTGAAGCAGAGCGGCACCCCCAAGCTCGATGTGGACTACCTCTACTATGCGAACGGCTGGCTGAAGGAAGTCGACAAGGGCAACAGTTGGCTTGCGAAGTACACCTACGACGAGATCGGCAACCGCACGCGGGTCGATCTGGTCAACGGCACGAGCACGACTTACGACTTCGGGGCGACCGACCCTCGCTCACTCGTACAGGCGATCACGCATTACGATGGCGCGACTGCGATCGCGTCCGTCGAGTATCAGCAGCGAGACGACTCGGGGAATCCGAGTTACATAGACGTAGACTGGGGGACGACGAGTTCGTACACCTACGATGCGAACAACCGGCTGTCGAACTCCAGCGGCACGGTCTACAACTACGACTGGGTCGGGAACCGGAAGTATCCGCCGTCGAACCCGATGACGTATGATGCGACCGACAAGCTCGTCACGTGGCCGACTCAGCATCAGTATACCTACTACCCGAGCGGAAGTCTGCACGAGCAGAAGAGCAGTGGCGGAACCCTCCAGAAGACCTACACGTATACGGCAGCAGAGTTGCTCGAATCGGTGACCCACGTCGGGGCTAGCTATCCCACTGAGATGGCTTGGGATGCCGACTCGAACCGCGTGAGCTTCACAAGCTCAGAGGACGACGCGACGACCGAGTTCGTGTATGACACGACGGCGGGGATACCGGCGGTCGTGGAAGAGATCACACCGGCGGACGGCTCGTTCTACTACGTGCGCGAACCGGGAGGAGAGTTGATCGCGCGGGTCGAAGGCTCAGGCGAGGCGCCGCCGGTTCTGTACTACTACTTCGATGAGTTGGGATCGACCCACCTGATCACGGATGCCGCCGGCGACATGACCGACGTGTACTTGTATGACGCGTGGGGAAACACGTACCATATCTACGGCTCGACCGAGCAGCCCTACCAGTACGTCGGGCAGCTTGGGTACTACACTCACTACCAGGATGACAACCTCGACCTACTCCAGCTTGGGGTGAGGTTCTACGATCCCGAGACCGGGCGGTTCACGCAGAGGGACCCAATCAAGGATGGATGGAACTGGTTTGCCTATGCTGATAACCGTCCAACAGTGCTGGTCGATCCGAGAGGTCTCCATTCCGGCTCCTACTGGGACTACGAAAAGGAATACCTCAATTGCCTAGCGGATTACCTAAAATTGAAGGACGTGGCAACGTGGGCAGCAGCTGGTACAGCGGCTGTCGTGAAATGCTTCAAGGCCGGGCAAGGGAGTTGGCTTGGCACACTGGGCTGCGCCAAGGTGCTCTGTGAAGCTGCCAAGAAGTTCTGGAAGGCTCTCGTCGCGACGAGAGGAGGTGCCTCCGGTGCACAGGTATGCGTCTTGGTGGCTGAGGTAGCGGTGGCAGTATGTACGTACAAGTGTTACCGCAAGCTTCTACAATTGTAAACACTATGCTGGCGTGGATCGGTCATCAACGGGAGCCGTGGCCTAGGGTAGATGGCGACTCCCGGTCGGGAGGATGTGCATGAACAGCGGATCGAAACTGAGGTGGCAGGATATGTGGGGAGCGGCAGCCATCCTTGTGCTGATATGGGTCTTCTTCGCATTCATCGATGCGACACGTCAGTTGCTATGGTGGCAGCTTGTGCCTGCGACGGCGCTAGCGATCACGATCTTCCTGGTGGCCGTTCAGTATGTACTGCAGCGATTTGGACCCGACAGGGAGAGAGTCACATTGCGGGAAATCGTGCGGCCGACTTTAATTGCTGCCATGATAGTCTCGCCCTCGGTTCTGCTTCCAAAGGCATGGTTTGCCGTTCTAGCGATCAGCGCTATTGCGCTGTTCGGGCTGTGCTGTTGGAGGGCAGGCTCGGCATCACGCTCAGGGTGAAATCGACGGGAAATGGGGACAGGAAATGGGGACAGGCACGGATATTTATAGAACCGTCAATGATCTGACTCGATATCGTCATGCCGTACTCGAATGCGGAATGCGGAATGGGGAGTGGGAGAGTGGGTCGACTGAAAAATGGGGACAGGCACGGATATTCACAGGGAGAAATGGGGACAGGCACAATAAAAGGGTCATTCCTCCCTGTACTCCGTGCCGGTAGAGACGGGAGGTCTTGCGAGTCGGGTGGGTGATCTCCAGGCCGGAGGAGGAGTCAGGCAGGACTCGTCTAGCCCATCGGGAGGGTGACCGGTGACGGTGCTTCCCTTGCCGACTTCGCTCGTGACGGAGACCGTTCCGCCCATGAGTTCGGTGAGGTGCTTTACTATCGAGAGGCCCAGGCCCGTTCCGCCCGATGCCTTCGACCGGGCCCTGTCTACGCGGTAGAAGCGCTCGAATATGCGCGGGAGGTCCTCGGCCGGGATGCCGATCCCAGTGTCGGCCACCTCAATCGAGAGCCGGCCGTCCCCCACCCCGGCTGAGATGGTGACTCGGCCGCCGGGGGGAGTGTATCTCACCGCATTGTCGATGAGATTCGCCAGAACCTGGTGGATCGCGTCCCGATCGCCATGCACAACCAGGTCGTCCGCCATATCGACGACGACCTCGTGCCGCATCTCTCCGTCTCTCGGCGCGCACTCGGATACAACCCGGCCGACCAACTCCGAGATTCGGAACTCGTCCCTCCGAATCGCGCGCCATCCGGACTCGATCGTCGCCAGATCGAGGAGGTCCTCGGAGATGGCGGTCAACCGATCCGCTTCTGTCATGATCTTCTCTGCGAACTCGCCTGCGACTTTGGCATCAGTCTTCCCTCTGAGGATTATCGTCTCGGCCATGGCCTTGATCGAGGCGAGCGGGGTTCTCAGCTCATGGCTCACGTTCGCCACGAAGTCCCTGCGTATGGAATCTATGCGCTTTGCGGCGGTCAGATCGTGCATAACGATCAGTGCGCCGGGCGGGCCGTCGGGTCGCTCCAGCGGGGCGACATATACATTCACGTAGGCCTGCTCCGTCGCCCGGAGCTGAACTTCCAGTGTTGCGGGAGCGCCGTTACGAAGGACACGTGTCACCAACTCGGAGATGTCATGGCTCAGAGTGGCCTCGATGACGGTCTTGCCCTGAACCTGCCTGATGTCCGCGCCGAGTAGACCCGACGCCGCGGGGTTGAGCATCTCCACGCGGGCGTTCGCGTCCACGACGGCAATCCCGTCGTCCGCCTTGTCGAGGATCGCCTGCAGCTTACCCTTATCGGCAGCAAGCTCGTCCATGGCGCGACGAAGCTCGGCGGCCATTCGATTCAGCGTGATGCCCAGTTCGTCGATCTCATTCCCTGGTTCACCAGGTACATCCAGCCGCCAATCGAGATCACCCCGAGCGAATCTCCTGGCGGCGACACTCATGGACGAGATGGGCGCTGAGACGTGCCTGGAGATCATCGCTCCGACGAACACGGCGATCAGGAACACGAGCAGGGCCGCCATGAAGAACACCCTGTGGATGATCCCTGTCGCCTTATCGACAAGCGACAAGTCCTCGGCAAGCCGTGCGACCCCGAGAGTCTTCTGCCCTCCAACTCGAACGGCGACGTAGAGCATCCTGATGTGCAGGGTGTCGCTGTATCGGATCGCCCATCCCGACCCGGATGCGAGGGCCTGTCGGACCTCCGGGCGATTGTTGTGGGGTTGCATCGTGGCGTAATCGGTCTCACTGTCGCCAAGCACTCGACCATTGACGTCGATGATCGTGACGCGGCGTCCAAGCTCCGTACCCGCCTGCTTGGCGAGGGGATCGACTGCTCTCGGCCCGGATGCTGCCAGCGGCTCGGCGAGCTTCCCCACGAAGCGGCACTCCCTGAGCAGTTCCCCCCGGAGTGACGACACGTAGTAGTCCTCGGTCCACCGCGACAGATAGATGCCAAGCACTGCGATGGATGCCAGGACGAGCAGGTACGCGAATGTGATTTTCCATCGAATACTTCGAAATGGCTTCATGGTCGTTTCCAGATTGCCAACCGTCAGTCCTGAGTTCGCCGGTGAATGACGGCGTGTAACGAAGGACGGCTCGGTGCAGTAAGGCCGTCCTTCGTTACACGCCGTCATTCACCGGCGAACTCAGGACTGACGGTGGTTTCCCAAGGGAACAAACTGCATGCAGTGCAGTAATGTGCTCAGAATGACACACTCGTTGTCTATCTCATTCCGCGAACTTGTAGCCAACTCCTCGAACGGTGAGTATCCGCTCGGGCCTGGAGGGGTTCTCCTCCACTTTCTCCCTGAGCCGCCGAATGTGGACATCGACGGTTCCCGCGTCGATGTACTCGTCCTCTCCCCAGATTCGATCGAGGAGGACTGAGCGCTCCATCACCCGTCCCCGATTTGCGAGCAGGATGTGAAGCAGCTCGAATTCCTTGAGGCGCAGATGCACCTCTTTCCCCTCGATCTTGACGGCCCGGCGTTCGACATCGAGTTCGACTCCATTGGCCGCGAGGACATTCTGCGGCTGAGCGCCCTGCATCGAGCGGCGCAGCGCGGTTCGGATGCGCGCGATCAGTTCCAGCATCCCGAATGGCTTCGTTATGTAGTCGTCCGCGCCGACTTCCAGCCCGACCACCTTGTCGATCTCCCTCGACTTGGCGGTCAGCATCAGGATGGGGATGTTCGACGTGCGGCGGATCAATCGGCAGACCTCCAGCCCGTCGATGCCGGGGAGCATGATGTCCAGGAGCACAAGGTCAGGCTTCTCCTGCTCCATCATCTTCAACGCCGACGGCCCATCGGCCGCGATACAGACCTTGTACCCCTCCTCGGAGAGATTGTAGGCAATCGTCTCGGCCAGCGGGGCTTCATCTTCGACTATCAGGACCTTCGCCATACGCGCCTCCCAAGGCATTGTACAGCCGCACAGGGTATTCTGCAACACCCGGCGGTGATGCCGATCCACCTTTAAGACACAGACAAGCGCGGTGAAAGCATTGTGTAAACTGCCCCAGTTATGCTTTACTCGAACGCAAGGAAGTCACAATGCCGGAAAGGAGAGATGGCGTGAGAAGGATTGCAGTCGCTATGTGCCTGATAGCAGGCATGTTCTGCGTGGGAAGCACCATCGCGCAGGCACAGGAGGATTTGACCGCAGAGATCGCGGAGATCAGGCAGCAAGTAGAGGATCTGCAGAAGAGGCTCGACGATCTGGAGAAAGCTCAGTCGGCCACGAAGGAGGCCACCGAGAACGCGAGGCCCGCGGGTCAGAAGATCAAGGTCTCCGGGTACGTGCAGGCTCGATATGAATCCTATCAGACTCCGGATGGAGTGGCCGAGAAGGCAGACAACAAGGCTCCGGACAACAGGTTCTATGTCCGCCGTGGCCGTTTCAAGATCACCGGCCAACCCACATCCAACACTGTCGGCGTCATTCAACTGGACATTGCCGGCTACGACAGAGCCAAGATCGAGACCAAGGACCTCTATGTCGAATATCACCCCTGGGGCGTGGGAGTGCCGGGGCCATTCTTCGTCAGGCTCGGACAGCAGAACTGGCCGTTCGGTTACGTGATCGAGCGTTCATCATCTGCCCGCGAAGTACCCGAGCGTCCGAAGATCTTCGGGGGCACTTCCGTAAGCATGTCGGGCTACCCATCGTTCAATGGTCTCTTCGCCGGGGAACGTGACAAGGGCATAGCTCTCATCAACCCGGAACCCAGCAAGCTCGACTGGGCACTCGGACTGTTCAACGGCACGGGCATCAAGGCGGGAGATGCCGGCAGCGCGTTCCTCGAGAACGGCGGGAGGTTCGAGGATAACAACTCGAACAAGACCATTGTCGGACGGTTGCGATACCCGGTTAGCGAGAACCTCAATGTGGGGGCTTCGATCTTCAGCGGGACCCAGGCGGTGCGCAAGGTCTCCAATGACCCGTCGGCCGTAGAGGTGGACCAAACGCGTTTGGGACTCGACTTCCAGTACTTCATGGAGGACGCATCGATCAAGGGCGAATACGTGTCCGGCAAGGAGCCGTACTTCTCGAACACCTCGACCACGGCCAATGCCACGTCGGGAACGAATCGCACTGTCAGCGGGTGGTATCTTGTTGGGGTGAAGAACATAAGCCCGAACCTCCAGGCCGTAGCCCAGTACGATCTGCTCGACGACAGGGCACTGCACCCTACGTTCGGTAAGCTCGGCACATGGAACCTGGGACTCGTTCGATTCCTGGACGAAGCCACGAGGCTCAAGCTCTTCTATGAGATCAACAACGAAGAGAAGAACTCAGTGGACAACAACGGCTTGCGTGTTGAGATGATAACCATCTTCTGAGCCGAGGCCTGCTGAAACGCAAATGTTAGGCGGGCGACAATCGGCATGTAAGCGTTTTGTAAGGTTCGCCCGGTAGACTGGGTAAGAGGCAAGAGGATCTAGAGTTGAGACAGGGCGAACGCATCTAATCATCTCGACTCGGGAGTACGATGCTTCGGTAGCAGAGCGAAGTGGCGCTGCCGAAGCTCCATGCCGGTACATCCGCTTCGGCAGCGCCACTTCGCTCTGCTACCGAAGCATCGTCGTGTTTTGATGCGTTCGCCCTGGAGTTAAGGAAAGGGGAATTGTAGATGCGCGCTACCATTGCGATGATTGTTGCTGTCCTGTCGTTTGCAGCGATTGTGATGTTTGCGGGATGTGCCAAACCTTCGTCGAAGGGCACCGGGATGGTTCAGATCAAGGGATCCGATACGATGGTGAACCTCGGCCAGGCATGGGCCGAAGCTTACATGAAGGCTCATCCCGAATCCAATGTGGCGGTGACCGGCGGCGGATCGGGCACAGGCATAGCAGCGATGATTCAGGGCACGACCGATATCGCCGAAGCCTCCCGAGCGATGAAGGATGAGGAGTTCGCATTGGCAAAGACGCACGGCGTGGAGCCGATGGAGCACGAAGTCGCACTCGACGCTCTCAGCGTCATCGTTCATCCCACGAATCCGGTGAGCAAGCTGACCATCGATCAGCTCTCCGATATCTTCACCGGCAAGATCACCAACTGGAAGCAGGTCGGCGGCCGCAATGAGAAGATCGTGGTGCTCTCCCGTGAGAAGAACAGTGGAACGCATGTCTTCTTCCTGGAGCATGTCGTGAGAAAGGGCCATGACAAGGGGCCGGAGGAGTTTGCCAAGAGCACTCTGATGATGCCCTCTTCAGAGGCCCTGGCAACCCAGGTGGCAACGGACACAACCGACATCGGTTATGTGGGGCTCGGTTATGTCGATCCCAAGAAGCACAAGGCACTGGCGATTGGCAAGACCGACGCCGGGCCGTTCGTCGAGCCCGGCATCGATACCGCAATCGACCATACCTATCCCATCTCGCGCCCACTCTACTGGTATACAAAGGGCCAGCCCGAAGGCGAGGTCAAGAGCCTGCTCGATTTCGCGCTGAGCGCCGAGGGCCAGAAGATCGTTGACAAGCTCGGGTTCGCTCCGATCCGAAAGGTCTGATATGAAGAAAGTGCTCTTCGTCTGTATTCACAACTCCGGTCGCAGCCAGATGGCGGAGGCCTTCGCGAAAAGACTCGGCGATGGAGTCATAGTGGCGCAGTCCGCCGGGACGCTTCCCGCCGATAGTCTCAATCCGACCGTCCTCCAGGCTATGGACGAGATCGGATACGACATGAGCGCTCACTACCCGAAGATCATGACCGACGAGATGGCCGATTCCGCCGATCTCGTGATCACGATGGGCTGTGGAGTAAGCCTCGAGGATGCCGCTGAGGGCGCGGTCTGCCCCGTAATCCTGGTCCCCAGTGAGGACTGGGCGCTCGACGATCCGAAGGGGCAGCCCATCGAGGAGGTAAGGGCGATCCGCGACGAGATCAAGTCGCGAGTCGAAGAGCTGGTGAATCGAGGGGAACGGGCCTGATGAGGATTCCCAAGTCAGCCAGGGGAAGTCTTGCCGGCATCCGTGACTGGACGATGGAGAAGATCGTCCTCCTGTGCGGCGCCTTGACGATCAGCATCGTAGCGCTCATCTTCGCGTTCCTCCTGAGGGACGGTCTGCCGACATTCCGGTACGTGTCGGTCCCGAACTTCCTGTTCGGCAGAGACTGGTATCCTCTCTCCGATAAGTTTCAGATCCTACCGCTGATACTCGGGTCGCTTCTGGTAACGGCAGGGGCGATACTGATCGCCGTTCCCATCGGGATCGCGGCGGCGGTCTACCTCGCAGAGATCGCACCGGTTCGCGTGCGGGAGATCCTCAAGCCGACCGTCGAGGTGTTGGCGGGCATACCGTCCGTTGTCATCGGGTTCATCGGGATGGTCGTCCTGGGGCCATACATCAAGAACATCTTCGAGCTTCCGACGGGGTTGACCGCCCTGACCGGCTCAGTGATGCTGGCGTTCATGGCGATGCCGACGATCATATCCATCTCCGAGGATGCCATCGTGGCCGTCCCCAGGGATTACGGGGGAGGAGCGCTCGCACTCGGAGCAACCCCGTGGCAGGCGATAGCGGGCGTGACCGTCCCTGCTGCCAAGAGTGGCATCATCGCCGCCGTAATGCTCGGCCTGGGCCGGGCGATAGGCGAGACGATGACCGTGCTCATGGTGACCGGGAACGCCGCGGTGATCCCACACTCTTTCCTTCAGCCGGTCAGGACGATGACGGCCACCATCGCCGCAGAAATGGGCGAGGTCGCACAGGGAACACCGCACTATTACTCGCTGTTCGCCATAGGACTCGTTCTGTTCGGCATGACATTCCTGATCAATCTGATCGCCGATCTCGCGCTTCAAAGAACCGGGCGGAGGAACTAGCCGATGCTCAAGCAGAAGATCATCTTCGCGCTGTTGAGCCTTTCCACGGTCTTCGTGGTGCTGCCCGTCCTGGCGGTGGTCTATCTGCTGATCTCCCGAGGACTTCCGGCGATCAACTGGACGTTCATCTCGCAGCCGCCGGTCAACATGATGCGCGAGGGCGGCATCTTCCCGGCCATTGTCGGCACGGTGTATCTGATCATCGGCACGATCATCTTCGCCCTGCCGATGGGAGTCCTCTCCGCCGTATACCTTTCGGAATATGCAAGGCCCGGCAAGTTCACACGGCTGATCCGGCTCTCGATAGTGAACCTCGCGGGAGTCCCGTCGGTGGTCTACGGCCTGTTCGGACTCGGGCTTTTCGTGATGCTGCTCCACTTCGGCGCGTCACTGCTGTCGGGATCATTGACACTCGCGATTCTCACGCTCCCGGTTGTCATCACCGCATCGGAGGAAGCGCTGTCCTCGGTGCCGCAGTCGTTTCGGGAAGCAAGCCTGGCTCTCGGCGCTACGAAGTGGCAGACCACAGCCAAGGTAGTCCTGCCCAATGCGGTATCCGGGATAATCACCGGCCTCATTCTCGGAGTGGGCCGCGCAGCGGGAGAGACGGCGCCTATTCTGTTCACTGTGGCGGCGTTCTACCAACGAGATTTGCCTCATTCCATATATGATCAAGCCATGGCGCTGCCTTACCACCTCTACGTGATCTCGACTCAGGTGCCGAATGCGTCCCCCAGAATCCAGTGGGGAACGGCGCTCGTGCTGCTGATCCTGGTCCTGGGCATGAACCTGGTGGCGGCGATCATCAGAACAAGATATCGGAGGGCGAGGAAATGGTAGGCAGTATCATCCATGTCATTCTGAGCGAAGTGAAGAATCTGGCGTTTGAGGAATCGTCTGGCCAGATTCTTCACTTCGCTCAGAATGACAGCGCGCCTCATTTGAGCGTGTCGCGGATGATGCGGCGTAGCGGCGACCGGCAGCGGAGGAGAAAAGATGCAGCTTCACGTGCCCTCGGGTGAAACGTCCGAATCGGAGCGAGAGTCGGCCATCTCGGTCCGCAACCTCAACGTGTGGTACTCCGACACCCACGCGCTGAGGGATGTCAGCATCGAGATACCTCTCAGGGAGATCACCGCGCTCATTGGACCATCCGGATGCGGCAAGTCCACCTTCCTGCGCGCGATCAACCGCATGAATGACCTGATCCCCGCTGCCAGGACCACCGGCGAGATATGGATCGAGGGCCACGATGTCGCCGCGCCCGGCACTGACGTCGTGCATCTTCGCAGCGATATAGGGATGGTCTTCCAGCGCCCCAACCCATTCCCGAAGCCGGTCTTCGACAATGTCGCTTACGGCCCGAAGATACATGGCATAACGGACCGCAGCAAGCTTCGCGAGATCGTTGAGAAGAGTCTCAAGCGCGCCGCGATCTGGGATGAGGTGAAGGACGTCCTGCACAAGTCCGCGTTCGAGCTGTCGGGCGGACAACAGCAGAGGTTGTGCATCGCCCGGGCGTTGGCGGTCGAGCCCGAGATCCTGCTGATGGACGAACCCGCGTCGGCGCTCGACCCGATCTCGACCCTTAAGATAGAGGAACTGATGCACGACCTGAAGAAGGAGATCACCATCGTCATCGTCACTCACAACATGCAACAGGCGGCGCGCGTCTCAGGCTTCACGGGCTTCTTCCTCCTCGGGGAGTTGATCGAGTTCGACCGATCGAATAAGATGTTCACGACGCCGACGGACAAGCGGACAGAGGACTACATCACCGGGCGTTTCGGCTAGGATGCGGAGAACCCCACCCCAGCCCTCCCCGCAACGGAGAGGGAGCGCCCCCGCCTACAAGAGAGGTACTCCCTCTCCGTTGCGGGGAGGGTTGGGGTGGGGTGCTCCGGGATCGGGGATTTCCTCAGGGGAAGATACGGAGGATCGATGGATACCGGACATACCAGAAGAAGCTTCGATGAACAACTGCAGGAGATGAAGCAGGATATCCTCAAGATGGGGAGCGTCGTCGAGGACATGCTCTCCGGGGCGATCAAGGCCCTGCGCGAGCGTAATACCGCGCTGGCGGAGGAGATCATCGCCAGGGACGACGTTGTCGATGAGTACAACCTGACCATCGAGCAGCGGTGCCTCGACCTCCTTGCGCTTCAGCAACCGATGGCCCGTGACCTGCGAACCATCGCCGCCGGGCTCTACATCATCAAGGATGTCGAGCGCATGGGCGACTATGCCCTCGACATCGCCAAGGCCGCGAAGAAGCTCGCGCCGATGGAGCCGATCACGACGCTGGTGAAGATACCGCAGCATCGCCCAGATAGTTCAGAGGATGCTGCACGAATCGCTCCAGGCGTTCGTCAACCACGATGTGGACGCGATCTCGGAGGTCGCCCGCGAGGATGATGAAGTGGATGCCCTGTACCGCGAGGTCCGCGACATGATGATCGCGATGATACAGGAGAAGCCCGAGGTCGCCCTCCGCGCGGTGGAACTCATCCTCGTCGCCCGCTACCTGGAGAGGATCGCCGACCACATCACCAACGTCGGCGAGCGCATAGCCTACATGGAGACCGGCGTCTTCCGCGAGTTGCACTAGAGAAGGTTCATGTAGGAGGGATTTTGCGGGATGGTTCGTGCCCGCTAATCCCGAAGTCCAACGTTCGGGATTAGCGGGCACGAACCATCCCGCAAAATCCCTCCTACATGAACGAAAGGGCGAGGCAATCAATCCGCCCCGCCCGAGTCTTGCTATTCCTCAATATGAACTTCTCTTCTCTGTGTCCTCTGTGGTTCCCGGTTTCCGGCATCAGCCATCAACCATGAACCATCAGCCATTCCCCCTATGCAGCTATGGTGGCGGACTCCGTCTCGCTCCAACTGCTGTAGACACCCTTGGAGTTCACCCAGCGGAGCATGTAGTGAACCTGCTTCCCGCCATCGACGGAGGTGTACTCGATCGGGAACGGATTCCGCGTCACCAGCCCGACGTACTGCAACTCCTCGCCCGGCTGAGGCGCGTCGCCAACCTTCCGCCAGACCTCGCATCCGAGAGCGCCGGCCGGCTTGCTCCTGCTCACTCCCTGGCCGGTCGAGTTCTGCACCCGGAGCACGTGCTTCAGGCGGCCACCCACATCGATCAGCGCGATGGGCGTGTCTGGGATGGTGTCCATGCCCGTCGTCTGGACCGGCTGAGCGCTTTTGATCCCCAGCGCCTCACGATCGGCGTCGGTCGTGCCGGGATACGCGTTTATCCGGTTGACGAGCGAGCGGATCACCTCCTCGAAGGTATCGCGCGTCACATTCTTCTGCGAAGTCATGCTCTTCGCGGTCGCCTGAGCTGTGAAGTGCTCGCCGAGGATAGTGTCCCACAGGGGATGAACGTCGACGAGCGGGACGAGGTCGGGGATGGCCAGCCCGAACCTCGCAACGTTCGGCTCGAGATAGGCGATGAAAGTGTCCGCCCAACTGCTGAACGCAGAATCATTGGACGGGAAATAACTGGTACTCATGTTTCTTGTTCCCTTTCCTAGGTAAAGATTCCGATCCTACGGACCGGGTAAAACGAATCTCCGCCATTGGGAAGCAGGATTGTCGTTATCTTCGACCTTTCTGCTCCATGCGGGCCGCGATCGGTGAGACAGCGGATAGCCGATGGTCTCTCTATGAACGATGAACCATCAGCGATCAACCATTTGCTCTCTCCGACCGCCAATCCTATTATTGGCACACCGAACCAGAATATCTAGATATTGGATTTTGGATTTTCGATTACGCGTCGAATATCAATATTCCGGGCGGAGAGAACCTCCAATCGCCCGGCGGAAAGATCTTCCAGCCCGGAAGGAAGTTGTCAATCCCCGCGAACATCTTCCTAATCCCCCGCAACAATGTCTTCCCGCCCGGAAACATCTTCCTAATCCCCGACAACATCTTCCTAATCCCCCGCAACAATCTCTCCCCGCCCGGAAACAACTTCTCCCAACCCGGACAGGAACTACAAACTGGTGGATACTGAATGAGGCAGCCCCGTTCCACGAGGCAGGAGCGTGCGTAGAAGAAGCGGAACCCGCTGTCTAGGAAGTCGCGGGATCGACTTGACCCGCTGCAGGAGGGAGGAAGCATGGATGCAGTCGCCGATCAGGCAGCTTTGGGCGGGGCTGAAGTGCTGACTGCGGACAGTGACTCGATGGCTTGCTTAAGCCTGGCAGCGAACTGTTCCCGGTCAACCGTCTCACACTCCCAGATGACCAAGACCGTCCAACCCAGATCGGCAAGCTGGCGAGCAACCACATCGTGGCGAGCCACGTTATCACGAAACTTGGCCAGCCAGAACTCCGGGCGACTCTTCGGTGTGTATGCGTACTTACAGTCGGGATGCCTGTGCCAAAAACAGCCGTGGACGAAGATCGCTATCCTGCGCTTCGGCAGCACGATGTCGGGTGTTCCGGGGAGCTTGCGCACATGCAGCCGAAACCGGTAGCCCATTCGGTGAAGTGCAGAGCGGACAATCATCTCCGGACCGGTATTCTTAGATCTGATACGGGACATATTCCAGCTTCGCTTGTCGCTGGTCAATGTGTCTGTCATTGTACCTTGCCAAGGGCGCATTCACTAGCAGAGGATAGACCAAAGCCGCAACCTGCCGTGCCAGGTAAGGAGGCACAGCATTGCCCACTTGTCGGTACTGGGCAGTTCTATTACCTTCAAAAAGGTAATTATCCGGGAATGTCTGTAGCCTTGCGGCCTCCCGCACTGTCAGGCTGCGACACTGGGCGGCATCATAGTGTATGTTGTAGTGTCCATCTTTGGCGATGTGTGAGGTAATCGTCTTCGAAGGCTCCTTCGCCACTTGCACCCGAAATCTGTCATCGAACTTGTCGCCGCTCACGGCCTCTTTGACATTGGTGTGAAACGGCCAGAGTGCTTCAGGGAAATCCTTCATGCGAGGCGACACGCCGTGAACTTCGGCATAGCATGCCGCGAACATGTAACGGTAGAGATCGGCCCGCATGTGCGCTTTGGACACATGATTGCACACCCCCATCAGTCTATCATCATGGATCCATTCCCGCAGATCATGGGGACCGCCTGTATGCGGCAGAAACTGCTCGCCTGGAGTTAGATCAGGTCCTATATCGCCGACCCGCTTCAACATCTGCTCGCGCACCCGATGATCGGAGATGCTGGAAAACCACTCCTGGGTTGGTATTGCCTTGAGTACGCCCGTCCACGCAGATACAGAATCGGGTTCCTTGGACAAGCAGCTTCGGAGTTTCGGCAGGTCACGTATGACATGCTCGACAGGAATCCGGGGCGATTGCCTTGCCAATAATGCCGGTTGCATATGCACATCGCTTCTGACTCCGATCAGAATCAATCGGTGGCGGGTCTGCGGAACACCATAGTCCTCGCTCCTCACTATGAAGTCGCTCGGTTTGAGATCGGCCGGGCTTTCCTTCTTCACTGACAGCGAATATATCTCATATCTGTAGGGCAGGAGACTTCTTTCGACTGCATTGTTCTGGTCAGCCACGGCCTTCGAGGGTACTCGCAGGTCCTCCAGTATCTTCTGGAAGATATTCTTGCCCTCGATCACTGTAGATAGAAGCCCCGGAACGTTCTCCATGACGAAAACCGCAGGGGAATGCTTGGCGAGGATCCTCAGATACTCTCTATAGAGGAAATGACGGTGATCTTTTTCGAACTCCTCAGGGTTCAAGCCCTTACGTCTGTTCCGCCCCACCATGGAATAGGCTTGGCACGGTGGGCCTCCTATGAGTACCCAGGGCGAATGGCGCAACGTGCACTTCAGTCCGCTGATTCTCTTTGCCACTTCCTTATCGCCTTCGGCGGTGCCCAGTTCGGCGTGAAGAGCCTCATTCTGTGCAGCCTTCCACTCGTTCGGCCATCTGGCAGACAGTAGGACTGGATCGAGATCGCCTCTCAGGTAGCTGTAGTAGTCCTCCGGCACCGGCTGTTCGCGGAACTGGCGATAGAAGCTACGCAGCATGAGAGTGCGGTGAGCATCGGGATCCTTTTCAACGGAAAGAGCTATCCGGAAGGGGTGTTCACCCGACTCTGCGAGGTATGCTGAGAATCCTTCGCCAAGCCCACCGGGGCCTGCGAACAGGTCGATCACTGGTATCTGCAAGAGCATACCTCCGAATCATCAATACGGCGATCCCGTACCCCAGGATCAGACTCCTGAATGCTGCTCGTCACTTCCTGAGCGTAGCAGTTTCACAAAGTCCTGTGACTGCATCCCGAAATGTGGCAACCCATCGAGATCAACGCTGTAGCGTACGGCATCGATTCGGGGGGATATGGGCTTAGTAAGCGATTCTGGTGTGATCTTGGGAAATCCTTCATCAACATGGAACACCACCGGCTCTCCCATGATGAAGAGGGAAATCGCGTACTCATCATCATGTGCCGGGGAGTACCCCGCGGCGGCGAGACGATCCAGATACCCTTCCTGTTCTTCTGGAGTGTCAATCATGTTCAAGAGAAGGGCTGCCGTGCCTGACAGCGCAACTCCTCCTTCGCCACGGAGGGCAAGGGTGGAGACTACCAGGAGCGCGCGTCCGGAAGTCATCTCCAACTGATGAAGACCATTGATCAGGTGCCTTCGCTGATTGCCTAGAGTCGATTTGACCTCAAGTGCTATGCCCGGCAATTCGAAATCATGTTCGCCACCCAGTGGGCCAGTCCAAGCCAAGACGGCGTTCTGAACACCAGCCTCGATCAGAGCCTGCAGCATCATTAGCTCCGCCAGCAGACCGAGTTGTTCGGCCTCCGACAGAGCACCCGTGGGCTGTCTGATCCAGAACCGTCGCCAGAGGCGGAGAACCGAATTCACAGCAACACTCGGCGGCTTTCCATCGCGTAGGATGGCGAGAGCGACCTGCCTGATCACTACCGTGAACGGTCCGGAGAACTGCTGGGAATCGCAGCGTACGTCAATGTAGGTCTGCCTCGGCCTGCCCACCACAAGACAGTCAGGCAACAGGCCAACGCGTATGCCGACAACTCCGGGGTCTATCAGCTTTTCAGCCAGTGGCGAATCTGGTGACAGCAGGAGGTGCAGTGTCCCATCACGTGATACCATGACACAAACATACGGGCTCTCCTTACTCATAAAGGTAAGCGGCTCCGCTGGGGCCATGGAAAGATCCGAGGTCTCCTTTCCTCGCAGATTCGCCCATATTGCCTGAGTTACCGCCTCGATATCCACTAGACCGCATCCCTTCCATCAGGCTGCGAAATGACAATATTAGGCTCAGATTGGCTCTTGGGAAACACGATGACCAGACCGAGAAGATCGACTTGCTCCTCTATATCCTTGAACAGAGTCTCCCTGGTGCCAGAAGGCCTGTCGGGCTGTGAACCATGCCAGACAGGGTAGAGCAGCAACAACGGATGTCGTCGTCCTTCGTGGGGATTCCCTCGTACCCCCTCTTCATCCAGAGTCAGATCATTGGGATCACTCAGGACACCTATCTTCCACCGATGCTTCTGCATCCGGGTTCGTCGTACCGGGATGATGCTGACGCCTCCCAGCTCAATGGGCGTGTTCTCGCGGGGCCTTGATTCCGTCTGCCCAACCACAGCCACATTCCACTGGGTCAGCTCCCCGGAGCCAATCTGTCTCCTGATGTACTCAAGCATGTCGTCGCTGTCGAGACCGGGCCCCGCATCGTGTGTTCTCGGGTCAAACCTGTAGCCCTCCAAGAAGTCCATGACTGGACCATGTGGAATACCTTGGAGGATGTATGCTCCATCCCGTTGCTGGCAGGGATAGGCTTGGTGCAATTCATCAACAAAGCTACCTGCTGTGGCCAAGTTCTGCCTCAGCACCGCAGGCTGATCCAACTGGAACCAGATAGTCTGGGCTAACCTGCCACTAAACGAACCCCTTATGACCTGCGCCGCACCCATCTTGTTTCGGGCCGTTACGCGAAGAGTCCGATGCGCCCGTATGCGGACGGAGACTTCTGCGGGAGTGAGACCTTCATCCTCATATCGTCCAATGTCATCTCGGAGTTCCTGTTCTACAAGGGCCAAGTCCTCAAACCAGCTCGCGAGCACCTCTGACGTATACACGCGAGTTAGGTCCTCGTAGCCACTTCTGTAGCCAAACCATCTCCCCATCTGCAAGAGCGTATCGTACGCCCCGGTCCTTCGCAAGTAGAAGCTGACAGCGAGGCCCTCCAGTGTCAGCCCTCTGGATAGCTGATTCCCCCCCACGGCAATGACCTTGCGGTCTGGATACTGGGTGTAATCTAGCTCATCCTCTGAGCTCGCGTTCAGCTCCAGGACATGAATCTGGTCCAGAAAGGTAGGAATATGCCCCTCGATAGCAGAGAAGCCCATTCTCCGTCCCGGAAAGTCGTCGTCCAGCATCTGAGTAGTGCGCATGAAATCCTGATGCCACAGGCAGGCAAAGTGACGACGAAGCCGAGGACCTTCGTACTGATCAGCCCACAAGGCTCTCAGCGAGTTGCAGTAGCGGTCCAAGACTTCACGCATGCGACTGTGCCCTGCCTGCCGATGCGTAGTATGGACGAGCATGGTCATGGGCTTTGCGCCCTGCTGCCTTGCGGCCCTGGCCGCGCCGGCAAGGATGAAGGACAATACTGCATTATACAGCGATCCGGTTACATCACGGGGTATGCTATGGAGCGTTGTCGTCGTCGGGACGAACCGAGGTAGTTCGGCAGTGGCGATGGTCCTGACGTAATGGCTATCACGCCCTCGCGAGAAGACCCTCTCCGCGCCGAAGTAATCCTCTGGGCGTGGTAGGGCTACGATGAAGTTTCGTGGGTACAGATCGCGTCCACATGTGTCATGTTCGACGCTCATGTCGATGAGCACATTCGCGAACGGTGTGGCGGTGTATCCGACATAGACATTGCGAGGAAACAGAGCAAGGATCCGCCTAATGCTCTCATTGGTGGGCGTTGGCGTAGTTGTTGGTCCCTGACCTCGTCCGTAGCGGGTGTCTATCGACGCCAAGTCCGCTTCATCATCGATGAGAAGGAGGGGGAGATGGAAACGGGTCTCCTCAGATGCTCGCTCCACCCAGCGGATGAAGCTTCTCATCCGAGCGGGGTTCTTCTTCATGACAAGAAGTATGGGATTGGGATATCCCTCATCTACGTCTAGATGGCCCAGGCCTGTGGACGCAAAATCGCAGTCCCTGGTAGTAAACCTGGAGAAACGCCTGTTAGGGCTATGGAGGGGTACATGATCTAGCTCTCTGTGGTCGGGTTCTCCGGTCAACTCGCAATCCATTCGTTGCTGTGTCTGGCGACGAAGGTTCTCATGAATCCCGGTCAAGACAACCACCAGGCGATAGCCAGCGTCTAATGCCTTGGCCACCACCGCCGTGAAGTTAGCTGTCTTGCCGCTCTGAACATATCCGACCACCAATCCCTTTGAGGAGAAGTAGCCCCGTTCTGTGGATTCCATCTGATGAAGAATGGCGTCGGAGGAGTTATCAATGGAACGTAGGATTGCGCCTGCTTCCTCGGGTGAATAACGACTTTGGAAGGTTCTTCCCACGAATTCGGCCAGTCGGTTCCAGTAATACCGATTAGCGGGGTTTGGATTCTCCAGAAGCCAGTCCTCATACCACGGCAAATGCCTCTCTGCAATGACAATGGGATCCTCAACTTCCGCTGTAGCGCGAGCACCCTGAAACCTTATCTCACGGCTTACCCGAGCCAAGACATCGTCGGCTTCCTCGGGAAGAAGTGGCTCACGATCGAAGGGGTTTGTGTACGCCGCAAGTGCCTCACCAAGGTCGGACCCGCCCTGCACCTGCAGAAGTATGGCATGAACAGCGATGTCAGTGCGGCTTATCATGATGACTTCCTACTCGAGAGTGGCGTCGTCTGCAGAGCATCGGCAGTCCACTTTTCCAAGAATTGCGACACCGCATGTCGAATCTCATTGAACAAGCTCAGATTACCTGTTGACCCACATCGAAGCTCGGCATAGGCCATAGCGCAGAGAAGCGCATCCTGCAATATGGTAAGAGCTGCCGTCGGTTTGCCGTTTTCGTATGCAAGCTGGTAGAACGGGTGGTCGCTATTGAGAATCACCGCAAACCCGCATTCAGGGGTGCCAACCAGTTTCCAGACAGCGCCGTCCTCAACAACGCCTGTTCTTATCTCAAAACGCTGGAGACCCATATCGATGGTATCTCGTTCTGGGTTCAGGACGAATCTTCCCTTGGGATTGTGCACCTCGATATGGCCCGCGCCATTAGGCTGGACACTCACACGGTCTTCCTGCATAGCCGTGGGAGCAGTGCTCTTCACAACTTGGCTTGAGCGCTTGTGGCGGTTGCCTGTATCGCCTCCACGGGCACTTCCACGGTACGTTTCGTTCGCGATCTTCACGACCTCCGGGTTCACCTCGTTTACAAGGAACTCCCGAAGACTCGCGGGAAGCTTCACTTGCACCTTGTTCACAGAGATCTCGAATGCGTCATCGTGTTCCGAGCGAAACAACAAAGCCACTCGCGCGCATTTGACATGCTCGTCCTTTGCCCTCGTCCATAGCCAGCCCCCGAAATGTATCAGGCGATCTTCACGGTATACATAGTATCCCTGAGAATCATTCCACTTGAGCGGCCCAGCGGCCGACTCCCAGGCTTGTCTGGAAGAGAAGCCTCCGGGACCTTCTCTAACCGGCAGTATGTACGGTTTCACGCGGACCGGGGCACTGCATCCATGCTCGCGTGGAATGAAGGCTTTTTCGTGTAACCGTCTTGTGTTTGGCTCGGCAGTGCAGAAGGGGTCCCAGGGGACAAGCTTGTTTCCGTTGAAGCTGATCACAAGTGGCTTGCGTCTTTCCGCTGATCCGTCGAGGAAGCGGTGGAAGACCATGCTTAGGTGTTGTTTGAGTTCATCAAGCTTTCGGCCAACCCAGTTATCTGCAGCACCTTCTCGCTGGAATGAATTGTACTCCTCGGCAAGGCGATCGATCTTCTCCCAGAGTACCGACGTGCCGGTGCCACTCGGAACCATTCGAGTCTCAACATACTTGCCGATGTCTCCGGCTGATGTTTCGGTGATCTCCCATTGGTTGGACTTATGCACCTCGTCTATATCCAGTGTGAAGCCATGATACTCCTGGTCGCGTTTGGCTCGCGACAATACTGTGAGTCTGCGACACTGGCTGATCGATGCAGTCTTCAGGCCGAACCCGTACTTGCCTAAGCTTCCTTGCTCATAGGTAGTCTCTGTGCCAAGACGCATGGCTTCCTTTACCGCATCCGCAGTCATGCCCCGGCCGTTGTCAACAATCCTCAATCTGAAGTCGTCGCCTGACCTGTAGAAGAACACCCATACGTTCACAGCACCCGCCGCAATACTGTTGTCTACAAGATCGGCGACAGCGGCATTGAAATCATAGCCGACGCTGCGGAGCGCATCTAACGTTCGAGCTGCGTTGGGAGTGTTGTCATGCTTGCGCAATGCTGCTTACCCCCTTCCACACGCGGTCCACTTCTTGACATGCCGATCTCTGCCCACCAGCATCAGGGTGAATGATCTCTGAGGGCCTGCCTCGTACAAGGATGAGGTTGGAGCGGTATAGGAGGCCGAAGCCAAGTATCAGTTCCTCACGAGTCCAAGCTGGGTTTCTGGGCATTTCCACGACCTCGCATTGACTACTCGAATCTGGGTACTGCTTCTATCTGCATGTGTATTCACCAGCGGAGGTTCTTATCCCTCCAAGGAATGTACGAGACGGTGGAGTGAGTAATACACTGAAACGACTGGTGAGCCCCTCGTTTACCTTTCCGGCACCTCTGCGCTATAATGAGGCGGAACATCCATCCCGGGAGGTTAACGCTATGGGCTTTTTCCGAAACGGACGGTTTGGCGCCACTCTGCTCGTCTGCCCCGCGATCGCGCTGCTCGTCTTCCTGTGCTCGATCGGCTGCCGGGCGGATGACCCCTCAGGGCGCAGTCCAAAGCCTGCGGCTACGGCGGCGCAGCCCGAGCACTTCTTCGCGAAGCTCTTTGGAGGGATGGGGAATGGTTGATAGTCTAAGGTTGATGCGGCGATTGCTGGTCTGTATGTGCCTGACGTGGTTGGTATTCCCCTCGGTGTGCCGCGCGACGACGGGCGTTCCCTGCACCTCTGACGGAAAGGTTGCCATTCCCATGACCGACAAGCTCTATGCCGAGAAGTACCGGCCACAGTTCCATTTCACCGCGAAGACCAACTGGCTGAACGATCCAAACGGCCTCGTCTACTACAAGGGCCGATACCACCTCTTCTTCCAGCACAACCCCTCCGGCATCGACTGGGGGAACATGACATGGGGACACGCGGTGAGCACCGATCTGGTGCACTGGACACAGGTGGATAACGCGATCCTCCCCGACCGACTGGGGACGATCTTCTCCGGGAGCGCGGTGGTCGATGCCGACAACACATCCGGGTTCAAGACCGGCAAGGAGAAGCCGATGATCGCGTTCTATACCGCCGCCGGTGGGTCGTCGGACGAGTCGAAGGGCGTCCCGTTCACCCAGTGCATCGCCTACAGCACCGACGCGGGCGACACATGGACGAAGTACGCCGGCAACCCCGTCGTCCCGCACATCGCCGGATCGAACCGCGACCCCAAGGTGATCCGGTATGGCGGGAAGTGGATCATGATCCTGTACATCGACAGCAACTCCTTCGCCCTCCTGGAGTCGAAGGACACGAAATCGTGGACGAGGATACAGGACTTCGAGTTCCCCGGCCACAGCGAATGCCCGGACTTCTTCCCGTTGAAGGTGGACGGCAAGACGAAGTGGATCCTCACCGCGGCGAACGGCGACTACTACGTCGGGACGTTCGATGGCAAGAAGTACACGACCGAGAGCGGGCCGCACACCGCCAACTTCGGCGCGAACTACTATGCGGTCCAGACGTACAGCGATGCCCCGGACGGCCGGCGCATCCAGATCGCCTGGATGAACGGTGGGAAGTACCCCGCCATGCCGTTCAACCAACAGATGAACTTCCCGACCGAACTGAAGCTGCGGTCGTTCCCCGAGGGGCTGAGGATATGCCGGCTGCCGGTCAGCGAGATCGAGACCCTGCGCGACAAGGAGTACACCCTTGAGGACAAGGTGCTCGAGCCGGGGAAGAACCTGCTCGCGGGGATCAGCGGCGACCTCTTCGACATCAGCGCGGAGATCGAGATGAAGGACGCCACCGGGATCGAGATCAAGGCGCTCGGCGAGACGATCAGCTACTCCGCGAAGGACCGGAAGCTCTCATGCCTCGGACGGACCGCCAACCTGTCGCCGGTCAAGGGCAGGATCAAGCTGCGGATACTCGTCGACCGCACCAGCGTCGAGGTCTTCGGTAACGATGGGATGGTCGTGATGACCTCGTGCTTCCTGCCCTCAGTCGATGAGGCCGAGCTGTCGATCCAGGCGCAAGGCGGTTCGGCGAGGGTGGTCTCGATGAAGGTCTACAAGCTGAAGTCGGCATGGCCGAGGTGAAGATGAAGACCATACTGATGACCGGGTTCGGCACATGGGGTCAAGAGAGGTACAACTCGTCATGGGAGGGCCTCAACAGCACGGAGTTCCATCTCCCGGCTGGCTGGCGTCATGACATCAGGCAACTGACGGTCTCATGGGCACAGGCGCCAAGGCTGCTCAGACCCCGAATCGAGCCGGACGTGAAGGCCGTCATCTGCTTCGGCATGACAGGCGGAGACCAGGTCCTGACCGAGCGCATTGCCACCAATCTGATCATCCCAGGTCTGTCTGTCGTGGATGATAAGCCTCACAGCTCTGAGTTCGTGCGCAAGAGCGGGCCACCTGCCTACTGGACGGGACTCCCTCACGAGGCTATCTGTGAGCGCCTGCGTGAGCACAGCATCTCATGCGGTGAGTCCCACTGGGCCGGACCGCATATCTGCGGCTTCATGTTCTACTGGCTGATGGACTACATCGCACGCTGCCGTCCGGATATCGTAGGCGGCTTCATCCATGTACCGCCGTTCGAACAGCACGGAGGGCTCAAGAAGGAGAAGCTGTGCCTGGCGATGGATGTCATAGCGCAGACTGTGGCGTCGCACGTGGATGGCGGGGGTGGCAGACCCCGATGATACGCCGTGCCCGATATCTGACCGAACCGCCTATGAGAGAGAACCAGCGCTCGCCATCGTTCGATCCGCTCTCCCTGCCCCCGGAACTGGGAAGCCTGACCGGGCGCATACAGTCCTCTGAGCCGATGAAAGCCGATGGCCCATGCCTGGTTCTTCTCTTGGAAGCCGAGCACGGCACGTTCGTCCTGAAGATCGCAAGGGGCGGCTATCGGTCACAGGAACTCCGGGCGGAGCATACCGCACTGCAACTTCTGCACGACAGCCCGGTCCCCATCCCTGAGTCAGTGGCGTATGTGGAGTCCGATGACCTGAGCTATCATCTCCGAGCTTACGCTCCCGGAGAGCCGCTGAGTATTCTGATGGAATCGAACGAACGGATCAGAATGGATGCCGTCGATCAGATGGGGAGGCTGCTGGCCTCGATACATTCGACCAGCATCGCTGACAACTGGACCTGGGACGAGTGGATCAAGGCGAGCCTGGATATCGCCGCTCGCAACATGGCGGCTAATGTCTTCGACCCGGACGAGTTCACGCCGGAAGAACCTCCGAGCGTTGCCATGGACTGGCTGCTGGCAGACCGACCCGCACGAGGCGGGACTACCTGCCTGCTGCACGGCGATTACCGGCCCAAGAACATGCTGTGGGAGAACGGACGAATAGCCGGGGTGATCGACTGGCAGTTCGTCGACATCGGCGATCCGTACTACGATCTCAGCGTCATCCACTGGTACATGCGGGACGAGGCGGAATGGCAGCGGTTCCTCGATGGGTACGGCCTCGTGGGGTTTGACCAGGAGCGCTTCAATTACTGCCTGGTATTGCAGAAATTCCTGAACGTGTGAAGTCCCGCCCGCATTGGCAAAGGGGATCGGTCTGCCAACTGAAGCCGGCCTTACCCCATTCTTGAAGGAGGCAGATATGGCATACGATACCGATTCCGCACGGCGCCGAGAGGAACTGGCATCGGACCCCTATCGCCCGGCGTATCACTTCATCGCTCCATACGGATGGATGAATGATCCCAATGGGACGGTCTACTGGAGGGGCAGATGGCATCTATTCTACCAATACGCGCCGGACCTGCTCCGAACGGGAGTGGGACTCGCCCACTGGGCGCATGCCGTGAGCGATGATCTGGTCCACTGGCGGGACCTCCCGATCGCCCTCACACCGACCCCCGGCACGTATGACGAGAAGGGCTGCTGGAGCGGGACGGCGCTCGTCGAAGAGGACAGGGTTGTGGCCTGCTACCATGCACACCAGGGCGGAAATGCCATCGCCACCGCCTGCGATGAGTTGCTCACCGACTGGGTGAAGCTCCCATCGAACCCTATCGTGCCGTTCGACCCGGTGATGACTTACGATCCATGCATCTGGAAGGAGGGCGAGACATACTACTCCGCCTCCGGGCGCATCACCGGCGCTCAGTACGGCGACGGACGAGACCAGGAGTTCGGGGGCAAGGACATCGCCTATCTGTACAGGTCGAGCGACCTCGATCACTGGGGGTACGCCGGCGCGCTCTACGAGGGCGGCGTCTTCACGGACCCGGGGGAGGACTGCGCATGTCCCGACTTCTTCCCGATCGGCGACAGACACATGCTCCTCTTCCTCAGCCATAACCAGGGCGCGCAGTACTATCTCGGTTCTTACTCGGAAGGACGATTCACCCCGGAGTTCCACGGGCGGATGAACTTCACGAAGCCCGGGCTCGCGCGTCTGGGAATCTGCGGCGACCTCTCGGCCCCGATCGCCTGGAAGCTCGCGGGCGGACGGCGGGTAGCGATCGCGTGGGTCACGGAGGGTCGGAACTTCGATGCTATGAAGGAGGCCGGCTGGTCGGGTATCCTCTCCCTTCCCAGAGACATCTCCCTGGACTCCGACGGCATGCTGACGATCGAACCCGTTCCGGAACTGCAGGCGCTGAGAGGCAGCCATCAGAGCGTCTCCGACGTCGTCGTGGGAAGCGGACAGGCGGTCACCCTCGATCGCATCGGTGGGAACGTACTCGAGGTCCGCGCAAGGATCGGCGTCGGAACTGCGGAGCGGATCGGGCTGAAAGTCCTCAGGTCCACCGGCGGCGAGGAGGAGACGGTCATTACAGTGGATCTCAGGGCCGGCACCCTCGCCCTCGACCCGTCGCGCGCGAGCCTCAGCCCACAGGTCACGGCAACCGATCCGCAGGTGGCCCCGCTGGTGATCCGGCCGGGAGAGGAAATCGATCTGCGGATCTTCATCGACCGGAGCGTGGTCGAGGTCTTCGCGAACGGGCGACAGTGCGTCACGAAGCGCGTCTACCCGACGAGACCGGACAGCCGCGGGATCCAAGTGTTCTCGGAAGGGGGAGAGTCGGTTCTCCTCTCCCTGGACGCGTGGGAGATGGATGCAATCTGGCCGGGATAGCTCCGGTGCCGATAGTTCCTTAGGCGACGCCGGATCGCAGATCCGCACCAACTTGATCGGAAGTCCGTCTGGCGGCGATCCATCCTCCGGCCGCAGCGAGGGCGATCTGCAGCCCGATCATCCCCAGGTAGAGCGCCCACTCCGCGAGCATGCTCATCTGCGGTCCGCGCGGCATGCCCGGCCTGGGTTGACCCTTCGGGAGGAGGTTCACTGCCAGAGTATCCAGAGTCATCACCCCGACGGTCAACAGGACACCCGCCAGCAGCGCGTTGGCTATCTTCCGCTCGGCGGCCCTCTCCCCGACCTTGAGGCCGACCACCCCGAACAGCCCGAATCGCAGGATGACGTAAGGTATCACGAGAGTCAGGATGAAGTGGGGTGAAGGTATCGGCAGGACGTTGACCAGGATCATCGACAGTATCCATACCCCCGGCAGGCCCAGGAGATAGGCCAGCATTCCGTAGGCGATGATCCTCGACATCAACCGCAGTTGCATCAGATCTCCTTCTGCGACCGGAGCAGGCACACGTCGCCACCATCCGAATCATCCCGTGCCCCACTGATCTGTTCCCCACAGGGCCGGGAGTTCCTGCACATGCGGAAGGATAGTCGGGCCGTCACGCGGAAGGTTGAGGCATGAACCTTCTGAAGGAGCGGACCATGAAGATCGTGTTGGCATGCTTTCTCCTCACCCTTGCGTCAGTCCCCTGTTTCGCAATCAACGGCCTGTGGGTGCATCCCGAGAATGTGATCGACAAGGCCACCGCGGACAAGACTCTCGACCAGGCGCAGCGGTCGGGGATAGACAACCTGTACGTCCTCATCTTCTACCGGCAGCAGGCGTGGTTTCGCACCGAATTCTGCCCGATGTCCCCCGATGTCAAGAAGGGCTTCGACCCGCTGGGATACAGCATCACGGCCGGTCACAAGCGCGGTATGAAGGTCCATGCCTGGTACGTCAACGGCGAGCCGGGCGGCGATGACTCGGGCTACTTCGCGACCAAACATCCGGACTGGATGGCAACCGACGCGCAGGGGAAGAAAGTGGACTGGTTCGACTTCACGAATCCCCAGGTCCTCCGCTTCCAACGCGACCTCATGGTCTCCGCAGTGAAGAACTACCCCAAGCTCGACGGCATCCACTTCGACTACATCCGCTATCCCTATGGATCGCTCGGCTACGGGAAGTCATCGGCGGAGGCCTTCCGGAACCAAACCGGCAAGGCGTTGATCAGCCAGACGGACTCCACGGAGTTTCCGATCAGACTCGACCTTGCCGCGAACGCGGTCCACGGCGTCACAACAGGCAAGATGCTCGCGAAGTTCGGGACCGGGCTGCCGGCGATCGTGGAGAACCGGCTCGGCACGGGGCGAGCGCTCCTCTTCAACTGGCATGCGGAGCAGAGCAATGGGCCGGTGCTGGACTCCTTCCTCCTGTCGAGGCTCAGGGCATACGGATCGGAGACGAGGACGGTCAGGCTGCTCGTGTCGGAGGTGAACGAGAAGCAGTATGGCGTTGACCTGCGAGAATACGCTCGGGGATGGCTCGCACGCATCGGCGTCAAGGCTGTGGAGTCGAAGCTCGATCAATGTGAGGCCGGCGACATCCTCGTCGTGCCCTGCGTATACCTGTGGACCGCCGATGAGGCGTCCAGGCTGCGGAAGTTGGTCGAAGCCGGCATGAACGTGGTGTGGATCGACGGCTTGGCGGAGGGGAAGCCCGACCTGCTGGCGGTTCTCGGAGTCGACCGCCCGCATGGATTCTTCTCCGCGGGGGTGACGATCATCCCGGTCGTCGATGACCCCGCCATGCCGATGTCTGCCAGTGCCGAGGCGTTGGCGGAGATGGAGAAACAGGATCAGGCGTGGACTCAGTGGCCGGTGGACAAGATAACGGATCTGGTGCGCGACGTGTACAAGTCCGCAAAGAAGGTCCGTCCCACGGTACTGGTGACCGCGGCGGTCTTCTACACCAAAGCACAGGGGGACAGCGTTCTTCAGGACTGGACTCGGTGGGTCCGCGAGGGGATCGTCGACTACGTGGTCCCGATGGCATATGTGGATGACCCGGCGCTCTCGGTCGCGTTCGATGAATGGGCGAAGATCCCGGATTGGAAGAGCAACGTCATCCCAGGGCTTTCGATCTACGCCGGATCGGATAAGGGGCCGGTTCCCAGGCAGGCAGACTACGTTAAGCGCCAAGTGGACATGTGCGCGAAACGAGGTTCGAACGGGCAGGTCTACTTCTGCTGCCACTACATCAGCCCGGAACTCGAGCCGGTGCTCAGAGGCGGGAGGTAGCAGAGGTGTCAGGTGTTGGGTGTTGGGTGTTGGGGCGCGGAATGAAGGAAGGGTTGATCACTTTGTGCCTGATGGTGATGATGACGCCGTGTCTTGCCGTCACCATCACCCGCGAGAAGGCCGACGAGCTGATGGCCCAACTCCAGAAGGATCCCTGGCTCGTGAACAAGGACGCGAGCCAGCTCGCGTGGGGCGAGGCCGGCGCGCTCAACGGCATCGTCGATATGTACGAGGCGACAGGCGATTCGAAGTACCTGCGAGTGCTCGTTCAGCGCGGCGATCAGATGCTCGGGCACCGTGACGATCGGCGGAGAGTGAAGGACTGGACGGGCAAGGTCCACAAGGCCTGGAGCATGGGCGTGAAGTACACAGTCGCGGAGGGGACTCTGCGGGACGCGTCCGGCCGCGATATCATCCGCCTGCGCTCGACTCCCTACGCCTACAACGATCAGACCAGGGTGCAGGTCACAGTCACGGGTCGCGTGTTCGCACTGAGAGTCACCAACGAGTACTGGAAGCGCACCGAGACGTTCACCAACCTCAGCACCGATCCGAAGAGCCCGCGCTACTTCGAGACGATCATCAACAATCCATCGCCGACACCGGGAGCGCCCGCCGGCGAGTGCACGGAGATTTCCCAACTCATCAAGGCGATTCCGCTGGTTAGGGGTTCGGGCCTGCCGAGGACTCAGCAGGTCACGCTCCGGTCCCTCAAGCTCGCGTATGTCGGGTATCTCGGCATCATCTACTATCCGCTGCTCCGGTTCGCCGAGATCGTGAAGGCCGACGACTCACTGAAGGAGTTCCTGCCGGCAGCCGATCGATTCACCAAGGCGGCGGATGAATCGTACGAGGAAGCAAAGAGTCACTTCCGCAATGGACCGGGCAAGGATGAGGGCTACTACATCACGTGCGAGCGCGGCGGCCCGTTCCCATACGACAACCTCCCCGAGCCGTTCAACTACCTCGGCATGCACGTCAGCTCGGAGTTGGCGCTCTATCGGCTCACGGGCAAAAGCTTCTACCTCGATCAGTCAACCCGGATGGCGAACCTCTTCAAGAACCGGCTGAAGCTGGTCGACGGCGACCGGTACGTCTGGTACTACTGGTATGAGCCGCTCAACACCGGGTACTCGCGCGAGGATGATCTCTCGGACAACTACCCCGTGATGGCTCCGAAGCCGGTGATCGAGGACAACTCGCACGCGACGCTCAACATCCAACTCGCGCTCAACGCGGGGCGCGCGGGGGTGGCGTTCGACAAGACGGACCTCCGGCGGTTTGACAATACATTCCTCAAGAACATCTATCGCCCGGGAGAGACCACCTTCAACACACGGGTCGATGGCTCGGGCGGGTCAGTCAAGTACGACAGCACAGGGATCACCGGATGGCTGCCCCTCGCGGAGATCGATCCGGCGGTGTATGATGCGTGCAGGGCGGTCTACATCGGCCGGGGTCGAGACAGCTTCACCTCCATCGCTCGTCTGCTCAAGTGGGAGAAGCTCTTGTCGAATCGCACACACAAGGCGAACACGGAATGAAGTATCTGGTGCGTTTCTTCCTGCTGGGCGCGCTCATGCTCGTGATGGGCAGCCAAGGCCGCGCGACGACATACGCCACGTGGATCATGATCTGGTATGGGCACGACCAGGCGTGGTGGAACGAGAAGAACCCGGACGCCACCCGTAACCTCGTCAACGGCGAATGGAAGACGCTCGACTGGTCGGACGAGAGCCAGTACGGCCCGTATCTCGACGGGATCAAGGCGGCTGGGGTCACCATCGTCATCGCGGACCTGACGAACGGCTGGAACTGGCTCGACGGTCGGTGTCAACTCATCCAGAAGCTCTGCGCCGAGCGGGGGATGAAGTTCTGCGTTGCGGAGAACAGCGGTGGGAACACGGCCTCCTTCGAGAGCCATGCCAAGGACATATGGGACAAGTTCGCCGGCCCGGATGCGCCCCACCCCAAGACCTACTTCCATTACAGAGGCAAGCCGCTGATCGTCTGCTACTCGATCCGCGACTGGTATCGGGCGTACCTGAAGATGGGCAAAACGTCTGTAGGGGCGCGCCTTGTGCCGCCCGCAGCGTCGGAGAAGGCACAAGGCCGGGCGGCACAAGGCGCGCCCCTACAGACGTTCTCTTCGCGGTTCAGCCTGGTGTGGGCATCGGGGGAGGATTCGTGCATCAACAAGTGGGGATGGCAACTCGAGCCGTGGGTCGGGAGCGTCCCCAGCGGCGACTCGATGTACGTCACGTCCGCAGTTCGATGGAATCCCGCCGACGGAGCGATGTGGCGGAAGTCGATGGCATGGCTCGACTACAACTTCGCGCTGGCGAGGAAGAATCACCCCGAGTACGTGATCGTCGGCTCATACGACGATCCCACCGAGCGGAATCAGTGGTGCGTCTCGGACACGTCGCACTGCGAACTCGGACGCCAGATCCGCGACAAGACGGGCGCGCTGAACCCGCATGCTCTCTACGATCGGGTCAGGGAGTGGATCGCCGGGAAGCCGTCGGTCGTGCCTGGAGGATTGCTCATAGACGGCGCGTACCGGATCGTCGCACGCGATGGGCACACGCGCTTAGGCATCATCAACTCGGAGACGCTCAGCCAGGGTGCTCCCGGCGCGGTTCTCGGGGGCACAGGTCCGGCGAAAGCGCCGCTCGGCCTCTTCTGGCTGTATCATCTCGGGAAGAACCATTACCGAATCATCGCGGTCCACAGCGGGCTGGCCCTCGAGGCGCGGGATGGCGGCATCATCCAGAACTGGGACAGCACCGATCTGAAGCAGCGATGGACGCTGGGCCGCACCAGGGACGGATGCTTCCGCATCACCAATGACGGCACGGGGGAGATGCTCTCCCTCGACGGTCTGGGGGCTGTCCTGCGATCCCCCACCCCTCAACCCAATCAGCAGTGGCGCTTCCAGCCGGTGCTGACGCTGTGAAAAGGAGTCTGCGAATTGAATTATTGGATGTTCTTCTTCCTGCTTGTACTGCTGCCGGTCGCCGCGCGCGCGGAGGATGTCTATCACATCCGCCCACTCTCCGAGCGCGAGTTGCTGCGCACTTATGAGCGCGTGATCACCGATGCATGCCGGTATTCCGACGATCAGTGGCACGTCTCGACGTTCGATCCGAACGCGGGCCACTGGGGCACGGGAATCAGCGGCGGGAACGAAGGCATCCGCGCGATTTGCGAGATGGTGCTCGCGTGCGGAGCGCTCCTCAAGTACTCCCACCTCGGCGACGCCGATCGCCGGGACTTCATGGCGAAGACGACCGCAGCTCTTCGATACGTCACCGCCACTCATCTCACCGGTACTCAGAACTGCACCGACGACAAGCATTGGGGAGGAGACTGGCAGTCGGCGATGTGGACGGGCACGCTGGCGTTCGGCGCGTGGCTCATCTGGGACGATCTCGATCCCGAGCTGCAGAAGGGCGTCGAGCGCGTCGTCGCTTCCGAGGCAGATCGATTCCTCGCCACCCGACCGCCCGGAGGCCGATGGAACGACACCAAGGCCGAGGAGAACGGCTGGACTCTGATCTGCATATCCGCCGCCACTAACATGTTCCCCGATCATCCCCGCGCCTCGGCATGGCATGAAAAGGCGATCGAGTATATGATGAATACTCTGTCGGTGCCGAAGGACCTGAGGGACGAGACGATGGTAGACGGACGTCCGGCCAGGGAATGGATCACCTCGCCGAACCTGCATCCCGACTTCACGCTGGAGAACCACGGCTTCTTCCACCCGGCATACACCGAATGCAGCTCCTACTTCCTCACGCAGGCCGCGATGCACTACACCTATGCGCGCCGTCCCGTCCCGCAGGCGGCGACCTATCATCTCGCGGGCACCTGGCAGTTGCTCCGGTCGATCATGCTCCCGTGCGGAGAGAGCGCCTTCCCCCAGGGCATGGACTGGGAACAGCACGGCCTGCCGAACATCAACCTTCTGGCGTCGTTCGGTACGTACATGAGGGACCCGTTTGCCTCAGGGATGGAGCGGATCGTCCTCCAGAGAATCCGGACCTGGCAGGAGATGCAGGACGGGAACCTTGCGGTCCCGGGATCGCGCCTCGGGTTCACGAGGCACGCGATTGTCGCCGAGCAGTCCACATACGGCTACCTGGCGCACAAGATCTTCGGTCCGTCTGTTCCGCCGGGTTCAATCGCCGAACCACCGGTCGTTCAGAGGCACAGCTCAGTGGGGTTCATCCTCCATCGCACCGGCAGCAAGCTCTTCACCTTCTCCTGGAAGTATCGGATCATGGGGATGCTCGCACCGATCGGGGAGGGACATCAGGGCAATCCGCATTTCACCGTGCCGATCACCAATGGCCTCGTCGGCGGCATCGAACTGAGCCCGAATGATGCGAAGATGAAGGTCGTAGAGAATTCTACCAAGCAGACGCGGACCGGCTTCGAGACGAATGCCGTGCTGCTCACGAACGGGGATCGGTTGAAGCAGACACTCAGGGTCACCTCCCTGGGCGAAAAGGCGGTGATCTACCAGGACTCGGTCACCGCCCTGTCCGACGTCACGATGGCCAAAGAACTCGGCGTTCCGTTCGGCATCGAGAATGACGAGTTGAGCGGCGGGACGAGGACGATCCATCATCAGGACGGCGAGACCATCTTCGACTGGACGAAGCCTCAGCAGCCCGTCGCGATACCCGGCTCATGGGCAAATGTTGAGGGCCGGCTCGGCGTCGTCTCAGTCGCGGGATCGGGCATGACGTACATTCAGGCCGCCGGATATAATGCGCAGGCGGTCTGTGCGGATATCCTCTACGGCTCATTTTCAGACGAGCCGAAGACCTTCAAGGCCGGCGATCAGGTCGCGCGCAGGATCGCGGTCCTTTTCGTCGAGGTCACCCCGGAGAAGACGGCTGCACTCGCGCGATCGATCAGAATCGAAGGCAAGGTGCTCCGCGTCGCTCTCCCCGAAGGCGGAGAGGCCGAGATCCCTTTGCTGGACTGATGGACGTGATGTCCGTGGTTGTAGTATGCTGGTCCCGCATCGGAGGCTGCAGATGAAACCATCGGATGGTTCCTTATCACGGAGACGACACCCGATCATCGACGCGACGACCCATGGGGGAATACGGAGCGGAATCTTGATTGCCGTGGGACTCCTTGCGATAGGTGTTGCCGCTGCACTGCTCCTCACCAGCCCCATTTCCCGACAGAGCCAGCATAGCGACGAAGTCTCGGTCAGTCAGGCAGAGAGACTGGTAGCGGCTTGGCTCAATGCGCACAAGGATCAGTGCCCGCGCAACGATCATCCCAAGCTCAAAGAGATCACGACCACTGAGATCAGGCAGCGACTACGGGCTCAGGTGTTCCGAGTACGGGATAATGCATGGACTCTCGGCGGGTTTGACGCATACCTGGTGAAGGACGGGAAAGCGTACCCGATGAGCGTCGGATTCGGCGGATGGGGGCTGATGGAGATGTGGGTCTTCGACATCAACGGCGACTCAAATGAAGATCTGGTCTACGTGTACTCCTTCGGGTCGGGTATGCATCGTTCAATGGTGGAGGCCTATCGCTTTGACGCTCAATCCCCCAAGAAGATCGCCACCAACTTCGCCGTCCTGGCGGACATTGGGCTGAGAAAGCAGAACGAGCACCGGCTTGACGTCTACAGCATGAATCTTCGGCTGGGAGAACTGATAGTCGCGGGCTCTGGGAAGCATCAGTCGCTGGATATCAGGCTGGACCCCAAGCTGCCGAAGGAATGGGAGAAGAGAATATGGAGACTGGACCGGAACCGGGCTCCATAGAGATTCCAGGTCGTTGGCGAGCGGTGGTGACAATGGAGGCATCGATGAGAAGAATATACGTATGGACAGCGCTGATCCTTCTGATGGCACTCGCCCCGATCGGTTCGTCCGAGCGCACGAGTGCGAGCACGGATACGACTACCGTCACGATTGGGAGTCCCGGCGCGACCACGACGGCCATCCAGGATCACGTCACCCTCACATGGACCGGCGATCCGGCGACGACGATGACGATCACCTGGCGGACCGATACCGGCGCGACATCGGGCGCAGTCGTCTACACGAGAGGATCCAGTCTCTCCGGGAGGGAGGCAGAGGCGACCGCGACCGACTTCGACACCGACAAGGGGCAGTACCGGCTCTTCACGGCAGCCCTCACCGGTCTCTCACCGAACACGAAGTATACGTACCGCGTCGGCAATGGCGATCAGTGGGGCGAGCCCCACAGCTTCACGACCGCCGCTCCCAAGCCGCGCGCGTTCAAGTTCCTCGTCTTCGGCGACAGTCAGAGCAGCACATCCGGCGATGCGCCCTACGGCAAGTGGCGGACGACCGTGCATAACGCCTACGAGGCGAATCCCACCGCGAAGTTCATGGTGAACGTCGGCGATATGGTCAACACCGGGCAGAGCGCCGAGCACTGGAACTGCTGGTTCGCGGCGACAACGGGGGTGATCGACTCGATCCCCGAGATGCCGGTCCTGGGCAACCACGAGTACGCCGGTGGAGGCGGGCCGTCGTACACGACCAGGCAGTTCCCCGTGCCGCAGAACGGGCCGGAGGGCCTGAAGAGCCGCGTCTACTCCTACGACTACGGGCGCGTCCATCTCACCGTGCTCGACAGCGAGAAGGCGAAGGGCGACGGCCTCCCCGCCCTCCAGGAATGGCTGGACGCCGACCTCTCGGCATCCAACGCGACTTGGAAGATCGTATTCTTCCACAAGGCGCCTTATGAGGTGAAGGACGGTCGGTCGAACGAGGAACTCCGGGCGGCATTCTGTCCGACGCTGGAGAAGGATCACGCCGACCTCGTCTTCAACGGCCACGATCACGGCGTCGGTCGGACCTGGCCGATCAATGATGGCAAGAACATGTCGAAACCTTCGGAGGGGACGATCTACTTCGTCACCGGCAGGAGCGGCGAGAAGACCTACAAGAACCTCAGCAAGCGGGCGTGGGACGCGTTCTTCTTCAACCCGCTGAAGCAGCCGAACTACCTCGTCGTCGAGGTGAACGACATGAAGCTCACCGTGCGCACCATGAACCAGGACGGCACGCCGATCGACACCTTCGTCATCGACAAGAAGGCCGACACGACCACCGACGGCGCACCAAAGTAGCCTAATGGATGAAAGACTGCGACTGGAGTCGATAACCAAGCGGACGAACGGCGGACAGCCCGTCACGATCCTGTCCGACGTCTCGATCTCGGTCCAGGCGGGCGACGTGTTCACGATCCTCGGCCCGTCGGGCTCGGGAAAGAGCACCCTCCTCCGGCTGATCAACCGCCTCGACGATCCGACCTCGGGCCGGATCCTGCTCGATGGGACGGAGACTCGGTCGATGAACGTCCTGGCGCTTCGTCGGCGCGCGGGGATGGTCTTCCAAAAACCGGTCGTGTTCGACGGGACAGTGGATGACAACCTCCAGTACGGAGCCAAGCTCGCAGGGATCAAGATCGATTCAGCGGAACTGCTTCGACGAGTCGGCCTGCCCGAGGACTTCCCATCCCGGACGGCGAGCAGTCTTTCCGGCGGCGAACAGCAGCGGCTCTCGATCGCCCGCACGCTCGCAACCGGCCCGGAAATCCTGCTCATGGACGAGCCGACCTCGTCCCTCGACCCCGCGAGCAAGACTCAGATCGAGGACCTGGCTCTCAAGATGAACCGCGACGACGGGCTCACGATCGTCTTCGTGACGCACGACATGGAGCAGGCGGAGCGAATCGGCACTCGGACGATGCTTCTCGTCGGCGGCAAGAATATCGAGGAGGGCATCACGGAGGAGTTCTTCGCCAATCCGCAGACGGAGACCGCGAGGATGTTCATCGAGGGGAAGCTGGGGGGAAATGGTTGATGGCTGATGGTTCATGGTTGATGGGGGAGCGGATGGTTGATGGTTGACGCCCATAACTACGCGGAGATCAGCTACGGGGAACTCGGAGTCGCGCTGGTACTGATCGTCATCACGGTCGTGCTCTCGCGGCTCGAACGGCTCGGGCTGGAGAAGGACCTGCTGGTCGGCACGATCCGCTCGCTCGTGCAACTCATGGCGGTCGGATATGTGCTCGAGGGAATATTCCGCGCCGACAAGTGGTACTGGGTGCTGCTCACCCTCGCCGTGATGACCGCCGTCGCGGGCTACACCGCGGCTCAGCGGTCGAAGGACATCCCGGGCGCGAAGTGGATCGCGGTACTGTCGGTCGGCATCGGAGGGCTCGGGACGCTCGCGATCCTCGTGGGGCTCGGGATCATCGAGGCGTCTCCGTGGTACGTCATCCCTATCTCTGGTATGATTCTCGGCAACTCGATGAACGGCGCGTCGCTGGCGATGAACCGAATCTCGGCGGAGATCAAGCTCCGTCGGCTGCAGATCGAGACCGCGCTCGCACTCGGGGCGACATCGCGCCAGGCCGCCGATCCCGCGCTCAAGGCGGCGGCAAAGGCAGCCATGATCCCCAACATCAACTCGATGATGACCGTCGGCATAGTCTCGCTGCCGGGGATGATGACCGGGCAGATCATCGCAGGCCAGTCGCCGACCGAGGCGGTGAGATACCAGATCGTGGTCGTCTACATGATCACCGCCGCGGTGACCGTGGCAAGTCTCGCCGCCGCACTTTGGAGCTACCGGCAGTTCTTCACCAGGGAACACCAGTTAGTGGCCGAGTAACGCGCTTCCGCATGTGTCTTCTCCACGCTCAATGGAAATCTGCGATTACTGGTCTCCTTAGCGTTTGTCCGTTCCACAAAACGGGTAAACGGCCTGCGGGGTAAGCACTACCCTTCATCATCTGCAGGAAAGGAGACCACTCGATGAGGAATGCTCTCAACATCCTCTGCGTGACCATCGCGGTCACGTTCATCCTCGCCGGAACACTCGGAGCAGCTTTGACACCGAAGGAACAACTCGGTAAGCAGCTCTTCTTCGACACAGACCTGTCCAGGCCGGCGAAAGTATCGTGCGCGACTTGCCACTCGCCATCCACGGGGTTCGCGGATCCGCGAACCGATTGCCCCACCTCCGCGGGGGCGCTTACGAACCGGTTCGGGAATCGGAACTCACCTCAGGCTTCCTACGCAATTGGAGGCCCCCAGAAGCTTATGAAATACAACGGCGGATATGCCGGCGGCACGTTCTGGGACGGCCGCGCGAGCAATCTCGTGGAGCAGGCGAAGGGCCCGCTCCTGAATCCACTTGAGATGAGCAATCCGGGCAAAAGGTACGCGGTGTACAGTGTCAGGAGCGCGTCCTATGCCCCGCTATTCCGAACTGTGTACGGCGCTTACGCCCTCATATCGGTTGACCGCGCCTTCGACCATATGGCGGATGCGATCGCGGCTTACGAGCGGTCGTCGGAAGTGAACCCCTTCACCGCGAAGGTCGATGCCGTCATGGCCGGAGAGGCGGACTTCACGCCGATGGAACGCATGGGCATGATGATCTTCCACGGCAAGGGCGGCTGCACGATGTGCCACTTCACCGGAACCACGACGGGTCGGGAGTGTTCCGGCGGATGCAAGTGCGGCTGCGTGTATACCGGCGTTTGCACATGCGGACCGGGCTGCACCTGCGGTTGCCCGCAGAAGGGCCAAGTCGCCTGTGAGAACGGCTGCAAGTGTGGATGCGCGGTGACCGGCGTCTGCACCTGCGGACCCGGGTGCGACTGCGGATGCCTGCAGACCGATGCGAACACCTGCGCAGGCGGGTGCGCCTGCGGATGCGCGTTCACCGGCGTCTGCAAGTGCGGCCCGGGCTGCCAGTGCGGATGCCCGAGCACCCCGCAGGTCTGCGAGGGAGACTGCCCGTGCGGATGCGCGTGGACCGGAGTGTGCAACTGCGGCATGGGATGTGACTGTGGTTGCGCGCCCGGTGGGACGTGGAACGGCATGCCCCTCTTCACGAATCACGGGTACTTCAACGTGGGAGTACCTGCGAACCCGGACAATCCTTTCTACACCCTGCATCGAAGTCTAAACCCCTGGGGCTTCGACTGGGTGGACCTCGGTCTCGGAGGAATGCTGATGCAGCGTGGCACCTTTGGTGCGAACGAGGAGTTGGGCAAGTTCAAGGTCCCGTCCCTTCGGAATGTGGCCAAGACAGCACCTTACATGCACAACGGAGTCTTCGACAACCTGAAGACCGTAATCCAGTTCTACAACACTCGCGACGTTCCGGGGGCCGGATGGGGACCGCCGGAAGTTGATCATCCCAACATCTTCCGCACGGGAGGATACGGCAACCTCGGGCTTACCGACGAGGAGGTCGACGCGCTGGTCGCTTTCCTCAAGTGCTTCTCCGACGGTTACGTGCCGGAGAGCTGAGCGTTTGCTGCTGAATGACCGAAGTTGGGGAGGGACTGCAGTCCCTCCCCAACGCTCACTCACTGAGCCGCAGGATATTCCCTCACCGTGGCGGTGAAGTACTCGCCGACCGTGTACCAGCCGTCCCAGATGGCGCTCTTCCCGGGCTCGCGCTGGATTCGGTACTGCATCTTCCCGTCAGACGCGCGCGCGAGCAGTTCGATGCGGCCGTCCAGGTTCCTGCCAACGATCGGAGTGCTGCTGAATGTGCCGCCGAGGGACTGCCAGCCCGTCCATGAGCCATCCGATCCCTGCGAGCTATGCGAAACCGCGCCCTGACCATCGAGCGCAAAGACCTCGAGCACCCCGTCCGTACCGACGCCGACCACCGGGCTCCCGACGAACGATCCGCCGAGATCCTGCCAGGCCGCTCCCGTCCTGCTCAGGACATGCCCATCCGGTCCGAGGCAGAAGATCCGATCCATCACCGCGACTGGATCGCCAGCCACGACGTCATCCTGATCGTTCCGAACCGTCCATTCATCACCCGATTGGGTGGCAACGATCAGGCCTCTCTCGGGCGCTCTGCAGGCGACGACCAGTTGCCCGTCCGCTCCACGGCAGACCGACGGCTTTCCGATCACCTGTCCGCCGAGATCGTTCCACTCATCCCATTGCAGTCCGCTGTTCACGGAGCGCTGAGCCTTGTACCGCAGATGGCCGTCCGAACCTACCGCGAAGACGACGAGCCGTCCATCGGCATACCTGGCAACAACAGGATCACCCGACGCAGTGCCTCTCAGGTCATACCAGCCGTTCCACCGATCGCTCCCGACCTTTGCCTGAACCTTGTGCCAGACACGGCCTCCGGGGCCCTGAGCGAATACATGCAGGCGGCCCTGAGGGTTCCGAGCAATCACGGGTTCGCCAGAGATGTTGCCCTCCAGGTCGATCGACTGGGCGGACCACCTGGCGTTGATGCCGGTCTGGCGGACGAGCGTCGCATTCCCCTTCTCACCACGAACCACGAGGGCGAGGTTGCCGGTCGAGTCATTCGCCACCGGGCCGACGGGATCGAGGATCGGCGCATCCGGATAGTAACTCTTTCCGAAGTAGTCGCAGAGCGCCTCGTAGACGCCCTGGGCGTAGGCATCCCTGCCCTCTTCGGTCTTGAGCACGGCGGTGTCTTCCTCGTTGTCGTGGAAGAGGCCCTCGACAAGCGTGCCGGGCATGTTCGTCCTGCGCAGCACATAGAGGTTATAGGGCAGAAACGGAAAGTCAGCGGTGACGGCAAAGTTGTGCCCGCGTCCGTAGGTGGTCATCTTCTCGACGACCTTCTCATCGCAGAGCAGGGCGAGCTTGATACTGATCGGGTTCGGCTCCCGACCGTCGCGCGGGAAGTAGTAGAGCGTGTTGGTCCCGTGCGCTTTGCCCGAGTTCTTGCTTCCGGCGGCGTTGGAGTGCAGGGAGATGAAGATGTCCGCGGGCCAGGCGTTGGCCGCGTCGCACGCTTCCCTCATCGTCCCGCCGTCCGAGTTTTGGACTTCGAAGCCGCGCGCCTTGAGCTTGGCCTCGAGCTTCCGTCCGACATCCTTCATACCGTCGGCCTCGCAGTATGTACCGTCGGGACTCATGTTGTGGATCTGATCGCTGGGGTTCAGGTAGATCTTCTCAGCGCCGGCGGAACCGATCAGGCTTCCGGCCAGCAGTATAAGCAGCAAAATGTCGGTGAATCTCATGTGCCGTCCTCCCTGGTGTTTGAGGGGTAACCGATCCCCGTGTACCATGTACTTCCGAGGCCACTGGTATTCCTGCAGGACTCCTGTCATGGGCGTGCCTGCACCTCCGGGATGTGATATACTCATCGATGGAGGTCCGACCTGCAAAATGAGCGGTTGGAGGACGATGACGTGACAATTCGTGGCAAGTACCTGATCCTCATCATCGTTCTCATCCTCGCGTCGGCGCGGGCGTGGTGCGCGGATCCAGCGGACGGCGACGAGAAGACCTGGAGGGCCGTGTCCGACTCCATAGTGCCATACCTGGCGGTGAGTGAACTCACGCTGGCGATGGATGGACGCGAAGGAAGACATGAGGCGACTCAGGCCGCGAAGGCCCTCGCAGTAACCGGCGTTGTCACACAGGCGCTGAAGTTCATCACCCACGTGAAGCGTCCGGACGGAGGCGCCTACGACAGCTTTCCCAGCGGGCATACGTCAGCCGCCTTTGCGATGGCGACTTGTGTGGCGGCGTACCAGCCGGATCTCTCGCTGCTGGCCTATGGTACCGCAGCGGCGATCGGCTATTCCCGGATCGAAGTACATGCCCACGAATGGGATCAAGTCATCGCCGGCGCGCTGATTGGCTATTTCATCGCGAAGCAGTTCACTCATCACCACGCAGACTCCACCTCGAGCCCGATGGCGATCAGCGTCGAGTTCTAGCTAAGATACTCCGGCCTTCTTCTTCAATGCATCGAAGAACCGTTCCATGCGCTTGCCCATCGCCGGACCCGCTCCTCCGCCGGTCGGTGCTCCGGTGTAGAACGGGTTGAAATCATTCATCGCTGCCGGATCGAACTGTGGTCCCTGCTGCTGACCGGGCACTCGAGGCGGCGAACCGGAAGGCGGCGCGCCCTGAGGAGGCTTCTGCCCGGCGACCCTCGGAGGCGAACCGGGAGGAGGTCCCTGCCGGCGCATTCCATCCTGACCGGGAGGCGGCGCGCCCTGCGGTGGTCTCTGTCCGGTCGCTCCCGGAGGCGGACCGGCGTGCTGCCGCTGATCCGGCTTCTGCCCGTTCCTGCCCGGGGACTTGAACGCCGACATGGCCTTCAACTGATCGGCGGTGAGAATCTTGTTCAGCCTGGCGAGAGTCTTCCCCGCCTCCGCCTCGGTGAGCTTTGGCTGAGCCTTCAGTGGGGTCATAATGCTCAGGACCTGCTTTGCCTGAACAGGAGTGAGCGTGCTCTTCCCGCCTCGCTCTATGGCAGCCAGGGCGAGGAAGGTATTCATGAGCCCGAACATCTGCTTGTGCTGCTGACGGAATGCGGAAGCATCCTGGCCCGGCTTCCCCTTCTGAGCCTTCTTCTGGCCGTCGTTCGGCTTCATCTTGGAGGGCTTCCCCTTGCCTTCATCCGCCTTGGGAACGGCCTCGGGGTTCATGGACATCGGCCCCCCCTGACGATCACCCGGCGACGGCTCCCCCGCTGCCATCTGCTTGGACGCCGCCGGCTCCTGTGTCACCGGCTGAGCATGACTCGAATGGTACGAGACCGCGGCGTATCCCAGGACGCCCGCGAGGATGATGACGATAGGAATGAGTATCAGTCGTTTGTTCATAGAATATCCCCTTTCCGAACATTAGACGGCTCTGACGCCCGATTTGTTGCCCGTGCTTGACACTGCCCCGGACCCATTGCTAGTATTGCGCGGAGATGTCCCCTTTACGAAGGGGGACCGGCCTCTGGGCCGAGGGGGTTTCTGCACGGCGTGCCCGACATGGAACCGCCAAGACGCCAAGATCGCCAGGCAGACCGCCAATGCTCCTTCGTAAGGAGGGGCGCAGACAAGATGGAGGACACAATGCTGAGATATCTACTCCTGGGTAGCGCGATCGCTCTGTTGGTCGCTCCCGGCTGTTGTTCCGCGTCGGTACGATCGCTCGTGACTGGAAACGTGCGCTTTTCCGTCATCGCGCCGGACATCATCCGGATGGAGTATGGGTCCGCGGCCAAGTTCGTCGATGTCCCGAGCGTCGCGGTGACCGGGCGCGACTCATGGCCGGAGTGCGCGTTCGAGTCAGAGGTCAAGGACGGCTGGCGGAACATCAAGACCAGCAAGCTCTCCCTCCGCTACAAAGAAGGCTCAGGCCCGTTCACCGCGGAGAACCTCCTGATCGAGTGGACGGATGGCGCATGGAAGCCCGGTGACAAGGATGAGCGGAACCTCGGCGGAGTGCCGGGAGACATCGCCCACCGGACGGTTCCCGTCGCTGATCCGGGACCGCTCAGCCGCAACGGATACTACCTCCTCGACGACAGCCGCACCGCGCTCTGGAACAAGGCGACCGAATGGGTCGAGCCGCGACCGGAGAAGGACAGCCAGGACTGGTACTTCCTGCTCTACGGACGCGACTACGCAGGCGCGCTGAACTCCCTCATGAAGCTCACCGGGCCGATCCCGATGGTCCCGCGATACACTCTCGGCATTTGGTTCGGCTCACGCGCCGCGTATTCCGCCCAGCAGTGGAAGATGATCGCCGAGCGGTTTGCGGAGGAACAGATCCCGCTCGATGTGTTCATCATCGACTCCTGCTCGTGGACCGACGTCGTCTGGTCGGGCTACGACTGGGACCGGGAGCAGATGCCGGATCCCGAGGAGTTCTTCAAGTGGATGAACGAGCGGGATATCCACGTCAGCCTCAACGAGCACTACGCGGCATTGACACCGGAGAGCGACCACAACTTCGAGACCATCCGCAAGGAGATGGGCCTGCCGGCGGATACCAAGGAGATCGCCCACGACCTGGCGAGCAAGAAGTACGCCGGGCTCTTCATGGACCTCCTCCACAAGCCGGCGCTCGATATGGGCATGGCGTTCTGGTGGCAGGACGGATGCGCCCCCGCGAACATGGACGGGCTCGAGCCGATGATGTGGACTCGCGAGATCGAGTACAAGGGCACCGAGGAGATCACCGGCAAGCGGCCATACGTCTTCTGCAGGCTCGGGGCATGGGGCTCGCATCGCAGTGGAGCGTTCTTCTCCGGCGACCTGGTGCCGGAATGGAAGGCGTTGGAGATGCTCATCCCCTTCAACGTCCGCGCGGGCAATCAACTGGTGGCGTATCCCGCCAACCTCACCAACGCGGTCTACGGACTCTCCATCGATCCCGAGCTGTATACGCGGTGGATGCAGTTCGGATCGTTCAGCCCGATATTCTGGTTCCACGGCCTCTGGGGACTACGACTGCCGTGGGAATACGGCGCAGATGGCATGAACATCGCCGCGGAGTTCATGAGGCTGCGCGAGAGTCTGATCCCCTACTCCTACACCTATGCGCGCATCGCCCACGACACCGGCATGCCGCTCGTGCGGGGAATGTATCTCGACTACCCCGATCAGGAGCAGGCGTATACCTTCGCGGATAAGCAGTACATGTTCGGCCGGGATATACTCGTGTCGCCGATAACGGAGGACGCGCACGGCAAGCCCGCGCTCAAGGACGTCTATCTCCCCGAGGGCGATTCGTGGTTCGACTACTTCACCGGCCGGATTTCTCCCGGCGGACAGGTCATCGCCTATGAATGCCCGCTGGAGAGGATGCCGCTCTTCGTCCGCGCGGGTGCGATCATTCCCTCAGGAACGCAGCCGGACTCATTGTCGCTGGATGTATATGCATCCGACAAGGCGAGCAGCTTCCGTCTGTATGAGGATGACGGCGAATCCCTCGACTACCGCAAGAACGGTTCGGCATGGACGCCGTTCGAGGTAACCCCCTCTCCGTTGCGGGGAGGGTTGGGGTGGGGTCTTCCGGTGACGGATGGAGGACCACCATTCCCCGGAAGACCCCACCCCAACCCTCCCCGCAACGGAGAGGGAGTTGCCACCCTCAAGATCGGGCCAACCGTGGGGAAGTACAAGGGTCAACCCGCAAGCCGCCGCTATGATATCCGCATCCACGGGTTGCTCCGGCCCGACGCGGTGAAGCTCAACGGCAAAGAGATGGAGGAACGCCGCCCCGATGATCCGCGCCAGGGATGGAGTTGGGACGCCAAGACGCGCATCACCACCATTCATCTCCTCGAGCCGCTGTCAACCGGGAAGGAAGCGGTCATCACGCTCGACGGCGCGGGAACGTTCGCCGATGCCCTCGCGCTCCAGCAGGTCATGGAGTTCCGAGACCGCATCAGGTCGGTGAAGCTCGACCAGAAGCTGAAGTATGCCATCGCGCTCACCGGCAGGGAGCACGCCAAGCCGCCCTGGGTCATTCGGGAGACGGAGGAAGTCGAGATGCAGTTGGACGCACTCGTCGCGCATCCGAGAGGAATCGCGTCGAACCCTCCCGACCTGAGGGCGATGACGGAGCGGGTATTGAAGGCATGCGTCACCCATCCGTTCGACTCCACGCGGGTCATCCCCGACAAGAACGCGACCTGCCTGGACGCCACACAGGTGATCGCGGGCGTGCAGTTCGAGCCTGAGGAGCTAAGCAAGATGACCGCCACGCTGCTCGGCCTGAACCTGCAGGCGCGAATGGTGTGGGACAACCCGCAGCCGCACTTCGTCGGGCCGTACCTGCATGTCTATTCGAAGCTGGAGTACGACCGGGATATCGCGGGTGAGGCGGACGTGAAGCTTCAGATCGAGCTTCCCCAGGACGCGCTCCCCGGCTGGGGGCAGTTGCCGTCACACGATGCGGGGAATGGATACACCGCGTTCGAGTTGTTCTACCCGACGCCGAGCCGACCGGACGGGCAAACCATGAGGATCAAGGCGCATCTCACCTGGCCCGGCGGCGAGACGGATATCACCCGCGAGATGGAGTGGCGGTAGGTGCTCGCCTACCGCCCGTTGTATGACCAATGCGGCGGGTCAGACACCAGTTTGCGCACACTGAACGTCGTGGCGGCGATCTCATGCAACTCGCGATTCTGTCCCGTGCGCGGACTGCTCTCGATCCTGGCGAGAAGAGGTGATGGCCGCGTCAGCACGAGGGTATCCTTCCAAGAGATGTTCATGTCGATCGCCTTCCCACGGATGTGGTTCGAGGTGAGCGAGGCAATCTGCACCATGCCGAAGAGGTTCACCATTTCCTTTGCCGCCTGCCGTGACCTGTCGAGATCGCCATGGTCCCACTCGATGTCGAGCCCGGCGCGCTTGGGAATATCTCCAGGATCTATGTCGCCGTAGGCCAACCTCCAGCTATAGTGCATCAGGAACGCACGGGTTGCGTTCCTGCGTGTGCTCGTGACCCTGACCGTCGCCCCGGCATCTCTCAACGAGCCGATAAAGACTTCGACGTTCGACCGAAAGCCGGGCTCAAGATCGTCGATATCCTGGCTGTTCGGATAGCGCGCCTGGTTCGCGCGCCACCAATCTTTTCCGCTGAGGTTGGATCCTGCCATGTGTGTATCCCCTTGTCCTTGGCTCTTGCTTGCCTGAAGTAGTAGACCTCCGGTCGTCCATTGCCAATCAAGCGCCGAAATAAGGTGACAGCGCCCGATCCAGGAGGACCAGCGCATCGGTAGGTCCGACCAGGCCTTCGAGGGCGACAAAGGCGCTGTCCAGATCGCTGGACGCTGAGAGGTTCTTCCGGACCATCACGAGATAGTCCGTGCCGGTCATCGCCTCGTCCCGGGCGGCTATCAATTCCCGCGACAAGGCTACGGCGACAACCTGCTGGACCACCCGCTCGGCTTCCGCAAGACGCGGCCGGTTCTCCGCTATTAGAGCCGACGCCAGTTCTGCTGCGCGCTGAAGGGCCTGGGATGCCGCCGCGTTCAGGTACTTTCGACCGGCTTGCATGTCCGCGAAACTCAATCCCAGGCGGCAGTTGCCCGTGCTCCGCCGCAACCAGGCTACTTCGCAGCATGGAGACGCTCCCGGCATGATGGAGCCGGCACTCCTCGCAGACTCTCTCCAACTCGGCCAGCCATTCACCGGCCTTCGCCGGGAAATCAGTCGAACGATGCTCCTGCTGCCGGACCAGATCCGGCAGCAGGAGCATCAGGTTGTTGATCTCCTCGATCTGCATTAGGCGCAGCATATATAACTACTCTGGCACTAGACGATCGAGTCGGACGCCGTCGGCTTCAACTGAAGTCCATTCGACTCCCTGCTCCGATACTTTGAGGGTGAGACGTGTTGTGTTCTCCGCAGTTCCGGCTTCCCGTATCTCGGCGCTCGTCACCAGCACGGTGAGACGCGGAGGCGCCGTGCGGAGTTTCAGGAACTCTCGTCGCACACTCTCCTTGAGCTCGGCCGCTATCTCCGGCGCAACGGTCGGCTCACCCCTGGTCGGCCGTGGTTTGAGTTCTCGGACGACGCGGAGCGCTGTTGAAGCGAACTCGTCCGCCAGGCGATTGACATCGACAGCGATCTCCGCCGGTATCCCCGTTGGAGTGAGACGCTCGTCGAGAGCCGCGCCCAACTTCTTGCGATCAGCCTGCGACAGTGTGACACTCGCCTTTGACAGATGCGCATCGAGCACCTCGTCGAACTTCTTGCGCAAGTCAGAGGGCGCGGCCCCGCCCCGCGCCGATTCACCGGCGCGGGGCTCCTCTGAGGCCTTGATCAGGACTGGAATCTCCATGTTGACTTCAGGCAGCCTGACGTGCGGCACAGGCATCGTGCGGAGGAGCGGGTGCGAGGCATACAACTCCGCCAAGCGAACCGTCTCCAGATCGGCCTGCATTCGCGCCATCGAGATCTCTGCCAGAAGCTGACCCAGGTAATCCCCTAGATAGGGCATGTGAACTGAACCCCCTTATGGGTTTGGCTACTAGTCGGCCGGCTTAGAAGTGATTGCACCCTCGAGAATGCCGAGCACCTTCTCCATGCCCGCCGGCATCTCATCCTGCACGGCTTTGACATGGATCGCCAGGGAATAGGTGCGGTCCACGGTGTTGCCCTGCTGGGTCGTGCGCTGGAAGGAAGTCGATACCTTGAGCTTCGCCGATCCCCACAGCCAGCCGGCGCCTGCCTCCAATGAGGCATCAACCTTGAGGTTGGTATCGGTCTTGCGATACTCGACCGAGTTGATCTTCGCATTGAAGTCGATCGTCGCCAGGTCGATTCGGATGAAGGGGATGGGGAGCATGGTCAGGATTGGCACCTGCAACTCCTGTGTTTCCACCACAGCAGGCACCGCCGGTTGAGCGGCACGCGCCGGATGAGCTGGGGTGCCATTGCCCGGGTCCGCCGCCACGGCGGGTTGATATGGGCTCAGCTCCTTGGGATACTTGAAGGTGACATAGATCGGCTCCTGGGTCTCGCTGTCACCTCCGGCAACCCCCTCAGCCGCCGGCTTCTTGAAGCCGACCTCCTTGATGAAGTTGACCGTGGACATGGCAGCCTGCGCCTGCGCATTAATGACGGCGATCAGCGGCCCGCCGATCATGGACTCGAAATCGATGCTTGACAGTTCCTGTCCGGGATTCGGCATTCCTCTACCTCCTTAATGGTTTGATGGTGCAAGAAACGAACTGCAGTTGGGATTCTCTGGGAGGGTTCACCTTGTGTTCGTATCTACGCTGGAAGGCTTCGCCCGCCGCAAGCCACTCGCCTGTGTAACGTACCAGGAAGGCAAGTATGAACGCTATATTCTATCACCACCGACGAAAAAGTCAATAGCCGATTGGCTAATCTAACAAATATTTCTTTGGCCATCGTCCGGCAATGGTAGCACATACCATGCGCCGTTACGATTCCCGCAGTCTAACGAGCTAATGGGCATGAACACATGTGTCGCGCATCCGTATACGCACCCTCGGTCCGGGAGAACACGTCGGAAAACGGAAGAAGTCGAGATGCGGTTGGATGGCCCCCCCGGCCATAGGCAATTGCCGTCACACGCCGTGGATAATGGATACACCGCGTTCGAGTTGTTCTACCCGACGCCGAGCCGACCGGACGGACAAGTACTCAGGATCAAGGCGCATCTCACCTGCCCCGGCGGCGAAACATCCCTCACCCGCGACATCACCTGGCGGTGAACCGCACCCATGGTACCGCGCCACCCCGCCCGGCCGCAACATCGCTGGACCGGTTTCCAGTCGCACGATCCGGGGACAGGCTCTGGATCGGCAAGTGGAGACAAGAGCGAGGGGAGTCACGGAGAGCGGAATGCGAGCGAAAGGAAGAAAGCTACGGAACACCCGACTAGGAACGAATATCCGTCGCAACGACCGGGCCATCCTCGTGCAGTCTCGTCTGGTAGGTGCCCTTTGATTCAGCAACCCGGTCCATCTGCGCTTCCCTAGAGAGAGCCAGATCACTCAGGCGGCTTTGCACGGCGAACCACTGATCCGCGATCTCTCGTGCCCAAACAGGCCCATCGCTCAGCAGATGGGAAACCGCCTGTACATATGCCCCTCTAGCTCCCTCAGAGCGCAGTGGCTTCGGCAACCTCAGCCTCTTCAGGTCGCTTGGCTCGAACTTCCTCAACCCATCGGCATAGAGCCGACAGGATTGCGCCGACTGTGCGGCGACTGGAGACGTAAGCATGGATAGGGCCCAGGCATAGCGCTCACCCTCAGTGATATCTTCTCGGAATCTGACAATGTAGAGCGTGTTGGAAGCTGTAAGCTCGGGTGAGCGGTTCATACACATCCAGGGGCCGGTACTGCGCATCCCACTCATGAATCCATGCGCCTCCAGTGGCAGTTCAACTCTATACCACTCATCACGCTTCTGCAGCCAATACGCTTCCTTGTTGGGTCCCTCCTTGTCTGTGGACAACTCAAGATAGGCATGTACCGCATCATTGGCCAGAAGATCGTCCGGTGGAGAAAACAGCCAGACTCGGTGTCCTCCGTCCTTGAGCTGCCTCCAATCATCAAGGGAGACCTCGCCGCCCCGAAGCTGGCGGGCACGAGTGAGAATCCGCTTGCAGCAACTCTCCGGGAGCTTATGCTCCAAGCGCCGTTGCTCCGTCAGAAGAAAGTACTTCGCATCGCCCGTGACGGCTCCGATCACGATGTCAGCGATGTCGCCAAGGGTGACAAGCTCCTCACCAGCATCTTCCTGCTCGGTCTGCGAACCAGTACTTACCAGATCGTGTTCTCCCACCTCAAGCGCCTTGATGAGAGCAGGCAAGTCTGCATGCACATGGCGAGCATAGTGTTCTGACTGCTCTCTGTATCCCTTGGCGATCAGGACGACTGATCCATCGCTAACCGTGCCGAACAGTGGTCGCAAGCTTCTGTGGACTACAACGCTTCGGAAGAGCTTGGGCAACGTACACCTGAGAGGAGCAGAGTAGTCAGCGTAATCCCATGACGCGGGAAGCACCAATGCCAGAGAACCGCCAGGATTGAGGATCTTAAGGCACGCGCATACAAACACATGCCAGTAGTTCACGCCAAGATGCATAGGACTGCCATCAGGCTCCGTGACACGCAATGCCGCGTTCTTCAGCGACTCCTCGAGCCGACAGAGGCGAATATAAGGGGGATTGCCGACTATCCTGTCGAAATGCTGTGTAGTGTCAAGTGACCATCTCACGAAATCCTGCCCTCGAAAGACGATGGCAAGACCATCATGCGGACCGCAGCACTTGTCGATGTCTATGGCACAGATGTGGTTACGCTCCACTCCCAGTTGGGACACCGCTGACACGAATACACCACCTCCGGCGCTGGGCTCGAGCCATCTAGCGTCTGGAGCATCACCTAGGGAACGAACTATGGCATCGGCCAGTGCAGGAGGTGTGTAGACCTTACAGGATTCAGGTGGAGTAGGTAGGATCACTTATTCGATCCCTCCACAAGCGCGTCCTGGTTCAAAGTATGTTTCTTAATGGCTGTCCAAGCGCTACCTGAACTGCCACAGACAGCATCAAGATGCCAGTTCAGCAGTCTTCTTACCCGCTCGCGATGGCTGTTACCCCATGCTGCCATACGAGCAGCTTCCGATGTGCTCCGGAAATGCCAGTCGTCTTGGAACAACTCCCCTAGTAAGAAATCCAAGCTCTCCATTGGAGTCACCAATATGGACGGCAGACGTGGCACGGGCAGAAGCTTAGGGAACACAGTATCACTATTCTCGCCCAGTACCTGTGTATGGAAACGACATCCTGGAGCTTTGGGGCCCAGTCCTATCTCAAAGCGCCACCTCGCCAGTTCTCGCCCGTCGGAATGGTATATCTGGATCTTGGTCGAGGCTATGCCCACTACGAGGAACCTCTCTGGCTTCAGCGACTTCTTGCCTTGTACGGGAGACACCAGAACTGTCCATTTCGCGGTAAGAACCCCTCGCACAGTCGCAGCCTTTCTTGCGCCACGTTCGTATTGGCCCTGGCTCGGAATCGTCTCTATGGGGTGTTCTGGGCTTATGCACCAATGCTGTGGCTTCTGGGGTCGGTTTGCCTGGATACCCTCGAGTTGCTGCTGCCACTCCCGAAGTACACTAGCAGACTGCGGGGTGATGAATCTGGAGGCCAGTTCCCTCATGGTCTGGATCTCGTCCTTGATCCCCGAAAACGAGAACTTGAGTTGAAGAGGAGAAGGCTGTTCCACTAGCATCAACCAAGCCTCTCTCTATCTTCTTCGATGACAAGGGCCTTCAGCTTCGTTTCCTCGTTCGCAAGCTCCAGAGTCGTCCATGCTTGCTCAGCGTACGCAGGCCAATCATCTGGGCGAATCCGCACGGCTTCATCGATTGAGCAGAACTCCTTCATGGACTCGTATCTGGCGCCGATGCAGACTACAGGAAAATCATCTGGAGTACTGGGCGGAAGCTCCTCCCCTGCCAGGGCATTTACCAACCTGCGGACACTCGCTATGTCGAAAGACATACCCCCAGTTTTGTTCCATAGAAACCTCTCTACCCCCATTCGCCACCATCGACCGCCCAGAAACGTAGGTAGGATGCCATCATATTCATAGGGGGCTAGAGCCTTTCGAAGCGGGCATCCGACCTGAAGTGCGCTCTCCAGTCCGGCATGCTGCAGTCTAAGGCGAGCAGCGAGGTAGTTGGTATCCAGTAGGAAACACGGATAAGGCAGGATCCTGTGGAGCAACCATCGCAGAATAGTTAGACCGTGACTCCATTCCGACAGCTCATAGAGCGGAGGATGGCAGCGAAGAACATCCTGCATGAGCTCGTCAGACTCGTCGGTACCCAGGCTAAGTCCCAGTAATCCTGCCAACTGCTCTGCAGAGCCTCGATCAGAATATGGCGTCCATCCCCGCGGGAGCCTCCTGACAGCAGCAGCCAGTTCAGCGATCTGCTGGTATAATCGTGGTTCGTCTCCGGGGGAGGATTTCTCGAAGATCCACTCCAGGTTGTTTATGCTGGCCAGCGCATGGTTGCGATACTCAGATGGGAGAGGATCGGCCAGTTCGTCCATCTTACCGGTCAGTATGGCGTAGGCGGTTGGCTGAACCTTCCGCTTTATGTGGCTTCTTAAGACGGGAACCAGCGCGAGTCCATTCCCGGGCTGCTGACTGATGATCTCACCCGGCTCAATACCCTTGCGCCACTTTGCGATATCATAGTCAATCAGCACTAAGTCAGCCCTCAACACGTCAAGGCGGCTAACCTCATCCGGATCACATATGACCACCTTCGCCAATCCCTCGCTTCTGATGAGATTAGCAAGCCCCTCCACCTGCGAGAGGGTGTCATCAATGATGAGAATGCTCGGAACCTTCGTTGCTGGCATTGGGGATCACTCCTTGAAGGTGAGTTCGACTGCTGTTGCATAGCCATGGCTCGGTTCCACAAACCGGGCCGTAGCCCCATATTCAGCCAGAACATTCCTGGTGATCGGAAGACCCATCCCCATTCCCTGTCCCAAGAATGGATCTATCTCTGTCGTTGTCGATTCAAGGGGTCTGAACCACCTCTCGCCCTCCGATGAGGGTACCGCCGCACCAGTGTTCTCCACCCGGATACGCAGGACGGCTCCATCTCTGACGCCGGATGCATGGATTCGACCGTTATCACCGGCGGCTTTGACTGCATTGGTCAGAAGGTTGGTAAAGATAACGGTGACCTCAGCCGGGAACATAGGTGGTGTTCGGAAGTCGCTCGGGATATCATTCACAATCTCGATTCCCCTTCTGTCCGCCGAAGTTTGGACGAGTCTTCTACTAGCGTCAAACCTCTCTGCCATTCTTTGCCTTGACCGTCGCCGTCTAGCATCGGCGGAGACAACATCGACTAGGTACGATGCCTGACGCTCTATTGCCCGTCGAAGGTCCCCTACCGACCCCACAAGCTGTCCGATCCTAGTCCTCGCAGAAGCAGGCAGCGCCCTGTCCCTGGATATAGCTTCGAGTGCAACCTGCAAGGTATTAGCCATTCCCAGCAGAGCATTGATCTCATGCACGAAGGCCGCCATCTGCAGACCAACAGCAGCGAGAACTTGCGTCAGGGCCCGCTCGGTCATCAGCCGTTCGGAGGCCTCGGACGTCAAGGCGAACTCCTCCGCGGCTTGGTCGATATACTCTATTGCTGAACCAAAATCCCCTTCTGCTGCTTGTATCCGAGCCTGTTGCGCGAACTCTGCTGCCCTTCTGACCGACGCCTCGATCTGCTCCCGAAGCTCCAGCCGACGAACGGGCTCGACCTCGATCTCAGGCTGAATCTCTCGCTCCAATCTCCATAGCTCACGATGCTCGCGACCGAAGTAGGCTCTTACCCGCGTCGACAAATCGATGCCGATGCGGACCAGGGTGCACAATGTCTCATAGCTGGCTTCGGGGATAAAGCCCTCGCGGTTCACCAGCATTTGAAGACCAGGGGCGTCTTCCTCAGTGAGGAACACCGCCCCGAAATAGTTGGCATTTCGCAGAGCCATCAGTCCCTCATCCTCGTCCATCGGTACCCCGACAGGCAAATCCTTGAGGAATGCCAGTTGCCTCTGCCGTCGTGAATAACCTCGGTCGATCTCCAACCAGTCATTGCCAGGCTCACCGTACGGTAGTACGCGGAAGCCTTCCATAAAGACTCTAACGCCATTGGATTTGGTCAACCACCCGGTGTCGAGTCCTTGTTCCGCCAGATGACCTTCGCGAATCAGGATTCGGGCTTGGAAGAATGGCCCGTCGTCAGCAGAAGGGTGGTCCATTTCAAAGAAACGAGACCGAGCACTGCGTAAGTCTTTACGTGTCAACTTCGTCGGTGTAACCTTGTATCGTACCTTGCATGCGCCTGCAGGAGCACCATCATGATCGCGGCTAGCGTCTATCTCGATGAGCCAGTCTGCGGTCTGGGCAAGGGCTACCCAGTAGTCTTCACCTGCCTGTAGCTCACCATGGAGTTCAACCGTGAAACCCGGATCCTTGCTGGTGGTGTCACATATCCGTGGTGTAAGGAAGAGCAAATCCTCATCGGTAACACCATCAGGTAGGTTCACAAGTTGCTCAGGTGGCGTGAAACTGGTCACCTCGGTGAAGAATCGTGAGCGCTCAGAAGATGTCCACCGACGACGAAGCCTGGACAAAGTGATCGTCGTTCCGCGCTGTGAGCCTTCGGCGCTGGCTCGGGGCGCCAGCGTTATTGCATCTGAATCTTCCAGCTCGTCCAAGTTCTGGTGCGCCTCAACTATATCCCAGTCAATTCTGGCATCGATGGGTTCAGCATCGTCGCCAGTGGATGTCCATGGAAACGATTCTATGGCAATGTATCTTGCGAGCTTATGAGCAGCCAGCCTGCCGATGCCTTTGGCGCCAGTATATCGCCGCCCGAATCTAGGCGATCTTGGGTCGCCATGGCTCTTGATCCTTGACGCCACACGAAGGAATCCTTCCTCGAACTGCCTGGAATTCATCCCAACACCATCATCGCGAATGATGATGAAGCCATTCTCGGGCGTATCAAGACTCTCGCCATAGACCTGAACATGGGTGGCATCGGCGTCATAGGAGTTCTTAACGAGCTCAACCAGAGCCGTGGAATCACGACCGACAAGAAGCTCGCCCAGTTCTCGAAAAAGATGTGTGTCTACGGTAAACTTAGGCATATCGCACCTGCACAACACGGAACCGAGGACATGCAGTATCAACGCATGTCCGAGCTTCACGGCATATCCTCACAAGTATGCCATAGCAAAGCCTTTCGATGCAAGGGACTCAACAACCTTCATGCGACCAATCCTATTGCCAGTTGCAGGCTATGCAAGTGTAACAGGGAGGATGGACAGTCGCCTCTTGGTTCCGCCGGGGTCTTCCCTATAGGATTCACCTCGCCTTGCACGGCTCCTGACCTCAGTTCCATAGGCCGGCGGGTTTGGTCGGGGCGAGGCGGACGGCGATGGGTCGGGCTTCCTTGTTCGATGATCCCCCACCCCTGCTGTGGTTTGGCCGGGATGTTGCTCGACTGGGGCGCGACCTCTGCTCGATCAGGCCGGCGCTGAGTGGTCTTTCTCCGCCCGCCGGACGCCCATTTCCCGATGCCCACGCTCATATTTCCCCGTGCCCAAACCGAGATTCCCCCCTGCCTAAACTGAATAAGGCAGTGGCCAAATCGAAATTCCCCCCCGCCTAAACTGAATAAAGCAGTGGCCAAATCGAAATTCCCCCCCGCCTAAACTGAATAAAGCAGTGGCCTAATCCAAATTCCCCCTGCCTAAACTGAATAAAGCAGTGCCCTAATCGAAATTCCCCCCCGCCTAAACTGAATAAAGCAGTGCCCTAATCGAAATTCCCCCCCGCCTAAACTGAATAAAGCAGTCGCCTAATCGAAATTCCCCCCCGCCTGACTGAGTAACGCCACGGCCAAATTCCCCTACTGCCATGCGCAAAAAAGATTAGTTCTGGCCCTATAGTCAAAGAATCCGTTTTCCGATAATCGGTGTTGTAATCAAATATGGCTCTTGACGAAGGGGTGATCGCGGACAGGTGAACAGTGAGCAGTGAACAGTGCATGGTTGACGATCGGCCGTGGGCTGTGAATGGTGGCCGGGGCGGTGATCTTATCGCGACCGGCTGCAACCGGAATTCGGGAAGGGATGCGGGGAATGGTTGATGGATGATGGTTCATGGGGCATGGGGAATGGTTCATGGTTCATGCCGGACCTTGGGCCATCCACCGGCTGTTCGTCGCGGTGTCCTTCCGCTGAATCCGGATCATTTCTGATGGAAGGAACCAAAAGACAATGAGTAACAATTATATGCCGGCCAAGGATGCTGACTTCACCGCCTGGGCCGACACGTTTATCGCTTATCTGGAGCCGAACATCGCGCACTTCGGACTGGTCGTGGGTGATCTGGTGCCGTTCGCGGACCATCATCCGGAGTGGGACACCCTCCTGGCGCAGCACTACACCGCTCAGGCAACGGCGCAGAGCTACTGCTCGGCGAAGAATGAGGAGCGCAAGGCGTTCGACACCGTCATCCGTGCGCTGGTGAAGAAGATCAATGCCAGCCCGAACACGACTGATGCCGACCGCGAGGCGCTCGGGATCAAGACTGCCGCGCCGCAGGTGCCGGCGGGAGCGAGTGTGGACAAGCCGCTCGGACTGATCGATGTGAACGCCCGCCTGAAGCACGTGATCCGCATTCGGAACACGAACGGCTCGACGGTGAGCCGAAGCAGGCCGGTCGGTGCGATCGGCTGCGAGATCTGGCGCACGGTCGGCACACTGCCCTCCGGCGCGGGCGATGGCGAGCTTGCGGCGGTGGCGTACAAGAGCCCGTTCAGCCTGGAGTATGCTCCTGATGATGCGGGGAAGACGGTGTACTACATGCTTCGCTGGGTGAACCGCGAGGGTCAGATCGGCAACTGGAGCGAGACCGAGGCGGCGACGATAGCGGCATAAGGGAATGGTTGATGGTTGATGGCTGATGGTTGATGCCGGATATCGGGAATGGTTGATGCCGGAGACCGGATACCGGAGATGGTTGACGGGAGACCGGCCCCACATTAACCATGAACCATCCCTCATTAACCATTCCGAACAGGGGCGGGGCGCATGGGTGCTCCGCCCTTCTTTTCGTGTTACCTTCTCCGGCGGAGGAAGAACCCCATCCCCGCCAGGCCTCCCATCAGCGCAATCAGGCTCGAGGGCTCGGGGACGATCTCCAGGTATGCCGCATACCCGCCCTCGGAGGAGCCGATCCTGTCCGCTGTACCGATAGCCGGAGGGCCGTCAATGTAGAAGCCTGCCCAGCCATAGCCGGCGTTCACCTGGCTCTGAACCTGGGAGGTGACGTCAACCCCTATCCATCCGGCCCCTCCGGCGGGAACCGAACCCACGAGGGTGGATGAGGAATGGGAACTCATCCACCGGACATGTTCCTCGGTCATCCAGCCTCTTGGGTCGTAGTTCATGCCACGCACACTCTTGTCCGCGGCGAAGCCGTACGAATAGAACCACAGTTTGACCGATCCCGGCGCAAACTGCATGCCGTTAAGGGAATCAATCGGCATCTGAACGACGGCCCAGTGGTACCCATACCGGTAGCCGAACCAGGAGTCATCGGTTACCCACCGGTCGACCTGCAGGTCGGTATCGTAGTATCTGCCACCATAATGCCAATACGACTCACCGATCTGGGAGTCAGACATCCAATAGCGGGTAGCCGTCATGTCTTCCGTGGTATAGATGTTCGACGCGAATGCGGTTGTGGAGAGTGCCGGCAGTAGTACGAGGCAGACGATCCCGATGAGAGTAATAGTCCTGGCGCGCATTTCGTTCCTCCCTTGTCACGTCCCGGGCGTCATCCGCCCGAGCGCTTATCCCAGCGATAGTGGAGAGTGGTCGGTGATCCACCTGGTATTCCAGGCCTTGGTATTCGCGCGCTATCTACTTCCTGCGCCTCATATCGAGTCCTGGGTCTGCGATGGTCACGGGATCATGCGGCACAGACTCCCAAGAGATGCTCTATTGCAAGAATCGTGCCATTCGCCCGCAAACTTGCTGGGTCTGGAAACTACGAATGCGGAATGGGGAGAGGATGGAGAACCACAACTGAGAGGAGAATGTGGAGTGCGGATGGAACGAAGAAGAAGGCATCGTGCTCCGGTCGAATGTGCGAGAATGGAGTTAGACATGGCACGCTTAGTGGTTTTCTTGGCTGGGCTCGTTCTACTATCTGGCGCAGTGGCGTCTCAGTCTCCAGCAGCGGTCGAAGGCGGGTTCACTCTTCAGGAGACACGGCTATGCGAGTACAAGGACCTCGTCCTGTCAATCTCGTTCAGTGCCGACGGCGGTCATTTCGCCTACGGTATGAAGGAAGGCAAGAAGCACCTCATGGTCCTGGATGGGAAGAAGGGGTCCGAATATGATGGCGTGGGCCAGCCTGTCTTCAGCTCCGATGGTAAGCTTGCCTATGCTGTGACCAGGAGCAAGAGATGGCTCATCGTCCTCGATGGCAAGGAACAGCCGGAGTACGATAGCACAAGCAACCCATACTTCAGCCCGGACGGAAGACACTGGGTCTATGGTGCAACCAGGGATAAGAAATGGGTAATGGTCCTGGACGGGCAGGAGGGCACGGAGCATGACACGCTGGGCTCACCCTTCTTCAACCGTGACGGAAAGCTTGCCTATATCGCGCAGAACGGCAAGAAGTGGGCGATGGTCATGGACGGGCAGCAGGGGCCGGAATACGATGCGGTGAGCAACCCGTTCTTCAGCCCGGACGGGAAGCTGGTCTATGCGGCGCAGAACGACAAGAAGTGGACGATGGTGGTAGACGGACGCGTGGGGCCGGAGTATGACAAGCTGTTCGATCCCATCTTCAGCGCTGATGGCAAGCACTCTGCCTATGCAGCTACCAGGAACAACAGAGGGTTCTTTGTCCTGGACGAACAGGCAGGTCCGGAATACGATGGGACGGGGGCGCAATCCGCCTTCAGCCCTGACGGAAAGCATTTCGCCTATCCTGCACTGAGGAACAAGAAACTGGTGATGGTCTTGGACGGTCGGGAGGGGCCCGAATATGACCAGTTGGGCTTGCCCGTCTTCGGCGCTGACGGAAGGTTCACCCATCTTGCGGTGAACGGCAAGAAGTGGATGATAGTAACGGACGGGCAACAAGGGCCGGAGTTAGACGGCGTGGGTAATCCCGTCCTCAGCTCCGACGGGAAACACCTGGCTTATTGGGCGCAGGATGGCAAGAAGCAGTGTATCGTTCTGGACGGGCAGAAGGGGCCGGAGTATGATGCGATAAGCAGTCCGATTCTCAGCGCTGACGGGAAGCACTGCGCCTATGTCGTGATCAGAAAGAAGACGCAGGCGGTCGTCCTGGATGGGCAGGAGCAGCCGGAATTCGATCTTATCCTGGAGACGACCCCTGTCTTCAGCAGTGACGGGCAGCACATTGCCTATGCCGCGCAGAAAGGCAAGAAGCAGTTTGTGGTCCTGGACGGGCAGCAGGGGCCGGAATATGACGCACTGGGCGTGCTTGTGGCCGAGAAGGTCCTCCTGGACTCTTTCCAGGAGTTCATAAGGTTACAGACCATGCAGGCCACTGGTGTCTGGCTCGGCCCGAGCAGTCCAGGGACGGCCCACTTCTTTCCCGGCACGGGCCCGGTGTTCCGCACGGACGGGAGTCTTGGGTACCTGGCCGTGAAGAAGCAGGACCTCTACTGGGCCAGGCACATGCCGGCTGCCGGTAGTAATCCGAAATAGGGCGACCCTCTACGTTGGAGAGGAGGGACGCGGGGAGGAGGGAGGAGGGACGGGACTCCCCCACTCTCCCACTCTCCCACTCCATCACGCCGCGGCGCGCATCATCTCTTCCGACGGCTGAAGGATGCCGAACTCGTTGCCTTCCGTATCCGCGACATACGCGAACATGCCTACGGTCGGAATCTCGTCCTTCGGCATGATGACCTTCCCTCCGGCCGCGATTACCTTGTCGACGAACTCATCGATGTTCGGGATGGCGATGGTGTTGGCGGTCTTCGGGGCGTCGCCCTTCATCATGCCGCCGTTGATGCCGTGCGGGTCATCCTTGTCGCCGGTGATGACCATCCAGTACTCCATCGGGCCTTCCCATTTCTGGAACTTCCACCCGAAGACATCGGTGTAGAACTTCGCCGCCCGGTCCGGATCGGCAACGGTGATCTCGAAGTGTACGGGTCGCGGAGTCTTGTGCGTACTCTCGAACTCGGCACCCTCCATCTTCTCGTTCGCCGGCTGCAGGACGCCGAACACGTTGCCCTCCGTGTCCTCGACATACCCGTGGTATCCAACGCCGGGGATCTCGTGCTTGGCCTTGTGGATCTTCCCACCGGCGGCGGTGACCTTCTCGATGTACTCATCGATGTTCGGGACGGGAACGGTGTTGATGGTCATGGGCGTGTCGCCCTTCATCATTCCGCCGTCGATGCCAGGCTGACTTCTGTCGCCGGTCATGATCAACCAGTACTCCATCGGGCCTTCCCATTTCTGGAACTTCCACCCGAAGACATCGGTGTAGAACTTCGCCGCCCGTTCCGGGTCGGCAGCCATGATCTCGAAGTGCATGGGTCGCAGCATGTTGCGCCTCCTCATGAGTGAATTGTCATTCGAAGGGATAGTACCCACTTTTCGGAATGCGGAGTCGGGGAAACACGAATCACACGAATGGGCGAATATGGGGAGAATCCGGGCTCGCGGTATTCGGTAACTCGGACAATCAGGCGGTGGGTCATACTCTCAAGCTACCGGTACACGAATCGGGAGAGGGGGAGATGGGGGGAGGAGGGACGGGGAGACGGGGCGGGAGTGTGAGTCCCGCCCCGTGTGATGCGTGATTACGGCAGGCGAGGGACTATGTCCGACTGCTGGCGGACCAGGAGCCAGCGGAGTACGTCTGATCCCGGCTTCCTGCAGGAGCTTATCCCGGTCACAGTCACGTACTGCCAGCCGGAGTCGAGAGTCACCGTGGAGGGAACGTCCACCGTGACGCCGCCCATTGAGCCGTCATCGATGGTGAAGCGGGTCGAGCTGACGTATGTGAACGCGCCGGTACTCGTCACCAGCAGGCCGATGTTGTTCAGCCCCGCTCCGCCCAGCACTCCCTGCTGTCCCGCGCCGTTGCCCGAGATGTATTGCCAGTCCGCGCCGCCAAGCTCGCGGTTCGTCATCAGGAGTGGACCGACCGTCCCGCTCCCGTTCTTGACCGCCAACTGCACATCGATGTACCGCTCGCCATAGGTGTTCGTCCGCACGATGCCCTGAATGTCCACCGAGTCGCCGATGCTCAGGCCATGGGAGGGCTCTTCGGCGCGGATCCCCTTGCTCGCATCCGTCTCCTCGATGTAGAAGTAGTTCGCAAAGGCGGCGGCGACGGCCTTGCCCTTGATCACGAACTGGAAGCCGTCCGGCGCATGTTTGACCTGGGAGATCTTCTGGATGCACGGACCTACTCCCAACCGGGCCTCGGCGCTCACCACCACGCCGCACTGGTTGCTGATGAGGCAGGTGTATGCTCCGGCGGACATCGGGTTGGCGATGGTATCATAGCAGGGGTTGGTTGCGCCCGGGATGTCGATCCAGTTCTTCCGCCACTGGTAGTTCATGATGCCGCCTCCGCACTCGGCGAAAGCTCCGACGCAGAAGTTCACCATCTCTCCCATGCACGCCACCCTGCTCTCCGGCTGTTGCATGATCTGAGGCGGACCGGTAACCTGCACCGGGATCGGCATGCTCGGGATCGTCCCGCATGTGTCCGTCACCATGCACTGGTACATACCCATGTCGAGACATGTGGCGGATGGGATGTTGTAGCAACTCATCGTGGCACCGGGGATGGGCAGGCCGTTCTTCATCCACTGATAAGTGATCGGCGGCGTGCCGGTGGCGTGCACGCACATCACTTCCGGCTGACCCAGGCACGCGGTCAGATCCCTGGTCTGGTCGATGATCGTCGGGCCGGCCAATATGTTGATGCCATTCGGAACGAAGGCGACCTGGCCATCCGGGTTCGTCAGCATGATGTTCCGTGGACCGGCGCTGGCGATCGGCATGACATCGAAGAACACATTGACCATGCCCGGGCCCATCCATCCAATGCCGGTAACCAGTATCCCGTTGATCGCTCCGCCGGGGAACATCACCATCAGGCGGTTGGCGAATCCGGGGCCGGGATCGTAGAAGTTCCCGCCGTTGAGCGTCAACATATTGCCGAACGTCCCGGCGCAGAAGGTGGGCGCTGGAGGCGGCACGGGCATCAGCGCCGGCGCTGGGGCCATCATCGAGGCGACCCATGTGCCCCAGTTGCTTGTGCCCACATTGGATGCATATTCCTGAATCGTCCAGAGAGTCATGTCATCATTCGGGTCGATGCTGGTGTAGCTGTAGTCGCCCCAGCGGTTACGGCTGGAACCATCCAGCCGGGTATAAGCGGCCTCACCGCCCTTGATGAGGGAGGGAGTTCCCATCACTCCCGCCGCATCACCGGCGTATCGCCCGGAGGTGTATGCGCCGATGTATTCCGTTGACCTCGATCCCGAGAAGCCCATGACCGCGTGGCCCTGGCCGCTTACCGCGATGGATGGGAAGTAGTAATACCGCGGACCGCTGGAGGCGGAATCGTACACCCGTCCGCTCTGGGCGAGTGACGCCGGTGTCCCGGAAGATCCAGCTCCAGCCACTCACATCCCGTGCGGGTAGGATTCGTGTCGCCGCCGTTGGAATTCACTCCCACATGCCGGCAGGTCCACAGCCGGTTGTTGCGGATCATGGCACTCAGCAGCCGGTCATCGCCTACGTCGATATTCGTCGTACTCCCGTTAGCCGGAGCATTGATCGGCGCGCCATATGCCGGCGTGCTCACTACCGTACTCGGGCCGCTCAGTGCGGGTGCTCCCGTGGCCCAGTTGAGGGTGCGGTAGAGCACGTCAGCGTAGACAGTCGACGATCCGCCGACGAACCAGGCTGGGGAGGTCGCGCCTGCCCCGTCGTAGTTCTGCACCGGCTGAGGAGTCGAGAACATGTCCGTGATGTTGTCCCACTGGTAAATCGCCCCCAGAGCCGGCGTTGCGGCGATCAGAGAGGCCTTACCGGTCGCGGCGATCTTCGAGCGGAAGGAGTTGTCCGAGCCGAAGATCGAGACTGCGAAGTAGACGCCGTTATCATCGACGCCCAGGGTATCGTAGTCGCTGAAGTAGGTCGTTGCTCCCTGGTTCGCGACGCCCACCTGGATCACATACTTGTCCCAAGTACCCGTCGTGGGATCGTTGGTTCGGCAGACGGCCAGGAGGATATGGTTCTGGGTGCGCGAGGGATTCCCCCGCTCGAGGGCGATGGCGAACCAGCGATCGCTCCGCCGATCGAAGAGCACTCTGGTATCGAATGCGCCGTTCCGGGGATAGGTGACGCCTCCAACCACGACGGTGAAGAAGTTGTTGAGACTCACGTGGCTCTGGAGCGTGCCCACCCGGTCATAGATGGCGACCGACGAGTTGATCACTTCCATGAAGTGGCTCGGGCCGATGGCCCCCATGGTGTCCGGCGGGAAGGATCCGCCGCCGAATGCGTTGATCTGGTCCTGGTAGTTGATCGCCTGGAAGCTCGTGCCTATCGGCTGCGGTGATTGTATGACCGGCAGCGAGCGCTCCTGCTGCACGGCGGTCCCGCCGACAGACGTTCTCGTGCTGAAACGCGGATCCTTCTTGCGGGGGATGAACTCCGGCTTCCGGGAAGAGGACTTGCTCAGGGATGCGTCCCGCTTCCCCATGGCCTTCCAGGTGTCCGAGAACGGCTTCGCTCCCTGTGAGATGATCTGCCCTGGTGCGCCTGCGTCCGGGGCCGCGAGCGCCGGAACAGTCAGCATGAGGAGCGTCAGTGCGGCGAGTAAGGTGACGGAGACCAACAGACTGAATCCGACAAAACGATTGCCCTTCCAATGTGACATTTCTTGCCCTCTCCAATAAGGTACTGCGATGGTGGTCCGCTTCCCGTGACATATCCGGAGACTTGCTCAGGGGATAGGCCATGCGATGGATGTTCCCAGGAAGCCGGTGGTGGTTTTGTGAGCTGACGATCCCCGTGCCTTCACCTGCATGGAGCGGTTGATCGGGGCACGGAGACTACAACTCCCGAGGAGATGTTAACGCCTCTTGACGATTCTGTCAATCATTTCACAAAAATCTGGTAATTATACCTACCCCGGTCAATCCCCTCTGCCTTCGGTGGGGAAAGGGGAGTGTAGGGTGAAGAGCGAGGCGTCAGGAGTCAGAAGGGAGACCATGGAGGCACAGAGGACACCAGGGGCGAGGGGCCGAGGTCAACTGGCAAACCCGTGTCTTCGGAGATCGTCTTGAACGGACCGAAGGATGTACTCTGCTTTGGCCAGAGCATTGTCTGCATCTTCCTTCGTCGCTTCCGGTAGATCGCCGGGATAACGCGACTCAACCGCCCAGAAGCTCAGCTCGGAGAGATCCTTTGCTTCACTCTTGGTATACCATCCGTCAGGAAGGAGGTTCTTGAGCATGTCGAGGTCGTGGCTCTTCTGGATAGGCATGTCCAGAAAAGCATAGATGCTCTTGATCGCTTTCTCCGCGCTCTACTGCGCGAGCAGGCAGACGTGCCTCGGGGTTTCGAATTGCAGCAGAATGCGTGCGGCATCGAGGTCTTCGCTGGCGTATTGAAGCCAACGAGTTGTCTCCTTCAGTATCAGTTCATCCGGCATAGAGCACCTTACCCTCGTGGCACGCGGGGTACAGAATCGTGCTGGCCAGCCTCCCGCGCGTCGCCAGTTCCGCCGATGTAGTGACAACGATATCCTTGCCGACGGGCAGATCGGCGAGGGCTTTCATGATAGATAGGCTCGCAGCCTTCCGATCCACACACGTTGAGAAGACCACGAGCAGATCGACATCGCTGTCGGGTTCCGCAGTTCCGCGAGCGCGCGAGCCGAACAGGATGATCCTCTCCGGCCTGAAGCGTGTTGCTATCCGCTCGACCATTATTCCTATTGCTTCGTCTGCATTCATGCTGTGTGGTCGGGGCTATGCGCCTTGCATCCTTCCTAAGATCATTATACCTCAATGTGGTCGCCGAGTCACGGCCGGATCTCCACCTTCTCCGCCATCCCATCCCACTTCAGAGGCTTGCCGTTGAGGGTGACGGACTTGAGGCCCGCCGGGAGATGGAGAATGGTTGATGGTTGAGGGTTCATGGTTGATGGGGAATGTGGGCGGATCGAGTACGAGACATCGAGTTGGCTGCCGGTAAGTTTCGCATGCAGATCAACCGGGCCGAAGCGCGTGGGCATGTTCTCGAAGTTCGACCCCTTACCCTCGAGCCAGGCGAGCGGGCAGAGGCGGAGGAGATGGAGCTTCCCCTCCTCCAGTTGATCGTCGATCACCGCCTGACGCGCGACATCGAACGCAGGAATCCAGAAGATGCCCGACGTCATCCCGCCGCGTGATTCGCAGACGGTGTATGTCTGCTGTGACATCGCGCCGGCGAACTGCGAATAGAGCCCCTCCAGGAAATACCGGCGGTCGCCGAGCTGCCAGTTGTGGTAGACGTTCCAACTGTAGCAGCACTCCCAGCTCGACATCTCGTACCTCAGCGATGGAACATGAGTGAGGTCGCCGTAGGGACGATACATCTTCGACGGCGGGCCCTCGCGATACCATGCGACCGCATCCTTCATCAGCGGGTCATCGGCGTCCATCAACTCCGAGAACACGAGGTGCATCGGACCGGTGTCAAGGTAGAATAGGAATCGCCACTGCCAGTCCTGCTCCTTCGAGAGGGAGAACGGGACCATGTGCCGCACCTTCCCCGCGTCGTCGGTCCAAGTCGCGGTCGTCTTCGCCTTCGCCCGGAACGCCTTCTGGAATGTCGCCTTGTACTCCTTCGCCTCGGCCTCGAACTCGGCGGCGCGCGGGTTGCCGGTCATCTTCAGGAAGTCGACCGCGGAGGTGAGCCCCTTGTAGATCCAGCCGTCGGTCCAGCAGTTCTGGATGTGCGACTCATCGTCCGACGCCCCCGCGGGCGGCATGATCCCCGGCACCGCGCCCTCGACCGTCGTCCGCCGGGCGTCGCGTATCCACTCGCACGCCTTGACGATCACCGGCGTGTACTCCTCGATGAACTTCGCGTCGTGGGTGAGCAGCCCGTGCTCGGCCATCGTCCAGAGGATCGCGCCGTGGTCGGGCAGCCAGTTGATGATCGCCGTCTCGGGTGGGACGCCGAGGTATCCGGGATGCTGCTTCAATCCGTCACCGGGGGGAAGCACCCTACCCTGCGTGTCCTTGAACGGCCTCAGGTACTCCTCCACGACGCCATGATACCCGAGCGGGTCGAGGAATCGGACGATCGCCGTGCACACGGGAGTCCCCCAGCAGGCGATCCCGTACCAGAACCCGCCGGTCATGACGTAGGTCCCGGCGTCGGGCCACTTCTCGGAGGTGATGCGGCTGATCTGCAGGTTGCGCCTGATCGCCTGGGTGATGCCTTCCTCCGGGACCTCGAACTTCGTGGCGGCGGACGTCTTCTTCCAGAAGGCCTCCGCCTCCTTGAATGCGCCGTCGTATCCCAGCGCGAGTTCCTTGTCGAAGGTGTCGCGGTCGGTCGGGAGCATGGGGATGAGGAGATCGACGTGCGATCCCTGCGTCGGGGGAAGCTGGACGTACAGGAGGCTGTCATCGGCGGTGGGAGCGCCGGCCTTGAACTCGGCCTTGACGGCTGATCCAGGCGCGAGGGCCATCCGTACCCGGCCGTCCGGTTCGAGGACAAGTAGTGGCCGTGCCTCTGTGCCGGCCTCTGTCACCTCGCTGGCCGGCACAGAGGCACGGCCACTACCCATCGGCGAATATTCCGCCTTCAACTCCCGCGGATACTTCGGCTTGGCGTTGAGGGTGTTCAGGTTGTGCTTCACCTCCATCGAGGCGTTGACCGCGAAGGAGTTGATCCTGATGCCGAAGCCGGGAGTCTGCTCCAACGGAAGGCCGGGCGAAACGTAGTGGACGGCGAGCCGGACCCATGCGAAGAGCGGCTCGTCGCCCCGCTCAAGCTTCTTGCCACCTGGAGTGTGCACGAAGACCTGCGAGCGGAGGAGATACCCGTGCCAGGCCCATTCGCTCCAGAGCACCGGCGTCTCGGAGTCGGCCCATCCCTGGACGACATCGTGGTAGTCGGCAGGGATGTTGTAGGCGGGCGCGGTGACCTCGCCGATGCTTGCCGCCGGGGTGAAGGCGAACTGGGTGAACGGCTCGGGGATATCCGGCCTCGAACCCGCGGGGGCGGTCGGGTGGTGATGGAATGCGAAGTAGTTGACCAGCGTCCCGTCGTAGAGGACGTTGAACCGCGTGCGGTGCTCCGGCCACCCGACGACGGTCCACTTCTTCTCCATGTCGGCCCACCACGTCTTTGCGATCTCCATATTCGGCTCGATGGTGTTCATCTTCCCCTCCTGTGCGCAGACTGTTCCGAGACTGAGCATGATCAGCATTCCAGAAATCAACGTGCGATGCTTCACTATGGTTTCCCCTCTTCCCTAGCCTCTTGAGGCGTCAGCTCGTGCCAGACCATGGCAATCGTCCGTTCGGGCGACGTGAGAAGGACGACGGGCTTACCTCCATCGACGGGGTATGCCTCCACCTGCATGCTCCAAACCGGATCGGGCTTCAGGTAACGCGTGACGATCAACCACTTGCCATCCCGCGACCACGCCGCTATTCCATCATCCTCTCCAAGAACCACGTGCAGCGTCTTCACTTGCCCTGTGGCGATATCAAGGACTAACAGATTGGAGTCAGATCGACGATAACGACCTTCCTCCGAGAAGACCAGGAGCTTGCGGCTATCCGGCGACCACATATGTCCAGACACATAATCCTTGAATAACTTCGGCTCCTTGCTGCCTCGGCGAAGCACCGCCAGAACATTGCCGCTTCGCCCTGCTTCCACCCTGTCGGTGATATACGCGAGGTATCTGCCGTTCGGTGACCACTCTCCCAGGTACACATTTGGGTTGCCGACCACGATCTTCGTCGGCTTGCGCCTGATCACGTCCATACGAAATATTATACTCGTCTCTCTCTGACCTTCCACGCCTTCGTAGTAGATCGTCCTGCTGTCCGGAAACCAGATGGCATTATCCACGTACTCCGCCAACTTTGCGCGCTTCCCGGTGTAGGTATCCCAGACGTAGAGGTTGTGATCGTACTGAAAGGTGCTGTCCATCATAACCGCCACGTGCTCGAGATGCCCAGGGATGTCATCACCCTCGAGACAGATGGCGGAGACGTAGCGGCCGTCCGGCGACCACCTCGCGTCTTGGTATCCGAAGCCATCAGTCGTAAGCGGCTTCAGTATGTTGGCCTTCAGATCGAGTATCCAGAGATCGGTGCCGACCTCATTGATATCCGATAGCTCCGTCTCCTTGCCGTTCGGGAGCATAGTAGTGGCGACAAGGAGCACCTTCGTCCCGTCGGTCGAGAACTGAGTGTCGCGGATGAAGCTGCCCAGACGGTATCTGCCAAGGACGTGAGGATTCAGGGGAGTGGGCTTTGGGTTGGGCCAGGTGGCGGTCCGGAGACTCCACTTGGACTTCGACGCGACTGCGTATAACATCCGCGCGGCAGGCGGTCCCGCTTCAGCTCGTTTCGAGCCGCGACAGCCGGACATGCCTATGCATAGGAGCAGCGAGGCAGTCACCGCGATGATCCATATAGGTCGCATTAGCAACAGTCTCCTCCTCGGCATCACAGATGCCAGGTGGCCCTCGGGTGCTGGATTACAAATCCGCACCAACGTCCAGTACGATCACTATTACGACCGGGTCTTCGGCCTGCCGGTGACGAACAAGCCGATCACAAAGGGCAGGTACAGAATGCCGCCCAGCATTCCCCGGGCATCGAAGGTTACCGGCCCTGTCCCCGTCGTCAGCAACGTGACCACCAGCGAAACCAGCTCCATCGAGAACAGGATGACCAGGGCGCCCAGGCAGCCGGTCATGCGACTCTTGAGAACCTTCATTATCAGCACGCATATCGCGCCCGTGATGCCCGCCGAAACCATGTTGACGGGCACTATCTTCCAGTCGACGGGCATGCCCATCGAGCGGAGGAATACGAAGCCGAACAGCAACGAGTATGCGGCCAGCCCCGCGCCCGCGATCACCATCGCATGGACCAGCGCCCCACTCCCGGAATCGTCCTGCATCCTGCCGCGTATGATGATTCCCGCAAGCAACCCGAATCCCAACCCGAGGGCCAGCAGAACAGGCATGACGATAAGCAACGCTAAAGGGTTTCGAGCATCGGTGATCTGATAGTACTGATCCGCACGACCGTATGCCTTTTCGATCTCCGGGATCGTACTCCTGTCTGTGACGCCCTCCGGTGTCCGAAACGCCCCCATGATATCGAGCTGCGATACGCTATCGCCAGTGATGCGCACCATCAGAATCTCGTTCCGGTCACCTCTGTACATCGCCCCGTCCGCCTGATCCGCTTCCAGTTTCGCACCGATGATGAACGGGCTTTGCTTCACCTGATCCATGGATGCTCCCAGCATCACTCCGCGCGCACCGACACCGGGTACCAGGTCACTCGCCCGCATGGCGTGTGAACCGACAGACCGGGAGGAGGCAGGGGCGAACACCGCCGCAACCATTATGCTCCCAGCGTATGATTGGAACACGACTCCGCGATTCCTGTACACCAGGACCACGGACTTGGCCTTCCCACTATCCCACGAGGAGACAGGTTCGAGCTTGCCGAGCGTCCCGAACAACTTCAGGTCCTGCCCAGAGGCACACGTACATCCCCAGAGCAGGAGTAGCGCCACTATCGCCTGTGTTCTGTACCTCATATCATCCTCCTGCGAACTCGATGCAGTAGAGCGCACCTGAACCGGCGGGCAGACTGACCGAACTCTCGCGCTGGCCCGACTTCCCGGCTCGCAGTCGGACCGGCTGCAGAGAGAGGTCCTCGGACACGCGGTAGACCGCCTTGACATCCGGGGACCAGCTTACCGAGGCACTCTGCGCCTTGTTCGGATTCCGGTTGACGAGCATGACGTAGGAGCTGTGCTCGCCCCGCATCTCCCCGACCATCCACTCGCCGCCGGAGAACGCCCGAACCCAGCCGTCTGAGGGGACGCCCTGTGTCCCCGCCGGCAGCGGCTCAGTGTGATAGACCCGTTTGGAGGTGAGCGCCATCATCACCGGGCCGAGCGCAGCGACATCCTTGTTCACCCGCTTCAGGAGGGCATAGCGCTCCGCATTCACCGTGTCGTCAAGGTTGATCGCGCACTGGGTGAATACCTCCTCAGGAGTGGCATAGCAGAAGTAGCACACGCTCTTGTACCCATACGCCATCGCGGAGAAGACGCACCATCGCAGCTCGCCCTGATTCACAGCACGCATCCCCGGCCATGCCGAGAACTGGACTATCACCCACGGCGGAATCCCCGCGGTCAGGCATTCCCGGCGCACTTCCTCCAGGTTATGGAACCACTCCGGCGCGAGGGCCTCGGTCAGGAAGGGATAGTGATCGTACGATACCATCGGCGGGCGGAGGGCGATGTACCGGCGGATGTAGTCGGCATAGTCCTTCGCCCCCACATCGGCGGCGTTCACATAGTTGGGATAGAGGTTCACGTATGGGATGACGCCGGGCCATCGCTCGCGGGTGTAGTCGAACACCCATCCCAGGCGGGCGTACTCCTTCACCGGCGGCTCGTCCCGAACGACGAAGCCCTTGAACGCGTGATAGCTCTGGTAGTCCTTGACGACCGCATCGATGTTCTTCGATGAGCCGGGGATATCCGGGTCTGCCCCGAATATGCGCTCATCCCACACGAGCGCCTCGACCCAGGGGTACTTCGACGCATAGCCGAGCGCGCGCTTGCAGTGCTCGGGGGTGTATCCCATGAACAGCAGGAAGTTCAGGCCGCTCCCGACCATGAGGTCCACCTGCTTCTCGGTCAGATGCTCCCTGACCGGACTCCACCAGTTCATGATGCGGAAAGGCTCATCGCTCCGGTCGAGGATCGGCTTCGCATCTGCGACGGTCAGGCATATCCTTGCGGAAAGCATTGTCAACACGAGAAACCATCTGCTCAAGGCGTATCTCCTACTCACACTCTTCGGGCGGATCCCCACCAACACCTCTGCATTCGGTTACCGTGCATGCGATTCCTGCACACGGACCCCGATCCGGAGACCCCACCCCTATCACTTGTCGATGCTTCGGCAGCGCCGCCGGGCCTCTGCTGCCGAAGCATCTGAAAGCCTTGGTTTGGATGCCTAAAAGGTGGGTATACCCTTGATGGTCAACTACTCAACCACTCTATCACGGAGGAAATGCAAATGAAGTCCCTGCTCTGCCTGCTGCTCCTCGCCGGTCTCTGCATCTCCACACCGGCAGCCACAGCCACTCTCACCTACACCGGCGATCTGATGATGGACATCGGCAGTGTCCGCCTGTGCGCCGATGCCGTCGACAACCTCGGCGGGCCCGTAGCCGGCGAGACGGTCTGGTTCAGAGCCCTCGATCTCTGGAACACAACGAGGACGCCCGTGCTCAGCGTCGCTCAGACAGACGGCGCCGGCCGCGCATGCCTGCGGGTCAACCTCCCGCCGGGCGCCTATGAGGTGCAGGTATTCGGCGCGGACGGCGGAATCCTTGCGGGAGTCGGGTCCAAGCCCGTCGCCATCGCAGTCGTGTCCCCCGCGGAGCTGGAAGGATTCAGCCTGGCGGCGATATTGCCGGTCCGGGGACCGGTCCGGACTCAGAATCGCAATGCAACCTTCGCATTCTACTATCCCTACACCGCAGGCGTCATCATCAAGCCCGGCGCGCCCTTCTCCTACATCTATCTTCCCGATGCGCGCACGGAGCAGTTCCTGCTCCTGGATCCCGACAACCCCGGAGGCGCGGTCCGGATCCGCATGAGGGACTTCCGGCAAGTCTACGCCAAGTACCTCACGTCTCCGTTCACCGGCATCGATCTACGCTTCACCGGTTACTGCGAGTTCACGATCGGCGACTCCAAGCCGGTGACCCGGATGTGCGAGATCGTGTTTCCCTTCAATGACGTCTACACCGTCGATCTCAGGTTCAATGTCGATGTCTTCGACTACGCCCGGAGGAGCATCTACCGCGTTGGCGGCGTGCCCATATTGCCTTTCATGTAGGCCCGAGCTTCTCGCGGCCCGACGATGCTCCGGCAGCGCCGTCAGGCCCCCCTGCTACCGAAGCATCCGGAAAGGGTATTTGGCAAGGAGGACACTGAAATGAAGTTCAAGCTTTATATGTTACTGGTCGCCGGTCTCTGCATCACCATGCCGGCAACCGCAGCCACTCTCACCTACACCAGCGATCTGCTGATGTACTCCGGCAACGTCCGCCTCTGCGCCGAGGGGCTGAACGACCTCGACCAGCCGGCCGCCGGGGAGCCGGTCCTGTTCCGTGCCCTCGACCTCTGGAACATCACCCGCACCGCCCCGGGAAGCATCGCAGAGACCGACTCCGCAGGACACACATGCCTGAGTGCCAACCTCTCGCCGGGAGTCTATGAGGCACAGGCATTCGGCACGGATGGCGCGATGTCTCAGCCGGTCGCAATCACGGTGGTGGGCCGGTACGCTGCCTGGCAGGCCAACTCAGGTACACTGCAGCTCCGGGAGCCAGGCCAGTCGCAGAGCCGGCTCGCAACCTTCGGGATGTACTATGCATGGCCGTCGATGTTCTTCACAAGCGCCATGTCGTACGGGTACAAGTATTACACGGAAGGAAGCACCGAGCAGTTCCTCCTCCTCGATCCGGATCACCCCGGCGGCGCCGTCCGCGTCCGCATGAGGCAGTTCCGGGAGGCCTATGATCGATACCGGGAGATCAAGCCAGACAGCTATGTCTATCTCGATACCTGGTTCATCGGTTACTGTGACTTCACCATAGGCGACTCCGAGCCCGCGACCCGGTGGGGCGAGATCGTGTTCTCCTCACTCGGTACAAGGATGGACGTCGATGTCTACGACTACGCAAGAAGGAGCATCTACCATGCCGGAGGCCTGCCCTTGTGGGCCTGGGATTGAAACGCCGTTTACAGGCAGCCAATAACCCATCCGACCAAAGGAGGATACGCAGATGAAATCCCTGCTCTACGTGCTACTGCTCGCCGTCTGTATCTCGACACCGGCAGCCGCATCCAGTCTCTCATACACCGGCGACCTGTTCTTTGAGCAGAACGCCGGCGTCCCGCTGTGCGTCCAGGGCCTCGATGACATGGGCGTCCCCATAACCGGCGAGCCGTTCCTGTTCAGCGCAGTGGATGTCTACAACATCAACAGGCTCGCGCCCATGAGCTACGGGCAGCCGAACGGCGCGTATGCATGCCTGAGAGCCAACCTCCAGCCGGGGGTCTATGAGTTCCAGGCCTCTGGCATGGGGGTTGCGTCCGACCCAGTGGCGCTCACCGTGATGGATCCCACCCGCGGGGACCTCATGGCGTGGTCGGGCAGAGCTGCCGCTCAAGGAGCGGGGACAGTCTTCCACGAGGATCGCAACCTTCGGGCTCTACCTGGAGTTCTACGGAGATCCCACCAACATCGACGCCGAGCCGTACTCCTACATGTACTTCACCAGGACGCGCAACCAGCAGTTTCTCTTCCTGGATCCCGATGCCCCCGGCGGGCCCGTACGCATCCGCATACAGGGATTCCATCAGGCCTACCTGCGGTATCGATTTGCGCCGCCGCCGGTCTACGACTGCCACTTCATCGGGTACTGCGAGTTCAAGGCCGGCAACTCCGCGCCGGTGAGGGCGACCTGCCACGTGGCGTATTACGGCTACACCCTGGGATTCCAGGTCGATGTCCTGGACTTCGCTCGGAGGACTATCTACCACGCAGGCGGCTGGCCGGATAAGGTGTACTGGTACTGGTACCTGTAGCGCGGGATGTTGGGTGTTGAGTATTGACGATGCTTCGTCACCAGACTGCCGAAGCATCAGCAAAGGTCATATCGCAAGGAGGACACTGAAATGAAGTTCAAGCTTTATATGTTACTGGTCGCCGGTCTCTGCATCACCATGCCGGCAACCGCAGCCACTCTCACCTACACCAGCGATCTGCTGATGTACTCCGGCAACGTCCGCCTCTGCGCCGATGCCCTCGGCGACATGAACCAGCCGCTCGCCGGCGAGACCGTCTGGTTCAGAGCCCTCGATCTCTCGAACACAACGAGAACGCCCTCGGTCAGTCTCGCTCAGACCGATGGCGCCGGCCGCGCTTGCCTGAGGGTCAACCTCCCGCCGGTGAGCCTATGAGGTCCAGGCGTTCGGCGCGGACGGCGGAATCCTTGCCGGGATCACATCCAAGCCCGTCGCCATCACAGTGTCGCCCTCCAGGGAACAGCCAGGACTCAACATCGCGTCGGTATTGCCAATCCGGGGACCGAGCCGGACTCAGAGCCGTAATGCAACCTTCGCGATGTACTATCCCGTCATGGGGATGGTCGACTTCAGGCTCGGCTCGCCCTACTCCTACATGTATTTTCCGGATGAAGGCCCCGAGCAGTTCCTGCTCCTGGATCCCGACAATCCCGGAGGCGCGGTCCGGATTCGCATGAGGGAGTTCCGACAAGCCTACGAACGGTACTTGACGTCTGCGAGGAGCGGCGTCGATATTCGCATCACCGGGTACTGCGAGTTCACGATCGGCAACTCCGAGCCGGTGACCCGGATGTGCGAGATCGTGTTTCCCTTCCGGGACGGTTACATCATAGATTTCAAGGTCAATATCGATGTCTACGATTACGCGCGGAGGAGCATCTATCACGTCAGCGGCGCGCTCGCGTTGCCCCCTCTGATATAGCTCCCGAGCTTCTCTGCGTGCCCTCCGTGCCGCCCGAGGCACGGAGGGCCAGGGTTGCACCAACACCCTTAGAAAAGCAAGAGCTTGAAGTACAGCTACCCCATTCCACAGGAATGCCTTCCGGAGTGCTATTGACCAGCTCCCCGCCCTGAGCCCGGAGACGCAGAAAGCATTTGCCGCACACGCGTTCCAGTCTTCTCTTGATGCCAAAAAACTGCTTGACAGGTCGATAAGATGACGTTATTATTCTAACACTTTCAGAACGACTGACCTGTAGCACTACAGACGACCGTGCCATATGCCCTCGGATAAGCATCTTGGGGGCAAGCCGGCATGGTCTGCTGCTCGTAGCCTACCGAGCACGCAGTCAGGCGGCCTGTCTGCAAATACATTACAGGAGGTACTTCATGTACAAAACGCTGGGACTGGCTCTGCTACTACTCGCGCTCGTCTGCTCGGCCTCGGCCTGGGCAGCGGGAGAGAGGATGATCTACTTCGACGCGAAGACTATGACGTTCGGCGACACATGGGACAATGGCAAACAAGAAGTGAGCGGTGGCGTACGCCAGCTCCAATGCGACTCTCCGGTCGTATTGCGGGTGATCAGATGGAACACCCTCCGAAATGACTACGCAGTCACGATGACGGAGACTGATTACCATACGGCTACGATGCCGAAACCGCTCGAGGACTTCATACTGAAATCGAAGTCTGTTACGATTCCGATAAGAGGTGCCCGCAGCGACAGTCCAAGCCTTGCAGTTGATAGGAGGGACCACGCCACTAGAGGATTTCACAAAAGCGTTCACCCTCTTCATGCTAAAAGCCGTCGTCTCGCCGAAACTCGAAAGAGCTGCAACGCTGGATTACGATCTGGCAAAGCAAGTCAAGTCGGCGGACACGAACCCGCAGATGAGATACAAAGCGGCCGAGTTTCTGAAGAATGTTGATGGCATCAACACTGGATTTCCAACGTCTCTGCACTGGGGGCCCGGCCCATACGAGAACGACTACTCTTCCGCAGACGTTCAGGGACTGCGTGATTGGGCAGAGGATATACCAAAGCCGGCAAACATCGCGCTTCGTAAGCTCGAAAAGGACTACCAAGATCTTCGAAAGGCCTACAATGGATGGAAGACGTCTTATGCGGGGATCGTCGCGACCCTGGACCCCTCTTCTGGAACGCCACCGGCCAACGCGGAGCAACTCCTGAAGTATCTTGCAGGCGCTGACGCCCAGGTCAATCAGTTGCTCGCAATTGCCAACGAACAGCGAACGGGAGTTCGGAACGATCTGAGTGAGATCAAGCTCAGACTTGGGAAAGCACGGGACATGTTCATCGCGATTATGGACAGCCCTGCCTACAAAGATTACCCGTGCACCCCGACAAAGGATGAACTGAAGATCGTCGTCCAGGTGAAGGAAAAGACGGCCGGAGGTGAAGAGAGCGCCCCCGAGACTCCGAAGGCAGGCGGCGGCGGGGATTCGGCTACAAAGGACGCCTCCACAGCCGATACCAGCGGCACGAAGCCATCTCGGGCGGAAGAGACTATCCCGGTCTACGGGCGCTGGATTCTCGACTACAGCCTCGGACTGGCTGGCACCAACTTGAAGAAGCGCAACTATATCGTCGGGCCGAAGAACCCGCCCACCGACTTTACCACGGTCATCCAGGAGGGTGCATCAGACAGACTTGACATAGGGGCTGCTGCCTTGGCTCATTTCTACTGCCTGAAAGACCAATCTGTCACACCTGCTATTACCTTCGGAGTGGTCGCCAAAGATCCTGTCCGATATCTGCTGGGAGTCACCGCTGTGATCGGAGGAACGCACCGCACGGGAAGGACGCGGGTGTTCCTTACGTACGGATTGGCTGTCGGAAAGGTGGAAAGGCTCAACGGCGTATCTGTTGGAGATACGACGACGGCCTCTGAGATCAAGACAGTATCCGTACAAAGACAGGGCACGTTCCTGGCAGCATCGGCCAACTTCAGCTTCTGAGCCCGCACGAATCGAAATCGACCCTGGGCAAGGCACGAAGTCGACCTCCATCGACTGACGAAAAGGGGCGGGGGAATCATCCCCCGCCCCGATCACTTCCTGCATTCCTGGATTCCTCATAGAGAATCCCCTGGCATCCGGCATCCGGTCTCCGGCATCAACCATCAGCCATCAACCATCAACCATTTCCGGTATCCGGTCTCCGGCATCAGCCATCAACCATCAGCCATCAGCCATGTCCGGCGTCCGGCATCCGGTCTCCGGCATCAACCATCAACCATTCCCCTAGGCCGCGATCGTCGCGCTCTGGAGCTCGGACCAGCCGCCCTTCTGACCGCCGTTATAGATCCAGCGCATCTTGTAATGCGCCTGCTTGTTTCCATCCTCCGGCGCGAACGCCACCGCCAGCGTATTCTTGGTCGACATGTTCACATACCGCATGTCCGTCTCTGGCTCTCCCGTCGGCGCTTCCCCGACCTTCACCCAGACCTCGACCGCTTTCACGCCCTCGGGCTTGCCCGATGTGATGGTACCATCGATGTCGTTCTGGATGCGGAGCGTATGCCTCCGGATCGTGCCGATGTTTATACCTGCGACCGGCCTGTCCGGGAGCAGTTCGATGGCCTGCGGGACAGCGGATGTCCCGCCGCGTCTCGGAATCCCGAGCGAATCGCGGTCCTGGTTCGTCGTAGCGGGGAAGGTCTGGAGCCGCGCGACCATCGGCCTGAGCAGGTCCACGAGAGCATCGCGCTTGGCGCCCTTATCCGAAACCAGGCCCTTATACACGATTCGGGCATCTTCCGCCGCAACCCTCGCCTGGCTGAACTCCGGCGAGGCAGCCGTCAGATCGAGGACATCCGCCGCCACCAGCCCGAAGTGCGCCAGATTCGTGCTCAGGTAGGTCAGGAACGTGTCCATCCATACCTGGAGTTCCAGGTCCTTAGTGGGGATCCAATCACCCATAACTAGTTTCCTCCATTCAAGTGACCGAGCCGCCCCGGAGACGTCCCCAAACCCTTCGTGTGGGAGTCTGGGCGTGTGGGAGCGCGGATCGCCCGCACTCCCATACTCCCATGCTCCCACACTCTCACACTCCCATACTCCCACACGAAGGGTTGGCGAGGTTTCCCACAGATCGGTCAAAAACCCGGCGGCTTGTGGTACAGATTAGCCGCCGATTCAATTGTCGGGTCATGACAATGGGAGCTTTAGTGAAACTTGTGACAATATCATTTGCCGAGAGGAGAACAAGGGGCGAAGATCAGATCGGAGGGCTGCCGAGGGCAGCAGTCCGTGCGGGGGAATGATGAGCAGATGCCGTCTCCCGGTGGTCATACTTCCATAGAAGTATCGTCTCCGGCTGACTCCCGGTGGTCATACTTCCATAGAAGTATCGTCTCCGGCTGACTCCCGGTGGTCATTCTTCTATAGACAAGTCGTCTCCGGCTAGCTCCCGGTGGTCATACTTCTATTGACAAGTCGTCTCCGGCTGACTCCCGGTGGTCATACTTCCATAGAAGTATCGTCTCCGGCTGACTCCCGGTGGTCATACTTCTATAGACAAGTCGTCTCCGGCTGACTCCCGGAGGTCATACTTCGATGGAAGTATCGTCTCCGGCTGACAGCGGGAGGTCATACTTCTATACACCTGAGGCCCGACTTGGACTCCGGGAGGCGATCCGACGTCGGCTACTTGTACTCGTGGAACGCATCAACCAGCTGCCGGAATGACGTGGGCCGATACTTCTCGAAGCCTTCCTCGTCAACGTAAACGTAACCGTAGACAACATCCGATTGGATATGGTTGATATCCGCGCACCACTGCCTGAGCCGCTCCATCTTGAGCGGGACATCGAGGTCTTCCTGGCCCTTCGTCTCCACGATGAAGACCTCGCGGTCCGATGCCTTGACCAGGAAATCGGGATAGTAGTTGGAGATGTCGCCGTTGGCGTTCACATAGTCCAGCTTGAAGCGCACAGCCAGGTAGTTCTTGGCGTAGGAGATGATGTCTTCGCAGTCGTCCAGGAAACCCGCGAATAGGAGTTCGAGGCCGCTGTCGCCTATGATCTTGTTGAAGATGCTCTTCCTCGGAATCAGGTACCCCTGTTCCTTCACCACGAAGGGACGAGTCTCCCGCAACTTGATGTGATCCCTGATCTCAGCGTCGCCTTTCTGCTGGATAGTCAACTCGTTGATCGCCTTCTTGAAGGTTTCGATCAGCGTCCGCGTCGCAGGTACTTCGGAGAGGTTGCGAAGGGTGTTCGGAGTCTCAAGGTCCACCGGCTGGTCAAACAACTGGTCCTGAGCAAAGGCCTTGACCTTGCCGTAGAGAACGTCATAGCCGCTGACGAGGCGCAAGTCCTTCATGATGGTCTGAGCGAAGTAGCCGATGACGCTTCGATAGTCCGCGACGCCCGCCGTATCGAGAATGGTGGTGTGTGTGATCTCGCCGGTCGTGATGTCCCGGAAGACTATCTCCCGCTGTTCCTCTTCGCTGAACTGCCGGTAGGTCACTTTGGTATGACCCAGGGCAGTCTCATCTAGCTGGCTCAGGTTCTTGTACTCACGGTAGACTCGCGGACTCAGCACGGGAATCTCGATATCCAGTTGATCGATATCCTTCTTCACGTTGTCCTGGTCCACTTCGATGACCAGGGGAGTGATGGCGCCCGTGTCCTGGCCCATTGCCCGGCGTTCGAGCACGACGCCTTCCGCCTGGATCGACTCGACGAAATCCATGAATGCGTCCGTACCCACGACGCTAACCAATTCGGGAACGGACTGCTCCGGATACATGCGGCGTAGTCCCCTCCCAAGAGTCTGCTCCGGGAGGATGTTGCTCTTCGCCGAGTATGGCCGAAGTCCGACTATGGTAGTGACATTGCGCACGTCCCATCCTTCTTTGAGCATCATAACCGAGATGATGGCTTTAAAGGGACTGTCTTCTCCATCAATATCGTTAGCCTGCTTGCGCAGTACTTCGAGGTCCTCTTTCTTCCTCTCCGAGATCTCGCCATTGTCTTTGGTGTGGATCACCAGCACTGCGCCTTTCAAATCGGCATAGGTGTCTTCCAGGTACTTCGCGACATCATCGCAGTTCTTGGTGTCGTCGGTCATGACGAACAGGATCGCCTTCTTGCCCATCTTCTCATGCTCGGTATATGCCTTGCGCCATTCCGTCACGCCCAGGTTTATGTAGTCGGCATACTTCTCCGTGTACCTGGGGCTCTGCCGTTCCTGCAGCTTCGCACGACTCGGTGCATCGGGAAGGACAGGATGCTTGACTACGTTCTGGCAGATCGCCTCGACAAGGGGGTAGTCGGCGACCGTTTGCACGAAGATCCCACCATCGTTGTGTCTTGGGGTAGCGGTGACATCCACCTGAAGTGATAGCACATCCCCCTTCTGCTTGAGGCGGTTGTGGATATCCTGAATGGACTTGAACCAGGCCATGCGCGGATCGTGGATATGGTGAGCCTCATCGTTAAGTACAACGAGTTCATCGATATCCCGCACGATCATCCCGAGATCGACCTTGGAATCGGTGGTTGCGCCGCTCGGACGCTTTCCCAGGAAGAAGTCCATCGTGTTGTCATCTTCGGGCGAAGGGGGAATGTCATCACCGGCATAGACCCGATGGATGTTCGTCAGGAATATGTTACCTGTGGGATGAGTGATGCGGACATCGTCCTGCAGGTGCAGAGTAAGCTGGAAGTCATCACGCCAGTTGCGACCGTCAATGCCGTTATCCGGTATCACCGGATCCTCAAAGAAGATGCGCAGGCCCTTGAAGTCCTTGTAGATGCGATCGAGGACTATGATATTTGGAGCGATCACCAGGAAGTTGCGTGCCAGTTCCGACTCCGGCTCGTAGAGCTTATGGTAGAAGCTCCACGCCAAGACCAGGCTCAACACTTTGGTCTTCCCCGCCCCGGTTGCCATCTTGACGACAAAGCGCCGCCAGTCCTCGTCGAACATGCCGGTGGATACGAAGCCGGAGCCGTCGAAGCGCATCATGTCGTACTTGTCTTTGACTCCGACAACATCGTAGAGAAAGATGATCGTCTCCAGCGCTTCCCGCTGGGCGAAGTAGTACTGGAACTCGGCCATCGTGCCGTCGGACTTGGGCAGAAGGTGCGGCGTCTTGAACCACCAGTTGAGCAAAGAGCGGCTTGTCTCCGTAGCCTTGTCGTAGCCGCTCTCTCTCCAGGCCTTCACCTTCTTCCGAAGTTCCGGGACGAGAGGAGGCAGCAGCTTGTCCATGCTGCTCTCGCGCAGAGCTTCGTCTGCCGGGAACCAGCGGATCGCCGGATCGAGTATCGCGTGAGGTGATTCCGGAAAGTCCTTGTGCAGAGCCATTACTTGTCCCCCGCCTCCAGTTGCCTGATCCCGAAGTCTTCCGATAGGATCTTCATCTGCTGAATCGCGATTTGGTTCAACTTGCGAAGCCGTTCCGGCTGAGGATCTTCTCATTGATGAAGAGGGCGTTCAGGTTCTCGAGATTGGAGAGGCATACAAGCTGCGAGACGTTCGCGTAGTCTCGGATATTACCCTTCTCGCCGGGATGGCTGTCCCTCCACTTCTTGGCCGTCATACCGAAGAGCGCCATGTTCAGGACATCCGCCTCGGAGGCGTATATCAAGTCCATCTGCCGCCGGGTGAGTTCCGGCGGGATCAAATTCCCTTTGATGGCATCGGTGTGAATCCGGTAGTTGATCTTGACGAGATTGCGGCGGATGTCCCATCCGAGTTGCTTGAACTCCTGGTCCTTGAGCCGTTGGAACTCCTTGATCAGGTAGATCTTGAATTCCGGACTGATCCACATGCCGAATTCAAAGGCGATATCCCTGTGGGCGTAGGTGCCTCCATATCTTCCGGCGGTTGCTTTCAGGCCTATGGCATGCGTCCTGCTAACCCACTCCTTGACGCTGATCTTGTAGCTGTTAAGGCCTGCCTGACTTCTAATTGCGGCGAATTCGCCATAATTGAAGTTCGGGTTGTGGACGCTCTCCCAGATGCCAAGAAACTCGACCGTGTTGCGATTCCTCAACCAGTCCGAGATGAAGAAATCGCCGTCTTTCGCCTTCAACATATCCGTCAGGGATATGTAGTCCCCCTGTGGATGCGATATGACCGTTATCTCTGTTCCTTGAACCTGTATCTTCTCCGCCACGCGCCCCTCCCTCTACTCGACCATTGTGCTGACATCAGCAACATGGTCTTCTGTCCATTCCAAACCCCTCGAATTCGAGGGGTCTAGACGCTGACTTCCACAATCGTCATCGTGTCGTTGCCGAAGATATCTACGACCTTGACTGCCACCTTCCGCCGTCCCTTCGTGCACTCGTGGTAGACGCTCGTCAGTTCCAGTGATCGGTCCTTCTTCGTGCGGAACGACTGCCACTCGTTCTCGAAGATGTAGTCGCCGGTCCAGACTTCCTCGTATTGCGCCAGGTCCATCTGCGGCGGTTCGAGTCCGTCGAGCGACTCCTGTTCCGCCGGTATCAGCTTTCGGCGGATGATCTCCCGCTTGCTCTCGAACTGGAAGTCCACCGCCCAGTAGTCAATCCAGTCGGTCCATTCCTTGGTGAGGACTTCGCGGGTGACGATGCCGTCCTTGTCCTTGCTTACCTTGACGATCTGCCCCTTCTCGACCACGATCCTGCTGCTCTTGTCCTTGATCGTCGCCTCTGCGTTGGCGATGGAGTCCTGGGAGTAGAACACGGAGAAATCAGTCAGTTCCACCGCGACAGTGTTTCCCTTCACATGGGGTGTAACTTCGATGAAGGAGACGTCATGGAACACGACCTGGTTCTTCTCGACGGCGCGCTTGTCGAATACCTCGGCGGGGATATACTTCGGGGCGATGTCTATCCCCTTCGCGCGGGCCTCATCCAGGACATTCGGGAAGAGTCCCATCTCGAACTCGAAGCTGAGGATGTCCACGCGGGTGATGTGCTTCTGGCGGCACTCCAGGATGACCTCTTCGACGAAGAGGCGGGTCACGGGAAGGTTCACCGGGCCGACCGCCACGAGCCGCCCGGCCTTCTTGCCGTGGAAGGTGTTGAATCCGTCGATCTTCTCAGCGCGGTAGGCGCGGAGAATCAGGTCGAGGAAGGCGGCTTCCTTCTCCTCCAGTTGCTTCTGCTGCTCGGCCTCACGCAGGTTGGGGTTCACGCCGATGTAGTGCTGGCGCTCGTACTTGCCGAGGTTGAGGATTTCGAACGCCCGGTAGTCCTTGCCATCCTTCTTGAGTTCGCGCTGAACGCCGATCATCCGCTTACGGGTCGTGTGGATGGCGAACTTGCCGAGGTCGGTGACGATCCACTTCCGCCCGAGCTTTTCGGCAACAGCGGCGGTAGTGCCGGACCCGCAGAAGAAGTCGGCCACAAGATCGCCCTCGTTGGACGATGCTCTGATGATCCGATCCAGCAGAGTTTCCGGTTTCTGCGTGGGGTAGTCCAATCTTTCTGCCGATTGGGAGTTGATAGGAACTAGATCACTCCATACTGACTGCAGGGGCCTTCCCTTAGACTGATCCGCATAGAATTTGTATCTTGGAGTGCCGCCACTCGTGAAAACAATGATGCCGTTGTTCATAGCATCGTCGATTCGCTCTTGCGTCCATCGCCAGTGAGTCCCCGGAGGCGGAGTCAACGTCTTGTCTCCAAAACGTCTTGCTGGTCCGGATCCACTAGCCATCAGAGGCATGAGCGTATACTTCCGCCCAGCTTCGTCTTCTTGGGTGAAGTGACTCCGGATGTATGACTCCGAAGGAGGAGTGAACTGAGTCTGGAAGATGTAATCCGCACTCCTGGAATACACAAAGATGGTGTCATGAATGCATCCATACCGCTTTGTATCGTTGTGAGGGTTCGATCGTTGCCAGATAAGCTCGTTTATCTGGGTATCTGTCCCAAATATCTCATCGAGCACAAATCTCATGTGACTATTCACTCGCCAATCGCAGTGCACGTAGATGCTTCCATCGTCCGCCAAGAGATCGCGCATGAGCATGAGCCGCTCATAGATCATGGCGATGAAGGAATCCGCGCCCTTGCCCCAAGTATCACGGTAGGCGATCTCCTCCAGGATGTTCGGCTTCTTGGTGAAGGTGTCGCCGCCGATCTCGATATCCATCGAGAAGTCCGCGCCTACGTCGAACGGCGGGTCGATGTAGATCAGCTTGAGTCCGCCCTGCTTCTCGATCTCCTCGCGCAGGGGACCGTTCTTCAGGCTGGAGAGGATCAGCTTGTTGTCGCCCCAGATAAGCTTGTTGGTCCAGCCCTTCTTCTGCCGACCGCGAGTGTCGAACATGCCGAGTTGGAGGGAGGTATCCTCCGGCTTCTCAGCGCGGGGTTCATCTACCTGCTCGATCACCTGAAACGGCAGGACAACGTTGGTAACCTCGCCGGTCTTCCCGTTCCAGACGAGTTCGACCTCGCGCTTCTCCTCGAACAGCAGGAAGCGGTACTTATCCGGCAGGGGCTTCCCGGCCTCGATGTAGCGGATGACTTCCTGCTGTTCCTGTTCGGTCAGTATTGGCATGAGCGGCTCCTCTGGGCGGTGGGGTAACTCGCATCTGTGTTCCTTGCTCTTATATGGATTATATACTGAGAGGATGCTTTCCTGCTTGGGTTCGGGCACGCAGGAGGAAGTGCAACCCCCCCGAGGATACCCCCATCGCTCCGAGTACGATTACGAGTTGGGGTACGACCCGGCGGTCACTCCCAGGGATAGGTGATCTTCGTCAGCTCTCCTCCTGCCTTCGATGACCGGTGGGCGAAGAGGCCGGGGAGCGTCATGCGGAGGGACTAGCGGGTCGTCGTGGAGATCCCCATGTCTGCCAGGAAGCGCAAGGGCATCACTATGCCGCCTCGGTCACAAGATCGCCGGCAGTCCAGGCGGCGTACTTGAGCGCCTGGGTTATGTCCTCGTCTTCGAGATCGGGATAGGCCTCGAGTATCTCCGGGCGGGTCATGCCGTTCGCGACGAGGTTCACCACCAGGGACGCGGAGATGCGCATTCCCCGGATGCACGCCTTGCCGCCGAGGATATTGGGGTGAAATGTTATGCGGTCGAGCTTCATGTCAGCCTCCACGGGCATTATACCTCAATGTCTGCGCAAAGTCACCCGCCGACGGGTCACTCCCAGGGATGGGTGATCTTCGTCAACTGCCCGCCGGACTGGGATGACTGGAGGGCGAAGAGGCCGGGGAGCGTCATGCGTTCGTAACGCAAAAGATTACAAAAAGTGTTGCAAAGTGCGTTACGCAATGGTACAATGTGTATGCAGGTATGCGCGGGGACTCTCGTAGGTCGCCCTTACGGGCGGCAGCCGCTGGTCGGTGGGATCCTACGACCCGGGACCTGCTATTTTTTTGCCTCCTCAGCCGCTACCAGCCCTGTAGTATCCCTCCTGCACGCCGTTTCTCCTCAGTCTCCCTGGGCATGACCTTGAGACCGTAGCCCCAGAGTTCGCCATTATGTCTATATGCCCTGGCGACGATAGACTTTGCGTACGATTCCTCTGTGAAGCCGAAGGCGTTTGCCTCCACTGCCTTGAAGTAACTGCAGGCAACCGCGTCGGCTATCTCGTTTCCCAGCGGTGAAGGATGATATCTGATCAGGTCGGATGATCTCCGGTGCGGCCCGGTAACCGAGCGCCGCACGGTTCGTATCGAGGTACTCCAGATACTGTTGCAGAGCTTTGTAGTTCATGGTCGCCCTGTTCGAGAAGACCACCTTCACCGATCCATCTCCGAGATCGTGGATAGTCTTGTGGTCCCGGCAATACCAGGAGATTCACTCCAGCAGTAGCCGGGTTGTGTAGAAGTAGAGCCTCGACTCCTCCGTGAAGTTCTCCGGGGATGCAATGTCATGTTTGTTGACCAGGACGGAGATAGTCCTGAGATCGGCTCGGCCGATATGATCGCAATAGAACCTCCGCTGGTCATGACCGAGATCACGGAAGTGCAGAGGTTTCCTCGGAGGCATGCGGTGTTCAGGCTGCCGCTGAGCATTGATCCCGCTTCTAACGGCGTCCACCAACTTGCATTCCCTCAGGTCGTTGGCGCGCTTCAGCACAACAGCGGACAGTACAAACCACTGGGATGCGCCTGAAACCTGCCTGAATCCTTCGTCGCCGGATTCATCTACGTATGCAATGAACGTTGCGTTGCTCAAGATGGTATCTCCCCCGGTCTCTCTGCGAATACGCCCGTCGTTCCGTGTACGAGTACAATTACGAGTTGGGGTACGACCCGGCGGTCACTCCCAGGGATAGGATATCCTCGTCAACTCGCCCCCTGCCTGGGATGACTGGAGGGCGAAGAGGCCGGGGAGGGTCATGCGGAGGGCCTCGCGCATGTTGACCTCGGGCTGCTTGTCGCCGGCGATCGAGTCGAGGAAGTCCTTGACCATCAACCCGTCCGCGCCGCCGTGTCCCCCTACCCCGACATCGTGCGCGTGCTCGGGCCGCGTCTCCGTCACCGGGACGTTCATCAGCCCGCGCATCCCGTAGACGGCCTCCGTCGACCAGAGGGCCTGGCACTCTCCGCCAAGGAGCGGCTGGGTCTTCTCGAAGTAGCCCTTCGTCCCGTGGCAGACGTATCGGTGGAATGGGATCGGGTGCTTGTTGACGAAGCAGGTGAGCAGCTTGACGACGACGCCCGACTTCGTGCGGAAGATGGCGACCATGGCGTCGTCCTCCTTCGGGTCGTGGCGGATGTGGCTGCCGGTGGAGAAGCAGGAGACCTCCGCGAGGTCCTCATCGATCCACTTCAGCAGCGGTCCGAGCGAATGGGTGCAGTAGCGGATCGGCTCGTAGTGCTTGCGCCAGGGGGTGATCTCGGGCAGGTTGCCGAGGTCCGCGACGTACTCCGCCTCGAGGTAGAAGGGATCGCCGAGCAGGCCCTTCCGCTTCATGTCGAGGCAGGCGTCGACGTAGGCCCAGTAGTTGGTGGTCGCGCCGAAGGAGTAGACCGCCTTGCTCCTCTGCCCGGCGGCCCAGAGCATGTCGTCCTCCTCGATGGTGTGGACGGCGGGCACGTCGCTCAGGACGTGGATGCCGCGACTCAGCGCCTCGATGGCACACGCGGCGTGGGTGTGGGGAGGCGACTCCACCATGACGGCCTCGACCTTGCCGGAGTCGAGCATCGCCCGGTAGTCGTCGAACACGGCGACGCCGGGGTGGTCCTTTGCCGCCTTCCCTCTGGCCGTGGGATTCACGTCGGCGATCGCGACGAGGTTGGCGTACGGGAACGCGCCGAGCGCCCCGATCAGTCCGCCGCTTCGTATTCCGTAGCCGATGACACCAATGTTGATCTGTGACATGGAAACCTCCGTTACTGGTAGCGAACGCCCTTCATCCCGTTGCGGTGCAAGTGCAGGAACTCCTCAGCTTGCCATCTCTATGGCCACCAGGCAGTCATGTGGCGAGCTATCGCGTAGAGTTTTGACCTCCACACGCACAACCGACCCCGGGGGAAACTCCCAGACTTCATCCTCCGGGTCGTAGTTCTCAGTGGGAAGCACTCGATACGAACCGCCCTGAAGCCTCTCGCCCTCCGTCGGACGATAGCAGACAGTGCCTTCCTCCAGCAACTGAATGTATATTGTCGTCGTCTCCACTGGAATCCCTTCTCCTCACGGATGCTCAATCAGCCCAAGCCCATTAGCCTCGCAGGCGTCTCATACTCAATAATTCGCCTTGTCTCTTCCGGCATCTCTACCGCGCGGAAGCTCGCCCAGCGGAACCAGATGACGCAATCGTCGTCGTTGGAAGCGAAGAAGTCCGAGCCGACGCATATCTGCTCGGGCGGGACCGAGTCGATGATCTCCTGCATCCCGGCCTCGCGCGGTCCGCAGAGGCAGAGGATGAAGTTGGGATACCTCTGAGCGGCCAGCATCGCCTCCCGCCACAGGTCGCTGAGTCCCGCATGGCCGGAGACCACCGTCAGCCCGGGGAAGTCGCGGCAGAGTCGGGCGAGCTGCAGGGGATGCGTGTACATCGGCGTGCCGTCGTGGAACATGATCGCGATCCCGAGCTTCTGGCAGAGGGCCGCGACCGCATCCATCTCGGGCGTCGCGATCGGGAATCCCTGAAGCCAGGGATGGAGCTTCAGCACCTTCACGTCGTGCTCGGTCTTGCAGCGACGTATCTCATCGAGCGCGGCCTTCCCCGCCAGCGGGTTGACGGCGATCGCGGGGAAGAGCCGATCGGGCGACTGGCTGCAGAACTCGAAGATCCGGTCGTTCTCCTGCGCGACAGCGTCCCGAACCCCACCCCAGCCCTCCCCGCTACGGGGAGGGAGTTGCCCGCCGTGCTCCCTCCCCGTAGCGGGGAGGGCTGGGGTGGGGTTCGGGCAGGCGGAGAACAGGCTGTTCAGAGGGGTGATCAGCGCGATGTGGACATCGTGCTTCGCGAGCAGGTCGAGCATCTTCTTCTGCGAGCCCTTGGGGTATGGTCCCCCACCCCAGTTCCCGTAGTGGCAGTGGAAGTCGATCGTGTTCATCGCTTGCCTCCCAATATCCTGAAGAGATTCTTGCGGAAGATGCGTTCCAAGTCGTCGGCATCGGTGATGTAGCGGGTGATCTTCTCGATCTCGATCCCCATGTCGGCTTTCGGGGAGTCCGAGCCGTAAACGACCCGGTCGGCGCCGACCTCCTTCACCAAGGCGCGGATGAAGACGGGCAGGTGTTGGGAGGTCTCGACGTAGACGTTCGGCACGGCTTTGACGGCTGAGGCGACATCGTTCCAGTAGTCGGCATAGGCCGCGTGCCCCATGATGAACGTCCCCTCGGGATACCTCATCGCCAGTTCGGTAAGCTGGAACGGCGAGGAACTGACGGCCGTCCCGGTATGGAAGTAGATCGGCATCCCCTGCTCGACCGCGTACTCTACGACCGGGAAGACGATGGCGTCGGTGATCTGAAAGCCCTGGATCTCCGGGTGAAGCTTCAGCCCGACCGCGCCGAGATTGAAGCACCGGCTCAGTTCGCTCACCGCCTGTTCGCCGTACCATGGGTTCACCGTCGCGAACGGGATGAAGCGCTTCGAATGCTTTTTCGCAGTGCTGAGGGTCCGCTCGTTCCCCTCGCGGTTGAGCACGGCGATGTACCTGTCCATCGGCACGATGACGGCCGAATCGACCTTATGGCGGTCCATCTGCCGAAGGAGGTCATCCGCCGATTGCGAGCAGGTCACGCCCGAGCCCACGTGGCAATGGGCGTCGATTATCTTCATGTCAGCCTCCCTTTCGCGGAGTATGGGAGTATGGGAGTGTGGGGGTATGGGAGTGGGCGGACTCCGTCTCCCACACTCCCACACTCTCCATCATCCTCCCTGAACCTGCCGGATCACATGGTGCAGCTTCTCGGCCTCGCGCTTGGCCGTCTCCTCGGGCTCGACGACAAAGGCAAGGAGCAGGCGCGCGATGATGCGCTCGGCGACCGGACACGTGCCTTCCTCATACCGCCCGGAGTGGCCGGCGTTCTCCGGGCAGTGGAACGCATGCGCCCGACGCTCCTCGACCACGGGGTGCTTGTACGCCGGTTTGCCCGTGTAGCCGACCGAGACCGACTCGAAGCCGGCAGACTCGATCGCCTTCTTGAACTCGGCCAGCTCCCCATCATCACCCTGGAACGTCGCCGCCCAGTGGTAGAACGAGTGGTTCGCACCCTCCGGTCCACGCTGGAGGACGATCCACGGGCAGCCCGCCACCGCGTCGTCGTAGTGGCGGGCGTTTGCCTTGAGCTTCTCGATGAACGCGGGCATGACTTCGAGTTGAGCGAGCCCCACGGCGGCGGTCGGCTCGTTCATCCGGTAGTTGTAGTCGAGATCGTAGGCGACCGACTTGAAGGTGGGCGCGCCGGCCTGCGAGGCGATCTTGTCGCGCAGACTCTCGTTGATCGCCGTCGCCATCCCGCCGTCGCCGAGGGAGAGCTGCTTGCTCGCCTGGAAGCTGAAGCATCCGGCATCGCCCCAAGCGCCGGTGTACCGCCCCTTATAGTCGGCGAGCAGCGACTCCGCGCAGTCCTCGATCACGAGCAGGCCGTGACGGTGCCCGATCTCGACGATGCGGTCCATCTCGGCGGGCAGCCCCATGCGTGGGTGCAGATGATCGCCTTCGTTCGTTCGGTGATCGCCGCCTCGATGCCGTCGGGGTCCATATTGTGGGTTACATTGTCCAAGTCTACGAACACAGGGATGGCATTGTTGTACAGGACGGCCATCGAGCCGAAGACGAACTCCGAGTCGCAGATGACCTCCGTGCCAGGACCGGCATCGGCGCAGAGGACGGCGGCGTGGAGGGCGCTCATACAGGTATTGATCGCAATCGCGTGGTTCGCGCCGAGGAGTCGCGAGAAGGCCTCCTCGAAGCGCGGGACGAACGTCCCTCCGTTGAGGCTGGAGAGCCGCCCGGATTCGATCACCTCGCGCAGGTACTTCAGTTCGTTCCCGCCGTATGTGCGGCCGGTCTGTTCTTCCTGCTCCAGCAGCTTGTCCTTAGGCATCCTATCCTCCTGCACTTTCGCTGTAGGGGCGTGCCTTGTGCCGCCTGCAACCGCATGCCGGGCGGCACAAGGCACGCCCCTACAGGAACGGTACGCCGGGTGGGCGGCACAAGGCACGCCCCTACAGACTAATCTGCCTCCAACTCCGCTATCAACTTGGCCAGGCCGGAGATGCACTCCTCCGCGATCTTGCGGCCGAGTTCCGGGTTCGCGCCCGTCAAGTCGCCCATGACGCCCACCTTGATTCGCGGGTCCTGGATGATTCTCGGCACGACGAACTTGTTGTCCACGTTCTTGAGCTTGTTCGCAAACATATACGGGTCCTTGCGCATGAGCGGGAGTATCTCTCCCTCGTCATACTGCGCCTGGTCGAGCTTCACGAGTTCGGGCTTCCAGTAGAGCATCATCGAGGTCTCGAGCAGGCCCGCATGCCAGTCGCCTTTCTGGCACATCTCCCAGTACGTCGGCGAAAGCTCCCAGAATCCGAGCAGGCAGACGTTGACCCCCGGCATCTCGGGTCTGAGCCATTGGAAGAACGTGGCGGCATCCTTGGCAGCCGTCCCGCTCTCCAGGCCGCCGTGTCCCAGCAGCAGGATGATGTTCTTGAACCCCTGCATCACGAGGCTCTGCATGATGTCCATGAGCATGAGCGAGAACACCTGCGGGGTGATGTTGATCGTGCCGGGGAGCATCCCGCCGGATATGTTGTAGTGGACCGAGGGTGTCACGAAGCAGCCGGTCGCCTCGGACGTCCTGCGGGCGATCTCCGCGGAGTTGTGGACGTCCACGCTCGTCGGCAGATGATACCCGTGCTGTTCGATCATCCCGATGGGGATGACGACGGTCCGGGTCTCCTCCAGGCCCTCGACTATCTCCTTGACGGTCATGTCGTACATGATTCGCGCGTGTGTCATGATCTCACCTCTCATCGCCGTTTCGCCTAGTATACCACCTGGCGTGATGCAAAGTCATGGGCAATTCGACTTCTCCTGGCCATCTCCAGGCAGTATTACCGGCTTGCTGCCCGCTTTGGCACGAATCTTGCATGTGTAGTCTACTGGCGGACCAGTCTTCTCGCCACAATCCTGTATTAGAGGAGATTCGGAATGAACAAGCATTGGCTCATCTTCACCGCACTACTTGTCTTCGTAGTCACCACCTCCGCTTTGGCCGGATGGACGGTGACGTACCTCACTCCCGTCGGAGCCACTGAGTCCCGTGCTTACGGCATGTCCGGAGGCCAGCAGGCCGGATACGCGACCATCGGCGGCAGCACTCGCGGCGGCATCTGGAGCGGGACGGCCGAGAGCTGGCTGGACCTCAATCCCGCCGGAGCCACCGAGTCCCGAGCCTATGGCGTCGCAGCAGGCCAGCAGGTCGGATTCGCCGTCACCGGCGGCGTCCAGCACGCCGGGCTGTGGAGCGGGACGGCGGCAAGTTGGGTGGATCTCCATCCCGCTGGGAGCCCGTGGTCCATTGCCTTGGGAGTCCTAGGCGGTCAGCAGGTCGGATATGCCACAATCGGCGGAGCTAGTCACGCCGGCATGTGGAGCGGGACAGCGGCGACCTGGGTGGATCTGCATCCCGCCGGGAGGACTTTTTCCTATGCCTTCGGCGCCTCAGGCGGCCATCAGTATGGGATTGCAGGAGGTCACGCGGGCATATGGAGCGGAACGGCGCAGAGCTTCGTGGACCTCAATCCCATCGGGAGCAACTGGTCTATGGTCCGTGACGCTTCAGGTGCGCAGCAGTTCGGAGAGGCGCATGATCATGCCGGCATGTGGAGTGGCACGGCGGCAAGCTGGATGGACCTCAATCCCGCCGGTGCCATCAGTTCGTCTATCGGAGACGTCTCCGGCGGCCTGCAGGTCGGAGGCGCGTCTTTCGGGAGCGGTGGCCACGCGGGCATATGGAGCGGAACGGCGGAGAGCTTTGTGGATCTCCACGCCTTACTGGGCACTGGGCATCAGGAATCCAGCGCACGAAGCATCGAGGTGGTGGGCAACGATATCTGGATCTCCGGCTACGCGCACAACTGGGCCACAAACAAGTATGACGCGGTCCTGTGGCACAACGTCGTCCCCGAGCCGTCGAGCCTCCTCGCACTGGGGAGCGGCCTGCTCGCACTGGCTGGGCTCATCCGAAGGCGACGGTAGATCATCCCTCGCATCAAACAGCTTTTCCACACGGGGCAGGAGTCCAACTCCTGCCCCAACCATTTGCACCGTTCACCATTCACCGTTCACCGTCGACTGTTCACTTCCCCGCTACCGGTCGAAGCTCGGGACCTTCATCTGCTTGCCGCCCTCGACCGCCGACTTGTGCGCGATGATCCCCGGCACGGTATACGCCAGCGCCTCGTGGATGTCGATCGCGGGCTTGCGACCGTTCACCAGCGCATCGATGAACTCGTGCGTCAGGAACGGCTCGGCCCCGTCGTGTCCGCCGCCGACGCGCATCGGCTCGGGGAGCAGCATCTCGGCCCACTTCGGCGTATCGTACTGCTCGAACGCCGCCAGACCGACATCATACCCTGCCCCGTCCTTGACGAACTTGTCCGTCGATCTTCGCATTACCGGTCCCACACCGTTCGGATGCCCCTCGAACAGGCTCATCTTGCTGCCATACCACTGCGCCCGCTCCGTCCCGCCGAACGCCCCTCGCCAGTTGATCGAGACGCGGAAGGCGTTGCCCCTGTCGGTCTTGAAGAGCGCGGTCTCGTTCCAGAACTTGTTGTTGTAGATGTTGCCGTCCATGATCGGGTCGCCGTCGCCCCAGCCGATGCAGGAGACCTCCGTCAGCCGCTCGCCCGTGAGCCCGACGAGGAACGAGGTGCAGTGGGTCGGATAGAGCATCGGCGGGTAGGCCCATCGCCAGGTCTTGCCCTGCGCGTCCTCCCAGAGCGAGTATTCCATCCCCGCGTGGTGGTACTCGGACTCGGTGTAGTAGATATCGCCGAACTTGCCCTCGGCATAGAACTTGCGCGCCGAGATGAAGACGGGGTGATAGTAGCTCGTCTCGGCCATCATGTAGGTCAGGCCGGTCTTCTTCTGCGCGGCGAGGAGTTCCTCCGCCTGGTCGAGCGAGATGCAGGCGGGAACGGCGGAGATCACGTGCTTGCCGGCCTTCATGCAGGCGACGGCATGCTTCACGTGGTCCGGCGCGCCGGTGAATATCGCCACCGCATCCACGTCCTTGTCCTTGATCAGATCCTCCAGCGAATCGTAGGGCTTGTTGCACCCATAGACGTCCTGGAGATGCTTGCGCCTGTCCGGTCTGAGGTCGCTCACCGCCTCGACGATGCAGTTCGGGTCCCGATGCCAGTGGAACGCGGCCCCGAATCCGCCGCCGACCACGCCGATCCTGATCTTCTTGTCCATGCTTCTCTCCGTGCCTCCTGTCGTCTGCGCGCCGACCAGTTCCGGTGCCAGCGCGACTCCCACGAGTGCCATACCGCTTCGGCGCAGGAAATCCCTCCTCGAATGGTCCATTGGTTCGATTCCTCCCTTTGGCACGGACCCTCACCCCCGACCCCTCTCCCTCAGAAGGGCGAGGGGGGACTGCAAGCTGCTCCCCTCGCCCTTCTGAGGGAGAGGGGTCGGGGGTGAGGGTCCGCACACCGATGATGGCAGGAAGCGTCGGATGTGTCAAGCGGTGGTGGGAGTTGGGGTGAAAGATGTGGCTCCGGGGTCAGGATTCGAACCTGAATACCGGGCTCCAAAGGCCCGTGTCCTGCCGTTGGACGACCCCGGAATGCTACTGCATTATAGCCTGTATCGGCCCTCTCGGTCAAGATGGACTGCCGAAGGGGCCGCGTGCTATACTACGCGCGGATCATATGGCTCAGTCAAAGCTAATCGGCTACTGGGGAGTGCCTCCCCGACAGGTGATAGATCAGTACAGGCGCAAGCACCCGTTCGATGAGTTCATCGACCTGGACCTGGACATGAGCGCGCCTCCGTGCGGCCTTGTGCCGGATGCGTACTGCCAGATCATCACCAACATCGTGGACAACTCGGTCCACCTCCGCAAGGAGCTTCGAATCATCATCGCAGCGATCGGCGAGGATAAATGCGACGGCGGACGGTTCGCGGCTATCATCCTGAGCGACTTGGGCTTTCCGATCGTGGAGACACGCAACACCGAGACGGAGCGGGGGCCGATCACGATCTCGACGTGCGGATTGCCGCTCGTGGAGAAGATCAAACGGATCACCAATACGGTGGTCGCACCGAACCGCAAGCGGCACAAGTGGGTCGAGCCGACTCACGGGTTCTGGGGCGTTCCTCCGCACGACTTCGATCTGCTGCGACTCTTCCCGGATACGACTCACGTCTACGGCTGGTCGAGGTGCGTCGAGGCCGGGGCGCCAGCCGACCTCGAACTCGAGATGGAGGTCGATCCGGCTGTCCCGACGGTCTTCTACGCGCAGTCGTTCTGTGCGAAAAACAGCCTGGCGCGGTATCTGGCCGAGAAGCACCACGGCCTGTATGTGGACTGCGACGGCCCGGTGACAAACAGCGTAGTCGCGAAGGTCTCGGCGTTCGTCAGACTACGGGGAAATGGTTGATGGTTGATGGCAGACCAAGTCTCATTTCCCATTCCCATTCCCCATTAACCATGAACCATCAACTGTCAAGTCCCACCACGTTGTGAACGGTAGTTCAGTAAGTCGGTAGGCTCTTTGATAAACAGATCTGGTCTTTGCGCGTACCAGTCGCAGACCTTCTCATAGGGTGTCTTGCCACCGATCGCGCTGTGCTGTCTCCTTAGATTGTAGATGGTCAGCCACTGGTGGAGTCCATCTATCAACTCCGGATATCCAGGATATCTGTGCATCTTGTACGTGCCCTCCTGGATCAGTCCGTTCATGCGTTCCACCAGACCGTTGGTCTTTGGTGTATACGGCCGGGTGAGCCTGTGTTCAATACCACAGGCTGAGCATACTTCATCAAAGAAGTGAGGTCTCTTCGCCGGACTGCCCCAACGGCTCCAATTGGCCAGAGTGAACTCTCTACCGTTGTCTGTCAGGATCTTGTGGATCATGAACGGATAGAACCACATGCACAGTCCAAGGAAGCCCACTGCGGATTCCTTGGTTAGGTTGTCGTACACCTGGAGGAAGGCTAGCCTTGTTGCTCTGTCTACCGCAACGAAGCAATACTTCCTCTTGCCCCCGATCTTGGGCAGGTAGAAACAGTCTATGTGAAGGTATCCAGGCAGATACTCTTTGAACTTGCCTGGACTTTCTCTCTTTTCTTTTTGGTACTGGGGGAGTCTGCTCACCCCTTTTCTGCTCAGTAAGCGATGTATACTGGCGCGTTCTGCATTCGGCAGAACTGTGACTACTGCACGCACCAGTGCATCGAGTGCTAGACCTTTGTCCCGGAGCGAGAGGATGATCTCCTCCTCTTCGGGGCTGAATGCATAATGGATCTTCCTGGGCCGACTGCTGCGGTCTTGCTGGTCACCCCGGGCCTTCCATTTGCAGACTGTTGCCGGCGATACATGGCAGATATCTGCGAGCTTTCTGCAGCTCTTGGGACTCTGCCTGAAAAACCGCCGTTGCTTCATATTGCTGGTTGCGTTAGAATGGATCTGCATGCGAGTGGTCTCCTTTTTTGGTTTGGCGATCATCAAAGAGACTACCGCATGCACCTCCTTCTTTTCAACCCACGGTGTTCATAATGTCATGAGACTGGACAATAGACCATTAACCATCAACCATGCCTACTGTGATTGCTGACTGTGGAAGTTCGTGGAGCAAGATCAAGAACCTCGAGGTGAATGAAGTTCTTATTGCGCCGACACGCCAGGTCCTGGCCGACGAGTCGATCCGCTTCGATGTCGCGACCGGGCACCTCGGACGTGGACGGACCGACTGCTACGAGAACGAGCTTGTCGCCCTCGCACAGGGGAGCCTCAAGCTGGTACACGAGGACAACTTCACGGTGGTGGACATCGGCTGCCGGGACACGAAGTACGTTCGGTTCACCGATCGCAAGCTCGACAAGCTCGACTGGAACCAGGCGTGCGGGGCGACGACGGGGTTCACGCTGGAGCTGCTCGGCGAGTACTACAAGGTGGACTACAGCAGGCTGCCGGTCTCGGATCAGCGCCTGCCGGTGACCTGCGGGGTGTTCGCCATCGAGAGGATTTTCGACGCGATCATCCACGGGGGCTTGGCGGAGGATGCGCTCGCGGCGTTCGTTCACGGCATCGCGTTCAACGTCCACACCTTCGCGCAGAAGCCCGAGAGGCTCTACGTCTCCGGCGGACTGTGCGCCAACCGCTGCTTCCTGGACAGCCTGTGGAAGTACTGCGAGGTCATCCCTCTCGGCCGCGAAGTGCTCCTCGAAGGGCTCTACTGAGCATGTAGTGGCCGTGCCTCTGTGCCGGCCTGCAACGTGATATGGCCGGCACAGAGGCACGGCCACTACACGACACCGCGCACGATCGCCCAGCACGTCGATCGCCTGCCCCAACGACGACTTTCCGTAGATATGCCGACAAACGCGTAACTGGCACGAATCTTGCAGATAGAGTACTGTGAGGTTTGCCGGCTTTTCCACTTCAACGGCCTAACCTTTTGCGGCCAAGCAGTGTCTCACATAGTAGCGGAAGGTTTTCAGCAGTACCAGCACACCGAACGGAAGGCGGTACACGAATGAAGACGACTCGCATTACCCTCCTGGCCCTCACTCTTGGGGCCATCCTCTCCACGCATGCGTTCTCCCAGCAGATATGGCAGGAACAAAGGATCACCAACACGCCATGGGCTGAACATACACCGAAAGTCTGGGGAGACAACCTCTACTATGCTAGCTGGGAGAGCAGCTACGGGGAAATCTACGTTCGGGATCAGGCTCAGGCATCAAGACGACTGCTGGGCGGCGATGGCGTAAATCGGAATATAAACGCCGTGTATGGAGACAAGCTGGTGACGAACCACTACGTGAACGACCAACTCGATCTGTATATCTATGATCCCATCAACGGCGAGAGGCCGATAAGCACCGCGCCGGGAGATCAATACGACGCATCCATCTTCGGCGACACCGTTGTCTATGAGAATTGGGAGAGCGGCAGACCGCAGGTCTACATGTATGACCCCATAAACGGCAATAGAGCGCTGTTCCCGAGCAACACGTGGCAGGAAGATCCAAAGATCTGGGGAAACCGCGTGGTCTGGGATGACAGCCAGCACGGGACGTATATGTGGACTGCGGAAGGAGGAGCGGTAAACCTGGGGAGTGGGATATCGCCCGCCGTGTATGAGGACAAGGTGGTCGCCTGGTCGCTTGGCTACGATCATTGGAACGGCAATGGCTATGATCTGATACCAGGTTACCTTAATGAATGGACACCAGCAGGGGGGTGGAGGACGCTTGCTGAACATTGGTTCACCGAGTGGTCTCAAGTCCAATATACGCAGCTATGGGGCGACTTGGTCGTGTGGCAGAGTGGGATCGATCTGGCCCGGGTCCGGTCTTTCGATCCTGTTCACGGCATCAGCCGCGTTAGTGAAAGCACTTATGGCTGGAGCCCTTCCGTGTACGGCAATAAGGTAGCTTGGGCAGGAGAAGGCACCGAACGGCGCACGGATATCTATCTCTCAACCATGGTTCCCGAACCATCGTCGTTGCTCGCGCTCGCAGGAGGAGTCGGATTCCTGCTGCTGCGAGGACGGAAAAAGATGACGCGGTAGATTGTCCTACCTGCCCCGGACAATCGCATCCGTCATTCGGGCCACTCGGGACATCTCCTTCACATCATGGACGCGGATGACGTTCGCTCCGTTGGCGACGCTGAGCGCGACCGTCGCGGCCGTGCCCTCGACCCGCTCGTTTGCGGGGAGATCGCCGAGCACCTGACCGATGAACCGCTTGCGTGACGTGCCGATGAGGATGGGAAGTCCGAGCGACCTGAAGTCGCCCAAGTTGCGGATGATCTCCATATTGTGCTCGGTCGTTTTCGCGAAACCGATCCCTGGATCGACGATCAGCAGCTCCCGCGCGATGCCGGCCTCGACCGCCAACGCGATCCGCTCGCGGAGATACGCCATCACCTCGGAGGTCACGTCGTCGTAGGCCGCCTCCTGCTGCATCGTCTGAGGGGTGCCCTTCATGTGCATCATCACCGCAGGACACTTCCGCTCGGCCACGAGCTCTCTCATTGCCGGTTCCGACAGGCCGGTGATGTCGTTGACGATGTGCGCCCCGGCATCGAGAGCGGCCCGTGCGACCTCAGGCTTGCACGTATCCACCGAGACCAACGTCTTGGGAGCGAATCTCTCGATCACCGGCAGAACGCGCGACATCTCCTCGTCGATGGAAACCGGATCGGCTCCCGGACGGCTCGACTCGCCGCCGATGTCGATGATGTCCGCGCCGTCACCGATCATGCGCATCCCATGCTCGACGGCAGCATCGACGCTCGCATGGAGTCCGCCATCGGAGAACGAATCGGGCGTAAGATTGAGGATGCCCATGATGACCGTGCGCTCTGAGATGGTATCGTAGAGCCTGTGGATGGAATCAGAAGGGAGGTCATCCGGTGGGCGGCGGAAGTCCACGCGATTGAAGCCGTCGATGGCCTCCTGGATCTCTCGCGCAATCCGTTTGAGGGAGAATGGCTGGACCGGAAGAGCCGCGATCACACGGCGAAACGCCTTCTCACTGCCCATGAGGATCACGTCAGAGCGATCGCCCCCTCCCGTGATGCAGTCGCGGTGGATGGCGGCGTCCCCGCCCTTGGAGAGCATCTCCTCCTTCATGATCAGAGCGGCAGGCGTGCGGACGCCATGTACCTCCACAACATAATGAACCGCCTTTGGGACCATCCTGGCTACTCCGGGCGGTTCCGCCCCGACTCTCGTCATCATGGCCGCCAGTTCCGCGGTTCGTTGTGTGGTATGGATCCGGACGTTGTATCTGTCGCTCTGTCCCTGCTCAGTCACGAGAACTGAACCCTCCCGTTGGTCCGGCGCTGCACGAGCGGATACCGCGCTGACCCCGGATGACCCTCACCCCAACCCTCTCCCTCAGAGGGTTGGGGTGAGGGTCATCCGGGGTCAGTGCTCAATGGTAGAACCTCTGCTTCCATTCGCTCCAGACGTCGGACAGCTCGTCGAACTCGATCTGTTTGAGCATCGACATCCCCATGTAACTGAGGCTGAAACCCCGCTCGAGGGCCGCCGACTCCGGATCGCGCATCAGCTTGGCCCGGAATATGAAGTCCTCGACCGCCAGCATCACGATGTGCCGGATCTGCAACTGGTCGAGCACCTCGATCGCCTGCTGAGCGCCTTCCGCCAGTTCATCGTCGGCACCCATCTCGAGAACGCGGGTGAACTCATGGATCGCATTCCCGATGTCGTCCTTCTGCTGGTAGAGCAGTGCCTTCTTGAAATGGTTTCCCGGCGAACTGGGGTCCAGGTTGATCATCTCGTTGGTGACCTGCATCGCCCTCTCGATCATGTCTTTCTGGATATAGGCGATGCTGAGGACATCCCGCGCGCTCAGGCTCTTGGGACTCAACTTGAGGAGCGCCTTGCTCTCTTCGATGCAGTCGTCGAACCGGCCGATCTCGAGCAGCATCTCGAGGAGCGTCTCACGAACCTGCACGTCGTTCGGACGGCGTTTGATCGCCTTGCGCATCGCCTCGATCGCCATCCCGGACTTCCGCTGGTCGCGATACAGATCGGCAAGCTCGAGATAGACGGGCGACTTGTCGCCGACCGACTTCAGCGCTTTCTGCAGCGACGCAATCGCGCCTTCGAGGTCGCCCTCTTCGCGCAGCAGCTTCGCCCGCTCCAGATGGGCTCCGATACCACTTATCGTCTTCACCGTCTAGACCTCTATTCTCTCATATCAGGCACACAGCCGATAATTCCATACCCAGACTTGCACTCGATTAGTCGCCGTCCGCATGCTCATGTGCCGAGAATCCGTTTCTGGTTTCTACGCTGATCGCGGGTATTCCTTTTTCCCAAGGCAGGAAGAATATGCGAGCAGAATACTGGTGGGTGCGCACAGCGTTTACAGCCAGGTCTCGAGGACCTGCGTGTCTTTGAATCCGGCGATTCTTAGCGCTTCCGGGGTCGTTGCTTCGAGGGCTTTCCGCGGGATGGCGCCGATGACCTCGCTCTCCAACACACTGATTCCGCGTTCGGCCGCTCGGTCGCTGACATACTCGAACACGCGCTTCAGCGTAACCTGGTCGGGCCGGGTGATGTTCATCGAAACCTGGGCGACAGACCTGCTTGCCAGCCACACGCCTATCGCCTTGACGCCGACGAGCCCGGATCGGTGCGCCCGGGTATCGCGAGCGATCTGACGGGCCGCATCGATGTCTTCGCTGTCGAGGTTGATGTTGTAGGCGACCAGAGGACCTCGCGCGCCGACGGCGGTCGCTCCCGCACTGGGATGGACCGCACGCGGTCCGGCGTCCGGCTCGCACTCGCCCTCAAGGCGGACGGTGCAGAGGCGCTCGAATCCACCGCGACGGACATCGGCCAGATTCGTGCGATGCAGCCGACTCGCCGATTGCTCGTAGTAGTAGACCGGAATGCCAAGGGAGGACAGGTCCTCGCCGATCAGGTAGGAGGCCTCGACACATTCCCGCATGGTGATGTTTCTGAGCGGGACGAGCGGAATGACATCCGCCGCGCCGATGCGGGGGTGGCCGCCCTGGTGTTCCCCCAAGTCGATCAGCTTGATGGCTTCGGATACGGCGGCGAATATGGCGGCTCTGACCGCTACCGGACCGCCGAGGATCGTATAGACCGACCGGTTGTGATCGACATCAGACGAGTGGTCGATGAGTCGGACTGCCTCCACGGATCGGAAGGCATCGGCAATCGCCTCGATCGTCGCCCGGTCACGTCCTTCGCTGAAATTCGGCGCGGATTGGATGATCTGTTGCATATCGGTGCTCTGTCTGTAGTGGCCGTCCCTCTGTGCCGGCCATGTTGCCAGGGCTGTAGGGGCGATCCTTCAACGGTCGCCCGCCGAAACCGAACGGGCGACCGTTGAAGGATCGCCCCTACAGCCCTCATCAGTAAAAGAAGCGGCCGCCCCAATGGACGGCCGCTTCTACTCTATCACAAGCCAATCCGGGGTGCCTATGCTACACCCGGCTCGAGGCGAGTCTTCCCCTCTTGCTTGTTCGGCTTTTCCGCCTGGCCATCCTGCGGCTCCTCAGAGGCCGTCATCGGCTCATTCGGCGTCGTATCCTTGGCCGGGCGCTTCTCGCCATACATCAGGATCTCGAACTCCTCGCGCTCGATGGTTTCCTTCTCGAGCAGTTGCTTGACGATCAGGTCCATCTTGTCCCTGTTCTCGACCAGGAGGTGCTCAGCGCGCTCATACGAGGCATCTATGATCTTCCTGATCTCCTGATCGATCGACTTCGCTACGTCCTCGCTGTAGTTGCGATCTTCCATGATGTCGCGCCCGAGGAACGGGTTGCCGTGCCGCTTGCCCAGAGTGATCGGGCCGAGATTGTCGCTCATGCCGAACTCACAGACCATCGCGCGGGCGATCTCACTCGCGCGATCGAGGTCGCTGTTTGCGCCGGTGGTCGCCTCTCCGAAGATCAACTTCTCCGCGGCACGCCCGCCGAGGAGTCCGGCGATATCATCGAGCAGCTCGCCTTGAGTCGTCAGGTACTTGTCCTGCAGGGGAAGCTGCATCGTATATCCGAGAGCCATGCCACGCGGCAGGATCGATACCTTGTGAACCGGATCTGCCAGCGGGAGCAGTTCGGAGACTATCGCATGGCCGACTTCATGGTAGGCGACCATCTCCTTCTCGCTCTCACTGATCAAGCGGCTCTTCCGCTCCGGGCCCGCGATCACTCGGTCGACGGAGGACTCGAACTCCGACATCGCGATCTTGGTCTTCTCACGTCGCGCTGCAAGCAGCGCCGCCTCATTCACGAGGTTCGCCAGGTCTGCACCCGAGAATCCAGGTGTGCGCCGTGCGAGGCTCTCGGAATTGACGTCCTTGTCCAGCGGCTTTCCACGCATATGCACCTTGAGGATCGCCTCGCGACCCCTGGCATCCGGGTTGTCCACTGTGACGCGTCGATCGAACCTGCCCGGTCTGAGCAGCGCCGGATCGAGAACGTCCGGTCTGTTCGTCGCGGCAATCAGGATGACGCCGGCATTCGGATCGAATCCGTCCATCTCGACGAGGAGCTGGTTGAGTGTCTGCTCCCTCTCATCGTGCCCACCGCCGAGGCCTGCGCCTCTCTGGCGACCGACTGCGTCGATCTCGTCGATGAAGATGAGACTTGGGCGGTTGGCCTTCGCAGTCTCGAAAAGGTCGCGCACTCTCGATGCGCCGACGCCGACGAACATCTCGACGAAATCCGAACCGCTGATGTGGAAGAACGGGACGCCCGCTTCTCCCGCAATCGCGCGGGCCAGGAGCGTCTTGCCGCACCCGGGAGGCCCGAGAAGTAGTACGCCCTTGGGAATCTTTGCCCCCAGCGCCTGGAATTTCTTGGAGTTCCTCAGGAATTCGACGACTTCCTCGAGTTCGGCCTTGGCCTCGTCAATGCCCGCAACGTCATCAAATGTGACCTTGGGCACGTTCTCGGAAAGCCGCTTCGCTCGGCTTCGTCCGAACGACAGGGCCTGATTGCCGCCGGCCTGCGCCTGACGCAGGATCAGCATGTAGAAGAAGATGATCAGGACCACCATGGGCAGGAACGTGAGCAGCAGGCTCTGCAGGCCGTCCGACAGCATCGGCTTGTCGTAGGCGTAGTTCGTGCCATGCTTCCGCAGGTCGGATTCGAGAGCGGAGCGCGCTTGATCGGATGTCGAGAGAGTGACCCGTATCTTGTCGTTATTGGCCAGTACACCTTCAAAATGATTGTCCTTGAAGAATGTTCCGGACCTGACTTTGCCGTCCTCGATCAGCTTGTAGAAAGTGGCGTAGGATATCTGTTTGGGCGCGTTCTTTTTCGCCAGTGGCTGCCCGGCCATGTAAATGGCGAACAGCACCAGCGCCGCGACCATGAAACTCTTGAGAAACCTGTTCAAATGCTCTCCTCCCATGTCAATCCATCTCCGAGAGTATTAGATTATACCATTCAATCAGCCCCGACGCAACTCTGATCCGGTCGAACGGCAAGCACCAGGGAACGCCGTGTGGCTTCCGTCACCCTGGCCTCATCGGACACCGCCAGGCCGGAAACCCACACCACTTTTGCGTCGTCAGCGACGACCGGGATCCGATGCCTTTCGCTCCGGGGAATCTTCGCATCGACGAAGATGTCGTGCAGTTTCTTGGACCCCTGCATTCCAAGCGGGCGGATCCGATCTCCCGGCCGCCAATTCCTTACGACCAGTGTCCCCACGATCAACCCGAGATCGAATACGGCTTCCATGCTCCCATGCGATCGCGTCGGGTCTGCCCACTGATCCACGATCTCCGCGGTGATGACTGCCTGCGCCTCGGGCACGCGGGTCTCACCCGGGACCGTCAACTCGCAACTGTATATGATCGGCTGATCGGAGGGCCGCTGAGAGAGGAATGTGAGTGTGTCCCCCGACCTCTCGACGAAAACTCCTCCGGGCAGCTCATACCGAAAGCTGCTCGACGACTCCAGGAGCGACAGAAGCTCGTCCACATGCCGAAGCCCGATATCGGCGATATCGCCCCGCACCTGTTTCACGGCGCTCCGCACGGCCCTTCGACCTATCGCGGGAGTCATACCGCTCATTCCCGCCGTGTCGAGTGACAGCATGCCATCGCCGGTTGCGAGGGTGATACCCCTTACAGCATCATCGGCCACCATATTCATATACGCGGTATCCGCACGTGCTAGTTCCGCCAACTTGAGAATCGCCGCATCCACTCCCAGGTTATACTGACGCCTCAGCATCGGAAGCAGTTCCAGCCTGATCCGATTGCGCGTGAATGCGGGCATCAGGTTCGTCTCATCGGTCCGGGGATGGAGACCGTTCGCCCTGATATACTCCTCGATCTCCGTGCGGCGGACCTTGATGAGCGGGCGGATGATCCTGTCGCGCACGGGCGGCATCCCCCTGAGTCCATCGATCCCGGTTCCGCGCAGGAGGTTCATCAGCACCGTCTCGACCTGATCGTCGGCGGTGTGTCCGAGCGCAATGCGTGCGGCGCCGACCTCGTCGGCGACTCGATTGAGGAACTCGTAGCGGACGAGGCGCGCGGCTTCCTCTGGTGATAGTCTGAGCGTTCGCTGGATCTGGGGAACATCGGCCTTCTCTATCGTCGCAGGGATGCCCATCTCGTCGGCGAGACGACGCACGTACTCGGCATCCTCGTCAGACGCCTCGCCGCGGAAGGAGTGATCGAGGTGCGCGACGTGAAGCGTGAGGCCGAGTTCCTCACGGAGTGTGAGGAGGGCGTGGAGGAGTGCGACCGAATCCGGGCCACCGGACACGGCGACGAGGACCGTGCTGTCGCAATCCACCATGGAAAATCGGCGGATGGCAAGGCGTACACGGCTGATCAGGTCAGAATCCTGGGTCATCCCGGTCTCTGGGATAAGGGCACCGGCTCTCGGCCATCAAGCCGCAGGAACAAGCAGAACATCGAGTTTCTCCTTGCTCTTCAGGTCGTCCTCTATCTCTGCCAGCGCTTCGTAGTACTCATATGTCTTCCTCGGCTCTCGATCAGCGCGCACAGGGACATACCACCAGTTCTGATCGTTTCTCACCCCTTGCTCAATAATACTGATGGTTATGCCTTCCAATTGCCGTTCCGCGAGATGACGTTTGACAGCTTGGATTATCTTGAGCTTATCCATAACCCTTCCCCTTACTTGACCCCAATGGTCTCCATTACGCGCAGGGCATCATGGAGAGCATTCAGAGCACCGGCTCGGTCAAAAGATGCTGACGGAATGTAATCGGCTTCCACCCTTGCCCGCCATAACCGCCTGACTGCCCTGGAAATGGCCTGCCGTTCATGCGCAGAGACCGAACGCAAGCAGCTCTTTATGTATCTCGGCATATCTGCATGACGCGGATTGGCGCGCCCATCCGGGTAACTGATCTTCGCTTCCTCGAGGCCGGAGGCAACCGCAGCATACGCCGCATAGTAGGACCTGCTGATGCTGCTGCGCAGGCACTCTTCTTTGAGGAGGTACTGTGCCGCTCGGCGGCAATCTACGCTCATCTCACGCCATGTCATCAACAAACCTCTCTCAGTTCCATTGTCATTATACCACACACCATCCGGCCCAACCAGCCACACGGGTCATCCCAAGAGAAGCTCGATCAGCCGATACCCTTCCTCCACCCTCAGCTTTGTTTCCTCGACGGCGCGCTCGTCAAACGGAAGGTTCGTCTCGGCGGGCTCGAAGGACGAGTAGAGCAGGAACGGCACGGCGTCTGAGGCATGGGTGCGGATGGAGATCGGCGTCACATGGTCGGGCAGGATCATGATTCGGAAGCATTTGACCTCCCTCAGCCCCTCCAACAGCGGCCCGAGGAGACGCCGATCGATCAACTCGATCGCCTCGATCTTCTTGTCGAGACTACCGATATGGCCCGCCTCGTCGGGCGCTTCGGCGTGGATGAGGACGAAATCGCGCTGTTTGAGCACATCGAGCGCGTACTGAGCCTTGCCCTCGAAGTTCGTATCGAGGAATCCGGTCACGCCGGGAACGTCGGGAACCGCCATGCCTGTCGCGCGCCCGAGGCCCTTCAGCAGATCGACCGCCGAGATGACCCCGCCGGTGAGCCCGGTCTTCGAGGAGAAGCTCGGGACGCTGAGCGCCCGCCCCTGTCCCCAGAGCCAGATCATATTGGCGGGATTCAGGCCCTCGGCGCGCCGCCGTTGGTTGATCGGATGGTTCTCCAGAAGCTCATGGGAGTCGAACATCAGGCCGCGGAGGGTGCTCTCGCCGTCACCCGCGGGCAGGTACTCGGCAATCCCTTTGCCGAGGATGTCATGCGGTGGAGTCGTCTTGACTTCGGGGGAGGCATCGCGCCAGACCATGATGTGCCGGTAGCTGACTCCCGGGAAGAAGGAGATCATCCGCGTGCGGAGCTTCTCGTTGACAAATGTCATCAACTCGCGGGCCTCCTCAGTGGTCACATGCCCGGCGCTGTAGTCGATCATCGTCTCGCCATCGGAGGTCACCAGATTGCATCTGAAGGCGACATCCTTCTTATCGAGCGGGATCTGCATGCTGGCGGCCTCGATCGGGGCGCGCCCGGTGTAGTACTTGTGCGGATCGTAGCCGAGGAGCGACATCGCGGCGACATCGCTTCCCGGATCCATGCCCTGGGGGATGGTGTTCACCGCGCCGACCCGACCGTTCGCCGCGAGCCGATCCATGTTCGGCTTCTTCGCGACCTGCATGGGGGTCTTGCCGTCCAACTCGGGCAGCGGCCGATCACCCATGCCGTCGGGCACGAGAAGGATGTACTTGATACCAGAGGTGGTTGCCATGTGTTTTCACCTTGGAACAGAGTTGCCGATCTCGTCTGCCGATCGATCCACACCCTTTGTTCTAGCAGGCTTGCCGTCTAGCAAGACGAGCAAGCAGATACCGAAGAAGAACGGATACAGTAGAGGCTCCGGCTGCCTGAAACCATCGAGTATTACCTCGACAGTAGGAATGACCATGAAGATGGCAGTCAGCCCTACTAACATCCACCACCCGGCTTTCGGGCGGAGCAGAAAAGCCACGCACGCTATCACAAAGAAAAGCCCGATGCCTCGAGTTGGCAACTCCTCGCCACAGGAACCGCTTAGATAGGTCAGGCCTATGACACCATAAAACAGGAGCAGTCCCAACATGGTACGCTTCATCTGCGTACATCCTTCCGCTACCGGCACTCATCCATGCTTGTTGATGACCCGCAGGTCGAACTGACCTGATGTGATATTGATGAACTTCACCGCGAGAGAGACCCTGTTGTCCTCATCGAGAGCATCCCAGTAGGCCTCCACTGTCTCTTCGAGGTCGTCGAATAGCGGCAACAGGTAGGGCTCGCCGACGAACGGCACGGGCTGGCCCTCCGCGGTGATCCAGTAAGTGTGGACGCAGTTGCCGATGCCCTTCGCGGGGGTCACGAAGCTGTAGTAGCACCGGACGACCGAGTCCGAGTCGCCCGACATCGGCTTCAAGACGGAGAGCTTATACTCGTCGGGAGTGCTGCTATTCGTCAGGCCGGAGATCCTCGGCGTGTAGATCGGCGGGTCCGGCTCGAAGGTCCGCGTGTCGAGCGCCGACTCGAATGTGCCGCCCTGTTGGAGCGCCTTGTAGATCGTGTCGGTCTGGTCGCCGTTCGAGACGATGTGGACGCTCCCGATGTGCTTCATCGGGTAGTAGATCAGCAGCGTCGGGTCGGTCGCCTTCGATTCGTCCCAGAGCTTCGTCTTGAGGAAGCCATCTTCCTCGACGAAGACTCTGTTCCGGCTGCCCTCGCTCCGGCCCATGATCCAGTAGACCTGAACGAGCGACTCGCCGTTCGGGCTGCGGCCGAGGATTATGCCGCGACCGGGGTACGGGTTCGCGGCCAACGCCTCGAAGTTCGTCTCTGCCAACGACTGCAGGTCCATGCTGATGCTCCTTTGGAGTGCGATGGCTCGACATCGCTTTGCTGAGCCGTGGCTTGACACGGCGGCGCCGGATTCCAAAGCGATGTCGAGCCATCGCACTCCGAAGCGGCGTCAAGCCGCCGCACTCCAAACTAGAGCGATTTGCCTACGATGCGGCGGTAGGCCTCGCGGTACTTGTCGGCGGTATTCCTTACCACATCGTCCGGAAGCTCCGGGCCCGGGGGCTGCTTGTTGAAGTTGACGCTGAGCAGCCAGTCGCGGACATACTGCTTATCGAAGCTCGGTTGCGCCCCGCCGGGCTTGTAGGTCTCGACATCCCAGAAGCGTGACGAATCGGGGGTCAATACCTCGTCGATGATGATGATATCGTCCCCTACCCGTCCGAACTCGAATTTGGTGTCTGCGATGATGATGCCCCTGGAGGCGGCATATTCGGAGGCCTTGGTGTACACGGCGAGGGTCTTCTCGCGCAGGGCCTTCGCATCGGCCTCACCGATGATCTCGGCCATCTGTGCGCCGCTTATGTTGATATCATGGTCGCCGAGTTCCGCCTTGGTCGCCGGGGTGAAGATCGGCTCGGGCAGCTTGTCGGACTCGACCAGATCGGCGGGAAGGTCGATCCCATGCAGGACGACCTTGCTGTTCGATGACGCCTTGAGGTCCCTGTAATCGTTCCACGCCGAGCCGGAGATGTAGCCGCGGACAACGCACTCGACCGGAAATGTCTTCGCCTTGCGCGTGATCATCGAGCGGCCGTCGAGCACCTCGCGCAGCCCCTCCGTCTCAACGCCGAGCGACTTGAGCCTCGCCAGGATCTCGTCCGTGTCGGCGGTAATGAGGTGGTTCTCGACGACATCCCGGGTCAGGTCGAACCAGAACAGGGAGAGCTGAGTGAGCACGCGCCCCTTGTCGGGGATGCCGGTCGGCATGATGACGTCGAACGCGGACAGCCGGTCGGTCGCAACGATAAGCAGCTCATCGCCCAGATCGTACACGTCGCGCACCTTGCCGGAAATGAACTTGTTCAGACCCTTGATGTCTGTCGATGTGATAACCATGTGTCCTCCTGGAACGGGCAAGAACTCTCTGCGGCCAAATCTAGACCTATGGCCGGTAGAGACGAACCCGACTTGCAGCGCGACCTTCCAGCATACGGCCAAGATAATCAGCGATTGCTGCTACCCGGTGGCAGTTCAGTGACAAGAACAGCATTGCCACGCTCGTGGCCTCATATGAGGCACAAGCTATGCAGGCGTTCTGCCCGTATACGCAGCCTAGTACAGCATCCGCGCGCCGGCTCATCTCGCACCCGCGCGCCCCATGCTGATACACGGCGACGACTCGTGCATCGTTATCTGTCAGCAAGCCAAGCAATTCGCCTGGCATTATATAGCGGGGCCTATCCTTGCGACTGACGCCATGAGTTGCGATCCCAGTGTCAGGATCAAGAAATAGGTCAGCGTGCTTAGGAATCTCAGCGAAATACTGAAGGCGCTCTGATACTAGACTGCTCGAGTGTCTTACAAGATGATCGTCCGGAACCCTAAGTAGGCGAGAGTACGTCTGCCAATCGTTGTCCGACCAGTCGCACGCATCGGTAGTCATGGCATCGACAGCCAATTCCTCTAGAAGGTCTCCGCCGCATAGCCACTCAAGCGCAGATCCCTTCCAGTGATCAAGCGCATCGCCCAGGAATCGCAGATGCATCGCCAAGAACCTCCTCTCGCAAGCAAAGTACGGAAAAAGGATACCTGGCAGCGGTGCTACATCCTAATATCCCAGCACCTTCAGCAGCGCGTCCATCGTCGGCGGGACGTTGAACGGCGCGGAGGCCTGCTTGACCGCACAGTCGGGATCCTTGAGGCCATGGCCCGTGAGGACGCAGACGACGGTCGCCGGCTCCCTGAAGAATCCCTGCGATGCCTTCTTCCGCACCCCGGCAACCGATGCCGCCGATGCAGGCTCGCAGAAGATGCCCTCGATGCGGGCAAGCATCTTGTATGCCTCCAGTATCTCCTCGTCGGTGACAATGTCGATCAGGCCGCCGGATTCGTCGCGGGCGGCCTCGGCCTGAATCCAGCTCGCCGGGTTGCCGATGCGGATCGCGGTCGCGATCGTCTCGGGATTCTCGATCGGATGACCGAGAACGATCGGGGCCGATCCCGCCGCCTGGAAGCCGATCATCTTCGGCAGGCGCGATATCCTGCCGTTTTCGAGGTATTCCTTGTAGCCCTTCCAGTACGCGGTGATGTTGCCCGCGTTGCCGACGGGGATCGCATGGAAGTCGGGCGGCTCACCGAGAACATCGCAGACCTCGAATGCCCCGGACTTCTGGCCCTCGATGCGGTATGGATTGAGCGAATTCACCAGTGTGATCGGATAGTTGGAGGTCATCTCCTTCACGAGGTTGAGCGCCTCATCGAAGTTGCCCTCGACCTGCACGACCTTCGCACCGTGAATCATCGACTGGGAGAGCTTGCCGTATGCGATGTTGCCCTTAGGGATCAGGACGATGCAGTCGAGCCCTGCGCGCGCCGAATAAGCCGCAGCCGACGCCGCCGTGTTGCCGGTCGAGGCGCACATGACGGCCTTCGAGCCCTCCTCGACGGCCTTGGAGATGGCCATCGTCATGCCGCGATCCTTGAACGAGCCGGTCGGGTTGAGGCCCTCGTACTTGACGTAAATCGTGAGGTTCGGCGCGATCTCCTTCGCAAGACGGTCGACTCGGATGAGCGGCGTGCTCCCCTCGAGCAGGCTGATGATCGGGGTCCGGTCGGTCACCGGCATGAACTCCCTGTACCGCTCGATGATGCCGACCGTCCGCGGCATCGGCATTGTCTTCTCCATAACCATGGCGTAAACTCCTTCGGAACACAGAAGCACGGAAAGAACACGGAAGACCCGGAAAAAGCTTTTCTATCAGGAAGCCAGGAAGGGAGGAAACCAGGAAGAATTCGAAATCAGTTGTTCCTGGTTTCCTCCCTTCCTGGCTTCCTGACCAAACTTCCGACTTTCTGTGTCCTTCTGTGTTTCTGTGTTCGTTACTCCTCTACCCTCAACCAGTTGCTGACCTCGGCGACGTTCGGGAGGCGTTCGATCGTCTCTATGGCCTTGCGGAAGTTCTTCTCCGCCACCTGGTGGGTCACCATGACGATCTCCGCCTTGTCGCCGTACATATCCTTCTGGACCATCGAGGCGATGCTGACGCTGTTGTCCCCGAATGCTTGCGCGATGCTCGCCAGTACGCCGGGCTCGTCCGCGACGAGCATCCGCATGTAGTAGCGAGTCTCGACGAGGTCGATGCTTCGGATCTCGCGCTTGTCGAAACACGTGCATGGGATCCTACCCGGGCAGCCGTAGTTGATGTTCCTCGCGATATCCATCACGTCGCCGGCCACCGCGCTCCCTGTCGGGAGAGAACCCGCTCCCCTCCCGTAGAACATCACGTCACCCACGAAGTCGCCGCGGATGTAGATGCCGTTGTAGACGTCGTTCACCGTTGCCAGAGGATGGCCGATGGGAATCAGCGTCGGATGTACTCGCGCCTCGATCTGCTCGCCGTTCCGTTTGGCGATCGCGAGCAGCTTGATCACGTAGCCCAGTTCGCGGGCATAGCATATGTCCTGCGGGGCGATCTTGGTGATGCCCTCGGAGTAGATATCGTTCACGTTCACGCGGCTCGTGAAGGCGATGCTCGCGACGATCGAGAGCTTGTACTTCGCGTCATGGCCCTCGATGTCCGCTGCCGGATCGGACTCGGCGTAACCGGCAGCCTGAGCCTCTTGCAAGACCTCATCGAAATCCCTGCCTTCGTTCGCCATCTTGGTCAAGATGTAGTTCGTCGTGCCGTTGAGGATCGCCATCACCTCGAGGATCTTGTTCGCGGCCAGGCAGGTCTTCATAGCCCGGATGATCGGGATTCCGCCGCCGACCGCACCCTCGAAGTAGAAATCGACGCCCTTGACACATGCCGTGCCGAGGATATCCGCGCCCTCTTTGGCGATAAGCTCCTTGTTCGCGCAGACCACGTGCTTGCCGTTCCTCATGGCGCGGAGGATGAAATCCTTGGCCGGCTGCACGCCGCCGATGGTTTCGATCACGATGTCGATCTCGGGGTTGTCGACCACCTCGCTGACATCCGTGGTGAGGATGCTCTTGTCGAACTGCACCGGCCGTTCGCTGGTGATATCCAGGTCGGCGACCTTGATCACCTCGATCGGGCATCCGACCTTGCGCGCGATCTCCTTCTCGTTCTCGATCAGGACCCTCAGCGCGCCAGTCCCGACCGTCCCGAGCCCGATGATACCGACGTTGATCTGCTCTTTCACTATGATTCTCCGGAGAACACAGAAGCACGGAAACACACAGAAACACGGAATTCTCTATGAGGAAGGCAGGAAGGAAATCGGAGAGCGGTAGAACGGATGAGTTCCCCGTCTTGCCTTTTCTCCCTTCCTGGATTCCTATCTTCCTGGTTTCCTGATAAACGCCTTTTCTGTGCCTTCCTCTGCCTTCTGTGCCTCTGTGTTCTAAACTGCTGCCGAGGTGTCAACGATGACGAGCACGTCGCCGACTTGGGCCAGCTTGCCGCCCTCCGCCGGGATCTCTACGACGATGCCCGCGACATCCGATGGTACCTCGCTGAAGACTTTCATCGCCTCGATAAGGCCGATGGTCTGGCCGACCTCTATCTCGTCGCCGATCTCCACGTAGTTCGGCTGGTCGGGCGCGGGCGTTCGGTAGAAGACTCCGGTCATCGGCGACTCGACTCGGAAGAGATGTGACTCGTCAACCGCTTCAACCGACACGGCCTCAGTCACCTCGCCGGCGGGGCATTCGACCCCGATGGCAACCTCCGTCACCGGCATGGAGACGACCTGAGGCGCGACGGCGGCTTCGGCCCTGATGGTGACGCTGAGCCCTTCCTCCTCGACCGTGAGTTCGGTGAGGCTGTTCTGCTCAACCAGCGAGATCAGCTTCTTGATCTTGTCATGGTCAATCGGCATGCCGCAAGTATAACACCGGCAAAATCGGCATGTCAATTGGGGAAGCCGCTGGCTGGACGGGGGTGTTGGGTGTTGGGATGACCCGGTCCTCTCGAGCACCCGGACCGAGCCTTCCGCATTACGGCTGTGCTCCCTCGAATCCGTTCCAGCGCTTGAAGAGCGGGGTGACATCCTCGCCGGCGGCCTTCGACATCATCTTCATCATCTCGTCTTTGGAGAGCCAGCGGCCCGGCGTGAAGTCGATCTCCTTGTTCTTCCCCGCCTCGGCACAGGCATGGAAGAACTTGCTGTAGACATCAGGCCCGTACTTCACCGCCAGTGCACAAAGGATCGGCTCCAGGCCGTCGTAGGTCTTGTCACGGGTCGCCAGCACGTCCTGGCCCGCCTTGGTATACTCGACGTACCCGGGGTCGGACATGGGACCGCCGCTCTTGGGCGGGAAAAGCTCCTGATAGAAGACGAGCGTCGTCAGCACGCGGACCGACGCCTCGTCGAACCAGCCGGGGAAATGCGCGACGTACATCTGGTGGATCATCTCGTGGGTCCAGTTGCCCTGCTCGGTCGCCATCACCTCGGCCCGGAAGAAGACCCCGCCGGCGTTCTGGAATGCGGTTGCGTTCGAGGGCCACTTCGCCTGTTCGATGACGTTGATCGGGATCTTCCCCACGAACTCCCAGCCCATGAACTTGCTGTAGTGATCGTAGATCCGCTCGAACTCCTTCAGGATCGCGTCCTCTTTCATCGGCAGCGTGGCGCCGAACGAGGTGCGCAGGATGAAGTGCTTCGACTGGGCGATGATCGTTGTCCGCAGCTTGATCGGAAGCGCCTCCAGCTTGCCGTTGAAGATAATCAGGCTGTCGATGTTGGTCGTCATGTCCGGCTCGGGCGGCGTGATCTTGAACGTATGCTTCCTGGCCGAGAGCTTTGGGAGCGGGACGGCGACCGTCTCGAAGAGGTCCCACCAACCGGTATCCGGCACCTTGATCTCGATCGGCTTGTTCCTGTCCACAATGAGATGGAGGACCCGCTTGGGATTGTGGGTGGCGAACCCGCTGTAGTGGCCCTGGGCGTAGGAGTAGCGCAGGCCAAACTTCAGGTCGCTGTGCGCGGTCTTGAAGGTGTACTCCCAGACGATCGAGTCTTCCTTGTCCCTGCCCCAGAATGCGGGCGTCTCCTTGTAGTTGCGCGCCCAGATGTTGTCCTGCATCTGCATCCCGGCTTTGCAGGTGACCGCGCAGTCCTCGGCCTCCTGGATCAGCGGCAATTGGGCATATGCCGCCGAGCAGACGAGGATGATGGCGATCATCGCAATGTAGATACGATTGCGTGGCATTGTTGTTGCGGTCTCCTCCTCGAAGTTGTTACGTCATGACGTTAGACCCGCGAGGGGAATAGACCTTCACGGCGGCAGTCGGATTCCTTGACACCTCGCCTGTTGAACGGCTATCATCTAGCCAGTAGCCGTCGGCTGCCTGCTCATACTCATGCTCCTACTCGTACTCATGCTTCCGGGCCTTTTGAGTAGGAGTAGGAGTATGAGTATGATCTCGGATGGAGGAGGCGCGATCAGTTGCCCAAGAAGTACACCATGCATGTCATCAGCCACACCCACTGGGACCGGGAGTGGTATCGCTCGTTCCAACACTTCCGCATGCGCCTTGTGGACCTGATCGACGAGCTGATCAAGCTCCTCCAGGCCAACCCTGAGTATAAGCACTTCCACATGGACGGCCAGACGATCATGCTCGACGACTACCTCGCGATCCGCCCAGAAAACGAGGAGGTACTGCGGAGCCTGGTGCGCGAGGGGCGAATCCTCATCGGCCCGTGGTACAACCAGCCGGACGAGTTCCTGGTGAGCGGCGAGTCGATGATCCGCAACCTGATGCTCGGCCGCGCGATGGGCGACGACTGGGGCAACTGGATGCGCATCGGATACGTGCCCGACTGCTTCGGCCACATCTCGCAGTTCCCGCAACTCATGCGCAGCTTCGGGATCGACAACGCTGTGCTCTTCCGCGGCATCAGCGCCGACCAGGTTAAGTCGGAGTTTACATGGCGCAGTCCGGACGGCTCAGAGGTGCTGTGCGTAAAGATGCCGGACGACAATGCATACTCCAACTTCTACTACAGACTGAGAACGACCCTCGCGCTAGCGAACAGATTGAAGACTGCGAGCGAGAACCGACTGCAGTCAGCCGGACCATCGCCCACCCCTCAGCCATCCGAAGCACCCGACTGGGATCCGGCGTCCGATACCGAGTGGCTCACGAAGGCACGGCAGGAGGTCGCCGATCTCGTGGCCGACTGCGAGCGCGAGAAGCCGACAACCTCGCACCTGCTCTTCATGGATGGGGTCGATCACATCCTCGCCAACCCTCTGATCCCGGCAATCATTCGCGACGTGAACCACAACACGGACCTCGGCGCGATGGTCCACAGCACGCTCCCGGACTTCGTCGAGGCAGTGAGGTCGGAGAACCCCGAACTGCAGGCGATCGAGGGCGAGCTTCGATGGAGCAACCGCAAGTGGAAACTGCAGGCCGTTCTCGCCGGCGTGATGTCATCGCGCATCCATCTCAAGCAGGCGAACCATCAGATCGAGACGCTGCTCGAGAAGTGGGCCGAGCCGTTCTCCGCGATCGCGTGGACTCTTGGGCGGGACTATCCGTCGTCGTACATCGCGCTGGCGTGGAAGTACCTGCTCCAGAACCACCCGCACGACTCGATCTGCGGCTGCAGCCTCGATCACGTACACAAGGACATGGTCTACCGCTTCGATCAGGCGCGCATGATCGCCGAGCCGGTCGCATCGACAAGCCTTCAGTTCATAGCGGGAAAGGTGACGACGACGGTCAATGGTTCATGGTTAATGGCTAATGGGGAGCCGGAAGCATCAACCATCCCCCATCAACCATCAACCATCAACCATTCCCCATCAGCCATCGCCCTCGTCGTCTTCAACCCGCTGTCCTGGGAACGCTCGGAGGTCGTGGACGCCGAAGTCAATCTGCCGAACGATTGGCATGTGAAGGGCATCAAGGTCGTGGACGCGGATGGATCTGAAGTCCCGTTCCAGGTGCTCGACGCGCATCAAGGCAGCCTGTTCGATCAGGAGTGGTACGATATCCCGACCGGCACTCCGACTAAGCTCTACAAGATCGCATTCCTCGCCAATGGAGTTCCCTCGGTCGGATACAAGACCTTCTACGTCCGGGCGCTCGATACGCCCTATCGACCGGTCGGGACGCTCGTGAACGGCCCGAACTCCGCCGAGAACGAGCACCTCATCGTAGCGATCGATTCCGACGGCACGCTGACTGTGATAGACAAAGAGACCGAGGAAGTCTACGCGGGCGGGATGATCTTCGAGGACGGCGGCGATTTCGGCGACGGATGGAACTACCGCAAGCCGCTCAAGGACACGGTGGTGATGAGCATCGGCAGCCGGGCGCAGGTCTCGCTCGTCGAGAACGGTCCGGCGCGCGCCACGTTCAAGGTCGACACGGTTCTGACCGTGCCGGGGTCGATGAATCCGAACGGCCGCGAGAGAAGCGCCAACACGACGGACATCCCCTTCACCAGCTACGTCAGCCTCGCGCGAGGTTCTAGACGCGTGGACATTGTCACTCACGTGGACAACACGGCGCGCGATCACCGGCTGAGAGTGCTGTTCCCCTCGGGTGTCGAAGCCGAGGAGTCGAACTCCGAGAGCCTCTTCGATGTCGTCACCCGGCCGATCAAGACCATGGAGTGCCCCGACTGGATCGAGCCGATGCCCTCGACCCACCCGCAGAAGTCGTTCGTCGACGTCAGCGGCGAGGGGATCGGGCTCACCGTCATCAACGCCGGGCAGCCGGAGTTCGAGGTACTGGACGATGTGGATCGGACGGTGGCCGTCACACTGATGCGCTCGGTCATCGGCGGCGTCGGCGGACCGGAGAACCAGGAGGGTGGGCAGCTCATCGGGAAGCAGCGGTTCAGTTACGCAATCAGCCCGCACAAGGACGGCTGGCAGGAGTCGAAGGCCTGGCAGCAGGCGTGGGCGCACAACGTTCCGATGCGCGCGGTCCAGACCGGCATCCATTCCGGGGACCTTCCCGGCGAAAGTAGCTTCGTCGGCATCGATTCGCCGGAGGTCGTGATGACCGCGCTGAAGAAAGCTTCAAGGGAGGATGCTCTCGTCCTGCGCGCGGTCAACATGACGCATGCCGATACAGCTTCGTGCAAGATTCATCTCTCGGGCCTGCACAGCGTCGTTCAGACGGACCTCAATGAGGATGTGCCCGAGGGCGGCGAGCAGTGGAGCGGCGGATCCGCGAACCTGGCGATCAAGACCAGGCAGATAGTCACCCTGAAGGCGGAGGTCCGGAGATAATGGAGACGGCGAACGTTCAGGCGTTTCACGGCATCAGGTACAACAGCGAGAAGATTCGAGATCTCGACTCAGTTGTTGCCCCACCCTATGACGTCATCTCCCCGGAGCAGAAGGAAGGCCTCCTCGCGCAGCATCCAAACAACGTAGTCCGGCTGATTCTGCCCGACGCGACTCCCGGGCAAGACAAGTACTCCGAGGCGGGGCGTCTCCTGCGTGAGTGGCTCGATTATGGCATCCTGATCGAGGATCGCGCGCCGATGATGTACGTGTGCGAGCAGTCCTACGATACGGGCGGGACGACCATGTGCCGCATCGGCCTGACGTGCCTGATACGCCTTGAGGACTACGGCACGGGTGCGATTCTTCCTCATGAGCGAGTGCTCGCCCTTGCGAGGGAAGATCGCTTGAACTTGATCCGCGCGACCAGGACCAATCTCGATTCGATCTTCGGCCTTCACGACGGTAAAGGCGTCCAGGCTGTTCTGCAGACGATCACGGAGGGCATCCCGAGCGCGGAGGCCACCGACTCCGCGGGCATCAAGTGCCGGATGTGGATGGTGTCCGATCCGGCGATCGCAGGTGAACTCAGCAGGCGTCTGAAGGGCGAGCCGATTCTGATCGCGGACGGTCATCACCGCTACGACTCGGCGCTGGCATACCGAAACGAGATGAGAGCCAAGTCGGGAACAACAGATCCGAATGCGCCGCACGAGTTCGTCATGATGACGATCGTCTCATTTGAGGACGACGGACTCACGATTCTCCCCACCCACAGACTCGTCTGCGACATCGAGATCGATGAGAACTCGCTGATCGAGCGCCTGAGAGGGAGCTTCGATGTTGCCGAGTTCAGTCCCGACGACCTGGCGACGGCCGTTGCATCAGAGCATGACGCCGGCGCGGTATTCGGCCTCTACCTCGGCGAGGGGAAAGCATACATGATCCGTCTGAGGGCTGATTTCGACCCGACGGCACTGGAGATCCCCGGCTCGGATGCGCTCAAGCGGCTCGACGTCACGGTGCTGCATTCGATGATCCTCGACGGCATCCTCGGCGTCGACACCAAGACTCCCGACGGTCAGGCCAGGGTCGCCTACACGAGAGACGACTCGGAGGCGATGACGCGCGTGGACAGCGGGGAGTTCCGTCTCTCATTTCTGATGAATGCGATGAGAGTCGAAGAGGTCCGCGAGGTCGCGGCGGCGGGCGACATCATGCCGCAGAAATCGACGTTTTTTTACCCCAAGCTCCTCACCGGCATGGTGATGAGAACGATGTAAGGGCGGTGAATCCTCATGGATGGGCTGAAGATCTGCGTCATCGGCGCGGGAAGCACATATACTCCTGAACTGATCGAGGGGTTCATCAAGCGAAAGAAAGAGCTGCCCGTCGAGAGGATCGCCCTCATGGATATCGACGGCGACAAACTCAGTATCGTGGGCAGCCTCGCCACACGAATGGTGGAAAAGGCGGGCCTCGGCGCGAGAGTCGAACTCCTCACCGATCGGAAGAAGGCCCTTGAAGGCGCGGATTTCGTGCTTACGCAGATCAGGGTCGGCGGTATCCCGGCGCGGATTCGCGACGAGCATATACCCATCGAGTTCGGCATCCTCGGCCAGGAGACAACCGGTCCGGGCGGATTCGCCAAGGCGCTCCGGACCATCCCCGTGATGCTCGACATCGCCCGCGATATCGAGAAACTCGCGCCGAATGCCTGGTGGATCAACTTCACGAACCCGAGCGGCATCGTCACGGAGGCGCTCCTTAAGCACTCCAGGACCAACGTCATCGGGCTCTGCAATGTTCCGATCGGCATGACGAAATCCCTTGCCAAGAAGCTGGAATGTGAGCCGGAGGACCTTCTGCTCACATATGTCGGTTTGAACCACCTGAGCTGGATCACAAAGGTCACTGTCAAGGGGAAGGACGTCACCAAAGAAGCCGTGAAAAAGTCGCTCGCCGGGCGTCCGGAGGAAGATCAGGAGTGGATCAAGGCATATGGCATGATCCCAAACGGATACCTCCACTACTACTATGCCCGAGACAAGGTTATGGAAGCGCTCAAGAAGGCGGAGAAGACGCGCGGCGAGATAGTGGCCGAGGTCGAGGCGGCGTTGTTGAAGAAATACCAGAACCCGAATCTGAAGAGGAAGCCGAAGGAACTCGAGAAGCGAGGTGGAGCGCATTACTCGACCGCGGCCGTGTCGCTCGCGAGCGCGATCCACAACAACAAGAAGGAATTGCACATCGTGAACGCGCGGAACGGGAGCACGATCCCGTGTCTTCCGCCGGACTGCGCGATCGAGGCGAACTGCATGATCGACGGCGGAGGCGCACATCCTCTGGCGATCGGAGACATCCCGCTGGAGATCCGCGGGCTGCTTCAGGCGGTGAAATCCTACGAGGAGCTTACGGTCAAGGCGGCAGTCGAAGGGTCAAAGAAGATAGCGCTCAAGGCGTTGGTGGCTCATCCGCTCGTGCCGTCGTTCACGGTAGCCCAGCAGCTTCTCGACCGCATTCTGGAGGCAAACGCGGAGTATCTGCCGCAGTTTGGGAGACAGCGGAGATGAATGGGAGAGTGGGGGAATGGGAGACTGGGCGCTCCCATTCCCCCACTCTCCCATTCTCCGCAGGAGGTTCTCGTGACATACGTTATCGGTGTTGACGCGGGAGGTACGAAGTCCTTCTGCCTGGCGGCTGAACTTGATGGAACCATCAAGGGTTTCGGGAAAGCCGGCCCGGGGAGTTTCGAGGTCGTCGGCCTGGAAACCGCGAAGGTCAACATCCTCAAGTGCGTCGAGCAGGCGATCAATCAGGGCGGCCCGGCGAAGGACGAGGTCCGGCAGGGAGTCTTCGCACTCGCAGGCGCCGACTTCTACCCCGAGGACTTCGAGATGCTGACCCAGGCGATGGAGGATCTGCATGTCGCCCGCAAGTGCACCGTGAAGAACGACTCGATCGCCGGACTGAGGGCGGGAATTCGCCGTCCGTTCGGCGTCTGCATCATCATGGGCAGCGGGTTCAACGGAGCCGGTCTCGGGAAGGACGGCACGGAGGTACGGTACATCTCAGAAGGGTTTCTCTACGGCGATGTCGGGGGCGGGCATACGATCGCGCGGGAGGTCCTTCATCATGCCTTCCGCTCGTGGGACGGGCGGGGCAAGAAGACCGTCCTGGAGCAGAGGGTCAGGGAATACTTCGTCTACGACGATATGTACGAACTCGCCCGCTACCTTTACTACAACCGCGAGCCGCACAAGCGCATTCCCGGTCTCTGCCCCATCTGTTTCGAGGCGGCCTTCGAGGGCGACGAAGTGGCCATCGAACTTATCACCAGGTTCGGGGTCGAAGCCGGCATCTCGGCGAACAATCTCATCAGGAAGCTCGGACTCGAAGACGACGAGTTCGAGGTCGTGCTTGCCGGAAGCGTCTTCAAAGGCAAGGGCCCGCTGATGCTCGACACCATCAAAGGGATCATCAAGCCGGTCGCTCCGAGGGCACTCGTCATCACCCCGAGGTACGAGCCGGTCGTCGGCGCACTGATGCTCGCGCTCGAAGAGGCAGGCATAGAAGTCGCCGGTGAGGTCGAGTCGAACCTCGACTCCACCGTGCCAGAGGAGTTGAGACGCTAGGGTTGGATCGTGCTCATCTGCCCGAGCAACACAAATTAGGTATTTTTACCTGTTGACTCTTTTGTCACAAGATGCTAAATTAGTAACCGAGGCTGACTCTCGGTACGTAACGTCAGGCGTGTTCGCGCATCATCCCGCTGATTGATGGGTAAACATGCCATGAAGCCGAGGCCGGCAAGTTTCTAACTCATCGGTAGGAGGGTAACGAAATGAAGCGATTGCTCATCGGATTGGCACTGATTGCGGTTCTTTCAGTGCCTGCAACGGCGGCTCTCACAACGATCACGTCCCCGGCTGGAACAGTGAATGCTGGTTGGAACCTTTTGGCTCTGCCAGGCATACCTGTCGATCCCACACCCACCAGCGTTTTTGGCAGCATCCCGATCGACGGGAGCCTCTATCGCTGGGACGCGGCTACACAGAGCATCCTTCTCTACGACACATGGTCTCCCGAGGCGTTCGGGAACATGCTCCTGACGGATGGATACTGGCTGGTCACCGACGCGGCTGGGACAATCTCTTACCCCGGCCTGGATGACAACGACGCTATGGACGTCTGGGTCAGCCTGCCGAAAGCCGGTTGGGCTATCATCGGCAATCCCTTCAGCACGGAGTTCACTTGGGAGAATGCTAAGGTTGTGGACGGCAACGTCACCATCAGCCTTCAGCAGGCCGCAAAGACAGAGGGCTGGCTGAACTCATTCGGATTCTGGTGGGACGGTTCGACTCAGAGTCTCTGTGATTTCGGCATACCCGAAGATTTCGCGTCGACCGGGGTCTTGCAGGCTTGGCATGGCTACTGGGTGCAGAGCTACGTGGACAAGATCGCTCTGATCCTTGAATCTTCGTAGTCGGTATCGGCGCAACCAATCGTATTGACTGACAGTGATATTTGAGACGGCTGATAATGCCGCCTTCACAACCACTACCGATGGTGTAAGAACGCCTGCCTCAATGGCAGGCGTTCTTGTTTGAGTTGGCACGAGCGGGCGTACTATCGACCCTCCGCCGCCCGGATTCTTCGCTTCGCTCCTGGGAAAGTCTGGATGACCCCGGGCGCCCGCCGTATTCACTACTCGGACTCGGCGGGGGTTTCCTTCATGTGATCCACCCGCTCCTTCAGTACAGTCTCGGCTGTTGGGGAGTCGAGGATACGCGACATCATCGACTTGATCTCCGCATCGACCTCCATGTCAGACCTCAGAGCTGACGCGAGCTTGTCAATGCCGACCGATAGTATCCTCGAATCGGCTGCCTGAATGCTGTCGATCAACTGGCTGAGTTCCGCCTTCATCTGAGCTATGTCGGTATCCTTCATGCTCTGGAGATCCTTTATGGCCTCGTTCCGAGCCTCACCGGTCAGGCCCTCAAGCTTATCCGCGGCAGTCCTGAGCCACTCCTCCTGCTTGTCGATCCTCTTGACCTCGACCAGTTCGTTGACCAGCTTCTCGCGGATCTGAGGGTACTTGTCGGGCGAGCTGAACCGGATATCCTGTACCATCTCCCCGGCGCGCTTTCGAGCCTCCGGGCTGCGTCGGATGTCTCGGACCTGCTTGGGGGTGAGCACCTTGGCGGCGGATGATACGAAAATGTCATAGTCGGCCCAACCCAGCTTCCTTAGCGCTTCCAGGCTCTTCAGGCCGGAATCCGCCTGCATCCTGGCAGCATCCGGCACGGGCCTCCCGTTGATCAGCGCATTCTTCATCTCGTCGAGCGGCGACTTGATCTTAAGCAGCACATCCCGTTCCTTCGCGGCATACTCCTTCCGCTTTGCGTTGATCTGCGCAACCTTTGCTGCAAGCTGAGTGACCTGCTCCTTGCTCAGACCAAGGTTGGTGACGAGTTGCAGCATATCCACCTCGTCGCCGAGTTGTTTGAGTTCGGTGTTCGATTCGGCGACCACGCCGGCGGTCGGCTCATCCGCACTGTGAATGGGGAATGCGGACAGCATGAGCAGCAGAACCGAGGATGCAACAACTGATCTTCTCATGAATGCCGTAGACATTTGTCAACTCCTTATCCTGATTGCAGGACTATTATAGCAGATCACCATGTGCAGCGGGAGGGCGAGCTACTCGACCTTCTCCAGGACCACGACTTCCCCCGAGTCCACCGACTTGAAGACCGTCGGATCGCCCTTGATCCGGCCCACGACATTCACCGCGCTGGCAGGGCGAATCTCAGACCCTCTGCTCGCCGGGGTCGGCCCAAAGAAGATGCAGAAGGCGTTTCCCGGCGGCCAGTAAGCAATGTCGCCCAGATCGACGATCTCCCGTCCGTTCTCGTAACCGATATGCACCGGGATCCCGAAGTAGATCTCGTCACCCCAGGTGCTGCCCTGCGCCTTGATCGGCAGGGCATTCCAGATTGCGTCCGCGGTCTTGCTGTCGTTCAGTTCGGCGACCACCTCGACACCTCCGGAGTTGATCTTGATCTCTCTTGCCATACGTAAGCCCCCTCTACAGATTTGACGGTCAGAACAGCCGGATCGTCACAGGCGTCCAAGTCATTCAGTTGGGCGGCACACAATCGGATTCCTGCCGACGATCGCCGACTGGCCTGCTCAGAGATCATTGCGTACCCCCGATCCCAAGTCCCTTGCATAGATCACGACCGATCAGCTATCATGGGGCTACCATGGAGGACGGGAAGCTCTCGAGATTCCTCACATACGCCGGCGTCATCCTCGGCGCGGCATTCACCATAGCAATCGGTGTGTATCTGGTCGCCACCGCGAACCCGAGTGTGCCCGGCAAGACCGTCATCCGCTGGTGCGTCGATCCGAATCCGATACGCAAGGAACAGATCAAGCTCTTCGAATCGATGCACCCCGACATCCGACGTCATCAACGATCCCGGCGCTGAGGCCCAGCGGCTTCTAACCCAGCTCGCAGGCGATGTCCCGCCGGACGTGATGGCGATCTACGACCCGCAGACCATCCGCCTCTTCGCCAAGAACGACGTGCTCCTCGACCTCCGACCGTTCGTGGAGAGATACCAGCTCCCGGTGGACAAGCTCTATCCCGGCCTCAGGCCGTACATCTACTACGGCGACAAGATCGTCGGCGTCCCGGAGAACTGCGGGCCATACGTGCTCTTCTACAACAGGAAGCTGTTCCGCGAGGCGGGCATCCCCTACCCCAAGCCCGGTTGGACCTGGGACGAATGCCTCGATGTCGCGAAGAAGCTGACGAAGTACAGGGACGGTGAACGGGCGGAAGCTCCCGACGCAGAAGGGCCTCTACGTCGGCAACTACGACTGGTGGTTCTTCATCTGGATGCACGACGGGCATCTCTACAGCCCGGACGGCAAGGCGCTGCGTGATCGACTCCGAGGCCGCGAAGAAGGGCATTCGCTTCTGGGCAGACCTCCGGCTGAAGCACCACGTGATGCCGACCACCAGCGAGGCCCAGAGCATGGCCCCGACCGGCGCGTGGGGCAGCGACGCGCTCCTCTTCCGCGAGTCGAGGGTCGCGATGATGATCTCCGGGCGCTGGCTGGCGATCCAATACCGCGAGCAGAAGGACCTCGACTGGGATGTGACGAGCGTCCCGCACGGCCCGAATCGCGTCACGCTGCTTGCCAGCAAGTGCTACTCGATCCCGAAGACCTGCCGGCAACAAGAACGAGGCGCTGGTCTTCATCAAGCACCTCCTGAGCATGGACAATCAACTCCTGGTGGCGAACTACGGCGACGGCATGCCGACTCTTCAGGATGCCGCGATCACAGAAGGCGTTTCTCATACAACCCGAGTACCCGAACGAGAAGAACAACAAGCTCCACCTCGACGAGATGAAGTACGCCCGGGTGCAGGAGTTCTCGCCGTACATCAACGACGCTCGATTCGGCAGCGATCATGTCGCGTCGAGCTCGACAAGATGTGGCTCGGACAGCAGAGCCCTGATCAGGCGTGCGACGCGATCGCCAGGCGGATCAACGCGATCATCCGCCGCAACCTGGCGAATCCGAATTTCCTGGATTGAGCGATGGGACCGATGGGACGGATGTGACCTATGGAGACGGTATGACATATAAGAAGCGCGAGGCGCTCGCCGCATACGGATTCCTGCTGCCGAACTTCCTGGGGTTCCTGGTGTTCACCAGTCATCCCGGTCGTGGTCTCGCTCGTCATGGCGTTCACGCACTGGAACATCTTCAAGCCGCCAACCTGGGTCGGACTGGAGAACTTCGACAGCCTGCTCTGGTTCCACCGGGAGGGCAGGCCGACTGGCCTCGAACGATCCGTTCTTCTGGCAGTACGTCTACAACACCGTCTTCCTCATGGCGGGGATACCGGTCGGGATGGCCGGCGAGCCTCATTACCGCGCTGATGATGAACCAGAAGATCAAGGGGATCGTCATCTTCCGAACGCTCTACTTCCTGCCGGCGGTCTGCTCGGGCGTCGCGCTTCTGATCCTGTGGAAGTACCTCTACAACGCGGACATCGGCCTGATCAACAAGATCGATCCGCATGGTGGGCGAATCGATCTACGCGAGCAAACCGCTGGCGATCGCATTCACCGTGCTCTGCGCCGCCTTCTTCGGGGTGATCGCGCTCGGGGTCGTCGGCCTGCGTTCTGTCGCTCGTCCACTGGCTCTCCGAGAAGCTGAAGTTCGCCTGGCCGGAATGGCTGTTCCGCGGGCTGATGGTCTGTGCCGGAGCGGCGATCTTCATCGGCCATGGGAGTATACGGGCGGCAGGCGTACCGATCATCAGCGTCTTCTTCGGCACACCGCCGGACTGGCTCGGAACGGTGCAATGGGCGAAACCGTCGCTGATCCTGATGGGCCTCTGGGGCGGGCTCGGCGGCTACAACATGATCCTCTACCTCGCCGCGCTGCAGGGCGTCCCGAGCTCCTACTACGAGGCCGCCGAGATCGACGGCGCGGGGCCGTGGGCAGAAGTTCTGGGCGGTCACCTGGCCGATGATCAGCCCGACGACGTTCTTCATCCTCGTGATGAGCGTGATCGGCGGATTCCAGGGCGGGTTCATGACCGCCAACGTGATGACCGGCGGCGGTCCCGCCGGAAGCACGACGACAGTCGAGTACTACCTCTACCAGACGGCGTTCGAGAAGTTCAACATGGGCTACGCGTCCGCGATCGCCTGGTTCCTCTTCGCCGTGATACTTCGTGATGACGCTGCTGACGTGGAGAGCTCGGCGGAAGGGTGGTGACCTATGACTAGGAATTCGAATCCGAATCCGATTCGGAACAGAACCGGCCTAGTCGGCTCGTATCGGCCTGTACCATCCTGAGCATCGGGGCGGTCAGCATGCTCGTGCCGTTCCTGTGGATGATCAGCACGTCGATCAAGCAGCCGAACGAGGTCTTCGCGCCCGGCGGCGGGATCAACCTGCTCCCGGAGCATCTCTTCTGGCAGGACACGGTCATCGGCGGCCAGTCGATCCGCGCGTGGTGGGGCAACTACCCGGACGCCTGGAAGGAGATCAGCTTCCCGCGCCTGTATCTGTCGAGCATATTCGTGGCGATCGTGGGCACATTCGGCCAGGTGCTGACCAGCTCGATGGCGGCCTTCGCCTTCGCCCGGCTGCAGTTCCCCGGCCGCGACAAGCTCTTCTTCGCCTACCTCGCGACGATGATGATCCCCGGCTCGGTGACGATGATCCCCGTGTTCGTGATCATGAAGCAGTCTGGGCTGGATCAACACCTATCAGGCGCTGATCATCCCCGGCCTGTTCAGCGCGTACGGCACGTTCATGCTCCGGCAGTTCTTCATGGGCCTGCCGTCGGAACTCGAGGACGCCGCGAAGATCGACGGCTCGGGCTACATCGGCATCTTCGCGAGGGTGATCCTCCCGCTCAGCAAGCCCGCGCTCGCGACGCTGACGACGTTCACGTTCATGGGCTTCTGGGGGAGTTACATGTGGCCGCTGATCGTGACCGTCACCGAGGCGCTGCGCACTCTCCCGATCGGCCTGCGGTACTTCGTCGGCCAGCACGCGACGAACTACACGCAGCTCATGGCCGGCTCGATGATCGCGCTGATCCCCGTCCTGCTGCTCTTCATCTTCAACCAGCGCTACTTCGTCGAGGGCATCAAGCTGAGCGGGATCAAGGGGTAATGTGGAATGCGGAATGCGAAATCGCGGAACGAGTTGATTCAGGCGGCGACGGCTGTCTGCAGGGATATCCCGCTCAGAAAGGATTTCTCCGCCGGCGGAGTAGGTGCTGCCATCCGCACTGTGGCCGGCAACATCTACACCGGGGTCTGCATTGACCTGGCATGCGGCCTCGGATTCTGCGCGGAAGTTGCGGCAATGGCAGAGATGATCAAGAATGGCGAGACCCACATCGTCGACGCGGTGGCAGTGAAACGTGGCGGAGTCCTGCCACCTTGCGGACGGTGCAGGGAGACCATGGCTCAGTTGGATATCCGCAACCTGGATTGCATGGTGATCATGTCGGAGGAAGTCGTCGTTCCCCTGCGGGAACTGCTTCCAGGGCATTGGCTCGAGGAATGACATGGAATACATCCTCGCGATAGACCAGGGGACGACCGGGAGCCGGGCGATCGTGTACGACAGGCAGGGGATGCAGGTCGCCGCCGCGTACCAGGAGTTCACCCAGCACTTCCCCAGGCCCGGATGGGTCGAGCATGACCCGGAGGAGATCTGGCGGAGCGTTCACTCCACGGTGATGGAGGTCCTCGCACAGGTCCCGCCCTCATCCATCGCGGCGATCGGGATCACCAACCAGCGGGAGACAACCGTTGTCTGGGACCGGGAGACCGGTGAGCCGGTTTCCAACGCGATTGTGTGGCAGTGCCGCCGGACCGCCGAGCGATGTGACGAGCTGAACCGCACTCCGGCCCTCACCGACTCGATCCGCGAGCGAACCGGCCTCCCGGTCGATGCCTACTTCTCGGCGACGAAGATCGAATGGATCCTCCGCAATGTCCCCGGTGCGCGGGAAAAGGCCGATGCGGGGCGGCTGCTCTTCGGGACGACGGACTCGTGGGTCCTCTGGAAGCTCACAGGTGGGCAGGTCCATGCGACCGACTTCACCAATGCCTCGCGAACGATGCTCTTCAATATCGACACACTTTGCTGGGACGAGGAGATCCTCGGGCGCTTCGGGATTCCCGTGTCCATGCTCCCGGTGGTCCGGCCCTCGTCCGGCGTCATCGGGTATACGGCGGACTTAACCCCCTCGGCCCAGAGGCCGGTCCCCCTTCGTAAGGGGGACATCTGTGGCGGCAAGGGGGGGATTGGGATTCCGGCGGGGATACCGATCAGCGGGATCGCGGGCGACCAGCAGGCCGCGCTCTTCGGCCAGGCATGCTTCGAGCCGGGGACGATCAAGAACACCTACGGCACGGGCAGCTTCATCCTGATGAACGCCGGGAAGATTCGCCCCCGCTCCGAGCACGGGCTGATCGTCACCATCGCTTGCGGGTCGAAAGGAGAGCCGGTCTACGCTTTGGAAGGAGCCGTGTTCGTGGCAGGCGCGGCGATCCAGTGGCTGAGGGACGGACTCGGCATCCTCCCGTCGGCGCAGGAATCCGAGCGGATGGCGGCGTCACTCCCGGACAACGCGGGGGTGTACTTCGTCCCGGCGTTGACCGGTCTCGGAGCGCCTTACTGGGACCAGGACGCGCGCGGGGCGATCTTCGGCCTGACACGCGGCACGACCTCCGCGCACCTCGTCCGGGCCGCCCTGGAGGCGATGTGCTACCAGACCCGCGACGTATTGGAGGCGATGCAGAAGGATTCCTGCCTCGCGATCCCGAGCCTGAAGGTCGATGGTGGTGCGGTGGCGAACGACTTCCTCTGCCAGTTCCAGGCGGACATTCTCGGGGTCGAAGTCGTCCGCCCAAGGACGATAGAAACGACCTCACTCGGGGCAGCGTATCTCGCGGGCCTGGCGGTCGGATACTGGACGGACGCCGACGAGATCCGCGCCTGCTGGCAGGAGGACCGCATCTTCTCCCCAACGATCACTCGGGCGGAAGCCGATGCACTCTATGCCGGATGGGAAGATGCGGTGCGACGGACGCTCGGCGGCATGGGGTTCAAACCCCCATGCTAATCGTCACAAAGCATGCTGAAGCAAGCTGGGGATTGGGGTCCGCAGCTTGCTTCAGCATGCTTTGGCCGCGCCAGGCTCATTGTTTACGATGAGACCCGGATCACCGCTGTGCGCTTCGATGCTATCTTCGTGCGGACGGTGAGCCGGGTGCCGGTGGCTTCCGCTGAGACGAACCCAGCGCCCGAGATCTGCTCGACCTTCGCGTCCTTCGGGAGTCGGAGCGATCCGGCGTCGATGTGGAGCGCGCATTCCTGTTCCGGGCCGGGGTTGTACATCGTGAAGTAGACCTCGTCCCCGCTGCCATATCGCTCGAAGCGGAGGCCCTCCGTTGGCGACGAGGCCCAGGTAACCGGCTCCCATCCCGCCTTGGAGAGCGTTCGGACGAGGGGGACGTACCACTCATAGAGTGTTGTGTCCCTCGGGAAACCGTTCGGGTCGGTCCAGTAAACCTTCCCCAGGCCGTTGGAGCATGTGACGAAGACCCCATAGCAGACCGCCTGGTTGAAGACCTCTTGCACATTCTCGGCGTTCTCCCAATGGTACTTGAGGACGAGGTATGGCTTCTGAAACATCGCCGCGCGGTAGAACTCCCAGCGGTCCTGCGACGGAGTGCTCGACTCCGCGCCGGCGACATCGACCAGCGCTGCGAGGAAGAAACGCCCCGTGTCCTTCACGTCGGCGTATTCGATCTCCTTCGACAAGTAATTGTAGACACCGTTCGCGAAGAGAAGCTTCCCATCGCGGTGGAGTTCGTCCCTGAGCGGCTGCAGAAACTCGTAGTGCGAAATCTGGTTGTGCAGGCAGACGTTTCCATCCTTATCGAAGGTCAGCGGCTGATCGGCGAATCGGAAATGATCCCGCCGGTAGTTCAACTTCGCGCACCAGTTCGAGCCGAGCGAGTCGATGTAGATGCCGTCGGTCGCGGGGTACTCCTTCAGCCGCTCATGGATTCGCTTCATCGCATCGCCGCCGGTGGTGTGCATGCCCATTCCCTCGAAGAGGTCGGGATCGGGGTTCATCACGAACGTCACTGAATCGCCGCCCCAGTCGGTGTTGCGGATCTGGATGTTGTACCTGCGGTCCAGTTCCTTGAGTGCCGAACTTTCCACTTCCTGCTTGAGGAAGACATCCCCACCTGCCGCGAGCGCCTCCTTCACATCAAGAGCAGTCTTCGGCGGACTCCACGCATCGTAGGCGGCCATCGCCTCCTCGTATGTCTTGGGCAATCCGTCGAGGCCCTTGATCTCGCGCTGGCCGACGATCATGTAGGGGAACGTGAGCTGGCCGTTCTTGTGATCGCGCTCCAGGGTCTCGGAGTACTTCGCACTCATCGACGTCTCGTCGTACAGGAAGTCACCGAGGTTCGGCGGGCCGGAGGTCTGGAACATCCAGAGGCCGTCGCCCTTCCCGTGATGTCGATAGTGGTCGGGAAACATGTCGTAGTATCGCTGGAGTGCGTCGCGGAAGCCCCACTGCGGGTTGGACATATAGATCATGAAGGAGAACGACGCCATTCCCGCCGGATTGGTATATGGTGAGAGCCCGAGGTACATGCGGAGCGTGAGTCCCTCCGTCGAGCCGGTCATCTTGAACATGCATGGCGTGGTCGGCGGGATCGCCAACGCGACTCCCGGCCCTTTCCCCCACATCGCCGCGATCGGATACACCGATCCCTCCCCGGAGACCCCCGGTCCGATGGCGACGGTCTCGTTCAGGGATGGAGAGAACATCAGCTTCTCGCCGGTGAGCGGGATCGTGTATGAGAGCACGACCGCGCGATTCATCGGAAGGGAGTTCTTCAGCTTGCCGGTGACCATCACGGCCGAGCCGACGAGCTTGTATTCGATCTCGCACGACAGGTCCTCGCCCGACCAGACCGATGAGATCACCTCACCTGACCTCGTCGGCACTCGCGGGGTGAACGGGATCTCGCGCTTGGCTTTGAAGTCGTAGGCGCTGAATCCTCCACCCGACTCTGCGATCGGAACCTCCGGCCCTGCCCCGAGTTCGATGAGGCGTCCGGTTGACTCATCGAACTTGGCAAACTCCCGTTCTCCGTCCAGACCCAGGTTGGCGCACTCTGCGGTTCGGATCAAGATCAGCGTCGCGCAGATGACTATGATAAGTGTCGCAGATCGGATATGCATATCGGTGCTCCCTCCAGCTTGGTGGTTTCAGCGCGGCCTTTCGATCCGCCTTAGCAGGTAGTAGTTCACGACTCCTATGACAGCCATCGCCAGTATGAACACGGAATACGCGACCTTCCAGTTGTGAGGCCCGGTCATCATCGTCCACTCCGACATCCCGCCGATGCTGGCGAGAAGCGTGAGGGGCATGAAGACAGTCGTGATGAACGTCAGCCGCCTGACGGTGGAGTTCATCTCGTTCGCGCTCTTCGCCATGAGGTTGTTCAGCATCGAGGCATACAGCTCCATGAGGCTGGTCAGGATGTCTCTGTAGGTTTCGGCCAACTCGAACGACCTGGCGAGGTGGTCATAGATGTCCCGGTAGTGGAATATCGCCTTGTCCGAAATGAACGGGAAATCCTTGCGGGAGATCTTCACGAGGATCTCTCGCTCGTGGAAGAGACTCTTTCGAAGCGCCAGTAGATCGCGGCGCAGGCGGAGAATCTCCTGCGGACTGAAATCGGCCGGGGCGGCCAACAGCGCCTCCTCCGCCTTGTCCATGTCGTCCTCGAGCGCTTCGATCGCGACGAACTTCTCATCGACGATGCGGTCAAGGATCACGTGCATCAGGAAGGCCGGCCCATCCGCAACGCTTTCCGGATGGGTCTCGATGATCTGCTCGATTCCCTGCAGAGGCCGTCGCCCCTCCGCGCAGAATCCGCTCACGGTGACGAGGAAGTCCTTGCCGAGGAACAGGTCCACCTCATCGATCGAGAGTTCCGTGTCGGCATAGCTGAAAGAATTGAAGATGATGAAGACGTTTCCCGGGAAATCCTCGATCTTGGGGACCTCGTTCTGATCGACACAATCCTCGATGGAGAGCGGATGGAGGCCCAGGGGTTCGATGAGAACCGAAAGCTCCGCCTTCGTCGGCTCGCAGTAATCCAGCCATATGTACCCCCCGGTCTTGACCGCCTCGAGCGCATCAGCCAGGGCGGAGACACGATCGAGTTGTCCCTGCGGAGAGATGTGATAGAACCGGGATCCGGACATGGCGGCTCCTCTTTCGCGCAGCCTCAGTTTGAATGCTGAGAGGCTCGCCCTGATGATAGCAGACGAGCGGCGGGCCGTCAACGCTAGGCCGGTCAGTGTGCCTCCGGCATGCTGAACGCCGCGGCACAGTCGTAATCTCCGGTGAACTTCATCACCACGTAGTCCTTGACGGTCTTCGAGTTGCTCGAATCGGCGCTGTTGTCGGTCCAGAACTTGAATTGCTTCCCGCCAACCATGATTCCCCCACCCGGCATGAACAATCTGGCGCCGACGATCCTCTCAACCTCCGTGCCGGCACACCGCTTCCGGATCAGGCGCACCATGAACTCCTTCTCCATATCCGCCGCTGTGTAGTTCGAACTGCACCCGTACAGGATCTCGTGCGCGGCCAGACAGAGCAGGCGCTTCTGCTCCCGGTTGAGCGTAGCGCTCGACAGACCGGCGGAGGACTCTAGGGAAAGGATCTGATCCGGCGACAGGCACGCGTACGCCTTGAGTTCCTCCCGCATGTTCTCGACCAGGCCGATCGCATTGCCCTTGATACCCGCATCGCCGACCGCCGACATTGTGCCGTTGAGTCGCAGCTTACTGAGCCCTGTCAGCCTGATCAACTGCGACATGGTGAACTTACCGGTCGAGCGAAGTGAGGACTTCAGTTCCGCCACGATACCCCAGTCCGGCTCGGACTCACGGAGGAGAGGCCACTGCCTGTGTACCAGGCGGAGCGTGTTGTCCGGCGAGAGGTCCCACGCGATGTTGAAGTCGTGGTCCAGCAGCGCCAGAAGTTCGCCGAGGGTAAGCTCCCTCGGAAGCATGCGGTTATCCTGCTCCTGGATGGTGTAGTAGTCTGACAGGATCGACAGGTTCGTGCGCTCGGTGATCAGATCGAGCATCTCCATGAGTGTGTACGTCGGCTTGTGCCGAAAGAGCGTATTGTCGCCGTAGACGCCATTTCCCAGGTTCACATTGAGCCGCGGATCGTCGTACATCCCGCTAGACTCCCGTGCGGTCCGATAGACCTCATCCACGTGGGCAGCCGTCAGCCTGTTGGTGTTGCGGTTGGCGATCGTTGGACTGAACACGCTCGTGCCTGTCGTGGAGACACCGTAACCCCAATCGTTCTCGAACTGCAGGTTGATTGAGCCGTCATCCAGGTCTGCAAGACGGATGATCAGCTTTGCCTTCGCATCAGGCTTACGCTCTTCCTGATATAACCAGCGCAGGAAGAGGGCCTTCTGCGCTTCCGTCATGCGACCATACTGCCTCACATACTGCTGACCGGCCATCAATGTCGAGATGACCTCGTCGTCGATGAGGAAATACGGAGCGGACTGAGGATCGATCTTGTGGTCGGATCCGTCCGCAGCTTTCGGATGTCTGAGCTGACGGAGTAGGCGCCGTTGAACGGCAGCTTCTCAATCAGGCCGGGATCGCGAAGTTCGATGGCCTGCTTGATCCTCCGCAGGGTTTCCTCGGCCTGGGAGAATGCCTGGGCCTCGGCCACCGCAGACGACATCCTCCTCACGTGCTCGGTGCAGATGAGCTGGTAGCTGCGCCCGGATCCGGTTCCGGTCACCTTCCAGTCGAGATCGAGCAGGCGGCGGATCTTCGCCAACGCTTCGGCAATCTGAACATCATCGAGGCGCAAGTAGACGCGTTGGGAAGCCACGTCAGGCGCGGCCCCGATCTCCACCCCGGACCGGTCGCTGATCACACTGAGCACCTTGCCGAGCATTTCGCCACGCGCCCTTACATCGATCCTCGCTTGGAGCCTGGTATCAGCAACCAACGGCGCGTCCACGTCCCAGCGGTTCTGAGCCATATCGGCCGCGATGGCGATCGAGGAGTAAGCGGAGTACCCCGCCGATCGGGCATGCGAGACGTAGAGCACCTGAGGCCGCTTGAGCCACGAACCGATCAGACTCCCGCCGAGAATGAGCATGAGCGCCATCCCTGCAACCGCCCATCTACGGATCGCCGGGAGGGCAATAGCTGGCCGGCGCTTGCGGGAGCTTTGCGCCAGTCGGCTTCGGAACGCGTTGTAGAGATCGACCTCCGGCTCGTCCCTCCGCATGGCGTCAAGAGTCTCGACGGCCTTCGTCAGCTTCTCCAGGGCATCTGCGCAGCACCGGCATGCGAGGATGTGCGCCTGCACCTGAGAAGCATCGCGTGGAGAGAGATCCCCATCCATGTATTGAGAAAGCAGATTAGTCACTTGCTTGCAGTTCATCTTCGGTCGCCTCCCATATCGAGGTCGAGGACGCCCCTGAGGGCATTCCGTGCGCGGTGGAGCCGCATCTTGATCCGATCAGCCGAGCAGCCGAGGATAGCAGCGATCTCCTCCATCGAGAGTTGCTCGTAGTACTTCAGGATGAGGACGATCCGATACTGTTCAGGCATCTTCGAGACGGCCTGCTGCACGATGATGCGGTCGATGTCGTCACCCACTCGGCAGTCCGCAGCCTCGGGCACGTCGTCGAGCGGCTCGGTCGCAGGCCGATGCCTTCGCCGGTGCGAGATGCAGCTTCGGACCGCGATACCGTAGGCCCAGGTGTAGAAGCTGGAATCACCTCTGAAACGCGCCAAGCCGTGGTAGATGCTCAAGAACGCATCTTGGACCGCGTCCTCGGCGTCGGTATCATTACAGAGGAAGTGCCTGCAGATCGAGAGCAGCCTGCCCTGGTACTTGCGGAACAGCTCCTCGAAGGCAGACTCGCTCCCGTCGAGAAACTTCGCTATCAGGCAGATGTCCTCGGCGTTCGACCTGCACCTTCGGGCCGAATCGAGTTGTGATTGCATAGGATTGCTCCTCACCGACGTGACCGGGATCGATCTTCATATGGTTAGTGCAACCGGAGTGGGCAAAGGTAACATTCTGTTCATCATCAGCCCGATTCGTACCTGCGGACAATGCCCCTCTTCCCGCGAAGGAATACCACCACCCATTCACCAATAGTCTATCCGGTAACTAACACAACTCGAATTTGAGAGGGACCTGTTATGGATTTTGCAGAACCGCTGGACAGCACGCTTCGAGGCATCGCCGAGACTCCGACCGGCGCATCGCCGATGGTGCAACGCATCCGCTCGGAGATCGACTTCGCGGCGAAATTCGCCGATCTCTTCCCGGACAAGACTCACAAGTGGCAGAGACTGATCCTGAAGGCCGCCGGGGTCGTCAAGGACAGGCTGAGCGCCTCGGGGGCGATCGATCTTACCGCCGTGATCTCTGAGGCCGAACTCATCCTCGCGCCGATCGGTGAGGCCGCGAAGGAGTACACCATCCACTGCTGCGGGCACGCGCACATCGACATGAACTGGATGTGGCCCTGGCAGGAGACGGTCAGCGTCACCCACGACACCTTCCCGACCGTCGACCGGCTGATGGACGAGTTCCCGGAGTTCCACTTCTCCCAGAGCCAGGCGTCGACGTACATCGGCATGGAGGAGTTCTGCCCGGAGATCTTCGAGGCGATCAAGAAGCGCATCGCCGAGGGACGCTGGGAGCTGACCGCGAGCATGTGGGTCGAGGGCGACAAGAACCTCGCGTCCGGCGAGATCCTCTGCCGGCACATGCTCTACACCCGCCGCTACTTCAACGAGAAGCTTCGGCCTGCCGTACGACGCGATCAAGATCGACTGGGAGTGCGACACCTTCGGCCACGCGCACACGCTCCCCGGCATCCTCAATCGCGGCGGCGTCACGCCGCTACTACTTCCACCGCACGGGCCCGGAGAAGTGGCTCTTCTGGTGGAAGGCGCCCGACGGCTCGAAGGTGCTCGGATACCGCGACAAGCGCGGCTACAACGGCCAGATCGACGCGTGGATGGCGCAGTGGATGGTCGATTACGTCAAGGAGACCGGCCTGAAGGACTTGATGTATCATGTACGGCGTCGGCGACCACGGCGGCGGACCGACTCGGCGCGACCTCATGAAGGCGATCGAGCTGAATACGTGGCCGATCTTCCCGCAGTCAAGCTCTCCACGACAGACGACTTCTTCTCGATCGTCGAGAAGGCCGAGGAGCATGCCCGTCGTCGACGGCGAGCTGAACTACGTCTTCGAGGGCTGCTACACATCGCAGAGCAACATCAAGCGCGCGAACCGCGTGAGCGAGAACATCCTGCCGGAGGTCGAGGCGATCTCCCTGGTGGCGGGCGCGGCGGCCGGATTCCCCTACCCCATGGACCAGATCCGCAAGGGCTGGCGGATGGCGATGTTCAACCAGTTCCACGACATCCTCCCCGGCTCGGGCGTGCACGCGACCTACGAGTACGCGCAGGGCCTCTTCCAGGAGACTCAGGCGATCGCGGGCGCGATCCGGACCAGGGCGCTCCGTCGGCTTGCGGCTCAGATCGACACGAGCAAGGCATCCGGGATCGAGCCACCGAGGGGCAACCTGGGATCATCTCTTGGAGACAGTGCGGGCGCAGGAGCGGGCGACCCCGGCATCGCGGGCGGTGTTTCGGCATATGCGGTCGGCGCGGTCTCTGCCGAGCCGGTTGTCATCTTCAACCAGCTCGGATTCCCGCGATCGGAAGTCATCTGCGCCAAGGTCTGGAACAAGGAGTTCCCCCACGACCGGATCGCCGTTCGCGACGAGAAGGGCAAAGCGACCGCCGGCCAGGTCGTCGGCAAGGGCGGCTACTGGGGGCACAACTTCATCACGGTGGCCTTCCCTGCAACCGAGGTCCCCGCGACAGGCTACAAGGTCTACACCATCGACCGAGTCGCCACGCCGGTTGCGACCGAAGGCGTCAAGTTGACCCAGAAGGGCGAGCAGTTCAGTTCAGGCGCTGCACCGGTGACGATGGAGAACGAGTTCGTGAGCGTCGAGATCGACCCGCCCTCGGGTGCGATCAAGCACCTCATCGACAAGGCCACCGGCTACGACCTTGTTCCCGATGGGCAACTGCTCGGAGTGCTCGAACACGTCCACGAGGTGTCCAAGGGCATGACTTCATGGGTGATCGGCAAGATCGACAGGGTCGACATCCTTTCTCAGGACGGCGACTTCAATGTCGGCCAACGAGGGCCGCATCGAGCGACCGTCGTCACGAAGCGCAAGGTGGGAGACTCAACCGTCAGCGTGGAGGTCGGCCTCAATGCCGGCAGTCCGATGATCGACTTCACCGTCCAGGTACACTGGGTCGAGATCGGCACCCCGGAGGCCGGCATTCCGCAGATCAGGATCGCCTTCCCGACAAGGATATCGGACCCCAAGGCGACCTACGAGATCCCGTTCGGCAGCATCCAGCGGCCTTCGAATGGACAAGAGGTCCCGGCGCTCAAGTGGGCGGACCTCTCCGGCGACCGCATCGGCGCGAAGGGCGCATGCGGAATCACGATGGTCAATGCGGACAAGTACGGCCACAACGCGGACGAGAACACGCTGAGACTGACGCTTCTCCGGTCCAGCTTCGATCCCGATCCCATCCCGGAGACCGGAGACCACACGATCCGGCTGGCCATCATCCCGCACGACGGACCGGTCTCTGTCTCGGCGGCGACGAAGCAGGGCGCGGCGTTCAACCTGCCGATGAACGTGGCGAGCACGGACATCCACAAGGGCAAGCTCCCGCCGAGCAAGGGCTTCGCGGAGGTCTTGACGCCGAACGTGATGCTGGCCTCGATCAAGAAGGCCGAGGACTCCGATGCGCTGATCGTCCGCGTGTACGAGGTCGAGGGCAAGGACACCGAGGCGAAGGTCAAGCTCACGGGTCTGGTCTCGCCCGGAACGCCCGCACGCCAGGTCGATCTGATGGAGCAGCCGATCCCGAAGTTGAAGGCCAAGATGGAGGGCGACACGCTCATCGTCAAGGTCCCCGCATTCGGCATCGCGTCGGTGATGGTGGGCTAGGAACTGGAGTAGCAAGCGGCAACCGATGCAAGCAGCCGTGAGTGCATCTGTTGCCGCTTGCCGACTGACAAGGATGGGCAGGATGTGCAGGACGAGATACGCCTGTACTCCTGCCCATCCTTCTTGTCGAAGGCAAGCTGAGCCATCTCTGTACGACACCTTGGAGGCAGCGATGAGACTATCAGCCAGAGGGAAACTGAGACTTCAGACAGCCAGCAGCCTGCTCTTCGCAATCGCATGGGCAACACTCGGGATCGCCAGAGTTCGGGACGATGGCATTCATCATGATGAGCATGACTTGTTCTTCGGCGTCGTCTACTTCCTGTTCGCGCTCGGGCACGTCATCTGGGCCTGTGTCTACAGCTACAGAGTGGGACGCCAAAGCGCTGCCCAACACGATGATACAGGGAAACTCCGATGAACCACCGAGATCGAGCGCTGGCGGAACGTTGCAGGAGTATATCGTGACTAGACACAAGCCATTCGCGCGCGGGTTGACCGAGGATTTCATGCGTGAACTCATACAAGGCAGATTCACCCCTTTGCTCAGCGCCTCGCTCGACCGGGGTCTGGACCTCCAGATCAGGGAGAACTACATCAACGTGTACGCAAGCGGCCGGAGTGTGCTGCAGCTTCGTGAGAGGGGCCTGGCATATGAGGCCAACATCCACCGGACGTTCCGCGACAACACGTTACTTGCAGATACAGCAGACCGGCAGTACCGCTGCTTTGCTGCGGATGATGCCTTCGTAATGACCTACCTGTCAGAGATGGGTACCGTAATATCCAACGCACTGGCAACGGCGAAATCCGAGGCTGCCATCGAGGAACACATGATCCGACGGAGTTGCCTCACCGATTCGCCAGTCGTCTTCCTTGACAGGCAGATACAGACCCACGGCATCAGGAAACGCCTGGACTTGGTTGCACTATCCTGTCCTTGTAATGAGGAAGCATCGGTCATTCTGGTCGAGATCAAGCAGGGGCTGGACAATCGCATCCAGGAACTGATGACGCAGATACGTGAGTACCATGATGTCTTTGCACCCGGCGGTGGTCTCCGCCAGGATGTCACCTCTTCGTACCAGACTGTGGTTCACCAGAAGAAGCAACTCGGGGTGATACCGGACAACGTCACTTATCCCTCTCAGCCACCGAGAGTAGAATGCCTGCTCGTTCTGTACGCCTACAATCCCAAGAGCAGGCTGCTGGACAGATTGAGAGAGTCAGCACGCTCGTCGGCACTACGCCCGAAGCTGGTCCTGATTGAAGAAGGCTGCTACGGCCTGCCACCTTCGGAAGAGTGGGAGCAGCTATGACCGCGCTCATCATCACACATGGCGATGTTGACGGCATGACCTGCGCGGCCCAACTCATTCGGCGCGAGCAGTCCGACTACCGAGTGCAGTACTCTAACGCTAGATGGATCGCGAGCAAGCTGCACTCTGCCCTGAAGTACCCGCCGACCAGGCTGTACGTGACCGATGTTCCCGCCGACGAGCCCTCGGTCGAAGCGGTGCAGGCTTTGAAGGATGCCGGCGTGGAAGTGTTCTGGATTGACCACCATCCCTGGCCCCCGACAGTGCTTGAGAAACTACAGCGGCTATGCCAGCACATCGAGTATAACGAGGCATTGTCCACACCCGCAGGAGTATTGTTGGCCAGGTGGCTGGCATCGGACGATCAGCACTACGCGGGTATAGGCAACATATGTTACGCAGGTGAGAAAGGCACACCCTGGGAGCGCGACTGGTTCCGCCTGCTATCGGGCTACGTGGGCAAGTGTGACCACGGAGTCCTGGAACGACTTGCATTTGGTCAGGCATTCACCAGCGATGACTTCGTGAGAATCGAGGCTCAGATCAGACTGGAGGAACTTGCGGAACAGATACTAGCCGAGGAGCCCCTTGCAGTTGCGACACTCGGAGGGATGACAATGGCCGTGTACGATATGTCAGCGAATCGCAGCGTATACTTGGGCAGCAAGGTTTTCGCCCGACATGCGGTAGACTGTTCACTCGTCCGTATCTCGGCCACTAAGTGGCAGCTCGCGTTCAGACCGGGGATCGCACACGCGGTCAAGCCTCTGAGTGGCTGCCTTGATCTGTCGGGATCGACTATCAAGATAGCTGGACGTCCCGGCAGACTGATGTCAATCGAGATCGTCAACGGATGCATCCCGGCCGACATCCACGATCACGTCGTGTCCACAGTCAGCAGGCTCCTTTGACCGCGCAGTCAGTCCTTGCACCACATATGATCAACCAGGCACGCTGGAGTAAGCAACCCCGCGCATAGTATAATGGTGCGAGCTTGCTTCAGCATGCTTCGGTGATAGACTGGGGCTTCAACCCCACGGGAGAGCAGATTGGCAATCAACACATCCGCAATCGATAAAGCAATCCAGGCCGGAATGAAGGCATGGAAGATACCGGGAGTGGCGGTCGCCGTCGTCCAGGGCGATGAGGTATACCTGAGGGGGTACGGCGTCAAGGAGGTCGGCACGGACGATCCGGTCACGCCGAGCACCCTCTTCGCCATCGCCTCGATGACCAAGGCGTTCACGACCGCCTGCATGGCGATCCTGGTCGACGAGGGGAAGATGTCATGGGATGACCACCCCAGGAAGCATCTGCCGTACTTCAAGCTCTCCGACCCGCACGCCGACGCTCAGGTCACCATGCGCGACCTCGTCAGCCATCGAACCGGCATGCCCCGGCACGACGCGCTCTGGGGCGTAGAGGATCGGGATGCGGAGGAGATCGTCCGCCGATACGGGCTCGCTCCCAAGTCGACCTCATTCCGATCGACCTACGAGTACGCGAACGTCCCGTTCTCCGCGGCGGGCCTCTGCGTCGGGGCGGCATCGGGGAGCACCTGGCAGGAGTTCGTCAAGAAGCGAATCTTCAAGCCACTTGGCATGAAGGCGCTCACCAAGGTCAGCGAAACAGAGGCATCGGCGGACCACTCGCACGGACATGTGCCGCACAAGGGCAAGACCGTCATGGTTCCCGCGCCGAAGCACGACAACTCGACCGCGGCCGGCGCGATCAACGCGAGCGCCGAGGACATGAGCAAGTGGATCCGCCTTCATCTGAACGACGGGGAGTTCAAGGGGAAGCAGGTCGTCTCCAAGAAGAGCCTCGATGAAACAAAGAAGCCGCACATGGTCGTTCCGGTCGAGAATCCCGACAAGTACGGCATCGATCACGGCTCGAACCTCTCGACTTACTGCCTGGGATGGAACAAGATGGAGTATCGCGGCGAGATCATCGTTAGTCACGGCGGCTGGCTCAGGGGATTCACGAGCAATACGACGCTCATCCCTGGGAGGAAGAGCGGTTTCACCGTGCTGACGAACATCGCGATGGATGGGCCGTCCGGGTGCCTCGCCAACGCGCTCAGGGACATCCTGCTCGACCTCCCGAAGCGGGATTGGAATGCCGACATCAAGAAGGTCCAGGCAGCCCAGAAGTTGGAGGCGAAGGAGAAGAAGGCCAAGGAGGTCCATCACAAGCGGACCAAGACCTCACGCGCGCTGGAGGCATACGTGGGCGACTACGAGGATGCCGCATACGGGACACTGGCGATCACACTTGTGGATGGCGCTCTCCATGCGAAGTACGGGACCGACTACAAGCTGAAGCACCACCATTTCGACACGTTCATCGGCAAGAACGAGCATCCCGAGCAGCACGAGGATGTGAAGATGACGTTCACTCTCGGCCTCGACGGCGAACCGGCATCGGTCAAGACCTGCGGGGAGGGATTCCAGGTCGAGTTCAAGAAGGTAAAGCAGTAGGTATGGAGTGCGGAAGCGGAGTCTGCGGAGCTTCCGCTTTGCTTTGCAGACGAGCCAAAGCGGAAGCTCCGCAGACTCCGCTTCCGCACTCCAAAGAAGGGAAATAACCATGAAGAAGATACGAACCGCCGTTATCGGCCAGGGGAGAAGCGGCCATAACATCCACATCGCCACGCTGAAGGAGATGCCCGACCAGTACGAGATCGCCGCCGTCGCCGATCCGCTCGACGGACGATGTGACGACGCCGTGAACGCGACCGGGTGCGCCGCCTACACCGACTACAAGGAGATGCTCAAGCGCGACGACCTCGATCTCGTCGTCAACGCCACGATGAGCCCGGACCACGTGCCCGTGACGCTCGAGATCATGGACGCGGGCCACAACGTTCTCTGCGAGAAGCCGATCGCCCGGTACGCGGCGGACGTCGATAAGCTCGTCGCCAAGTCGAAGGAAACCGGCAAGGTCTTCGCGATCTTCCAGCAGTCGAGGTTCGCGCCGTACTTCCAGCAGATCCTCAAGGTGCTCGATTCCGGCGTGCTCGGGCGCATCATCCAGATCAAGGTTGCGTTCAACGGCTTCGGACGACGGTGGGACTGGCAGACGCTCCAGGAGATGAACGCGGGAAGCCTGCTCAACACCGGCCCGCATCCGATGGACCAGGTGCTCCGGCTCTTCGGCTTCGATATGATGCCCCAGGTCCACTGCATCATGGACCGGGTGAACACGTTCGGCAACGCGGAGGACCACGTGAAAGTCCTGCTCACCGGCAAGGATCGGCCGACTATCGACCTCGAGATCTCATCCTGCGCGCCCTACTCGACCTCCATGTATCAGATCTATGCTCAGTACGGCGGCCTGAACGGCACGGCGAACCACCTCGAATGGAAGTACTACAAGCCCGAGGAAGCGCCCGAGCAGCACCTCATCCGCGAACCGCTCGAGGGCCGGAAGTACTGCGGCGAGGACCTGACCTGGCACACGGAGACTTGGGACATACCGGAGGAGCAGAAGAGCTGGTTCGGGTACATGGCCAAGCAGTTTTACGGCAATCTGTACGACGCGCTGACGAAGGGCACACCGCTCGCGATCCCACCGGAGCAGGTTCGCCGCCAGATCGAAGTGATCGAGGAATGCCACCGGCAGAATCCGTTGGCGAAGTGAACAGTGGCACATGTAGTGGCCGCGCCTCCGTGCCGGCCATGGCACGCCTCAGGCCGGCACGGAGGCGCGGCCACTACATGTGAGCCGGGATCCGAGCCACATCGGGCTGCGTCCGAGCCTCCTCTGCTGCCTTGAAGTCGTCATACAGGAGGCCCATGAGCAGCACGTCGGAGTACTTGCCATCCATGTAGTGCGCCTCACGGAGCCGGCCGTCGTGCTGGAATCCGTACTTCTCGTAAGCCTTGATCGCGCGCTCGTTCGTGGCATGGACAAAGAGGTCGATGCGATGCAGGTTCATCTGCTCGAACGCGTACTTCATCAGGCAGCGAGTCGCATCCGAGCCGTATCCGTGCCCCCAGTTCTTCCTGTCTCCGATCGCAATCGTGAAGATCGCACCCCTATTCCGCTGGTCGATGTCGCGAAGAGTCGTCTCGCCGATCAACTCGCCATCGAGGGTGGTGATCGCAAGGTGCAGATGATCTGCACTGTTGTCCGGCGACTGCTCGAACTCCCTGCGCGCCTGATCGAGCGATGTCGGGGGCATCGGGTAGTCACGCAACCGCATCAGTTCCTCGTCCTGCATCCACTCCCAAAGCTGGGGCACATCGTCGGGTTCGATCGCCCGGAGTATTACCTTTTCGCCTCTAATCATGCATCACACCTCTGACCTATTCTACCTGTGCCGGAGAGCAACCCAAACCATGTGCGCATTCCGGGCCACTTCTGGGTATGACTAACCAGAGGTGATCAGACACATGGACTTCGACTGCGCGATCGTCGGCGCCGGGCCGGTGGGATTACACTGCGCCACATATCTCGGCAGGTTTCTGCGACATTCTATCATATTTGACGGAGGAAGGCCGCGGGCGTCGTGGATTCCCGTCACCCGCAACTTCCCGTGCTTCCCGGGCGGCGTGACGGGCAGCGCCTTATTGGGATGCCTCAGAGATCAGGCTCTCCTCTACGGCGCAGAGATCCGAGCCGAGCGTGTCCGTTCGATAGACGGATCAGACGGCGATTTCCGCCTCCGCACGTCCGAGGGCGAGTTGACCGCCGGCAAGATCATCCTTGCCACAGGGGTGTTCGACATCCCGCCGGAGATTCCGGACGCCGACCGCTACAAAGGTTTGACGATCCGTCATTGCCCGGTCTGCGATGCGTATGAGTCCCGCGGACGGAAGATCGTCATGATCGGCGACGGCAACCATGCCGCGTCGGAGACTCTGTGGATGGCGCACTACTCCAGAGACCTCACCCTGCTGACCTGCGGTCACAGCGCCGATGAGATCGAACCTCTGCTCAGGGAGCAGCTCCGGGACGCCGGCATCCCGATCCTCGAGGCGAAGGTCGCCAACATCGTGGAAACGGGCGACGAACTCGGGACCGTCATCCTCGACGACGGCGACAGGATCGAGGGAGTCTTCCGAGGCTACAGCACCATGGGCCTCTCCCCGAACAACGAGCTGGCGAAACAGATGAGCATCGAGTTGGACTCCGGCGGCTACATCGAAGTTGATGCCCAGCAGCAGACAAGCTTCACAGGGGTCTATGCCGCGGGTGACGTCGTCAGCGGTGACGTGGCTCAAGTGGTCGTCGGGATGGGACATGCAGCGATCGCCTGTACCGCCATTCACAACGCACTCCTCGGCTAGAAACCTCCCTCGGATTTGGAGCCAAGAAACACGTTTCGCAGTGCCCGGCGCTGGGAACATGCACGCGTGGTACAACGTTCGAGCTGTACGATTTCCCGGAGAGGAGACCATGAGGAATGGCAATCCAGATGAAGGTATGGGAGGAAAGCTTCGCCGATTGGATGCGGGGCGTGAACGACAACTACAGAGGTTTCATCCCTTCGGAGCGGGGTGAACCACTCGAGGAGCAGATCTTTCCCTGGAGCGTTGACGGCGTCAGGAAGGACACGCACGATCAACTGCCGCTCCATGAGGGCGATCCGCGGACCTTACAGAGCGTCATACAGATGATGGCGGTCGAGGCGCAGCACTGGGCCGACTATCGCGCATATGGGGCGTGGACTGCCGATGCCGAGATGAAGAGCCTGTTCGGCCAAATAGCTCGGGCCGAGCATCTCCACCACATGAGACTGATGTCGCTGCTGCCCACGCCACATGCAACATCGGAGGCAGTACTGGCAGCGGAGACTGCGGCACTCAGCGCATACACGATGTGCATGGAGAACGAAGCCAGCGAGACGATCAAGAAGGCCTATCGTCACATCTTCGACGACCATCTTGAGCATGCCCGGTACGCTGAGGATCTCGTCCGCAATGCAGGCTGCCCGGCCGACTGGTACACCGGCGGCGCCGACCTCAAAGGCGGACGTTCGCTCGATCAGCAGTTCATGAAGCCGGAGGACACCATCTGGCAGGGCGACTGGAGTGGCTGCTACGACAAAAACACAGCCGACCCCCGCACCGCTCTCAACGTCGATATGGCGATGGCGGGCGAGGTGTCGGCATGGACCGGCTATATGTATTCCATGCACATGGAGCGGGACCAGGACCAAAGGACGCACTATGCGGCGTTCAGCAGCATCGAGGACCAGCACGTCAGCATCCTGGGGTCGATCATCGATCCGAACGAGACCATGCTCGAGAGAGCGCTAGTTCACGAGCAGGTCGAGATGCAGAACTACCAGAGGCTGATGGAGACCGAGACGAACGACCTGGCAAAGGAGGTCTTCAGCGATCTCTACCGCGAGGACATGGAGCATGCGTGGCTCCTCGGCCAGCTCGTGAGGTAAGCGCAGACCGGGCACAGAGGACGACAGTGCCAATAGGAGGGGAGGGAGTACCACTCCCTCCCCAACATGGTCCCGCCTCCCACAAGCAATCCAGCTAGAGGTTGCGCACTCGGCGGTTTTAACTCATCCGTTATGGGGAACAAGATAGGGCGGAGTATCACTGGGACGGAGGCCCTCCTGCATGCAGTTCCCTATCTACCACCCAGGCCACATGGGCGATGGACTCACTATCGGCCTCGAGGCGGTTATCCACGTACTCATCAGCCACGGGTTCTCCGTCGGCGTGTTCGGGCTCATAGTGCTCGCGGAGTACATCGGCATTCGAAGGGCCTCACAGGACTGGGAATCCTTCGCCCGAAGCTTCATCCGAGTCACCGCCATCACCATAACGTCCGCCGGCGCGGTATCGGGAGTCGGCATCTGGTTCTACACGAGCGTCCTCGCTCCTCGCGCGATCGGCTCGATGCTTCGGGTCTTCTTCTGGCCGTGGTGGATCGAATGGTTCACATTCATCGGCGAACTCCTTGTCCTGCTGGCGTACTACTACCTCTGGGACAGGTGGCAGGGAGCGCGGAAGATGGCGCACGTGCGACTCGGGGCAAGCTACCTGGCCTGGGCGATCTGCTCAGCCATCCTGATCGCCGGCATCATCAGTTTCATGCTCACAAGCGACGGCTGGCCGTGGAGCCGGAGCTTCTGGCAGGCGTTCCTGAATCCGTCGTTCCTCCCGCACCTCTTCCTGAGGCTGACCGGCTCATTCGCGCTCGCGGGCCTGATATCCCTGGCATACCTGTACATCACTCGCTGGAACGTCGGTTTCCGCCGAGAAGCCTCGCGCGTGTTCGGAGGGATCATGGTCGTCGCGACGCTTGCGACGGTGGTCTTCGCATGGTGGTATTTCCAGACCATCCCGCCGACCTTCAAGACGCACGCAATCGGCGCAGTGCTCGGGAGGATGCTCCCGAGGAACCCCGCAGTCTTCTGGGCGCTCAATGCATCGGCCCTCGCGGTTCTCCTGGTCCTCGCACCGGTAGCGGCAAGAGGCAAGGCGCTCGCGACGCGAGTCCTGCTGATCCCCGCGACGATCGCAGCGATCGCATTCGTTGCCCAGTTCGAGTACATCAGGGAGTTCATACGCGGGCCGTATTTGATGCCCGGATACATGTATGCAAACCAGATTCTGGTCGACGAACACGAACTCATCGTAAGAGATGGCATGCTCCGGAACAGCTACTGGTACTCGGCGACGAGCGTCAAGCCGAACCGACCCTCACCCGGCGAGTACCTCTTCGGCCAGAACTGCGGGGCGTGCCACACCATCGGCGGCGTCAATGACATCGGTGACCGGGTCCGGGGTCGAACAGCCGACGGGATCTACGTGATCCTCGGGCACACCCGCGAGATGATCCCATGGATGCCGCCCTTCTCGGGCAACGATGAGGAGCGGCACATCCTGGCCGACTACCTTTACGATATCTCGCTGGCGGACGGCGCCCGCAGGCCTGGGTCGCGCTATCCGGCAATCCGCCCGTGATGAACAAGGAAAGGAGGACGATGTGGACAGCCTGACGGATTTGCTTCTGCGCAAGCCGATCTCCGACGCCTGGCTGACGGGGCTGCTCTTCAGCGCCTTCGTGCTCCACCTCATGTTCGTCCTCTTCACGCTCGGCACGGGGATCCTCAGCGTGTACTACCTCCTGCGGTCGTGGAGACGGGGCAGGATCGAGGAACGGCGCTGGCACAGGGAGATCGTCCACACATTCATGGCGCACAAGAGCATCGCCGTCGTCCTCGGGATCGGTCCGCTGCTCCTGATGCAGGTCGGATTCACGGTGCCGTTCTTCACCGCTGTGACCATGCTCGCGCCGTATTGGCTGGGGGTCATCCTCCTGCTGGTCACCGCGTTCCTGTTGCTCGATCTCCTCGGGGATTACCGCGACCCGCGCCGCGTGGTAGGCCTCGCGCTCGGGGTGATCGGCCTGACGTGCCTGCTCGCGATTCCCGGCGTATTCGTGGCCGTCCTCTCGGTGACGGAGAACCCCGACAAGTGGCTTCCGATGACGATGCGCGGATACAGAATGCCCCCGGAGCTTTCGATCCACTGGCTGTTTCGATACCTGCACATACTCGGCGCGGCGGTCGTCTTCGGCGCGGCGTTCCATTACCTCACGTCGAAGGCGGATGACGCGGAGAAGAAGCAGTCCCTACTGCGATGGATCGTGGGCGGCCTGCTCTTCCAGGTGCTGCTCGGGGTCATGCTCTACACTTCCGTGCCCAGGGGACTCAGTCTCGGCTCGAACCTGGGGCTCTTCGTCGGCATTCTGGCAGCCATGTCACTCCTTTGGCATATCTACGGCCGGCGCAGTATCGAGGTCCGGGTGGGACCGGGCTCCTCGGTGTGCTGCTGGTCTCGATGCTGCTCGCGAGGCAGTTCCACCAATACAGCGCCATCGTGCCGCTCCAGAGGAAGATCGAGAAGTCGGAGCGGGCGTACCAGACGCGCTTGAAGCCGTTCAGCCCCGACGCGCTCGCGAGGTACAAGAGCGACCTGCGCACCGTGTACGACAACGGGGACACGATCTATGCGGGAAGCTGCGCATTCTGCCATGGTGACAAGGGCGATGGGAAAGGCGCCGAGGCGCACAACCTGAGCATCCCGCCCGAGAACCTCACGGCGGTCCGAACCAATCGTAGTTATCTCCAAGGCATCCTGCTTCACGGGGTCGACGGCAGCGCGATGCCGTACTTCTCCCTTTTCACGACGGACAAGCTGGACTCACTGATGAGCACGCTCGATAAGCGCTTTGGAGTGCTCCAAGCGCCCGAGCCGTTCGCGCGTCCCGTCCCTGAGAAGGCGCGGAAACAGGCTGCGGAGGTGTACGCAACGACTTGCGCCCTGTGTCACGGCAAGTCGGGGCGGATCACCGTGATGGGGAAAGGCCTCGCCCCCATGCCGCCGGACCTCACGCAGTACACGCTCACGTCCGAGCGCTCCTTCGACGTGATCACGAACGGCCACCCAGGCACGTCGATGCCGGCATACCCTGACCTCCCGCCGGAAGTGCGCTGGGGACTCGTCGGGATCGTGCGGGGGCTGTTCAAGGAGTGAGGAGGGCGGAGTACTGGAGTACTGGGTGTTGGGTGTCGGGTGTTGGATGTTGGGGAACCGAACACCGTCAGCCCTGAGTATGCCGGTGAATGACGGCATGTAACGAAGGGCGGCCTTGTGCAGCCAAACACTGGACATATGCCACCGTCCTTCGTTACATGCCGTCATTCACCGGCATACTCAGGACTAGACGGTTCCTTGCGCGGGGTCTCGGAACGGTCAGGTGAGCGCGGAGAGGGCGGTCTCGATCTGGTCGCGGGGGACGTAGTCGGCTTTGACCGCGAGTGCGGCCTCGAATTCCCGGCGGGCGTCGGGTATGAGCTTGTTTCGTGCGAGCGCGCGACCGTACTCGTAGTGGTACTTCTGCTGGAGGGGCAAGTCGTCCGGCTTGACCTCGATCGCCTTCTCGTAGCCCGCACGCCCCTCGTCGAGCTTGTCCTGCTCGAAGCGGATGAGCCCGAGCGTGGCGTGGGCGTAGGCGTGGTTGGGATCGTCCTCCAGCGCTCTCATGACCTCCAACTCCGCGTCATCGAGTCGCCCGCATTCCCAGAGGGCATACGCCAGGCCGCTGTGCTCGTCGGCGTTAAACGCACCGGACTCGCTCGCCTTCTCAAATGCGTCCGCCGCCTCTTCCTTTCGATCCGTCTTCTTGAGAAGTCTGCCAAGGTTCAACCAAGCCTCGGCAAACTGGACATCCAGTTCGATAGCCTTGCGGTAGGCCTCCTCTGCACCTTCACGCCGCTCAGTCTTCTCAAGCGAGACACCAAGGTTGTTCCAGACACCAGCAATCCTGGGGTCCAGATCAAGAGCCGTGCGATGTGCCTTCTCAGCATCCTCCCACTGATCGGTCTCACCTAGCAGCACTCCAAGCTTGCTCCAAGTCATGGCATCTTGGGGATCAAGTTCGAGTGACCGCCGATAGGCCTTGTCTGCCTCTTCCCGCCGTCTAGCGTTATGCAGCAGATTCCCAAGGCTGGACCAGGCAACGGCGTCAGTCGGGTCCTCATCAAGTGCCAGCCGGTATGACTCCTCAGCCTCTTTCGTTCGCCCGGTCTTCTGAAGCACAAACCCTGCGTTGTAATAGTCGACTGCTGTTACACCGTCCGACTTGGTTACTATGCGGAATATCTCCAGCGATGCGTTGAGCTCGCTCGAATGGTAGAACGACGCGGCCAGCGAGCGGAGAACGTCTGCCGGCAGTTCGATGTCTGCCTTATCGTAGGTCAGAACCTGCTCGGCGGCTACCTCGACCCGGCTATTCGGCCTCTGAGTTCCCCTGTCCTTGTCCTCCAGGGGCTTCGGCGTTTCCTGGCTACCGACGGCGTTACTGATCTCAGAAATGGCCTCGTCCTTCCACTCTTCCAGTTCCTTCTTGCTCCGGTCCTTCAGCTTCAACTGCTGCTTCATCATGAGGCAGGCCAAGCGGTCGATCTTCTTATCCGTAGCCAGGCGGTGGCAAGTCGGGCACATCACCAGGAGGTTTGCAGGGGCGTGGTTCGTCCGATCGTAGTCTATATGGTGCACGTCCAGCGCGGCCTTCTGACCACAGTGGGGCACACTGCACTTGTAGCGCGCTTCGAAGAGCACCTGCCTCTCGATGTTTCCAGGCACGTAGGTGCGGCTCTTCTTTTGTTGGCTCTTCTTGCTCATGCGGTCCACCTCGGCAGGCTAGTCGGTAGCTAGAGTATTCCTCTTTATGTCGAGAAGCTCCTTCATCACGCCGAAGAGCGACTCGGAGTAGTCGCGCGTGCCGAAAGCGTCATGGAGTCGGCGGTAGATGGCGTAGAGCCGGTCGTAGACCGCCTGCGCCTCGGGGTTCGGGGTGTAGACGACATCCCTGAGCCCGCTCATCGCTTCCTGCGCCTGCTCGACCTTCTTGTAGTATCCACCCGCGACCGCGCCGAACATCGCCGATCCGAGCGCGCATGTCTGGCTCGACCGCGAGACCTTCATCGGCCGGCCGGTCACGTCGGCATAGATCTGCATCAGCCAGGGGTTCTTCTCCGCCAGCCCGCCGCACGTGATGACGTCCTTGACCTCGACGCCGTACTCCTCGAGGCGCTCCATGATCACCCGCGCGCCGAACGCGGTCGACTCGATGAGCGCCCGGAAGATCTCCTCCGGCCGCGTGCCGAGCGTCAGGCCGAGGATGAGACCGGTCAGGTTCACATCGACGAGGATCGTGCGGTTGCCGTTCAGCCAGTCGAGCGCGAGGAGCCCGGACTGACCGGGCCGGGTCTTGGCAGCGAGATCGGTGAGGACCGGGAGAGCGTTCGCTTTGGCCATATCGGCGCTGTATGCTTTGGCCTCCATGAAGGCCTTGTCGGTAAGCTCGGACTTGAACAGGTTGGCGAACGGCCAGGCCATCTGATCTCGATACCAGGCGAAGATGTCGCCGACCGCCGACTGCCCGGCCTCGAAGCCGATCATGCCGGGGACGATGCTTCCATCTACCTGGCCGCAGATGCCCTTGATCGTGCCATCGACCTCCGCCGGTGGGGCGACCATCATGTCGCAGGCGGATGTGCCCATGATCTTGACGAGCGTGCCGGGCTTGACCCCCGCGCCGACCGCCCCGATATGCGCGTCGAACGCCCCCGCGGCGACCGGAATCCCCTCGGGCAGGCCGAGCTTCCCCGCCCACTCGGAGCAAAGGCCGCCGACCATCGTGTCCGCTGTGTACGTGTCGGTGTAGAGCTTGTCGATCAGTCCGTCGAGCTTCGGGCTGACGCTCGACCAGAACGACTGCTTCGGGAGGCCGCCCCACTCGACGTTCCATAGCGTCTTGTGCCCGGCGGAGCACCGTCCCCGCTTGACGCTCTTCGGGCGGGTGTCACCGACGAGCAGCGCGGGCATCCAGTCGCAGTGCTCGACGAAGCTGGCAGCCGCGCTGTAGACCTTCGGGTCCACGTTCGCGAGGTGAAGCACCTTGGCGAAGAACCACTCGGACGAGTAGATGCCTCCGCAGTATTTCGTGTAGTCGGGGTCATGCTCGTGGGCCTTGCGGGTGATCATCTCCGCCTCCGCGTGGCTGGTGTGATCCTTCCAGAGCCAGGCCATGGCGTTCGGATTATCCTTGAACTCGTCGTAGAATGCCAGAGGAGTGCCCTTCTCATCGACGGGCATCGGGGTGCTCCCGGTGGTGTCGATGCCGATGCCGATGATCTCATCCGCGCTGAACTCGGGCGTCTTTTCCGCCTCTGCGATCGCGCCTCGGACGGACGACTCCAGACCCTCGACGTAGTCCCGAGGATCCTGGCGCGCGAGGTTCGAGTCGCGCTCATCGAGGATGATGCCGTCGCGCCCACGGGTGTAGTTGTGGACGAAGGTCCCGATCTCCTCACCGTTGGCGACATCCACGATCAGCGCGCGGACGGAGTTCGTCCCGTAGTCGATGCCCAATGCAAACTTGCGATCCATGATAACCTCCTCAGAGTGTGGGGGTATGGGAGTATGGGAGTCCGAAATACTCCCACACTCCCATACTCCCATACTCCCATACTCCCATACTCCCATACTCCCATACTTGATCCTGCCCCGTTTTCGTGGACAGATCACCTAGGCCGCTCGTTCGAGAGCGGCCGCCTCGAAATCGGCGGGACTCCGATAGCCGAGGCTCGAGTGGAGTCGCTGTCGATTGTAGAACACTTCGATGTACTCGAAGATATCAGATCTCGCTTCCTCTCGTGAGGAGTATGTTCGATGATGTATCAGCTCGGCCTTAAGCGTCGCAAAGAAGCTCTCCATCGGGGCGTTGTCATAGCAATCCCCGGCGCCGCTCATGCTGGCTCGAATTTCGTAGGCTTCGAGAAGCCTACGAAATTCGCCGCTCGCGTACTGACACCCTCGATCCGAATGATGGATGACTTCACCGACCGGTCTTCTGTTCTTGTATGCCATCCTGAGCGCCTCACTTGCGAGCACACTCCCAAGCGTCTCTTTCATCGACCAGCCCACTATCTGGCGCGAGTAAAGATCCATCACCGCCGAAAGATAGAGCCAACCCTCACGGGTATGCACATACGTTATGTCGCTTACCCAGACACTGTTCGGTCTGGCTACCTCGAAGTTTCTCTTGAGCAGATTCGCCGCCACAGGCTGGTTGTGCCTGGAGTTAGTCGTAACACGGAACTTCCGCTTCTGTCTTGCGCGGATTCCGTTTGCTGTCATGAGCCTGGCCACACGGCCTCTGCTGCAGGTCTCACCCGCCTGCCGAAGCCGTATGTGAACCCTCGGGCTACCGTAGGTGTCTCTGCTCTCGGCGTGGACCTCCCTGATCCGTGTGAGCAGCTTCTCGTTCTTCCTGGCGCGATCGCTTTCGGGACGCCCCTGCCACGCGTAGTAGCCGCTCCGGCTCACACCGAGCACCCCGCAGATCGTCCCGATCCTGAAGCGACCGTCTTGAGCAGCGATGAAGGCGTACTTCACTGCTGCTCCCTCGCAAAGTACGCCGCCGCTTTTTTTAATATGTCTCTCTCCTCTCGGAGGAGATCGTTCTCCTTGCGGAGACGCTTCACTTCGTCCTCAAGGGACTCTCTCTTCCTGGGATCGATCTCTCCCAGGCTCTCCTTGTACTTCCTGATCCAGGCGTCCAGGCTGTTGATGTTGACTCCCAGTTCCTTTGCGATCCGAGCTTTGCTCGCCCTGCCGGAAAAAGCCAACTTCACCGCCTCCGCCTTGAAGCTTTCTGAATACTGCCTCTTCATCTTGGGTCACCTCATCTCTTATTATCCGGTGCCCACTAATTCGAGGCAAGATCAACTCCCATACTCCCATACTCCCATACTCCCATACTCTATTTCTGTCCGTACTTGTCGACGTACCGCTTGTGCGCGCGGGCGACCTCCTCGGGCGGGATCTCGAGGGGACGCCCGACCTGGAGCGCGAGGTGGCACGTCTTCGCGATGTCCTCGAGCATCACCGCCGCCTTGAACGCATCGGGGACGGTCCGCCCGATGGTGAAGGCGCCGTGGTTCTTCATCAGGATCGCCGGGCAGTCGCCGATCTTGTCCACGATCTCCCGGCCGATCTCCTCCTCGCCGACCCGCGCATAGTCCGAGATCGGGATCGGGCCGCCGAACTCGTCTGCCATCGCTGTCAGGTAGCATGGGATCGGCTTCCCGAGCGCGGCGAAGGCGGTCGCGTAGTTCGAATGCGTATGGATGACGCCTCCGACCTGCGGCATGTGACGGTAGACGTAGAGGTGCGTCGGAGTATCGACGGACGGCTTGAGTCGCCCCTTCACCACATTGCCGTCGAGATCCACGACCGACATCATGTCCGGCGTCAAGTCCTCGAAATTGACACCACTCGGCTTGATGACGACCAGCCCCGAATCGGGGTCGCGCCCGCTCACATTGCCGACCGTCCACGTCACGAGCCCTTCGGTCGAGAGCAGCTTGTTATACTTGCAGACGATCTCCTTCACATCATGGAGCATCGGTCACTCTCCCCTCGAATATCGGCCGATGACCTCCCAGAACTTCGGGTTCTCATCGCCGAGACGCCAGGCGGCCACTCCGCCGACGCCGAGCTTCCGGCAGACATCGAGCTTGGCCTCGATGCTGCGCACATTCTCGAACCAGACCTCGTGCCTCGCCCCGTTCTCCGTATATGCAAACCAGGGGGTCGCCCACGGCTCGCTCCACTCGATCTTCTCCGGCTTGACGCGGTCGATCAACGCGGACGCCTTCTTGTGCGTCAGGCTGGTTGCGGGCCCGGTAGCAGGCCAGTCGTAGCCGTAAAACGGGATTCCGGCGATCACCTTTTCCCTGGGCATGCACTCGCACGCGTACTTCACGCACGCCTCGAACCAGTCGACGGCGGCGCACGGCCCCGGAGGCCCGCCTTTCCAGTGCTGGTTGTAGGTCATCAGGATGACGAAATCGGAGTACTTGCCGATCTCCTTGTAGTCGAAAGCGCGGGTCCACATCGCCTTCGGGATGTCCATTTCCTTCGGGCCGACGACGGTGAAGACCTTGAACCCCCTGGGGTGCAGCGCCTCGTACATCCGGCGGATGAACGCGGAGTAGTGATCGCGGTCCGTCGGCGAGGTGTTCTCGATGTCGATGACGACGCCGGAGTAGCGCTTCTCCTCCTCGAGGAGAGCCAGTGTGCCGGCGACCATGCTCTTCTGGGCCGAGGGACTGAACAGCGACCACTTGGCGATCTGCTTGTCGAAGTTGTAGTTGCGGATCAGCGGCGAAATGAGCGTCTTCTCGCCCTGGAGGATGTCAAGGTACTTCGTCTCGGGCGTGACCTCGACCCTCCCAAGGCCGTCCATGACCTCGATGATCGTCGGCGAGAGGTCGGTGATGACATCCTTGAAGGCGGTCAGCGCCTCGTCGGCGGATCGGTCGAGCGCTGGGACCTGGTAGTAGGCGAAGACGCGCTTCAACTCGGCGGCGGAGCATGAGACCGCGAGGAGTGCGATCAGGACAATGAGCAAGATTCGGTGCATGGTAGCCTCCTAGTGCTTCCTTAGATCCACAACCAACTCCCCAGACTGGGAGAGACCATCGATATCGAGATATGAGCTATCCTCTATGCGGGATAGAGTATGACTCACCGGCCGCCCATCCCAGGTGACTGACATAACCTGCGCCCGGTCCGGCAGCATGAGATGGATGGCCAAATGGTTTCCGTCGCCTGCGCAGTTGAGGCTGACTCGCTTGGAGTCGGCCTCATACAGATAGCTGAGACTCCTGTTCGACGCCGGGTATCGGGCTCTGATCCCGGCGGATGAGACGCCTGCCGACGTCCATCGCGGGGAGAGCACGACGTCGCTCATGCCGATCCCGCGATCCCTGATACCCGCGAGGCCCTCCATCATCGCTGAAACAACCGCCGCCCCGCACCATCCCGACGGCCCTCCGCCGTATGGACGTCCGTCGGGCCACCACATGAACCGGACCTCGCCGGCCTCACGGGTGAGCGCATGGTAACGCCTCAGTATATCGACCGCGTATGCCTCGCGTCCATGATTGAACGCCGCCTTCGAGAGTTCGCCGGCGACCGCTCCGAAGAGCCCGCCGTTGACATATTCGCCGGGGAGATACCAACTGAACCGCGGCTCGTAGGGCGGGTCGATGGTGAACCACTCGGCGATGTGGGTGTCCCTCCGGAGCTTCCATCGCTCGGGATAGGCGTCGAGGATCGAGACGGCCATCTCGTGCGTCGGCATCCCTCGGTTGATGTCATACGGGTTGCTCAGGCTGAGGCGGAAGCGCTCGTTATGCTCAGCCTCCAGCGCCGGATCGAGGTGAACCTGGTGGATATAGAACCCATCGCCCCAGAGGAGCTTGTTCGCCCGCTCCCGGACTCCCTCGCCGAACTCAGACCAGTACGATGGTTGTAGGGGCGTGCCTTGTGCCGCCCGGCATGTCGGATCTGGCGGCACAAGGCACGCCTCTACAAGCGTCGCCATCATCATGCAGGCGGAGTAGAGGCCGCTGTTGTCGCCGTGGAACAGGCAGAACGGAATGCTGTCGTCCATTCGGCGGATCTCGCAGTTGGTCTTGAAGTGATCGTCGGCGTCGTACCAGTTGATGAAATCCCACGTGTCTGGAGTGAATGGCCGCTTGACGAGGCCGTGCTCCTCGGACCAGCGCCACTTGTGCGAGGTGAGATGCCTGAGGCCCTTCTTGAGAATGGGAATCTGATCCGACATCCAGAGGGTGTTGCCCGTCGCCTGCCATGCCTGATAGACTCCCTCGACCGCCAGGTACTCGAGGTCGGCCTCGACGGGCACGCGGATGAACACCCGATTCTCCGCCGGATCCTCCTGCTCGAAGTCGGGATGCACGAACTTCTGGTGCTGGTCGCCGATCGGGACGAAGAAATCCGGGAACTGGCCGTCGGGAAGCTGGTGGCGGAAGAAGAACTCGAGGCCGCCGGTCATGTCCTCGACGAAGTACTTGTACGCCTTCATCTCGTGGATGTGATCCCTGAGCCAGGGAGGGCCCATCGCGACGACCCGGCCATCCATGTTCCGGTAGCCGAAGTCATTCAGCGCGCAGGCGACCACCCAGCGCCACAAGTCGTTCAGGTCTTCGTCGGAACATGAGAAGTGTGTTTGCAGCATGGCGTTCTCCTGGTAGTATTCGGCGCAGGACAGGTGCAATTCCTCCGAGTTGACCTCAGCAGACCGAGCATGTTAAGGTTTACTGTAGGGGCGAAGCACTGGCTACCGAATGCCCACTATGATGGATACCGGCAGCCAATGCTTCGCCCGTACCGGCTGATATGGAGACACAATGGGCAGGATATATCTCATCCGACACGGCCAGACGGTCTCGAACCGTGCTGCCGCATTCGTAGGATCGACCGACATGCCGCTCAACGATGAAGGCTTCCGCCAGGCGGCTCTCGTCGCTGATTGGCTACTTGATAAGAAGATCGGCGCGGTCTACTCGAGCGGCTTGACGAGAGCCCGACAAACGGCCGAGTCCATCGCCGATCGGTTCGGACTGCAGGTGATCCAGGTCACGGAGTTGAACGAGCTAGACTACGGTGAGTGGGAGGGCATCCCCGAAGCCGTGCCGCCGGTTCAGTGTCCCGAGTTCTACAAGGAATGGCGAGCGAATCCGCTTGAGATGAGTCCGCCCGGCGGGGAAACCTTCGCCGAACTGAGGGATCGGGCGTATCCTGCGCTCAAGCGCATCGCGGAGGAGAACCGTCACGGGGAGATCGTGGTCGTTGCCCACAAGAGCACGAACCGAATGCTCCTCTGCTGCGTGATGGGCAGAAGCGTCAACGAGTACAAGCAGGTCCAGCAGGAGAACGCGGCGATCAACGTGCTGGACGTTGACGAGGATGGCCGAATCACGGTCCAGCAGGTCAACCAGACAACCCACCTCCGCAAGTAGGAACCGCCAAGACGCCAAGATCGCCAAGCGAACCTCCCCCGGCCTGCTGGCCGGCCCCTCCTTCGTAAGGAGGGGCGCAGACGGCTATGTCCCCCTTACGAAGGGGGACCGGCCTCTGCGTCCCTCTGGGGACGGCCTCCGGCGTCTCTCGACGCCTCTGGGCCGAGGGGGTTTCCCGTTCACTATCAAGGAGGAGAAGAAAAGGATGCGCCCAGTGCAATCAGTCGTGACTCGACGAGCGTCCTCAGTGCCTCGATCCGCGCCTCCAGGTCTCTGTCCCGAGAACCCATCTGCTCCATGACCGGGCCCATGTCCTCCACAGACCGTCGATAGCGAATCATGCGGTCGAGGGCCCGGCGATACTGCCTGACGGCCTCAGCCCTATCCCCAAGACACTCGGCATTGCGCCCGAGGGCCTCGCGGGCGAAGATGTAGCCGGGCTCGACGATCTCCGGGATCGCCCGCACGCGCTCGTAGACCGAGTCCTCCTGCACCGCCATCCGCTGGTAGACGCCCAGGGCATCCGATGGCCGCCCCATATTCTCATAGGTCTCGGCGAGCACCGTCAAGACCTGCAGCGCATGAGGGTCTCGATCGAGTGCAGCCTTGTATGCGTGCACGGCCCTCTCGTCGTCATGGAAGCCGCCCGCATAGAGCTTGCCCAACTGGTAGTACGTCTTCGGCGCGGTCGGCTCCAGTTCCGCCGCGCGCTTCAACTCCCGCTCGGCCTCTCCCAGATACGCATCGTTGCCGGAATCCTCGGAGATCAGTCGCAGAACCCCGCCCATCTTGCGATGGAGATCCGCATCAAGCGGGTCGTATCGGATTGCGCGCCGAAACGCCTTGAGGGCATCCTCGCGCTCGCCCGAGCCGAGGAGCGCCCATCCGCCGGCGTAGTACCATTGGGACGCGAGCACCGAGAGCAGCCACAACATGATGAGACCGAATGTCCCAATCTTCGACCAACGCTTCCAAACCGGCATCGGGAACTCAACTGACTCTCGGTCAGAGAGCGCGACCGCAGCCCCAAGCACGATCCAGAACGTCGTCCCGATCGCGGCCACGTACCAGTCTGAATCGATGAGGTTCCGAGCCAATGACGCCGCCACGCCGGCGAGCAGTCCAATGACCATCAGCGATCGGCTCGGCATCCAATCAGGACAGGTGGTCTCGGCTTCGCGACGTCTGCGCAGGCCGATCACAGCGGGAATGACCGCCATCCCGATGAGAACCACCAAGGCGATTGGCATGAGGACTCCGCCCTCCGCCGCGTACTGGAGGTAGCTGTTATGCGCGAGCCTCGTCCACCCGACCTGAGCGTACTTGGGATAAGCCACTTCGAACGTGCCCAGTCCCGTGCCCAGGAGCGAATGATCACGCACCATGCGCGCGACGCCTTCCCACGTATGGATACGAAAGTCGCCCGAATGGGATTCCGCGTTCACAGAGGCGACGCGGTTGAAGAGCGTCCCACCAAGGAGGATCGCCGTCACGATGCACGGCGCCAGGATGATCCCCGCTTTGACCAACTGCGGGCGTCGTACCGACCTCGACGCAAATGCGAGTACGACGAACACGATCACTCCACCAGATGCCGCCAGCGCACCGAACCTCGATCCGCTCATGAGCAGGTTCGCCAGCGACAGCACGACAGCCAGCGCCCCGACGACCGAGATGCCGAACGAGGTCTCGGAAAGGTACCATGCCAGCGCGATGGGAAAGATGATCGCCATGAAGCCGGCCAGGAAATCGGGGTTGAAGAAGGTGGAGAATGCCCGCCAATCGGGAATCGTCGTGAGCATGTGTTCCTTCAGGCCGATCGCTCCCACAGCGATCGCCGAGAAGAGAAGCGCTCCGATCAGACCGTAGACGGCCGTCCGATAGCGCTTCAGACTTCCAACCATAAGGAAGACGGTCACATAGCAGATGAGCGAGATGTAAGCCAGCAGACTCGAATGCAGGCTCACCGTCGCAATGAACGAGAGCAAGCCGACGACGATCGGAGCAGCCGTCACCATGGCAAGTCTCCGAGAGGGCATCTCGATCCAGCTCTGACGCCTGGTGCGGAGGAACCACAAGGTGGCGGCGAGAAGTATCAGCACCTGCATGCAGATCTCGGGAACGTGACTGTGCGATAGACCGGCTGCGACCAACGGCGAGAGGAAAACTGCAGCGACGATCAGGCCGATCTGCACGCTTAACAGGCGATCACGCTCAGGTACTGCTTCTGAATCTGCGGATCTGCGTCGCATTCTAGGTGCGCCTCCTCCTGAGCAACCTGCTCAGCGTGTTATGCGTAACGAGCAGGCACGTCCGAAAGATCAGCCCCAGGGGGACGATCGCGCGCGTCAGAATGGACGACTTCTCCGAATAGTGCTTCTTGAAGAAGGCGTACATGCTCCGATGGAACGCGACGATCATCCGCACGGGATTCTGATCGCTGCTCCGCGCCCTGAGATGCATGACCGTCGCTGTGGGGCAGTACATCACCCGCCAGCCCTTCTGCTTGGCGCGGTAGGCAATGTCCACATCCTCGCAGTACATGAAGAAGCGCTCGTCAAGCAGACCGATATCGTCGAGCATCTCTCGGCGCATCACCAGGGCCGCGCCGGATACCCAATCGACCTCCCTGGGCGCATCGTGGTCCCAGTCGGAGATCAGGTACTCGCGGGTGTACGGGTTGTTCGGGAAGAGCCTTGCCAGGATCGCGTTGCGGAATATGCCCGCCGCCAGCGTCGGGAATCGGCGGCATGACTCGAAGACCGAGCCGTTCGGGTTAAGTATTCTGAGGCCGAAGATTCCAACATCCGGATTGGCGTCCCCGAAGCGGACAAGCTCCGTGAATGCGCCCTGATGGACGATGCAGTCGGGGTTGAGGAGCAGCACATATCGGCCATTGCTCGCCTTGATGCCCTGATTGCTGGCCCTCGCAAACCCGAGGTTCTCGGTGTTCCGGATCAGGCGCACATTGGGAAACTCGCCGTGGAGCATCTCGACGCTCCCGTCGGTGGATGCGTTGTCGACGACGATGATCTCCGCCGATCCGGGATCCTCTGCGAGCGCCGACTCAAGACAGCCCTTCAGTTCCTCGCAGGTGTTCCAGTTGACGATGACCACCGAGAGGTCCGGCCTATGCTCCATGAGATTGACCTTTCGATCTGAGAGACGCCTGCCACGATGCCAGCACCGAGTTGATGCTGATGGCAGCGATGATAAACCAGTACACCGGGGCGGCGATGTGCCCCCGGTAGTGCTTGTCGTAGAAGAGCTTCATCGAGCGATGTGATTCCGCTACCATCTCGGGTCTCCGCTGGCGAGTGCTCGCACCCCCGGCGTGGATCATCTCAGCGGCCGGCGTGAAGTAAACCTTCCAGCCCCTCTGCTTTGCACGGTAGAGCCAGTCAACTTCGTTAAAGAATATTGGGAATTCTTCTGCAAACATACCAATCTCGTCGATAGCTTTCCTGGACATGAGCAGGCACGAGCCCATCGGCTGATCGACCTCCATCTCACGGTCGTAGTCGAACCAGGTCATCCTGTAGCTCGCCAATCGGCGGCTCCTGGGGAAGAGCTTGCTCAACTTGGTGTACTCACAAAGGACGCCCCACGGCTCGGGGAAACTGCGCAGCGACCGCTGGACCTTTCCATCCAAGCCTACCAGTCGACATCCGACGGCCGCCACATCCGGGTGACTCTCTGCGAACTCCACGAGCGCACCGAGCGCGCCCGGCTTCACCTCGACATCCGGATTCAGCAGCAGGAGGTAGCGTCCCTGAGCGACCTCCATCCCCTGATTGTTGCCCGCCGCATATCCGACGTTCTCGTCATTGGCGATCAGACGCGCCTCACGGAACTCGGCACGCACCATGTCCGCGCTCTCATCGGGTGACGCGTTATCGATCACGATCACCTCGCACTGGACCCGGGCCGGATTCGCCCGGATCGAGGCGAGGCATCGGCGCAGGTAGTCTTGCGTGTTCCAGTTCACAATGATGATCGACAGGACCATAGGACACCGCTACTTCTTCAAACGCTCCGCATCCGGCACAAGTTCCCGAAGGTCGCGGATGACGAGGTCGGGTGCGCAGACGTCGAAGAAACCCTCCGGTCGGTCCGGGCGCAGGAAGCCGATGCTGCGCGTGCCCGCCGCCCTGCCCGCTTGGATGTCCATCCAGTGATCGCCGACCATGAGCGCCTCGTCCGGCCCCACGCCGAGGACATCAAGTGCCTGTAACAGATGGTCGGGATGGGGCTTGGTGTTCCGGACGTCATCTCGCGTGAGAAGGACATCATAGAAGACCCCCGTGTGTTCGAGTGATAGCTCCACGGCGTTCCGGCAGTTGCGGGTGACGATGCCGATCTTGATACCTGCGTCTCGAAGTGCGCGCAGGACTTCGAGAGCGCCTGGGATGATGTGCACCGCGTCGATCTCTGCCAGCTCGATCTGCTCGAGTATCTCGAACGCCTCCTGCCTGGTTCGAGAGGCCTCATCCGGTTCGAGCCGGGCGACGACGGCGTCCACGACCGCCAGGATATCGAGCCCCTGCAGTTCGGAGGCGGGGATGCCGTGCCGCTCACCGAGTGAGAGCATCTCCCGCTTCATCAGGGCGAAGTCTATCTCCGTTTCAACCAGCGTGCCGTCCATGTCGAACAGCACCGCGCGTATTCCTTCAAAGGGATTCGCCATTAGGTCCATTATAGGAACTCGGCGGAACGGGGTCAAACATCATGTAGTGGCCGTGCCTCCGTGCCGGCCATCCGGGGGTGAAGCCGGCACGGAGGCACCCCCGGATGGCCGGCACGGAGGCACGGCCACTACATGTGCGCCCTACTGCCAGAACTGATAGGTCGGGACATTCAGGATCACGCCGATGATGTTCAACAGGCTGCCGACAACAAACTGACCGAGGATCAGGCCGTAGAAGAACGGGAGCGAGTTGCGGAAGCCCTTGAGGCCGCCGTATCGCAAAAGCAACAGCTTGAGCAGCCAGGCGATGAGGAGCGGCATCCACACCAGGTTCATCTCCCACCCCGAGGCCACCGCGAATCCCAGCGGATGGAACGGCCACCAGGGCAGGCGCGTGCGCATGAACTGCAGGAAGAACGCCGCGCCGAGTCCGACGAATACCGCGATGGTCGAGAGCGAGTTCGGGCCCTTCGGCGCGACCATCCACCCGGCGAGCCGATCATACGCCTCAGGCCCGAAGTGACTCCGCGCCTTCGCCACCGCGCCGAACTGGTAGTTGAGATGCAGCATCGCCCAGAACGCCGCCCCAGTCGCGATCACTCCCGCCAGGATCATCCCCCAGAACCACGCCCGCTGGCTCGATTTGGTCCTCTCCGCCAGCTTGAATCCCTCCAACTGCATCGGCATCGAGTGGCATCGGTAGGCGCGGTTGAACCAGTAGAGGATCGAGAAGCCGATGAGGTTCGGCGACCCGAAGGTCCGCTGCCCGAGCGTATCGGCCAGGATCCAGTCCGGCCCGGTGAAATGGAGGTCATGCACCGGCGACCCGAGTTCCGCGCGCATCCTCGTGATCGAGACCGCGAGGACGAAGTAGATCGCCATGAAGAGCACGCCGACCATGGGGCTGAGGCCGACGAGCGTGCAGAACCACACGAGGAAGCCCGTGCCGGCGACGATCCCCAGCAGCGCCCAGCGGTACCGGATCGGCTCGTTCGCATCGTCGAGGCTCGATGACATGCCGAGCGCGCATCGCCACACGTCCGCGAGGTACTTCCGGCTGAGCCACATGCTGAACAGGAAGAATGCCACATACGCGCCGAACGCCTGGCTGCTCACGTATGGAATGCGCGGGTCGATGTCGAAGGCCATCGTGACCGCCACGACCGTCTCCAGCTTCCAGAAGATGTAGAAGAACCAGCACGAGAACAGCAGGTCCACCGGCAGGAGCATCCCGAATCCGATCATGAACGGATACCACGAGAGCGGCGTCCAGCCGATCGCGTTCCATGGCTTGGTCGTGATGAGCGGGCCGATGTCGATGAACGCGAGTCCGTTGCCCGGGACGAGGATCCTCGGCAGGTTCGGGTAATAGAGGTTCAGGCCGTTGATAATGTCCATCGCGCCGGCGGCGGCGAACGCGATCCAGAACAGCTTGTTGGTGAAGATGCGTGGCACCTTGCCCTGATCCGTGCCGTCGGTGATCTCCAGCGGCACCTGCGCGACGGGATAGGCGAGCTTCTCGTGCTCGGTCCACTGCTTGCGGAGGATGGCATTGATGCACTGCCCCACGAAGAGGAGCGCCAGGATGAATGCCGACCACATGGCGACCGGCTTCATCCACGCGCTCAGTATCTTCCAGTCGTAGAGGTTGGTGTTCCCCTGATAGTACCCGCGGATGACGTCGGGATCGGAGACCATCAGCCACTTGGGCAGGCGGTCGACGAACGAGCCGCTCGCGTAGTTGGGGAACTGGAACGGCCAGGAGAGCATCGGGACGAGCACCTGCACCATGTCGTGCCCGGCGACCGCCGAGGAGATCATGACCATGATGTATATGACCATCAGCTCGCCCTGACTGAGCGCCCACCCGGGCCGGCGTCGGGCGAGGCGCATGTTCAGGAAGCTGATGACCAGGATGATGAAGATGGCGTTGAACAGGAGCGAGATCGTCGTGGGATGGGCTGAGTAGCGGATGCCCTCCATCTGCACGACCCAGTAGGCGTTGATCGGGGTGAGCAGCGCGCCGAGAAGGATCGAGCGCCAGGTCACGGCCTTTGCGTGCTTGATCGCAGGGGTGGGCTCGGTATCGCTTAGTGTTTCCTTGAGCAGGTGCATTCCGCGTGCAGGCTCCATCGAGAGAGGCAGGATGAAGAATAGTTAGTGGAAATGGATGGGAAATCCTTCCTTGCGGCCGATCACGCCCTTAGTCCTGAGTGCGCTACCACCACCGTCAGTCCTGAGTGCGCGGGTGAATGACGGCGTGTAACGAAGGACGGCCTGGGTTGGCCTCTCGTTATGCCACCAGAGTGGCTACTCGAGGAGATCGGTTGGGTGGTCTGCCCGGGATAGAACCCAACCGATCTCCTCGAGTAGCCACTCTGGTGGCATAACGAGAGGCCAACCCACTCTGCGGAGATGCACTCCGGAGTCATCCCCCCGTGCGCCGAGGGCCGACTATCTGGTATAATATAGCCATGCCAGAGAAGGAGAAGGGTCCGAGAAACATCGCCGTCAACCGCAAGGCGTGGCACGAGTACTTCATCGAGGAGACCTACGTCGCGGGGATCGAGCTTGCCGGGACGGAAGTGAAGAGCATCCGCGCGGGCAAGGTCAGCCTGCAGGACGCCTATGCGCGCGTCGATGACGGGCAGATGTGGGTGCACAACATGTACGTCGCGCCCTACGAGTTCGGCAGCCGGTTCAACCTCGAGCCGAAGCGCCCCCGCCAACTCCTCCTCCGCAAGAGCGAGATCGAGAAGCTCCGCGCGGTCACCGAGCAGAAGGGCCTGACCCTGATCCCCCTGAAGATCTTCTTCCTGCGAGGGTTCGCCAAGATGGAGATCGGCGTCGCGAAGGGCAAGAAGCTCTACGACAAGCGCGAGGCCATCGCCGGGCGTGACGCAGAACGCGAGGCCGCCCGCGAGCTGTCCGAGCGCAAGTGATGGTTTGGAGTTTCCCCAACACCTAACACCTAACACCCAACACCCACAACCTATGCCTACTCCTCCACGTTGAGTCCCATCTCGACCTTGCCCTTCGAGTTGTTCTCGATCTTCATCCCGCCACGGAAGCGAGTGCCCATGATGATCGTCGCCTTCGAGTCCGGGCCGAGGACGATCGCCTTCTTCGGCTCCATGAAGTCGCAGCCGTTCACCGTCAGGCCGTTCCCGTTCGCCAGGATCGCGGGACTCCCCTTCCCCGCCTGGTCCCACGAGGCGAAGTGGCACTGGTTGAAGAAGACGTGCCCGCTGCCCTTGATGTCCGCCTGAGTGGTCGTGGTCGGGATCGCCCAGAAGCCGCAGTTGGAGAACTTCACCGGGCCGGTGTTCGTCTCCTTGACCTCGATGCCGGCCATGAACTGGCAGTTCGTGAACACGACGCCCGCATGGCCCTGGGTGTTCTCCACCAATACGGCGGTCGGGCAGATATCCCCGCCGGAAGTGTTGATGACCACGTTCCCCGGGCCGTGGCCGAAGTCGCCGAACTGGAAGCCGACCTTGTACCAGATGGCGAAGCAGTTGTTGACGTACTCCCAGTCGGTGCGGCCGAAGATGAACGCGGTCGCCTGCTTGGTGAGGAACTCCTGCATCTCACCGTCGGCCTTCCAGAACGGCCAGAGGTGGACGTCCTCGATGCGCCCGATGTCGTAGCACTGATCGACGAAGATGCCCTTGTGGAGCGGATGGGCCCAGACCTCTCGGATGAAGTGCCGGCCGCAGGGATGCGTGCCGAAGTCGATCGCCATCCAGGGGTTCACGAGCAGGCACTCCCTGACCGCGCAGTCGTCGCCCTGGCCTCGGATGCACCAGGGATACGGGACGATCTTCGCCTTGTCCTGCTCGGGGTAGAAGATGGTCAGGCCCTTGAGCGTCGAGTTCGTGTGCAGGAAGATGAATGGTGTGCCGTCCGGGTTGCCTTTGCCCTCGACCGCGAGGAGCGTGCTGCCCTTCATCTGCGCGCCTGTGGGAGGAGCGGTGAAGACGCCCTGGAGCGTGACGTGATCCGGGACGCTGAGGTGCGTCTTGATCATGTAGTTGCCGGTCGGGACGAAGACGATCCCGCCGCCGTCCTTCGAAGCGGCGTCGAGCGCCTTCTGGAACGCGGCTGTATCATCGGTCGCTCCGTCGCCCTTCGCGCCGAACTTGGTGACGCTGTAAACGCCCTTCTCCCCCACCGGCGGGACTTCGGCGCTCGAGGGGATGGACACGATGAGCAGAATCACGAGGATCAGGATGGCATATTGAGACATGGTTGACCTCCGGGAGATTGGTTTGTGGACAGGATAGGGGGAAGGGAGGGGATTGTCAAGTTAGAGGGTGGCCGCCATGTTGGTGAAGGAATACGGCTCAAGCAGTCGCATGTTCTTCTTGCAGATGTTGAGCCCCCATTCGGGCTTGCTCTTCCTTCCTTCGTAATCACGGTCGCAGAAGAGCGAATCAGGAGTGAGCCACGCCTGAGAAGGTATCAGATATACGTAGGGAGTGCATTCATTGAAGAATAGCACTATCGCTGCAAGGATGTTGCTACACGGCTGGAACTTGTCCTTCCGCATGAAGATATAGTTACCCGACTTCAGCATGCGGGCCGACTTGACTTGGACGTCATAGTACTTGTCAGGATGTTTGCGAACGACGAAGTCGATACCCTTGTCGTCGACCTCAGATGAGTAGACATCAAAACCATGCAGCGTGAACTCCATTTTCACGAAGTACTCCGAATAGCGTCCAATCTGAAGCTTTGAGAGCCTCGACCAGTCCATTACTGACTGCGATACCCCTGCGGAAGCGGCGATTGCCTTTGATGGCACAGCGGATGAGGCTTCGCCAAGCGTGGACCCGACAGCAGGCGTGTCCGGGCCGGATGATCTGAGCCTCCTCGGATCACTCTGCAGTCGGCAATCACCAGATATCCACTTCCCCACCTCTTCCTTCCTGCCATTCCGCTGCATCCACCATACTGAGCCACTGTAGGGATAGCCCTTGCCTATAAAGCGGAAGTACCCCTTCTCGATCTGCTCAAACAGGGGATGTCGAAAGGAGGAAGGGGACGTGTTGATCAGGTTATAGCAGTAGTCGGACGGCAGTACACTGCGACGATCATATCCTAGCCGCTCGGCTTCCTCGACGATCCGCGAGCGCGGAATACCTGTGGCGACAAATTCCGCTTGTAGCCGCGAACCGATCTCTTCAAGCAGATCGGCGATTGTGGTCGATTGGTTCCTGCCAGTCCTCATGGCACTCGTTCCCCTTATCGTCTCAACTCAGCCTCAGCATTCCCCGAGATACCTCGCCAGGTTCTTGCAAAGCTCCATGCCGTCCGAGGAGCCGTGCCAAGGGAGGGAGGCTCGCTCGGGGTACGGCATCATCGTGAGCGATCGCTAGACCGCTTTCCGGGCCCTGGCAGGACCAGAAGGCGCTCTGCGTCTTCGCCTGGGGGCGATCTCTATGAGAGAGCGGAGGGCTTTGTTGACAGACTCCGAGTCGGGGAAGTACTCGCGGACATCCGGCTCCAACACTATTGCCTCTTCATCGGGCTTGAAGTGCTGAACAGTGGTACTTCCGTCCGCCTCGTGTACGGTCACAGTATAGCCTTTCCGAAAGGCGTCAGCGTATTCTCCGCGAACTCCCGCACGGAAATCATACTCGGGCAGCATGTCGTCTTGCTCTTCAGCTTTCTTCTTCATATGCTTCTCTCTCATGTCGAGTTGCTCGCCAACAGCTTATAATGCGAATCTTAGCGGCTCGTTCGGTATAGGCAACCACCAGCAATCGGCCCGCCGCTGAGACTCCAATGAGAGCAAGTCTTTCCTCAAGTTGGGAATGGGCTGGGTCAGGAGATACAAGAGACAGCTTGTCCGAAAAAACCGTTATGGCCTCCTCAAAGCCGACACCATGCTTCCGCAGATTGCTATCGGCCTTCTCCCTATACCATTCGAAGTCTTGACCAAGTTCATGTCTCAATTCGTGATCCGCTCTCATTATACCTCATTCCGGTCTGCCTGGTCGAGATAGCGAAGGAAGCCTGGCTCGAAGCCGCCAAAGCGGAAGGAAGGCCCATCCCCAGCCCCCGCTACCGCCCGGCGATCTACCAGTTGGCTTCCTGACTTCTGCCAACTCCATACAGCCTCTACAGAGCGGCGCGCTCGATCTTGTCGGCGGCGGCATCGGCTCTGCGCTGGGCGGCGAGTTCCTTGCGATCCTTCTCGGAGAGCGCGTCCGGCATGATGATCTCGACGTTCGGATTGGTTCCGTCGGGAGTGAGCATGCGGACTTGGTACCTGAGATGCCCCTCGTCGAACGTGCGGATGGTCAGCCGCGACTTGGCGAGGTCGGAGATCGAGATCAGCGGCTTGATGATCTTCGCCCACGTGTAGTACTTGTCCTGCTGCTCGGCGGAAAGGTCGGTCGCGTTGAGTCCCGCCTCGCTCTTCGCCGCCGCCTCCTGCGCGGGAGTGAGCATCGCCCATATCCGCAGGCTCGTCGGGGAGAGCCGTGCCCTGCTGACACCCGGCACGAACCTCAGTCCGCCCCACGCCAACTGCGCCTCGGGGAGTTTCGCAAGCTCCAGCAGGTCCTTTATCTTGGGCCGCCCAAGCGTCTCTATGCTAGACCACGCGCGGTCGACGAGTTCGGCGGGCGGCTCCTGCATCAGATCCACGTCGAACCATGAATTGCTCCTGAACCGGAGCGTGGTTTTCTCGACCTGACACGTGTAACCGAATGCGCCGCAGACGTCCTTGACGTACTCGTTGACCGGCCTGTCGTTGACCGTGCCCATGAACACGGGATGGAAGTAGTAGTCGGCGATGATGTCGAGCTTCGCCTGATCGGCGATCGCCTCGAGCGCATCGCCAAGCCGAACGGCGTACCCGTTCTCGATCCTGCTGCCCTTCTCGATCGTGATCCCCGGCTTGGCGGGGAGCGGATCGCCGATCACCTTCTCCGCGGCTGAACCGGGATCGACCATCGCTGCGAGCAGGTCCAACTCGGAGAGGCCCATGTCGAATGGCTTCGGCCACATCGCCAGCAGCGGGGAACTGCGAATCCTATTCTCGCCGTTTCGAAAAATGGTCATGACGAACATCGGCATTCCGAAGACGCTGTGCAACTTCCTGGCGATGGTCATGTCGGTCCGCCGGAGATCATCCATATCATAGACCTGGTAGTCCTGCGACTGCTCTCCATTCGCTCGGCGATCGTCCTCCCAGCGCTTCATGCCGGAATTCAGGGAGTCGAGCATGGCCTGCTGAACCTCCGGGGACAGATCGGTCGTGGGCACAGTCAGCTTGCTGCCCGTCAGGACCTTTCCGAGGAGAGCCTCGTCCATGAGGGAGAGGATGTTGAGAGAATCCCTGTTCGCGGGATCGGCGAGCGACTTCGCCATCGCGGGGTTGTCCTGCTCTGCCTTACGCATCGCCTCGGGATCGCCGAGCAGTTCCTTGCCCTTCTTGACGGCTTCCATGAGGCAGTTGTTGAGCATGTCCAGCTTCTCGCGGGCAAGCTGCGCCCGCTTCTGGGCATGGCGGAGGTCCTGGAACAGCTCATAAGTCCGGTCGCCGGGAGTGCCCTTGACGAGCCAGTAGTAGCCGTAGAGGTTCGCCACCTCGACCATGACGTCGCGGAGAGGGCGGTCGCGCATGTAGACGATCGGGCGCTCGGACTGGATCTCCTGGCCGACTCGCAGCTTGACCCCGGTGGCACGGCTGAGTCCGTCGAACAGCGCCTTCATATTCATGCTCTTGACGTGGACGGTCACCTTGGCGTCGAGGCGCGCGTCCTCGGTGATCTGGGCGGCGAGCTTCGGCCTCGGGTCGTCGAAAGGCTTGTAGGGCTTGAAGACGCGCTGGTGGTCCTGGGCGGCGAGTGAACATGCCAGGGCGAGGAGAAGTGCGATGTAACAGATCATCTTGCCGAGTTGAGTGGACATGACATCTCTCCTGGATCTGCTTGGGGGACGCGGATGAATAGATATTCGACCAACGAAGGTGAGATTCCTGCCGACTGCTTGCAGACACTCCGCTCTTCGGCTATGATTGTCGCGGATCATTCGGCGGGGAGGAAGACTTGGAGCGGAGAACGGTTCGTTCGACCAACATCGTCTCGGTGGGATACGATGCGAAGACGCAGGTCCTGGAGATCGAGTTCGGGAGTGGCGGCGTTTACCAGTACGCGGGCGTCCCGGAGACGAGGTACAAGAGCCTGATGAAGGCATCGGCGATCGGAAGCTACTTCCACATGCAGATCAAGCCGTGGTATGCGTGCATGAAGATCACCTGAGCGCCTGGTTACGTCGGATGGACGTACCCTTGGGATGCCAACTCATCGAGGACAGATGCCTTGACCAGCTCGGCTTCCTCTAGCTTGTCGGTGGCGGTCTTCCGATCATATGTGATGCCCATTTCCGGGTATCTGGCAGCAACCGCAGCATCCGTTAGGTCACTCAGATCGCCGACCTCCGCAGGGACCGAGGAACTACTTGGCAACATTATGAGCAGTTCATATAAGTCGTGTGTCTTCCTGATCGGTATCCCATAGAAGACCAACAAGGCCTTCAGGTACTTCTCTGCAGCCTGTTGCGCATGGAAGTAGACAGTGTCAAACGGCGCATCCTCTGCTGGCAATACCAGTTTTATGTTCTTGAGATCACTCTCCGCTTTGGCTATCCAGGCGGCGACCTCTTCCATGACTTCCCTAGGCGGCATAGAGCACCATCCCTTCATGCTCGGCAGGATAGGCGATAGTCCCCGGTATGTTCCGCTTGCGCTCGAACTCCTCCGTGGTGAGCACAACGATGTCTTTGGGCAACCCCATGCCGTTGACCGCGCGACGCATGGCCACACTCAACGAGCGGCGGTCGCTCACCTCTCTGACGATGACCAGCAGATCCACGTCACTGTCGCCGGTCTGATCACCACGCGCCATGGAGCCGAAGAGGATGATCTTCTCCGGGTGGAACATCTCCGCTATGCGCCCGACCATTCGATCAATGATCTGTCGTTCCTCGATGCTAGCCACGGAGATACCTCGTCAGGTTATTGAAGAGTTCCATGCCGTCGGAGGAGCCGTGCCAGTCCAGGCAGGCGCGCTCGGGGTGCGGCATCATGCCGAAGATCAGGCCGGTGGAGTCGCAGATGCCGGTGATGCCGCCGGGAGTGCCGCCGGGGTTCGCCGGGTACTCCTCCGTCGGCTTGCCTTCCTTGGCGTAACAGAGCGCCGCGCGGAACGACTTGTCGTCATCCCGGAACAATCGGCCCTCACCATGCGCAACCGGCATGCGGAGGATTCGCCCCTCGAGTCCCTTCGTCCAAATGCTGTCGGCGTCGGTGACGACGAGTTCGACCCAGCGGCTCTCGAAGCGCGCGGACCGGTTCTGGAGGAGAGCGGCGGTCCGATGGCCGACGGTCCGGTCGGGGAGCAGTCCGGCCTCGACGATGATCTGAAATCCGTTGCAGATGCCGAGGATCGGCTTGCCGGTCTCGACGAGTTCGTTGAGCTGATCGGTCAGCCGCGCGGTGAGATGCACGCCGAAGACGCGGCCCGCGCCGAGGTGGTCGCCCCATGAGAATCCGCCGGGGACGATCATCGCCTGGTAGTCGGTGAGCTTGTCCTCGCCCGCCAGGACGGTCTCAAGGTTGACGATCTTCGCATCGAGACCGGCGGCTTCGACGGCGAACGCCGCTTCCTCGTGGCAGTTGATGCCCGGACCATAGAGGACGGCGACGACGGGTTTTGGGTTATGGGTTATGGGTTGCGGGTTCATCCGACTACCTCCGCGAAGGGCTTCTCCCAGACCTTGACGAGATCGGCGATCGGCTCACGGAAGACCTCCCGGCCCCCATCGGTGATCGCCAACTCGGACGATTCGGTCACCCGGCCGATTTCGATCCACGGCAGGCCGCTCAGGAGTTGGAGCGGATCGGCGGAGGCATCTACTTCGAGCAGGAGCGCGCCGACCGCCTCGGTGAAGAGCATGCCAGCCGCCTTACTCTCGACCTCGACGCCCAATCCACCTCCCATCGACGCTTCGAACAGGCGGAGGAGCACCCCACCCTCGGCGATCGCGGAGGCCGACCGGATCGGATTGTCGTTCCAGTAGATCTGATGCAGCTTATTGTAGAGAACGACGAGGTCCTTCGTCCACTCCTGTCCCCAATCGGAAAGCTTGTCGCCGCGCTCGCCGTATGCATCGAGGTAGACCGAGCCGCCGAGCCGCTCAGGATCGAGCCTGCCGAGAACGATCAGCTTGTTCCCCGCCTGCTTGAACTCCTTGGTGACGGCCTTGCGCACATCCGGCATCCGGCCGAGCGTCGAAACGCAGAGCGTGTTCGGCACGTCGATCAGTTCCCCGGTGTCCGACTTGAACGTGCCGGAGCTGGAATCCTTGCCCGAGATGAACGGTGTCCCGAAGATCATCGAGAGGTCGGCGATCGTCTCGACCATCTCCTTCAGCTCCCAGGCGCTCTCGGGGCGAATCTTCGGCGTGTAGAAATTGTCGCACAGCGCGATGTCGTCGAGGCTCACGCCCACCGCCACCGCCTTTGCGATCGCCTCGACCATCGAGAGCCGGGCCATTCCCGCGGGATCGATCTCCGCGTAGAACGGGTTGAACGCCAGGGTCGTGGCGACGCCGTAGGGCTTCCCGCGTATCGGCGCGGAGACGAACACGTTGGTCGGCATGCGGCCGTTCTTCCCGCCGTACGGGCCGATGACCGTGCGCCCCTGGACCGTCGAATCGAACTGCGTCCCCGCGCGCGACTGATCGCAGCAGTGGAGGTGAGCGAGCACCTTCTCGACGGCATCCTGCCACTCCGACGGGCTCTTCGGTCCCATCCGTCCCATCCGTCCCATCCGTCTCATCGGCTGCTTCACTTCAATGGGGTCGATCGGGCAGGCCTTCCAGAGGAACTGCATATCGAGATCGGCGACGAGTTGGTCGCCGTGGAATGCCGTGAGCTTGTGCGTGTCCGTGAACTCGCCGATCACCGCGTACTCGATGTCGTATCGCCGCAGGATTTCGAGCGCCTCCTCGAGTTTCTCGGGAGGAATCGCCACCGCCATCCGCTCCTGCGACTCCGAGAGCAGGATCTCCCACGGCGCGAGGCTTTCGTCCTTCAGCGGGACCGTCGCCAGATCGACGCGGACTCCGGTCTCCGCACCCATCTCACCCGCCGCGCATGAGAGTCCGCCCGCGCCGAGATCGGTGAACGAGCGCAAACAATCCGCGTCGCGCAGCTCAGGCACGGCGGTCATGAACTTCCGCTCGGTGATCGGGTGGCCGATCTGCACGGCGGCGGCCTCCTTGTGGATCGTCTCGCCGGTCATCTCGGCGGAAGAGGCGGTCGCGCCGTGGATTCCGTCGCGGCCCGTGCGGCCGCCGAAGAGCACGAGGGAATCGCCGGGACGCGGGTCGTCCTTGAGCGCGTACTTCTCGGGGATGATGCCGAGCGTGTGCCCGAGCGCCAGGCACTTCGGGTAGCCGGGATGCATGCGGTAGATCGGGTACATCATCGGGATGCCCATCGGGTTGCAGTAGTACGCCGTCGCGCGGATCGATTCGAGCAGGATCACGCGCGGATGGAGCGCCCCGCCGGGGACATCCTCGGACTTCATGCGCGGGTCCATCGTGCCCATGATCGTCGAGCCGCCGATGGGATATCCGCCCTACCCGAAGCCGATCGCGTCGCGGATCACGCCGCCGTGCTTGGTCGCGACTCCGCCGAATGTGGCGATCGAGGAGGGAAAATTGTGGGTCTCGCCCTTGATGAGGATGACCTCGCCGTCGTAGAACTTCATCCCGCCGGCGTTGTCTTTGAACACGGAGACGACCGAGGGATGGTTGATCTTCGCCGTCGCCGCCTGGAGCTTTTCCAGGAGCTTCAGACTCCGCCAGGTCGTGTGATAGCAGTGGTCCGACCAGGACTGGACCGTGATCTCGATCTCCGCATCGGTGAGCGGGCGGCCGATCTGCGCTCGTACTGCTGCAATGCCTTCATCTGACTCAAAGGCGCGTACCATGAGCCGTCGGCGCTCAGCTTCATCAGTTGTTCGTCGGACAGTCCCGCGAGCGAGATCTGCTTCACCGGGTCGGGCATTCCGTGCGGACGAAGGGAATCCCAGGGATGCTCGCTCTCGATGAGGGCCTGGACGATGGGATTGAAAAGGTTTTCTTTCGTAATGCGCTTCGCCTCATCGGGTGACGCGCCGATGAACTGGTACCGCTGACTGAGTCGCGCCCATTCGAGGCCCTCGACCCTCAGGGCGTTCGCGCCGTCGAAGATCGAGGGAGTCTCGGGGTCGGTCACCGCGCGCTGGTATCCGATCTCGACGATCGGGCCGTCCGCGGGGTCGAGCGCCGACTCGCGGGACGAGGTCTGGTAGATCGGGTTGACGAGGAGCGGTGTCAGCTCCCCGACATCCATATCCCCTTCGAGGCGGATGACCCGCTCGATCCGCACATCATCGACGTGATAGCCGAGTTCCCGTAGCTGTTTCGAGAGGCTCTCGGCCTCGGGGTCTTGCTTGAACTGAACGTAAAGGTTTGCCAGCGCCATTGGTCACCCTCCGGCCATATTCTACCGGAAAGGCTCGTCCGTGGCAAGTGGTTTGATGAGGTTCAATGCTCGCATCACAGAACGATCAGGTTCGTATCACGCGAAGTCCTGAACTCCGTCAGCGGAAGGTTCGCCCGCCGTGAAAGCAGGCTAGCAACGACTTGATATGTTGCCCATTATGGCGTACTGGTAGGAATACTGGAGGGAGAATTTGAAGGCTTTCTTCCTTATTAAAATGGAAGAAGTAAAGGGTCTGGCGCGGATGGAACGCAGAGGTTTGCCCGCCGGAAGCAACTGGAGGGGCGTCAGTTGGCCCACTACTCCTGCGGGAACTGCGAATGCTTGGCTTCCAGTATACCCCTGAGACGTTCCCCAAGGACCTGCCTCAACTCCTCAGGCTTCCCATAGTGGATGCAGTCCATGCTCTTCAGGTCGAAAGGCTGCTTCTGGCCTGACCGGGCCACCAGAACCACGGTCTTCTGCAAGGCATGGGCGAGACCCACCTCATAGAAGACGTTCGGGTTCCCATCCGTAAGGTCCGCTACAACCATTCCAGCCTTCTGTATACCAAGGCACACCTTGCACATATCGTCGGGAGGATAATGGATCTCATCCGCTCTAGTGCACGTTAGCCTGGCCACCTCCTCGATCGCTGGCTTGATCCCGGCTTGGTATATGTGGTCCCAGACCATCCTTCTCCCGGTCCTGCCCAAATGGCATCGCCACGAACACCATATTCATCTGGAGGTCCGCAACATTGTGAGGACACTCCTTACCCACCTTGTAGCAGTCGAGTATCTGCCTGTGCTGCAGAACCGCTATCCTCCCACGAGCCTTGCTGAGATTGGACTCGGTGGACTTGGGACTAGTGATCCCGAGGGTATTCGCCAACAGGTAGTTCTTCTCCGCTTGTCGGTAACTCACCGCCGCCTCACCATATCTACCCTGCGCTTCATACAGCTCGCCAAGGTGAAATAACCCTGACGCGCTCGTATCAGGTTGGGTATCGGCCGCCGCCTTGTCTAGACAATCCTCGGCTTCCTTCAGTCTACCGCGGGCATGGTGGATTATGCCGAGATCATTGTACACGTTGCCTGGGATATCACACAGCCCAGACTTCAGTACACTGCGGAAGCAACTCTCCGCAATCCCCAGATCCCCATTATGCCAGTGTACAACGCCACGGCTCCGCTCGATCTCCCAGTCCATCACGGAGCGTTCCTTGCCAGACATACAAGCCAGGCTGAGATCATAGCACCCCAGAGCACGCTCGTATTCTTCCATGCGCCGGTACGTCGCGGCCATGTCGTAGTACACATCACCAGGGAGGGACGGATTCCGCAATAGTGCATCCGCGTAGTACTTCAGCGCCACCTCATGCTCACGCTGGCGATGATACAAGGCGCCGATCGCGTGTATGATGTCGCCAGGACAATCAAGGCCACTCCATTCCAGAGCGCGCTCGTAGTGGCGGATAGCAGCCCGATTCTGCTGGAGATTCCGGAAAGCCTCAGCTAACCGAACATGAAGCTTTGCCTGCTCGCCTTCCGGAAGATCCGCCCCGATGGATAGAGCAGTCTCCAGACATGCGGAGACTTTCGAATGCTGACCCCGTTCAGCATACAGCTCAGCCCTCTCTATGAAATAGCGAACCCTGTCGTCACTCCAGACTGCTTTGCACACCTAGTACTCCTTCCTCCAACGAACCAGCGGATACGCAGACCTCATTTAGACCCGTGCCGACGGGACGATTTCAAGTGAGCACGGGGGACCTCACGCCATTGCCTACGCCCACGCATTCATTTCCGGGTCACCGTCCGCTCGACAGGGTTAATATGAATGACGGGGATCCCCTTGCCGATGGCATACGCGACAATATCGGCGGTACCGCCCTTTCCTTTGGCAGGGAATCCATTCCAAACCGCCACGATTACGTCAGCTTGGTCTACAACGCGCTTGCCTGCGGCCAAGTATGACTCCTCGTCGGTATCCTGTTTCGGGAGTACGTCTACGGACTCTGATCTGGACAAAAGGTCTCGATATGTGTCGATGGTCTCGCTTCCGAAGGTGCGCTCGTAGTCGACGAACGGGATTACTGCGCGAACTCCTCCACCGAGACGCAAGAGCATGAGCGCAAACATCTGGTCAGCGCCAACCGCAAGAGAACTGAGTGCGGTAAGAGGAGGGCTGAGCAGAGCGAGTTCAGCGGCAATTGTTGACTCGACCCAGCCCCATGATCCGGGATCATCCAATCGCTGATGCCCTGTGATGCCGACCTTTGTCATCAGATCTTCCCGCCGTTGGCCAAACGCCAGTAGAAGGCACCAAGAGCAGTCAACCGGCAGGATTTCGAGTTCAGAGCTGCGAAGTAGAGGTGTTCCTCACCCACAGGACTGACGAGTCGCGCCGCGCGAAGCTTCTGCAGATGACCGAATACCTTCTCGTGTTCCTCATGGCGCGGTTTCTCCATCGGCTCATACGAAGGATCAAGGGGATACTCATCCTTCGGAGCCTTGAAATACTTCGGAAGCATGCGAAGGATCTCGGGATCTACCGCCGGCATGCAGTTACGCAACGGAACAAGCTTGGACACGTGTATCTTGAAGAGCGGTCGCTGGTCCCATCCGCCGAGCGCCTCATCCACGTAGGCATAGACTCCAGCTATAGTGACTCTGCCACATACATCGGCGGCCCCACCATTCAATGCATCGCAGACCAGCGAGGTGAACAGTCCTCCGCCATTCGTTTCTAGCGCCACCTCGGATTCCCGGCAGGCGCTCAGAATAGAGACGCCTTCTCTGAGCATGGCGGCGTCGTTGTTGATGGCAGGCAACTGACCCATAGCTCCGCTGTGGCAGCAATCAAGCACGATGATCTTCTCCCTGGCCGGCGAGCCATTGGCGAACACCAGCACGTCGGTCATGCTCAACCCTTCATCATACCGGCTTGCATCCTGCGTAACAAGGTAACCGCCGAGATTGTTTACAGTTCCATGCCCCGAGAAGTAGAAAAGCGCGACGTCGGCTCTGCGCGTGAACACTTCCTCCACCGCATGCTTCAGTATCGGTCGAGTCACAGTCGTTGGGGTGTGAGCCGGAGCGGTCAGTGTTCGGCAGTCGAAGTTCGGCGAGTCGTCATGGTGGCGACTCAGCAGTTCCGCCATGCGTGTTGCATCCTTGACACAACCGGCGAGTGGTGAACTCGGATAATCGTCGATTCCGACAAGTAATGCGACCTTAGTCATACATCCCTCCTAGAGCGAGTCCAGGAAGCTTGAGATATTCTCCCATGTCCAATTGACGACACGTATACCTGAGAACTCGGCGGGAAGGGAGGCCGGCTTGTTATCGGCATCCACGTAGATGCCGCGCAGCGGAATGCCCTCTTCCTTGCTGCACGATACCTCCCAGAGCTGTCCGGTGGCGTTGGCGGTATTCTTGCTGACGAGAGCGATGATGCCATCACATCCCTTGACCTTCGTCCGGCAGCTTGTCTTCCAGGCACTGTCCCACGGCTGCTTGACAGACATGTCCATGAACTCAAACGGGCTCTTCTCATTCCTTGCCTGTCCGACGAGGAGATCACGGTAGGTCTTGTCCTCAACGGCGAAACTGATGAAAATACGATTCTTCTTTGCCATAGTTACCTCCTAGCAGCCTGTCCATGAAATAACCTCTGGCGCAAGGTGCCAGGTATGTAGTAAAATACGGGTATGAGCAAGCCATACCTTCCTTATCAACCTGACCAGATATTGCTGTTGCCGCCCTTGATGTCGGAGTGGCTGCCCGAGGGACATCTCGCATACTTTGTGAGCGATGTCGTAGACAGTCTCGACCTTTCCGCGATATACGCCTCATACGAGAAAGAGGCCCGAGGAGCGCCGCCGTTCCATCCGGCAATGCTTACAAAGATCATATTCTACGGTTTGTGCCGGGGAGTGTATTCATCTCGAAAGCTCTCCCTGGCCACGTATGAAGATGTAGCCTTCCGGGTGCTTGCGGCAGGAAATCATCCCGACTTCCGCACGATAAGCGAGTTCAGGAAGAGGCATCTCAAGTCCCTTGCGGACCTGTTTGTGCAAGTGCTCAGGCTATGCGCAAGCGCCGGGCTTGTGTCGATGAAACACATAGCCATAGACGGAACAAAGCTGCTTGCCAACGCAAGCAAGCACTCCGCCATGAGCTACTCTCGGATGGTCGAGAAAGAAAAAGAGCTTCAGGCTGAGATCGAGGCGCTCCTTGCGAAGGGTCTTTCTGTGGACGACCAGGAAGACGCGGAATATGGTCTTGACCGCCGAGGAGACGAACTCCCGGAGGAACTCGCAACCAGAGAGAAGCGGCTCGCCAAGATCAGGGAAGCAAAAGAAGCGCTGGAGCGCGAGGCCAAAGAGCGAGCATCAGCCGAAGAAGCGATGCGAGCCCAAGAGAAGGCGGAGCAGGAAGCATCCGGGAAGAAGCCTCGCGGCAGAGAGCCGGGGCCCGTAAAGACAGAGCCGGAAGGGAAGGCACAGCGGAACTTCACAGACCCGGAAAGCCGGATAATGAAGGACGCAAAGAAAGCCTTCGTGCAGGCATACAACGGACAAGCTGCGGTAGACGCAGATCATCAGATTGTAGTGGCGTGTGATCTCACGAACCAGGCAGCGGACTCACCGCATCTTAGTGACATGATCGAGGCAATCAAGGAGAACACCGGAAAGAAACCGGAAGAACTATCCGCCGATGCCGGATACTTCAGCAGCGACAACATAGAGATGGTCGAGCAGCAAGGGATCGACGCTTATATACCGCCTGACAGACAACGTCATGGCAAAGAGCCGACGGCGCCTTCCTGCCTTGATCCGGCAAAGCAATCCGCCGCAGATCGCCAGAGAGCAAAGCTCTTGACTCCTCTTGGCCGAAAGATCTACGGGAGGCGGAAGGAGACGGTAGAGCCGGTGTTCGGCCAGATCAAGAGCGCACGGAACTTCCGAGGCTTCCTACTCCGAGGCCTTGCGAAAGCGAAGTCGGAGTGGACGCTTGCGTGTCTTGGGCACAACATGCTGAAGCTATACCGATACGGCGACCGGAAATCGATCTTCGATACGTAGATATATGACCTGGATCAGGCTGATTATCAAGGTACAAGGGGTCTTTACAGACCCTCGCCGGAAATCCGGCGAAAAACACTATCGAACAGCAGCCAGCGCGACCCCGCAGATGGGAAACTCACCCACATAGCGGGGAATTCTCAGACAGGCTGCTAGCTCTTCGTTAATCAGGACTCCAGTTCATTGTACGAGGCTAGTCATGTATTGTCAAGCTGGGTGCTAGGCGTGCTCTTCATTAGCCATACGGCTACCAACGGATCTCCGGTGAATCGCCGGAGTCTAGAGTGGAGGTTCCTGATTCGGCGTTCGCGACTCATCTGTCACCGGGTTCAAGCTGCCTGATCCCGGCGTCCTCCGACAGGAGTTTCATCTGCTGGATGGCGATCCGGTTCAGCTTGCGCAGGCGCTCCGGCTGGGGCAGCTTCTCCTGGATGAAGAGGGCGTTCAGGTTCTCCAGGTTCGAGAGACACACGAGTTGCGACACATTCGCGTAGTCGCGGATATTGCCCTGTTGAGGCCTGCCTGACTTCTAATTATGGCGAATTCGCCATAATTGAAGTCCGAGTTGTGGACGCTCTCCCAGATGCCAAGAAACCGGTTGAGGATAGAAAGAAGGAAGGGCGGAGACACGATCGTCCCCGCCCCATCAACCATCAACCATTCCGGCGTCCGGCATCAGCCATTAACCATCAACCATTCCCTACGCCGCCTGTCGGTGCATCTCCCTCATCTTCTCGGAAGGGATATGCTCCACTTCCGTGATCTTTGCCTGATCGCGAAGGATCGGCGAGATCATGTCAGTGATCTCAGACGCATTGTCTGCTTCCACTATGGCCCAGCCGTCATGAACCCCATGATGGCAGCCCCAATGGACGCTGTCGAACAGCTCCGGAACGTCCGCAGCCATTTCGCCCAGAGCGGCGGCGCACTGCTCCTCAGTGTGCGGCATTTCCGCAACGAAGTGTGGCATCGAAATCATCCTCCATTCTCTAGCTTTCGGATACGGGATTCTATTCCCCGGCGCGTCAACGGATAAACAGGAGACAGCGGAGAGGAATAACCGGCCGGGAGAGGCAACTTTTTGGGGGCGGAGTGAGTCTATATCTCTGGTGGCCTGTCATTCTGAGCGCAGCGAAGAGTGCCTTTCGTGCGCGTCACCCTGTCCTGAACTTGATTCAGGATGTTTCAGGGCCTACCGCCGCCAGCGGGTGGATGCTGAACCGAGTTCAGCATGACGCGCGGGAGACAGATTCTTCGCTGCTCTCAGAATGACACCCTGTGCGCTCAGAATGACAGCGCCGTGAGCACGTTCCGCGTAAGGGAGGAAGTAATGATCCGATATTCTATTCTTCTGCTGTGCATCCTGTTGGTCGCGTCGGCGGGGTTCGCACAACTGGCGACGACGACGCCGGCGGCTGATGCCCCGAAGCTGGTGTCGTTCGCGCTCGATGACGAGAAGCTCAGTAAGGCGACCGACGATATAGTCAAGCAGGCGGGAGTGCGCATCCTGCTCGAGAAGTCCGCCGAGGTGAAGATCACGGCGAACGTCACCGACATGCCGGTCGAGGAGGCGTTGAGCGTCATCACCAAAGCCGGCGACCTGGCGTGGCGTCAGATCTACATCAGGGCCGATTCGCCGCTCCTGAAGAATCCCGAGACTCTCGCCGCGACGCTTAGGATGATGGAGGGCCTCAAGTTCCCGGACCTTATCATCCAGAGGACTTCCGCTGCCGAGAACCTGGTCCACGTCGCCAACAAGCCGGCGGTGGATGCAGTCCCGATCACCCTGCGCAAGGATATGGGGATGGTCGCGATCTACCTGATCACGAACGACAAGGCGGCGAAGAAGGCGAGCGAGAAGGCGAACACGAACGCGGAGAAGTATGCCAAGCTCCAGAAGGAGGCCATGGACCTGTTCATGAAGATGACGCCCGAGGAGCGCGAGCAGGCGATGGCGGCCGGCATGCAACTCATGCAGCAGATGGATCCGAACTACATGAATATGTCGATGCAGGCGCTGATGAAGAACCCGGACACGTATCAGGGGATCATCCAGTCGTCGATGGACAATATGTTCAAGATGCCCGTCGAGGACCGGCGCGCGATGATCCGGATGCAGATCCAGGCGATGCAGATGATCACCCCGGAGCAGCAGAAGCTGATGCAGGAGGATGCGATGGAGGTGATGAAGGAACTGGGTATGGGCCCGGGTCAGCAGCCGGGGCAGTAGTTTAGAGTTTAGAGTTTAGAGTTTAGAGTTGAGCAAGCGACCGACAGTCCTGAGTGCGCCGGTGAATGACGGCGTGTATCGAAGGACGGCCTTGCGGTACGAGCCGTCCTTCGATACACGCCGTCATTCACCGGCGCACTCAGGACTGTCGGTGGTGTGAGAGCGGGTCAGACGATCTGGACTTCGCGGCTGCCTTTGCGGACCTCGCCGATGTAGCAGGCGGATTCCCCGATCTCCCCGAGTCGGCTGAGGACGGCGGACTCCTGGTCCTTCGGGACGATCAGCACGTAGCCGATGCCCATGTTGAACGTGCGGAACATCTCATGCTCCAAGACGTTGCCGAGTTCCTGGATCAACTGGAAGATCGTGGGCGGAGCGATGGTCCGGCGCTCGACCACCGCCATGCAGTCGGCCGGGAGCGCCCTCGGGATGTTGTCGTAGAACCCACCGCCGGTGATGTGGGCCATGCTGTGGACATCGAACTCGCTGAGGATCGTCTGCACCTGCCGATAGTAGCTCTTATGCGGGCGCAGAAGCTCTTCGCCGAGGGTCATATCGAGATTGGGAATATGCTGATCCACCCGGAGCTTGGCCTTCTCCAGGAAGATATTGCGCACGAGTGAGAAGCCGTTGGTGTGCAGGCCGTTCGATGACAGGCCGATGAGCACGTCGCCCGGCAGGACCTTCGAGCCGTCCACGATCTTCTCCCGGTCCACGACACCGACGATGCACCCTGCGAGGTCATACTCGCCCGCAAGATAGAGGCCGGGCATCTCAGCGGTTTCGCCCCCGATCAACACGCAATCATGCGCCTTGCACGCCTCCGAGAGGCCCTTGACGACATCGACGACGACCGACGGCATCAGTTGGCCGGTCCCGAAGTAGTCGAGGAAGAAGAGAGGCTTCGCGCCCTGGACGAGGATGTCGTTGGCGCAGTGGTTCACGAGGTCGATGCCGACGGTGTCGTGCTTGTTCATGGCGAACGCGATCTTGAGCTTCGTGCCAACGCCGTCGATGCTGGAGACGAGTATCGGCTGGCTGATGCCGCTGACATCGAGTTGGAACATGCCGCCGAACGAGCCGACATCCGCGAGAACGCTCGAATTGAAGGTCGAGCGGATGAACTCCTTCATCCGCATCACGGCCTCGTTGCCCGCGTCTATGTTTACACCTGCATCCTTGTAGGTCGAGATGTCGTCCATGAGGTCCCTCCTTTGGCGGCTGTTCCTACTCGTGAATCCTACTCGTACTCGTCAATCGGCTGGTTCGCAGTCGAGTAGGATCTACGAGTACGAGTAGGATTCACGAGTAGCCCCTTAACCCACGCGTTCCTTCGGCTTCCTGCGACTCAGCAGGCGCGCCTTGCTGTCATCGATCCCGTGCCCTTCGTCGTTGTCCTCGAGGGCGAACTTCGATACCTTGACATGGTCGGGGATCTCGATCGGGTACTTGCCGTCAAAGCATGCCATGCAGAACTTGTCACGCCTGCAGCCGAGCGCCCGCACCAGCCCCGGAATGCTGAGATACCCCAGACTGTCCGCGCCGATGTGGTCTTTGATCTCCTCGTTCGTCCTGCCCGAAGCGATCAGTTCCTTCTGCTTGGCCATGTCGATGCCGTAGAAGCACGGATACTTGATCGGCGGCGAGCTGATCCGAACGTGGACCTCGCGCGCGCCTGCGTCCTTCAGCATCTTGATCGTCGGGCCGGTGGTGGTCCCCCGCACGATGCTGTCCTCGACCATCACGATCTTCTTGCCGGAGAGCGTCTCCTTGAGCGGTGCGAACTTCATCTGGACGCCGAGTTCGCGCATCCTCTGGTCGGGCTCGATGAACGTGCGGTGGACGTAGCGATTCTTGATGACCCCTTCGCTGTAAGGTATGCGCGATGCCTGGGCATAACCGATCGCGGCCGGCGTGCCGGTGTCGGGGATCGGGATAACGACGTTGGCGTCCGCGGGAAACTCGTGTGCCAGTTCGTGGCCCATGCGCTGCCGGGCGAGATGGAGCGTCTTGCCATACATGTGTGAATCGGGTCGCGCGAAATAGATGAACTCGAAGACGCAGAGCGCGTGTCGCTGCGTCGGCATGGCCTGGATCTCCTTGATGCCGGTCTTGTCGATGACGACCATCTCACCCGGCTCGACTTCGCGGGCGTACCTGCTGCCGACGAGATGGAGCGAGCACGTCTCCGATGAGAGAACGTAGCCTTTGTGGTTCAGCCGTCCGAGCGTGAGTGGTCGAATCCCGAATGGATCGCGGACTCCGAGCAGCTTGTCCCGGGTGAGGATGACCAGGGAGTATGAGCCCTTCGCCTTGCCCATCATCTCTTCGACGGCCTTCTCGATGGTGCTCTCGGTGCTGCGTGCGATCAGTCGGGCCATCACCTCGGTGTCGCTGGTCGACTCGAAGGTCTCACCCTGTGCCTGGAGTTCGGCGCGAAGCTCGGCGGCGTTGATCAGGTTCCCGTTGTGGCCGAGCGCGATCGTCCCCCAGGACGACTCGCAGATCACCGGCTGGGCGTTGCAGAGGACGCTCGATCCGGTGGTCGAGTAGCGGTTATGTCCGATGGCGATGTGGCCCTTGAGTTCGGCGAGGATATGCTCGTCGAACACCTGGGTCACGAGGCCCATGTCCTTGAACATACGGATCTTGTCGCCGTCGGAGACCGCCATGCCGGCGCTCTCCTGCCCTCGGTGCTGGAGGCCGAACAGGCCAAAATACGTCAGCCTGGCGACGTCTTCTCCCTCGGCGTAAACGCCGAATACTCCGCATTCTTCGTGTGGATGGTCGGATTGGTACTGCAAAATCTTCCGTTCCCTCTCTGCGAGACCCTAGGACACCTCTAGACTCCGCCGAACTCTGTATGAGCCCGGTTCAACGATAACGAGCGCGCTGTGAATCATCTTGGCATCGACCACAGACAGGAAACCCCGCAGAGTCTCCGTTACTCTGTGCTGTGTCGGCCGCGGAACCCTCAAGACGACAATGCCTGCATACTCATCCGGCGGATACTGAAGGATGTTCGCGAAATCGAGGTCCTGAGTCACCAATATCCTCTGTTCCTCCATCGCCACTTCAGCAACCTGCAAATCGGATGCACCACCCATGCTTGCCTCTCGGATATCGAGCACATCGTGCCCAAGCTCTCTGAGCAGTTCGACTGCGATACGCGGCAGGTTCTCATCTGTCAGGAAACGCATCTAGGCAGCTCCCGGCAAGCTCGCGATCTCTTCTCTGGCTAGAGTCGCACCATACTCCAGAGCAGAGATGACGTCGTCCGTTGATAGGAACGGATATGCTTCGAGAATCCCCTCGGTGCTCTCGCCGGCTGCCATCATCTCGAGGATCAGATAGACTGGTACTCGCGTGCCCCTTATGCAAGCCTTTCCGTGGCAGACTTCAGGATCAACCGATATGCGCTCCAGACCCATGGTAGTCCTCCTCAAAGTCCCAGTCTGTCGAAGATGATGTCCACGTTGCGGACGTGGTGCTTGTAGTCGAACAACTCGTCGAGGTCCTCCGCAGTGAGCGGGCCGGAGACGCGCTGGTCGGATTCGAGCGCCCGGCGGAAGTCCTCGCCCTCCCAGGCCTTCGCGGCGTTCTCCTGCGCGATGATGTACGCGTCCTCGCGTGAGAGGCCCTTCTCGACCATCTTGAGCATGATCCGCTCGGAGAACACCAGGCCGCCCATCTGCTTCATGTTGCGCGCCATGTTCTCCGGGTAGACGATCATCCGCTCGACGACTTTGGCAAATGTGTTCAGCAGGTAATCCACCAGGATGCAGTTGTCCGGGATGACGATCCGCTCGACCGACGAGTTGGTCAGGTCGCGCTCGTGCCAGGACGTGATATTCTCCAGCGCCGGGAACGCGTTCGCTCGCACGACTCTCGCGAGGCCGGCGACCTGCTCGGAAAGCCGCGGGTTGCGCTTGTGCGGCATGGCCGACGAGCCCTTCTGGCCCTTCGCGAAATACTCCTGGACCTCCAGTATCTCTGTCCGCTGGAGGTTTCGAAGCTCTGTGGCGCAGCTTTCGAGCGACCCGGCGATGATCGCCAGAGTCGTGATGAACTGGGCGTGACGGTCGCGTGCGATGATCTGCGTCGAATGCTCGGCGACTTCGAGCCCGAGGATGCCGCAGACGTACTGCTCGACCCGCGGATCGATGTTTGCGTAGATTCCGACCGCGCCGGAAACCTTGCCGAAACTGATCGCTTCCCGCGCGGCGTTCATCCGGACGATATCGCGAAGGACCTGGGCATACCAGCCCGCCAGCTTGAACCCGAATGTGATCGGCTCGGCGTGGATGCCGTGGGTCCGCCCGATCATCAGCGTGTATTTGTGCTCCCGGGCGCGCTCGGCGATCACTTCACCGAGGCGGCCGAGGTCGTCGATGATGATGTCGGCGGATTCCTTCATGAGGAGGCAGAGCGCCGTGTCCACGATGTCATACGAGGTGACGCCGTAATGGACGTACTTGCCCTCCTCGCCGAGGTTCTCGGTCACGGCTTTCACGAAGGCCATCACGTCGTGCTGAGTGGTCTCCTCGATCTCGAGGATGCGCTCGACGGTGAACTTCGCGCCGGCCTTGATCTTGGCGGGTGCGTCTTTGGGGATGTAGCCGTAGTGCGCCAGTCCCTCGGCGACTGCGATCTCGACATCGAGCCACTTCTGGAAGCGGTTGTGCTGGTCCCAGATGCCCCTCATCTTCGGTAGTGAATAGCGTAGAATCATAGTCGAAAGTCTAGAGTCTAGAGTCGAAAGTGCCTATCTGTTCTTAGCCTCGATGGTCTTTTCGAGCTTGGCCTTGTATTCCTTTATCTTCTGACGCAGCTCGGGATACTTCAGGCTGAGCATCTGAGCGGCGAGTATGCCTGCGTTCTTCGCGCCATTGATGCCGACGGTCGCCACCGGGACGCCCGAGGGCATCTGGACGATCGAGAGCAGCGAGTCCATGCCGTTCAGCGCTGCTGACTTGATCGGCACTCCGATCACCGGCAGCGGGGTCAATGATGCCACAACTCCCGCCAGGTGAGCGGCTCCACCTGCGCCGGCGATGATGGCGTCGAACCCGGCGACCTCTGCCCCCTCGGCGAATGATGCCGCCAAGTGAGGGCTTCTATGCGCAGAGACAATTGTGACCTCGCACTGAACGCCGAGGTCCTTGAGCATATCCGCTGCGTCTTGCATGACGGGGAGATCGGAATCGCTCCCCATGATGATGGCGACTTTACCGGTCAACTATCTCAGCCCTTCCCTCCTGCCAATATCCTTACGGTAGTGCATGCCTTCAAACTTAATCCGGCCGACCCCCGCATAGGCCTTGTCTCGGGCCTCGCGGAACGACTCGCCCATGCCTGTGACTCCGAGCACGCGCCCCCCGGCCGTCACGACCTCACCGCCGACGAGCTTCGTGCCCGCGTGAAAGACGGTCACTCCCTCGATCGAGGCGGCGTCCTCCAAGCCGGTGATCGGCTTGCCCGTTTCGTACTTGCCCGGGTAGCCGCCGGATGCCAACACGACGCACACGGCACATCCATTATAGCATCTAATGTCGAGCGAGTCGAGCCGACCGTCAATAGACGCCTCGATCACCTCGATCAGGTCGGTCTGCAGCATCGGGAGCGCGACTTGAGTCTCCGGATCGCCGAAGCGGCAGTTGTACTCCAACACCTTCGGGCCGTCCTTGGTAAGCATGATGCCGGTGTATAGCACGCCGGTATACGGCCTGCCCTCGGCCCTCATGGCGTCGATCGTCGGCTTGATGAGTTTTTCCAGCGAGTATTCGAAGATCTCGGCGGTCACGATCGGAACCGGCGTGTAGCATCCCATTCCACCCGTATTCGGCCCCTTGTCATCGTCATGCGCGCGCTTGTAGTCCTGAACGGGCGTCATCGGGACGACGGTCACGCCGTCGGTGATCGCCATCAGGGACGCCTCCTGGCCCTCCATGCGCTCCTCGATCACGATCCGGTCGCCGGACTCGCCGAAAGCCCGCTCGACCATGATGGTCTCGATCGCGGAGAGCGCCTCGTCCCTGGTGTCGCAGACGAACACGCCCTTCCCGGCGGCCTCACCATCGGCCTTGACCACGATCGGACATGCGCCGGAACTGCCGGAAATGCGCTCGATGTGTGCGCGCGCAGGCCCGGGAGCATCGAAGACGTCGAAGCCGGCGGTTGGAATTCCGTACTTCGCCATGAGCTGCTTCGAGAAGACTTTGCTGCCTTCTATGGCGGCGGCGGCCTGGCTGGGACCGAACGTGCGGATACCCGCGGCACGAAGTTGGTCGGAGAGACCCTTGATCAGCGGCGACTCCGGGCCGACGATCGCCAACTCCACGCGATTCATCCTGGCGAAATCGAGCAGTGCGGGGATGTCCGTCGCCTTGATGTCCACGCAATCGCCGAGTTGAGCCATCCCCGCGTTCCCCGGGGCGCAGAAGAGCCTTTCGACCTTGCGACTCTGCGCGACTTTCCAGGCCAGGGCATGCTCGCGTCCACCCGAGCCGACGATCAGCACGTTCATCAACGTCCCTCCCTTTGCGATGCCAGATTGCCGAAACAGGTGTATTGCGGCAGAAACTTCAACCTGATCATGCCGGTCGGACCGTTCCGCTGCTTGCCGATGATGATCTCCGTGATGTCTTTCTCAGCCCCGTCCACCGGCGGCTGGTCCTCCGGCGCTCCCTCATCGTCCATGATGATTTCTTTCTGCTTGTAGTAGTCCGAGCGGTAAAGGAACATGACGACATCCGCCTCGGCCTCGATCGATCCACTCTCCCTGAGGTCGGAGAGCATCGGCCGCTTGTCCTGCCTCTGCTCAACCGCGCGGCTGAGCTGGGCGCAAGCGATCACGGGCACCTGCATCTCGCGGGCAAGGCTCTTCAGCGCGCGAGCTATCTCCGCGATCTCCTGGGTGCGGTTATCGACCCTGCGGTGTGACTGCATCAACTGGAGGTAGTCGACTACCACGAGACTGAGCCCATGTTCGGCCTTCAGCCGCCGGCACTTCGAGCGCATCTGAAGCGCGGTGCAATCGGTCGTGTCGTCGATATAGAGTGGAGCGGTGTAGAGCCTGCCGACTCCGTCGGCGAGCTTCGGCCAGTCGCGGTTCTCCATGTAGCCGGTACGAAGGCGGTGCGCATCGACGTGCGACTCGGAACAGATCAGGCGGAGGGTAAGCTGCTCCTTCGACATTTCGAGGCTGAACACGGCAACCGGCTTCTGCTCCTTGATGGCCGTATGCCGGGCGATATCGAGCGCGAACGCGGTCTTGCCCATGGAAGGACGAGCGGCGACGATGACCAGGTCGGAGGTCTGCAGGCCGGATGTGATGCTGTCGAGGTCGTGGAAGCCGGTCGGAAGCCCGGAGACCTTGGCCTTCTCGTTGTACTGCTTCTCGATGCGCTCGAACGCCTCCTGAGAGAGACTGCTGATGGGGAAGAAGTACTGCCCGATCCTTCGTTGGGAGACCTGGAAGATCATGCGCTCGGACTTGTCCACGACGTCATCGACGCTCTCGACTTCGCCGTGGCTCATGCCGATGATCTGCATCGAGGCGTCGATCAGGCGGCGGAGGATCGCCTTCTCTTCGACGATGTGCGCGTAATACTCGACGTTCGACGCGGTCGGCACCATGTCGATCAGCGTCATGACGTAGTCGATGCCACCGACGGCGTCGAGCTTGCCGCTGCCACGAAGCTCCTCCTGCATGGTGATGATATCGACCGCCTCATCCCGCTCGGCGAGCGACATGAGCGCCTTGAAGATAACCTGATGCGCCTCCCGGTAGAAGTCCTCGGGATGGAGGATGTCGAGACCTTTCTCCAGGGCGGATCGGTCGATCATCATCGAGCCGAGCGTCGACTGCTCGGCTTCGAGGTTCTGCGGTGGGACTCGATCAAGTAGCTGTGTTGCCTGCATAGTTCTTGTCTGCTCTGCCTCATACTCCTATTCCTACTCATACTCATACTCAAGGCCGTTTCGAGTACGATTACGAGTACGAGTAGGAGTATGAGGGAGGAGTTGTTACTCCCCCACTACCTCGACCTGCATGCCTACGATCACATCCCGATGGAGGTGGATCTTGATGTCATGAGAGCCGATGGTCTTGATCGCGTCCTCGGTCTCGATCTTGCGCTTGTCGACCTTCAGGTCGAGTTGCGCCTGAATGGCTTCGACAATATCGGCAGAGGTGATCGCGCCATATAGCTTCGTGCCCTGGCCGACCTTGCCCTTGATCGTGACGTGCTTGCCCTCGAGCTTCTCTCCGAGTGACTTGCCTTCTTCGAGGAGTTTCTCGCCTTTCAGCTCTTCCTTCTTGCGCCGCTTTTCCAACTCGGCCATGTGACCGGCATCCGCCGGTACAGCCAACTGGCGAGGGAACAGGAAGTTCCTCGCATAACCTTCGGCGACGTTCACGATATCGTCCGGCTTCCCCAGACTCTTGACCTCTCGTACTAGTATAACTTTCATGTTTTCTCCCTTCTACTCCTCGCCGGGCGAACCATTTGCTCCAGGTCCGGCAGCACGATCTACAAGGTGGGCAAATGTTTCGCCCCTACATCTGTGAATGGCCGGCACAATGCACGGCCGTTATCTGGCAAACTGCAGGCCGATGGTCGCCTTGTTCTCGCCAAGCAAGTCGTCAACGCCTATCAGCATGCCGAGGCTCTCGCTGAAACGATAACCGGCCCGCATGTTCAGCTTGGTATTCTCCGTATCGTAGAGATCGAGGCGCCCGAACGATCTCGGCGAGAAGTTATAGTCCAACCCGACCCCCAGTCGGGACGCGTACAGGCCATAGCGCAGATCGGTCCTGCTTCCGAGAGGCTTTCCCGCCTGAAGGATCAGCTTGTTGCTGACCCCCAGATCGTACAGGCCGAGCGAGAGGAACCCGCTGTCGGAGAGCGGGACCGAGGTCGCCAGGTCTACTCGCAACCTGTCGTCGTCCGGGACGTAGAGCACGTCCAGATTCGTATCCCTGGTCGGAATCTTGAACTTCGGTCCGCCGCCACCGCCGAGCAGCTTGTTCACCCGTTCCACGGCATCACGAGCCGCCTCGACCGTCTGCCTCGCATCGGAAACGGTCTCGCGAATATCCTTCTGAAACTCCGGGGCGGTTACCAGTGCCTCGATGCTCGTCGCCGAACGTTCGACACTTGCAGCAACCTCCTCAAGTGTCTCGGCCGATCGCCGAGCAGCGACCAGAGTCTCCCGCATATTCCCCTGAAGCTCGGAATCCGAGACGAAGGACTCGAGATCCGCCGTCATATTCCGAACGTTTGAGCTGGCGAGTCGCAGGTTCGACACGATGGCGTCGAAGTCGTCCCGGGAGCGGATCATGTTGCCCTGGATGAGCCCCACGGTCTTGTCCAGCTTGGCGGTCAGTTCCTCGATGTTCCTGGCTGATTGCCGAACGTCATGCTGGAAGTACTCGTCGCCGACGAGATTCCTCAGATGGGCAGTTGACTCGGCCAGGTTGTCGAGGATGACCACAGCCCTGGGCAGAAGTTCTTCCACTCTTACCGGCATCTCGCCTTCCAGCTTGGCCCCGTCCCTGATGTACTCCTTCCCCTTTCGGTTCGGGAAGACCTCAACGAACTGCTGAGAGATCAGGAGACCGGTCTGTATGATGAACTTGGATCCCTTCGGTATGCGATACTTGCGGTTTATATCCAGAACGGCTCTGGCACGTTGGTTTTCATCAAGCGTCACGCTGGCGACTCGTCCTATCGGGACACCGGCCATCCTGACTTCCGCACCCTCGATGAGCCCCAGCGCATTGTCGAACGTGACGACGACGATGTATCTGTTCGCGAGAAGCGCATAGCCTCTGAGGAACAGGAACACCAGAACGAATGCTACGAACGCCAGAAAAACCAGTATGCCGACTCTTACTGCTGGCCTTATCGCCATGATATCGTCATTCCCTCATGGATGGCTGGATCGGACCTTCGGCCCGGCCCTGGATGAACTGCTGCACCCTCTCGTCCTCGGACGCCCGGATCTCGTCGGGCGTCCCGTAGGCGATGATCGTCCCCTCGTGGAGCATCGCTATCCGGTCGGAGATCGAGAAAATGCTCTTTATGTCATGGGATACTACCACTGAAGTGACTCCCAGCTTATCCCTCATATCCGTTATCTGGTTCCCGATCACCTTCGTCATGACCGGGTCGAGTCCGCTCGTCGGCTCGTCATAGAACAGCAACTGGGGGTTCATCGCGATCGCCCGTGCAAGCCCCACTCGCTTTCTCATTCCCCCGCTTAACTGCGAGGGCATCAGGCTCTCCGTCCCCGGGAGCCCGACCAACTCCAGCTTCTGGGCCACTATGTCGTCGATCTCCGCGGAACTGAGCTGAGTGTGCCGCGACAGAGCGAATGCCACGTTTTCATAGACCGTCATCGAGTCGAAGAGCGCTCCAAACTGGAAGACGACTCCGACTCGGTGCCTGATGCGGTTCAACTCCTGCTCAGGAAGCTTTGTGGTATCGGTCTGATCGAGAATCACCTGCCCGGACGAGGGCCTGATCAGCCCCGACATGATCTTGAGCAGCGTCGTCTTCCCTGAGCCGGATATACCCATTACGGAAACCGTGTCCCCCGCTCGGACGTGGAGGTTCGCATCGTTCAGTATCTCTCGACCATCAACTCGATAGTGCAGACCTCGGACAGTAATCAATCCAACCCCTGTAGTGGCCGCGCCTCTGTGCCGGCCATCCGCCATTGTATGGCCGGCACAGAGGCGCGGCCACTACAACCGACTACTCTCTCAGAACCCCGTCGCCCTTCCCCCGAACATGATATCTGCCAGGAAGAAGTTCGAGATATAGATGAGAACCATCGAGAGGACGACGGCATTCATCGTGCGGTTGCCGACTCCTGCAGCGCCGCCGGTGGTGGCCAGTCCCTGCTGAGTGCCGACAGTAGCTATGAACGCACCGAAGAAAACCGTCTTCAGCAGGCCCATCACAACATCATAGACAAGAACCCAGACTCTTGTCGAGTTCATGTAGGTCGGTCCGGAAACGCCGTTCATAGTCGCGACGACATAGCCGCCGAAGCTGCCTATGATCATCCCCATCATCGTGAGCACGGGCAGCATGATGATGAGAGCCAGGAAGCGCGGCACGACCAGGTACTGAATGGGACTTGTGCCGAGCGACCGGAGTGCATCTATCTGCTCGGTGACTTTCATCGTACCGATCTCTGCCGCAATCGCCGATCCCGCTCGCGCGGCGACAACTATGGCGGTCAGGACCGGAGCCAGCTCCCTTGCCACTGAGAGTGAGATGCCTCCTCCGACAAGATTGCCGGCGCCATACTGAACGAGTAGCTGTGTCGTATAGAGTGCGAAGACCGCTCCCGAGAAAGCGGTTGTGACGACGACGATCGGGATAGAATTCACGCCGATACTCGCCATCTGGCTGACGGTATCCTTGACGCTGACCTCACCCTGGATGATGTGTCTGATCGCGCCGCCTGCGACCAGGGTAGCTTCTCCCAGGAACCCGAAGAAGCTGTTGATCTGCCGCATGATCGCCCGCTCAGAGGCATCTACCGCCAGGTCGAACCCGTTCGCCACACCGCCACCTCGATCTGCCCTCATCGGGGCAACTCTGTTGCAGCTCCCATTATACCGAAGCGGCTCTCCTTTGTCCACCAGGCAAACTTCGGGAACACGTCGAGGTGGGACGCTTGGGAGACGGTTCCGATTGGTTGACATGGGAGGTCGATGTCCCTATAATCGGTAGGGTTTGCCACCAGTCCGGGTTAGCGAGCGCTGTTTCCACCCGGGCAAAGAGGTATTACATGCGGGCCGGTCAGGACCGGTCTGCTTAGTCTGAGAGAAGGAGGAATCATCTACCATGCTTCACGCAACCGAACGCGTCTCGGACCTGCTCCGAGGATTGTTCAGTCGGTCGGCGGTTGTTGCCGCCACAACTATCGGTGTGCTGGCGCTGAAGAGTACTGCACACGCGTCCGAAGCCATCGCGCTGCCGGAATTCGGCAAGCTCGATATCATGTGGCCGAGCGTCCTTATCGTCTTCATATGTGCGCTCATCGGCCTCGTCTTCGGCGGATTGTGGTTCCGGCAGATCATGAAAGAGGACCCGGGATCGAAGGGAATGGTCAGCGTATCACACGCGGTCCAGGAGGGCGCCATGGCCTACCTGAAGCGCCAGGTGTCCACGATGATCTGGTTCGTCATCGTGATCGCGATCGGCCTGATCTTCCTGTATAAGCCGATCCCGGAATTCCAATATATGGACCGGGTGTTCGGTTTCATCCCGGTGTACGTGGGCGTCAGCATCGCCTTCGTGCTCGGCGTGGCCGCATCGTATCTGGCCGGCTACATCGGCATGATGATGGCCGTCCGGGCGAACGTCCGAGTCGCCAACGCCGCGCTGACCAGCTTCAAGAAGGCGCTGTACGTGGCGTTCCGCGCGGGCGGCGTCTCCGGCATGGCGACGGTCGGCCTCGGCCTGCTGGGCGCATGCGCTGTTTTCTTCCTGTTCGGCAGCAGTCGATGAAGGTCCTGATCGGCTTCGGATTCGGCGGATGTCTCGCCGCCCTGTTCATGAGGATCGGCGGCGGCATCTACACCAAGGCCGCTGACGTGGGCGCTGACCTGGTCGGCAAGGTCGAGCAGGGCATCCCGGAGGACGACCCCCGCAACGCCGCCACCATCGCCGACAACGTCGGCGACAACGTCGGCGACTGCGCCGGTATGGCGGCGGACGTCTTCGAGTGCTACGAGGTCACGCTGGTGGCGGCGATCATCCTCGGCGCGGCGGCTTCCGGTCCTGGACTGTCGGCGGCGGCGGTCATGGCCGTCCTCGGCGCTGGTGGTCTACCCGCTGCTCATCAGAGCGGTCGGCGTCGTCGCCTCGATCATCGGCATCTACTGCGTGGGCGGCAAGGACGACATGAACATGAACCCGATGAAGCCGATCAACATCGGCTTCTGGGCATCGGCAGCCATCGCGGTCGTCGGGTTCTTCGGAGTCTCCTACTATATCTTCGAGATCAAGCTCCCGATCGCGGGATTCGAGTGGTGGAGATTCGCCGCCGCGAACCTGATCGGTATCATCCTCGCGCTGGTCATCGACAAGACTGACCGAGCACTTCACCGCGATCGACAAGAAGCCGGTCACCGAGTGCGCCAAGGCGGCCAAGACCGGCCCTGCGACGATCATCCTGAGCGGTTTCGCCTCCGGCCTGGAGTCGAGCGTGTGGGGCGTCGTGGCGATCTGCGGTTGCCATGCTCTCGGCTCGATGCTGCTCTTCAAGGGCGATCCTGCGATGGCCGCTTACGGCATCGCGCTCTCCGGCCTCGGACTGCTCGCCACCACGGGCTTCATGCTCGCGATGGACACCTACGGCCCGATCTCCGACAATGCGAACGGCATCTTCGAGATGTCCGGCGCGCTGAAGGACGACGGCGAGGACAGCAACGCGCACAAGATCGTCGCCAAGCTCGACGCGGTCGGCAACACGACCAAGGCGCTCACCAAGGGCCTGGCGATCGCCACCGCGGTCATCGCGGCGACGGCGCTCTTCCGCTCGTTCATGGCGGATGCCGAGTCTGCTCGATCTCGGCATCCGCGTCGACTGGACCGAGGTGTTCATCGGCCTGCTGATCGGCGGCGCGGTGCCGTTCCTGTTCTGCTCGTTCGCGATCAACGCGGTCAGCCGCGCGGCGTTCCAGCTCGTTGAGGAAGTGCGCCGGCAGTTCCGCGAGATCGTCGGGCATCATGGACTACGATCCGCGCTCCGGCTCCGACAAGGGCAAGCCGGACTACCAGAAGTGCGTTGCCATCTCGACCGCTGCCGCTCAGAAGGAGCTCATGAGCCCGGCGGTCCTGGCCGTGAGCGCTCCGATCCTGGTCGGTTTCGGCCTCGGCTACGGCGATCCGCTCAGAGGCGCGGCGGCGCTCGGCGGATTCCTGGCCGGCGCGATCCTCACCGGCCAGTTGATGGCGGTCTTCCTCTCGAACACCGGCGGCCTCTGGGACAACGCCAAGAAGAAGATCGAGGACGGCATGTTCGGCGGCAAGGGCACGCCGGAGCACAAGGCGGCGCGTCGTCGGCGACACCGTCGGCGATCCGTTCAAGGACACCGCCGGCCCGGCGCTGAACCCGCTGATCAAGGTCATGAACCTGGTCGCGATCCTGGTCGTACCGATAGCGATCCATCCGATCTCCACGGGCGCGCGGACAGCGATCGTTGTGGTCGCGGTTCTCGCGCTCACCGGCGCGACTCTGTGGAGCAAGCGCGGTGGAATCGATGTCGATGTGAATGCACCGCCATCGCCCACACCGTGCGAAGTGGAACTCGAGAAGGTCTAGTTTCAACAGATACGCACTCAAAGAAAGCCGAGGTCATCTGACCTCGGCTTTCTCGCTTTTCAGAGTATCGTCCGGCGTGCCACGCGGAACGGGAACCTCGTGAATCCTGTGACGCGCATCAATGAGGCTAGACCGTCTTTCTCAGACCTTCGAACTCCTCGACGGAAATGTCGATGTTCTTCAGGATGCCGCGTATGGCGCCCTTGCCGAGATCGACGGCGGAGTGCATCGCCAGAACCGTGCTCCTGCCATCCGGATGCCGGTAGAAGGCGTGGCTGCCACGCCGACGAATCAACACAAATCCAAGACGCCTTAGCACGGCCGCCATGGTCTTTGCGGCCACAGGCGTGAGGCCCGTCATGCCGCTACTTCTATCTCGTGAATGCCCACGAACCTGTTGTGCCGAACGTCGTTCTTCCCGTCCTGCTCGACTTCCAGGCAGAGTTCAATTGCCTCGCGAACGTTCGTCTCGAGTTCGTCAAGCGTTCGTCCCTGAGTAGTACATCCCTGCAGTGCGGGAACTGTGGCGACGTACATTCCGTCTTCATCCTGCTCGATGATAACGGGAAACCGGTATGTCTTGCTCAATAGCTTTGCCCTCCACTTGGACTGATGCTCATTTCGACCCGCGGAGGATGGACTCCTCCAGTTGATAGACAACCTGGCGGGTATCACCGCGTCGGTATCCATCCACGATCTCCCGGCGCTGCTCTTGCGGCAGGACGGGTATCAGTATCGATCTTATCCGGCTGAAGTTAATCCCGCACGCACCGACACCGCATTTCTCCCGGTCGATCTGAAGGCGTCCGAACCGGGTCTGGAGGTACGCTGCCACGTACTCGGACTCGATCCCTCTCAGCCGGATCAGATTGATGTGCTGGCTGATGTTGCACGGCTCATCGGAGTAGAAGACCGCCGCCCGCCCGATGCACCCCACCCCGCTGTTAGCGAGGAGCAGGTCGCCCTTCCGCAAGCGACTCCGAGGCGGGTCGTTTCGCGATCCCTCAGGGACGAAGCGCTCGGGGTTATGGACGTCTACACCGGTCACCAATCCGTCCTCCGCGACCGGCAGGTTCGCCGGGGTGAGCAATCGGACGCCCGACTCGGAACACTCTCGCGATCCAACCTGGCCGTAAGTCGTGAACTCGATCAGGTCGCCGAGTCGCACGGTATTGGGGAGGCTCTCCAGAAAGCGCTGGTTCTCCACGAAGGCGGAATCGTAGTATGCGGGATCGAGCCGGTCGCTGGGAGAGCATGGGAGTATGGGGGTATGGGAGTGTGGGCGACCGGAGCCGTCGTACTCCCACACTCCCACACCCCCACACCCCCACACTCCCATACTCTCCCTCTTGCGCAGCACCAGCACCGACGCCTTCGCGGAGGCGCCGTGCCGATGAAAGGTATGCTGCGGGAGGCTGATGACTGCCTTGACCTCGGCGCGCTTCCAGAGCCATTCGCGGACGTATGACAACCGCGCGTTGGCCAGGATGCCGTCCGGAATGATGATGGCGATGTGACCTCCAGGTTTGGTAAGCTGGACAAACCGCTCCAGAAAGAGAATCTCGATCGGATAACGGGAGAGGTCCCGTGTGCCGCTCCCTCGCCAGATGGTGTAGTCGGCCTTGATGTGCTCGCAATCAACCGATCCCTGAGTGCCGAATGGTGGGTTCCCGACGACCCAGTTGGCGGAGAATGGGGGACTGGGAGTATGGGAGTGTGGGAGTATGGGGGTGTGGGAGAGACCGTCGCCGATGAGGAGATTCACACCGCATGGTAGGATGGCATCTGCAACGGCGGCATCCTTTTCGACGCCGAATAGACGGTCACAGGTCGTGATGTCATGCTCCAGAGCATAAGTGAGAAAGGCGCCTTCACCGCACGCGGGATCGATGATGCTCGGGTTGACCGCATCCGGGTCGAGCGTTCGGAGCATCCGGTAGCACAACTCGACGACAGGTTCCGGCGTGAAATACTGCCCGAGTCTGCGCGATTTCGAGTTTCGGATTTCGGACTTCGGATTTGCCTTCGACGTTGGACGTTCGATGTTCGATGTTCGATGTTCGAATCCGATCATCGCGCGTACGCCTTCACGCCCTCGCAGTAGAGGTCGCCGCCGTGCGCGTCGTTGATCACCACGAGCGGGAAGTCCTCGACCTCCAGCCGGTGGATCGCCTCCGGACCGAGGTCCTCGTACGCCACGATCTCCGCCTTCTTGATGCACCGGGAGATCAGTGCCGCCGCCCCGCCGGTCGCGCCGAAGTAGACAGCCCCGTGCTCCATCATGGCGTCACGAACCTCTTGCGTGCGGAGTCCCTTGCCGATCATCCCCTTCAGGCCATATGCGATCAGCGCCGGGGCATAGGCGTCCATCCGGCCACTCGTCGTCGGCCCGGCCGAGCCGATCACGCGTCCGGGCTTCGCAGGAGTCGGCCCGACGTAGTAGATCACCTGCCCGCGCAGATCGACCGGCAGCGGCTTCCCCACCTGCAGTAGCTCAAACAGCCGCCTGTGAGCCGCATCCCGCCCGGTGTAGATCACCCCGCTCAGAAGGACTCGGTCACCGGCACGGAGCTTGGCGACATCTGCGTCAGTCAGGGGACCACTTAGCCTCTCGATCACAGCACGATCTCCTTGTGCCGGGCGGCGTGGCACTGGATGTTGACCGCGACGGGCAGGCCGGCGATGTGGCACGGGTGCGTCTCGACGTTGACCGCGAGCGCCGTGATCCGCCCGCCGAGGCCCGCGGGCCCGATGCCGGTGTCGTTCACCAGCCGTAGAAGCTCGTCCTCGAGCGCCGCGTCCGAGGGATTGGGATTGTGCTCCCCTACCCTTCGAAGCAGCGACTTCTTCGCCAGGATCGCCGCCTTCTCCATCGTGCCGCCGATACCGACTCCGACGATTATCGGCGGGCATGGATTCGCCCCCGCGGCCTTCACCGTCTCGATCACAAACCGCTTGACGCCTTCGACGCCATCGGACGGCTTGAGCATTCGGACGCCGCTCATGTTCTCACTTCCGCCGCCCTTGGGAGCGACGGTGATCTTCAGACTGTCGCCGAACACGATCTCGGTGTGGATGACGGCGGGCGTGTTGTCGCCGGTGTTCGTTCGGTCGAGCGGGTGGCCGACGATCGACTTGCGCAGGTAGCCCTCAGTGTATCCCTTCGCGACGCCGGCATTGATCGCGTCGGTCAGCAGGCCACCGGTGATATGCACGTCCTGCCCGAGTTCGACGAACACGACCGCGAATCCGGTGTCCTGGCACATCGGGACCTGTTCATCGTGGGCGATCTCGGCGTTCTCGAGGAGTTGTGCGAAGACCTCCCGGCCGACGGGTGATTCCTCATCAGCGGCACCGTCTTTCAGGGCCTGGTATACGTCCTCGCCGAGGTCATAGTTGGCGGCCGTGCACAACTCGGCGACGGCATCGGTTATCGCGGAGGCGTGTATCTCTCGCATAGGCATGGAGATTGGAGTGTTGGAGTACTGGAGTGTTGGAAATCCAGCATTCCATCACTCCAGTACTCCATTACTCCGCTTTTCTATAGCGCCGGCTTCAGGACGACGATCTCGGTCGCGGCGGGGAGCGTCTCCTTCGTCACCTCGATCTCCGAGGTATCCGACAACTTAACCTTCTGCTTCGCGCACAGGAAATCATCTACAGGGCCGATCGTAATGTTGACCTTGTCGTTCTTGAAGTGCATCGGGATGACGAGCTTCGGCTTGATCTCGTCCACTATCTTGGTCGCCTGCTCCGGGCCGATCGTGTAGTATCCCCCGACCGGGATCAGCAGGACATCGACCTTGCCGATCTGCTCTATGTCGCGGGCAGACAGCTCGTGGCCGAGATCGCCGAGATGAGCCACGTGAATCCCGTCCACCGTGATGAGAAACATCACGTTCGAGCCACGAACGGCGCCCTTTTCGATGTCATGGTAGGCGCTGATTCCCTTGATCGAGATACCCTTGATCGTCTTCTCGTCCGGGGTCTTGATGACCACGAAGTTGCCCGGGACGCCTTCGGTGTAGCCGTGATCCGCATGATCGTGAGAGACGGTCACCACATCCGGCTCGATGTCGATCGATCTGTGCATGATCCCGCCGTTGTATGCGCCGGATTCATACGGGTCGGTGATGACCTTTGCACCACCCGCCGCCTGAAGTAGAAAACTGGCATGTCCAAGCCATCGAACTATCATGTGTCCCTCCGTTACTGAACCTGGGAGATCGTTTGCTTCAACACACCCGCGGAGTCGATCAGCGCCGCCTTCTCATCCTCCGAGAGGACGATCTCGATCAGCCTTTCGACTCCGCCGCGACCGACGACTGTCGGCACGCTGAAGCACACATCGCTTATACCCATATAGCCCCTCATCAAAGAGGAAACCGGGAGAATCGCTTTCTTGTCGAGCGTGATTGCATCGACCACCACCTTGATCGCCAGCCCGACTGCATATCCCGCGCCACCCTTGAGACGGATCACCTCCGCGCCGCTCTTCTTCGTGAAGTCGAAAATGCCCCTCACCGTAGTCTCGTCATAGTTGGCAAAGCTGCACAAAGGCACGCCGTTGATGGTGGCGCTGCTCCAGATCGGGACCATGCTGTCGCCGTGTTCGCCGAGGATCAGGGCGTCGACGTCGGTCGGATCGACCTCGAAGTGTTCTCCGAGAAGCGATCGGAAGCGCGTCGTGTCCAGGACCGTGCCGAGGCCGATCACCTGGTTCGCGGGCAGGATGCCGGATTGGACGGTGAGGTAAGTCAATATGTCCACCGGATTCGAGACAACCAGGACGATCGCTCCGTCGGCGAGCTTGACCTTCTTCACCTCGTCGAGAATGCCCCTGAACAGCGCGACATTGCGGTTGATGAGGTCGAGTCGGCTCTCATCCGGCTTGCGTCGAAGGCCGGCTGTGATGACGACGATGTCCGAGCCCTCGACCGCCTCGTATCCGCCGGCGTAGATCTTCTGCGAGCCGGCGACCGACGCTCCGTGCCTGAGATCGAGCGCCTCACCCGCGGCCATATCGCGGGCGACATCCACGATCGCCAATTCCTTCGCCAGTCCGCCGATCTGCAGGGCATACGCCGCGTTCGATCCGACACGTCCGCCTCCGCCGATGATGCTGACCTTCATATCCTGAAACCTCCGGTAAACGACTGATTGGTGGTGTGTATACCAAGGTTTTCAGTTCGGCTCCAGGGCGGGAAATTCCTTTGGCGCAGATTGACACAGATCGGACGTGCGACTATGATTGGGGCGGAATGATCTGCACGCGAGGAGACGAAGGAGGCATTCATGAAAGTCGTCCGTTATTCCACCCAGAATTCTCACGAGAGCATCGGCATACTGCTCGCCGATAAGGTGTTCGACTTCACGACGGCATACCAGACCATGCGCATGGTGGAACTCGGGATATGCGAGTGCCCGATCCATTCCACCGTGGAACTGATGGAGCGCGGCCTCTTCGCGGTCGAGACGTTCCGGAGCGCGCTCGATTTCGCCGAGAAGCACGGCCTGACGGAAAAGTATACCATCAGCGACTACAAGCTCCTTGCCCCGGTCGCGCGCCCATCGAAGATCATGGCGCTCGGACGGAACTACATGGCCCACGCGCTCGAAAGCGGCTACCACATCCCGACCGAGCCGGTCTTCTTCAGCAAGGCGAACTCATCGGTCATCGGCCCGGACGAGCCGGTCATCTACAAGAAGTTTCTGACGCGGGTCGATCCCGAGGGCGAACTCGCGGTGATCATCGGCAAGGAGGGCGCGAACATTTCGGAAGAGAATGCGCCTTCGTACATCGCCGGCTACACGATCATGAACGACGTGACGGCCCGCGACATGCAGATACAGGACCTCAAGCAGTCGAGCCCATGGATGCGCTCGAAGGGGATCGACACATTCGGGCCGATGGGTCCGTGCATCGTGCTGCCGGACGAGATCCGTGAACCGATCGAGCTGGACCTCGAGACGCGAGTGAACGGCGAGGTCCGGCAGAAGGACAACACCAGCAGCCTGATGTTCAAGATCCCGAAGCTGATCGCTTACATATCGAGCTTCCACACGCTGTTCCCCGGCGACGTGATCTCGACAGGCACTCCGGAGGGGATGAAGCCGGTCCAGGTCGGCGACATCATGGAGGTCGAAATCGAGGGGATTGGCGTGTTGCGGAATCCGGTTGTGGCGGAGTAGATGCACTTTCCAATCGACAACAACTACCTCACCGACCTGCTGACAAAGCTCGTGGACATACCGAGTGTGTATCCGCACGAGAAGGAGATCCTGCTCTTTCTCGAGGCGGAACTGGCGCGTCTGGGCTTTGACACGAAGCGCTATCCTGTGACGGAAGATAGATGGAATATCCTCGTGCGGATCGGCGAGGGCTCGCCCATCCTGTGCCTGAACGCCCACTGCGATACCGTCCAGCCGGCGGGGGACTCGACCCCCAACGCACGGGTCGAGGGAGACACGCTATACGGCCTTGGGTCGATGGACGACAAGGCATCGATCGTGGCGATGATCGGCGCGATGAAGGCGCTGGCGGATTCCGAGGTCAAGCTCAACGGCACGCTCGACCTCCTGCTCTCCGTTGACGAGGAGGGCGATGCGACCGGCGTTCGAACCGCGATCCCTCAGGGCTATCGGTGCGACATGGCGATCACAGGCGAGGGCACCGAGTTGCAGATCGTCCCGGCGCATTGCGGCCTCGTTTTTCTCGACATCGTGACCCACGGGAAGGCGACTCACGGCGCGCTCCCGATGCTCGGGGTCAACGCCATCGAACTGATGTACCGACTGGTGGGCGAGCTTCGAGATGCCGTGACCGACCATCCGCCCCACCCCAAGGTCGGACCGCCGACGCTCTGCCTCGGAATTCTCCGGGGCGGCGACAGGCCGAACCGCGTGCCGGACAGGTGCGAGGCGTCCATCGATATAAGACTGGTCCCGCCGATGACGGTCCAATGGGTGCTCGACCGCGTGCAGGACGTTTTCACCAGGTGGGGCGACCAGGCGGAGTACAGGATCACGAAGCAGGGCGGAGCACTCGATACGCCGCTCGATACGCCGCTGATCGAGGCGATCAGGCGCGTGCTGGGCGGCCACGATGAGGAAGTCGTCGGCTGGCGGGGATGGACCGAGGCCGAGGCATTCCAGTCGGGCCTGGGCATCGACGCCGTCGTCTTCGGGCCCGGCGAATTGATCCGGGCTCATTCCGCCAATGAGTTCGTCTCGCTGTCACAGGTCCATCAGGCGGCACGGCTCTATGCCGAGATCGCATTGGAGATACTTGCTTGAAACTCCTACTCTTGATTGGACTGATGGCGATGGGTATGGCACATGCAGGTGGACTGACCGACTCCCTGTCCCTCGGCGACCGGAAGGCGCTCGACGTCCACAAGTTCCAGGGGACCGGGCAGACCGAGGTGCTGAAGGCGCATATCGGCACTGTCGATGAGCAGATTCCATGCATGATGAGCGGTCCCGAGGGCGGGGCGACGTTCCGCATCACCCTTCGCAAGACGGCACACCGGCCCTGCACGGTGCAGATCACCGAGGCGTATCCGCCCGAGTCGCCGGGGATCCGCTACACTTATGACGTCCACGCGAACAGCAAGCTCGTCTACACCAGAGACTACTCGGCCATCATGTTCGGGCCGGTCAGCTACTTCATCACCCTCGACGACCCAAGGATCACAGCCACCGACCAGGTCACCCTCAAGTTCGTAAACCGCCGGGATAGCACTCCGTTCCGCATCGCCCGCATCTGGGCCTGGTCGGACTTCGCCTCCTACTGCGATTCGGCCGGATTCGATACGCCGTTCTACCTCGCGCCGCTGATGAAAGAGAATCGGGACGACCCCGCCAGGACCGAAGAGCAGTTCGGACTATTGAGCGCCAATCTGCGGCCGACCCGCAACAGCGATGTCAAGCTGGGATGGTCGCAGGAGGTCTACTACATGAACCGCGATGCCGAATTCTATCGCGAGCGGTTCCCCGAGATGATCCGCCTCAGCCGCAAGTATGATATGCCGTTCGCGTTCTCGTTCGTCAGTTGGTGGGGCGGCACTCCCATGCGCTATCCCGACGGCAAAGGCGGGGTCTTCTCGGATGTCGAGTATCAGCAGGTCTGTTGGTCGGAGACGGACACCCATGATGACGGCGAAGGCCTGAGGAAGCTGCTCGGCGACAAGTACGATCTCCGATACGGCCTCAGCATCCCGAACCGCTGGTCGAGCGTCCCATGGCTGACGATGAACCATCCGACGCTCAAAGAGGCCAGATACAAGGCGATCGCGGAGAAGCTGGGCATCCTGAAGGAAGCTATGGGCGAGGATTCCGGGCAATACCTGCTCGGGATCGCGATGGAGAATGAGCCGCGCTACTGGGACCATGAGTGCCCGGACGAGAAGTATCCCGTCAAGCGCGAGAAACTCTGGGCCGACTTCAATCCGGTGACCGTCGCCGATGCCTCAGCGGATGGTGTCACCCTCGATCCGAGCGACGGCCTCGACCAGGAGGAGCGCCTGTGGCTCCACGAGAACGTCGCCCGCTACCAGCAGGAGACCTACGACGCCCACGCTCGGGCGCTGAAGGACCTCTCGATCCCATGCGCGACCGGAGCCCTCTGGCACGACGTCTACTCGCACTCGTTCCCCCGGAACGGCTACCCGATGGAGGAGGTCACGGACTACCACCCTCTCCTGGAGTGGAACCGATTGAGCGGCTGCAAGTCCGGCATCGAGTACGATTTTCGCGACAATCTGAGCCCGGCCGCATGGGCGGATGTCACCCGCGAGTGGGGCCGCTGGTCGCAGGTGAACTACGAGGAGAACAATGGGATCGGGAAGGACCGCCATCTCCGCGCGCTGAGGGCCTGCTATGCTTACGGCTGCAGGTTCTACAACTTCTACAACTGGCAGTCGATCAACCAGGCCGACCGCTGGGTCGAGTACGTCCGCGCGTTCTGCCAGGACAAGCCGCGGTCGATGGTGTTCGACCGACCGGCGGGTGGCTCGACCGACTACGCTCGCGGACCCAGCCATGAGTTCACCGTCGAGGTACCGACCGACTGGGCGACGGTCAATGAGGTCAACTTGGCCACTGACTCGCCCGGAGAGTACACTCTGACCGTTTACGAGAGCGCCGAAAAGACGCGTACTCTCGGCTTCCGACGGGTAACAGTGACTGAGGCGGGCAGGCTCCGATTCGATCTGCCGAACTGCGTCCCGACCGATAAGTTCAGCCGGCCCTGCTTTGTCATTGCCGGCGACGGCGGGGATTTCGGTCTGCTCAAGGACAACGATGGCAACACGGTTGTTTCGCTCTACTCCGATTCCCGGCGAGAGCGCACTCAGAGTCTCTTGATCTCCTGGCGCGCAGACGCCGAATCGCTCATCCGGGAACTGAAAGCGAAACGGGCGCCGGGCCTCGCCGCCGCCGAGAAGCTGCTCGAAAAGGCCCTGTATCCCATGGCATACGAGGAAGCCCTTCGTATCGAAAGGCAGTACATTGATTAGACCTACACACGCTGAGATAGACCTCGATGCGATAGAGTTCAACCTCCGCCAGGTGCGGGGGATCGTCGGGCCGGATGTGAGAATCTGCCCGGCGGTGAAGGCCGACGCATATGGCCACGGCGCGGTCCCGGTGAGCCGCCTACTGGTCGATGCCGGAATCGACATCCTCGGCGTCGCGTTCGTCGAGGAGGCAATTGAGCTTCGCGACGCGGGGATCGACGTGCCGATCATACTCCTCCAGCCCGCGTTCGTCGAGCAGATCCCGGAGATCGTCCGCTACGACCTGACGACAACAGTGTGCGACATGGGGTTCGCGCGAGAGCTCTCCCGCCAATCGACGACGAAGCGTAGTGTCCACCTCAAGGTCGATACCGGGATGGGAAGGGTCGGTATCCAGCCCGAGAGCGCGCCAGAGTTCGCCGCCCAACTCGCGGACCTTCCGGGCGTCCAATTGGAGGGCATGTTTACCCACTTTCCATCGGCTGATGAGGAGGACCTGGCGTTCACCTCGCGCCAGATCGATGAGTTCGCCGGGATCGTTGAGGAGGTCGAAGCCGCGGGTGTGGAAGTCCCACTCCGTCACGCGGCGAACAGCGCCGGCCTGCTGAACTGCGCCAACTCCTACTTCAACATGGTCCGCCCGGGGATCATGCTCTACGGACTCTACGACTCAGAGTTCGTCTCCCGCGAGGTCGAACTGCGCCAGAGCATGACGCTCAAGTCGAGAGTCGCTTTCCTCAAGGAGCTTCCGCCGGGCCGAACCGTCGGGTACGGGCGCACATATACCACCACCAGGCAGACGGTCGTGGCGACAATCCCGATCGGTTACGCCGATGGGTACAATCGCCGGCTCTCGAACCGAGGCCACACGCTCGTTCGAGGCGCGCGCGTGCCGATCATCGGACGAGTGTGCATGGACCAGACGATGCTCGACGTGACCGACGTGCCGGGCGTGTCGGTCGGGGATGATGTCGTGCTCTACGGCAGGCAGGGGGATCAGGAGATCGCGATGGAGGAGATCGAGGAGATCCTCGGGACGATCTCCTATGAGATCATCTGCGCGGTGAGCAAGCGCGTCCCGAGGGTGTACGTGCGCTGCTAGACCTCGCCGGGGCGGAGGCGGGCGATCTCGACGCCGTCCGGACGCAGCTTCAAGACCCCGAACTTGATCGCCCTGACCATATGCACCGATTTGAGCGGAGTGAGCACCGACGCCACCATCGTGCGGAAATCGATCTTCCTTAGTATTCCAATCGCGAGCGTGTGGAGCCGGTCGTCGATCAGGCCGACTACCAGATTCCCATACTTGGTCGCAGGTACGATGGCGATGGCCGAGGTGCCGAACTCCTGCTTCAGTTCCTCGACGCCTTGCCTGTCGTGCTCCGATGTCGTCACGAGATGGATGCCGCCTGGTCGTCTGACCGTTCCGCCCATGAACTCTCCTTGGATCACCTCGGTCCCGAGCGCGATCGACGCAAACTTGGCATACTTGGGTTGGATGGGGTCGCCGGTCCGAAGATAGGTGTTTCCGGTTGCCAAGTCATTGAGATGGAACTCGATCACCTTCGCCTCCCGAAAGTACTGGGCGAACCTGACCGCCCGGCGCTGCGTCCTGAGTGTCTGGGACTTAGGGTGCGCGAGGTGCGACACCGGCAGCCGGTGGACCGTGCAGTCCTTCCAGATGTCGAAGAGGCGCAGGAAGTGCTCCGCCTCGCCGAATCTCTGGAGGGCAACGATGTGCGTCGGCCTCAGCAGCTCGATCTTGCGGGTCTTGAGCTGCCGGGCGATCAACCCCTTCACGAGCCCGGTGGTGTCGACGATCACCTGCTTCGACCCGACTTCCCGGCATCGATCCACAAGCGCCCGTGCGCCCGTGATCGAATCGGCAATGTGCCCGACAGGCGAGGTCGAGCCGATGAAGTGGAGTCCCCGCGGGTGGAGGTCGCTCAGGCTGCGGATGGTCGATTCGACGATGCCCATGCCGAATGTGGTCGGCGGCCCGATCTCTGACTGGCCCATGTCGGCATCAACGACGGCGGTGGGAATCCCAGCCTCGTGCGAGCGGTTCGCCAGGATCGCGCAGAGAGACGTCTTGCCGACGTCAGCCGCGCCGACAACCACGATCACGCCGCCCGACGCTATGATCTCCTCGATATGCGGCATCCATTCCCCTGGTGTCTGCAATGGCATCGGAGTTCCCTCTGTCTGTGTCTTTACCCAGTGCGCAAGGCTATTCCTGCGGATGCCGAACTTGCGGGCGGTTGAGGGCGTCTAAACAGGTGAACCGATCTCTGATGGAACGGAGGGACTCAAATGCGGAAGTCGTCCTGGATAGTGCTCGCAATCGTTCTTGGCCTGGGAGCCGTGCTCACCTATCAGAGGCTCTCATCGCCACTACCATCGGACGAGGCGCAGATCGCCGCTCTCCTGGCGGACGGCGAGAGAGCGATCGAGCGCAGGAGCATCAGAGATGCCCTTGCCTGCGTCTCCAGTGAGTACACCGATCCCGCCGGGTTCAACCGGGACGGATTGCGTCTCCAGGTGATCGAGGCGTTCCGGGCGTCCGACGGCTACGACGTATCCCTGCGGACTGAGGGGATCAGCATAGCAGGAGATACTGCGGACGTACGGAGCGTCGTAACGATTGCCTCTCTGCAAAGGGGCGAGAGGCGTGAGGTATTCGACGGGCCGGTCACCATCAGGCTGAAGAGCGAATCCGCAAGGCGGTATCTCGTCTTCCCCGCGAAATCGTGGAAGGTCGTCGGCATGTCCGGACTGCCGATTGGTGGGGAAACCCTGTGAGCGGCTCTCCGTCAGTTCGCCGGAACGATCAACGCGAGGTTGTCGGCATAGTACTCGACCCAGTAGCCATGCCACGGTTCGAGGGTCTCACTCGTAACGAAATCCTCAGGCAGGCCGAAATCGCACAGGCTCTGAGTCGAGCTGTCCCACCAGTACCCCATCGAGTTCAACCATAACTCGACACGACTGGCATCGTACATCGATAGTGCTGACTTACCGTTGTGGACGATGACGTCGGCCCACTCGATACTGTGGTCGAACGGCTGCCCAATCAGCGCCCAGCCCGCAGTCGGCAATGTGATCCACTGGTCCTCCGCCTGGTATCGGCCCTGGTATGAGATGGCGCCCGCTGCCGCGGTTTGCAGCCAGTGACCATCACCCAATGTTAGGCCGCCATACATCTCCGGACTCCAGGTATCGTAGAGAACCAGGCTGCCGGTGGACGCCTCCCAGCGGTACAGCGCTCCATCGATCGGTAGGCCCGACAGGACGCTCGCGGGATCCGGATTTCCAGGTATCGCGGGAACCGTGAAGAGGTTCCAACCGGCCGCTATCGTACCGGGAGGACTGGCGACCTGTGTCAGCCCGGGGTTGATCACAACGTCGAGCACATCCCTCGGCATGATCGTCGGAATGGTCTTGCCGGGAACGTTGTACGTATCTGCACTGGAGATTCCGGTTACCTCCACGCGCTGGTTGAAGGGCCCTATGACATTCGTTGTGATTCGGACGCCACCGAAGCCGGACCCGTCATCGTATGGCCCGTCGCTATCGTTTGAGCCGTCGAATAGGTAGAAGAACCCCGTCCCGGAATGAGTGACAGTGCCGGTCGTCTTGACCAGCAGGCCCACGTTGAGAGCGCCACGTCCGTCGGTCACGCCGGGGTTGTCCGGACTGGCATCTGCTCCGCCGAGGTCCCGGTTTCGGAGTCCTATGGCGCCGGGCACGGTCGTGTTCCCATGCACGACGACCGGCGCGGCCGGGTTGATGGCGCGTTCACCATCGGTGATGCCCAGGATGCCCTGCACCTGGGCAATATCCCCTCGTTTCACGTAGTACTGCACGTCGGAGTTCACTCGAATGCCACTGCTTCTGTCGGCCGATTCGATGAAGAAGCATGTGGCCCAAATACCGGTGACGATTCCCTCGACGTTCACATAGCTGCCATCGGGTAGATCGCGTACCGAGGCCACGGAGTCGCCCCTTCCACCAGCGGGATCGACCATCATCATGTCGGAAGCGCCACGGATCCTGATGCACCCATTTCCGTACCGGGCTCTCCGACCTATCGGTCCCTGGAAAGTGTAGGTGGCGCCTGGTTCCGGCCAAACGCTCGCGCCGGTCGTGAGAGGGGTCTCTATGGCCAACTCAGCCATATTGCCGGACATGTCGGCGATCACCGCATAGGGAACCGGGTCGCCGAGACCCGTGCCGGAGGGCTCACCGCCTGGGAAGTTCTTCAGGACCTGCACACCCATGACCATGGAATACCTGCCCCACGACGGGTGGGAAGAGATGTTGCCGTGCATGAACTCAGGGATCGTGATGCCCATGGGTGACACGGGAAGCCCGCCAATGTTGCCAGAGTTGGAGTACACATCGCTCGCGTTCGCAAGGGTCGTGTCAACTCGAACTCGCCGCTCGTGTCCTCCCGGCGTGGCGAGCATGCCTGTAACTCTGACCGTATCCCCCACTCGCGGTCTCGGTCCGACGTATTTGATTGCCAGCGGGTTGTCCATCTGGTAGGCGAACAGAGTAGGCACGGGAAATACCATCAGGATTCCCTTGCTCGGATCGTTAGGATCGCAGACATACCATTGATAGCAGTAACTCGTCAGATCCTTACGTTCAGCCAGGCCCAGAACTGCCGGCGGAGCGGGAGGAGTATACGGCCCGCTGGTCGCAGCATAGACAACTCCCTTGACGTTGCATTGGGTCGAATCCGGGAGCGCCCTCGCCTCTGCAACCGTGCAGGCTCGAACATAGAGATCGACAGACGTGGGATTCGATCCCACAACGACCTGAACAGCGGATAGGCTGCCGTATCCTGACTTGATGGCCTGAACGTCATATGTTCCCTGGCTGAGCGGAAGGGTGGTGACACCGTTCGAGCCTGTCAGCGGCGATACATACTCATAGGGGTACCCGGGCAGGCCCGACATGCCTCCCACCGCCCGCACAAAGGCGTTAGGAATCGGTCTGTTTGTTTCGTTGTGCCTGACAGTGAAGGTCAGCGTGGTTCCTGTAACACCCAGCATGACGGAGTCGTTGACCGAACCGACGGTGTCCGAGATCGTGATGGGAAGCTCGTGTGTGGCAACCCTGGCCCCAACCGCGGCCTTCAGACCCGTGACCGTGAATATGGCGGTCTTGCCGGAAGGATCGCTCATGCCTCTTTCTCTATCCGTGCTGGTGATGTCCTCAGAGATCCCAACAGCATCCAGATCTACCGTGATCTGCTGCAGATCGTCCCAGCCGGCCCCGTCATAGACCCAGGCTGTCAGAGTGGAGGTGGTAGCGTTGTCTCCGGGCACACTCGTCGGCTGCATTGCATAGTATGTCATCACGGGGAGATGATCACCGGTCGTGGAGAAAACATTGGTCTTCGTCTCGTAACTCGATCCGCCAGATTCCGTGAAAGTCGCCCAGTAGTATTGCGCCCACGTGGGAGTGGATTTCCCGTATGTGAAGGCCACATTCCCCACAGCGTCAGTCTTAACCATGTGCCCCCAGGTGACGGTATCATAGGCCATCGGAGTGACGGCGCCGGTCGACGGGTTGATCTGGTACACGACGTAGCTCGCAGGTGGATTGTACTCGGTGTTGGCGGATACCCACAGCTTGGTTCCGTCGGGCGACATGTCGATATCCCAGCACGCGGTAATGGCTACTGGCCATGGAGAAGCCGCCTGAGTCCAGACTCCTGCGGATTTGACGAGTTTGTGCACCTTGCCGTCGTAGCAGACGTACATGATGTCACCGGATGAGTTCACCCACAGTCCACCGATCTTGAAGTTGTCGTCACTAAGACCGGTACCGAGAGTAGCGATTACGGCCGGCGTCCCCCATGTGGTGTGATCCGACTGCAGTGTGATCTCGTAGACGTCGCCGAATCCGCCCGACACATACACGTGGGTTACCCCGGCGTCCGTGCGCGCGTAGATGCCTCTCGAATAGGTGACACCGGGCGAGACAGATTCGAACCCGCTGCCGTCCGGTTTGAAGCAGTAGACAAACTTGTTGCTTCGATCGCTCACATAGACGTAGTCATCTCCGGCGACGGATGCGTCCCACGGAGCACTTGCACCCCAGTATATGCCGGCGTCGTTCGCGGTGCGAACAAACGAGCCGTCGCCGCGATAGACGTAGATGTCCTGATAGCTCTTGTGAGGCACGTAGGTGTAGCCGAAATACGGGCTGGCTGATCTCGTGTTGATTGCTATACCATACCAGCCTTCGATGTCGGGGGCGGTGGGATTGGGCGGTGGGTACTCGATCGTGGGCTCATCGAACTTGTAGATGCCTTCGATCGGATGCCACTGGCTCTCGGTATTGCCGCTCGCGACAATCGTGGCAACATACGTGTTCGGGGCAAGACCGTAGTAAAACCGCTCGTGGTAACCCCTGGCCTCCTCGTAGTACGTTTCGGATTGCACGGGCGGACCGACAGGGTTGCCGTTCTCATCAGCCGCACGAATGGTAACGGTTACAAGCGCTGCGCCGGAGTTGAGGCGATAGGATACCTTTGCAAGGCTGCTTTGAGCCCAGCCGACGGGCTCATACACAACAATCTTGGCGTTGGCGGAAGCAACTAGACCCAGCAGTAGGGCTACCAGGACGCAGACCCGTATGACCTTCATCCCATCCCCCTCCTCATTCATCCCATTCTTCGATGGTTATCGTTCTTGAACCTGCTGCAAGATAGGCCTCCGCGCGACAGGGACGATCGGCAGGTTACTCCGACAGACGCTTGTCTTTCTGGGGTTCGCACGGCGTACACGCCCATTATACTACATCTGCATGATTCTGGCGACACATTGTCAAAAAACTGGTAATTATACCGGGAAGCAGGTGACCTATCGTTCGTCTGCGCCGGCCCGGACCCCATGGGTCAGAGAATCCTTGTTCGATGATAACCGACATGCGCAACGACGGGAATAGGCACAATTACCTGTTTTGTGACGTTTTCTTGACAATCCGACGTTTTGGGGGTATACTTGAAGTGCGCGGTTAGTCGGACGTTGGTCGCTGTCCGGCTACATTATGTCAATTCTGAGACCCGTCTCCGGGTGGTGGAAGTAGTGGGCCTTTGACATTCGCCGTTCTCCGAGCTGTTTGGGCAGTAAGCGCACCCCGGTTCAGCCCCCCTGGACGGCCCATGAGAAGTTGCCCGGCATTGGTCTTTTTGCGTTCGATCAGGCAGCACGTGCCTTCACACCTGGGTCAAACTATGGGAATGGGAGCAACAATCAGAGCCGCGCTGATAGTGCTTGTCATTGCCACCGCACTGGCGGTGTCCGTGCCGGCGAGCGCACAGCAGGCCCCCGAGCACCGTGCGCTGTGGGCGTTCGCCTGGGTCCCGGCTTCAAGAACGCCAACGAGGTCAGTGAGTTGGTAGACCGGGCCAAGCTCTCCAACTGCAATGTCATCGCCGCACAGATACGCAAGACCGGCGATGCTTACTACTTCCCCACCCGCCCCAATCGTGATATCCGACCACCGGAGGCAGAAGTTGCCCTCGATTACGATCCCCTTCTCGATCTGTGCACACAGGCCCACGCGGAGGGCATCCAGGTCCACGCATGGGTCGTGGCAGAGCGGATCGCGAGCAGCATCCCGGATCCCGAATCCGACCACCTCATGAATCGCCATCCGGACTGGCTGACCGAGACCATCTCGGGAGGCACACTGTACTCAGGCGAAGGATACTACACGGATCCCGGCCATCCGCGGGCGGCTGAGTGGAACTACAATACGGCTATGGACCTGGTACTCCACTATCCTATCGACGGCCTGGTCTTCGACTACATTCGCTATCCTTCGTCGAACGCAGGCTACAATGACACCGCTCTGCAGAGATTCCGAGAGAGGTACGGCTACGCGGGAACCTACGTCCCCAGCAATACCGATGGCCTGTGGTCGGCTTGGCGCCGAGAGCAGATAACTCATTTCGTGCGCAAGGTATACGCTAATGCCATGGCAGTCAAGCCTCAACTCGTGATCGGTGCGGCAACGATCGGAAACAGACCAGACGCCTACAACGCCGCATTCCAGGACTGGCGCTCATGGATGATCGGCGGGATCCTCGACTGCAACCATCCGATGATCTACACGACAAGCAACACGACTTTCATCACTCGCGTCGGCGACTGTGTGGCGAACGGCGGATCGAGACACACCTATGTTCTGCAAGGGTCGTATCTAAATACTGTCACCAATAGTATGACTCAGATGGGCCTGGCGCGCACAAATGGCGCCAAGGGGATCGGGGTCTACAGGTATGGCTTCACGTACGCCGGCGACCCGAACACCTCGCTCGATGACGAGCCGAGTTTCTATTCCTCGCTGACCTCGCAGGTATTCACACAGCCGGTAGGACTGCCCGACATGCCCTGGAAGACTTCGACGGCTGTGGGCCATATCAAGGGACGGATAATCGATACCCTCCAGGGCGCCGGAGTCGATACCACATGGATATCCGTGATCCCGGCAGGCGGAGGCAGCGGATATGGGACCTATGGTGACAGCACGGGATTCTATGCCTACATGAATCTCGCACCGGGGGACTACAACATCACGGCCACCAAGGGCTCATACACCCAGACCAAGCCCGTGACGATCGTAGGCGGGGCTATCCAGACCTTGGACTTCCTGGCATCCGGAGTCGATGCGGCGAGCATCTCGGCAGCGAAGCAGTTGGCAGATGGCGTCGGAGTCGCCCTGCCGCAGATGACGGTGACTGCGGGAAACAACCAGCTCCTGGACAAGTTCTACATCGAGGATCCGGACCGTGCCGCCGGAATCATGGTCGAACTGCCGATTGATTCCGACGTGCTGGTGCAACCGGGAGATATCGTGAGAGTCTACGGCGCGCTTGGAACCACGTCGGGCGGCGAGCGACGAATCGTAAATCCTCTGGTCTACACCGTTGAGACCGATGTCGGCGTCGTGGAACCGATCGAGATGAGGGGGCGCGACCTGGCGGCTGCATCACCGAACCTGCCGCTTTCCGGTGCGGACATCAGCAAGACGAGCCTCCTGATCGAAACTGTGGGCAAGGTCACCGCCGTAGATGAACTGGCCAAGTTCTTCTATGTGGACGATGGCGGCTGCGTCAGGGATGGAACCGTCACTGCGGGACTGCGGGTACGGTATTCGGATCTTGCGGATGGTAACTCGCTGGCTCCACCACCATTCAACTCATACGTGCGCATCCGAGGCATAAGCAGTATTGAGAGCATTTCCGGCGGTCATCACAGCGTTCTGCTGCCGCGGAACCAGAGCGACATCCTCCCAGACCCGGGCGTGATGATCCATGCACCGGCGAACACCATGCCGGCCGGGTGGGGTCTGCTGACGATTCCAGGTTCCCCCCTCGAGGCCTCGCCGTCGAGCACGTTCGGGTCGGTTCCGATCGACGGGCGACTATACCTGTGGGATGCCCGCACACAAGGATTGCTAATCTACGATTCCTGGTCGCCGGAGAGGTTCGGCGGCATCTTGCGAGGGGACGGATACTGGCTTCAGGAGGATGCAGCATATCCGCAACTGGATGTGATGATCCACGGCGCTTCCGAGGCCGACTTCCTCGTGGGATTGCCGACAGCCGGATGGACCATCGTCGGCAATCCGTTTACCACGGAGAAGTTGTGGGCTGACACTCTCGTCACCAACGGCGTGGAAGTTCATCCTATGCTGGCTGCGTCAAGATCGAACAACTGGTTGAACTCCGTGGGCTTCTGGTGGGACAGCGAAACCCAGTCCCTGTGCGACATGGGACTCCCTGAGGATTTCGTCAGTGCGAACACCCTGCTCCCGTGGCACAGCTACTGGATACAGACCAATGTGGACAACCTGTCTCTGATATTCCGCTGAACCCGTCGTATGGTGGCCGCGCCTCCGTGCCCGCCGCTTCCGCTCACCTGCAGGAGAAGAGCAGATGAGAAAAACGTTACCAGTTGTGATAACTCTCATAGCACTTGTCATGCTCGCACCCCAACTGGGTGCAGACTCATGTGAACGATGTGACGCTGATACTGCAATAGGCTTATGCTGAGAATACTGTCTGCGATAGTCGCGATCCTGATTCTGACGGCCCCGACGATCGGAGCGTCGAACGAGGTCATCATGGACAACGCAAGTGCCGAGTTGGTCGGCACGTGGGCTACCGGCACGACTGCGGCCGGAAGATACGGCAGCGACTACTACTGGTGCGCCCAGAATGTCTCGGGAGGCAAGACGGCGACTTACACGCCGAGCATCCCGGTCACGTCGAGCGATTGGGCGGTCTACACGTGGTATCCCGCAGGTACGAACCGTCCCACGCAGGCCGAGTACCTGATCCACTCAGCGGGCGGCGACAACTACGTCTACATCAACCAGCAGATCAACGGAGGACAGTGGCTGTTGGTCGGTACTTACTCATTCCTCGCCGGAACAGGCGGATACGCGCGGATCACAAACTTGGGGTCAGAGGGCAAGAACGTGATGGCCGATGCCTTCAGGTTCTACTCGGCGTCGGGCGGCGTTGACACCACTCCACCGGTGATCTCGGGCGTTCAAGCCGAACCTGACTACATGTCCGCCACGATCCGATGGGCAACGAACGAGGCCGCGACATCTCAGGTTCAGTACGGACTGACGACCGGGTATGGCAGCCAGACGACCAAGGACACCGATGTGGTGACTCAGCACATAGTTTATCTGACCAACCTGTTGCCCGGCACGCTCTATCATTACCGTGCCAAGTCCGAAGACAGCGCGGGAAACCTCGGGGCATCCGGCGATTTGACGTTCGCGACGGCGAGCGCGCCTCTCCCCGAATACCGCGCCATGTGGGTCGATGCCTGGGGCGAAGGGTTCCTCAGCCCCAGTCAGGTCACCACACTCGTCAACACGGCCAAGAATAGTCACTACAACGTCATCATACCCGAGGTCAGAAAAGCCGGCGACGCCTACTATGACTCGGAGTACGAGCCGAGGGCCTCGAACATCTCACAGCCCGCACCGTGGGATCCGCTGGCGGATCTCATCACCAAGGCGCACGCCGAGGGGATCGAGGTCCACGCCTGGATAGTGACATATCGGATCTGGCGACCGGCATGGGGAGCAGCACCTCCGTCTCACATCTGGGCGCAGCACCCTGAATGGGCGATGTTGAGCACGACCGGCGCTAACAATGATGGATCCAGCTACTTCCTCGATCCCGGGCTGCCCAAAGTCCAGGACTACGTGTGCGAAGTCGTCAAGGACATCGTCGGCAAGTATGAGATCGACGGCTTCAACTTCGACTACATCCGCTACATGGGCGCGGAGTGGGGCTACAACGATATCGCTAAGCAGCGCTTCTACAACGAGTACGGCTACTACCCGCCGGCGAGTGACAACGGTGCTCAGTGGGACAACTGGTGTGATTACAGGCGCACCCAGGTGACCGATCTGGTCCGAAAGTGCTATTTGGAAGCAACGGCAATCAGGCCCGGCATCAAGATGTCCACCTGCCTCACCGGCGGAGGCAGACTGTATCCGACGTACGATTTCACCAACACATCGACATACAACGACGTCTTCCAGAACTGGCCGGCCTGGGCCGAAGAGGGAATCCTGGACCTCCTGACACCCATGGGCTACAAGGACGAGGATATTGCCACATCGGCACGTGACTATCGCGACTGGACGGATTTCTTCGTGGACAATCGCCACGGCAGACACCTGGCCAAAGGCCAGGGCGCATACATGAACTCGATCGGGAACAACATCATCCAGATGCAGTATGCGCGGGATGCGGGAGCGGAAGGAATGGTGACGTACAGCTACCGCTCCACAAATGATGAGTCCAGACCGAACTCGGATTTCTACGACGCAGTCAGCTCTACCATATTCGCATCGCCCGCCGCGATCCCGGACATGCCGTGGAAGACCGCACCGACCACGGGCACGATCTTCGGGACCGTGACGAACGCCGCCAAGCCGAACGACTCGATCTACAAGAATTGGATCTACAAGGCGACGGTGAACCTCACCGGACCCGTCACCCGCAGCACGAGCACCGACGCCACCGGGACATATGGATTCCTCGATCTGCCTCCCGGGACTTACACGGTCACCACATCCAAGAGCGGATTCCCGACCAGGAGTTACACTGCGCAGGTCCTTGCAGCCGGTCAGGCGCTCCGGGAGGACTTCGATCTCGGCTTCGTGACTGTGACATCGCCTGAGGGAGTCGTCGTGAACGGCTGGAGTCTGCTGAGCATTCCCTGTATGCCTGCGAATCCCGATCCCGCGTCGGTATTCAGCGGCATCAACATCGATGGCAGATTGTACAGGTGGGACAATCCGACGCAGAGTCTCCTGCTCTACGATTCATGGAGCCCGAGCAGTTCGGGACTGTGAGCATCGAGAAGCGGCTACTGGCTGCAGTCCGAATCGGTTGCGAATATCAGCTACCAGGCATACGGCGGAACGTCCGCTCAGCGGACGATATCGCTTCCGACGATGGGATGGGCGATCATCGGCTGCCCGTTCGAGACTGAGAGACAATGGGGAGACACCCTCGTCAAGCATGGAACTGAGACGGTACCCATTCTCGCGGCCGCCAAGACGAACGAGTGGCTAAATTCCAGCGGTTATTGGTGGGATGCTGTCACTCAGAGCCTGTGTGACTTCGGTATACCGGAAGACTTCGCCTCGAGCGAGATCATTCAGCCGTGGCACGGCTACTGGGTGCAGACCTATGTGGGCGATCTGTCGCTGATATTGCAGTAAGAACAGGAAACGGATGTGACGCTCGCACGTCTTTACTGCAGGGGACAGCAGGTCGGGTAACCTTATGAGATTACCTGATAGCGGGCAAAACGGCGTAACTGGCACCAATCTTGCAGTATGCTCAATGATGGGCATGCGTCTGTATTGTTGATGGTTAACCCCGCACAGGGAGGTCATTACGCTCTTGACCTCTCGTTGATACGCTTTGAGAGTGGAGCTTCAATATCAAGGGAGTGGAGGAATCGCATTATGAAGACTGGAATGTGGGTCATCCTGGCTGTGTTGCTGATAGGCCTGGTTGTCCCGGCAACAGCATCACAGGAAGTGATCGTGGACAATCCGAGTGCTGTATTTGCGGGCACCTGGGTCACGGCGACCAGCGCCACGAACAAGTATGGGGCGGACTACCGGTACGTCAACCAGAGCAGCTCGGGATCGGCTACTGCCACGTATACGCCGAACATACCGTCCACGGCGAGTGATTGGCAGGTGTACACCTGGTTCCCAACAGTGAGTCAATCATCTCAGGGAACGCAGTTCATTACGCACCACGCCGCTGGGGGATACGACCGTCATCATACCCCAGAACGCAAACCAGGGCATGTGGGTATTGGTTGGTGCGTACACGATGAATGCGGGCACGGGAAACTACACCCGCATCACGAATTACGCCGCCAGCGGAACAAGAAGGGCAATCGCGGACGCGATGCGCTTCTATTCGGTCACCGCGGGCGATACAACTCCGCCGGTGATCAGTGGCGTGTCCTCGGCTCCGGGTGTGAACAGCGCGATCATCACCTGGACCACCGATGAGGCCGCTACCTCGCAGGTCGAGTACGGCCTGACCGCGGGGTATGGCAGCCAGACGACCAAGGATACCGGTCTGGTTACCAGCCACTCTGTCACCGTTTCGGGGTTGACATCCCAGACGCTGTTTCATTTTCGCGTCAAATCCGACGATGGCTCGGGGAATCCGGCAGCTTCCGGCGACTATCAGTTCACGACCGCCCCTCCAGTCCCCGAGGTCCGTGCGATCTGGGCCGACACATGGCACAACGGCTTCCTGACTGAAGCGGAGACGACAAACCTCGTTAATACGATGGCAGCGGCCAATTACAATGTGCTGATCCCTGAGATCAGAAAATCAGGAGACGCCTACTATAACTCGGCCTACGAGCCCTGGGCAACCAACATCAGCCCGGGTGGCGGCGCCTATGATCCACTTGCGGACATGCTGACCAAGTGTCATGCGCAAGGCATCGAGGTACATGGCTGGTTCGTAGCATATCGGGTCTGGAGGAATAACTGGCCCGCCCCGCCCGCGAATCATGTCTGGACACTGCATCCTGAGTGGGCAATGAAGACCAATACCGGAAGCATCACTGATGGCACCAGTTGGAACCTCGATCCAGGCGTTCCGGGCGTGCAGGACTATCTCTGCAAGGTCGTCACAGACTGCGTGTCGAAATACCCGACGATGGACGGTGTCAACTTCGACTACATTCGATATCCCGGCACCACATGGGGATATAACGAACTCACCATGCAGCGCTTCTTCGACGAGTATGGATACATGCCGCCGACCACGAGTGCAGGCGCCGGTTGGAGCACCTGGTGCGACTATCGCAGGCAGCAGGTCAGCGATCTCATGAAGAAGATTTGGCTGGAGGCAACCTATATCAACCCGACGATCAACGTTTCGGTAGACACGGTCGCATGGTCGCAGGGCAACCCGAACACGAGCTTCGAGGGAACCCGCCAGTATGCCGATGTCTATCAGAACGGCAAGCAGTGGATGCTCGACCACATAGTCGATATGACGGTCCAGATGAACTACAAGCGAGAGTTCGATGCCGCACAGGGTCCGGACTTCCGCATATGGAGCGACTACCTGGCCAACCTCGGCGACACCAGCGGCAGATTCTCTGTTGACGGAAACGGCGCATATCTGAACTCGATAGCAGATACGGTCACTCAGATGCTCTATAGCCGATCGACAGGCAATGGTGGCATGTGCAACTATAGCTACGCGGTTCCCCACGTCAGCCCTCCGGTGCTGGATCCCCCCTTATTCTTCGGCACCGTGGAGAGCCAGGTCTATCCGGAATACGTCCCCGTACCTGAGATGACCTGGAAAACTCAGCCTACCAATGGCGTGATCTTCGGAACGGTGACGGACGCATCGACCCCCAACGATCCGATTTACGCAGACTGGATCTACAAGGCGACAGTCTCCCTGAGCGGCCCCGAGATCAGCAGCACTCAGACTGACGCCACTGGCACATACGGATTCCTCGATCTGACGCCGGGAACCTACGCTGTCACAATCAGCAAGACCGGATTCCCGACACAGGTGATCACTGCCGTATCGGTGAGCGCAGGCCAGATGGTCAGGAAGGACGTCGCGCTCGGAACTGTGACCAAGACATCCCCGGCCGGCGTGCTTGTCAACGGTTGGAGTCTGATCAGCCTTCCACTTCAGCCGGTGAACCCCGATCCGGCGGTTGTGCTCAGCGGAATCAGCATAGACGGCGCGCTCTACAGGTGGGACAACCCGACGCAGAGCCTCCTCATCTACGACACATGGAGTCCCGAGCAGTTCGGCAACATGGATATCGAAAACGGCTACTGGCTGCAAGCAGCCTCTGCCGGGACGATTTCGTACGAGGCGAATCCGAGCAGCGGCAGCTCCCACGACATTCCTCTGCCCACAGCAGGATGGGCGATCATGGGCTGCCCGTTCGAGACCGACAGACAGTGGGCGGATACCACGGTCAAGCATGGCGCTGAGACGGTGACCATACTCACGGCCGCTCAGACCAACAACTGGATGAATTCCACCGGCTACTGGTGGGATGCGGAGACTCAGAGCCTGGTGGACTTCGGTCTACCGGAGGACTTCGTTGCCTGGAACATCATCAGGCCATGGCACGGCTACTGGGTGCAGACCTACGTTAATGACATAACGCTCACCCTGCAGTAGGGTGATGATTGCGTGACTTTCCATCGAGTGGTCCCGCGCCGCCACCGCCCGGCGATGCGGGCCACTCGATTCATCACGTCCGTTCCTTCGATCGAGAGCGAGGAGGTACACGAATGCAAGTCCTACGGCCGAGGTTCGTCCTGATAACGGCGCTTGTCGTGGCACTGCTGTCACCGGCAGTGATGGCCAACGACATAATCATCGATGACAAGGTGAACTCCGAATGGATCAGTGTGACGGGCACTTGGACGACGGGCACCTCGTCGAGCGCCAAGAAGGGCGACAGCTACCTCTACTGCAGTCAGAGCCCTGGAAACGGCAACTCGGTGACCTTCACCCCGGACCTGGGGGCGACAGGCATGCAGTGGGAGGTCTACATCTGGTACCCGGCTGGAATGGACAGGACGGTGCGCGCCAACGTCACGGTGCACCATGCCGGAACCGAGCCTGACACCGTCCTGCAAGTCAATCAGCAGCAGAACGGCGGCACGTGGGTCTTCCTGGGAACGTATGACATGAACCCCGGGACCGGCAACTACGTTCAGATAACGAACAATGGCCCGGATATCAACAAGATCGTTGTCGCAGATGCGGTTCGATTCTATTCCCACGGCGGCGACCAGTCGCCTCCGATCATCTCGAACGTGCAGGTCGTCGCGGGCTCGGAATCGGCTGTGATCACCTGGGATACCGACGAACCCGCTGACTCGCAGGTCGAGTACGGAACTACCATCGGCTACGGCAACCTGACCACCCTGGACAACGCTGACGTCACGCAGCACTCGGTGAGCATCACGGGACTCGATCCGCTGACACTCTACCACTTCAGGATTCACTCCACCGACGCAGTGGGCAACTCTGCGATTTCTCCCGACCACACGTTCCGTCTGGAGGGAGAAGACAAGTTTCCGCCACTGATTTCCGGCCTGACCGTAGTGCCCGGCGCCAGATCCGTGGTCGTCACCTGGCTGACGGATGAACCGGCTGATACTCTGGTGAGCTATGGCGAAACAACCTCATATGGCAGCTCCAGCGTGCTGGACACCAGACTCATCACCTATCACCATGTGACCATCAGGGGGCTCGAGCCCTCGACCGGGTACCACCTCAGGGCGCAATCGCTCGATGGAGCGGGCAACACTGGCGTGTCCGACGACGTGGCGTTCACCACTACCCCACTGGATACAACTCCACCCGAGATCAGCGAGGAGACGGCATACCCGGAGACCAACTCGGTACTGATAACCTGGCACACCAACGAGAATTCGACATCACAGGTGGAGTACGGTCCGACGTCATCGTACGGAAACATCACGACAGAGGATCTGGAACTGGTCATGGACCACAGCGTGCTCATTCCGAACCTGCTGCCGGAGACAGATTACCACTATCGCGTGATCTCGACCGACGACTCGGGGAACACCTCTGTATCCAGCGATCACACGTTCACCACCAAGGCGCTCGATATCGCTCCACCCAAGACGTACACGGTGAAGGCTGATCCCGGATCGCGTACCTGCGTCATCACCTGGGTGACCGACGAGCCGGCAACATCTCAGGTGCGCTACGGAACATCCAATCCTCCGACCGGCGAGACGGTCGAAGACATAACGCTGGTAACGGATCACTCCGTCACTCTGACGAACCTGCTGCCGGATACGAAATACTACTACGCGGTTGTGTCTTGTGACGCGCGCCGAAACTGCGTCACCAAGGGAGTATATTGGTTCACGACGAAGTCGGCCGATGTTACTCCACCGGTGATATCAGAGGTCAGCGCCGACCCGGGATCCAACTCGGTCGTCATCACCTGGGTCACAGATGAGCCTGCAACATCGCTGGTCGGATACGGCATCGGGGGCTACACCTCGCAGACCCCACTCGACTCAGAACTCGTAACGGACCACAGAGTCGTGATAACGGGACTCGATCCAGACACGACCTACACCTACTGTGTGGTATCCAAGGACGCCGAGTCGAATGAGATCAACGTGGGGCCATTCTACTTCACCACCGGAGGCCCTGATGAGACGCCGCCCGTCATCTCCGAGATATCCGTGTCCAGGCGCATGGACTCGGCCATCGTGAGGTGGAAAACGAACGAGCCGGCCAACTCCCAGGTGGAGTATGGGATCACGACAGACTACGGCTCCGAATCGCCCCTTGACGTAAACCTCGTCACCCTGCACAGCGTGACCCTCGAAGGTCTGCTGACCGATACGCTCTATCACTTCCGGGTCAAGTCCACGGACGGCGCCGGGAATACGACGGTTTCCGAGGATCACACATTCGCCACCTCGTCCACCGCCCCGGAATACCGCATGATCTGGGCTGACACTTGGCACAACGGCTTCCTCAGCGCTGAAGAGACGACTGCGTTCGTGAATAAGGTCTCCGCCGCCAACTACAACGCCATCGTGGTGGAGGTCAGGAAGGCGGGGGATGCCTACTACATTTCCCAATACGAGCCATGGGGCACGAATATAACGCCGCCTGAGGGGGCATACGACCCGCTCCAGGATCTAATCGACAAGGCACACGCCAAGGGGATCGAGGTCCATGCGTGGATCGTGACCTACCGGGCATGGTTTCTCACTTATCCGGATGCTGAGGCGGGACACGTCTGGGCTGAACACGGGCCGGAATCCGCCGAGGACTGGTCGATGAGGACCTCAGGAGGCGGCTATCAGGAAGGCAACAGCCTGAACATCGACCCCGGTGTTCCGGGCGTTCAGGATTATATCGCCAACATCGTGAAGGACATCGTCGGCCAGTACCAGACGCTGGACGGCATCAACTTCGACTATGTGCGCTATCCCGGCACGAACTGGGGCTACAACCAGTACGTCAGGTGGCGCTTCCAGTACGAGCACGGCTACTATCCCCCGACCTCGCCTGTGGGCGAGGATGGCAGCAACCCCTCTGCGAACTGGCAGGTCTGGTGCGATTATCGAAGGCAGCAGGTCACCGATCTGCTGACGAAGTGCTACGTCGAGGCCATGTACCTGAACCCGCGGATCAAGATGTCGGTCGATACCGTTGGCTGGGACGGCGCGGATCCCAATACGGAGTACGAACGCACGCCCCAGTATGCCGGCGTCTTCCAGGATGCCCGTGGCTGGATGAATCAGCATATCATTGACATCAACATCCTCATGAACTACAAGCGCGAGTACAACACAGTCCAGAAGGCGAGCTATCGCGAATGGGCGAACTGGCTGCCCAGAGCGGCAGGCTCATCCGGAAGGCTTGCAGTCGATGGACAGGGCATCTACATGAACTCGATCTCTGCGAGTATCGATCAGATGACCTACTCGCGCAACTCCGGGTGCGACGGACTGTGTGCGTACAGCTACGCCGTGACCAACAAGGATGGTCAACCGGCGGGGGCCTTCTTCGATGCCGTCACGGCGGACCTGTTCAGCCAGCCGGCGCCGATCCCCGACATGCCATGGAAGGATCAACCGACAACAGGAATCATCTTCGGGACGATCACGGATGTAGCTGAGCCGAACCATCCGATCTACCGCAATTGGATATACAAAGCGTCCGTAACGATCAGAGGGCCGGTCGAAAGAACGACTCGCACCGATGCCACAGGCACGTACGCGTTCCTTGACCTGCCCCCGGGGATCTACAGAGTGGCGATCAGCAAGGAGGGCTACGGGCCTAAGGCGTTCGGTGGACTCGAACTCTCGGCGGGCGACGTGCTCCGAAAGGATGCGGCGATCGAGTCGGGCATGTTGACGTCTCCGCCCGGCATGGTTACCGCAGGATGGAACCTGCTTAGCCTTCCGGCCCAGCCCGCGGACCCCAATCCTCTCGTTGTCTTCCAGGGGATCGATATCGATGGCACTCTGTATCGCCGGGATGGCGCCACCCAAAACCTGATCATCTATTCGCAGTACAGTCCGTCGGATTTCGGCGATGTAAGCATAGACGACGGCTACTGGCTCTGGACACCGGTGCCCTCGACCATCAGCTACGAACCGGCCGACGTAGCGCCCCAGACCGAGCGTACCATTGCCCTTCCCAGAGCCGGGTGGTACATCATCGGCTGCCCGTTCATGGGACCCAAGGACTGGAACATGGTTACGGTGAGCCAAGGTCTGTATACACGACCGATCTCCACGGCGAGGAACCTTGGTTGGCTGAACACCATCTGCTACTGGTGGGACAACAATGGCAGCAACATCATGACCCTGGGCCTCGACGACGACTATGCGGACACAACGCTGCTGCAGCCGTGGAAGGGATACTGGCTGCACACCGGCATAGACAACCTGTCGATAACCTTCCACTAGCCGGGACGAGACGATCGGATGAAGATTGGTATCATAAGCGATACACATGGCAACGTTCCGGCGTGGCACAAGGCGATGGTCAGGTTCGCGGGCGCGGATCTCATCATCCATGCGGGAGATATCCTCTACCATCCCCCGAGGCTCGGGCGCCGGCCCGGGTACGACGTCCCCGGGCTGGTCGAGTTGCTGAACGCATGCCCCATTCCCATCGTGCTGGCGAGGGGCAACTGCGACGCTGAGGTCTACGAGGAGCTGCTCGATATACCGGTGCTTTCGCCGTATGCCTTCGTGCAATCCGGCGGTCTGAGGATTGCAGTGAGTCACGGCCACACCCTGACCCCGGAATCGATTCGCCGATTGGCTGAGCGTGGACAGACCGATCTGCTCGTCACCGGTCATACTCACTTGCCCGCAGTAGAGCGGATCGGCGGCATGATTCACGTCAACCCCGGGAGTCCCGCACATCCCAAGCTCGAGCGGAACGGCGTCCTCACGCCAACTGTGGGATTGATCCAGGATGGCAAGGTGGCAATCATCGACTTGGAGACCGGCGACGAGATCATCTCCATGCCACTGATATAGGGCGGCATGGAGATGCCTTTGAATAGCCGGAAGGAATGCACCGGAACCTGCTGGAACATGATGGCATGTTTACATGTCCTTTCCGCATGGCTCTCATCGCCACGAGCATCCTGTTGATCGCTCTGTCATCCACCGGATGGACGGCTGTCCCGAAGCCGTACACGCCCGTCAAAGCGACCTCCAAGTCGTTTCGCTGCCTGGGACGCGATACGAGCCTCGGAGCGATGCTTCTCCCACAGCAGATCACAGCCGCCGGTAAGCCCCTTCTCGCATCACCTATCCGCATAACAGCGGATCCGGCCGCCTCGATGAGTGACATCAAGGGCCAGGGAAAGGTCACAGAAGGTGGCGCAGACTCCGCGACCTGGGAATGGCTCGGCGAGTCGCATGGGTTCGAGATCAGCGCGCGGATGACGGGCGACTGCGACGGGTTCTGCTGGTACGACGTCACCCTCACGCCGAAGAAACCCATCGAGCTGACCTCGCTTCGACTCGAGATCCCACGAAAGACGGAATCGGCCCGATATATTCATGCTGCATGTTTTGAGTGGGGAGGCCAGTTGACGAGCGGCTTGCCGGAATACGGCGGCAAGTGGAGACAGAAGTTCATGCCGTACGTCTGGCTCGGCGATGAAGATCGCGGTCTGGCGTGGTGCTGCGAATCGGACGAGGGCTGGCGGCTGAACGAGCCGACCAACGCGCTCCACGTTCGAACCGACGGCGACACGGTCCTCTTCACGACAACGTTTCTCGATCACAAGGCAACGATTGACTCACCGGTGCACATCCGCTTCGGGCTTCAGGCTACTCCCGTCAAGCCGGTCTCGTTCGAGTGGCGATCGCAGGCTCGAATATGCCACTACATCAGTTATGAGAGCGATGAGCCGGATCAGGACGGGAAGATCCTTCTCGATGCGTACCGCGATGCCGGGGTGAAGACGGTCGTCTACCACGACATGTGGCCCGAATACTACGGGCAACTCGTGCCGCCGGATCCGGAGGAGTTGCGCAAGCTGATCGATGCATGCCACCAGCGAGGGCTGAAGCTGCTCGTCTATGTCGGCTACGGCGTCGCCAGATCAGCGCCCGAGATCCAGGGGCATCACGACGAGTGGTCCGTGCTGCCGCTCATCCCGTGGGTACCCGACTACAAGGCCGAGTTCCGGTCCTTCGATGCCACGTGCGCCCGAAGCACCTGGAGCGAATGGCTCGTCAAGGGCATCGACAAGCTGTTCACCGATTACAAGCTCGATGGGCTGTACTTCGACGGGACTTCCGAAGCGTGGCGGTGTCAGAACGAGTCGCACGGCTGCGGATGGAAAGATGAAGCCGGCGTCATCCGGAATACCTACCCGGTGCTGTCGGTTCGAAGCATGATGCGCCGAATCGCCGACATCGTCCGTAAGCACAGGCCGGACGCGATTCTCGACGTACACATGTCAGCCAGTCTCACGATGCCGACCCTATCGTTCTGCGACAGCTACTGGGACGGTGAGCAGTACCAGGGATACACGTCCGCCGACAAGGTCGAGATACCGCTCGATGCGTTCCGCGCCGAGTTCATGGGCTGGGCTCACGGGATTGACGCCGAGTTCCTGTGTTACGTGAACAATCCGTTCACCTTCGATGAAGCGATCGCGATGGCCTGGGTGCACGGCGTCGAAGTTAGGCCCGGCGGTCTGGACACCCTGAAGGCTGTTGCACCGATCTGGAATGCATGCGATCGGTTCGGAATCGCTTCGGCGAAGTGGCTGCCTTACTGGAAGGGATCCGGGGTAACGTCGAGTGATGGATCGGTCAAGGCGAGTGCGTTCGCCAGGCAAGGAAAGGCGCTGATCTTCGTAAGCCACTTGAAGCGCGAGCCGGCTTCGACGACGATCACTCTCGATCGAGCGAAGCTTGGCCTCAAGTCGGGAGCGCTGTCAGCCGTTGACGCCATCAGCGGGAAGCCTTTGACGCTGACGGGAGAGTCCATTCCGATCGAATTCGATGGAATGAGCTGGCGGCTGATCGAGGCCCGGGCCGGGACAGAGTGACGGACCTTACGTGAGGTCATCGGCATCGCGCCAGCGTGATTTCTGCTCCTCCTCGAACTGCTGGGCCTGGCGGCGCTTCTGACGAATCCGTGCAGCGAACGCCAGAATCCCGAACACGGCCATGAATGCCGAGATGACCGCCGCCCCAAGCCGGAACCAGCGCTGGACGCCATACTGCTTCGAGAGGGAGTCCCTCCACTCTCGTTCGAGCACATCGGGCTCCGTGCCGAGGCTATACAGGCATGCGACATCGAACGGCCTGCCTTGTTTCGTTTCGGTCACAAGGTCCCGCAGGGCCTGGAGCGTATACCTGCGGGCGATGTACCCAACGATCGAGTAGCTCTCGGCGTAGGCGATCTCCCTGCCCTTCTGATCCCTGGGAAAGCTCGTAGTGATGCTTGCGAGGTCGCGGATTTCGCCGCTGGATACCGCGTCCCCCAGCACCTGCTGATCCGCTTCGCTCCAGTCGTCAGTAAGGTATTGTGCGAGTCCCTCATGGAACCATAGTGGCAGACGAGAGGTGTACCCGTGAAGCCGACGGACGATGAAGACGTGGACCATCTCGTGGGCAAGAATCTGCTCGACGTCGGCGTATACACCTGATGCGTCCACTCGGATGACGTGCGCCTGAGCAATGCCGACTATGGTCTCCGCTCGACCGACACCAGTTGCATCGGAGAAAGCGGCTCTATCAGGATACAGGTAGACCGGCGTCACGCCGCCCGGGGAAAACCCCAGCTTGTCGGACAGGCGAATATACCACTTTTCAGCAGATGTAGCGGTCTTGGATGCAACCGAGGCGGACTTATTTGCGTAATAGATAATGAAGTGGCTTGTACGCGTCACACGCCAGTTTTCGCCTGCGGTGGCGGCCCTTGCGAGCAGAAGTATCAGTAAGAGGAAACCGAGGGTTCTTCGACACATCTCGCAGGCAGTCTATCACGGCGCCAACGGGGTGTCAAATGCGCTTGACATGCTGCCACGATGAATGCTATAAATAATCCAGTGGGCGGACTCCCGGGATTCCGCTCACACCTTTTTTCGTCACCGAAAGGGGCCTTACATGTTGAATCGGCGCTTAGCAATTGCTCTCATGCTGGTCTGGCTGGCCGGAATCGCCTGCGCTGCGACGAGCAAGACACCGGAGCGAAAGATAGATCCGCAGGACCTGAAGAACATCATGCTCGTCAAGGACGTCAAGCCTGGCATGAAGGGCTACGGCAAGACCGTCTTCCGCGGCACGAAGATCGAGACGTTCGAAGTCGAAGTGCTCAGCGTAATGGAGAAGATGAACTTCGGCAAGAGCCTCATCCTTGTAAAGATGAAGGGCGGCCCGATCACGGAGCGCGGCGCCAACCTGATCCAGGGAATGAGCGGGAGCCCGGTCTATGTCAACGGCAAGCTGCTCGGCGCGTTCGCCTATGGTGAGGCATTCATCAAAGAGCCGATCGGGATGGTCACCCCGATCGAGCACATGCTGGAAGCCTGGGATCCGTCCCTGCCATCGACGCCATCGACCTTCTACCAGCTCGACGCCACCAACCTCGATAAGCCGATACCGCTCGCCGGCCGGTTGTTCAGCAAGGTCGCGATAGATGACGGCAGCCAGAGTTACGATAGCGGCACCCTGGTATTCCGGCCACTCGCCATGCCCCTTGCGGTGCGGGGGATGTCGCCGCGGATGATGTCCGTGCTGGCCGAACAGCTCAAGCCGTTGAACATGGTGCCGGTCGCGGGCGCCGGCGTTCCCGCTGACAAGGCGAACCTCAACGTCGAACTGGTGCCGGGCGCGGCGGTGGGTCTGTCGCTGGTCACGGGCGATCTCGACATCACAGGAGTCGGCACGATAACTTACCGCAGGGGAAACAGGATACTCGCGTTCGGTCACCCGATGATTTCCAGTCCGTTCATGAACGGCATGGGGCCGCTCGATGCGCCGATGACGACCGCCTACGTGCACGAGGTCTTCCCCAGCGTTATGATCTCCAGCAAGATAGCCTCTCCGATCAGGACGGTCGGCCGTGTATTCCAGGACCGCCCCTGGAGCATCGCCGGCGAGATCGGTACCGCTCCGAAGATGATTCCGGTAACGATCCACGTCGACGACAAGTCCCGCGACCTGAAGAAAGACTTCAATGTCCAGGTGATAAACCACCCGCTTTTCTCCAGCAGCATGATAGTCGGAGCGACCACGGAGGCGATCTTCGAGATGCGCGGGAGCCCCGATGATGCAACCGCCAAGGTGAGGACCGAAGTCGTTGCCGATGAGATCGGCAGCATCGTGCGGGAGAACACCTTTTTCGATCCGGTGATGATCGACATGGCCGCCACCGGCGACCTGCAGCAGATACTCATGGCGCTCCAGAACAACAGGTTCTACCCCATCGGAGTGAAGAAGGTCGATGTCACGGTCGAGATTACGCCGAAGCACCAGACCGCTCAGATCCAGCGTATCTTTGTGAAGGAAAGCAAGTTCGCGCCGGGCGACACGATTGACGTGGGCATCGTCATAAAGCCGTTCAAGGCCGATCCGGTCACAAGGACGGTCAGCCTCAAGCTCCCCAAAGACATGCCGACCGGACGCATGCCGCTGATGGTTCGCGGCATGAACGCCGGGGTCCGGCCCGATGGGTATGGAGTCGCCGTCGATGGAATCGGGAGGCGGTATGAGCGGGAGTTCGTCCCCCACCATCGAGAACGTCCAGCAGCTCATCAAGAAGCTTCTCGAACGCGAGAAGAACAACGAACTGGTGGCGAAAGTCGTACTGCCGATGTCAGCCATTTCTATCGCAGGCGAGAAGCTTTCCGGACTGCCACCGACTATCTCCGAGGCGATGAGATCGGCGAAGGCCACAACACTCGGAAGCGAGCGCGAGGAAGTCAAGCAAGTCGTCCCGACCGAGTGGGTCGTCATGGGCCAGCAGCAGTTGATGATAACCGTCGAGCGCAAGAACAAGGCCGAGAAGCCTACCGCCGGATCAAGCTCCGGCGGACCGGACCCATCCATGGACACCTCGGGAGGAGACCCTACCGCAGACGAGACCGGCGGCGATCCCTCATCCGAGGAAATGAACGCAATGCCGGACGAACTGACGCCTGCAGGAGCAGCTTCCGAGCAGTTCACAGCGATGGCGGTGATCAGCGAGTTTTCCGCGGATCCCTCATCGGCGACGGCGGACAGCTCGGATGAGTCTGCCGGAACGGATGAGAGCGCCTCGACTGACGAGACTGTGACTACCGGGAAGAAACCGGAGGCCAAGCCGAAGCCCGACGAGAAGGCGATCGGTAGAGCGCCGACGGTCTGGAAACAGACATCCAGGACTGAGTTCACTCTCGGCACTCTGGAGAACACGGTCGCAACGACCAAAGATGCCTTTATGCTGGGCGGCTCGCTCAAGCCGCTCTACGAGTCTCCGGAGACCTACATCTGGTGCATGCTTCCGGCCGGTGATGGAGGCGTCTATGCAGGTACCGGGAACCACGGCATCGTCTACAAGGTCGTCGCCGACGGTAAGTCGTCCGCCCTGTATGACTCGCCCGAGTTGGAGATCCATTCCCTGGCAAAGGACTCCACGGGCAACGTCTATGCGGGCACATCGCCGAACGGGATCATCTACAAGATCATGCCTGGTGGCGCCGGGAGCGTCTTCTTCGACGCCGACGAGAAGTACATCGTCTCGCTGAAGACCGACAGCAAGGACAACGTCTACGCTGCGGCCGGCGACAAGTGCAAGGTCTACAAGATCGCGCCCGACGGCAAGGCCGACGTGATCATCGACTCCTCCGAGTCGAATGCGCTCTCGCTGGCGGTCGATAAGGATGACAATGTCTACATCGGTACGGGACAGAATGGTATCCTCTACAAGGTGACTCCGGATGGCAAGACCCGCGTGCTTTACGATGCGGCCGAGCCGTCCATCGCGGCGTTGGCTGTCGATAATGAGGGCAACCTGTATGCCGGAACTGCGCCCAAGGGAGTCGTCTACAGACTCGCTCCGAAAACCGCCCCCAAGGTGGTCTATGACAAGGCAGGATCAGGCATTCTGAGCATGACGGCGTGCAAAGACGGTAGCATCTACGCCACAAACGCAAGCACCATCTTCAGGCTGATGAAGGACGACACCGTCGCCGCGATCCAGAACAACGACGACCTGCAGTTCCTGTGCCTGGCATCAACTGACGGCAAGATCTACGCCGGGACGGGGAACATCGGCTCCATCTACACCGCCGCCGAGGGCACATCCCTCAAAGGCACATACGAGTCCCTGGTCCACGACTGCAAGGTGTCGTCCAAGTGGGGCATGATCGGTTGGACCGCTGATCTTCCGAAGGGAACGTCATTGACCCTTCAGACCCGCACGGGAGATGTCGCCGAGCCCGATTCCTCATGGAGCGGCTGGTCGGAACCCTATGCGGCTTCGGACACGCCGATCGTCAGCGCGCCGGGGAGGTACGTGCAATACCTGGCGACGCTGAGCACCGAGGATACCGTCGGTCAGCCCGGTGGTCAAGGATGTCAGCCTCGTCTATCTGACGCAGAATCAGACTCCCAAAGTAACCCTGGCGAGTCCCAAGGGCGGTGAGAAGTGGGCCAGGACCAAGACAGTCAAGTGGGCCGGAACGGATCCTGACAAGGACAATCTCACCTACGAGGTTTTCTACTCCGGCGACAGTGGCCAGACCTGGAAACCGCTCGAAAGCACCGCGAAGCCCGCCGTCGCCAAGCCCAGCGAGACCAGCCCGACCGAGGAGGCGACTCCTGCTGAAGAGCCACCGGCGGCCGCTCCCGCCGATCAAGCGGTGAAGATCGACTTGACGAATCCGGACGAGGTCATTGCTCAGATGGCCTCTGAGTTGGACCAGCATCCGGAGATCCCTCAGGATGTGAAGGACAAGATCATGGCCGAAGCGCCGCAGATGATCGAGAAGGCCAAAACCGAAGCTGCGCCCGCGAAGCCGATAGAGCAGCCGAAGACCGAGCCCGCCGCGAAGCCTGCGAGCAACGGGACAAAATCGACAAGCCTGACCTGGGACACGACCAAGTACCCGGATGGCAGGTACGTTGTGAAGGTAGTGGCTTCCGACAGGACGAGCAACCCGACCGATGCGATGACCGGCGAGGCGATCTCCGACCCGCTGGTGGTGAGCAACCAGACGCCGCGAGTCGTCGCGTTCAAGAAAACGATCACGATCCTCGCGGACAACAGCGCTCGGATCGAGGGAGCCGCCTACCACAACCTCGTAGGACTGGCGGGCGTCCAGTACAAGGTCGATTCAGGGGACTGGGCTGCGGCCGCACCGACTGATGGTATCTTTGACTCGACGTTCGAGAACTTCACGCTGACGACGCAGCCTCTCTCGAAGGGCAACCATACCGTGGAGGTGAAGGCGGTCGATCAGGCCGGCAACGCGGCATCCACCAAGGTAACGGTGAAGGTGGAGTAGGAAGACCTGGACTCTGGACATTCGTTGGGGCGGGAGTTGGACTCCCGCCCCTTAGTTTCGCAACAGCGGATGAAAATGCTGGTTGGTGCGGATCTGTCATCCAGCACCCGGTGGCAAACGGGCATCTGTGATGCCATCCGGGACGCCGCGGGATCACAGATCCCCAGATTGCCAATGCGGGCTGGATTACAGATCCGCCCGAACCAGCATTTTCAAGGAAGAACCCCAAGGGCCGCTACTCGATCAAATCCCTGAGCCGCCGGTCTTCGGTGCGCACCTGTGCGATCTCCTCGGCGGTCAATGGGCGGTTCCGCTCCATGTCGAATCGCGAGTTCGCCAGGACCTGATCGCGCAGATACGTATCAGGCGAGCCCGCGAGCGACTCCTGCTTGGCGGGGACCTCATCCCACGTGATCTGACCCTTTACGTAGAGAATCCCCGCGAGCAGATCGGCCAACTCGTGGGCACAAAGTCCATCCAACTCCTCGCGCGTGAAGACATGGTTGTTCAGATAGTCGAGCTGGAGATCATATGGCGGATCGTCGCCGAAGGCCTCTGCCAGGAAGGTCGCCGCCCTCCAGTTGAGCACCGTTGAACGGCCGTGGGTCGTGTAGGCGACTTTGACCTCGACATCGTAGATGTCCGCCTCGGAACTATCTTCCAGGAGCACATGGTAAGCCGCCCGCAGCCTGTGAGGCCCTTCAGGCATGGTGAGCGTCTCGGTCTGCGAGGCCGAAACCGACAGCACTCTGGCGTAGAGATTGTGGATCGGGGCCGACTCCGATCTCAGGTCGCCGCGGACCTTGATGTAGTCTCCCTCGGCCAGGCGAAGGTCCCGCCCCTCGTTCCGAGTGCGTTCGTCCTCTTCCTCTCGCTGCAGGAGCTTCGGAATCTCGTCGCGGATGAACTGCTTCAGCGCGCCCTGCCAGAACTCTCCTGCCGCGGAATCGGAGGGCTCGATCCGCCACGCAATTCCATCGCGCCGGCGGAGGTCCAGGTATTCCTGATCCGCACCATGAAGATCTCCGACTCGCGAACCTGACGGACCTCGTCGGAGAATGCGTTCCTGATCGTGTACTGCCACCAGGGCTCATCATCGTCGATCAGGCCCACATCAATGATGATGCCACTGGTGCGATCCGGGCCGCCCGGCCCGTACACAGCGGGATCGTGCGCGGGGTCGGGATGGCGATAGGCCACCGTGCGGTTCAGGCTGTATTTGTGATCGTCAACCATGGAACTCCTCGAGCACCACCAGCTCATACAGGTCCAGTTTCGGTAACTCGAACTCTATACCCCCATCGACCTCGTCGTATTCAAGATCCAGCGCGAGGACTTCGGCGCTCACGGTCCAGTCGCCAGTTACGGGAACCTTCACCCGAATGTCCTGCAGCGGGATGATCTCCTGCAGCGGCCGCTGCATGTCCCCGGTGTTGTTGACGAAATGGATGAGCAGCCTCTCGGGATCGGACTGCCGACGGATCTCGACCTCGACGGTCGCCGGGCATTCGACCTCGAATGGAAGCGGCGAGTCGCCCCGCGCCCAGAGGACCGAATCGGTGATCAGCGACTGGTATTCGCTCATCTTGTACTTGGCATAGAAGTCGCCGATGAGGCCCGGCATGTACGCGACTCTGCCCTCGCCGACGCAGTTCGTGATCAGCGCCGGGGCATCCGTCTCGCCCTTCAAGCCGGAATACAGCCTGCCAATCCGTTCCATGAACACGATCGGCGCTCCCACACCATCACTCCTCCTCACCTGGAGGCAGTACTGAGGGCGGGCGACCAACTGCCCGACGCCGAACTGCTTCACGGTCGGATGCGTCTCTTTGACCTTGACGTATTCCTCCGCGACCGAGGGGATCATCGCGCCGGAGTACTCGGCGACGCCGAGGAGATCGGCGAGCGGATTGCTCTCTCGCTTGTGGCCGCGCTCGTCGTAGAGGCCGGTCTCGAAATCGGCGACGAGTCCCCCGCCCGACTCGACGAATCGCCTGATCGCGGACACCTGATCGTCCGAGAGACACGCGGCGTTCGGGAGGATCAGCATCTTGAAGCGGGCGAGGCCGTCATCGGAGAGGTCCTTATCGAGGACCACATCGAATGGCACATGGGATCGAGTGAGGGCAGTGAAGTAGCCGAGGTAGGAGTTGCCGCACATCTCGTCGCAGACCTGCTTCCGGCGCTTCCAGTCGACGATCTTCTTGCCGGTGCCGAGGTCGGCGATCAGATCCTGCTCTTTGCCGCTGCCGAGGTCGCCGTATATCTCATCCTCGTGCGAGATGTAGAACGTCGAGCCCTGGCGTGAGAAGAGAAGCGCGACATCGGCGGCGGACTCAGTGGCCGTGTAGTACTCCTCGTGGCGCTCCAGGAAGCCCTGAATCCTTCTGATGGGAGCGAGGGCCAGCTCGCGGCTGTGATCGAGCGAGTAGTCGAACACCGCGAACCAGGGATTCGCCCCACATGCAACGGTCTGTGCGATCGCCAGTTCGGTTTCGACGGGCGGCAGCGGGATGTAGTGCCACGAGCCGAGCGCGTGGTGGCTGAACACGACCGCGGGCTTCCCACCGGCCATCAGATGCTTTGCGGCGGTGGCCCAGAAGTGCAGGACATGCTGCCTCGGACCGGGATGAAAGAACGCCTCCGCGCCGTTGAAATCCTCGTGGTCGCCGACCTTCTCGATGTCCCGTGCCACTCTCCATCCGCCTGCGTGCCAACTCCCACCGTTCAGGAAGATCACGCCCTCGGGGTTGACCGACCGCATCGACTCCCGGCAGTCGGCCAGGAACCGCGCCATCGAGTCCTCGCGGAACTCGATGAAGTCCTTCCAGGTATCGCTTGTCCAGTCCTCGGACTCGGGGACATCGCCCCCGTACTCCGCGCGGAACTGCTCGCGACAGTCGGCACAGTAGCAGCCTCCAGGGAAGACAACCGGCCCGTCGAGGAAGACCCCATCAATGCCGGTCTTCATAACCTCGACGATCATGTCCCGAGCCCAGTCGCGCCATCCGCCGTTCACGCAAAGGGTCGTCCCGCCGCCGTAGAGCGGGCTCACGCGCCCGTAGGGAGTGCCGTCCGCCAGGAGTTGCTCCCAGCCCTCGTGCTGATCGGCAAACTCGTATGCAAACCAGTGCATGTTGAGGTAAGCGAGCACCCTGATGCCGTACTTCCGCGCGTGTGGCAGGTACTCCCGGATGAGGTCCCAATCGCCGAGCGGCTCGTACTTCTCGAACTTGGGGGTGTTGAAAGTGGTGACATAGCCCATCCCGGGTGCGATGCCGGGCGTCCCGATCACCCACTCGCAGTTGATGTGCCACTCCTCTCGTTTGGTCCGCGCCAGTTCATCGAGGTTGGCGGCTTTCATCCGATCGAGGGCATCGAGGTAATCCAGCCGCATCATTCTCACCGGCCGTTCGTACCAGTTCACGGTCTTTCCTCCCGCAAATGAATCGGGCGTCCGTTCGGACGCCCTGTGTTAGGGCCGGAGTTCAACTCCGGCCCTGGCAGTGACAATTGAGGACGCCCGTCATCTACCCGTTGCTGCCGGGCCTTTCCATCTGCCTACATTGGATCCTTATGATGGCGTAGTACGGCTCGAGGTCGGGTAGCGTGATCTTGCAATTCCCGGACGGTTTCACATCCATTGCCAAGGGCTCGACATGGCCGTTCTGCATGATCTCGGCGGACATTGGGTACAAGCCTTCACCGCGAAGAACCGCAGTGGCACCTTTCTCGCCGTCGAGCGTGAAGATGTGGATGTACCTCACCAGGCCATCTGACGACTTGAACATATTGATGCTCGACGTCTTGCTGAAACCGGTCGCCTGGATGTCAGCGCTCTTTGTCGCCGTGATCGTCGCCAAGTTCGCGAGCGTGAGCATCATGTCGCCCGAGAAGTCCGCTACGTCGGAGCTATTGATATAGGTGATGTAGGCCGGACGGATGATTCCCTCGACTCTGATCTGCCTGCTGAGGATCGATGCGCGTCGCCCGGCATCAGTTACCTCGTCCGCGAGCACTTCCCAGCCCTCACCGCGCTTGGTCTCATAGGTCAGGGAGGCGTTCTTGTCGTTGGACATACGGAAGGTGCCGAACATGCCTGTGGGCGTGAACCCCGCAAAGGCGGGATGCTTCGACAACGGACGAAGGAATCCCGACGGCGTGGGATCACCCACCGTGGTGATGCCGAGGATGTTGTAGGCGTCGTCGCTGATCGACTCACCGAGGAACTTGCCATGTCTGCCGATCGCTCCCAATATCAGGAGGTGACCGCCGCCATCGACGTAAGCTTTCAGCGTCTCCAGGTCCTCCCTGGTAACGTAATCGAGGCCCGGAGCAATGATCAGATCGTACTTATTGAGGGTATCTGCCGTAAGCTTGTAGCCCGTCGCCGCGAAGCCTGGGATGCTCGGCTCGCTTGATGACACCAGGTCCATGGGGACCTTGCGCCAGTACTGCAGCAGCGAATAGAGACCGCCGACGCTCCGGAACTGGTCCCAATAGTCGCGATTCCAGAATGAGGCATCCCTGTCGTACAGAATCGCAGCATGTGAGTCGGGCTGCATGTCCGCAAGCCACTTCGCATGGTCTCCCGATGTGATGCTCTTCAGATAGGCGATATACTCCGGGTTATCCCAGGCGGTACCCGAGGTCTCAGACGTCTCGAGAGCCGTCCCGAGGTAGCCGAAGAAGCAGTATCCCTTCGCTCCCCCTCCGAGCGCGGCCTCGATCTGCGCGATCTCGAGGTCCACCGGGCCGGTGTATCCGCTCTCTTTGTTGGTGAACCACTGGCGGGCAAACGGGATGACCGGCTTGCCGGCGCCCTCGCCGCGCATCGTCTTCACCAGGAACTCGAGGTAGCCGAACCGGGTCATGTTGTAGGCCACCTCGGTCCGTGCAAACTGCATTTCGTTGGCGGGCTTCTCACCGGCTTGCTTGAGCGCCTTGTTCCGACTGACCGCGTACATTCGAGGGGTGTTCACCGGCTCGGGGGTAACATAAGTGACGTACTTCGAAGCATGACGGGCCGAGACACCATCGGCGTAGGAGTTGTATGCGCCGCTGACGTTGAGCATCGAGGCGGCTCCCGGCTTCGACTCCTCGACAGCCTTGCCATACTTCTCGTAGAAGCCGTTAAGCCACTCGACGCGCTTGAGGGCGTATTCCTTGACAGCAGGATCGGTCCAGTTCGCCTTCGCGACCGACTTCAGCGGGAGTTTCTTGCCGGTCTCCTTCTCGAACCTGGCCTTGCAGTATCCGCAGAAGCAGGTGTCGTCGTTCGGATAGGCTACCTGACAGGTGTCGAGATAGAAACCGTCCACGTCATAGCCCGCGCCGATCTCCTTCATCATGGGGAAGAAGATGCTGTCCCAGTACGGAGCATTCACGCAGAAGTTCTTGAGCGTGCCTCCCCAGAGGACTTCCTTGCCATTGCTGTCGACCATGCGCCAGTCGGGATTCTTGTCCCATGCGGCGTGATTGCTGCCGTGGAACTTGATCATGACGCTCATCCCCCGACTCCGCGCCTGGCCGATGACGTAGCTGAGGAAGTCGTCGTTCGCCCACTCGCCGGTCTTGAACTTGTCGGCCGTCGGGAGGCCGCTCATGGTGGTCTTCTTGTAGTTGACCGTGCCGTTGGAGTAGAGTTCGACCTGGACCCAGACGCCGTTGACGCCTCGGGCCTGAAGGTTGTCCAGATACCTGGTGAGTTCAGCCTTGCCGGCGATTCCACCGAGGGTCGAGTCCGCCTCCCAGAGGAACGGCGGGGTCGGCTGGGCCGCATGAGCAACCGCGGATAATACAAATGTGAGTGCGATGATCGCCGTGACAAACCAACGTGTCGGGTTCATATTGACCTCCTGTGTGCAGGTATGTTTTCCGGCAAGCCGGAGTTGTCTCTAATAGGCATATTCGGGAGAATCGCCTGTGCGCAGTAGGAGCCCCCTCTGGAGTGCGGTGGCCACTGGATGCTGAACCAAGTTCAGCATCCAGTTGATTCAGCATCCAGGGCCGCTATACGTCATTGTTCTCCAGAATCTTGCGAATCTTGTCCCTCGAGGCATCGGATATCGTCGGCATCGGCAGGTGCAGCGTCGGAGCACAAAGGCCGAGTATCGATGCCGCCATCTTGAGGCTCGGAAGCGGCGCCTCGCCGGCCCAGAATATCTGTGACACGGCTGTCACCCGACGCTGCAGTTCGCGAGCCTGAGCGGAATCGCCACGGACCGCTGCCTCATACAATTGTACGCACAAACCCGGCACAATGTTAGCGATCCCGAGCACGCAGCCGTGCGCTCCCATGAGAATGCTCGCAGCCGCCTGGAACTCACTGCCCTGGAAGATACGGAAGCCCGGCATCTCGCTCATGCGGATCAGCAGCTTCTGAAAGTGATTGAAATCCGTCGAGCTGTCCTTGGTGGCGCGGATCGTGCCCTCCTCCGCGAGCTGAGCGATCACATCCACGCCGATCATGGTCTTCACCGTGCGCGGGATGTTGTACAGCACGAGCGGCAGCCCGGTGACCTGGGCGACATAGCGGTAGTGGACAAGGATGTCCTGATCGCTGAACGCCGGGAAGTAGTATGGCATAGTGAGGACCAAGGCATCGGCGCCGGCGGACTCGGCATCCCTCGCATTCCCAGCAGCCAGTTCCGTGCCGGAGTCGCTGATGCCGGCGAAGACCGGGACCTTGCCCGCGACTTCATCCAACACGACCTCGATCACCCGGCGACGGTCATCCCTGTCGAAGAACGGGAACTCTCCGCTCGATCCCATGACGAACACGCCGTGGACGCCTCCATCGAGCACGTGGCGCGTGACTTTGCGCAGACCCGCTTCGTCGATCTTCCGGTCTTCGGTTAGCGGCGTGATGAGCGGTGGAATGATGCCGGACACGTTATCTAGTCTGGACAATGGTTGCTCTCCTCAATCCGTAGGGGAGGCCTTCAACGGCCTCCCGGCGGGCGGTCATGTCAGCACGCACGGGCGACCGTGGAAGGATCGCCCCTACGGCCCTGCGGCGGACTGAACCGCCAAGACGCCAGGAGCGCCAAGGACATACATTAGACGCTAAGGGCATTCGTGGCGGTATACAATCCGTGCAACGAGACATTAGACCCTAGACTCTGGACACCAGACGTCAGCGGCCCGCTGTCCAAAGTCTAAGGTCTAGAGTCTCAATACTTCCCCGCTTCCTTCGCATATGCGACGGCGCGAATGAGCGTGTCGGGGTTCACCCCGACATACGTCTCGCCGCCGACCGCCAGCGTGAACCCGCCGCCGGGCGCTCCGATTCGAAGCGCCCGGTCGATCACCGGCTTGGCGGTCTCCAAATCATAGTACAGGTCCCGGCAGTTCAACCCGCCGGAGAACCTCGTCTTGCCGTGAAGCGCGGGCTTGGCGTTGGCTATGTCGCTGAAGCCGCCGATATCCATGGTCGTCAGCTTCATGTCGTTCGCGTACATCTCGAAATGGTGGTCGTTCGGGCCATCGGCGTGCAGGTGGCGTCCCCTCTTCCCATATCGCTCGTAGATCGCCATGTTGTACGGGAAGACCATCTCGCGGTACATCGCATTGGACACGAACGCCGAATGGTCGTCCGCGAGGCCGATCGACTCGGTCTTGCGCCCGGTGATGCCATCGCGCCAGTCAGTGAGCCGGCAGAACGCATCGAGGAGCTTCGCAAAGAACCGGTGGATCAGCTCCGGCTCCTCGGCCATCAGTGTGTAGATCAACTCCGGCTCGGCGAGCGCGCACGCACAACTCAGCGGCGGATGAATCCCGACCCCTCCGCCGGCGGGGAGATCGATGCCCTGCTTCCGAACCAGGTTCTTGAACTCCTCGACGCGGCAGTAAGCTTCCCTCAGTCCCCTGCTCTCGGCGGGATCGGGTATCTCGAACGCCTCGATATCAGCGGGCGTCTGAAGCATCCTCACGGTCCAGGGCGAGGTGTCATCGGGGTACTCGGTCGGGAGGTCGAAGTAGATCCCCTCCCCGATCGGCCCGAAGTCGAGGTGCACGCCGTATCCGGTCCGGTCGTCCTGAAGCTCCTCGAACGCCCACTCGAGGCCCTTCAGTTGGACCTCCAGGCAAACCTCGGGGTCGGTGTAGTAGTCGCGGATATTGTATCCGAAGAGCTTGGAGTAGAAGCTCCCGGCGGTACTGATGCGGATCGGCACGCGGTCGGGCTCCTGCCACGAGGCGGATATCTCGACCCGCTCGCGCGATTCCTCTATGCGATCGTGATACTTGGCGGGGTCGAACATGTCAGCTTTCCTCCGTCCCGAAGCCGACGATCCGCGCGTTGCTCGTCTCCCGCAGGATGGCGATCAGCTTGTCACGCACATCGGAGGGAATGGGCAGGTACAGGCGCTGTCGAGCCAAGCGGCCGTATCGTAACATTGTGAAGCCCTTTCCATACTTGGCCAATACCTTTATCTCGTGCCAAGCCACGTGACGCTTTTCCCAATCAGGCATCGTCACTAGTATCCCAGAGCTTGTACAATCAAGCGACACGACCGAACTGGATTGGAGGACAAGCCGGATGAGCCAGGGAATCAGAGGGATGGCAATAGTGGCCACAACCAGCCAAACCGTCACGTGGACCTTCCAGGTCATGTCTTCCATCAGACTCCCAATCAGAGCGACGACAAAGATGATGGCAAAGAATACAACGCTGATTCGCTGAGCAAGCTTGCGGGAGAACGTTCGTTCCTCTGCCGGCATCTCCCAGCTCAGCAGGACTGGTTCTTCCGTTGTCTCGCTCAATACGTTCTCCAACTCGGCATCCTCGCAGGTGATGACTCGAACACGCCCATTATAGTCGCCACCGAACGCTGGGTCAACGCGATCTGGTATAATGCTCGTGGAGTGCGGAAGCCGACCGATGTAGGGAACGACCGCCGTCCCGTTCCGTTTGCCGCGGCGCGGAACGGGACGGCGGCCGTTCCCTACATCGGTCGGCGACTTACTTACTCCTAAGGGGCAACCATGTTCCTCATGATCCTGATCGACATCATCATCCTGGTCGCGGTCGGCATACCGATCTTCCTCCTGTATCGGAGGTGGCACGCATGGGTCGAGCGCGAGCCGGCGAGCGACCGGCCGTTCCAAGGGCGAAGGCGCTTCGGACTGAGATCGTGGGCCGCTCGGAGCTTCGTGCTCGACAAACCGGTTGCGCACGTGAAGGAGATGATCGACAGCCTGCCCGAGATGTCCTACGCTGAAGCCGCCGCGATGATCGAGGCCCGAGGACGAACCGGCAGCGTCATGGCGCTGGCCCCGCTGACCGGCAAGCAGGTGTTCGAGACCGGGATCGAAATCGATTGGCTCACGCACGACACCGTGGAGATCCGCGCGCACTCTTATGCCGACTGGCCGCTGAATGCGCTCGATGATGCAGCGCTCCCGGCCAAGCAGCACCAGATGCTCTTCGAGCACGCGATCCTTCGTGTCGAGCCCGACGGTGAGAAGCATGCGCGGTTGGACTACGAACTCCGGACGCCGGTGTGGACGTACCTCTTGTGCGGCGCGATCATACTGCTCGTCGTCTGGATCGCATGGTTGATCGGTCGAACGCTGGCGCCGGCCGCCGACATCGCGCGGATGAACCTGGCGGGGATGGCCGTGCTCACCGCCTGGGTGATAACGCGGGTGACGGAGGTCCTCCGCCTGCAGAGCATCGGCCTGATGGACAGCATCATTCGCACGTTCGGTGCGCCTGTCCCGGATGACGAATAGAAGGAGCGGGCCTCCCCGATGCATCGGCAGCGCCGCTCTGCTCTGCTACCGATGCATCGGGGAGGCCCGCTCCCTTCATTGACTCTACCTGCATCCGCCTGGGCGGATGCGATCGAGGTCGGTGCTAGTAGCTATCGATCTCCTCGTAGGTCGTTTCAGGCGTCATCTCGGAGGGCATCGGCTCAGGCTTGACTGGCACCATCGTCTCCATGCCTCCGCCGCGCTCCCACGGCCAGCGGCTGACATCCATCACTGCACTGGGCCTCAGACCGTGATCCAGCGCGATCTGGCTGAAGCCCTTTCCCTGCACCTTGTTGATCCGCAGGATGTCCCCAACGCTTATGCCGGTCCGCTTCGCGATGTTCGCAGCCATGGCGACCTCGCGCCAGGTGTACCCGGCGCTCTGATGGCGCATCCAGTCGGCTCGGCTGACGACCACCTGACCATTCGGCCGCTTCAGATAGTAGCCCGGTATCATCGTCGTGGATTCGGGGCTCATCTCCTGGATCGAGCCGGCAACAGCAACCATCGGCACCGGCATCAGGAGCTGCGCGACGGTCATGTTGCAGGTGTCCGCAAGCCTGCTCAGGTTGCCACCCCACATCATGTAGTCCGCAGCCACCTGGGTCGGAGTGCGATTGCACCGTGATGCGATGTTCGACACCAGGTTGATGTCGCTGTACATCAGGCCGTCCATGCGAAGTGCCATGAACTGATCGCTGGTCAGATCCCAGCGCTGCATCGCCAACTGCTGCTGGAACATCTCGTTCTCGGGCAGCACTGCGACTGCGGCCCAGTCGCTGCTCATCACGTTTCTGCCGGGCAGATCACCCTGTGCGATGATCTTGCCAGGCATGGGATCAGTGTCGTCCGCGGGCTCCATCGTAATGGCGATCGAGTCCCAGGGCGATCCCGGCTTGAAGCTCGCCATCTTCGTGCGCGCGCTGAGCATGCTCCCATCGAGCACACCGAGGCTCCGCTTCATGGTGCTGTCTTTGTCCACGAGCCAGGCCTCGCAGATCATGCCCGATGAAGGCATGCCACTGAGACGCGCATTCACCTCTAGACTCGTATACGGTGTCGCGCCGCCGAACTGGCCGGTGATGATCGTGGCGGTACCGGTGAATCCGGGATCCGCATCCGACCTCAGACTGACGTTGTTCACTCCTGCCAACGCTGCACCGGCCAGCATCAGCACGATCACTGCTGCGATTGCGGTTTTCATTGCCTTTCTGTCTCCTTTCAATGCTCTTTCGTTCCTAAGCTCTCTGGCATCTGCGTGCTCCGCGTACTGATACCCCGGCATGAGAAAGGGTTAAACCTGGCATCAATATGTGAGTCTGAAGAGTAAGCAGGTATTGGAAGTCATGTGGTACAAGGCGTCAAATGCCGTGACCACGGGCTGGCGCAGTTCGGTCTGGTGAGTGGAGAATCAGGGGGTGACATGGCAGGATGGCTGGATGGTTGATGGTTGATGGTTCATGGCTCATTGGGGAGGCGGATGGGGGATGGATCTGCCATCAACCATTCCGCTAGGAGTTCCGGGCAACTTTCACCATGCTCGGACGGACCACTCTGTCGCCCATGGTGTAGCCCCTCTGGAACTCTTCGATCACGGCGTTATCCGGATAGTCGTCGGTGTCCTCACGCATCACGGCTTCGTGTACATTCGGATCGAATTCCTGACCGACGGCCTCGATCGGCTGCACGCCCTCCTTCTCGAGGAGGTCCTGGAGCTGGCGCAGGATCAGGATGACGCCGCCGTGCAGGACGTTGAAGTCGCCGATCTCCTCAGCGGCCTTGATCGCACGGTCGAAGTTGTCGAGTATCGGCAGCAGGCGGATGATGAAGTTCTCTGAGGCGAACCTGCGCGCCTGATCGAGTTCCTCACGGGACCGGCGCCGGAAATTGGTGAACTCGGCGAGTGTTCGCAGGAAGTTGTCGTGCTCCTCTTCCGCGCGTTTCTCGGCCTCTTCGCACCGGTCCCTCAGAAGGCGAATATCACCCGGCAGGACTCGCTCGGGGTCCGACTCGGCAACGACATCCCCTTCGTCCGGCGACTCGCGCAGTGCGTCCGACGGGACGGAACCGGTATCTATAAGCTCGCGGTCGCGCTGCTTCTGTGCAGCGGACTTCGGAGCGCCAAGGATGTCATCCGGGTCTATGTCGAATCTTCGCTTCTCTGCCATGGTGACCTCAGGTAACAAGTAGTCCGTAGGGGCGATCCTTCTACGGTCGCCCGGTTCGTCGGGACAATCCTTCCAAGTCTATCACCCCAACCGGGCGACCGTAGAAGGATCGCCCCTACGGACTACTTGTTACTCGTTAGACTGCCCGTCTCTGCACTTGATGATCGTGTTGATTCGCAGGATCGCTTCCGCGATCTCGGCGGCGGCCTTGAGCGCATAGAGCTTGACCTTTGCCGGATCGACGACACCGATCTCCATCATATCGGCTATCTCGCCGGTATCGCAGTTCACCGCCAGGCTGTTCTTCCCGTCCACGGCTTGAGCGGCAACCACATCCTCGACCTTCTCGAGTGGGTTGAACCCGGCGTTGGTCACGATCTGACCGAGCGGGCGCTTCAGGGCTTCGGCGACGGCGTCCACGCCGTAGGAAGTCATGCCCTTCACGCCATCCCTCATCGCCGCGACCTCCCTGGAGGCCGCGATCTCGATGGCGCCACCGCCCGGGACGATCCCGCCGACGACGACGGCCTGCACCGACGCAGCCGCGTCTTCGGCGATGCGCTCCCGCTCCTCTTTCACCTCACGGGTGGCCGCGCCGACCAGTATCGTCGCCGCAGGTTTCCCTGCGCCACCGATGATGCGGGTGTGTTCGAGACGTTCATCCTCGTATACCCGCTCGCATTTTCCGACAAACTTTCCCAGCTCCTCGGACGGCTTCTTGAGCCCCGTGCGCTTGATGGTCCGCGCTCCGGTGTGCTCGACGATTCGGGCTATATCTTTCGAGGATGCTCGGCGGATGACGAGCACCCCCTCGTCAGTAAGGACATCCTCCGCCGCATCGGCAACCGCCTTGTGGACGACCACCATGCCGATGTTGAGGTCAATGAGCTTGCGCAGGTCGTCGCGAAACTCGTTCTGAAGCTGGACGTATCGCGCAAATCCCGATTCCGTGCCGAGCGCGTCGTCCTCGATCTGTTCCGGCTCGAGCGCATCGTCCACGACGAGTACCCGAACATTTTCGATCGAGCGCGGCATCTGGCGGTTCATGCGCTCCTTCTCGATGATGAGACCGGTGAAGACCTCGTTCTGCGCTCCTTCACGGGCGACCACACAATCGGAAAGCCGGAATCCGGGATCCTTCAGCTTCTCCTCGCCGACCAGTTGCGCGGCTCGGACGACCAGGTCCGCGATGTCATTGCTCTCCCGACCGGCGATATATGCCGCCTGCCAGAGAAGCGGGTCGTCCCAGCCGGAGATCGGTCTCGCGGCCGACTCGACGACCTCGAGCGCCTTGCGGATACCGATCGAGATGCCCTCGATCACCTTCGTGACCGGCACTCCACGCGCGACTTGGCTGACTCCCTCCGCGAGGAGCGCACTGGCGAGCACGGCGGCCGTGGTGGTGCCGTCGCCGACCTCCTCGTCCTGTGCCCTGGCGATCCGGATGAGCATGCGGGCGGCGGGATGGTTGGCATCGACCTTGCTCAGGATTGCACTGCCGTCGTTCGTGATGGTGACATCGCCGAACTTATCGACGAGCATGCAGTTGAGGCCCTTTGGACCGAGCGTGCCCTCGATCGACGAGGCAACCGCGCGTACCGCTCCCGCGTTCGAGAGCAGCGCGGCGAGCCGCTCGTCGACATCCGCGCCCTTGCTGACTTGTTTGACGTTGGAACTCATGATGGTTGTCCAGTCCTGTATCCGTAGGGGCGATCCTTCAACGGTCGCCCGATAGTTCGGTAGCAGAAGACAGTGTCGCTGCCGAAGAATCGGGCGACCGTTGAAGGATCGCCCCTACGGATACAGGCTTCGCTTCCGCACTCCAAAGGCTACTCTATGCTGATATGCACGAGCATCTCGCTGAGGTTCGATGCCATGAACTTCACGGCCCCGACGGCGCGGCGGTAGTCCATGCGCGTCGGGCCGATGACTCCGATGCTCCCGACTACCCTGTCCCCGACGGTGTACCGCGCGGTGACGAAGCTGCACTCGCGCATATCCGCGAGCTGGTTTTCGCTGCCGATGATGACCGTCACATTCGGGCCGAGCAGCGCCTGGCTGAGCACCTGGTAGAGCAGCTTGCGCTGTTCGAGTGCGTTGAGCAGATCGGCGATTCGGTCTCCATTGTGAAACTCCGGCTGGCGCAGCATGTTCCCCGTGCCATCCATATATATCTCATCGTCCTCGGCGGCGGTCAGCGCCTGACGGACGGTCTGCGCGATCTTATCGTACACGCCCTTGAAGCGGGTCAACTCGCGCGGGAAAGGCGACTGCCCCTGCTTGGACACAGTGCTCGACTCAGCGCCGTGCAGACGCTCGTTGGCAAGGTTAGTCATCGCCGGCACATCGGCGGGCGTCAATGATCCGTCGTACTCGACGAAGCGGTGATCCACGTGGCCGGTATTCAGCAGAGTGACCACCAGCAGCTTGTGCGGACTCACGATCGAGACCATGACGTGCTTCACGCTGACGCCATCGGTCTTCGGCGGGGTAGCCATGGAGGTGTACCGCGTAAGGGATGAGAGTATGCGGCAGGTCTGCTGGATCAGCTCCTCGACCTCGGTCTCGCAGTTGTCGAAGCCGTGACGAGCGCGATCGCTCTCACGCGAGCCGAGCCTTGGCGCGGGCATCAGGCGGTCGACGTAGTACCGGTAGCCGAGGTCGGAAGGCACACGGCCTGCTGAGGTGTGGGGCTGACGCAGATACCCCAACTCCGACATGGCGGCCATTTCGTTGCGGATAGTGGCGGGCTTGACCCCGAGGTTGTACTTCTGAGCGAGAGACTCAGAGCCGACGGGCTCGGCGGTGGCGATGTAATCGTGGACAACGGCTCCGAGAATCCTGCATTTGCGTTCACCCAGCTCCATCGATTGCACCTCCGGGGATTCGGTCGGCAAAGACGCCGTGCATCCGATCGGTTCCCCGGCAGAAGTATAGCATCGGCGGTATGGGGTGTCAAGGTTGAGATTCCCATTTGCCCGACGGTGGCGAGGTGCTCGTCGCTGTCGGTGCCTCCACTCGATGCTTCGGTAGCAGAGGCCTGGCGGCGCTGCCGAAGCATCGCACGGTCATCATACCATGCTTCGGCAGCGCCGCCAGGCCTCTGCTACCGAAGCATCTGGAGTGTTACGATCGCCTGTGCCCGGAGAATCCTTACGTGGAAGAGAGAAACCGCTAAAGTTACCGGGGCGGGCTGTCGAGACATGAGACGGAAGGTGAACAACGTGATCCAAGGTCTACAAGTTTCAGCAGCCGGAATGAAAGCCCAGGTCGACTGCCAGGACGTCATCGCGAACAACCTGGCGAATGTCAGCACACCGGGCTTCAAGCGATCGAGTGTGAGTTTCGCCTCGATCGCGACCCAGTTCCAGCAGGCCGTCCCCAACCCAATGACCCCAATGCCGCCTCACGCGCCCTGTGCCATGCCGACGCTCGTCGTGCAGCAGGACACCAAGCCGGGAATGATCCAGGACACCGGATCCCCGACGAGCCTGGCGGTCGAGGGAAGCGGCTCGTTCGTCGTACAGACTCCGGCCGGAGAGCGCCTGACGCGCTGTGGCGACTTCGGGCTCGACTCGACCGGCCAACTCATCACCTCCGACGCCTACCCGGTGCTCGGTCAGAGCGGACCGATCTCCATCACAAGCGCCAACTGGACGGTGAGCCGAGACGGCAGCGTCATAATCGACAACAGCATTGTAGATAAGCTGCGGATCGAATCAGCGCCGGGAGTGCCCGTCACCGATCCGGACTCAGTCTACCAGGGCCGCCTCGAAGCCTCGAATGTTAATGCGGTCCAGGAGATGGTCTCCATGATCTCCGTGCTCCGAGCGTACGAGGCCAACCAGAAGAGCATCCAGGCAGTAGATCAGACACTCGACAAGGTCATCAACCAGATGGCCAGGTTTGCATAGAAGGAGTTAAGGACATGATCAGATCCCTATTCACAGCGGCCACCGGGATGGCAGCCCAGCAGTTGAACATCGACGTGATCTCCAACAACCTCGCGAACGTGAACACGGCGGGCTTCAAGAAGAGCCGCGTGGACTTTCAGGACCTGCTGTATCAGACCCTTCGACCAGCGGGCACCACGCAGGCACAGGGCGTTCAGGTACCGACCGGTGTGCAGGTCGGACTCGGCACTCGGGCCGCCGCGATCGGCCGGATCTTCACGCAGGGCGATTTCCAGCAGACCGAGAACCCTCTGGACCTCGTTATCGAGGGCGACGGGTTCTTCCAGGTACTGATGCCGAGCGGATCGATAGCCTATACACGAGACGGCACGTTCAAGCTCGACGCTCAGGGCCGACTCGTCACGTCCGACGGATACCCGCTCGACCCTGAGATCAGCATCCCAGCCGAATCCACCAGCGTGTCCGTGGGAGCTGACGGCACCGTATCGGTATTGCTCCCCGGCCAGTCCGCGCCGCAGGAACTCGGCAAGATCGGCATCGCCAAGTTCCCCAACCCGGCGGGCCTATCGAGCCTGGGACGCAACCTTCTGCAGAACACCGCAGCCTCGGGTGATGCCGTTATCGGCTCACCGGGTGAGAACGGACTGGGCACGCTCGGACACGGGTTCATTGAGATGTCGAACGTCAAGGTCGTCGAGGAGATGGTCAACATGATCGTCGCTCAGCGCGCCTACGAGGTCACCTCGAAAGCCATTCAGACCTCCGACGAGATGCTTAACATCGCTAACAACCTGAGGCGGTAGTAGATGATGGTCAGCAGACACACACAAGTGATAGCGGTCCTGGTCCTCGGCCTCGCGGTGGCGGCATCGGCTGCGGCTGAGGTGACGGTGGCAGTCAAGCCGGCATCTGAGGTCGCGGGGGCAAGTGTCACTCTCGGTGACATCGCCTCGATCCAAGGCGCCGACGTGAAGCAGACGGAATGCCTCAGGGCCATACCGGTGTGCTCGTCGCCGCTTCCCGGGAAGTCTCGGAAGCTGACGGACGATCAGATCATCACCGCGACGAAGCGCGCCGGGATTCTCGCCGACAGCGCCGCACTGCTCTGCCCGCCCGAGATCGTGGTGGTGAGAGCATCGGCAGTCGTCGGGGGCGCAGACCTGGTCGAGGCGGTACGGAAGCACGTCCTTGCCGCGCAGACCTGGACCGGGACGGTCTCAGTGGAGACGGCACTTCCGCCGGCGGATCAGGTTGTTCCGATTGGGAAGCTCGACCTCAGGATCAAGGCAGGTACGACGGCCATCCGCAAGGGCAGGAACACTGCCTCGGTCGAGATGGTGGTCGAGGACAAGGTTTATCGCACCATCCAGGTGTCGGTCACGGTCAAGGTGGTCGCTCCCGTGGCAGTGGCGCTGAAGGCCATTGCGAGGTCCGAGCAGATCGGTGGAGTCAACATTGCTCTCCAGGACAGGGATGTGACCATGCTCCCGGACGACGTACTCACCGAGTTGCCCGAAACCGGCTGGACGGCGAGCCTCGCGATCGCCGAGGGATCGATCCTACGGAAGTCGTGGGTTTGCGCTCCGTCGGCAGTTCACTCGGGCGACCAGGTTCTCATCATTGTACGCAGTGGAGCGGTCAGGCTGACCGACAAGGGCGTCGCGGCCCAGGACGGCTCCATTGGTGACAAGATCAAGATCCGGCTTGCCGGCGAGGGCCGAGAGGTCCGCGGAACCGTGTCCGGGCCGGGACTTGTAGAGATACTCATCGGCAGGAGGTAGCAGACATGTCATACATTCGTATCATCACAGCGACAATCATGCTGGTATCGATTCTCGCGCCCCTGGGGGCGGAATCGCTCTGGACCCGGGTTCCAGGAACCTGTGCGTTGACCTGCGTCCAAGTCAGGTCGGCGACCTGGTGACGGTGCTGATCATCGAGGAAGCGGCGTCCTCACAGAAAGCCAGCACTGATCTCGCGAAAGACACGGACCACAGCAACGCCGCCGGAGTAGGCCCGTTCATCAGTCTGATACCGGACCTATCCTTCCAATCGGGCCAGACCAGTTCGTCGGCCGGGCAGTCCACGATGACCAGCAAGTTCGCGACCCGACTGGCAGCGACCGTGACCAAAGTCATGCCGAACGGAAACCTGCAGATCGAGGCGGTCCGCTCGCTCAATATGAACAGCGAGAAGCAGACGGTCACGCTGAGGGGCATTGTTCGTCCACAGGACATAGCGTCGGACAACACGGTGCTCTCCACCAGCCTGGCCGACGTGGCGATCGACTACATCGGTAAGGGACCCAGTGGGAGACGCCAGCGGGAAGGCATCATCACTCAGATTCTGAGCTTCGTGTTCTAGGGTTTTGGAGTGCGGTGGATTGTCCGTAGGGAACGGTCGCCGTCCCGTTCCGTCATCCAGCGACGATTCCCTGCACACGAGAGAGAACGGAACGGGACGGCGACCGTTCCCTACGGACAATCCACCGCACCCTGAGAGACTAAGGAGAATTTATGCGTTACTCGAGATACATGATAATCGCCCTGCTGGCCATCAGCACGATGGCATGGGCGGACCAGAACGTGAAGATCAAGAACGTCGCCAAGATCGAGGGCGCGAGGAGCAACCAGTTGTTCGGCTACGGACTCGTGATCGGCCTCGACGGAACCGGCGACACCCAGCAGGCGCTCTTTACCGCGCAGTCGGTGGCGAACATGCTGCAGAAGTTCGGGATCACCGTGCCGGCTGACCGACTCAAGGTAAAGAACGTGGCCGCTGTGATCGTGACCGCCGATCTCCCCCCGTTTGTTCGACCCGGCGCGAAGATCGACGTGAATGCCTCGTCACTTGGTGACTGCCGCAGTCTCCAGGGAGGCACGCTGCTCCAGACACCGCTTCAGGCGGCGAACGGTCAGGTCTACGCGGTCGCACAGGGCAGCATATCGACCGGCGGATTCACCGCGGGCGGGGCGGATACGAAGGTTACGAAGAACCACACCACAGTCGGCCGGATACCGAACGGAGCGATCATCGAACAGGCGGTCCCGACTGCCCTCACCGATGGAGGTGGCATACATATCCTGCTGAACAACCCGGAATTCACGACCGCCATCCGAGTCGCTCAGGCGGTTAACGACAAGCTCGGCCCGGGAAACGCCCGTGCCCTCGATGCGGCCACCATAGAGGTCAAGGCCGGGTCACAGGATGTCATCGGGCTCATCGCTGAGGTCGGGGAGCTGTCTGTCATGGAGAGCGCGATCGCCAAGGTGATCGTGAACGAGCGGACGGGCACGGTGGTGATCGGCAGCGACGTGAGGCTGTCACCCGTGGCCGTGGCACATGGCAGTCTGAGCGTCGAGGTCGCCACCGAGACGCAGGTATCTCAGCCCAACCCGCTCTCCAAGACGGGCAAGACCGAAGTCGTCGAGAACACGACGGTCCAGGCTACCGAGGACGGTCACCGGATGATCGACCTCGAGCCGGGCGCGACGTTGGCGGAGTTGGTCAGGGCGATGAATGAGCTGAAGGTCACGCCGAGGGATGTAGTTGCGATCCTGCAGGCACTCAAGGAAGCGGGCGCCCTCCACGCGGAGTTGGAGATACTCTAACACGTAGTGGCCGTGCCTCCGTGCCGGCCAGCGACGGGGGATGGCCGGCACAGAGGCGCGGCCGCTACCGGTTTGGAGACAGATGGCCGGCACAGAGGCGCGGCCACTACGTTGGGAGATTGGAACCATGAGAATCGAGAACGTGCAGGCGGCTGGTCCTGCGGCACAGACAAAGCCTGACATAGAGGACGTGAAGCTCAGGAAGGCATGCCGGGACTTCGAGTCGCTGTTGGTTCAGCAGATGCTGTCCAAGATGCGCGCATCGATCCCGAAGAGCGATCTCTTTGGATCCAAGGACAAGGAAGAGATATTCCAGGGCATGCTCGATGAGCAGTATGCCACGCAGATGTCGGAGAGCGGCGCGATCGGGCTTGGCGATACGATCTACGCCCAACTGGCGGCGCTGAAAAAGCGCTAAAGTCCCGGTGGAAAGTGCCGAGGATTAACTCGGTAGCCACGAAATCGAAAAAGGGTGTCAGTCATGCATATCAGCAGCACTCAGATAAACAGGGTCATGGAGCTTCACATGCACAAGGTGTATGGGATGCAATCGTTGCCCGGCGTTGATGCCGCCCGCGGGGCGGACAGACTTACCATATCCAGACAGGCGACGGAAATGCAGAAGATAAAACAGGCGATGGCATCGCTACCGGATATCAGAAACGACATAGTCGACGGCATCAGGCAGAAGGTCTCTGCCGGCGACTACGAAGTCAACGAGAGCCAACTGGCTCAGAGCATGTTCAAGAGCGCCGCAGACGGCAGATTCGGCAACTAGGTGTATCCATGGACGCTACTACCATCAGAAACGAGTTGATAACGGCCGCACGGTTCAGGCTTCAGCGTTTGCAGGAGCTGATCTCACTGGCCGAGGAACAACGCGCCATACTCCTGGAGCGGCGACATGCTGACCTGCAGGAGAACCTGAGGAAGCACGACCCGCTGCTGATCGATCTGGCGAAGGTCGAGAAGCGCGAGGAGTCGCTGCTCGGGATGCTCGCGGAGTCGGATGGTCCCGTAGGGGAGGCCTTCAACGGCCTCCCGGCCGGGAGGCCGCTGAAGGCCTCCCCTACCGAAGCATCAGCGTCCGAGTTCGAGGCGCAATACGCCGGGATCAACCGGGAGACCAGAGCCCTGGCGGTCGTTCTTCAGGCTCTGGTGGCAGGCAATACGCAATTGCTCAAGACCATGATGGAGTACGTCCAGTTCTCCGTCGGCATCATATCCAAGCTTGTGAGCGAGCAGCAGACCTACGATCCGGCGGCGGATCCAGGCGGCGCTGCCCTGCTCCTGGACAGAAAGGTTTAGTCGGAGGTCCACAGTGTCATTCCTTGGACTCGACATCGCAATAAGCGCCCTGCGTGCGAACCAGTATGCCCTTAACGTCACGGGCAACAACATCGCTAACGCCGGCACCAAAGGGTACCATCGCCAGGAGGCGGTCTTCCTGCCGGGCACAACAACATCGGGCGGAACGTCGACCGGCCAGGGCATCCCGCAGCTCGGCACCGGGGTCACTATCCATGAAGTCCGGCGCTTGCAGAGCAGCCACATCGACGGTCAGATACGAGAGATGAACCAGTTCCTCGGCTCGTACAGCGCACAAAGCGACAGCCTCAAGCAGGTGGAGTCGGTCTTCGCCGAACCCGGAGGAGCGGGTCTGTCGACGGCGCTCGACAAGTTCTGGAACGCATGGGATGAACTCTCATCGAATCCCGACAACATATCCGCCCGCATCGGTGTCGTCGAGGCAGGCGTTGCCCTGTCGGACAGGTTCCGGACGCTGAACGCCAATCTGCACGAGGTTCAGGTTCAGGCTGACAAGGAGATCCGGAACGATGCCTCGCGCATCAATGACCTGGCCCATCAGATTGCGGACATCAACAGAGAGTTGGTCCGTTCCGAGAACGGCGTCGTCGCGCCAAATGATCTGCTGGACCGGCGAGATATCCTCATCGATGAGCTGTCGAGCATGGCGCGGATACAGACTTTCGGCAGTGGAGGCGCTGATTGCATCGTCAGCATCAGCGGCAAAGTCCTGGTGCAGGGAGAGCATGTCACCGAGCTGGCGGTCTCGACAGGAGCGGACGGCTGGAGTGAACTCAAGTGGACCGGCGACGGATCGACTTTCGAACCCGAAGGCGGCGAGATCGAAGGGCTCATGAAGGTACGCAGCGTGACGGTCAGCGGCTACATAGACTCTCTGAACACGATCGCTTCCACGCTGGTCAACCGGGTCAACGAGTTGCACTCGACTGGAGTCGACCTGAACGGCAACCCTACCGGCCCGTTCTTCATTCCGGGCGCTGACGCATCCAACATAGGTGTAGATCCTGCACTGGTCGCCGTGCCTTCGACGGTTGCCACTTCGACGACCGGTAGACCGGGCGACAACCAGCTCGCGATGGCCATCACGGGGGTCAGGGATGAAGCCCTGATCGACAGTCAGCCCGTCGGTGTGGCCTACAACAACCTGGTAGTGCATATGGGTTCGAATTCGCGCGAGGTGACCACTCAGAATGAGGTCAACACCGTGTCCCTGCAATACCTGGAGACCCAGCGCGAATCGCTGGCCGGCGTGTCGATCGACGAAGAGATGATCAACCTGGTCAAGTTCCAGCAGGCCTACAATGCTGCGGCCCGCGTTGTCTCGGTCATCGATGAGATGATCGATACGGTCGTCAACCGCATGGGGACCGGGAGGTAGATGGATGAGAGTCACAACTTCCATGCTCTCCGAAAGGATACGAACGAATTTGATGTCCAGTTCCGATCAGTTGCTCCGGGCGCAGAACATGGCGACCACCGGCAAGCGGATCGCCACGCCATCGGACGATCCGATCGGGACGGGCAAGTCTCTCAGCCTGCGGTCGGCGCTCTCCTCGATCGAGCAGTACAACCGGAACACAGACGTGGCCGTGAGCCAATTGTCTGTTACCAGCAGCGCTCTCGACTCGGTCGTCGGCTCGATTCAGCAGTTGAGGACGCTCGCCCTATCGGCCGCCAGTCCTGCAGTGACAGAGGCTGCAAGGGCCAACCTGGCTACCCAGATAGAGAAGATCGGGGAGACTCTCGCAAACACCGGAAACACCCTGCACATGGGCAAATATATTTTTTCTGGTAGTCTGAGCAATACCCAACCGATAATAGAGAATGTCGCCGGATCGCCCCCTTATCTTTACCAGGGTGACGGCAACCGGCTGAACATCCGGGTCGGCCCGGGATCGCTCGTCCAGGCCGGGGTCACCGGAGATACGGTGTTCAACATTGGGAGCGCATCTGCGCCCGGGACGCCGGACGTTTTCACGATGGTACGGGATCTTAGAGACGCTGTCCTGGCGGGTGACGTCGCTGCAATGTCCGCTGAGATCACCGATATCGACGCGAATCTCGGCAACGCGATATCCATCAGATCGCAAGTCGGTGAGACGTTGAGACGACTCGAGCTGAACAGCGATGCGCTCGCAGATTCGAAGATCAACGCGAGTGAACTGCTTTCGCGCAATGAGGATGCGGATATGGCGGAGGCCCTGGTGGCGCTCCGAGTAAGAGAGAACGTATACCAGGCGGCAATATCGACTGCAGGAAGGCTGCTTGATATAACACTTGCAGATTTTCTGCAGTAGCCATAAGGGGAGGGTTGTAAGCTATGAATATCGACACGACCAGGTTCGGGACAATCGAGATCGCTGAGGAATCCATCATCCACATGCCCGAAGGGATGTTCGGATTCGAGTCCGTCAGACGCTATGCGCTGCTGGAGGACCGACCGGATACGGCATACAAGTGGCTGCAGGCGGTGGATGAGCCGTCGCTGGCGTTCATCGTCGTCAATCCGATGGAGTTCTTCCCGTATTACGAGATCGAACTCACGGATGAGCAGGCTGAATCCCTGGATCTCGGCGATCCCAGCGACGCTGCGATGCTGACGACGGTGACCATCGACAACGATGGCATGATCACTACTAACCTGCTGGGACCGGTAGTCATGAACTCGCGCAGCCTGACGGCGAGGCAGTTCGTGCTACAGGACGAACGATACGGGGCAAAACACACAATCTGCGAGTTGCCAAGGATGGACTCGCAGACGGCTAGAGCAGCCTGATTGGGGGCAAAGCACGATGCTTATTCTATCACGAAAAATCGGCCAACGCATAGTGATCGCGGGTGACATCGAGATCACAGTCGTGGATGTCCGCGGCGAACAGGTGCGCATAGGCATAACGGCGCCACGGAGCATAGCCGTACATAGGAAAGAGCTTCTGGAACAGGTGACCGCCGAGAACATGCAGGCGGCGGCGTCCGCCCTTGATGGCGGCGAAAAACTGGACCAAGTCCTGCCTGCCAAGAAGGCAGAATAACGTCGGTCTCGGCTGCAGCAAAATACGCGGTCGTTATCACGGCAACCGGAAGGAGCGTGATGAGATATGCGCGTAGTAGGTGCGGCGCACCTTTAGCAGGCGCTGCCGCACATCCCTGAGTTTTCGGTTCCCAGCGCTGGAAATAGTTGCCGGTAATGGAGCCGAATGTGGAATAACCAAGCCGGTAATAGCTACAGGGGCAATATTGCCCCCACTCCGAAAGGATTCGGGGTAGTCGATCTCAAGGAGGATCTACGGTATGTCACTTCGTATCAACCTTAACTCAGCAGCGCTGAGCGCGCACCGACAGTTGCAGAGCACAGACAAGGCTCTGAGCGTCTCTATCGAGCGATTGTCATCCGGCTATCGGATCAACCGCGCTGCGGACGATCCCGCCGGACTGGCGATTTCCGAGAACTTGCGTGCGCAGGTCAGTGGACTCGGCCAGGCGATCGCGAACTCGAGCGACGCCGTCAACGTGATCCGGACCGCAGAGGGAGCCCTCGCTGAGGTTCACTCTCTGCTCCGTACCATGCGCAACCTGGCAGTGCATGCAGCGAACGAAGGTGCGAACGACGCCACCTCAGTCGCTGCAGACCAGACGCAGATCGACGCAGCGGCACTGGCTCTGACCAGGATCTCGGACAATACTCAGTTCGGGACTAAGAAGTTGCTCGACGGCACATTCGCCGCGGGCATCGACTTCCAGATCGGCGCCAACGCCAACCAGACCGCCACGGTCACGATCGCAGATAGCGATGCGACCGCGCTGGGCATTAACGCGCTCGACGTGTCGACCGCTGCCAATGCGACCCTGGCTATCGGTCTGTTGGATACCGCGATCAGCACTGTCTCGACCCTGAGGGCCGAGCTGGGTGCTGCTCAGATGGACATGGAGTCGAACATCAACTCCCTGAGCGTTGCCCGTGAGAACATCGCGGCATCCGAGAGCACGGTCAGAGACACGGATATGGCCGCCGAGATGGTTAACTTCACTCGGAACCAGATCCTGCTCCAGGCCGGCACTGCAATGCTGACACAGGCCAATGCTGCTCCTCAGTCGCTTCTCTCTCTCCTGAGATAGGCCTGAGGAACGCGTAAGTGACTAACACGGCCGTCCCCTCCCTCCGTGTTGGGGATGGAGTTGAATTCCATCCCCGACGTGGGGGGAGGGACGGCCGCTTCTTTCGCTCAAGCACGAGAGGGATGACCTAGATGCCGGGAACGACATCGATCGGTGGATTAGCCTCGGGGTTGAACACCCAGGATATCATCGCCAAGCTCGTCGAACTCGAGCGAATCCCCATCACCAGGCTGCGAGTCCAGGAGGAGCAAGCTCAACATCAAGCTTGCCGCCTGGCAGGAGATGAACACCCGCATCCTGGCCCTCAAGGAGAAGATGGACGCTCTGTCGCGGAGCATCACCTTCGACGCCAGGACGTTCTCAACTAGCGATGACTCTCTCCTCAAGGGTACCGTGACCACCGGCGCCGATGCCGGCATCTACTACGTCAAGGTCAACTCCGTCGCCCGGGCGCATCAGATCCGGACGGACGGTGACGGCTACGTCGATGCGACTACTGCCACTATCGGGACGGGCACGATCAGCATCACCACCGGCGACGGCGACCCTACCGTAATCACGCTCGATGATTCGAACAACACTTTGACAGGCCTCCGTGATGCCATCAACCGCTCGGGCGCCGAGGTGAAGGCTTCCATCATCGATGACGGCACCGGTGATACGCCCTATCACCTCGTCCTGACCAGCACTACCAGCGGGTCCTCCGGCCAGATGACGATATCGACCACCGGAACTGTCCCGACGTTCAACACGGTCGTCCAGACGGCCCAGAACGCGTCAGTGACGATGGGAGAAGGCGTGGGAGCGATCACCGTCGAGAGCAGCACCAACAAGGTGACAGGCCTCATCCCCGGCGTGACCCTCGATGTTCAGTCGGCTGATGTGACTAAGACCGTGGCGGTAACGATCGGCGAGGACACCGCCGCCGTGAAACAGGCGATCAAGGATTTCGTCGACCAGTACAACAACCTGACCGACTATATTAACAAGCAGTTCAAGTATGACCCTGCGACCAAGAGTTCGGGCGCGCTCTTCTCTGATTCGAACCTGCGCTCGGTTCAGGGCGATCTCTTCAACAAGCTTTTTGGGAGCGTTCCCGGCCTCGACCAGGAAATCACGCTTCTATCGCAGATCGGCATCAAGACCGCAGTCGGCGGCAACAAGCTGACTGTAGATGACAGCATACTGGATGAGGCCCTCTCCAACGACCTGCCGCAGATCAAGAACTTGTTCGCCACTATGGGGGACGCAACCAGCCCATTCGTATCGTTCGTAGGCACGACGGACAAGACCGAGGCGACCGGGGCGGCCTATCCGGTCGTGATAACGGCGGTGGCCACCCAGGCAAGGGTGACCGCGGGGGTCGCGCAGACGGCGGTATTGCTGGCAGATGAGCAGCTCACTATCAACGGCAAGACGGTGAACCTAACTGCCGGCATGACACAACTCCAGGTGGCCGCCAGGATCAATGAACAGACCGCCGAGACAGGCGTCATCGCCTCGCTGACGGACAGCAGCGGTACCGGATCCGGCAACTACCTGACGCTGACGCAAGCAACACACGGATCGGCTCAGACCATCTCAGCCGTCTCCACTGTATCGAACGGCGGGGGCGGGACTGCATCCGGCCTCGGAACCGTGCAGGTCACCATCGCAAGCCCGGGTGGCGAAGCAGGGACAGGCACAGGCGCCGCCGGGACGGATGTCGCAGGAACGATCAACGGCGAGGCCGCGACTGGCGCGGGCCAGGTGCTCGTAGGCAACTCCGGAAACCTGACGACCGACGGCCTGAAGATCAGGATCACGGCTCAGGCAACCGGAAGCTACGGCACGATCGCCATCACCAAGGGCGTCGGAACGGTCCTGTCCGAGTATCTCGATTTCATCACATGGCCCGGTACAGGAGCCATCAAGACGTCTCAGGACACTCTGACGACGATGATGAAGGACATCGACGAAGACATCGCCGACCTGGAGACACGGGTCGAGGCAAGACGCGAACGGTTGGTAATCCAGTACGCCAGGATGGAGAGCGCGCTCAGCCAGTTGCAGAGCCAGGGATCATTCCTCAGCGGCCAACTGGCTTCGGCGTCGAATGGATGGCTCTAGCGCACAGCAGGCGACTACTACTCAGGAGATGACAGCCTCTGCCATGGTAATGAAGAACCCGTTTTCTCAGTACACTGACACCCAGATCAATACTGCAACTCCAGGCAGGCTCATTGTCCTTGCCTACGATGGCGCAATCCGGTTTGCCAAGACGGGCATGGAAGGGATGAAAGCCGGCAGACTCGATGTCCAGAGCACCAGCATCACCAGGACGCAGGCAATCCTTACCGAGCTGACGTCGTGCCTCGACAGGGAGAGCAATCCCGAGTTGGCAGATAGCCTGGCCAGTCTCTACAGCTACATGTTCGACCGCCTGACTGACGCCAACATACATGACAACGCCGGAGCTTTGCAGGAGGTCATCGGCCTCCTGAGCGATCTCAGGTCGGCATGGGCGGATGCCGAAATGATGGTCCGCTCCGGGAGAGGCCAGGAGGTCAAAGCAGCATGACCCTCCGAGATCGAGCGCTGGAGTGCGGAAACGAATACAACAGCCTGATCCGTCGGCTGTCGGATATCCGAGACGATTTTCTGAGAACGCTCGACGAGTCGGGGATCGAGTCCACCGGAGACCTGATCGAATCGCGGTCGATTCTGTGCATGGAGCTTGTGAGGTGCGGGGAGGCACTGAAACCGCTCGTGCAGGAGATCGAACGCTCTGACGCCGGTCTGGACGATGAACTCCGAACCTTCCTGGATGACATCCACCTGGATCTGATCTCGCTGAACGAGGACCAGAGGCACTGCGAGGCCGAGATGTCAGCACGAATGGCGCAATGCCGTAATGACCTCATCACTCTCGAACAACATAGCGGCCTGCGCCGGACCTATAGCAGCAACCTCCGGGACCAAGATGCAAGATTCCTCGACAGCATGCGTTGATACCTCTCTGCGACGGCGGCCACTCCCAGCGTGGTTGCTCTCCCTGGTCGCAATCGCGTTCCTCATCGAGGGCCCTCTCCAGGCGGCTGACCCATATGCCGCAGTCATCTCGCGCGTGAAAGCAATCGATGGATCTCCGTGCGCCCGAGTCCTCGAGATCGGCAAATCGGCGGGCGGACGGCCGATCTTCGCCGTGCTGCTCGCGGACGCCAAGGCGGACGACCCTCAGGGCCAGGTGCGCGTGCTCGTGATGAGCGGTCAGCACGGGGATGAAGTGAGCCCGGTCTATGCGATGCTCGACCTCGCGGGGGAGCTGTCGCGCGGGGGATTGCCTCCTCGAGTGAGACTCGTGCTGGTACCAGTCGTGAATCCGGACGGGTTTGCGTCCCACCGCAGGCTGAACTCCCAGGGCGCCGATCCGAACAGGAGTTGGGCATCCCCAACTGTGCCGGAGACGCTCTCCGTTCAGAAGCTGGTGAACCGGTTCAAGCCGCAAGTGGTGATCGACCTGCACGAATGGATGGACCGGAATCCTCTTCACACAAACTGCATCGAGGTGGCCGGTTTCGGGAGCAAGCCTCAACTCAAGCTGGCAAGGCTTCTATCGGCCTTCACCCGCCATGGGATGACGAGCGCAAACATCCCGCAGATGGTCTTCTACCGAGACGAGGCAGACACCCGGCTGGCACACCGGCATTTCGCGGGCCTGGGGATATGCGGTCTGCTGGTCGAGACGGCATCCGATCAGCCGAGGGAGACCCGGAAGCGCCTGTACCGGGACGTCGTGATCACGGCCGTCCGCACGCTCGCACGATCCGACGATCCACGTATTGGCGCTCAGTTGGCGGCTGTCAGTCTGAGCCTGGGGAAGCCGCAGTCGGTGTTCCCACGAGTGCAGGAGCCTCGACCCAAGGCCTCAACCGGCGTCGGTGATATCGCCTGCTGGATAGTGATCGTGGCGGCGACGACGTATATCATGGTGCGCAGCCTGGGGGCTAAGAAGAAGGCGAGCGATGTGCCTGTGTATGGCCGGCCGGTATACCGAATGCCGCTGACTGACGTAGTGCGCGCGAACCTGCCCCTTCATGCCAGGGTAGCGATCATCCATCAGCAACGGGTGCGTCCATCGGACAGGGGAAAGGGAGTCGGGGCTCGAGTCGCATAGGACTCGTGGGACCTATCGGGCCTTCGCCAGACCCAGCATCAGCTTTACCTCGCCGCATCCGAGACCGGTCGCGCGCGCGATGTCCGTGCAGTCCATCCCGCTCGATGCCAGCTCCATCACTTGACCGCGATCCACCGATCCGATTGGGGTTGCCGGATGATCGAAGACCGGGAGGGCTGACTCATGCAGCGCCTTGAGCCTCGCATCGGCCTTCTCGATCAGAGATCGCAACTGAGACGAACGCTCGTCCAACTCCGCGATGCCCCGATCAGCCTCGGATTTGATCTGCTGGATCAGGAGCAATGCGGATTCCTCGAGGGCGCGCAGGTCGGATGAGGTCAGCGCCTCATTGCGATGGTGAGCCCAGGCCGCGCGCATGATGGCCGTAGCGAGGATGCTCCCGGCACAGATGACTATCGACGCGACTACTGTGAAGACGAACCAACCGCTGGACATTTCTCAACCTTTCGATGGGAGGGCGAGGCTCCGTCCGAGCCGGATGCTTCGGCAGCAGAACAGAGCGGCGCTACCGAAGCATCCGGCTCGGACGGAGCCTCGCCCTCCCCTTCTACACTCTCACATCAAGGACATGGTGCTCGCCCGACTCATCGGAACCGAGATCGGGTGGAGCATCGGCAATGATCGGACCAGCCTCAGGAGGATGCTTCGGCTTGCCCTTTCGCTCCTCCCTCGGGTCCTTGGCTCTCGGGCGACCGACATAGCTGTCAGCCTCCGATGCCACATCGGCAGCAATACCATCCGGCGCGAACACGTGCGGCTTGTGTTTGGCCGCTCCTGCATTCTCTCGTTCGAATCTACCGGCCGGATCCGCCGGCAATGTCACTCGTACATCCATCGACTCTCTCCGGAATGGTTGATGGCTTATGGTTAATGGCAGACCGGAGCTGCTTCCATCCCTCATCAACCATTCCCCATCGACCATTAACCATCAACCATCAACCATTCCCTCAGGCGGCGAGGAGAAGGTCCTCGTGCCTTGCGAGCTTCCCGTGGAGCCTCACCGCGGCCTTGGAGTGCAACTGACAGGCCCTCGACTCGGTTACGCCGAGCACCGCCGCAATCTCTTTCAGTGTGAGGCCGTCGTTGTAGTACAGGCTGATCACCAGCTTCTCCTTCTCAGGGAGCTGCGAGATCGCCGATGCCAGCAGCCTCGTTCGTTCGCCCATCTCGGCGGACAATAACGGATCGCTCTCAGGATCGGGAAGGCTGCACAGGCCGGCGAGACCCGTATTCTCCTCGCCGTAGATCATCAGGTCCTCGAGCGAGAGGAGCGCCGACTGCCCGACGTCGGATAGCCGCTCGTGCAGCTCATCAACCCCTATACCGAGCGCTTCGGAAACTTCTTGGTCGGTCGCAGGACGTCCGTGCCTGGCCTCCAGACCCACGAAGGTCCGCTTCAGTTCCTGCTCAGTCGCTCTGAGAGACCTCGGCATCCAGTCGAGGCCCTTCTTGGCATCGAGCACAGAGCCACGGATGCGTGTGACGGCATAGGTCTCGAACTTGACATCGCGCGAGGGATCATACTTCTCCACGGCGTCGATCAGACCCACCACGGCATGGCTGACCAGGTCATCGTAGGAGATAGCAGCCGACGGTCGAACGGGCATGCGGTCCACCACATACTTGGCCAGGTACACGTAGGCCAGAATGATCTCCTCCCTGGCCTTGGGATCCCTGCGCGCCTTATATCGTTTCCACAGATGCTCTACATTCGGCATGTCTGATCAATCTACGCGCCATCACGGCGTCGTTCGGAACTGGCGGCCAGCTTGAATATGCCGCCGATCGCGCCCTGCACGACCCACAGCGCCACGAATGCGAGGACTCCCCTGGTCGCAACCGTGAAGAGACTCTCGCCACGCATGAGGAGCGTCCCGGCTACGACGGTGAACCCCGCCAGCGAAACTATGAGACTAAGAAAACGGTACAAACCTTCCATACGGTTCCACACCCGTAGGGGAGGCCTTCAACGGCCTCCCGCTCTAGTCGATACGATTCCCCCCAGTCGGGAGGCCGTTGAAGGCCTCCCCTACGGTTCAGGCTGCTTTCGCTTGCGTCTGTTTCGTCAGGAACTGTGAGATCATCTGCTGAGACTGTCGGTCGATGGTGGTGAACCTGAGGCCGATCACTTCGCCGGCCCCGGCCATTCCCTCCTCCATCCACACAATCTCGGCCTCTGCCTCGACGGTCTGCATGTCGGGCAGCGACACATACAGACTCAGCTTCTCGCCGACCGCCGCTAGATCGCCCTTCTCGAGCGCCATCTTCAACCCGGTAGCGCTCATCTCCCTCGTAAACGTCGAATGAAGCCCGGAGCTCGCACCCTCGCTGATACCTCTGTACTGGATGGCCACCCGCTCCCGGCACGCAGTGAACTCGCGGCGGGACGACAATGTATCCGCCTGCCTCCGGAGCACATACCGCACGATCCGGCTGCGCTCCCCGGCGCCGATGTCCACGAACTGCACCCCGAACCGCACGGTCGTGGCAGTAAGCGGGTTCGAGGAGGATGCTCGCACAATCTGCCCAACCGCTTTGACCGGACTCTGATCCGGGAGGTACAACTCGATCTCGAGAAGGTCGCCCTTCACGATGGCGTCGATCCCGCGTGAATCGGCCACGATCTGCATTCCGCCGCCACTGATATCCTGTGTGGCGCCCTCGAACCACGGCGCTCGACCGTCCGGACCTTCTTCGAGTCTGAAGCGCACCGGCACCTTCTGAGAGATGCGCACATGTTCACGCCGCTGAATGGTGCCGACGAACTTGAGATCGCCGACGACCACAATCGCTACTCGGCTGGTTTCGACGCGGATCACCGTGCCGTAGAACTGCTTGATGCCCATGCCCTCGAACAGGTTGACGGTGATGTCCTGGCCGGACCTGACCGTCGGCGACCCGCCGCGTTCGACGGGGGCCGCGACGTGCAGTTCGTCTCCCTGAATGTCTTCGATGCGGCTAAGATGAGTCTTGCCATCGAGTTCGACCTGGATGCGATCGTTGACCCGCACCAGCCGAAAGATATCAGTTTGCTCCTTGGCCTTCCCAAACCATCGCATTAGCGACCTCCGACAGAACCTTTGCGCTGTAACTGGAGACTAACTGCCATCTCCCTCAAACATAACGCGGACGCCGAGCGACGATACTCGCAGACGAGCGGCTTCCTTGCGCGAATCGACCTGCCAACCAACCCATCCGACTTGACCGAATGCCAATGATCGAACCGCCGGTCGAGAAACCTGTTCGTGACCTCGTTCAGCACCGTGACGGCCTGTGCCGCCTGTGCCTCTGAAGTCACCATGTTGACAACCAATCTTATGCTACTATCATTATGGCGTAGAGGCGTCATATTCTTCAGCGCCGCGTAGGTATCGCGCAGAGACGTGGGGTCCACCGTCGTCACCAGGAGTATCTCGTCAACGCCAGCCAGAAAATCGGTCACCTCCGCCCCAATCCCGGGGCTGGTGTCGATGACCACCCGATCGAAGGTCCGATAGTATCCCGCCAGCTTATCGAGAAGCGCCAGGCGGTCGGCGGCCGATGCATCAGCCAACTCGCGGAGACCCGATCCCCCGGAGATCACACATATCCCTCGCGGACCGACGACCGACACATCCTCCGGCATGAAATCGTTCATCAGGAGATGGCCCATGTGCCGGCCGAACTCCATTCCGAGCATGACATCGACGTTCGCGAGCCCGAGGTCCGCATCCACAAGAAGGACCCGCTCCCCGAGTTCGGCGAACAGGACCGCAAGGTTCACAGCGATCGTCGTCTTCCCTACCCCACCCTTGCCGCTCGTGACGGCGGTGATCGAGGTGTTCCCATCCGGCTCACGTAGAGCACTTGCCGCGGGTTCGTGGTCCATGACGAGCGCTCGAAGTCTCGACGCCTGGTCCGTCATGGCGCGCCCTCCCAGACGAGCTTCGCGAGCGACTCGGACTGGGCCACCGCAATGTCGTCCGGCACGTCCTGGCCGTAGGTCACGTATGAGATCGGCAGAAGGCTCGATGACGAGAGCCCCAGGATGCATCCCGGTTGCGGACACTCGTCCAGCTTGGTGAGCACGATTCTGCTCGGGGACATGATTCCAAAACTGCTTACGGCTTCGGTCTGAGCGACGGGGTTGGCCGATGCTGAGACCGCGAGATGCACTTCCGTCGGGTCCGCAGCGCGCAGGAATCGGGCCAGTTCGGCGACCTGCTCGCGGCTGCGTTGGCTCCGACCGATAGTATCGATGAGTATCAGATCCTTGTCCGCGTGGGATGCGATCAGATTCGCGACATCCTCGGGGCTGAGAGCGACCTCAAGCGGGATGCCGAGAAGCCGCGCGTATGTGGCGAGTTGTTCGACCGCCCCGATGCGATATGTGTCGAGCGTGAGCAGTGCGACCTTCTTCTTCCGGACCAGCGTATACTCCGCTGCGAGCTTGGCGACTGTGGTGGTTTTCCCCACCCCGGTCGGGCCGATCAGTGCGACTCGCGACTGGGTCTTCTCCACCCTCAGTGGCCCGGAGCATTTGATGCGCCGTCCAATCAGTTCGGTGATCTTCGCCGGATCGCCCTTGCCCTCGGAGTCGATCACTTCAGCGACGGCATGGGGGACTCCGCTTCGTGTAAGCCGCTCGACGATCGGCGACGTCTCCACTGGCTGGTTGGCGCTCGAAAACCGTGAATCCATGTTTGCCACGACACGCCGAAGCTCTGAGACCTCCCTGACCATCTGCTCCATATCGGAATCACCACCCCCGGATCGCGCAGCCGTAGGGGAGGCCTTCAACGGCCTCCCGGCGGACGGGAGGCCGTTGAAGGCCTCCCCTACGGCTGCGCGATCCGGGGGTGAATCGACAGCGGCAAGGAGTTCGACCTTGCGCCGGCGAACGAGACCGAGGCAGCCGGATGTCTCCAACTGCCTGGTGTGCAGGACGGTCGCACTCTCACCGAGTTGACGCCTGGCTTCCGCCAGGGCCTCATGCATATTGCAGGCTTTGATTCGCACTATCCTCATGTGCCAGTGTCACCATTCCCAAAGTCTCGAGCTTCACGCCCGATGCTAGTTCGTTGAACGAGAGCACCGCCAGCGCGGGCGCCATGCGCTCAGCCAGACGGCGGTAGTGTATGCGTACTCTTGGCGAGCAGATGGCGACCGGCATGTAGCCCATTGAGGCCATCATTTCGGCCTGCTCCCGAGTCTCCTCCAGCAATTCCTGTGCCACCCCCGGCTCGAGCACGAGTTGCGCGCCCGATTCCGTGTGCCTGATCCCGTCTGCGATGGCCTGCTCGACCATCGGATCGAGGGTGAAGACCCGCACGATGCTGTCCGGGCAGAGGTACTGCTTCGTGATCTGCCTGCTCAGGTACTGGCGGGCGTAATCCGTGAGCAAGTCCGTGTCGCGGGTCAGCCGGGCCGCGTCTGAAAGCCCCTCGAAGATGACCGCCAGGTCGCGGATCGATACGCGCTCGGACAGCAGGTTCTGCAGGACCTTCTGGACCTCGCCGACCGAGAGCAGGTTCGGGATCAACTCCTCGACAACCGCAGGCGACTGCGCCTTGAGGCTGTCGATCAGCGTCTGAGTGTCCTGTCGAGTGAGAATCTCGTCCGCGTGCTTGCGGATCATCTCCGCCAAATGTGTGATCAAGACTGTGAGCGGGTCCACGACTGTAAAGCCGTTCATCTCGGCCTCGGGCTTCTGCGCCTCCGATATCCATGTCGCGGGGAGGCCGAATGCAGGCTCGGTCGTCTGTATCCCCTTGAGTTCCGATGTCGCAGTACCGGGGTCCATCGCGAGTATCTGGCCAGGATAGACCTCACCGCCGGCGATCTCGATCCCGCGCAGTTTCACGCTGTAGGAGTTCGGCTTGAGCTGCATGTTGTCCCGGACGCGGATCGCCGGAACGAGCAGCCCGAGTTCCGTGGCGGTCTGGCGTCTGACGGCCGTGATTCGCTCGAGCAGGTCGCCCCCCTGCTTGGGGTCGGCGAGCGGGATCAGCCCGTAGCCGAGTTCGACCTCGATCGGATCGACCAGCAGCAGGTCGGTCATCGTCTCGGGCGGCCTCGGCGCTTCGACCGTCTGCTCCTCCACTTGATCGGCCGGCTGCTGCTTGAGCATGTTCGCGAGCAACCCGCCACCGAGGGCGGCAAGGATGAACGGGATCTTGGGGATGCCGGGCACGAGGGCGAGCAGACCGCAGATACCCGCGGTGATGCCAATTGCCTTCGGTTGAGTGAAGATCTGGAAAGCCATATTTCGGCCGAGGCTGTTGTCCGATGCGGCCTTAGTGACCATCAGACCGGCTGCCACGGAGATCAGGAGCGCGGGCACCTGAGTGACCAGGCCTTCACCGACGGTCAGCAGGGTGTACGTCTGCAGGGCGCTGTTGAACTCCATGTGCCGCTGAGCGACGCCCACGAGGAATCCACCGATGATGTTGACGACGATCATGATGACGGCGGCGATCGCGTCGCCCCTGACGAACTTGCTCGCGCCGTCCATCGCTCCGTAGAAGTCGGCCTCACGGGAGACCGCCTTCCGCCGATCTTTTGCCTCCTCCTCAGTGATGATGCCGGCGTTCAGGTCGGCGTCGATGGCCATCTGCTTCCCCGGCATGGCGTCGAGGGTGAACCTCGCGGCGACCTCGGCGACTCGGCCCGTACCGTTGGTAACGACGACAAACTGGATTATGACCAGGAGGATGAATACTACAAGGCCGACGACGTAGTTGCCGCCTACGACAACCGATCCGAACGCGGTGATGACCGCTCCTGCATGAGCGTCGAGCAGAATCTGCCGTGTCGCGGCGATGTTGAGTGCGAGCCGGAAGAGAGTCGCGACCAGAAGCATCGACGGGAACGAAGAGAATTCCAGCGGCTGGACCGTATATACGGTGACCAAAAGCATGACGAGCGCCACCATGATGTTGGCCGTGAGCAGGATGTCGAGAAGCCAGCACGGCAACGGGATGACCATCATGCCGATGATCACCAGCGCCGCGACGGCGACCAGTATGTCACTGTGCTTCAGGATGCCTTCCAGCCTGATCGATGGCTTTCCGTTTGCGATTGTCACTGCCACTGTTTCACCTCTTCGAATTCCGGGCCTACGCCGCTTTCCACGCTCGGCCGGCTCGTTCGCTCAGCTTGTAGACATATGCCAGGATCTCGGCCACCGTCTGGTAAAGCTCCTCGGGAATCTGCCCGCCGACCTCGACCATCTTATAGATCATCCGGGTCACGGGCGGGTTCTCGACGATCGGAATGCCGTTTGCCGCCGCGATATCCTTGATCTTTTGTGCCATCAGCCGCTGACCCTTGGCGAGAACCGTCGGGGCCGCCATCTCCGCCTGGTCGTACTTCAGGGCGACAGCATAGTGAGTCGGGTTCGTCAGCACCAGATCGGCCCTGGAAACCGCCTCTACCATGCGGCTTCTGGCGAGTTCGCGCTGCCTCTGACGCACTTTTCCCTTGATCGCCGGGTCGCCTTCAGTGCGCCTGTATTCCTCTTTCACTTCCTGCTTCGTCATCTTCAGCGACTGCTCGTACTGAAACCGCTGGAATATGTAGTCGAGAACCGCGATGACTCCCAGCACGACGCACGAACGGATGAGCAGTTGCCAGCAGAGCCCGCCGATCGCCGACGCCGCGGCCGGAACGGACATGTCCGCCAGGTCGATGAGTCCGGGCATCTGCTGCCGGAGGAACAGATAGACGACAACGCCGACGATCGTGACCTTCGCGATCGACTTGAGCAGTTCGACGGACGACCGCACGGACACCAGGTTCGCGATCCCCTTCACCGGATTGATCCGGCTCGAATCCCAAGCGATTGCCTTGGGGGTCACCTTGAACCCGACCTGCAGGACGTTCGATGCGAGCGCGACCGCTCCGACGCCCAACATGATCGGAAGACAGAGCCGCAATCCGTCCATCATGTAGGACATCATCATGCCCTGAGCCTGATCCGGGCCGATCTCCTGCTGGTGGAGCGTCGAAAACGTCTTTGTCGAGATCGAGGCCAGCCCCTCATAGAGAAATGGGCCGGCGATCTTCAGCACGAAGAGCGACATCAACAGCGTCACGGCGGAGTTGATATCCGCGCTCTTGCAGACCTTTCCCTCGTTGCGCGCATCTTCGCGCCTTCGTGGGGTCGCTGTTTCTGTCTTGTCCTGCATTGCCATGAGCTTGCTACCAAACCTGCGCTCAGACCGTAGGGGAGGCCTTCAACGGCCTCCAGCGGGCGACCGTGGAAGGATCGCCCCTACGCCAAACGAGTGACACCGTAGGGGAGGCCTTCAACGGCCTCCAGCGGGCGACCGTGGAAGGATCGCCCCTACGGTGATCGGGAGGCCGTTGAAGGCCTCCCCTACGGTGCAACCAGCAGATGGAGCATGCCGCCCATCTGCGCGTACATATCCGAAAACATCCCCTGGCTGGAGGTCACCAGCACGGGGATCGCCACGAGCATCCCCACCATGCCGACGCCCAGTTTCAACGGCATGCCGGCGATGATGACATTCATCTGCGGAACGGCTCGGCACATGATCGCCAGCGCCACATCCGCGAGGAATACCGCTGCCACGACCGGCGACGCGATCCTCAGTGCAACTCCGAACAGGGTTGCGAAGATATCCAGCATACCGCTTGCCACAAGCGGGTTCATGGACATCGATCCGACCGGCACGAGCTTGAAGCTGTCGGCCAGCCCGGTGATCACCACGTGATGTGCATTCGTCGCGAAGAAGAGCAGGCCGATCAGTATCTGATGGAACCTTGCCGCGATCGATGTGTGCGCGCCGTTCACCGGGTCGACCATAGTAGCGAAACTGAAGCCTGCTTGCACGTCGATAAAGTCGCCCGCGATCTGGAAGACCGTGAACACCAGCGTCACCACAAAGCCGATCACCAGCCCGACGAACGCCTCCTTCGCCACGAGCAGGGCCATCGGCAGTACATCCACCGCGAGTACAACTTCGGACGGACACAATGGTACAAAGATGATCGCCATCCCGACCGCGGCGGCGATTCGCACCTGTGGCGGCACCTGATTCGCGCCGAAGATCGGCGTGACCGTGAAGATACCGGCGGTCCGTGCCAACACGAGGATGAAGACCTCGAGTTTCTGTGCCCCAAGCCAAGCCAAATCCATTTACTTCACCAGAGTCGGGATGTTCTGAAGTAACTCGGTGGTGAACGAGACGGTCTGCGTGAGCATCCACTGGCCGAAGATGGCAATTGCAACCGCAACGGCCAGGATCTTCGGGATGAACGTGAGCGTCATCTCGTGGATCTGCGTCGCCGCCTGGAAGATGCTGACAGCCAGGCCGACCGCGAGGCCGAATCCGAGTACCGGCGCGCATATCGTGATCGCCAGGACCATCGACTTCTGTGCTATCTCGATAACGGTTACATCGGTCATGTCTGCCTCCTACTCCTACTCATACTCATGCTCGTTCCGGGCGAAGCATTTGCGCCTCGGTCCGAAAGCACGATCTATTCGAAGGGCAAATGCTCTCGCCCCTACACCGCACACATGGGCAAGTTCCGGGCGAAGCATTTGCGCCTCGATCCCAAAGCACGATCTATTCGAAGGGCAAATGCTCTCGCCCCTACTACCGGAAACTGAGGGCCAGAGACTGCACGATCAGATGCCACCCGTCAACCAGCACGAACAGCAGAATCTTGAACGGCAGCGAGATCACGACCGGCGGGAGCATCATCATGCCCATCGACATCAGGGTCACCGCGATCACCATGTCAATTATCAGGAATGGTATAAAGATCAGGAAGCCGATGCTGAACGCCGTCCGCAGTTCGCTGATCAGGAACGATGGGATCAACACGTATGTCGGCACGTCGGCCTCGGACGTCGGGCGGTCCATCTTCGAGAGCCCGACGAACAGTGCAAGATCTTTCTCTCGAACCTGTGAGAACATGAACTCGCGGACCGGCTGCGACGCCCTGTCGAGCGCCTGGTCGAATGCGATCTCCTTGTGCACATAGGGCTGCAGTGCGGTTTGGTTGATCTGACTGCAGATCGGCGCCATCGTGAAAAACGTGAGGAAGAGCGCCAGTCCGATAAGCACGGAGTTCGGCGGCGTCTGCTGAGTGCCGAGTGCGCCCCGAGTGAACGAGAGCACGATGACGATTCGCGTGAATGAGGTCAGCGTGATCAACAGCGCCGGCGCCAGTGACAGCAGTGTAAGAATCAGCAGAATCTGTAGACTAACCGATACATCCTGCGGGCCCTTGGCAGCCTCGACGCCGATGTTGAGCTTAGGCATGATCCCCTGGGCTGAGGCCGAGGCACCCAGACCGGCAAGGAGCGATATGACTGCGAGCGTTCTATTTCTCATCATGCACTCCTGTCCGTGCACCCTGACACCGGTCGCGCAGATACCCGCTGCAATCGCGCAGAAGGCCTGCTATTCGTCCGGAAGGCCCATGCTTCTGGGACATATCCGAGTACTTCGCCAGGTATTCCGCGAACTTCCCCGCAGGCTCCGACTCGCTATCCGCAAGTGCGGCCTCGTCGAACTCCTTGAGGACGTTGACCTGTCCGGACGTGCATCCGAGAAGGAGGGTCGTGCCCTTCACCTCCACCAGGTGCAGACTGCTCGTGTTGTTGAACCGGAGCGTGTCCATCATCTTGAACTGGCGGTGGTTGGACGGAGTGATGTCATGCCTCGCCGAGAACCACTTCAAGCCCATGATGGTCAGATAGGCCAGGACCAGGACCAACGCGAGCTTGAGGATTGTCAACAGGATCGTGCCGAATGTGCCGGGCTGCTTCTGATCTGCCTGCTTCGGCTGGTCGGCGCCCATCATCAGAGCGACCTTGTCGGGACGATCGCCGCGCACCGGCATCGTGGCGGTGTCCGGCTTCTCCGACTTGTCGGGCAAGACGGTCGAGACGGACGGCATCGGGCGCTTCGGGGAACTGCGATGGGTAACCTTGGGGACGACCGCCGCCTTGTCAGTGTCTGTGTCCTTGGTCGCCGCCTTAGTGCCCACGGGCTTCGGGGACTCAGTCACGCTCAGGTTGAGCGACTGCGTGGACGTGTCGAGTTTCTGCTCGAGCCTGACTGATTCCGAGCGCTCGGCGGCACGCGCAGCCTGGACGTCCGGATCGGTCGATTCGGCGGACAGAGGCAGGCAGCCCAGGATTGCCAGCAGGACGACAGCGCAGATTGTGGGGAAAAGTGGTCTCATGCTCGTCATCCCCTGCTACGCCGCCTGGCTGAGCGCATCTGTGTGGCTTGCGACTTCGGTAACTCGAACGCCGAAGTTCTCGTCGACCACGACGACCTCACCACGGGCGATCAGCTTGCCGTTGACCAGGATATCGACCGGCTCACCCGCCAGCTTGTCCAGCTCGACTATCGAGCCGGGTCCAAGTTGCAGGATCTCCCGGACGGGGATTGAGGTACGCCCAAGTTCGACGCTGAGGTGGAGCTGGACATCGAACAATAGGTCGATCGATCCCTGCTCCGTGGATGACTGGAAGTTCGGTACAGGAGCGAAACGCGCGGTCTGCACGGAGCTTCCGCTCCTCTGCTCGCCGTTTACGACCTGCAGTTCGACCTCGGGCTCGGCTGCAGGTGTCTCGACCAGCTGGTCTGCGACCGCCTCGATCTGCTCTTCGATCTGGCTAACGGGTTCATTCTTGCTCATGTTCGTGATCTCCTCTACAGAGTACTGAGATCACTGCAGCAATTCCCGTGCCAAGCCCGGACACCCTCACCCCCGACCCCTCTCCCTCAGAAGGGCGAGGGGAGACAAGTCCGGAGAACCACTCCCCTCGCCCTTCTGAGGGAGAGGGGTCGGGGGTGAGGGTCTCCGGGGATTATTGCATCGCGAAGGAGGTGAAGTAGACGCTGACGACCTTGGTCTCTTCCAGCGCTTCCGTAAGTGCGGATTTCAGTTCGGACTTAAGCAGGTCCTTGCCCTGGTCGGTCAGCAGATCGTTCATCCGGTGCTTGGACAACGCGCAGATGACGGCATCTTTGGCCTTGGCTTCCTCAGGATCCCCCGCACCCTCGCCGTGTCCGCCGGCCTTCTTCTTGCCGCCGTCCTCGATCTCGACGACCAGGTTGACCTTGAGGTACCGGGGATCGCCCGGATCGGCCAGGTTGACGAGGAACTCGCCCAGTTCCCATTGCGCCGTCTTGACGTGCTCCTTCTTCTCGGGCGACTTGCCCTTGTGGGACATCTTCAGGAAGGCAAATGCGCCCGCCCCCAGTGCCAGGACAAGCACGGCCACGATGATGATCACGATCGGCAGTCTGCCGGATGTATCGCGCAAGATTCTCATATGAATCACCTCTCGCTCTTTGATTGCTCGGTCTTCAGCACAACGATATCTACACGCCGATTGATGGCGCGGTTGTTCTCGCTCGTGTTGGTAACGAGCGGCTTGCTGTCCGCATATCCGGAGGCCGACAGCCGCTCCGGAGGGATCTTCTTCTCTTCGATCATGTACCGCACGACGGTCGATGCGCGGGCGGTCGAAAGCTCCCAGTTCGACGGGTAGCGAGATGCGATCGGCAGATCGCACGTGTGGCCCTCGACCTGGATGTTGTTTGGCACACTCCTGAGAGTATCGGCTATTCGATCGATGATCCTGATCGTTGCGGGCGAGAGATCGGCCTCACCGCGCTTGAAGATCACCTTGTCTGTCACCAGGCTGACGATCAGTCCACGCTCGTCCATCCGCATCTTGACCGCCTTCTCGAGGTGCTCTTCCTGCACGAATTCCTGTATCTTCGCCACCACCTGCCATGGCACTTCCGGGTCCCCCGCCGCGACCAGGTTCTTGCCGAGACGGCCACTGTCCGCCAGTACCGACTGGCCGCGACCATCCATGATGCCGCCGAACCCGCTCTTGATGGAGATGGCGACCTCCTGGAACCGGCTCAGATTGAGCACCGACATCGAGTACATGAGAATGAAGAAGGCCATCAGAAGGGTGATCATATCCGCATACGTCAACAGCCAGCGGTACGATCCTCCTCCATCCTGGGGCCGTCCTTCCGTTTCCTGATCGGTTGTTCTCCGGCGACGCACAATGTTACCCCTTGACAACCGCCTGATAGTCGAACGTCTGGCGCAGCTTGGGAGGAAGGAACGCCAGCATTTTGGCTTCCACCATCCTGGGGCTGTCGCCGGCCTGGATCGAGAGGACGCCCTCGACCATCATGTCGTAGGCGATGATCTCCTCCGCAGTTCGTGACTTGAGCTTCGAGCTGATCGGCAGGAAGACCAGATTCGCCAGCGCCACGCCGTACAGGGTCGCGACGAACGCAGACGCGATCGCGGGCCCCATCCTGCCCGGTTGATCGAGGCTAGCGAGCATGTGGATCAGACCCATGACTGTTCCGATAATCCCCAGAGTTGGGGCAAAACCCCCCATCGTGGAGAAAATGCTCTCACCGATCTTGTGCCGCTCCTGCAGGGAGACAATCTCGGTTTCGAGGATCTCACGCACCATCTCCGAAGGTACACCGTCGACGACGAGCTGGACTCCCGTTCGCAGGAACTTGTTATCTATTCCCGATGCGGCCGCCTCGAGTTCGAGGATTCCCTGCTTCCTGGCGACACGTGCGAAATCGACCAGCAGGTCGATGATGTCCCTCAGGTCCGTCTCAGTGCTGAGGAACGCATTCCGGATGATCGCCGGAAGCCCCCGGAGTTGCCGAAGCGGGAATGACACTATCGTGGCGCCCAGGTTCCCCCGACCACAATCACGAATGCGGATGGGATCAGCAGGTCCTTGATGTGACCTCCGTCCATCATCAGGGCGATCATGATCGCACCCCAGGCGACGAGCAAGCCGATTATTGTTGCAAGATCCATGATCTCGATTACCTTCCGATGCCGATCTGTCGGCGGAACTCGACGACTCTCTCCACAACCTCGGGAACGGACTCCTTGACGATCATCTTCTTGCCGTTCGAGAGTGATATGATCGTGTCAGGCGTCTGTTCCATAAACTCTATGAGATCGGAGTTCAGCACGATCTCATCTCCGTTGATCAACTGCAGCTTTATCATACTATCCTGCCTCCTGAGGAATGGTTCATGGGAGATGGTTGATGGTTTATGGCGGAGCGGCATGCTCTCCGCCATTCACCATCAACCATCAACCATTAACTGTCCAGTCTCATGACATTATGAACACCGTGGGTTGAAAAGAAGGAGGTGCATGCGGTAGTCTCTTTGATGATCGCCAAACCAAAAAAGGAGACCACTCGCATGCAGATCCATTCTAACGCAACCAGCAATATGAAGCAACGGCGGTTTTTCAGGCAGAGTCCCAAGAGCTGCAGAAAGCTCGCAGATATCTGCCATGTATCGCCGGCAACAGTCTGCAAATGGAAGGCCCGGGGTGACCAGCAAGACCGCAGCAGTCGGCCCAGGAAGATCCATTATGCATTCAGCCCCGAAGAGGAGGAGATCATCCTCTCGCTCCGGGACAAAGGTCTAGCACTCGATGCACTGGTGCGTGCAGTAGTCACAGTTCTGCCGAATGCAGAACGCGCCAGTATACATCGCTTACTGAGCAGAAAAGGGGTGAGCAGACTCCCCCAGTACCAAAAAGAAAAGAGAGAAAGTCCAGGCAAGTTCAAAGAGTATCTGCCTGGATACCTTCACATAGACTGTTTCTACCTGCCCAAGATCGGGGGCAAGAGGAAGTATTGCTTCGTTGCGGTAGACAGAGCAACAAGGCTAGCCTTCCTCCAGGTGTACGACAACCTAACCAAGGAATCCGCAGTGGGCTTCCTTGGACTGTGCATGTGGTTCTATCCGTTCATGATCCACAAGATCCTGACAGACAACGGTAGAGAGTTCACTCTGGCCAATTGGAGCCGTTGGGGCAGTCCGGCGAAGAGACCTCACTTCTTTGATGAAGTATGCTCAGCCTGTGGTATTGAACACAGGCTCACCCGGCCGTATACACCAAAGACCAACGGTCTGGTGGAACGCATGAACGGACTGATCCAGGAGGGCACGTACAAGATGCACAGATATCCTGGATATCCGGAGTTGATAGATGGACTCCACCAGTGGCTGACCATCTACAATCTAAGGAGACAGCACAGCGCGATCGGTGGCAAGACACCCTATGAGAAGGTCTGCGATTGGTACGCGCAAAGACCAGATCTGTTTATCAAAGAGCCTACCGACTTACTGAACTACCGTTCACAACGTGGTGGGACTTGACAATTAACCATCTGCTTCCTAGCGCTTCAACTGGACGAGTTCCTGCAGGATCTCGTCGGCTGTTGTAATGATGCGCGAGTTCGCCTGGAAACCGCGCTGCGACACTATCATGTTCGCAAACTCCGTCGGCAGGTCGACGTTCGAGGATTCGAGGAATCCCGCGACGACCTTCCCCATGCTGCCGAGCGACGGCTCGCCGATCTGCGGCAGTCCGGAGTTGCCGGACTCGTTGAGCAGGTTGTTACCTACCTTGCTCATACCGGCCGGGTTGCTGAACTGAGCCAGCGCGATCTGGCCGATGGTCTGGCTCATTCCGTTAGTAAACACGCCGGAGACGATGCCGTCCTTGCCCACTGTGAAGCTGTCGAGCATCCCGAGCGGCAGTCCGTTCTGGTGCGTCGGGCTGACCGTCGTGTAGCCCGATAGCTGTGTGACCGAGTGGAAGTCGAGTTGCGCACCCAGCGGATTGACCGCGCCATTAGGGCTCGCGAGAGTGAGCGCTACCCAATCCAAGCCTGTTACGCACCCGCCTGAAGAGTCGAAGTTTATCAGGCCGCTGCCGACAGGAACGCCGACCGCCGCATCGGGAGAGGTTGCCTCCCAGCTCCACTCGCCATCGGCGGCCTCCTTGGTGAACTCGATCGCCAACGTATGAGCTTTGCCGAGGGAGTCATAGATCTCCGCCGTGACGCTCTTCGAGGAGCCTACTGCCATGCTGGAATCGAGGTTCCCTCCGAGAGTAAGCATCGACGTCTGCTTTGCGATGGACATCTGCCCTATCGGCAGACTGATGGCCGATGAAGGCGTTACCGGTGCTGTCGAATGCACGTCGCCGACGGCATCTGCCATCCATCCGAGCACCTTCAGGCCTGTGCCGGCGGAGACCAGGTTGCCCGCCGAATCGAGTGTAAACGATCCGTCACGGCTGTAGAACTTCGCCTGGCCGTCACCGAGGATGAAGAAGCCGTTGCCCTCGATGGCCATGTCGGTGTTCTTACCTGTGGGCTGCAATGAGCCCTGACTCTGGCTCACGTCGATGCTGCCGATGCTTGCGCCGAGGCCGATCTGCGCGGGGTTAGTTCCGCCGAGCCCGGAATCCTTCGGGGCCGATGCGCCTCGAAGGGTCTGGTTGAACATCTCACGGAAGTTCACCCTGCTGCTCTTGAAGCCAACGGTATTGACGTTGGCGATGTTGTTACTGATTACATCCATCTGCGTCTTATGAGCCCTCAGGCCTGAGACGCCGTTGTACATAGCTTGAATCATCTCTGATTGACCTCCTGATTCTTCTGTTTTGTGCCGATCGGGTAACGATCGGCACTGGGCTTCCTCAGATGAGGTCCAGCCCGGGAAAGTAGTTATCAGCTATCAGTGGTCAGTTATCAGTGATTGATCTGCCCACTGACAACTGAAAACTGAGGACTGAGAACTATGCGATCACGACGCTATCGATGTTGGTGAAGACCCCTTCGCGGGTACGAGCATCATCAACCGCTGTGATGACGACGCGGTTCTTGACGCTCACTACCAGCGCCAGGTTGTCGAGCATGATGAGCGACTGGTTCGACCCCTTCTCACCGGCGCGCTGAACTGCACCGTCGATCCGTCGGACGTCGGACTCCGAGAGCCGGATGTTCGACGAGTTCAGCCGCTTCTCGGCGTGCGCTGAGATCTTCAGCGAGTCTAGGCGCTCGTTCTCTTTCGCCAGGGTCGCAGCAAAACTGCCCTGTTTCCCTACCGGTCGAGGCCGAATCGCCTGCTCAGCCGATGGACGCTGTACCTGGATTGTCGGGTTGATCCGTGGCGCCATATCGCTCTACTCGACTTTCATGACATTGGCAACAGGGATGTCCTTGTCGCCGACCCGCAGAAGCGCGATTCCACCATCGAACCGCACGTATTCGACCTTACCCTGGACGGACTTGTCGGCGTCGCCCGGATCGATGGCCGTTATCGTGCGCCCGATCAGGCTCACGGCCCGATATCCGGATTCGCTGTCCAGGAAGCCCTGGGTGAAGGCCTGCAGGTTCTTGTTCATGTTCTGCATCTGCTCGAGGCTCGAGAACTGAGCCATCTGAGCGATGAACTCCTTGTCTTCCATGGGCTTTAGAGGATCCTGGTTCCTCAACTGCGTTACCAGCAGCTTGAGGAACGTATCCTGGCCCATCTGGTTAGTCTGTGCTAACTGAGTGCCGGCGACGCTAACCCCGGTCGCCGAACTCGCTTCAGTGATCATTCGATTCACCTCCTACGCCAGGTAGTTGAACCCGGCGCTGATGTGTGCCGGACTCGGCTGATCCATCAGGACCGCGTCATCACGGGACAGTCGAGCAGTCGGATAGCCATTTTGACGGCCGTCGGCCTGCTGAGAGTCGTTCTGGCTCCCGGCATGCAAGTTCCAGCCGTGATTCAGGCTATCTCCCACGGAGACCGAGATCGAGTCCACGTGGATGCCGGAATCGGCCAGCGACTGACGAAGAGTCACGATCCCGGACTCGAGCGCCTGCCTGACCGATTCGGACCCGACGCGCAGGTTCGCCGCGACGACTCCGTGATCCACCGTCACGCTCATCCGGATCGAGCCGAGGTGTGCCGGCTCCAGCCGCATGACCATCTCGCCGCCACCGTCGAAGATGTGGACCTTCGCGGTTCGAACGATCTGGTGAATGACGTTGGTCCGATCCACCTGATCGATCGGCCGGCTCGGCGTCATGACTTCGACGGGATCCCCGGCGTTCACGGCCATCGGACGAGCCTCGATCGGCATCCACTGGATGCGGCTCTCTGCCTCGGGCAGGGATGAGCTGATCTCGCGCTGCTCCGGGCCTTCGACCGGCATCGCCGCCAACTCAGGATCGATGTCGAGAGTCGGCCCGATACTCTGAGCCGTCTGATCGGGGATGAACCGGCTCACAGACCGGTTGTTATCCTGGGCGACGATGCGCCTCAGGTACTCGGGCAGTTCCGAGCTCTCTGCGTGACCACGGGCGGTGACCTCTCGGGGCACGTATCGCTCCTCAGGCTGATCGGCCTGCGGACCGGGCAGTGACGACTCGGGCTCAGGCTGTTCGACAGCGGGCTTGATTGCCTGCGATGCCTGCTCGGGCACTTCGACGCTGACTTGCGCCGTCTTGCCATGCACAACAGGCAACTCGTTGGCCTTGACCTGTGGATCGGTCCCCGCTGCGGCTTCCACGAGAGGCGCTTCAGACTGCTCGCCCTCGACCGGCAACGAACCGTCGGTCGGCGCGGCCTTGGCGGGTGGTTCCACCGCAATCGGCTGCGCAGGATTCGGCCCGACCTCGGTCGTGCCCCTCTCAACAGCGACAGGGATCGCCTCTTTGGCAACAGGGGCGTCCGTCACCGCCTGGCTTGGCAGAGCTTGCACTTCACTGCAAGCGCTCTGCACGGACCCAGCAGACAGCCCTGGACCGTCGCATCCTTTGTCGGCTCATCGCCGTCAGAGGTCTGCTCGTCCTCGACTGCCTGCTGTCCAGCCCGCACGGGATCCGCTTCCACCGGTTCCAGTGGCCCTATGAGGGCCTGCACGATCGCAAGAAACGGCGAACTCGACGGATCCTGCTCCTGCCCGGCTTGCGCTCCTCCGGGACTCTGTGTCTGCTCCGAGGGAACGATCGCACCGAGCAGCAGGTTTGCTGCACTTACCATATTTGCTTCACCTCCTTTCCTATTGGTATTCGGAAACACTGCTCATCACGCGCTCGACGTAGTTCCTGGTCTCGGCGAACGGCGGTATGCCTCCATACCGGCTGACGTTCCCCGGACCGGCGTTGTACGCCGCGAGCGCCGACTCGAGACTTCCAAAACGGTCAAGCTGCTGCTTGAGGTATTTCGCCCCGCCCTCGATGTTCTGCGCCGGATCGTCCGGGTTGACGCCGAGCGAGCGCGCCGTGCCGGGCATAAGTTGCATCAACCCGCGCGCTCCGGCTGCTGAGACCGCGTTCTCCCTGAACCCCGACTCCGTGCGGATGACGGCCTTGATTACCGTGGGATCGATCCCATATTTCTCGGCGGCATCGGCGATCAGCGGCTCGAGAGTCTCCGGGCACATCGGCGCATTGCCACTCGATACGCGGGCGAGCACCTGTCCGAACGAAGCGCCGGTTGCTCGCACTCCGATCCGGCCCTCGATCTCGGCGATCCGCTGCTGGATCTCCGCTATTCGGTTCTGCGCCGCTTCGATATGGTCAAGATTCATCGTGAATCCTACTCCTACTCATACTCGTACTCGTTCCGGGGCGAACCATTGGCGATTGTTGCCGGCAGGTCGATGCAGTACGATGGGCCAATGTTTCGCCCCTACATGCCATTCGCCTGGTGACGTCCACCGGCGACCTCATCGAGGAACTGCTGCTCCTCCCCAAGCATTTCGCGCCGGTGCTCGGTCGCCCTGATCTCCTTCAACTTATCGAGTACCTGGCGGTCCTTCGATGCTTCGACGACCTCGGCGGTCTTCTGCGTCTTCTTTGCGGCGATCCGGTACATCACGTCCTCCTGATCGGCAACCGTCTCCGAGAGCGCCGTCAGGTACCCGTGTGCCCGGCGAATGACCTCCGGGTCGCCCTGCGCCAGCTTCTCCGTCATGCTAACCCGAAACGAGTCTCGTGTCCGCCTCATACGCTCCAGCCGGGCGACCTCGCGCTCGTGCTCTGAGGTGATCGCCGCCAACTCGGCCATCAGACCGTCCTCGACCGTCTCCCGATAGCTCAACACCCGCTGCAGATTGAACTGAAATGCCCTCACTCCGCACTCCAAATCTCATTCATCCGAGTAACCGCATCATCGAAGCGTGCCGGCTCATCGACACCCTGCTTCAGAAAGTCGTTCACCCGGTCGATATTCGCCTTCGCGTGGTCGATCTTCGGATTCGTCCCATCGACGTACGCGCCGATGTTGATCAGATCCTCCGCCGACCGGTATGTCGCCAGCAGGTCCCTGATCCGCCCGGCCATGTCCTTGTGCTCCCGTGCCGTGATGTCCGGCATCAACCGGCTCACACTCGCCAGGATGTCGATCGCCGGGTAGTGATTCCTGTTCGCAATGTCCCTCGACAGGACCACGTGCCCGTCGAGGATGCTTCGGACGCTGTCCGCGACCGGTTCGTTCATGTCATCTCCCTCGACCAGGACCGTGTAGAGGCCGGTTATCGATCCCCGCTCGGCAGTGCCCGACCGCTCCAGCAGTTTCGGCAGGAGTGCGAACACGGACGGCGTGTAGCCCCTCGTCGTCGGCGGCTCACCGACGGCCAGACCGATCTCGCGCTGAGCCCATGCGACCCGGGTGACCGAGTCCATCATCAGCATGACGTCCTTGCCCTGATCGCGGAAGTACTCCGCGATCGTCGTCGCCACAAGCGCGCCCTTCAGACGCACCAGGGCATTCTGATCCGATGTGGCCACAACGACCACGGACCTCGCGAGCCCTTCCGGCCCGAGGTCCTTCTCGATGAAGTCGCGCACCTCACGTCCACGCTCCCCGACTAGAGCGATCACGTTCACATCAGCCTCGGTATTCCGCGCGATCATACCGAGGAGCGTGCTTTTTCCGACGCCGCTACCTGAAAATATGCCTATGCGCTGACCCTTACCACAGGTCAGCATGCCGTCAACCGCCCGGATGCCGAACGCCAGCGGCTCCTTGATGCGCTCCCGCTGCATGGCGGGCGGAGGGGTTCGATTGACCAGCCTCTCACCGGGCGCATCGAGAGGTCCGAGGCCGTCGATCGGCCTTCCGAGACCGTCGAGCACACGCCCGAGCAGCCCGTCACCCACTCGCACCTTGAGCGATGTCCCGCGCGCGACCACCTCGCTGCCCAGCGCAATCTCGTCCATGTCACCGAGCGGCATAAGGAGCACCTGGTTCTCCCGGAAACCGACGACTTCGGCCAGGATCGGCGGCTGATTTCGCTTGACCTGGATCTCGCAGACTTCGCCCATATGCGTCGCGGGGCCTCTCGACTCGATCACCACACCGATGACCTGCGAGACCTTGCCGTTGAGCTTCATCGTGTTCATCCGCGCGACCGACTCTCTGTGGCGCTCCAGGTTCAGAGGGATCGTGCTAGCCATTCTCGGTCGTCTCCATCAGCGTTCTCTCGACCTCTGAGAACTGTGATTCGAGCCGGGCATCGAGTTGACCGCTCGCGGATTCGATGAGGACTCCGCCCTTCTCGATCCGCCGATCCTCGATCATCTCGACCGACTGCAGGCCGTCGAACGAGCCGCGCATTTCATCCTTACGGTCCTTGAGGAACTCGTAATCCACGGCGTTGAGGTGCAGCTTGATCTCGCGCTTGTCCCGGAGCTGATACAGCGCCGTCTTGATCGCGTCCAGGATGTACTCCTGGTGCTGATCGACCTCGTGCCGGACGATCTTCTTCGCCACTTCGACCGCGAGAGCAAGCAGTTCGGGTTCGAGGGCGGACCAGTGCTCGGCGAGTTGCCGCTCGGTCTCGGCTTCGAGAGTCTCGATTCGCTGCTCCATGGCCTGTTTCCGCTCGTCCCACTCTGCGTGACCGGCCTGATGCCCTTCTTCTTTCGCCGACGCGCGGATCGACTCCGCGTCCGTCCGAGCCGAATCCAGAATGGAGACGGCCCGAGACTCGGCCTGCGCGACGATGCGCTGGGCCTGCTCCTCGGGTGAGATATCCTCGTCCGCCCTGAGGCATTTCGCCCTGATCTCGGACTCGCAATCAATGAGGTAAACGGCGCCGGAGCGGTCGTTTCCCATTGTGTCGTTCTTGATCAAACTGCCCAAAATCGATCCTCCAACTTCCTGGACACTCCACCGAGCCGTCCTTCGTTACACGCCGTCATTCACCGGCGAACTCAGGACTGACGGTGGATTCTCAGCCAGACACCTGCGCTCGAACTCCTCGATGACCGCATCCCTGGTCCGAGGATCGACACCCTGAGTGCGCATGATATCGGACGTGAGCGCGTCGATCTCCCGGTCGTTCAGGTGCTTGAACACCTCGGAAGAGGCCGAAGCACCGAGCGTCATGATCAGTATGGAAGCCTTTCGCACCCCGCTGAGTTCGCGGGCCATCGTCTGAGTAGCCATTGTCATCACATCCCTAGGATTCCGCCATCCATGCGCGGACGATCTTCGCGACCTCGTCCGGCTGCTTCTGCCGGAGTCCCTCGAGCAGCTTGTCGTCGCCGCCCTGAACTATCGGCCCTTGCCCGTAGGCGTCTGCACTTTCCGCGGCCGGCATCACCGTCTGGGATCCGCCTGAATACTGAGCGCCGGACGACATCTGCAGCGCGGGCTGGCTCGGCATGCCGATCTCGACCTTGCGAAGCATGCGGCTCAACATGAAGAGGAAGCCGAAGAGCAGGAGGACGCCGCCGACCGTCTTGAGCCCGGAGAAGATCGTGTCACCTCTCGCGGCGGCCTGGAACGCCTTCTCCTCCTTCTCGACGGCGGAATTGTCGAACGGGACGCTTTCTACGATGACTTTATCGCCCCTGGTCGGATCAGCGCCGACAGCGGCCTGGACCGCGTTCCTTACAGCAGGAATCTTGGCCGCATCGACCTTCTCATCGAGCATCACAGCGACGGAGACCTGCTCGACGTAGCCCGGTGACCGGACGACGCGCTCGGTAGTCTTGGAAACCTGATACTTGCTGTTCGTCTCGACCCGATTGTAGCCGTTCCCCTTTGCGCCGACGGGAGCGCCGGATGGAGGACCGCCGGGGCCCGAGCCGTAGGTCTCCTGCGTAGCCTCTTCGCTCGCGAGGACGCCTCTCCCGGCGCCTCCGGGCTGGTAGGTCTCGCTGGCGGTCTCGGTCCGGTCGAAATTCATCTTTGCGCTGACTCGAACGACGGCTTTGTTCGGGCCGAGGACGCGTTCGAGCATCGACTGCAGGTCCTTCTGGGACTGCTGCTCGTATCCTCTCCGAAGCGCCAACTGTGATGCGCTGAGCCTCGGATCTGCCCCCGTCGCATCATCAGTCGGCTCAGACAGCACGTTGCCGGCGGTGTCCACGACCGAGACATTCTTGCTGTCGAGGCCTTCGACAGCGGCCGACACCAGATGGACGATACCCGCGACCTGCTCGGAGCCGAGTTCGTTCCCTGCCCTGAGCTTCAGAATGACGGACGCGCTGGTATGCGAGTCGTCCCGATCGAAGAGCTTCTTCTCGGGGATCGCGAGGTGTACCCTGGCCTGATCGACCATATCCAACTGGCCAATCGTACGGCTCAACTCACCCTGGAGCGCGCGCTGATAGCTCACACGCTGGGTGAACGACGTGAGGCCGAAGCTGGTCTTGTCGAATATCTCGAACCCGACGGTCCCGCCCTGCGGTAGTCCCGCGGTTGCCATCGACAGGCGCATCTCGTGGACGTCCTTCTCCGGCACTTTGATGACCGACCCGCCGTTCGTAAGCTCGTAGGGGATGCTCTTCTCCTGCAGCTTGGAGACGATCGTGCCGGCGTCGTTCGATTCGAGGCCGGAGAAGAGGACCGCCATCTTCGGTTTGGTGGCGATGACCGAGACGACCAGCAACAGCGCGAGGCTGACGGCTATAAAAACGGCGGTAACGAAGCGCTGGGTGTTCGACAGCGTGCCCCAGAACCTCGTCATGGCTTGTATCGGACCGAACTTGGTGAACTGCTCCATCTATTGCATCCCTTCGAATTTCGAATTTCGAGTTTCGAATCTTCCCCTAGACCTGCATCCTCATGACTTCCTGGTAGGCTTCGATGATCTTGTTTCTAACCTGAATGGTGAACTGCAGGGCGGTGCTCGCCTTCTGCATCTCGATCATCGCCTGGTGGATCTCGACGGCGTCTCCCTTTGCGAACTTGGCGGCGACATCGTCGGCGTTGGATTGAAGATTGTTGACGCCGGAAAGCGCCTCTTTGATCGTCTGACCGAAGCTCTGACCGCTCGGCTCGGCGCCTGCGGTGGCGCTTGTCGCTGTGGGCTGTATGCTCGGACTTATGGCATCGATTCTCATGTCTACCTGCTTTCGTCATTCGATGGCTCTCCGTAGGGGCGATCCTTCAACGGTCGCCCTGCGGACCGGGCGACCGTCGAAGGATCGCCCCTACGGAGAGCCATCAACCCTATCCCCTGCCGATCTCGAGTGCCTTGGAGGCCATGCTGCGGGCGGCCGTGACTGCGGTCACGTTCGCCTCGTATGCCCTGGTCGCCGAGATCATATCCGTCATCTCCTCGACGATATTCACGTTCGGAAGCGCGACCCGTCCGTCAGGGCCGGCATCAGGATGCGAAGGATCGAACACGATCTTGGGCGGCTCGTTGCTCTCGATCACGGACTCGACCTCGACCCCGCGGCTGAGAGGTGCATCCTCCTCGCGGTGGACGCGGAAGACGACCTGCTGGCGGCGGAACGGACCGCCCGACTCGGTTCGAGTCGTGTTGGCATTGGCAATATTGTTGGCGATCGCGTCGAGCCTCGTCCGCTGGGCGATTAGTCCCGAAGCGCTAATGTCGATTGCGGAGAAATTCCCCATTTACTATCCCTTGCCTCCATTGATCGCCGACCGGACCTGGGCGCCCTTGAGGTTCATCAACTGCACCAGCGCCTCGTACCTGAGCGTGTTCTTGGTCAGGTCGGTCATCTCTTTGTCGATCAAAACGTTGTTGCCGTCCGGGCGCGCAGGTGAGAGCGTGTCCGCCTCGACCTCGGGCTGGAGCGCCGAAACCTGCTCCATCGCATCGTCGCCGGTCGTGGTCTCGAGCGCCTGCTTGAGCCTCGATTCGAAGGCGACCTCCGAGCGCGTGAAGCCGGGGGTCTCGACATTCGCGATGTTGTCGGCGATTATGCGATGCCTCATGCCGGCGGCATCGAGCGACTTGCCGATCACCGCCGTTGTCAGATCGGTCATCAGGTTACGGAGCATCACTGTTCACCTCCCGGATGGATTCCGGCAGGGAAGTACCAGCAATTTGCGTGCCAGGCGGAGGGGGTGCGGGAGTATGGGAGTATGGGAGTGTGGGAGTGTGGGAGTGTGGGAGTGTGGGAGTGTGGGAGTGTGGGAGTGTGGGAGTGTGGGAGTGTGGGAGTGTGGGAGTGTGGGAGTGTGGGAGTGCGGGAGTGCGGGAGTGCGGGAGTGCGCTCCTGAGAAAGCCCACACCGTCAGTCCTGAGTTCGCCGGTGAATGACGGCGTGTAACGAAGGACGGCCTTACTCCACCGAGCCGTCCTTCGTTACACGCCGTCATTCACCGGCGAACTCAGGACTAGCGGTGTGGTTTCTAGGGAATACTGGCGCTCGCGGCGGGCGATTCGTGGGGGCCGGAGATCACGACGGATGGCTTAGTGCCGCGCATTCCGGGCCGGCAATTGAAGACGTGACGGTCGCCCGCCCAAAGCTCGATCTCGGCATCGGCCCCGCGGTCGGTCCTAATGACATCACCGACCTCGAGGTTCATCACGTCTGAAAGAGACACGTTCGCTCGGCCAAGCACTACTCGGCACGGGAGGATCACGGGCGCGAGCGCGTTTCTCATGTCACTGGCGCCTGCTCGGTCCTGCTTCCTCGACGCCTGAGTCATCCTGGCAGTGGTCAGCGCAGGGAGGATCGCTTCAACACCGGCGGCGGGGATGCAGACCGTCATCATGCCGACGCACTGCCCGGTGTGTACCTCGAAGCCGCACACCAGGACCGTCTCGGAGGGCAGGAAGATATCGTCATAGGACTCGCTGTCCACCGCGCGCTGGATCTGCGGCTTCAGCTCGACCATACTGGCCCAACTGTCGGCATAGACCTGCAGGCACGAAGTCAGGACGCCTCGCGCCACAGCCAGATCGACCGGCGTGAGCTTGCTCGGCTCGCTTGGAAGATGCGGATCGCCCCCACAGAGACAGTCCACCCATAGTCCGACGACGTTCGGGTTCACCTCGAAGAGTATACTGGTAGTGAACTGCTCCATGGCAACCTCGGCAATCACCGTCTTCGACGGGATCGAGGCGCAATACTCTTTGTACGAGATCTGGTCGACGCCGATCAGATCGACCGCGGTCTGCGATTGGCATAGGTTCGACAGTGTTGTCGCGAGCCCGGCGGCGAAACTGCTGTGGATCGAGTGCAGAGTCCGGAGGTGCTCCTTCGAGAAACGGTCGGGCCGCGAAAAATCGTACAGGCGCACTTCCCGCTCGCGCGCGGCAAAGTCACCGGAGGCATGAGCATTCGCCGAGAGATATGCCGACAGGAGGGCACTGATCTCATCCTGCGTCACGATGTCGTATCGAAGTTCGGGCCTGCGGTCCTCACACCGATCGCGCACCGCATCGAGTTCGTTCTTGGATAGTTTTTCAGACAACTTTGCCTCCTGCTTCTCTTGATCACTGCTGCCCTTCGATCGCTTCTCCGTAGGGGCGATCCTTCTACGGTCGCCCTGCGTACCGGGCGACCGTAGAAGGATCGCCCCTACGGAGAAGCGAAGGCACATCGAAGGCCACTACGCGGCTTTCCGGGCCTGATCCGTCACGTTGAGCGCGATGTCGATCTCGAGCCGCCCAAATCTGGTGCTGATAGGAACCACCAGCGCGGGCACTTCGCTGGGTACTGCGATATTGACGCCGCGGATGACCTCCGCCGGCGAGATCTCACACGTATGTCCGACTTCCCCGAGAAGCCTGGTCGCATTCCCGTTGATGGTGTTTGCCAACTCGCCGATCGCTTCCCAGGCGGCGTCGTCCATCTCGCTGATCGGTCTGTCCAGCATGGTCGACGCGATCTTCTGGGCAGCGACAAGCGACATGCCGTAGAGGACAATGCCCTCCGCGTCGCCGCCCACCTTCATCATGATCGTAAGCTGGTGCGTTGTGGCGCTGGAGGTACGCATCGCGAGCGGTCCTCGGCCCGGGCGCGCCTTCAGGAGCGTCTCGAGCACCGAGAAGCCGGCCCGCACGAACGGGTCGATGTAATCGAGCCTCATCTCGCCTGTATCACTACTCACTCTACACTCCACGCTCATGTGATGATATCTTCTTCCTCGGTCCGCAGATTGATGTCTCCGGCCTCCTCGAGTCTGCGAACCACCGAGACTACGCGCCTCTGTGCCGCCTCGACGTCACGGCGTTTGACCGGGCCCATCATCTCCAGGTCCTCTTTCAAGGCTTCGGCCGCGCGTTCCGACATATTGCGGAAGAACGACTCCCTGATCTCCTCAGTTGCGCCCTTCATGGCGAGGCGGAGGTCATCCTGCTCAAGCTCGCGGATGACGATCTGCAGCGAGCGGTCGTCGAGTGTGATGATATCCTCGAAGACGAACATCATCTCGCGGACGTTCTCGGCGATGGTCGACTCGGCTTGCTGCAGGAATTCGAGTATCTTGTTTTCGGTCGATCTGTCGGCGTTGTTGAGGATGCTCACCAGCGACTGAAGTCCGCCGACGGCCCTTCGATCGCCGCCGCCATCGGTGGTCATCCGCTGCTTGATGATCTCCTCGATCGTCTCCACAACTTCGAGCGCGACAGGCTGCATGGATGTCAACCGAAACGCGACCTTGCCCTGAAGATCCTCAGGAAGCAGTGCCAGGGTCGACGCCGCTTGGTCCGAAGTCAGATGGGCGAGCACCAGCGTAATCACTTGGGGCCGCTCGTTCTTGAGGCAGTTGGCGAGCCGGGATACGTTGCTCGCAGTGAGCCAGTCGAACGGGCGCGCTCCGGATCCCTTGGCGATGTCCACCATCATTTCCTTCGCTTTGGACGAGCCGAGGGACTGCTCGAGCAGTTCCTGAGCATAGTCCATCCCACCCGAGGATTTTGCCTGCTCGGTCAGGGCGACCTCTCTGAGCACTGCATCTCGGAGGTTCGGATCGACGTTCTTGTGCATCGCGATCCGAGTGCAGAGCTTCTGCACCTCCTGCGGATCGAGCTGCTGAAGGATGCCACTCGCGGTCTTCGATCCGAGCGCGATCAGCAGCAGTGATGCTTTTTCAATTCCTGACAGATGTATTGCACTTGACTCAGCCATACTATCAAACCTCTGTAGGGAACGGGCGCTGTCCCGTTCCGTCGGGCGCCGTAAGCGGAACGGGACAGCGCCCGTTCCCTACGCTACATTGGACATTATCGGCAGACGAGACGCCTCTCTTTTAGGCCGCCAGGCGGTATTCGACGGGCAGCACCCTGAGTTGATCGCGATACTTCGCGACCGTTCGGCGCGCGATATGGATGCCGGCCTCAGCCAGCTTACCGGCGATCTCGCCATCGCTCAATCGCTCGGTGGCGAACTGTCGTACAAGCTCCTTGACCGGAAGCGCCGAGTCGAAGAGCACCTCGATCGAGATGACCTCCCCGCTCGGAAGCTGGATCGTCTTATCCTGAGTCGCCCGGCATACGGTCGATTCGTGTACCCCGAGTCGCTGGGCGACCTCTTTCTTAGTCAGCGGTTTCAATGCCGACGGTCCATCGGTGAAATACCCGGCTTGGCAGCGGGCCAACTCCTCCGCGATGCGGGCCAGCGTCGAGCCTCTGAACTCCAGCGCCTCGATCAGGCACGTCGCATCCCGAACGCACCCACGGATATGTGCCTGATCCGCCACGGAACATGACTTCTTCTTCGACAACTCTGAATACAGGTAGGAATACGTCTCGTCGAGGGAAAGACGACTCGTCACCGGATCCACGATCTCGGCGACGAGGCCGGATTCGGTCCTCCGAACGGCTATATCCGGCGCGGTCCTCGAGACCTGTCGGGGCGCGAGGCGCTCCCACGGATCGCGGAACATCGCAGCCGGATGCGGATTGAGCCTGTCGCGTATGAACATCAGCGCGCGCTCGACATCCTCCCTGGAAATCTGCAGCCTCTCAGCGACCTTGTCGAGCCTCATGCGCTCGACGCCTTCCCAGTGATCGCGAAGGATGGTTTCGGCCAAGTCTCTGTCCTGACTCTCCGACTCGATGCGCCTGATCTGGATGAGCAGGCATTCCCTCAGGCTTCGAGCGGCGATTCCCGGTGGATCGAGGCTCTGCACCTCATGCAGCACTACCTCGAGTTCCGGCACGCTCATCCCAAGGCGGTTTGCCATATCGATCAGCGGCTCGTGGAGGTATCCGTCCTCATCGAGCGCATCGACGATGAACTCCGCGATCTCCACCGTATCTTCAGCGAACTCGGAGCGGATCTGCTCCTTCAGATGATCGGCAAGCGATTTCGGGGAAGCGACGAGAGCGAAAGTGTCCATCGGATCCTCATCGGCGCGCTCGGGCAGCTTCCATCCGTCGTCATGCCAGTCGTCGGCGTATTCATCCGAGGCATGCTCCTCGTCCGTTTCTCGATATCCGCACATGGCACAGATCTCGCCGGCCAGCTCCGACCCGCATACGGGGCACGAACGCTCCTCCTGGAGTGCCAGGGCCGGGTTCTCGGCGAGTTGGGCACGAACGAACTCCTGCAACTCGACAACACTCATCTTGAGCACTGATTTGCCGATCATGTGCTCCGGGACCATCCCGCCAGTCTGCTTTTGAGTTAGTGCGATGCCTAGCGCCATGAGTCTTCTCCCAAATGTGTCTACACAAGTATGCTACATCTGCGCCCAGCCTCTCGGGACCGCGGCCGGGGCGCGGATCGTGACCACCGTGCCTGACGGACCGGTTTTCTCGATGCGGATCGTTCCCCGCATCTGACGCATCAGGTCCAGGCCGGTCGTGAGTCCGAGCCCCCTCGCCTTCTCCTTGGTGGAGAAGAAAGGATCGAACACTCTCCGTAGAACCTGCCTGCGAATCCCCGGACCGGAGTCGGTCACCCTGATGGCGATCCACCGGGAGTGCTCCAACGCATCCACGGTGATCGCTCCTCCCTCGGGAGTCGCCTCGATCGCGTTCACGATGACCTCGTACACGACCTTCGCCAGCGCCTCTCGGTCGGCGAGGACGCACGGGATCTCTCCCGCAAATCCCTGGCCGAGGATGATCTCTCGATCACCGCGTCCAGATCGGGCAAGCTGAACTGCCTCCCTCACGACCGGACGGATGTCCACACGTCGCAGTTCCAGGTTCACGTGCCTTGTGAAGCCGAGCAGGTCGCCGGTGATCAGGGCACAGCGCTCCGTCTGGCTTTGGATCCCCTCCACGTATCGGAGGCAAGCGGGCAGATCGGCCACTTCGCCGAGTTGCCTCTGCAGTCGTCTGGCCAGAAGCTGCGCGTTCCCCGAGATCGTGCCGAGCGGATTGTTGATCTGGTGGGCAAGCCAGGCCGCCATCCGACTCGCGGCCGCCAGTCGCTCGGCATTCATGCATGCCTGGACCTCGGACGCCGTGTCGGTGGCTACCTGCCTGCGCTCAGCCTCATCTCGAGCTTCGGCAGCGCGTGAAACCACGCGTTCGATGTAGCTAGTTAGATTATCGGTGGGTAGTTGGCTCATGATCAGGGTCGGGGGCAGCAATTTCTGTGCCAAGCTCGTATTCCCTGATCTTATTGCGGAGAGTCTTGCGGTCTATTCCGAGGATCGACGCGGCCTTGCTCTGGTTATTCTCGCACTCACCGAGCGCGTAACGGATGTAGTCGCGCTCGATGTCGCGGAGCGGTCGAAGACCGTCGAACGTGGGCGACGAGGGCTTGTCAGCGGGTGCTTCCTCGTCGCTGAAGAGGAGATGCTTCGGCAGGATCGTCGCGCCGTGACAGAGGATGACCGCTCGCTCGATGCAGTTCTCCAACTCGCGGATGTTCCCCGGCCAGGAGTAGCCCTGGAGCATTGAGAGCGCTTCCGGCGACGCGGACTCGATCGCCTTCCCGGCCTCCTTGCCGTACTTCCTGATGAAATGCTCCACAAGCCTGGGGATATCGTCCCTGCGCTCGCGGAGTGCGGGCAGATGGATGTTAACGACGTTCAGCCGGTAGTAGAGGTCCTCGCGGAACTGCTTGTCGGCGATCGCTTTCTTCAGATCGCGGTTCGTGGCGGCGATGATCCGGATGTCCACCTGCAGGGTCTCGCTCCCCCCCACCCGCTCGAACTGCTTCTCCTGGAGGACGCGCAGGAGCTTCACCTGCATGGCCGGGGTGATGTCGCCGATCTCGTCGAGGAAGAGGGTGCCGCCGTCCGCGATCTCGAAGCGCCCGAGACGACGGCCGATCGCACCGGTGAATGCGCCCTTCTCGTGGCCGAAGAGTTCGCTCTCCAGGAGGTTGTCTGAGAGGGCCGCGCAACTCACCTTGGTGAACGGTCCATCGGCGCGCGGGCTCTGGAAGTGGATCGCGCGGGCAAGGTACTCCTTGCCGGTGCCGGTGTCGCCGAGGATCAGAACGGACGCGTTGCTGTCAGCGACCTGGCTTGCGAGGACGTAAGCCTTCTGGACCGCGGGCGTCAGGCCGATGACGTTGTCGAAACCGTATCGGAGGCAGAGTTCGTTCTTGAGGTATCTGTTCTCATGGATCAGCCGGCTGCGCTCCATCGCATGCTCGGCGATGTTCTGGACCTCATTGAGGTCGAACGGCTTGGTGATATAGTCGTACGCGCCGAGCTTGAGCGCCTCGATCGCGCTCCGCATCGAGGCATAGCCGGTGATCATGATGATCGGCAGGTCGGGCTTCGACTCCTTGACGGCGCACAGCACTTCGAGGCCGTTGAGCTTCGGGAGGCTGAGATCGAGGACCACCAGATCGTAGTCGGCGGCGAGGGCTGAGTCCCGACCGGACTCACCGTCGCCGGCCTGGCCCACTCGCCAGCCAAGTTCCTCGAAGAGGTCGACCAGCACGGCGCGGATCGGCTCTTCGTCGTCTACGATCAGTATTCGCTTGCTCAATCGGTATGCCTCACTATCACCGTAGGGGCGGTGCTTCTACGCCCGCCCACCACCACCGTAGGGGAGGTGCTTCCACGCCCGCCTGCCCGACCTCCACCGTAGGGGCGGTGCTTCCACGCCCGCCCGCCCGACCTCCACCGTAGGGGCGGTGCTTCTACGCCCGCCCGCCCGACCTCCACCGTAGGGGCGGTGCTTCTACGCCCGCCCGGCCGACCTCCACCGTAGGGGCGGTGCTTCTACGCCCGCCCGGCCGACCTCCACCGTAGGGGCGGTGCTTCTACGCCCGCCCGGCCGCGGGAGGCCGTTGAAGGCCTCCCCTACGGTTCTATTCCGTCCATCGATGCCAGGAATACGGATAACCGGTGATATCGTCCACAAGCCGAGCTCTCACGGGGTTACCAACGATATACTCGGCTGTCTCTGTTATATGCTCCTCCACTTTCAATGCATGGTCGTAGAAGCTTCGCTGCCAGATGTCACCGCAGACGCCTCGCTTGTGCGCAAAGTTCGTAGTGAAGGTCTTCCACCTGGCAAGCAGATCAATGAGATTGGTCTGCTTGACTCCAATCAGCAGGTGAATGTGATCAGGCATCAAGCAAACAGCGTACAAAACGCATTCTCGGGCGACCGGACCGTTGAGCAGATTCTCAAAGACTTCCTTGGCGAGCGAGGCATCGGCGAAGATCGGTCGCCCGCCCGCTGTACATATCGTGATGTGGTATACGACGCCCTCGATGCCATATACACCTCGATCCATCCGGATCGCCTTACGACGCGGCAGCTCTTTGCTCATGCGACACCTCACTGGAGGCCGTTGAAGGCCTCCCCTACGGCTCATGTTACCTCACCGGGAGGCCGTTGAAGGCCTCCCCTACGGCCTAGTACCTCGGATACTATCGCCGAAAGATGGTCCATGTTGACCGGCTTGGAGAGCACCATGTCGATCTGCGAGCCCTGCACCTCATCGTCGGTTATCGTCTTCCCCCAGCCGGTGAGAAGCACGACCGGCGTCCGAGGCGCCAGGCTCTTGATGCTTCGGGCCACGTCCCAGCCGGACATCCCCGGCATCCCCAGGTCGGTGAACACGAGATCGTGCCGCTCTGCCTCGAACCGCTCGACCGCCTCCCGTCCGCTGCGGGCGACGCATACCATATGCCCGCATTCCGTGAGCATCTCGACCATCACCTGCGCGAATGCCTCCTCGTCGTCCACGACGAGTATCTTCGCGGGCTGAGAGCCGGAATCCTCGGCAGGCTGACGCACATCGTCCAGCTCGGGAGCGGCTTCCACCGCCGCCAGGGTTATGGTGATTGTCGTCCCCTGCCCCGGCTCGCTCTCGACGTCGATCGCACCCTTGTGGCGACTGATTATCCCGTATGCAACGCTCATCCCGAGGCCGGTGCCCTCGACTCCGCGCGTCGTGAAGAATGGGTCGAAGATGCGCTTCTGCACGTCATCCGTCATGCCGACGCCGGTGTCGGAGATGCGGATCCAAGCCGACTCATCGGAGCGGCCGGTCGATATCTCGATCCGCCCGCCTCCGGGCATCGACTGGACCGCGTTCAGGATGATGTTCGCCAGCACCTCCCTGATCTCGGCGGCGACACCCAGGGCATACGCGCCTTCCCTCAGGTCGAGCTTCATCTCGACGTGGCTCCCCTGTGCCTCCATGGCGTCGTGCCACGCAGGCTTGAGCACCTCGACGACTTCCCCGGCCAGAGCGCTGAGGTCGAGAGGCGAGAATGGCTCCTCCGCCTTGATCTTGGTGAACTCCTGGATCCTACGCACGGTCTCGACGGCATCGAGAGCGGCTCGTTCGATGGCCTGCAGCCTCGATACCGCCGATGCGTCCTGGATGTTTCGCACCAGAAGCTGAATGTTGCCGAGGATGATGCCGAGAGTGTTGTTGAAATCGTGCGCCACTCCGCTCGCGATCTCACCGATGGCCCGCAGCTTCTCGGACTGGACAAGCTGATCCTGCGTCGCCTTGAGTTCCTCATAGGCCTCGCGCACACTCGCCTCGAGCTGACGGCGCTTCGTGATGTCGCTGTAGACCTCAGCCCGTCCGAGGTACGCTCCCTCATCGCCGAAGATCGGCGCGCTGTACCAGTGAAGAACGCGGCGTTCGGGCTTGACGAGTTCGAGCACGTGCTCCAGCACCTCGTGCGGGTGGTCCTTGAGCCACCGGCACTTCGCCTCGAAGCCGTCGGCATCCTTGAACCCGACCTTGAGAATCTCTCTGATGACCTCAGTGCGGTCCTTGTCGAGCAGATCTGCCTGCTCGACGCGCAGCATCCGACAGACGCCCGGATCCACGTAGCTGATCCGATGGGTCGGATCGAGCACGAGGATGCCGCGTTCGCGCATGTCCTGAGGCAGGTCGAATGACAAGCCGCTGATGTCAGGTTTTGAGTGATCTGATTGCACGACAGCCACCAATCATGTCATTCTGAGCATATTACGGCAATTGGCCCGATTATACCCCACAGAGAACCCACACCGTCAGTCCTGAGTTCGCCGGTGAATGACGGCGTGTAACGAAGGACGGCCTTGTGCACCGAGCCGTCCTTCGTTACACGCCGTCATTCACCGGCGAACTCAGGACTGACGGTGGTTTCTGACGGCTCAGAGTCGCTGCAATGCCCGCTCGGCGGTCCACTTGACCTCGGGATTGGCCGAGGATGCAAGCTTCTTGATCGTGTCCTTCGCCGAACGATCGCCCGCCTGACCGAGCGCGAACACCGCCCACACGGACGGCGGGCCGCCGGATTGGGCGAGCTTCGTGAGACTCGGTCCGGCCGCCGGTCCGATCTTAGAGAGAGCCGTCGCCGCACGGAACTTCACAACTTCGGACTGCCCGGGGCTCGATATCGCCGCGATCAACGGCGACACGACCGCAGATTCGAGTCCCGCGAGTGAAAGAACTGCCGAGTCACCGACCCGTCCGTCGGAGTCGGAAAGCATGCCGATGAGCACGCCGGTCTGCGGGTTCGATCGTTGTTCCCCGAGACCCCTGGCAGCAGAAAGCCTGATCATCGGATCGGCATCCTTCGAAAGCGTGAGCAGGGCCGACATCGCAGACGGGGATTCGATCTTCTCCAAAACCGCAGCGCCCGCGTACCTGACATCGCTCGATCCGCCGGCCATCGCTGCAACGACCGGACCGACCGCCGGGTTGCCCATTACCTGGAGTCCGGTGATCACCGACGTCCGAACCTTGAGGTCGAGGTCACCGAGTGCGCCGACAAGAGCCGAAAGCGCCTTGCCACCGCCGATGACGCTGAGTGCCCGGGCTGCACGAGCACGGACCTCGCCGTCATCGGTTGTCTTGCCAAGCACCTCGACCAGAAGGTCGGTCGAGCGCGGATCGCAGATCGTGCACAGGGAGCTGATCGCGACTCTGCGGACGGCTGCGATGTCGCCGGTGCTCTTCAGAAGCGCCATAGTGCCGTCCTTGCTGCCAATCTTGCCCAGCGCATCCGCAGCCGCCATGCGCAGGTCCTGGTCATCCGCGGCAAGCAGCTCGACCACGGCCGGGACACTCGGCGCGCCGACTCTCACGAGCACGCCGATCGCGGGGACTCGGAGGGTCGCATCCCTCGCGGCCTTCTGCACCTGGGGGACGACCTTGGGGCCGATTCCCACGAGCGCATTGGCGGCGCCGGTGTTCACATTGATGTCCGAATCTTTCATCGCCGGGACCAGCAGCCTTATATGATCGCCGCCGATCGCGATCAGTGCGGTGGTGACCTCCGTCCTGACGCCGGCGTCGGCATCCTTCAGGAGGACGAGAAGCTGCTTGACCGCCACCTCGCCGCCGATGGTCTTGACGATCTTGGCCGATGCGGTCCGCTGGGCGGGAGTCATCTCTTGGACCTTATCGTAGAGGCGGTCGCGTCTTATCAACTCGCGCGCGGCAACCACTTTCTGCTCCTGCGAGCCGGTCTTGAGCTGCTCTGCCAGACGACCCACCTGAACCTGGCGCGCGATCCCCATGCCGATCGCGTACAGTATCGCAAGGACGATAATCCCTCGAACGAGGTATTTGCTCTTCATATTCACTCCTTTGGAGTGCGGTGGCTCGACACCGCTTTGAAGGCTGGTGAAAAGCGGTGTCGAGCCACCGCACTCCAAATCATCTCCCCACCGCGATCGCGGCAATGATGGCGGATAGTGCCAGGACGACTGCCCAAAACCGCCATCTCGATGCGGTCAAAAGCTGCAAAACAACAAACAGGCACAGCGGTGTGCCGAGAAGCGACATCAGCATCACCTGGCTGGTGTCCATTCTTCCACCAGGGCCGAATGCCGCCCTGAGCGCCCCGAACAATGCGCCGAAGCCGACCGCCGCGATCAAGCCCGGGAGCAGCTTCTCGACGATCCCCAGGTCGGCAACGATACTGATGATGAACAGCATCACCGCGAGCAGGCCCATGGTCACGAGCGCCGGCGCGCTCAGGGACTTGCCCACGATCGACTCGACGATCACCGGCGCCGCGCATCCAATCAGCAGCGGCATGTACCACCAGGCGGTCTCGTAGAACTGACGCCTCGGCGCGAGCACCTCCACGCCGGTCGGTACCTTGACCTGCCGTCCCTCGACCTCGAGGGTGAGCGGCTCCTCGTAGAGCCCCGGACGAAAGATGCTGTCGGTCTGCGCCGTGACGGTCAGCGACTGCTTCCGTCGGTTGAACGCCTGCGGCGATACCGTCAGCCATCCCGGCTGAGACGCTATCCGGCCATTGATCCGACCGCGACCCGGCACGCGCACGGTCAGGCAGCGATTCGTCGTCTCGCCCTTCCGCACCTTGCCGAAATCGAGGAAATCGGGCGAGAGCACGATCTCGGGAACCTCTTCCTCCGGTGTCCTCTGTTGTAGGAGCGGATTCCGATCCGCGATGGGGTCACATCGCGGATCGGAATCCGCTCCTACAACAGAGGACGAGTGAGCGAGATCTATCCCGGCGCGAGACGCGATCCGCCTCAGATCGTCCGCCATTTCACCTGCGGACTGATATCTTTCATACTTGTTCTTCGCCAAAGCTTTCGATATAACCTGCTCAAGTTCGCTCGGGATCGACGGATCGATCTCGGTCAGCGCTGTGGGCGCATCCTCATCGACGGCCCGCTTCCAGGCGAACGGGTCCTTCGACTTCGAAGCCTGGAAGGGACGCTTGCTGGTGAGCATCTCGTAGAGCGTGACCCCGACCGACCAGATGTCCGACCGGTGATCCGACCGCTCCTCCTCCTCGAAGTCCTCGGGCGCCATGTAGGCATACGTCCCCGCGCCGCCGGCATACGAACCGCTGCCGAGGATCTCCGCGAGCCCGAAATCGACGATCTTCGCCTGGCCTTCGTTCGAGATGAGCACGTTTCCCGGCTTGACGTCTCGATGGACGATGTGGTTCTCGTGGGCGAAATGGAGGGCATCGCAGAGCTGGATGGCGATGCTGAGCGCCTGGCCGAGACTTAGCTTCCCATGCCGGCGCATGGTCTCCTGGAGGTTCGGGCCCTTGACGTATTCCATGTCGATGATGACGTGGCCGTCCACCCGATCGACGCCGTTCACCCGGACGATATTCGGATGGCGCAGTCGATCGAGAACGCGCGCCTCCTCGAGGAATCGCCCCTCTTCGCCCGCCATGAGGTTGATCTCCTTGAGCGCGACCTGCTTGCGGAGCATGGTGTCCCACGCGAGGTAAACTATCCCCGAGGCGCCGTGCCCGAGTACGTCGAGTTTTTCGTATTTTCCGATCTTACCGAGTGCCATAATGGGACCTATGGGACGGATGGGACCGATGGGACAGGCTTGGGATGGATGACCTTGAGCCGGCCGCCGTCGATGACGTAGATGTCGCCGTTCTTGTCGACGACAAGCGCCTCCGGGCCGATGAGTTGCCCCTCGCCGATGGTCTTGAGGGGCTTGCCGTCGGCATCGAACTTCAGGATGCACTTGTTCTTCCGGTCCGAGACATAGAGGTTGCCTTGCCAGTCTACAGCCTTTGTGCTGGACAGCAACCTGGTGCGCTGTCCAACATCATCAATCAGAAGACCCTGCGTAACACGTCCGGCTTTGTCGACTTCTCTCAGCGTGCCATTCTTCTCCGCAACCGTGAGACGTCCTTTCCTGAAGCGAAGCACGTCGCCCTGGAGCGGAGTATAGAGCAGCGAAGTCGGAATCCCATACTCAAGCGACTTCAGATCGGGTGGTCTGAACGGGACTGCGACCGGTATGTGCTCACGATGGAGGTCTCTTAGGAGTGGGAAATCCTCAGCGTCGATGCCCAGCGCCGCGCCGATGACGAGGCCGATGACCAGTCCGATGAGTCCCGGCACGAGGATCCGTGCCAGCTTCCGTCCGATGCCGGGAGCGAGTGAGGACACGCGGTCTCCCGATCGGCCGTATGCCATGAGGGCGACGGTCACGTTGTCCGAGCCGCCGCTCTTGAGCGCGGCCTTAACGAGCCTGTCGCAGGCCTCATCCACAGACTCGGACGAGCCGACGATCTCAGCAATCTCAGACTCGCGGACAGGCCCGGTCAGGCCATCCGAGCAGAGGATGACCACATCCCTGGGTCGGAGGTCGGTAACGCTCATCTCAGGCTCGACCGACTCTTCGAGGCCGATCGCCCTGGTAATCACATTGCGGAACCGACTCTTGCGCGCCTGTTCCTCGGTCATCTCGCCCGAACGGACCTTCTCGGCGACGATGGAGTGATCCTCCGTGAGGCGAAGAAGTCGTCCATCGCGAAGGAGGTAGCCCCGACTGTCGCCGACGTTGGCGATGAAGAGCCGATCGCCCTTGATGGCGGCGGCGACACACGTCGTGCCCATGCCCTGAAACTCAGGACGAGTTCCGGCCTCGCGGATGACGTCGGAATTGGCATCGATCAGACTGCGGGAGAGGAGACCGCCGAGGTCGCCGTCGGTCTGCCCGGACGTGAACGTGCGACGAACAGCTTCCACGGCGAGTCTGCTGGCGGTCGCGCCGGATGCTCGTCCGCCCATTCCGTCCGCGACGACTAGCAGTCCGTCGGCGACACCGCCGAGTTCGTCGTGGGTCAGGACGAAGCACGAATCCTCGTTTGCAGGCCGGGGACCTTTGTCAGTTTTCCAGGCAGTCGATATGTCGGTCAAGCGCTTCCCCTTCGTACTCGTACTCCTAATCGTAATCGTACTCGATGGCCGGCACTGAGGCACGGCCACTACATGCCGAGTACGATTACGATTAGGAGTAGGAGTAGGAATCGATCAGTCGACGCTCCTTCTCAGCAAGCCGATCAGGTAGAACATGAACAGTGACAAGGCGGCGAGAAAGACGTACTTCAGCCCTGTCAGAACCCATCCGAGTATGTCAGTCCCGTTCAAAACGCACCGCCACCTCTCCGAGCTTGACCTGGTCCCCAGGATTCAGCCGCACCGCCGAGCCGCGGATGACCTGCACGCCGTTCACACTCGTACCGGTCTGGCTCCCGAGGTCCTCTATGTAGAATTCAGTCCCATTGTGCGAGAAAACCTTCGCGTGCGTATTGGAAACAGTCGGGTCGCCGAACCTTATGTCGCTCGTGAGCCCGCGTCCGATCACCATCTCGGAGGCGAGCAGAAACTCCTCGCCACCGGAGACCAGCCTCGGACGGCTGCTCACCCCGACCGCCGCGACGTGGCTCTTGATCGCGGACAGGGCGGATTCGCGGAAGACCAGCTCGGTCGCGCCGAGCTTGATGAGGTCGCCGTCCTTCAAAACATGGCTCTCGATCCGCTCGCCGTTCACCCAGACGCCGTTCGTGCTGTTCATATCGGTGATCGTGAAGCCGTCCGATCCCAGTGAGATCTGTGCGTGGCGCTTCGAGACCATGCCGTCCTTCTCCAGGACGAGATCGTTCCCGGTGCGGCTCGATCGGCCGATGCTGATCGATGGCTTGGCGAGCGCAAACTGCCGGGATGAGCCGTCCACGTGGCTGACCTCCAGGATCGGAGGAGCGACCGTGCTTGCGTCGTACATGTCGGTCGCGGCGACGGTATACTCGTCCTCGGTCTCGGGCGGCACAAGGCGCGCCCCTACGCAGCCGGGCGGTTCCTCGTCCCACTGAATCGGCACCGGCTCGGCAACCGAACGCTGCGTGTCCCAGCGGCACTTGACGGCAAGCTTCCCCCCGCCCTCCTCGCGGCTGATCTCCTCGATAGTGAAGTCGAGTTGGCCGCGAAGGAAGTACTTATTCTGCGACATGTACTTCCGGAGCGCGGTCTCCAACTCATCCTTGTCGAGGAAGGCGAGCAGATACTCGCGCTCCTCGTCCGAGTCGAAGGCGATCTCGAGCACGTACTTGTTCGGCACGTAGACCTTGTTGTCGAGCCCTTCTTTGCAGTTGTCCTCCATCGCGCCGATGATCCGGCGGAGGATGTCCTTCGGCCGAAGATCGCTCGCCGCGTCGCCGAACAGGTTCTCGTACCAGCCGGCAAAGGTCTTGTTCAGTTTCTCGAATACGTCCATTGTTCGCTCCTCGAAGCGCCGTAGGGGAGGGCTTCAACGCCCTCCCGCGGGCGACCGTAGAAGGATCGCCCCTACGGCATTTCGGGAGGCCGTTGAAGGCCTCCCCTACGGTTCAAAGCGCCGCCTTCACGATCTCGCGGCAGACCGGGCCGGCGGCGGCTCGGCCGTATCCGCCGTTCTCCACGACCACCGCAAACGCGATCCGTGGGTCCTCTACCGGCGCGAATCCGACGAACCAGGAATGCGGCATCCCGTCCGCATGATCGTTCTCGGCGCTCCCGGTCTTGCCCGCAACCGAGACTTTCAACCCGCTGAAGACTCCCCTGCCGGTGCCCCCGGCGGTGACGTCTGCCATCATCTTCCGCAAGGCTCTTGCGGACGAGGAGCTTATCGGCCTTCCCATCTCGATGGGCGCGAACTCCTGCACGACCTCGTCCCCGAGTCGGATGTCCCTCACGAACTGCGGCTTCATCATGATGCCCCCGTTCGCGATCGCCGCTACGACACGCGCCATCTCCAACGGCGTCACGAGGATCCGTCCCTGGCCGTATGCGCTATCCGGCAGGTCCTCCGCGAGTCGCTTCGCCGGAGGAATATTTGTCAGCTTGAACTTGTCGGCCGCCGTCTCGTGCAGGCGGTCCTGGCCCAACTCAAGTCCGAGATGCGCGAAGTAGACATTGCACGAGACCCGGATCGCCTTCGGGAGATCGACCGAGCCGTGCGCGCCCATCTCCTCCAGGTCGGTGATCCAGCGCCTCGACCAGTTCCTGCCCTCAGCCTGCCATCGGACATTCTGTTCGCGGTGCCGGCAGACGTAGGTGAGATCGACGCCATTCTCCAGGGCCGACGCCGCCGTCACCAGCTTGAACGTCGAGCCCGGCGGATAAAGTCCGTTGAGCGCGCGATCGATCAGCACGTGCTCGCCGCTCTCATTTGCATTATACGCCTTCCAGCGGCCCGGTGTTAACTCGTTCGGGTCGAAGTCAGGTATCGAGACGGCGGCGAGCACTTCGCCGGTGTAGACATCGAGCACGATTGCGGCGGCTTTCGTCTTGGGACGACCGGTCCGATGGTCGCGGATCGCGCCGGCGTACTTGCGAAGAGCCTCCTCGACGGTGTGCTGGAGGTCGGCGTCGATCGTCAGGCGGAGGTCCTTCCCGACCCTGCGCGGCTGGAATGGCGTGCTTCGCAGTCGGTACATCGGAAGCAGTTCCGAGTAGTCGTCGAAGCCCCTCAGGTCGCCGTTCCGCCGTCTCTCCATCCCTACCGGCCCACCGCATCTCGAATCGAGCCACCCGACGATATGCACCATGTCGCCGCCGAACGGGTATTGCCTCTCGCCGGAACGGGTCGAGGCGACGGGCTTGCCGTTCCGGTCGAAGATGCTCCCGCGAGGGATCGACGCCTCGATCGACCGGAGGCGCGGGTTGATGTGCGCTCGGACGATCCGATCGGCGTCCGGAATGGTGATCGTACGCCCGGCGATCCGATCGGCCGCGATGCCCTGGATCCAAACAAGCCGTCCGATCCCTGCGACTCCGAGCAGCAGGACCAGGAATCCCAGCCCGAGCCCCCGGAAGGCGCGTTTCGTCTCGATGCGGACATCGGCCGCGTGCTTTCCGCCGGCGGAGATGTTCACCAGCATCCCCAGAACGAGGAACGATGCAATCAGCGACGACTTGCCGTAGCTCGCGAACGGCAGGGTGACGCCGGTGAGCGGTATCAGCCCGAGCACTCCGAAGGCGATGATCAGCGTCTGAATGCCGAAGAGCGCGGTCAGTCCCGCGCCGAGGAAGCGGTCGAAATCCGTGCGCGCGTGGAGGGCGATCCTCAGCCCTCGGACGATGATCAGCGAGTAGAGCACCAGCACGATCATCAGCCCCACCAGGCCGATCTCCTCGCCGAGCGACGCGAGAATGAGGTCCGATCCTCCTCGCGGCATGTACTGGGCGCTCCCGAGTCCGAGGCCGCTCCCCCAAATGCCGCCGGTCGCTAGTCCCCAGAATCCCTGTGCGAGCTGCATACCGTTCTGGTGGAGGTTGTCCCACGGGTGCAGCCACATATCGACTCGGACATCGAATACTCCGAGCTTCAGGACGTGCGCGATCCAGCCCGTGACCCCGATTAGCGCCAGACCGACTGCCACGAACGAGGGCTTCCCGGTCGCGATGTAGAGCATCACCACGAACATGCCGAAGAGGATCAGCATCGGGCCGAGGTCGCGGACGAGCACGAAGGTCAGGAGCGAAAGCAGATACATGACGATCAGCGGCCCGATGTCCCGAAACAGCGGCATCTCGAACCGCCGCTTCGGCCCGGTCCTGTCGAGCAGGATGTGCCAGCGATCGCACAGATAGCTCGCGACGAAGAAAACGAGCGCGATCTTGATGACCTCCATCGGCTGAAACCCGAGGAAGCCGATCCTCGTGCCGGCTGGGCCTTGTCCGAAGAGCAGGAGCATAAGCACCAGAAACATCGCGGAGAGCGCATAAATGTATGTATAGCGCCAGGGACGGAACGCCCGGAACTTCGCCGTGAGCGGGACCATGAATGCGAGCGCCCCAAGCAGGATACCCTCGACCTGACGCGCATAGACATCTGTATCCCGCAGGGGATCCTTCATCGAGAAGAGCACGATCGCCGACAGCCCACAGAGGACCATCACCGAGGGAAGCAGGTATGGGTTGGCGTCGGTCGCCCGCTTTCTGACCAGAAGGTGCAGGATCAGGAAGGCAAGGAGCAACAGCCCCGCGTGGATCCAATAGGAGAGGGTTGCGCTCCCCGGGTCCCTCACTCGTGCGTGAGAATCAGCTATGCGAATTCGCGGCCCCGGAACATCATGCAAGGAGGCGGTGTTGGCGTACGGACCGTGCTGCTCTCGGTAGTCGCGAATGCGCTTGGCCGGCCCACTGTCAATGTCCAGTGCCGACGCGAGTTCGCGCGGTGATGCCGCATTGATGTTGACCTTCCCTTGGTTTCTGAGCGCAGGCATCCGTCCCAGGAATGCGAGCGCGAAGCCAAGAGAAAGTACGGTTGCGGCAAGCAGGATCAGCATGCCTTCGGTGGTCCGGTGTGTGTGAGCCATCAAATACTCATACGCGCTGCGACGGGAAATGGTTTATGTGGTACCCACATCACCCTGTTCGACGGTACGTCACTGAGTCCTGCCCATCGAGCAGCGATCGGAGGCTTGCTTTGCCGCATCACAATCGAAAGACACCGCAGCGCTTGATATAATGGCCCTAATACTGTGGCTTATCACAGTTTGGCTACTATTGGATGTTTAGGGGTTCTGGGAAGCGGAGATAATCCTTTGGTCTGCGGAGTCGGTCAGCGCCCTCAGACTCTCGTAGCGCTACACAATGGATATGTTCCGGCAAAGAACAGCGCACTGCCAGGAAAGGAGTGATGTCGACCGCGGTGCATTAACCACGGATTGGCGACAAAAGGCCATTCCTGCGCAGATAGCTTATGCAAACGTTCAACTATGACGTTTGTCCCACATTTGGTGGGCCGCTGCAGAACATACAAGGAGGCACAACTCATAATGACGCGCAGAACAATGAATCTCGTAGTATTCGCTCTGGCTCTGGCCCTCCTCGCCTCTTCGGCGTGGGCATTCCTGCCGGGTGTCGACATCACCGGCAATTTCTTCAACCCGAAACCCGGGAGCACGACTCTCTGTGGCGATGTCGAGGGAAACGGAAACTGGATCGTGGAGTTCATGGGGGAAACACCCTACGGCCTCAAGTTCACTGCGGGGCCAATGATGACGGATTCCGTGGGCAAGTTATGCATAAAGACGACCTGGCCTCAGGGCGTCTATGCGGTGGAGGCACAGACTTCCCTGCTCACGCTGAACCAACATCTCCAGAACGGGGTCAGCGAGCCCGAGGAAGTCGCGGTCTCGGTCTTCAACCCCAACTGGTTCTGCGGCACTCAGGGCGGAGGAGCATTGCAGCTCGTCTCCTATGATGTGCCGCCGAGCGTGAAGACGTCGGTCACCTCGCGACAGGCGACGTTCGCCTATATCTTCAAGCAGAGGGTGCCGCAGAATTACGGCATCTGGTATTTCGATAACGAGAATCCGCTTGGAGCGGTGGAATTCGTAGCAAAGAGCTTCACCGACATCTTCTACAGCAGCCGGGTGAAGGACTTGACGGCCTATAAGGTCGTCGAGGTATACGGCAATGGGCTCGCGGAGTTCAATGAGACAGATGAGTTCTTCGTCCACTACTACATGTATGCAGACGACTTCCCTGGGGAGAACTCATTCCAGCTCGTGCTGTGGGATTTCGCCGGCAACGTGCTGTATATGAGCGCACCGGCGAACACCGGGCCGGAGTCGACTGTCTCCAAGGGCAAGAACGCGATACAGCCGTGTCCTTAGCAGATACGAGAACAAGTGTCGAGCGGCAGGAGCTGCATATCGACGATGGCAAGAGCATGTTAGAGCCTTGCCAATAGCAACACGACGGCGCGCCGCCGTGTGCGCACAATCAGTATAACAGGAGGATGGAATGTTAGCAGGTAAGTACACCCGCACGATTCTGGCAGTAATGGCGCTGCTATTGATGATGCCGATGATCGTATCGGCGAATTGCGAGATCACCTCGGACTACTTCTATGAGAAGCCGTTCCCGGCGACGTTCTGCGTGCAGTTGGACACACCCGCAACACCGGTGACGTTCGTGGCAACGACGCCGCAGGGAATGAAGAAGACCGCCGGACCGGTCAATACGAACGCGCTGGGGCTGGCATGCGTGAGCGTGAACTGGCCCGTGGGAGTCTACGAACTCACCATACCGACAGAGAGCGATTGTCCGCCACACGCAATCTCGATCTTCAGTGAACTCAACTTCTGCGGAGCGCAGGGAGGCGGAGCACTGCTTCTGGACGAGTATGGCGTCCCACCCAACGTGCAGCAGTCGCTCGAACCGCGCAAGGCCGACTTCGCGTTCATAAACCGGGAGCTGTCGCCGAAGAACTTCGCGGTTATCTACCATGACCCGGATTATCCTCTCGGCGCGATCAGGTTCATTGCCAAGAGCTTCCAGACCATACAGGCCTTCGACCTCACTACCTACCAGTGGATGAAATTCCATGGAAGCGGCAAGCTTAGCCAGGGAATGGGCGCGCCAATGAGCGTACACTACACTCTGTATGTGGACGATGACCCGATACTTCCCTACTTCTGCCTCCAGATCTGGGACTTCGCCGGCCATCTGCTCTACGAGAACGACGACTGCTCGCTTTTCGAGGGCCGGAACGAAGTCGAGATCTGCCCGGAGTAGTTCAGCAGGCATCAATGCTAGGAGATCGGAGCAGCACTCTGACTCTGAAAAGCCCATCCGACGGCGGATGGGCTTTTCATTGCCGCAAACTGGGTATACTTGGTAACACAACGAATCAGGAGGTGGCTGATGAAGATCAGAGGTTTGGCAGCAGTGTTGCTTTGTTGCCTGGTCATCGGACTTGCGGTACCGGTGTTGGCGGTGAGCCCTGGGGACGTGGTGGTCGGGAACGAACTCGTCCTGCGGATCCGGTTCGCGGGCGGCGGAATGTCGATCGAGGAGCGCCGTGACATCGTGACGCAGCGGATCAACGGTCTGCTCGGCTCCGACACGTTCGACCCGGCTGACCTGAAGGTAACTACCGTGAAGAAGTCAACCGTCATCATGGCGGGCGACAAGTTGATCATCACCGTGGACAAGGAGACGGCCGCGTTCAACAAGACGACTCCTCAGAAGCTGGCGGAGGCGTGGGCGACGACGCTTCGGAGGGTGATTCCGAAGGCTAAATCCATGGTGAAGTAGCCGAATGCGGAATGCAGATTGGGAGTAAGCCAAAAGCCCGTCCGGGATGGACGGGCTTTTTGTGCGAATTGTGGGGCGAGAAATGGGACTTGAACCCACGGCCTCCAGGGCCACAACCTGGCGCTCTAACCAACTGAGCTACTCCCGCCGTGTGGGAATACGAGGCACAAAGACTGGCGCCCCCGGCAGGAATCGAACCTGCGGCCCACTGCTTAGAAGGCAGTTGCTCTATCCCCTGAGCTAAGGGGGCACGGAAGTACAAAGTACCGGAGTACAAAGTACAAAGACGGTCAACCGGCCCTGTCTTGGTACCTTGTACTTCTGCTCTTCGCACTTGGAATGGAGCGGGAGACGAGATTCGAACTCGCGACATCCAGCTTGGAAGGCTAGCGCTCTACCAACTGAGCTACTCCCGCATATCACCGAACCACTCTCATGGTTCCAAGCACAGGTATTATACCACAAGCGCCTCGTATGTCAAGACGCGCCGCCCCGGGGTTCACACAATGAGATCAGTCCGGCAGCTTTGCATACCAGCGTTCGACGCCCCTTGCGATTGCGTTCGAGGAGAAGACCATGTACATTATTGCCGCTCCACCATCTGCCTCATGCGAACTCACATTGAACCAAGGGAACCCCAGGTGAAGCACTCTCGCCGCGTATGCACCGATGAACATCGACCCCATCATGCCCAGGACCATGAGGAAGCTCGCACCGAACTCACGAACACTGCCTCGACTTCCCAACATCTCCTGCCAGAAACCGACTCGCTCACGCGTAAGCTTATCATATCGGCGGGCGGTCAGGCTGCCCACCGGTTTGCCGCACAAGCTACCCAGTACAAAGCCGATCGCCGCATCGATCAGCCCAGGACGCCCCATCGCAAACCTTGGATCCGTATAGGCGCCGAAGACCATTGACACCCCTGCGAGCATGAAGGCGTACTTCATCAGGATGCCGTTACGATGCCAGGGCACATCGCGCTTCCTTAGAGCTTCGTCTTGCACTTTGTCGGCCATGATTGCCTGCCAAAACAAACGACCCGCGTTTCGGCGGGCCGCCGTCTTTGTACTTGGTACTCCCGTACTTCGTACTTCCCTTGGTCGGGGTGGCGAGACTCGAACTCGCGGCCTCATGCTCCCAAAGCATGCGCGCTGCCAACTGCGCTACACCCCGGAATCGCCTTCATTATAGCAGTTCGAGGTCGAAAGATCAACGCCAGGAGAATGACAGCCGGTCAGAGGCGGCCGAATTCGAGATAGTGCCGGAGGATGCGGGTGGCGGACTGCATCGCTTTCGCGCGATGGCTGATGCGGTTCTTGACATCGGAAGGAACCTCGGCCATAGTCAAGCCGACTTCGGGGATGTAGAAGATGGGGTCGTAGCCGAATCCGCCCTCGCCGCTCGGCTTATCCGCGATCCGGCCCTCGCATGTGCCTTCGACGATCACCGTCTCGCCCTGAGGAGTCGCGATGGCGACCGCCGCACGGAACCGAGCGGTGCGTTTCTCGTCGGGGACTCCGTCGAGCAGTTCGAGGATGCGCAGGTACTTGTCGCGGTCGGATGCGCCCGGGCCACCGAATCGGCTCGAGAGGACTCCCGGCTGACCTCCGAGCGCGTCCACCTCGAGGCCGGAGTCGTCCGCGAGGGTGAGCTTACCTGTGATGCGCGCGACGGTCGTCGCCTTAATCTCGGCGTTCTCGGCGAAGGTGTTGCCGGTCTCCTCGATCTCGGGCATGACGGCAAAGTCGCGGAGGGAGAGGACGTTCACATCCATATCGGCGAGGAGCGCCTTCAACTCCTCGACCTTGCCGGGGTTTTTCGTCGCGAGGACCAAGTCAATCATATGGAACCGCCATGACGCCAAGTCCGCCAGGCACCGGAAGCAACCACGGAGGCACGGAGGACACGGAGAAAACCGCCAGATGGTGTGGGATCACGGTCCATTGAGTACCGCGCGCTGGATATCGAAGAGCTGCCTGATGCCGATCTCGGCCAGGTCGAGGAGCTTGTTGAACTGCTGGCGGCTGAACGGCATGCCCTCCGCCGTGCCCTGAAGCTCGACGAACTTGCCGTCGCCGGTCATCGCGACGTTCATGTCGACCGCGGCGGATGAGTCCTCCGTGTATCGAAGATCGAGCATCGACTCGCCGCCGACGATTCCAACGCTGATGGCCCCGAGCATGTCGAGAACGACATCCTTGCGAACAAGATTCGCATTCTTCAGCCACCGAGCAGCCTCAACCAGGGCTACATACGCGCCGGTCATGGAGGCCGTCCGCGTGCCACCGTCGGCCTGGATGACATCGCAGTCCATCCAGATCGTCCGCTCGCCGAGCGCCTTCATATCGACCACTGAGCGCAGTGACCGCCCGACGAGCCGCTGGATCTCCATCGTTCGGCCTCCGAGCTGGCCTTTCGTGGCCTCGCGCTGGTTGCGCGTGAGGCACGAGCGCGGGATCATGCCGTATTCGGCGGTGACCCAGCCCGAGCCCGAACCCTTGAGGAACGGCGGCACCTTCTCCTCGACGGACGCCGTGCATATCACGCGTGTGTCGCCGACCTCGATGAGGCACGACCCCTCGGCGTACTTGATGAACCCTCTGGTGATCGTTACCGGGCGGATCTGGTCGTTTGCTCGACCGTCTTCTCTGTCCATTCCATAGCTCCTAAATCTATACCCCACCTGATCTGCTCGACCAGATCGAGCGACCTGCGGATGAATCTTCCGCCAAGCGATGCGAACTGATCGGGGCGGGCAGTAGTGAAGTATCTCTGAACGCTCTCGACGTGCGGCGAATTCAGGATACCCAAATTCGACAGGATCTCCCCGGCCTCGAGTACGGTCTCCTCAGCAGGATCGATGAGAGTGGCTTCCGGCCCAAGCGCTCGGCCGATCGCATCGGCAAGGAACGGGTAATGAGTGCACCCGAGGATGACGGTTCCATAGCCGCTCAGATGTCGGGTGTATTCGTCCACCGCATCGAGCGCCTCATCCGAGTCTGCCCTGCCTGATTCGATGAGCGGCACGAAGCGTGGACACGCCTGCTCGTGGACATCGGCATCTGAGATCAGCCCGGAGAGCGCTCTGGTATATGCCTTCGTGTTCACGGTACCCTGGGTCGCAAGGACGCCCACTCGGCCGTCGCCACATGCCCGTGCGGCAGCGCGAGAGCCTGCTTCGATGACGCCGAGGATCGGCACTTCGGGGAACATCTCCCGCGCAGGATTGAGCGCCAGGGCGGATGACATATTGCAGGCCATGATCACCATCTTGGCCCCGCACTTATCGATCAGGAAGCGAGTTATGCCGAGCGCGTAGCTCCGAATCTCAGCGGGTGGACGATCGCCGTAAGGTATGTGTGCCTCATCGCCAACGTAGACGATGTGCTCCTGGGGGAGTCTTGCCGAAACCTCCTTCGCGACGGTCAGGCCGCCGACGCCGGAGTCGAAAATGCCTATCGGTGAATCAGTTTGCATAGACAGTAGACATCAGACCTTGGACCGTAGACCGATGAGGTCTAATGCCTAGTGCCTAATGCCTTCCCTACCCTTTCTCACTAAACTCAGGGCTGACCCAGCCGACATCGAGCGGTTGAGAGAGGTCCGCGTGGCCGAGCGAGTCTATTGTCTTGCCTTCGACGAGAATCTGAACCTTCTTCACCTCATCGAACTGCGCCAAGGTGCGAAGAATCACGCCAATGACAAGCGCCTCAGCTTCCGAGCCTCCGGTGAAGTTGTCTCTGAACTCCCGGCTGAAATCGACTTCCGCGAGGCCGTCCCTGACCTCGACGCCGAGGACCTTCGTGCCCTTCGGTATAGGGTTCGTCAGCGCGCCACTGCTTCCCTGCCCAACGAGTTGACGCATCGCATTTTCGATCGGGTCCCCGTCGGCCGCAATCGTCTCGGTTGTGGCCTGGAGTCGCGGCTGGTTGTTCTCGACGATCACCCGGTAGAGCTTGACTTGCCTCGGCTGGGGCCTGCTTGCCTGAGGGATCTCATGCCTGACGACACTAGTCGGCGCGGAAGACTTCGGCCGTGAGAGGTAAACGCCGAGCCCGACGCACAGGCCCACCAGTACGACAACGACTATGGTGAGAGCTGTGCGCCTCATTTCACTCGCCCTTTCGGAATGAGCGATCCGCTCGGCTTGCTCTGCGAAACTGAACCGGCTTGCGGCTTCGATGCCTTTTCCGGAGCACCCTCGATCTTGATCACCGGGCGTCTCACCGTAGTGCCGAGATTGCCCTCGACATACAGCCTGATCCCTCGCACGATAGCCTCCGCGACTTTCCGCTGGAAAGCTGAATCCACCACACACGCCGCATCCCCTGCGTGATCCAGGAACGCCACCTCGGTCAGCGCCGCGGGCATCGTCGCGCCCCTGAGGACGGCAAACCCGATGCCCGGGTAGCGTATGTAGTCCGACTTGACGCCGCGATCAGGCAATCCGTTCGCTGCGACGACCTCCGATTGGATGCAGTTGGCCAATGCGCGGCTGCTCCCATCGTCCGCGTGAAAGAAGGTCTCGGTGCCGGAAATCTTGTTTGCGCTCCCCATCGCATTGTGGTGGATACTGACGAACAGGTCGGCGGAATGGTTGTTCGCGAAGATCGGGCGCTCTTTCAACGCGACGAGGGTGTCGCTCTTTCTGGTCATGAGGACAATCGCGCCCGCCTGCTTGAGAAGCTCCTGGACACGCTGGGCGACTGACAGATTCAAGAACTTCTCACAGCATCCGTTTGCCATGGCGCCGGTCTCCGTGCCGCCGTGACCGGGATCGACCACTATGACCTTGCCCGCCAGGAGACCGCCTGCCTTCCTGGGCAGTTCGAGCGAGATGGAGAGCTTCCCGCTCTTGTCTTGCTCGATATCGAAGGCCGCCGGACGAGTGAGATCGAGCGTCATCCGAACCGTCTCGTCGTTGAACTGATCCATGTGCATGCGGGTGGCGATCGAACGCTTGATATCCTCTTCCGTGGGATCGCCTGAGAGCTTGGCGTTGACCAGGTCGATGACGAACCGGTCGGGATCCCTCAGGGTGTACGTCCTGTACTTCACCGGCGCACCGGCCGAAATGCTGACGTCTATGCGGTTCGTGCCGCGCGCGTGGTAACTGATTCCTCCGATGTCAACCGGCTTCGGAGGAGGGGGAGGCTGCTTGCCCGGCATGATTGTACCCTCCGAGGGGGTCGCGCCCTGCTTCGGTGCGGGAGCGTCCTTGAGAGACGGGCTGACCGAGATGGTAATCTCCCTCGTCTTCGGCGGGCTGTCGTTGTGAGTCTTCACCACAAACGGCAGATCGAGGACGACGCGCCCGGTCTCACCGTCCGCGCTCATTCCGAGTCGGATCGGAATCTTCGTGGCGTTCTTCACCTTGTCGTCGGCCACCCGAGGGATCTGAAGTCCCGGGATATCCAGGATCAGCTTTCTCTCGATCTGGGTCCAGCTCGATTGCACGACCGTGCAGCCCAGGGGGAATGATGACTTGAGCTTCAGCTTCGAGCCGTCGAAGCTCACCTCGTCGAGCCGAGCTTTAATGCTAAGGGTATTCTTCACCTTGTCCCACTGAGTGACCGCGCCAAGTTCGTCCGCGATGTCCATGATCGGGACCATCGGATTCCCGCTCATGATGCGGGCCTTGCATGAAAACTCGTGGCCGGACGCGGGCTTGATCTTCAGCTTCTGCTCGTTGTTCCTGGGGTCGCCATCCTCTTTGGCCGAGGCGCCGATCGCCTTCAGCGCCGTGAACGGAACATAGACCTCATCCTTGTCCACTACCGGGGCCGTGTGGAGGAAGATCGGCTTTGCCCCGACGATGAGTGAGATCGGTTTCGCCCAGACGGACGATGATGCCAGGACAAGGACCGATGCCACGATGGCCGAGATTCCGAGCTTTGAGTTGTGTTGCATGTTACCACCCCGTAATTCGCACGTTATTCTGCGCTTGGGCACAGTGTATCATAAAGTGTTTTCCATATCCAGAGCTTCTGCAGGAATAAAAGGGGTCTGGCGCAAACTTCTTTGTTAGCAGCGACGCGTATTACGTAGTGGCCGAGCCTCAGTGCCGGCCGTCAACGTCGCGTGGCCGGCACTGAGGCTCGGCCACTACATGATGACGCGGAGACGCCACAGACCCAGATCCGGAGGACTGCCGAATGATCAAGAGACTGTTTGCGAGAAAACCACTGAGCCTGCTGCTCGAGGAGATGGAGGGCGAGAACCGCCTGAGGCGCATCCTCGGCCCTGTGGGGCTCACCAGCCTCGGCATCGGATGCATCATCGGCACGGGCATCTTCGTGCTGACCGGCATCGCCGCCCACGATAAGGCCGGCCCGGCGCTGATGATGTCATATGGTGTCGCCGGGATCGCGTGCATCTTCGCCGCTTTGTGTTACGCAGAATTCGCGTCGATGGTGCCGGTCGCGGGCTCGGCATTCACATATGCATATGCCACACTCGGCGAGCTTTTCGCGTGGATCATCGGCTGGGACCTCGTGCTCGAGTACACGGTCGCGTCGGCCACAGTCGCCCACGGTTGGTCGAAGTACTTCCAGGACTTCATCGGCATCTTTGGCTGGCACGTCCCAAAGGCTCTTTCTAACGCACCGTTCGATATCGGCGCGGCGTCCGGCCTCCTTACGCGCACCGGCAGCATGGTCGATCTCCCGGCGATCATAGTCACGGCGCTGGTGACAGTGATCCTCGTCAAGGGGATTAGGGAGAGCGCGGGATTCAACGCCGCCATGGTCGTCCTGAAGGTCGCAGTCGTGCTCTTCGTGATCGTCGTCGGCGCATTCTACGTCGATCCGCGAAACTGGCATCCCTTCGCTCCATACGGGTACACCGGCGTCGCGCTCTTCGGCAAGACGATACTCGGCATGACCGCGAAGGGCGGCGCGCCGCTGGGGATGTTCGCCGGGGCAGGAATGATCTTCTTCGCGTATATCGGGTTCGACTCGATTTCGACTCACGCTGAGGAGGCGAAGAACCCAAAGCACGACGTACCGATCGGCATCATCGCCTCGCTGCTGATCTGCACCGTGCTCTACATCCTGGTGACCGCCGTGCTGACCGGCATGGTGCCGTATAACCAGCTTAGCATCGAAGCTCCCGTGTCGGACGCGTTCAAGCAGGTGGGACTCGGATGGGCTCAGTTCATGATCTCTCTGGCGGCGGTCGCGGGGATCACCTCGGTGCTGCTGGTTCTGATGCTCAGCCAGCCGAGGGTGCTGCTGGCGATCGCGCGAGACGGCCTGCTGCCTAAGAAGTTCTTCGGCGCGGTTCACGAGCGCTTCCGGACACCCTGGAAGTCGACCATCCTGACCGGTGTGATCGTTGCGCTCGGGGCGGCGTTCATCCCGCTGCGGATTCTCGCGGAACTGGTGAACATCGGCACGCTCTTCGCGTTTGTGGTAGTCTGCATCGCGGTGCTCATCATGAGGCGGACTCATCCGGACGCGAACCGCCCGTTCCGATGCCCACTCGTCCCACTCGTACCGATACTCGGCATCCTCATGTGCGGACTGCTCATGTTCGCGCTTCCGTCGGAAAACTGGTTCCGCCTCTTCATCTGGATGGCGGTCGGCATGGTCATCTACTTCCTGTACGGCCGCAGGCACAGTGTGATGAGGCGCATCCACGACGCTGCCAAGTCGCATTCGGCCGCCGAGGAGGCGGGGAACCCTTCCAGGCAGGCATAGCGTATATCCTATTGGCATGCGGTTTACGCCCGGCGTCCCCCTGTGGGAGGCGCCGGAGATCTCTGCTTACGGAGGCACGTCATGTCCGAGAACAACGATCTTCAGGCAGAACCTCCTCCTAACCCCGCGGCCAGGACACCCTGGCGCGGCTGGATGGTCTTCGCCCTGTTCGCCGGTGTCCTGCTCCCTCTCGCTGCTGTTACCGTCGAGCTACTGCTCCATCTCTGCTCCAGCATCTTCTTCGACCCCACGCCGACCGTCGCGCATATCGCCCTCCTCGCCTGCATACCGATCGCCAACCTGGCGGCGCTGATGATCTGCCTGCGGAGCAACTTCACCCTTGCGAAACCGGTCACGTTCCTCCTCGGCACGTCTATCGGGACGACGGTCGTCTACTCACTGATCTTCCTTCCGGTCGCGCCGTTCTCAGTGATGGGAATCGTAGCGTTCGGCCTCGGGCTCTGCGGATTGAGCCCGTTCCTCGCGCTTGCAGCGTCGATCGTCTGCGGCAGGCGGCTGAAGGCACTCTCCCACGCAAATGAGAAGGCGCACAGGGGAACGCTCTGGGCGGGCATACTCGTCGCGGTGGTGATTCTCGGCGCGCACATCGTCAGTACGGCGGTGACGAACGTCGGCATGGGGATGGCGCAGTCGAGCGACGAGGCAACGGCCGCGCGCGGGGTACGCATGATCCGGCGGTTCGGGAGCGAGGCGGTCCTGCTTCGGGCGTGCTATGACCTGCCCGTCAACTACTGGGCCTACGATGCGCTTGAGTGGCGAGGCTGGGACACCAGCCGGCGGGAACAGGCGCGGACCACCTACTACAGAGTCGCCGGCAGGCAGTTCAACTCGATGCCCCCACCCCGGCTGATCGGCTTCCGGTCGGAGATGACGAGCGACTTCCAATTCGATCCCGATGTCGGAGGCACGGCGGTCAACAGCCGCGTGACAGACCTCTCACTGGAATCGTCGCGGATCGACGCGGTCGTCGACCCGGACGCGCTCACGGCATACACGGAGTGGACGATGACGTTTCGGAACAACTCGTCGGTGCAGCGGGAAGCGCGCGCCGAGATCGCACTCCCGCCGGGCGGAGTAGTGTCGCGGCTCACACTGTGGGTCCACGGCGAGGAACGCGAGGCAGCGTTTGCCGGGCGTGGGAAGGTCCGCGAGGCGTATCAGCAGGTGGCGGTCGTCCAGAGTCGAGACCCCGTGCTGGTGACGACGTGCGGGCCGGACCGCGTGCTGATGCAGTGCTTCCCGGTGTCCGAGGGCGGCGGAACGATGAAGGTGCGCGTCGGCATCACATCTCCGCTCGTGCCCGAGGACCTGTCGAAGGCGCACTACGTCCTGCCCCGCTTCGCCGAGAGGAACTTTGGCGTACCGGACGGCGTGAAGCACGCGGTCCTGATCGAGTCGCCCCTCGATATGAGCGCAGGCGGGCAGCGTGGCCGGGCCATTCAGCTTGCACTGGCCGACGGTCAGCTTGCGGGCAGCATCATCGAGTGCGAGCGAGACGCCGATGTGCGCCGGGTGTGGACTCCGGATCGGCAGGACAACGGGCATGCGATCGTTCAGGAGTTGGCGCAGGTCAAGGCCAACCCGCCCGGATCGGTGGTCATCGTGATGGACGGCTCACTGCCCTCGAAGAGTGCGAAGGAACAGGTGGCGGAGGCGCTCGATGCTCTGCCGAAGAACAGCCGGTTCGCGGTGATCGGCGCGGGCGACGAGGCCGAGCAGTTGACACAAGTGCAGTCGGTCAGCACAGAATCTGTCAAGGCGGCGCAGGGGGCGCTACGGGGCTTCAAGTCGGTCGGCGGGATCGACAACCGACCGGCGCTGCTCAAAGCGCTCTACATGGCGGCCGGGGAGAAGAACAGCACGATCGTCTGGGTCTGCGGCGCTCAGCCGTTCGCGTCGGGAGCGTACACCGAGCAGATCCTCCAGTGGATCGAGCGGCATCCGGGTGCGATCACTATCCACTCGCTGGCGACCGCCGGCGGTCGGAACAACGTGACGGCCGACCTCGATCGCACCGGTGCGATATCGGCGGTCCCTCGGCTCGGCACGGTGTCACAGGACCTCAGGATGCTCTTCTCGCGATGGAGCGACGGCTCGATGGAGATGGTCAGGATGCGCGTGCCGATCGGAGAAGTCGCGGGGGCGGCCCGAGGTTCGTCGCACATCGCGAGGCTCTGGGCGCGTGACGAGGTCATGCGCGTCTGCCGCGCGGGCGATACCCGTCTGCACCCCGACGCCGCCAGGTTCGCCGCCGACTACCAGATCGTGACGCCGGTAAGCGGGGCCGTCGTGCTGGAGAACGAACAGCAGTACAAGGAAGCCAAGCTCAAGCCGGTCGACCCGAAGAGCACGCCATCGGTAGTCCCCGAGCCCGCGGGCTGGATCGCTCTCGGCTTCGGGTTCGCGGGCATGGCGACTCTCGTCCTGCGACGCAGACGCTCCGTATGGAGTGCGGAAGCGGAGGTCTGACGGAGCTTCCGCTTTTGATCGGGACGCGGTGTTCGGGCGGATTTGTAATCCAGCACCAGGGGGCAAATCGGCATCTGTGATGCCATCCCAGGGATCACAGATCCCACTTTGCCACTGCGGGCTGGATTACAAATCCGCCCGAACAATGGGTTGCCAATGCGGGCCGGATTACAAATCCGGCCCGAACGACGGTGTAGGCCCGAACGATGGGTTCAGAACCGGCGGATGGAGTCGGCGACCTCGGTGGTAACGAGGTGGCTGCGGATGTCACCGGAGTCGAGGGCGGCCTTGAGGATCGGGAGGACCTCGCGGAAGGCTGCGAGCGCCGCGTCGATGTGCTCGGCCTTGTGCGAGTAGTTGATGAAGTTCAGGCCGCCGCGCCGGATCAGGACTCCCCTCTTCGCCATCTCCTGGAGCAGGAGCGTCATGAGGTCGGCGTTGATCTCGGGCGCATAGCCGAACGAGAACGAACTCATCACCGGCCAGCCCCTGAACACCAGCGCGAGGCCGACCCCCTCCGCGATCCGGTTCGCCCCATCCATCAGCCGCTCGCCCATCGTATGGAGGTGCGGGATGACATCCCGGGTCCGATATTCCCTCAGGCACGCGACGACCGCCGCGAGTGAGAGCGCATCGCCCCCGTAGGTCGAGGAGATCACCAGTTCGCCCGCAACCTTCATGATCTCCCGCCTGCCCGCGACCGCCGCCAGTGGAAGGCCGTTCGAGATCCCCTTCGCGAAGACCGCGATGTCGGGGATGACGCCGAAGTGCTCCTGCGCGCCGCCGAGCGCGACCCGGAAGCCGGAGACGATCTCGTCGTAGATCAGCGGGACCTCGTGCTTGTCCGCAAGCTCCCTCGCCCATCGGAGGAAGTCGCCGGTGTCGGTGTTGGAGTACGTGACCGGCTCGAGGATGATTCCCGCGACCTCGCCCTTGTGGCGGTCGAGCGCGGCCTCCAGGGAGTTGTCGCCCTCGAACGCGCCGAACGCGAACGTCGCGATCGAGCCCTTGAGGCACTTCGGGACGCCACGATCGGAGGGCGGATTGTTCGCGGCGGCCCAGGTGTCGAGCCAGCCGTGATACCCCGCGCTGACGATGAGGTCGCGGCCGGTGAATCCGCGCGCGATCCGTGCGGCGGCGGCCGTTCCCTCCGCGCCGGTCTTCAGGAAGCGGACCATCTCCGCGCACGGGACGCACTCGATGATCGCCCTCGCCGCCTCGATCTCCAGTGGGCTGAGCATCGGAAAGATCGAGCCTCGTGCAAGTTGCTCGCGGACGGCCTCATCGACGGCGGGATAGCAGTACCCGAGCGTGATCGGGCCGAGCGCGCCGATGAAGTCGATATACTCGTTGCCGTCGACGTCCCAGACGCGGCATCCCTCCGCGCGGTCGATGTAGATCGGCATCGCGCCGAGTGCGAAGGCGGTGGCGCGCTTGCTCATCGTCTGGCTCCCGCCGGGGATGATCTCGATGGCTTCGCGGTATAGCTCCAGCGATCTGGTCAGGTTCAGGTTCTCCATGATGCCTCCATTGGTGTTCGGGCGCTCGCACTCCATTATACCGCGATGGGGAGAAGTGGGGAAGTGAATGGTGGCCGGCAAGCAGTCGGGGCAGGAGTTGGACCCCTGCCCCGTGTGGAAAGGCTGAACGGTGCGAGGGATGATCTACCGTCGTCGTCGGATGAGGCCGCCCAGTGCGAGCAGGCCGCTCCCCAGCGCGAGGAGGCCCGACGGCTCGGGGACGATGGTGTAGTGCCAGAGGATGGCTTCGTCGCGTCCGGTCGTGCTGTTGCGAGCCAGGCCTACGACCCAGATATCGGCGCCCGCCACGGCGATGTCCTTCGCCTGCGAGGCCGAGTAGTTGGATGGAAGCGCACTGTGAAGGTCCTCCCAACTGGCGGCCGTTCCGTGCCAGACTCCGGCTTTCTTGACACTGCCGGGGAACCAGGCGTATCCGGCCTGGTATCCATTAGAGACGCCGTAGGCATAGGACGAGGTCGCGGTGGCCGGGTGCAGGTCAACCCTGCTCGCGGCCGTGCCGGTCCACAGAGAGGCCTTGGCGCCGGATATGTTGACGTATCCGACCTGCTGACCGTTGCAGACATCGTAAGCGTACGATGCACTGGCGGTGGTGGGATGGAGCGAGACCCAGCTTCCTGGGGTGCCGGTCCATAAGCCGGCGCGGTCCTTGCTGGAGTAGTACGCGTATCCCACCTGCTGATCGCCCCAGGCGGCGTAGGCGTAGGACCTGGTGGCGCTCAGGGGATTGAGATCCACCCAACTCCCGGCCGTCCCTTGCCACAAGCCCGCGTGGGCGCCGCCGCTGGTCAGCACTGCTCCCACCTGTGTGTTGCTCCACATGCCGTAGGCGTAGGAACTAGTGTAGCCGACCGGATTGAGGTTCACCCAACTGCCCGCTGTGCCGTTCCAGAGCGACGCCTTCGTGTTTCCTCCCACCAAGGCGTACCCGACCTGCTTCGCCCCGGATGTGCCGATGGCCCAGGCCTCGGTGGCCTCCGCGGGAGTCAGGTCCACCCTGCTTCCCGAGGAGCCGGTCCAGAGGAAGGCGTGCTTCTTGTTGTCGCTGGTGGCAGCTCCGTATCCGACTTGCTGCTGGCCGGCGACGCCCTCGGCCTGGGAGTTCACGGTGCTGGAGGGATAGAGACTGGTGAGAGTCCACCCGGCGAATGCCGAGCCGCTCCAAGCGAGGAGCAAGACCAGTAGTGCAGTGAAACGAACGACTTTCCGCCCTGTCATTCCTTACTGCTCCTTTCGTAGTTGGCTATGGCTGAGCTTATTGCTCGCCTACTTAGTAGACGGATGAAACCCGGTATTGTCAACAGTACCAACGTTTTTTTTGTTGTTGGGACTCAGGGAAGCGCTGAGGTCACTGCCGATCCGTGGTGCGATGGCCCGTAGATTTCGCTGTTCTGGGGGCGATGGCGGCAGGACGATAGCAGGAAGTAGGCAGTAACCAGCGAGCAGTGACCAGTTGGGGCGGGAGTCGGACTCCTGCCGCTTCCTGTGTCCGGAGCAGTAACCGTCAGTCCTGAGTGCGCCTCTGCGTCCCTCTGGGGACGGCCTCCGGCGTCCCCAAAGGGACGCCTCTGGGCGTGTATCGAAGGACGGCTCGGTGCAGTAAGAGCCGTCCTTCGATACACGCCGTCATTCACCGGCGCACTCAGGACTGACGGTGGGCGGCTTCTCAGGACGGATTGCCGACCTACTCCATCTCGTCCGCGATGGTGGTGAAGAACTCCTGGGCGTATTCCCCGTACTTCGGGCCGGCGGTGCGGCGAATCTGGGCGATCACCAGGTCGTGATCGAGGTCGGCGCGGAGGATGCAACTCGACGCCGAGCCGTGGCCGACCGTGCGCGCGCCGAGGATCAGGTCCTTCGGATCGAGCGACATGAACGGCGCGCCGGGCCTGTGCTCGGGCATCCACGTGAGGCCGATCCCCCAGTCCACCTTGACGGCCGGGTAGTACTTGCTCAGGTCGGTCGGCAGGAGCGACTGGAAGGTCTCCTCGGAGATGAACTGCTTGTCGCCATACGAGCCGTGGTTCGCGAGGAACTGCCCGAGGATGCCGAGTTCGCGGGCGGTCAGGTTCGCCCCGTATCCGAGGCCGGCGAGCGGAACATCGTCGATCCCGAGAGGGCGGAAAAGCGCTTCGTGGAAGAGACGGATGATCGAAGTGCCGGTCATGTACTCCATCGCCTTGCCCGCAAGATCGTAGCCCATACCGTTGTACAGGAAGATCGAGCCGGGGTGGAGGTAAGGCAGGCCGGTGAGCGCAACGTTGTCGAGCCAAGGATTGTGGATGCCGCCCCACTCGAAGTGCCCCTCGAGGCCGGTCGTATGGGTGAAGAGCTGGCGGTAGGTCAGCGCGAGCTGACCCTTCGTCGGGAAGCCGGGGACGACCTTGCCGATCGGGTCGTCGAGCTTGCAGTACCCCTGGTCGAGGAACCGGCTGAAGAGCATCCCCGAGACGGCCTTGGTGATCGACATCACGTCGGTTCGGTAGTCGAAATCGACCGGCCCGAACGCCTCCTCCGTGACGATCACGCCGTGCCGGGCGACGAGGATGGTGAACGGCTCGCCGGAGTCCTCGGCCCACTTGGCGCAGACGGCGTCGATCTTCTCCTTGGCGCCCGGCTTCATCCCGGCCTCCGCTGATGTGCCCTCGCGGATGACCGGCGCGGGCTTGTCGAGATGCTTCGGAGCTGCGAGCGGCTTCGTCTTGTCCGTCATTCCGAGTATCTTGAGCTTCAGGGCGAGCTGATAATCATCGTGCAGGACGAGCGCCGATTCGGTGACGGTCGCGGGAGTGCCGGTGGGTTTGGCCTCATAGAGAGCGGCGAGGAACATCGCGCCCTTCTCGGTCTCGACGATCGCATCGCGCAGAATCCCATCGGCATCCGACGAGAACTGCTTCTCGTGCTCAGCCCACGCAGTCGGATCGAGCGGCTTGCCGGGATACGGCATCGCGACCTTAGCCGTCGAGTCGAGGCCCATGCCCATCGGAGGATCGCAGTAGGTGGTCACGGCCCGGCGGACCGGCGTGCCGTCCTTCATCTTCCCTTCGAGATAGACCATGTACCTCCCCGGCTTGTCGGCCGCCTTGACCTCATTGAGCGAGGCGTCGAACCAGCGCGCCTTGAGCGGGATCTCGCCTTCCAACTCCCTGACGCGGTCAGGGCGCTTCCAGTCGAACCGTGGCGCACCCCACCATCCGGTCCAGAAGACGTAGCCGGACCCGATGCGGTCGATCGCCTCGCGCTGGAACGCCCGCGCGTTCTCGGCCGCCTGGATCTCGGCGAGGATGTCGTCGGCATCCTTGCCGGCGTATGCCTCCAGGATGAGCGCCCAGCCGCCGTCACCGTTCTCCACCTTGCACAGGACGGTGTTCGCGCCCTTCTTGAGCTTGGTCGTGAAGCGGTCGGATCGGGCGACGGCGGCACGCTGGATGAAGTTCTCGTGGACGAGCTTGCCGTTCACCCAGACCTTGATGCCGTCGTCCGATCCGACGAGGAAGAGCGCCTCCTGGTCTCGGGAGGAGTCGACCTCGACGTAAGCATAGGCAAGCTTGTGGTCGGAATCCTTGTAGTGAGCAGTGAAGTCGAGCGCCGGGCCTGTCATCTGAATGGCCTTAGCCTCGACGCGGATGGTCTTCGCCGCCTCGCTCGATGTGAGGACCACGGTGTCCGGCTTGATCCGGGCGTTCGCCTCGCTACCGATGGACTTCAGGTAGTCGATGTCGAACGCGCCACGGTCCTTCTGAGTCGCCGGGCGCTCCGGGTTCGGGAACGGCCCGAGGATCGTCCACTGCCTCACATACCCCTCAGGCTTGACACCGGCTGCCGACGCCGTCGTCGCCAGGCAGCACACGATCAGCAAGCATATCGCAAATCTGACTTCCATCTACTTCCACTCCTCATCCAAGATCGCGTATATCAGCATGTCACGCCACTCGCCCTTGATCCAGTCGGTCTTCAAGAGATGTCCCTCCCGGCGCATCCCACACTTCTCCGCAACCCGGATCGAGCCGAAGTTCTCGGGGTCGATTCGGGCGAAGATGCGGTGCACTTTCCATCCGGTGAAACCGAAGCCGACTAATGCACCGGCGGCTTCCGTCATGAGACCGTGGTTCCAGGAGTCGGGATGGAGACAGTAGCCGATTTCGGCCTCATGCATGCGACCATCCCTGCGCGATATCCCGCACGAGCCGATGAACTCCCCGGTGTCCTTCCGTATGATGCCGAGATGGACTTCCTTCTGCGGATCCTGGCCTCGACTTGCCTGCGCCCGCGTGGCGAAATCCTTCGAATCCTGCTCCGTGTTCGGCCCCCAGGCCATGAACCGGCAGACGATCGGAATGCTCGCATACCGCTGAACCGATGCCCAGTCGTCCTCCTCGATGTCTCGCAGGATCAGGCGCTCTGTCTCAAGGCGAATGTCAGCCATGTCTACCTCCGGCCCTATCATAGCTTTGGACCGGAGGCGTGGTCAACCTAGAGCCCGGTCAGAATCCGCTCGATCGCCTTGAGGCCGAGAATCTCGGCGGCTTTGGCGGATGAGAGAGCCTCGACAGCGCGAGCGATCCGATCCCTGTCCTTCACATACATTCGGGTCCGTCGACATCGGGAAGAGGTCCGCGACGGTCCGCAGTTGCTCGGCCACGGTTCGGTAATGTCCGATCGCCTCCTCGAACCCTGAGGCATTCACCCGGCGCGATGCCTCCTCCAGGAACTTGACCGCCAACTGCCTGAGTTCGGCGAAGATATGGGCATTGAAGCCGTTGCCGAAAGCATCCGCCCGGCCCTGCCTGAGCGATTCGGCCCAGAGGTCGTAGGCCTCGACACCGGCTCGGAAATCCTCCAGAGGCCCGAAGAACCCGGGCGCGACTTCCTCGGGAGCGGCGTTGTACTTCACAGCGAAGTCCAACACTTCCCGAATGGTCGTCAGATCGTCGGCAGGTTCGGACTTCCGAACGATCGTCATCACGCAGGGCACATCGACACCCATCTTCGCCTTCGGGAAGTAGCCGTCCCCCTCCATCACCGGCTTGTAGTAGTAACCGTCGTCGTCATAGCCATAGATGAGATACGATTGCCACTGCTCCATCGCAAACCCGATGCACGGCGAGCCGTTCCTCAGAGCCTCCTCCGTCGCGGTCCAGACGATCCGCTGCTGTTCGGCAACATCGTCCATCTGCGGCAGGATGGTCACGCGGTCCACACCGATGTTCAGACCCAGCTCTGTCGGCGGTTTCCATGCGATGATGCCGGCTGGGCACGTCTCCTTATGCATCCGGATCGCGAAGGCATCTCCGGTCGCGCCGGCGACCCATCCGTCGGGATAGCTGTAACCCAGATAGTTAGTGCACCCCTCCAGACATCCAAGACTTGTAAGATATCGCGAGACCCATTCCAGCTTGTCGATCCTGCCCTTGATCTTCGCTGCGAACTCGTCGCCCGGCGCGCTTCCTCTCAACGTCTCTTCAACCATCTCCATCATCCCTTCTCGAAGTTTCGTTCGGGCCGAGTGGAGGCGGTTCTTGATGGTGCTCACGGGCATATCAAGGAACGCGCCGACCTCGGCCTGTGAGTAGCCGTTGATGCAGAAGAGGGTCATGACCGCGCGCTCGTCGTCCGGCAGCCCGTGGACCGCGTCGAGGACGCGATCGCTGAGTTGCTTCCGTTCGATCGTCTCGAGCGGATCATGCGCGTCGGCGATCTGCTCGGCGGCCTCCAGGGAGACGATCGGCACGCGCTTCCCACGGGTCAGGCGGCTGCACTGAGTGAAGACGATCCGCCTGAACCACGAGGGAAACGCGTCCGGCTCCCGAAGCTGCCTCAACTCAGTGAAGCATCCAATGAACGCTTCCTGAGCGGCATCCTCCGCCAGGTGGAAGTCGCCGAGGATGCTGTAGGCATACCCGACCGCCATGTCCTGGAAGCGATTCACGATCTGCCCGAAGGCATCGAGATCGCCCCGCTGAGCACGTGTTACGAGTTCTTTCACGCTGAACCTCCACTACTTCATCGACTCTCATTACCATAGAGCCAACTTCGCGGAGAAAGGATTAGATGACGGTCCTGAGGCTCGCGATTGCCGCTTCCTCGATCGTCATGGCCTTGCGCAGGAGTTCTTGCTCGCGGGCACGAACCTCGGGCGTCCAGTCGGCGATCGACTTGCCACTCCAAGGCCCGAAGAAGGCCTCCCTGCGCTCGAATGAGGGTGGAGTCAGCAGGTTGATCTCCTCCTCGTACCGGTTGATCGCACGGGCGAGTGACTCCTGCTCGTCGCCGGACACGTCATCGAGGTGACCGCGAAGATACTCCACTGCCGCCATCCGTCCATCTACCAGGCTGCAGAAGCACCACCAGCTCACGAAGAAGAGCGATTCGCGCTCTTTCTCGGTCCATTCATCGTAGTGGCCGAGATCCTCCGCCCACTGCTTGAGCGCCCGGAAGCCATAGACATAATCCCCACGGTTGAAATCCGGCAGTCCTTCTGGCCGGTCCCAGTTACGCACGGCGATCCGCAGGCTGTGCATGAGCATCTCCCTGGGCGGAAGCGGCTTGTCATAGCCCTTGAATACCACCAGGAACCCGGGCAGGTCGTCCAGGGCATGCTTCTCGGTCTCGGGATTGCGGTAGGTCTGCAGGAGTACGGTCCGGCCGCCATCCTCATAGCCCTTGATCACCGCTATGTTCCATGTCTTGTCGTACACCAGAACCGGCCAGCCGGCGTTGATGGATTTCACGACATCCGGCGCGAACCGACCCATCTTCGGCTCTTTCTCCTTCAGATGGGCCTCCGTCCGGAACCGCCAGCCCGACGACTGGAGAAACCATTCGTCCTCCTCAGGGAACTCGCCGACACAACTGGACGGGCACCAGCGCATATAGTCCGCCGGGCCCTGATACCACCTCGTGCGGAATGCTATCCCGTTGAGCCCCATGATCGTCGCGTAATCGAAGGGGTGATCGGTCAGGCTGAGGGCGGCTTCCAGTGCGCCGCAGTAGGTGCACTCCTTCCTCATCCCCCACCCCAGCTTCGGGATGTTCTCCAGTACCCGGCTCGTGAACTCCTCGTCCGGTGCGTTCTCGTGCAGATAATCTCCAACCATCTCCAGCATCCTCTCTTTCAGCCGCGTCCTGGACGTGTGCAGCCGGCTCTTGACGGTCGAGACGGGCACATCCAGGAATCCGGCGATGTCATCGTGGGAGTAGCCATTGATGTAGAAGAGAGTCGTGACCACGCGCTCGTGCTCGGGGAGCGATCGCACTGCGGCGAGCACCTTGTCCTTGAGTTCGCTCTGCTCGACGATCCTGTCGGGGCCCGGCTCGGCGGATTGGACGTCGAGGATCGACTCCAGCGGCACGATCGGAAGCTGTTTGCCTCTCGTGAGCCGGGCGCACTGCGTGAAGACGATGCGCCGGAACCAGCTTGCGAAGGCATTCGGCTCCCGAAGGCTCCCGAGTTCCCGGTACGCCTGGATGAACGCATCCTGAGCCGCGTCCTGGGCCTGATCGAAGTCGCCGAGGATCGAGTAGGCGTAACCGCAGGCCATGTCCTGAAAGCGCTGGACGAGTTGCCCGTATGCCTCCAGGTCGCCGCTCTGCGCGCTCGTGATTGTGGAGCGAAGTTCGTACATGGTGACCCTATTCTACACCTCTCCTATCACAAAGAGCCACATTCTGTGGAAAAAGTTGATGGGAGTGCAGTCTCCCAGTTCTTGCAGGAGGACAAGATGATTGCTCTGGGCCGCAGGTATCTCACCGCCGTGCTGACGGTGCTCTTCGTAATAGTTCCGCTCGCCGCCTTCGCTGTCACCGACGCAGAGGCGAAAGCCCTGATGGAATGGCGCGCCAAGAACGATTGGAGCGTCGACAACAGGAAGACCGACGGGCAGACGATGCTCGGCCTCACCCATCAGAGGTCGAACCGCCAATCTCCGCGCATGAACTACTGGTGCAAACTTTTGGACAAGGGGAAGTTCCAGTATTGGCACGGTGATGCCAATAGCAACGGCAAACCCGATGGCAACGAATGCAGTGTACACGACTACTGGTTCTGGTATCAGATCAAGGTGGATGTCGGCTTTGACTGGGAGAGTTCCTGGAGCGGTGCGGTATGGCTGCAGAACAACTCGAGCCTGAAGAACGGCAGGCGTGTGGCTATAGGCGACGGAGCGATCACCAATGATGACGAGTGCTATGTGCTCAAAGGCCCGATCCGCATAAAGGCGTCCATCCAGTTGTGCTTCGATGACGGCGACTACCTTTACTATGACGGCGGTGTGCAGTGGGCCATTCCATATTGGCCGGTTCAGGAGAAGGATCAGCTCACGGCGACAAAGGACCGGCTTCTTAGCGAGCGAGCAGAAGTAATGCTGAGTCTCGTCCAGGGGATAGTCGCCAGCGCCGGAGGGAAGTCCGCCGCTCCGGCTCCCCAGAAACCCGCGCCGAAACCGCCGGTCCAGCAGCCCAAAGGCACACCCGGGCTGACCCTCACAGCTTCGTCGGTCGGACTGTGGGCCGACGGAAAGAGCACGGCCAAGCTCAAGCTGGTAGCATGCGATGCGAACGGCAAGCCGATCAAGGGATCGTTCGACATCGATGTGAAAGTGGGCAAGTGCTCCCACGTCAAGTTCATCACGGATGACACCGGCACTGCGGTCGCCACCTACACCGCGCCGACCACGCCCGGCGAAGATGTGATCACCGTCGTCGGATCCGGCGATCAGAAGGCGTCGCTCTCCATTCGGCTGGGAGGACTGCTCATCGTCCCGACGGACGAGAGCCAGCCCGCGCTCTTCGCGGATGGGAAGTCGAAGCTCGGCCTGAAGGTCATCTGCGGCGACACGAACTTCAAGCCGCTTGCGGGAGCCAAGGTCAAGCTGTTCGTCAATGAGAAGGAACTGCCCGCGAAAGGCGCACTGAGCGCACCGTCTGTGGTCATCGATTCCGAGGGAGCAGCCGAGTTTACCTACACCGCGCCCGATGTGCTCTCCGCCAAGACCGACTTCAAGCGCGGAAACGTCTACGTCGCGGCGGTGGCATCCCTGGGAAATCCCGCGAGGGAGGTTCGGGCCGATTACCGCATCCCCCTGTATGCCGGCGACGTCTACTACCTCACCGTCGAGAAGACCGGATTCGCGCCCGTGGAGAAGTTCGCCATCCCCGCGCCGAACAGGAATGGCTCACTGGCCGGCACAGTCGTCCATGACTCTTTCCCGGTGGCCAACGCCAATCTGACGCTCGCGGATACCAAGGGGAATCCCCTGGGCATAGGCACGAGTGACACCGATGGCAAGTTCGAGTTCGAGTTCGTCGGTGATCGGATGTCGAGCACCGGCCAGAGCATGGAAATGAACGAGCCGCTCAAGATGGCGCTCGACCCGGACCTCGCGCACCTGATCTCGGCCTGGAAGGAGGACCTCGATGTCCTCGAGAAGGCGAAGTACGACATAAGTTCCCTCAAGGAGTTCGGCGCGGACCTGCCGAAGAACCTGGCCGGGAGCGTCATGGGATGCAAGGATCCTATGTGCTCGACCGAATACCTGGCCTACAGCACGGCCAAGCTCGTGTGGCTCTGCCGATATGTGAAACTGCTTGACGACCGCCAGATGGAGTCGGCCGATTGGTTCCTCGACAGCGCCAAGAACGTCATCACGACGGTCAGTGATTTCGCCGGAGTCTCGGATAAGCTCGAATCAGCGGCCAAGGGCAAGCTCAAGGACCGATTCGAGCCGAAGACGTGGAAGAAGTTCGAGGATAGCATGCTCCGCGAGTTCGTCGACCTGTTCTACAAGCAGTTCCAGAAGGGCATAGACGTCGCCAAGACACTCAACTATGACACCGCTGATCTAGAGGCTCTGCAGAAGTCCGGAGCCGCCTACGCGACCGCCGCGGGCATCAACAAGCTCGGCGAGGGAATGAAGTCGGCATTCAGCGGAGTGGTCCACAAGTCATCCCAGAAGATCCTGTCGCAGGCCGGCGGAAAGGCTCTGCGCGGCGAGTTGGGATCCGCGACACCATCGGAGGTGGTACCTCCGGCCAAGGATATCTTCACCGCCTACGAGCAGGAACACAACGCGCTGAACATCGCCAACCTAGACCGCGAGCTTTACCGGCTCGACGCCAAGTTGCTCGTAGACACTGTCATCAAGGGCCCGTTCGTCTATCTCAAGCTGAAGAAGCTCGTGGCGGACCCTGAAACGCTCGCAAAGATCGCTGAACTCGACACCGCGAGCCTCGAAAAGCTTCAAGATGAGTTCACCGGCAGTGGCGACTCGGTCAGCAAGGTCTTCTCCGCCTTCGACGCCGCGTTCCAGTCATACCAGGGCTACAACTGGCTGGCCGACTTCTGCAGCGCCGGCTCGGTCAAGCAGAAGATCGTGAAGGAGTTGTCCAGATAAGGGAATGGGAAATGGTTCATGGTTGATGGTTAATGGCGGACCGTCCCCATTAACCATCCGCCATCGGCCATTAACCATTCCTTCACGACTTCGGCTTGATCCCGAGCGAGACGTTGATCAGCGTGCTGATGCTCGACGGATCGCTGAACTCTCCGGTGCTCGCCGGCTTGTCCGCAGATGCGCGGCGCTTGACGACTGCCTTGTAGGGCGGCTGGAGCTTCGGGAAGCCGATCTCTTTCTTCTCCGTGATCGCACGGAGGGCACCCTCGTAGATCATCTGCCTCGACCGCTCGGGCGAGAAGTGAACCGCCGCCTTGTTGCGGGTCCGGTACTCCTCAGCGGTGCACTCGTCGCCCTTGCCGGGGGTAGTGCCGTACTTCACCGCGACCGTCTCGATGCCGGGGAGGAGGGCCTCGGCCTCCTCAGTGAACGCCATGTCACCCGAGCCGAAGATCGGCTTCACCCCGAGTTCCATCGCACAGAACGCCATCTCTCCGAACTCACCGATCGAGATACCGTTGATCGACTGATCGAGCATGCCGAAGTTCTGAGTGTGCGCCAGATGGGCGTGCTCGGTCCCGGCCTTGGCGTGCTGGCCGATCCAGGCGATTGCGTCGTATGAGGCATTCAACTCCAGGGGGAAACCTACCGGCCAGCCGCGCATCAGCATCACCCGAGCGTCGAGCAGTGAGGCGTTGATCGCGCCGGGGCCGTGCCCATCGGCGACCACGATCTCGGTCGCACCGCCCTGGAAGAAGCCTCGGACGGCGGCGTTGACCTCCAGGGTCAGCAGTTCCTTCGCGGTCTCATAGTATCGGGAGTCCCACTGACACCAGTTCTCGGAGTCGATCACTCCCGCGACTCCCTCCAAATCGGTCATGACGTAAACCTTCACAATACTGCCTCCTGTGTACTGATCATCGCCACCATCGAGTTCGCCCGTCTAAACGCTTCGGCCAGAAACTCCGCCGGGATGGGGGCGTCATCCGCCGACATCCCGTGGACTACCTCCAGGCTGAAGCATCCGGAGTAGGTATCGGCGGGGAATGCATCGATCAGCGCCCCCCAGTCGATGAGCCCCTCGCCCGGCAGCCAATGTTTGTCCGTGAGGCCATCGTTGTCGGACAAGTGGGTCACCTTCAGCCTGTCACCATATCGCCGGAGGAGCATACCGGTGTCCTCGGTGCAGATGCGCTCGTGCGATGAGTCATAGCAGAATCCCAGGTTCGGCGAGTCGACCTCAGACATGATGGCCTCGAAGCAATCCATGCGGCGGGTGTTCTCGAGGGCGATGGTGATGCCTGCATCCTCGGCGGCGCTCGCGATGCGGGCGATGCTCTCCTCGCCGAACCGGTTGACCTCACCGCTGTATGAGCCCCTCATCGCATGCATCACCATATTGGGGATGCCGAGGTCGGCGCAGTCCTGCACCCAGGCGAGATGCTGGGCAACCGCCCGCTCCCGGTCAGAGGAGTTCTCGCTCCAGAAGCTATCGCACTCCTTGAATGCTACGTGGACGAACTCCAGGATCAGCCCCTGGTCGCGGACCATGGCAGGCGTCAGGCGGTGGATCCTCTGTCGGTAATCGTCCTCCTCGTCGCCCCACCAGAGGGAGGTCGCATCGAAGCCGGCTTCCTTGATGAGCCGTATTCGTTCAGCGATCGGGAGGTCATAGCCGATATAGGTGAAGATGCCGAGCGGGAAAGGCTTTGTGCTCATGATGCTCGTATTCTAGGCCAGACGGCGGTCCTTGTCAACGCATGGTATAATGGAGCACTATCATACCCAAGAGGAGTGAACATGCGGATGTTACTGATACTTGCGATACTCGTACTGGCGTGCGCGGCCCCGACCGTCGCCGGATGGACTCAGGATGCGTTCGAGATCGGCGCGTGGCGTACCCAGCCTCCCGCCTACAACACCAACTCGACCTACGCGCGGATGGCCGCCGCCGGGTTCACGGTGCTGATCGCGCCCGCCGGCGATGCCGACCAGAACCGGGAATCCCTCGACCTGGCCGGGAAGCATGGCATGCGACTGCTGGTGAAGGACGCCCGCATCCATCCCGATCGCCAGACCGACGATGACAAGCGCGCGCTCGATGCGATGATCGCCGCATACAAGGACCATCCCGCGCTCTATGGGTACTACATTAGGGACGAGCCGAGCCCGGAGGTGTACCGCCTGCTCGTCGAAGTCCACAAGTACCTCGCCGAGAAGGACCCGGCGCATCTGCCCTACATCAACCTCTTTCCGAACTACGGAGGGCCGACGCAGTTGGAGTTCGCCGACTACGACGGTTATGTGGCGGATTTCGTCAAGACGATCGACCCACTGATGCTGAGCTACGACCACTACTCCTTCCTGAGAGATGGGAGGAACAGGGACAACTGGTTCGCCAACCTGGAGATCGTCCGTCGCGACTCGCTCAAGGCCGGCATCCCGATGTGGGTGATCATCCAGGCGCTGCAGGACGCGACGCGGTATCGCCCGCCGACGCTCAACCAGATGTACTGGCAGGTGAACACGTCGCTGGCCTACGGGGCGAAATCGATCTGGTACTTCCCATACTGGTCCGCGGGCGAGCCGGACAAGCCCGAGGAGTGGCACTACATGGGCGTCGTCCTGCCGAACGGGAAGCCCGGCCCGCAGTACGAGGCCGCCTGCGAGATCAACCCGAAGCTGAAGGTGCTCGGACAGGCGATGATGGAGCTGAAGTCGGTGTCGGTCGCCCACCTGACCGAGGTCCCGCTCAGGGCCAAGGGGTTCGAGCCGGATGACCTGATCGCAAGGGCGCTCGGCAACCGCATCATCATCGGCCGGTTCACGGACAAGCAGGGCAAGCCGGTCCTGATGCTGGTCAATCGCGACTGGAACGAGCCGTCGCCAGTCCGCCTCATCCTCGCGAAGGGCTCGGGCGCGGAAGAGATCGGTCGCCTCGGCCCCGGCGAGCCCCTCGGCCCCGTCACCTTCAAAGCGGAGTCGAAGGAGCTTTCCGTCACCCTAGCCCCCGCCGAGGCACGACTCGTGCTAGTCAAGTAGGCAAGACCAAGACCCTGACATCGGACGTGACACGGGGCGTGACATTTGGCGTGACATGAGTCGGCATCGTTTGTGGCATTTTCCCTTGCCACCAAAGGCTTTTTCGATGACATCTGACGTGACACGACGCATGACATCGGACATGACATTGGGAAGCTACCGTCCTGGGCGACAGACGAGCTACCGCCGTCTTCGGACGAGGCTGCCCAGTGCGAGCAAGCCGCTCCCAAGCGCCAGGAGGCTCGATGGCTCAGGAATCACCTGCCAGACCACAGCATGAGGCACACCGGCCGAATCAAAGACCGCCCCAGCGATATCGCTGTCGGCACTCCGGTTGTTGATACCATAGGCCATACACCCAAACCCCACGTCTGGGAGCATATGCATGCCTCCACTCGCGTCCCAGAACCAGGCCCGGTCATACAATCCGTCGAATGTGTAGCCAATCACCCGCCCATGTTCATTAATCCGCCAGGCTAGCGAATAGCCCTGAGCGGGCATGTCCGGACAGAGGTCCACTGGCGCTGCAAACGGGGAAGCCCAAAGCACCGCGTGGTTGCCTATGTACCCTACTGTCACTCCTGCGTTGTTCACGCCATACGCTTCACCACCGCGTCCACCAGTGAAACTTGGGTAGTAGATCTTCTCAGCAGCTTCGGAGGTGCCGCTCCAGTAGGTTGCTCCACCACCATACGCATCGTACGACTGGCCGACGTACTCTCCCAAGTCATTCACATCTGAAGCCCTTCCGAAGCTGTTAGCTGGACTGCTGCCTAAGGTGCTCGGGAGAAGCCATCCTATGGAACATTCACGAGCGGTGTTAGGATTGGTCGCCCAACCAGCAACATAGCCCGTATTACTGACCGAGAGAGCGCTGCACGCCTCAGGGTGTCCTTCTCTGGCGGTGAAGCCGTGCATCGTGATGTCACTGTCATCGGTGTATTGCATCGCATGCCCGTTGCCGCGACCCACAACAACTCCCGAGTTGTTGATATCGTATGCCTCTCCGTCACCAAGAATCGTGAATGAGTTCTGCTGCCATCTCAAGGCGTACGAAAAGCAGTTGGGGTCCGGTCGGCTACTTGCATATCCCGCGGCGTCGCCCGCGTCATTGATTCCCCTGGCCTCACTCTCTGTAGTTCCCGCAGGAACCGGCAACTGCCGTAGCGCATACTGGTTCTCCGCCTCGACGCGTAGGCTGAGGCATAGTAGCATGAGCATTGCCGGCACCGCAAACAGCCTCTTCATTCGCCCTTCCTCCCATTGTTGGCCCTGTTCGCGGCCACACGTCTCATGATATCACGCCTCACCTAAGCGGTCAATAGCCAAATGGAAAACTGGTAATGTTACCTGGAAGCCGTCTTAGGGGCGGCCATCGCGGCGGGTATGGCACGCACAGTCTTGAGCTTACGGTGTCGGGGCAGGAGTTGGACACCCGCCGCAACATCATCCTGCCGTTCACTGCTGACCCGCTGCTTCTCTCTTCTCGAACTCCTCGATATGCACTCGTAGCCATTGCAGGTAGACAGGGAGCGACTCGGTGAACCCACTATGGATCTTCCGGTACTCATCTAACTCTACCCATTCATCCGGGTTATCGAAGGTTCGCACGTTCTTCTTGAGAAGAACTAGATCAAACCTCACAGGCTGGTCACTGATCCGCTTTACTGCTAGCCAGGGGGCAGTATTGTGTATGAAGAGGTTACGTAGCTTCTCCAGTGAAGTGTACCACCCCATGTCAACACTGGCATCACTGAGAAACTGGATAAACTCCTTCTTGACCGCCTTGATCCCCGGCCTTTTGCCAAGAATGTCACGGAAGAGGGCCATCGCGAACCCGGCCATCACCTCGCACGCAGATTTGGTCTGGTAGAGGAAAGAGTCCAGATCAGCCAAGACCCGGAATGGCAAACGCGGATCTGGCAGTGTGTAGACCCATTCCTCGGCTATGCACTTGTCGACCTCGCCCGAAGCATCATTGGCTACACTGTCATTTAGCTGGCGAATCTCCTCATCCAACCGACCGACGATCTCCCGGAGCATTTCCAGTTTGGTAATGAAGGCGAGTGCAAGCTCAGATGTCTCGGTCCCTTGCAAGTTCTCCGCGCGTCCTCTGAGTGTCAGGCTGGAACTCTGGTTCAGTCTCGTCCAAAGAGATGTGATTCCACCTGCGCTCGGCGCATACCAGTCAATGTGCATAAATTCAGCTTGCATCCATTCTACCTCCCGTCTGGTCACCATTCACTATTCACTCGGTACTCGCTATGCCTCCACTCGGCATCGAATATCCCGACGACACTCACAGGCAGGACTTGGTCACTCCGCCGCCGCGATCACCTTGATCTGCTCATCCGTGAGCTGGGCCGAGCAGAAGAGGGTGAAGCCTCGGTAGCCCTCACGGCGGAGGAGGTCGAGCTGCTCGCGGACGACCTTCGCGTCCTGGGAGACCGTCGTCTTCTTGCCGCCGATCGTCTTCGTGGTATAGAGCGAGAGGCCGGGGTAGAAGGTCGCGAGCTGCTCGGGCGGGACGGACGCGCGGTGCAGATCGAGGAGCGCCTGAAGGTCTCGGATGTCGTCGCAGTAGTCCATCGGGCAGACGAAATCCATCAGCCCCTCGGTGAGCCATGCCTGTCCGTCGCGGGAGATGACATACGGCTCGGTGGCATTGAACCCACCCGCCGCCGAGACCATCAGGCCCGGGCTCTTCGCCTTGACCGCCTCGTGTACGCCGCGCACCAAGTCGGTGATCGATCTGCACTTGTATTGGACCCACTCCCAGCGCTTCGCCCGCATCGGATCGGCGTCCGAGGTCACGCCGGATTCGGCGCGCAGCCACTCCACGATCCCGCGCACCATCAGCGACGGACCGCCTGTGTTCGGCGTGCAGGGGTTGAAGCAGACGAGCGCGGTCCGACCGTTCACGATCACCGCCGGCTCACCGGTGTCGAAGCGTGCGACGACCTTGCCGCCATCGAGTCCCGGCGGGATGTTGACGTTCACCTTCACATTCTCGCGGGGGAGGCATTTCGTGAGCGGATGACTACCCTCCGCCTTGATCGAACGCCAGTCGGTCGAGAGCCACGCACTCCCTCGCTTCACCCCGAAGAGCTTGAAGAGGCGCGGATCGGCCTTCGCGGACAGGCCGTCGATGCAGACGACGCTCCCACCGCGCGCGACGTACCGCTCGATGGCCTGAGTCATCTCCGGCGAGACATCATAGACGGCGCAGAGCACCAGCAGTCCCGACGCTCGGAGGGCATCGACGAGTTCCGGCTTCTCGGAGATGAACGAGAATCCGAGGCCGGCGCGGTCCATCAGGCTCTCGGTCCATGTGTGCTCCCAGACGCGGGCCTTGTGCCGCTCGGCATGGAGCACTCGCACGGGAAACGGCTCATCCGGGACGATGCGCTCCCCGTGATCGAGGAAGTCCTTCGGGTCGAAGCCGTGGGTCTCGATGAACCGCTCGCGCCCGAGGTCCGAGTAATCGTACCCCGAGCCGTAGTAGCGGATGTAGTCGAGGTGGATGCCGTCGATGTCGTATGCCAGGCCGTCCGCCATCACCGACAGCAGGTACTCGTTCACCCCCGGCACCTGCGGCGAGAGGAAGTACCCCTGGTCCATCGGCTTCCCGTCGATGTCTGCACAGAGCCACTCGGGCTTGACGGTTTCAATCTCCTCCGTGCCGTCGTAGTAGACGCAGTACCAGGCGTGGACCTCCATCCCCTGAGCGTGCGCCTTCTCGGTGAGGTAAGCGAGCGGATCGTACTCGTCGCTCGCGAACACCTTGTGCAGGTAGTGCGAAGACTTGTGGTAGAGAGCCCCGTGCAGCATGACATCGGGCAGCAGGAGGTTGATCCTCGCCCGCCGGCACTGGTCGAGCAGCACATCGGCCTTCTCGCGCGTCGAAAACGACGAGGGATCGGCCCAGAGCGCCCGGACCTTGAACTGCGTCTCCCGGGCGGCGAGGGGAAGCGCGGCAAGTATCAGCAGCATTACGATCAGTGAAATCCTCATCCGGCAGTTCTCCTGTGCGGGCGCGGTTTCCATCATGGTATAATGTCGCCGGCCTAATGTCAATGCGTTCGTCGAATGTGGAGGGAATCGTGCAGATCAGAAGGCTGACCGTCGTGCTGCTTTCCATACTATGTTTGGCTTCCGAAGTGATATCCGCCGGTGCGGTGAACGTCTTGAAGGCAAAGGAGCCGCTCGTCGCCAACGATGCGTCGAAGGCCGAGCAGAATACGAAGCGGATCGCCCGGATCATGGAGTCTGTCCCGGCGGGAGGGGCGGTGTACTTCCCCGCGGGTGACTACTACTTCCACGGGGGCGCTCTCCCCAATCACGGCACGGTCGAGACCACGCGGGCCGGGCAGATCATCTACGGCGACGGCGCGGATGTCACGAACATCATCCAGACGGACGGCCGGAGGGACTTCGGCTTCACCGCTGACCCTAAGCGCAAGCGCGTCCCGACGGCGACGATCCGCATCAGGGACAAGGGATGCCGCCTCCGAGCCCTGAGCGTCCTGCTCGATCCGAAGCTGCCCGCAGGCATAATCCCATCCGCCGCCGTCCAGATCGCCAACATCCGCTACTACCCCGACAACAACGTCGGCATCGTGGAGACGAACGGCATCGGGACCCGCTACCTCATCGACTTCGTGAACGTCACCGATGTGAACGTCGGGCGGAACCTCGATCCCGGCATCCAGAGCGGCCGGTTCTTCGAAGTCGGAGTCGATATCGTCGGCACTGGCGGCGAGGTGAAGGTGCGCGACATGGACCGCCTCGACGCGAAGATCGGCGTCCGGCTCGACAACGGGAATCACTGCGGGCAGGGCGGCTACTACTTCGACAACATCGAGATGACCGGCAGGCACGGAATGAACGCCGGGAGCGTATTCTTCGACTGGGTCGGCGGGCAGGCGCCGTTCATCCGCAACTGCAACTCGGGGTTCGTGAGCGGCATCCACGCCGGGCCGCTCGGGAGTACGGGCGATCGTCTTGAGCCGACGCCCGAGGGGATGGTCTACCGCCGGCCGGACACGACCTGGGACTGGCTCACGTGGCACAATCACCCCGTCGTCGACGAGCCGAACCCCGCTCAGCGCACCGAATGGTACGGCCTCCCGAGGCATGCGAAGGTCGTCCGCATCGCCTCCGAGCCGAGGACCGGCGGCACGGTGTGGGTCGCGGGAAAGGACTACACGACCGAGACGATCACCGAGGCGGGGGACCTCCGGCACGCGACGAAGATCCACTGGAAAGACAATGCGCCTGCTCCGGGGGCGATCTACTACGTCGAGTTCGAGCAACCGAAGGAGTACCGGGTCCACGACATCGAGTGGGGCACGCTCTCGGGCTGCCAACTTGGTGAGGCGCTTCAAAGCGGTGCGGACGGATACGCGCTCAAGTTCGAGGACCAGGGGTTCGGCTACCTCAACCCCGACTTCGGGTTCGGAGTCGGATACGGCTTCTCGATCACGAACAACATGGTGCTGAATGGGCCCTTCATCTTCGACGGCCGCGTGGATTACATGCGCATCGAGGGCAACACGACCGGCGTCTGCGACTTCAGGGTCAAGGGCGCGGCTCCGGACCGAGTGGCAAGTCGCATCAGCCTCTCACACAACGAGTTCAACTGCGCACTGATCGGCGACTACGTGGCGCAGATCAAGCTCGAGGACAGCGAGACCGGAGGTATCGTCAAGGTCGATACGCCGAACTACGCCGACTTCATCACGATCGAGGGGAACACGCTCATCGCGCCGGGGACACACGCGATCGACATCTCCGGCAAGGTGCGCAACCTGCGCGTCCAGGACAACGACGTCCGCCTCTCAGACGGAGAGGGCATAGTCATCGTCGGCGCGTCGGACGGCTTCGTGACCGGCAATCACTCCCCCACCGGCATCATCATCCGTGACTGTAAGGGACTCAGCGTCCACGACAATATCTTGGACGCCAAGCCGAGATAGGACGGCGTTACTGAACAATCTGATAGGGAGAACGACATGCACAGTGAAGCACTGGAGGGTCTCGATCCGCTAGCCACTTCGTTTGCGCGAATCCTGTTTGAACGGTATCCTGACTGGAAGCCGTACGTTGTGCCTCCAGACAACCCATCACCACAATGGAACGGGCTGATCATTGAGGTGCCGTCCCGGTTCCCCGGACGACCACTCCGTATAGAAGCCGGAAACGGTGGAATCCTCATCTCATGGAGAGGCTGGCATGCGCATTACGATGATTGGGGTGACTCGTATACAGAAGAGCAGTTCATCACGGAAGCACTGGAGACCATACGGGGTCTGCTATCAGAGGAGTTGGTGATCATCGAGGCCGGGATCTACGACAGAGTCCAGGCCGCCGGTGGGTATACTCCGGACCGAGTGGATGAGGCACTGCTCGAACCCTGGTACGCGAACTATACCGACGTTACTGCCACGTCCTGGAATGGCACATATGATCGCAGACGGCCAGAGAATCGGTAGGTGGTGAGAACACAATGGACGATGAGATAACGGACAACCTCAACCCGTTCGCTGCGAGGTTCGCTCGAAGTCTGTTTCAGCGGTATCCTGAGTGGGAGCAGTACATTGTTCCAGCAAGCCTGAAATGGCAGGCGATCGATGATCTCGCCGTGGAGGTGCCGTCACGGTTTGTCCCTCACTGCCCGCTCCGCATCGAGACCATGCACGGATCGATCATAGTCCAGTGGGGCAAGTGGCACGTTCACTGCGACCCAAACCCAATAGCTGCAACCCGCAGACGCCAGATCTCGAAGGCACTTCGAGCGATCAGGTGGATACTCGACGAGGATCTGGTGATCATAGAGCACTGGCAGGATGGACGTTTCATGGGAGATAGAGACTGCAAGCCGGCAAAGCTGAAGAGATGTCTGAAGGTAGCTTCATCTGGTCTCGGCCAAGTGACCGCGCGATCGTGGCGCGGCACATACGATAGTGGCACGATCGACCCGAAGAAGCTATGACGGACACTCCCGAAGAATCATCACCCTGATCTCCTCCGGCAGGAGGCGGTACTCGGAGAGGCGGTCGAGGGAGACCCACATCGGCTCGTAGAAGTTGGCTTCGGACTGGCGCTCGATCTCCGGGCCACCGAGTTGGAGGTCGCCGGAGAGCTTCCTGGCGCGGAAGTAGTGCTCGGTGCGCCCCAGGTTGCTCAGGACCGCGAACTCCCGCATGATCTCCACGGTTAGTCCGGTCTCCTCCAGGACCTCTCGGAAGCATGCCTCCTCGGGGGTCTCGCCCGGCTCGATCTTACCGCCGGGGACCGTGTAGTACTCGATCCCCGCCTTCCGCCGGTGCATCAGGAGTATCTGCCCCTCCTCGATGACGATCGCACATGCGCGCTCCCGCATCTCCTCATCCTTCATGGAAGTAGCCCTTCTCCTGGGCGTCGAGAAAGAGCTTCTCGGCGAACTCTGCGAGCTTCGGCGCTCCCTGAAGCAGGACCGGGATGTTGAGGCTCGTCACCTGCTCGGCGGTAATCTTGTGCTCCCGCCAGGGACCTCCCTTGTTGGCATAGTTGAGCATGGTCGGCTGCAGGCGATCGAGCGCCCGTGCAAACCGCGACTCGGGTGTGACCCCGGCCTCGAACTCGTCCCACAGCGCGCGGAACTCCGACGCCTGGTCGTCCGGAAGCATGCCGAAGAGCCGGTCCGCCGCCGCCCGTTCGACCTCCTCCGCCGCATCACGAGCCGCCGTCGAGTAGATGAACGTGTCGCCGGCATCGATCTCGACGATGTCATGGATGAGCACCATCTTCACCGTTCGCAGCACGTCGATCGGCTCGGCGGCATACTCGGCGAGGAGCATCGTCATCACCGCCAGATGCCACGAGTGCTCGACGTCGTTCTCCCGCCGCGAGCCGTCGGTGACCTTGCTCTGACGCAGGATGTGCTTGAGCTTGTCGATCTCGAGGATGAAGTCTATCTGTTTCGTCAGCCTGTCCATTGCGCAATGATACACCGAACGGGCGCGAGCGTAAAGCATCTGGCTGGTCGTGATCACTCGTCCCGAGCTCCGGGCTCAGCAGGTAATCGTCTGCGCTTCCGGTTTCCGAAGACGTAGCCGATAGGAAATAGGCTGAAGAAGACAATGACACCGAGGGCTGTATCCCAGCTCCGACGGGGATGGAGTACCAATGCCGCTGGAACGATCGCGAGCAACGTCACCATTGCGAAGAATCCCATGGTGCCCCCGAAAATCCACAGATTCCGCTTGACGTCGGGATGCAAGTGGGGGTCGGTCCAGTAATAGCCCGCAAGGAACATCATCGCCGGGAATAGCAGAAAGAGCGGGAGTGCGAGAGCGAATGCAAGGAGGCTAGGGAGGAACACCCGTACCAGCGACGAGCTGACCGCGAACACCCCTACCATGATATACAACCACTTGAACAGCGATCCCCTCGAGTTGTCCATCACCGCGCCTCCTGAGTAATAAGCATCCCGTGCGACCAGATTACTACCAGCGGCTTACGGGCTAATACTTCTCCCTCCTATTTGACGTTTCCTCTTGGCAGTCCGGAGGTAACAGTTCAGGCTTGTGGATCATTTTGCGAGAGCAGTGAGAGTTTTTCCGACATTGTCGGCTTGCAATAGGAAGGACCCTTGGCCGGGCGGGTGGAACATGCCTGTGTGGAAGAGTTCGACGGTCTGACAAGAGAAGAATTGGTGGGCATTGTCCTGGAGCAGCGGGAGATGATCCAGCGTCTCGTCAAGGAACTGGAGGATCTCAAGGCAAAGCTCTCGGGTGGCGGCAGTTCCACCCCCATACCTGACTGGGTCAAGCCGAACCGCAAAGAGCGCCGGGCAGCCGAACGAAAGAAGCGCCAGAAGTCGTTCGTTCGCAGGCGGGAGACACCCACCCGTGTAGTCGAGCACGCGCACTCGAAGTGTCCGGACTGCGGCCGAGCGCTCACAGGGGGCACGGTAAAGAGACTCCGCCAAGTCATCGACATCCCCATCGTGCCTGTGGACGTAGTCGAGCACAGGTTCATCGCCAGAAGATGCGGATACTGTGGCAAGAGTCATGTGCCGAAGGTTGACCTTTCCGGCCAGGTTGTAGGCAAGCATCGGGTAGGCGTGAACCTGATGAGCCTGATATCGTATCTTTCGACGGTAGGTCGCATGACAAAGCGGACGATACAGGGATTGCTGAAGGCTCTGTATGGTCTTCAGCTCTCTGTGGGAGAGATAAGCGAGATATTGCACACGGTGGCAGACTGTGGCAAAAAAGAGAAAGAGCGGCTACTCTCGCTTGTACGTGGAAGCCCATACATAAACGCAGACGAGACGGGCTGGAGAGAGGATGGGCTGAACGGATACATCTGGACCTTCTCCACTAAGAACGTGCGATACTTCATCTACCGGCGGAGTCGGAGTGGAGAGATCCCGAAGGAAACGATAGGCGGCGACTACGAAGGGGTAGTGGTAACGGATTGCTATGCCGGATACAACCCGGTAGTTGCAGACCGCCAGATATGCTGGGCACATCTGGCCAGGGATCTGCACAAACTGAAGGAGAGGAACGCGGACGACACGGGCGTCATCGCATGGGCGGATGCGGTGAAGGGTGTTTACGATCGGGCAAAGGAGTTCCGGAGCAAGAAGGCGGAGGTTCGCAAGTGGAAGCGAGTACTCTTCGAGGAAGAGGTAGAGGCGCTCTCAGGTCCGTATGTCGGCTCAGATGCTCCACAGCAGACGCTGGCAAAGAGATTCATAGATCGCTTGCACGAGTTGTTCATGTTCGTAGAGTACCCGGAAGTACCGTCGGACAACAATGGCGCAGAACGAGCGCTGAGGCCGTGTGTGATCGCCCGCAAGGTATGCGGAGGCACACGAAGCGCGAAGGGTTCCGAGACAAAGATGACGCTCATGAGTCTGTTTGGCACATGGCACGTCAGGGGTCTGGACATGCTCGAATCATGCAGGCAACTGCTCGCAGGCAAGTCTGTCCTCTTCCCTGCCTGATCAAACTCGTTATCCCCAAGCGTGAACTGTTACTTTCAGGGGTAACAGTTCAGGCTTAGGGATTATTTTGTCTGTAAGAAGAAGGAACCTGCTGGGAGCGTCTCGAACCAAGGAGTGTGAGCGAGCAATCCAAGCCGACATACGAGGAGCTTGAGGCCAGGGTCAGCCAGTTGGAAGGTCTAGTTCCCCAACTCGTGGCGCGTATCGGCGACCTGGAGAAGGAGAACGAAGACCTTCGCGCCAGGCTTTCCGGCGGTGATGGCAGTTCCCCATCCGTGCCTGACTGGGTGAAGCCGAACCGCAAAGAGCGCCGGGCAGCTGAACGAAAGAAGCGCAAGAAGTCGTTCGTGCGCAGGCGGGAGACACCCACCCGTGTAGTCGAGCACGCGCACTCGAAGTGTCCGGACTGCGGCCGAGCGCTCACAGGGGGCACGGTAAAGAGACTCCGCCAAGTCATCGACATCCCCATCGTGCCTGTGGACGTAGTCGAGCACAGGTTCATCGCCAGAAGATGCGGATACTGTGGCAAGAGTCATGTGCCGAAGGTTGACCTTTCCGGCCAGGTTGTAGGCAAGCATCGGGTAGGCGTGAACCTGATGAGCCTGATATCGTATCTTTCGACGGTAGGTCGCATGACAAAGCGGACGATACAGGGATTGCTGAAGGCTCTGTATGGTCTTCAGCTCTCTGTGGGAGAGATAAGCGAGATATTGCACACGGTGGCAGACTGTGGCAAAAAAGAGAAAGAGCGGCTACTCTCGCTTGTACGTGGAAGCCCATACATAAACGCAGACGAGACGGGCTGGAGAGAGGATGGGCTGAACGGATACATCTGGACCTTCTCCACTAAGAACGTGCGATACTTCATCTACCGGCGGAGTCGGAGTGGAGAGATCCCGAAGGAAACGATAGGCGGCGACTACGAAGGGGTAGTGGTAACGGATTGCTATGCCGGATACAACCCGGTAGTTGCAGACCGCCAGATATGCTGGGCACATCTGGCCAGGGATCTGCACAAACTGAAGGAGAGGAACGCGGACGACACGGGCGTCATCGCATGGGCGGATGCGGTGAAGGGTGTTTACGATCGGGCAAAGGAGTTCCGGAGCAAGAAGGCGGAGGTTCGCAAGTGGAAGCGAGTACTCTTCGAGGAAGAGGTAGAGGCGCTCTCAGGTCCGTATGTCGGCTCAGATGCTCCACAGCAGACGCTGGCAAAGAGATTCATAGATCGCTTGCACGAGTTGTTCATGTTCGTAGAGTACCCGGAAGTACCGTCGGACAACAATGGCGCAGAACGAGCGCTGAGGCCGTGTGTGATCGCCCGCAAGGTATGCGGAGGCACACGAAGCGCGAAGGGTTCCGAGACAAAGATGACGCTCATGAGTCTGTTTGGCACATGGCACGTCAGGGGTCTGGACATGCTCGAATCATGCAGGCAACTGCTCGCAGGCAAGTCTGTCCTCTTCCCTGCCTGATCAAACTCGTTATCCCCAAGCGTGAACTGTTACGTCCGGAGTGCCCGTGATCGCAAAACCTGGGGATGAGGTATAATGGGCGTTGACCGGGCGACTGAAGTCGCGGCAACGAGGGCACGAAGTCGACCTCCGTCGACTGGAGATGTTATGACAATCGAACTACTGGCGCCTGCCAAAGACTTGGAATGCGGGATAGCGGCGATCGACTGCGGCGCCGATGCCGTGTACATCGGCGCTGCACGGTTCGGCGCGCGCGAATCCGCCGGGAACAGCCTCGACGACATCGCCGAACTCCTGAGGCACGCGCACAAGTTCTGGGCGAAAGTCTATGCAACGGTGAACACCATCCTGCGCGACGATGAGATCCCCCAGGCGGTACGGCTGATCGAGCAGCTCCACGACATCGGGATCGACGGCCTGATCATCCAGGACGCCGGCCTCCTGGAGTGCGACCTCCCGCCGATCCCCCTCATCGCGAGCACTCAGATGCACAACAACACGCCCGAACGGGTCGCATTCCTTGGCAAAGTCGGCATCAAGCGGGCGATCCTGGCGCGGGAGTTGACGCTCGATGAGATCCGCGCGATCCGGGCCGCCACCGACATCGAGCTGGAGTGCTTCATCCACGGAGCGCTCTGCGTTTGTTACAGCGGGCAGTGCTACCTCAGCTATGCGCTCGGCGGTCGGAGTGGCAACCGGGGGCAGTGCGCTCAGCCGTGTCGCAAGCCCTACAAGCTGATCGACCGGAGCGACAAGGTCCTGGAGTACCGGAAGCACCTGCTCTCCCTCCGCGACTTCAACCTCTCCGAGCATCTTGGCGAGCTGATCGATGCGGGCGTCTGCTCGTTCAAGATCGAGGGCCGGCTGAAGGACAAGGCCTATGTGACCAATGTTGTCTCATATTACCGCCAGGAGTTAGACAAAGTGCTCCGTAGGGGCGATCCTTCAACGGTCGCCCGCCACGTTGTAGGGGCGCGCTTTGTGCCGCCGGACGCTGTACAACGGGCGACCGTTGAAGGATCGCCCCTACGGAGTAGCGCAGGTAAGGCGGCACAAGGCGCGCCCCCAAAGCGTACTTCCTCCGGTCGGAGCACGATCGACTTCACGCCGGACCTGGCCAAGACATTCAACCGCGGATACACCGACTACTTCCTCCACGGGCGGACCGACAGGATCGGCTCGCCCGACACCCCCAAGATGATCGGCGAACCGATCGGGCCGGTGATCAGGGTCAGCCGCCGAGACGTGATGATCGACACGGATATCCCGCTCCACAACGGCGATGGAATCACCTGGTTCGACCGCCAGTGCAGGCTCAGGGGCACGGTCGTCAACGGCGTCAAGGGCCGGACGGTTGTGACCGACAAGCCGGTCAGCATCGAGCCGGGCACGATGATCTACCGCAATCACGACCACGAGTTCCTTACGCGCCTGGAGAAGTCACAGCCCGAGAGGAAGATCGGGGTCGCCCTGACGCTGAGCGAGTCGCCCGACGGCCTGACAATCACGGCGGTCGATGAGGATGGCAACGCGGCAGAGTTCACGATCCCGTGCGAGAGGGAGACCGCGCAGAAGCCCGATCAGGCGCTTGAGAACATCCGCAGACAACTGACCAAGATGGGGGGCACTGACTTCGAGGCCCCGGAGGTTGAGATTGATCTGCCGGAGGTTCCGTTCGTACCGATCTCGGCGCTGAACTCGCTGCGGCGCGGAGTCTTGGAGGAACTCTCGACGGTCCGCGAAGAGAACCGACCGCGACTGGAGGGAGGATCGATCCGGAACGACGTCCCCTACCCCGCGACCGACCTGACCTTCGAGGGGAACGTGCTGAATCGCAAGGCCGAGGAGTTCTACCGGCGGCACGGCGTGACGAAGATCGAACCCGCAGCCGAGTCAGGGCTCGACATGCGCGGACGACGCGTGATGACGACGCGCTACTGCATCAAGCACCAACTCGGACTATGCCCAAAGGACGGGGCGCAACCCCGGACTCGATCCGGGGCGCTCTCGCTCGTCGATGAGGAAGGGCACCGCCTCGAACTCCGCTTCGATTGCGCCGAGTGCCTGATGGAAATCCGCCTGGGGAATGGTTGATGGCCCACGGCTGTCATTCCGGGCGGAGGCGAAAAGCCTGTTGCGGGACTACTCGCTCCGCCCAGAATGACAGCGCCATGCGGGAGGCTAAATCTTCACGTCGATGATCGCGCTGACACCCACGCCCTGGATGCGCTTGATGTTCGTTACCGAGCGCACGTTGATCGGCACGAGCGCCTTGATGCGGAACTGCTTGCCGAATCCGGTCTCCAACTGGCCGACCGCTTTGACCTGGTTCACGCTGGCCTTCGAGCCGCTGACCTGCGCCGCGCCGACGTATGCCCCCGAGCCGATCGAGAGGATCGGAACAACCTTGGTCGAGAGGTTCGACGGCATCTTCTTGTTCGCGGTCAGGCTGTTGACCGCCTTGTTGAGCTGGCCGGAGAACTGGTCGACGAGGACGGCGATGACCGCGCCCTTCAGGACGTTCGCACCCTGGGTACTGGTGACACCCACGGTGAAACCGATCGCGAGAGCGACGATGATCGGGATGATGATTCTCAGTTTGCGCATTTCATTCCTCCTGTGTGCTGAGCTTGATACCCTTTTCCCGCTTGTCTCCATTTCCAAACCGGAGACTGGGTACCCGGTAATACTACCGGTTTTTCAGCCTGCATGTTGACAAGGCGACGCTTGCGGGGCATAATGGATAGGATATCATTTCCCGGCGGGCTGCTCATTCTACCTCGCGCCTGGGCCTGATACTCCTGCAAGACCAGTCCGTATTCGGAGGTTATGCAGATGAATCGACCGAGACTCCTTCAGGTTCTGCTTGCAGCGACCCTGCTTCTCACGGTCACGTCATTGGGATCGTCCGCGATCGTCTACGTCAAGTATGACTCCCCCGGCCCGACGTTCGACGGGACCTCGTGGGCGAACGCTTACCACAAAGTCCAGCAAGGGCTGGACGCTGCCTCCTCCGGCGATGAAGTGTGGGTCTCCAAGGGTTTGTACATAGAGAACGTCACCCTCAAACTGGGCGCGGGGCTCTACGGCGGCTTCATGGGTACCGAAACCTTAAGGGAGCAGAGGCGCCCCAGGGCGAACGAGACCATCCTGGACGGAAGCGGCTGGCAGGCCGACACCGTGAGTGCCCCTGCAGGCGCAGCCGCCAGCACGATCATAGACGGCTTCACGATACGCAGGGGCTGGCCTCCAGGCGGCGGCGGAGGCGTCGCGTGTTGGGAATCTTCTCCGACAATCGCAAACAATCTCATCACGGAGAACTGGGGGTCCGGGATATGGTGCGCGCGGGGTTCCCCGATCATTACCAACAACATCGTCGCTGCGAATAGTGGAGACGGTATCGGCTGCGCGGAGTCCTCGGCGACGATCACGAATAACACGATTGTCGCCAACAATGGCGATGGTGTGCGCTGCGACGCCTACTCCTCGCCAGTCGTTCGCAACAACATTGTTGCCTTCAATCAATCAGGCGTGTTGGCGCAGGAAGGCAGTGGGTCTCCCGTCGTGTGGTACAATTGCGTGTATGGTAACGCCAGGTACGACTACTCCGGAACCCTTAACAGGTCGGACAACATCTCCGCCGATCCTCAGCTTGTCGACAGGGCGTACGGGAATCTTCACATACTGCCTGGATCCCCATGCGTGAACAAGGGTCTGAACAGCGCGCCGGGGATCCCTTCGACGGACATCGACGGCCAGACAAGAGTCCAAGACGGCACAGTCGATATAGGGGCTGACGAGTTCAATGGGACAGCCTGGCCGCCAGGACCATATGCCATCGTCCGAGTGAGCCCCTCAGGCAGCGACGCAAACGACGGCTCGAGTTGGGCTCTTGCGAAGCAGACGGTGCAGGCGGCGCTTAGAGCGGCAAGAGGGCAGGGCGGAGAGGTATGGGTCAGGGAAGGCGTTTACAGCGAAGGCATCGAGACGTATCCGTACGTCTACCTCTACGGCGGATTTGTCGGGACGGAGACTGCCAGGGATCAGAGGAACTGGGTAGTGAACAGATCCGTGCTTCTGGGAGTGGGGCGCGCAGTCGTCAGCGCATCCTACAGCGGTTATCTGGTGAGTAGAATAGATGGCTTCATGATTCGCGGAGGGGCCAATCCCCATTGGGGCGTGGGCGGCGGGGTCTCATGCCTCGCTTCGTCACCGATTGTCGCTAACAACCTGATCACCGGGAATGCAGCCTCCATCAATGGCATTGGCGGCGGGATCGGATGCGAGTTTGGCGCCTCGCCGACTATCATCAACAATACGATCACAGGCAACACCGCGCCTCTCGGCGGTGGCATTGGCTGTGACGACTCGTCGGTCTCCTGGCCGATTATTACCAATAACAGCGTCTTCGGGAACACCGCAGTCGGAGGGGGCGGAATCTACAGTGGCGCCGCCTCGCCTTCCATCTCGAACAACATCGTGGCTTCCAACTCAGGGGGAGGGATATACAGCACCGGAGGCACTCCTACCCTTCGCAACAACTGCGTATACGGAAACTCCGGCTACGAGTACTCCGGGCTCTCAGCCGGGACGGGAGACATTTCTCTCGATCCGCTGCTGTTCGATCCCACGAGTGGAGATGCCCACCTCACGACGCCTTCGCCGTGCATCGATGCCGGTTGGGGCGGCGCGCCGGGCCTTCCCTTAACGGACATGGATGGGCAAGACAGGATCGTTGGCGGGGTCGTGGATGTGGGTGCGGACGAATACCCCGGCAGTTGGACTCCACCCGCTGTGAGCACTCCGATATTCTCCCCGGAAGGTGGCGCATATCACTCTGCGCCACGCGTGTATATGATTTCCTTGACGCCCGGCGCAACCATTCGCTACACGACAGATGGGATCGATCCGACAGAGAGCGATCCTGAATTCGTGAATCCGGTGCAGACCCAGGAGGGTGAGATACTGAAGGCGAGGGCTTTTAAGGTTAACTGGACGCCGAGTGCCGTCAAGAGCGCGGTCTACACTATCCTGCCTAAGCTAGACACGCCGACCTTCGATCCTGGCGGCGGCACGTATTCGTCCGCCCAGAGCGTGACGATCAACTGCGTGATACCCGGTGTCACCATCCGCTATACGGTGAACGGCATCGATCCGGCGGGGTCTGACGCTCTCTACAGCAGTCCGCTGCTGGTGGACGAGAATCTGACGCTCAAAGCCAGGGCATGGAAGACCGATTGGAATACGAGTGATGTGGCCACCGCCGTCTACGTAGTGCCCGTCCACATGCCGACCTTCAGCCCCGACGGCGGGGTGTTCGGCTCCGCGCAGAGCGTGACGATCAACTGCGCCACGCCCGGCGCAACGATTCACTATACCACGAGCGGCATCGACCCAACGGAAAGCGACCCCGTCTACGCCGAACCGGTGCTATTGAACGCCAGTGTCACGCTCAAGGCGCGGGCGTACAAGGAGGGCTCACCGGCCAGCGCGGTGAAGAGCGCGGACTTCCAGATCGACTCATCCGTGTCCCCGGGAGACATCAAGACCCTGCCGAACGAAGCGCCGGTCGTCATCACCCGGGCGTTGGTCTCGGCCGCGTTCCCAGGGTACTTCTATATACAGGCTGACCACCGGTCTTCGGGCATCCGGGTGGACAAATCCGGACACACGTTCACCGTCGGGATGAGAGTGGACCTGAGCGGCACAATGAAGACCTATACGCATGGAGAGCGATATATTCTGGCCACGACCGCCGCTCAATCAGAGCCCCCCTGGGATACGGGTACCGCATATCCACTGGGTCTGAACATGGAGTGTCTGGGCGGCGCCGCATGGAGGTATGATGCCGGCACGGGTGCGGGACAGATGGGGTTCGCGGGGAACATCCACCTCAACAACATCGGCTTGCTCATCAGGACGACCGGCCTGGTGACGTATAGTCCGGCCGGCGCGACATTCGTGGTCTCCGACGGGTCGAGAGTCACTGACGCCTCCGGATACCGTGGAATCAAAGTCATCGTACCCGCCGGGACAATCAAGCCGGCTCTGGGCAAGCATGTGGAAGTGACGGGGATCAGCTCCATGATCAAGTCGGGGGCGGACTACTATCCACTCATCCGCGTGCGATCCCAGTCGGACATCGTCGTGTTCGATTAGACCGGAGTGCGGTGGCTGGACACCGCCGCACTCCATTCGGGTCCTCAGCTACCTCTTCCGCCGGTAGTCCGACCTCATGACCTCCTGCCAGTCGCCGTCATCGGCCTGCATCGTCGAACGCCATATCCGCTCGTCGTCGCTCACGAACTCGATCGACTCCCGGAATGAGACCGTCTTCCCCGAGGGACCCATCGTGGGGCCCGTGCTGTAGAGGTGCAGCGTCCGACCGTTCGGGTCGAGTTCGCCGTCGTAGACCCAGAGGTACGTCATCATCGACGCGACGAACGTGCCGACGAATCGCCCCTTCTGCGGGTCGAAGCCGAGCGTCAGCACGTTGATCATCGGCGCCATGCCCGGCGCGTCGATCCGTGCCTCGGCGACGATCCAGAGGTCACCGATCGGCCGCACGCTCTCGGTCCCCGTGAACTCCTCACTCGGCATCCCGGGCTCCATCGAAGCTTCGCCCTCGAACGTCCACTCGCCGACGAGTTTCTGCAGCCACTCGTGCTCCTTCTGGGGCTTGGTCGCCACCATCGTCGGTTGCAGTTCAGCAGTGTCCTTCCTCATCGCTTCCATAGCTTCTTCTCCTTTCGCGTATTCGGACTGACACCGCGTTCATACCCACCCGGAGCACTACGTAACGCGCGGCGATAGCTTGACCGAGAAGCGGAACTCCTGCGGGCGGAGGAGGTATTGCTCCCAGGGGCCGGGGCCGCAGGACGCCGAGCCGATGCCGTTGTGCCTGTGGTCGAGGTTCAGCTCGATGAAGTCGCGGCGGGGCAACTCGTAGGTGTGCGCCGCCTTCTCCAGGTCGTCCGTCGTGTACCGATGCGCGCTGAAGTCGATCGAGGGCTGACCGACCACCATCAGCCCCGCGCCGCCGAGGTCGGTGAGCGCAACCCACGAGACGTCCGCGCGGTTGCCGTTCTCCTGCGGGAAGACGTAGGGAGTGTGGAGGTCATCGACACTCATGGAGTAGCGCCCGAACCGCCCGGCCTGCTTCGTGTCGATGTACGACTCGCCCGGCCCGCGTCCGAACCAGGTGACGCGCCCGAGCGACTTCGGCACGGTCATCTGCAAGCCGATCTTCGGGAGCGTCTCCGGCCACTCGCCGGTGGGGACGCCGTGGACCTCCAGGAGCAGCTCGCCGCTGCCGTCGATCGTGTAGACGTACTCGCACTCCCAAGCCTTGTCGAAGATCGGCGGGGCGATGCGCGTCCTTGCGGTGATGCGCACGACGGACGGGCCGATCTGCTCGACCTCGACCGAATCAGTGCGATGCTGGAGGGCATGAAGCCATGAGTCGCGCCACGACTTAGCATTCGTCCACGAGCGGTCGTTGTTGGTGGTCCCGCGCCAGAAGTTGAGGCGCGGGCCGGTCTCGATGAGGCGTTGGCCGGATGCGGTCCAGTCGGTAATGCGGACGTGGATCTTGTCGAAGGTAAGCGCGAAGTCCGGCCCCGCGACGCGGATGGTGTTCGGCGAGTCGTCAATCCGTAGGGGCGATCCTTCCACGGTCGCCCGTAACCCCGCATCCCGTAGGGGCGATCCTTCCACGGTCGCCCGTAACCCCGCATCCCGTAGGGGCGATCCTTCCACGGTCGCCCGCACCGGGAGGGCGTTGAAGCCCTCCCCTACGGCCACCGGGAGCTTGAACTGCGACCAGGCGACCTCATGGCCGCGCGTCGCCCAGATGGTGTCGCGGTTGAGCGTGAACGAGAGCGTGAGGTAGCACTCCGCGCCGGGAGCGACGGCCGGCATCTCGTAGGGAACGCTCAACTTGGCGCGCTTGCCCGCCTTGACCGAGGGGATCGGGGCGGTCCCGCTCTTGACGACCTCGCCGTCAGCGGTAACCGTCCACGATAGCGACAGGTGATTGAGGGAGATGAAGTCGTATCGGTTGGTGATCGTGAACGTCATCGACTCAGCCCAACGCTGTAGGGGCGTGCCTTGTGCCGCCCGTGACCCAGCGCCGGGCGATATGGGGGGTGTAGCGGGCGGCACAAGGCACGCCCCTACAGCGCCGAGATCTGCTGCTTCGACCTTCACCGGCTCGATGACCTTCTTGTACTCGATCAGGCCCGGCGACGGCGTGCGGTCGGGGAAGACCAGCCCGTCGCAGACGAAGTTGCCGTCGTTCGGCTCGTCGCCGAAGTCGCCGCCGTAGGCGAAGTACTCGACGCCGTCGGGGGTGTGCGTCCGGATGCCGTGGTCGATCCACTCCCAGATGAAGCCGCCCTGAAGGCGCGGATACTTGTAGATCGCGTCCCAGTACTCCAGGAGGCCGCCGGGGCCGTTGCCCATCGCGTGGGCGTACTCGCACAGGATGAACGGCATCTCGGTGTAGTCCGAGCCGGTCTCCTCATACGTTGCCCTTCCCGATGGCAACGACATCGTTCGACGTGCGGATACATCCGGCTGTAGACATCGGCGGTCTGGAGCTGGTAGTCGCCCTCGTAGTGGATCGGGCGGTCGGGTCGAGTTCGCGGGCCTTCGCAGCCATCGCGAGGTGGTTGCACCCGAAGTTCGCCTCGTTGCCCGAGCGACCACATGATGACGCGAGGGATGGTTCTTGTCGCGCTGGACCATGCGCTCCATGCGGTCGACGCAGGCAGCCTCCCACTCGGGGTCGTTCGCCGGGTTGCCATGCCAGTCCTTGAGGCAGCCGAAGCCGTGGGTCTCGAGGTCGCACTCGTCGATGAGGTAGATGCCGTAGTAGTCGCACAGGTCGTACCAGCGCGGGTCGTCGGAGTAGTGCGACGTGCGGACGGCGTTGATGTTGTGCCGCTTCATGAGCAGGATGTCCTGCACCATCGTCTCGAGCGGCACGCGCGCGCCCGAGGTCGGGGTGGTGCTCGTGGCGGTTGACGCCCTTGAACATGATCGGCACGCCGTTGACGAGGAGGTTGCCGCCCTTCATCTCGACCGGTCCGGAATCCGACCTTAACGGGCGTGGTCTCGATGGTGTTGCCCTGGGAGTCCTTGAGGGAGACGAGCAGGGTGTAGAGATATGGGTCCTCCGCCGACCACTTGTGTGGAATACACACGTCCATGGTCGCCTCGACCAGGGTATGGTCGCTGCCATTGATCTCCAAGAGAAGACACTTGTACCCGGAAACACGGCAACCATCCGCGTCGAACAGAGCGGCCTCGAGCTGGTAGTCGTCGATGTCCGTCTTGCCATAGTTCCGCACGTCAGCGTGCAGTTTGAGCCCGGCTTCCTCGTATCTATCGTCAAACCCGGTGTTCACCTTGATGTCCCAGACGTGGATCTTCGGCGTGGCGACGAGATAGACCTCGCGGAAGATGCCGCTCAGCCACCACATGTCCTGGTCCTCGCAGTACGTGCCGTCGGACCACTGGTAGACTCGGACCGCCACGCTGTTCATCCCCGGGCGCACGAGCGATGTCACGTCGAACTCGGCGGGGATGCGGCTGCCCTTGCTGAAGCCGACGAGCTGCCCGTTGACCCAGACGTAGAACGCCGAGTCGACGCCCTCGAAGCGCAGGAAGACCTGGCGACCCGACCATTCGTCGGGGACGAAGAAGTCGCGGCGGTATGAGCCGGTCGGGTTCTCGGTCGGGACTCGCGGCGGATCGACCGGGAACGGGTACTGGACGTTCGTGTAGTGGGGATGGCCGTAGCCGCACATCTGCCAGTTCGACGGCACGGGGATGTCGTCCCAGGCGCTCGCATCGAAGGCGTCCTCGTGGAAGTCCTCGGGCGCTTCGGCGGGGGTCTCGGCGTAGTGGAACTTCCACCGGCCGTTCAGCGGCGTGATCCACGGCGATGATCCCGCCCGCGCCGATGCCTCGTCTGGGTAAGGAAATGTGTACGCCCGTCCCGGCAGGCGGTTGATATTCGTGATAGTCGGATTCTCCCAGTCGTTCCTACTCATACTCATACTCATACTCATACTCTGATCCTGCCCCGTTTGATCCTGCCCCGTTTTCGTGGACAGATCACCTAGGCCGCTCGTTCGAGAGCGGCCGCCTCGAAATCGGCGGGACTCCGATAGCCGAGGCTCGAGTGGAGTCGCTGTCGATTGTAGAACACTTCGATGTACTCGAAGATATCAGATCTCGCTTCCTCTCGTGAGGAGTATGTTCGATGATGTATCAGCTCGGCCTTAAGCGTCGCAAAGAAGCTCTCCATCGGGGCGTTGTCATAGCAATCCCCGGCGCCGCTCATGCTGGCTCGAATTTCGTAGGCTTCGAGAAGCCTACGAAATTCGCCGCTCGCGTACTGACACCCTCGATCCGAATGATGGATGACTTCACCGACCGGTCTTCTGTTCTTGTATGCCATCCTGAGCGCCTCACTTGCGAGCACACTCCCAAGCGTCTCTTTCATCGACCAGCCCACTATCTGGCGCGAGTAAAGATCCATCACCGCCGAAAGATAGAGCCAACCCTCACGGGTATGCACATACGTTATGTCGCTTACCCAGACACTGTTCGGTCTGGCTACCTCGAAGTTTCTCTTGAGCAGATTCGCCGCCACAGGCTGGTTGTGCCTGGAGTTAGTCGTAACACGGAACTTCCGCTTCTGTCTTGCGCGGATTCCGTTTGCTGTCATGAGCCTGGCCACACGGCCTCTGCTGCAGGTCTCACCCGCCTGCCGAAGCCGTATGTGAACCCTCGGGCTACCGTAGGTGTCTCTGCTCTCGGCGTGGACCTCCCTGATCCGTGTGAGCAGCTTCTCGTTCTTCCTGGCGCGATCGCTTTCGGGACGCCCCTGCCACGCGTAGTAGCCGCTCCGGCTCACACCGAGCACCCCGCAGATCGTCCCGATCCTGAAGCGACCGTCTTGAGCAGCGATGAAGGCGTACTTCACTGCTGCTCCCTCGCAAAGTACGCCGCCGCTTTTTTTAATATGTCTCTCTCCTCTCGGAGGAGATCGTTCTCCTTGCGGAGACGCTTCACTTCGTCCTCAAGGGACTCTCTCTTCCTGGGATCGATCTCTCCCAGGCTCTCCTTGTACTTCCTGATCCAGGCGTCCAGGCTGTTGATGTTGACTCCCAGTTCCTTTGCGATCCGAGCTTTGCTCGCCCTGCCGGAAAAAGCCAACTTCACCGCCTCCGCCTTGAAGCTTTCTGAATACTGCCTCTTCATCTTGGGTCACCTCATCTCTTATTATCCGGTGCCCACTAATTCGAGGCAAGATCAGTTTTCGTGGACAGATCACCTAGGCCGCTCGTTCGAGAGCGGCCGCCTCGAAGTCGGCGGGACTCCGATAGCCGAGGCTCGAGTGGAGTCGCTGCCGATTGTAGAACACTTCGATGTACTCGAAGATATCAGATCTCGCTTCCTCTCGTGAGGAGTATGTTCGATGATGTATCAGCTCGGCCTTAAGCGTCGCAAAGAAGCTCTCCATCGGGGCGTTGTCATAGCAGTTCCCGGCGCCGCTCATGCTGGCTCGAATTTCGTAGGCTTCGAGAAGCCTACGAAATTCGCCGCTCGCGTACTGACACCCTCGATCCGAATGATGGATGACTTCGCCGACCGGTCTTCTGTTCTTGTATGCCATCCTGAGCGCCTCACTTGCGAGCACACTCCCAAGCGTCTCTTTCATCGACCAGCCCACTATCTGGCGCGAGTAAAGATCCATCACCGCCGAAAGATAGAGCCAACCCTCACGGGTATGCACATACGTTATGTCGCTTACCCAGACACTGTTCGGTCTGGCTACCTCGAAGTTTCTCTTGAGCAGATTCGCCGCCACAGGCTGGTTGTGCCTGGAGTTAGTCGTAACACGGAACTTCCGTTTCTGTCTTGCGCGGATTCCGTTTGCTGTCATGAGCCTGGCCACACGGCCTCTGCTGCAGGTCTCACCCGCCTGCCGAAGCCGTATGTGAACCCTCGGGCTACCGTAGGTGTCTCTGCTCTCGGCGTGGACCTCCCTGATCCGTGTGAGCAGCTTCTCGTTCTTCCTGGCGCGATCGCTTTCGGGACGCCCCTGCCACGCGTAGTAGCCGCTCCGGCTCACACCGAGCACCCCGCAGATCGTCCCGATCCTGAAGCGGCCGTCTTGAGCAGCGATGAAGGCGTACTTCACTGCTGCTCCCTCGCAAAGTACGCCGCCGCTTTTTTTAATATGTCTCTCTCCTCTCGGAGGAGATCGTTCTCCTTGCGGAGACGCTTCACTTCGTCCTCAAGGGACTCTCTCTTCCTGGGATCGATCTCTCCCAGGCTCTCCTTGTACTTCCTGATCCAGGCGTCCAGGCTGTTGATGTTGACTCCCAGTTCCTTTGCGATCCGAGCTTTGCTCGCCCTGCCGGAAAAAGCCAACTTCACCGCCTCCGCGTAAGAGTTCACGATCGTTGATAGTGAAGTTGTCAGGCTGGATCGGTCGCGAGTGTCTGAGGAACGCCCGCGAGCATTCGCCGACATGACTCCATCGCATCTTCACCACGCAAGTGCCAGGTTCCGAATAGACTCATCAGCGCCATGCGGGTCTCAGATCCCTTGGCCGATCGTGTGCCGCCGCTGATCTTGCGAGCTGTTACCGCAGGCCGGATCGCTCGCTCGGCCGCATTGTTCTCGCTTGGTACTTCCGGACATTCTACGAAGACAAACAGCTCCGGCAGGAATCTCTCGATCCGCTCAGCGAGTATCCTCTGCGGAACATCCCGCTTCACATATGGTCTGGCGAGTCGAAGCAACTCGTCCTCGAATGCGATTCGCCGCTTCTGCCGGGCCTTCGAATCATCGCCCGAAAATGCCTTCGCGCGCCTGTAAACGGCCTTGACCTTGCCGGCCCAGACTGCTACCCCTCTCTTGTCAGGGTTCGCCTCGACGAGCGTTCGCAAGTCCCGCAGGTAGTGCACCCAACACCGCTGATGCCAACCGAGCAGCACGTTGTAGCCGCAGTAGAAGTCGCTTACGACTACACCCTCGTAGTCCTCTCCCAGCACGTCTTTTGCGACCTGGCCGCTCCGACTCTTGTTTCGGACGAAGTAGCGCACGCGTGGCGTCGTGAAGCTCCAGATGTATCCGTTCTTCCCATCTTCCCGCCAGCCGGTCTCATCCGCGTTCACCGTAGGGCTTCCTCTGACTGCTTGCAGAAGTTTCTCTACCTCCGGCTTGCCCATGGAGGCCACCTTCTGGAGTATCTTCGCGATCTCTCCGAGCCCGAGATGCAGACCGTAGAGTGATTCCAGAAGCTTCTGCACACGCTCGACCGGCATTCTACCGACCGTGTGGAGATAGCTCACCAGGCTCATCAGCCGGATGCCCACCCGGTGTGTCCCGACCACCTCTTCGGAGAGGTCGAGCTTCGGCACGTGTATCTTGTGGCAGACTCCGCAGTACCGTCCGATCACCAGGTGCTCGATGATCCTGACCGGCATCACCGGTATCTCGATCACCTGCCGGCTGTGATGCACCGTGCCGCCGGAGAGCTTCCTTCCGCAGTCGGGACAGGTGTCGAGCGCGTGATCCACGATCTCAGTCGGAGTCTCCCTCAGCCGTGCAAACGACTTCTGCCGCTTCTTGCGATCCTTCTTCTTGCGCTCGGGCCGGTTTGCCTTCACAAAGGCAGGTATCGTCCTGCCGCCGCCACCGAGCTTGGACCGGAGTTCTTCATTCTCCTTCTCAAGCGCTCGGACGCGTTCGGTGAGGGTGTCCACGCCTTCACGCAATTCCAGGACGGCCTGGTGCTGCTCCAGGACGATGCCGATCAGTTCTTCTCTTGATAGGTTGCCGAGATCGTTCACAACCTGCCATTCGACAGTCCGCTCCAAGGTTCCTGCTCAGACTATCAATGATCGTGAACTCTTACGCCTCCGCCTTGAAGCTTTCTGAATACTGCCTCTTCATCTTGGGTCACCTCATCTCTTATTATCCGGTGCCCACTAATTCGAGGCAAGATCACTCAAGAAGCGGGCGAAGCACAGGCGATAAGGTCCGCAAGCTCGGTGCAATCCGATGGGCCAATGCTTCGCCCCTACGTGTTTGCGTGTTCTTGATAGAAGACCTCGTAGTCGACCAACTGCTTCCGGAGCAGGGCCGGCGTGTCGAGGCCATATGGGCAGTGCTCCCGGCAGTGACCGCATTCCGTGCAACTCTCGATCCGGTGCATCTGCTCATGCCACCGGTCCGTCATGAAGCCCTGGTAAGGCATTCGACGGAGGAGCAGGCTCATCCTCGCGGCCATCGAGATCGGGATCTCCTGCGGGCACGGCATGCAGTATCCGCACCCCCGGCAGAAGTCGCCGGCGAGGTCACGGCGGTCCTGCTCGATCACCGGCCACATCTCCTCCAGGGACGGCGGGTTCGCCTCCAGGGCGATGAACTCCTCCAGCTCGGACATGCGCTGCATGCCCCAGATCGGGACGGCGTGCTCGTACTGGCGAAAGAAAGCAAACGCCGCCCGAGCGTTCGTGATCAGCCCGCCGGAGAGCGCCTTCATCGCGATGAACCCCATGTCCGCCGAGTTGCAGCGATCGACCAAGTCGACATCCTCCGGCGACGACAGGTGGCACATGGGGTACTGGAGCGTCTCGTAGAGGCCCGAATCGACGGCGGCGAGGGCGATATCCCGGCGGTGGTTCGTGATGCCGATGTGCCGGACCTTCCCGGCCTTCTTCGCGATGAGCAGCCCGGCGTAGGACGAGTCGGGATCGTCCGGGTCGGGCAGCGCGCCCGGATTGTGAAGCTGCAGGAGGTCGACGTAGTCGGTGCGCAGGTTGGTCAAGCTGGTATTGAGCTGCTCAAGGAGGGCCGACCTGGTGGTCGCGCCGCTCTTGGTGGCGAGGATAATCGAGTCGCGGACGTCGGAGAGCGCATGGCCGATCTTCTCCTCGCTGTCGGAGTAGCCCCTCGCGGTGTCGAAGAAGTTGATGCCGGCGTCGTACGCTCGGCGGAGGATCCGGGCGGCCTCGTCTATGTCACAGCGCTGGAGTGGCAAAGCGCCGAACGAGGTGCGCGTAACCGTCAAGCCGGTGCGTCCGAGGCGGGTTGTCTCCATCAGCTTCCTCCAGGAGGACATTCTACCGCATGGAGGATGATGGGTTCAACATGAACTAGTGAAGCATCGGACTCAGTGTCTTGGACCGACACTCAGCCACCATGAGATGTGGAAGACAAGGTAGATCAGAGTGGGCACGGTGGAAGCGATGACGCCCACCTTGAAAGCGACAGGTCCGAACCGAGGAGCCCTGTACTTGAGCACTAGCCGCAGCGTGACTTCCGCAATCCACCCGAACGTATAGCCGATGTTCGCCGCGATGAGGCATACCACTGTGTACATGCCCGTGAATAGAATGGCCAGGTTCCATTCGAGACATCTCACCTGCATGTTTGGCGTGCAAAGGATAGGCCAGCGCGTGGGCACCGAAGAAGAGAGCCATCAGCGAGAGAACGACCAGATTGTAGAAAAGCCTGCGGCGCTCCCACCAGCGGATGACCTCACGGGTAGTCTGGGGCGGTGTCTCGGGAACGGGCTCGCGCTCAGGAAGGAATACCCAGGGATCGGTGTCGCTCATTGCTTGTGCCTCCACCAATCTTACTACGCATGGGGGTCGGACAAGTTCCCCGCCGACGCGGCGGGAGGGCGTTGAAGCCCTCCCCTACGGAAAGAGGTCGCCGGGATTGAGGATCGCATCGGGGTCGAAGAGGGACCTGAGGGCGCGCATCTCGGCGATGGCATCGTCACCGTACATCATGCGGAGGAACGGGACCTTGATCTTGCCGATCCCGTGTTCCGCGGAGACCGATCCGCCCCACCCCACGATCCGCTCAGCCCATGCGAGGTAGAGCGCCTTGCCCGTGTCGTATTCGTCCATGCTCCTGGGCAGGATGTTCACGTGGACGTGATTGTTTCCGATATGCCCGAACATCACCGACTCCAGCCCGTTCTCCGCAAGATCGGCGTCGTACATGGCGATGACCGACTCCATGTGGGCGTCGGGAACGGACATGTCGGTCCCGAGCTTGGTCAGTTCGGGGCAGTCACGCTTGCGCTGGTCGATCAGCAGGTTGACCGCCTCGGGAGTCGCATGACGGAACGCCTTGAGCGGCTCGAGTTCGCGGTCGTTGGTCGCGTACCAGGTGTCTTCGTCGCTGCCACCAAGCTCGATGATCGCCTCCATGATCGCCATGATCGGCTCCTCGATCTCCTCGTCGGTGTCGGCATGGAACTCGGCGTAGATGGCCGTATGGAACTCCGGCTTGAGCGCCGGGATCTTCTCGAACGCCGATGACTCGGTCTTCATCCGCCGAAGCAGATCGAGAGCATCGTGGTCGAAGAACTCGATGGCGACCGGGTTTGACTCCTCGCGTAGGATTCGGACGAGCTTCAACGCCGAGTCCTCATCGGGCAGGAAGACGGTCAGTCCGTTGATCGCGCCGGGCCTGGGGATCAGCCTCAACTCGATCTCGGTGATGATGCCGAGCGTGCCCTCCATGCCGATCAGCAAATCGAGCATGTCCATGTCCTGAGCGACGTAGTAGCCCGCCGCGGACTTGACGCTGGGAACGGCGTATGTCGGAAGGTCGCCGCTGATGGTCCGGCCGCCTTCAGTCGTCAGGCAGAACGATCGCCCCCGCGCCGAGCACTCGCCTCTGCGGAGACCGATGATGTCGCCGTCGCTGAGCACCATACGGAGGGACTGCACCCAGTTGCGGGTCGATCCGTAGTGAAAGCTGAGCGCGCCGGATGCGTTGCACGCGACCATCCCGCCGATCGATGCCGTGGACTCCGTGGGATCCGGAGGGAAGAAGAGCCCTTCTTTCTCGATCGCCTCGCGGATGTTGTCGAGGATCGCGCCGGGTTGCACTGTGATGGAGTCGCCGTTCACATCGCCAATCTTGTTCATGCGGCTGAGGTTGAGGATGTGACCGCCCTGGGGGACCGCGCCGGCCACGATGCCGGTCCGAGCGCCTTGAACGGTGATCTTCCCGCGCCGCTCGCTCACCGCCTTCACGATCTCGACGACATCGGCCTCGCTCGTCGGGAACGAGATCGAGTCGGCGCTCCCCACCCGCCGCGACTCATCGCGGAGGTAATCTTCGTATTCACTTGTCCACGGTACGATTGAGTTGCTCACGTAGCTTCCTGCACGTCTCCCTCTCGTCTTCCTTGTCGCTCGGATATCCTTCCCAACCGTAGACCTTCTTGACGAGATCTGCCGGAAGGGTGCGTCGTATGAACTCCTTGAACACCTCTTCCTCGGTGAAGTCGGGATTCTCTGCACGGATGTCCGCCTTCATTCGCTCTCGGGCAGCTTCGCTCACCTGCATAGCAAGGCGAAGCTTTTCCCCCGGAGGCATATTTCGGTATGCCTCAAGTTCCTCGGGTGACATGCTGTCCCAATCATAGTTGTCCCAGTCACGCGTAGCCCAGCCGTACTTGTCCATCACGAGGCCTTGCGGACCTTGGAGAGCCCTTGTTTCCGTGCCAACAGCTCTTCCGTCCTCTTACGCCAGTACTCCAACTCCTGTTCCGGCGACATGCTCTTGGTCTGTTCCCGCACATACTCTGCGCCTTGGTGCATCATCTCCACGCAATCAAACTTCTTTTTCGGCTTATTCATCACCCGTCACCTCCAACGGAGAATGGATCGCTATGGCTGCATAGCCGTTCAGTGCGTTCACTGCATTGTACTTCGGGATTCTTCGGTAGTTCACGATATGCCTGAAGTTCCAGCTCACGATTAGTGTGCAACCCGACACTGTAGCCAGCGCCACATGAAGAGCGTCATCCTGCCATCGTCCGGACAGCACGTCAGCGGCAATGTAAGCCTGCATGAGTGATACTGCTTCATCGGTAGGAGTTACTACATCGGCGAGGGACAGCATCTCATCAAGCAATCCGCTAACCTCGGAAGGAGCCCGAGTCACCTCATCTTCGACGAGCGCCGACACAACCAGTTCGACGCGCCCCGCCCGAACCATATCGAAGAACGCCCTGCTCGGCTTGGCGAACTCCTCGTCAAAGACTCCGCCGAACACCGATGTATCGACATATACTCGCTCAGTACGTCTCACGATGACTCCCTATGTCACTTGATGCTTCATTCTACCACAAAACCGACTGACGGCCTACGGATGCCGAAGCTGCATGAGCATCACACCGAGGTACGCGGCGAGGCCGAAATAGAGGAGTGTCATGCGGATTCTGACTTCGCGGGGGACATTGTAGTAATCGAGGTCTTCGGGCTTCGACCTGATCGTGTGCCACATCCGGCCAACGGACATGACGACCAGTATCAGAAAGATCGGGCTGTGACTCCAGATGAAGAGCAGCACCGCGAGCACCATCCCCGCGAGCCAGACCTTCGGCGATATGGCCGCCATCACCCGACCGCCGTCGAGCGGGAGAACCGGAAGCAGGTTGAAGAGGTTCAGGAAGAAGCCGACGTACGCGAGCCGGACGAGCAACTGCATGCCCGTCAGATGTCCGATCTGCAGACAGACAAACGCCCCGAGCGTCCCCAGCAGCGGCCCGGCGATCCCGACCTCGGCCTCCGACTTAGCGTCGTGAGGCATCTCCTTCAGGCCAATCACCGCACCCATGAAGGGGATGAATATCGGCGCGCTTGCCTTGATCCCTTTCGCCCGGAGAGCGACCACATGGCCCATCTCGTGCACAAACAGCAGCGCGACGAATCCGGCCGCGAACCACCAGCCCCAGAGCATGGCATCGACCGCGACGCTGACGAGCATGCTGCCCATCGTGGTGAAGACTTGGCCGACCTTCAGGTACTTCAGCGGGATGAGCAGGAACTTGGCCTTTGCCAGCACGAGCAGGATGATGCCCTTGAACTTGAACAGGAGTACCAGGAGCACGCCGAGTCCGCCGAGCCTGCTCTCCAGCTTCGGCTTCCGATGCTCGATCTCAGCCTCCTCGGTTGCCGTCTGCTCGTCCGCTATCTCTTCCGTTGCGGTCTGTGCGTATTCTTCCATATCACTACTGTTCATCGGTCGCCGCTGACTGCCTCTTCAGGTGCTTGTCGAAGAAGGCAGTCACAATCGGGCGAAGGTCGTTCGGCAGCGGCTTCCTCGCCCAGGTCTGGAGGTCGAAGGTATGGCCGACTCCCTCGATCATCATGAGTTGGTGCTCGACACCACACTCCTCCAGTTTCTTCGCCAGTTCGGTGGCCTGATCGCGGTCGACGGTCGCATCGGCCGTGCCGTGAAGAATGAGAGTCGGAGGGCAGTTCCGCTTCGACACATGGTACGTCGGAGAGGCGAGCTTCCATGCTTCCGGGTCCTCATCGCGCGTCTTCGTCATCAGAGCCTGACTGGTGAAGGTCACACCGGTCGGGTTGCCCTGTTCATCGATCCTCTGGCGGGTAAGCAGATTCGTGATGCCATACATATCGACGACGCACTGGACCTTGTCGGACACGAGCGGATACGGAGACGCCGGTTCGAGGAACGGCACGTGGTTCGTGTAGGCCACCATGAGCGCAAGATGGCCTCCCGCGGATCCGCCGATGACTCCGATGTGGTCGGCATCGATCCCATACTTGTCGGCATTGACACGAAGCCAGCGCACGGCATTCTTGCAGTCGTAGAGGTTGAGCGGCCAACACTTCCCGCGTTCGAGGGTATAGTTGACGCTCACACAGACGTATCCCGCCAGCGCCAGAGTCGCGCATATGTTGTACCCGCGCCCTTCGGCCTTGTCGCCACCGACCCATCCTCCGCCGTGGATCATGACGACCGCCGGCGAGCGGGCATCCTTCGGGCGGTCGGCAGGAAGGTAGAGGTCGAGCTTCTCGTCTCGACCAGGCGCGAGATACGGCACGTCCTGCCGGATGATGACGCCCTCAGGCGCGGGAGGCAGAACAGGCTTCGGCGGCTTCGGGGCATCCTGTGCCACCGCCGCCGATGCGAGCAAAACAAGACAGAGCAGGTATATGTTAGTCATGATCTCTCCTTACTATGCATCCGAAGGACCCGGCTCCCAGCCGATGTCCTGCGCCCACTCGTCGGCCTTCCGGATGACCGCCCACACGAAATCACCCTTTGCGATGGTGTAGCCTTCCCGGTCTTCGCCATATTGTTCTGCGAGTCGGTACTTCATCTCGGCGTATGGTCGCACTTCGTCCGGATGAGCGCGCAGGTAGTCACGGAAGAGCAGCGGGAATTGCTGGGAGAAACTCCCATGCTTCCTTACGTGGATATGCGTCCGGCGCGTTCCCGGTCTCTCGCGGAAATAGCGTTTCGTCAGCTCAGGGTTGTCCGCTCTCCACTCGAAACCGACGGTCTCTAGCGGGATCCGGAAAGGGTCCACCGGATCGAGCGAGGCGACCGATATCTGCAAGTCGATGATCGGCTTGGCATCCATGCCTGGGATGGACGTCGAGCCGATGTGATCGATCCGCAGGGCGACGTCACCCACAGCGGTCCGGAGAGATGCGCCGAGTTGCCGAAACACTTCCGGCCACTCAGGATCATACGGTTTGATGATGATTCGTTCTCTCATTGGTTCTCCCGGCGGCATGTCGACTTCAGCCACTCGAAGGCCGCCTGGTGGTGCGCATCCGGGCCGATCCAGTCGATGTACTGCCGGCACGGGAACTCTTCGCACTCGGAGCAGAGATCGAGTCCCTTCTGCTCGACGGCGCAGGCGTAGACCTTGCAGTCGTCACACCAGCAGAGGCTTCGGTCGCCGCGGCATCCCTGGCACTTGAACCAGCCGGCTTGGGCTTTCTCCATACCTCCTGCACGCCACTCCGCGGCGAGCTTCTCGGCCGCGGCCGGATCCTGGGCGGCGATGTGTATCGCACAGGTCGAGCAGTCGATCCCACACGGGGCTCTCATCTGGTCGGTTGTCATTTTCAACTCCTTGGCAAAGCAGGTTTGCCTTTCTTCTTAGGGTCCCAGTTGAGCCCACCGATCTCTTCATTGTTCAGCGATTTGACGTGTCCGTCGCAGAAAAGCACGACATAGGAGCGATCACCGGACCTGCCATGGCGTGCTGGTGATGGGAGAAGCCCCGGCCCGCCGAAGAGGTCCTTGCCCGGGATGGACTCGAACACCAGAACAGTCGCCGATGGGTCCGCCACATCGTCGATAGTAACTCCGGAGAGCCGGCTGTTCATAGCATACGACGGCATCGACTTGTCGGCTTCGGGACAGTACAGGATGCTCTTGTGGTCCGAGTACTTGATCACGGCGCTGTTCCAGCTTCCGACCGGCGGAAACTTGCCGCTGTGATTGTCTCTGTACACCTCAACCGCCATACCGATCTGCTTCAGGTTGTTCGAGCACGCGCTCCGCGGGCTGTGCCCATAAGGGCCGAAGAAACCGTATCCACACATGACGATCAGCACACAACCGAGGATCACGCCTCCCGCAGCATAGTAAGAGTCTTTCCGTCGAATAAGCTTGCGACGGGCCTGGATGAGGCCGACCACACCAGATAGCACCGCAACCATCCCGACTGAACCGGGTTCCCACCCGTGGATGGCGAACGGGAGTGCGGTCGGCAGGCCGAAGCCGGCAAGTGCCGCCCATAGAGACGACACTGCCGGGACGCTGAACATGCTACGCTGTTCGCGGCTCTCGTTCATGTCCTCGGCCAACCTTCCACGTACATCAGAATGACGTATGCGCAGACTATCAGGCCCACGATCACCGCGACCTTCGCATACTCGCGCCCACAGTATCGCTCAGAGCGCGCGGTCTGAACCAGGGCGGCAATACCGAGCAGCAGGCCCAGCGGAGCCAGTACCAATGAATACAGGAGCAGCGCCATGGCTACCCAAAGGAAGATGTCGTCAACCAAGCCGCTCGCCAACCAGGGCACCGATGTCGCCAGGAAAATGAGGATCACCGCGGTCACGCCAACGGCCAGCGGCCAGGTTGCCAGTCGGTACGACCAGAGTGCCAATCCGTTCATTACCGGCTTTGGTTTGCCAAGAACCCAGTCTTCCATTGCAGGACTCCTGTGTGTGCTGATGTCATCCCAACCCAGTATACCATACGATGTGCGGGCTTCGGAACTCCAAATCCATTGACGAAAGGCGGGGTTTCGGGTATAATGTGAGCGTAGAGAGCCCGCGAAACGCACCTTGATACTCTTCTATCCGACCTCAGATGTGCGGGCTGAACAATGTGGGGGCGAATGGAGTTGACAGAGCGATAGCAGCATGAGTTGCGCGCCGAGGACCCGCTGGCCTCGTTAAAAGCGGGAAGCCTATAAACGGCACAAACAGCTACGCACTGGCCGCCTAATAAGGTAGCCCGTCTGCCCGATCCCCTCCGGCCGGATCGGATCCAGGCGTAACTAATGCCGGATTACCTGACGGACCTCGCTCGGGGAGCCTGAAGGGGACACTAAATCGAGCTGGCGCAGAGGTATCCTGCCCGAGGGAGACCGAAGCGCGAGAAAACAAATCTCGGGATACGCTCGTAGATGCTTATGTGCGCTATTCTTTGGACCGGGGTTCGAGTCCCCGCGCCTCCACCATCAATATTAGTTATTAATCGTCTCTGTTTGTTCATGTGAGTGAGCCGCACCACGCTCATGTCCTGACGATATGAGCGTGGTCTTGCTTTGTATAGCGCTGGAGGTCGTTACAACTTAGGTGCGTTTTGCAAGAATCGAAAGGTAAGATGGTGCGCAATGACCGGGATCATAGCGAGAAGACTGCTCCCAGGCGATGAGCGGCTGGCTGCCGATGTCGTGAATAAGTGCAAACTGGAGGAAGACGGCGAGGACATTCGTATCGACACGGAGTTCATCGCCGGTTTTCTGGCTGTGGATAGTAACTACCTTGTCGCGGCATACGAGGGGGATGCGCCTCTCGGTTTTGCGTTAGGCTACAGCATGCCGTGCATCTGGGGCAGGACGCGTATGATGTATGTGCACGAAGTTGGCGTGATCTCGAGCCGGCGTCGAGAGGGAATCGGCAAGATGGTAATGCAGGCAATGATCGACGTATGCCGTAACGAAGGACACCGGAAGATGTTTCTGACTACCGGCGTCAATAACGAGCCTGCTATCGCGCTCTACGCGTCGACCGGTGGCAACCCGAGCACGGATGACGACCCGCCGCTGGGTTTTGGGTGGGATTTGGCTAACGAATGAGCTAAGGGAGAACTGGAGCGGAGTCCTTCTATGGTCTCTTGGACTTGAGAGAAAAACCGCCGTCACTTTTTGCGGAGGGAACAACTCCTCCACCAGTCTACAAGTTAGAGGCTAGAAGCCTCGGCGTGATCGCCGGGGCTTTTGGCATTTGAGACTTGCAGGAATCCACGATGCAGCCGACGAAGAGATCGTCAACGTCGGAGGAAACCGCATGGATCGCGATGTAGATCACCCTGATATGGATGTGTTCAATACAGTAGATGTGCCTGACACATGTTCCACCAGCGAAGCTAAGACGCGTGCTGACGAAGAAGTGTTCGAGCTGAGAGCGCACCATTTGCTCTGCGCCATATGCGCGGCAGCCGGCGCTCAGAGACCTCCGTGCGGAAGCGTCGTGACAGATGCGATAAGGGAGGCGATTCGCTCCCATCCGTTCGTACAACTCAAGCTGACTGCGGACCTCGACCTGGCGCGTTCGCATTATTTGGACATAAACTCGGACTGTCACGCTCAGCTCCCGGAGGGTTTTTCTGCGCGCATGGCAGACTACGCCAATAGAGCCAAAGACCTGGAGGTTCTTTGCAGGCTCGACATCCGCCCAAACACAGTACACCCAGCCATAGATGTGCTGCGGTTGCTGTTCCTCAAGGTAGAGAGCCTCAAAGGAATATGCTACCAGGACTTCGAGCTGTCTCAGGATTGGCCTACGTGCGAGTACGCTCGGACCGACTACTACAGACAGACTCGCGAGAAGGGCGGGGAGAGATGCTACTCCCTGGACGCATGTTGGAACCTCGGAGAGGACCTGTTAGGTTGCGGGCCCTACTCACTTCTGCCTATAAGAACAAAAGAGGAAGTGCGCAAAGCCAAGGCGGAGTCTTGTAAGAGAATAGAGCAAGCGGACAGGCTGTTTATAAGGCCACACCACCTGATGTGTCTGATGTGCCACTATGGTCTGGGCGATCTTGAGAATCCGCTCGATGTTGACAATCTGCACGAGATACTCGTTAAGATGCGGGACAACCCCGACATACCTGTTACGCTCAATGAAGGCTGTTGTATGGTATGTGATCCCTGCACGGCCTACGATCCGGACAAGCACATGTGCCTATGGATCTATACCAGAGACCAACTGAAGGATCTGCGGGTTCTGCAGAAGCTGGGTCTCAAATCAGGAGATACTGTTGGAGCACGAGAGCTTATGAATCTCGTGACAGCGAAGATAAAGACCACCTTGGAAATCTGCGGCCCGGAGGTGTCCGTTCGCGAGTCCTACGTCTGGGGTCCCTGCTCGAGCGCTGAAACCGGGAACTACGAAAGGGCACGAAGTGTTGGACTCTTCGATAGCTAGTCCGCAGTTATATGCACGCGGAAAGGATAGGTAGGGGGTGAGAAAGACAGTATTCTTGATGGCAGTGACAGCCGGTCTGGCCTCAATCCTGGCTACAACCATGATTGCGGCAACGGTGGAGAAACCTATGCTTGAACCATCGGATTTTGCCATTATCCCGTGGGACGATGTGCCGGACGACGTGGATGTGCTCAGGGACATTCGCGAGTGCGGGTTCAACCTGGCGGGGTTCGCGCACCCGGAGGACCTGGATACGGTTAGCACGGCAGGTCTCCAGTGCCTGGTGTATAGCAGTGTTGGCGACGCCGAGGCGAAACTCGATCGGCCTGAAATCGATCGGCGAGTGGAAGCCATAGTGAAGCGCGTCGGCAATCATAAGGCTGTGTTTGGCTATACACTGCGCGACGAGCCGGCGGGAAATGTGTTCCCAGGATTGGCAAGGTGGGTTGCGGCGTTCAAGAAGGCCGCTCCAAACGCGCTCGCTTACATCAATCTATTGCCCAACTATGCGCCTACCGAATGGTATGGCGGCGTCCCGACCTATGATGATTATGTTGAGTTGTTCGTCAAAACCGTCCAGCCCCAGTTCCTTAGCTACGATTTCTATCCGCTGATGGACGATGGGACGGTGCGGGACGGTTATTACCGGAACCTCGAGTCCATGCGCAAAGCATCGCTAAAGCACAACCTGCCATTCTGGAACACCGTGCTGTCCTGCGCGCACTTCCACTATGCCGAGCCGACACCGGCGGGCTTCCGTTTCCAGGCATACACGACTATGGCCTACGGCGGCCGTGGCCTCAGCTACTTCACCTACTTCGGAAGAACGAGGGGCAACTATCGCCTGTCTCCGATCGATCCGTTCGGGCACAAGACGCCGACCTGGGATATGCTGCGTGACGTCAATATGCAGGTTCAGCGCCTCTGCCCGGTCTACGTCACTCTCAAGAGTACAAATGTGTTTCACCATCCCGAGGTGCCTGCGGAGTGCTCGGGCATATCGACAAGCAAGCTGCTGAAATCCATAACCGGCGATAACCTTCTTGTCGGCGAGTTCGAGGGGCCGGGCGGACAGCCCTACGTGATGGTGGTGAACAAGGACCTCCACAAGTCCACTCCATTCGGGGTTACATTCAAAGAGAATGGGCAGGTTCAGAAGGTGAATGCGTACAGCGGCAATACCTATGACTTTGGAGGCGAAGACTGCTGGCTCGCGCCGGGCCAGGGAGCACTGCTCTGCCTAGAGAAGAACGCCAAGTGAGCTGAGCGGTGTTTCGGGAAGCTTGTTCCCGAAACTCACATGGGTCTCTTGGACTTGAGAGAACACCGCCGGCACTTTATGCGGAGGGCACGGTTCCTCCGCCACAGAACACAAGATGGAGTTTCTCCCTGCCAAGCGGATGATGCAACCACGCGCGGCACGGTCAAGGCAAGTAACACAACGAGTGGGACGGCTTCCTTGCCGTCCCACTCGTTGTGAGTCAGTCCTTTGGCACAACTAGTCTGATGCTCACATCTGCGGTGTTGGTGAGAGAAACCGGAACGAGTTGTTGTTGATCCCTGCCAATATGTTCGTCAAACACTCCTGCGGAGCGCGATTGGGATCACCCTTGGGAGTGTATCGGTCATTGCACAGAGCTGTGCCGGCCGCTGCCATCACATCACCGATGGTCACGAATTCACTACCGTAACACGTTGCCAGTGAGGCCGGCAATAATATGGCTGTGTCGGGATCCAGCCCTCTGAAATGCGTGTTCAGCGCAGTTGCGGCCAGTTGCGCCGACAACGTGTAAGCCATATTGACCGCCTGAGCCTTCTGCAGCCAAGTCTTGAAGTCCGAAGACCCGGAGCGACTCTTCAAAGATACATCGAAACTACTCCCCGTAGGTCCGACAAGACAGAATCCGTTCAGGAGATGACGCCAAGCGGGCTCATAATTGTTGAGCCAGTTGTTGTTCTTCCTGTACCAATCGCTCACGCTGTAACCACCTCTTGCCATCTTCAAGCCCACATTGCCAAATGTGATGTCATGCGCATCCGTGCCAACCACTATACCATCAACGCGAGGGGCGTTGCCGGCATAGCCGCAGTAATCGAAGTCGAAGATGCCTCCATCCAGGCTTGCTTTCGTGAACAGATACTTCCCATCAGAGGTTTGCCGATCACACCACGCCGGCGCTCTGGTGATCTTCGTCCAAGTCAGACCGGGATACTCCTCGGTCACAGCGTAGGTGCCGCTTTCCAGATCGGCAAACGAGGTCTCGCCCTGGGGGTCGGTTGTGTCTGTGCCGACCACATTGTAAGCTCCGGTTGAGTCCATCTTCATCAACTTGATCGTCCAGCCAGGCATCGGGACTTCGCCCGAGTCCTGGATGCCATTCCCATTGGGGTCGAAGAACTTGAGGACGTTGATCGTACCCAGAGTCACACTCCACTGCATGTTGTCCAGGTAGATGCCGCCTGGGTACGAGTCGTAGTCATTACCTGGAGGCAGGTAGTTGACGTTGAATGCGATGCCCGTCAACTCCGGCAGGCCGTGACCCAAGTCGGGCATCCAGTTCGGGTTCCCGCTCGCATCGTAGTCAGGCACCTTCCCAACCGGGCTGGCCCAACTCACTCCACAAGGTATTGCCCAACTCGTCCTTGATGACGTAGTCCACCGTGTCATCCCGGAAACCGGGGTTGCTGTGGTAAGTCATGAACGCTTGATACCATGTTCCGTAGGTCGGAAGGAACGTGCTGGTTGGAAGGGAAACCCAGTCTGTATCACATCCAATCCCCCGCACCGTGTACGTGTTGCCGGCCTCGGCGTCTCTCGCATAGTTATCCCTAAACTGCAGGCACCCAGACCTGGCAACGCCCGCTCCTGGGATGATCTGCGAGCGAATGGTCGTGTTGATGTTGTACCCCTGCCCGCTCGCAAATGTAGGCCGCACGTCGTCGGATGAACGGAACCGTAGCGAATAGTAGAACGTGGTATTCCCTCCGGCTATTACGCCGTTTCCCAGACCAAGATCCGGTGATGCAAAGGATGGCATCGGATTGGTGGCTCCGGTTACGACGTTCTGCAATTCCAGTGCATTGCCGCCCGTGCCACCCAGATCTACGATAATCCCTGAAGCCATTCGGTGAAATGCCCCTCCCCATAGGGTGGTGCTGGCCGGCGACCAGCCCAAGTCAAACTCGACAATCTGTTGGTAAAAATTGCCGGTGGTAAATCCGGAGAAATCCTCCATAGCGGCTACTGCCTGTGGAGCAGTAGCCGCGACCACCATCATCATCATGATCGCCACAGCGCAGAACACTGATACTCGGTTTTCCACTCTAGTCCCTATCCTTTCCTTCTCATGCAGGCTGCCGGGCTCGGGAACGGTGGAGGTTCCGATGCCCTGTAATTGCAGCTCCACCATCGATGCGACCGCACCATCTGCGTATTAGCTACGCACCTGGTGAATATAGTCCGTCATCTGTTTACTTGTCTCCATTGTGTAGCTAATTCAAACGATATTATGATGGATGTTCTTCTCAAAATACTGCGGACAACCCCTCGTTCGAGTACTACCCGCCCGGCGTTGCCGGAGGCAGCGGGCTGTTCATCTGCGTTCCTATTCGGCCTTCACGTCAGTGAGTTCACGTGGGCAAGATATGCGCTTAGCAGGTTGTCCTCAATGGCCTTGTGCACGCTCGTCGGTTTGCGTTCATCTGCATGTCAGGCAGGCCTCTGCTCACATGGCAATCGACCACTGGGTGTTGGCAGAGCAGGTAATATTACCGGTTCTGCGTATCAGGCATACTAACCCTACTAAGGTCGGATTGACAGGCCGTTGGCGTATGATACTATGTGAGTATCTGGGCCAGCACACCTGGCACGTGCAAGGGGACGGCAGATCCCACAGGCCCAGTAGATCAGAAGGAGAAAGAGATGAAGAGCGTTCTCGTAGTAATGACAGCGATCGTGCTGCTGGCGATCGGTTCGGCTGCGCAGGCGACAATGCAGGCTTACTCCATAGTCGACTACCCTGCCCTCCAGACCGATACCATTGCGACCGGTCGTACCGACCACGTGTCGGGAACTATCACCGCCGACTGGACGACGGGTGTCATCGGTTCCGCCTCATTCACCCTCATGGGGGCGACCTCGTACACCGTCGCCTCGGCCGTGATCGACCCGTATTTCGTCCACATCACCCCAACACAGATCACGCTGAGTCAGGTCAATCCCTCCAATCCCTTGGGTTTCGGAGACCTCCGGTTGTCAGGCGCGACCCAGGTGAGCGGTTTCAATGCAATCTTGGAGTGGTACACTCCCGGCGATCCGTGGGTTGAGGGCAGTAATCCATGGCCGGCCTATATTGGGCAGGTGTTCCAAAGCAAGAATCATCCTCTTGATTTCGCTGCGGGCGGACTGGGAGCCTATCCCTGGGTCATAGCGACCGCCGTGCCCGAGCCGTCATCGCTTGTGGTATTGGCCGGAGGATTGTTCGCAGTCATCGGCATGAGACGGCGTAGGGCATAGCCTCTCCGCTTCACATCTCGAATCACACTCGATGCCCTCGGCAGTCCGGACTGCCGGGGGCTCGTTCTTTCTGGAGTTTCACTGTGACCCCAGTTCATACCGCTGGTCCTCCCGGGAAACGAGAAGGGAGAAGGATAAGCATGGCCGCTCGCCCAACCAGATGGTGAGGCCGGACATCGGCTCGCCCGGGGAGGAAGACATGGCCGGACAGGATAGGCAAGACTCGATAAGCAGGCGATCCTTCCTGCAGCGCGCGGGAGCGATCGGCCTTGGATTTCTCGGCTCGGGAGGACTAATGAACGCGGCGGAGACCGGCAAGGCTTTGAAGCATCCTAACATAGTCTACCTGCTCGCAGACCAGTGGCGCGCGTCGGCTACCGGCTACGAGGGTGATCCCAACGTGAAGACGCCGAACCTGGATCGATTGGCACACGAGAGCGTCAACTTCCGCAACGCCATCTCCGTCTGCCCTGTCTGCACGCCGTATCGCGCCGCATTGCTGACCGGCCGTTACCCGACGAGCACGGGCATGTTCATGAACGATCTGTACCTGCCCGAAGATCATCTCTGCATGGCTGAGATGCTCGATCAGGCCGGCTACGACACCGGCTACATAGGCAAGTGGCACCTGGATGGACATGGACGCTCCGCGTATATCCCTCCTGAGCGACGCCAGGGATTCCAATACTGGAAGGCGGCTGAGTGCGACCACAATTACCCGCACTCACACTACTACACCGGCAGGTCGGATGCGATTCAGTACTGGCAGGGCTACGACGCCTTCGCGCAGACCAAAGATGCGCAGAAGTATCTGCGGGACCATGCCAAGACCCGGAAGCCCTTCGCGCTCTTTGTCTCCTATGGTACGCCCCATTTCCCGCATGAGACCGCGCCACAGGAGTACAAGGCGCTCTACCCACCGGAGAGCATTCAGTTGCCGACAAACGTACCGGATGCCCTGCAGCAGATCTCCCGCAGGGAGGCCCAGGGATACTACGGCCACTGCACGGCGCTCGATACCTGCATCGGCGACATAGTGCGCACACTCGAGGATACGGGATTGGCCGAGAATACCATACTCGTGTTCACATCCGACCACGGCGAGATGCTTGGCTCTCACGGCTTCAGGCCCACGTTCAAGCAAGTCCCGTGGGACGAATCAGCTCGCGTGCCCTTCCTGCTGCGGTATCCCTCCGAACTGGGACTCAAGGGACGCGTGGTCAAGACGCCCATCGGCACGGTAGACATTCTGCCGACCCTGTTCGAACTCGCCAAGGTGCCGGAGCCGAAGGGACTCGAGGGCGACAGTCTGGCTTCTCTGATTCGCGGGAAAAACGAAGAGGATCGAACCGCGCTGTACATGCTCCCGGCGCCCTTCTCCGGCGCCATGAACGAGCCGCCATACCGCGCCATTCGCACCGATCGGCACACTTACGTTCGCACCATCAACGGTCCCGCTCTGCTGTTCGACGATGAGCAGGATCCGTACCAGATGAAGAATCTCATCGGGCAGTCGGATTCCGAGTCGCTTCAGAAGGAGATGGATGCCCGCCTCCAGAAGGCACTGCTGCGCATCGGAGACACGTTTCGCCCCCGGAAGTATTACCTCGATACCTGGGGCTACACCACTGATGCGTCCGGCAACATCCCATATGCCGATGGCAGCAAGATGCAGACGCCACGTCGAAGGCCATGACAGCCGTCGGCAGGCTGTGTTTCGAACTCCCTGGGACGGCCACGCGCTATGCTTGCGCGTAGTTGCCGGCCCCCGCCCAGTCGATGAGCACGACCTCTTCATCGCCCAGCACCCAGCCGTCGTGTCCGGACGGCAGTTTGGTGACCATCCCGGGTTCTGAGTCGAACTCAGTCCCATCGGACATCACGATATGCAGGCGTCCGGCGATTTGGTATTGAAAATGCGGAGCCTCGCACCATTCCGTCCCTGCGATCGGTTTGACGTGCTCCGACCAGCGCCAACCTGGTTCGAGCGTGAGTCTCCCCACTACCCCATCCCCTATATTCAGAAGCTCAAGTTTGCCCTTTTGGAAGGTCCGCACCTCGTCCGGCGACCTGAAATCCTTGTGCTCAGCCTTACCCATCACTGACTCCTTTCTCGTCCAGGCAGATCGTCTTCGCGATCGCTTCCCTGGTAGTTGCCTGTGCCCGAGTGTTTGCTCTCTTGTCTACCCGGTTTCCGCATATGCGAACCTTCCCCGAGGCTTCCGGGGTTTCGCAACTGTTTCGTGTATTCAGCAGGTATATAGCACCGGCAAAGAAACCCTCCAAAGGTCGCGTTTGGTATTGCGGATGATCTGGGAAGCTAAGACCTTGAGTGAGATCGGCACGCGTCGGCGGGGCCGAAACTATTCTGGTAGCAAGAGGAGGTATACACATGTCTAGCATTCTCGGCGCGGTGCGTCGCAATACGGCTGTCTACATAGCGGCTGTGATCATCGCCACAGGTTTGACACCCGCCTTCGCTCTGGTGGGTATTTCCGGAACGATGTCCAACTTCGATGTGTTCAATGACACCACCAGCAACGCATACGGCGCCGAACTGGAGTTGGAAGGCTTACACCCGTCCGAGGTGTATAAGACATATCCGTCGCACTTCAACAACATGAACATGCACGAGTACTCGAGTGGGGCGACATTCGGCACACACATCGAGTTCTCAGGATACAACTTCGATCCCCTTGGTTTCATCGCACCAACCGTCGGTCAAAACACCAACGGACACTACGCCGTCAATATCAAGGGAGCCGAGCACTTCGGGTTCTCAGTTACATCGCAGCCGACTGCCACCCGGTACTTCTGGCTCGACCAGCAGTTACAGAGAATCGGAACGACTCCGATGTCCGTACCTACGGCGACCTGGAACTATGTTCCTGCCGTGGTCCCCGGCAATCCGCCGGTCTTGCAGGCGGTAGTTCAGGTTCCGGAACCAGTTGAAGTAGAACCGCAGTTGCCCGATTCGCTATGGATGAAGGTATTCGTGATCGAAATGGAACGTCCAGTCGACCTCGAAGAACTCATCTCAGGCCCTGACAGCATAGTGCCTCAGGACGGCGTCGAGATCGAGACAGAATGGGCGCTACTTGAGGGTGGGGTTCCGGAGATAGATGGGGGAGCGGTTGGCAACAACGCCGAGGCCGTTATACGTCGTTACGAGTTCTACAAGTACACTGGCGCATATAAGGCCGAGGACCATGCACCGCTCTCGAACTGGGATGGTATAGGCGATCCTACCGACGAACTCGGAGACTTCATCTCTGCAAATATGGTCGCAGTGAACCTGGCGCCCGTGCCGGAACCATCGGCCCTGCTGACGCTTGTCACGGGACTATTGGGTATGTCCGGCTGGATGGTGCGTCGCCGCAAACTGTGAGGACTCACTGACGCAAGTGGGCTTAGAGAAGCAAACGGTTCTTGCCCAGGCCGTCCCTGTTTATGGGACGGCCTGGTTGCTCTAGTATCTGACCAGCTTCGATGATCCCACCCCCGCCACCCCTGCATCCTCACGAGGTCGAGCTTCGCCAACCCAGTCATCAGGAAGATGGTATACTGAACCTGGCCACGATACGCAGTGCGGCGGCTATTCGGAGGATCGTCATGAAGGCAGACGGTATTCTCGCGGCTCACGTGATGTTTGGCTTGGTCTGCATATTAGCAGCAATGTGGACTTTGGCTGAGCTGCTGAACGCCAGCGAGCAGAACGGCAGAAGGGTGTTCATTGCCGGCGTGGCGACGGCGGTCTTCGTTTGGCTGGCTTTCATATCAGGCGGATACTGGTACGTTTCATTCTACGTCACCGACAAGATGGCGGTGCTGGCCGGCGCCAGGCCGTGGGCGCATTCGTTATTCATGGAGGCGAAGGAGCATCTGTTTCTGGTACTTCTACTTCTGGCCACATATCTGCCTGTGGTTGTCAGGGGACAGACCATCACTGGAAACAAGAGCCTGCGTATGCTTGCTATGGCTACAGCCGGGCTTATTGTATTGCTCGGGTTGGCGATGGCGCAGTCGGGGCTCATAGTCAGTCTGGCGGTCAGGATGGGGGCGGCATCATGAGCAGCACTGGGAACAGACCCGTTGCCGGGCATGCCACCGGATTCGGGCTTGCGCTTGCGATCACCGTGTTGCTGAACTCGTTGCTTGTGATATTGAAGGAATCAGACGCTGGGATCAAGACCTGGATGAAGGGCCTTACCGGCCACCACTGGATAACCCATGCGGTCATCGTGCTAGTCACATACGTCACTCTAGGGGTGATCCTCTCCAACTCCAGAGCTGCCCGAAAGATCAGCGGCGGAACGCTGTTGGTCGTATTCGTAGCTTCCGTGATAGCGGGCTGCCTGGTAGTAGTAGCGTACTACGTCGTGCACTCGTTCGGCCATGCCCTCTGACTCGGCCCTAGCAGTTTCTCACGAAGTCGTGGATGAAGTCGAAGGCGAAGGTCAGTTCCTCGATTGTGCAGTGGTCCTGGATGAAGTGCGTGGTGCAGAAGAGCAGGCCGCCGTCCTTGAACATCGTGAGCATCCGCTCGATCTCGGACTGAAGCCGGTCGAGTTTCCCGAAGCCGATCGTCGTCTGGATGTCGAGCCCGCCCATCACCGTGAACTTGTCCATGTAACGCGACCGGTAGACACCGTAGTCCATCCCCGCCGACTCCTGGAACGGATGCACCACGTCGTAGCCGATCTCCACGATCCCATCGAGCACCGACATGTTGTTGCCATCGGTGTGGAGGCTGACATATGCGCCCCGGCTCTTCACAACATCGACGACCCGCTTGTGGTATGGGAAGATGAGGTTCCGCCAGACCTCCGGGCTGAACATGAGCGAGTTCTGAGCGCCCCAGTCGTCTGAGACGTGCACCATATCGACGCCGAGATCGAGGCAGTTCATCGCGAACCGGGTGTTCCACTCGGCCTGGCGCGAGTAGATCTCGTGCAGTTCCTCAGGATAGAGGAGCAGGTAGGCGAGGTGATTCTCGATGCCGAAGATTCCGTTCATCGCCTCGAAGAAGCCGGGCGTCTGCACATAGACAAACCGCCCGCGCTCCTGCTTGTGATGCCGGATGCCGTCCACGATCCCCTGGTACGCCGACAGGTCGTCCGGGGGAATGGGATGCACATCGAGCAGGGCAGGCGGCTCGATCATTCCGCCGGATGCGTCTCTGAGCGCCTGGATCGCCTTCGAGTCATAGGTCCCCGGGCCGCCGAAGAGATGGGCGAAGTCGAACTCGTACCGGTCCTCGAACGCCTCCACTGAACCGAACGCCTCGGTAATCTGCGCCTCCAGGTTGGCGCGGACCCATGCGTAGACCGGCACGCGGTCCGGCCTGCGATGCTCGATCGTTTCGATGACCCGTTCTCTCGGCAGCATGTATTTCTTTTCGATACTGCCGTTGGCTTTACCTCCTGCTATCATCCCATCGATCCTCGATTTTACCCTCACATGTGTGCTCATCGCTTGCTAGATCGTCTTGCAGACATGTATGGCCTTAACCAATAGCCGCTGTCTGAAAGATCGCTTTTTGTGGGCGTTTAGGAACGCGCTCCCTAAGGGTAAACGGGGGGTGAAATTCGCAAAGGCCCAGCCGATCAGATCGAAGAGCACACGTTTCGAACCGCCCCGCTTTCCGCAGAGACTCGTGCAGAGGAGCGAATGCGTTGCCGCGAGATGGTCGACGCGGGACCGTTATTGAAAGGAGACACCCGAATGAACACGCGCAGATGGATGGTGCGGCTTGGACTGGTGCTCATCATCCTGGCCTGGGGGATTAGCCAGGGTTGTGCCCAGTCGACAGCAAACACGCAATTGATGCGCGAGGAGACGATGAAACCTGCTGCCCAGAGGAGGCAAGAGGCCAATCAGCGTCTCAAAGCATGGCAGGACCTGCAGAAGCCTCAGCAGAAGACCGCTGCACAAGTGCTGATGGCGCCTCTCGTGATGACTCAGCCTCCTCAGGGAATCCACCCTGATGTCGATATCACCAAGCCAAACTGGTCGTACAGTCCGAACCTGAGGAAGTTCGTGGACGGCCTGCCGGGCTTAACCGCAGCGGCCCACAACAACCTCGGGCAGTACATCCCGATAGCCGTAGCGGATAAGGACACCTATCCTGGGTCCGATTACTACGAGATCGCGGTCGTCCAATACCGCGAGCAGATGCACTCCGACCTTCCCGAAGTCGTCGGCGACAAGATGGATCCCAACGCGACCGGCGGCACTAAGCTGCGCGGTTACGTGCAACTCAATGGCGGAGATCCGGTACCGCACTATCTGGGGCCGGTGATCGTCGCCCAGAGAGACCGGCCAGTCCGCGTGAAGTTCGTCAACATGCTTCCCGACGGCGCCGGAGGGAACTTATTCATACCTGTTGACACTACCATCATGGGATCAGGAATGGGCCCGTTGGCGATGCCCGGAATGCCGAACATGATGGAGCCCTACACCCAGAACCGTGCCACCTTGCACCTGCACGGCGGACTGAGCCCGTGGATCAGCGACGGAACACCACATCAATGGACCGCGCCGGCGATGGAGATGACCGCCTATCCCAAAGGCGTGGCTACCACGAACGTCCCGGATATGCCGGATCCCGGCCCGGGCGCGATGAACTTCTACTGGACCAACGGGCAGTCAGCCCGTTTGATGTTCTATCACGACCACGCGTACGGCATCACCCGTCTGAACGTCTATTGCGGCGAGGCGGCGGGATTCGTACTGACCGACCAGGCCGAGGAGAACCTGATCAATAGTGAAGTCCTGCCCAACATTGGAGATCCATACCGCTATGGAATCCCGTTGGTCATTCAGGACAAGTCCTTCGTTAACGACGGGACGCTGTCTCCGGGCTTCCCGGTGGGGACCTACACGCCCACCAAGTCGACATTCGAGGTTGACCCTCTCTGGTACAAGCACATACAAGGCAGTTCGAAGGGTGACCTGTGGTTCCCTCACGAGTACCTGCCGAACGAGAACATGTTCGATGGGACCGGCTTCTGGCCGATGGGCAGATGGGATTACGGGCCCTGGATCATGCCGCCGATGTTCCCGATGGTGGACGTTCTGCCTAGCCCGAGCCACGTCCCGGAGGCCTTCATGGATACCCCGGTGGTCAACGGTACCCCGTTCCCCTATGTGGAACTGCCGGCCACGGTCGTCCGCCTCCGCATCCTGAACGCGTGCAACGACCGCATGCTGAACCTGCAGTTGTACGAGGCTCTCTCGGACACTAGTGACCCAGACTACTTTGCCATCTCCGATGGACCTTACTCCTGGGGCACGGAGGTCAAGATGGTGCCTGCGGCCCCAAGAAACGACTTCCCGGATTGGCCGCGTGACGGCAGAGACGGTGGAGTGCCCGATCCGCTGACCGCGGGACCGGACATGCTCCAGATCGGAAACGAGGGCGGCTTCCTGGAGCAGGTCGCGGTGATACCGGCGCAGGCGCTTAACTATGACTATGATAGGACAAGTGCTACCTTCGGGAGCGTCAGCAACGTCGCTCTCTTCCTGCCTCCGGCCGTCCGCGCGGACGTGCTCGTGGACTTGAGGGGCTATAACGACGGCGACACGCTCATCCTCTACAACGATGCCCCCGCGCCCATACCCCTGTATGATGCGCGGTATGACATCTTCACTAACGATCCGGGTGACCGGCTCTTCAAGGGCGGCGTACCCCAGATCCCGCCGGGCTACGGTCCGAATACCCGAACTGTGATGCAGATCCGGATCAAGGGGACATTGCCGGCGCCTGCCAACTTCGGCACGCTGGGGACGGCCCTGCCGCAGGCCTTTGCGGCCGGACAGGATCCGCACCCCGTGCCCGCCGGCATCTATGCGGCAGTCGCCGATGAGACGCTGAACATATCCGGACAGGCTAAGCCCATTTCAAGGATCATGACTGAGTTGCCCGGCGTCGGCTACATCACGCCTCCCAAGGTCACCTTCTATGGCTCACCGGGCACAGTGATCACTCCGGCCGTGGCCGTTGCAACGCTTAACGGCATTTCAGGCGCCACGCTGACAGCCGGTGGCGCCAACTACGTCTCGGCCCCGGCCGTTCAGTTCTCAGGCGGCGGCGGCACTGGTGCGGCTGCGCAGGCGATCGTATCAGGCGGAGTTGTCACCGCCATCGTGATGACCAATCTGGGGTCGAACTACACCACGGCCCCCATCATCACCCTGAACGGTGGCGGCGGCACGGGCGCGACGGCCTTAGCCAACCTCTCGCTCGGCACAGTGGGATCTCTCGTGATCCAGAATCCGGGCATGTATACCAAGGCCCCTCATATCTATCTGACGGGCGGAGGCGGAAGCGGGGCCAAAGCCATTGCCATGCTCCAGGGAGACATGGTGCTGGACGGCAAGGCCATCGTCGAGGGTATGGATATGGAGTTCGGGCGCATGAACGCAGTGCTCGGCTCGATTCCAAACGTCTTGACACCCACTGTAGGCGCGGGTCCCGTACCAGGCATGTCCTTCTATATCGATCCGCCGACGGAGATACTGAACCCCGACGAGTTGCGCCTGTGGCGTCTCACGCACATAGGAGTCGACTCGCACGCCGTCCACTTCCATCTCTTCGAGGTGCAGGTGATCAACCGGGTCGACTGGACCAACACGATATCGCCACCCTACCCAGAGGAACTGGGCTGGAAGGAGACTATCAGGACGAACCCGTTCGAGGACATCATCTTCGCACTGCGCCCGAAAGTGTCGGCGATGAGACTCCCGTTCGGGATCCCCAACAGTGTCCGACTACTTGACCCGACTATGCCGGCGGGTTCGATAGGGCACTTCCAACCCGTGCTGCCACCAATAGGAGTGCCGGCTGTAGCCCAGATCACCAACGTGCCGACCGACTTCGGTTGGGAATACGTGTGGCACTGCCACCTGCTGGGGCACGAAGAGAACGACATGATGCGGCCGATCGTGTTCAGAGTTCCGAGCACATTGCCGGCCGCATTCAATATGAGTGCCGTGGGGACGCAGACCCAATGCACCCTCACTTGGACTGATACGACACCGTTCGATTACACTACCGGGTTGCCCACTTCCACCCTCGGCAATCCGGCGAATGAGATCGGATTCACTGTCCAGCGGGCTCCAGGCACATCCGGCGGGACCTTCACCGATATCGGTAAGGCTCTCGCCAACTGGACGACCTTTGACGACACATCGGTCACGCCGGGCCAGTGGTACCGTTACCGCATCGTCGCTTACAACGCTGCCGGCAGCAGGACGTCGAACACCGTGACATTGAGCGCGGGTCCGGCGCCGCCGACGGCCCCGACTACTCTGGCTGCGACTCTGCAGGCCGGTCCGCAGGTCCTCCTTGCGTGGAGGGACAATGCCACCAATGAAACCGGCTTCGAGGTCGAACGCGCCGACAACGGCGGTGCTTTCGTCACGATCGCGTCGCCGGGACCGCGAGCAAACACCGGCACGACGAACTTCACGGACACCGCGGTAGCGATAGGTAACAGCTATGTCTACCGGGTGAGAGCCATGAACGGTCTGGCGGGTTCGGCTTACACGAACCAAGTCACCGTGAACGTCGTGGCTCCTCCGAATCCTCCGTCAGGTCTGACAGCGACGGCTACGAGGAACACGCGCAGTTCCAGCCAGGACACTGTGAGGCTCAACTGGGTGGACAACTCGAACAACGAGACCGGCTTCACGATACAGCGCGCCACAAACGCGGCGTTTACGGGAGCCACTTCGTACAACGTCGGAGCAAACACGACGACGTACAGTCAGACCACATCGCGAGGTGTGACCTATTACTATCAGGTCAGAGCGAACAACTCCGGAGGTCCCTCCGGATGGTCGCTCCCGGCCAGCGTGCTAACACCATAGCATGCAGACGAAGCCGTCGTCAGCAACGCGCTGACGACGGACTTCTTTGATCTCCAAGGGGACAGACGCGTTTTTGATCCGATCAAAGGTGTCTGTCCCCTTTTCATGTCTTCCCCAGAGGAGGCTGACTGTTGGTCGTGGAATCGTTAGGAATGAAGCTCAGCGTTATCTTTGGGATCAAAGGTATACGGAAGCGCTTGTTCGGCCGGCGGACGCCGAGTCTGCGCCAATACTACGGTAGGAGGAATCACAATGAGATACATTCTCGCAGGCATCATGGCATTTGCCCTTGCCGGCTGTCTTACACAGGCGAGCGAATCTGCGCCGGTTGGTAAGCCGGTTAACGCTCCGATCGTGACGAAGTGCAAAGCCGATCTGGCGAAGAGGTTTGAAATGCAGGCGCGCGATATCAAGGTCATCGAAGCGATGCCTACCACCTGGCCGGACGCATCGCTGGGGATGCCGGAGAGCGGCAAGATGTATGCCCAGGTGCTGACACCGGGATTCAAGGTCATCCTGGAGGCAAAGGGTACCCGGTATCTCTACACCGCGAGTGCGAAGACGTTCAGATATGGCGGACCGGCCTCCGCATGGTCCTGTTCCCTGCTCTACCTCAAACGTGCACCCAACGAGCCGAATATGAACGGCGATCTCTACCAGTGCTCGCTGCTGGGAACGAACAGCGTCCGAGTGGCGTCAGGCGTGGACGGATATTACCCTCAGGAGAAGGGTATGGTCATATTCACACGGCGGACATCGCGTTCCGGCTGCGATCTACTCTATGTGAAGGCGGACGGCAAATCGAAGGCCGTGACCCTTCATTCCGCACTTGCTTTCGGCGACGCGGCGATCAGTGGAGACGGGAAGCAGTGGGCCGGATTCGTCATGCCCGGTCTGGGGTCAGGATGGAATGTGACCATCGGCCGAATCGATCGGAAGAGCAAAGACCGGCAAGTCCTGCCTTTGCCGGACGGAATCTCCCCCGAGCGGATCGCATGGTCGGGCGACGATCTGATGATTCTCGCTAAGAAGGGCGAGCGGACGACAGGCTTCGAGATCGCCCCAAAGGCCGAGAAGCCGGAGTGGAAAGAGGTCGCCTACCACCTCTTCCCCGGGCCGGACTACATGCTCAGCAAGAGCGAGTCGCTGGTAATAGAGCAGGTCACCGGGAACGGCAAACCGGCCGTGAAGATTGCGACTGTCTGGTTCACGGGAGATGAGACGTTGATCGCGCGAATCGAAGACTTCACGATGCGTGGGCAGGACTTCATCGGAGGTCGATATGCCTTCGTATGGGGCGACAAGGGCTCAAAGCCCGCTGCGTATACGGTGGACATTGCGACCGGAGAGATCATCCCCGGCCCACGCGAACGGGACATCAAGCCGTTCCTGTACCCGCCGAGGAGCAATCCGACGATCCAGTCAAGGCCGAAATAGGGTCGGGGTCAAGTCTTTCTGGTCTCCGAAGACGCTTATTATGGCCATCCGCGTGTAGAAGACATGATCCTCCCAAAGCTCGCGCATGGCCGTCCGGAATTCGACGGCCTCCGTGGTGCGCTCGATGGCAGGTGATCCGACAGTATCCGCGTTGACCGTGCTGACGCTCAACAGAACGAGCAATAGCGCCACAAAGACTGCAGCGACTAGTATCCTGACTATCACCATCCATGGTCTCTCAGTCATCTTCATGACTCCTTTCGTCGGTTGGACTCTCACAGCGACCAGTCACGAGTTGTCCGAACTGATCAGCCGACAACTCAGTTCTACCCGTGAGCCCGCACAGCGAACCGACGAACCCGACAATCGATATCGTATGCGCTCACGATCGTTGATAGTGCGACCCACCGGCTGTCATTCTGAACGGAGTGAAGAATCTGGCCGTGCGCAGACAGATTCTTCACTCCGTTCAGAATGACAGCCGCTATCACGGATCGTGAACACCTTCTCGATATCACCGTTGACAAGGCGTCCGTCCAATGGTATACTGCGGTAATTGAGACTGAGTCGCAGTCTCTAGTACTACGCACCCTGAGAGGAATTGGAATGTCAAAGAGATCCTGGTTATTCATCGTCCTGGCATCGATCGGGGTATCCGTCATGGGAAGCCCGGCGCATGCCATCGCCCCGTTCGCCCGACGATATGGAGTCAGTTGCGCAACCTGTCACACCGTCTGGCCACAGCTCAACAGCTTCGGAAGCACTTTTCTCGCAAACAACTACAAGATGCCGGGGGAGACCGACCCCAAGGCTGATGTCGGCTCGATGATCGGCCTGGCGGTCGAAACCTGGATGGTGAGCGAGAACGAAGCGCGCGGGTCGGATTTCCAGCTTCACAAGATCGAGCTGCTCGCAGGCGGGGCACTCTCCGGTAAGACCTCGGTCTTCGTGGAAGCCTATATCGAAGAACGGGGGGCTCCACATGAGGCGGGAGACGTCTTCATACAGAGCAGTGACGTCCTGAAGCTGGGGAAGATGCCTCTGAGCATCCGCGCCGGCCAGTTCCAGCCATCCCTGCTGAACTCCGACGGCCAGCGGATCAGCGTCACCCGGAACCTCGTCTATGACTCCCGGATCAACGGCTGGCGGCTCCGAACCCCCCAGCGCGGAGTCGAGCTGTTCGCCTACGGGAAAGGGGACAGCTACTACGGCATCTCGCTGGTCAACGGCAACGGCAACCCGGCCGAGAAGAACAACCTGTCCGACAGCAATAACTCCAAGGACATCGCGCTCTCCATCAACCAGGCGCTCACGGGAAACTGGCTCGGTGGGAGCAACTCTCTGGGGATCTACGCCTATACAGGCAGGATGACCTCGTCTCTCACCGGCGGCGGCTCGTATGATGATGACTTCAGCCGCCTCCTGCTCCAGGTCGATCACACGAGACTCAAGGGGAACCACAAGCTATTCGGCGGATTCATGACCGGCAAGCATGACAACCCCAAGGGAGACGGCGTCTCCCAGGATTGCAGGGGGCTCTTCATCGAGGGCAACTACTTCGTCAACCCCTCGACGGCCGCGTTTGCCAGGTGGGATTCCTTCGATCCCGATACTGCCGAATCCGGCGACACGGCGAGTGAGTACTGCCTTGGTGTGGCGCGCGTCTCCGGTCAGAACACCAAGTTCACCGGGCAGTACCGATTCCGCGACGGTGGGGCGAATCAGCTTCTGATCGAGATGGAGGCCGATTTCTGACCGCCCGCAGTGCGACTGCCGGCTATGCGGCTTGACGTTACCAACCTCGCACGGATATGATTGTGTAACGAACGACTGCACTTGGGGGGCTTTGATGAAATACAGGATATTCGTAGACGGTCTGGACGGCACGACCGGTCTCGAAGTTGGTGACTATCTGGAAAAACGGTCGGATCTCGAGTTGCTCAGGGCAGACCCGGAGAAGTGCGAGGATCCACAGGAGCGCAGAATCTGGCTGAATCAGGCGGATATTGCATTCCTGTGCCTCCCTGACTTCGCGTCCAGGGAATCGGTGTCGCTCGTCACCAACGAGAACACTCGCCTGATCGACGCCAGCACAGCCTACAGAGTCGATCCTGAGTGGACCTACGGCCTCCCGGAACTCAATCCGGGCCAGCGAGAGTTGATCGCCAAGTCGAAGAGGGTTTCCGTCCCGGGATGCCACGCCACGGGTGCGATACTCGCACTCCATCCGCTTGTCCGCGAAGGCATCCTGCCGAAAGACTATCCTGTCTCGATTGCCTCCATCACCGGATACAGCGGCGGCGGCAGGAATCTCATCGAGAAATACCGGCAACTTGGGCAGATTCTGGTGAGTCCAACTCCCTACGCGCTGGGATTGACCCACAAGCATCTCCCCGAGATACGCAAACACTCCGGTCTGCAGTTCGAGCCGGTGTTTATGCCCATCGTCGGCAATTTCTACCGGGGCATGGCGGTATCGATCCCACTCGCACCCCGACTCACCGGCGGGAAGTCGGCGGCGGAGATCCACGAGTTCCTGGCCGACTACTATGCCGGCGAGCGGTTCGTTCGAGTTATGCCGTTCGACCTTGATGCGAACACCGGGGGCGGCTTCTTCAACGTCGAGGGATGCAACAACACCAACCGGGCGGATGTCTTCGTCTTCGGCGGGGATGACCGAATCCTCCTCATTACCCGAATCGATAACCTGGGCAAGGGCGCATCCGGGGCGGCGATTCAGTGTATGAACCTCATGCTCGGCCTCGATGAGGGAATCGGCCTGAGTATCTAGTTCAGTCCCGAGGAGTCTCCGCATCCATCCCCCGAACCTGGTAACAATACCAGTTTTTCGCAACTTCGCCCCGTATGTGTTGACATAGCGGCTGTTCAGTGATACATTTGGAGTATAGCATGCCGGCACAGACCGGCGGCTGAGCGAAGGAGAAAAGATGATGAATAGACTATGGTTGGCGGCACTCACAGTGCTGCTCGCGATCTCGGTCGTCGGCTTGGCCGACGCTGCCTCCGTAAGCGGAAACCCCTCAGCCGACGGATGGACCTCCGGCGGTAACTCGCTCTCGAACGGTGTCTACGTCCGCGAGAGCGGGAACTACGCATTCGACACCTATTCCTCCGTCCTGACGGTTTCGACCGGCGACATGCTCAACATCAGCGACGGAACGTTTTCCTGGCTTGCGGGTGACACCGTCATCGGTGTCGGAGGCGTCTTCGCCAATATCACCGCGTCCGAGGCCGGATGGGGTGCATTCACGGGCGGGGCAGTCAACGGGCTGCTTAGCGAAGCCACGAAGTTCGTCGCCAAGTTCGGCACTTCAGGAGCGACATTCTCCCCGAGCACCGTCGCGCCGGGTGCGGGGAACGGCGTAGGAAGCACTTCCGCCGCCGGCAGTGGCGGGGTCTTCATGCGCTCGACGGGCTGGTTCTATGCCGCCGATTGGCTCGCACACTCCGGCACCTTGATGGATCTCGACAAGCCTGAGCACATCTCCCGGAACGGCGCGGCTGTTCCCGCGTACCAGTGCGGCAGGCTGATCTGGAACTGGAACGCGGCGAGCCAGCACGTCGACAGTTGGCAGATGCTGCTTAACACTTCGCTTCTAAACAGGCTTCAGCCGGGTCTACCGACGCCCGGCGCCGGAAACTACTGCATCGTGGCCGTTCAGCAGCGGGAGGGCGCTTATACCGACGCCCGCGTCCAACTGCCGGTACCCGAGCCCGCCGGTGTGCTCGCGCTCCTCAGCGGCATCGGGATGCTCGGCGCAGGGATGATCCGCCGCAGAAAGTAGACCGGTCGCACATCACAGCATCAACGCGAGGCCCTTGCCCTTCCGGCAGGGGCCTCGTCGCGTTTGACGCCCGACCTCGGAAGCGAATATGATTGTCGCATGGTCGATCCATCGAACGATGACCGGAGCACAGAAGCGCTCGGTCGCATATTCCCCATCGAGATCGTGGAACACGATCCCCAATGGCCGGAGCTGTATGAGGCGGAGGCGCGACTCCTCAGGGAGCAGTTCGGCGACCTGATCGTGCACATCGAGCACATCGGCAGCACCGCCGTTCCGGGCCTAGCCGCCAAGCCGACCATCGACCTGATCGCGGAGATCACGTCGTTCGAAGAGGCAATTCGTGAGATTGTGCCCGTGCTGATGGATCAGGGGACCGGTTACGGCTATCCGAACGGTCCTCCACCAGGACACATGGCGTTTTGGAAGGGGTATTACCCCGAGACGCCCATCAAGTACCACTATCACATGGCGCCCGCTGATCATCCGCTCATGGACCGAGTGTTCTTTCGCGACTACCTACGGAAGTATCCCGAGACGGCGAAGGAGTACGAGCTGCTGAAGTACCAACTCGCCGAAACCCACCGCAACGACCGCGAAGCGTACACCGATGCGAAGGCCGACTTCATCATCGAGATCACAGGGCGAGCGAAAAAGGAGTTCACAGGCCGGTGAGCGGCGAATAGTACTGACAGTTACTATCTCCGGAGGTCCCACGTGACTCGTAATACTCGTCGCGCGCTCATCGCTCTCATCATCCTTCTACTGACGGCCGCGTCGGCACAGGCTGAGATCTACCATCACTACTTCGGGAGCACGCACGCCCACAGCCGTTTCTCCGACGGCAAGGAGAACCCGGCCGATCACTTCCGCCTGGCGAAGGCCGCGGGTTATGATTTCTATGCCATCACTGACCACGCACTGGCCAGGCTCAAGGGATACACGCCCGAGAACTATGAGACTACCAAGCGTGAGGCGGACGAAGCCACCGACAGCTCGTTCATCGCCATCGCCGGCTTCGAGTTTTCCGAGAACGACGGCCCCGACGGCAGAGGACACCTCAATGCCCTGAATACGGCAACCACCCTCGACGCCACCGGGCCGAAGGTGACCTTCCCGGTCTTCTATGACTGGCTGGTGACGGAGCAGTCCACGAAGGTGGCGGCATCGTTCAACCATCCCGGCAAGGATACCTACAACAGCTATGGCTACCTGACTCCCGCTCGCCGGGACTGCGTCACCATGTTCGAGTTGTTCAGCGGCAACAGCAACGCCCGAACTGAGGCCTACCTCGCCGCGCTGAACAAGGGATGGAGACTCGCGCCGATCGCCTCCCTGGATGCACATGGCACTCAGATGATCGCCCAGAAGCAGTACAGGACAGGCGTGCTCGCGCCGAGCCTCACCCGCGAGAGCATCATGCAGGCGATGAGGACGCGCCGGGTCTACGCCACCTGGGACAGGAACCTTCGGCTGACCTTCCGCGCGAACGGCGAGATCATGGGCTCGGTTATCCGGGAAGCGGCCAACATTACCTGCTCGATCCGTATCACCGACCCTGATACTAGGGATGCGAAGGACCTGATTACGAGGATCGAGTTCGTCGGCGAGAATGGGAAGGTCTGCCGAACCAAGGAGTTCTCAACACATACTGCTTCCTGGAATTTTGCCCTAGTTCCGACGCAGAAGTACTACTTCGTCCAGGTCTACTGCGCGGATAAGACCGACGGCCCGACCGCCTACTCCTCTCCAATATGGATCGAGAACCCGGTCGCCCTGAGGCTATGATGTCCAAATCAGAACCACCGATACACGGATCTGTAGAAGGTCGCCCGATCGAGGTGCTCTCGTTCGGAGAGGGAGAGCGCACGATCCTGCTGATGGCGGGCGTCCATGGAGACGAGAAGTGCGGCGTCGGACTGGTCGGCTCGCTACTGGCGAGGCTCAGGGCATGCGAGCGCCTCGACGACCGCATCGTAGTCATACCGCTCGCCAACCCTGACGGCTACGAGGCCGGGACTCGCCGGAACGCTCGGGGTATCGATATCAACCGCAACTTCCCTACAAAGGACTTCGTCGGCACTGAGGACGCGCCCGGTGGAGTCGTCCCTGCCTCCGAGCCGGAGACCCGTGCGATCCTCGATGTCGTCCGGCGCTTCGAGCCTCACCTCATCATCACGCTGCATGAGCCTCTGGCCTGCGTGAACTATAACGGCTCGCGCGCGGCTCCGATCGCCGAGCGGATGTCGGAGTGCTGCGGACTCCCAGCGAAGGGTGATATCGGGTATCCGTGCCCCGGCTCGATGGGCACGTACTACGGCTGGGAGCGCGAGCTTCCGGTGATCACCCTCGAACTCCCACCCGAAGGAGATCTATCAGCGGTCGAACAGGCAGTGCTGAGGGAACTCGGTATTGGTGGATAGGCGCGGGGAGCGGATCTACCCGCACAAGGCGGCCTTTACCCGGGCGATGTCTTTCTCCAGGACGAAAGTATCGGCGCGGGACGAGCCCCCGACGACCACGCTCTGATCGGAAACCCTCACCCGGATCACGCGATGATGAATGTAGAACGACGCGAACACCCCGAGCAGCATGATCACGAATCCGGCGTAGACAACCGGAAGCGCCGGATTGCTTGCCACCTGAAGCCCGGTGGAGTCGATCACCTGCTCCAACTCGATCTTGTGACCCTTGTAAGTGGCCGGGGCATCCGCTGATACCCATCCGACCCCGTGCCAATCGGTCCTGTCCTCGGTGAAGTGCTCGTTGACGTAGACCTCCGCCGCCGGGTTGAGAGGCAGATCGGAGGCGCTGAACTTGGGCGGTCCGATATAGTCGGGGATGAAGTTGTGGGTGAAGATGGTCCAGGCCTTGCCGCCGGTATTCACTTCGATCGGCACGAGTTCCGGCACGAATTCCTTGCCGCGTTCGCCCTGTTGCGTATGCACGGGAATACGAACCTGTGAAGCGCCGCCGTCGGGCGCCACGATCCTGAGGATCAGCCCCTCGATGCCGAAGTCGCTCTGGTAGAAGGTGATCCCCTTGTATGTGAGCGGATGGTTCACGTCGATGGTCTTCTCCGCAACCATCTTGCCCTTATCGTACACCTGCAACCGGCTCTTATACGCAGTTGGGTTGTGCCCGGCGTCGTGCTCGATGGTGAAGTCGATGAGCTTGACCTCGAAGCCAAGGTTGCGCGGTTCCTCTGCTCCGTCCGGATAGTAGTTGCCGACCTGCGCGCCCTCCGGTATATACGTGAATCCTTCGAAGCCAAGCTGGTTCCCTAGAATATACCCCGCGAAGATGACGAGCAGACTCAGGTGCGTCATGTACGGCCCCCAGATGCCCATTCGGCCCTTAGTGGCATACACACATCGGTCCCCGCCATCTTCACCCGTGGTCACTCCGTAGCCCGCGCTTCGGAGAGCGGATACGGCCTTCGACTCGGCGTTCTCGACGGGACCTGTGAGCTTGTCGGACACCTGCATGCCGAGGATCTGATCCGCCTTCGCCGACAACTTGGGTTGGAACGCCTTCCGCCAGGCCAGCTTGAACCTGTTGATGCTGCAGACCGTCAGGTTGACGCACACCATCGTCAGCAGAAACACATACCAACCGGAGTGGAACACGTCATCGAGACCGAGTGCGCGGAAGAGGATCCGTTCCCCTGGCCGTACTTCTGAATGTACATTTCCGGCGGTCCGCCCTGGGGGATGATGGTGCCGATCACCGATCCGATGGCCAGCAGGAGGAGCAGTGTGATTGCCGTCTTCATCGAGCTGAAGAACACCCACAAGGCTCTGATAAGTCCCGGTTCCTTTGCGCTATCCGGTTGGGACGGTCTGTTCAGTTCATCTTCCACGTGTGACGGCTCCTTATTGTTTGGGAAATGCGATTCTGAGTATACCTTATTGAGCAAAACGTGTCAAAAACCTGGGGACGTGAAGGTCTCGTACGGCCTGCTGACGAGGAATACCTGTATCCTTCGACCACCGGCCTCTGCCACGTATACCTTCCCCGAGCCGTCGATCTCGATGTCCACCGGGTCGAAGAGCGTCCCCTCGCCCACCCCATATGTCCCGAGCCGTCGCAGGAACTCGCCCGCGCGATCGAAAACTTTGAGGCAGTGCTGGCCCTTGTCCACGATCCAGACCTGGTCGTTCCGATCGAGGGTGATCGCATTCGGAGTGCCGATGTCCTGATCGCCGCCTCCGTGGAATCCGAACCGGTAGAGGTACTTCCCCTTCTTATCGAAGACCTGGACCGGAATCCCGAGCGCATCGAGCGCGTAGATCCGTCCCTGGCGGTCGACGGCGACATCCTGCAGTTGCCGGAATTCGCCGCGCTTACTGCCTTTGCCGCCGATCCGCATCTTGAGCTTGCGGTCCTTGTCGAGCACGTAGAGCCGCGAGTTGGCCCGATCGACTACGTACAGGTTGCCGTCACGATCGAACGTCATCCGCCCGGGCCTCGGCTTCTGATCTCCCTCGGGCGCTTGGAGTTCGAGGGTGGCAATCTCGCCTTTCGGGTCGATTATCTTGATCGGGGCGGCGTCGTTGGCGGCGACGTACACGCTGCCGTCTTTGTCGACGGCGACCGCATACAGGATGCCGATCTTCTCCCGGTCAGCCCTGATGGGCTTCGGAGTCCCCTGGAGGTCGAAGGCATACAGCGCGGAATCCTTCACGTCGGCAACGTAGACCGTGTTCAGGCGATCGGACACGGCGAGTCCGGCCGGCTCTCCGAACCGTGTATCCTTTTGGTAGCCGGTGATGGAGAAGCTGAAGGTGAACTCCTGCGCAGACACAGCCGATGCCGCGAGAAGGATAATCACCGCAACGAGCCACCATGCGCGGCTCTGAGTATCTTCACGGATCACAATGGTATCTCCCGGTACGGTCGTTACACATATGATACGCCATTTCGGGCCGAAAGTGCACCGGGGTCACCGTTCACTCCTCACTGGCGAGTGATCGCTCGTACTCGTCCTCATCCTCGAGTTCGAGGCGTCCCGGTGGAAGGGGGTTGCGCTCTCCGGGCCTGTCCTGAGGATCGGCGGCTTCGTCTCCCCAGAAGTCGCAACACGACTCGTAGTTCAGCGCGTCGGGATGGAACTCGGGTGCGTGCTCGATTCGAGCGTATGCGGTCATGATCTTCACCTGGTCCTCATCGTGGCGGATCTCGTCAACCGGCACCAGGACGCTCTTGCCGCCGGAACCGACCGGGCCGGTGAAGGTGATTGCCGCCATCTCCACCTTTCGCCGCCTCGGATTCACGTACAAGTCGTCGACCGTACCGACCTCCTCTCCCACGGGATTCACTACGGCGCGGCCTCGTATATCAGGGTAGTTCGCCAGGTATTCATCCTGGTCGTGGAGGTCGCTCAGGCGTTCCAGTATCAACGGCTCTTCCATGCCGGCATCATCCGTGATTGTCTCCGTCATCTCGCATCATCCTCTCCATGTCGAGTCTTCCGATATATATGTTCCCCTGCGGGACACGCGGGAAACAGCGGCACGCGGGCTCTCGCCCCCGAGAGAGGGGAGACGCCAACCCCCCTCGCCCCCCGGGAGAGGGGTCGGGGGTGAGGGTCTGCACTCCATATGACCTTGACGAACGGGCCGCCAAGGCATTACAATCATCGCTGAAGAAACCGGTTACGCGCAAAGGAGTTCCTCATGGCAAAAACACTTGCTCGCAAGTCCGAATCCTTCGGCGGATTGGGCAAAGAGACGCTGGGCGATTTCCTTCGCCAGATGTATGAGATTCGATTCTTCGAAGAGAAGGTCGCCGAGCTGCTCAAACTCGGCATAATCAAGGGAGCGTCGCATCTCTATGCCGGCCAGGAAGCCGTCGCGGTCGGTGCGATCTCGGCGATCACCGAGGATGACGTGATCGCCAGCACCCACCGAGGTCACGGCCACTGCGGCGCGATCGGCGACAAGCATGCCCAGCACCGAGGCCGAGCGCCAGGACCACTGGAACAAGATGATGGCCGAGCTGATGGGCAAGGCCACCGGCTACTGCAAGGGCCGCGGCGGCTCGATGCACATCGCGGACGTCGAGAAGGGCAACCTCGGCTCGACCGGCATCGTCGGCGGCAACATCCCGATCGGCACCGGCGCGGCGCTGGCCGAGAAGCTCAAGGGCACGGGCGACGTCGTGCTCTGCTTCTTCGGCGACGGCGCGACCAACACCGGCAGCTTCCACGAAGCGCTCAACATGGGCGCGACGCATGCTCTGCGGCCTGCCGATCGTCTATATCTGCGAGAACAACCTCTACGGCATGTCCGTCCCGTTCCACGACAAGTCCGTCGACGTGCGCCGGGCAGGCGTCGAGCGATCGAGGACATCGCCGATCCGAGCGGCGGCCTACGGCATGCCGGGCGTGATCGTCGACGGCATGGACGTGCTCGCCGTCGAGAGGCGGTCACGAAGGCCGTCGACGCGCGCGCGCAAGGGCGGCGGACCGACCCTGATCGAGGGCAAGACCTACCGCTGGTACGGCCACTCCATCAGCGACCAGCGCGTCTACCGCACCCGAAGGAAGAGGAAGCCGAGTGGAAGGCAGCGTGACCCGATCACGTGCTTTGCGCAAGAAGCTCCTGGACGGCGGTCTGCCACCGAGGCCGAGCTGGACGCGATCGAGGGCAAGGCCGTCAAGACGCATCGAGAACGCCACCAAGTTCGCGATCGACAGCCCGTATCCCGACGTGAGCGAGCTGTACGACGACGTCTACGTGCCGGTCGACAAGAAGGCCTGGGAGGCGCAGAAGGCTCAGGAGAAGCCGGTCGCGCAGAAGATCAACGCGATCGAGACCGAGATTCGGCGATCCCTCCGCGAGCAGTCGGACGTCGTGGCGAAGACGGCTCTGCCGAAGCTGAACAAGGAAGCGACGACCAAGTTCGAAGAGCAGTTCGGGATGCCGATCATGACCTACGGCCAGGCGATCGTCGACGCCCAGCGCGAGGAGATGAAGCGCGACGAGACCGTGTTCATCATGGGCGAGGACGTCGGGCTCTACGGCGGCGCGTATGCGGCGACCCGCGGCCTCTACGACGAGTTCGGCCCGACAGCGCGTGATCGACACCGCGATCTCCGAGGCGGCGATCGCGGGAGCGGCGGCGGGCGCGGCCATGCGCGGCATGCGGCCGATCGCCGAGATCATGTACATCGACTTCCTGACCATCTCCTCCGACCAGCTCGTCCACAACATGGCGCTACAACCGCTATATGTTCGGCGGCAAGACCAAGGTCCCGACGCGTCCTCCGAACCGAAGGCGGAGTCGGACGCTGCATCGCCGCGCACCACTCCGAGAGCCTGGAGGCGATGGTTCGTGCACATCCCCGGCCTCTACGTCGTGATGCCCTCGACGCCATACGACGCGAAGGGCCTGCTCAAGGCCGCGATCCGCGACGACAACCCGGTGATCTTCATCGAGCACAAGGTCCTCTACAGCGGCGTGATGGGCCCGGTGCCCGACCGACGACTACATCATCCCGCTCGGTGTCGCCGACATCAAGCGCGAGGGCACGGACGCGACCATCGTGGCCTACTGCCGGCATGCTGCACTTCGCGATGGACGCGGCTCTCGAACTCGAGAAGGAAGGGATCAACGTCGAGGTCATCGACCCGCGAACCCTGAACCCGCTCGATGTCGAGACGATCGCCAATTCCGTGCGAAAGACCGGCCGGCTGATCACCGTCTCGGAGGGATTCTCCGGTGCGGCATCGGCGCGGAGATCGTCCGCGACGTGAGCGAGTATCGGTTCGCCGACGGCACGATCGGCTTCGACTACCTCGACGCCCCGCCGGTGATCCTGGCGGGCAAGGACGTGCCCGATCCCGATGAGCGAGCCGCTCGAAGACGCCGTCGTCCCGAAGCGCGATGATATCATCGCAGCGGTGAAGTCGGTGCTCTAGGAGACCGACGGGCAGATGACGAGTTCGGACACCGATGAAAGTACGTGATATAGTCAAGCGGGTAATCGCCGACGGTTGGTATCTCGTGACGACCGAAGGCAGTCACCGACAATACAAACATGCCACAAAGCGGGGACGGGTAACAATCGCCGGTCACCCGAGCGATGACGTGGCGCCCAAGACGCTGAACAGTATACTGGAACAGGCTGGCCTGAAGTAGGAGGCAAAGAATGTATCGGTTCCTGGTTGTGATCGAAAAGGCAAACGGCAACTACTCGGCTTACTCACCAGACCTCCCGGGGTGCATAGCTACAGGGAAGACCATCGAGGATACGGAGCGCAATATGCACCAGGCCATCCAGATGCATGTACGCGGGATGCTGGAGGACGGCTTGCCGATCCCCGAGACGCAATCGATCGCTGAGTACGTAGTCGTGTCGGTACCTGTGGCCGCAGACGCAGCCTGACCATTCAGGACAAACCATCATTATACCCGCGCAGAAACCGTCAGTCCTGAGTAGCCGGTGAATGACGGCGTAACGAAGGACGGCCTTGCTGCACCGAGCCGTCCTTCGTTACGCCGTCATTCACCGGCTACTCAGGACTGACGGTGTTGTTAGTAAGGAGATGTGCCGTGAGAGAGAAGTTCGTACTGGTAGGAGCCGGGAGCGCCATGTTCACACGCGGGATGGTCGCTGACCTGATCCAGCGCGGCCAGGAGTGCGACCTGGCGCTCGTCGATATCGACCCAGAGGCCCTGGCCGTCGCAGAAGGCCTCACGCGCAAGATGATCGAGGCGCGGAAGTCGCCGATCACGCTGAGCGCATCCCTCGACCGCAGGGATGTCCTCCCCGGCGCGACGGCGATCATCTGCACCATCGGGGTCGGCGGACGGCGAGCGTGGGAGCAGGACGTGTTCATCCCTCGCAAGTATGGCATCTATCAGCCCGTCGGTGACAGCGTGATGCCCGGCGGGACATCTCGGGCGCTGAGGATGATCAACTCGATGGTCGCCATCGCGGAGGACGTGCTCGATCTCGCTCCGAACGCTCTCTTCTTCAACTACGGCAACCCGATGGGCCCCGTGTGCCGAGGCGTCCGAAAGGCGACCGGCGCAAACATGGTCGGCCTCTGCCATGGCGTTTTTCACGTGGCGCACTTCCTTTCGCATGTCCTCGGAGGGCATATCGACTATAGCGCCGTCGGGATCGAACCACCTCACATGGTTCACCGAGATCAGCATCGGCGGCAAGGACGTGATGCCCCGGCTGATGCAGATCGCCGACGAGAACATCGCCAAGCTGGGCCAGTCACCGCCCGACGAGTTAAGCATCTTCACCTGGCAGATGACGAAGCTGTTCGGCGCGTTCCCGGCGGTGCTCGACCGGCACATCACCGAGTTCTTCACGCAGTTCTTCCGCACCGGCGACTACTATGGCAAGAAGCTCGGGGTCGACGCATACAGCTTCGAGGGGACGATCGCCGGCGGGGACGCGATCTTCGAGGAGATGAAGGAGGTCGCGGCGTCCGATCAGCCGCTCACCGAGGACTTTTTCGAGCTAATCGGCGGCGAGCATGAGCAGGTGATGGAGATCATCGAGAGCATCCGCACCGACGCCGGGCGCACCTATTCGGCCAACCTTCCGAATGCCGGGCAGGTCCCGAACCTCCCGATGGATGCCGTCGTCGAGAGTCCGGCCATCGCCGACAGATCGGGGATGCATCCGATCGCTCAGGCTCCCCTGCCCGTCGGGATCGTCGGCACGCTGGCGACACGGCTCGCGTGGGTCGAGACGACGGTCGAGGCCGCGCTTCAGGGCAGCCGGGGCAAGTTCATTCAGGCGCTGGTGCTCGACGGCGCGGTCGAATCGATGAAGACCGCCGAGAAGCTCGCGGATGAACTCCTCGCGGCCCAGGCGGAGTACCTCCCGCAGTTCTGACACCAACCGCAGGCTTGTAGGAGGCGACTCCAGTCGGCGATCTCAGTTGTCGTCTTACGAGATCGGTTTGCTGCCAGGATCGCCGACTGGAGTCGCCTCCTACAAGCCTGCCGAAGACCAAAGCGATGTCGAGCCATCGCACTCCAAAGACTATGCGACTGAGCGGCCTCCTGACAAAGCCTCAGATCGAGGAGATCCACCGCAACGCCCTCCGGGTTCTCGCGGAAGTCGGCGTGCAGGTGGAGCACGAGGGCCTGCGACGGAAGCTGGCGTCCGTGGGAGGGCAGACTGATCCGTTGACGGATCGTGTGTGCTTTCCGTCCGATCTCACCGAGCGCCGGATCTGGGATGCGCCGAAGACGCCGGTCAGCTTCGACACGCCGAGGATCGGGCTCGGCTGCGGGGTCTACCAGTGCATGTATCTCGACCCGTTCACGGACGAGATGCGGCCGTTCGACGAGTCACTGCTCGCACGGTACTTTGGCCTCGCTCAGCACCTGGGGCTTGATGGCTGCGGGATGCTCGGACTGCCCTTCGTCCCGGATGACATCCCAGCGCAATTCCTCCCGCTTGCCGAGAAGCTCTACGCATGGAAGTACGGCGGATCGCCCGGCGGCGAGGTGCATTTCACGGCGCTGTGCGAGCCGCTGATCGAGATGTTCGGTATTCATGCCGATGCGATCGGAAAGCCGCTGACAGATGTCTTCTGCGCGTGCGGATGGCTCGTCTCGCCGCTGAAGCTCGGGCGACCGGAGTGCGAGCAGCTTCTATACTTTGCCGACCGCGGACTCCGCATGAGCATTGGGCACCTGCCATCGCAGGGAGGGACCGCGCCGGTGTCGTTCGCCGGGACTCTCACCCTCGCGCTGGCCGAACAGATCTTCCTGTTCCTGCTCAACAGCGCACTATGGGATGATGCACAATTCAACGTCGGCGGGATGGCGACCACAGTCGATATGCGCACCGGCATGTCGCTCTATGGCAGGCCGGAGCGCACTCGCGTGAACCTCGCGTTTGCCGACATCGCTGCTTTCTACGGTTGCTCGACCGGCGGGCACACCGGCTGCACCGATGCGTATATGCCCTCATGCGAGGCCGGAGTCCAGAAGGCCGAGGGAGCGCTCATGACGGCATTGGCGACCGGTTACGCAGGCATTGAGGCGGGCCTGCTGGGCGTGGATACGGTCTGTTCGCCGGTGCAGATGGTCCTCGATCACGATCTCGCCGGCAGCCTGAAGGCATTGTTCTCCGAGGCACACGTTGACGAGGAGGAGTGCGCGTTCGATGAGATCCTCGCCGCCGGGATCGGGGGCAACCACCTCGGCACGCAGTTCACCGTCGAGCGGTTCCGGACCGAGTTGTTCGAGCCGCGCACCTGGAGCAACCAGTCGCTCAGCGCCTGGCGCGCATCCGGCGGAAAGACCGACATCGACAAGGCGCGCGAGATCGTCCGCGAGTTCGAGAGGGATTTCCGCCCCGAGAGCCGTATCTCCGAAGAGGAAGAACGCGCCCTCCGAGCCGTCATTTGGAGTGCGATGGCTTGACATCGCTTTCCTGAGCCGTGGCTTGACACGGCGGCCCACGGGAGGATGGCGTCAAGCCGCCGAAGACCAAAGCGATGTCGAGCCATCGCACTCCAAAGGAGAAGCATGTTCAGCAGAGTCCTTTCAGATAGCCAGATCGACTGCATACACGAGGCATCGCTCTCGATCCTCGAACGCACAGGCGTACATACACCCCATGAGGAGATGCTCAGCCGGTTCGCCGATGCGGGCGCACGAGTGGATCGGGAGAAGCAGATCGTGCGGATCCCCGCCGATCTCGTGATGCGGTCGCTCGACCAGGCGGGCAAGCAGTTCACGATCTACGGCCGCGATCTCTCCAAGAAGGCCGAGTTCGGAGTCGGCAAGCGGAACTACAACTCGATCGCCGGCGAGGCCTACTGGGTCGATGAACTCCGTGGTGAGCGACGCTTCGTGACCATGGACGACGTCGCCACCGCCACCCGATTCGCCGATGCGCTCGAACAGATCACCATCCCCGGCGCGATGGCCGACCCGCACGAGATGCCGGTCAGCTACCGCTGCGTCGAGGTCATGGCGACCATGATCCGCAACACCACCAAGCCGATCACTTCTGGTTCCACGACCGCGCGTCGGCGAAGTACCTGATCGAGATGATGATCGCGCTGCGAGGCAGCGAGGCCCGGGCGGTCGAGTTCCCGGTCTGCTACCCGTTCCTCGAGCCGATCAGCCCGCTGCGCTTCCCATTCCATGGCATCGACCTGCTCTTCGAGACCGCGCGCCTGAACCTGCCCGTCCCGATCGGCCCGATGGCGCAGATGGGGCTCTCCGCGCCGGCGACCGTCGCCGGCACGATGGCCCAGGAGAACGCCGAGATCCTCGCCGGCGTCTGCATCACCCAACTCATCCGGCCGGGGATGCCGGTCTGCTACGGCGGCATCTGCCACGCCTTCGACATGCGCACGACGCAGATGATCTTCTGCGGCCCCGAGCAGGCGATCTTCGGCGTGGCGATGACGCAGATGGGCAAGCACTACGGCCTGCCGGTCTACATCAACGTCGGCCTGACCGACTCGAAGCGCGCCGACGCCCAGGCCGGCCTGGAGGCGGGCATCACGCTGGCGATGGGCGCCGCCGCCGGCGCCGACATCTTCGGCCACATGGGCATCTGCGGCGTCGATCAGGCGTCGTCGCTCGACATGCTGATGCTCCAGCACGAGGTCATCGCCTACGTCGAGAGCATGATGCGGGAGATCGATCTCAGCGACGAGGCGCTCGGCCTCGACGTGATCGACGACGCGGGTCCGGGCGGGACGTTCATCGACCGCGAGCACACCGCCGAGCACTTCCGCCGAGAGCTGTAGTTCCCGCGCCTGCTCGACCGCGACTACTATCAGGCGTGGCTCGATTCGGGGGCGACATCGATGCAGGACCGCTGCCGTGTCCGCAAGGAGGAGATCCTCCGCGCGCACGTCCCCGAACCGCTCGATCCGGCATTGGATCATGCGCTGGAGGAGATTCTGAACGCAGCACGGAATGACCTCAACAACTGATGGATAGAAACACCGATAGTCCTGAGTTCGCCGGTGAATGACGGCGTGTAACGAAGGACGGCCTCATGCCACCGTCCTTCGTTACACGCCGTCATTCACCGGCGAACTCAGGACTGACGGGTTGGAGAGTAGATAGTGAGTTATCAACCGCTGACACGAGATGAAACCGCTTCCGTGATCGAGGGGCGCTCGATCGCGCCACGGGTCCCGATGATGGTGCACTTCTGGACCGACCCGGCGAGGTTCGGCGTCCATGAGCAACGGGCCCGTGACCTCCTGGCGACCTACCCGATGGACGTCCAAACGGTCGGCATCCGAATGCCGTCGATGTACGACGCCCCTGAGGACGATCCGGAGTACCGCTGGGTGAACTACGCCGATCCGAGCATCAACTCCGGCGGCGCGATCGACTCGAAGATGGCGATCCCCGACTGGGCGCTGCTCGATGGCATTCTCGAGGACTTTCCGAAGCCGAGCTATCCGGGCCTGATACCTGCTGTCGAGTCGGACGGTCGCTATCTCCTGGGCAACTTCTGGTTCTGCTACTTCGAGCGCCACTGGTCGATGCGCGGCATGACGAACGCCCTGATGGACTACTATACCGATCCCGAGAGTGTCCACCGGATGTTCCGCGCGCTCACCGACTTCTACCTCGCAATGATGGAGCGGGCGAAGGGTGAGGCAGATGTCGATGGCATCTTCACGAGCGACGATCTCGGCACACAGACCGGTCCGTTCTTTTCGCCGACCATCTTCCGCGAGTTCTTCCTGCCCTACTACTCCGAGCTGTTCGCGAAGGCACACGAGCTGGGCATGCATTTCTGGCTTCATTGCTGCGGGAATGTCGAGAAGTTCATCCCCGACTGGATCGAAGCCGGCCTCGACGTGCTGCATCCGATCCAGAAGCACACCATGGACGACCAGGTGATCGCCGATCGGTTCGGCAAGGATATCTGCGTCTGGGCGGGGCTCGACGTTCAGCAGGTGATCCCCTGGGGCACGCCGGAGGAGGTCCGCGCGGAGATCCGCTTCCTGATCGACACATACTGGCGGCCCGACGAGGGGCGGCTGATGATCACGGCGGGCAACGGCATCACCGCCGACTGCCCGATCGAGAGCCTCGAGGCGTTCTGCGACGAAACCTATCACTACGGCCTGCGAAAGGTCTCAGAACACAGATGAGACGGATTGGAGAGGATAATGCGGATAAGGCTTCTTATCAGGAAACCAGGAAGATAGGGGTCCAGGAGCGGGAAGAGAATGGGGGAAAGGGCGGATGGGAGATCCGGAGTCGCCCACTCTTCCATTCCCCCATTGTCTTCCCGCTCTCCTGGCTTCCTCATAGAACTCTATCCGTTCCATCCTCTGCCATCTGTGCCATCTGTGTTCTAGGGTTCTGCCCATGTCTCTGACAGAGCGAGTGAAGAGTCTTGCGCGGGGGGTAGGCTTCCACGCGGTCGGGATCACGAGCGCGGAACCGTTCGTCGAGGCACAGGAGACTCTCCGCGAGCGGTATGAGCACGGCCTGCTCGAGGGATCCGGCTACGACGCCGAGAAGATCGCGCTGTACACGCACCCGCGCGAGAGCCTGACCTCCGCCCGATCGATCATCTCGGTGGCTCGCTCCTACCTATCCCATGAGTCTCATATGTCCCATCAGTCCCATACTCCCCGAGGCTGGGTCGCCCGCTTCTCGCGGGGACTCGACTACCATGGAGTCCTCCAGGAGCGGCTCACCGAACTGGCAAGACGCATCCGGACCGAGGTCGGCAGCCACATCGAGTTCCGGTCGTACACGGACACCGGGCCGATCGTCGATCGCTCGGCGGCCATCCGAGCGGGAATCGGCTCGCGGGGGAAGAACACCTGCGTCTACGTCGGGGAGTACGGGTCGTGGGTGGTGCTCGGCGAGATTCTTACCGATATTGAGCTTGAGACCGATTCGCCTGCGCCGCTCGATATCTGCGGCGAGTGCGACGAGTGCATGAGAGCGTGCCCGACTGGGGCCATCTGTGCGCCATACACGGTGGACGCTCGCCTATGCCTCTCCCGTGTCACGCAATCGAGGGGGTTCATCCCCCACCCGCTCCGGGAGAAGCTCGGCACACGGATCTACGGCTGCGACACATGCCAGGATGCCTGTCCGCTCAACCGCGAGGCAAAGCCCGGCAACGTCGCGGCATTCCGCCCATCAGCGGGATTGGGTGAAGAGCCGGAGTTGCTTCCCCTGCTCAATATCAGTCCGTCTGAGTTCAAACGACTGATCGGGCCGACCACCGCGGGATGGATAGGCAGGACTCGATTCCGTCGCAACGTGGCGGTCGCCCTCGGAAACACGGGCAACCCCATCGCGGTTCCGGCACTGGTCAAGGCGCTCTCTGACGAGGAGCCCGTCATCAGGGGACATGCCGCGTGGGCACTCGGGAAGATCGGCTCCGATCGCGCGAAGGATGCCCTGGAGAGCGCCCTGGCGAGGGAGAACGACCGGAGTGTCGTCGCAGAATTTGCAGCGGCACTCGAATTTCCGCGCGCGGGGTGAAACATATTGCCCAGGTTGTACCGTCTAAGAAATACCGGACGCGTCGTCGCACGTCGGGTGCATTCGAGTTGAGTGGGTGGCGACCGTCTCTCGTTATGGTTTCCAGAGAAACCTACTCGAGACTAGACGGGGCTGGGGCTTGGGAAGCTTGGCAAGCCACCCAACCGTTCTCCTCGAGTAGCCACTCTGGTGGCATAACGAGAGGCTGACCCACTCTGCGGAAATGCACCCTCGCACGTCCGAACGGTTGACAACAAGCCGTGCATGCGTTATTATTATCAGTGTCCTGATCGCGTTTGCCTTGGGCTGCAAGCGCTTCTGTCCGGAGGAGGGACTACGGGAATGGCAGACACCGCAAGAAAAAGCAAGTTTTGGCTGATAACAGTCTTTGTCGTGATAGTGGCATTTGGAGTCCTCTACAGTTGGCAGAGCATCTATGCGCAGTCTCAGAATAGCCAGATACCGGTCGAGACTCCGCCGCCCGGCGCGATGGACGCTTCCGGTATGGCCGGCATGGGAGCGGCCGCTGGAGGCACGGGTAGTTCCGGATCGAGTGCTCCTTCCACCACGGGAATAGTCACCGAGCCTGCCATCGGCTTCGGTCAGCTTGTTCATTCCGGGGCCAAGGTCATCTCCAAGAAGAACTGGGATGGCAGGGTCTTCACAAGTCTCAAGTTTAAGCACAAGACGCTGGACGGCAGAGTCCTGACGGTCGTTCTTCCGGCAGAGTACAAGGCCGAGCAGAGGACCAAGACCGGTTGGGAGACGCTCTTCGCAGTGTACGCCATGGATGTCGAGATCGCGCAGGATGCCGCTGCGAAGAATGCGGCTCCGGATGTATCCGCGTTCCTGGGCCGTCTGATGGCGGAACTCCGAGGTCAGGCAGGCAATCGAACTGCTCCCGAGATCATCTCCTCTGCCATGGAGAAAGCCAAGACGTACCTCCCGGCGATGGGCATGGGCAACGTGGACATGCCGATCATGCTCCCCGGAATGCCGTAGGAACACGGTTCGCAAATCATTCTTCTCGAGAGCCCCGACCCACAAAGGTCGGGGCTCTTCTGCTTGTGTGGGTAAAGAATGGCCCCGCCTTTCCTATAATAGGATTAGCACTATCACGCAAGATCGCAGGACGGGCACAACAGTGGGATTCGAGGGCACAACGACAGAGATAAGTCCGGCAGCAGGCGAGGCGCGAGGCTTCATGCTCGCAGTCAGTTCATATGGTAAGCGATCGCTTGTCTGGGTAACCGCACTCGCCGCAATGATCGCCGGACTGCTATTCCTGTCCAACTTCCCAGTTACGCACTGCAACTATTCCGCACACGCGCTTCTTGAAGGCTGCGGCGTGGTGGTCGGAATCTGCGTCGTCTACTGCCTGTGGGTGCAGTACAACGTCACCAGGGAACAGAGATTCCTGCTCTCCACGATCGCATTCAGCGGTGTGTCACTGGCTGCGCTTGTTCATGGCATCCTGTCGGCGGTGTCTCAGGATTCGACTTCATCGCTGGCGATCTTTGGCGCGCGGTATGCCGGTGGATGGCATATCGCAGCGGCATGTCTTCTGATCATGGCGGCCGGCTGCACCACTGTGAACAACGCGCAGACCTTCCGAAGAACGGGCACGCGCACTCTCATAATCGCGCTCGTGCTCTCCATGTGCGTCATGGTCCTCCCGCTTGTGTTCGATCCCGAGTGGCTCCACCTGCGATCGATATTGTCGCGCCCGGTAGTCTCGGTGGTACACGATCTGTGGCTGGATCTCATATCGATGCGCAGCCTTTCCATCCTGGGAATGGGCTTCGCGACGCTGGCGCTGATCACGCACATACGAGGTTTCGCCATCAGGGAAGACGATCTCAGCAAGCGGCTGGTATCATTCCTGACTCTGGCAGTAGCAGCCGGCGCCGGGTCACTTGCATCTCATCACGATTTCGATATCACCTGGTGGGTCTCCCAAGCCCTGTACATCTGCGGCATGATGGTGCTGCTGATGGAACTGGGCCTTCAGTTCGGCTCATCATACGAAGACGCTCAGTCGCGGATCAAGCACATGGAGGCCGTTCACTACATGTCCTCGCGCTTGACGAATACCCTCGACCTGCGAGTCGTTCTGCTTGCTCTCGTATCCGACACCGCGGCAATGCTCTCGGCCAAGTTCGCTTCCGTCATGCTCTCTGACGACAGCGGCCAGACGTTGACCACCGAGGTGACATACGGACTGCCCGAGTCGCCTCTCAGGCAACGCGAGAGCCAGGAAGTCGACGGGAAGGGCTTTCCGGCGTTCTACTCAGGCCACACCGCCAGGGCATTCAGAGAGAAGCGGATCTGCACGGTCGATGACGTGTTCACGGACGTCGAATTCCTTCCCTGGAGAGTCCTCGCCAGACACGATGGATACGCAGTATCCGTCCCGCTCGTATACCATGACCTTGCTCTCGGGGTGCTGAATCTCTTCTTCGAGAAGCACATCTCGCTGAATGACGAGAAGATCAAGCTCTTCCAGACACTCGCTTCGTCCGCGTCGGTCGCGATAGTGAACGCCCAGATCTACGATAAGACGCTGAACGACTCGGAAGAGAGCGACCCTCCATTCACCCTCAGACTGGCATCGTAGCGTGGGGATGGTTGATGGCTGATTGTCAATGGGGAACGCGGGAATGGGTGGAATTCCCTCAGAGTGGGTAGAGCACGGCTCAGGCGGCACGTGCTGCGTGCTCGATCCGAGCCAGTTCGCCGCTTAGGAGGGCAGTTCTCACCGCGAGCACTGCATCTGCGCCGTCCTTCGTCCATCGCATCCCGGCTTGCTTTAACCTCTGGCCTACTATCACCTTGCACGCCGCTTCCACCGGACCGCTGCCTATCATCATCCCCTTGGCCCTGTATGCCGGGTAGTTCATGTACTTGCGGTACTTTCTGAAGTAGCCTGTCTCGATCCGAAGCGCTTCCCTCTCAGAATCGTTTCGTGCTCTGCGCCGCTTCATGGCTCTAAGCAGACTCCCCGGCCCCTTCTCTTTAAGCTTCCGGCAGTGTTCGTTTGCCCAGCGCTTCCCTTTGGGATTCCCCTCTCCGTAGAGTGTCCGCGCCAAGCCGTATATGTGCTCACAGGCATGCCAGTAGTCGATGATCTTGATGCTCTCCGGCAGATGATTCCTGACCTCTCTCCATATCCAGTCTGCGCCGTCGGCGATCACTATACGCTCTTTTGCCCCGTCATAGCCGGCTTGCAGTGCTCTGGTGTATACCCGTCTCCCGAACTCGTCGCTCGTCTCTTGCGCCGCTATGTAGCGCGAGTTGGTGACGGTATCCGTGTCTTTGCCTGCAGCCGGAACGCCTTCGTATACCACCATGGTCTTGATGTCATGCCACTGGCCATCGGTGTGCGCTTTGGCCGCGTCTATGCCAATGTAGAGCCTCTGTGGCGTCGCCTCGCAGGAGACCTCTTCACCTGTGTCTACCACAGAGATGATCGCTTCCTGCTCCTCTCGGCGGAGGCATTCCCCAACATCCCGGACTATCTCTTCTTCGCTGCTCTCTTCGATCGCAATACCCGTGGTTCGCTCGATCAGCCTTGCGGCTGCTTCATATGGAAGCGCGGCGCAGATCGAGGCGGTGAGTTCCTTCACTCTGGCGGTCCATACTCTCTCGGACAGCCCCTGCTCGCGGTCCCATGGAATGTAGCCCCGCCTGCAATGGTCGCAACGGTAGTATGACCTCTCGACCTCTATGTCTCCGTGCAAAGTCCGAATGAAGCGTTTCCGGTATCCCTTGAACCTGGCCAGTCTGCCGCATTCGCATTCTATCCCAACACCCTTGTAGGTGGGCTTTCCGCTCATCTTGGCGGCAACCTCACTCATCATTGCGCCGGCAATCTGACGCGCCAGGATCTGAATACGCTCCTCGGCTGACCCTAAGTCCGTGCAATCGATGTAGCTGCGCGCAAAGTCGCGAGCGGCCTGAAGGAGGGAGTCTGTGTGCAAAAGTGTAAGCATTCTCTGGGAGTCTCCTTTCGGAATGTTTGTCCTTCAACAAACCATTACCGACTATTACAGGAGACTCCTTCCTTACTTGCTACCCACTCAACGCGAATGCACCCCGCGGGAATGGCCCCCATTAACCATGAACCATCAACCATTTCCCCGCTGATCTCTCTTGACTTTTCCGCCTTGCACCTCTAACATGCATCGCAGAACAGATCAGGAGGATCGGGAGATGATCGAAGACATTGTCAAGGCCAATCGAAGCTACCGGCGCTTCCACCAGGACAAGCGCATCGAGGCCGGCTTGCTCAGGGACCTCGTGGACCTGGGCAGATTGTCACCCTCCGCGGCCAACCTTCAGCCCCTGAAGTACATCATCTGCAGCGACCCCGATGTAAACGCCAAAGTCTTCCCAACCACGCTGTGGGCGGGCTACCTGAAGGACTGGCCGGGACCTGAGGAAGGCGAGCGACCGGCGGCGTACATCGTCGTTCTCGGCGACACGGAGATCAGCAAGGGATTCGGATGCGACCACGGGATCGCGGCTCAGAGCATCATGCTCGGTGCGGCTGAAAAGGGCCTCGGAGGGTGCATGATCGGCTCGATCGATCGGGATACACTGCGTCAGGTGCTCGATATCCCCGCGCGATACGAGATTGTGCTCATCCTGGCGCTCGGCTACCCGAAGGAGAAGGTCGTGCTGGAGGATGTCGGCCCCGATGGCAACATCAAGTACTACCGCGACTCAGCAGGCGTGCACCACGTGCCCAAGCGAACGATGGACGAGATCGTTGTGCCGAATGGTTAATGGTTCATGGCTCATGGTTAATGGCAGATGGGAAATGGAGGTCTGCTCCCCCATCAACCATCAACCATGAACCATCAACAATCCCCCTATCGGATCCACTTCGCGTGGCCGTCGAGGTAGACCGCATTGACACCGCCGAGATGCTCGCATCCCCTGGGCGGTTTCCCAGGCAGCTTCTTCACGAATGCCATGTTGGCGTCTCGGACCATAACGTATTCCGCCGACCCGAGGGCGACCCTCCCATTAATCGTGAGGCCCTCCAGGGTCACGTGCGCGCCCTTCTGCTCAGGCCGCGTGCCGAAATAATAGCTGAAGTACCGGTGGTCGATGCCGAAGCGCTCCTCATCCTTGCCCGCGATCTGATCGTTCGGGCAGTAGGCTACCCCGCTGTCCGCGATGCCCCTGCGGATCGCCTGGTAGAGCAGTTCCGGGTTATCCCATTTCGTGGTGTGCCCGAATGCATCACGCCGCCGGTTGAGCCACGGTGGAAGTCGCCCCTCGTAGGAGTGAGAGTAGAGTTCGAGGGCCATGCCGATCTGGCGGAGGTTCGACATGCACTGGGTTTTCCGTCCCTTGGCCCGCATCGAAACCACCGTCGGGAAGAGGAGCAGCAGCATACACGTGAGCAGAGCCAGGAGAAGGAGTATCTCGAGGAAAGTCATTCCACTCTGTTTGCGCATGTCGGATTCCTTATCATTCGTCGCCCGGTTGTTGGGTCAGGATTTGAAATCCTGACCCAACAACCGGGCGGCATCAGAGGATTCGCCTGCAGAACAGGCTAATGGTAAAACGCGCGAATGAGCCTGAAGGTTACGCCCACTCCCTCACTTTGTTGGACTGATCGCGGATGGGCGCAGTTCCATAGGAGCAGATATGACAAGCCGAGAACGAGTACGACGAGCGATTGACTTCACAGGGCCGGACCGTGTGCCGCTCTTCCACGGAGTCCTCCCGGCGGCAATCCTGAAGCACGGACAGCCGCTGATCGACCTGCTGAACGAGTATGGGAGCGACGTTGGGCAGTCTTACGCGATGCCGATCATCGAGCATCTCGATCCCGCATATCAGGCCGGGACACATACCGACGGCTGGGGAATCACATGGAAGAACGACTACGACGGCATGCTCGGCATCCCGGTCGGCCACCCGCTTGCGGACTGGGACAACTTCGCGAACTATGCTCCCCCTCCGAACCCGGACGATGAGTGGTTCGTCAACTTCCAGACGGGACTGGAGGATTCCGGCCATGAGAACTACACGTTCCTCGGAGGGATGAACCTCTTCGAGCGGATGCAGTGGCTTCGCGGGTACGAGAACTTGATGTACGATCTGGCGCTCGATGCGGAGGAGGCATATCTGCTTCGAGACAGATTGGTTGAGTATGCTCTGGAGTACATCCACCGGGCGGTGAATACCGACGCGGACGGTATCCACTTCGGCGACGACTGGGGTACTCAGGTGAGTCTCATCACGAGCCCGGCGACGTGGCGCAAGTTCTTCAAGCCGGCCTACGCTCGCATGTTCGAGCCATGCAGAGCGGCCGGGAAGGATGTCCACTTCCACAGTGACGGCTTCACGTGGGAGATCATGCCCGACCTGGTCGAAGTCGGCGTGAACGTGCTGAACATCCAGCACACCATCATGGACATCGGCCGGATCGCAGAGCGGTTCGGCGGCAAGGTAGCGTTCCGGTCGGACCTCGACCGCCAGCATATCCTCCCGCACGGGACTCGGGACGAGATCCGAGCGCACGTCAGAGAGGTGTACGAGGCACTGGGGAGCTACAACGGAGGCTTGATCGGCCATGGGGAGATTGCGCCGGATGTACCGCTCGAGAATGTCCGGGCGATGTTCGAAGCCTGGCAGGAATTCGGCAGGTACTGATGTAGGCGAACAATCAGGTATTGCAGTCAGGCACGTAGGGTGGCAGGGCGTGGAACAACTCAAGTACGAAGGGATCTGCCTGCGATCCTCCCCGAAGATGGCGGGCGTGACAGGAACGTGCATCCTCCTCCGCGCCGGATGAGCGCAGTCCGCATGCGCCTGTCATGCCCGCCGATAATCACGCGCTGCCGTCCCGATGGCTTCGGGGCGGTTTTTGCGCTTGTCCGGACGGCGGCTTCTCCTCTCCGAAATGCCTCGCAAACAGCCTCAGCAGGTTTGAAGCTCTGCCACAGAGGGTATGACCCTATGGGACAATTCATGCGACCTGACAGTGCAAGGAGGAGGTTATACCTATGGCAAGAGTGAGGCGTGGCTTTGCATCCATGGATGAGTCAAAGCAGAAGGACATCGCCAGCAAGGGTGGCAGAGCGGCACACGCTAAGGGCACCGCGCACGAGTGGAGCAGCGACGAGGCGCGAGAGGCCGGACGCAAAGGTGGCCAGTTGAGTCACGGCGGCGGACGGCGCAGCGCTCGTTAAGCAGCGTTTCAGCCAGAATGTCTTACGGAAAAGCGGAGGGAGCACATCCTTCCGCTTTCTCCTGTCTGGGCCACCTCAGGGTCGCCTAAGCCATCATCGCCGACCGTAGTGGCCGTGCCTCTGTGCCGGCCAGTTACCTCGCTGGGCCGGCACAGAGGCACGGCCACTACGGTTGGCGATGAGGATAGGTCCGATGAACCACCGGCTTCCTGACACCGCACTTGGCAGTGCATCCCTCGCAGCCGGTTGCGCAGAGTGATGCCCCGCACCTCGGACATCGGAACGCGGGCAGCCGGTCATATCTGGCCCCGCACGTTTCACAGACTATCTCGCCGGCCTTGTTCATAGCACTACCCTTGCGACCAGCCCTCCTACCACGAAAGCTGTGACCCACGTACCAAGCCAGATCGCCACGGCCTGACGACCTCCGCGTTCCTTGAACAGGATGACGATGGAAGCTATGCACGGCACAAAGAGCGTCATGGTCACCATCGCCACAAGGGTCTGCGGGGGCGAAAGCGCCATCGTGGCGAACCCTGCAGCGCCGAAGTCACGGCGGACCATCCCCATCACAAACGCGCGAGCCGCGTCAGGAGGCAGTCGCAGCCATCCGGTCGTAAGCGGCGCGAACGCTCTTTCCCACGCCGCCAGCAAGCCGCTGATCTGCATCAGAGCTACAACCGCTGACCCGACCAGGAACCACGGCGCGGCCTCCCTCATGAATGCCATCGTCCGGCTGCCTGTCTTGCGCAGGATGTTCTGCAGACTGGGCAGCCGCATGGGAGGTAGGTCGATGAGAAGTGGCGACGACTCGCCGGGGAGCATCCTGTGAAGGACCGTTCCGACCGCAACGAGACATGCGCCCAGGATCAAGACATACGCGAGGCTGTACATCGGCCCGACCCTCCCGAGCAGCAAGACGATTACTCCGAGTTGAGCCGAGCATGGGATTGCGAAGTTGAGGATCGATGTCGCGATCGTCTTCTCCCGTTGAGTCGCCAGCAGCCGGGTGGTGATGGTTGCCATCGTAATGCAGCCGAACCCGAGGATGATCGGGACGACCGCCCGCCCGTTCAGGCCGATGCTGTTAAGCATCCGATCGGCCAGTGCCGCCAATCGTGGCAGATATCCGCTGTCTTCCAGGACAGAGAGTGCAAGATAGAACGCGGCAACCAAGGGCAGAAGCAGGCCGATGAGATATGTCACGGTCATTGTGACCATGCCGAACTGCCCGACCAGCAGTATCGCGACGGCCGAACTCTCGGGCGCAAACCTGTGCACAAAAGCGCGCGCAGCCGGCTCCCAGTAGCCGTTCATCACCGTGCCTTCAGTAAACCCGACCACCGTCTGGGCGATAAGCACGGCAACGAGCTGATACATCATGAACAGGATGCCGACGAGGATCGGCAGGCCGGCCCACGGGTTGATCATCAGTGCGCCAAGCCGTGACGATAACCGTCGCCCGACGCTGATCTCCCGTTGGACGTGGCCCACGATGTCGTTTACCCGCTCCCTGCGACGCACATAGAACTCCTCGCGATGTGTCCCCGGCTCGACACCATGCCGCTCGGAGACCACCTCGTCACCCTCGAGGACGAGCAGGGCCTCACGCGGGGAGCCGACCACTCGAAGTTCCTCGGTCAGTCGCCGCGCGATCTCGGGATCGGGATGTCCCGGACGAGCGCTGTCTATCGCAGATCGGAGTTCGCGGAGACCGATGTGCTTGGTAGCCACAGTGGGGATGACCGGCGCGCCCAGAAGGTCGGAGAGCAGGTCGATGTCGATCTCCAGACCCCTCGTGCTTCGCCTCATCCATGAAGTTGAGGGCGACAACCATCGGTACGCCCATGTCCGCGAGCTGGAGTGTAACAAAAAGATCGCGCTCCATGTGGACGGCATCCACGATGTTGATGACGACATCGGCGTCAAGGATGATGTCACGGGCCACCCGTTCTTCGTCGTTGAAAGAGGATATCCCGTAGACGCCGGGAGTGTCCATAATGAGGTCGGTCCCGGAGTGGCCGCTCGTGACCTCAATGGTCGTGCCGGGGTAGTTCGATACGTCGGCATAGATGCCGGTGAGGTAGCCGAAAAAGACCGACTTGCCCACGTTCGGATTGCCTGCGAGGACGATCTTTCTCACGGGCGCATCGAGGACGTCCCGATGCCGGTGCTGATGGCGATGTCTGTGCTGACCTGCTTGTTGCTGCAAAATACCTCAGTCTCAATCAAGGTTGTCATTCTGAGCGCAGCGAAGAATCTCGCGCATGACATGAGATTCTTCGCTTCACTCAGAATGACAAGATCACCGAAATGACCGTACTACTTGACCGTTATGCCGCGCGCCAGTTGCCGACCGACTGCGATCTCCTGACGGTTGCATCGCAGTACTACGGGGCCCATGGGGAGCTTCTCCTGGCACGTCACCATGGTTCCCTCGGAGATTCCGAGCCTCACAAGATGCGTCCGATGCTCCAGATCATGGATCGTGAGGATGCGGACCCGGAGCCCTTCTTTGCCTGATCCAGCGTCATTATTTCTTCTCCTCCGAACGCCTGCAGTCCGCGCAGATGCCGACGATCTCCAATCGATGGTGAGTGGGCGTGAAACCGTGCTCGGCACACACCCGAACCTGAGTCTCTTCGATACCGTCGTCCTTGAACTCGACTGCTCCATGACATCGCGTGCAGATCATATGGTCGTGATGCTCGTGGCCGAACACGTGCTCGAAGTGTCCGTGCTTCTCCTCGGAGTACACCGGACGCAGCAACCCGCTCTCCATCAGAAGCGGAAGTGCCCGATAGACGCTCGCGCGCGAGACACGCGTACCCGGTCTCCTCAGGCCAAGGACGATGTCCTCAGCCTCGAAATGATCGTGCCGGCGGAAAACCTCTTCCAATATCATCCTGCGCTCGGCAGTGAACCGGAGTCCCGCCTTGGCCAGATATTCTCTGAATGTCAGTTCCTCACCCTTGCCCATCGGCGCGTCCTTTCGAGCTTGTTGAGATATAGTCTCAGTCTCATCTAGTGTTATTATCCCACAAGTCCTGGGTTTTGTCAAACATTTGTTCAAAATAATGCACAAGAAACCCGGCAAATATACCGGTTTTTGCCCATTTGATGCGAATCACCTTCCTCAGGCACTTGGCGAGCGCGCGGATTTGTGTTAGAATAAGCTGTGCCGCATGGACGAGGATTCGTCACATGTAACCGATTACATCGGGATGGCTGCCGTTTGAGCGTGTCCCGATTTATTTTGTGGGTATTTGTGAATATTTTCACAAGTTCTCGTAACGAAGCGGAGGATTCAACGCTGCTCATGACATCTGGGGAACTGATGGACGAAACGCCTCCCGCGGGTCTGAGGATCGAGGCCATAAGAACCACCCTGAAAGCCGAGGTGCTCTGCTGTGAAGACAAGTTGAGCGATGAGGTTCACAGCGGCTGTGGATGCGACCTGATGAGTGATGTGCTTGCCTTCACGAAGCCGGGCGCAGTATTGCTCACGGGGCTCACGAACCGCCAGGTAATACGGACGGCCGAGATTCTAGACCTGAAGGTCGTAGTTTTCGTTCGAGACAAACGCCCTGATGAGGCGACGATCTCCATGGCGAGGGACATCGGGATTCCCCTGCTCTCTTCGCCGTATCCGCTGTATGAGAGTTGCGGATTACTATACGCCAATGGGCTAAGGGGTTGCATGCACATTGAGTGATTCCGACGGCGCTCAGATTCTTGTAGAAAACGATCCTCAGAACGCTGAACTGCGCTACACGTTCAGACTCCACGGAGGGGATTTCTCAAACGCGGGGAGCGTGTCGACGAGGATCAAGAGGATCCTGCAGCAGATCGGCGTTGGGCCCGATACGATCCGTCGGGCGTCTGTGGCGACTTACGAAGCCGAGATGAACGCGGTGATCCATGCGTCGGGTGGAGAGATATCCCTCGCCGCCAATCCGGACAGGATCAGGATACTGGTGACGGATGAGGGCCCGGGCATCCCGGACATCGGCCTGGCGATGCGGCCCGGGCTTCTCGACGGCAAGCGACGCGGTCAGGGAGTTGGGTTTCGGCGCCGGGATGGGTCTGCCAAACATCAAGAAGTGCACCGATTCGCTGGAGATTCGGACGACGGTGGGAGTCGGAACGACACTGGATATGGTGTTCAAGAATGAGTGAACAAGCGGACGGCAAACATTATTTCCACTCGGTTCGGCTGATCGAAGAGAAATGCAAGGGCTGCGTGAACTGCATCAAGCACTGCCCGACGGAGGCGATCCGCGTCCGGGAAGGCAAGGCGCAGATCATCGAACTGAAGTGCGTCGATTGCGGCGAGTGCATCCGCAATTGCCCGAACCAGGCGAAGACGGCGGTGGCGGACACGCTCGACCGATTGGAGGATTTCAAGTACAGGATCGCGCTTCCCGCGCCGGCTCTCTACGGACAGTTCCAGGGCGGGATACAGCCGGACACGATCATCGCCGGACTGATCAGCCTGGGATTCGACGACGTGTTCGAAGTGGCCTATGCCGCGGAGGTCGTATCGGCCCGGATACGTGAGATGTTGAGGGATCCGGACCGTCTGAAGCCGCTACTGTCGTCGGCCTGTCCTGCGATTGTAAGACTGATCCAGGTCCGCTTCCCCGGGATGATTGGGAACATCATTCCGGTTGCATCGCCGATGCGGGTGGCGGCGAGAATGGCACGCGCACAGAAATGCGCCGAGCTTGGGCTCAAGCCGGAGGAGATCGGTCTGTTCTTCATCTCCCCGTGCCCGGGCAAGGTGAGCGCGATCGCCGATCCGGTAGGTTACAGAGACAAGTGCATCGACGGGGCGATCCCGATCAAAGACGTCTTCGGCAGGCTGCACAGCTTCGTATACAGCGCCACCGAAGACGAAGTGAAGAGAGTGCTCCGCCAGGCATCCGGAGTCGGAGTCGGCTGGGCACGAAGCGGCGGCGAGGTGCTGTCCATCGGCGCTCAGAGACATATATCGGTGGACGGCATACACAATGTGATACAGATCATGGAGGAGATCGACCGCGGCAAGTTGCTCGACATGGACTACATCGAGTTGCAGGCCTGCGTCGGCGGATGTGTCGGAGGCGTACTCGCCGTCGAGAACCCGTTCATCTCCAGACGCCGAATCAGGGACATCGCCTCGGACGGTGGAGTCAACCCGACCGAGGAAGAGATCGCGGTGCACCAGGCGGACCTGTTGCAGCAGACGGATCGGCGATTGCTGGACTTTGACAAGCAGATCGAGCCGAGACCGACGCTCAGCCTCGACGATGACATGAGGGCCGCGATCCAGAAGATGGAGAGGCTCGAGGAGATCGTGGAATCCCTGCCGAGCCTCGACTGCGGATCGTGCGGGGCTCCGAACTGTCGGGCGCTGGCCGAGGATATCGTGCGCGGGCTGGCGGTCGACACGGACTGCGTGTTCATCCTGCGAGAAAGGGTCCACGTCCTGGCGGAAGAGCTTATGATGCTCGCCGAAAAGGTCCCGCCCGCGATGGGCACTCAGCAAAAAGTGAAGGAACTGCAGGACGCAGTCGGGACGCCCGCCGGCGATTCCGCATCCGGGGAGTAAGCGCCATGATGCTGTCAACAGCGATCGGCAAACTTGACATGACACAGAGGACGGGCGGCTCTCCGGATGGAGTCGAAGTGACCGGAGGCTATGCGTCCGACATGCTCAGCGACGTGATAGGCAACGCGAAGGTCGGCAACATCTGGATCACGATACAGACCCATCTGAACATTGTGGCGGTGAGCACGCTGCTCGGGCTCTCGGCCATCGTGATCACCGGTGGCGCGCAGCCCGAGGAGAAGACCCTCGCGAAGGCCGAGGAAGAGGGAGTCGTCATCCTGACCACTCCAATGAAGTCGTTCGAGGTCGCCGGCAAGCTCTATGAACTGGGGCTCCGGTAAGATGCTCAGGCGTGTGGAAGCCGATCTGCACGTTCACACTCTGCTGTCCGCGTGTGCGGCGGTGGAGATGCTTCCGGACTTGATCATCCGCGAGGCGGAGAGCAAGGGTCTGGATCTGATCGCGATAACCGATCACAACACGGCGGACAACGTATGGGCCGTTCTGGAAGCGTCCAGGGGCAGTTCTGTAAAGGTGCTGCCGGGGATGGAATGCGAGACGCGGGAAGGCATACACGTCGTTTGCATCTTTGACAATCTGGATACGGCTCTGACTCTGCAGCAAGAGGTGTACGCCGCGCTGCCGGAGACGCCTCGCGGCCATGAGAGCTTCGAGGAACAGATGAAGGTCGACGCCCGGGGCGAATTCCTGGGGTTCAATGAGCATCTGTGCTCCGCGCCGACGGACATCAGTCTGGAAGCTCTGATCGAGAGGGTGCGGTCGCTCGGCGGGCTGGCGATCCCGGCTCACGTGGATCGGCCCTCGATGAGCCTGATCGCGGTGCTGGGGTTCATACCTCCGGACCTGGAGGTCCCCGCGGTGGAGGTCTCGAAGAACACGACCGCGGAGCAGGCCGTAGTGAGGTTTCCGAGCCTTCGAGGAACTACGATCATCTCGAGTTCGGACGCGCATTATCTGACCGATCTGGGCGCCGCCAGGACGGTATTCTACGTGGAATCACGCAGCGCCGGCGAGATCGGACTGGCCTGCAAGGGCTTAGAGGGAAGGCACATCGACACATGGGTGTACTCGAAATGACCGATACAGCGATACCGGCAGGGAGCAAGGACCTCGTCGGCGAGATAGAGGGGATCGTAGCCAGTCGCAAAGACATGCAGGGCCCGCTGATCCCGGTGCTCGATGCCGTTCAGGAGCGGCTCGGCTATCTGCCTGAGTGGGCGCTCCTCAAGGTGGCGCAGGGTCTCGACATCCCGCTGAGCAAGACGGCGGGTGTGGCGAGTTTCTACAACTTCTTTCACCTGAAGCCGCAGGGACGACAGAAAGTCCAGGTGTGTATGGGGACCGCCTGCTACGTCAGAGGCTCGCAGGGTGTCTTCAACCGGATCATGGCTGGGTTGGGCATTAGGGAAGGCGAAGACCACAGCGGACGGTGACTACACTCTGGAGGCAGTGCGCTGCGTGGGGGCTTGCAGCCTTGCGCCGGTGGTCGTGATCGGCGAGAAGGTTCACGCGAAAGTATGTCCGAGCAAGGTCTTCAAGCTGCTCGAGAAGAAGCCGGAAGGAACCGGTTAGGCAAGAGACACGGAGGATAGGGTGCGGGATATTTCCTTGCACATCCTTGACATAGCGCAGAATTCGCTGTCAGCGGGGGCATCAACCGTGACGGTGACGGTGACGAGACGGTCGGAGGAGAATCTCCTCAAGACGGAGATCTGCGACGATGGCCGAGGTATGGACGAGCAGATGCTGGTCACGGTAACGGACCCGTTCGTGACGACGCGGACGACGCGGAAAGTCGGGTTGGGACTGCCGCTTCTGAGAGCGGCGTCCGAACGCAGCGGAGGAGCCCTCCGGGTCCGATCGTCGCCCGGACAGGGCACGATGGTGTCTGCGACGTTCGAGTACGACAACATCGACCGTCCGCCGCTGGGAAACGTGGCGGAAACAGCGATCAGTCTGGTAGTAACGAACCCGGAGGTACGGTTCATCCTCCGGTACGAGGTTGACGACAAGAGTTTTCTGTTTGATACAGGGGTAATCGCCGCAGAATTGGGCGACGTCCCGGTCAATGAGCCGCTCGTGATCGAGTGGATGAAGCAGTACCTGGATGAAGGCATCCGGGACGCAGGAACGATCGATTGAAGAAAGGGTGAAAAACCGGATGAAGAGTCTTGAGGATCTTCGAAAAGTAAGAGAGCAGGCGCAGCAGGCGATGAAAGTCCGCGAGGGCCAGTACAGGGCCAGGATCGTGATCGCCATGGGGACCTGCGGGATCGCGGCCGGCGCCAGGGATGCTATGTCTGCGATCATGGACGAACTGAGCAAGCGCGGCATCCAGGATGTCGCTGTGACCCAGACGGGCTGCAAGGGGCTGTGCGAGCAGGAGCCGATGATCGACGTCAGCAAACCCGGACAGCCGACGGTCACATACGGATACGTGACGCCCGAACGGGCGCGCACTATCATTGGCCAGCACCTGGTGAATGACAACATCGTCGGGGAATGGGTCGTGGCATCCTCCAGGGAGTAGTCCGGAGGGGTCTGGGAAGCAATGAAACTTGATCGCTCACATGTTCTGGTATGCGCCGGAGCGGCATGCATCGCTTCAGGGGCGCGCGAGGTCGAAGCATCGCTGAAGGAACGGATCGCGGCGGCCGGACTGGATACCGAGGTCAGCGTCTATGACACCGGTTGTGTCGGCACGTGTGATCTCGGGCCCGTCATCATCATATATCCCGAGGGGATCTTTTACACCAGTGTATCCGCCGCGGATGCCGGGGAGATCGTCTCCGAGCACCTCATGAAGGGGCGACTCGTCGAGCGGCTGCTCGCAAAGAAGGGCGAGGAGCACATGCCTCGCTACGAGGACATTCCGTTCTTTGCGAAGCAGACCAGGATCGTGCTGAAGAACCTGGGCACCATCGATCCGAACGTCATCGAGGACTACATTGCTCGAGGAGGCTACGAGGGCCTGGGCAAGGCTGTGACTCAGATGACGCCGGAAGCGGTGATCGCGGAACTCGCGAAGTCAGGGCTCAGAGGTCGTGGGGGCGCTGGATTCCCGGCCGCGAGGAAGTGGGATTTCGCCCGCCAAGCGGAGGGCGACATCAAATACATCGTATGCAACGGCGACGAGGGTGACCCCGGTGCATTCATGGACCGCTCGCTTCTGGAGGGCGATCCGCACGCGGTCATCGAGGGGATGACCATCGCGGCGCACGCGATCGGCGCTCAGGAAGGCTTCGTATACGTCCGGGCTGAGTATCCACTGGCGATCCAAAGGCTACAGAAGGCGATCGACCAGGCGCGCGAGTTTGGGCTGCTCGGCAAGGGCATCTTCGACAAACTCGACTTCGACATCCAGATCCGTAAGGGAGCTGGAGCATTCGTCTGCGGCGAGGAAACGGCGTTGATGGCGTCGATCGAGGGAGAGCGCGGCGAACCGAGGCCCAAGCCGCCCTACCCCGCCGTCTCGGGGCTGTGGGGCAAGCCGACACTGATCAACAACGTGGAGACCTACGGCAACGTCGCCAACATCATCCGCAACGGCGGCGACTGGTATGCTCAGTATGGCACGGAGAAGAGCAAGGGCACCAAGGTGTTCGCCCTCGCCGGCAACATCGTCAACACCGGGCTCATCGAGGTCCCCTTCGGCACGACGCTGCGGGAGATCGTCTACGACATCGGCGGAGGAATCCCGGGCGGCCGGGAGTTCAAGGCGATCCAGACCGGAGGGCCTTCGGGCGGGTGTCTGCCCGTGTCGTTGCTCGACATGCCTGTCGACTACGACAACCTTCAGAAGGCTGGCTCGATCATAGGCTCGGGCGGCCTGATCGTCATGGACGACAATACTTGCATGGTCGATGTAGCCAGGTTCTTCCTCGAGTTCACGATCGAGGAGTCATGCGGCCAGTGCGCTCCGTGCCGCGAGGGCTGCAAGAGAATGCTGGAGATCCTCACCCGGATCACCAAAGGCCAGGGAGAGCCGGAGGACATAGAACTCCTGGAGACCCTGGCGACTACCATCGAAGCGACATCGCTCTGTGGCCTCGGACAGACTGCGCCGAACTCGGTGCGCGCGACTCTCCGGTACTTCCGCGATGAGTATGAGGCGCATGTGCGGGAGAAGCGCTGCCCGGCAGGGGTGTGCACCGCGATGATCCATTACGAGATCATCGCGGAGCGCTGCCGAGGATGCACGTTGTGCGCGAAGAACTGCCCTGTGGGCGCCGTTTCGGGCAACCGCAGGGAGCCGCACGTCATATCCCACGAGACGTGCACGAAATGCGGAATCTGCATAGAGAATTGCCAGTTTGAGGCAATCATCAAAGGTTAGTGAACTAATAAACGGAGGTGTACGCTTGAGTTCAGGGCAGAAATGCGCAGAGTGTTGCTCTGCGGACATTAAGACAATCGTTGCCAGGCACAACGCGTTCCGGGGCAACCTGCTGCCGATCCTGCACGAGGTACAGGCGAAATTCGGCTTCCTGCCGGAGAGCGCCATGGAGGAAGTGGCAGAGGGACTGGATATTCCGGTCAGTGAAGTCTACGGCACGGCGACTTTCTACACGCTGTTCAGTACGAAACCGAAAGGCAAGTACGTCGTCAGAGTGTGCGACAGCGCCCCGTGCCACATCGAAGGCTCGAAGGCGATCATCGGCGCAGTCGCGGACAGGCTCGGCATCAAGAATGGCGAGACGACCGGCGACGGCATGTTCACACTCGAACACGTGAGTTGCTTCGGGGTCTGCGGCGTCGCGCCGGCGATCATGGTGAACGACGAAGTTCACGGCAACCTGACGCCGGAGATGATACCCGATATTCTCGGCAGTTACGCAGGAAAGGAGGCCTAGCATGCCATTCTACAGATCACACATTCTGGTATGCAACGGCGCATCGTGCGTGCTCAAGGGAAGCAGGGCGGTCCAGGCTGCGCTGAACGACGAGATACAGAAGGCGGGGCTGGACAACGAAATCCGGGTTGTCGAGACCGGTTGTCTGGGCGTCCTCGGAGTGCGGTCCGGTCATCGTGGTCTACCCCGAGGGGACGATCTACGCCAACCTGATGCCTTCCGACGCGCAGGAGATCGTGGAGGAGCACCTCCTCAAGGGACGAGTCGTTCCCAGGCTGATATACAAGGGCGACATTGCGAAGAGCGGTCCCGCAGGCGGGGTGCCGTTCGTCGCCAAGCAGCAGAAAGTCGTGCTGAAGAACGTCGGAGTCATCGACCCGAAATCGTTCGAGGAGTACATCGCGGTCGGCGGTTACGAAGCTGTCGGCAAGGCTCTGACGACGATGACTCCCGAGCAGGTGATCGACGAGATCAAGAAGTCCAACCTGCGCGGACGCGGTGGCGGCCGCGTTCCCGACAGGACTCAAGTGGGAGTTCGCCGCCAAGTCGCACCAGGCGCGCCGAAGACGATCATCTGCAACGCGGACGAAGGCGAGCCGGGCAACTTCAAGGACAGGCTGATCCTCGAAGGCGACCCGCACAGATCGTCGAGGGGATGATCATCGCGGGCTACGCGGTCGGTGCGGACAAGGGCTACATCTACATCCGCGGCGAGTATCAAGCAGTCGGTCGCACAACCTGCAGAGGGCAATCGCAGATCGCGCGTGAGATGGGCCTGCTCGGCGAGGACATCTTCGGCTCGGGCTTCGACTTCGACATAGAGGTCTTCAAGGGCGCGGGCGCTTACGTCTGCGGCGAAGAGACGGCCCTGCTCGAGTCGCTCGAAGGCACGACGGGGCGAATCGCAGGTGAAGCCGCCGTATCCCGCCGACTCAGGGACTGTGGGCCGCAGCCGACCGTCATCAACAACGTCGAGACCCTCGCGAACATCCCGCACATCATCGCTGAACGGCGACGACTGGTACTCCGGCATCGGCACCGAGAAGAGCAAGGGAACCAAGATCTTCTCGCCCGTGCGGCGACGTACTGTAGCCGGGCGTGTATCGAAGTCCCGTTCGGAGTCACGATGCGCGAGGTGCATCTACGAAATGGCGGGCGGCATCGAAGTCCGGCAAGGAGCTCAAGGCGGTCCTGATCGGCGGTCCGTCCGGAGTATGCGTCGGCAAAGAGAGCCTCGACCGCAAGCTTTGCCTACGAGGACCTCTCGCCCGGCGCGGGCGCGCTGATCGTCGTGGACGAGGACAAGTGCATCGTCGATCTGATGCAGAACTGCGCTGGCAGTTCTTCTAGCACGAGTCGTGCGGACAGTGCATTCCGTGCCGCGAAGGCACCAAGCGCATGTATCGAGATGCTCAACTGGTGGACGGCAGGCGACGGAGAAGCGAGGCGACATCGAGATGATGCTTGATCCTGGCCAACAAGATGGCCTCGTCATCCAGGTGCGGACTCGGCCAGTTCGCCGGGATCGCCTTCAGTCACCAGCCTGCCGCTGTTCGAAGAACGAGTATCTTGGCTCACGTCGCAGGACAGGTAACTGCCCCACCGGGGTGTGCGCGATGGAGCAAGTCGGAAGGGGTGCCCAAGCAAATGGCTAATTCAGTGAACATCAAGATCAACGGCCAGCGAGTGCAGGCCGAGGAGGGAATGACAATCCTCCAGGCCGCGCAGAAGGCCGGGATATACATCCCGACGCTCTGCTACCATCCGGACCTGAGCGTCGAGGGTGTGTGCCGAATCTGCGTGGTCGAGGTCAAGGGACAGCGTCTCCTGTGCCCGGCATGCGCGTACCCGGTGTCCGAAGGGATGGAGGTCAACACTCACTCCCCGAAGGTCCGCGAGGCGCGCCGGATGATCGTCGAGCTGCTGCTCGCGAACCATCCTCAGGACTGTCTCACCTGCTCCGCCAACCAGAAGTGCGAGCTTCAGAAGCTGGCGAAGGAGCTGGGCATCCAGGAGGTCCGGTTCAAGGGCGAGCGCCGCGAGCAGCCGCTCGACGTATCGAGCCCGTCCCTGATCCGCAACCCGGAGAAGTGCATCCTGTGCAAGCGATGCGTCCGAGTGTGCCACGAGATCCAGAGCGTCGGCGCGCTGTTCGCGAGCAATCGCGGATGGGAGACCGACGATCGGCCCGGCCCTCGGCAAGCCGACTCGCGGATGTCGGTCTGCGTGAACTGCGGCCAGTGCATCAACCGCTGCCCCACCGGCGCGCTCAAGGCCAAGGACCCTGCTCCGGAGATCTGGGACGCGATCTACGACCCCGACAAGTACGTGGTCGTGCAGACCGCCCCGGCTGTCCGCGCGGCGATCGGCGAGGAGTTCGGCATGCCGCCGGAAGCCGCGTCACCGGCAAGATGGTCACTGCGCTGAAGATGCTCGGCTTCGACAAGGTGTTCGACACCGACTTCACCGCCGACCTGACCATCATGGAAGAGGGCACGAGCTGATCGAGCGCGTGACCAGAACGGCGGCGTGCTCCCGCATGATCACGTCGTGCTCCCGGGTTGGATCAAGTTCATCGAGCACTTCTACCCGGAGCTGCTGCCGCATCTCTCGACGCTGCAAGATCCCGCAGCAGATGTTCGGCGCGCTCGCGAAGACCTACTACGCGGAGAAGATCGGGCATCGACCCGACGAACATGGTCGTCGTCTCGATCATGCCGTGCGCCGCGAAGAAGTTCGAGTCGCGACGGCCTGAGATGTATCTCCAGCGGCTATCAAGGACGTGGACTACGTCCTGACCACTCGCGAGGCGGCCGGCATGATCAAAGAGGCCGGTATCGACCTGCCGAACCTGCATGACGGCGAGTTCGACGACCCGCTCGGCATGTCCACCGGCGCGGCGTCATCTTCGGCGCGACCGGCGGCGTCATGGAAGCGGCGCTTCGGACCGCCTACGAGGTGATCACCGGCGACGCGCTCGATGACGTCGAAATCGACGCGGTCCGAGGCATGCAGGGCGTCAAAGAGGCCACAGTCGACATCGACGGTCTGCAGGTCAAGGCCGCGGTCGCCCACGGTCTGGCCAATGCCCGCAAGCTGCTCGAGGCGATCAAGAATGGCGACTCGGACTATCACTTCATCGAGATCATGGCGTGCCCCGGCGGATGTCTCGGTGGCGGCGGACAGCCGTTCCCGACGACTCCGGAGATCCGCATGGCGCGCGCGCGGGCGATCTACGACGACGACCGCGGCATGCCGATGCGCAAGTCGCACGAGAACCCGGCAGTAGCGACTCTGTACGAGGAGTTCCTCGGAGCGCCGAACGGTGAGATGTCGCACAAGCTGTTGCACACTCACTACACTCGCAGGCAGAAGTACCCTGCGATCGACATGCCGCAAGAGCTGGCGAAATCACGCTAACGTAGGAGTAATGAAGGCGCTGTAGGGGCGTGCCTTGTGCCGCCCTTAACACGATACCGGGCGGCACGAGGCACGCCCCTACAACGTTCGGGCGTTTCCTTTCGAGACCCAGGAGGCAGTAAGTTGGCAGTTATGGAAGAGAGACATCCGCATACCATTCGCATAGACAAGAGCGTCGACATCGGCGACCACATGCAGCCGGACGAGATCATCGCCGTTCTCGACTCGGCCAAAGCGCCGACCGCCGATGAGTTGGACGCGATCCTCGAGGCCGCTCGCGGTCTCAAGGGGCTCACGCTTGCGGAGTTGGCTTCCATCCTTGCCATAGAAGATGAGCATATGATGGAGCGCGTGTTCGAGACGGCCCGCGAGGTCAAGGAGACCGTCTACGGACGCAGGCTCGTCTTCTTCGCGCCGGTATACCTCTCGAACTACTGCACGAACAACTGCCTCTACTGCGGCTTCCGGCGAGACAATAGGGAACTAAACAGGACACGCCTCACTCCCGATCAGATCCGGGACGAGGTCAAGGTCCTGCTCGCCGAGGGTCACAAGCGCCTCCTGCTCGTTGCAGGCGAGGACCCGGGGAAGTCGTCGATCGAGTACCTGGAGGAGGCGATCTCGGCGGTCTACGGCACTCACTCCGATGACGGCGAGATCCGACGCGTCAACGTCAATGCCGCCCCGATGACCGTCGGCGACTTCCGAAGGCTGAAGGAATGCGGTATAGGTACGTACCAGATATTCCAGGAAACCTATCACCCCGAGACGTACAAGTATGTTCATCCGTCCGGGATGAAGGCCGACTACATGTGGCGGCTGACGGCCCCCGACCGCGCGATCGAGGCAGGGATCGACGATGTCGGGATCGGCGCGCTGTTCGGATTGTACGACTTTCGCTACGAATGTTTGGCTCTCCTGTCACACATCCGTTACCTGGAGGCCAAGTTCGGGATCGGTCCGCACACGATCTCCGTACCGAGGCTCGAACCGGCGCTGAATGCACCGGTCGCCATCGAACCGCCATACCCCGTGTCGGACATGGACTTCCGCAAGATCGTCGCCGCACTGAGGCTGGCGGTGCCGTACACAGGGCTGATCCTATCCACCAGGGAACAGGCGGACCTGAGGGACGAATTGTTCGACCTGGGTGTTTCGCAGCTAAGCGCGGGGTCGTGCACATCGCCGGGCGCATACGGGAAGAAGGCGCAGCACGCACCGGAGGCCGAGCAGTTCGAGATCGGGGACACTCGCAGTCTCGCGGAGCTGATCGAGACGCTCTCTCAGAAGGGGTTCATACCGAGCTTCTGCACGGCATGTTACCGGCTCGAGCGCACCGGCGACCGGTTCATGTCCCTTGCGAAGACCGGCGACATCGGGCACATGTGCCTCCCGAATGCGATCCTCTCGTTCCAGGAGTACCTGCTCGACCATGCGACGCCTCAGGCCCGCGAGGCCGGCGAGCGGCTGATCCACGATCAGCTCGATGAGCTTCCTCCGATGCACCAGCAGAGGGTCCGCATGATGCTCGGCGCGCTCCGTGACGGCAAGCGGGATTTGTACGTATAGGCGGGGCTACAACAGGTTTCGAAGCTGATCGGCGGTGATGCCGGCGCCTGCGAGAATACCGGCTAACGTCCCGGGGGGCAGGTCCTTTCCACGATGGACTGGCACGACGACAGTAAGTCCCTTTGAGCGGTTGACCATTGTCACGTGGCTTCCCCGCTGGCGGCATGTCTCAAAGCCTGATCGCTGCAGCGCACTCACCAGTTGGCGGCCCGACACGTTCGGAAGCTTAGGCAACCTTCGCTTCCTCCTGAACGGTCACCTTGTAGACTGAAGCCTCAGCGGCATCTCCTAAGTCGACGGTCACGGCCTCGACATCATGGGGCGCCGACTTGCCCAGCGCTTCCAGACCGTCCATATAGGCCAGTACTGCTTCCTCCACCATGCGGAGAGCCTGTGGGAGAGTCTCGCCCCACGTGGCGCAACCGGGCAGCGCAGGCACCATCACGGAGTATCGGCCGTCCTTCTCTCTCATCACAACTACGGTGTAAGTCAATGACATGTGGCTCCTCGGATTCGCACGCGATTGCATATAGTATACCACATGCACGCCGGCAAACGCTGGACTTACAGCACCGAATTCAGGTACAATTGGTCTGTGAAGAGAATCACAATGTCAAACGATACACTGGCGAAAGCACGAACGACCGGCGATCTGACGCGGGAGGAGATTATCGCGCTCCTCTCGCTCGGAGATGACGATGGCATCGCACGTCTGGTGGACGCGGCCGATCACGTCCGCAGGGAATGCGTTGGCGACGATGTACACATCCGCGGGCTGATCGAGTTCTCCAACATCTGCGCCCGAGATTGCCTCTACTGCGGACTCCGGCGCGAGAACGTCGAGGTTCACAGATACCGCATGACACCCGAGGAGATCATCGAGAGGGCGGCCGTCATCGCGGGGAAGGGGATCGGGACGGTCGTACTCCAGTCCGGCGAGGATCCCTGGTTCACCTCCGAGCGGGTGGCCGAGATCGTCCGGGGCATCAAGTTGCGGGCCGACTGCGCGGTCACCCTCTCGATCGGCGAGCGCTCCGGGGAGGATTACCGCATCATGAAGGAGGCCGGCGCTGATCGGTTTCTCCTGCGCCATGAGACCGCGAGCCCCGAACTCTACGGACGCCTCCACCCCGACTCGCAGTTCGCGAACCGGCGTCAGTGCCTGTACCAACTGAAGGAGTTGGGCTACCAGGTTGGCGCGGGCTGCATGGTCGGGCTTCCCGGTCAGACGGTTGAGGACATGGCGAACGACGTGGAGTTCCTGCGCGAACTCGACCCCGACATGATCGGCATCGGGCCGTTCATCCCCCACCCCAACACGCCGCTGGCGGAATCACCCCGCGGCGACCTGACGCTGACGTTACAGATGATCGCGGTCGTCAGGATCGTCACTCGGAACGCCTTGATGCCGGCGACCACGGCCGTTGGGTCGATTGACGAGTTCGGGCGCGAGAAAGCACTGATGGCCGGGGCGAACGTCGTGATGCCGAACTACACGCCGCTCAAGTATCGCGTAGACTACGAGATCTACCCCGAGAAGCGCTGCATCACCGAGGATCCTGAACTCTGCGATGGATGCATGAGGTCGCGGATACTCTCCATCGGCCGGACGGTGGCGGCGGGGCCAGGCCACACCTATAAGGACAGACTGTAGACCGCTGAACCTCTCGGTAGCCCATATGCCAAGTTGGCATGCCTGTAAAAAAGAAACTCCAAAAGAAGTTTTGCCCGCTCGTCGGTAGGGGTATCATAAGTCGTACCCGAAAGTGCCCCCGGTACACTTAATTGCCAGAGTGAGGCACAGAGACTCGTCGGGGCCGGCCTTAACGGGCAGGTCCGGGCAGCGTCTGTACCCCGTTCTGGCTCTTTTTTTTGTCTCCGCGTAGGAGGGATTTTCCGGGATGGTTTGTGCCCGGTAATCCCGATCGCATCGTCATTCGGGATTACCGGGCACAAACCATCCCGGAAAATCCCTCCTACACAACCAGATGCTTCGCACAGTCCTTGACACCGCCCCCGGCCGCGCATAGAATGTATCCCGATCCCCCATGGAGGTTCACCATGCTCAGAATTATCGCAGTCATAGCCATCCTGATCATCATAGTGTCCCCAGGCCAGACCGCCGAGAACCCCGGCCGACAGCTCGAATGGAGTTTCCACCCCGGCGATCAGTCCGGCGCGCAGAAGATGCTGTTCGACGACTCAGGCTGGGAGACCGTCCGATGCGGCTACAAGTGGAAGTGCCGGGGATACGCATGGTTCAGGGGAATCGTCGCCATCCCTGAGACGCTCGACGGCAAGCCGACCGAGGGCCTTCCCGTCGGCATGAAGTGGAATACCCCCGGCGGCGGCGAGATCTACGTGAATGGGAAGCTCCAGTCGCGCTACGACAACGACCACGCGGGCATGATCCTTCTCACCGACCGCGCGCGCAAGGGGCAGAACGTCTGGGTCGCCGTCCGCGCATTCATGGGCCTCTCCGACGACTCCGAGGGCGACGGCGAGCTGAACGAGTCCGACTTCACCCTCGTTGATCCCAAGCGCGTCAATGAGCCGTTCCCGATCAACGTCGATTGCGCGAAGTCCATCGGAAAGCTGGTGCAGCCGTTCGCCGGACTCTCGCAGGGCGGCGGGATGCCGGACTACTCGCCCGAGACCGCGGCCAAGTTCCGCGAGATCGGGATCAAGTGGTTTCGCATGGACAACGTGCTCACCAACGTTGTGAAGAAGCGCGACGACGGCTCGATCGGGTACGATTGGGAGGACTTCGACCGGCGCGTCGACTTCATCAAGAGCATCGGGGCCGAGCCGATCATCTGCCTGTCATACATGCCCGAGGCGATCGAGGCGTTTCGGAACACCGACCGCCATGCCCGGCCGCGGGATTGGAAGGAGTGGGAGGACCTCGTCTACGCGGCGGTCCACCGGTGCAACGTCGAGCGCGGGGCATACGTGAAGTACTGGGAGGTGTGGAACGAGTCGAACGCCGGATGGATCGTTCCCAATCCCGGAGAGGACCTGCTGCAGACCTACCTCAAGCTCTACGACGCCTGCGCCCGTGGAGTGAGGCGCGCTGACCCGAAGGCGTGGGTCGGTGGCCCTTGTAATGCCGCCGGGCCTTGGAACGCCGAGAAGGGGACCGCGTTCATCCGCGGCGAGGACTTCATGCGCGGGCTGATGGCTCACTGCGAGACGACGGGCATGCCGCTCGACTTCATCACCTGGCACGAATACTTCCAGGAGTGGCGCACGATAAAGGACGAGGCCGAGACGACGCGCCGATACCTGCAGGACTATCCCAGGGTGAAGGCGCAGGTCCGCGAGTTCATCCTCACCGAGTGGAGTTACGCCTGGTGGAACGACCGCCCGCATGACAACGAACTCGGCGCGGCATGGTGCGCGGCGTCGGTCATCAGGGGGATGATCCCCGGCGGCATCGACAAGACGTGCTACTTCCTGGCGAAGGACGGCGACGAATCGTTCCGGGGCGCGTGGGGGATGCTGATGGGCGGCAACAAGCCGAAGCCGATCGCGAATACGTGTAGGATGTTCAACATGCTCGCGCCTCAGCGGATCGCGCTCTCAGGGGAGGATGACGAGCTTGCGGGGATTGCGTCCCTCGACCCACGGACGGGCCGCGTGACGGTGCTGATCCTCAACTTCGCGGAGAGATACGGCGCGCGGAGGGACATCACGCTCACTCTGGCCAATCTCCCCGCCCAGCTTCAGGGAGGCGCGCTCAACCGCTATCTCGTCGACAAGGACCACAGCAACATCTGGAACAACCGCGACCGCCGCGAACTCGAACTCGCCGAGACCCGTCCCCTCACCAAGTCACCGACCTTTGAGCACACCTTCCGCCTCGAAACCAACGCGGTCACCCTCCTCGACTTCGTGCCGCCGAGCCGTGAATGAACCTTCCGGTGCTTCATGTTGCTTTTCAACCATGCAAGTTGATATAATCGCGGTTGAGCAACGGGTTGACACTGGGTATTGAGCATTGGTGTAGCGTAAGGAAGGGTTGCCTGGAGGTAGCCATGGCCGAAAGACTGATCATCGACAACTTTGCCGGGATTGAGCACCTCGAACTGGACCTGAAGAAGATCAACATTCTGATAGGACCGCAGGCTGTCGGCAAGAGCATCTGCGCCAAACTGCTCTACTACTTCAAGGGGTTCGTAGGCCAGCTTTCGGCTGGGGTCTGGCATACCGGTGACCCCATTGAGGACTTCCGGTTTTCGCTTGTGCGCAAGTTCGAGAGCTACTTCTCGCCAAGCAGTTGGTCTGCAGGAGAGTTCCGGGTCAGATACGAACTTGGGGACGGCTTCATACAAGTCCATGGGAATGGTGATCCAGAATCTGGCCTCAAGCTGGACTACTCCAAGTTCTTCGATACGGAATTGAGATCGTTTCATCGGCGAATAGTGCCACCGCGAGGCGAAGAGAGCGACGAGCACAAACTGGACTTTGGCGCAGCGTTTCTGCCGGCATATCTGCACCTGCGTAACACGATAGCCAATAAGCTAGGTTGGGATGCCTTCTCTGATCAGATATTCATTCCAGCGGGTCGCTCGTTCTTTGCATACGTGCAAAAAGGAATGTTCTCGCTCATGAAGAGCGGTTATACAGCTGATCCTTTCATAATGGAGTTTGGGAGCTTCTACGAAAGAATTGGCACCGAGTCCATGTATAGCGTCAAGCGTGTTGGAGAGAAGCCGACGGACGATATCCGTAAGTTGGTTCGCTCCATTCTGTGCGGAGAGCATATTCGCCAGAAGGATGAGGACTTCATCAGGCTGGATGACGGTCGCGTTACTACGCTAGCTTATTCCTCCTCGGGCCAGCAGGAGATGTTGCCTCTGGCTCGCGTCCTTGAACTGCTGCCCTATATGGCGTTTCCCGAATATGGATACTCTGTCTGCGTCGAGGAGCCGGAAGCCCATCTCTTCCCCACAGCTCAACGTAGTGTGGTCGAGTTACTGGCCATGGTGTTCAATGTCCCGAGGGTTCCTCTGCAGTTCATCATCACCACCCACAGCCCATACATCCTGACGTCTTTCAACAACCTGATGCAAGCCGGCTCGCTCGCCAAGACGCTGCCCAAGAAGAAGATCAAGGAACTCGACGCCATCGTTCCCGCCGCCCAGAGACTCGATCCGGATGTCGTCGCCGCATACGTCCTCGAAGGGGGAGGCGGGCGCTCGATCATAGACCCGGACACCGGCTTGATCTCGGCGGAACTGATCGACCGAGTATCTGACGACCTCGCAGTGCAGTTCGGCGATCTCCTGGAACTGGAGTAGATATGCCCGACTTCGGTAAATGCGAACATAGTGACCGAAGGCGGCGCATTCCTCTCGCCGAGAAGCGATGCAATATGTTCTTTATCAACCCAAAGGGGCTCAAGGTGCGACGCATTGTCGTGGATGGTTGCGCCATCACCGACGGCCCACGGTGCGACTGGTTGATCATCACTCGGGATGCCGTCGAGCACTACGTTGAACTCAAAGGGTCCGACGTAAAGCACGCGCTCGAACAGATCGAGGAGACGATCAAGCAGATCAGCGCGGATGCCAGGTGTTGCCCGAAGCTGGCCTTTGTCATCAGCCGGCGGATGCCTCTTCTGGGGACTGACCTCCAGAATAGAAGTCACCGGTTCAAGAAGCAGTACAACGCGGTGCTGCGGGTGGAACATCCCAACTTCGAGTTCCCGATCTGATCCCCCCTCTGCTATGACCCCCCTTCCCTCCACCTGGTATGCCTGAAGGTTTCTCACATTTCTTCTCTCCCCCGAAAAAAATGTAAAGAGTTTCTCAAATCGGGCCGACAATGTGGAATGTAAGATCGCTCTTTACACAATCGAATCGGCGGGGGTGGACGACCGGGCCATGACCACGCGGTCAGGACGTAGGCAACTCTACGAATGCGGAATTGCGAATGCGGAATGCGGAATCCCGGATCACCCCTCCCCAACCCTCCCCGCAACGGAGAGGGAGTCTGCCCCAACACCCTACACCCGACACCCCAACACCCAACACCCAACACCCTTCCCCAGCAGTCCGGCGAGGGGGACGGCGGTGAAGATGAAGAGCAGCTCGGCGACGGCGAAGGTGTATCGGTGCTCGGCGGTGACGGCGACGTAGCCGGCGGTCCAGACGGCGAGGAGGATGAGTATCGGGAGCGCGCCCGGGCTCTTGGCCCGCTTCATCCCGATGATCCCGAGCACGAACGCGGGGACCATGAAGAATGCCATCCATGGGATGCCGAAGTCGCCGATGCGGAGTGCGATGTCCGGCGACTCCCTCGGTGACATCCCGAGGTCTCCGAGCCACGTGCGGCCGAACTTGAGGAAGAATATCCGCGAGGCACGGAGCGGGTTCTGCTCGATGTACGAGATGCCCTCGCGCATGAAGATCGGGTCGGCGTCCCAGGTCGGCTTCCCCTGCGTGGCGAGGTGGAGGCCCTCGTTCATGGTCCTGCCCCCCCACCCCGCCGTGTAGTAGCGCGGCCAGTTGCCGATCCAGAAGTTGAAGCCGAGGCCGGTCGCGACGGGCACGATCCGCCGGCTGATCGCGTAGTTGTGGGCGGTCCATGGGAGGATCACGGCCATCGACACGATCGCGAACACGGCGGCCCATCGGAGGTCCTTCCATCGCCACACGACGAGCGCGGTGAGTGGGATCACCGGGAGGAGGATCGGCTTGTTGAGGGTCGAGAGTCCGTAGAGTAGTCCGGCAGCGATGAGCATCCACGGCCGCACCCCACCCCCGTTACCACCGTCTAGTCCTGAGTGCGCCTCTGGGCGTGTAACGAAGGACGGCCTACGGAGTGCCACAAGGCCGTCCTTCGTTACACGCCCAGAGGCGCACTCAGGACTAGACGGTGGGGGCGCACTCAGGACTGACGGTGGGGGCGCACTGAGTAAGGCGAGGATCAGGCAGAGGACCGCCGCGCATATCGTGAAGAGCGCGAGGATCTCACCGCCGAGGACGGTCACCATTCGCCCCTGCCACCCGATGAACCCGACGCTGATCGCGGCCGTGAGGTTCGCGACGAGCCAATCGCCGGTCAGGGCGAGCGCGATCCTGTGGGCGAGAACGATCGACAGCAGCAGGAGAATCGCCTGGATGATGTACACCGCCAGACGATTGTCCACCCCGAATACGCCGTAGACCCCCGCGAGGAAGAACGGGTACGCGGGCGGGCGGTACATGCTGTCATAGATGAAGTGGGGACCGTTGAGCATGCGGAACGTGCCGGAGTAGTGATGGTTCTCGAGGAGGTTGATCGCCAGCCTGTTGTAGCTCGCGGCATCGGCGATGACGGGGTCATACTGGTGGCCGACGATCTGCACACTGAGGCATATCGCGGCGACCAGCAGAATGAGCGCCAGTACCAGTCGCGGCCTGTCAAGCTTCCTCATGATACTCCGCGTCCTCATTGACCGCCCACGCGTCCTTTCGGGCGTCCCCGGCGATGTTTCGCGCGGCGATCAGGGCGGTCATCATCGAATGGTCCATGTTATTGTACCGGTGCTGGCCGTTTCGACCGATGCACTGGAGGCCGGTGATGGTATCCAGGTAGCGACGAATGGTGGAAAGCCGCTCGGCGTAACCGGTGTTGTAGACCGGGTACGCCTTCTTCACCCTGACGATGTGCCCGCTGAGGAGGTCGCCGCCGTGGAGCTTGATCGTCTTCAGTTCGGAATAGCCGAGATCGATCAATGCGTCGTCGGGCATGTTCCACAGGTCGTCGCCCTCGTTGCAGAAGTACTCGATGCCCAGACACGTCTTCGCCGGATCGGGGACCATCGCGGGGCTCCAGTTCTTGAAGTTCTGCACGCGGCCCATGGTGACTTCGGGCGAGTGGATGTAGATCCAGTTGTCGGGGAATACATCGGCGGCATCGACCACGAGCGCGACGGTGATGAAGTCACGATACGCCAGTTCGCGGGCGGCGGTCTTCACGTCGTCGGGCGGCTCGGGATTGAGGCTGAGCACGAGTTCCCTCAGTGGCATCGACGAGAGCACTTCGCTGCATTCGTGCTTCGAACCGTCGTCGCACGTCACGGATCGGACCGCTCCCCCGCTGGCGTCGATCTCCGTCACTCGGTTCGACGTGCGCAGTGACCAGCCGCTCTCGACCGCCTTCCGAGCGCCGTCCTCCCAGAGTTGCCCGGGCCCGAGCCTCGGGTACTGGAACTCATCTATCAGAGTCGTGACGACGCTGCCGTTTCGCCCGAGGACGGCATGACGAATCGCCGCGCCGAGGCTCAGCCCTTTGATGCGCTGGGCGGCCCAGTCAGCGCCGATCGCCGTGCACGGGATGCCCCAGACCTTCTCCGTGTAGACCTTGAAGAACATCTCGTAGAGCCGCCGCCCGAACTGATTCGAGACCCACTCCTCGAGGTTCGCAGGCGACGGATTCGGTCGGAGTCGAGCGCCGGCGTAACTGCACATGCACCGCATCGCCTCGAGGACGCCGAGGTTCTCCAACGCGTTGCGCGCCTTCAGAGGATAGTCGTAGAAGTCGTTGCGATAGAAGATGCGTGACAGTCGCGGACGGGTGAGCATCGGCTCGGAGAGGAGTTCGGTCCAGATGTCGTTGACTTCGCGGGATTTGGAGAAGAACCGATGGCCGCCGATGTCGAAGCGATAGCCCTCGCGCTCGACGGTCCGCGAGATGCCGCCGACGACGTCATCTGCCTCGAGGATCATCCCGGAGATGCCGTGCTTCGACAGCTCGTTCGCGGCGGTGATCCCCGCGGGTCCTGCGCCGATGATGAGAGTCTGAGGAGCACTGGGCATGTCGTCGGTCCCTTCGGGAGGAGAGTGAACCGACGGTTACTATACCATATGATGCGTTCCATCGGCAATTTGGGCGACACGAAAAGAAGACCGGGCCTGGAATCCAAGCCCGGTCGAGTTCTTGCGCTCAGCCCCAGTCCTAAGCTGACTAGATCGCTCTGCGCCTTCTCAGAAAGGCGCCGCCGATCCCGATCAGACCGGTCGCGAGCACGGCCATACCGCCGGGCTCGGGACCATGTCGACCCTCATGCTCTGAACGACCCACGGGTCATTCACACTCTCCCGGAAGCGTACGACACCGGTCCAGTGAGTCTGACTGGCGTACATCATGCCGGCGAGCGCCTGGATGTCGGCCGCGTCGGTCTCGTTGTACGCGTTACCCCCTGTGTCATAGGGCAGAGCGGCGTCATCCCACGCCCAGTATGCATTGCCGAAGGTCCCTATCACGCCGCCGTTGTAGTTGATCCAGCTTCCGGGCTGAATCCAGCCGACTTCCGGACCATCCTCGACTTGAGTGCCTGTGCCCCAGTCATACGTCCAATCGACACCGTCCCAGTCTGTGACGTCTTTGACCTGGAACAGGCCGTTCATGCCGGCGACGGTCTGGCCGGGAAGCCAGTAGAACCAGTGGAGTCTCTTGCCGAGGTCACCGGTGCTGTACACGATGGCTTCAGTCGCCTCGAACATGCTCCGTCCTACATACGTGCCACTCCGCATGTCGACAAACGTACCCGCTGCGACATCAGCAAAGGCCGCTGTGCGGTAAGCGGCCCAGAGCGGCGATCCCGACGCATTCGTCGCCGTGTCCGCATTCAAGGTGACCGTAATGGCCGATGCCATGCCGGACCCCATTGCCAGCAGCAGGGTCGCTGCCAGCATGACTACGATAGCTCTTTTCATCTTTCTCTCCTCTTCCTTGGAATAGAGGCGTCCTGTCTGTTGCAGGATCGCCTTCTTGTGCCCATACACTTACATTAGCGGAGCCGCTTTCTCATCATGCATCCCGCCAAACCGATGAGACCGCTGCACATCACCAGGAGCGACCCCGGTTCGGGAACCGTGGAATTGGCAAACGTCGCGTCGTAGGTCGTCCCGCCGAAGGATACTGCGACGTTGCGGATCTCACGCTGCTGTAACCCATAGGAATTGTTGCTGTTGACGGTGTCGCCCCATATCAGCGCCAAGCCATCATCGGCATCGAAGTTCGTGCCCCAGGCATCCCAACCGCCGGTTGGACTCCTCTGATAGTCATACCAGCCGGCGATGGTCAGGTCCTTGATCTCGCCCCACTGGAAAGTGGTGAAGGGAGACACGTAGTTGTTGGACAGCCCGTTGTGCTCATAGATGGCCATGTTGGCGGTCTGGGAGATGTCCGTCCGCGTGAGGTCGACGGTCATCTTGCTCCATCCATTGATGGGGTCGATCACTCCCACGTCTCCGATGCCTGACGATGTTGGCGCAAAGATGCCCTGATGTCCGAGACCGTCCGTCACGAAGAAGTTGATGGTGGGGTAGCCGCCAAGGGTGTTGTGGAATTCGAACTCCAGCTTCAGATCGCTCAGCTTCCGCCCGTGAGCCACGTTTGTAGTGGCAAAGGTCCTCATCCCTGTGCGATCGCCGTACATCCCCTGTGCGATCGTCCCCGGGGGCGATCCGTTGTTGTTGTACCAGACATAGTTCGTCCACCCCTGTCCATTGTAATGAAGCGAGCTGTTGCCCGGGCCTATGGTGAACTCGTTGGTCCCGTGGACCGTCGCCACTCCCCAGGTCGCGACGTCGGCCTGAGCGAGTCCTGTCAGGCACAGCAGCATGATCGCCGCCAGAATAGCCGTGATTGATCTCTTCATCTCTTTCTCCTTCTAGCATTGCCGGCCGTCCTGTCTGTCTATGCGACAGGATCGAACTCCGACTGATTGAAAGTCGCTTGTCGTAGAGCAGATTCGTTGCATTGAGCGGCCACATTGGGCCACGAGATAGGCCTCACCTCCTGGTGTGGTCGAGCATGGTGCGGTAGCAGGCTGGGAGGCGGATGCTGCGAACCATGCAGGCATCGCCCGGCCCCAGCACCGGGCGACGCCTGCAAGTCGATACGCGAATGTCTACTTCCTCTTGAGATACCGGCGTGACCACACGAGAGGGACGATCCCCGTAAGCAAGGCCAGAACGCCGGATGGCTCAGGGACACACTCGGCGGTGAGCAGCACGTTGTCCAGCCAAACCGCTTCTCCGGGCGCTTGCAGGTAGCTGACCTCGACCGACACCCATCGAGGCTGTATGGGCAGGGTGAACCGGTCGAACGGGTTCACCACGGTCCAGTTGCCCTGCTGCGTACCGGCGAAGTTGTAGGTCACCCAGTCGCTCACGAAGTACCCGAGCGCCGGGTCGGAAGTCGCCGGGGGCGGCCCCGCATAGTACGGGAGTCCCGCAGGAGCCCCAACGCCATTGTACCTCTCGTCCCACCAGTCCAGGCGGAACGAGATGCCCGAGAGCGAATCGGGTGCGAGCCCCGACCAGGTGATGTCGGCGACCAGATCGATCCTCTTGGCGTGGTAGTTCCAGTTCCAGTAGGGGTTCAGGGAATCATCCACGATCTGACGGAGCCAGACATCGACACCCGAGGACTTACAGGTGGCTGCCAAGCCGTGACCGGGCCCGTCCTGGGCGACCAGGATGTCCGCGCCCGCCTGCCAGGGCGACAGGATCCCTGTTCCGAAATCCCCATTCTGGATCTCATTGAACTCGTTCAGAGGCGTGGACCAGGCTGCTCCTGAAGCCACTAGGCAGAGGATGCCCAGGCATAGGAACAAGAGTCTCTTCATTTCTCCTCCATTTCCGGGACGTTTGAGCGTCCTCTTGTATCCGCTGGGGGCGACAGGCCGTCGGTGCACTGCGGCCGGCGCCGGCGGATTCCAGAAAACGACAGCCCGGCTTGGTCTGGTGGCCTCCATGCCGGGCTGTCTCCAGTTTGTCAGCGGCCATGTGAGCCACATCCGTCGTGAAGGGAGGTTGGCCACGTCCTTACATATGATACAGCGAGTCCGCCATTTACACTGTCCTTCAAACTATGGAAAAGCTGATGGCATTATAGGGAGCTTGCTGGAGTGTTCATCCTACTAAAGTAGGATTTGCGGCGGCATCGCTTGACGTCCGGCTGAGATGATGATAATATTAGACGCATGGAAGACGGCATGAATCCCGGCCTTTTCGGGGGCAATGAAGTCGACCTGCTATCCCAGATTGTCCGCGAAGCATATTCCGACACGCTGGCCACCGAGACTTGGACACGGGTCCTGGATATGGTCGATGGCCTGGTCGCGTACGATGCCGGCGGCGCGATTTTCGCGAACGTGCAGACCGGGCGGCTCGAGAACGTCATCACCTCGAAAGTAGATGCAGAACTCCTCCGATCGTACCGTGAGCACAGCAACGCCATAGATGTGCTCGCCAATATCGCTGTGGCGCGCAAGCTGACTATCTGGCAACCCTCCGATGTCATCGGCAAACACGAGTGGGAGGCATCGGAACTCTACATTACCCTCGGGAAGGCTTACGGCCATAAAGACCTGGCCCTGGCCCAAGCCTCTCGACTTGGGCCAAGGCAGGCAGGAACGTCCCTTCTTTGAAGGGACTTCAGGAGCCTTTCGAGCGGATGCTCTTGCGGCCGATCAATCCCAGGCCGAGAAAAGACGCGCCCAGCATGGCCGCGGTGGCCCCGCCGTCGGGAACTCCCTGAGCGGGAACCCCGGTCGTGGACGAAAAGGTGAACGTCGACAACCCCAGCGTCTGCGCAGAAAAGTTCCAGAACCCGGTGGTGTCCAGTTTGTCCGCTCCCGGGCCGGTGATGTGCGCCGTGCCCAACCCAGACAGGAGGAGACTGGTAGGCGAAGCGAAGTCCTGGTGCAGAACACTCAGATCAAACGAATAGGTATCCCCGCCGAAAACGAACGTCCACAGTGGCTGGACCGGAGTGCTCGCCGCCGGCGGATCCCAGATGAAAGGCGTGACGGTGACTGCCGCCCCGCTCGTGCCCGCGTAATCCCCGCTCAACGCCGAGGGTGCGCCGACGAACACATTCTCGAAACCCAAGAATCTCGTGGCGGTGACAAAACTCGCCCCGTCGATCGTCGAGGTGCCGGAGAAGGAGAGGGCGCCGGAGATTGGTATCGGAACTGCCTGCAGGCTCAGGGCAAAGCCCGTGATCGCCAGGAGGCTGGTTATGGTTTTGAGTGATATGAGGGTTCTTTTCATCATGGATTTGTTCTTTTGTTCGATGTTTAGACGTGTCTTTATGTTTCTCAGTTTTCTTTGTTTCTCAGTCTGCTTTTACCGCAATTGCGAAAGGACATTATGCCATCGGCTGGCAGCGTGCTATGGGGTCTAACCCTACCTCGTCCGGCTCCCGCTTGGTCCCCTTTTCGACCTTGTCGAACTGCCCGGCCGTGGCTTTGCGGTCTGATTCCGCCGAGGATTTGCAGCCCATCACAAAAGCCGTGACGGCGAGGCAGGTGATGGTGAGTTGCCTGTGTTTCAGAAGGTTCCGGTAGTTCACATGACTGTCTTTCGTTTTATCGCCGAGGACACCACTAAGCCGTGGGCCGGCCCTGCGCCATGGGGTGTAACCCTACCTCTGGTCCGGCCTGTGGGGATGGGCTTTCAGCCCCGGGCGCGCCGCGGCCGCTCCGCCTATTCGCGCAAACATCGTTTACTGATCACTGACCGATGAAGGATAACGAATCCCGAAACCTGTCACCTCTAGGAATCAGGTGGAGGACAAGTAAGTTTGAACTCCCGTGGGACTTGGCGCAAGCTGGGCGCAAGATGGACCCTGTGCCCAGGCCACGATTGCGACTGCGCGTCACCGCGACCGCCGAAACCATCCTCCGGTCCGGTCATCCGTGGCTGTATGGCGACAGCATCCGCGAGGCAAACCGTGCCGGGCGACTCGGCGAATTGGCGGTCATTTTCGATCGTAACGACAAATTCTTGGGCATCGGTCTGTTTGACCCCGAGTCACCCATCCGCGTCCGGGTGCTGCACACGGGCAAACCGGCCACGATTGACGCCACCTGGTGGCAGGGGCGGCTGCAGCAAGCGCTGGCGCGCCGGCAGGGACTGTTCGACGCGCAAACCAATGGCGGCCGCTGCATCAACGGCGAGAGCGACGGGTGGCCCGGTCTCGTCCTGGATCGTTACGATCGGACCCTCGTGCTGAAGCTTTACACCGCCGCATGGTTGCCGCGCCTGGATGAAGTCGCAGACTGGATTCGGGCCGCACTGCATCCGCAGCGGCTCGTTCTCCGGCTCAGCCGGAACATTCAATCCCTCGCCAAAGAACAGGGTCAGCGCGAAGACGGCCAGCTTCTGCTCGGGGAAACGCCTGACGGCCCGGTGACGTTTCTCGAATCCGGCCTGCGCTTCGAAGCCGACGTGCTGCAGGGACAGAAAACCGGCTTTTTCCTCGATCAGCGCGAGAACCGCCGGCGGGTCGAGTCGCTGGCGCGCAACCGGCGCGTGCTGAACGCCTTCAGTTTTTCCGGCGGGTTTTCGCTATACGCCGCACGCGGCGGGGCGCAATCAGTCACCGATCTCGATCTCAGCGAGCACGCGCTCGCGGGAGCCCGGCGCAATTTCGCTTTAAATCAAGCCGCTTCCGGCGTGGCCGCCTGCCGCCATGATTGCGTCCGGGCAAACGCCCTGGAATGGCTGGCGGCAAAACCGGTGCGGCAGTTCGACCTGATCGTGCTCGATCCTCCCTCTCTGGCCAGACGCGAAGCCGAGCGCGCCCGCGCCCTCGGCGCCTACCAGCGACTCAACTCGGACGCACTCCGCTGGCTCGCCCCGGGTGGCGTGCTGGTGGCGGCGTCATGTTCCGCGCATGTTTCGAGCGAGGAATTCTTCGGCGCGGTGCGTCAGGCCGCCCGCGAAACCGCGCGACCATTCACCGAATGGCAAACGACCGGCCACCCCCCCGATCACCCGGCGACGTTCCCTGAAGCCCAGTATTTGAAGGCCATTTATTTGAGGTTTGGGTGAAGGCAGGGAGCGGCTCCCCTGCTTGCCCGCCGACCGACCCGCGGGCCAAACTGGCGGTCCCGCGGCATGGCCGCTGGTGACCTAGTTTGCGGCCGGGGCGCCGAGGGGGGTGAAATTGCAGCGTCCGCCGCTGGAACTGAGAATCTTGTTTCTGAGCCGCGCCGGATGTTCGAGCACGAGAACGCGCCGCCCGCGCAAGCCGGCCACACGAGCGCAGAAGAGGCCGGCGGCGCCCCCGCCCATGATAATGGCATCGGAGTTCAACCAGCGTTACGGTTTCTCCAACGCGAACGCTTGGCCGGCGCGTTCCGTGATCGGGAACATCGAAATGCGGAACTTGGCGCAGCCGTAGGGGATCAAAGTAATCATCTCGGGAGCGCCGCCGCCGGCGACCGGTTCCGCCGGCAACAGGGTCCTCACCTTGGCGAATTGAAAGGTTGAGGCCGTTCCTTGCGAAATCGATCGGCCGATGGGAAGCGACTCACGTGTTTCAGGTTTCCAGTCGAAGCGACGGGCCAGGGCCTTGAGTTTGAGCGGCGAGTCGAACGGCCAGTCCCAATGGGCTGGCATTGGCCGACGCTCGATGGCCAGGTTGGCTGGCGTCTTGCCATCGGGCGCGTCCAGCGCATAATTCCAGGACACGGCTGGGTCTGGAGTGTTTGCGTCCGTCGTGTCCGGAATCCCCAAGGCAAACAGGAGCGGTCCGTAGGAAACCGTGGCGTAAGGCGTGTCCTGGGCGTCGTTGTCGTGGCCCACCTTGACGCGAGGGGTCATGGGAAAACGCAGGTGGATGTTGTCGCCCGGTTTCCACAGCCGTTCGAGACGCACGAACCCGTTGGCATCGGGCCCCACTTTGCGGGGAGACCCATTCACCCTGAGTTCAGGAGCTGCGCACCAGCCGGGAATGCGGATGGAGAGCGGGAACACCGCCGGGCGGGCCGGGGTCACGGCGATATCGATGGAATCGTTGAAGGGATAATCGGTCTGGCAGGTCAGTGTCGCCGGCACCCGATCGGCGACCCAGGCAGAGACTTTGCAGGGCCCGTAATGCAGGGCGGCCAATCCGTTATCGTAAGTGGCCATCCACATGTGGCCCACGTAATAAGGCAGCATGCGGTTCAGGCTGGCGGTGCAGCACAGCGGCCCGTGCGTCTCCCGGTAGGAAAACTGCCCGGCCCCGGGCAGCTTCCGGCTGATGCGGTTGGGCGATTGCAGATAGACGTGCGCCTTGAAATCGCGTGACACCACCGCCGGCGCGGCATTAAAGAACGCCCTTTCCACCCGGTCCGCCAGGCGCCCGTTGCCACCGACCCGCATCAACGCGATTTGAGCCGCCATAAAGCCGGCTACATTGCAGGTCTCGGTGCCCCGCAAAGATCCGGTCGCTCCGTTGTGCTCGTCGCTGACCGGCACGCCGTGGGGTTGCATGCCATCGTCACCCCGTTCCGCCATCTCATACCACCGGGAAGCTGCCTTGGAGAAAAGCGCGGTTGCCCGTCCACAGATAACCCAGGGCCCACGGAGCGACGCTCTCGTTGAAGTGCACCCCATGATCGCCTTGCAGATACCAGGGAATGGTCTCATCCGGCATCCGGTTGTACCAGGAATGATAGAGGTCAATACTCCTGTTGGGCCCCGCAATCGGGTTGTTCCCAAACAGCTCCGTCAGCGCGGCCTTGATTTTGGGGTTGCCGGTCCAGGTATAGGCTTCAAACGCCGCCCAGGGATTCGACATCGACCACCCTTTGCCCACCAGGCTGGGGTCCCCGCTGTAGGCCATTTCCATGGCCCGCAGAATCCGCTGGTCGCCGGAAGCCGCGTAATAGGCGGCCAGCGCCCGTCCCAGCAATCCATTGGCCCAGAGGGGCCACTCCTGCGCCTCGCCCCCGGCGGCTTTGGCCGCCGCTTGCACGTGATCGGGGTTGTTCCGGTCGAGCCACCACATGAACACGATGCTCTTTTCGTTCATGTTGGTGACCACCACACCCAGGCGGGCTCTTGCCTGGTTGATCAGGAAATCATCATGCAGGGCATAGCCCAGCCTGACCAGGCCCTCGAACCAGTATCCGCCGCCCTCGTAAGGCCACGCTCCCTTGTCCCAGTAGGAGAGCGGGTCCCCGGTCATCCGGTAATCGGCCGCCCAGGCTTTGCGGAAGTCCGGATGAAACTCATCCATGTGCCCGGTGTATCCGTCCCGGGCCATCCAGGCACCAGTCCCGCAGCCAGCCCTGCGGCTCGATCGCGCCCGCCGGCAACGCCAGGAGGGCCGGACGTGTGAGCGGCTCGAACGGTCGGCCGTAGTTGACAACGGTCGCTCCCTGCTTTGGTTCCGTCGCACCGGGACCCGGGGCGGCGAGGCTCAACCAGGCCGCGCCAGGCGTGAAGACCAGGACGGCAGAGAATATGAGGTTGGTGATCCACGTGTGTTCCACTCTTAACCTGGGCGGCATGGCAGCCACGCTAAGCGGAGGTCCCTGGATCGGTCAAGGCTACGGATGGCTCCTGCCAAGGATGGCTGGCGGTCTTTGGCTTCCGTTTTTGCGTTCGATCGCCGTCCGCACCGCCTTGGACCCCTGGCATGTGGGCCTCACCCGCGGCGCCGGCGTGCAGCACCTGGATGTTCCGGGCCATGACGCCGGAGACGAACTCTGTCTGCCGGCCGAAATGCAGGTACATCGCCATGAGGTTGACCACGGTCTCCAGGGCGGATGGCCGGGTGAACAGGACCGCCAGGAGGTTTCTCCAGTAGTAATACGCGGTGGAAGGACGGCAGGCCCAGCTTGACCACGATCTTGAGAAAGGCCGTGCCGTAGCGGACCTTTCGCCTCCACGAAGGCTTGAAGCGATAGCGGATGCTGAGGGCCTGGCTCAGGCTCAAGCACCGGTCGAAGTAGTTCCTCGTCGAATAGGCCGCCTTGCAGCACGTGGAGGAAATCCCCCAGAATCTCCGCCTCCGGTCTCTGGGGGATGAAGTTGAGGCCGCTCGTCGTCTGGTCCACCTCGGTGGACTCGCGGGCCTCGCTCAGCCGGCCCGTGTCTTCCAGCAGCCGGTGCTCTTCCCTCAGCCTCCGGGTCAACTGGGTGTTGGGCAGGGCGAACAGCAAGCCGATCATGGGCATGACGATTTTGCCGCTGTTCGATGACTTCGACCATCTTCCTGGCGGACTCGCTCGTCTCGCCATCGAACCCCAGGATGAAACCGCCGTTCACGACCATTCCGTAGCGGTAGATCCGGTGCAGATCCTCGACGACGTTCCGCGTGAGATTCGGCTGCTTGTGCATCGACCGCAGCACCTCGCTGTCGGCCGATTCGATGCCCACGAAGACGTATCGGAAATCCAGGTCCCGCATCAGGCCCAGCAGCTCTTCATCGTCGGCGAGATTGATGGAGGCTTCCGTGGAGAAGAAGAAGGGATGCCCGTGATCCTCGGACCAGTCCTTCACCGCCCTGAGGATCTCCTTCGCCTTGGCCTTGTGGCCGATGAAATTGTCGTCCACGAAGTCCACGTGGCCCCGGTGCCCCAGCCGGTAGAGGGCGTCGAGTTCGGCGACGATCTGCTGGGGAGTCTTCGTCCGCGGCGTTCGGCCGTAGAGCTCGATGATGTCGCAGAACTCGCAGTTGAAAGGGCAGCCCCGCGAGAACTGAACCCCGATCATGAGGTAGTTCTTGAGCTCCAGGAGATCGAAACGGGGAACGGGGGTCTTGGCCAAATCCGGCTTTTCGGCGGACTCATAGGTGCCGCCCGGGGCGCCTCGCGCGAGGTCGGCGAGGAATGGCGGCAGAGAGCTTTCCGCCTCGCCCAGGACGAGGTAATCGGCCGAACGGTAAATCTCCGGCTGCGAGGTTGGGTCAGGCCCGCCCGCCACCACCTTCTTGCCCCGGGCGTGAACCCGCTCGATGAGCCGCAGGAATCGCGGTTGCTGGGGCAGCATGCCTCCGATGAACACCAAATCGGCCCAGTCGATGTCGGCGTCGTCCAGGGTCGCGGTGTTCAGGTCGAGCAGGCGCAGCTCCCACTCCGCGGGCAGGAGCGCGGCCATGGTCAGGAGGCCCAGGGGCGAGGCGGGGTACTTGGCTCCCATCAGTTGGCAGACGGACTTGTAGTTCCAGAATCCCAGGCCGGAGAATTCCGGGTAGAGCAGCAGTGCTTTCATATCAGCACATTCTTGGTGACCGTGGCCAGGGTTGGCTGGCTGTTTCTGTTCTCCGTCGTTCTATTCCATCGCGGCCAGCACCTCGTCGAGCGACAGCGTGGCGAAGGTGGTGGCGTAGTCGGACATGGCGTAGGGGATGATGAGCTGCCGGCCGTGCAGGAGGCTGCCGCAGGAGTAGACCACATTGGGCACGTAACCCTCGCGCTCATTTTCATTGGGCTTGATCAGCGGCTCGCGCAGGCGGCCGATGACCTTGGTCGGATCGTCCCGGTCGAGCAGGAAGGCGCCGATGCAATACTTGCGCATCGGCCCGACGCCGTGGCTGAGCACGAGCCAGCCGGCTTCGGTCTCGATCGGCGAACCGCAGTTGCCCAACTGGATGAACTCCCAGGGAAACGTCGGCTTCAGGAGCAGTTGCGTGGTGTGCCAGAAGTGCAGATGGTCGGAGAACATCATGTAGATGTTCTCGTTGTCCTGCCGGCTGAGCATCGCGTAGTGGCCGTTGATCTTGCGCGGGAAGAGCGCCATGCCTTTGTTCTGCACCGCCGGCCCGTTCAGCGTGATGAACTTGAAATGCAGAAAGTCCGGCGTCTCGATGAACTGCGGCAGGATCATCTTGCCGTCGTAGGCGGTGTAGGTGGCGTAATAGGTCTGCGTGCCGTCGTCGTGCTGGAAGCGAACAAAGCGGGCGTCCTCGATGCCGTTGCTCTGCGAGGGCGTGACCGGAAAGAGCACGCGCTCGGACAAGCGCGAGTCGGGCGCGAACTGCACTTCGTAATTGGACTGGGCCAGCGTCAGGATTTTCCGGGCCACCGCGCCGGTTTGCCTGGTCGCGGGCGCGGAACTGTTCCGCCGCGCGACTGAGGCTGGCGCGCAGTTCGTCCAGCGTGAAGGAGCTTCCCAGGTCCTGGAGCACCTGCCGGCTGAAGTCGCCCGACCAGCCCAAGTTCCTGAAGCTTGCGCTCGAACAGGCTCTTCTCGTAGGAGGCGTTGGGCACCTGCTCGGGTTCGAGGCAGTAGCGCGTGGGCGCGTTGATCGTGATGTTGCCGCGGGCATCCAGCAGACCCGGTGCGGAAAGTGATCGAGGAGATGTGCCCTTCGCCCGTGGCCCGCAGGCTCAGGATGAAACGCAGCGAGCCGGGCGGCAGGTCCGACTGGTCCGGGTGCGGCACGATCGAGGGATTGAACAGCGCCGCGGCTTCCAGCGAATACTCGTGGGTGAAATACGCGCCGAGCAAGCAGCTGCCGTTCTTCGGAGAGGTTCTCGTCGGTGCGCAGGCAGGGGCGGACCTGCTCGAATCGTCGGCTTGGAGAAACTCGCGGGTCTTCGCGTGGCGCTCGCCGAATTCCGTCTTGCACCTGTTGCCAGAGCGTGTGGACCTCGGCTTCCGGGAAGGGCCATGACCTGGGCGCAGATTCTGGCGGCGCGCGGGTCGTTCGGGAGCAGAAACGGCCGGAGCAGCACGCGCGAGCGGTCGGGATGCAGGATGACCTGGGTGCGCTGGACGGTGGCGGTCTTCATGGCTGGGAGGGCTTACGAAGCGGGCGGGTTGAAGGCGGTGACGGCGTTTTGCATGAGCTGCATTTCGGCCAGCGAGAGCAGGAAGGCGAGCGTCGATTCGGCCCCCTGGTTCTGGTTGACCCGATCCACGTGCAAGGCGTCGCGGCAGCCGCCGGTGCTGGGCGAATACAGCTCCAGCCCGAGATCGTTCCAGCCGAGAAACCAGTCGAAGGCGCGCTGGGCCTGCTCGTACCACCAGGCATCCGAGGTGGCGCGGTAGGCCTCCAGGCAGGCGGACACCATCGAGTGGGCCTCGATCGGCTGCTGATCGAAGTTCGCGCGGGGGCCGCCGCGCGGGTAAGAACCCGTTGCTGCCGATGGGCCGGAAGTCGCCGCTCTCGGCGGTTTGCACCTTGGCCAGCCAGCGCAGCGCCTGCAATCCGCGCTCAAAGCACCGGCGTCTGCCCCGTCGCGCGCCCGCTCAGGATCAAGGCGTGGGCGAGCTTGGCGTTGTCGTAGGACAGCACGTCTTCGAACCAGGGCCAGTCCGGCTGCGTCGTCCGGTCGAACAGCTCCATGAGCCGCGTCGGTGAGCGATTTCGCGCATCTGCTGGGCGAGGCGATCTCCGCTCAGGCGCTGCAAGTACTCATGAATGCCCAGCAGGGTGAAGGCCCAGGCGCGCGGCGAGGTGAAGTCGGTCGCCGCCGGCAGCGCCTGGGCGAAGACCTGTCCGGACATGACCTGAAAACTGCGGTAGGGCGAGCGGCCCACGCCCACGCCCAACGCCCAGAGCGCCCGGCCGTGGGAATCCTCCGAGCCCTGTTCATCGAGCCAGCGCCGGTCGAAGCTCAGGTGGTTGTGGAACCGCTTCGGGTCTTGGGATCGAACGCGTGATGCAGGAACGCCGCGTAAGTCGTCGCCAGCGTCCGCACGCTTCTCCGGTTCCTCCTCCATCTCGTCCAGCAGCACGGCGAGAATGAAGGCGCGGGCGTTGTCGTCGGTGCAGTAGCCTTCGGAAAAATTCGGGACGGTGAACAGGGCGTGCTGGAACAGGCCGGTCGAGTCGGTCATCCGCGACAGATGGTCCAGCTTCAGCTCGGGCAGCGCGCGCGGCTGCTGGTCCAGGGTTTTCGTCGGCAAACGACTTTCGCGACAAGCACCGCCCGCTCGCGGCGCGCGCGCTCGAACGAGCGCATGTAGAGCCGCGCCACGTTGCTCCAGACCATCTCGCGGCCCAGCTTGTAGGCGTTCTTGCGCATGGCGTGGCGGCGCGTCTCGTCGCGCAGCAGGCCGATGACTTCCCGCGCGATCGCCTTGGAGTCGCCGAACGGCACCAGCACGCCGCGGTCCTCCGCGAGCAACTCCGCCGCGTGCCAGTAGGGCGTCGAGATCACCGCCTTGCCCGCGCCGAAGGCGTAGGCCAGCGTGCCCGAGGTGATCTGCGCCTCGTTCAGATAGGGCGTGAGGTAAAGGTCCGCCGCGCCGATGAACTCCTTGAGCTCTTCGAGCTCGACGAAGCGGTTGTAGAAGATGACGTGCTTCTGGACCTTGTTCTTCTTGGCCAGCCGCTCCAGGCTGAGGCGGTAGGCCTCGCCGTGCTCGCGCACCAGGTTGGGATGAGTGGCGCCCAGCACGATGTAAACGACGTTGGGGAACTCGGCCAGGATCTCCGGCAGCGCCTTGAGCACGTGCTCGATGCCCTTGTTGGGCGAGAGCAGGCCGAAGGTGAGCAGCACCAGCCGGCCTTCCACGCCGAACTGGTCCTTGTAGAAATTCGGATCGACGAACGGCATGTCGGGAATGCCGTGCGGGATGACGATCGATCTTGGCCGGCGGCGCCTGGTAAATCTCCTGCAGCATCTGGCGGCCGCGCTCCGCCATGACCACCAGCCGCGTCGAGCGCGCGATCAATTCCTGCATCACGCGCCGCTGGTCGGCGTTGGGCTCGCGCAGGACCGTGTGCAGCGTGGTGACGATCGGCATGCGCAACTCGCGCAGCAGCGCCAGCACGATGGCTGCCGGCCAGGCCCGCCGTAAATCCCGAACTCGTGCTGCACGCAGACGATGTCGGCGTTGGCTGATGTTGAGGAAATCCGCCGCCCGCTGATAGGAGGCCAGGTCCTGCTCCTCGATCTCGAAGCGAACCTCCGCCGGATACTCGTAGCCGCCCTGGAGGTCGTTGACCGGCACCGCAAAGCACTCGGTCTCGGGGTGCGCGGCCGCCACGGCGGAAAGCAGGTCGGACGTGAACGTGGCGATGCCGCATTTGCGCGGCAGGTAATCGCCGAGAAATGCGATCTTACGAATGTCGGATGGAGCTTCCATAGCTTCGTCCTACTCAGTCTCCGCCCCAGGCCCGTCCCTGGCTATGGGGTAAAACCCTACCTTGCCCTCGCGCCGGTGTTCGCCGACAACGCGGGGCGGATTGCTGGCGGGGGCGAGGCGCTTCGGCCCTCTGTCACTTACCCGCCAGAGCGGCTGGGCGCGGGTCGCCCCGCCCACGCGCGCCAACGGAGGTCGTCTCGCAGCAGCTCGGGCCGAGCCACCCGCCCGTCATTTCTGAACAGCGCCGAACACCTTTTGCAGCAAATCGGTGGTGCGGGCCACCGGATTCTCCCGAATGCGTTTCTCCTCGTCGGCGATCTTCACGAACAACCCGTCGAGCGTCTTGTGCGTCACGTAGGCGTCGAGGTTCCCCGCGTCCTGACCCAGGAGCGAGCCGGCGAAACTGGCCTGGCCCACCATCTTTTTGTAGGCGCTGGTCACGCCGGTTTGTTCGGTGGCCTTGGCCACGATGGGGAGGAACCGCTCGTAGAGATTGGTCTCGCTGGTCCGCCGGAAGTATTGGGTGGCGGCGTTGTTCGTGCCGGTCAGGATCGCTTTGGCGTCAGTCAGGCTCATCTGCTGGATGGACTGGCCCAGCACGCCCGCCGCTTCGGGCACGGCCTGTTCCGCCGCGCGATTCAGGGTCGTCACGAAGTCATCGGCCAGTTGTTTCTGACCCAGCATCCGCAGGGAGCTTTCCACCTTCTTCAGTGTGGCCGGCAGGGGAATCTTGACGCTCGTGTCTTTGAGGAAGCCGTCCGGCTTGCCGAGCGAGCCGACCGCATGCTCGACCCCCTTGCCCAGGGCTTCTTTGAGTCCGCCAACCATTTGGTCCTGGGAGAGCGCGCTGGCGGCGATCCCCGAAGGTGGGTTGGTTGTCTTGGTGCCGAAGCCGAGTCGGTCGAGCCAACCCGCGCCGTGGGCGCACGGTGTGAGCAGGAATGGAATCGCTGCCAGGCAGGAGAGCAAGGTTCTCATATTCGGTACGCCTTTCAACATGAATCAATATATCACATTTACACCTGGGGCCGGAGATCGGCCTATGGGCTGAACACCCCATTGTTCGGACTCGGCTCTGAGCCTAAAGGGTGTATTCTGAACACAGATCAACCCTTCGCTCGGGGCGGGCTTCCCTTGGCAGAAAATCCAGGCCGGCCCGGCGCGCCACCGCCTGCAGATACTGTTGGGCGCTCGAAGGTCCGGCCCCCGGTCGTTCGAGCCGGCCGATCCATGCCAGCAAGGCGCCCGGACGCTGGAGCCGGCGTGGCAGCCAGGCATCGATCCACACACAGAGCGGGATGGGCGGCTCTTCGACGGCACGGAGCGCCACCGCAAGGACGTCGGCCCGAGCCGCCGCCCCGACCGCCTCTGGAAATTCCTGCTCGTCCAGGAGGCGGCGGATGCGCCATTCGGTGCTCTGAATTTGCATTTGGCTGGCCCGCTGCACCCGCTCAAAAGCTTGCGCCGCCCATCCGCGCGTTGCGAGATCTTCAAAGACCAGGACGACGCTCAATAGATACCGCGATTCGTCCGAGGAACGCTCGCTCCCGCTCCGCGTGCGGCGATGTTCCATCAGGCCGGGCTGTTCCATAAGCTTTTTGGGTTGGCAGGTGGCTGGACGACAATTCCAGGTCGGGATTGCTCGCGCGCACATCTAAGGATCACTCGTTTCCGGATTTGGCCGACTGGCGGAGAATTTAGGGCATGACCAAACCTGCCGCTATGGGGTGTTCACCCCATTGCTCGGACGTTGCTCCGAGCCATAAACTCCCGCGTATGGGCACTTTGGCTCTTGCGACCGAGACCTCCGGGGAGGCGATAGCCGGCCCTCTTTCGTGTTGAGACCAACGATTCCATCGAGCACACTCGCTTCACGGCGATGAAGACCCGTGTCCAGTTGAGCCAGCCGGACGCGCCGCTGCGACAGAGCCAGATTCGCGGCCGGAGGAGACAGGATCATGAAACGAAATCTGCACCGAAACGGCGACCGAAAAAGCCTGCCCAGGCTGCTTGCCGCGCAACACCCGCCTCCCCGAAAGGCGTACTCGTTCCCCATCGTCGGCATCGGCGCCTCCGCCGGGGGACTCGAAGCCCTGGAGCAGTTCCTGGGGCGCGTGCCGGCGGGCAGCGGCATGGCGTTTGTCATCGTCCAGCACCTGGACCCGACGCACAAGGGGATCATGCCCGAACTGCTCCAGCGCGCCACCGGCATGAAAGTCATCCAGGTCAAGGATCGCACCCGGGTGCGGCCGGACTGCGTCTATGTGATCCCGCCGAACAAGGACATGTCCATCCTGCACGGGGTCCTGCACTTGCTCGAGCCGGCGGCGCCGCGCGGGCTGCGCCTGCCGATTGATTTCTTCCTCCGCTCCCTGGCGCAGGACCAGCAGGAGCACAGCATCGGCGTGATTCTTTCCGGCATGGGCTCCGACGGCACGCTGGGCCTGCGCGCCATCAAGGAGAAGGCGGGCGTGGTGCTGGTGCAGGAGCCGGCGACGGCCAAATTCGACGGCATGCCGCGCAGCGCGATTGACGCCGGGCTGGCGGATATCGTGGCCCCGGTGGACGAGCTGCCGGGGAAGATCATCGCCTATCTGCAGCGCACCCCGCTCATCGCCCGGACGGAAGTGGCCCTGGAAGACAAGACGCAGAGCGCCCTGGAAAAGGTGGTCATCCTGCTGCGCGCCCACACCGGCCACGACTTTTCCCTCTACAAGCGGAACACCCTCTACCGCCGGATCGAGCGCCGCATGGGCATTCACCAGATCAACAAGATGGCCGCCTATGTCCGCTACTTGCAGGAGAACTCGCAGGAGCTGGATCTGCTCTTCAAGGAGTTGCTGATCGGGGTGACGAACTTCTTCCGCGATCCCGCCGCCTGGGAGCAGTTGCGCGACGCAGGCCATTCCGGCGCTGCTCGCGAGCCGGTCGCCCGGCCAGGCCCTGCGGGCGTGGGTGCCCGGCTGCTCCACCGGGGAGGAGGCCTATTCCCTGGCCATCGTGTTCAAGGAGGCGGTCGAGCAGGCCAAGCCCAAGGGGAATTTCGCCCTGCAGATCTTCGCCACCGACCTGGACCGGGACGCGATTGACAAGGCCCGCCAGGGCGTCTTTCCGGACAACATCGCCGCCGACGTGTCGCCGGAGCGGCTGAGCCGGTTCTTTGCCAAGGAAGAACGCGGCTACCGGGTGCGCAAAGAGATTCGCGAGATGGTGATCTTTGCGCCGCAGAATCTCATCATGGATCCGCCCTTTACCAAGCTGGACATCCTGAGCTGCCGCAACCTGCTGATCTATCTGGCCCCGGAGGTGCAGAAGAAACTGATTCCGCTGTTTCACTACAGCCTCAGTCCCGGCGGCATTTTGTTTCTCGGCAGCGCGGAGACGATTGGCGGCTTCACCGACCTGTTTGCCCCGCTCAGCGGCAAATCGCAGGATCTTTCGGCGGACGGAGTCCGGCCTGCGACCGGAGCCGGTCGAGTTTCCCTCGTCCTTTAGCGCGGCCCCGCCCGGCGGGCCGGAGGCGCGGCCGGCGGCGAAACCGCCGCTCAGTCTCCAGTCCCTGGCGGATCAGTTGGTCCTGCAGCGTTACGCCCCGCCGGCCGTGCTCGTCAATGACAAGGGCGACATCTTCTACATCAGCGGCCGCACCGGCAAATACCTGGAACCGGCCGCCGGCAAGGCCAACTGGAACATCTTCGCCATGGCCCGCGAAGGTCTGCGCTACGAACTGTCCGGCGCCTTCCAGAAAGCGCTCCGGCAAAAGGGCAGCGTGGCGCTGCACGGACTCAAGGTCGGGACCAACGGCGGCGAGCAGTGCGTGGATGTGACCGTCCAGCGACTCGAGGAACCCGGGCCGCTGCAGGGGTTGGTGATGATCGTTTTCACCGACGTGGCCGCGCCCGAGGCCGCCAAAGCGGCGGGCCGGCCGCCCAAGGCTCACGCCCGCAGCGCGCGGCTGGCGGAACTGGAGCAGGAACTCCTGCAGGTCCGCGCCGAGGCGCGGGCCACCCACGAAGAGATGCAGACCTCGCAGGAGGAACTCCGGTCCGCCAACGAGGAACTGCAATCCACCAATGAAGAACTGCAGTCCACCAACGAGGAACTCACCACCTCGAAGGAGGAGATGCAATCGATGAACGAGGAGCTCCAGACGCTCAACACCGAGTTGCAGGCCAAGGTGGACGAGCTTTCGCGGGCCAGCAACGACATGAAGAACCTGCTCAACAGCACGGATATCGCCACCCTGTTTCTGGACAACGATCTCAACGTGCGGCGGTTCACCCCCCAGGCGACGAAAATCATCAAGCTCATCCCGGCCGACGTGGGCCGGCCCATCACCGACCTGGCCTCGGAGCTGCGCTACCCGGAACTGGCCGACGATGCGCGGGAGGTGCTGCGGACGCTGGCCTCGGCGGAAAAACCGATTGGCGCGCGCGACGGCCGCTGGTTTACCGTGCGCATCATGCCCTACCGCACGCTGGACGACCGGATTGACGGCGTCGTGATCACCTTCGCGGACATCACCGCGGCCAAGACGCTGGAGGCGAAGTTGCGGGCGAAGCAGGCCGGTTTGGAGAAGCGGGTCGCGGACCAAGCCGCGAAGCGGAGGCGAAGGAAGGGACCAGGGCCGTAGTCGATCACTGATGACCGGCAACTCACTGGAAAGCACCCGCCATGCAAAAGAAACCGAACGCTCTCACCCGATGCCGCCGAACTGCGCCGCCGCGCCGAAGAGCGCCTGCGGGAGCAGCACCCGGAAACGGGCCAGGCCCGAACCGAAGCCGACACGCAGCGCCTCGTCCACGAATTGCAGGTCCACCAGATCGAGCTGGAGATGCAAAACGAGGAACTCCAGAAAGCCCGGGACGAGATGGAGGCGGGGCTGGAAAAATACAGCGACCTCTATGATTTCGCCCCGGTGGGCTACCTGACCCTCGACCGCGAGGGGACGATCCGCGAGGCCAACCTCACCGCGCCAGCCTGCTGGGGATCGAACGATCCCGGTTGGTCAAGCGGCGCTTCGGGCTTTACGTTTCCGCGGCCGACCTGCCCGCTTTCAACGCCTTCCTCACGAAGGTCTTCGAGAGCAAGGCCAGGGAGTTCTGCGAGGTGACGCTCCTCAAGGAAGGCAAGCCCCCGGTCGAGGTGCGGATCGAAGCGGCGGTGGCGGCGTCGGGGCGGGAGTGCCGCGCGGTGCTTGACGGACATCACCGAGCGCAAGCGGGCCGAGGAGGATCGTCTCATTCTGAACAAGCTGGAGTCCACGGGGATTCTGGCGGGCGGCATTGCCCATGATTTCAACAATCTGCTCACGGTGATCCTCCTCAACCTCGAACTGGCCCAGACGCTCATCCCGCCCGGCGAGGAGTTGGCGCATCGTCTGGAGGAGGCGAAGCAGACCGCCTTGACTGGCCCGAGGCTTGACCCAGCAGCTCATCACCTTTGCCAAAGGAGGCGCGCCGGTCCGGAAGCCGACCTGCCTGTCCGGAGTGATCCAGGAATCCGTCCGGCCGGCCTTGAGCGGTTCCCGGGTGCGGTGTGAATTCTCCCTGGCGGAGGATCTCTGGCTGGCGGAGGTGGACGCGGGGCAGATCGGACAGGTCATCCGGAACCTGGTCCTGAATGCGCGGGAAGCGATGCCGGAGGGAGGAGTGATCTCCGTCCGGGCGGAGAATGTGGTTCTGGGATCCCATGAAAATCCTTCCCTGCCGCCGGGGGATTACGTTCGGGTGAGCATTGCCGACCAGGGCGGCGGCATTGCGAAGGAGGTGCTGCCGAAGATCTTTGATCCCTATTTCTCGACGAAGCAGAGGGGGGATCAAAAGGGCATGGGTCTGGGGCTGACGATCTGCCATACGGTCATTCAGAAACATGGAGGAGCGATTGCCGTGGAGTCAGAGCTGGGGGTGGGGACCACCTTCCACATCCACCTTCCCGCTTCCCGGAAGTTGCTCGGCGAAGAGAAAGCATCGGTGCCGAGCGAGCCTTCCGCGGCCGGGAAGGATCCTGGTGATGGATGACGAGGAAGGGGTGAGGAAAGCTGGTTGGGAGCGTTGCTCCAGCGGATGGGCCACGAGGTGGAACTGGTGGAGGATGGACAGAGGGCCGTCGAGGTTTACGGAAGCGCGAAGGACCAGGGGCGTCCCTTTGATGCGGTCCTCCTGGATTTGACGGTTCGCGCTGGCGTTGGGGGCCAGGAGGCGATCCAGGCGCTGCTCAAGATTGACCCGGCCGTGAAGGCCATTGTCATGAGCGGATACGCCAACGATCCCGTGGTTCTGGAACCTGAACGCTACGGGTTCAAGGGCGTCCTGGCGAAACCCTTTGACAGGTGACAAACTGCAGGAGATCCTTTCCCGGGTCCTGGGGCCGGACCGAGTGACCAGCTGATCACTGATGACTCATTGCTGCCATCACCTGGAAAAGACCGCGCCATGAAGAGAAAGTCAAACACCTCAGCCGATGCCGCCGAACTGCGCCGCCGCGCCGAAGCCCGGCTGCGGGAGCACCGGCGGAAATCAGCGTCCGAGGCTGGAGATCCGAAGTCGGCAGCCGACCCCCAGCGGCTGCTCCACGAATTGCAGGTCCACCAGGTCGAACTGGAGATGCAGAACGCCGAGCTCCAGGAAGCCCGGGACCGGATGGAGGCGCTGCTGGAGAAATACACCGACCTCTACGATTTCGCCCCGGTCGGCTATTTCTCCCTGGATGAACAGGGCCGGATCCTGGAGGTGAACCTGACGGGAGCCGCCTTGCTCGGCGTGGAACGGTCCCGGCTCATCAACCGGCGCTTGCCGCGTTTTGTGGCCCCGGCGAGCCAGCCGGTCTTTCTGGCCTTCCTGGAAGAGGTCTTCGCCGGGCCCGGAAAACAGGTCTGCGAGGCGCCGCTGCGGAACGAGGACGGCACGCACCTTCTGGGCGAACTTCCACGCCACCTCCGCCATCTCCCTCAGCGGTCCGCGGAAATGGTGCCGGGTGGCGGTCTCGGACATCACCGCCCTCAAGCAGGCGGAGGAGGCGCAACGCCGCCTGGAGGCTCTGGCGGTTGCGAACCGGGAGTTGCGAGCGGGAAATTGTCCGGCGGCAGGCGGTGGAGGAAGCCCTCAAGAAAAGCGAGCAACACCAAAGCCAGTTGTTGGAGCAGTCGCGCCACATGCAGGAACAACTGCGGCATCTGTCCCATCAGATTCTGCAGGCGCAGGAGGAAGAACGAAAGCGCATCAGCCGCGAGCTGCATGATGAAATCGCCCAGACCCTGGTGGGCATCAATGTCCATCTGGCGACCTTGGCCCAGCGAGGCCCGGGTCAACCCCAAGGGCTCGGAGAAAACGATCGCCCGGACGCAACGGCTGGTGGAGAAGTCGGTGGACATCGTGCATCAGTTCGCCCGCGAACTGCGCCCGACGGTCCTGGACGACCTGGGACTGATTGCCACGCCTTCATTCCTTCATGAAGGACTTCACGAAGCGGACGGGTATCCGCATTCACTTCACGACCTTTACTTCCGGCCGGATTGAGCGAATTGGACAGTGCCAAGCGCACGGTCCTCTATCGCGTCGCCCAGGAAGCGCTGACCAATGTCGCCCGGCATGCGCAGGCCAGCCGGGTGGAAGTGAGCCTCCAGAAACTCCCGGACGCCATTCGCATGGAAATCACAGACGACGGCAAATCCTTCGAGGTGCAGCGCGTGTTGCACGCCAAGAGGAACAAGCGCCTGGGGCTGCTCGGCATGAGAGAACGGGTGGAGATGGTCGGCGGCAACTTCAGCGTCGAATCCGCACCGGGCCAAGGCACCACCATCCGGGCGCAGATTCCTTTCGATGGCAGCCCAGCCGAGGGGGGGACCCGCTGATGCAGTCCGCTAAAACCACACCTTGAATGACGATGAACAGAACCATTCCTTCGACCACCTCCCCGACACCTGGTTTGCCCAAGTGTCCGACGGGCATCCAGGGTCTCGACGAAATCACCGGCGGCGGGTTGCCGCGCGGGCGGCCCACCCTGGTCTGCGGCGGCGCGGGCTGCGGCAAAACCCTGCTGGCCGCCGAATTCCTCGTGCGCGGCGCCGCGCAGTTCGGCGAGCCGGGCGTGTTCATCGCCTTCGAGGAGACGGAAGCCGAGTTGACGGCCAACGTCGCATCGCTCGGCTTTGATCTGGCGGGCCTGGTCCGGCGCAAAAAAATCGTGCTCGATTACGTGTACATCGAGCGCAGTGAAATCCAGGAGACCGGCGAGTATGACCTGGAAGGGTTGTTCGTCCGCCTCAATCACGCGATCGATTCCATCGGCGCCCGGCGCGTGGTGCTGGACACCCTGGAAGCGCTGTTTGCCGGCCTGCCTAACGAAGCCATCCTGCGCGCCGAACTGCGCCGGCTCTTCCGCTGGCTCAAGGACAAGGGCGTGACCGCCGTCATTACGGCCGAGCGCGGCCGCGAGCAGCTCACCCGCCACGGGCTGGAGGAATACGTGTCCGACTGCGTCATCCTGCTCGATCATCGGGTCCATGACCAGATTGCCACGCGCCATCTGCGGGTGGTGAAATATCGCGGCGCCCTGCACGGCACCAACGAATTTCCCTTCCTCATCGGCGACCAGGGCCTCAGCGTCCTGCCCATCACCTCGCTGGGGCTCAACCACAAGGTGTCCAGCGAGCGGATTGCCACCGGCATCCCGCGGCTCGACGCCATGCTCAGCGGGCGCGGCTTCTTTCGCGGCAGCAGCATTCTGCTCACGGGCACCGCCGGCACCGGCAAGACCAGCGTCGGCGCCTGTATTGCCCAGGCCGCCGCCCGCCGCGGCGAGCGCGTGCTCTTCTTCTCGTTCGAGGAATCGCCCAACCAGATCATCCGCAACATGCGTTCCATCGGCTTGCGCCTGGGGCCGCTGGTCCAGCGCGGCTGGCTGCGCTTTCACTCCGCCCGGCCCACCCTCTACGGCCTGGAAATGCACCTGGCCACCATGTTCAAGGAGATCGCCGCCTTTCAGCCCGCCCTCGTCATTGTGGACCCCATCACCAGCCTGCTGGTCGCCGGCACCGACACCGAAACCAAGGGCATGGTCACGCGGCTGATTGACTTCCTCAAGGGCGGCCAAATCACCTCGCTCTTTACCAGCCTGACCCACGGCGGCCACGCCCTGCAACAAAGTGAAATCGCCATGTCCTCGCTCATGGACGCCTGGCTGCTCTTGCAGGACTTCGAAGGCAACGGCGAACGCAATCGCGTGCTCTACGTGCTCAAAGCCCGCGGCATGGCCCACTCCAACCAGGTCCGCGAATTCCTCATTTCCAACCGGGGCATTGACCTGGTGGACGCCTACATCGGTCCCAGCGGCGTCCTCACCGGCGCGGCCCGGGTGGCGCAAACCGCCCGCGAAAAGGCCGAAGCCCTGGCCGCCCGGCAGGAAGCCGCCCGCCGCCAGCGCGACCTGGCGCGCAAACGCGCCGCGCTCGAACGGCAAATCGCCGAGCTGCGCTCCGAGCAGGAGGGCGACGAAGTGGAACTGCGGCGCTTGGACGAGCAGGCCGGCACGCGCACGCGCGTGCTGAACGCCGAGCGGACCGAATTGGCCCGTCTGCGCCAGGCCGATGCCACCGGCGGGGCAGGCGGCCCGCGCGGCAGCTCCAAACCAGGGAACAAAAAGTGAAAACCAAAACCATGAAACGACGCGCCTCCGGTTCCCATCCCCGGCCGGCCAAACTCTGGCAACTGCGCCTTTACGTGGCCGGGCAGACGCCCAAATCGCTGACGGCGCTTTCCAACCTGAAGCAGATTTGCGAAACCCACCTCCACGGCCGCTATCGCATCGAGGTGATCGATTTGTTGGAGCAGCCCCGCCTTTCCAAGGGCGACCAAATCCTGGCCATTCCCACCCTGGTGCGCAAGCTGCCCCAGCCCGTGCGAAAAATCATTGGCGACCTGTCCGACACCGCCCGCGTGCTCGTCGGCTTGGATTTGCGCCCCGCCAATTGATCGAAAGGAACGCCCGTGAAAACAAACAAAACCCGTCCGTGCGACCAAGGCCTTTGAAAAGGCCCTGGCCACCCGGCCCGCCGGCAAATACGTCCTGCGACTCTACGTGGCCGGGGCCACCGCCCGGTCGCGCCAGGCCATCCTGCGCGCCCGGCAACTGTGTGAAACCGAACTCCACGGCAACTGCGAACTGGAGGTGATCGACATCTACCAGCAGCCGATCCTGGCGCGCGACGGCCAGATTCTCGCCACCCCCACGCTCGTCAAGGAATTCCCCAGGCCGGTGCGCCGCTTCATTGGCAACCTGTCCAGCCTCACCGGCCTGTTTGTCGGCATGGATCTTGACACCACCGGCAACACCACCCTTTGAAAACCGCCCGCCGCCAATCCTCCTCGCGCCCTGCCCCGGCCCGCCAGCTCGCCGAACTTCGGGCCCGCCTGGCCGACGCCGAGCTCACCCTCCAGGCCATCCGCCGCGGCGAAGTGGATGCGGTGGTGGTGGCGGGCCGCCAGGGCCCGCAGGTCTATACCCTGGATGGGGCCGGACAGGCCTACCGCGTGCTCATCGAATCCATGAACGAAGGCGGGCTCACCCTGACGGCGGACGCGGTGATTCTTTACGCCAACCAGTGCTTCGCCCGCATGGTCAAACTCCCGCTCGAGCAGGTGGTCAGTGGCTCCTTTCACCGCTTTCTCTCCGCCGCCGACCAGGCCGCGCTGCGACCCCTCCTCAAAAAGGCGGCCCGATCCGGCTCCAAAATCCAAGCGCTCCTCCAGGCCGGCGACGCTTCGCAACTGCCGGTGCATCTCTCGATCCGTCCGCTGCCCGCGTCGGGGGCCCCGGGCGCGACCATCACCATGGTGGTAACCGACATGACGGAGGCCCGGCGGAGCGAGGAACGGCTGCGGGCCCTCTCCCACCGCCTGGTGGACGTGCAGGAATCCGAGCGACGGCGTGTGGCCATCGAGCTGCACGAACACATTTCCCAGTTGACCTACGCCGTCCTGATGCGCTGCGACACCCTGGCGGGCAAGCTGCCCGCCCGGGCCCACACCTCCCGGGCCGAGCTGCTCAAGCTCCGCGACCTCCTCGACCAGGCCACCGCGGAAGTCCGGTGCCTGGCCCGCGATCTGCATCCCAGCGCGTTGCATGATCTGGGTCTGCTCCCCGTGTTGCGCATGGCCTGCAACCAGTTCGGCAAACGCGCGCGCGTTCAGCTCAACCTGCGGGGCGTGCGCAGAATCCCTCGCCTGCCCGCCGACGTCGAGACCGCCCTCTACCGCATCCTTCAGGAAGTCTTGAAGAATGTCGAGCAGCACGCCCGCGCCCGCCACCTGGCCGTGGGCCTGCGTCAGCAGGGCCACTTTGTTCAGTTGGCCGTCACGGACGACGGGATCGGGTTCGATCCGGATCGTCACCCGGCCAAACGAAACGGAACGGGCGGCCTGGGTCTGTTCAGCATCCGCGAGCGCGCCGCCTCCGTGGGGGGCGCGCTCGAGGTCAAATCCGCACCCGGCCGCGGCACCACCATCCAGGCGCGGATTCCTTTCCGCGACACCCCGGCGCGCAGGGCCGGATGACTGCCAACCTGTTACTGATCACTGACTGATGAATGATAACGAATCCCGAGTTTCTATGAAACATGTCACCGCTACGAAACCTATCACCGTCCTGCTGGCCGAAGACCATATGATCGTTCGGGAAGGACTCCGCACCTTGTTGGACGCCGAAGGGGATATCCAGGTGGTCGGCGAAGCCGAGACCGGCCGCCAGGCCGTGGAACTGACCAAGAAACTTCGCCCGGCCGTGATCGTGATGGACATCGCCATGCCCCTGCTCAATGGCTTGGAAGCCACCCGGCAGATTCGCCAGGCCGTCCCGGACACCAAGGTGCTCATTCTCTCGGCCCACAGTGATGACGCTTACGTCGAGCAAGTGGTGGCCTTGGGCGCGGTCGGATACCTGATCAAACAAACCTCCGCTCACTTCCTGGTCGAGGCCATCCGCGAAGTCCAGAAAGGCAAGACCTATTTCAGCCCCGCCATTGCCCAGCGCCTGTCGCCACCCGGAGGGGTCAGCCCCGGCTCACGGGAAACAGGGTCAAGAAAGGAGCCCCCCGCCTCAGTTCGCGCGAAGCGGAGGTCCTCCAACTCATCGCCGAAGGGCAGCCCAACAAACAGGTCGCCGCCGAGCTGGGCATCAGCGTCAAAACCGTCGAAAAACACCGGCAGAGTGTGATGCAAAAGCTCAACATCCACGACACCGCCGGCCTCACCCGCTACGCCATCTCGGCGGGCATCGTCGAAAGCAGCGTCCAGTTGACCATTGTTTAGCCCTTCAGCCGCCTCCATGAGTGATGAGCAAACCTTCCGGCTGATCCTGGGCGCCTTCGGCCTTTCGCTCGTCCGGCATCACGATCGGCATCCCCCCAAACTTCTCCATCGCCGGCCGGGCCTGGGCCGGGCAGCAGCATGGGGTAAACACCCCATAGCATCCGCACGGCGTCTCCCGTATCCTGCTCCCATGAACCACGTCCACCCACCGTGGGCACGAGGGGTTCGGGTTTTCGGTGCGGGCCGTTGCGGTGCGGCGCGCAGACGAAGACCCAACCCATGAACACGTTTCCATGCTCTACTGGGCCTTCATCATCTATCTGGTCATCAGCCTCTCCTCGTTCGTGTTCCTCCTGGCTATCATCTGGGTGGAGCGCCGCGACTCTTCGCCTCCCCAACGGCTCGCCCGTGGAGGCGGCACAGATCAGGGGGGAATGGCCGCACCGGCAAACGAGTGACCTGTCCCTGCGCTGAACGGCCAGGGCCCTGTCCGCCTATCGCTCCCGCGTCCGCCTGATCCTGCCCAAGCTGTCGGCCGCTCATCCCGAGCTGGTCCTCCTGGCCGCCATGTTTCACCATGACAAGGGCTGACCCGATCGCGACGGCTTCCCGACGGCGGATTTTAGGATTTCCACCCCGCCGACCGCCACGACACCTGCCGCCAGACGGTTTCGGGCGGCCCGCTCCAGCACCTGTTGGATGTGCACCTCCACCTGTCTCAGGACCGCCGGCGCCACCGCGTATCCGTCGCTCTCGTCGGTCAGGATGGACACGCCTCGCTGCCGGCGGAGCGGCTGGCCGCCGGCACTTGTTCCACCCCTTGAACTGATCGAATCCATCGGGGCTGGTTTCGATTAAGGCGAAGACTAACCGGACCTCCATCCTCCCAGCCCCTGCCCGTTCGTCCCCCTTGTCGCGTTCGTCCCATCCGTCTCATCGCTTCCCGCAACTTGACGACACGATCCCCCCTTGCCCACCGGCTCCACTACTCTGAGCCTGGGAACCTGACCCGCTGACAATGTGAAAACCTCCTGCATTTTCTGTTACCCGGTAACGTGCGTTTTGGCGGGTGCCCATGCGATCCTCGCGTGCATGAAGAACGCAATCTCGAAAAGTGAAACGCGGAACCGGGAGCCCGGAACTCGTGGTCCCGCCGCTGTGCCCTGCCCCAGCGCGCCTATGCCTTTGGACATTGGCCGTCTTGCGGTCTGCCATCTGCTATCCATCCCCAGACGCCAGACCCCAGACCCCATCCTCCTGTCACCTGCCCCCTGAAGACCTGCCTGTCGCGCCATAGCCCCGCAGCGGGGCGGCGGCGGAACAACCTCACCACCTCCAACCCTGCCTCCTCGTTATGACTCGCAACGGCAAAATCGCCCGGCTCCCAAAACACATCCGCCTCGATTTGAACCACCGCCTCGATGACGGTGAACAGGCCCGACAACTCGTGGACTGGCTCAACGGCCTGCCCGACGTGCACCAAGTCCTCAAGTCCCAGTTCGGCAGCCGCCCAATCAGCGAGCAGAACCTCTCCGAGTGGAGACAGGGCGGCTACCTCGACTGGCTCCAGCACCAGGAATCCTGCGACCTGGTCCAGCGCCTGACCGAGCAATCCGAGGACCTGGAGCCCGGCGCCCAAGAGCGGCCCCTGAGTGATCGCTTCGCCACCCTCCTTGCCGTCGAACTGGCGCGCGCCTCCGAGGCGCTCCTCAAGGAGGTCTCAGACCCCCGTGAGCGCTGGCAACGCCTCCGCGAATTCCTCCAGGCCCTCAGTCAGTTGCGTCAAAACGACGGTCACGCCGCCCGGCTCCAGATCGAGCAGGAGCGCTGGGAGCGGGAAAAGGATCGTTTGGATGCACAGGAGCGCGACCGCGAAACAAAGGAGGAGAAACGGCGCGCCACCGCCCCCATCTGGGCCGCTTTGGAGGTGCAGCCTCTCGCCCAGGCCTTCGGTGGCGGCGAAAAAGCCCGGGAGATCGCGGCCTTGGTAACCGAGATCAACCACGACTTGGAGCCGGGTACCCTGACCGGCCGGGGGCGCTCCTGCAGCCATCGCCTCCTCCCATCCAACCCGATCAAACCCAATCAAACCCAATCAAACCGGATCAAACCTCCCCCTCGCCTGCCGGCCCTGCGCCAGGCAGTCGCAATGGGGTAAACACCCCATGGCGCCCCGCGGGGTCCCCTCGATACTCTGGCGTTATGAAACGCGGCCACCAGCTAAAGAACCTGGCGCTTGGGGTTTGCGGCGCAACCGTTTGCGGCCGTGGCCAGAGACGAAGATCCAGCCCATGAATACGTTCCTCGTTTACGTGGGCGATGAAAACTTCTGCCGGGTGCTTCCCGAGCGCCTGGATCGGTCGAAGTCGGACAACGGCCGGGTCAAGGTGATGGCGTTTCCGCCCCTGGGGATCCAGACGCTCGCGCCGGTGCTGCGCCAACGGGGGCACCAGGTGCGGATGTTTGATACCTGCCACCCGCAGATGAAGGCGGAGCACATCGCGCAGGCGGTTGCACAAGAACAACCTGACGTGATCGCGCTCTCCTTTCTCTCGACCACCACCTACCCGGCGGTCAAGAGCATGGCCCGGCGGACTCAAGGCCGAGGCGCCGAAGACTCCCGATCATCGTCGGCGGAGCCTTCGCCACCTTGAATGCGGACCGCATTCTGGGGGACTGTCCCGACATCGACTGCGTGGGGGTGGGTGAAGGCGAGGAGCTCCTGCCGGACTATTTGGACCACCTCGATGACCCCGGCTCCGTGGCGGGGCTGGTCTGGCGGCGCGACGGGACCATCGTTACCAACGCCCCCCGCCCCCTCCTTCAGGACCTGGACCGGTTTCCGTATCCCGACCGAACCAGTCTGCCGATCGACTACATCGAGTCCCTGCCCCTGGATGTTCCGGCGGTCCTCTCGCTGGACAAGTTCTGCACCGTGCAAACCTCGCGCGGCTGCCCCTACTCCTGCATCTACTGCGATATCCCGTCCCTGGGCGAGGGCCGGCTGCGAAGCCGTTCGCCGGAGCATGTCCTGGGCGAGTTGCAGGAGCTCAACGACCTGGGCTACCGCTCGATCTACCTGACCGACGACCATTTCCTCATCAACCGCCAGCGCATTGAGGCGATTTGCCGCGGCATCATCGAACGCAAACTGGAGTTTCACTGGGGCTGCGAAGGCCGCGTCGATTCGGTCGGAATTGAGCAACTGCCGCTCCTGCGCCAGGCCGGCTGCAATTTCCTGGCCTTTGGCGTGGAGGCGGGCACGCAAAAAGTGCTGGACCGGCTCAACAAGAAGCAGACCCCCGCCCAGGTGGAGCACGCCGTCCGGGAAGCCAAGCGGCAGGGCATCGCCAGGGTCCACGGGTTCTTTGTCGTCGGCTCGCCCGATGAAACCGAAGAGGACATCGCGGAAAGCTTCCGCTTCGCGGCGCGCCTGGAGCTGGACACCTTCGGCTTCAATCGCTTGTGCGCCTATCGCGGGACGCCGCTCTGGCAGGAGTATGTGGCGCGCGGGATCATTGACGACGAACGGGATTGGCACAAGTGGTTCAAGTGCTCGGATATCGACCCCACCACCCTGCCCAGCGCGGTGGTGAATCGGCTGCGGGCCAAAGGTTACGGTTGGCTCTTCCTCCACCGGGTTCTCAGGCGCCCGATCCGAACCTGGAAGCTCCTGCGCGCCTTCGGCCGCCACATGAAGACGTCCGACATCGTCAAGCTGCTTTGCAGTCCCTTTCGCCGGCGCACTTTGACCCGCAAGCCCGAACTCCCGGCCCGGATGCTGGATGCCGGACTTGAGGAGCCGGACCGTGAAGCCCGGTCTGCCACCGGCTGGACGCAAGGGCGGGTCGGAAACCAAACGATCAGCCTGCGCAACGCCTCACCATCCGGGGACCAGAACTCCTGCGCGTGAGGGGTGATGCCACCCCCGATGGGGTGAACACCCCATGGCGATCTGCCAGTCCGCTGCGTTATGGTGAGACGGTGAACCATACCGAGCAACCCTGGAAGACGCTCGTGGCTCCCTACCAGACACCCACCGTCGGGCGCAGCCTCTGGCAGGTGGTCAACACGCTCGTTCCGTATGCGGTCCTCTGGTACCTGATGTACCTCAGCCTGGCCGTTTCCTATTGGCTCGCCCTGCCGCTGGCCATCCTGGCGGCCGGGTTCCTGGTGCGGGTCTTCATCATCTTCCACGACTGCGGGCACGGTTCCTTTTTCAGGTCCCAACGAGCCGCGGACCGGCTCGGCTTCATCACCGGCGTGCTGACTTTCACGCCTTACTTTCACTGGCGATGGGAACATGCCCTCCACCACTGGAGCGCCGGCGATCTGGACCGGCGCGGCCCGGGCGATGTGTGGACGTTGACCGTTCAGGAATACCTGGACGCCTCTCGCTGGAGACGGCTGGCCTATCGGCTGGCCCGCAACCCGGTCGTGCTCTTCGTGCTGGCGCCGCTCTTCCTGTTCCTGGTGAAGCAGCGCTTTGCCTCGCCCCGCGCCGGCAAACGAGAGCGTCACTCGGTGTATTGGACCAACCTGGCGATTCTGGCATGGTGGCGGCGCTGGGTGGGATCTTCGGTTTCAAGGCCTACCTGCTCATTCAGTTGACGGTGATGGCGGTGGCGGGCACGGCGGGGGTGTGGCTGTTCTACGTGCAGCACCAGTTTGAAGACGTTTGCTGGGCGCGCCACGCGGCCTGGGACTACGCGGCGGCCGCCCTGCAAGGCAGTTCCTTCTACAAGCTGCCCAGGGTCCTGCAATGGTTCACCGGCAGCATTGGATTTCATCACATCCATCATCTGAACCCACGGATTCCCAATTACAACCTGGAGAAGTGCCAGAACGCGGTCCCGCTGTTTCAGACCGTCAAGCCCGTCACCCTGTTTTCCAGCCTCAATTCGCTCACCTTTCGGCTCTGGGATGAACAGCGCCAGAAGCTGGTGGGCTACCGCGGCCTGCGAGCCGGTGGAGGGCCGATCGTAACATGAATGCCTTGCTGCTCTACCCGGAGTTCCCGGACACCTTCTGGAGTTTCAAGCACGCCTTGAAGTTCATCCACAAGCGCGCCTCGCTGCCGCCGCTGGGCCTGCTGACCGTGGCCGCGATGCTGCCGCGCGCCTTGGGCGAAGCGCCTGGTGGACGTGAACGTGCGCAAGCTGCGCGAGAAGGACCTGGCCTGGGCCGACCTCGTGTTCATCAGCGCGATGATCGCCCAGCGGGACTCGGCCCGCGCGCTCATCGCGCGCTGCCGGGCGGCGGGCAAGACCATCGTGGCGGGCGGGCCGCTGTTCACCATCGAGCACGAGCAGTTTCCCGAAGTGGACCATTTCGTGCTGAACGAGGCCGAGGTGACGCTGCCGGAGTTCCTGCGCGACCTCGAACGGGGCGGCGCCCGGCGCGTCTATGCGTCGTCGAACTTTCCCGACCTCCGCCAGACCCCGGCGCCGCTGTGGGAGCTGGCCGACCTGCGCCGCTATTCGAGCATGAGCCTGCAGTTCTCGCGCGGCTGCCCGTTCGACTGCGAGTTCTGCAACATCACCTCCATGTTCGGACATCGGCCCCGCACCAAGACCACCGCGCAGGTGATCGCCGAGCTGGACGGCCTCGCCCGGCTCGGCTGGCGCGGGGCGGTCTTCTTCGTGGACGACAATTTCATCGGCAACAAGCGGGTGCTCAAGGAGGAACTGCTGCCGGCCCTGATCCAGTGGCAGAAAGGGAAGCGCGGCATCCCGTTTTTCACCGAGGCGTCCATCAATCTCGCCGACGACGAGGAGCTGATGCGGCTGATGGTCGAGGCGGGGTTCGACCAGGTGTTCGTCGGCATCGAGACGCCCGAGGAGGCCAGCCTGGCCGAGTGCAACAAGCGCCAGAACCGGGGCCGCGACCTGGTCGCCGACGTGAAGCGCATCCAGCGCGCGGGCCTGGAGGTGCAGGGCGGGTTCATCGTCGGATTCGACCACGACACGCCCGCGATCTTTCAGCGGCAGATCGAGTTCATTCAGAAAAGCGGGATCGTCACGGCGATGGTCGGCCTGCTGCAAGCCCTGCCCGGCACCAAGCTTCACCAACGGCTGAACCGCCAGGGCCGCCTGCTCGGCCGACACGACCGGGGACAATGTCGATGGGACCACCAACTTTATTCCGCGGATGAACCGGGAGACGCTGCGCCAGGGCTACCAGAGCCTCATGGAATACATCTATTCGCCCAGGCCGTACTACCAGCGGATCCGCACCTTCCTGCGCGAATACCGAGCCGCCGAGAGATCTCCCGCTCGCTGACCTGGCGATCTCTCGTGGCGTTTGCCCATGCCAACTTCCGCCTCGGCGTTCTGGGCCGCGAGCGTTTCCACTACTGGGGCCTGCTCCTCTGGACGCTCCTCCGCCGCCCCTCCCAGTTGTCGCTGGCCGTCACTCTCTCCATCTACGGCCACCACTTCCGCAAGATCTGCCGAGTGCTGCGACCCTGAGATGGGGTAAACACCCCATGGCGGCGATCCCCTTTCTCCGTCTAACCTGAGCGGGTATGAGGACGAGAATGCATCAAGGCTGCCGCCCAGGACGGGACAGACAGCAGCGGGCGGAGGCTGAAGCCCGGATGAGTTCTGCCTCCAAACGAAGAAAGGATGTGCCATGAAGAACCTTCAGACCAGGAAGACCATGAGGTTGGGGGACCTCATCGCGGCCGTTTACGACGCCTGCGGCAGACAAAAGGCCGGCGGGATCCTGCGCCTCGCCCTTGACGCCCGCCTGGTGACGTTTCGCGGCCGCCACCCTTATCAACTGTCCCCGGCGCAATCGCCACGACGTCCACCCACGGTGCCACCCACGCTGCTCTGGCACGCCCTGGCTCGCAAATCCAGAAGCACCTGAATGTTCAATGCAGGCAGCCCCTCCAACTCCGCAACAAACCATTAAAGTAGTCCCGGCAGGTGGCAGGTTCAAAATGCACTACACCCGGGGTTCAAGGCACTGCGAAGAATCCCTGGACAAGGCGTTGGAAGATCTGAACGCCATGCTCTTCTTCGGATCGGAGATCAAACTGCAACAGACTGATGTGCGGCTGGTGGCCCTGGACCGACGGACTTACAATACGGTTGCTGAGATTCCCAACCTCCACAGGGTGGCCGCCTCCGATGTGGAAGCATTCCTCCTGCGTTTTGCGCCTGGCCAGGCAGGGGCTCCCGGCCCAGCCACTCCTCCCACCGCAGGCAATGGGGTGAAGGGCGGGACGGCGGGGTTACCTCCTGCAGCGGGGGTCACTGCGTCCGAAAAAACAGGCGTTCTGGAGCCGGCTCCATCTGCGATCCAGGCTGGCCAGCCCGTGGGCCGCATCCAGGTGGTGATCTCCTCTTCGAATTCGTTCATGGCGACATTCTCTCTGCCTGGCAGCAAGGAATACAAGCAGGCCATCGCCCTGGTGTATGATCACGCGCTCGACGCATGGGAGAATAGCGGCTGGATTCGCAAACCCGCTGGTTTCAGAGCGCTCAAGAAGCAAGCCGGCCAGAACAAGGTGATTGTTGTATGTATCGGCGAGGACCTTTATGACTTGAACGAACCGGGCAGAGCTGCCTTGCAGAACAAACTCAACGAACTGGTGGTGCGAAGACAGGATGCGGCCAAGGTTCCGCCCAAGAAAGACCCGGTTGCAGACCAGGACGTTAAGCCGGGTCTGCCCCGAGCCGCCCCTCCAGCTTCCGGGCCCCTGGCCCCCCCGATTCCCGAACCTGCGGTCAAGGCCGACATCACCGGTGAATTGCTCAGGCAGGCGGCCCTGCTCAGTCCCGAACGAAGAAACACCGCGGCCTTTGATGCCCTGGAGCTGTGCATGGAGGCCAATGCAGGAACGAAGTGCATTCTGGTTGAGAACAACTACTCGCTCTTAAGCTTAAGCGAGGAGCAAATCATGGGGCCTCGTTTCTCCGGTTTCGTGCTCACCATCAGCCACCACCTGGCCTTCTGCCGCAATCAGATGACCGTGCGTTGTGGTCTTGACCACACCTTGCTGGAAAACGGGAAAACCGGCGACACCTGCAATCGCCCTGGCCACGCGTTTCTTGGCCTCAGTTGCCACTGGGAGAAGGACATTCGAAAAACAGGCGGGTTTACCTTTGTTGCCACGGAAAGCTTTCTCGGAGAGATCCCGACCAGCCTGCGAGCCGCCCTGGCCAAGGCAGGCATTGCTTTTAAGGGGGCCCAGGAATTCACGGATGAGGCAGGCGGCTCCGAACTCATCTGGCCTTCGAGCCGGGAAGACACCTTGTTCTACAAAACGGCTTTGGGAATACGCGAGAACTACCGGGGGGCCGCCGGGGCTGACATATTTGCCATTGGCAATGACGCCATCAAGATGAATCCCGGCCAGGTCGTGTTTGTGGGCTTCAGGCGCACCGCGCGCCATGGGATCGTCTATCAGGCGGGCGATGATTTCTTCGCCCGCTTTGATCCGGATGAAACGGAGATCTCAGCGGCCGGGTATGCCTTTGCGGGCAGCGCAGGCATCATCGGTTTTGCCCTGGATGGGTCCATGAAGATCTGCGCCATCTTTGACCCCGCGCAAGCCAAAGCCGGATTTGCTCCTCCGGAAAACAAGCTGATTCGTTTCATTTCCGCGGGCGATCTGGAGAGAGCATCCCGTGAGGATGCGGGACTTACTTCTTTTGGCCTGCTGCCGCCTGTTGTTGCGTAAGCGCCTCTTTGCGTATGCCATCCAGTCGCCGCAGCGCGTCGGATCAAAGTCAGGCCCTGCGCTTCCATCGGAGCCGGGGCATATTATTCTGGACATGAAGCTCGTGCTGCCAGGCCTGTTTACCAAAGACCTGAGGTTGTTTGCCTTGCTCGAAGGCGCTGCGGAGGAGGCCCACACGGCCGTCGCAAGGTTGAGCGCCATGCTCAGTGCCCCGGAGGGCGAGCATTCTCGAGATGTCTGTGTCATGGAACAACTGCGCAACGCCCGGAGCCGAGAAAAAGCTTTTGCCCATGACCTGAAACATTACCTCAGCAAAACCATGATGACGCCGCTGGACCGGGAGGACATTGAGGCGCTTTCCAACGCCCTGTACAAGATTCCGAAGACCGCGACGAAGTTCGGCGACCACTACATCATCGCCGGCGAACACACTTGCGGCGTTGACGTGTCCAGGCACGTCGGATTACTGGCCAAGGCGGCTGAACTGGTCAGAGTGATGGTGAGGGAGCTGCGCCAAGGCGCCAACATAGAGAAGGTCAAGACCCAGAAAGAAGAGCTGGGTCGGATCGAAGGCGAGGCAGACCGCCTCATGTTGGCGGTGCTCCATGAGCTCTACAGCGGGGAGCGGGAGGCCGTTCAGGTGCTTGTGCTCAGGGATCTGTTTGAGTTGCTGGAGAAGGTCTATGACCGCTGCTTGGACGCGGGCAACGTCGTATTTCGGATTGCCCTGAAACAGTCCTGAAGCCGGAGCCGGCTTGGAGACCTTTCTCGTCCACGCCGGCCAAGGGTTCTACGATTGTGGTGAACTGGATAAAGTTGACCTCTCTTAGAAACGCTCTTTCTCGTCCGAGCAATGCCCCCATGATGGCGGGCGCGGGAGTCAGCCTGTGCGGCGCTTGAGTGGTTAAGGAAAACAATGGCCCGGCCTAGCAACAGGCCAAACCGAGGGTGACGCCCCTGTCGTCCGGGCCACAGTCGTTGTAGCGGTCCCCTGACCGGGCGGGTTTTTTAAACAGGCTCTTGCACTGTCAGCGGGGAACACCCCCCAGCCATGGCCCGAAGACCCTTCCTGATGGGCTAGTACTTGCCCAACCCTGGCCCCGCAGGACTGACATAGTTTCTGCCATGCTGACCCCATACGGGATCGTTGATGATCTCCAACACAATGGCGAACGAATCCCAGATTTCCCGTCCGATTTCCGTCGCCCGAGGCGTCATACCAAACCCCCGCGACTTTGACCGCGGTGGACGGCACGGCCACGATGTGTGCGAAGTTCTCCCAACGCGTGCCATCGGGGTCTTCACCCCAAAGGTGGTTGATCAGCCATGCGCCCGACCCCGGATAGCCCGGAAAACCGAGGTGACGATCCAAGAAGCCGTCTCTGTTGGCGTCCCGGTTGCTCAACCACGCGTCGTTCCACTTGATCTCCAGCCAGGTGTCGCGAGCCCGCCAGTAAGCTTTGGTGGCCGCGCTCGGATTGGCTGCGAGATAAGATTCTGTGTCGCCCTCGTAAGGCGGCAGGCCGTCCGCGCCGAGGTAGGCGTTGGCATAATAGCCGCGGAACAAGCGCGCCTGGTAGTTGTAGCCAAAGGCATCGAACCCGAGGGGAACCAACTGGCCGGCAAGATAATGCCCGGCTTCGTAGGTCAACACCTGTTGGGGGATGGTCACCGGCTTTATTCCACCGGCATGGGCCAGGCCGGCCAGCAGGACCACGAGACCAAGGTTGGTGAAGATCTTGATTGTTTTCATTTTGAAACGTTCTCCGGTTTTGATTGTTGCCCCCGTTAGGGGAAGGACAGAATTTACCACCGATGGTGACAGCGGCGCTATGGGGTGTTTACCCTATATCATGGCAAGACGGGTGGTCCTTGCCCCCAGCCTGCCAATAGACAAGCCGCCTTTGGCGGCCAGGGGACAACGAAAGACCACTCCCGCCTCATTGAAGAATCGGCAGATAAGCGTCCTTGTCTCCCGCTTGGCCACGACGGAGCAATTCCTTCCCAGTCTTCTCCTTTTCCTTGATGCGGTCGCTGCGTCCATCATCCATTATGGCCATCGCAAGCGGTGGCCCAAGCCTGAAGTCAATGTATTGTTTCTCGAGGCTCAGGAGCCGGGCGCACCGGGCGTGGCGAAGCTCCAATTCGGCCGTGCTCGTCTTGGAATACTCCTCTTGGAGTGTTGGCGTGGCACAGCCGACCAGCAGGCCGCAGAGACAGAGGGCTGCGATTCGTTTCATCCGGCGTCATCATCCGGCAGCGCTCTGCCATGTGTCTATGGGGTGAACACCCACTCCGAGCGAGAAGCAGAGGCACATCCCGCTTGACCCGCCCCCTGCCCGCCGCCGGCAGCGAGGCGGCCCGGGCCGTATAATCTGGCGCCGGGTATGGAAAGCTGGCCTGTCATCTTTGACCAGTTTCATTGTGGCCCTCCGCTATCGTCGCGACACCTTTAATGCCGAGGCCCTAGGCTATTTTGCCCGGCGCTACCCTATGCTCATGCCAAACCGCGATCCTGCCTGTTTACCTGCCAGGTTGCTCAAGAACCGGCGTGCAGGGGCCACCGTTGGTCCACCATTGCATTTTGGTAGCGCGGAAGGGTCAATACAGCAGACGCCACACCTGTCACCGGACGTTCTGCCCCACCAGAATGCCCGCATTTCACGCCCCCCCCTGCCTCTGGGCAGCGTTCTTCCATGAGGAAGGCAAACCGACCGTAGGCTGCGGAAAAGCCGCTTCAGAACTCAAGGAGTGGAACAGCCAAACTCTTTTTCTAATCGGTAAGTGAGTTGTAAGTCGCTGGTGCTTAGTGGTGGCTGGGGGCGGAATCGAACCGCCGACACAAGGATTTTCAGTCCTCTGCTCTACCAACTGAGCTACCCAGCCAAACCCAACCTTCCTTGACCCGCTCATCACGTTCCGTCATGAACGGGAAAAGAAGCCTAACCCCATCGCCGGCCCCGTGCCAGAAGAATTTTCGCGGGCTACGCGATGGCCAGGGCCGCCTGCCGGGCCGGGCGGGCCTCGGCCAGCCGCGTCTTGATCCGGGCCACAATCGTAACCGCATCCAGCCCATGGCGCTGGCGCAGCTCCTCCACCGTGGTCCCGTGCTCCACGAACTGGTCGGGCCAGCCCACCGTGACGACCGGGGTGGTCAGGCCCTGCTGGTTGAAGAGTTCCAGGACGGCGCTGCCGTAGCCGCCGCTCACCACGTGGTCCTCGAGGGTGACCACCACATCGGCAGCGCGGCCAAAGAAGGCGGTCGTCTCGGCATCGATTGGTTTGGTAAAACGTGCGTTGATGAGGGCGCAATCGCAACCCTCTTCGACGAGTTGGGCGACCGCCTTGCGGGCCAGGGGAAACATGTGGCCCAGCGAAAAGAAAGCCACTTTGCGACCACCGTCGCCGGCAAAGTTGCGGACCACCTCGGCCTTGCCCACCTCCAAGAGGCGGGGCTGGTCTTTCAGGGGCACGCCTTCCCCCGCCCCCCGCGGATAGCGAAGCGCCACGGGGTGCTGCTGGTGCGTGGCGGTAAACAGCATATCGACAAACTCGTCCTCGTCCCGGGGAGACATGCAGATGAGATTGGGCACGCAGCGGAGGAAGGCGATGTCGAACAGCCCGTGATGGGTGGGACCGTCATTGGCGGAGAGGCCGGCGCGGTCCATGCAGAGGATGACCGGCAGGTCCTGAAGCGCCAGGTCATGAATGATGCAGTCGTAGGCGCGCTGCATGAAAGTCGAGTAAATGGCCACCAAAGGATGATACCCCATGGTCGCCATCCCGGCGGCGAACAGGACGGCGTGTTCCTCGGCAATACCCACGTCGTAGTAACGGTCGGGCATGGCCTTTTCCAGGACCTTGAGGCCGGTGCCGCTGGGCATGGCGGCGGTGATGCCGACCAGCCGGCTATCCCGTTGACAGAGCTTGACCAGGGTCTGGCCCAGGACTTCCTGGTAGGTTGGCGGGGTGCCGGGCTTGACCGCGGGGGAGTTGCCGGTGGCCACATCGTAGGGGCCGGTGCCGTGAAACTTCTCCGGATGCTGGATGGCCGCGTCATAGCCTTTGCCCTTCTTGGTCAGGACATGGATGACGATCGGATGATCGCAGGTCTTGGCAAACTCCAGGGTGCTGAGGAGGAGCGGCAAATTGTGACCGTCAATGGGGCCCAGGTAGCGCACCCCCAGTTCCTCGAAAATCAGGCTGCTGCCGTAGCCGCCGCGCCCGTCCGAATCGGCTTCCTCATCAATGCCCCCGCCAGCCGGCCGCAGGGTGGCCCCGGAGACGGCGCCCTTGATGGCTTCCTCAGCTTTCTGACCCAGCTTGACCGCAAAGTGACCTTTGGGCAGCCGCTTGACCCAGTTGGTGAAGTCCTTCTGCAATTGGTTGTAGCGCGGGCTGGTGATGAGCTTGTTCAGATAGTTGGCAATGGCGCCGACGTTCTTGGCAATGCTCCACTCGTTGTCGTTCAGGATGCCAATGAAGCGCTTGGTGGCGTGCCCAATGTTGTTCAGCGCCTCAAAGGAAATGCCGTTGGTCAGGGCGGCGTCCCCGAAGATGCAGACCACGTTCTCGTCGGTGCCGAGCCGGTCGCGGGCCACCGCGATGCCCAGCGCGGCGGACAAGGCGGTGCCGGCATGGCCGGCCCCGTAGCAGTCGTGGGCGCTCTCGGTACGCAAGGCGAAGCCGTTCAGGCCGTCGGTGGTGCGGATGGTATGGAACCGGTTCTTGCGGCCGGTGAGGAGCTTGTGCACGTAAGTCTGGTGGCTGACGTCCCAGACGAACTTGTCTTTGGGGGTGGAGAAAACCCGGTGGAGAGCCAGGGTCAACTCCACCACGCCCAGGTTGGGACCCAGATGTCCGCCGAACCGGGCCAGCTTGGTGATAAGCTCGTGCCGGATTTCCTCGGCGAGCTGCTGGAGCTGCTCCAGCGTGAGCTTCTTCACGTGGGACGGATCATCCACCATGTCCAGAAATCGGCTCATAGGTTATTCGGCGTTGCCGGCGGCTTCGAGCGGCTTAAGCGCAAACTCCCCGGCGGCAGTCTTTTCCAACTGCTGGATCCGAAGTTCCGCCTCCTGCAGCTTGGTCTGGCAATGGCGGGCCAGCTTCACCCCTTCCTCGAAGCGGGCCAGCATGTTCTCCAGGGGCAGATCGCCCGCTTCCATCGCTTCCACGGTGGCTTCAAGCTGCTTGAGCGCTTCTTCAAAGGGGAGCGGTTCCGCAGCGCCGGTCGGATTCCTGGCCGCTTTCGACATGGCCGAAAGCTACCAAACTCCCCGCCCCCCGTCCAGTTTAGTATGCGCCCTTCGGGGAGGATGGGCGCAGGACAGAAAAGGAGCCGGACGGAGAAGGCAGAGCCCAGGGTGGAGGGGGTGACCCCGGCCGGCAAGACATGGAAACAGCAATTTGCTGCCAGGAGCGCATTGACCGGAAGCCGGAAGTGGTAGTCCTCAAATGCACCAGCATGACACCATCCAGCGCCCGGGCGGCGCGGGAAAATGAGGCGCTGCTGGATGAAGCCGACGGGCTGAACTGGAGGACGCGCTGCCGCTGCGACCTGCTCTTCACCGTTGCCAAGGACGGCTTGAAGCAAGCCCGGGGTGAAGTCTCCACTGAGCGGCGGCGGGACATCGCCCGCAAGATCATCCAAGGGCTGGCTATTGCCGGCCTGTGATTCTCCCGCGCCTGCGATTGCGAACTATGCCGGCACCAATTCAATTTTCACTTTACGACCGAGGGCGCGGGCAGCTTTGCCCAGCGTGTTCAGTGTGACCGAGGAATTGGACGCATCCAGCAGCCGGTCCACCGCCGCGCGGCTGGTTTTCATCCGGGCCGCCATTTCTGTCTTGGTCAGTTCCTTCTCTTTCAAGAGGTGGTCCTTGCAGGCTCAACGACTGTTTGAGCGCGCGCGCCTCGACTAGAGTATTGCCTTCTCCTGCGTCAGCCTCGAGGCCCCGTCCGGGGTGGTGGAAGGGGCGGGGCGACCGGATTGCTCCCGGTGAGGGGGGGGATGGCGTCGCGGAGGGTCTGGCGCTCGGCCAGGCTGATGTAATCGCAGTTCATCCTGCACCAGAGGAGGCGACCGGCGATGGCGAGGCGGGTGCAGGCCTCGCGTTCCTTGTGGTCGCTTGTGGGCGTGGGGCCCTGGCACTTCTGGCGGATGAGGCGGCCCATCTCCTGGGCGGCGAAAGCGGCCTCAACGCTGACAGGCCAGAGCGTGTTACGCCAATAGGGCGGTTGCGGTTCGAGTCGGGGCGGCCTGGTCTGGCACTGGCCGGGTTTGGCGGTATGGAGTTTCATGCGAGGTGCTGCTCCTTTCTGGAGCCGACTTGAAACGGGGTGGCCCTGGCCGTTAGAGTGGCGGGCATGCCGGCCACGGAACAGGTGCGCAAGAAGCTCGGCGAACTGCCGCACAAGCCGGGTGTGTACCTGATGAAGGACCGGTTCGGCACGGTCATCTACGTGGGCAAGGCGCGGGACCTGCGCAAGCGGGTCAGCCAGTATTTTCATCCGTCGCGCCGGCTGGGGTGGGACCTGAAGCTCAACGCCCTGGTGGAGGCCATCCACGACCTGGACGTGCACGTGGTGCAGAGGCGAGGCGGAGGCCCTGCTGCTGGAAGGCAAGCTGATCAAGGAGTTCCAGCCCCGCTACAACATCAGCTTCCGCGACGACAAGCGGTTCCCGCTGGTGAAGGTGAACCTCAACGATCCGATCCCGCGCTTTACGCTCACCCGGCTGCGCACGGAGGACGGATCGCGCTATTTCGGCCCGTTTCCCAACGCCGGGGCCCTGCGCAGCACCCTGCTGCTGATGCGACGCACCTTCAACCTGCGCGGCTGCCGGGTGCTCACGCCCACCGAGGCCGACTACAATCATTGCCTCTACGGCAATCTCAAATGGTGCACCGCCCCCTGCATCGGCAACGTGGCGCTCGAGCAATACCGGCGAGCAGGTGCAGGCGGCCTGCGAGTTCCTGGACGGCCAGTGCGACGAACTGCAGGCGCAGCTCGAAGGCGAGATGCAGAAAGCGGCGGCGGCCCAGGACTACGAGAAAGCCGCCCAGCTCCGCGATGCCGTCGTGGACCTGCGGCACACCACCCGGAAAACCACCCGCTTCGAGCGCACCCCCTGGAACCTGCCCGTGGCGGTGATGCCGGAGCGGGACAACCTGGAGCTGGGCAAGGTGCTGGGCCTGCCCGGCCCGCCCGAGCGCATCGAGGGCTTCGACATCTCCAACATCAGCGGCACGCTCAAGGTGGCCTCGGTGGTCAGTTTCCGGCGGGGCCGGCCGGACCGCGCCAATTACCGGCGCATGAAGATCCAAGTCCGTGGAAGGGCAGGACGACTTCGCCTGCATGGCGGAGGCGGTGCGACGGCGCTACACCCGCCTGCTGCGGGAGGCCGGTGCCACCGGCCCCGCCAGCCCCCCACCAACCGGTGACGAGGACCAGGAAGCCGGCCGTCCCATCGTCGAGGAACTGCGCAAGATGATGCAGCAGCCAGGCGAGGCCTTCCCGAGGCTCCAGGAAGAAGCGCCAGTCCCTTCGGGAAGCCAGGCCAAACCCTCGAACCTTCCGGATCTCATCGTCATCGACGGCGGCAAAGGCCAGTTGACGGCGGCGCGGGAAGAACTGGAGAAGCTGGGGCTGGGCGCCATCCCGGTCATCGGGCTGGCCAAGGAATTCGAGGAAATCCACCGGCCGGGGCAGGAAGAACCGCTGCGGCTGAGCCAGGATCAGAATGCCCTGAAGCTGCTGCAGCGAATCCGGGACGAGTCCCACCGGGTGGCCAACTCCTACAACGCTCAGCTCCGGCTGAGGAAGATCTCCGAAAGCGTGCTCGATGAGTTCCCCGGCATCGGCGAGGCGAGAAAAGCGGCCCTGCTCAAGAAATTCGGGTCGGTGCAGCGGCTGCGCCTGGCGGTGGTGGAGGAGATCGCGGCCGTGCCCGGCTTCGGCGGCAAAGCGGCCGCGGAGCTGAAGGCCTTCCTGGTCGCCCGGTCCCAGCCGCCATCCGGCGGGAAGTGACGCCAGACCTCAGGAGCGGGTGGTGGGCGGACCGAGGTGCAGGCGGCTGGACGTCTTCAACCAGATGTCATCGACCAGGGCATAGAACTGCTGCTCTGGGGTGTTGTTCGGATCCAGGCCGATTCGGGCCACGGCGGTGTTGGGCAGCCCGCCCGTCTGGAACGCTTCAGGCAGGCCGGCTTCCATCAGGTCCACTCCGCGGGGGCTGCGGATGCGTACGCCCAACCACGCCCGTCCTTTGGCGTCCTCGATCACCTGCCCGACAATGATCGGTTTGTCGGCCAGGTCGCCGCGGCGCGTCAGGTGCTCGGAGATCCAATGGTACAAATCCAGCCGTGTTTCCGTGTTCCCGGCCAGCGGCGTGGGCGACGCCACTTCGTCCCGGCTGAAGAAATGGCAGGTCAGGGGACGCAGCCGGTTTTCCAGGATGATTTTCTCGACCAACACCTGCACGCGCTCGCGCAGCACTTGGTATTCGGCCATGAATCGCTCCCAGGTTTCGTTGGTTCGAAGCTGGTCGGGCCGAATCACGCCCGCCATGGCGCGGAGCGCCTCCCGGAAGCCGCCGGCCCGCGTGACCATGCGAACCGCCTGGGCCGCTTCCAGGATCTTGTCCGGGTTGAATCGGGTATGAAACAGCAGATATTCGCTGTTCTTCTCGGCGGGCGCATCCAGGTAACTGCCCACCGCGGCCTGCCAGTCGATGCGGCTCATGAGCCCCTCATCCGATAGGAGCTGGCCGGCCAGTTCCCGGAGAATCATGGCCGTCGGAAACTCCCGGGCTGGCAGCACGGACTTGAGCGTTTGCGGTGAAATGAAAAGGATGCCCAGTTCGGCCGGGAGCCGGGGGCGCGACCGCCCGCCGGGCTGAGGCTCACCCGCCTCGCGTCCCATCAGGTCCGCGGGAAGCTCGTGGTTGTTGATCAGAGTCAACCGGCAGCGGCCGGCGACTCCCGCAATATGGGTCTGGCCCGGCTCGCTCAGGGGGAAGGCTCGGTCCACGGCAAACACATGGCGGATGGGCCGCCCTGTCTGGTCGGTCTGCTCGATGACATCCCCGATCACGTCGGAACGGAATGATTCGTTCAAATAGACCACGCTGTCCCGGGCGGCCGGGTTGAGCGCCGTAATGAGGGCGTGCACAATGGCGGCCGAGGCCACCCCGTCTTCATCGTCGTCGGAAACGATCAAGACCTGCTCGCCCGCTTGGATCGTCTCGATCCGTTCTTTTAACCGCGCGGCCAGTATCTCCACGCGCTCGCGGTAAAGGGCGAGTTCGTGCATTCGCTGGAGCGCGAGCATATCCGTGGCCGTCGGCACATCCACTCCATGTTTTCCGGCCAGCCGGAAGGCGGTCTCGGTGCCGGCGGAAAGCTGTTCGTAGAGGTTGAACTCCTCGAGCTTCCGGTCCCAATTCTGCCCGGCGCTGTTCTGGAGCATCTCCGAGAGCGAGACCAACAAGCCGCCGGAGCTGGCCAGGTTGTCCGGGATGACCCGCACCTGCCGATCGTGGAGGATCCCCCTGGCCGCTCCCGTGACGGCGGCCCCCGTCAACTCGCAGATGATCCGGCACTTCAGCGCGGAGGCGTTTGCCTCATGGATCGAGCCCGGGATGGCCGTCAGCACCAGGATCTCGGCTTCGATCGATTTGAGCCGGTCGGGGTCTGGATCGAACTCATAGGCCGGGCTGACGGCCGGGCCCGGCGCTTCCGGCAGGGCCTCCAATCCGAAGCTCCGGAGCCGCCGCCCGCGATCCTTGTGAGCAATGATCCGGTCCAGTTCGGGCCGGGGGAAACCGCCCGGGCTGAAGAGCGCGCCCGTGCTGTCGCTGACCGCCACGATCCGGGCGCCTCGGTCTGCCATGAGCCGGGCCACATGCTTGCCGGCATTGCCCAGCCCCTCGATGGCCACGGTCATCCCTGCCAGCGGTTGGTTCTTTCGGCCCAGTTTCTTGAGCAGAATCTCCACCGTCATGACCCCGCCCACCGCCATGGCCTCCGGTCGTAATTCAGAGCCGCAAACCGCCACCGGCTTGCGCGTCACCACGCCCAGCTTGGGCGTGACGCATTCATAGGTGTAAGGCAGGGTAAAGAATACGAGCCGGTCCACCGAGGGGATCACGTCGCCCGTGGAGGTAATGGCCCGAATTGCGCGCTCCAAGACCTCCCGCTTGGCTTCGGCAAACGGGTCGTCGCGCTGGCTCCAGATTTGGGCCCGGGCATCGCACAGAATCCTCACAATCTCCCAAAAACTCTCCTTGACCGCCTGCCGGGTCGCCTCCGGGGTCGGCATGAGGCTCGCCAGTTGCTGGCGGGCGGCGGCGGACAGAAACACCGCTCCTTCCAGCCAGTTGGCCGGCAGGGCCTGCCCCGGTCGCAGGCTCTTCGCCAAGGTGGCCTCCATGGTGACCCGCTGATTGTCCAGGAGGGTTTTGAGATAGAGCGCGAGCACTTGGGAGTCGCCGCACTCGTCCAGGCAACGGAACGACAGGGCAATCGACAACGGTTTAAGGATCAGCTCGCGGTGGTGGTAAAGCTGGTCCTCATTCTGCTGAATCTCACCGGTCCCAAAAAATAGATCGATGATCTCGCGGTATTGGGCCGGGCTGGGCGAACCCTGGGGGGGCAGGCCGGCCAGCAGGTTCCTTAGCTTCTCCCGTGATGCCTGGAGCAGGATGGAATGCTCGATCTGCATCTGGGCGGCAGTCCGGGCCAGGGCGCAAGCCGTCGGCTTGTAGTCGCCCTGCTGCACCAGCTCGCGCAACTGCGGCGTCATGTCCTCGTCCCCGATGATGATTTCCGGCCGGCTCTGGAGCAGGGCCCGGAGATGGCCCTCGACCACGTTGGTGGGGAGCTGCAGCCCCAGCCGGGCCGTCAGGGTGGAATTGGTCTCGGCGGCGTGCACGATCCGATCGTAGGCGATCCGCCCCGCCAGTGTCAGAATCTCGGCCGTCCGGTTCATCATCAGATCGATCAGCTCGCGGTCCGATGCGGCCGTCTCGTCGCTGTCCCCCAGCAGCGGCCTGAGGAAAAACCGTCCCGCGGCCGCGTCGAAATCTCGCGCCGCGCAAAGCACCAGCCCCTCGCTGCCGGCAAAGGGAGCTCCCGTGGCCTGGCATTTCAGGCTCATGCTCAGGCTTTCGCCGGTCATGAACTCGCGCATGGCCTGCTTGACCAGTTCCTCGGCCTCCTCCGGTCCCGCCCAACCGCCGGCTCCATCCCGCGGCACCACCTCCACGGCGCCAGCCTCCGCCGCTCTGAACTGGGCCCCCTTGCCCAGCAGATCCTGCGGGAACACCAGCTTCAGGGCCCCCTTGCCCACCTTGCCCTGGATCAGGTGGTGCGTTTCCACAATGAAGAACCGAACCTCTCCCCCCTCCCAGGTGAGGCTGCCCTCCCCTTCAAAGATGCTGTGGCGGCTGAAAATGCGGTAAAGGTCCTCACTGCTCAGATGGAGATGGGCGGCCGCGCGCCGGATGCGTTCGGCGACCACCCCGAGCAACTCGTTCTCCGGGGTGATCGTGCCCACGATGCTCTGAAAGCTCAGGCCTCCATCCAGCGCGGCCGTGGGCGTACCCGGGCCGGCCGCCGGCGCAGTTTGCCCGGGCAGAGGTGGCGCGATTGAATCCATCGCCCCGACAGTAACATCCTGACCCGGCCGCGCAAGGCTTGGCTCCTTTCCCTCTTCGGGGCAACCGGCTCGTCTTTGAGGTGGGGCGCGACCGCCGGGCGCGCCTCCCCAGAACCGGCCGGCCCGGCGGTCCGGCCCTACCCGCTTCATGGTGGCAACGCGCGTTCAAGGAATCATGGAGGCTGCCCATGAACCGTAACCTCGTAGCGGCTCTCGGCAGAGAGCCGCCATCTCCTGCCAAGGCCCAGTCACCGGCGCTCTGCCGAGCGCCGCTACGCCGATGTTCATGGGCCCATTGCGCGCTCCTGAAATCGTGGAGGCTCTTCATGACCCGGATCTCGGTGGATGGGCCAGCCGGTCCGGCCCCGTGCCGACAATCAAGGAAAAGTTTCGATTTTGGACAAGACAAGAGCCGGGCGGGAGGAATATACTTAAGAAACACACGATAATGGATCGCTGCAAACTGTTGCTGAACGAAGCGCCGACTGACTGAATTATGCTGCCCATTCGATTGGATCGCTCCCTCACCGCCCTGCTGACCACCTGGTGTCTCACCGCCGGGGTGTCCGCCCAGACGCCTCCCCCTGCCGGCGCCAACCTGGCCCTGGTGGCCAAGTCGTCAACGTCCTATGTCTCCGGCCACGAAACCATCACGGCGCTGAACGACGGCTACGACCCCGAGCACTCCAACGACAAGAGCCACGGCGCCTACGGCAACTGGCCCCGCACCGGCACCCAATGGGTCCAGTACGAGTGGAGCCAGCCGATCAGTGTGGCGCGCACCGATGTCTATTGGTTCGACGACCGCGGCGGCGTGCGGTTGCCCAAGGCCTGCCGGCTCAAGTATTGGGACGGCGCCAACTTCGTCGAGGTGGCCAACCCGGCCGGCCTGGGTCTGGCCGCCAACCGTTACAACACCACCACCTTTGCCGAGGTCACCACCACCAGGCTTCGGCTCGAATTCGATTCGGACGGCGGGGCCTCCACCGGCGTCCTGGAATGGAGGGTCTATGACAGCGGCAAGTCGCCCAACTTTCCGCCCGCGGTCAGCGCGGGCGTGGATCGGTTCGTGGTTATTTCCGGCCAGACCTACCTGAGCGGCGCGGTGAAGGACGACGGCAAGCCACGCCCGGCACCCGCTGTCCAATGGAGCAAGGAGTCCGGCCCGGGCAAAGTCACCTTCGCCGACGCCAACGCGGCCGAGACCACCGCCCGGTTCTCCAGCCGGGCGAATACGTTCTCAAGCTGACGGCCAACGATGGGGCCACCACCGCCTCAGACACGATCCAGGTCACCGTCACCCCCCCTCCCCCGGCCCGCACCTTCAGTTCGTTTGGCCCCGAGCCTACCAGGTCAGCAGCCCTTTCTGGCGGGCGCGCCTGAAGAACCTGATCGTCAATTGGATTCCCCACTGCATCCGCAAGATCGAGGATCCGAAACCAGGGAGGGCGGGATCGAGAACTTCGTCCAGGCGGGCAAGAAGCTGGCCGGCCAGCCGGCGAAGCACACCGGGCCCGTCTTCGCCAACACCTGGGTCTACAACACCGTCGAGTCCATGTGCGTGGCCCTGCTGGTCGATCCGCAGGGCGATGCGGAGATCGCGGCGGCGCAGGCCCTGATGCGCAAGACGCTCGAGGACTGGATTCCCAAGCTCCTCAGCGCCCAGGAGCCCGACGGCTACCTCCACACCATGTACACCATCCAGGGCATCAAGCGCTGGAGCAACAAGCACGACCACGAAGGCTACCAGGCCGGCTACTTCATCGAGGCGGCCATCGCGCACTACCTGATGACCGACGGCAAGGACCCGCGGATGCTCGAGGCGGCCCGGCGCCTGGCCGATTGCTGGGTCAACAACATCGGCCCCGCCCCGAAGCGGGCCTGGTATGAAGGCCACCAGGAACTCGAACAGGCGCTGGTCCGCTTCGGCCGGTTCGTCGACGACAAGGAAGGCCCGGGCCAGCGGCCGCAAGTATGTCGAGCTGGCCAAGTTCCTGCTCGACTCGCGCCGGAACGGCGAGGAATACGACCAGAGCCATCTGCCCGTCACCCAGCAGTACGAAGCGGTCGGCCACGCCGTGCGCGCCGTCTATTCCTATTCCGGCATGGCCGACGTCGCGATGGAGACCGGCGACGTCGATTACCACAGCGCCGTGCTGTCGCTCTGGAACAACATCGTCAACCGCAAGTACTACGTGACCGGCGGCGTGGGCAGCGGCGAAACCTCGGAAGGGCTTCGGCAAGGACTACTCGCTGCCGAACAACGCCTACTGCGAATCCTGCGCCAACTGCGGCGAACTGTTCTTCCAGCACAAGCTCCAGATGACCTGGCAGGAGGCGCGCTACGCCGACCTCTACGAGGAGACGCTCTACAACGCCATCCTCGGCGACGTGGACCTCGACGGGCAGAACTTCACCTACACCAACCCCCTGGACTCATCCGGCAAGCGCTACAAATGGCACGGCTGCCCGTGCTGCGTGGGCAACATCCCGCGCACGCTCCTCATGCTGCCGACGTGGATGTACACCAAAGGCAAGGACAGGTGTATGTGAACCTCTTCGTCGGCAGCACCGTCACCCTCGACAACGTGGCCGGCACATCGGTGCAGCTGGTGCAAACCACCGACTACCCCTGGAGCGGCAAGGTATCGCTCACGGTCAACCCGGCGGCCTCGAAGCGGTTCGCGCTCAAGATTCGCGTGCCCGACCGCCAGACCAGCGAACTCTACACCAACACGCCCGAGGTCAAGGGTCTGACGTCGCTCGCGGTAAACGGCAAGTCCCGTCCGGCCCATCCTGGAGAAAGGCTACGCCGTGCTCAACCGCACCTGGAAGGCCGGCGATGTGGTCGAGTGGGAAGTCCCAATGCAAGTGCAGAGGATCAAGGCAAGCGACCGGATCGCGGCCACGCGCGGCCGCGTGGCCTTGCGCTACGGGCCGCTGATCTACAACGTCGAAAGCGTGGACCAGAACCTGGACTCCGCGCTCAGCCCGACCGCCCCGCTCTCCACCGAGTGGCGCCCGGACCTGCTGGGTGGCGTGCTGGTCATCAAGGGGGAATTCACGGATGGCAAGCCGCTGCTCGCCATTCCCAACTACGCCCGCCTCAATCGCGGCGGCCGTTCCATGGTCTGGATCAAGGCGCAATGAAGAATCGTCTCTGCCTTGCGCTGGTCCTGGGCACACTGTCGGTCGTGAACTCTCGGGGTGAGCCCGCCATACAGCCGGTCATCCCGGAAGCCGCGGCCCCCGCGGCCGACGCCATCGACGGCCCCACGCTAGACCGATGGTCGGCTCCTTACCGCGGGTGGCACTACTGGCCCGATCACGTGGTGCCGGCGCGCCCCGCCATCGGCCCCGTCACCAACTTGCTGGGCACCGACGTCCCCACGGTTTACCAGGTGCCCGGCCGCGACAAGTACTTCATGAGCTTCATCGGTTTCGACGGGCGGGGCTATCAGTCCTTCGTTTGCGAGAGCGACGACCTGATGCACTGGGGGAATTACCGGCTGGCCATGGGCTATGGCCCCACCAACGAATTCGATCACGGCGGCTGCGTCGTGGGAGCGTATCTTTACGAGAGCTACGACATCCGGGCCCCGCGGCGGCTCAAGAAGCGCGAGGGCAGGTTCTGGACGCTCTACGGCGCCTATCCGCGCCAGGGCGGTTACGAGCTGCGGCCGGGCTACGAAGGGGTGGCCGTAAGCGACGACGGCCTGGCCTGGCGGCGGGCCAGGAACCAGCCCATCCTGTCGGTCTTCGATGCGGACTGCGGCGGCTGGGAGAAGGACTGCATCTACCAGCCGTGGCTGATCGAGCACGGCGGGCGCTTCTTCAACTTTTACAACGCCGCCCACGGCAGCATCGAGCAGTTGGGCGTGGCGTTCTCCTCGGACTTGCTCGAGTGGAAGCGCTACCCAGCCAACCCGGTGGTGCGCAATCGCCCGGGCGGCTACGATGCCAATTTCTGCTCCGACGGCAAGGTGTTCCGCGACGACGACCACTGGACCATGTTCTACTTCGGGGTGGGCCGCGGCGGCGCGCACATCATGGTCGCGTTCTCGCGCGACCTACTGCACTGGACCGCACACCCGGAGCCGCTCTACAAGGCCGGCGGCAACCCCAGCGGGCTGGACCGGCAATACGCCCACAAGATCTCGCTGGTCCATAACCCACGGAATGACACGCTCTACATGTTCTATAACGCCGTGCCCGGAGCGAACGACGCCACAGGCGGGCGCGGCATCGGTCTCATCACGAGCAAGCCACTCGGCCGGTAAGGACACCCCGCTACCCTTCTCCGCCATGAAGCTCCGTTTCTTGCGACAGTTCTTCCCCGCGTGGCTGGTCGTTGCGCCGGCTTTCGTCTCCGCCCCGGCCGCGTCCCTGGCCGGCGCCGCGCCGGTCGCTCCCGTTATCCCGGAGGCCGCGCGTCCCCTGCCCCTGGCGGCGGTCCGCCTCACCGGCGGCCCGCTCAAGAACGCCCAGGACCTCGACGCGAAGTACCTGCTCGCCCTGGAGCCGGATCGCATGCTGGCCGGCTACCGCCTGCGCGCCGGGCTCGAGCCCAAGGCCAAGGGCTACGGCGGCTGGGATTCGGTCAACGGCAAGCAACTCACCGGCCATATTGGCGGCCATTACCTCTCCGCCGTGAGCCTGATGTATGTCGCCACGGGCGATGCGCGATTCAAGGAGCGCGCCGACTACCTGGTGAAGGAGCTGAAGGAAGTGCAGGACAAACGCGGCAACGGCTACCTGGGCGCCATCACGGATCAGAAGGGCACGGACGGCGGCCGCCCTCTTCGAGCAGGTCTCCCAGGGCGACATCCGCTCCGGCGGTTTCGACCTCAACGGCATGTGGTCGCCGTGGTACACGCTGCACAAGACCTACGCCGGCCTGCGCGATGCCTACCGTTTCACCGGCAACAGGACCGCGCTCGAGCTCGAAATCAAGTTCGCCGCCTGGGCCGAGGGCATTCTGGCCCGAATGAGCGACGCCCAGATCCAGCGCATGCTCAACACCGAGTTCGGCGGCATGAACGAGATCTTCGCCGATCTCTACGCCGACACCGGCGACAAACGCTGGCTGGATCTCTCCTACAAGTTCGAGCATCGCGCCTTCACCGAGCCGCTCAAGCGCCACCAGGACAACCTCGGCGGCAAGCACGGCAACACCCAGGTGCCGAAGATGATCGGCTCCCTGGCCCGCTTCGCCTATGTGGGCGATCCGGGCGACGGCTATGCGGCCGCGCTTCTTCTGGGACCGGGTGGTCCAGCACCACAGCTACGCCACCGGCGGCCACGGCAAGGACGAGTACTTCGGCGAACCGGACAAGCTGAGCGACCGCGTGGACGGCCGCACCGCCGAGACGTGCAACGTCTATAACATGCTCAAGATGACCCGCCTGATGTTCGCCCTGCGGCCCGACGCCCACTACGCCGATTTCCACGAGCGCGCCCTCTTCAACCACATCCTGGCCTCCCTGGACCCGCAGGACGGCTGGGCCTGCTACATGGTGCCGGTCGGCCGCGGCGTGCAGCACGAATACGAGCGCAACATGCTCGACGGCGGCTTCACCTGCTGCGTCGGCTCCAGCATGGAAAGCCACGCCCTGCACGGCGACGGCATCTACTACGAATCCGGCGACAAGCTCTGGGTGAACCTCTACGCGCCCTCCACCGCCGAGTGGGCCGCCGCCGGAGTCAAGCTCAGCATGGAGACCGATTTCCCCGAAGGCGAATCGGCCACGCTCCGGCTCACGGTCGCACGCCCGAAAGAATTCACAATTGCCCTCCGCCGCCCGTTCTGGGTGGGCACGAACTTCTCCGTCAAGGTCAACGGCGAAGCGGTGGCGCCGGAACTCCTGGCAGCGCCGCGCTCTGAGACCGTCAGCAGCCGCGCGGAGTGCCCTACCCTCCGCTGCCCAAGGCCAGCTCGTACGTCGAGCTCAAGCGCACCTGGAAGAGCGGCGACACCATCGCCCTCACGCTGCCCAAGACCCTCCGGCTGGAGCCGCTGCCGGACAATCCCCGCCGCGTGGCCCTCCTCTGGGGACCGCTGGTGCTGGCCGGGGACCTGGGTCCCGAAGGAGAACGCCGTGGGCGGAGGGGACGGGCAGAGCAGCTTCGACGATGTGCCGGTGTTCCTCGGCGCGGAACGGCCCGTGGCTGACTGGCTCAAGCCGGTCCCGGACAAGCCGGGCGCGTTCCGCACCGAGGGTGTGGGGAAGGATCGCGACGTGGATTTCGTGCCGTTCTACCGTCTGCACCGCCGCACCTACGCGGTCTATTGGGACCTGTTCACGCTCCAGGAATGGGACAAGCGAGCGGCCGAAATTGCCGCCGAACGGGAGAGACAGCGCAAGCTCGAAGCCGCCACCGTCGGCTTCTGCCCAACCGGGCGAGATGCAGGCCGAGCGCGACGCCAACATGCAGGGCGAAAGCACCGAACCTGTCCGCGTCCTGGGCCGGGCCGGCCGCCGCGGTTCCAAATGGTTCTCCTTCGACCTGCCAGTGGATCCGGCCCATCCGATGGCGCTGGTCGTCACGTACAACCACGACGAGTGGCAGGAGCGCACCTTTGAAATCCTCGTGGACGGGGTTCGCGTGGGCGAGCAGACCATCGAACGCCGCGGTCCCATGCGGTTCTTCGACGTCGAATACCCCGTGCCCGCCGAAGCCGTGAAGGGCAAACAGAAGGTGACCGTCAAGTTCCAGGCCACCCAGGGCAACGAGATTGGCGCCCTCTTCGGCCTCCGCATGATCCGCGCTGACGCGCCGCGATAGGCCGACCTCCTGCCAACTCCCCCATGCCTCCGTAGCGGCGCCTCGGCAGAACGCCGTCACCCCGGTAGGGCCGGACCGCCGGGCCGGTCGGTTATGGGGCGGCGCGCCCGGCGGTCGCGCCCTACCACCGCAGCGACACGGTCCGTGGTTAATCCCCATCCAAGCCCGATTTCGTGGTCCGGTACGAACGCCTCGGCATCTTCGAGTATGGCTGCTTCTGGCGCGGCTGCCCGTGGCACCTTCGAATGCCACGCGACAACCGCACCTATCGGCAGCGCAAGATCGCCAGGAACATCCGGCGCGACCGGCAAGCCACGCGCCAGCTAGAGAAGATCCATTTCCGGCCTCTCCAAGGAATCACTTCCGGCCCCGTTCTTCCAGTCGAGCGTGTGCCACCCGCACCGCCTCATGGAGTTTGGCCTCCAGCACCTTCTTTGGCGGCAGTTCGGTCAAATACTCCGCCACCCGAATGCCACGGGCCGCCAGTTCAAACACCTCAATCCGTTCGTCCGACTTTTCGGCGCATAAGATCAACCCCAAGGGGTCCGCCTCGCCCGGGCGCATCTCGTGCTTCTTGATCCACCGCAGATAGAATTCCATCTGCCCCACGTCGCCTGGATCAAACCTGCCCAACTTGAGGTCAATCACCACCAACCGCCGCAACCGTCGGTGATAAAACAGAAGGTCAAGGTAGAAATCCTCTCCGTCCACCACGATGCGCTTCTGCCGAGCCAGGAACGCAAAGTCACCCCCCAGTTCCACAAGGAACGCTTCGAGTTCCCGCAAAATGCCTGTTTCCAAGTCTTTTTCCGAATACGCCCCCTTCAACCCCAGGAAATCCAAGAAATACGGATCACGGAACACCAGGTCCGGTGTCAGCTTGTCCTCGGCCCGCAATTGCGCCAGTTCCATCTCAGCTACTTTAGCGGGCTTCCTGGACAGTGCGGTTCGTTCGTAGAGCATCCCCGCAATCTTTTTGCGCAGCATCCTGACGCTCCAGCCCTCCACCCGGCACATCTCCGCGTAAAAGTCCCTTTGCAGGTGCTTCTTGAGAGGTAACAGTTCCACGAAGTGAGACCAGCCCAATTGTCGTGACAGCGTCGCGACAATTTGCTCCTCCCCAAAAACCTCGGCAAACTGCACCATTCGCCGCAGATTCTTTTCGGCAAATCCGCGTCCGAATTCCACCGTCAATTGTCGTGACAGTGTCACGACGATCTCGTCACCGTAGTCAGCCCGTCTCTCTTTCAAGATGTCCTTGCGGATCCGGTCGCCAACTTTCCAGTAGAGGATGACCAGGGCGGCATTCACGCCTCGCGCTACCGTCTGGCGTGCTGCGAGGATTAAATCCCGCACTTGCGACAGCAGCGGCGCTTCCTTCCCTTCGTGTTTCAGACGGTTGTCGCAATGCTTCGCCGCCGACAGCCTCGCCGCCCGCGCTTTCCCGCCCTTCGAGCCGCCCAGCCGCCCCAGCGCCACCGCCGCCGGATTCTTCGCTCCACATCGTGTCAAAGCCATGCCGCACGGTACGCGCACGCCAGGCCGTTTAGAAGAACTGTTTCAAGCCCTCGCTCTCACTCGCCTGCCCCCAGACCGCTCGCCGCCCCTCAGGAATAGTCAAGACATCCCCGTGTGGCATGTTTACGTTGGCGCCGGGGATGCCGAGCCCGTCGGCTACATCCCGCGCGCCAGCAGCCGAGTTAACCAGTCCATTCGCTTGGCCGCCGCCGGTGAGGTCTGTGGATCGGCCGGCTATAGGGTTCCAGCGCATCCCCGTAGAACGGGCCACCAGCTTCGGCCGGCTGTTGGCACTTCCGTTCATGCGTTGCCTTCCAGGTACCCTCCTTAACCAAGGCGTATTTGCCCGCAGCTTCGGCCCGGTCGAGATAATAGACAACGCCGTCATCCAGCGTGATTTCAACAGTTGACCTCCCTCCGACTCGGCACACTCCAGCAATGCGTTTCACGTCCCGTAGAAAGTTGAAGGTCAGGCCCCCTTCACCAAACCCAACGACCGGAAGGTCGTATGTTGGATCAATCTCCAGCCTCACCAGAAGGCGGTACCACGTTGGCCCCAATACGCAGTAGTGCGGAACCTGCTTCGAGAATTCATCCTCTCTCAGAATTTCGCAATTGGGAGCCTGCAAAACAAAAGACCACCCAGCCTTGATTACTGCAGAAGATGCTCCCCCCACCACGCCGGCAACAAAGGCATCACCCGCGCACCGTATAGTAAAACGCGGCGAGAGGTATCCGCCATCAACTAGCGCGCCTCGTAAACCCACAGAAGCTCCAAAATCTGCAACCACCCCGCCTCGGCAGAAGGCGTCAGGCGGCACCGTGTGATGTTCGTAATACCGGGCTCGACAAGCGGGATAAACCAAAACGTACGACGGAGGCCCACCCCGGCCATCAACAACGAAGAACCGGCGATCATCCGGAGTCCGGAAACCCTCAATAGACAGCCCAGTCCCGTTCCCGAACTCCGCCAGAACACCGCCTACCACCTCAGGTGGCACCTTCCTCTTCACCAAGAATTCCACCATCTCCCGTAGAGAACATTCCCTTAACATAACCTGCATCCTCGCCCTGCCCGTGTCAGATGGGTTTCTGTCCAAGGAGTCTTCACACACGGCACACTGGCAATCCCACCCACACCAGTCAACCAATTCCGCGCCGCACACGAAAAACAGCCAGCCACCCAGCACCCAGCCGCCTCTCCATCAAGGGACCAACCGCGCTTTCTGAAGGAGGTGGTCTGCGTCGGGCAGTCAAGGGATCCTGGCCTGTCGCACGACCCGCTTCAGAATGGGAAGACGGCGGCTTTCTTCCGAAAGCCGCTACGGGGCTCGTAGCGGCGTCTCGGTAGAGCGCCGCCACCCCGGTAGGGCCGGACCGCCGGGCCGGCCGCGCCCTCTTCTTTCCCTCCCTCTACGGCGCGCCCGGCGGTCGCGCCCTACCACCTCAGCAACAAGGTCCGTGAACACCTGTTCATCTGGGTTGAGGAATCCGTGTTCCTTTCGTGTATTTGGTGAATTTCGCGGTTACTCCCCATCCAGCCTCCGACTTTCCGCGGGCGGCTCAGGCAAAGCCCAGCGGACCGGCCGCACCCTGCATAGCCGCGATGACGTGGTTGATATGCGCGTCCAGCGGCAGGCCAAGCAGTTCTGCGCCTCTAGCAATGTCCTCGCGGCTGACTGCGGCGGCGAAGGATTTCTGCTTCATCTTTTTGCGGACGCTGGAGGCGGTCATGCCCGTCAGTTTTTCAGGGCGAACATAGGCCACCGCGGTGACAAAGCCGCAGAGCTCGTCCACGGCATACAGCGCCGTCCGCAACGGCCGATCCAGCGGATATTCCCCCTGGTTCCACTCGGCGTGAGAAAGCACGGCGCCGACGATCTCCTCATCGACACCCCGCTCGCGGAGAATCCGAGCGCCTTCGCGGGTGTGGGCCGGCGGCTCCGGCCACCGCTCGTAGTCGAAGTCATGAATCAATCCGACCACGCCCCAGAGCGCGACATCGGCCTGGAAGACCGCCGCGTAGTGCCGCATGGCGGCCTCGACCGCCAGGGCGTGTTTGATCAGCGATTCTGAGCGAGTGAACTCGTTCAACAGAAGCCAGGCCTGGTCACGTGTCATCATTACACCTCGTCTTTCACGGGCGGCGCGGGTCCGCGCGGCCGCATCGTGCCTTCCGGTAGAAGAGCAGATGGTGGGGTCCCCGGCAAGGGCGGGATTGCGGCAAACCGTTCGGAAAGAGCAGCGAGAGGGGGTCCAGTGAAGGAGGCAGGAGCCCGGATCAACCTGCACACCCCCTCTCGCCGGGCGCGCTGGTTAGAACCATCGGCATCCCAAGCCGTTACTTGAAGAGAAAAAGAAGGGAGGCTAAGCAGCCACGGGCTGCTTCTCCGTGAAATGGCCGTAAGCCCGAAACTTGGCGTAGCGCTGTTTCAGCCGCTCCGGCGCCGTGAGCTTCAGCATGGCTTCGAGATTCTGCAGCAGGCTCCGCTTGAGATTTTCCGCAGTGACCGCCGGATCGTTATGCGCCCCTCCGAGGGGTTCGGGAACAATCTCGTCGGCCAGCCCCAGCTCGAACAGATCCTTGGCGGTGATCTTGAGCGCCTCGGCGGCTTTGGGCGCCGCCGATCGGTCCTTCCAAAGAATCGCCGCGCAACCTTCCGGGCTGATCACCGAATAGTAAGCGTTCTCCAGGAGGAGCACGCGGTCGGCCACCCCGATGCCCAGGGCGCCCCCGGAACCCCCCTCCCCCAGCACGGCAGCGATGATGGGCACTTCAAAGAGCATCATCTCCCTCAGGTTGACAGCGATGGCCTCGGCAATGTGCCGCTCTTCGGCCCCGATTCCAGGATACGCCCCCGCCGTGTCAATCAGCGTGATGATGGGGAGCTTGAACTTGTCCGCCATCCGCATGAGTCGGAGCGCCTTGCGATACCCTTCCGGGTGGGCGGAGCCAAAGTTGCGCCGGATGTTCTCCTTGGTATCGCGCCCCTTCTGGGTGCCGACGACCATCACCCGATGCTCCCCCAGCTTGGCGAACCCGCCCACCACCGCCCGGTCCTCCGCAAACAGGCGGTCGCCGTGGAACTCCTCGAACCCGGTGAAGGCCCTTTCGAGATAGTCCATGGTATAGGGCCGCTTGGGATGCCGGGCCAGTTGCACCCGCTGCCAGGCGCTCAGGTTTTCGAACACCTGCTTGCGGGTTTCGGCGATCTTCTCCTCAATCCGCTGGATCTCTTCCACGATGCTGATGTCCATGGCATGGGCTTCCGGATGCTTCCTCAGCTCCTCCAGCTTGTGCTCCAGCTCCACGATGGGCTTCTCGAAATCCAGCACGTGTTTCATAACGGTGGCACCCAGTCTAGGTGCGACGGGTGGCTGAGGCAACGCCCAATTCCACGCCCAATTCCACGGCCAATCCCCCCCAGCGACCCAGAGACCTGGCCCGGTTTTTCCAGTTGAAAAGCAACGGCCCAGCGCAGAGGATGGTTTTCTTGAAGATGCATCCATGGAAGGCGCACATCAGCCGGGATAGTTTACCCCGAGTCGGCGGGTGCCTCTTGGAAAGTCCCTTGTTCCTTTCGGACCTGCCTACGGGCCATGACCCCGGTAGGGCCGAACCGCCGGGCCGGCCGGGCTGGGAGCGGCGCGCCCAGCGGTCGCGCCCTACCTTGCCGACAGGACGGTTCGGAGCCTCCATGATTCTGCGATCACGCATCGGACCATGACCGGGCAGGGCCGTCATGGAGACGATTTGTCGGTCCCTCCCGTTCGGCCGCATGAAGGTATTGATCATCAAGCCCTCCTCGTTGGGGGACATTGTGCACGGGTTGGTGGTGGCGCAATCCCTCCGCGAGCAGATGCCGGGCTGTACCCTCCACTGGGTGGCCGGCGAACGCTTTGCGCCCCTGGTGCGAGCCTGTCCTACCGCGGACCGGGTGTTGGTCTTCCAGAGGTGGGGCGGGATCACGGGCTTCGTCCGGCTGGTCCGGGAAATCCGGCGGGAGCACTACGATTATGCGCTGGATTTCCAGGGGTTGGCCCGGTCCGGCCTGATGACGTGGTTCTCCCGGGCGCGAGTGCGAATCGGCCGCGCGCAGGCCCGCGAAGGAGCCTGGCTGGCTTATCAGAAAACGCCGCCTTCCCTGCCCAACCAACGCCAGATCCACGCCATCGACGTCCTGCTCCAGTTCCTGCCTCTGCTCGGGCTGGAGCCGCGTCTGGGCTCGCCCATCCAATTGCGGTCAGAGCCGCTCCCGCCTCCGCACGCCGGCCTTGGCGCCCGAAGACCGATCGTGATGGCGGTGCACAGCCGCCACCGTTCGAAAGAATGGAGGGGCTTCGCCGCGCTCACGCGCCATCTCCGCGAAAACCGTCAGGATATACCCGTGGTCTGGTGTGGGCATCGAACCGAGTCCACCCCGGCCGACTTGGCCCAGGATCCGGAAGTCCATAATTTCACCGGCCAAACCACCCTCGGACAAGTGGTCGGTCTGCTCCAGTCGGCGCGGGTGGTGGCATCCAATGACAGCGGTCCGATGCACATTGCGGCGGCCGTGGGGACCCCGCTGGTGGCTTTGTTCGGGCCAACCGACCCCGCGCTGTGCGGCCCTTATCCGCTCAGCCGGCCCACCCACCGGATCTTGCGCGCGCCCGGGGGCAACCTCGATCGTCTGGAGGTCACGACCGTGTGCGAGGCGGTCGATGGCCTGCTCCGCCTGCAACCCGCTGGAGCCGTGCCGCAAATAGCCTGAAACTTTGGCCGGCCCGAAGGCCAGGCCCCAGAAATCAGGCCGCGGTCGTCGGCGACCGATCGCCTACTGGGCGGGCGTCGCCGGCGCAGCGGGAGGCGTGGCGGGCGGAGGGGTGGCCGGGGGAGGCGTCGCCGGCGCCGGTTCCTCCTTCTTGGGCTCCGGGGCGACGGGCGCTTCCTTGATCGGCTCGGAAAGCTTGGGCTCCTCTTTCTTGGGCGCAGTCTTCTTGGCCTTGGGCTCGCCTTTCTCCTTCTTGGCCTCCTTCGCTTTGGCTTCCTTCGCCTTGGCGCCCTCCGCCTGCTTCGGCCCCACATAGATCGAGCCAGCCTCCAGTCGTCCTTCCGGCGAAGTGGTGTAGCTGCCAGTCACTTTCTCCCCGACCTTCACCTCCTGGAACGTGGCCGGCGCGCCGGCCTTTTGGATGCGTGTCTGTGAAGTGAGGTGGAAGGTGCGTTCCCCGATGGTGAAGGTCTTGGCCTGCTGATTGGCCGCCTTCACCTCGCCCTTGAAGGGCAGCTTTTGTGGTTTGGACTGTTTCTTGGGATCGGCCTTCTTTTCGCCCGGAGCGGCGGCAGGCTTGGCGTCCGCCGCCGAGGTTGGGAACAGGCCGCCGATCGTCATCGTCAACGCCGTGGCAAGAACAAGGAGGGTCTTCATCAATTCTTGAAATGTGCTTTTGTTGTTTGGCAGAATTCCGCCGGGCGCTTCCTACCAAACCACCGCCCGGTCGCAAGGCTTTTTTGGAGTCAAACCTACTTGACCACCGGGCGGATCACGATGTTCCGATAGTCCACGCTGGTATGGTCGCCTTGGAGATAAATTGGGCCGGGGCGAAACTCGTCGGACCAGAGAGCGCCGCCGGTGCAGCCGAGCAGCGGTTTGTTGTCGATGATCTTCTGGCCGTTGAGAATGACGGTGACATGGCGGTCCACGAGGGTGATGTCGAAACTCTGCCACTCGCCAGCCGGCTTGGCCGGAATGGCGGTCGGCGTGATGCGGCTATAGACGCCGCCCACGTTGTGCGAGTCGGGCTTCTGGCCGAAGGAGTCCGCCACCTGCACCTCGTAAATGCCGCGGAGGTAGATGCCGCTGTTGCCGCCTTTGGGGACCCGAAACTCCAGGGTCAGGTTGAAGTCCTCAAATTCACGCTCGGTGCGGATGTTCGCATAAGACTTGTGCCGCCCGGGCTCCTGTTTGGCTTCGTTGACCAGCACGCCATCCTGCACCCCCCAGCCGCTGGGGCTGCCCATCAACTTCCACCCGGCCAGATCCGTGCCGTTGAAGAGCTTGATGGGCTCGCCGAACTTCACCTGGGAAAGATCCGGTGCCGGCGGCACCGGCGGAATGCGCTTGCCCTTGAATTCCTCGGTCTTGCCCTCGGCGGAGCCGTCTTCCCGGGTCCGGCGGGTCGTCAGGCTCATCTGATCGCCCGTGACCGTGGCGGTGATGGTCTCGGTCGTGACCCTCTTGACCGTCTTGCCCGCGGCGTCCTTCTGGCGGCTCTCGTGCAACCGGGTGACGATCAGCTTGTCGCCATCCACCTTGACCGCGTTGACCGGCACCACGCTGCCGCCACCCCACAAAATGCCGCCCTTGAGCGCGCCGTCCTTTTCTTCCACTCCCAGCCACCCCGCCCCGCCGCCGGGGATGGTGAGCGCCCAGCGGCCCAGAAACGGTTCGGCGTTGTTGGCCGCCAAGGTGGCGGCACAGCCAGCGAAAAGGGAAAGTAACCAAGGTAAATGTCGCTTCATAATGGTTTCGGGTATCGTTATTGCCACGTCTGGCTTTCTGACGCCAACCTGATCCGCGCCCTTCAAGAAAAGTGCGTCGGGGCTCCGCGTTGGGCGCTTCGGCGCAAACGGTGCCGCAACACCACCAGACCGGCCAACCCGACCGCCAGGAGAAGGCTCACCGCCCAGGTGCTGCCGGATTGCCCGCCCAGCGCATATTGGCCGGCCGAGCCAATCGCCGCCCCTGCGAAAGTGCCGCCGCCAAGGACCGCCTCGTGGATGCCGCCGTGTTCGCCCTTGGTTTCGCCGACATCCATCGAGTAGAAGAGCGAGGAGTAGTAGATCAAGCCGACCGCCAGGCCAAACAGGACCTGGGCCAGGGCGATAACCGCCAGGCGCGGCACCAGCAGCATGGCGGCGAAGCTCAGAATCAGGAGGATGAAGGCTCCCACCAACCACCGAAAGCGATAGTGCCAGCCGGTCCATCGCCACAGCCCGAAGAAAGCGGCCAGCCGCGCAAAGAACCAGATGGAACAGAAGAACCCAGCCTGCGCGGTGGTCAGGTGCAGCCGTTCGGCCAGTTGCGGGATGACCGGCACCGCCGCGTTCATGGCCACGTAGGCGAACGGATTGGCCACCCAGGCCAGGATGAGGAATGCCTTGGGCTGGATCCCTGCGGATGGGCGCACGTCTGCGGCGTGCTCGCCGCTTGGGCCGCCAGCCACCGCCACCCGGCCGGTCAGGTCCGGTTGATCGAGCCTAAGCCACAGAAGCACAGCCAACTGCAACCCGTGCAACAGAGCGGGGACCCAGAAGATGCTTCGCCCGCCCAACCGTTCCAGCAGGGTCCCTCCCACGAAGTAAGCCAGCGCCGCCATGCCTGCCCAAACCAGGTTGTAAATGCCGATCATGCGCTGGAGCCGCCCGGGCGGCTCTCCTTCGCTGGCCAGGGCTTCCAAGGTCGGCCAAGTGAAGCACATCCCGAACGTCCAAAGAAAGAGGCCGCCCAGGAGACCGGGGAGCGAGTCCACCCAAGCCATAAGCACCAGGGAACCGGCCATCAAGCCGAACCCCAGAGGCAGCGCGACGAAGTAGCCGGCTCGCTGGGAAAACCGTCCCCCAAACCAGGCGCAGACCGCATAGACGAGCCCCTGGAACGCGCAGACCGCGAGGTTTTGCGCGCTGCCGAAGTGAAACTGGTCGCGCAGGTGAAAAAACAGGTAATAGAAGAAATAGGTCGCAGCGAAGGAGTTAAGGCCTTCCAGGCAGAAATAGAGGAACTTGAGGCGGCGGAGAGACATGCGCTAAGTCAGTGACCTCAGTAGTCGTAGAGGCCGCTGTCTTTGGCGTACCCGCTCCCGCCTCCTCCCAAGCCATTCTCCTGCTCGCCGTCCCCCATAAAACTGCCGAGCACGTCGCCCATGTCCTCTTCAATCTTCTCCGGATCCTCACCCGCTTCCAACCGCTTGATGGCCACGTCCAGTTCCTTGGGCATGCTGCCGGCAGGCATGACTTCCTTCATCTTCCGCATCAAATGGGCCATGTGGCGGGGATTGTTCTCATCCATGTGTGCGATATCCCGCTCGATCTCTCCCATTACCCGTTCCATGCGCGGATCGTCAAAATCGGGCATGGGTCCGCCCTCGCCCTCCACTCCGCCAGGCGCGGCGGGTTCCTTTGCGCCCCGGGGCGTGGCGAAACGGCTCATCGCCTTGACCATCTTCTTGCCTCCGCAACGGGGGCAAACCGGCAAGCGTTCCGGGTTGAGCTTCCTCGAGAGGAAGCTGAAGATCACCCGGCACTTGGGACATCCAAACTCGTAGATCGGCATAGTGCAACGACAGGTGGCCGACGGCATGGCCGGCAGCCGCCACACCGCAATTGATGCGGCCCGGCTGGCCTCCCGTCAAGCGCCCGCCCGGAGGTGCCTGCGATTCTCTTCTGTTTTTCTTTCGATCCACCGTCAGCCCGTTCTGGCTCAAGACGATAGCGAAACCGCCCGATAATCACTGGATGAACAGGTCTTTACCTGGTGTGTTGAGTTACTGCCTGTAGAACCACAAAACACTGATTGTTAGCAACTAACATTAACAATAAAGAAACCTGACTTTGGTTTTGCCTAAGCCCGCGTTCGCCCTAAATTCCTCCTGTCGATGAAAAGCCAGTCATATTGCAGGTTACCGGACCTTTGTCTATTCATAATCTTCTCTGCCACAGTTGGATCCGCTTTGGCACAATCCAATAGCGTCTATCGTGAGGTTTACACGGGCATCAGCGGCTCGGTGGTCGGCGATCTGACCAACAACGCCAAGTTCCCAAACAGCCCGGATCAGACCGGTTATCTGACCAGCTACTTCGAGGCCCCGACCGACGTCGGCGATTACTATGGCCAGCGGTGTCGCGCCTTGCTCACCGCGCCGACCACAGGCAACTACACGTTCTGGATCGCCAGCGACGATGCTTCGACACTGTTCCTGAGCACGAATGAATCGCCGGCCAACAAAGCGCCTATCGCTTACGTGAGCGGTTGGACCAGTTCACGCGAATGGACCAGGGAAGCAAATCAGCAATCCGCGCCGATTTCTCTGGTGGCCGGCCAGCGTTACTACATAGAAGCCCTGCAAAAGGAAGGGGGAGGCGGTGATAACCTGGCCGTGCGCTGGCGATTGCCCAATGCGACCATTGAGGAGCCCATTCCCGTTTCCCGCCTCGTCGCCAAATGGGCGCCAGTCATCACCGCCCAACCTTCCAGTGTCACCAACCAGGAAGGAACCCCGGTCACGTTCGCGGTTCAGTTCAGCAATTTTGAGCCTCCCGCTTTCCAATGGCAGCGCAACAGCAACAACATTCCCGGCGCCACGGGCCCCAGCTATACTCTGACGTCGCCTGCGCTGACCAATAATGGTGACCGCTACCGATGCGTCTTGAGCAACGCCCTCGGCCAGGCGACCAGCTCCAACGCCGTCCTGACCTTGACCGCGGACACCACGCGTCCGACCCTGGTTTCCGCGGCGAACGTCGGAAACAACCACGTGCGGGTGGTCTTCTCCGAGGCGGTGCTCAGCAGCACGGCCCTGGCCAAGACCAACTACGTCATCACCAACCTTTCGGGAACGCTGCCGGTGACTCAGGCCAGCGCCGGGCCGGATGCCAAAACCGTGGACCTCACCACCGTCAGCCAGGATCCAGGCGCGGCCTACACCATCACCGTCGACCGGGTCCGCGATGCCTCCTCGAATACCAACCAAATCCTGGCCAATTCCCAGATCAAGTTCACCAACCAGGTGTTTACCGCGGGGTATGTTCTCCGGCAGCTCTACTACGATATCGGTTCGGGCAACGCCGTTTCCGACCTGACCGGCAGCGCCAAGTTCCCCAACAGCCCGGACGCGGTGGATTACCCGTCCAGCATGGGCTGGCCCAGCGAGAACATTGCCGATGCGTATGGCGGACGGTTGTCGGGCTTCCTCGTCCCGCCGGTGAGCGGCAGCTACACCTTCGCGATTCGCAGCGACGACAATTCGCAGGTCTTCCTGAGTACCAACGACCAGCCGGCCAACAAGGTGCTGCTGACCGCGGAGGGGGGATGCTGCAACAGCTTCGACGTGAACGTCTCTGCCCCGGTCATGCTGGCGGCCGGCCAACGTTATTACATCGAGGCCCTCATGAAGGAGGGCGGCGGCGGCGACTACCTTTACGTCGCTTGGAAGACACCGCTCGACCCGGCCAATTGGATCGTCGTCCCCGGGGCTTGCCTGGGCAATTTCTTTGGCATCCCCCTCGCCAATTCCAGCGTCACCATCACCCAGCCCCCGACCAACACAACGGTCGTGGCAGGACAGAACGCAACCTTTTCCGTCCAGGCCTTTGGCACCTCGGACATCACGACCAATGTCAGCTACCAGTGGCAGGTCAACGGGGTCGATATTGATGGAGCCACCAGTGCCATCTTCACCACGCCGGCTGTCTATGAAACCAATAGCGGCGCAGCCTACCGCGTCTGGGTCTCCGTGCCCGGCCAGACGGTCATCAGTGCCACGGCGCTCCTCACGGTCGTGCCCGACACCTTTCCTCCCACCCTCGTCCGGGTGCAAAACGTCGGCACCACCAACCTGAGCGTGGTCTTTTCCGAGCCGGTGGACCCCGCCACGGCGACCAACCGCTTGAACTACACTTTCACGAACGGAGTGACGGTCGCCTCCGCCGCCTTCGGGGTGGACGCCCAAACCATCCTCTTGAGGGTCTCGCCCTTGAGCATCGGCAGCACCAACACCCTGTTCATCAGCAATGTCCGCGATCAGGCCACCAACCACAACACCATCGCCCCCGCCTCGTTCTACACCTTCATCGCCACCGAATACGCGCCGCAGGACATCGGCAGTTCCACTCCGACCGGCTCGTATGCCGCCGTGCCCGGCGGCTACAACGTCACCGGCGGAGGTTCCGGGATCGGGGGCGGCTCGGATCAGTTCCAGTTCAGTTACCAGCCGCGCACGGGCGACTTTGACTTGGAGGTCCGGCTGCAGCTCCTGAGCCTTGCGGATGTCTGGGCCAAAGCCGGTCTCATGGCGCGGGAGGACCTGACTGCCAGCAGCCGCTTCGCCGCCGCCCTGGCCACGCCGACCCTCGCCGGATGTTTCTTCCAGTATCGGGATCCTGCCTTCGCTGCCAGCAGCACCCTCGGCACCTTTCCCCCCAACTATCCTTACACCTGGCTGCGCCTGCGCCGGGTCGGCAATGTCTTCACCGGCTACGCCAGCTATGACGGGCAGACATGGACCCAGCTTGGCACGGCCACCATCGCCATGCCGTCCACTATCTGGTTCGGCCTGTGCGTCTCCAGCCGCGACGGCGGTCAACTGGCCACTGCCCAGTTCCGCGACCTGGCCACGGTGAGCGGTGACACCATCGGCACCTTGCCGGTCAACTTCGAACCGCTCGGCCCATCCTCGCGCAAAACCGGGCTGGTGATCTCCGAAATCATGTACAAGCCGGCCCCGCGGGCGGACACCAACAACCTCGAGTTCATCGAACTGTTCAATTCCAACCCCTTCGCCGAAGACCTGAGCGGTTATCGCATTTCCGGCGACGTGGACTTCACCTTTCCGCCCGGAGCGGTCATGCCGGGCGGCTCCTTCCTCGTCCTGGCCGCACAGCCTGTGGAACTGCAAAGCATCTACGGTCTGATGGGCGCAACCGTGCTGGGCCCCTACGCTCACAGGTTGAGCGCCAGCGGCACCGTGCGGTTGCGCACGGATCAGGACGCCGTTCTGCTGGAGGTCAACTACGACAGCGAGCCGCCCTGGCCGGTGGCAGCCGACGGGGCCGGGCATTCGCTGGTGTTGGCACGGCCGTCGTACGGCGAGGCTGACCCCAAGGCCTGGGACATCAGCGACGCGGTGGGCGGCTCGCCCGGCACCCATGATGGGGTTCGCTTCAAGCCCCAGCGGGCGGTCGTCATCAACGAATTCCTCGCCCACACGGATGCACCCTCCTGGGATTTTATCGAACTCTACAACCACAGCACGGTGGCCGTGGACCTTTCGGGGTGCGTGCTGACGGATAATCCGGACACGAACAAGTTTGTGATGCCTCCCGGCACGACCATTCCGGCGCGCGGTTTTCTGGCCTTCTACGAAACGAACATGAACTTCAGCCTGAGCGCGGCCGGCGAAAGCCTCTTCTTCAAGAGCGCCGATCTGACCCGTGTGCTCGATGCCGTCAAGTTTGAGGCGCAGGCCAATGGCGTCTCCATGGGACGTTGGCCGAACGGGGCAGCGGATTTCTACCCCTTGGCAGCGCGGACCCCGGGCGGCAGCAACAGCGCCGTTTTGGTCCGGGAGATCGTCATCAACGAGATCATGTATGACCCGATTTCGCGCCTGGACGACGACCAATACGTGGAAGTGTACAACAGGGGCACCAACCCGGTGAACCTTGGAGCCTGGCAGTTCACCTCCGGCATCAATTACACGTTCCCCTCCAACACCGTTCTGGCCACCAATGGCTACGTCGTAGTGGCAAGGAATCCGGCGCGGTTGCTGGCCAACTACACCAACCTGACCAGCGCCAACACCTTCGGTCCATTCACCGGCACTCTCGCCGGCCGGGGCGAACGCCTGGCCCTGTCCATGCCGGATACCATCGTCAGCACCAATTCATCGGGCGTGGTGAAGACCAACACCATCTACATTGTCGTGGACGAACTCACCTACGGCACGGGCGGGAAATGGCCGAAATGGGCCAACAGCGGTGGGAGCAGCATGGAACTCATCGATCCGCGCTCCAACCATCGCCTGCCCTCGAACTGGGCAGACAGCGATGAGACCGCCAAGGCGCCCTGGACCTACCTGGAAGCGAGCGGCCCCATGGACCTCGGGTCTGGCACCGCCAACGCGGTGGAAGGCGGCTTGCTGGAGGAAGGCGAGTGTCTCCTGGACAATGTCGAGGTCATTCAGGGAACCAGCGGCCCCAACCTGGTCGGTACCCCGGATTTTGAGACCGGTCTGGGCTCCTGGATTCTCCGCGGCAGTCACGTGCGTTCCTCTCTGGAAACAAGCGGCGGCTTCGGAGGAGGGCAATGCCTCCATGTCCGCGCCACCTCGCGCTGCGATTACGGTCCCAACCGCCTCTATCTCCCCCTGACCGCCACGCCCAGCGGGACCGTGACCATGCGGGCCAAGGTGCGCTGGCTGAAGGGCTGGCCCGAGTTCCTGCTGCGGCTGCATGGCAACTACTTTGAGGTGACGGGTCGGTTGAGCCTTCCGACGAACCTGGGCACGCCGGGCGCGCGCAACAGCCGGGCGGCCAACAACGCTCCGCCCGCCCTCTACGAAGTGGCTCACAGTCCCGTCCTGCCCGCCGCCAGCCAGCCGGTCACAGTCACTGCCCGGGTGCACGATCCCGACGGCGTCTCCTCGCTGGTTCTGCAATATCGGGTGGATCCCTCCACCACTTATACCAGCGTGACCATGACCGATAACGGATCCGGAGCGGACACGGTCGCCCAGGATGGGCTCTACAGCGCCGCCATCCCGGGCCAGGCGGCGGGCACCTTGGTGGCCTTTATCATCCGCGCGACCGACGCACCCGGCGCCTCCAGCATGTTTCCAACCAACACGCCGGCCAACGGGCGGATGCGGGAGTGCCTGGTGCGCTTTGGGGAACCGGTGTCGGCCAGCAGTTTTGGAACCTATCGGATGTGGTTTACGGAGGCCACCGTCAACGACTGGATCAATCGCCCCATCATGAGCAACGAGCCCGAGGAAGGCACGTTTGTCTATGGCAACTGGAGGGTGGTCCACAACTTCGGCTGCCGCTATGCGGGCAGTCCCTGGCACCAGGGTTGGGGTTCGCCCCTGAGCGATTGTCACTACACCGCCGGCATGCCGGCCGACGAACTGGTCCTGGGCACGGACAATTTCAACAAGATCCATTCGCCGGGCAACGGGCCTTTCGACGACGACACCCTGCAGCGGGAACAGGCCGGCAACTGGATCGCCCGCCAGATTCACATTCCCTGGACTTACCGGCGGTTTGTGAATGTGTACGTCAATGGCAACCAGCGGCGCCCCAACGCCATGATGGAGGACATGCAGGTGCCCGGCCCGGAGTTCATCAAAGAATACTTCCCCGACGATGCGGATGGCAGCCTGCACAAAAACCAGGGCTGGTATGAAATGGACGACGCGGCTACGGGAGCCATGCCCAACACCAGCCTGGCGGCCTGGTGCACGCTGGACCGCTTCACGACCACCGTCAACGGTGTCCCCAACCAGCACAAGCTCACTCGCTATCGCTGGAACTGGTTTGTCCGGGCCGCCAAGGGAACGGCCAACGACTACACCAACGTATTCAACCTGGTGGATGCGGCCAACACCGCCGACAACGGGGCTTACACCACCAACATCCTGGCCATGGTCAACATGGAGGAATGGCTCCGGACCTGGGCCGTGCGCCATTCCTTGGGGGATTGGGATGCATTTGGCACGCAAAACGCCCAGAACTCCTACGCCTACAAACCCGACCGCGACCGATGGCATGTCTTCCTCTTCGATATGAACATCATCATGGGCAACGGGTCGTGGGGACCGGGGGCCAACCTCCTGAGCGGCAGTGATGGGATCATGAACAGCCGGATTTACGGCTTTGCCCCCTTCCGCAGAATGTACCTCCGGGCCCTCAAGGACATTGCCAGCGGACCCATGGACAGCGCTAATTTCGGGCCGATGGTGGACGCCAAGTACGCGGCCATCGCGGCCAGCGGCATCTACCCGAATACGCCTTCGGGCATCAAGAGCTGGATTGCCCAGGCCCGCTCCAGCATCCTCAGCCAGGTGGCCAGCGAGGATGCGCCCGCTTTTGTCGTGAACGGCACCAACTATCTGGCCTCCACGACCAATCTCATCACCCTCACCGGGGTCGCGCCGGTCGAGATCAAAACCATCGAGATCAACGGCGCCAGTTGGACGCCGGTCTGGACCACGCCCACCCAATGGACCCTCCAGATCCCTGTGAGCGCGGGCACCAACCAGCTTGCCATTGTCGGCTATGACTACTATGGACAGGCCGTCGCCGGAGCCAGCAACAACCTCACCGTCGTCTATACGGGCCCGGCCCCCTCCCCCGTCGGCAGCGTCGTCATCAGCGAGATCATGTACAACCCGCTCGTGCCGGGAGCTTCCTATGTCGAGATCTATAACCTTTCCACCAACTTCAGCTTTGACCTCTCGGGCTGGCCGCTAAATGGGATTGACTTCACCTTCAGCGATGGAGCGATCATTCCCCCGGGCGGCTTCCTGGTGGTCGCCAAAGACCGTGACGCTTTCATCAACACCTACGGATTTGGCGTCCCCCTGGCCGGACAGTTTAACGGCACCCTTTCCAATGAAGGGGAAACCCTCACCCTGATCAAGCCGGGCCCCACCCCGGACCAGGACCTGGTGGTGGACGAAGTCCGCTATGACCAGAACCTCCCCTGGCCGGTTGCGGCCAACGGCACCGGCGCCTCGCTTCAACTCATCGACGCCACCCAGGACAACCGGCGCGTCTGCAACTGGGGCACGATTACCAATACATCCACGGTGCCTCAGTGGACCTATGTGACCGTGACCGGACAGGCCCTCGCAGCCAGTCCTCCGCTCTATATCTACCTCAATTCCGCCGGCGATGTTTACCTTGACGACATCAAGCTGGTGGCCGGCAGCGTGCCTGAGGCGGGCGCCAACCTGATTCAGAACGGGGATTTTGAGACCGCGTTGACCGGCCCTTGGACCGTTTCCACAAATCTTTCAGGCTCTGCCATCAGCAGTTCCGTCAAGCACCTGGGCAACGGCGCTCTGCATCTGGTCTCCTCCTCGGGAGGAAGCACAAGAGGCTCATCCATCTGGCAAGACACTCCGCTGACGAATGGCACGACCTATACGCTCAGCTACTGGTACCTGCCCAGCACAAACGGTGACCTGCTCACCCTCCGCCTTTCGGGATATGGCATCGCCAGCACCCACTCCATTGCCCCGCCATCAACCGTTTTAGCGATTGCCTCGCCCGGCACGACCAATTCGATACACGCCACCCTGCCCGCCTTCCCGCCCCTCTGGATCAATGAGGTCATGCCGATCAACACCAGCACCCTCGCTGACCGGTTCGGCCACCACGAGCCGTGGCTGGAGGTTTACAATGCCGGCACGAACACCATCAACCTGAACGGCTTCTATCTGTCGGACAACTACACCAACCTGGCCAACTGGCCTTTCCCCGCCAATGCGGCCATTGGTCCGCGTGAGTTCAAGCTGATCTTCGCCGACGCCGCCGCCGGTGAGTCCCTGACCAACGAATTGCACACCAGTTTCCACCTCAACGCCACCACCGGCGCGGTGGCACTGGTCCAGGTGATTGCCAGTCAGCCGCGTGTGCTGGACTACGTCAACTACCGGCTGATCAGTGACGGCCGGTCCTACGGCTCCCTGCCCGACGGCCAGCCCATTCACCGGCAGGTCTTCGGCATCCCGACCCCCGGCGGCACCAACAACGGTACCTTCCTGCCTGTGCAGGTCTTCATCAACGAATGGATGGCTGCCAACACCGGGACCCTGACTGATCCTGCCGACGGCAAGTATGATGACTGGTTCGAGTTGTACAACGCCGGGCCCACCACCGTGGATCTCTCCAGCTATACACTCACGGACGACCTCAGCACGCCAGGTCAGTATGTCATTCCTGCCGGCAAGACCATTCCGCCGGGTGGGTTCTTGCTGGTGTGGGCGGACGGGGACACAACCCAGAACACGTTTGGCCCCGAAATTCATGCCAACTTCTCGCTCAGCAAAAGCGGCGAGTCCATCGGCCTGTTCGATCCCAATGGCAATCTGATCGACGCGGCCGTCTTTCTCGTGCAGGTCAGTGATGTCAGCGAAGGTCGCGGTCCAGACGGGACCGCCAACATCCTGGCGATGACCACGCCGACCCCCGGCACCCCCAATGTCTATACCACCGACAACACGCCGCCCGTCCTGCAGGCCATCAATAACAAATCAGTGAACGAAGGCGAGCTGCTCACTTTCACCGCCGTGGCGAGCGATTCAGATCTGCCTGCCCAAACGCTGACCTTTGGCCTTGATCCTGGTGCGCCCTCCGGTGCGGCTGTCCACCCGGTTACCGGTGTCTTCACTTGGATCCCGACCGAGGTCCAGGGGCCGAACGCTTATACCATTACCCTTCGGGTGACCGACAACGGCACCCCGAACCTGAGTGCCACCCGCACCTTCCAGGTGACGGTGGCCGAGGTGAACAGCGCACCTACGCTTGCCACCGTTCCGGAAAAGACCGTGAACGAAGGAAACCTGCTCACCTTCACCAATGTCGCCACGGACACAGATACTCCAGCTAACACCCTGACCTACTCACTGGACACAGGATCTCCGCCCGGCGCCTCCGTCAATCCCGCCACCGGTGTGTTCGCCTGGGTTCCTGCCGAGACACAAGGGCCCGGGTCCTACACCATTACCCTTCGGGTTACGGATGATGGCGTCCCCCCAATGAACGACTTCAAGACGTTCCACGTCACGGTTGGAGAGGCGAACACCGTACCGACACTCAATCCCATCGCCAGCCTGACAAACAATGAATTGACCGCCTTCACCTTCACGGCCACGGCCACCGACAGCGACCAGCCAGCCAACATTCTGACCTATCAGCCTGCTCAACGCCCCGCCCGGCTCGGGCATCAACGGGTCCAGTGGGGCGTTCAGCCTGGACGCCCACCGAAGGCCAGGGTCCGAGCACCAACACCTTCCAGGTGGTGGTGGCGGACAACGGCGCGCCCACCCTCAGCGCGACCCAGCGGTGACCCTCGTGGTCCGGGAGGCGAATACAGTGCCCGACGCTCAATCCCATTACCAGCCTGACCAACTACGAGGGGACGACCTTCACCTTCACCGCCACCGCCACTGACAACGACCTGCCGGCCAACACCCTGACCTTCAGCCTGCTTAACGCCCCGCCTGGCTCCGGCATCAACGGGTCCAGCGGCGTCTTCTCCTGGACGCCCACCGAGAGCCAGGGGCCCAACACCAACACCTTCCAGGTGGTGGTCACGGACAACGCCACCCCCGCCCTCAGCGCCACTCAAGCCGTGACCCTGGTGGTTCGGGAGGTCAACACGGCTCCCGTGCTCAACCCGATCGCCAGCCTGACCAACAACGAGTTGACCACCTTCACCTTCACGGCCACCGCCACCGACAGCGATCTGCCGGCCAACACCCTGACCTTTAGCCTGCTCAACGCCCCGCCCGGCTCTGGCATCAACGGGGCCAGCGGCGTGTTCGCCTGGACACCCACCGAGGCGCAAGGCCCGAGCACCAACACCTTCCAGGTCGTGGTCACGGACAACGGCACGCCCGCCCTCAGCGCCACCCAGGCGGTGACCCTCGTGGTCCGGGAAGTCAACACGGCTCCCGTGCTCAATCCCATTGCCAGCCTGACCAACAACGAGCTGACTGCCTTCACCTTCACCGCCATCGCCACCGACAGCGATCTGCCGGCCAACACCCTGACCTTCAGCCTGCTCAACGCCCCGCCCGGCTCCGGCATCAGCGGGGCCAGCGGCGTGTTCGCCTGGACACCCACCGAGAGCCAGGGGCCCAGCACCAACACCTTCCAGGTGGTGGTCACGGACAACGCCACCCCCGCCCTCAGCGCTACTCAAGCCGTGACCCTGGTAGTTCGGGAGGTCAATACGGCCCCCGTGCTCAACCCGATCGCCAGCCTGACCAACAATGAGCTGACCGCATTCACCTTCACCGCCACGGCCACCGACAGCGATCTGCCGGCCAACACCCTCACCTTCAGCCTGCTTAACGCCCCGCCTGGCTCCGGCATCAACGGGTCCAGCGGCGTCTTCTCCTGGACGCCCACCGAGAGCCAGGGGCCCAACGACCAACACCTTCCAGGTGGTGGTCACGGACAACGCCACCCCCGCCCTCAGCGCCACTCAAGCCGTGACCCTCGTGGTTCGGGAGGTCAACACGGCTGCCCGTGCTCAACCCGATCGCCAGCCTGACCAACAACGAGTTGACCACCTTCACCTTCACGGCCACCGCCACCGACAGCGATCTGCCGGCCAACACCCTGACCTTCAGCCTGCTCAACGCCCCGCCCGGCTCTGGCATCAACGGGGCCAGCGGCGTGTTCGCCTGGACGCCCACCGAGGCGCAAGGCCCGAGCACCAACACCTTCCAGGTCGTGGTCACGGACAACGGCACGCCCGCCCTCAGCGCCACCCAGGCGGTGACCCTCGTGGTCCGGGAAGTCAACACGGCTCCCGTGCTCAATCCCATTGCCAGCCTGACCAACAACGAGCTGACTGCCTTCACCTTCACCGCCACCGCCACCGACAGCGATCTGCCGGCCAACACCCTGACCTTCAGCCTGCTCAACGCCCCGCCCGGCTCCGGCATCAACGGGGCCAGCGGGGTGTTCGCCTGGACACCCACCGAGAGCCAGGGGCCCAGCACCAACACCTTCCAGGTCGTGGTCACGGACAACGGCACGCCCGCCCTCAGCGCCACCCAGCGGTGACCCTCGTGGTCCGGGAAGTCAACACGGCTCCCGTGCTCAATCCCATTGCCAGCCTGACCAACAACGAGCTGACTGCCTTCACCTTCACCGCCATCGCCACCGACAGCGATCTGCCGGCCAACACCCTGACCTTCAGCCTGCTCAACGCCCCGCCCGGCTCCGGCATCAGCGGGGCCAGCGGCGTGTTCGCCTGGACACCCACCGAGAGCCAGGGGCCCAGCACCAACACCTTCCAGGTGGTGGTAACCGACGATGGCACCTCCGCCCTCAGCGCCACCCAGGCGGTGACCCTCGTGGTCCGGGAGGCGAACACAGTCCCGACACTCAACCCCATCGCCAGCCTGACCAACAACGAACTGACCCTGATCACCTTCACGGCCACGGCCACCGACAGCGACCAGCCAGCCAACGTGCTGACCTATAGTCTGCTCAATGCCCCGCCCGGCTCCGGCATCAACGGGTCCAGCGGCGTGTTCGCCTGGACACCCACCGAGGCGCAAGGCCCGAGCACCAACACCTTCCAGGTCGTGGTCACGGACAACGGCACGCCCGCCCTCAGCGCCACCCAGGCGGTGACCCTCGTGATCCGAGAGGTGAATACCGCCCCAATATTGGCTCCAATTGGTGATCGTTCGGTGAAAGAGGGAACCCTCTTGACCTTCGTGGCGACGACCAGCGATCCAGATCTGCCGTCGCAAAGGCTCTCGTTCTCCCTTGACGCTGACGCACCCGCCGGTGCAGCCATCGCTGCCAATACCGGTCTGTTCACCTGGACTCCGCCAGTCGGTTACGCCCCGGCTACAAAAGCCATTACGGTGCGCGTAACAGACGATGGCACACCGCCCCTCGACGATTTCGAGACAATCATCGTCACGGTGACCGCTCACATGTCGCCATCGATTGCCCTGAGCAAGCCGACGGCCAACAGCACTTTCCTGCCCAGCGCCCCGATCACCTTGCTGGCCCAAGCCTCGGACCCGGACGGCACGGTGGCAAAGGTTGAGTTTCTTGCGGATGGGGTGCGCCTCGGGGAGAGCACCAATGTCCCCTATTCCCTGGTCTGGTCCAACGGCTCTATCGGCTCTCACTCGCTGCAGGCCCTGGCCACTGACTCCGACGGCCTGACCGGTCTCTCTGAGGCCGTCGCCATTGAGATTCGGCCGGGGTTCATCACCAATGTTACCTTAATTGCCACAGGCTCGGTCTGGAAATACTTGGACAACGGGACGGATCAAGGGACCGCCTGGCGGGGTCTCACTTTTCATGACTCGACCTGGGCTTCCGGCCCCGCGCAGTTGGGCTATGACGAGGGTGATGAGGCGACTCTGATTAGCGATGGCGGCGATCCCACCAACCGTTATGTCACCTACTACTTCCGTCATGCTTTCGTTGTGCCGGAGCCGTCCTCCATCATGGCACTTCGAGCTGACCTGCTCCGGGATGACGGTGCCGTGGTCTATCTCAACAGCAACGAAGTCTTTCGTAGCAATATGCCTGAGGGTTCGGTCAATTACCTGACTCTCGCTAGCAACACGGTGGGGTCGGCGGCTGAGTACACCTTCTACCCAACAAACCTTGACCCGTCGGTCCTGGTTGCGAACACCAACCTGCTGGCGGTGGAGGTGCACCAGGTGCTCGTGACCAGCACCGATGTCAGCTTCGATTTCGGCCTCATGGCCACCCAGAGCGTGTTCTTCCCCTGGATCGTGGATCAGCCCGTGGAACAACGCTCGCCGCTTGGAGGGGATGTCACCTTCGCCGTGTTGGCCCGCGGTTCCCGGCCGCTCGGCTACCAGTGGTTCTTCAACGGCTCGCCACTGGCCTCTGCCACCAGCCCGACTCTGAACCTCAACAGTGTGCAACGTACCAACGCCGGCAGCTACTCCGTGGTGATCTCCAACCTGGCCGGGTCCGTCACCAGCAGTCCCGCTGCGCTTGTGCTCACCGCGCCGACTCTCGATCCCGTGGGCGACAAAATTGTCACCGAGGGAGCATTGCTTAGCTTCACTGTCACCGCCACTGACCCTGATCTGCCCGGCCAGACCTTGACCTTCTCGCTCGAGTCCGGCGCGCCGGCTGGCGCGACCATCCAGCCGCTCCCCGGCCTGTTTACCTGGACACCCGCGGAGGACCAGGGGCCCGGCTCCTATACGATAGCCGTCCGGGTCATGGACAATGGAACGCCGCCCCAGGGCGATCTGAGAACCTTCAACATCGTTGTCTCCGAAGCGAACACGGCTCCTGTGCTCAACCCCATCGCCAGCTTGACCAACAACGAGCTGACTGCCTTCACCTTCACTGCCACGGCCACCGACAGCGATCTGCCGGCCAATACCCTCACCTTCAGCCTGCTTAACGCCCCGCCCGGCTCCGGCATCAACGAATCCAGCGGCGTCTTCTCCTGGACGCCCACCGAATCCCAGGGGCCCAGCACCAACACCTTCCAGGTGGTGGTGACCGACGATGGCACCCCTGCCCTCAGCGCCACTCAAGCCGTGACTCTGGTGGTCCGGGAGGTCAATACGGCTCCCGTGCTCAACCCCATCGCCAGCCTGACCAACAATGAGCTGACCGCCTTCACCTTCACTGCCACGGCCAGCGACAGCGATCTGCCGGCCAATACCCTCACCTTCAGCCTGCTTAACGCCCCGCCCGGCTCCGACATCAACGGGTCCAGCGGCGTCTTCTCCTGGACGCCCACCGAATCCCAGGGGCCCAGCACCAACACCTTCCAAGTGGTGGTGACCGACGATGGCACCCCTGCCCTCAGCGCCACTCAAGCCGTGACTCTGGTGGTCCGCAAAGTCAACACCGCGCCGGCGCTGGGCCCGCTCACCAACCGGACGATTTACGCTGGAGAGCTTCTGACTTTCACGGCATCCGCCACCGACAGCGATGTCCCGGCAAACGCATTGACATTCAGCCTGGTGAATCCTCCCCCCGGGGCAACCATCAATGCATCAAGCGGCGCCTTCAGTTGGACGCCCTCCGAGGCGCAAGCGTCCACCACCAACACGATCAAGATCACCGTGGCCGACAATGGTCAGCCGCCGCTCAGCGACACGAACACCTTCAGTGTGCTTGTCGTTAACGTGCTTAAGATCACAGAGGTCAGCCAATCCGATGATTCGGTCACATTCAGTTGGAATTCCATGGCCGGACGAACCTATCGGGTGTTCTACAAGAACAGCCTGGCTGAGACGTTCTGGCAACAGCTCGGCCAGGATGTTCCGGCCACAGGCACGACGACGTCGAAAACGGACCCGTTTGGAGTCGGCTCCGGAAGATTCTACCGCGTGGTCCTGGTGGAATGAGGGCTCACCGACGAGACCACCGCTCCGTGGAAACCCCTCGAAACAGGCGGTGCCGTGCGAACTTCCATGAACCGTACCCTCGTAGCGGCTCTCGGCAGAGAGCCGCCCTGGAGTTTGGCTCAGTTGGTTGCATAGAAGGTGGCACTGGCAAGGGTGGGGTTAAGTTTTTCGGGCTTCTGGTCTGGGCTGCTTCGTGACGTGAAGCCGGCTAAACTCTCCGGCCGCAGAGCGCTGGCCCAGAGTTCATAGCGCAACTGGTTGATCAGTCTGCCGCTGGTGGCGCGCGTGGGCGGGTGGGCCCGACGCCATCGGGCAAGGGCACCGCCTGCGGCTGCCCCAAGTCTCCGTAGGTTTCCAAGGCCGCCACCTGCAACAACGCATACGCGCCCACCGCCAAGGCCGGCACCGCTTCCACCGAAGCGGCCAGTCGCACCTGAGCCTGCCCCACCCCCACCAGCGTCTTCTCCTCCCGGAAGTTGACCTCGATATCCCACCGCCACAGATACTCCTGCACCACCTGTGCCACCGGCACACTCGGGTCGGTACACAAGAGATAAGCCGGCTGGCGATAGAGCAGCTTGCCGCCTTGGCGCAAGCGGTAGCCCAAGGGCTTGATAACCACCACCAAGACGGGGGCGTTGCCACACAGGGGGCTGCGCACCTCTGCCAGCACTTTGACTTGGAACTCATGGACCTTGCCACAGGCATAGGCGTTTATTGTCCCCCAGGGCTGATCCTCGGCTTGGCGCAGTTGTTCGGGCGTGAGCGCCCGGGCCCCGTAAATGCGTTTGCGGCCCGTGGCCGGCTGGGCTGGAGGCGCCTGGAACAAGGCGCTGTCTTTGCGGATGCGTCCAATATAGACGGTGCCCGGCAGTCGTTTGCGCAGCAGAGTCTTGTTGCTGTAGCGTCCGTCTCCCACCACATGAATGAGGCGCTGCGCCGGAACCTGCGCTCGCAAGTCGACCAAGCGTCGCTGGGCCAGGGCGACCAGATTGGCCTGCTTGGCGGCTTGGCGGTAGGCGGCGCGGGCGTCGTCGTCGGCCCCTTGGCGCGGTTTGGCGGGGGTGGGGGCGTGGACAAAATCAATCGGCACCATCCGCACCGCCCCGGCCGGACCCAGGGGGCGGGCCGCCGAGAACTGGAGCACCCGTTGGGCCCAGGTGAACTGAACCTGGAAGGGCGGTCCCAGCGGATCGCGCCGCCAGGCCGTGCCCTGGATGCGGCGGCCGCGCTTGGGCAGGAGCGAGTCGTCCACCCCCACCACCAGGGGCGCCTCGGGGCGCAGGGCCGCTTCGACCGACTGCCGGGCGGTGGTGAATAAGGCCTGGGGTTGGACGCGGCCGCGGCTGTAGAAGCGGTAATCAGCCGTCCAATCTTCTTGCTGGCGGTTCTGGGCGGTGAGCAGACCGGTGAGGGTGTGGCGGCCCAAGGTGACCAGTTGGGCCAAGGCATGGGCGGCGTGGCGGGCCCGTTGGCTGGAGGCGACCAGAGCACGATCCAGCAGGGCGTTCAGGTTTTGCAGGAGGGAGGTTTTTTTTTGAACGGGACCGGGTCTGGGGGCACCAACTGGCGGGAGAGGACCAAGTGCCCCTTGTCCACGATGGTCCATTCGAGCTGCTCGCCTTTTTGGAAGTCGAGGGCTTGAGCCAGGGGGGTGGGGAAGTTGATGTAGAACTGCTGGGAGTCCTGGCGTTGGATACACTGGAGTTTCGTGGGATAACCCATACGGGGCTAATCTAGTCATAAGACTAGATATATGTCAACAAAAAAGGCACGCCATGCGGGCGCATCTAGTCAGGGCCAAACTCCAGAGCGGCTCTCGGCAGAGAGCCGCCATCTCCTGCCAAGGCGCAGTCACCGGCGCTCTGCCGAGCGCCGCTACGCCGAGGTTCATGGTCCCAACACGTGATTGCTGAATCATGGAGGCTTTCCATGAACCGTGACTCTGGTAGGGACCGCTCGCTCGCCCCGCCAAAGCCCGGCGACGGCGGGCCGAGCGGTCCGTCGGGGAGCGGACGCCTCAGCGAGGCGTCCCTACCCGGTTCCTGGTCCCAAGGGGCGATCGCTGAATCATAGAGCCTTCCCTCAAGAAGAAACGCGCGCCTTCGTGGCGTTCCCCCTCGCGCTGTTTAACCAACGCTACAGCCGATGCTCCCAGTCAACACTCCAGTGTCTTTGCGTTCTTTTGCGGCTATGAAGCGAGTGAAAATGCTCTAAAGTCCCTCCGGCAATCTTCCGATATAATGTCTGGAGTTGTCGCCGACTCCGGTGGCCCGCGATGCTGACTCCCTCCCACTAATACGCGGGCCGCCTCCTTTTCTCCCGTCGATTCACCAGGGACGGGGGCGCACCCACCAGGGCGGCACCCGAAACGGGATGGGAGGGCCCGGGGCGAACGGATCAACCATATACATGTCTTGCATCCGACCGGTCGGATTCTCCGGCGAGACCCCCGCCTGCGTTTCAGCATTCGCCGCATCCCGGGCCGCTTGAGCCTCTAACTGCTCGAGGCGTTTCCTTTCCGCTTCCTCCCGGGCGGCCTGCTGCTCCCGGCGCCGTTGTTCTTCGGCCGCCGCCAGCGCCAACGAAGCGGCCTCGGCTTGTTGCCAAGCCCTTTCCTGGCGCAGGTGCAGGGCCTTTTGAGTCTCCGCATTGATTCCGAGATCAGCCAGCACCCCGGGGTCCAGTTGGTCCACGTCAAAAGCCACCCGGCGGGACGAACCGATTTCCTTGAAGGCCACCCGGCGACCATAAACGGCGCTGTAATCCAGGTTGCGGCCCAGCACCTGGTGGTTGGTTCCATAGAGGGTTCCAAAGAAGCGCGACCCAGAGGGAGCACCCGCTCTGGCCGGGGATGCTGGAGCACGCGGCATAACCGAAGCCGCCTGGTTCGAAGCCGGAGAGGCGTCGGTCACGGAGGGTGCGACCTCAACGTGGGCCCGGCCTTCCAGTTCCCGCACCCGCAGGCTCATTGCGATCAACTGGTCCGCCGCCGCGTTGAAGGAGCGGGTCAATTCCCCAATGCGGGCGCGACAGCCTTCATGGACATCGTTGGTCTTTTCCCGGGCGGCCTGAAGCTCTTTCAGGGTCTGGTTGGCCCGAGCGAGCGACTGCTCCAGCCGGCGGTTGGCGGACCGCTGCGCCGCCAGCACTCCGCACAGACACACCACCGCGAACAGGAAGACGAGATTGATGATAATTAGAAATCGTTTCATCGTTTCCACTTCGCAAGCCTGATGACTCTTCGACCCGCCCGGAGCAAAAGTCAAGAAGACACCGCCCCCGCCCTGAAAGTCCAAAGGTTCAGCAAATGCGGGGAAGCTGCTCCCCGCTCAGGAGATCCAGCACCCGGTCCACCCCGATCCGGCTTCTCACGGTGACAAGCCCCGGAGAATCGCCACTCACCGTTCCGATCCGGTTGGCCCGCTCGCTGTCGGAATGGCTGCGGAGGACGGCGAGAGCTTTTTCCGAATCCGATGCCGCCACGAAGGCCGCAAAACGCCCCTCGTTGGCCACGTAAAGGGGGTCCAAGCCCAGGATCTCGCAGGCCCCCCTCACCTGATCCTCCACCCGGACGGCGGATTCCTCGATGGCGATCTGCACCCCGCCGGCCACGGCGATCTCGTTCAGGGCGGACGCCAGCCCCCCGCGAGTCAGATCGCGCAGGCAATGAATGTCGATGCCCGCATCGATTAACGCCATGACCGAATCAACCAGGGGAGCACAATCGCTCTGGATGGTGCTCTCAAACTGGAGGCCTTCCCGCACCGACATGATGGCCATGCCGTGCCGTCCCAGGTCACCGCTGAGGAGCACGGCGTCTCCCGGCCGGACGCGGGCGGGCGCTATGGGTTGGCGGCTCCTCACCAGTCCCATCCCCGCGGTGTTGATGTAGAGCCCGTCCCCCCGCCCTTTGTCCACCACTTTGGTGTCGCCGGTAACGATCTGGACCCCCGCCGCTGCGGCCGCCTGCTGCATGGACCGGACCACGCGCGCCAGCGTCTCCATGGGCAGTCCCTCCTCGAGAATCAGGCCACAGCTAAGCCATTGAGCCCGGGCTCCGCACATCGCCAGATCATTCACGGTCCCATTGACCGCCAGGGTGCCGATGTCTCCGCCGGGAAAGAACAGGGGGTGGACCACGTAGGAATCGGTGGTGAACGCCACCGGCTGGCCTGCCACCTCGACCACCGCCCCATCGTGCTTCTGGCCCAAAAACGGATTCGCGAAGGCCGGGGCCAGGAGGCGATCGATCAACTGCTGAGTCAGGCGGCCGCCCCCGCCATGCGCCAGCGTGACATGGGCCGAATCCTGGAAGGGAACCGGACAGGCAAGGTCGAAGTCGGAAGGCATGGCAGCTCAGGAGCGCACAGGGGCCGGGCGACGGTAGCGGTAATAGGCGGCACAAGCGCCCTCGTTCGACACCATGGTGGCCCCCAAGGGGTGCTCGGGCGTGCAGCGCGCGCCGAAGGCTGGACACTCGTGCGGTTTCTTCACCCCCTGCAAAACCAGGCCGCTCATGCACTCCGCCGGCTCCGGCACCACCCGGTCTTCCAGGTTGAATTTCTTCTCGGCATCGAACGCCGCGTAAGGAGCCCGCAGGCCCAATCCGCTGCGCGGAATCTCGCCCAGCCCCCGCCATTTGCGGGGCACCACCTCGAAGACCTCCCGCAGGACCTGGCGGGCCGCGGGATTGCCCTGCCGGCGCACTGAGCGGGCATACTGATTCTCCACCTCGGCCCGGCCGGACTCGAGCTGCTGCAGCGCCATGTGGATCCCCTGGAGAATATCCAGCGGCTCGAATCCCGTCACCACGATCGGCACCCGATATTTCAGGGCGACGGGCTCGTATTCCTCGTAGCCCATGACCGTGCAAACGTGCCCCGCCGCCAGAAAGGCCTGCACCCGATTGGCAGGCGAGGACAGGATGGCCTCCAGCGCCGGGGGCACCAGCACGTGGGACACGAGCAGCGAGAAGTTGGTCAGCTTGTCCCGATGCGCCTGGAGCACCGCCATGGCATTGGCCGGAGCCGTGGTTTCAAAGCCGACTGCGAAGAAGACCACGGGCCGGTCGGGGTGCTCCCCGGCCAGCCGGGCCGCCTCCACCGGCGAATACACGATCCGCACGTCCCCGCCCCGGCTCTTGACCGAGAACAGGTCCTCCCGGCTGCCCGGCACCCGCAGCATGTCGCCAAAGGAACAGAAGATCACACCGGGCCGCGAGGCGATCTCGATGGCCTTGTCGATCATTTCCAGGGGCGTGACACAGACCGGACATCCGGGCCCGTGGACCAGCGTCACCCGGTCGGGCAACAGCTCGTCCACCCCGAACTTGAGGATGGCGTGCGTCTGCCCGCCGCAGATTTCCATCACAGTCCACGGCCGTGTCACCAGCCGCCGCAAGGCGTCTCTGTAATGACCGGCCTGATCCGCGTCACGATATTCGTCAATGAATTTCAATGGACCGTCGCGCCGGAGCCGCGCGCCCGCCCGCTCGTCCGCAGGGTGGGCCCTGCGTCGCCCCGGCCTGACCCCTCCTTTACTTCCAATTGTCCCCCGCAGCAACTTTGTTTTTCCGCCGGCGCATATTCCGCTTGAGTCGGATGCACTATGGCCATAAATTGTCCCCGTGGCACCAACTTTTGCCCAGCACAACGGAGCCAGCCGGAATCTGCCGACGGCGGTGGACGAGGGGCCAGCCGGCCCGGCTCCCGCGATGCGCCGGCAGAATCCGCCCGACCGCTCCTCTCGAGTGCAGCCCGGACCGCCCGTTCCAGGCAAGGGGCCGGCTTCCGGCAACTCACGCACGCTGGTGGAAGCGCTGGTCAGTTCCAAGATTTATCAGGATTACCAGCGCGCCTTCACGGACGCCACCGGCATGCTGGTGACGCTGCGCCCGGTCGAGTCCTGGCAGCTTCCCTTTCATGGGCACAAGAGCGAGAACCCGTTCTGCGCGCTGATGGCCAAGAAGAGCCGCTCCAGCGGGGTATGCCTCCAGGTCCAGCAGGCGCTCTCCGAGAGCGCCGCCTGCGAACCGCAGACGTTGACCTGCCCGGCCGGCTTTTGCGATGCCGCGGTGCCGGTGCGGCTGGGAGAACAGTTGATCGGCTTTTTGCAGACCGGGCAGGTCTTCCGCCGAAAACCCACCCCAGCCCAGTTCGAGCGGACCTTGAAGCTGCTGCGGCGGTGGGGCATTGACGAGGAGGCGGAGACGTTGCGCCAGGCGTATCACGCGGCGCGGGTGGTGTCGCCGCGCCAGTACCGATTCAGTCATCAGGCTGCTGAGCATTTTCGCCCAGCACCTGGCCATCGTCAGCAACCAGGTGCTGGTGCACCAGGAACACGCCGAACCGCGGGTCATCACCCGCGCCAAGGAGTTCATCCTGGAGCACCAGGGAGAGGAACTGTCGCTGGGCCAGGTGGCCCGGGCCGTCAACACCAGCACCTACTACTTCTGCAAGCTCTTCAAGCGGGTCACCGGGATCAATTTCACCGACTACCTGTCCCGGGTGCGGATCGAGAAGGCCAAGAACCTGCTGCTCAACCCGAGCCTGAGGATCAGCGAGATTGCCTTCGAGGTCGGCTTCCAGTCGCTGACCCACTTCAACCGCGTCTTCAAAAAGATCATCGGCCAGTCTCCCACCCAGTACCGGGAGCAACTGCCGAAATAATTTCGTTGCCAAAGGGCGGGGGGGCCTTTATCAAGGAGACGTTCTTTGAAATGGCTGCCGGCGATGCCGGCAGCTTGCAGCCCGGTGACTGGGAACCCCGTGAGAATCGGGGACGGTTGCGCCACTGTGACGGGATACGACCTCCCACGGCCACTGCCGCGCGTGCGCGGCGGGAAGGCGGGAGGAAGGCAGGCCCCAAGTCAGGATACCGGTCGGGCTGCGCTTGTCAGGCCGGGCCTGTGGCCCGGCCACTTCTCCGCACCAGAGAAGGATGAGGCCAAGCCGCCCCGCCGGTCGGGGTGGGAACCGATGGATGCCTTCATTCGCCGCGTTGCGGAGTCTGAGGGTTTTTTCATTTTGTGCCGCCCCCCTGGCCGCCCGGAGAACTCCCTCCGGCTCCGCCCTGGTCTCTCAACCCAAAAGAAAAGCGCTCCGCGCCCGGCGCAGAGCCAATGGAAAGACCAGTCAAATGACGACCTCGAATGGTTGGGCCCCGGCCACCGCGGGCGCGATGCTGCTTGTTCAAGTCCTCTACGGCCCGGCGGCGGCCATCCAGGAGGACTTTGCCTCAGACCCCGCCGCTCGCGGGTGGCGGCAATTCGGCGAAGTGGAGGCTTTTCACTGGAATCCAGCCAGCCAGAACATCGAGGTGACCTGGGATTCAACCCGGCCAAACAGCTACTTCTATCTTCCGCTGGGCACAACGCTTGCCAAGGACGACGATTTCACCCTGGCCTTCGATCTGCGCCTGTCCGATATCGCCGGCGGCGTGGCCCCAGGTCGCACCGGTCCCTTTGAGATCGCAATCGGCTTCCTGGATCTGCTCCAGGCGACCAACGGAGGCTTCCAACGGGGCGTTTACGGTAACCCCGCCAATGTGGTCGAGTTCGATTACTTTCCGTCGGGCTACTATGACGACCCGGAGTGGGGCCTGTTCGTCCTGGATCCCACGGTTTCGCCTACCGTCATCTCGACCGACCATGCCTTTGCCACCAGCTTCACGACCCCGTTGGAGCTGACCCCCAATGACTGGTTCCGGGTCACGCTCGCCTACACCGCCGACAACCAGACTCTGGCCACCAGCTTGCTCCGTAACGGCCAGCCCTACAGCCCGGTGCAGAACACAGTCCTGGGGCCCACCTTCACCGATTTCCGCGTCAACGCCCTCTCCATCAGCAGCTACAGCGACGCCGGGAATGCCTACGATTCGGTGCTGGCGCATGGGATGGTGGACAACATACTCGTGACTGTGCCCGACGGGCCGCGCCTCACCGGGGTGTTTCCGGACCAGCTCTGGCAGGTGGAGACCACCACGCGCACCAACTGGTTCTATGTGTTGGAGCGGAGCACCGACCTCGCCAACTGGGAGGCCGTGTCCATCGAAAAATCCGGCACCGGCGCCACGCTTCGTCTGACCGAAACCAATCACCCGGCAGCCGGCGCGGCCTTCTATCGGACCAGCGCCCAGCGACAATGAACGGCAACCAACACCGGGGCCAGCGAAAGTTGGCGCGACACCGGACGGTGCCGGCCGGGTGGACCATTCCGCACCCGCCCGCCCTGGCCGGCCGCGCGTTCACTCTGATCGAGTTGTTGGTTTCGATTGCGATTATCAGCATCCTGGCGGCGCTGCTGTTGCCCACGCTCTCTTCGGCCCGTGGCGCCGCTCACAAGGCCAAGTGCCTGAGCAATCTGAGACAGATCGGATTGTCCGCACAGCTCTATTGGGACGATCACGACGGTGAGTCCTTCCGGTATCGTGGCGCCCTGACCAACGGCGGGCAGGTGTATTGGTTTGGCTGGATCCAGAGCGGCGGTGAAGGGGATCGCGCGTTCGATGCCTCCCAAGGGGCTCTCTATCCCTACCTGCAAGGCCGCGGGGTGGAAATCTGTCCCTCCCTCCGTTATGGCGACCCCCGCTTCAAGCTCAAAGCCAACGGAGCTGCCTATGGCTATGGCTACAACATCTATTTGTCCGGAAAGAACGCGAACCGGATCCTCCGCACGACCGACACCGCCATTTTTGCCGATGCCGCGCAGATCAACACCTTTCAAGCTCCGGCCTCTCCATCGAACCCCATGCTGGAGGAGTTCTACTATGTCAACGCCACCGAAGCCACCGCCCATTTCCGCCATCGGCGAAAGGCCAACGCCTGGTTCAGCGATGGCCATGCGGCGAGCGAGGCTCCGGCCGCCGGGTCCATCGACGCGCGTTTGCCCGACCGGTGCGTCGCCCGGCTACGCGGCGAAATCCTGCTCATCCCCTGAGTTTATCGGACTTGGCCACCCCAGAACGGGTTCAGCACATCGTGGCCCGCGATGCGATGGCCCTGGGCGATGGCCTGCGTGATGTATTCCTTGGCCCTGGCCACCGCGTCCGGCAACGCCAGGCCCCGGGCCAGGAATCCCGTGATGGCCGCGGAATAGGTGCAGCCGGTGCCATGGGTGGAGACCCCTCGCACATAGGGGGCGGTGAGCAACAACTCGGTGCGGGTCTGGTGATGATAGTAGATGTCCACGGCATTCCGGGTGTCCGCCAGGTGCCCGCCCTTGACCAGCACCGCGCAGCGGTAACGCCGGCTCAGCAGTCTCGCCGTGGTGCGCAGGTCCTCCACTTCCTTGATCTTAAACCCGGTCAGCGCCTCGGCCTCGTCCAGGTTGGGCGTGATGAGATCAGCCAAAGGCAGCAGCAGTTCGCGCATCGCCGCGACCGCATCCGGCCGCAGCAGGCGGGCCCCGCTCGTGGCCACCATCACCGGGTCCACCACCAGCGGCGGCCGGTTCCGGCGGTTCCAGAATCGCGCCACTGCTGCGATGGTCTCGGCCGATAACAACATGCCTGTTTTGGCCGCCCGCGGGCGCAGCTCGGCGAAGACCGCCTCCAGTTGTTTCCGCACCATGTCCGGACTGGCCGGCTGCACCGCTGTCACCCCCCGCGGGTTCTGAGCCGTCAGGCAGGTGATCACGCTGGTGCCGTGGACTCCCAAAGAGGCAAACGTCTTCAGGTCGGCCTGGATGCCCGCGCCGCCGCCGCTGTCCGAGCCGGCGATGGTCAGGGCAATGGGCAGTTCTGCTCGTTTCAACATGCGGGCATTAGACCTCGAATCCGCGCCGGGAAAACAAAAAAGTAACACGCTTCACGTTCCACGCGTCACGCTTCCCGTCTCCCGTTTTACGTTTTACGCCTAACATTTTACTCTTCACGTTTTGCGCTCCCCCCTTTCCCGTTTCCTGATTCGCGCCTATACTGCGGCATGGACAAAGACCGAGTGGCGGAAATCCTGACCGAGATCGGCACCCTGCTGGAGTTGAAGGGCGAGAATCCTTTCAAGACTCGAGCCTACTCGAATGCGGCCCGGGCCATCGAAGGGCTGACGGAGCCGCTCGACAAAGTGGTGGCCGAGAGCCGGCTCGGCGAAATTAAGGGCATCGGCGAGGGTTTGCAGAAGAAGATCAGCGAACTCGTCACCACGGGTAAATTGGATTATTATGAGGCGCTCAAGGCGTCGGTTCCCGCGGGGCTGGTGGACATGCTGCGCATCCCCGGGCTGGGCCCCAAGAAGGTCAAAGCGCTTAACGACCGGCTCAAGATCGAGAGCATCGACCAGTTGGAAGAGGACTGCCGGGCCGGAAAAATCGCGGGCTTGGAGGGGTTCGGGGACAAGACGCAAAGCAAGATTCTCGAAGGCATCGGCTTCCGCCGCCAGTATGCCTCCCGTCACCTGCTCAGCGACGCCCTGACCGTCGCCGAGCCGATCCTGGACCTGCTGCGGAGCCATCCGGAAGTGATCCGGTGCAGCACGGGCGGCAGCGTGCGCCGGCACAAGGAGATCATCGGCGATGTTGATTTCCTGGCGTCCTCGAAGCATCCCCACGACGTGATCGACTTCTTCACCACCCAGCCGGGCCTGCTGAGCGTCAGCGCCAAGGGCGAGACCAAGGCCACGGTCATTCTCGAGGGCGGCATCCAGGCCGATCTGCGGGTGGTGAGCGACTCCGAGTATCCGTTCGCGCTCCTGTATTTCACCGGCAGCAAGGAGCACAACATCGTGATGCGCCAGCGGGCCATCCAGCGCGGGCTGCGTCTGAACGAATACGGGCTCTTCCGGTCCCAGGAGGAAACCCGTGACCCCAAGCTGCGCCTGCCCTGCAAGACCGAGGAAGAGGTCTTCGACAAGCTCGGCTTGAGCTACATCCCGCCGGAGCTGCGGGAGGACCACGGCGAATTCGAGGCCGCCGAGCAAGGGAAGATCCCGCGCCTGGTCGAATGGACCGACCTGCGGGGATCGCTGCACAATCACTCGACCTGGAGCGACGGCCGGGAGAGTCTGGAGGAGATCGCGCAGTTCGCCGACGAGCTGGGTTGCGATTACTGGGCAGTGACCGACCACTCGCGGGCCTCGTTCGTGGCCAATGGGCTGGAGCCAGCGAAACTGCGAAAGCAAATTCAGGCCATCCGCGACCTGAATCAGCGGCTGAAGGACGAGGGCCGAAACGTGCGGCTGCTTTCGGGAACCGAGGTGGACATCCTGGCCGAGGGGCGGCTGGATTTCGATGACGATCTGCTGGCGGAGCTGGATGTGGTGATCGCCAGCCTGCACCAAGGCTTTTCGCAGAACGAGGCCGAAACCACCAAGCGGTTCATCCGCGCCGCGCAAAACCCCTGCGTGCACATGCTCGGCCACCTGACCGGCCGGCTGCTCCTGGAGCGCGAACCCTACAAGGTGAACCAGCAGGCGGTCATCGATGCCTGTGCCGAAACGGGCACTTGGATCGAGCTGAACTGCAACCCGCTCCGGTTCGATCTCGACTGGCGGCTCTGGCCCTACGCCAAGAGCAAGGGCGTGAAGTGCGTCATCAACCCGGACGCGCACCGTTCGGAGCAGGCCGGGTTCCTGCGCCTGGGCGCCGGGATCGCGCGCAAGGGCTGGCTCACCAAAGCCGACGTGATCAACACCCTGCCGCTGCTCAAGCTCCGGGAAGAGTTGGGCCGCAAACGGACGAGGCCCGCGTCCGTCTGACCGGCCTCCGTCGTTTCCCGCCAACACTGCCTGCCATTCTCCCTCTCCCCTGGGAGGGTAACGGGAGAGCTCGCCGAACAGGTGTTTCGCACATGGATCCCCTGGACTCAAGGCTGGTAGGACGCCTCGCCGAGGCGTCCGCTCCCCCGACGTGGGACAGGCATCCGGCCTGTCGTAAGGGAACCCCCAGCGACAGGCTGGAAGCCTACGGGGGTGCAGTTCATCGACGGCCTGGATGAATCGAGAATCACGTGTTGGGACCATGAACCTGGTAGGGCGACGCTCCTGCGGAGCCCTGATCAAGTTTGGGCTCGCCAGGAGGCTCGCCCTACTGCGATTGCAGGTTCGGTTCACGCCTTGGAAACCGGCCTACTTGCCAATGCAGAACTGGCTGAAAATTGAATCGAGCAAATCCTCGGTGGTGGTCTTGCCCACGATCTCGCCCACCGCATTCACCGCGAGGCGCAAATCCAGCGCGGCCAGTTCGAGAGAGTGCCCCGCTTCCAGGGCCTCCCGCGTGCGCAGCGCGGCCTCCCGGGCCCGGCGCAGGGCCTCCTGGTGTCGCGCATTGATCATGACCTCCAGCATCTCCGCTTTGATTTCGCCCGCCCAAATGGCCTGGCGGATGGCCTCTTTGAGGACCTCGATCCCCTGCCCTGTCACACAGCTCACCTCCACCGCCGGCGCGCCCGGGACTTGCGGCAGGACCAGCTTGCGCCCCAGGTCGCATTTGTTGCATACCAGGATGTGGGCCCGGGCCGCATACTCGCGCAGGCACTCCTCGTCCGCCGGGGTCAGCGGCTCGGAAGCGTCCAGCACATGAAGAACCAGCTCGGCCCGGGCCCGCGCGGCGTGGCTGCGCCGGACGCCTTCCCCTTCGATCTCGTCTCCAGCCTCGCGCAAGCCGGCGGTATCAACAAACACGACCGGCAATCCGCGGATGTTGGCCGTCTCCTCGATGGTGTCCCGCGTGGTGCCCGGCATCGGCGAGACAATGGCGCGGTCGTGGCCCAGAAGCTGATTGAGCAGGCTGGATTTGCCAACGTTGGGAAGGCCAATGATGGCGGCCCGGAGGCCCCGCCGCAGCACCTGCCCTTCCCTCGCACTGCGCAGGAACTCGTCCATGAAGGTCACAGCCTCCCGCAGCCGGCCACAGAGCTGGGCCATTGTGTCAGGCGCAATGTCCTCTTCCGGGAAATCGATGTGGGCTTCGACGTGGGCCAGAAGGTCCAGCAAATCATCCCGCAGCCGGTTCATGCGATGGGAGAGCTTGCCCGCGAGCTGCTCGTTGGCGGCCGCTAGCGCCAGCTCGGTCCGCGAACGAATGAGGTCGGCCACCGCTTCGGCCTGGGCCAGGTCGAGGCGCCCGTTGAGGAAGGCCCGCTTGGTGAACTCCCCCGGCAGCGCCAGCCGCGCCCCATGTTCCAGGACCGCTTCCAGCACCAGTTTGGCCACCAGCAGCCCGCCATGGCAGGAGATCTCCACCACGTGCTCCCGCGTGTAGGTGCGCGGCGCCCGCATGACCGTCAGCAGCACTTCGTCCACCACCCGCTCCCCCCCCACCACCCAGCCATGATGCAAGGTGTGCGAGGCGACCTGGGAAGGAGCCTGCGGCGACCGGCCCGAGGGACGAAACACGCGGTCGGCAATGGTCAGCGCATCCGCCCCGGACACGCGCACCACCGCCAGCCCGCCCTCTCCGAGGGGCGTGGCAATGGCGGCAATCGTGTCGTCCGGCGACATGGCACCAGAAAGTGGCTTCAGCGAACTGAGAATTCCCGGCGAATCCCGAATTTCTCGATGCGCTTGCGCAGGGTGGCGCGGGTGACGCCAAGCAGCTTCGCCGCCTGGACCTGATTGCCCTGGGTCTCAAGCAGGGCCTGGATCACCAGTTCCCGTTCCACGGCGGGAATGACTTTTCGCCGGCCATCCTGACGCGCCCACTGAAATAAGGCCCTGGCCAAATTGGACACTTCAGCGGAAGCCTCTCCTGCGGCAGGCACCGCGGCCCCCCTGGCAGAGGCCTCCGGCACGGAGCGTTGAAGCGCCATGGGACCCGGGACAGGCGTCTGCATTCCTGTCATTTCGGGAGGGAAGTCACCCGGTAGAAGCACATCCCCTTTGGCCACAACCAAGGCCCGCTGGATGCCATTCTCCAGCTCCCGCACATTGCCCGGCCAGGTATAACGCTGGAGCAAGGCCAAAGCCTGCGGCGAAACCGGCTTGGGAGGCTGGCGTTGCCGGTCGGCCAACCGTTTAAGGAAGTAGTTGACCAGGATGGGGATATCCGCGATGCGCTCCCGCAGCGGAGGCAGATGAATGCGCACCACATTCAGGCGGTAGAAGAGATCTTCGCGAAACTGCCGGGCCGCCACCGCCTCCTCCAGCGGTTTGTTGGTGGCGGCGATGATCCGCACGTCCACCTTCACGTCCTGGTTGCCCCCGACCCGCTCGAAGGTTCCGGATTGAAGCACCCGCAGGATCTTGGTCTGCGTGGCCGGGGCCATGTCGCCGATCTCATCCAGGAAAATGGTGCCCCGGTTGCACTGCTCGAACTTGCCGATGCGCTGGGAGGTCGCCCCGGTGAACGCCCCTTTCTCGTGTCCGAAGAGTTCGCTCTCGAGCAGGGTCTCCGGAATCGCGGCGCAATTGATGGCCAGGAACGGCTGCCCGGCCCGCCGGCTGTGATGATAGATGGCCCGGGCCACCAATTCCTTGCCGGTGCCGCTTGCTCCCGTGATGAGGGCGGTCGCATCCGAGGCAGCCAACTGGCCGATGAGCTTGAAAACATTCTGCATGGCCTCGGTGCGTCCCACGATGCCCAGGGTGTAGTCTTCCGACTCCAGCAACGGCTCATAGGACACGACCTGCCGCATGGCGCGGGAGGCCTTGAGGGCGTCGGCCACCACTTGCTTGAGCTTTGGGACATCGAACGGTTTGAGCAGGTAGTCGTAGGCCCCCAGCTTCATGGCCTCGATGGCGGTCTGGGTGGTGCCGTAGGCCGTCATGAGAATGACCGGCAGGCGCGCGTCGATCTGACGCAGGCGGCGCAAGGTCTCCAGCCCGCTCAGGCCGCCCAGGCGGATGTCCATGAGCACCAGATCGGGTTTCAGCCGCGGAATCAGCTTGAGGGCCTCCTCCCCGCTCGAGGCGGTGGTCAACTCGATCTCCGGCGAGTCAAATATCCGCCGGAACGAATACTGCACGTCCGCCTCGTCATCGATCAATAGCAGTTTGTCCATGGTGGGCTCCGTCTGCAACTGCCCCGCCAGCCTAGCACGCGCCCGGGCCTGATGACAGGGAAATTCCGGTGTCCGCACGCGCGCGCCCACCGTTGACAATTCGCCGGCCCACGGTGAGATTCCGCATGGAGCCATGCCACTCTATGAGTATGAAGCCTGCCAGGACGGCTGCCTCGTCTGCCGTGAGGGATTCACTCTGCGCCGTCCACTCAGCGCCCCGCCTCTGACCCACTGCCCTCTCTGCAAGGCGCCCGTGCGCAAGGTCTTTTCCTCCTTCAACACCCCGGTCAAGCTCAAGCCCCTCTCGGTCTCCGGCGCCAAACAGGCCGGCTTCACCGTCTATAAGCGGATCAGCAAGGGCGAATACGAGCGGCAATAAGGAACGGGACCTCAGTTGTTCCGGGGTACTTTAAGGTGATAGAAGACGTTGGTCAGCGCCAGCGGCAGGTCGTTCGTCACCCATTGCACCCGGTTGGTCGGCAGCGAATCGTAGCTCCCCACCGTCACCCACCCGCCCCCGCTCACGTTGTCCCGATACTCCAGACTGTAGGTCTTGTTCGAGACCGCCCCAAAATACAACCGCGCCGGCTCCCCTGCCCCGCCCCCCGGCACCCCCACCAACTGCAGCACGCTCAGCGCATTCGTTGGGTTCGTCCCCGCCTGATATTCCTCCAGGTTCGTCATCCCGTCCCCATCCGCGTCGTCCTGGGCCCGCGACTTGTCCGCCGCCAGCCCGTTGGTGTGCCCGAAATAGTTTGTCATCCACCGGTCCGGCAGCCCGTCCTTGTCCGCATCCGCCCAGACCGACAGCACCACCGGCGGCTTGTAGTCGGTGCCTCCGTCATTCTGCACCACCACCTGGTAGGTCGTCGAGTTGGTCACGTTGCTCGCCGGAAGCGTGCAGTAGGTGTTCGTGAGGTAGTTCGTCCCTCCTCGCAACCACCGGTAGGTGAAGGGCAGGGTCGGGTGCACCGGCACCGCCCAGACCGAGAAGGTGACCGACCCTCCGGACACCACCGATTGGGCCTGGATGGGCACGGTGATGGTCGGCTTGGTCAGCAGCTTCAACATGGCGTTGGAGCTGGTCAGGGTGGTGATCGAGTCCGAAACCCGCACCGAGTAGGGCCCGGCCTGGGCCAGCCCCGCGTTGCTGATGATCAGGGTGGCCTCGGTCGCACCCGGCAGATTGGTGCCCCAGAAACGCCATTGGTAGCTCAGGGGCCCCATGCCGGCGGCAAAAACCCGGAAGGTGGTATTGCTGGCGGTGACCGTGTTGGTGGCCGGGCTGGGCACGAGGGTCACATTGGTGGGGTGGGTCAGGATCACGCAGGGCACCTGCACGGTCAGGTAAGCGTCGGCGCTGGCCGCGAAGCCGTAGGGATTGGCAAAGACCGCGCTGTACGGCCCCTGCTGGGAGGCCTGGATGTTCGTCAACGTCAACGTGGGCTCAGTCCGGCCAGGCAGGTTGGTGCCGTAGCACCGCCATTGGCACTGCAGCGGCGGCGGGCCCAGGCCTGCCACCGTGAAAACGGTCGCCCCATTGCCGGGCACGGTCTGGTCTTGAGGCTGTTGGGTGATGACCGGGCCGAGGGAGGCAAAGACAGAAAGGCGGGCTGGCGCGCTGGTCACCGAGCCGGCCGCGTTGGTGACGATCACGCGATAGCGGCCGGCGTCCTGTTCCTGGACCGCCTCCTTGACCAGCGTGGCCCGGGTGGCACCGCCGACCGGGGCGTCCTCGAAGAGCCACCGGTAGGCCAGGGGCGGCGTGCCGCAAACCTCCACGCTGAAGGTTGCGCTCCCGTTGACCACCGTCCATTGGTCAGCCGGGGGGGTGATCACCACCGGCGCCGCCGGAGACACCACCAAATTGAGCTGGCCCGCCGTGGGCCCGGCGGCCGCCCAGTTGGCTGGATCATTTCCGAAGCTCCCCGCCTGCTGGCGCTGGAGCGATGCGCCAGTGCCATCGGCGCCGCAAGGCCAGGGCGCCTGGCTTGAGTACTCGATCTTGTCCACCAGCACCCAAGCCACGTTGGTGACTTGGAGCAGGACCGGCTTCTTCAGCTCGACATTGTCTCCCCCGTTGTTCAGTTTGCCCCCGTAGGGCCCGAAGAGCCGCACCCCGCCGGGCAGAGTATAACGAGCGCGGAAGGCCGCCAGTTGGACCGTATCCGCGGGGTCAAAGTTCAGCACCAGCACATGTTCGCCAGGCAGGAGGGTGAGGTCCTGGGGAAAGACAAAATCCACGCCGCCCTTCAGTTGCCACGTGTTCGTAGGGGCCAGCTCACAGAACAAGGGGACCGGCGCGTTGGTGAGGCTCACCAATTCAATGAACTCGTCCAGGGTGTTATCCAGCGTGCCGGTATCGGGCGGGTGGAACATCAGCTCATTGATCACGACCGGCCCCACCCGCGGGCCCAGGTTGGTTGCGCCCAGGCTGGCCGCGACCTGCGCCACGAAGTGCTCCCGGCCTTCGCTGGTGACATGGCGCCCGAGGGTCACATTCCCCTCCGAAGCCCCAAAATGAAAGCCATGCACGTAGCCGGTAAGATTGGAGGAGGCATCCGCGGAGAAGAGCCAGGCGTCATCCCCCTGCGCGTCCAGGGCGAAGCTGGTGGCGGCGCCGGGGGCGGGGTTGAAATCGGCCTCGGTGAAAACCCTGAACCCGCGGGCGGGAATCGAGGTCGGCTCGGGAACGCGGAATTTTCGAGGGGTGTAGAACGCATCGGTCAGGAACCAGCCTCCGATGTCAACGGGCTGGTCGTTCGGATTGAACAACTCGATGCGGTCGCCCGCCAGGCCCGGCGTGCTGGCCAGGACCTCATTGATCAGAACGACCGGAATGTTCAGCGGCGGCGGATCGGTCAGCCCCGGCGAACCCCCTTGCGCGCTGGAGATGCGCCAGCCCTCGATTGAGTTCCAGGCGTTCAATGGAGCCGAGGGATCCCGCGCCACCAGCGAATACCCCAGGCCATCGGCCGAGGCGAACCAGCTCCCGTCGTAGTGGAAATCCAGGATGGGCTCGCCCACCGGACCGAACAGGGTGAGATCGTCCCCGGCGTTGTTGAGCGAGCCGGTGAACTCGCCGGCGATCCGGTGACCCGTCCCGTAACGAGACTCGAACGCGGCCCGGTTGTGAACCACCAGGATGGCTTCGCCTGCTCCCAGCACCCCGGAGGTGAAGGTGAAGTCGATGCCTCCGCCCAGCCGGACGCCGGCCAGGTTGAGCGGTGCGGTCCCCGTGTTGGCGACCTCAACGTACTCGAAGTCCGCATCGAGCCAGGAGCTGTTGGTGGGCGGAGGTTCCGGATGATACATGATTTCGGTGATGCGCAAGGCCGGAGTGGTCACGACATACACCGCCCGGGCGGGCGGGCTCCAACTGCCCCCGCTGGTCGCGCGGGCAAAGACGCCCGCGTTGTTCAGGAGGGTGAAGGGCCCCGCATAGAGTCGGGCAGAGAGATTGGTGCCACCCCCACTCAGCCGCGGGTCCGACCCATCCAGGGTATAGTAGATCGCGCCCGCCGGCGCGGAGACGGTGAGCGTCGCCCCGGGAACGATCAGACCCGCCGGCAGGCTCAACGACGGCCCGCGGATGAACTGTTTGTCCACCCAGTTAAACCGGCCCGTGACCCACTTCTTCATCTCCCCCATGATGCCCGCATAAGTCGTCGGCGTAACGTAGTCCACGTCCCAACCGCCGGCGGTGCCGTTCGGATTAGGCCAGACGTAAACCCCCAGGTGTCCCCACTTGGCAAAGTCGCGCGCCTGGGCCTCCTGCAGCAAATTGGTGTAGGCATTGACGCGCGCCAGGAGGTTTGACAGCCCCAGCACGTTGGTCCTCAGCTCGCCCCAGCGGTCGATGATCTTCTGGTAGAAATCCGGGTCAGTCCGGAGGCGGCTCAGCCAGAGATCATCCCCGGACCCGAGCTGGGTGTAGTACCAGCCGTTGGTTTTGCCGCCCTCCAGGTAGTTGGCATTGCCCAGAGAGAGGTTCCAGTCCCAGACCGGTCCTTCCAGGACCTTCCCGCTGCGGTCCTTGTGCAGGAAGTTGCTCAGGCGGTAGCCGTCGATGTTCTTGGGAAACTCGACGATCCAATGCGTATCGACAAAGGACGGTACATCAATGTAGCGGTTGTAGCCGTTAACGGGATCGCGCCAACTGGCGCCATAGAGCACGGTTTCATACTGGTTGAGGTAATTGACCAGCCAGGTCTTCTGAGCCGCGGTCAGATCGGCGCCCCGGGGGTCGTGGTAGATAAACGTCTGGCCGCTGGTCGTGCTAAAGAGCACGTCCCCGGTGCTGGTCTTGTCCTTCTTCCAGATATAGCCCCCGGAGACAGCCGGCTCGGTGTTGTCCGCCGGGTCCAGGTTCGCCAAGTCCACCCGCTCCGGCGCCACGCGCACCTTCTCCAACAGGACGTGGATTCCCTGGTAGTCGCTGGAGGCCAGCCGCCCCGACGTGCTGCGGACAAAGACTTCTACAAAACGGCGGCGCACCGCGTAGTGGCCCATCGCTTCCCACAGGTCGTGGGCGAGCACGTCGTTCATGAACGTCTTGTCGGTGTAGGGGGCGTAGAGCACCCAATCGCTGCCTTTGGGCAGGCCCAGCAGCGGCCTCTTCAGGTCATTGCCTTCTTCGTCATCGATCTCGACATTCATGGACTTCTTGGGAAACCCCAGGGAACTCTGCCCGTGGTATTCCACCCCCACCCGCCCCGTGTGGTCCGGCGGGCTGGTCAGACCAATCCGCCCCGAGGGAACGTTGGTGTCGATGAAGACGGCGTAGGCCGGGATCTTGGCGTCCGCCGCCAGGATCCCCCCCAGGGTGTCAATGACGACCAGCGGCAACCGGCTGGCAAAGTTGGTCAGGCTGGAATCGAGCAGGACGTAGTTGGCGGCAGCGACCTCGGCCGGGATCAGGTTGGTCTCGAAGGCGCAGGCGCGGACAACCCCGTTGGCCGCCAGGACCACCGGGCCGGTGTAAAGCGGGGAAGAAGCCGTAGGCGCGCTGCCGTCCAGCGTGTAACGGATCTGGCCCGAGGAGGAAGACGAGGCCATGGTGACGGCGAGCGTGTTGCTGGCATAGACCCCTGCCGGGGGGAAGAAGCTGACCGGCCCCAGCTTGCCCGCGGCGGTGACGTTGTTCCAAGACCCCGGCGTGGGCGGGTAGATGTAGTTGGCGGAGGCTCCGACGGCGTAGGCCTCGCCGGCCAGCTCCGGCAGGATCAGGAAATCGCGGTCGTTGGCCGCGACATTGAGGCCCTGGATGGCCAGAACATTCGAGCCCTGCTGGAGCAAACCGCGGAACGCGGAGATGTCAAAGTCCTCAAAGGGCACCGCCCCTTGCGTCGGGTTGAACTGAACATTGAGGTTATCCAGGTCGAGCGACAAATCGGCCCCGCCCGTGCGGCCGCCCAACTCAACCCGACACTCATACGGATTGAGGCCGGGGATGAAGAAGTTGGTGAAGACCGTATAGGGATCGCCCGGTGTGGCATTGACGCTGGGCGTAACGGTGACGCTCACGAGAGAACCCCCCGTGGTTTGTTCGAGAAAGATATTCGCGCGGTGAAAGACGCCCGCCACCAGGTCGAGGGTGGCGCGGGGGATGGTCACGTTCACATATTCCCGGCCATTCCAGTGGGCGGAGACATCGTTCCGGGGCTCGTTGTGGGGATAAACGTCGAAGCCGATGGCGAACACGCCCGGGTAGCTGGGTTCTTCGGCCGGGTAGCTCTGGGCGACCACGTTCAAGCCCGGCCCGTTGGTTCCATAAACGGCGGTGGGGATCAGCAGGAAGTTGAAGCCGTCGGCCGGCTCCCCTTGGGCATCGCTGACGCGGAAATCAAACTGCGCGGCGATCCGCCCATAGGCGCCCGGCGAGACGAGCGGAAAGGCGATGGCGTTGGCGTTGTTGTTGACGCCATCGTAAAGCAACCGGAGGAACTTGCCGGTGGAACCGGCCCCGGCCGCCTGCACGGCTGCCGCCGGGACGGCGGCATAGAGCGAGAGCGAATAATTGGCGACGGCCCCTTCAAAGGTCTCAGCCAGCGTGGCTGGCGAGGGGGTGCCGTGCGTCCCGGTGGCGGCAGAGTTCCAGGCGAGGGTTGTGGGCGCGTTCCGGCGCACCACTTCGGTTTCGTTCAGCCAGGCCACAAAACCGTCGTCGTAGCGCAGGCGCAGCAGCAGTCCCTGGAAAGCGGCCGGGTTCGTCTCCACATTGAAGGGCAGGCGCAGATAGGCGGAGGCATTGATGTTCGACATGGCTGACCTCAGGTCCAGGCCGATGACCGGCGGGTAGTTGGTGGTGTTGTCGTAGCCCACGCCGGTGGTTCCGGCCGGCCAGCCCGCGTCGTTGAAGTTGGTCGAACGCCAGGTGCTGCCGATGTTCCCGGACGGAACCAGGACGCGCGCAACGGCCCCGGAGGTCAGCAGCGGGGTGGTGTTGCCGCTCATCAGCGAGCCGTAGGGAATGTCCGCATATTGCTGGGGATAAGTGGGCGCAAACGCGGTAACCAGGGTCATTCCGTCGGGTTGGACCAGGGCGAGGAACTCGCCGCCGGCGTCCAGCTTGAAGTTGGTGTGCAGGGGCGCGCCTGCCACCGCGCCGGTCATTGCCGGAGGCGAACACCACCGAAAAGGCCCCCGGCGCGAGGTTGGTGGAGGGAAACTGCCACTTCACCAGGTTGTTTTCGTTATCCCGTCAGAAGCCGGCCCCCAAATCCACTGGCTCCGCGCCCCGGTTGAACACCTCAATCCAGTCCGAATACTGCCCATCCTCGTCCGCCAGGGTCCGGGTGTTCGAGGCCATGAACTCCGAGATGATGACGTCGGCGCCTCGGGACTGGAGGACGCCGGCCAGCAGGACGAGAAGAAGGAAAAGCGTCTTTTTCACAAGCGTTCCTGTTCAAGCGTTGGTTGCAGGTCGAGCCCGGGGATTGGGCCACCACTGCCATATCGACCGGGCTTTGCGAAGGGAGCGTATCAAAGAAGGGGCAGAAAAACAATGCCGATCTTCAGGCCAGCCGTGCTCAAGAAAGAGTTGTTTTTGTCCGGGTTCGGCATTAGATTGACAGCAGAAGCCGGTGAAGAGGGATTGCCGCGGGATTTTCGGCGAGCCACCGGCGGAAAGGGAAAGGATTTTATATGAACGTTGGACCCGATGTCGGCAAGTGCCTGTCATTCATCAACTGCCAGCTCAGTCCGCCCGCGTCACACGAGCGCGCTTCCCAGGCAAGGATCCTCCACCCGACCGTGACCATCTCGCGCCAGACCGGCTCTGGCGCCATGGAGATCGCGTCCAGCTCGCCACGTTCCTGCAGGAGGCCGCCCCGTACACCTGCGGCTGGTCCGTGTTTGACAAGAGCCTGGTCACCAAGATGCTCCAGGAGCACAACCTGCCGGATCAACTGGCCCGCTTCATGCCCGAGGACCGCATCTCGTCCGTGCAGGACGTGATCGAACAACTGCTGGGCCTGCATCCCCCCTCCGAGACCCTCATCCGCCAGATCAGCGAAACCGTCCTGCATCTGGCCGACCTGGGCCATGTCATCCTGGTGGGGCGGGCGGCCAACGTCATCACCCGGAACCGCAAGAACGTGTTTCACGTGCGCCTGGTGGCTCCCCTGGAGAAACGGGTGGCCCAGGTCATGGCCCGGAGCAAATTGAGCCAGGAGGCGGCCGAGCACTTCATCCGGGAGGAAGACTCGGCCCGGAATCGCTACTTGAAGCAGTACTTCAAGCACGACCCCGACGAGGTGCTCACCTATGACCTGGTGCTCAACACGGCGCGCTTCACGCCGCCGCAGGCGGCCAAGATCCTCGGCCAAGCGGTCCTGGAGTGGATGGGACCGGGTTGAG